>CAVXCM010000001.1:0-6561 GCA_963760275.1 uncultured Verrucomicrobiae bacterium
TGCCGTTGTCCTCAAACCAGAGCCGGACGGATTCGCCCCGCGGTTCGGCGCGAATGAGCACGCGGGGCGTGGTCCCGGGCGCGACGAACTTGACGGCGTTCGACAGCAGGTTGGAGATGCATTGCGTGAGCGCGGCGGTATTGGCGGTGACCATCGGCATGCCGGACTGCACGAGGATGGCCGCGCCGGATTCCCGCAGGTTCGGATAGGACTCCACGATGTCGCGGATCAGTTTCTCGACGTCCACCTTCTCCCGGGTCATTTCGCCGCGGGCGATCTTGCTGTAATTCAAGACGTCGGTAATCAGCGCGTCCAGCCGTTGCGCTCCGTTGGCGATTCGTCGCGTGAATTCTTTTCCTTCGGGTGGCAACACGTGGGCGAAGTCGTCCTGGAGAAAGCGCGAGTAACTGTTCATCGCGCGCAGCGGCGCCCGCATGTCGTGCGCGACGCTGTAGGAAAATGCTTCCAGTTCCGCAACGGTGTCGCGCAATTGCGCCGTGCGCTCGGCGACCACTGTTTTCCAACTTTTCCTCCTCGCGTTTTTGATCGTCGATGTCGGTGCAGGTGCCGAACCAGCGAATGACTTTCCCGGACTCGTCGCGAATGGGCAGCGCGCGTCCGAGGAACCACCGGTAGCCGCCGGTCTCGCCGGTCTTTCAAGCGATACTCGATCTGATAGATGCGCTCATCGCGAATGCAATCGCTGTAAGTCTGCATCGTTCGCTCGACATCGTCCGGGTGCAGCACCGGAGTCCAGCTCTCGTTGCCGTAACGCTCCGGAAAGCCGGTGTACTCGTACCAGCGCTTGTTGTAGTAATCCACATGGCCGTCGGGTTGCGCGGCCCAAATCATCTGCGGCATGGAATCGGCCAGTTCACGGAAGAGTTTTTCGCTGCGGCGCAACGCGTCCTCCACCTTCCTGCGCTCGGTGATGTCGGTGGACACGCAGGCGATGAACGCGGGCGCGCCCGTCTTGGTGTCAGGAATCACAAAAACATTCCACATCACGGGAATGAGTGCGCCCGTCTTGAAATGGCGGAAAAGGACTTCGCCGTCCCAATGTCCGTTCTGCAGCAACTGCGGGAAGAATTTCCCGCTCGATGCGCTCGCGTTCGTCTTCCGGGAAATAATCCAGGATGGTCGTCTGCGGCACTTCTTCTGGCGTTAACCCCACCAGTTCGCGGCCGGCGGGATTCAGGAACAAGGGACGTTGTTCCAGGTTGGCCACGCCGATGAAGTTGGGGCTGTGCTCGACCAGCGCGGAAAGTTTCTGCTGCGCTTCCAACGCTTGCTGCCGTTCGATGGCCAGGGCCGCCGTCCGCGAAAGAATTTCGACGACTTCCCAATCCGAATCCTCTGGGGCCACGCGGTTCAGAATAGTAACCCGCAAAGGTGCCGAGCACTTTGCCGCCGCTGGAACGAATCGGATTGGACCAGCACGCGCGAAAGCCGAACTTGGAGGCGCTCTCCTTGTAACTCAGCCCAAAGCGGATCCTGTCGCGATGTCCGTCGACGACGACCTTTTCGTTCCGGTGAGCGGCCGTGCCACAGGAGCCAACGCAGGGGCCAATGCGCAGTGGCGTGATGAGTCGGCACCACTCGCCGGGCATGTTCTTCCCGGCAAATGGGCGCAAGTGTTTTCCATCCGGATCCATGAGCAGCAACGATCCCGTGAGCCCGGGCGAATGCCGTTCGATCACTTCGATCAATTTCTCCATGATCTCGGCCAGCGGCGCATCGGCGGCGATCAATTCGAGCAATTGCTTTTGCCCCAGCACCAGCGACTCCGAACGTTTGCGCTCGGTGATGTCGGTGGAAATGCCGGCCACGGCATAGATGGTCCCGTCCGCCTTGCGCAGCGGGAACTTGATGGAGATGTAGGTGTGCGGTCCGTCGTCGTGTGAGGCGACTTCTTCGAACTCGAGCGGTTCGCCCTTACTGCAGGACGGCCAGATCGTTCTCGCGGAACTTCGCGCCCTGGGCCGGCGGGAAGATTTCCTCGTCGGTTTTTCCCAACGCGCGATTCTTCGGCAGGTGAAACAATTCCGCGTGGCATTGGTTGGTCAGCAGATACCTGCCCTCGAGGTCCTTGAGGTAAATGACCGTCGTGGAATTATCCAGCACGGCGCGGAAGCGCTCCTCGCTCTCCTTCAACCGCTCCGCACCCTGCAACCGATCCAGCGCCACGGCCGTGTATTGGGAAATGATGCGCAGGAACTGCAATTCGTCTTCATCGAAGGCGGTGCGCGTGCGACTGGCGAAGGAAAGTGTGCCGAGCAACCGTTCGCCGACCAGGAGCGGATTGCAGGCGTAGCATTGAATGCCGAAGCCGCGGACGAGTTGGGCTTTGTCGTAGCCGGAATGCTGAATGTCGGTCGCGTGAATGCCCTGGCGCGTTTGCGCGACCGTGCCGCAGATCGCCTGGCCGAACTCCAGTCGGTCGATTTGCCTCGCGCCGTCTCCTCCGGAATTCCAGCGCAGGAATGGAGCCTCAAGGCATCGCCGCTCTCGTTCACCATGAAGTTGAAATAGGTATCGACGCCCAGGTGCGCGGCCACTTTGGGAAAGAGTTCACGCACGATCGTTTCCGGGTCGCGCGCGCTGATGAGTTGGCCCAGCGTTTCGGAAAGCAACTGCAGCCGCTCGCCGCGTTTGCGCATGGCCTGTTCGGCCCGCTCGCGTTCCGCCGATTGCTGGTGTCTGGAAATGATGACGGTGGCGGCGTGCGCGATGACGGCCGCCATTTCCATCTCGCGCGGCGTCGGCGCGCACGGCTCCTGAAAATACATGGCCAGTGTGCCGTTCGCCACGCTGTCCTTGGTGCGCACGGGGAAGGACCAGCAAGCGCGGAAATTATGGTGTCGCGCCAGCCAGCGGTACGGTTCCCACTTCGGCTCCTGTTCCACGTCCACGGCGATTTCCGGTTGCCCGGTATGCACCGCCAGGCCGCACGCCATCGACTCGGCGCTGACGGGGAAGTTATCCACGGCTTTCGCGTAATGCTCGGGCATGCCGATGATGTGATGCAACGCCTTGCCATCGGGACTGGCGATGTAAAACGCCGCCCGCGCCCGGCCCCCGGTGAATTCAATGACTCGGCGAACCAGAACTTCCAACGACTCTTCCAGCGAACTGCCGCGCATGGCCGCCTGGAAGGCGTCCTTCTGGCTTTCGAGCAACGCCTTGCTCTCGTGCAACGCTTCCTCGGCGCGTTTCCTCTGGATCGAGGTGGCCAGCACGTTGGCGACGGCCTGGAGAAATGCCACGTCCTCCTCGGAAAACTCGCGTCGGATTTCGTGTGCGCACCCAACACTCCCCACGGGCCGTTTTCGCCGACGATGATGCAGCTTAATCCGCTGACGACCCCGTGATCGTGCAACAGAGTCGGGCCACTGAAGCGCGTTTCTTTGCGCAGGTCTTTGGACACGACCGGTTGGTTGGACTTGAGCGTGTAGCCAGCCTGCGAGTCCATGCCAGTGCCCACCGTTGCACGGCCGACGAGCCCTTCGTTCCAACCCACCCCGGCGCGCAACAGCGCTGCATCTCCTTCAGGCAACAGCTCCAACACCTTGCAGTATTCGATGTCGAGGGTGCGCGCGATTTCCGAAACCGCGCGGTCGAGCAACTGTTGCAAATCATTCTCGCGCAGCGCAAACAAGCCGAGCTCAGCCACCGCACGCTGCTGCCGCATCTTCGCCGCGAGCGCTTCCTCGGCGCGTTTGCCGCTCGGTGATGTCCACCATTACGCCCACGAGCTTGACCGGATTGCCATTTTCGATGAGGACCGTGACGAGGTCGCGCAGCCAAACGACGCGGCCGTCTGCGGCAATCATCCGGTACCTCGAAATCGTGATCCTTTTTGTCGCGCGTTTGCGTGGCACAGAAATCAACGGCCCCCGTCCGGTCTTCAGGATGGATGTGGTTTTGCCAGAACTCGGGTTCGCGTGAGCCACTGCTGGACGGGATAGCCGAGGAGACGCTCGGCCTGATCGCTCACGAGCGTGAAATGGAAACCGGTCTCTCCGAGGTTGCACTCCCAAACAATGCCTTCGACGGAATTAACGAGGCCGCGGAAACGGCACTCGCTCTCGAACAAAGCCGCCTCGGTGCGTTTGTGTTCGGTGAGGTCTCCGACAAATCCCTCGAATGCGACCAGTTTTCCGGAATCATCCTGGACGGGCTGACCGCGATCGAGCACCCATCGCGTTTCTCCGCTGCGGTGGATGACGCGGTACGAAAGAGAGAAAACACGCTGTTCCCGCAAAGCCGCCTCAACCTCACGGGCCACCATGGGAACATCTTCCGGATGCATGACGTCCTCCCAGGTGACGCGTCCGCTGCGAAAATCGTCGGCGTTCCAGCCGGTGAGATGGAGCACGCCTTCGCTCACGAATTCCAGCGGCCACGGCGCGCGGGTGGGGCATCGGTAAGCCATCCCGGGAAGATTCGAGAGCAGCGTGGCCAGCCGACGCTGGCTTTCTCGCAACTCTTCATGAGCCCGCCTCTTTTCCGTGATGTCGCGCGTGAAGCATTGCGTGTGAAGGAACTTGCCGTCCTCCCGCAACACACTCGAATCAATCAGCACGTGCTTTGATCGAACCGTCCTTGCACTTCAGCCGCGCCTCGTGGCCGTAAAGCTTTTCGCCGCAAGTGAGACGTTTGAGAATGTCGTCGATGACCGGCTGGTCGGCATGAAATTCCGAGATGTGATGGCCGATGTATTCTTCCGCCGAATAGCCGAGCATCTGGAGTTCCGCGTCGTTCGCCCACTGGATGATCCCGTCGGGCCCGACGCGATGCAGGCCAAGCGCGGCCGTTTCCAGAAAGGCGGCGAGCTGGCTGTTCTTTCGGCGCAGTTCGGCTTCGGCGTTCTTCAGCGCCGTGACATCCTGGAACACGTTGATCGCCCCGCTGGATTTCCGTCCGCATCGAGAATCGGATCGATGTTCACCAGCACCGGAACGCCCGTGCCGTCGGGCCGTTCGAAGGTGGGCTCAAGATTGCGGAAGGATTTGCCTTCGCGCACCGCAATCGCCATCGGCGTGTCCTCGGCGCGGAACTGTTTGCCGTTGAACCAGCAACGGCAGCCGCGCAGAACTTCTGATGATCGTCGTTGAGCCTTGGTTCGCGACCCCACAACTCCGCGGCGCGCCGATTGTAAAAGGTGATGCGCCCTTCGGCATCGCACGCATAAACCGCCGCCGGCATGAGCGTGAGGAGCGATTGAATGCGCGCCTCATTGGTTCGCGCCGCTTGCTCGGCCCGCTTCAACTCGTCCACCTGCACGAGCATGTTGACCGTGCCGACGATCTTTCCGGCTTCGTCCCGAATCGGATCGGGATGCGGCAGCACCCACGCGCGTGTGCCGTCCGGACGTTCGACGATGATTTCCTGGCCGCGCACGGACCGGCCTTCGCGAATGGCGATCGCCATCGGGCACTCGTTCAGCGGCAGCGGCGAGCCGTCCGGATTGAAGATTTTCCACGAGCCGCACCACAAATCTTCGCCGAGCTTCGGCCGCCGACCCCAAAGCTTTGCCGCCGCCTCGTTGTAAAGCGTGATGCGCCCTTCGTTGTCGCAGGTGTAAACCGCCGCGGGCAAAGACTGGACGAGTTGCTGATAATGATGCTCGGTCTGGCGCAAGCGATCCTCGGCCAACTTGCGGGCGAAGCGCTCTTCCTGCGCCTTGTGACGTTGGAGCAGGAGCGTAATTTGGTTCGCCGCCACCTGGAGGATCAGCCGCTCATTCTCCTCGGGAAAAAAATCTTCACGAAAGCAGGCGACGAGATTTCCAATTTGCCGTCCTTCCGCGAAGACAGGATGAGGCAAGGCGTTGATGGGGCCAGTGCCGTTGAATCGCGGAATCGAAATCAACTCGTTCGAATCCGACGGCACTTCATCCAACAGTTCCGCCGCGTGAAACGTGCGCGGTCCACCGTGTGAGAGCCTTTCAGACGCGGCGGTTTCGAAGCGCGAACCATCGGGCATCTCGATGCGAACACAGACCGTTAGCGCGCGCAGCGTGGCGCGGAGAACGTCCGTGAGATTTTGCAGGCTGCGCTCCAGATCGCAATCCACCCAAATGGACGGCAGCGACGACAGCGCCACCAGATCGCGAACCGTGCGGCGGAGACGCAGGACCTCGTCGCGGGTTTCCGACGGCACCCAGCTTTACGTTCCGGACGCTCGTTCGCATCGAAGGTTTTCATCTCACGCGGTGAGAGCGCGGCGATCTTCCAACTCCTTCAAAAACTCATCCGGCGGAACGTAGAGCGGATTTTCCTGGAGCACGCCGCCCACGATGACCAGCGGATGCGTGCGCAGGATGTCCATCGCCACGCCCGCGTTGAAGCGCGACAGATCGTAGGTGCAAATCACGGGGTCATCGTACTTCGGCAGCACGTAATTGAGCCGCGACTCGTACTCGACGATGTCCTCGACGCCCGCCTTGTCCTCGAGCGCCCATTCCATGTTCGCGACGAGGCGCGTGAGCGGGAAACCTTCCTCCTTGCCCGCCTTGCAGCACCGATTCGATGAGATTGATCTGCCGGTCCTGGTCGA
>CAVXCM010000002.1:0-1499479 GCA_963760275.1 uncultured Verrucomicrobiae bacterium
GCAGCGCGTTGCTCGCGATTGCTTTTGGATGCATTCCGACCAATGTTTACAGTGCTTTTAGCACTTCTTCGCCTTGATTTCTTGAATGGTTTGCGCGAGGATTCTGTCCAAGAAACAGCGCGCTTATGCCCCTGAAATTTCGATACACCGCCAAGACGGAAATCCCGGAACAACATGCCTCGCTCTACGTGGAGCGGGATGGCGCGTTCTTCCTCGATGCCGAAGGCGCGGTGGAAAAATCGCGCGTGGATGAGTTCCGCACGAACAATCTCGCGCTCAAGAATCAGCTCGCGGAACTGACCGCCAAATATGACGGCATCGATCCCGAGGCGGTGAAGACGTTGCTCGCGGAGAAAGCGCGGCTCGAAGAGGAAAAGCTGATCAAGGACGGCGAAGTGGAAAAGCTCGTGGAGAATCGCACGCGGAAAGCGGTGGGCGAATGGGAGAAGCGGGCCCAGGCTGCGGAGCAACAGGCGGCGACTCTCAGCGCGCAACTGCTCGAAAAGGAAATCGAGCGCAACGTGGTGGAGGCGGCGACAAAGCTCGGCCTGCGCGGCTCAGCTATTCCCGACATCAAGGGGCGCGCGCGGAATGTTTTCAAAATTTCTGGTGGCGCGATTGCAGCCGTCGAGACGGACGGCAAGACGCCGGTGTATGGGCGCGATGGCGTGACACCTTTGACTTTCGATGAGTGGGTGACCCGGCAGGTGGTCGAGGCGCCTCACTTGTTTGAATCCAGCGCAGGCGGCGGTGCCGTCGGCAACGGCTCCGGTGGGGTCGGTGGTGGCTCGATGAAGAATCCGTTCCGGCGCGGGCCGATTGGAATCTGACGAGCAAATGAAAATGCAAAAAACCGATCCGAACCTCGCGGCGCGCCTGAAGGCTGCGGCGTAGCGCGATTTATTCGCGCGACGGCGGTGATACGTGCCGCACGTCCGAGCGGGTCACAACCGGAGTGAAGTTCATGGCAAAGACAGCAGTGGCAGACATCATCATCCCGACGGAGTTCGAGAAATACGCGATCGAGCGCACGGCGGAACTGGGCGCGTTTGGCGAATGCGGCATCGTCGAGAGCGCACCGGAGTTCGATGAACTGGCGGCCGGCGGCGGGCGCGAAGTGAAGATGCCGTTCTGGAAAGATCTGACCGCGACGCGGCAGATCCTCAGCGATGCGGCTTCGCTCACGGTCAACAAGATCACGTCCGACCAGGACATCGCGCGCATTCACAACGATGCGCAGGTCTGGTCGGTGAATCATCTCGCGAAAGTCATTTCCGGTGATGATCCGATGCAGGCCATCGTGGATCTCGTGGCGGGTATTGGGCGCGCACGGATGAAGGGCTGATCGTGTCGTGCCTCAAAGGCATGTTCGGCGCGGCGTCGATGTCGGGCAATCTGCTCGCGATTCATTCGCGAGACCATCGCCGGCCAATCAGCTCGCGACGCGCTTGAATGGTTCGACGTTCGTCGATGCCTGCGCCGAAGCTCGGCGATCGCGGCGGATCGACTGACGGCCGTGGCGATGCACTCGGCGACGGAAGCGGCGCTGCGCAAACTCGATCTCGATCGACTTCATTCCCGACAGCGAAGGCAAGACGATGATCACGCACGTTCCAGGGTCGGCGCGTGATCGTGGATGACAAGCTGCCGACGCGCGCGGGCACGACGGACGGCACGGTTTATACGACTTATCTGTTCGGCCAGGGCGCATTCGCGCAAAGGCTCGCGCCGCTCGATGGCGCGCCGTTGCAAGGCGGCTTCGGCACGGAAGGCGTCGAACTCGCGCGCGTGCCGCTCGACAGCGACACGGTGCTCATCAATCGCCGTCGTTACATCCTGCATCCGCGCGGCGTGAAGTTCACGTCGGCCTCGGTCGCGGGTGATTCGCCGACGAATGCGGAACTGGAAACGCACGCCAACTGGATGCGCGTTTGGGAGAACAAGAACGTCCGCATCGTCGCCATCGACCACACAACTAGGCCACTAGCGTGGCGGCCACCGCGCTTCGCGCCAGAGCGAAGCCGGTGGACAACCTCACCAACAATTATGGGCAAAGAAATTCCACGCAGTTTTGAAAGGATTCGTTCGGGTGAACAGATTCAGATTCCGACCTTCACCAACGTGGCGGCGGCGGTCGCGGCCGGCGTCACGGCGGCGAAGTTTCCGCGGCGCATCATTCACCTGAGCGCCGGTGGCACGGGCGCGGTGCCGTGCCTGGCCATCAGTGACGGCACGAACTGGAAGCAGGTCGCCATCGGCGGCAACGCCCTCTAGCGATGGATCCACGCGCACAACAAAATGAACACCTTGTATCCCATCATTCGTCGCGTGCGGCGGCCTTTGCTGCCCGAGGATGAACCACCGACGCCAAGCAACGCAGAGATGCCGCCGGTGATACCGCCACTGCCGGAAACTCCGCTCCAGCGAGTCCGTGACCGTGGCGACGGTGAAAACGAAGCCACGGAACCGGAACGAATGGCGAGGCTCTTCAACAAGCTGCGGACATGATCGCCCGTTCTACGCGTGGTATCTGCGCGAGCGACGGATGGGGCGAGCGGCAACCGCACCGGTGACGAGTGCGACGCGGTTGACCATGGACGATCAAGCGCGCGTGACGGAGGACGGGCAGGAACGCAACACGGAAGGTTAACATGGGCGTGAAAATCTCAGAACTTCCGGCGGCATCCGGCGCAGCGCTGGCCATGCAGTTCGAAGTGAACAACGCGGGCACGAGTCAGCGGCTCACGCTGGCGCAGATGTTCGCGTTGTCCACGGGCGCGGTGGTTGCGGATACGCCGCTCTTGAACTTCGCGCAGACGTGGAACAACGCGGCGGTGGCGTTCAACGGGTTGAAGTTGAACATCACCGACACGGCGAGCGCGGCGGGGTCGAAGCTGCTCGATTTGCAGTTGGCGGGCGTGAGCAAGTTTGCCGTGGCCAAGGATGGCACGCCTACCTTGCCCCCGGGCGGGTTCACGACTTCGTCGTTGAAGCTCGGCGGGTTCAACACCGGCTGGTCCTCGGCGGCGAACTATCGCATGGACGGTGTGGTGGATGGCGTGCAGCTCCTGACCTTCGATAATCGCGGCGGCTCCAATCCTTCCTGCCATATATTTGGCACCTCGGGCTTGAACGTGGACAAGCTGAGTCTGGGTTCGTATGCGACCGATTGTTTTCTCGCGCGCGAAGCGGCGAACACGCTCATGCAACGCAACGGCACGAGTGCCCAGGCGTTTCATCTCTACAACACGTTCACCGATGCGAGCAACTTCGAGCGCGGCTGCTTTCAAGTGGTCGAGCAACGAGTTGCTCCTCAGCACCGAGAAGCTCGGCACGGGCGCGGTGCGGGATCTGAAAGTGTTGGCGTCGCGCCAACTGTCACTCGCGTCATCGAATGGTTGGGACATGATCATCAGGCCCAACGATGCGGCGGCGTGGCGCTTCAAATCCGCCGGGCATTTCTTCGCGGAGACGGACAACACTTACGACATCGGTTCGAGCGGCGGCAATCGGCCGCGCAATCTTTACGTCGCGGGCAACGCGGTCGCGGGTTCGTGGGGCGGTCCGTTTGGCGCGACGTTCGCCGAGGCGTCGAGCGGCGCGGGTTGGAATGTCAGCGGCCGGCTCATGTTCAGTGGCACGACCTCGACTTTTCCCGCGCTCAAGCGCAGTGCGCAGACGCTCCAATGTCGCCTGGCTGATGACTCCGACTTCGCGATGATCCAGGGCAAGCTCGTCACGCACATGACCGTGGCCGCCGGCGCGCCGACGCCCGACAGCTACTTCATCATTTGGGACAACACCGGCACGACCTGGAAAGTGCCGTGCGAACTCTACACCTGATCTCATGCAACTGATTGTTGAACTCACACCGAACAGGAAGCCGCCCTGAAGTTCATCGCGGCCAAAGGCAACCAACCTGCGACAGAGAAGGCGCCCGAGGTGGTCATCGATCCTGAGGATTATCTGCGCGCGCGGTTCGCCGAAGTGCTGGCCAGCTACATCGAGCAAGCGCAGCGCGAAGAGTCGCACGCGATTGCGGAAGCGTTCCAGGCCGCGCCGGAAGCAGACCGGCTCGCCGTGCTGACGGCGTTGAAAATCAATCGCAGCAAGGACGTGAAAACTGTTGAGGAAAAAGATGACAAATCCTGAACCCACACCGCCTGAAGCATTGGAACTGTTGAAACAGTTCATCGCGCACCCCGGCATTCGTTGCTTCAACCTCCAGGAGTTTCAACTGGCGACGCAGGCCATTGCGATTTTGGAGAAGGCAATTATTCCCGCGCCAGTAACGGCTAACTGATCCATGCCGCTGACGCTCATCAAGGAAGATGGCACCGGCAAAGCCGATGCGAACGCTTACGCTGACGTGGCCGAAGGCGATGCGTTCCACGAGGCGCATCTCTACGCAACGGATTGGACGGGTGCAAACATTACTACGAAAACGGCTGCGCTCGTGTTTGCCACGCGGCTCATCGATGCGTATTACCAGTTCCGCGGGTTCAAGGCGCACACCACGCAAGCCCTGCAATGGCCGCGTGAGTTTGCCCGTGACGATGATGCGTTGACCAACCGCGTGTCACTGAGCCTGGCCTCGCGTGACGAATATTTCGCCGCGAACCTTGTTCCGAAAACCTTGCGCGACGCGACGATCGAGACGGCGCGTGAACTGATCAAAACCAATCGCACCGACGATCCCGAAGGCGAAGGCCTGGCCACGATGGCGCTCACCGGGACGTTGAGCCTGACCTTCGATAAGAAGGACCGTGCGCCCGTCATTCCGCACGTTGCGCAGGCGATGCTTTCCAAGCTCGGCGAATACCTGCATCGCCGCGCCGGCACCGCCCGACTCATTCGCACCTGATGTCACTGAACCTTCCCACTCTCACGCGGCGTGCGCTGACGGCGGTGTTCCGCCTCGGCGCTCCAGTCGTGCGCGATGGTGTTTTCCATCGGCCGACGGCGTTTAACTCGGCGACGGGTTGGACGGTTGCGGCGGAAGTGAGTGTCGCCGTGCAAGTTCATCGGCGCGCATGTCATGTCTGGTGGTTACCTCGGGTTGGTGCCAGTCGTGCCCGGGACGGAGAACCTTTTGGTGCGAGCGAGTGATTTGGTGTCCATCGCTGCGCCGGGCTCTGGTGATTACATCATCGAGAACACCACCGGGCTGCGCCGCAATGTCCAGGCTTCGCGTCTCGATCCTTCCGGCCAGTTCTACGTGTTCCAATGCGTTCGCGCTGCGGATGAGGACTGGGGGGATCTGACGGCGCACACCGTCACTGAAGATTTTGGCGACCTCACCCCGACGACCGCTTTCGACGATCGCATGACTCTTAACTGAAAAAAGAATATGCCCAAACAAGTTCGTATTCGCAGAGGCACCACAGTCCAGCACGCGGCATTCACCGGCGCTGATGGTGAAGTGACGTTCGACACCTCGAAGAAAGTGCTCGTGGTCCACGACGGCGTGACCGCTGGCGGCAAGGCCATCGATGGCTTCGTGAAGCTCGACCCCGGCGCACCGCTCTCGCTGCAAAGCATCAACACGCTGGTCGCGATCACGGGCGGCGACTCCGATACCACGGCGTTCTCGGTGGTGAATCTCGCCGAGTTCAACAACGTGACGATCAATGCGCTCGCCTCGGTGCGGCGCCTGCACCTGCAACAACTCGAGCTCGCCTACGCCAGCAACATCAACCTGAACTTCTTCAGCTACACCTCGCAGCGCCTCACGCTCGCGGGCGATGTGACCTTCACCGGCTCCGGCATGGGCTACGGCTTCTCGCTGACCCTGCGCATCAAGGCCGATGGTTCCACCCGCGCGCTGAACTTCCCCGCGTGGAAGTTCGTCGGCGCCGCTGCGCCCGCGAACATCGCCGCCAACAAGACTGCGCTGCTCCAACTCTGGTGCTTTGGCAATACGGATGCCGACGTGGTGGCGCGTTACCTGGTGGAGCCTTAATAGCTGGGGAGGACAAACCACCGACGCAAATCGATTTGCGCCACGATGTATTGCGTCACAAGCTCGACGCGATGGAACCCAGGGTAAGAAACGCACTCCTTATCGCTACGGCAGTGGTGGTGGCGTGGGTGAGTTGGTGGTATCGCGACAGGTCGCATTCCGACACCATTCGGGAGCCGATGACCTTTACGGTGAGTCGAGACATCGCAACGTTTCACGGAGCTTCCAGCGTGTATGGAGATAGCGTCCGATACCAAACCTCCGATCCCAATATCCTGACAACCATGCGGACGACTGTGTCTGCCCCGAGTCTACGTTACGGTGCGGCGTGAATGGAAAGGGCGATGGCTCACCGCTGTCAAAGTGCTGCAAGTGGACGAAGTGCCTGTTACGTCCCCGTAAAAGCTGCCTTGCCCGTGAAGAACTCTTGGGCGCGGGAACATTCGGGGGACTTGGGTGCGGTGAAAGTAAGAGTGAGCTGCGATTTCTTCCGCCGCTTGAGCCGCTCGAAATGACTCATCCTGCATCCAATCGCGATTCCAACTGGCTTTCCACTTGGGGGCACCTCGTTTGTTTCGGATGCGTTGGTTATGAACATTTTGGATGGGTATGCGCCAGAGGCGAGAGAGAACAACGCTGGGTAAGTCGAAATTCATGCGGTTCCAAGGCTCCTTGCCCGTGCTCAAGCCCGCCTGTTGGAAGGCAAAGGTTCTGACTTTAGCTGGGCGCAGTTGGAAACCAAGAATGCGCTCGGCCTCATCTTTCTGGGAGACCTCTGATTTCTTCCAGACGGTCCAAAACCTCTTCATAGAAGCGGCGCGTCTCCAAGTGAGATTGGAACAAGGGAGCGGGAGCGCCAGCTCGCACTCGTCGCTGGCGAATGGCTTCGCCGCTCACACCATATTGCTGGGCGAGAAGATTGTTTGGTTTACGCCAATCGATTAAGGCGTTGTAAGTTTTTGATTCGGTCTCATCGCTCTCTGAATCCTCCATGCTCGCCGCAAGGGTTCGAGATCAGGTTCGTCCAAGGCGATTGTTTTCCAGAACTTCTCCGTGCCATTGCGCTCAGCAATTTCAAAGGCGACGTGCAGCCAGCTCAATGCTTGAGGCAGGCGCCGGAGTTGGCAGGCGTAGCAGGCGAGATTGAACGGCATGCAAGGCTCGTCCGGAAAGTCGTTCACGGCGTCGTGCAGCAGTTCGTAGGCGTGCAGGAGTCCATCACCAGCCATCCTCCTTGCGGCGTAGGAACGCCAAATAAAAACCTCGGGGTCGTCGGGGAGAATGCGAGTGAGCCCTTCGGCAACGGTGAAGGCGTTTCCCCATTTTTGAGCTTTTCGATAAATGCGCCATCGTAGCTTCAATACTTCGGAGTTTGCACGCGCGCTGGCCTGAATCTGCTCCAGCTCATGGAACGCCGTGACGTGGTCGCCCAGTTCGAGCCAGCCCTCGGCGGCGGTCAGGTGGCGTTGTTGTTCGAGGGTTAGGGGCATTGAATGAAAATGTTCGAGTGCAGAGGGAAGGGGGGAATAGAACGCTTGGACCTGGTTGTGGATGAGGGCACGCTGTCACATTGTAGAATTTGCCACAATTTAATCAACGCGGTCCTCACGGGGGTATCTGGAAGCATTGTAAGCTGAGAACGCATTACGTGGGGGTAAAGAGTGTTGAGAATTCCTAACCAATCCTAACACAGAAGTTGCGGGAAGGTTCGCCGAGGAGCATGACGAGCGTTTGGTTCAACGTTGAAAGGCGAACAAAAGCGAAGATCCCCGAACCGATCCGAATACCTGCGAACGCGAAAGCGGATTCAAATCTCTCCGCCCCGACCAATTCTTACCTTGCACACCGATTCCCATCTCCATCGAATAGCCATATGGCATCGCGCTTGGACATTTCATCCCGGATCATTGAGTTGGGAATCGTAGCTGTCATTCGCACGCCGATCGCAGAACTTGTTGAACCTGTGTGCGAAGCATTGATCCAAGGCGGAATCATCGCTCTGGAAATCACTCTTACTGTCCCGGATGCAATGCGAGCCATCAGTGCAATGCGCCAACGGTTTGGTGATGAGTTCTTGTTGGGGGCGGGAACGGTCCTTAACGCAAACCAGTGCCGGGAAGCCATCCATGCGGGGGCGCAATACATCATCAGCCCGATTACTAAACTGGAACTAATCGCAGCCGCGCACGCCTTGGAAAAACCGGTCATGCTGGGCGCTTACACACCGACTGAGGCGCAAACGGCTCATGAAGGTGGGGCGGACTTCATTAAGATTTTTCCTGCTGACAAACTTGGGCCAAGCTACATCCGGAACCTCCGTGCCCCGCTGCCGCATTTGCGAATCGTTCCGACAGGGGGCGTGGACCTTAAAACGGCTCCGGAATTTCTGAAGGCGGGTTGTTCAGCCTTGGGCGTGGGTTCGTCGCTATTGAGTGCTGAAATTCTCCGGACTCGCGATTGGCCGGAGTTGACCCGGCAAGCGGGCGAGTTTGTGAAGGTGGTCCGTGAAAGCAGATTTTCCCAAACGGCTCCTGGTTAAGGGCGTCGCTGACAAGCAGCCGAAAAGTTATTGACCGCGGACGATACAAAAGATGCGATCAAACTCCACTGCGAACGTATTGATCTCGGCGGAAATTTTTGGGGAGGCATTGGAAAACTCCGCCGCTCGAGTTGGAATGTCTTGGGGACTATGGCGAGCCAGGCGAGCCAGTTCCAACAGCGGCGCGAGGTGCTCCAGCATGTCACTTTGCAGATTATTCAGACGGCGCTGAAGTAATGTGACTTGATCGGTCGAAAGCGTCACGGGTGCAGCGGGTGCCCCGCTTCCCAACCGACGGGAGCCGCCTTCCACAATGGACACGGCCTCCTCAAACTGGCGGGCCATCTGTTCGAATTTCAGCACCGCCTTGGTGAACTGTTCTGCAATGTTTGGGATTACTTCCGGGGCGTTTTCCTGGTTCGCCGCTGACAGAGAGCGGGCACCTGAAATCACGAATCCCAACTGATTCATCTCCTTGTTCAACTGGACGATTTCACTGTGAATCGTTTTGATCGCGTCTGCCTGGAGTGAGACCGGAACTTCCGGGGCGCCCGCGACGAAATTCGTGCGAGGCCAAAGGGCCAGATACCACGACGGCTCGGTGGCTGGACGAAGATTCACTGTGCGCTCGCATTGCTCAATGAACTCGCGGACTTTGCCCGCGATCTTTGGGGGCTGCTCAACCAGGGTTTTGGCCATCCGCGCTACGACGCTGGGATTGTAACGAATCAACTCAGTTGCTGCGACCACGAGCGCCAGGCAGCCGTTGACGTCATGCCGAAAGCTGGAGAAATGGCGGCAAAGTTCTTCGACTTGAGCCACTTGGAGCGTGACGGGTTGAGCGGACGAATCCATGGCGCGGGACGATGCTGAACGCATTCCTTGAAAGCAAGCGGCTTCCTGTTCGGAGGGGTGCTTACGCATATCGGTCACCTCCCGGGAAATACCGCTTGCACCGTCTTGGGGTGCTCAGTAGATTGCGCCCTCTTTTTCGGGGCGCACGCATAGCTCAATTGGATAGAGCATCTGACTACGGATCAGAAGGTTTCAGGTTCAACTCCTGATGCGTGCACCACTTCATCGCCTCACGCGATCTTCAATGCTGACTGCGCAAGACTGCCGTTCAATGCCGCTTTGACCCCGGCCACTGCTTTGTCCGCGGTCAGCCCATACTTCTCGCGCAGGTAGTCCACCGTGGATGCGTGCTCCACAAAGACATCCGGCCACCCGATCCGAACCACGGGAGTGTGAATTCTCTTATCGCCAAAAAATTCCATGACAATACTGCCATAGCCGCCCATCAGCACGTGGTCCTCAAAAGTCACGACTACATCGGCCGCCTTGCCGAAAAATTCGTGCGCGCCTTCGTCGATCGGCTTGGTGAAACGCGGGTTGATTACAGCACAATCGTAGCCTTCGGCGCGGAGCTTGCGCTGCTGCCTTCATCGCCATTGAATGCATGTTGCCCAAGCCAAATAGCGCCACCTTGGGCTTGCCGTTGTTGGAGAAGTTCTGCGTGACTTCGGCTTTGCCGATTTCCAGAACGGCCGGCTGTTCTTTGATGGGAACTCCTTCGGCGGCGCCGCGTGGATAGCGAATGAACGTCGGATGCTTCTGCATCGTGGCAGTGAACATCATGTCCACCAGTTCATCCTCATCCTTCGGCGCCATGGCAATCACGTTCGGCAGGCAACGCAGGTAGGCGATATCGAACAAGCCGTGATGCGTCGGTCCGTCGTTGGCGGAGAGGCCGGCGCGGTCCATGCAGAAAATGACCGGCAGATCCTGAAGGCAAACGTCATGGTGAATGCAGTCGTAGGCGCGCTGGAGGAAGGTCGAATAAATCGCGCAGACGGGGCGGAAACCCATGGTTGCCATGCCCGCGGCAAAGATCACCGCGTGCTCCTCGGCAATGCCCACGTCGTAATAACGCTCCGGCATCGCTTTCTCCAAGTGCTTCAAGCCCGTGCCGCTCGGCATGGCGGCGGTGATGCCGACCACGGTGCTGTCCTTCTGGCAGAGCTTGACCATCGTCTGGCCGAAGACGTCCTGATAGGCCGGAGCCGTGCCTGGCGCGGCCACGGGCGAATTGCCGGTGGCAACGTCGTAAGGACCGGTGCCGTGGAACTTTTCCGGATGCTGAATCGCGGCTTCGTATCCTTTGCCCTTTTTCGTCAGCACATGCAGGACGATGGGTTCGTCGCACGTCTTGGCAAACTCCAGTGTCTTGATCAGAAGGGGCAAATCGTGGCCATCAATCGGCCCCAGATAGCGCAGGCCAAATTCTTCGAAAATGAGGCTGCTGCCGAAACCGCCGCGGCCATCGGCATCGATGCTGGCGGGCGAATGCTCCAGTGCAACTTCGGACACGGTGCCTTTCAACATCTCTTCGGCTTTGTGGCCGAGCGTGAGGGCCAGTTCGCCCTTTGGCAATTTTTTCAGGAACGTCGCAAAGTCCTTTTGCAGCTTGTTGTAACGCGGATGCGTGATCAGCTTGTTGAGGTAGCCGGCAATGGCACCGACGTTTTTGGCGATGCTCCACTCGTTGTCGTTGAGGATGCCGATGAACTTCTTGGTCGTGTGCGCGATGTTGTTCAGCCCCTCGAAGGAAATGCCATTCGTCAAAGCCGCGTCGCCGAAAATGCAGACGACGTTTTCATCGCTCTTGCGTTGATCGCGCGCGGCGCACATGCCGAGCGCCGCGGAGAGCGCCGTGCCTGCGTGGCCCGCTCCGTAGCAATCGTGCTCGCTCTCGGTGCGCAGCGCGAAGCCGTTCAAGCCGTTGGTGGTGCGGATGGTGTGAAAGCGATCTTTGCGGCCGGTCAGCAGCTTGTGGACATACACCTGATGGCTGACGTCCCAGACGAACTTGTCCTTGGGCGTGGAGAAAACGTGATGCAGCGCGATGGTCAGTTCCACGACGCCAAGGTTCGGGCCAAGTGGCCCGCCGTTGATGGAGAGCTTGGTGATCAGTTCGTGCCGGATTTCTTCAGCCAGTTGCAGCAGCTGTTCGGGCGTCAGTTTTTTGACGTGTGAGGGATTGTCCACCATGTCGAGGTATCGGCTCATTGCATTAGTCGTTGCCATTGCTCGTTTCCACCGGTCGCAGCGTCAGTTCTCCCGCCGCGTTCTTTTCCAGCTGCTGAATTCTGACTTCGGCCTGTGCCAGTTTTGCCTGGCAAATCTTGGCCAGCCGCGTGCCTTCTTCGAATTTTGCCATCAAGGATTCCAGCGGCAATTCCCCCGATTCCATCGCGTCCACGATGGTTTCGAGCTTTTGCATCGCCTCTTCGAAAGGCACGTCGTTATCCGGCTTAGCCACAGAGCGGAACCTACCGCGGGCCCCGGGCGGGGAGCAAGCGAATCGACAGTCGCCGTGCTGAGATGCGGCCGAGATTTGCACTATCCCCGCCGCGACGCGTTTCGGATTATCGGCCTGGCGTGGCAGGAGCTGCTGGTCGTGCAGGAGCCGCCGGTGCCAAGGGCTGCTTGTTTGGCGGCACGACGTCGCGCGGCTGCGTATTTGGGGTCGTAAAACCAGAGTCATTTGGAGGCGCCCCGACATCAGTGGGCGGATTAACCGGGACTGCGCCCTGAACATTGACTGGGTTGATGAGTCCGCCGTTCGCTGGGACGCCGGCCGCTGTCCCTGAAAAATTTGTCTGCGGCCGTGCTGTGCCGAATGCGTTCGTCGCCGTGAATTGATTGTTGCCCGCAAAATTGGTCAGTCCACGACCACCGGCAGCGTTGGTTGTGAAACCCAACCCATTGGTGGGCTGGGTTTGGTAGGCGCCGGGCACGGTTGCGAAAGGCGAAAAGGCGCCACCTCCACCGCCCGCCGGTGCAGCGGTTGAGCCGGCCGCGGTGTTCGCCCCGGCGGCAGTTTGAAAGAAAGCGGCGCTGGTGTTCATCCAAGTTGAACCATCGGCAGCCGCCGATTGCTCCGCCGTGATTCGCGGCGCGGCCGCTACGACGTTGCGGGCGACTGGAAGACTAAGCTGCTGGTAGGTGCCGGGAATTCCCCCGGACGAACGGTAGCGCAGCATTTGCCATGGAATGGGCGTCACGTTCAAACGATTGGCAGGATATTCGGTAGAAACCATGGCGAACCGGATTTGACCCGTTTGAGGGTCGATAACTACTGACTCCACGTTTCCGCTCATTTCACCGTTCACGTCCACTATGGATGAACCGGCGACACGCAGACTTAACGTTTGCTGGGCAGCGCTTGGGGCAGGGGCAACGGGCGTCTGCCCGTAAAGCAAGGGAACGGCCGACAAAACGATACTGAATGAAAATCCAAAACGCATAACTTTCCTTTGGTTGAACTGCTTCTCCTTGTCCGGAAGGTAAAACGGATTTGGGTTAGCGCAATAAGGAGAAAGTGTGGAGGCTCAACCGGGTGCCCTAGCTTCCGTAGGGACGGAGCGGACCGTAGAATAAGTCTAGGGAAGGAGCTGGTTGACGATCCCGCTGATCGTCTTACCGTCGGCGCGTCCGGCCACTTTGGACTGCACGGCTTTCATCACGGCACCCATCTGTTTTTTCTCCGTGGCTCCGAGCTCCCGGATTGTTGCGACGATGACGTCGTTTAGCTCCGCGGGAGAAAGTGCTTTCGGCAGAAATATTTCCAGCACGCCGATTTCAGCCGCCTCCCTGGCGGCAAGTTCGGGGCGTCCCGCATTGGTATATTGCTCGAGGGAATCGCGCCGTTTTTTGACTTCTCGCTGCACCACGCTCAGGAAATCGGCGTCCGACAGCGCCTCGGTCTTTTTTTCAATCTGCGCATAGCCAACCGCGGACTTGAGCATGCGCAAGGCATTGAGTCTGTCAGCGTCCTTGGCGAGCATCGCGCTCTTGATTTCCAGCTGGAGTTGATCGCTGAAGGCCATTTAGTCCTCGCCGAGGTTGCGCAACTTGTCGCGGACTTCAGCGGCTTTCTCGTAATTCTCCTGGCGCACAGCCTCGCTCAGGGCCAGTTCCAACTTTTCCCGTTTGCTAAGGGGCCGCGCGCTGTTCACTTCGCTCATCCAATTTTCCAAATACTTGATTTCGACGCTTTGCTCGATATCGCCGCGGCCGGTCTCGGTGCAGAATTGCCGGATTTCCGAGATCCCGCGCTCAATTTCCTGCACCGCTTCTCGATAACGTTTGGCTACCAGCTTTCGAGTGCCCTTGGCACGCACTTGGATCAGCAGCAGCTGCGGACGAAACTGTTGCAAAGCCCACGCGAGTTCCTCGGATTCGGCGTAGCGAGCGACGAAGTCGAATACCGCCAGGTTGCGTTTCGTGTCGCGGACGACGCTTTCGTAGTCTTCCAACTCCAGCAGGCAGATATAGCGATGGTGAAACTGAAGCGCCTCAAGTTGAAGCTTGGCACAATCGTCGGCGTTGAGCCTGAAACCCTCATCCGTATTGCGCTCCTCCATGTGTTTCTTGAGGCGCGCCTCATGGTATTCGAATAGCGAGGGATGCCCCATCGGGCGTTTTCCGTCGGGCCGGCCTTCGGCGTTCATCTGGAGCAAGCCCAGATCAACGCGAAGTTGAATTTTTTCCTGGCCATCGCGCCCCGTAAAACGGCGGACAACGATTTGGCCGGGTTGATAATCCCAATTCTCGAGGAGGTTCGAGATGTCGAAGTTCATCGCGCCGCGGAGTATCAATGGCCGTCACAGCCAAGTCAACGCGCTCGGTACAAAAGTCGTTCACAGGATATTGGACTTTTCGCTTCTCGGTCCGCCCAGCCATTCGCAATGCTCGCAGTATGATTTCGTTGCCCGAGGAAGTAGTCGCTCGCCACGTGCGCGCTGCATTGACTGAAGATATTGGCAGCGGGGATGTGACCACCTTGGCCACCGTGCCGGAAGCGGCACGCGCACGCGCAGCCATGGTGGCCCGGGAAGAATTGGTCGTGTGCGGGAACCAACTGGCCGCGGAAGCTTTCCGGCAAGTCTCGCCGAACGTGACAATCAGTTCCGCGCGACTGGATGGAGAACGTCTCGTCGCTGGGGCACCGCTGTTCGAAGTAGCAGGCCCGGCGCGCGCGCTCCTTACGGCAGAGCGAGTCGCCTTGAACTTTGTTCAGCGCCTGTCCGGAGTCGCCACGTTGGCCGCCCGGTTTGTCGCGGCCGTGGCCGGTACTCGATCCGTCATTCTCGACACTCGAAAAACCACGCCCGGCTGGCGCGAGCTGGAAAAGTATGCGGTGCGTTGCGGAGGCGCGCAGAACCATCGCTTCGGCCTTTGGGACATGGTGTTGATCAAAGACAATCACCTCGCCGCATTGCGCGGTGCGTCCTCAAATGCGATTGCTGACGCGGTGCAACGCGCTCGTCAAACATGCCCAAACCTCAAGGTGGAAGTTGAAGCCGACACTTTATTGCAGGTGGAACAGGCAATGGCAGCGCATGCCGATATTGTGCTGCTCGACAACATGAATCTTTCACAACTGCGCGAGGCGGTGCAACTCGTTGGCGGACGGGCGAAAACGGAAGCGAGCGGCGGCGTGAATTTGGACACGGTGCGCGCCATTGCGGAGACTGGTGTGGATTACATTTCGGTGGGCGCCATGACGCACTCCGCGCGCGCCGTGGACATAGGCCTGGACTTTTTGGACGCATGACGCTGGATGCCACAATCCTTCACGCGCTGAGAGGCGCGGACGAAACGGGAGTCACCGCCGCAACGCTAGCGGCCCAATCCGGATCCACCGTCGATGTCGTTGCGCAACGCGTCGCGGCCCTGGGGGCCCTAGGTTACGACATCCAGGCGACACCGCATCGTGGGTATCGGCTGCATAGCGCGCCGGACCTTTTGCACGCGGATGATTTAATCTCCCGCCTACCCGCGAACCGCGTCATTGGCCGCGACATCCAAGTGTTCCAGGAAACAAGTTCCACCAATGACGTCGTGGAGAAACTGGCTCGTGATGGCGTCGCTGAAGGAGTCGTTGTTTTCGCCGAATCACAAACCAAGGGTCGCGGCCGCCTCGGTCGCCGGTGGGTTTCGCCTGCGGGCCAGGGACTCTGGTTTTCGGTGCTGCTTCGGCCGGCCTTGCCGCCCAGTCTGGTAACGCAACTGACGATTGCAGTGGCCACGGCAGTGGCTCGTGCGGTGCGCTCAGAAACCGGACTCGTGCCGCAGATCAAATGGCCTAATGACATTTTGATTCACGGCAAGAAAGCCGTGGGGATCCTGACGGAGCTCAGCGCGGAGCTGGATCGTGTTCGTTACGTGGTGATTGGAATCGGAGTCGATGTAAACGTCCCGACATTTCCAGTCGAGCTGGCAGCCACGGCAACGTCGCTTGCGGAAGCGGCTGGTCGACAATTCATTCGCGCGGATATCGCAGCCGCCATCCTGAAGGAACTGGATTTCGATTACGCACGGGTGCGTGGGGCAGCGTTCCCCGCGCTTGCTGAGGAGTGGGAGCAACAGTGCGTCACGCTGGGAAAACGTGTGCGGATCCACATTGGCGATCGCACGGTCACTGGCAGGGCCGAGTCACTCGATTCCGATGGCGCTTTGGTGGTGCGGACCGATTACGGGCACCTGGAGCGCATCCTTGGTGGAGACGTGATCCTGGAGAAAACCGACACCGTCCTCTAAGTCGGCTTGCCCAGCCAGGTTGCGCGCCACGGCGTCGTCGCTTCACGCAAAGTCTGGCAAACGGATGATTCTCCTGGCGTTGTCGTGGAGAATTTTTCTCTCAACAGCCCTGCTGGGTGAGAGGTGTCGTATGGCCGACAGAATCAGCGCCCCCTGACACTTGCCGCCCTGGCCAAACTTATCATTGCAATCGCTGCCGAAGAGGAGCTTGTCCTGATGTCTTTCGAGGAAATGACGCGCGTGTCCGGCATCGCGAGTGAAGGCGTTTAATCCCGAACCGGCGGATGTGTCACCAAACATATTTGGGTAGTCGCTTAGCAGCTGATCGGTAAGGCCCCCGGGTGTCACGCGCGTCTTGGGATACAGCTCCGGCTGCTTGTGCTTCTTGTCGATGTTCGCCCAGAAGGTTTGGGCGTGGCCGATGAAATTCACGCGTGGAAACTTTTCCAGCACCTTGTGGAATCCCTCCATGCCCATGTTGTAACGATCGTGTTGGAAGTGCATCAACACCGGCACATTGAATTCCGCCGCCACCGCCGCGATCCGATGCATGCTGGGGGAATCGCAATTCACCTGGAACTTTTGCTCTCCGATGCCGAGGCCACCTTGGTTGAGATATTTGCGTATCTCGTGCTCGGGCTCAGGAAGAAACGGGACTTCATTGGCGAAGAAGCTGAACTGTTGCGGGAAACGCCGTGAGAGTCGCAACACAGTCTCATTGCCGCCGGCTCCCACTTCCAAACCGAAATAACTCCCAGCGGGCAAGAGGACGGTATGGGTGACGCCAAGGGCGCGTTGATGGGCAATCAGCTCCATGTCCGTGCGCCCGGCGTAATTGGTGTGTTGGTGGATATCAATGATCGGCTCAGCAACTGATCTTGTCATCTGGGCACAACCACAGAGGAGGGACCCCGCGGAAAGGCAGGCAGTGGTTAGAAATTCTCGGCGTTTCATGGGCGCGATAAAAACACGAGTCACCATGCTAATCCATTCCACAGCTACATCGCTGCCTGAGATTCACGGGTAGGTTCACTTGCAGAAGCTTCCAAGGGGAGACACATTCGCCGCAAGGAGGTCTTATGGATGATAATGGCAAGCATGAGGAAAACGCGGCGAATGCAGTCGACGAAATCAGAGCCCACACCCCGGACGATGTTCAGCAGCGGATCGATTCCACTTTGGAGGAGCGTATTCGATTCTATGCGGTGCAGCCGAGGGAAGTGATTGAGCGTCGGCTCCGTGAGCTGGATCAAGAACAGGACTTGGATCGAGTGCTGACTGTAAATACCGCCAGCGTTGCCTTGGGGGGAGTCGTCCTGAGCTTCTTAGGTGGTGGCAGGAAGTGGCTCCTGGTGAGCGGAACTGCCCTGACGTTCCTTGTCATGCATAGTGTCCAGGGCTGGTGCCCTCCGGTTAATTATCTCCGGCGGCGCGGGGTGCGGACTCGAATCGAAATCGATGCTGAGCGGTACGCACTGAAATTGCTGCGTGGAGATTTCGAATCAGTCCATGCAGAAGAAACGCATGGCAAGCAGTATCCAGCCGAGAACGTGTCCAGCGCGGTGCGTCTATGACGATCCTCAAGCTTTATCAAACCAAGGACGTTGCGCCGTGCGCACGGGGCGCGCAGACTGCGCGCCATGCAGGAAGAGCAATTAAGGCGTTCTTGGATTAAAAAGCAGGCTGCGGTCGGTGCGGTGGCCGCGGCGGGGTTGGCCTCCGCTGCGTCGGCTGCTGAGGATCTTCAGCGGGGTGTGGTGAATGGGCGAATCCGACAGTCGGTTGTTCCATGGTGTTTCAATCCGCTGAAGCCCCGCGAGGTGATTGAGATGGCGGCTGCCTTGAAAATGCCGTCGGTGGAATTGATCAGTCCGGATTTGTGGCCCGTGCTGAAAGAGAAGGGTATGCTATGCGCCCTCGCAAGCAGCCATGGATTTGCTCGTGGTTTCGCGCATCGCGAGGAACACGGCCTTTGTCTGCAATCTCTTCGAAAAAATATCGATCTCGCCTCCGCCGCCGGCGTGCCCAGCATCATTACTTTCTCAGGATTTCGGCGGGGAATCTCCACGGAGGAAGGCACCCGCAACATGGTCGAGGGCTTGAAACAAATCGCGGCGGTCGCTGAAGCGAAGAGGGTGACGGTTTGTCTGGAGATGTTGAATTCACGGGTCGCCGTCGAAATGAAAGGGCACCCGGATTATTTCTGCGACGATATCGATCTGTCGGTTGAAATCTGCAAGCAGGTAAGTTCAGAACGCGTCAAGGTCCTGTTCGATATTTATCACGTCCAGATTATGCATGGCGACATCATCGCCCGGCTTCAGAAACATGCGGCATGGATCGGCCACTACCACACCGCCGGCGTTCCGGGGCGTAACGAGATTGACGACACCCAGGAGATATCTTATGTGCCGATCATGAAGGCGATCCTGGCCACGGGCTATCAAGGTTACGTTGGCCAGGAGTTCATTCCGTTGCGCGACAAGGCGACATCCCTTGCCGAAGCCGTGCGCCTCTGCGACGTCTGAATTCCCCACCTCAATTCACGTGTGAATAAATCTGCTCTGATTAGGAGAATTGTCGTTCAACTCAGCCAGGAGTTGGAACTGCTGACCAAGGCGGCCCGTGCGGCACATGCGGAAGCCACCCATGACTCGAGTAAAGCCGAGAACAAGTACGACACTCGGGGTCTGGAAGCTTCGTACCTGGCACGCGGTCAATCGAAGCAGGCGGCGGAGGTGGTGCAGGCCATCAATGAGTTTGAATCACTGCCTGCACGGATTTTTACCGCGGGTGAAGGCATCAATGTCGGTGCGCTGGTTGAATTAAAGTCCAAGACCGAAACCGCGCTCTACTTTGTTGGCCCGCGTGCTGGCGGCACAGAAGTTAGGCAGGGCAACCAGGAGGTGCTCGTCATCACTCCCCAGTCGCCCTTGGGATCGCAACTGGTTGGGCGCAAGCAAGGGGAGAAGGTTAAGCTCACCATTGGGGGCAACACGTCCGAGTTCCTGATCGCATCCGTTTCTTAAACTTGTGGCTAAACCAAACTATATTGAACTAACCAAAGAGGATCGCATCCGCATCCTTTACGAGGATCGATCCATTCTCGCCGTTGACAAGCCGGCCGGCTGGATGCTCGTGCCGGTTTCTTGGCAAAAGACGAGTTGGAATCTTCAAGCGGCTTTGATGTCTTCGATCGAGGCCGGACATTTTTGGGCTCGGTCTAGAAACATCAGGTACCTCAAATATATTCACCGGCTCGACGCCGAAACATCCGGCATTCTGTTACTGGCCAAGAGTCCGGGCGCGTTGCATTCCTTCGAAGAACTTTTTGAATCGCGCCGCATGGAGAAGATTTACCTCGCGGTTACGGATCGACCGCCCAAGGCCCTAACTTGGAACTGTCAGCTTAGTCTTGCTCCGAACCCGCGAAATATTGGGACGATGATGGTCCACCCGGAAGGCAAGGCGACGGAAACTGAGTTCCGGGTAGTGACGAGTTCCAATGGGCGGCATCTGGTCGAAGCGCGTCCTTACACGGGACGGACGCATCAGATTCGCGTGCACATGGCGGAGTCCGGCTGTCCCATCACTGGCGATGAACTTTACGGCGACACCGCCAAGGAGATGGCCTTGCGAGCCGTAGGGCTGGCTTTTCGGGATCCTTTCACACGCAAGCCCGTGGCGATTCGCGCGCCCGTGGACGAGTTCTTCAAGATCCACCGGTTGCCGGTGATTGAATACCGGGCTGAATTCCAGTCGATCCCGCCGACGAAGCAATTTTTGAAATGAAGCAGTTGCGCGGGGAAAACTTTTCGTCCATAAACCACCGCGTCACAACCAAAGGAGATTTATGAACAAGGGCATTCAGGGAATGATCATGGCATCTCTCGTCACGGGCACACTGCTCGTCAGCGGATGCAAAACCCGGGAAGATCATGGGCGTCATGCCATGGCGGAATTAAATCCCGCGTCCGGCAGCAATGTGCGGGGCACGGTTCACTTTTACGAAACCTCGAAAGGGGTACGCGTCGTGGCCAAGGTCACTGGACTGACGCCAGGGGAGCACGGCTTTCACATTCACGAAAAAGGCGACTGCTCAGCCCCCGACGCCAGTTCGGCGGGCGGCCATTTCAACCCCACGGGGGCGAAACATGGCGGGCCGAAAGATGCGGAACGGCATGCCGGCGATTTCGGCAACATCGTGGCCGATGCTTCAGGTGTCGCCAATTTCAAGACGGTTGATTTCCACATCAGCTTCGACGGGCCGAACTCCATTATCGGCCGCGGGGTGATTGTGCACGCAAACCCTGATGACTTGAAGTCCCAGACCCCGACGCCAGGGAATGCTGGCAAACGTGTCGCTTGCGGAAACATCCAATTACACTGACTCGGTTCCTCATCCGCGGAAGCGCCGGTACGTTATGCGTTCGTGCCGGCGCTTCATTCTGTACAGGTGCCAGATTGAACACATTGCCGCATCGGCACGGCGGAGGTATGATTCACGCCCAGAACCAAAATCGGATGAGAACCATTGTTTCCATCGTGCTGGCGCTCGCGATGTTCAGCGCCAGCGCCGCGAGCGTCGACTACGCGCGCGACGTGTTACCGATTCTCTCGGACAAGTGCTATCACTGCCACGGCCCCGATGAATCCACGCGCAAGGCCAAGCTCCGCATGGATACCAAAGAAGGCGCTCTACGACTTGAAGATCCCCTCATTCAGCCGGGAAAAGGCGCTGCCAGTGAATTGGTGAAACGAATCACCACGCTTGACCCTGATGACAAAATGCCGCCTCCGGACTCAAACCGCACACTGACAGCGGCGCAGATTGAATTGCTTAAGCGCTGGATCGATGAAGGGGCAAACTGGGGGCAACATTGGGCCTTCGTACCGCCGGCTCGTCCTTCGATTCCCGAAGGGCCACAGGTTAAATCACAGGCAAAAAATCCAATCGATGCGTTCATCCTTGCGCGTCTGCAGCGGGAATCTCTCGCGCCCAGTGAGGAAGCAACGCGGGAAAGATGGCTGAGGCGCGTTACTTTGGACCTCACCGGCCTTCCGCCGACATTGGCCGACCTGGATGCCTTTCTCACTGATTCGTCGGCCGATGCACATGGCAAGGTTGTCGATCGGTTGCTGGCTTCGCCGCAATTTGGGGAGCGCATGGCTACGGACTGGCTGGACCTGGCGCGCTTCGCGGACACGCATGGCTACCAGATGGATAGATTCCGGCCGGTGTGGCCCTACCGCGATTGGGTGATCCGAGCCTTCAACGAGAATCTGCCTTTCGATCAATTCGTCACGTGGCAGCTCGCCGGCGATTTGCTTCCGAACCCGACCAAGGATCAGCGCCTGGCGACGGCGTTTAATCGTCTTCATAACCAGAATGAGGAGGGGGGTATTGTGGAAGAGGAATTCCGTGTTGCCTATGTCGTTGATCGGGTGAACACGTTCGGCACGGCCTTCCTCGGGCTCACGATGGAGTGCACCCGATGCCACGATCACAAATACGATCCTCTCACGCAGAAGGATTTCTACTCGTTGTTCTCTTTTTTTCAGAACATCGATGAGTCGGGTCAGACCAGTTATTTCACGGATGCGACGCCGACGCCGGCGCTGCTGCTTTCCACCGAAGAGCAGGATGCGCGGCTGGCCGAACTGAGCAGGCGCATCACCGAAAAAGAGAACGAGAGGGCGGCGCTGCGGGAAAGTGCCTCGGGCGAATTCGATTTGTGGCTGGCCGCTGAATCCCGAACCAACCGCGCGGTCCCGTTGTTCGCCACGATTCCCGGGTTAGTCGCCCGCTATGCATTTGAGGAAATGGTTTCCAACCGGGTCGCGAACGTCGCGGGAACAAATTCTGCAAAAGCACAGGAAGGTCCTAAACTCGTTCCTGGGAAATTTGGTCAGGCGGTTGAGTTGAACGGCGAGAATGGATTCACGTTCGGCAAAGTGGGGCACTTCAATCGGGCGAGTGCATTTACGCTTTCTCTCTGGCTTCAAACACCCTCCCACGCTCCACGAGCCGTTGTCTTGCATCACAGTAAGGCGCCCATTGATGCGGGCAGCCGGGGTTACGAATTGCTGCTCGAAGACGGTCGTGTGGCGTTTGGATTGCATCATATGTGGCCGGGCAATTCCATCAAGGTGGTGAGCCGGGCCAAGCTGCGGACGAATCATTGGACCCATGTGGCCGTGACATACGACGGATTCGAGCCGTGCGCGCGGCGTGGGCGTGTTCATCAATGGCGAGCGGGCCGAGGTGGAAGCGGTCCGGGATAATTTATGGAAGGACATTATCTACGGCGATGAACCGGAATTGGCCCTGGGCTACCGGTTCCGCGACAACGGTTTCAAGGGCGGCAGAGTGGATGAACTCCAAGTATTCAACCGTTCATTGACGGCTCTTGAAGTGGCTTTTGTGGCAGGGGTGTCCGTCGTCACAAATTTCTCCGGCGCAATTCCACCCGATCAACGGGAAGCGTGGTTCGACTATTTTTTTGCGACTGCTTATGGACCGGCCCGCCAAACGGCCGAGGCGTTGCAAGCTCTGCGCGAGACGCAGCGGCAGATGATTAATCCAATCCCGGAGATCATGGCGATGCAGGAGATGAGCATGCCGAAGCCGGCGTTTGTGCTGAAACGCGGCGCTTATGATGCTCCGGGTGAGCGTGTCAGTGCGAATACGCCTGCTGCCTTGCCACCATTTCCACAGGGTCAGCCAACCAACCGGCTTGGGCTGGCTCGATGGCTGTTGCTGCCAGATCACCCATTGATGGGGCGTGTGACGGTAAATCGTTTTTGGCAGATGATGTTTGGCCGCGGCCTTGTGGAGACTAGCGATAATTTCGGCCGTCAAGGCGCGCAGCCAACCCATCCGGAACTGCTGGATTGGCTTGCGCGCGACTTCGTGGACGGTGGGTGGAATGTGAAGCGTTTGCTAAAAACGATTGCAGTGTCGGCGACCTATCGACAGTCCTCACGAGCCACGCCGGAAATGCTCAGTAGAGATGCTGACAATGAGTTCCTGGCGCGCGGCCCGGCGCGAAAGCTCACGGCGGAAATGCTGCGGGACCAGGCATTGGCCGCAAGCGGCTTGCTCGTGCACAAGATCGGTGGTCCGAGCGTGAAGCCGTATCAGCCCGCGGGTCTTTGGGAGATCGCAATGGGCCGCCCGAATTATGATCAAAGCAAGGGAGAGGATCTTCATCGCCGCAGTCTTTACACTTATTGGAAAAGGACGGTGCCACCCCCCTCAATGATGACTTTCGATGCCGCCGACCGCAGCTACTGCACTGTGCGGCGGCAAAGTACAAGCACCCCCCTCCAGGCGTTGGCGTTGCTAAACGATGTGCAACTCGTCGAAGCCGCCCGCCATCTCAGTCAACGGATGTGGACTGAAGGGGGCGCCAGCACCAGGGAACGAGTGGGTTGGATGTTCCGCGCCGTGACGCAGCGGCTTGCGACACCGAAGGAACTGGGTGTTTTGGAACAGCTGTTCGACGAGCAACATGCTCTTTTCGCCGCGCATCCTGCAGAAGCAGAAAAGCTATTGCTGGTTGGCGAGATGAAGGCCGGTCCCGCCATCGCCCCGATCGAATTAGCCGCGGGGACCGTACTGGCGCAGGCGTTGTTCAGTTACGACGACGTCGTAATGCGGCGCTGAGCCTGGGTTCTTCGATTGCTACGGTAGGTAGAAAAGCAAAAAGCGAGACCACCTGGTCTCGCTTCCAAATCTCCGGAGTGGGAGTTAAGCGGTCTTGGCTTGCTGATCCTTCTTCCAAGTTCGCTTCGGGGCTTTAGTCACCAAGCCCTTCTTGATGGCGCTTGCCGTGACGCGGATGTAGCGGACTTCACCATTGATGACTGCTTTCACCCGCTGCAAATTGGGCAGGAACCGGCGCTTCGTAATCGCGGTCACATGCGTGCCGATGCCGCCCTTTTTCTTGGCCTTACCACTGCGCCAAATGTGGCTACCCTTGATGGGGCCTGTCCCGGTCAGTTCACAAATTCGAGCCATAAGAATCCAATCTTTGAAATTTAAGGAGGCAGAAAGTAGCAGCGTCCCTCTTGGTTGCAAGAGGTTATTTTGCCTTCGGCACTTCGATCACGATGCGCGGCTTCCCCTTACTTCGCCTGCGGAGTTGCATCCGCCTTTTCCAGCCCAAGCGCCCATTTAATGCCCCCGAGAACGTGCTTGTTGTAGGCTTCTGCAACCTCCCTTGGGTTGTGCTTCCGGTCGGTGTTCTCGGGATCCCAGACATCTTCGCGATGCCCCAAAGAAGTGTAGAAGACCTTGCCCTTCCCGAAATCCTTGCACCAAGCGATGGCGTAGTGGCCGGGCTTCTTGCTGTTCGGATGTTCTTCGAGCACCAATAGCTCCCGCACTTTCGTTGGGTCGTAGTTCTTGATGATGTAAATCTCATCATAAACTCTGAACGTATCGCCCAAATGTTTCGTGGCTGGATGGTTCTTGTCCTTGTTAATCGCATCCACGCTCACTTGAGCACCATGGGTCTCGAATTCGCCACCGAGCATTTCGATGTACGGCCGGAAACCATGAAATGTATCGGTGGCGGAGTGCATCGCTACGAAACCGTGCCCTGCCTTGACCCAATCAATAAAACCTTGTTTGTCGGGCAGGGGAAGGTCCCCGGTGGTGTTAGCAAAAATGACGGCATCAAAATTCTTCAAGTTCTCAGGGCTGAGCTTGGCCAGACTTTCTTTTAGGGCCTTCTCATATTCCGCGCGGGCCGCCGCACTCTTGGCCGGATCAAAAGCCGCCAGTTCCGTTTCGTATTTTTTTTGAGCGGCCTCGTATCTGGTCAACTCAGTTTTGTACTTGGCCTGTGCCTTATCGTCTCCGGCAGCGCCTGGGTCCTTCGGTTTCTGGGGCGGATTTGGCTTTTGGGGCACCTTGATATCCGGTTGCCGGGCGTAATCTACAACCTTGAACGCGCCGCTTTCCTGGCCGAGTTGAGCGAGGATCCTTTCAGCGGTGCTAATGGAGCTGTGTCGGAAGCCAGTCGTTACGCTCACGACGAGAACTTTCTTCGGTTCCGCTGCCAAGCCACTGAGCGTCAGCCCGGCCAAGGCAAAGAGGGTGAAAAGTATTTTTGCTTTCATGATTGGTAGTGCAGTGCTGACGGTTTTGACGGAAAGAAATTCGAATGGCCAGAACAACCTCTGCGCCGCAATCAGACTGGCCTGCGGTTGCCGCCTCAATTCGAACGTTGAAGATCGAACATCGAACGGGAAACACTCTGTAGGACATGATTCGATCATTCGCTTTCACAACGCAGGGCAAGCTCCACAGCACCGATCTGGAACGATTCCTCATGCCCACCCTGCTCAGTGATACGAATTTATTTCTTTGGATCGATTTGGAAAATCCCACGCCGGAGGACACCAAATTCGTGCTGGAAGATGTCTTCCATTTTCATCCGCTCTCGATTGAAGACTGCGTCAAAGAAAGCCAGTCTCCGAAAGTGGAGGAATACTCACCCAAAGAAGGTGACAAGTTCCAACCCTACCTTTTCATGGTGATTCACGCAGTGGATTACAGTCGGGAGGGAGGCGTCTTCGCGACGAGTGAGCTGGACTTTTTCCTTGGGAAAAACTTTCTGGTCACTCATCACACCGTCCCGTTGCGCAGTGTCATCCAGGTGGAAGAAATGTGTGTGAAGGGTTTGCTCGGAGTGGCTCGGGCGCCTGATCGTGTTGCCCAGCGCCTCCTTGACACGCTGGTCGAAAATTATAAGCCGGCTTTGGAAGAACTTTCCATTGAGATTGCGGAACTGGAAACCAGTGCGTTGGAGCATCCGACCAAGGAGACGCTGAACCGGATTCTGCGCGTGAAAAAAGAGGTTTTCCACTTACGGCGCATCATTGGTCCACAGAGCGAAGTGTTGGCTCGCTTCGCGCGCGGCGAATTCAAGCTCATACGCCCGCACTTGGTGCCTTACTACCGGAATGTGTACGACGCCCTCTATCACATTTCGGAACAGGCCCAGAACTACGCGGACTCCCTCACCGGTATCTTGCAGGTTTACTTGAACATGTCGTCCAATCAGACCGGCGAAGTGGTGAAACTCCTGACCTTGATCACCGTCATTACGACGCCCATGACGCTGGTGGGAACGTGGTACGGAATGAACTTCGACAACATGCCCGAATACAAGTGGCTGCATGGCTACCGATTCGCTCTTATTGTTACGATGGTCGCCACAATCATTACGGGCTTGTGGTTCAAGAAGAAAAAATGGTTTTAGGCCGTGGCTTTGGCCATTGATCCATGCCGAGCAAAAGCAACTTTCTCGACAAACTCCTCGGGCGCCTGCCTCGGCTCGACAAGGAAGGATTGCAGACGGTCGTGGCGCGCCTGGCGCACGAGCGAACGTTTCTTGAAACCCTGTTCAACACAATTGAAGACGGGGTGCTGGTAGTCGATGCCCACGAACGCATCGCTTATTTCAACGATGCGGCCATTCGACTCCTTGGGTTGCCTCAAGCCGCGGAAGGTCAGCCAATCGCACGGTTCCTCCCCGAACTTGATTGGGAACACGTGGCCGCAATGGATCGGGCGGGTGGAAACCGCGTTGCTCGGCATGAGTTTGAAATTGAGTATCCACGCCCACGTTTCCTCCACGTGTATGCGGCGCCTTTGGACGCTGAAAAGCGTGGGGCCAGCGGGGTAGCCTTGATCGTCCATGACGCGACCGAGGCCCGGGAGAAAACGTTTGCGGCCATCGAGAATGAACGGAGCCAGGCATTGACGCTTCTCGCCGCGAGTGTCGCACATGAGATCGGCAACCCGTTGCACGCGCTGAGCATCCATCTTCAATTGCTGGAACGTGAAGCCCGGAAATTAAACCATCTCGCTCCTGAAGTGATTGAGTTGGCGCGGGAATCCCGCCAGTCATCCTCCGCAGGCACCGACTTGGTTGATGTGGCTGGGAAGGTGGAAAAATATCTGAAGGTGGCCAAGGGGGAGATTGATCGCCTTGATTATATCATCACCCAATTTCTCGAAGCCATTCGTCCCGCGCCATTAAAGATTCAACCCGTCTCCCTGAATGACGTGGTGCGAGAAACCCTGGAGCTGTTGCGTCCTGAGATGGAGAACCGTGGTATCCAGGTGCAGGAGAAATTGGCGAGTAATCTCCCCCTCGCTCCCATCGATCCAGCCCAGATAAAACAAGTGCTCGTCAATCTTTGTAAGAATGCAATTCAAGCCATGACGCGCGGCGGGCTGCTGTCTCTCACAACGGAGACGCGAGACAACGGCGTATTTCTGGTGGTGGCGGATTCCGGTGGAGGAATTCCCGAGGATTTGCTGAACCGAATTTTTGAGCCGTTTTACACCACCAAGAAAAAGGGCAGCGGACTGGGACTCATGATTGTGCAACGGATTGTCCGTGACCACGGGGGCCGTATTCAGCTCGAAAGCAACGTAGGGCAGGGGACCACTTTTCGAATTTGGCTGCCGTTGCGTGAACGCACTCCATGGCTACTCGGAACTCCTTCGGAGCGGGAGCAAAGTGCGGGTTCGTAATTGGCAGGCGTGGCGCCAAAATAAAACTGCCAGCACTTTCGTGCTGGCAGCAATCCGTTAGTCCGAGCACCAAACTTATCAGTCCTCGTACTTGGCGACGATACTCAGTAGTGGCGCCGGCGCATCAGCAACCCGATGATCGCTCCGATACCAAAAGCTATTCCGGCGGCGGCGTAAGGATTCGTGCGAACAAAGTTGTCACCCGCCCGGGCGCCGGCCACGGCACGGTCCTTGGCATCGCCGTAGATCTCTTTTCCCCGAGCCAGAGCTGCATTCAGTCGATCGCGTGCCTCAGCCACTTTCTCACCGGCGACGCCGGAAGTGACGTTCAGCAAGGCACGGGCATCCTCAGCCAGCGTATCCACGCCCTGACGTACTGTTTTCTGATGTTTGTTCATAACTTGAAATTAATCGGAGACGATGGGGATGAGCCGCACGGCTCATCCCCCAGCGAGAGTTATCGTCCGTCGCCGTCCGCATCACCGGGCATGGCCCGTTCGACACGGTGCCAGGCATCGCGAGTGGCATTACGAGCCTTGTCCCAAGAGAGATTCGACGTGCCACGTGATTTTTCGTAATCGCGGCGCAAATCAGATTCTACTTCTTCAAACTTCTTTCCCGAGTAACGGCTATAGCCTTCATACCCTGTCCGGTAAGCCGGTTGGTAGGTATCGAACGCGACGTTTTTTTCCACGTAGGGACGGGTGGAATAATTTTCCCGCCAATAGCCATCTTCCACGGTGGGATCAATCTTCTCGGCCACACCTTTACCGGCGAGGCCTCCGACGACTGCACCAGCCACTAATCCGACGGCCGCTCCAACTGGACCGGCGACAGCACCCATTGCGGCACCGGCGGCAGCACCGCCGGCGGCACCGATCCCAGTACCCACAGGATGTGCGCCAGGCGCCTTCGTAATGGGATCACGGTTTGCATCCGTCCCTCTACCACTGGTTTCCACCTTCTTATTTTGTTCGTTCATATGTTTGTTCATTTTGTGCTCGCGGATTGCGCGAGCGGTTACTTACCTGTTTTTCCCCGTCTAAGGTCCCCCGGCGCTCAAGCCCGCTTTCCATGACGCAGCATAAAAACCAGCCCTGCCACGGCGGCGACGGCGCCGCCCACGACCATCCAGATGGCTTTGTCCGTGGGTGAGCCGCTAAAGAATTTCGAAACATCCGAGCTGAAGGAATTAGATGCGCTTATTCCGAAGCCCAACAAGATGAGGCCTCCGATGAGGAGCGCGATGGCAACTGATTTGTTCATGTGATTTGCGATTTGGTTTTAGATGTCGGTGTACTGCGTAAGAAAGCGAATGATTCAGTCCGGAGGCGGGCACTGGAAGAACGACTAGCAATTGCCGCCTTCCCTGGAGACCCGGGCAGCCCAATCAAAAACAGCCTGTTGATGTAATCCTCCATTGATACTTGTGACTCTGGCTTGGAACACTCTTGATGAAAATCGGGAGGGACCCGGATTTTAGGGGCTGGCATAGCCCCCGCCTGCCTCATGCTGAATCGTGCATCCCCCTCAGGGCGATTCCGGATTCCTGAGAGCCCGCTATGAGTGAGGCGCCTTTGCTCCGAGATCTAAGCTCTTGTTGTTAATCTGCCGGGAGTTCCGGTGGCGTTAGGGCGAGCAAGACATTACAGGGCCGAAGGGAATCACAAGCGCTTTAGCCGGAAGAAGCGGGCGCTGACGTCACGGGGTGCGATCGTCAGGTAACGGCCATTTGTGGCAGTAATCGTGGACGCATTTGATACCCACGGGGAATTCGTCGTCAGCGTCGTCGCGGATTCCAAATAGTATCCCCGCAGTGCAATCGGCCACTCGATTGAAATCTGATCTCCGTGGATCCCGGCTCGCATTTTTGGGGCCGGCGCAAAGTAGGCTTCAAGAATGCGCCCGAGGATCATCTTGGCGCGGTCGTTGGAATGAACCCAATCGCGCATCCAAAATCCGTATGGCTGACCTGCTGCATTCGCGGGAGCGCCCACGCCTGCGGCAGTGGCTGGCCCATAGATGAACTGGCTTGCTATCCCGGTCATGTCCAGAAATTCGAGATTGTTGCTCGCACAGAATGTCAGCAGATGCCCTCGCAGATCGTTGGGGATGACGGGGTTATTCGCAGGAATGGGATCTAGCTCCGTCATGCCCGGTGCGAGGAAAAAGCTGCCTCCCGTATTGTTCGGGCTCCACTGACGACTGAGAACAAGAATTTCCGTGGCGCGACTGCGCGCCACGTCGTCGTTGCGCACTTGTTTCACCACGCTTTGCCAAGCGGCAAGATTATCTTCATGGCTGATGCCGCCGATGACGAGCAAGTCAGGCCGGTAAGCCAGCACATATTGTTCAACGTGGTTTTGGTAATACTGAACGCCCGTTCCACCGCGCGTGGACGAAATCAATTCGATGGTGGCGCCTGGATAGAGTCTCTGGAGCAAGGCATCGAGCGGGGCGTTCGCCGTGTCCTGCTGCACACTGTCGCCAAGCATGACGATGCGGACCGGTTTACCCTGTTGCAGCTTTTGCATCGTTCGTGCAATCCGGGTCCCGCGCGACGCTTTCGGGACGTACGTCAGTTTGGGAAGGGCGTCGTACACTGTATCAGCCCAGCGCACCACCTCTTCGACCGTGGTCGTTTCCACGGCTACGTCGTCTATGTAGAGGGGAGCATTGAGGGCCTGGAAAAGGATCTTCATCCTTGCGGGAACCAGTGTGCCGTTGGTGCCGGCGGTGTGTTTGGCCCGAATCCGGTAATCGTTTGAAACCCAATTGCTGGAGGCGAAAACACTCGAGTATTGATCGTCGTTAAGTTGGTTCCCGTTGGTATCGAAGAATACGGCCGCCCAATAGCCATAACCGTCGCTACCCGCATTAGTGACGGTCCCGGGTCCTTTGGATTTGAAGGTGAGCCGATGCCATTGAAGGGGTGTCGTAGGGATGAAAGGACTCATCCATAGGCTGTTGCTGGCAGCGATGGCGTATCGACCGGCGGCAACTTCATTGCTTATCCACGAAGCTCTCCCCCCGCCATTCGTGGACCAACCGCCCGTGAGCGGGTTCGTTTCGAATCCATCGGAAAGTAAGTTGGCGCCATGCACCGCGGAGCAAACCAAAAGAGCGAAAACGACCCTCACCTGTTTCGAAAGCAATAATCTCATGGCGTGGATAAACCATCTGCTTATAGCACATCCATGAGTTCCCTGCCCGATCGCGTTGCAGTGAAAGGGGGGGGGATTCAACGCTTCGTGAGCGAACCGCAACGAAGTCGGGTTCAATTTTCTGTCAACGTTGACGTGAGACCCAACTTTGGCGCTTGCCGGGAGCGCGGCTCGTTTTCTTTAGATCCTAGCAGTTTTGCTTGGCTGAATGATCCAGGCAGTCCCGCACAAAGCGGGCGAGCTTATTGATGGAGTAGGGCTTCGGAAGGAAATTGCGGTCCTCAAGCAGCGACACATCTTTCCCCGCCATACCAGGGCTGTATCCGCTGGTGTAGATGACTTTCAAATCAGGGGATTTTTGCACGAGTCGTTCCGCCAGTTCGCCGCCGAGAATCCCGCCGTCCATAACCATGTCAGTGAAGAGCAGATCGATTCGACGATTCGCTTTGTCCCAGACCTCTAAAGCATCCCGGCCCGACGCCGCCTGGAGCACGGTATAACCGTGAATTTCCAACGCTTGGACGACCATCTCTCGCAACGCGTCTTCATCTTCGGCCACGAGAACCGTCTCCGTTCCATTTGCTACCGCGCTGTCCACCGTCGTTTTGATGGGTTCAGCAATCTGTTCGCTGGCGGGGAAATAGACGCGGAATATAGTGCCGTGGTTGGGTTTCGATTCCACCTCCACCCAACCATGATGTTGCCTGACCACGCCGAAAACGGTGGATAGTCCCAAGCCAGTCCCTTGTCCCGCAGCCTTGGTGGTGAAAAACGGTTCAAATATACGGTTGAGGATGTGTGGCTCCATTCCCACCCCATTGTCGGTGAACGTGAGACAGACAAAGGACCCATTTCGCGTCTCGGGATCGAGAGCAGTCGATGCGCGTGAAACGTCTTCGACCGAGGTGCGGATATGAATTTGTCCCCCGGAAGGCAACGCATCGCGTGCATTAACCGCGAGGTTCAAGACGATCTGTTCCAGCATGCTCGTGTCAGCGTAGATTGCCGGCAGGTCCTGACTCGGGTCAAAGTTGATCCTCACATGTTCCCCGACCAAGCGTTCGAGCATCTTGAGCGTGTTGTTCAACGTCTCGTTGATATCCAGATGCCGGAATTGCATCACTTGCTTCCGGCTGAACATCAGCAATTGGCGAATGAGCGTGGCGGCGCGGCCGGCCGCAGTGGTGATGTGTTCCAGCGGCTTGGTTTGGGCGCCTTGCGTTTCAAGCTGCTGTTTAAGGATGCCGGCCTGGCCTTGAATGACAGTGAGGATGTTATTGAAGTCGTGAGCCACGCCGGCCGCCAATTGACCGATGGCCTCCATCTTTTGCGACTGCCGGAGCTGTCTCTCCAAAAGAGCGCGTTCCGAAACATCCTGGGCCAGAAGCAGCAAGTGCGGTTTGTCGTCCAGCGTGAGAGGGGACAAGGGACACCAGCACTTCATGTAATGTCCCAGTTTGCTTGCGGATATTTGCCTCCTGGTCACGCACAAGCTGTTGGAGAACGACGCTGGAATACCATTGGTCAGCCAGTTGAGGTTTCTCCCAAAGAAATAATTCTGCAGGCGTTCGCCCGAACATTTCCTCTCGCGTCAGACCGGCGATTTCGGCCAGGCGCTGGTTGACATCGATGAACCTCTGGTCTGGCAGGCTTTGAATCCCGCTTGGGACTGGGCTTTCGTGAAAGGCTTCGGAGAAACGTTGCTCGGAGATGGCGAGGGATCGGTTGACGCGCGCCAGCTCCTCCATTTGCAAGCGCGTTTGCAAATTTAGCGACCACTTCTTGGTCAGGGCGTGCGCAAGCTGCTGGACCTCGATATTGTCGAACGGCTTTTTCAGGACCAACAAGCTGTCCGGATGTCCCACCTTGGTCCGCATCTCCTCCCATGAGTAATCCGAGTAGGCCGTACAAACCACAATCTGCAAATCCGGACACACTTCCCAAATGCGCGCGATGGTTTCCACGCCATCCCAGCCGGGCGGCATGCGAACATCGACGAAGGCGAGGGCGTAGGGGCGATTCTCGTCCAAGGACTGTTTCACCAGCTCCAGGCCCTCCTGGCCTTGGTAGGCGGAGTCGAGTTCGAAACCGGCTTGCTCCACCGCTGGCGCGGCTTTGTCGAACAGCAGCGCCCCCATTTTCTTCACGGCCGCTTTGCGGGAACTTTCCGGGCACAAAATCTTTCGAAAGTCGGCGTGGATGCTCGTGTTGTCGTCAATGACCAGGATGCGATGGTTCGTTTGAAGTTCGGCGGTCTTCATGCTTGTTCAAGGATGGCGGGCATCAGGTCTTTGCGATCCGGCGCGGTGGCCGGTAATTCCAAAATAAACTCGGCGCCTTTTCCCGGGCCATCGCTTCGCGCGGTTAAAGAACCACCCATTTCCTTGGCAGCATTCGCTCCACTATGCAGCCCGAAGCCATGCCCGCCCTTCTTTGTGGTAAAGCCGTGATTGAATATCTTGGTCAAATGATCCGGAGGGATACCCACTCCGTTGTCGCGCACCGAGATCTTCACTCGATCGGGCGAAGCCAGACCCACTTGAATGACCATTTTCTTGTCCGGTTCCATGCGCCCATCCATCGCGTGCTTGGCATTGCGAAGAAGGTTGATCAAAATTTGCAGCACCTTGTGGCGATCCACGCACACCGTCGGCGTGTTCGCATCAATCTCGCGGATCAGCTCGATGTGGTGGCGATCGAAGGCGGCCGTGTTCATCCGCAGTGCGTCTTCCACCAGCGATTCCACCGTCAACCATTCGTACACTCCCGAAAGCTTCGCGTAGCTCTGCTGCATCGCCACGATCTCCTTGATGTGTTCGATGTTCTTTCCGACGGAGTCCATTTCGGCGATCAATTCAGTTTGCTCCTCCGCCAGTTCGTCCGCCACGGTACCGATGAATTCGGGGATCATTTTCCCCTTGGGATCGGAGGTCAGGAATTCCGCGAGGCGTCCGTTCTGTCCCAGCATCATTCCAGTGGCCATGCGCAACTCGGTGACATTCGAGCCTCGCAAGCGGTCGCCGACCAGCGTGGCAGAAACGCTCACGCTGTTCAGGATGTTGCCAACATTGTGCAAGACGCCGGTCGCCACTTCCGCCATGCCTGCGCTGCGCGAAGTATCGATGAGCTGGCGATTGAGTTTATCCAGCTGTTCCGCGTCCGCCTTTTGCCGCGTGATGTCCTGGAAGATGCCGCGCATGGCGGTCGGATTGCCTTTCTCACCCAGCACAGTGCCGCTTTCGCGAATCCAGATTAATCGCCCGTCCGCAGCCGTGAATCGGTACTCGAAGCTGTAAGGCTGTGCTCGAACGACAAACTCGCGTCGATTCTGGATGGCTTTGGCGGCGTCCTGCGGATGAAGCTTTTCCTCCCAGAACGTTCCCTTCGCCAGCCAGGCTTGAGGCTCGTAGCCGAGTATGGTTTCGCTCTGGCGGCTTACAAAGGTGAAGTGAAAGGTGACAGGATCGCGTTCCCAAACGATGCCGTCGATGGAGTTGACCAGCGCTTCCATTTTTTGCTGCGACAGGTTGAGCGCTGCATCCTGGCTTTGGATCCGCCCGAGCATCTCATTGAAAGATTCCGTCAGCTTGCCCAGTTCATCACCTCGTTTACTCACAATGGCCCGAACGGAATAATTCTTTTCCTCGCCAACAATTCGCGCCGTCTGTGCCAGTTGCAGGACGGGATGAGTGATCGTCCGGCCGAGACGGCCGGAGAGGAACACCGCGAGAATCACCGAGACAACCAGAATGCCGAAGATGACCAGCCCGTAGAACCCCAAGAGCTTCAGAAAGGTTTGCTGGTAATTGGACCTGAGATAGAGCGTGCCGATGCGTTCCTTGTTCAGCTGAACGGGTTCAGTCAGGAGAAGGTGTCCGGCATCAAAGTGGTGTTTGCCGGGCGCGGGAAATTTCGCCAGCGCCTGCGCGGTCTCCACAGGACCGAAATGAGCGAACAGGGATCCGTCCGGCAAAACCAATGAGGCACCGATCACCGTGGGTTTTGCCTTCAAAGCGCGTACTACTTCCGCGGCTGTGCCGTCATCTTTGAAGGTCAATGCCGCGGTGCTGTTGTTGGCGATGATGACCGCGAGCGTCCTGGCGTCCTCCTGGAAATTGGAGCGGAAGTTTAGCACCTGGAAGGTGAAGAGGGTAGCGATGGCCACGCAGAGAACCGCGCCGCAAATAAGCAGCGTCATCACCAGCATTTTGCGCTGAATAGGGATGTCTCGAAACGGCTTCACATTTTTAGGGGGTTGGAACCAGGTCGGTTCATTCCTGGGTGGAACTCGCTCCGATAGCGTACGACGCCGCTCCGTGTGGGGTGTTCCAGCCAATGCTTCATGTAGGAATTCTTATCGGCAGCCCGGCGGCGAAGTTGACCATCCAAAGTGCAAATCCCTTTTCGCATGGTTTTCAACCGCCTCCGGGTGCGCCAGTTCCAGCGTTGGGCCGCTTGGAAGCCAGGGTTAAAAGCTTGGAACTGATTTTGAGGCCGGCGCTACGGGCGGAAGCGTCGTTAATCTGGAATCGGATTTTCTTTCCTTCCGCAACGAAGTTCACCATTCCCCCCTCGTCGGCGAACCCGTCGGTTTCGCTCACCGTCAGCACATTGGCTCCCTGGATCGCCTGGAGGATTTCCGGCAGACGTTTTTTTTCCGATACGCTGATGAACAGGATGTGGCATTGCCTGGCCTCTTCCAGATTCTTGCACTCGCGGATGATGAGAGGGCGGTCATTGATTGTTTTGTCGCCGTACCGTTCCAGTTCGCTTCCAAAAGGATTCTCGCCCAGCACTCCGACGGTTAACGGAGAATTGGCACTGGCAAATGCAGCGGTGGGCCATTCCACAAATTTCGCGAAGTTAAATATGAGGGCCGCCTTGACTTGGTATTCGGAGGGTTGGGCCGTTTGGGCCGGTGTTCGTGCCGCCATCGTTAGGAGCAATGCGACAGCAAGGATGAGCGCTATGGCACCGCCGCGGCGCTGGCGTCCAGGTGTGGAAATACCTTGCCGTAGGGGAGTGCCAACAAACAAATTCCCCCCTGCGAAATGAACAAACGGCCCTGATAATGCGTGCAGCAACATCATTCGTTCAACGATTCAGCCTGAGTCGACATCGTCGCCCCTTGCCTTTCGGTTCACTTTTTCTCCGGCCATTGTTCACACACATTGTCGGCGGATTCTGCGGATTCCTTATGTGCGCCCTGACAAGCCGCGTTTTTGCTGCGGATTCTGTCCCTTCCTCGGGCACGCCGGATTTATCGGAGCTTTCGCTGGAAGCGCTTATCGAAATTGAGGTGCCAAAGGTGTACGGAGCTTCCAAGTTCGAACAAAAAACCACGGAAGCGCCATCGTCGATCTCGCTCCTCTCCTCTGACGAAATCAAGCGATACGGCTATCGGACGTTGGGAGATGTTCTCCAAAGCCTTCAGGGCTTCCACGTTTCGTATGATCGGAATTACGCTTTCCTCGGATCGCGTGGCATTAACCTCGGAGACTTCAACAGCCGTGTGTTGTTATTGGTGAACGGCCACCGCGTAAACAACAACATCACCGATGGCGCCTTTATCGACTCGGCTTTCATTCTGGATGTGGACCTTATTGATCGGGTCGAGGTGATTCGCGGTCCCGGTTCCGTCCTGTATGGGAACAATGCTTTTTTGGGCGTGATCAATGTCATCACCCGGCAAGGCGCGCAATTGAAGGGAACGGAATTGTCCGGTGAATACGGTGAATTTGACGCTTACAAGGGTCGGGTTACCTACGGCAATTCATTCTCCAACGGGGTGGAATTCCTGCTCTCGGGTTCGATGTACGGCACGGAAGGGAAAGAAGAAATTTTCTACCCGGAGTTCAAGTCGTCCAGAAACAACGGCGTTGCCCGGAACCGGGATGACGACTCATTTGGAAGTTTTTTTGGGTCCGTGCGCTATTTGGATTTCACGCTAGAGGGAGCCTACATCGATCGGGACAAAGAAAATCCGACTGCGCAATATTTCACTACGTTCAACGATCCCAGGCTTCGCACCGCGGACAAACGCGGCTATACCGCCTTGAAATATGCCCACAGCTTCCCCGACCTGTTCGATCTGACGGCCCGGGTCTATTACGATCGAACGGAGTTTGAAATCGGTTACCCCCAGAGCATCGCGATTGGATCGACGGTTACTAACCTCTTCGCGCGCGAAACGGACATTGGAGAGTGGTGGGGCGCTGAGCTGCAACTGAACAAGAAGCTTTGGGAACGTCACATTGTGACACTAGGGGCGGAATATCGGGATGATTTTCGCCAGGAACGGCAGGTCACGGGTCAGCCCATTGTTCGTCAAACCCGTCAAAGTCACGGAATCTACGCGCAGGGCGATTTTGAGGTGGTGAAGCAACTGCATCTCAACAGCGGCATTCGTTATGACCAGTATGGAGATTTCGACCCGGGCTTTAATCCTCGCGTGGCGTTGATTTACAATCCCGTTCCTCGCTCAACCATCAAGGCGGTTTATGGCACGGCCTTTCGAACACCGAACTTCCTTGAATTGGCAGATTCGCAAACGGCCGTCACCCCCACGGAATTGCAGCCCGAAGAAATCACGTCGTATGAACTGATTTACGAGCAGGAACTCATGCCGCATCTCCGCGGTTCGTTGGCGGGTTTTTACAACCAGATGGATGACTTGATCGTGTTACAGAATGGCGCGTTTGCAAATCTGGACGCGACGACCCGTGGCACGGAGGTGGGCCTGGAGGGCTACTGGACGAACGCGGTCCGAGCGCGGTTGAGCTACACTTTGCAGAAGACCGAGAATGAGACGGGCGATCTTGCTTTCCCTGATTCCCCGGAGCACCTGGTCAAAATGAACGTCAGCGTTCCGCTGTGGCGCAACAAAGTTTTTGCCGGTCTGGAGTACCAATACACCAGCATGCGCCGCTCGCTTCACAACACGACAATCCCCTCCACAGTGCAGGGAGCGGACGTGGATGGGTTTGGTGTGTTCAACCTCACTCTTTACAGCTGCGAGTTGGTCAAGAACCTCGAGTTTTCAGCCAGTGTTTACAATTTGTTCGACCGGGAATATTCGGATCCAGCCACGCGCTTTCATGTCCAGGACGCTTTGGAACGTGACGGACGAACGTATCGGATGAAGCTGACCTACCGTTTCTAGTTCTCCCTCACTTGTGGTTCATCTCATGAACGGCTTTGGGACCTTTTAGGCAATCCACAGCTCTCGGACTCGTGGCTCGTGCTTCGTCGGTCCACTGTCTCGCCATAAAATGCCGAAGTGTCCAACGCCCTGGCGTGCCGCCCGTTGCGCGCACAGGGCACGCGATTCGCTTTACAACCGTGACGTTGAAAAAGCAGAACGCACAGTCTTTAAGTGTCACTCGAAGCATCAGGGCCTTTGCCTGCATTTTTGGCATTTTCCTGGCGTTGAGCTGCCACGGTCAAGTGGGGCTGCCTCCAGTCATTTCTGTCCAACCTTCGGACAAGACTGCCTTGGAAAATGCCACGGTGACTTTTTCGGTTGTCGCCAGCAGCGGTACCGCCATGTCCTATAAATGGTTTTACAAGGGCGTCGCCATCAGCGGTGCCACCGCGAGCAGCTACACGAATACGCGCGTTAATGTGGGCGCTGATGATGGCGCTTATTACGTGGAGATCAGGAACACAGCCGGTCTGACCACCAGCCGGACCGCCAACCTGACAATTCTGGCGACAAACGATTTACCCGTGGGAAGGCCGGACAGCTATTCGGTGCTGGAGGATTCTTCGCTGACCGTCTCGGGAGGCGGCATTCTCGCCAATGATTCCGACGTTTATCCGGGCGGTTTGTTTTCCTTGCTGGTGAGTAACGTGTCGGCCGGCACCTTGACCTTTAGCACGAACGGATCGTTCTTGTACTTCCCGGCGACGAACTTCAATGGAACTGATCGCTTTACCTATCGCCCGTGGGATGGCGTGAGCACGAACCTGGAGCAAAACACGACCGGCGGCTCCAAGCTGGAAATCAAGAATTCCTCGCCCGCCGCTCAATCTTTCCGGCACGGAATAGCCGGTGGACCGAGCTACACGATCGGAAAGGTGATGTTCCGGATTTCAAGAAAGGCGAATCAGTCGAAGGATTTAAATTTCTCCATTGGTACTGGCCTCAATTCAGGTGCCATACCCGGCAGCACTTACACGGTGACAATGGCCAGCGTCACGGACACCACCGAGGGCGCCTCCTTTCAGGATTACCAGATTCTTTATGCCACACCGGTTGGGCCGTTGACGGCAGGGACGACTTACTACCTCAATTTCGATAACAGTCCCAGCGGCCAGGACCTCTATCTTGAAATGTCCAGCAGTAGCACCTACTCGAAAGGAACCGCCTACAAGGATGGGGCGGATGAGCTTAAAGATATTCGCTTCGAGATCCATGCCGTCGATGCCGTCAGCCCGACGACTGTGACCATTACGGTCCAGCCGGTGAACGATGTGCCTATTGCGGTTACGAATCTGTATACGACTCAGGAAGACACAGCACTGGTCATTTCGACAAACGGGGTCCTGGCTAATGATTCGGATGTGGAGGGCGATGTTTTACAGGGTCTGTTGATAAGCAACGTGGTGCACGGCTCGCTGACGTTCATGTCGAATGGTTCGTTCACCTACATCCCCAACAAGGGTTTCAACGGTGGTGACAGTTTTAGCTATCGGGTGGCCGATTCAGCCAGCACGGGGAATGTCGCGAAGGTTGCGCTCCGTGTTTCTCCCGTGGTGAACGAGTTACGATTCGTATCGCAACAACGGGTGACCAATGGAATGAACCTGGAGATTCGTGGACCCGACTTGTCATGGTACGTCCTGCAAACTTCCACTAACTTCAGCGACTGGACGGCCATCTCAACCAACCTTCGAATTTACGGCGCGTGGAACACGACGGACCGCACTGCGACGAACGGTGACCTCCGCATTTACCGCGCGGTGATTCCGGCTTACACAAACCTCCAGCAAAATCCCCTCGGCGGAAATTCAGTCAAAGTCACTCCCGGCAGTAGCCTGTCTCAGACGTTCCGTCATGGGGTTGCCGGCGGTTCCAACTATGGCATCAGCAAAATCGTGGTTCGTCTTTCCCGGGAGGCCGCTCCCAACGGAAATCTGGATTTTTCGATCAAGACGTTGAGCGGCGAGGTCATCGGAGAGTCCGCGTTCACCATCACGACCGGTAGTATCACAAATACCTCCAACGGTTCGAGCTTCCAACGATACGAGATTACCTACCCCGAACCCGTCGGGCCATTTGAAGCCGGTACCACTTACTATCTCCATTTTGTTTCTCGCACGACGAACTCGGACGACTATCTGATGGAGCGTTCCTCGGGCAATACCGCCTATAGTCGTGGCACGCTGTACAATGGAGCCACTGACATGGATCGGGACCTGGTGTTTGAGCTTTGGGGGCACTGAGCCGCTCCTCTAATAGGCTCTCGGTAGGAGTACAACGCTTCGTATTTAACCTTCGTTAACCCGAGTCGCGCAGGCTGGTGCCAACGCGGCACATGCCACTGCCATTCTTTTTTGCTCCACTCGCTCCCGTTGATCCAAGGCTCTCTTTTCCAGTTCCTGCCAATTGAATTCCGAAAAGGCGGGCAGGGACGGGCAGGCTTCGGCCACGGCTCGCCACAGCAGGAATTTTCCCGTGATGCCCAACACGAGCGTTTCCAAAGCCAGGAGCAAACCCATTTCTCCCTCCTTCGAATCGCTCAATTGGATTTTTCCATGCGTGAGCTTTTCCACGACCCACGCCCCGGCTTTGCGCGCCGTGCTTTCCTGCCCCCCGAGTCGCTCGATCATTTTTTTGAGCGTGTCCTGGTCCTGTTGAATCTCGTTGCGAAGAATCTGGAAAAACGGCCCCAAGGCATCGGTTTCATACGTTTCAATCAGCCGATCCACGAGCTGCAATGCCGCAACGGAACCTGCGAGGTGATCGTTCAGATAACTTTCAAGTTTCTCCATGGCTATCGGTAGTATCACTTGAGCCGTTGTGCAATTCCGTCTGTCACTGAAGCGTAGCCCGGATTGACCCCTGATACCGCGGGTGAATGTTGCTTTCCTGACGGACGGAGAAACATCACTCGCGCCTTGCAAAAGAGAAGCCACGGCCGATTGACCGCCGCGATTGGCTGACGATGCGTTTCTATCTTTGGGGCTTTGGCACGGGCTTCAGGTTGATGAGGCTCACCCGAAAACTTGGCCGCAACTTCCGGTTTTCACACACCCAGTCCACCCGGATTTTATCGTCCGTGCCGACTTGGAGTGTTGCGAAGTTCCGCGTGCGCAAATAGCGCGTCCCGCCCTCTGGCGTCAGCATCTCCGCCTTCACTTCACCGTCGCCCAGTTCCTCCGGTGTGTCTGAAGTCATGAGAACGATGCCTGCCCAGGCAAAAGCGCTGGGGCAGGGATGCACGATGCCGCTGGATACAATTTGCGTCAGCCCGAGTTCGGCGCGCTCGTTCCAAAACTGACCGAGGGCGCCAACGTGGACGTCGCCGGAAAGCAGCACGCCCTTGCACTGGCAACGGCCCGTCACGTCTCGCTGTGTTTCCAGAAATTCCAGCAGGACCATGACGAGGCGAATCCGTTCGCCCTGATGCGGCCGTGAACTCCAATGGTCATGCACATCATCTTCCAGCGACTCGTGCCACGGCGTGGTGTCCATGATGGCTTCGACGGCGGCGAAGGATCGGTACACCGCGGGCACGGCCGTCATGACGAGGAGGTTTGCCACACCGCGAGGTTTCCGGGGCGTGGACTTGGGCAGGGTGGCCAGCCATTCCTTCGTATCCCTCCAGTTCTGTTCCGACATGATGCGTGACTGGGTGCGTTCAGATCGATTGTCCAGGGCGAGGATGAAGTAATCGCGGAAGCGCAGGCCCAAGGTGCGGTGCGCGGCGTTGGAATTGAGACGATTACGTTGGCTGGCCCGCAGTTGGAACAACTCAAAGACGCGCGCGGCTTCCTGGAACACTGCCTTGAAGACCGGACATTGCTGCCGCTCATCCGGGTAGGAGCCCCAGCCATCAAAGATGTCATGATCGTCCCACATCATGATTGATGGAACGCTGGCCAGCATGAGCGACATGAATTCGTTTTCCCAACGATCGATGTAGAGTCCGTTGTAGAATTGCGCGATCTCTCTGGCCATGGCGCCCGAGACTTGCGTTCGGTGTTGTTCGTCCCAATCCAACTCACTCCACTCCTTCAACAAGGGATACTTACTCGACTCCCAGATTTCGTCGGCATAGACCTGATCGCCGCCCAGGAGAATTAACGAGTGAGGCTTTGGCGTCTGCTCGGGCTTTCCGTTCGCCGCTGGTTGGCCGAAATGCGCGGCGGCCATTCGTTCCCAAAGCACATAAGGCTGGTCCGTATCGCGCAGCAGCTTGAAGCTGGAAAAGCCATTGCAAGACCCGTAGGCGATGAGCGGCTCCTCACCCTTGCCTGGAACGTAAAACTTCCAAGCGCTGCGCCCGTGTCGATCTGGAAGAGTGCCGCCTCCCGCCGTGATGGAGTAATCCACCCAAACCCCAGCCGCCGGGATGGCGAAAGGAAATTCCGCGCGCCAAAACTCGTTTTCGCCCAACACCGCAATTTTTTTTAAGGCGTAGTGTTTCTTCGTGGCGCTGCGCACTTCCAGGCTGGCCGCCGCAGTCCCGGCCGCGATTAGAATGCAAACGCTGTAGTAGTTGCCGTGCTCAAAGCCGAGGAGGGGACCCACGATGATTTTGCTGCTCATAAGGTTTTGCCGCTGTTGTCTCGATGCTCCGATCTTCCGCTCGAAGGAGCGTTGGCCATCGGGATAGTGTGCGCACTCACTCAGTCAGTTTTTTAATCGTCCGCGCAAGCAGGATTTTAGCGGGCGGCAATGGAGGTGAGCCTGGGAGTGCCTTCGGGTTCTGGAACCTGGGTTTCCTCAAGGGGACGTTTGCCACTGCTTTACACATGCTTGCTGACGGCTATCTTCCCCGCTCGCGATGGATGTGAAGCAACGAGTTGTCGTCGGCATGAGCGGAGGAGTGGATTCCTCGGCGGCGGCAGCGCTTTTGATCGAGCAGGGTTACGACGTGGTGGGCATCACGCTCAAGCTCTGGCCGCAGGATTGCGTGAATCGCGCTGAGGACAAGTGCTGCGGCCCGCAGGCCGTCATGGATGCGCGTGCCGTCTCGCACAAGCTGAACATTCCGTACTACCTCGTGGACGAAGCAGCGGAGTTTCAGCAGCAGGTCATCAATTACTTCGCCGAGGAATACAAAGCCGGGCGCACTCCGAATCCCTGCGTGATGTGCAACGAGAAGCTGAAGTTCGGCACCCTGATTTCGCGCGCGAAGAAACTTGGCGCCGGATTTGGTGGCGACGGGCCATTTCGCCCGTACGGAGAAATGCCGCGAACACCGGGCGCACCTTGCTCAAGCGCGGCAAGGATCAGCGCAAGGATCAGAGTTACTTTTTGTTTTCATTGAAGCAGGAGCAGTTGGCTCAAACACTTTTTCCGCTCGGCGAGATGACCAAGACCGACACGCGCGACGCTGGCGCGTGAGTGCGAACTGAAGACGGCCGACAAAGAGGAGAGCATGGAGATTTGCTTCGTGCCGGATCGTGACTACGGAAAGTTTCTGCAACAGGCCAAGCTGGCCGTGAAGCATGTCGGCGACATTGTGGACGTCCACGGCCGCGTGCTCGGTCAGCATGAGGGCATTGAGTTCTACACGATCGGGCAGCGCAAGGGGCTTGGGCTTTCTTCGCCCAAACCGCTCTACGTGGTGGAACTGGATGCGGCACACAATCGCGTGATCGTCGGCGATGAAACCCAGCTTGATCGTGATGAATTCACCGTGGAGCGTTGCAACTGGATTCCATTCGAGACGCCGCCTCCTTCACTCCGCGCCCTGGTGAAGATTCGTTACAATCATCCCGGCACTCCGGCGACGATTACTCCCGGCGCCAATGGCAGCGCCCGCATCAAGTTGGACATCCCGCAACGTGCCATCACCCCAGGTCAGGCGAGCGTTTTCTATGATGAGGACGTTGTCCTGGGCGGCGGGTGGATTGCGCGGTGACCTTGCGTGGCTTTCATGCCCACGATTGCTTCTGGCAAGAGAAACGCCCGTTGAGGGATGAACTTGCCGCACGCTAGGCTCTCTCTGTGCTGACAACGCCCGCATGCTTGAAATCGGAACTGGCTCGCCTGCGTGAAGAACCGCAATTGCGCTTCGATGCCCTGGAGGCGTTCGACACTGGCGGAGCAGGGAGGTCTTTGCCGCGATTCACGTTCGGCGCTCCGCGCAGCGACTCTATTCGCATTGGTATTTTCGCTGGCATCCACGGCGATGAACCTGCTGGGACTTACGCACTGATTGAATTCTTAAAGTTGCTGTGTCGTGAACCTGCGGTCGCTGAGGATTACCTGATTCACGCCTATCCCGTTTGCAATCCGACCGGCCTGGTCGCCGGCACACGGCACAATCATCTCGGGATTGATTTGAACCGGGAGTTTTGGAGGAACTCAGCTCATCCCGAAGTGCAATTGATTGAGCGCGAATTACGCGAGCGGCATTTCCAGGGAATCATTCAGCTTCACGCCGACGACACCAGTGACGGAATCTATGGCTTCGTGCGTGGCCACACCCTGAGCGAAAATCTTCTGAAGCCGGCCCTCGCGGCCGCTGCGAAGGTCTTGCCCCGGAACATCAACGCGCAGATTGATGGTTTCGCGGCAAAGGATGGCATCATTTACGAAGGCTATGACGGCATCCTCGCCGCGCCGCCCCAAATTTCTCCCGTTCCCTTCGAGCTGATCCTTGAGACGCCTCATCATGCGCCGATCGAAAAGCAGGTGGAGGCGCTGGTCGTTGCCCTGCGAACGGTGATGGAAGAGTATCGCCGCCTGATTTCTTTTGCCGCCGACTTGTGATCCATGCACCGCGTCATTTTCCATCTCGACATGGACGCCTTTTACGCCTCGGTGGAACAGCGCGATAATCCGGCGTTGCGCGGCAAGCCTGTAATCGTGGGAGCGCCGCCCACGCAGCGGGGCGTAGTCGCGGCTTCCAGCTACGAAGCACGCAAGTTCGGTGTGCGCTCGGCGATGCCCAGCGTCACAGCCGGGCGGCTTTGTCCGAAGGGGATCTTCGTGAAGCCGCGCATGGACGCGTATCGAGACGAATCGCGCGCCATCATGAATCTGGTCCGGGAAACGGGCGCGTTGATTGAGCAGGTGTCTGTGGATGAGGCGTATTTAGACTTCTCCATGCAATTCCAGCGCGCCACGGCGGACGAGAGTTTGCTGGCCGCTTTGCCGGTTGCGCGTGAACTACGACAAAGAATTTTCACGCAACGCCAACTCACCGCCAGCATCGGCGTGGCGGCGAACAAATTCCTCGCGAAACTGGCCAGTGATTTTCAAAAGCCGAATGGCCTGACGCTCGTCCCCGAGCGCGACAAAGTGTTGTTCCTCCGCCCGATGCCGGTGCGCGCCATTCATGGCGTGGGGCATGTGACCGAGCAATCACTCGTCAGTGCTGGGCTCAAAACCATTGGCGACTTGCAGGACTACGGCGGCGATTTGCGTGCGGTCGTCGGTTCGTGGGCCCCGGCACTCAAGCGACTGGCCTTTGGCGAAGACGATCGCGGACTGGACCTGAGCGATGAACGCAAAAGCATCAGCAGCGAGAACACTTTTTTGCAGGACACTGCCGACCGTCGCGTCCTCCGCGATTGTTTGCGCGAACAAGCCAATGACGTTGCGCGCACTCTGCAACGCAAACGACTCGAAGCTCAAACGGTTCAGGTCAAGGTGCGCTATAGCGACTTCACGACTTTGACGCGGCAGATCAGCGTTGAAGAACCGATTGGCGATGCGGCGGAAATTTACCGGCTGGCGGTGCATCTATTGGCGCGGGAGAAACTCGTGTCGCGCCCATTGCGCTTGCTCGGGGTGGGAGTGAGCGGGTTGATGCCGCCGAAGGCAAAACAGTTGTCACTGCCGCTCGGACCCTCAAACTCACGGCGATGAATGTTGCGTGCGTGCAGTTCGATATCGCGTGGGAAAACAAGGAAGTGAACTACGCGAAAGTCCTCGCGCTTCTTCGCCATGCGGCGATCGCCAAAGGGACACTGGTGTTGCTCCCCGAAATGTTCGCCTGCGGCTTCAGCATGAATGTCGCTGCCGTCGCGGAAGAGCAGGGTGGCCAGACCGAACAATTCCTCTCAAATGCGGCGCGTGAGTTTGGAATCTTTCTCCTCGCCGGCGTCGTGACGCGAGGCGGGGCAGAACGCGGCCGCAACGAGTGCGTGACGTTTTCGCCCGAAGGCAAGCAGCTCTCGCGCTACCGAAAGATGCAGCCGTTCACGCTCGGCGGCGAAACAGCATGCTACGAGGCGGGCGACTCCGCACAGGTCTTTGCGTGTGGGGAAATTTTAGTGGCACCGTTTATCTGCTACGACCTGCGTTTCCCTGAAGTGGCGCGTTCCGTGGCGGCGCAGCGACCGCACCTGATGACCTTCATCGCCAACTGGCCCAACACGCGGCTGCATCACTGGCCGCGTTTGCTCCAGGCGCGGGCGATCGAGAACCAATGCTATGTCGCGGGCGTGAACCGCATCGGCGACGACCCACGTTTCAAGCACTCGGGCCGAACGATGATCATCGATCCGCACGGGGAAATTCTCGTGGATGCAGGGAGCGCTGAGACGGTGATTCAGGCAAAGATTGATCCCGGTCGGTTGGCGGAATATCGGCGGGCGTTTCCAGCGTTGGACGACATGCGGCGTTGTTGAAAAACTTTCTTCCGCGTCGAGTTGAGCCGCCTTCCAAAACGTGCGGACTCGGCCATTGACAAGGTTTGTGAAGAGGTTCAGACGCTATTGAATGAAATCCACTGTCCCCATTCTCCTACTGTCGCTCATGCTCGTGTCTACCTCCGGTTGGTCTTACACGATTATTGCCGGGCCGGGCAACAACCTCATTGCCAATCAATTGGATAACCCGGTGAACAATTCTATCAACACAATCCTGACGGCGGTTCCAGATAACTCGCTATTGTTCAAATGGAATCCCGTCTCACAAAGTTACCTTCCTGCATACTTCTACATCGACCTCCCGTTTCCGGACGGTGGTTGGTACGACGGGTCATTCATGCTAACCGCTGAGACGTTGAATCCGGGAGAAGCGGCTTTTCTACAGTTGCCTGGTGGCCCCGCAGTTCCCCTGGCTTTTACTGGAACACCACGAACGGTACCTCCACCCACGCCGGTCTCTCTGGTGCCGGGTTGGAATTTTCTAAGCTGCCAAGCTCCGCAACCGGCCAATTACTTCGAAATCGTCGGTGCTCCTCCGCTTCCGGGCACCTGCGTCTTTCAGTATGATTATTCAACTCAACCGTCGCCGCCGCCTAACCCCACCTGCGGCTCCTTGGATCCAGGCGGTTGGATCATGCACGCATTTCTTGGGGGTACTTGGTATCGAGTGAACAGTTTGAACAACGTGTCACCCGGATCACCGGTCGTGCAAGTGGGTGAAGGTGTCGTGGTTTATGTCATTCCGCCGGATAATTCTCCGCCAACGGTTACTTGCACTGTTCAATTCCCTAAAATGGATCAAAGTGCGCCCAACTTTTTGAACGTTGGACTGAATATTACGGCCACCGCTAATTGCACAGCGAATCCAAATCCTCTCGTTAAGGTGAAAGTCTTCAGCAATGAAGCGGACTCTTTGGGCATGAGTCCAGACGGCGCTTCGACATTTACCGGCGGCACGACCGGGGGCCTCAAGTTGCGACGTGAACGTTTGGGAGCGGGAGGTAAAGGGCGGGTGTTTCTGATCGTGGTGACGGCGACAGACAGTTTTTCGAACACGTCTCTTTGCTGTCAAACCGTCGTCATCCCTCATTCCAACTCCGCCGCGGCTCTTGCATCGGTCAATCAACTGGCCGCTTTGGCGCTGGCTAACTGTAGTGCTACAGGTTCACCACAAACGCCCCACGTCATAGTTCCGTAGATGGCACCAATTTCGGGGGACCAAAGAGAACTGGACCGATGCGTTATTGCGCAATCTCCGGCTTCTCCATGAAGGCGTAGCAAAGCATGTGGCAGATACCCATCTGCGCATCTTCCACGCGGCCGTAATGTGTGTCGTTGATGACGAGGACGTCGTGGGCGATTTCGGCCATGCGGCCGCGTTTGGCGCCGACGAGTGCGACCGTGTGCAAGCCGTTATTCTTCGCCCACTCGAGGGCCTTGACGGCGTTCGGCGAATTGCCACTGACGCTGAGGGCAATCACGATGTCGCCGGCGCGTCCGTAGTTCTGCAGTTGGCGCACGAAGACATCCTCGTAGGAGTAGTCATTTCCAATCGCGGTCATCCAACTCACGTTGTCGTTGAGGGAGAGCACGCGGAATCGTTTGCCAATTTTGTCGGAAGAACCTTTGCCCAAATCGGTGGCGAAATGGGAGGAGTTCGAGGCGCTGCCGCCATTGCCGAGACAAAATATTTGCCGATCTTCCGCTACCGCCTGGTTTAGGCGCTCGATGACGCGAGCCACTTGTTCGACGGGGATCGAATCGAGGGCCGCCTTTTGGGCGCGAATGTAATCGACAATCCAATTGTTCATGGGGCCGGGAATATGCAGGAAACCTGCAGAGCAGCAAGCGTGTAGCAGTCAAAGGGTGCGGTTAGAACAGTCGGGCCGAACGTACGGAGCGCGGCTTTTACGCCGCCTCACCCCGCAAGCAGCGAAGGCTCATCGCGAAGTCGACGATCCCTTGTAGGGAGTGAGTTGTGGCGGCTTCAGTCCGCGGTCATTATCCCCAGCTGTAATGGCAACCGCCGTCAAAGGATGTTGATGCCGTGCACCGTCGCTTTGTTCTCGGTGATGCTCACGGTGCTGATGGAGCCAGGCGCGACGTCCAAGTCGCGGCAGAAAATCGATGGGCATGCCGAGCCAATGACAAAGTGCGGCGCGAATGGGATCGCCGTGGGAGAACAGCGCGATGTGCTGGCCGCTTAGGGCATTCTTCAGCCGGATCATCTCATTCACGATGCGGGCCTGGACGCTGGTGGCGGTTTCGCCGTTCGGCAGTTGATGCCCACTTCGGAAGGCAATCCATTTGAGCCAGTGCTCGTCGGCTGCGAGAGTCTTCATTTCACCACCTTGCCAATCGCCGAAGTCCACTTCGATGAGCGCCTTCGAGATTTGCACGGGAAGGTTCAAAGCATGGGCCAGTGGCTCCGCGGTTTCTCGCGCGCGTTCCATTGGGCTGCTGAAGAGGTATCGGATGGGATGATGCTTCAGTCGAGCGGCAACGCGTTGGGCCTCGGCACGGCCTTCGTCGTTCAGGTGAATGCCAGGCAAACGTCCGGCCAGCGCGCGCGGCAGCATGTCGTTCGTGCCATGGCGAATGAGATAAAATGTCGTCACCGCGGACAGTTCCTCACTTCTGGTAGTCGCGCCAGAGCCAGCGCAGCGACTCCGGCAAAATCGCGCCGCCGTGTTTGCCGCTGTGGGTGCCTTCGCCGAGGACGAACTGATAATCGTAGTTCATGAACTTCAAAGCGGCGGCCATCTGCTGATTCGCCAGCGGCCAGTTACCAAATAAGTTATCGAGGTCGCGCGAGCCGTCTTGAAGAAATATGCGCAAGGGCTTCCGCTCAGTCTTACGGATCATCGCCGGGTAATGATGGCCGCCGCGGATGTTGGTGAAGCTGCCAATGTGGCTGAGCACTTTGCGAAACTGATCGGGCCTTTCCCAAGCCACGGTGAAGGCGCAAATGGCCCCGGAACTGGCGCCTCCGATGGCCCGCCCTTCGGGGTCTTTCGTGATGTTGTATTGTTTTTCCACCACCGGCAGAAGTTCCTGGATTAGAAATTTCGAGTACAGATCACCCAGCGAATCGTATTCAAAACTGCGATTGCTGCGCGCCTTTTTGCCGGGTTCTGCAGCAGGGATGGTTCCGGGATTTACGAACACGCCGATCGACACAGGCATTTCCTTGCGGGCAATCAAGTTGTCAAAGACAACGGGCACACGGTACTGGCCATTCGACTGGGCGTAGCCGCCGCCATCCTGAAACACCATTAAGCAGGCGGGAATCTTGGCGTTGTATTGTTGGGGGACATAAACCCACCAATCGCGAATCGTTCCCGGGAAATGGGTGGAGTTTGTGAACGGTGGCATTTTGATCAGTCCGCCTCGTGGCACGCCCTCCTGCGGTTGTGAGTCGGGACCTAGTTTGTATTGAGCATTGTAGTCAGGTTCCTTTGCGGGAGCTTCGGCAGAAGGGGATTGGTAATGGGCGAAAACAAAGAGCAGGGCAGCCAGAAGATGTTTCATGAGTGGCGCGCAGCGTGGCAAAGGTTGCGATCGCGCACAAGCAGGGGAATCACGAACGCCCGCACCTCCAGCGGACTCGTCGCGGCCCAGCCGCCGGTCAGGTCGATTGCACAACCCTTTCTCGCAGGGATGCACCGTTGAAATGGGCGGGCGTTTCACGCACGGTGACGCCGTGAAAATTCTTTGGCTCACGCTCGCGGCGATTCTATTGGTTCTTGGTGGCTGCAAGGAGGACCAGTCCAATAAGGGAGCGCTGCCCTCCCCGGCGGCGTCGGGCAAGAACGAAGCGAGGGCCGCCGGACCGCTTCCACCTTTTCTCACCAACGCCCAGCCCCGTTTGCAGACCATGCGGTTGTTTGTCGGCGCCCATGAAGTGCGGGCGGAGCTCGCGCTCAAACCCATTGAGATCTACACGGGCATGATGTGGCGCACGAATATGGCTGAAACCGAGGGGATGCTTTTCGTGTTTGGTGATGTCGCGCCCAGAGCCTTCTACATGCGAAATACGCTGGTCCCGCTTTCCATCGCCTATATTGATCCGCAGGGAATCATCCAGGAAATCCACGACTTGCACCCGCGCAATGAAACGCCCGTGCCGTCGAAGGCAGAGAACATTCAGTTTGTCCTCGAAGTCTCCCAGGGATGGTTCAAGCGCCGCAACATTTCTGCCGGCACGCTGGTTCGGACTGAATTCGGTGAGTTGAAAAACACGTTCTCCTTTCACCCGCTGCCAAAATAATGAGCAAGATCACTGATGTCCGCGTCGTCGGGACACGCCTGTATTTTCTGCCGGTGGAGACGCGGATGCCGCTCAAATTTGGGACGGAGACGCTCACGTCCGTCACCTGTGCGCGGGCTCGCGTGACGGTGGAAGATCGGCTTGGAAGGCGCGCGGAGGGATGGGGCGAGACACCTTTGAGCGTGCAATGGGTGTGGCCCGGCACGCTCCCGTACGCGGAACGGCAGGAACGCCTTAAGGATTTTTGTGTGCGCCTTGCCTCGGAAGTGATGCAACCGGATCTTTATGGTCACGCACTGGAACTGGGCGTGGCGTGGCAGGAGTTTCTGGATGCCTCCTTGAAGAATGCGAATGAAGGTCGGTTACACTCCATGCCATTGCTGGCCGGCTTGGTCTGCTTGTCTGTGTTTGACCTCGCCCTGCATGACGCCTTTGGCCAACTCCACCAGCGGCCTGTTTATTCCACTTATACGCCAGAATTTCTTTCGTCGGATTTGGCATCCTTCATTACCCCGGCCAAAGCGGCTCCGCCGGTCAGTTTCATCGACCAATATCCCGTTGAGTATCTGGTCACTCATCCGCCGCACGAGCTTCTCGCGTGGCATCTTGTGGGCGGATTGGACCCAATCGATGAGTCGGAGTTGTCAGGCAACGAACCGAACGACGGTTACCCGGTCTTGCTCCGGGATTGGATTCGGCGTGATGGACTCAAATGTTTGAAGATCAAACTGCGCGGCAATGACAGCGCGTGGGACTATCAGCGATTGCTACATGTGGGCGACATTGCGAGGACGGAACGGGTGCAGTGGCTGACTGCTGACTTCAATTGCACCGTGACCGCGCCCTCTTATGTGAATGAGATTCTCGATCGAATTCGGGACGAGGCAGCGGACACGTTCGACAAGTTACTCTACGTCGAGCAACCGTTTCCGTATGAGCTCGAAGAGTTTCCAATCGATGTGCATTCCGTCTCGGGGCGCAAACCGCTGTTCCTGGATGAGAGCGCGCACAATTGGCGTTTGATCCGGCGTGGCCGTGAATTGGGTTGGACGGGCGTGGCCTTGAAAACGTGCAAGACCCAGACAGGCGCGCTGCTCAGTGCCTGTTGGGCGAAGGCGCACGGCATGCAATTGATGGTGCAGGACCTTACGAATCCGATGCTCGCCCAAATACCGCATGTGTTGCTCGCCGCTCACGTCGGAACAATCGCCGGGGTGGAAACGAACGCCATGCAGTTTTACCCGGACGCTTCCCGCTTTGAAGAGGCCGTGCATCCGGGGCTGTATCGGCGGCGCGATGGCAAAGTAGACCTCTCGTCCATTCATGGACCAGGGTTTGGTTATCGCCTCGATGAGATCGCCCGTGAGCTGTCGCCACCCGTCGTTGTCCTCGGGGTGTGACGACACTCGATCAAGCTGGAAGACTCGAATTCCACGCGCAACGGCACAGTCGAACTGGGGTTCACTGATGACAGCTTATGAAAAATTCATCCGGTTCAACCCTCGCCAAACTGAGTTTCATGCTTCTGCTGCTCATCACCGCTGGCGTCGGCTATCTCGTGGTGGTGAAACAAGATCGGCGCCTTGAGGCGCCGGATGCCGAACCCATCGAGGTCCCCGACGTGGATGAAAACCGTGGAGTGGCGCAAGTGCCGCCTGCTGTCGACCAGCCCCAATATGCTCCGCTGCGTCCGCGGCCGTTGACGAACGTCGCGGGAGCGCCAACGAACCGCGCGCAGCCAACGGCGGCCAATTCGCCTCAGCCGGCTAGAGGCGAAGTCGTGAACAGTGTGGTGGCAAGGACGCCCGCCAATGAGCCGACGCCCCCGGATTTCAGAGCATTTGCGGGGGCGGATAGCGTGGTTTCAAAGGAAACATCGGTGCGTGGGCGCGCCGTGTTGCAGGGCAAGGCCCCGGCCGAGAAAACGATCACCATGGACCCGGCGTGCGGCCGCCTGCAAAAAGCGCCGATCACCACCCGACACTACGTGGTCGGCTCCGAAGGGGCACTGGCCAACGCCTTTGTCTATATCAAGGCGGGCGCTCCAGTCGCGCCGACGTCCACGCCGGGGCCGCTGCTCGATCAGATAGCGTGCGAGTATCAGCCCTACATGTTCGGCGTGCAGACGGGGCAAACGTTTCGAGTGCGGAATTCAGATCCACTTCTGCACAACGTTCATTCCCTGCCCAAAGTTCCGGGAAACAAAGAGCGCAACGTCGGGCAGCCAGTGAAGAACATGGTGACGCCATTCGTTTTCGCCAAGCGCGAGGTGTTCATCCAGTTCAAGTGCGACGTGCATCCCTGGATGTTCGCTTATGTAGGTGTGGTCGATCACCCGTGGTTCGCCGTCACCGACAAGGATGGAAACTTTTCACTGCCGGGCGGGCTTCCGCCGGGGCGCTACACTCTCGCCGCTGTCCATTTGAAGGCGGGAGAGATCCTCCACGAGATCGACGTGTCGACAGACACCGCGCCAGTGACTTTCACTTTCAAGCTGCCCGAAAGTTTGACGACGCAAACCAAGCCTTAAACCCGCTCCCCTGCGCGCAAAGCCCGGCTGGCCTTGAATGCCATGAAAATGCTGAACAACGCCCATGCGTGAAACGCGGTGCTAAGCCAGGCCTGAATCAGCACGGTCAAAGCAGTGTCTAGCAACAGAACAAACATCCCAACGACGAACGCCCAGGCGTACTTCTGATGGGCGAAGTACCCGAACAACGCCACGATTCCGGCGGCGACTAGATCGATTGCAAAGACAACGGCTTTCGTGGAATTGGCGGCACTGCCAATGGTGTGATCGATGATTTGAGTGAGGCCCAAACCGAGGGCGAAACCCCAGCCGCTGCCGGTCATGACGAGGATGGAATTAATCAGGGACATCGCCGCAATCCAGTAAAACCAACTGGCGCCCGACCTCACGCGGCTTTCCAACTCGGCGTCCCGGTTTGGGATTGTGACCACGTGCGGCGCTTCGACCGGCACGGAGGGGGAAGCCGGCACGCCAAGTTCCGAAAGCGACGCGGCGGTTACCCAATCCGCCTGGTCGTTTCGCCGCACTTTTGTCTCGCCGTTGACGCGACCCGCGCGAGCCCACTCACGAAATTGATCCGCGTTCACGGGGCCGTACTGCGCTCCGTCGCCACCAAGAACGGTGTAAGTGGTTTCCATAAATTCTGCCGAAAGTGTCAAAGCGCTGGGGCTGGCTCAATCAGTTTCCTGACGCCCCTTTGCATTCCTTGCGCGCTTCCCGGCGTCGACATGAGCCCGAAATTTTGCGAGAGAGCGAAGCATGTGCAGTTCGGATGGAATCTAAGTGCAGCCTCGTGAGTCAATTGGTCGGATTCGGAATCGGGCTTTTCCTTCTCGCGCTGCCCTGATTCACACGACGGGATTTGTTGAGCACGGTTTCTCGCGGAGACTATTCGACAAGCTTGTTCTCGAAGGCGTAGCGGGTTAATTCTGCATTGGTGTGCAGGTTCATCTTCTCGAGCACGCGCGCCCGGTAGGTGCTCACCGTTTTCACGCTGAGGGAAAGTTCGACGGCGATTTCCGAGACGGTTTTGCCGGAGCCAATCATGCGCAAAACTTGGAATTCGCGATCGGAGAGCTGCTGGTGAAGCGGTTCGTCAACAGGATGGTCGAGGTTTAACGCGAGCTTTTCGGCCAGGGAGGCGCTGACGTATCGGCCACCGGACAGCACTTTGCGGGCGGCTTTAACGAGTTCTTCAGGCGCTGAATCCTTGTTGAGAAAACCGCTGGCACCTGCTTTGAGCACGCGCACGGCGAACTGGTCTTCGCTGTGAACGCTGAGCACGAGGATGCGGACATTCGGCTTCAACGCCTTCATTTCCTTGAGCGCTTCAAGCCCGGTGCGACCGGGCATCGTGATATCGAGGACCACGAGATCCCAGTTATCAGAACTGACGGCGGCGATGGCTTCGCTGGCGTTGGCCGCTTCGCCGAACTGCACCTTGCCGAATCCATCTTCAAGGATTTGTTTCAATCCCCGGCGAAGAACGGCGTGATCATCAGTGATAAGAATTTTCATTAATCTCTCTCCAAGCCCCGAGCCCGAGCTCGCTTCCAATGCTGAGACAAACAAGGTTTAAGGTTTGAAAGGTCAGGTTCAAGGTTCGTCTTCGCGTATTAAACTTCCACGGGAGATGGACGCGAGACGGGAATACGCACCGTCAATGTGGTCCCCCGTCCGGGTGCGCCACTGATTGTGAACGTGCCGCCGAGAAGCCGGGCACGCTCTTTCATTCCAATCAAGCCAAAGGACTTGGTGGCTTTCGTCTCCGCATCGGTAATGCCTCTCCCATTGTCATGGATGCGCAGATGAATCTCTCGTTCATCAATTTCCAGGACGATATTCACAGCAGTCGCTTCTGCATACCGGGCCGCGTTGGTCAGCGCTTCCTGGCAAATGCGGAATAAGGCCGTGGTGCGACTCTCATCAAGGGTCAGCTCCTCTTCGGCCGTGACGAACTCGCAGGTGACGCCCGTGCGTTTTTGAAATTCCTGAGCAAGCCATTCGATGGCGGCGATCAGCCCGAGATTATCGAGGATGGCGGGGCGCAGTTCCGTGGAGAGTCGTCGGACGGCATTCACTGTCGAGTCGATTAGTTTGAGCATGCCAGCGCTTTTATCCTGAAGGGCAGGCTGGTTGGGAAGGCGCGCGGCGAACCAGCTCAGGTCCATTTTCAAACCCGTGAGCGCCTGGCCTAATTCATCGTGAATCTCCCTGGCGATGCGGGTCCGCTCTTCTTCGCGGACGCGTTCCAGATGCGCGGTTAAAGCCCGCAATTGTTCCCGGGAATCGCGGAGGCGTTGCTCGGTGAGTTTGCGGTCGGTGATATCCATCATGGCGCCGATCATGCGCGCGGGTTCACCCCGCGCATCGCGCAAGATGTAGCCCCGGTCCAGCACGTTGGCGTAGGAACCATCAAGGCGTTTGAAACGATACTCGTCGGCCCAGAATTGTTTTCCATCGCTCACCGCGCCAAAGAGGCTGGCATTGATTCGTTCTACGTCACCGGGGTGGATGAGAGAGGTCCAAAACTTAATTCCCAAAGCTTCCGGTTTACCTTCGTAACCAAACAGATGGCGCAAGTTCTCATTCCACCAAATCGAATGGTTGGCCATATCCCAGTCGTAAACCAGGTCCGTGGTGGCACGGGTGACGAGTTGAAACCGAACTTCGCTGGCCCGTAGCTCCTCCTGCGCGCGCAGCCGGGCTGTAATCTCGCGGGCGACCACTTGGACTGCAGGACGACCTCGGTAGATGAAACCCGTCGCCCCGACCTCGACATCCACATAAGTGCCATCGTGCCGGCGGACCTTTTGCTCCATCGTTGGAACCTTGTGGCCGGAGGCCGTCCTTTGCATGCGTTCCCGCACTATCTGGTGAAAGTCCGGATGCACGAGATCAAGCACGGCGGTGCCGCTGAAGACCTCAGGTGAGGGCGCGCGCAAGATGCGTGCTCCAGCTGAATTCATGAAAATGATCCGGCCATCCTGGTGGACAAGGATCAGGTCTGGCGCGACTTCAACCAGGCTGCGGTACCGTTCCTCACTTTCGCGCAATTGTTCCTCGCGCAATTTTTGTTCGGTGATGTCGTAACAAATTCCCACCCACTCTTCGATGTTCTCGTCGTTGAGGACCGGAACCGTTCGGGTCAGGAAAGTGCGATAAACCCCATCATGACGCCGGACGCGGTATTCAATTTCGTAATATCGATCGTTCGGTGGCCGGGTTTCTCGTCGGATGGCTTTGCGCCACCTCTCGGTGAGGTGTTCGCGGTCGTCCGGGTGAATGGATTGGACCCATCCCCATCCCTGATATTGATCGAAGGTCTGGCCGGTGAACGATTCCCAAGTTGGCTGACGATCTACAATTTCCCCGCCCGGCTGCGCAGTCCATGTCACCTGAGCTGTTGCTAGAACGAGCGACCGATACCGTCGTTCATTGCGGCGCAACGCATCCTCCACAGTGTTCCTTTGGCGACTGAATCGCGCCGCCAAAAAGTATAGGAGCAACGTGGAAACGATGGCGAAGACGAAGTCCTTGATGACTTCGAAATTGCGAAGACGGTCGTTGTCCGAAACCTGGGAGAGGAGTCGGTCAGAAAAACTTATCCACACTAACGCAAACAGGAGATAGATGGCCGCGGTCTTCCAAGCCTCACGGCGCGAACGGGGAGGCTTCAGGCTCGGCGAGTGAAAGATGGTCGAGGCACTGCTCATGCAACGAACTAAAATTCGCAGGTTCACTCTGTTTTGCCAAGCGATGCGAGGATATCCTTTTCCCCGCCCGCTACACGTTTGAGTTAACGGGTGCGAGGGATAAATTCCGTTTGACACCTGGGCGCGGGTTGAATCAATCTATCCGCATTCGTTGATACAACGAACTCATCAGAGTGGCTGAGGGACTGGCCCGATGAAACCACGGCAACCGGTTGGAGCGCGCAGCTCCCGCGACAGGTGCCAAATCCAGCTCGAGGCGGGTGCTTCGGGGAAGATGAGAAGAGAGCGAAAGCGTTTGCCGCACCTCTTCTCATTCGATGAGAAGGGGTTTTTTGTTGCCCCGAAGCGGCGAACGTCACCCGCGGTTAATCCGGCGAACGTTGCAACTGATTATGGAAAAGCACGGTTTCATGAAGGCGCTCAAGTGCCGCGAGTGCGGGCGCGAATATCCGCTCGCCGCCACGCACGTTTGCGAGTTCGACTTCGGCCCGCTCGAAGTCGCCTACGATTACGACCGCATCAAGAAGTCGATGACGCGCGCCACGATCGAATCCCGCCCGCAAACCATGTGGCGCTACCGCGAATTGCTGCCGGTTGCGGGCGGAGCCGACCGTCGGCTGCGAAGTCGGCTTTACGCCGCTGGTCAAGGCAGATCGTCTGGCCGCGCGCCTGGGCATTCGCGAATTGTGGATCAAGAACGACACGGTGAATTATCCGACGCTCTCGTTCAAAGATCGCGTGGTCAGCGTCGCGCTGAGCCGCGCGCGGGAACTGGGTTTCAAAATCGTCGCCTGCGCTTCGACCGGCAACCTCGCCAATTCTGTGGCCGCCAATGCGGCCGCCGCCGGCCTGAAATCCTACGTCTTCATCCCCGCCGATTTGGAGCAGGGCAAGATCGTCAACTCGCTCGTCTATGGCGCGAACGTGATCGGCATTCACGGCCATTACGACGAAGTGAATCGGCTGTGCGCGGAGATCGCCGGCAAATACGGCTGGGCCTTCGTGAACGTGAATATGCGGCCGTATTACGCCGAAGGCTCCAAGAGCATGGGCTTCGAAATTGTCGAGCAACTTGGCTGGCGCATTCCGCAACACACGGTGGTGCCGATGGCTTCGGGTTCGTTGCTCACCAAGATCCACAAGTCCTACCAGGAATTCACCAAGCTCGGCCTGGTCCAGCACAGCGAGTACCACGTCCACGGCGCGCAGGCGACCGGTTGCTCGCCCATCTCCTCGCGCAGAAAGGCGGGCCTCGATTTCTTCAAGCCGGTGAAGCCGAACACCATTGCCAAGTCGCTCGCCATCGGCACGCCGGCGGATGGCTTCTACGCGCTTGAAGGTGATGAAGGAAACGGGTGCCCACGCGGATGATGTGACCGATGACGAAATTCGCGACGGCATCAGAATGCTCGCCGAATGCGAAGGCATCTTCACCGAGACTGCCGGCGGCGTGACGGTCGGCGTGGCCAAGAAGCTGATTGCGTCTGGCAAGATTCCCGCTAATGATTCCGCCGTGCTTGTGCATCACCGGCAATGGCCTTAAGACGCTCGACGCCGTCGCCGGCCATGTCGGCCAACCGCGCGAGATCAAACCGAGCCTGCGCGAATTCGAAGCGCTCTTGTCGGACGAAGAAACCGCCGTCCCGGCCTGAAATGTCGATCAAGGTTCGCATCCCACTGACCCTGCGCCGCCTTACCAGCGAACAGGAAGTGATTGAACTGAAAGCTGCCACCGTGGCCGAGGCGGTGGACGCGATGCACGCCCGTTACAACGGCATCCGCGAACGCATCATGGACAAGACGGGCCACATCCGCGGCTCCGTGCTCGTCTTTGTGAATGAAGAAGACATCCGTTTTTTGCAGAATGAGAAAACCCCGCTGAAAGACGGCGACGAAATCAGCATCGTGCCGGCGTTTGCGGGAGGGTGACATCTGCCAGCGGTCACGCACGAGTTTCAGACCGAACGCAATCCCCCGGGGGCGTTAAGCCGAACCGATGGCGCGGGGAGACTCTCCATGCCCGGCGACCTCCGGATCTTCATCACTTGCTGGTCGAGTCGTGCCGTAAATACGTTATGGCTCGGCCCGGCCGTTTACGCCAGAGTCTACTCGATGAGATTCATCCGCGTTTCCATTGTCGAGGACGACGATCAGGCGCGCGAGGCGTTGGCAGTGCTCTTCAATGGGACGCCGGGATTCCAATGCGTCTCTACACATCGCTCAACGGAAGACGCGCTGAAGAAGCTGCCGCTGAATGAGTGCGACGTTGTGTTGCTGGATCTCAGTCTGCCCGGCGCGAACGGGATTGAGTGTGCCCGTGAATTGAAGCGGCGCCGCCCCATGCTCTTGCCGCTCATGCTGACGGTTCACGAAGACCACGACAAGATTTTCGAAAGTCTTAAAGCCGGCGCGTGCGGTTACCTGCTGAAACGCACCCCGCTTGCGCAAATCATCAGCGCCATTGAAGATGCCGTCGCGGGTGGCTCGCCCATGAGTCCCGCGATCGCCCGCAAGGTGACGCAATACTTTCAGGCCCTGCCGGCCTCCTCCAATGGTTTGGGCGAACTGACGGACCGCGAACGCGAAGTGCTCGACCAGGTTTCCCGCGGACGCTCGAACAAGGAGATTGCCACGCGGCTAAACATCAGTCAGCACACCGTGGACAACCACATTCGCCACATTTACGAAAAGCTCGAGGTGCGCAACCGCACTGAAGCCGCTGCCAAGTACCTCGGACGCTGAGAGACAGTCTCCGTAGGCTGTAATGCTCGTATGACGTGAACCCGTCATTCCCAACCCGGAATATGCTGCGAAGCTCAAGCAGTCTTACAGCATGGCAAACCACAACCCATTGCCCAGTTCCCTTGCTTGGACCAGCGCTACATGGCGCGCACTTTCGGTACGGCCGGCCTTCCTCCCCGGCGTTTCCTTTCGGAAATCGCCGTGACAGGCAGGCTGATCGCCAGCATTCCGACCGTCACGGGCCGGCTGTACCGTTTTGCATTTCACCTGCCATCTCGCCGCGAATTATTGGAGCTGAACCCCCGCCGTTGCTGGCAATGGGATGATCGAAGCTGGCCGATATGAGCGGGGCGTGCCTGCGCCCTTACTAAATGCCCTTCCACCGAAGACAAAGCCATGTCGCTAAACATTTGTCGCTGTTGCGCTGAACGAATGGCGGACGCCAGTCCGCGGAACCCAAACATCTGCCTCGGTTGCGAGGAACTGGCGAAAGATCAGTGCGCGGAGAATCCTTCGCTTGCGGGAAACAACATTCTCTCTCCCAAGGATCGGAGTTCACCTGGTGGACATTCAAGCGGCCGGTTTGTGAAGCCTGGTGGCTGGCCTGACATGAACACGTCATGGCGCAGGCTTTGATGCTCCGGCATAAGAGGTGTGCTCAAGAGTTCCATTCCGCGATTGGTTCCAATGTTGTTTAACCGGCGGCGTGGCTCCCAAGCGCACCATACCAAACCAGCGCCCTACCATCATGAAAACAAGTCTACCGCTCCTGCTCGCTGTCGCCTCCGCAATTTCGTGTTCGCTCTCGATGCATGCCCAACTGTCAGTGCCGAGCGATGGCACCGACGGCACGTTGAACATCACATCCAACACCGTGATCGATCTGAGCCGGGCCGTCACTGGCGTTTGGGATGCGGACAATACCGCCAACTCTGGCAAGGGCATCTACGACCCGAACAAATGGGCGGTCGTGTTCAAGTACGCCAGCGTTACCATCGCCTCGAATGCCACGGTGACTTTCGCCAATCATGCGAGCGGTGCGCCGGTGGTGTGGTTGGTGAGGGGAGATGTGACTGTCCATGGGATCGTAAGCTTGGATGGTCAGAATTTTCAACCCGCCCCAAATTTGTCGGAAGGCGGACCAGGCGGGTTTCGAGGCGGTTCTGGTTATTTCGTGAGCGGCGTGGGCGCGTCTCCTGGCTTCGGGCCGGGCGGCGGCCCCCGCAACGCGAATACACGCGGCTTCGGAGGTAGTTATGGAACAGAAGGGAGGGGTGGTCCCGTTCGTTACGGTAATCCTTCACTCTTGCCCCTTATCGGGGGTTCCGGTGGTGCAGGCGGCGATTGGTCTTCCGCAGGGGTGGGTGGTAGCGGAGGCGCGGGGGGCGGCGCCATCCTCATCGCCGCGGGCGGGACCACAATCATTAACGGAAGGATTAAAGCGAATGGTGGCACAGGCTACGGGGATTGTTGCGACGGCGATAGGCACGCTGCCGGAGGCAGTGGCGGTGGGATTCGCATCGTTTCCGCCGTTCTGTCAGGAACCGGCGTGATTCAGACTTTAGGCGGCACCGCTCCGGATTATCCGGGAGGTCTGGGGCGCGTCCGCCTCGAACGAGTCATCAATAACAACAGCCTGCAAGTGACTCCTGATCCGAGCGTCGTGACGCTGCAGGCGAACACCGCTCCGCTCATCTGGCTCCCGAGCGATGGCCCGACTGCGCGGATCGTTTCAATTGGCGCGGTGAATGCACCGTCGGATCCTCGTGCCTCGTTCGGCACGTTCGGCCCGGATGTCACTTTGCCACTCGTTTCAACTACACCCGTGGTGGTCCAAACGACCAACGCCGAAGCGGCCTCCGTCGTCACCGTCCGCGTGTCCCCGCGCGCCGGTGGCAATTACACGGAAACCCCTGCCACGGTCACGCAGACCAACGGCACGAATCCTTTGGTGCTCAGCTGGCTGGCGAACGTGCCGGTAATCCCGGGCTATTCGGCCGTCCAGGTCAAAGTCGTCCGTCCATAAGCGTGGCCCGACGCCGGAGTGTCGACATCCGACCACTTCGCCCAGGATTATGCGCCACGAACTCAAGACCCATTTCGCCCCGCCATCTGCTGCGGTTGAGGCCACTCGAGGTCCCGCCTGGCTATGCGCTCTTGCCTTCTTCTTGCTCTCCTTCTCTTCCGTCACGCAAGCCGCCGAGCAGTTGCACGAAGCCATCTCACGCGAATACTCCCTCCACATCGGAGGCGGGCAGACTCCGCTGGTGAAGGACATCGCCTCGCGCGAAGTTTCCATCTTCGTGGGAGCGGAACCGACTTCGCCCTATGCGCAGGCCATCTCTCGCGAGGTAAGTATTGTTGTCACTACGCTGGCCGGTCCCGCTCGGGTCACGCAACTGAACGTCGGCGTCAGCCCAACCGGCGACCGCGCTACCTTGGAATGGTGTGGCTACAATGAAATTTCCCAAATCGATGTGGTGCGCTATCGCATCTACGTTTCGACCGCGCCTTTCGTCACGGTCTCCAACTTATCGCCTTACACCATCGTTCCGGCGGGCATCTGCTCCCTGAGCATCAGCAATCTGACCGAGAATCAAGATCACTACTTCGCTGTGGTGGCAGAAGATGCCTTGGGCGGTTCCGACGCCGCCGTGGAATACTCCGCCGCGTATGTGATCGCGCCGCAATTCATTTCGCGAGAGTACTCAATGTTCGTCGGCGGCGAACCGATGCCATCGTACGCGCAGGCCATCTCGCGCGAAGTCAGCCTTGTTATCAGCACGCCTCAGCCGCCCTTGCGAATCACAGAACTGAACGCCACACCATCCTCTACTGGAGATCGAGTGACGCTGGAATGGTGCGGCTACAACGAATTGCTGCAACGCGATGTGGTGCGATACCAGATTTATCTCGGGTCCTCGGCATTCACCGATGTCTCCAATCTCGTACCATACACCACCGTGCCTGGGGGTACTTGCTCGATCACCTTTAGCAATCTCAGCGCCTTTCAGGATCGCTCCTTTGCCGTCGTTGCGGTGGACGCCACCGGAGCCTTTGATTCCGTGGTGGATTACTCAGCCGCCTACGTGCTCGCCCCACAGGCCGCATCCCGCGAGTTCTCGATCTTCGTCGGCGGTGAACCCGCCTCGCCCTACGCGCAATCCATCTCCCGCGAGATGTCGATTCTTGTTCCGGACAACACCGTGCCCGAGCCAGTCACGGGAGTGGATAGCGGTTTCGCTGCCGTGACTTCCTCCAATGCCTTTAGTGGGATTGATGCGGACTGGTCCGAATATAACGAAATCAAGCAACGAGACGTGTTGCGCTACCGAATTTACCTAGGCCCGTCGTTCTTCACTGACGTTTCGTCGATGACGCCTTATGAGTTCGTCCCCGCCGGGCGGCAGCGACACATCATCCGGGGCTTGTTCGGCGGGGAGATCTACTACGTCGCTGTAGTTGCGGAAGATGTCCTGGGGAACTTCAACTCAACGGTGTTCTCTCGGTCCGCGAATGCCTCCATCTCCCGCCTCGGCGATCCGCGCAACCTGATAGTGGCCTCATCGAGCAATACCCTGCACTTCACTTGGGATCCGCCGCAGCAGGTCGATGCTTTCCTCGACTACTACAACGTCTATTTTGGCTATTCCGCCACTCCGCTGCCGTTGACGAACACTATCACCCGCTTCGACGCCACGGGTTTGCAGTCGGCCACCAGCTATCCCTTCCGCGTCACGACGGTGGATATCTTTCGCAACGAGAGCGGCGGTCTTTCTCTGCCCGCCGCGACGTGGCTGCCTCATCCCACCAACGTGATGGCCCAATCCTTCGACCGCATGGTGCGCATGACGTGGACGCACGCCGAGCCGAACAACCTGGTCAAACACTACGCCGTCTATCACTCGACCGGAGCATACAGCAGTGTGTCGGGGTTGACCCCTGTGCTGACGACGCGCGCGACTCGCGCTGATATCAACGGCCTCGCCAACGGAACGCCCGGTCACTTTGCCGTCACCACGGTGAACATCGTGGACGGTGAAAAGCCCGACGTGCAGACGGTCACCGCCGAACCCAACCCGGTCCGCGGCAATTTCGCTGACCTGACCGTGACAAATGTAAACGCTCCGATCTCGGTGTATAGCGGGCAAACGATCACGGTCGCCTGGTCCGTATTGAATGTAGGCACGGGCGCCACTTCCACAGAACAGGCAACGCCGGCGAGTGCCTGGGCAGACCGGGTGGGACTTTCGCCCGACAACGTGTTCGGGGATTCGGACGACGTCGTCCTTACGAACGCGCTGCACGCTGGCAGTCTCAACGTGGGTAGTGGTTATGCGGGCGGCGCCACGCTTCAAATCCCGACCAACATGCTGGGGAGCTTTTATCTGTTCGTGCTCACGGACGTGGGTGAACAGGTCTATGAACATTTGGATCCCGGCGCGAATCTGGGCGTATCTACCCAGCCGATTCTGATTGGCCCATCCTCGGTACCCATCATCACGCAACAGCCGCGGAACCAGAACACGTTCGGAGGACGAGCAGTTTCCTTCACCGTGGTCGCTGAAGGTTCTCCTCCGCTCACGTATCGATGGAGCCGAAACGGAACTGTGGTGCCGGGAGGAACTAATGCGACATTGATGCTCTCGAACGTTGGGCCGGCGGACGCAGGAAGCTACGCGGTTATCATCAGTAACCCGGCGGGCACGACAAACAGCAATTCTGCGCTGCTCACTGTAAACCCATCTCCGCCGGATTTATTTACGCTGAATCTCAGCACGGCATCCAACCTGAACGCCGGGCAACTTCTCTCGATCGGCTGGATTGTGACCAATGGTGGCGTCTCCACTGCAATCCAGCCGTGGCAGGAGAAACTTCTTCTTGCGAACAATCCAGTTGGGACTGACGCCTTCGTGTTGTCAGTCGTTTCCGTTACGAATTCACTCGCGGCCAGCAATGCGGTTGGACGAGCCTTAACGGTGATTCTCCCCGCCGGTCTGGCAGGTAATTACTGGTTCATCGTGCAGGTGGACAGCGCCGATGCCGTAGAGGAAGACACGGGGGAAGCCAACAACTTCTTTGTTTCATCGGGGCCGGTTCTAATCCAGTCGCCAGACCTGCGGATTCCTCTACTTACCTCAGCGGCCTCGGCCACGTTCGGACAGCCATTTTCTGTAACGTGGGCGGTGACCAACTCAGGAAATGGCGTGGCGTCAGGAAACTGGAGTGACCATGTCTGGGTTTCGTTGATCAGCAATTCCGTTTCGGGTGCTACCCGCCTGTCTTCTGCAGGAGTTGGCGTGAGTTCGCTTCAACCTTCAGCCAGCTATGCCAATAACGCGATTGTCACCATTCCGCTCGTTTCGCAGTCACAACCCGGCATGCACTGGCTCGTGGTGCAGGCGGACGGCACCGGAACGGTGTCGGAATCCAACGAGGGCAACAATCTTCGCAGTGTCCCTTTAACCCTGAACCTCCCCCCACTTCCCGACCTAGTGGCTGGCAACGTGGGAGCGCGACGGTCCCCATTCGCAGTGCTCACCAACGCCTCCCCCGGCCAAACTATTCCAGTAACCTGGACCCTCACGAACATCGGGCCAGCGGCTGCTTTATCTCCGTGGACGGAGACCATCCGTCTCGTTTCACACCAAATCACGACGCTTACCAATCCAGCGCAGTTTCAAAACCTCCTCGCGTCGGCCGCGACGCTGGGCACTTTCGCCCACACCAGTTCGCTCGCGGCCGGCGCCTTCCTCGCTCGTACCCAATTTGTGGCTCTGCCGTTGAATGGACTATCTGGCGATCTCCGTCTCGTCGTCACCGTCGACGCCCGTGACGAGGTGTTCGAGGAGACGGAGACGAATAACGTCGGCATCGCTTCGGAAGTGCTGCGCGTTCCCGCGTCCTTGTCATTGCAGTTGTCCACGTCGCAAATCAGTGAGGAGGCCACTACTCCCATTCATGCCACACTGACGCGAAACGGGGATCGTTCGCAGCCATTGCTGGTTACGGTGACGAACGGCGCGCCGGGTGAACTTTCAATCATCCCAAGCCTTCCCACGGCGACAAAGACCAACATCACCTTCGCTGTCGGACAAGCCGCCGTGATGTTTGATCTGTTCCCTGTGCGTGACCGTGTGGTGGATGGCGATCAACTCGTCCCGCTGCACGCGAGCGCGCCCGGTTATGAACCAGCCAGTGCGGTTGTCACTGTGTTGAATGCCGATCTCCCGACGCTCACTCTGGCCGCCGCGACGAATAGAGTGGACGAAGGTTTTGCGGTCGCGTTGACCGTGAGCCGCGATATCGTAACGAGCAATTCCATCACGGTCACGCTGACCAGCTCCAGTCCCAGCCAGTTCAGCCCGCCCACCTTGGTGACCATTCCCGGTGCCGCGTCTTCGGCGAGCTTCGCCGTGCTCGCCGTAGATGACGCCAAGGCCGAGGCACCTGCCAGCTTTTCGCTTTCGGCCGCGGCGCCGGGATTCAATGGCGGCTCGGCTAGTGTGATCGTGTTGGATAATGATGTTCCTACTTTGACGGTCTCGCTCTCAACGCACAGCGTGAGCGAAGGCGCGGGACCCCAAGCCGCTTCCATGACGGTTACCCGCAATCCCGCTGGACCCGGTCCGCTGAATATCGAGCCATTCGTCGGGGATTCCGCCCTTGTATACTTGCCTCTGCAAATCACCATTCCTCCCGGTCAGTCTTCGCGCAGTTTCCCAGTCGGGGTGGTGAATGATTCGCTGGTGAACGGCACACGCGCCGTGGCTCTTAGCGCTTACGCCCTCGCCGCAGGCAGCGGAGAGCGGCTCTCCACGGCCCTAGCGCCCGACGTGCTCACCGTCACGGACGACGATGGCCCAACCCTCAAACTGGACGCGACCCTCAAACTCGTCAGGGAAGGCCTGAACCCCGCGACGACCGTGACTCTTACCCGCAACACACCAGCCACAAACCAAGTGCTGGTCACCTTAACAAGCGATCGGACCAACGAAGCCACCGTGCCCGCGAGTGTCTCCATACCGGCCGGTGCCGCGTCGGTCACCTTTCCCATGACCACGGTGGCGGATAACACCGATGATGGGAACCAAACCGTGGTTCTTCGCGCCAGCGCGCCGGAGTTCGCCGATGGCTTGGAAACTCTAGTCGTGTCCGATACTGACTTGCCTGACCTAGTGGTGGGGAGCGTGAGTGCGCCGACCGCCGCGGTGCCTCAGGAACGAGTCGCACTGACCTATCGCGTAGTAAACCAGGGGCTCTCCACCTCCGCCGGTGAGTTTCTCACTCGTGTCTTTCTCTCTCGCGACGCGATAATTGGTGACGACGTCCTCGTGGCGCAGTTCCGCAACACGAATCGCGTGCCCGTCGGTTCCTTCATTCAGAGCGCTGAGCAAATCCAATTGCCCCTCGAAGTCGGAAATTTCTGGGTGGTGGTGGAAACCGACGCCGAGCAAACGCTGGCGGAAGTGCTGGAAAACAACAACACGACCATCTCCGCGGCGCCGATTGCAGTGGCCGCCGATTACGCGGCTTGGGTGCAAACGGATGTGACAAGCGCCCCGGCTAACACGCCCGTGCCGCTCAACGGGCAGGCCACGAACAGCCTCGGCGTGCCCGTCGCGGCCAGGCCGGTGAACATTCACCTGCGCGTGCGTGGCACGGAACGCGTGTTGAGTGTGACGACGGATACGAACGGCGCTTTCGCCACGGTGTTCACGCCCTTGCCGAATGAGGCAGGCCGATACGACGTCTTCGCTACGCATCCCGGTGTGAAAACGATTCCGGTTCAGGATACATTCAAGTTGCTCGGCTTCCGCGCGAATCCGGCGAATGTGTCGCTCACCATCGTGGAAGGAACGAAGCGGAGTGGCAGCGTGACTTTGGAAAATCTCAGCGACGTGCTTTTAACTGGATTGACAGTCGAGGTCGTCAGCAAACCGGCGACCCTGACCGTCAACGCTTCCGTCCCGGGTTCTCAACTCGCAACGCAAACCGCTCTCAACTATTCCCTCACGGCGCCAACCGCGGATGCGGGCGGCAGGGTGCAACTGCGCGTGACGAGCGCGGAGGGTGTCGAGCATGAGATAGCAATTGGCGTGCATGTAGAACCTCTTCGCCCGCGACTCGTCGCCACGCCGGTCAGTCTGTATTCCGCCATGCCGGTCGGGGGACAGGCGATGGTGGCGTTTGACGTGGCGAATCTTGGTGGGCGCGAGAGCGGCCCCGTTGCCCTGTCCCTACCGGCCGTGCCGTGGATGCATGTGGCGAGCGCCAATCCGATGCCGAGCCTTGCGCCAGGGCAGACCAATCGCATCACGCTCCTGCTCACGCCGGCGCGCACTCTTCCGCTCGGGCCTTATACCGGGTCGCTGGTTCTGAATGGCGACGGCACGAGCCTCAGTGTGCCTTTCACCTTCCGCGCAATGAGCGTGTGCGTGGGCGACCTCGCCATCGAGGCCGTGGATGAATTCACCTACTACGCGGAAGGCGCGCCACGCCTTGCCGGAGCAAACGTGGTGGTGCGCGACGCCTACACCCGCACCAACGTCGCCACCGGGGTGACCGATACGAACGGCCATTTCTTCGTCAGCGGTTTGGAAGAGGCGTATTACGAGATCGAAGTGACGGCGGATAAACACAGCACCTACCGCACGACGCACCTGCTCAAAGCTGGCCTTACGAACGAAGTGCAAACCTTCCTCAGCCGGCAGACAGTGACTTACACGTGGACGGTCGAGCCGGTGGAGTTCGAAGACCGCTACCGCGTCATTATCGACACGACTTTCGAAACGGTGGTCCCGATGCCGGTGGTGACCATTGAACCCAACGTGATCGACCTCGCCGAAATCACCGCCGACGAGACGCACATCGACATCAAGATCACGAACCACGGCCTGATTGCCGCAAACAACACGCGTTTGAACTTCCCGACGGATCGGTCGTGGCATTTCCGGCCGCTTATTGAAAACATCGGCGTTCTGCCAGCCCGCAGTTCCGTGACCATTCCTCTGACCATTCGTCGCACTCCACTTCCGTTGGCTGAGCTTAAGGCGGGCGGTCCCAAGAATATGGCGCTTCCAAGTTCGGACCCATGTTACTTCACGGCCAAAGTCTGTTGGGAACTGGTGTGCGGCCCTCTGACGAATGGCTATTGCGCCTTCGTATCGATGCCTACGGGGCGCCTCGACTGTGGTGGTGGTGGTGGTGGTGAACTGCCCATATGCTTTGATTGCGGTGGAGGCCCGCCGGGCATTTACGTGCCTCCTCTGGTGCACTCAACGAACGCGCCGTGCGACCCGTGCGAGTTTAAACGGCTGGGAGCACTTTTAGGTTGTGTGATCGATGCAATTCCAATTCCTGTCAAATTCTTGCAATGCCTTCGCGAGGAGGTTGCCTGCATCAAGGATCTTTTAACGAACGGTCTGACTGTTGGTAACGCTGCCGGCTGCCTCGGATTCGCACTTAACTGCGGTGGCAAACACGCAGACGACCTTGCAAAGAAGGTGCCTCTTTTAGGTTGGATCCTGACAGCTATTAGTTGCAGCTACGAGGTCTGTACTGCGTGTGATGAGATTCCTGGTTATCAAGGTTTCTGCGGCACGATCGGACCCGGAGAAAGTAGTAACGAGCGCCTTGCGGGCTTGGGCAAAGCAAAGTTTCAAATTTTGGCGCCTCCAGCCAAGCTTTCCACCGCGGATTCACTTGTAGAGCAAGCTGAACGGCTGCGCGCTTTGGTTGCCCCTACGATTTATTTCTTTGAAAGTGAAAGGTGGATTCACGTTACCGACTTCGCCGCGCTGGAAGGCGTATTGGTGCTATTTGATTCTTCCATCCAAGCTGGATCGTCAGGTGAACAGTTCATTTCCTCAACCGAACAATTGCAACTCACAGCGGTGCCGACGCCCGCACCGCTGGAAGCGACGGACATAATCGCGCTGGTCAATCGGTGGAATCGAACGATGAGCAATTATGCCACCGGCGTTTTTCACACTGAGCAGGTCAATCCCAGCGCTTACACCAACTTCATCGCTTTCGATCAATGGAGCCTTGTTTCGACAGCGGCTTCGCAAGCTGCTGATGAATACATCGCCGAAGGTTTCACAGACCCTGCCGCCGCATGGTTCGCCACACGCAATACATTGATCGCGGAACTGCAAAGCGGCGGCGACGGCGTCTGCGCCAAGGTGAAACTCCGCCTCGAACAAGAAGCTGTTCTCACTCGCGATGGCTTCCGCGCCACGTTGGAATTGGAAAACAACGGCGCATCACGATTAGAGAATGTGCGCATTGACGTGAACATCCGCTCTGAAGCGGGCAGCACGGCCACCAATCTCTTCGCCGTGCGCTTGGAAGGCACGAACACACTCTCCGCGGTGGATGGCACCGGGATTCTCGCGGGCAACAGCACCGGGACGGCGAAGTGGCTCCTCATTCCCACGATCGATGCGGCGCCCGAAGTTGAAACACGCTACTTCGTCGGCGGAACGCTGAGTTACCACCTGGATGGCAGCGACATCACGGCGCCGCTGGCTGAGGTTCCCATTCGCGTGCTGCCCAGTCCGCGGCTCACCTTGAAATATTTTCACCAGCGCGATGTGTTCAGCGATGATCCGTTTACGGACGCCATCGAGCCGGCCATTCCCTACAGCCTGGCGGTGATGGTGCAGAATCGCGGCTACGGACAGGCGAAGAACTTCCGCATAACCTCGGCGCAGCCTCAGATCATCGAGAACGACAAAGGGCTGCTGATTGACTTCAACATCATCGCCACCGAGGTGTTCAAGGCGGGCACGAACTACGGGCTGACGCCCTCGCTCACGGCGAACTTCGGCGACATCAAGGCGGGCGACACCGCCATCAGCCGCTGGCTGCTCACCTCCACGCTGCAAGGGCTGTTCATCGACTACTCGGCGCGCTTCGAGCACATCGACGGCCTGGGCAATCCGCGCCTCTCGCTCATCGACGAAGTGACCATTCACGAGATGGATCATCTCGTGCAGGCCACTGGCATCTGGGAGGACGGCAAGCCGGACTTCCTGGTGAACGAAGTGCCGGACATCCGCGATTATCCCGACACGCTCTACCAGAGCAACGGCTCGACGAACCCCGTGCAGTTGGCGGAACAGGCGACGCCGAGCGGAGCGCCCTCGACGGGCAATCTTCAAATCACCCTCACCGCGCCCATGCCCGGCGGTTGGGCTTACCTGCGCGTGCCTGATCCCGGAAACGGTCAGTTCCGACTCACTCGCGTCACGCGCTCCGACGGCTTGGTAATTTCGTTGAACACGAACGTGTGGACGACCGACCGCACGTTCATCGGTCTCACCCGGCGGCCTATCCGCGAGAACATCCTGCACCTGCTCGATTACAACAGCACCGGCAGTTACACGCTCACTTACGAACCAGGAAGGTCCACAATCACCGATACGAATGCCCCTGAAAGCAGGGTGACGACGCTACCGGCGGCGAGCCGGCCGTATTTCCAAGTGAGATGGTCGGGCCGCGACATCGGAGCGCTGGGGCAGGCGGTAAGCGGGATTGCGTTCTACGACATTTATGTTTCCGCGAACGGGGGGTTGTTCGGCCCGTGGTTGCAGCGAACGCCCTTGGTGAGCGCGACATACGTCGGCCAGCCGGGCTTGGAGTACGCGTTCTATTCTGTAGCCACGGATGCGAACGGCAATCGTGAGTCAGTTCCAGGCGTGTCCGATACATTCACGGTTACCACGGTGAGCAACCGTGCTCCGACACTGGCCTCAATCCCCAATCAAGCGATTGATGAGGGAAGTGAATTCAACCTGATCGTGAGTGCCAATGACGAGGACCTGCCGAACGATTTGATCAGGTTTTCACTCTTGTCCGCCCCGCCGGGCCTTGTGTTGAGCCAAGTGGGCGAATCGAGAGCTCAACTGCGCTGGGGCACGAGTGAAGGACATGGACCCAGCACCAACATTGTAACGTTGCACGTGCGGGATACTGAAACGCCGAGTCTTTCCGACACACAATCATTCGCACTAATCGTGCGGGAATTGAACTCCGCACCGCTGCTGGCCGTAATTACGAATCGAGTCGCGAACGAAGGGCAGGTAGTGAGTTTCCCGGTCGTCGCCTCGGATAATGATTTGCCGAGCCAAACATTGACATTCAGTCTCGAGCCTGATGTCCCTGCTGGAGCCACGATTGATCCGGTGACCGGCCTTTTTTCATGGCGGCCTACTCAGTTCCAGGGTGGTTCGAATTACACCTTTACAGTCGAAGTGCGAGATCAGGGTGTGCCCTCCGGAAGTGCAATGCGAACTTTCAGCCTACAGGTGCGAAACACGCAGAGTGACTTCGCATTTTCCATCGGTTCGACAAATGTAATCGTCGGTAGAAGCAACTCAGTGCCAATCCGGTTTGATTCGGGTATGTCGCTGACAAATATCAGCTTTGTTCTCGCCATGGATCCGAGCCGCCTTGGTGACTTGGCTCTCGATTCGCTAGCGCCTGGTGTCGTCGCTTCTTCTTTGCAGCCTCACAGTGCAAATCCATCATGGTTTCGCATCATGGTGAGTGGACCCGATCTGCAAGGCGCCATGATGCTAGCCCGACTGAACTTTACAGCGTTGTCGAATGTGCACTCAGCAGTTGTGCCTTTGGACATTTCTGAGTTGGAAGGTTTTAGTGCAGCAGGCGCTAAACTACAAAACCGCGACGCGCTTGGCGGACGGATTTTCGTGATTGGGCTGGAACCGATTCTCGACGCGACTTTGGGCTCAAACGGTGCGCGCATAATTACGCTGTATGGGCACCCCGGTCGGCATTACGAAGTTGAGACCCGGACGAATCTCCTGGTTGGGGAGTGGGAATTGAAAAAGGAATTCGGTCTGACCAGTTCCTCAGTCGCCTGGGAAGAAATCACTTCGGGAGAGCGCGCGGTTTTCTACCGGGCTGGTGAGAACACGCTGCCCCCCTTGATCGCTCGCTTGGACAATGGACAACTAGTGATCGAATGGCGGAGCACGGATGGAAATTGTGTGTTGATGGAATCCGACTCTTTGATCGCCCCGCAATGGTCACCTGTTTTGTCAACGCCTCAGCAGTTCCACGGTGTTAACCGGGTGACCGTGCCCGCCAAGAGTGGGAAATTTTTCTATCGTTTGCGCTGTGGCCTTTAGCAGGAGTCAGGCTGATTGGCGATGCGTTGGAGAAAGGACTGGATCCTGTGGATCAGTCGGATGTCATTTGGTAGTTTCGCGTTGTGTTTCTGACGAACATTCGTCGGCGCGCGGCTGCGCCGGGCGCAGGTTGTTGCACAGTGGGTCTTCTAGCTCTTGTTCCCTTGTTCCTCGCCGCTGCGCCTCAAAATCCATCTTCGCAAGTTCTCACTTTGCGATCACTGCCCGCTAGTGCTCCGGCCCTGTCTGGCTTGCCCTGTCGAGTCTTCGCCAGCCCGGTTCACTGGAGCATTGAACATGGTGCAAGTGGGCAACGATTTGGGGTGAGTATCACGAGCGGCGATTTCGATGGAGACGGACGGTGGGAATTGGCCGTCGGTACTGGACGCTATCGCGAAAATCGCCAAGTGCTGGGCAAAGTGGCGGTGTTTTCGTTTGAACCGGGGAGAAGCGCCACAGTGCAAGCCGTTCGCGTCGGCGAGGCCGGCTGGTTGCATTTCGGCGCTAAACTTTGCGCTGGCGACGTGAATGGCGATGGAAATACGGACCTGCTTGCAGGAATGCCCGATTTCAGTGTGAGAGCGCGCCAACAAGGAATGGTAATTGTTCTGCCCGGAAGTGAAGGGGGGTTGGGCATGACGGCTACATGGATCGCCGTTGGTCCGCCCGCTGCCGCCTTGGGACGGCACGTGTTCCTTTCGGACGTTAATCGAGACGGCTATGCGGATGCGCTCATTTCGACGCTCCGAGCAAGTTCCGAGTCGGACCCGGACGGCGGAATTCAGCTGCACATGGGATCCAGGGATGGACTAATTTCTGAATCAGAATGGTCTGTGAGCGGTTTTACGTCAGGCGAAAGGCTGGGTTCGGACATGACCACAGCCGATATCAACGGAGATGGCTGGCCTGACCTCGTCGTGGGAGCGGCCAGTGACTTCGACGGGAAGAACACTGTCGGCTGTGTGCACATTTTTCTGGGCTCCAGCAATGGGTTTCCGACAAGCCCGGAGCAGACGATTTATGGCTCGGTCGTCGGCTCGGTGTTTGGAAGCAGCGTTACTTCGTTAGGCGACATGAACGGGGATGGGTGCGACGAAATTGTTGTGGGTGCGCCTGGTTCGCCATCGAGCGTCGGCAAGATGAACTGGCCCGGCGCAGCATCTCTCTACCATGGCTCGACCACTGGAATCATCACAATCCCTGCGTGGGAGGCGAAAGGTTGGCGAAACGATGTTTGTTTTGGCGCAACGGTGGCTCATGCCGGCGATGTCAATGGCGACGGGGTTCCGGATTTGCTCGTCGTCGCTCCAGGCTGGCGACGAAGGCCGGATATCCCCAGCCGACTTTCGCTATGGCTGGGGAGTGCCAAGGGCTTTTCGCTGAATCCGGACTGGGAAGTCGTGGCGGAACGTTACACGGAAATGGGCTGCGCGATGGGGAGCGCCGGAGACCTTGATGCAGATGGCTGCGATGAATTCTACGTCTCGGCGCCGCAGCATCGTGATGGGAAGAATCTGAATCTAGGGCGTGTGGACGTCTTCCGCGGCCTGCGACGCGGATACGGCAAGAACGAAAAGTTTCCGGTCGATGGCGTTGTGCTTGTCCGAGGCGATCATTCGGGTTTCGCCGAAATGGGTCGTAACCACAGCAATCTTTTTTTCCACGCGCATACAGCAGCGGCCGAGAAAAAAAGTGCTGCGGAGGCAACACAGCGCCTCGCCGAGACCCGGGCCCTTTCTCATCAAAGACTCTTACTAGCGGGAGGCGTCACCAGCGCGATTGCTGGGTTAGCGTTCTGGTTATGGTTTAGCCGAACACGGGCACGGGCAGAAGCCGCCCGCCAGGAACGCGAACGCCTCGCGCGCGACCTTCATGATGGGTTGGGCGCGAACGTTCAGAGAATGCAGTTGCTCAACGAGCGGCTCAATCTCATATCCCCGGCGAGCCAGGAGGCAGACTCTCTGCGTCATGAATTGAGCGAGGCCGCACAAAATCTTAGCGCCCTAATCGACCGGCTCATCTGGACGGTAAAGCCGGAGAACGACACTTTGGAAAACCTCGTGACATTTCTCACCGGAGTTGCGCCGCCGCTATTACAAGCACATGGCATTAGCTGCGAACTGGAGTTGCCCCCGGTACTCCCCCTGCGCGCAATTCACAGCGAAAGGCGGCAACACATTGTTTTGGCGGTGCACGAAACGCTGAACAATGTCGTAAGGCATGCCCAAGCGAGTCATGTATGGCTTCGCATCAACTGGTCAGAACCGTGGCTGGAAATCCGGGTGAAGGATGACGGCATCGGATTGTCCGGAGCACCGCCACGTGCCGGGGGTGGGAATGGCGTAAAGAATGTGCGGACTCGAATCGAAGAACTGCACGGTGACTATGTGCTTCGCGAAAGTGAAACCGGGGGCACCGAAGTGCTTATGAGAGCGCGCCTGTGAGGGGCACCGGGAGCGACATCCGCTGATTTCATGGAAAGTTGGGTCAATCCTTTGCGCGTTTTTCAGTGGCGGAAACAATTCACCCCTTGAACTACACGAACACTTCTTTGAGGATATCCAACCTATGGCAGTAAATGTTCGAATTCCGACTCCGCTTCGCAAGCTCACCAACGACCAGGAAGTGGTCGAGGTGAAAGCGGCGACGATTGGCGACGCGATTGGTGAATTGCAGGGGTTGTTTCCTGGCATCAAAGACCGTCTCGTGGACGAAAGCGGAGCCGTGCGCCGCTTCGTGAACGTGTACGTGAATGAGGAAGACATCCGTTTCCTGCAGAATCAGCAGACCCCTCTCAAAGATGGAGACGAGGTCAGCATCATTCCCGCGATCGCCGGGGGCTAGTAGAATGTTTCAATTCACGATCATGCCCAGCAAACCAAAAAAATCTGCCGCGAAAACCAAGGCCAAGCCCGTGCCCGCCCGGCCGGTGGGTGGTAATGGCCAGCAACAGACGCGCTTGTGGCTCATGTATCCGCCCAAGCTCATCACCATGCCGCTCATTTGGCAGCTCGGGCAGAAGTTCCCGCTCGTGACGAACGTCCGTCAGGCCAGCGTGACGGACGAGATCGGCATCGTGTGTTTGGAACTCGACGGACCTCGCGCTCAAATCAAAGCGGCCATTCAGTGGATGGAGAAGCAGGGCATCCGCGTGGAGCCGGTAGAAATCAATGTGCTGGAAAGCTGAGGTCTAGCGGGCGTTCCCGTCGATCTGCGATCAGTCTTCCCTCGGATGACCCATAAGTCCCGGTTGTTCGTTTCTATTTCAACGCTGATTCCCCGCTGCACTGAGCATTCAAGCAGTCGGTACAAATCTTGCGTTTCGCCGCTTGACCCCTCTAAGGAACAGGAGCTAAATCCGACCGTAAGGCAGTTTGGCCCTCAAAACCCACATTTATGACAAAGCAGGATCTGGTATCGCACATCAGCGAGGAAACGGGGCTTACGCAGACTGATGCGTTCAAAGCCGTCGAACAAACGCTCGAAGCCATCACCTCTAGCCTGAGTCGGGGCGAAGGTGTTGAATTGAGAAACTTCGGTGTGTTCGAGGTCCGTTATCGCAAGCCTAGAACAGGGCGCAACCCCGCTAACCCCGCCAAAGAATATCCCATCCCGGCGCGTGCCGTGGTGCGATTCAAACCGGGAAAATTGATGAAGGAACGAGTCCTGGAACTTTCTCCTCCCAATCGTTCCGTCGGAGCTAAATCCTAGACCACGCCCTTTTTCATCGGCCGCGCTTGCCATTCGCGCGGCCGTTTTGTTTCCTCTCCGGCTCGTTCCTATATGCAACGACTGCCTGGGTTTCGTGATTTTTATCCTGAGCCGCTTCCAGCGAATGACGTCTGGAGCGCGGATGCGCGCCAATACATCTTCGACCGATGGCGCGCCACGGCACGTCGTTACGGGTTTCGAGAATACGACGGGCCTCCCTTGGAACCGTTGGAGCTGTTTACGCTCAAGAGTGGTGATGAAATCGTCGGGCAACTCTACAACTTCGTGGACAAGGGAGAGCGCGCCATCGCGCTACGTCCTGAGATGACGCCCACTCTCGCGCGAATGGCGGCAGCGGCAGAGCGCAATTACAAGAAGCCGTTCAAGTGGTTTGCCGTGCCCCAACTCTTCCGCTACGAGAAGCAGCAGAAGGGAAGGTTGCGTGAACATTTTCAGCTCAACGCGGACATCATCGGCGAGTTGGACGTTGCGGCGGATGCGGAGTTGCTCTCGCTGCTCATCGACACGTTGCGTTCGTTTGGCTTGACTCACGAGGACTTCATCATCCGTCTCAGCAGCCGGAACGCGTGGCAGGAGTTTTTCTCGAAGCGCTGCCCCGACGAGACCAAGTCCTATGCGTTCTACCAGTTGGTGGACAAATTGGAGCGTGAAGAGCGCACCGTCAGCGAAACGAAACTTCGGGAGCTCGGGTTTTCCTACGATGAGGTGAATGCGTTCATCAAATCAGGCCAGCCCACGCCCGAGCTTCAATCCATCCTTTCGAATCTGCACGCGCGAGGGCTGGGCGACTATGTGAAGGTTGACTACGGCGTCATTCGCGGGCTGGCCTATTACACGGGAGTGGTCTTTGAAGCCTTCGATCAAAAGGGCGAGTTTCGCGCCATTGCCGGGGGCGGACGTTACAACAATCTTCTCAAGTTGATTAGCGGCGGCAAAGTGGATCTTCCCGCGCTTGGTTTTGGGATGGGAGACGTGGTGCTGCTCGAGCTTCTCAAGGCGCGCAAACTACTGCCGCATTTTGATCCAACCATCGATATGTACGTTTTGATCGAGGATGAATCATTGCGAGCCGAGTCACTGGCTGTAATCCAACAACTTCGTTCGGCTGGGAAAGTCGTCGAGTATTCGCTCACGCCCGCCAAAGGAGACAAACAGTTCAAACGCGCGATGGAGTTAAAAGCAAAGCTGACGGTGCGTTTGGAAAGAGGTGCCGACAGTGCGTTGCTGGTCAGGATTAAAAACCTCGCCACGCGTGACGAATCCACCTGCGCTCCCTCGGCTTTGGCGGAACGTATCGTTAACCTCTAGTCAGCGGCGGCCATCGAAATGGCAGCATTCCCTATCGGCAGCTTGACCGCCGTCGTCGGCTACAACGTGGAAGCGCCGGCTACCGTGCAAGCCGGAAGAAGCGGTTGCTGCTGATGGTGGTCCCCAAAGGACTGTTCGTGGCCGCGGGTCGCCAAGGTCCTGTCACCACATCGGCCTCTTCCAACGCAAAGGCTGCGTCGCCCCAATAAAGAACCGCCTCGCTTCCCAAACGACTCAAGTTAACGCGTGCGGGTGTTGCCGGGATGCCTTGCAATTCCATATCCCAAACGATGTCGCTGGAAGTAGCGCCCGATTGATGCACCCGCGCCGTGATCACGTTTGTGCCCGGGAGGAGGCGGGATGCAGTGACGTTGTTCGTTAGGAAGCGCAGGCTTGTTGTGTTGGGCGAGACGTTGGCGCTGGCGAAAGTGTTCGCTGTGATTGGGTCGCCCGGCATGTTGCTGCGAAAAACTTCGTTGCTGTTCAAATACACAATACACCCGTCGTCACGTTGATAACGGAATTGCAGCGTCGCAAACTCGCCAGGATTCGTGACGACGATGCTTCGGCGAAAGTAGGCATTGGTGATTTGGCGGGTGGTGTTCACGCCGTTGACCTGCACAAACCTCCGGATCGTGGTTGTGAATGAAATGTCGTCCGCAAATCCCAACCGCGCCGCGCCGTTGCTCCAGCCGCTGTCGTCAAAGGTGAGGCCGCGCCAGTCCGTACCTTGCTCCGAACCGTTATCCAGGTATTTCCAATTTGCGCCGAGCGGCGAGAGGATGGTCGGCGTCGCCGCTCCGGTGGGGACCAGGTTCTGGAATAGCAACGTCGCGTTTCCCGTGATGTCGGCATTGACCGCGCTCAGCAATGCGACGCGCAGCACACCATTCAAATTGGTCGGCGCCGGGATGTAGCGACGAGTCAAGCCAGCGGGAAACACGAGGGTGCCGGCGGAGTACGTGCCGTCAGTTGCATCGATCCGATATGCGGCCCTGACCTCGTTTGTGCAATGGCGGCTTAGCCCCACGGGAATTCCGTCCGGGAGCTGAGAGAGGGAAGTGCCGCGCACTCCAAAACCCACTCCAGCACGAGCGACCCCACCCACCGCTGCGAGACGCCAGCCATCCGTCGCAGGGTTCCAAAGCAGGTTGTTGGGATAATTCGTATCGAGCACGCTTACGAAATTATTGCTGACGAAAAATCGTTCGTAGTTGTTGGTCCAGCCTCCATTGTTGCTGTTGTCCCAATTGAAACCGAACAGGTCGCGGTGGTTGTAGATGGAGATGTTGTTGGTGCCGGTCAGTGTACCGTTGTATTGGCTGAAGGTGGCGTAGTTGTCGCCGTGGCGCAGGCCTGACTTGTTCATGGTGAAGAAGCAATTCTCCACCCGGCTCGTCGGTGCATCATATCCACTTTCAATCCCTTGCCCGCAGTCGAAATAAACGGTTCCTCGCGTTAGGACGTTCTTGAAACCGGAGAGCGAGTTGCCTTCGTGAAAGGTGCTTTCAAACCAGCAGGATTCATACGTGAGAGGCCCATAGCCGCTGCCGCCCGAATCCACCCCATCGTCCTTCGTCCAGCCGAACAGTGTGTTGGTAAAAAAGTGTGAGCCGCTGACGAAATAAAGCCCGTCGTTGTCGCCATCGACGAAGTTCGCACTGTCATCCGGGCATTCGATGAATGCGCTGTCGTTCACCGTGAAGGTGGCACCCGTGTATTCGCCGCCGGTCGTGGCGCGCTGCATCAGAAAGCGGGTGAAGTTGAATGTGCCGCCGTTGTAAGCGTGCCCAAGCTGGCCCGCGAGATAGATGGCCGCGGAGTCCGACAAGGAAACCGTGGGAGCGTTGTCCACAAGGAACAGGCACTGTTCGAGACGATGGCCCGCGCCGCCGGTCGGATTTGCCCCACTGGCTATGAAGAGGGTTCCGGTGGCGTGGAGCGAACCCGTGCTGGTGCGCATGAAAAAACCACCCCACGGCTGGCTGCGCGAATTCGGCATGAAGATGACGGGTTCCTCGACGCTGCCATTGATGACGACCGCTCCATTGTTGGTGATGTTCACGCCGCTGTTCAGCAGCACGACGGCGCCCGGTCCGACGTTAAGCGCACTGCCGGCCGGCACTGTTAGATTCCCCGTGACCCGAATTCTCGCCTGCGCCGGCCAGGTTGTGACGCCGTTGAGCACGCCAGAAACATTCGTCCATACGGTGCCTGCTTGGAGGAGCGTCTGTTTGTTCGTCGCAATTCCGCCTACTGAAAATGTGGAGGCCAACGGCCCGGCGGGCTGGTTGCTGGCAAGGAAGCCTGAGCCGACGCCGCGCTTGATTTGAATGGAGGTTTGTCCGGGCGTGCTGAGCAAACCATTGGCGCGCACGGCGTGGTTTTCGTTATCCACGACCCAGGCCACAACCGGGATTTCGTATCCAGTGGGGAAGTTCGATGGCGTAAGGATGCGCAGGCGGGAGCCGATGAATTCGCTAGGTGAAGATTGTATCACCGGGAATGGGACGTGCGGCGGCAAGCCCCATTCCGTTCCCACACGCTCGCTGGTGAGAACGATGAAACGGACGTATTGGCTGGTGACAGCGCTCGTGGTTTGATTTGTCGCGTTGACGCGTAGTTCGTAGAAATCCGGTTGGTTGACGAGGATCGGCGTTCCGACAGCGATGGGCCTCCAGTTCAAGGTGGCGTGATAATCAAATCCAGCCTGCGGGGTGACGGTGAACGTCACGGCGTCGTTGTAGGTCGCTTTATCCGTCACTCCATTGAGGGTGAATTGGGCGGAAGCAGCAAAAGGCCAAAGGGCACACAGGCCCACCAGACGAAGACAGGCGACGATGTTCATAATATTGAAAGGAGTAGTTTTAGCAGTCGTTGCGTTCGAGCGCGATGGGTATTTGTCTGGCGGAGTCGTGAACAGGGAGGGCAGGACGACGCGAAGGTCGCAGCGTTCCTGATTAGTCTTCCAATGTCTTAGTGCCAGGGATGAACGTGGCTTTGGCGATGTGTCCCGCTTCTACTTCATAAATCGCAATCAGTTCGACGGCTCCCGCGCCTTCCGCAAACGTGCGCGTCACCCGTTCGTAATCGACGACGATATTTCCCATCACGATACGTTGCCGGACGTCGGCGTGGAGATTCGGCTCCTGGAAACGGGTTTTAAACCGCGCACGAATCTCAGCGGAGCCCGTGGCCAACAGCGTGGACGGAAACTCAAACTGCTGGGCGTTCTCAGCGTAAGTGGGACCGCTTCCACGTCGCGCGCGTTGTAGGCATCCAGTTGCTTTTGCACGACCGTTTCCGGGGGTTCGAATTTCGGACCCGTGTTCATTGTTTAACACTGCCAAACGGGTTGAAAAGGGTGCCACTTTTTTTGAGTGAGATAATCCCAGTTCGTGAAGTCTTAACCGCTCCTGATTGTAAACCTCTCTGTGTGGCTTCGGTCTTGGGCACGCTGTTTTAACGCTGAGGGATTCATGGAAGAAGATTTGCATCCCGCCGTCGGTTGAAGGACAAGTAGCGCCCATTTTTATTTATGGCCAAAGCAAAACATGAAGCTCAGTTGTTGAATCTGTTGAAATCTGTCCTGCCCAAGGCCGTGCCGGACGCCAAGCTTGCGCAAATCATTTACAGCGCGCTGGAGAAGGAAATTTCGTCGTCTGAACGGACGGCGCATTTCGAGAAATTCTGCAAGAAGGTCGAGTTGCCCGACCTGAAGAAAGAAAGCCTCACCGAGGTGAAGGAGCAGTTTGAAGCCTCGTTTGGGAAAGGCATGGTGTCGATCGTTCCTCACGAAGGAAAGAAGGCGGCGACGGTGGAAATTGTAACGCCGAAAGGAAATTTCGAGGGCACGATCCAAGTCGGGCCAAAAGCACCGGAAGAGGGGGATGAAGATGCGGTGAAGCCAAAGTTTGTGCCGCTGCCTGTCTGTCTGCCGAGCGATCCGGAATTGGTTTGGTTGCTGGCGCGTGATGAGCGCATGACTCCGGACGACGCCACAATCGCCCTGGTCAAAGTCCAGGAGAGTTTCTGGGAATCGAAGGCCGGCCAGCAGCATTTGCGGAAGCGCACCGAGCGCACTTTCCCGGAGTTCATGTCCAAGGTGCCGGGGAAGGTGCTCACCGAAGTGGGACTCAAGCGTCATTACAAGGAAGCCGAGCCGATCAAGCAGATCAAAGTGCTCAAGCCCAGAAAGCAGGAATAGTTCAATGGCTGCCACCCCCTCATTAATTTCCGCGAACGAACTGACTCTGTCTTTCGGTCCCCAGGTTCTGCTGGAAGGCGTTACTCTCGCCGTTGCGGCGGGCGAGAAGGTTGGTTTGGTCGGCCGCAATGGCTGTGGAAAAACCTCCCTGTTGAAAATCCTCGCCGGCGACATGAATCCAGACTCGGGCGAGATTTCGCGCCGGCGTGGCTTGCGCATCGGCTACCTGCCCCAGGAGTTCGAGCTCGATGGTACAAAAACTGTGCGACAGAACATCGAGGCGGGCGCGGCCGATCTAATTGAGTGGATGCGGCGTTACGAGACGGGGGATGGGTCCGAAGCGGAACTTGGTGAGATCCTGCACAACATCGAACACGCGGATGGTTGGAATCTCGAGACGCGCATCAAGTCCGAGGCCGATGCGCTGGGCGTGCCGCCGTTGGACACGATGGTCTCGACGTTGTCGGGTGGAGAGAAACGCCGCGTCGCCTTGTGCAGGGCGCTGGCTTCACAGCCGGACTTGCTGCTCCTTGATGAGCCGACGAATCATCTCGATGCCGAAACCATTCGTTGGCTGGAGAACTGTCTCCACGACTTTCCCGGGGCGGTCATATTCGTCACGCACGATCGTTACTTCCTCGACGTCATTGCGACGCGAGTGATTGAAATCGCCGATGGGCGGGCCTACTCGCACGCCGGAAATTACACGGCCTATCTGGAATCCAAAGCCATTCGACAGGGCATTGCCGAGCAGTCTGAGCGTCGGCGACAACGTTTTTTAAAAGGCGAACTGGCGTGGGTGCGTTCTGGAGCGCGGGCTCAACGCACCAAGGCGCAGCATCGCATGCGCGGCTACTACGAGATGGCTGGGCAGGCTGCCCCGCCGGAAGAGCGCGAGATGGATTTGCTGATCCCGCCCGCCAAGGACATTGGCAATACCGTGGTGGATTTTGAGAACGCGGGGGCCAAGGTGGGCGAAGGTGCGGACGAACGCTGGCTCTTTCGCCACTTGGATCTTTCCCTCAAGCCTGGCCAATGCACCGGCGTTATTGGTCGCAACGGCGTTGGCAAAACGACGTTGCTGCGCATGTGCCTGGGTGAGCGGTCGCCGGATGAAGGCACCGCCAAAACAGGGCGCCAGGTGAAGTTCAACTACGTTGATCAAGCGCGCATGCAGCTCGACGATACAAAGACGGTCCTGGAGCAGGTTGCCGACGGCGGGGAGACGGTCCTGTTTGGCGAGGAGCGAATGAGCGCGCGCGGTTATTTGCGCCGGTTCCTTTTCGCTGACGATCGAGCCAACGAGCCAATCAGTAAACTGTCAGGCGGTGAACGCGCCCGCCTTATGTTGGCCAAGGTGTTGAAACGCGGAGGTAACATGATCGTTCTAGACGAACCCACGAACGATCTCGATTTGCCCAGCCTGCGGATGCTCGAGGAGGCGCTGGTGGATTTCTCGGGCAGCGTGTTGGTGGTCAGCCACGACCGTTATTTTCTCGATCGAATCTGCGACCAAATCATTTCCTTCGAGGATGGCGGGGTGTTCGTGCAACAGGGGAATTACTCCTACTACCTTGAGAAAAAGCTGGAGCGCGAGCAGCGATTGAGGGCTCCGAAATGGGATGCGCCCCGACGCGAGGCAAGCCCCAAGGGCGGGTCAATCACCGCTCCCATGCCGGCTGCGGCCGCGCCGACACGCGTGCGCAAACTCAGCTTCAAGGAACAGCGCGAGCTTGATGGAATGGAAGCCGCCGTTCTCGCGGCGGAGAATCGGGTGACTGAAATCCAGGCGACGCTCAACGATCCGACGTTCTACGCCACGCGCGGCGGCGAAGCTTCGCACCTCATCGACGAGTTGGAGCAGACGTCAGCTGAGATCACACGGCTCTACGCCCGATGGGCTGAACTTGAGGCGATTGGGAAATAGGCGGCGGCTCCATTTCACCAGGAATTCAGTTCACGCTCGGAATTTCCATTGAGTTGGATCGTGCATGCTTGCGACGAGACAGCGCTCTCCCTAACGTCACGCCCGTTCGACATTATGCGCACGTTTCAAAACTTTATTGGCGGGGAATGGGCCGCTGCAGGCTCGGGGAAAACCTTCGAGAATCGAAACCCCGCGGACACTCGCGAGGTGGTGGCTTGTTACCCGCTCGGCGAACAAGTGGACGCTGCGGCCGCGATCTCATCGGCGCGGCAGGCGCTGCCGGCATGGAGTGCGACCACTGCGATAGCCCGGGGACGTGTGCTCAGTAAGGCGTCGCAGATCCTCGAGGGTCGCAAGAATGAACTGGCTGAGTTGCTCACCCGCGAAGAGGGAAAGACGCTCGCTGAAAGCACAGGCGAAGTGCAGCGAGGCGTGGATATTTTTCGATTCTTTGGAGGACTGAGTTACACGATCGGAGGGCAAACTCTACCGCATGAGTTGCCGAACAATCTGCTGTTCACCCGTCGTGAGCCGCTGGGCGTGGTGGGTCTGATCACGCCGTGGAATTTTCCCATCGCGATTCCCGCCTGGAAGCTCGCGCCGGCTTTAGTGAGTGGAAACACGGTGGTGCTGAAACCGGCCTCGCAGGCGCCAGCGATGAGTTTTGAGTTGGCGAAGGCGCTCGCCGAAGCGGGATTGCCCAAGGGTGTGTTTAACGTGGTAACGGGGGAAGGCCGCGCGGTCGGCGGGGAACTGGCAGCGAATACCGACGTAGCCGGCCTTTCATTTACCGGTTCCTTCAAGGTGGGAACGCAGATTTATCAGCAGTTGGCACAACGGATGGCGCGCGCGCAGATGGAAATGGGCGGTAAGAATCCCACCATTGTCCTTGCCGACGCAGATCTCGATCTCGCCGCGAGGTTGGTCGCGACGGCTGGTTTCGGTTTGACGGGCCAGGCTTGCACCGCCACGAGCCGGGTCATTGTTGAAAAGTCTGTCGCGGAATCGTTCACGCAAAAGTTGATCGAAAAAGCCAAAGCCATCGTGGTCGGGAATGGATTGAAGGCTGGCATCACGATGGGACCCGCCGTGAATGAACAGGAGTTTAAAGGCAACTTCGACTACATCGAAATTGCGAAGAAAGAGGGCGGACAGGTTGTCTTCGGTGGAAACCGGTTGAACGAGGGCGAACTGGCTCACGGATATTTCATGGAGCCGACGATCATTACCGGTGTGAGTCCCTCCATGCGGATTGCGCAGGAGGAAGTTTTCGGTCCGGTCATCGCCATCATCGTGGTGGAAAATTTTGATGAAGCACTCGCGGTGGCAAATGGCATTGATGTCGGGCTGTCGGCTTCGATCGTCACGCGCGATATCAAGAAGGCGATGATTTACGCCGAGCGCATCCAGGCGGGCGTGGTGAAGATTAACCAGATTTCGACGGGGCTCGCGTTGCAGGCACCGTTTGGCGGTGTGAAGAAATCCAGCACCGACTCGTTCAAGGAGCAAGGGGCAGGTGCCATCGATTTCTACACGCGGATCAAGACTGTGTATTTGGATTACTCAGCATGAAACCAACCTGTGCAAAATCAGATCGTGGGTCATTCCGAATCAAGGGCATGGTCGTGATCAGGAGCGAATGAAACTTTGCCGCTTTCAAAGAGGACCGGAGGTGCGAATCGGCCTGTTGGCTGAAACCGCGATGATCTACGACCTGACCGAAGCGGGTGTGACTGAGATTGCACCGTTGCTCGAGCGCGATGACGTGATGGCAGAATTGCAATCGCTCATTACGCCGAAGCTCCCGCAATTCCATGTGAGTTATGTCCGCCTGCTGACACCCGTCGAAAAACAGGAAGTGTGGGCGGTGGGGGTTACGTACCTGCGCAGCAAGACCGCCCGTATGGAAGAATCGGATTTCAGCGCCACGGCGTACGATAAAGTTTATGAGGCGGCTCGCCCGGAACTTTTTTTCAAATCGATGCCGGATAAGGTCGTCGGCACGGGTGACGCGGTGGGGATTCGAGGCGATGCGAAATGGAATGTGCCGGAACCGGAACTGGCGCTCGTCCTTAACTCCCGAGGAAAGGTGATGGGCTACACGATTGGGAATGACATGAGTTCCCGCGATATCGAGGGAGAGAACCTGTTGTACCTGCCCCAAGCCAAAATTTATGATCGTTCCTGCGCCGTGGGACCTTACTTCCGGATCGGTGCGACCGAAGATGAAGTGCGGAGCTGGACGATCGATATCGAGATTTGGCGCGAGGAACGCCTGGTGTTCCGTGGCGATACGTCAATTGGCCGTATCAAAAGAACCTTTACGGAGTTAGCGGATTATCTCTTCCGCAGTCAGACGTTCAATAACGGGGCGGTGCTGCTGACGGGCACCGGGGTGGTGCCGAAGGATGATTTTACACTGCAGGCCGGCGACGCCATCCGCATTGAGATTTCTGGAATCGGCCTCCTCGATAACACGACTGTGGTGGTCTGATTGTGAGACCATCCGTCGGCCATCGCAGGAAATAGGCAGTCGGTTTCATCAAACCCCTGGGCTCTCTCCCTACGCGTAAGACGCGAGACCGCTGCGAAACAGCCGAAGGGCCGACTCGAAGTGTGAGCTTCACACGGGGTGCGTGATTGAAACGCACCGGCAGTTTCTTCGACCGCGCTTTTGATGGCCCTCGTCGCTCCGCGTTCGTCATGCCTTCCCATAGCATTCATGAGACCGTTCTCCGTCTGCCTGGTGCAGCCTGGTTCCGCTGGTTTTGGAGGCCGTGCCCGCCCGACGATTGGTCTGAATCGGCTTGGCACTCCCGAATGCTTTTGTTTACGTCTCGGGCCACATGAAGTTCATCACCGCTCTCGCATTGTTGGCTGGACTGCTGTGCCTGTCTGCGGCCCGGGCGGAGACGAATGAGTCACTTGTCATACGAGGCAGTGGACTCATTGACTTGAATACCGGAATTGTTACCTACACCAACGGGGTCAGAGTCGAATATGGCACTGCGCTATTAACGGCGGATAAGGCCAGGATCGAACAGCGGACCGGTGAGATTCAAGCCGAGGGCGACGTGGTTCTTATTCGCGAGGCTGGCCAGTCGTTCCGAAGTGAACGTCTCAATTATAATTTCAAAACCCGGGTAATCACGGCCGCTCATTATCGGGCGGGACAGCCACCCTATTTCGTCAGCGGCGAAGGCCTGATTACAAATCCAACCAACCAAAGCTACACGACGACGAACGGATACTTCACGACGGACGACGTCAGCCTCCCTGGCTACCGGCTTAGGGCCAAAAACATCGTCATTGTGCCCGGCAAATCAATCGAGGCCAGGGAGGCGGTCGTGTATCTGGGGGATGTGCCGGTCATGTATTTTCCGTATTACCACAAGAACCTTGGCCGGCATCCCAACAACTACGAATTTCTGGCAGGCTATCGCAGCTTGTGGGGGCCGTTTCTGCTCAACACCTACAACTGGTATTGGAATGAAAAGCTGAATGGCGCTGTGAACTTCGATGTGCGAGGCAAGCGTGGCCTGGCCGGCGGCCCTGATTTTGAATGGCGCGACCGGACCTTTGGTGAAGGGTTGCTTCGTTACTATTACGCTCACGATGAAGATCCCCGGCGCGTGTTCGGTTTCGAGACTCCCCCGGACGATCGACAGCGCGTTCTCTTCGCCCATCAGGTGTCTCCCCGGACAAACCTCACGTTCAAAGCCAAGGTGGCGTATCAAAGCGATCCGTTCATCACGCGTGATTTTTTTGAGTCGGAATACAACGACGAGGCTCAACCCAAGTCTTTCGTCGAGGCTGATCAAGCTTGGCGCAACTGGAACCTGAACGCGCTAACCCAGTTTCGGGTCAACGACTTTCAAGAAACGGTGGAACGATTGCCCGACGTGAAGTTGAACGGTCTGCGGCAGCGGATAGGAGAGTCGCCGCTCTACTACGAAAGCGAAAGTTCTGTGGGTTATTTCCGGCATTTGTTTTCCGAGGAGACGAATGCAATTTATTCGCCCGGCTTCACCAATGCCTTTGCCGCCGCTCGAGCGGACACGTACCACCAGATCGTTTTGCCCAAGACTTACTTCGGCTGGCTCAATTTCATTCCTCGCGTTGGCCAACGTCTTACTTACTACAGCGAGGCAGATGGCCGCGGCACTACCACGGAGGAGGAACTCCGGGCGGTGTTCAATGCGGGCGCTGAAGTGACGTGGAAGGCATCTCGCGTTTACCGCGGCGCAAAGAGTGAACTGCTCGACGTGGATGGTCTGCGGCACATTATCGAGCCCTCCATCAACTACGTCTTTGTCCCCGACCCGAATGTCCGTCCCCATGAACTGCCTCAGTTCGACAGCCAGTTGCCAAGCTCACGCTTATTGCCCATCGAGTTTCCGGACTATAACTCCATCGATTCGATCGACAGCCAGCAAACGATTCGTTATGGGCTCCGCAATCGGTTCCAGACCAAACGCGAGGATGGCTACGACTATCTCCTGAATTGGGCGACCTACACCGACTGGCGTCTCTCGCGTCACCGCGGCCAGAAGGAGTTCAGCGATGTTTACAATGACATCGTGTTCAAGCCCCGTTCGTGGATTACTTTGGATTCAGAAACGCGGTACAGCATCGATCAAGAGTTGTTTCGCGAAGCGAACCATACGGCCACGGTGCAGCCTGGGGAGGATTGGAGCATCTCACTGGGCCATCGTTACCGTCGGGACACACCGGAGTTGGGGCGTGGCAATAACCTGATCCTGGCCACGCTCTATTACCGCTTGAACGAGAATTGGGGTTTGCGCACCCAGCACCATTACGAGGCGCGCGACGGGACGTTGGAATATCAGTATTACACACTCTATCGTGACTTCCGCAGCTGGACGGGCGCGCTCACCTTCCGGGTTCGCGAAAGCCGCTTTGGTGAGGATGATTACACCGTGGCGGTGACGCTTTCGATGAAAGCCTTCCCGCGATTTGGCCTGGGCGCGGATGCCGTCAAACCTCACCGGTTGATCGGCGGTTAAGAGGCGGGCTGCAACGCACGTCGCGATCCGTACAAAAAAACGGCCGGGCTTTGGCGAGCCCGGCATTTTACTCAACTGATAATCTTAAAAGGCGGAAGCGCCTTTCTTGCGCCATTCGTCCGTTACAAACCAAAGGTTAATCGGATCCAAAGACCGGCCAAAGGGCAGGTAACGGGCGCTCCCATCCGCGAACGCGTAATTAGAGCCGCCCCCGCCTCTGTTAAGTTTGTTGTGTCGCGCCTGATCAAGTTCTAGATAGTCGTCTCCCATCCAATAATCCATCCACCAATGACCTGAACCGCTCGACGGGTTCGCTGGGTCGCCTCCGTCTTTCTCTCCGAACAAGACGGTCTCGCTGGTTTCGGTAATGGCGTTCTCGGGCATTTTGGTTTCCTTGTTGCCGGGGAAGCCGTTGAAATAATCGTTGAAGCCATTGAAAATGTAGCTGCGTTTTGCGCTCAACGCCGCAAAGGGGCTCCCCGAGCCATTGTTCTTGGGGTTGGGAACATCGCTTGGGCAATAAAGGATCTTGGTGTCCACGTAATAAGGTTGCAGGAGCAGAGGCCAGATGTTGCTCGTGCTAGTCGGGCTGACTCCCCGTTCGGGATAATAACCTTCATGTTCGTCGGCATACATGGAAACCGACATCCCGAGTTGACGGAGGCCATTCACGCATTGAATGCGCTTGGCGGATTCCTTGGCCCGGGCCAGGGCAGGGAGAAGGAGGCTGGCGAGGATTGCGATGATGGCGATGACCACCAGGAGTTCGATCAATGTAAAGGCGCGCCGACTAGTGTTCTCTGCTCTTTCTAAAATGGATTTCATGCTCAATTGCGTTTGGTGGTGGCCGACTACCGCATCGGTCACACCGGCAATTGACTTGAGGCATCAGGGAAAAATTCATCGGAAGTCGTTCCGGCAGCGGTGAAAGGTCTTCAGCTAGCGGCGCCGCACGGGTTGAGCAAGCGCATTCCGGCGCTTGAAGTTCCGCTCGGCGGCCAGCGACGAGTGTGGTTGCGCTGGCCGCCTGGCGAACCCGGCAGCTTCGCAATCACGCCGCCGGGTAAATCCAAGGTGCCCGGTAGGGTCGGCTCAGGAGTTTAGCGGCTTCAGAGTCATCAATAATCGATTCCTTCGTGCCGTCCCACCGAATGCTGCGGCCGACCTTCATCGAAATCATTCCCAGCAACGGCAGCACTGAAGCGCGATGAGCGACTTCAATATTGGCCACGCCCTTACTCTTGTTCTCGATTGAATTCAGGAAGTCCGCCCACAACAGGGTGAGGTTGTGGCCGTCGGGTTCCTGGAGTTGGGCGTCTTCGTGAATGATTTTGTCCTTCGCGTTCGCTGGATAAAATGTCCAGCCATCCCGCCACCCGATGTGCAGCGTGCCCTTAGTCCCGTAGTAGTAGGAACCAATTTTGTGCTTCTCCGCACCATTCTCGGCGAATCGGCGGTGCTCCCAGACGCACGTAAACTTTTCGAAATCGTAAACCGCCACCTGGTGATCCGGCGCATCACTGGTCTGTTCCTTGTCATTCAGGATCGCGGGACCGCGCACGGGGCGGCCGCCCGTGGAATAAACGCGCTGGGGATATTTTTCTTCGCTCCACCAAAGTACCTGATCGAGCCAGTGAACACCCCAGTCGCCCAACTGGCCGTTGCCGTAATCCAAGTATTGGCGCCAGCCGCCGGGATGAATCTTCGAGTTGAACGGGCGCACCGGCGCGGGACCGCACCACATGTTCCAATCCATCCCTTCCGGTGGTTCGCTGTTAAGACTTGGAGTTTCCCTGCTGCCGCCGCCGTGAGCGAACAGGCGTACCATCCCGACCTCGCCCACCGCACCCGATTTTAAGAATTTCATTCCGCTCACGTGGTGCGGTCCGATTCGCCGGTGCAAACCGACTTGAACGATGCGCCCACTGTCGCGCGCGGCCCTGAGCATGGCGCGGCTTTCGTTCACGGTGTGACCCGTCGGCTTCTCGACAAACACGTGCGCGCCCGCCTTCAGAGCAGCGATGGTGTGTAAGGCATGCCAATGATCCGGTGATGCAATGATGACAACTTCCGGTTTTTCTTTTTCCAACAGTTCGCGGAAATCTTTGTAGGTCTTCGGCGTGTCGCCACTGAGATCGGTCACTTGCTCGGCCGCGACTTCCAAGGTGTTGGCGTCTGCGTCGCAAAGCGCGACCACCTTCACCCGCCCGCTGGACATGGCTTCCTTGAGAATGTTTTTCCCCCACCAGCCGGAACCGATAAGCGCCGTCCGATATTTGCGTCCGGGCTCCGCACTGAGGATCGGTATGGCGTTGAAGGCGAGCGTGGCGGTGGCGCTGGTTTTTAGAAAGCGGCGGCGAGTGAGTTTCATCTGGCTTAGGTCAATTCTTCCGGAGGTTCACAACGACAATGTCGCCTCGGCTGTTTCGGCAGTAGACCAAGCCATTTGCCAGCACCGGCGCCGTCCAACATTTTCCTCCGAGGACTTGCGCGCGAGCCGTGGGCCTGAAGCCGGTTGGCTTCGCAGGGGCCACCAGCAGTTCACCCGTGCCGTTGAGCGCAATGAGCTTTCCATCCGAGACGATAACCGCACCGGAACCAAAACCCGGCAGGCTCCACTTTTCTTCTCCGGTGGCGAAGTCGAGGCACTTCAGCGCGGCTTTTTCGGTCGTGTCCCCGTCCGGTCCGTAGAGGTGACCTTGGAACAGCACGGCCGGATTCATCTGCGTCCGGAGTTTTTTTGTTTTCCAAAGAGGTTCGGGTTCACCAGCGCCCAGCTTAAACAGCCCACCACCCTTACCGTAACCAGTGGAAAGAAACATTCGATCGCCCTCAATGATTGGATCGCTGGCGTTCACTCCATACTCCGTGACCCAGCGGACCCGCCACGCTTCCTTGCCGTCGTTCAGGTTTACAGCGACGTACGATGTGGCGTTACCCAAAATGCCGAGCCATTGGCCGTTTTTTTGAACAGGGAGAGGCGTCGAATAGCCGGCCGGTTTCTTCGCGGATTGCCAGACGATTTTGCCGTTGGATTTGTCGAGTGCCAGGCCGGCGTCACCCACATTGAGGATCACGAGGTTTTCATGGACGAGCGGTGCGCCGGTGAATCCCCAGTCCGGGATGGGCGCTCCCGTTTCCTTCTGCACATTCTTGGACCAAATCACTTTTCCAGTCGCCGCCTCGAAGCAGAACATGTCGCCCCACCGACTGAGGACGAACAGGTTTTTGCCTGCGACAGTGGGTGTGCCAGTCGTGCCGCCCTCGAAATACTTGTCGCCCAATTCGGCGGGATAAGAATGCTTCCAAATCACTTTGCCGCTCGTCGTGTCGAAACACCAAACCGTGTCTTGCGCGTCCGCATGTCCCATCGTGAAGGCGCGACCTTCGGCTACGGCGAATGAGGAGAAGCCCAATCCGGCCTTGGCTTTCCAAGCCACTGGGGGGCCATCCGCCGCCCACTTGTCGCTCCATCCACTCTCGGTTGACGTTCCGTTCCGCTGTGGTCCCCGCCAATGCGGCCAGTCCGCGGCTTGGACGCAACAAGTCAGAGCGGCGAGCAGCACGCCTACCAACCCGGCATGCGGGTTCAGGTGACTGGGTTTGGGAAATAATTTTGATCGCATACTCACATCATTTGAAAATGTTTTATCGACGTGAAGCCAGCCTTTCTTGTCACGCCTGATTCCACTTCAGCCACCTTCATTCGGTTCTGCCCGGAGTAGAGGAAAGGCGAAAAGCGCCTCCCGGCGTGGTTTCGATGAGGTGTTTATCTTTGAGGCCGGAAAGGTGGGGCATGGCCCAACGCTCATTTTCCTTCCAAGCGTCTTTTGTGGAAGCCTTGCGGCAAATCTCGCGGGCGGAGGCGCCATTTTCACCTGCGAGTTGGAGATAACGCATGATCAATTGTTCCTCTTCGGAAAGCCACATGCCGAGAGACTGGGCGATGCCGCGGCGGCTCTCAAATCTTTTGTCTTTTCATCAATTAGCCGCATTGTTTGCGCATGAATTTATTGCCGTTCGGAGATTTGCCTGTGCACACCCCGCGTCAGTTGGTCCCGGCAGAAATCAACTTGGGAGATTGGAAACAAATCGCGCCCCTCTTCGAAAAGGTGGAGCACCAAATCGCGTCGGCCACCACCGTGGCTGAGCTGGAAGGGGCATTGCTGGCGTGGAGTGAGTTGTCGGCGGCGCTGGATGAAGAAGGGGCCAAACGCTATATCGCGATGACGTGTCATACGGACAATGCCGACGCCGAAAAGGCTTACCTGCATTTCGTTGAACAGGTCGAACCGGAAACCAAACCCTGGCAATTCAAGCTGGAGCAGACGTACCTGGCGCAGCCCTTGCGCGGTAAATTGCCCGGCCCGCGTTATGAAGTTTTCGACCGTGACACAAAGCAGCACGTGGAACTGTTCCGCCCGGAAAACGTGCCGCTTGAAACGGAGGAAGCCAAGCTGGGCCAGCAGTATCAAAAACTCTCGGGCGGGCTCACCGTTCATTTTCGCGGCGAGGAAAAGACACTCATTCAGATGGGTAAGTATCAGGAAGAACCCGACCGGGCTTTGCGGCAGGAAGCCTGGGAGGCAGTGACGAAGCGGCGCATGGAAGAGACCGAGAAGTTCGAAGACCTCTTTGATGGACTGGTAAAGTTGCGGGGCCAGATCGCAGCGAACGCCGGTTTCTCCAACTACCGGGATTACGCGTTCAAGTTGCGGGGCCGTTTTGATTACACCCCGGACGATTGCCTCGCTTTTCACGAGGCGATCGAAAAGGAAGTGATGCCGCTCCAGCGCGAGCTGCAGGCGGCGCGTCGCCAACAGTTGAAGTTGGAAAAGCTTCGGCCGTGGGATTTATCGGTGGATCCGCTGAACCGTCCGCCTCTTAAGCCGTTCGACAAAGTCGATCAAATGGTCGAGCGGACACAGAAGATGTTCGACCAGATTGACGATGGCTTGGCCAAAGGCTTCCGCGCCATGCAAGAACAGCGACTGCTCGATCTCGACAACCGCAAGGGCAAGGCCCCTGGCGGCTATCAATCGACGCTTTCGGAATCACGGCTGCCGTTCATCTTCATGAACGCGGTGGGTTTGCAGCGTGACGTGGAGACGATCCTTCATGAGGCTGGACATGCCTTCCACGCCCTGGCGACCCGTAATGAACCGCTCTACGCCTATCGCGGATGCGCCAATTGAGTTTTGCGAGGTTGCATCCATGAGCATGGAATTGCTCGGCAACGAATTCATCGAAGAGTTTTATTCCCCGCACGATGCCAACCGCGCGCGCCGAACCCACCTCGAAGGCATCGTCGGAATATTTCCGTGGATCGCCACGGTCGATGCGTTTCAACATTGGATTTACACCCATCCCGACGCATACGCGCGCAGAAAGGAGCGCCGCCTGGCTCGCGCTGATGGATCGTTTCGGTGGCGACGTGGATTGGATCGGACACGAAGAAGCGCGTGCACATCTCTGGCACGAGCAACTCCACATCTTTCTCTACCCATTCTACTACGTGGAGTACGGCATCGCTCAATTGGGCGCCCTGCAAGTGTGGGCGAACTCGAAGCAGAACAAGCAGCAATCACTCGCCAACTATCAACGCGCTCTCGCTCTTGGAAATTCGCGACCGCTTCCGGAGTTGTTCGCCGCCGCTGGCTGCAAATTCTCCTTCAACCGCGAAACGGTGAAGCCCCTCGTTCAATTGGTGAAGAACGAGTTGGCCAAGTTGAATTGAGCGGCGGGAGATGGCACCCGATCCGACATGTAATCGGCAGCTCAGGCACAGTTGCTGGGCGCTTTTCTTGTGGGCACTGGGCGGGGCTGGCGGGCTGGCGCTTCACGCGGCCCAGCGAGAGGTCCAAGTGCACACGCAAACGGTCGTGCGCGTGATGGCCGCCAATCTTACCGGCGCGCCCCAAAAGTATGAGCCCTTCGCCATCCGCATCTTTCAAGGTCTGAAACCGGACATCGTGGCGATCCAGGAGTTCAACTACAGCAACAACACCCCGGCGCAAATTCGAGCCTTCATCGACACGGCGTTCGGCACCCACTTCCAGTATTACCGCGAAACCGGGGCCGGATACGATATCCCGAATGGCGTGGTGAGCCGGTATCCGATTCTTCAGTCGGGCACCTGGGATGATCCCTATCTGCCCAATCGCGGCTTTGCCTGGGCTCGGCTCGACTTACCAGGAATCAATGACCTCTACGTGGTGAGCGTCCATTTGAAGGCAGGAGGCAGTGACGCTACGACGCGAAGCCTCGAAGCGACGGCGTTGAAGAATCTTATCCAAACCAATTTCCCCACCGGTGCCTGGATTGTGGTGGCGGGCGACTGCAACCTACAAAGCCGCAGCGAAGCCGCGCTCGCAACGCTGAAGACTTTCCTGAGCGACACCCCGATTCCCGCAGATCACAATGGCGACCCAGACACAAACGCGGGCCGCAGCAGTCCCTACGATGTCGTTCTGCCCAATTTCAACTTCACGACCAATGTTGTGCCGGTCGTCATTGCTTCGCAGAGCTACAACGGCCTGGTTTTTGACTCCCGCGTTTTTCCCAATCTCAACCTCGTGCCGCCGGTGCAGACGGCCGATTCAGGAATGGCGCAGCACATGGCGGTGGTGAAGGATTTTAAGATTCAGTTCTTCGCGACGAACCTCGTGGAAGTCCCCCGGCCGATCCTGGTGCTGGCGAAGACAAATACGCTCCGTTGGCAGACCGTGCCGGGGGTCACTTACACGGTGGAGCGTACCGCCAACCTCACCAATTGGAGCATTGCAGCGCAGTTTACCGCGGCTGCCACCAACGCCTTCTTCACCAACCTGATTGCGGAACCCTTTCAGTTCTACCGCGTCAGTTTTTGATCGTCCCAGCGTGTTCGCTCACTGCTGGCGAACACGATGGAATCGCGCCGAGTTGCCCGGCGGAATGGTATCGATGAAATCCACCCACCATCCTCCCGAATTATTGGTGGCGAAGGAGGTCCAGTTAATCAGGTCCGGGGAACGTTGGGCGGCGTTGGTCGTTCCCGGTTCTGTCAAAGCGCGAAACACAAAGCTGGTTTGCCCGACCGACAACGGACGGAACAAGGTAGGTGCGCCGTTTGTCGCCACCGTCAGTTGAATGTTCCCCCGCGATGTCCCATGTCCGGCCACGGCGATATGATACTTCTCGCCGGAAATCGCATCGAATCGGACAACGCTCGCCCCGCTCCCCGCGCTGTCATCATCGGAACCAATGCGGGTGAGATTGGACACCGACTGACCTGAGTAGATTCCCAACACGGTATCGAAGTCGCTGCCGGCGGTCACCACGCGGTAACGTCCGGAGCGGGGTGCAAGCCAGTCCCACCAGAGCGACCCTCCCGCAGGGGTTCCGTTGTGAAACGGCTCGTCTGCTTGCAACGCAGCGCCCACGTTGCGTGTGCGCGTGGTATCGAAGCCAGCCAGAGACGCGGCGTTTTCGAACTGATCATTCGCCGCCACCGGATTCAACATGAGCCAACCCGAGCCGGTGGCACCGTTGCGACCGTCCACCGCCAGGGCGTAAGTGGTGCCCACGACTGCGCGGATTCGCACTTCGCTCCACGCGTCGTAGAGGTTTCGGTCATCATTAGCCGCCGTCTGCAGTAGGTTTGAAAGGCCTGCTCCCTCGTACACCGCCAGTAATGTGTTGAAGGAGCTGCCCTCGGTGGAGACGGCATACACTCCGGTTTCGGGCGCCGTCCAAACGAACCACACCGAACGGCCTCCGGGCCGTCCCACATGAAGGGGTTCTCCCACTTGGACAGACGCTCCCGTGTTTTCAAACGCAACCTGCGCTTCGTTCCCTGTCAACGTCATCGCAAATGCGAAGTCGTCATTCCTCGGCGCCACTCGAAATGGAACGGTTGCTAGTGTGAAGGCGCCCAAATTGTCGGTGACCCGCGCGCTCCCCTGGTAGTCGCCCAGGGCCAGGTTCGAGACTGAATAGGAATAGGGCGCAAGAGAATCGAGCTTGGCGAATGGTCCGGCGGTCAGCATGACGGTGGCGACGAATCCGTCCGGGTCAGTGGCTTCAACGTTTAGGTCGATTGTTTGTCCCGGATAAAATGCCGCGCCGGCAATGGGCGTGGCCCAGGCCACCGCAGGCGCCGCGTTTGGCATGAGCCCGAACTGAAAATGTTCCATGCTGTTGCCGGGCAGCCAGAAGCTGAAATGGTATTCGGTCCCCGCGACGGTGTCGAACGTGGCGGCGTCGAGTGTAACTCCGGACGGAAAGTTGGTGGCGACTAAACTGAGAGCGCCGAGTGAACTGCCTGTGTAAACAGCAACTTTCGGAAGCACAGCACCGGTAGTCACCAGAGAAACGCTGCGTGATTCCGGCGCCGTCCATGACCACCAAACCGTCGCGCCCTGACTCGTTACCGGTTCAGATGGCTCAAGCGTGGCGTTGAAGTTTCCCCCTTTCACGTTGGCGACATAGCCGGTGAGCGGGATGCGTTGCGCAAAATGATCGTTGGACGCCGAATCAGGCTGGAACAGCCTCAGCGTCAGCGCCCCGGCTGCCACACTTTGCGAGTCGAGCTGCAGGTAGTAAGTCGCGCCCGCGGCCGTGTCGAATTGCAGCGTGTTGTCGGTCGTAGTGATGGAATCGGCCATGGCAACCAGGTTCATCGTGAAGGGTACATAAACCGCCAGAACGTTTTTAAGGACCGAACCCTCTGTGCTCAACGTCACCCGGCCGTAGCGAGGCGCCGTCCAAGTCCACCATAATGTTCTCCCCACGCCGAACCCGGACGGCACGGGTTCGCCACTCTCGCGCGACGCAGCGGCATTATGAGCGGTGACGACGTTGGTTTGTCCGTTGAGCACAAAGCGCTGATCGAATGAATCATTGCCCGGCACGGCGACAAAGGTGAACCCGAGCCGCACATCACCAAGGCTAAAGAAGCCATCGACGGCGATTTGGTAAGTCACTCCGTGGGTGACACGGAACGAGACCGCGCTGTTGCCAGAGAGCTTGGACGTTCGATTTCCCGCCACGTTGGTCAGCGCCGAAACCGAGTTGCCCAGATAAACGCCCAGCGTCGTATCGAAGCTACTGCCCTCCGTAGCGAGAAAGACAATCCCGTTTGCGGGAGCGGTCCAGGTCCACCACAAGGAACGGTTTGCCGTCCAGTCACCGTGGCGCGGCTCACCCGTTTCGGCACTGGCTTCGACATTTGATTCCGTCACGACCGCATTGGTTCCCAGGATCGGGATCGCGTTGGTAAAATAATCGTTTAGCGGAAAACGAGGGTTGACGAAGGAGATGACGACCTCGCCACCGGAGCCAAAACCTTCCGCGGCAATTTGATACTCCACGCCGGCTTGAGCGGCAAAGGTCACGCGGCTACGCGAGGCGCTTGTGCCGACGACTATCAGCGCGCCAAGTGTGGATCCGGTGTAAACCGAGACGGCACTCGAGCCACCAGCATGGTTGATGGCCAGGTGAACGGTTCCGTTGCTGGGGGCGGTCCACGACCACCATGCGACGCGGTTGGCGCCAAAGAGCTGTCGCGGTTCGTTTGTGTCGCGGATAACACCGGACAGGGTGCCAGTAACCGATGACGCGTTCTGCGCAATCACGACCCGGTTGGAGAAAATATCGTTGGGCGGCGCGACGCGAATGAGACGCTGGGTCGTCACGCTGACCAATCCATCGCCATCCCGGGCGTAGGCAAACAACGTGAGATTGGTGTAAGGCAGATTGGTCAGTGAAAACGAGAAGGGAGCGTCCGCAAATCTGGCGATGACGTTCGGGCCGTCCTGAATTGTAACTTGGCTGATGCTGCCACTGGGAGCACTCGCGTCTGCTTCGACATCCACACTTGCCCCTAGTGCCAGAACAACGTTCGTGGCGGGTTGCAGCCAACTGACGCTAGGCGGGGCCTTGCGTAAAACGCTGAGATTGACCCGGCCGCTCGCACTGGGAATCGTCGCTACCGCGATGTGGTAAAGCGTTCCCGTGACCGCATTGAAGGTGACCCGGCTGTCCCGCATGTCAGGCAGGTAATCGTTGTTTGAAGCTACGGTGACCAGGCTATTGATTGCTGTGCCGGTGTATACGGCGAGCACTGGGTCAAGACCCGCACCTTCGGCCACGAGGGTCACTGGCCCGGAAGTGGCCGGTTGCCAATCCCACCAGACGCTCCCCGTGCGGCTGGTGCTGGAAGCGTGATTGGGTTCACCCGTTTCCTTACCAGCGCCTGCAGTTGTTCCACTTGCTGCCGGGTTCTCGTCCGCCAAGACGATTCGGTTGGCGAAGTCGTCATTGCTCGGGGCCGGACTGAACAAAAGGCCGAGCGTGAAGGCGCCCGAAGCGATAGTTCCATCGACGACGAAAGAGTAATCTACTCCGCTCACGACAGTAAGAATCGTGCTGGAAGAGGACGAAGAAAGGCCTGTGGCAAGCGGAGTGAGCGAGGTGAAATTCGTCCCGCGATAGAAAGCAGCCGTCATGGTGGAGGTGAAATTCCAACTGAAGCGCAACGTTCCACTTGCCGGGGCGCGCCATCCGAACCAGACCGAGGCATTGCCGCTGGCCGGCCCGTGGGTCGGTTCCCCCACTTCTCGCGTGGCCGACGCCAGATCGTCGTTCACGGTCACATTGGTGCCAGTCACTATTGCGCGATTGGCGATGTGGTCATTGGGCGCAAGGGCTGAACCTTGATACCAAATGAAACTGAAGGGTGCCGTCCCGGCGGTGGGGCGGACGCGCAGTTGATACGTCGCCCCAGCGGCAGGCAAAAGTGTGTAGCGGCCAAATCCATGGGAAGTGAAAGTGAAAAGCCCCAACGGTTGCAGTGATTCGAGGGTGTCATTGACAAAAACCTCCAGGACGTAAGACGGATCCGAAAACTGAAAAATGGCGCCGGTATTATCGGGGGCGGTCCACGTCCACCACACCGTTTGGAAGGAACTTGAGGCGGATCGTTCCCCCGGCTCGACACCCGCATTCACCACTGTTCCCGATACCGCGCCGGTGTTCCCCGTGAGCACGACGCGATTGGTGAAGTAATCATTCAACGGTGACGGCGACAAGGAGAGCTGCAACTCAAACAAAACGTCGTTCGTGTGGTCGGCTGCAATCAGGTAGGTCATTCCTGCATTGACGCGTGCCGTGAGGATGCTGCCGGCAGTGAAGTTGCTGGCGATCAAAGAGAGGTTGGAAATCGTGGAGCCGGTGTACACAGCCAAAGCGGTGTTCGTCGGGAGGCTCGGTAAGGGTGAATCCCATTTCCACGTTACCTCTCAAGGGTGCACTCCAGGCGTACCAAACGGATGCAGTAGGAGCGAAGCCGGCTGGCGATGGCTCGCCTGGTTCGGTGGTGGCTGCAGCCAGAGTTCCAGCCCATTCCACGCTGAATCCGTTTAACGGTACGGCATGGGAAACGGAGTCGTTTACTGGCTGAGCGAGGACGGCCGATAGAAATGAGCACAGAATTAGAACGGCAGGAATAAACTGCATGAGCTAAGCGAGTGTGCCTGCCTGTTCATTTTTAAGTAAATCCGAAACTCCGGCTTTGCTCGATCGGGTCTTTGCGTGGAGATTCTGCGGCGATGCCCGTGACGGATCAAATCAGAGACAAGCTCTCGCAGTTGCCCGCACAAGCCGGGCGTGTACCTGATGAAGGACCGCTTCGGCCGCGTGATTTATGTGGGCAAGGCGCGCGATTTGCGGAAGCGCGTCTCGCAGTATTTCCATCCGTCGCGGCGCATGGGCTGGGATGTGAAGTTCAATGCCCTGGTCGATGCCATCTACGATCTGGACGTGCATACGGTGCGCAGCGAGCCCGAGGCGATGTTGCTCGAAGGCAAACTGATCAAGGAGTTCCAGCCGCGCTACAACATCAGCTTTCGCGATGACAAACGGTTTCTCCTGCTCAAGGTGAACCTGAACGATCCCATCCCGCGCTTCACCCTCACCCGCTTGAAACAGGACGATGGCGCTCGCTACTTCGGTCCCTTTCCCAACGCAGGCGCGTTGCGCAGCACCCTGACGCTCGATGCGCCGACAATTCAATTTGCGCGGCTGCCGCCCGCTCACGCCGACGGAGGCGGATTACAAACATTGTCTCTACGGCCATTTGAAATTCTGCACCGCGCCTTGCGTAGGCAATGTGACGCAGGAGCAATACAAGGAGCAGGTGCTCGCGGCTTGTGAGTTCCTCTCCGGCCAATGCGAGGAGATGGAGGAACATCTCGATGGCAGAGATGCGCAAGGCCGCGTTAAACCAGGAATATGAGAAGGCTGCTGAGTTGCGCGATGCGATCACTGCCATGCGGCGCACCACGCAGAAGACGACGCGGTTTGAGCGCACGCCGTGGAACCTTCCCGTGTCCGTCATGCCGGAGCGCGACAATCTTGAGCTGGGAAAAGTGTTGAAGCTGCCTGCGCCGCCGGTGCGAGTCGAAGGCTTCGACATCTCGAACATCAGCGGCACCTTCGCCGTGGCCTCGATCGTGGCTTTCAAAAATGGGCGGCCGGACCGCGCGAATTACCGGCGCATGAAAATGAAGACGGTCGTCGGCCAGGATGACTTCGCGTGCATCGCCGAAGCGGTGCGGCGCCGCTACTCGCGATTGCTGCGCGAGGCCAACGGCGAAACGACGCGGGAGAATGAGGAGGACGAGCCGCTCGTGGATGAGTTGCGCACGCTCATGAAGAAATCCGTGGGAGGCGTTTCGAAAGATGAGCGGACGACGAGACCGCGTCCGGTTGCGCCGACTAAGAATGTCGTGAGCGTTTACGTGAGCGGCGAGGATGGTTCACTCACCCTGACCGAAGTGCCCACGTTGCCTCCCGTGCCGCTCGAACCTGCCGGACCTCATCGTCATCGACGGCGGCAAGGGTCAACTCAACGCGGCGTGTGCGGAATTGGAAAAGCTGGGCCTGGCGCGCATTCCCATCATCGGCCTGGCGAAAGAGTTCGAGGAGATTTATTTCCCGGGTGAGAAGGAGCCACTGCGTTTGTCGCACGAGAGCAACGCGCTCAAGTTGCTCCAGCGCATCCGCGATGAATCGCATCGCGTGGCGAACGCTACAATGCGCAGCTTCGCGTGAAGAAAATTTCCGAGAGCATTCTCGACGAATTCCCCGGCATCGGCGAACGGCGCAAGGCCGCCCTGTTGAAAAAGTTCGGCTCCGTGCAACGATTGCGCCTGGCCAACGTTGGAAGAGATCGCGAGCGTGCCCGGCTTCGGCGGCAAAGCGGCGGCGGAACTGAAGACGTTCCTCGAGGCGCGCTCAGGTGAATTGCTGGAAACCGCTACGCATGAAACCAAGGAAAGTCTCCAGGACAAGAAGAGCAGGACGGCACCAGAACCCCGCGACGTTCCCCGGGCGAGCGCGGAAGATGTTTTGTAATTAATGCTCGATGGAAATTGGGTCGTTCGCGACAGGGGGCCGCCGCCCGCTGCTTGCAACGAAGCCGCGCAATCGTTTCGCTGTTTCTTCTCGTGTGTACATTTCGCGAAACAACCATTTGAGCCCGGCCTCAAGTTCTTCCGGGCTCATCTTCTGGGGGTGAAAATTAACGTCGAACAGGGTGCACGCATCCCAGAACTCATCACTCCTCAAGCGTCCTTCCGCTTTCAACCGGTCGTATAGAGGCGTGCCGGGAAATGGTGTGAGGACGGTGTATTGAACTTCTGCAAGGCCAGAAGTGCGGACGAAGTCCAGCACCGTCGGAAAGACATCCGGCGTGTGGGAATCCAAACCGAGGATGAAGCAGCCATTGACGCTGACGCCCCGCGATTGAAGTGTGTCAATGATCCGTCGGTATTTTGGCGCCTGCCTTCTCTTCCATGAGACTGGATCCAAACCCGTGAGGTCTTCGGCGGATGGACTTTCGAATCCGATCAAGACCTGACGGCAGCCGGATTGCGCGAGCAGATCACATAATTCAAGGTCGTCCGCAACCGAAGTATCGGTTTCGGTAAAGTAGTAGATACTTTCGTCGCGCAACGCGCGCAGCATTCGCTTGCTCCATGTTTTGTTCAGGAAGGTATTGTCGTCGGCGAATTCGAAGTACGGCTGGCGGACCTGCCCTTTCGCCGCGCGGATTTCATTGATTACCCGCTCAACGGGCTTCTGGTTGAACTGCGACGTTATGCGCAGGCTGGCGGCGCAAAATTCGCACGCCCTGGGACAGCCACGCGAAGTTTGCACCGTCACGCGGTTGTATTCGCGGCCGGCGAGCAGGTCGAAGCGCGGCATCGTGTAGAGTTCGTGCGAAAACACCCGATCTTTGGCGCCGATGTAGATGGGGAGCAACGCGCCATTTTCTGCGTCGGTGACGACTTGTGGCCAGATCCCCTCAGCGCTGAACCGGACAACGGCGTTGGCGTGAGCCAACGCTTCGTGCGGTAGTTGTGACGCATGTAGTCCACCGATCACAACAAGGGTGCCTCGTCTTCGATACGAGTCGGCTACAGCGTACGCCTCAGCGATCTGGGCCGTCATGGAGGAAATGCCGACCAGGTCAAAATCGGGCAGAGTGGTATCCGACTGGAGTTCCTCGATCTCCAGGTAAGTGACCTCGTGTCGCGGTGGCGTCATGCCTGCGACCGTAAGAAGTCCGAGACTCGGCAAAGAGGCGATGACTTTGCCTCGGCGAACGAAACCGGGAAGAGTCACTCCCAGCGCGGCGAGTTCAGCGGATTTCACCCGCACTCCACTCATGGCAATCAGACCGATGTGCATGGCTAATTTATTTTGAGCCGACCCAGGTTTGTCGCGGTCATTTCCAAGCGTTGAAAGGCATCCAATATTTTCCGGTGCGCCCGCTCTTCTGCGCTGGACGAATCCTCTCTTCCACGACTCCCGCCGGTGATGCCTTGCCGTGCGAGTTGTGTCTGATTGGTGCGCATCCACTCGCGTCCTTCGGGCAAGCGTTCCACCGCCTCGTACATGGGGGCTACATTGGTCAGTGAATCATAGCGGGACCGTTGGTGAACCAACGTGCGGGAGAGATGGGAAAGATAAACGTCGCGAATCCACGGTGCCGTGTTCGTGGATAGAATGGAAACAACAGGAGGAAGGTGATCCCACACTGTATATTCGTAAGGATTCGGCTCGAGCCGTCGGCTGGCGGGGAAGTCCCTCCTTTGATGTTGTTGCAACAACTGTAGCGCTTCGGCGTAGCGGTGGCTGAAGACGAGTTGCTGATGCTGCAAGAACAGGCGTTGTTTCATTTGCTCCGGCCAAGCCAAAGCTGCCCAGGCAATCACAAAAGCCGACAGCGTTATCCACGGAGCTTTTCGACTCACCTTCGCGGGGAAGGGAACGGTTGAGCCGCGGAAGTGCCATGCCGCAAGGAGAATGGGCATGACCAGTAGCACGACCCACGACGAGATCCATGCGGTTCCGAGGGCGCTGCTTAGTAGATCTTCTTCCGGCGAATTTCTCATTCCACTCATACCGGCCATGATCCGTTTGCTCAGGTTCACCCCAAAGAAGCCGACGATGATGACTTCGATGGATGCTCCCAGCAGAATCAATCCGACGGCTCGCCGAAAACGCACTCCGTTCAGAACAGAAATAATCCGGCTCATTAGGAGGACCCGCCAGACGGAGACGATCGCAAGCAGCGTGAGGTTGGCTTGTGCCGCATGATACGAAGGGAGAAAGCGCTCCACTGGAATGGCGTAGAGCCAAGCGATCGGGGCAGTCATCCAAAAAAGTGCCATGAAGCGCGACCATTGGGCATTTTCGGAAGGTTTTGTTTCATTACTCAGGTGTCTTCGAACAAAGCCCTTGTAAACGATCAGGTAAAGTAGAGAGCCGGAGAAGAGTGAGAAAATGAGTGATCCAAAAAGCCATAGGGGTGTTTCAGAGATGTGGGTCTGATCGTAATTTCGCGCGACGGCAGTGAGGAGGACGAGTGCAATGCTGAAGGGAAGGGCAGCGGAGTTTTCGGCGACCGTGCGAATCGCCCGTGCGTTACCGGCAAGGTAACGCGCTAGGGTCCAGGGGTTCACGAAGCCCGTTTTACGGGATTAGATAAAGCATTGGAAGGCGCACTAGCGAGGTGCTGGCCGAGACGCTTAGAAGTGCTGCGGGAAGAGGGCGTGCAGAACTTCATGGAGGCGATGCAACGTGATGCCATTCTGTTGGTCCCGGCAAATCCAGTGATTGCTCGGCTCAATCAGGAAGGTGGGGCGTTGGGAGGGTTTCTCGAAACGGATCTTTACGGGAAGTTGATCCAGCCCGCGGAGCAGCGGCTCACGCTCCACCGAAAGGGAGCCGTCGCACAAGGGTTCGTTCGTGGCATCCACGTCGAAGAGTTCCTGGTAGCGGTGATACACGGCCGAGGAAACTTCCGCCCAGAGGCCCCAGATAAAAGTGCCGCCGGTCTCGCGGAGTGGCACAGGAACGCAGCCGCGAATGAAGAAGCGCTTCTTGCCGATGACGCATAACTCGTCGGTCACTTTGCAGCGCATGCGCTGTTGATGCGTTTTCAACGCAAGGTAAGCGCCCGGTTTCCCGAACACGATATCGAGTGGCAGCCCTTCATGGGTTTGTCCGCAGCATTGGCAAATTCGCGCCATGAAAATGTTTTCGGCAGAATCTCCGGGTGGCTGAACTTTTTTTGCGTCGCTGCTTAAAATTCGCGTCACGCTTCCGGCCATGGAAACGTCTGAATGCGCCGCGGTTCGGCGCGTCTGAGTTGCCGACTCGATGACACTAGGAAACACAATGACAATGGTTTGGACGGTCGGAGCGATTCTGGCTGTGGCGCTGGGCGTTTCGCAGGATAGCCGCGCAGCTGGCTCTGAAGAAATTTTTAAGAAACAGGTGGAGCCGCTCCTGAAAACCTATTGCTTCGATTGCCACGGTGACGGCGCGGACAAGGGCGAGGTCAGCCTCGACGATTACACCAACTTCAATGCCCATGTGAGTAACCAGAAGCTCTGGCTTTCTGTGTGGCAGAATTTGCAGACCCAAATGATGCCTCCGGCGAAGAAGCCACAGCCCAGTGACGCGGAGCGAAGGGAGATCGCCAAATGGATCGAGCGTGACGTGTTTCGCCTGGATCCAGCCAATCCCGATCCTGGCCGGGTGACGATTCGGCGGCTGAATCGCGAGGAGTACCGGAATACAATTCTGGATTTATTCGGGGTTGAATTTGATACGACGGAGGCTTTTCCCGCAGACGACAGCGGGTATGGCTTCGATAACATTGGGGATGTTCTCACCATGTCGCCATTGCTTCTGGAAAAGTACCTGGATGCCGCACAAGAGATTGCCGACAAACTGGTGACGACGGGCGAACCGCGGATTCCGATCCAAGTGGTGAGCTCCGACCAGTTGCGGGACAAAAGGGATCCGAAACGGAACGCCAGGAATCTTCCTTTCAGCGAAACCAACGTGGTGCAAAGCGTGCGGGAGATTACGCATCCAGGACCGTACCGTATCTCCGTGGATCTAGCGGTGCAGGGTTCTGAAACCGCCGCGAGCGTCCACGCGGCGACTGCCGTTTTGAAGGTGGACGGTATCGAAGTGGAGCGGCGCGATATTGGTTGGGATCATCGCAAGAGCATTTCCATCGCGGATGAGGTGGTATTGACAAAAGGCACGCACGTCATCTCGTTTGAAACGATTCCCAAACGCGAGCCGAACGAGGGGGAAAACAAACTGCACGCCCAAGTGGATAAACTCACACTCCGCGGCCCGATGGACGGAAGTTTTGTGGAACATCCCAAGGAGTATTTCCGCATCTTTTTTGAAGGCACACCGCCGAAGGATGCGAAAGCTCAGCGCGAGTATGCACGTAAGATTCTACGCCACTTTGCGGGGCGCGCCTTTCGGCGACCGGTTGATGAGCCGACGTTGCAGCGACTGGTGAGCATTGCCGATACAGCCGCGAAGCAGCCGGGTTCGAGCTTTGAGCGGGGAGTGGGGCAGGGGCTCACTGCGATTCTGGCTTCGCCTCGATTCTTGTTTCGCGCCGAGATTCAGGCTGAGCCAAATAACCCCGCCAAAGTGGTTCGCGTCGATGAATTTGCGCTGGCGTCCCGGCTTTCTTACTTCTTGTGGAGCTCCCTCCCGGACGAAGAATTGTTTGCCCTGGCGCGCGATGGAAAGTTGCGCGCGAACTTGCGCCCGCAAGTGGACCGGATGTTAAAGGATGACAAGGGTCGTCGTTTCGTTCGCAACTTCGCCGGGCAATGGCTGCAAACACGCGACGTTGAGACGATCAGCATTGATGCGCAACGGATTCTACGCATCCGGAATTCAGAAGAAGCGGAGAAGATCTTCAACGGCGGCGTCCGCCGGGCGATGCGCCAGGAAACCGAGATGCTCTTTGGATTCCTCGTGAAAGAAAACCGGCCGCTGACGGAGCTTCTTTACGCGGACTACACGTTCCTCAACGAACGCCTCGCTAATTTTTACGGCATCGAAGGGGTCAAGGGGCCGGAGGTGCGCAAAGTCACGTTGCCCAGGAATTCGAATCGCGGCAGTTTGCTCACGCATGGGACTTACTTGCTCGTGACTTCAAACCCCACTCGGACCTCGCCGGTAAAGCGCGGCTTGTTCGTCTTGGATAACCTTCTTGGTACTCCCGCGCCTCCAGCACCGCCGAACGTGCCACCACTGGAGCAGGTTAAGCGCGATGCCGATCGGCAGTTGACGATGCGTGAAACGATGGAGATCCATCGCGAGAAAGCCATTTGCGCTTCCTGCCACGCCCGGATGGATCCAATTGGTCTGGCGCTGGAGAACTTCAACGCGATTGGAATGTTCCGCGACACGGAAGCCGGGAAGCCGATTGACACTGCCGGCCAACTCATTACCGGCGAGAAATTCACCAATTCCCTGGAACTGGCGCGCATATTGGTGACGTCCCGCAAACGCGACTTCTACCGGTGCGCCACGGAGAAGCTTTTGACTTATGCCACGGGGAGAGGAGTGGAGTACTATGACGCGCCCACGATTGAGAATGTGGTGACGCAGCTGGAGCGCGACGGTGGCAAGACGCGCGCACTGGTCTACGGCATCGTGGAGAGCGCTCCTTTCCAGATGCGTCGTGGAGACGGCGACCGGTTGTTAACGGATGCCAAGCTGACGGGAAAAAAGTAAATTTGTTTTGGGCGCATTGCGTCTGAGGAGTTATTCTGAACAACCGTATGGAAACCAAATTGCAAGTGAACCGGCGGAATTTTTTGCGTGGTCTGGGCGTGTGCCTAGCGGTGCCCGCTTTTGAGTCCGTGCTTCCGTTGCGCGCCTTGGGCGCGGCGTCGCCTCGACTGGCCACGACTGCCAGCGGAGCGCCTTTGCGCATGGCCTTTCTTTACGTGCCGAACGGCGTCAATCGTAAGATGTGGCGGCCGACTGGCGTCGGCACGGACTACGAATTGGGACCTTCACTCCAAGCGCTGGCGCCCTATCGGCAGGATTTCCAGATCATCAGCAAGTTGGACCAAAAGAACGGTACTGCGGGGGCCGACGGGGCTGGAGATCATGCGCGGGCTAACGCTTCCATCCTGACCGGGGCGCGCCCCAAAAAGACGTCGGGCGCGGACATTCGTGTGGGAGTCTCCGTCGATCAAGTGGCGGCAAGGCATTTGGCGGATACCACCCGCTTCGCTTCTCTGGAACTCTCCTGCGATGGCGTACGCAAATCCGGCTCTTGCGATTCCGGCTACTCCTGCGCGTATCAGTTTAATCTTTCCTGGCGCTCGGAGACGACGCCTGTGGCTCCCGAGTCAAATCCCCGGCTTGTGTTTGAACGGCTCTTTGGTTCGGGCAAACCCGGTGACCGTCAGCGGAATTTTGATCAGCGTATTGCTCAACAACGGTCCATCCTGGACTTTGTCATGGACGACGCGAAATCCATGCAGCGCCAGCTTGGTCGCAATGACCAGCAGAAGCTTGATGAGTATTTGACCGGCGTTCGGGAGATTGAAAATCGCATCCAGAAGGCAGAGCGCTTTCGGAACCTGCCTGATCCCCAGGCAGACACGCCCTCGGGTATTCCGACGGATTATCGGGAGCACATCCGGCTGATGGGAGACATGCTCGTATTAGCGTTCCAGACAGATTCCACGCGGGTGGGAACCTTCCTGCTCGCGCATGACGGCAGCAATCGCAGTTTCAAAGACATTGGCGTTTCGGACGGGCATCACAACCTGTCACATCATCAGAACAAGGCCGACATTTTGGAAAAGATTGCGAAGATCGATGCGTTCTACGCGGAGCAGTTTGCTTATTTTCTCAAGCGCATGCGTGAGACCAGGGATCGCGATGGGAAGTCACTCTTGGATAACTCCATGGTCGTGTATTGCAGCGGCTTGGGCGATGGCAATGCGCATAGCCATACTGATTTGCCGGTAATCGTCGCGGGCCGGGCTGGTGGTACCTTCAACCCCGGTCGGCATTTTGATCCGGGCTCGAACACCCCGATGAACAACCTCTACGTGACCATGCTGAACCGAATGGGCGTAAAGGTGGACTCGTTCGGCGACTCGACTGGTGCCCTGCAGGGCGTGTAAGGGATATTTGTTTGTCAGCACTCGAAAGCCTTGGCGGACGCCGCGACATTCGGGGGATTCAGGATATGAGAAGAATTCAGCGCCTATCGGTTGTTTTACTTCTCTGGGCGTTTTGTCTGGCTGCAAGTGCGCAGGATCTTGACCTCATTGGAAATGTCGCCTGGGAGAAAACATCCAGCCGTGTTCGCATTCGGGCCGAGACAATCGAAAATAACCGGCCTGAAGGCGTTAGTGGCGCTCTGCGCCTGCAAATCTGGGCCACCACTGAGCCCTACGATGGAGTAAGCGGAATCTCGGGTTGGGTCGTTGCCACACTGAACATCAAACCGATTCCCGCTGGGATTGCGTTCAGTAATATCCGTCGGTTGGTTAAATATGTCGCGCCCCCACCTGGCCTTTACTACACGACGATGACTTTGGAGGAGGACTTGGGCGGAGCGGGTACAGATTTTTTCATCGTCGATTCGGAGAACTTTGCGGGCCTGGTGAATTTTGGTGGGTTTGGGGAGGGGGCGGCTTATTACAACAGCGGCAACGGAGACATCGGTTTCGTGGGCGATATTTCATGGCTGGCGGGAAATCGACGAGTGGAACTGTTCGTCGAGACAATCCGAAACGAGCGAGCCAGCGGGCGAAGCGGGCCTTTGCGTATTCGCCTTTGGGCGACTGAGACCCCATATGAGGGTGGAAACTTCCTGCGTGGATTTCCCATGAGCACCACGCGAGTGGGGCGCATCTACGGCCAGTCAGACATTTTGTTTTCGGTTCGAGATTCGTTTCGCCCTCCACGTCCTGACGAGTATTACGTGACCATGACGCTGGAGGAATTCTACTTCGGATGGAACATCGTGGATCACGTCACGTTCGACGGAACCAGCATTTTCTAAGACCGCGATTGCGATTCTAATCGTTCGTTTGAAACCGAGAATTAGTCGTGCCTTTCCCCTCTGACTGACTCCGTTGTGTCGCTGTCCCATCGTTTTGGACTCTCCTCATTTCAATGGCTGGAGGGTCGCAAAGGTCATTCAAAAATCAGCTTGCGCTAACCGGTTCGCACGCGCGTAGTCGGCTTCTTAGGGCTTTGCCTCCGTTGACGGAAAGCAAACAACCATCAGGAGCACTCATGAAAACAGCCTGCGACTTTTCATTTCACGCAACCCTTGTTCCCATCATCGCCTCACAACCGAACGTTCACGGGCCTTTGTGTTTTCCAGTTGGTCTGCACCTTCTCAAATACTCCTTCGGCTCATTCGGTTGGGGTAGAACGTGGTTCGCTCTTGGGGCATTTCTTTTCTTCTCCGGCTATGCTCTGGGCCAGGGAACGCTGACGAATGGGATTGCGCACGACGGCGTGATTTCAACTGCTGGCGAAATGGATACGTTCACCCTTCCGGCCAACGTGGGAGACCGCATCGTCGTTCAGGTTGCGGAGCTTTCCGGCGGCGCCGCTTTTACCCCGAGAATTGATTTGTACGGACCCGACGGCTTTCGAGTGGGCAGCCATTCAGGCCCTTCTGTGGCGCGACTGGACATTCAGGCGCATGTCACCGGCAGCTTCGCGGTGGTCGTCAGTGATCTTAACCAGTCGGGGATGGGCACCTACCGCCTGCGGGTGGGCCAGGTCCCAGGAGGTTTGACGGTTCCAGCCGGGGGCGACGGCGGCGCTTTAACAAATGGGGCGAATTACCAGGGGACCATTGAGGTGGGAGATTTGGATTTGTGGACTGTCACCGCGAATCCCGAAGACCGAATTATCGTTCAACTCGCGGAGGTGACCGGCGGCGCAGCGTTCACTCCGCTGGTCGAATTGTTGACTCCTGATGGCCGGCGTTTGGCCGGGAATTCCGGCGGCGTGGCGACCAGAGTCGAGGCGCAGGCTGCGCTCGGCGGAACCTATACGGTAATGGTCAGCGATTTGAATCAGACTGGCTCGGGCACTTATCGTCTGCGTTTGGCGCAAGTGCCGGCTGCGTTTGTCGTTCCGATGAGCGATGAGGGAGGTGCGTTAACCAACGGGGCAAACCAATCCGGGACGATCGATTCCGGTGACATCGACCTCTGGACGTTTACCGCGTCGCAGGGCGATCGAATTGCGCTCCAGGTCAATGAAGTCAGTGGGGCTGCTGGCTTCACACCTGTGCTCGAACTGTTCTCACCCAACGGCTCGAGACTGGCCGTCGATTCGGATGGATTGGTGGCGCGCGTTGATGCCCAAGCAAGCCTCAGTGGCACTTACACTGTCGCGGTTAGCGATTTGAGCACGAGTGGAAATGGGACGTATCAACTCCATCTCGCGAAAGCGCCGGGGGATTTCGTTGTGCCTCAGGGAGATGAAGGCGGCGCGTTGATGGATGCTGTGCCACAGGATGCTGCGATTGGCGTGGGGGATTTCGATCTCTGGACGTTCGCTGCAACGACTGGGGAACGCATCACGGTGTTGCTCACGGAACTAACGGGAGGCGCAAACTTCACGCCGCGAATTGAGTTGTTCAACGCGGACGGGCATCGGCAGGCGACCGCTCAAGGTGCTACGGCGGGCACTCTGGAGGCGGCCATTGAGATGGGCGGCACCTACACCCTGCTGGTGAGCGACGCGAACCAGGTCGGCGCGGGCACGTACCGTCTCAGCATGTCGCGAAGCTCCGTTGGCCCGGGCAGCGCCAACGTTCTCACCAATGGCCTAGCTCACCTGGGTAACATTGCGGTGGCAGGCCAGACTAACACGTGGAGTTTCACAGCCACCGCGGGTGAGAGTCTTGTCCTGCACCTGGGTGAAACCGCTGCCGGCCCCTTCGTTCCGGCGCTGCGGCTCACTGGGCCGAACGGAGCCTTGTTGGCCGCGAGTGCAGGGTCCGCCGCCGCCGAAGTCTCCGTGCGCACAACAAACAGCGGGACGTTCACCGTCTCTGTGGCGGATGGGAGCGTTGGGCGCAATCAAACGAGCAGTTACCGTCTGACACTGGCCAAGACAGGAAGCGCTCTGATGATTGCTTTAGGCGATGAGGGTGGGCCGCTGGCGAATGGAGCTTCGTATTTGTCGGCGATAGTAACGGGCGATGCAGATGCGTGGACTTTTGGGGCAAATGCCGGGGAAAGCATCTCAGTGTGGATGGGTGAGACGATGGCGGGCAGCACGTTGTATCCTTGGCTGCGCCTTTACGGACCGGACGGGGTTTTATTGGCCAACGATTTTAACCCCGGCGCGGCCGACGTCACTGTGCGAACCACAAACAGCGGAACTTTTCTCGTCGTGATTGCAGACGGCAACAGCGGTCGTGATGGCACGGGCAATTATCGTCTGAGCCTGGTGAAGACTGGCGGAGGTTTGATGACGTCTCCCGGTGAAGATGGCGGCACCCTGACGAACGCCGCTTCATACGCGGCGACGATCGAGAACGGCGACGTGCACGGGTGGACGTTTACTGCGAATGCCGGTGAGACTCTCGCCGTGTGGATGGGCGAAACCATCGAGGCGAGCAGCCTTTATCCTTGGCTCCGCCTTTTTGGGCCCGACGGCGTTCAACTTGCCGACGATTTCAATCCAGCAGCCGCTGAAGTGACGTTCCGCGCCACAAACAGCGGCACCTTTACCGTCATGACCAGCGACGGAAACAGCGGACGGACCGGCATGGGTACTTATCGTTTGAGCCTCGCCAAGACCGGGAGTCCGCTTCAGCTATCGCTGTCGGACGAGGGGGGAGCATTGGTTAACGGGACAACGTATACGGGGACTATAGAAGTTGGGGATGTGGATCAATGGACCTTCATCGCGAACGCTGGTGAGAATATCGTGGCGCGAGTCGGCGAAACCGCCTCCACCACGCTTTACCCGTGGCTCCGGTTGTTCAGTCCCAATGGCGTGCTGCTTAGCCAGGATTTCAATCCTGCCGCAGCCGAAGTCTCTTTCCGGGCCACTAATAGCGGCACCTTTACGTTATTTTTCGGTGACGGCAACAGCGGGCGGGCGGGATTGGGTGATTACCGGTTGAGTCTCGCCAAGTCGGGCGGCCCGCTTGCCATTTCCCCAACGGATGAAGGCGGTTCGTTGGTCAATGGAACAACCTATTTGGCGGCCATTGAGAATGGCGATCTTGACGCATGGAGTTTTAATGCCGCCGCCGGAGAAAATATTTTGGTGCGCATGGGCGAAGTCATGGCGGCAAGCGGGTTGTATCCGTGGTTGAGATTGTACGGCCCGAATGGCGTGTCTCTGAGCTCGGATTTCAATCATGCTGCCGCCGAGGTCGCCTTTCGCGCCACGAATACCGGAACTTTCCTAGTGGTCGTTGGAGATGGAAATTCAGGCCTGGGTGGGATTGGCGATTATCGCTTGAGTCTCGCCAAGACCGGCAGTCCGCTCACCATTTCACCCTCTGATGATGGCGGCCCCCTTACCAACGGGACCACGTATTTGGCGGGCATCAGCACCGGGGACCTGGATGCGTGGAGCTTTAGCGCCAGCGCCGGCGAAACAATCGTGGTGCGAATGGGGGAAACCACCGTGGCCAGCGGACTGTATCCATGGTTGCGATTGTATGGCCCCAACGGTGCGTTGCTCAGCGATGATTTTAACCCCGCCGCGGCGGAGGTAATCTTCCGAGCCACGAATAACGGCATCTTTCAAGTGGTCGCGGCTGATGGAAACAGCGGTTTGGGAGGGCTCGGGGACTATCGTCTAACGCTGGCCAAGACAAGTGACCCGATCGTGGTTTCCTCTGGCGATGAGGGCGGCAGCTTCACGGGGTCTGGCACCTACGATGGCAACATCGATGTTGGGGATGTCGATCTGTGGAGTTTCACTGCGTGCGCCGGCGACATACTTTCCCTCCACATCGCCGAGCTCGTCACTGCGAGCGGGTTGTATCCCTGGATGCGCCTCTACGGCCGCGACGGCGTCTTGCTGAATTCCGTTTCAGGCCCGGTCTCGGCCCAAATCAACCGGGCCGCGCCAGTCAGCGGGGTTTACACGGTCATGATTGGCGATGGCAATTCGGGCATTGGCGGCAGCGGTTCCTACCGACTCACGGTTAACGGCCTCACCGCCGGATTGAAACTCTGTATCCCTCTTGTTCTGGGAACCAACATCAACCTCCGCGGCATCGGTGGAGTTCCCCATGCACCATTCATCGTGTTCACTCATACCAATGTGGCGACTCCACGGACCAATTGGACGCCTTGGTTCACGAATCAGTTTGATCCGTTCGGTGTCTTCAGCCGGACCAATAGCCTCAATCGCGCCGAGCATCAGCGGTATTTCCTGCTGGTGCCGCAGTAAATGACGAAGATGAACGGGCCTCCGCGGTTCTAACCTGGATGATGCCTCAGCATCCGAGGGGGGAGGAATTCAATTGACGTCCCAACCAGAAATTCTGAGCCGCTTTCAACATCTTCGACAGCTCTATTTGGGTGTCTGGCTTTACCAGATATGCATTGGCATCGAGGTCATAGCTGGATTCGACATCTCGAGGATCTTGTGATGTGGTAAAGATGAGCACCGGGAGCTTGACGAAACAACTCTTGCTCCGCAGCCAGCGCAGGAAATCAAGGCCGCCCATCACTGGCATGTTCAAATCGAGGAGAATCAAGTCTGGCAAATCGCGCTCGGCGAGCGGCTGTGACTTCAGGTTCTGCAGCCGCTCGACCGCTTCCCGGCCGTTTTCGGCAAAGGTAAGCCTGCCCGTAAGACCTGCGGTTTTCCAGGCGCGCTCCAGGAAGAACACGTCGTCTTTGTCGTCTTCCACGACAAGAATCATGGGTTTAACAGGCCTCATTGCTTCTGAATGATGTCATTTTCCAAGCGGGGCTGCAATGGCCCGAGTTTCTGGCGCAGCGGCAGTAAAATGGTGTACTCCACACCGTTTCCTCTCCGCGTATCCAGGCTGATGCTGCCGTTGTGGTTCTCGGCAACTTTCCGGCAAATGGCCAGGCCCATGCTCAGTCCCGACCCGCTTGGTGTGGCCTTGTTCAAAAGCTGAAATGGCGCCTCCGGATTAACGACTTCAAACCCAAGGCTGTTGTCGCGGTAGCTGATGCGCGAAAAATCCGCATACTCGTAGTGCCCCTTAAGAGCCACGAACTGGTTCTGCTTCACGTCGACGGCTCGAATGGTTACGTGCGGTTCCACCTCTGGGCGGCGAAACTTCAGGGTGTTATCGAGAAGGTGGAAAAAAAGCATTTCGAGCTGATCGGGATCTCCTTCCAAGACGGGCAGCCCTTCAAGTTCGCAGTTCAGTGGGGCTGAATGTGCTGCCTTGGCACGCTGCGCCGCTCGATCCAATGTCTTTCTTAAATCAACCAACTCCAGCGAGCCGCCGTTGGAATCGATCAGCAGATATTCCCGCACGATTCGGAGCAAATTGTCGATGCGACGAGCTGCCGCTTCGAGGCGCGTGAGGCCGAATTCAACTGCCGTACCTGGAGTTGGTGGACTTTCGGCCCGCAGCAATTCCAGGAAGGAAAAGAGCTTGCGCACAGGTTCACGCAGGTCGTGGTACAACACCTGGCTGAGGCGCCTCAATTCGCGATTCCTTTGTTCAAGTCGCGTCACCTCGCGGTCCAATTGGCGCGCGTGACCCTCCAGTTCCTGCTGCGTTTCGATTAACTGTTTGTTACTCCGCACGGCTTCTTCCGCTGCGCGTTTGGCAGCCAGGATTTCGGCCTCGTATTTCTGCCGCTCCCGAACGACCAGGAAGACGAATTCGTTCAGCCAGGGACCCGTGCGCTGATGTCGGGCCGCATTCAGAATTACCGGGATGTCCTGGCCCGACACCGAACGCAGCGTGATGAAAATCTCCTCGGCCTTCCCGTGAAGCTTCAGAAGTGGAAACAGATGCGTCTGGTAGAAGATTCGACTCGCGATGGTGAAGAAGGAATCAAGACGGCGCCCAAGGAATGCAGCGTCCTCCTCGCCGCCTACGATTTTGACGAACGTCTCATTGACAGAAACGATCTCGCCTTCGTCGTCGATCGAAACGAAACCGCAGGGAGCATGTTTCAACTGATCGTCCACAAACGCGTTTAGTCCGATGTTTTCGAAGCGGTGGACAGAAACTCCTTCATGAGAGCAATTGTCTCGTCCGGAGCACTCATGTGAGGGCAATGGCCCGTGGCTTTCATGATGCGCAACGTGCTTTGGGGCATCTGCGCGTGCATGTATTCGCCGACGCAGACCGGCGCGATAATATCCTCGGAACATTGAAGCAGAAGCGTGGGTATCCGCAGCTTGGGCAGGTCTCCACGATTGTCCGACAGGAACGTCGCTTCAGCGAACCGGCGAGCGATTTTCGGATCAGTGGAGCAAAAGCTCTCAGTCAGTTCCTTTGCGAGCTCCGGTTGGTCCGGCGCGCGCATCACCATGGGCGCCAGAAAATTCGCCCACCCGATGTAATTCTTGTCCATGGTATCCAGCAACTCATCGATGTCCTTTCGCTCAAAGCCGCCCGTGTATCCCTCGTCGTTGACGTAGCGCGGCGATGGGCCGATGCAGATGACGCTGTGGAATCGGCGGGGCTCTGCCAGGGCGGCCAGCATGCCCGTAACACTGCTCACCGAATGGCCGACAAGAATGACGTCCCGCAAGTCGAGCGCTCGGCAAACATCCACGATGTCATCCGCATAGCCCTGAAGATTCGAGTAACGTTGTGCGTTGTAGGCGTCCAAATCAGATTTGCCCGCGCCGACGTAATCAAAGAGGACGAGGCGATACTCCTCCTCGAACGCCGGAGTGATGAACCGCCACATGTTCTGATCGCATCCAAATCCATGGGCGAAAACCATCGGTTGTGTCCCGCGGCCGAAGATCCGGACGTTGTTTCGTTTGGCAATATCAGTGGTCAAAGTTCACTCCGAGCCCCCCGACTTTGTTCGGTGGCTTACTGTCCGTCAATATTCGCCGACAGCCGTTGACGCCACATGCTCCAGCGGGCGCAACGGCGCCGCGGAGAGCGAGGTCAACAAAAAGGCGAACGGTTTCCCGTTCGCCTTCGGTTGAGATTCGGAGCGCTTAGTAGCGGTAGTGCTCCGGCTTGTAAGGACCTTCCGGTGACACGCCGAGGTAATCAGCCTGTTTCTTCGAGAGCTTCGTCAGCACGACACCGATCTTCTCGAGGTGCAGTCGAGCGACTTCTTCGTCCAGTTTCTTGGGCAGCCGATAGACGGCGACCTTGTAAGTGTCCTTGTTCTTCCACAGGTCAATCTGCGCGAGGACCTGGTTGGAGAACGAGTTCGACATCACGAAGCTCGGATGGCCGGTGGCGCAACCCAGGTTCACGAGGCGGCCTTCGGCGAGCACGAAAATCGCGTTGCCGTTGGGAAACGTGTACTTGTCGTACTGCGGCTTGATGTTGAGCTTCTTCACACCTTTCGCCGTGTTCAAACGGTCCATTTGGATCTCGTTGTCGAAGTGGCCGATGTTACACACGATCGCCTGGTCCTTCATCTTCTGCATGTGCTCGAAGGTGATGATGTCGCAGTTGCCTGTCGTGGTGACGTAAATGTCGGCGGTGCCCAACGTGCTTTCCAGCGTGTTGACTTCGAAGCCTTCCATCGCCGCCTGAAGCGCGTTGATGGGATCAATCTCCGTGACGATCACGCGAGCGCCGAAGCCGCGCAGCGAATGCGCTGAGCCTTTGCCCACGTCGCCGTAGCCGCAGACGCAAGCCACCTTGCCGGCAATCATCACGTCGGTGGCGCGCTTGATGCCGTCCGCGAGTGATTCGCGGCAGCCGTAAAGGTTGTCGAACTTCGACTTGGTGACTGAGTCGTTCACGTTGATGGCCGGCACGAGCAACTTGCCCTGCTCGAGCATCTGGTAAAGGCGATGCACACCGGTCGTGGTTTCTTCCGAAACGCCGCGCCAATCCTTCACGACGTTCTTCCAGAAACCAGGGCGCTCCTTGGCAACGCGCTTGAGGAGATTCTTGATGACCTGTTCTTCGTGCGAGCCGCTGGGCGTGTTTACCCAATTGCTGCCGTTCTCGAGCTCATAGCCTTTGTGGATGAGCAGGGTGACATCGCCACCGTCATCGACCACCAGTTCGGGCCCCTTGTTTCCGGGGAACGTGACTGCGTCCAGGGTGCAATCCCAATACTCTTCGAGCGTCTCGCCTTTCCACGCGAACACCGGGATGCCGGCTTTCGCGATGGCAGCGGCCGCCTGGTCTTGCGTGGAGAAAATGTTGCAGCTGGCCCAACGCACTTGGGCGCCGAGATCGACGAGCGTCTCGATGAGAATCGCCGTCTCCGTTGTCATGTGCAGCGAGCCCGTGACGCGCACGCCCTTGAGCGGCTTGCTCGGGGCGTATTTTTTGCGGATGGACATCAAGCCCGGCATTTCCTGTTCGGAAACGTCGATCGTCTTGCGGCCCCATTCGGCGAGGCTTAGGTCTTTGACTTTGAAGTCTTGTTTGTTGCCGTTGCCGTTGGCGGCCGCGGCGGGTGCTTTCGCGAGCTTGGCGCGCGAGGGTGGAAGTTTCACTTTTGCCATAATCGTTTCGATGTTTGTTGCGGTTGTCTCAGCCCTTCAGCGCCTTCTTCAACGCCGCGACCTTGTCGGTCTTTTCCCAGGTTAAATCCTTATCCTCTTTGCCGAAGTGACCATAGTTGGTCGTCTTCCCGTAGATCGGTCGAAGCAAATTCAGCTGCTTCACGATGTCTGCGGGCTTGAAGCTAAATACATCGCAAACCGCCTCGGTGATTTTGTCGTCACCCAGAGCGCCGGTGCCGAACGTGTTGACATAAACGCTAACCGGTTCCGGGTAACCAATCGCGTAGGCGAACTGGATTTCCGCCCGCCGGGCCAGTCCTGCGGCTACGATATTTTTAGCCACGTAACGCCCCATGTAAGCAGCACTGCGGTCCACTTTGCTCGGGTCCTTGCCGGAGAACGCGCCGCCGCCATGACGACCAAAGCCGCCGTAGGTATCCACGATGATTTTTCGTCCCGTCAGGCCCGTGTCTCCCTGCGGCCCGCCCACCACGAAGCGTCCGGTGGGATTGATCAAGTAGAGGGTGTCCGCGGTGAGCAAATCCTTCGGCAACACCTTCTTGATCACTTCTTCAATGCAGAATTCTTCAATCTGTTTGTGTTCCACATCAGCCGTGTGCTGCGTGGAAATAACCACGTTCGAAATTGCCACCGGTTCATCATCCTCATAGACAACGGACACCTGCGACTTCGCATCCGGGCGCAACCAATGCACCTTCCCGGCTTTCCGGATCTGCGTCAGCTTTCGGCCGAGGCGATGCGCAAACATGATCGGGGCCGGCATCAACTCGTCCGTCTCATCGCTGGCGTAACCAAACATCAAGCCTTGGTCGCCCGCGCCCTGTTCCGCCTTTTTCTTGCCCTTGGCCGCTTTGGCGTCCACGCCTTGCGAGATATCAGGCGACTGCTGGGTGAGAATGACGTTCACGAACACCTTGTCCGCATGAAACACATCGTCGTCGTTCGTGTAGCCGATTTCACGAATCGCATCGCGCGCGATGGCGGGAACGTCCAGCGTTGCCTTCGTGGTGATTTCACCGCCCACAATGGCGATGTTCGACTTCACGTATGTCTCACACGCTACGCGGCTGTTCTTGTCCTGCGCGAGGCAGGCGTCGAGGACAGCGTCAGAAATGGTATCAGCGACTTTGTCCGGATGGCCTTCGCCGACGGACTCCGAGGAGAAGATGAATCGTTTGCTCATTAAATATTTTGCCGACAATTGTTGTGCGTCAAATGTAAATATCGACGTATCAGGATGCGAAGATACGTAGAAATGATGCGGAGTCAACGCGGAAGTTTGGTAAAGGGCTACTCCCGACAGCCGAACTACGCGCGGAGGCTCAAGATGTCCGGAGCTTTTGAAATTCCAGTGCCGTTCATTTCCTGGGAGCCGGTTGCCTTCCTGCGGCGAGGACCGCATTCATCTTCTTCCGCCACGCCAGCATCCGTGTGATTCCAGCTTCGCCATCGTTTAGGGCGTTATACCGGGTCGGGTCCGTCTCCTCATATAGCGCCGCAAAAAGGGCTGGGTCAAAGTTGGGATTGATGGCGTTGGTTTGCGCTCGAACTGACACTCGCCACGTCGCCAGTTTCGCACGCATGTCCCTTACTCGTTCAGCTTGTTGCCGCGCGAGGTCGTTGGTCTCCGATATATCCGCTCGCAGATTGAAGAGTTCCGTGAGGCCGGTGTCGTAATGTTCGATCAACTTCCAATCGCCTTCTCGCATGGCGCCGCCGGGACGGCTTCCCTGGTTTGTGTAATGCGGAAAGTGCCAGAACAGGTTGCGCCGGGGCGTGGCAGTTTTCCCCATGAGGAGATCGGCAAAACTCTCGCCATCGACATTCTTCGGCATGGTTTCACTGGCAATCTCGAGCAACGTCGGCAACCAGTCGGTATTGATGACCGGTTCATTGATCACGCGGCCGGCTGAAATCTGACCGGGCCAGCGAACGATCAGCGGGATGCGGAGGCCACCTTCGTAAAGAAACCCTTTGCCGGCTCGGAACGGCGTGTTGTGCGTGATTTTCTCGTGCGGGCCTTCGGGGACGTGCAGTCCGCCGTTGTCACTCGTGAAGATCACGATCGTGTTGGAGGCGATGTTTAAAGAATCAATCTTCGCGAGCAGTTGACCCACTGCATCATCGAGGGATTCAATGACGCTGGCGTAGAACGGTTCAAAGGCGTGCGCATTCTTCGCCACGAGATTCGTATTGGCAGAGTAGGGGATGTGCGGTGAGTTGTGGGACAGGTAGAGGAAGAACGGCTTGGTGCGGTTGGTCTCGATGAATTCCATGGCGCGCCGGGTCAGGTCGTATTCTCCTTTGCCGCCTTCGGTCGTCGAGGGCTTCGTGACGGCATTGCCCGCGTAGTGAAAGTCGAAGCCCTGGTCGGTCGGCTGAAAGCCTTTCCCGCCTAAATGCCATTTACCAATGCAGGCAGAGATGTAGCCGGCGCGCTTCAGGTGTTCTGCCAGTGTTACTTCCTCCAGCACCAATTTTTGTTGGATGACGGGGTGCAACAGCTTCTGCGAGGGCGCGTCGGCACGGCCTGGTAAAAAAGTCGTCAGGTGAAGCCGTGCCGGAGATTTTCCGGTGAGAATCGCGGCCCGCGAAGGTGAACAGATTGGTTGCGCGCAGTAAGCGCTGGTGAATCGCACCCCTTCAGCGGCCATTCGATCCAAGTTTGGGGTCTGATGGTCCCGGCGTCCGTAGCAGGCTAAGTCGTTGATGCCGAGGTCATCGGCAAGGATGAAGACGATGTTGGGCAATGCTGCCGCCTGTGTCGGCCCGGCCATCAGGCAGAACAGCAGTCCGCTGCAGATAAACAAAAAGCATTTCTTCATGGCGTGGTGTTTGTTTTCGAAAAGATCCTTAGCAGGAGGCGATTGAAATGGGAATGCGCAACCATTTGTCCCCGCAGATGGCCATGGCGTGAGTGAACTTCGCGGCGCGAGCCACCTCAGACATCAAGGGGTAGGCACGAATATTGGTCCCGGCGGCCCAACTGGAAAATGCCGGCAACACGACCACGGTCGGGCTAAGGAGGACGCAGGGACATTTGTGGGAAGTGGTCACCCCGTCCCCGATCGTAATGGCGGGGTGTTCATGTCCCATGAAGACGCGCTGCCCCGGATACTGCGGCCCGATTGCCCGATCGCCGTGGATGAGAAGGTCGCTGCCCACCGCGCGGGATTCCACCAAGTCGATGGGCATTTGCCACTGTTGGAGAATTTTTTTCAAATGCCGGTCGTGGTTGCCTGCGATGAATGTCAGGCGGGAGCGCGGCGCAAGAGCGTCGAGTAAGGCGCGAATCTCTTCCTTCAATACGTCCAGCGCCACCGCCCGATGCACGATGTCGCCGAGGACGACAATCTCGCTCGGCGCATAGTCGCCTTGGAGTTCGGTCAATCTTCCCAGCGTATCGTTGGCAGGCGGGATGGGCATGAGTTGTCCGCCCAATCGATGTGCCCACGCATAGCCCAAATGCAAATCTGCGACGGCGAGCACGCGCTCGTGCGGAAACCAGGCAGCACGGCGGGCGTCCAGGACAAGATTCTCTCCGATCGCAACTCTCAGGCGGCTCACGAAGTCACCGCTTCTTCCTCAAGTTTGCTCCACCACAAATGATACAGGCGCTCCATCGTTTCGCGCGGGTCTTCCACGAGAAGCGCTTCCTTGATCTTGGTCGCGAAAAGCGCAAACGAAAGCGGTGGCACGCGATGAACAGGTTTTATGCGCATGGGTTTGGCGGCTGTCTGCTCAAGGAACGCCATCGCCCCCTCGAGATCGATGTAGGTGTGGACGGCATCGCGCTTTGCCTCGCGCATCAGCACGTGGTCGGGTTCATACTGTTGGAGCACATTGAATATCACTTCCGCAGACCACTGGAGCTTGCGCACTGATTTCTGTTCCCCGAAAAAATTGCGGTAAACCATCATTCCGGCCTGCGCCGCGTTGCGGAAATGATATTTCAACAGGTGTGACCGGGATAGCGACTCGTCTAGATCACGCGCAAAGTTTTCTGTTGAGAGCAGGGCGGGAAGTTCTTCGCTTCTAAAGTGTTGGTCTGGGGTGACGGTGAGGACGAATCCGTAATCATCGGGCGTCGCCACCGCATTGCCGCCGCGCAGCCGGCTCAAGCGCTGGGCGACGACGCGGGAGAGCGCTTCGTTCGCGCCGCGACCGACCAGGGTGTGAAAGAAGTAATGTCGCGAGGGTTGCAGGAAACGTTGCCGGGCCTGATTGATCCGCTTCTTCGGGCTTTCGCCAACCAGTTCCGTTTCCTCAGCGCCTGCGAGGAGCAGTTCCTCCACGAGCAAAAAATCCGAGGTGGGAATTTCCGATACTTCATGCTGAGCGGTGTGGATGCGGCAAATGATTTCCGCGTTGGCCTGCCCGCAGTCGAGGCGCTCGGCAATCCACTCCGATAGAGAATCGCTCTCAGGACTGGTCTCCAGCTTCTGACGAATCTCCGTTCGAAACTTCACGATCTCTTCCGCCACTTTGTTCGTGAGCGGCATCTTGTTCGCGTTCCAGCGCGGCACGGTGGGCGTCGAATGCTTCGCGTCGGCAACGAAGCATTCCATCGAGCCGACGCGTTCCAGTTTTACGGCGCGGCCCGCGATGATGAACACATCGCCCGGCTGCAGGTTCCGTAGAAAAATTTCCTCCACATGCCCAAGCGTGCGGCGCTTCAGGCGAACGGCCACCATGCCTTCGCTTGGAATCACGCCAATGTTCTGCAGCAGGTCGCGCCGCACATTGCCTTGCTTGGTTTCGAAGGATTCGTCATCGAGATGAATCTTGCCGAAGACTTCCGTGTATTGCTGGCGCAGGGATCTTGCCGCCACCTGCGAGGTAATCGAGCACATCGTCGAACTCATCTTCCCGCGAGACTCCGATAAGGATAGGCGCCGCGGACAAGCGCGAGCGCTTCAGCCCGGTTCCACCGTCTGAATGCAACCCATGCTCACGAGGTGTTGGGCGAGCACATCCAGCGGCGCCCGGGGAAGTCGGACGGGATCGAGTTGCCGCGAACGCGCGAGCAACACCGTGGCGCAACATTCGACGAGGTCGTTCATGTTCGTGGCCATGAGCAGTCCCCGGCTGGTGACGTGAATGTTGTGTCCGGCACGGCCGGTGCGTTGCAGGGCGCGGCTCACGCCTTTCGGCGTCGAGAGCATGACCACGAGATCGACGGAGCCAATGTCGATGCCGAGTTCAAGGCTGGTGGAACAGACGACCGCGCGCAGTTCGCCGCGCTTCAGGCGATCTTCCACTTCGAGCCGCACATCGCGATCGAGAGAGGCGTGATGACACTCGATCTGGTCGGCGAGTTCGGGCAGGGCCTCCTTGAGCCAGAATGCCGCGCCTTCCGCGCCGGAACGAGTGTTGGTGAACACCAGTGTCGTTCGATTCTCTTGCACCAGTCGGCCGAGTTCATGGATGAGACGCTGGCCAGTGTAGCCGCGGCAGGGTACGGATTCTTGCCCAGCGGCGAATAGACCCGCAGGTCCACTTTCTTGGATGCGCTCACATCCACGATCTCGCAGGAGCGGTGCGTGCCAACGAGGAATTGGGCCACTTCACTCAGCGGCGCGACCGTGGCGGAGAGGCCGATGCGCTGACAGGACGCGGCGGCTTTACCGACACGCGAGAGCGGAGAATCGCTTGTGACTTCCAGGACCTGTCCCGGGCGGTCTGATGACAGCGCCGCGCTGCCTCGGAGCGCATCGAGGCGTTCGAGACTGATGCTTAAGTGCGCTCCTCGCTTGTTTTCCGCGAGCGCGTGAATCTCATCGATGATCATCCAGCGGACTGAACTCAAGTGTGGCAGCCATCTTTCCTGGCTTAGCAGCAGCGCGAGGCTTTCCGGCGTCGTCAGCAAAATGTGCGGCGGTTTGCTGAATTGTTTCGCCCGTTCATTTTGCGTCGTGTCGCCGCTGCGCAAGCCGACACGGATGGGTGGCGCGTCTCCGAAAATTTCCTTCAGCGGACCGTTTAGATTTTTCTCCAGGTCATAGCTCAGCGCGCGGAGCGGGGAGATGTAGATGCAATGGATCGTGTTACGCAATCCGCCCGTTTCATGGAGCAGGGCGAGTTCGTTCAACACGCTCAGGAATGCTGCGAATGTTTTCCCGGTACCAGTGGGTGACACGATGAGGACGTTGTTTCCGGCCTCAATCCGGGGCCAGGCGGCAACCTGCGCTGGCGTTGGATCGGCAAAGCGATTCTCGAACCAGTGTGTCACGGGAGATTTCCTGAGCAGCGGCATTGGGCGAAAGTTCGCGGCTTCAGAATCGATCGTCAAATCGGCCGGCACCGCGGGCAGCACGGCGGTCTGTCAGCACCTAGAACAATCAGAGGGCGTGATGCACCGGCAATTCGTCGGGCGGAACGAGCTTGGTTCGTGAACGAATCCATCGGCGCACGAGCCCGTGATTGGGGCTGAACAACCACGCGAGCGCGAAGAGAACCGCTCCCATGACCACCATCGCCGCCGCAATGGAGCATTCCAGCCAGAGTGCCAGGTGCACGCCGGCTATGGAGCTAATCGCCGCATGCAGGACGGTTAATCCCAAGATCTTCGAAAGCCGTTCGGAAACGAGCGACGCAGTAGCGCCAGGAAGAATCAGCATGGCAATGACGAGGATGGCACCGACCGATTCGAACGCGCTCACCACGACGACGGAAAGCATGGCCATCAGTCCATAGTGAACCAGGGTTGGATTGATGCCCACCGAGCGGGCGAGCCCGGGATCGAATGAGCTGATGAGCAATTCCTTGTAGAAGAAAATGATCAATAGGGCGGCCGCGACCGCAACGACGCCCATTCGTACGAGCGGCGGGGGTCCAAGCGTCAATGAACCCATGGTGATGTAGGGCACTTCAAGTGGGACGTTGCCAATTTCTCCGTAGAGCACGCAGTCCTGATCCAAGTCCACCTTGCTCGCAAAGACACTGATCAGAATGACGCCGATGGCGAACAGGCTTGAAAACGTAATCCCGATGGCCGCGTCCTGCTTTACGCGGGATTTGCGATGGATGATTTCGATCATCACTGTCGTGACAATCCCCGCGGCCAGCGCCCCCAGGAACATGGCGAGGGAACTCCGGCTTTTGGCCAGGAGGAAGGCGATGGCGATTCCTGGCAGGACGCTGTGGCTGATGGCGTCGCCGACCAATGCCATGCGGCGAAGAATCAGGTAATTGCCCACGAGTCCGCACGCCGTGGCGACGAAGAATCCCATTAAGGCAATCCACCCGAACGTGCCAATGTCGCGCGTCCACGGATTCAAGATGACATGTTGAAAGTCGAAGACGGGTATGAGCGACATATCATTCTCTCTTGCCGTAGCCCACGAGCGGCTCGCGGCTGGTTTGTCCGGCACCCCGGCGAATCGTGTCCAGGTTGGGGATGGCGCGGCCGTGAGGATCGTGGGTGGCGTACTCGAGCCGGCGTTCCAGTTCGCGCACCACTTCCTCACCCAGGACGTGCTCAATTTTTTCGGCATCTTCGTGCACGTGGTCCGCCGCGATTTGCGCGGCGTTGGTCAGATACAATTCCCAGAGGCGATGGTTACGGACAATGGCGGTGGCAAGCTGCCAGCCGGAAGGCGTGAGGAAAATGGTCGATCGATCGTCATCCAGCGAGACGAGGCCATGCTGACGTAACCCTTCCGCCTGGGCTTTTGCTTCCTCCACCGTCTCGCGGCGCCGCTCGGCAAGTTCACGAAGAGACACGCCCTCGCCCTTGAACTCACGCGCTTCCAGCACGTGGTAGATCGATTTGAGCGTGTTTTCCCGTTTCGTCCGCGACGATCGAGAGCGCTGCCGCAGCCAGCGCATCATCACGCCGTGGCGCGGTGCAAAAAGGAAGGCCAGGGCAAAGAGCGCACTGGCACCCAGCACCATGAACGGGCCGGTAGGGAGATTGGGGCCCAGAAACGAAAAGAATGCGCCAACCGCGCCAGCGAACATGCCGAATAGTCGATGCCAGCCATAGCATTCGGCTCAGACGGTCCGTAAGCAGGTAGGCGGCAGCCGCGGGGGTGATGAGCATCGCGGAAACCAGCACCACACCCACCGCTTGAAGCGCAATGACCACCGCAAATGCCACCAGAAGCATGAGGCCGTAGTGAAACAATTGGACCCGGAACCCAACTGAATGCGCGAAACCGGGATCGAAACTGGTCACAAGAAACTCTTTGTAAAAAACGGCGATGAGAAATATTGAGACGGCCGTGACGATGGCCATCAGCATCACATCTTTTTCTCCGATGGATGCGGCCTGGCCGAACAGGAATTTGTCGAGCCCGCTTTTGTTCCCGGTCGGCAGCCGTTGGATCATGGTAAGCAGGCAAATGCCGACGGCGAAAAACACGGCGAGGACGAGGCCGAGCGCTGTGTCTTCCTTCAGGTGCGTCGTATGCTTGATCCAATTGACGACAGCCGTGCCAATCAAGCCGACAATCGTGGCACCCACGAATATGGCGACAGGATCTTTCGACATGTTCCACAGGAAGCCAATAGCAACCCCGGGCAGCACCGCGTGGGAGAGCGCGTCGCCGACCAGGGCCATTTTACGGACCACAATAAAACTCCCCAACAGACCGCAGCTGATGCCAAGCAAAGCGGACCCAAGCAGTGCGTAGCGGACGGAAGGGTCTTGGAAGGTGAAGAATCGCAGCGCTTGTTCCCAAACGGAGGTCGTGGAGAGGTCGCCAATTCGCGCCGCCTCCGCAGACGCACCCGACATCAACGCGAGCAGGAGCAGGAGAATCAGTTTGCTCCGGCGCGACGTCATACCCTTCCTTCGCCGCGCTCGCGCACAGCTTCGGCCACCTCGGAGAGTATCGTTAAACGTCCGCCGTAGGTCGTTTGCAGGAGGTCGCTCTTGAAAACCTCAGAGGTGGGGCCAAACGCAACGACGCGCATGTTCAACAGCAGCAGCATGTCGAAATATTCCCTCGCAGTGGGGAGATCGTGATGGACCACCATGAGTGTTTTGCCTCTGTCCTTCAACTCGTGGAGGAGGGTGACAATCGCCGATTCAGTGGCGGCATCCACGCCGGAAAAGGGTTCATCCATGAAGTAGAGGTCGCTCTCCTGAGCGAGGGCGCGCGCCAGAAATACGCGCTGTTGCTGGCCGCCGCTCAAGTTCGATATCTGCCGGTTGGCGTAAGGAAGCATCTTCACTTTATCCAGGCAGTCACGCGCGATATCGCGGTCCGCCTTCGCGGGACGGCGCAGCAAACCGAGATGCCCAAACCGCCCCATAAGGACCACATCCATTACGCTGACAGGAAAATCCCAGTCCACCGATTCGCGCTGCGGCACGTAGCCCACCCGCTTGAAATTCTTTTCCTCACCGAAGATTTTCACCCAGCCGCTACTGATGGGAATGACACCCATGGCGGCTTTGATGAGCGTCGATTTACCGGCCCCGTTGGGGCCAACAATGCCGACGAGTTTTCCGCGGGGCACCACCAAGTCAATGCCCCAAAGCACCGGCTTTTTCTGGTACGCCACCGTCAAGTCATGAACCTCAAGGGGAGGAGGCGTCGCTGTCATGTCCGCGGCCGTTGCTTGTTTCATCGTCGTCTTTGTCAGAAGCGCCACGCGATGCCCATGAACGGATTCCAATCGTCGGCAGCCCTCGTTACGCCCATGTTGATTCCGGCATCAAGCTGGATGTTTTCCGTGAGGCCGTAGGTCAGGCCCAAGTCCACCGTGCCCACCCAGTCCGAATCGTCGTCGACACTCACGGAACTGAAAAACTCCACGTAGCCCGCGAGGTTGCCCACGATGTCGTGGGCGAATGTGACCGTGTTCACGAACTCAGGATGGTGTCCGCTGCCGTCACCGTCTTCGTTGAGGTCCATCTGCGTCATGACTCCCATATCCCAACCGGCCGGCAACGACACCGCCAGCGGCGCAATGAGGCCGCCTTCAAACGCATCGTTCCCGAGCTGCCCGTGCGCGGTGGGGAATTTCACGTAAGGCATGAGCGCCAGCGCGGTATCACCCACCTCGTCGCCCGTGTCATTGCCCCACAGATTAAATTTTGAACGCAGAATCAAATCACCAAACCCGCGTTCGGTCTGACGTGTCCCCGTTTTGCGCTCGCGGAGGCGGGTAAAATTGTAGGTGGGAACGATCAGTTGAAGATCCCAATTGTTCCGCAAACCCGCTTTGAGATTGACCGGCGCGATGCCAAGGCTCTCGGCGATGGTGTGGTCTTTCGCCGGGTTGTGTGCGTCGTAGGAATAACTCCACAGGTCTGCTTCGACCTGGAAATGTCCCGCATCGACAGTGCGCGCACTCTCGGTTTTGTCAGGCCGATCTGTACTCAACTCGCGCATGAGTTCACGAGGCACCGGATTGAACAAATGATAGCCTGACTTATCGGGTGTAGGTTCGGCCGCGAGCGCACCGCTGGCAGCGCCGCTGGTGATGAGAACGATCTGCACAAATCGGTTCATGATGATTCCTTACTTCAGGGCGTTTACGATGGTGTCGAGGTTGTGTTTGATCATGCCTTCGTAAGTGCCGAGATCGTAGCCGTTCTCCAGTTGGCCGGGCGTGCCCATCGCGTCGGAAAACAATTCGCCACCGATTTTGACGCCAGCATCTTCGCTGATGCGCTTGATGGTGTTCGGCGGAACGCTGGATTCGACGAAGACCGCCTTGACGTTGTTTTTGCGGATGAATTCCACCATTTTCGACATGTCGGCCAGGCTCGTTTCGGTGACAGTCGAAATCCCCTGGAGGCCAACCACTTTGAAACCATACGCGCGGCCGAAATAGTTAAACGCATCGTGGCTCGTGATTAGGATGCGCTTTTCCGGGGGCAGCTCGTTGGCGCGCTTCAAGGCCCATTCGTGAAGAGCATCCATCTTGCGTCGCACTTCATTTCCGCGCTCCTCGAAATAGGCGCGATTGGCTGGATCAAAGTCCCCCAGGCCTTTGACCACGGTGTCCACGCACAATTTCCAGGAGGGCACTTCGAACCAGACATGCGGATCGTAGTGGCCGGCGAACTCGGGGGGTTCCAGTAAGCTCTCTACAGGAATAGCTTCGGTGACCGGATAAACAAATTTCTTTGCCCGGGCCAACTTGGAAAAAATATCCTGCATCTTCCCTTCGAGCAGCAGCCCGCAATAGAAAATCACGTCCGCGTTTTGCAGTTTCGTTACGTCGGAAGCCGTAGCCTTGTAAAGATGCGGATCGACGCCGGGCCCCATCAGCCCTTGGACTTCCACGCGGTCGCCGCCTACTTGTCTCACCAAATCCCCGACCATGGTGACTGTCGTTGTCACGCGAATTTTGCGGGTGGCATCGGCGGAAGGGGTGGCAGCAGGTGTGGAACCTTCGCGGCAACTCGTGAGCAGGAACAACAGCACGCTGGCGATGGCGATGCCAAATTTAAAACGAAACTGCCCGTGTCGTGACCCAATCCAGTTCATACGCGGAGAAGATAACGAGGTAATGTATTGCGTCAAGAAACAAAGTTAGGCATGCCTAACTTAGGGCGGCAACTGACTTTTCCGCCCTGTTTGCGGGCCAGCTTTCCGTTTGCTGAATTAGGCGGAGTGCGATGGGAGGTTCACCACAGGCTCCATGCGATACGCTTTCTGACGTTGCCCTCTCCTGCGAAAAGTGAGCCCGGTCCGTTTGACTTCCGAGTATACATTGCGCACTTTGCTCGCGTCGCATTTTTCACCCACGAAAGGTTATTCGTCGTGTTGCCCAGATTGACCGTTGGACAGTTTTGCTTCGCCCTCATTGCCACCCTGCTGTGGCCGTGCATCTCCGTGTACGCCGATGAAAAGGATCGGTCTTCGCTGACGAACTTCGATAAGCGGGTCAGTTGGCAGGCGAAGAAAAACCTTCGCCCGGCGCAACAGGTCGCGCGGAACAAGTTGAAGAACGCGGCCAATGCCCAGGCGGAATTCGACCCTATCCTTGGTTCCCCGAAATGGATTCACGTTCAGGGCGGTTTCCTGACCGAGGCCGGCGGCGAGGGCAGGGCGGTTGCCGCTGGAACCGCCAGGCAGTTCGATAAGGATCCGGACAAGCCGGTCAAAGCGTTTCTGCAGGAGCATCGCGAACTCTTCGGGCATGGCGCCGAGGTTCTCGATGGCGCACCAAAGCGGCGCGACCATACCAATCACTTTGGCGCCCGTACCGTGGCGTGGGAGCAGGAAGTGGACGGTATCCCCGTCTTCGACTCGATCTTTGTGGCCAATACGACGGCTCGCGGAGAATTGATCAGTATCTCGAGCTTGTTTGTTCCCACGCCCGATAAGGCGGCGGACCGGGGCACACCGCAGAGAGCGTTGAAGTCGAAAGCGCCGGTGTGGAATGCAGAACGAGCGGTGCGCGCGTCCGCCGCGGACGTGGGTGAGAGTGTCACTGAAGTGAGTCCCTTGGATGCGCGGACAGCGGGCCGCACGTTGAAGCAAACGTTCCGCGTGAAACCCTTGCCGGGAGAGGCAAGAGCGAGTTTGGTTTGGTTTCCATTGGATGGCGATACGCTGCGCCTTTGCTGGGAGGTGGAGTTAACGCGCCGCGAATTCAATGAGCGCTTCAAATTACTGGTCGATGCGGAGACTGGCGAAGTCCTGCTGCGCCGCAAATTAACGGTGGAGGTCAGTGAAGTCCTCTATCGGGTTTACACGAGCGACAGTCCGTCACCGTTTTCGCCGACTTACGCGTTTCCGACTAATACCCAGCCGCCGATGGTTCCACGGCAATTGCTGGCCATCAGTAATCTCAATGCGACCGCGTCGCCGCTCGGTTGGTTGAATGACGATACGTTTGAGACGCGGGGGAACAACGTGGATGCGCGCCTGGATCGGGATGGCGACGATCGGGCGGACTTGCCTCGAATCGTGGCCACAAACGCGCCCAATGGCAGACGCGTTTTTGATTTCCCCATCGACTTCACCCAGAACCCGTCCACCTACGCTTCGGCTGCCAACGTACAGTTGTTCTATTGGTGCAATTGGATGCACGACAAGCTCTACGAAGTGGGTTTCACGGAGAGTGCCGGCAATTTTCAGAAGGACAACTTCGGGCGGGGCGGCGCGGACAACGACGCCATCGTGGCGGATGCTCAGGACGGCTCTGGCGTGAACAATGCCAATTACACCCCTAGCCGTGATGGCTCGCCCGGGCGCATCCAAATGTTCACCTTCACAGGCAACCCAGGGCGCGATGGTGACTTCGACACCGAGGTAATCCTCCACGAATATGCGCACGGCCTCACAGACCGGATGGTAGGCGGCGGTGTGGGACTCGACTTTTTTGGACGGTTGCAATGCGGTGGTCTGGGCGAAGGCTGGTCCGATTTTTATGCCCTGGCGTTGCTGGGCGAGTTTGGCGACGACGTCGGCGGAAACTACGCCATGAGCGGCTACGTGACCTACCAGTTTCTTGGCCTCGCCCAGAATTATTATTACGGCATCCGACGGTATCCGTACACGACCAACATGAACGTGAACCCACTGACGTTCGCGGATATCGACAGCAGCACCGCGTCGCTCCACGCGGGAGTTCCGCGGAATCCGATCATCGTCAGCAGTGGGAATGAGGTCCATCGGCAAGGTGAAGTTTGGTGCGCCATGCTGTGGGACATGCGGGCATTCCTGCTGAACAAATACGCCCCCACGAACGCCGCTCAATTTGACGCCGCCAATACGCGGATTCTCCGCTACGTCACGGAAGGCCTAAATCAATCGCCGGCGAATCCCAATTTTGCGCAGGCGCGGGACGGTATCTTGAAAGCCATTATGGTCGCCGGCGGAGGCAGCGATACCAACGAGGCGTGGCGTGCCTTTGCGCGTCGCGGTCTTGGCGTGAACGCCATTTGCCCGGACAGCTCCACGACGCTCGGGGTTGTTCAGTCCTTCGATGAGCCGCGCGGACCCGACTTCGACGTGCTCTCACCCAGCGTGTTACAACTTGCGGGCCCCGTTGGCGGTCCTTTGGAAAATCTGGGCGTGACCAACGTATTGATCAATTTAACGACCGGCAGTTTGGGGTGGGCGGCTTCGGCCAGTTTTCCCAGTGGAATGGCGCCATGGCTGCGATTGCTCGAGACCAACGGGGTTCTTTCGCCGAATGTTCCGCGCACCAACGTGGCGGTGGTCGTCAGTGCCGCCAATGCGCTTTCCGCAGGTAACTATCAGGCGACGCTCTTCTTCACAAACCTTTCGACCCCGACGCAGGTCGTCTCTCGACTGGTGTTTTTATCCGTTTTGTCTCCCCAGGATGACCCCTTGGTGGTTACCCCGCCCATCACTTTTCTGGCGCAAGGCCCTCGCGGTGGTCCGTTCAATCCAACGGCCAACACCTATCGCCTCGCCAACACGGGCACCGTTCCGTTGGGCTGGCGCGCCCTTGCCTCCAGCAACTGGCTCAGCGTCAATCCCGACAGCGGCCTGATCGAAGGGAACGGTGCCTTTACGAACATCAGAGTCTCGATCAATAGCAACGCGAACACGCTGCCGGCGGGCACCTACTTCGCATCGGTGAGCGTGATCAATACGAACTCCGGGGCTCGCGTGGATCTCCCGGTCTCGCTGCGGGTTGCGTCCATGGAATATTTCATGGAGGATTTCTCGGGGCGGGAGTTCGACCTAACTTACAGCACGCTGACGTTGACTCCCGATCTCTCAACCAACTTTTATCGCGCTTGTCGAGAGCCTGCCACCGCCTTCCCCGTTTCGCCGGCGGGCGGGGTGCCTCTCACACTTGCAGATGACCAGTATCTTTCCATCACGCTCACCAATGAAAAGCAGGTCTCCATTTTTGGCACGAGGTCCAGTTCCATCTTCATCGGGGCCAACGGCAACCTGACATTGGATCCAGGTTCAAATACCAACGCGTTCATCGCGGGATACGACGAATTTTTTGGGCACGTTCGAGTGGCTCCCGTCTTCGCCGATCTTAATCCGGCCGACGGTGGCACTGTTTCCTACCGTCAACTTGAGGATCGGCTCGTGGTGACGTGGCAGGATGTTCCGGAATTCGGCACCACCAACTTAAACAACTTGCAGGCGGAACTGTTTTTCACGGGCGGCATTCGCATGACTTGGCTGCAAGTCCAGATAACCAATCCGCAAAATCCCGTTCTTTATGTTGGCCTTTCACGAGGCACGGGAACGCCTGGGGCATTTGTCCAAAGTGACCTGAGCGCCTATGGCGGGTGCCTGCCGGATGCGACGCTGGTCGTGCCGTCCAGTTCCGTGGAGGGGATCGGATCGTTGCAAGGAACGATCTTCTTCAGCGCCGCGCTCACCAACGATTTGATTGTCGCGCTTACCTCCAGTGACACGAACGAAGTCGAGGTTCCGTCCGTCGTGATCGTCCCCGCCGGCCAAACCTCCGTGGTATTCCCCCTTCAGACTCTCTTCGATGATTTGCCAGATGGAACGCAACGCGCCTTGATCACCGCTACGTTCCCAGACCGTCCCGCGGTCACGGCCGCAATCCTTGTCCATGACAACGAGAGCGGTGGCCTGACGCTGAATGTGCCTTTTCAGGGGATCGAGGGCGCCGTCCTGGCCAGCGCCGGAGTGGTCACTGCCGACGTCATCGCGGTCCGCCCCATCACTATTCACCTGACCTCAGACAATCCTGACCGGGTAAGGGTCCAGCCCTTCGTGGTAATCGAGCCGGGACAAAACTCTGCGCGCTTCGATCTCGTGCTCGTGAACAATACCCTGTTGGACGGTTACGACTTCGCGGTGATTGGAGCGTCGGTGGTGAATTGGACCGATGACTATGATGTCATTCGCGCCAATGACGATGAGAGCACGGCTCTGGTTGTGACGCTTCCGGCCAAGGTAACGGAAGGGCAACAGCCCAACACGGGTGGCAACGTCCTGCTGGGTGGCCGCAGCCTCTCAAACGTCGTGATCGCCCTGCGCTCGGACCAGCCGTCCATCCTGGCCGTGCCGACGTTGGTTACGAACTTTGCCGGGCAGTTCACCACACCCTTCAAGCTAACCGTCGGCAACAACACGGTGACGAATGCGTTCGAGAAGGCACACATCACTGCCACGGCAATTGGTTTTCTTTCGGGGACGGGGGCCGTGTCGGTGGTGGATGATGAGCGCCCCTTTGCGCCCGGTTCTCCGAATCCCTTCAACGGGGCTGCACATGTGGCGCGCGACGTTGAGTTGAGTTGGAGCGTGACCCCTCCGATGCTCGAAGGAACGGTTTACGATGTTTATTTCGGGACCAATTCGGTGCTGACCGCTGCTGATCTTCTGGTGACGACGGCGACGCCTGCTGTGCCGCTGCCACGCCACTTGGAGCCGGAGACGATTTACTATTGGAGAGTTAACGCACGCCTGGCGCCGTTCCCTGAAGCTTCCAGTCCCGTGTGGCGCTTTACCACGGCGACGTTCGGGCTCGAGCTTTCGCCCATCTCCTCGCCGCAGTTCGTGGGGGAAACATTTCCCGTCATCGTCAAGGCTCGCGATGAGCATGGGCTAATGGTGACGAACTATTCCGGCATTCCGACCGTGACCAATTCAGTGCCCGTTGCCAGCAGTTCCACCATTGTGATCACGGAACTGGACGCTGGCGGATTCAATCGCGTGGAGTTCGTGAATGTCGCAGGCCGCCCCATCAACATTGGTGGCTGGAAGATCGCCCTGTACGACTGGCAATCCTGGCCCGCACCCCGCACGGTGTTTACGATTCCCTCTCCGGCGACTGCTTCCGCCGGGGACCTGTTTCAACTTCGGAGTTTGCCGCCGCAGTTTTTTCCGGGGGCCTATCCTTCCTACTCAACGGCCAACATGACGTCCTGGAATTACAACGCCGACAATAACCAGATTGCCGTGGTGCTACTGGACGGGTTCAGCAACGTCGTCGACTTTGCCTGTGCGTCCGGAGCGGATCCCGGATTAATCTCCCAACCGGTTGCGCTGCCGCCGGGGCAATGGTCCAGTCCGCCCATCTCGACCCTGCTGAACAGCGCCCTGAGCTATCAACGCATCGGACGGAAGGATCTTAATTCGAGCAACGACTGGGTTTTCGCGCCGCGCAGCATTGGAACCAACAATACGGGTCTTTCCGCTTCGTTTTCCAACAACGTGCGCGTGGCGTTCAGCGCGGGAGCTTTCAGTAGTTTTAGTGGGGGCAGTTCCACCGGGGCGGTCACGATCCTCGAGCAGGCCAACGGCGTCACTGTGGGCGTGGCGGACAGTGCAGGCCACGGCGGCGTGAGCAATCCGTTTGACGTGCTGTCCCGTAACGACCTGGCCCTGACGGTGCAACCGGTAGCCGACGTGTTGGTGGGCAGTCCCGTGACGTATCGCTTTACCATCACCAATACCGGGCCCATGACGGCGACGGGTGTGAGGTTCACGGATGTGATGTTCACCAACAGTGTCATTACCTCTGCGACGGCCTCTCAGGGCGATTGCGCCATCAACAATGGAGTGGTGTCGTGCGATTTGGGTCCGCTGGCAGGCGCTTCCATCGCCAACATCACGGTAACAGCCGCGACTTTAAGTCGGTCTACCATCACAAATTTTGCGTCGATCAGTCGCTCCGAGGCTGACGCGAATTTGGCGAACAATCATGTCGTGACGCGAACGGCAGTTACCTTCCCGCAGGTGTCCATCCTCGATACGACAAATTCCGAGCCCAATGTCGGGAGCAGCATCCTCAGTTTTATCGTGCGGCTCTCGTCCCCCAGCACGCTGACCTCCACCGTGGCTTACGCGACAAGCAATGGGACCGCCGCGTCCGACGTTGACTACAACTTTACAGAAGGTGTCGTGACATTCATGCCCGGCGTGACGAACCAGATCGTGGACGTTACGGTTCTGGGCGACACCCTGAGTGAGTCGAATGAAACGGTGTTCGTCACTCTTGCTGGAGCAAACGGTGTGGAAATCAACCGCGGGAGGGCGACAGGAAACATTCTCGATAATGATGGGGTGCCCGGGATTTCCGTCGGAGATGTCACGATCGTCGAAAGCGACAGCGGCGCGACCAATGTCACCTTCCGGATCCAACTTTCGAAGCCCAGCGGCAAGATCGCTCATATTGCCTACGCGACTGGAGGCGGTACGGCGCTCCCCGGCTTCGATTATCTTGAGACATACGGAACGCTCCTCTTCGCTCCCGGCGTCACAAACCTGTCCGTCGCAGTGCCTGTGTTGGGCGACCTGGTTTCTGAACCTTCGAAGACCTTCTTTCTCAATCTTACGGCCCCCGGCAACGTGTTCATTGATCGCCCGCAAGGCACCGCCACTATTCTGGACAATGACATTGCCACCGTAGACCACTTCACTTTTGCGCCTATTAGTTCAACGAACTACGCCGGGCGTTCGCTCCCATTTGAGATCACTGCTCGCGGACCCAATGGAGTCGTCGCATCTGAGTTCAACGGGTTTGCCACCCTGCAAGTCCTCAAGGATCGGAGCACGGTTTCCATTGGATCGAATGCAACGCCCTGGGCGTTGCCGTTTGCGACCTCGTTTCACGACGCCCGCCTGCAATCGATCTACCTCTCGAATGAAGTTGGACGGGCGGGAAGGATTCTGGGGCTGTCGCTGGAGGTAACATCCGTTCCGGGGCAGACGTTAAGCAACTTTACGATCCGGCTCCGGCATTCGACCCAGGGATCTCATGTGGTCCCTGAGTGGAATGCGTTTGCCGTGACCAATTATCAAAATGACGTTTTGGTCTCGTCTACGGGCTGGGTTCAATTCGCGTTCACTACTCCGTTTGATTACAACGGGCGCGACCATCTCGTCGTCGATCTGAGTTTCAACAACTCGAGTTTCAGCGCGGATGGATTCGTTCGCTCCAGCGCCACGGCTGGAAACAGGTCGGTGTACCTGCGCACAGACAGTGCTTATGGAGATCCGCTCAACTGGATGGCGTTCGTGACTAGTCCACCGCCCACCGCGATAGCCCGGGTGCCGAACGTGCGTCTCCACAAGGACGGAACCACCTCGCCGAGCCCGCTCCTTGCCGGCTCTTTCGTCAACGGCATCTGGGACGGGGATATTCTGCTCCCCATGGGATCAACGAACATGGTTCTGCGCGTGGTGGATCAAGAGGGTCACTTCGGGGAGAGCGACGGATTTGTGGTGTTGGTCCTGAGTGCGAACATCATGCGCAAAGGCTCATCGATAGAGATTGAATTCGCGACGATCAACGGCAGCCAGTACGTGGTAGAGAGCAGCGCTTCGCTTAATGGACCGTGGAGTCCGATCTCAGAGACGCTTACCGGCGATGGCAGGCCGGCGAGATTCATTCGCACGCCTGGAACTCCCCAGGAATTCTACCGCTTGCGACTCCTGCCTTAAAGACGGGCGCTGGCCGAGCGCCTCAAGCCTGCGGGCGTGGGCGAAGTAGGATGGCTTTCTTGTTCGTGCCGTCCACTTCCACGCTTTGGGTTACGATATCGGGATCATCCTTGAGAGCATGATGAACGATCCGTCGATCAAACGCGGATAGCGGCTCAAGCTCGACGGTATCGCCCCAACGACGCACCTTCTCGGCGCCGTCCTTGGCTTTCTTGATCAGCGCCTCGCGAGCTTCCGCGCGATAGCCTCCCACGTCGACCATGACCTTCGGCGACTGCTCATCCTGCTGAAAAAGGATGCGATTAACGATGTATTGCAAGTCACTCAACGTCTGGCCCTGGCGGCCAATAAGGCGCCCGGCATCATCCGCTTTCACATCGAGCATCAGCCCGTCTTCCAATTGATGCTCCTCAACGCGGGCTTCGAAGCCGAGCAATTGAAGAATCTTCAGCAACGTTTCGGTGGGTGACAGTGGCATAGTCGTTGTTCGTCCGGCGTTAAGCCTTACTTCTTTTTCTTCGGAGCTGGCGGAACGACGGTCACGGCGGCTGGCTCCTCGGTTTTCGTCAGCTTCGTTTGAACGATGGTTAGCAAATTCTGCACGGTCCAGTAAAGGGTCAAGCCTGCCGGTTGATTGTAAAGGAACACGAGGAAGATGAGCGGCATGTACTTCATCATCGTCTGCTGCGCGGGATCCATGCCGGGCGACGGGGGCTGCATGCGCGCCTGAATGAGCATGGTCACGCCCATGATGAGGGGCAGGGGATTCAGCGGGTAGTTGAGCCCTGGAATGATCCAGATGGAGTCCGGCTTGGACAAGTCACAGGCCCACAGGAACGGTGTTCCGCGCAATTCAATCGCGTTGGGAATCATTTTGAACAAGGCGAAGAAGATGGGGAGCTGGATCAACATGGGCCAGCAACCGCTCATGGGGCTGACCTTATGCTCACGGTAGAACTCCATGACCTTCTTGTTCATCTTCATCGGGTCATCTTTGTACTTCACCTGGATCTTTTTCATCTCAGGGGCGAGTGCCTGCATCCGCTTCATCGAGCGCGTGCTCTTCTGGGTGAGCGGCCAAAATACGAGTTTGATGAAAATGGTCATCAGCACCAATGCCATCGCGTATTTGCCGAGCTTCTCCGGCACCACCGGCGCGACCACGTTGTAGATGCCGTTCATGATTCGGAGCATCAGCTTGGAAATGGGACTGAAGAATCCGAAGTCCATGATTGCGTCGGCCTGGGGAGCGAGGCGCGCGAGAAGTTTCTCCTGCTTGGGTCCCGCGTAAATGGTGTATTGCCGTTCGAGCTGATTGCCCGGAAGGCAGCATCACGGCGGGGTAGGAAATCGACGCCTCCACACCGTGCGGTTCTCGCACCACCTTGGAGTCGAACGCAATATCCTGCGCCGTCGGCGGCGGGAGCAGGATGCGGTGCGCGGAGAACATCGAGCCGACCGAATTGGTATTAGCCGGCACAAGGGCGATTGTGAAAAACTGATTGTTGACCGCCGCCCAAACCACCCGGCTCAGCCCGGAAGAATAACTGTGGCGAGGCGGGCTTTTTTTAAACCAGCCGCCGCCATCGTTGAACCAATCGTGTTTAATGTCCTCCGCCTCGTCCCCGTTGAACCAGAACACCCCCATCAAAGTCATGTCATCCCGGGGCCCCATGGGCGTGGCGGTGCCGACGCTGACCTGCTGTTCCGGGAGCGCCATGTTTTGCCCGGAAGCATTTTCAATGCGAATGCGAGCGATGATTTGATAATTGCTGCCGAGATCGAATTGCTTCACAACGCGCAAACCGGACGGCAACGTTTTCTCTGCAGTGATCGAGGACCCCGAGGTGCGGGTGAGCTTGAACTCGTTATCCGCCAATGTGTCACCAGCAGCCATCGCCAGCACCGGGACACGGGCGTGGTCATTGAGGGTGGCGAATTGATTGGTGCTCGTCGTCTGGTCACATCCGACCGTTTCCAGGAAACGCTTGAGTTGAATTTGTTTGAGACCACCGCCGCGAGAGGTGAAGAAGTAAACCGCGTCGGGTGTTTCCAATCGCTCTACTTGCTCGGTGAGATTCGTCGCCAAAACGATGGCTTGAGCCGGGGCGGCTACAAAGGCTGGCTGCGCAGACGTGGCACGGTAAAGCGCCGGCGTTAGTTCCCGTCACATTGGTTGCCGTCGCTGTCGCCACAACATTCGTGGATCCGACCGGTTTTGGGATAGGCGGAAACCAAACGCCCACCAGCATCTGCCAGAGCAAAAGCGCCCCAAAGGACGCCACGAGAAGTAGAACAGTTTTTCGATCCATGAAATTAGCCGCAACGTTAGTCGCGGAAAGAAAGTGAATGCTCTGGTTCCTTGGCCAGAGGCTTTTCTCGGAAATGGTCTGGCACCGGGTCGCACCCGCACGGTCCCCACGGCTGACATTTCGCCAACCGGACCACCGTCAACCAGCCGCCCCGCGTCACGCCATGACGTTGAACCGCCTCGCGGGCGTAGGCAGAACAAGTAGGATGAAAACGACATCCGGCGAACGGACCGAGGATCGAATGCAAAACCGGCGAGACCACGCATTTATAAATGCGCAGCCCACTCACCACGATCCATCGCCCGAGCTTCATTCCTTCCAAAGTCCTGCCCGCCGAATTGCCGTCAGGTAGTCCCGCTCCACTTCCGCAAACGATTTTCCCGCGATGGAATTCCTGGCAACCAGAATCAATTCGCACGGGCGGGCAATTTGATGTTGGTGCAATCGAAACGCCTCCCGCAGAAGTCGCCGAGCCCTTGTCCGGGCCACAGCCGAACCAATCTTGCGGCCAGTGATTACTCCCAGGCGGGTGCCTGGTCCGGTCGCTTCCAACCAATTTAATGCCAGACAGCCGACAGCCAGACGTTTACCAGAAATTTTTGCACGAAGAAAATCCCGGCTCTGCTGAATGCGTTGTTCTCGGCGCAATCGCAGCGAACTGGCCGGGCCAGCCATAGCCCTTAAGTACCGACCGGTGTGAGGCGCTTGCGTCCGACTCGGCGGCGATTGCTCAAAATGGCACGGCCGCTCTTTGTCGAATTGCGGCTTAGGAAGCCGTGCTGACGTTTGCGGCGAATCTTCGATGGCTGATACTGGCGTTTCATTATGTCATTGCCGCTCTGCGGCTATTGTCCTTGGACCGATCGTCCCGGAAAAGCGGGCAACCTTATCAGTGAAGGTCGGTGTGTCAAGCATCCCACCCTTGTTTCCTTTCGAACGACCATTGTTTCGTAATTAGCCGCCGTGCCCGTGTCGGGGGCGCCCAAGTAACAATGCCGTTGACCATTGCACAGTGCCTCCTTAGTTTTGCGCCGTGAGTTTGAACCACGACATTCGACTGCTAGTGAACCTGCTGCTTCTGCGCAGCGTGGCAGTCGGGTTTTGATTCACAAGTGATTTCAGAAACCCCACTGCCGGAAAGGCGGTGGGGTTTTTTGTTGCCCGGACCCCGGATGCCTTGCTTGAAACCGGGCGACCCAATACGACACGTTCAAGATCATGTTGAAGAATCCTGGCTCCAAGTATCGACCGTTCCGGCCCGTGGAATTGCCGAGCCGCCAGTGGCCGAACCGCGTTCTGAACCTCGCGCCCATCTGGTGCAGCGTGGACCTGCGCGATGGCAATCAGGCGCTGGCGGTGCCCATGAACGTCTCGCAGAAGCTGGAATTGTTTCAGGCGCTGGTGCAGTGTGGGTTCAAGGAAATCGAAGTCGGCTTCCCCTCGGCTTCGAACACGGAGTTCGCCTTCAACCGATTGCTCATCGAGAAGAACCACATTCCGGACGACGTGACCATTCAGGTGCTCGTGCAGGCGCGCGAAGATTTGATCGAGAAGACCGTGCAGTCGCTCATCGGGGCGAAGCGGGTCATCATCCATCTCTACAACTCCACCTCGCCAGCGCAGCGCCGCGTGGTTTTTGGCAAGTCGAAGGACGAGATCAAGGCCATCGCCGTCCAGGGCGCGCAATGGATCAAGGACCGGCTGCCTCGGCTCAAGGGCACGGACGTGATGTTGCAGTATTCGCCGGAAAGCTTCTCCGCGACCGAAGTCGAGTTCGCCAAGGAAATTTCCGAGGCCGTCATGGACGTGTGGCAGCCCACGCCGGAGCGGAAAATGATTCTCAATCTGCCTGACACGGTCGAGGTCGCCGATGCCGAATGTGTATGCCGACCAGATCGAGTGGATGTGCACGCAACATCAAGAATCGCGATTCGCTCATCGTCAGCCTGCACACGCACAACGACCGCGGCACCGGCGTGGCTGCGACGGAACTCGGGCTTGCTCGCGGGCGCGGATCGCGTCGAAGGAACCTTGTTTGGCAACGGCGAGCGCACCGGCAATCTGGACGTGGTCGCGGTGGCCATGAATCTCTACATGCACGGCATTGATCCGAAGCTGGACTTCTCGAACCTCAATTCACTCATCGAGATCTATGAGCGTTGCACCGGCATGACCGTGCCGCCGCGCCAGCCTTACGCGGGCGAACTGGTCTTCACCGCGTTCAGCGGCTCGCATCAGGACGCGATCAAGAAGGGCTGGCGGAATGGGAGGGGAAGGGCCGCGAGCATTGGGACGTGCCGTATCTCGACGATTGATCCGGCGGACATCGGCCGCGAATACCGCGAAGTCATCCGCGTGAACTCACAGTCCGGCAAGGGCGGCGTGGCTTATCTGCTCGAAAGCGAATTCGGCATCGCGCTGCCGAAGGACATGCAGCGCGAGTTCGGCCCCATCGCCAATGACGCGGTGGATACGCTCGGCCGCGAAGTCAGCGGCGCGGAATTGAAGGCGATGTTCTGGAAGGAATACGTCGAGCGTCAAACGCCGTGGCAACTGGTCCGGCTTTGAAACCGAGAGCAAGAACGGCGTGGTGAAGTGCCGCGCAAAATTGTCTCGCGACGGCAAGCCGGTGGAAGTTTCCGGCGAAGGCAACGGACCATTGGCCGCCTCGTGCATGGTCTTACGACGGCCGGCGTACCGCGTTTTGAAATCGCCAACTACAGCGAGCACGCCCTGAGTTCCGGCGAAGAAGCGGCTGCGATTGCCTACATTCAGATCAAGACTGCCGACGGAAAGGTCCGCTGGGGCGCCGGCGTGGATACGAACATCGCCTTTGCGTCCATTCGTGCTGTGCTGAGCGCGCTCAATAGGCTGTAAACCACGAAGGCGTTTCATGGTTGGTTGCCGGTTTACTTCACGGATTGTTGTTTTGGATTTGGATTTGTGTGCGGCTCTTGCCTTTGCACAGGTCAGGCGTCCATCGATGCGGCCCATTGTTTGACTCGCGTGTCTGAAGTATTGCGCCGATCCGTTTTCTGTCGTCAGACTTGCCTTCATGCTCCGCAAACTCATTTCCGCGACCGTCTTTTGCTGGCTGGCACTCGTGGCGCACGCTGATTTCCGAAGTGGCGCCGCCACCGTTCGCATTACGCCGGACAAGCCGATGCCGATGGCGGGCTATTACAACATCCGGCTGTCCACAAACACGCACGATGAGTTGTACGCCAAGGCGATCGTCATCGAACAAGGAGGCACCCGTGCCGCGTTGGTCGTGTGTGATTTGATTTCACTGCCACGCATGGTGGTTGTTGAAGCCCGTGAAATCATCGGTCGAACCACCGGTGTGCCGGGGAGGAATGTGATGATCAGCGCCACGCACTCGCACACGGGACCGGTGCTCGATAACGGATCTTCGCGCCACACGGTGGATGGCAGTGGCAGCCGGTTGGTTCGGGAATACACAAGCCAGTTGCCTGCGGCCATTGCGAGGTCCGTGAAGCTGGCGGAGGCGGCACTCCATTCGGCGCGCGCTTCGGTGGCGCATGAACAGGAGGATCGGTTGAGCCACAATCGCCGCTTTCACATGCGCGATGGCTCGGTCGGGTGGAACCCCGGCAAATTGAACACAAATATCGTGCGGGCTGCGGGGCCGGTCGATCCGGATGTCGCGGTCGTCTATTTCGAGTCGCTGCGGGGCAGTCCAATCGCCACCTACGCTAATTTTGCACTGCATCCGGACACGGTTGGCGGCCTGGAGTTCTCAGCCGATTACGCATTCACGCTGTCGCGATTGCTGGCCGACTATCGAGGCACCAACATGGTGACGGTGTTTGCCAATGGAGCGTGCGGCAACATCAACCACGTGGACGTGCATTGGCGTGACCCGCAGAAGGGCCATGCGGAAGCAGCGCGTCTCGGGACGATTCTTGCTGGCAATGTGTTGAAGGCCTATACGCGGCTCGCGCCAGTGGAAGCGGGACCGATGCGAATCAAAAGTGAGATGGTGAAGCTTGCTTTGCCGGTCTTAAAGGTTGGAGAGGTGGATGCCGCTCACGATGTCGTTTCCCGCATTGGATCGAAGGCGCCTCCCAAGTTCATGGAACAGGTCAACGCTTTCAAAGTGCTGGATGTGGCGGCCCGCGAAGGCACACCACAGGAAGTTGAAGTGCAGGTGATCGCTCTGGGTGATGTGGCGTGGGTGAGTTTGCCCGGAGAAATCTTCGTTGAACTTGGGTTGGAAATTAAAAAGAAGTCGCCATTTCCTCACACGACCATTGTCGAGTTGGCGAATGGCTCCATTGGTTACATCCCGAACGCGAAGGCGTATGACGAGGGAAACTATGAGCCGGTCAGTGCGCGGTGTGCCAAAGGCTCAGGAGAAAGATTGGTCAACACAGCTCTCAAACTTCTCCACGAGTTGCGCCGCCCCTGATGCAACAGTTTCAAGAGGCGGCCAGAGCCGCGGTCCGGGATTCAGGGATGCGTTCCAAATGATAAATCATGAAGCCGTGTAGAAACTGACGCAGTTCTCGCACCTGCACTTCGCTTAGCTTCACTCGATTCACAAAGCTCCATTCAGCCTGCACCAGGGTTCGAATCACGCTCCTGACTCCCGGGCTTAGCGCAGTGTCAGCGGCTTCGGCAGCAAGACCCAGTTCGTTCAGCAGTTTAAGTTCGAAGGCGAATACCGTTCTGGGTGACGGAGGTGCATCGCAAAGGTGGGCCAGACAACCGCGGACCAGCTCGAAGAGATGGGCGAGCGGTGTTTCCGTTTCAGTGCTTTGCTCCACGAGGTTCGTGAAATAGCTGGCCTGCTGAATCCAACCCAGGCTCTCCCGGAGTGCGCTGTGGGTATCAAACAGCATCACTTCACGAAGAGTATGTAGATCCGATTTTCGGCTCCGTGCAAAACTGAAGGCGGCTTCGTAAAAGAGATCCAATTTACCTCGGAAAGGGGATTTCGCGCGGCGCGCCCCTTTCGCCACGGTCGCCAGGCGGCCAAGTTCCGGCGTCAGCCAGTGCACGATGAGGCTCGTCTCGGTGAGCGGGCGCGTGCGGAGGATGATGCCGCGGCTGCGTTCGTCCGCACTCATCGCGGGCGTGGCTTGGATGTTGGGTTCCGCGCGGGTCGCTGGGCCAGGCTGGCAATCGTGAACAAATTGCTGACGTCTCGCAGAATGCGGTCTTCCTCGCGCTTCATCTTTCGCCGATCGGTGCTGGCGATGTCGTCGTAGCCTTGCAGATGCAACAGGCCATGGATGACGTATCGGGTTACTTCCTCCTGCCAGGTGGTATGAAATTCTTTTGCCTGCTTCACGGCATCGTTTACGCAGACGAAGATTTCGCCATGTAACTCTCCTTCCAGCGACGGGCTGCCGTAATCGAACGTGATGACATCAGTGGAACCCTCGTGCTGAAGAAACTCTTGATTCACGCTGGCCATTTCCTCGCAGCCTACGAAATGGAATCCCAATTCGTAGCGGGTGACTTTCAATTCGCGTTCGAGCACGTGACGCACGATGCGGCGGAGCGGGGTAAGTTTGAGGGCTCGCGTGCGCTGGCGGCTGCGAAGAACAAGTTCGCTCACGGCTTGCGTCGATGATCCTCGTACGCCTCGATGATACGCTGCACGAGAGGGTGCCGTACGACGTCCTTGCGCGTGAACTCGACGATGGAGATGCCTTCGGTGTGGCGCAGGGCCTTCACGGATTCGATCAGTCCAGATTGTTTGTGTCCCGGTAAATCAATCTGTGTTGGGTCGCCGGTGATGACCGCCTTCGAGCCATGCCCGAGCCTGGTGAGAAACATGAACATCTGTTCCGCAGTCGAATTTTGAGCCTCATCCAAGACGATGAATGCATTGTTCAGCGTCCGCCCCCGCATATAAGCCAGCGGAGCCACTTCGATCACGGCGCGTTCCATATTCTTCTGGATGTCTTCTGCCGGCATCATGTCATGGAGGGCGTCGTGCAACGGTCGGAGGTAGGGCGTAATCTTTTCATAAAGATCGCCGGGCAGAAAACCAAGTGCCTCGCCTGCTTCCACGGCCGGCCGAGTCAGAATGATTCGGGAAACCTTCTCTTCCCGCAGGGCCGCCACCGCCATGGCCATGGCCAGGTAAGTTTTCCCCGTGCCCGCCGGCCCAATTCCAAACGTTACATCATGGCCTCGAATGGCCTGCACGTATTTCCGTTGTCCGGTGGTCTTTGGGGTGACGTTTCCTTTTCGCGGTGAGGTGTTTATTCTCTCCGCATACAAGTCCCGAAGTGCATCGATGCCCTCGTTTTTGACGATGCCGACTGCCTGGTTGAAATCGCGCGTCCGAATGGTCGTCCCTCCGCGGAGTGATGTTTCCAAAAGCTGGAACAGATTCTTGGCGCGCTCGATGTCCTCGGCGGCTCCATCGAGTTTAAGCCATCCTTCGCGCGACGTCGCCTTCACCCCCAGGGCGCTCGCGAGCGCGTCCAAGTTGTGCGAGTCGTTCGCATACAACTGCTGGGCAACCCGTGCGTTTTCAAAGTGCAATGTTTCAGTAGGCATGTTTTTAAGTCGATTGTTCAGCCAGCGCCGTCCGTAATTTCGCCGCCGTATCCTTCAATGCTTCAGGCACCACGGCGGTGTTCGCGATCACCGGCATAAAATTACTGTCGCCCGTCCAGCGCGGCACAATGTGGATGTGCAGGTGCTGTTCAATCCCCGCTCCCGCAACCCGTCCAAGATTCACCCCAATGTTGAATCCATGCGGCTGCATCGTCTTGGTGAGGGCATGCTGGCAACGGCGCGTCAGCTTCATCATTTCCAACAACTCGTCATCCATCAGGTCGTCGAAGTTCGGGACTTCGCGGTAAGGAATGACCATCAAATGCCCGCCGTAATAGGGATACGTGTTCAACATGGCGAAGCACGATCGTCCCCGTGCCACAACGTGATTAGCCTCATCATCATTGGATTGAGCGATGCGGGAGAAAATCGAGCCTCCGCCGGCCGGAGCTTTCGGGCCAAGAATGTATTCGATGCGCCACGGCGCGTGCAGAAGTTCCATGTGAGCGAAAGTTACCGGCGAGGAAATGGGGTGTCAAAGCAACGGTCAGTCGTTGCCTTGGCAAGCGGCGATGGCCCTCCGGTGCGGGCTTCAATTACGACGGCGGCGGAACGAACCGACCCTGGGTGGACGCTTCAAGACGCCGACAACGGCGTCCTTGTCGCCATTACTTCCAATGGAACGATGATGTTGGAAACGGCACCATGTGAGGCCAAAGTCCGCTCGTCAAACGGAGCTAGGTCCGGATGGAATGGGCCTGCTCCAAACCGGGAGAAATCCAGCACCCGATCGATCTGGGTAAGCAAGGTCTCGGCGCTCGTTCGCACTGATTCTACGCTCTCTTGCTGTTCGCCATCTAGCCTAGTGGTGAGCAGATAATTAGCCTTCCCGATCACGCGATTCACGGGCTCGCGCAGTTGCTGACTGACCTTGGCAAGGAGCTCGGACTTCGCATCGCTGGCAGCTTCGGCGGTGGCCTTGGCCTGACTGAGCTCCTCATTCTGGAGGAGGAGTAAAGCCCGCTGTTTTTGAAGGCGCTCGTTCGCTTCGCTTAACTGAGAGTAAAGCCGGGATTTGGCGACAGCCACGGTCGCGCGGTTCGCCAGTTCGTTGATGAAATCCAACTCATCGGATTTGAATTGGCGCGGCTCGTTCGATTCGAGCACGAAGAGGATCCCTAATAGTTGATCTCCATCGAACAGGGGCTTGGCCACGTAGGCCGATACAAATTCCACGGGAAAATTAACCTCGAAGGGATCATCCCGCGTGATATCAGACGCAACAAAACTTTCGCGGTGCTCGCGCACCCAGTCTGAGACGCGGACAAGTTGAACAGTGGGATCAAATCCTTCCAGCCGTTGCACGAGATGCGAGGCGGCGGGCGCGAACCCATCCTGTTCGTGGATCCAGATGCAGGCTCCGCCCCTGAGTGACAGGACGGTGACTGCCGCTTCGGCTATGCAATCGAGAATGCGCGTGACTTCAGTTGATTCTCCCGTCGTTACGGCGAGCCGTGCCAAGGCGAGTTGCCGACGATATTGTTGTTGCAAGCGTTGCTGTTCTGCATTGAGCGCCACGGCTGCGCGCTGGCGTTCTGTGATGTCACGGAACGCAGTCACCATTACTTCCTTGCCGCCAAAGCTGATGCGTTTAGTGAACAGCTCCACGTGCAACTCTGTCTTGTCCGGGCGACGAGCCACAGCCTCAAAGGGACGGAAGTTTCCGAGCAGGATACTTTCTTCGATTACGTCGCGGGAGGCGCGGGTAAACCAGTCAAGCAGGTTCCTGCCGATCAGGGCGGAGGCTTCGCATCGCAACAAAGTTGCCAGAGCTTGATTGGCTTCGAGGATCACGCCTTTTTCGTGGAGGGCTATCCCTTCAAAAGTTGCCTCGTACCAACGGCGGAATCGGTCTTCCGTATCCTGTTCCACCCGGCTGTTGGCGGTTGCGCCATCCGCCATGGGAGTGGCCCGCAACATCTGCTTGATCGCGTGCAGGTGCAGCCGTTGAAACAAAAGCGAAATGCCACAGGCGGTAAAAATGACTCCGCCGAAATAAGGCCATCCTGTTGCAAAGCCCGCCTGCCGGGCAAACCAAAGCCATCCGCCCAGAGCAATCAAGATCACCAGCACCAGCGAACGCGTAGTGAACAGGAGGCATCCGGCGCCGAAAACGGCGAAGGCCAGCGGCACTGTTTTCTCGGCGGCCAATCCCAAGGTGAACCAGCCCAAGGCATTGAGGACAACGAGGGTCGAAACCAACGTGGCCAGCGGATGCGCCCATCGCAGTGGCAGCCGCGGTAACAACAAGCGCAGCACAAGAAGAAAGCAGGCCGAAGCCACCGAGAGCACCCACGAGGGAATCCGGCTCCACGACGCATCGCGAAAGAGCGTTGCGGGACTGTTAAAATCCAAGCCGGCCGGGTTAAGGATGTGCCCGCACGCAATAACGAGGTGGAGGAACGCCAGCCCCAGCGAAAGCCTCAGCAAGCGGTCGCGCCCCAGGCACTCGAGGGAAGGCACCGGAGCCAGCTCAGCGGCTGACGCCCGCATGGGATGGACGGCCGGCTCGGGTCCTGGACTCATCGGAAGCGGCGATTGGATGCGATTCGGCTAATCGAGTCCGAAACGATCATCACGCGAGCAGCTCCGGGGGAAGGTGTCCGACGCCAGGAGAGTGTGTCTCTTTCCAGTTTCGCTAACTTACCCGGACAGCGTTCACGAACGGTTTCCATGATGGTCACCGTCAAATGATAAGCTCAGCTTCCGGCACGGGCGGCGCCTCGGTCGAGGCGGGTGTCGCTGGCGCTTCCTTTTGTGTCGCAATGCGATGGCGCAAGGCGAACGTCAGTGCTTTGACGGTAAGTTCAATGAACATGAAAGGCTTCGCGATAAGATCGCTGGCTCCTCGTAACGTTGATTGGGCGCGCACCTGGAAGTCATTCGAACTGGTGACGAAAACTATGGGGGTAAGTTTGTTCAGTCCGTTCTGCCGAAGCTTGTCGGCGAGTTGGAACCCATCCATCCCAGGCATGTTTACGTCCAGGAAGATGAGGTCGAACTTCTTGGTCATCGTCTGCCCGAGTGCGGCTTCGCTGTCTTCTACTGACGTCGCCTTGATGAAGGCTTTCTCAAGGGCATAAACGATCGCCCGCCGCGAAAGGATCTCATCGTCTACAATCAGAATTTCCACGGGTGGGTTGTCGGCTATATCCGCGCGCAGGCCGGGCCTGGAGAGCTCGGCGAAGGAATCGATTGCCTGGGCCGCAGTCCTGATTGTCGAAGGCGTGACGGACTTGGGTTTATCCATCATGTCTTTGACCAGCGCTTCCGTGGCGCCGCCGATCTTGGCGAGGGCGGGCAGGCCGGCCATGCCAGCACTCGAAGAGAAAGCGCGGACTTTTCTAAACAATAAGCTGACGCAACCTGCCCGGCCTGCTTCGTCAGCCCGGCTGGCTTCCTGCAGCAACTTGCGCATTTCACTGACGGCGCTGCAGCTGGACGCGAGGAACGTGCCGGTGAGTTCCTTTTGAAAGGCCGTATCGTCCTTGGAAGCATTCAGGCCTGAGTTGATTTTTACTGTTGAACCCGTGCTCTGAGTGGGGCCGCCATTCAAACCTTTTTTGGCCGCTGCTGCGGCAGCCTGCTCAGGCGAAAGCAATGTGTTCAGTACATCGATAATCTGCCGCGGCGTGATGGTGGACTTGTTGTAAACTCCCGATGCACCGGCGGCGAGCGCCTCATGAATCATGTTCGCCACGTAGGCGTTGGTGAAAACCACCACCGGTAATTTCTCGAAATCACGCGTGGCACGAATCTTCTTGAGAAGGTCGATGCCGTTCAGCTTGGGCAACATGAGATCGAGCACCAGGGCTGCGGGCTTCATCTCGAAGAGCCGGTAGTATCCAGCCTGCCCGTCAGCCGCCACATCCACTTCAAAGCCGTCATTTTCCAAGCGACTGCGATAGATGTGAGAGACAATCGGGTCGTCTTCGATAATCAAAATTTTCTTCATAGCGAACGTGGTTATGACAGCGGCAATTTTTCCCGTGAGTTTAGGAGGAAGGTCCTGGCGCGCTCGAATTGACGGCTCAACTCAGCAAGTAAAGGAACGATGTCGTCGATGCGTTGTTCTTTCGCGAGCATTTCAACCTGCCGAAAGAGCGCCTCCATGGTGAGCAGGCCGCAAACTCCGCTGGCGCCTGCCGAACTGTGGGCCAGGCGCGCCAAGGCGGCCGAATCCTTGAGGTCACCGGCACCTTGCATCCGGCGCAACTGCTCCCGGGTCTGAGTCAAATAAAGATCCGTGATTTCAAACAAGCTCGTGCGTGAGCCGCCCGAAAACTCGATTAGCCGATCGAGATCAATCGCCTCGGCATCAATCGAGGGTTCCTCGGGAATTTTTTGGACGGGAGGCGTTACATTCGCCGTCGGCGCGACTGGCACTTCGGCGGACGAGAATGGTTGGGAGGGGGTGGTTGCATACTTTTCGATCAATAGCTTCAGCGCGTCCGGCCTTACTGGTTTGGCGAGATAATCATTCATCCCCGAGGCGATGCACTTGGCTCGATCGCCGACCATGGCGTTGGCAGTCATGGCGATGATGGTAATGGGCGGCCTCTTTGTTTTTCCTTCCCACTCCCGGATTTGGCGCGTGGCGGTCAAGCCGTCCATGCCTGGCATCTGGACGTCCATGAAAACCAGGTCGTAGGGCTGCCGTTGCACGGCGGTCACAGCTTCGAGTCCATTGGAGGCGATGTCAGCCGAGTAACCGAATTGCTGCAGGAGGCGTGCAGCCACCTTTTGGTTAATTATGTTGTCATCCGTCACCAGGATTCGCAGTGGCAGCCTCAGCGCAAGATCCGCGCTGGAGGCGATGGGCATTGGCGGGGCTGAACAAATATCCAATCTGGCATTTCCCTGGAGCCCCAACAGCGCGGTTTTCAACGTGGCCTGCTTCAGCGGCGCCGTAATCGACGAGCAGCGATGGAGCGACCCGAACCAATGTTCTGTGGACTGTTCGCCCATCGCGCTGATTACCACGGTCGGCGTCTGAGCCTTCAGCAAGGCCGCAGCTAACGCGGAATCGGCGCCCAGTCGCGCATCGACTAACGCCGCATCGAATTGTGCGATTTGCGACGGCGTCGTGTCGTCCGCGATCTGGCAACTGGCTTCCAGGCTCTGGAGGGTTCGCTGCAGGATGACGGCAATCCGCGGATTGGGGACCGCGAGCACCACCCTTGTTCCGCGCAGCGGTGCAGGTCTGGGCGCCGTTTGGGATTCCGCTGGTGAATGGGGCGTCAACAGCGGCAACGTGAAAGTGGAAGGTCGAACCGAGGCCGGGCTGACTCTCCGCCCACATCCGGCCACCCATGAGTTCCACGAGACCTTTGCTGATGGCGAGTCCCAGACCCGTGCCGCCGTATTCGCGGGCTGTCGAGTTATCGGCCTGCACAAAGGGTTGGAACAGTTGAGCGAGCTTCTCCTCCGGAATGCCAATGCCACTGTCGCGCACGGAAAATTGAAGAAACACTTTTTGTGATTCGCGTTCGGATGTTTTTCCGGCCTCGGCGCAAGCGGCGCGGCGGACGGTGAGAATCACTTCGCCCTGGGCCGTGAATTTCACCGCGTTGCCAAGGAGATTTATGATGGTCTGCCGGATTCGGGTTTCGTCTCCGAGAATCACTTCCGGGAGATGCGGAGCAAGGTCAGCCGCCATTTCCACATGTTTCTCCGCAGCTTTGGGAGCCAGAACATCCAGGGCATTCTCAATGCATTCGCGGAGGGATAGAGGACGTTGTTCCAACTCCATTTTCCCCGATTCAATTTTGGAGATGTTCAGGATGTCGTTGACGATCGAAAGCAATGCCTCGCCGCTGGTGCGGATTGTTTCCACGTAGTCGCGTTGTTCGGATGTCAGCCGCGTGTCGAGGAGGAAACCGGTCATCCCGATCACCCCGTTCATCGGGGTACGGATCTCGTGGCTCATGTTGGCGACGAATTCTGATTTACGATGGGCCGCTCGCTCGGCGGCGTCTCGAGCCCGTTCGAATTCCCGTGAACGATCCACCAAAAAATCATGGAGCCGTTTGGCTCTGGTCGCCGCGCTAATGCGCGCCCGCAACTCTGACAGAATAAATGGTTTGGTGATAAAGTCGTGAGCGCCGAGGTCGAATGCCCGCACTTTATCTTCTATGGCCCCGTGTGCCGTAAGTACAACGACCGGGATGTAGGCAATCGTGGGGTCGGCTTTCATCGCCGTTAAAATGTCGAACCCGTGCATCCCGGGTAAGTTTAGGTCCAGCAGGATCACGTCGAAGCTGCGGTCACGAATGTGTTCCAGCGCTCGGCGCCCATCATCCACAATGGTAATTCTGTGCTCTGATAATCCCTGAGCGATCGCGGCAGCAATCTCTACCTCATCCTCAATCAGCAGAATTGAGGCAACCGCAGCCGTCCTCGCGTGAAGGTCCTCATGACTGGGAATGAAAGGCACGTCTGTCTGGGTATTCCGGGGTGGCAAAGTATCGGTGAACGTCACGCAATGCTTTCGGCAAAACAGGTAGGGTTGTTAAGGCGAAACGATCATCGGTCGGAAATTGGATGAGTGCCTACCTCGGGGGATCGGCTGATGACCGGTTTGTTTAAGTCGCCGGCAAAAATGCCGACCTAATTCTGGAATCGATACGCACTCTGCAATGAGCTTTCACGAACCGCGCCGCCAACGACAGGTCCCTCGTCCGACCCATTGGCGTGCTCCTGTGTCGATCGCGTTGGGCTTTTTTGGTTTGGTTCCTGCCGTTCTGGGTGCGCATCCGGTCGCGCCGCCTTCGGAATCATCCAAACTCGCAGGCTTTCTGGCGGACGTGAAATTGCGCGGAACAGCCATCCTGCAGCAGTTGTCCGAGTCAGGCGTCTCTATGACCGCTGCCGGGGCGCTTGTCGCACTGGTTTTGTTTGTCGTGTTTCTCCTGCTAAAGCCGCGAAAGCAGGTCCGCTATTCGAGCGCGATAAAAAAACAGGACGCGGCTTCCGATGCGAACCTCGAAAAAAGGTATCGCGCACTTTTTGAGAATGCGAACGACTTGATTCTCGGGGCGGGGCTCGATGGTGGACTTTTGTACGTAAATTCCGCGTGGCGTGAGGCTCTGGATTTAAACGATGAGGAGATGGCGTCACTCTCCATTTTTCAGCTGATTCATTTAGACTCTCGCGAAGCTTTTACAGTCGGATTCCGACGGGCTGCCGCCGGAATGAAGATTAGACAACTGGAGACGACACTGGTTTCCAAATTCGGAAAGCGCGTCATCGTCGAAGGCAGCCTTCACTGTGAAATCGTGGATGACGAGCCTGTCGCCATCCAATGTATCTTCCGCGACGTGACGGAACGGAAGAAGTCGGCCTCGGCCCTGAAACAATCGGAGGATCGATTCTCCCGCGTATTCGCGGCGAGCCCCATCGCGATCGCTATTTGTAATCTGGAGGAAAGCAAGCTGCAGGATGTGAATGACAGCTTCCTGAGTATGCTGGGTTACGAGCGGTACGAAGTAGTCGGCGTGACCGACACGGAATTGGGTCTATGGGCGAATCCCGCCGATCGCGCACAGATTCTTCAAAAGCTTAAAAACGAAGAGACGGTCCGGGACGCTCAGTGCAAGCTTCGTTCCAAGGGCGGGGACACTCGTGAAGCTTTGATCTCCGCGGAATTGATTGAGATTAATACGCAGGAATGCCTGCTCCTCATCATTCACGACAACACCGAGCGCTTGAACCTCGAGTCGCAATTGCGGCAGGCGCAAAAGATGGAAGGAATCGGGCAACTCGCCGCGGGTGTGGCCCATGATTTCAATAACATCCTGACGATCATTCAGGGGCATGCGGGCCGCCTGCGGCATGTGGAGGGATTGCCCAAGCGGATTAGTGAATCGGTGGAGCAGGTCTCCGTAGCGGCTGACCGGGCTGCCAACCTGACGCGACAATTACTGACCTTCTGCCGCAAGCAGGCCATGCTGCCCGAGGTGATGGATATGAACGACATCGTCACCCACGTGACGACGATGCTGGACCGCCTCCTGGGTGATGACATCGCGTTGGAAGTTAAAACTTCTTCGGACGTTCCTCTAATCAATGCTGATTCGGGCATGATGGAATTATCGATTATCAATCTCGCCTGTAACGCACGCGATGCCATGCCAAAGGGGGGCACTTTGATGATCACGACCTCCTCCGTATCGGTGAACGCCGCGTATGCGCTCCAGCGGCCAAAGGCGAAAGTGGGTCGGCATCTCTGTCTGACGGTGACGGACACCGGTTGCGGAATGAAGCCGGAAACATTGCGCCGAATCTTTGAACCATTCTTCACGACCAAGGAGGTGGGGAAGGGCACAGGGCTGGGGTTGGCCACCGTTTACGGAATTATTGACCAACACCATGGATGGATTGAGGTCACGAGCGAATTCGGGAGCGGCACTACGTTCAAGATTTTCATTCCGGAGGCGGATACGGCCAGCATCAAGGCAGTGAATCAGCCCCGGCCTATCGCGGCCCCGAATGGAAAGGAAACCATCCTGTTGGTTGAGGATGAATCCGAACTGCGTGAACTCGCACGGACAGTCCTTGAGGATTACGACTACACCGTTCTTGAGGCAGGTTCGGGGGTTCAAGCGCTTAAAGTTTGGGAAGAGCACAAGAGGGATATTCACATGCTCCTGACGGATATGGTGATGCCGGAAGGAATGACGGGCCGCGATTTGGCAGAACGGCTTCAAGCTGAGAAACCGGATATCAAGGTCCTGTATTCGAGCGGCTATAGCCCGGACGTCGTGGGTGGCTATTTCAAGTTGCCTGAGAATTCCTTCTTCCTCGCAAAGCCCTATCATCCGCCCAAGCTGGCGCAAGCGGTTCGTGAATGTCTCGACAACGTCAGCCAGCCGACCTCCGCCTCCGTTGAATCGATGACCACGGCCTAGACGGTTAGCGGCCTAGAAGGTGGTGGGACAATTTTTGATCGGTCAGCCGCGGATCTCTGCCTGTAAACTTTGATGAACTTGGGCAAGTTCATTCTTCAGGTTGGGCAATTGGCTCGCCAGCCCCGCCCAATCCTCATTTTTGGCGCTCTGTTCCATGGTTGCACAAAGTGTCGCCAGTCGGTGCGCCCCCAAATTGCTCGCGCTGCCTTTGAGCGAGTGGGCCGACCGCGTCGCCTCGGCGGTGGCGTGTTGTTCCGTGGCCACTTCCAGGCGTTGCACACATCGTTCGGCTTCGCGTTGAAACAGATCGCTCAACTCCACCAGGGGATCGGGCTGGCCCGGCTCCCGCAGCTCTTTCAGTCCGGCAATGCATACAGGGTCGAGCACCACCGAGGAAACTTCAGGTGCCCGCCGGCGGAGCGCGCGACTTAACGCTGCGTCCAGTTGCGCCATGTGGAGCGGTTTGGTCAGGTAATCGTTCATCCCGGCACTGAGGCAATTCTCGCGATCACCCTCCAGTGCGTGCGCCGTTACCGCGATGATGTAGAGCGGCGGGCGGCGTGAAGCATTTTGTTTTTCCAGCTCACGAATCCTCCGCGTCACTTCGTAGCCGTCCAGTTCGGGCATCTGACAATCCATCAGGACGACATCGTACGAAACCCGTTCGACTTCCTGCAGCACCTCGGCCCCGTTGCCTACAGGATGGGCAGTGTAACCAAGCTTTTGAAGCTGTCGCAGGGCGAGCTTTTGGTTCACCGGGTTGTCTTCAGCCAAAAGAATTCGCAAGGGCTGAACCGCTCTTTTCTTTCCGGGAACAGGCACGTCAGATCGGGCCGCCGCGTGGGGATTGGTGATGAACGTGGTGTGGGTGCTGGTGAGCAGGGCATCAAGCAACCGTGATTGTTTTACCGGCTTGATCACACACTGGCTGACACCGGATTCGTCCATGAGGTCCTGGTTCAATCGCTGGCCAAAAGGCGCCAGGATCACCACACGCGTGGTGGCGAGGGCAGGATCATTTTTGATCGCACAAGAGAGCGTTAAGCCGTCCATGCCTGGCATCTGCATGTCGAGCAGCACAACCACGTAGGGATCTTTTTCAGCCAGGGCGCTCCGCAACTGGGTCAGCGCGTCTGCGGCGTCCCGGGCACAACCGCTGCGGAAGCGCCAGCGTTCGAGCTGGTGCCGCAGCGTCTCGCAGTTGGTTTCGTTATCGTCCACCACCAGAATGCGCAGTTGATGAAAATCCGGGGAATTCTCCTGGTTGGCAATGGAAACAGGCTGCTTTTCCAGAGTCAGCTCAAACCAAAATGTGGATCCCTGGCCCAATTGGCTCTCCACTCCAATCTTGCCGCGCATGATTTCGACCAGCTGTTTGGAGATGGCCAGCCCCAGCCCGGTGCCACCGTATTTGCGGGTAGTCGAACCGTCGGCTTGCGTGAAGGATTTGAAAATCAGCGGCAAGGTTTTCTCGGCCATTCCAATTCCGGTATCCCTCACCGTAAAGCGGAGGTGGACGTCCTTCTCGGTTTCGCCCAGTTGCGCCACGCGAATTACCACTTCGCCTCGCTCCGTAAACTTGACGGCATTGGCCACGAGGTTGGCGAGGACCTGCCTGATGCGGCGTGGATCTCCCCGCAGCCCTGCCGGAACATTATCTTCGATGGAATAAACGAGCTCTACGTTCTTGCTTTGGGCGCGCTGGGCCAGCATCTCCGCCGTATCCTCTATGGTTTCTCGCAGGTCGAAATCGATCGTTTCGAGCGAGAGCTTGCCGGCTTCGATTTTCGAGAAATCAAGGATGTCGTTGATGATGCCCAGCAAGGTCTCTGTGCTCGTCCGAATGGTTTCGGCGAACTCCCGCTGCTCCTCGTCCAGCCGCGTATCCATCAGGAGATCGGTCATCCCTGTGATGGCGTTCATGGGCGTCCGGATCTCGTGGCTCATGTTGGCCAGGAACTCGGTCTTGATCCGCGCTGTTTCCAATGCCGCGTCCCGGGCGTGCTCCAGGGCGGCCTCGGCTTCCTTCAGTTTCGATACGTCACGCGAGATGCCGATGATGCCTGTTACATTGCCGGATCGATTATACAGAGGAACCTTGGTCACCGACGCCCAGCTTTCCTTGCTGTCACGATCCACGATTCGTTCCAGCTTATTGATCAAGGGTTGTCCGGTGAGGATGATTCGCTGCTCGTCGGCGAAGAACTCTTCCGCGAGTTCCTTCGGATAAAAATTGAAATCGGTTTTGCCGAGGATCTCATTCGGGTCCTTGATCCCAAGGCGTTTCTGCATCGAGGTGCTGACGCGGAGAAACCGGGACTTTACGTCCTTGAAATAGATCCGGTCCGGAATGTTGTCGAGGAGCGCGCGAAGCAGGTCTCGTTCATACGCCAGCGCCTCTTCCATTTTCTTACGTTCCGTGACATCCCAAAAAATGCCCTGGATGCCGACGACGTTGCCGGAGGTGTCATAAAGTGGCGTCTTGATGACATGAACGAAGATACGGTCTCCGCCTGGGGTTTGGTTCGCTTCGACTGTATCGACGGGTTCCCGCGTCGCCATGACGCGCAAGTCGTCGCGATGATACTTTTCGGCGAGGTGCGCTGGAAAGAAGTCCCAATCGTTTTTGCCAAGAACTTCGTCGAGTCTTTTGCCCAGCGAGGCGCAGAACTTTTGGTTCGCAAAGACGAAACGACCCTTGGTGTCTTTGCGCAGAATGTTTTGAGGCAACGACTCGACCAGAGCCTGGTAAAACATCTCCGAATTCCGCAAGGCGTCCTGTGTCCGCCGCTGCTCGAATACACTGCGCTCCAATTCCACCAGGTGGCGGCGCAGTTCAAGTTGCACCATGACCTGATGCGCGAGAATTCGAAGGGCTTCGCGTTGCTGGCTCGACAAGCGCCGTTTGCGGGAATCAGCGACGAACAAGGTTCCGATGTTGAAGCCATCTGAAGTGCGGAGGGGCATGCCCGCGTAGAAATAAATTCGAGGCTCACTGGTTACCAGGGGGGAGCGTGCGAAGCGCGGGTCGCGGCGCGCGTCTTCCACCACCAACAAATCTTCGCCGAGGATCGTGTGGCAACAAGGCGAGGCATCGCGCGGTGCTTCAGCCGGCGCGGGGCCCACCTTGCTCTTGAACCAGAGTCGATCCTCATCCACGAACGTGATCAACGCGACGGGCATCCCACATGTGTGAGCCGCCATCCGGGTGAGGTCGTCAAAGACGGGCTCTGGCAGAGTATCGAGAATGTCGTAGCGCCGGAGGGCCGTCAGGCGGACGGCTTCATTTGGCGGAATAACCGGGATAGCCTCAGGTTTTTTCAACCGGTCTGCGACACGATGTAACAGCTTACGCACGCATTTATCGTTTCCTTCTAAACCGTCCCATTGAAAAGCCAAACACCAACTTCGACCAGGACCGCCCTCGGGCCGTTTCGTCGGGCGCAACCAACGTTCCGGATACTAAGGATGCCGCAATATTTTCAACCCACGGCTACGGCCGGCTGCGCAGGAACTTGATTGTCCGGATGTATTGGTTCCCTTCCACCATGATGATGTCGCCGGAAGGCGCTACGGTCACATTTTGGATAGTGCCAATTTTTGGTTTACGACCACCGGCCCGAAACCAGGCGCCATCCCCCTGATGGATGCCTGGCTGGCCATAAACAAATGGGGCCGCCAAATTGTCGCTGTCGACGTACCAGAGACGGGCACCGTATTTCGAATCAGGTTTGTCCAAGCCGACAAAGTATCCGCCAATCCCGGCTGGCAGGTAGGCGATGCTGCTGGCCCCGGGCAGGCTGACACGGGTGCGGCGCCCACCTGAAGCAAACCCTTTTTCAAAACCAGAACCAGCCACCGGGGTCTTCCGGCCATCGTCGGATACTTGCAGGATGCGGTTATCGCCACGGTCCGCCACGAAGGTGTTGCCAAAGGGTGCCTGAACGACGGCTGCCAGGTTGATGAAGGTGGCGGGAATCACTTCCACGCCGAGGTCAGCGGTCCAGTGCTTCAACAGCGTGCCGTCGGTGTAATACGCTTCGCTTTCATCCGCCGACACCCAGAGGCCACTGCCGTTGGTGATGCCCGATTCATCACGGAAGACGGTGCGCACGGTGTTGGCCACGGTATCCAAGGCCCGCACGCGCCGGTTCCCGGCATCCAGCACGTAAAGGAAACGTCCATTCTTCCACAGAGCCGTCGGGCTGTTCAGAGGTGAATTGGTGGGACTGGTTTCAAAGCCCAGGTCGAATCCAGTGGTCCCCGGCCCGTTTGTTCCCAACACCGTGTGAATCCTCCCAGTCTCCTTGCTGATGATGGAAACCGCGTGCCGGTCCTTCTCCACAAGATAAATGTCGCCATTCGTCTCTGCCACCGCACCGCGCGGATTGGACAAATTGACGGTCGTAGCCAGGGCGCCTTCGAACTCGGGCTGCCATCCATTGACTCCCGGTGGCACCAAGCTGCTGCCGGCGACGGTATTTATGTCACCATAAGAAATGGCCAGGTTTCGGAACGCGTTACCAGGAGCGACACTGGTGCCGCGAAGGCGAAACTCACTGTAGGCGTCGGCATTGGGCGGAAGAGTTAGGACCTTTGTGCCGATTCGTTCCGTGGTGAAAAAATTCTCGAGTGAAATCCATTTCTTACCCAGCCGGCCCTGCAGCGTGCTCACACCCGTGAAGTAACTGTTGGTGTAGTTGATGGTGGCCTGACCGTTTGAGGTGACGAGCGTGTACTGTTGAGCCTGGGACAGGCCAGCGGCACACATCAGCAGCACGGAGAGCAATTTGAAATTCATGTGTTGCGCGAGGTTAACCAAAACATGAATTGAGTGCAAATGGTCATACGGCTCTGCCTGAATCAGACTGAGGCTCCCGCACTCTCGAAGTCGTCATGCGCTCCCGTGCGCGTCATTTGGGATGAGCCTTGGGCAATTTCCGCGTGGCCCTTGAATGGGCTCCTGTCGTGTCCTATGTGTTAAACGGGTATGCAACTGGATCGATTTACCACCAAAGCGCAAGGGGCGTTGCAGGACGCGCAACGCATCGCACAGGAAAATTCACACCAGGCCATGGATGGGGAGCATCTCATGCTTGCCCTCTTGCGCCAGAGCGATGGGCTCATTCAACCGCTGCTCCAGAAGTTGGGTGTCCACGCGGGAACTCTGGAGCGCGAGGTGGAGGCTGAACTTTCGAGACGTGCCAAGGTGCAGGGCGGCGGAGAAGCTTATCTCACCTCGGAGCTTCGCAAGGCTTTGGATGCCGCGGAAAACGAAGCCCGCAAGCTCAAGGATGACTACACAAGCACCGGAACATTTGCTCCTGGGTTTGATTGACGATGGCGGGACGTCTCTGAAACGCATTCTTTCGCGCCATAAGGTGACTCGCGATGAAGTCCTCAAGGCGCTGGCGGAGTTGCGCGGCAATCAGCGCGTGACGGATCAGGAGCCGGAAGGAAAATTTCAGGCGCTGGAGAAGTACGGCCGCGATCTAACGGCGCTGGCGCGGCAAGGTAAGATCGATCCGGTCATTGGACGCGATGAGGAAATCCGGCGCGTGATGCAGGTGTTGACCCGCCGCACGAAGAATAATCCGGTGCTCATCGGCGAACCGGGTGTGGGCAAGACCGCCATCGTCGAAGGGCTGGCCCGTCGCATTGTCAGCGGCGATGTGCCGGAGGGGTTGAAGAACAAGAAGCTCGTGGCGATGGACCTGGGCGCGATGATCGCCGGCGCCAAGTATCGCGGTGAATTTGAAGACCGGTTGAAGGCATTCCTCAAGGAGGTCACGTCGAGCGAAGGCCGGATCATTCTGTTCATCGACGAGCTGCACACGATCGTGGGCGCCGGCGCGGCCGAGGGAGCGACCGATGCCGCGAACATGCTCAAGCCGCAACTGGCGCGTGGCGAGTTGCGCTGCATCGGCGCGACCACGCTGGATGAATACCGCAAGCACATTGAAAAGGATCCCGCGCTCGAACGGCGCTTCCAGCCGGTGATGGTGGCCGAGCCCACGGTGGAAGCAACCGTCGCCATTCTTGCGCGGGCTTGAAGGAGCGGTATGAGGTGCATCACGGCGTTCGAATTCAGGATTCGGCGCTGGTGGCGGCGGCAACGCTTTCGCATCGCTACATCACCGACCGGTTCCTGCCGGACAAGGCGGTGGACTTGATTGATGAAGCGGCGTCGCGCTTGCGCATGGAACTGGATTCCATGCCGACGGAAATTGACCAGCTCGAACGCCAGATCATGCAGCTCGAGATCGAACAGAACGCGCTGAAGAAGGAGAAGGACGCCGCTTCGCGCGAACGGTTGGGAAAGATCGAAAAGCAACTGGCGGATCTCAAGGAGCAGTCGTCACAAGCTCAAGGCGCAGTGGCAAAACGAGAAAGCTGCCATCAACGCCGTGGGCATCGTCAACAGCCAGCTGGAACAGGCGAAGCTGGAGTTGGAGAAAGCGCAACGCAGCGGCGACCTGAACACTGCCGCGCAAATCCAGTACGGAACCATTCCCGGAGCTACAGAAGAAACTGGCCGGATGCGGAAAAAGCCTCGCACGATGGCGCGCCGGATGGCAAACGCTTGCTCAGCCACGAGGTCACCGAGGAGGACATCGCCAAAGTCGTCGCTTCCTGGACGGGCATTCCGGTCACCAAAATGCTCGAAGGCGAACGGCAGAAGTTGGTGAAGATGGAGGAACGTTTGCAGCAACGCGTCATCGGCCAGGAGGAAGCGGTCAAGGCCGTTTCCAACGCCGTGCGTCGCGCTCGCAGCGGGCTTGCAGGATCCGAATCGACCCATTGGCTCATTCATCTTTCTGGGCCCGACCGGCGTGGGAAAAACGGAACTGGCCCGCGCATTGGCGGAGTTCCTGTTCGATGACGAGCAGGCCATGGTGCGCATCGACATGAGCGAGTACATGGAGAAACACACGGTGGCCCGGCTCATTGGCGCTCCGCCCGGATATGTCGGCTACGAGGAAGGCGGTCAGCTCAGCGAGGCCGTTCGGCGGCGGCCGTATTCTGTGGTGCTGTTCGACGAAATCGAAAAGGCACACCACGACGTGTTCAACGTGCTGCTGCAGGTCCTCGACGACGGGCGGCTCACGGACGGGCAGGGGCGAACGGTCGATTTCAAGAACGCTGTGATCATCATGACGAGCAACATTGGCTCACCCATTATCCAGGAATATTTCAGCACCGGGAACCTCACGCAGAAGGAACACAATGAGATGGAGCAGAAGGTGCGAATGGAATTGCGCGCGCATTTCCGGCCCGAGTTTTTGAACCGGGTGGATGACATCATCATCTTCCACAGTCTGAACCGGGAGCAACTCATGAAGATTGTGGAGATCCAGTTACAACGGGTCGAAAAGCGGTTGCAGCAGCAAAACTTGAAACTCGAGGTGGATAAGGCGGCGAAGGCGTTGATCGCGAAGGAAGGATACGATCCGCAATTCGGTGCCCGTCCCCTGAAACGATCCATCCAGGAACACTTGCTGGATCCGCTCGCGACCCAATTGCTGGAGGGAAAATTCAAGCCGGGCGACCGCATTTCCGCCACAGCGCAGGACGGTGAATTGATCTTCGAACACTCCAGGGCGTCGTAAATTTTCTCCCATTACGGGATTGCCTCCCTTGTTCGACTCGCGGGCGCGGAGTAGTGTGCTCTCGTGATTTCCAGCAACCCCGCACCACCCCGAAGATGGGTTTTTTCCCTCTTCCTCTTTTGTGCCGTACTCGTGGCCATGGGGGAGAACCGGACTGTTCGGCTGCGCAACGAACAAGTTGAGACGGTGGATAAAGCGCAACGCGAGGTGCTGCGCAGCAAGGAGGCGGACTCGCCCTACACGGGTTTGTTCCTCCTTCAAACTGAAGGGCCGCTCCAACCGACTTGGGCAGCCGAGTTGAAACAGCGGGGCGTCACCCTTCTCCGATTTGTTCCGGACCATGCCTACGTGGCGCGCGCAAACGGGGTGGGCCTTCAGCAGCTCCAGGACCTGCCGTTCGTGCGTTGGACTGGACCCTTCAAGCCCGAGCACAAGATTCACGCCGGGCTGGATGACCCGAGGAAGGTGGCTCTTCTCACGGGCGACCTCGCGGTGTCGGTGCTTCTCACCGCCGATGTCACTCCGGCGCAGCTGACAGGGGCGCGAGCGCTCTTGAAGAACGTCGCATCAGAATCCAGTTCGCGATTCGGCCGCGTCTGGCGTGGCGACATTCCGCGCGGACAGTTGAAGGCATTGGCGGCTTCAGATGCCGTGTTGTGGATAGAGCGGGCTCCGAACATCAAGCTCTTCGATGAAACCGCATCCAAAATCATCGCCGGTGACTCCGGCGGGCATCCCACTTATACGCAGTCGTTGGGCTACGATGGACGGGGCGTCGTAGTGGCTGTTGCGGACAGCGGTCTGCATGTGGGTAACCCGGAGAACATGCATCCCGATCTGTTTGGACGAGTGGACGCGTTTTTCCATTACGGCGAACTAGAGGACGCTTCGGATGAACACAGCCACGGCACTCATGTCGCCGGCATTATCGCAGGCAATGGGGCCACGGGAGAATACGATGACTATGGCGCGTTGTGGGGATTGGGCGTCGCGCCCGGCGCGCACATTGTGGCGCAAAGAATGTTTGATGGGGACGGCAATTACGAGGCGCCACCCAGCTTCGAAACTCTGACTCGGGATGCCAAGAGCGCCGGAGCAGACATTGGCTCCAATAGTTGGGGCGATGACACGCAAGGTCGTTACGATATTAGCGCCGCAGAATTTGACGGCCTTGTCCGCGATGCGGATTTCAGCGCGGCGGGTGACCAGCCTTACATCCTGGAATTTTCAGCCGGCAATGCGGGGCCCGCCGGCCAAACAATCGGAAGCCCGGCTGTGGGCAAAAACGTCATCGCCACGGGAGCCTCCCAGAATGACCGATTTGATTACTTCATCTACGCCGACGGTTCCGAAACGATGGCGGATTTTTCCAGCCGCGGCCCCACGGAAGATGGACGCATCAAGCCCGATGTGGTGGCGCCGGGCACTTGGATCTCCTCCTTGCGTTCCCCCATCGGCAATGACGAAAACGCCTGGGCCGACATTTCGTTCCATTATCTGTTTCAAGGCGGCACAAGCCAGGCGGGGCCGGCAGTCTCCGGTGCGGCGGCCGTATTTGTGCAGTGGTACCGCGAGTCCCACACCAATTCCACACCGTCGCCCGCGCTGGTCAAAGCGGCGCTGATCAATTCCGCCGTGGACATGTACGACGAATTTGAGCCATTGCCGACGCCGAACATGGACGAAGGATGGGGCCGTATTGACCTCACCGAAATCATCGGCAGCCCGAGAGTTTGCGACTTTGTGGATCAGTCGGCCGTGCTTTCAACGGGCCAGCAGTTTGAGCGTCGCATCGTGGTTATCGATGCCGGTGAACCGCTGAAGGTGACCCTTGCCTATACGGACGTGCCCGGCTTCCCGGGTGCGTTGCAATCCCTCGTCAATGATCTCGATCTCGAAGTCATTTCGCCTGTTGGCCGCGTGTACCGAGGCAACCAGTTTGACCAGGGCGAATCCGTTCCAGACGCCCCCAGCTACGACGCGATCAATAACGTGGAGGGCGTTTTGATTTCCGCACCGCCTCCCGGCGAATATGTTGTGCGAGTCATCGCCCGGAATATCGCTGAAGACGCCCGTGTTGATACCGCGGCCATTGACCAGGATTTTGCCGTGGTTGCATCGGCGATTCTTCCTCCGCCTGGCCAGTCCGTTGTTCTGTTCAATCGTTCTGCGTTCACCGCGCCATCACAGATCCAACTGAAGGTGATCGATGCGGATCAACCTGGAAGCACCGTGACGGTTGTGTTGAGCAGCGCCACCGAGGCAGCGGGATTTCCGGTGACGCTGAATTACGCCGGTGTTGCGGGGAGTTTCACTGGTGCCGTCGCCACCGCAGCGGGTGCGCCACTCAACGATGGACAGCTCCAGATTGCGGATGGTGATTGGATTCGGGCCGAGTATTTCGACGCCTCGGCAACGGAGATGCGACGCGGCACAGCCGTGGCGGACTTGTTTGCGCCCACCATCAGCGGCGTCGCGACGGTGAGCGAATACGGTCAGGTTCTGGTCAACTGGTTCACCGATGAGCCTGCTAACTCCATTGTACGCTTCAGCCTCGGGCCGGGACTGGACCGCGCTATCACGAACAGTGGCCTGCTCACAACGCATTCGATTGAGCTGACCAACCTCAGCATTGGCCAGACATATTCCTACGTGGTCATCTCCGTGGACGCTGCCGGCAACGTTGCGACCGCCAGTAACGGTGGAAGTCCATTTCAGTTTGTCGCTCCGACAAACGCGCCGGTGCTGTTGATCAATGCCTACACTCCCAGTAGTGAAGGCGTCGAAATCCCGCTCAACGCTTACACCAGCGCTCTCGACGCCGCGGGCATTGGCTACGACGTGTTGAATGTCACTACCTCCTCGCAGCCGCCGCTCTCCCGGCTCCTTCCGTATGCAGTCGTGATCTGGCGGATCAATGATGCCTACGACAGCGGCAATAACTTGTCTTCCGTGCAGCAGAGTATCATTCGCCAGTACGTGACCAACGGCGGGTCCTTCTTCATGTCCTCGATGGAGATCCTCAGTCGTTTGCTGAACGCGGGCGGGGCGGGCTTCGTGACGAACGTGCTCCACGTTTCAAGGTTCACGCGCAACGACTTCTTCAATCCATGCCCTGAGTGCGATGAAGATCACACCGTGCCGACGGTAGATGGGAGCCAGCACGACCCGATCAGCGATGGCTTGGTGATCAACCTGGATTACTCCAACTACCCTCAAATTGAATTCCTCGGGTTAGGCCCCGATTTCGCCGACACCTTCGGCGTGCGCGGGGACGCCAGCGCGGCCTTCTACGAATTTGCCTCTGGCGAACCGGCGGGGCTCCGCTATCCGCGCACAGGCCAGGATAGCGCAGGTCGCGTGGTGTTCTTCGGGTTTCCGCTCGATGCCATCCCGGCTAGTGGGCCTGAGGGAAATGTTCGCGCTACCGTGTTGCGCCGCGTGATGCAGTTTCTCATTCCGGGCCTCGACGGGATTGGCGGCATCGCGCTGGACCGCGAGGAATACGGCGTGCCCGATCGAGTTACCATCGAAGTCGCCGACCGGGATCTGGCAGGCCAAACCGAAATCGTCGTCCACGGTTTCAGCGACAGCGCGCCGACGCCGGTGGAGATCACGTTGACGGCGACCCCGTTGCCCGGAGTATTCCGAGGTGTGGCCTACCTGACGAACATGGCGGCAGCGCCCGTTTCCGGAGTTTTGCGCACCGTGCATGACGATGAAATTCACATTGTCTATGCGGATGCTTCAGGCGGCGTCGACGTCTCGGCCAGTGCGCTCATTGATACGATCGTTCCCACGGTTTCAAATGTCGTGAGTGACCCGGACTACGAAGATGCGACCATCACGTGGGACACGTCCGAGTTGACGGATGCGCTGGTCGTTTTCGGAGAGTCACAATTCCTGGGACGCAGCGCGTACGTGGAGTCATTCAGCGATACGCATGAAGTGCGCTTGAACGGCCTGGTGCCGGACCAAGTTTATTACTACCGCGTAGTCTCCCGTGATTTCGCAGGCAACACGGTGGTGGCGCCGGGACCTTCGAACTATTTTACGTTTCGCACTCTGGTCCCAAGGGTGCCGCCAGTGACGGATGATTTTGATTCCGGCGCGGAGGGTTGGAGCGTGTACAGTGGGGAAGACTCGCAGGCGGCTTGGACGTTGGGCATGCCGGACAATGGAATTGAGACCTCCGCTCACTCGCCCCTGAACGCTTGGGGCAGCAATCTGAAGGGTGAGAGTCAGGACCTCATTGATACGTTCCTCATCAGTCCGGCCATCAATCTCGTGAACGGAAATTCTGCCCGTCTCCAGTTCTGGCACAGCTATGATTTCAGCGATCAAAGCGAGTTCGACCTGATCACGGGCGGTGAACTCCTTATCATTACCAACGCCAACTCGGCTCCCATCGCACTGGCGACGTACTTCGATTCGAATTTTGGTTGGGGATTCGAAGACATCGATCTTACGCCGTACGTGGGGCGCGTAATCTACCTGGTCTGGCACCATCAATTGTTGTCGTTCGAGTTCGCACCGCGCCCAGGCTGGCTGGTGGATGATGTGTCCGTCACCACCACGACCATCACCCCGGGCGTGCTGCGCGTAACGAACAATTTGTCGCAGGCGCGGTTTACGATTGATGGACCGGTGACACTGAGCGGGCAGGGGACTTCGTTCCTGATGACGAACGCTCCGCCCGGTTCCTACACGATCACGTTTGACGCGGTCCCGCATTGGATCCAGCCCGCGCCGAAAACCGCTGAGGTGGTGGCGCTAGGGACGACGGTGTTCTTTGGCGATTACAGCATCACCGATGGCAATGGCAACGGCATCGCCGATTCGTGGGAAGAGGAGTTTCTTGGCAGCTCCTCAATCACCAATTCGGCGCTCGCCGATCCGGACCGCGACGGCCTGAGCAATTACTCCGAATTCATGGCCGGCACCAATCCGACGAATGCTGCTTCCAGGCTGCGCTTCTTCACGCCCGTGACCCAGAACACCGGCGCCGTGCGGTTCGAATGGCCTACCGTGCCGGGCCGAAGCTATCGCCTCACGAGCAGCACCGGCGCGCTGACGATATGGACGCCTGCGACGGACTGGTTACGCGCTCAAGGAAACGTTCTCTCCTTCACCACGAACTTCACAAGCGGCTCAAGTTTTTATCGGCTTGAAGTGAAACCGTAGTCGGCGAGTTCAACCCGTTCCGCATGTCGTTGTTCTCCGGGTTGCTTTGAAGGCCCAAGGCTGGCTAGGGAAAGATTTTAGGTCGCTCCTTCGGGTGAAGCACTGTTTCCCACCGGAACCTCCCCGCGATAGTAACTGCCTTTGCGCGAAGTGGGCGCGTGATTCACCGTGACCGTCGCGCCGTTCGTGGCCGCGCCCAGGACATCGAGATAACCGGGCACGGTGCGGTTGGTGTATTGGTTCAGGGTGTTGGCGGTGTAGCTTTGGAATCGACGGTGCAAGCCATCCACGTCACCACCACTTGATGCCGTCTGGCGATTGCCGATGTCGTCGAAGGTGTAATCAAACTGCTGGCCGGCCACGGGCGTGCCATCGCTCCAATACTTCCTGCCACTCGTCACCTGCCCGAGCGTGTCGTAGGTGTAAACCCAGCGCGAACCGTCCGCGTTGGTGATGGGGGTGCGCTGGTTGGCGCGGTTGTTGGCGTAAGTAAAAGCCGGATTCTCCGCGCCGCTCGCACTGAGGGCATTGGTGAGGATTGTGAGCCGGTTCAAGTAATCGAATAACTTGGTCGTGGTCATGCGCGGCGTGCTGTTGTTCGCGAAAACAATCTGACTGACCAGTGGGGAGTTGGCAAAGGGGGCAATTGAGAGGTTTGACACGTTCGGCAGCGGTCAATTGTTGGGATTGACTCCATTCCGGGTCGTTATCCGTTTTCCGTCGGCCGCTTGAACAAATGCTTCGAAATGAACGCCGAAAGCGTTCGATGATGCACCGAGCAGAACAACACTACCCGGGCCATCGCATGGCACACGATTGGTGTCGTAACATCCGCAATCCAGTTCGCCGTAAACCTGCTGAAACAATTCCATTGCTTCGTCGTATGACAAAACAACGGATTCGTTGTCGGTGGAAAATCTTTTCAACAGCGAGGGTGGGAATATCGTAACTCTCGGAAGCTTGGCGTTGATTGATGCCAAACACGCATGAAGCGCGGCCTTCTTTGCCTCCGTGCGAATCTTGTATGCCGCTCCAAATCCGATGAGGCACACGAATAAAATAGCGACTGTTAACAGCCCAGATCGTAATTTCGCTTGCATGGTTATCTTGGTGCGCCTGGGGATGTCGGAATTGTTGGACCTTGGCGCGGTGGATACGCCTGCAAGCAAGCGCCTTCGCAGTCGGCATTGAACCGCTCAATAAACAAAGCAATGCGTTCTCCCGTGCGTTCCGATTCAATATCACTTCGGCTGTCCTCGTAACGTGGATTCTGGGGATTGTTTGTTTCGTCCAACCAATTACGGATTCTCGTCATCGCCCAACCAAAACCCCCGTAGCAACGAGCAACCATACACGCCGCGACACAGTGACGATATCCGCCGCCGTAAGGATCGGGATCGAGTGCGAGATTGTGATGACGCGCTTGTGCCGCAAGTGCGCGTTGGCTGATTGTGAACGGATTACAGTTTCCGTCCGGGCACTGTTTCGGCTGGGGCGGACGGTATGGAAAAATTGGAGGATACCCAGGCGGCGGAACGACAGGCCAACTATAGTCCAACCCAAAAGGATCGATCTTATCCACCGGCGAGTTGCCGCCAAAGCCATAAAGATTCAGCCCACCTCGTTCAGCGACGGGATCGCGGTTCGGCCACCTCCCCACCGCCGCATTGTAGTAGCGATACCCGTAGTAATTGAACCCACTCTCCCCATCGGTGTATTTGGTCGAAAAGCGGAAGGGGTTCAGGAGCGCCATCGGTCCCGTGGCGCGCAGCACGATGCCGAAGGGATCGTATTCGTAGTTGGCCGTGGCGGTGCCACTCGTCGCGCTCACGAGCACGGCTACATTTCCGTTGCCATCAAAGCCCACGAAGTGCGTGCCCGCATTGGTGGTGGTGACGGCCAGGAGTCCGCCCACGCCGCCCGCGCCTTGCATCGAACCGCTCAAGTCCAGGCCCCACACGAACGCATTCACCACCGCCTTGTTCGTCGCATTCAACTCCGCCGCCAGATTCCAGCCATCGTAAAGGAAGTAGTTCGAGAGCGTGATGCTCCACGCGCCATTGGTGAAGGTCTGCACCGCCTTGCTCACGCGCCGGCCTTGATGGTCATACACGAACGTCAACCGGTTGGAGGAACCCGCAGGCGCCCCGGCGAGGCTCTCCATTTTGATGAGCCGATTCTCCCCGTCCCACGTCAACGACCAGCGGCCGTCGTTCGTCATGTTCCCGTCTTCGTCGTGGAGAAAGATTTCCGGGGTCTTGGGCACGAACCGGTAGCCCATCGAGTTGGTCACGTAATCATTGGTGCCCGAGGCGAGCACGGCGGTGTTGGTCACGGCCTGCCTGGTGAGGAAGCAGTTATCCGCGCGAAATCGCAACCACCGTGTTGAGCTTCGTGAAGGTTGATCGGAGCCGGAGCAGGAGCCGCGCGCTGACGATCCGGCCTTTGGTTTCAGGGCACGCGTGGTTGCTGCACCAGCGCGGCCTGATTATTGATGAGAATCTTCTGGACGTCGTCGATGTGCGCCATCTCAGGAATCGCACGGCGCTTGGCAATGTCGCGGTAGCGCTTGTATTCCGTGAGGCGTTTGCCGAGGTGAGTGATTTCGAGGTGCCCCTCGCCGAGTTTCCAGATTTGTCCTTTGGCCAGCACTGGTGGCCGGCTGTTCCGGTTCAATTTCATAATTCCTTAGAATTTTCCGCGGATGAAAACCTCCACTAACTTTCGCAGTGTAGCGTTCCGCATTGGGTCCGCAATCTCCCTCTATAGACATTTTTTGGCCAGATGACCGGCGGCGCGTGGTCCGCGCTTTCACACGGGGTCGGTGTGCCGGGGAGTCCGTAACGGACACCGGGTTTGCCCGCGCGCGCGCAATGTCCCATCCTCCGGCCGATGAAATCCGGGATGATGCTGTCGTTTTTTTTGAGTCCGTTGTTGCTCGTAATGTCCTGGGCTGCGGGTTCGCCCAGCATGACTCGAAAAACCAATCATCTCATCGTCGTGAATTACGATCCGCTGCTCGGGAGCCGGGGCGGAACGAATTTGCAAAGGTTCATGCGTTGGAACGACCCGCGTCCCATGACGACGAATTTGATCCGCTACATCCGTGAAGCGAGCGGGGGCTACGCGAATTATCATCTCGTGGAGTGGATTGATGTGGATGCGTTTCCGTTGAAGCGCGACGGCTTTCGCTACACCGAGACGTCCTTCCTCGAAATGTGGAAGGACAAGAAAGACGGCGCATCAGCCGGACGCGTGAGCTACGCGGCCATCTTCAAGGAATTAAACCTGGCGGAGCGCGTGCAGAAATATGGCGTGAGTGAAATTTGGATTTGGGGCGCGCCTTACTTTGGCACGGACGAATACGCGATGAAGATTCCCGGCGATCGCGTGTTCTATCGCACGGACAATCCATGGTTCTATCGGCCGTATGACATCCCCGACTGTGGTCGGACGGTTTGGGTCATGGGATTCAATTACGAGGTGGGAGAGGACAACGCCTTGCACAGCTTCGGCCATCGCTGCGAAGGAATTCTTTCGCTGACAGTGGGCCGCGGGATTTGGAACGGACGAGCCGGGGAGAGTAATGCCTGGAGCCGGTTCACGCGTCAGGCCGGGGAATTTCCCGATGACGCGCAAGTTGGGAATGTACATGGCGGACCGAACGCCCGGAGCGGCTACGACTACGGACAAACGAACATCGTGATGTCAGGGGCGGATGATTGGTTGAACTTTCCTCGACTGACTGGCGCGAGGAAGCCGGTGAATTGCGAGACGTGGGGCCGCCCGTATCATTTGAATTTCCAAAAGTGGTGGCTTGGGCACCTGCCGCGCAATGCGGGCGTCGCCGACGGCTTCTTCAATAATTGGTGGCGCTACATCGTGGATTACGACGCCGCCATTACCGAGTTGAGTCCGCCGGGCGGCGTGCTGCGCAAACCAGCCAGGGCGATGTATTGAGGCCGGATGTTTCGGGATACTTCTGTTTGTCACACACGGATGTCCCCGCATTGCCATGCTTCCATCTTGCAGGCGGACGTATACCTAGTGAAACTGGGCTGAACTCATGAAAAGAAAACTTCCCCTGGTGCTTGTGAGCATCGCCACCGTCCTTCTTCTTGTGGTCTTCGCTCTTCAGCGACTTCACCGGGGAGGCCAGGATCGGCCAGTCTTCACGCTGCGGGGAGTCCCAGTTGAAACGCCAGTGGACGAAGCCCCCGCGCAGCAATTCGCGACGGACGCAGTGCTGGAATCCGACACCGTTGCAACCGACCCGACACCTCCCACCTCGCCAGTGAGTGACAGCCGCGTCGCCCTCGATCCAGCTCGCGAAGGCCCGTTCGTGGCCTTCAATGAGTGGATGTCTCGCTATGAATCAGCGGATGGGATTCATCGAAAAGCATTGGAGGCAGAGGGCACGCTCGTGGCCCAGGCTCGTTTGACCGCCTTCGCCGACTTGATTCAAACGGATACGGCGCGGGCGCTGGAACTCGCCTTGTCGATCGATGTGCGTGAACGATTGCCGGAGTCCGTTCGCATCTGGACCGAAACCCCGGTTAATAATGTCGGTGATTTCGCCGTGATGGGGACGCTGCCGGTGTACGGAAAGCCGCGTGAATTGCCGGCGACGTTTCGCACCGCGACGATTGAAGGGGAAACGTTTCACGCCTTCACGTTTGGCCCAGGGCAGCAATACGTGACCAAGAACAATGTGCCGCTCAATGGTTACGCCGTGCCGTCAAATATCGCTACCCGACCGCCGCTCAACCCGCTCGTAAAGGCAACGAGGATGCTGGCATTGCATCCCAACCCTGTACGGGTCCTGGCGAAGTCCGAAGTGGACGTCATCAAACGGACGCGGTCCGCGAAACGACTGGGAGCCAAAGCCGCGACGAGTAATCAAGTGGAGGACCTCGACGTCGTGTGCTCTGTGTCCGGCCAACCATGGGAGGAAACGAAGACGGAGACGGCAGCGGAGATTGGCGGCACCGTCATTACGTTTTGCGGAACGTCCCATTTGGACCAATGGGCAAAAGGAGCCGTGGCGGCCGCTGGCTTAAGTACACCCGCCGGCGCGAGCCTGACGACGGCGGAGTCGAGCTACACGGAGGGGCGCAAGAAGATGTTTCTGATGCGGCCTTACTGGTCGGACCATGCGGTGGCGATGACGACGAATGAGGCAATCACGCACTTCAACAACTTCAGCAATTACATGTGGCAGATGTCCTACGGCAAACTCCGGTTCGCCGCGCTGGGGCAGGGGTCTGATATTTCAGCCGAGCTGCTCATGGACGGCAGCGTGACGACGTATTCATCGGGCCTGGGGAACGGCACCGTGTGGCAGTACGCCCGCGCTTCGGCCAGCACCAACGGCTACGATTTAAGCAAATATGACTTCGTTTACTACGTTACCGATGGAACTCCGGCGGCTTCCTATTGCGGGCTGGGCTACGTGGGCGGCGTGGGTTTTCATCTGGCGAACAACTGTTTCGATGCCGCTGTTTCGAGCCATGAGTTCGGCCACAACCTGGATTTGAATCACGCGAACTTTTGGGATACGGCGCTCAAAAGCATGATCGGCACGGGTCAAAACGATGAGTACGGCGATAACAATGATCCCATGGGAGGCGGGGGCAGCCCCAACCAGTTCAACGCACGCTACAAGAATCACCTTGGATGGATTAGCAACGCCGACATCACGACCATTCCTGCCACTGGAAGTAATCGGTACCGTCTCTACTCGTTTGACTTGGATTATGGCGTTGGCGTGCGCGGGCTGAGATTTGTGCGCACGGGGTCGGAGAATTATTGGCTGCAATTCCGCCAGCGCAAGACTGCCTCAGCTGCCCTGATGAACGGCGTGCAAGTTCTCTGGACGGGCAATGGCAACCAGAGCAGTCGTCTTCTCGATGTGCGCCTGCGTGGAAGCGCGGGCAACAATGCGGTTGTGATTGGCCGCACGTTTAGCGATGCGACTTTGAATTTCCATTTCACGCCCGTCGGCAAAGGAAACACCTATCCGGAATCCATCGATGTGGTCGCAGTAACTGGGCCGCAACTGGGAAACCTGCCGCCGACTGCAACGTTGAGTGCCAGCACCTTGAATTCAGGCGTCGGCCAATCCGTTACCTTCCATGCGACGGCGACAGACCCGAATGGGGATGCGCTCGCCTACTATTGGGAGTTTGGCGACGGAGCGGAGAGTTATTCCGCGGATAACAAAGCCACCCAGATTCACAGCTTCACCACCGCAGGCGAGTACGCCGTGCGGTGCGTTGTTAGCGACATGCGTGGCGGCACGGCCCAACACACCTTAATCGTGCGCATCGGCAACCCTTCGGTCTTTCGGATCAGCGGGCATGTGGCCGACACTCGCAGCCAGCCGATGGCGGGCGCCATTGTTACCGCCGGCTCGCGTTCAGTTTACGCAGACTCAGACGGCAGTTATGTGATTCCCGGCCTGACGGCAGGCAGCTACACCGTCTCGGCTATTGAACCCGTGCGCGGGGCAGTGGAGTTCGTGCATCCGTTTTTTAACAACCCGGTGAACCTGGGTCCGGGCGCGCAGAATATTGATTTCATCGTCGGCACATCGGCCCCCCCTGTCACCCTGGTCGCCACGGGAGCGCTCTGGAAGTATCTCGACAACGGAAGTGATCAAGGCACTGCATGGCGTGCCGTGGGATTTGATGACTCAACGTGGGCAAGCGGCCGTTCCCAATTTGGATATGGAGAAGGCGACGAAACAACGGTCAACAGCTTCGGCGGGGTGGCCGGAAACAAACACATCACCTACTACTACCGAACCACGGTCAACATCGCTGACTTATCCGCACTGACGAATTTGGTGGTCGATGTTTTGCGGGATGATGGCGCTGCCGTTTACCTCAACGGCGTGGAGATTTTCCGCAACAATCTTGCTCCCGGTGCCCTTTACAACACGCTGGCTTTGGACAACGCGAGCGACGATGGCAAGACGTGGTTCACGACCAACGTTCCTCTTTCCCTCCTTGTCGCGGGAGTCAATACGCTGGCGGTGGAGGTGCATCAGGACTCGATTTCAAGCAGCGACATTTCGTTTGACCTGTCGTTGAGGGCTGAATCCACCGCGAGCGTTCCGAGAGGGACCATTGTTTACATCGCGAGCCCTGCGAACAACGCGACCTTTTCCAGCCCGACCAATATTTCCATCACCGCCAACGCATTCGGCACGCCTTCCAGTGTGACCAATGTGGATATCTATGACGGAACACTCAAAATCGCGTCGGTGGAGGCGCCGCCCTACACGGCCGTTTTGAACAATCCAGCCGACGGCTTGCACCAATTGCGCGCCATCAGCACTGACGCCACCGGCCTGCGCCGCACTTCAGCGCCTGTGAGCATTAGAGTCAGCGCGCCCGTTGAGCCGCCGCAGTTCCTGACGTTGATGCAGACCGGTTCCGTATGGCGCTACCTGGCGGGCAATGTTGCCGCGCCCGCCGGTTGGCAGAATCAAAGTTTCAGTGACGCAGCGTGGACACCGGGCCCGGCGCGATTGGGCTTCAACAGTGGGAATGTGAATCTTTCCACGGTCGTCGATGGCGGCCCGAGCGCGGCCCGTTATCCGACCATTTATTTTCGGCAAACGTTTTCTGTGAACGATCCGAGCGCGATCACGAATCTTAACTTGTTGCTGGCACGGGATGATGGCGCGGTCGTTTACCTCAATGGGACGGAGATTCTGCGGGACAACATCGCCAACGGCGTTGCGGTGACCTACGCGACGCTGGCCACGAATGCCCCAGACAGTGGCAACACCTACCTGAACTTCAGGCTGTCTTCAGAGGCGTTGGTGTCCGGCACGAATCTTCTCGCGGTCGAGGTGCACCAAAGTTCCGCCACCAGTTCCGATTTGGTTTTTGATCTGGGCCTGGCGGGTGTGGCTTCGACCAATCGCGAACGCGGTTGCTGGCTTGTGGCGCCGGCGGAGGACGGCACATTTTCGTTGCCAGGCAGCGTGTTGCTACGCGCGCAGGTTGTCGCGGGTGGCAGCTTGTCGGTGACGAACGTTGAATTCTATGCGAACGACATCAAGTTAGCGTCCGACGCCACTTCGCCCTTCGCGTTCTCCTGGAATAATCCGCCGGGTGGGTCTCATATCCTTGTGGCTGTGGCTTATGATTCAGCGGGAGAATCAATTACGAGCGCGCCGGTGAATATTACCGTCCTGGGGGCACCCATCGGGACAGCGCTCATCTCTTTCGGGGACATCTGGAAGTATCATGACGATGGATCAAATCTTGGAGCGACGTGGCGGGCGGGAACGTTCAACGACAACCAGTGGATGGCGGGTCCGGGCCGGCTCGGGTACGGAGACGTCGAGAACACGACCGTAAGCTTCGGTACAAATGCGGCCTTCAAGAACATCACGCACGTACTTTCGCAAGAAGGTTGTTGTCGCCAACCCGGCTTCGTTCGATGGCCTGTTGCTCCGGTTGATTCGCGATGATGGGGTGGCGGTTTACATCAATGGCACCGAAGTGTTCCGCACCAACCTGCTCGCCGGTCCGCTCAGTCACAATTCTCTCGCTCTCGCTGCGGTCGGTGGCGCAGACGAAACGACGCCGCTCGATGTTCCTTTAAGCACCGCTTTCCTGGTGGCAGGCACGAACACGATTGCGGTCGAGATGCATCAGGACAACATCGGCAGCACGGACCTGGGTTTTGATTTGGCGCTGATTGGTCTGCGCAACACCAATACGACCGAGGGCATTTACCTGACCAGCCCGGTGGGGGAAGCGCATTACAACCTGCCGGCAATGATCAGTCTCGCTGCATACGCGTCCAGTTCGAATGGGCCTGCAACCCTTGTGGAATATTTCTCCGGGCCCGTGAAAGTAGCTCAGGCCGGTGCCGCTCCGTATGCGGCGAGTTGGAGTGGCGCAACGGCGGGGACGCACCTGTTTAGCGCCGTGGCCACATTCGGCGGGGGCACGCGGATGACCAGCCCGCCCGTCGCCGTGGTGGTGGGGCCGGCTCCGTCCATCATCGCCCCGGTGTTTACTCAGTTCATTAGCTACGGCTCTTCCTGGATGTATTGGGATAGCGCCAGTGCAGTGGGGAATGGCTGGCAACGAGTGGGTTTTGACGATAGCGCGTGGGCCACTGGGAATGCCCGATTCGGATGGGGGCTGGACGGGGAATCAACGCTGCTGAACCCGAGCCGCGTGACACATTACTTCCGCAAGCCGATCGTCGTGACCAACGCTGCCGCCCTGGAAACCTTTGTGTTCAACGTGGTGCGCGATGATGGGGTAGTTGTTTACTTGAATGGCCTCGAGGTGTTTCGAACCAACATGCCAGCCGGGGCCATTGGTCCTTCAACGCCGCCGCTTGTCACAATTGATAATCCCGAAGAAACGATCCCAGTGACATACGTGCTCAATCTCGCCGGTTCGGGGATTGTGCATGGCACGAACGTGGTCGCGGTGGAACTGCATCAAGCGGCGGGTTCCTCGGACGCGAGCTTTGACCTGAACTTGTTCGCGGAAGGCACCACCGAGGCTCGTGTCTATATTGGTGCCCCCGCCAACCGATCCATTCAGGTGGCTGGCACACCTATTGTGGTCACCGCGCATGCCCGTGCTGCGACGGGTCGCACGTTGAGCTCGGTGGAGTTCGACGGCGATGGAGTGAATTTTGGTCAGTCACTCACGTTCCCTTATCAGGCCACCTGGACCGGCGCTCCCACGGGCACGCACCAAATTGTCGTGCGCGCGATTGATGACCTGGGCAACAGCCTCACTTCTGCGCCGGTGCAAATCATCGTCGGTTACCAGCCGGTTTCGCTCGTGCTGGTCCCGGCGGGCTCTGTGTGGAGCTACTTGGACAACGGCTCGAATCAGGGAACGAATTGGTCGCAACTTAGCTTTGATGATTCGGGCTGGGAAATGGGCGCAGCAGAATTGGGCTACGGCGATTTATCCGATGGCCGCCCGGAAACGACCGTCATCTGTTGCTCGAATGCGCCTGTGAAAAGCATCACCTCCTATTTTCGCCGACCCTTCGTGGTGCCGCCCGGAGTCGTGCTGACCAACCTGACTTTCCGCCTGATGCGCGACGACGGCGCCGTCGTTTGGTTGAATGGCCGGGAAATGTATCGCAGCAACATGCCGGCGACCCCCATCACCTACACGACGCTGGCCACGGCATCAGTAAGCGGGGCGGATGAGGCGACGTTCTTTGTGACCTCGCTTGCCAACACCAATGCCCGTCTGGGCACGAACGTCATTGCGGTGGAGGTGCATCAAAATGCGGCGAGCAGTTCGGATGCGAGTTTCAATTTTGAGTTGGAAGGGCAGGGTTTCGTCGTGGCGTCGGCAGTTCCCACGCTTGCAGCGACTGCCGGGGATGGCCAATTACTCATCGCCTGGCCTGCAAGCACAACGGGATTCCAGCTTTACTGGCGCCCTCAATTGGACAGCGGAAATTGGGCGTTGGTTGAAGGTTCCGCTCAGGTAACGAATGGATTCAACGTCATCACTGTAATCACAACGAATGGCGCCGGATTTTATCGATTACAAAAGCCTTAGCGACCTGCGCCGGACAGAGGCAGATCGGCAGGTATGGGCAGCACGTTCGAGGGATTCCTGGGCAGGGTGAAGATAAACGTCGCCCCTTGGTCCACAACGCCTTCGCCCCGGATCCTCCCCCCATGGCGAGAGACGATGCGGCGCACAATGGCCAGGCCTATTCCCGTGCCTTCGAACTCATGAGCCGCATGAAGCCGCTGGAAAACTCCAAACAGCTTGTGCCCGTAGGCGTTGTCAAATCCAACGCCGTTATCCTGCACTGAAATGATGTGTTCATCTTCCGACTGGGCGGCGCGTACCTGAATGGTAGCGACCTGGCGGGTGCGAGTGTATTTCAGGGCGTTCGAAAACAGGTTGATGAACACCTGGCGCAGCATGCCAGGATCCCCGTGGACTTCCGGCAGCGGATCGACGGACCATCGCACTTCACGATTTTCTGTACCGGGGCGGAGAGCCTGGATGGCTTCAGCGGCAAGGTCATCGAGTTTCACTGGCACCATCCGGACTTGCGCGCGGCCTACATGGGAGAAAGCCAGAAGGTCGTCTATCAGGCGTCCCATTTGGCTGGCTGATTCGGCGATGGTGTTCAGCACGCCGCGGCTTTCAGGGTCCATTTTGGCCGCGTCATCCTGAAGGATCTCCACGAAGCCTTTGATGTGTCGAAGCGGAGCACGCAGATCGTGTGAAACCGAATAGCTGAACGCTTCCAGTTCCTTGTTGGCAAACTCCAGTTGCTCGGTGCGTTTCCGCACGCGTTCTTCCAAATTTGCATTGAGGCTACGGATTTCTTCCTCGGTTCGCTTTCGGTCTGTGATGTCGGAAATATAGCCAATAAACATCCGCGTTCCGTCCGTCGCCGCTTCGGTCAGGACCAGTTCGATGGGAAATTCAGTGCCGTCGCGACGCAGGCCGGTCATTTCGAGGCGTTGATTAAAAAGTGCACCGGCTTGTTCCACGAGATGTTGGGCCAGCCGCCGTTCATGATCGGGGCGAAGATAAACGGGAAGAATTAAGTCGGAGAGCTTATGGCCCAAAGCCGCTGCTCGGGAACGCCCAAACATTGACTCGGCCGCGGAATTCCACTCACGCACTAATCCATCCCGGTCCATGACCACGATCGCATCCAAAGCGGTTTCGAGGATCGCCCGGAAGCCTGTTTCGCTCTGCCGCAAAGCATCCTCGAAGCCTTTCCGTTTGCTGATATCGCGAGTCAACGCGACGTATCCGTGCACCCGCCCATCGCGATCGTGCAGCGCCGTAAGGTTAATGCTGATTGAGAAACGACTTCCGTCTGGCCTGATTCGCCAACTCTCCTGCTCAGTCCGCCCCTTCTTCCCGGCTTCCACGAGCATCTGGTCGGGTCGGCCTCGGGCAATTTCCTCAGGGGGGAATAACACGGAAAAAGGCTTCTCCAATGCTTCTTCGGCGCTGCGCTGCTCCACTTGCTCCGAGGCGGGATTCCAAGTGGTGATGACCCCTTGGGCATTCAACGTGTAGATCGCGATACCGCCGGCAGCGTTGACGAGGTGACGAAACAATTCTCCATCGCGTCGTAGCTGTTCGTCTTCCGCATTTCGCCGTCGGCCATTCTGAACGCCTGCTAAAGCGCGCTGCACAGCCGGCGCCAATTCCTCCAGGTTGTGTTTAAGGACATAATCGCTGGCACCCAGTTCAAAGGTGCGGATGGCAAACTCTTCACCCAATGCGCCGGTTACAAAAACAAAAGGCACCTCAGGGCATTCGCGTTTGGCGACGCGCAAGGCGGATATGCCGTCAAAAGCAGGCAAGCCATGGTCGGATAGGATGACGTCAGGTTTGTGCGTATGAATCTCGTGGAGAAAATGTTCCTGGGTATCGACGCGCGAGAAAGAAAATCGCAATCCACCCTTACGCAACGCGTCTTTCGCAAGCAGCGCGTCCTCCGGTCGATCTTCCAGCATTAAAATGCGCAACGGATTCTCCATTACGTGTGTCTGCCCTCCCTTCCACTAGCTATACCCCATGAGAGTCATGCTGCAACCAAGGGGTATACTTTTGTGCAGGCCGCTGGGTTATCGATTGCGCGTTGCAAGGTGGGCACGCCAGGCCGCGGAGCGTCATGCTGCTTTGACTTCGTGATTATTTTGTCGTACCTGAGCACCAACTCTTTTCCGGCATTCGTCGGCTTCATTTCAGGCTGTGGTTCTAGGTGCACATTATGGGCGTCCGTGGATCCCGTGGCTTCTCGCGGTGTTCTTCTCCATTTTCTTCCGAGCCTCGGCGCAGGTTTACATTAGTGAAGTGCTCTTCAACCCGCCAGGGCCCGACGCTCCCAATGAGTACGTCGAATTGCGTGGCGCCCCGCATGCGCTCCTCCCCGCGGGAACCTACTTCCTTTGCGTGGAAGGTGACTTGAGCGGCAATCCGGGCACCATTCAGAACGTCTTTGACTTGTCCGGCCTTCGACTGGGTCAGAACGGGTTTCTGCTCCTGCTCCAGAACTCGAATACATTCCCCTCCGCGCCAAATGCCACCCTGTTGGTGAATACGAACGGCGCGGGCTTTGGCCATGGCAACGGGAGTTCAATTCGCCATCGCGGGGAGAACGGTCAAACGGACTTGGAGAACACATCAGTCACTTTTTTTCTGGTGCGTAGCGGGAGCTTACCTTCGATTGGAATGGATGTTGACGCTGACAACGACGGCGCGACGGATGGAACTCTTGCCGCTACTTGGAATGTATGGGACGCCGTGGCTGTGCTCGACAGCGATGGGCCCGGTGACATCGGTTATGGACGGATTAATTTCCGTCGGAACACCGCGCCGGGAAATGGAGCCACCGTGTTGGGCGGGACCATTGTTCCCGTCCAATTTACCCCATCCTACGTTGGACGTTCCGGCAATACGACGAACTGGATCGCTGCGGCCTGGGTCGCAGGCGATAACTTCCTCGGCGCTGCTCCAAATTGGAGTTTGAGCCTCAGTGACACGACGCCTTCATCCCATGGAGGCAGTCCGTTGAACCACGTCGGCCTCGCTAATTTTGGCGCACCGAACGTTCCGAACTTGGTAGTCCTGCAGTCGACAGGCAGCACCGAGGTGACGGAAGGTTCAGGCTCGGATTCCTTCACGCTCGCATTAAACTCGGCCCCGAGCGGGAATGTGACGGTCCAGGTCGCCGCATCCACTCAGGTCCAGGTAAGCACCAACGGCGGCGTCACTTTTTCTTCGGGGTATTCCGTGGTTTTGAACAACACCAGCCCGAGGACAATTACTGTTCGAGCGCTGGATGATACTATTCTCAATACCTCTCCGCATGCCGTGCTTGTCACGTGCACCGTCGTCGCCACAGCGGATTCCAATTACCCCGTAGGCATGTCCAGCGCACCGGTCGCAGTGCAGGTCCACGAAAACGACACGGCGTTGCTCAACGAGCTGAAAGTGAACCCCCCCGGGGCGGAGGATGCGCCGTATGAGTTCCTGGAATTGCTTGGGGCGCCCAACGGGTTATTGACCAACGTTTACCTGCTCGTCATTGACGGCGACGTCGAGGCGAATCCCGGCACCATTTCGAGCGTCATCGATTTGAGTGGTGCGCAAATGGGTTCAATCGGGCTCCTGGTGATTCTTGGTGACGGCCATCCCTATACGGTTCCAAATGGCGCGCGTTTGTTCCTGTCGTCCGAATTAAGTGAAACAGGCGGCGCCCTCGACAATGGCAGTGTCTCGTTCCTCCTGGTGAGCAGCCCCTCGCCGCTGGGGCCCGGTCTCGATCTCGATGCGGGTGATAACGGGAAACTGGAGGGGCTCCCGATGGGGACCACGGTGTTGGATTCGGTCGGTTGGGTCGATGGGGGGACCGGGGATATAATTTATTCAGCGGCAAAACTCACGCAGGGATCGGGGATCCCAGAGGCGGCTTCGCGCCGGCCGGGTAACCTCGTGGCCAATTCCGCCGCGGCTTGGATAAATGCCGGAATTGCCGGGCTCGATCCTCGCTCGCTCGCCTACGCAACGCAAAACGGCAGCGCTTATTTTCCCTACGGCACGTCGCTTACGATTGGCGCGGTGAACAAGCTGGCTCCCACCACGAGCCCATTGGACCCCGTTTCCGGCGTGATCGGCGATCCGACAACTCCGGCCGTCTCGTTTACCTTTCACGATCCGGACACACCGGCAGAGCTGCTCACCGTCACGGCGATGAGCAGTGATGAGACGGTTGTTCCGTCTCGGAATCTTGTACTCAGCGGTTCGGGTAACACCCGTTCCCTTGCCATTTTCCCGACCAACGTGGGTTACTCGACCATTACCATCACGATCAGCGGCGGAGCGGTGGAAGGTCGGTCGACGTTTGCGTATGCGGCATCGAAAGATGATCGCGGCGGTGGACGTTTTCACACGGGAGTCAGCGATGGTTCGCCCGCCATGGCGATTGATGCCAATTACATGTTTGCTGGCGATGACGAGAACCAGATTGTCCGCGTGTTTAGCCGGAGCAATTCCGGTCCGGCAATTCTTCAATTCGATTTGAACCCATTCCTTGGGCTGAATGATTTATACGACGACGGCACGCCGCGGGAGATTGACCTGGAAGGTTCAACCCGGGTGGGTAATCGCCTCTATTGGATTGGCTCGCATTCGCATTCACAGGATTCGGAAGTGCGCACGAACCGAGGGCGGGTGTTTGCCACCGACCTGTCGGGCAGCGGTACGAACGTGCAGCTCAACTTTGTGGGTCGCTACGACTATCTGAAACTTGATTTGATGATGTGGGACGCGACGAACGGTCACGGCAGAGGCAATAATTATTACGGGCTGGCCGGCAGCGGCGCGGCAGGAGTGGACCCGAAGGCAGTTGATGGTTCCGGCTTTAACATTGAAGGCCTGGCCATGGCGCCCGGCAGCTCCGAGGTGGCTTATATTGGTTTTCGCGCGCCGTTAGTTCCCACAACGAATCGCGTCAAGTCACTCATCGTGCCGGTGCTAAACTTCGCCACTCTCTCCGTCAGCAGTGCCACGAACCCGGGATTGGCGCGGTTCGGCGCGCCGATAGAGTTGAATCTCGGCGGCCGCGGGATCCGTAGCATCGAAGGCAATGCCGGCGGTTATCTGATCGTTTCAGGTCCGCCGGGCGTTGCCAGTGGTGTGCCTCCCAGCGACTTCCGCCTGTTCTCCTGGGAGGGCACGGCCGACCGGCCAGCGCAGGAGCGGGCGGCTTCGCTGACGGACCTAATCGTTGAAGGAATTATCGAACTGCCCTCCGCTCCCTGGACGAGTAGCTCGCAGGTGCAAGTGATAAGCGACAACGGAATCACTGTTTTCTACAACGATGCCATTGAGGCGAAACATCTCCCCATCAAACAGTTCAAAAAATTTCGCAGTGATTGGATCACCATCGGCCCGGTGAGTGCAACGCGTCCCGTGATGCGGTCCATTCGACATTCCGGCGCGAGCAGTTTGCTTACTTGGTATTCCGTTGTGGGACAAACCTATCGTGTACAGTGGAAAACGCAGTTGTCCGAAACCAATTGGAATGATTATCCGGGCGATGTCGTCGCCGGGGATGTTGTCTCAAGCAAAAGCGTGCCCGTGTCCGGGAGCGCCCAACGGTTTTTCCGCGTCGTAATTCCCTGAAATCTGGAGCCGGCATGCGACGGCGACTTAGCGTTTTACGTTTCATGTTCCGCCAAGCCATCCCTTAGCCTCGCGCTGTGGAAAACGAACTTCCCCTTGTCAGCATTATTGTCCCGACCAAACCGGGTCAGGCCCAGATCAAGTCAGTCGAGGCGGCGCGGCGTTTGGATTATCCACAGGACAAGCTGGAACTCATCGTCGCCCGGGGCAGACAGCCCGCAATCCAGCGCAACCACGCGATGCGCGAAGCCCGGGGCGAAATCGTTTACTTTCTTGATGATGACGCCGAACCCGTCCCGGAAGCCTTGCGCCGGGCTTTGGAACATTTCCGTGATCCCTCTGTGGCAATGGTAGGCGGTCCGAACGTGTGCCCGTCCGACGCACCTTTCCTGGAGAGAGTCTTTGCAGTGGTTCTGGGAAGTTGGATTGCGTTTGGTCCCAGTCGCGCGCGCTATGACCGCGTCGGTCCGGCGCGCAACAGCAGCGAGAAGGAACTCATCCTTTGCAATCTTCTGGCCCGGCGTTCGGCCGTGCTGCAAGCCGGTGGCTTCGATGAATCGCTTTATCCCAACGAGGAGAACGCGCTCATGGATGAACTCCAGAAGCAAGGTGGCAAGTTAATCTACGATCCATCGGTGGTTGCGTTCCGACGCCCTCGTCCCACCGTGCGCTTGTTTTGCAAAATGTTGATGACCTACGGCCGGGGCAGGGCGGAGCAGTTTCGGCTGCACCCCACGCCGGGATCCGCGATGAATTTCGTGCCGCCGCTTTTCCTGCTCTATTGCCTGACCGCCGGAACTCTGTTGCTGGCCCAGCAGCTCAAGCTGATAGCTATGCCAACGCCGGCTTTGATCGCGGTTGGTGTGCCGGGCCTCCTGTACGACGCCGTGATCCTCGGACAAACGCTCGTTTCCATTCCGCGTCACGGCCTTGTGCGCAGCTTTTTGGCTGCGCCCTTATTGATTGCCACACACCTCTTTTATGGGCTCGGTTTCTGGCGTGGTCTTTTCACGCGTGTCGGCCATTTAAAGACTTCAACGACTGAAGTGACATTGGAACGGCAACGTGTGTGACCTTTTAATCACTCTCAATTCCGCGAGTGGCCACTCCCCTTCCTAGAGAATCCTGTTTGGTCTGGGGCACGCCGGTTTTTGTGATGGATGCAGGTGATCCGCTTCGGGACACAAATTGCCCACGTTTGGTGCAAGGCGACAATCTGCCTTCAAAGAGACGGCGCCCACGGTCCCACCGCTCAAGCCTCTGTATGGTTCAGCACCCGTCGCGCGCGGCGTTGCGGCGACGTTCGCAAGGCTTGTAATGGCAGTGCGCGTGCTTGTTCGCGCCATTGTTATCGAAAAGAAACAGTCACAGTTCTCTTGTTTCCCGCGGCGATCTTTCCCACGGGCAACGCTCGCTTTGAAAAGCTTATCCTTACTTTGGCTCGTGTTGTTATCCACCACCGTAGGCTTCGGCCAAAATGCTGGAGGCACGGCGAGTCAATTGTTAGCCGTCGAAGGAAGCGTTGAAGTGGTGGCGACGGGCAAGGCGACATGGAGCGTCGGTGCGCCTGGCCAGGTTCTGCGGAACGGCGACCGAGTCCGCACCGGTGCACGCAGTCGCGCGACGATCCGGCTTTCGGATAGGAGCGTTCTAGCCATGAAGGAACTCACGACGTTGGAAATACAACCGCCCTCTTCCCCCGGAGCCACCAGCAGCTTCGAACTGAAAACGGGGGGCAGCTACTTTTTCAATCGCGAACGACCCGGGACGGTTGAGTTTCGTACACCCGTAGCGTCTGGTGCAATTCGCGGAACAGAGTTCCACCTGCTCGTAGCGGAGGGCGGGCGCACTGAGGTCGCGTTATTCGACGGCGCTGTAGAACTCACCAACAATTTCGGCGGGACCCGGATGGCCTCCGGTGACCAGGCGGTGGTGGATCCCGGGCAATCCCCGCGCAAGGTGGCGGCGATTGAGGCGTCCGGCATCATTCAATGGATGCTGTATTATCCAGCGATTATTGACCCAGCCGAGATCGACTTGAGCCGCGCTGAAACCACTGCGCTGAAGGATTCACTGGCAGCTTATGGGTCAGGCGACTTGTTGCGGGCCTTGAACACCTATCCGGCAGACCGAGTCCCCGCGAGTGAGGCAGAAAAACTTTTTCGCGCTTCGACTCTGTTGGCTGTCGGGCAGGTGGTGGAAGCGATGCAACTCGTGCAAGTCACCTCTTCTCCGCTCAGTGACGCTCTTAGGCAAATGGTTGAAACGGTCCGGGGCCGTCCGCTCTCGCGCGGTGCGGCAATAACGCGCGCCAGTGAGTGGATGGCCGAATCCTACGCGCTTCAGGCGCAATCGAAGCTTGAGGCGGCGTTGTTGGCGGCGCGGAGAGCTGTCGCTGCTTCACCGAAGTTCGGCTTTGCTTGGGTGCGCGTTGCGGAACTGGAGTTCAGTTTTGGAAACGCGAATCAGGCACGGAGCGCGTTGGCGAGAGGTCTAGCGCTCGCTCCCCGTCATGCCCAGGCACATGCTTTGAACGGCTTTGTCCACGCGGCTGAAAGTAAGTTTATGGCAGCCGAGAAAGCTTTCGATCACGCAATCGCACTGGATCCGGCGCTGGGTAATGGTTGGCTGGGACGAGGCTTGATGCGCGTTCGGGCGGGGCGGGGCGAAGACGGACGGCAGGACCTGCAAGTCGCTGCTACGCGTGAGCCGCGGCGTGCGTTGCTTCGGAGTTATCTCGGCAAGGCATGGAGCTACACTCACGAGGCTGAACGGGCAGGCAAAGAGTTCAGTCTCGCAAGGAAATTTGATCCTTCGGATCCAACGCCCTGGCTTTATTCGGCTATTCTCGCGGAACAACAGAATCGCGTAAACGAGGCCGTCAGCGACCTCGAACGTTCGAAGGAGTTGAATGACAATCGAAGCGTCTATCGCTCACGGTTGCTGCTCGATCAGGACAAGGCCATCCGCAGCGCCAACCTCGCGCGCATCTACCGCGATGCGGGGATGACCGACTGGAGTTTGCGAGAAGGGGCCCGTGCGGTGAGCTACGATTACGCAAACTTTTCGGCTCATCAATTTTTGGCTCAAAGCTACACAGCGTTGCGCGACCCAAAGCGTATTAACCTGCGGTATGAATCACCGGGGGTGAGCGAGTATTTCGTCGCGAATTTACTTTCCCCGGTTGGCGCTACGCCGCTGTCGCAATCGCTTGCAGACCAGGAATACACGCGTCTTTTCGACCGGGACCATTTCGGCGTGGCTTCCAGCACCGAATACTTCAGCCGTGGGGATTGGGTCCAGGAAGGCTCCCAGTATGGTCGTTATGGGAACATGGATTATTCGCTCGATGCGTCCTATCGGAGTGAACGAGGCCAGCGCGCCAATAATGACTTGGAGCGGACTGAATTCGCCGGGCGTTTCCGACAGCAACTAACATCGCAGGACACGGTCTATTTCGAAGCCCAACGGACTGAGTCTGAGTCAGGCGATCTCGCCCAGTATCATTCTCAATCAGACAGCAGCCGGACATTTCGGGCCAGGGAAGTGCAGGAGCCCAACTTGTTTCTCGGTTACCATCGCGAATGGAATCCGGGCGTCCATACCCTGTTTCTTGGCGCGCGCTTCGACGATACCCTGCATCTCCGCGATCCAGCTTACCCCATATATTTCTTCCGCTACGTGAATGGGTCCGTTGTCTCCAATCGCAGTTCCACCGTTCGCGACTCGATGCGTTTCCGCTCCGACCTCGAAGCGTATTCGACGGAGCTGCAACAAATTTTCTCGGGGCCGTTCAACACGCTTATTCTGGGCGGGCGATTCCAATACGGGCTCTCGGATACGTTCAACTCGGTGACGAACGCGGGCCAGATTGATTTTCGCACCGAAAACCGGACTGAGTTGATGCGCCAAAGTTTGTATGCGTATGACCAATGGTCTCCGTGGCAGCCGCTTCAGTTCACCGTAGGCGTCGCTTATGACCGTCTTCATTATCCGGATAATATTGATACTGCTCCAATCTCCAGCGGCGAGAGCAGCAAGGATCGAATATCTCCGAAGGCAGGAGTCATTTGGGCCGTGGATGAAAACACGCACGTGCGGGGAGCCTACACGCGATCGTTGGGCGGCGTGTTCTTCGACCACAGCTTTCGTCTCGAACCCACGCAGGTGGGTGGCTTCAACCAGAATTTTCGCAGCGCCGCGCCAGAGTCCGCTGTCGGACAGGTGCCCGGGACGCGTTTCGAGACGTATGGCGTTGGCATGGACCACCGGTTCCCGACTCGCACATATCTTAATCTGGACGCAGAGGTGCTGAATTCAAAAGCCACCCGCATCGTGGGTGTGATTACCAACAGCACGTTCATTCCTGTGCCTGACAGCGCGTCCAGTGCGCGACAAAGGGTGGACTACGAGGAGCGATCCCTGACGATTTCCGTTAACCAGTTGGTCGGAACGGATTGGGCTTTCGGCATTCGCTATCGACTAAGCGAGGCGGAGTTGCACACCCGCTTTCCAGTGATCACTGATTCCGTCAATCGAACGAAACGGTTTAATCAGGACGAAGAGGCAATCTTGCAGCAGCTCTCCCTGTCGGCCATCTGTAACTTGCCCTGCGGCCTTTTCTCTCAAGGCGAAGCCCTCTGGACTGCCCAGAATCATCAGGGAGCCCGACCGGGGCTGGAGCACGAGAATTTCTGGCAGCTGAATGCATTTGTGGGGTACCGATTTCTCCGTCGGCATGCGGAAGCGAGAGTTGGCCTCTTGAACATCACCGATCAGGATTACCGGCTCTCTCCAGTCAACCTTCACACTGAGCTCCCGCGCGACCGGACCTTCTACGCCAGTTTCAAGTTCTACTTCTGATTTCTATGCGGTTAACTCACCGCGTGTTTTATTTCGTCCTTCAAGCGTGAGCATCGGCTGGTTCAAACGCATCCGTTCCAGCGCGTGGCTGATGGGTCTGCTGGCCGGCGCGCTCGGTTGGTTCCTGCATGAATTCGCCATCGGGGCTGGTGTTGTCAACCTCAGCTACGATTTGCTGCATCTGCTTCGAAACGAGGAGATGCCTGCCAGCGAAGCCGTCATCGTTTACCTGGACGAGAAGTCCCACCTGGAACTTGGACAGCCGCTGAATGCTCCCTGGGACAGGGCGATTCACGCGCAGATGATTGACCGGCTCACTGCCGCTGGCGCCCGCGCGGTTGTCATGGACATTGTTTTTAGCGACGCTAATCCCGCCAAACCGGAAGCCGATGCGCGACTGGCCGAAGCCATCAAGCGCAGTGGCCGGGTGATTCTGGGGGCGGATTATCTTCGGACCGCGAACAAGCAGCGCGAATTTATTCCGCCATTCCCCTTGCTGCGGGATGCCGCCGCCGCGATCGGCTCAGTGGAAATGACGCCCAGTCGGGACCTGATCGTGCGGGCGCACGCGCCCAACGAACAGATGCCCAGCATGAGCTGGGCTGCGGCGGAATTTCTCGGGGCTCCTATCACCAAGAGAATGACGGCTGAGAATTTTCAGCCTTCTCCCGATGCACCGGGCGCCGCAGTGAAATCTTGGATCAACTATTATGGGCGACCCGATTGGATTCCGCATGGCAGCTACTGCGATGCGTTGGAGCTGGGTCGGACGCCGGATGCTGTGTTCCGCGAGAAGGTGGTCTTTATTGGTGCCCGTATCGTGACGAAACTTCAGAACGAGCGGAACGATGCCTACCGGAATCCTTACTCGTTCTGGATTACGAAAGAGAAGGGTGACTCGCCTTTCATCTCCGGGGTTGAGGTTCAGGCGACGATGTTCCTGAATGTTCTGCGAGGCGATTGGCTGCGGCGGTTTCCAGCTGGGATCGAGTTATTGACGTTGGTTGGCGCAGGGTTGCTGGCCGGGTACGGTTTGATGCGCCTTCGCCCTGCCGTCGCCATTCTCACCGCGTGCCTCGCCCTGGCTCTTGTTGTCCTCGTGAGCCGCGATCTTTTTCTTCGCCAACTAGTCTGGTTCCCCTGGCTCATTATTTTCGTGCAGGTGGGGTTTGCTCTGTTTTGTTCGGTGGCGGTGAACTCCATACGCCTGTATGTGGAGAATCGCCTCTTCGTCCGATCGCTCGAGATGTATCTCTCGCCCAAGCTGGTGAAAAAATTTGCGGGCGATAAGGACCACAAACTCCTCAAGCCGGGCGCCGAAAAGCAGAAGCTCACGATCCTGTTCAGCGACATCGCTGGATTCGCCACTCTGTCCGAGGGCATGGACTCCGACAAGCTGGCGCAGATGATGAACGAGTATTTTCAAGGCGCTGTTGGCACCTGCATTCATGCCACGGACGGCACGGTGGTGAAATATATCGGCGACGCCATCTTTGCGTTTTGGAATGCGCCTGATCCGCAGGAAGACCACGCCGCGCGCGCATGCGAGGCGGCGCTGCGCTTCCGCGAGTTGAGCAGTAATCCGATTGCCGGTCGTCATCTCGCCACCCGCATTGGGCTTCACACGGGCGTGGCGAATGTTGGGAACTTTGGCAGCGCGACCCGGGTGGACTACACGGCGATCGGTGAGAACATCAATCTGGCGTCTCGCATGGAAGGTTTGAACAAGTTCCTGGGCACGGACGTTTTGATCACGGGCGAGGTAAAAAAGGAAATCGGTACACGGTTCGCCACTCGTTATCTCGGCCGGTTTCAACTGAAGGGATTCGAGAAAAGCGTCGAAGTGTACGAGCTCGCCGGGATGCGCGAAGCGTTTACTGCACCACCCTGGCACCATGAGTTTGAGGAGGCGCTACGGCTGTTTCAGCAGCGGGATTTCAGTGCGGCGGAACTCGTGTTCACGCGCGTAATTGAGATCGCGGGCACCGATGCCACCACGGAGTTTTATCTCAAGCATCTGGCAGAAGTTCGAGACCATCCGCCCGGTGAAAGCTGGAACGGCGAGGTGGAGATCAAGGAGAAGTGATGCGGGAATTCGGCCTCACCGCCAAGCAGAGCGCAGGCTCTCCGGTGAGATTCCGGATGCACGCAATGTGCGGAGGCTCAATGCATCATGCCGCTTTGCAAGCCGTTCCCCTTGTTCATTGGTCAGCAAAGGGCAGTGAAAAAATTTTGGGGGAACCAAACCCAGCGCTCGATACAGCAACAATTGCCGCGCCGTGGAGACCAGCAGATCAGCGCCTCGCACGACCTCGGTGATCCTCATCGCTGAATCGTCGACGACCACGGCCAACTGATACGACGGAACGTCGTCGTAACGCCAGACCACGAAGTCGCCAAAATCCTTTCCAGCAACGAACCCTTGAGGCCCCATGTTTTCATCGTTAAAAAACATCGTTTCTCCATCAGGAACGCGGAATCGCCAGTTCTGCCGAATTAATCGCCGAGTGTGGGCGGTCACGTCGGTGCGCCGTTGGTCATGCGAGCCGTTGGTCCAAGTCGAGGGCGCGCTCTGGCCTCGGCAAGTGCCCGGGTAAAGGAGTTCATCATCGGCGGCGTGTGGCGCGCGCGCCGCAGCCTGGATGTCTTTCCGAGAACACACGCATGGGTAGAGACATCCCGCATCGCGCAGCTGATGGAAGGCGTCCCTGTATAAGGAAATGCGTTCGCTCTGATTGTAGGGAGCGAATGGGCCACCGAGGTCTGGTCCCTCGTTCCAGCCGATCCCGAACCATTTCAAATCCTCGACGATGGCGTCCATAAACGCCGGCTCAGCGCGCGCGGGGTCGAGGTCTTCGTTGCGAAGAATTAAAATTCCACGGTGACAGCGGGCGCGTTCCTGGGCCGCCCAAAATGTCCGTGCATGACCGAGATGAAGAAAGCCCGTGGGCGACGGTGCAAGCCGGCCTCGATACATCTGCGGCAAAGGATTTGTGTTCAAGCCGTAAAGTCAGGATTTTCGCGCAACCAGGAGCTGAACTTTGGCAACGGAAACGACAAGAGCTTTTGTACCTTTGCCACGTTCAAGGAACAGTCGGGTGGCCGACGAGGACCGGGGAAGTCCCGAATCGAGAATTGAGCGACATTGGGTTGAAGCTTCGGCTGACGTGCCGCGAGCAGCGAGCCGATCTCGAACCTTGATAAGCGCTCCGTGCCGGCGAGGTGAAAGAGCCCTGGTTGGTTTGCGGCGACCAATTCCCACGCAGCTCGTGCGGTGACGCTCGCCGCGATTGGGGAGCGGAATTCGTCGGTGAACAGTTCCGTTACTTCTCCCCGGGCCCAGGCGCTATGCCACTGTTCGTTGAAGGCATCGCCCCGTGCGGTGCGGCCTGCGTTGATGGATGTGCGGACGACGGTGTGTCGAGGATTACTCCGGACAATGGCCTCAGCCGCCAACTTCGTCCGCGCATAAACATTCAATGCGTTTGGCTGGGCCTCTTCGTCGTAATTCCCCGTTTCACCATCGAACACCAGGTCTGTGGAAAAAAATATCAACGGCAAGTCCGCAGCCAGTTCGCAGAGAACCTTTGTGACTTCAACATTGTGACGCTGCGCCTCGTTCGGATCCTTTTCGCACGCACCCGTTTTGCTCATTGCTGCACAATGAATCACCAAATCGGGCCGGTCGGTCCGGAAGGCTGCCCTGACTGTGGGAGAATCCGTCAGGTCAAATTGGGTCCGAGTGAGCGCACGCGGAATCCATGGTGCTGGAACGGAGCGGACCAATGCCGAGCCGATGAGACCTGCCGCGCCAGTAATCCAGGCGACGCGGCTCATGCTCAATCGATTAAGCGCTTTGTCAGGTCACCGTAGGCGTCGATACGCCGGTCTCGGAGAAACGGCCAGTGCGTTCGCGTGACATCCACTTTGCTCAGGTCCAAAGGCACGATCAGATTCTCTTCTTTATCCACGCTTGCTTTCGCAAGGATTTGTCCTGACGTGCCGGCGACAAAACTTTGCCCCCAGAACTCAATCCCGTCGCCGCCGACGGGACGCTCCAAACCCACCCGATTCGCCGTAGCGACATAGCATCCATTCGCCACGCCGTGGCTCCGCTGAATCAGTTCCCAGGCGCCGTGCTGGTTGGTGCCATGTTCCTTTTTCTCACTGGGATGCCAGCCAATGGCTGTAGGGTAAAAAAGAATCTCGGCGCCTTGCATGGCGGTGAGACGCGCGCCTTCGGGGTACCATTGATCCCAGCAAATGAGCACCCCGATTTTGGCATAACGTGTCCGCCAGGCGCGGAAACCCAAATCGCCCGGGGTGAAGTAAAACTTCTCGTAGAAAAGCGGGTCATCCGGGATGTGCATCTTGCGATACAGGCCCAACAGAGAACCGTCCGCATCGATGATGGCCGCTGTGTTGTGATATACGCCCGCCGCGCGCTTCTCAAAAAGAGAGGCAACAATTACGACCTTGTACTTTCGGGCCAATTTCTGGAACGCCTCGGTGCTCGGCCCCGGGATAGTTTCGGCAAGTTCGAAATATTTGTGGTCTTCGCTCTGGCAGAAATATTGGGAGCGAAAGAGTTCCTGCGTGGAGATTATTTGCGCGCCATCCTTGGCGGCTCGCTCCACGGAGGCGAGCGTCTTCTGTAAATTCTGTCGTGGATCCGGCGAGCAGGATGTTTGAACCAGTCCCACGCTGACGACGTTCGGTTTTTTCGTTGGAAGTGGTTCGAGGACCGCTTCGGACATTTTGTGGCCGCGCGACGTGCGCCGGCGGGATGGCTTGGAACTCATCGGGCTAGTCGAACTGTTTTCTTGGTGGAACGTGTGTTGCGAACCCCGCGAGTGGACGTGGTAGTTCGCGCGAGGCGAGCGGTCCTTTCGATCACGCGCGTGCCTCCTTTGGCGTCACGGAACATGGCTTTCGATTCCAAACCGAAAAGTTCCCGAACAAATTTGCCGAGTGTCTCGTTCGTCGGACCGTAGCCGGAATTATAAATGTAGAATTCCAAGTCGTAGAGCATCGCATCGGCGCTAGCGTAGCGTTGCTTCAAGTCGCGCGCCAGAGCCCGCTGCAAAATCGAGTTCAGTTTATCGTCGATGCGTCGGTCCAGCTTCCGAAAATCGGGAATGGCCATTCGGATGATTCGCTCTCGCGATTCCTCGGCTGATGCTCCTTTGAATATGTTTTTGCCGAGAAGCAGAAAGGTCAGGACCACCCCGACCGAGAACAGGTCTGAACGCTTATCGGTTATTTGGAAGTCCGCTTGTTCGGGACTCATGTAATCCGCTTTGCCCGCGACCACTTCACCTTCCTTGTCGATAAGGAAGCCTGCTGCTTTCGCCACGCCGAAATCCGTCAATTTCACGTCCCCTTCGAACGCAATCATGATGTTCTTCAAACTGACATCGCGGTGGACGATGCCAAGTGGCTTGCCATTTTTATCCGTCTTGCTGTGGGCGTAAGCGAGGCCGCGGCAGATTCGGCTCGCGATAAAAACGGCCAGTTCCGCCGGCAGTTTCCGATTGTTCTCCTCCACCTTCTGCATGAACTGCTCGAGGTTGACGCCGTTGATGTACTCCATCGCGATGTAATAAATACCGTTCAGTTCACCGAGTTGGTACGTCTGGACAATGTTGGTGTGAATGAGGTCAGCGACGAGCTTGGCCTCACCAATGAAGTTTTCGATGAATTCCTTCTGGGTCGCGAAGTTCTGGCGAATGACTTTGATTGCCACCCGCTTCACAAAATTACGTGCGCCGTGTTGCTCAGCTTCGTAGACGATCCCCATGCCGCCTTCGAAAATCTTCCGGACAACTTCGTATCGTTGCTCGGCTCGAATGGAGAAAAGGCTGGCCATGACGTACGCATGTTCTGGCAACGGATGATCAAGTCAAGCTCGAGCTAACATGCGAAAACACTCGGTTTTATTGCGAAAATTTTCTGAAAATCTCTTGCGCCACTACTTCGGCCAGCTTTAATACGAAGCGAGTCGCGCGGCTCAACGCACGAACAACGAAACAAAACAACCAGTAACAACGATATGGCAAAAGCTCTTTCCAAGTCACAGATCGCGGCGTCCATCGCCGATAAAAACGGGATCACTAAACGCCAGGCGACAGAGATCCTCGAGTCCATCGCGGACCTCGCTTACAAAAACGCGAAGAACAGTTTTACCCTTCCTGGTCTCGGCAAGCTCGTGCTGGTCAACCGCAAAGCCCGCGTCGGCCGCAACCCTGCTACTGGCGAGCAGATCAACATTCCCGCCAAGCGCGTCGTGAAGTTCCGCGTCGCCAAGGCTGCCAAGGATGCGATCCTCGGCACCAAGTAGTCGCTCCACTTTTCACAAAGGGCACTCTGCGAGTCAGAGTGCCTTTTTTTTATCCCTTAGCCGCCACAATCGAGTTAGGTATTTTCTCCATGAGAATCGGGATCGTTGGTTGCGGCGCCTTGGGCAGTTACTACGGGGCAAGGCTCTGTCGCGATGGGCACGAGGTGCACTTCCTTTTGCGGAGCGACTACGACATCGTGCGCCGCCGGGGAGTTTTTATTCGCAGCCCGGATGGCAACTTCCACGTGAATCCCAAATGCGCCCGAACGCCGGAGCAGATTGGTATTTGCGATGTCGTGCTCATCGGGCTGAAGGCCACGGCAAACAGGGAGTTTCCAAAACTGCTTCCCCCGCTGGTCGGACCAGACACGGCACTCGTCACGCTACAGAATGGTTTGGGTAACGAAGAGGCCTTGGCCAAAATCTTTCCGGCGTCACAAGTCCTGGGCGGTCTGTGTTTCGTTTGTCTCAATCGAGTTGAGCCCGGCGTGATCCAGCACATGGCGCACGGTCGAATCGTTTTGGGTGAATTCGCGGGGTGGCCAGAGCCGCGCACTCACGACATCGCTTCAGCATTCCGAAATTCCGGCGTTCCATGCGAGGTGACCGATAATTTGCGCCGTGCGCATTGGGAGAAATTGGTTTGGAACATTCCGTTCAATGGCTTGGGCGTCGGGAGCGTGGCAGGTTATGACGCGGTCGTTTCGGGACGGGTAAATGCCGCAGGGCCTTTCGGAGAAAGCCTGACCACAGACCAACTCCTCGACGATGGCCGGTGGGAAAGGCTCGTGCGGGAATTGATGTGCGAAGTGATGGCCGCGGCTCGCGCACTGGGCCTCCAAATCGACGAGGATTATTCCGACCTTCAAATTTCACGAACGCGCGGCATGGGCGCTTACCGTGCGTCAACGCTCATTGATTTTGAACGTGGGCAACCGTTGGAACTGGATGCGTTATTCCTTGAGCCTCTGCGGCAAGCTAGCTCGGCGGGGTTAGCCGTGCCTCGGCTTACGGCATTGTGTTCAGTCTTATCGCATTTGGACTCCCGGCTTTCTGTTTGATAAGGCGCCTTGCCACTGCGGAAATCCTGAACTTAACTTCGCCGGACGTCGGAAAGACGGACGAAGCCTGCGACAGCGGAGGTTTCACAACTATTATTTACTCATGAGTGTTCGTGTTCGTTTTGCGCCCAGTCCCACGGGGTTTCTCCACATCGGCGGAGCCCGTACCGCTTTGTTTAATTGGCTGTATGCCCGCCACACTGGGGGCACGTTCGTGCTGCGAATCGAAGACACGGATGAAGCCCGCAACACTCAGGAGGCGATTGATGTCATTCTTAATGGGCTGCGTTGGCTGGGGTTGGATTGGGATGAAGGCCCGATTACTTCGGATGCCCATGGCCCTAGCAAGGGGCCGCACGGACCCTATTTTCAATCTCAGAGAAAGGCCGTGTATGTGCGGCGCCTCCAGGAACTCAAGGACAAGGGCATGGCCTACGATCACGAGGGAGCGGTCCGTTTTCGCATGGAACGGGCGCCTGTCTTGATTCCAGACCTGGTAGTAGGTGATGTGACGAGGCCATTAACGGATCGTGAAGAACAGGATCCGGATTTTGTTATCGTCCGCTCCGACGGCCAACCGGTCTTTCATTTTGTGAATGTCGTTGATGATCTGGAGATGCAAATCACCCACGTGATTCGCGGCGAGGACCATCTCTCCAATACCGCCAAACACATTGCGATGTTCCGAGCCTTTGGCGTTGAACCGCCCAGATACGCGCACATCCCATTAATCTTGAACAAGGACGGCTCAAAAATGAGCAAACGGGATCTCGGTGCTTCCCTGAATACCTACGTTGAACAGGGGTATCTTCCAGCCGCTGTGGTGAATTACCTCTGCCTTCTCGGCTGGTCCCCCAAGGACAATCGCGAGAAAGTATCTTTGAGCGAAATTATCCAGCGTTTCGATCTCCCACAAATTCTCAGGCACAACGCCAAGTTTGACATGGACAAGCTTGACTGGCTTGCCGGCGAATACATGCGTGAAGTGAGCGAGGAAGATTTCTATTCCCGTGGCGCGGAGGCTTTGCGGCAGGCGGGATTTCCGCTGGATCAATACTCCGAGGCGTATGTCAGATCCTGTCTTGATACCTGCCGCGGAAAGATTAAACGGTTCCAGGACCTTCCCAATTACGCCGGGTTCTATTTCACCGACGAGCTCCATCTGGACCCGGCCGGTGCGGCCAAGGATTTCACCCCCGAAAACGTTCCGCGCATTCGCAGGTTGCGCGACGCATTCGCAGGCTTGGGTGAATTCACGGCACCCGCTCTGGAGAAATCGCTAAAAGCCGTCGCGACTGATCTAGGGGTAAAGGCTGGCGTCCTTGTACATCCCGTTCGCTTGGCGGTGACCGGCAGCGGTTCCGGGCCGAGCCTGTATCATCTTTTGGAGATTCTCGGGCGCGAACGCGTTTTGCACCGCCTGGACCGGGCTTTTCCCGTGTGAGCAAAGTCGGGGTTGAATTCTTCGCCGGATAAGGAATCTTGGCGCGTGAGAAAACTCGTTTCCGGTCTGTTGCTGGCCATCGCCATTCTTGCCGGAATCCTTTGGTTAACGGCGACGGTGGCGTCGGGCATTGCAAAGATCATCGTCCTCGTTTTTCTCGCCTTGTTCGTCCTTTCCCTGTTTTTCAAGGGCAGTCGTTCAACCAAAACCTAGGGTCGGCTTTGTCGCGGTCCGAGTTCGGTTTTTTCTTGGGAAGCCGATTATATCTCCATGTTCAATTTGCATCTTTATTGTCGCTTGATGGCACTGGGTGTCCTCGTTTTCGGGGGACCCATTCGGTCTGGGGCGGCTGACGATTCAGAGAAGGTGGGCCTCACTGCGATGCGACGCGAACGCCCTACCATTTTGGGGACTGGCGTGAGGGTGGCACAGCCGGAGGGTGGGGGGGCCACCTGGGAAGCGCCACCGTTCTTAAATCCGCAGGCTGCATTTACATGGACTTCAAGCTTGGGCACCGCGACCAATTATCCCAATTCTGTGGGCGCCTTTTCTGATCACGCGCAAGGTGTGGGGAATACTTTTTATCGTTCAGGAGTCGGCATCGCTCCCGGTGTGTCCCAAGTTGATAACTACGAAGCGCTCTTTTTCATCACTAACAAAATTGCGCTGGGGCTGCCCATCGCGGCACAAGTCGTGAACCAGAGCTTCATTTTCTCTGCCGCGGGCTCGGGGGCGATTACGACCGCCTACGATGAGTATGCCGCACGCTACAACGTCCTCTTCGTTTCCGGGATGAACAACCAGCCCGACGCTCCCCCTGCGCCTGGCGATGCGTTTAACGGCATCGGGGTGGGAATTTTATCTTCAACCGCCCAAACCAGTGTCGGGCCCACGGCCGATGGCCGATCCAAGCCTGACCTCGTCGCACCCCACTTTTGCTGTTCCAGCTTCAGCACACCTTATGTTGCGGGCGGAGCTGCTTTGTTGCTCCAGGCTGCTGCAGCAAATGAAGGGGGAGCGGACACCGCCTCCATCAGCACCAATTCCGCTACCATCAAAGCATTGCTTTTAAACGGCGCGGTAAAGATGACGAATTGGACGAATGCAATCCGGCGGCCTCTGGACGCCCGTTATGGAGCGGGCCTTTTCAATATTTATAATTCGGATATGCAGCTTCGCGGTGGCCGCCGTCCGGCCAGCGAGACCAATAGCGTGAGCTTGAATGCCGTTCATCCTCCCTCGACTGGAGCAAGCACCATCCCGTCGTTACGAGGGTGGGATTACAGCAGCATCCAAAGTCCCGCCCTCAACGATCGCGTGGCGCATTACTATTTCGATTTGCCCGCAGGCCGGGGTATTTTCTCGGCCACCGCGACGCTGGTATGGAAGAAGGGGACAGGGGTGCTCACCAACCTCGATCTTTTCCTCTACGACACAGCCAACAACGCTCTGGTTGCGAGTTCAGCCAGCACCGTGGACAACGTGGAGCACCTCTTTATCACGAAGCTGCCGGCGGGCCGGTATGATTTGCAGGTTCTCAAGCGGGGCAGCGCACTCGCAGGAACTGAAAGTTACGCGCTGGCTTTTGATTTTTCTTCGGAGCAACTGGCCATCGCTCGTGATGGAACCAATGTGACTGTCGCGTGGGCGGCTTCACCGGCTGGGCTCACGCTGCAAACAGCGCCTTCACTGGACTCGCCGATGGGCTGGCAAACATTGAACGTTGATTCTGTTCTGAGCAACGGCCTGAACACGGCCACGTTTCCCACTGCGAACGAGCGACAATATTTCCGCCTCGTTCGTCCTTGAGCGATGCGGAAAGTCGGGATTTCAGAATCCCAAACGCCCAAGCTCTTCCTGCAATTGAGTTTGAAACTTCGCGATGTCGGCCGGAGATGGACGGTAGCCCTGTTGATCGGCAATCAACCCTGGACGCCCCATCTGGTCGATTAACCACGCTCCACCTTGGCCGTCGCTGAAAGTGACCCGTCCACTCACGACAGCACCCGGCTTGGCAATTGTGTCTACGGTAACTGTGACTTCGCCGCCAACCGCCGGGCCATCCGAACCCAGGGCCGCCGCGGGGGTCGGCTGCGCGACCTTTGGTGGTCCGCTTAGAGTGGGTGTCGGCACCGGTGGAGCAGGGGGCGTGGGGTCTTTGGGACGTAGCTTCAGATCATCAATCAAGAAGCGAACATCCATGTAGGTCATGGTCACGCTAAACTCCTTGGCCAATTTATCCTGAATCTCTGACAGCTTAAGCCCTTGTTCGATCCACTCGGCCACCTTGGCCCGTTGTCCCTCATCCAAATTCATGGGCGGAATGTTTCGTGGCGCACGCCAAAGTTCAACGTTCAATGTGTAAATCGTCGCCCAATCGCGGGAGCCCAAGTTTCGCCCCACGATTTCCGTGCGGTCGTGGCCGTCGGGCCCGCGTTGATGGTGGCTTACAACTTTCTCGCCTACTTCGTATCGTTTTGAAAACGCGTTCCTTGTTTGTCGAGAGCTTGTCCCTTCTGGCCCGGCGCATTCTGGGCCGGGTTATTGCTCAGCGTGGCGCCCCGGTCTAAGCTGCCGCCTTCGCGGGGCACGCTTGTGCCTTCGTTCGAATTCGTGACGGTGAACTTCTGATTGGGTGTTGCTCCCGGCGTCCCACGATCGGTTTGGATTCGGCTGTCGTGGCCCGGGACGCCGCGTTCAGCGTTACAACCCATGCCGATTAAACCAATGGTTCCGAGTAAAATTAGAATCTTCATTAAATCCTCCTGCATGGAGACTAGCTCAAACGGCCTGACACGCCAAACGGCTGCCCCCCCGCCCAGGGATCCACGAAAACTGCGCTCTAACGTGGGCTGGAGAGGCATCGCTCCTCTTTCCCCATCAGGCTTTCAGGAAATCACCTGATGGCGATGATTTCACTCCTTTGACACGTTCTAACCGTCTTCACACTGAAGAGCGGGTTCCGAAAGGGATTTGCGAGGGGGCAGAGTGGAGATAGAGCACCGCCAAGGAGGTGGGAAAAGCCCGGAAGATTTTCTTCCGGGCTTTTGATTTTTCATACGGACTCCGACGCGCCGTTGCCAATTTGCACCCTCTCACTACGGTGTGGGCATGCCGTCGATGATCCTCTTTACCCTCGTCTTAATTGGCGGACGTTACCTTGTGGAGTGGTCGTTATCCCGCCTGAACGAGCGACACGTCCGCCTCCATGCGGATGCCGTTCCTGAAACGCTCCGTCCCGTGTTCGATGATGCGACTTATCGCAAGTCTGTGAATTACACTCTTGCGAGGAGCGCCTTCGGAAAGCTCGTTGATACCTTCAGCGCCATCCTGCTCATCGTCGTTCTTTTCAGTGGAATATTGCCGTGGGCGTTTCGCGAGTGGACGGAACAAATGGGAGCTTCGTCGTGGTCGATGGCGTCGTTTCTCCTCGTGACCGGCATCGCCCTCGGCCTTCCTCATCTTCCCTTCGAATGGTACGCCCAGTTTAAATTGGAAGAACGTTTTGGCTTCAACACCACCACGAGGAAGACGTGGGTCGCGGACCGGGTGAAAGGAGTGCTTCTCGCCGTCGTTCTTATTCTTCCCTTACTGACCCTCGTGTTCTACGTGATTGAGCGAACGGGCGCGAATTGGTGGGCTTGGGCGTTTCTAATCGTTGTTGGGTTTCAATTACTTCTCATGCTCATCGCCCCTGCGTTCATCATGCCGTTGTTTAACAAATTTACTCCGCTGGCGGACAGTTCGTTGCGCCAACGCCTCTTCGCGCTCGCGCAGAGGACGGGCTTTCCCACCCGTAGCATTGATGTCATGGACGGCAGCAAACGGTCGCGTCACTCGAATGCCTTCTTCACCGGGTTCGGGCGTTTTCGCAAAATCGTTTTGTTCGACACGCTGGTCGAGCAATTGAGTGAGCGCGAACTGGAAGCGGTGCTGGCGCATGAAATCGGGCATTACAAGAAGCGCCACATCTGGAAGATGATCAGTGTGTCTGCCTTGGGCATGCTCGTGGCTTTTGCCGCTCTCGCCTGGCTGAGCAAACAAGACTGGTTCTTCGATGCCTTCGGCTTTGTCCATGAAACAGGCTTTGCACCAGCCGCCATCGCTCCTGCCATGCTCCTCTTTGCATTACTCGCGGGAACCGTAAGTTTCTGGCTCACGCCGTTGATAAACATCCTGTCCCGGCATTTCGAATACCAAGCGGACGCCTTCGCGCGTCATGTGATGCAGGACGCGGAGTCCCTGGTTGCCGCGCTACGTAAGTTGAGCGAAAAGAACCTGAGCAACCTCACCCCTCATCCCCTCTACAGTGCTTTTTATTATTCGCATCCGACTCTCATGGAACGCGAAAATGCCCTGAAAGCCAGGGCGATGGCATAACCGTGCCCTTGGTGTTGCCCGCCCGGACACGATGCGATATTTAATCTTCGATGCCGCCCTCTCCGGAACTGTTCCGCACGCTGAAGCAATTCTTCGGCTTTGATTCGTTTCGTCCTTTGCAGGAGCAGATCATCTGTGATGCCCTGGCAAATCGCGACGTCTTCGCCCTGCTGCCGACGGGGGGCGGGAAGTCATTGTGTTTTCAGCTCCCGGCGTTGATGCGTCCGGGCCTTACAGTTGTCGTGTCCCCCCTGATTGCGCTCATGAAGGATCAGGTGGATGCCATGCAGGCCGCGGGCGTCCCCGCCACGTTTCTCAATTCGTCTCTCGCGGCTGGGGATTCGCGTGATCGCCTGCGCGCCCTTCACGAAGGGCAATTTCGCCTGCTCTATGTCGCGCCTGAGCGATTGATGCTCTCCGGCTTTCTTCATGACTTGCAGCGGTGGAACATCAACCTCATCGCGATTGATGAAGCTCATTGCATCAGTGAGTGGGGCCATGATTTCCGGCCGGAATACCGGGAAATCGCTCAACTCCGCCCGCTCTTTCCAGATGTCCCGTTTATGGCTCTCACCGCCACGGCGACCGATCGCGTGCGTGAGGACATCGTCCAGCTTCTGCAACTGCGAGAAGCGGCCCGCTACGTTGCTAGCTTCAACCGCCCCAATCTGACATATCGCGTGATCCCCAAATCAGGCGCTTACGAGCAAACGTTTGAATTCATCAATGCGCGCCGGCGTGAGAGCGGCATCGTTTACTGCCAGAGTCGCAAAGCGGCGGAAAGCGTCGCGGCCAAGTTGAATGAAGACGGAGTTAAAGCGCGCCCTTATCACGCGGGACTTGAAGCCAAGGATCGCGCGCGCAATCAGGAGCTTTTTCTGCGTGATGAAGTCCGGGTGATCTGCGCCACGATCGCGTTCGGCATGGGCATCAACAAGCCGAACGTCCGGTTCGTCATCCACTACGACCTTCCGAAAAACATCGAAGGCTATTACCAGGAAACCGGCCGCGCGGGACGTGATGGATTGCCCAGTGAATGCCTGCTGCTCTTCAGCGCCGGCGACGTGGTAAAGCAACAGCAATTTCTCGACGAGAAACCGGAGCCGGAAAAGACGATCGCACGCGAGCAGCTGCAACAGATGGTCCACTACGCTGAAAGCGGCGATTGCCGACGGGCTTCTCTGCTCGAATATTTCAGTGAAGACTTCGCCCCGAAAAATTGCGGCGCGTGCGACAATTGCCTCAGTCCGCGCGAAACCTACGATGGCACGCTTCACGCCCAGAAGTTCCTGTCATGCATCTACCGCATTCGCGAATGCAGCGGGTTTGCCGTGGGATTGAATCACATCATTGAAGTGCTCACTGGTGCGGACACTGAGAAGGTGCGGAAGTACAAGCACCAGCAGATCTCCACTTACGGCATTGGGCGGGAGCTGAATCGCGGCGAATGGGCCGTGATCGGGCGCGAATTGATTCGGATGGGATTTGCGCGGCAAGACGCGCAACGCTTCAACGTCGTCGAACTCACCGCTGAGGGCCGGGCGGCGCTAACGCAGCGCAAACCGGTTCAATTAACCAAGCCGATGAAAGTGCCGGGACAGCGCGATCACGCCATCGGTGAAATTGCCTGCGACGAAGCACTGTTCGAAAGGTTGCGTGGGTTGCGCAAACGCCTGGCCGACGAGCGCGGTCTGCCGCCTTACATTGTTTTTTCCGACGTCGCTTTGCGCCAGATGTCCCGCGTGTATCCCTCGAACGATGGCGAGTTCATGCGTATCAGCGGGGTGGGGCAGGCGAAACTGCGGGACTACGGCTCTCAGTTCATGGCGGAGATTGCCACCTTCCTCAGAACTAATTCCCGGCAGATTTTCGCCGGTGATTCATTTGTCACGGCATCTCCGCCCCCTCGGTCGCGCGGCGGTTTGAACGATACGACTCGGGAAACGCTGAAGCGATTCCGGTCCGGCGAGAGTGTTGAAGAAATTTCACGCCATCGGGATTTTGCGCCGAGTACGATCTACGGTCACCTTGCCTCTGCCGTCGAGGCGGGAGAGAAGGTTGACTTGGACACAATGCTGAATGCCCAGAAACAGGATGCGGTTCGCGCTGCGTTTGCGAAATATGGTTACGGGAATCTTACGACCATTCATCAAGCACTTGGAGGGGAAATCGATTTCGGGCTTTTGCGCCTGTGCCGTTCCATCCAACAAGCGCCGGCGCTGAAAAATCGCGCCAGCTGAGAGGCTTGACCTCTTAACTCTGTGCTGCAAAGTGTCCTGATGGATTCCAATTGGGCTTCCGACAATCTTCAAACCATTCGCACCTTGATGGAACGCTCGGCCATCTATCGTCGTGCTCTGGCGCCCATCATGTTGAGCTCCGGCGTCATTGGCATGGCCGCCGCCGCCGTCCCTTGTTTCAAACCGATTTCCAGTAATCGCGCATTTGCGGCATTCTGGATCGCGGTTGGATTTCTTGCCTTGGTCGTCGCCTACGTACTGGTGCGCCGGCAGGCCTTGCGCGACCAGGAGCCTTTCTGGTCTCCACCGACCCGTCGGATCACACAGGCTTTGCTCCCATCTTTTATTGTGGGTTTGGTTGCCGGCATCCACGTAGCCATTGCTGCACCCCCGTTGTCCGTTGCGCCGTGGTTCCTCAGTCTCGCTTGGGTTTTGCTTTATGGTTGCGCGTTGTCCGCGGCAGGTTTCTTTGCTCAGCGCGGCATTGGCTTGATGGGGAAAGCCTTTGTCCTGGCGGGAAGTGGCCTTCTTTTTTTATCAAACCATCTTCCGAGCTCATCGGCTGAGTCAGCTCATTACGTGATGGGCGGATTGTTCGGCGTCACTCATTTCCTTTATGGCGTTTACCTTTATTTCACTGAACGACGACGCCACACGTGAATCCCGAACCATTCCTCAATCTTGACCGGGTTATCCACGAGAAGGGACGCCTGGCGATTATGTCCTTGCTCGCGGCATCACCCCAACTGCTGTTCACGGAGATTCGTGATGCGCTGAAGATGACGGATGGGAACGTCACGGCCCACCTACGCACCCTTCATGAGGCGGGCTACGTAGCTTTTACGAAGAGCATGGAAGCCGGCCGCGCGGCCACCAGTTATTCCATGACACAAACCGGCCGAAAAGCATTCGCCAGTTATCTCGACCTCCTCGAGCAAATCGTCCAACAAACGAGAAATATGTAGAATCTTTTGAACGTTGGTGCCGTTATGAAGTCTCACACTTTGTAACGCAAAGTAAATATTATGGAATCGATACCCACGACTTCTGCGCCGCTGACGGTGCGCCGGGCCACTCACCTCGGGATGTGCTTTGGAGTGCGCGATGCCATAAAACTGGCCCGTTCCGCCGCGCGGCAACAACCTGTCACCGTGTTAGGCGAGCTGGTGCACAACGACACCGTTCTGTCTGAATTGCGCGCTGAGGGAGTAGAATTTGCCCGCGATTCAGCGGATGCGAAAACCCAGGCGGTTTTGATCACCGCACACGGCACTTCTGATGGAATGCGCCAGCGGTTGGCGAGCGACGGATTTCAGGTTTTGGATTCAACGTGTCCGCTGGTGCACGTCGCCCACTGTGCTCTGCAAGATTTGGTCTCCCGTCGCTTTCATCCAGTTGTAGTGGGACAGTCGGGCCACGTGGAGGTGCGCGGTTTGACGGGCGATCTGACGGAGTTCGATATCGTCCTGACGGAGAGCGATGTTAATCGACTCCTACCTCGCGAGCTCTTCGGCGTTGTTTCGCAAACGACCCAACCAATCGAGCGGGTCCGGCACCTCGTGCAGCTCATCCGGAATCGCTTTCCTCAATCTGAAGTTTGTTTCCGTGACACAATCTGCCAGCCGACCAAACAGCGACAGTCGGCTGCGATCGAGTTGGCGCGGACAAGCGATCTGGTGATCGTCGTAGGCGGCGCGAACAGCAACAACACTCGCGAACTGGTGGCCACCTGTTCTAGGTATTGCTCACGTGTCCACCATGTCCAGACCGCCGCGGACTTGCGTGCAGAATGGTGCGAGGGCATTGAGTCCGTCGGCCTGACCGCGGGCACTTCAACACCGGATTCGGTCATCGACGCGGTCGAGAGTCGGGTGCTGTCGCTGGCGGCGGAAATCGCCGCGGCCTCGTCTCCGTAGAGAAGCTGAAATCATGATGACCTCGCACCCTGCCAGCACAGCTGCACATTTCTGGTCGCAGATCACAACTTTACTGCGGGGTGAACCGCGTCCGATCCAACAATGGATCGCGACGTGGAGTACCGTGCGCATGCTTCTCTATGTCGCCGTAACGGTGGCAGGCACGGCGTCGTTTGGTTTTGCGGTAGGAGCGTGGCGGGATCCGCTGCAAGGCATGTACACGGCCATCAAGTTTCCATTCATCATCATTTTGACCGCGCTGGGCAATGGGCTTTTAAACGGAATGCTGGCGCCGTTATTGGGGACAAATATCAGCTTCCGGCAATCGCTACTGGCCGTCGTGATGAGTTTCACGATCGCTGCGGCCGTGCTGGGAGGATCCGCTCCGTTGATCTACTTCGTCATTTGGAACGCGCCGGCACTGTCTGCTGAAGCGGCAAGTTCCGCGCGAACCCACAGCTTCATTCTGCTGATGGTGGTAGCCGTGATTGCCTTCGCAGGAATCGCCGCCAACGTTCGCCTCTTTCAACTCTTGAGACAATTAAGCGGTTCGCCTGCGAGCGCGCGGCGGACGTTGTTCGGATGGCTGGCAGGAAACCTGTTTCTCGGAAGCCAGGTCTCATGGATTCTTCGACCGTTCATCGGTTCCCCAAATCTTTCAGTGCAATTTCTTCGCGACGATCCGCTGCGCGGCAATTTCTTTGAGTCAGTGTTGAACGCGCTGCAACGCCTGTTTTCCTAAACAGCCCAACCAACGAATAATTATGAATGATATTAACTGTACTGGTATGCCGCCAGTTCCCCCTCAAATCCCAGCCTCTGTCGGAGCTCATATTCCACTCGGCGAGCATTTGGACGATCGTGTTCCCATCACCGGACCTGTCTCGGCGTTCGAATCCGTCTTGCGCCAGCCGCGCCGCGCCTTTCACCAACTCCGACAATCGAGCGCTCGAATCATTATCCTGTCGCTGATGTTTGTCTCTGTGGTGTGCGCTCTGGTTTACGGCGTGGTGGTGGGAACCTTTTCAGGCGGGGACCAACTTTGGATTGCGCCTGCAAAAGTGGCGGCCGGGATGTTCGCTGCCGCGCTGATTTGTCTGCCAAGCCTCTATATTCTTTCATGCTTAAGCGGTTCGCAGGCGCGGTTGGTGGAAGTCGTGGGGCTCGTGGCGGGATTGCTTGGCCTCACAACCATCCTGCTTATTGGTTTTGCGCCTGTCGCGTGGATCTTCTCTCAATCCACCTCTTCCATTCCGGTGATGGGCGGGTTGCATCTGTTTTTTTGGACGATCGCAACCTGCTTCGGTTGGAAATTTTTGCGTAACGGGTTCGCCCATCTCAGCGCCAAGTCAGGCGGCACACTAAGCGTGTGGCTTGTCATCTTCATTTTGGTCTGCATGCAAATGACTACGGCTCTTCGCCCCATCATTGGAACGAGCGACCGATTCCTGCCGATCGAGAAGAAGTTCTTCGTTGCCCACTGGCTCGATACGTTGGCTGAAAGCAACGCTGCTAAGCCCATCAATGCCGCTCAACGCTGAGGCCTTTCGCTGAAGTATGTGGCAACGAATCAAACACGAATCGCAAGGCCCTTTGGGCGCACTCGCGCTAGCGTCCGTCCTGGGTTGTGCGCTAGTGGCAGCCAGGATTCTCCTGAGCGGACGGGCGCAGCAACTCTATCTAATCTGGAATTTGTTCCTGGCGTGGATTCCGTTGTTGTTGGCGTTCCGATTGGAGGCATTGCACCGCGTCAACGCCTGTCGCGGCTTGCAATTCTGGGGTGTCGCCACCGCGTGGCTTCTATTTTTCCCAAACGCTCCCTACATTGTCACGGACTTGAGTCATCTCACGCTACCCCTGACATCGCGCTGGTGGACCGACCTTGTAATCATTGTGCTATTTGCGGTCATCGGTCTCGTGCTTGGCTTCCTTTCGCTGCATCGACTGCACGGGCTCCTTTCGCGGCGACACGGCGGGCCGGTTGGGTGGTTGTTCGTTTTCGGCGTGGCGTTCATGGGCGGATTTGGGGTTTACGTGGGACGCTTTGAACGATGGAACAGTTGGGACATCGTCTTACGCCCGTTAGCGCTGTTGACGGACAGCTTCAACTGGGTCGACCGGGATTCGGTGAAATTTAGCCTGCTGTTCGGAAGCTTTCTGCTAATCGCCTACACACTTCTTTTTTCGCTTACGCGTCTGGCTCCCCATAATCACCGAGAAGCAATGGATCCAAAGGTCCCGTGATTGGTTCCGTGGCTAAGCTTTAGTATTGGGCCTGAACTCTCTGTCGCCGGTGGGGCCTCGTCGGCTCAGCCCGGATACTGACCTGAGATGTAGTTGTTCAACTGATCAATTTCGACGCTTTGAGCTGAGATGATCCAATTGACCAGGTCCCCAATGGAGATAAGACCAACGAGACGTTCGCCGTCCAGGACAGGCAGATGCCGGACCCGATTCTCAGTCATCAACCGCATGCATTCCTCGATCGTGCTGTCCGGCCGGGCAACGAGGAGGTTGGGCGAAAGCACTTCACTCACCAGAATCTCTCGAGAAGATTTGCCATAGAGCGCCACCTTTCGCGTGTAATCGCGTTCCGAGAAAATTCCCTCCAATTTGTCCCCCGATACCACAACCAGCGCGCCGATGTTCCGGGCGGCCATGAGTTCGATTGCCTCATACACCGTGGCCCCGGCCGGCACGCTCCAGACGCGTGAACCCTTTTGCTTCAAAATGGCTTCGACAGTTGCTTGCATAATCTTTGGCCTCCGGGGGGGGTGGTAACTTCTAGAAGCGCCGGGGCGCTGGAGCAACATCTATTTCCGGGTGGGTGTAAAATGCCCGCAGGAAACGGCCGGGGAGAACAAGAACCGCAGCGGTCGATTACAGTTTCTCCGGCTCCTGCATCAACGCCGCAATGCGCTGCAACAGTCGTCCCGCGGCGCCGCCGTCCAGCACGCGATGGTCGAAGCTCAGATCGACAAGATTGCATTCCGTCACCGGAACAAACTGTTGCTTTGCCTCATCCCAACTCGGCACGCGCCGGCCCGCACCCATGCCCAGCACCAGCGTTTGTTCGGGCAGAGGAATGGGCGTGGCCCAGGTCAGGCCGAAGGTTCCGTAGTTGGTGATGGTCGCGATTGAACCGCCCGTTGCGTCGAGCGGCACTTTGCGTTCGCGCGCCAGCTCCACGAGTTCGTTGTAACGCGCGACCAAGTTCTTTCAGCGGCTTCTTGTCGGCGCCGCGAATCACCGGAACCAGCACGCCATCCTCGGCTTCGACGGCCACGCCGATATCGATGGCGGGCGGATGAACAATCTTGCTGCCAACCAGCCGTCCGGCGGGCGCGCTGTTTTCCGCCAGCGCCAGGGCCAGCGCGCGCAACGCGTAGAGCGCGGGACCGGGTTTCGGGTTCAGCTCGTTTGCGATGCGCCAGCACGGCGTCGAGAAGCACGGGCAATCCCACCGTCGCCAAGCGGACGCGTCCAACTGCGCCGCATCGCATCCGCCACGGCGACGCGCATGGTGGAGGCCTCGGTCAGTCTTCTGTTTCTCGAGGTTCGCGAAATATTTCTCGAGGTCCTCGATGGTGACGCGGCCCGCTGCGCCGCTGCCGGCGATGCCCGCCATATCCGCCGCGTGCAAGCCCAGTTCGTTCATGCGCGCTTTCATGCGCGGCGACATGTAGCTGGCGCCAGCGGCGTGCGCCGGGACCGGCAAGCCGCGCACGGTCGGTTCCACGCCGTGACGTTTGGTTAACGCGTCGAAGCTCCGTTCGACTTTGCCTTGAACCTGACCGGTGACGGGAGGCGGGGGCGTATCCAGCCCGAGCCGTTCCGCTTCTTCCGCGCGTGACTTCCAGCTGGCCCAGCACTTCACCCACGGCGTAGCTCTCGTCCCGCTTTGCGGTCCACGCAATGACCTTGCCGCGGGCAGGGCTGGAGACATTCATCGTCGCCTTGTTCGTCTCGACTTCGACCACGTCCTGATCGGCTTCGACGGTGTCGCCGGCCTTCGACGAGGAAACTGATGACAGTGGCTTCGGCGATCGATTCGCCGAGTTGCGGCATGATGATGGGAATCTGCGGCATAACATCAGGTCCGTTCAGAGAAGATTTCGGGCGGCATCCGAGCGATGCGAGCGCGCGGTCGGCCGGTGGGCGGCCCAAAGGTTCGGATGATACGGCACCGGCGTGTCCTTGGCGTTCAGACGTTGCGGCGGGGCGTCGAGCATTCCGAACGCTTCGGTCGCCACGCGCGCAATCACTTCCGCCGTCACGCCGCCCCAGGGCCACGCTTCGCCCACGCACAGCAATCGCCCCGTGCGCGCGACCGACGCGATCACGGTGTCCGTGTCGAGCGGTTTCACGGAGCGCAGATCGACGACTTCAATTTCCCAGCCGTCCGTCTGCAATTCCTCCGCCGCGGCGAGCGCTTCATGCACCATCGCGCTGTAGGCCACGATCGTCATGTCGCGGCCGGCGCGGGCGATGCGCGCCTTGCCGGTCGGCAATGCTTCCGTCGGCAGCTTCTCCGCCTTGAGATGGTAATAGAGAAACTTGTGCTCGCAGAAGATGACCGGGTCATCGATCGCCACCGCTTCGAGCAACATGCTGTAGGCGTCTTCGACCGTCGCCGGCGTCATCACCACCAGGCCGGGATAGTGCGCGTAGATCGCCTCCAGCGTCTGGCTGTGAAACGGCCCGCCGCCCGAGGTGCCGCCGGAGGGCAGGCGCACTACGATGGGGCAGGGGACCTGCGTGCGCCAAAACAGCGTCGCCGCCTGGTTCACGATTTGGTTGAAGCCGACGGTGGAAAAATCCGCGAACTGCATCTCGATGATCGGCCGCATCCCTTGAATCGCCGCGCCGACGGCCGAGCCGACCATCGCGTCCTCGCTGATGGGTGCAGTCGATGACGCGCCCGGGAAATTCCTGCGCCAGATGCTTGGTGGCCTTGAACGCGCCGCCGAACGCGCCGACGTCCTGGCCGTAGATATACACGCGCGGATCTTCGCGCAGCGCCTTGGCCTGCGCTTCGCGAATGGCTTCGAGATACGTAATGCTCATCCCCCGTGTTTTTCGATGCGCGAGTTTAAGCGGAAGGTCCGTTGCGAACTGCAATTGTTTCTTCGGATGCAAGATACGATGCGAGTCGCCGCTCTACGTCATCTCGCAATGCTTGCCGGTTTGCACCTCGTGCTGAAGCCGCTTCACCTTCTCCGCACTGGGCGGCTCCGTCCGATACGCGCCGAAATCGCTGAACCAATGTTTCTTGGCCAGACGATACATCCAGTGCTTCTCCGGGACTTCTTCGCCCGGCAGCCATTGGCTGAAGCGCGGCGTCATCGCGTCGAGTTCCGCCATCGCTGTGCCGCGGATCGTGGTGTCGCGCGCGCCGTGCTTCACAACGAGTTCCTTCACGAGGTCGGGACGTTCGAGCACCACGCAGCCGCGGGTGGCGCGCCCGGAGAGTTCGCGAAAGTCTTTCAGGAATTGGGACGAGCGCATCGTTTCGAACACGCCGCGCGGGTCGCGAATGTTTTCCGTGGCGAACTGAATGATCGGGCACGGCTCAATGTCGCCCTTCGGACTCACGTGATGGCTCACGCCGGTGACCATGGGGCAGAGCGCTTTGCCATCGTGGCCGTAGTAGGCATCCACGATTCCAATGGGCACCTTCGTGCGCATCTCGACGACGAACTTTCGGGTGCGCACCAGTTGATCAGGCCGCAGTGCCAAGTCGAAATTCGGCTTCGGCCCCACGGGGCGGTACGTGTGAAACCAAACGTAGTGAACGCCTCGTCAATCAATTCGCGCAGCCAGGACTCGGTCAGGAGTTCCTCGATGTTTGATTGGCAAACACTCGTCGCCACGCCGGTGAGCAAGCCCGCCTTCAGGCAGTGATCGAGTCCACGCAAGCGTCCGATTGAAGACATCCTTTTTACCGCGCCGTTGATCGCTGGTGATCTCACGTCCTTCAATGCTGACGAGTGGCGTGGCGTTGCCCAGTTCGCGCAAGACGTTGCGCGACCTTCTCGGTGATGAACTGGCCGTTCGTGAATATTTGGAAGTAACAATCCGGGTGTGCTGCCAACACATCGAGCAACTGCGGGTGCATGAACGGTTCGCCGCCGAGCAAGCCGAAGAACACATTCCCGTGCTTCTTCGCATCCACGATGGTACGGTTGAGGGTATCGAGATCGATGGCGCTTCGTTCTGCTTCCACGTCGACCCAGCACCCCTGGCAGCGCAGGTTGCAGGAGTTGAGAATTGAGATGTAGAGGAAGGGTGGGAAATATTCGCCACGCTTTACACGCCGCTTAAAGCGTTCGACAGCGAACAACCCTTTCACGCCGAAGTTCCAGCTGAACTTCCACAAGCAGCGCTTGTCCACGGTGCGCAGAATCCGAGTGGCGAGTCTGGGTAACATTATTTTGGCGTCGCGAGGCTGCGACCGTTATTCAACTGGTTCACCCGGCCAATCTAATGCCCGGGCGCGGGCGGCGGCAATGTCTCTTCACGTTGCCTGCCATTTGGCTGATTGACACCGATTCACCCGTTTGGTCTAAACGGGCGCACGCATGACACTGATTCATCGATTGGCGGTCCTGATTGCATGTGTCAGCTTCACCCTCCCCTTTGACCTGCCCGCTCAAACTGCTGAACTCAATAGGGTCTCCATTGAGGATCGCCTGGCGAAATTGGAAGCCTCTCAGGACAGCATCAATTCCGGCGATAATGCGTGGATGCTGGTGAGCGCCGCCCTGGTCCTGATGATGAGCGCTCCGGGCCTCATTCTTTTCTACGGCGGGCTGGTGCGTAAAAAGAACGTGCTCGCCACGATGATGCAGACGCTCTTCCTCATGGCGTTCGTCTCGTTGCTGTGGATGGTTTACGGCTACAGCATGGCATTTGGTGAGGGCAACCCGTTCTTTGGGAATCCCCTGCAATATTTCCTGCTCAAGAATGTGGGCAGCTCACCCAACCCGGATTACGCCGCGACAGTTCCGCATCAAACCTTCATGTTATTTCAGATGATGTTTGCGATTATCACGCCCGCTCTCATCACCGGCGCATTCGCGGAACGGGTAAAGTTCAGTGCCTTCGTGCTGTTCACCTTTCTTTGGGTCACGCTCGTTTACTTTCCCCTCGCTCACATGGTTTGGGGCAAAGGGGGTTACTTCAATTGGGCGCTGGGAGGGAAGCTGCCGGTTCTGGACTTTGCGGGTGGAACGGTGGTGCACATCAGTTCCGGGGTGGCGGCTCTGGTTTGCGCCTGCGTGGTCGGCAAGCGCCTGGGTTATCCGCGTGAGCCTATCTTTCCGCACAACGTGGTTTACACGCTGATTGGCACCGGGCTCCTGTGGGTCGGCTGGTTTGGCTTTAACGCCGGAAGCGCAGTGACGGCCGGCAACCTCGCCACCAGTGCCTTTGCCGCGACACACTTCTCCGCGGTCGGCGGCGCCCTGGGCTGGGGCGTGACGGAATGGATGCTGCGTGGCAAACCGAGCGTGCTGGGAGTCGCCTCAGGAATGGTCGCCGGACTTGCCACCATTACCCCGGCATCTGGCTTCGTATCAATCCCGAGCGCGTTCCTGATCGGTCTGACGGGTGGCCTTTTGTGTTTCCTCGCTGTCGCCAAAATGAAAGCGAAGCTGGGATACGACGATTCGCTCGACGTATTCGGCGTGCACGGCTTCGGCAGCACCGTCGGCATGTTACTCTGTGGCGTCTTCGCGACCGCTGCGGTGAATCCGGCAATCGTGGCAACGTATCAGGTGAACGGCCAGGCCACTTCACTGGTGGGAAGCGCCGCTCAAGTGATGAACCAATTGAAGGCAATCCTCTTCACCGCAGCGCTGTCCGGAATTGCCACTTATCTCATTTTGAAGTTCGTCAACGCGACAATCGGTCTGCGGGTCAATGACGATCAGGAAGATCTGGGCCTGGATCTTTCAGAACACGACGAGAAGGCTTACAACGACTGACGCATTTGCATGAAAAAGATCGAGGCCATCATCAAGCCCTTCAAACTCAACGAGGTAAAAGACGCGCTGCACGAGGTGGGCGTGGTGGGAATGACCGTCACGGAGGTCAAGGGCTTTGGACGTCAGAAGGGACACACGGAAATCTATCGGGGAAGTGAATACACCGTCGACTTTCTCCCCAAGGTGCGCGTGGAAATTGTGCTCGCGGATGACCAGGTGGAAAAGGCGGTGCAAGCGATCATTGGTGCAGCGAGGACCGGTAAAATTGGCGATGGCAAAATCTTCGTCTCGGCCATTGAGGACGCAATCCGCATCCGTACCGGTGAGCGGGCGGAAAACGCAATCTAGCATTCGGCTGCGGTGGCAGACCTCTGGATTGCTCGACGCTTGATCTCATCGATGGCCCATGCCGCATGTTCCCGGATAAGCAGCTCCGGGTCGCTCAACGCCCGGGTTAACGCCGGGAGCGCCGATTCATCGCCCACGTTCCCCAATGCCACGCAGACGTTACGAAGCAATCCACGTCGCTTGGTTCTCAGAATGGGCGTGCCGGCAAACCTCGCCTTGAAGGCCGCGTCATCGAGCGTGAGCAGGTCCACCAGTGCGGGCGCTTCCAAAGCCTCTGCGGTGTGCGACCGCATCATTGAAGCTTCCCGGGCAAACCGGTTCCAGGGACAAATGGCAAGGCAATCATCACACCCATAAATCCGGTTCCCCATCAGCGGGCGCAGTTCGACGGGAATGGATCCTTTCAGTTCAATGGTCAGGTAGGAGATGCATCGTCGGGCATCCAGATTGAAGGGTGCCGTAATGGCGTTTGTCGGGCAGGCCGCGATGCAACGGCTGCATTTGCCGCAGTGGTTGTGTTCGGGTTCGTCCGGCGCCAGTTCTACGGTGGTGATAATCTCCGAAAGAAAGATCCAGTTGCCAAGGGTGCGACTTATCAGATTCGTGTGCTTGCCGACAAATCCCAAGCCCGCGCGCTGGGCCAGGTCGCGTTCCAACAGGGGGCCGGTATCCACGTACCAAAGTGACCGTGCCTCGGGGTTCCCCAATTGATCTACAAATGCCGCAAGCGCCTTAAGTTGGGCCGCGATGACGTCGTGGTAATCCGCGAATCGGGCGTAACGCGCAATGACTCCTGTATGAGGCGGGGGGAGTGGAATCGTGGCCGTTTCACGGTGATACGATACGGCCAGCGTGATAACGGTGCGGGCGTTAGCGAGCACGCGTTGGGGATCAACGCGCTTGTGCGCGTTGCGTTCCAGCCAAGCCATCTCCCCGTGTTGCTGCTCAGCCAGCCAGCGTTGAAATTTTTCAACGTGCTCGGGTGAGCTGGCGTTTGTGAAACGGCAATCGTCGAAGCCGAGACCGAGCGCGTGTTGGCGTATTTTCTCTTTCAATGCGCGATCGGAGCGGTGCGTGCGATGCGGAACTGATGAAGCACTTGCTGCGCGACTTCGCGGGGAGAACGGAGGTCGGTGCTGAGGAGGACGTTTGCCTGCTTGTAGAAAGGCCCCCGCTCCTTCAGGAGGCGACGAATGCTTTCCAGCGGGTCGGCCTCCTTCAACAGTGGTCGATGGTTTTGATTCTTCACGCGTGACCAAATTGATTCCGGGGTTGCCCAAAGGCAAACGACCAGGGCGTGTTCCTTCAGGCTGGCCAGATTCTCAGGGTCAATCACCAACCCTCCGCCAGTGGAAATAATAGTGCGATCGCGAAGCGAAAGTTCTTTGACGATGCGGCGTTCCCACTCGCGAAACGCAGGTTCACCTTCCTCTTCGAATATTTGAGAGATGGTCTTGCCCGCGCGGGCTTCGATAACGGTGTCGGTATCCAGAAAGGCATAGCGGAGCTGCTCGGCCACCAAGCGTCCGACTGAAGATTTTCCCGTACCCATAAACCCACAGAGCGCAATGTTGCGAATGGAATGGGGCGCGGTCATGACGCGAGGATGTGCGCCGTTCCGCACAGATGCACGAAGAATTTTGGGCTGCCGCGAGGCCTCCAGCGGCCAGCCTCTTACCGATCGTTACCTAGTTCCCGGGGCTCGTTGGTGCAGCGGATTCCGGCTTCTCTTCTTTCTTCTCCGCCAGAAAATCTTTTCGCTCTTTCAAAAGATTCTCGATCGTCCACTTCTGCACCGTGTACGTCCACTTCTCGAAGGCTTTTTCGTTCTTCAATTTCTCTTCGAGAGACTTTTGTTTGTCGGCAAATTCTTTATCGAGACGGGTCTTATCTTCGGGCTTTTCGTCTTTGCCCGGCGTCCGCTCTTTCGAGAGGTTTGCGGCGACGTTCAATTGGAGAGCATAGTTCTCATCGCTGTTGGGCATCTTACCCAGTTTCAACGTGTAGGTAAGTCCATCGAATGTATCGATGGTGGCAACGGTGGGTTTGTCGAGCCCCGTCGTATCTGGCTTGGGATCAATCACCACGTCATTGAACGACGGCGAGGATAGCAGGAAATTAAGCCCGCTCGCTTTGCCGCTGTCCAACGTCTCGTTCGCGTTGGTCTGGGCGAACTTCCATTCACCGCTCTCTGTTTCTCGCACCAGTTTCCAGTTGTTGGTCGCGACGGGAGCGACGACCGCCACAGACCGGGCCTTTTCGACTTTGAACCAATCTTTGTTCAGCCACTCCTCCACCTTCGTTTCCACGTTCAAGGGATCTGAAACCAGCGCCACCGTTTTCGCATCGTCACCGCGCATGACATAGCGGCCGTTGGGGAACGAACCACCTCCGCCAAAGGGGGAGTCTTCACGCGACTCCTTGGAGGTTTGCATGCCCAGGGTGAGCGCTGCGATGGATTTGCCCTTTTCATCCTTCATGTCCACCACGACGCCGTCCGATTTGGTCAGCTTGAGGGAAGGGAGGCGTGAGGGTCCGACCTCGACAGGCCTTGTCACCTTTAAGTCCCAGAATTTTTTAACGGTGTCGCTGATTGTGTTAAAGTTGGCGGGATAATTTCCGCGCTCCTTCACGACCCATTGTTCACCCACGCGCGTCAGGTTCACTTCATTCGTTCCCTGCCGGATGCTGAGGTGGGCGATGTCGTTGATGGCAGAGGGCGGCAACCCGGCGAGAACCTTTTGTCCATCCTCATGAACGGCGCCGCGCTCGTAGCTGGCCTGCTGTCTCGTATAAACCCAATAGCCGAGGCCGCCCAAAACGACGCCCAGCACGATCAAAAGCGTAAGTTGTTTGCGGTTCATTTAGCTTTAGTGCGCTGTTTACGAACGAAAAACATGGTGAGACCCGACAGGATGACAATCGCGGGCATCCCAGCGATGTTGCCCCACTTCAACCTGTTCTCCAGCGAGTCAATGTCCTGGCGGAGATTCTTGCGCAGCTCACGCAACTCCTTCTGGGTATCGCGCTGCTTCTTTTGGAACTCCGCTATTTTCGCCTGCTGCTCCGGGGAAAGAATCAACTTCTGTCCCGGTGCCTTTTTGGATTGGAGTTCGCTCAACTGCGCCTGTGTCGCCTGGAGATCCTCATTCAAGCGGCGAATCTTGTCCCGATATTGCTCTTCCGCTTCCGCTTGCATCCGCTGCACCACGGTGAAGGGCCGGCGCAACGCACCGCGCGAACGGGTGCCGACGAAGTTCACATCTCCTGAGAGTTGCTCAACCATGTTTTGGGCAAAACCAAGATTCCCATTGATGGGCTGAGCGATGCCGAACATGCGATCGATCTGCACACTGAAGTTGTCGAAGATAAAATCCGTGTCGCCGACGAGAATGACCGCGCTTTCCGTGGTCGATTCCTTCAACGATGTGCCGGCCGTTTTCTTTTCCGCAGGCTTGTCTTTGTCTTCACTCTTCTCTTCCGCTGCGGCGGGCTTGCCCTCGGGAAACGCTGTCTTGAACTTGCCCTTCAATCGAATGGCCAATGGGTATTCGGTGCCCGAAGCTTTGAAATCGTCCATCGTTTTCTGCCCCGAGAATTGCGCCGTCATTCCTTCGACGAGCTGGGATTTTTTCGTGGTGTGGAGCAGCACGGTTTGTTGGAGACCAGTCGCCGGGGTGCCTGAAAACGCGCCAGCCGCCGGGAACAGCAGGTTGTCGATCTGGCTAGTGACAACGTCCTGATTGTTGATGCCATCCTGGTTCACAAAGAGCCACGTCGGCATGGGCTGTGGGCGCTGACCTTCCTGGAAGGCTAGTTCGCGGGTGAAGGCCAGGTCCGCTACCACTTTCGTGGAGTCAAAGGCCACACCCCAGGCTTGCAGCAGCTTGGGCAGGCTGGATCCGCCCCCAGGCAACATGCCGGCAATCGGGTTGTTCGGCTGCTGCGGCGGCTTGTCGATGATGCACATGCCGTCCAGCAGCGCGAGCAGCTTGCCTCCGCGCAGCACGAATTGGTCGATGGCATACTGGGCCTTGTCCGAAATGTCCTTGGGATGTGCGACGACGAGGATTTGCACATCGTCATCGATCTTGTCCGTGTCCATCTGGATTTGTTTCACGGAGTAGTCGCGCTTCAGTTCCTGGATGAAAACCCACGGCCGCTGGCCCTGCTGCCCCATGCGCATCATCATCGGGTTGGAAGGCGTGCCAAACATCGGAAGGGAAGTCATGACGCCCACGACGGGTTTGCTGGTGCTAATCACACTTCCAATGGCGCGCGCCAAATCGTATTCGAGCAAACGTTCGCGCTGCGGCTGGAGAAATGGAATCGAGGCCTTCTCTGGATCCAGGCTTAACGCCAGGCCGAAGTAATAGTTCTCCGGCGAGAGCGGCCCGGTCGGTTGTGGTTCGATTCCGTCCGCCTGCGCGGATTCTTCGGCTTCCGAATCGGGCTTAGGATCGATTTTGCGGATGCGGATCTTCCCTTTGGAAACTTCGCGGAATTCCTCGAGCAGATCCTCCACCTGGTTGGCGTAGGTGCGGATGTCCGAGGGCACGCGTGTCTCGGCCTGCGAGAAATAGAAGCGAACTTCAACGGGCGTATCGAGTTTCTTAAGAATCGCCTTTGTGCCAGGAGAGAGCGTGTAGAGTTTCTCCGCGGTCAGGTCGATGCGAGCCTTGGCCGCGTCCGCGATCAGGTTCACCGCGATGACCACGACGAACATCAGGACCACGCCGACCACCGAATAAAGCAGTGTCTCGAATTTTTTCTGTTTCATTGCGTTGAAATAAGAATTCTTAGCCCGCGCGCAGGTTGCGGATGACCACGCCGTTGCAGAACAGCGAGAAGCCAATGACCGAAAGGAAGAACAGCAGGTCCCGCGAATCGATCACGCCCTTCTGGAAGCCGGCGAAGTGCGGCATGACGCTGAAGCTCGCAACGAGCTTCACCAGATGCGGCGAAAAGTTTATGCAGCATGTCCGTGACCGGTTCCCATCCGCAAAGGATCAGGAAGAAGCAAATCACGACGGACAGAATGAAACTGATGACCTGGTTGCGCGTGAGCGCCGAGGTAAAGCATGTGACCGCGAGGTAGGCGCCGGCCAGCAAGCGCGCTGCCGAGGTAGCCCGTGAACAAGGCGCCGCCATCCGGATTGCCCAGGTAGCTCACGGTCAACACCACGGGAAACGTCAGCGCCAGGGCGATGATGAGGAAAAGCCACGAGGCCAGAAATTTTCCCACGATTGCCTGCCACGCTGTGATCGGCATGGTGAGCAACAGTTCCATGGTGCCTTGCCGCCGCTCTTCCGCCCAGAGTCTCATGCCCTACTGCGGGCACGAGGAATAGATAAAGCCACGGATGCCAGCGAAAGAACGAGAATGACAGCGAGGCTTCTCCGACCCGGAAGAATTGGCCCAGCATGAACGTAAAAAACCCAATCAGCAGCAGGAAGATGACGATGACGACGTAGGCGACTGGCGATGAGAAGTAGCCGCTCAGTTCCCGCTTGGCGATGGTCCAGATGTGTCGAAGCGAATCACTCATTGGGAACCTCCGGTGACTTTGTCTTCGTGGCTCGTTGCACCGCTGATTGTGTCAGGCAGAGTGATGCGTCGGAACACTTCATCGAGTCGGCCTTCTTCGGTGTGTAACTCTTCAAATTTCCAATTGGATTGGGTGACTGCTTCAGCCACGGCCCGTGCGAATTCGCCGTTGCGCGTCTTGTCACTCGGAAAGACGCGTGCCCAGACGACTCCGGCTTCCTCCTTTACGATGGCGGCCTTAGCCGCGCCCGCTACGCCGGAAAGGCGTTGCTTTACCGCGTCGCCGGGCACGCCGAGGACGCGCAATGAAACCGCCCCGGCCACATCCGAGCGTTGTTTCAATTCCTGTGGAGTACCGTTGGCCACGATCTGGCCGCGGTCAATGATGATGGCGCGTGAGCAGACGGCTTCGACTTCTTCGAGAATGTGCGTGGAGAAGATAATGGCCTTCTTCTCGCCCATCCGGCGAATGAGCTGCCGCACTTCATGCTTTTGGTTGGGGTCGAGTCCATCGGTCGGTTCGTCCAGAATCAGGATGTCCGGGTCGTGAATGATCGATTGCGCAAAACAGGTGCGATGGCGATAGCCCTTGGACAGCGTGTCCACGCTCTGGTGCCGCACGTTTTCCAAGAAACACATTTCGATGGCGCGATCGATGGCTCGCTTCCTCGCGTCGCCTCGCAAGCCGCGAAGTTCCGCCGAGAAACTAAGAAAGCCCTGCACCGTCATGTCCGGTGTAGGCCGGCGCGTTTTCTGGCAGGTAGCCGATAAGGCGTTTGGCGGGGATGGGGTTATCGACGATGTCATGACCACCCACGGAGATGCGGCCGCTCGGTGGGCGGAATGAAGCCGGTGATCATGCGCATCGAAGTGGATTTACCTGCGCCGTTGGGCCCGAGGAATCCCAACACTTCTCCACGTTCGACCGAGAAGGAGATGCCGTTAACGGCTCGTTTGGTGCCGAATGTTTTGACCAAATTTTCTACCTTAATCATGGTCTTAATTAACTTTCGCCAGTTTTAGAAACGGCGAGCAGATAACAAGTTGCCACCCTGGTTGTAAAGAGGGTTGCAACCTTTCTTTCAGCCAGCCGCAGGAAATCCTCCCGCGCCGCTCGACACGCTTGGATGCGCGAACGGAAAGAATGTTCAAATATTTTTTTGGCGGAAAAAGAGGATGGCCGGGTCGCGTTTATGGCCCGCTGTTCGGCGGGTGGAAGGAAGAGTCCAGCGGTGATGGCGCCGCAATCAGACCAGCGGCCTGGCGCGTGTCACGGGTGTCCGCTGGCGCTGTTGCTTTTTGGGTGGGCGCTCCGGTTTCCGTAAGTGGTTAAGCCCCCGAGTGTCCCGGGGCCGAGCTGCAATCTTTTGGCGCTCGCCTTCCTTCGTCAGCTTGATGGCCACCCCGTCCTCGGAACGCACTACGAGATTCTGCCGCACCAGTTCAGCAACCGATTCGGATGAAAGGTGCGAAGTGCTCCAATGTGCATGGACTTCGCGCAGGTGGAACCGGATTTCTCCTTGGGTCATGGACCACTTTGCCGCAGGAGGAATCAAATAGCGAATGTGAAGGACGACTTTCTCTGCTTCAGAAGAAGGGGTTATGCTCCTTCTCCTCGCGCACCGTCGTCAGCGGCCCATGCCCCGGGCACAGGAGCGTGTCGGGAGGCAAAGAGAATATCTCCGTGCGTACACGGTCCTTAAGCTGGTCCCACGAGATATTACCTGTGGCCAGTGAGCCCGCGAAAATCGTGTCGCCAATGATGGCAACATGCGGCGCGTCTTCATCAAAGTTTCCGACGAGGTAAATGACGCCGTCATCGGCGTGGCCGACCGTTTCGCGATTCGTGATGCGCAGGCTTCCAAGATGGATGCAATCGTTGCGGCGGTTTTTGTGCTGCGGTGGGGCTGTTTTCGAATCCGTATGTAGGTGGATCTTGGGAAAGCGTTCGCGGATAGCGCCCATCGCTGCAATGTGGTCCTCGTGAGTGTGAGTAAGGAACAGGTGCTTGAGCTGGAGTTGCTCGGCGTCGATGATTTTGAGAATGGGCTCTGCGATCCACCCGGTGTCGAAGAGCGCTGCCTCGCGGGAGACTTCATCCCACACTAAATAGCAGTTCACAGTGTTACCGTCCTGTTCCGTGGTAATTACGCGCAACTCCCGCCACGCACCCAGATCTTTGGGCGACGGAGCCCATCCCTTGGCCATGCCTTCCAGTTTCGCCGTGTTCAAATGAAGCACCTGGGCCAGCGCAGCATAATTCAACTTGCCCTTGGGCTGGCCGGAGCTTTCCAGCGCGCTCAATTCATCACTGCTCAATCCTGCTGCTTTTGCCACAGCGTCCGCCGGCACGTTCGCCGCCTTGCGCGCTTTGCGGAGGATGTCCCCTAAATGGTCTTCCAAATTCATGCGGCGCAACTTAAGAGCCTGCCACGAAGAGGAAAGTGTTTTGTTGAAGCGGCTGAGGTAAACCGCAACCGCACTACTGCAACCCGCGCTCGTCGAGTTCATCCTCGTTGAGGCCGAGGTAATGCCCAAGCTCATGGACAAAGGTGACGTGCACTTCTTCGACAAACTGCTCTTCATTGCCCTCTACCATGTTCCAGATGTTTTCGAGATAGAGGATGATTTGGGGCGGCAGGGGAACCTGATCCTCGTGCGCATATTCGCCGCCGACGAACAATCCCAGGGTGTCGGGTTCAATGCCGTCCTCCGTTACCTCGCGGGCAGGCAATGCTTCGTAGGTCACTGGCAATGCCTCCGCTCTTGGGCGCAAACCTGTGGGTAGGGACTGGATGGTGTGCGTGACCTCAGCTTGAGCGAGTCCCTGCAACCGTTCCCAGTTCATGGCGCGGAATTCTTTTTCCTGGATTTGGCAAAACGCTTCAGCAACTCCGGGTTCTCCTCAAAAAATTGCGCGAGATCCGCAAGGACCTCGACGGTTGCCGAACTGAGGTGGTGTTCGATGCCTTCGATGTCTTCTTGCTGGGTTTCCACGCTGAGACCAAACAAAGAGAAGAAGCGCGACAAGGTTTCGTGCCGCTTCTGGATTTGTGTCGCCACATCCCGGCCTCGATCGGTGAGCACCAGGCCCCGATACTTCACATAGTTGAGGTAGCCGAGCTCATCCAGCTTCTGCACCATGCTCGTGACGGAGGCCTGTTTCACGTGCAGCGAAGAAGCAATGTCGACAACGCGGGCGTAGCCTTTCTCCTGAATCAGCTCATGGATTCGTTCCAAATAATCTTCGGCGCTTTGGCTGGGGCGCGATTCGGGCATCGGCGGGGATGTAATCAGTACCCCGCGCGACGTGGCAAGCGTGCGAGTGAATCGGCGCCTCAATGAACGAGGAAAACTTGATGGATTGAACGAGGCCGCTCCAAACTCCGTCCCTATTCTTATGCTTGGGAAAATCAATTTGTTTGCGCTGTTTGCTCTGTCCTTGGCCTTGCTGGCCGGATGTGAAGACCGGAAGCCTGCCGAGACTTCCTCGGTCGCCGATACGAACCGGCAGGTCTTTCAAGTGAAGGGCGTGGTGAAGGAGCTGAAGCCGAACGGCAAAACGGCCGTCATCGCTCACGAGACAATTCCCGACTACATGGACGCGATGACCATGGACTTCGACGTGAAGGACAAGCGCGAGTTACAAGGGCTCAGCCCCGGCGATGCCATCTCTTTTCGCATGGTGGTGACGAAGGATGACGGTTGGATCGAGAATGTTCGCAAACTTCCTCCGTCCGCACCCACCAATGGCAACCAGGTCATTTCCATCAACGATACAAACGGGACCAACGCGGGCCCGATGACCTTCCGTCGCTCCCCCATGGTTGAGCCGTTGAACATTGGGGATACCGTTCCGGACTACAAGTTCACCAACCAATGGGGATCGCCCATCTCCCTCGCGCAATTCAAGGGACGAGCCCTAGCCATCACGTTCATCTTCACGCGCTGTCCGTTCCCGACGTTTTGCCCGCGCATGTCACAGTTTTTCGAGAAGGGGCAGCAGCAATTAAAGTCCACCCCAAACGCCCCCAAGAACTGGTCCTTGCTGTCGATCTCCTTCGACCCCGCTTACGACACGCCGCAACGGCTCGACGCCTACGCCGTCCAATACAACCTCGATACCAACCACTGGCAGTTTGCCACCAGCGACTTATGGACAATCGACGGCATCACCGAACAGGTCGGCCTCACTTTTTATCGTCCCACGCCGGCGGCCTTGCCGGAACACAACCTGCGCACGGTGGTGATCGATGCCAACGGCCGGTTGCAAAAAATCTTCGTGGGGAACGAGTGGACGACGGACGAGTTTGTGAGTGAAATGGTGAAAGCCGCCGGGGCGAAATGAGGAAGGGCAAGCCGCGGGGGTCGGATGAAGTATGAATACGCAACGTGCCACCCGCCGGTTGCTGCTCTATGAAGGCGCCGGGTTTCTAATCCTAATCGCCGTTTCCTGGTTGAACGAGCTGGTCAGTCTGCCCCGCGTGCTCTTTGCCATTCCCCACCACGGAAAATGGCAGGAGGCCCTGCTTGAAACCTTCGTCATTCTAATGGTGGCGATTCCGAGCCTGTTTCTGACGCACCGGTTGCTTGGCCGGCTTTTTTATGTGGAAGGGTTCCTGCAAGTTTGCGGCTGGTGCCACCGGATCAATGTGGACGGCGAATGGCTGCCCCTGGAAAATTATCTGAGTACCAAGTTGCACCGGAAAACAACGCATGGCATTTGCGGGGACTGCACGACAAAGTACCGAACGCAGATGCACACCCATCCCGTCGTCCCCTGATACGCCGGGTTCACCTCAAGAGTTTCTCGTCACCAGAAGTTCGCTGGCGGACTTCGTTTCCGCGCAGAATAACCGTGTTCGGCGGCGCGTTGGAATCCACCCGAAAAGGCAGCCTCGCCCGCCGCAGCGTGTTCCCTTCTGCCAGGATCCCGCGGCTGTCCGCATCAACAGACAAAAAAATACCCGTGTCATCCGGTGCTGTCGCACGGGTGATGGCCGCGTTCGTCACATGGCGCAGCGTCACTGCAGGCCAGTCAGTGTCGGGCCGTGCCTGTCTTCCCACGAAGCCATGGAGTTTTAAGCCGACGACTTGTTCAAAACTAACCGCACTCTGCCAGTTGCTGAGCGAAGGTCGAAGCCACTCCACGCTTAGGTTTTGTACTGTCAGGTTCCGCGCGTGACGAAACGTGATCGCATTCGTGGCTGTGTCGAACGGCGCTTTCGGATCCGCGGATAGAAATAGTCGAACGCCGTCAAAGCGGATTCCCTCGAGCCAGCTCTCGGGATGGCCGGACACCAACGATGAGCCTTTCCCGTAGGCGACGATATTGTGCAGGGTGATGTCCCGAAAAGTTCCAGGTTTGGGTTCACTGGGATTCAGCGGCTGACGATTCCATTCGCTCAGGCGCAGAACGCGGAAGTGAAAGGGCTGTCCATCGCCTGCCCAGAACCAATCGAATCGATTGCAGTGAATAGTGAGGTTGGACATGACCACGTTGCTGACGTCGCCCCCTTGGACGGTGTAAAAAACCAGGCCGCGATTGACGTTTGTCAGCACGCAATCCCGCACAACGATATTACGCACCCCGGCATGATTGCCTTCGCTGAACTTGATGCCGGCGGAAGCGGATGAGAGCCGGCAATTGGACACCGTGATATTTTCGCATGGCCGAGCGGGGCCCCAGACGTCGGTGGAAATAAAAATGATGCAATCGTCACCCGTTTCAATGTTGCAGCGGTCGATGGCGATGTCCTTGCAGCCGTCCATGTCGATTCCATCCGCCCAGACCGCGTCTTCAAGGCTTGTGTAGATGTAGAGGCCTTCTAGTCGCGTCCGCTCGCAAGCGTGCATGGTGATGGTCCAACTGGGGGAACGAAGCATCCTTAATTTGGTGATTTGGACGCCCTTGCAACCGTGCAAAAATATCAGGTGAGGAAACACGGTGCGCTGAGGCAGGCCGATCGGAAAGGAGCGGCGGATGGATTTCCCGGCGGCAACCATCCGGTCTTTATGGTCAAAGGTGTGTTCCACATCATCATCCCGCCACTCGTATTGAGCCTGGCCATCCAATGTTCCTTCTCCCGTGATGGTGACATCCTCCAGGTTCTCGCCGTAAAGCAACGCTGCCTTGGACGGAATTGTTCCGTAGTCGTAGGCCGTGAGATTGGTCGTGGCATACAAGGTGGCGCCCGCGGCAATTTCCATACGCACGCGGCTCCGCAAATGCAGCGTCCCGGACGTGTATTCGCCCCGGGGCAGTAGAACCGTTCCACCGCCACTCGCGGCGCAGGCGTCGATTGTCCGCTGAAGGGCGGGGCGGGCGTCGTCTGTCCTTACGCCGCTCGCTCCGAAATCCTTGACGTTGAACACGCCGGCAGCCAGCGCCGCAGGTGTGGCAAGAAGAGCGCCGCTCAGCATGGCAAGCAATGCCAGGAAGAATCTGAAATGGGAAGTGCGTGGCATGGCTTCGAGTTTGAGTGGGAACACGAATCGCTTCCAGAATTTCCCGCTCATCCGCTGGTTCGTGACGCGTACACTTCCTTCGTTCGCCCACGCTAGCTTTTACAACATCAGACCGGTTCGCGACCTTGGTGCATCAACCACGATTAACACGGGTATCGCCTCAAAAAGTTTCCTGGCTACACTCGGGCATGTGCAGCCGCTCGCATTTTCCGCTATCGCAGGCTCCGAGTCGGACTTTTTGGGATTCAAAATCGGGCACCATCTCCGTCCTGCTTCTGTTTTGCCTGCTTCTCTTGTTCCTAATCGGCTGCCGGACGCCGCATCCCTCTGTCGCTGATTCACAAAGACGAACGGCATACCTTCAAACCAAACTGCGTGAGCTTAGTTCCACGATTGACGGTCATGAAAGCGACCGCCTTGCGATCGCAGCCATTCGTGGTTCCGAAGCGTTGGCAGATCAATACCACGCCGTGTGGCCGCCCTGGCTGCATAACAATCTGGTGAATCTCGGCTGGCGCGATCGCGGACTCTGCTTCCATTGGGCCAACGATCTCATGGCGCAGCTTCATGGGATGGGTTTGTGGACGGTGCAAATTCATCTTGCGGTCGCGCACATTGATACGCGGCGCGAGCACAATGCCCTGGTGATCACGGGACGCGGGCAACCCTTTTCTCAAGGCTTGGTTCTCGACCCGTGGCGAAGTTCAGGTCGGCTTTGGTTCGGGCCCGTTGAAGGGGACAAGTATCCTTGGAAGCCTCTGCCCGCCGATCGAGTTCCCGCCGAACTGCAAAAATTTGTCCTCACCCAACCTTCGAACGATCCGTGAGCGTGGTGTCGTTCAAGGCAAGCGGAGAAAACGTTCTCCCCCCGTTACACTTCGCACCGCCTCGGCCAGATGTTCATGCAAGTGGCTCTTGTGGACGAAGCCGAGCGCTCCGTTTTCGAACGCGCTCTGGATGTAGGGTTCATCCCGTTCGATCGATACCGCCACGATCGCGATCTTCGGAAAGCGATCCCGCGCATACCGAATCAGCTCACTGCCGGAACAGGCGGGGAGAAGTAGGTCAGTGACCAACACGTTTGGCTGGACGTGTTGCAACATCTGGCAACCGAGTTGGCCGTCTGCCGCTTCTCCGATGACGTGCAGATCTTTTTCGGCTTCGAGAATCCGCCGGATGATTCCCCGCAATGGCGCGCAGTCCTCCACTATCACGACTGAAGTCAGCGCGCCGGAATTCGTGGCGAAGGTTGGCCGTGGCCGGGCCTGCCTCGCTTGGGGCCGGCTCGGAAAACAGCGTTCACGTCCAAGCCATTTAAACCAGCCTAAGAGCACGCAAGAATCCTGGTGGAATGCTCACAAGTTCCGGCCCGGGCTTGTGCCGGGCCGGAACAGGTGAATTTTTCAGGCTCGCCTCGCGAGGGAATCACGGATTTCCATCAGCAACTTCTCCTGGGCGCTCGGCTGGGGCGGCGCGGCGGGGGCCACCGCTTCTTTCTTCTTCATCGAGTTGATCAGTTTGATCACCGCGAAGATGCAGAGCGCGATGATCCCGAAGTCGATGAGAGTGTTGAGAAACGAACCGTAGGCGATGACAGCCGCGCCGGCTTCCTTCGCGTCCGCCAATGACCTCACAGCCGTGCCAGCTTTGGTCAGCTTGTTCGGATCGAGGTTGTAGAACAGGTCTTTGAAGTCCGCGCCGCCCATCGCCTTGCCAATGGGTGGCATAAGGATGTCATTCACCATCGACGTGACGATCTTCCCGAACGCCGCACCGATGATAACGCCGACGGCGAGGTCCACTACGTTTCCGCGCATGGCGAACTCTTTGAATTCCTTGGCTAAGCTCATAATTTTGATTTGGGATTGGTTTTGTTTCTGGCTGTTGTCTTTTTTTGGTTCTGTTGCTACGGCTTGGAAAAAGAAGGTTGGTCCGCGTGGATCCTCGCCGCCTTTTCCAAACCAAACTGTGTCACTTTCCGATCAGGCCTCCGACCGATTTGGTGGCTGAATCCTTGGCTGACTTGCTGGCCTGTGTGGCCAAACCCTTCTGCACTTCAGCCTGTAACGATTGCCACAATGTCTTCTGTTCGCTGTTGAGGTTTTGGCTATCCACCGAACCGAGCATCGCCGCTGCCTCCGTATATTTTTTCTCGGCGAGAAGCTGCTGGATTCGTTCAAGGAATTGCATGGCAGGCGGAGCCGAAACCACGACGGCGCTGGCGGGATTGGAGGTTGCCAAAGGGACATTGGTTTGAGCCGCCACGACGATGGTCGGAGCAAGGTTGGTGGCTGACTGTTGGACCGTATTGGTGAGGGCGTTGGACGCTGCCGGCCGTGATTCGGCAGCAGAGGCCGGAGCTTCAGTCGTCGTCTCAGGCTTGTCTGAGCAACCACTGAACAGGACGGTCACTGCGACTCCGACCAGCGCGCGAATGTAGGAAGAATTTTTCATTAAAGAATTATGAGTTGAGGGCCGGCAGACCTTCGCCTGCCGGCCCGGGCGTCCATCGATGGTTAGTAAACGCGGGTGCTTTCTTCCGCGGTGGTCGGGGCGGGAATGCCTTCCGAGGTGCGGATGAATTTGACGCGCGCGTCACCCGCTTTTGCACCCTTGGCGACGATGCTGTATTCAAAGGCCTGTTTGGGCGCCAGGCTCGGGTAAGCCGGGAACGTCACCGTCTTGCCATTCACGACGCCGCCATTCGAAGCGCTTACCGGGTCCAGCTCAGCCGGGAACTCCACCACGACTTTGACTGCCGTGTCCGCCGCTGTTCCCTGGTTTGTTACCTTCACAGTGTAAGTGATGTTCTCACCAACTTGAATCGGGTCAGGGTTGTCCGCCTTCTCCAGCAGCAAGGCTGAAATACCGCGCCAAACAGTGCAGGCTTCGCTGGACTCGCGGAGGCCTTGAGCCGTGGCTACCGTAACGCCGTTGCAATGGTTACCCGGCGTCTTCGAGGTCAGCACCACACTGAAGGTTCTCTCGGCTCCCGCGGCCATTTCTCCCACGTTCCAGACCACGCTGTTCCCGCTCACGGTGCCGCCGTTGCTGGCTGAAACGATCGTGGTGGCGGTCGGGGCAGTGTCTGTGACAACGACGCCGCTCAATGTCGTATCGCCCGTGTTGCTCACTTTGATTTCATATGTCGCATTGCGGCTGAGGAATTGTTCGCGCGTGCCGGTCTTCACAACCTTCAAGCCAGGCACCAGCACGGTGGTGCATGCTTCGCTATCGGCTTTGCCAGCATTCGAAGTGGCCACTTGCGCGACGTTGCAATGCTTGCCTTTGGTGGAGGCTTTGAGGGTTACGGGGATTTGTTTGGTTTGGTTGGGTGCCAGTTCACCCACGTTGAACGTGATCGATTTCTGGCCGCTGGAGTGTGTCATCCCGTTGGGAACCACGTCGGTGACCACCACGTCCCGGGCGGCGAGAGAACCGGTGTTCTTCACGACGATATTGTAAACGACATCGCTGTTGAGCAGGGCAGTGGCGGGGCCAGTCTTCTCAATGCTGATCAGAGCCTTGCCGACGAAGGTGGCGACGCACACCTTGGGAACAGCCACGAGGGTCACGCAATTGGCGAGCGTTCCCTCCTTGTCCGCCTTCACCCAAACGCGGATGGCGCCGGACTGGCCCTTTTCCAACTCCTTCAAATTCCAAACCAGGTTGCTTCCAGACGTCGTCGCCGCGGGTTCGCTTTTGACGTAGGTGACGCCAGCGCCTGGAATATCGGTGATGACAAGACTGTCCAGTGTCTCGTTGGCACTGTAACGAAGGGTGTATTCAAATGTTTCTCCCAACGCGACTGATCCCGGCGCGCTCTTGGTCAAGGTAGCGAGGTCCGTTTTGATCGTTCCCTCGTTCCGAGCCGTCGCCTTCGCCACCGGGGCGGGAGCGGCGGCGGAAGGAGCCGCTGCGGTTGGCGCCGGCGCCGCCTGCCTCTGTTGTTGTTGGGACCAGCCATAACGCGTGCGCCCGTCCTGCTGCTGTTGCTGGGAGCCACCACGGTTCTGCGAGGTGGGGGTCGTGGTGCTGGCCAAAGGGTCGGCGTTGCGCTGTTGCTGTTGCTGCGTGGTGCAACCAGCCCAAACCAGGGCCAGGGCTACTGGCAGAGCCAGCAATGATTGCGTCAAAAGGGAGTTGGTTTTCATTTTAGTTTTAGTGATACGGAGTTTCCAAACTGAACAGTCGAAGAGAACATTCTGACCTTGCCGCTGCCCCAAAACTCGCGTGGCGTCTTTGATATTTTGGTTAAAGGCACCATCCACGAATCGGACGCCTCCGCACTTGGGGCTCTGTCGTCAACGACGAGCTTTTGTCTGGGCGTCCGTGCTCTTTTCACGGGCTGCACACTAGGAGGAGTCGGAGGCAGGCCCTATCCGTACGCGCCTGTATTCGGTCCAGCCGGGAGGGCGGTATTTGGAAAAGCGGCCAGAAGAGGCTTTAGACGCTGATGATGTTTTTTCGGATGGCGAACCGGACAAGGTCGGTTTGCGAGCGCAAGCTGAGCTTTCGCATAAGGTTGCTCCGATGAGTTTCCACCGTGCGCGGGCTGATGAAGAGTTTGGCGCCAATTTCGGTGCTGGAGAGACCTTCGGCCGCGAGTTGCAGCACGAGGCGCTCGCGGTTGGTGAGCGTTTCAAACACGTCGGTTTCGGCTTCGCCCGGCTTGGCGATGAACGCGGTCAGCGCTAGATCGGCGAGGATGGGACTAAGGTAACGCCGTCCGGCAACGACTTCGCGCACGGCCTTGGTGAGATCGGCAGCAGTGCAATCCTTCAAGACGTAGCCCGACGCACCGTTGCGGAGTGCCGCCACGACGTAAGGCTCATCTGCGTGCATGGAGAGCACCACCACCCGCGTTCCGGGATTTCCGCCGCGCACCTGCCGAATGACTTCCAGTCCGTGCAAACGGGGAATCATCAAGTCCAACACCAGAACGTCGGGCATTTTTGTCTCCACGAGGCGTACGGCTTCCAACCCATCCATTGCTTCGCCCACAAGTTGAAAGTCCTTCTCCGCTTGCAGCACGAGTTTGAAGCCCTGGCGGACAATATTGTGATCTTCGGCAAGGACGATTTTGATCATAGGTCGGTGGTTCCGGAACACCATGCTGACGGGGAGGTGGAAAAAGGCAACTCGACGATCACACGAGTTCCGACGCCGTCTCCCGACTCGATTAGAAACGTCCCGCCCAATAATTCGGTCCGTTCCCGCATGCTGGATAACCCGGTGGAGGCTCCCGTTTGCGCCGCCGCGACATCGAAACCCTTGCCACCGTCGGCGATTTCCAGATGCACATACGTCTCACCGCAATGCAGGCGCACGGCGGCTCGCGCGGCTTTTGAGTGACGGGCGACGTTGGTCAGGGATTCCTGAACGATGCGGAAGAGGGCCGTGTCAACGGCGTCCTCGAACCGTACCTCGTTGATCGCTGAATCAAATTCCACCTGGATCCCCGTCTGGTCGCGGTAACGTTTCACGTGCCATTCCAGTGCAGGTATCAAGCCCAGGTCATCCAACATTTGCGGCCGCAGATCGAGCGAGAGGCGTCGCACGCGGTCCATCAAATTGTTTAGTAATGAAATGCTTTCGGCGATGGCTGGCTTGTGAGCGTCGGCAATTTTCGCGGCCAACAAATCCAGAGAAAGTTTTGCGCTGGTCAAGAGTTGTCCCATCTCATCGTGCAACTCCCGCGCAATCGAGCGCCGCTCCTCCTCTTGCAGCTTGACCAACCGGAGAGATAAAGCGCGCAGACGTTCCCGGCTTTGGCTCAATTGCGCCGTTCGTTCTTCCACGCGCAGCTCCAAATCGTCATGGGCCTGGCGCAGGGCCGACTCGGCCTGCTGAATACGGATGAGCGACTGAACGCGCGCGACCAACTCCCGGTCCTCGATGGGTCGCGCAATGTAACCGTCGGCCCCGGCATCAAGTCCCATAGCCTGCTGTTCCGAGGTGATTTCCGTTCCTGAAAGGAGGACGATGAAGCTGTGCCGAAGGTCGGGGTCGGACTTCACCTTGCGGCAAACCTCGTAGCCGAAGCCATCAGGTAGAATGACATCCAATAGAACGAGATCTGGATGCTGACGGTAAATCTGTTCCAGGCATTGCGAACGAGTCGTTGCTTCGATCACCTCGTGGCCCGCGCGGCGCAACAAATGTGAAGTGCCTGCGAGCACCACGGGATTGTCGTCCACCACCAGGATCCGGGCCGACGAATTGTTTGTGGTTGGAGATAACATCAAAGGCGAAGGTCTCGTTGTTCGTTAACCATTCTTCTGAGCATGAAACTGAAATGAGGCCCGCAGCAGCGCAGTGTTGTTCGGCAATTCCAGTTTAATTTTAAGCCGGGCGCGATACGTCTCGACGGTCTTGATGCCCACTTTCAGGGTGGTGGCAATCTCACTTGTCTCCTTCCCCGCTCCGAGCAACTGGAACACCTGCAACTCACGGTCGCTGAGCCGTTGTTCCAGCGTGGCGATGACAGCATTCGTGCGCGTGGCGGCCAGCACCAATTCGTTTTTGAGTTCTTCCTTGATCGCCACGCCGCCGGAAAGCACCAACCGGACGGCGGTAACAATCGCGCCGAGGGAGGCCGTCTTGCTGACGAAACCGCGTGCCCCCGCGCGAAGAACCCGCCGGGCGTAGGTCCGCTCATCCGCGCTGGAGAATGCGATGATGGGCAGGTACGGGTGCGTTCGCACCAATTCCCGAATCAGGTCAATGCCGTGATCATCCTCAAGGATTAGGTCCACCACAGCGGCGTCGGCATGGACCCGGGCGAGCGCCTGCTGCGCATCCCGCCAGCTTCTTGCGCCGCCGCAATACTCCAGATCGGTCTGTCCGCTGAGCAGCACTTTGAACTGCGCGTGGATGAATGGATGATCATCCACGACAAAAACTTTTCGTTTGGCCGAAGTTGCGTCAGCTTGAAATTTCCGCATGCGTGTCATGTCTGGCCGGACACGACATTAGGGGTGAGCCGGATGGTGCCAAGCGTGGATCCTATACATTCTTTGTTCATGCATGAACTCTTTCAGGTCGCCTTTGCCTTTGGTTTGGCCGTCGTTACGCTCCTGGGCATTGCGCTGTGCTGTGATTCCGAGCCGACTTAAACCATTTCCATCGGTCGGGTTTTGCGTGTTAGCTTTCTTTATCCCATTCCGGACATGACTGCAGTCGCTGAACCAGAAAATGAAGCCGCGCGCCTTGATGCCTTGCGTGAGTATCGTGTTCTGGATACCGCTGCGGAACAATGCTTCGACGATTTGACGGCCCTGGCTTCTCATATTTGTGAGACCCCGGTTGCGTTGGTGAGCCTCGTGGATCGCGATCGCCAGTGGTTCAAGTCGCGTGTGGGTCTCGATGTAGCTGAAACATCACGTGAAGTTGCCTTTTGCGCTCACTCCATCCTCGGCAACGAAGTATTTGTAGTGCCCGACGCCACGCAGGACCCGCGCTTTGCGGATAATCCTCTCGTCACGTCGGGTCCGCAGATCCGCTTTTACGCGGGCGCTCCGCTTATCAGTCCGCAAGGCCATGCAGTCGGAACGCTCTGCGTCATCGATCGCCGGCCCCGCCATCTCTCGCCTGAGCAAATGCAAGCTCTGCGCGCTTTGGGAAGGCAGGTGGTTCAGCAGCTCGAAATGCGCATCAAGTTTCGAGAGCTGCTGACAGCGTCAGAGGATCGCGACCGGCTTGACATGCTTCGGCAGGAACAATTGCGACTGGCAGCGTTCAACGCCTCGGTCGGGCATTCCCTCACCACTCAGCCGGCGTTGAGCGATATGTTGCGCGGTTGCTGTAACGCCATGGTCGAGCATTGAAAGGCCGCGTTTGCGCGCATCTGGATTCTCGATCCGCAGGGTCAAATGCTTCTGCTCCAGGCCAGCGCCGGGCTCTACACGCACCTCGACGGGCCGCACGGGCGGGTTCCGGTCGGGCAATTCAAGATTGGTTTGATCGCCCAGGAAGGCGCAGCGCATCTGACCAACGACGTCCTTAACGACCCTCGCGTAGGCGACAAACAGTGGGCCCGCCGCGAAGGCATGGTCTCCTTTGCGGGCCACCCGTTGATCGTGGACCAGCGTGTGGTGGGCGTCATGGCAATGTTTGCGCGGGAGCCATTGACCAGTTTTACCCTGAAGGCGCTGGCAGCTTCGGCAGACGGGATCGCGCTCGGGGTGCGGCGGTGCCAGATCGATCAGCAGCGGCTGGATCTGCTCGATCAATTGGCCGCAGCCAACAAGGAGCTCAGCGATTTCGCCTACGTCGTGTCGCATGATCTCAAGGCTCCGCTTCGGGGGATCGGTTCCCTGGCAAGCTGGCTTTCCACTGATTACGGCGACCAGTTCGATGCGGAAGGCCGCGAACATCTGAAACTCCTGACGTCGCGCGTTCATCGCATGCACGGCTTGATCGAGGGAGTGCTGCGTTATTCGCGCGCCGGACGCTCGCACGAGCAACTGAGCGACGTTGACCTCAACGATATTGTGGAGGCAGCGATTGACAGCGTGGCCGCGCCGGCGCACATCCAAATTCACAAGCCGGGTCATTTGCCGATCGTTAGCGGCGAACGCACCAAATTGCTGCAAGTGTTTCAGAACCTCATCGGCAATGCGGTGAAGTACATGGACAAGCCAGTCGGAGACATTCACATCAGTTGCATGGCGGAGGAGGGCGGGTGGCACTTCGCCGTGCGCGACAACGGGCCAGGCATCGAGGAACGATACTTCGAGAAGATCTTTCAACTCTTCCAAACCCTGTCCACCAGGGACGAGTTCGAAAGTTCCGGCGTGGGCCTGGCGGTCGTGAAGAAAATCGTGGAGGCGGCGGGCGGTCGAATCTGGGTGGAATCAACCCCCGGCCTCGGGAGTGCCTTTCATTTCATTCTCCCGAAAGTCGGTCGAGGCTCTGATTCACTATGAACAATGGCCGGACGATTCTCCTGGTTGAAGATGATCGAGTGGACGCGATGACTGTGCAGCGCGCCTTGCGGGAGTTGAAGGTTTCCAACCCTGTCGTTCACGTCCATCATGGTGAAGAAGCGCTGGAGTATCTGCGTGCTCCACAGAATAGCAGGCCGGGGCTCATCCTCCTCGACTTGAATATGCCACGAATGAATGGCCTGGAGTTTTTGCGCGTTGCCAAGTCGGACGCCAATTTGCGCGACATCCCCGTCGTGGTGCTGACCACCTCGAAAGAAGATCAGGATAGGTTTGGATCCTTTGACCTGAGTGTCGCTGGTTATATGATCAAGCCGGTGGATTACGTTCAGTTCGTGGAGCTGATGCGCGCCATTAAAATTTATTGGATGTTGAGCGAGACAACGAAATGACCTCCGCGGGCACCATTCGAATGCTGTTGGTTGAGGATGACGCCGTGGATCAGGTGGCCTTCAAACGGTTCGTAGCCCAGGCAAATCTCCCGTACGATTACATCATCGCGAACTCTGTGGCGGAAGCCCGGCGGCTGATTGAAAAACAGCGCTTCGACGTCATCATCTGCGATTACGCGCTGCGCGATGGAACAGCCTTCGAGATGTTCTCCTTCATTGGCGAGACTCCAACCGTGTTTACCACCGGAAGCGGCAATGAAGAAACGGCAGTCCAGGCCATGCGGTTGGGAGCGCATGATTATCTCATCAAAGACCCGGACCGAAACTACCTGAAAGTCCTCCCGATCCGAATTGAGAGTGCGTTGCGGCAGAGCCGGGTGGCGAGGGATCTGCGGGAAAGCGAGCGGCAATTCCGTGACCTGTTCGACAATGCCACCGACTTGATTCAAAGCGTCGGCGTGGATGGCAAGCTCCTGTATGTGAATCGCGCGTGGCTCTCGACCCTCGAATACACTGCGGATGAAGCCAGGCATCTGTCGATGTTTGACGTCATTCAACCGGCCGCGCGCGCTCATTGCATTGACTTGTTTCAGCGCATCGTCAACGGAGAAGACGTTGGCCAGATCGAAACGGAGTTCCGGACGAAAAGTGGGCGCCTTGTGGCGGTGGAAGGACGGACCAGTTGCCGCTTCGAAGTGGGCAAGCCGGCGGCCACGCGCGGCATCTTTCGGGATGTGACCGAGCGCCGGAAGATCGAAACGGCGTTGCGGGCCAGCGAGGAACTTTTTCGCTCCCTGTCGTCCTCGTCGCCGGTCGGCATTTTCCGCACGGATTGCCGAGGGCATTGCTTATACACCAATCCACGCTGGCAGCAGATCGCCGGGTTATCCTTGGAAGAATCGCTCGGCGCAGGATGGTCGAAGGCTGTGGATCCCAAGGATCGGGAGAGCGTATGCAGTGATTGGCAGGAGGCGGCTCAAGGCCATCGCGAGTTCTCCCGCGAATTCCGTTTTTGCCGCCCCGATGGAACCATTCGTTGGGTTCACGCCCGCGCTGCCGCGATTCGAGCTGAGGGCAAGATCGTTGGGTACGTCGGGACCGTGGAAGATATCACGAGCCGTCGGGCTGCCGAACAAGCTCTGAAGGTGAGTGAAGCGAGGTTGGCCGAAGCGCAAGGAACAGCCCACCTGGGCAACTGGGAATTGGATTTGGAGTCGCAGGAGATCTGGTGGTCCAGGGAAGTGTATAGGCTTTGGGGCATCGATCCGCAGCGGCCTCCACCGACGTATGAAGAATTGCTGGAACGAATTGTTCCCGAGGACCAGGGGAGGTTTGCCGCGACCATCGTCAAGGCCAAGGAAGGAGTCGAATACGACATTGAATATCGAAACGTTTTGCCCAATGGCACCTCCCGTTATCTGCTTAGCCGCGGGCAGTGCCGCCGCAATCCCGCGGGCCGCGTCATCGCTCTCTACGGCACGGTGCAGGACATTTCCGAACGCAAACGTATTGAGAACGAGCTGCAACGGGCTCGGGAGGCTGCTGAGTCTGCCAATCGCGCGAAGAGTGCGTTTCTTGCGCACATGAGTCACGAAATCCGCACTCCGATTAATGGCATTATTGGTATGGCGGAGCTGGTTCTCGACACGACACTCACGCCGCAGCAGCGTGAATTCATCCGCGTCATCCATCAGTCCGGTGAAGATCTGTTGCAGATCATCGAGGACATTCTGGACTTCAGTAAAATTGAGGCGCGGAAGCTCGAGCTGCATCCCGAACGCTTTTCTTTGGATGAGGCGATTGCACGCACGATGCGCCCGCTGAGTCTCGCTGCTGCAGAAAAGGGTTTGGAGTTGGCGGTGCATTTCGGACCGGACCTGCCGGACGAATGGGTCGGTGACGCGGGCCGCTTGCGTCAGGTGCTGCTTAATCTTGTCGGAAATGCCATCAAGTTTACTTCCCACGGCGAAGTTGTCGTTGAGGTGGATTTCGCGGATCCAGGCTCCGTCGTTCCCGGGGCGGTTCGCACGGTTCATTTCAGTGTTCGCGATACAGGGCAGGGGGTTGCTCCGGATCGGCAGGCCTCAATCTTTGAAGCCTTCGAGCAAGGAGACAATTCAGTATCACGCCGGCACGGCGGGACAGGGCTCGGCCTGGCCATCTGCGGGGAACTGGTGAAAATGATGGGCGGAAGGATCTGGGTCGAAAGCACGGTGAATGTGGGAAGCACATTCCATTTTACGGTCGACCTTCAAGTTGCGGAGGTTTGCGAAATCCGCCGTCTGGCTTCTCCTTCCGGGAACAGTGTCCTGGTCATGAATCGCAACACGACACAGCGCCTGATTCTTTCAGAGATGTTATCGAGGTGGAGCCTTGAGCCGTGCTGCGCCCGGGAGCCCGATGAAGCATTGCAACTCCTTGAATCCGCTGGAGGCAGTTTTATGGCCGCGTTGGTCGATTGCTCGGAATTGGACTGCGCGACGCAGAACCTTTTGCGGACGTTGAGCCGGACGGGGGCGTCACGAGGTCGCATCATTGCGCTGTTGCGGACGATGCCGGATGCCGAGGAGGCGATTCTATTGAGGGACTGCAATGTCACGGCTCAGTTGATCAAGCCGATTGGCCAGTCAGACCTTTTCAACGTTCTCAACGGAACCTCCGCCCTCAGTACGCCTGACTCCGATTCAAATCAAAAGGCTCCCCCGATGCCACCATTGCGCTGCCTGGTCGTTGAAGACAATCCGGTCAATCGGGATGTGGCTGTGAATCTACTGGGTAAACTTGGCCACGACGTAAGCGTTGCGCAGAACGGCCAACAAGCGCTCGAAATGACGGAGCGCAGTTCATTCGACATGGTTTTCATGGACGTGCAAATGCCGGAACTGGATGGGCTGGAGGCGACCCGGGCGATGCGCGAACGTGAATCATTTAAAGGTTTGCCCCGCTGCTACATCGTGGGTTTGACCGCTCACGCCATGCGATCCGATCGTGACGCTTGCATTGCCGCGGGGATGGATGACTACCTCTCGAAACCGATCCATCGGGTTCAGATCGCCAACGCCTTGTGGCGGGCGCAGGCCAAGATTGCGCGGCCGCCCGCATCGCCTCCAGCGGCTTCACTGCTCGCGCGTTTCGATGGAGATAAGGAATTGGCCCGACGTTTGATCGGCCTTTATTTTGATTTTGCCCCGGCGACGGCTGCCAAACTGCGGGATGCCATCGCAACCGGAGATGCGCAGGCCATTTACAGGCAGGCGCACGCTCTGAAGGGATGTATCGGACAGTTTCGCGTCGGCCCCGCCTACGCCCTCGCCGATGAGATCGAGCAAGCTGGCCGGAGCAATGATTTTGCTCGCGCGATTGCACTGGAGTCGCAATGGGCTGCGCAGTTGACGGCATTTGAAGCCCACTTAAAGGAAGCTCTTCAGTTATGCGGATCTTAATTGCCGACGACGAACCGGTGGCACGGGCGCACCTAGAGCACTTGCTCGCCTCATGGCATCACGAACCTATCGTGGTGGCTAACGGTGCCGACGCCGTCGCGGTAATGAAGGCGCAAGATGGGCCTCCGGTGGCCTTCCTCGATTGGGAGATGCCGGATATCAATGGCGATGAAGTTTGCCGTAGAATCCGCGAGGGAACGGATCGGCCAATGCACTTGATTCTTCTCACCGCCGCCCGCACTTCCAGAGAGGACCGCCTGGCCGGGCTGAGTTGTGGCGCGGACGATTTTGTCGCCAAGCCGTTTGATCCGGCAGAATTGCGCGCCCGCCTCGCCATCGCCGAAAGGGTGGTAAGCCTGCAGGAGGAACTGATGCGGCGGATCCGCGAGCTCGCATCTTCGCTCGAACACATTCGCCAACTCGAAGGATTGCTGCCGATCTGCCCGTGGTGCAAAAGCATCCGCGATGAGCACCAGGCTTGGCACTCGTTCGAGCAATTCCTTTCCCAACGAGGTGAGACCCAAATTACCCACGCCATCTGCCCCCGTTGTCGGGATAAGTATCGCACTCAATTGAAAGCCGAAGCGGGCTAATCTATTCCTGGCGGGGCATGGAGTGCCACGGCTACAAGCGTCGCGGCTGGCCATAGACTCGCCGGTTGTCACCCTGGGCGCGCATCCATCTCTCCAGTTCACCTCGCATGGACTGCACGCGCGCAGCGTGTTCGGGAACTGAGGTCAGGTTGTTGGTCTCAGATGGATCGCTCCTGAGGTCGTAAAGCTCCTCAGCGGGCCGGGTGTGATAACGCTTCACCAGCATCGCCGCATGCGAGTTTGTCGGCGCCGCATTCGTCCAGGATGCCCAGTAGCCACCCCAGTAACCGGGTTTGGTGTCCCGCGGTGCCAGGTCCACGTGCGTGTGAAAGGAATACTCTGGATGCAAATTCAGGATAAGCTTCCAATCGCTCGTCCGGATACTGCGCGTCGGGTAAACATTCATGTTCCCGTCTCCGCTGTGAGTAGTGAAAATGCGTTCGCGGTGCGCGTTTGTCTGGCCCTTCAACACTGCGACAAACGAACGTCCGTCCAGGTTTGTTGGGGCACTGCCGCCCGCCACTTCGATGAAGCTTGGCAACAAATCCACCCAACTGACCATCGCGCTGGTGCGACTTCCCGGTTTCACGACTCCGGGCCACACCGCTATGAGGGAAACACGTGTGCCCGCGTCATAAAGGTTCCACTTGGCAAAAGGAAACTGGGCTCCGTGATCACTGGTGTGCACCAACAACGTGTTGGTGCCCAGCGTTCGTTCCACCTCGGTCATCACGCGTCCGATTTCGTCATCCATGCGGGTCACTGCGGCGTAGTAACGAGCCCGAGCGTGGCGCGTTTCCGCGGTGTCAGCATGTGTCACGGGGAGAGCGAGAGCGTTCGTGCCGTAACCGTTGCTGTCATCTGGCCATGGAACGTGCGGCCAGTTAGAGCCCACAAAGAGGCACAATGGTTTTACGCTCTTCCGTTCACGCAGAAATTTTAAGGCGGCGGGAATCGAGGCGTGCTGGTGGAAGCCATCAAACGCAAAATGGTCGAAGCCGTAATCCTTCGTGTGATTGTAATGTGACACTTTGCCGAACGCGACAACCTCATAGCCAAGTTCCTGCAGGTGGGCGGGAAGTTTTTTAATCTCCGCCCGCGGTTTGGAGTGATTCGCTTCAGCACCATGTTGCGCTGGCATCAATCCCGTCAGCAACGAAGCCCGGCTCGGGGCGCAACTCGGTGAGGCCACAAACGCATGAGTGAATGTCATTCCCGCTTGCGCGAGGCGAAGCATGTTTGGCGTCCGCATCTCCTTGCTCCCGTAAGGTTCGGAGTCGAGGACGCTGTGATCATCGCCTAGGAAGACGACAATGTTCGGCTTCGCCGCCGTTGCGGAAGCGACCCAAACGAACAGGAGCGCGGTCGCGGCCAAACACTTCATCCGGGTTTGCATGGATACACTTGAGTGGCGATTCCACTGCAATGTCAATTTTTGTGGTGATCGGGAGCGACACGCTGTCTTGGGCAGACATGTCGAAAACGCGGCCTCCCATCGGACGCGCGCAGGTAAGGTCAGAGCACCTCCACCTCAATGGGCACGACGTGGTTCACTATGTAGCTTCCGCGATTCTCGTCGCGTTCCAGCGGCTGCGTGCGGCCTTCAGAGTCGGTCGCTCGAACCATGAGCTTCGCTTTGCCCGGCTTATTCGGCACGCGCCATGGATACTCCCAAAGCTGCCACGCGTTGCGGACTGGTTTTCCAATCAGCCGCGTGTCGTGCCACGTCTTGCCGCCGTCCGTACTGATTTCCACTTTGGTAATCTTTGCCTCAGTGGTCCATGCGGCGCCGTGGACGCGATACGTTTGTCCGGCATGCACGGCATCGGCGAAACCCGGACGCGCGATCTGTGCTTTCACCTGCATCTCCGTGATCGGCACCAGCGTCGGCGCACCCGGGTTGGGTTCCCAATACGCGTAGTCAACCGTTTGATAATAGCCGTGGAACGGATCGGCGCTGGCGATGATGCGAGTGAGCCATTTGACCGAAGCCATTCCGTACCAGCCGGGGACGATGGCGCGCACTGGTGCGCCATGCGCTGGCGTGAGTGGTTCGCCGTTCATTCGGAAGGCGAGCAACACATCCTCCATCGCTTTTTTCACGGGCATGCTGCGCGCGTAATGATTCTTTCCCGCAGGGCCGGGCGGTTCCTTAATCTCACCCTGGTCGGCACCCTCGAAAATAACCTCGCGCGTTGACTCCTTCACTCCAGCCATGTCGAGCACGTCCGCGAGCCGCACGCCGGTCCACTCCGCGTTGCTGACCGCGCCGCGCTCCCATTGCGCGCCCTTGGCTTGTGGAACCAGAAAGGCGCGACCGTTGCCGGCACACTCCAACGTCACCGGCACAGTGACCGAATCCATTTTCAACAGGTCTCGTAACGACAACGTCAGCGTCTTTTTCACTTCGCCTTCGACCTTCAACCGCCACTTCTTTTCGTCTATCGACGGAACGGCATAGTGCGATCGTACAAAGAAGTGTTCCACCGGCGTAACAAAGCCGCTCAGGGAGCTGAACGGCATCTCGAGGTTCAAAGGCTCTCGCTCGCGCACGATCATTCCGCCCGGCGAGAAACGTTGCGCCAGTTCCTTTTCCTTCCGCGAGCTGTCGTCGTTTTGGGCCATGTTCATGGGCGGTCGAAGATTGGATGAGAATGGATTGCGTCTGGAATTTTTCGGCTGCTCCACGTTTAAAGTTTTGCTCTCACGAAAAGCAGCCCTGATAGCGGGGTGTCCCCATAGGTGCGCTCCAAACTTTGCGGAAGCAAATGCACGCTACCCATCGCGCCGAGCCCGAACCGGATTTTGTGCCAGGCCGGAAAGTCGTAAATGTAGCCGAGGCTCAACTTGTGCACCGTGAACTTTTTCCCTTCGAGCGGCTGGCCTTCTTCAAAAAGCTCATCCTTCTCCGCCCGCTCGGCACGACCGAAAACGGTGTGTGTCTCGTGGAAGTTCACCATTGATTCGAGCAGGAAACCGTCGAGGGTTTTTCCCGGCTCATTGTCGTTGCGGCCCCAGGCCGCGGTCGTCTGCCAGTGGTTCGCGCCCCAGCGTTTGTGGTAGCTCACCGAAGCGGTGAAGCGCTCCGTGTCAACGTCGGGATGCAATTGCTCCGGGCTGTTCAACCAGCCGTAACTTACCTGGGCCGACCACGCCTTCGTTGGATTCCAGGTTAGTCGTGCGGAGTATGAATCAAAACGCGGCTCCTCAATATCCCAACGATGATGGTCCGGTTCGCGCCCGGTGAAAATCGATCCGTCCACTTTGAACTGCTTCCACACGTAACCCACCGTGGCGACACCTTCGGTAATATGCGTCGAGTCCAGCCAATGATGCGTGATGGGAGCTTCCGGATTATCCATGCCGGAGAATCGATGCATAAATGTCGGTGGGCCCAAGGCCGGCTCACCAGGCCAGCCGAAATAGGCGAACGCGGCACTGTCGTCATCGATCGGCACGCTGTAAGTGAGGGCCAGTTCCATGAACAGATCATGGGGATGCTGGCGATCGATGAGCTCGGTGCGGCCATTGCCCGTCTCACCCGTTTGCAGCAACTCGGGATAACCATTGCGCCCGACGGTCGCCGGCTCGAGTGACAACATTGAGCGCACGCCGAACGTTCCGGGGCCGAGTTTTCTTTGAGCCATCAGCATGAACATGTTCACGCTGAACCAGTCCTCTTCACCGCGCTTGCCGCCTTGTCGATCGTAAATCACATCCACGAATCCGTGGACCATGAAGTTCCAATCGTAGCGCATGAAGTGCAGGCCGCTCATGGGCGTGGCCTCCGGCTGCCAACTGGTGCCCGACGCCTCGCGCGTCATGGAGTACGGTCCGTACTGTCCCGACATCGTGTGAGAATGCTCTTCCTGGCCGGTATGATTGCGAGAGTGCTCTTCGTGTTGGGCTCGGCAATGGACTGCGAGACATCCGGCTCCCATCAGTGCGACAAGTATTGTCTTCATCGTTCCTCCCTTCGTTCAACACGTCGAACCTATCACGACAACTCACGATAGACCACCGGCGACCAGCTCTTAGAGCCTGTCTGAAAAGGAGCGCGGCTGTGTCGAAGACCAGCCGCAGCCTGCTTTCAAGCTACTCAGCGCGCCGGAGATTCGAGGGCTGCTGCGGCTGGTCGAGGACGACACAGCCGCGCTCCGAATTTTCGAGACAGGCTCTTATTCTCCCTCGTTCAGATCGACGACTGAGAGCTGCGACGGATGTGTTTGAAGCTGCGCGGCGATAGAGATCGGACAGTCTTCGCACTCATGGGCGCTTCTGGCGGCTCGTGAAGTTCGAGCAATGGCGTTTTGGCCATGCCTTTCAATTGCTGGCACTCCGGCGCATCAAATTCATTCAGACCGAAAACGATCTCGTGCGGGTTCTCACGCAGGCGGAAAGTCTGGAAGAGCCGGTCCCACACCGAGAGCAGCGAACTGTAGTTCGAGTTTGTTTCCACCACGATGCGCGAATGGTGGACCTTGTGCATTGCCGGGGTCGGGATGAACACGCGCAGGAAACGATCGAGCCGCGGCGGCAAACCGACGTTCGCATGATGAAACTGCACCACCGCAAACATCAGCGTTTCGTAGAGCACAAGTTCCCAAAGGTGAATGCCCACGAGAAAAATGATCGGCACGCGCAGGATGGATGAAAAAATAATTTCGCCGGTGTGGAAGCGGTTTGCGGTCGTCACATCCATCCGCGGATCGGAATGGTGCATTCGGTGAAACCGCCAGAAGAACGGCACGCGATGGTTGATCCAATGCCACCAGTAGGTCCAGAAATCGAGGACGAGCACCGCCGCGACGGCATGGAGCACCGGTGAAATCTCAATGCGATGCAGCAACCCGATTCCATTTTGCGCCGAGCTCGTGCTGGCCATGGCCCAAAGCGCGGCGAACCCCATTGCGATCACGACTGAGTTGAAAACTCCGAACAGCACGTTGCGAAAGCCGTGGAGAACGCGATCGCGCCCGCGCCCGTCGAACTGCGACAGGAACGGGTGCAACGTCTCCCACGCGAGCAGCAGCACGAGGATGCCGATGCCGCTGACCGCGCGCAGCGAGCGAAGTTCGGAGACGGAATCCATGTTACCGCACGACGGGCTTCTTCGCGTTTTCCCAACCCTTCATGCCCGCTTCCAGGTGATAGATGTTCGTGAACCCGAGTTCTTGCATGGTCTTCACGGCCTTGCCGCTGCGCCCACCCACCGCGCAATGGACGAGATACGGTTTTGATTTGTCGAGGGCCTGAAGTTGGCTGCGGAACGAACTCTCGTAGAAGTTCACGTTCGTCGCGCCGCGAATATGGCCGTCCTTGAACTCCTTCGGCGTCCGCACGTCCAGCACGACCACGTTCGTTTGCTGCACGAGTTTTTCTGCTTCGGCTACCGAGACGTCTTTGATCGCGGATTTCCGGGCAAAGGTGGGTGCATCCGCGGCGCGCGCCGGCAAGGCGACGTTTCCACACACATTGAGCGCGACTAGAAGGAGAAATGTTTTCATAAGTTTCATGGGCTGATCACACCGAATCTGTTTTGCGTGGCAAGGCCGCGCGAACTTTTTTCATGGCGCCCTCGAGTCCGCCAGCCGAGGCGAATCCTTCGAGCCGGCTTCTCTCAGTTCCATCAGGGTTCAAGAACACAATAGTCGGCACCGCCTGGATGCGATAACGCTCGGCGAGTGCCGCATGGCGATCGACGTCGATCCGGACCGAAATCCAACTCTTCGTTTCATCGATCACACTGGCGTCCGTGTAAGTCACCCTGTCCATGATTTTGCACGGCATACACCATGTCGCGAAGAAATCGAGCATCACCGGTTTGCCTGTCGCCGCAGCTTCTTTGAGTGCCGCATCGAAATCCTCAGTCCAGCGCACTGCCTCACCAGCTTGTTTCTGGTTACTAGAAGATCGCCGAGGGCCGGCGAACACGAAGAGTGCCGCGACTGCGATGATTGCCAGCGCGAGTGCCGCAATCCGGGAACGATTCATTTGTTTCATTACTTTGCCTCCTTGTTTTTTGCCCGCAGCACCTCGTCCTGGCTGAACACCGCGGGTTCCAGATCGAGAGCCACCGCCCGTCCTTCGCGCTGCGCGCGAATCGTGGGACTTTTCTTCAGGTAGCTCAGTAACGCCTCGTGCACCGATGGTCCAACGACTCTGGCGTCGTGCGTGCCGCGCAGTCGGCAAATCATGTCCATCGGTTCACCCGCGCGCTCGCAGCCGGCAATCGTGAAGCGGTCTTCATCGCGAATCTCCCGCCCTTTCACCTTCACAGAAACGACGCGTTTTCCTGCGGATGCTTTCGCGCGGTAAGTGAACGTGAGGCCAGAGGGACGCGGACCCCAGCCACCTGACAACGTCCAGGCGTCGTCGGAGAACACGAGTTCAAGCTCGCGTTCGAGATATTCGCGCAGTTGCTTGCCCGTCACCCAGCCGAGCTTCATCCGCGAATCCAGCGGCAGCATCGTCCACAGGTCGCCCTCCGTGACGTCGCCGGGAAGAATGGGTGGGCCAAAACGGAAGCCGTTGGAAAAGGCAATGTCCGCGCCCGTCTCTTCGCGCACCACGTCCGCGATGAAATTATCCGTCGTGGTTTCCAGAACATCGTAGCGCTGCAACGTCGTCTCGCTCTTTGCCACGACGCGATTGGCGCGAACGCGATGCGGGGCCAGAGCCGCATTAACTAATTTTTTCACCTGGGCATCTTCGCTGTAGTCAGCCGCGCGGATGGGCAGCAAGCGGAACGAATGGGCGGCTACACGACCGTCTTTGATCGTCAGGTCCAACCGGCCGAGGAACGAGCCCATCGAGCCGGGTTCGACGATCAGCACGTTGCCTTCGCGAATTGGATCGCCCGTGCGCTCATGCGTATGGCCGGAGAGAATCACATCGAACTCAGGAATTTCGCGGGCGAGTTGCCGCGAGAGGGCGAGCCCGGTGTGCGTCACCGCGACAATGAGCTCAGGTTTTTCTTCCGAACGAATGCGCTGAACGTGTTCGCGCAGGCCATCCATGCGTGTCGAATCCAGCCCTCGCACCTGGTCCGGCGGCTGGCGAGTGGTCGCCGTTGGGTCCGTAATGCCGACGAAGGTGACCTTCACACCGTCACGTGTCATCGTTACATGTGGCGCGAACAATCGACGACCGCTCTTCGAGTCGTGAAAGTTATAAGCCAGCACCCGCGCACTGACTTGGCGCATCAGTTCCAGAAAACGTTTGGGCCCGTAAACCACTTCCCAGTTTCCCGGCACGGCCACGTCCACGCCGAGCGCATTGAAGGGTGCCAGCACCACTTCGCCTTCGGTCCACGCGGCTGGCCCGGAGCCTTGGAATGTGTCGCCGCCATCCGCCACAAATGTCGCGTGCTTCGTTTCAGCGCGCACGCGGTCAATGGCCGTCTTCAATCGCGCGTAGCCGCCCATCGTTTGAATCTCCGGTTTCCCGCCGGGCACGTATTCAGGATGCGACTCAAGTTGCGCGTGGGTGTCGGCGAGATGCAGCAGGGTGACGTGCTTCTCGGCCGCCATCACGGTCGTCGTCACGAAGGAAAAGATCGCAAGGAATATCAGATGTTTCATTTGGGATTCGTCGATTCGAGTAACAGGGATGCGCCTTCACTTTTTTCCGGGACTCACGGCGCAGGCGCGTGCGCCGGGTTCACCATCGCCGAACACCAGTTCAGCGGGGCTGAAGTCGGGACATTTCGTTTCCTGGAAGGCGGACATGCCGCCCATCACGTTTTGTAGCCGCGTGTAGCCGCGCGAGGCGAGCAGGCTTGCGGCAATCGAGCTGCGATAGCCGCTGCCGCACATCACGGCGACCGGCTGGTCTTTCGGCACATGGTCGAGCGCAGCGGAAAGCTTAGGCAGCGGCACATGCGTGGCATCGGGAATGTGCGACGCCTGCCACTCGCCAGCCGTTCGCACGTCGAGAACGGCCGGTCCGTCCCCGCGTTTCAGCGCACTCTTCAAATCACACACGCTGAGTTGCGTGAGTTGACGCTTTTCCTTCAGCGCTTCCGCTTCGATGAAACCAACCACGTCATCGAACCCAATGCGCGCGAGTTCCAGTCGTGCGCGCGGCGCAGCTCGGCAGAACCAACGACCAGCGCGATGCGAGTCCCGCCCGGCACGAGGAAGCCGACCCAGGTGGAAAACATCGCGCTATTGAGCCCCACGTTCAGGCTGCCCGGGAAATGTCCTGCTCCGAAGAATGCCGCCGGGCGCGTGTCGATGACGACCGCACCTTCGCCATGCGCACGCTTCAACTCGTCCTCGGTGAGCGCGCGAAGCGGCGGCAGTTCACTGAGCGGCGCAGCGCCCTGCAGGTTCACGCCCACGTCGTAGCTGAAATAGGGCGGACGATCCGGAAGGTTTTCCGTCATGCGCCGGACGAATTCAGCGCGGTCCTTGATTTGCAACGCCCAGTTCATCAAGCGCTCCTGGCCGATGACCGAAAAGGGCGCTGATGAAATGGCTCGCCCGCACAATGAACCAGCGCCATGTGCCGGAAAGATTTTTACGTCATTGGGCAGCTTCAACACTTTGTTGAAGAGCGAATCGTAGAGCTTGTCGGCGAGCGCGCTCGGGTCCGCATCCGCATCGCGCAAATCCGGCCGGCCCACGTCATTCACGAAAAGCAGGTCGCCCGTGTAGAGCGAGACTGGTTTGCCTTCGTCGCGCACCAGGAAACTCAAACTGTCCGGCGAGTGGCCGGGCGTTTCGAGAATCTCCACTTCAAGACCGCCAATGCGAATTACCTCTCCGTCGCGTGCCCCGATGTGTTCGTAAGTCACCGGCGCGAGATGCGAGGTGTAAATCTTTGCGCCCGTGCGTTGAGCGAGCTCGCGAAAGCCCGAGGCGAAATCGGCGTGCGGGTGAGTGTTGAGAATGGCGACGATGCGCAATCCGTTTTCCTGCGCCATCGAGATGTAATCGTCCACGTCACGTTTGGGATCGACGACGGCCGCTTCGCCGTCGCGGCCGAACAGGTAGGAGGCGTGCGCCAGGCCTTCAACGAAAAATCGGTGTTCAAACATGTTCTTCTCCTTCATTGAATTGCATTCCAGTTCTTGGTGATGACAAAGGCAGCCGTGACCAGGACGAACGCGCCGAATCCCCGGCTCAATGTTGCTCTTGGAATTCGATCCGCAAGCCGGACAGCGACGAACATTCCAAGGAGTGCTGCGGCGAGAAACCATCCGCCCACGCTCCAGTTGATACGCGCTTCGCAAAGGTGTCCCACCAGTCCGGCGAATGAGTTTACAGCGATGACCACCAGCGATGTGCCGGTGGCGATCGGCAGTGGCAGTCGCCCAAAATGTTGCATGGCAGGAACGATCAGAAAGCCACCACCGACTCCCAGAAAACCGGTGAGCAATCCCACGCCAAGCCCCGCGCCGCCACAACGCCAGGGCCGACATTGTTTGGCTGCCGGATGTTCTGTTGCCTCCCGCGCAAGGAGCATACGAACGCCAATGGCCAGCATGAGAGCAGCGAAGATCAGAAGGAGCACCGCTGGCTTGACGAAATGCGTCAGCTTCGCGCCGGCAACGGCTCCGACAATTCCGGTCGCGCCGAACAGCAGCGCAGCGCGCCCATGCACCAGGCTCGACCGCTGTTTGAAAAATGCTCCGGCGGCACTCGTCGCACCTACGACCCCTAAAGAAAGCGGAACTGCAGCCTGTACCGGCACGCCCGCGCCATACACCAGCGCAGGCACAGTGAGGATTGAGCCGCCGCCGCCCAGAAGTCCGAGCGACGCACCAATGCCGAGGCCCATGAGCGCGGCCGCAATCACCGCGTGCCCTCCACCGCGCACGTTGAAGGCCGACTACGATTCCAAGGCAGCTTCGAGAGCAAGATTCCCATCGCACACGTGTCCGTGATCGCCGCAAAAATCAACCCAGCGCCGACAAACCAGCTCAAGGCAATGGCCGGCGGCCAAACCAGCGATGCCACGAGACCGAGGAGAACGAACGCTCCTGCAGCGAATCGCACTTGCCGCTCGAGTGTCCAGACGCGCGAACCAACGCTCCGTTCAATGGGCAGGTTGGCCCGCTTCCACGCTTCCAGCCCCCCTTCGAGGTGCGTCGCGTTGGTCATCCCTGCCTGGCGCAACTGCCGCAGTGCTTCGGCGCTTCGCCGTCCGGTCCGGCACACCAGGATCAACGGACGTTCGCGGTCGAAACTCGCCGTATGCTCGCGAATGATGTTGAGGGGAAACGGCGACGAACCGGGAATGTGGCCCGACTCGAACTCGTCCACATCGCGGACATCGAGCACCCGAAGATTCTCGCCTGCCTGCAAGCGCTGGAACAGGGACTCGGGGCCACAGCCTTCCGACAGGTTCGCCGTGGACAAACAACCGTTCACGTGATTAACTGCATTCATTCTGAATGACCATATAACCATTCAGTAATGTGTCAAGTGATGAAGAGGACGAAAACAAAGTCACAGCCGCTGTCAGGTGAAACCCTGGAACTCATTGCCACCCGCTTTCGTGTGCTGGGTGAGCCGATGCGCCTGCGCTTGCTCAACATCCTTCAGGGCGGTGAGAAGACAGTGACGGAATTGGTTGAAGCCACCGGGGCCACGCAGGCCAATGTCTCCAAGCATCTGAGCGTTCTGGCCACCGCGTCGCTCGTCGCTCGTCGCAAAGAGGGCATCAACGTTTACTACTTCATCTCCGATCCGCTCGTGTTCGAGCTGTGCGAGCTGGTTTGCTCAGGACTGCGCAATCGGCTGAAGGTGGATGCGCAACGACTCGCGTGACGAATCGAGACTCGCGGCTCCTCGGGAATAGTCCGCTGCTCATCGCGCGGGTTCTTTTTTCATCTCGCCGGTTCCCGCAATAATCCTGGCGTCCTCTGTCGTTCCAACCCGTCCGCGCCGGAGCAAACCGTGCCGCACCATCTCGAACTGGGGCTGGAGCTCGGCGCGTTCCCGGATTGAGGCCAACGTCGAATAATTGTGCCCGCCGGAGGCGATGAGTTGGTTCGTGGCAACTTGGTACACTTGGGAGTCTCGCAATTCCTTATCGCCGACTCTCACCTCCAACAGGCGCGCTCCAGCCTGGCGATCCCGGTCGTAGTGAAACTTAATGCCGCTCACTTGAATCATCCCTCCGACCTTGCGTTTGGGATCTTTGGTAAGTGTGTTCTCGATGGATTGTTCGAGCGTCTCGCGGAGTTGTTTTCCTGAAACTTTCAGCATCACAACCTTTGATTCGTGCGGCAAAAGATTCCTTAGGGCGCCGACGGTGATTGGCCCGACCGGAATGGCCACGCCGTAACCAACTCCGGGCAGCAGCGCAACATCGGCCTCGGTCTCTTCGCGAAGGATGTCCGCGAACAATGAATCGGCGGGCGACTGATGATCGCGGCGCTCGGGTTGCGGGCCGTTCAAGGTCTGCGCGCGAACGATCGGGCTCGTGGCTTCGGCAATCCGCTCATTCATTCGTTGCCGCAACGGCGCGGCGTGACGTTCGATTATTTGTTGGGTTTCGGCGTCGGGTTTGAACCGAGCGTGATCAACGCTGATTAGTTCGTAGCGCCGCAACGTCACGCGGTCTCCCACCTCGACGTCCATCCGCGCCACATCCGAGCCGTGTGCGCCTGCCTGGACAATCAGCGTCTTGCCGACCCGGAGCGGTTCAGTGACGCGATTGTGACTGTGCCCGCCGAGGATCAGATCGATGTCAGGCACGGCCTCGGCCAGTTTTTGATCTGCGCTCAGTCCCAAATGGGTAAGGGCAATCACCATGTCGGCCTTCGCTCGCACTTCGGGAACGAAGCGCTGCGCCGTCTCAATCGCGTCCCGAAACTCAAAGTCCTCCACATTTTTCTTCGCTGTCGTCAGCGGCGTGTTTGGGTAAGCGAGCCCGAGAATGCCAATGCGCTTGCCCTCGATTTCGCGAATAATGAACGGCTTGGTGAACAACGTGCCCGTGCGCTTTTCGAAACAGATTCGCTGCGATGAATGGGAATTTGGCTTCGTCGCGTAATTGTCGCAGCCGTTCCGGGCCAAAGTCCGGCTCGTGATTGCCCAGGGTCATCGCGTCGTAGCCAAGATGGTTCATCACATCGAGCACCACTTGGCCGCGAGTTTCCATCGCGAGCATGGTGTCGGCAAAGGCGTCGCCAGCGTCGAAAAGCAAAACGCTTTTACCGGCCTCGCGACGGATCTGGTTTATGACCGAGGCAATCCACGCGGAGCCTCCAAGGGTTTTGCCGGCGAGTTCGCCTTCCCAACCTCGCCACGGCTCGACGTGTCCGTGCAGATCGTTGGTCAGAAGAATGTTCATGAAACATCACCAGGTCAGGCGCGGGTCATTGTGCTCGCACCTTCTCCAGAAGGAACAGTCCCGCGACAATGAACAGGGCGAAGCCAATCATGAAGGGCACGTGACGAGCGCGCACCAAATCGGGCAGCAGTAGCTTGCCGTGGTCGCCGATTTTATCGACGGTGCGGCTCATCCATTCCGAAGCTTCGGCGAAGAAATAGGCGCCCGCCATCATGCCCAGCATCATGAACAGCGCGTCGTAGTTCATCTGTCCGAGTGCCGCGGCGCCCGTCCCGGGACAGTAGGCCGCGCACGCGAAGCCCGCGCCGAAAAGCAATCCGCCCACGGTGACCGACACCGTGCGGGTTGGTTTGATTTTGAGTTCGATCTTGCCGGCGCGAGCGAGCGGGAAGAAGCCCGATCATGGCGACGACCACGGCCGTTCCCATGATCTTGAAAACGGTGAAGTCCTGGAGGAGGAGCGAGCCGATGAGCACGTTGTATTTTCGCGACGCCGCCCTTCTGCAAAAGGAAGCCGAAGATCAATCCGAAAATGATCGCCTGGAGCACCTGGTTGCGGGTGATGCGTTCCGAATCCTCCGCTTTGCTGCGTGTCACTTCTTTGGTGGGATCAACCATAAATCCTTTTCAGAGGCGGAACATGAGGTTGGCGACGATGGCGCCGCCGATGAAAAAGCAGACGACGGCAATCCATGAGGCGACGTTCAATTGCGCCGTGCCGCTGATGCCGTGGCCGCTGGTGCAACCCCCGGCCATGCGCGCTCCGAAGGACATCAACACGCCACCCGCCAGCGCCACGACTCCGCGTAACCACAGGCTGCTCTCGCCAAAACGATCCACCCACATGGGCGGCAGCCAGCGGTGCGTGAGTTCGCCGCCTTGCTGCGCGGCCAGGAATGCACCGACGATGGCCGCGCCGACGAAGATGATTTCCCAGTCCACTCGCGGCGGGTTGTCTTTGTAATATTTGAGTTTCGCCGTGTGCTGCGGCGCGATGGCTTTCCCGATCAGGCCGGCCGCGGTGGCATAGGCGGACGAGGCGCCCACGGGCTTTTTGGAGAAGATACATCGTCGCTATCACGAGCAAGCCGATGCCCGCACCCACGACGTAAGGCGACCATGCCGCGCCCGGATAATTCAGCGCGTTGGGCGTCTCGCCCGCGGCACAGGCCGTGAAAGGAAGTGGCCAGCGCAAACAGTGAAAGGAGACGTTTCATTCAATTCATCTTTCCTTCGATGGGATAGCCCGCGTGTTTCCACGCCTGCCAACTGCCGGGGACGTTGAACACCTTTTCGAAGCCTTCGCGCTTGAAAATGCTCGCGGCGAGACTCGCGCGATAACCGCTGTCGCAATACGCCACGACCGGTTTGTTGCGGTCGAACTTGTCGAGATTTTCGCAGAGGTCCGGAACGAAGATAATGGCGCGCGCCGGGAATGTGGCCGTTCTCCCATTCGTCCGGCGCGCGCACATCGACGATTTGAATGCCGTCGTTCTGCTCCTTGAGTTCATGCACCGTCATTTGGCTGAACCGGCTTCGATCTCAAATGCCTGGTTGTCCCACGCCTTCATGCCACCCACGAGGTAGCCGGCGAATGTTCGTCATGCCGACACGCCACAGATATTTCACGACCTTCTCAAGCTGCTCGTCGTGTTCGAGCACGAGCAGCAATCGGGTCATCGAACTTCACCATCCAACCCGCCCACGGCGACAACTCGGGACGCGCGCCGATGTTCAATGCGCCTTTGATGTGGCCGCCGCCAAAGCCCAGCATCGTGCGCGTGTCGATGAGCTTCACGCCGCGCTCTTTCATCGCTTCCTTGAAGGATTTCGGCGGCAGCGGCGGAACCGTCGGCATGGCGCCAAAAGTCGGCGGGCCTTTCTGGTTCAACTTTTTCATCGGCTGCGTAATAGGTCGGAATCGGCGTCGCCGTGGATTTCACGTACTGGATGAACTCCTTCTTCTCGTGGAACTGGAAGAAACGGATTGTGCTTCCGCTCGTAACCAATCGTCGTGCTGCGACGATCGCCAATGTCCGGCCCGCAGGAGGAACCTGCGCCGTGCCCGGGATAAATCGTCACGCCATCATCGAGCTTCGTGTAAAACTCGGTCAGCGTTTCGAACATCATCTCCGAGAGTTCGCGCGCTTCCTTTTCGCCACCCACGATGTCCGGCCGGCCCGCGGAGTCCGCGAACAAACTGTCGCCGCTGAACACGCCCCATGGACTGTCCTTCTTTTTCTTCTCCGCCACGATGAACGAAATGTGCTCGCGCGTGTGACCCGGCGTGTGTTTGACGGTGAGAAGGTTGTCTCCGAAATCAAAGGTGTCGCCGTCCTTCACTTTCTCGCAGTCAAACCCGTAATGATGCCAGCCGCCCTCGCCGCTCGCGAAGATCTTCGGCGTGCCGAGGCGGCGTTGCAGTTCCAGCGAGCCGCTCAGGAAATCCGCGTGAATGTGCGTTTCGAAAATGTGCGTGATGCCGACCCGATACTCGCGCGCCTTCTCCAGGTAACACTCGATGTCGGGCCGCGGATCAATGAGCGCCGCGACGCCTTTGGAATCATCGCCGATGAGATACGAAAGCTGGGCGATGCCCGGCGTGTGGAATTGTTCGAAGATTAACATAATTAAGTGTGTCTGATTGTTTTTGCGGACTTCATCGTTGCGCCGGGTAAATCAAAGACAGGACTGCGAACAGGAAAGTTTTCATTTGCTCGCCGTCTCCTGAGATTTCTTTTCCACGCGCTGAAGCGTTACTACTTTTCCCTTCTGCCACGCGTCCGCCCCTTCAGCGATTGGAACGTCTGCAATGTTCGCGCGTTGTTTCCGCTTTTCTTCGGTCGAGACATTCATTCGCCGGTCCCGGGCGGCAATCATCTCCGGCTTGGCCTGCCCGTCGGCGGTGAAACCCATCATCAGCATCGGGATGCCAAGCGGCAGTTGATTGGTCGGATTCGACGTATCCCACGTGTGCCACGTCTTGCCGTAAGTTGTTTTACTCTCATCCATCAACTTGTGCTCAGCCACGTCCGGCAGGCCCGGGCCGATGAGTTGGCCCGATTTCACTTCGTAAAGGTGCGAGTGCCAGAGCGCCTTTTCCTCCTCGGGCAATGTTTTGAACAGCTTCTCGCTGATGATGTATTCGATGCCGATCATCTTTGCGTTCTCGGTGTTGCCGTCGAAGAGAACGCATTGCTTCACATCTTCGTTCAGCACGGAGCAGCAATGATGAGCCTCCATCTGGTGATCCATCATCCCGCTGTGGAAGTGAAAGCCGTCGAGGTAAACATTGATTTGCTTCACCGGCGGCATTCGCTGAAGCGTCGCCGCGCCCGCCTCAAGAATCTTCGTTGTGCCGCTTTTTTCGCTGCCGGGCGTTCCGACATTGGAAGGAGAATCACCACCTCCGCAGCCGGTGAGGCAACCGATGGCCAACCCGGTTGCGAGCAACATCGCGGTGGGCCGGAACTTGTTGTTGGATCGCTCTGCTTTCATCTGCGTCTGCGAACTGTGCGTTGTGGAAAACATTTGGCTCCTTTGGGAAGTCACCGACTTAATGCCGGGATCAATCGACTGACGTCTCTCGACTCCACGTCGCCCGCGTCCAAATCACCGCGCAGCAATTTCAGCGCGTAGCGCTCTTTCTCGATCTCCTGGCGCGTGCGCACGCCGAGTCTTCGGAAGATTGGAAGCGGCGGACACCAGCCCTCGATGGCGTGCTGCAAGAGGAACGACGTAACGACGATTGGAATGACGAGGAATTTCTTGCTGACGAAGGCGCCGAGGAGCGTCCCGGTGAGCGCCAGCGTAGCGGCGTTGGCTTCGAGCGTGCGCTCCATGTCCCACTCGCGGTCCAACTCTTCGATGCGCCGAGACAAGGTTTCGCGATCCGCATTCGCGTAAGACTGCACTCGCTGTCGCAATTCCTGATCAACCCGTTCGTTAATCTCTGCGGCCGTGTGCCGTCGAACGCGGTCTTCGGGAAAGCGTCGCGCAATGGTCTCCGCAATCTGCATAACGCCTCCTTAATGCCCGCTTTTCACGTACGACCAATCCGCTTCCTGCCGGCGCACGACTTGCGCGACGCCGGAGTCCACCGTGGTCACAAAATCATGGAGGTCAGCCTTCGAGATGTTCTTTCGCTTCAGCGTGTTCTCGCACGCCGCGAACACGACGCCGTCGTCGGCGAGCTTGCGCATGCGGTCCGCGCCCTCGGTGTTGCTCTTCTGCAAAAGGCCAATGCCCGGGCCGTGCGCCACGACTTCGACTTTCGTTTTGGCACCGAGCGCCTTGCGTACGTTCTCAACGTTGTTGAGCACGGCGGTGATCTGTTCCTTGCCTTCGGAAGTGAATTCGAAAAGCACCTTGTGTTCTTTGCCTGCGTCGGCGGCGGGACTTGCGAAAGCCATAATGGTGAAGAGTAAAGCGGTGATGATTGATTTCATTGTAGTTCCTTAAGCTGGATTACGCGCCGGTTCATGGCGGTGATGTTGGTGCCGCCACTCCACGATGGCGAAGATGAGCGCAACGGCCAGCACCAGCGGCAGAACCCACAGCCACGGTGAGGTGTTGGTGAGTTCGGGCAACGTCACCTTGCCGAGATCACCAAAGCGTTTCACGACGGGCTGAAGCTGTTCGTAGGCGAGCACATACGCGCCCGCGCCGAAGAACATGCCCAGCACACCGACCATCGCGTCACGCCGGCCTTCTCCGCAGCCGGCCACACTCGTGCCGGGACAAAGACCGAACAGACTGATGCCGATCCCAAACAGAATCGCGCCAATGATGACGCCGCCAAAAGCGGCCGGCTTGACTTCGAGATGCACCATTCCACGTGCGTGCATCGCATAAACGCCGATGGCTCCGACAGCGACTGCCGTCGCCATGATTTTCGCGACCGTCCAATCCTTCAAAAGGAACTGCGCCATGATTACGCGATACTTGGCGACCTGGCCTTTTTGCAGCAGGAATCCAAAAACAATCCCGCTGATGAAACCAAGGATGAGCTTGTCAGGTGATTCAAACATGGTGACGACCTTCCTTTCCAAAAATGGCGAACGTGGTGGCGATGGCGGCGAGGAAAAGCAGCGGCACAAATATCCAACTCGACACCGCAAGCTGGAGCGCGCCGCTGATGCCGTGGCCGCTGGTGCAACCTTGAGCGAGTCGAGCGCCGAACATCATGATCGCGCCGCCGAAAAATGCCGCCGCGAAACGCAGGGCGACGCTGGGACCGAATCGCCACGCCCAAAGCGCGGGAACTTTTTCTTTCGTGCGGTCGCCCGAGAGCTTCGAGCTGATGAACGCGCCGACGAAGACACCAATCACGAGCATCCATTCCCAATCGATCTTCGGCGACTTCCCGTCCTTGGCTTTGTCCGCGAAGAGCTTGTTCTGCTCGGCAGCAGCGGGCGCCACCGCCTTCTCCGTCAGCGCCGCCGAGTTTTCAAATGCGGTCGTGATGCCCAACGGCTTGTTGACTGTCGCAAACGTCACCCAGCTCAACACATCCCGAGGGCCGCGCCTACCACGTACGGCGACCAGACTTTTTTTCGCAACGCATTCATCTTAACTCGGCAAAAGCCGTGCTCCTGGGTCATAGCCTGTTTTATGCCGGACGAGGAATGTAGTGGAATACTGGGACCAAGTGGGCGCGGGCGGACGCCTGCGAGCCAGTCACCCGTTAAGGCAGCGAAGAAAGGGAATGCAAAGTGCGAGGTGAGCGTGCCACGTGGCGTGCGGTTTGCGATGAACGAGAAGAAACACGATCGACTTACGAAAGAAGCGCTGCAAGTGATTGCCCGGCAGTTTGCGGTGTTGGCGGAGCCAGCTCGGTTGCAGTTGCTCAATGAACTTCAGACCAGCGAGCGAACCGTGGGCGAACTGGTGGCCGCGACCGGCCTGAACCAGGCGAATGTCTCCAAGCACCTTAAAATTCTGGCGGACGCTCAAATGCTGGGTCGCCGCAAGGTCGGGTTGAACGTGTATTATGTCATCACTGATCCGATCGTGAATCAACTTTGCGAGCTGATGTGCTCAAAGCTTCGCCGGGATTTCGAAAAGAAAGCCCGCGCCTTGAAGAGTCAGGAGTGAAGGAGTTGTGTTTGCCAGGGTAGTTGCAACAAGCGCCCGCGCGATCTTTATATGACCTGCACCCAACCGGTTCAGAAGCCGCCATTTACTTCTTCGCCTGCCCCACCTATTCTGCCCGCAATCCGGGAACCCGCGGATAACACAAAGGATTGCAGTGACTAAATCGAAAATCGCCTACGCAGACCAACACGATAGTACGCAAGCGGGTGAAAGCCTGGGCGAGCAGGTTCGAGCCGCACACAATGAAGCGCCGGACGCTGTCGTTTTGTTTGCCTCTTCTCGACATGATTATGCGGCGCTGCTGAATTCGTTCCATCGCGTCTGCGCCCCAAAAGTGTTGGTAGGCAGCTCCTCGGCCGGTGAATTTACCAGTGACTCGTTGAATGAAGGCGCCGTTTCGGCGGTGGCATTGTGGTCGGATGAAATGCGCTTTACCCCGGCGCTTGGGCGGGGATTGCGTTCGGACGCCGCGGCGGCGGCCCGTGAGATGGTGCAAACCTTCACCGGAATGGGCCGGCATGATTTCACGTATCGCTCGGCCTTGGTGATGACCGACGCGCTGGCGGGGCACGCTGACCGATTTGTGGAACAGCTCACGTTGCAAACGGCGGGGACGTATCAACTCTTCGGTGGCGGGGCAGGGGATGATGCGCAGTTTGCGCGAACCCACGTGTTCATGGGGACGGAGGCAGTGCCGGATGCCGCAGTAGGATTGGAAATTCTTTCCAATCGTCCCATTGGCGTGGGTGTTCGCCATGGCTGGGAGCCCGGTAGCCGCGCCTTGCGCGTGACCGAAGCGGATGGTGTGCGTTTGATCAGCTTGAATGGAACCGCAGCGGCGGATGTTTTCGAAGAATACGCGCAGGAGACCAAACAGGCCTTTGACCGCAAAGACCCACTTCCGTTCTTTCTCCACAACGTCATCGGCATCGCCACGCCGGCCGGGCCGTTGCTGCGCGTGCCGCTGGTCGTTCACGAAGACGGCTCGGTGCAGTGTGCCGCAGAAGTTCCCGTGGGCGCGACCGTGCACATCATGGCGCCGCGGGCGCTATCGGCTCTCGCGGCCACCCGGACGGCGGTGGAGCAGCTCAACGGCGGCGAGCCAGAGGTGGCATTGTTTTTCGACTGTGTGGCGACCCGTTTGCGCATGGGCAAGGAGTTCGGTTTTGAACTTCAAGCAGTGAAAGAGGCGCTCAATGGTGCGCGTTACGCCGGATGCAATACATACGGGCAAATCGCTCGCGCCGAGGGACAATTCAACGGGTTCCACAACTGCACAGCCGTCGTGGCGGTGATCCCGAAATGAGGGAACGCTCGGCAACGATCCTGGGACTGCTCGCGAGACTGATTGAGCCGGGCAATCGTTCCCAGGTCGCAGACGAACTCGCCGCATGCCTTGGGGTCGAGTCGTTGATTATTTTCATTGCCGATCCCGAAATCGGCCTCCTCCTGCCCGCTCCTGGCTTTCCAAGGACTCTTCCCAACGGCAGGGCGTGGCAGGCGTTCTTGAACGCTGCAGGGGAGACACGCGTCCGGCGGGGCTCCGTATCCTGGCCAGATGCACTTCAACAAAAGCCCGCCGTTCTCATCTCTGCCGGACGCGATGCCGCAATGGTTCTGATTGGCGGCCAGCCTCAAGAGGAGGAGGCGCACGACATCGCGATTTACCTGCCGCTGGTTGCGGGCGCGCTGCGTGGCGAGCGTGCGGTTGAATTAGGCGCCGCTGAGTCCCGCTTCGCCGCTCAACTCGCGCAACAGGCCCGCGAGCTGGCGCAGAATCTTGACCGCGCACGCCGGGCCGGTCACGAGGAGATTGTCGCCCGGAAGCGAGCGGAGGCGGAGGCGCGCGAATTGAACGCAACCCTCGAACGTCGCGTCCACGAACGCACGGAGTCACTGCGCCTGGCCGTCGCTCAAATGGAAGAATTCTCTTACAGTGTTTCACACGACTTGCGGTCACCGCTGCGCGCTATTCAGGGTTATGCGCAGGTCCTGGTTCAGGACTTCGCCGAACGCCTCGGGCCGGATGGCCTGAAGCATGTGCAGAAAATTCTCACCGCGGGGGGACGGCTCGATCGCCTGACCCAGGACGTCCTCACCTACACCCGCGTGACGCGCGAAGAGATTAAACTGGTCAACGTGAATCTCGATTCATTGGTGCCCGCACTGGTTGAGGAATACGGCATGTCAAACGGCCAGGCGCGAATTGAATTGAAACAGCCGCTCGGGATTGTTTGCGGACATGAGGCTTTGTTGGCGCAGTGCCTTTCGAATCTTATCAGCAATGCGCTGAAGTTCGTTGCTCCCCAAGTGCGGCCTCTCGTTCGTATCTGGACCGAGGCGAACCATGCGAGCACTCGCATTCTGGTTTCCGATAATGGCATCGGCATCCGCACGGAGGATCAATCTCGCATCTTTCAATTGTTTGAACGGCTCGACCCTGCGCGGCCAGGCACAGGCCTCGGTCTTGCGATTTTGCGGAAAGCTGCGGAACGTATGCGCGGGAGCGTGGGATTGAACTCGGCGCCCGGAGAGGGGAGCACATTTTGGGTCCAGCTCCAACAGTGTGGAACATGAAGAAAGAAAACGGTGCGTTACTGCTGGTGGAGGATGACGAAAACGACGTGTTTTTCATGACTCGTGCCCTGAAGGAAGCTGGGATCACGAGTCCGCTGCACGTTGCCGTGGATGGACAGATGGCGGTTGATTATCTCGGGGGCGTGGGCGAGTTCAGCGATCGAGCGAAGTATCCTTTGCCTTCACTGATATTCCTCGACCTCAAACTTCCGCGAATGGGCGGCCACGAAGTGCTTGCGTGGATGCGTCAGCGGGAGGCTCTCGTAGGAATTGTCGTACTGGTGCTCACCACGTCCGCAGAAGAACGCGACATTCGCAACGCCTACAAACTCGGCGCCAATGCGTTCCTCGTGAAACCACCGACGCCTGACGAACTCACGCAACTCCTCAAGACCGTGAAAGCCTTCTGGTTGACCGAAAACGTCTTCCTCCCCGCCGAACAAAGCCGGAGCTTGTGACTTTCGCTCCGGTGTCTTGTTCAACCACGGTGGGGCGAGACTCCGTCGAGCCCCATTACGAGCGGAGCGAGGCGAGCAGGGCGAGTCAACTTCGCAGGCCGGCGAGGGTCCGATGCAATCTCACCCGACCGGCTCGAAACCCATACGCGTGTTGTAGCTCGTCACATTGACCCGTTGACGAATGGCCCTCGCTCCCTTTAGAGGAAGACGCACTTTTATGAGCACAACGGAGAAACATCACTTTCAGGCAGAGATTCAGCAGTTGCTGAACATCGTCATTCATTCCCTTTACACGGACAAAGAAATCTTTGTGCGCGAGCTGATTTCCAATGCGGCGGACGCGTGCGAGAAGTTGCGCTTCGTGCAGACGTCGGGCACCGCGATTCACCAGGCGGAGATCGCACCGTCCATCGCGATTACCACGGACGACAAGGCAGGCACCATCACCTTCACCGACACCGGCCTCGGCATGACGCACGGGGAATTGGTGGAGAACCTCGGCACCATCGCGCACTCGGGCACGAAGGCGTTCCTGAAGCAACTCGCCGAGGACAAGAAGCCGGATGCGAAGCTCATTGGCCAATTCGGCGTGGGCTTTTATTCGGCGTTCATGGTGGCCAAGCGCGTGACTGTCTTCAGTCGCTCGTTGCAGCCGGATGAGCAGGGATGGCAATGGGTCAGCGAAGGCACGGGCGGGTATGAAATCACCCCCGCCGCCGATTTACCGCGCGGAACGAAGATCGTCCTGGAGCTGAAGGACGATGCGAAGGAGTTCGCCGAGTCGAACACGATCGAACGCATCATCAAACGCTACTCGAGCTTCGTGCCGTTCCCGATCGAGTTGAACGGCAAGCGAGTGAACACCGTGCAGGCCATCTGGGCACGGAGCAAAAACGAGATCAAGGAAGAGGAGTACAACGAGTTCTACCAGTTCATCGGTCACGACCACGAGAACCCGATGTTGCGGCTCCACTTCAGTGCGGACGCGCCGCTCGCGTTGCAAGCGCTGCTCTTTGTGCCGGCCCGCAACTTCGAGACGATGGGCATGGGGCGCGTGGAGTCGGAGGTGAACCTGTATTGCCGCAAAGTCTTGATCCAATCGCACGCCAAAGGGCTGTTCCCCGAGTGGCTGCGTTTCCTCAAGGGCGTTGTCGATAGCGAAGACCTGCCGCTCAACATCTCACGCGAGACGATGCAGGACACGGCGTTGATTCAGAAGTTGAACAAGGTTCTCACCACGCGCTTTCTGAAGTTCCTGGATGACACGTCGGAGAAGGATGCTGCGCTCTACGAGAAATTCTATGCGGAGTATCAACGCTTCCTCAAAGAAGGCGTCGTCACCGATTTCACCCACAAGGAAGCGCTCGGCAAACTGCTCCGTTACGAATCTTCCACGACCGAGGCTGGCAAGCTCACGTCGCTGGCTGAATACGTGAAACGCATGTCGGGCGATCAAAAGGAGATTTATTACATCATGGCGCCAAACCGCGCCGCGGCGGAAGCCAGTCCCTACTTTGAAGTGTTTCGCGAACGCAAGTTCGAGGTGCTGTTCCTCTACGACGCGTGGGACGAGTTTGTCATGGAGCATCTGCGCGAATTTGAAGGCAAGCCGCTCAAAGGCGCCGAGAAGGCCGACATCAACCTCGCGGAAAAACAATCCGGCGCCTTGAGCGAAGAGGCGGCCAAGTCGCTGGCCACCTGGCTCAAGGAAACGCTCGGCGAACGCGTCGGCGAAGTGCGCGCCTCGCAACGTCTCGTGGACAGCCCCGCCGCGGTGGTGGACTCCGATAAGTTCATGACCTCCAGCATGCGCCGGATGATGAAGGCAATGAAGAAGGACGAGGAGCTTCCCGCCGCAAAACAGGATTTGGAGATCAATCCCGCGCACCCGATCATCACGCGCCTCGATGAAATGCGGCAAAAGGATTCCGCCCTCGCCGGCCAAGTGGCCGAGCAGGTTCTGGACAACGCCCGCGTCGCCGCCGGCCTGCTGGAAGACCCGCGCGCCATGCTCAAACGCTTGAATCAATTGCTGGAGAAGGTGCTGACGGCTTAAGTCCAATGCTCGACCGGCGAGGGCAGGGGATTCGGTCCTCGTCTCGCCGGGCCGCTCGGATAGCGTGTTGCGAACCTGAATTGATCCGCCCGCTTGAGTGGGTCGCAGATAAGGAACGCCCTTCGCCTGACGTAAACGCCCCTTCGCTTCCAAAGGAGGCGCTGTGCTCATGAGCGTCGGCAAAAACCTTATCGACACAGCGGCCTTGCTCATGAACTTTTCGCCGCCGCTTGGAGATTAGGGCATACTGCTCACCGTCTTTGTGAAGAAGCTTATCGCGTCTGAGCCTAACCTTGTGGTCGAAGTGAACTAGCCTGCCGACTGGATGCCATGGCTTGGAGAGATTGCGCGGATGCTCACAGAGAATGTGTCCGAGCTCATGGACATGACAACCCTGCTTATAGACTTCATCACATTCACCGTAAGGAACGGGCCGTTGTCTCGGAGGAAATGGGACGTTCTTGTCGCATCCTGTCCTGCATTGAGACGCAAAATGGAGCCAGCCACGGCGTAAATGACTTGGACCATCGACTGGCACACTCGTTGCGTAAGCTTCAGTCAGATTCCGGATGGGGAGCGGCTTGGGTGCTCAGCACAGCGCGGGCGAGAGTTGTCTTCAGTTTTTGAATGACCTGAGCCCCGTCCGTTGCGTTGGGCGGTGCTCGGTTTTCCATGACACTCGCGGCCGCCGCAGAAACCGCGCTCACTGTAAGGCATCCTTTTTGGTGGATTAGGTGATCAGCCCGGCCGGCGACTGTGGAACCGACTGAAAAGATTTATTATGACCCGTTACAAATTATCACTGGCGTTTGCCAAGCTCCCTGACGCGGATGTTGCGGCCTTTGCGCTCAACGTCGTCGAGAAGATGAACGACAACCCCGGCTTCCCCACTCCGCTCGTGCCACTGAGCGAATTGACCAACGCCCGGGCGACGTTTCAGAACGGTCTTGCGCTGGCAATGGGCGGCGGACTGCTGGCCACGGCCACCAAGAACGCCGCGCGCCTGACCTTGATCAATTTGCTGCGCCAGCAGGCGGCGTACGTGCAGAGCCTCGCCGGTGCGGACCTGCCACTGCTCCTTTCCTCCGGCTTCAGCGCCGCCAGCACGAATCGCGCGCAGCTGCCGCTTCCGCAGGCGGTGATTAAGAGTGTGAAAACCCCGCAAGGCACCGTGATAAGCCTGGCAGTGGAGCCGGTGCAAAGCGCGCGCGGTTACGAAGCACGCTATAAAACGGATAGCGGCGATTATGTCCCCGCCAATTTCTCCACTTCCTCCCGTGGAATTCTATTGAAGGACCTGGTGCCCGGCGTGGTGTACACCATCCAGGCCCGCGCCCTCGGCGGTCTCAACGGCTGCGGTGATTGGAGCGACGCCGTATCGCGCATGGCGATTTGAGCTGAGGCAGTTAGCTCAGGACCGCAGGTTCTGCCTCTCCAACAAGCTCGTTGGTCGCCTCTTCAATCTCTTGGTCGAGAAACTCAAGTTGGAATTGCCGCTTAATCCAAGCATCGCGCATCGCTGGGTTCTCTTTGATTGCTTGTTCAATGGCGAGGCTTTGCCGGTGATCGGCGGCGTCAGATGTCATGGTCCATTGAGACACAATTCCCAGCTTCTCGATTTCGTCTCGGATATGTTTCAAATCCACGCGGAAGAACTCCTTCCGATGGTTGACCTTGTTCATTTGCGCGAGCACGAAGTGGTTGTGCAGCTGCGCCTCTAAAGCGGGTGCGTTGTCACACCGAATCATTGCATGAACATCGAAGTCGAACGGCACGCTCGAATCGCTGAGTTCGTCGATGCGATCTTGAGGAACCAACCGCCGCGTCATACCAATCTTGAAGACGTTCTCGCCGAACGAACCGATATTGGAAACTACGTACACATGGCCAAGCTTGGTTTGCTGGGCCATCGACATTGCCCGCTGTCCCTTTGCCGCGGCTTCAGCCACACGTTGATTTAGCTCATTGATTTGTTCTTCGAATTTCACCCGCTGTTCGGCAGTCGCATGAGCCATCTCTAGGCGCACTTGTTCGCGGGCCTTTGTGAGCAATTCTGTTTCTCTCGCAGCTTCCCGTTGGGCGCGTTCGAAATCGCGTCGCGCTTTCTCCTCTTCTCGCATCTGCTCCTGGATTCGCCGCTGCTCCTCGCGTTCCCTTCGACGTAATTCTTGTACGACCACAGCCCACTTCAGCTCAGCCAAACGAGCGTCCAAATACGCGGGCAAGATGCGCGCGTCCCGGAATGCCAGGCCGTTCAAGTTTACCAGGCTAAAAGAATCACGAATCTCTTGTTCCAGCGTTCCGTAATTGTCGTGTTTGGTTCGGGACAGAATTGCGTCAACGCGACCGTTGAACGCATCGACAACGAAGCGATTCGCTCTATCGTGCCGCTCCGCTTCCACGTAGTTGCACGTGGCAGCCTGCTTCTGTTCAACGAGGCGTCGGGAATGTTCACGAGCATTTCTTAGAGCTTCGCCGGCTTCTGTGTTCCCAAAGTCGCTGGCCAATTCATCCAAAACGCTTCGAGAGGGAACTACGTACCGATCACCATACCCTTCAGTCACGTTCCACAGCGCCTGCACCGCCTGTTCCAATGTCTGTTTGTCGCGGAATGCAGTGTAGGCGTCGCCCGCTATCTCTTCCGCCCGTTTCGTTGCTTCGGCGACGATGCGACCTGCATCGCGTGTCGCCTGAGTCAGGAGGGCTTCAGCTTCCCTTCGGATTTCTTTCGCACGCTGCGTCGCGCTCGCACGCTCTTCGGCTGCAGCGTTGCGCGATTGTTCAATGAGGCGCTGAGCGTCCCTGCGTAACGCATTCGCCTCCGTGATTGCGTTCGAGAGGATTTGTTTGGTTTCCCATTCAGCGTCGCGAAGAGATTCAAATTTCCGCAAAGGCTCAAGCTCGGCCAGTGCTGCGTACGTGACCTTTTTTATTTCGAGCGCTTCTGTTTCGTAGTGTTGACGAATTCGATCAGCCTCTTCCTTGAGTTCTGCGATTTTCTCGTAATACAGCTCCTGACTTCGAGCAATTGCAGCTTCGCTTTCCTGGCGGAGGCGATTTGTTTCTGCGGCAAGGTTAGTGGCAGTCGCCTCAATCTCCGATCTTGCCGCCGCAAGGGAGGTTTCTAGCTTTTTATTCTTGAGCCATACGAATATGAGCGAACCAACAGCGGCCAAAGTGATGAGGATTAGAACGATGGTCATAGGGTTTCGGTACGAGCGACAATGGTGATGTGGAGCTTCCTCTACAGAAACTGTTTCTGTTTTAATTCCTTTGCGATACCCCGTAGCTCAGCAAGGACTTCATGAACATCCACGCCTTCGGAATTCAGCTGCGACAGGTCCCGGGGCGTAAGAGGTGTGACAGATAAGAACTCCCCGGACTTCCTCGACGCCTTGAAATCGCCCCGGTGTAAAAAGGTTTCAATAGCATCCGATGGATCGAGGGTATCGAAGTTAAGGCGCTGAAGGTCCGCACGTGGGATCGCCACAGAAAGAACTGGCAGCTCAACATTTCCGCCTGTGCTCGATTCGATTGTGTCTACCGACGCAGTTACGAGTGCAGTTTCTATAGGCAACATTGCGAAGAGTTCCCGCGCCGTCCGCAATACGCATCCACAGACGTAATCCTGGTAAATTTCATGGCGCCGCGCTTTCGGCATCGGTTTGGTCGAAACCTTGCCACTCGTGGTCAACGATTTGACATCTTGTGGGATTATTTTGGGGCCCACGACCTTCAAAACACATTCAATGAGGTTGGAACGATGGACCGTAAAATGAATCGAAGAGCCAAGGTTGGAAAGCTCAGCCAACGGGCTGAACTCAACCAAGGCCTCAGTATACGCCTTGTGCTCGCCCGATAGGATGCGAGGGGCCAGTTCGTTCAGTCGCTTCCATTCGGCCTGCTCTGCGGTAAAGAGGGCGAGTTCATCACAAAGCTCTCGATCGTCAGCCTCTTGTGCCTTTGCGAGCATGAACTCAACTTCGTCGTGCGTTCCTGGATAAACAGACGCAAGTTCCGCTTGCTGTCTCGCCTTTAGTTCGTGACAGGAAAACTTTCGCGGTTTATGACGCGGAAGAGCGGCAGCGACCGCAAGCCAATCCCAGTCCTGGCCCTCGTTCTTTATGGACTGAAAGAAGCAGCTCGAGCTCGCTTTCGTATCGTGCGACTTCGAGTCGTGCCTGCTCGACCGCCGAAAGTTTGGCCTGTTCCTTCGCTTGCCGTTCTAGTTCTTTAAATCGCTTCTGCGCTTCACGTTCTTCTCGGCGCTGCGCTGCTTGGATTTTTCGGATGGTTCCGTTGTAGCTCACGAGGTTTTAGCGAGATTATGCAGAGCATTCGCGAACGACAACTTTGGATTTCAATCGTCCCCTTTTCCATGGGCTTTCGGCGGGATTGCTCTCGTCTGCTTTAGGCCGCACCGGGGGGGCCGGAGGGCTGATGCAAATTTTGGGACTTGTGCTGCTGGGTTGTTGGCTGGGAGGCTTTGCTATGGGGTGTCGGGCGCCGACGTTGCATCTGCAGGAAAGAGTGCTGGGAGAATAGTCGGTGACGGAACCTGGTTTTCGCAATTCTCTCGGCGGCGCGCTGCGCACACCTTTCCTCGCGGGTAACCGCGTGTCGCCGTTGGTGAATGGCGACCAATTCGTCCCGGCCATCGTCGCGGCCATTCGTGCTGCTTCCAATTCCGTTCATATCGAGACGTTCATCTGGAAATCCGGCCGCATGAGTGACCAGCTTTTGGAGCCGCTCATCGAGCGCGCCCGGGCCGGCGTGGAAGTGCGCATCATCGCGGATGGGCTCGGCACGTATCGCCTGGTGCGAGAAGACCGCGAGCGCATGCAGGCGGCGGGCATCCGCTTCGTGCGTATGAATCCGCCACGGCTAAGCCGCTTGCATCGCATCAACTTTCGCGACCATCGCAAGATGGTGATTGTCGATGGGCGCGTGGCTTTCACGGGAGGCTTTTGCATTGGCGATAAATGGCTGGGCAACGCCGAGACGGAAGATCTGTGGCGCGACACGCTGGTGCAGGTGGAAGGTCCGGTGGTGGCGCAATTCCAGGGCGTCTTCTCCGCCAATTGGCTGAAGGGCACGGGCGAATTGTTGTTCGGCGAACGATATTATCCGGAGCTGGCAGAAAAGGGCAGGGCGGTCGCGCAGCACTTCGCCACCGGAGCGGATGAGAATCGCGGCGCGGCGCATCTTACTTATGTCAGCGCGATCGAAGCCGCGCGTGAAAGCATCCTGCTGGAACAATCGTATTTCGTGCCGGACGACGTTTCCATTGGTGCATTGAAGCGAGCGCGGGAGCGCGGTGTGGATGTGCAAATCATTACGCCCGGGAACATCAACTTCAATATCGTGCGCCGCGCTTCGCGCACCTTGTGGCCGGACCTGCTGCGCGCTGGCATTCACATCTACGAATACGGCCCCGCGAAGTTGCACTGCAAAATCCTGATGGTAGACGATGCGTTCGTGAGCATCGGCTCGGTGAACTTCGATGAACGCTCTTTCCGCATCAACGATGAGCAGAACATCAACGTCATTGATCGCGAGTTCGCCGCGCAGATGCGGGAGCAGTTCGAACGCGACCGAGCTCAGTCTCGGGCTATCACGTTGGAGGAGTTGAAGCAAACGCCGTGGCGATTGCGGGCGTTTGAGTGGTTTACGGCGCTGTTCCGATCGCAGCTTTGAGACTCGTTCAGCGAGGGTAGGAAGCATTTGAAGCCGGATAAATCCGGGCATCATAACTTGTTCTACCTAAAGCTTGCATGGGACCATGCGGGTGATTGAATCGGGCTGTCCGCGGAAGTCCACAGCTCAATCTATCCTTGGCATGAAATCCTTCGGTCATCTCAAACGGCTCGTTTCACTGGTTCTGCTCCTCGCTTGCGCCCGCGCCTTCACTGGCATCGCTTCTGGTGCGGATGCAGCTCCGGCGGTGTCCGCGACTACAAATAGCCCGGCTTTGCTGGTCACGAACGCTGCCGTGACGCATGCGGCGTTGACGAATCCATTGGGCGGAACCAATCGGATGGAGGCAACCAACGCGCCTTCGAGTGATGCCGATTGCGGCCCGACGCTGGTCGTCCATGGCTGGGTGCGTACTCTCGCATTCCTCTATTTGATCTTCGGAACGATCGCGGTGTTCTTCTACGTCTGGCTGGAAATGAAGCAACGCAGGGTTGCTTACACGCCCGGCTCAGTGCGCGATGAAATGCAAAACATTCGGCGCAGCAACCTGTTTTTCCTGCCCATCTTCCACGTCGCGTTCTCCGCTGTGATGCTCTACCTATGCTACCCGCCTCTCGGGACTGTGATGATGCATGCCGTCGCCTGGTTCAGTCTTGGAACATTGATGGGATTGATTTTTAGCGTTCCCAAATCGTCCGGCCAGAGGCCGCCGCCGCCGGTTCCCCCGACGCCTCCCGCCGCGGGAGCAAGCCATGAAGCGGTCGTGGCGCAGAATGCGCAGAAGCGGCGCTCGCAGTATGAAACCAACAATAACCTGGTCGAAGTTTCGGATTGGCTGACGAAGATCATCGTGGGCCTGGGGTTGATTCACCTGAAAGACGCGCCCAGCGTTATCAAGCGCGTGGTCGCGCCGTTGAAGTGTTGTTTGGGCGATTGTTATCTCGCGTTTGGCACCGCGTTGTTGCTCGGGTTCAGCGCTCTAGGATTTCTCTTCGGTTACGTCTTCACGCGTCTGTTTTTGGTTCGCGCCTTTTCGGATGCCGATCCCAGCGAAGACGTGGCGGAAGGCGACCAGCGATTGCAGGAAAGGATGCACGACACCAAAGCCGCAATAGACAAGGCCAGCCCCGGCCTGACCGTGATGGATGCCGGCGGCGCGGCAAGCGATTGGGAGGCGCCCTTCCTGAAATTGGCGGAAGAGTATTGCCAGGATCAATTCGCCAGCATCTTCCAGCGGGTCAGCCACAAGGATAAGAAAGCGGACGAAATGGCAGCGCTGTTAGCAGCTGCTAAAGCTCCGAAGGCGCGGGTCGTTGAACTCCTGAAACAGAATGAGGCCGGAGCGAAACGGAGCGATGGAATCATCGCGGGTTTTGCCAGCTACTGCCTGATGCGCGCTGAGGCCGAAGACTTGGAAGTGTTGCTCTCCGTGGCCTTGGCGGCGCGCCGGCTGCACACTCGCTACCGGCTCATCATGGCCATGCGTGAGTTATTGCAACGCGACTTTGGGAGCAGGGATCAATTCCAGCAGGTGCGCGTGGTGATCAAAGGTTGGCTTGCGGATGCTGACGACGACTTGACCAGCGCAATTGTGACCTTGGAAAAATTAATTGAACGCCGGTATGCGCCGCAGAGCTAATCGGAGCCCTGCGCCCGCAGTGGTGGTGCGAGTTTATCTGCACGGTTGGGCCGCAGGCAATGACTTGCTTCAGCGAAAGAGGCGTTGGGCAAAGTGATGGAGGTCATCCTTCCACACCTTGAAATCGTGTTTGCCGGGCCCAACGTGCCACACGTGCGCCACGTTGTTCGACTTCAGGTAAGCATGCGTGCGTTGACTGATGCCCATAAGGTTGTCCTGATCGCCGCACGAGAGCCACAGGAGTTTCAACTTCTTCGCCTCCTGTGGATTCGTCAGGAGCTTCTCGGGGACGCGGGTGTTCGGCGCGGAGGAAAATCCGCCAACCCATGCGAACGTATCGATATGTCCAAGGCCGAAATTCAATGCCTGGCCGCCGCCCATGGATAACCCTGCCAGCGCGCGGTTCTCGCGCCCTTTCTTCACGGGATAATTTGCCTCGATGTATGGAATCACGTCCTTGATCAGGTCGTTCTCGAACTTCTCAAACGCCGGCGCGGACGCAAAAACGTTTCCCTCCGCGCGGTCGTTGATTTGCGCCCGTCCATTGGGCATCACGACGATCATTGGCACCGCTTTGCCCTCCGCGATCAAGTTGTCGAGGATGACATCCGGTGCACCGCCGCGCGGCCATTCGCCCTCATCGCCGCCGATACCGTGCAGGAGATATAGCACTGGATAGCGCATCGCCGCCGAAAAGCCAGGCGGGGTATAAACAGTCATCTGGCGGTTCGTGCCCACGCTCATGGAAGGGTACGTCACCAACGCCATCTTCCCGCGCGCAATGCTCTCGCGCTTCTGATCAAATCCCGGCGGTGCCGTGGCGAAGGCTGGCTTGTCATCGGGCTCCAGCACGATCGGCTGCCGAGCCCGGCCCGGACGGTTTGTCGCTTCCGCAGCAAATACGGCGAAGCCGCCAGCCAGAGTCACCAGTAGAAACACAACGTTGATCGAGCGCATGGCGGGAGAGAGCCGCGAAAGCGTCGTTCGGTTACAGGTCCGCAAATGAGATTAAACCATCGCTGGTGCGGGGCAGGGTGCAAATGTTACGCGTCGAGCGATCTATTCGAGTTTCAGGTCAGCTCACGGTGTTGCGTCGTGGTGATGGCGCCGGACTTGCGTCTCTCCCCCCTTGCCGTTCGTCGCACTAACACGCGGGCGACTACCACCCGCACTTCTTGCCCTTATTCTGTTCTTCGAGCCACTTCATCAGCGGTTCGAAATAAGCGATCATCGCAGAGCCATCCATCTTACGCGTGCCGGTGAAGGCTTCGAGCGCGTCGGGCCATTCCTTGGAGGCGCCCATCGCCATCATCTTGTTGAAGCGTTCGCCGATCTCTTTGTTCCCGTAGAATGAGCAACGGTGCAGCGGGCCTTTCCACTCCATTTGATCGGCGGCTGCTTTGTAGAATTGGAACTGAAGAATGTGCGCGAGAAAGTAGCGCGCGTACGGCGTGTTGCCCGGGATGTGATACTTCGCGCCGGGATCAAACGCTGTCGCGGGCCGTTCGACCGGCGGCGTGATGCCCTGGTACTGGAGCCGCAACGCATTCCATCGCTTCTGGTAATCATCCGATTTGGTTTCGCCACTGAAGACGCCCCAGCGCCATTTGTCCATGAGCAGGCCAAAGGGCAGGAAGGCCACCTTGTCCATGGCCTGGCGCAGGAGCAGGCCGATGTCTTTATCGGCGCTCGGAACTTTCGCAGCGTCGAGCAGGCCGATCTGCACCAGGTATTCGGGCGTGATGGAGAGGGCGATGAAGTCGCCGATCGCTTCGTGAAATCCATCATGCGCACCGTTCAAATAGAGGAACGGCTGTTTGTTGTAGGCCCGCTGATAGTAGTTGTGGCCGAGTTCGTGGTGAATGACGACGAAGTCATCGGCGTTCACCTTGATGCACATCTTGATCCGCAGGTCGTCCTTCTGGTCGATGTCCCACGCGGAGGCGTGGCAAACCACTTCGCGATCGCGCGGCTTGGTGAACATCGATCGTTCCCAGAATGAGGCGGGCAAGGGCGGCAAACCCAGCGAGGTATAAAACGCCTCGCCCGCCTTCACCATCTTGATGGGATCGTAGTTCTTGTTTGCGAGCAGCGCCGTGAGGTTGTAGCCGATATCACCAGAACCTTTGGGTGCGGCGAGTTCATAGATTTCACTCCATTGCTGCGCCCACATGTTGCCAAGCAGATCGGCGCGGATCGGACCTTCTGCCGCCTGGACCCTGGCGCCGTAATGCTCGTTCAACTTCGTGCGCACGTAGCAGTGCAACTGGTCGTATAGCGGCTTCACCTGCAACCAGAGCCGATCCATCTCCCGCGCGAATTCATCCGCCGACATGTCGTAGCCGGAGCGCCACATGGCTCCCACATCGGGATAGCCTAGTTCCTTTGCGCCTTCGTTCGCGATCTCTACAAGCCGCGTGTAATCCTTCTTCATGGGCGTGCCCACGTTGTCGTGCCAGCTCACCCACATCTCTTTGAGCTTTTCCGGATCTCGAATTCGCCCCATCGCTTCCTCAATGTCCGAGCCGCTCACGGGCTTGCCTTCGAGCGTGCCCTTGCCCTTGCCGTATTGGGACTGGAGGCGTGTGGCGATGACGTTGAGTTCCTCGGCTGCACCCGGCTTTTCCGGCGCCGGCAAAACAATGCCTTGCTTGAGAAAATGCAGTTTTCGCTTTTGGTCGAATGACAGTCCCGGCACACCATCGAATTTCGCCGCCGCCTTGGCGAGCTTGACGCTTAGTTCGGTACTGCGCGCGCCGTACTCAGCCGCAATGGCATCGGTGTCATCCGTGAGGAACGTGGCGTTGATCCATTGCGCGCGCCCGGCAGAGATGGAGAGCGCCATCAACTCCTTCTCCGCCTGCGCCAGGAATCTCTCCACGTCTGCGACGGTTGCAGAAGGCTGCGCCGGGAGTGATTGAGCCGCAGCGAGAGCGATTATGAATGCGATCCGCGAAATCAGATTCCTCATACCGCGAAGCTAGTCGCCGCCCATTCATGCGGTCAAGGCGAGGGCAGTGTCCTTAGCATGAAAAGGGTGGGAGCGAACACTTCAACAAATGAAAAGGATGGGCAACCTGCCGAGTCAACTCGCCGCTCACTCCGCATTGCCCACTGCGCCCGTTGCCCGGGTGAGAAGGGAGTCGAGGTGTTCCAGGCAATAGCGGGACCATGTCTCGTAGGTCGAGAGGTCTTTCGTGGCTTCCGCGATGGAGACAAATTCGGGCGCAACGATGCCGCTGCGACGCCCTACGATTGCTTCGTTGGACACCTGCAAAACGTGCACGACGCCAAAATGCACAAAGCCAACTTCAGTACCTGTCATCGTTGATGACAGCCACGGCGACGTCGTTCGCCGCGTCGATGTCCACTTCTTCCTTCAATTCACGCCGCATGCCGTCGTGATAACCACGATTTGCCGAGAATAGATTGTCGTCCTCGTCTGCGATGTGGCCGCCGATGCCGACGGAATAGAGCCCGTGCAACCGGGTTTCCTGTCCGCCTTTGCCCCTCCGATAGCGCAGGATTCGGTCACCGCACAGGATAAGAACGTAGGGAATGAGTTGCTTGAAGCGTTTGTCCTGCTCGGCCTCGCTGCGGTTGAGGTAGGTGATCTGAGAGGGAGCCGTGACGGTCGGGAGGTATTTCGCCACGTCCAGGCTCAGTCCTTGGAAGACACCGAGTTCTTCAAGGAGCTGACGCTGGAAACAAAGCACTCTTTCTTCTGTTGGCATGGGTCGTATTGCTATTCCGATTTCGTTTGATGTTCAAGGTGGTTCAGGGTTGGCGGCGAGTAAACGTTATTGGAATTCTTTCACAACTTATTCGAACGAATAGCCTGACGCATGGTCCTTGTTCGGAGCGCTCGCGGTCCCAACGTTTTCCAGGAGGGACGCGGCGATGAACGTTTGAAGCGGCGGGGCGAACGTCGCCCCGCCTTTGTGAAGTTTCCGTTATTCCGATTGTGGAGCGGCGATCAAAGACCGCTCAGGGTTTGATGTATACATCGGTCAGGACCGGGTTGCCGAAGGTCCCGTTGCCCATTGAAGCGCCACAACCTTTGTCCTTTGTTTTGCCGGCGGGGTAGGGGTCCACATCGCCCGACGTCGGTCCGCGCGGACAAATATCGCAATCCGGATGCAGATCCGGGTCGGCGTTGATGACCGTGTGGTGGACGCGTGCAAAATAACTGTAATCTTCGCGCCCCGCGCCGCGCCCTGAATCGACCGCGCAGTCGAAGAGGACGTTGTAATAAACGTTCACCCGTTGCCCGGGCTTCAGGGTCATGGGCAAGGTCCGCTGAGGCGCCCTCGTCAAAAGCGTTACCCCGCCAATATGGCATCCGTTGTCCCCAAGCGGCCTGATCTCCAGGCTGACTAGGCTATTCAACTGACCGGCGTCCGCGATGATCTCGTTGTGCGAAGAACGATTCTGGATTGTCACGCTGACGAGCTTTGTCACGGGCGCGCCACCCCTCAGCGTGATGAGTTTTGGCACCGTAATTTTGGTCACTGCCAGGTCATGACCGTTCTGAGCCGGATAGAGCTGAGACATTGGAATGACAGAGAGCGCTTCGTTGGCGTGAGACCATTTCAGGCGAGCCACCGCGTTACCTCCGTTCTCATAGAATTCCATTCTGACGCTGTAGAGCTTTCCAGCCACCAGGTTGATGGGTGCACTGGAATCCGTCGTTTCGGGATGGTCGGTCCAATTATTGATGATTTGTTTGTTGTTCACCCACAATCGCACTCCGTCATCCGAATCGGTGTGGAATGTGTAGGCGCCGGTGAAACGCGGTTGCACCCATCCCATCCAGCGTGCGGAGAAGTTATCCTCATTGACACCAGCGACGGGAGATCCGCTCGTGCTGAAATCAACCGTCGGGTCAAGGCGGTGCACCGCCGTGCCAGAGAGAGCCACGCCGTCGAAATATTCCGCTGAGAGACCCGCGCCCGAACCCTGCGCGGCCGGATAAAGCGCCGTTTCAGGAATGACTGCCTTGGGCGTACTGGGAGAGGACCACATGAGCTTCATCACCGCGCCAATTCCATCCTCGAAATAGTCGAGTCGAACTGAATATTTGCGTCCCGCTTCCAGCGTGGTGGTGTAGGAATCTTCAGTGGGCGCGTGATCCGTGTAGTTATCGATGACCATAACCCCATCAATCCACAATCGCACACCGTCATCCGAGAGCGTGTAGAAGGTATAGGTCTCGCTGAACTGCGGCTCAATCAGTCCATTCCACTGCACCGAGAAACTGTCCGCGCTGAGCTGCGGCATCGGCCTGCCTTCGCCCCAATCAAAATTCACAGTGCTATCCAGACGGGTGACCTTCGTGCCGTTCGCGTCCGAATACTGGCCGAGCAATCCGGTGCCTGTGGTGGCCGCAGGAGCCGAAGCGCCGGAGCTCAGAAGGCACAGCGTGATGCCAAGCATGATTGCACGAAGGGTCTTCTGGCGTGTGCGTTCCATAATGTTATGGGGTCGTGTTTGGTTTCAGGCGGGGAGTTTATGCGCAAGTGGTGGTTGATGGGATGGATCGTTGTGCGCACGCCGTATCCTGATTCGGTGTCTGCGATTGTCTAGAGAATTGGTCGATCGAAAACGGGCCTTACGGGTTGAAAAGGAATCGAGGCAACGAGAATTGCCGCCGCGAACGCCGCGGCTTTGCGGAAACAAGTGCGGGTGTTCATGGGTCCATGAACACCCGCGACCACATTTGCGAAAGTAAGTTTACTTTTGCTTCACCGAAACCGGCCACTTTTACCACCCCTTAACAAAGTGGATGGCCAGTTTTATCAACGTGTGAAGAGCACACGGTAGACGCGCATGTTTCCCAGCGAGAAGGGCAGCCCTGAAACCGAGCCGGTTCCTGCTCCGTTCAGCACTCCCGTGGCAATGGTTGTCCAGTTGGTGGCCGTGGGCGCGGCACTTTGCTGCAGGTAAAAGCGCGCCGCCGGCGGTCCGGAAAGTTGCAATTGGGCAAGGCCACCAAATGCTGCAACCGACGTGATTTCGGGTTGGGCGGTGGTGACCGTGAACGTTACCAGCGCATCCATGCCTGCGTTCGTTCCACCGAATGAAACGGTGGCAGTGCCGACAACGTTGCTGATGGTCATTAGCGTCGCGGTTCCATGGGGTGCAACGCTTCCGGTGACCAGCGCGGGATTTGAATTGCTGGCGACGGCATAAACAACGTTGCTGAAATCAACAAATGCTGGGCGCAACGCCAGTGTGACTTTCGGCGGGTTGATGGGCAGCAATACGCCGCTCGCGCGTTCACCGATCAGCAGGTTGTCCACAAAATGATTGTCGCGCGCCGTGGTCGTGCGGGCGCCGAGCGAGAACTGCCATTCGGGCAGCGGTTCCCATGATCCCAACGACAAGTTCGTGACGGTCGTTCCATTGAACTTCAAGGTCAGGAGTCCGCTGGCGCTGACGTCAATAATGAATCGGTTGAACGAGTTGTTGCGCACCGCCGGGATGACTTGCTCGCCGAGAATGACGCCGCCGTTTTTGATGCCGATGTTCGGCACGGCTTCGCCGCCATTGTTGAAGGTATCCACGAGAATGCTGAGGCCGTTGCCGAAGCCTTCTGCGGCGGAGGTAGCCGTGTTCGTTGCGTTCGACGCGTAATTGAAACTGAAACCTTCGCCGATGTTGCCGCCGCCGATGAGCAAATCGAATTCAGCGTGCAACGCGCGCAGTGGCCGGCCCGGTGATGGAATAATCAGTTGGCCGTTTTGATTGATGTTCGTGGTAGTGAGTTGCAACACGCCGTTGCTGGCGGAGGCGCTGCCGCCGAGTGTTCCCTGGAGCGGAGCATTCGATGAGAAGTCGCTCGACCACGCGACGACGACCGGTTCGCCCAGGACGGTCAACGTGCCATTCGAATAAGTGAACGAGTAGTTGTTGTCGGATCCGCCGGACGGCGTGATCGGATATTGGCCAACAGGGCTGGTAGGCGTGGCTGCCGTGGTCGCGTTTGGCAACGAGTCGATGACCGCAACGGACTCTCCATTCGCAAAGCCGCTGAGCGTGACGCTCAGCGGTGGATTGGCCGCGCCAAACGTGCGGAACTTGTTGTCCGCGCGCGCCAGCAACGCCACTTTGAAAATCGTATAGCTGTTCGTGGCCGACCCCATGTAGTTCGAATGATTCACCGTCCCAATGACCTGATACGTTCCGGCATTGATGGGTGGATTGGTCGTGATCACGCCGCCGGGAATCAGTTGGTAAGTCAGGTCAACCCGCATTGGGCTTGGCACCGGGGGACCGCCGGGATTGAGATCCGTGACCGTCGCGGTCGCGCCGTGTGGCAAGCCGTCGTATGGCGTCAGTCCCTGTGGAGTTGTTAGCGAAACGAAGAGCGGACGCTTGGTGACGGTGATGGTGAAAGTTGGGCCGTTCGTGGCGCCGCTCGGATTGGTGGCCTGAATCCAATAGGAGTAGGTGCCCACGTTCAGGAGCGGGAGCGTATTGGTTCGCTGCACGCTGCGAAGGTAAGTGGCGCCGTAGCCTTGAATCACATTCGTCTGCACCGTGTTGGTTTGAACAGGTGAGTTTGTCTGAAACCACTTCAGCGCGAATGGCGCATTCGTAACGAGCGTGGTGATGTTCGAGAGGTTGCCATAAACGATCGAGCGATTCGTCGGGTAAATCGCGAAGCGCGGCGGCGGGCTGACTTCCAACAAGCACAACTCGCTGTCGTCGTAGCCGTAGGCGCCATCGATGCGCGCCCAGAACCAGAGGTTCGTCGGCTGCGCGGTCACGCTCGCGGGCTGATCATTCGTGCGGGTCGTCAGATTTGATATGCTCGTCATTCCATCGGCGGGCAGTCCGGGCTCGACGCCGCGCCACCAGGACCAGCTTGAGTCCACGGGGATGGCGTTTCCGATGATGGGCGCCGGATCTTCATTGCGCCAAAGGAACTGGTTGGTTGGCGCGGGCTGCGGGCTGAAGGCGGGCGCGGGCAGTTCATTCACGAGCGCTCCGCCTGGACCGACGATGGTGCCGGAATACGCACTAGACGTTCCTTGCGGAACGCTGAGAACGAAAATGTAGGTGCTGGGTGCGGCGACATTGAGCGTAAAGTTTCCACTCCCGGGCAGCATCGAGAGGTTCACGTTCGGGTTGTTCGTCAGGAAGATCTGGTTGTAAACCGACACGCTGGCACCGGCGATGGAGCATGTGTAGCTGCCAGTAATTGGCGCTTCGAAAAAGTAAGTTTTGTAGTAGGAAAGACCGGCTTCCATACCGCCCGTGCCATTCGATTTGCGGAATACTTTGTTGCCTGGGCGCAATTTGCCCGCGAACTGGACCGGGCCATCGACCACTCGCACCCGCACGGGGCCGGAGGTGGTCGCTCCGAAGGAATTGGCGACGCGCACCCAGTGCCAGTTCGTGCCAACGGACGGCAGAACCGGCGTGGTGTAACTCTTGCCCGTTGCACCCGCGATCGGCATCGAAGCGTCCGGCGGGATTCCTTTGTACCACTGGTTCGTCCGGGGAATAGCGCCCTCGATTGAAAAGCTCATTGTCGCAGTGGTGTTCGTGAGAATGGTGCGATCGCGCGGCAAATTCAAAAACACCGGCACGGTCGGGCGCGGCAACATTTCCACGTTGGACGGGCCCGTGATTTCGCCGCTGAAGGTGCCGACCTGTCCGCTGCTCGTGCTGCTGACAACCAAATCGTAATCACCCGGCTGATATATGTTCGTGTAGCGAAGATTGCCAGCGGCGTTGTCGTAAACGCCGGTGTCGAAAAAGTTCACCGCCGGTGTCGCAGGAAAAAACTTCCCGCTGTAAATATTGATGGAGCCAGGAAACCCCGCCGTGTTCAGGTCAATGACGTAACGTGCCGGCCGAAAACACGCGAAACGGATGCACTTCAAAATAGCAGATCTGTCCGCTCGAGATGTTATTCGTCGTCATGCGGTTCCAAGTGTCGTGTTGTGTCGTGAGCGAGCCGTTGAAGGTCGCCGGCGCGGCGGACACATTTACCGTTGCCAGACTGCTGCGGGCCTCGATTGGGGTGGTGTTTGTGCCGGTGATAAGCGCCCAATAACTTGTGGTCTGCGTGAGCGGGGGAGTGGTGTAAGTCTGGTTTGTCGCGCCTGGAATGGCCTTCGCGGGATCGGGCGCATTCGCAGCGGGAGGCTTGGGTCCCCAATACCATTGCCATTTCTGTGGTTGGCGGCCGGAAGCCCACACGCGGACTGCGGCGCTTTGGCCTGCGAGAATGCTCGCGGTTTGCGGCTGAGTGCGAATCGTTAGTGCGGAATCGTTGTTCGTCGCGACGACAATTGTTCCCGGGCCGCTCAGCGTGACCGTGAATGATCCGACGTCATTTGGGTTTGAGCCCGACACGATCAGGAGGTGCGGAATCTCGATCCCGTGTGCAAGGTTCGTGGCCGTCACCGTTCCTGTTCCCATCCACCAGAGATTCACCAGCGGCGCGTAGGGATCGAAGCTGGCGTTCTGATAGAAGTGGACGCGTGGCGTAAAGCCAGAGCCGGTCACTGTCGCCGTCACGTTGCCTGGCGTGGAACCCTGCACGGTGAAATAGATCGCGTGGAAGTACACGCTCAATCCCGAGGTGGTCGTCAGCGTGGCCGGCCGGTCAAACTTGTAGAAGCGATTGCTCAATCCGCCGCTATAGCTGTTGGCCCCGCGGACTTCGCCGGCTGAGAGCAGGGCGACGACGATAAAACCGGCCCATGCCAGCGCCACGCCTTTGGATTTCCAGTTCATGATTGTGTCTTTTCTAATTTCCTTTCAGGGCCGACCTGCTGAACTTCGGTTCCACTCGTAATGCGACTTCCGCTAAATGTTTCTACCTCAACAAGGAGATTTGAAGGAACCGAAACTTTTTTGGCAACAGCATCAGGCGCTCGCGCATTCACTCCTTCACCGACACGACTAGATTCTCCATGACGAGTCCTATGCTCGGGCAAGTACCTTCCAACGCTTCTCGTCTGCTTTGTCGTGCTGGAGGCGTCCGCCGGGCGCAGTTGCTCACGGCATTTGCCATACACGATTTCCACAAGTCCTCTGCGCTACGGTCATCGAACAAATCTGGGAACAGATTCATAAGTCGAAAATCTTGCTCGCTGACTTGATAGGCAAGAATGCAAACGTGTTTTACGAACTTGGCCTCGCACACGCGGCGCAAAAGCCAGTCGTTTTCACTTCAGCCAATCTTGAGGATGTGCCTTTCGATCTCCGCCACCTTCGCGTGCTCATCTACGATGTTCGCGACCCGTTTTGGGGAGAAAGGTTAAAGACCAGTGTTACGGCGTATCTCAAGAACGCGAAGAACGAACCAGAACGGTCGATTCCGCAACCCTTCAGGCCGGCAGAAAACGACGAGGACCAAGAATAACCGGTGCGGCATCCTATCGCCTTACAGCAACTCGCGAAGTTGGTCTTTTGTGATGCCGCTTTGGTTGAGGACGTCACTCAATGTGCCGGGCCGAATCTCGCGGTGCATCGGAACGATCGTTCGCCAGTATCCGTCGGCTGTGCGCTTTTCCAGCGAAACGTGACTGCCTTTCTGGCGGAGCACTACGAAGCCGGCGCGTTGCAGGGCGCGAAGAAGTTGTCGACCGGAAATAGCGGGCAAGTGCCGGCTCATGCGGCGACTTCAATGCTGGTGAGATAAACTTCCTTTGCTGGCTTGGTGCCGGCGTCACCCCACGTTTCGAGATAAAGTTCCACGGCTTCTTCCAAATTCTTTTTCGCCGCCGCGAGTGTCTTGCCCTGCGTGGTGACAGGGAAATCCAAGCAGCGCGCGATGAACCATGCGCCATCGTTCTGGAATACTGCGTGGATAGTTCGCATGGCAGGAATGTGCCGTGAGTTCCCTGCGCTGACAATGCTTCTTCTCCGTGGTTCAAATCACCTTGGCCCTCGCGGATATGCCACTGGCTTCAAACAAGCGTTTCAGCGGAAAAGGCGACAGTTCGGTGATGGAGACACGCGCCAAACGTGGCCGCCCCCGAAGACCTCCGCGACATTCTCGCCCAAGTCCCCGACGCGCCGCCGCTGCCGGGCGATGAAGTTGATCAACTAGTCGGCGACGATCGAAGCAACTTCACCGGATATTGCTGGATCGAAGGGTCACTGCTCGCGAAGTGCAAATAGTGCGCGAGTGATTGGCAAATGAGCATTCGGTCGAATGGATCGCGATGGTGCAGCGGCAAACTGACGAGCTTTGCGACGGCAGCTTCCTCCAAGCTCAATGACGCAATTCGATGCTTGTGGCGTTGGAGCGGAACGTAGCGCTCAGGGGAATCGGGCAACGGCAGTTTGCCGAGTGAGTGCTTGACGCAGATTTCCCAGTAAGAAACGACGCTCAGGAAAACTTCATTCGCGGGATTCTGCACCGCGTCCGCCACAAACTTCGGCAGGCGCGCATCGCCGCTGACGAGCCAGAGGAACTCGCAGGTGTCGAGCAGGACGGTCATTTGCCTTCGAAGCCGCGCAGCACGTCTTCGGGTAGGGGCGCATTGAAGTCATCCGGCACGGTGAACTCACCCTTTGCCAGACCAATCGGGCGCGGCGCGGCGGGCGTGTGCGGCGTGAGAATCGTCAGCAACCCCGAGCCTTTGTCGGGCAACTTCTGCGGCTCCTTCGGCACGATGCGCCCGTGCTCGATTTCAACTTCGAGCGTGGTGTAGCTCATGGCGGCAAAGTAGCGGGATGCGAACAGCCAAACAAGCCTTGTTCCAGCGCAAAGACATGGAGACGCGCGCCCAATGGCCGCCCCGAAGACCCCCGCGACATTCTCGCCCAAGTCCCCGATGCGCCGCCGTTGCCGGGCGATGAACTTTGAATCGCGCCGCACTGCTGCTCGTAGTACACTTCGCAAATCGCCGAACAAGTGGGCGTCTCAATCCACGGCGATCGAAACGATAGCGATGGGGAAAAAGCGAAAAATGTTCCGGCGGAATGAGGGGCTGTTACGTCCCGCGACTCCATTTGAACGCCGGATGATCTCGTTCTCGAAACTTCATCAGGTTCCGCCGCTCGGTTCACTAGAGGCAACACGTCTGCAGAGGTTGATGGATATGGATGTCGCGTTTCAAACGAGACTGAAGGAACTTCAGCAACGGCTGCCATACATTGCCTATTCGCGGGCGAAGACCGGTTCGGGGCTCCAGATTGCAAAACTCTTACGAAACTATTTTTTGGAGTACCTCAATCGCTATGTGCAACTTGGGCCGGATTCGTTTCCAACGTCTTTCAATGTAGTTGAATCATTCTTATCGTTTGACCGCAATTCGCACTTCTTCGATTTGCGAACCGAGATCGAGCATCTGTTATCGGTTGATGACTACTTCGAATGGTATGCGAAAGGTGACCTTCCAAAAAATCCTCAAGTCCTCGTCGACGTAATGACGGAAGGCTCTATTTACTCATACGACATGATGTCTAGCGAGAGCAGTGTTCGAATCCTCTCCGACAGGCAACAAGTATTCGCTGGAGCTGCTTTCGTCAGGCACGGTCATGAGATCTCTTGCCTTTTACTAGCAGGGGAGAAACCACCTTTCGTGCCCGATGACGAAGTTGTGACAATGTGGCAGAAGGGAATTAGTCGAAAAGGCATCACACCTGACCCTTCTTTGACCGTCAAAGACCGGTATCTCGACCCTTATCCAGAGTTTGCGAGAGTCATTGTTCTTACGCGGTTAGACTTGCGACGAGGTAATTACGATGTCCGATACGTGAATCTGGATTCCGGGCCGGGATTCACCGTGTTCACGGACGATTTTTCGGTTTTTGGCGATGTTCAACCTGGAGAAGCTGAACGGCTAAAAAAGATCGCGGTCGAAGGACTGCCGCGTTACGCGGATTTGTTTTCAGCGCTTTTGTCAATGATCTATCTGCCAGCGTTCGTTGCGGCGTTTCCGCAAAGCATTCACGAACTGAAGGTGTCAACCGAGTTGCATGCAGCTCGAGATGATGATGAACACGCTCGGAAAACCTTTGCCATGCTCAGTGCAGCAGAGTGTCCCACACATCGCGTGATCCGATGCTTTCCCGTTTCCGACAGAGGCAAGGAGAGCCCGGCGCAAAAGGTGGACCCACCGCCACTTGAATTCAAAACCGATGGTTATTGGAGGCCAATTGGTCCTCACCAAATTGGTGAAGGTAAAAATGGTGAGCAGGTTTTCGGACGGACTTGGGTTTCGCGACACGAGTCATGGTCTGCCCAGAGTCCCAAGTCGTTCATGATTCAAAGTCGTGTGCCGAATGTGGAGGGACTTGATCCGGGAACGATTTATATTCAGCGCTCGCCCGCACTTGAACCGGATCTGTACAAAGTCGGCTTGACCAGAAGAACGGTGGATCTTCGAGCACGCGAATTGAGTTCCGCATCGGGTGTACCACTTCCCTTCGGAGTACTAGCAAGTTGGAGCGTGGGTGATTGCTCGCGAGTTGAGCGGGAGATTCACGAAAAACTAGCCGCGTTTCGGGTAAACCCGCGCCGAGAGTTTTTCCATGCGGAGCTGTCTCAGTTGATACGCATTGTTAATGAGGTCATCGCCCAGTTGCCCAACGCATAGGCCGCTTGGAAGGCGTTCGGTCTTCACTCCTCCACCGTCACCACCAGGTTCTCCATGATGTAATCCTTTCGCTCGGGTGTGTTCTTGCCCATGTAGAAGGAGAGTATCTGCTGGCTGTCCACCTTCGGCGCGTATTCCACCTGGCTCAGGCGCATTTCCTTGCCGATGAATTGCTTGAACTCGTTCGGGGAAATTTCGCCCAGCCCTTTGAAGCGCGTGATCTCGGGCTTGCCGCCGAGCTTCGCAGACGCGGCGTCGCGCTCGGCTTCGCTGTAGCAATAGATCGTCTCCTGCTTGTTGCGCACGCGGAAGAGCGGCGTCTCCAGCACGTAGAGATGGCCGTCATGCACGAGCGGCTCGAAGAACTTGAAGAAATAGGTGATGAGCAGATTGCGAATGTGCAGGCCGTCCACGTCGGCGTCGGTGGCGAGAATCACCTTGTCGTAACGCAGGCGCTCGATGTTGTCCTCGATGTCGAGCGCGCGCATGAGATTGTACATCTCGTCGTTCTTGTAAACGATGTCGCGCTTGAGGTCCCACACGTTGAGCGGCTTGCCCTTGAGCGTGAAGACGGCCTGGTTGTTCACGTCGCGGCAGCTCGTGATGGACCCGCTCGCGGACTGGCCTTCGCACAGGAACACCATCGTGCCTTTGCCTTTGCCCTTCGCTTTGTCGAAGTGATTCTTGCAGTCCTTCAACTGCGGGATGCGAATCGTGATCGCCTTGGCCCGTTCGCGCGCGAGCTTCTTCACCTCCTGCAATTCCTTCCGCAACTGCTGCGTGTCCGTGACCTTCTCGACGATCTTCGTCGCGATGTCCTTGTTGCGATTGAAGAAGTGCAGCAACTCCTCACGCACGGTGTTCACGAGCTCGGTGCGAATCTCCGTGTTGCCGAGCTTGTTCTTCGTTTGCGATTCGAACATCGGGTCTTTCAAACGAATCGCCACCGCGCCGACCATGCATTCGCGCACGTCGTCGCCCTCGAACTTGCCCTTGGCGTATTCGTTCACCGCCTTGAGCAGGCCCTCGCGAAACGCGCTCAGGTGCGTGCCGCCGTCGCTGGTGTACTGGCCATTGACGAATGAGTAGAACGTCTCGCCGTAGCGTGAATTGCTGTGCGTAAAACAGAACTCGAGCGTCTTGCTCGTGTAATGCAGCGGCGGATAAATCGGCTCCGAACCGTCGGCCTGCAGATCTTCCATCACGAGGTCCATCAATCCACGGCGCGAGACGAACGTCTTCGTTTCCGGTAGGGCAGCGCTGCCGCGCTGCCCGGACGAGCCGCAGCTCGTCCCTACCATCGTCAGGTGAAGCTTCAGCCCCGTGTTGAGGTAAGTGTAATGCCGCAGCCGCTTCTCGATGTATTCGAGCTTGAACTCTGAATCCTTGAAAATCTCCGGGTCCGGCTCAAACTCGACGTAGGTGCCGTTCGGCTCGCTGGTCTTGCCCTTGTCTTCCTTCTTCAGCTTGCCCTGCTTGAAGCGCGCTTCGACGAATTGCCCGTCGCGGTGTGAGCGCACGATGAATTCCTTTGAGAGCGCATTCACCGCCTTCGTGCCCACGCCGTTCAGACCGACGCTGAACTGGAACACGTCGTCGTTGTACTTCGCGCCCGTGTTAATCTGCGACACGCACTCGATGACTTTGCCCAACGGAATGCCGCGCCCAAAATCCCGCACCTTGACGCGATTGCCCTCGACGCTGAGCTGCACTTCCTTGCCGTGGCCCATGATGTATTCGTCGATGGTGTTATCGAGAACCTCCTTCATCAGGACGTAACAGCCGTCGTCCTGGTTCGAGCCATTGCCAATGCGCCCGATGTACATGCCCGTCCGGAGGCGGATGTGTTCAAGCGACGAGAGCGTCTTGATTTTGCTCTCGTCATAAATGTGCTGCTTTTTCTCTTCGGCCATAACGCGATTTCAGAAACGGAAATTTTGGAGCGGCGAATATCGGGAAGGCTGAGACTGATGCAACTGGAAAGTCGAGCGCCCCTCATTCTCCCAGCGCTCTCTTGTAGTCGGGTGGCGACTCGCCATAACCCTGTTTGCGGCGCGCAATGGGCGGCTCGATGATCTCTTTCCGGATGTCGATCTCCGCGTGGAAAATTTCCTTTCACAATCGCTGCGTGTTTTCGGGATAACGATTCGGTGAATCGTCATCGAAGACGGGGCGAAACAAATCCACCGCGCCTTGGAGTTCACGCTTCATTTCATCCGCCATACGGGTGACCAGTCAGTTGAAAGTCGCGCTCGAAGGATTTCGAATCTTTCGCGTCCAACCGATCCAGCTTGCCGATCAAAATGTCCACGGGATGCGGAATGGTCAGCGTGACGTGGCCCATTTGGATCGTTTTGGCCCGTTGCCGCCAGCGCGAACTGGTGCGCAAACTTAATTCAAATCCTATACCTGCCCGTGGGAGGCGGATGTGTTCGAGGGATGAGAGCGTCTTGATTTTGCTCCCGTCATCAAACGCGTTCCCGAATTCGGGTTGCGTTGGCTTTTGTCCCCCGGTTTTACTTGGGCCCTACCTATGCGCCGCCTTTTTTCCCCAACGTTGTGCCACCTACTGTTGTTGGCGTTGACCGCGTGTTCGACCCTGGCTGCCCCGTCTGTGATTGCATGGGGCAGGAGTGTCGAGGGCCAAATCAATGTGCCATTCGATCTCACGAATGCCGTCGCAGTCTCCGCGGGATCCTCCCATTCCCTGGCACTGCGAACGGACGGGACCGTCGCAGCGTGGGGATCCGGTGCCGGCACGAATGTTCCGCCCGGTTTGACCAACGCCGTGGCGATTGCCGCAGGCGGGGGATTTAGCCTCGCACTCCGCGCGGACCAATCCGTGATTGGTTGGGGATATGCGGAAGTCATCCCGCCGGTTGGGCTCACCCAGGTGGTTGCTATTGCGGTTGGGCAATCTCATGGAGTCGCGCTTCGGCGGGATGGGACCGTGGTGTGCTGGGGGGATAACACTTATGGCCAAACCAACGTTCCGGAGAATCTTACAAACGTCGTTGAAATCTCTGCCGGCGCTCGGTGGTCGCTGGCGCGCCTGCGCAGTGGCGCGTTGATGGCGTGGGGGCTCAACGGTAATTCCCAGTCGATCATTCCGGCGGGCACTTCCAACGTCGTTGCCTTGGCGTCGGGAACCGTGGTGACCCTGGCTTTAAGCGAACAGGGAACCGTTGTGGCGGGTGGACCGAGTGCATCGGGCGTGAACGCGGTTCCGCCGTCCGCCACTAACATCACGTTCATCGCCGCGGGCGCGTCTCACAGCCTGAGTATTCGGAATGATGGTACGCCGCTTCTTTGGGGCGATAACAGCGAAGGCCAAACCAACGTTCCGGCTGAGCTTACGCAGGTCGTCGCGCTGGCCGGCGGATTCCGCCACAGCGTGGCTTTGATGGATGACTTGACCCCTCGACTCTGGAAGGCACCGGCCACCAATACGGTCATTTATAGCGGGAACACGTTGGCTCTCTTTGCTGGTAGCGTCGGCCTTGCTCCCCAAACCGTCCAATGGCAGCACAGGGGCACAAACGTTCCCGGGGCGAGTGGACCCTGGCTATTCCTGGACAACGCCCAGCTGGCAGACGCGGGCGATTATTCTGTAATGGTCAGCAACGTCTACGGAACGGCGTCCAGCCAGTTCCAAGTGAGCGTGGTCGATGCGCCGCCGGCCATTGTTTCTCAACCGATCACCCAGACCATCAACGCGGGAGGCGCCGCGACCCTGACGGTTCAGGCGAACGGCTCAGGTCCCTTGCGTTACGAATGGCTGCGCAATGGCCGGGCGATTCCGGGGGCGACGAACTCCACGTTGACCTTGAGTAACGCCACGACACTGGAGGCAGGAATCTATTCGGTGCGCGTCGCCAATGCCTTCGGCGAAGAGTTCAGCGCGGTGGCACGAATTACGGTTCCCAACGTCGTCGCTTGGGGCAACTCCGCTGCGGTCCCGACGAACGCCACGGACATCGTCGCCATTGCGGCAGGCGTCTCGGGCTCTTTGTTCCTCGGACGCGACGGAACCTTGGTCGGTTCCGGCAACAATTCACCCATTCTTACTAACGTGGCGCTAGTTGCGTCAGGGGATTATCACGGCCTGGCATCGCTTTCGAATGGAACGATCATCGCATGGGGCTTGAATAGTGCCGGGCAAACCAATGTTCCGGCGGGACTGCATGATGTAGCGATGCTCGCCGGTGGGGAGATGCACAGCGTCGCGCTGCAACGAGATGGCACTGCGGTCGAATGGGGAAGGTATGGCTCAGGAGCAGGGGGAGCACAACCCGCGCAAGTTCCGCAGGGCGTGAGCAACGTGATGTTCATCGCTGCCGGTCACCGTCATACGCTGGCCCGTACGTTCGAATGGATCGGTTGTGGCGTGGGGAAACGGTCAATTCGGTAAAACCAATGTGCCGGCGTATCTGACCAACGTCTTGAGCGTGGCGGGTGGCTACGACCACAGTGTGGCCTTGCGAACAGACGGGACGGTCGTTGTCTGGGGCAGTCCGGGTTATGGCGCGACCAATGTTCCCGAGGCAGCTACAAATGTTGTGGCGATTGCGTCACGCGACTTTCATACGCTCGCGCTTCGTGCCGATGGGACGGTCATTGCCTGGGGCGGAACCGACGCCGGGGTGACCAATGTTCCAACGTATTTGCGGAACGTGGCTCGCATCGCGGCGGGATCCTTTCACAGTGTGGCGCTGATGCGAGCGCATGATTTCCGGCCCTTCATCACACAAACGCGCGGGGGAAACTCGATTCATTTCAATCTGCCTTCCGAGCTAAATCGAACTTACACACTGGAAAGGTCGGAGTCGCTCTCACCTCCAGCCTGGTCGACTTCACGGGTGCTTACGGGCAATGGCATGCATCTCAGGTTCAACACCAACGTAGCGGCTTCGGCCCAATTCTTCCGCGTCCGCGTTGATTGAGGGCGCTAGCCGCTCCGGTGAAATTCAACTGCCAGGGTGCTGAAATGGAAGGTCTTCAACAACAGCTCCAAATTCTTTTTGGTGTTGTCGATTGAGCGCATCGCGCCGGTTCCTCCCTTGCATCCGCTCGCGCGTCTGCATTCTACTTCGCGCTCGTGAAGCTCGTCCGGACTAACAAGCCAGCGATCATTTTTATCTTCATCACTCTGGTGCTGGATATCGTGGGCATCGGACTGGTGGTGCCAATTCTGCCTAAGCTGGTGGAACAGTTTCAGCATGGTGATGTTGCGGCGGCTTCTCACACCTACGGCGCATTGGCAGCGCTCTACTCGTTGATGCAGTTCATTTGCGCGCCGCTCATCGGCAGCTTGTCGGACCGCTATGGCCGGCGGCGTGTCATCCTCATTTCGTTACTCGGCTCTGGCTTGGATTATTTTCTTTTCGCCTACGCTCCGAGTCTCGCCTGGCTGTTCGTGGGGCGGGTCATTTCCGGAATCACGGGAGCGAATATCGCGGCCGCCAGTGCTTACATCGCTGACATCAGCCCCCCGGAAAAACGAGCGGCCAACTTCGGTTTGATCGGTGCCGCCTTTGGCATTGGCTTCATTGCGGGACCGGCTTTGGGCGGGTTGCTCGGTGAGATCAATTTGCGTCTGCCATTCATCGTCGCCGGCACGCTCACGCTTGTGAATTGGCTCTACGGCTGTTTTGTGCTGCCCGAGTCGCTGGCGATCGAAAACCGCCGTCCGTTCAGTTGGAAGCGCGCAAATCCCATCGGCTCGTTGATCGCGCTGCGGGAACATCCCATCGTGCTCGGACTCGCGGGCACGCACTTCCTCGTCAATGTGGCGCACCAGGCATTGCCCGGCACGTGGGTTCTCTACACAGGTCACCGCTACGGCTGGAATTCTCGGCAGGTCGGCATCTCGCTCGCCATCGTTGGGTTGATGGCGGGAATTGTGCAGGGTGGCTTGACCCGAATCGTCGTGTGCAAATTGGGTGAGCGCAAAACAGCGGTGTTCGGAATGCTGGTCGCCACGTGCAGCTTCATTGGCTATGGGCTCGCGACAGAAGGGTGGATGATCTACGCAATTCTCTTCGCGGGTTCGATCGGCGGAGTAATGGGGCCGGCCGTGCAAGGATTGATTTCCCGCAACGTCGGTGCGAACGAACAGGGAAGTGTGCAGGGTGCGCTCTCCAGCCTGGCGAGCGTCGCTGGAATTATCGGGACACCGCTAGCCACCGCCTTGTTCGCTCATTTCCTCCGCGACGACGCCGTAGTGAAGTTGCCGGGGGCAGCGTTCTTCTTCAGCGCCATGCTCATCTTTGCGGCGCTGCTCCTTGCTCAGCGCTCCTTTCGCAAAACGGCACCTCACGGAGATAAACCTGAGCCCGCCCGGTGACGATGCTCGTCGCCCTTTGCGCAAATGCGTTATGACGTGCCTCGTGGCAATAGTTGGGCGGTGCCGCTGTCGGAACGACCTGAGCCGTTGTTGGCGTCCGGGAAGTTCAGCTTCCAATCCGAATCCTGTTTCAAATAGACCGTTTGGGTCGGGAATGCGAAGGCGATGCCCTCGGCGTCGAAGCGGCGTTTCACCTCGAGGTTCATCGCCTGTATGCCGGCTAGATACGCTTTGTTGTCCGTTGAGTTCCAGAAATGCACCAGGTTGATGTTGAGAGAGGAAGCTTCGAACTTGTTGAAGCTGAGGCTTAGTTCGGCCGTCATGGGGTGGCGTCGAAAAATCTCTTCGAGGATCTTCAGCGCGCGATCCACTTTTTCGGCGGGCGTGTCGTAGGTGAGGCCGAGATTCATCACGGTCTTGATGGTGGGCCGCCGGGCGATGTTCGTGATGATGGCGTTGCCCATCGTCTTGTTGGGAATGGTGACCAGATAGCCATCGAGATTGCGCACTCGCGTGCTCCGAAAACCAATTTGCTCGACCGTCCCATCAACAGTCTCCACCTGGATGCGATCTCCGACGAGGAATGGTTTGTCGGTGAGAATGGCAACGGCGCCAAAAAGATTGCCGAGCGTATCTTGCGCCGCGAGACCGAGAGCCAGGCCGCCGATGGAAAGCGAGGCGATGAGGCCGGTGACATTGAGGCCCAAGTTTTGCGAGGTCACCAACGCCGCCACGATAACGACAAACACTTTAAGGCTCTTGCTGATCAGCGGAAGCAACTGTCGGCTGAATTGCTCGTGCCCGGGTGTGTTGCTGCGCTGTTTCCAAACGCCCATGAGCAGGTCGATGGCTTTGAGCAAGACGTAGGTGAGTGAGCAAGCCACGAAGATCTTCAAGCCCTTGGAAAAGAAAATTTCCAGGCTGTCTGGCCAGGCATACACCTTCATCCCGATGTGCAGCAGGACGACAAAGCTTACGACTTTTACAGGGCCGCGGATCAATTCGAGGAACAGGTCATCAAACCGGGTCGCAGTTTTCTCCGCCCACTTGCGGACTCGATTGGTAATGAAGCAGTCCAGAAACTTGGAAACGTAGAAGGCGAGGAAGATGTAGATGAGCGAGGCGAGATATTGCCAGAGGGGAATGTCGGCCACCTCGCCTTGCAGCCACGGTACGCGGTCGAGGCCGAACGTGAGCCAGACGGCCGCCTTCTCCGTTGGGACAGGTGCCGTTGCGGACGCCGGTGCCGGCGGCCCAATCAACTCATTCGTGGCCGCTTGCGCTTCCGACCAGAATGCCCAGACCAAACAAGCGAATAGTACGACTGCAATGCTGCGGACAAAGATTACAAAGAGACTCTTCATTTTTGCGTCGTGAGGTTAGCAGCGAGATCGTGTGGGGGAAAGTGAGGACAGAATTTTATCTGTAAATTTCCTCGGGCTTTCGCAGTTCGCGGCAACACCGAACCAGGTAATCCGGGTCCTGGGAATTGAGCGCGTGAGCCACAAACGCACCGCGCCTCAATCTCAAAGCCCTTCCAAACGAGGCGCGGGCGTTTGCTGCTGGTCTCAAAGTTGGCGCATGAAGGCGACGAGATCAGTCTTCTCCTGCGCGCTCAACTTCAGGTCGAGCACGAGGTTGAAGAACTCGACGGTGTCCTCAAGCGTGAGGCAACGGCCGTCATGTAGGTAGGGCGGACTATCTTTAATCCCTCGCAAAGTGAACGTCTTGATCGGTCCACGCGGTGGTTCGTCGAGAAACCGTTCCACTCTCAAATCATGCATCTGATGGTCGAGGTAGGCCGGCGGCGTGTGACATGAGGCGCACTGGGCTTTTCCGAAAAACAAATCTTCTCCGCGAACTTCGCTTTCAGTCGCTTTGCTGCGATCGAGGCGGCCCAAATGATTGAGTTTTGGCGCCGGCGGGAAATCAAACATGTTCTGCATCTGCGCCATGTGACTCACCACCACGCGGTCCAGGACCATCGCGCCTTTCTTCATGGCGTGAATTGGATCGCCGTTGAAATAGGCGGTGCGCTGTTCAAATTCGGTAAAATCCTCCACCGAACGGAGGCTGCGTTTCGACCCGTGAATCTGTTGCTGTGATACGCCGCGCAGGCTCGTGGTATCGAGGCGGAAACGCCGCTGTTGTGGCCGGTCGTCTGGGTTCAGATGGAATTGTCCGGCGGTGTGTCCGTTCACGTGGCAATCGAGGCACGTCACCCCGAGGCTGGGATTGACGGTCTTGCGATCGTCCGTGGCGTTGAACTCTTCCTGGGGCAGGGGCGTGACCAGCATGCGCAGGCCGTCCAGTTGGACCGGGGTCAGGATGTCTTTGAACAAACGATGAAAGTTGTTGATTGAAACGACTTCCCCCCGGGAGACATCGCCCAACTCCGGACGGTTTTGCAGAAACATCGCCGGCGGAAATTCAGGGAGAAACGCTTCTGGCAAATCGAAGTCCACGTCGAATCGTTCGAGGCGGGGAAACATGTCGATCTGCATCTGCGGAAACACCTGGCCTCCCGGCGTATGTTTGGGATGCGGGAGCGAAGGATAGGGAAATACCCCGGCGTTTTTTATCTCGGCGGCAGACATTTTGCCCAAGCTGTCCCATGTCACACCATCCCGTAACTTCGCCGTCGGGCCCACGGCTAATGGTTTGCCGCGGGACATCGTGACAGTGGGATCAAGTTTAGGGGTGAGATTGTAACGGCTTTCCAAGAGCTTGCGCTGCGCTTCCATGACCTTCGGTTTGGCCGCAATGTCCTCCTTCATGATTTCCTCGGCCGTTTGCATTGGCCGCTTCGCGTTCAGCGGATCGCGCGCGAAGTCGAAACCGCGTATCTCCCCTTGCTCCGGTTGTTCCTTCAGCGCGGGCGAGGACGCGGGGGCATTTGAACCTGTGAACACCGCGGACCGATCATGCGGCGTCAGCCGATGCTCGAGCCGTGCGGAGTTTGTCGCGCGCGGTGTTTGCGCCTCCTGCACAGCATCAGGCAGAGGCCGGACGGTCCTGCCTGCCGGCTGGGCATTCAGGCTGGATTCAGAGCAACCGGCTGACGCCAGTGCGATGGTCAAAGCGAGTAATGATTTCATAGCAGTTCGTGGCAAAAACATTCGTTGGAATTGATTGAGGAGGGGGAATCAAGAACGCGACGGTTCCGATGATAATGTAAATACGGCGGTCTCCTTTCAGCCATACGTCTCCTCGACGTCCAGTTTACAACATTCTTGCAGGGCCGCAATTTTCCCGTGGGACACGGACCCAAAGGAAGGCGTGGAACGGATGTTGTTCATCTCCACCGCCACGAAATGGTCGCAACGTGTGGAATGACGGCGCCACCATTTGACACGTTCCGAGTCGGTGGAAGGGTCTTGGTCGAGAGAGAGTTGGAATTCAAGCGGCACCTTGAACACAGCAAAGTCCGCTGGGCCCGAAACGTTCGGCTCACTGAACTGTATGGCGAATAACGATGATGTTTCACCGTCGGATACACGCCGACGTTCCCGGCTTATCCATCGAATCGGAGTCGCCCTGTTTTTGTTAATTCTGGGCGCGGCACTGAGCGGTCTGATGGGTAAAGGCCCCCTGAGCAAAATGCGGGCGGGAAGTATCGATGCAGGTTTGGATGTCGAATATTTCCGGTTCATCCGCTACCAGGCTCCCGTCGAATTAAAAATCGCAGTCAACGCCCGCGCGGTGACGAACGGAATGATCCAATTGCAGTTGAGCAAGGCGTTCGTGCAACAGGTTGAAATCCAGCGCATCGACCCGGAACCAGCCGGAGTCAGTGGTGGAGCGGACTTCTTTGCTTATGACATCCGCAGCCAAACCAACGCTCCTACGCAGGTGACCATCCGGTTTCTGAGCACCCATTTCGGACGGCTGAGATACGCGGTCGGTCTCGCAGAAGGTCCGAAAGTTGACCTGCAACATTTTGCATTTCCTTAAGGAGAGGACGCGTATGGATTCAGTGCTTCGCGGATTGTTCGTGTATTTCTTCCTCTTAATCGTCTTCCGCATATCGGGGCGCCGAACCCTGTCGAAGGCGACCACCTTTGACCTGGTGCTGCTGCTCATCATCAGCGAGGTCACACAGGAAGCGATGGTGGACAGTGATCATTCTGTGACGAATGCGGTTCTCCTCATCCTCACGCTTGTTGTGACCAGCCTGGGACTTTCAGAACTGAAGCAGCATTTCCCGCGGTGCAAATACCTGCTTGAAGGCCGATCTGTAATGATCGTGCGACACGGGAAGTTGCAGCGTGAACGAATGAATGAGCTGCGGATCGATGAGGATGAAATCCTGGAAGCGGCACGCGCTGCCCATGGGTTGGAGTCCGTGGACCAAATCAAATACGGCTATGTGGAGCCCAATGGGGAAATCACGTTAGTTCCTGCCAAAGAAAAATAATACTCAGCTGCGCGCCGCGGGCGGGCACTTCCCTCGGTTCACTTTCTCCGCGGGAGAATGATCCGCTAGCCAGCTCCTATCTGGAGGCGAGACCGAGCCGCGAATCCGGCGAAACCGCCTTGTCCTTCAAGACTGCATTCACTGACGTTTCCCCGGCTTGGATGAGGCTGCGTCACGGCGATTCCAGTTCAACCTAAAATTTTCCGTAGGCTTACGGATTGCAGGAAAAGGCGACCTGGAGAAACGGTTCTGTGTAGAGGAGACGAAAACTCAAACAGCTGCTGGAAGGAAAAACTATATGGCTAATTTAAAAGAAACCTTCGTTGATGAACTGCGCGATCTGTTTGACGCCGAAAAGCAACTGCTGAAAGCCCTGCCTAAATTGGCGAAAGCGGCGGAGAATGAGGAACTGAAGGCGGCTTTCGAGGCGCACATCGATCAGACGGAGGAACAAATCACGCGCCTGGAAAAAACGTTCGAGCTATTTGAAACAGCCCCGCGCGGCAAGAAATGCAAGGGCATGCAAGGATTGATCGAAGAGGGCGCGGAAATGATTGAGGAAGAGGCAGGCGACGCGGCGCTGATCTGTGCGGCTCAGAAGGCGGAGCATTACGAGATTGCCGCTTACGGCTCGCTCATCGCCTGGGCCACCCAGCTCGGGATCGACGAAGCAGTCGAGTTACTCGAGGAGAGCCTTGATGAAGAAAAGGAAACAGATCAGAAACTCACTGAAATAGCCGAGTCCGTGGTCAATGCTGAGGAGGCCAGTGAGGAAGAAGAGGAAGACGCCGGGAGCGAAGAGGGCGGAGGCAGTCGGCCTAAGAATGGAAAGCCGCAGTCGCGTTCCCGCTCGAAATAACACTTTGGGCCCGGCCAGCGGGAGGAGAAGCAATACAGCGACATTCCGCCGGCCGGTGCCGACGATATAATGAGGAAGATCCGAATTCGTCACCGAGGCGACCGCCAGCTCTGCTCAGCGATTCCGGGTGGACCCTTGAAGTAACTCAGGCAAGAGTTTTCGATTCTGCGTTCGAGGCGATTGTTTTCATTCTTCAGCGCCAAGCCGGAAATGCAGAATTGGTTGTCGATTCTCAAGGGACCGTGGCGGCTTAAGACCCCTTGGAGAATGGGTGTTTCCGGTAACGCAAGGTGCACAGCCCACGGAAAGTTGATTCGTCGAGCGGCTGCATACTCTGCTTGGTGGTGTTCCACGCACGGCGGAAATCTAACTGACATTCCTTTGGGATACCTACGGCGCGAACGAACGAGTTGCCGATGCGGCCGGAGAAGGTTGCAGCCCAGGTTTTGCGGAGGCCGGTGATTTCTTGCCGGTAGTAAAACGGCACGGTGATCCGCAACTTTCATTCGAGTCCGTGCGGACTGCCATCCTGTTTGAGCCGCGATCATCTTTGACATACGGCTTGGACCGTCGTGCAATTGCGCCCTCCATGAAATCGAATTTCACCCGTGCCCTGGGTTGGTTTTGCTTATCCGCGACGATGGCGAGCGGGGCTGAGCCGGGAGCACCTTCTATTCGTAGCGAGCTGGATCGGGCGGCGCTTAAGCGGGAAGCGGTTCGGCTCGATGCGCAATTCCTCGACGGCGTTACAAACCGTGCTCAGTGGGAGGCACACAGGATGCAACGACGTCAGGACTATCTCGAGATGCTCGGATTGTGGCCGATGCCGGCGCGCACGCCGTTACAGGCGCAGGTGACGGGCGTGCTGGAACGGAAAGAAGGTTTCCGAGTCGAAAACTTACATTTCCAAAGTCGCCCGGGACTCTACGTCACGGGCAATCTGTATCTGCCCAGGGGTGCGAAAGCCGGCGCGAAGCTTCCGGCGATCTTATATGTCTGCGGTCACTCCGGACGAGGGCGGGACGGAAACAAGACCGCGTTTCAGCAGCATGGCATGTGGTTCGCCACGCATGGTTATGCGTGTTTGGTGATCGACACATTACAGCTGGGTGAAATTGGCGCCACGCATCATGGCACCTATCGGGAAAACCGGTGGTGGTGGCAGGCACGAGGCTATACGCCAGCGGGGGTCGAGTGCTGGAATGGAATGCGCGCGATCGATTATTTGCTAAGCCGGCCCGAGGTCGATCCGGATCGCATTGGCGTCACAGGCATCTCGGGTGGTGGCGCGGCCACGTTCTGGATTGCCGCCGCGGACGAAAGGGTGAAGGTCGCCGTCCCGGTCAGTGGCATGAGCGACTTGGAAGATTATGTCGGTGAAAAGATAGTGAATGGGCATTGCGACTGCATGTTTTTGATCAACACCTTTCAGTGGCCGTGGACGCAGATCGCCGCCCTGATTCCGCCACGACCCATGCTGTTCGAGAATTCCGGCCACGACACCATTTTCCCGATGAATGGCAACGATCGCATCCGCGCCCGGCTCGAGCGCCTCTACGGGTTCTATACGAACCGCACTGACCGAGTGTTCGACATCGGCGTCGTACCGGGGGGGCACGAGGACAAGGTTGAGCTGCGACTGATGGCCTATCGCTGGATGAATCGCTTCCTAAAGAACGAGGATGCGCCGGTCACAGAACCCGAGTTGCCCCCGTTCGAGGGCAGGATGCTACGCGCGTTTCCTGATGCGCTGCCAACGGATCAAATCAATACCCGGATCGACGAGTTATTCGTGCCGATGGCCCGTGATGAAATACCGGATGACCTGGAGGCGTTCCAACGGTGGCAGACACAAAGAATGGCTGACTTGCGTCGGCTTGTTTTTCGAAGCGTTCCGCAAACACACGAAAGTACGGCACTACGTCTCGACGCGAAGGCGCCGCATACCGGCACGACCATTTCAGAGCCAGGCGTTTCCGTTTCATGGAAATATTTTCCGGCCGGAAAGGCTGGAGCAGGGGACCGGCGCTGGCTGGTCGTTCTGGAAGACGAGGACTCATTGGATGTGAAGCCCGCATGGCTTCCGAAGAATGTTGGAGATGCCTCGCTGCTCCTGATTGCGCCCCGAGGATTGCGCGCGCCGGACTCAGAGGATCCGCCTCCCTATTACATTCGCCGGGCACTTCCATTGCTCGGACGGACAGTTGATACCGGCAAGGTCATTGATGCACTGGCCGTGGCTCGTGGGGTTGTTTATTCTGAACCCGACGTTCATTGGAGCATCGTTGGACGGAGAACTGCGGGGGTGATTGGAGCTTACGCCGCTCTGTTCGAGCCACGTCTTGAAGGTGTCTCCGTCATTGAACCGCCCGCCTCACACAAGTTGAGTCCTATTTTCCTGAACGTTCTTCGCGTGGTGGATGTGCCCGAAGCCCTGGCCTTGCTAGCCCCGCGTTCGCTTGAGATCATCACTGGTGCCCCGGCTGACTTCGTCCGGACAAAGTCGTTCTATCGCGTCGCCGGTGGAAACCTGAGCGTGGTCTCGAGCGATCCGCGTTAACGGACATTAGCCGCGTGGTGGTTTGTACCCCGCCACCGTTCATTAAGAGTTGTTTGAATAGTGCCGCAGTAAACTCGGTCGTTTAACAGCGTTAGGACGCACGACCGGCGAACACGAGCCGGTCAGAAAATCAAACTATGGAATTAACGCAGAAGAATTGTCGGCACATCTCGGGCTCGCGGGCATTCACACTCATCGAATTGCTCGTGGTGATTGCGATCATCGCGATCTTGGCCAGCATGCTCCTCCCAGCCATTGCCAAGGGAAAAGAAAGTGCGCGCCGTATTTCGTGCGTGAACAATATGCGCCAGCTCGGGCTGGCGCAGCAAATGTTCGCCGATGAAAATGACGGCAGGTTTACGCCGCGCAAGGCGCCGTGGTGGCCGGAGCGGTTGTTAACCTACTACGTGAGCAGCAACCTGCTGCACTGCCCGACTGATCTTCCCACTCATCAGCGCAGTTATCTCATGAACGGATGGAATGATTATTTCGCCCTTGGCCCGAACCTTGACGCCTACCTCAATTACCAGCTGGAGGAAGGTTTACCCGAATCGGCGCTCAAGCAACCCTCCGACACGATCCTGTTTGGTGAAATGCGTTCGGAATACACACACAAACACATGGATTATCTCCAGGGCAATGGGAACGATTTGGAGGTCGTGGATCAAACGCGGCACGGCGTGGGAGCAAACTTTAGTTTCGCGGACGGCAGCACTCGATTGCTTCGCTTCGGCGGTTCATTGAGCCCGAAGAATCTTTGGGCCGTCACTGACGAGTGGCGCGAAACCGGCGCACATTAGGAGCGGCCGGAGTGGGCCCCGGCGCCGGGCGCACCGCATACTTTTGCCATCGAAACCTTGTTTGACACGTCGATGGAACGGCTCCTATAAACCCGTCGCGCACAGCGCAAAAAACTAAGAGGATTTAAATTATGGCAATTCCAGTCGGCTCCAAAGCTCCTGACTTTTCTCTCAAATCCCGCAAGGGCGGTAATGTTACGGATGTGAAGCTCGCGGACAATCTCGGGAAGAAGAACACCGTGCTGCTGTTTTTCCCGCTTGCGTTCACCGGCGTCTGCACCACGGAAATGTGCGATGTCACGGCGGGGTTGAATGCCTACCAGCAATTCAACGCGGACGTTATTGCGGTCAGCGTTGATAGTCCGTTTGCGCAAGAGGCGTGGGCGGCGAAGGAGAAGATCGATATCACGCTCGCCAGCGACCTGAACAAGAAAACCTCGAAGGATTACGGCGTGTTGCTCGAGGATCTGGGCGGCTTCGGTTCCACGGCCGCCCGTGCCGCGTTCGTCATCGATAAGAACGGGGTCGTGCAATACAGCGAACAGACCGCCACCCCCAAGGATTTGCCGAACTTTAACGCGATTCGTGAAACGCTCGGCAAGCTCAAGTAAAGAACTCAACTCAACACATCCTATGAAGAGATTTGTTCCATTGTTTGCAGCCGCCGCTTTGATTTTTGCCGGTTGCGCCAGCGACAATTCAGGCTCGCAGTCCAAACAAGCGACGCACGCCAACGAGAAGAATCCTGAAGTGGGCATGACGAAAGATCAGGTCATCGCCCTTTACGGCAAGACCGACAACGTTCGCGTGGGCAGCGATGGCGAGAGCTGGATTTATAACCTGAACATGGGCGAGCAATTCATCCCGTTCAATTTCGGCTACCGGCCCAAGCTGCGCATTGTGGATTTCGACAAGGACGGAAAAGTAAAAAGTTGGAGCTACAGCAAGTAAGCTGTTCCAGCCCGATTTAAGACGAGAGCGGAAGCCATCTTCCGCTCTTTTTTCTTTAGGGCTGGGGATCTGAATAGCCGGACCTTCGCTGAGCTCCAAGTTGCTTGATTCTTGAACCCGCGTCGCATCGTTCTTTCCACCGTTACCGTCCGATGCTTTCAATGTCATTTTACGATTATTGGCGAGCGGGATCATTGGCGAGAATGTAGCAACCAGGGTGAGAACAAGGAGTAAACCTTTTGCGAGAAATGGCCCGGCCTGCTTTGCAAAAGGTTTTCGAGGCCGCCGTCAGCGTGTGTGAATATCCTGCGCTTGTGTCCGGACGCCGCGCGCGTAGCTTTCACCCCAGTGTATCAACTCACCCGATTGCCGAACGGTCTCACTGTTGCCTCCGCCGACATGCCGCACATGGCCAGTGTGGCCACCGGTTTATGGGTGGGGGTCGGGGGTCGTTACGAGGCGGAACCGCATTCGGGCGCCGCGCATTTCATCGAACATCTGCTCTTCAAGGGCACCAAGAAACGAACTGCGAAGGAAATCTCGGAAGCCGTCGAAGGGGTGGGCGGTTACCTGAACGCATTCACCACCGAGGAGCACACCTGCTTCCACGCGCGTGCCCATGCCAGTCGCTTTCACGAGTTGTTGGATGTGCTCACGGACATGTTCCTCAATTCGCGATTTAATCCGGCGGATATTTCCAAGGAACGCGATGTCATCAAGGAAGAGATTGCGATGTATCGGGACCAGCCGGCCCAACTTGTCCATGACCTGCTCCACGAAACACTTTGGCCGAATCATCCCCTCGGCCGACCATTGACGGGCACGGAGAAAACGCTGGATGGCCTCCGCCGTGCCGAATTGGTGGGATTTTTTCAAACTCATTACGGCGCGTCCAATACACTCCTGGTGGTGGCGGGGCCGCTCCCGCATTCCGATGTGCTTCGGGCGGTAAAAAAAGTCGCTGGGAAATTTCCAGCGGGGCGTAAGCCGGGCTTTGTTCCCGCAGACACGCAACAAAGCGCGCCGCTTGTTCGACTGCAATCCAAACAAACCGAGCAGACCCAGATGGCGCTCGGGATTCGGGCGTGTTCCCGGCATCACGAGCATCGTTTTGCTTTGCGGATCCTGAATGCGGTGGTGGGCGAAAGCATGAGTTCACGGCTTTTCCAAATCCTGCGCGAAGACAAAGGCCTGGCTTACAGCGTTTACAGTTCGTGGGCTTTCCTTGAAGACACCGGCGCCCTCACGATTTCCGCGGGCCTGGATCATGATGACCTGGAGAAATCATTGCGCATCATCGCGCGTGAGCTTCGGTCGCTGACGCAAATAGCCGTCGGACATGCCGAGATGCGTCGGGCGAGAGATTTTGTCATTGGCCAGATGGAATTGAGTCTCGAAGGAACAGAGAACCAAATGAACTGGCTGGGCGAAGGGATTCTGTCTTATGGCAAGATCGTGACGCCGGGCCAGGCGAAAGACCGGCTTTTCAGCGTCACCGCGGCCGGAATGCGGGCAGCAGCCCGCGAATATTTTCAACCTTCCCGATTGAACCTCGCGATCGTGTCACCCCTTGAAAAGGAAGGGCACCTGGCCGATCTGCTTGCGTGGTAGCCATGCGTCCTCAGATCCAGGAAATGTCCGTCACGGCTTCCCCGGAAGCTTTGGTTCGCAGGCTCCGGGGTGAACGGGGAGTGATGCTTTTGCGCAGCGCCCAATTTGCTTTTGCGCAGGCGCGTTATTCGTTTGTCGTGGCCCGTCCCTTCTTGCGCTTTACGTCGAATGGATCGCGTTGCGAAATCACCTCCGCCGATGGCACGCATGAACAGTTCGGGAATCCGTGGCACCTGCTCGACGCCTTGATGGCTCGCTACGAACTGCTGGATGAAGTCGATCTTCCCTTTCCGCTGGGAGGCTGCTTTGGCTACTGGGGCTATGACTTGAAGAACTTCGTGGAAGCCAGGCTCCCGCGCACCGCGGTGAACGATCTGGAACTCCCCGATTGCTGCGTCGGTTTTTACAGCAGCCTTGTGGTCTTCGATCATCGCCTCGACAAAACCTGGATCGTCTCGACCGGTTTGCACGCGGATGGCTCCCGCGACGAGCGCCGTGCGAAAGAGGAGTTCAATTACTGGGATTTAAAGCTGCGCACTCTGGAAGAGACGTTTGAACACGCGACAGGGAACAAGTGTGCGAAAGCTCAGGAGCCGCGTGACGGCCAGGGACGCAGTCAGCCACCCGCCCTCGTATCAAGCCTCACGCGCGAAGAGTTTATTTCCAGATTGGAGCGCGCCAGGGATTACATCCGACGGGGCCATATTTATCAGGTGAACCTGTCGCACAGGCTCACCGCGGAGTGCGAGTTGACGGGTTGGAGTTTATTTGAACGGCTCAGCGAGATTTCGCCCGCGCCTTTCTCCGCCTTCCTCGACTGCGGTGGGTTTCAACTGGTCTCCTCATCGCCCGAATTGTTTCTGCGACTCAGTGGCCGCCACATCGTGACCCGTCCGATCAAGGGCACGCGCCCGCGTTCCAATGATTCGACGCGGGATGCGCAGCTCAGCTATGAGTTGCAAACCAGTGGCAAGGAAATGTCGGAGTTGGTCATGATCACCGACCTTCTCCGCAACGATCTGGGCCGGGTCTGCGAGTATGGCTCAGTGCAGGTGCCGGAGCTCGTGCGGCTGGAACGTTATGCCCACGTGCAACATTTGGTCTCCACGGTTGAGGGCCGCATCCGCCATGGTGGAACGCACTTCCACGCCTTTGCTTCCTGTTTTCCCGGGGGCAGCGTTACGGGCGCGCCGAAATTCCGCGCCATGGAGATTATCGATGAGCTCGAACCCGTCACTCGCGGACCTTACACGGGAGCGCTCGGCTATCTTGGCTTCAACCGCGAGAGCCAGCTTAGCATCATCATTCGCACCGCGCTGGTGAAGGAAGGGCATGCCCACTTCAATGTTGGCGCCGGCATCGTGGCCGAATCCAATTCTGCGGCCGAGTACGAGGAAACAATGGCGAAAGCGCGCGGATTTCTCGCCGCACTGCAGCTCGAAGTGAGTGATGTCTCGTCCGGAATTCCCGGCTCGCGATAATTTCTCTTCAGGCGCCAGGCGTGGACGGTTTCTGCTGTCGTCATTGGACCCATCGCGCCTTGCGGCGAAGCCTCCCCGAGTCTGTCGTTGAATCCCCGCCGACGCATCCGCCATCCTTGTTGCATGAAGCCCACTCTGCGATTGCTCATGCTCTGCGCACTTTGCTTTGCGCCGCTGCTGCGCGGCGCATCGGACACGAACCGCTTCAATATTCTTTTCTGCTTCGCTGATGATTGGGGACGTTATGCAAGCGCGTATGGCAGGCTGGATGACGGGCCATCGCTCAATCAGATCGTGCGGACTCCCAACGTGGACCGCGTGGCGCGCGAGGGCGTGATTTTCCGCAACGCGTTTGTTCCCTCGCCGTCCTGCACTCCGTGCCGCAGTTCGTTGCTCACGGGACGCTATTGGTGGAACACCGATCGCGGGGCCATCCTGCAAGGCGCCGTTTGGAACACGAACATTCCGAGCTTCCCGCTGGTGTTGCGCGACGCAGGCTATCACATCGGCAAGACTTACAAGGTATGGAGCCCGGGGACGCCGGCCGATGCGCCCATCGGCGGGCAGAAGCACGCGTATGAAATGGCGGGACGGTTGCCGAACAATTTCTCCGAGGAGGCCACGCGCATGATGTCCAATAGCTTGAGCCTGGCTGAAGCCCGGGACAGGATCCTCAGTCAAGTGCGTGGCAACTTTGACGCGTTTCTCGCCGACCGGAAGCCGGGCCAACCCTGGCTGTATTTCTTCGGACCTACGACGACCCATCGCACCTGGGTCAAGAGTTCGGGAAAGAAACTGTGGGGCATCGAGCCGGACTCGTTGCGCGGGAAGATGCATCGGTATTTGCCGGACGTGCCCGAGATTCGCGAGGATGTCGCGGACTACCTCGGTGAATCCCAGGCCTACGATTCCTACATCGGAATCCTATTGAAGCGACTGGAAGAACTGGGCGAACTCGAACGCACCGTCATTGTCATTAGCGGCGATCATGGGATGCCCGGCGTCCCCGGCGGTAAATGTAACCTCTACGATTTCGGAACCAGCGTGGCCCTGGTTGCTCGGTGGCCCAAAGGAAAAAGCGAACGCGTGGTCGATGACTTCGTGAACCTGATGGATCTGGCCCCGACCTTCATGGAAATTGGGGGTGTAAAGATTCCGGCTCGCGTGGACGGGCGCAGTTTGGTTCCCCAATTGAAGTCCTCCGCTGGCGGACAGATTGATCCCATACGGTTATACGTGGTCACGGGGCGGGAGCGTCATGTCAGTGCGGCACGTGATGGCAATCTCCCTTACCCGATGCGCGCCATCCGCACCAAGGATTACATTTACGTGCGAAATTTTGCGCCCGACCGCTGGCCAATGGGCGCGCCGTACGCCGTGACAGAAACAAGCGAGCCGGGAGCAGGCGAGTTGGAGACGAACACGCGCATTGCTTTTCCCGATATGGATGCGAGTCCGACCAAGGCGTGGCTCGTGAGCCGGCGTAAGGAGGCGCAGTTCCAGGCTTACTACGAGCGCGCTTTTGCCAAGCGTCCCGCCGAAGAACTGTATGATTTGCGCACGGATCCGGCCCAGACGAAGAACGTGGCAACCGAGCCGTCGTATCTCGTGGAGAAGAACAAGTTGGCGCGGCGCTTGATGAAAGTGCTCAACGACACCACCGATCCGCGTGTGACAGGGGATGGTTTGAAGTTCGAACGCCCTCCCTTCACGGACGGGGCGCAAGGCGGCCAAGTTCGCCCGTCGAATGCGCAATGAACAATCCGATGAGAACAGTGCATCGCACCTTATGCGGCTGGCGCGCCTCGAGAATCGTAAGAATAGGGGCCGCGGCCGGGACGTCTCTAAGACTTGCACCATGATACGCGCGATCGTCTCACTATTCGCCATGGCGCCGCTGGCCTTGGTTTCGTCTGCGGCGACGGTGGACTTCAGTCGCGATATCGAGCCACTGCTGGCGGACCACTGTGTGAAGTGTCATGGACCGGATAAACAGAAAGGCGGCCTGCGACTGGACCAAAAGGCGTGGGCGTTCAAGGGGGGTGATTCAGGCGAACGCGGCATTGTGCCGGGACATTCCAGCCAGAGCCGGCTGTTTCTGATGGTGTCCTCGAAGAAAGACGATGAACGGATGCCGCCGAAAGGCGAGGCTTTGAATGCGAGACAGCTCGCCCTGATTCAACGATGGATCGATAGCGGCGCTTCATGGCCGGAAGCGGGCACGAACGGGACCGCTCCCGCACGATCGGAGATGAAGGTCACCGATGCCGATCGTGAACACTGGGCATTTCGACCCTTGGCTGCTGTTTCGCCGCCGCAGCCGAGGGACGCTCAATGGCCGCGCACGGCCGTGGATTCATTCATTCGCCACGCGCAGGAGGCGAAAATGATTGTCCCTTCCGCCGCCGCTGACCCGCGCACGTTGGTTCGCCGGGTTTACTACGATCTCATCGGTTTACCACCCACTCCTGCGGAAATGACGCAGTGGGTGAAACGCCTCCAGCACTCGAGCGAGGCGTTCGAGGAGCTGGTCGATGAACTCCTTGCCAGCCCTCATTACGGGGAACGTTGGGCGCGGCACTGGCTGGATGTGGCGCGCTACGCGGACAGCAATGGGATGGAAGGCGACGGTGACCGGCCGAATGCATATCGTTTTCGGGATTTCGTCATTCGTGCGCTGAATGAAGACATGCCGTTCGACCAATTCATCCGCTGGCAGCTCGCGGGCGATGAACTCGCGCCGGAGACATCCGAGGCGATCGCAGCGACGGGATTCATCGTGGCGGGGGTGAACGCGGCGTTGCCGGAAAAATTGATGGAGGAAGAACAGCTCCGGAATCGTGCCGACGAGTTGGACGACATGGTTTCGACAACCGGCCAGGCGATGCTGGGTCTCACGCTGGCCTGCGCGCGTTGTCACGATCACAAATATGACCCCTTGCCGACGCGTGATTACTATCGGCTGATGCGCATCTTCAACAGCGGCGACCGAGGTGACGTGCCGCTCGCCGCACCAGCCGGGGTGAAGGAACACCAGGCGACGGTGGCGGAATGGCAAAAGGAGTTCGATCTCGCCGTGATGGAACGCGATGACTGGCTCAGAAAGGCGAGGGCACCATTTGCTGAAGGTGTGCGCGCAGGAAAGATTGCCGGACTGAAGCTCGATGATGCCGACAAAACGCTTCTCAGGGAGAAACGTGACGAACCGGCCGCACGAAAGCTGGCCGAACGCTTCAAGAAGGAACTCAAGATCGAGGATGCCGAATATGTTGCTGTTCTGCCGGCCGAGGAACAAATGCGCTGGAAGGAGCTGGATGATCGCGTGCAGGCGGTTAACCGGCGCAAGCCCGCCCCATTGCCTACCGCGTTTGCTTTCCGTGATTTCGCACCGGAACCCCGCGACTCATGGTTTTTTGAGCGAGGCGATTTTATGGCGCGCCGCGAAAAGATGGATCTCGGTTTTATCGCGGTGCTGTTACGTGGCAAATCGGCTGAGGATTACTGGAAGGAGGCACGCCAAACCAGGTTGAGGGAAGACACGACGCAGCAGCGGCGCGCTCTGGCCACGTGGATGACGGATTTGAAACATGGCGCAGGGAGTTTGGTCGGGCGCGTGATGGTGAACCGCGTTTGGCAGCATCACTTCGGGGATGGGCTCGTGCGCACCGTCAGCGACTTCGGAATTCGCGGCGATTTGCCCACGCATCCCGAATTGCTCGAATGGCTCACGGGCGAATTTGTCCGCAGCGGCTGGAGCATCAAGCATCTGCACCGGCTCATCCTCAACAGCGCGACATATCAACAAGCCACCGCTCTCGACGAGCGGACGACAGTGGATCCCGATAATCGACTGCTTTGGCGGCGGCGTCCGTTGCGACTCGAGTCGGAAATCCTGCGCGACTCCATGCTGGCGGTGGCGGGGTCGCTCAATCGGAAAATGTTCGGGCCTTCGTTTAAGCCACCAATTCCTGCGGAAGCGATGCAAGCTCGTAACTTGAAAAGCCCCTATCCGCGGGACGCGACGGACGCTCCGGAGACACGGCGCCGCACGGTTTACATGTTTCATAAACGAGTGGTGCAATATCCGCTGATGCAGGCGTTTGACGCGCCAGATGCGCAAGTGAGTTGCGGCCGTCGCATGAACACAACCGTGGCGCCGCAAGCCCTGGCCTTGCTCAATGATCCATTTGTCCGCCGCCGCGCGGAGGAATTGGCGAAGCGGCTCGCGGCGACGGCGGGTCACGATTGGGAGGCGCAGGTGACGTTGGCCTTTCAGCTGGCGCTTGCACGGGCTCCCGCCAGTGAGGAGCTTGCGGCCAGTCACAGGTTCATCGAACACCAAGTGACTTCGCGCATGCAGAGTAACCCGACACAGCCACCAGTTGATGCCCGGCAGCGGGCGTTGACTGATTTCTGCCAGGCAATGTTTGGATTGAATGAATTCATTTATGTGGATTGACGATTCGAACACTGGCGTCCCAACGCGCAGGACGGCTGAGTGGGCGGGAATGTCGGGCGCAAACTTCCCGCTCCGAAGGTGAGAGCAACAATATGAACGCGACCCAACAACATTGCGGACGGTTTGAATCGTTTACGACGCGACGCGATTTCTTGAGAAAGGCCGGCGCGGGATTTGGCATGCTCGCCCTGGCGGATCTCTTTTCGAAGAATGGACTGTTGGCCGCCACGCAGGATGCCCTTAACCCTCTAGCTCCGCGGCCCGCACATTTCCCGGCAAAAGCGAAGTCCGTCATTTGGCTGTTCATGGAGGGTGCCCCCAGTGCGGTGGACATGTTCGACCCGAAACCCGAGTTGACGAAACGCGATGGCAAGCGCATCGAGATCGACGTCTTCAATGGCAACCCCGGGCCACTGATGAAGTCCCCGTTCAACTTCAAGCAGCACGGCCAGTCAGGCGCCTGGGTGTGTGAGCATTACCCAAATGTGGCCCAGCACGTGGATGACTTTGCGTTTATTCGGTCCTGTTACAGTGAATCGAATGATCACGTGCCGGCGCTTTACCAGATCAACACCGGGATTCCACGCCCGGGATTTCCGAGCGCGGGCTCCTGGGTCACGTACGGCCTCGGCTCGGAGAACCAAAGCCTGCCTGGCTATGTTGTGCTGGGGAACAACCAGGGCGTGAAGGGGGGCAATCTCAACTGGAGCTCGGGCTTCCTGCCCAGCACTTACCAGGGAACCCTGTTTCGCCCCGGCGATACCCCCGTCATCAACCTCACGCGGCCTGCCGATGTCTCTCGAGCCGACCAGCGCGCGCAACTCGACTTCATGGCCAAACTCAACCAGCAGCATCTCGAAGCGCGTCCCGGCGAGGCGGAGTTATTGGGCCGCATCCAGAGTTTTGAACTCGCCTACCGAATGCAGATGGAAGCTACCGACCTCGTGGACTTCAAAACTGAAAGTGCCGCCACGCGCGAAATGTACGGCCTCGACGAGAAGGAGACGCGTTCCTACGGCTCGAAGTGTTTGATGGCTCGCCGGCTGGTTGAACGCGGAGTGCGCTTCGTGCAGGTCTACAGCGATGGCGAATGGGACGCGCACAGTGACCTGAACGGAAATCACAAGGGCCATTGCCGCGCCACGGATAAGCCCATTCATGCGCTCCTTACCGATCTAAAACGCACGGGTCTCATCAACGACACCTTGGTCATCTGGGGCGGGGAATTCGGCCGCATGCCCGTCTCACAAGGCAACGGAGGGCGCGACCACAATCCGAACGGCTTCGGCATGTTCATGACCGGTGCCGGGATTAAACGCGGCGTGAGTTTCGGAGAACTTGATGAAATCGGTTACCGCGCGGTGGTCGATCGGGTCTCCGTCCACGACCTTCACGCCACAATGCTGCATCTGCTGGGCATCGATCACAAACAGCTCACCTACTTCCATAACGGCCGGCGCTATCGGCTGACTGACGTGGCCGGAGATGTGTTGACGAAAATTCTTGCGTGACCGGCAGCTTACAAGCGATCGAATCCGCGGCTTTCCTGCCGACAAACAAACGCATGTGGGGATGGAGCGACTTTATGAAACCGATCATTTTCGGTCTTGTGTTGCTGGCATTCACGGCGGGCCTCGTGCGCGCAGCGGAGCGGCCAAACATCTTGTGGCTCACCAGCGAGGACCACGGGATTGAAATGGGGTGTTACGGCGACTCGTTCGCCACCACTCCAAACGTGGACAAGCTTGCCGCGCGCGGAATGATTTTTACGCGAGTGTGGTCATGCGCCCCGGTCTGCGCGCCCTCGCGGACCACGCTGATCTCTGGAATGTACGCGACCTCCACTGGCAGCGAGCACATGCGAAGCCTGGTGCCGTATCCAACCGGAAAACAAATGTATCCGCAGTTGCTGCGCGACGCGGGCTACTACTGCTCGAACAATAACAAGGAGGATTACAATCTGGCGAAGCCGGGCAAGGTCTGGGACGACTCGTCGAAGAAGGCGCACTGGACCAATCGCGCGTCAGGCCAGCCCTTCTTTGCGGTCTTCAATTCGGAAAAAAGTCATGAGAGCAGAGTGCGCGCGCGTCCGCATCAGCCCGTTCACGATCCAGCCAGGGTGCGTGTGCCTTCGTATCATCCGGACACGCCGGAGGTGCGCCGCGATTGGGCGCAATATTACGACGTGGTAAGCGCGGCCGATGCGGACGCGGGAAAAGTTCTCGCTCAACTCGACGCCGCGGGTCTGGCCGCCGATACGATTGTTTTCTATTACGGCGATCATGGCTCAGGCATGCCGCGGAGCAAGCGGTGGCCTTACAACTCCGGTTTGCACGTGCCGCTCGTCGTGTTTATTCCGGAGAAGTTCAAGTCGCTTCGACCGCCGGGCTACAGGGCGGGAGGCTCTTCAGATCGACTGGTCAGCTTTGTCGATTTCGCCCCCACGCTCCTCAGCCTCATCGGCGTGAAGCCCCCCGATTGGATGCAAGGCCATGCATTCCTCGGTGAGTTCATTGCGCCTGCCCCTCGCTTCCTCCACGGTTTTCGCGGACGAATGGATGAGCGGTATGACCTCGTGCGCAGCGTCACCGATGGCCGATACGTTTACATCCGCAACTACATGCCGCACCTCATCTACGGGCAGCATCTCGATTTCATGTGGCAAACCCCCACCACGCGGATCTGGGAGAAGTTGCATAACGAAAGCAAACTGACCCCGGTGCAGGACGCTTTCTGGAAGCGCAAGCCGCCCGAGGAATTGTATGACTTGCAAACCGATCGTGACGAAGTGAAGAACCTTGCCGAGTCACCTGCGCATTCGGCCATCAAAGCGGGATTGCGCCAGGCCCAGCAGGAACACGTCCTGAAAATCCGGGATGTCGGTTTCATTCCTGAAGGCGAACGCTTCCTTCGGGCCCGCGGAGGCTCTCCTTACGATTTCGCACATGACACGAGCAAGTATCCACTGAAACGAATTCTCGAAACTGCCGAGCGTGCATCAATGCTCGAACCCGATGCCTTGCCTGCGTTGACGGCGGCCGTGGGCGATGCGGATAACGCGGTGCGTTACTGGGCAGTGCTGGGGGTCCTGATGCGGGGTGAGCCCGCGGTTCGAGCCAGCGAAGCTGAGCTGCGCAAGGCACTGAAGGATTCTTCGCCGGACGTCAGCCTGACGGCCGCCGAGGCACTGGCGCAATTCGGCAGCGAAACCGATCTGAAATTGGTTCTCCCGCTTCTTGTCGAACGAGCGAATTGGAAGAAGCACAACGTCTTTAGTTCCCTCGCCGCGCTGAACAGCCTTGATGCGTTGGGAACGAAGGCAGCACCGGTGGCCGACTGGATACGATCCCTCCCGACCAACGGTCCTTCACCCAACGTTCGGTTTAATTCTTACGTGCCGCGGCTCGTCGAACATCTCAGTGAAAGATTCCCGTGATGCACCTGACCCAAGTTTTGCTATGAAACGATTCGTGTTCTTGTTGGTGCTGTTCCTGGGTGTTCCAGCTCTGAGCGCGGCGGCGTTCACGAAACCAAACATCGTATACATCCTGGCCGATGATTTGGGTTACGGCGACGTGCGCTGTCTGAATCGCGAGGGCAAGATTGCTACGCCACATCTCGATAAGCTCGCCGCGGGAGGCATGATCTTTACGGACGCACATTCCAGTTCGGCGGTGTGCACCCCGACGCGCTATGGACTTCTCACCGGACGTTACAACTGGCGGTCGCGCCTCAAGAATGGAGTCCAAGGGGGCATGAGCCCGCCGCTGATCGAGCGGGGTCGATTGACCGTGCCCGCCTTCCTCCAGCAGCAGGGCTACCACACTGCTTGCATTGGCAAGTGGCATCTCGGAATGACGTGGACGCGCAAGCCCAATACCGCTCCCTTCAACGACGGAATTGAAAAAGGCGCCGATGGCTGGCGCGTAGATTTTTCAAAACCCATTGCAGCCGGGCCGAACGCTGTTGGGTTCAATTACTTTTTTGGGATCGCCGCGTCACTGGACATGGTTCCGTACTCATTCATCGAGGACGATCGAGTCACGCAAATTCCCACCGTGGACAAGGCATTCCCGATGATGCTCGGCCGGACGAACAGCGCGACGCGAAGAGGCCCGGCCGGCGCCGGATTCGAAGCCATGGAAGTGCTGCCAGAATTGACGAAGCGTGCCGTCACTTACATCGACGAGCGCTCCCGTGAAAAGGCGCAGCCATTCTTTCTTTACGTGCCGTTGACGGCACCGCACACGCCCATTGCGCCCACCGTCGAGTGGCAGGGCAAGAGCGGGTTGAATCCGTATGCTGATTTTGTCATGCAGACGGATGCCAGTGTGGGGGCGATCCTCGAAGCCTTGGAACGCAACGGCATGGCGAGCAACACACTTGTGATTGTCACGAGTGACAACGGCTGTTCGCCGCAAGCGAAGTTGCCGGAATTACTCGCACGGGGCCACGATCCGAGCGTGAAATTGCGCGGGGCCAAAGCGGACCTGTTCGAAGGCGGCCATCGGGTTCCTTTCCTGGTTCGCTGGCCCGGCCGTGTGAAACCGGGAACGACGAGCGAACAACTGGTATGCCTTAATGATTTATTTGCGACGTGTGCTGATATTCTGGATGTGAAGCTGCCCGCCAACGCGGCTGAGGACAGCGTCAGCATCCTGCCAGCACTCGAAGGCCGAGCCGATGCGCCGATTCGGGAGGCGTTGGTGCATCATTCGATCAACGGCTCGTTCGCCATCCGGCAGGGGGACTGGAAGCTCGCACTCTGTTCCGATTCAGGCGGCTGGAGCGCGCCGAGGCCCGGTAACTTGTCTGCAAAAATGCTGCCCCCAACGCAACTTTACAATCTGTCGAATGACCGCGGGGAAACCAACAACGTCGCCCAGGTGTATCCGGAAGTGGTGAGTCGGCTGACGAAACTGTTGGAAAAATATGTGGCCGAAGGTCGGAGCACCCCGGGCGCGGTGCAGACCAACACTACTCCGGTTGAAGTTCGCCGGTCTGCTGCCGGCGCGAGGCCGGGAGGCAATCCACCGAACATTCTCTTCGTCATCGCGGATCAGTGGCGGGCGCAGGCTTTTGGTTTTGCGGGCGACCCAACGGTGCAGACCCCGCAGCTCGATCGCTTTGAGCGGCAGTGCGTCAACTTCACCCAGGCCGTGGCGGGCATGCCGGTCTGTTCGCCGACCCGGGCTTCGCTGCTCACTGGTCAACGACCGCAGACCCACGGCGTGTTCATCAATGACGTGCCGCTGAGCACGAATGCGGTGACGTTGCCGAAGGTGTTGAAAGCGGCGGGCTACGACACAGGGTGCATTGGCAAATGGCATGTGGACGGTCATGGCAGTCGCTCGGCCTTCATTCCTCGCGAGCGGCGGCAGGGATTCGATTATTGGAAAGTCCTCGAATGCACCCACGCCTACAACAATTCGTTCTACTACGCGGATGGCCCCGAGAAGTTGAAGTGGGAAGGGTATGACGCCTTCGCGCAGACCCGGGACGCGCAAAACTATTTGCGGGCGCGCGCCACGAACAGTTCGCCGTTCCTCCTTTGGCTGGCGTGGGGGCCGCCGCACAACCCGTATGAAACAGCGCCGGCGAAATACCGCGCCATGTACTCACCGGCAAAAATAAAACTGCCGCCAAACGTTCCGGAGTCGGCCAGCGCCACGGCCCGCAAGGAACTTGCCGGCTATTACGCCCATTGCACCGCGCTGGATGATGCTTTCGCCGAGCTGCTGCGCACCCTCGATGAAACGGGATTGGCTACCAACACCATCGTCGTCTTCACTTCGGATCATGGCGACATGCTTTGGTCTCAGAACCAGCAGCGTAAACAGCGCCCATGGGAGGAATCCGCGCGCGTGCCCATGCTCTTCCGTTTGCCCGCCTCCCTCGGCATCAAGCCTCAGCGACTTGCCGCCACCATCAACACCGAGGATGTCATGCCGACGCTTTTGAGTTTGGTCGGCCAGCCCATTCCCAGATCAGTGGAAGGCCTCGATTTCACGGGAGCGATGCGGGGCGGCGACGACCCGTCTGGAGGAGCGACCATTATTCGTTGTGTGTCTCCCTTCGGTGAATTCACCCGGGCAAGGGGCGGCCGCGAATACCGCGCCCTGCGGACGGCCGAACACACCTATGTGCGCTCGCTCGACGGCCCGTGGCTGCTTTACGACAACCAGGCTGATCCCTTCCAACTGAACAATCTGATCGGTCAGTCCGCACACGAGCCGCTTGTTCAGAAGCTTGATGCGAGATTGAAGACAAAGCTCGCTGCGCAACGGGATGAGTTCCGTCCGGGGCCCGAATACATCCGCCAATGGAACTACCGCGTGGATACCAATGAAACAGCACTCTACCTGCCATAAGTCAGGGACGGGGCAAGGAGCTTTTGTCGATACACTATTCGGGGAAGATTATGTGTGAGTCCGTGTCGGGGGCCTGATGACCTTTGATCCCGGCTTTTGAGGCCGAAGCGCCGGGCCGCAGTGCCTCGACATTCATTTCAATGACCGCCTTCGACTGGACGTCCCCTATCGTCGACACACGATAAGGCGCCGACACTTCATTGAAGCAGGGGACACATCGCCTGCGTCAATTCCCAGTGAAAAAAGAACATCGCCAGTTCACCTGCATGAATGTTCGCGTTGCACGGGGAAAGGCGGCTGGGCAGAATAAGAACATGTTCACTCGTTTGTTTGGAGTCATTGCCGCGTTCATTTTCGCCGCTGGAATTTCGGCGCAGGATGCGGCCACGAAGGCTGATATTTCGCCACATGCTCCCAAGGCGTTGCCGCCGAACGCGACGTCCGCGCGGCCCCAGAAAATAGCCGCGCCCTCGGCGAACGAACGCATTGTATTCATCGGCAACGGATTGGCGGAGCGCGATGTTTATTACAGCCGCATGGAGACCGAGTTGCATCTGCGCTACCCCCAGCAGCAACTCGTGGTGCGCAACATGGGGAGGCCGGGCGACACGCCGGCGTTTCGTCCGCATCCCGCGCGGAAGTCGCAATGGGCCTTCCCGGGCGCGGAACAATTCCGTCCCGAGTTGAAGCAGCACAACGGCATCGGTTTCTTTCCCACCCCTGATCAGTGGCTCACCTTCCTGAAGGCGGACACCATTGTGGCTTTCTTTGGTTATAACGAGTCGTTCGATGGGCCGGAGCGCGTAGATAATTTCGAGGCTGAAGTGGAAGCGTTCGTGAAACATACGCTGAGCAAGGCTTACAACGGCGTGGCCGCGCCTCGGTTGGTGTTGGTGTCACCCATTGCGTTTGAAGACTTGTCGGCGAAGCGAGACTTGCCGGATGGCAAAAAGGAGAACGTGAACCTCGCGCTTTACACGGGGGCGATGGAGAAAGTGGCGAAGCGAAATGGACTGACCTTTGTGAATCTATTCGAGGCGACCAAGGCTCGTTACGCGAACAAAAGTCTGCCGCCCTTAACCATCAACGGCTTTGCTCCCACGGAGGCTGGGTACACGGAGCTGGGTGCTTTGCTTGCCGAAGGAATGTTTGGTTACCAATCGCATCAATCAAAGGCGGATGCCGAACTGGTCAATGCGGCCGTGAAGGAAAAAGATTTTTTCTGGAACAACGACTACAACCTCGTCAACGGCGTCCATTCGCACGGCCAGCGTTACAATCCTTATGGCCCGCAGAATTATCCGGACGAAGTGAAGAAAACCCGCGAGCTGATGGCCCTGCGGGAGGCGCGTCTGCATGAGGTGGCCAAGGGCACGGCCAGGAGCCTGGCGGTGGATGACTCGAAAACGCACGCGCTCCCGCCAGTGCCGACAAATTTCAAGCGGCCCATCCAGTATCTGGACGGCAATAAAGCCATCGAAAAGATCACGATGAAAGAAGGCTACAAGGTCGAGCTGTTCGCGTCGGAAAAGGAATTTCCCGACATGAAAAACCCGGTGCAGATGTCGTTCGACAATAAGGGACGGCTGTGGGTGGCGGTGATGCCGGCTTATCCGCATTACAAGCCCGGCGACCAACGGCCCGACGACAAGCTGCTTATTCTCGAGGACACGGATAACGATGGGCGCGCGGATAAGCAGACCATCTTTGCGCGGGGCCTGCATTTGCCCATCGGCTTCGAACTGGCGCCGGAGGGAGTGTACATCTCGCAGGAACCGAACCTTTGTCTGCTGGTGGATGACAATGGCGACGACAAGGCGGACCGTATGGAGATCCTGATGCACGGTTTCGACACGCACGATACGCATCACGCCATCTCGGCCTACTGCGCCGATGCGAGCGGCGCGTTTTATTTGCTGGAAGGGCGCTTCCTGCACAGCCAGGTGGAAACGCCGTATGGACCGCGCCGTTGCAACGACGGTGGCGCATGGCGCTTTGATCCCAAGAGCTTCCGGCTCGAGCGCCATAACCAAGTGGATGTGAACAATCCCTGGGGTTACTCGTTCGATTATTGGGAGCAGGATTATTTATCCGATGCCTCAAGTGGCGAAAATTTCTGGTCGCTCCCGCTCTCGGCCAAGATGCCCTACGGCATTGAGATCAAGAAGGTAGGCGAGTTTGCGCCGAAGCGTTCACGACCCACATCAGGGGCGGAGTTCGTTTCGTCGCGCCATTTTCCCGATGAGGCGCAGGGCGACTTCATGATCTGTAATAGCATCGGATTCCTCGGCATCAGCATGCACGACGTGTGGGAAGACGGCTCCGGCTTTTCGGGCAAGCTCGCCGGAGATTTACTCTCGTCGAGTGATCCAAATTTCCGCCCGGTGGATTTGGAATTCGCGCCCGACGGTTCGCTGTATTTGATCGACTGGCACAACGCCCTCATTGGCCACATGCAGCACAATGCCCGGGATCCAAACCGTGATCAGGACCATGGCCGCGTCTATCGCATCACGTATCCGGGCCGGCCGTTGGTGAAGCCGGCGAAGGTGGCGGGTGCGAGTATTCCTGAACTGTTGGAGAATCTAAAGTTGCCGGAATACCGTACGCGCTATCGCACACGCCGCGAGTTGCGCTCTCACCCGCCGGGGAAAGTGATTCCGGCTGTGAAACAGTGGGCTGCGAAACTCGACAAGTCCGACCCAAAGTATGAGCACCATCTCTGCGAGGCACTTTGGGCGACGTGGGCGCAGAACAAGCCCGATGTCGATTTGCTGAAGCGCTGCCTTTACGCCAACGCGCCTCAGGCCCGCGCCGCCGCGGTGCGGGTGCTGCGTTTTTCCGCGCACCAGGTTCCGAACTCGACCGAACTATTCCTGCAAGCGGCCCGGGATGGACATGGCCGCGTCCGCCTCGAAGCCATCGTCGCTGCGTCGTGGCTCGATAACCTCGACGGCGCCCGCATCGTGCTCGAGGCGATGAAGATGCCGTTCGATAAATGGATGGGGCCGGTGACCAAGCAGATTCTCGACTACACCTTGAAAGATGACGTGGCGGCGCTGCAAACGTCATCGCGCTTCACCCTCAACGACAATCCAAACGCGCAGGCATATCTCGCCGGTAAATTCAAATTTGCGGATGCGCCCAAGACGGATGAAGACAAATCGTTCGGCCCCACGCGACCGCTCACGGGGGATGGCTTGAAGTTGTACCAGTTGGGCCGCTCGGTGTATCTCCGCGACGCCCACTGCACCACATGCCATCAGCCTAATGGCCTGGGCTTGCCCAATATGTATCCGCCCTTGTCGAAGAACGACTGGCTGAAGGAAGACGAACGCCTGATCAAGGTTGTGCTCAAAGGCTTGTGGGGTCCTTTGGAGATTCATGGGCAGAAATTCGATCCGACCAAAGGGGTGCCTCCCATGCCTGGGTTCGGTGGATTTTTGAGCGACGAGGAGGTGGCCGGAGTCATCAGCTACGTGCGTCAATCCTTCGGCAATGACCTGCCGCTCGTGACGCCGCAACAGGTGGCAAAAATTCGTGCTCAAACCAAGGACCGAGCTGACTTCTACATGGTCGAGGAGATCATGAAGGAACATCCGCTGCCCGGTTGGGAAAAGTGGGGCAGGATGGCCAGGCCGACGACGTCCGAATACGAGTAAGCCAAACCTGCTCGGGGTTTGGGTCCGACCCCGCCAGCCGCTTGCGTCCGAAACATCGGCTGGGGCGCAGGGCGTTTGGGCGCCGTGGCTGGAGAGTCTCAGCCATGGCGCGAAGACACGTGCACCGCCATCCTGCGACTCGTGCTTGCCCCGTCATTCCGCGCGCGGTTCAATCCGTTCATGCGCCCATTTCCACACTGGTGGCTTGTCCTGTTGCTTGCGTTTTTCTGTACAGGGGGCGCGGCTTCACCCTCGTTCCGGGCTGGCGCATTCACGGTCGATATCTCACCCACCGGCTTTCCCGTGCGCGTGAATGCCATGTTTACCGAGCGATCAGCGAGCAAGGTGGTCGATCCGCTTTACGCCAAGGCAGTCGCACTCGATGACGGCACAAATCGCATCATCATCTGCGTCGTGGATACGTGCATGATGCCGCGGGAACTCATCGACCGGGCGAAGCTCGACGCCCATCAGGCGACGAAGATTCCGATAGAGCGAATGCTCGTATCTGCCACGCATACTCATTCTGCTCCTTCGGCCATGGGTTGTCTCGGCAGCCGCGTCGATCCGGAGTATGCCGCTTTTTTACCGGGACGAATTACCGCAGCCATGGTGGGCGCGGTGGATCGTTTGCAGCCGGCGCGTATTGGGTGGGCGCAAATGGATGATTGGGAACACGCCTTCAACCGTCGCTGGATTCGCCGGCCGGACAAACTGCTCACGGACCCGTTCGGTCAGCGCAACGTACGCGCGAACATGCATCCGGGTCACGAAAGTCCGGACGCTATCGGGCCCAGCGGCCCGGTGGATCCACAGCTCTCCGTGCTGGCCGTGCAGCGCACCGATGGCAAGCCGCTCGCATTGTTGGCCAATTACTCGATGCACTATTACGAGTCGCCGCTGCTTTCATCGGATTATTTCGGCCGATTCGCTCGTCACGTCGCGCTGATGCTTGGGGCGGACGATTCGTTTGTCGGCATCATGTCGCAAGGCACGAGCGGGGATTTGATGTGGATGGATTATGGCGCGCCCCGGCGACAGGTTGGTTACGACGTTTACGCAAGAGAGATCGCCGATCGAGTGGCTGGCATGGTGCGAGGGATGACGTGGCAAGAATCGGCGCCACTGAAGATGGCCGAGCGCAAAATTGAACTTGGTTACCGCGTGCCTGATGAAAAGCGCCTGACTTGGGCGCGTGAAGTGGCTGCAAAGCTCGGTGACAAGCTGCCGGGATCGCAGCCGGAGATTTACGCGCTTGAAGCCATCCATCTTCACGAGCGACCGCGCACGGAGTTGATCCTTCAAGCCCTGCGCATTGGCGAAATTGGCATTACTGCGCTGCCGAATGAAGTGTTTGCGCTCACTGGCCTGAAGCTCAAGGAACGCAGCCCGTTGGCCGCCACCTTCAATATCGAACTGGCCAATGGCGCGGAAGGCTACATTCCGCCGCCCGAACAACATCAACTCGGTGGCTACACGACATGGCCTGCTCGCACTGCCGGCCTTGAGACCAACGCCGAACCCCGCATCGTTGAAACTACTCTGGCGTTGCTCGAAGAAGTGGCAGAGCGACCCCGGCGCGCGTTTCCGGAAAGCCACGGCGCCTACGCACGCACCATCCTCGACGCAAAGCCTGAAGCCTATTGGCGTTTCGAGGAGATGGTGATTCCCACGGCGAAGGACGCGATTGGAAAATATCACGCCCGCTTTGATGACGGTGTCGCGCTTTACCTGACTGGTGCCGACGGCCGGATCGGGCATCAACCCCCGGAACCGCCGGCGACCAATGCGTTCTCCGGCTCGCGCATTAATCGCGCTCCGCATTTCGCGGGGGGAGAGTGCGCGCCAACGTGCCGCTTGCCGAAAACTATTCAGTCGAACTGTGGTTTTGGAATGGACTGCCTCCCGACGCTCGCGCCGTGGCTGGCTATGTTTTTTCCCGCGGACGCGATGGCGATAAATCCGCGAGCGGCGAGCATCTGGGCGTTGGTGGGACATTCCGCGCCGACCTCACGGGCAAGTTGATTCTTTTCAACGGCAACGAACGCAACGAGGTGCTGGTGGGACGCACGCCGCTGGCTTTGCGCGCCTGGCATCACGTCGTGCTGGTGCGCGAGGGCAACCAGGTCCGCGTGCATCTCGATGGGCGGGCTGAACCGGAGATTTCCGGAACGTTCAATCACACCGTGCCGGTGGGCGAAACGGCGGTGTTCATCGGCGGACGGAATGACGGCTTGTTCAACTTCGAGGGCAAGCTGGATGAGGTTGCGCTGTATGCCAGATCGCTCACGGCGAAGGAGATTGCCGCTCACTACAAGGCGTCGAAACTTTCTCCGCCCGCGGCCCCCGTCATGGCCAAGCGCGCGCCAGATTCGCCGCCGCTCTCGCCGCTGGAATCGATGCGCAAGATTCATCTCACGCCCGGCTATGCCGTTGAACTCGTCGCAAGCGAACCGCTGCTGCTCGATCCGGTGGCCATTGATTGGTCGCCCGATGGAAAACTGTGGGTTGTGGAAATGGCTGACTATCCGCTCGGAACGGATGGGAAAGGCAAGCCGGGTGGTCGCGTGCGCGTGCTGGAAGACACGGATGGCGATGGTCGACCCGACAAACACACATTGTTCGCGGACGGCCTCAGTTTTCCGACCGGACTCCTCACATGGCGGGATGGCGTCATTATCACCGCTGCACCGGACATTGTTTTCCTCCGCGACACTGATGGTGATGGCAAGGCGGACTCCCGCGAAGTGCTCGTCAGCGGATTGATGCAGGGCAATCAACAGTTGCGTGCAAACGGATTACGCTGGGGACTCGATGGCTGGGTTTACTGCGCGGCGGGCGGGCATCATCGCGGCCATGGCTCGGGAAATAAAATTCGTTCGGTGCGCGCGGGCAAGGACGTGGCGGTGGGCGCACTCGACTTTCGCTTCAAGCCGGATACGGGCGAGCTGGAACCTGAAAGCGGCCCTTCACAGTTCGGTCGCAACCGCGATGACTGGGGCCATTGGTTCGGCACGCAGAACTCCCGCCCCCTCTGGCACTACGTGCTGGCTGATCGTTATCTCCGGCGCAACCCGCACGTCGCCGCGCCCGACCCGACGCGTCAGGTCGTGGTGCCATTGAACCCGAAAGTGTGGCCTGTCAGCGCGCCCGAGAAGCGTTACCACTCGTTTGACAACGCGGGCCATTTCACGTCCGCGTGTGCCGGGATGATCTATCGCGATGAATTGTTGTTCGGCCCGAACACACCTGGCGCGAACGAAATGCATGCCTTCACCTGCGAGCCGTTTCACAACCTCGTGCAGCGCAATGTTGTGACGCAGGACGGCGTGACCTTTGCCGCGCGCCGCGCGATCGGGGAGGAACGTTCGGACTTTTTCGCCAGCGAGGATCGTTGGAGCCGTCCTGTCATGACGCGGACTGGTCCTGATGGTGCGTTGTGGGTTGTGGACATGTACCGCTACATGATCGAACACCCGGACTGGCTGCCCGAGAATGGCCGCGATGAGCTGCTGCCGCACTACCGCCTGGGAGATGACAAAGGGCGGCTCTACCGCATTTTCCCCGTTGGTAAAACACCCCGCACGCCCCTGCGTCTCGACAAGCTTAATACCGCCGAACTCGTTGCGGCGCTCGATTCGCCCAATGAATGGCAGCGTGACAAGGCCCACATGATGTTGCTCTGGCGCGCGGATAAGACAGCTATTGCGCCGATCTCTGGGCTCGCCGCGGAAAGCGCCAACCCGCTCGCCCGTCTCCACGCCCTGTGGGTGCTCGACGGCCTTGGATCACTTTCCCCCGCCGCGATTACGCGAGCCCTCGGAGATTCGCATCCTGGCATTCGCGAAAACGCGTTACGTCTCGCGGAGAGGAGTTCATCGACCGATGCGATTGCAGCCGCGGCGAAACTGGTGGACGACCTCGATGCCAAAGTCCGCCTGCAACTCGCCTGCACGCTCGGCGAATGGACGCATCCGCAGGCGGGCGAAGCGCTGGGGCGGCTCGCTGTGGCAAATCACACGGACAGCTTTATCGTCGCCGCCGTGATGAGTTCGGCAGTTCCTCACGCGCGCGCGTTGGTGGATGCCGCGGTGCGCGCCGGCGGCCAGACACTGGCCACGCTCTCCGAACCGCTGGTGAATCTCACCCTGGGGTTGAAGGAGCGGGACGCGCTGGCTGCTTTGCTGGCGCCGACCCTGACCGCGAGGGACGGGACGTTTACTGCGGCGCAAATGACCGCGTTCAGCCAGTTTCTCGACACGCTCTCCCGACGCAAGATGGCGCTGTCCATCACTTGCCACGGGCGCGGACGGGCTCGCCCAGCAACTTGGCGCCGCGGAATTGCTATTCGAGGCCGCGAGTAAAATGGCCTCACAGGAAACGCAAACCGTTACCAACCGGGCTGCCGCCGCGAATTTGTTGGCGAGAGTCCCATCGCGACGGGCGGAGACGCTGGGACTGCTTTCCGGATGGCTTGCGCCTCGCCAACCTGGTGAACTTCAACGTGCTTCGCTCAGTGCGATGGCCCTCACAACGGATGCTTCCGTTCCGGCAGCGTTGCTCAACGGCTGGTCGTCCTTCTCGCCTGAAACACGCGCCGCCGCACTGGACGCTCTGTTTTCGCGCGAGCCGTGGACATTTGCTTTGCTGCAACACACCCAGAAGGATGGAGGGCCCTCCCTCGATGCCAGTCGGCGGGCTCAGTTGATTAAGCATTCGTCGCCGCGAATTCGCGAACTGGCGGGCAAGGTGTACGACACCGCGGCTGCCTCTAGCCGCGCCAAAATCATTCAGCAATTCGAGCCCGCTCTCAAACTCATCGGGGATGCCAAGCGCGGCGAAAGCGTCTTCGCCCGGCTCTGTGTCACCTGCCACAAGCACGGCAATGCCGGGAACGAAGTGGGACCGGACTTGCGTTCAGTGGCGGGGCATCCGCCGGAGAAGCTGCTGGCGAATATTCTCGATCCGAGTGCCGACGTGCAGCCGGGGTTCCACGCCTACCATTGCCGGCTCGCCGATGGCACCGAGCTTTATGGACTTATTGCAGCCGAGACGGGCAACAGCATCACCTTCAAGCTCGCTGACGCGACGACGCGGGTGGTGCTGCGCACCGATGTTGCGGAGTTGCGCGGTGCCAACGTCTCGCTCATGCCGGAGGGGTTCGACGCTGGCTTGAGCCATCAGGACATGGCGGACTTGATTCAGTTTCTTCGAGGAGGTGAAGCGAAGCCGAGGGTCAGTCGAGGAGGCTCTGCCGATGTTCGTGTCGGGGCCGCGGCGGTTAATATGGTCTCGGATGAATCAATGCCGCTAGCCGGATACTTGGAGAATCGTTTCACCAAGGAACAGGAGGGTGAATTGCGCGCCGTCGCCGTAGTTGTCGAAAAGCCCTCCGCGGGCAAGGTCGCCCTCGTCGCGTGCGATGTTCTGTGGGTGACACGCGCCGTGGTCGATGCGGCGACCGCTGAGATTGAGCGCACCACCGGTATCCCGAGTTCGCACATCCTGGTGAATGCCACACACACGCACCATGCGCCGGGTACAGCGCCTGCCCATGCGTTTGGGTCTTCGCCGAAATTCAACGACGAGGTGCGGCGCTGCATTGTGAAGTCGGTGCAGGACGCCGACGCGCGACTCGCCGATGCCTCATTCTATTTCAAGCTTGGCGAAGAGCGCACGGTGGGAGCGAACAGCCGCCTGTTACTGCGTGATGGCAATGTCTCCTGGCTCAACCCGATGGGCGAGGCGGGGGATCTTGTGCAGCCGACCGGGCCTTTTGACCCGCAGTTGCCCGTGCTCGACTTCCGCGCGCGCGATGGCCGCACGCTCGCGCTTCTTTATAATCACTCGACTCACACGATTGGAACGCGGAGCGGGCGGGACGTGCGTTCGGCGAGCTTCTACGGTCTTGCGGCGCAGGAAATGGAACGGGAGCTGGGCGGCGTGGTGAGCTTCCTCGAAGGCGCGTCGGGCTCCACGCACAATATTCGCGGGGTGTCGGTTCCACTGGCCATTGAGCGGCTGAAAGGGGCCGTGCTCGAGGCGCGGGCTCAGGCAGAACCGCGTCCCGTCTCGCGAGTAGCCGCGCTCAAGCGTCCCTTCACTTACCGCGTGCGTCAGTTTTCCGAGGAGACCGAAGCGGCGAGTGTCGAGCGCTACACCGCTGCGCATGCCAAAACGTCCGCCACGCGAATCGGCGAGATTTTCGCCAGCGCCCGTCGAGAGTTGCAGCCGCGTCAGGGCGAGGAGCGCACCACCTGGTTGCAGGTAATTCTCCTCGGCGATGTCGCCATCGTGGGCGTGCCAGCGGAATATTTCACTTCGCTGGGGCTGGACATCAAACGCCGCTCTCCGTTTCCGAACACGTACATTGCCGAACTGGCGAATGATTGGATTGGATACCTACCCGATCGCGAAGGCCATCGCCTCGGCGGTTACCAAACTTGGACGGGATTGCACAGTTATGCCGAGCCCGGCACGGGCGAACGTGTCGCGGACGAAGCGGTGAAGATGCTCAAGGAATTGGCTCGAGCGCAGCCGTCGTCACATCCTCCGAAATGACAATCGGCGTTTTTCAAATGTGGAAGTGGATTTGCCACATCAGTTTTGCTCAAACTTCGGCGTCACTCCCAATCTCATGAAAAAGTTAATGCTTCTGATGCTGGCCTGGACGGTCGTTGCGGTTGCCGCGGCGGAGCGTCCGCCCAATATTGTTTATCTCCTGATTGACGATCTTGGTTATGCCGACTGCGGGTTCATGGGGGGCAAAGACATTCGCACGCCCCAGATCGACAAGCTCGCGCGGGGCGGAGTGATCCTGGAATCATTTTATGTGCAACCCCTTTGCTCACCGACGCGTGCCGCCTTGCTCACGGGCCGCTACCCGACGCATACGGGAGTTTACAATGTGGTGAGGCCGGGTGCGCCGTGGGGACTGCCGCTGGCTGAACGTACCCTCGCCCAGGCGTTGCGTGAGTCGGGGTATAAGACCTTTGTTTGTGGCAAGTGGCATCTGGGTGAATTCAAACCGGAATACCTGCCCACCCGGCGCGGTTTCGACCACCAGTACGGCCACATGTTCGGCGCGCTGGATTACTTCACCCACCTGCGGGATGGGAAGCACGACTGGTATCGCGACGATAAGCCGCTGCAGGAAACGGGCTACGCTACGCATCTGCTTGCCCGGGAAGCGTGCCGCATTATCCGCGATCAACCTGCGGACAAACCGTTGCTCCTCTATGTGCCGTTCAATGGAATCCACGGGCCGCATCAAGTGCCCGCCAGCTACAAGGAGCCGTATGCAGACTTGAAGGAGCCGCGTCGCACCATCGCAGGAATGCTTGCGGCTGTGGACGAGGCGATCGGACAGATTGCGGCAGCTCTCGATGAGAAGGGATTGCGCTCTAACACGCTCATCATTTTCTCGAGCGACAATGGGGGTCCCGGTCCCGGGCGGGCGACTATGAACGGGCCATTGCGCGCGGGGAAGGGGACCACATACGAAGGCGGCATTCGCGCGTGTGCTTTCGCAAATTGGCCGGGAAAGATTCCCTCGGGCACAACCAACAAAGAGCCGATTCACGTCGTGGATTGGTATCCGACTCTGCTTAAGCTCGCCGGCGCACCCGTGAAGCAATCGCTTCCGCTGGATGGCTTGGATATCTGGCCCACGCTGACAAAGGGCGCGAAGTCTCCGCACGATGCGATCTTGCTCATGGGGACCATTCCAAGCAAAGCCGCGGTTCGGAGCGGTGATTGGAAACTTCTGGTCAATGCCAGCGAGAAGAACACTGAAGACGCGCCTGACGACGAAATCACCTCGAAGGGAGGCGTCGAACTGTACAACCTCGCGGAAGACATCGGCGAACGAAGGAACCTCGCCGAATCGCACCCGGCGAAGGTGAAGGAGCTCCGTTCAAAGCTCGACGCGTTGATGAAGGACGCAGTGCCGCCTGCCAATCCCGTCTCCCGCCGAAAAGCCACCCCCGCCAATTAAGCGCATGCACACGAGAAGTCGGCTGTCATTTTGGGCGCTGGCGATGCTGTTCTGTGGCACGCTGATCGCGGACGATTCGCGGCCTAACATCCTGTTCGCCATTGCCGACGATTGGGGATTACATGCAAGCGCTTACGGCACGCGTTGGGTCAGGACGCCGGCCTTTGATCGGGTGGCGCGTGCCGGCCTCTTGTTCAACAACGCCTACACGCCAAATGCCAAATGTGCGCCGTCGCGCGCCTGCATTCTCACCGGACGCAACCCCTGGCAACTCGGCGCAGCCGCAAACCATGTCAGTTATTTCCCACCGCAGTTCAAAGGATGGGCCGAGGTGTTGGCGGAGAAAGGCTGGTTCGTCGGGCACACAATGAAGGGCTGGGGCCCGGGCGTAGCCACGAACCTCAGCGGCAAACCGCGGAAGATGACTGGTAATCCTTACAATGCGCGCACCGCCAGACCGCCCACCTCGGGTATTGCAAACAACGATTACGCCGCGAATTTCGACGCCTTCCTCGAAGGCGCGCCAGAGAAGGGCCCGTGGTGCTTCTGGTATGGCGCTCTCGAGCCGCATCGCGGCTACGAGTTTGGATCCGGCGTCACGAAGGGCGGGAAGAAACTCAGCGACATCGACCGCGTCCCTGGCTACTGGCCGGATAACGAGACGGTCCGCAACGACATGCTCGACTATGCCTTCGAGGTGGAACACTTCGATCGACACTTGGGACGCATGCTCGATTCATTGGAGCGGCGCGGCCTGCTGTCGAACACGCTCGTCGTCGTCACGTCCGATCACGGCATGCCGTTTCCGCGCGTTAAGGGGCAGGCGTATGAATTTGCCAATCACATTCCCTTCGCCGTCATGTGGCCTCGCGGCATTGCCAGGCCCGGACGTGTCATCGATGACTTCGTGAGTTTCATTGACCTCGCTCCGACTTTCATCGAAGTGGCCGGGTTGAAATGGTCCCAGAGCGGCATGGCTGAAACGTCTGGGCGCAGCCTCAGCGACATATTCAATTCGACCAAATCCGGCCAAGTGAATCCCGCACGCGATCACGTTCTCATTGGTCGCGAAAGGCAGGATGTGGGACGACCGGGCGATGTCGGCTACCCTGTGCGCGGTATCATCACGTCCCAGTCGCTTTACCTGCAAAACTTCGCGCCTGACCGCTGGCCCGTGGGGAATCCCGAGACTGGTTACTTGGATTGCGACGCCAGTCCCACCAAGACCTTTATCCTCGAGGCGCATCGAATGAATCCCGCCGACCCCGCCTGGCAACGTTGCTTTGGGAAGCGCGGGGACGAGGAGTTCTACGACCTGTCCCGCGATCGCGACTGCCTCACCAATCTTGCCGACAATGCTGCTTCCGCACCCGCGCGCTCAGCGCTGAAGTCCCGCCTCCTCACCGAACTCAAGGCGCAAGGTGATCCGCGAATGCTGGGTTTCGGCGAAGAGTTTGATCGCTATGAGCATGCCAACAAAGGGCACGTTGGCTTCCACGAACGATTTATGCGCGGTGAGAAACCGAAAGCGGGCTGGGTGAATGAGTCCGACTTCGAGCCGCGTGAAGTGAAATGAATTGGATAAAGACCCGCCACACGCTGACATGAAAATCACCCGCATCTTCGCCCATCGCGTCGAACTGCCGCTGCACGAGACGACTTACAAATGGTCCGGCGGCAAGTCGGTCACGGTCTTCGACAGCACGATCGTCGGCGTCGAGACCGACACCGGGCTGATCGGCTACGGCGAGGTCTGTCCGCTCGGGCCGTTCTATCTGCCGGCGTATGCCGAGGGCGTGCGCGCCGGTCTGCGCGAACTCGGGCCGCACTCTGCTCGGCGAAGATCCGCGCCAACTCGCGAAGCTCAACCGCACGATGGACGCCGCGCTCAAGGGACATCCGTACGTGAAGAGCGGCATCGACATCGCCTGCTGGGACATTCTCGGCCAGGCGACGGGACTGCCGGTGTGCGAACTGCTCGGCGGCCGCTACGGCGAGGACGTGCATCTCTATCGCGCCATCTCGCAGGAGTCGCCGGAGCAGATGGCGGCGAAGGTCGCCGGCTATCGCGCGGAAGGTTATCGCCGCTTCCAACTCAAGGTCGGCGGCGATCCGGATGTGGACATCGCGCGCATCTTCGCCGTCGCCGCCAAGCTGCAGCCCGGCGACCGACTCGTCGCCGACGCCAACACCGGCTGGGTGCAGCACGAAGCGGTGCGCGTGGCCAAGGCCGTGCGCGACGTCGACGTTTACATCGAGCAGCCGTGCCTGACCTACGAGGAATGCCTCGCCGTGCGCCGCCAGATTCCGCATCCGTTCGTGCTGGATGAAAACATCGACGACCTCGACATGCTGCTCCGCGCCAAGGCCGATCTCGCGATGGACGTGGTGAACTTGAAGATCAGCAAGCTCGGCGGTCTGACGAAAATCAAGCAGGCCCGCGACCTGTGCGTGAGCATGGGCATCGCCATGACGCTGGAAGATAGCTGGGGCGGCGACATCGCCACCGCCGCCATCGCGCATCTCGCGCACAGCACGCCGACGGAATTCCTCTTCACCACCACCGACTTCAACAGCTACGTCACCGTCAGCACCGCCGACGGCGCCCCGCAGCGCGTGAATGGCCGCATGGCCGCGTCCCAATCGCCGGGCCTCGGCATCCAACCCGAAGATGGACGTGCTCGGTAAACGCCTGGTCGAGATTCATTAACCGGCCAACGGCGGGGACATGTGAAGATGGTGGAACTTCATTTAGACCAGGCTGGTTGGAACCGGAAAGCGACCATGCGAGACTGATTATTTGCCGACTCACTGAACTGTTCGGCGTCTTGTACCAATTTGGCGCGGGGCACCGAGAAGCGAAAGCTCGACGAGTTATGAAACATTATAAAACGAAAACCAACTTTCCTCACGCCGTGTGGGCGGGGCTCGTAGCCGCAATTGTTTTCCAGAATTCCTACGGTCAAACCACCAATGATGTCCTTCTCAAGCAGGCGGAGTCGCGGTTGCGCGCCATTTACGAGCGGGATGAATTCCGACCGAAAAGTTTTCGAGCCGAATGGCTGGCTGATAGTTCGGGCTACACCGTGTTGGAATCAGTGCCTGGTGCCATAGAGAAAGTGCGCGCGCGCTACGATGTGGAGAGCGGCAAACGGACCGTGCTGAGTGACTCGGAGCAGAAGCCGTCTTCCAGATCCGGCCAGCGTTCTCCGGATGGTGCGAGCGTCCTGATTTCCGAACGAGGGAATCTCTACGTCCGCCAGGCGAACGATGACCGGAAGATTCCGCTAACCAAGAGCGCCCCCGATGGCCCGGTGTCGAACCATGACGCCGTCTGGAGCCCCGACGGAAAGTGGATCGCCTTCGTGCAGTCGGATGAGTCCGACGTAAAACTCAGGTCCGTGCTGGTTCCGGGTGATCCTTCGTATCCGACCGTCCGGGAAGATCGATTCGCCCGGGTGGGAGGAGTCATTCCGACGCTGCGGGTGGGTGTGGTGGATGCCCAGGGAAAAGAAACGCGGTGGATTCCGATTCCCACGCCGACCGAAGGCTTCTATCTCGGGCCGGTGGAGTGGGCTGGCAACTCGCATGAGCTCCTCATCGAGAAACTGAGCCGTTTCCGCAACGAACGCGATTTTCTCCTCGCCGACATCCGCACGGGCGCGCTCCGGCGCGTCTTCCACGAAACCAACCAAGCATGGGTGGATGCCAGTCAACGCAGCAACGCGGGGTGGACCTGGGTTCGCGGCGGGCAGGCGTTCATCGTGCTCTCCGAAAAAGACGGTTGGCGGCACGCCTATATCTATTCGCGGGAGGGCAAGGAGTTGGCCCTCCTGACGCCCGGTCCGTTCGACATCATTGAACGGGCGGTCGTGGATGAAGGCGGAGGCTGGTATTACTTCTACGCGTCGCCGACCAACGCGACTCAGAAGTATCTCTATCGCGTGCGTCTCGATGGAACCGGCGCTCCGGAACGGGTCACGCCCGGGAACCAGCCGGGCACGCATCACTACGACTTCTCCCCGGATGCGAAGTGGGCCTTCCACACCTACGCGACGTTCGACCAACCCCCGGTCACTAAACTCGTTAAACTGTCCGACCATGAAGTCGTGCGCGTGCTAGAAGACAACGACGCGTTGCAAAAGAAGATGAAGCCCTTGATCTTGCAACCCACGGAGTTCTTCCAACTCGATATCGGTGGCGGGGTGGTGGTGGACGCGTGGATGATCAAGCCGCCCGGGTTCGATCCGTCAAAGAAATATCCGGTGTTCGTCTATGTCTATGGCGAGCCGCACGCCCAGACCGTGCTCGACGATTGGGGAAAGGTGCAGGCCGACTACCATCGCACGATCGCCGACATGGGTTACCTGGTGGTATCCATCGACAACCGTGGCACGCCGGCTCCCAAAGGGGCTGCGTGGCGACGGGTCATCCACGGCAGTCTCGGTCCGCTCTCCACCGAGGAGCAGGCTGCGGCGCTCAAGGAACTGGCCCGCACCCGACCATACGTGGATGCATCGCGCGTCGCGATTTGGGGCTGGAGCGGCGGCGGGTCGAACACCTTGAACGCGATGTTCCGCAAGCCGGACGTTTATCACGTAGGAATTGCAGTTGTCCCAAAGCCGCAACCCCATCTCTACAACGCGTGGTTCCAGGAAATCTACATGCAGACTCGCGAGACCAATCCGGACGGCTACCGCCGGGCTGCACCCATCAACTTTGCCGAGGGCTTGAAGGGCAAGTTGTTGATCATCCACGGCACGGGCGAGCGAAACACTCACCTGCAAATCGTGGAAGGGTTGGTGGACCGCCTCATCGAACTGGGCAAGCCGTTCGATTACATGGCCTATCCCAATCGTGACCATGGTTTGCGTGAAGGTCCCGGCACGACGGTGCACGTGCGCATGCTGATAGCTCGGTATCTCGTCGAAAACCTGCCGCCCGGGCCGAAGTGATGGAGCTTTTGCTGCCATTCCTTCAATTGAGCCAGTGCGGCAGCTCCTAACCTACGCCTGAACAGGGCCGAATCGCCAAGTCAGGATTAATATTTGAATCGTTTGCTTGCAGGTGCGCTGATGAGCCGAACGTAGCCGAAGCTGAAATGCCGCGGAGGGACAATCCCTTGTTGAGAACTTTTCAGACTGCGATCTTCTTGAACGGCTCGCCTTCGTTCAGCGTGGGGCGTTCTGGACGGCCCTTGTAGTTATAGACGAGGCCCATGTTATCGAGACCGAGCAGCCAGAGAATCGTGGCGTGCAGGTCGTGGACGTGCAGGCGATCCTCGGTGGCGCGCAGACCGAGTTCGTCAGTCGCGCCAATGGTTTGGCCGCCTTTCACGCCGCCGCCGGCGAACCACATGCTGAAGCCGGTCGCGTTGTGATCGCGGCCGTCGCCTTTCTCGCTCATCGGAGTACGGCCGAATTCACCACCCCAGACGACCAGAGTGTCGTCCAGCAGCCCGCGCGCTTTCAAATCGCGGAGCAATCCCGCCACGGGTTGGTCCATGCTGGCGCAAAGCGCGCTGTGATTCTTTTCCATGCCGGCGTGCGAGTCCCATTTGCTGCCGGCCCCATGGTAGATCTGCACGAAACGCACGCCGCGTTCTACGAGCCGGCGCGACAAAAGGCAGAGGCGTCCCATGTCGACGGTTTCCTTGCGGTCCATGCCGTAGAGCTGGCGCGTGGCCTCGGTTTCGCCGGCGAGGTCCACGGCGAGAGGCGCGGCGGCTTGCATGCGGAAGGCGAGTTCGTAGCTGGTGAGGCGCGCGGCGAGTTCAGTTTGTTCGGGAAAGCGAGCGGCGTAGTTGCGATTGAGCTGGTTGATGAAATCGAGCCGCGACTGCTGTTGCTCGGCCGTGTAGGCGTCGGGCGTGTTGAGATTGGGAATGGGCTCGCTGCCGCCCTGGAGCCGGATGCCCTGATAAACAGCCGGCATGAATCCAGCGCCCCAATTGCGCGGACCATTCACGATGCCGGCCTGGTTGTCCTGCAACACCACGAACGCCGGCAGGTCGGTGTTCTCGGTGCCCAGTCCATACGTGACCCATGAGCCGAGCGAAGGGCGACCACCGAGGATGGATCCGGTGTTCATCTGGCAGACGCCGGCGCTGTGATTGATGCCATCAGCCCAGCATGAGCGCACCACGGAGATGTCATCCACGCATTCGGCGATGTGCGGGAGCCAGTCGCTGACCCAGATGCCGCTTTGACCGTGCTGTTTCCAGGTGCGTTTGCTGGCGAGCAACGGTGACTTGGATTCGCCCATGGAGGTGAGCACGGAGCCGAAAGCTTTCCGGCAACGTCTGGCCGGCGAGCTTGTTCAAGAGCGGCTTGGGGTCGAACAGATCGAGATGCGACGGCCCCCCTTCCATGAAGAGAAAAATGACGTTCTTGGCCCGCGGCTTGAAGTGTGGCTTCCGGCCCGTGAGCGGGGAATCCGGCTGGGTGAGCGCGGCGGCCAGGGATTGTTTTGGGAGCAGGCTTTGCAACGCGATGGCGCCCAGCCCGACCCCGGAACGAAAGAGGAAGTCGCGGCGCGATTGCGCCGGCTCGTAACGATGACAACGAGGATCGGGGGTGTTCATTCGATGTAGAGAAATTCACTGCTGTTGAGCAGGGCCTGGCAGAAGTCCGCCAGGGCTGCCTGCGCCGGAGTCACGCTTTTCGTCACGGGTCCGGCTGGGGCGATGGAGGGAGCGTCCGTGGCCGCTGCTGTCCTCGAAGACGTCGGGCTTGGCCTCGAACTTCCAGTAGCCGAGCGTGCTGGCGGTGATGGATTCGGAGGACCACAACATCTTCTCCGTCGGCAGGGCCGCATTCGAGAGGCGCACATCGTCGATCATCCCGTGGAATGACTGCCGTTCACCACCCGAGCGCGCGCCGATGGTCAGTGGCAAGGTATTGCTCAAGTCGCCGGTAACGCCGTGCTCCACCGTGGCGGTGAGGAGCGGTTCGTCGTCATTCGACAAATCCTTGAGCGCGAAGAGGACCTTGCCCGGCGCATTGGAAGTCGCGGGGGTAAAGGCAGCGCCGATGAAATAGGGCTTGTTCATCTGCACGCTGAGGTCGGAGAAGATGGGCTGCTCGCGAACGCTGCCATCGCGATGTTTACCGACGACTTGCAAAGCCACGCTGAGCGGGCGCCGGCGCGATTTCTGGCCCGTCACGCCGAGGCTCCAGCCTGGCTCCGCCATCTTGCCGGACCACTTGGCCGCGATGGTGCGCAACTGCGGTCCCTCCGACACCGAGCGCGGCACGACGAAACCCTCGATGGTGAAGGCGCCTTCCACGCGCAACACCGCGCTTTCGTTAACACTGAACATGGTCTGCGCGCCCTCGGGATCGATGAACGCCGCCTGGCCATCGCGAAAAGGCACTTTGCCCGGGACGAAATTTGCCTGACCGGAGGCGAGGCGTTTCGGGTCGGCCATCATCGCCTGTTGCGTCAGGAACTTTTGCGCCGCGCTGACTTCCTCCGCCGTGGCTTCGCGACCAAACGCCAGCCGGTAAGCGAGACGAATCTGTGCGGCGGAATCCGACCCCGACGTTTTCTCCAAACGCGTCGCAAAAGCTCGGCTCCGATTCCGTAGCATCGCGCTGTTGGCGAGCAGCAGTGACTGCACTGGCGTGGTGGTTGTGTCGCGCGAGGCTGCGCTGGTGATCCACATCGGCGCGTCGAAGACATCCGCCATCGGGTCGCGGGTGTTGCGCATGAAGCGCGTGTAGATAGTCCGGCGCGGCAGGTCCGGCGTGACGCCCGCGACGTTGTTGGTCATCTCCAATTCACCGCTCACCGCCAGCATGGCATCGCGGATCTGTTCGGCTTCCAGGCGACGCGGCTGCCAGCGCCAGAGCAGCCGGTTCTCCGGATCCTTGAGCCGCCCGGCCTGCGTTGCTGGATGCTCGCTGCTGCGCCGGTAGGCGGCACTGGTCACGAGCAGCCGATGCAACTTCTTGAGCGACCAGCCGCCCTCGTGCACAAACCAGTCCGCCAGCCAGTCGAGCAATTCCGGGTGCGATGGTTTTTCGCCGAGCACCCCAAAGTCGCTCGCGTTCGCGGCCAGCCCGCGCCCGAAATGCTGCTGCCAGGCGCGGTTCACCATCACGCGGGCCGTGAGCGGATTCTCCGGGCGCGTCAGCCATTCCGCCAGCGCACTGCGGCGGCCGGTGCTGTTCGGGTGCGGAGTGAGTTTGACTGGACTTGGGTCAACAACAGTCGGGAAACCCGGTTCAATCTCGCCGAGCGACTGCTTCTTCGGAATGAAGACGGCGGGCGCGACTGGTCCCACGTCCGAAGCCGCCAAGGCCACGGGCAGCGGCGCGGGCTTGTCCTTGTTCGTTTTGGCCAGCTCGCGGCGGAGCGAAAGAATCTTCTCCTTGTCGTCGCCCTTGAAGGTGCGGTCCACGCGCTCCTCATCGTAGATGATTTGCCGCCAGGCCAGCGTGGCAAGTTGATGCTCAAAGGGCGTGCGCTCGGAAACGGGCTTGTTCATCATGGCCTGTATGTCCAACGGAAAGCGCATGATGGCGTTGGTCTCCGACTTGTAGAGATAAGGCTTCTCCAGTTCAGCAATTTGGGCGCGCAGTTCCGCCGTCTGCGCTTCCCAAGCCTTCAACTTCTCCGCGTGCGCTGTGATTTCCGCCTGTGTTGCCGCGACGCGGTCGCCCGGTTGAATCGGGGCAAAGAAGGCACGCAGCCGGAAGTAATCGCGCTGGAGAATCGGGTCAAACTTGTGGTCGTGGCAACGCGCGCACTGGATGCCCATGCCCAGAAAGACATCGCCCGTGGTGTCCGTGAGATCATTCAGGATCGTGTCCCACTGGCCGCGCACGTCACGGGCGTTCCATTCGTACATGCCGTGACGCAGATAGCCGGTGGCGATGATGGCCTCCGGATCGTTGGGAGAAAGCTCGTCACCGGCCAACTGCTCGCGCACAAACTGATCGTAGCGCTTGTCGGCATTGAACGAGCGGATGACGTAGTCGCGAAAGCGCCACGCGTCGGGCCGGTAATCGTCCGCGCGATACCCATCGCCGTCTGCATAGCGCACCAGATCCAGCCAATGCCGCGCCATGCGTTCGCCATAAGCTGGACTGGCCAGCAAACGATCTACGAGTCGCTCGTAGGCTTCGGGCGCGGTGTCGGCGACGAAAGTTTTAACTTCGTCCGGCGTGGGCGGGAGGCCCGTCAGGTCAAACGTGACGCGGCGGACGAGCACCCTGCGGCTGGCCTCGGGTGATGGAGTGAGCTCTTCCTTCTCCAGACGCGCGACAATGAAGCGGTCAACGCCGTTGCGAACCACCGCATTGTTTCCCACGCTCGGCGGCGGCACACGCTTCACCGGTTGGAAGGCCCACCATTGCCGATCCTCCTCGCTAATCTTTCCCTGTGTCCGCCGCTTTACGTCCGCAGCTTCGCCGCCCACTTCGGACTGCGGCCACGGCGCGCCGGCCTTCACCCAATCCGTCAAAGCCGCGATGTCCGAGTCCGCGAGCTTCCCGTCCTTGGGCGGCATTTGCAGATCCGGATCACGATGACTCACGGCCTTGAGCAGCAGGCTTTCCTTCGGCTTGCCCGCCACGATGGCCGGCCCCGTGTCACCGCCGGTCAACACCGCCTCGCGTGAATCGAGCAGCAACCCGCCCTTGCTTTTGCTGGCCGCGTGGCTGTGGCACTTGAAGCAATTTTTCTCCAGCACCGCGTGGGCCTTTTGGAAAATCGGCGATGCCTCTTCCGCCGCCCATACCAGCGAATGGACGAGCGTGAACGCAATCATGGCGAGCACGGGGCGATTCATTCCCAGGATGCTACTCTCTTCGCGTTTGGGCGTCAGTATCTGAATGGTGGAAGGATTCTGTCGGCCCGTTCCGGTGCTGTAGTCAACGCGATGGATGCCAGTAGCGGCGCGGTCCGTGCACCATTTGCCGCTCCAGTTCTTCTGCAATCGTTCGCCTGAAAACCGCGACGCCGTCATTCCGTTGACCGCGGGAAGCCTTAAATGCGCAACACGGGGTGCTGGGCTCGGTTTGCTGTCCGCTCGTCAAAACGAAATGTTTGGGTTCTAGTTGGCCTCTCGTATGAAAAGTTTTATCACGGCGCTCGCGATTACCGTTTCGGCCGCCCTTGGTGCTGCTCCAAAGGATTCATCGCCACTGTACCAGCGCATGGACTACGGACCGGTACTGTTTTGGACGTATCAGATCGCGCCGGGCAACATTGCGCAGAAGGGAATCGCGGTTCGTCTGGACGATGGAGCAGGGGGCGTCAGCCAGGGGCGCGCGTGGATGGTGTATGACCATGACACGATGCGCGTCGCGGCGGCGACCACGGGACGTTTTGTTGATTGGAAGGGTATCGCCTTTGATGGCAGTCATGGGACGCATACAAGCCTCAAGGGTGAGCAGCATTTTGTGAATCCTGTCGGCCCCGGGTGGGCGTCGCCCGACGGAGAATGGGATGATACGCGTCTGGTCGGCCGCGACAAAAAACGTTACGGACCGCTTCCACGCGAGTGGGCTCATTACGAAGGCGTCTATCTGCACGGCGGAAAAGTGGTGGTTGCCTCCAGCATCGGGGGAACCCGCGTGCTTGAATCCCCGGGCTGGATCGAAAAGGGAACAAACGGAGTTTTTGTCCGCACGTTAAATGTTGGCGCGCGGAAAAGCTCGCTGCTCCTGCGGGTCGCGCCGGACTCGGTGACTGTGTCGCTTTCCGGAGATGGCTCACTGCGCAAACAAAACGGTTTCTGGCTGGCGGAGCTTCCTGGCGGGGCAAAGGCGCGCTTGTTCATCTCTCGGGGAGACACAGCCACGCTTGCTACGCTGGCGGAATCTAACCCGGCATCTCTTGACCTCGAACCTCTGACGCACGGCGGGCCAGCCCGTTGGAAGGAGGACGTCACGACAACTTCGGAGGCGGGAGAATCGGACGGCGGCTTCATTGCGGATACCTTCCCATTACCTACGGAGAATCCGTGGCAGAGCTGGATGCGGCCGGGCGGCTTCGATTTCACACCGGACGGCAAGGCCGCCATCGTGGCCACCTGGAACGGCGATGTGTGGCGAGTGAACGGCCTGATGGAGGCCGCGCCTGCCAAATTGCGCTGGCGTCGTATCGCGAGCGGACTCTTCCAACCGCTGGGCGTGAAGTTTCGCGGGGAGGAGTTGTTCATCACCTGCCGTGACCAGCTGGCGCGGTTGAAGGACCTCAATGGCGATGGCGAGACAGACTTCATCGAGAACTTTAACAACGACCATCAGGTCACCGAGCACTTCCACGAATTCGCGATGGGATTGCAGACGGATGCGGCGGGGAATTTCTATTACGCCAAGTCCGGACGGCACGCACTGGACTCAGTGGTGCCCCATCATGGCACGCTGCTGCGGGTGAGCGCTGACGGCGGGCGCACGGATATTCTGGCCACGGGCTTTCGCGCTGCCAACGGCGTTTGTCTCAATGACGATGGCACCTTTTTCGTCACCGACCAGGAAGGGTTCTGGACGCCGAAGAATCGAATCAACCGCGTCAAAGTGGGAGGCTTCTATGGGAACATGTTCGGCTACACCACCGTGACGAACACGTCCGACGAGGCGATGGAGCAACCGATGGTTTGGATCACGAATGCGAAGGACCGCAGCCCGGCCGAACTGCTTTGGGTGCCGAAGAACGCATGGGGTTTGCTGGGCGGTTCGTTGCTCAGCCTCAGCTACGGCATGGGCCGGGCCTACATCGTGCCGCACGAAGCGGTAGGCGGGCAGTGGCAGGGCGCCGTTTGTGAGTTGCCGCTGCCGGGATTTGCGACCGGCATCATGCGTGGACGTTTTGGCAATGATGGGCAGCTTTACGCGTGCGGCATGTTCGGTTGGGCGGGCAATGCGGCGGCGCCGGGAGGATTTCATCGCATTCGCCGGAATGAAAAACCCGTCCACGTCCCTCTCGCCATCCGCGCGATAGCGGGTGCGATGTCCGTGACCTTCAACGATGCGATTGACCCTGCGAGCGTGACGTCCGATGCGTTCGCGCTCAAGGTCTGGTCGCTCAAGCGCAGCGCGGGCTATGGTTCAAAACATCATGGTGAACGTCCGCTCGAAGTCACTGGCGCCCGCCTCAATGCCGACGCCCGCACGGTGACACTTGAAATCCCGACACTGGCGCCGACGCAGTGCTACGAGCTTAAGGTGAATCTTAAAGCGCCGGATGGCTCTGCCATTGTGCGCTCGCTGCACGGGACGATTCACCAGTTGGCTGAGAAATAAACGGGGCCCGGCTTCTCCGAGGCCACAGAGGACCGTTTGCCGTGACGACGCTTGCCATTCCGCGTAGCGGGCCACGCTAAGCTTCAAGCTCTGCTCACGCCGCGATGTTTCAAACTGGCCGGTGGCGCAGGGCAGGGGAGTCCTCGACGCAGTTGGCGTGTTGAGGGCCAAAAAGAGCACACCTTTCGACAATCGGCGCGTAGCGGGCTCTCCATTGCCTACCCACTTTTGTTTCAAGGTGAACGCGCAACAAAAGACATCCTTGGTCTGCGCTCTGTTGTGCGTTGTTTTTCTCGGGCTGACGGCGGCATTTACTTTTGAAGTGTTTGGGCGGGTGGAGGCGGCTCGGATTATTCCGTTGGCCGATCCGCAGTTCACGAACACCGCTACGGTGCGCCTCTCGGCGGCTCAACAATTCCAGACCGGCGCCGACACTTCCGGACTGGAGTGCTACGGGTGTCATGAACGCAATAAAGCCCCGGTCATCAAACTCGACGCGAGGGGCAACATCCTACTCTCCAGGGAGCACTCGGATATCGTCATGCGGCACGGTCGCAGTGGCCGCAATGAAAGTTGTTTCAACTGTCACGACTCCGGAAAGTTGGACCAGTTAAAGACGCGCGACGGCCAAACGTTCACGTGGGAGGAGGCCACCCAGCTCTGTGCCAGTTGCCATGGAACGACGTATCGCGATTGGGAAGCGGGCCTTCACGGGCGTACGACGGGATATTGGGATCGCTCGCACGGCTCCGCGACGCGCCAGGAATGTACGTCTTGTCATCATCCGCATGCACCGCAGTTCCCTTCCATGAATCCCGCACCCGGACCGAACCTGCTTCACCCCAAGTCGGCCAAACACAGAAGCCCTCATTGATATGTCCAACTGTAATTGCAATGGGACCTGTGCGGGAGCGACTTCCGGGGGACCTCAGGCCAATGGTCTGAACCGCCGAAGCTTCCTGCGCAAGTCGACGGTGCTGGCGTCTGGCATCGCGGCCATCGCGGCCAGCCTCTCGCCGTTACGCGAGTTGACGGACTTCACCTCGATGGAGGAGTTCGTGCAGAAGCACTACAAGGAGTTGACGCCCGAGGAGATGGAGAAGGTGCTGGCTCGCGTTCGCGGCGATGTGGAGAAGCAATACGCTATTCGCCCTCATGTGCGTGATTTGAAGCCGATGGATGGCGTCGAGTTTGTTTACGCGCTCAACCTCACGCGCTGCATCGGCTGCCGCAAATGCGTTCATGCCTGTGTGGCAGAGAATAACCAGTCACGCAGCCCGGAGATTCAGTACATCCGTGTTCTCAAAATGCCGAACGGCACTTTCGACATGGAGAAGGGCGACCACAACTACGCTCCCGAGACGGTTCCCGAGAAAGGATTCTTCTACATGCCGGTGCAATGTCACCAGTGCAAGAATGCGCCCTGCGTCAAGGTGTGCCCGGTCAACGCGACCTGGACGGAGCCAGACGGGATCACGGTCATCGATTACGACTGGTGCATCGGCTGTCGCTACTGCGAAGCCGCCTGTCCGTATTACGCCCGCCGGTTCAATTTCGCCGAGCCTTCCATCCCAAAGGACAAAATTAATCCTGACATGGCCTACCTGGGCAATCGGCCGCGTCACAAAGGCGTGATGGAGAAATGCCACTTCTGCCTGCAACGCACGCGAGCCGGAAAGTACCCGGCGTGCCTCGAGGTTTGCCCAACGGGTTCGCGCAAGTTCGGCAACATTTTGGATCCCACTAGCGAAGTCTCTTACATCCTTAAGAACAAACGCGTCTTCGTGCTCAAAGAGGAAGTCGGAACGATCCCGCGATTCTTCTATTACTTCGACGTATGACGGCGGTGCGGAATTATCTTCGGTTTCTCTGGCGCTGCGGGCGATTGGCGACGGAAGGCGACTGGCGCTACTACCTCTGGGTTGGGCTGCTGTTCGCGCTCTGCTTGCTGGGCCTCAACGCTTACGCCAAGCAACTCGTGCATGGGCTAATCATCACCGACATGACCGATCAGGTTTCGTGGGGCGTGTACATTTCCAATTTCACGTTCCTTGTGGGAGTGGCCGCGGCGGCGGTCATGCTCGTCATCCCGGTTTATGTTTATCGCAATGAGGAGCTGCAGGACCTTGTCATCTTCGGCGAGTTGCTGGCGGTGGCAGCGATTCTCATGTGCCTTGCATTCGTCACCGTGGATCTTGGACGGCCGGATCGGTTTTGGCACCTTATCCCCTTCATCGGCAGCTTTAATTTTCCCGGCTCGATGTTGAGTTGGGACGTGATCGTGCTCAATGGATACCTGGTGCTGAACCTCTACATTTGCGGGTATCTGCTTTACTGCCGGTACCGCAATCGCAAGCCGTCCAAGTGGTTCTACATCCCGTTCGTGTTCGTGGGGATCCTGTGGGCCGTGTCCATTCACACCGTCACGGCGTTTCTCTACGTGGGACTAGGCGGGCGTCCGTTTTGGAATTCCGCGATCGTGGGGCCTCGCTTCCTCGCCTCGGCTTTCACCGCCGGCCCAGCACTCATTATTCTGGCGATGCAAGTGGTTCGCCGGGTCACCGCTTCGACGCCTGCAACCGGGTTCGCAGGGCGCGCTGTTAGCGAACTCTCCACTCGGCGGGCCACGCTCGCCGACCTTGAAATGCTCCAACGTTCCCTCGCCGAACTGGCCTCCGTGCCGGCAGGTATGCGGCGCGAAATCCTCACGGACTGCGCTGTCATCGAGGCAAACACGGGTGACGTGCTCCTGCGCCAGGGTGAGACGGATGATAAGGCTTACTTCATCTTGAAAGGCCGCGTGGTCGTGCAACGTGAAGAAGGCGGGCGGGTCCGTATCACTCGCACCGTCGGCCCCGGCCAGCAATTCGGAGAAGTGTCCGCCCTTAGCCATAGTGCCCGCGCCGCCACAGCGACCGCCGAAGAACCCGTCACCGCCCTCCGCGTCAACGCCGGCACGTTACGCAAGCTGATGCAATTCCCGCCAATGCGCACCATCGTTAAGTCTCGAATGCACGAGCGATTGATGATCACCGATCGTGCGCTCATGACCCTTCGATCCATCGTACAGGTGTCGATGATCATCAATGTCTTCCTGCTGTTGAACGAGGTGTTCAAAGAATTTTACACGGACAGCCTGCATGTGGCTTCCGCGAAATATCTTTTTTTCGGCCTGCATGGATTCAATGGGCTGGTGCCCTGGATATGGACTGCGATCGCCTTCAACCTGATCGCCTTGGTGTTGTTGCTGATGCCCGCCAGCCGCAGCTTGAAGTGGTTGGATGTGGCCTGTGTGCTCGCAATCGTCGGCATCTGGATTGAGAAGGGCATGGGTCTCGTGGTTCCCGGGTTTGTCCCGACGCCGCTGGGCGAGATTGTGGAATATTCTCCGACTATCAACGAGACGTTGATCTGCCTCGGCATTTGGGCCTTTGGGATTCTTTGCTACACCCTCTTTCTCCGCATGGCAGTGCCGATCCTGCAGGGGAGAATTTCGCAAGCCAACGAAGCGAAGCTCGAAATCCCCGGTCGAGTCGCATCCTTGAACGGTGCAGCGCCGGTTCCCTCGAAATAATTATGGGCCAGCAACTCACTGTGGAAGACGCCCGGCAATCAATGCAGGCGCACGTCGCGTTCAAGGGAGCCGAGATTCACGCGAAGTATCCGCTCCTCGGCTGGAAGCACTTGCTGCAACTGCTCGGGGACCGGACGTGTGTCCGGTATCCCTGCGAGGTGGTGTTCGACGCCGCGCCGTTGAACGATGACGAGATGGCGCTTGCCCAAGCGAAAGCAGATCGACCGGAAGAAGGCTTCACCATTTACGTGCATCCATACTACGCGCTCCAATTAAGCCGGATACCGTATCTGGTTCTCTACCAACTTGTGCTGGTGAACTATGGTGAGTTCGCCTCCGCTGATGATGCCGAGATTTTCGGTGCGCACGCCCTGGGGATTTCGACAAATGAATATTACGAAACGCTCTGTGCGATGGCCGATGAGATTGCCGGCGATCCCACCCAAGCCTGCTCCGATTAATCGCCTGTTGTGCAAACGAAAAGCTCGTAGGCCACGTTGCGGCAGTAGGGAGTCAATGCGTCGAGGATATCCGCGTTCCAAGAGTCGGGTTCGAGATTCCCGGCTGATTACTTCGTGCTGAGCCGCACTTCCTTACCGGTTGCCGCCGATTGATAAATCGCGTCCAGCACCTGTTGCACTTTCAGGGATTCTTCCAGCGGAATGAGGGTTTTTTTGCCTTCGACGATGCAGTTCACGAAGTGGGAGATGTGACTTTCCGACGGTCCATTCTTCGTGTTGTAAAAGTGAGTGGTCTCAAACCCTTGGAGACTCTGTTTGAAAAGTTTGGCGGGGTAGAGGCTCATGCCGGCCTCCGTGCCCAATAATTCAATACCGTGCTCGCGGTCATCGCCAGGATGGAATCCCGCCCAGCTCGTTTCCAGCGTGACAGTGTATCCTTTTTTCATTCGCACGAACGCGGTGCTGTGGTCTTCGACATCGAACGGGCGCTTGGGATCGACTTCGCTCTTGCCCCAACTCCCTTCGCCACGGCCTCGGGAGCCGAACTTGGAATGAGTCGTGGCACTGACGGACACGACGTCGAAGTCATCCAAGAGGTGGAACAGGGTATCGATCAGCATTGAGCCCGTGTCCGCCATGCAGCCACCACCGGAGAGCTGCTTCTGGGTGAACCAGGAACCAATGCGCGGAATGCTGCTGTGGTGATGTGAGAAGGCCCGCGCATGATAAACCTCGCCTAGGTCGCCGTGGGCAATGGCCTGCCGCGCCGTCTGCGTGTGACGATCGAACCGGAAGTTTTTTGCAACCATGGCCGTGCGTTTGTTTTTTTGCGCGGCAGCGATGATTCTCGCAGCTTCCTTCGCGTTCAAGGCCATCGGTTTTTCAATCAGGACGTGCTTGCGAGCGTTGAGAGCAGCAATGGCGATGGGTGCATGGAGAAAGTTCGGCAGGGCGATGGTGACAGCGTCAATGTCCGGCTGCTCCAGAAGTTCCTCGTAATTGGAATAGCTGCGCGGAATGTGGAACTTCTCCGCGGCTTCGCGCAGACGCTGTGGGTTCGTTTCAGCAATGGCCACAGTGGCGGCACGGGGACAATGCAAAAGGCTGTTGAGGTGTTCTATACCTACCGCACCAACGCCGATGACCGCGCATCGAAGTTTTTCGCGCATAAGAGGAAATGTTTCTGTTGGTGTTGTAGGATTATTCCCGACAGTGGTCAACGAAGAAGTGGATTCTAGCCAATATTTGCAAAGGTTTTTGCAATTTCGAGTTTGTAGGAAACGAGGCGGGTTGGGGGACTGGCGGGTGAAACCGCGTGGTGGTTTGAACGTTTATTAGTCCCCTGTCGGGTATCAAAGCGAAGCCACTTTCTGTGTCGCGGTTTGAGTCCATTGGGGCTCCGCTGGATTCCGAGCACGAATTGGAGTCGCTCTTTGGAGTCTGCCGGCGCTACTAACGAAAGATTTTCGTAGGGATCGTTTCAACTCGAGCATTCTACGGTGCATCGAGGCGCTTCCATCAATCTTTTCGTGTCTTTGGCCTCTTCCGTCCTTCGAGAGTTTCAGTCCGCCCATGACGTAATACTGCGCGATCGTTTTCTTGAGCCTTCGTTGATTCGGTGCATGATTGCGGCGAACCAATATTCAAATGAAGGCACAAACTCATTCATTCTCCCCTGTCACGCGGCGTAGTTTTCTCAAGAACGGCGCGATCGTCACCATGGGCCTCGCCTCTTTGTCACTTCCAGCGCGAGCCCAGGTAAATAAGAACAGCAAGCTGCGCCTCTTCCAAATCGGCGTGGGCGGCATCGGCGGCTTGCAACGCAACGGCCTGAAGGGGCATCCGCAGGTGGAATGGGCCGGCTTCTGCGATGTGGATCGCCGCGAGTTGGACCAGATCAAGAAACAATATCCCGACTCCTGGACACTGGCGGATTACCGCGAAGCATTTGCCAGTAAGGTGAATGATTTCGATGCCGTGATTGTGGATGTGCCCGACTTCCATCACGCCACGGCCATGGTGATGTCGTTGAAACACAACAAACACATTTTCGGCCAGAAGCCACTCGTGCATCAACTTGCTGAACTCAAAATGATTCGCGATGGCCTCAAGGCTCGACCCGATCTCGTGACCCAAATGGGCAACCAACGCGCCTGCCTGAAGGGGCGTATGCAATCGGTGGAACTCTTGCGAAAAGGTCAATTGGGACGCCCAGTGGAAGCCTACGTTTGGACGGGCGGAATCTCGCGGGGACATTACTTCGCGGACCCGTGGAGCAGCTACACGTCGGGGCAGGCTGTGCCTGAGTATCTGAACTGGGATTTGTGGCGTGGCCCCATCGTTGCCGATTTGCCGTACAGCGAAGATCTGGCGCCGCGGCGCTGGCGTTCATATTGGGAAACGGGCGGCGGCCAGTTGGCGGATTGGGGCTGTCACCTCCTCGATCTCCTTTACTTCGCCTACGATCTGCCCTCTCCGGAAGCAGTCATCACCCACACTCCTCGCCCCGCCAGCACTGGCCACACGTCGCACAACCAAAGCACGATTACCTACCCGGGCGGCGGAAAGTTCGCCCGCGAGAAATTCGTGGTGCGTTACAACGATGATGCGCTGTTGCCGTCGTTCGCGGCGTTGAACCTGCCTCCTGTGAAACCAGGAGCCAACCACACCATGGTCGTGTGCGAGGAGGGCACGCTGCTGCTTCAGGCTGATGGCGCAATTTCAATTTTCCGCAAGGGTGAGAAAGTGACAGATGAACCTTTGCCAGATGTCGCCCCACGCAACCATTGGAAGGATTGGGCGGACAACTGCCTGGGCGATAAGAAGCCACTGTGGACGCCGTTTGATATTGGTTCACGTATCACGGAACCGGCCTTGTTGGCGGTGAAGGCTACGCGTTTCCCGGGTCAGGAACTGCGTTGGGACGCTGCAAACTACCGGTTCACGAACCACGAAAAGGCTAATGCGGAAATCGTCTCACGGCAGTATCGAGAAGGCTTTGCGCCGCCAACTCTGGCGTAAGTTGGCCGTTGGCTGAACCGCCCTGAAATTCAACTTTCCCGCCGCTTCGCCTCTGCCGCCTTCAAGGGGCCGAAGCGGTGGGTTGGTCGATGTGACTTAAATGGCGGCCTACTGTCACGGACATCGGCGAAGAATCTCGCCAACCGCTTTCGTGGTCTCGTCGTGCGATGCCCCTTTCAACAGGACGCAGGCAATTCCCCGCTCAATCCACTTCAACTGTTCGCCGTTGCTCATGTCGCCCGTGAGCATGATACGCACGATGCGTCGAAACTCTTCGCGCTGATCGAGCCACTCGATAAGGTCCTTGGTTTGCGGGCCCGCGGCGTTTCCGAGGGCGCTATCCGTGACCAGGGTGTCAGGAAGCGGAAACGACTTTCGGTCTGCAAACTCTCCGGCGCCGCTCAGGTAATCGATGACGCTCTGAACGTTCCAAACCCGATGATAGAAGCCCGTAAATTTCAGCCGTTGAAGCGCACGCTCAAAAAAGAGCGCGTCGTTGTCGTCGTCTTCCAAGTGGAGAATGGTGCAGTCCAGTTTCAAAAGTTCCAGTCGTTGTTTTTCGATCCTCATTCAAACGATTGGCCGCTGGGGTTGGAATCAGGGAAAGTGCGGCAATTGTCATGGGGCCGTATTGATGTTTGCACGGGTTTTTCCGCTCGCCGTTTTTTTAAGTGACATTTTGAGATGATGAATTTTACTGGCTCGAACATCCCTCATATCTGTGAGCCAGACCATCGCTTATCTCCAATCGGAAGCCGCGGAAGGCGGTATCGAAATCGGGTTGCTCGTCAACTACCTGCTTTACGATTCCATCAAAGCGGGCGCCAGCGACATCCACATTGAGCCGTGGGAAAGCACCATCGTCGTGCGTCTTCGCTTGAGCGGTGTGTTGACTGAACTCGTTCATCTGCCGCTCGAGCTGATGGAGAAAATTTCCGGCCGCTTCAAAGTGATGGCCAATCTGGTCAGCTATCAAACCGGTCTTCCGCAGGAAGGGCATGCGTCGGCCGGGCCTGAACTCGGCGGTGTGGAGCTGCGCATTTCTGTTTTTCCCACAGTGCGCGGCGAGAAGATCGTGGTGCGCCTTTTTGATCCCAGCAATCGCAGCTTCGATCTGGCGTCGCTCGGATTTGATGACGAAACGCAGCAGACCTTTCTCAAGCTGCTCTCGCGGCCGAGCGGCTTGTTGCTGCTGACCGGGCCGACGGGTTCCGGCAAAACCACCGCCATCTACTCAGCCTTGTATCACATTGTGCAGCGGTCGGGCGTGAGCATGAGCATCGCGACGGTTGAGGATCCCGTGGAGTTCAACCTCCCGATGATCAGCCAGGCGCAAATAAACAACACCCAGGATTTCACCTATCCGAAGGCGCTGCGCTCACTCATGCGCCAGGATCCGCAAGTAATCATGGTCGGTGAAATCCGTGACCCGGAGACGGCGAACATCGCGGTCCAGGCGGGGCTGACGGGGCATCTCGTCATCAGCACCATCCACAGCGGTATCGCTGTGGGGGTCTTCGCGCGCCTGATCAACATGGATCTCGAGCCCTTCCTCCTGGCCTCGAGCATCATTGGCGTGCTGGGTATTCGCCTGATTCGCAAGACCTGCACCTATTGCGCGCAACCGTATGAACCTGAAGTGGGATTGCTCAAACTGATTCCGCCCGAAGCGTTGGACACCGCTAATTTTCGTAAGGGAAGCGGATGCAAGGAGTGCATGGAAACGGGTTATCAAGGCCGAACAGCCATCACGGAATTGCTGGTGGTGAACGAAGTTTTTCGTGATGCCGTCCTGCAAAAGTTGCCCACGCGCCAACTCCAACAAGTGGCCACCCAGCAAGGCATGGTAACGATGTGGCAAAATGGGTTGAACCGCGCGCTGTCGGGTCAGACCACCCTTGAAGAAGTGTTACGAGTGGTCGCTGTGGAGCAGGTTTAACGCGAGCAGGTTGCGGAATCGGAGCGCCCCGCCTCGGGCGCTGTTTATTGCGCCCTTTCGGTAAAGTCAGTTTTCGATTGCAGCGTCAGCCTGATCCGGATGCCTGGAGCGAGACCCGTCCATCCACCGGGGTGACGCGCTCCCCGATGCGAGGTTCGAGTTTATTTGAAGCAAACCTGTGTGGTAGGCTGATTCGAATGGGTACGACGATGGTCAAACGAGCGGCAGATGACGAGCAATCGCGTTGTTTGGTGCAGACCGTGGCTGATGTGATGCGCCGCGAACCAGCGTTGGAGGCTGTAAAAATCAACCGCGCGCTTGGTTCCATTTCTCTCGCGACGTTTGGGCGGCCCGACCCGGATCTTGAGCGGGTGGTGACGGAGCAGATTCGCGCATTTCAATCGACGTCTCCCGGCTGCCGATTGCTCAACGTTTCCACTGGGACGAATTGCGAAAGCTGTGCGCTGACGCTCGACCCCGTATTAGGGCGCAACTTTTCAGTCTCTCAGGATGAGGCCGGTACAACTATCGCGCGTGTGACGTGTCCCACTGCGCCGCGCTTCTGGAAATGGATCGCCATTCCCTGGCCCAAAGTGGTTCCGCGCGAGGTTCATCTGGAAGATGCAGAAACGCACGCGCTCGAATGGCGACAGCAATTAGCCGCCGCAGTTTTATGCGGTGTGTTTGGGGTGGCCGCGTGGAAACTGGGAGGCGCGTGGGCCTTGCCGCTCTTCATTGCCTCTTATCTTTGCGGTGCGTGGTTTACGGCGAAGGAAGTGTGGGAGCATCTCCGGGAAGGCAAGGTGGACGTTCACTTCCTCATGCTCACCGTTGCGCTCGGGAGCGCAAGTATCGGTGCATGGGGCGAGGGCGCGGTGTTGCTATTCCTCTTCTCACTTTCAGGCGCGTTGGAACATTACGCCATGGGCCGCACTCAGCGGGAAATCTCCTCACTGTTCAAGTCCGCTCCCAAGTCGGCAGTCGTGTTGGGGCCGAACCATTCCGAGCAGGTCGTCGCCGTGGAACATCTGACCCCCGGCATGCGTTTGCTGGTGAAGCCGGGGGATCAATTTCCAGTGGATGCTGAATTGGTCGCAGGCGGCACGGCGGCGGATGAATCGAGTCTCACGGGAGAAGCGGCGCCGGTGGAGAAGCGCATTGGCGATACGCTCTTCGCTGGCACAATTAACCTATGGGGCGCAGTCGAAGCCGAGGTGTTGCGTCCTGCGAGCCAGAGCGCCCTGCAAAAAATCATCCGGCTGATCCAGGAAGCGCAGCATCTCAAGGCGCCTTCCCAACGCTTCACGGACAAGTTTGGCAGCAAGTACACATACGCCATCCTTTCGCTGACGGTGATCATGTTTTTCGTGTGGTGGTTGGCGTTCAAAGTGCCTCCGTTCACCAGCACCGTGGAAACGCGCAGCGCCTTCTACAAAGCGATGACCTTGCTCGTCGTCGCGTCTCCTTGCGCACTCGTGCTCTCGATTCCCTCAGCGGTGCTTGCTGCCATCGCGAGTGGCGCGCGGCGCGGGATTCTTTTCCGGGGCGGGGCGGCGGTGGAAAATCTCGCGCTTACTCAAGTCGTGGCGATGGACAAAACCGGAACGCTCACGACCGGTGAACTGCGCGTGGAAAACGTGGAAAGCTATCCGCCGGGCCGCGAGCGGGAAATTGCCGCCCTTGGCTATTCACTCGAACGCCTTTCCACCCATCCGCTCGCGCGAGCCATCACCCGCCATGGCAAAGGGCAGGGATTGACACCTGTCATGCTCGATAAATTTGAGTCTGTCACCGGCCATGGACTGCGCGCGGAACTGATGGGCGGCACCGTCTGGCTCGGTCGTCGTGAATGGGTTCAGGGGCAACTGTCGAATCTCAAGCCGGGCCAACTCAGCGTCGCGTCGCCTCCAATCCAAACGCCGGGATTGTCCGAAGTCTGGATTGCTCATGGCGATCTACTTGGACGCATTACGCTGCGGGACGACATTCGCCCCCAGGCCCGCGCCGTGGTGGATGAGCTTCGTGCGGGCGGACTGCACACCGTTGTGTTGACGGGAGATCATCAAGCGGCGGCTGAGCATTTGAAAACGCAACTCGCCGTGGATGAAGTGCGGGCTGGCTTGAAGCCGGAGCAAAAGGTTGCTGCCATTCGTGAGTTCATTGAGCGCGGGCAGCGGGTGGCGATGATTGGCGACGGCGTCAACGATGCGCCCAGCCTTGCTGCCGCCGACATCGGAGTTGCTATGGGCGCGCGCGGTTCGGACGCGGCACTGGAGCAGGCGGAGGTCGTGCTGATGCATGATCGGCTTGAGAACTTTCTCACCGCCTATCACCTCAGCGTTCGGGCTCGGGCCGTCATTCGCCAGAACCTGATCATCTCGCTCGGGACCGTCGCGGTCCTCGTGACCTGCGCGTTGCTCGGCACGATTCCGCTTACCCTGGGAGTCGTCGGCCACGAAGGCAGCACCGTGGTCGTGGTGTTGAACAGCCTGCGGTTGTTGCTGCGGGGCAATCGCGGGTGAAAACGTTCAACAGCTCGAGAAGATGAGTAGCCCGCCGAAGACGATCAGGGTCGCCCGCCAGGTAAAGTCGAACCCCAGCGAAAGAAGTGCGAAGCCCCAGCCCAGTAATCCAATGTTAATCACGTGAAGGGACAGTTCCTCGCCACTTTGTCGTGGAATTCCATCCAACTCCTCTCGCAATTACCACGCTGACGAAGGTCAGCAATTAACCGAGAGCGATGGCAAATAAGAAACGGCTGATGACGCGTGATTTCGAATGCACAGGCGCGAGCAGGCAAGGTTCAGGTGGTTCGACCTCAAACAGATCCGATTGAGCCATAGTTCAGCTCAACCCTTTCAAGACACCCGTGCTGTCGCCCAATCGCTCCGAGTTCACTCCCATCCGCTCCAGCATCGCGAGGTAAAGATTCGTCATCGGCGTGTCCTTCGGAAAGCGGATGTGACGGCCCGTGGCCAAGGCGCCGCCGCCACGACCCGCGAGCAGCACCGGCAGGTCATGATGGGAATGAGCGTTCCCGTCGGCGATGCCGCTGCCATAGACGATCATGCAGTTGTCGAGCAACGTCCCTTCGCCTTCGCGCACAGACTTCAGCCGTTCCAGGCAATAGGCGAACTGCGTCATGTGAAAGCGATTGATGCGCGCGAGCTTCTCCTTCTTCTCCGCGTTGCCGCCGTGGTGCGAAATGTCGTGATGCCCGTCAGAAACGAAGGCGGTGTTGATGATTTTCTCCGCAGCGGCCAGGTATTTTTCGATGAGCATTGGGGAAAGCGACAGTGCATCGGCCATGTTGTCGAAGCCGTGGCCGGAATCATCGACCGGAAAATCATCAGCGGGTTTGAAATCAACCCCCAACAAGTCGCGAATCGTGTTGTTGTATTCGGAACGGTTCAGGCGGCGGATAGGAGCGCGACCGGGGTTCGAATTCTCGGGGTCGCATGGAAACACCTTGTCTTCAATCCATCGGGTTAGATGTGCGCGTTGTCGGTCTGATGGCTGAGGTTTGTTTTCCGGGGGCATCTCCCCGTTTCGGATCACTTTCAACACGCGTTCCCAGGTGACGGAATCGCGCGCCGCGTCCGCCTCACTGATCCATTTATCCAGAACCACATCGCCCTTCGCCTTTCCGCCGCCGTGGCATCTGAAACAAAACTCAGCCAGCAGAGGGCCGACGTACTCTTTGAATTGGAGCGTTCCGCCGCGGGCGGGAGCCTCCTTACCGGGCCTCTTTTCCGCGGCAGCCCAAACAGTCGAGAGGGCCAGCAGGGCCGTTATGCATGACTTCGGGGGTGACACGTCTAAAAGATTCGTTTGCACCTCGATCGGACGCAACCCTTTCGGAGCAGTTGGCCGCGGTGCTTAAGCCGCCACAAGGGATCGCAAGACGGCGAGGTTTTCCACGTCTTCGTGCAGGTCCTTTGACTTCGGAGTTTCGAGGCAGCCGGGATGATTCTTGAATCGCGGGTCGTTGACGATATGACGAAAGCCCTCAAGCCCGATCTTCCCTTTGCCAATGTGCTCGTGGCGATCCACGCGTGAATTGAGGTCCGTCTTCGAGTCGTTCAAGTGAAATGCCAATACTTGCTTCAACCCGAGCAGGTCATCGACTTCCTTGATCGCGGACTCCCAACCTTTCTTCGTGCGAATATCATAGCCGGCAGCAAAGAAGTGAGCGGTGTCGAGGCACACGCCCAGCCGTTCTGCTTGTCCAACCCGATCATAGACGCCGGCAAGGTGCTCGATGCGGTGCCCCAGGCAGGTCCCCTGGCCAGCGGTATTTTCCAAGGCGATGCGGACCGGCGATTTTTTGGTGGCGCGAAACGCTTCGTTTAAACCGGCTACAATTTGTGCGAGACACTTTTCCTCACCAGTTCCAACGTGCGCGCCGGGATGAAGTACGAGAAAAGGAATTCCCAAGTCCGTTGCCAGTTGAATCTCCTGGATCAACGACTTGATTGAGTTGTCGCGGTTGGGGCCATCGGGGCCACCGAGGTTGATCAGATATCCAGTATGGCCAAAAACGTTCCGGAGTTTTTTGGCGGCGAGTTCGTTGGCGTAGAGCGCAAGATCGGCGGGGGCGTAGGGCTTCCCGAACCACTGCATGTTGTTTTTAACGAAGAGTTGAACGATCTCGCACTGAATCTCCGAGCCGCGTTGCAACGCTTTCCACACGCCGCCGCCTGTGGACATGTGGGCGCCGAATCTCATCAGTGGCCAGCCTTGATGACGACTTCGCCCTTTTCGATTTTGACGCAGCAGGTGAGACGATGCGTCTCCGGATCCTTGTTCCAGGCGTCGAGGACATCGAGTTCCTCAGGGGTTGGTTCAGCAAGATTCTCCATGCCGCTTACCACTTCCACGACGCAGGTCCCGCAGGAACAATTGAAGCAGCCTGCTTCCATCTCGACGCCCGCCTTTTCGCCGGCATCAAGCAGCAGTTCTCCCGGCGGCACCTCGGCCGATACATTCGCAGGCAACACAGTCACTTTTGGCATAATCAAATGGCACAGGAGCATTGCGCCCGGAAGAAGTGAAGTCAACGGACGGGGGCAGGGTGCGAATCCGCTTGCTGCCCGCCAGCACAGGAGCGAACTATTTGCGGCGCTCCTCACGGGCCTGTAGCTCAGCGGTTAGAGCAGGCGACTCATAATCGCTTGGTCCTCGGTTCAAATCCGAGCAGGCCCACCATTTCGAGTTCACTTGCTTCTCCAGACTCAGCGCCAACGCCGATGAAAGTGCGGGTGGGGCACGACGATGTGGGGGTGCGGCCCCCAGTACGGTCCATAGAACGGGGCTGGGTAGGCCGGATACGGAACAGGCACTGGCACGTATTGCGGCGGCGGCACGTTCATCGCGAACACGATTCGGGAAGGGATTTTATCTTCAGGACCGAACATGTGGCCGGTGTAGAATACCCGCGTTTGGGGAAATTGATTCGTTGTCACCGGCAGTGCGCGAACAATGTAATAAGACGAACCGAAGTCGTGAAACGTACCGTCGGGATCACCCCAGATTCGAATCGTCACGGGAGAATTGCCGGCAAACTCGCCGTTTCCTTCGATCTGTGCGCCCGGGGGAACGGTTTCGACGGGAACGTAAAACGCCATCGTTCTGTGGGGACCTGGCTCGGCTCCAGGAGGAAGAGGTGTTCGACAACCCGCCGCCAAACCGAGGGCAGCCGTGCCTGCAAGCAACCAATGCCAAGTCATGGTTCAATCTGCGTCTGCGTTTGCTCAAACGCAATCGAGCCGCGCCGTATTCACGATGAAAGTCGGTTTTAGGATTGAGACCTCAGTTACGTATCAAGCGATAAAAGCGGGAGCCCGATCCTCCGCTGCCGACTTGTAACCGGCTTTGTCCATTCGCCGTTGTAATCCCGTTTACCGTTTCCCAGCCGATGGGCGGCGTGAGAGAGGTGGTGGATTGAAGAGTGTAAGCACTGGTCGCTGGCCACAGGAGTAAACTGCCGGTGGCTTGGCGCACGATGCCCAATGCCGGAGGAGAATTCGTGTAGTCGATGGCCCACACTCGACCGCTCCCTCGAGCCAGATAAAAAAGCCGGCCGTCTGCGCTCACTTTCAGGTCCACGGGAGAAGCCAGCCCCTGCGCGAAATCGAAGGCGGTCCTGCTGTTTGAATCCCAGCGCCTGATCCATCCACCGCAAACGTCCGCAAAGAAATAGGCCCCACGGAACGTTGCTGGAAACTGGAACGCCACTGGATTGTAAAAGGCGCCGCCTGTGACCGCGCATCCGTTGGTGGGATTCGATCCATGGGCGTATTGAAAGATCGGGTCCCGAAAATTCGGCTGCGGCGGGACGCATACCCCTTCGCAATTGGGCCAGCCATAGTTCGCGCCAGCGATGCCTTCATTGATCTCCTCCCAAGTGACGTTTCCGACATCGTTGATGAAGATTCTGCCGGTGCCCGGTTGAACAGCGAACGTGTACGGGTTGCGAAGGCCCAACGCCCAAATGGCGCGATTAGGCCCGGTCGCCACGTGGTAGAAGGGGTTGCTCGGCGGGATTGAGCCGTCGCGATTGATGCGGAGAATCTTGCCCAGGCGATTGTTCAATGTCTGCGCGTGAGCGGGATTTGCGTTCTCACCCACCGCCACATACAAATAACCATCGGGTCCGAAGTGAATGGCGCCGCCATTGTGATTGCCTGCGCTCAGCTCTTCTAAATCGAGGATGGGGACCTCACTGTTTGCCAAAGCGACATCGCCGCTGGCGGTGAATCGACTAACGCGATTGTGAACCGTGGGTGTGACAGCCGTGTAATCGAGGTAAAGGTATTGGTTGGTTTCGAACCCCGGATCAAACGCGATGCCCAATAATCCGCGCTCCACGAAATTCATTGTGGAGACGGTGACGAATGGCGTGGGCAGGAGTGTCAGATTCTTCACCACCCGCAACTCTCCGCTCTGTTGGCAGATAAACAGCCTTCCATCGGGCGCAAATTCCATCGCCGTGGCACTTGATATTCCCTCGGTGATCAGCGTCTCGGTGAAGCCGCTGACGAACGTTTCAGCGAACGCTGCCCGGGGATTCAAGTGGAGGACGAGAAGGCAGACCGCCACCCATGGCCGCCACGAAAAAACTCTCTGCATACTCGCTCGACGATTAATTGCTTTCGCCGGTGGGTGGCGTGGAAAGATTGGGCCGCGGTTCTTTAGATTCCGCATTTTTTTCGCGCGAAGGTTCCTGCCGGGCCGGTGGAGGCAATATTTCTGGAGCCGTCAAAGCGGGGGAACCTTCCGTCGTGGCCTCGGCGGCAATGTCGGCCACATACGTGGAATCAGCGGAGTTCGTATCTTTAGCCATTGAGGAACTTAGTCCCATTCGCTCGGCTCGCTAGGCGCCGGCTCCCCTGAATCTTGGAGTGGGTTAATAACTGAGCGGCGCATCAGGAAGTCTGCGATCTGAGGATGAACACCCTATAACGTTTCGAGGGACGGCTGCGAATCAGTGACCAAAACTGAAATGAAAGATCCGCTTTGGACGGTCGCGTATCACCGGTGGTTTGGAGGCGCCAACTGAAGTCTCGGGAAGGGGTGGCTCCTCCAAGGCTTTTTCCTTTTCGAATTTGGGACACGGACGACGGGCAGCGAAGGCAAGGGCCAGAACGAACAGCAGGGAGGCTGCGAACCAGACACCTAAAATGATGAGAAAGATTAACATACCAATCCCTCTTACCGTGGAGAAAAAGTCGCACATCTCTCGCAATCTGCAACCGGTGCCCCTTCATTCGCTGGCTTCCAGAGGGATCGCAACCTGCGCTCACTCGACGCGTGTGTTTGCCTGATGAGTAGCGAACTGGGCGAGTCCTGCGGCTTCGAAACCCCTGCTCACCGTTTACGGCGTGGGATACGAGCCGGCAGTCTGAGCCTGGTTTTTGTTTCGCGTGTGGCTGGTGCTGGGATATCGCTCGTGCAGCATCTTTCCCCCTGGATTTGGCTGGCGTCACGCCGCCTGCATTGAGCGCCAGATCACATTGATCGTGAAGAGCAGCATCATCGACACGCAGCAGACAATCTTTCCTATCGCGCCGGCGAATAAACCCAGAGTGGCACCGAGGCCGGCTCTCATCGCTGGTTTCCACTCGCGCCCGCCGATTAATTCAAAGACTGGCCGCCCCGATGAAAGGACCCAGCAAGATTCCCGGCAGGTTGAAGAACAGGCCAACAATCCCGCCCACGATCGCCCCGGCCATGCCCTTCCGGGTCGCGCCAAAGCGCTTTGCGCCGTAGATGCTCGCCAGGTAATCCATGACTAACGCGAGCGCAGTCACCAAGCACAGGAGTGTCAACGTAATCCACCCGGCGCCGGCCGGTCCGAAGTAAAGCTTGTGCCCGATGGCGGCAATCAGCACCAACGGCGTGCTGGGCAGAGCCGGGAGAACGCTGCCCAGACAGCCAATGCCCATCACGATGAGGGCCAGGATGAGACCAATGATTTGTTCGGTAGTCATCGCTGGAGAGAACTCAGTGCTTCATCGGTTCCACGACCTTGAACTCGGGGTCAATGCGAGGAGCGAAATGAGCAGGGTCGAGTGTGGGATTCAACAGGGCATTCCGAAACTCATTGCGCATGGTGGAGCCGTCGCCGAATTGCAATTGCGTCGCGCGCAACTGAAAGTCATTGGTCGCAAACTGGAGGCTGATCTGCGGCATCATCCGGCGCGCGGAGGCAGATCGTGGTTGCAGGACGACGATCGCGGCATCATTCGTGGGCGTGACCGAAACCACTTTGAAGCGTTGGTTGATGTCGGCTTCGCTTCGAGGAAAGCCGGCTTCAAGGAGGGCCAGCGTGTCTTTCCATTGGCCCATTTTTTCCCCACTCAGCGGATACTTCTCCACCCGCTTCAATCGCGGATAGATAACCAGCATCTCGTCACCGCCACGCACTGCAATGGTCTGGGCAGGCACACCAATTTCCCAACGGAATTTCCCGGGCGCCGCAAACCAGACGCGGCCGGTGGACACCAAAGGCTGCGTCAAAGTCTTAAGCTGGCGGATTTGGGTGAGGTCGGCAGACCAAGTTTGGAGATTGGTTTGGGCTTGGAGGAACTGGGAGAGCAATGGCGCAGTGTCGGTAGCTCTCGCCCGTGAAACGGTCATCGCAAGACACCAGGCTGCAAGCGCGACCAAGAGTCCAACCGGGAAGCGGAGAGTGCGGTGACCGTGGCGATGGCGATCCACTGAAACGTCGTTACGGTTCTGGGACTTTGAAGTTTTCATTCACGCTTCCACACGGGCACGAAATGATACCACTGATCCAAGTGCTCGCGAATCGCCGGCTGGAAGGCATCCACCAGGCGCTGGGTTAATTTCTGGCGCGCGCCTCGATCACGCAGGGTGGGGCGCTCGTATTCCACCGGTGGCAGGATGTGCGCTGCGTAGGAGCCATTGATTTGTGGCAAATACACCGGCAGCAGGATGCAATTAGTCGCACGCGCCAGTTCAGCGGCGGCGATGGAGGCGACGAATTTGTGCCCGAACAGATCCACTTCGACGCCACTCGTTTTCGGAGGGCGATCGATGAGCAGGGCCACGGTCGCTCCGGCTTCGAGGCGGCGAATAATTTCCACAAAGGCGAACGGGTCGCGCCCGATGACCAGCGTTTCAATTCCCCAACGGGCACGCGCGGCCTGGCGCAGCTCGGTCAGGCCATGACCCGGTTCCACCAGGGTGATGACGTTGAGCTTGTAGCCGTGACGGGTTAGAAGCGGCGCGCCGAATTCCCAATTCCCCAAGTGCGGAGTCACTAGGAGGACGCCCCGGCCACTTTTCTGCGCTGCGAGGAAATGATCCCAACCTGTCATGGCGCCAAACGCGTTGTCCATGGAGATGCCGGCCTCGAATCTCCACAGGTCCACGATTTTGCCGGCGAACTGGCGGAACAACTGAGTGGTGACCATCTCGGCGCGGGCACGATCGCCTCCAACTGCGGGCAATAGATTCTGCACCACAGTTTCGCGGCGGCCGGCGCAGAGGCGGGAGTACAACGCGACGATCGCAGCAGCGATCGATTTCAATGCCTGCTCTGGGAGGAGGCGGGTGAACAAAAGCCCAAGACGCCACAAGAGGGCGCCGTAAAACAGGGAGGGACGTTGCGAGTGGGAGCGCCGGTGAGGTCTGGAAGCTGGCGCCGTCGCACTTCGAACCGCAAATGGGGGCGAGCCTGAATTCACTGGAGTTGTTCCAGCACTCAGGTGCGCGGCGTGTTGTTCGGCGTTCATTTCTTTCGCAACCGGCTCCACCACAATGGAAGCAGATAGACGGAGACCAGCATCGCGCAAACAATGCCCAGGCCACAAACTTTTCCGAGGCTTGCCATGCCTGCATTGTTGGAAAATGCGAGTGATGCAAAACCGGCCACCGTCGTGGAACCCGCAAGCAAGAGCGCCCGGCCGATTGAGCCGCGCACGACTCGGAGGTCGCCGTGATAGCGCTTCAGGGCGAGCTGGATGTGAATGCTGAAATCCACCCCGATGCCAAGCAGGAGGGGGAGCGCCATCAGGTTCAGAAGATTCCAGGACCAACCCGCCACGCCCATTCCGGCCCACAAGGCAACTCCGCTCACCAGCAGGGTCAGGAGGCTCAAGAACATTTCTCGCGCGCTGCGAAAGGCGAGCCAGAGGGAAATCACGATGATGGCGAACATGGGAAGCAGCACTTGCCAGAATTGCTCCTTCACGCGGGCAAACACCGAGTAGCCGAGGATTTCCCACCCGGAAAGGTAGATGCCGTTTGGCGACAACTGGTTCGCAAGGGTCAGCAGCCGCGGCGTTATGGCTTCGAGCGGCGCGTTCGTGTTCCGGTAAATCAGGCCGAGGGCGTAAAAGTGTTCGCCGTGGCGCGCCGTCAGCTTCTCCATTACCCAGCGGCTGCTTTCATTTGTTGGCCAGAAGGCTCCCGGGGTCGCCCGCGCTGCGTCCCAGGTCCTGAAGGTGTTTTCGGTGAGCACCAGAGAGTTGCTCGTGAAGCCTGCGCGTTGGACCGCGTCCCGCACCGAGGCTCGCTGTTGGGTGATCCATGAGGCCGCCGCGCGGTTCGCAGTCTGGTTTTTTAAGTTGGGCCACAAGCCGGTGGGAAGCGTGTAGCTGGTAAACAATCCATTCGACACCGCACGGCGCAGCGATGCCTCGGTCAGCTCCAGGCGCTCGCTGATGTCCGTTTCGTTTCGTCCGCTGACCAAAACCCAGAGCGGTTCCTGGGTGCGTTTGAGCTTCTGCTTAATCTCTTCGACGGCGGCGTAGGCGGGGCTGTTTTTTGGGCGTAACGCGTCAGGAGAATTATCAAAGCCTGGTCGCGCCACTGCCAAAATCCCGACGCAGATCGCCAGCATGGCCAACGTGCTGAACCAAGGCCAACGCAAGGTGTGAACGGCGACCGGAGCCGCGGCCGGAGCCGGTTCGGCGGAGGTGGCGGCGGAGATCGCGCGTGCGCATCAGCGGCGGCAGGAAGCCGTAGAGCATGACGATTGCGGCCAGGGCAATGCCAATGGCCACGAGCGTGCCTAGCTGGCCCAGCCCAGGAAGCCCGCCCAGGTTCAAGACGAGGAAGGCGCCGCAGGTCGTCACCGCCGACCAAAAAATTCCGGGTCCCGCGAGCTTCTGGATTTCACGCCGCGAAAGGTCCGGATGACTTCGCGATTCCTGGTAAAGGACGATGCCGAAATCTTCCGCAAGCCCCAGCAGGATGGAGGCGAACCCGAGGCTTATGATGTTCAACGTGCCGTAAACCAACCCGCCCAGCGCCATCGTGCCGGCGAGAATGAGTAGCAACAAAACGCTAAGCCAGAGCAGCGGTTTGATTCGCCGATGCGTCAGGTAGAACAACACGCCGATCACGAGCAGCGTCACCCCCGATGGGCCCGCCAAATCCTGCTGCATGCCGCTGGAAATTTCCGAAACGAATGCGGGGCGTCCGGTGTAGCGCACTTCCACTTCACTGAGCCCCGCGGTGAGCAGCGCCTTGTTCACCACGGATTTTACTGAGTCCAGCCAGCGCGTGCATTGGCGGTAATCTGAAATGTCCGGCCGCGCTTCTGCGAACACGACGCGAAACGTCCCGTCCGCCGACGAGAAGAATTCGCCGCCATCCCCGAAACCGCTTCCATCGGAGGAGACCGACTCAGGCAATTGCGTGAGGTTGAACGGATCGTAGCCGCGGCGCGCGATGTCCTGCGGCGAAAGCGACGTGGTGAGCGACTCCTGCGCCTCGCGCAAGACGATCGGCAATTGCTCGGGACCAAATCGATTCGTCAGCGATGCGAATACTTCCGGGGGTTGATTGAGCCACAGGTGAGCCATCAACTCCGCGGATTGCCCCGGATTTTCCAGCCAAAGCGGCTGCCACGTCACCTGCGTCATCAAGTTGGTCGTGGCCCGCAGGGCCAGCGTGAGCGTGCGCGCGGCATCCTCGGCCAGCTCTGCCTCGTTCGCCTTGACCGTGATGATCAGTTCGCGGGCGTTGGCAAAATTCGTTTGATACAGCTTGAGGCCGCGCACGACCGGGTAGTCGTCGGGCAACAGATTCATTACCTCGACATCCAGACGCAGGCGCGCGAAGCCAAAGCCGATGGGGATGAGCAGGAGCAGCCAAAGCCAATGGCGCGAAAACTTCATTCGCTCAGGAAGCCGGAAATCATTTCGCCCGTGGCCAGGTTCTCCAGCGTGAATCCATGAGCCTCCGTCTGTTCGAATCGCAAAGCCGGGGGCGGCTTGGTGCCATTCAAAGCGCGCGCCAGATGGACCCAAAGCAGTCGTGCCGTGGGTGTGCCCTGGCCGCTGAAACGCCGTTGCTGCGGGACGAATTCAATCTGCCAGCCCGCACCGCTCGTTTGCACGGTGACGAAGGGCAGGGGAGTCTTCGTCATTTGCAGCAGCGTTTGTCCGTCTTCTCCCTGGGCAAAAAGAATTTCGCCGGCGATCTCCGGTGCGTCTTTCTTGCTGCGCCACAACGCCTGCCCCTGGTGCAACTTCCAACCTGGTTCGGTAAGATTCACCGCCGGCAATGGCGGCAAGGAGCGGCAGGACACGCCGCTGACGGCGAGCAGGACCACGCATAAAACGCGTCCGAGACGTTTCATTAAAATTAGAGAACTCATCCGACCTTGGTCCGCGCAATAAACTCGTGTTCCAGCCAGTCGTCGAGAAATTCCGTGCCAGACAAGGGCGAGCGTGTAGCCAGCCGGGCGAGGACTGCGCCAAGGGAGAGTCCGATGCATCAAGCCTGCCCATCCGTCCCTTCGGCGCAATCAGTCCGAGGCCCGCGCGCAAAGATTTACTCTCACGACAGACAACCACCAGACACGCTGTCCCATTCAGCAAGTCTGCTGGAACTGTGCAACCCGCGAGAGGCTGGGCAAACGGTGCAGGCTTGGCGTCCGGTGCTTGCAAGCGACAGTCACGAAGCCGATGGGAAACCTCTCGGCAATGAAAACGACCGACGACTTCTACTGTTCGAATATCACTTGGCCGATAACTGTGACTGAAGTCTTGAAACCGGCCAGCTGCTGAAATTCTTCAATCAACCCGTTCAGTGTCGAGAGTTCAGCCTGTAGCTCCGCGAATTCGAAATGCCTCGCCTCTGCACCACCCAATTCCTTTGGTAGGGAGAGCGTCACGATACAGCTCTTATCATCCGTCCCGCCGCCCATGCGCAGGACGCCATGCGCGATGTGATTTCGGGTTTGTCTCAGCGGATCGAGGCGTTGAAAGAATTGCTCGAAGCCGGACCTGTTCGTCACCGCGCAATCGGCTTCGGCGAGATGCTGCTTGATGCATTCAACCCGGTCGAAGAATGGCCGTTCCTTCAACTTCGAGAATTGTTCCTCCGACAGCAACGATTCCAAAAAATCCTGCACGTGCAGATCCAGCATGCCGAAGTTGGTGATGAAATTTCCAATTACGGAAGACCAGCTCAAACATCCGCAAATATAGGGAACAGGTTTCATGTTCTATCTTTTCAAATCCTCTGCAATCGTTGCGAACTGCTCCATCGCCGCTTCCAAGTCCGCCGTGATGTCGGCGGCGATGATTTCGGGGGCGGGGAGGTTGGCGGATTCTTCGAGGGCTTCGTCCTTCAGCCAGAAGATGTCCAGGTTCACCTTGTCGCGTTTGGTCAGCTCTTCGTAGGTGAAGGACTTGAAGCGCTCGTCTCGACGCGGTTCATCGGATTCCCGGTAGGGCGGCGTTGCTGCGCCGCCTCCTCGTTGGGACGCGCGGCAACGCGTCCCTACCACCATCTCCAAAATAACAATTCACGAAATCATCCAGGTCGCTCCGCTTCAGGGTGTTTTCCTTGAGCGTGAAATGCAGGTTCGTGCGCAGGTCGTAGATCCAGAGCTTCTGCGTCCACGGCTTTTCCTGCGCGGGCTTGCGGTCGAAGAACAGGACGTTCGCCTTCACGCCTTGCGCGTAGAAGATGCCGGTGGGCAGGCGCAGGAGCGTATGCACGTCCGCCTGCTTGAGCAGTTCGCGCCGGATGGTTTCGCCCGCGCCGCCTTCAAAGAGCACGTTGTCCGGCAACACCACCGCCGCGCGACCGTGCTGCTTGAGGATGGTGAAGATGTGCTGGAGGAAATTGAGCTGCTTGTTGCTCGTGCTCGCCCAGAAATCGTCGCGATTGATGATGAGCGATTCCTTGGACGACTCGCCCGCCTCGTTGACGATGGTCACGCTGCTCTTCTTGCCGAACGGCGGATTGGCCAGGACGACGTCGTATTCGCCGTGCTTCCCGGCCAGCGCGTCCTTGGTCACGACCGGGAGCGTAAAGGTCCATCCTGGCCCACGTCTGGCTCGGACCCGATTCCGTGCAGCAGCAGGTTCATCGCGCAGAGCCGCGTGACGCTGTCCACCAGCTCGATGCCGAAGAACGTGCCGCTCTTGAGCTTCTTCTTCTGCGCCCGGTCGAGCGCGTGATGCTTGGCCAGGTAATCATGCGCCGCGAGCAGGAAACCACCCGTGCCGCAGGCCGGATCGCAGATGGTCTGGCCGGGTTGCGGGGCGATCACGTCCACGATGGCGGCGATGAGCGGGCGCGGCGTGAAGTATTGGCCCGCGCCGCCTTTCACGTCCTCGGCGTTCTTTTGCAGCAGGCCCTCGTAGGCGTCGCCCTTCACGTCGGCGGAGAGCGAAGACCACTGCTCCTTGTCGATCAGGTCCACGATGAGCCGGCGCAGCTTGGCCGGGTCCTGGATTTTGTTCTGCGCCTTGCGGAAAATGACGCCGAGCATGCCCGACCGCTTGCCGAGTTCCTCCAGCGTATGGCGGTAATGAATCTCCAGCTCGTCGCCATCCTTCGCCAGCAACGCCGGCCAATCCTTGCCCTTGGGAATGGGCGACGGCTTGTTGAACGGCGGACGCGACTGCTCATCCGCCATTTTCAGGAACAGCAGAAACGTCAACTGCTCCACGTAATCGCCGTAGGACAGGCCGTCATCCCGCAGGATGTTGCAGTAGTTCCAGAGTTTTTGGACGAGGGCGGTAGGGTTGGACATAAGAATAGTCGGCTGCTTCAAATGTCCACGTCCTCAACGAAATCCGGCCCATCTTCAGAGGGCTCGGTGTAATCAGGCACGATTCGACTCAAAAATGTGGAGAGCGTGGCAGCATCAGTTGGAGTCGGAAGAACGGTTTGAGTGACGTCGTAAAAACTTACCGCCGCTCCTTTTAGCAGGCCAAAATTATGGTCCGCCGCAACGTGGTCGGCTGATGCTGCCGAAGTCAGCCATCCCTTGATATTGGCTTCGTAGGCGAGCAGCCAACGATTGTCATACAAGTCATCGGACGTCATCACGGCTTTTAGGACATCCAAGTCCTTTGCGACTTTAACCAAGCCCAGCGAACGAGCGTGAAGCAGGAGTAGCGCACACACGGAATCCTCCATCTCAAGAACCGGTCTCACAACCTTCGCAGGCAATTGAATCTTGAGTGCGATACATGCCCACAGTGACCAGGCTACTTCGCTCGAATGCCGCTGTGGCGCATGTTCGACAACGAGGCGATGCAAGAGTTCTTTGCGCCGTGACATGCGGGTCGAGGTGGAAATGGGACTCTGCAAAATCGAACTAAGCACAAATGGCAACGCGCCCGCTTCGACACGAGCGCACTGAATTAATAAGTCCTCCACCATTTCATAGTGGTGACGCCAAACGCGAATGTTCGCGACCCGGCCAGCCGCGTATTTGAGGACGTTCTCCGCTGGATATGCGCGCCCCAACTCAAACGCACGGTCAAAGAACCTCAACAACTGGCCGCGAAAGTTTTTTCCGAGTGGGTTCAGTTCGAGATGCTTCAACTCGGCGACCCAAGCATCCTCAATACGCTGCGGAAGCGAAACAACCTTGGTCTTCGATGGATTTAGATGCAGTTCAAATTCAAGCAAAGCATGCTCAAGCTTGCTCAGGGCCTCCAGCGCCTCCGCCTCAGTATCGAAAACGAGCTCATAGTCGTCCACGTAACGTATTCCTTTCAGCCGGCGACGGGAGAGCTTCCGGTCAATCTGCGAGAGCAGAATCTCAGCAATCAACAGCGAAGTATCAGGTCCGATAGGAATCCCGTTTGTTTGCCCGTCCTGACAGTTGCGGACTAATTCATCGAGTTGGTTTCCAAGCAGTGTCCTGCTGCGGTTGGCTTTCGCGACGGCTTTGCCGTGCAGTGCCCACGGGATGCTGTGAGTGTATGCGCTGGGATAGAACCGCACTATGTCGGCAACTAGAATAAACCTGCCACGGCTTCGGAGTTCCGCGCGCTTACCGGCACGGACGTCCAAGCTGTTCTGCCTCGCAATCGCCCTAGTGGGATCGGTGAGCACAGGTTTCGTGAGAGAAATCTTCGAGCCTGAGGCGGCTTTCTCCAGTGGAACCCAATTGTCGGCGACACACTTAGCCAGAAGGCAGAAGTGGATAGGGTTTAGGATCGACAGCTCACGACGAAGCGTGCCAGTTCGTGCGAGATTGTAGATTTCGGCCTTGGACGGGGTGTTCCCCTTCGCCGTCCTGCTGTTAAACGTAGTTCGGAATGGAAGAGTTCCCCCATGCGACTCCACAAATGCAGCGAACGCCTTCGAGTTGAAGGGCGGTGGCAGCTCTTGTGGAAAATAGCCACGTGCAAGGAGGTCTTTTAGTTGAAGGCTCATAGTTCTCCTGTGAAGGCTTTTTGGAGGATGGACTGGCGGAGGCGGGTGGCGCGCTGGAGGTTGGCGGTCACCACCGACTCCAACTCCTCCACCACGCTCAACCGCCGCTCCACTTCCGCCACGATCCGCGTCTGCTCGGCGAGGCGGAGGAATCGGAACTGGAAGTCCTTTCAGCTTCGACATACTGATGGAGGCGAGGTTGGTCGCGTGTTTGCCTTCGTCGAAAAAGAATTTCTGCCCGAACGTGTTCGCATACCACGAAACGCAGGTTCAGACGCGGCGACGTAGAAGGCGACATCGCGGAAGACGTGATTCTGGTGAATGCATTCGAGCAGCTCGCATTCGCAAACCCAGCACCCGTCCAAGTTTGTCGCCTGTCGCATTCGTTGAACAAAATGTCTCCGGCTTCAACGCAAGTTCTCGAATCTCGTCCTCGGTCGTGACGATTTCCTTCACTTCAGTCAGGTCGATCGTAACCGCGCTGGACGTTCGCAACGCGCAGGTATGGAACGACCAGTCGGCGACGTGTTTGCGGTTCTGGTCATTCGTGATGCCGCCTTTGATTTCCGCCAGCGCGTCGAGCGTTGTCCACGTCCAGCCTGTCGGCAAATCGAAGAGCTTCGATGTGTCGAGAGCAGCGGGTTCTTTGTATTGGCCACGGCCCTGCCAGTTTTGGCGGCGCTCGGTGAGGATGCGGGCGAGGAGTTCCGCGCCGGTTTCAAAGTTTCGCTTTCGGTGTACCGGCTTCTGGCGAGTTCGGCTTCGGTGGGGACGAGGCGGCCTTCGCAGGCGGCTTTGAGGACGGCGGCGCGGTAGCGTTTGAGGTTGGCCTGCACCCGCCGCAACGCCGCCACCCCCGCCTCCAGCCGCGTGAATTGCTTCTCAATCTCCGCCACAATCCGCCGCTGTTCGGGCGAGGGGCGGGAGGGGGATTGAAAGTGACCGCGTGTCTTCCAAACTGAAGTTCGCCCGCGCAACATCAACCTTCTCCGAATGAATGCGCGCCTGTGCCGGCGGAGAAATCAGGAAGTGGACGAGGAACTTTGGAGCTAAGACTTCGGGCCTCACACGAATCACGGCCACTGCTTGATTCACATTCCCTCCATCGACTTCGGAAGTTGCCACGCACGCACGTCCAATCGACGCGCCAACCAAGTTCAAAAGCACATCGTCTGTTTTCAGAACCGACTTCTTTTCCTTCTCATTGAACGCTGCTGGCAGGTGCGCAACTTCACCGAGCTTCAGGTCGCCCCATCCCACATTTTGGCTGCGGACGAAAATGATTCCGCTGTCGCAATAGTCGAAGCCCTGCCAATTGGGTGAAGAGCCCTTTGTAATCCGCTCGCAGAGTTCGCCGAGCGGCGCGGATTTCCACCCCGTGGACAATTTGCCACTTTCTTTCGCCCCTTCAGGGCTTGACGTGTATTGGGGTGCATGACCCAGGGCGGCGTCGCTGCGCTCGTTGCCCTGGGCTGGTTTCTTTCGCCCCGTTGGGGCTGCGGTGTCGGGGTTCGCACTCATTCGGGCTTGGTGCGGTAGGGCGCGGGGTCTTCGCGGAGAATGGTGGAATCCGCATGGGGAGCGCGGCCACGGATGGCGAGTTCGCGTTCGCGCAGCGTGTCGAGCATGCGGAGCTTTTCGCCGATGGGAAGCGCGGCGAGGGCGCGGCGATGAGCGCGTTTGCTTTCGAGGACTTTTTGCAGGTCAAAGCTCATGGCGCGTCGCTGAGGAATTGGCGTTCAAATTTCTGCCACGCTTCCACGAGGCCGTGACGGGCGAGGATGGCCTGGAAGCGCGTGGCATCCAGCGCACCGGACTCGATGAACTGGAGGAGGCGGGCCTTGTCCTTGGCGCGCCCGGTCTGGAGCGCGATGGCAGCGAGGTGTTCGGCGGTGAAGACGCGGGCGGAGGTGCCTTCGACATCGGCCTCCACGGCTTGCGCGAGCGCTTCCTCGACGAGGGGGCCGGTGGGCGGGAGGAACTGCACGGGCCATCCGCCGATGACGATGTATTCGCCCTCCATCGAACACCCGCGTGCTTTCAGATAATCGAAGATGGGGGCGGGGCTGACCATGAGGCTCCCTGGCTCGGTGCGGAAGGAGACGAAGATATCCACATCGAGCGTGGCGACGGGCTCCAGATAGAAGGTCGCGCCGACCGCGCCGCCGATGGCGTAGCGCCCGATGACGCCGTCGGACTGCATCTGATTGATGGCAGTAATGACTTCCTGGATTTTCATGCGGGAAGGGTGGTGCCTCTCTTATAGGACGGATGGAACGCAGGGGACGGATGGGGTTTAGGAGGCATGGGGGCCTCCTCGCGGTTGTTTGGCGCGGGCGTTTAGGCGGGCGCGGATCATGCGCTCGCGGAGGCCGCCTTCTTTGAGGAAGTCCTGTTCAAGGCGGCGGAGTTGCTGGTCGAGGAGGTAGTTCGTCTGGTGAATGAGGCAGATGAGGATGTTGGCGACGGTGTGGGCGGGGCGGGTCTCGATGAACTCGCGATAGGTCTCATAGGACGCAGGGGACGTAGTGCCTAGCTTTCGGGCGTAGAGGGCCTCTTTGGAATTTTTGTCCCATTGGGGGTGGGCGTTTTGGCGGAGGTAGTCGCGGTAGTCTTCGAGGAGTTCTTCGAGGCTGGCGCGGGCGACGTTGGTGAGCTTGAGCTCGGTTTCCTTGGAGGTGCCGCTGGCCTGGCTGGCTTCGAGGATGTTTTGTTTCCCGGAGCGGGCGGCCTGGACCATCTGGTCGGTGGTGCGGCTGCGCGGGTCCACGAAGCGGGCGCAGAATTTCACGGTGGCGTCGTGGATGATGCGGGATTTTTGGAAGGAGAGGAGGTCTTCGTAGCCGCCGTGGGCGGGGATAAAGCCCTCGGAATGGGACGGATGGGACTCAGGGGACGGATGTCTGGCACCGGTCGTCTTGGTCCTATCTGTCCTATTTGGCTTGGGCTCGGGCATGGCGTTAGGCGGCGAGAGTGATGTTGAGTTCTTCCAGTAGCTTCGGCAACTGCTCTCCGAACAACTGGTGCGCTTTGCCGAGGCCGCCCTGCTGGGAGAACGGGGCGTAGTCGAAATCTTCCGGCTCGATGCTCAGGCTGGTGGCGATGTGGTCGCGGATGAGGTTGAGCCAGGCGAGTTGTTCGGGGGTGAAGAGCTGGTGTCCAGCCTCCCTATCTGCCTTGGCTCGGTCCATGAGCCATTCGTGGAAGCGCTCGCTCACGGAGTCGGCGAAGGGGGCGAGGATGGGTTGTTGTTCCAGGGCGAAGCGGACGAGGGAGACTAGGTCGGCGAAACGTCCGGCTTGGGAGCGGCCTTTCACTTTTTCCGGGCGCGTGGCGGCGAAGGCGTTCCAGAGAATGTCCTCGGTCGAGGGCGGCGTGGGTTTCGCGCAGTTTCTTCTCCAGTTCCTTGAGCATGGGCTCGGTGAGGCGCTGTTTGTAGGGGCGGCTGTAGAGGATTTGCAGGGCGGCAATCTCGGCGCGGTGCTGCTCGATGTAGTCGCGGAAGGATTTCAGAAGGGCGGACGCCTTTTCCTTCGCGGCGGCGTCGAACCCGGAGGAGATGACCTGGTCGATGGTGACGGTGTCGATGGTCTGCTCGGCGTCCTGCTTGGCCTTGGCGAGGGCGTCGCGCAGGGCGGGCAGGTCGAACGGGGCGCAGGCCGCGTCGGCCAGCTCCTTCTTGGCGGCTGCAAATTGCTCGGGCAGGACTTCGGCGGGTGATGCGCCGGGTTTGCCGGTGGCTTTTTCTGCAATGGCATCGGGGTCCACGGCGCGGAGCAGGGCGGCGGACATTTGGGAAAGGGAAAGATTGCCTGCGAGTTTGCGGATTTCCTGCCGGCCCGGCTCGCCAATCTCGCGGTCGAGCCGCGCGAGGCGTCCGGCGAGGGTGGTGAGGCTGTCTTCGTCGCGTTTGCCGAGGGCGACGCCGAGCAGGAGCTTGTCGAAGGCGACGGTGCGCTGGCGCTCGAGCGGACGGGAATCGGTCTTGTCGCTCTCGCACACGCCCACGGCATCCACGATGACGAAGTGGGTCTTGGCCCGCGCATCCGCGCCGCTCACGGCCTGCAAGTCGGTGGGCGTGAGCACGCGCGTGCCGCGGCCTTTCATCTGCTCGAAGTAGGTGCGGCTGCGGGTGTCGCGCAGGAAGAGGAGGCATTCGAGCGGCTTGATGTCCGTGCCGGTGGCGATCATGTCCACGGTGACGGCGATGCGAAGCTGCGGCGAGGTGCGGAATTCCTGGATGAGCGTCTCGGATTTTTCGTAGCGCTTCGTCTCCGGGTTGTAGGTCTTGTAGGTGATCTTCTTGGCGAAGTCGTTGCCTTTGCCGAAGACTTCGCGGACGAGATGCACGGTGTCCTCGGCGTGGGAGTCGTCCTTGCAGAAGATGAGGGTCTTCGGGACGAGGTTGCGTCCGGGGAAGAGCTCGGTCGTACAGCGCGTCCTTGAACGCCTGGAGGACGGTGCGGATTTGCGACTTCACCACGACGGAGCGGTCGAGGTCGGTGGCGGCGTAGGTGAGGTCTTCGTCGAGGCGTTCCCAGCGGATGGCGCGCGTCTCCTTGCTGCGGCGGTCCACGTAGAAGCCCTTCTCGACTTTGCCGCCCTGCTCGGTGACCTCGGTGCGGATGCGATAGACTTCGTAGCCGACATTCACGCCATCGGCGACGGCGCGCTCGTGGTTGTATTCCATCACGAGGTTCTGATTGAAGAAGCCGATGGTCTGTTTGCTCGGCGTGGCGGTCAGGCCGATGAGGAAGGCGTCGAAGTATTCGAGCACCTGCCGCCACAGGCCGTAGATGGAGCGATGGCATTCATCGACGACGATGAAGTCGAAGGCCTCGATGGGGATGGCGGGATTGTAGGCGACGTCCTTCGGGCGGCTGTCGGCGGTGGCGATTTCGTAGCCGGATTTTTCGTCGATGTCCTCGTCGAGTTCCTCGCCGCGCAGGATGGAGTAAAGGCGCTGGATGGTGCAGATGGTGACGCGGGCGACGGAATCGAGGTTGTTCGAGGTGAGATGCTGGACGTTGTAAACCTCGGTGAACTTGCGGCCGGTGTCGGGCGCGACGAATTGATCGAACTCGCCCTTGGCCTGGCGTCCGAGATTCGCGCGGTCCACGAGAAAGAGGACGCGCTTTGCACCGGCGTGCTTGATGAGCCGGTAGGTGAAGCTGCACGCGGTGTAGGTCTTGCCCGCGCCGGTGGCCATCTGGATGAGCGCGCGCGGGTGATCGGCGGCGAGGGAGCGTTCGAGATTCGTGATGCCCTCGACCTGGCAGGCGCGGAGATTCCGCTCCGGCAACGGGTGGGCCGCGGGCATGGCGACGAGCCGGGCGCGGAGGGTGTCGGGAAGCGCGAGCCACGCGGCGAGTGTCTCCGGGCGATGGAAGGTGAACACGCGGCGGGAACGGGGCGCGGGATCGCGTTCGTCGCGGAAGAAGGTCTCGACGCCCGGTGGATTCGTAGAGGAACGGGAGCGAGCCGGGAGTAGCGGCCTGGATGAAGTCGGGGAGATTTTCCGCATAATGGCCCGACTGCTCGGCGACGCCGGAAAGCAGCGTGCCTTGCTTCTTCGCCTCGACCACGCCGACGGCCTTGCGATCCACGAGCAGGAGGTAATCGCACGTGCCGGATTTCAGCGGCGCTTCGCGCAGCGCGATGCCACGGCCGGCCGAGGGATCGAACTGCCTGTAATCCTGAACGACCCAGCCGGACGCGGCGAGTTGCGCGTCGATCTGCTGGCGAGCGCGTTGTTCGGGAGATTCAGCCATGGAAGCGCAAGCGATTTAATCTGGATTGGATTCTGGGCGGGCCATGTGCGTTCCGCAGACGTTGCCAAAGTGTCGAAGCTCGCGGCAAGGGAAAGTGCCTTTCTGCGGGAGGCGACGTGGTTCACTCCGCGGATGACGGGAATGACGCACATTGAGAAACGCGTCAGCGGGCAAGCTTGACGGTGTCTTGGCCCACTGGTCTGGATGCTCAACCGCCCCAGAGCGTGGAGGGAGCTCTCTGCGAATTCAGCGGAGTCTGCGGATGTTCTCCGGAGCGTTTCGGCTGGCGCTGGTTTCTGAACGTCAGCTCAGGCGAAAGGTTTCGCCAATGTCGCGCAGGGCGATGCGGTCGGGAGCAATGGCGGCTTCAAGGCGTTCGAGCGGTTGCGTCGGTCCTTCTTCACCGAGGCGGAAGGTTTTGAAATGGATGGGCAGGATCTTTTCCGCGCCCGCGTCGTTCAACATCCTCACCGACTCTTCCGGTGTGCAGTGGCATTTCTTGAAGGGCAGGTAGGACCCGATGGGCATGATGGCCAGGTCGAATCGGCCCTTGCTGTGGATGAGTTCGAACTTGTCGGTGATGGCGGTATCGCCGCCGAACATGATTTTTTTGCCTTCACGTTCGAGGATGTAGCCGTTGAAGCCGCGTTGCTTGTCGTGACGCCAGCGGGCGCCCCAGTGGTTCACTTCGAACGCCTCCACGCGAACTTCGCCATTCGCGGTCTTGACCATGGCGGACTCATTCCAGCGCAATTCGGAGACGTTCTTCCTGAACTTCATGTTCTCAAACAAGTCGAGCGTCGCACCGGCGGTGATAGCGCGGGGAGCGGCGCTGAACTGGCGCAGGGTGGGCACGTCGAAGTGGTCCATGTGCGCGTGAGAGAGCAGCAGCAAATCGATCGGGGGCAACTCCGACAGCGAAAGCGGCGCTTCGACGAGGCGTTTCGGTCCAACCGTGGCTATTCCCAGATTCGCGCCGATGCGCGGCATGAAGGTGGGGTCAGTTAGAATCGTGAGGCCGTAAAAATTGATGAGGACGGTGGCGTGCCCGATCCAAGTGGCGGTGATCTCACGATCGCTCCAGGTCCAGGGAGTGGGTTTGTTTCTCGCCGGGGCGACTGAACGGCCCGTTTCTTCGATGGCCTGACGCACGAAGCGCGCTCCCGAAGTGCTGGAAAAGGAAAACCATGCGCCAGCTGTCGCCGCAGTGGTCAGCCCGACAAAGTTACGGCGCGATAACTTGAGGCTTTTTGAATGAGACTTTTTCAATGGAATTGCCGCCGATGATAACTCAGAACTCATACCCTGCAATAGCGGCCCGGTAATTGAGTTAGTAAAATCCCCCAAGGCTCGGGAGGACTGCACGAAAAGAGATGTTCGACATCGGACTGCTGCGTGATACACCAACGCCGTGCGTGATTCAGCAGCAGGAACGTGGAAACAAATTCGCAGCGGCAAACAACTGGTCTTGATTGCCGGACCGTGCGTGATCGAAAGCGAAGAACTGTGTCGCGAGGTCGCGCTTACGATGGGCAAGCTGTGCCGCAAGCTCGGCATCACCTACGTTTTCAAGGCGAGCTACGACAAAGCCAATCGCACGTCCAGCAAGTCATTCCGCGGGCCCGGGTTGCACAGCGGTCTGGCGGTCCTTGCCGACATTCGAGCGCGTTTTGGGCTGCCGGTGTTGACGGATGTTCACACCGAGGAGCAGGCGCAACTTGCTGCTGAAGCGGGGGTGGACATCCTGCAAATCCCGGCATTCCTGTGCCGGCAGACGGATTTGATCCGCACGGCGGTGGGCACGGGGAAGATCGTGAACATCAAGAAGGGCCAGTTCCTTTCGCCGCAGGAAATGGATCAGGTCGTGGGAAAAGCTGAACAGGCGGGTGGCAAACAAATCATTCTGACGGAGCGCGGGACGACGTTCGGCTACAACAATCTTGTCTCCGACATGCGCGCCATTCCCATCATGAAGCGTTTGGGTTATCCGGTGATTTTTGATGCGACGCACTCGGTTCAATTGCCGGGTGGCGGCGGTGACAAGTCCAGCGGCCAACGTGAATTCGCCCCTGTGCTGGCCCGGAGCGCGATCGCTGCGGGCGCGGATGGGGTGTTCATCGAGACGCATCCGAATCCGGATAAAGCCATGAGCGACGGGCCGAACATGATTCCGCTCGATGAGATGGGTGATTTGCTTCGCACCTTAAGTCACGTTCGGGAGGCCGTGCAGTGAAGGAGCAGAGGGTTGGCTCTCGAGTGCGGAACGTGGCGAGCGGGAAACAGACGAAAGTTTCTTCGCGTTCCAACCTGAACGCGCGACTCAGCAGTGTTCGCCTTTTGCTCACGGATGTGGACGGGGTGCTGACGGACGGAAGCGTATTCATCACGACCGACGGCGAGTTCAAACAGTTCAGCATCCAGGATGGTCTTGGAATCATCATGATGAAGAAGTGTGGGCTGAAGGTGGGTTGGATATCGGCGCGGCCTTCGGCCATTACCACGCGACGGGCGGAAGAGTTGAAGGTGGATTACTTGAGCCAGGAGCGGGTGAGCAAAGTGATCGCCGCGGAAAAGATGCTGGCGCAGGCGAGGGTGAACTGGGGGGAGGTTTGCTACGTCGGAGATGACGTGGTGGATTTATGTTTGTTGAAGCGGGCGGGGGTGGCGGTCGCCGTGGATAACGCGATCGCGGAGGCAAAGGCAGCCGCCCATTACGTGACCGAGGCGCGGGGTGGACATGGGGCGGTGCGTGAAGTAGTGACCATGATTTTGAAGGCGCAGGGCAAGTGGGAGCCATTGCTCCGCCAATACACTGAGTGAAGGAAAACCCGCGAGTTCCGTGGAAGGTCTGCCTGGCAACAACGGCTGTCTGGCTGGTGCTGTTGTTGTTCGCTCGTGCTCAGACCGCGATGTTCAAGGGGGGAACGGATTTTCGTCTGCCGCTGGAGTATTATCCGGCGAGCAACGGAGTCGTGAGACTGAAGACGTTGTTGACCGGCGCCAAGTTCGAGCCGTTGAGCAACCGCATCAATGTGATCACGCTGACGCGGCCGAGGATTGAGAACTACAGCGAGGATGGCACGACGCTGATGTGGACGGCGACGTCGCCCAAGTGCACCGTCAATACCACCACGCGGCAAGTGAGCGGCCCGACCAATGTTTACTTTCGCACGGCGGACGATCGCCACTACCTCACGGGTGTGGGATTCCTTTGGCAACAGAGCAACAGCGTGCTTATCCTGTCGAACCAGACATTCACCTGGATCGACCGCCAGGATTTCGGGCGCAACAAGGGTGAATGGAAGGATGGAAAAATGAAATTACCTCTGGCGTTGTCGCTCATTGCAACCGCGAAATTGACCGCGGCGGAAATTGAACTGCCGCCAACCAAGCCGGGCCTGACGATCCGCGCCGACATCAACGTCTTCTACATCTCCAGCAACATGGTGCTCTACAGCAACAACGTCGTGCTGGTGGACAAGCCCGTGGGAACGAATCAGCCGGAAACGGTCGTCAAATGTCGTTGGGCAACAGGGAAGAAGGACGCGGCGGGCAACCTCGAGGAGATCGTTGCTTACGAGCAGGTGGCAATCGACCAGGGCGATAAACATGCGCGGGGCAACCACGCCATCTATACAGCTTCCAATGAAAACTTGGTGCTCACCGGCCCGTTCAACGCCGAGAACCCGTATCCCCACTTGTTTGTTTCGTCGTCGGGTGTCACCCAGTCCGCAGTGAGGATTATTTATGACCGGCGAAACAACACGCTGAGGAGTGATGGCGAGGCAGTGACCGCCATTCCTCCCGCGGCGTTGAAAACCGGGGCTGGCACGACCAACAGTCCCAGCAACATCCGGAAGCTTTTTCGCTGATGTCCCTCGTCAGCACTGAGCATCTGGTCAAAGCCTACCGCGGCCGCCGGGTGGTGGATCGCGTCTCCATCTTTGTGAACCCTGGTGAAATCGTTGGCCTGTTGGGACCCAATGGGGCAGGCAAGACGACGACGTTCAACATGGTGGTGGGGGTGGTCCGACCGGACGAAGGCACCGTGCAGTTTCGCGATACGGACGTGACGCGGAAGCCGATGCATCAGCGGGCGCGCCTGGGAATGGGCTATCTCACTCAGGAACCCTCCGTCTTCCGCAAACTGACGGTGGAGCAGAACATTTTGGCCATCCTCGAGACCTGCAAGATGAGCCGGGCCGAGCGCGACGTGCGGCTGAAGTATCTGCTCGATGAGCTGGATTTGGCGCGCCTAGCCAAGAGCCGGGCTTACACATTGAGCGGCGGCGAGAAACGGCGGCTGGAAATCACCCGCGCTCTGGTCACGAGCCCGAAGTTGCTCATGCTTGATGAGCCCTTTGCTGGAATTGATCCCATCGCCGTTTATGAGGTGCAGAAGATTGTTCGGAAGCTAAAGGACCGGGGCTTAGGCATTCTGATCACCGATCATAACGTTCGCGAGACGCTGAAGCTGGTGGATCGGGCGTATTTAATCCACAAGGGCGAGGTCGTTTACGAAGGCTCGGGTGAGGCGATGTTGAGTGACCCCAAGGCGCGAGAGATTTATCTCGGGCCGGAGTTCAACATGTAAGCCGGAGCCCCGGACTGCAAGCCGGGGAGATTCAGAAGTGATCGACCGAAAAATCTGCTCCTCATCACGTTCGTCGTAATCTTACTGTCACCGCACCATGCAACGCGACCAAGTCACCGTTGAACGCTTTTACACCGACCAGGCCGACGCGCTGCAATTGAAGCTGGTGGCGGGCGCGGGTGGGCTCAAGCGCCTGATCCGCGAGCCAACCGTGAACCGGCCGGGCCTGGCCCTCGCGGGGTTCACGAAATATTTCGCCAACAAGCGCGTGCAGGTGATGGGCAACGCGGAATGTCATTTTCTCAAATCACTTCCTGAGCCGGAGCGGCAGGCGCGCTATCGCCAGCTCATCACCTACAAGGTTCCCTGTTTGGTTTTCAGCCGGAGTCATCATCCGGACAAGATGTTTCTACGCATCGCGGAGGAGGAGAATGTCCCGGTTTTCAAGTGCCCGCTCATCACGATGAAGTTCATCAATCGCGCGACGCTGGCCCTGGAAGCCATGTTCGCCCCGCGGGGCAGCGAGATGGGCAGCATGGTGGACATCCTCGGCGTCGGCGTAATCATCAAAGGCGAAAGCGGCATCGGGAAGAGCGAGTGCGTTCTGGCGTTGTTCGAGCGGGGCTACAGTCTCGTGGCTGACGACATTACCCGGGTTTCTCTGATTGACGGACGGGACGTGATGGGCACCAGTTCGGAATTGACCCGCAATCACATGGAGGTGCGCGGCATCGGCATAATCAACGTCCAGCAGATGTTCGGCGTCCGCAGCATCCGCCGCGAGAAGCGGGTGGATTTGGTCATTACTTTGAAAGTATGGGAGGCGGTGCCGGATGTGGACCGCGTGGGGATGGAGGAGCAGTACATTCAGATTCTCGGAACCGATATTCCCCACATGATCATCCCCGTGCGTCCAGGCCGCGATCTGGCGCGGCTGGTTGAGGTCGCGGCTTTTCAGACGAAACTGAAACAGTCCGGCTACAACCCCGCAAAGGAGCTCAACGACATGCTGATCGCCCGCATGCAGAAAGACAAAACGCTCTGAGGGCGGGATCAAACAGCTCGCCTTTACGCCAAGCCACAATTCCCAACCAGCGTTCCTCGGTGCCGCCGACAGCCCATCGTCCTGTCTCATTCGATCGCCGTCATTTGACAACGCATTGAAAAGTCAGCACCTGTGAGCGTATTCGAATTGCAGGAGAGAACCTTAAATGGCTGGAAATTTTCTAAGAGTGATCGTCGCGGCAGCGCTTTCGGCCGCAAATGTTTGGGCGCAGCCCGTTATATCGCAGCACCCACAGGACGCCGTACGGCTGCCAGGTCGTCAGGCGGAATTCACGGTCGCGGCGGATGGAACCCAACCCCTTGAATATCTTTGGCTGTTTAATGGTGACGAAATCTCCGGCGCACGCGGTCCCACCTTGCGTGTAACGGCGGCGTCTAGCCGCGCTGGTTTTTACCAGGCGATGGTAAGGGATGCGACAGGTCGCCAGCGATTGAGTGACGCGGCGGAGCTTCAGGTGAAAGTACGGCCTCGTATCGTCGTGCAACCCCGCAGTGTGGTAGTCCCGGAGCACGGGACGGCGGTCTTTGAAGTCCAACTCAATGACAGCGGGCCCTACACTCGAATTGCCTGGCACAATTCCAATCCGTTGGAAGGTTCGCATGAGATACCGGACGGTTTGGGGTTTGAGGTTCACAGCACGCGCCTGGAGATACCCAATTCCCTGAATGCGCCGAACTATAACGGGATTTATTGGATCACGGTGGAGAATGAAGTGGGGCGGGCTACCAGCCGGAAGGTCAGACTCAAAGTCGTGAGCGCTCCCCAGCTTTACTCGGGCCCGGAGGATAGGACGGTGCCGCAAGGAGCGAGCGTGAGCTTCTCTGTCTCAGTGGTTCCCGACAAAGCCGGGACCAAGCGGTATCAGTGGTATCGGGGCGCGGACGCGATTCCTGGCGCCACAGCGCGAGTGCTGCGGTTTTCACGAGTGCAACCCGGCCATCAAGGGGATTATCACTGCGTGGTGTCGAGTGTCGGGGGCAGTGTGGAGAGCAACGCCGCCAGCTTGACGGTTTATTAAGCCCGCTCTGTGCCCTCCTCGCTGAAATAAGCCGTCCTTCCGAGGCGTAATCCTATCAACGAGGCGGAGCCTGTCGGAAAAAGAATTGGCTTCGAATCCTGCAGTTGGCTAATTTTTTAGAATAGATGAATGCGGCGAACAAGGCAGGCAACACCGCCACCCGGGTGAAGAAAGAGCTGGTTGTATCCAATAAATTGGGCATCCACGCTCGTCCGGCCGCCATGTTTGTGAAGACAGCCAACCAGTTTAACTGCGAAGTGTTCGTTGAAAAGGACGGGGAAACGGTCAACGGCAAGAGCATCATGGGTTTGATGATGTTGGCCGCCGGACCAGGCTGTAAGATACGCGTGCAAGCGGATGGGCAGGATGCCGTCAGGGCAGTGCATGAGATTGAAGCCCTGCTCAAACGCAAATTCGACGAAGATTAAATTGCCGCCCGCCGAGTTCCGCTGACGTTCGCCACCTCACAGTTTTCGCAATCGGTAGAATCCTGCTGTTTGAAGCGGAATCTCTACGCTGAATGTTCCCTTCGTCGGGTGCTCCACGATTCCTTCGGTGATCGTCTGCCATTCCAGTCCCGAGATTTGCGGCGCATGTTCCAAGGAGTAGGTCGTCGCAGAATTGGGCCAGGAAAGAACGAGATTTGGACCCTCTTTGCGGAATGCCAGTCTGACCCCGATCGGCGTGAATGCGGGGTGCATGAGCGAGCCTGGAATCGGCGGAAGGCCAAGCAACGAGAGCACGAGATTGCCCACGTCTCCGTTGCGCAGTGGTTGTGGCGAGGTGGAGTAATCTGTGCGGTTGGTTCCGGGATCAGCGCGATTTGCCAGGAGCGAATACAGATTGGCACCGGCCGGGATGTTCGGACCCCAAAGGAAGAAGGGGATGGTGTAATTTTCCTCGGTACTGAGGCGCGCTGTGACCACCTTGGAGCCCGCCGTGATCCGTCGTGAGAAGGATGACCGTGCGATCCTTCAAAACAGGGTTCGCTTCCACGGCGGTGAACACACGACCAATTTGTTGGTCAATGAAGCGCACCATGTTGCTCCAGTTTTCGCTGCCCCACCCAACGGTGTGACCGGTCAGGTCCGGCTCCGCCGTGTGCGCAAACGTGTAATTCCTGGGGACGCCATTCGTCAGGTGATCGATCAACACATCGAAGCCATCGGTAACCGCCGTGCCGTAGAGAGCACCGTAATCGCCCACCCGGGAATAATCGATTTTATCCCGGCCATTGTCTTCGCCGATGAGATCCAGTGCGCCGTTGAACTCGTTGTAGCTGCGATCGCAGATGCCCAGCTTGGATTTGCCCGCGTAAAATGCCGTCGTCAGTCCGTGATCGTGGGCCACGTCAAAGAGACTCGCCTTGTACGGAACGTTGAGGTTGCCGGAATTGTGATACGTGTCGCTCGGAAAGGGTGAGTTGTTAAGCAGACCGTGATGCGTGGTGTTTGGAAAACCCACGGGCTGCACTGAGGGGCGGCCCGTAAACATGCACGCGTGGTTGGGAATGGTCTCCGATGCGCCAAAATCGCAACGGGCATTGAACGTGAATGCGCCCTGCGTCTTCAACCGAACGAAATTGGGAAATTGATCTGGCGCGTTGGTCACGTAGTCACGCAGGTACACGGCACCCAATCCATCCACGCTGATGTGAATGACGTACGGAACCGCCGCGGCGGCCGTTTGATGAATAAGTGGAATCGAAGCACAGACCGCAATGGCAGCTAAGGTGCGGGAGATCATACGGACGATTGAGCCTAAGAAGACGCTTTCAAGCAAGGGGGAGTGAGTGAGACCAACCGAGAACGCAGGCGACGCAGTTTGAACTTTGAAGTTTCGCAACGCGTCCTTAGCTTCTCGGCCATGTCCGTTCAGAGTTTCGATGTTAAATACGTGGCGCATTTAGCGCGGCTCGCGTTGACGCCAGACGAGGAACAAAAGTTCCAGGCGCAGCTTGGGAATATCCTCGGTTACATCGCCAAGCTGAACGAGCTTGATGTCGCGTCAGTGGATCCCACGGCCCACGCCGTGCCGCTCGTCAATGTTACCCGGCCCGATGTTGTCCGGCCTTCGCTGCCGCACGATGAAGCGATGCGAAATGCTCCGGCCCAGGTGAGTGGTCTTTTCCAAGTGCCCAAGATTGTGGAATAGCCCGGCGTCGTCCCGTCTCCATCGCCTACCTTTTCGATGTTAAACCAACTCACCATTTCCGAACTTCAGACTCGTTTGGTCGCCCGCGAGATTTCATCGCGCGATGCGGTCGCGGCCTGCCTGGACCAAATCAAACGGGTGGATGGCGGCATTAAAGCATTCTTGAGCCTCGATGAAGCAGATGCGTTTCGGCAGGCCGACGAACTGGACAAGTTGATCGTGAACGGCGCGACGGCAGAACGCTATCCCTTGCTCGGGGCACCCATTGCAATCAAGGACGTGCTTGCGGTGAAGGGGCATCCCTTAAACTGTGCGTCGAAGATTCTGGGCAATTTCATTTCGCCCTACGATGCCACGGTCATCCAAAGATTGCGTGACGCCGGGGCGATTGTGTTTGGTCGGTTGAATATGGACGAGTTCGCGATGGGGAGTTCGACTGAGAATTCCGCGTTCTTTACCACGCGCAATCCCTGGGATACCTCACACATTCCGGGTGGTTCCTCCGGCGGCTCCGCTGCGGCTGTGGCTGCGGACGAGTGCCTCGCATCACTGGGTTCAGACACGGGCGGGTCGATTCGTCAGCCCGCCGCGTTGTGTGGTTGCGTGGGCATGAAGCCAACGTATGGTCGCGTCTCCCGATATGGCCTTGTGGCCTTTGCCTCGTCGCTCGATCAGATCGGTCCATTCACAAAGGACGTGCGGGATTCGGCGTTGGTCCTCCGCGCCATCAGTGGTCACGACGACAGGGATTCCACAAGCGTTCCTGAAACAGTGCCTGATTACGCGGCGGCGCTGGACGGAAACATTCGTGGGCTGAGAATTGGTTTGCCGAAGGAATATTTCATTCCCGGCCTGAGTAGCGAAGTGCGGGACGCGGTTCATGCCGCCGTGAGAAAGCTTCAGGAGCTGGGGGCTGAGATCGTGGAGATTTCATTACCCCATACCGATTACGCGGCCGCCGCGTATTACATCATCGCGCCCGCTGAGGCGTCCGCGAATCTTGCGCGCTTTGACGGCATTCGCTACGGCGCGCGCGTGAGCGGAACCGATCTGCTGGAACTTTACAGCAAGACACGCGGCCAGGGTTTCGGCGCGGAAGTTAAACGCCGCATCATCCTCGGCACCTACGTTTTGAGCAGTGGTTATTACGATGCGTTCTACTTGCGCGCGCAAAAGGTGCGCACCCTCATCCGTCAGGACTTCACGAACGCCTTTGAAAAAGTGGATGCCATCGTGACGCCCACGACACCGACGCCAGCTTTCAAGGTCGGGGAAAAGAGTGAGGATCCGATGCAGATGTACCTCTCGGACATATTCACGATCTCGTGCAATCTCGCGGGCAATTGCGGGCTGAGTCTGCCGTGCGGTTTCAGCGCGGATCCCCAGTTGCCCATTGGATTGCAGCTGCTGGGGAAGCCGTTCGGCGAATCGACCATCCTGAGGATCGCTCACGCCTACGAGCAGGCGACGGAATGGCATAAGCAGAAGCCCCGGCTGAGCTGAAGCTTTCGGCGCCGCGAAGCCCGGCATGCTTGCTACAGCTAACACGCTTCGAGGTCCAACTGGGGAAAATTCCAAACGTCGAGTGAGGAATGAATTCTCTGATTGCTCCGCAAATTTTCCGTCGATACGTTGCCGCCATGCCCACACGCAAAGTTTCTCGCGCGTCGTCGTTTGGATTCGTTGCGGTTCTCGCCGCCTTTTCGATGGTGGCGCGCATTGGCGCGGCCGAAGGTATTACAGTGCTGCAGACGAATGACCGGGTGCGCATAGAAATCAACGGTGAGTTGTTCACCGAATACCATTTCAAGATGCGCCAGCATCCAGCGTTGATCACGGACAAGAATGGGAACACCACGACTAATCCGACGAAGCACACCTATTTTTATCCCCTGATCGGACCGGGCGGATTGAACATGACGCGCAGTTGGCCAATGAAGGCCGATGTTGAAGGCGAGGAGAAGGACCATCCGCATCACCGTTCTCTCTGGTTCGCGCATGGGGCCGTGAATGGCGTGGATTTCTGGTCGGAGACGCCGAAGGCAGGCAAGATTCAGCACGATCAATTCCTCGAAGTGAAATCCGGCAAGGACGAGGGCTTATTGAAGTCCTCCTGCAAGTGGGTGGCGCCGGATGGCAAAGTGGTGTGTACGGATGAGCGCACTTTCCGCATCTACAATCGAGGCGCCAAAGAACGGTTGTTTGATTTCGAAATCACGATCAAGGCACCTGCGGATCGGGATGTTCTTTTTGGCGACACGAAGGAAGGCACGATGGCCGTGCGGGTGAACGAGCAGATGCGGGTCACACGCGGCAAAAAGGAACGCGGCACGGGCCATATTGTTATGAGCACCGGAGTGCGGGACGATGCACCTCCGACCAAAGGCGATACGAAAACCTGGGGCAAACGTGCGGATTGGTGTGATTTCTGGGGCCAGATTGATGGCAGGACCGTGGGTATCGCGATCTTCAACCACCCTTCCAATCCTGTCAGCCCGACGCCATGGCACGTGCGTGACTATGGGTTGTTTGCCGCGAATCCCTTTGGCCTGCATGATTTTGAGAAGAAGGAGCCAGGCGCGGGCAACTTGAATGTGCCTGCGGGACAAACCGTGACGTTCAAGTACCGGTTCTACATTCATGAAGGCGATGAGAAGCAGGCCGACGTCGCCGGTCGTTACAAGGATTACGTGAGCGCCGTTCCGTCCAAATAATTTTCGAGAGAGAAACGTCACACATCACCACTATGAAGTCATTGAATCGCCGAAATTTTCTAAAGACGACCGCGCTGGGTGCCGGTGCGCTCAGTTTTACCGCGCGTTCCTGGTCACAGGTTCAGGGCTCCAACAGCGACGTCCGCATGGCTGTCATTGGTTTCGGTGGACGGGGCCAGAATCATATCAGCGAGTTCACCAAGATGAGCGGCGTGCGTCTCACCTCGCTCTGTGATGTAGATAGCATCGTGATGAGCAAGGAAGTGGATCGGTTGCGCAAGGCGGATAAGCCCGTGGAGCAGTTTACGGACATTCGTCGGTTGCTGGAGAGCAAGAATATCGACGCTGTTTCGATCGCGACACCAAACCATTGGCACGCGCTGGGGGCGATCTGGGCGATTCAGGCGGGAAAGGACGTTTATACTGAGAAACCCGTTTCGCACAATGTGTTCGAAGGGCGCAAGCTCGTCGAAGCCGCGCGCAAGTACAAGAAGATCGTCCAAACGGGCACGCAGAGCCGGTCATCGCTGGGTGGCATTGGTGAGGCTGTGAAGTGGGTGAACGAGGGCCATCTCGGGAAAATTCTGGTGGCGCGCGGCCTTTGCTACAAGCCGCGCCCCAGCATTGGCAAGGTGGCTGGCCCGCAGGATCCGCCAGCCAATGTGAATTACGATTTGTGGTCCGGGCCCGCGCCCATGTTGCCCATCATGCGGCAGAAGTTTCATTACGATTGGCATTGGATTTGGGCCTACGGCAACGGCGACCTCGGAAACCAGGGCATCCACCAAATGGACATTGCACGCTGGTTCCTTGGCGAACAGGAATTGGCTCCCGCAGTCATGAGCCTGGGCGGCCGGTTCGGCTACGTCGACGACGGCGAAACGGCGAACACGCAGATCGTTTTCCAGGATTACAAGAAGGCCCCGTTGATTTTCGAAGTGCGCGGCCTTCCTGAGAGGACCGGTTCCAAGAATATGGACAAGCTCAAGGGAGCGAGCGTTGGCTGTATCATCGAGTGCGAAGGCGGCTACGTTTCGGTTCCCAATTACACGGCTTCGACAGCGCACGACAAGAATGGGAAAGAGATTAAGAAGTTCACCGGCAGCGAGAACCATTTCCAGAACTTCATCAAAGCCACATTGAGCCGACGGGTGGAGGATTTGAATGCAGACATCCTTGAGGGTCACCTGTCCAGTGGACTTTGCCACACCGGAAATATCTCTTATCGACTGGGTGCGCAGAAGAACCCGGACGAGATCAAGGAAACCATCAAAGGCGATCGCGGCATGTCAGAAACGTTTGAGCGCATGATTGAGCACTTGCGGAACAATCAGGTGGACGTACAACAGGACAAAATCACGCTGGGCGTGCCGCTGAAGATGGACGGAAAGACTGAGAAATTCGTCGGGAATATAGCAGCCGACGCGATGCTCACCCGGAATTACCGCGCGCCCTACATCGTGCCTGAGATCGTCTGAATCGATCGCGGTAGACGACGTGGCATTGGATGGTCCCTATCGTTGCGGGCGTAATGAATTTCTCCAGCTCCACGCTTTCTCCGCATCGCTCAATCATGCCGAGTTAGAATTAACCGACACGGCAATGCGTCCGTGCGAATGCGTTATCGAACGTGAAGCACTTCCAGTGCCGGGAAGTCAACCATGTCAGGGTCCAAAGAAACCCGTTCTGCACCGATGGTTGATCCTTTTTGGGCGGGAATCCCGACCGCCCAGGACTCAGGCAGCCGCGCAGGAGCCGTCGGCATCGCCGACTTGCGGGTGCTTGCAATGTTCCAACCAATACTGGCTGAGCGTTTGCAGCTTAGTTAGCAAACCATCGTAGGTGACTGACTTGGTCATGAACGAGTTTGCGCCCAGCTCGTAAGCACGGGTGATGTCGTTTGGCAGATCCGATGAGGAAAAAACAATGGTGGGAATCACCTTGATGCCAGGACGGCCGCGCAGCCACGCGAGGACCTGGAAACCATCCATGACCGGCATTTTGAGATCCATGAGGATCATCATGGGCAGGGGATATTTGTCGCGATTCGCAAAGTCACCAAGCCCCGCAAGGTAATCGACGACTTCCTGGCCGTTTTTCAACATTTGAAACGTGCAGTGCACGTTGATCTCCGTGAATGCGCGCTTGGCAAAGAAAATGTCATTCTCGTCGTCATCCACAATCAGAATAGTGCACTGCCGATGCATACTTGGTTCCCTTTTAATATTATTTTCCCTAAATTCCACCAATTTCCCAAATCCTATTACTCAAGCGGTGGTCGTCCACAATCTTCCAGCCAGTATCGCGCAAATGAGCGCATTGTTTCCTGGACGGCGCTCATCGATAAGCGCTTGTGCAGGAATGAATTGGCGCCCATTTCATAAGCCTTACGCACGTCGGCGGGGTTTTCGGACGATGAGTAGATAACCGCCGGAATGATTTTCAGCTCCGGCTCGTTGCGCAACCACGCCAGGAACTCGAAGCCGTTCATGCGAGGCATTCGAAGGTCGAGCAGAATCACGCTAGGCAACGGGAACGTCCGGCGATCAGCATACTTTCCAACGCCCTGAAGGTACGCTTTGGCTTCCTCACCATCACACACCCGATGTACGGCACAATTGGCCAGAATCCGTTCAAACGCTTTCTCCAAGAAGTAAGCGTCCGCGGGATCATCCTCAACAACTACGATAGTGGTCCTTCCAGCCATGAAAAATCAGCGCTTAATCGAATACTTTGCATCCTACGCATTGCCAAGTGGTTTCTGTCAAAGTTTGGCATTTGGGCCACAAGCGTATCGGGAAATTGCACGTTATCTGTCGTGAACATAACCAAGAGACAGCCGGAAAGTTGTTTGAAGTGCATTCTTCAGTCGAGCGTCGAGATAAACGCACCCGATGACACCAGATCCCTCACAGGAAAATGCCTTGCTGGCCCCGGAACGGCCGGTACTGTTTCACGGTAACCTCCAAGTCGAACAGCGCTCTGGCGCACGTTCAGGGACGTTGCTGTTTAACATGAGACGACTGCGATTTTTCTTTTTAGCCTGGCTGGCATCGACGCTCGCTTGCATTGCAGCTCCTGCCGCGGCGCCGACGGCTTCACTGCCGTCACCTCACATCCGCTCTCTCGAGTTGCGGCCGCCGCAGTTGACTCTTCGAGATGCACGCGACGAGCGTCGCGTGCTCGTGCTGGGGAAAGTGGACGGCACTAACGTGATCGACCTCACAGCCCAAGCCACCTTTACAAGCGATTCGCCCAGTATCGCGATTGACGGGGGATATATCAGACCCAAAGGAAAGGGGACGGCGGACGTCACTGTCAGTGCCGCCGGCCACAAAGTTAGCCTGCCCGTGACTATCGAGGGCTCAGGCGTTTCTGATGTGCGGTTCGTGCGCGATATCCAACCGGTGCTGGCCAAGTTGGGTTGCAATGCAGGCACGTGCCACGGCTCGGCTCAGGGGAAGAATGGCTTTAAGCTTTCGTTGAGAGGATATGATCCGGATTTCGATTATCAGTCACTTATTAACGATGTCTCCGGCCGCCGCTTTAATCGGGCGCATCCGGAGGACAGCTTGATGCTTCTGAAACCCACGGCGGAAGTTCCACACGAAGGCCGCCAGGCGTTGAAGCCCGGCTCACGCGAGTATTTTCTCCTTCGGGACTGGATTGCGCAAGGCGCCAGGACTGAGCCAGCTCGGAGTGCACAGGCCGTGAGCGTGGAGATTCTTCCGGGCGATGTGGAAATGGATTTGCCGGGGCGCGAGCAACAAATCCTGGTGATCGCCAAATATGCCGACGGTACCACCCGGGACGTCACGCGCGATGCGCACTTCAGCGTCAGCAACACGGAAGTGGCCAAGGCCGGTGGCGACGGGATGATCAAAGGACTGCGGCGTGGCGAAGCGGCGATCCTTGTGCGTTACGAAGGGATTTACGAGACGAAGCTGCTGACGATCATGGGCGACCGGTCGGGTTATCAATGGAATGATGTTGAGGAATACAACTTCATCGACCAGCACGTTAACGCGAAACTGCGCCGGATGCGGACCCTTCCATCCGAGCTATGCACGGATGCCGACTTCCTGCGGCGCGTTTCCCTCGACCTGACGGGCCTGCCTCCGAAAGCTGAGCGCGTTCGAGCCTTTCTTTCGGACCCCACGCCGACCAAGCAAAAGCGTGAGAAGCTGATAGACGAACTGATTGCGAGCCCGGACTACGTGAAGGCGTGGGCAAACAAGTGGGCGGACCTGCTCCAATGCAATAGTGAAAATCTCGGCGCGAAAGGCGTTTGGGTTTATCGGGAGTGGATTGCGCAGCGCGTGGCCGAAAATATGCCGTATGACAAGTTCGTGCGTGCGCTTCTCGTTGCCGAAGGCAGTGCCTACCAGAATCCTGCCGCGAATTATTTCCGGGTGCTGCGCGAGCCGGGAAAAATTACGGAGGACGTGAGCCAGACCTTTCTTGGCGTCCGCTTCAACTGCAATAAATGCCACGACCATCCCTTTGAGAAGTGGACCCAGAATCAGTATTACGAGTTCGGCGCTCACTTCGCCCAAGTGGCTTTTAAGAAAGGTTCCCTTCCCGGAGAGGAGGTGGTTTATCGCAGTTTTAATGGCGGCGAGGTGAAGCATCTGAAGACTGACATGCCCGTCGAGCCAAAGGTCCCTTTTGGAAAGCAACGGGAATTAAGGCCGGACGACGATCGGCGCGATCCATTTGTGGAGTGGCTTACCACCAAGGAGAATCCGCTCTTCGCGAAGTCCATGGCCAATCGCACCTGGAGCTATTTCTTCGGCAAAGGAATCATCGATCCGGTCGATGATATCCGCGGCGGCAATCCGCCCAGCAATCCGGCGCTACTGGATGCGCTGACGGCGGCATTTATCAAAAGTAATTTCGATCTCCGTGCCCTGATGCGGACCATTTGTCAGTCGCGCACATACCAACTCTCCATCATTCCCAACAAATGGAACGAGGATGACACGATTAATTTCTCCCACGCCCATCCGCGCCGTCTTAGCGCTGAGCAGATGTTGGATGCGGTAGCAGTGGCAACAGGCGTGCGGCCGCAATTCAGTGGAATGCCCGCGGGCATGCGCCCGGTTGAAGTTCCAGACGGCACCGTAGCCGGCAACGATTTTCTCGCGCTCTTTGGGCGACCCAAGCGCCAGTCTGCCTGTGAATGCGAACGCAGCAGCAACCTTACGCTCTCGCATGCGCTTAATCTCATCAACGGCCAAACTCTCAGCGAAGCGGTCAATTCGCCTTCCAGTCGGATCGCGAAGCTGGCCGGGTCGGAAACGGATGACCGGAAGTTGGTGGAAGAGATTTACCTTTCATGCCTGAATCGTTTTCCCACAGAGAAGGAGTTATCCGCCCTGGATTTTAGCGGGGCGAAGTCGCGTGCCGAGTTCGCCCAGGATTTAACGTGGGCGCTCATCAACAGTTCGTCATTCGTGTTCAACCGATGAGCCTCCAACGACTAAGCTGCCAGCGCGCCCGTTGTTTGAACGACCGAGAGAATCGAGAACAGGAGTCATTATGATTAGCATTCCAGGCCAATCCGGCAGCACGTGCGACGGCTTCAGTCGCCGCGAATTTTTGCGCATCGGCGGCATGGGCATGGCCGGCATTACCCTCGCGGATATCCTGCGCTTGCAGGCCGCTGCGGCCGAGTCGCCCGCCGTCAAAGGCACGGCTGGTTGGGGAGCAGCGAAATCGGTGATTTTTGTGTTCCTTCAAGGCGGGCCGAGCCACATCGACATTTGGGATCCGAAACCCGACGCCCCTTCAAACGTTCGCGGAGACTTCAAGCCGATCAAGACCAATGTCCCCGGCATCATGCTTACCGAAGTGATGCCCAAGCTGGCGCAGCAAATGGATAAGGCGACGCTGATCCGCTCGGTCAGTTACACGCCGGCCGGGTTGTTCAATCATACCGCGGCACATTACCAGATGATGACTGGCTACACGCCAGATCGGGTTTCACCCTCGGGCCAATTGGAGCCCCCCGCACCCAACGACTTTCCCCACGCCGGTTGCCAAATCGCGCGCCTCAAGCCGCCAACGGAAGCGATGCTTCCATTCGTCATCCTTCCGCGACCGACTCAGGAAAGTAATGTCGTGGGCAAGGGGAGCATGGCCGGTTTTCTCGGTGCGGCCCACGATCCCTATCAATTTTATCAGGATCCCAATAAGGAGATTAAGCTGGATGATCTCACGATGCAGAAGGACATGACGCGTCAACGTCTGGCCCGGCGCGAAACCCTTTTGCAAAAGGTGAACGCTGCCATGCCCGAGATGGAAAAGGCCGTGGAGAAGTTCGCCATCGACAAGTATTACCAAAAAGCATTCGACCTCGTCTCGTCGGGCCGCGCCCGCGACGCCTTCGATCTCACCAAGGAGAAAGAGACCCTTCGTGACCGATACGGGCGGCACACGTTTGGACAAGGGTTATTGCTGGCGCGGCGCTTGATCGAGGCTGGCACCCGTTTCGTGCAAGTGAACTGGCCGGCAGTGGCCAATGGAAACCCGGTCGTCGATGCCTTCGATACGCATGCCGCGAATTTTGGACCGCTAAAGGATCTGCACTGCCCGAAGCTCGACAGCGGACTCGCCTCGCTGCTTCAGGACATGGATGAGCGGGGCCTGTTGAAGGAAACGTTGGTCGTGGCCATTGGCGAGTTTGGACGGTCGCCCCGGCTCGGCGTGAGCACTTCCGGCAACAGTAATTCTCCGGATGGGCGCGACCACTGGCCGTATTGCTACACCGCGTTGGTTGCCGGCGCGGGGGTAACACGAGGCGCACTCTACGGGAAGTCTGATGCGACCGCGTCTTCCCCCGCGGAAAAACCCGTCCATCCGACGCAGTTGCTCGCCACGATATACCACGCGCTCGGTATCGATCCGCACACGATGGTGATGAATCACTTGAATCAGCCGCGCGAATTGGTGCAGGCGGATCCCGTGGTCGGTTTGTTCGGTTGATTTTGTGAGAGTGACTTCGATGACCTTTCGACTGTTGTTGGGATTATTGACAAGCGCGTCGGTGGTTTGGGCTCAGCCAAAACTCACCTCTCTTTCTCCAGATTGGATTCAACGCGGCGCGGCGCTGGACGTCACATTTACGGGACAGCGCCTCGGCTCCGTTACGGGATTCGTCTTCAGCGGGGAACGTGGCCTGACGGCGACAACACTCTCGGAGACGCCCCGGCCCACCATCACCATCGAATCCAACGCCAAGGCGATCTCCGTGGCCACAGCCGACGGAGACAGAAGCAAGCTGTTGCGGGCCAGAATCACGGCAGCACCGGACGCTGCCCTCGGCGCTCGGGAAGTGCGTGCCTTGAGTGCGGAAGGCATTTCGGAGCCATTGAACTTAACGGTCGGAGCTGTTCCCGAGGTGGCAGAGGTGGAGCCCAACGATTCGATCGAGAAGGCGCAATTGATAACGGTGTCTTCGGCAGTTGCGGGTGTCATAGAGGGTTCGACCCAGAACGACACCTTTCGTATCAAGGCGAGAAAGAATGAGCAGCTATCGCTCGAAGTCGTGGCGCAGCGCAGCGGTTCGCCGCTGGATTCGTCGCTGTTCCTGTTCGATGCGCTGGGGCGGGAACTGGCCCGCAGCGAGGATGCCCGGGGCTTTGACTCTTTGATCGAATATACCTTCCCTGATGACGGTGATTACTTCGTCCAGCTTCGTGACTTCCAGTATCGCGGCGGTGGAGATTACAAATATCGCCTTTTCGTTAGCGCACTTCCCCATGTGAACTTCATCTTTCCGTTTGGAGGGCAACGTGGGCAGCCGGTCGAGGTGGCGGTCACCGGACAGAATATCCACGGCGCAGAAAAAGTCCTTCTCAACATTGATGCTGGCGCGCCGCTCGGCCGTCAGGAGATTCGATTGAACACGCCGCGCGGCCTTTCAAACCCGGTGCTTTTCGATGTTCAGGATTTTCCAAATTTCCTGGAAACCGAACCGAACAGCGCGGCGACAAACTCCAATTCGGTTACGGTGCCAGTGGCGGTCAATGGTCGAATTGGGGCGGCGAAGGACGTGGATCGCTTCACGTTCAAAGCCGTGTCTGATCAGAAAGTGGTGTGCGCCGTCGAAGCGCGCCGGTTTGCGTCAGCTTTGGACGCCCACCTTGCCATCTATAGCGGAGACACCCTCCTGTCTCAGAACGACGATGCGGACGGCGTGGATGCTCGGATCGAATTTGATGCCAAGAAAGACACGAGTTACACCGTCGTGCGTGCGTGACCTGACCGGCCGGGGTGGAGACTCTTTCGGATACCGGTTGGTAATTCGGGCGGCGCCGGTCGCCAGCGCGAGTTTTACGGCAAAGTTTTTCCCCGACGCGGTGCGATTGCATCGCGGTGGTCGCACCCGTGTTCGATGTGAAGTCGCGCGGCAGGGATTTGATGGGCCCGTGCGTCTCGTGCCTGAAGGCCTGCCACCGGGCGTAAACGCTGAGCCTTTGATCATCCCGGCCGGACGAGCTGAGGGGGATATATTGATCACGGCGAAGCGGGATGCAGAAATGGGCACGACTCCGATCAGGATGATCGCCTCGGCGTTCCTGGCGGGAAAAGAAGTTGCTCAATCGGCCGTGGCCATCGCACCTCAAGCCGCTGGCGAACGTAGTTACAAACAAGGTTTTCTGAGCGTGCTCGATCAGGCACCCTTTACGATCGATGCGTTGACGCTGGCCTCTTCGATGGAACAGCTCAAGTCGGCGACCATCGACGTATTGGTCAATCGTCAGCCTGGTTTCAGCAACGAGATCAAAGTTTCCGCGGTGGGATTTTCAAGCGGGCGCGAAGCGATCACGAAAAGCCTCGAGACCAAGGATCTGACCGTGAAAAGCGATGCGCAAACCGCGCAACTCAAGCTGACCGCAAAAGTGGATTCGGAAGCCGGCACTCGCGTTGTAATGGTAAGAGGAGAATCCACTTTCAACGGACAGTCGGTGGTTCAATTCAGCCAGCCCGTCGCGGTGACCATCAGCCAGATACCCTTCGTTCTTACGGCTCAACCCCCCAAGCTGGCCTTGAACATGACCTCGCCGGGCCTGACGAATTTCGACGAAGTCACTCTCAAGGTGAAAATCGAGCGTCGCGGATTTGCCGGGGAGATACCGTTGATGGTCGAGGGGATTCCAGCTGGAATTCACGTTCGCGGTACAAATGCAGCTGCCAACGCCGCGGAAGCCGCCATCACTCTCACCGCCACGGAAAACGCCAAGCCGCTCACCAACGGAACGCTCATCGTCAAAGGTGCGGCGATGTTCAATGATCGGCTCTACCGCCATCAGAGCGGAGCCATTCAATTGATCGTTGCTCCGCCGCCGGTTGTGGAGGTTGCTGCCACGAACTCGGTCCCCGATTCCAAGTAGCTCTATTCTGAAATGAACTGTTTTCGAAACATCCTCTATCTCGCGGGGGCGTTGCTTGCCGGTGTTGCAATCGCCGAACAGCCCGTGAGTTTTTATAAGGACCTCGTGCCTGTCATGAAGCGCAGTTGCACCGGATGTCACCATCCCGGGAAGCTCAAGGGCGACCTCGATCTCACGACCTATTTGGGATTGGCAAAGGGCGGCAAAAATGGGCCTGGCTTCACGGCAGGCGTCATCACGAACAGCATTTTGATCGATGAGATCACCGGCGACGAGCCGAGCATGCCCAAGGAAGGCGACCCATTAACCAAGGCTGAAGTCGCACTGTTCTCACGCTGGATTGCGGAAGGCGCCCGGGATGATACTCCGACGAACGCCAATTCATTCAAACTCAGCCAGCCGCCTACTTATACGACGGCGCCAGTAATTTCGGCTTTGGCATTCTCACCCGATGGTAAAAGTCTCGCCGTGTCCGGTTACCATGAAGTGTTGTTGCACAGTGCTGACGGTTCGAATTTGTTGGCGCGCTTGATTGGCGAATCGTTACGCATTGAATCAATCGCGTTCTCTCCCAATGGGAAACTTCTCGGCGTGGCCGGCGGGGCACCGGCGCGTTTCGGCGAAATCCAGATCTGGGATACCTCCACAAACGGCCTGGTGCGCTCAATCAAAGCTTCGATCGATTCACTCTATGGCATTTCGTTTTCGCCTGATTCCGAAAAGGTAGCCGTGGGCGGAGCGGACAAATCCGTGCGCGTTTTCTCTCTCAAGGACGGAAAAGAACTGATGAAGTTCGACAACCATAGTGACTGGACCTTCAGCACCGCCTTCACGATCGACGGCAAGCGATTGCTCAGTGGAAGCCGCGACCGCGCCATGAAACTGATCGACGTGTCGAACAGCCAGTTCATCGATGACATCAACAAACTGCTGGAGAGTATCCTCTGCATGGCTCGTCACCCCCGGGAGGATTTAGTGGTATACGGTGGCGAGCAGGGGGTAACGCGTCTCTACAGGATCGCCGAGAACCAGGGACGCACGGCGGCCAATAACGACGTCAACCTCGTGAAAGAATACGAGCGCCTCGGCGGTCCGGTGCAGGCCATCGCCTGGGCTCCCAGTGGAACTAATATCGCGGTGGGCGGCGCGGGACCAGAGGTGCGAGTTTACACGCCGGGCAAGGATGGTAAGCGCACCGCGACCTTGAAAGGACACGAGGGCGCCATTTTTGCGTTGTCGTTTCATCCAGACGAACCATTGGCTGGCTACCGGGGGATTTGATGGGCAGGTCCGTATTTATGATTACACGGCCAGGAGCAATTCATTGTTGCGTGCGTTTGTGCCGGTGCCAATTGCCGGAGGAAAGATACAAGCGACAGCGAAAGACCGCAGGGAGACTTCAGGAATCGCTCGGTGAATCGAGGATGAACGCAGGAGTTACCTCGGGCGGAGCGTTGCAGCCGCCATCCAGTTCGACGGCGGATGGCGGGAACCATGAACGCTCAAGTCAATAATTCAACCACCGCCAGGCCAAGCGCCCCTGCTCCGGCACCGTAGGCCGCCCAGTGCCGGCCGCCAATCATCCCCTTGACGCGATTGAGCGTGAAAATACGGGCCAGCGATCCAAAGAGCAGTCCGAAGACGAATCCCGCCAAGGCACCAATGATTCCCGCAAACATAATTTCGAGGGGACCTTCCAACGCGCCCCCGCCCATGCCTTGACCTGAGATTACGAAACCAGATTGAACCTTGTTCATTTCTTTTTTCATAAGTCAGAAAATCAATTAGCGATGTGTAATTGGCAATTGGCGAATTATTGATTCGGTCGAACGGGCCGGTCGATGCGTTGTCGTTCCAACGTGGAGCCGTTTCGATAGGCGAGCTCGGCGAGGGATTGGTTGTAGTTCTTAACCGCAATGATTTCGTTCAACCGGGCCGAGGTGAGGTCAGTCGCGATCTGAAGAACGTTGTAGCTGGTGCTTTTACCAAAGATCAGTTTTTTCTGTTCCGCCTCCAAGGCAGCCTGTTGATAGGCAGTCCGTTCCCGGGTCAGCGGTATCACCGCCCACTGCATCCGAAGTTGGCGCACTGTGAAATCCACCTCCTCAACGATGGTTTCTTCGAGCCGCTTCAGGTCAACGATGGCCTGTGCCTTGGCATTTTTGGACGCTTTGTAATTGTTCCGGGGTCCCTGCATGGTCAGCGGAAATGAAAGAGCCAAGCCATAACGCTCCTGCTCAAAGCTGCGGTTGGCGAGGTCGCTGAAAGCGCCGCCCACATTCTGGTCCAGGCCATTGACCCCGTAGCTCGCGAACACATCGAGTTGCGGAAAGAGTTGGTTGAAATCGTACTTAAGCTGCAGCTGCTGTTTTTCCAGATTCAAGCGACGGGCCTGCAGGTCCGGGCGGCGCTCCATGGCCAGACGAAAGCTTTCGTACAGATCGACACCGATCGGAACGGCGATCAATTTGTCCGTCAACTGAACGTCGGAATTCAGCTGGTTCGCAAAATCGTCATGAATCAAAGCCTTAAGTCTGGCCTCAGCACTGACGGCGTCATTGCGCGCAATGATGAGTGCCGTTTCCGCCAACGCGAGTTCGGACTGGGCCAGCTTTTCCTCCAACGGCGCCAGGGTGCCGACTTCCACACGACGGCGGTTTTCATCAAAGAATTGGGTTTTGACGGCGACGTCTGCCTCGCGGACCCGCACAGTTTCACGCGCGCCGATCAGTTCATAATAAGCCTGCTCTACCAGCGTCACGATGCGCATGATCTCGCGCTCCAGCACCAGTTCGCTGATTCGCACATTTCGGCGCGCGAGTTTGATCTGGAGGCGCGGCGCATCGATCCAAAAATTACGTAAAAGCGGCTGCGAGACGGTGATGGCCGCATCCGAATCATAGGTGACGGATCGGTCGCTTCCAAAGATCGCGCCGAATTGGTTTGTGCCAATGAGTGAGGGGCGTCTCGCATCGATGCGGTTGAGATTTTGTCCGATGTCGTAACGCATTCCCGTGGGGAGAATGCCGCCGATGCCGGCGTCGATGTGATCGGTTTCGGTGCGCGTGGCGGGAAACTGGGCGCCTGTCTGGGGATTGAACCCGCCGCCCTCGCGAACCGTGTTGTTGCGGCTCAAGCCGCTCGTGAAAGTTGGATCGTAATAACTATAGAGTGCGCGCCGGTCGTATTCGGAGATGATTGGGTTGTAACGCTCGACCTGCAAATCGCGGTTATGCACCAGCGCGAGTTGTATCGCATCCTGCAAACTCAACGAAGCCACCGTGCGGTTGGTATTAAAGCCACCGGCGGGCGAGCGAGGTGCGGCGTAAGTGATGGTCGTATTGGTCAACGGGGGCAGCGTGGAAAGTGGATACGCCTCTTCCTGAGTTCCCAACGCCCGGCGCACTGCATCACGAAGCTGGTCTTTGCTGTCGGTGGGCGTTTCCACCGGCGGCGCAGGAGTTTGGTTCACCACTTGAGCGGAAGCCGCCACAGTGAGCGAGGAAACGAGTGCGCAAAAAGTTTTCGTGAGTCGCATTGGCCGCAAAGATTGCGGGATTTTTTTCAGGGCGTCAATCGATCGCAAGCGGACAGTACTTCTGCCTTCCGCAACACGCCGGGCTTCTATTCTTTCACGTCATAACGGGATGCGGACCTTTGGCCAATGCGGTGCTGGAACCGCCGGCAAGGGGGTTTGAATCGTCTGCATCCCCGTCAAATCTCCTTTTAGACGTAACCCCTCTGCGAATCCGTGGCTCTTTCTTTCTGCAGCAGTCACACAACCAACTCACGAGAAGGCCATCATGAAGAATCTCACAACAAGCCTGGCAATGATCATTTCACTGGGCGTCGCACCGCTGGCAGCGCAGGACTGGCCTCAATGGCTGGGCGCCGACCGCGATGCGAAGGCGCCGGAATTTAAGGCGCCCAAAACGTGGCCGAAGGAACTCACGCAAAGGTGGAAGGTCTCCGTGGGTGACGGTGTAGCGACACCCGCACTCGTGGGCGACAGGCTTTATGTGTTCTCCCGTGAGAATGGCAACGAAGTCTTGCGTGCGCTGAATGCTGCGGACGGTAAAGAGATTTGGCAGGACAAGTATGAAGCACTAGGCGCCAGCGGCCCGGCACAAAGTTTTTCCGGTCCGCGTAGCTCTCCAGCCGTCGCTGATGGCAAAGTCGTTACCGTTGGCGTGCGCGGGATGATTTCCTGCCTCGACGCCGCGACAGGTAAAAAGCTTTGGCGTAAGGATGAGTTCAATGCGTATCCCATGTTCCACCCATCCAGTTCGCCGATGATTGTGGATGGCGTTGCGATCGCGCAGTTGGGTGGCCGCGATAATGGAGCCTTGGTGGCGTATGACCTGGCGACGGGTGTGCAGAAATGGAAATGGACCGGGCCAAGTCCCGCTTACGCTTCGCCAGTCTTGATGAAAGCGGGCGGCGTGAAACTTATTATCGCCCAGACCGAGGGCAAAATGGTGGCCGTCAATGCCGCGGACGGAAAGCTCGCCTGGGAATCTGAGTCGGTCGCGCCAGGTGCGGGCGGCGGCGGAGGCCGCGGGGGCGGCGGACGTGATTACAAAGCAGCGACTCCGATAGTGGATGGACAGACCATCATCACAGCCGGCCGTGGCCTGAAAGCGATCAAGCTCGAGAAAAGCGGAGAGAAATTCGTCGCCACGGAAGTTTGGAACAATGCGGACAAGTCGGTGCAGTTCAGCACACCGGCTTTGAAGAACGGAATGGTTTACGGACTCACTGGCAACAACGAGCTGTTCTGCATTAATGCCAAAGATGGGAAAATGGCCTGGAGCTCTCCATTGATGCCGGCCGCGGGGACAGCCGCCCCTCGCGCCGATTTGAAACTGCAGCGCGCAGTGCCGCACTTCACCGGGCTTCTTCAAGCCGATCCACCTCCCAATCGGCCGACGCGCCCGGGCGGACCGAGCGGGGCGAATCCGGGACCGGGCGGTCCCGGAGGGCAGGGTGGGCGCCGCGGTGGCGGCATGGGCGGTGGCGGAGGTTACGGTTCCATCGTCGATGCAGGCTCTGTTCTTTTTGTTCTCACGCCGGCCGCGCAACTCGTCGTTTTAGAACCGAGCGACAAGGAGTTCAAGCAACTCGCCACATACAAGGTGTCCAGCGGCCAGACGCACGCCTATCCTGTAGCTTCCGGCAAACGCATCTTCATCAAGGACAAGGATTCGGTCACGTTGTGGACGGTGGATTAGAGCCGTTCGTCAGAGACGGGATTCTGGAAAATTATTAGGGGCGCCGGAAGGGCGCCCCTTCTACGTACAACCGCCGTGCAATAAGTGCTTCCGTGTCCCCGAAGCCGCGAGCAGATGGTCCCTCTTTCGAGTTGTTGTAATTGGCATCGTGAATCTAGCTTGCTGCTTATGCTTTCACATGTTTGTGCTCTCATTCTGGGCTTGTCGGCCGTGGGCCTTCTCGCGGCGGAGAAGACATTCTGCACCGTCACACCGTCAGTCTGCGCATTGCCACCTTCGACATCGACGCCACACCTCCCATTGGCAGTCATCTGGCCTACGATCCGGTCACGAACCAGTGGGATTTAGGACTGCGCGCCAGGGGCCTCGTGTTGCTGGGCGCGAGTGAGCCGATTGTGTTGTGCGCCGTCGACTGGATTGGAATTGCAAACGAAGGGAACGATGTTTTCCGTGCGGCGCTTGCGAGGGCTGCAGGTACTTCGCCTGCACGGGTGGCGGTGCATACGTTGCATCAACATGACGCGCCCGACTGCGATTTTTCCGCGGAGCGAATTCTCAAGGAGGCTGGAATGGACGCGCGTCAATTCGAGGGCAGCTTCCAACGGCAGGTGATCTCGAATCTCCAGGCGGCTGTGCGTCTGGCGTTGCCGCGGGCGCAAGCAGTCACCCACATCGGTCTCGGCGAGGCGCGCGTCGAACACGTTGCGTCGAATCGCCGCGTGCCTGCGCCCGATGGAAAAGTCCGCGTGCGTTACACCGCCTGTGCTGACCCTGATTTGCGCGCCGCTCCCGAAGGAATCATTGACCCAATCATTTCACTCGTGAGTTTCTGGAACAGTAATCAGCCCGTGGCGGTTCTGAGCTACTACGCCACCCATCCCCAGAGTTACTACCGCACGGGTATTCCCAATCCAGACTTTCCCGGCATCGCGCGGTTTCTCCGTCAACTGGCCGTCCCCTCCGCGATGCCCATTCATTTCAATGGCGCCGGCGGCAACATTGGGGCTGGAAAATACAACGACGGCTCCGCAACCAATCGGCTCATCCTGGCAGAAAACCTGGCTGATGGCATGCGGCGGGCCTGGGAAGGCACGCGCCGTGAACCGCTACCCGCGAGTTCAGTGAATTGGCGAAGTGAATCAGTTTCCCTGCCGGTCTCAAAACATCTGTCCCTTGACGTGTTGGAAAAAGCGGTGGCAAATCGTGACCCGTTACTCGTAATGCGGGGCGACGCTTCGCGTTTGGCGTGGCTGCGGCGCAATCGTGAGGGCCGAAAAATTGACATCACCTGTCTCGCACTTGGGCGGGCGCGAATCCTGCACATGCCCGGCGAATTGTTTGTGGAGTATCAACTGGCCGCGAAGGCCGAACGGCCCGACCTGTTCGTTGCGATGGCCGCCTATGGCGATTACGCGCCGTGGTACATCGGCACCACCATTGCGTATGACCAGGGCGGATACGAAACGGCGCCGCGATCCTCCAACGTCGCTCCCCATGTTGAACCGGTGCTTATGGGAGCCATCAAAAAGCTTCTTCGCGACTAGGCGAATGACGCGAGGTCAGTGTGCCGAAGCTACGGAGCAATCAGACGCACGAAGCGCGTGTTGGTTGAGATGGTGACGGGCACCTCCAGTCGTTGCCCCGTGCCTGGCACGGCCGTGACCGTTGCCCATGTTGCGCCGAAAGTTTCCTTTGCTTGGAGGACGTAGTTAACACCTGCCAGGGAATCGAAGCTGACGAGGATTTGGCCGCCTTGCTTGCGCACCGAGAGCACGACAAACGGGACGGTCTTCTCATCAATGGTTTCCAAGAAAGCAAACAGGCTGATCTGATCAACAAGGTTGGTCAACCGATCGGGCAGGCGGCCGCCCGCGGTCCGGTGGTTCGAATTGGTGATGAGAGCGAAGAGATTTTCGGCCGCTCCGTTGTGGAGGTAGGGCGGCACTGACGAGATGCCCAACACGGACGGCGGATTAAATCCGACGCCTCGGCCGTCATTGTTGAAGTCAATGCCCAGTCCATCCTGCGCGGCCTGCAATGTCCCGCTTGCAACTCCCGCTGCCGCCTTCTCATCCGCGCCGAAGTTCGAACCCAATGGATTGCCCTGGCCAGGCACGCCTAGATTGTAGGAGCCCACGTCGCGGAGGAAACGGTTGAGGTACTGGGCACCGACCGGGTTGCCTGTGAACGTTCCGGTGCGTTCAGTGAAAATGTCCGTGCCGGCCGGCGGCGAAGTGAAATCTTTTACGCTGGCCGTCCAACCGACTCCGCCGTGGCATTGCGCACAACCTGCGGTGAGGAACAGGCCGCGGCCGGCCGAAATAAAGTTCGTCGGGTGCGCGCCGGGGAAACCCTGCAACTGTGCGTTGGGAGTGCGAACGGCGAAGCGCACCCATTCCCGCATCGCCGTGAGAGCCGGTACTCTGTTGGAACTTCCGGGCAGGGTCACGGTGACTTGATCGCGGTTGGCGTTGGCGAGCGCGAACGCGTTGACCGCGGTGGGCGGCACGTTGAGGTCACCCCCGGGGCCGAGGAGCAGGCCGTGGTTTGGATTGAGCACCCCGCCCGGCAGCGCGCCCGGTCCCGAGACGTTGCGGATGTTGGCTTCGAAATCTTCAACCTCGTCGAAGATGGCTGAATAATTGAGCAATCGTTGCTCGGTGCGTTTATGCGGACTGAACGTCGCATTGAGCGGCACGCTCTTGCGCGGCCCAGCTCCGAACTGCCAGACGACCCCATCCGTTAATCCGTTGAAGTGACAGCTCGCACAACTTTGCCAGCCTTCGCTCGAGAGGCGATCACGCAACGAGTTGGTTCCCGGTATCACATCGAAGTTGCCACGCGAGGAGAAAAACATCTCCGCCCCCACGAGATTCGTTTCACCGACCGAGCCAGGCATGGGCAGGTCGGACGTTTGCACCGTGGCGATGACGGAATCGGTGGTGAGGTCCACGACAGAGACGTTGCGCGAAACGAAATTCGCCACATAAGCGCGCGTCCCGCTGCTATTGATGGCGATGCCCTGGGGATTCTTGCCCGCGTTGGTTCCGCGGGTGGCGGGGTTTGTCGGATCGTTGAGGTCAATGTAGCGCGTGGTGTCGCCGTCGGTCGTGAAGTCGAGCCGTCCATCCGGAAGCACGCGCACTTTCACAAGCATGTCGCTGGCAGCCGAGACGGCGTAGCCGAATCCCTCGCCGAGTTGGGTCGGGAACGCGATCGCCCATGGGTTGGCAAAGAACAGCCTCCGTTTGCCCGGCTCGGGGTCACGCGCGCCGAGATGAAGGTTGAGCGCGCCGAAGTCCATGGGTGACGTGCTGTTGGCTCCGCCGATGACGTTGACGAAAGCATGCGTGTCGAGATTGAAACGGAGCGGGCCGCTCGGCGACGCGGCGATGTTCGGCAGATACGCGGACTCGCCGCGGATGACGATGCTTTGAAGCTGATTCGGAAAGGCCGCTGTGTCCGGCGCAGGAGGGTTCGTGAGGCCGGGAAATCTAAAACCGGTGACCTGCGGTGCGAGCGTGACCGAGCGCGCGACGTTGTATCCGGCGATGTTAGTCGCACTCGTATTGATGTCCAACACGGTAACCAAACCTTCCTTGCCAAAATCGTCGCCCTGCCGCCCACCCGGCCTCGTGAACGAGAGAAAGCGTGTCACGTAGAGTTTTGAATTGTCGGCAGTCACCGCGAGGCCCCGCGGCATGAGGTGATTGGAGAACGGGTCGGGATGCAAATTCACGTGGCCCAAAATGCTCCGCGTTGCCGTGTTAATGACGGTGATGGTGTCCTGACCGCTATTCGCCACAAACACACGCTTGCCGTCGGGCGAACAGACGATGTTCCACGGTTCGGCGCCGGTCACATAATTAGCGACGACACTCGCGCTGAAAGTGCCCCAGGCCGGATCGCTGATTTGAATGACCGAAACTGAGTTGTCCGCAGCATTAGCCACATACGCGTATTGGTTGTCAGGTGTGAGCGCGATGCCCTGCGGTTCCTTGCCCACGCTGATCCTCGCCAATCGCGTATTGTTATCGGGACGAATGACGCTAACCGAGTCATCACTGGGATTCACCACCCAGATGAGGCGATCCATCGGGTTGATGACGATCGGGCTCGAGTAGGTCGATCGATTACTCACTTCCAACATTGGAGTGGCGGTGGCGTCGATGGTTTCCAGGAATGAAACGAGATTGGCCTGGTCGATCGGATTCGTCAGACGATCGGGAAGGCGGCCATTGTCAGTGCGGTGATTAACATTAGCGACAACGGCGGCCAGTGACTCGGCGGCGCCGTTGTGCATGTAGGGTGGCACTGAACGGATCCCGAGTAACGAGGGAACGTTGAATCCGGCGCCGCGTCCATCGTTGTTGTAGTCACGGCCCAATCCATCCTGTGCTGCCTGCAACGTACCGTTGGCGACTGCCGCTGCAGCTTTCTCGTCGGCGCCCACGTCGTTGCCCAGAGGATTTCCCTGGCCCGGTACACCCAGGTTGAATGAACCGATGTCGCGCAGGAAGCGGTTGAGGTATTGCGCGCCAACAGGATTTCCGGTGAACGTGCCGGTTCGCTCCGTGAAGATTTCGGCAGTGGATGGAGGTGAAGTGAAGTCCTTCAAGCTGATTGTCCAGTTCTGGCCGCCATGACAATTCACGCAGCCCGCCTGGCTGAAAAGGCTGCGGCCTGCGGCGACGTTTGCCGGGAGCGGTCCGTTTGGGAATCCCGTCAAAGGCGAATTCGGCGTGCGCACAGCCGCGCGCACCCACTCGCGCATGGCCGTGAGCGCGGGGACTTTGTTCGTGCTGCCGGGAAGGGTCACGGTGACCTGCTGGCGGTTGGCATTCGCGAGCGCGAAGGCGTTGACTGCGCTTGGAGGCACATTCAGGTCGCCATTGTTGCCGATCAGCAAGCCGTGATTCGGGTCGAGCGCGCCACCCGCCAATGCGCCCGGACCGGAGACGTTGCGAACGTTGGCTTCGAAATCTTCAACCTCGTCAAAGATGGCTGAGTAATTCAGCAATCGCTGCTCGGTCCGGTTGCGGGGATTAAAGCTCGAATTCAATGGGACGCTCTTGCGCGGCCCGGCCCCGAATTGCCAGATCACCCCGTCAGTCAATCCTTTGAAGTGGCAACTGGCGCAACTCTGCCAGCCTTCGCTCGAGAGACGGTCACGCAACGAGTTCGTGCCGGGAATGACATCGAAGTTGCCGCGCGATGAAAAAAACATTTCTGCGCCCACGAGGTTCGTTTCCCCCGGAGAGCCGGGCGTGGGCAGGTCGGACATTTGCACCACGGCGACGACGGTGTCGTTGGTCAGGTCCACCACGGAGACGTTGCGGGAGACAAAGTTTGCCACGTAAGCCAGTCCGCCACTGCTGCTGATGGCGATGCCTTGCGGATTTTTTCCGGCGTTGGCGCCGCTCGTGGCGGGCACGGTCGGGTCATTCAAATCAATGTAACGTGTGGTATCGGCGTCGGTCGTGAAGCCGATATTTCCAGCGGCGTCGACATTCAATTTTACGAGCAGGTCGCTGGCGGCCGAGACGACGTAGGCGTTGCCCGCACCGCTCTGGGTCGTGAAAGCGACGGCCCACGGATTTGCGAAAAACTCCCGCCGTTTTCCGGATTCCGGGTCCCGGGCACCCAGATGCAGGTTGGTTACGGTGAAGTCTGACGGTGTGGTGCCGGTCACGCCATCGACGACGTTTAGGAAGGCATGGGTGTCGAGGTTGAAGCGCAGAGGTCCGCTGGGAGAGGCCGCGACATTGGGCAGGTAGGCCCGGGTGCCGCGAATGACGATGCTTTGAAGCTGGTTCGGGAATGCCAGGGTGTCGGGGGCTGGCGGGTTGGTCAGTCCTGGGAATTTGAAGCCAGTGACCCTGGGTGCGAGCGACACCGTGCGAGCCACGGTGTAATCCGCGATGCTGGTCGAGGCCGTATTGATGTTCAAAACTGCCACGAGCCCCTCCTTCCCCGCGTCGTCTCCTTGTCGCCCACCGGGTTTCGTGAACGAAAGGAAGCGCGTCACGTAAAGTTTTGTGTTGTCCAGGGTCACGGCCAAGCCGCGCGGTTGGAAGTGACGGGCGCGATCCGGATCATTGGCGATGCTGTTTCGCAAGTCCACGTGGCCAATGACAGTCCGGGTGGTGGCGTCGATGACGGTGATTGTATCCTGCGCGCTGTTGGCGACGAAAACACGGAGACCGTCCGGCGACGTGACAACGTTCCACGGTTCGGCGCCGGTGGTGATGTTGGTGATCACGGTGGCGCTGAATGTGCCCCACGCGGGGTCGTTGATTTGAATGATGGTAATGGAATTGCCGGCGGCATTCGCCACGTAGGCGTGTTGTCCGTTTGGGGTGAGGGCGATGCTTTCAGGTTCATCGCCGACCGTGATCTTCGCCAGCCGCGTGAAATTGTCGGGGCGGATCACGCTGACGCTGTCGTCGTTGGGATTGACGGCCCAGATGAGCCGGTCATTGAGCGAGATGGCGATGGGGCTGGAATAAGTGGGACGTGGGTAGCTTTGCGCGAGGACGCTGGGGCATAGGGAGAAGCACAGAACGAATCCGGCGATGCAAATCGGTTTCATATCTCATTGGGCGCCGAAGTTTGGGCGCGTGAATTATTGGAGTTGAGGGCCGTTGATCTTGGACTGAAGGCATTCTGTGTCCCAATGGAAGGGAATCGTCGAGCGTGATTTCCGGGAATTTTTGGAGTCTTCCTGTGCCGCGGGGCGAGGTCGGTACGAGGGTCGCAACGGGAGCAATCTAGGGCGGCCGGCAGTCCGGCAGCGGTGGCTCAAGACTTGGGCGGAGCGGAAGCTGTGGACTGTTCGATATGTTGGACGCTCTTCTTGATATCCGTGACGCTTGGGTGGAGTTCCTTTACGAGATCGTGTTCCTCCTTGGAAACATGCTCGATGCGGGCGCCCTGCTCCCGGAGTCGCTCGAGCACCGCGTTCTGCTCGCGCGAGATACGGTGCATCCACCAGAAGCAAACGGGCCAGCAAGACAAGCCAACGATATTCATCCACAGGTTGAGTTGCCCGCTGTCCATTGCTAACACCCTACAGTTGATCCCAATCCCAGCAAGTGGCGGCACGTCCTGAGTAGGGAAATTAAAATTACGGGCGCCTAAACGCCGGCTTGAGATGGTACCCGATCCCGCGCGCGCTTTCGTTTCTCGGTCATGCTCCAGCCGAATTTGTTTAGGAAAAAGAGGACGGCGGGGAGGACGGTGAGGGAGGCCAGCATGCAGGTGCCAGTGCCGATAGCCATGACGGCGCCCAAGCTGGAAATCCCCTGGTGCTTGGCCACCAACAGACTGCCAAAGCCCGCGATGGTGTTGAGCGCGGACACGATGACCGCTTTGCCTGTGCTTGTCGCCATGATGCTGGGATGGGGCTGTTCGGCAAATCGGTTCAGGATATGGATGCTATTGGTCACGCCGATGCCAATGACCAGTGTGAGCGACATGATGTTCACCGGGTTGAATGAAATATGGAGCAGAACCATTAATCCGAGCATCCACACAAACCCGAGCACGACAGGCACGAACGCAAGCAGCACCGAACCCATCCGGCGAAAGTGGAGCAATACCATGATCGCAATAACACCGGCGGCGTAAGCGCCCGCCTTTTGAAAGCTCTCCTTAACCATCGAGGTGTATTCGTAAATCTGCACCGGCGAGCCAGCGACATCCGGCGCGACGGTTCGCAATTCTTCGACGAAACGTTTCTGGACCGTCCGCTGCCAGACGTCCCCGTGCGGATAGATTTGAAGCAGGAATTTCCCGGAGCGCCCGATGAAGTGTTCACGGAGGAAGGCAGGAATGTCTTCGAGAGTCAGGGGGCCATTGGCATTCTGGTCGCGGATCAATGCAACAGTCTCATGGAGGTCTCCGAGCAGGCCTCGCTGGAATGCGGTCAGGTTCACGGCGGCACGAGCGGGGTTATCATCGATGGCACGCTCCAGTCGATTCACCGCGTCGCGCAGCGCAGTGAGTTGGGCCACCAGTTTGTCATCGCCGCGTTCGCTCTTGATCTTGCCGGCGGCGAATCCGAGGACGAGCCGCAGGGAGGTCACGCTTCGGTCCAAGTGGGTGATGTTCACGACATTGGTATCCGCCGGCGGAAATGCGATGTCGTTTACGCGGCTCTTGATCTCGCGCAAGGCAACGAGTTTCCGGGATTGATCCTCCGTCAGAAATTTCACCATTGAGTTCACGCTCGCCACGGAAGGAAGCGCCTTGATGCGTTGTTCGAGCTCGACGGCCTCGGCGAGCGAGTCGGCCATGACCACGGCGGAGAGGAGGGACTGTGATCCGGACTGCATCAGCTTCTCGCCCAGATCGACGGCTTGGAGTCCTTCGGTTTGGAGATGCATCAAGTTATAGTCAAATTTGACGCGAGGAATCTGCGCGAGAGCCAGGAGCGTGACCACGGACCCGCAAATGATCACGAGTTTCGGGCGTCGCAACCAGACTTGCTCGATGCTGGCCCGCCGGCTGTAGCGGCGCCGCGCGGATTCATCCGGCAGCTTATTGCCGCCGCGACCCAACAGCAGGGGCAGGAGCGTCATCATGGGCACGATGCAAACGAGAAGGCCGACCCCCGAGATCAGACCCATTTCGCGCACGCCCTTGAAATCCGTGAACAGCATGGCCAGGAACGCTCCCGCGGTCGTGAAGCCGCTGGTGAAAATGCCGGTGCCCGCAAACACCAGCGCCTTGCGGATGGCGAGGCATTGAGACATCCCGCCGCGCAGCTCTTCTTCGTAGCGAGAGATGAGGTGAACGCCAAAATCAATGGCCAGCCCAATCAAGATGGGAACCAGGGTGATGCTCAGGATGTTCAGATGCCCGACGGCCAAGGTGGCAAAGCCCAGCGTGTAAATGATGCCCACGAGAAGGCACACGGTGGCCATCACCGGGCGGCGAATCTCGTGGTAGCCGCACACGAAAATCGTTGCCACGAGCACCAGGGCGAGGAGCGCGGCGCGGTTGACATCCTGTTCCGCCTGGCGGGTTTCGTCGTAGTTCAACACTGGTTCGCCGGTGATGCCGGCATTCACGCCTGGAACATCGGACTGTGTTTCACGCACCAGCTCACGGAGACGTTGGACGGCGCGCACTTCGAGTGCTTCGCTCGGGGCATTGGCAAGAACGGCGTAGATTTGGTTGCTGGCAAAGGTGAGGTAGAAGTTGCTCCGGTCGCCGAAGAATGCCGCCACTCCGGGCGCGGAACTCAGGGCGGAACCCGTCACGCTCTTGGTCGATTCCTCAACGATGCGTTGCAGGACTGGCAAGGTTTTTACCAGAGCCGTTTGTTGGGTGCTTGAGGCGTTCCCTGCCTCCCGCAATTGCTGGTTCACTAGTTCGAATAGCGCGTTGAGGCTGTCGACCCGCGCGAAGGTCTGAATCACCATCACGTTTTCCGCCAAAGTCTGGCGGAGATCGTCCAGCGTATCTTCCGGGAGAAACAGCAGGGCCTTTGAGCCCATCATCTTCAAATCACCTTTGTAATAAACGTTGCGAAATACTTCCGGCTCACTCCGCAGTCGTTGGGCGAGGCGCTCGACGAATTGACGATTTTTCTCGGGGTTCTCGCTTTCAACCACCGCCACCAGGCTTTCCTGGAAACGGAATTCCTTCTGCAACAGGAGATGCGTCCTCTGGAATTTTTCCGCCGCCGAAATGAGATCGCTCCGGTTGGTGCTGAATCGCAGGTTGGTGACGGCATAAACCACGCACGCCACGATGAGGATCAGTTGAGGAATCACGAACCAGAGGGGACGAGCCAGCAGGTGATCGGACAGCTTGTGCAGTAGCCGGCCAGCCAGTTGTTCGTGCAATGGGCGCATGTATTAGCTTCCGTGACGCATTGCGACCGGAGCATGCCCCAATCTGCCCTACTCGTTCGGGATTGCCACTGGCCATGCCCGATTATCCACCTCCATAATCTGGGCAAGAGCAATCCACTTGAATCCAAGCACACGCCGCGGCTTCAAAATCGCGGATCCGCCTCAGCGGGTTCGTTGTTCATCCGTTGGAAATGTCGCGGCGACTGAGACGCGCAGAGACTGACCGGATCAAATCTCGATCAGCATCCGTGCGGGGGCCTCAATGCCTTCCTTGATGCGCTTGAGGAAAGTGACCGCCTCGCGGCCATCCACCAGGCGATGGTCGTAAGTAAGCGCCACATACATCATGGGCCGAATCACAACCTGGCCTTCGCGCGCAACGGGTCGGTCTTGAATGGCGTGCATCCCCAGAATGCCACTCTGCGGCGGGTTGAGTATAGGCGTGGACATCATGGAGCCGTAAATGCCGCCGTTGGTGATGGTGAACGTGCCGCCCTGCAACTCCTCGGGCTTTAGTTTGTTCTCCTTCGCGCGCCGCGCAAAATCACCGATGGCCACTTCCACTTCGGCGAAGCTCAGGCGCTCCGCGTTGCGCAACACGGGCACCACGAGGCCCTTGCCGCCGCCCATCGCCATCGCGATGTCGTAATGATTCTTATAAACGATGTCGTCGCCGCGAACCTCGGCGTTCACCGAAGGCACCAGTTTCAGCGCGTCCACCGACGCCTTCACGAAGAAGGACATGAACCCCAGCTTCACATTGTATTTCTGCTGGAACGCTTCGCCGTGTTCCTTGCGCAGGGCCATCACGCCGGACATGTCGATCTCGTTGAACGTCGTCAACATCGCCGCGGTTTGTTGAGCCTCGACCAGTCGGCGCGCAATCGTGCGGCGAAGGCGGGTCATGGGAACGATTTCTTCATCGCGGCCCGCCTCTACAGGCGTTGTCACGCTGGCGGACGCCGTTTCCTCGTTCGCGGTTGGAATTTCTTTCACCGGTTCGGGTTTCGGCTTTTCAACCGGCGGCGGCACCACCACGTCGGCCTTTGGCGCAGCGGCTTTTGGGGGTGCGGGTAGCTTGGGTGGGACGGGCGCTGAAGCTTTGGCCCTGGCGGGTTCGGCGGCCTTTTCGGGTTTGGCCGCGGGGGCGGCCTGTGTGGCGCTGGCCGTCGGCTTCGCCTCGGTGTCGATGATGGCGATGGTTTCCCCCACTTGGGCCACGTCGCCGGATTTCTTCAAAATCTTCGTCAAGGTTCCGGAAGCCTGCGCCGGCAACTCCACGGTCGCCTTCTCGCTTTCCAGTACCGCCACGGTCTTGTCCCGCTCGATCGCTTCGCCTTCTTTTTTGAGCCACGAATCGATCGTGACTTCCGTAATCGATTCTCCCACTGAAGGGACTTTGATTTCCACAGTCATAAATTCTTCACTTGCTGTTAAATGCGCGTTCAATCACCGCCGCCTGTTCCCGCTCGTGGCTGGTGTGCGAACCGGTGGCCGGCGTCGCGGCTGCCGGGCGGCTGATGCCTTTGAACGGAAAACGTCCGAGCAGCCGTTCGCTGAACGTCGCGAGCATGTAGCGCCACGCGCCCATGTTGTGCGGTTCTTCCTGCACCCAGAAAACGGGAGTGCCATCGCGATACGGATTGAGCGCCGCGTTCAGATGTTCATTCGCGGAGCGGATAAAGCTGCTCGACGCGCAAGATGGCAACGTCTTCGCGCCGCTGCTGTTCGCGAAACTTTTCCAGTTCGTAGAATATTTTTCCGCTGCACAACAGAACCCGTTTCACATCGCGCCGCTGCGGATTGCTATCGGGAATGATGCGTTGGAACGCACCTTCCGCGAGTTCGTTCAAGGGTGATACCACGCGAGGGTGACGCAACAGGCTTTTCGGTGTGAGCACCACCAACGGTTTGCGCCACGGACGCAACACCTGACGGCGCAACACATGAAACAACTGGGCGGGCGTCGTGGGATTAACAACCTGGATATTATCCTCGGCTGCCATGGCGAGGAAACGCTCGACGCGCGCGCTTGAATGTTCCGGACCGGCGCCCTTCGAAACCGTGCGGCAACAACAGCACCAAACCGCTTAATCGCTTCCACTTGGCTTCGGCGCTGGCGATGAATTGATCCACAATCACCTGGGCAGCATTCCAGAAATCACCGAACTGCGCCTCCCACATCACGAGCGCTTCCGGTGTATCGAGGCTGTAGCCATAGTCGAATCCCAAGCACACCGTTCTCGGACAGGGGGCTGTTAAAAATCTTCACGGGCGCCTGGTCCGGGGCGAGGTGCTGCAACGGAATATACTTTTCTCCATTATCCACATCGTGCAGCACCGCATGACGATGACTGAACGTCCCGCGCTCTGAATCCTGTCCGCTCAAACGAACGGGATGATTGGCGACTGCCAGCGTGGCAAAGGCCAGCGCCTCTGCAGCCGACCAATCGAGCGGCGCATGTCCCGCCGCCATCTCCCGGCGGTGTTCCAGAAGCTTCTTAATCTTCAGGTGCGGCTTGAAATTCTCCGGCATCGTCGTCAATGCCTCGAGCAATTCAGAGAGCTTGTTGGCGGGAACTCCCGTCGGCACTTCCGGGACGTTCTTTTCCAATCCCCCCACGTAACCTGACCAGACGCCCCGTAACTCCTCAACGGGGAGACGCGATGTTTCGCGGGCGGCGGCCAATCCACGCTCCAGGTGATTTCGATGCGTGGAGGCAATTTCGTCGGCTTGTTCGCGAGTCACGCCACCGTGCTGAAGCAAATGATCGAGGTAGCCTTCACGCACCGATTTTCGCTCACTGATTGCCTGGTAAAGAATCGGCTGGGTGAACGAAGGCTCGTCCGCTTCGTTGTGGCCGTAGCGACGGTAGCCGTACATGTCGATGACCACGTCGCGCCGATACTGGGTGCGAAAATCCAGCGCGAGGCGGACGCACTGCGCGACGGCTTCAGGGTCTTCGCCGTTCACGTGAAAGATCGGCACCTGAAGCATCTTGAACACGTCCGTGGCGTAGGTGGTTGAGCGGCCTTCTTCAGGCCCGGTGGTGAATCCGATCTGGTTGTTCACCACGATGTGCAGGGCACCACCCACCGAATAGCCCCGGAGTTGGCTCATGTTCAGCGTCTCCTGCACGACCCCTTCGCCCGCGACCGCGGCGTCACCATGAATCAGGATCGTCAATCCGCGTTCGCCCAGCGCATCCTGCACCCGGTCCAGCTTCGCGCGCATGCGGCCAAGGGCCACCGGCGTCCACAAATTCGAGATGGCTCGGATTGAAGCAGAGCGAAAGGTGAATGGAATTACCCGAACTTGTTTCCCAATCATGCTGAAGCCCAGGTGATACTTAACGTCGCCGCGCCCGGTGTAATGCTCGTGATCGCTGTCGGCGAATTCACGAAAGATTTGCCGCACCGGTTTGTGCAGGATATTCGCGAGCACGTTCAGTCGGCCACGATGGGCCATGCCCAGCACGATTTCGTTCACTCCCTGTTCGCCGGCTTTTTCAATCGCGAGGTCGAGCAGGGGAATCAGGCTCTCGGAGCCTTCGAGGGAAAAGCTTTTCGCGCCGATGAATTTCTTGCGCACGAACTCCTCGAAGATCGACGCGTAGGTCAGCCGGGTGAGAATGCGGAATTGCTCCGCTTGGGTCAGGGTCAATCGGTTTTCCGTGCGCTCCATGCGTGCCTGCAACCAACGGCGGATGTGCACATCATCGATGTGGACATATTCGACGCCAATCGAGCGGCAGTAGGTATTGCGTAGTCGCTCCACGATGGCGGCGAGCGTCAGTCCATCGCCAAACTGCATCGTCTGTGTTGAGAACTGTCTCTGCATGTCCGCTTCCGTGAAGCCGTAATACGCAGGGTCCAGTTCCGGTGGCGACGGGCGCTTGCGTTCCAGCGGATCGAAACGGGCCATCATGTGGCCGCGCGTACGGTAGGCGCGGATCAATTGATCCACGCGGTCCTGCAATCCTGCCATGCCACGCACGCCATCACGGGCATGGAAAAGACTCGGGGTCCGGAACGAGGGTCCTAACTTTACCTCCGTGGCGCCGTCCCCATTTTCCAGTTGGGCGAAGTACTGGCGCCACTCTTCGGTGATGCCGGAGGGGTCGCGTTTATAGTCACTGTAAAGCTGCTCGACGAACTCGAGGTTGCTGCTGTTCGGCAATGTAACTGACGATTTCACGTTGTTTCTCGGGAGAACATGGATTCCTTCGGACCCCTGGCGCAAACCTAAACGGGTTGAGTTTGAAGTCAAAACTCCGGCGTCAGGAGCCCGCTTCGGTCGTTCACGGCCATAAACGCAGTGTTTTGGGCCAAAGACGGGCCCAACCCGGACGTCGCAGGCCGCGGTCAAAATCTTTGACCCATCTGACGCTCGCGTCCATCTTCGCGCGAATGTCGCCCAGTGATGATTATCTTTTTCGATGCCGTGTGTTGATCGATACTGTTCAGGCGCAAAGTGCGGCCATCCATCAAGCTGCTGACTGGTTTGCCGAGACCATCCTGGCCGGGCGGATGGTTCACCTGTTTGGGTCCGGACACAGTCGCATCCTCGTGGAGGAGATGTGGCCCCGCTACGGATCCTTCCCTGGATTCAATCCCATCGTTGAGTTGTCCTTGAGCTTTCACAACATGGTTGTGGGTCCCAACGGCCAGCGGCAGGCGATGTTCCTCGAGAACGTTCCTGGCCTCGCAGCTCGCATTCTCCGCAACTTTGATCTCTCGCCGCGCGACGCGGCGCTCGTCGCCTCGTCGAGTGGATGCAATGTCGTTCCAATTGAGATGGCGCAAGGTTTTCGCGAACGCGGCATCAAGGTCGTCGCCATCATCAGCCGCCGACATTCCGACGCCAGCACCAGCCAGCATACCAGCGGGCGGAAGCTTCAGGACTTCGCCGACGTGGTGCTGGATACCGGGGCTCCGGCGGGCGATGCCATGGTGCACATTGAAGGCCTTGAGACGCCGGTGGCACCGGGCTCCACGGTCGGCGGTTGTCTGCTTGTGAATTCCCTAAAGGCAGAAGTCGCAGCCCGCTTGACCCATGCCGGGCATCCCCCGCGGGTTCTTACCGCGGGCGCCCTCGTCGGCAAGCAACGCGCAACTGAACTGTTCGAGAGCGCCTACGATGAACACGCGCGCCGGCTCGCCCGCCTTTACGCCAATATTGGCCAGGCTGATTCCGCCATGTCATGAGTTCAACCGCGGAACCTCAATCGCGAGGCGCGAAAGCAGCGCAGGCTTTAGGGGGCTTCAACATCCAGCGCACCTTTGAGTCCCGGCCCGTCGAAGCAATCCGATGGGTGAAGGGTCGAGGGCGCCGCGCTCCCTCGTGGAAGTTTTGGTCGCGCGTTGATTCACCGGGGAGCGCAGAATGAGTTCCCTTCGTAGAATCATGGCGTTGGTCTCACTTGCCTGGCTTTCCCTCCTGCCGGTGCGCGCTGAAACCTTGGACTCCATCAAGCAAGCTGTGCGCAAGAAGTTCTCGTCCGTGCGTCAACTTTCCACGGAGGAACTCGCCCGCTGGCTTGCCGATACGAATCGGACGCCGCCTCTGCTCGTGGATGTGCGCAGTTCCAAGGAGTTCGCGGTAAGTCATTTGCGCGGTGCTACCAATCTGGTGAGCTTAGAGCAATTCAAACAGGCACGTGTCGCGGGGGAAACATCGCCCGTGGTGGTTTATTGCTCCGTTGGTTATCGCTCCTCTGCCCTTGCGGAGAAATTGGAACGCGCCGGGTTCACCCAGGTCATGAATCTCGAGGGCTCGTTGTTCCAATGGGCGAACGAAGGCCGGCCACTCTATCGCGGGACCAACCAGACTCCGGAGGTGCATGGCTACAGCCGCAAATGGAGCAAGCTTTTGAAGCCGAGCGTGCCGGTAAGGCTGTGATCGCCTGTGGAGTGGTTCCCGCCGAAGATTTCGGTTGCACGTCGGCAATGCAGGGGCACCGTTATGACAAAAGCTCAGCCTTATGAATGCCAGAATACAACCGCCTCATCGTTTGATCCGCCAGATTCAAACGGGGCTGTATCTATCGCCGGATGGGCATTGGGTGCAGGGCGAGGAGGATGCCTTTGATTTTCCTGATCTGCGCAGCGCACTAACCACGTGCGAGCAGATGCAGGAAGGGAACGTGGAGATGCTGTTGATCTTCGATCGTCAGGAGCCCAGGGAATCCGCCCACTTCAATGCCTGAGGTGACTCGTCGGTTTGCTCTAAACACGCCTTCCCGGTGTGGTGATAATTCCTATACCGTAATTCCCGTCAGCACTTGCCCCAATCGCACATCACTCTCCGCAGCTTCTCGATGCTTACCAAGGGTGATTCATCCTTTCGTTCGTACTCGATGATGTTCCATTCCACTCCCGCCACGTTTTCGCAAAGGGAGAAGATTTCCGGCCACGGCAATTCATCCTGGCCGATGAGCGCGTTTGGATTCGTCTTCGAGAAAGGCTTCACGTGCGTGCTCACCACCCGGCCGGGATATTTCTGGAGGTAAACGCGAGCATCAGCTCCCGCCGGGGCAGCATTGCCAATGTCGTACTGGATGCGCACGTCCTGACTGGCGCGCGCGAAGAAAATGTTCCAGGGAATCTCTCCCTCGATGGGGACGAACTCCACGCTGTGATTGTGAAAACCCACGCGCATGCCTTGCGGCTTCACTTTCACCGCCATCTCGCTGAACAAGTCCGCCGTGCTCCGCCAGTCATCCTTCGTCTTTCGGTACTTCTCCGGCAGACTTGGAACGATGAGGTTGATGTTTCCCAAAGCTTGGTTGAACTCCACGCTCTTCGCCAACTTGTCGCCCAGCAGGGTGTCGAGGGCAGTGTGCGTGCCGCAGCACTTCAAGCCCGCGTCATCCAGCATCGTGCGCAAGGTTTTCGCGTCGCGTCCGTAGTAACCTGCAAACTCCACGGCCTTGTATCCAATCTTGCTGACGGCTTTCAACGTGCCCGGCAAATCCTTCTCACATTCCTTCCGCACGGAGTAGAGCTGCACACCCAGCGCAGGGATTTTGCCCCGCTTGGCTTCGGCGGCGAAGGCCGGCACTCCACCAGCGATCGCCAACGAAGCGGCGGCGGTGGTTTTGAGAAAGGTGCGGCGCGAGATGGGTTGCATACGCGTCTTATTTGGGAGCCTGATTCAGAGTCTTGGGTTGCGCCTTCTTCCACTCTTCCTCAGTCGCCTTTTTAAGGCCGTGAAGAGTGACGAACGTGCCCTTTTTGTTACCCACGATTAAATCCGGCAGATTGTCTCCATTCACGTCCGCCGCGACCACCTGCGTGCCGACGCCACTGTTGTTGTCGATCAGGTAGGGCAGCCAATCCACCGTGCCGTCCGAGTGGCGCACCAGCTTGAACCAGTAAGCCACCGCAGCGCCCGAGGGGTCCGCGTCCCCGTGGGCTCCATGCGCCCAGAAACGTTTGCCCGTCACGATGTCCTTCAATCCGTCCCCGTCCATATCGACCAGCTCCACCGCGTGTAATTGCGAAAAGACCACGCCGTATTTGTTCTCTTTCGCCGTCTTTCCCATGATCAGGTGCTGCTTCCACGTGGGTTCACCTTTGGCGTTTTTCTCTTTCAACTGCTCATACCAGGCGAGCCCGTAATTATGCGCCGCCAACGCTGTGACCACGTCCGGCAAACCATCGCCATTCACATCGTAGGCGTACATCTGGGAACTGCCTTCGGTGGGAGCGAACGGGAATGCGTGATACGCCCAGAGAGGATCGCCTTCGAGTGACGCGGGCTGTTCCCACCAACCGCTCTTCTCCATCAAATCCATTTTGCCATCGCCGTTCACATCCCCGTAGCCCAGCCCGTGCGTGAACATGTGATATTTATTGTTCGGTGAAATCGAATGCCACACCCACGGCTTGGTCGCGTCATTCCAGTCCGGCGAGGCGTATCCGTAGGATCCCTTTGACGAACATATAATCTCTGGCTTCCCGTCCCCAGTAATGTCGCCCCAGGTCGGCGATTCGTTATCCACCACATCGAGCACCTTATGGCGCGTCCAATACTCCGTACCGTTGGCTGCCTTCGTGCCTTTCGGATTTTCGTACCAAGAAGCGTCCTTGCCCGGGAACCCATAGATCAGGATGTCGTCCCACCCGTCCTTGTTGAAGTCCGCGGTGAACGCAAAAAAGTTATCCGAATAACTGTTGTTCTGTCCCAGCGCTCCTTCGAAGCCAGGCACCGGGATTTTCGAGATGGGACCGAGCGCAAAGGTTTTTGTGGCGGGATAATATTCGTGACGCGTCTTGAAATTCGGCCCTTCCCACCAATACGGGCCCGACACCACATCCATTTTCCCATCCCGATTGAAATCCCCGATGTTGGCGCCCTCACTCCAAAACTGGTCGCTGAGCTGAATCTTTTTCCAAGTGTGCACCGTGTGCTCCGCTGCCAAGGCGGACAGCGAAACGGACAAGACACCGGCGAGCGCGAGAGAATTCCTGGTCATGGAAAAGGTGTGGCAGAGCAGGGCGGGGGATGCAAGCGCCGGAGCGATGGGAACCCAAGCTATAGCATCACACTGCGGGCGCCGCTTCATGCCCGTTCAAATGAAGGTGGTGAAAGGTTCGTCGAACTTGGAACCCCAGCCGCGGTTGAACCAATAGGTGTCCCTGTTCGGCGCGTGGCCGTGCAAACAACGGGGAGAGAAACGCGCCCGCACCGGTTTTGTCGAATTGTCCTCCCAAGAAGCCTCGGCAACCCTTGGGCTGAATGATGGAATACCGATGGCGCTCGAGCGAGGTGTGTTCCTGCCCGGCGGGAATGGGGGTTGAAAATCCGCGGAACGCAGACCGTTGCGGCCGGTGGCCGGCGCGGTCGAATCGATGCGATAGGGACAAACGCCCGGCCTTGGCGGCGGGATGCTTGCCTCCGAAGGGGCGCGCACTAGCATGCGCGGCGTGGACGAGTTGATCCTGCGTACGGAGGAATACATCACGCGTCATCGATTGCTCGATGATGGTGAGCGGGTGTTGGTGGCGGTGTCGGGTGGGGTGGATTCAATGGTGTTGCTGCACGTGCTCCACTCCCTGGCGCCAGGGAAAGGTTGGGAACTCACCGTGGCGCACTTCAATCATCGGCTCCGGGGCCGGGCGGCAGAGGCCGATGCGCGGTTCGTGGAGCGCGCGGCGAAGAAGCTTGGCTTGGAGTGCGTTGTGGAGAGCGCGGAGGTGAAGCAACAGGCACGCGAGCGAAAACTTTCGGTGGAGATGGCGGCTCGTGCGCTGCGTCATGAGTTTCTGGCGCGCACGGCTGGCGAGCGTCGGGCACGGGCCATCGCCCTGGCGCACCATGCTGATGATCAAGTGGAGCTCTTTTTCCTGCGGCTATTGCGCGGCGCGAGTAGCGAAGGTCTGGCCGGAATGCGCCCGTCCTCCCCTTCTCCCGTCGCCGACACGCTGAGGCTTGTTCGTCCGTTGTTGGAGCAGGGCAAAGGGGCGCTCGCGGAGTTTGCAGGACGCACTGCCATCGCCTTTCGCGAAGATGCATCGAATCGATCCACGGACATTTTGCGCAATCGCGTGCGTCAAAAGTTGCTCCCGATGCTGCGGGAAGAATTTCAGCCCGGCGTGGATGCTGTGACGCTGCGCACGATGGAGGTGCTGCGTGCGGAAGGTGAATTCGTGCGGCACGCGGCGCAGCAATGGCTGGAGAGGTCTGCGCGGCCGCCATTCGCCAGGATTGAGGCGGCTTTGCAACGGCGCATTCTGCAAATCCAGCTTCATCAGGCTGGCTTCAACGTGGAATTTGAACGCATTGAGCATTTGCGGCTGAGCCCTCTGGCTTGGGTGACGCTCCAGGGGAAGCAATTGGGACGCGTGACCGTGGAGGGACGGTTGGAGATCAAGTCGGGTGACGAACCTGACTTCATCGAAGGCGAAAAAAGAATCTCGCTCGGGGAGCACGCGGGTGAAGCCGTGTTTGGGTCGTGGCGATTCACTTGGGCGCTGGGAGTTGGCCCGCGGCCGGGAGGGAAGAAGCAAACCGAGTTCTTCGATGCGGACGCCGTGGGTTCCGAGATTGTGCTTCGTCATTGGCGCGCGGGGGATCGCTTTCAACCCATCGGGATGTCGCATGCCGTGAAGCTGCAGGATTTGTTTGTGAATCAAAAAGTTTCGCGAAACAGCCGCTATGGAAAGGTGATTGCAACCACGGGGAGGAACCAGCTCTTTTGGGTCGAGGGAATGCGCATCGGCGAACGTTATAAATTGACTCCAAGGACGCGGCGAATCCTGGCGTGGACGTGGCGATCCATCTGAACGGGGGCCTCCTCTACAAACACCCGGCAGAAACGCAGGTTGCAGTGGTCAGATGCGGGTGATAGTTTCCATCGCACTTTTTCAATCATGGCTGAAGACAACAAAGACACCAAGAAAGGCGGAGAATTTCGTGTTCCGCCACGCACCTGGATCCTGTGGATCGCCATCATCGGCGCAATTCCGCTCCTGTTCCTGTTGAAGGATCCGCGTGATGCTCAAACGCCTTTGACGCAAAAGGAGTTCATCGAAGCGTGGCGCTCCGGCGCTATCAAGGAAGGCATCATCTGGTTCAACATCCAGGATCCGCTGATTCAGGACATCACCGGCACCTATGTTCCCAAAGAGGGAGCGGCTCCGGTCAAATTCAAGACGCACAGTACATCTGGACGACGCGTTGGACCGGCAGTTGCGTCGCAGCGGACTGTTCGAACCCAAGCGTCCCAACACCCTCGTGCAGAACATGCTCATGGGCTTGTTGCCGTTCCTGCTGATTGGCTTGCTGATCTGGTTCGTGTTCATCCGCCAGATCAAGATGGCCGGCAAAGGCGCGCTGAGCTTCGGCAAGAGCAAGGCCCGCATGCTTGCGCAAGGAGAAAGAACAAGACCACGTTCAAGGACGTCGCGGGCGTCGAAGAAGCCAAGGAAGAAGTCTCCGAACTGGTGGAGTTCCTCAAGGACCCGAAGAAGTTTCAAAAGCTCGGCGGGCGCATTCCCAAGGGCATCCTGATGGTCGGCGCTCCGGGAACGGGCAAGACGCTGCTGGCCAAGGCCATTGCCGGCGAGGCGGATGCCTCGTTCTTCAGCATCAGCGGCTCGGACTTCGTGGAAATGTTCGTCGGCGTGGGCGCCAGCCGCGTGCGCGACATGTTCGAGCAGGCGCGCAAAAACACGCCCTGTTTGATTTTCATCGACGAAATTGACGCTGTGGGCCGCAGCCGTGGCGTGGGCCTGGGCGGCGGCAATGACGAGCGCGAGCAGACGTTGAACGCGTTGCTCGTCGAGATGGACGGCTTCGATACGCAGGAAGGCATCATCATCATCGCGGCCACCAACCGCGCGGATGTGCTCGACCCCGCCCTGCTGCGCCCGGGCCGTTTCGACCGCCAGATCACGGTGAATCTGCCGGACGTGCGCGGACGCGAAGCGATTCTCAAGGTGCATGCCCGCAACGTGAAGTTGGACCCGTCCGTGGATCTGTCTGTGACCGCGCGCGGCACGCCCGGTTATTCCGGCGCGGAACTGGCCAATCTGCTTGAACGAAGCGGCGCTGCTCGCGGCCCGCACCGGCAAGAAAGCGGTCGGCAGGCGGAACTGGAAGAGGCTCGCGACAAGGTCCGCTGGGGCCGCGAACGCCGCAGCCTGGCCATGACGGACGAGAACAAGAAACTCACGGCCTGGCACGAGGCCGGACATGCGCTCGTGAACGTCATGCTCAAGCACACGCATCCGCTGCACAAGGTGACGATCATTCCGCGCGGTCCTTCGCTCGGCTCCACCATGTCGCTGCCGAAGGAAGACATTCTCAATTACCAGCGCCGCGAATTGGAGGACATGATCGCCATGACGATGGCGGGACGCATCGCTGAGGAGATTGTTTCCGGCGACATTTCAACCGGAGCCGGCGGCGACATTCAGCAGGCGACGAACATGGCGCGCGCGATGGTTTGCCAGTACGGCATGAGCGACAAGCTCGGCATGGTGCAATACAGCGAGGATGACGAATATTTCCTCGGCCGCGACATGATGCGCCGCAAGTCTTACAGCGAGGCCACGGCGCAGGAAATCGACGGCGAAGTCGGGCGATCATCAAGGCACAGTATCGAACGTGCGCATGACATCGATTCACAGCCAACCGCGACAAGCTCGAAGTGATCGCCAATTCGCTTGCTCGAATTCGAAACGCTCGACGGTGCGCAGGTGGAAGAAATCGTGCGCACTGGCAAGTTCACGCCGCCGCCTCCGCCTCCGCCATATCGTCGAACCGCCGATGGGTGCGCAAGCAGCCACGCCGCTGCCCGAGGTCATGAAGCCGGCTTCCCCGAAGTTGCCTGGCTTGGGCGATGCGGCGCCAGCGCCGGCTTGATTTGCAAGCGACCTGTTTTTAGCGGCGGCCGAGTGGCCGCCGCTTTCTTTTTGGACAAAGCAGCGGCGCAGGTTTGACGCATCGCTTGGCTCCTCACTAGTTTCCCGCCGAATGATTATTGCGCCTTCACTCCTCGCCGCGAATTTCGGTCGCTTCGCCACCGAAGCCGAACGCGCGTGAGAACGTTCAGGAGCAGAATGGCTGCATCTCGACATCATGGATGGGCATTTCGTGCCGAACATTTCCTTCGGGCCGGAAGTGGTGCGGGTCGATCGCGGCCGGTCGCCCGCAAGCTGGAGTTCGATGTTCATCTGATGTGCTCGAAGCCGGAGATTCTACTGGAGCCTTTTGCGAAGGCGGGAGCCGATCGCATGACCATCCACGTCGAACTGGGACCAGCCGTGAACGATCTCATTTGGAAGATTCGTTCCCTCGGCAAGAAAGTCGGCATCGCGATCAATCCACCCACGCAGATTGGTTTGCTCGAGCCTTTTCTAAAGCATGTGGATCTCGTGCTGGTCATGACAGTGAATCCGGGTTTTGGCGGCCAACCCTTCATTCACGAGACGTTGCCGAAAATCCAGCAGGTAGCAGCGTGGCGCCGCGAATTGAATCTCAATTACCGCATTCAGGTGGATGGGGGCATTAATTACCAAACCGCCGTTGAATGCGCCAAGGCTGGCGCTGACACATTCGTCAGCGGCACGGGTTTGTTCGGTCAAGCGAGCTTGCGCCACGCCGTGGCAAAGATGCGGCGTTTGGTGACCGCGTCGGCGCCGCCTGGGCAGTTCAAGTTCGAGACGCCCATCGAAGCGTCTCTCATACGGTAACGGCGCTTCGCCACCGTGGCTTCGCGCGGCGGGCCGAAAACCATCTCAGTGTTCTGTCTCCGCGGGCGGTTCCGGTAACCAGCGCGTGAGCACCGTGCCAATCAAAGCATACACGCCAGCTACGCAGGCGCCCACGATGGCTATCCGTCCGGGATCGGGCTTGTCCGATGCGGCGAGAGTTAGTGTGATCCATGCAGCGGCGGTGCCGATGACTCGCCCGCCAATATTTGCGGCAAAGCTTTCACCTGTCCCGCGCAAGTGCAGCGGAAAGACGCGCGGGATGTAATTTCCCCAGAAACTAAATTGTGCCACGACGAAGAACCCGGCGATGAAGATCCCGATTTTGATCGGCAGCAGGCTGTCGGCATTGCTCAGTTGTTGAGGAAGCCACCAGTAAAAGAGGGGAATGAAGATTAAGGCGGGGATTTGGAAAACCCTCAGGACTGTCTTTCGGCTGACGATCCAAACGGCCAGTAATGCCAGCGCGAGACGTCCTGTCATCCCGCCGATTTCCTGCCAGAAAGTGACTTGGGCGACCGCCTGGTCGCTCGCATTGCCGCCGATCTGGCGACGCTGGAGCGGGGTGAGCGGCTTGCCTTCCTGCGCGGCCTTGCCGACGGCTGCCTTGGCGGTGGCGATCATGGCAGCGTGGCCCGCCTGGTTCGGTGTCCCCAGCGCCTGCGCTCCGAGGATTTGCGGAAGCTGTTGAATGGCGCCGAATGCCAGGCCGTAGCTCGAGGCGAATACGAGAGTCGTGATAACTGTGGTGCGAAGTAATTCGGGAGCAAACAATTCGCGAAGGCTGGGACGCTTGAGCACTCCGGCAGCCCGCTTGCGTTCCCATTCGGGGGACTCAGGCAGGAATGGTCGAATGAGAATCAGCGGCAAAGCCGGAATCACGCCGGAAATCAACGTGTATCGCCAGGCCTCATGTCCCCCGTGAATTGCGGGCAGGCTCAAGGCCCACTTGGCAGCAAGGACATTGGCGGCAGCGACGAGCAACCCGCCTACGGAGGAAAATGCCTGCGTCAAACCGAGAACTTTTTCTCGTCGCTCGCGTTCCTGGAATAATTCAGCGAGCCACGCTACGGCTGCCACAAACTCCACGCAGACGCCGATAAAGACGAGGCAACGGAAGAAGAGCAGTTGCCACAAGTTGGTGGAAAGGCCTGCGGCACAGGCAGAAAACGCGTATAGCAGGATGCTGTAGGTCAGGACCCGCCGCCGCCCCAATCGATCGGTCAGGTAGCCTCCGAGCAACCCAAACACACCGCCGGCCAGCGCAGGAATGAAGAAGAGGGCGCGTGCCCAATTAGTGAATTCCTTGGTCCCAGGCAACAGAAGGGGCACACCATCGGGTCCCAAACCGCCAAGCGCCGCCAGCGCGGGCTTGATGATGAGCGGCAACATCAGCAGTTCGTAGATGTCGAAAGCGAAACCGATGGACGCGATGATACAAATGAGCCATTGGGTGCTGGTGAACCGCGATGTGCCGGAAGAATTCATCGCGCGAATGTTTGCCGGGTGAATGAAGGGCCGACAAGGGTTTTGTCCGCACACGGATAATTATCATCGCCGCATCGAGATGGCTCGCGAAGGTTGTAGTAAGTTTTTCACGAACCAAACCGTTGTTCCGATGTCCAAGTTGAAATGAACCAGCGGGAACGCACTTTGCGCCGGCGCATCCATATTTGTTCCTGGACCATCATTGTTGGCTTGGTGCTAAGTGGAATTACGGCTCTGCCGCTGCAACATGAACTCGATTTGCTGGCCCGCTTGTTTCACGCGGGCGATCTTTCGGCGGCCGAGGCCAGGTCTGACTTCGTGCGATGGATATTGATCGTCCGAGACGGCTTGCGTGAGACCTACGCGCACTATCCTTTCATCGGCTACGGCACCGACTGGCTTGCCTTCGGCCACATCGTAATCGCCATCGTCTTCGTCGGCGTATTGCGCCATCCGCTCCGCAACTCATGGCTGTTTACCTTTGGCATGATTGCCTGTGTCCTCGTTCTCCCGTTCGCGCTCATCGCCGGAGAAGTGCGCGGTATCCCCATTTTCTGGCGTCTCATCGACTGTTCGTTCGGCGTTGTCGGGTTCATTCCCAATTGGCTGGGATACAAGTGGGCTCGTGAGTTGGAACACATGCGCGCAGCCCACCTGCGTTTCGACTGAACAGGGAACCTGGCCGGTGAATTATTTCGGGAACAATCGATCCAACATTTGCCGGGCTACGGGCCTTTCTGGTTGAGCAGCGATCAGTTGTTCTAAAATGTCCCTGGCCCGGTCCGGGTTTGAAGGGGCGAGTACCGTCGCGATGGTCAGGCATTGGGCGTAGCCGGCGGTGAAGTCGGAGCTGCGTCGCGCACTTTCAACGTAGGCATTGACGGCTTGCCCGCGCTCCCCTTCGGCATCGTCGACCAACCCGCGCAGGTAAATAGTTCGCGCAGCCCAGTAGTTGGAAAGGCGGCGGCTGAATTCCCCATGTTCGGCAAGGGGGAGGTGCAATCCATTGGCAGCCTTCAACCTGGCTACAGAGAGCAATGCCAGCAGACTGTCGTAGCGCCTGGCTCCGATTTGGTACGGAAGACGCGAAGCCATCAGCGTCACGCGTTGGTTATCGTCCGTGTTAATTTCTCCTGCGCCTGCGAACGCTCGAAGATCGTTTGCGTCGGCAAGTAGATGGCCGTAAAGGCGCAACGAGTCTCCCAGGCTGAGCCGTTTCAATTCCGCGGCCAGTCTCGCGTCGCCAAGTCGCGCCTCCACCTGGTTGGTGTTCCAGGGAAGATGAGTTCGGCCTCCGACAAGGGCCATCACGGGGACATCCACATTGAAACGCAGCAGCCACGCTTCGCATTGAGGAAACTCGCTTTGGAATGTGCGGGTGATCAATCGCAGCGTCGCTCCATCGAGCTGGAAAAGAGGCAGCCACTGACAAAAAATTCCATCCGCACTTAGCCGTTGGCGAACGGCGGCAAAGTGCTCCCTCGTGTAGAGGTTGCCCGCGCCATCGCGGTACGGATGAAACAGGTCCGCCACCACGACGTCGTAGGATGCCTCCGCGGCCTTCACAAACCGGCGCGCATCGGCGACGTGGAGTTTCAGGCTGGGCTGTTGTGCTGGGGAAAAATTATGCGGGGCGAAGTACGGGATTGCTTGCAGGACTTCGGGCAGAAGCTCCACACCGTCCGCCTCCAGCCCAAGATGCAATGAGGCGGCGCCGAAAGTGATGCCCGTCCCCAAACCTAGAAAAAGAGCGCGTCGCGGGGATGGATGCAGCAGGAGCGGGAGATGAGCGTGTCGGTATTCCGCATCCGCCGAGCCCGTGCCGCCCATTTGAAAGGAATTATCCACCCGCAAAGTGCGGTTATTTTCTTCATCAATCACCGCCACCGTCGCCATGACTCCTTCTTGAGAGGCGGTGACGCGGGCCCCGGGAGGAAGGGTAAGGATCATTAATTTCGCGAACAGCCCGATGCCGCCGAGGAGAAGGCAGGCCACGACAAGTTTGAGACGGGGCATCCCGGGCGAAAGAAGCGCGTACCCGAAGCCAACCAGCAGCAGTGCCCATTTCGTTCCCACGCCGGGGATCAGGACGACTCCGAACACGGCAGGCGCGGCCGCGGCCCCCAGAGTGTTCAGCGCCACGGCTCCCCCGATGCGGCCGCGCGTCGCCCGGGCCGATTGTGCGAGATGGCTGAACGTGGCGCCCATGCCGAAAGCGGGCAAAGCAAGCACCGCCGCCGCCGTTAGCAGTTCGGCAAGCAACACGTCGAAACGGCTGTCGCCAATCTTGCGCGCCCATTGGTAAAGGGCCGGAGTTTGCGTCATGAACAACATTCCGGCAAAGCAGGCAAGCGCGGTCCCGCAGAGCAATGATGAGAGGAGTTGTGCCGGCTCACGCGTTCGCCACCAACGATGATAAGCCGCCGCTCCTGCTGCAGTTCCAACCAGGAAGACCGCCAGGACGGCGGCGTAGGTGAAGATCGTGTTCTTCAACACTTGGGAAAGCACACGCACCCCGGCGACTTCGTAGCCCAACCCCAGCAACCCGGTGATGAAAAGAGTTAGGCTCAGGCGCCGCCCTGAAAATACCGCGCGCAATGGTTTGGAGGTCGCGTCATCAGTGACGATGGACCGCCCACGCATCAGGCAAACGATGCTTAGCGCCAGCAGTCCGTTCACGACCGCCAGCGCCCACGACGACTTGGTCAAGCCCAACGTTGGCATCAACAGGTAGGGCGTAAACAAAACTCCCAGAGTTGCCCCCACTGTGTTTGCGGCATAGACGCTGCCCACCGACTCATTGCTTGAGGTGATCGCGGATCGAAATTTCTCCATTGCGGGAAACGATGCGCCCATCGCCAATGTCGCCGGCAGGAGCGTCAGGGCAGGCACGGCGAAGGCGATGCCCCAATGTTTCAGAGCTGAAGGTGCAAGCCCGATTAGTTGCACCGCAAACGCATTGATGTCGGCGGCAAAAAAGGTGAGCAGCATTGACCACAGTCCCATCGCCAATTCCAATCCGGCCAGCCAGCGACCCGCTCGCATATCACGCGGGATGAAGCGATCCAAGGATGCCGATCCAAGCGCCATGCCGATCATGAATGCGCAAACAATGGCCAGGACCGCTGGTGTTTCGTGACCCAGACTGATGGAAAACAGTTTCGACCAGATGAGTTGATAGCCGAGCGCGGCAGCTCCCGAGAGGAGGAACAGCAGATGGAGTACTACTGGAAAAGCGCGCGCCCGGCTCATGGCTGCCGGAGGATTAACCTGCGCCGGGGCCTCAAGCGAGCAAGCCCTTGACGACTTCGCCGTGAATGTCCGTCAGCCGGAAATCGCGGCCCTGAAAGCGGTAGGTTAGCTTTTCGTGATCGATGCCCAGGCAGTGCATCACGGTCGCGTTCAGGTCGTGAATGTGGACCGGATTCTCCACCACGTTGTAGCAGTAAGTCATCCGTCTCGCCGTAGGTGATGCCGGGCTTGATGCCGCCGCCCGCCATCCAGATGGCGATAGTTGCGGCCGTGATGATCGCGTCCGTAATTGTCCTTCTCGATTTTGCCCTGGCTATAAACGGTGCGGCCGAATTCGCCGCCCCAAATCACGAGCGTGTCGTCCAGCAAGCCGCGCTGCTTCAAATCCTTCACGAGCGCCGCGCTCGGCTGGTCCGTGTCCTTGCACTGCTCGCGAATGCGCTTGGGCAGGTTGCCGTGCTGATCCCAGCCGCGATGATACAGCTGCGTGAAGGTGACGCCCCGCTCGGCCATGCGGCGCGCCAGCAGACAGTTGTAGGCAAACGTCCCCGGCTTTTTCACATCGGGCCCGTACATTTCCAACGTGCTCTCGCGACTCCTTCGAGATGTCGGTCAGGTCTGGCACGGACGTCTGCATCCGATACGCCATTTCATACTGGGCAATGCGCGTGTTGATTTCCGGATCGCCGAAAGTCTGATACTGCTTGGCGTTTAATTTCGCCGACGCCATCGAGCATGCGCCGGCGCGTCGGCAGCATCCACTGCCGGCGGGATTGGACAGATAGAGAACGGGATCGCCCACGCCGCGGAATTGCACTCCCTGATGTTCGCTCGGCAGAAAGCCCGAACCCCACAGGCGGGTGTAGAGCGGTTGGTCGCTCTCCTTGCCGTTGGAAATCATGACGACGAACGCCGGCAAGTTTTGGTTCATCGTACCCAGGCCGTAGCTCAGCCACGCACCCGTGCAGGGGCGCCCGGGCTGCTGGAAACCAGTTTGAATGAACGTGATCGGCGGGATCGTGATTGATGGCCTCGGTGTTGACCGTTTTGACCACTGCGATGTCGTCCGCAATGTTCGCGATGTTGGGCAACAATTCGCTGACCCACGTACCGGCCTTGCCGTGCTGGGCGAATTTGAAAATCGGTTTTACGCACCGGGAAATTCTTCTGCCCGCACGTCATGCCTGTGATCCGCTGGCCCATGCGAATCGAGTCCGGCAATTCCGTGTTATGCAGCTTTTCCAGCGAAGGCTTGTAATCGAGCAGATCGATCTGCGACGGGCCGCCGGCCATGAACAGGTAAATGACGCGCTTGGCCTTCGGCGGGAAGTGCGGCACGCCAGCCAAGCCGCCATAACGTTTCTGCTCGCCAACCATCTTGGCCAGGAGGTCGGGATTGATGCAGAGAGCCAAGCGCCGCCACGCCGATGCCCGTGGCCATGCGCCCGAAAAAATGACGGCGATTGACCAGCAATTGTTTTTCTGTCAGTGGATCCATGGGTCTTTAGTTTTTGGTGATCGTTTCGTCGAGGTTAAGGATCGTGCTTGCCACAATTGTCCAGGCGGCTAGTTCGGCATGGTCCAAATCGGGCCGGGCTTTGAATGCACCGATGGCCAGTAGTTTTTCCGCTGACTCTTTATTGTTCTGGTAATCCGCGAGTTGGGCGTTGAACAAGTCCTGAGCAACACTTTGGATTCATCCTTCGCCAGTTTCCTGCTTGTCGCCAACCGGACACCGTAGGCGATTCGCGATTCCGGAGTCTTTCCGCCTTCAGTCATCATGCGTTGTCCAAACGCTCGCGACGCTTCGATGATTTGAGGATCGTTCATGAGCGCCAGGGCTTGGAGCGGCGTGTTCGTGCGCGGACGGCGAACCACGCAATACTCTCGCGTGGGTGCATCAAATAGCATCAGGTTCGGCGGCGGGCTCTGGCGTTTCCAATAGGTGTAAAGACTGCGGCGATACTGGCCTTCGCCCGTATCGGGCACGAATTTCTGCGAGTTGTTGAATGAGACGGCTTCCCACAAGCCCGGCGGCTGATAGGGCTTGGCACTTTTGCCGCCAACCCGATCCACCAGCAGCCCGCCGAGAAAGAGAGCCGTGTCGCGGACCGCTTCCGCATCCACGCGTGAACGTGTGCCGCGCGCGATTAAACGATTTTCGGGATCGCGGGCCAGCAGTTGCGGGGAAACTTTCGAGGACTGACGATAAGCGGCAGAGGTGAGAATTAGACGATGCATTCGTTTCACGTCCCAGCCGCTTTGCACGAACTCCGTTGCCAGCCAATCCAGCAACTCCGGGTGGGACGGATTTTCGCTCTGCACGCCAAAGTCCTCGGTCGTCTTCACCAACCCGTTGCCGAAAAATTGTTGCCAATAGCGATTCACCGTTACGCGCGCGGTCAACGGGTGGTCCGGTTGCAGCAACCATTTGGCGAAACCCAGGCGATTGGTGGGCAAACCCTTTGGCCAGGGCGGAAGAATCGACGGAACGCCGGGGGAAACCTTGTCGCCCTTCTTATCGTATTCACCCCGCAGCAAAATGAAGGTGTCTCGCGGTTTGTCCATTTCCTTGGCGATCATGGTGGTGGGAATGGATCTCTCCAGACTGTCGTTCTCCTCCTTCCACCGTTCCACATTGTCGGAGAGTTCCTTGTATTCTGGTGAACTCAGTCGCCGATAAACGCTCCGAATCTTTTTCTGCTGTTCCGCGGTGAAGTTGCTCGTGGCCGCGAAGAGGGCGGCGACATCGGAAGGCAATGTTGCATCGTCCAGCCCTTTCTTGAAGGTGAAGTAGGCCGCGCCCTGAGTGGTGACAATTTTCCAGAGGATTTTGTTCTCGCCCTTCTCGAGATCGACCACAACCCGGGACGGTTCCTCGTTTTCTTTCTCCTTCACCGTACGTTCCTTCACGAGCTTGCCGTTGACCCAGAGCTTAAACAAATCATCAGCTCTCAACGTGAACTCCACTCGTCGTGCGTCTGGCATTTTGAGGGTGCGATACAGGTAAAAGGCGCCGTGCAACCCATGCAAATCCTGGACGAGCAGGTTCGCCTTCCCATCGTTAAACTCTGGCTTGGCGTTCCATTTAATCTCATCGCGAACGCCGGCGTAGGCCTTTTTCAGATCAACTTCCTTCTCGGGATCGAAAATATTGGTCAGACCCATCGCGGTGCTCTCCGTCTTGAAAGGGCCCACCACCTGCCACGGCTCGGTTTTGGGTGGCGCGAGCAGTTCCACCAATTCCTGCGCTTGGGCCGCGCGACACCCGGAAGTGCCCGATGGCTCGTTTGCTAGTGGAGGCATCGAATCGCATCTGCAACACCAGCGTCGCATTGGTTTTCACGCTGAGGGGCTCCGCGGGGATGAAAAGGGCGGCGTGGTTCTGTTGGGTTCCGTTCGTATCCGCCTGCCAGCCGGTTTCCGCTTTACCGTCGATGGCCAGCGCCGCTTCGTTGCCCGTGCGGGCGGAATCAGCCAGGGCTTGGGCAAACTTGATCTTCGTCGGTTTCGAGTTGGTGCCGGGATATCGAAGCTCCGCCTCAAACTCCGAAAGGCGAAAGTTCCCATCGTCTGCGCGCGCGGCACTTTTTTGCGGAAGCAATTCGTGCGGCAATGTCTCCAGCCGCAACGCGGCGAGTACGCCGGGCCTCACCGGGAGCTGTAATTCGTACGTGTCTTTCGGCGGATTTGTGCCGTGGGCCAGAACGGTGAAATCCTCGGAAATCGTAAACTGGGTTCCGTTCGTGGAGGTGGCTGACTTCGGTTCGAGCAGGCTCCAACCCTCGCCGCAACTTTCCGCGCCACCTGGCTTCCCAAGCCGGCTGGGCGGAGTCGAACTCAGGCATGGGGGCCTCCAGCTTCGTGCGACCGTCCGCCAGTAGCTTCTTCAACTCCTGTTCGCGGCGCATTTGGTCGGGAGTTGGCACCTTCATGAACGGCGCCGGGTTGGGTTTGTTGTCATCCATCACCGACTCGTTCAAGTTGTTGAAGAGGGCGTAGAGCCCGTAGTACTCGTGGTGTTGAATGGGATCGTATTTGTGAGTGTGACAACGGGCACACGTCATGGTCAGGCCCATCCAGATCGTGCTCGTCGTTTCAGTCCGGTCGAAACTGTACTTGGCCTGATATTCCTCGACGATGGCGCCGCCCTCACCGGTGCTCGGGTTGCAGCGCACGTAGCCTGAACCAATTTTTTGCTCTGTCGTCGCCCCAGGCAACATGTCGCCAGCGAGTTGCTCGATGGTGAATTGATCGAACGGCATGTTCTTGTTGTAGGCGTTAATGACCCATTCGCGGTACTTCCACATGCTCCGATCGGAATCGATGTGATAGCCGTGCGAATCGGCATAGCGCGCCGCATCGAGCCAATAGCGGGCCTGATGTTCGCCGTATCGAGGCGAGTCCAGCAACCGATCCACCACCTTTTCGTAGGCTTGCGGTGATTTGTCGGCCAGATACGCGTCCACCTCTTCCGGCGTGGGCGGCAGGCCAGTGATGTCCAGGGCCGCGCGTCGAATGAGCGTCGGTCTTGTCGGCCTCCGGTGATGGTTTGAGACCTTCCTTTTCGAGACGCGCGAGGATGAAGCTGTCGATCTCGTTGCGGGCCCACTTCTTATCCTTAACCGACGGGAAGGGCAGGGCGCTTAGGCGTCTCGTAAGCCCAGTGCGTCTGCCAGGTGGCGCCTTCCGCAATCCAGCGTTTCAGCAAATCAATCTGCGCCTGCGTCAGCTTCTTACCAGTCTTCGGCGGCGGCATGATTTCGTCCTCATCCTTGGTCGTGATGCGCTCCACCAACTGGCTTTTCTTCACGTCACCTGGGACAATGGCAAAGTCACCCGATTTCGCCGCCTTGAAAGCCTCCTCCTTAAGATCCAAACGCAGCTTGCCCTTTCGCGTCTTGTCGTCAGGGCCGTGGCAGGCAAAGCAGTTGTCCGAAAGCAGCGCGCGCACGTCGCGATTGAATTCAATCTTCGACGCAAGCGGTTTGTCCTTGGACGCGGCCAGGCAAAACTGTGCCGCCGCCAGGATGGCGAGCGCGATGAACCTGATTTGTCGAGTAGCTATCATTCAATTTTATCCGGGAATTCCCGTGAATCTAAGCGCATTACGTCCTGAAATCGACGACGAAGTTGGGCAATGCATTGAATCTTTAATCACAGCGCATGATGAGCGGCGCTACGGACCTCTCGGACCTCGCGCTGCGAGGGCTCCAAAGACTTCCGACTAAACGCGGCGCTCATTTGACACAATCCCGCACCCGGCAAACCTTGCACGCGTGGAAGGAGGCGAGGCTCGAGGGTTAAGAGCGTTTTCTAAAAACCTTCCACATGAATGAGGCCATTAAATCAAATTGTTTTAAGGATGCCGGCGAGCTTCGCGCTGGTTATTGGGGTATTGCTCGCCATTCAGCTTGGAGCCAGTGCACAGCCGTTGATTACCCGGCAACCGCAGAATCAAGCTGCGATCGCAGGCGGTGCGGTCACCTTTGAAGTAGAAGCAACCAGTGCCACACCTCTTCGATACCAGTGGCAGTGGAACGGCCGGGATATTCCCCGAGCAACCGGGCGAGCCTTGCGCCGAACTGCGACTCCCTCGCGGGCGGGCGTTTACACAGTGAAGGTTCGGGATGCGACGGGAGAGGCGACCAGCGGCGGAGCAAAGCTCGAAGTGTTCAGGCGTCCGGTAATTCTCGTACAGCCTCGAAGCATCATAGTAGGCGAACACACCGTGGCCGAGTTTCGTGTCGTGCTTAATGACAGCGGACCCTACACGCGGATGATTTGGCACAACGATAACCCAATTGAAGGCCCACACGAGATTCCGCCCAGCACTGGTTATATTACCGACCAACCCATCTTGCGGATGGAAAACCCGCTTAATGATGCGACGTGGAACAGCACCTACTGGTTTGCTGTCACCAACCCTGCCGGGGGCGTCGTCAGCCGCCGAGTTCGACTCATTGTTGTGGGCGCTCCGGTTTTAAGCATTCAACCGCAGCACCAGTTGGCGAAAGTGGGACAGCGGGTCGTATTCAATGTCCGAGTGGTTGACAACCCTGGACCTCGGGAATCGTTTCAGTGGTACAAGGATGGTCAGCCAATTCCTGGTGCGACCACGACGCGCCTGACGCTGAAGAAAATCGATCACAGCAGCCAGGCAAATTACTACTGCGTTGTGACCGGCATAGGCGGGAGCACCTCAAGCTGGGGCGCCCATCTCACCGTGTCGGACTAGCGTCGCGGGGTTAGTTTGGCCGGTGCCCTTTAGAGGCCAGGCTTTGGCGGCCGATTTGGGGCCGCCCAGGCTTGCGCACCTTTAACTTTCACTTTGCGTTTGAACACTTTGTCGCCACACGTCGCGTAAAGCGTGTCGAAATTTTCGCCGCCGAAGCAGAGGTTCGAAACCTTTCCATTGGGCGTTGGAATGATCCCGTTCACGCGCCCCGGCTGATCGCAGAATTGAATGCCCATGCGCGTCGCGACATACAAACGGCCTTCGCGGTCGACACGCATCCCATCAGCGCCGGAGTCGTCCGCCGTATCCGGGACGTGCAGCCAAAAATAGCGTTGCTTGTGGGCGAGCGAACCGTCCGGTTGAATTTGGTAGCTGTAAACCCAGTGGCTGCGTGAATCGGCAACATGAAGGAGCGTTTGGTCAGGTGAAACGGCGAGGCCGTTCGAGAATTTCAACCCGGTATCGACCACCTTCTTTTCGCCGCTCGCATTGATGTGCCAAATTTTGCTGGGCTTCGTTCCATCCCAACCTGGCTCCGTCACGTAAATGCTTCCGTTGTTCAACACCACAAGATCGTTTCCACGAAAACCTTCCGCGATGGTTGTGGGTTTACCGTCCGCATTGTAGGCCACGATCTTCTGCTCCTTTCCCGCGACCGCATAGAGTCGTCCGTCCGGGCCGAAGGCTTCGCCATCGCCGCCTTTGGAGTCAGACAAAAATTCCGTCACCTTGCCGTCGAGACCAATCTTATAGGTCTTCGAGGCTCCTACGTCGTTGAAGTACACTTCGCCCTTCGCATTGACCGCGGGGCCCTCCGTAAATTTGTAGCCCTCGCCCACCAGCTGCCATGGTTCATCCGTGCTGACAATGTCGAGAGTCTTCTGGCGTGACTTGCGTTGCGGGTTGGCCTGAATCGGTTCCGGATAATCCCGCCACAACCATCGCAGCGCATCGGGGAACACTTGCGTGGCTTGATTGGCATCATGCGCGCCTTTGCCCCACGCGTGGTTCACATCGTATCCGGCGAAAACGAGTGCGCGTTGCATCTCCTGGTTCGCCATCCACCAATCGCCTCCGTAGATGTTCAGGTCGTTCTCGCCATCCTGGAGAAAAATGCGAAGAGGCTTCGGCTCCACTTTGCGAATGAGCGTCGGATAAATGTTGCCCCCTCGCAGGCCCACGTAGGTGCCGATGCTGCTGAACACGCGACGAAAGCGGTCGGGCCGTTCCCACGACGCGGTGAATGCCGCAATCGCTCCGCTGCTCGCGCCGCCAATCGATCCCTTATCCGCGTCCGTGGACAGCTTGACGTCATGCTTCTTCTCGATGAACGGGAACAGTTCCTCGATAAGGAACCGCGCGTAGTTGTCACCGAGCCCATCGTATTCGTAACTCCGGTTGAATCGATCCATCGCGGTGTTCGTGTCGAGCGCCACCACGCGGCCATGATTCACAAACACTCCAACGAGCGCAGGGATCTCTTTCTTGTGAATCAAATTATCAAACACGACATCCGCTTTGTAGCCGCCTCCGTCTTGCAGCACCATGAACGGCGCCGGCTTGGACCTGTCGAGTTGCGCCGGGATGTACACTGTGTAATCGCGCGTTGTGCCAGGGAAAATTTTGCTTTGGTTGAACACGCCTTTGACGCGTTCACCTTTCGGCACGCCGTCCTGCGGTTTCGAGTCGGCCCCGGGCGGATACGGATTTTCTGGCGGGGCGCGCCGAACGGGAGCATCAGCGGCGAATAGTGGGGCATGGCAAAGCAAAGCGCTCACGATGAGAGCGACGAGTGATTTCATGGGCGGGATTCTTGGCGAACGCCGTGCGAAGTCAAAACTTCGTTGAGTTCAGGAGCCCTGGTTTGAACGACGAGGTTAAGTTGGTTTCGAGCGGAGAGGAGAAAGGAAAATTGAGAACATCGGCAGCTGGGAGGCGAAGGAGTCTTTGCACGTGATTCCTGACGCGAAGCATGGGACGCGACTCTTTGACGACTTGTGCATGCCAGACGTTTTAGCTCTTCTCCTCAAATGCGCATTCACAATCACGCCATTACGAGCGGCGCGATCTTTGTACTAGCCGCGGCGGGGGGCGAAATATCCAGACCGGGTGTCGGTGGCCGGAACGGGTTGAGTGATTTGGACCCCGTTGCGGATGGCGCGCTTTCACCGGGTAGCGCCCGGTTGCGTGTTGTCTTTACAGGGAGCGTGGCATGACGCCTTACCGCTGCTGGGCCGAGGTGGATTTGGATGCGTTGCGCGGGAATCTGGCGTGGATTCGCCACCGCGTTGGCAAGGATGTGAAAGTGGTCACGGTGGTCAAAGCCGATGCCTACGGGCATGGCCTCAAGCAAACCGCCGCGTTACTCATGCAACGGGGGACGGATATTTTTGGCGTGGCTAATCTGACGGAGGCTCAGACTATTCGCAGCGTGGGCCGGGGTTGGCCTGTGTTGATGCTGGGGGCCTGTTTCCCGGCAGAGATTGAAACGGCGGTGCGGGATGACGTGATGCCCACCATCTCCTCGCTGGCTGAAGCCAAAGCGTTCAACAGCGCAGCAGGTTTACAGCGCAAGTTCTCGTTGGTGCACGTCAAGGTGGATACTGGTATGGGCCGACTAGGCGTTCCGGTGGAGGAGGCTGCCGCCCTGCTTGAGTCAATGACAGCGATGTCTCATCTCCACGTCAGCGGCGTTTACACGCATTATTCCTCAGCGGAAGACAGCGCCCAGTTTTCCGCGGTGCAGCGCAAGAAATTTGAAAAGCTAGTGGGCGAACTGCGGGCGAAGCACCTCCTGCCGCCATTGATCCATGCCAATAACAGCGCTGGCCTGATCCATGAACCGCGCAGCATCTACAACGTGGTGCGCCCAGGCCTGCTCGTTTACGGCGTCGTGCCGCCAGGGTCGCGCCGTTCCGCGTCCGCCATGCAAAAACATTTGCATGCGGCACTATCGCTCAAATGCCGCGTGTGTTTCGTGAAGGAAATTCCCAAGGGCACACCATTGAGCTACGGGCGCACGTTCGTTGCCTCCAGGAAAATGCGCGTGGCCACCCTTGGGGCGGGCTACGCGGACGGCTACCCACGGGCCGGCAGCAACCGTGCGGAAGTATTGATCGCTGGTCAGCGTTGCCGCGTGCTCGGTCGGGTGACGATGGATCAAACGCTCGTCGATATCTCAGGCCTGCGGGAGGTGAACGTGGGCGATGAAGCCGTATTGATCGGCAGACAGGGACGCCACGAAATTACGGCGAATGATTTGGCAAAGTGGTGCGCCACGGTGCCGTGGGAAATCCTGACCAACATTACCTATCGAGTGCCCCGGCTTTATCGCGGTGGTCATGCCGCTTGAAGCCTGACTTTCAAGAGCCTGGAAGCAGCGGGTGCTCTACAAGCCTTTTGCCGCGCGCAGGCGCCGGCGTTCCCGCCAGAATTCAAATACGCCGGGCAAGATGGACAGGATGATGATGGCGATAATCACCAGGCCGAAATTCTTTTTCACCACAGGCTGATTGCCGAAGAAGTAGCCGAGCGGGAGGAACAATCCGACCCACAGCAAACCGCCGATGACGTTGAACGACATGAATTTGGGATAGGTCATTTTCCCCATCCCAGCGACGAACGGCGCGAAGGTGCGGACGATGGGAACGAAACGAGCCAGGATGATGGTCTTACCGCCATACCGCTCGTAGAATTCATGGGTGCGTTCGAGATGTTTTCGATTGAGCAATCGCACGTTTTCGCCCCGAAATATTCGCGGCCCGAGTTTGGCGCCTATCCAGTAATTGACAGTATCCCCAATGATCGCGGCGATGGTCAACAACACCAGCAGCAGACCCAGGCTCAAGTTATGCGGCGGCGGCAAGGCACAGAACGCGCCCACGGCAAAGAGCAGGGAGTCGCCCGGCAGAAAAGGAGTCACCACCAGTCCCGTCTCGCAAAAGATGACGAGGAATAACAGAACGTACATCCAGGGGCCGAGCTGCGCGATCAGGTCGCCGAGATGGCGGTCAATGTGCAGCACCAAATCAATGAATTTGCGAATCAATTCCATGCGAGCGCGCGCAAGTTGCGGGAAAACCTTGTCCTGAAACAAGGAAGATGTTGCACACTGGGCGCATGAAGGCCGCGGTGCTTTATGGGAAGGAAGATGTGCGCGTGGAGGATGTTCCGGAGCGCCCGCTCAATGCCGGCGAGGTGCGCGTGCGAATCGAAGCGGCTCTCACCTGCGGCACTGATCTGAAGGTCTTCAAGCGCGGTTATCACGCCAGAATGATCGTGCCGCCTGCTGTCTTCGGACACGAACTCGCGGGAGTGATTTCCGAAGTCCGTGGCGTGGTCATGGACAACGATGCTTCACTCTGGAAGGTCGGAGACAGAGTCGTGGTGGCGAATTCCGCGCCCTGCAGCGACTGTTTCTTCTGCCAAAATGCCCAGGAGAATTTGTGCGAAGACCTGTTGTTTCTCAACGGAGCGTATGCTGAATCGATTGTGGTGCCGGCACGATTAGCCGCCAAGAACATGCTTCGGCTCAAGCCCGAAACGGAATTTCGCGATGCCGCCCTTACCGAACCTTTGGCGTGTGTCGTGCAGGGCGTGGAAGATTGTGCGCTGCGAGCGGGACAGCGCGTCATGGTAATTGGCGCCGGGCCCATTGGGTTGATGTTTGTCGCACTGGCCAATCATCTCGGTTGTCATCTGACGGTGGCGGGCCGAGGCGCTAATCGGCTGGCCAGGGCGCGGCAGCTTGGTGCGGCCGAGATAGTCGATGTATCACATGGGGAATTGGCCAGAGCCGCTACATCACGATCGCCTGACGTCGTGATCGAAGCAGTCGGCAAACCCGAAACTTGGGAGGCATCGGTCCAATGGGTGCGCAAGGGAGGGTTGGTGAACTTCTTCGGCGGTTGTCCTTCTGGCACCACAGTGTCGCTCGATACGGCCCGGCTGCATTACTCCAGCATTCGCACAGTGGCGAGTTTTCATCACACGCCACGCACCATCCGTCGGGCCTTGGAGTCGATCGAGAGCGGCGTCATTCGGGCCGATTCATTTGTAGATGGCGAATGCGTGCTGGCTGATTTGCCTGCCGTCTTCGCGCAAATGTCGGCCGGAAACCGCGCCGTGAAAACGCTGGTGTCTGTCCGATGATCGCCTAAGCGAGGAAACGGCTTGGGAAAGTAACAGGCTCGACGGATTTGGTTCAGGAAGGTGGCGCGGATGGAGGCGATAGCGGAGATGTGGAGTTTCTGCTATGCGACGCACCAACCATTGGGCGGCCCCACGTCGCTAAATGCCACGGGGGGTGTCGTCGGTCATCAATTCCTCAGTGGGCGCAATGCCACACCTCCATTCAGGCTTTGACTGCGGCGCTTTTTAGACAACCGCCTCTGTCCCGTAAAGTCTTTGACGCCCTGTTGTCACTCCCGTAGTTTCTGCCGCACTTTTCAAATGATCGGATTCATCCTTAAAAAAATCATCGGCTCGAAAAATGACCGCGAAGTTAAACGGCTTCGGGGCCGGGTCGGTGAAATCAACCGCATCGAGTCGGAATTGCAGAATCAATCTGCAGAAGTTCTGCGCCAGAAAACCGCGGCATGGAAAGAGGAGCTTTCCAAAATTGAGGACAATGCGGAGCTGGCGCGCCGGCTGGATGAAATCCTGCCCGAAGCGTTTGCGGTGGTAAAAAATGCCTGCCGCCGTCTGTGCGGGCAGGACATTACGGTGCGCGGTCATCCGTTGCCATGGGAAATGGTTCCGTTCGATGTGCAGCTCATTGGCGGCATGGCATTGCACGGCGGCAAGATCGCGGAAATGGCCACCGGCGAAGGCAAGACCCTGGTCGCAACGCTGCCGGTGTATCTGAACGCGCTCACCGGGCGCGGCGTTCATGTCGTGACGGTGAATGATTACCTCGCGGCGCGTGACAGCGAATGGATGGGCGCGGTTTACAAATCTCTCGGCCTGACGGTCGGATGCATTCTTCACGACCAATCGCCGGAGGTTCGCCGCGCGCAATACGCTTGCGACATCACCTACGGGACCAACGCTGAGTTTGGTTTCGATTACCTGCGCGATAACGGCATGGCCTCGCGCGCGGAGGAGCAGGTGCAGCGCGGTCATTACTTCGCCATCGTGGACGAAGTGGACTCCATCCTGATCGACGAAGCGCGCACGCCGCTGATCATCAGCGGCCCGGCGGTGGTGGGCATCGAAAACGATCAGTATGCGAAGTTCAAACCGCCGATCGAGAATCTTGTTCGAAACCAGGAGCGGCTCTGCAATCGGTTCCTCACCGAGGCTGAAGCGCTGATCAAGAAATTGCGGCCCGACGGACGGCTCCAATCCACAGCATCCGGATGAAATGGAGCGTGAAATAGGGTTGCTGCTCTATCGCGTCAAGGTTGGCCAACCGCGCAGTCCGAAGGCTTGGCGCGGCTTCTCGAGGATCCGGAAAACTTGAAGCTGATGAACAAGGCGGAGCTTGCAGCTGCACGCCGATCAATCGAAGAAGGAACTGTACGCGCAGAAGGAAGAATTGTTCTTCGCGATCGAAGAGAAGAGCCACGACGCCGATCTGACGGAGAAGGGCCGCACCTTCCTGCAGCCCGCAGGATCCGGATGCGTTCATGCTGCCCGATGTGGCGTCGGCTTATCACGAGATCGACATCGATCCCGAACTCGATCCGCAGGAACGCCTCGCAGCGGAAGCAAAGATTCAGGCGGAGTTCGAGGTCAAGGCGCAGCAGATTCACACCATCTCGCAATTGCTCAAGGCCTACGGTCTTTACCAGAAGGACGTTCAATACGTCGTGCAGGAAAACAAGGTCATCATCGTCGATGAAAACACGGGGCGTCTGATGACGGGCCGGCGTTGGAGCGATGGCTTGCACCAGGCCGTGGAAGCCAAGGAAGGCGTCGAGATCGAGCGCGAGACGCAGACCTACGCGACGATCACGATTCAGAATTATTTCCGTCTCTATCACAAAGCTGGCGGCATGACCGGCACGGCCGAAACGGAAGCCGGCGAGTTCTACGATATCTACAAACTCGGCGTGCTGGTCATTCCGACGAACCGGCCCATCGCGCGCAAGGACAAGCACGACACCGTTTACAAAACCAAGCGCGAAAAATTCGACGGCGGTGCTCAAGGAGATTCAGCAGGTCCATGCCGCAGGGGCGGCCCATCCTCGTCGGCACCGTTTCGGTGGAAACGAGCGAGCAGCTTTCGCGCATGTTGAAGAAGGCGGGACTCGTCCACTCGGTCCTGAACGCCAAGTTTCACCAGCAGGAAGCCGAAATCGTCGCGCGCGCCGGCCAGCGCGGCGGCGTCACCATCGCCACGAACATGGCGGGTCGCGGCACGGACATTAAGCTCGGGCCCGGCGTCGCCGACTTCGGCGGCTTGCACGTGCTCGCCACGGAACGTCACGAAGCGCGGCGCATCGACCGCCAGTTGCGCGGCCGTTGCGCGCGCCAGGGCGATCCCGGTTCTTCGCACTTCTTCATCTCGCTGGAAGACGATCTGATGCGTCTGTTCGGCTCCGACCGCATCGTGAAAGTGATGGAGCGGGTGGGTCTTGAGGAGAACCAGGAACTGGAGCATCCGCTTCTGAATCGCTCGATCGAAACCGCGCAGAAGCGCGTCGAGCAGCACAATTTCCAGCAGCGCAAACGCACGCTCGAATACGACGACGTGATGAACAAGCAGCGCGAAGTCATTTATGGCTTCCGCAACGAAATCATCCACGGCGACGACGTGCGCGACCGCCTGATGGACATCATGGAGGAAGTGGTCATCAGCAAGGTGGACGAATTCACTACCGAACGAAGATCCGGCGGAATGGAATATTCGCGGCTTGACGGATTGGGTGAATTTGAATTTCCCGCTCGGCTTCACGGAGAAGCAGATGCAGTCAGATCGCGCGAGGGCGGGACGGAAGCGCCGGTGCCGGCTCCGCATTTGACGGCCTGACCCCGCAGCAGTTTGCCGTTTGCACCCACATCGCGGACGCCGTTCGCAAGGCCTACGAACTGAAGATCAGTTTCGAAGCAGCCCGATGCACTCAAATCCATCGAGCGCTACACGATTCTGAGCGCCATCGACAAGTTGTGGCAGGAGCATCTCTACAACATGGACTCGCCTGCGCAACTCCATCGGGCTGCGCGCCTACGGTCAGCGCGATCCGCTGCTCGAATACAAAGCGGAAGCGTTCAAGATGTTTGACGAGTTGATGGTGAACATCAAAACCGAGATCTGCCACAACATCTTCCGCAGCGCGTCGAGCATGATGGCGTTCGAAAATTTCCTGCCGATCATGCCGAAGCAGACCCAGCACAGCCAGGCGAGTGCCATTGGTAATGCCGTTGCGGCTGCGTCCGGCGGAGCGAGTCGGCAATGCTTCCGATGTGGTCAGCGAAGCGTCGGCAGCCGTGGCCAAGGCTCAACCGGTGCGGACCGGTCCGAAAGTGGGGCGCAACGATCCGTGTCCCTGTGGCAGCGGCAAGAAGTTCAAGCAGTGTTGCGGCAAATAATTTCCAAGTCAGCCGAATGGAACCAGTAAACGCTGGCTATTCCCCCCTTAGGAGGCTGCGTCTTGCAGTGCTGCGGTTAGCTCTAGATTGGTAAAAGGTTTGAGGAGCCACCGTTCGTTTGGCGGACGATCTTCTGACGGCCGAGTGCGCCCGCTCATCAGGATGAAGGGAATACGCCTAGTCTCAGTGTGCTCCTGCAAACGGGCGGCCGCTTCGAAGCCGGTTGTGGTCGGCAGGCAGACATCGCAGATGACCACGCTCGGACGCAACACGCTGGCGATGGCATAGGCGTTACTCGCATCCTCAGCCGAATAGACTAGGTAGCCCTGGGCGTAGAGCAGCTCGGAAAGCATCTCGCGCAGATCCGCATTATCCTCGATCACCATTATCGTTTTACGACTTTGTGTCACGTTCAGGGTATCGGCGGGCGTCGCAAGAACTAAAGCCGCCAAAGCCTTTTTGGTCCGCCATGCTGAATGCTTGCGCATGCGGAGTTGCAGCGTCGCTGCAATGTGAACGAAGCGGAGGATGTCTTTAGCGAATTCCGGATTCAGCTACGGGGACTGAATTGGAAGATCACGGAGTTAAAATGGAGCGAGCGAAGGGATTCGAACCCTCGACACTCACGTTGGCAACGTGATGCTCTACCAGGCTGAGCTACGCTCGCTTCCGAAGTCCGGCGAAGTTAAGAGAACCAAACCGGTTTGCAAGTCCTCTTTTGATTTTCGGGATAGTTTTCGCATCACCTTCCAAAACCCCGCGCCTTCGCGAATCACCTTTGCGGATGGGTATTTTTTCTACCGAAGCTAGCTGAATAAAATCTGGTGGAGCCTAGGGGATTCGAACCCCTGACCTTCTCATTGCGAACGAGACGCTCTACCAACTGAGCTAAGACCCCAACCAAAAAGTGGGCGCTAATATCCCGGCGTGATTTGAAAATGCAAGCGGCAAGTCCCGCCGGAAACCGGGAAATAAGCTCTCCGAGAAGGTTGCTTCATGGCCTCATGAGCCAGTTAGCAGATAGCAGCGCCTTATAGCCACCTCTAAGGGACAAAACATTCCGATAGCCCATTTGTCGCGCCACATCGCAGGCGAGCACTGATCGGTAGCCGCCGCCGCAATACATGATGATCTCCGTGTTGGGATCAGGAAAAAGCTTCTCTATGTCGCGCTCCAAAACTCCCTTCCCAAGGTGCACAGCCTGACTTGCGTGCCCATTCTGCCATTCAACATCCTCACGAACATCCATGAGCACGGCTTTAGGATTTTCCTCCAGGCGTGCACGCAGTTGGTCCAGATCGATCTCTTTCACGCGCGGACGTGCTTCATTCACGATCTTTAAAAATCCCGGGGCATGTTCCATACATGAAACTTAAGTTGGAGCACGGCCGGGTCAATTCAAGAGATACACGGTCCGTGAGCAGGAACATGGCAACTTTGAAAGTTCTGTGGTGTTTGGCAGGTGAACCAATATATTGAACAACATGAAATGCGGGACCATCACTAACCTTCTGGGTGGAGCCATCGTGGCGGGTTTCAGCCTTGGTGCTTTTGCGGAAATGAAGGAAAACCCTTACCAGGCTATCATTGATCGCAATCCTTTTGGCCTGAAGCCGGTGCCGATTGTTGAGCCGCCCAAACCCGCTGAGGTTCCTCCACCTCCGCCGCTTGAAATCAAATTGACCGGCATCACGACGTTGGGAGGTCCCCCACGCGCATTGTTGGAATTCACAGACCCGCAAACAAAAAAGACAGACCGTCCGTCGCCGTTCGTGGAAGGCGATTCCTACAAGGACAGCATCACCATTGTCGCCATCGACGCGGTGAACAACGTGGTTCGCATCAAAAACGGGGATGCCGAAACGACGTTGGATTTTAACAAGAACGGGATTAAACCGAACCTCGCTGCTACCGCGACTCCCGTCCCGCATCCGGGCGTCGTGCCGCTGTCCATTCCGGCGGCGAGCGCTCTTCCGGGTCAACCGACTCAACCTACCGCAGGGACAGGCCGCACGGCGATTCTTGGCGGCGGGACGTCAGTGCCCTCCTTTGGTGCCGCAGTGAATGCCGCGCAAAACGTTCCCGGAGCGAGCGTAATTCCTCCGCGTCCTGTACGCACGGATGGTGCTGCCATTGTGAGCGGCTATCAACCATATCAGCCTCCCGTCATGCAGCCCCCCGTTCAACCGACGATGACCCGGGAAGAGGCCATTGCTCGTATCCAAGCTCAAAAGGCCGCCTTTCAACAGCAAGGCAATCCAGCCGCGGGCATTTTACCCCCAGTGCCTGGCGCACCCCCAGCTCCCGTGCCCACACGTTAGAGACTTAAAAAGCTTCACAATTAAGACGAATTCCTGAGGAGTCGCGCAAGTCGCTGCTCTTGATGCCCCAGAAATAGTGAAAGCGCCGGAACTAGTCCGGCGCCTCCAACTTAACCCGATCCTTCAGGATTTACTGAGCTTTGCGCTCTGCTTTCTCGGCGGCCTTGCGTTCCTTTTCCAGCAGCTTCCGTTGGAACTCGGCTTCTTCACGTTCAGCGCGTCGGATATTGGGCGACTTGTCGAGTTGATCAGCGGCAGTCAGGGCGGCGGCTTCAGGATTCGGCAACACCGTCGGGCGAATCATCACCATCAGTTCAACGCGTTGCACACTTTCGCTCGAGCTGCGAAAGAGAACGCCCAGTCCAGGAATGTCTTTGAGGTAAGGCACGCCGCTCTTACCCACGTTCTTTGTCGTGCTAATGAATCCTCCCAGGAGAATGGTGTCACGGTTGTTGACGGAAACGTAACCGTTGGCATCGCGCTCGATCGTGATTGGGACCGCGTTTCCATCGATGGGCACCGTGCCGCCGACTTGCGAGATGTGTTGCTGGATATCCATCGTCACCAAGCCGTCCTGGTTAACTATGGGCAACACGTCGAGGGTGATACCGATTTGCGTTTGCGACACCTGTGATTGTGAGCCGCTGCTCAAACCTGAGAAGTAGGTGCCGGTCACGTAGGGCCGTGTCTCACCGACGAAGATGTGCGCCGGCTTCGCAGTGGAGGTCTGGATGCGTGGCCGGGAGAGGACGTTGATCCGGCTGTCAGTCGCCGCGGCGGTCACCGCCACATCAAAATCCTGATTCAGCTTGCCGAAGTAGCTGAAGCCATTTGGCAATGAGCTGTTGGTGGCGAGCCCTGTCACGCCCGTGATGTTGCGAGGGTCGAGGAAATTGCCATTTACCGAGCCACCCGCCACATTCAAGTCGCCAATCTTCTGGTTGTTCTGCTGCAAGCTTACACCCACGTTTTTGTCGTTACCGAGGTTCACTTCCATGATCAGCGCTTCGATCAACACTTGTGGTAAAACAATGTCGAGCTTGGCGATGATGTTGCTGATTTGAGTGAGGTCGCGGCGGTCGGCGAAGATAAGCAAGGCGTTGGAACGTTCGTCGGCGATGATTTTGGCGTTGCCAATGAGAAGAATGTCGCCCGCGGCACCGCTCGCCCCTCCGGCCGCTCCCACAGCGCGGCCGACCGCCCTGTTCAGGCTGCTGCCGAAAGCCGTCCTCGAGGAACCGAAACCGCCTGGGTTTCCCACGCCCGTCGTTGAACCCGCCAGACCTCCCACGCTGGTTCGCCCCCCATACTGGCCGCCAACGCCTCCAATTCCTCCCTGGTTGATTCCAGAGCCGAACCCACCCACGCCTCCGCGGCTAATGCCACCTACGCCGCCACCAAATTGACCTCCGACGCCGCTAGCCCCAAATCCCGTCCCGCCGCCCAACCCACTGGCGCCCGCGCCGGTCCCGAAGGTCGTGGCGCTGCCCCCTGCGCTTAATCCGCTCAACACGTTGGCGATGTCGCCAGCGAGCGCGTACTTAATCGGGATGACGACGGTATCAATGTCCATGGGCAAGGCGACATCCACCTTCTCCAGAATCTCCATCATCCGCTTCACGTTTTCAGAATAGTCGCGCAGCACCACGACCGGACTGCCGCGCACGCCGACGATGCTGTTGGGCAGCTTGGCGTAAGGAGTCAGGATGCTGCTGGCGTCTTCGGGAGTTAGATTTTTTAGTACCACGATTTGCGCCACAGGCACTTGCGCGTCGCGCAACGTCTCCATGGCATTGGTGGTGAATGGTGTGGCTTCCTGGGCGACGGATCCTTGCGCGACCACTTTGATAAATTTCTCACCCTGCGGAATCATGGCAATGCCGTTGAGCCCCAGAATGGTGTTCAAGGCATCGATGCCCTCCTCGTGGGTGAGCGCGGTTTCGTTCCGAACCGTGATCTTGGCCGTCAACGGAACCTGGGGCGAGCGCAACAATGTTTTGCCGGTGAGGATCGCATACACCTCCAGCACCTGCGTGATGTCCGCCTCTTGAAAGGTCATCATCTTGGCCGGGATGTCATTGGTGTTACCGCGTTGCACGATGTTGGTGGCAACGAAGGGCGCGTTGGTGTTCACCGCAGTGGTCAATCCCGTGCCTGGAAAACCGGGGCGCACTTGTCCGGCCGCGCCGGGTAACGTGCCCGGCGGAAAGCCTGTCGCGGGCGTTGCGGCGCCGGGAACCGCCGTCGCCGGAGTCCCAAACGGCGATGTGTTGGTGCGCGGGAAGCGATTGAAGTTCGTGGACTGCGAGAAGAACGATGACGGCGCAGGCCGATTGGTGGTGGCCGGCACGGCGGGTGCGGGCACTTGAGCCTGCACCGCGATGGTCCCGGCCACGAGCAGCGCCCCGATGAGGTTGGTAACGAGAGTTTTCATTTTCTTGGCGTCGCGTTGGTTCTCGGCGGCGTATTGGTCCTGTTAAAAGGTGATGCGGATCGGCCTGCGGTATTTGTCGCGCCAGACGTGGCTCCGGCACGTGTGGGCGTGGTCACTTTTGGCGGCGCCTTCTTGGCGTAGCTTGCCACTAACGTCAGAGATGCCCTGGAGTTTGTAACGCGGCGCATCTGGATTCAAAGTCATCGTCCGCACGCGGATGAGGGATCCTCCGGAGCCGAGGTTGTAGAGAAAGTCGATCAATGCTTTTTCATCGGCGACAAAGCTTAGGTTACCCGTTTGCTCTTCGAAAAACTGGTTCGGTTTTGCCGAGGCGGTCTGGCGGCCGGGAGTATAACCATTCCACTGCACCCCGCTTAAAAGAGCCTGATTCTGCACCGTATTGGCGAGCTTGAGCGCCTGGTCCTCTGAAGCCACGCTGGCTCCGGCTTTTTCCAGTTCGCTCAACGTCTTCTGATAACGCGGTATGCTCTCCACCTCGATGCGATACCGACGCAATTGTTCGGTCGCATCCGCCTGGCGCCGTCGGAGCTTTCCCCAGTCACCAAAATGCGGCCAAACGAAGATGGCGTTCACGATGATGAAGACCACGATGGCCACGATGATGACGAGGCGCCGCTCGTTCGGTCGAAGATTCAACTTGTCGAAGAGGGAGCTCATTCGCTTTCTCCGTTCATCAATTCCGCGGTGAAGTTCCACGTGATGTCGTTCCCGCGCCGCTGCGGGATGGGCACGCTGACGGATTTGAACAAGGGCTGGCCATTCGAAGTCACGCGCCGCAAGCGCTCGCTGAAATCATTGACCTTCGAGATCGCCTCAACGGGGGCTGTGCCAAAGATGGAAAGCGATCGACCCTTGCTGAAACTGAACCCCTCCAGCGTGACACCTTCGGGCATTTCCTGAGCGACCGCCTTGTAGCATTCCAGCCCGGCGAACTGGAGGTTCAATTGATCCTGCATCACTCGGATCTGATCCTTTAAGCGCAACGCATTGGTGTAGCTGGCAGCCAGGTTGCGGGCTTCTGCTTCGACCTTGCTCACCTTCAAGTCCATGAACTGCACCAGCGCGAGAAAGATGAAAACGCCGAAAAGATACACCAAACCGATGGCTAGAACGCTGCGCATCCAGATGCGATCCACGAATCGCTGGCGGTAGCGGGCGGTGAATTCCGGCGGCACCAGGCTGGCTGGAAGTTTCTCCCGGGTCGCACGACGCGCGGTCAGCTTGGCAATCTCAGCGGCTGGCAGGGGAGCGACCACTTCCACCTGCTGATCCGTGCCTTCCTGCAATAAAGGCTTCCATGCCTCGGCCATCTCCGCAGTCGCCACGAGAAAGCGCCGCGGAGGCGAAGTGATCCAGCCTTCCAACTCTCCCGCCCAGGTCATCTGCGAAATCTGGTCCCGCAAGAATTGCCCGCGCTCCTCGGTCTGTGAGAGGTGCAGCACGGAAACGCTGTGCAGCACGCCGCCATACCACCACGCCACGAGGCAACTCGTCTGGTCGGAACCGATGCCGGGATAAATCCAGACCCCATCGCCTTCGATCTTCGTGGCCAGCAATTGGTCAATGAACGGCAACCTCCAGGCGATCGGTCAGGAAGCTTTCGCCTTCGAGCTTGCCGAGAAAATCCTCGACCACATTGCGGGTCACGATGATTACGATGGCGGTCTGAAGACCCTCGCGTTTGGGGCAGCAGTTCGAACGTCCAGACGATTTGCGCAACGGGCAAAGGAGAGAGCTTTTCCAACTGGAGCTCCACCATGGAGGCGGTTTCCTGGAACGAATCGGCCGGAGGCAATTGCAGGACGCGAAGGAACACTTTATCCGCCGGCAGCCAGGCGACGTTGAGCTTGGGCTGATAGAGCGTTTGCCAGTCTTTGGCGACCAGCTTCGCCGGGAGAGGCTCGGTCGGGAGTTTGGATTCTTCGCGGACGAGGTTTGGGTTCTGACCGCGCAAGGTGAACTGCCAGAGACGTTTCGCTTCGCCAACCGCTTGCAGGACGTTCGCAGAATGCCAGCGCGCCATATTAACTCTTCACCCACATCTGGGTGCTGTCCTGTCTTCCACGAGCGACTTCAAATGTTCCTCGGTTTGGGTCACGCGCAATACTTCCTCGATCGTCGTGCGGCCTTCCTTCACCTTCTGCCAGCCATCGATGCGCAGGGTGCGCATGCCGTGCTTGATCGCTTCCATGCGCGATCGTGGAGGCAGCGGCGCGATTCATGACCAGCGGGCGGACCGCTTCCGTGACGAGCAGCAATTCATAAATGCCCAACCGGCCCTGGTAGCCGAGCTGCCGGCAATCTTCGCAGCCCACGCCCTTGCGGAAAACCGTCGTGTCGATCTCGTTCTCGGGAAAACCAATCTTCCTGCAGGTAACTGCGCTCGACCTTCTGCGGCCGTCGTGCAGGTTTTGCAAATCGTGCGCACCAGACGTTGCGCCATGATCGCTTCCACTGAGGACGCGACGAGGAAGGGCTCGATGCCCATGTCGATCAAGCGCGTGAAGGCGCTGGGCGCGTCGTTCGTGTGCAGCGTGGAGAAAACCAAGTGACCGGTCAGCGCAGCACGAATGGCGATTTCCGCCGTCTCCAGGTCGCGAATTTCGCCGACCATGATCACGTTCGGGTCCTGCCGGAGGATGTGGCGCAAACCCACGGCGAACGTCAGCCCGATGTCCGAGCGCACGGCGATCTGGTTGATGCCCTTCAACTCGTATTCGACCGGCTCCTCAATCGTGATGATGCGCTTGGTGATCGAATTGATCGTGCTGAGAAACGCGTAGAGCGAAGTGGATTTGCCGGCACCCGTCGGCCCCGTCACGAGCAGGATGCCGTGCGGCTTGACGATGATTTCGCGCAGCGCGCGTTTCCTCTTTCGGATCAAAGCCGAGCTTGTCGAGCGTCAGAAAAATTTTGCCGCGAGTGAGCAAACGCAGCGAAACGCTCTCGCCGTAAACCGTCGGCACGGTCGAGACGCGGATGTCGATTTCCTCGCCCTTGATGCGGACGTTGATACGTCCGTCCTGCGGCAGGCGTTTCTCGGAAATGTTCATCCCCGACATGACCTTGATGCGGGAAATGATCGCAGCCTGATAGCGCTTCAACTGCGGCGGCATCGGCGTCTGGTGCAGGATGCCGTCAATGCGATAGCGAATGCGCAGCTCGTCCTCAGCCGGCTCGAAATGAATGTCCGTGGCGCGATCCTTGTAGGCTTCCCAGATGATCTGGTTGACGAACTTGATGACGCTGGCTTCCTGGTCGCCCTCGGTAATTTCCTTGTCGCCGAGGTCGAGCTCGATCGGTTCGTCATCGTCCTTCGCGAGTTCGTCCAGCGTTTCGGCGCCCACGCCATAATACTTCTTCAGCGCCTTTTCGATTTCGCCCCGTGTGGCGAGGGCGAATTTCACCGGCCGCCCAGCATCGAACTGCACGGCGTTGAGCATCCCGGTGTCGAAGGGATTGCTGACGGCAATCACCAGCGCGCCGTCCTGCGCATCCATCGGGATGGCGTTGTATTGGAAAGCGACCTTGGTGGAGATGGCGTTGCGCGCTTCAGTCGGCACGGTGCTCTTGCGCAAATCGATGAAGGGCCATTTGAGCACCGTGGCGAGATGCTGGAGGAAATGTTCCTCGCTCATCCCGCTTTCGCGGCAGACGAAATCCACAAGGGTTTCCTGCGAACCGCTTTCGACAGCAACACGCCATGCTTTTGCCCATTCAGCAATTTGCTGCGCATTGGTCTGCGCGGCCTGGGCAAAAACATTGTTGAGTGACACAAATGACATGGGAGTTACCTCAAGTCGTTCCGTTAGTTACACCGCACGCTAGTCAAAGTTGCGCCAGCCCGTCAAAAGTTAGTTTGGCTGGACGGCTCCTCTACGCCGCTTAGCCGCATTTAACGGGGTTGCAGTAGGTGTCGCTGCTGGGAACGCGTTGCATTCCGCCGACTCGTTGACACCTCGTGTCGTTTCCTGTTTTCTCGCCGCGTTTTGAACCGGCAATCACATCATAATCGAGATCCTCAGGCGCCCATTCTTCCTGGCGCCACGATCGGCGTGCTGGGCAGTGGACAGTTAGGTCGCATGTTTGCCATTGCAGCGCGGGAGTTGGGCTATCGGATTCAAATCTATTCACCGGACAACGACACACCGGCTGGCCATATCGCGGACCGGGAGTGGGCGGAACGCTACGATGATCTGGATAAGGTGAGGCACTTCGCCCGCGGCGTGGATGTCGTTACCTTTGAGTTCGAGAACGTTCTTTCACTCACCACTGACGCCGTCGCTGAGATTGTTCCGGTCCGACCTTCCGGACGGGTTTTGCATGTGACGCAGCAGCGGCTCCGTGAAAAAACTTTCCTGCATGATAATGGGTTTCCGGTGACGCCCTTCCGGCGCGTCACCACCCTCGACGAAATGCAGGCCGCCGCGCAGGAGTTGGGCACTCCGGGTGTGCTGAAGACGGCTAGCTTCGGCTATGATGGGAAGGGACAGCAAAAAGTGGCAACAGCGGCGGAGGCGGCCTCGGCATTTCATTCGCTCGGAGGCGCCGAAGGCATTTACGAAGCCTACGTCAATTTTGAGAAGGAAGTCTCTGTCGTCGCCGCTCGGACGGTGAATGGGGAGTTCAAGGCGTTTCCGGTGTTCGAGAACTCACACGCGGATCACATCCTCGACGTGACGTTTTGGCCTGCTGCCCTTTCCCCGAAACTCGCGCTGGAAGCCGAAGAATTGGCTCATGGTATTCTCGAAAAGCTGGAGGTTATCGGCCTGCTTACCGTTGAGATGTTCGTCACCCGCGACGGGCAACTGCTCGTCAACGAGTTGGCCCCGCGCACGCACAATTCCGGGCACCTCACCATCGACGCCTGCGTCACCAGCCAGTTCGAGCAGCAGGTGCGTGCGGTCTGCGGCCTGCCCCTCGGCTCCACTGAATTGAGATCGCCTGCGGCCATGGCGAACCTATTGGGACATCTTTGGGCCGGGGGTGAACCGAATTGGGTGGCTGCGCTCGAGGACCCGCTGGTGAAGCTTCATCTTTATGGCAAGGCTGAGGCACGAGCGGGCCGAAAGATGGGGCATCTCACCGCGACCGGCCTTACGACGCAGGACGCAGCGGCCCGCGTCGTAAAAGCGCGCGAGCGTTTATGGCAACATTGAAGCGCGTGAAACTGGATCAACGGACGTTCCCGCGCCGGGCCTTGAAGTGGTTCTTCACCCTCCGTAGCCTGCCGCTCACGCGATGATTCGTTCAGCCATCACTGTTTCGCTCGTGCCGGAATTGCGCGGTGGTCCGTTTGTTTTCTGGGATGACTTGGAGGCCAGCTGCGCCAAAGCGGCGGCGCACGGGTTTGACGCTGTAGAACTTTTTTTCCCAGAACCCCGCACCGTCAACGTCGCGGACGTCCAGGCGGCGCTGGGTGCCCACAAACTTACCGTGGCCGCCTTTGGCAGCGGGGCAGGGTGGGTGAAGCACAAGCTGCGGCTCACCGATCCCGACGCACGCGTGCGGCGCCGCGCCATCGAATACATCGCGCGGTTCATTGAGCTGGCGGTGCAGTTTAATGCCCCTGTCATCGTCGGCTCGATGCAAGGTCGCTGGGACGGCGGCATTTCGCGCCAGCAGGTTCTTTCGTGGCTTGCGGATGCGTTGAATGAGCTGGGGGAAACGGCGGCGAAGCACAACGTGCCGCTCCTTTACGAATTCCTGAACCGTTACGAGACCAACCTGTTCAACACCGCGGAAGATGCCATGGCTTTCCTGCGGATGTTTCACACGCAGAACGTGAAGCTCCTTTGCGATTTGTTTCACATGAACATCGAGGAGCAGAATATCCCGGCCGCCCTTCGGTTGGTCGGACCCAAGCTCGGCCACGTTCATTTCGCGGATACCAATCGGCGCGCCGTGGGCTTGGGGCATTTGGAGATTGCGCCAATTGCCGAGGCATTGCGGGACGTCGGTTACGACGGCTACGTCTCGGCGGAAATCCTGCCGTTGCCCGACGCCGATGCCGCGGCCCGCCAGACGATGGAAAGCTTTCGCCGGTGGTTTCGCCCGGGCTGAACTTCAACTGCTCAAATTGTTTCGTGTTAAAACACCAACTCATTCATCCCCAGATTAACGAAGTGCTCGGGAGGGCGGGGCACCATGCCAAAATTTTAATCGCGGATGGCAATTACCCCGCCTCGACGAAGAAAGGCCCGAACGCGGAAGTCGTGTGTCTTAATCTGTCGCCCGGAGTAGTAACGGTCACACAAGTCCTTCGCGCCATCCTCAGCGCGATTCCCATCGACCAGGTGAATACGATGGGCATTCCGGCGGACGACCCTTACGCGAAGCACGGTGAGCCGAAAGTGTGGTCGGAATTTCGCGAGGTTGTAAGAGTCTCGGGACTGTCCCTTGAGCTTCAGCCCATCTTGAAATGGGATTTTTATCAGGCGGTGGAATCTCCTGATCATGTGTTGACGGTTCAGACCGCGGATCAGGCGTTGTGGGCAAATGTGTTGCTCACCGTGGGCTGCCGCACCGCTTGAGATCACTCAGATGAAAACTCGACCTTTTGGCCGGACTGGATTGAACGTTCCCATTCTGAGCTTTGGAGCGTCCTCGCTCGGCGCTGAGTTCCGTAACGTCACCCTCGATGAAGTGTTGAAATCTGTGCGCGTCGCCCTCGAGTGCGGGCTGACCTTCATCGACACCTCACCATTTTACGGCCGCGGCATGAGTGAAGTGCTCCTCGGCGTCGCGCTGCAAGGGGTGCCCCGCGAGAGCTACACCCTGTGCTCGAAACTGGGACGTTACGACCTGCAGCACTTTGATTTCTCCGCCAGGCGTGTGGCTGAAAGTGTTGACGTGAGTCTTCATCGGCTGCGCACCGACCATCTGGACATCATGTTGTGCCATGACATTGAATTCGTGGAGATGCAGCAAATCGTAGATGAAACCATTCCCGCGCTCCGCCGGATTCAACAGCAGGGCAAGGTGCGGTTCATCGGGTTCAGTGGCTACCCGATGAAAGCTTTTCGGTTCATCCTAGACCAAACGGATGTGGACGTAGCGCTGAGCTACAATCAGTACACGCTTCAGAACACACGGTTCGCCGACGAGATCGTGCCGCTTCTCAAGGAACGAGGCGTGGGTGCGATGAACGCAGGTCCCTTCAGCGCCCGATTACTTACCAATGCGCCGCTACCCGCGTGGCTGAAGGAGCCGGAGGAAGTCAAAGCCGCCGCTCGCAGGGCCGCCGCCCTGTGCACGGAATGGGGAAGCGACATCGCCAAATTGGCCCTGCAGTTTTCGTGCGCCAACCCCGACATCGCCACAACGATCGCCGGTTCAGCCAATCCCGAAAACATTCGCAACTGGGCAAAATGGATCGCGGAACCGATCGACGAATCGTTACTGCGGGAAGTGCAGGAGATTTTTCGTCCGGTGAAGAATCAAGGGCACGTAGAAGGGTTGCCCAAGAACAATTGATCCACAGCGAAATTTTACATGAAAGCCATTCAGCTGGAAGAGCCCAAACATTTCCGTCACATCGATATTGCGGAACCGCTGCAGCCCGGTCCAGAAGAAGCGCTGTTGCGGATTCATCGCATCGGCATTTGCGGCACGGACATTTCAGGCTATTTGGGGAAGATGCCCTTTTTTAGTTACCCGCGCATTCCGGGACATGAGTTGGGCGTCGAAGTTCTGGCCGTTGGTGAAGGGGTGAGCCACGTGAAAGCCGGTGATCGCTGCTCGGTTGAACCGTACCTCAATTGCGGCCACTGCTACTCGTGCCGGCGCGGATTTACGAATTGTTGCGAGACGAACAAGACGCTCGGCGTCATGTGCGACGGTGGAATGTGTGAGCGAATGGTCCTGCCCGCGCGCAAGCTCCATCCCTCAGCGACGTTGAGCTACGAGCAACTCGCGCTCGTGGAAACCCTGGCCATCGGTTGCCATGCCGTGAATCGTGGCGCGCCCAAAGCGACCGAGCACGTCCTGGTGATTGGCGCGGGACCCATCGGCCTGTCGGTGATCGAATTTGCCCGGCTCTCCGGTGCAAAGACCGTTGTCATGGATATGAATGAGCAGCGACTTGCCTTCGTTCGCGAGAAGCTCGGGGTTCCAAATACCATTCTAGCTAAGGGAGATGGCCAGGAAATCAATCGGCTGGCGGAGATGACCACTGGCCAGTTGGCTGACGTGGTCGTCGATGCGACAGGCAGCAACAAATCCATGGCGCAGGCGTTGAACTACTGCGCATTCAAGGGCCGGCTTGTTTACGTGGGAATTACCCAGAGCGAAATCAGTTTTGCACACGCGCCTGCCTTGCATCGTCGGGAGTTGGATATTCGCGCCAGCCGCAACGCGTTGCCGGAGGATTTCACCCGCATCATTGGCTTGATTGAACGAGGTGAGATCGACACCAAGCGATGGATAACGCATCACGCGACGTTCGCTGACATGGTCGATGTGTTTCCTAGTTGGACCTTGCCCGAGACCGGCGTGATCAAGGCCGTGGTTTCGGTGTAACGCCCGCGCGCCTGCAATTGCTTCCAGTCCCGAGCTGCCGGAATAGATCCTGCGCTTCTCGACAAGACCACTCTTGAAGCGCGATAAACGCGGCGCTCGTATGCGCATTGATTCTCATCAACATTTTTGGAAGTACTCGCCCGTCGAGTATACATGGATTACCCCGGGCACGCCTCTGCAACGAGATTGGCTTCCGGCGGACTTGGAGAGAGAGGCTGCGAAGGTGCAAATCGATGGATGCATCGCAGTGCAAGCGCGTCAAACGCTCGAAGAATCGCGATGGCTCCTGGAACTCGCCGCGGCATCATCATTCGTCAAAGGCGTGGTGGGGTGGGTCGACCTCCAATCCGCCCAAGTCGAGAACGATTTGGCCACGTTCTCTAAAAATAAAAAATTCGTGGGAGTACGCCATGTCGTGCAAAGCGAGCCGTCGGATTTTCTGTTGAAGCCTGATTTTATGCGCGGTCTGGCTGCGCTGCACGCGTTTGATTTCACCTACGATTTGCTCTTGTTCCCCAAGCACCTGCCCTCAGCGGTCAAAGTGGTGGAGAAACTTTCACATCAACGTTTTGTTCTCGACCACATCGCCAAGCCGATGATTCGCGCCGGGATGATGCAGCCATGGAAGGATGACCTGCGTGCACTGGCCAGGAATCCGAACGTTTCTTGCAAGATCTCAGGCCTGGTCACTGAGGCGAAGTTGAAGGATTGGAAGACGGAAGATTTTCGCCCGTATCTTGACGTGGTGTTCGAAGCCTTCGGCGAAGACCGCGTCATGTTTGGTTCGGACTGGCCGGTTTGCCTGCTCGCTGGAACCTACGGCCAGGTGCATGCTTTGGCCGCTGACTATTTCAAGCAGATGCCTTTGGCGGTTGAGGGCAAGTTTTTCGGAGGGAACGCGCTCAAGTTTTACCGGCTGCCTTGAAGGCGGGGTTTTTGAAACACAGCTATTCGGGTTTCGTGGAGCCGACCTCGTTCGCAAGCTCGATTTCAGCCAGATGGGTAAGCAACTCCTCGAGTTTTTGGTAGTAAACCGTTTCGTCCAGCGTTGCTTTCCGTTCGCGCAATCTTCCAATTTCCATCTCCAGCTCATCGCGCTTCTGGCGTTGTTGGGGCGACAGTTTCTGATCTTCCGTGCTGCGGACCAAGTGCCACTGGTGCGCTCGCATACCATCGAGTGGCGCGTTGTTCGCCGCTTTTTTCACGGCATGAATTCCACGAAACCAATCCGCAGGAGTGCCCAGTCCGTCGCCATTGTCGTCGATCAATGCGTGCTCACTCGCCAAACGTCCCTCGCTTTTGTAGAACTCGGTCACCCGGCGCGATGCCATGAGGAACGCTTCCAGTAATGAGGTCTGTCCATCCTTGTCGAGGTCGGCCTCCGGGTCCGCTATCGATTCGGAAATGAACTTGTTCATGCGCGTGTAATTCTCCTCCGCCCCGCTGCGGGTGGCGGTAATAATGACGCGATCCCTGCCGGATAGAGCCTTGATGAAAGGCGCGCTGGATGAGGAGGCATTGATGATCGCCACGGGGCGTTCAACGCGGACCAATTTGTTTGAGAACGCAGCCGCTGCCAAATCGGGGCCTTGGAGGTTAAATTTCGCCTCGCGCCCGTCGAAGGTTCCGTGGCCCAGCAAGACAATCCATAACTCAGCGTTCGTCTCCGCCGCTTCGCGCTCGAGCGTCGCGAAAAGAATCTCCAGATCATTGGTGGCCAATCCATTCGTTTCACCAATCCTGACCAGTCGGGTCCCGGCCTTCTCCGCGGCGCGGTGCCAGGCTGCGGCAGCTTCCGAGAAGGTCTTGCCGAATTCTTCTGCGCCGCCGGCGCCGCGCACGACAATTACGGTGGCGGGGTCTCTGTTCGTCTCAGCGGCTGGGAGCGCCAACCCAATAGACATGAAGACTATCGCCTGGAGAATTTTCAGCCATCGACGGGTTGATTTCACGGCAATCCTTTCCAACGTCGCACACCCCATTCCGCAACGAAGCAGGCAAGCGCGAAAAGGAACATGGCGGGTGTGTGCCAGAGCGGGATGGACGCGTTTTCCATGACCGGGGCCTTGCGGTTGGGGAGGCTCTTGGCGAAGCGTTCCAGATTGTTCGCGGAGACGACTTCGCCGCCCGTTTGCCGGGCCAACGTTTCGAGGAACGCGCGGTTCGGTTTCAGGGAACGAAACTCTTCGGCGGCCGGATCACTGGTCCAGCCCGCCTCGGCTCGACCCACTTCGGCGCCGTTCGCGTCTGAGATGATGGCATCGACGCGATACGCTCCGGAACGGCGGGCCACGTACGTTGCTTCGTAAACGCCCGGATCGGATGCTGCATCGGCTTTCAGTTTTACGGTATTGGTGCTTTTGATCCCCGATTCCACGGAAGTGACCGCCAGTTGCACTGAGGCGTTGTCGAGTGGTTGAAACGTCTTCTCCTTCGCACGAACCTGGAAAGAAACGGTGTCGGAAGATTCCTTGGCTTCAACGTGAACGATGAATTGAGTCGGCACGTCGGTGACGAGCCAGCGCATCATTTGCCGCCACGATTTGTCCATGTCCTTGTGCATCGCCTCGCTGCGAAGACCCCAGCGCCACATGTCACCGATCAGCAATGCCGCGGCTCGTCCGCCGCCGAAGCGCTGCGACACCACAGCGGGGAAGGCTTGGCCTTGCGCGTCGGTCACTGAAGCGAGCACGCTGGCGCCTGGCTTGATGCTGGTCGCCTGGTTCAGCACCTCGAAACCGGGCATGGCGTTCATGCGATTCCGTTCGTCACTTTCGTTGTCGCGCAGACGAATCCAAGGTTGCAGCCAGCCTTCGCGCGTCAGCGAAAGTTTCAACGGCCCGCGAGGTTTGAATGGCTCATTGCGATCCAAATAGACCGGCAGCATGTCGCCAATGGGAGTGCGGGCGTATTTGCCTTCGCGAAAAGATTCGGCGCCGCCCAGCATCAGCAATCCGCCGCCTCGCTCGGATACAAACTTCTGCACCAGCGTCATCTGATCACGCGTGAAAAAATCCGCTTCCAAATCGTCCAGCACGATCGCGTGGTACTGGTAGAGCTCCTCCGCGGTCTTGGGAAAGCCGCCTTTCAATTCGAACTCATCCTTTGTGTTCAACCGCACCAGCACCGGCTGATCGTAACGCTCCTGATCTTCATTCGTCTGGCCGAAGCCACGGAAGAGCGGGTTGCTGGTTTCGCCCTGGCGCCCCATGAATTCGAACTTCCGCTCGCGCTTGGCGATTCGAATCAGGGCCACCAGGTGCACCTGGTCGTCGTCTGCCAGTGCGCGGTTCAGGAACTTGAATTCCCAGTTGGGACGTCCCGAAACGTAGAGGATGCGGTACGGTCCCCGCCCGCGATCCACGACGGCTGCGCGCTGATTGTTCGCGAGCGTCGCTTCAGCGATCAGCGCAGCATTGGTCTGCGCGCCCTGACTGGAGCGTGGCAGCGCCCGCACCTGATAAAAATTCAAGCCGCGTTCCGAAGGCTTCAGTCGAAAGCGAAACGAAAGGGTTTGGTCAGACTTACTGGCCCGTTGTTTCTGTTCCTCGACCTTTTTTCCCGCGCCATCGATCAGCTCTACGATTATCTCCTCCTTGTCGTAGCCGATTACCCCGACGTCGGCTTGAATGGTAACGGGCGAATCTTCAAACGACGTCTGGCTGACCAGGACTTTCTGGACCGACACATCGCGCGGCACATCGTCCGTCCCTGCGACGACGGGATAGATTGGAGGAAGCCCACCCGTATCAAGCGCCACACTGCCATCCGTGGCGTTGCCGTCCGTAAACATCAGGACACCAGCGAGTGGCTGGCCTCGATATCGTTCGGCGATGTTAGCGAGTGAGGTGTTCAATGCCGAGGCGTTCCCATCGAAACGCATCTCGCCGAAGTCGGTGATCGGATGCACGCGCGCATCGAATAAGTAGCGCCGCATTTGAAAAGCCTCGGCGAGGATTGGCTGCCATTTGGCCGCGTCATCCGAAAGCCACTTCTTCATCAATTGGCCCCGGGACTGGGACTGGCCGCGATCGCGGATCTGCAGGCCCTGGCTATTGTCCGCCAGCACCGCGAAATAATTCGCTCCAGGTTTGACGCGTTGCTTGCTCCATAAAGGTTCAAGCAGGCAGAGGACAAGCGCTGCGATGCCGATGATTTTCAGGATCGTACAAACAAGTCGCACGCCGCGCGAGCCAGCGGAACGTCCGTAGGCCCAGACCACAAAGCCAACGATCACGGCGAAGGCCGCGGCGAGTGGCCACACGGATTGCGGGGCGGAAAGATGGATTTCGGCGACGAGCATCACTGTCCGTTGCCGAGTTTCTCGTAGTAGCGCTTCACGAGGTCGGAGTATTTGTTGGGCACCGGGTCCCGGTCAATCGGCGCCAGCGACTCGTTCGATTCGCGCCGGCTCAACTCGTCCGCAACCCGTTGGCGCACTTCAAGGAGGGGTTTCAGAATGTCGTTCTGGACCAGATTCCATTGCGGCGGTTTGGCGCCCCGCTTGAATTCTGCTCGAGTCGCCCGCGCTCGGTCACGCGCCTGGGCAAGTTGATTCCGTAATTCGGGTCGGTCCACCAATTCTTCCACATTGCTCAAGCGCTGGCTCCACGAAGTAAATTCGTCGCCCGTCAGAGGGCTGCCTTCCGAGTCTGCACTATCGCCCCGCGCCGTGCCTACACCGACTTGCGTCATTCGCTCCGCCAACTGAGTGGCACGTTGTCCACGCTGGCCTCGTTGCGGATTATTGTTGGGCGCTTGCGACGGCTGTTGCGACTGGCCCGGGTTTTGAGCGTCCATCTGTTCGTCAGGCTGGCCCCGGCCACGACCCTGCCCCTGTTGACCTTGCTGTCCTTGCTGACCTTGCTGTCCCTGCTGCCCTTGCTGCCCTTGCTGCCCTTGCTGCCCTTGCTGCCCTTGCTGACCCTTGCTGCCCTGCTGCCCTTGACCCTTGCTGACCCTTGCTGACCTTGCTGACCTTGCTGACCTTGCTGACCCTTGCTGACCTTGTTGACCTTGCTGACCTTGTTGACCTTGCTGACCTTGTTGACCTTGCTGCCTGTGACCTTGCTGACCTTGTTGACCTTGTTCGCCCGGCGAATCTTGGTTCCCAAGAGATTGGGCGTTGCGAGAGTTCATCGCGAGTTGCATGGGTTCGCCATTCGTCCCGTTTGCCGAGCTTCGGATCCCATTCGTCCCAAGCCGCGAGAGAGCGGTTCCGTTGGTTCCTCCGTTAACGCGGGCCATTTGGTTGGAATTGAAACGTGATGCCAGTCCATTGGTTCCCCTCGGTCCCGCCGCAGCCGCGGTCGCGTTCGAACCCAGGCGATTGGTCATGGTGGCTCGTGCCACCTCGCGTTGTAATTGTTCCGTCAAAGCATCCAATTCGCGCTTCGCCATTCGGAGAGACTCCGTTTCATCGCCCAGCACGCTTTCCGCCGCGCGCTCGACATCCTGCTTAAGAGTCTGAATCTCCTTGTTGGCGCGCTGCTCGAACTGCTGCGCCTCCTTCAAAAAATTGCGTTTCGATAATTCCTCCGCTGCCGAAAGCGCCTGATCCAAATTGCCCTGGCTGTTCTTACGCAACGAATCGTAAAGCTGTTTGGAAAGCAGCGGCTCCGCGGTCTCGGCCTGATCGGTCACGCGCTTCATTTGGCTCAAGAGGTTGGTCACACTCTGTTTTTGTTCGGCCAGTTGTTTGGCCAATTCCTCTGTGCTGCCGGAATCACTCAACGCTTTTGGCTGCGTCACTTGTTCCTCAAGTTGCTTCTTAATTTGATCCTGCTTTTCGGCCAGTTCCCTCGCGTCGTTACGCATCTGCTTCATTTCGTCCGAGAACTGGCTGGAGTTCTTCTTACGCGCTTCGTCGCGCATCTTTTCCAAATCCCGTTCCGCTCGGGTGCCAGCGGCGAGGGCTTGTGCCACCGCACCTTTTTCCATGGCTTCCGATGCTTTCTGAGCCTCCTGCCGTGCCTGCTCCAGTTGCTGCTGTTCCTCACGGGAGGGAGCCTGTTCGCCCTTTTGCTGTTCCATGCGCTGCTTTAACTCATCCAGGTTGGCGAGCATGTCGCGCTGCTCCTCACGCAAGCGTTTCAACTCGCGCTGTAACTCCTCCTTCTCCTGTTGCGTTTTGGCTTCCTGCAGGGCTGCCTGCAGTTCTTTCAGCTTCTCGTTGATGTCCTGCTGGCGCTGAGCAAGTTCCTTCAACTTACTGAGTTGCTCCAACTGCTCTTTCTTGGCCGCATCCTGCTCGGGTGCGGCCGCCTGCTTCTGCGTTTCATAACGATTTTCCTGCTGCTTGATATCCAGTTGATTGACCTGTTCCTGATTGCGCGACTGCTGCTGCGGGGATTTCCCACTCTGCGCCTGTTGGGACCGCATCACCTGGAATTCACGCGCCTGGAGTTTGAGCAGCGCTTGATACGCGGCCTGCTCCGCCGCGAGCGCCTTGGGCAGGGGGGCAGGGGAATTGGTGGCTTCTGTCAGTCGCTCAATCGCCGTCTCCATGTGCTTCATCGCCACCTGGATCGCTTCCTTCATCTGAAAATCCTCGAGCTCAGCTTCCATTGCCTCCGCCATGGAGAGCGCCTCTTGCTGTGATTCAAGAACGACCGGCTCATCCTCAAGATATCGTGCCGAAGCCTTGTTCGCCGCTTCCTGCCGCTGAAGTTTCCACGTGGCGTTGATAATCTGTTTCTGTATATCCGCCAGCTTGTCCGCTTCGCTTTTCTGGCCCTGCTGCTGTTGCTCTCCGCCTTGCGATTGCATGTTTTCGCCCTCGCGGAAAATTTGCTCGAAAGGGCGCACCTCCGCGAAATACATGTCGCTCGACGTTCGGCGCAGCTGACCGTCGGGGCCGATGTCATCCGCCCACACGAAGTAAGTCACCAACTGATCTACCGCGGCGTGGATGTCTTCCAGCCGCAACAGGTGAGTGAAGTTTGTCTTGAACCGCGCCGGGGCATTGCTGCCGAGAACCAGCGCAGTCGGTGCCGCCCCACCAACCGAGTAGGTAAGCCCAAACTGCTTCAAGCCAAAGTCGTCCTGCGCCTCCGCCTGAAAGAAAACCTCCTGCAACGGCGACACCCGCTGATCTCCCCGCGGCATCACGAATTTCAACGTGGGTCGTTGATTCGTCAGCGCCTCCAGCACAAAGGTCGTCGCCAGTTTGTTCGACCGGCCGTCGGCATCGACGAGTTGCAGTTCGTAACTTTGGCTCCTCTCCAGTCGGAACGCGTTGAGGTGCACCTGCGCCTTGTTGGTTTCGATTGTCAGCGGAAGAACCGAAGCGTCTTTCCCCACGAGTCGCGCGGACTTCACCGGCTTGTTCAGCTGCATGGAAAGGTCCACCATTGAACCTTCCACGGCGCTGACTCGTTTGGTGTCCTCGATCCGCTTCGGCGCCAACTCCGTGTAAGCGGGAAAGGTAATCTGTGCATCGGCTCGTTCCAGTCGCGGGTGCTCGAACACTGTGACTTTAAAATCCACCGTGCGATCTTCGCCATACTCGATGCGATAGCCGAGCGGCCCCTGAATTTCCGGAATGCTAGTCCCGAAAATGGGGTCGTTCAGGTTCTTCGCCAGGGGAATCCGCCGAGCCGTGCCGCCATTGGTCGTTACCACGAGGACCGCTTCCGATGGGACGGGGCCTTCGAACTTCGCCAGCACGACCAGCGAGCTTCCCCGCTCCACATGCGCATCACCGGGCGTGACCGTCACAGAACTCACCTGCGGAGTACGGAATCCCGTTGCAATGGCGGTAATGGTCGGCGTTGCCCGAGGAACGGAAAATAGTACGGCGAGCAGAACGAGCAAGGCTGCTAGGTGCGCCGCGTTCGCCCAAAACATTTTGCGGGTTGGTACGGCATGAAGATTTTGTTCGTGGCGAATCGCTCCGAGCGCATCGCCAATCAAACGTTCCTGCAAATAACCGAGACGGCCTGTGGCTTGGTCGCGCTCCTGTTCGACCGCCGTCAGCAAAAGGGTATGAAGTTCAGGCTTCGCCGTTTCAATCTTCCGCGCGATGTCGCGGAAGTCTGGCGCAAAGCGGTGCGCCATCTTGTAGGCGATGAGGGCAGCCACAATCGCGAAAGCTCCGACGCCCATGAGAAGGATGGGCGCGCTCACGGGTAAAAAGTACCGAGCCGCGAGAAACGCCACGAGTGACAGGACTGCGACCAATGACCAGGCAACGGCAAGGGCGATGAGCAGACGGTAGCGCTGCTGTTGGCGAGCGAGTGGCTCGAGCTCGCGTTTGAGAAGTATTTCAGTCATGACGCGCCTTCCAGTTGAACGGCAGCCCGGCGCGACAGCCGCGCGGCGACCCAGGTTTCCACGATCAATACCACCAGTGTGGCGACGATCAACCAACGCCAAAGCTTCTGGTGACTTTCCAATTCCGCTCCTTTGAGTTGTGCTTCGCGACGCGCCAGTTGCTCGGCTGTCGCGACGGGTTGAACCTGCAACGGAACACCGAGTTGTTGCAGTTGCTCGGCAGCCATGGGCCCAGTCCGCGATTCTTCAGGCGCTAGATTTACAGCAAACCGAAAAATCGATCCTTCTCCAGTCACGCTATAAATCCCAGGCATATCGGTCTGCGCAAATGACCTTGCACCGGAATTCAACGGCACTGTGCTGCCATCCGGTTTGCGGACAGTTAAGGCGTTGGTCGCACGAAAGGAGGAGAGAGCCACGGAATCGCCAACGAGGAAGGTGAGCGCCTGGTTTTTGATCGCGCCGGTCAGTTCCAGCAGCGAATAGAGAAGTGGAACGAACTTTGAGGAGAGCGCGAGTTGGCTGTCACGGGGTTGCCAACCCGACGCGAACACGAACACGCTGCCTTTGCCGACATTGAGTTGCGCGACAGCGGCCGATCCAGTGTCGAGCTTGGCGAGGACTTGGGCATTCGTCGTGCCGAAGTCGAGCCTGCGGCTTTTCCAAAAGTGAATCTTCGTGAAGTCGCTGAACCGCGCGTCCGCAAACGGCGCGAAGAGCGGGTGGGCGAAGTCAATCTCTGCCAGCATCGCGTAGCCAGACGAAGATGATTCCTCGGCGGTGACAGGTTTGCCGCTTAACTTCCTCACCACGTCGACTTCCGCGCTCGTCCGCAAGACGCTCAACACGGACGCTCCATTCGTCAGGAGATTCGATACATCGCGCACCGTGTTTTCCGCCAGCGGCGCGCCCACGACTATGAGGCGTGCGCTGGAGGAACTAGCGATGTCTGCGTCGGGTTTGATCCTCTTCACTGTGATTGTCTGCCCCGCCGTCTCGGGAAAGGCGCGCTTCAGATAGAACAACAGTTGTTGCGGGTCCGTCTCGACGTCATCTCCAATGAATAGGACCTCGATCTGTTCCGGCGGTGGCGTCACGGCGTAAACACGATTATCAAAATCGTGCTCGTCCCCGGTGAGTTCGATAACGTCCGAGCTCCCGCTCTTCGGCAAGTCGAGGCTCCGACTCTGTCCAGGCGGGATGTAGATGGCCGTGGGGTTTGATGCACTGCCGCTCCATCGCAGACTGAACTGTTCCTGTCGTGAATCGATGGAGTTGTTGACCCGCATCCGCACAGCTGCTGCCGCGGTGTCCCCGGCCTGCGGAGCCGCCCCGGTCACAGGTTGTGCCAGTAACTGCACTCCGGCGTTGGAAGCCTTTTTTGATTTCACGGATACGACACTGACCTGCATGGGCTTTGGCCAATCGAACCCTTGCAGACCTTCGAGGCGCGCCCCTTCTTGCATGTCCGAGATGATCACGACGCGGCGCGCTGAATCGGGATTCTCCCGCTGGGCTTCAATCGCTTCAACCGCTTCGAGCAGGGCGTTACCCACATGCGTATTGTTCCATGTGGGCTTGAGTGCGCGGATTCTGCGCTCCGCCAGAATCTTGCGTTCATTCAAAGGAGCATTGGACCATTCCTCAAACGTCAGTGACGCGCGGGCGTTTCGGTCGAAGGCATAAACAGACACTTGATCCCCCGGCGCAGCCTGCCGAATTGCTTCCACCGCCTTGGCCTGTGCCTCATCCCAAAGTCCCTCGCGTCTCATGCTGGCGCTGGTGTCGAGGAGGACGACCGTCCTGGTCACGACGCTTCCAGAGGAATTCGCGCTTAACGGATTTCGTAAGAACGGCCTCCCGAAGGCCAGGGCCAGCAGGCAAAGGATCGTGCAGCGCAGGACCAGCAAAAGGATGTTTTCCAACCGGCTTTTTTTCGTGACGCGCGGCGGTGTGGGCTGGAGGAACATCAGCGAGCTGAAGGGAACCTTTTCCTTCGAAGTGCGACGTATGAGGTGGAAAAGAATGGGGGCGGCCACCGCCAGTGCTCCGAGGATAAAGAGTGGGGCGAGGAAGCTCATGCGATGGACGGAGCATTGCGTTGGGCGCGCCGCACAAATTTCCCGCGCTGCATTCGCGCGCGGAGGAAGTCAAACAACGCCAGTTCAAGCGGCCGATCGGTGGTGAGCCGGTGATAAACCGCGCCCAGCTTGCGGCACACCGATTCGATCCCCGCGTTGTGGGCGGTGAACTTTCGCAGGTAGTCTTTCTTCGCTGCAACCGGGTCGATGTAAATTTCCTGTCCCGATTCGATGTCGCGAAAGAGCGCCGCTTTCTCAAAATCAAATTTCACCTCAGCAGGGTCCAGGATATGAAAGACGACGACCTCATGGCCACACGCGCTCAGCGCAGCAAGGCTGGTCTCAAATCTCTCCTGCGTCGCGAGCAAGTCAGAGATCAACACCATCACGCCGCGCTTGCGGGCCAGTTCCACAGCGCGCTCCAGAGGGCTGATTAAATCCGTCGTGGTGCCGGCGGATGCTTTTTCCAAAGCCAGCATCAGGTGACGCAGGTGGCCGGGACGATTGCGCGCCGGCAGGTAGTCGCGCACTTTTTCGTCGAAGGTCAACACCCCCACGGCATCGCCTTGTTTCGAAAGGAAGTAGGCGAGGGTGGCTGCGAGGGTGTTGGCGTAATCGCATTTGGTGTAGTCGCCGGACCCATAGCCCATTGAGCGGCTTGCATCCACGAGCAACTGGCACCTGAGGTTTGTTTCATCCTCAAACTTGCGGAGGAAGAAACGATCGCTGCGGGCGAACAATTTCCAATCCACATAACGCGGATCGTCGCCGGGGGTGTATTGCCGATACTCCGTAAACTCGACCGAAAAACCGTGGTAGGGACTGCGGTGCATGCCCGTCAGAAAGCCCTGGACCACCACGCGGGCGCGCAACTCGAGATTGCGAATCCGCATGAGTGTTTGCGGATCGATGAACGACTTTCCGTTCGGCGTCTCGACGGCCATGCGTGGACACTACACGACGCAACGGGGAAGAGGTGTAAAATATTTGTTGGCTTCCGGGTCTCGATCATTGGATGAACAAGCCCATGAAATTCCAACGCTTCGCTGCCATCTTGTCTGCGTCCTTCGTCGCGATGTCTCTGGGGCTCATGTCTGCATTCCCCTCGCGTGCACAAACGCCTTCCGCTACCAGTGCGCCCAGCGAAATGAATGGGGATGATCCTTACCTTTGGTTGGAAGACGTGGGCGGCGAAAAGGCCCTCGATTGGGTGCGCCAACAGAATGCCCTCAGCACACGCGAGATCGAAGCGCGTCCCGAGTTTCAGCCCATTGAGAAGCGGCTTCTCGCCATCATGGACTCAAAGGATCGCATCCCTTTTGTCAGCAAGCACGGCAAGTTCGTTTACAATTTCTGGCGCGATGAGCAACACGTGCGCGGTGTATGGCGTCGCACCAGGCTGGATGATTATCGGAAACCGAGCCCCACGTGGGAGACGGTCCTCGACCTCGACGAGTTGGCTGCTCGTGAGAAGGAGAACTGGGTCTGGAAATCCGCCAACGTTCTGGAACCCGACTACGATCGATGCCTGATTTCTCTCTCTCGTGGCGGAGCGGATGCGAGCGTGGTGCGTGAGTTCGATTTGAAACGCAAGGTGTTCGTCGGCGATGGCTTTAAGCTCCCAGAAGCAAAGAGCCGGGTGGATTGGCGCAATCGCAACACACTCTATGTGGGGACAGATTTCGGGGACGGCTCAATGACCAAGTCTGGTTATCCCCGCATCGTCAAGGAATGGAAGCGCGGCACGCCGTTATCCGAGGCAACGCTGGTTTTTGAGGGGAAGGTGGACGACGTGTCCGCCTCCGGTTTCGTGGTCCGTGACCATGGCCGCGTTTATGAATTCATGGAACGCGCGCCCTCGTTTTTCACTGACGAAGTATGGGTGCGCCGGGGAGAGAAGTGGGTGCGAATCGATAAACCGGCTGACGCCGATCTGCGCACATTCGGTGACCATCTCCTTCTCAAATTAAAGAGCGATTGGAATGTCGGGGGAAAGACTCATAAGGCCGGGACGCTGCTCGCCTCCGACTTCGACGACTACCTGAAAGGTGAGCGCACGTTCACGACATTGTTTGAACCCACTGACCGAAAATCTCTCGAGTCGATTGGTGCCACTAAGAATTATCTGATCCTCACGGAGTTGGAGAATGTGCGCAGCCGCCCCTACCTGCTGCGATTGACGGGCGGAGAGTGGAAACGCACGCCGATCGATGTTCCCGCCTATGGGAAAGTGGACGTGTATGGCATCGACGCGAATGAATCCGACGATTACTTCATGGTCATCGAGGATTTCCTCACTCCATCCACGCTCTATTTTGGCACGGCCGGAAAACCGGGGCGCGAGAAGATCAAGAGCCTGCCGGCCTTCTTCAACGCGGAGAATCTTGAAATTCAGCAGTTCGAAACAAAATCCAAGGACGGGACGCGGATTCCCTATTTTCAGATCGCCCGCAAGGGCCTGAGGCTCGACGGATTCAATCCCACGCTTCTCTACGGCTACGGCGGGTTTAACATTTCCATGCTGCCCGGCTACTCGCCCTCCATCGGAGCGGGTTGGCTCGAGCGCGGCGGCGTGTATGTGCTCGCGAACATTCGCGGCGGTGGCGAGTTCGGCCCGAAATGGCATTACGCCGCGCGGAAAGAAAATCGCCAGCGCGCCTACGATGATTTCATCGCCATCGCTGAAGATTTGGTGGCACGCAAGGTCACGTCTCCCAGGCACCTCGGTATTCAAGGCGGCTCGAATGGCGGGTTACTCGTGGGCGTCATGCTGACCCAACGCCCCGACCTCTTCGGGGCGGTTGTTTGCCAGGTGCCGCTCTTGGACATGCGGCGATTCCACAAGCTTCTGGCCGGTGCGAGTTGGATGGACGAATACGGGGACCCAGATCAGGCGGACCAATGGAATTATATCAGCAAGTTCTCGCCGTATCAAAACGTGAAGAAAGAAGGGAAGTATCCGCGCGTCCTTTTTACTACATCGACACGCGACGACCGCGTGCATCCGGGCCATGCTCGCAAAATGGTCGCGCGGATGAAAGAGCAGGGGCATGACGTGCTCTATTACGAGAATATCGAAGGCGGGCACGGCGGCGCGGCGAACAACAAACAGGCAGCGTACATGCGTGCGCTGGCTTACGCGTTTTTGCTGAAGGAACTACGATAAATATGGAACCCCGCTCGTCGTCGCACAACTCCGGTCTAATGTTCTGAGACTGTGTGTTTGCAAGGGGACCTGCCCTCCCAACGGGAGCTACGCCCGCATCTTGCGCGTCCTGGCCCGTTGGCCGTAGCTCACGGCTTTTTTCGCAGCGTCAGCTCCCTTCGCTGTGCCCACGTCCTGTCCCGTGCTGCGCTTCAGTTCCTTCACCTGATCCCGGAGCAGCGCGGCCTTCTCGAACTCCAGGTTGTTGGCGGCTTTCAACATGTCCTCTTCGATCTGGCGAATGGTTTCCACTACGTCGAAGTTTCCGGCGGCATCATTGAGCATTGCTGCGGCTTGCTTCTTCTCATCCTCGCGGGTGCTTAGACTGTCTTCGAGTGCGCGCTTTGTGCTCCGCGGCGTAATGTTGTGCTCCGTGTTGTAGGCAATTTGTCGCTCGCGCCGGTAATTCGAGATGGCCAGAAACTTCTGGATGCTCTGCGTCATCACATCCGCGTAAAGAATGACCGTGCCGTTTAAATGCCGGGCGGCGCGACCGGATGTTTGGATAAGGCTGGTGGCGCTCCGCAGGTAACCTTCCTTGTCTGCGTCGAGAATTGCGACCAGCGAAACTTCAGGCAGATCCAGACCCTCGCGCAGAAGATTAATTCCCACCAGCACATCGAATTCGCCCTTGCGCAGCGCACGGAGAATCTCGACGCGTTCAATCGCATCAATCTCGCTATGCAAGTAGCGCACGTTGATGCCGATGTCGCGCAGGTAATCAGTGAGTTCCTCCGCGGTACGTTTGGTCAGCGTCGTTACAAGAACGCGCTCGTTTTTCTCGATCCGCTTGCGCGCTTCTTCCAGCAAATCGTCAATCTGACCTTTGAGCGGCTTCACGGTGATGGTCGGATCGACAAGTCCGGTGGGACGAACAATCAGTTCCGCGATGCGCGGCTGGGAAAGTTTGATCTCTTGCTCGGCCGGCGTTGCGCTGACGTAGATTGTCTGGCCTTGCATGGATTGGAACTCGTCAAAGTTCAGCGGACGATTGTCCAGCGCACTGGGCAGCCGGAATCCATGGCCCACCAGCACCTCCTTGCGAGAACGATCCCCCGCATACATCCCTCCGATTTGCGGCAGCGTGGCGTGCGATTCGTCAATGACGAGCAGGTAGTCCTTCGGAAAAAAATCGATCACCGTCGACGGGCGGGAGCCGGGCGGCCGGTTGGCAATGTGCCGCGAATAATTCTCAATGCCCGAGCAGAAACCCATTTCGCTCATCATCTCCAGATCGTATTCGGTGCGCATTTTGATGCGTTGCGCCTCCAGCAACTTTCCCTCTCGCTCAAATTCAGCGATGCGGCTCGTCAGTTCCTCGCGAATGGCCAGCGTGGCTCGCTTCATCTTGTCCGTGGGCGTTACGAATTGTTTGCCGGGATACACGGCGGTGTACGGCAGGTCGGAAATCTTTTCGCCCGTCAACGGATCGAACTGCGTGAGCCGCTCGACGGTGTCCCCGAAGAATTCAATGCGCAAAGCGTCTTCGCGATAGGCCGGGCAAACCTCCACCGTGTCGCCACGTACCCGGAAGTTGCCACGTTCAAAGGCGATGTCGTTGCGCGTGTATTGCAGGTCAATGAAACGTGAGAGCAGGGAATCGCGGGTCAACTCCATGTTCACATGCAGCGGTATCACCAACGCCTCGTAATCTTCCTTGCTGCCGATGCCATAGATGCACGAGACGCTCGCGACCACCACGACGTCGCGCCGGGAGAAGAGGGAACTCATCGTGGAAAGGCGCATCCGCTCGATGGCGTCGTTCACGCTAGAATCCTTTTCGATGAACGTGTCAGTGCGCGGGATGTAAGCCTCCGGTTGATAATAATCGAAGTAGCTGACGAAATACTCTACCGCGTTGTTGGGGAAGAATCCTTTGAACTCGGCGTAGAGTTGCGCGGCGAGCGTCTTGTTGTGCGAGATGACCAAGGTCGGCTTGTTTACGTTCCGAATCACATTGGCGACCGTGTAGGTCTTCCCCGAGCCAGTCACCCCGAGGAGTGTTTGGTGCTTCGCGCCCGAGAGAATGCCGTCGGTGAGTTTGGCGATCGCCTGGGGCTGGTCTCCTGCGGGCTCAAATGGCGCGGTGAGTTCGAACATGAGTGCGGAAGTTATAGCTGACCCCTCCCAGTCGCAAGGGTCACCCCCTTCTGCAATTTCACTGTATGGGGTTTAAGTTGCACGCTGTCGAAGATCAGCGGATCGAAGGGAATAGCGACGGTCGGTTTGAGCGGCTGTCCTGAGGTGGCTCGGCTTCAACTGGCCACGTCGGCTTTTTTTTCGAGTGCTCGGGACTCGCTCTGCTTTGATTTGTTGTGGCACCTTCTGGGGAGCAGCAAAACAACTGGCAGGCTTCTCCAATGTTTCATCACTGGCCCATCTCGGATGGCGCCGCGGTCGGGGCAATGGTTTGGTTGATTGGGCGTTCGAAACTCCGCGATGTGTAAGAATTGTTTTGGATGGACGCAGAATCCTTCTTTCGAGAAGTTCGATTCGCCAAGTTATGCGAAATTGCACTCGAATCATTCAAACCGTGATCCTTGCCCTCGGGGCCTGGAACTTCCCATTGCACGCCGTGGAAATCATTGCTCATCGGGGCGCTTCGTTTGACGCGCCGGAGAACTCGTTGTCCGCCATGAAACTCGCTTGGGAGCAAGGCGCGGATGGGATCGAGACGGACATTCATCTCTCGAAGGACGGCCACATTGTGGTGCTGCACGATTTCGACACGAAGCGAATCGGCGGTTCAACCAACAAAGTTTCAACTCAAACCTGGGACGATTTGAAAGGAACGGACGTCGGCGCTTGGAAAGGCCAGGCTTGGGCGGGAGAAAAAATTCCCACGCTGGATTCCATCCTCGCCACAATTCCGGACGGAAAATTCATCCTGATTGAAACCAAGGTTCACGCGGAAATCCTCCCTGCCTTGGCGAAGGCAATGACGGCGTCAGGCAAGAAACCTGAGCAATTACGCATTATCACCTTCCACTACGAAACGGCGAAGGCGGCCAAGGCGCGTTTTCCAAAAAACGAAATTTATTGGCTCGCGAGCTACGCCAAGGACAAGACGACGGGTGAGTTACCCGACATCGATTTGCTCATCAGCAAAGCCAAAGACGCCAAACTCGACGGATTGGACCTCGACTGGAAGTTTCCTTTCGACGCCGCCTTTGTGAAAAAAGTCCATGACGCCGGACTGAAGCTGCACGCCTGGACGGTGGACGATCCAGACGTGGCGGCGAGACTGAAAGCCGTGGGCGTGGACGGCATCACCACGAATCGCCCGCAGTTCTTGCGCGGACGATTGAAGAGGCCGTAGGGGTTCTTCGGCCCCATTCTCTCAAAAGGATGCTCTGGACGAGGCTTATGATTCTTCGGGTGGTTTGACCGGATCGACGGGCTTTTCCACAGCCTTCGGCGGCTTGGGCGCTTTGGGTCGCTTGTCTTTCGGCAGAGGGCTGATGAGAACGTTCAGGTCGCGGTCGCCGAGCATCTTGGGCGGCGAATCAGCGCGTCCATAAGCTGCTGCTTCCTTCACAAAACGATTCAAGACCTCGAAGCCAAATTCCTTGTGCGCTTTCTGCCGGCCTTTGAATCGCAATTTGAGACGCACCTTCATGTCTTCGGAAAGAAACTCGATTGCCTGGGCCAGCTTGACTCCAAAATCGTGAGGATCGATCACGGCGCTCAGCTGGATCTCCTTCATCTTGTTGCCCGGCTGACGCGTCTGCGATTCCTTCTCCTTCTTCGATTCTTCGTAGCGGAACTTGCCATAGTCCACGATGCGGCAAACCGGGGGCGAAGCGGTGGCGGCGATTTCGATTAAATCCAATCCCTTGCTCTGGGCGAGGCGCAAGGCGTCTCCCAACAACATCACGCCGAGCTGCTCTCGGTTGTCGTCGATGACGCGGACCTCGCGAGCCCGAATCTTGCCATTACGGCGATGCTGTGGTTCGCGCGGCTGAAACGAACGAGATGGAAAACGGCTCAATGCGCCTCCCCTTGTTGATGTGAATGGACGCAATGTTGGCCGAAGGCCACCGGAAGACTGTTATGTTGGTAACGAATAGGGGTGAATTCTCGCATCGAATGCAAGAGCCGCAAGCGCAATGTGCGCGATCGCCTCGCACAGGCCGGTGAACCCGCTTTCTCTGAACGAGCGCTGCTTTTCCTTTCCGAGTCGACCGTAAACCTTGCTACTTTGGCCCCCATTGAAGCCCAAGACGTCATCTAAGACCGCGCCTCCCGCAGCACCGGGCTCCTTCACAACCACTCAGCGGTGGACGTTTCGCGTGATGGCGCTCCTCGTTCCATTGCTGGTGTTGGGGGCTTTGGAGATTCTCCTCCGCACGGCGGGTGTTGGTTACTCGACGGGCTTCTTCGTGACCGAACGCCGTGACGGCCAGGAAGTGCTCACCGAGAATTGGCAATTCGGTTGGCGCTTTTTCCCACCCGAAATCGCCCGAACGCCCCAGCCCGTCAAATTCAACAAACAGAAAGCGCCTGGCACGATTCGCGTCTTTGTCTTCGGTGAATCCGCCGCCATGGGCGACCCGGAGCCTTCCTTTGGATTGCCACGCATGTTGCAGGCGATGCTTGAATTTAAATTCCCCAGCAACAAGTTCGAGGTGATCAACGTTGCGATGACGGCGATCAATTCACACGTGATCCGAGAAATCGCGACAGATTGCGCCTCACTGGGCGGCGATGTCTGGCTCATCTACATGGGAAACAACGAAGTGGTGGGCCCTTTTGGCGGGGGAACCGTCTTCAGCCGACAAGTCCCCAGTTTGAGTTTCGTTCGCAGTTCACTTTGGTTGAAGCGATTTCGTCTGGTGCAGCTTCTGACAGGTCTCCGCCGCCATGAATCAACAGAATGGGAAGGCATGGAGATGTTTCTCAAGCAACAGGTGCCGCGCCATGATCCGCGGATGCTGAAAGTGTATGAACATTTTCGGCAGAACCTCGAAGACATCGTGGCGACAGGCCAGGGCGCAGGTGCCAAGGTCTTCGTTGGCACGGTGGCGGTGAACTTGCGCGACTCTCCGCCGTTTGGATCGATGCATCGCGTCTTATCCGCGAAAGACTCAAAGGACTTTGCGGAGGCGCTTGCCTTGGGCGTCAGTCTGGCCGGCAGCAATCACGTTGCGACTGCCCATGACACGTTCAGCCGACTGCAGCGTTCCACTCCCCCGGCGGGCGCGGACGAATATGCTGAACTGCATTATCACCTGGCTCGCTCTGAATTGGCATTGGGTGCCTACGAAGCCGCCTACACCAATTTTAATCTGGCCAAGGAGTACGACACCTTGCGATTCCGTGCCGACGATCAAATCGAGCGGACGACGCGGGACGTTGTGAGCGCGCGGGCGCAGGCGGGTGTTCGCTTGGTGGATACGGCGGCTTCCCTTCGGGGGGCGAGTTCAAACTCGATTCCTGGTGCCGAACTATTTTACGAGCACGTTCATTTGACGCTTGAAGGAACCTACGTTCTGGCGCGCGCATTTTATGAGGACGTCATTCGCTCCCTGCCGCTGGCGAACAAGCGGGAGGCAGCGCAGCCGCCGACTTTGGAGGAGTGCGCCCGGCGTCTTGCTTGGACGGATTGGAACCAACTCGAGATTTTTGAGGACATGCGCAAGCGGTTGCAGCAGCCGCCGTTTACCGCGCAATTTGGCCACGCTGAACGTGATCGGGAATGGAAGAGGCGCATTGACGAGCTCACGGTAACGGTGAATCCCGCGATGTTCGGGCGCATTGCAGATGAATATCGTAACGCCATCGGTGTGGCGCCGGATGATTGGGTTCTGCGCGAGAATTTTGCCGAGGTGCTCGAAGCCAACGGCGACACGGATCTCGCGCTGGCCCAATGGAAAGAAGTGATGCGCCTGCTGCCGCACGATCCGCAGGCCTATTATCACATGGGCAACTTGTTGGACTCCGTAGGACGCAGCGAAGCAGCGCTGCCCTTCTTCCGTCACGCGCTGCGTCGTAATCCCAACCTCAAGCGAAGCCCGCAACGGATTGGCATTGGCCCTCGCTAACCTCGGGCGCCACGCCGAAGCGGAGCGCGAATTGACTGCCGTGTTGAGGGCGAGGCCAAAGGCAACGGAGGCGAGGGTGAATCTCGGGTATCTGCTCACTCAACAGGGCCGCACGAACGACGCCATCGCACAGTACGAACTCGCGTTGAAGAACGATACGAACAGCGCGGCGGGGCACATCAATCTGGGCAACCTGCTTGGTCAACGCGGCGATCGCCCTGGCGCGATGGCTCATTACCGGGCCGCTCTGCGGATCAATCCGAGGAATGCCGCGGCGCATTATAACCTTGCGAATGCGTTGCGGGCGGAAGGCTCGACGAGCGCCGCGCAGCATTACGCCCAGGCAGTCGCAGCCAGGCCGAATTTTGGAGAGGCGCACTTGGCGTTGGCATTGGAGTTGGCGCAGGCGGGCAATCGCACGGAGGCGCAGAAACATTTCAGCGAGGTCATCCGACTCCAACCAAATTCACCCGATGCCCATTTTAATTATGGCGTCTTCCTGGCCAAACAAGGGCGCTACGACGACGCAGCGCGGGAGTTCAGAGAGACACTGCGTCTTCAACCTGGACATCCCCAGGCGCGCGAGTTCCTCCAACGCACGGAGCGAATGAAATAGCCTCGCGCCTCAGCGATCGCGGTCCACCGTTTTGGTTCCCACACCCGTGGAACGCTTGGCCAGTTTGCGACTGGTGGTGATTTTGGAAACGGTGCCGGTCTTCAGATACTGCGCACGCACTTTCTCGAGAATCGCATCGCGACGATCGTAGAGGCGCTTCTGGGTGCGCGGCTTCACCCGGCTCAACATGTAAGCGGTCAGGAGAGGCAGGGAGATGGTGGAGTCGGTGTAGCAAACCACGCAATCGGGCAGTGTGTCGGGATCCACCTTGCCCCAACTCACAGCTTCGGCGGGCGTGGCGCCGCTGAGGCCACCGGTGTCGGGCCGGGCATCTGTGCATTGGAGGAAATAATCGTGTCCCTTTTCCAGCGATGCCCATGACCTCCTGGATTTGCGGCTCGGTCTGGAGCATGAAGTTCTTCGGAGAACCGCCGCCGAGAATGAACACGCTGCTTTTGTGCTTGGTAGACTTGCCTTCGTAATACAATGCCGGCGGTCTGGTTCACGTCGCGGTTCACGTCGAACAGTGAGTTTGGATTCGCGCAGGGCCATGGCCGCCACGTTCATGCCGATGCTGCTATCGCCGGGGCTGCTGGTGAAAATTGGAATGCCGCATTCGTAAGCGGTGGCGAGCACGCGAGCTATCCTTCAAACCTAGCTTCTTCCCGCGCGCACTGACATATTTGCCGAGGAGATAATGGAATTCATCCGTGCCCATGGCGCGTTGAAATTCCGGCCCTTGAATCACCTCGCGCACGAAGGCATCCGTATCGAGCAGCACGTTGTAGTCGAACAGCACATCGTAAATGCGGATGACGCCATCGCGGTGCAGGTCCACGTCGTTCAGGAACGGCGAGCCGGCGTAGAGCTGCATGTCCAGGCCGTAGTGCAGGTCGTGATAAAGATTCGCACCGGTCGAGACGATCCAATCGACGAAGCCGGCCTTCATCAGCGGAATCAAGCAGCTTTTGCCCAGCCCAGCCGGGGTCAGGGCGCCGGTGAGCGACATGCCGATGAAGCCATCGTCCGGCAGCATTTTCTCCGTGAGCAACTGCGCCGCTTCGCGCAGGCGCCCGCCGTTGTAGGCGAGGAAACATTGGTCAATGAGATCGGCGGCGGAAATGTTTTTGCCCACGCCCAACGGATTCAGGCGCGGATAGGCGGCGAATTTTTTCGACGCGGACTTGGTTGTCTTGCTCATGCGGCGCGCATCTTTGCGAAAGCGAACGTGAAGGCAAAAGGAAATTGAGCGGGCTGATCTTCGCGCGATGCCTGCGGTTCTGATAATTGTTCCACGACTCAGGACCTCACGAAGGGCACCGCGACCTTGCCCTGAATCCGGGTGCCGGGCACAGTGCGCGCTTCGATGCGTGAGCAGATTCGGATGTGGACGGAAACGGTTGAAACCGTCGTCCTCGAAATCATCAGCGGCCAGCGGCGTGACAAACGCGCCGCGGTCGCGCGCTTTCTGCTGTTCCTGTTATCCAAGGTTTACACCGCGGCCATTAAGCTGCGGCGGTTTCTCTACGATGTCCGGTTGCTTCGGGATTCCACCCTCGGCGTGCAAGTCATTGCCGTGGGCAATCTGACGGTGGGCGGCACAGGCAAGACGCCGGTGGTGGAGAAATTCGCCCGGGAACTCAAAGAGCAGGGGAGAGTCGTAGCGATCTTGTCGCGCGGGTATCGCTCCAAACCCCCGCCGTTGAGCAAGCGCTTTATCGACAAACTCCTTTTGCGCGATGATCGCACACCGCCCCGGGTGGTGTCCGACGGCAAATCCTTGCTCCTCGATTCGGAAACCGCCGGCGACGAGCCGTACATGCTGGCGTCCAATTTGAAGGACGTAATCGTGCTCGTGGATAAAGACCGCGTCAAAAGCGGGCGCTACGCCATCGAGAAATTTGGTTGCGACACGCTGCTGCTGGATGACGGCTTTCAATATTGGAGACTTGCCGGGCGCCGCCGCGACATTGTGCTCATCGATTGCCAGTCGCCCTTCGGCAACGAACATTTGCTGCCGCGCGGCACGTTGCGCGAGCCGGAGTCTCATCTTTCGCGGGCGACGACATTCTTTATCACCAAGAGCGATGGCAATACCGCGGCGTTGCGGGCGCGCATTGCGAAGAATAATCCGACGGCGCCTATCATCGAGTGCATTCACAGCCCGCTTTATTTTGAAGACGTCTTCACCGGCGAGCGGCACGGGTTGGAGTTCCTTCGGGGCCGGAAGGTGGCTTCGTTCAGCGGCATTGCCCAACCTGAGAGCTTCGAGAACAGCCTGGTGAAACTGGGGGCGGAATTGGTCTACGCCAAACGGTACGCGGATCACCACCGCTTTACCCAGCAGGAGGTTTTGAACGCCATCAATCGCAGCAAGAAGCGCCAGGCGGCAGTCATACTCACCACGCAGAAGGATGCCGTGCGTTTCCCGAAGATCGACCGACGTGACCTCCCCATGCTCTTCATGCGAGTCGAAATAAAAATTTTGAGCGGTGCAAAAGACTTCAACGACTGCGTGAGGCAGATTTGTTTTCGATGACGGATTTCTTTTGGTACCACGGCGCCAGGGCGCTCGCGAAAACGTTGCAGGCTTTGCCCGTGAAGCTCGTCGCTGGCGCTGGACGTTTTGGAGGGGGACTCGCTTACTTTCTCGATCGCCCGCACCGGCGTGTCACCCTTGAGAATCTGCGCCGTTGCCTGCCTGAAATGCCGCTGCGCGAACGAAGGCGAGTGGCGCGCGAACATTTTCGACGCCTGGGAGAAAACTTTGCCGCCGCCGTCACGACGGCTGGGATGTCCGAAGCGGAGATTGCCGACCACCTTCAGATTGTGGGAATTGAGAAGCTCAAGGCCTGTTCCCGCGGGGCGATCGTTGCCATCGGACATTTCGGAAATTTTGAACTGTACACGCACCTGGTGTCGGGAATCCCGCATTTGCAGGGGGCCACAACCTACCGGGCGCTTGAACAACCACGGCTGGACCGGTTGGTTCGGGAGATGCGCGTTCGTTCCGGGTGTTTGTTTTTCGAACGGAGCCGAGATGTAAAGTTGATGCTGCAAGCCCTGCGCAAGGGCGGCGTCGTTCTGGGCTTGTTGTGTGATCAGTACGCAGGCCGGAAGGGAGCGCGCGTTCCATTCTTTGGCTACGAATGCTCGACGACCCTGGCCCCGGCAAAGCTTGCGGTCGGTTACCAATTACCGTTGCTCACCGCTGTCTGTTTCCGGGTTGGCTTGGGCCAGTGGCGAATTGACGTCGGCGACGAGATTCCCACCCAAGTCGCTGGGAAGGCGCGTCCGTTGCATGAGATCATGGGCGATGTGAACCGAGCCTTTGAGATGGAAATCCGACGGGATTTGCCCAATGCATTTTGGGTTCAGGACCGCTGGCGGTTCGGGAAAAAGCGCGAGGCTATGCGCACTCCGACCGTGACTCGACCAGCTTCCGAGGATCGCCCGGATAATTCCTCCAGCACTCATCCGCCCAGTCTTTGACTATGTCTGTTGCGGCGCAAAAAATTCTGGTTCGCGGCGTTAACTGGCTGGGTGACGCCGTGATGACAACGCCCGCGTTGCAACGGCTTCGCGAGGCTAACCCGGACGCGCACATCACTCTTCTGACCCACGAAAAGCTTGCTGGCTTATGGCCTGGCCATCCAAGCGTGGATGCAGTGGTGACCTTTGCTGCGGGCGAAAGTCTCTGGAAAGTCGGTCGACGGTTGCGCCACAGCGCGTTTGACCTGGCCGTGATTTTTCCAAACTCTATCCGCTCCGCGCTGGAAGTTTTCCTGGCCGGTGTCCCGCGACGGATCGGGCAGGCCGGCAAAGGCCGTTCAATCCTCTTAACGCATCCGGTTCCCGCACGAGCGGCGAGTGTCCCGATGCGGAAGCGGTCGGTTTCCGAGATTCGAAAGCGCGTCGACGCTAATCTTGAGCGGGAGCGATTTCCCTTTGCGGCGCATCACGTTCACCATTACCTGCATTTGGTGGGGTTCACGGGTGCGAACCAAACGCCCCTGGCCCCACTTCTGCGGGTGTCGCCGGAAGAAGTGGAGGCGTTCAAGCAACGTTTCCCATGGAGCGGGGATAAGCCATTGTTCGGCCTCAATCCCGGCGCGGAATATGGCCCGGCAAAACGATGGCCGGCCGAGCGATTCGTGGAGGTGGCGGTTCGATTGCATCAAGCGACGGGTTGCGACTGGTTTATCCTGGGCGGGGCCAGTGACGTGACTCTTACCGACTCTATTGTCGCAGAAATTGTCAAGAGAGCTCCTTCCGCACGTGTCACAAATCTCGCTGGCCGGACATCATTGCGCGAACTCTGCGTGGCCTTGTACGCGTGCCAACTTCTACTGACGAATGACACCGGGCCGATGCATGTCGCGGCGGCGGTGGGCACGCGGGTCATCGTTCCTTTCGGCAGCACCTCGCCTGAGCTCACCGGTCCTGCTCTGACCCCGGAAACCAAGCACGAAATGGTGGTCGGCGCCGCGGCGTGTGCACCCTGTTTCTTGAGGGAATGCCCCATCGACTTTCGGTGCATGCAAAGCATTTCCGTGGAGCGTATTCTAGCGGCGGCCGGAGGCGGAGATTTTCGGACCGGCTGGACATCTTTGATGTAACTCCTTGCTAAACCGATTCGTCAATCGTGGCACGACATCCAGAAACTCAGCCAGGGCAGTGGGAGGGGAGAGGAGGCTGGACTGGTTGCCAAGATTTTCAGCGCTGAATCCGGCGTTTGCCTGGGCGTCCAGATGCAATCGAGATGGATTTGATTCCAGTCCAAAAGCGCTGGCGCAGTAAGAGCCGTCTGGAAGCGGCTCGGCAAAATAAACAAATACAGTATGAAGAAGTTCACGTTCCTCATGGTTGCCATCGCAACCATCACCACGTTGTCGCTCTCGGCTGCGGATGACGCAGCTCCGGCGAAGCCCAAGCGTGCCAAGCCGACTGCCGAAGAGATCAAAAAGTATGATAAGAATGGCGACGGCAAGCTCGACAAAGACGAGCGCGCTGCCCTTACAGCGGACAAGAAGAAGAACGCTCCTGCCAAGTAATTGCAGAAAATATCCTGAGCCGGCCACGCAGGTGGCCGGCTTTTTCATTGGGGCAGCTTAGTCAGAGGACGCAATTGCGCTGATCGGCGATTAATTCGACCGAACGACGGATTTGCAGTGGCATGTGGCGGGCTACTTTCCAGCCACGGGTTGTTGGATGCGAAAAAGATGCTTTGCGCCGCGAATGAAAATCACGCCTTCATCCAACGCGTAGGAAGCCAGAGTCCGTTCCTTCAAGTCGTTCTTCGAAAGGACGGTAAATGTTTTTCCTGGTTTCAAAACCGTCCCGACGCCTTCTTCGCTTTGGACAAAAATCTTCCCGTCGGCAAACACAGGTGAGGCCGAGAAATTGCCACCGATGCGTTCCTGCCAATGGACGGTGCCTTTCCGAGCGTCTGCACACGTCATGATTCCAGCATCCGACACGAAGTAGATCTCGTCGCCCACCAGGAGCGGAGAGGGAGTGTTGGGAGCACCCTTGCTGATGCTCCAGGCTACGTGCGTCTCGGTGATGTCGCCGGTGCCGTCAGGTCGGATAGCGTAAAACACCGGCCGGTCAAAGGCACTGGATACGAAGACGAGCCCGTGACCGAAGACCGGGCGTGGGACCACGGAGTAACCTTCCGGATAACGCACTTTCCAAATTTCCCTGCCGCTCCGCGGGTCGTAGGCGATGACTCCGCCGCTGGTGGGACTAATCACCTGTGTCTGGTCTTTCACGTCGATGGCAAGCGGAGTACTGAACGAAAATGTCCGTTTCGCCCCCAGCGTCCGCGGCGTCCTCCACAGCACTGTCCCGTCGGATTTGTTCAAGGCCGCCAGGAAAGGATTGCTCTCCCCGTCACAGCTAAAAATCAACGCGTCACCCACTAACGCGGGTGAGCCTCCATTGCCATGCACCGGTGGGAATTTGAGGGTGTTATTGCGCCAGAGGATTTTGCCCGTGCGGTCCAGCGCCGCCGTGCCGTACGGACCAAAGTGCGCATAAATTCTGGTTCCATCCGCCACGGGCGTCGGGCTGGCATGGCTGTTCTTTTGGTGTCCTTTTACCGGCGTCACGGAAAACACGGGCGCGTTCCACAACGCCTTTCCCGTCCGTTTGTTGAAAGCCAGGACCCGCAACGATTGCTCGCCACCACTTGGAACAGCCGTGGTGAGAAAAAGCTCCTCTCCCACGACGATGGGCGATGACCAGCCGCTGCCAGGGATCTCAATTTGCCAGGCGATGTTGGTCGGTCCCCATGTGGTCGGAAGATAGCTGACCGCCGAATGGCCTTGCCCATCAGGTCCGCGGAATTGCGGCCAGTCCGCCCGGGCGTTCGCCAGGGCGAAGGAGAACGCGACCGTCCAAAACAAAGTGATTCTCATGTGGATGATAGACGTTGGCCGATTGCGAGCATGTTCACTTCACTTCAGTTCACCGTAAAAACGCCACGAGGACTGGGTGTCGCGCGTCAACGGCAAGTCGAGCATGCCGGCGCGAATGAATTCGACCGGTATCGAATTGTAGGTCAGCACCGTATCGTTGAACTCCCTCTCGGACATCTTGCCGCCCTCCACGATCTCTTTTCTCAAGGCGTTGATCTGCAAGCCGCCGATCATGTAGCCGCATTGGTAAAGGGGAGAATAATTACCGGCAATGTAGCGGCGCACTTCGCTGGTCGCGCCGAGTTTTTCATGGCCCACCCGGTCGATCAGGAATTCAACCATCTCCTTTGGCTGCATCGCGCTTAGATGAAATTTCAGGCTGACGATGATGCGTGCGCACCGATGCATCCTCCAAAAGAGCATCCCAATCCGATCCTCAGGGGTCTGTCCGTATTTGAGATCCCACAAGCGAATTTCCCAGTAGAGCGCCCATCCTTCCGTCAGAAAGGGGGTGTTGAACACGCTGCGATGCGCTCGATTTCGATTGGCTGTAAAGATTTGAAGGTGGTGTCCCGGAATCAATTCGTGTGCGGTGGTGATGCGTGTGAAATGCCGGTTGTTGCCCCGCATCGCCATCAGTTTGTCGTCGTGCTTCATCTCGTCCTTGGCGTAGGCAACCATTACCGACTGATCACCGTAGGCGACGTAAGGAATCGTCTTTTGCGTTTCCGGCGAAATCATCGTAAGACGCCAAACCTCCTCGCAAAGCGGTGTCACCGTGACCAAATTATTCGTCCTGACAAAGGCGATGGCTTCACCGGCAAACTTCGCGACCAACTCATCCTGCTGGCCGGGTGGGACGAACGCGGATTTCACTTTCGCGAGCGCCTTCTTCCAGTCGTCGAAGCCCATCTCCTTTGCCGCCTTCTTCATTTCGTTCTCGCACCAGGCAAATTCCTTTTCGCCAATCGCGATTAATTCCTCGGGAGTGTAAGGAATCATTTCGACTGCCAGGTTGCTAAGCAGGACTTCCCGGCCGATGGGGTCGCCCAACAACGGGTCCTCGTCCTTCCCCTTCAATCCGGCGACCTCTTCCCGTAAATATTTGGCGTAGTTTTCAAGGGCGGTGTTCGCCTCCTCGTAAGGTTTCTTTAGCCACCATGAAAAGTCCGGCTGGAAACCGTCGTAGAACGAATACCAATTCTTCAGCGCGCCTCTCAGATCGCCCACCGCCGAGGCCGTCCGACGGGCGACTGACGGAGATATCTTGAGCGGACGGTTTTTCGATTTGTCTTTCGTTTCCGTTGGTGACGTTGCTTGAGAGGATTGGTTGGTCTTCGGAACTTTATCGTCTTTCGCTTTCACTCCTTGCTCGACTCGTTCCTTCAGGTTTCTCACCCGCTCGGCGAGTTCGGATACTTTTGTCGCGGCAGGCTCAGCGGCCAGGGGTTCCAGACGCCACCGCGATCGCTCGAGTTCTCCTATCGTGTCACGAAACGAAAGCAACTCATCCATCTCCATCAACCGATTGCGCTCCAGGTTTTGTTGAGCTAACTCGGATGTGAGTTCGTTGCGCAGCAGCAGGTAGTCGATACGCCCCTGCTGGTTGAGGTCGTTGAAATTGATTGTCGAAAGATTCTTCTCCCACTCTCGATACAGGTTATCGAGCCGTGCCGAGCGCACGTGTGACCAGGGAAGCTCGTATGCACGTGCAACGGTGAATCGGTCCGCGTTGTAGTTGCGGATCCGACTTTCCATCCCGGTGGCCTCTTCGCTGCAAAGGGTCGTCGCTGTAAAGAGCATTGCGCAGCTCAACAAAAGGATTCTCATGGCGCGAAAGGGTCGCGAACGGGTTGCGCGGAGTCAACAGCAGCAGGGTCATTGCGCCCCGCGACGGTCAGAATTCGTAATCAAAGACAAGCACCCTCTGGAGATGGGGCAAAGCGCCAGCTTTGAATTCCTCGTGAGCGCTGTGGGTGAGATACGCGTCGCGAGACGACGCGTCCCGAAACGTCATCGTAAATCCGTGGGTAAGACCATCCGACAAGCCTTCTGGACTGATATTTGTGCCGAGACTGAAATCCGTAATGCCCGGGATCATCTTGGCCAGATGAGACAAGCTATCGGAGATGGCCTGAATGTCCTGAGCGGCGGTGCCGGCCTTGAACTGGAACAGCGCGATATGTTGGACCGGCATGCAGGCGCTTATTTTGCGGCTAGAGCGGTCTCAATGGCTTTCACTACTTCAGGCGCTTCGGGCTTCACTCCCGGTTCGATACGTTTCAGGAGTTTGCCGTCGCGACCGACCAGGAACTTGCCAAAATTCCATTTTACATCGCCGGGGAAAGGAGAGTTGGGACCGGAAAGTTCCTTGTAAAGCGGGTGCTGGCCAGGCCCTTTGACATCCAACTTGTCGAACATGGGGAAGGTGACGCTGTAGGTTTTCGAGCAAAATTCTTTGATCTCCTCGTTACTGCCCGGTTCCTGCTTGCCGAATTGGTTGCACGGAAATCCCAGCACTACAAAGCCTTGGTCCTTGTACTGTTGCTGCAGCTTCTCAAGTCCGGCGTATTGGGGCGTGTTCCCGCATTTGGAAGCGACGTTGACGATCATCAACACCTTCCCTTTGTAATCCTTCAGCGACGTGTCCTTTCCGTTAATGTCCTTGAGCGGGATGTCGTAAAGCGAAGGGTTGGCCGCGAATGTCATAGTGGCGAAGAGCAGGCCGCAGAGCAGCGACAATGTTTTCATGCGCGGAGTATTTGCGGGCAATCACTAAAGTCAATGACTCCCCCATTAAGTCTGCGACAGGGCTCGTTCCAGCAAGCTGAGTTCGCGCGGGCCATAGCTCAACCCAAGAGCATGTTCTCGCGCGGTTGGAGTCATTTTTTTCCAGGATTTTTGGAGGGCATTGATCACTTTCGCCTCCTCCGTTCGGGCGGCGAGATCAGCCAACTGAAATTGGAGAAACACCAGGCACAGCGCGTCTTCCAAAACGCAGCTTTCCGGGTCGGCGGGGAAATTCTTCTTCAAGTTTAAGTCACGGACCTTCGCAACGAACTCCTCGTTGTAGCCTGCGGCACGCAATACTTCCGCGGACTTCTCTGCATGGAAACGCCGTAAGCTCGTTCGCCATTGGTGATATCCCGCGCGCGTCATGTCGAAGCTATTGCGGGGAATTTTCCACCGGCAAAGGTGCTGGCTGCGCGCGGCGAGGCGCAAAACCTCGGAGGCGTCTGGAGCGAGGACCATCACCCAGTCGCACAGTCGCTCCGCATTGAGCAATTCGCGAGGGCGAGCGAGGCCTCCAAAACTTTCCAAATGCGGATCCGCGGCATTGAGGTCATCGAAGCGTCGGACGGCATCGCGGAAGCGTGCCGGGTCATCGACGCGTTCGAAGAAGGTTTCGTGATGGCTCACAGGCGCAGCTAAACACAAAGGCGAAAGGGCAGCAACGGCCCGACCCTTTCCCGCGGCCCCCCATCTTGAACGATTGGATTTTAGTTGGGATTTCCGGCGAGGCCTAGGTTGCGATAGAGGGGATTTACGAGAAGCATGTTCACCGGGTCGAGCGCCTTGCCCCACGCGTAGTAACGCGCACTGCCATCCGCAAATGTGTAATTCGAACCGCCGGAATTCTTTGCCGAGGCTGAATGCCTGCTTTGTTCAAGAATCCCCGAGACGTCTTCGTACGTTTCGTAGTCGAGATACCAATGCGTGACCCCTGTTCCTTTCTCTGCGAACACAATGGTGTCGCTCGGTTCTTTGATGTCGCTCTCGCTGATTGAGAACTCGCTCGTCCGCGCGAGTTGCCGCCAGTTTGGGTTCTTGTCGTAATGTTCGTAAAAGAAATCATTCCACGAATTGTAGATGAAACTGCGGGGCGCCAGGTCAGCCGGGTAATTCGCTCCGGAATTGTTCCCGCTGATGGGTTTTGGATCGCTCGGGCAAATGAGGATTTTGTAGTCGCCGTTCGTATTCACGGGCATGACGCCGGTATCCGCCGGGCCGATTTGCATGTAAGCCAGGAGGCGGCTGGGCCAGCGGCGGGGGTGGGAGCGGGGAGGCAAACGTCCCTCGTTTTCATCGGTGTACATCATCAGCCCAAGACCGAGTTGCCGCATGTTATTGAGGCAGGAGATCCGTCTTCCCGTTTCTTTTGCCTTCGCCAAAGCCGGCAGCAGCATGCTTGCGAGAATGGCGATGATGGCTATCACCACCAGTAACTCGATCAAGGTAAACGCCCCCTGTTGTCCCGATTTAAATTTGCCTGTCTGCTCCATGCTGCCGCAGACGTTTGCAACCCGGCACGGGTTACTTTTCCCTTTTAAACAGGGCCTTAAATCCTTGATGTGCTTCGCGACGATCGTGCGTTAACTCTCCCGTTGACGCTCAATCCGCCTTTGCTACTGTCGCGCCTCGTTTTTCGCGGCACCCGCCGATGAAGGCGATTCAACACGATTCGATTTATGCCCAAAGCACAAAAATACGTTTACACATGGGGAAATAAGAAGGCCGATGGCGATGGCTCAATGAAGGCCTTGCTCGGCGGCAAAGGCGCCAATCTGGCCGAAATGACCCGCATCGGTTTGCCCGTCCCTCCCGGCTTCACGATCACGACTGAGGTCTGCACTTACTTCTACGCGCACAAGCGCACTTATCCCAAAGAACTCCAGTCGCAGATGGAAGCCGGCATCGCGAACATGGAAAAGATCATGGGCTGCAAATTCGGCGCGACTAGCGGCATGCCGCTGCTGGTGGCTGTTCGCTCGGGAGCGCGCGATTCCATGCCCGGCATGATGGATACGATTTTGAATCTGGGCTTGAACGATCAAACCGTTCTCTCACTCGCCGCGGCGACGAAGAACGAACGCTTTGCCTGGGATTGCTACCGCCGCTTCATCCAGATGTATGGCGACGTGGTAATCGGGGTGCAAAAACGCGAGGGTGAAGATCATGAGCCGTTTGAAACGGTCATCCATGAGTTCAAGCACGAGAAATATCACAAGGACCTGGTAGACAGCGAACTTGACCGCCGAAGACCAGCAGGAGTTGGTGAAGCGTTTCAAAGCACTCGTGAAGGAACGCACCGGCAAGGGCTTTCCCGAACGATCCGTGGGATCAATTGCGCGGGGCAGCTGGCGCGGTGTTCGGGTCATGGATGAATGATCGCGCGATTGTTTATCGCCGTAAATACAACATCCCCTCCGAATGGGGAACGGCCGTCAACGTGCAGGCGATGGTGTATGGCAACACCGGCGAGACCTCCGGTTCCGGCGTGGCTTTCACACGCAACCCAGCCAATGGTGTAAATGAGTTTTACGGCGAGTTCCTGATCAACGCCCAGGGCGAAGACGTCGTTGCTGGCGTCCGCACACCTGAGCCGGTTCTCAAGCTCAAGGACCAGATGCCCAAGAGCTACGCGGAATTGATGAACGTTCGCAAGATTCTGGAGAGTCATTTCAAGGACGTGCAGGACATCGAGTTCACCGTTCAGGAAGGCAAGTTGTTCATGCTCCAGACGCGTAATGGCAAGCGCACCGCCGCCGCTGCCCTGAAGTTCTCCATCGACATGGTTAAGGAGAAACTTATCGATTGGGAAACGGCGATTCTCCGCAATCCTGCCGATCAGCTCGAACAGTTGCTCGCGCCCATCTTTGATCTTGCTGAGGTCAAGAAAGCGAAGGCCATCGCCACTGGTCTCCCGGCTGGCCCTGGCGCCGCGACGGGAAAGATTTACTTTCAACGCGGACCGCGCTGTCGTCGCCGCCGAGAAAGGAGAGAAGGTTCTTCTGGTTCGTGTGGAGACTTCCCCGGAAGATTTGCGCGGCATGATCGCTGCAGAAGGTATTCTTACGGCTCGCGGTGGCGTCTCTTCCCACGCCGCACTCGTGGCACGGCAGATGGGCAAGGTGTGCGTGTGCGGCGCGGCTGCGCTGCATGTCGATTACGATAAGAAAACGGTGACTGTGGACGGACAGACCTTCAAGGAAGGGGATTTTCTTTCAATCGATGGGACGTCGGGCCTCGTTTACGGCGGGCAGATCAAGACCGCTCCGTCGGAAATTATTGCGGGTCTGCATCAACGGCGACAAGTGCGGCGCAAGCCACCGAGAAGTTCAAGAGCTTCGCTCAATTGATGAAGTGGTGCTCCCAAGCCACTCGCCTTGCAGTCCGGACCAACGCGGACAATCCGGAGCAAACCGCGAATGCCATTGCGTTCGGCGCTACCGGCATCGGCCTTACGCGCACCGAGCACATGTTCTTCGAAGGCGATCGCATCGACGCAATGCGTGAAATGATTCTGGCTGATACACTTGAAGCTCGCGAAACGGCCCTGGCGAAGTTGCTTCCCTATCAGCGCGAAGATTTTCACGGCATCTTCAAAGCCTTGAAAGGATTTCCCGGCCACCATTCGCTTCCTGGATCCGCCGCTGCATGAATTTCTTCCGCATGCGAAAGAGCAGCAAATGGATCTTGCACGCAAGCTGAAGATTCCGGTGGAAAAGATCATGAGCCGCGTGCACGAATTGCACGAGTTCAACCCCATGCTCGGTTTCCGCGGCTGCCGGCTCGGCATCAAGTATCCGGAGATCACTCGCATGCAGGCCCGCGCCGTCTTCGAGGCCGCTGCCGATGCAACGAAGGAAGGGTTCAAGGCCAAGCCTGAGATCATGATTCCGCTGGTGGGTTTCAAGAAGGAGCTCGATCTGCAAACCGACATCGTTCACGAAGTGGCGACCCAAGTGATGAAGGAGAAAAAGGTCAAGTTTGCCTACAGCGTGGGCACCATGATCGAAGTGCCGCGCGGCGCTCTGACCGCGGACGAGATTGCGCAGACGGCAGAGTTCTTCAGCTTTGGAACGAACGACCTGACCCAAACGACGATGGGGATGAGTCGCGATGATTCCGGCAGTTTCCTGGGTGCATACCAGGAATCGGAAATCATGAAGAAGAATCCATTCGCATCGATTGATCAGACCGGCGTCGGCCAATTGATGGAAATCGCCATCACCAAAGGCCGCCAAACCCGTCCGGACATCAAGCTGGGCATCTGCGGCGAACACGGCGGCGACCCGGACTCTGTGAAGTTCTGCCACCGTATCGGTCTGAGCTACGTTAGTTGCTCGCCTTTCCGCGTTCCGGTAGCCCGTCTCGCCGCCGCGCAAGCCGCGATTGAGGAGAAACGAAAAGGGGTTGCGAAAAACGGAAAACTGGAGAAGAAAAAGAAGTAATAGCTGTCGCCGAAAGGCGACCTTGTGCGGGCGCTTCGGCGTCCAGCACGTCGGGCGCACTCACCCATGTGGTGAACGCCCATTACGGCCGCTCCGGGAAACCGGGGCGGCTTTTTTTTTCGACCCAACGACTTTCGTGCTCGCAACTGGAAGCCACATGCACTTAGAAAACGTCCCGCGCATGAAATTCCAATTATTCTCCATCCTTACCGTTCTGGCTTTTTCATTTACCGGCACCTTTGCCGTAGACGCGCTGGACGAAAAGGCCTTCCAGAAGCACATGAAGGCAGTCGGCAAGGCCAACAAGGAATTCAAAGGCAACTTCGAAGCCAGGAACGCAGTGGCCATCGAAAAGGATGCGGGAATCGTGGCGGTCTCCTATGAGGCAATGGCGGCGTATTTTAAGGCCCGCAAAACCACTGACGCCACGAAATGGTCCGACGATTCTGCTGCTGCGGCAAGGACCACGGCCGTGGCCGCCAAAGCCGGCGATTGGGACAAGGTGAAATCCAGTTGGGGCGCACTGGGTAAGAACTGCAAAGATTGCCATGACAAGTATCGCGAGAAGCTTCCCGATGGCGGCTACAAAATTAAGTAGTCGTTGGCATTGGTTTTCTTGCCTTAGGATTTGCCCGTGGCTCAAGAACTTCCGAATCGTGAACTCCGCGCCCTGAAAGCACGCGCACAACTGTTAAAGCCGATGCTCAAGGTCGGCAAAGATGGTCTGAGCCCGGAATTTTTGAAGGCCGTTGATGACGCCCTTACTCATCACGAACTTGTGAAAGTGAAGTTCGACGACTTTAAAGAGGAGAAAAGGGAGTTGGGGCGGAAGCTGATCGATACCGTCGGTGCCAGCCTGATTATGCAAGTTGGTCACGTGGTCGTGCTTTTTCGGCGCAAGGCCAACAGAACGAGCGAAGGTTCTGACGTGTCCCCGGATTGAGCCCGCCCTCGGTCGCTTAACGCAAGCGCCAGGTTATCCGAGCCTTATTGAGGTCGTAGGGGGACATTTCCATTTTGACCCGGTCACCCGTGGTTATGCGCACCCAGCGTTTCCGCATCTTTCCGCAGATGGTCGCGAGCACGACGTGTTTGTTTTCGAGCTCAACGCGAAACATGGTTCCGGCGAGAACGGAGGCCACGACGCCTTCGACTTCAATGTGTCCTTCTTTAGTCTGATTCATTTTCAATGGGAATATGGCCTGCGAATGGGGCATGCCGTCCTGCAGACCGATGGAGGGACAGAGCCGTAAAACAAAAGAGCGGAGCCCGGACTAACCGAGCCCCGCTCATGAAAATTCAAGAATTAATAGCGATTGCGGCCGCCACCACCACCACCGCCGCCTTCACGACGGCCACCGCCGTACCCGCCACCACCACCGCCGCCGCCCGTGCGCTCTTCGCGGGGCTTGGCAACGTTGACTGTGAGGGCTCGTCCATCGACTTCCTTGCCATTCAAGGCGGCAATCGCGGCCTGCGCTTCATCTGGTGTGCTCATGGTGATGAAACCAAAACCACGGGGACGGCCGCTCATGCGGTCCATCATCAGGTTGGCTTCCACGACAGTGCCATGCTGCGCAAACGCATCCTGGAGGTCGTTTTCGGTCGTGTTGAAGGAAAGATTCCCTACGAACAGTTTGTTACTCATGTTGTGATGTCTCTTGATTAACCCCTTGCTTCAGACTGTTCCCGACAATCGGGTTTCTAATCATCACTGAACTGCGTTCACCTGAGGATTTACCAGACCTTGAAACTGACAAGCTATCCATACAGACCCGCGGAGAGTCGCTTGTTTTTTCCAGATAGCAACTTATTACCCAATTTATCTTTTTGACGGTGCTGTTGGGGATTTAAGCCTTGTGTTCACTCTCGAAGCGACGACGTTCCCGAGATGCAAAACCGTTCCGAGCCGGAATCTCCATTGGATGTCGATGTGTCCTTCACCCGTGCAGACGCGGCAGACGGCAATGTGGAGGCTCAATTTCGTTTGGCGGTTTCCCTCGCCGTTTCAGGGACGCAAAATCATATGGAAGCGGCGGAATGGTATTTCAAAGCTGCAGATCAAAGCCATCACCTGGCGCAATTTAATTTGGGCCTCATGTTCGCCGCCGGCCACGGCGTTTCTCGAAATGACGAGACCGCTGTGATGTGGATTCGTCGCGCAGCCGAAGGGGGCGATGCAGGGGCGCAATTCAATCTGGGAGATCGAGTGGGTCGCTGTGATGCTTCCGACGACACTGCTGGCAGCGAGCTACGGATCCAATCTTACACGTGGTTCAAACTGGCTGCAGCGCAGGGCTACGCGCAAGCGTTGGAACGATCTGAGGCAGCAGCGCTTTGCATGAACCATGAAGAAGTGATGGAGGGGAACCGGCGCGTGCTTGCCTTCACAAAAAGTTAAAGCTTTCGGCCGCCGTTCTCATCCAGTGGCAATCGCTTTTGTCACCTATACCGTCGCCGCCTCTGGGTGCACCCAGGGTGTGCGGTAAGGTCGGGCGAGCAATTTGTTCGCTGCCTCATCCCCCACAATTTTCCCAGCGATGGCGTCCCAGGTAAGGGAGCGGCCTAATTGAGCGGAAAGGTTCGCTAGGATGCACGAGGCGCTTGAAATATAACCCTGCTCAATATCGGCGACCGGTCTTTCCCGGCTTTCGATGGTTCTTAGAAAATCTTGCATGTGCCAGCGGACGGCGGACGCCACATGCCGTTCCAAATCTTTTTCTGTTTTGTCTTCGGGGAACTTTTCGTACTCGAAGAGAGGTTCGGCACTGAGTGTGGATTGAGTTTTGCCACGCGGATAAAAATCGTAGCCGTTCACGCCGGCTTTCAGCGTGCCTTTCTCCCCGTAGAAGATGGCTGCCCAGGGGTATTTCGGGTCGGGCGCATCGCCCCAGGACCGATGGGTCCACACGACATTTAGCTCGGGGAATTCGAAGGTCGCAGTTTGTGTGTCGGAAATGTTCGCAACGCTTTTCTTGTCGACATAAATGCCACCGCTGGAGCTGATGCGCCGGGGCCACCCGAGGTCAAGCATCCATCGCGTCATGTCTAACATGTGAACACACATGTCGCCCACGATGCCGTTGCCGTATTCCATGAAAGCCCGCCAGCTGCGCGGGTGCATGATTTTATGGTAGGGCAATTTCGGCGCCGGGCCCGTCCACATCTCATAGTCGAGATTTTCCGGTGGCGTTCCCGAGGCGGGTGTCACCTCGCGTGCTCGCATATGGTAGTAGCAGCAAATATCCACGTGCGAAATTTTTCCGAGCAAGCCGGCTTTGATGACTTTGTCGCGCGCTTCGATGAGATGGGGCGTGCTACGGCGCTGAGTGCCAATTTGAACGACGCGTTTGTATTTTCGTGCCGCGGCAACCATCGCCTGGCTTTCCACGACGTCGACGCTGGTGGGCTTTTGGCAATAAACGTCCGCACCAGATTTCACCGCGTCGATCATCGTCAACGCGTGCCAATGGTCGGGCGTGGCCACGAGCACGATGTCCAAATCCTTCTCCTGCAACATCTCGCGGTAATCCGCATAAAGACGGGGCTTCTTTCCAGATTTTTGCCGCGAGGCCACAATCTCTGCGGCGTCGCTCAACATCTTCTTGTCCACGTCGCACAAGGAGACCACTTCAACCGGGGCGACCTGAATCAGCCTGAGCAAATCGACCTTTCCATACCAGCCGGTGCCGATGAGCCCGACGCGCTTTTTCATGTCGCCGAAGTCAGCGGCGAACGCGGGAGCTGTGGCAATTGCAAAGGAAGCAGCAGCGCTGCTCTTGAGGAATTTGCGGCGGTTCATACTATTGTCGTACTTCGGTGAAGAAATACCGGCAAGCTGTTTCCTAGTGGCGCTGCTTGGAAATGAGGCACGCCACGAAAGCGAAGACGAACACCAGTCCCGACTCGGGGACTTCGCTTGTTGCCTCCGTTAATTTTCCTCAACCCGTAACTTGCCCAAGCAGAACTGCGCGTAGCGCACCGGTTGTGACAGGAACGTTGCCCGGGATCTGCTTCCACCGACAGTAGGCAAGGAGAGCAAATGCCGCAGGTTCGATAGCGGAAGCGGGCCACCCAAAATCATCGGAGGACGGCTAGTCGCAACTCCGGATGATCACGGCTGAGTGCGTTGCCGACGCGGGCGACTATTGCCGGATTTTTCGCGCCGCCACCCGTCAGAATAACCACGTCCGGCGAGGAGGGCAGGTGTTGCTTGTAGTTCACTGCGAGTGAACGAGCGGTAAATTCGGTGAGCGTGGCAATCACATCAAAACGCGATAGACGGGCGAGGCTGACTTGCTCCATATCCCAAAAGCGTTCTCCGAATAATTCACGCCCGGTGCTCTTGGGCGGAGCTTGCTGGAAGAACGGATGCCGGAGCCAGCGTTCAAGCAGGGCTTCGCAGGCCACACCGCGTTTGGCCCACACGCCATCACGGTCATAAGCCTTCTTTCCGCGCGTGAATCCACGCATTGCCAGATCGATCAGCACGCTTGCAGGCCCGGTATCGAATGCCAGCAGGCGTGGCGTGCGCCCGGTGCGCCAGTCGAGTGAAGTCACATTGCTGATGCCCCCGAGATTGTTCACGCATACATGCTTGCCGCGCTGGGCAAAAACGAGCTGGTGAAACAGTGTGGCCAGTGGCGCGCCTTGTCCTCCAGCCGCGAGATCGGCAGGGCGGAAGTTGCTGATGACCGGCACGCGCAGAGCTTCTGAGAGATAAGCCGGTTCGCCGATTTGCAACGTGGCCGGCGCACGTCTTCCGGGATTGTGATACACGGTTTGGCCATGCAGTCCGACCAGGTCTAGGCACGTTTTTAATTGCTTCGCCTGGTTCGCGTAGAGCCGTCCCAGGTCGTGATGGAGCTGAGCGAGTTCATGGGCAGGACTCTGGTTCGCAGCGGCGGCATGCAGGCGGCGCTGCAGGGCTTTGGGGAATGAGCGAGACCAAAACTCCAGTAGGCGAACTGAGCCGCGGTTCACGTCGCACAGGGCGTAATCGACACCGTCGATGCTCGTGCCAGACATGATACCGAGAATGCGCATTTGAGGTAATTACAGCTCGCGTTTGTAACTTTGGTTGACTGCACATCGCTCGCCCAGCGCTCGACGGAGGGGGTCGGCCTGTTCTTCGCGCAGAAGCCGAGATGCGAGTGACGCCGCCAGCCTTCGGCGTGCGTGAAGCGACGGGACATTTTGCCGACGGCGCGCGAGGTGTCTTCCATTGTTTGCAGGTACGAGTTCATGCCCTGGCTGACGTCGAGCCAGTCCTGCTGCGTGCGATGGGCGGCGAGGGCGGCGAGTTTGGTGGCGTGAACGGATGAGGTGTTCACGAATAGTTCGGCGGAAATTTTCCGGCGTAGTCCGTCGCGCAAGCCGTGGGGCAGGGCGTGATAAACGGTCACATCGCCGTCCGCTGCCGGGCGTTTCGGCGTGGTGACGAAGTTCGGCATTCCGCGCGCGAACGCCGCCGTCACCGCGAGGCGCGAGGTGTTCATGTGGTCTTCCATGTAATCCTGCGGCGAATGCGTGAGGACGATGGACGGCCGCACGTCGCGAATCACCGCCGCCACCCGGCGCAGGAGCTTGAGGTCGTAGAAGATTTCCAGATCGTCCGCGATGGGCGGATGGAAATGTGCGCCGAGAATTTTCGCCGCGCGCTTCGCCTCCGCAAGCCGCAACCGCCGCGTCGTGGCCGCGTCGTGCCGCGCGCTGCCGCAGTGGCCGGTGGAGAGATTGAAGCAGTGGATTTCCCAGCCGTGCTCTTTCAGCAGCAGGAGCGTGCCCGCCATCATGAACTCGATGTCGTCCGGATGCGCGGCAATGGCGATGACGGATTTTTTAGCCACGGCGAAGTGAGGGCTACAACTCGACGAGATCAACGATGCGCAATTCACCGGCTCCATGATCCGCCCAGTAGGTGAAAAGGAATCCTTCCAACTGAATGTTTTCCAGCGGACGTCCAACACTGTCCGTGGTCTGGTAGTCGCCGACGCGAAAAGGAAAATCGCCCAGGACGTAAGCGAGACGAGCAATCCTCTCGCGGCGCCTCTTGGACAGGCTCAAAAGCAGTTCCCAAGCTTTGGCCGAGAAGACCGGCTCATATTCAAGCCGCGGCATGGCGTGTGCGCGGAATCCGGCTCGAAAGTTTGAACTTCACGCCGCGATCCATTTCTTCCATCCGCCGGGCCATCTCTTTTTTCCAAGCCGGGCTTTGCTGCCGAAGGCGCTGGAGGTAGGCCGCTATTTCCACTCTCTCTTTGGCGGAGAGCTGGGAAATCTGCTGCTTGAGCCGGAGAAGAGATGTCGCAGTCATGGGCGCAGGGTGGCATGACAGCCGTGGCAGTCAAGCCGGCGACAGGCAGCGTCGTGTCGCGCGCTGCTGCAGTGGCCGGTGGAGAGATTGAAGTAGTGGATTTCCCAGCCGCGCTCTTTCAGCAACAGGAGCGTGCCCGCCATCGTGAACTCGATGTCGTCCGGGTGCGCGGCGATGGCGATGGCGGATTCATGGGTAGTAATTCAAAACGGCATCTAGTGGCAGGGTCCCCGGCTCGCATGGTTAGCCGTTTCGTTCCTCTGGAACTTTCTCATCCAGGTCAAATGGGTTGATGGGGAAGAAGTGCACAGCAGTCTTGCGCACCTGCTCGTCGAACCAACCAATGTAGGCATCGGCAACTCTCCTGAAATTCGGGACGCTACATGAAGCCGAACCAACCGTGTCATCTCGAAGCCGAAACAAAATGTGAACGCGGTCAGGCGCGCGGAAGATGATGAATATCATTGTCCCATCAAACATCTCACCCGTGTTTGTGAGAAAATCGCATGCTGCGTAGCTCGGCCCACTCTCCGACGCCTCACCGGTGTAAATCTTACTGTCAATGAAAGCAAACACCTCAGCGCCCGATAAAGCTGCGAAACTAGCATCGCCGAGCGATTCGAAATCTGCGGCCACCTCTCCAATGCGGTCGGTAGCGTGAAACAACGAGCAGTGGTTGTCCCGGATGTCGCTGAGGCACACGCCCTGAACGTGAATGCACATTCTGCCAAACCCACCATACTGAGGACCGTAGGGTTCGTGATACGCCTCAATCGCAAAGTCTTTGGGGTCTCCGAAAGTCATGTGCGCAAAGGGCTAACATGATTATTCGAATGTTGTTTCACAACTTCACCGTTTTCCCTGTTGCCGCCGACTTGTCCGCTGCGAAAATGATTTCGTGCGTTTTCATCGCGTCGTCGAGGCTGGTGAGCGGCATGTGCTTGTTCTTTGCCAGCGCGTCGAAGAAGGCGGCGAACTGTGTGGTGTAGGGATGATCGGAAACGTCGCCGGAATCCAGCATCTTCATGGAGAGGTTGCTCCAGGCGTTCTTGTTCAGGCCGCCGAGTTTCGTCGAGTGAAACTTGTTGTCGAGCAGGCTGCCGTCGCTGCCCACGAGATGCGTGTGGAAGTAGTAGGGCTGGAGGCAGTCCACGATGGCCGCGCACTTGCCGATCTTGCCGCTCTTAAATTTCAGAATCGTGACGCTCGACGTGGTGTATTCGTAGGGCTCGAAGATGTCGCTCTTCGATTTGGTGTCATAGCTCGTTACCTCCGCGACGTCGTTGCCCATGCAGAGCAGCAGCGCATCGAGCGCGTGACAGCCGGCGGTGAGCAGCGCGGAGCCGCCCGCGTCCTTGCGCGTGTTCCAGCGGAACTGTCCGTACCACGGCCCGATGCCGTGGTAGTAATCAATCTCGCCGTAGTGCAAATCGCCGAGCAGTCCCTGGTCGATGACGGATTTAGTGGTGAGAAATTGGCTGGAGAACCGGCATTCGAAGCAAACGCACACTTTTACGCCCGCGGCATCCACGGCCCGTTTGATGGCGAGGCAATCCTTCCAGGACAACGCGAGTGGTTTCTCGATGATGATGTGTTTGCCGGCCTTGGCCGCTTTGATGACTTGCTCTGTGTGCTGGTATGGATAGCTGCACACGGACACCGCGTGGATGTCTGGGTCGGCGAGCATTTCATCGAGGTTGGTGTAAGTGCGAATCGAGCCGCCGTGTTTCGCGCTGACCTCGGTGTCGTCGATCGGGCGCGAGGAATAGATGGCGGTAACCTGGGCTTGCGAACTGGCGTTGATGGCTGGGATGTGGGCGGTGGCCACCCAACCGTAACCGATGATGCCGACGTTAAATTTTTTCACAATAATGAGTTTCGGAATTCGGATGAACTGCACACGTTTTCGAGCGCCGTTGTCAATTCAAGTCCCGCGAAGTGTCCGCCTCTGACAGGCGGTGGCTGAAACGAGGACAGGCACTGGCTCAGGCCAAGCGTGCCACGTAGGCGCCATCCACTCCGTTTTCCCACGGGGCGAGTGTGCGTTCGCGCTGCAGACTGAGTCGGGGATTTTCGCTTAAAAACTGGCGGACGAGCTCGCCGTTTTCTTCCGGCTCGAGGCTGCACGTGCTGTAAACGAGCGTGCCGCCGGGTTTGAGCCGGCAGAGGGCATTGCGGAGCAATTCAAGTTGTGTCGTGCGAAGGCGGAAGATCTCCTGCTCACGGATGCGCCATCGCAAATCCACCCGGCGTCGCATGACGCCGGTATTGCTGCAAGGTGCGTCAATCAAGATGCGATCAAACTCCGTGCCGTGAGAATCAAGAGAGGATGGCAAGGCGACCTGCACACACGTCACCCCGAGCCGCGCACAGTTTTCCTCCACGAGTTGAAGGCGATCCTGTCCTGTATCGTGCGCCACGATGCGTCCTTCATTCTTCATCCGCTCGGCGATGTAAGCCGTTTTGCCACCCGGAGCGGCGCAGTAGTCCAGGATGGTTTCGCCAGGTTGCGCGTTGAGTTCAGTCACCGCCAGCAAGGTGCTCGGGTCCTGGATATAGAAGAGGCCTTGCCTGAAGCTCGGCAGCGTTGCGAGTGCGGGAAAAGACTGGAGTTCGTAAACAAGCGTATCCCCAGCCCAATCTGGAGCCACAAGCTTAGCTGTCACATTTTCCCGCACCCACTGCTCGCGCAATTGGTCGGCATTGGCTCGCAGGGTATTGAGACGCGCAAAGGTCCGGGGCGGTGTGTTGTTCCAATTCAGCAGTTGAAGCGTGTTCTCGTAACCGAAACGTTTTTCCCAGCGGTCTGTCAGCCATCGGGGATGCGATAAGCCGAGGGCGGGATTGGATTGCTTGAGTTCGGCAAGGGCGCGCTGAGTTATTTCTCGCTCCCGAAGGAAGCCGCGAAGAACTGCGTTCACGAATCCGGATTGGGACCCGAAGCCCGTGTGCTTGCACAATTCGACTGTTTCGTTGACGGCCGCGTGGTCGGGAATTCGCGAGAGCCAGAAGATCTGGTAAAGGGCCATGCGAAGAAGGATTTGAAGCGCCGGTGGTTGAGGCCGCCCATCCGTCTTTCGAGCAATGAGCCAATCCAAGGTCGCCTGCCAGCGCACGACGCCGTAAGCCAGCTCCTGGAGCAATCCGCGGTCGATGGAACTCACGCGCGCATGGGTCATCTCAGACTCTAAAAGATTCTCGATAAAATCTTCGCCGGCTTCCCTTTTGAGGAGCAGACGCAAGGCAATTTCTCTTGGTTTTTCAAAACGCACCTTTTAATAATCCTCTTCGCTCGGTAGTCGGCGAGAGAATTGATCTTATGAAAGAAGAATTTGAAAAACTGGCCGCTGGCGGAAAAATCAATCCGAAGTATATCGAGACTCTCACCATCCTGGCGGAGGGTGGCTATTGCGTTCATAAAAGCTGGGGTTTTGGACGGATTACCACAGTTGACACCGTATTCGCGCGCTTCCTCATCGATTTCCCCAACAAGCCCGCCCACCACATGGAGCTTGGCTTTGCCGCTGAATCGCTGAAGCCCATTCCCGCTGATCATATTCTAGCCAAGAAAGCGGGCGATCTGGAAGGGCTTCGAAAGCTGGCGGCCCTGGATCACTTGGAAGTCATCAAGCTTGTTTTGAAGAGTTATGGTGGTCGCGCGACGATTGACCAAATCCAGCAGGTGCTCGTTCCTGACGTCATTACGTCGGACTGGAAAAAATGGTGGGAAGTCGCCAAGCGAGAGTTGAAAAAGGACGGGCACTTTCAGGTGCCTTCCAAGAAATCCGAACCCATCGTTTATCAGGTAAACGAAGTTTCGCTTCAGGAACGGTTGCTGCAGGAATTTCGTGCGGCAAAGGGGTTGAAGGCGCGCACCGCGGCGGCCAATGAGGCGCTCAAAATGTTCGCTGATCTATCCGACACGGCGGCCGCGGTGAAAGAGATTAATGCGGCTCTGAACGTTGAAATCGTGACTCATATTCGCACTCAGCCCGGCATCGCCCTGGAAGCAATGTTCGTCCGCGACGACCTGAGCGCTGCAGCGCAGCTTCCGCCTGCAGAAGGCGAACTGACACCGCAAACGATTTGGTCCCAAGAACCACGTTTCAGTGTTTTCATGGATGCATTGCCGGCCGCCAAACATCGGCGGGCTCTGGAAAGTTTCAAAGCTACGAATACCCACTGGCCCGATGTGGTTCGCAACGCGCTTAACTCGACTTCGGCCAAACTTTGCGGCGAGTTGGCCGGCCTGCTCATCGACAACGGTAAGATTGACTCGCTGAAAGAAACGATTGCCAAGCTCATTAACCAGCATGCAGCCAGCAGTGAGCTGCTGCTATGGCTGGCAAAAGAACGAACGGATTCCTTCGCCGATATCCTGGGGCCGGAAGTGTTCCGCGCCATGCTCAGTTCCATGGAGCGCGACCAGTTTAACGAGAAGAAATCGAATCGGCTGCGCGACTACATTCTTTCCGATCAGAGCTTGTTAGTTGAATTGATTGGTTCAGCGGACTTGGAAGTGATCAAGGATCTGACACGAGCCCTTCAGCTGTCCACTGTGTTCGATGACATGGATAAGCGTTCGTTGCTCGCGCGCATCGTGAAGAGCTATCCGGCGATTCAGTCTCTCATTACGGGAGATCAATCACGGCAGGATACAACCTTCGTCGTTTCCTGGAGCAGCCTTGAACGGCGCAAGGATGAATACGCGGACCTTGTGCAGAAGAAGATTCCCGCGAACTCGAAAGAAATCGCGATCGCTCGCAGTTATGGAGACTTGCGTGAGAACCACGAATATAAAGCAGCAAAGGAAATGCAAAAAATCCTGATGCGCCGCAAATCCGAACTGGAGGCGCAGTTGGTTCGGGCCCGCGGCACTGATTTTTCCAATGCCCGGACAGACGTTGTGAGCATCGGGACGAAGGTGCGAGTGATCGACGTGGGGTCTGGCCAGGAAGAGCAATACACGATCCTCGGCGCCTGGGATTCGAATCCCGAGAGCAACCTGATCAGTTATCTGGCACCGGTCGCACAGACGTTGATCAACAAGAAGCCGGGGGACGAGGTGGATTTGGAAACGGACAACGGAACCCGGCGCTATCGCATCAAATCCGTCGAGCAGGCCGAGCCGGCACCTGCCGTGCCGTTTGAGCCGACACCGACGCCCGCTCCTGAGCCCGCTGGGGTCTAGACAGCCTTCCATTTTTTTTAACCGGCCGTGCGGAATACCGCTGGCCGGTTTTTTTTTGTGCCCGGCGGCTACCACCCGCAAAAGTTCCAGGCTACTCCTCAAGTCAGGTGCGGCATCGTCCGAAGTTATAACTTGTCCTGCAAAGAATGACCTTTTGATTTATGGGCAGCAATGTCGCCACCGAGCGTTCGAAGATTCTGCTGGTCGATGATGACCAAGATTTCCTGGAGGTGTACTGGGAAGTTTTGAAGACATTGCCCAGTGGGCCCGGCATTCATACTGCATCCACCGGCGCCCGCGCTTTGGCCCTTCTGGAATCAGAATCCTTCGATCTGCTCATTGTGGATCTGAACATGCCAAAAATGGATGGCCTGCAGGTGATCGCGATAGCGCGGCGAAAATATCCTCAACTTAAAATTGTGGTCTGGACGTCCATCGCGGACGAGCAATTCCGGGCGCGCGCCTACGGGATGGGCGTGGAGCAGTATTGGCAAAAGCCGGGCTCTGAGCAGGAGCGCCAGCATTTTTTGGATTCGGTTGAGTCAATGTTGCAGCGCGACATCATGGGCGGTTTTCGCGGTGTGCAGAGCAAGAGTCTAGTGGACTTAATCCAGTTGGAGTGCCTTTCGCAGAATTCGACGACGCTCCGAATCAGCAACGGACCGCACACGGGTCGAATCTGGATTCAAAGCGGAGAACTCATCGATGCTGAAACCGAAGACGAAAAGGGCGAAACAGCTTTCCGGCAGATTCTTGGCTGGAGAACTGGCAGCTTCGAAATGCTTTCGGGGGATGAAGAGCGTCCGCGCGCCATTTTCAGTTCGTATCAGGCGCTGCTTCTCGAAATTGCGCAGGAGATGGACGAGGGGGCCGCTGCGCTCGGGGATGGAAATCGTGCGTCACTCGACGCCCCATCGCCGTTGATGCCATTGACACGCTTTAACGGTGTCCAGTTTATCCTCTCCATCGGTCCGGAACCGCGTTGTGAGATCAAGTCGTGGGGTTTGGAGTCACCCGATCATGTATCTGAATGGGCACAGCAGTCGCTAAAGGCTTTTGCCAGTTTGGGCGACAAACTACAGGTGGGGCAACTTCAGCAAATTACCGGGATGAGCCCGGTGAACCATGTCGCATTGGCGGGTACCAAGAAGGGGCCGTTGTGCGTGGGGTTTCGTTCCGCGCTTCGATCCGATGAAGTTCGGGAAGCGATGCGGAACATTCTGGCGAAATGGACTGTATGAGATTCTTTAATCGAAGAAATGCCGCCCGGCTTCCCAAGCTTCCATCCGGTGCCTTTGCTCTTGACCGTGACGGGAAGGTGATTGTTTCAACGCTACCTGGTTCATTTCCGGAACATCAGATGCGTGAAATCGGGGAGCGAGTGATGGCTTTTTTCCGAGCCGCGCAATTGGCCCAGATGCCCCAGCAGGAATTAAACGTTTATTATCCGAGCCTGAAATTAACCGCGCGCAGCCTGCGTGGCGGAGCCTTGATATTTTTATCTCCCCAAACATTGCCCAAGAACTGAGTCCTTATGAGTGCCAAAAGATTGCAAGACGTCATCGTGCGGATGGAGAACTACCTGGAGTGTTGGAAACAATTCAACCACTACCTAAGTCTTGCCCGTTTCAAGAAGTTCACGCTCGATGACGAGAATCAGTTCATGGAGATCAAGAGTGTGATCACCCAGGAACTGGAAATCATTCTGGCGGTACTCGACGGCTCTCAAGTGACCCGTGATGACGTTCACAACCTGATGACAGCGGTTCCTTCAATGCGTTTCCTGAGCGAGAGCAATGAGGGCGTGCTGCGTAACGTTGAGAATCAATGGCACAAGCTTTACATCACCTGGCAATCCGTCCTAGGGCAGATGAAAGTGCGGCAGAAGCAAGTTGAGAACAAAGGTTTCTTCGCCGGTCTCGTCGGAAAGTAATCACGGTTTTCGTGCCGTGATGATGCTTCGCGCGGCGGCTGTTATTTTGAACTGCATCATGTTGAATCCAGCTTCCTGGAGGTAATCTTTCATTTCGGAAACCCCGTAGCAGCGGCCCTCGGTCGAGTGCATGAGCATCACCGAATACTCCGCCACATGTAGGGGCCCGGTTTTCTCCTCGTTCAGATGGGCGTCGTGGATCACCACCATGCCACCCGGTGGCAGGTGAGTGAACGACTTCTTGAGCAGTGCCTTCACGACCGGAACATCCCAATCGTGCAGCACGTTGGAAAGAAGGTGAACGTCAAAACCGTCGGGCAGCGGTTCCAACAGCATGTCTCCCGGCAGCACTGAAACGCGCTCGCTGTAACCGCGCTTCCCAATAGCGCGCATGGTGATCTGATCAACGGGAGGTTTCTCAAAAACCGTAGCTCGAAGAGAGGGGTAATGGGCACAAAACGAGCAGGCATAGATGCCACTGCCTCCGGCAATATCGAGCAGCGCGCGCCGATCTCCCAAGCTCAACTCCTTGGCCGCTGCCTGTGCAAGATATACACCCCGGCAGTCCATGGCTGCCGTGAATTGCGTGGCGAATTCCTCCGTCTCCATGGACTTGTGCCAGTCCAGCTTCCCCTTTTCGCTGCCCCAATTCGCGGGTTTGTCCGTTCGAAGCACTTTTAGAAGATCCTGACACACGGTTCGATTTTTAAGGGAGGCATAATAGGGACCAAGAAACCAAGGCGAGTCAGCACACAGATGTTCTTCAGCGCCGGGGGTAACGTGAAAGGCGCCTTCACACCATCGAATCAAATCCATCGCGGCGAAAAGGGTGAGCATTACATTCGTTGGTCGTCGCGCGATTTCAAAATGTTCCATGACCTCGTCCAAGCTTGCCGGCTTCGTTTTCAACCAACTGAAAAAGTCCAGCCAGACAACTCCGACAATCAGCATATCTGTGGCATACAATCCGTCCCGTCGGCGATAGATGTCCGTGGGGTCGGTGGAAGGTTGGCGCGTGAGTTCGTGTAACACGCTTGTGGGATAGCAAAACGACCGGGCAGGGGAAAGGGGCAACGATTTGGCAGGGATTCCGAGAGTTCGCGGGTGTTTGATTTTTATGCGAGCGAACGTAGAGTGGCCCCACAAGTGAGGTTTTAATTCATGCGCCAAGGGTCTGATTTTGACGGGGATGTGCGTCGTCCTGCTGCCGGTCTTTTGCAGCAGGACACGATCAAGGTTGTTAGCGTGGCGGGCTTGGCGCGGGAACTCACCGGTCATGCAGGGCAGCGATCAGTGACACCACCGCCGGCAGAGCTTGGCGCTTTTTGGAAACGGCGATTCGATGGCTGGCGTGCCGCTACCCCCATCGTCTCCACCGTGCCGCCCGATGCCAGTGGGTCGCGCAAACCCGCGCTTCATTCGATGAAGTTGAACGAAGTGCTTTCAGACACCCTCCGGGCTTCGGCTGACCGGATGGGCGTGCCCTTGAGCGTGCTGTTTCACGCCTCGTGGGCACTGCTTTGGCAGCGTTATTCCGGCGAAGAAGACATTACGTTTGGATTGGTCAAAGGATGCCTCGAACGAAAAACCGCTGACAGCGAAACGGCTGTGCACATCGTTCCGTGCCGGGTTCTCTGTGAGCCCGATCGAACGGTCCGGGCATGGCTTCGCGGATTGGCCGAGCAAGGCAAGGAGACCGCCCCGTTTGAATTTATTTCGTTGGAACAGATTCGTGCCGCCGCTGAGATACCTTCGCGTGTGCCCTTATTCGAGACGGTCTTGAGTGTTGGGCACGACGCATTTGATCCGCTTACCATCGCGACGGCCCACGCTCAGGCGGATCAATCCCACGCCGGCGCGGATACGTATCCGATGGTCGCAGCCGTGTATCCAGGGCGAGAAATCGCGCTGCGAGTGGCTTGGTCCCCGCAGCGATTCTCCGCGACGGCAGTACAACTTCTTCTTGGACATTGGAGCACCCTTCTGGCTGCGCTTTCCGCCCGGCCGGATGGCGCTGTTTCGGCAGTTCCGATGATCACGCCGCCGGAGCGAGAAAGACTTCTTAGCGAATGGAACGCCACCACCGCTTCCTGGCCCTCTACTCAATGCGTCCATCAACTTTTCGATCAACAGGTCCAGCGTACGCCGGATATGCCTGCCGTGATGTTTGGGAGCGAATCTCTCACCTACCGGGACTTGAATGGGCGGGCGAACGCGTTGGCGCACGTGCTGAGGAGCCGAAACATCGGTCGCGATTCTGTCGTTGGCATCTGTGTGGAGCGTTCATTCGATATGGCGGTCAGCGTTCTTGCGGTACTGAAGGCCGGAGCGGCCTATCTGCCGCTGGACCCTTCTTATCCTCACGATCGATTGCAGTTCATGCTGCAGGATTCGCGCGCCGCTCTTTTGCTCACTCAAACCCGGCTCAAGAATGTTTTTCCTGACGCTGGGAACCTTGCTTTCTATCTCGATGGGAGTTGGGAAGTGGGTCTGCGATTGAATCACGAAAACCCGCAGAATGTCACTACGCCGGAAGACCTCAGCTACTTGATCTACACTTCTGGATCGACGGGTAAACCGAAGGGCGTCGCGATGGTTCATCGTCCATTGGTCAACCTCGTGGACTGGCAGCTCAAGCAATCCGTCCTGCTGCCAACCGGGGCACGGACACTCCAATTCACCTCGTTGAGTTTCGATGTGTCATTCCAGGAGATTTTCTCAACGTGGTGTTCCGGCGGAACGCTGGTGCTTATCCCGGCGGAATTACGGCTCGCACCTCGTGAACTCTGGAGATTCATTGCTGAGCAGAAGATTGCCCGCATTTTTCTACCCTTCGTCGCGTTGCAGCAGTTGGCGGATGCCGCCGCACTCGAAGGCATTACCGCCACAGAGCTTCGCGAAGTGATCACCGCTGGAGAACAATTGCAGGTTACCCCCCGGTTGCGGGAGTTGTTTGCACGGCATCCGAACGCCACGCTGCACAATCATTATGGGCCGTCCGAGACACACGTGGTAACTGCCTTGACGCTGGATGGCGATCCCCAAGCTTGGCCAGACCTGCCGTCCATCGGACGGCCGATTCAGAACACGCAGATGTACATCCTGGATCGTCATTTTGAACCGGTGCCGGTGGGGTTGCCGGGCGAACTTTTCATTGGTGGAGTGGCGCTGGCTCGGGGGTATTTTGAGCGACCGGAAGTCACCGCGGAGAAGTTTATCCCCGATCCGTTTAGCTCTTCGGAAAAGCACCACGGCACAGGCTCAACTCAGGAGAAATCGGCGTCCGCCCGTCTCTACAAAACAGGAGATTTGGCGCGCTACTTGCCCAACGGTGAAATTGAGTTCCTCGGCCGCATTGATCACCAGGTCAAGATCCGCGGCTATCGAGTTGAGTTGGGAGAAATCGAAGCAGCGCTGAATCGGCAACCGGGCGTGCGTGAAAGTGTGGTGGTGGCCCGCGAACCTTCGCCGGGTGAAAAGCAACTGGTGGCCTATGCAACACCAGAGAAAGGCGCTGAACTTTCCGTGAATGTTCTGCGGCAGGCGTTGAAGGAACATCTGCCTGAATACATGGTGCCGGCAGCGTTCGTTTTCCTGGCCAAGCTACCGCTGACGCCAAGCGGCAAAGTGGACCGAAAAGCGTTGCCGCCTCCGGAGGCGCAGGCGATGGGAACTCGGACGGTCAACCCCGCCGAAAAGCCTTGGTTGCCGATTCAGTTTCAAATCGTCGCCATCTGGGAGCAGTTGCTTGGGGTGAAGCCCGTTGGCATTCGGGACAACTTTTTTGAACTGGGCGGTCATTCTTTGCTCGCAGTGAAGATGATGGACCAAGTAGAGGCGATCACCGGCCGCAAGCTGCCCGTCTCGGCCTTATTCAACGAGCCCACCATCTTACACCTGTCGACACTCATCCTTGGCGAAGAGAAGCCGAAGGCTGCACCGGTAATCGAAGTGCAAACCAAGGGCGATAAGCTCCCGATTTATTTTTTGCACGGCGACATCATCGGCGGCGGATTCTACGCGCGGGACATTTCAAGACTCCTGGGGGACGACCAGCCCTTTTACGTTTTGCCGCCAAACGAAATTTCAAAGGATTCACTTCCCAATGTGGAAGAGATTGCGATCCACCATTTGCGTGACCTGCGGGCACATCGACCGAGAGGTCCGTATTTGCTTGGGGGATTCTGTGTCGGAGCCCTGGTAGCCTACGAGATGGCGTGTCGTTTGCGAGCGGCTGGGGAGGAAGTCCCTTTTGTGGCGTTGATCGATCCACAGTTACCCAGTGCCTGGTTGCGCGCCACGTATCGTTTCGTCGAAACGCGTGGAAACAAACGCCGATGGAATGCGCAGGAAAAAACCCGAGTGTTCGCGCGCGGTCACAAGATTCTCTATCGGCTGCGGGAAGAGTGGAATTCGCCGTTCACCCGGAAGGTGGCCTTTGCCGCCAGCAAGTTTAGGCGGCTTCTGGGTGGAACAACGGCTCCGGACAATGCGATCCCTAACGACACGTCCAAGGCGGGAGTCGAAGGAGATCAGGATATCCTCGCGGTGTTCCACTGGATTATTTCCGGCTATCACCCGCCACGCTGCGACGGTCCTTTGACCGTATTCCTGACGGATGAACAGAAAGCCCTGACGCCGTTCCTCGAGAGGAAGTGGCGCCAGGCAGCGCCGCAGGTTGAGATTCAGCGCATCGCGGGCGATCATCTCGGTGCGATTACCAAGGATGTGCACGTGTTGGCCGCGAAATTGAAAGACTGTTTGGAACGGGCCGTGCAGGCGCCGAATCGTGCGTAAGGTCACTGCAGGGGTTTTTGTAAGTGGGCTAATCGGCATCCGACTTTGGTCGGAGATTAACTAGTCAAGAGCGGTGCGAACCATCTCAGGCGAGCTAAGCGTTAGCATCCAGCACGCTTTCATCCCATTGCCAGAAACGGGGAGAACAGGAAGGGGCCCTTACTACAATTGCTCCAGACTGCCCCGGCAGCGGCGGCAGCGCGCTCATCCACCAGTCCGCGATACTTTCGGTGGAGGATTCAATGCTCAGAAGCCGTGGTTCGCCGAGCGAGACTTCAAATGCAGCAAGGCCTGAAAACAAGCCATCGCCGCGCGCTTTCACGAAGGCCTCCTTGCGCGCCCAGAGCGTGAAGAAACCGCGCGTTCGTTCTGCGGGCGGCAGTGCTTGCAGTTGCTCCTGTTCTCCCTGGGCAAAGTAACGTGCCGCGATCTCGTTCAGGCGCGAGTTGTCCTGCCGTCTCTGCTCGATATCCACCCCGACCTCGCCCCGGCGTGTCACGGCCCAGACCGCGGATTCGCCCGAGTGGGAGAGGTTAAAGTGCAACCCTGAGCCTTGGGCTGGCGTTAATGCCGGCTTCCCGTGCGCGTTGTAGGTGAAGGCGATCTCCTTCGGGCTTAGCCCGGTGTAATGGGCCAAAAGCAATCGCAGGATCCCACGCGTGAAGTGTGCTCGCTCCCTGAGTGCATCGAAGTGGAACCGGCTGGCACGCTCCAATTCGTCAGCGGAGAGAAGTTCTGCGAACCGCGCAGCGTGTGCGCGTTGAGAGGGCAGGTGAGCATGCCATACGTGAACTTCGTCCGGGTTAAGGACAGGACGGAGGGGCGGTTCAATCCACAGGTTCATGCAGTCAATCCGCAACCGTCCGCGCGACGTGGCGAATCTCAAACAGTTCGCTGGTGGGAACGGTGACACGACCAACCACCGTGTCATCGACTGTGATGGATTGCGCCGTTGGTGTCAGGCGGGATGCCCTCAGCGACGTGCCGTTCAGCAACCGCACCTCCCAACCCGAGCGAGTCGGACTCGGATCGTTGAGCAGGATCACGAGCGGTTCACCCCCCTCGATTGAAAACCTCCTCAACCCGTAGAGCACGGAACTGGCGATGACAGATCCATGTTCGATGGATCGAAAGTCGCCTTCGAAGAAATCGCCGCCTTTCATGAAGATGCCACTGCGGCCGCGCACCTCCTCGTAGGGAAGCGTTTGCTGGGGGGCTTTCAGGTAAATCCGCGCGACCTTGGAATTGAGGATCGGCACGTCCTTTCGGTCAGGGAGCGATATGTGCACAGCGGACTCAGTGGCTTTGGAAACTGTTCCAGCCAGGAAGGAGCCGTTTCGGAGAAGCACGCCGCGGATGGGTGGTGAATTATTTGTCACGCGAGATAGGGCCACACTCTCGGGCGAATTGGTGGCGAAAAACACGCAAAGGAAATTCGTCATCGACATCGGCTCCGGTGCATTTCCTGCAAGTCCCCAACCGAGGCGCACGGACGCTGGGCCGCTGCCATTTTCGAACTCCATTCGAATATTGGCTGTGGAGCCCCCGGTGAATGGGATCATTTGCTCAGGCGTCGGCTTCGCTCCTCTCCTTAGGCTCGCCGCCGGCATCTCTCGATCGTTGATCCACAAACGCGCGGTTTCTTCCGCATCAAAGTAAAAGGCATAGGCGCTGGTCTTCGGAGCCACGATTTTCCCCGTCCAACGCACCGAGAAACTATCCTTGTTCAGCGATGGATCAGGAGCGCCGCCGGCCCAATTGAAACGGATGTGCGGATCGACGCGCGCCATTTTCAACTGCCGGAAATCCCGGCCATCGAAATATTCTCCGAGCAACCCCTGCATGGACATGACGAGCGGAACGATCCGTGCCTGGCTCGCGGTGCCCTTGCCCTGGCAGGAAGCAAACACGCCGCAAGAGGCGCGCAAGAGGCTCACTTCGCCTTCGCCTTCACGCCACGTCTTTTCGGCGGAAAGTTTTACCGTATCGCTGTCGAGAACCTGCCACCTGCTTCCATCCTGGGACCACAGGGCCGCCACGGATTTCTCGCTTTTTTGCAATCGCAGCCAAACCGGAGGGGATACTTGCGGACCCTGCGAGGTTTTAGTTTCACGGCGGTCTGGGTCGGCCCGTCTTTGAAAAAGAAGCCTGCCGTCGCTGCCCACTGATACCGCCGCGTAAACTGCAGAATGGACCTGACTGCGGATCATGAGTCCTGCCTGGGCGTAACCCGTGCCGCTGACCGCTTCAACCCGCGCCGTGATCTGGCCGTCGCTGGTCATGGACCGGGCGACGAAATGACATGCGTTTGCGTTGGTGCTCTGACCTTCGACGCGGATCGAAAATGTATTTGTGTCCAGGCGCGTGGAACCTCGCGCGTCGCCAATGTCCTGTGTCAGCCAGCCATTGGGCAGGGTGCTGCCGCTGGAGAGGAATGGCCCGGAGGCAATTGTCGCCCGGGCCACGTTGGTGATTGCGACCACCGTGTTTGAATCACCTGACTTGATGAGCAATGCGCCTTCATCGGTGAATTGGATTTCGCCATCGTAGCTTCTTCCGTCGAGTGTTCGCAGCGTCCCGGCCTGACAAACGGAGGTGAGCGAAATCGTGGGTAAGAGCGCTCCGAGTAAAACGAGTGGAAGCGCGCAAGCAGTCAGGAAAGGCCACCTTCGATTGTCGCGCGTTGCGACGGGCATGGCTTCAATCAGAAACTTTGTTCGCATGGTCGTCCTGGCCATCGAAGGCGAGGGCCACTCCCTGTTTCGAGCCGGCCGTCTTCGCCATCGACACTTCCAGCTTGTTTGGCTATCACGCGTGGCACAAGGCCGATCTGACGTTCAACAAGGCTGCGCCAGAGGACGCCCGCAGTTTCAAGCACAGTGCCTCAACTCATAAACGCATGTTTAAAATCCTCGGCGGCGACAAAAAAGAATACGGCCCGGTGACTGCCGAACAGGTGCGCGAATGGATTGTGCAACGGCGGGCCGGGACGCAAACCCTGGTACAAGGCGACGGCGTGTCCGATTGGACTCCGCTAGGGCAGTTGCCGGAATTTGCAGATGCTTTCACGGGTTTGCCGCCACCGCCCCCCGCCTACGTCACCACTACTGTTAACGAGGCTGCATCGGATAATGCCGTGAGCGTCATGATCCCTTACAAGAATCCCAAAGCCCTCATCGGATATTACCTGGGAATTTTCTCACTGATTCCCTGCCTGGGATTGCCGCTCGGAATCGCCGCCCTTGTTCTTGGTGTGCTGGGACTGAGGGCCGCTAAAGTACAACCGAACGCGCGTGGAAAAGTTCATGCGTGGGTGGCAATCGTTCTCGGTGGATTGTGCGCGTTGGGTAATATGATCGGCATCGTGCTCGTGTTCGTGGGCACCAGGAGTTGACTATGTTTCGAATCATTGGAGGCGACGGAAAAGAATACGGCCCAGTGCCAGCCGACGAAGTGCGCCGGTGGATGGACGAGCGCCGGGTACAACCCAACAGCCTGGTCCGGGCCGAGGGATCGACAGAATGGAAATCGCTTTCGTCCTTCCCCGAGTTGGCGAGCCTGCATGCGTCGGGAATTAGCCCTGCACCCTTCGCGACCTCTACGACGCCGCTGCGGACATACCAGGGCAACGGCATGGCCACGAGCGGCCTTGTTTTGAGTTGTTTTGCTTTGGTGTGCTGCGGCTGTCTTCCGGTGGCCATTCTTGGCATCGTGTTCTCGTCCCTCGGGCTTTCGCAGGCTAATCGCGATCCAGAACAATCCGGCAAGGGAATAGCCATTGCTGGACTTGTCGTCGGAGTTGTCGCGCTGCTTGGAAACATCGTCACGCTGGTGGTGGGTGGGTTTGCCGGTGTCATGGAGGAAATCATCAAGCGCTGAACCGGGGAAACGCAGAGTTGCGCTCATCCTTCAGTATGTCACTTGTATCGCATGGCGAAATTAACCGCGGCAGAAATCAAAAAAGCTCTCACCGATGTGGAGGAGTGGGAAAAGAAGGGGGCAAGCATCACGCGCACCTTCGAGTTCAAGGACTTCGTGGGCTCCATGAATTTCGTTAAGAAGGTCGCCACGGCGGCAGAAAAAGCGCAGCACCACCCTGACATTGATATTCGGTGGAATAAGGTCACGCTGACGCTGGCGACGCACAGCGAGGGAGGATTGACCTCAAAGGATTTCGCGCTTGCCCGAAAGATCGATGCCCTGACCCCAGCCTGACCGACTCATGGAACTTCCTGTCTCGACGCTCTTCAAGCGAAACTTCGGTCACAAACCTCCGCATCTGGTGCAGGCGCCAGGCCGGCTCGAATTGCTGGGCAATCACACGGATTACAATGAGGGATTGGTAATGGCCATTGCCGTGGACAAATACGTCCACATGGCGGCGGCGTCCCGAACCGACGGAAAAATAAAGCTCGTCGCCACCGCTTTCCCCGATGCCGAAGAGTTTTCCGTAAGCGAGTTGAAGAAAAATCCCGATGCGCCCTGGGCGGATTACGTGAAGGGTGTAATCGACCAGCTTCGCCGTCGGGGCATCCATGTCGGAGGCTTCAACGCCGCCATCGACGGCAGCATCCCGATGGGTGCTGGAATGAGCAGTTCCGCTGCGCTCGAGGTGGCCACAGCCTTGACCGTGCGCCGCCTTTATCCCTTTTCCCTTCGTGATGGCGCTCCTGCCGCACCTCCGCACCGCGACGAGCACGGGGAGTTGGCACCGCTCGGAGCCAGGGAAAAGCTGGACCTGGCCAAGCTCTGTCAGGCGGCGGAAAACGAATTCGTCGGCGTCAAATGTGGATTGCTCGACCAAGCCTCATCCCTCTTCGGCAAGGCGCATCACGCCATCGAATTGGACTTCAAGTCATTCTCCGTGGAGTACGCCCCGATGTTTGGCGAGATAGCGATTGTCACCTGCAACTCCGGCGTGAAGCACCAACTCGTGGGCGGCGAATACAACGAGTTGCGCGAGTTGTGCGAATCTGCCGCGCACAAGATGGGAGTCAAATCGCTCCGGTTAGTTGATTCGCAATTCCTGTCCGGTCATCGAAGCGAGCTCACTGAGCGGGAATACCAGTGCGCCTTTCATGTCGTGGGCGAAATCCAGCGCGTTGTTCACGGCGGACGCGCTTTGCAAGCGGGCGATTTTGAGCAGTTCGGCCAGTACATGTTTCAAAGTCACGAAAGCTCGCGCGACTTTTTCAGGAACAGCACCAAGGAATTGGATTTGCTCGTGACGTTGGCGCGTGAACAACCGGCGTGCCTCGGTGCCCGCCTGACCGGCGGCGGCTTCGGCGGAGCCACCATCAACCTTGTTAAGCATGACGGCCTCGCGCAGTTCACCCAAGCCATGTCGCGGGAGTACAAGCAGCGATCAGGTATCGACATGTCGCCACTCGTTTGCCAGATCGTGGACGGCGCGGGCTGAATCCACATCGACGGCGCGCCGTCTTCAACCAGACTCGTGAGAAACATCCTGACTATCTCTGTCCTGTTGCTGGCGCTGCGCGCGGTTGGCGCTGGAACCTCGTTCACCAAAGACATAGCTCCTCTCTTCGTCGCAAAGTGTCTCTCGTGTCATAACGCGGAGAAAGCGAAGGGCGGTTATCGGCTGCACACCTTCGAAGCATTGCTGAAACCGGGGTCGAGCAAGACGGCGCCGGTGGTACCAGGCAACGCATCCGCGAGTTACCTCTTCCAACTTGTCACAGCAAACGCGGAGGAGGATCGCATGCCGCAGAAAGATGATGCGTTGTCTCCAGCGCAGATTTTAATCCTCAGGGAATGGATTGATGATGGAGCGAAATTCGATGGACCGGATTCCTCCATCGGCCTCGCTGTCCTATCCGCGCCGAATCATCCTGTGGCGCCCAAAGTTTATTCGGTGCCATTCCCCATTACCGCACTCAGCTTCACTCATTCCGGCGATGAGCTTGCGGTGAGTGGTTATCACGAAGTCACAGTCTGGAGCTCCAGCGCCGGCAAGCTGCTCCGGCGGATTGGCAACATCGCCGAGCGAACGTTCGACATGGCTTTCAGTCCGGACGGACGTTGGCTCGCCTGTGCAAGCGGCACACCGGGTAGATTAGGCGAGGTTAAGCTGTTTGACGCCACGAACGGTGAGCTCGCGAGTCTTCTTGTGTCCACGCCGGATGCGATGCTTTGCCTGGCCTTTAGTGGCGATGGTAAAACGCTGGCCGCCGGCGGCGCGGACAACATGATTCGTGTTTGGCACGTGGAAAACCGCCGACTGTCCCGCACCATCGAGCAGCATGCGGATTGGGTTCTTGCGTTGGCTCTCAGCCCGGACGGAAAACGGGTGGCGACTGGAAGTCGCGATAAGTCAGCACGGGTCTTTGAAGTAGTCACCGGGGATCTGGACGAAACCTACACGGGTCATACCGACTTTGTGACCGCTGTCTGTTGGGCCGATGCCAAGTCCATTCTTTCTGCCAGCCGGATGCGGACCGTTCACCAATGGAATCCACAAGATGTGAAGCGGACGGCGGAGTTCTCGGGATGGGACGGAGAGGTCACGCGGTTGTTGGTGAATGGCACCAATCTTTACAGCGCTTCAATCGATGGCCGGGTCCGCACGCATGGTCTTGCAACGAAACGTCTCTCGAAAACTTTTGAGGCGCATGATGATGCTGTGTACGCCTTGGCCGTGCATGGGGAGACCCAGCGCCTGGCGAGCGGGAGTCACGGCGGGGAAGTGAGGGTGTCGAGCCTGGCCAGCGGGAAGCGAATCGCTACCTTCATTGCGGCCCCGGGCTACACTGCGACCACCGGCAGTAATCGATGAGCAGGAAGAGCCCAAAAATTGCAGAACTGATCCGAGCCTGTCAGGGCCAGGAATTGCCCGCCCACTACCTTGGTTACTTCGAATGCTTTAACCGGGGGTTGTACTACGAAGCTCACGATGTTCTGGAAGAACTTTGGTTACGAGAGGGTCGCCAGGGGGAAAACTATGGTTTCTATAAAGGCCTGATCCAATTCGCCGGTGGATTCGTCCATCTGCAAAAGGGACGGCTTCGACCCGCGGTCGCGCTCTTCAAGCTGTCTCGAAGCTATCTAGAAAAGTATCCCTCCCCGCACCAGTACTTCGATATCGCAGCCTTGCTTGAGATGAACGGGGTATGGGTTCGTTATCTGGAGCAGAATGACTACAGCGCAAACCCACTGGGCCGGTTGTACGCTCCGAAGTTGGTAGTGCCCTGCAGTGCTCACTGACGAGTCCAGGCGTTGCCAAAATCTCTCTTTACTTCCCAACGCCGGCCCGCAGATTACGCGCCCTATGGAATTCGACATGAACTGGTGGGGGTTGTATGCCATGCCGATCGGCGTCGCCATTTGCTTTGGACCTGTGATCGTGGCATGGGCTTTGGCCGCCCGCACCGAGACGCGTTCCAATCAAAAGAATCGTCGTTAGCCGCCCGCAAAGCGTGGGCTTCGGACGCGCGTTTCATCTTCGCATTTCACACCCCGCTCCTCTTCCGTTCGATCCTGGTGCATTGACAGAGTCCGCCTTCACAACGACAGGTTTATCCAAGAAGGAGCCTGACTCGAACGGACATCATTAACCAAGGAACGAACATGGAAACGATTGATCAATCTATCGAGGTGGATGCACCCATCAGCACAGTTTACAACCAATGGACGCAGTTCGAGGAGTTCCCGGAATTCATGGAAGGCATCGAACAAGTGAGCCAGTTGGATGATAAACGTCTTCACTGGGTCGGCAACGTGGCTGGACACCGGCATGAATGGGATGCGGAAATCACCGACCAAGTACCCGACCAACGCATTGCCTGGCGTAGCACTTCAGGCACTCGTAACGACGGTCAGGTGAGTTTTTCTCGCGTCTCAGACACCCGGACAAAGGTCAGTGTCCAAATCCGGTTTGAACCGGAGGGAACGATGGAAAAAATGGGGACTGCATTGGGACTGGCGTCGGCACGGGTAAAGGGTGATTTGAAGCGCTTCAAGGAATTCGTCGAAGCACGCGGTCACGAATCGGGGGCCTGGCGGGGTGAGATTCGCGGCGGACAAACCAAGAGCGGAGCCACGACGCCCCGCTCCAAACGCCTCTACGATGAACAATCAGGTTCGGTAAGCGCCAGCGGAACATCGGACAGCGGAATGGGGAATCAGTAATCAACCGTTTGGACCGTTCACGCCTCGCGATGGCATGCCTGTCGCGAGGCTGTTTTGTTTTCGGATTGGCCAGGTTCTCCCCCTTGGCCCTTGTCTTTCCAGCGCAGGAAGCCCCGGGCGTTGATGATGATGAAAAGCACGTTAGCGATGATGCTCGGAATACTTTGGGTAATGATCCCGAACGCAATCCAACCAACACCGCCGACGATTCCGACTAGAAAGCCCCATCGTCGGTGCTTCGCGAGGTAGTAGGCGGAAATGAGACCGAAAATCATTCCGACCCAATCCGACCCGTGAAATTTTAACAGTGCCTCCACCTGCGAAGTCTAGAACGTGAACAGTTGCCTGCCAAATGAGTGAAACACCGCCGGTCACTCCTTCAATTTGCCCCACGCTTCCTTGAAGCCTTTTTCGAGTTCATTGAACGCTGCCTCCGTCTTGGTGCGTGTCACATCCCACGCTTCCTTGCCCGATTGCTTTAACTCGTCCAATCGTTTAGCAGCAGCTTCCCGCTGAGCTTCCATCTGCGGGCGACGAGCTTCCCATTCAGCTTTGGCTTCACCGCCAGCTTGCTGCGCCTTGGTTTTCAACTCGGCCATCTTTGCATCCAGTTCCTCCAGTTTCGCGGACAACTTCTGCTGCGTTGTCGCGCGGTCGTTCGTGGTGGATGTATCGCGCACGGACGTATCGATTGGTGGCGTGGGCACATTCTCCGCCTTGGGAACTTTATCACTGTCCGGCCGGCAGCCGACTCCCAATGCCATGATCAGGCTGAGCAAAATTAAAGTTGTGTGTCGCATAGGTACCTCCGCCCCATTGTAGTGCGGGATGGTGCAACCGCAAAATGCCATCGGGCTTTTCCGTCTGCGTTAGGCTCCGGTGTAGATTTTACAAAGGCGCGGGGGAATTTGGATTGCCAACCTCGTCGCTCCCTTGCGTGATGCTCGACATGATGAACCGTTGGGGACATCCACTTTGGTCGGTTCTTTTCCTGGCTATAATCGTGTCCAGCGCGACGGCCGCGTTGAAAGCCGCCGCACGCGGAGGCATTCCAAGGAACGAACCAACCGAAGAAGTATTTACCAACGCAGCAGTGCGGCATCTGCGGATTGAAATTAGCGAAGAGGGAATGTCCACCCTCAATGTGCCCGTTCCGCGCAGTCGCAGTGCATCCCAACGACCGGACGTGCCCGCAACGGTATGGGAAGGAAATCAAGTTTGGACGAACGTGGCCGTTCATCTGAAAGGTTCGTTGGGAAGCTTTCGGCCCGTTCAAGACAAGCCCGCCCTCACGCTGAATTTCGATAAGTTCGCGGACAAGCAACGGTTCCACGGGCTGCAAAAAATCTCGCTCAATAACTCCGTGCAAGACCCCAGCTATCTGAGCGAAAAGGTGTGCCGCGACGTTTACGCGGCCGCAGGCATTCCCGTGCCGCGAACCGATTATGCTACGGTCGAATTGAACGGACGCCATCTCGGCCTCTACGTGCTGGCGGAAGGTTGGAACAAACAATTCCTGCGTCGGCATTTTGGCAACGTGAGGGGTAATTTTTACGATTTAGCCAACAGCCGGGATATTGAGCGTCCAATTGAGGCTTCGTCTGGCGAGAACCCTACTAATCATGCTGCTCTGATCACGCTGTTGAATGCTGCTCGGGAACCTGACCATGACCGACGCCTGGAACGTCTACGAAGCACCGTTGACCTGGATCGTTTGCTCACCCTGCACGCCCTCGATGTTCTGATGTGGAATTGGGATGGGTACGGAATGAACCGGAACAACTATCGGGTTTTTCACGATCTGGACGCGAACCGGGTCGTATTTTTCCCCCACGGATTGGATCAGATGTTTTGGAAACCCAACGGCCCCATCGTGACCGGACGTTCCGGCGTCGTCATTCGTTCACTTCTTGAAACAGCCGAGGGCCGGCGTCTGTATCTGGAACGCTTCCGAACTCTGCGACGGAACGGTTTCGATCTCCGGTCCATGACGAACCAAATCGCGAACCTCAGCGCGAGATTACAACCGGCTCTGGCCCTGGAAGGGGATCGTGCCGTCTCCAGACAGCGGAGCGCCGCGCAAGGTTTGGTCCGGTTAATGACGGCCCGACTGCAGGACGTCGATGCACAGTTGGCGAGCATCAGCGATTTCAAGCCATTGCCCTTGAACGTGTCGGTCCCATTGACGAACTGGGTCCAACGTCGCGACTTCGGCCGAGTCACGTTTACGCACACCACCAGTTCCCCGCCAGCCTTGCGACTTCAGGCAGGCAACGCCTCCAGCCTGGCGTCGTGGTGCACCACCCTTTGGCTCGAAGAAGGTCGCTACCGGGTGGAAGGGCGGGTGAAAACAATCGGCGTCCGCGGTTCGGCTGCTGGTGATGCCGGGGCTGGGCTTCGCGTTTGGAGCAGTCGGAAGGATACGAGAGGCGCGAGTTGGAGTTGGTTTCCCTACGCGAATGGGCGTGACCCGAGGGAGGGCGGGTTTATTCCTGCGTTCACCAACACCGTCGAGCGACGTCTCTCCGGCGATTCTCCCTGGCAAATGGTGAGTCACGAGTTTGAGTTGCGGCAGCCCTTGGCTGATCTGCAGATCCAATGCGTTCTTCAGGCTTCGGCGGGGGCGGCGTGGTTTGATCTGGAATCACTCCGAATTCGAAGGCTCTCGATCAACGTCACGAAAAGCTCCTCGCGTGGGGACTAAAAAAAGAGCGGTGCCATGGGAACTACCCGGCACCGCTCACTACTGCCTAACCAACCAAACTAACCACTGTAACTCAGACCCGGCCCCGTCCGTTTTGATCAAAAGAAATCCGGATTTTTTTCAAGTTTCGCTCTTTCAACGGGTTACTGGTGGCTGGCCGCCTGGGTTCATTCTTCAACGTCTTTCCGGTAACGAGGCGGGGGCGTTGGCCATTGTTTTTCCGTCTTTGCGCGCTAGCCTCCCCCCGTGAAGTGGTTTGTTCTCGCCGCCACGCTGGTCTATTGGGGCTCCGCGCATGGAGCTGAGTTCGACCATACGCATAGTCAATTGGACCATGTCCTTAGGACGCGGGTAAAACATGGCCGGGTCGATTACGCATGGCTAAAGTCCAATCCCCAACGCTTGGACGCCTGGTTGGAAAGCGCCGCTGCTGTATCCGAACGTGACTTCCGCCGCTGGCCTGAGGCGCAGCAACTGGCCTTTCTGATCAACCTGTATAATGGTGCCACGCTGCGGATGGTCGCGGATCGTTATCCACTCAAAAGCATTAAAGACATTGGCACGTTTTTCAAAGGACCCTGGAAGCAGGAGGTCGTGCCGTGGTTCGGTCGAAAAGTGACGTTGGAGTATCTCGAGCACCGCGTCCTGCGAAAGCATTTCACAGAGCCCCGGATTCACTTCGCCCTCGTGTGTGCGGCGAACGGTTGTCCTCCCTTGCGTTCAGAAGCGTTTGTGGCGGAACGTTTAAGCGATCAGCTCGAAGAGCAGGGCAGGGCTTTCTTGGGAAGCAAAGAGAAGAATCGTTGGGATCCCACCGGTCGTATTCTTTACCTTTCACCGATTTTCAAGTGGTTCGACGATGACTTCAAACGGCCTTCGGGGAACGTCGTTGAATTTGTCACCCCCTATTTCGCTCCGGCAGAACAAGCGCAGATTCGGAGCAAGCGTCCTGTGACTGTTCGTTATACGGAATACAATTGGACCCTGAACTCACAACGCGCACCTTGACTCATGCCTGACGCCACGCCTGCGGCCCCCGGACCACGCCTTGTCCTGCGGATCATCCTCGCGAGTGTTTTACTCGCCGGTCTTTTCCTGGTCCTTCGATGGGTCAAGGACACTGGCCTAATGGCTCAAGCATTGATGTGGATCAAAAGCCTCGGCGGATGGGCACCCCTCGTTTTTATTGGGCTTTATGTGACCGCGGTGGTGATCTGTCTTCCCGCCGCCATTCTCACTGCGGGTGGCGGCTTCATTTTTGGGATGGGGCTCGGGTCCGTTTATGTGCTCCTCGCCGCAACGATTGCAGCAAATATTACCTTCCTGCTCGGACGGCATGTAGCCAGGGATTGGATCGCTCACAAACTGGAAGCTCAACCACGTTTTCGAGCCCTTGACGAAGCGGTGGCTCGAGAGGGTTGGAAGATTGTGGCCCTCGTTCGGCTGGCACCTGTCTTCCCTTTTTCGATCACCAGCTACGCGTTCGGCCTCACCCGGATTCCTCTTTGGAATTATTTTCTCGCCAACTTCGCCATGATCCCGGGGACGCTGATGTACGTCTACTTTGGAAGTGTCGGGCGGGACCTGACCGAGCGGATCACCACACCTCCCTGGATCAAGTGGACGGTGGGCGCGTTAACCATGGTGGCGATTTTTTATGTCACCCGTTTTGCCAAACGCGCGCTGGCCCAAAGAATCTCCTAGCCATGCCCGTTCCTCTCCTGCCGCCAAATGATGAGCACCACCAAAGGCTCCTCGCGAATGTTCGGCCTGTTGAATGGATCAACCCAATTCCCGCGAGTCGCTACAACCTCGTTGTGATCGGCGGCGGCACGGCGGGGCTGGTTACCGCTGCGGGGGCTGCGGGGCTGGGCGCCAGGGTTGCGTTAATCGAAAAGCATTGGTTGGGCGGCGACTGTTTGAACGTGGGATGCGTGCCTTCCAAAACGTTGATTCGGTCGGCCGAGGCGGCGCATGAGGCCCGGCAGGCCGCGAGGTTCGGCGTTGAAGTGTCGGGCGTGCGGATTGATTTTCCTGCCGTCATGGCTCGTGTTCGCGCGGTCCGCGCCAGTCTAAGCCCACACGATTCAGCGCAGCGCTTCACTGAGTTGGGCGTTGACGTCTTCCTGGGAACCGCACGCTTCGCTGGTTCAGAAATAGTGGAAGTGAACGGAACGCGATTGCGGTTCAAGCATGCAGTCCTGGCGACGGGTGCCCGTGCGGCGTGGCCGGACGTGGCGGGCTTGCGCGAAGTCGGCTTCCTCACGAACGAAACGATTTTTAACCTGACCGCACTGCCACCTCGCCTTGCAATCATTGGTGGCGGACCGATCGGGTGCGAAATGGCCCAAGCGTTCCAGCGACTCGGGGCCAGCGTCACGTTGTTCCATAGGAAGCGGCAGCTCCTCGATCGCGAAGACCCGGATGCCGCGGCTGTGTTGCAGGAGCAGTTCAAGAGCGAAGGCATCCAATTTGTCCTGGAATCGAACGTAAGCCGGGTCGAATCGGGGAGTGAGGGCAAGGTCATCACTTTTACGAACGGGTCGGTGAGGGGCAGGGCAGTGGTGGATGAAATTCTGGTGAGTGCCGGGCGCGTACCCAATGTGGAAGGCTTGAACCTCGAAGCGGCTGGCGTGGCTGTGAATGCGATGGGCGGCGTCCAAGTGGATGATTTTCTTCGCACAACCAACCCGCGCATCTACGGGGCTGGGGACGTGTGTTTGAAATGGAAGTTCACTCACGCCGCGGATTTCGCCGCACGCGTTGTGATCCAGAACGCCCTCTTTCACGGTCGCAAAAGGTCCAGCGCGCTGACGATGCCTTGGGCGACCTACACAGATCCGGAAATCGCGCACGTTGGGATCAGCGCACAGGAAGCCAACCAGCGCGGTTTGGCGATAGATACTTACTTTCAACCGTTCGACGGAGTGGATCGCGCCGCGACTGCGGGCAACGTGGAGGGTTTCGTGAAGATTCATGTGCGCAAGGGTTCCGATGAGATTCTAGGAGCTACAATTGTCGGTGCGCACGCCGGCGAACTCATCAGCGAAGTGTCCGTTGCGATGGCGGCTGGGCTTGGATTGGGAAGAATAGCCAATGTTATTCATCCTTATCCGACTCTCGCGGAGGCGATTCGTAAATGCGGCGACAGCTACAATCGCACGCGCCTTACTCCAGCTGTGAAAAAATGGTTTGGGCGGTGGTTCGATTGGACGCGCTGACAGGTTAGCGACGGTTCAGGCGGCTTTGGCGTCCGCCACGGCGTATTTGACGCGGTAGTAGTCAGCGAGGCTTTGCTCGGAAGGCGTTAAGCCTTCGGCCGCAATGGCCGTGAGAATCCGCTCTTCCGTCATGATGAACCGATCGCGCTTATAGAGGAGGTAATCTTCCCGGAGATCGCTCGGAGTCATGTTGATGGTCACTAAGTTGGCCCCGGTGCGTAACCCACGTTGATAACCGGTCCCGGGTCCCGCGAGATTCAGTGCACTCACCGCGGGAATAACCCAATCCGGCCGCATCAAACGCAAGGCGGCCATGGAGTTCAGCGTCAGATCCAGATCGGCGGTTGACGCCGCTGCCAATGGGGTAGCTTCGCCTGGGATGAAGGGACTCACGCTGCAACCGCGCAAAGGCAAGGTCGCGGCAAGGGCAAAATTCTTCAGCAAATCGTCGTCGCTTTGGCTGGGGAGGCCCGCGATGAAGCCGGAGCTGACATTCCAACCGGCGGACGCGAGGTGACGAATGTGTTCGAGGCGTTCGTCGTAAGTTCCCGGCGCGAGCATGGCTGCATACTCGTGGCGATTGCCGATCTCGAATTTGATAATGTAAGTCGTGGCGCCCGCTTCTTTGAGCTCCGTGTAAAGGGACGGATTCAGGCTTCCGAGGCAGACGCTGATTCCCAGGTTCGTCTCTCGTCGCAACGTTCGAATCAGTGGCAGAACCACTTCCCGCACCGCGATCGGATCCTCACCTGTTTGAATGTTGATGTCGGTCACGGATTGAGGCCGGTGTTCGATCACTAGCTGGGAGATTTGATCGGCTTGGGCACGGTGGCGTGCGAGGGTTTTATTGTCTCGCCGCATGCCACAGTAAGAGCAGTTTTCACGGCAAAAATTCGAAACCTCCACGACCGCACGAACAAAAACTTGCCGGCCGAATTCAGTCATCGCGGCAGCCGCAGCGCGCTCATGAAGCTTTTTCTGTACGGAGCCTTTCAGCCTCAATACTTCCTGGCTGACCGTGAATGCCTGATCCATTTCCCGGGTATTAAGCGTTTGGGCGGATTTGGACGCAATCCCTTTTGTTCCAAACGCCACCTCCAAGCCTCTCCTTGCATGGGGTTTGGACGCGGCGGCTTCGCATGTCAAAAGTTTTTGTAGGTGCGGTCCGGGGTTTGGTGTCTTCTTTCCCGCTGTGAATTGGCCGGAACTGTGTGCCGTAATTATTCCCTGCCGAAACGAGGCGCGTTTCATCGCCCCGCTCGTGAAGGACATTCGTCCCTGGCTGCCGAAGATTGTGGTGGTGGATGATGCGTCAACGGATGGCACTGCGCAGCTCGCGAGGGAGGCGGGTGCCATGGTGGTTTCGCACTCTGGGCCTCAGGGTAAAGGAGCGGCGTTGCGCACCGGTTGGGACTACGCCCGCGCGAATAGGTTTGCCTGGGCGCTGTGCATGGACGGCGATGGGCAACACTCCCCTCAGGACATTCCTCGTTTCCTCGCTTGCGCTGAACGCACCGGGGCATCCCTCGTTGTGGGCAACCGTATGACCGAGGCGGAGAAAATGCCGCTGCTGCGGCGCCTCGTGAATCGCTGGATGAGCCGGCGCCTTTCGGAATTGGCTGAGAAGGAACTGCCCGACAGCCAATGCGGATTCCGACTCCTGCGACTCGCCGCGCTCGATGCGACCAAATTAAGTGCCGCTCAATTTGAAATCGAATCCGAGCAGTTGCTTGCCTTCGTTGCGGCGGGGCAGCGAGTGGAATTTGTCCCGGTGCAGGTCATTTACCGGGCGGAACGGAGCAAAATACGGCCTTGGCGGGACACCTGGCGCTGGTTTCGCTGGCGGCGGCAATGGCTTCGCTCTTCCGTGAGGCCACGATCCAACGGGTCCCAAAGTAAGAACGAACCGTCGCTCCGGTGAGTCCCGCCCGCAGCGCGAGGGCGGCCAGCTCAGCCCGAGTCCAGCTGCGCCTTACGGAGAGAAGGCCATCCGCGCGCATCTCGGGCGTCAGCCGTAGCACGCGCAAGGCAGACCCACAGGAGCGTATAGAGGAACGGGCTGCGCTGCATGTCCGTGATGAAAACTCCCTGACGGGCGACGCGTTGAGCTTCGCGAAAATGTTGAACGACTGCGGCGTCGTTCGCGAGGTGATGGGTCATTTGCGAGGCGATCACCACGTCGAAGCTATTGGCTGCAAAGGGCAGGGCGAGGACTGAACCAGCCACACTGCGTGAGTTTTTATTGAGGCGCAGCGGCACCGGATTGAGATCCAGGTTCGTGACCCGCCACTGACAGCCGAGTCGCGCTGCAAATTGCTCCATGGCATTGCCTAGCCATGCATCCCCAGCTCCAAGGTCCAAGATGGAAAGTTGCCGACAATTCTCCGCACCCAACCAGCGAACCATCACACGAGTGTACGGGTCATCGAGCCGGAAAAGTCGGTTGACCCGGGCGAGTTCACGGTAGCCCGCCTGGATTTCCGCCGGTGTGCGGAGTGGGTTGTCGAAATGTTCTGGTTCTGTGGCGCGCTCACGGAGCATCATGAGTGGCTTACGATGAACGACAGGCCGAAACAAGCGAAACGCACGCGAGAACAGATACTGTTCGCTGTCATGCGCCGCCTGGCCGTGCTTGTGGTGTTGGGATTCGCCATCGGTTGGGTGCTGCATCATGCGGAGAAGTCTCTCGAAAAACGGCGCTCTCCCGCAGGCTTTTGGCACGGGATGGTTCAGGGAGCGCTGATGCCAATCTCAATGCCGAATTTGATTGTGGGCAACGATGTGACCATCTACGCGGCCAGCAACACCGGACGCACCTACAAGCTGGGTTACACGTTGGGGGTGAATTCCTGCGGGCTGATTTTCTTTGGCTTCTTTTTTTGGCGCGTGCGCCGGCTCAAACGAGGCGTTGCGTCTGCCGGAGTTCGAGGGGATTGAGAATCTTCTTGGCAAGTGTCTTCTTGCCGCATACGAAAACGGCGCTCTTTGAAAAAGTTCCGCGAGTGTGGAACTTAGTCGCAGTTCAACGTCAGGGAACCCGGTGAGAATCCGGGACGGTTGCGCCACTGTAAGGAGATACGAATTCCGCCCGCGAAGTTCGCGGTCATGCCACTGGTTCAAAAGAATCGGGAAGGCCGGAAGGAGGCCAAGCTCCAAGTCAGGATACCGGTTGCTCTGCGCTCGTCGTGGCCGTTCGCGTTTGCGGCGGCCAACTTCTCCGTCAAAGAGAAGGATGAGGCCAGCCTCGCGCGCCTGTTGCGCGTGAGAATGCTGAATGATTTTGCCTTCATTCCGTTTGACGTGGGATGAAGGCTTTTTTGTCGGCTTCACGCCGGCGCTGGCGCCTCCCTCCTACGCACTGGTCTCGCAGTCACCTTGTTCGGGTAAACTCAAAGTTTTGCCCGGCAAAAACTCAGATCAGTGCCCATGAAAAAACTTAGTCTTGTTCTGCTGGCGTGCGCCGGCACCATTATTCAATCCCACGCGGCCACAAATTTTGCGGCTCGCGTCATCACTTACAATCCCGGGTCAGCGTTCGCTTCAGGTTATACGAACCCCGCTGCCGTCCTGGGTGAACCGTCCCGGGTGAATCCATACGAGGACGCCACTACACCGTTCAATCCGGCATACGGAACCGCGCAGATTCTGTCCATCGGGGAGGGAGGCTTGCTCACGGTGAAATTCGCGCGCCCCATCTACAACACACGCCAGAAACCCTTCGGACGCGACTTCCTAATCTTCGGCAACAGCGGATTTATCATCACCAATGATTACGATCCAGTGACCTTCGACTGGCTTGGTGTACCAGCGACGGATGGCGCGCTCTTCGCTAATAACGATGGCGTGACACGAGTCTCCGTCAGCCGCGATGGGATTCACTACTTCCTGCTGGATACGAACGAGGCGCCGGTGGTCGATGGTCACTTTCCGACGGATGGCGCCGGGGATTTTCGCCAGCCGGTGGATCCGACGGCCTCAATGGATCGACTACCGGGCGCCACACTGGAAGCGATGCGCGCAATTTATAACGGCTCTGGCGGCGGGACCGGATACGACATTTCCTGGGCGCGAAATCGGCGCGGGCGCAAGGTTCGGCTGCCGCACATCCGGTTTGTGCGCATCGAAGTCGTGAGCGGCAAGGCGGAGGTGGACGGCTTCAGCGCAACGGTGCGCCACAAGTCGCGCGATTAGCATGCAAGGGGCTCGAATAATTTTGATCGGGTGGATGCTGGTCGCCGCGGGCCTGGTGCGCGCGGCGACCTTCTCGGAATCCTTTGCAACGGATCCGCTCGCACGCGGTTGGCGGGTAGTGGGCCAAACCAATTTATTCCGCTGGAATGCCGCCCATCAAAACATGGATGTCACATGGGACTCATCCCGGCCCAACAGCTTCTTCCAATTCCCGCTCGGCACGATCCTTTCCTCGAATGACGACTTCAGCGTGGCGTTCGATCTGAAGATGACCGACATCACGATGGGCAGCACGAGCAACAAGCCGTATACCTTTCAGATCGCACTGGGCTTGGTGAATTCCGTGACGGCGACCAACCCGAATGCATTTCGCGGGTCGGGCCAGAATGCAACCTACGGCGTCAGGAATACTGTCGAGTTCGATTACTTTCCTGACTCGGGATTTGGCGCCACCTTCGCACCAACCATGATCTCGTCCAACAATCGCGTCGCATTCAGCGACAATCATCCGTTGGAGTTGACCACGGGCGACCTCTTCCGCATCACCATGACGTATTCGGCGAGCAACCAGTTGCTCAAAACAACCGTGCTTCGTAATGGCGCGGCGTATGGGTTGACGCCTTCGAACACGCTCAGAGATCTCGCCTTGGGCTCGTATCCGGATTTCCGGGCCAACGCGTTTGCCATCATCAGTTGGAGTGACGCGATCCAGACAGGGCCAGCGCAGTTTTGGGGATCCATTTTGGCGCATGGAACCGTGGACAACCTGTTGATTACGGTGCCAGATTGCCCCGTAACCAATTTCGTTCTAGCGGAAACAAATTCGTACTGGCGCGGGACTTTCAACTCCAGGCTGGCGTGGAGTTACACATTGGAGCGCACGGAGGACTTCGCTGTGTGGCGCTCCGTGTCAGTCCCCAAGCGCGGCACGGCGGCAATGCTGTTCCTGGACGACACGAACATCAGCGGTGCGCGGGCGTTCTATCGTGTGAACGCAACAAAGCCATGAATGCGGTGATTCAACCAAGAACGAGAATTGAAGTTCGCACGCGCTCGGCGTTCACGTTGGTTGAACTGCTCGTGGTCATCGCTATCATCGCCAGCCTGGCGTCGCTATTGCTGCCGGTTCTGAGCCGGGGCAATGCCGCAGCGAAGGGGATTCGCTGTGCCAGTAACCTGCGCCAGCTAGGGATCGGGGCGCAGATGTATTTCGACGATCACGACGGACAAACGTTTCCCTACCAGCTCGCCGCCACGAACAATGGCGTGATTTATTGGTTCGGGTGGATTGGGAATGGAGCCGAGGGCTCGCGCCCCTTTGATGCCAGGCTTGGGCCACTCTACGAATACGTGCAAGGCCTGGGGGTGGAGATTTGCCCGGCGCTTCGCTACAGCAGCGGCCACTTCAAGTTAAAGGCGAATGGAACGGCTTACGGTTATGGTTACAACCACCATCTCGCCACTGTACCTCGGACAGCCCCCGGTTAACGTGCGACAAGTTCGAGACTCGTCGCAAACAGCTCTGTTTGCCGATGCCGCGCAAATTAACGACTTTCAACCGCCAGCTTCGCCGGAACGTCCCATGCTTGAGGAGTTTTACTACGTAGATGCCGGTGACGCGTCCTCTGGTTACCCGAACGCGCACTTTCGTCACCGCGGTCGCGCGAATGTAGCTTTCCTCGACGGCCACATTGCCCGTGAAGCCCCGGTCCACGGATCAATCGATGAGCGCCTGCCTGCGGAGAAGGTCGGGCGTTTGCGCGCGGCAATCTTGAAATGGGATGGCCGTTAGGACCGCTTCCCGCCGTTGGTGAGTGGCCGGGCGCATTACCGCGATGCACTTTTTAGTGTTGAGCCCTGGTCCTTTCGTGTTTCTTTTCGGCGATGCGAATTTTGTCGGGGATTCAACCTTCGGGCGCACTGCACCTCGGAAACTATTTCGGGATGATGCGTCCCTCGATTGAATTGCAGGAGCAGGGTGAGGCGTTTTACTTCATCGCCAATTACCATTCGATGACGTCGCTTTTCGACGCGGAGGAGCGACGCAGGAATTCGCTGGATGTCGCTCTGGATTTTCTCGCGTGCGGCCTTGATCCGAAACGGTCGGTCTTCTTTCGACAGTCGGATGTGCCGGAGCACACGGAGTTGGCTTGGATGCTCACGACCCTTACGCCCATGAGCCTCTTGGAGAAATGTCACAGCTATAAGGACAAGGTGGCGAAGGGCATTTCGGCGAACCACGGGTTGTTCGCCTACCCGGTGCTCATGGCCGCGGACATCTTGATTTACGATTCAAACGTCGTGCCGGTGGGGCGCGATCAGAAGCAGCACGTGGAAGTCACACGCGATATTGCCATCAAGTTCAACGAAACCTATGGGCAGACGTTTGTGCTGCCTGAGCCTCGAATTCGCGAAGAGGTGGCGGTGGTGCCCGGGACGGATGGCCAGAAAATGAGCAAGAGCTACGGCAACACCATTGAGATTTTCGGCGACGAAAAGACGCTGCGGAAAAAAATCATGAGCATCGTGACGGACACGCGCGCGCCGGCAGAGCCCAAGCCCGATGCTGAGAAAAACATCGTTTTGCAGCTGCTCAAGCTTGTCGCTTCGCCAGACATCTCCCTGGATTTTGAGAATCGCCTGCGTGCCGGCGGCCTTGGCTATGGCGACTTGAAGAAGGCGCTGTTCGAGCATTACTGGAATTACTTCGCGGCGGCCCGTTCGCGCCGGGCAGAGCTCGCGGCCAACTTGGGCCATGTGAATCAGGTCTTGCAGGAAGGAGCAGACCGTGCTCGGACGCTGGCCCGCACCGTCCTGAATCGCGCCCGCAAAGCAAGCGGCCTGGATTAATTCTCTCTCGTCGCCAGGATCCGTTACATCGGCGGGCATTCCCGCGTCAGCAATGCCTCGAACGCCTCCTGCAACCGCGCGGTGATGTCGGACCGAGGCAAGGGATTGCCATCGAGCGTGCCTGCTTCCACGATCCCGCGTGAGCTGAGCGTGAGGAAGACCCCATCCATCTGAGACAGCGCGGCTGCGTGCAGATTTTGTTCGACGTGTGGTATCGCGAGGGTTTCGCACAATTCCAAAACGATCTTTCGAGTCACGCCTGGAAGTGATCCGGCGCTGAGCGGGGGCGTGCCAACGGTTCCGTTACTAATCCAAAACACGTTGCTGCTGCTTGCTTCGGCAACGTCGTTATTTGTGTTCAGTAGAATGGCTTCCTCTACGCCTTGTTCCTGTGCCTCCATCGCGGCACAGACGTTCAACAGCCTGTTTCCTGTTTTATGATTCGCCAGAGGGTCTCCGGCAGTGATGCGGAATCTCGAAGTGCAAAGGTTCCAGGCAATGCGCGGCGGGGAACCCGGGGCCTGATGCAGAGACATGATTAGGAAGGGCGTTTCATCCCCGCCTGGCGCGTATCCCCGCGGGCCAACGCCCCTCGTTAAATGTATGCGGAGCATCCCATCCGCGAAGACGTTTCGTTCCACTAATGCCTGGGCGACGGCGAACAATCCCTCCGACGTGTAGGAGAGTGGGATTTTTAGAAAGTTCGCGCTGCGTTCAAAACGCCGCCAGTGGTCCGCCCAACGAAACGTTTTGCCATTGCGCAGCAAAAGAGTCTCGAAAAGGGCGTCGCCATAACGAAATCCCCGGTCGAAAACGGAGACGGTCGCCTGTTCTTCCGGTACAAATTTACCTTGGACGAATACAAACATTTCCGGGGTCACTATCTCAAAAGGGTGGAGGGCAGGAAACGAATTCGGCCGTCTTAGTCCGGCCGAGGGGCCGGTGACGCCGGTGGCCGGCGCCAGGAGAAACGCTCCGCAGCACGCATGAGGTTTAATTGTTGTTGTGCTGCAAAGGCATACGGAGTGTCGCTGTAATCTCTTATCACTTCGGCGAACTTTTGTTTCGCGGTAGCGTTGTCGTTTAGGACACGCGCGTGCCAATGAGCGATCAGGACCAACCATTCCGCACACTTGTTCCGCTCCTGGCCAGGCATGCCCAAAAGCAGTTCGATCTGTTCAATCCCCGGGCGGGGTTCCGATAGGTTCTCCACCAGAAGTCGCGCAAAAGTTTCCCGTGCGGCGACATCGTTGGGGTTTTTCTGAAGCAGTCGTACGCACTCGTCGGCTGCGGAGGCCGCTTGCACTCGCGAAAGCGGCGCACTTGGCTTTGGCGAACCGTCTTGAACGTGGGGCAGGGGCATCGGTTTGCCCTTTTGCCGATCCAGCCACTCCTCACGGTCTGCCGGCAACTGTTGCATACGTTGTCGTGCCATGCGGTCGAGATGGGTCCCCGGAAGGCGGGTGCAGACCAGTTCCAGCACCGCGCGGGCGCGTATTGGATCGCTTCCGAACTTTAGGTGCCAATCCGCCAGCCGATGGAGGGCCACCGAGAGCTGCGAAGCAGTGATGGATGATTGTTCACACAAATCGAGGACCGTGGCGTCGGCCGATGGGAGGTCGTTGAAATGAGTGGCATACAATTCCGCGAGCATCATCCATCCATCGAAATCGTTTTCGAAACGCTCCAGTTCTGAAATGACGGCACGTTCAGCCTCTTCGTATTTGCCGAAGCTGATTCGCGCGAGAGCACGGGAATAGCATGCGGCCGGCATTTTTTCAGGCGAGGCATTCAGGTTGAGATGCACTAGCGGCAGGCACCACATCAGCAGAGCGACGCCAGCGGCAGAGAAGCTGCCGAGGGCCACAATTGAAAATGCGACTGGAGCCAGGAGCAGGGACCATAGCCCGCAACGCTTCAGTAGCTCTCGGCGGTCGGCAGCTCTAGTGGCCATGCGCCCCAGCAACCACGCAGCCGATACGCCTGCCCAGTAGGAAGTAATAACGAATGTGGCGAAGCAAACGTTAGCCTTAAACGAATCCCACCAAATTCCCCACCCAGACCGGATCGGTGCGACCGTTGGCCAGACTGGCGGCGCAAGCAATCCGCTGTTCAAAAAAACCCAAAGACCCAGCGGAACTGCGATGCCAGTCCAAATCCAGCGGTGGAAGAATCGACGATTGGAGCCAGTTAAGGCCTCCTCCTCCTCCATGCGGCGCCAGTACACAAGGATCGGCAGAACGAAGACCAATGCGATGGAGAAACCCGCCAGCAAAATAAAGAAGAAAGAACCCATGACCGCGGTAAGATCGCGCGAACCCTTACATCAACCCGCCTCCGTGCCAAGCCGTCTCTCGCTGCACGTTGGTTGCCAAAGTGCGGTTGAGGATTCCGCCCTCATTGCCGATAAGTAATGCATGGCCGTGGAATCCTGTCACATCTGCAAACGCCCTCGAAAGGTGCGACGATGCGTTCTGTGGTCGGTCTTCGGCTTGTGCTTTGTGATCTTCGGCGTTTCGCGCTGGGTCCTTTGGCCGGTGAAGATTTCCGGTGATAGCATGGTGCCCAACTATTACGACGGCCAACCCAACTACATCAACAAGCTGGCGTACCTTTCACACACGCCGGAGCGTGGCGATGTAGTCGGTGTGGAAGTGGGCAGAGAATTCTACCTCAAGCGCGTGGTGGGACTCCCGGGAGAGAAGATCGAATTTCATCGGGGCACTGTGATGGTGAACAACCGGCCCTTGTCCGAGCCTTACATTGCGCATCCGCTTCTTTGGGCGCTGCCTCCTGTGCATCTGGGGCCGGATCAATATTTCATCATGGGTGACAACCGAACTCTATCGATGCTCGGTGCGGTGGGCCGGAATGCCATCGTCGGCAAAGCTCTGTTCTGAATCGGAACGCTGCCTTCAGCGCCACCTACAACGGCCGTCTCGCTATTCGATCAGGACATCCCGCACTACATCGGGACAAGCAGGGTTGAAAGCGGCGGTATTAAAAGCCACGAGGAGCATGGGGTGTTGTCCGCAATTTTGAAATGCGTGACTTACCCGTGGTGGGAATGTGAATCGATAAGCGCGCCCCTCCGGCACAACGGATTCCTTGAGCTTTCCCTCCTCCCGGATTCTTACCAGCGCCGGTCCCAAGACCACGGCAATCTCCGTGTTGTGTTCATGATAATGATTGCCGCGTATGGCTCCGGCCTCAGTCAAAACAACATGAACGTTCTGCTGCCCCGCCCAGTGCGCCGCATCGATCGGTTCAAAGACCGACCCGCGCGCGTCCGTTCGAAGTTCCACCTCTTCAATCGTCGAAGCCGGCATGCAATAATGGGCGGGGAATGATGCAGTCGGGCGTCGGCAGCCCTGTGACTCGCGCGGTTGAATCCTTACTTCTTTTTCCTGGTCGCACTTCGCTCAAATTTTTCGAGCTGCGCTGGCGTGAGCAACGGTTTGAGTTTCTCGTACGTCGCTTTCTTCGCTTCGGCGACTTTGACGGCCTGATCGGTGATAGAGGAATCTGCCTGGGCGCGGATTTTTGCGATCTCCTTGCTCTCTTCCTGGAACATCGATTTCAACTGAGCCTGCTGGTCACTGGTGAGTTCAAGTTCTTTGGTCAGTTGGCGTAACCGCACGTCGTTCAGAACATCGGTTGCGTCCCTGGGAGGTGGCGCTGTCTGTGAGGAGGTATCGATCTTTTCCACGCTGTCGGTTTTGCCGGAGTTTCCGCAGCCCGCGGCGATGCAAGACAGGACGCCAATGAAAAGCACTCGGAGAAAAGTTTTTGAATTCACGGAGGGGATTCATAGCGGAAGACCGCCCATCCGCCAATCAAACTTAGTCGATCGGTAGTTTTCGAAAACTTTTGGCGGGTTAAACAATGATTCTGCGCACGACGAGCGGAAGGTTCCCGCGTGCGCGGATGGCGGTGCCGGGAAAGCCAAGGGCTATCGCATGTTGCGGCTCGCAACGCGGAGTGAGGTAGTTCCAAGGAGTGCGGATTTGAACTTGAAAAAGAGGGATTCTGGAGTTCAATGCCTGCCTCAGCTTTTTGTTATTCGGATCAGTTGAGTTAGAGGAGGTAGCTGGGAATCAAAACCAAACAGTCGTGCATTATCCTTTATGAAAAATTCTGTCATTTCTTCACTGGTCGCTCGTTTAGTCGGGACCCCCCCCAGATGGCGTCACGCTTTGCGTGGGGCGCTGGGGAAAGCCCTTTTGATCACGGCCTTCGCAGGCGCATCGCAGGCTCAAGTCAGCGTGACGCTTTCAAATAGTCCGGTCGTTGGTGTCGCAGCTGTTCCTGGCAGCAGCGCCAGCCAGATATCAGCGGTCGGCACCGCGGCAAACGTTAACAATCACCCGGGCGCCGAGTCTCCCGACAAGGTCTTGGATGGTCTTACCAGCACAAAGTATCTCAATTTTGCCAAGACCAACGTGGGAATCATCGTCTCTGCGACCGGTTCTGTAGCCGTGAGCAGCTTTCGACTGGCGACCGCCAATGATTCCCCCGGACGTGACCCGCTGACCATTACCATCGAGGGTACGACTGCGGCAAATCCAACAGCCGCTGCCGGCGGAGCCGATTGGACGCTACTCTACAGCGGTCCGACTGGTTTTGAGACGGACCCCGGCCGACAAATACAGGGCCCGACTATCTCGTTCGCGAACAACAATGCGCCTTTCAACACGTTTCGAGTTCTCGCGACAACGATTCGAGATATGGCGGGTGCCAACAGCATGCAGGTTTCGGAAATCCAGCTCCTCGCTATTCCCTTCACGACGGGTCCCGCCACCGTGGCGCAACAGCCGCAGAGCCGGACGAACTTCGTGGGCCAAACCGCGACGTTCTCGGTCCGCGCCGATGGCACTCCGCCTTATACGTATCAGTGGTTTTCGAATAGCGTTCGAATCGCCGGTTCCACTAATTCAACCCACACTACCCCCGTCTTAACGCTGGCGAACAGCGGTGCGACTTACTCGGTGGCTGTAAGCAATTCGCTAGGCGGTGCGGTGAGTGCCAACGCCACGCTGACCGTGACTGAGTCTCCCGTGCTCGCGAATGTCTCCAGTCGCGGCAGTCTGACCAACGTTTTCGTCACCTTCGTCAAACCCGTCGTGTTGAACAGCGGATCGACGGGCTATGTCCTGAGCAACTCCAGCGGCACGATTAGCATCCTTTCCCAGTCCTATGCGGAGAATCAGAGCGTCGTGCGCCTGGCGTTGGGCAGCACATTGATTCCGAATACCTTCTACACCATCGCCATTTCGGGAGTGACTGCCCAGGACGCCAGCACTCTGGCTCCGGCGACTGCGACCTTCGTCAATGGCTTCGGGCCTTTCTGCGCGGATTTCAATTCGGGGCTACCAGCCGGTACTTTGATCCAGGGCACGGCCACGAATGGTGGACCTACAGGCACTGACGGAATCCTTCACCTCACGGATGACGGCGTGACGGGAGCGTGCGGCACCTTCTACATTTCGAACCAAACGGGCGGCGGCGTTCTGGATCGTTTGGTGGCCCGATGGCAGTCGCGAATCGGCGGCCCGCTCAGTGGCAACGCGGACGGCTACAGTTTGAACTGGGCTTCCGCGACCGAACTGCCGCTGGGTGGTTGTGGCACATTCACCGCGGAAGAAGGTTGGCCAACGGGCTGGGCATTTAACATCGATGTTTACGACGGGGGCGCGGGTCCGGACACCGGCATTGAGATCAAGTGGCGAGGCACCCGCGTTGCGTTCCAACACATTCCTCGGAACGGCTCCGGAAGCGGCAACTATTTGACCAAGGATATGTTCGTCAACGCCGAGGCCACGGTGGATCCGAGCGGCCGCGCCACCTTCACTTACGACGGCAATACAATCGTTGGATTTGCCACTAATTTCGTCGGCATCACCAATAGCGCCTACCTGTTTGCTGCACGCACAGGTGGCGAAACTGACAACCATTGGATCGACAATCTTTGCATCAATAACTTCACCATCGGCCCCGTGACAATTACCCAGTCCCCCACCAACGTTACGACGCTGGAGAACACGCCGGCCTCGTTCAGCGTGGCGGCTGATGGAACATTTCCTTACACTTATCGCTGGTACACCAACAACGTTCTCGTGGGTGGTTCTGCGACCAACTCCGTTTTCACACTGCCTTCTGCTTTCGAAGGATTTACCAACCTTCAGGTGTACGCGGTGGTGGCGAACGCCTTTAGCAGTGCGACCAGTTCGGTGGCCACTCTTACGGTGAACCTGAACCCTCGCGTGCTGGGGGTTCGGGCTCGGGCAAGCAACCAGATCGCAGTCGCGTATTCTCGTGCTGTTGATCTCAACAGCGGGACGTACAGCTTCACGAGTGGATTCGAAGCGGCCCGCATTTACGGTTCCAACCACACGGAGGTCCTCGTCACGACCGATACGCCTTTCACGCTCGACACGCTCTATCAGGTCCAGATCCAAGACGTCACATCGGAAGTGGGCAACCTGCCGCTCTTAATCAATCCGACGAACGTTTCCTTCTTCTTCGGCTTCGGCCGTTTCTGCACGGACTTCAACAGCGCCACATTGCCTCCCAACGCTGCCTTGTTCGGGAATGCCGTGTTGCATCCGGATGGCTCGGTCCACATTACCGATGCGGTGGGTGGTCAGAATGGTTCTCTCGTCATCAGCAACTTGAATGGCGGGAACCTGCTTGATCGTTTTCGCATCCGCTATCGCATGTTGTTGGGCGGCAGCTCAAATCCCGCGGATGGCTATAGCTTGAATGTGGGTAATGATGTTCCGAACCAATCGGGTGAAGAAGGTGGTGGCACCGGTTTGATCCTTGCGTTCGACAATTACAACAACGGAGTCGGTGAAACGCCGGCCAACAACGCCGCGCCTTCTATCGCAGTAAAGTGGGGCGGTGTTTTCCTGACGAACTTCCTGACCACCGTGATGCGGACGGAGACCTTTGTGCCCGTCGATGTGAACATGGAACCGGATGGAACGCTCGACCTCATCTACAACGGCGTGGTGATCTTTAACAATTTCCCCACACCGTTCCGGGGCATTGTAAACCCACGCTTCGTCTGGGCGGCGCGAACCGGCGGCCTTGTTGAGAATGCGTGGATCGACGATATCTGCATCAACGACTTCATTCCTGGCCCTGTGTTCTTCACGCAGGAGCCGGTCAGCACAACAGTGCTTGAAGGATTGCCGGCGACATTCACGGCAGCGGTTAATGGGACGTTTCCGTTTACCTTCCAGTGGTTCACCAACGGGGTAGCGGTGCCGGGAGCGACCTTCTCCACGTTTACCATTCCGGCGGCGACCGAAGGCCTCAATGGCCTCCAGGTTCGCGTCGTGGCAAGCAATGAAGTCAGCTCTGTCACCAGTTCCAACGCAACGCTCACCGTTAACCTCAGCCCGCGGGTGGTGTCAGTCCGGAGTCGCGGCAGTAACGAGGTGGTTGTGACGTTTACCCGTGGGGTGGATATCAACAGCGGCACTTATTTCTTCCCGGCTGGCCCTGGCTTCGAAGGATCGCGAGCCTACGGCAGCAGTCAGAGAGAAGTGGTCATCACGCTGGATGTGAACCTGAATATGGACGCGCCCTACCAGGCGGAAATCTCCGACGTGGTTTCACTGCCGGGCGGATTAACGCAGATCTCCAATCCCACGAACATCGCCTTCCTCCATGGTTATGGCGCCTCGTGCACGAACTTCGCTGGTGGGCTGCCTCCGGGCGGTGCGGTGTTTGGCTCCGCGACTAATGCGCCAGATGGAATCCTGCATCTGACGGATGACGCACAAACCGGGGCTTGTGGCACTCTCTACATCACGAACCGCACCTCCGGATTGACCACGGATCAATTGATCGCCACGTGGCGCTCACGCATCGGTGGACCACTCAACGGAAATGCGGACGGCTTTAGTTTCAACTGGGCCTCTGATTTGCCGCTTGGCTGCGGTGGGGCGGAAGAAGGTGCCGGCACAGGCCTCAGCTTTACAATCGATACCTTCGATAATGGGGCTGGCCCGGACAACGGCATCGAAATCAAATGGCGCGGAAGCCGTCTTGCCTTCATGCACGTTCCTCGGAATGGCGTGGGACTGACGAATTATCTGACGAAGGATGTGTTCGTGGACGCCTACGTGAGTGTTGAACCCAGCGGCCGCGTCACATTCATTTACGACGGGAACATCCTAAGCACCAACATTCCGAATTGGACCGGAATCGCCAACGGGGCGTTCTCGCTCATCTCCCGGACGGGTGGACAATCGGATAACGCCTGGATCGATGACCTCTGCATCAATTCCTTCACGCTCGGCCCCGTGAGCATCACCCGCCAACCGACGAATACTTCAGTGCCGTTCGGCAGCCGCGGGACATTCACGGTCGGCGTCGATGGCCTGCCTCCGTACGGAATCCAATGGTACTCGAACAATATTGCGATTCCCGGGGCGCGGTTCACCACTTACAACACCGCACCTCTAACCGCGGCTGGCAATGGCGCCCAATACTCGGTGGTCGTTTCCAACTACTCAGGCTCGGTGACGAGCGCCGTGGCGACGGTGACTGCCGCGCAGGATGCCGGGACGTTGAACATCGCGCGCTCGGGAACCGGGGTGATCATCACTTGGGCAAATCCACAAGCCGTGTTGCAACGCACTCTGTCGTTGACGCCGCCGGTTACGTGGACGGATGTGGCCAACTCATCCCCCTACGTGATTACAAACATCACGACGCCCTCGAACGCCTTCTTCCGTTTGATTCAGAGATAGCGCGAGGCCTGTAGAATCGTCACGAGAACCCGGGGTAACACCCGGGTTCTTTTTTCAACGGATAAGTCTGATGGAAGTCCGTGCGAAGCAACTTGCATGGTGACGCGACAAAAAACTTCTTCGGAAGGCAGCGAATTTTTTGTCAGTTGTGCGCCTAAGGATAGATTGCGGCTTGAACCTGTTCGGAAAGATAAATCGTATTATGGATCTTAGTTTTCCCTTACCGTCCGCCCGCCGCGGACTGACCAATGTTGCGTTGTTTTTTTTGACATGCGCCGCACTGTTTTCCGCGCGAGGCCAAAGCACGACGCTGGTGCCCGCGGGTTCATCCTGGAAGTACCACGATCAGAATATTGATTTGGGCACTTCGTGGCGCGCCCTCAATTACGATGACAGCGCCTGGCTCGCCGGGCCCGGCCCGCTTGGCGGCGGCGACGCTCACATCGTCACTCCGGTTAATTTCGGCGCGGCCAGCGCCCGCATCCCGACCGTTTATTACCGAAAGACATTCGTGGTGAATTCCCCCGGTGCCTTTCAAAACCTCACTGTCCGTTTGTTGCGTGATGACGGCGCGATCGTGTTCTTGAATGGAACTCTCCTTTTGGCGGACGGGGCCAATCCAACGGCTGGGCATGCCGAGTTTGCCACTCAGACCGTCGATAATGCCAACGAGACAACCTATTTCGTTACCACACATTCCACGGCAGGCTTGGTGCAGGGAACCAACGTCATCGCGGTGGCATCCAAGCAGGCGGCCGCGACCAGCTCCGATTTGGGGTTTGATCTGGAACTCACAGCGACCATCGATACCACCCCGCCCACCATCGTTAACCAGGACCCTTCCGCAAATTCTCTGCAGAGCGAATTGCGATTTGTCACCGTGACGTTCGACAAGCCGGTGCAGAACGTGGATGCGGCCGATTTGCTCATCAATAATCAACCCGCGACCAACGTAGCCGTCGTCAATCCGCGCGAGTTTACGTTTTACTTTCCGCAACCGGCTACTGGCCTGGTGCAAGTCGCGTGGGCTGCGGCGCACGGCATAACCGACACCACCCCTTCGACCAATGCCTTCGTCGCTCAAGGTTGGAATTACACGCTCGACCCAAATGCGTCTGCGGCGCCCAGCGTCGTCATCTCCGAATTTCTCGCTGACAACGGCTCTGGCGTGCGCGATGAGGACGGCACTCGGTCGGACTGGATCGAGCTGTTCAATTCCGGAACGGTGGAAGTGAATCTCGATGGCTGGTTTCTGACTGATAGCGTCACGACGCCCACGACCTGGAGGATCCCCGCTGTGGTGCTGCAGCCCGGCCGCTACCTGCTCGTATGGGCATCGGATAAGAATCGCGTCAACCCGCTCGGCGCCTTGCACACCAACTTCAAACTCTCCAAAAGCGCCGGATCCTACCTCGCGCTGCTCAACGCGCAGACCAATGTGGTCTCCGTGTTCACAAATCATCCGGCGCAATCGACCGACATTTCGTATGGCCGCGATCGGTTGGATCCGAATCTGGTTGGTTTTTTCACAACGCCGACTCCCGGCGCCCAGAACAGCACCAGTGGCCCCGGCTTTGTGGGTGAACCGCTGGCATCAGTGCCAAGTGGCGTCTTCACCAATAGCTCCATCACAGTCTCCCTGGTGGTTCCCTCGAATGCGGTCGTGCGTTACACACTCGATGGGTCAGTTCCCACCAACTCCTCTGCGATTTACGCGGGCCCGTTTACATTTGCGACCAACACGATTTTGAAGGCGCGCGCTTTTCCCATGAGCGGCTCGCAGTTTCCCAGCGCTGTTGTGGGTCGGAACTACCTCTTTCTCGATGATACCACCCGCAGTTTCACGTCGCGGCTGCCGATTATGATCATGAGCACGGCCGGACGTTCCATCCCGGGCGGTGTCGCTCCTGGATTGCCCCGCACCCGGGGTACGCTGGCCGTCATGGACCTTCATGGAGGTCGCGGTTCATTGGTGGCGAGTCCCGAATATTTGGGCAACGCCGAGTTTGAAGTCTTCGGGCAAACATCAGCGGGTTTTCCCAAGCAGCCTTTTAACATCGAGCTGAAGGATGAACTCGGGAACGACCGGGAAGAATCAATCCTGGGGATGCCGGCGGATGCGGACTGGAAACTGCGCAATCCCTATACGGACAAGCCGCTGATGATGGACTTCCTTGCTTACGAATTGTTTGAAGAGATGGGTCATTACTCAGTGCGCCGGAAGTTTGTCGAAGTTTTCGTCGACACGGGCGGTGGGAAGGTGAGCTATCCCGGCGACTACTATGGTGTTCTCGTGTTCCTGGAAAAGATAGAGCAGGGGAGCGATCGCGTGGACATCGCGAAGCTAACCCCGGCGCACACCAATGAACCGGCAGTTACCGGCGGTTACATTTTCAAGAAGGACAAGGACAGCGTCGGCGACCTCAATTTCAGCACGGCTGGCGGCGGTGGCTTTCCAGGTGAAGTGCTGAAGATTCACGAACCGAAGCCCCGCGAAATCACGTCGCAGCAGCTGGCATGGCTGACAAGTTACTTGAACCGCATGGAGCAGGCGCTTTATTCGCCGAACTGGCTCACGGCCGACAGGCACCAACCATTATTCCTACTACCTCGATCCTGATGCATTCGTGGAGCAGTTCTGGATTGTGGAGTTTCCCAAGCAGATCGATGGCTATCGCCTCAGTAATTACTTTCAGAAAGATCGGAATGGCCGCGTGAAGCCAGCCCCGATCTGGGATTGGAACCTGAGCTTCGGCAACGCCAACTACCTCGACGGGGGGCACACCAATGGTTGGTATTACAACCAACTGGCCGCCGTGGATCACATCTGGGCGAGGCGATTGATCACCGGCTCGCAAAGCGGCTCGGGCATCGGCGACCCGGATTTTAACCAAAAGATTGCGGATCGTTGGGCCGTCCTCCGCACCGACGTCATGAATGGACCGCGCCTGCTCGGACGCATCGATCAGCTTGCGGAAATGTTAAGCGAAGCGGCTGCGCGCGATTTCGCGAGGTTTCCCCGGCTCGGTCAATATATCTGGCCGAATCCAGATGGCGGTTTCAACGGCGACCCGGCGCCCACCCGTGCGTGGGACGTCGATTACCAGAGCCCGAACAGTTACGCCGGCATCATCGCCCAAATGAAGAAGTGGGTCATGGGACGCTATCTTTGGGTGGACAGCCAATTCGCACGTTCGCCCGTCATCAGCCTCGTTGATGGCATGGTGACGAACGGCACAACCGTCACGCTGAGCAGTCCGGATGGCGGAACGATCTATTACACATTGAACGGCGTGGACCCACGGGCTCCCGGGGGCACGGTGACCCCGGTCGCACAGGTCTATTCCGGACCCATCACGGTGAATGCCAACGTGCGCATCGTGGCGAGAGTGCAGAGAGCGGGCACGTTTCAGAATACATGGAGCGCTCCATCCGCTTCTTCACTGTTCACGAGCCTGCCGGGATTGCGCATTACGGAGATCATGTATCATCCCGCGCCCCCGCCGCTCGGGAGCACCAACAGCGTGGGAGATTTCGAATTCATCGAGGTCAAGAACGTGAGCGGTATGTCCTTGAACCTCGCCGGCTATCGACTCACGGGCGGTGTCGAGTTTACGTTCCCGGCCACGGTGTTGGGTGCCGGCCAGTCTGGTGTCGTGGTGAATAACATCGCTGCATTTCAATCCCGCTACGGCACCGGGATTAATATTCTCGGCACGTTCACCGGCAATCTTTCCGATGACGGCGAACAGCTCGCCCTTCAAGGTGCGTTGTATGAGCCCATCCAGGATATCACCTTCCGAGACAGTTGGAACCGCGTCACGGACGGCCTCGGCTTTTCGCTCGTGGTGGCAAATGAGAACGCTCCGCTCAGCAGTTATGGATCAGCCACGAACTGGCGGGTGAGCAGCGTTCGCGGGGGTTCGCCCGGCGCGATCGACGGCGCTGTGCCCGTGATTCCCGGTGTCGTCATCAATGAGATCATGGCGCGCCCTTCGGCCGGCAGCTTCGACACCGTCGAGCTGCTCAACCCCACGGCCAGCGCGGTGGACATTGGCGGCTGGTTTCTGAGTGACGACTTCCTGACGCCGCGCAAGTATGTGTTCCCCGCCGGCACTGTGGTTCCTGCGAACGGATTCATCACGCTGAACGAGACCGCTTTCAACACCGGGCTGACCCCGTTCGCCCTCGGCGCGAAGAGCGATGAGATTTATTTGTATGCCGCCGATGGCACGAACGTTCTCGCGTATGTGCATGGATTTGCCTTCGACGAGTCGCCCGTTGCCGGCACTTACGGCCGCCATGTGATCAGCACCGGCGCGGAGCAGTTCGTGATTCAATCCAACAATACATTGAACGCCGCCAACTCCGGACCGGCCATCGGTCCGGTGGTCATCAGCGAGATCATGTATCACCCGCCGGACGCCGTCATCGGCACCAATGGGTTCAATAACACGGAAGAGGAATTCATCGAGTTGCTCAACATCAGCAGCAGCCCGGTGCCATTGTATGATCCGAATTTTCCGACGAACCAATGGCGACTGCGGGGCGGCGTGGACTTCGACTTTCCGCCCAATGTCGTGTTGCCCGCGGGCGGGTATGCGGTGGTGGTCACTTTTGATCCAGTAGCGTATCCAGCGGCTCTCTCGGCGTTCCGGGCCCGCTATGGCGTGTCACCCACCACTCCCGTCTTTGGACCGTGGGATGGCGATCTCAACAATGATGGCGATACAATCAGATTGCGGCGGCCCGATGCGCCCGATTCGGTCACCGCGGAAGTGATTTATCTCAACGCGGATGTCGTTGAATTCTCCGATCACACGCCGTGGCCAGCGAACGCAGATGGCTTGGCGCTCTCATTGCAACGACGACCTGTGGCCAGCTACGGCAACGATCCCACAAACTGGACGGCCGCTGCGCCCAATCCCGGTAGCGCGTATGTCGGCGGGACTGTGCCCGTGATTACCAGCCAGCCCGGATCGCAGCTGATCGTTTCGAGCAGTAACGTAACGTTTACGGCTACAGCCACCGGGAGTGCGCCACTGAATTATCAATGGCGGTACATGGGTGTGAATCTTCCCGGAGCAACCAATTCAAATTTGGTTCTGACCAACTTCCAGGTTTCCCAGGCCGGCGTTTACAACATTCTTGTCTTTAACGGGGCGGGCGCGGCTTTGGGTCAGGACTTCGTCATCACGTCGCGCGTGGCGCTTCAGATTGTCCAACAGCCGCTTGATCGAACCGTAGTCGTGGGCAGAACCACCAATTTTAACGTGTCGGCTTTGGGGACGGGACCGTTGCGTTACCAATGGAGGTTCAATGGAGTGCCCATCACGGATGCCACCAATGCCTTGCTGACGTTGAGCAGTATTCAGTTTACGAACGCGGGCGGCTATAGCGTGCAGGTGAGTGATGACTACGCGTCGATCGTCAGCCCGGTCGCGACTCTCAACGTGGTCAGCATTCCCGTCATCACCCTCGATCCCGTGAGTGTGTCAGTCGTGGAAGGTGGGTCCGCCAGCTTCTCGGTTGCGGCCTCGGGCACGCAGCCCATCAGCTTCCGGTGGCGCCGTGGCGGTTTCACGTTCACGGGGGGGATCATTTCCAGCACGCCCAGCAACTCCATTTTGACGCTCACAAATATCACCGCCGCCGCCTACGCCGCGCCGAACAATCGGTTCGACGTGGCGTTAACGAACATCGCCGGTCAAGCCACGCGGTTGACCACGGCTGCCTTTATCACGGTCCTGACGGATGCGGATGGCGATGGGTTGCCGGATGCGTATGAAGCCGGGCGTTCGGGTTTCGATACGAACAACCCGGCCGATGGAATGCGCGATGATGACGGTGATGGCATGAAGAACCGCGATGAGTTCATTGCCGGCACCGATGTGTTGGACTCCAACAGTGTGCTGAGGGTGACCGGTTCCATCGTTGGACGCACGTTGCAGTTCCTGGCGATGTCGAACCATGTTTACAGCGTGGAGTACACCGACAAACTTCCTGCGGTCTGGCAAAAACTCACGGATATCCTGGCGGCCCCGGGGACGAACCGGATTATCACAGTTTCCGATCCCGTGATGGCCACGAATCGGTTTTATCGAGTGGTAACTCCGCCGTATCGGTGAGACACCCGGGAGCGGCGTAGGCGCGGCTTCGTGCCAACAGAAGTCAGTCTCGCGACGGTAATCGAAGGAAGCCGAGACGCGCCGGTCCCATAGCCGGAGAGCGTTCGCGCTGTTGAGTCGGGACGGATTGGTTTCTCGCCCGCGGTTCTCGGGAGCGAGGTCCCGCATCAAGGGGCAGGCGTCACGATTCGGTAGAAGCGGTTGGTGCCGGGCCGATCGTTGACCGATTCGGTGCGATTGGTCCGGCGGCCTGCCATTCCGGAATGGGTCTGCCAGTTGGTCGCGTCCAGGGATGATTTGTATTGGACCGAGTAAGTCTTGTTCGACATCGCCTGGAACTTGAAGTGAAGCGCGGCGTTGCTCCACAGCATCGAATTGATTCTCAAGTTGCTCAGGGCATTCGTCGGGTCTGTGCCCGCTTGATACTCCTGCCAGTTCAACATTCCATCGTCGTCGGAATCGCCGGTGGCATTGTTCACGCCGTGGGTGCTTTCCCAGGCGTCGGGCAAGCCGTCGCTGTCGCTGTCCGCCAAAGTGGTCACCACTCCGAAGTTCGAAATGCGTCCGCTCGGAAAGGCGCGGTTCCTCGCCACTACGCGATAGCTGACGGTTGTGACGTTGGTGGGTGCGGTCAACGTGAAGACAGAATAGGGCTGGTCGCCGGTGGTGGTGGCGATGGTCGCGGCGCCGAGGCGCCATTCGAAGGTGAACGGCGGGGGCCATCCGCTGACCTGGGCGCTGAGCGAGACGCGCGTTCCCACCGCCACGCTTTGGGAGATGGGTTGCTCGGTGAAGGTTGGCGACACCAGCGGGTAAAGCCACGCATTGGTGCTCTCGATGGAACTCAGGTCATCCACCACGCGCACGGAGTAATAACCGAGGTCATTGGTCTGCACATTGACGATGGTCAACGTGGCATTGGTTGCGCCTGGAATGTTCGTGCCGTCGCGGCGCCATTGGTATTGAACCGGCCCGAGGCTCGAGGCCGCGGACACGAAGGTCACGTTGGTGGTCGGAGCGGCGGTGGGATCGGGAGCGATGCGCACGTCGATCGTTTGCGGTTGAGTCAGTAGCGCAACCGGGAAGCGCACCACAGCGGTGGCGGTTTCACTGAGCACGACACCCGAGGCGTTTCCGACACTGACTTGATATTCGCCGGCGTGCCGGGGCTGCACATTGGTGAGGGTCAGTACCACATTGGTTGCTCCGGGAAGATTGGTCCCATTCAGCCGCCATTGAGCGAAGAAGGGTGGGGTGCCGGTGGCAGTGACGCTGATCGCCGCATTCTGTCCCACGACCCAGGTCTGGTTTTGCGGCTGGGAAATCAGGCGGGCGGGCGTGTCGTTGGTGCTGTTCGCGGTCCCGGGTGTGACTCGCGCGGCAACCCAGTTAATCGGGTCATTGGCGAACAGTTGGGCGTTCCAGCGTTGCAGGGAATAGCCGAATCCATCCGCAGCAGCGGGCCAGGGAGCGAGACCCTGATATTGCACCTTCTCCATGAGCACGGAGGGAATCGCGCTTCCAGCGCTGGGGAGGACCGGCTTGCGGAGGTTGATTTCATCGGAGGCATTGTTCAACACGCCACTGTAGGGGCCGAAGACCCGGATGTTGGTCGCGACTCCAAAACCATTGCGGAAAGGGGTGAGCAATGAAGCGTTGGTCGGCGCGAAACTCACGATAAGTACAGTTCTCTCCCGGCGCCAGGGTGACGTTCGCCGGAAACGCAAAGTCGATCCCACCGGTAATCCTCCAGGTATTGGTTGGAGACGAAGCAATGAAGAGCGGCACGCTGTTCGTGGTGATGTTGGAGAGTTCGATGAATTCATCCATGACGTTGTCGTTGGTTCCGCGATCGAGTGGATGATACATGATTTCGGAAATCACGACGGGCCCGACACGAGGTCCGGCATTAGTGTCGTTGAGGGTGACGCCGAGTTGTGCGACGAAGTGTTCCTTTCCTTCGCTGGTGACGTAGCGGCCAAAAGAAACGCCTTCGTCAGCAGCTCCAAAATTGAATCCGTGGTAATAGCCGGTTAGTTCGCCGTTGGCAGTCGCACTAAACAGATACGTTTCATCGCCGTCTGAACTAAGGGCGAAACTGGGCGGTACGCCGGGCATGGTGTTGAAATTGGACTCAGTAAAGACGCGGTAGCCGCCAGCGGGGAGGACTGTGCCGGCCGGGAGGGGATATTTGGCCGGCGTGGCGAAGTCATCCGTCAGGAACCAGCCGCTGATATCCACGGCGTTCGTCCCAGGATTGTAGAGTTCGATGCTGTCCGGCATTGCGAGGGTGCGAGTCAGGACTTCGTTGATAAACAGGGGTGAAAAAGCGGGCAGGGGTGAGTCATCGGCTCCCGGGGATCCGGTGACCGCGCCGCTCGGGCGCCAGTTGCTCTGGCTGTTCCAGCTTTCCGGTGCGGCTTGGTCATTCGCGATGACCAGTGAGAACCCAAGACCATCCGTGATCGGGTACCACGAATTGTTGTAGCTGAAATCCAGCACTTCCTCGCCAACCGCGTCCAGGAGTTGAAGGCGTTCGCCGGAATTATCGAGGCTGCCAGAATACTGCCCGGCAATGGCAAAAGCGCTGCCGTAACGAGCCGCAAACAGCGCCGCATTCTTCACAATCAAGACGCGCTGACCCGGTGCAAGGCTGGTTACGGCGCTGCCGGTGAAATCGAAGGTGATGCCGTTGGTGAAGCGAACGCCGGCCAGGTTCAACGCCACGAAGCCAATGTTCTTCAACTCCACGAATTCAAATTCCTCCGAACTGTTGGTGTTACCGCTCAAAGGTGATGGGTTGTACATCAGTTCGGTAATTCGGAGGTGTTGCTGAACCAGGCTCGGATTGCCGGGATAGTTTGTCGCAGCCACCAGACGGCCACTTAAATCGTGAATCGCGAGCGACTCGCCGCGTGCGGAGAGTTGTCCGCTGTAACCACCTTGCACGAACAAGCCCTGGCCACCGCGCGGGCCGGACGTGCGCGCCCGGAATGCCTTAACATCGGGTGCGAGGAACAACGCGCTGTTAGCGGACATGACGGTTCCGGGCGCAAAGCGATGTTCAATCGCCCCCGTCACGCGCCAGCCCGAAATGTCCACAGCGTAGTTGTTGGTGTTGCGCAGCTGCACGTATTCCTGTGCCTGGTTTCCCGACGACGGCGAATACTCCAGGTTAGTGATGACGATGAACGTGTTCGCCGGTTGCGTGAGGGGAATTTCGCCGCCGGCTCCGACGATTTGATTGCTGAACAGGAAGGTGCGGCGCGCCGGCAAGTACTCGTTCTTCAATTGGGCGATGGCTTGCGTCATGGATTGATAACTACCGGGAACCGGGATCGTGGCTTGGGTGAAGGGCCCGGCGGAAGAACAGCACCACGTCCCCCACTTCGCCAGGTCCAACGCGGCGTCAGGACCGATGAGGGCGAGCAGTTCATCGGCGCGTCTTTCCAATTTCCCGTCTGCGGCCGGAGTGCCCGGAGGCTGGATGAGTTGCTCCATGAGTGTGCGCAACCGTCGCAGGTACATCTGCCGCAGCTCAGGAGTTCCGTAGATGGCTGAAATCAAAGTGTTGTTTTCGCCGATGAACAACCGTGTGTTGCCATAAAGCACATCGTCCCAATACGTGGGACCGCCGCTCCACACCCGCCCGTAGCTCAGGTCGACATCCCAGGGAAGGATCTGCCATTCGCCCGTGCCGAGAGTGTCGCGATACAGATAGTAGTTTTTGTGACAGCAATCCGTGTTGCCGATGATGGTTTGGGCCGCGAGATAATTGATGGCTTCTGGAATATTGATGTTGTCGTAGAGGTAGGCGTTACGAGGCTGGCCTGCCGGCAACAAGGCGCCGTTGATCAGCGCTTGAAGGTCCGAAGTGTCTTCGTATTTGCGCGTTTTCTTTTCGCCTTGGGCGACGTTCAAGGTGTTGTACATTTTGTAGAGCGCCCCATCGACATCCATACCAAGCCGATCGAGGTAGTTCTCGTCGCCGTTCTCGACGATGTGTGCGTCACTGAAGAACACTCCGTTTTGATGGATGCGCACCGGTACCACGAAGTGGTAGGGAGTGCCTGCATCGCGGAACGCTTCGTAGGCCAGGATGTTTCGCACGTGCGCCTTGTCTGGATAAACGGTGAGAAGATTGACGTCATCCACGCGGGGTTCTCCTGGCGCCCAGCGGAAGTTGTAGCCGCGATGAAAATCGATGTCGTAACTCTTCTTGGGAAATCCGGAGCTGGACTGGCCGTGGAGGTTCATTCCCACGTTGTCGTAAAATTCACCGAGATAGTAGAGCGACGCGCGCGTGCCCGCCGCGTTATCCGCACCGGTGGGATTTGAGATGAACCAGTGCAGAATGGAGAGGTTGTTTGTCTGGGCGACGGCCACCACGGTTCCAAAATATTCCGGTGAGCGGAGAGACTCGGTGAATGCAGGCAGGCGGCTCACCACATTGCTCGTATCTGTGGCGCGAATGTACCAACGGATCATCTGGCCGGGATTGGCAGCGCTGGCGGGAATGCTGGCGCTAAACACGCCGTCGAAAGCGGTCGCATCGCCTTGCGTACCGTCATCAAACATCTGCACCTCCACTTCGTTGCTATACATGACTCGATAGCGCAGCCGCACAGAGTTTAGGGGCGAAAAGGACGGCAGGACCTTCGCGGTGATCAGGAGGTCGTCACTGTCCCGCGGCGGGGCGGGCGCGTGATTAACCTCGCTGATCAAGGGGCCGAGAATCGACACGCCTGCGTTGTTCGCCGTGCCTGGGGTGGGAACGGGGAAATAGCGAAGGACGAGCAGGCTGCTTGGACGGGTACGGGCAACCAATTGCGGCAGCATTAACAGATCGGAGCTGCCTATCCCATTGTTCTGTCCATGAATCGCCAGAATGTTGGTGCCCACTCGGAGGAAGTCCCGCATCGGTGTGGCGTTGAATTCCGTCACCGTCAGCGCAGTGGAATCGGCGCGATTCGCAGGGGCGCCGGAATTCCAGAGAGGCGGCAGAGCGGAATTGTCCGAGGCAAGCACGTTGGCGCCATTGATGTAGGAGATGAAGCCGTCATCGTACTGCATCCGAAAAGTCAGCGTGTCGAGTTCTGCCACATTGGTCACCACGAAGGGGATGCGGATGTAAACGGATTGATTCGAATTGAACATTGTTCCGACATTCAAGCCGAGCAGGGGATTGTAATCCGTTCCCGCCGTATTGTTGTCATAGCCCACACCCGTCGTGCCGCTGGCCCAGGATTGATCCGCAAAATCCAGGTCAGTCCACGTCAGCGCAATGTCGTTCATGGGGACGAACGCCCGGGCGACGTTTCCAGTGGTTAGCAAGATCGCATCCCGGGCGTCGCTTGCGAAGCCATAGGAAACATCCGTTGCCTGCAATGGGAACGAGGGGCGGAATTCGCTGGCGATGTTGGTGCCATCCGGCTGGACAAGGGCAAGGTATTCACCCGTGTCAGTGAGCCTGAAGTTCGTATGCAGCGCAGCGCCGACGGCTCGCCGGTCGCGGTCGGATGCGAAGATGAGCAGGTAGGCGTTGGCCGCGAGGTTCGTGGCGGGGAATTGCCACTTTCGTAAATTGTTCGTGGTGTCAGTCAGTGACCAGCCGGCGAGATTCACCGCGTTGGTGCCGCGATTGTAGAGCTCGATCCAGTCTGACTTGTCGCCGAAGTCATCGGAGATCGACGTCGAGTTGCGGGCCATGAACTCGGAGATAATGACCTGACTCGCGCCACGTGCGGGCAAAGCTAGGACGCAGGATCCGATCAACAAGAGGCAAATGAGTTTCGACATAGGCGCTTGGGTTACGGGACGCATTTTACGTCTTCGCGTGATTGTTGACATTGTTTTGTGACAAAAAACAAAAACAACGGGGGCTCTCGGCGACTCCTCCCTTGACTGGAGATTGGAAACGGCAACATCCTCGGCTCACACCCACAACCAAAAGAAGGCGTATTATGCAAACACGTGATTCAAGGCCCGTGCTCACTTCAAGGTTTCGCTCCTCCCTCCTAACAAAATGTCTCCTCTTCGTGGTATCGATTTTCGGCTTTTGCCAGGTGAGTTCTGGGGCACTCATTGCCTATTGGAATTTTGATGAATCTGCGGGCACTAACGTCTTTGACACTGCGGGCAACACCGTCACCCACAACGGATTCTTCGCTGCCGGTGCGGAGACACCAGCCCGCGTTGCGGGACGTTTAGGTGGAGCCGTTGGATTTACGTGGCAGGCAGCGAACACCCCAGGCTCCGGCCGGCGCGTGATTGTGCCTCACCACACCAACCTGCTTCTCAATAGCCCGTTCACCATCAGCTATTGGTATCGCATGGATGCGCCGACGCCAGCCGGGACCTTTCCTGGCATCATGCGTATCGGCTCGCAAAGCGCAGTGCCGCCGGCGGCCAATGTGGGCTGGGGCTTTTTCCGCACCGCGAATATGGTTCACAAGCGTGGCAATGTGCAGCCAGCCGTCTCCCCCGCGCTCGCCGTAGGGCAATGGAGCCAGCTGGTCTTGAGTTACAATGGCTCCAATCGAACCGTCGCCTACTTCAATGGAAACCCGTTCGTCACCAACACAACCTCGTGGTCCACCAACAATTCCACGGCCGCTTTTGAAATGGGCCGGATGGATGCCTTCGATCAGGCGACCTTGGATGAATTGGCGCTGTGGAACGAAGCGGTGGACCCCGCGAAGATTCGGTCCATTTACACCGTTCCCGTGGGGCTCAATGTGGACTACAACCTTGCCGACCTTCGTGCGCTCTGGGGAGTGTTCGACGGTACAGGAAGTAGCAACGCAGTTGTGAAAGGGGCACCGTGGACTTATGCCGCGAGCGTGCCCGGCTCTGTTACACCAGGGGATGCTTACGTTTCCGGTGGCGCCATGTACCTGGTCCTAGGTCCCGGCACCGGCGTGGTGGCTCCCATTGTCGCTGTGAGTGGACTGTTCTCCCCCGGCGGCATCGGCATCATCGGCAGTCTTTCGCCCACAAACACGTTCACCCTGACAAACGCAAATCTCCTCCTCGATTTGACGGCTGACACCACTCCGGGCTTGGGTAGCAACGATTTAATTGATGCGGCTGGCGATCTGGTCATTGCCAATACGCGAGTCTCGATCAATCCGTTGGCTCCGTTAACGGCTGGTAACTACCGCCTCATCAACTACGGAGGCGCCAAGACGGGCTCGCTCACACTCTCGAACACCACGCGCTACACGCTCGCGTTGGATGAATCCACGACGAATCAAATCAACGTCGCTGTCAGCGGAACTAATGGAGCGCTGCTTTGGACGTCGGCAAGCAGCAGCGCGTGGGATCTGAGCACGATCAATTGGTCAAATTTGTTGACCGCAGCCCCGGACCGGTTTTACCAGGGCGACTCAGTCCTCTTCGACGACTCCGGTGCGTTTCAAACAAACATCACCGTCACGACGCCAGTTTTCCCGCGGTCGATCACGGTCAATTCATCGACTCGCCCTTACATCTTTACGGGTACGGAACAAATCGGCGGCATGGCAGAAGGCATCATCAAAAACGGAACGAGTGCCCTGGTGCTTAGCACACCCAACACCTTTAGCGGCGATGTGCAAGTGAACGCGGGGACGCTCAGGCTTGGAAACGCCTCCGGCTTGGGTAACACGAATGGTCAGACGCTGATCGCAGCGGGCGCCACACTTGATCTCGGCGGCATCAGCCCTGGCTTGGAAAGCGTCACCGTGCAAGGGGCGGGCGTAGGCAACCTGGGTGCGGTGGTGAACACCGGTGCTAGTCTCGTCAACAACGGGTTGCGCGGCAGGGTCACGTTACTCGGCGATACCACGTTCGGCGCGTCAGCCCGTTGGGACATACTTGGCGCGCAGGTGACAGGCAACGGCTTCAAAGTGACCAAGGTCGGCGGTACTGAAATGTATCTCAATGCCAACGGCGACATGGGCTTTGGAGATGTGGACGTGCAAGCCGGGTTCTTTACTTGGGGCGGTAATTCAACTCCCGGCGATCCTACAAAAACCTACACGGTCGCCAGCAACAGCCTTCTCAACTTCTTCGCCCATACTGTTCCCTTTAATAAGAACCTCGTCTTGCAGAACGGCGCTGCGGTTCAAAACGGTTCTGGCTCAGCAACGCTCGCAGGCCCCGTCACTTTGAATGGGACCGCCACCTTCAATCTCGCCAATGCCGTTACCGTCAGCAATGTCATCAGTGGTCCGGGCCTGATTGTCAAAACGGGGGCTGGCACTCTCAGCTTGTCCGGTATCAACACTTACGGAGGGCTGACTTCGATAAGGGGAGGGCGATTGACGCTGTTGGAATCTGCCTCCATCGCTACGAGCCCACGCGTTGAGGTGCTTTCGGGAACAACGTTCGACGTCTCGCGGTTTCTCGCTGGATACCCGCTTGGCGCCACCCAAACGTTGGCCGGGGTGGGAACCGTGGCTGGATCGCTCGTCGTGCCAACCGGCGCGCGGATCCTGCCTGGTGCGGAAAATGTCGCCGGGACGCTTTCCGTCACCAATGGATTGTCGCTCGCCGGCGGCGCGCTGGTCTTCGATATCACGGGGGCGACCAACGAAGGCGCAAACATCAACGACCTGATTAACGTGGGTGGGAATCTTGACCTGACGGGCGTTTCCAGCATCGGCGTGAACCCGCTCGGTCTCCTCACTGTTGGTAACACCTACACCTTGATCAATTACTCCGGAACGCTCACGGGTACGGAAGCGAACCTGACCATTGTGAACAACTCCCGCTACACGTTTGCCCTGAGCCTTGCCACTCCGGGGAAGGTTCTTCTCACCGTGACTGGCGGTGCCGCGGCTGAGCTGTTCTGGTTTGGCGGAACGATGGGCGCGGAAACACTCTGGGATATTCAGACCACCCCGAACTGGAGCGACTTGGGCGGCAACCCACAAACATTCTTCGGTGGTGACCAGGTTGTCTTTGATGATTTCGCCACCACCAACGTCGTGGACCTTGTTGGCACCCTCACGCCGGCGTCGATCCGCATCGAGAATGGCGACCCGGCCTTTGATTACACTTTTCAAGGCAGCGGAAAGTTGAGCGGCAACAGCAGCCTGACAAAACTGTTTACCTCCAAAGTCACCATTGCCAACACGGCGGTAAATGATTACGTGGGTCCCACCGATATCCGGCAGGGAACGTTGCAAGTTGGTTCGGGAGGCACAGTCGGCAACCTCGGAAGCGGACCCATCACCAATAGCGCGACGCTCATCCTCAACCGAAGCGATACCCTTACCTTGCCGAACTCACTTCTCGGGAATGGCAACATTGTGAAGTCGAACGCCAATCTCCTTCTCCTTCCCAACGCCAACCCGGGGTATAGCGGCAGCTTCACCGTCGCGGGCGGAACGATTCGTCCTGGCGTTTCCAATGCACTGGGCAACACGGCAGGAGGAACGGTGGTGAATCCCGGCGCCACTCTCGATGTCAACGCGATCAATCTCTTCGACGAACCTGTCGCCGCCTCCGGTCCGGGTGTGGGCGGAGCTGGAGCCATCATCAATGGAAGCGCCACTGGCCAGAACAACGCGCTACGATTCGTGACATTGAACGGTGACACCGTAGTGGGCGGGACCGGCCGTTGGGACGTGCGCGCTGCGCCAACCGCAGCGTTGAGCACGGGTGGAAATGGCTATAGCCTCACCAAGGTGGGAGCCAATCAGGTGTCAATCGTGGATGCCGCGGTCGATCCCGCCTTGGGCGACATCAACATCAACAGTGGCACCCTTAGTTTCGAAGTGGGCAGCGGTGCGGGCAATCCTACCAATACGGTGAACGTCGCGAGTAACGCCACGTTGCAATTCTTCAATATGGCCATTCCATGGAACAAGGTCGCGGTCTTCAATGGCGGCCAGAATGTTTTGAACAGCAGCGGCAACACGGTCCTGAGTGGCCCCGTCACATTGAACGCACCCGTAACCTTCAACGTGGGTGGCGCCTCCCTCACCGTGCTCGGGCCCATCGGCGGCAGCGGAGCACTCACCAAGGCGACAGGGCAAGGATCCCTGATTCTAGGGGCGGATAATACATATGCCGGTAACACCACGAACGCCGCGGGCCAGCTTTATCTGGGCGTGGGCGGCAGTGCCGGTTCTGTGCTCGGCTCCATCGTGAACAACGGAACCCTCGCCATTTATCGCGATGACCTTTTCACTCTGACGAATCCTTACAGTGGCTCCGGCAGCATCAGCATCCGCACCGCCAACGGCACCATCTTCGGCAACACCAACATGAACGTGCCAGGCTCAGTTCTGGTGGGCCACACCAACGTCGGTCGTCTCATTATTCCCGCTGGCTTCACGGGAACGTGGGGCAGCCTCTTCCTCGGTGAGTCTCCCAACGTCGCAGGTGAAGTGCTCCAACTCGGAGGGGCGGTCACCGTCACGTCGCAGTTGCGCGTAGGCCACTGGCCAAACAACAGCAGCGTCCTGACGATGGGCGGCGGCTCGCTGACCTTGAGTGCAACCCCCGCCGGTGTGGTCAACCAAACGGGCGCCTCTGAACAGGCGGGCATCATTTACCTCGGTGTCGACGGTACGGGTACTTTGCTCCAAACCGGCGGCGTGATTCGCGCCCACGGCATGGTCATGGATAGCCGGGCAGTAAGCCCCGGAACCGACGCGTTCATCCTGAACGGGGGTCAACTGATCCTGGGGCCTTCAGGTATCAAGAGCGGGAGCCTCGATGCAAACCCGCCGACGACTTACGCGATCAATCTCGGCGGCGGCACATTAGGTTCCTCGGCCAACTGGACGTCCACGCTCGCCATGACACTCACGGGAACGAATGGTGACGTGACGCTAGACACAGGCTCCTTCTCCAACACGTTGAACGGTGCGATCTCGGGGTCGGGCGGCTTGGTGAAGGCTGGCACCGGCACCTTGCGATTGAACGGCACGAACACCTTTGCGGGCACCCTGACGGTCAGTAATGGCGCGCTTGGGGGCAATGGCAGCCTATCCGGGCCAGTGGTTGTTCAGGCCGGTGGCACCCTGTCGCCAGGCCTTGCAATCGGAGCTCTTCAGATCAACAACAGTCTCGGACTCGCCGGCAACACACTGATCGAGGTCAATAAAACTGGCTTCGTCCTCACCAACGATCGGGTCCTTAACGTCACGGCCCTCACCTATGGGGGAACTCTGACGATCGTGGCAAGCGGCAGCCCCCTGGCCAGTGGCGACACGTTTGCCATCTTCGGCGCCGCCACTTACGGCGGCTCGTTCACCACCATTAATTTGCCAGCGCTTCCGGGCGGGCTGACTTGGAATTTGAACAATCTGCCCGTGAACGGCTCGATCAGCGTCGTCGCTGCCGGCCCGCGCATTTTCACTCCCACGCGCTCGGGAAATACTCTGACGCTGGCGGGCACCGGCGGCGCACCAGGCGCAGCGTTCCGCGTGCTGCGTTCCGCGGATATCGCGGCGTCACTTGCCACGTGGGCCGAAGCATCCACCGGAACCTTCGACTCGAGCGGCAATTTCTCGGTGGACCTCACCATCAACCCGGCTGACCCGCAGCTGTTTTACGTCATCGTTTCCCCGTAACACCGCGGGATAAACTCAGCGCCGGCGCGGAGACTCGTCGGCGTTTTTTTTACTGAGATGAAGCCGGTGCTCACCGAGGTCGATTCTTTGCGCCCTTGGCGAATGAGCTTGCTGCGAACCGGGTCGCGTGCGAAATACGTGCGGTTGCTTCGGCTGGCCAATGGTTGAAGCAGGCGGACGGAAGGGTGGCTGAGTGGTTGAAGGCACCTGACTCGAAATCAGGCCTAGGAGCAATCCTAGCGTGGGTTCAAATCCCACCCCTTCCGCCAAATCCCTACGCGAGAATATCCTTCACCACGTTACCCGCAACGTCCGTTAGCCGGTAGTCACGCCCCTCGAATTTATAAGTCAGCTTTGTGTGATCAATGCCGAGCAAGTGCAGCATCGTGGCGTGGAAATCATGCACGTGGACTGGGTTTTCGGTGATGTTGTAGGCGAAGTCGTCGGTGGCACCGTACGTGACACCTCCTTTGATTCCGCCGCCTGCCATCCAAATCGAAAAGCAGCGCGGGTGATGGTCACGGCCAAAACTATCCTTCTTAATCTCGCCCTGGCTGTAAGTGGTGCGGCCAAACTCGCCGCCCCAGATTACCAGCGTGTCATCGAGCAACCCCCGCTGTTTCAAATCCATGACGAGGGCGGCGCTGGCCTGATCCGTGTTCTTCGTTTGTGCGCGAATGCCGGAGGGCAGGCTTGAGTGATGGTCCCAATCGCGATGGCATAGTTGGATGAAGCGCACGCCACGTTCGGCGAGGCGCCGCGCCAGGAGGCAGTTGTTAGCGAAGGACGCTTTCCCGGGTTCCGCGCCGTAGGCTTCGAGCACGTGCCTGGGCTCTTTGGAGATGTCCATTAGCTCGGGCACGCTCGTTTGCATGCGATAGGCGAGTTCGTAATTCTCAATGTGCGTGGCGATTTCTGGGTCACCCATCACGCCCAGTTGCATCCGGTTCAACTCCTGCATTGAATCGATCAGTTTCCGCCGGGCGGAATCATTGATGCCCTTGGGATTGGAAAGGTACAACACCGGATCACCTGCGCCTCGGAATTGCACTCCCTGATAATTGCCCGGCAAAAAACCATTTCCCCAGTAGCGCGCTTGCAACGGTTGCCCGCCGCCGCCACTTAGCAGGACCACGAATCCCGGCAGGTTGGCATTTTCACTTCCCAGCCCATACGTGATCCAGGATCCCATCGTGGGCCGGCCTGGCTGCTGATTTCCCGTGCCGAAAAAAGTCACGGCAGGATCATGGTTGATCGGCTCGGTGAACATGGAGCGAATCAGGCAAACATCGTCAGCGAGCGTACCGATGTTGGGCAGGAGTTCGCTGAATTCCATGCCGCAGTTGCCATGTCTCTTGAAGGCAAATGGCGAACCCACGCAGAGCAACTGCTTCTGCCCACTCGTCATGCCCGTGATGCGTTGCCCCATGCGAATCGACGCGGGTAACTCCGTGTTAGTCAGTTCCTTGAGCTTCGGCTTGTGATCAAACAGATCGATGTGCGAAGGAGCGCCGGACTGGAAAAGATAAATGATTCTCTTCGCCTTCGCAGGATGATCCAATGGTCTCAACGCGTCGCCGCTTGTCGCCGCCCGAATTTTCGGCTCGGCGCCGAGCAGCTTGCCATTCAACAAAGACGCGAGGGCGATGGCGCCCAATCCTGTGGAACTGCGAGCCAGAAAGGCGCGGCGTGACGCCACCGAATTCCAGTCTTCAAAAAAGTTCATGGCGCATCATCTCGTCAAAGTTTCGTTCAGGTTGAGAAGTACATTGGCCACGCCGGTCATCGCCGCCAAATTCACAACGTCCAATTCTCGCGGGCGTGGTGATTCGCCGACGCTAAGCAATGCTTCGGCTGCGTCTTTATCCCGGGCATAGCGTTCCTGTTCTTCGCGGAAAGTCTTCTCCAGTATTTTGATTTCCTGAGCACGAGGCCGGCGGCCGAGCGTGGTACGAAAGGCGAACGTCAGTTGCTCGGGCAAGCTGCCGCCATGCTGCAACGTCCGCGTCGCCAGGGCGCGGGACGCTTCGACGTACACCGGGTCATTCATCACCACGAGCGACTGTAGCGGTGTGCTGGTGCGCGGGCGCATTAAGGTGCACGTCTCACGGCTGGGTGCGTCGAACGTTTGAAAACTTGGGTAATGGGCGGCTCGCTTCCAAAAAACATACAGACCGCGCCGGTACAAATCCTCGCCCTTGCTTTGTTCATACGTGTGATCGGTGCCGGACCAGATGCCCGGAGGTTGATACGGTTTGATGCTTGGGCCGCCGATCTTGGCATTGATCAGCCCGCTCACCGCCAACGCATTGTCCCGGATAATCTCGGCGTCGAGGCGCAGCCGTGGACCGCGGGTCAGGAGCCGATTATAAGGGTCACGTTCCAGCTTCTGTTGGCTCACGACGGCGGATTGTCGATAGGTCGCGCTCGTTGCCATCAGGCGAATCATACGCTTGATATCCCAGGCCCCGCTGCCGGCCTTGCCGGTTTGGGGTGAAGCGAATTCGCAAGCAAGCCAATCGAGTAATTCGGGATGACTCGGCCGATCCCCCTGCGAGCCGAAATCGTTGCTGGTCTTGACCAACCCGGTGCCGAAGAACATGGACCAATAACGATTCACAATGACGCGTGCGGTCAGAGGGTTGTTCGGCGCAACCAGCCATCGCGCCAGTCCGAGGCGGTTTGTGCTTTCGCCAGCGGGCAGCGGTGGCCAGCAGGCGGGAGTGCCGGGCGTCACCTTCTCGCCTTTCGTGAGATAATTTCCGCGCAGCAAAACAAACGTGTCACGCGGCTTTTCCATTTCCTCCATCACCATCGTGTCGGGAATCTTGTCCAGTAAGTCTTTCTTCTCCTTTTGCAGCGCATCAAGTCGTGCGCGGGCCTCCAGGAATTCCGTGGCACGGTATTCACGATAGAATTTTCGCAGGTCGGTGATTTGTTCCTTATCGCGCTTATCCGCCGGGACCGTGGCGATGAGCAACTGCGGGTAGGCAAACAGTTCAGAGACTTCGCTGGCTGTAAGTGCCCGGTCGTAGAATCGAACGTCGTCGAGGTCACCTTGAAAGGGAAATTCCTTGAGGCGGCCGCCGAGGAGCAATGGCGTTTCGGTCGCGATCGTGGCCGAGAGTTTGTCTGTTGGGATGTCTATTGGGACGGCGCGCCCGTCCACATACACTTTCAGCCCTGCGGCTTTCTGCGAACCGTTGTAGGTGATAAACAAGTGCGTCCAGGTGTTGGTGGGCAATGGGTCTTTGCCCGACACCTTGATGGCGTTGCCGGGAAATTTATGCACGAGGTGCACTTCTACCTTTCGATCCGCGATCATCAAATCGAAGCCGCGATAGCCTGGCCCCTCTTCCATCTTGCTTAAGACTGCGCCGCTCTTGCCGCGCAGTTTGATCCACGCTCCATAACTGAAGGCGTTCGTAGACTCGAAGCGCACGGCCTGTCCCGCGTCGATGAAACTGTTCGTGCCCGTGAGTTTGACGGCATGGCCAAGTTTGCCCGGCGTGAAACTGGCTGTGGCCGATACGGTTCCCACGATGTTAAGGGTTTTCGGTTTTTCATCTCCCACGCCGTTTTCTTGCGGCAATTGGGCGAGCGGCTTGCTTGAAGCGGCGGGGTCTTTTGCACGTGAAAGCGCCGCTAGTTTTTCCTTTTCCACCGGCGAAGGAACCGGGGCCATGGGGAACCGCGTCGAAAAACCATCAATTGTTTCATCAAACGAAAATGCCGCCACCAGCCCTGGCTGTTTGGGTTCAGTAACAGCGCCCAATTCCTTTTCCCATTTAACCTGCGCTTTGGGGAGAGATGACTCTCGCTCTGCGAGAATTTTTTCTGCGGCAGGGATTTGGTCCAAATAGCGGAGTAGCTTTGACCCCTGATCCGGAGAGGGAATGCGAAGCACAGGCGCGGGATTTCTAACCCGTGTCCCGTCCAGTCCTTTCTCGGGGATGCCATTGAAGAACGCGTAGAATTGGTAGAACTCGCGCTGGGACAGCGGGTCATACTTATGGTCGTGGCATTCCGCGCAACCCAGTGTCGTTCCCAACCAGACCTGGGCGGTCGTGCTGACGCGATCGACTTGGTATTTCGCCATGTATTCTTCCGGGTCCACGCCGCCTTCGTCCGTCGTCATCACGTTACGGTGAAAGCCAGTCGCAATCTTTTGATCGAGGGTCGGATTGGGCAGCAGGTCACCGGCCATTTGCTCCACCGTAAACTGATCAAATGGCTTGTTATCGTTGAACGCTTTGATCACCCAGTCACGCCACAGGTGCATCTGTCGGAACCCGTCAAAGTGATAGCCGCTGCTATCCGCATAACGCGCCTGGTCCAGCCAGCTCAGCGCCATGCGTTCGCCGAAATGCGGGGAAGCCAGGAGGCGGTCCACGACCCTTTCGTAGGCATCGGGATTCTTATCGGCGAGAAATGCATCTACTTCCTCGACCGTGGGCGGAAGGCCGACCAAGTCCAGGGAGGCGCGGCGAATGAGTGTTGGACGGTCAGCTTCTTTATTGGGCGTCAGCTTTTTCTTCTCCAATTCCGCCAGGACGAATCGGTCGATCTCGTTGCGCGCCCATTTCTTATCCTTCACTTCAGGCACCGCCGGCCGCTCCGGGGCCACGTAAGCCCAATGTTCGGCCCATGACGCGCCTTGTTCGATCCAGCGACGAAGCAATGCAATTTGAGCCTGGCTTAGATTCTTGCCCGTCTTGGCCGGAGGCATGCGGTCATCGTGGTCGGCCGGCAGAGAAATAACCTTGAGGAGAGCGCTCTTCTGCGGTTGGCCGGGGACGATCGCAAAATCGTCCGAATCGAGTTTGGCGAAGGCTCCCTCCTTCACATCCAGTCGGAGGCCGGCTTTTCGTTTGGCCTTGTCCGGGCCATGGCAGGTGTAGCAGTTGTCGGAAAAGATGGGGCGCACGTCGCGATTGAAATCAACGCGGCCGGAAGGCGAAGCCGCCCACGACACGGTCGCACAAAGGAGAAAAGTCGCACTGAGGACTAGTCTCCCGCGAGCGACTGTTTTCGCCCACCCAGCCATGAATGAATGATTTCGCGAGAACATGATTTGGAACACCGACACTAAACAATGGGCCCTGACACTTGTCATTCGGAAATCGTGTGAAACGCGATTAGAACTGGGTTTGTAACTTTTGCTATCCAACCGCAGACGTTGTCGCCCATGAAATTGTTCTCGCCAAAGAATCCAAAGGACGGCAAACACTCGCCCTCTTTTTCGGCCATGGCCATGAACGAACAGATCGTCATCCTCGATTTCGGCTCACAGTACACGCAAGTGATTGCGCGGCGCATTCGCGAATGCAGCGTTTACTCTATCATTCTGCGCTACGACACACCGGCGAAGGAGATCGCCGCGCTAAAGCCGTCGGGCATCATCCTTTCGGGCGGACCCTCCAGCGTTTACGCCACGGATGCACCCATGCCGGACAAGGAGATTTTCACGCTGGGCGTGCCGATGCTCGGTATTTGTTATGGCCTCCAGGTGTTGGCCCAATTCTTGGGCGGGAAGGTGGAGCGCGGTCAAAAGCGCGAATACGGCAAGGGGCTCCTCACCATCAAAGAGAACTCCTGCGCGCTGTTCCAGGATTTGCCAACGAGCTTTCAGGTGTGGAATTCGCATGGGGACAAGCTCACGAAGCTCCCGACCGGCTTCGCGCCAGTCGCCATTACCGAGAACTCGGATTACGCCGCCATCGAACATCGCCGAAAAAAGTTGTTCGGCCTCCAATTTCATCCCGAGGTGGCGCATACACCCCGCGGAAAGGAGATCGTGGCCAATTTCGTCCATGCCATCTGCGGCTGCGGCAAGAATTGGACGATGCGCAATTACATTGAACAGGCCATTGAGGAGATTCGAGCCCAGGTCGGCAAAGAGCGGGTTATTCTCGGTCTGAGCGGTGGCGTGGATTCAAGCGTGGCCGCCGCCCTGTTGCACAAGGCGATTGGCGATCAGCTCACCTGCATTTTCGTCAACAATGGCGTGCTCCGCGGCCGCGAGGAGAAGGCGGTGCAGGATTTGTTCGGAAGCCATTTCAAGATGAAGCTTCAGACGGTGAATGCCGTGAAGATTTTCCTGAGCCGCCTCAAGGGCGTCACCGATCCGGAACGGAAACGGAAGATTATTGGACGCACGTTCATCGAAGTTTTCGACACGGCCACCAAGCGTGCTGGCAAAGCCCGGTTCCTCGCGCAAGGCACGCTGTATCCTGATGTGATCGAGTCCGTGCCGATCGGAGGCAATCCGTCCGCGATGATCAAGAGCCACCACAACGTCGGTGGCCTGCCCAAGAAGATGAAATTCGCACTGGTGGAGCCGCTCAAACGCCTGTTCAAGGACGAAGTGCGGCAGCTCGGCCTGGAGCTGGGGTTGCCGAAGGAGATTGTCTTCCGCCAGCCTTTTCCGGGGCCCGGCCTTGCTGTGCGCATTCTCGGCGAAGTCACGCCGCAGCGTTGCGACATCTTGCGCAATGCCGACACCATCGTCGTCGAGGAGATGAAAGCCAGTGGGTGGTATTACAAGATTTGGCAGAGCTTCGCGGTGCTCCTGCCGGTGCGCAGTGTGGGCGTGATGGGCGACGAGCGCACTTACGAATACACCATTGCCATTCGCGCCGTGGAATCGCAGGACGGCATGACGGCGGATTGGGTGAAGCTGCCGTACGACCTGTTGGAAAAACTATCCTCCCGCATCATCAACGAGGTTAAAGGCGTGAATCGTTGCGTGTTCGATATCACCAGCAAGCCTCCGGGCACGATTGAGTGGGAGTGAACTGCCGCAGACATCCTAGGCTTCCGGGCGTCCGTCACCTGGATGCCATCCGCGTTTTTTAAAACCTGGCTACCTGCTCATTCGACCAAGTGGCCACGTCGTCTGGTCATCGAGTTACACGGCTGGTGGTCGGGCTAATCCAATTTACCGGTTCGGGAATGGGCCGCATTGCCCGCGAGGCCGGACGCACGCCGGAAGAATCTCCTCGTCTGCTTTAAGCGGCCAACAACTTACGGATGATCCAACTTGAAGAACATGGAATTGTCGTCGCTCTGGTTTGTGAGGGTAAGCTGGCCATTTCGGTAGACGGGAACGGCGGCAGAATTAGTCCAAGGTCCGAAGGCGCTTGGGCTTTGTCGGAGAGCGAAATTTGAAGCTAGCGCAGACCAGGACAAGACGGTCCGATGGTTAGTTCTTTGGACTCCCAGCCAAGGACCACCATCACCGAAAACCATAACCGTGCCATCGGCCAAGACTTCATCATAACGACTGAATAGGCCGCAGAGAAGAGTATCGCCTGCCGGAGTCAAAGTCGTAACCAGCACTTGAGAGTTCGGGCCAGTGCCGCTTTGAAAGGTCGTGTCCCGCTCTCCGTTGGGTTGCAGACGTGTGAGGTAGCGGGCAGGGTGGCCATTGAAGTTGGTGAAAAATCCGCCCACGACCAATTTCCCGTTATATTGCTCGGCCACGGAATAAACCGGTCCGCCACCGAACCCGCTTCCGATGCTAAAATTCGTGTCCACCAACCCGTCCCGGCTAATGCGCGCAAGACGCACAGCTGGGGTGTCGCCGAGCGTCAAGAAATCACCGCTGACGATCACCTGATCGCCGCTGTGCGCGAGAAAATAAACGCCACCGATGGCAGCGTTGGAGCGGAGTAAGAACGTCGTGTCGAGCGAGCCATCCTCATTTAGTCGGGCCAGGCCGTTCTGCGACGTTCCATCAAATGCAGTGAAAATGCCGCCGATCAACAGCTTGCCACAAGGCAGCGGCAGGGCCGCCCGAATGGGTCCATTGGCGCCCGCGCCCTGACTATAATCGGAGTCCAGTTCTCCATTGGCATGCAGCCGCGCCAAATGGCCGCGCGAAACCCCGCTGATGGTGGTGAATTCTCCGGCGACGATTACTCCGCCGTTGGTTTGTGGAACAAGCAATCGCACCAGGCCGTTGGGGGGAATGGCAGGCGCGAAGGTGGCATCCAGACTTCCGTTCATGTTCAATCGGGCCAGGTTGGTCCGCGTAGGCCCGTTGAACAGGCCGCCGACGTAAATGTGGTTTCCAGCCAAGGATAAGGCGTAAATCGTCGGATTGCCTTGAGGTGGTCGAATAGTCGCGCTGCCTATGAAGCCGGAATCAACGTTGCCGATGGAATCCAGCCGAGCGATGCCAGGCGAATCAATCCCATTGAAACCCGGCATGTAACCGCCGAGGAGAAAACCATTGGTCAAAGCGATGGCCGCCCGCACGAACCCAATCGTTCCCAACGAACCAGACACCTCGCCTTGGTAAGCGGTATTTCGAGCCCCCGCTCCTGACGGCGGGTCGGTGATGATTACGTTGACGATGCTGCTCGTTTCCGCGCCGACCGCATTGGTCACGATCAGTCGATAATTGCCTGCGTTGGTTTGCTGCGAGCGATAAATAATCAATCGGCGATTGGTGGCCTCGGCGAGCGGAACTTCGTTCTGGAGCCATTGATAAGAGAAGGGTGGTGCGCCGGTGGCTGCGCCAGTAAGAAGGAACGGGGCACCGGCCGGAACAACTTGATCGAGAGGCGTAACGGTCACCTGAGCCTTCCCACTCTGGATCAACATGGCCATTCCAAAAACCACGTCTCGGGCGGCAACCGATACTTGATGGACCTCCACCGCGAAAACATTGGTTCCCTCCCAAAGATTCGTTGCGGTGACTGTGATGACATCATACAGGCCTTCGGTAGAGGAATTATTCGCCAGGGTGCGATTAGTGACTGCGCCGCTGGGCATATTTCGGCGCGCGACCTCAGTCCCATTGAGGTAAAACACGGCACCATCATCCACGATATTCGAAATGACCAGCATTGGGGCGGGGAGGTTGTTGGTGTAAACGAACCAAGTGCGGAAGTAATGCGTAATGAGCACGGCTCCCGTCGAACCCACAACGGGCAGCACGGTGTTAATCGGACGTACCTCCGGGTTGTCTTCCAAAGCGAGCAAGGCGGGACCCGTCAGCCAATGGGAATCACCATAGTTCCACCCGCGCCAAGCCGTTCCAAGATCGGTTCCGCTGGCTTCATAGCGCCATACATTTGTGATCTCGATAACTGAGATAGGGACTTGTGCAGAAACGGTGTTCAGCAAACAGAAAAACAAGAGGGCAAAGCGGCTTATTCTCATAAGGCAGGGTTGGGTGGCTAAAAGAAAACTGTCCTACGGCAGAATGTAAAGGCCACATCTCATCTCTTAGGTCGAAATCGCTCGACGCTTCTAAGATTTTGGACGGACGCTTGCGACGTGAAAAGACGGTATGGGCAGGTGCTCTGCTCGGGATCGAATTCATACCCGGCAATCTTCAGCTAAGGACGTAACCTCTGCTGCGAAGGGGGTTCGACAGCGACATGCCAAGAGTTTAGGCAGATAGCCCACAGAAGGCCATCTTGAGTTCGCTTCGGCACAATTGTAACCGGCTCATCTCGCTGTCTCGACTCAAGGTGTGCGCAGCCGAAGGTAACGGTTCGTCGTGACGGATGAATTTGTGAAGTGCTTCATCAAGCCGTCGCCGGTGAGTGTTTGTAAAGTCTGCCAATTGCTCTCACTCAATGAACCTTTGTACTCAACCTCATAGGTGCGGCCCGCAACCGAGGCGAAAGAGAAAGCGAAGTTGTCCGCCGTCCTCCGAAGATTGACCAGCGTGGGTGCCACCGCGGCCGAGCAACAACTGAATCCATCCGAGACAGTGATGCTATCCACCCACCAACCGTTGGCCCCGGTGCTCGAGTCTGTCCCAACCCGCCAACGAAATCGCACATCCTGGCCTGCCGCGGCCGCGGGCAGTCGTGCCCGACTGGTGACGAAGTTGGTGACGACGTCCGACCACGCCCCGCGCCCGGCGAGAGGATTGAAGTAATTTGCGTTGATATCGGTGTTGTAGCCGTTGTTGAGGAATGTTCCACCGTTCGTAATGTCGATGAATGGTCCCGAACCAATCGCCAGTTCCAGCACGCCGCCATCGTAGCGTTTTTCGAAACTGTACTTATGACGGAACGCGATTTCCGCATTGGTAACCCCAATGGGGATTGGCGGGGAAGTGATGTGTTCTTCGCTTACTGTTGTTGGCGCTGGGGCAAAGATCGAATTCGGCAACGTGTCGGCGGTGCTGCCAGTCGCAACCCACAGGGAGCCGGCACCGCTTTTGAAGTTAGTCCAGCCCGGTGGCAGCACTGGCGGCGCCGCGGTGTCGAAATTCTCGGCGAAGACCACGTTCGGCGTTCCCAACACAAAGGTGTTGGTGATCGTGCCGACATTCAGCGTTCCCTCCTGCAGTTGTATCCGGACGCTTACGGTGCCACCGCACGCCCCGGTCGCAATGCAGGTAAATGTTCGCATCACGTTGGGCCCGTTCACCGAAATGGCTCCATAGCTTTGCGCCGGGCCGGGCTGATGAACACCGGTGCCGGGCAGAAGCGTCCCAACCAGGTTTGTAAACGCTTTGTTCCCGGCGTTACGGAGAGTGAAATTAAGTGCAATCAATTCGCCCGGGTCGATGACTCCATTCGTCGGCGTGCAACTCTCAGACGCGAGAACCAGATCTACGCCCGAGGCGGAGGGAGTCGTAATCAGATCGAGCCCCGGGGCGCTCACAGCGCCTGAGTTCAAGGGGTCCAGCCAGTCACGCAAGCGAGAGGCAGCGCTTGTGCCGTTCCACGCCACAGAGAATTTCCCATAGCAGTCCGGACTGGTGGGCGTAGCGCATAGGGATTCTCCGCCCGAAAGGGTGCCAATGAGTCGGCGTGTCGCGGAATCCCAAAGTCCCGAGCCAGAGGAGCCTTCCTCGGTCACGCCTGAGTTCCAAATCACATTCCAGTGCGTATTGTTGCCATTGCCGATGCAACTGTCCGTGGTGGTAATGGGCGCATTGGCGAAGCTGATCGATTTTTCATCGCCGCTGGGATGATGAATTCCGACCGCTCCATTCGGGGATGACCCGGAACGATCCCAGCCGGAATAGTAAACCTGGTAACTCGTTTCCGGCACGTCCTCGAGTTCGATCAAAGCGACGTCTACATCCGCGCGGCTCATACGAAAGGTTGCGCCTGACTGGTTTTGCGCGAGTGAGCCACCGTTGTGCTGGCCACAGTTGGGCGACTGATAATTCCAGTAAACCACGACGGAGGAGGCGTTCGCCGCGGCGATGCCACAATGGTCAGCAGTAAGGAAGAAATTCTTATAATTGCCCGCGACATTGTTGATGAGAGTGCCGGTACATTGGAAGGTGCTGCCTCCAATCGTCACGGTGTACATGGCCACGGCGCGGATTTCGTTCCGCCACGGGTTCCCGAGAGAGCAAACGACATCATTGTTGCACGCACCGGCTTTGGTCACGGGTCCGTCTTTCTTGCGGCGGAATAGGTCGCGGTAGCCGCGGTTCACCTGCGTCAGCACCACCACTGGGTCGCGTGCACCAGTGGGAACGAACAGTTCAATCACAAGCCGATCCCCGGGCAGCACCGGCGTCCAAAGCTCGCCATGCGGTTTGTTATCACGCGCGGTGAAGGCTCCCTGAGTGTAACCGTCCGCCTCGCTGTAGAGATGCATAGTGGCGCCTTCGGGCAGCTGAAAGCGGCTGAAACCCAGGCTCAGATCGGTGGCGCCGGCGGAGAAAATTCGCAGCCGCCAGAGTCTGCCCCCTGCAACCTCCTCCCAAGAACCATGTGTCGATGGACCGGCTGCCAGTTGAACACCGCTCGCTACCCGCAGCGGCGTCGTACCTCCTGCGCGTGCGTCAATCGCCAGTTCACTAATGGCATCCGTGGGCGCCGTTGTGATCTGGGGAACGTTGGCGAGCGGTTGCACCGGATTACGCCGGCTGTAAGGCAGCGTGGCTTCGCGGGCATGGAGCGACAAGGTCACGAGCAGCGTGGCGAACAACAACGTGGCAAGCCGGATCATACAATGCGCTATGCGTGTCAGGGTTTAAGAGCGTTTTGATTGGTAATGCAATTGCAGTGACCAATCAAATTTATCGGCAGACGTCCGTCCTTTCCGAAACGCGAGTCTACGGGGCAGATCTATTCCGGTGCGCGGCACGGACGGTTTTAAGAACGTCCCGCCATATTCCATGGTTCAAAGTTATAGCGGCACTCCATGTGCATAAGCACACGTCGCAGTTCAAAACCGACCGCAGTTCACCCAAGGGGCCTGATCCGGCACGTTGATGTTTCCCGCCAGGGTCATCCCTGAATTTTCTACTGGGCAATCAGGACTCTGCCTACTTCGCGGCGAACTTGAAGACGGTCGTGGTTTGATACGTGTCGCCGGGTTTGAGTACGACGGACGGAAAACCGGGTTGATTAATGGCGTCGGGGAAATGTTGTGTCTCCAAACAGAAGCCACCGTATTTCACGTAGGTCACGCCGTCGTGGCCGATGAGTTTCCCATCGAGGTGAATGCCATTATAGAGCTGCACGCCAGGTTCGGTGGTCAATACTTCCAAGACGCGGCCGCTGACCGGTTCGTGAGCGCGCGCGGCGAGGTCGAGCTTTTTGCCCGTGCGGTTGAGGACAAAATTGTGATCGTAGCCACCGGGGAACTTCCTCATGGCGTCGATGTCGCGGCCCATGGTTTTGGCCTTCGTGAAGTCCAGCGGCGTGCCTTTGACCGGCGCCAGTTCACCGGTCGGAATGAGCCCGTTGTCCGTTGGCGTGTAACGGTCGGCGTGAATCAACATTTCTGTTCCGAGCGTGTCGCCGCTGCCCGCCAGATTGAAGTAGCTGTGATTGGTCAGATTGATGGGTGTGGCCTTGTCCGTCTTCGCGCGATACTCCATGCGCAATTCATCGTCGTCGGTAAGCGTGTAGATGACGGTCACGTCGAGATTTCCGGGGTAACCTTCCTCTCCGTCCTTGCTCAAGTAATGGAATTCAATGCCTTGCTCATGCTCCTTCGCTATGGACGGTTTGGCGTCCCAAACCTGTTTATCGAAACCCTTTTTTCCACCATGCAAATGGTTGGGGCCGTTGTTCACCGCAAGAGTGTATTCCTTACCATCCAAAGTGAACTTGCCCTTGGCGATGCGATTCGCCACACGCCCCGCTATCGCGCCGAAGAAGGGATGGCCGTCCTGGTATTGTTTCAGGTTATCGAACCCAAGCACGATGTGGCCGAGTTTTCCATGGCGGTCTGCCGTCTGGATGTCGGTTATGATCAAACCGTAGTTGGTCACCTTGACGAGGGTGCCCTTGCGATTGGTGAGGGTGAAAAGTTTCACCGGCTTCCCGTCAACGGTGCCCCAACTCTGTTCCTGCAATCGTGTCATTAACTTCTCCTTCGGTTGATTCGTGCTCGTGCATCCGGTGTGAAACATGAGTCCCGCGGCTACCATAATTACTGTGTTGATCGTGGAAAGCCCCTTCCAAGTGGATGTTTTCATCGGTGCAGATGTCTTAGCGGCCAACCGCGCTCGGGCGCAACGTCGAAATGGCGAGGCAACGTTCGAATCGACCGCCGTGCTGCGAGTGCCATCGTCCGCAGGCCATCGCCGACAGCGTGCAGGTCGAAGTCACCGAGACCGCCGAGGAAGCGGGCTTCCAGTTTCCCGGTGTTCATCCTGCGCGGCGTGTTCGAATTGTGCGTGGCCATTTCCGTCGTGTCAGCGGCTAGAATGAGGCTGGCCGGTTATGAGATGTCGTTTCGATGCTGCGCTTCGCGATTCTCCGCGCACAGCCGGGAGTGTAGCGAATCCCGGTAATCCGGACGCAGGCTTGCGGCCGACGATGTTCATTCGCCGGCGATGCGCGCGGTTGCTGGAATGGAGAAGTTGGATCGGCCCAAGAAATGAGCAAGCATGGCTCGTACGGAAAAGGTGCGGCCGATGACAAAGCCATCCGGCCGCACCCCTCATCCCACAGAAACTCTACAAACCTGCGTTGACCGTGACCCCCGTGCCGATGGTGCGTTGCGTCTGCACATTGGCCACCAGGTTGCCCGTCGAGACAACCGTCAAGGCGGTGCCGCTCCCTTTCTGGTAGTAAAGGCCCGTGCCGCGCGTGGTGCCGGCGCCCCGAATGGCGTTGCCGGTGACGGTGACGAAACCGGAGGAGTAATTCACGTTGGGAATGCCAATGTAACGGTAGGTGGAGCCGGTTTGAGACTCGCCTCCAAAATTGAAGATCCGGTTGCCGTTGATCGTGGAAGCGACGTCGCCCTGCGCCGTAATATAAATTCCGTACCAAGTGCCCGCCGTCGTGGTTTCGCCGAAGCCCTCAATGTAATTGTCGCTGATCGAGGTGCCGAAGGCGCGCTCGGCCCAAATGGCATGATTGGGCACGCCGTAGATGTGATTGCGTTCGATAACCCAGCCCGCGGAATTTTCCAGGCGAATGCCGTCGATCCCGGACCCAGCCACCCAGTTATCTGTCAGAGTCCAGTCAGTGATGGAATTGCCGGAATCTTGAACGTAAATGCCGTGACCGCCGCAGGAGGTGATAAAGTTCCCAACGATGCGTCCGTTGACCATTGAGTTTACAAGCGCCGTGCCGTTGGCGGTGGGGTTGGACAGCCTGATCCCGTGGCTTTTCATGGAAGTGATGGTGACATCCTCAATCGAGCTGAGCCAGGAGCGCATGATGATCCCCACGGTCGAGGCCGTGTTGTTTGCCTTGTTGCCGTCCAGCGTCAGGTGACGGATTGAAATCGGCGTGCCCACGTAGGCGAAATTGTCGAGGTATGATTCTGAGGCCAGCATCGCGGCAAGATTGGCGCTGTTTCCCTGCGTGAGCATGGTGCCTCGATCGTCGCCGCGATAGGATCGATCCCCTTTGAGCTTGATCGTCGCCGTGATCAGAGCGGGACCATCGATGACGATCTCGTCCCCCACGGCGCTTGCCGCAATGGCGTTGTTGATGAGCGCGGCGTCGCCGGAATTGTTATTGCACGTGACGCGGATGAGAACGGCGTTTGCCGCCGGCTGACCGAGCAACGCAAACAGGCCCAACGCGACGGCGAGGGCACGGTTTGAGCCGATGAGACCACTGATGAGCTTCTGAGTTGGTATTGTCATATCCGTTATCCTTTATTGAATCCCTGCTTCCGGAGACCTGCGCGGTCAACACCGGGCGGCCTGCGGAATCCGAGTAGCTCGATCATCGTGCGCCTCCAGCGGATTGTCATCACAGCAGAAGCAGGGAGGCGCCCCCCTCCATTCGGAGGATTGGTCGAATGCCGCAAGGGCAGAGAATCAGCTGAGCTGCACCAGGCCGCGCTGGATGGCCACCGTGCTCGCCTGCGTGCGGTCGGTGGACTTGAGCTTCGTCAAGATGCTGCTCACGTGATCCTTGACGGTCGTCTCGGCAATCGAGAGCGCGCTGGCGATCTCTTTGTTGGTAAGGCCTTTGACAAGGAGTTGCAGCACCGCGTCCTCTCTTGGGCTCAGTTCAGGCGCGCGCATTCGTTCCATTAAACGCGCTGCAATGGCCGGCGGCAGGTAATTCTGTCCCTCATGCACCACGCGTATGGCGCGCAGCAGTTCTTCCAGCTCCACATCCTTGGGAAGAAACGAGCGCGCTCCGGCATTCACGGCCCGAAACACCTGCTCCTGCGCGTCGTAACTGGACAGCGCCAGCACCTTCGCCCCGGGAAACTTTTCGCAGAGCCGGGCGGTCGTCTCGTCACCGTTCATCCCCGGCATCCGCATATCCATGATGACGACATCGGGCTGGTGTTCGCGGTAGAATTCAAGCGCCTGCTGGCCAGTGCTGACTTCCGCCACCACCGTCATGTCTGGCTCAAGGTTCAACAGATTGACCAACCCCGCGCGCATGAGCGAATGGTCATCGACGAGCAAAATGCGAATGCGTTTTTTCATCTCAGGCTCCGTTCCCACTGACCGACGCGGCACTAACGCGGGGGACGATGACGGCGATGCGGGTTCCGGCGCCGGGAGCGCTGGCCACCTGCAGTTCGCCGCCGATTTTTTCGGCCCGCTCTTTCATGCCGAGCAACCCGAAATGTCCAACCTGTGCGAGCGTCGCTGTGGGAATCTCAAATCCTTTGCCATCGTCCTGGACGATTAACTGAACTGCCTGCGCGGCATAACGCAGTTCCAAGCAGATGCGTTTCGCCTCGGCATGCTTCACGGCGTTGGCCGTGGCCTCCTGCCCGAGGCGGAGCAGATGATTCTCCACCTGGCCAGCTATCGGAAAGGCGTCACCACTGACACTCACGCTAATCTCGACCGTTGAACCATTGCGCACGTAGTCCGCCATGGTGCGCATCGCGGATTCGAGTCCGCCGCCTTCCAACGCGCGGGCGCGCAAGTCCCAAACGGAACTGCGCGCTTCCGATTTGGTGTGCCGCAGCATCCGCTCCGCGAACTGCAAAAGGTTTGAGGCCAGTTCCGGCGCGGAGACCAGCCTGACGCGCGCGGCATGGACCTGCAGAGTGACGGCTGCGAGTTGCTGTTCGATCGTGTCATGAAACTCACGGGCGATCCGCGTGCGCTCCTCGAGAACGGCCTCGCGTTCCAGCTTGCGCTGGATCTCAGTCGTTTGTCTCCACACCTGGCGCCGCAGCGTGAGAACCCAGACCATGGCGGCACTGAAAACAATGGCCATGGTCCCCAGCGCCCAGGCTGCGCGCTGGAGGGTCCACCAGGAAGGTTGGGAAACAATTTGAACATCTTCCAGTCCGCGCGGGAGCAGGCGAAAGGACCGAGGCGCCCGATCACTGCCGGCCTGCGTTAGGCAAATGCCGCTCAGGCGCAGCCGGCTATTCGGCCGAAAAGAGGGCAGCAACCCATCCTGCAACGGCAAGTGCGCTCGGAAAATCGAGTCGCGTTCCTGCAGCACGAACGTCGCTTCATCCATGGATTGGGCTGCGCTCAGCACAGTCGCTTCCAGTTGGACCAGTTCGGCATCAAAATCACCGCTGCCTGCCTGCTCCACCGAAATCGGTAGTGGCCGTCGCGGCAGCGCCGTACCTGACTTGATGAACGTCGCATCTTCGAGGACCGGATTGTAATCACCTAACGCCGGGAAGCCGAGAACCTCCACCTCGTCGCCCGGACTGAGAAGATTTGTCTGGGCGCTCTTGACCCACAGGCCCTGCGTTTGATCGCGGATAAAAAGATACTGTCCGGGCACGTGCAGGGTCACGACGCCCTGCACTTTCACGCGGTGACCGTGCGGCACCTGCGGCTCGAATTGAAACAGGCTGTTGATCGTGCGCACCTGTGAATCAAAGGAAACGAGCGAAAGGGGCCGGGTGATGCTGACTTGCGCCAGACTCGGCGCACACAAGCGAACGGTCAGGAGCTGGCGTTTGCGATTGAAGGCGGGAAAGCAAATCCCGGTGACCGTCGCCTCGCAGTCGATCAAGCCAGTCAGATCCATTGCGTCCACGTTGGGAATGCGCACGGTGAGCCGGTGGCCGCCCGTCGCCAGATCCAGGGAGAGCCGGGAATAATTCGACAACCGATCCAATGTTGCCGAGCGGACAATCCCGCTAATCCGCACCCATTGCCCGTCCTCCGCCCCGGTGGCCAGTTGCTCGAACGTTTTCTCACGCGGAGCCGGCAGTCTGCCCTCTCCCAGGACTTTGATGTCTGAAGCAACGACCATCGGAGCAAATTCCCCCGGGCTCGTGACGCCGATGATTTGCACGCTTTGTCCGGGCCGGAACTTGTAATTCCGCCCAGCGGTTCCGCCCACATAGATGGCCGCCGTATCGTCCTGCATCATCAACTCGAAATCCGCGTTCTCATTAAAGTGGAGAATGACTCCGCGCAGAACCACGGGATGACCGCGCTCTGCCTCTTGCGCGGGTAATTGGCGAACTTCCTGGGCGGTGGTGATCGAACGCAATGACGCGTCTTCACGAATGGTCGCTCCGTGGGCAATCGGGAAAAGTGCCAGTAGAAGACACCACAGACACCGGAGAACACCCGCAGAGTGCTGCCAACCCTTCCCCTTACACCTCCGCTCGACTAAGTGGCACGAGTCCATGTGTAACCACCACGACTTCTGGCGAACTCACATCTGAGGCAATCGATCCATCGAAAGGCAATGGGGCGGAGCGAAACCGTCCGCCGAAGGATCCAGAAATGGGGTCATGAATGACGGAATTTACAGAGCCCGATTCTGGAGTCACTTTCATTTTGGTCGGAACGACGAAATCCCCGCCGTCGGGTCAAACATTGTGCCGACCGACGGGAGAGAGCGTACAGTAGGGGATGCGGGCCGCCCGCGATTCACCGGGCATAGAATCGCGGCCCGAAACCTGGACGTGACACCGCTGGAGTTGCTGCCAAGGAAAGGACGGGCAACTGAACATTTAAGCAGATCCAGCGAGGGACAGGGGCTGCGCTTAAGGAATTGCACTCAAAGACGTCGCCCCGCATGCTCAACGCCGCTTTCGCAACTATGAACAAGCACGCCGCCACCATCCTCGTGATCGATGACAATCCCGACGATCGCCTCTTCGTCGAGCGCTGCCTCACCAAGGTGGCTCCGGATTCAATCGTTCACCTCCTCGACGGCGGCCATCAAGCCATCGCTTACCTGATGGGTGAGGGGAAATACTCTGACCGCACCGCCTATGCCTATCCCACTTTCATCATCACCGACCTCAAAATGCCCGGCGCCGATGGATTCGCTGTCCTGGAACACATCAAAGGCAACCCTGCCTGGGCCGTCATTCCCACTGTCGTCCTTTCCGCTTCCGCTGATCCCGATGACGTTCGCACCGCTTATCTTCTTGGCGCCAGTTCATACCAAGTCAAACCGCCCAACTTCGAAGCGTTGATGCGTCAAATGGTCACCTTGTATGACTATTGGATGAACTGCCTGATCCCTGAGGTCGACATTTCTGGCAAACAGGTGCACACCAACCCACGCGGTAAGATGGGCCAGCGCTTCCCCCAGCCCACGTCCAGCAAACAAACTCGCGTGAAACATCCCGCCAAGGATACGCCCCCTTCGCGCGCGTAAATCTTGCCTGAACTCTCGCCCTAGCCTCAGACCCCCGCCAATTTCCTCAACGCCAACCCCCGCACCTTCGTCGCAGTCAAACATCGCAGGCAATTCGCGGCGTCATCGCCGCCAATGCCTTCTTCGTCCGCGTCCATGCGCAGCGTGATGCCCAGCAGCGCGCACCGAGCATCATGGCGTGGCGAAGCCCATCGATCTGACGGAACCCTTAATATTGTGAGTGGACCTCCGCGAACCCCAAGCTCCAGCGTGGGTTCCGACCGTTCGCAGAGTCCTCGTTCCGCCCATTTCATCTTTAGATTTGGACTGTTCCTTGGAATTGTAAACAGGAGTTGGATTCAAAAACTAACAGCCTCACGGCGGGAACGGTCTCGACCGATGTTTTTCTCCGGCGCATTCACAACTTCCTGCTGGCCGTGGACTGGCTCTTCGGCACGGAGGCGCTGCCCTTCAATTTTGTACTCGGTTTTCAGGCTCATTCGAGTCCCGGGGGGGTTCTTTTTAAGATAAAGAACACCCCAAGGGTCGCTGCACCAATCCATATCGCTGGTTCATTACATCGCCCTGAGTTGCGAGTGTGAAACAGCCGGCGATGCCACGGTAAGCGGGCAGCGGGCGAGCGACGACCGTGCAGGCACCAAACCCTGAACGGGCTGCCAAACAGGTGAAGAATCCGGTGAAACTTACGCCACCAACCCCATCAAAACCCCGTAGAATCAAGGCATCTTGATGGAGCCAATGGTCGGGATTGAACCGACGACCTACGGTTTACGAAACCGTTGCTCTACCACTGAGCTACATTGGCTTCCGGAGCGGGGCGCAAAATCTCACATCCCGTTCCAATGGCAAGATTTTTCCCCTATGGCTCGGCCACCGGATGAGACATGACTATTTCCCCCGCGCCGCAGTGTTCAGAGTGAAGACAGCAGGGGCTCCGACATTCCCAAACCTGTCCACGGAGCGGACGGCGATGGTCTGGACCCGTGAATTCTCGTTGTAGGTAAAACTTTGGGCGGCGCGTATCTCCATCTGCCACGGTTCGCCAGCGCTTTGTTTATAAACAATCCAGAAGCGCGCATTGGAATTCTTGGTGGGCTCGCAGTGGACTTCCGTCCCGTGCCCTTTCAACCGGACGCTAAGCTGAGGAGGCGGCGGTTTAAGCGCGAAGGTTCGCAGCGACGGCGGAAGGGTGGGCTGCTGATAGACGCGGGAAAGTGTTTCGTTGATGCCGCCTTTGTTTTTCATAAGGGCGCTCACGTTCCAATGGATGTGGCCGGCGTCGTGTTTCCTCGCGATTTGGATTTGGTTCCCGATTTCGCTGGCGGGCCAACCTTTGTTGCCGGCGTCGCTGCTGGTGTAATTGCTGATGTTACCGATGGCGGTGGTGTTGATGCCGGCCACGATTTGGCGCTGCTTTGGATTGTTGTCCATCCACCACTTGAGGAGGACGGGGAAACTTTGTGCGGGCGGTTCGATACGCCAGTAGAGTTGCGGAGCCAGGTAATCGAGCCATCCCTGCGCCAGCCAGGTTTTGGGATCGGCGAATAGGGATTCGTACTGATCGAAGCCTTTAATCTGCGCTGGAAAACCGGGCCGATAGATGCCGAAGGGGCTGATCCCTACCTTTACCCATGGCTTCAACGCGTGGACGTCTCGATACATCCTTTCCAAAAAGCGGTTCACATTATCGCGTCTCCAGTCATCGCGTGTGAGCTTCCCTCCGGACTTTTGATACATCGTCCAACTGGCGCTGTCGGGGAAGGGAATCTCTTTCTTTTCCGCATCCTTTTCACGATACGGATAGAAATAATCGTCGATGTGAATTCCATCGATGTCGTAGCGCCGAACCACGTCCAGGATGACCCGTGCTGAGTGGTCATGCACATCCTGCAATCCAGGATCGAGCCAAAGGTGGGTGCCGTAGGTTTTGACCAGGGCCGGGCGCGTTTTGCTGATGTGGCTCGGGAGCGGAGTACATTCTTATTGCCGGTGGAATGTCGGGCGCGGAATGGATTGAACCACGCGTGCAATTCCAGTCCCCGCGCATGCGCGGCGGCCACGGCAAACTCGAGCGGATCCCAGAACGGACTGGGCGCCTTGCCTTGCGTGCCGGTGAGGTATTCGGACCAAGGCTCCAGCTTTGAAGCATAAAGCGCGTCGCACGCGGGACGCACCTGAAGAATGACGACGTTCAGCTTGAGCCGCTGACAGCGATCCAGGATGGCGATCAATTCATCTTTTTGCTGCTGCGTGGTGAGAGTGCGGGAGGAAGGCCAATCGATGTTGTTGACGCTCGCGACCCAGGCGCCGCGAAACTCGCGCTGGGGCAGGGGCGGGGATAACGTTTGAAGGAACGTAGCCCGTGGCGCCGTGCAGGCCGAGGGCGACGAACAATAAAAGGAAAGCAGTGCGAATCACGCGGGGATTGACGGAGAAATGCGGCATTCGTTCAAGATGGAAGAACGCGCCGAAATTTCGCGGCTAAGCCCCACCGTCCCGCGCGGCGCGCTCATTTGGCACGTAACCCGCGAGGCGGCGGGGAGTTTCACTTCGCTGTCATGCGACGGGTGATGTATTCGCGGACTTGCGGGATTTTGGTGGCCTTGAGGAGCTTGGCGGCGCTGGCCACGCTTTGGCCCGCGAGCGGTTCGGCGGCATACCAATACATGAGCGGGAGGTTGTGGTCCTTGGCGTCCTCGGCGTGGGCGAGAAGGCCTTCGAGAATCTCGCCGCGCTGCGCCACCGGCAACCGCTGCAACGCCGACGCGAGGTAAAGACGCACGACGGGTGATTTGTCCTCGCGGGCCATGCGGGCGAATTCTTTCAGCAGACGCGTCCGATGGTTCGGTGTCTTCGCAGGCTAGTTGAATTGCCCAGGCGCGGACGAACTCATCTCAGAGTCCTTCAGCATCTTCTTGTAGTCACCTGTCAATCGGTGAATCACTCACAGAATGAAGCGTCCAATAGACGCCGAAGTTTCTCGGAAGTGGTTGTTGCCTATTGCTCAGTTCTGCACCGATTGCGTAGCTCTGCGAGACGAGCCTAGCTGGATCGTTGCTCAGTGAGGTTACGATCGGCTGAGCATCGCGCCGCGACTACGCTCCTGCAAAATCCTCTGCGCATGTCGCGCATGCCACGCGTTCTTGCTCGCGAGCAGTTTCACGAGTTCTTCATCACTCAGCTTCCGCAAATCCACCTTCGCCGCCTTCTTGTCGCCATAACTCACTTTGTAAATGCGCCCGTTGCTCCGGTCGTGCGACTCGATGGTGTTCAGGTGGCACTGGTTCTTGTCATACCAGTCGATCATGTAGATGGAACCGTCGGGGCCGGCGCGCAGGTCCACCACTTGCGACCACATGTCGTTGAACTTGAGGAAGTCCGCCCCGTGCTTGGCCGACGAAGCCGCTGCCTTTGCGCTCGGGAATGTCCATGTTGATGCGCGCGCCGTGGATGTTGTTCATGAAGAGCTTGCCGCGATATTCCGCCGGGAAGCTGTCGCCCTGGTAAATGAGCAGGCCCGCGTGCGCGTGGCCGCCGCCGAGGTCGTCGCTGGCGAGGCGATCCTTGTCGGTCCATTGGCCACCGCGAAAGTGCGCGTGGTCGGCAATGGTCTTGATGTCGTCGTAGATGTAAGGGTGCAACGTCTTGTCGGTCTTGCCCTCTTTCTTGCGACCAAAACGCGCGTCGTCTCGTCCGGCCCAACCGCGTAGTGCGCGCCGCCCTGCCGGTGATAACGCCCGCCTTGCACCATGTGAAAGAGATGCGGAATGACGCACGCCTCCTCGATGAGCTGGCCGTTCTCGTCGAAGTCGAAGCCCCACGGATTGCTCGTGCCCTCGGCGAATACTTCGAACTGATGTTTGGTGGGATGATAACGCCACACCGCGGCATCGACCCATTGGCGCTGCTCTTCGGCGTGCCCGGCTTGCCGACATTCGAGGGACAGAAGACGCCATGCGACGCCGTAGAGCCAGCCGTCCGGTCCCCACTGAAAGGTGTTCAGCGTCTCGTGCGTGTCGCGCGCGTAGTCCCAGCCATCGAGAAGAATCTGCGGGTCACCGGCAGGCGCGGGATTGTCCCAATCCTTCACCGGCACGAACATGAGGTAAGGCGCGGCGCCGATGAACACGCCGCCGAAACCCACTTCGATGCCCGAGACGAGATTGAGCTTGTCGAGAAACACGGTGCGCTTGTCGTGCTTGCCATCGCCGTCGGTGTCTTCGAAGACGAGGATGCGATCGTTGCTGCCGAAGATGTCGGCGAGTTGTTCCTTCGTTGGCGTGGCACTGGCATTGGTGGAAATGGTGGGCGGCGGCCCTTGCGCTTCGGATACGTGTAGCCTTCGGCGACCCAAAGGCGGCCGCGGTCATCGATGGCGAAGGCGATGGGCTGCTTAATGTCCGGCTCACCGGCAAAGAGTGTGGCCTTGAAACCGGGCGGCAGCGTGATGGCTTTGACTGCGGCCTCTCCCGAAAGTGCGGCGGGTTTTACTTCGGGAGTCGACTCGGCACCAAAGAGGGGCAGGGCTGCGACGACAGCCACGGACAACAGCAATTTAAAATTCATGAGCACGGACTTCGACGTTGTGATGGATAATTTATTGCGAAGAAGTTTCCCACGGTGCCAGAACCAAGTGCGGCGTTGCTCACGGGTAGCCTCATTTCAGGGCGAACATGGCCAGGGTGAAGTAGAGCAACAATGCCAGCACATCGACGATGGCAAGGGCGATGGGGCCGGCAGCGATCTTTGGATCTCGTGTTCCGACGCGGAGCAACAAGGGCACACTAAATCCCACGACCCCAGCGATGATGAGCGACGCCAGAAGCGTGCTGGACAATACGACGGCGGTTTCCACGGACCGCCGCCACGCCAGAGCGATCACTCCCGAGATGAAGGCGGCGCCGAGCGAGAGGAGGAACGCAGCGGCCAGCTCCTTGCGAAAGCCTTGCACGTGCCACTGTAACTTTCGGTTCGCGTGCAATGCCTGAAGACTAAGTGACATTGATTGCATGGCCACGCTTTCGTTGAGCCCCAACACCAGTGGGAGGAAGAAGGAAACAGTGATGGCCTGCGAAAGCGTCGCTTCGAAGGCGCCACCCAGGAAGGCGCAAATCGTTCCACTCCCGATCGTGCTGAGCAGCCACGGGAAACGATGGCGAAAGGCTTTCGCGGGAGACGCATTCCGGAGCTGTTCCACATGCAAGCCGATCGTCTCGAACACGTCGTCGTGTGAATCTCCCTCCGACATCTCAAACACTTCAGCAGCAAAGAAACTAATGTCGATGACGCCGCGGATGCGTCGGTGTGCATCGACGATCGGGAAGGCGAGGAACTTGTGGAGAACGAAGAGCTCGCAGGCTTCGAGGAGTGTCGCGGTATGCGGAATGGCGAGGACGGTGGGCACCATGATTTCACGCACGCGCTTGTCCAACGGGTTAACCAGCAAACGGCGCGTAGGCACAACGCCGAGCAGTCTTTCGTCCGGGCCGGCGACATAAAAGTAGATGATCTTTTCGCCCACGCCCGTTTGCCGAATGTGTGCGAGCGCGCCTTCGACCGTCATATCAGGACGGAGCAGGGGAATATCCGTGCGGGCGCAATTCAGCACCGGCTCGTTTAAGTGGGCGGCGAGTTCATCGCTCAACATGAGAAGACGTTAACAGTGCCGCCTTCGTTTGTAACCGATGGACCTCGTCTTGCGAGAGATTGGCGCTCCTCTCGGCAAGGCTGGCAAAAGGAACGAGTAGGCTGGCGGCCCCGCTAAACAGGGCCGCCAGTTCAGTTTCTACTCGCGTGAACGCCAGACAGACCGCCTGACGCGCTTTCGGGTTTGGGTCTGATGGATTCCTGCCAGCGCTCAGTGGCGCCAGCGGCGGGACACACTGCGGTGAAGCGAGGTGTGTATTCATCATGGCTCATCTTAGCAATGCGCTTGCCAGCTCTGGTGAGGCTCAATGTTCCCGCACTGCCGCAGGCGAGGTGAAAGAGAACGGCAAGGTGCGCGGAAGTGAACAGCCACCTGTGCCTAAAACGATGCAGCCGCCAGTTGAAGATTCCGCTCCTGAATTTGCTCCGACCACCGCGCGATGTAGCTGAACACGCGATAGATCTGTTCAAGACGTTCGAGCGGCAGGGCCGTTGTGCGCTGGGGTAAGCCGATCGGCGGCGCGGATTCCCAGGCTGAATTCATTTGCTGCAAGTTCTTCATTCAACTCATCGCGCCTGGCGTTGATGCGCTGCTGCAACGCGTGCAAGTTTGTCCGTCCATTCCATGCCGCGCTCGAACATTTGCACTTTCAGCAAGCGGGGAAGTGACTTTCGCCCGTTCGCTCATGAATGCATCGATATCACGACAGAGTTGTCCGACTTCAACGAACAGATCCATGGTGCCGGGCGGGATGCGCTGGATGTCCGAAGGCTTCGCGCCCGTCTCCAACTCCAAAAGATGCAGCAACCGATTTCGTGGCTCCCGAAGCGTGGTGTAGGCGGCGTTGAGTTCGGCGTAACGCTCCGTGGTCATCTGCTTCTCGGCGTCGGGAGCGTTGTGCGTGCGATCGGGATGAACCGCGCTTGAGAGAGGGAGGAACTTTTCCTTCAGTGCCTCGGCATCGAGCCAGGGACGCCGCGGTTCATCTAGGAGGGCGAAGGCGTCGGGCATTGCCACAATCAGGCGCTGAAGCTTTCCCCGCACGAACAACTCGTGGCCGCATTCGGGTTCTTCACCTTGAAACCGCCGTCGGTCAGCGCATCGATGTAATCCAACTCGCTGCCCGTGACGTAGAGCGCGCTCTTGGGATCCACGACCACTTTGATGCCGCTGCTTTCCACGAGGATGTCGCGCGAGGCGGGCGCATCCTGGAGGTCCATCTTGTATTGCAACCCGGAGCAACCGCCGCCCACGACGGCGACGCGCAGCACGCCTTGCGGACGATTCTGGCGGGTGAGGAGCGAGCTGACTTTCTGGGCCGCGCTAGGGCTGACCTTGATCAACCGTTCATCTCCCACGCGAAAGCTCGGAGCGGTGGCGGTTTTATTAGCGGCGGCGGCTGCAATCATCGTGGAAGGAAGTTAGCGAGCGGCGAAGAGAGCGTCAACCGGTGTGAACTCGAAGGAGACGAGCCCACAGCTCACCATGACAGACTGAAACTCTTGAATCCGTGATCCGCATCAAGCTCAATCAAGCCGCCCTCCTTACCGCCCCACTCCCAATTGCAGTACACAAAGACCACAGAACCTGTGCTGCGTTGCTCCCAACTTTGAAGGCGCAATTCACGCAAAGCGGCGTGATTAATCGTCCCATCCGGTCGTTTCTTCTCCGGAATCATCAATCGAGACCACTGGATGGCGCCGCTTGGCGAGCGGAGAAGAACAACCGGATTGCTGTATGAATGCCGTTCGTGAACTTCCAACTGCCCGTGAGATGGTATGCGGAGCACAGACGCAGGAGCAGTGGTGAGGTTCCCTGTGAACGCTGATCCCATGAATGGCCCATCGAGCGTGGCCTCCCAAATCTGACGCTGGCAAGTTCGCAGTCCCCAAAGCATCGAAAGGACTGCTGAACAGGCAATGAGTATCCAGTATGTCTTTTTCACGCGAGGTGGGTCTATTGGCTATACACACAATCAGATCATAAACTCTTTCGCACCTTTCGCACCCCGTCACACATGTTCTTCAGCTTCTGCTTCGCCGCCCAGCGTGCGGTTTGGCTTAAGCCGCAATCGGGCGCGAAGGAAAGCCGGTCCGGCGCGGCGTAGTTCAGGCAGGCGCGCACTCGGTTGGCCACGTCGTCCACCGTTTCAATGTAGTAGCTCTTCACGTCGATGATGCCGACGGCGACGTCTTTCTTCGCGGCAATCGTGCGGATGAGTTCCAGCTCCGCAAACTCGCGGCTCGCCATCTCCACGTGAATTTCGTCCACGTGCATGTCGAGAAAGGCGGGGAACATCGGGGCGTATTGGCGCGGGCCGACGGCGCGCCCTTTGTAGTTACCGAAGCACAGGTGCGTGGAGAGATGGCACCGGCCCGCGACGGCTTCGACGGTGCGATTGAAGATATCCACGAACCGTTTTGGATCTTCGCGATGGGCGTAGCAGCTCATGGACGGTTCATCGACCGTGATCTCGCGGCAGCCCGCGGCGACCAGGGCTTGAAGCTCCGAACGAACCAGCGGCAACAAAGCTTCGGTCAAAGCGTAGCGATCCTCGTATTGACCATTTGGCAGGAGGCGCCCGCTTAAAGTGTACGGGCCGGGCACGCTCGCTTTGAGGGTTACGGAAGGCGGGAGGTTGAACGTGGCAGGTTGGGCGACTCGTTGCAGACGTTTGAAATCTTCCACAGTTCCCAAACCCCGCGGGGCGCGCAGCTCTCCGACGACCTTGTGTTTGCCGCGCTGATCGTGGGCGGGCGGGCCAAACCGTCGCGGTGAGGCAGATTCCAATTCAATCCCTTCGATGAAGCCATAAAAGGACAGGTTGAAGTCGAGGCGGGTCTGCTCCCCATCCGTAATGACGTCGAGCCCGGCTTGGAGTTGGTCGCGGACAGCAATGGCGACGGCGTCGTCGATCAGTTCCTCGCGATCTGCACTCCCAAAGCGATCGAGATGTTCAACGGCGGATTCGAGCCACGACGGGAATGGGTAACTGCCAATGACAGTGGTGCGGAGTGGTTGTTCTTTCATGCGTCGAGTGGAGACACGATGCGCTTTTGGGCGACAGGTTCAATACGCGAGCCAGAAAATGTGTTTGAAAGAATCATGCAACCGCAACGAGACGGTTACCGTGACCCATTCCCGATCGGGGTGATGGGAGTGTAAATTACGCCCAAGCGGAGTGGGGCCTTGGTCGCTGTATTTGCTGCGGTTTGAGCAGGAAAGGGTGGGAAAAGCGACTTGCAATCAAAGTCCGCGCTGGCACCTTGTGGGCGTCTTAGATTTGAGTCCTTCGATTCCAGGGAGTCTGGTGAATCTTCAGGTGAACTTGGTTCAGTGATGATTTGAAACCCGGTAGTCGGGAACGGTCCGGAAATGGGAAGTCAGTCTTAGTCAAACATCAATGAATACAAAATTGTTCGTGGGGAATCTCTCCTTCGACACATCGGAACTGGATCTCCAGGACTTGTTCGCACAAGCCGGGCCGGTCACGGAGGTGAATCTCGTGACGGATCGCGTTACTGGTCGTCCTCGCGGTTTCGCGTTCGTCACCATGGCAACCGCGGAAGGGGCGCAAGCGGCCATCCAAGAATTCAACGGAAAGAACGTCAATGGTCGCGACCTGACCGTGAACGAAGCACGTCCTCGTGAAGAACGGAGCGGCGGCGGCGGTGGTGGCGGCGGACGCGGATACGGCGGTGGTGGGGGCGGTGGCGGTGGCGGTGGCCGTGGATATGGTGGTGGCGGCGGTGGTGGTGGGTACGGCGGCGGCGGTGGTGGTGGCGGGGACCGTGGAGGTCGTCGTCAATCGCGCTATTAATTGATCTTTCCAGAAACCTACAACCGGGCGGGATCGTCAGATTCCGCCCGGTCTTTAATTCGGAGCGCAACGCAGAGCGGACAATGCTGCGAACATGAAATAAATGAGTGAACAGGCCATAGAAATTGAAGGAACCGTGAGTGTCGTTCTCCCCGGGCACGATGTTTCGGGTGGTGCTCGATAACAAGCACGAGGTCCTCGCGCACATTTCGGGTAAGATGCGCAAACGGTTCATCCGCCTTACGGCTGGAGACCGGGTGCGTCTCGAAATGTCCCCTTACGATCTGTCCAAAGCTCGGATCACCTACCGTCTGCGCTGAGAGATTTTCCGCGGGTTTCCGGTGTCCGCCGAGAAACCAACAGGCAAAACGTTCCCGCCTTATCCCGATTCCGTTCGGGTAATTTTTATTTGCTGAGGGGCAGTTCGACTTTAACTTCTTGACGCTCATGAAGTTCGAGAAGTGCATACTCCTTTCTTTGGCGACCATCCTGTCGTCCATCGCCGGGCTTTCCGGTGCCGGCCTTCCGCCTGCAGCCACTCGCCCTGTTAATTTTGTTCAAGGACGTTCAGCCCATTCTCGCCAAGCATTGCTACGAGTGTCATGGCGAGAAAAAGCAGCGGGCGGAATTGCGTTGGGATGTGAAGGCAATCGCGCTCAAAGGAGGAGAGCACGGTCCGGCGATTGTTCCCGGCAAGAGTGCCGAGAGTCTTGATGATTCAACTTGTGGCCGGATCAAAAGGTCCCGAGTCCCGCATGCCGCCGAAAGGCGAGCCGTTGAGCGCTGAACAGATTGGCGTGCTGAGAGCCTGGATTGATCAAGGGGCAGTTTGGCCTGAGGGCGTGGACGCCGCGAAGATCGTTGATAAGCGGGACCATTGGTCCTTCAAACCGCCGGTTCGGCCGGCCTTGCCTTTGGTGCGTGACCCACAGTGGCGAGCTCAACATCCCATCGACCGATTCATTTTCTCCCGCCTGGAGCACGAGGGACTGAAACCTTCGTCGGAGGCGGATCGTGTGACCCTCATTCGCCGGCTGTCTTTGGATCTGATAGGGCTTGCCCCCAAGCGCCGCAGACGTGGCGGCCTTCGTCGCTGATAAATCACCCGGGGCTTACGAAAAAGTCGTGGAACGGTTGCTGGCTTCGCCGCACTACGGGGAACGCTGGGGACGGCATTGGCTGGATGCAGCGCGTTATGCGGACTCCAACGGTTTTGAAAAGGACGCGCCCCGCAGCATTTGGCCTTATCGCGATTGGGTCATCCATGCTTTGAACCGCGACCTGCCTTTCGATCAATTCACCATCGAGCAGCTTGCGGGTGATTTGCTGCCCAATCCGACGCTGGATCAAAAGGTCGCCACAGGTTTTCTGCGCAATTCCATGCAGAACCAGGAGGGCGGTATCGAGCCGGAACAGTTCCGCACCGAAGCGATGATTGATCGGGTGGATGCGGTGGGTCGTACCTGGCTCGGGTTGACGATTGCTTGCGCTCAATGCCACAACCACAAGTTCGATCCGATCTCGCAGCGCGAATATTTTCAGTTCTACGCATTCCTGAACAATGATGATGAGCCCTTCCTGGAGGTGCCAACGGCTGAACAACAGATCAAGCGCGATACGCTGCGGGCGACCGTTCAATCCTTGGAACGCCAAGCCATGAAGGAGGCGACCAACCTCACTGAGCGCATGGCAGCGTGGGAAAAGGAAGTGGCTGATGCGCAGGGAAACTGGTTCCCCCTCGACGCTACTGAGTGGCACAACTTTGCTACCAAGTATGAAAAGCAGGGTGATTTGTCGTTCCTGGGGGGCGGGGATCTGCAGCCTGGCGCCGTCACGCGCGTGTGGGTGGATGCGCCGCCGCCCGACATTACTGGCTTTCGTCTCGAAGTGCTGAATCATCCAAATCTCCCTTATGGCGGGCCGGGCTTAATGAAAAGTGGTGGCTGGTTCCTGAAAGAGTTCACTTGTGAGGCCTACGCGGTCACCAATCCCACTGTGACAAACAAGATTACCTTTCGCCGGGCGCTCGCGGATGCAGAGGCGCCGGGCTTCGGAATCACGAACGCGATCGATGGCAAGACCGATAAGGGCGGATGGATGGCCAGCACTTTTCCGGTCCTGAAAAACAGGGAGCATCGCGCGGTGTTTGAGTGCGCTGATGAAATCCCGCGGTTCCCGGGCGGCACCCGCTTGCAGTTCACGATTTATCAGAAGCACGGCGGAGGTGAGGACAAGGAAACAGGGCTGGACTGCCACAGTTTTGGCCGTTTTCGTTTGAGTGCCACGACCAACCGGGCCCCGCTCAAGGTGGATCCCTTCACGTTTGAACAACGAAAAGTTCTCACTGTTGAACCGAACCTTCGGACCCCCGAACAGCAACGTGAGTTGTTCAATGTGTTCCGGCATCAGGAACCTTCATTCGCAAGAATAAATCAGCGCATCGACAGCACGTGGACCAATTGGATTTACGTTCCCACCACTTTGGCGCTGCAACACCGGGAGGAGTCGCGGCGGACACGGATTTTCCGTCGCGGTGATTGGCAACGTCTGGGGGACGAGGTTCAGGCCGATGTCCCCGCAGTCCTGCCTCCGTTGCGCGCGGACGCGGCACGCAATCGTTTGACGTTTGCGCGGTGGCTTGTGGACCGCAACGCGCCCACGACGGCGCGCGTGATCGTCAACCGCGTCTGGCAGGCTTATTTCGGGCAGGGATTATTCACGACGCCGGAGGATATAGGCACGCGTGTGGAGGCACCGTCGCATCCTGAGTTGCTGGATTGGCTCGCAGTCGAGTTTATGGAGCCGACAGTCGATGTGGCCACTGGGAATTCGGTGCGAACTCCGTGGAGCTTGAAACAGTTGCACCGGCTCATTGTCACTTCCGCCACCTACCGGCAATCCTCGAAGATTTCGCCCGAGATGTTGGCGCGCGATCCTTACAACCGGTTTCTGGCCCGCGGTCCAAGGTTTCGCGTGGAATCCGAAATCATTCAGGACATCGCACTATCGGCGTCGGGACTTCTAAACGCAAAAATCGGGGGGCCGAGTGTGCGGCCGCCCATTCCGGCCAGCGTGGGAGACACTGTTTATGGCGGCTTCTCGTGGCCTGAGAGCACCGGGGACGACCGTTATCGTCGCGGCATGTATACATTTTGGAAACGGGCTCTTCCATTCCCTTCCATGGTCGCATTCGACGCGCCCACGGCGGATTCCTCCTGCACGCGACGGGTGCGATCCAACACGCCTCTTCAAGCGCTGACCACATTGAATGAGAGAACTTTCGTTGAAGCGGCGCAGGGGATGGGATTGCGGGTCTATCGCGAGGGTGGGGAGACCGACCGCGGTCGCGCTATCCATGCCTTTCGTTTGGCAACGGGGCGCACACCAAGCGAGCGGGAACTGGCTTCAGTGTCGAAATTCTATGATGAACAATTCCGCTACTTTGAAGAACGCACAACTGAGGCACTCAAGGTGGGCTCGGCGACGACGAATTTTCCGGTGGGCGTAAATCTGCACAAAGTCGCGGCATGGGCAATGGTGAGCCGCGCCATTTTGAATCTCGACGAAACCATCACGAAGGAGTGAGACAATGAGCGGAGTCCGCTTGGCGAAGGGGTTCTCCACTCTACTAACGGTCCTGCCAGTTGCAGCATGCATGTCGTGCAGATGCGCAGAATGAGAACTGTGCTAGAGTGAATTCGAAAAGGAGGAAAGTGTTAGATTATGAAACAACTATTCATTGCCATGGTCGCCGCTTGTGTGTTTGTGGGTTGCGACAAAGATAAAGCCGCCATCGACGACCAAAAGGAGGCCACCCAGAACTCTCTCGAGCGCGAGAAGGAAGCGATGGGTGCGGCCGCGAAGAACACCAAAGAGGCAGCCGAAGCCAATAAGGATGCGGCTCAAGCTCAGATCGAGGCCGAAAAGAAGAAGGTGGAAGCACAAGCGGAAGCCGACAAAGCCAAGGTTGACGCGCTGAAGAAATAGTCAGCCACATCGATTCACGAAAGGGTCCCGAGCGTTGCCTCCGGGGCCCTTTCTCTGTTCGGTCGCTCTTTGCGCGCCGCGCAGTGCGACATACCCCCGACACCGGGACCCGTTATTCCGTTGACGGATAGTTCATCCCCGGCAAATACCTTGCCCATGAAAAGCACTCTCCTGCGGTTGCGCGTCACCGTTATCTTGAGTTTGAGCTTCTTGCTCGGTCCCAACCCCGCACTCAGCCAGAATTTCTACTTCGGAGCGGATGCCGGAGTTGCCCTGGCCGAGGACGTCGACCTTCGCCATTTTGTCGTGTCAACGCGGGGTTCAAAGTTGAAATTGAATGCGGGTCCTCGGTTAACCCTCGCCGGCGGTTATCATTTGAATGATTACGTTGGATTCCAGCTTGAGTCGGGTCTTATCAGCAACGAGATCAAGGGCAGCGATGGAGACATGGCGATATCACACGTGCCCATTCTGGCGGATGTGGTGTTGCGTTACGACAAGCCGGACTGCAGCTGGATACCGTACGCTGGCGCGGGCGCGGGCGGAGCCGCGAGTATCGTCTTCCTCGATCATGTGCGGGCACCGGATGGCACGGTCGTGGATGGCTCAGGAAGCACGATGGTGTTTGCCTGGCAAGCGTTCGCGGGCCTTCGCTACACGTTGAACTCCACCATGTCGCTGGGCGGCGGCTATAAATTTTTCTCGGCCGAAGGAGCCAGTTGGGATGTCGAGCGCGGAGCTGGCGATATCGAAACCGGCACGGCACACGTCCATTCGCTCGTGGTGGACTTCACAATGAAATTTTGAGCGACGCGGATCAACGCCAATTAAAGCTAGGCATGGGTTGACGGACGGTTCCGCTTGCTCTGTCGAGGCATGTGTCGGACATGCCCGAAGCCCACGAGCCTGCGGCCCCGTTCGTCCCACAGCCGAAATGTCAGTGATCGAAGGCTGGAGAAGAGAGTAATCGGGGGAACTTGCTGGAAGAGGGGGTCAGCTCGATGGCACCGCTCCAGATTATAGTTCGGGATGCGGGAACTGAGATGGTGGATGTGATGAAAGCCGATGTTTCCGGAAAACCACTGGAGGACCCTCGGCAACTTATAAAAAGAGCTGCCTTGCAGTGCAGCAGCGGTGTAATCCCAATTTTCACCTCGTTCCCAGTAAACGCCTTCGAACTGATGTTGAACGTAGAAAAGCCAGACGCCTGCACCGCCTGCCACGGCGAGAATGATCAACTGAATGATGAGGTAATCCTTCCAGCCAAACACGATGCTTAGGGCAGCGGCCTTGGCGAGGAGCGCCGCGTTCATCGCATGCACCGAATGTCGTTCGCGCTGGCTGGCGCCCGAGGAGGATAAGCGTTGTCGGAACAAAAAGAGATACATGGGCGCCACGACGAAAAGGAGGAATGGATTGCGGGCGAGCCGGTAGGCAAAGCGTTTCCAGCGTGATGCTTCGAGGTATTCCTGCACGGTCAGGGTCCAAATATCGCCCACTCCACGTTTGTCGAGATGTCCGGAACTGGCGTGGTGAATATTGTGCTCCCAGCGCCAATGGTAATAGGGGGTGAACGTGAGCACTCCCGCCAGAAAACCAGTCAGGTCATTCGCCCAGCGTGATTTGAAATAGGAGCCATGGCCGCAGTCATGAAAGATGATGAAGATGCGGACCACGAAAGCGCCGGCCAAGATCGCCATTGGCACTACCAGCCACCATGAGACAGCCCGGCTGATGTACATCAAATACCAAAGAGCCGCGTAGGGAACTAACGTGTTCGTGATTTGCCACAGAGCGCGCGGGGTTGAGGGTTGCTGAAATTTTGCAACGATCTGGCGCCATGCGGATGGTTCGACAGTCTGTTTGGGTTCCAATAAATCACTCATCGCATCTTCTAATTTGTTGCCGGAGAACGTTACGGGACAAATGACTTCGTGCAATCAAGTCTTTGCGAAACAACCGTGCTTTTTGACGCTCAGTTTGCGCTGGCACGCTCCCGCGCCACTGCGGTATCAACCCGGCATTACTGACATTGCCGACAAATGGAAAGTTCGCCGCGCCACGGTGGATGACATTCCGCAACTCATCAGCCTTTGGCAACTGGAGCAGCTCGATCCGGGTCTGCTTGAAAAACGTTTCACAGAGTTCCAGGTGGTGACCGACGAGGACGGGCGGTTGCTCGCCGCAATCGGGCTTCAGATCGTCGGCACACAGGGTCTCTTGCACAGCGAATCGATCGCTCGCGCCGAGTATTCCGACGTCCTTCGCGGCCTGTTGTGGAAGCGGCTCCAGGTAATTATTCAGAACCACGCGCTGGAGCGTCTTTGGACCCAGATGGATACTCCTTCCTGGCGTGATCGCGGCTTCGGGAGCGCCAGTGAGGACCTTTGTAAAGGAATCCCTACGGCCTTTGTCGGCGCCGCCCGAGCGTGGCAGGTCATGATCCTCCGCGCGGCCGATGCCAACGCCGCCGTGGAAAGAGAACTCGCGCAATTCAGAGCGGCTCAGCAGGAAGAGGTCGCGCGTTTGCGGGTGCGGGCCCAGACGATGAAACGCGTTGCCCTGGGCATTACCGTGCTGGTGTTTCTCGTAGTGGTCGCCTGGGCTGTCGTTCTCCTCAAATACGGTCCTAGAATGTTTGGAAGGCAGTGATTCGGATCAATCCCGCCTTCTCCGCTCTTTCAGATCGTCCGCAGGAAAATACGTTCGCCATTTTGCGAGTTGGATAAGTGGCTCTAAGGTTAAGGCATGCTGAAACGTCTCAGCGCCAGGGAAACTCAACTGCGCCGTTCCAATCACCACGTTACTCGTGGTTCACGCGGTGCCGTGGTTGCCCGCAAGGGATTGGGCTGGATACCCTGGCAGTCATTAGTCAGCCGCGTGGCGCGGGGCTACGGCTTCATTGATCCGGGTATCGTCTTGAAACGGTTGCGGGCTTTCGCCAAGCCGTCCGAAGTCGGGGAACCCATCGAACTGTTGCGCGCTGGCGTTGTTTTCCACGCTCGTGGCTTGGTTAATACGCGCGCGATTCAATTCAACCTTGATTGGATTTGGCCTTACTGGATCGAGCAACAGTTTAATCCGCACAGTGAGTCGTTTGTTCCACGCGCCTTTTCTTTCAGCCACATCAATGTCACCCATCGCAATTGGACGGCAGTTGGATTGCCTGACTTTCCTCACTATCCGATCGTGGATCCGAGAGGGCTGGTCACGCCGCTGTACGATGGCTGGTCCCTGGATTTTTGGATAATTGGCGGCGAAGAAGCATTGCTTCCTTCAAAGACGTCGCATGCCGAGCAAACGCTGCAAGTTGGAGAGAATCTTTTAGTGCGGACGAACGTGGCCCTTGGCGACCGTCGTTTGTCTTCCGAAGTTTGGGTCGAACGCGATGCTCAGGGAATATTCTGCGTCATACGCATCCAACCGGTCGCACGCAAAGGAGACCAGTTGGTAGTGGCGGCGCGGCCCTACAATCCCGAAGGCGTGAGTTTCATTGATTCGGTGCACGTTTCCCCGGACCAGCGCCACTGGACGGTCAACGGGTCTGAGACGGCGGAATTCAGCCGCGCGCCCCAGCGGACCGCATTGGCATGCTACGCGTCCGGCGACGTTTACGATTCACTGGGATCCGCAGGAGCGAAAGACGAAATTGAATGCCCAGTCGGAATGGCGACCGCCGCTGCTATTTTTTCGGCTGAGACTGCGGTCGAAATTCGTGTGCCATTGGAACGAGCGGACACCAGCGTCGAAATTTCATCCAACGGTGCCGCTGTTTCCTGGCGCGATGAATTGGCCACCTGTGCCCGTCTGCAAATTCCGGACGACCGGTTCCAACGGTTGTATGACGCGGCGGTCAGCACAGTGATTCTGCATTCGCCAGGTGAAGTATTTCCGGGGCCCTACACCTATCGGCGCTTTTGGTATCGTGACGCCGCCTTCATCTTGAACGCCCTGATCACGTTGGGTGCCCGTGACCGGTCGCGGCGGGCGCTGGATCTGTTCCCGCGCGGACAGCTTAAAGATGGGTACTTTCGCTCTCAGGAAGGTGAGTGGGATTCAAATGGCGAGGTGCTCTGGATCCTGGATCGTTACGTGGCTCTCACGGGTGAGACGCTTTCCAGCGAGTGGTTGAACGTCATCGAGCGAGGTGGACGCTGGATTGGTGGCAAGCGGATGCGAGGCAACACGCCGCATCCGGGTCTGCTTCCAGCCGGATTCAGTGCTGAGCATTTAGGGCCAAACGATTATTACTATTGGGACGATTTTTGGGGCGTGTCGGGATTGCGGGCGGCTGCCCGGATGCTCCGTGCTATCCGGCCTGCTGTCGCTGATGAATTCGATGCGGAAGCGGAAGATTTCCAGAAAGTGATTCTTGAATCCATCGCGCGTGCGCAGCCTCGCACACGCGGCGCGATTCCGGCCGCGCCTGACCGGCGGATGGATTCCGGCGCTGTCGGCTCCCTGATCGCGGATTTTCCCCTGCAACTCCTACCGCCCGGTGACCCGCGCATCATGGGCACGGTCGATTGGCTTTTGGCACACAGTTTTGTGCGTGACGGGTTTTTCCAGAACATGATCCACAGCGGGATTAATGCTTACCTCACGCTTCATGTCGCGCAGGTTTTGTTACGCGCCCGGGATCCGCGGGCGCACGCTCTAATCGACGCAGTGGCAACGCTGGCTAGCCCGACTGGCCAATGGCCTGAGGCCATTCATCCGCGAACATTGGGCGGGTGTATGGGAGATGGGCAGCATGTCTGGGCCGCTGCGGAGTGGCTGGTGATGATGCGAAATCTTTTTGTACGCGAAGAAACAAACAAGCTTGTCCTCGGTTCGGGACTGCGTCCGGAATGGACTGCGAGTTCAGCACCACTTTCATTCGGCGCCACGCTGACGCCGTTCGGCGAAGTCCGCATCCAAGTGGCTCGTCCCCGGGATCGCGAGCTGATACTCACGTGCCACGCTCGCTGGCGATCCGAGGTTCCGGAACTCGAGGTAGCGGTGCCGGGTTACGCGTTGGTTGAGCGTCGTAACGAGGATTTCCACCTGAGACGCCTGTGACGCGCAGGTCAACGAACCGGTTCCTGAACGTTCTTTTGCGGGAAGGCCCGGTCAGTCGAGGGTAGCCCGGGACCGGAACGGTAAGGAAAGTAATCCTCATCCGTCGCGCCAGTTTGGATCTTCGTTCGAGACCCTGGACTTCCCCGGAACTTTTCTTCCTCTCCTGATCGCCACGCGCATCCCGCCCCGATTAGGCACAATCCAACGCAAACTAAAGTTTTCATGAAGTCCTCCGTGCAGCGACTATCGCTTGGTTGGCTTATGCAAACCATCGGGACAATCCCCGAATGCAAAATCAGGCCCGCGCGCGCCTTGGTGCGGTATGGAAAGATTGATTTTTAGAATGCGGTCTGAGAGTCTCTTCCGCTCATGAAAGAGACAATAACTCTTCTGAATCGCCGGTCTGGACAGCCGGGCCGCGATATTACCGCTCACAACCTACATCCTGAGATTCAAATCACTCGACCCATGAAAAAAATATCACAATCAATGACCGTTTTCCGTGCCGGCAGGCGCTGGTCGGCCGTTGCACTGGCTGCGGCTGCTCTTTTTATTGGAGCCTCCCACCTTCCCGCTCAAATTTCGGTCACCAGCGGCGGGGCTGGTCCGCTCACGTTTGATACCACTCCAGCCGTCACGGAGTTTTCCACGGGAGTGCTGAACGGCAACGCGACTACTTTTCAAAATACCGCTGCGTTGGATGCCGCTGTCGACGGCCTTTCCGCGTCGAGTATCGTTCGTCCTTTGCCAACCAGTGGCACGGTGCCGCCTTCGACCTTTTCCGGCGGTTTCCGGCACAACACCGGCGCAGGGCTTTACCTGCAATCAAGACCCACCACGGACGGAACGAATGCTGCCAGTGTTCTCCTGGCCACGCTGGTTAATAACAGCGGGGCAGACATTGCGGGCATCGAACTTTCCTACACGTTCGGCATTAACAACGCCGTGGCAACCGAGCTCCCTGGATTCCGGGTCTATTACAGTCTGAGTGGCGCGCCCGGCACTTGGTCCAACATCGCTGCGCTTTCAGACATCGAAACAGCTGGAACCCAGTCCGCCATTCAACCACTGGGCAGTTGGCCAAATGGTTCCACCATGTATCTCCTATGGGCCGATGATAACGCGGATGGCGCCACGGATCCCTCCTACACCATCGACAACCTCATCATCACGGTTTCCGGAGGAACAGCGCCGCTTTCAGTCTCATTGACGGCGCCAGCTACGAGCACCTTGATTGCGCCGGCGAACGTGACGGTGACTGCGTTCAGCGCCGGCACCGTGCCCGCTACGAGTGTGTCGTTCTACACCAACGACGTGCTGTTCTTCACTGACACCACCGCGCCTTATTCCAACCAACTCGTTAACCTCGCGCCTGGCACCTACTCCATTTACGCCGTCGCCGTAAACGGCATTGAGACCGCTTACTCCGCGACCAACATCGTCACGGTGCGCCCGCAATTCGTTCCTTACACCGGTGGAACAATTTCGGAAAACTTTGATGCCAGCATGGGACCGTCCGGGACGTCCACGCCGAATGGGTGGTATGTGGGAGCGGCGCTGCCGGCTAATGGGGTAAGCGTTACGGTTGGCGATGGCAGTGCAGGTGCCAGCGGTGCTGTGCTGGGTTGGAATTATGGTTTGACCGGCGACGCCGACCGCGCATTGGGAGTCGCCGCAACGGGTGGGGATCGAAATATCGAAGTACAGGATCCAGAACAACACGGTGAGCAACATCACCTCGTTCACCATTACTTTCGACGGTGAAGTCTGGCGCAATTACACCAATGCGGCAGATGGTTGGCTGACTAACTTCGTGAGCTACGATTCCGGCGCGACATGGGTCGCGACGGGTTTTGACTTTGACCAACCCGCTGCACTGCGAGTCGAGCCGCAAGGGGCAGTCAATGGAAACGATACGGCGAACCGCGTCGCGGGTTTGGGCGGCAGCATTACGCCACCCGCTCCGATTGCGCCCGGGGCCTCGATTTACGTCCGCTGGCAGGATTTCAACGGTGCTGGCATCACAGACGGTGGATTGGCGGTCGACAACTTTACGTTCCAGGCTACCGGATTCAGTCCGTCCACCTTGAGCGTCACGATCACCAGCCCGACGGCGGGACAGCAGATTCCCGTGTCCTGCGCAGGGAATATCGATGTCACCGTCAACGCCACGGCGAGCTTCTTCGTCACGAACGTCAGTTTCCAGTTGGACGGGGGTGCGCCCGTGGCTGATGACTCGACGCCTTACTCCGCCACATTCGCCAACGTGGCGCTGGGCGCTCACACGATTACCGCGGTCGGCCGTGACACTTCCGGTGCAACATTTTCCACGAATGTGAGTTTCACGGTAGTGGCTAATGCAGCTCCCACGGTCACAATCACCAACCTCTTCACGACCAACTTGTTCAGCATTAATAACGCGCTGAGTGGTCCGGTGACTGGGAACGTCTTCACAGTGGGAACGCCAGTGGTGAGTCAATTCAGGGTCACAGACTTGGATTCAGTGACGAACATCGAGGTATCGTTGAACGGAACGGTGCGCTTCGCCACCAACGTTTCCTTTGGTCAATTCATCGTCAACGATCTGTTGCTCGGTGCCAACACATTGACGATCCGCGCTGCCGATGGCTGCGGCAATGTCAGTCAGCAGTCCGTTACTATCACCGGCACGAATCTGCCCGCACCCTACACGTTGATCGTCAGCAACGGCGCTCTGTGGAAATATAATGCCGTCGGAGCGCAGCCCGCGAATGACGGGGAAGGCGATCCCTGGTATGCCGTCGGATTCGATGATTCGGCTTGGTCGACAGGACTTGCTGAACTGGGGAGCGGTGATTCGGTGAATCCTCCCAACACGAATCCTGAGCGGACCCGGATTGATATTGGACCGAGCGGCGATCGTTACCGAGCGGTTTACTTCCGGCACACGTTCAACGTGGCGAATCCGGCTGACTTCACGGGCTTGGTTGTGAGCGCGTTGATGGACGATTCAGGCGTCGTTTACTTGAACGGCACGCGCATCGCCGCCTTCCGCACCACGAATGACTTCACGGCGAGCCCAATCACCTATGCTGATCTCGGCAATTTGGATTACAGCGATGGGTTGATTTACTTCAGCTCTAACGCCGCCAACAGCCTCGTCATGGGACAGAATACACTGGCGGTGGAGGTGCATCAGGATTCGATTGGCTCCTCGGACTTGAGTTTCGATTTGATGCTCTGGGGTGAGGGAGCCGGGGGGGCAGCGGACCCCGTCTTACGATCGAGCGCACAGACGCGACGCACGCGAATATCTCGTGGCCGGTCACGCCGGGAGCGCAGCTCCAATCCAATACCGACCTGACCAATCCCAACGGCTGGGTGACCATTCCTGGACCGTATGCCGTGGTCGGCGGCAACTCCGTGGTCAACGTGACGACGACAGGGAATCGTTTCTTCCGGTTGCACCCGTAATTGGAAGTCAATGACGTGTTCCCCGGCAGCGAAAGTTGCCGGGGAATTTTTTTTACCGGCCTTCCAAGGCGCCCGCTTCCACGGAATGTCCGCTTGTTTATCTCCGATGCTTTGGCAGCATCCGCCTATCCATGAGAGCGCTATCCTTCCTTCTGGCGTGGTCGCTTGTTGTCATCCATTCCCCGGCGGCTATTCCGGTGACAACGGCTGGAAGCGGGACGAATCGATTCACGGCGCGCCCTGCGCCCAGCGAGTGGGCGACGGGCTTTATTAGCGGCACCGATGTACTGTTCGGTAACGTGGCGCAGTTGCGCAACGCGGTTCAGACCAACGTCAGCGCCACCTCGCTCAACAACCAGCTCTTGGACGCAGGCTCGGCCAATCCGCCCAGCCAAAATGCGCTCGCCGCCTGGACTCTGGGAGGTAGTTCCAGCGTCTCCACTCGCCCCACACTTGTTGGAGCCACCTTGCTCGTGGCGACGCTCGTCAATAACACCGGGATGAATCAAAACGGTTTGCAGATCGCCTACACGCTTCAAGCGAGCGGCTCCAGCCCGGATGAACAGGTGCCCGGACACGAAGTTTTTTATAGCTTGTCGGGAGGTGTGGGAACTTGGACTCCCATTGCGGAGTTATCCGGCGGCCTGCTCGGCGCTAGTATCGCAGTCATTGGCTTGTCCTCCCCCTGGACTAACGGAGGTTCCCTATTTGTTCTTTGGGCTGATGATAACGCGACCGCCGGCGTGGATCGCAGTTACTCGCTCGATGATGTTTCATTCGCCGCCGTCCCAGAACCCATCCGATTAACGTTGAGGCGCATCGACGCGACGCGGGCGGAAATGACGTGGGGCACAAACGCGATGGCGTATCGTTTGGAAAGCAATGCAGACCTTGCCAACCCGAATTGGACGATCATCGGCTCGCCGGGCCAATACCCAATCGGCGGCGGCGTTTTCCGGACCAACATTTTAATCAACAGCGGCCAGAGACATTTTCGCCTGCAAGCCCCTTAGGGTGGCGGATGGTTGGACACGCGGGCCCCTTCGCCCGTTTCGAACCTCCAGCGCCGCTAACCCGCGTGCTACTGGCCTTGGCAGGCGTTTGTTTCTTGCGCTCCCGTTCAGCCGCTCGGAACACTTCGCCCACATGTCGCAAATGCTGAAGTCGTCCGGCGCCACGGCTATCGCCACGATGTTAAGCCGTGTCCTGGGGCTGGTGCGGGAAATCGCTTACGCCAATTTCATGGGAGTGAGCTGGGTCGCTGGGGCCTTTGCCTACGCATTCCAAATTCCCAACCTGTTTCGCCGCTTGCTTGGTGAAGGTGCGCTCACGGCCGCGTTTATTCCGATTTTCAAACAGAAGGAAAAAACCGAAAGCCACGACGCGATGTGGCAGGCGGCCAACGCGGTTCTCTCTGGCTTGGTGGTTGCGGCGAGCGTGGTCGTCGTGGTCGCCATCCTTGGCATTTCAATTGCCCTCGGGGTCCTGCGGATTGATGACGCCAGCACGGTCCTTATGCTACGCCTGCTCCGGGTCATGTTCCCCTATCTTCTCTTCGTGTGCGTCGCCGCCGTTTGCATGGGCATGTTAAACGCGCGCGGACACTTCTTCATCCCGGCTTTGGGAGCGGCATTGCTGAATGTGGTGATGATTTCGTCGGTTTACTTCATCACTCCGCTGATGGGGGAAAAATTGCACGAAAAAGTCTTCGGTCTGGCCATCGGCGTGCTTGCCGCCGGCTTTGCCCAGGCCGCTTTTCAAATGCCACTCCTCTATCGCGAAGGGTTCCGCTACCGGTGGATGCGGCCCTGGAGTGATCCAACGGTCCGCGCAGTCGTGAAGCGAATGCTCCCGGCGACCATCGGCGTGGCCGCGTTTCAATTGAACGTGATGATCGCGAGCGGATTTGCCTTCGCCGTAGGCCCGGAAATTGTCGCTGCGTTTGGCGTGGCCGTGCGGTTGATGGAATTGCCGCAAGGCGTCTTCGGAATCTCCCTTGCAACCTACATTTTGCCCGCGCTCTCGGGGCTCGCCGCCGAGAAAAAGTACCCTGAATTTCGCAGCACGTTGCGTGACGGGATTGCCTACCTGCTTTTCATCAATCTGCTTGCCAGCGTCCTGCTGATGGTGCTGGGAGAACCGATGATCCGGCTGCTATTCGAGCACGGCAAGTTCGACGCGACAGCCACGGCCCGAACTACCCGGGCGCTGATCTCTCTCGCGCCCGGCCTGATCGCCTTCTCGTGCGTGAATATTTTCGCGCGGGCCTTTTACGCGCTTGGCGACACAGGGACGCCAATGAAGATTTCAGTGTTTTGCCTTGCGCTAAACGCAGCGCTGACGCTGCCGCTGGTGTGGCTGTTGAAGGAGGCGGGCCTCGGCATCGCCAACACTGCCACGAGCTTTGTAAACATTTCGCTGCTCACGTTCGCATTGCAGAAAAAATTAAAGGGCCTGGAAATGGGTTCTCTCCAAGGGCAATTCGGCAGCCTGTTGCTCTGCGCAGCTGGGGCGTCACTGGTTGCGTGGCTTGTCAGGAGTTGGTGGGAGGCGCAGTTCGGGCATCAAACCTTGGGGACGCGAATCGGCGAGGTGTTTGTTCCCATGTTGAGCGCGACCGCCGTTTACTTTGGCACTGCCTTTGCACTGCGAATTCCCGCCGCTCGCGATTTTGGGAAGCTCATTCAGCGGCGGATGCGTGGTTAGCCTCCTCCGCCCACGCCCGGCCTGATGCCTTTCCGCGCGGTGGCATGATCGAAGGTTGGAGCTGTCGAAACTGTTCCTCCCGCGCGGCATCTTCAGGCTCCTCGGCTGCACGCAGGAATTGATGCACGATTCTCATGTAGATGGCCACGAGGCCAACCACGACCAGGATTGTGACGATTGAGCCGCCCATATTCCTCCGGTCTCAAGTTCACTCGTGGGGAGCGCCTCGTCCAGTCGTCTTGTCGGCGATCGAAGCCTTTAGGGTGACGCGAATTTGTACCGAAGTTCATCTTTCCATGAAAAAATGTTTTGTGCAGTGTGCACCCTGAAATGAAAAAGATTTGCCTCGTTTTATTCGCATGGTTTGGCTGCCAGGCGTTCGGCTCGGAATTCGAGAAGGCGATGGACCGACGGATTCCGGCACCGGGGGATGAAGTGATGAACTTCGCACTGCCTGATGCGAAGGGCCGTCTTTACGAATTGCGCCGAACCGATGCCAGGGCGGTGGTGCTCTACTTCACCATGAACGGATGTCCAATCGCCCGGCAAAGCTACGCCAAGTTGCGTGCCTTGCGGAAACAGTTTGGTGAAGACGGTGGTGTTCTGGATCATCAATTCAGACGACTCAGAAAGTGCGGCGAGCGTGGAGAAGGAGGCGCGCACCCACGGCGCAGGCTCGACCCCCGCCCTTCGTGACGAGGCGCAAGGAGTCACGCGTATGCTGGGCGTGAAACGCACTTGCGAAGCCATTGCGATCAGCACCCGGGATTTCAAGATTTTCTACCGTGGCGCGGTGGATGACCAGATGACGGAGGGTGGTCAAAAGCCCACTGCGTCCGAAAGGTTCCTTGAACAGGCGGTGGGCAAGTTTCTTGCAGGAGAAAAGGTGAGCACACCCACCTCGTTGGTACGCGGTTGTCTCATCAAATACGATGCAGCCAAAGCAGACGGCACCCAGGTTTCCTACGCCAAAGACATTGCACCTCTCCTCGAGAAGAACTGCGTCCATTGCCACAGCGCTGGAAACATCGGCCAGTGGTCGATGTCCAGCCATGCGCGGGTCAATGCCAAGGCGGCCATGATGCAGGAGGTCTTGCTGGCGCGCCGGATGCCCCCGTGGGATGCAGACCCGCGCCATGGCAAATTCTCAAATGATCGCTCGCTTAGTGCCGAAGAGAAGCGATTGCTCCTGCGCTGGATCGAAGCCGGGGCGCCGCGCGGGTCCGGCGAAGATCGTCTGGCCTCCCTCAAGGTGCCGGCGAACGAATGGACTCTGGGCAAACCCGACATGGTTCTCTCCTTGCCCAAACCTCAGGTGATCCCCGCGAATGGCGTCATCGCCTATCGCTACGTGGACGTGCCGGTTGATTTGACGAATGCAATCTGGATCGGTGGCGTGGTCATCAAGCCCGGCAATCTGGAATGCACTCACCACGTCATTGCCCGAATCAAGTATCCCAAAGAAGGCAAAACCAGCACGCAGGATTCTGAAATGTTGGAAGGCTGGTCACCGGGAAAGTCGTTTGTGCGGTTTCCCGATGGCGCTGGTAAACTTCTCAAGCCGGGGGCGGTGGTTAACTTTGAATTGCATTACACAGCGACGGGCAAACCTGAGACTGATCAAACAGAGATTGGCTTGTACCTTCTTAAAGAAAAGCCACCGCTCTATTTCCGATCGCACATGGCCATCAATCAGGACTTGAACATTCCGCCCGGCGAAGCCGATGTCCGGACTCACGCCCTGACTGGCTTCCGGCGCGACACGATGCTCTACACGTTGACGCCGCACATGCACAACCGGGGCTCGTGGATGAAGTACGAAGCACTCTATCCCGACGGACGCCGCGAGATGTTGCTGCATGTGCCCCGCTACGATTTCAACTGGCAGTTGGAATATGTGCTGGCCGAGCCAAAGCGAATGCCGGCGGGGTCCTGGATTCTTTGCAGCGGCGGATTCGATAACTCGCCTCTCAATCCGCATAATCCTGACCCGACGAAGCGAGTCACATGGGGTGAACAATCATGGGATGAAATGTTCATCGGCTTCATGAATGTTGCCGAGTTACCCGAGGCGACAAAGGTCTCGAAGCAGCAGCGCGAGTGAGCCCGAAACGGTGACGAGGTGGAAAGGTTACTTACCTTCTTCCACGCTCGATCGGCAGTGAGCTGGCCACGAGCCGACGGCCAAAGCAGGAATCACTTTAGACAGGCTCTGCACCAGGGAAATTCTCCCGAATCTCCCGAAGCCTCGATAAACTTCATCGCCACTTTCGATGGCATTGCCGCTGGGGAGGTGAAGACCCCGGACGGAGATCGGCGTTGAGGCCATTCACGTAAGTCCGGCAGGAATAATCGCGAGCGCTCAGTTCGAACCGGGCGATGCTCCACGCGCGTCTCTTCGGGTTCGCAAGCCCGGATCCGGGCTGTCCAACGAGGTCGAACGGAGGCGTTAGCGGCGAAGTTGAAGTGCCTTTCTGTCGATCCTTTCGAGCCCCGTTTTACATCTTGAGGCTTGAATGCGTTTATTTTTACGTCAGCGTTAGCCCTACGTTCCCCTTTTGATGGCAAAGTTATGAAGAATCGATTCTGGCTGGCATGTCTCAGCCTTTCTCTGCTCGGATTTTCCGCTCAGGCCAGTGACCTGGTCATTAGCGAGATAATGTATCACCCGTTCCATACGGCGGCAGAGGCGGAGGATACGGGGCGCGAGTGGGTGGAGCTTTTCAATCGGGGGACCAACACTGTCAGTTTGCACAATTGGAAGCTCGCCAAGGCCATCGAGTTTACCTTTACGAACGTTTCCCTCGCGCCTGGGCGGTACCTCGTGATTGCGGCGAGCCGCACCAATTTCCTCGCCCGATACCCTGGCGTGACGAACGTGCTGGGTGATTGGGAGGGAAAACTTAGCAACATTGAGGATGAAATTCGGCTCATCGACCACACGGGTGAGACCGTCAGCACGGTGCCGTACGCAGATAGCGGTGAGTGGGCGATTCGTGCCCGAGCCTCGGCCGATGCATTTGGATTAAGAGGCTGGGACTGGCTGGCGCCGCATGATGGGGGAGGGATGTCGCTGGAATTGGTCAACCCAACGATGCCGAGCGTGTACGGCCAGAACTGGGCGGCGAGTGCCGTGAATGGCGGCACGCCAGGGGCAGTGAATTCAATCCTCGCAGCCAACACTGCGCCTTTCATCCAGAACGTAACGCATTTCCCGCTGGTGCCGCGCTCAACCGAAGCGGTTACCGTGACGGCCCGGATCGAAGACGAACAAACCAACGGTGTGAGCGCGACGTTGTTTTACCGCGGGGCTAATTCGACCACACCTCCTGCGTTCCTCCCTCTCACGATGTTCGATGACGGCGAGCATGGGGACGACAGCGCGGGCGATGGAGTCTTCGGCGCGATTATTCCGGCGCAGCAGGTGGGAACCGTGGTGGAATTCTACGTGAGTGCGGCGGATGGCGGGGCACGCACTCGGCGCTGGCCGGCTCCTGCGCAAAACTCACCCGATCTGGGCGGTGGCGTGCTCCCGCCTGAAAGCGGTGCGAATGCCCTGTATCAAGTGGATGACACCAGCTACTCCGGAACCCAGCCTTTCTATCGCATGATTATGACGGAATCAGAGCGCGCGTTCCTGGCGAGCATTGCCGGCAGTTTCCGGAACAGCGACGCGTCAGCCCACGGCACCTTCGTTTCGATGAATGCCAACGGGACCGAGGAACATCATTCGGCCTCCTTTCGCCGGCGTGGCGCGGGCAGCCGCGGGTCGGCCATCTTCAACTATCGGGTGAACTTCGCCGCCGATCGGCGGTGGAAAGGGCGCACCGCCATCAATCTGAATTCCCAATACACGCATGCGCAAATTGCGGGCTCTGTTTTTGCGGCGCTGTCCGGGTTGCACGCCGAACTGCAACAGCCCGTGCAGTTGCGAGTGAATGGCGCGAACCTGGCGAATGCAGGGTCTCCGCAATTCGGTTCCTTTGCAGAAGCGGAAGTTCCAGACGGGGATTACGCCAATCGCCATTTCCCGGACGATCCGAACGGCAATATTTATCGCGCCTCCAGTGGCGCGCACTCCGCGACGCTGGCTTATCTCGGCACCAACCCGAATGCTTACATTTCCGCGGGCTACAGCAAGACCGCCAACGGTTCAGAGTATGACTGGTCGGACCTGATTAATCTTACGGACGTCCTGAACAACACACCGGCCAGCAACTACGTCGCCGCAATGCTGACGCGCGTGAATGTGCCGCAATGGATGACTTATTTCGCCGTCTTTACGCTGCTGGACAGCAAGGAAACAAGTCTCGGAATTGGAGTGGGCGATGATTTCGCGATGTATCGTGGCGAATTCGATCCACGGTTCCTGCTGCTCGGTCACGATTTCGACACGGTCTTTGGCCAGGGCGACACGCCCGGGAACGTGAACGACAGTATTTTCCGCGCCGTCGCCGTGCCCGTCATAGATCGTTTCCTCAAGCACCCGGAATTTGCGCCCCTCTATTACCAGACCCTGACGAACCTCATCGCCACCGCTTTCTCACCGGGGCAGGTCAGTTCCGCCCTCGACCAGCATCTGGGCAGTTGGGTGAACGCCGGAGTGATCGGCAACATGAAAACTTTTTCCGCGGCGCGAAATGCCGGAGTCCTGGCGCAAATCCCCCTGACGCTGACGGTCAACGCGTCGCTTCCGAACCAAAACGGTTATCCACGCTCGACCGGCAACACGGCGACTTTGTTTGGCTTCGCGAACGCTGTGGAAACGCGATCGATTTTGATCAACGGCGTGGCGGCCAACTGGTCAGCCTGGGAGGCGCGCTGGACGGGCACGGCCACCTTGTTGCCCGGCATCAATCGCGTGCTGGTGCAATCGCTCGACGCGAGCGGGCGGGAGTTTGATCGAACCTACCTCGACGTTTGGTACGATTCCGGAGTGGTCGTCAACGTTTCGAACGACATCAACGACGCGGAAACATGGACGGCGGCGGGTGGACCTTATTACGTTACCGGACCGATCACGATCCCCGATGGCGGCGATTTGACCATCCAACCTGGCACCACGGTTTATTTCGCACCTGGGGCGGGAATTACCCTGAATGACACGGGACGCTTGCGCGCCCAGGGCACCGAAACGCAACGCATTCGCTTTGGCCGGAACCCCGCCCAGGGAGGCACGTGGCGAGGCTTAAGTTTTATCGGCGCGCCGGGCGACAACCGCCTCGCTTACGTGGACTTCGATTCTGTGGGAGGCGCGAACATCGGTGGCCGCACCGCGCAGATTCATGTGAATGGCAACTCCCGAATTTTCATCGACCATTGCACATGGCCGTCGACGCCCGCCGTTCAGTATATTTCCTTCGACCGTTCATCATTCATCGTCCAGCACTGCGTGTTTCCCAGTTATCCGGCTCCTGTTCCGGCCAGCGCGGGGCAGCCGGAGATGCTGCATGGCGTGAATGGGATTCCCGCGGGTGGCTACGGGATTTTCCGCGACAACTACTTCGGCCGCACGTGGGGGTTCAACGACACGATTGATTTCACTGGCGGCCAGCGACCCAGCGCCATCCTTCAGATCATTGGCAACGTTTTTGATGGGGCAGGGGACGACCATCTTGATCTCGACAGCACGGATGCATGGATTGAAGGGAACATCTTTATGCATGCGCATCGAGATCCAGCCCGGACCGACAACCCTCTCGACACATCGAGCGCCATATCTGGCGGCGTGGACGTGTTGGGTCAGAACGCCGATTGGACCATCATCAACAATCTCTTCTATGACGTGGATCATGTTTTCCTGAACAAGGGGAACTCCACGAGCACGGGCAACGCAGGCGGGCGCGTGGCGTTTCTTTACAACACTGTGTCGCATGTGGCTGCCGAGAACAGTGGGACTCCCGCCAGCCAGATCTCAGTCTTTAATTGGTCGGACAACAACGTTGTGTTGCCAGACCCGGCCATCGGCTCCGGCCTGTATGCCGCGTACAACATCGTCCATGATGCTCCGGTTCTGCACCGCTTTTACAACCCGGCCAACCTGAATGTGATCATGGACAAGAACATTTTCCCAGTGGCGTTCAAGGGGACGACCAATGAATGGACGGGCCCGGGCAGCGGCAACCTCTACGTCGATCCGCGACTCAACCTCGGTGCGCTGAATGGCATCGCGGTTTCCAACGTTACGGCGACTCAGCTTCGTTCCGCGTTCCAACTCCGGCCCGGCTCGCCGGCCCTCGGAGCGGGGTTCGGAAATCGCGACTTGGGAGGCTTGGGTGCTTACGGCATCGCCATCTCCGGCGAACCGGAGGGCACCAATATCACCACCAGTGCAACGGTTACGGTGGGACCCGGCGGCACCTTTAATTGGGGAACAAATGCTCCGCAACCCTGGGGTTGGACGGCTTTCCGATGGAGGCTGGACAATGGCCCATGGAGCGACGCGATTCCGTTCACGAACGAATCGCCGTTTACCACGCTGCCAACCATCACCGTTAGCAACCTCAGCGACGGTCCGCACACGATTTACGTTTCAGGGCAGAACGATGCAGGCTATTTCCAGGATGATCCATTCGTGTATCCGACCAATTCAGCTGGGCGAGGGCTCGCGACCACCTCCCGAACGTGGACGGTTGATACCACTCTTTCCCGGCTGGTAATTAATGAGGTGCTCGCCCGCAACACCACACAGATCATCGATGGGAAAGTTTCTGACCTCATTGAACTACATAACGCCGGTGCGAACGCAGTGAATCTGGCAGGCTTGAGCGTCACAGATGACCCTGCACAGCCGCGCAAATTTGTTTTTCCACCTGGCACGACGATCGGCCCGGGAGAATACCTGTTACTGATCGCGGCCAATGGCGAGACACCCGGGCGAATCTATACCGGCTTTGCGCTGAACGATGCAGGCGAAGGAGTTTACCTCTACGACCGTCCGGCGAATGGAGGACGGTTGCTCGACTCGGTCGTGTTTGGTTTACAGTTGCCCGACTTTTCCATCGGCCGTCTCGCGGACGGAACCTGGGGATTGACGCAGCCCACCTTCGGCGCAGCGAATCGAGCGCAGGCGGTAGGTGATCCGTTTCAGTTACGGATCAACGAATGGCTGGCTGCCTCCGGCGAAATTTTCCAGCAGGACTTCATCGAGATTTACAATACCGATCCGGTGCCGGTGGCCTTGGGTGGCTTGGCCTTGTCGAGTTCGCCCATTAGTTCACCCCGTCAGAGTATCATTCCCGCCTTGAGCTTCATTGCTGGTAGAGGCTGGCAATCTTTTGTGGCTGACGGCGATTCCTCCGCGGGTGCGGACCAGGTGAATTTTAATCTCCCTTCGGAGGGCGGGTGGATCGGCCTTGCCGCGACCAATGGAACCATGATCGACATGGTCGTGTATGTGTCCCAGTTCCCTGACATCACTCAGGGACGCAGCCCGGACGGCGGCGCGACGTTCGTTTCGTTTAATCAACCCACGCCCGGAGCAGGTAATCCTGGCCAGACGGTGACGGTCACTCCAGTCATGACTACGATCGTCCCCATCAACCAGGTTTGGCGCATGGAGGCGTCCGGCGTGAACTTGGGCACGGCGTGGCGCGCGAACAATTACGACGACTCGGGATGGTTCAGTGGTCCGGCCTTGTTTTACAACTTCGATGGCGGCGGGGGGCAGTTGCCGCCCATCCCCGCGCAATCCGTTATCCCGTTTACGAACCCGAAGCAAACGACGGTCTATTTCAGAACGTCGTTCAATTACACCGGCCAACTGAGCGGGTTAAATTTCGTTCTCTCCCAAGTGATCGACGACGCGTGCGTGCTGTATTTGAATAACCAGGAGATCTATCGGTTTAATTTCACGCCGGGCCAGCTGGTCACTTACGGGACGTTCGCATCCACGGGCGTGGGCGGCGCTCCCTCGCTGCTCTCGGGCATCCCGATTGCCCTCACTAATTTGGTCGCGGGAACGAACTATCTAGCCATCGAAGTGCATCAGCAAAGCTCGGCCAGCAGCGACATGGCGATGGCAATTCAGATCGATTCCCAGCAGTTGGTTACCAACTACCTTGGGACGCCAATCGTCTTGAACGAAGTGTTCACAAAGAACGATTCCTACACGAATGCGAGTGGCCGGATTGTGGACTGGGTGGAGCTCTATAATCCGTCTCCCAACGTCGTGGACATCTCCGACTTAAGTCTGTCCGATGATCCAACGATCCCGCGCCGGTGGGTTTTTCCGCAGGGAGCGGCGATTTCCCCTGGCGGTTATTACGTGGTTGAGTTCGATGATTCGGAGCCTTACTCGCCATTCAACGCCGGCTTCGAACTGAGTGCGGACAGCGGTGCGGTCTATCTTTTCAATCGACCGTTGGGTGGCGGCGCCTTGATCGACGTGGTCGTATACGGGGTGCAGGTGGCGGACTTGACTCTTTCGCGGGCCACGCCGGGCCAGAACAACTCGTGGACTTTGGGCGCACCCACCCGGGGCGCTATGAACAGCCTCGTTCCGCTGGGCAGCACGGCGACATTGAAGGTCAACGAGTGGATGCCCAATCCCGTCGCCGGTGAGGATGATTGGTTTGAAATTTACAATCCCGATCCACGGCCGGTTGCCCTGGGTGGGCTGCATCTGACCGATGAGAGCTCCAACCCAGTAAAGCACAAGGTGCGGCCACTCTCGTTCATCGGCACCGGTCCCGAAGCGTATTTGAAGATCATCGCGGACGACGACACAGCCAGCGGTGCTGATCACGTGAATTTCCGATTGGGCAACACGGAATCCATCAGCATCTACACCAGCAATGCCGTGCCGGCCCGCATTGATTCCGTCAGTTACGTCAGCGCGCAAAATGGGTTGTCATACGGTCGATTGCCGGATGGCTCATCGAATCTTGTGAGTTTCCCCAACAGTGCATCGCCGGAGGACATGAACTGGCTCCCGCTCTTGGGAACGGTCGTGATCAACGAAATTCTTACCCGGCCATTCGGAGCAACAGAGCAGGCGATTGAACTTCGAAATCTCAGCGACGTGGACGTGGCGATTGGCGGGTGGTACCTGAGCAACGCCCGGAAGGACTTAAAGCGCTTTCCCATTCCGGGCGACGCCTTCGTTCCGGCAGGTGGGTTCAAGGTTTTCTACGAGGCACAGTTCAATCCGAATAATGATCTGCCGCCGAGCTTTGCCTTCAACTCATTCAAGAACGATGAACTCTACCTCAGTGTGGCCGACGCGAACGGCAACCTGACCGGCTACCGCACCAGTGCCAGCTTCGGTGCGGCGGCGGCCGGCGCCTCCTTCGGACGTTATGAGAAAAGCACGGGCGATGATTTCGTCGCGATGACTGCCCGCACCTTCGGAGTTAATAACCCGTCCACGGTGGCGCAGTTTCGCACGGGAACCGGAACCAGCAATGCCTACCCCGCGGTGGGGCCGGTAGTCATCAATGAGTTGCATTATCATCCGCCGGACCTGGCGGGCGGGGTCGATGATACGGAGAGCGAATTCATTGAGATCCTGAACGCTTCGGCTGCGGCCGTTGCTCTCTACGATGTGGCGCGGCCGACCAATACGTGGCGCTTGCGGGATGCGGTGGATTTCAATTTCCCGACAAACACCGTGATCCCGGCCTACGATTATCTATTGGTCGTCGGTTTCGATCCTTCGACAAATGCGGCCGCTCTCGCCCGCTTTCGAACCAGGTATGGCGTGGCATCCAGTACTCGCATCCTGGGACCGTGGAATGGAAAGTTGGATAACAGCACTGACTCCGTTGAGCTCCTGCGACCCGACGCGCCGGTGCCGCCGCCTCATCCCGATGCCGGGAGCGTGCCGTACATTTTAGTTGAGCGGGTGAAGTATTCCGACTCTTGGCCATGGCCTTCCGCAGCAGATGGCACTGTGATTGGAGTGGATGTATCGCTTCAGCGAATGGTGGGACTCGAGTACGGAAACGACCCGGTCAACTGGATCGCAGGAGTGCCTACGCCGTCCGGCGAAACGGGCACCTCGGGTGGTCAAGCTCCCACCATCAATGTCGCGCCGACCAATCGTGTTGCCATGGCGGGTAACACGGTGGTGCTGACCGTGACCGCAACCGGCGCGTCGCCCCTCCTCTATCAATGGCGCTTGAATGGAACTGCCGTCGCCAATGCCACCAACGCTTCACTGACGCTGGCGAATGTGCAGGGCGCGCAGGCGGGCCTTTACACGGTGGTGGTGGCGAATCGCTGGGGCGCGGCGCTCGCGGGTCCGGCGCGATTAACCGTACAGGCTCCTCCCCAGTTCTCGCAGCAGCCGCAGAGCCGCACCGTCAACGCCGGATCTGAAACGACCTTTGCGGTGAGCGCCAGTGGCGGTTCACTCCAGTATCAGTGGAGATTCAATGGAACCAATATCCCGAATGCAACTTTCGCGGCGCTGACGCTGACAAACGTGCAGCCGGCCAATGAGGGGAACTACGATGTGCTGGTGAGCAACGGTTTGGGCACTTCGACCAGCGTGGTGGCGACGCTCACCGTTTTGGTGCGCCCGAGCTTTACCAGCCAGCCTCAAAGCATCTCGGCCATCATTGGCAACACGGTCGGTTTCACGGCGGGCGCGCAGGGGACCGCTCCGCTCCTATATCAATGGCGTTTGAACGGCACGAACCTCGTTGCGGCTACCAACAGTTCGCTGACGTTCTCCAATGTGCAGCCGGCTAACGCGGGCAATTACATCCTCGTGGTGGCAAATGGCGCGGGAGCGATTACGAGTTCCGTCGCGACGCTGACGGTGATTGTTCCGCCGACGGTGACGGTGAGCTCCAGGAACGCCACTGCCACCGAGCCCGGCGCTGACACCGGTTCATTTTCCTTCACGCGCACTGGCAGTACGACCTCCGTGTTGCGGGTGAACTACGCGATCTCGGGCTCCGCCACTGCTGGATCCGATTACGCAGCACTTTCGGGCAGGGTGGAAATCCCAATCGGAGCCGCCACTGCCCATGTTGTCCTCACCGCATTGGATGACTCGTTGTTCGAAGGCGATGAAACCGTCACCGTCACGTTGCTCAGCCATTTGGATTATCTGCTGGGCGCACCCTCCGGGGGGACTGTGGTAATCAAAGACGATGACAACCTGCGTCCCGCCATCTCCATTCTGACCCCGACGAACACGCAGGTGTTTCCGAATACTCCCGTCAATGTGAGTTTCACGGTCAGCGTGAATGATCCTGACGGCGCCGTGGTAAAAGTTGAGTACTTCACCGACGTCACGAACAAGCTGGGTGAAACCACTTCGCCGCCATTCGACTTTACCTGGACCAATGCGCCCGCAGGCACGAACACGCTCACTGCGCGTGCGACGGACAATCTTGGTTCCACGACCATGTCGCTGCCCGTCACTGTCCTCCTGAATGGAGGGCCTACGGTCGCAATTGTTTCACCCGTCAACGGATCAATCTTCAGTGTGCCGGCCAGCATCGCCATCAGCACTGCGGTTGCCGACACCGATGGCGGCGTGGTACGGGTGGACTTCTACAATGGAACCTCCTTGTTTGCCTCTGTCAGCAACGCGCCGTTCAACACGGTGTTCAACACCTCCGCCCTCGGTGGTTATGCCCTGAGGGCTGTGGCGGTTGATAATCTCGGCGCGCGTGCCACGTCGGCCGTGGTGAACGTCTCCGTGAATTCTGCCACCGTTGTTTTCACGGATGCTTTTGCCAACCGTCCCACCATCAGCGGCTACACCAATTCGGCGACGGGCAACAACACCAGCGCGACGCGGGAGGTGGGGGAACCCGTGGCTTACAACGGAAGCACGAGGACGGTTTGGATACAGTGGATTGCGCCGGCCAACGGCCCATGCACCATCGACTTGTGCGGCAGTTCCTTTGACACCGTCCTGGCCGTTTACATCAACACGTCAGGTGGTGCGCCAAATGTGGCGACTCTCACCCAGGTAGCCCAGGACGATGACGGATCGAGCTGTGGAAATAACAACAGCCGGGTGACTTTTTCCGCACAAGCCGGCGTGGCGTATCAAATTCGCGTCGAAGGATTCAGCACTGCCAGCAGCGGCACCATTGCCTGCAGCCTGACGTTGATTCCCACGACCGGGCCGCCGTTTATTGTGACGCCTCCCGCAGACCAGTTTGCGTCGGTGGGCGGCTCCGCCGTGTTTAGCGTCGGCGTCTCTGGCGGTTCGCCGTTCCGGTATCAATGGCGGTTCTTTGGCACCAATCTCCCCAACGCGACCAACGCCACCCTGACGCTGAATAACCTGACGACCAACCAAGCTGGGCCGTATTCGGTTCTTGTCACCAACGCTTCCGGATCGGCATTAAGTGCCGCGGGACTGCTCACCATCATCCAGGCCGGGAACGAATACTTCCGTATCGTGTCGATGACTTCCAACAACGCCGCCACCCTGGAACATTATCAACTTACCGGCTTCGATCCGGAAAATGGCCAATACGGTCGCGGCGGAATCGCTGTGTCCAGCTCCCAGGTGATCGTGAACGCCGGCAATACGGCGGCGCGCTTCTCAGCGGCAAACCTCACGGGCGGCACGGCGTTGAACGTGGTGTATGATGCGCTCATTACAGACTTGGCGACTGAACGCGTTTACTGCTTTGGCATCGATTCCTTCACCCCAGCGATTTCATCTCGGCAATCCACCACCCTGACGCATCTGTTGGAGTTGAATGGCGCGACCGGGTTGCTTACCGGGGCGGCAACGCCGCTCACCGCCCCCATCATTCTGCGTGGGTCGTTTGGCAACTATGGCTTCTTCTCCGGTTACGGGCGTGCGGTTATCCTAGTGGGGCGCGAGGCGTTTCATGTCGCGCTGCCTTCCGGCGCGGTGGCTTCGCTGGGTGCGACCACCAACGTGCAGCACACCGCCACCATCAATTGGGGCTATTGGGGATTGGTCGAATCCACGGACGCCGGTTTGTGGCTGGTCTATGCGCGGAACAGCCAGAACATCGCCCGCACGCATTTGGCCTCCGGCGCGACCACAAACTTCGCCAGCTTCTCCAATCTTGGATTCTACAACGCATCCATGTCCTTCTCCGTTCCGCGCAGTCGCTGGTATTTCGACCATTATTCGTCCAGCCAGTTTGCCAGTGGTATTCAGAGGGTGGGATACGCCGATGCGCAGTTTATTCTCAGTGGCTCCGGTAATATCGCCCCCACGATCATTGTTCCTCCGCAAAATGTACAGGCACTGGTGGGAGGGCGGGCTGCCTTTTCGGTGTCCGCCATTGGGGGTGGCTCGCTGGGTTATCAATGGCGATTCAATAACACGAATTTGCCGGGCGCCGTAGCCTCCGCCTATTCCATCCTCGACGTTCAGCCAGGCAGGGTGGGTAGTTACTCTGTCGTTGTCAGCAACGCATTTGGTTCGGTCACGACCGCCCCAGTCGCCCTCTCCATCGCGTTGCCGCCCTCCGTCACCACGAACCCGGTGAGCCGCATTGTCGCCGCGGGAGAGACCGTCACGTTCACAGTCAGCCATACGGGCGATGGCCCGTTCTACTATCAATGGAAGTTCAACGGGTCCGATCTGCTCAATGCGACGAATCGGAACATCACCTTCCCGGCAGACTACTACGACAACGGCAGCTATTACGTGGAAGTTCGAAACGCGGTGGGAGTGGCGTTCAGTGCCCCGGCCGATCTCGTCGTAAACGCGCCGCCGTTCTTCAACGCCCAGCCGGTGACGCGGGATCTGCTGCCGGGCATGAACGCAACCTTTGCTCCTCTGGTAGATGGCACGCCTGAGATAGCTTTCCAGTGGCTCAAGAACGGCGTCGCAATTCCGGGTGCCACGAACATGAGATTGGTCATTCCCAACATTGGTTCGGCTGATGTCGCGAGTTACCGGCTCACTGCGACCAACCTGTACGGCTCCGTCACGAGCGTGGTGGCGTCCGTCAACTTGTTGCCGCTCGAGACGAACAGCTTCGCTATCGGCAGCCTGGGGACCAACGGCCTGATTGTTTCGAATGTCTACCCGATCGTGGGAAGCCCTGACTACAACGGCATCGCCGCCTCCGGGAATCGTGTCTTCCTCAACGGCTACGGCCAGAGCGGGGAGGGCCCGGCGGGAAGTTTCTCTGCTCACGACTTGTCGGGCGGCACCAGCGTGGGCGGGTTGCGCAATGGCCTGGTCAGTGACTTCAAGACGCGCAAGGTCTATTCACTGGCCAATGGAGCGACGTTGATTGGAACCAGTGGGGGGACGGTAAACACGCTGGTGGAGTTGGACGGAATGACCGGCCAGCCGACCGGGACCAGTATTCCGCTCTCGACCAGCGTAACCCTGCAATCTTTCTACTGCGCCATTTTCTCCGGTTACGGGCGCATCATGCTCATGGATTCCAGCAGCCGCCTTTACGACATCGCCATTCCGTCTGGTCAGGTGACAACGCGGGGCACGATGAACACGTTCAATTACAATTACGCGCTTGGCTTTGCCTACCGCGGCTGGGGCGTGGTCGAGCAGATCGGCACCAACATCTGGCTGGCCCACGTGCGCGATAGCCAGACCATCGAGCGCTCACGGGTCCCCGACGGCTTGTCCGAGACGATTGCGAGCTTCGCCTTCCTAGGTGATTACGCCGGTAACTTCACCCTCTGCCCGCCTCGCAAACGCTGGTATTATAATTTCTTCGGGACGTCGCAGTTTGGCGGAGCAGGACAGAACAACCTGTTCAGCGCTGGCGCCACGTTCGTTTATCAGACACCGTCCAATGCGGCGCCGACTTTCCTGGAGCAACCCTCGAGTATTTTTGCTCCTGTAAACTCCACTGTTTCCCTCAGCCCCGTAGTGGAAGGCAGCGCGCCATTGTTTTATCAGTGGCGATTCCAAGGTGAAGTGCTGGCCAGCGAGACCAACGAGACGCTTGTCCTGAATAATGTTCGCAACGTGGCCGAGGGTGGCTACAGCGTGGTGGTGACAAATGCCCTTGGGGCCATCACGAGCGCGGTGGCCAACGTGACCATCAACTACGGCGCGAGCAGCAGTAACACGATCGCTCTCCTGAGCCTGACAGGCACTCCGTGGCGCTATAACCAGACAGGTGCGTTTTTCAACTTGGGATGGACGGCGACGAACTTCAACGACGGTAACTGGGCGGGCCCCGGCCTCGGGGCGCTGGCATGGGAACCCGGCAATGCCAACATCCAGCCGCTCATCAACACGACTCTTGCGATTGGGCGCACATCCTATTACTTCCGCACTTACTTCAATCTGGCTTCCAATTTTCCGGCCGGAACCGTCCTGCGTGCGACAACGCTCGTCGACGACGGTGCGGTGATCTACATCAACGGTCGCGAAATCCAGCGTATCCGCTTCGGCAGCACACCGGCCACGGTCATCTACACAACCTTGGCGAACTCACAACCTCCCAGCGGCGATGCCGTTCCGGAGACTTTCTTTTGGGCGCCGACCGACCTCCGGATCGGCACCAATGTCATTGCCGCCGAAGTTCACCAGAACTCGATCGGCAGCTCAGACATTGTTTGGGGAATGTCCCTCGACGCCATTGTGCCCACCCCCAACCGGCCTCCCGTGATCACGAATCAACCCATCAGCCGCGTGGTATCCAATGGCGTCTCCGTGGCGTTCAACGTCGGCGCAGGGGGAACGCCACCGCTGACATTCCAGTGGCGGCATGACGGAACAAACGTGCCCGGCGCGACGGCGACCACTCTGCTGCTCCCGAATGTCGGTCGACAACACGCCGGCGTTTACACGGTTATGGTGAGCAACCGCTTTGACACCGTCGTCAGCAGTAACGCGACGCTTGTGGTCCTCGTTCCGCAATTTCAATTCGTCGCCGGTTCAACAACGTTTACCGCGCCAGGCCGTTTCACGCTCAACTTCATCGGCGATGCTGGCGCCGTCTTCGCCATCGAAACCTCAACCAACCTGTTGAATTGGACTCAGGCTGGCACCGTGACCAACACGACCGGTGCCGCTGAATTCCACGACAACAGCGCCGGCGGCGCGTCCATGAAGTTTTACCGGCTGAGACTGGTTCCGTGAGAGGGTTTTGAACCCCGGAATCGGGAAGGGGCTTACCGATCCCCCCGGTTGCATTGGGGAGGGTTGTGGATTCATGACTCGCGCTCAGTAACGCAGGCGAGCATTGCCCTGGCAGTGGAACGGAACTTTTGTTTTTGCCAGATGTTGAATTCAAGAACGCCAAAACATTATCTGGCGTTCGTTACGCACTTTCCTTCATGAAGGTCTCGACGTATCGCCTCGGCGCGTGGTTCCTGGTGGCTGCTCTGGTCAATGGGCTCGGCTGTTCGGCTAGTTACTATCAACGGTCTGCCGACCGCGCCGTTTACAAAGCCATTTCTCAGCGTTCGCCGGCCGTTCCCAACATGGACACTCAGTTTACGATCGAGCAGACGAATGGGTTGTCGCTCAATCACCTGCCGCTGAGTACCAACCTGTTTGATTTTCTTGGTCCGGACGCCGGGCAGGAAGTCAATGCACGCGTCATCACCCTGGAAGATGCCTTGCTCATCGCGGTGCAAAACAATCGGGCATACCAGGCGCGCAAGGAACAACTGTTCACCACCGCATTGACCCTCACTCTGGCGCGTCACCGTTTCACCCCGCTTTTTTCGGGTGGGGCGCGCGGACGCATCATCGGCCAGACGGAGCGGGCCTTGCGGGTGGATGTTGATCCTGTCACGCAACAGCCGCGCGTGGTGCTTAGCGATGACCTTATCGAACAGCGCCGTGTGGCCGCTGACGGAAACATCAATGTGAGCTGGCTGCTCCGTGACATTGGGTTGGTCACCGCTTCCATCAGCGCGGATTTCCTGCGTTATGTGACTGGCGATCCGCGGGCGTTGACTTCCTCCCAAGCGGGTGTGGCGTTGACGCGGCCCCTGCTGCGCAACGCGGGCTTCAAATTGCAAATGGAACAACTCACCCAGGCTGAGCGCGATCTGCTTTACGATCTGCGGGCGTTCACGCAGTTCCGGAAAACCTTCAGCGTGCAGGTCGCCAGCGCCTATTACGCCGTGCTCGGTAACCGGGATACCGTGCGCAATAATTATCTGAACGTGCTGAGCTCCCGCCTAAACGCCGAACGAACGGGCGAACTTGCGCGGGAAGGGCGCGTGACGCAGGCCGACCTCGGACGCCTCGACCAGCAGGTGCTCTCCACCGAGAGTGCGTGGAACAATGCCCGGCGCGTTTACAAGCAGTCGCTCGACACCTTCAAGTTGCAGCAGTTGGGAATTGCGGTGGATACCCGCATCCTTCTTGAGGACGAGGAATTGCGGTCCCTGGAGATTCGTGACCCGCAAATCCAGCTGGACGATGCCGTGCAAGTGGGTTTGTCGGCACGGCTGGATTACCTCAATGGCAAGGATCGTTATCAGGATGCGTTGCGAAGGGTGACATTGGCGGCGGATGGGCTGAAGCCGCAGGTGGATTTGGTTTCGGCCGTCAGTATTCGCAGTCCACCCGATCAGCGCAGCGGTTTCCCGGTCCCGGATGTGTCTCGCTACAATTGGAGTGCGGGGCTGAACGTGGATCTTCCGTTTGATCGACTGGCGGAGAGAAATGGTTACCGCGCGGCCCTGATTGGTGAGCAGCAAGCAGCGCGAGCCCTGGAGCAGCAAGCTGACGAAATCCGATTGGATATCCGTGAGAATTGGCGCCAGTTGGACTCCGCCCGGAGAAATTTTGAAATCGCCCAACTGGGTGTGGAATTGGCCGAGCGACGGGTGGACGAACAAAATCTTCTGGCGGAGCTCGGCCGTTCCAAGGCCCAGGATCAGGTGGATGCGCAGAATGATTTGATCACTTCCAAGAACCAGCTCACGCAGGCGCTGGTCAGCCACACGATCGCCCGTCTGCAATTCTGGGCAAGCACAGGCATCCTCTACATCAAAGACAATGGCCAATGGAAAGAACTGAACGATGGCGAACAAACCCCTTGAGTTTTTGAGGAAACAACCTCGCTGGCGGCTGGCTGTTGTCGCGCTGGGATTGGGCGTGCTGATCTTTTTTTTGTTACGACGCGAGGATGTCGCGAGCGACGCAGCCACGTTTACGGCGCGCCGCGGCCCGCTTCAAATCACAGTGTTGGAAGGCGGCTCGATGCAGGCAGTGGAATCGCAGGAGGTCAAGTGCGAGGTCCGGGTCGGCTATCAAGGCACGAAGCTTTTGAAGATCGTGGACGAGGGGTATTTGGTGACGGACGACGACGTGAAGACCAACAAGGTGCTGGTGGAATTGGATTCATCCGAATTACAGAAGAGCTTGGTCCAACAGGAGATTCAGTTCCAATCCGCCGCCGCCTCGCTCGCAGACGCCCAGCAGGGTTACGACATCCAGTTGAACCAGAATCTGAGCGATGTCATGGCCGCGGAGCAGAAGGCCCGGTTTGCGCGCATGGATTTCGAGAAGTTTCTCGGTGACAAAGCCGCACAGGATGTCATGCGCGAGCTTGGACTGGATGACGTGCTCACCCGCATACGGATTCAGCAAACGGCCACCAACGGTAATGCCACAAGCAGCGCCAGTGTCGGCAACGCATTATTGGAGCGGACGAACTCAGCGTCTTACGGTGCGGCAGGGCTGGCCGGCCAAACCGAACCGGTGCCTAGTTTAGCTTTAACCAATACGCCCGTGGCGCTGACCAACGAGGCATTGAAGGTGATTGATCCGGCGGCGCCGATCGCCCGCAGTGCGTCGTACATCGACTTCTCAAAATATGCTGACTTGGAAGTGCTGGGCGATGGTGAAGCCAAGCAAAAGATTCGGAAGTTCCACGAGGATTTGCAGGTGGCGCAAAAGGAGATGGGCCAGGCGCAGGCCACGTTGGAAGGTACGCGGCGGCTGCATGCCCGGCAGTTCGTGACGCGGACGGATTTACAGCGCGACGAAATCGCCTTCGAGAACGCGAGGTTAAAGGTTCAAACAGCCGAAACGGGGCGGAACCTTTTCCAGAAGTATGAGTTCCTCAAGACGTCCGAAGAGACCCTTTCCAAATACTCTGAAGCCGTGCGCGAACTGGAGCGCGCGCGCAAGGCTGCCATCGCCAAACTCGCCCAGGCCGAGGCGAAACTGAAGTCCGCCACCGCGCAATACAATGTCCAGGTGCGGCAACTCAAAGACATCCAGGAACAGATGGACAAGTGTTTGATTCGCGCCACCAAGCCAGGGCTCGTCGTTTATGGGCGAGCAGGTGATGACATGATCTATTACGGCGGCGAAGAGAGGATCCGGGAGGGGGCGAGCGTGCGGCAGGGACAGACCATTCTCACCATTCCCGACCTGAGCCGCATGTCGCTCCGAGTGAAGATTCACGAGACCTACATCAAGAAGGTGCGGAAAGGACAGCAGGTGCGGCTGACGGCGGATGCATTCCCCGACAAAGTCCTCGAGGGTGAAGTGACGAAAGTCGGCACGCTGCCCGACTCGCAGAACCGTTGGATGAATCCGGACCTCAAGGTGTATCTCACTACCATCGCCATCAGCAGCACGAACGACTGGCTCAAGCCCGGCATGACGGCCAAGGCGGAGATCTTCATTGAGCAACTGACCAATGTTGTTTACGTCCCAATTCAGAGCGTCGTTTTAGAAGAGGGTAAATACCTTTGTTACATTGCGCAGCGTGGCTCGGCAGAACAGCGCGAGGTCTCAGTGGGTTCGTTCAATGAAGAATTCATCGAGGTGAAGAGCGGGATTCGTGAAGGAGAGAAGGTATTGCTTCGGCCGCCCAAGAGCCTGGCGCCCGCCACCGAAGAGAACGAAAAAAAGGCTCCGGCGCCCGTGGCGGCGGCGAAGCTGTGAACGACCCCAATCCATCCAGTACGGGCAGCGAACCCATCGTGCGCCTTGAAGACGTGAGAAAGACCTATCAGATGGGGCCAGTCATCGTTCAAGCCCTGCGTGGCGTGTCCCTGCAAATTGACGCTGGAGATTACGTCAGCATCATGGGCCCGTCCGGTTGCGGGAAATCCACGTTGCTGAATGTGCTGGGCTGTCTGGATCGACCGAGCGGCGGCCGTTATTTTCTCGGTGCCGACGATGTATCAGACCTAGATGATCGGGATCTCTCCGACGTGCGCGGCGCGCGGTTGGGTTTCATCTTCCAATCCTACAATTTGATCCAGCAACTCACGGTCGTTGAGAACATCGAAGTGCCACTGTTTTACCAGGGTTGCGGTGAAGAAGAGATGCGTGAGCGGGCGGTGGAACTGGCAAAAGTCGTGGGGCTTGGCGACCGGCTTGACCACAAGCCGTTCGAGCTTTCCGGGGGTCAGCAACAACGCGTCGCCATCGCTCGTGCCTTGGTGAACGATCCGCTCGTCATCCTGGCCGACGAGCCCACGGGAAATCTCGATTCCGCTTCCGGGGTGGAGATCCTTAAGGTGTTTGACGAGCTTCATAGCCGCGGAAAAACGCTCATCCTGGTTACGCACGATCAGGAAGTGGGACGTCGTGCCCAGCGCACCGTGCGGCTGCGGGATGGGCGAGTGGATTCCGACGTGCGGCATTTCAAAGACTAAGCTCGCGTGATGGCACTTCCCCCATCTCAACGATCGCGCCCCGCACCACGTCTCCACTTGGGCCGGTTGAAAAGGATCATTCGCCTGGGCCTCAAGACGCTCTGGCTGCATCGCCTTCGTTCATTGCTGACCATGCTTGGGATCGTGTTCGGCGTTTGCTCGGTGATCGCGATGCTGGCAATCGGCGAAGGCGCCAGCCACGAGGCTCAGGAACAAATCAAGAACCTGGGCAGCCAGAATATTATTCTTCGCAGCGTGAAGCCGCCGGAACAGGCCAAGGCTTCCGATCAGGGCAGCCAGCAAAGTTACGTGCTGCAATACGGCCTCACCTACGCGGACGTGAAGCGCATTCGAGCCACGATCAATAATGTGCAGCTAATCCTACCCAGTCGGATCATGCGTGAGTACGTGTGGAACATCGACCGGCGCCTCGACTGCGAGATCATCGCGACGGTCCCGTGGTATCCGACGTTGCGGCACCACGAAGTCATTGCCGGACGTTTTTTCACCGACCAGGAGATGGACGCCAAGTCCAGCGTCTGCGTACTCGGCGCGGAGTTGGTGCCCGTTTTGTTCCCGCTCGGTTCACCCGTCGGACAGCAAGTGCGTGTCGGTGGCAGCTATTACCACGTCATCGGCATCATGGCTGCGCGTTCCAGGAGTTTGGAGACGAGCGGCGAAGGACAACGAAACTCGCAGGTCGCGGCCCACACCATGTTCATCCCACTCGAAACGGCGAAGACCCGTTATGGAGAGATCTTGCGCAAAGTTCGCAGCGGCAGCTTCGAGCAGGAACGCGTGGAGTTGCACGAGTTGACGGTGGAAGTGGGCTCGGCTGACCAGGTGATGGCCACGGCCGACGCAGTGACGGCGTTGCTGGAGAGGCATCACAAAAAGAAAGACTACGAGATGGTGGTGCCGCTGGAATTGCTGCGAAGGGCGGAACGCACCAAACAGATCTTCAACATTGTGCTCGGCTCCATCGCGGCAATCTCATTGCTGGTCGGGGGCATTGGGATCATGAACATCATGCTCGCCAGCGTGACGGAGCGAACGCGCGAGATTGGTATTCGCCGGGCGTTGGGTGCGAAACGCGAAGACATCATCACGCAATTCCTGATTGAGGCCATCATCCTGTCGGCGGCGGGCGGAGTGATTGGAGTGATGCTCGGCGTGATCATCCCGCACTTGGTCAGTCAGTTCGCCGGGATGCGTACGATTGTCACGTTCTGGTCACCGTTCCTGGCCTTCACGATTTCCGGCGCGGTCGGAGTGATTTTCGGAATCTATCCGGCTTTTCGAGCGGCGGCCATGGATCCGGTGGAAGCGCTCCGCCACGAGTAGCAAGTAATTCTCTTGCACCGGCAGCGCGCGAGGACTGTATCGTCACCTCGTGCCGAAACGCGCCAAGACCCCTGCGCAGTTCCCGGGCTGGCAACAGATCATCGAGGTTGTGCAGCCGAGCTTGCGCACGCAAATCTCCGGGGCGGCGCTGGTTCAGGGCAACTCTCTGGAAGTGCTTGATGCGATTGCGGAGAAGTTCCCCGATGGTTGCTTCGACTGCATCTTTGCCGACCCGCCCTACTTCCTTTCGAATGGCGGAATCACGTGTCACGCCGGGAAGATGGTGAAAGTGGACAAAGGCGCCTGGGACAAATCGCAAGGCGCGGAGTTGAATCACGAGTTCAACACGGAGTGGCTCAAACGCTGCCAGCGGGTCTTGAAACCGAACGGCACGATTTGGGTCACGGGCACGAGCCACGTCATTTTTTCGGTGGGCTACGCCATGCAGCAATTGGGAATGAAGATCCTGAACGACATCACGTGGGAAAAGCCCAACCCGCCGCCGAATCTGTCCTGCCGTTACTTCACGCACTCAACTGAAACGGTACTGTGGGCGGCCAAGACTGCGGAAAGCCGGCATCACTTCAATTACAAGCTCATGCGTGAACACGCGGGTGGGAAGCAAATGAAGAGCGTGTGGAGGATCACCGCGCCCGGCCAGGGCGAGAAAAAATTCGGCAAGCACCCGACCCAAAAGCCGGTCGCACTGGTGGAGCGTTGCCTGCTGGCCGCCACCGATCCCCAGGGTTATGTCCTCGACCCATTCTCCGGTGGAGGCACCACAGCGGTTGCATGTGTGCGTACCCAACGCCATTGCTTGGGCATCGAACTGGAGGCCAAGCACATTGAGATGTCGATGCGCCGATTGGAGCAGACCGCGTCACCCAAGCAGTTTTCCATTGTAGTGTGATATGGCCGGCCGAGCGCTCGCAGTGACGAATGGGGATGGGCTGGCCAAACTAGTTGTAAAGCTGGGTCAGGAATTGGGACTGGAAGCCAAGGAGCAGGTCCGCGTGGCCCGGCGCATTTGGGGCGCGGAACGGCGAATTGATGTCGTGCTGATTCATCCGGTCACCCGGAAAACCCTCGGCATCGAGTGCAAGTTCCAATCTGTGGTCGGGAGTGCGGAAGAAAAGATCCCGGCCATCATCAAGGATATTGAAGCATGGCCGATTCCGGGTCTCGTCGTTTTTGCCGGCGCAGGCTTCTCGGAAAACATGCGCTCATTCCTGATTTCCACTGGCAAGGCGGTCGAGTTCGAGGAGGTGCAGCCGTGGCTGTGCCTCTACTTCGGCTTACCGCTCGGTTAGGCTGGTTTTCCCAACTCCAAACTTGCAAAGACATTGCTCTTCACTAACTTCCCCGTTCCCGTGACCCGCAGAACGCGATGTTGCGACGCAAAGTGACTTAAGATTTATGCCTACAGCAAATGATCTCCGCCGAGGAATGGCGATTATTCACAACGGCGATGTTGCCGTTGTCCTGGACATGCAGCACCGCACGCCGGGTAACCTTCGCGCCTTCGTGCAGGCGACGCTCCGAAGCATCAAGACGGGCAAGTCTGCCGACGTCCGGTTCAGCTCCACCGAAAAGATCGAAGTCATCCCGATGATGACCCGCAAGATGGAGTTCAGTTACAAGGACGGAGAAGACTACGTGTTTTCCGATCCGGAGAATTACGAGACGGTGACGCTGCTCACGGATCTGGTTGGCGATGCAAAAAACTATTTGGTCGAGAATTGTGTCGCGACAGTGACCTTCGTGGATGACAAGCCGGTGTCGATCGAGATTCCCTCCAGCGTTGTTTTGACAGTGACGGATGCTCCCGAGGGTGTGCGTGGAGATTCAGCGAATAACGTTCAAAAGACGGTCGTGCTGGAAACGGGCATCAGCGTCCAGGCTCCGCTGTTCATCAAGACGGGCGAGAAGATCAAAGTGGATACCCGGACCGGCAAGTACATGGAGCGCGCGTAGGTGCGGTCCGAACTTGAAAAGATTCTGTCAGCCCGCGCTTGCCGCGGGCTTTTTCTTGGCAGGTGAAGGCGGTGGACGACTGGCTGGCTGGACAGTGCCGAGGTTTTGAATTACTCCTGTTCCCTCACTATGAAATTGCCTAAAAATATTGCGAAATTAGCTCTCCTCTCAACGAGCGTCGGCTTGTTGGCAGGATGCAGTCACCGCGGGCGTTAAAAACCCTTCCGCCACCGGAGTTACCGAATTGCGGGGCGATGAGAAGGGCTTTGTCGGCGGAACGGGAGTGGAGTCCCAGGATTTGTTGCGCGTGAGCGATAAGATTGCCCGGGGTATCCTGAGCGCCCCGCAGATTGCAAATGCCACCACACCACCCGTCATCGTGCTGGACCCGGTGTTGAACGAGACGCGGTTTCCCATCAATAAAAATATTTTCCTCGACCGCATACAGGCCCAATTAATTTCGAAGGCATCCGGGAAAGTGACATTCCTGGCCCGGGAGCGCATGGCGGCTTTGGAGAAAGAGCGCGAGATGAAGCGAACGGGCGCTTTCACATCCACGAGTGACGCCCGGGCACAGGAATTCAAAGGCGCGGATTACATTCTCACTGGGAAACTTTCGGGCATGAGCACATCGAGCCGTGGAGGCGTGAGTGATTACGTTCTCTACACGTTCCAACTGGTCGATGCTCGCACGAGCGCGATTGTTTGGGGCGGCGATGATGAAATCAAGAAGCAGGCCCAAGCCGACGCGGTTTATCGATAAGCGGCGGGTTCTTCATGATGAGGTTTTCTCTATTCCTTGCCGCGTTATTGTCGGCGGTGGGTTGCGCTTCCACGAAATCATCACGTCCCCCACTCACCGGGGATGTGATGATTGATGGGAAGAATTACATCGTTCATGGGCCCAAGAAGGATCGCGTGCTGTGGGAATACCGGGTCGGGTTGGCGGCCATGCGTCGCGGAGATTTTGAGGAGGCTAAACGTCAGTTTGATGAATCCATCGCTCGGATAGGCGGCATCTACACGACGGATTCGGACGCCCGAAAGGCGCGCAGCTTTTTTAGCCGCGAGGCCAAGAAGACGTTCATCGGCGAACCCTACGAGCGCGTCATGGCTTACTACTATCGAGGCATTCTTTACTGGATGGATGGTGAGCCAGACAACGCGCGGGCCTGTTTTCGCAGCGCGCAGTTTCAGGATGCTGACACCGAAGGACGAGATTACGCAGCGGATTATGTCCTACTGGATTACCTCGACGGGTTGGCGACGGTCAAACTTGGTGGGGATGGTTCGGATGAGTTCAGTCGTGCGGTTAAGAGCGCGCGCGGCGGGTCGCAACCGCCGCCCTATCACAAGAAGGCCAACGTGTTGGTCTTTCTCGACTACGGCAAGGGGCCGAGAAAATTCGCCACCGGTGCGCATGCCGAACAATTGCGTTTCGGGGAACAACCCTCCGTATCGCGCTCTGTGAATCTTCGATTGGGCAGTCAGCAGTTTCCGCTTGTGTCTTACGATGATCTGCAATGGCAGGCGACGACGCGTGGCGGCCGCGTGATGGACCATATCCTTGCTAACAAGGCAGTGTTCAAGGATGCCACCGGCGGGGCGGCAATCGCGGCGGCTGCGACGAGCGTGGGATTGGCGCACCATCAGCGTGGGGAAGCGGCCTTGATCGCGGGCGGCGTTGCGGTCGTTGCGGGAATTCTTTCCGCAACCACCACGCCTGAGGCGGACATTCGTGCCTGGGATAACTTGCCTCGTTATTTGAGTTTCGCCGCGCTCGAATTGCCTCCGGGCTCCCACACTCTCGCTGTGGATTTTCGAGATGCGGGTGGGCGCACCGTTCTGACCAAGGATGTCACTTTCACCGTTCCGCCGGATTCGAGTAAAGATACCGTTCTATTCGTTAGCGAACACAAAAACTGAATTATGAAACCATTGGCCCTTTTCCTTTGCCTCGGCACTGCAACCACGGTCTTGACTGGTTGTTCCACGGGCGGTGCGTATCAACCGAAAAACACCGGGAAATTTAACCAGGAGGAAACGTCAAAGTTCGTCCTGTTCGATTCCGGGGCGCAACGATCTGTCACCTGTACTGGATTACAAACCGGTCGCACCGACGATGGCCGGATGAAAGTGTCAGCAAACTTGCGCAATCGCCTGAATCGGCGGATTGAAGTACAGGCGAATTGCGTCTTCAAGGATGCGCAGAATTTCACGGTGGACGAGACCCCGTTCCGCTCCGTGTTTCTCGACGAGAACGCCATACAGGGTGTTACCTTCGAAGCGTTCAATACCAACGCAGTTAACTACACTATTCGAGTGCGCGAGGCGCGATAATCAGGGCTTGGACTGCGCACGGCGAGTGAGTTCGGTTCGCAGAAAGTTGTCAATTGGCGCGCTTTGCCAGGCTGAGAACCAAAGGTCGCCCAGAAATTGGCCTCCTTTGATCAGCTGCCCGGCGATAAATTCACGGCCTTCGGTGACGTCCCCCTTGCTGGGGGAAAGCTGGCCGTCGCGATCCAATTGATACACTCGCTCAACCAAAGCAAATTGGGCTTCGATGAAACCCATCGACTCATTGAAAACACCGGCCCCAGGCTTATTCTCAGCCGACAACAACTTCGCTCGGCGCACCTTCGGTTTGAGTTCGTTCAGTCCGATGGCTGCCCGGCGGATGAAGCCACCATCGATCCACGTGTGAATGGTTTTGTTGGTGTTGTAGCCTTTCGGGTTTGTTCCCACCCAGCCGTTGAAATGTTTTGTCGTGTGGAGGGGTTGTGCGGCGTCACCGGCGTAATGGCCCATCACGCCCATGATATAGAGAATGTTCTGTTGCGCGTTTAAAATTTCTTCCGGCGTCCCTCCACTTTCTTCAAATGTTTTTAGATAAGAAAAGGCGGACTCCAGCTTGAGAAACTGTTCATTCAATGCCCACGGTAGAAACCCAATCAGGTCCCGGGTGTGATCTGTGTTTTTGGCGGGGTCGATTGGTGAGAATCTTTCCGGATTTTTCTCCCTGGCGAACTTCAGTTGAGCGACGAAGTCATAGCGAAACGGGCTAGCCGTTTTAGTCGTCAGGCCATGCGGTTCCAGTTCGTCAACGTCCATGAAATGGTCGGGGCCATTCGCATGTTTCGAAGCAGGGCTAAGTGAGTTGCGCCATCGATCTGGTTCGCCGCCCAGGAAGGCGATGCGCGCGACGGCGGAGGGAGTCTTTACGAAGGCGGGAAAATTGGTTGGCAATGACGCGATGGCTAATTGGTTCACGATGCGGTGCCCTTCATAATCCCATGCCTGAAGCGTGGCGATGGCAACGAGGTGGATAGCAACGCTGGCGAAAATCTTCTTCATATCGATGGGTTACCTTGCCGGACATCGTTTCCTTCGTGAAGGAGAAATCCGGTGACGTTGCGATGACAAGGGCAGGGAAGAATAGAAGAACGTCACAAATTTTTTGCAGCGCCGTTTTCAAATGTTGGCTTCGCACTACATTCAGGCCATGACGATCATCACGGACGAACGTTGTATCGGCTATTCTTCGCCGGGCCATCCTGAACGGCCCGCCCGCATCAGCGCCACCTTGGAGAAACTGCGATCGCAAACTGATCTGATTCTGGAATGGAACTCGCCGCTAAGGGTGACAGATGAGCAACTGGAGCGGGCGCACACGAAAAGTCACATCAGCAAGATAAGGGAGGCGTCGGAAGACTTTGACGGTGACACTCCGGCGCATCTGCAAATCGATGAACATGCTCGACGGTCCGTGGGAAGCGCTCTGCAAGCGGCGAAGCTCGCTCGCGCGGGCGAGTCTGCCTTCAGCCTGATGCGCCCACCGGGACATCATGCGACGCAAAACCATGCGATGGGTTTTTGTTATTTCAATTCCATCGCTGTTGCCGCCTTGGAAGCAATGGCGACTGGGACGAAGCGCGTGGCCGTCTTCGACTTCGACGTGCATCACGGCAACGGCACGGAGGCGGTTTTGTTGGGACGGAAAAACGTGGCGTTTGCCTCAGTTCACCAACACCCGTGTTATCCCGGCACCGGGACCGCGGACGCTGGGGATAACTGCTACAACTTCCCGATTGCCCCGCGGACCCCGCGTGCGTCATACCGGGCGGCGTTGACCAAGGCGCTTGAGCGATTAAAGGAATTCAATCCCGATCTGGTCGCTGTGTCGGCTGGCTTCGACGGTTATGCGCGCGATCCGCTAGCCCAGGAAACGTTGGAAGCGGAGGATTTCCATTGGCTGGGCGCGTCCCTTCGCAAAATAAGCGTGCCGTTCTTTTCAGTCCTCGAGGGCGGTTACAGCAGTGATTTGCCGGAGTTGATTCTGGCGTATCTAAAAGGTGCGATCGGCAAATGATCCTTAGTGCCCGGCGGACCGTTGGCCCGGCGCTATTTTACGAACCGGTGGACCCGTAGCCAATAGAGGCAGTCGTTGGCCCAAGGATGAGGCTCAGCTTTGCCAAGGCCGATTCCATGAGCGCCTTTTTGGTAAACGTGGAGATCGAAGGGAACACCAGCGCGTTGCAATGCGGACGCAAATTCGAGTGAGTTCTCCACCTTGACGGCATTGTCTTCCCACGTGTGCCAGATGAAGCAGGGCGGCGTTTCTTTAGTAACCTGCCGTTCGTTCGAAAGGTTCTTAATCAGCTCAGGGTCTGGCTTATCGCCCAAGAGGTTCTTGCGGGAACCGGCGTGCGTGTTGGATCCCATGGAGATGACTGGGTAGCAGAGGATGGCAATATCCGGCCTGCTGCTGTGCCGGTCTATGTAGTCGGCGGCATCCGCCTTCCCCGAATCAAAGTGCGTCGCCAAGGTCGAGGCAAGGTGCCCGCCGGCGGAGGAACCAATCACTCCGACGCGTTTTGGATCAATCTTCCATTCAACAGCGCGAGCGCGAACTAGACGAACAGCCCGTGCAGCATCTTGTAGCATCGAGGGATGTCGGTATCCTGCGGAGCCGAGTCGATACTTTACGATGAAGCACGAGATGCCGTTGGTGACCAACCAATCGGCGTAGCCCTTGCCCTCATGCGCCGCCAACCCGCCATATCCTCCACCGGGGAAAATGACCATTGCGGCTCCCGTCGCTACGGAGGCGTCCGCAAGTAGTATTGTGATCGTGGGAATGTCTTTCTCGTCCTGCCCCAGAGCATTGGGTGCCCCGGATGACCATAAAAGGATGGGTGATTGCGCGTGGGCGTAAACTGACAGAAACGCGAGAAGCAGAAACCGAGAGACGTTCATGACGGGGATTTTCAGGATTCAAAGCAAAGAGGCAAGCCTGACGGCTTGCCTCCTCACTCCCCAACCTCACTTACCCTCACTTGCTTACTTCACTTCAATCTTCTTGTTCGGCGTTTCAACCTCAATTTTGTTGGGCGATTCGTTGTCGCGATCGCGGACCCGAACCTTGTCGTCCTTATCCACAGCCATGAGTTGCGAGATTTGGCGTGATCCATCGGCTGCTTTCTCTGTGGTGAAGCACAGATGGTCTCCCACCTTGACGGTTTTCAAAAGAATCGGCTCTTCCTGCTTGTTCACCCGCGTGTCAGCCGTCAACGCATACGTTTTTCCATCAATTGTTACCGAATTATCGGTCTTGGCCGTTACCGTTCCGTGATTACCCTGACAAATCTTTTCGTGGGTCTTATTTTTCGCTTCGGAGATTTTCTCTTCCGCCTTCCCCTTCTTGTAATCGGCGTCGTCCGCCCTCAACGAAGCGGGGGCGATGACCAGTGCTGCCGACATAACCGGTATGGTAAGAAATTTCAGTTTCATATTCATGCTTTACCCCAGCAAGGTACGTGCCATATGGCGGCTCGCGAGTTCAGGTCAGTTCAGGTGTGAATCATCATTGTTTTGCCTGAACTCATGCTGCCGAATGCAAGGACGTCCACAACGGCTTATTGCACCTTGCGGTCGAGCCTACGCGGCAATGGCCAATGACCATTCTGGATCCCACGTGAAACTTTCGAGGACGTCTTGGACGGGGACCGACATGTGCAACGGTAGAGAGAACATGCGCCGAAGAAATTCGTGTGACGAAGGCGAAAAGCGGGCAGCGACGCCCATACCAAAGATAAGCCGAATCAGGTTCATCTCCAAGCAGTCGCGCCCCGCCCACTCGAGGGTAGAGGAGGGGAGAATTTGATTAAGTTTTCCAAATCCAAAAACGAGTTGAGCAAACTCTACGTTGCCGTCGAGCAGCGAACGTCGGGTACCGGGGCCGCGGATCATTGGGGATTCTGCGCTTCGCTTCATCAACACCGGCAACGTGTGTTCAACGGCTTCGCGCAAACCGTCATCAAGGTAATGGGCCAGGCGCCGCTTATTTGCTTCCCGATAGGTGACGAGATATTTAACTCCGCACAAAAATAGGAGGGCGGACACTCGTCCTCGCTCGCCGCGGTTGGCGTGCAACTGCGCCAATCTTGCCGCCGCCTTCTGTAATCTTGGCCAAGGGACGCCAAACGTCGGATGCATCACCGAAGTATTAGCGGAAACCGAGGCCGCGACTGAAGGCAAAATTATGGGCGGCATTGTGCCTTATGACGTAGCGCATGATCCACAAGGACGAGAGCGGTCATTGCTTCGACCATGGGGACCGCTCGGGGCAAGACGCACGGGTCATGACGCCCGCGCCCCTTCAACGTCGTATTCTTCAGCGTTACGTCCACGGTCTCCTGTTCGTGCATCACAGTCGCAACAGGTTTGAATGCCACGCGAAAGTAAATGGTTTCACCGTTCGAGATGCCGCCCTGAATGCCACCAGACCGATTGGTGAGAGTGCGGACTTTTCCCCGTTCAGCGCGGAATAGATCGTTGTGTTCCCGCCCCGTGAGTTCGATGCCTGCAAAGCCGGATCCGACTTCAAATGCTTTTGAGGCCGGAAGACTCATCATGGCTTTCGCCAAGTCTGCCTCCAGTTTGTCGAAGACAGGCTCGCCCCATCCCACAGGCACACCTCTTGCCACGCCTTCCACGATTCCGCCTACGCTGTCGCCAGCCCGCCGCATCTTCTCGATTAGCCGGATCATTTTCTCGGCTGCCACAGTTTCCGGGCATCGCACAATGTTCGACTCGATGTCCTTCGCCTTGACCGATTCGGGATTTACTTCGGCGTGGATGCGCTGCACTTGTTTGACGTAAGCCAGCACCTCCACACCAAATTGCTCGCGGAGAATTTTTTTCGCTACTGCTCCCGCGGCTACGCGTCCCACCGTTTCCCGCGCGCTCGAGCGCCCGCCACCCTGCCAATTGCGAATGCCGTATTTGGTCTGGTAAGTATAATCCGCGTGGGACGGGCGAAACTTCGTCGCCATCTCACTGTAAGCCTCAGGCCGCGCATCTTCATTCTTCACCCACATACTGATGGGAGTTCCCAGGGTCTTGCCCTCGAAGGTGCCGGAAAGGATTTGCACGGTGTCGGACTCTTTTCGGGGAGTGACGATTCTGGACTGCCCGGGGCGCCGGCGATCCAAATCTGGTTGAATGTCCGCTTCGGTCAATGCCAGGCGAGGCGGGCAGCCATCGACGACGACGCCCACGCCCCCACCATGTGACTCACCCCACGTGGTGACGCGAAACAGATGACCGAACGAATTGCCCATGTCGGTAACAGTGGCAAAAAGGGTCGGCAAACGTCAAACCGCGGCGGATAGATGCCTTGATTTGCGTCGAAAAGCACAAACTCCTTCTTGCTTAATGAAAGTGCCTCCGTAGATTTGGCGGCTCTTATCTGGAAACTATGACCGTACATAATTTGTTCGCGTTACTCGCACTCGGAGCGCCCGCGCAACCTGGCACAACCCCAAATCCCCAGGGCGAAATGTTCAAGTTGATCGGGATGGTCGTGATTATGGGCGTGATGATGTACCTCGTCATTATACGCCCTCAACGCACGCGACAGAAGCAACTCAATGCTCTGCTGAGTAATCTAAAAGCGGGAGACAAAGTGCTCACGGGCAGTGGAATCGTCGGCGTTGTCATCAGCGTCAAAGAGAAAACGGTTTCCATCCGGTCTGCTGATTCAAAGCTAGAAGTTCTCAAGTCCACCATTGCCGAAATCACTGAAAAAGCCGGCGCTGAAGCCGCGCAAGCGTAAGCCCCATCGCCATGAATCGAAGTCACCTGTGGAAGTTGTTGATCATTGTCGCCGTCGTTGGCTGGGCCGCGTCGGAAATGCTGCCAATTCGCAGCCGACCGCTTATTGAGGTTTTCCAGGAAAATGTCGGAAAGCGGGATGCCACCTACACGAACATCATGGCCCGGTTCGCCGAGTTGCAGAAGGCTAACCCGGAGAATGAATATAAGAATCTGCTCGACGCGGTCGGCACAAACGACATCTCCCGCCACTTTGATTTCGATACCAAAGGCGCCAAGGATCCCAATGTTGCCGTATTGAATTGGATCCAAAGGAAAGCGTCCGGGAAGATTAAGCTGGGGCTTGACCTGCAGGGCGGATCTTCGTTTGTCGTGCAGATGGAGACGGGGAAACTGGCCACCAATGCTTCGCCTCAGGTGGCAGTGGAAAACGCAGTCGAAGTGTTGCGCAAGCGCGTGGACAAGTTTGGCGTTGCCGAACCCATCATTCAGCCCCAGGGCGAACGGGAAATCCTCATTCAGATGCCTGGGCTCGGGGCGGCTGAAATGGAGAGAGTGAAGGTCCAGCTTCAAAAGGCCGCCTTCCTGGAATTTCGCCTTGTTCACGAAGACAACGCGAACCTTCTGCGCAGTCAGATCATACCCCCCGGCTACGAAGTGCTGCGCGAGCCCAAGGTCGGACCGGATGGACAAAAGGGATTTGTTCCCTACGTCGTCAGTAAGACGCCAATCCCCGGTTTGACCGGCAAGAGCGTGAAGAGCGCCGGACTAGGCCGTGACACCTTCAACAATCCTGAAATTCTTTTTTCGCTGGATGACGACGGTGCGGTTGCCTTCGAGAAAGTAACTCGGGAGAACGTTGGTCGGATGTTGGCCATCGTGCTCGACGGCGAGCTTTACTCGGCTCCCGTTATTCGTGGCGCAATTCCCGGTGGTCAGGGCTCTATTAGCGGCAGCTTCACCGACGAAGAGGCGCGCAACCTTGCCGCCATTCTCCAGAATCCTCTCGAAGCGCCCGTCACGATCATCAGCGAAGACCGCGTCGATCCGTCACTTGGAAAAGACACCATTCGAAGCGGCATTCGGTCCGCCATCTACGGCACACTCGCCGTTGCTCTCTTCATGGGGGTTTATTATCTGGCGGCAGGAATGATCGCGAACTTCGCTCTCGTGCTGAACCTGGTCATCCTCCTCGGAGCGATGTGCATGATCAAAACAACGCTCACCTTGCCTGGCATTGCGGGCATCGTCTTAACCGCGGGCATGGCGGTGGATGCCAACGTTTTGATCTTCGAGCGTATTCGCGAAGAACTGAGCAAGGGCAAATCGCTGCGCGGGGCGCTGGCGGCGGGCTACAGCAGGGCATTTGGAACCATCTTTGACTCGCACGTCACCACGCTCATCTCGTCCATCATTTTGTGGAAGATGGGCACCGGCACTATTAAAGGGTTCGGCGTGGCTCTGACCATTGGTGTGGCAGCGAGTTTGTTTACCTCTCTCGTTGTGACCCGCCTCATATTCGATGCCTGCATCAGTCTCGGTTGGATGAAGTCGCTCCCCATGTTGCATCTCATTCGTTCTGCGAATTTGGACTTTATGCGCTGGGCCAAGCCCGCCTTCATTTGTTCATGGCTGATTATCCTGATTGGGGTCGGATACGGATTGTCACGAGGCAAGCACATGCTTGGTTTCGAGTTTCAGGGAGGGGACAAGCTCACCGTCTCCTTTGCACAAAAGGTGGATGTGGATCGAATTCGTGACGCTATCAAGCCAGTGGCTGGCGAGGCTTTGATCCAATACCAGCGTGGAATCGTGGGAACCACTGAGACTTTGGGAATCACTTCATCCTTCGATAGCACAGACAGAATCATGGGGGCGTTGCAAAAAAGCTTCCCCGAGGCTGGCTTGAAACTTGAGGGGTCGAAGCGTGTCGGCCCGACGGTAGGCGACCAAATTTTGCGCAGCGCGATCATTGCCTTCCTGGTTTCACTTCTGGGTATTCTCGTTTACGTGGCGTTTCGCTACGAGTTTTCCTTCGCCATCGCCGCCATTGTTGCGATCCTTCACGATATTTTAATGACGGTGGGTATCTATGCCCTGTCTGGTCGGGAACTTAACTCCACTGTCATCGCGGCGATTTTGACGATCATCGGTTTCTCCATCAATGACACCATCGTCATCTTTGATCGAATCCGCGAAGACCTTAAACTGGGTGTACGAGGAACCTTCCGCGAACTGATCAACAAGGCGCTCAACCAGACCCTGAGCCGCACGTTGATCACTTCCGGCACTGTGTTTCTCGCTACGCTTTCTCTATTCATCTTCGGCGGCGGTGCGATTAACGACTTCGCGTTCACATTCCTTGTGGGTATTCTCACCGGCACGTATTCGTCGGTTTACATCGCAAGCGCTCTGGTACTGTGGTGGCACAAGGGCCAACGTCCACAAACGAGCACCCAAGTGACGATGGAACCTGCGGGCGTGGTCAAAGCCTGACCTTTCGGAACTTACATCGCGCCCGGCCCGAGCAATCGGTCCGGGCGTCTTGTTTTTTACTCAACGCCATCCCTGAGGGATCTCAATACTTTCCTGTTTGGTCCTTTCCCGCATGACCGTTACGCTTTTACTGACGAATGATTGAAGTCACCGGTCTAACCAAACTTTACGATAAATTCGTGGCGGTGAATGATGTCAGCTTTACCGTGCGCCCGGGCGAGGTATTCGGGCTCGTCGGGCCGAACGGTGCAGGGAAAACCACGACGCTCCGCTGTCTTTCTGGCATCATTCCTCCGACCCGTGGCAGCATCCGGATTTGTGGTGCGGACATGGTGACGAATCCAGTCGCAGCCAAGCGGCATCTCGCCTTCCTTGCCGACGAACCGCGGCTCTTTGAATACCTTACCGTGCAACAGCATTTGGAATTCGTCGCTCGCATTTATGAGGTGGCCGATGCGCGCCGCCTCGGGGGCGAATTGCTCGCTGAGTTGGAGCTCGCCGACAAAGCCAGAGCCTTGCCGGGGGAATTATCGCGCGGCATGAAGCAAAAACTGGTGATTGCTTGCGGTCTCCTCCATTCCCCTCGAGTCATCTTTTTCGATGAACCGCTGACGGGTTTGGATCCGCTAGGCATCCGGAGAATGAAGAATTCAATCGTCAAACGCGCTCGAGATGGGGCGGCCATCGTGATCAGTTCGCACTTACTGCACCTGGTCGAAGAGATTTGCACTCACCTCATCATCCTCAAGTCGGGGCGCAAAGTCGCGGACGGTACCCTGGCGGAAGTTCGCCTGCAATTTGCGCAATTGAGTGATGACGGAAGACTCGAGGATATTTTCCTGCGCGTTACGGAGGAGCCGCCCAAGAACGTTCCGTGATCCACGCTTTCATTTATCTGCTATCCCGCTCGTTCGTGAACCGGACTCGAGCGCGCGTGCAACGGTTGAAGCAGCCGAAATATTTGGTCGGCGCGGTTTTTGGGATCATTTATCTCTACTTCTACTTCTTCCAATTCCTGTTCCTGCGCAGCCGAGGCACCGGCACGAAAAGCCTTGGAATGGATCCGGCCCTCGTCTCCCTGATTGGCGTCGTCGTGCTCTTCTTGATGATTCTCGCCGCTTGGGTTGTGCCACACGCCCGGGCCGCGCTTGTTTTCTCCGAAGCTGAAATCACATTCCTCTTCCCGTCACCCGTCAGCCGGCGAGCGTTGGTGCATTTCAAATTGCTGCGTTCGCAACTAGCTATTTTGTTGACCGTCCTGCTGCTGACTTTGATTACGGGAAGAATATTTGCGAACAGTCATGCTTGGATGCGAGTGCTTGGCTGGTGGGTGATTCTCTCCACAATCAATCTTCATTTTCTGGGCGCCTCTTTCGTACGGACGATGCTGTTGGATCGTGGAATTTCAAATCGAGTCCGGCGATCTGTCGTGCTGGCGTCGCTCGTGATTTTTATCGGCGCCACTCTCCTCTGGGCGCGCGAATCCCTGCCCGTTCCACAAGGTTTCGGACTGACGGATTGGAAATTCTACCGCGATTATGCCGAACAGTTGCTCGCAACGCCTCCTCTCGCCTACTTGATGTATCCCTTTCAGCTCGTTCTGGCTCCCTATCTTGCCGAGAGCCCGGCGGCCTTCGCTCGGTCGATGTTGCCAGCTCTCGTCATTCTCGTGCTGCATTATCTCTGGGTGATACGTTCCGACGTTGCGTTTGAGGAAGCTTCGCTTGCGGTGTCGCGAAAATTTGCCGACAGCATCGCCGCCGGCCAGAAGGGCGCTTCAGTCGATTATGCAGCAAAGGGTCGACGCCCGCCGTTTAGCCTGAAGCCTCATGGTTTTGCGCCCGTTGCTTTTCTTTGGAAAAACTTGATAGGCGCGCAGGCCACGTTCCGTCCGGGCATGCTCGTCATCGTTCTTATTCCCGTGGTCGTTGTCGCCATAATCGCGGCTCAGACCGGGCCACGCCAAACGGCGTTGATCAGCATTGTTTCGATGATGGTCTTCATGGTCTTTACTTGGTCGCTATTCATCGGCGCACAATTTGTGCGATGCGATTTCCGGAAAGATCTCGCGCACATGGAAGTGCTCAAACTTTACCCTTTGCGTGGGTGGGAGGTGGCTGCTGGCGAACTTCTCGCTCCTCTTGTCATCCTGACGGCCGCGCAATGGCTTCTGTTGATCGCAGGCGCCGCGCTCCTGGCTCTCGGTGGGGTTCCGGCGGGCTTTCCAAAAGTGCCGATCGTATGGATTGCTGCAGCCTTCATCATCACGCCCTGTTGGAATGGTCTTACGTTAATCATTCCAAACGCAGCCGTATTGCTTTTTCCCAGTTGGTTTCAAAGCCGGGTTGATGCGCCGCAAGGCATTGAAGTGGCAGGTCAGCGGTTGCTGCTGCTGTTCGGTCAAATGGTCGTGTTTTCCATCACTGTAGTGCCTGCGGGAATTGCGTTTGCGATTGGCTTTGTCGCGCTAAACATGATCGGAGCGGAATCAATCGCCCCACTGGTGGGTGCTGCCAGCGCCTCAGCGGTGCTTGCTGGCGAAGCCGCCCTTGGTATCTGGATTATTGGAAAGCTGTTCGAAAGGTACGACCTTGTGAGCGAGCAGTAATCAACTCTCGGGCTGCGTGAGCAGAGGGAGAAAAATGTGAAAGGAAGTTCCGCCGCCAACTTTGCTTTCCACCGTGATCGCTCCATTGTGTTCCTGGACAATCCGACGGGTGATGGCGAGGCCCAGTCCTGTTCCCTCCTTCTTTGTCGTGAAGAACGGGCTGAAAAGCCGGGCCAGATTTTCGGGAGTAATGCCGTGACCATTGTCGTGGATCGTTGTGCGTAGAAACGGCTGTTCGCGGTGGTTAATGACCTCGCTCGTGACGGTCAATCGTCCTTCGCCCTTGCTGGTGGCTTCGATCGCATTGATGAGAAGGTTGATCACTGCATGGCGGAGTTGGCGTTCGTCGCCGCTTAATCGATCCTTCGCGGCGGTGTATCTGGTTTCCAATTTCACGCCCCGAGCTTGCAGCTCATGGCGGAGGAGATTGAGAGCTTCGCGCAGGAGGGAATGAAAACTCAAAGGGGCGAGCGTAAAATCCTCCCGAGTCGCGCCGCGCAACATTTGCCGCACGATGGTGTCGATGCGCCGAATCTCTTGAGAGACGAGTTGGGTGAGCTCCGTGTCGCAGCGAAGGTCTTCAGGCAAATCCACGAAAGTCCTGATCGCTACGAGAGCATTCTTGATTTCGTGCGCGACACCCGCGCTAAGCATTCCGAGGCTGGCAAGGCGATCGAGGTGCTCCAAATTAACGGCCATGTCCCGGCACTGCCGCAAGTTTTGGATCTCCGTCAGGACGGAAAGTATCGCGCCCTGAGAGTCGTGGGCGATCGTGGTCGCAACCTGGACCAAAACATCGGCCCCTCCCCCCTGGGTGAGCAGAATTTCTCGCCGGCTTACCGGCCGGGAAGTAACGAAGCTCTCGTCGATGACTGCTTGTAATGCCGGCGGCAGCACCGCGATGGTGTGGTTCAATACGTCTGCGGCGCGGAGGCCAATCAGTTTTTCGGCGGCATCGTTAAAAGCCACGATCTGGCGGGCAGTTCCAATGGCGATGACGCCATGAGCGATACAATCCATCAAACCACCGGCAAAATTCGCAAGCTCACTTTCGAGGCGAACCGAACCGGGCATGGTGGATGGTTCAAGCATTTAAAAGCGAGGGCTGTTCCGCCGAAAAGTTATTGTGCATCACCACACGAATTTCACGAAGAATGAGGAAGTCTTGGAAAGTCGTTTTAAGCACGGCACCTTCTTAGTTGTCTCGTACGGATGCGACAATGAAAATTATGACAAACACGACTGAACAAACGACGAGTGTTGTTGCTGCATGAAGATTGCCGCTGAAAGCCTCGTGGAATGCGTCACAACCTCCGGCGAAGAAGTGGAGGGACATCTGGTGCGGCTGGGACGGTTCGAGGCGGTGTTCCTGGTCTCGAGTTGTTTTGATTCCATGCGCACTTCCGAGGCGGTCACCTCGCTGAAGATAAGTTCTGGCAAGCAGGTGCTTTATGAGGGCCGGGCCACGGTTCGTAGCCTGGTTGATACCCAGAAAGGATTACTCTGCGAAGTCACCCTCGATGCGAAAGGCATCAGCTTGGAGTTGCTGCCCAAACTGGAGTCGGAAAACTTCGAATCTTTCACGAAACAATGGATTGCGGCCTCGCGAATCTTGCCTGAATTCAAAGTCGTGGTCGCCGATGTGAGCATCCTCTTGAATAATGTCCAAATGTGGATGAACCAGTTGGAACTGGGGTTGCAAGCCTCCGGCTCTGAACGAGTCGCAGAACGGGAGCGGGATTTCCTGCAGCGTGTCTCGGCGAGGGTCATTACCTCATTCAACGCCCAGCACGAACGTTTCGAGGAACTGGCGTATCGCGCCAGCGCTGAGACCCGGGCCGCCCACCAGGCACACGCCTTTCGGGAATGGAATTCGTTTTTCCTCTCCACGCCGTTTGGCCACCGCACCTTCTACAAGCCGCTCGGGTATGCGGGTGACTATGAGATGATGGACATGATCCACCGCAATGCCCCCGAAGGCCCTTCACTGTTTGCGAAGGCCATGCATTTACTGCTGGTGAGCCAGTGGCCGGCGGAGTCCGTCCGCAATCGTATCGCCCACCTCGGCGAACTTTTTATCAACGAGACGGCGCGGGTGGTTCGGGAAGGTCGGCGTGCGCGCATTCTAAACCTCGGATGTGGTCCCGCCCGCGAAGTCCAGACTTTCATCGAGAAAAGCCCGTTGAGCGATCACGCGGATTTTACCCTTCTAGATTTCAATCACGAAACGATTGCCTACACCGGCGCGAGGCTGGAGGAAGTTCGCCGCAAAGCAGGCCGGCGAACCGGTTTGGAAATGAAGCAAATGTCTGTGCATCAGTTGTTGCGGTCTGCCGTATCTCAGAATCGTTCCGGGTCCGCCGGGGAGGAGTATGACCTGATTTATTGTGCTGGGTTGTTCGACTATCTTGCAGAGACGACCTGCAAAGCCCTTGTTAAGCTGTTTTACCATTGGTTAAAACCCGGTGGTATGACTGCCGTGGCAAATATGAATGACTCGAAGCCATTCCGTAATTTTATCGAGTATCTTTTGGACTGGCACTTGATCTATCGGAACTCGCGGGACATGTGGTCGTTTGCGCCGCCGGAGTTGTTGAGCCAGGCAACAGTCATAGCAGAGCCCACCACCGTGAATTTGTTTCTGCATGTGCGGCGTGAGGCGTAGGCAATGGAGACTTCCGACCAAATCCTAAAGGCGTATCGCGAGCACGACCGCGAGATGACGATTCGCAAAACGCGGGTCGGTTGTATCCTGGGGCTGATCCTTTACCCGTTTTTCAACATTCTGGACCATCTCGTTTATCCAGAGCGAGCAAAGGAGTTCTTGGCCCTGCGCCTCACCGTTTCTGCCGTCATGGCCGTGCTGTATCCGTTATTCGGCACTCGGATCGGACGGCAATATCATCGACTGCATGGCCTCATACTTTTGACGGTTCCCTCCGTGGGGATCGCATACATGATCCATGCGACCGACGGCGGCAACTCCACGTACTATGCGGGTTTGACGTTTGTTTTGATGTTCCTCGCCGTGGTGTTGGACTGGACGTTTATCCAGAGCGTCGCGGCGGTCAGCATTGTGTTGCTGCTCTACCTGACAGCAGTGGTGACCTCGCCTCAGACCTTCACGCCAGCGTTCTACAACAACATGGTGTTCCTCGCCTTCACCGGGATCGTTACCATTATTGGAACCTACTTTCATAGCCTCCTTCGTTTTCGGGAATTTGCTTCGCGCTACGAATTGGCCCAGAGCCGTGAAGCGCTCGCGATGCAAAACAAGGTGCTCGAGGATACCTTGAAACAATTGAAGGAGACCGAGCTCCAGCTAGTCCAGACCGAGAAAATAGTTTCCCTGGGCCGGATGAGTGCGGGGATTATCCATGAGATCAACAACCCTCTGAATTTCGCCTCAACAGGGCTTTACGTTCTGCGAAACCAGGGAGAGCGCCTGGCCAAGGAAGAGCCGCGGGAATTCTTCGACGTCATCCAGGATATCGACGAAGGCTTGCAGCGCGTGAAGAACATCGTGGGCGATCTACGTTCGTTTACCCACTCAGATCAGAACCAGCGGGATTTGGTAAAGTTAACCGAAGTCATCACGGCGGCCCTTCGCTTTCTCAGCAATGAATGGCGGGATAAAGTGCAAATTGATCAGGCCGTTCCGCTCGATCTGCTGTGTCGCGCCAACAAAAATAAACTCACCCAGGTGTTCGTGAACCTGATCCAAAACTCCCTCGATGCGTTGAAGAATAAAGCGGAGGGTTCCGAGCCGCCTTTGATCCGAATCGCGGGGCGAAAGGAGAACGGCAGAATCATCATCTTCGTCCGCGACAATGGAGAAGGGGTCTCAGCTGAAAATATCTCCAAAATCTTCGATCCTTTCTTCACGACTCGCGATATCGGGAAGGGGATGGGGATGGGCTTAAGTATTTGCTATCGCATCATTCAGGAACATCACGGCACAATCTCGGTGACGAGCGAGCGTGGCCGTTTCTGTCAATTCACTATCGAATTGCCAGATGCTGCCAGCGAATCGATCGCGGCCTGAACCATGATCCGGAATGATTATCAGAAGTATTCGGTGCTTTACGTTGACGACGAGGAACGTTCGTTAAAAGCCTTCGAGCGAGCCTTTGGCCACCACTTCAAGATTCTTACGGCCCCCAATGCAGCCGCGGGGTTAAAGATTCTGGAGAGTCACCCTGATGATATTGGCCTCCTAATTACAGACCAATTGATGCCCGGCGAAAAAGGGGTTTGGCTGCTCGAACGGACCCGGGAATTGCGCCCCGGCATTCTCCGCATCCTCGCGACGGCTTACTCGAATTTGGAGGCGGTCATTGAAGCGGTGAACAGTGGCGCTATTTTTCATTACCTCACCAAGCCCTGGGATCCTGCTCAGCTGGAAAACACCATGCGCCACGCGCTCCAGCTTTTTGCCGTTCAGCGAGAGAGGGATGAGTTGCTTCGCGAAAAAATGTCCGTGCTCCACAATATGATGGTTTCCGATCGAGTGGTGAGCCTTGGCTTCATGGCGGCCGGTATGAGTCATCATATTCGCAACTCCCTTGTACCGGTTAAGACGTTCATTGACCTCGTGCCAAGCCATCTGCGCGAGGAGAATATCGATCCAGCACAAAGCAAGAACGCCGAGTTCTGGACGGATTATCACCGCAGTGCGCAGCTGCACCTGGATAAGATCAACAACCTCCTGAAGGAGCTATGGGTGGTGGCGGAAACTCCGGCACTGGCTTTTACCGACCGCATTCACCTGCACGACGTGATCCTGGATGTGACGGTTCGGCTGCGCGAGGCGTTGGCAGCTAAACGTGTCACTGTGGAGATTCAGATTCCCGAGACATTGCCGCACCTCACCGTGGACAAGGCAAAGTTCGTTCGCATCTTCGAACTCTTGCTGAAGGACGAAATCGTCAGCCTGCCGGAAGGCAGTCAGGTGCAAATTTCAGCCACCGTGATGCAGGACTCAGAGGAAGGGCGGGTGCAAGTCAGCGTCCGCGATAACGGCCCGGGACTGTCGGAAGAAGCCTGCCGCACCATTTTCGATCCTTTCAAAGCGCGCAGCGATAGCCCCAGCGAACATGGGATTAACCTGATGGCCTGCTACTTCATCGTCCATTACCACGGCGGTAAAATTGAGGCTCATTCGGCGCCTCAACAGGGCACAGAATTTAGAATGGAGTTTCCTATAAGCGGCAACTCACCGGCGGGTGCGGACAGTAATCGCGAGTTCTTTCAAAAGCTCCACATCGCGGACGACCTTTGGAACAAGTTGCTTTCAACCCGTTGAACTAGTCCTGGGGTCGGTTGCGTTCAGGCTTGGAGGGCAATTGATTCCTCGCCCATCCGGTTCCGATAGAGCAGCACAGGCGGTGCGGAGGGTGTGCCGTTGAAATCCAGCCAGCAGTGCCGATCGTAGTCATAGAGCTTGCAGACTTTCAGCACACGTTGCAGCGCCGGCACCGACCCTTGCATGATCAGGATATCCTCGGGATAGCGGGCTTCCAGATGCTCTTGGGAGCGGGTCAGATTGTAGAGTGGAATTTTCGGATCCACATGATGGGCGGTGTGGTCCAGGATGTTGTGGAACACCAACTCAATCCAACGCGGCAACCGAAGGTGAATTGTTCCGTGCACTTGCGCCTCAAAAAAACTCCATTCTTCCGGGTCTTTGAACCATGGCGCTTGTGGATGCGTATGGTGTTGAATGGTGACGAACGCCATCAGCCAATTCCAAATGGCGAACGGGAGTACAACTCCGCACAGCAAATTCACTCCGGCTTCTTGCCACGAGCCAGAAAAAGCCGTGATCGCCGCAACCACAGAAATCAGAAAAACCAGCACGAGAAGCAGGTCAGCAAGGTAGAGGCCGAAGCGTAATTTTTTAAAATCGCTCGGACGCGGCAGAATCATGTGCTTCCACCAGACCTCAATCAGGTAAAACGCCCCAATCCCAGGTACGGTCCGGTAAACACGTTCCAGCGTACGTCTCCAGCGGGGTAATCCACGAAACTCCTGGAAAGAAAAGGGAAGTGTACACGTAATCGACGCCCTTCAGGTTTGTTGACCCATGATGAAACCGATCGTGACCCAGCTCCCAGCACACGTAGGGATGCAACGTGGGCAGGAAGCATAAGCGTCCCAATATTTGATTCAGCCGATGGGACGGCGTCAGTGAGTCGTGGCAGGCGTCATGTCCGATAACAAACAGGGCTGAGATGCCGATGCCCAAAAGAATACCGAGCAATACTTTCAAACTGGGATGAGCAGTCCCCAGCACGCCAGCAAATGCGATTGCGCACACTGTGGCCGGGATCAACGGAAGGATTAATCCCATGATGTGCGATCGCTGCTTGCTCTCCGGACTAAACGCGTCGCGCAGTTCTTTAACAGAGGGTTCTCTCACCCTAATAGTTGAATTCACGAGGCGGGTGGAAGGCAAGTCAGGACCGCGAATTACCTTTCCGGCCACGGTGCAAAGTGCTCGCCGCCTTCGCAACGCTCGTTCGCCTTATGGAAGATCAGGCGTCTGTTCTGTAAAAACTATTGGCGCGAGACCGGCTGACTTTTCCAAGCCGACCGCATACTCACCGATTGAATGCTCTGCTCTTTGAGGGGCGCTCCTTTCAGGGAGATCGTTATTGGCCCGGCAACACCGGGTTTCATCACCAACGGCAGCGGAATGTAGGCAAGGCCATCGCTCGCGAAGATTTCTGTCGTGGTGCGATCGACGAAAAGCATCAGTCGTTGTTTGCCTGATCGTAGCGGGGCAGGGGACCGACGCCCATTGACGAGGAGTTCCTGTGTCGCGGCAGTGTAAACGATGGACGCGCCATTGACGCTGACAGTCACCTCGCTGTCTGCGCCGGGCTCAAATTCAGCGACGATTTTGCAGGGGCCGGGATTCGCCTTGAACAGGGACTTTGTTTCGCCAGGGTCCACCGAAAGTTTGACCATCGTCCGGCTATCTTCCAGCGCCAACAGTTCCTTCACCGGTGTCATGGCGAGGCGGGGTCCCTCACTTGTGGCGAGTAATTTCAATTCCAGAGGCAGGCTCATGCATTGGTTGAATGGCATTTCCGCGGATGGCGCCTGTAGCCAGCCAAATTGAATCCTCCGTCCATCGGCGGGTGGAATGTCACTGAATGTCTGCGCGGCGTAGAAACCTTTGCCGCGATGGCCAGGAAGTTTTGCGGTTTCGGGGCGAAAGGTGTCTCCGTCAAACGAGCCCAGCATGTATTCGCTACTCGCCCCGGACAGCAGCCATTTTTTCTCGGACGGGTTGCCTTCGACCGGCAGTTCAAAAAAGTCGGGACACTCAAAGAAGCCTTCCGTCACGCTGCGCAGGGCCCAATCTTTCAAGTTGGTTGAAGTCAGGAAATGGATGGTATGCCGCGTCGTTTTCTTGCCGGCGTTATTTTGGTCGAAACCCACATACAGCACCATGACCCAACGTTGCGTTGCCTCATGCCAGATGACTTTCGGATCGCGATTACCCTCGGTGATTTGTGAGACAATGGGGTTCGCCGCGTGTTTCCGAAATGTGCGCCCGCCGTCCGTGCTGTAAGCCAGGCATTGAACAGTTGGATTCCCCGCTGCCGTGTAAAGGAGCACCATGGGAGGCTCACCGTTCCTGCCGAAGCCGCTGGTGTTCTTCCAATCGATCACCGCGGACCCGCTGAACATAGGCCCCATTTCGTCCGGATAGAGCGCTTCGCTGGATTCCTCCCAATGAACCAGATCGGCGCTTGTCGCGTGGCCCCAGTGCATGTTCCCCCAACTCCAGCCGTAGGGATTATGTTGAAAGAATAAATGATAGCGGCCTTTGAAGAATACCAGGCCATTGGGATCATTGAGCCATCCGCGCCGGGCGCTGAAATGGAACTGCGGGCGTAATGGCTCCCGATACAGCTCTTCCGCGCCCTTAATTTCGTCCCCATCCGAAATCAGCTCCAACGCCTGTGATTCCTCCCGCAACGTGTTCACTTTTATCGTCAGTCGCTCTCCCTTCCATTCAGTCACATTAAGGAATGCCCACCAGTCCGGCTCGGCGTCAGCCAGCTCAATGTCGAAAAAGCGGACAGCCGTTCCGGCCCGTAGCACTTCGATCTTCTTTCGTGGCGCTCCATTCTTAACGGGAAAGTGGAGGAAGCGCTTTTCAACCGTCAGTTCCCGAAGAGCATTCTTGCGATCCACGACGGGTTTGCGGTCCGTCTGAATGATCTGGTCCACGTTGATGTGCCCCCAACCAGTCGTGCGACGGTCCACCACTTCCAGGCTCGCATCGTGTCCGATGAATTCCCGCACATCCCACCCGGAGGGTTGCAGCCGCTCTGGTACCGCCCGCCTCGGTATTGGGGCCGGTTGCGCTGCGCACCACCTGACCGTCAACCAGTAGATTCAGACACGTTTCGCCGGCGAAGCCGCCGCCGCCGATTTGGAAGGCAATGTAGCTACGCTCAATTTTGAAAGGCGGCGAGGTCAGTGTGCCTGTGCTCTTGTCGCCGCCGGCGAACGAGTTCACCAAACCTTTGCCAATGAAGCCTTCCACGGCCATTTGTCCGGGCAACGTTCCGCGCGCCGGGGAACTTCCGAAAGCTTCCCCCGCCACGCGCCATGAACCGTAGTTCGTTCCTTCGAAGTCAGCCAACACGATGTCACTGGCCCCTCGCACCGACGCAGCGCCGAGCCCGATTGAAAGGGTGCAGTACATCAATGCTTTAAGTGGAAGGTGCAAGTTCATGCAGGGATGTCAGCGCAGGCAGGGCAAAAAAAGAAGCGCAGAATCGCGTGCCGGCCGCGGTTCTGCGCTTCGCTGTAAATCTGGATCAGTGACAGCCGCACCCGGTGCCGCAGGAACCGGATTCAAAATCATCCGGGTTGGGGAGACGGCCAAGCTCAAATGTCTTCGCGACGTACTGCGCTACAGTCTCCTGCATCTTGTGGATCGTCTGCTGTGCCCCCACGAAATCCTTGGCCACTGGATTGTTGAAAAAGGTTTCACGATGAGATTCGTAATCCGCAATTTCTTCGCTCGACAAAGGGAGGTTCTGCGACTGTTTGTGCTGAAGATATTCTCCTTTGGAGGAGAGCAGTTGATAGGCAGCTTGAGCCGCTTCATCACTCATGAACGCGTCCACCTGGCTGCGAATCGTTCGATACTCCGGCTGGTTCAGGATGGTTTCACAGAGTTCCCGAGTTTTCTCGATGACTGGGCTTTCCATTGTCGTTGTTTCCATAAATTAGTGGGCCGGATGTTCGGCGGCTCGGTTTCAATACAACACACACGTCAGCGGAGGGCAAACAAGGATTTGTTCCGCTGAGGGCGCAAAGCCGTATTGCCGATTCGGTGACGTGTTGAGTCGCGAACTTGAAACTTTTGCTTGTGCGCGCCTTTGCCGTAAGTTCCGCCGCATGACGTTGACGGAACAGATGACCGCTCTCGGCCAACAGGCGAAAGGGGCGTCGCGCGAACTGGCGAAGCTGACTACAGACGAGAAAAACCGCTGCTTGCTGGCCATGGCGGAAGGATTGGAAAAAGGGGCGGAGGAAATCAAAGAAGCAAACGCTGCCGATATGGCTGCGGGCACTGAGATGGGCCTTACGTCAGCCATGCTTGACCGATTGTTACTCGACGACAAACGAATCGCCGGCATGGCCAAAGGGCTCCGTGATGTGGCGGCACTCCCCGATCCGGTGGGTAAACTCCTCGACGAACGTCTCCGCCCCAATGGTCTTAAATTGAACAAAATTTCTACGCCGATTGGCGTGGTGGTGATCATTTATGAATCCCGCCCGAACGTGACCGCGGATGCAGCCAGCCTTTGCTTCAAGTCCGGCAATGCCACGATTCTCCGAGGCGGCAAAGAGGCGATGCACTCCAACCACACGCTTGCCAAAGTGATGCTGGAAGCGGGCCGTCGGGCAGTCGCCATGTTTCCTCAGCACGCCATCCAGGTCGTCGCCACTCCGGACCGGAACGCCATCAAAGAACTTCTCTCGCTCACGCAATACGTGGATCTCTGTATGCCACGCGGTGGGGAAGGATTAATCCGCGCAGTCACGGAATGCTCCAAGGTTCCGGTCATCAAACATTACAAAGGTGTCTGTCACGTCTTTGTCGATCGCGACGCGGATTTGAAGATGGCCCACGACATCGTCATGAATGCCAAGGTGCAACGTCCTGCCGTGTGTAACGCCATTGAGACATTGCTCGTGGATGAATCGGTGGCCGCGACGTTTCTTCCGGACATGGCGCGCAGTCTTTTCGCAAAGAACGTGGAACTGCGTGCGGATGAACAGGCGCGCATGGTCATCAGCCGGGATAATCCTCAGCCCGCCTCTCGCATCAAGCCGGCGACGGAGCAGGATTACTACACGGAGTACAACGATTACATTCTCAACGTGCGCGTGGTAAGGGGAGTGACGGAAGCCATCGATCATATCAGCCATTATGGTTCGGCTCATTCCGACAGCATCGTCACGACGAACGAGGCCACGGCCCGCCGGTTTCTACACGAGGTTGATTCAGCCACTGTGTATTGGAATGCCAGCACTCGCTTCACCGATGGTGGCGAGTTTGGAATGGGCGCCGAGATTGGCATCAGCACCGATAAGGTAGGCGCTCGTGGCCCCATGGGGCTGGATGAACTTACCACCTACAAGTGGCTGGGCTACGGCACGGGACAGGTCCGCGCTTAATGTGAATCCCCCCGCCACAGAACCTTCAACGAATGCTGCGAACCGGGCGCGGTACGTCCACGGCCAGATCCCGGCGGGCGGCTTGTTTGCAGGGCAAACATGGCGCATCTCTCCCGATCCGTTTCCGTTAAGCGCAGAGTTGCTAGATGAATTGAACTGGCTGGGGCGCGTGACCCTTCAGTTTTATCGCGCCGTAAATCTGCTCTACCGGCATAGCGTTGAGGGCAAACAGCCAGCTTGGGTCGCTGAGTTGCTCGATCAGGGCAAGCCTTCGAACCTGGTAGCACGGCAACGTTCTCCCGCATTTCGCAGCGACATCCCGCGCGTCATTCGCCCCGACCTGTTGCTTACCGAAAACGGTTTCGCGATCACGGAGCTTGATAGCGTGCCCGGCGGCATCGGATTGACGGCCTGGTTGAATGAGACTTACGCCGCGACCGGCATTGGCGACGTTGACATCATTGGCGGAAGCGACGGAATGCTGCGCGGCTTCCGCAGTATTTTTGGCAATGCGCCACGCGTGCAAATCATTGTGTCCGACGAAGCCGCAACTTATCGACCGGAAATGGAGTGGGTAGCAGAAAGGCTGAATGCCCGGGGACCATCGACCGTTCACGTTCAGCCACCGACGTTCAGCGACTTTATTGACGGCGAATCGATCTATCGTTTTTTCGAGCTGTTCGATTTGGCGAATGTCCCGAACTCCGGACGGATCTTCGAATGGGCCGAGCATAAGAAGGTGCGCGTAACGCCTCCGCCCAAGACTATTTTCGAAGAGAAACTCCTGTTCGCGCTATTATGGAATCGCAATCTCCATGAATTTTGGCGGCAGAATCTCGGTGAGGCATTCTTCAAGCGTTTGCTGCCTCGTGTCCCTTACTCCTGGGTGATGGATCCGACGCCGTTGCCGCCGCATGCGGCCATTCCAGAGTTGGGGCTGACGGACTGGCAGCAGTTGAAAAACTTGTCCCAACGAGATCGCGCTTTGATTTTAAAAATCTCCGGATTTTCCGCCGAAGCTTGGGGTGCGCGTGGCGTTTACCTCGGCAGTGACCTGTCCCAATCGGACTGGAGTATGGCGGTGGACAAAGCCCTGGCCAGCTTTGGCAGTTCGCCGTATGTGCTGCAACGTTTCGAGAAACCGAAGACGGTTACCGCGAGCTACTTTGATTTTGAAACCAACGAATTGAAGCCAATGCAAGGACGGGTTCGGCTCTGCCCATACTACTTCGTGAGCGGTGAGGGGGACTCTGCGCGTGCAACTCTTTCCGGTGTGCTCGCAACGATCGTGCCCGCGGATAAAAAGATTGTTCACGGAATGACGGACGCGATCCTTGCGCCCTGTTGCGTCTCGCGCGAAGACTAGCCCGTCTTGGGACGCTCGTCGGATGTCGCTCGTCGAATACACATTGCTCGCCATTAGTTCGCTGTTCGTGATTGTCGATCCAATCGCGATCGTGCCGACCTTCCTTGCCATGACGCCGGAGGAAACGCCGGCATCCCGCACCCGCATGGCGCGACTCGCCTGCGTTATCATGGTCATCGTGCTCCTGGCGTTTGCGATCCTTGGCCAGCGCATCCTTGTGTTCCTCGGTATCCAGCTGCCGGCATTTCAAATCGCAGGCGGCATCGTGTTGCTGCTCATCGCGTTGGACATGTTGCGCGCGCAACGCTCACGAGTGCAGGAGACACGCGAGGAGACTGCGGCTGGCACTGCCAAGGACGACGTCGCAGTGACGCCGCTGGCAATTCCCATGCTGGCCGGCCCCGGCGCGATCTCAACGGCGATCCTTTTGCACAATCGCGCCACCTCGTTCATTCAGGAAGTGTTCCTCTGCATCGCGATCCTAATCGTTGGTGCGGTTTCGTACGTCATTCTCCACTTATCATCGCATGGGGCGCGCTGGCTAAATCCCATCATCCTGCGCATCACAACCCGCATCATGGGACTGCTTCTAGCGGCCGTGGCAGTTCAATTCATGGTTGATGCCCTCATTACCCTCGGACTTTTGGCACGCGGGTGAATCGAGATCGCCAGCGCCGCTCGAGCCGAATCAAATCATTGGCGGGAAATCGCAGTTTCTACATCCGGCATCGCTTGGTGGCACGGCGGGTCGCTAAGCTGAGTTTTCCATGCACGCGCACTCCGTTGCGTGCGTCGCCAGCCCGCTAATGTTTCCCCGGTCATTGCCGATTTAAGAGCGCAGTGACAACCATCATGGCGCCAATTCTAAAAACGGAGAACTTACGTGTTGAGTTCCGCTCCAGGGAGGTCGGCAGCGGAAGCAAGGTGGCGCTTGCCGGTCTGAGCCTTGCGGTCTACCCGGGCGAGACATTCGGGTTTCTCGGGCCCAACGGCGCGGGCAAGACGACTACCATGAATGTCCTTCTGGGCTTCGTGAACGCGACGGGTGGCACCGCGCACTTGTTCGGCCAGGACGTGCGCACTCCCATCGCCCGCCAGCGCATCGGATATCTCCCGGAGCAGACTTATTATTACAAATTTCTGTCTGCCGAGGAGTTGCTTCGCTTCTATGCGCGTATTTTTAAGATCCCCAAAGCGGAACGTGAAAACCGCATCAATGCTGTCCTGAAGCTCGTCGAACTGGAGCATGCGCGGAAACGGCAAATCAAAACCTACTCCAAGGGCATGCAGCAGCGCGTTGGGTTGGCGCAGGCGCTGATCAACAATCCTGACCTTCTCATTCTTGACGAACCCACGAGCGGTCTCGACCCCATTGGTCGCATGAAAGTGCGCGAGATTATCCAACGGTTGAAGAACGAAGGCAAAACCGTGTTCTTCTCCTCTCACGAACTGGGTGAGGTGGAAACCATATGCGACCGCGTGGCCATCATGCATCAGGGCGAACTAAAGCGGGAAGGCCGCGTCGCAGACATCGTGCGTGAGTATGACTGCGACTTGGAACAGGCCTTCCTCCGCATTATCGGCTACAACCCGCAGGGAATTCCTATCGAAGCCAATCCTCGATTTCGCGCCGCATGAATACCATCCAAGCCATCGTCATCGTGGTCCTGAAGGAAATGATCCGCCGGAAGGACTTTTATGTCCTTTTCGTCATCACGGCACTCATCACGCTGGTGATGGGCTCAATCAACATCTTCAATGACCAAAGTATTGCCGGTTACCTCAAAGAACTGGCCTTGTTGCTCATTTGGGTTTCATCGCTCGTGATGGCCATCACCACCACCGCTCGGCAGCTTCACTCCGAGAAGGAGAACCGCACCATCTTTCCTCTTTTGGCCAAGCCGGTGTCGCGTGCCCAATTGTTGCTCGGCAAATTTCTGGGCTGCTGGCTCGCTTGTGGCATGGCGCTGTTCGTGTTCTACCTGTTTCTCGCGCTGGTGGCGGCCTCGCGGGAGCACAGCCTTGATTTCAATTCCTATCTCGTTGCCTTGCTGATGCATTGGGGAGCTCTCGCCGTGGTGGTGGGAATGTCGCTGCTTGGCTCCATTATTTTCGCCGCTCCCTCTTCCAACGGAACGATTTGCTTCATCGTTTCGGTCGGAATTCTTACCCTTGAACGGCATCTCAACACCGTCGCTGTGCACACGGGTGGAATTGCCGGCAACATCGCCTACGCCATTTACTACATCACCCCACGGCTGGATTGGGCTTTTGACCTCCGCGAGTTCCTGGTCTTCCACAACCCGATGCCCGCCTTCTCGATTTGGTTCCAAGCGATCGTTTTCTACGCCGCCTACACTGCTGTTCTGCTGCTGGCCGCGTGGATTCTGTTTCGCCGTCGTGCGTTGAATACCTAGTCATGGGCGCTTCGCTGCTATCTTTGGTTTTGCTTCTCGTGACGTGCTTCACGTTCGCGACACATCTATCTCCCCGGTTCGACCGGCTCAAAACGGACACGGGGAACGGACCCCTCGCCAACACGCTGGGAGAAAGCCGCCGCCTATTCGCGAACCACTTCTTCACACGCTCCGACATTTATTTCCACAGCGGCTATTACCCCAGCATCTTTGATCAGGCTGGCCCGAAACGGGAGAATCACCTGGCCGACAGTGCGAGCGGTCGCGACGCCGAGCATCACGATCAGAGATCACGATGATCACGATCACGAATCGGGAGGGCACGTTCATGATGAACATTGCGCGCATGGCGATGACCACGACTTTCTCGGCAAGCCGAAGGATCGCATGGACGCGTTCACCCGAAACTTTTTCGTTTCGCAGCACACGCACCTGACGGACAAGGGCACTAATGCAGCCCGGGACATCCTTCCCTGGATCAAGCTGGCGGCGAAATTGAATCCCCGGAAAGTGGAAAGCTACACCGTGGGCGCCTACTGGCTCCGGGATTTGCGAAAGCTCGATGAAGCCGAGCAGTTCCTGCGAGAGGGGCTTGTCGCGAACCCGCAAAGTTACGAGATCATGCTCGAGTTGGGACGTTCCTACTTCGAGCGGCGCGAACATGACCGGGCGCGGAACATCCTGGAGACAGCCATCTCAACTTGGCGCGAACAGGAAAATCCGAAACCGGCGGAGGACCGGGATCGCTTCGCGGCTTCCCAAATCCTGAATTTCCTTGCCGCCCTTGAGGATCGGACGGGCCATCGGGAACGCGCCGTCCAATGGCTCGAAATCGTCAAGACGCTGTCGCCGCACCCGGAGGAGATCGATAAACGAATCGCCGATGTCCGAAGCGGAAAGCCCCTCGAAGCAGAATAGTAATATCTTCGCGGCTCTCTCGCATGTTCGGAGCCGTTGATTCGATCCGTTGACTCACCCTGAGTTGAGTCTGCGTCCGAAACTTCCCGGCCTTTGGGCTGTTTGCATTTGTGTCGTCATTTCTTTTTCACGACAGTTCCGCCGCAGCATGAATCCATTCCCACGAGAAGTTTCACAGAACGTCATCACCAACATCGAAGGAGTCATTCGCGGCCAGCGCGATGCGCTGCGTAAAATCCTCGCCGCGCTCGCGACCGGCGGCCACGTGCTGCTCGAAGATTTCCCCGGCACTGGTAAGACCACGCTGGCGAAGGCCCTGGCGCGCTCTATCGACGCACAATTCAAACGGCTTCAATTCACGCCCGACCTGCTGCCGTCGGACATTCTCGGCGTCAGTGTTTTCAACCCCCGCGAGCAACAGTTCCGATTTCACGAAGGGCCGATCTTCACGAACATCCTGCTCGCGGATGAAATCAACCGCGCCTCACCGCGCACGCAATCCGCATTGCTCGAAGCGATGGGCGAAGTGCAGGTGAGCGTAGAGGGTGAGCGCCGCGCGCTGCCGGAATTATTTTTTGTCATCGCCACGCAGAACCCCGTGGACTTCCGTGGCACGTATCCCTTGCCTGAGGCGCAGATGGATCGATTCGCCGTACGTCTTACGCTTGGCTACGTCTCTCCCGAGGAAGAGGTCGCGGTGCTTTCCGCCCAGGAGATAACGCATCCAATCGACACGCTGACGTCTGCCGTATCGCTGGCCGATGTGCTCGCATTGAAGCGCGCTGTTACCGCCGTGCGCATCAGCGCTGAGTTGAAACGCTACGTCGTGGACTTGTGCGCTGCGACTCGCGCGCGGCCTGGGGTGCAACTGGGCGCAAGCCCCCGTGCTTCGCTCGCCTTGATGAAGATGTCTCAGGCACTGGCGCTAATGGACGGTCTCGACTTTGTGACACCTGAGCAAATCCAGGAACTCGCCGTGCCCGTCATCGCGCACCGTTTGGTGATGGAACCACAAGCGCGCTTCTCCGGCGTGACAGCGCGCAGCGTCGTGGAAGAAGTCGTGAAGAAGATTCCGGTGCCGGCGTAGCTCCGCCAGGCAATCGCCAACCCTTTCTGCTTCGAGTCGCTGAACCATTTCACCGGCGAAATCCCACTCAAAATTTGAAATCGCTCCCGGGATGAAGTCAGTTTGACCAAATCGCCATCGTGATGAATCGCCTCGCGTATCGCCTTTATCGCTCCGTGTCATCGATCCATTTCTGGATGAAACGGCGGCTCACGCCAGGCGGATGGATCGTGGTCGTGGGACTGATCCTGACGGGCGGCATGGCGACGGACACGGAGCAATCGATGGGATACCAGGTTTTCGCTCTTTTGTTCTGCCTGGCAGCAGTGGCTATGGGTGTTTCGATTTTCTTCCGCGCCAACTTTTCCGCGCAACGTTTCCTGCCGAAATTTGGCAGTGTTGGACAACCACTGCGCTACAGCGTCTCGATTCGAAACCGAAGCGACAAGGCGCAGTCAGGGCTGCAGATATTCGACGAGTTGAGAGACCCGCAACCGACCTTCGAGGAATTTGCTGCCTTCAAACAGGCGAATCGGCGGGCTAAAGCAGTGACACTTGAGCAGGCTCCGAGCTTGGCTCGGGTGCGATCGGGCAAGCCTGCGCCGCTGAACCAGCTTCCGGCTCATGGCGAAGCGAAGGTGGAAATCGAACTGGTGCCGCTGCGTCGGGGAGTGCTGCACTTTGGTTCGGTATCCCTGGCTCGTCCCGATCCGTTCCTGTTGTTTCGGGCTTTCCGTAAAGTCGCCCTCGCAGGATCAACCACGATTCTGCCCAAGCGTTACGCTTTGCCGCGAATGGCGCTGCCGGGGTCACAACAGTATCAACACGGCGGCGTGGCACTGGCGGCGTCTATTGGCGAGTCGGAGGAGTTTGTTTCTTTGCGTGACTACCGGCCAGGTGATCCGCTGCGGCGCATTCACTGGCGCAGTTGGGCGAAGATTGGGCGGCCTGTGGTGAAGGAATTTCAAGACGAGTTTTTTGTTCGCCACGCGCTCATCCTGGACACATTTGTATCCGGGGAAGAATGCGCATTGTTCGAAGAGGCCGTTTCTGTCGCCGCTTCATTTGCATGCACCATCAACACGCAGGAGTCGCTTCTCGATTTGCTCTTTGTTGGCCCTGAGGCGTTCACGTTCACAATTGGCCGCGGCGTGGCGCACACCGACCAGATGCTGGAGATCCTCGCCGCAGTGTCGCCTTCAGTTGGAAAATCGTTTGCTGCTCTGGAACAGCTCGTGATGGAACACGTCGTATCGGTTAGCGGCTGTATTTGTATCTTTGTGGGTTGGGACGACGCTCGTCGTGAGCTGGTACGCAAGCTGACCGCGTTGGGCGTTCCGACGTTGGTGTTGATTGTGCGGTCTGCGGATAGCCCACCCCTTGAACGTCGCGCGAGTGATCCCGAATCTTTACACGTGCTCGAGGCGGGGCAGATTGAGACAGGGTTGGCCAGACTGTGAAACTCGCGAAATGAACACCCCGCCCTTTCTCCTTTTCGCTGCGCTTCTCTTCTGGGGATGGCAGACGGGGCATGTCTTTCTGGGAGCCGTGGCGGGCGCCCTCGTGGAGGCATCGCGTTTCATCCACCTGCGTTGGTCGTTAACCCAGGCCGACTTCAATCGGCTTTGGAATGTTTGCACCGTCCTGTTCATCGGTGTGGGGACCTATCTTCTCATCAATGAAGGCACGGTCTCATTCAACGACTTCTTTGCTGACGCGGGTCGCCGTCCCGAAGCCATCAAGCAGGCAGGGAAATCCGCCCTAGTTTGGTTTCAATGGCTCCCCTTCATCTTTTTGCCCTTCATGCTGGCCCAGGCATTTAATGAGCACTCCCGGGTGGGAATGGCCACCTTCTCCTGGTGGTTGCGCAAACAGGAAGCTCGGCATGGTGCCTCCGCGCTTCCGGCGGATGGGGTGAACATCTCGTATGCGTTTTTCGCGCTGTGTCTCCTGGCCGCCACGGCCACACCGCCGCGCGATACGTTCTTTTATTCAGGACTTGCGCTGCTGGTGGGTTGGGCTCTAGCCGCTGCGCGTGGCCGGCATCGCGGTTTCACGCTGTGGGCGATGGCGTTCCTGATCATTGCCGCTGCAGGCTACGGTGGCTACACCGGCCTTTATCAGCTGCAAAAGAAGCTGGAGGAAATGAACGTCGCCTGGTTCTCCCGCTTGCTCACGAGTCGATTCGACGATCGGGAATCACGGACCAGGCTCGGAGCCATCGGCACTTTGAAACTGTCCGATCGCATCGTCCTGCGTTTGCGCACCGATGGAAGCGCTCCGCCGGAATTGTTGCGCGAAGCGAGTTTCAACCTCTACCGAGGCGGCCTGTGGAACCACATCAAGAGCGAGTTTGGCAGCGTGTTTGCCGAGGCGGACGGCACGACTTGGAAACTCCTGCCGCAGAAGGAGGCGAAACCCGCGGTGACCATCGCCCAGTTTCTTCGCGGAGGCAGAGGCTTGCTGGCGTTGCCGGAAGGCAGTGCGCAGCTCAACGACCTGCCGGTCGTTGAAGTGAAGACGAACCACTTCGGCGTCGTGAAAGTCAACGGCGGACCAGGCCTCGTTCTTTTTGAAGCGCGCTACGGAGAGGGACTCACCGTCGATACCGCGCCCACGGGAGATGATGTCTGGTCCGTGGAAGAAACGGAACCCTCGATCGAACGGGTGGCGCGCGAATTGGGTTTGCGGCCGGAAATGGATCCGAAGGAAGCCCTCCGGCTTGTAGCAGCCTTTTTCACAGGTCAATTTCAATATTCGACCTACCTCACGGCCGCCCACGCTTCGACTACGAATGAAACGGCCCTGTCGCGCTTTCTGTTGCATACGCGCTCCGGCCACTGCGAATACTTTGCCACGGCGGCGACGCTGCTCCTGCGCGAGGCGGGTTTGCCGACGCGCTACGCAGTTGGTTACTCGGTGCAGGAAGGCAAAGGGAGAAAGTATGTCGTGCGCGAGCGTCATGCGCATGCCTGGACACTCGTTTACATCGATGGCGCATGGCGCGACTTTGACACCACACCCTCATCCTGGAACGCGATCGAATCACAGGGGACATCCTGGTTGCAGCCGATCAAAGATTTCTTTTCAAACGTGTGGTTTCAGTTCTCAAAGTTTCGCTGGGGCAAGACCGAATGGCGCAAATACTTCATGTGGGCGCCGGCGCCGCTACTTCTGATCGTGCTGGTGCGTTTCGTCCTCGGTAAACAATGGAAGCGATTGCGTTCGCAGCGAAAACTCTCGCAGGAGCCCAAGATCCAGGCCGGTCAGGACTCGGAGTTCTATCTGGTCGAAAAACATTTTATGTCCCGTGGTCTCGCGCGTCAGCCCGGAGAATGTTGGACGGACTGGTTGCGGCGAGTGGAGTTGAACGAGAGCAGTGCTGCGCCGTTACGCCGGTCTTTGTATTTGCATCAACGTTTTCGTTTTGATCCCAGTGGGTTGAACACCGACGAGCGCCAGGAATTACGCAGCGAAGTGAAACGGTGGCTGCGGACCCGTGGAATTGCGCGAACGCGCCGGAGCGCATTGTAAGGTGCCATCACCGCCTGGCTCGGGAGCACTGTAACCCCTGCAAAGGTCAGCGCGCCGACCGGTCCACCTCAACTTTGGAGTTTCGGAATGGCGGTTGGCGAGTCACTGATGGTTGGATTGAAACGCCACCCCGATCGCCTGTTGGTTGGTTCCGACGATGCTGACGAGGGCCGAGGGGAGTCCGCCTTCCACGGCATGAATGGCGAGCACGCTTTGCCATGCAGCCGCGGCCATTAGTCCTTCGCCTAGAATTCTTTTTGGGGAAAGTCGTTCTGCCGTCCAGCCCTCCCAAGCCTTGGCTTCGTCGCGATCATAACGGGGCAAGTCCTGGATTCCGTCCACCAGCAACGAAGCGCTGCGGCTCGGGGAAATCTCCTGCTGCATGCGTTGCACCGCTTCCGATCTGTTGCGAGCCTGGAGGAAAAGATGCGAATCGCTCACCGCCGATAGTCTGGCCATTTTTTCCCGGACTGTGCCCTTCCGCAAATAGACGGCACCGGCGCCATCACTCAGCACAATGTTGCGATGAAACAATCTGAATGCATGGGAGGTCAGCCAATCGATCTCTTCGGCACCCACGATGAGACATGCCTCGACGGTGCCGCGCTCGAGCCAATCGGCCCCGAGCGCCAAGCCCTGCGCGAACGTCCCCGGATCGCCGACCAGCGTGTAGTTGATTCCCGGGCTGCCGAGAAGCGCAGCGATGTGGCTGCCGGGAGCATTGAAAACCGTTTCGGGAAAAACCAGCGGACTGGCCGTCGCCGGATCGCGCAGCGTCTCGTCGTAAAATCGTCGCGAATAATTCACGCATCCGGACATCACGCAAACAATGATGCCGAGGTGAATCGATCCCTCGGTCACCAGTGAGGCGTCGGCACCGAGCGCTTCGAGAGCGGCGGCAACTGTGTATTGCGTAATGGGACTGGTCCGCCGGAGTCGAGCATGGGCCAGCCACGGCGGGCGTGTGGTGAAGGGTGGGACTTGGCGAACGCGCAATGTCTCGGCGGACCCGGGCCTCGCGATTGTTTTAACGGGCAGCGGGCAACCAGTGGCCACGGCGTCGAGGAGTGGCTTCACACCCCAACCTGCGGGAGACACGGCCCCCGTCCCGCAAACGATGATCGCGTCTCGGGCGTGCGCGCTCATGACCACCTCCGCAGAATCAGGGTGGCGTTAGCTCCGCCAAAACCGAAGGAGTTCGTGAGCGCATACTCGAGGGATGCCTCACGCGGCTCCCGCACGAGAGGAAAGGCGCACAATGGATCGACATTCTCCGTGGTCATTGTGGGGGGAAGCCATTGCTCGCGTAATGCCATGGCACAGATTGCCGCCTCCACCGCACCAGCGGCGCCGAGGAGATGACCGATGCTGGCTTTCGTCGAGCTGACAGGAATTTTCGAAGCGTACGAGCCTGCCCACGCGTTAATGGCCGCCGCTTCCGCGCTGTCATTGAGCGGTGTGGCCGTTCCATGGGCATTGAGGTAACCGATGTGTTCCGGGGTAATTTCTGCAGCATCGGAAGCGGCCTTCATGCTGGCCGCCGCCGCCAGGCCGTGCGGATGCGGCTGCGTGAGGTGATGACAATCGTTTGCTGCACCGTATCCGACAATCTCCCCGATAATTTCTGCGTTGCGCTGCTGAGCCGAGGCAAGCGACTCGAGCGTGAGCATGGCTGCACCTTCACCGAGGGCAAGTCCGTCGCGATGAGCATCGAAAGGCCGGCACGTCGTCGGGGACAGGGCTTGCAAGGAATCGAACCCGCTAAAAACCAGATGGCTGATCGCATCATAGCCGCCCGTAAAAACCCGCTCGGCCTGGCCGGTGCGGATCAAATCCCAGGCGTGACCGATGGCGTTCGCCCCGGAAGCGCACGCGTTGGATACGATCGTGACGGGGCCTTGAAAGCCAAATGCATCCGCCAAATCGAGTGCCTGGCGCTGGGCTTGATAATGACTGACCCGCGTGGGTTGTTGACGATCGCGTTCAGGCGTTTGGGTTGCCTGCCGGTAATACGATTCACCGAGACTCATTCCGCCGCTTGTGGTGCCCAACGCGATGGGAAGGTATTCCATCGGTTCCCAGCCCGATTGCTTCCACGCTTCATACGCGGCATGAAGGAGGAGTTTCGAAGCACGATCGAGGCGCGGGATCTGCCGTTGGCTGAGTCGGGTCTGGGGTAACGGCACCATGTCCGAAACTTCAGCGGCAAGTTTCACACGTTGTCGCGACACATCGAACAACGTCACGGGTTTAAAGGCGGTGCGACCGGCGCGAAAACCTTCGGCATTCGTTTTCCAACCAAAACCCAGGGCCGTCACGATGCCTGCGCCGGTGATGACCACTCGGTGAACTTCGCTTGACCTCCTGCTGGGCGGAAATAGCACGGACGAAAAAAGCCGGTGAACCGGCGGAATGTCAACTGTGCTTCGTCTCGCCGATCCTGGTGGTTCGTTTGGAAACTTCACGCCGCCGGAATTTTCCACGTTCACTTTGCGCCACTGACCTTTGCCTGTGAGCTTCTGGACAGTAAGACGCTTCCGGATTTAACCTCGTTCGCCCATGACGTCATTCGCTCTCCCGCCAGGTTACAATCGGATCAAGCTGGTCCACAGTTTCCATGAGCTGATCTCTACTCCGTTCGCCAATGGGCTCAACGCTCTCTGCTGGCCGCGCACGTTGGTCGGAAACTTTGGAGAGGTTGTTGCGCTTCTCGGCGCCAGCGACGGTGTGGCCGTCATCGACGACGACCGATTGCTCAATCTTCCTGCCAGCGGGGCCGGACGTTCTGCCATCGATGTGATGCTCCAAGACCAGCGGTTGCTTCGCGAAAACGGTCTCGAGCCAGTCTTGAATCACATCACCCAATACCCGCGCGATGAAGAATCCGGGCCAGTGCGGACCGATGTTTTTTCGTTCCACGCGGACAGCGCACCCGTTGAAACCGATACGTGGCTATGCACCTACCATGGCGCGCCCAGCGAGGGACTTCGAAACGATGAAGCGCAGCGACGGGTCGACGTTCCGCAGACGCGGACTGAGCTTCTGGAAACCTTCGGGGGGAGGGACGATGAACGCTTCCGCGAGTTCCTGAATGAGAATTGCTACGACCTTCATTACGTGGCTGTGCCTTCGGCCCGGCCCTTCTCATTTGGGGTGGGTAACCTTTGGCGGATTGCAGTGGACTGGCCGGGCTGTCCGGTGCCGCCCTGTATCCACCGAGCGCCCGAAACATTTCCGGGGGAAGCGTCGCGCTTGCTCTTGATTAGTTGATCTGCCGCTGTGGAGGCCGGGGAGAGCGGCGCAGTCCATTTTGAAACCACAAGCGCCACACCATGACTAACGCCTCGCGCACAATTTTGCGGGACATCTTCGAAGAACCCAGGAAACGATCGGTGAACACAATGGGGGTTTCACCAATCTTCAAGCCTTGCCGCCAAAGCTTATGCGAAAGTTCAATCTGAAAGCTGTAGCCATTGGATCGCACTGCATCCAGATCGAGGCTTTGCAGAGCCCGCCGACGAAATAGTTTGAATCCACCCGTGGGATCGCTCACTGGCATGCCAGTGATCCAGCGGACGTAAAGGCCGGCTCCCATGCTCAGGATGAGGCGTTTCAACGGCCAGTTGATGACCCGAATCCCGTTGCTGTAACGCGTGCCGATGACGCAATCGGCATTTTGATCCTGGGCTGCCGCGATGAAGTTGGGAATTTCCTCGGGGCTGTGCGAGAAGTCGCCGTCCATCTCCATGATGAACTCATAGTCCCGCTCCAGTGCCCACTTGAATCCGGAAATGTAGGCGCGCCCCAAGCCGTTCTTCTCAGCGCGATGCAGCACATGCAAACCGGGGTTATTCTTCGCGAGTTCGTCGGCGAGTTGTCCGGTACCGTCCGGGGAATTATCGTCCACGATCAGAAGCTCCACTTTCACGGGCAGGGAAAAGACTCGTTTCACCAACGCGGGAAGATTTTCGCGTTCGTTGTAAGTCGGAACAATGACGAGTGTTTTCGGATCCATGCGGGCCGCGAGACAAGTAAGCGACGCTTCGCGGCATGACAAGCTTTGTTGAGATGGCACGACCTGAATGAGCTGCCGGGACAGAAAATGAAACCGGTGGTGAACTTTTCCTTCTTAATTTCCCTCTGTGGCTTTCCTAATCCGCGCCTTGGCTTGTTCGTTGATGCCGGCCGTTTGCGCCAGCCACGCTTGGGCTGACGTTGGGTCCTGACGTATCCACGTGTGCGCGATGGTTTCCAATCGACTGCTTCGCGTTTGCTCGTCGGACATGGTCTCGGCCCAGGCAGCGGCGGTCTTGGGATCAGAATAAGTGAGCTGACTTACCAACGTACCAACGGCAGCCTCGCGTCCCGGTCCGACGGGAAAGCTTTGGAGCCATGCTCCGACTGCCACGGGATCGACTCTCGTCCACGTAGAGACGACGTTGTTGACCGCGTCATCCCGCAGTTTTCCTTCGGGAAAGTTCGCTACCCATGCCGCGGCTTTTACGGGGTCGGCTGTAGCCCAGGCGCTGACCACGGAGAGTGCAGCTCGTGTCTGGCCTTCGCCCACTGGCAGGTTTGCCACATACGTGGCCGCGGATTGCGGATCAGCGTTTGCCCAACTTCCGATGACGGATGAGAGCACGCCATTTTTTGAGGCTCCCTCCGGGAGTTTGGTGGCCCAGGCGAGTGCGCCATCTGGTTCACTCGCCGCCCACTGGCTGGCAACGCTCGTCAGGAAATTATCGCGGGCACTGCCGGGGCTGAGCGTCTGGGCAAAGGCGACGGCGCTGTGGGGATCGGTTTGTGCCCACTGATAGCTCAGGTTGTTCAGCGCCTGATTCCGTCCCTGTCCTTCGGGTAGCTTTCTCACCCAGTCGATTGCACCGCTCAGATCTGAATTGGCCCATTGTGACGCAACACTGGAGATTAATTCCGACTGTGACTGGCCTGCGGGCATGGAGAGTGCCATGTCAGCGGCGGCCTGTGGGTCAGTGCTGGCGAGCCGGTGGATCATGCTGCGGGCCGCATCTCTTTGAGCAGGCCCGGAGGGCAGAGTCTTCACCCATTCGGCCGCGGCGCCTGCGTCGAGGTAAGCCCACTGAGCCGCCAGGCTGCTGATGACGTTGTTCTGCTGTGCGCCGGGCGGCAATGAATCCAGAAAGGCGGCAGCTGCCTTGGGGTCGGTTTGGCCCCAGGTTGAAATGGCTTGGCGCACTGCTTCGTTGCGCGCCTGGCTGGGAGGCAGGTCTTGCGCCCAAGCCAAAGTCGCGGCGGGAGCCGTCACGGCCCATTGACTCACCACGGAAGAGAGCAACGTGTTGCGCAGTCCGCCGGGTGGAAGGCGTTGCACGTAGGAAGCCGCAGCTTCGGGAGCATTGGCTGACCAGGAGGCGAGGACGCCCTGAAGCGCCTGGTTGCGGGCGTGGCTGGCTGGCAATGCCTCGACCCAACTCAACGCCGCAGCCGGGTCCGCCGTTGCCCACTGGGTCGCGAGCGTCTTCATGAGTCCATCCCGTCGCTGCCCGGGGGCCTGGGCGTTAATGTAATCACGCATCGCTTGGGGATCCGTTTGCGCCCACTGATAGGAGACGCTGTTGAGGGCGGCCTGACGTCCAGTGCCTTCGGGCAATTGCTGCGCCCACTTTACCGCGGCGGTTAAATCCTGATTAGCCATCGCACTGGCCACTGCACCGATGGCGTTGTTGCGGGCCTCTCCGGATGGGAGCGACAAGCTGAACTCGATGGCTAAAGACGTGTGTTGATGCGCCAAATCGTGGATGAGCATCTGCACCGCATGCCGTTTGCGGGGTCCGTCGGGCAGGCTCTTGACCCAGGTGGAAGCGGCGATGGGATCCATTCGAGCCCATTGCGAGGCAATGTTGCCGAAGAGGGATGAATCTCCCTGGGGTGCGAGCTTCATCGCGTGACTCGCCGCTGTTGCGGGATCAGTCCGTGCCCATTCTGAAAGAAGCGCGCTGTAAAGTTGAGTCTTGTTCTCAGGCGGGGTTAGGGACGCGATAAAAGCCATTGCCTCTTCTGGCTGCGATCGTGCCATCGCCGCCACAACGGATTGGAGGCTCTGGGCGCGGGCGAATCCGGGCGGGAGCCTTTTGATGTAGGCCGCGGCGGCTGTAGGATCGCTTTCAGCCCATGCGGTCAAAACGTGCTGAATCGCCCTGCTGCGTTGCTGCGACGCTGGAAGGGATTCTGCGTAAGCCAACGCTCCTTTTGGGTCCGCCTTTCCCCAGCGGGACAGCAGGGCATAGGAAAGCAACGTGCGGACTTCTGGCACGGTGTGTTTGGAAAGAATGACCAGCGCCGCCGGGATGTCTTCGAGGTCGATGCGATTGCTCAGTTCGAAAAAGGCGTGGTATCGATCTTGGGTCGGCTTCTTCAGCGCCGTGTCAAGTGCGGCGGTCAATTCAGCGAGACGTACTCGACCGAACGATGACGCCATGGTGGACGACATCACTGCACTGGAGCGTGTCGAAATGAAGGAAGACGGCGCGGGCGCTGGACTGGTATTCCCCCCAACTGCAGAAGAAGACGGCTTGGGATTCCGGCTCAATTGCCGGTCGATCACCACGCCGGCGACGAGCCCGATGGCCAGTGCAGCGGCTGGGACAATCACGGTTCGAGAACTCATAGGAATGATTGGACGCAAGGTAGCAGGAGAAACTCCGGGGCCGCAATCACCGCAGTTGTTTGCCCGGCTCGTTCCGCTACGTTGACTTCACTTATGGACGATGGCTTTAGGATTGAGCGGGATTCCATGGGCGAAATGCGTGTGCCTGCCCAGGCGCTTTACGGGGCGCAAACCGCGCGCGCTGTGGAAAATTTTCCGATCAGCGGGCTGCGTTTCCCGCGCCGATTCATTCGCGCGCTGGGACTGATCAAGAAACACGCGGCCGTGAGCAACGCTGAACTGAAGGTCCTGCCGGAGGATATCGCACAGGCGGTCCGGGGCGCCGCGCAGGAAGTCATGGAAGGCGCATGGGACGATCAGTTTGTGGTGGATGTTTTCCAGACCGGTTCCGGCACTTCCACCAACATGAACGCCAATGAAGTCATCGCGCACCGGGCCATGCGCCTATTGGGTGGGCAGAGGCCGGTCCACGCCAACGACCATGTAAACCGCGGGCAATCGAGCAACGACGTGATTCCCACCGCGATTCACATTGCGGCGCTGGAGGGAATTGTGAACCAGCTGATCCCCGCGCTGAACGAAATGCATGGGGCGCTCCTGGCGAAGGCGGCGGATTTTGGTGACGTGTTGAAAATCGGGCGGACGCATTTGCAGGACGCGACTCCCCTGCGCCTGGGCCAGGAATTCGGTGGATACGCGAGCCAGATTGAACATGGCGTCCAACGGCTCTGGCATTGCGAGCCGCATCTGGGTGAACTGGCGCTGGGCGGGACCGCGATTGGAACAGGGGTGAATACGCACCCAGATTTCGCCCGCCGCACGATTGAGCGCATGGGGGACGAGACGGGCTTGAAACTGGTGGAAGCGCCGAATCATTTCGAAGCTCAAGCGGCGCGGGATGCCTGCCTGGAAGCGAGCGGGGCTCTCAAAACGGTTGCCATCAGCCTGATCAAAATCGCCAATGACCTGCGGTTCCTCGGATCAGGTCCGCGATTGGGTTACGGCGAATTAAGGCTGCCGGCCACCCAACCCGGTTCCTCGATCATGCCTGGCAAAGTGAATCCGGTGATGTGCGAGATGCTGCTCCAAGTGTCGGGTCAGGTCATCGGCAACGATGCCGCGATTACCTTCGGCGCTGCGTCTGGGAACTTCGAGTTGAATGTCATGATGCCTCTGATCGCGCACAATCTGTTGCAGTCGATCGACTTGATGGCGAATGCAGTCCTAGTTTTTACCCGGCGCTGCGTCGTTGGACTGGCGGCCAATGTCGAGAAATGCGAGGGCGACATAGAACGCAGTCTCGCGATGTGCACTCCCCTTGCAAATGTGATCGGCTACGACAAGGCAGCGCAAATCGCGAAGGTTGCTTACGAGACAAACCGGAGCGTGCGGGAAGTGGCTCGCGAACTCAGCGGGCTGCCCGAAAGCGAGTTGGAGGTCTTACTCGACGCGCGGCGCCTTACCCAGGCGGGTTGATTTTACTGGAGGGTTGCCGCTGGAGAACCCTAGCTCGCTGCGTTAACACTTCCTGATGCCAGAAAAGTTCGATGACTTTGCCATTCGGTTGCACCCAGCCGACGGCGTCGCGGTGATGAAGCGAACTGTCAAGGCGGGGACGGAATTACAGAACGATTCCGTGCGCGTCACGACGGCGAAGACGATTCCCGCTGGCCACAAGCTCGCGTTGACCACCATCCCGGATGGGGCGGTGGTGCGACGGTACGGCCAAATCATCGGCTTTGCTCAAGGTGACATCGCGGCGGGGGATCATGTTCACAGCCACAACCTGGTCACGAAAGCTTTCGAGCGAGATTACACCCCCGGTTCAGCAATCCAGGCGATCGAGCCCGCGATCGAGCTCCGCACGTTCAAAGGATTTCTGAGGCCGGATGGCAGGGTCGGCACGCGCAATTACATCGCGATCATTTCCACAGTGAATTGTTCGGCGTCGGTGTCCCGATACATCAAGGAACGATTTCGGCCCGAGGATTTGCGTCGAGACTTTCCAAATGTCGATGGAGTGATTGCGCTGACGCATAAAGTCGGCTGTGGGATTCCCGCGGCCGAGAGTCTCAAATTGTTGGAACGTGTCACGGTGGGCATGGCGCATCACCCGAATATTTCCGGTTACGTGATGATCGGGTTGGGCTGTGAGATGAACCAGGTGGGCTTGCTGCGAAAGAATTACGACCTGGACAAGTTGCGGCCCGGCGAGTGCGCGCCGGCGTTCATGACGATCCAAGGCACGGGCGGAGTGCGCAAGAGCGTGGATGCGGGAGTAGCGGCGGTGGCCAACTTGCTTCCGTTGGTGAACGCAGCGAAACGAAGCACCCAGCCGATCAGCAAGCTGACCTTGGCGGAAAATTGTGGCGGCTCTGATGGCAACAGCGGCATCACCGCCAATCCAGCCCTGGGCGTGGCGAGCGATAAACTCGTAAGCCACGGCGGAACGTCCGTATTGGCGGAAACGCCGGAGATTTATGGAGCGGAACATTTGCTGATTCATCGCGCGGTGAGCCAGGCCATTGCGGACAAGCTGATTCGCCAGATTCGTTGGTGGGAGGATTATGCGCGGATGTTCAACGCCAGCATTGATAACAACCCAAGCTATGGAAACAAGGAGGGCGGGCTGACGACGATCTTTGAAAAAAGTCTGGGCGCGGTGGCCAAAGGCGGCCAGGCGCCCCTGGTCGCGGTTTATGATTACGCCGAGCAAATCACGACGCCCGGGTTCGGTTTCATGGATACACCCGGTTACGACCCGGTGAGCATGACGGGGTTGGTGGCGGGGGGGTGTAATATTGGCGTCTTCACGACAGGGCGGGGGAGCGTTTACGGCTGCAAGCCCGCGCCCTGCATCAAGGTGGCTACCAACACAACGCTTTATCAATGGATGGAGGAAGACATGGATTTGAATGCCGGCACCATCCTTGATGGCATCGAGACAGTGGAGCAGGTGGGGGGACGCATCTTCGAAAAGATCATCTCGGTCGCTAGTGGCGAGAAAACCAAGAGCGAAGTGGCCGGCATCGGCGACGAGGAATTCGCGCCCTGGTTTATTGGTCCGCAGTTTTGAGGCGAGGGTTAAGTTTCTGGACGAAGCTCACAAAGCCCTTCTGCTGCGAGCGCAGTCGTTCGAGTAATTCGGCATCCTTAATCCGTCCGTTTCCGTCGAGCAGATTGTTGATTCCCGGCATGAAAACACGCTCAGGAAAAATGTAGGCGTTGCGATATCCGAAGATGGCCTGGAGTTGCTCAACCGGCCGCAGGGCACCCCACATGCCGGCGGCGAGGCCGACGAAGCAGACCGGTCGGTGCTCAAAGCTCTCCGGGAATTTGAGCATATCGATGAAGTATTTCAGCACGCCCGGGAGCGAACCGTTGTATTCGGGCGTAACGATCACCAGCCCGCTCGACTGCAGGATTCCATCCGCGAAAGGTGCGAACGATTTCGGTTTTTCACTGTAAGAGCTCGGGTGGAAAATCTCGGGGGGCAATCCCGCGAGGTCGAGGACCTTGAGTGGCGTTTTCAGCTCGCGGTAGATCTCTTCGATCTGAGCGGCCACCTTACGCGTGTTGCTACCAGGACGGTTTGTTCCAACAACCAGAGTGATCATGCACGCGAACTTGCCGAGCTCGGACTGCCGGAGCAAGGCGTTACCAAACGTTGGGAGCTATCAGGTTAATCGAGAACTTTGATGCGCGCGTTGCGGATCATCACTTGTCCACCGCCGCGGCTGAGTTCCTGAAAACCAATGTGGCCTTTCCGGGGACGATCCTTCAGAGGCGGCGCCAAGGTGTTGTCGTGGCGCTTGACGGGTTCGGTATAGGCGCTGAGGTCCGCATCCTGGATCTTCTCGCCATTTAGAATTACGACGATGCGCGAGCCCCGCAGCTCCACGCGGTAACTATTCCAGTCGGTCGGCTTGTAAACCTGCTTGGTGGGTGCGAGCGCCCGGTAAAGGCCTCCGCTGAGTTCAGAATCCTTCGCCTCCTCATTGTAACGGAAATCTGCCATTTGAAGTTCCATCCCGTCGAAGGCTGGATCGCCCTTCATCGGCGCACGTATCGCCAGGCCGCTGTTGCCGCGCTCGCCCAGCTTGAACTCGTATTCGAGAATGAAATCGCCATACTCTTTCTCGCTCATCAACCATGACCCGCGCGGCTCGCTGCCATGCAGTACGCCGTTCTTCACAATCCACACTGCGCCAGTCGGCCCAGGCTTGGAGACGTCATTCCACGCGCCCACGCGCCATCCCACAGGCACACCCTCGCGGGGAAAAAGAGGCGTGAAACCGCGGGCTTCCGGAGGAGCCGAAGCCGTTTTCGACTTATCGCTTTTGGTAGCGCATCCGCCGGGAAGAGTGGCGAAGAGTGTCGTCGCGAGTACCGTAACGATTCTGGAAATGTTCATACATCTCGATGCAACACGAAATCCGTCCTCTCTGGCAGCAACAAATTCGAAGGATGCCCTGGGTCCGAATACTGCGGTTCACACCGCTAACACGGGAAAGCCAGTCGTCGGCTTGCCAGCGGCGGCGGGTATCTCGACGGGGATGATGATCGGCGGACGCACCCCGCCGCGATCGACGATGATGTTCACGCCGCTCAAATTGTTCTCGGCACAATGACGAAATGCTTCGATTGAAGTCGCGAAGAGGCGAGCGCCTTCGCTGCTGTCCACCCAGGTTTCAGCTCCACGCAGGAATTTCCGCGTTCCGTTATGTTGAATGCAAATCTTCATCGGGCGCTATTGTGCAGATTATTTGGAACGCCGCATTCGGGTGTAATCCTTAAAGAGGTGACAGGAAATTGGAAGGCATCGGCGCCTAAACCTCCGGACGAGGCTCTCCATGACTTCGCTGAAGGCATGGCCTTCGGCCCGAATTACTGCCCCGGCTCACGGGTTGTCGGTAGCACCATTGGTGCGGTTTTCGTAACGGAAGCGAATAATTTATTGCGCGAACCCGCCGGCTGGCGAACGCTCGGTTCCAAGTAATTATGACACCGACAGCCACACTCGAAGGACCGAACACTGCCGCCGGCTTAAGCCAGCTCGATCAACTGAAAAAGTTTACCCGCGTCGTCGCGGACACGGGCGATTTTGCGACTCTCAAGGAATATGCGCCGGAGGATGCAACCACGAATCCCTCCCTGATACTCAAGGCCGCAATCATGCCCGAATACAAACATCTCGTGGAGAAGGCGCTTGCCCACACACGAAGCGCAAATATCGCCGCCTCGCAGCGCGTGCCGCACACCGTGGATTATTTGCTCGTCCTGTTCGGCATCGAGATTCTGAACATTGTGCCAGGCCGCGTCTCGACCGAAACAGATGCAAACCTGTCCTTCGACACTGAGGGGTTGGTGAATAAAGCGCACAAGTTCATCGAGACATACCAGGCCGCGGGAATTCCCCGGGAACGCGTCTTAATCAAGATCGCTTCGACATGGGAAGGCATTCGCGCAGCTGAGGTACTGCAAAAGGAGGGAATCAATTGCAACCTCACACTCTTGTTTTCTCTGGCCCAAGCTGTGGCGTGTGCGGAGGCCGGCGCCAAATTGATCTCACCGTTCGTCGGCCGGATTCTTGATTGGTACAAGAAGAGCACGGGCAAGGATTACCCGGCGACTGAGGATCCAGGAGTGCTCTCGGTGAAGCAGATTTACGCGTACTACAAAAAGTTCGGGCACAACACAGAAGTTATGGGTGCGAGCTTCCGCAACGTTGGGGAGATCCTGGAATTGGCGGGATGCGATCTGCTCACAATCAGTCCGGCGCTTCTGGGCGAACTGAAAAAATCCAACGCGCCGGTGACGCGGCAGCTCAGTCCCGAGAACGCCGCCAAATCCGATATCCAACGTCTCAAGGTGGACGAGAAAAACTTCCGCTGGCTGTTCAACGAAGACGCCATGGCCACGGAGAAAACCGCTGAAGGCATCCGCCAATTCCACGCCGATGCCTTGAAGCTGGAGAAGTTCATCGCGGAAAAACTGTAAGGCGGCCTTCGCAAAAGCCCCTGAGGGTGCGAACAATTCCTTTCTGCGTTGAATGAACGGGCCTTACGTTAACGTCCGAAAACCATGCGTCCCTGTGCCTATTTGTGTTGGATCATCTTCGGCGCCCTGACTTTGGGCGCGGACGCTAAAGTCGATTTTAAGACCGACGTACAGCCAATCCTGGCGAAGCACTGCCACGAATGTCATGGTGACAAGAAGCAGAAGAGCGGACTGCGCCTAGACCGCAAGGCGGCCGCTTTTCAAGGCGGTGATTCCGGCAAACCCTCCCTGCGTCCGGGTAAACCGTCTGAAAGTCCGTTGGTCCAACGGCTCACGACACAGAATCCTGATGAAGTCATGCCGCCGAAGGGGGACAGGCTCACCGACGCGCAGGTAACACTGCTTCGCCAGTGGATCGAGGAGGGCGCGGATTGGCCAGATGACGGAGTTGCATCAGAAGTCAAACATTGGGCGTATTTGAAGCCAGTTCGCCCGGTGGTTCCAGCTATTCACACTCGGCTTACGCAGGGACGGCTGAATCCCATTGATTCCTTTGTCTTGGAAAGGCTTCAGCAGGAGAAGCTTGAACCTTCACCAGAAGCGGATCGGACGACACTGATTCGCCGGGTTTCGCTGGATCTGACTGGCTTGCCTCCAACGATGGAGGAGGTCAGGGCGTTCCTCTCCGATGATGGCGGGAACGCCTACGAGAAGGTGGTCGATCGCCTGCTTGCCTCACCCCATTACGGCGAGCATTGGGCGCGGCCGTGGTTGGATTTGGCGCGTTACGCGGATACGGCTGGCTACGAGTCGGATAATCGCCGTTCCATGTGGCCCTGGCGGGATTGGGTCGTCGGCGCATTGAACCGCAACATGCCCTTTGACCAGTTCACGATTGAGCAGATAGCCGGGGACATGCTTCCCAACGCCACCCAGGAGCAACGCGTCGCGACCGGGTTCCATCGCAATACGATGAACAACAACGAGGGTGGGACCGACGATGAAGAGTTTCGGCACGAAGCAGTGGTCGATCGCGTGAATACGACGATGGCGGTGTGGATGGCGACGACAATGAGCTGCGCGCAGTGTCATAATCACAAATACGATCCACTCACCATGAAGGAATACTACCAGATGTATGCCTTCCTCAATAATACGGCCGACGCGGACAAACCGGACGAACGTCCCACGATGAAAGTGTTCGGAGCCGGACAGGAAAAAGAGTTGGCGCGCCGACGGGAAACAATGAGGACGGCTGAGGAGCGCTGGAAGGAAGCCCTTCATCGCCCGGAGACCACGAACGCCTTTTCCGCATGGGTGATGCATGCGTCGAGCGAGGCCACGAATGCTCCAGCCACGAACTCGGCCGCGGTCGTCTCAACGGAGAAAAGCAAAAGAAAAGCTGTGGGCAAGGCGTCGCCTGAGGAAATCCGAAAGATTCTCACGCTGAATGCGAGCGAGCGGGACGAGAAGCAACGCGCCAAATTGAGGGAACATTTTGAGTTGATTGCGCCCGAGCTTAAACCGGTGCGAGACGAACTGGCGACGGCACGGAAAGCTGAGAAGGAATTCCTTGATTCAATACCGAGTGTCTCGGTGATGGAGGAGTTGGCCAAACCTCGCGAGACCCGCATGCTGATGCGCGGAAGTTTCCTAACGAAAGGTGACACGGTAACGCCTGGCGCGCCCGCCGTGTTCCATCCAATCGATGACTCAGCCACCAACCGCCTGGCGTTTGCGCGCTGGCTGGTTAGCACAAACAATCCGCTGACGGCGCGCGTGGTGGTGAATCGCCTTTGGGAACACATATTTGGGATTGGCTTGGTGGAGACCAGCGAGGATTTCGGAACGCAAGGCGAGCCGCCCACTCATCCTAAATTGTTGGACTGGCTCGCTGCTGAATTCATGACCCAAGGTTGGGACGTTAAGGCTATCCAGAAGGCAATGGTGATGTCGTCGACCTACCGGCAGTCCTCGCGGGTCACACCTGAACTCTTGCAGCGTGATCCTTATAATCGGTTGTTGGCTCGCGGATCGAGACGCCGGCTGGAAGCGGAAATGCTCCGTGACCAGGCCCTAGCGGTAAGCGGATTGTTGAGCCGCAAGGTGGGAGGCTCGCCAGTCATGCCCGCCCAGCCCGACGGGATCTGGCAGGTGGTCTACAGCGGTGACAAGTGGGAGACGAGTAAAGGCGAGGACAGATATCGGCGCGGCCTCTACACGTTCTGGCGTCGGACCAGTCCCTACCCCTCAATGGTTTCTTTCGACGCGCCCAGCCGGGAGTTTTGCGTGGTTCGCCGCCCCCGAAGCAACACTCCCCTGCAGGCGCTGACGCTGTTGAATGATCCAGTTTACATGGAATGTGCACAGGCTCTCGCAATGCGCATCCTGAAGGAAGGTGGCAGCGCCGCGAATCAACGGGCGGAATACGGATTGCACCTGTGTCTGGCGCGAAAGGCGAACGCGAGTGAGGTCCGCCAGCTGGTAGCGCTGGCCGAAAAGGAGTTGGCCCGATTCAAATTAGATACGGCCTCGGCTCAAAAATTGGTGGCAAACGCAGGTGAACCGAAAGACGAATCACTCGACAAGGCTGAATGGGCGGCTTGGACGGTGGTGGCCAACGTACTCCTCAATCTTGACGAGTTTGTAATGAGGCAATGAGGTGCTGAAACTCGTACTGCCGCATGCCGGAAGCTTGAAACCTTATAGCCCGGCAAACATTTTCAGGTATTTCACTGCGACTTCCAAATCCTTCGGCCACGGCGCAGCAATAGTGAGCTTTTCACCCGTCACTGGATGATCCAGGGAAAGCTTCTCGGCGTGCAATGCGACGGTTGAGATCAGAGGCCGCTCCTCCTTGTCGTGCCGCGGGCGGAATTTGCGTTTAATCTCGGAGAGCAAAAGTTTTTCCCCGCGATAAACCGAATCACCGAGGATCGGAAGATCCAGGTGGCGCAAGTGGACGCGGATTTGATGGGTTCGGCCGGTGAGTGGTTGGCACTGCAACAAAGTGTAGCCGCGGAATTTTGTGATGACGGAAAATAGGGTCTTTGACTTTTTGCCTCGTTTCGGGTCGATACGCATCAAGCCAACGCTCGTTGGGTGAGGAGAAATGGGAGCATCCACCTCGAACTCATCCTGCTGAGGCGTTCCTTGCACCAAGGCGATGTAGGTCTTCAGCGGTTTTTCATTTCCAAACAAATCCGCGAGTTGGACCAGCGTGGGTTTGTCCTTGGCGAGGAGAAGAATCCCCGTCGTCTCAAAATCAAGGCGGTGCGCATTTGAGAGGTAGGTCAGCCCGCGTGATTGAGCCCAGGGTTTTCCTTGAGCGATGCCATCATGCAACAAGCGCATTAAGTTCGGGCGTGCCGCGTCGTAACGGTCGGGGGAGGTCAGCAAGCGGGCCGGCTTATTAATTGCCAGCAGATGATCATCCTCATAAAGGACATCAATTTCCCAAAACTCCTTGGTCTGAGGCGCCGACAATTTAATCGGAGCCAACGCGGGTTTTTTGTGATCGCTCATGCCGCGTCCGTTCGTAGATCAAACCGAGAAATGGCCACTAGCTCGGGCCGGGACCGGCAGTGCGTCGAGCGCGGCCGGGCAGGGGAAGCTTGGCGGTTTCAACCTCCTTGCTGAACCAGCGATTGAAAATTTCCGCCTGCTTACGGTAGCGCAACTCAGAAAGAAACTTTGGCAGTTCGGCGCGCATCCTGGCTTCGTCGAATGGAAGTTTCGCGCGGGAATAAACCACGTAACCACCGTCGGGAGGGTTGGGATTGAAACCGCTCATGCGGCCCGGTTCGAGTGATAGCAGTACCGATTTAAGACGGCGAACATCGATTTGCTCATCCAGATTTGTAATCGATTCCGTGTTTCGTGAGACGGGGGGCAAGCTTTCCACCTTCAGTTTCGAGGCAATGGCTGCTTCCTCGAATGTCTTCCCCTGCGCCAGGAGGTTTGTGGCTTTCCCAACAAAGTTCGTCGCATCCGCGTAAGCGAGAGTGAAGGCAGTGTAGCGCTTGTAGTCTTCGGCGACCTTGTCCTTTACCGCTTCGAACGGTTCAAAGCGTCCCGGGATCCTTTCTTTTATCGCCATGAGATAATAGCCCTTCTCGCCTTCAATCGGCGTGAAGGAAACAGGGTTCGCAACGGGATCGAGCGTGAAAGCAACCTCACTGAATTTGGGCGAGACATTGAGATTTGTGGGACCTTCCTCGCGGTCGAAAGCATCGGAGATCTTAACCTGCATGCCGTTGGTGGCTGCTAATTTCTCGAACGTTTCGATCGTGACCGGCTGTTTATCGTAAAGCTGGTTCGCAAATTCGTTAGCTTTGCGAGCTGCGAACATCATGGCCCCGCGCTCGCGTTCGTTTTCCTTAATCTGCGCCAGGGCATTGCTTTCCGAAAGTACCATTCCGTTCGTGTCCTTAAAGTTGTTGGGGCCCGCTTTCAAATAACTTTCGCGCAAGGCGGCAGTAAGGTTGGTGATGGTCGCCATCTGGCGGTCAATTTCGGCGAGAAAGTTGGAGCCACTGAATTCGACATAGCTGACCCGGACCTTGTCGGGCACCCGCACTGGGCGTTGGGCATAAAAATTGGTCAACGCGCCGTTGGTGATGACGACTTTGCTCAGGTAGTTGGTAAGGTGGAAAAAAACGATGTCACCAGACGTTTCCTGATGTTCGCGGCGGTAAATGGATTCGGCCTCGGCGGGAGTGATCAACCGTCCCGCAGCTCCAACGACGGCCATCAACTGCTGGTTGGCGGCTTCGTTGTGAATGAAGCGCAGGTAATCTTCACTGGTCAGCTGGTTGGGAATCAGAATGTCTTTTTCGAAACGTTCGAGCGGATAATCGCCCAGGAAGCGCTTGGCATTTTCGGCCACGACGATGTCAGCGACACGGATGCCAGCCTCCTCCGCCTTGGCGTTACGGAAAAGTCGGAGATACGCTTCATCCTCCAGATCGAAACCGCTCTGGCGCGCATTTTCATCCTCTTCGGGCCACTTGCGCGTATTGAGGAAATAAATCAGCCTGACTTCGCGTGCCGCCTCGCTGAGCATTTTTTGGGAGACTTTCTTGCCGTTGATCTCGATGCCCTTGGGCGCGTCCCCACCGCCGGACCGCTGGCTGAGGCTGGGATCGAAATAAATGACGAAGCTGATGATCACGAGGATCACCACTACGAACCACAACCACTTTTGATGACGGCGAATTGTTCCGAACATAGAGAGTTTGAAAATTGAGGGCGCAACGTAGCGACGCGCCCATGGGCGGGTCAAACGATAAAATCCCACGCTGGGAGTTGGCGTGACTGCGCTGATCGCCAAGGGAATCTCTCACTCTCAATTTGGGGCGGGTGGAGATTCGTTTATATCCACGCTGGGCGTTGATCTGAAGCGAGAATTGGGGACCGCTTCCACTCTTGCGAAAGATTGGCGCCGTGCTTGCCACGGTTTTGCTTTGCTTTTGCGGATGGCATCGGCAACTTGCGCCGACATGACGCCAGAAGAAGAGCCGTCGAGAGCAGATGCACCCACAAGTCCGGCCAAGCGTCCAGCCCGACGTTCGCGTCGTGGTGGTCGCGGCCGCAGGCGCCCAGCGGCGCCGCGGACAGATGAGCTTGCTCATCAATCTACCGCCACCGATGAAGCTGGAGAGATTTCTTCATCTCGCGAGCCACTTACGGCGGATGCGCCGCTGCCTGACTCTGAGATTGAAGAGGCCCGCCGTGAGGCCGCCGACGAACCGGTGGCCGAAGAAGAATCAACGCGCCGGGAGTATCGTGAGCCGACCGCGCCAGAGCCGGAGATGGAACCGTCTCACGACGAACCGCTACCTTTTCGAGCCGAACGCCGCGATTTCCAACCCGCTTCACCTGCCTCCGTCACCGAAGCAATTGACGAAGTGAACAGGATTATGACTTCGCTTCGTCAGGTGTTGGATACGATGGAAGAGATTTTGGAAACCCTGGAACTGGCAGAAGTGCAGAAGACTGCGGACGAAAGGGAAATCCAGTCTCTCCGCAACGCGTTGCGGAGCATGGATCGCCGCGCTTCAGAGCCACGACGGGAAATCCAGGATCCTCAAGCGCCTCGGGAACAAGGCCGTGATCCGCGCAGGCACGGCCGCCGTTGAGCGGTGAGGGCAAACGTGGGCATTCCAATTCTCTATTCACCGCCGCTCCGCCAAAATCATTCTTGCCTCAGTCAAGTCGCCAACTAAAGTCGGCTCGCATTCGCCACCCAAACGGTGGCGTTTTATTTTTTCCCGGAATTTGAAGCACCTGTGAAAATTTTTAGCGGCACGTCTAATCGTCCGTTGGCTGAGTCGATTGCCAAGAATATTGGTATTGAATTGGGGCGTTGTACGGTCAGCTCCTTTCCCGATGGCGAAACGTTCGTGAAGATCGAAGAGAATGTTCGTGGCGAGGATGTTTTTCTCGTGCAGTCAACATGCCCTCCGACGAACCACAACTTGATGGAAATGTTCATCATGATCGATGCGTTGCGCCGGGCTAGCGCTGCCCGGATTACGGCAGTTATTCCCTTTTACGGTTACGCGCGCCAGGATCGAAAAGATCAGCCCAGAGTCCCGATCACCGCCAAGCTCGTCGCGAATCTGCTTGTGACCGCGGGTGCAAATCGGGTGCTTACGATGGACCTGCACGCCCAGCAGATTCAGGGTTTTTTCGATATCCCTGTAGACCACTTGTACGCTGCCCCGGTCATTTATGAGTATCTCAAGACAAAGAATCTCAAAAATTTTATCGTCGTGAGTCCGGATGTTGGTGGATTGAAAATGGCCTATGCCTATTCTCAGTTTCTCGATACCGAACTGGCCATCGTCGCCAAGCGCCGGAAGAGCGCGAGCGACGTTGAATCGATGGGAATCATCGGCGACATCGATGGTCGGAATGTATTATTGGTGGATGATCTGACGGAGACCGCCGGGACGCTGACGCAGGCCGCTGCCCTGCTACAGAAGAGTGGTGCCCGAGCAAATTCTGGCCTGCGTTTCGCACGCTCTACTCAACGACACCGGAATTGAGCGATTGCGAAAATCCAATATTGACGAACTGATCACGACTGATACTGTCCTCCGCCCCGCGATAGACGGAGTGAAAATCACGACGCTTTCGGTAGCGGGGTTGTTGGGTGAAGCCATCAAACGAATTCACAGCAATTCGTCGGTGACTTCGCTTTTTGAATTTAAGGGCGGGCGCACAAGCTAGCCTCGCACAGGAAAATCTAAGATGAAATCAGTGCCATTGAATGCGTTTCCGCGCTCGGTCAGTCGCCGTGCCGGAGTGAAGAAATTGCGGGATAACGGCCGCGTGCCAGCGGTTATTTACGGACGTCATGCTCCTCCGCAGAACTTGGAATTGAGCAAGATCGAGATCGATAAGCTCATTCACCATTCCGCTTTCCGAAAACGTGCTCGTTGATCTTGCAGTGCAGGATGATGCGCGCGCCAAGCGCCTGGCGCTGGTTCAGGATGTTCAACATCATCCGCTCAAAGGCCACATTCTCCACGTGGACCTTCATGAAGTGGCCGAAAACGAAATGGTGACCGTCCACGTGCCCGTTGAGCCCGTCGGCGAAGCAGTCGGCGTCAAGACAGGCGGCGGCGTGCTGGAGCACGTTCTCTTCAAGATCAAGGTGACGCGCACTCCCGAAAGATCTGCCGGAACAAATCACAGTGGATGTTTCTGCGCTGGAGATCGGCAAGTCCATTCACCTGGGTGAAATTGCCCCGCCGCCGGGCGTTGAATTTCTTGGCGACAAGAAAGTCGTCGTCTTCTCCGTAGCTGCCCCGGTGACGGAAGCGCAGGAGACGGCTGCGGCTGAAGCGACTGCTGGCGCTGGCGAAGTGGAGATGATCAAGGAGAAGAAGGAAGATGGTGCCGAGGCTGGCAAGGGCGACGCCAAAGCAGCTGCCGAAGGCCGCGCGCGGGCGACAAGAAGGAAGAAAAGAAGAAGTAACGCCCAAGCGTTACTTCGCCCGGATCCTGCATGGAGAGTTTGCATCTCATGGTGGGATTGGGAAACCCGGGAGCGGAGTACGCCGCGGACCCGGCACAATGTCGGATTCCTTGTCGTGGAAGAGTTGGCCCGGACGGGCGGCGGTTGGTTGGAATTTGGAGCAGTAAATTCGACGCTCGTTTGGCAAAGGTTGAAAACGCCGGGCGCAAAGTGTTTTTTGCCCAACCACAAACGTTCATGAATGCGAGTGGCGAGGCGGTTGGCGCCTTGATGACATTTTTATCGCTTGCCCGATGACGCGTCTGTTGGTGGTTGTGGATGACGCTGATTTGCCGCTTGGTGAGATCCGCATGCGGACGTAAGGGAAGCAGCGGCGGACATCACGGCTTGGAATCGATCGAGAAGCACGTTGGAACTCGCGAATACGCGCGGCTTAAAGGTGGGCATCGGCCGAACGCTAAGGGATGGCGGACGGGAAATTACAGGATACGTCCTCGGCAAGTTCAGCGCGGAAGAACCGAAGGCTCCTTGGAAAAGTTGTGCAGCGGGCCGCGGACCAGGCCGAGTGCTGGGTGGGATTTCGGCAGTCGAAAAAGCAATGAATCGATTTAATGGAGTCAGTAAACTGAAGAAGAAGCATGAAACGATACGAAGGTCTGTTCATTTTGAACAACAGCAGCTAAAGAGGAAGGCATCAAAGATATTATTGATGCTGTCACCGCCGACATCACTGCTGCGGGCGGTAAAGTGGAAACGGTCCAGAAGATGGATAAGCGCGCTTTCGTGCGAGTGGCTGACAAGCGTTTTTCATCGGGCTTTTACGTGAATTTCATCTTTGAAATTCAATCGAAGAACCTGGCGCAACTGCGAGCGAAGTTTAACGCGAACTCCGAGGTCTTCCGGGTTTTGTTTACGGACGCTCCTGCCGTTGTCGAAGCGGCCGCCAAGTAACGCGGAGATCTCACGTGGCCAATTTCAACAAAGTCATTCTGGCAGGCAACCTGACGCGCGACCCCGAATTGCGCTACACCCCTAAAGGGACTGCGATCGCTAAGATTGGCTTGGCCATCAATCGTCGTTGGACGACCGAAACCGGCGAACAGAAGGAAGAAGTCACTTTCGTTGACGTGGATGCTTTCGGCCGTCAGGCAGAAACGATTGGACAATATTTGAAAAAGGGTCGCCCCATCCTCATTGAAGGGCGCTTGAAGTTGGATCAATGGGACGACAAACAAACGGGTCAAAAGAAGAGTCGTTTGGGCGTCGTCCTCGAAACTTTTCAATTTCTGGACTCCGGTCCAGCGGGACGGCAGCCCGAACCCTGGTGCCGGCGTCGCATCCGCACCCGCAAGTTCACGACCCCGTGCGGCAGTGCCGCCACCGACCGAACCTGAATCGGATAATTCTCCCAATGATGGAGATGATGTTCCGTTTTGAGTTCGCAGTTATTAACATTCAACTCTGAATCTAATTTATGGCCAAGACAGAAGTCATTCTCACTCACAACATCGTTGGACTCGGCGGCGAATCCGATCAGGTAAAAGTCGCTGCTGGTTACGCACGGAACTATCTTTATCCGCAAGGACTCGCGATTCCGGTGACGCAAGGCGAATAAGCGTCGGCTGGAAGTGCTGCGTCAGCGTCGCGCCGAACGGGAAGCTCACGAGTTCAATACCATGAGCGAACTCTCCAAGAGCATCTCCAAGCTCATTGCCGTCATCCACGTCAAGACGGGCGACGATGGCAAAATGTTTGGTTCGGTCACCTCCGGCAGCATCGCCGACCAACTCAAGACCCAGTTCGATATCACGCTCGACAAGAAAAAGATTCATCTTGAGCAGCCGCTCAAGACTCTCGGCGAGCACGAGGTGCAATTGCGCCTGCATCCGGAGGTCGTGACTTCGATGAAGGTGCGCCTGGAGAGCGACAACCCGACGGCGCAGGCCGATGCCGCTGCCGAAGCGAGCAAAGAGCAGGCGCGAGTGACGGAGAAACGCGGCAGCCGCCGACCAGATGGGAAAGCGGATGAAACCAAGGTTGAAAAGGGCAAGGAAGCCAAGCCGAAGCGCGCCGAGAAAAAGTAGGCCCGCAGATTTATGCGAACACGGCGGTCTTCTGACCGCCGCGTTTTTTTTTGACGTGTCGCGGGGTTAGTAGCCGCCGACAGGCAGCGATACGGAAGCGCTCTCCACCGTGACCGGTTTATCGCCGATACCGCGCTTTTTCGCCTCTTCCAGCATGGCGATGGTGGCGGTGGCGCCTATTCGGGTCACACCCAACGAACGCACCAATAGCAAATCATCGAGCGTTCGCACTCCGCCTGCCGCTTTGATCTGAACGCTCGGAGGACAATGCTGACGCATAAGTTTCAGATGCGCGACGGTTGCGCCTTTGTAGTTATACGAACCGTCTGGCTGTTTCACGAAACCGTATCCGGTGGAAGTCTTGACAAACGCCACGCCGATCTCGGAACAGATCTCGCACAGGCGAACGATGTGGGCTTCCCGCAGATAATCATTTTCGAAAATCACTTTTAAAATCGCGCCGTTCGCCAGCACAGCATTATTGATGGCTTTGATCTCGTCAGTGACATACGCCCAATCGCTGCCCAGGACCTTGCCCACGTTGATGACCATGTCGATCTCAGCCCCGCCTGCTTTCGCTGCGTCCTCTGCTTCACGAACTTTGTTTGTGGTCGTGCTGTTCCCATGCGGAAAACCGATGACTGGGCAGATCAGGACGTTGGATCCGGCCAGCACCTCACGAGCAAGTGGAATGGCGTAGGGTTTCACGCAGGCCGTGGCAACATCGTAGTCTCGAGCGAGTTGGCATCCCTCGCGGATCTCCGCATCGGTCATGGTGGGATGCAGTAGTGAATGATCGATCATTTTCGCGAGATCGCGAAGAGTAAGTGTGTTGTTCATGTTGGCTCAGGGATTGTTCTTCTGCCCTAATCTTCAGGCAAAATACGGAGCGAGAACATTCTTGGCGACACGGATGGCGTGCTTTCTGCCGGCAAGATCTTTGCCGAATGTCTCGTCTTCCACCTCAATGCAAACCGGCCCGTCGTAGCCAATCTCCCGGAGGGTCCCTAGGAATTGCCCCCAATCAATTTCGCCGAAACCTGGAATGCGCGGAGCGTGATATTCTTGGGGCAATCCCAGAATCCCCCAATCATTAAACTTGGCCTCGTCATGCAGCACATCCTTGGCATGAACGTGAAACAACTTGGCGCTGAATTCTCGGAGAGGTTTCAAATGATCGAATTGAAGGAGCTTTGCGTGAGATGGATCGTAATTCAGGCCAAAGTTCTTCGCTGGAATATCATTGAACATGCGCCGCCAAATCGCTGGGCACATGGCCAGATTCTTCCCCCCCGGCCACTCGTCACGAGAATAAAGCATGGCGCAGTTCTCGATGGCGATCTGAATCCCGTGATCCCCGGCAAAGGCCACCAGCGGTTTCCACGTTTTCAGAAATCTTGGCCAATTCTCATCCACACTTCTCGTCCAATCCCGGCCGATGAACGTGTTGACCACCTTCAAGCCTAGTTTTTCCGCGGCGAGAATCACCTGTTTAAGGTGTGTTACAGCAACCCGGGCTGCTTCGGGATCCGGATCAAGCGGGTTGGGGTAATAGCCGAGACCCGAGATGCTGACCTGGTGCTGGCTGCAAAGGGCGTTTACGTCATCGGCCTGCGCACTGGAAAACCGGGATACATCGATGTGAGTCACTCCAGCGTACTTTCGCTCCGCTTTTCCCACCGGCCAGCACATGACTTCGACGCAGGAGAACCCTTCGTCGCGAGCCAGGGTCAGCACTTGAGGCAATGTAAGTTCGGGAACGATGGCAGAAACAAAGCCGAGTTTCATGTGCGGAATGTTTTGCTTGCTTCTCGGATTGGAAACCAGCGCGAAAGTTCCGGAAATACTACTGACGTTGATGTTTTCTGACCCAACGCGGGCGCGAGCGCGGGAACGGCAAGGGCGAAAGATTGCCTCGCTTTGGTCGCCTGGAGGTCAGTTGGGCCCCTTGGCTGCCCATCCTTCACGCATCAAAGAAATAAGGTGATTCAGGGCTTCCTCATAGGAACGCGATTTTTGGTGGGCGAGTTGATGCGCCCGCTTGTCGAGTTGCGCAGCCATCTCAATCGATTTAGCTGCCGGACAACCGAGGGCGACGAGTCCATCGGCTAGTAATTGAAGGTCCATGGGGGTCAAAGCAAAAAACGCGGATGAGTTGAAGCTCATCCGCGTCCTGAAACGGCATCTTACTTCGCTTGCTCAGCGGCCACGATCTTCACCGACTGAACTTCCACACGCTGCATTGGTTTGCTCCGTTCGCCGCCGCCGCCCGCTGCCACCGGGGTATTGGCGATCTTCTCCAACACATCGAGGCCTTTCGTTACTTTTCCGAACGCGGTATACTTCCGGTCCAGGAAGGAAGCATCGCCATCGCAAATGAAGAATTGGCTGCCGGCTGAATCGGGGTCGGCCGATCGGGCCATTGAGAGAACGCCCTTCTGGTGTGAGCGATCATTGAATTCGGCTTTAATCTTGTAGCCTGGATCGCCGGTGCCAAATCGGGCTTCGTTGGCCTTGTCTTTGGTCAAAGGATCGCCGCCTTGAATCATGAATCCCTTGATGATGCGATGAAAGGCTGTGCCATCGTAAAAGCCTTTCTTGGCGAGAGTCTTGAAATTCTCAACTGTTTTGGGGGCCACGTCGGGCCAGAATTCCACGGTCATTTCTCCGGCGGTCGTCTTGATGACCGCGACTTCATTGGTCGTCACTGGTTTGTTCTCCTTTTTGGTTTCGTTGGTATCGGCTTTTTTGTCGTCAGCAGCAGTGCAACTCGCTACCAGGCCGAGGCTGATGGCCACCGTGCAAATCATTAGAAATTGTTTCATTGCGCGCAGATGTTCCACAGAACCGCGGATCTGTCACGCGAGAATTCCCGCTGCAATGCCTGTGAACGGTGCAGAGATTTGCGCCTTCAATGCCCTTGCGGAATGGAGACGGTCGCGAGCAAAAAGCACCGCCGTGTTGTATTTAGACGCGGGCGGCGGATGAAGTCAGGGTGGTGCGCGCCGGTGCGACAAATGACTTGCCGATGCGCGGGAGCGGAAGAAACTCTGCACAGGAGAACTTTATGAACGAAGACACGGCCGGCACCGCAACAGTGACTTCCACGGAGCGAATCATTTGGTCAGGCAGTTCCTCGCAAATACGCAATCTGCACATCTACATCCTCTGCGCGTTATTTTGCTGGCTCATTGTGCCGATCGTTTACGCCATCGTGAAGTGGATCCAGTTGCGCGCGCGACATTACGAACTTACCACGCAGCGGGTTCGGTTGCGGCAGGGTGTTTTTTCGAAGCGCACTGATGAATTGGAGCTTTATCGCGTCAAGGACTCGACGGTGGTGGAGCCGTTCTGGCAACGGTTGTTTGGATTGGGGAACATCGTGATCACGACCAATGACACGACCAATCCATCTCTAACGCTGGAGGCCCTGCCTCAGGCGCGGGAGATTCGCGAGAAGCTGCGCTCGGCCATTGAAGAATGTCGCGATCGCAAGCGGGTGCGCATTGCTGAACTTGAGTAGCGCGACGGAGTTTAGCGTCTTCGGTTCGAACCGCTCGGCCGCACGCTACCGTCGCCAAAGCCAACGTGACCGTGAATCGGGCAACGGAAGGCAGGTTTCGTCATCACATCCGGTTCATTGGCGTTGGGCACCAGGTATTCGTAAGTGACGTTCCGTGTGGAATCGAATTGCAGCCAATCGCTCGCTGCCGTTTTTTTTGTATCCCGATCGCAGATGAGAATGAGCGGAGTGACCAGCTCGTTCGACATGCTGACGAAATCCGGAGGGAACTTCTCTTTGTGGTCGTTCGACCATATTCTCGCCGCGAGCCCAATCTGTTTCAAATTCTCGACACATTGAGACCTGGTTTGGCCATTCCCTCTTTTGCCTTTGGCAATTTCCGGCAAGATGAACGCCGCTAATACGGCGACGGAGGCTGCCGTCGTGAAGATGCTGAGGTAGCCGAGGATCAATCCAGCGAGGGCCATCCCGGCCCCGCCATATACGGACGGATGCCGCTTGGCACGAGACCGGGCGATGTGACCCGTAATGATTGCGGGCAAGCCGGCAATGATAAAAAGGCAGGCGAAACTAAGAATGCCGAGTACGAGGCTCGCCGTGCTCAGGCCGGTTTTGCGGGACGAGGATGGAAAATCGGGTGGGCTTGGCGATGTGTTCATTGGTTCGTATTCGTGACCGTTGCTTGGTAGCGGACTGAATCAAGGTTGGCAACGAGACTCGCGCCGAAGTACATCGGCAGCTGAGCTCCGGAACGCTCCTCTTAGGTCTCCCTACGTGGGATGCACGCCCATTTGCCCGAGACTTTTCTCCCTTTGGAAATATCTGTTGGCATTTGCCGCATCGCGAAGTAGCACTTCCTGCGTCAGCCAAGCGGTATGAAAAGGAAGGTTCTGAAATCCACAAAACGTGTGTCAAAGCGACTGCCGAATGCTGCGCCGCAACCAGACCGGTATCGGATGGAGACGGAGTGGCAGCAGGCTGGTGAAGGCATAGCGTTGTCAGCCCTCGACGCGCTTTCGACGCATATTGCCATCCTGGATGCGGAAGGAACGATCCTGGCCACGAACAAAGCATGGCGCGAGCTGGGTTCATGTGTGGAAACGGTCACCGATCGCGGGGCAGTTGGTACGCAGTATTTTCGGCCGCCGGAAATGTTTCCATCGGGTGCGACGGGTTTCCCTAAATTCGCAGACGGCGTCCGGGCGGTCTTAACAGGAAAGCGTGCCGAGTTCGAGATGGACTACCTCTGCCAGGTGCGCGGCGTGGAGAAATGGTTTCATGGCAAGGTCGTTTCGTTCAATGGACCAGGGCCTGTGCGCGTGGTGATCGCCCATGAAGATATCACGGAACGCGTCGGGTTGGAGCGCGAGATCGTCGCGGTCAGTGCCCGTGAACAACAGCGGTTCGGACAGGAGTTGCATGATGGGTTGAGCCAGCAGTTGACCGGCCTGAAATTCAAGGCCTCCATCCTAGAATACCAATTGCAGTCCAAGAATCTATCAGAGGCAAATGATGCGAAGGCCATTTCGCACTTGCTCAATCAGGCCACGGACGAGGCCAGCAAGCTGGCGCGCAGCGTGCAGCCCGTGGAAATCGAATCGCGCGGGCTGATGATGGCGCTCCGCGACCTGGCTGCAAGGACCACGCAACTCCATAAAGTGGCATGCTCCTGCGAGATTCGCCGACCCGTTTTCATCCATGACGTCAATGTGGCGACGAATGTGTATCGCATCGTCGAGGAAGCCGTGTCCAATGCCGTGAACCATGGCAAGCCTCGACAGATCACCATCTCCCTGATGGAGACCAAAGACTCCGTGAATGTAAGCGTGCGTGACAACGGGAAAGGGCTTCCCGCTCAGTTCGCAGACAGGGCCGGTTTGGGCCTACACATGATGCGTTATCGTGCGCGAATGATAGGTGGTGCGCTGGAGTTTCGTCGGAATACTCCCAAAGGCACGGTGGTGAGCTGCAATTTTCAAAAGAGACCCGTCACAGTATTGGCTGGGCGTGCGAGAAGAGGGGACGCTGGGTAGTGGCGAAAACATGGGGACTTTTACCGGTCGCTGACTCCAGAGGTCGCCTGATTTTCAGGGTTCAATTTTATCCTTAAATTATTTCGGAAGTTAAGAATCAAGGATTATGGCAAAGAATACTTTCAGCGCGGAATGGTCCCGTAGCAGCCGGGACGAAATCGCTCGGAGAGCCTACGAAATTTGGGAGCAAGCTGGCCGACCCGATGGACAGGATGTACAGAACTGGTTCCAAGCCGAACAGGAACTATCTCTCCGCACGAATTTAAGCATCACGTCGCCCGGCCCGGAAAAAACTCGTAGCGTCAAACGAGGCGCACCTCAGCGAAGTGTTTCCAGGTTGAGTTAATATGCGTTCTCCCGTCCGACAAACTTGCCGTGGGGACCACGAAGTTATGTCGGCGGCGGTCGCGCAAATGAGAAGTCTCATGGAGGCGACCTTGGAGGGAGCGCTGATTCACGAGGCAGGCGTTGTTCTCGATGCGAATCGTGCGGCTGCCGACCTTTTTGGGCGCGCGATGAAAGAGTTGAATTATTGCCACATCTCAGAACTTCTCGCGGCTGAGAGTTGTCGGATGTTGATGCGGCAAATTCACCTTCGCAGTCAGATGCCGTGCCCAATCACCATCCTGCGCAAGGACGGCAGTAGCTTGCCTTTGGAAATTTCCATCAAAGCAACCCTCACCTGCGAGGGGCGCCGACTTGATATTCTCGTCCTGCATTAGTGTGCGCGTTTCCCGTGGCATAGCGGGTTCTCCGAATTTTCCTCCAACCCTCTGGCCCAACTGGTTTGCCCAAGCTTGGGCAACTCTCCCCAATTATAAGTTTGTGCGAATAGTCCTCGCTAAAGGCGCGTTGCCGCCCGACTGTTCGACCGCGGGGTCATTTCAGGCTCCCAAGGAGAGTTCGCTGTAAGCGTTAAAAGGAAGAAACATTATGCTTTGGACCATCTGCGTTATTCTGATCGTTCTCTGGTTGCTCGGGATAGTTACTGGTTCGACCATGGGCGGCCTCATCCACATCCTGCTGGTGATTGCCATTATCGTGATTCTGGTTCGCATCATCAGTGGCCGCAAGCCACTTTGACCTTTCACGTTTGGCAGCGGTTGAGCTAGTGGATTTCGCTAGTTCTAGCCGCAGATTGACAAGGGTTTGCTTCGTCCTGCAACCTGCGCCCGTGCTTGTCCGCTGCAGTAAATGGATCATGGTGTTTGTGCTGGTGCTGGCCATCGGCGGCCACTGGGTGTTGCTACAATCTGCAGCTTGGGTTGGGATGGCCGTCAACTTTTCGAAAACCGATTCCCTCAGCGTCACATTGCAGAAAACGTTCAACGGAAAACATCCCTGCCGTGTTTGCAAGTTGGTAAAAGACGGCAAAGCAGCCGAGAAAAAAGAGCAGCAACAAAAGCTCGGGACCAAGATTGACTTTCACCTTTTGCCGGGATCATCACGTTTGATTCCGCCGTCGCCTGCCCGACATCTCGCACCTACAGCGAGTCACGCAATGGCACGGGCCGAAGTGCCGCTTCTCCCGCCTCCTCGGATCGGTTGATTCCATTCCTGATTTGATCCGCCTACCCACGGCGGCCTTTTAATTCCTATCCGCAGATGCAGATACGGAATTTCAAATTACCTAGCGGCGTCGGAGCCCATTTTCACTGTGCCCGATCACTATCTTGTGAAGCGTGCTTTTACCCTGATTGAATTACTGGTTGTGATCGCGATAATCGCGGTCCTAGCCTCCCTTTTATTGCCTGCCTTGTCGAAAGCAAAGGCGCGAGCGGCAGCGACTGTCTGTCTTAACAACCTTCGTCAGATCGGCATAGCCAGCCAGATGTTCGCGCACGAAAACGATGACACTCTCCCGCGGTCGCAACACACCGGGCAGTCGTGGGTCGCCTCTCTGGAACAATACGGCGTAACTAATGTTTATCGCTGCCCCAAGGACGCAAACCGCACCCGACGTTACAGCTACGCCATCAACGATTACCTCTTGGAGGACGCGGACCCTCACGCCAATTACACCCGCACCGTCTCGGTCCCGTCGCCTTCCGACACGCTCTACATGACCGAATGCGCTGACAAATACGCACACAACGATCACTTCCATTTTTCGCCTGCACAGGATGGAGATTACTCGCCACAGACCTTCAGAGGTGAAGTGGGCGTGGAACGCCATGACCTGCGGGCGAATTATCTCTTTGTGGACAGTCATGTGGAAACACGCCCATGGCGAGAGATTGGGGCTGAACTGTCACGACCAAATTCTCGCTTCGTCAACCCCGGCGGCACGCCCCCATGAATTTCCAATGCTTAACCAAACCAAAATGAAATCCACATTGTCACTTCTCCTCACCCTTAACCTGGTGGCCGTCTTTCTTCCCGCTCAAGACCACGGTCACCTGAACATTGGCGCGGCCAGCACGAATCACGGAGCCCCGTTGACCTGGGATAACGGCGAGGACTTTAACGCATCGTCCGGGTATGTGAAGACGCTGGAATACACCAATGCCGGCAAATACGCCGGCTACTTTCAGAACAACATTACTCTTACGGCTTTGCCGCAGACCGCTGAATACGGCGGGCCCGTGGCGGGCGCTGCCTCGAGCGGGTCGCTGATTTTTGCGCGCATGGTCCTTTTGTCCGGCCCTGTCGGTGGGAAATTCGGTTTTTGGGATACGAACTCCACTGTTGCCAGCGGACCAAGTCTTTCCGCAGCGGTGGGTGACGTGCTGACCAATCTCTTTCGCATCACCCAGGGGAGCGGCGCGAGCGGGGTTGACCCGTATGGGCACATTCACGGACGCCGTTTCTCAGCCACGAAGCCGGGCCTTTATAAAGTGGGCTTTCAGGCCGTCGATGTTTCCACCAACGGTCACGGCGGATTTCCCATCCACACCAGTTCCACGATACTGCCGGTGTGGTTTCAAGCGGGCGTCAACATTTCCGACATCACGCGGACCAACGGCGTGACGACTGTCACCTTTGGGTCGATGGCAAATCGCCTTTGCACCGTCGAGTACTCCACTAATCTCTTGGAGACAAATTGGTCGCGGGTCCAAGTCCTGACCGGCGATGATTATTTCAAGCGCGTCGGTCATACCAACGCCGCGGACGGCCAGAGTTTCTATCGCGTTCGAACGATGCTCCCGTGATCTTGTTGTTTGTCGGCATTGCGCATTGCCGTGGAGACTGGAGGGATGGTGGAGCGCCGTGTTAAGGTCGCCTTGATGAAACGCTTGCACGTGGAACTGCCTGACGAATTGGCCGAGGAACTCGAGCACGCCATAAGAGATGGACGCTTCCAGGATCGCGCCGATGCTATTCGCGTTGCGTTGCGAATGGCGTCGGCGAACAAGGATAAGGGAACGGACACCATATCATCGTCGCGAGATCCGCGCGTGGCCGCGTATGAGCGCCGGGCGTTCCTATTGAAGAACGCCTGGGAGAAAACCTCTACTGAATCAGCTCTTCGGGCGCTTAATCTCCGCGGGCTCATCACGGCCATGAAGCAATCGAGTGGCAGTGACACGCCGTCCACCTCGATGTATTTCGCGGGGGCTGACGTGGACCACCCCTTCTTTCTGAAGAGCGATGTGCTCGCCATCGGTATTGCTGTGTTGCCGGAAGATGCGGAGAAAGCCAAAGCGCCCAAGCGCCACCCGCATCAAGTGGAAGTCATCTTCGTGCTTGATGGCGGGTTGGACCTGCATCTGGAAGGCCGTCTGCCCATCACGTTGCGGACGAATGACCACTACGTCATTGAGAAAAACGTCTGCCACTGGGTTACACCGCTGGCCCATGAGCCAGGCGCCTTCCTGTTCGTGAAAACAAACCCGGCGCAGGAACCACGCGGAATCTCGTGTGGACCGTTGTAATCTGAAAAGCCCCTGCGGTGGCTTGCTAATGCAGCGTTTCTCACTGGTTCACGCCTGCGTTCAATAAAGGTTGGAGGACCGACCACACATTCTCTGCGACGATGCGGTGGCCTTCGGGATTGGGATGAATGCGGTCAGGCTGGTTGAATTCAGGCTTGCCGCCCACGCCTTCGAGCAGGAATGGGATCAGGGCAGTCTTCTGCTCTCGAGCCACGGTGGTGTATACCTCGCGAAATTTCCGATTGTAGTCCGCGCCCATGTTCTGCGGCATTTGCATCCCGGCCAACACGATTTGCACACGTGGATACTTCTCACGGGCGAGGCCGATAATTTTCAGGATGTTCGTCCGCGTTTCTTCCGGAGCGAGTCCGCGCAATCCGTCGTTGCCGCCCAGTTCTATAACCAGCACATCCATCGGCCTTCGTAAAATCCACGGCATGCGGCGAACTCCCCCGGCGGTGGTGTCGCCGCTGACTCCGGCATTCACCACCCCATAAGGAAGTTTTTGCTCGTCCACGCGCTTTTGCAGGAGGCTGGGAAAGGCGTCTTCCAAATCAACGCCGCTGCCCGCCGCGATGCTATCCCCCAGCACTACAATGGTCTTGCGACCCGGCTCCGCTCCCCAAGCGGAAACCGCCAGCGCTGTCCACAGGAGGGCGGCCACGAGGAATGTGCCAATAGCTTTTTGAACAGTCATATTCTTGCGCACGCGCTGAATGTTAACACGCGGATGCAAAAATAACCTGCACGAACCGTCTTTCACCTCCAAAGTTGTCGCGTGCGACTGGATAATCCATTGAGTTCGGAAATCATTCTGGAGGCGCGAAACCTTTCCCGTGCCTATCCCAGCGGCGGCCGGACGCTGACCGTCCTGGACACTGTCAGTTTTCAACTGCCGCGCCGGGCCACCTGCGCCATCGTCGGGCCTTCAGGCAGCGGGAAGACAACCCTGCTTGGCCTCTGTGCCGGGCTGGATTCGCCCACCAGCGGGTCCGTGTATCTCAATGGGCAGGACTTGAATGCGCTGACCGAAAATGAACGAGCGTTTTTGCGCAACCAGCACACAGGCTTCGTCTTCCAGAACTTCCAGCTCCTGCCCAATTTGACAGCGTTGGAAAACGTGATGATTCCCCTCGAACTTCGTGGCGAACGCGGGGCCACCAATGATGCCCAGCAAATGCTCGCGCGCGTCGGCCTCGGGGATCGCCTTGAACATTATCCGGCGCAGCTGAGCGGCGGCGAACAACAGCGAGTCGCTCTCGCCCGCGCCTTCGTGAACCGGCCGCATATTCTTTTTGCGGATGAGCCGACCGGAAACCTCGACGCGGATACGGCCGCCAAAGTCGTGGATCTGATTTTTCAGATGAATGCCGAGCTCGATACGGCGCTCGTCCTGGTAACGCATGATCTCGAGCTGGCTCGTCGCACCGACCGTATCCTGCGATTGCGGGGCGGACGGGTGGTCGAGGACACGGCTTCGCTGCCCGCTTAACCATCCCCGCTGTGACGCCTTCAAAGTCTTCCACCCCGAATGGGCAAGTCGCTTGGTCCTGGTTTTTCCGCATGGCGTGGCGTGATAGCCGGCGCAGCCGCCGCAAGCTGTTGCTCTTCTCGATGTCCATCGTTCTCGGTATTGCTGCCATGGTGGCGATTGGTTCCTTCGGCCGAAACCTGGAGCGGGCGGTGGAGGAACAAACGAAGGCACTGTTGGGCGCCGATTTGATGGTTCAATCACGCGATGCCTTCAACCCGGAGCAGCGCGCATTCCTGGACAGTGTCGGTGACGCTCAATCGGACCAGGTTTTGTTTTCCTCCATGGTTTTATTTCCGAAAGGGCAGGGGACGCGACTCGCGCAGATCGTCGGGCTCAGTGGAGATTTTCCATACTATGGCGCAGTGGAAACCTCACCCAAAGAGGGGTGGGCGCGGTTCAAGAGGGGGGAAGGGGCGCTCGTGGAGGACAGCCTGATGCATCAGTTTGGAGTGCGGGTGGGTGAGGACGTGAAGATCGGCGAACTCACCGTTCCGATCGTCGGATCGTTGCTGAAAGTTCCCGGCGACAATGAACTGTTCGCAAGCCTCGCGCCCCGTGCGTTCCTACCGATGGAAAAGTTGGAAGCGACACGGCTGCTCGGCGACTCCAGCCTGGCGCGTTTTCGACGTTATATTCGTTTTTCCTCGGAGGCAGCCTTGCAGGACGCTGTCAAAACTTTGCGGGAGCGTCGTGAGGAATTGCAGTTGCGGTTCGATACGGTGGAGGAACGCAAAGGTGACCTTGGGCAATCACTGCAGAATCTCTATCGCTTCCTCAATTTGGTCGGGTTTATAGCGCTGTTGCTTGGCGCCATCGGCATTGCGAGCGCCATCCAAGTGCATGTGCGCCAAAGGCTGGATTCGGTCGCTGTGCTTCGTTGTCTCGGTGCCACCGCCGGTCAGGCGTTTGCGATTTACCTGATTCAGGGAGCAGCCTTGGGATTGACCGGAGTGATCGCGGGAGCCGGGCTGGGCATCGCGCTACAACAACTTCTCCCGTGGGCGATGGCCGATTTCATTCCGATCGAAGTCCACTTTGCGCTGGATGGATTCTCGGTCCTGCGGGCGGCCTCGCTGGGGTTTGTGATCTGCATGTTGTTCGCCCTTTTGCCTCTTTTACAGGTGCGCAACGTCTCGCCGCTCGCCGTGTTCCGCCGAAATCTCGATCACTCCAATCCGCGGGACCCGTGGCTCTTCGTTGCCTACGCGGCCATTGCTGCCGGTGTTGTGTGGTTTGCCATTTCGCAGACGAAGGAGTGGCGACAAGGCGTCGGGTTCGCTGGCGGACTCGCAGGTGCCTTGCTGCTACTGCTGGCCGTATCGCGAATGGTGGTCTGGACGGTGCGAAGGGTGACCCGCCCTTCGTGGCCTTTCGTTTGGAGGCAGGGCTTGGCCAGCCTGCACCGGCCCAATAATCGCACCATGCTACTGATGGTGTCGCTTGGACTCGGTACGTTCCTGATCCTGACGTTGTATCTGGTGCAGCATTCGCTGGTGCAACAGTTGACTCCGGACAGCAACGGCAACAAGCCGAACGCCGTTTTGTTCGATGTGCAAGCGGATCAAAAGAATGGCGTCATCAACCTGCTCACGAACCAGGCCCTGCCCGTGATCGACGTTTCGCCCGTGGTCACTATGCGCATTCAATCGGTGAAGGGCGTCCCCGCGAGCGAGCTCATCAAGGGGAAGGCACGGAACGATCGCTGGGCGTTACGGCGCGAGTACCGATCGACATTCCGCGACCGCCTGGCGGATTCGGAGGAGCTTCTGTCCGGCCAGTGGGTGAAGAGCGTATCGCCCAACAGCGACGTCGTTCCCATTTCGCTCGAACAAGGCATCGCGCGGGATCTCGCCGTGGAGTTAGGCGACGAAATTGTTTTCGACATCCAAGGCATCCCGATGAAAACGCGCGTTGCGAACTTGCGTCGCGTGGACTGGCGGCGTTTGCAGGCAAATTTTTTCGTCGTATTCCCGACCGGTGTCCTGGATGACGCGCCTGGATTTTTTATCATCACCACACGGGTTAAGGACAGCGAAGCCTCCGCAGCCATGCAACGGGCAGTGGTGCAACGCTACCCGAACGTCTCGACGATTGACTTCACGCTCGTGCTCCGCGTTGTGGAAGGAATCGTCTCGAAGATTTCGTTCGCCATCCAATTCATGGCGCTGTTCACCGTCTTCACGGGTTTAATCCTGCTGGTCACGGCCGTTCTGAATAGCCGCTATCAACGATTGCGCGAGACGGTGCTGCTGCGCACCCTTGGGGCGTCCTCAGGCCAGTTGATGCGTATCCAGCTGATTGAGTTCTTCCTGCTCGGAATGCTGGCCAGCGTTACGGGCATCGCTCTTGCCGTGGGCGCACAATGGGCTCTCACGAAGTTCGTCTTTAAGATCAGCTTTTCACTTCCGATCGCCCAGGTGACCGCTGCTATTGCCATTAACTCCGTGCTCACGATCGTGATAGGGCTCACGGCCAGTCGCTCCGTTCTTCAGCGCCCGCCTTTGGAAGTGTTGCGAGCCGAAGGGTGAGCTTGTGCCTGTTGGCGGCGCGTGGCGTGGGTGAATTCCGACTAAGCCGGCGCGAGTTTGGTGGGATTAACGATCTCCCGGTGACCACCGAGTTGACGCACTCGTGCTTCGAAGTCGGAGGTTCCGCCCGGACCGTCGCCCGTTGATTTCTCGTCCCAAACCAGAAGGGCGAAAATGGCGTCGCACGCTTTTGCCTCATTCCGAGCGGTCTCGATGATCCAAAGGTTAGTTCGACCGTAAATGTCGATGGCTTGCGTGGCGTTGGGCAGGGGGCGGGGAGGCGGGATTTTGCCAGTCTCACCGCCCAGGATGCCTACGTCGCAGTGTTTGATTAACGCATGAAAACGATCCACCCAGTCGCTGTTTTCCAAGCGCACCGAGTGTTCGATAAAAGGTTCGACGTCTTCCGCCAGAAGCAGCCAGACACGCGCGCCGCGTCGCAGGCATTCCTCGGCGAACAGGATGTCTGCGCCACGTGCGCCTCCGCAGACCGCCAAGTCGCCAGAACCAATGTCCCAACACGCAAGCCAACGCTGAATTTCTTGCAAGACGGGCCTCTCCTTCTCAGGAGGGAACCGTGGGCTGCTGCGATTGGGCTGATCGATCATGTGCCCGCTGCAGATGGCGACCTTGTTGAATTGGTTCTGCACGAACTGGGGTTGCGGTGGACTGCAGGTTATTTGGTGGATTCCATTTGTTTGATGAACGAATCGGCCTGTTGAATCGATTGGTTCATTTCTTCGAGTAGGCGCGTGATGTCATTCTGGATCGACACCGCTTCGCCCTTGAGTGAGGCGATCGATTGGGCATTCAAATTGTGTTTCAGGTAGAGTACGTGATCGCGGAATTTGGTCAGCACGGGTGTCATGCTCTCTTCCGCCCGTTTGAGCGAGGCATGCATTTCCTCATAACGGCGGCGAGTCTGCCGCAACTGTTCACGGCTGCTCGCACGCATGGCTTCCGAGGAGATTTGTTTAATCTCGCCATCCCATTCTCGGAAGAGATCCGCCGCTACCGTCTCCATATCGCGCACGCGCTTGCGAACGGCGTCAGATTTGGCGGTGGAGGCATCGTATTCGCTTTTCAGCTTGTCGTAGGTTTTCTCAAGGTCGGTGTTCGAATTCCCGTAGAGCTCGCGCAGCTTGGTCAATGCATCCTTGAACTGCTCTCCCGCCTCCTTTTCCTCGTCGCGCGCCGCAATTACCTTCTTCTTCAGCAGGTCGCGCTTGTAGACGCCAAACTTTTCATACGTTGAATACATCGCACTTCGGCAACCCGTCCCGAGCAACAACATGGCGGCGCACATGATCCCGGCCACAACCCCTTGATTCATGGCGCAAGATTACGCTGCAAACGGCGAGGCGCAAGAAGCCTCCCCGAAACGAAAGTACTTCTCGGCCCCGCCGGACTCGCGCCAAGCTTTGGCATGTTGTCCGGAATGACGTGGCTGTTCGCCAAGGCTCGAGAGAATTTCCTTGAACCAATGATTCCTCCCCGGGCGACGTGGTGGCTTGCTGGGGTGAGTTTCTTCCTTATCGGCCTTCCGATTTCTGCGGCCGACTGGCCACAGTTCCTCGGTCCCGACCGCAATGGAGTTTCCAAAGAGACAAACCTCGCTGCCGTCTGGCCTGTAGAAGGACCCAAGAGGATGTGGGGAATGAAGATTGGCGTGGGTTGGAGTGGCCCCGTTGTCTCTTCCCACCGTTTGATTCTTTTCCATCGTGTGAACAACCAGGAGGTTGTCGAGTGCCTCAACGCCACCAACGGCACCCGGCTTTGGCGCGCGGCTTCGCCGGCCACTTACCGGGACGATTTCGGATTCGAGGATGGACCAAGGGCGACTCCTTCAATCGACGAGGGACGCGTGTTTACGTTCGGCGCCGATGGGTTGTTGAACTGCTGGGATCTCAACACCGGTACGAATTTGTGGGGCGTCGATACACGCAAACAGTTTGGGAACGACAAAGGATTCTTTGGCATCGCGTGCTCTCCGCTCGTTGAAGGCGATGCGGTGATTCTTAATCTCGGGGGAAACAAGGGTGCCGGTATCGTGGCTTTCGATAAATCCAACGGCAAGATGCGGTGGAAGGCTACCGATCAGGAAGCGAGCTATTCTTCGCCCGTGGCCGCGACTATCGGAGGAAAGCGCCGGGTGTTTGTCTTCGCCCGAAAAGGTTTGGTGGCGCTCGAGACGGACGGGAAAGTCCTTTGGGAATTCCCGTGGGCGCCACGCATCCAGGCTTCAGTCAGCGCGGCGGTGCCGCTCATCATCGAAGACCAAGTTTTCCTGTCGGCAAGTTATGGGGCTGGCGCAGCATTGTTGCGCTTCGGCATCAGCGGGCCGGAAGTGTTGTGGAGCGGGGATGACATTCTATCCAATCACTATGCCACCAGCGTTCAACATCGCGGCCTGCTTTTCGGATTCGATGGCCGGCAGGAACAGCGCTGCAATCTTCGATGCGTGGATCTCAAGTCCGGGAAAATCCTCTGGAGCGAAGACAGATTTGGTGCCGGCACGTTGATGGTCGTGGGCGGCCGGCTTTTGATCCTGACCGAACGTGGCGAACTCATTCTGGCGAAAGCTTCTCCAGATAAATTCCTTCCTTTGGCTCGCGCGCAAATTTTAGGGACGGACATTCGCGCGCATCCGGCACTGGCCAATGGCTTGTTCCACGCCAGGGATAAGGGAACGCTCGGGTGCTTCGACTTGCGCCCGTCGCGTTAGAGGATCTGTTGATCCGGCCGCGTCGATTTGAGACAAACGCGCCATGAACCCAACCCCGACGGCGCCGGTCAGTGGACCGATCTCCATTACACCTGAAACGCGCCGCGTGGTTTCCGTCGATGCTCTTCGGGGCTTCGACATGTTCTGGATCCTTGGTGCGGACGCCCTCGTGGAATCCTTGAACAAGATGGCAGGCGGCAGTGGCGGGATGCTTAGCCGGGTCGCCGGTTTCTTTGGCACGCAGTTGGAACACGTCGAGTGGGAAGGTTTTCGCTTCTACGACCTCATCTTTCCTCTCTTCGTTTTCATTGTGGGCGTCTCGATTGTTTTTTCGCTGACCAAATTGGTGGAGCGAGAGGGTAAGGCGGCAGCCCATCGGCGGGTGTTCCGACGTTTCGTGCTGCTGTTTTTCCTGGCGCTCATCTACTCCGGTGGGGTTAGCAACGAATGGCCGGATATTCGATTGCTCGGGGTGCTGAATCGAATCGCGCTTTGCTACCTGTTCGCCTCGTTGCTTTTCCTGAATCTCCGTTTGCGCGGGTTGATTATCGCCTGTGCCTCGTTACTGATCGGCTATTGGGCGCTGATGGCGTTCGTGCCCGTGCCTGGAATTGGCGCTGGTTCGTTTGCAGCCGGGAGCCAACCTCGCGAACTGGATCGACTCGAAATATCTCCCCGGCAAACGATGGGATGGCACTTGGGATCCGGAAGGATTGCTTAGCACGTTGCCCGCGATTGGGACGTGTCTTCTGGGTATATTCGCCGGCGTGTTGCTCAAAAATCCCGCTGTCGAGGAACGGAAGAAAGTGCTCTGGCTTATCGGTGGCGGGATGGCAATGGTGCTCGCAGGTTTCGCATGGGGTTGGCATTTCCCCGTCATCAAAAAGATTTGGACCTCATCGTACGTCCTGCTCGCAGGCGGATTTAGCGCCATCCTGCTGGGTGTGTTCCATCAAATCATCGATGTCTGGGGCTACCAACGCTGGGCAACGCCGTTCATCTGGATTGGCGCCAATGCCATCACTCTTTACATGGCGCGGAGCCTCGTGAAATTCCCGGACATCGCGGCGCGCTTTGCGGGAGGGGATGTGAAGCAATTCTTCGATTCGCACGTTGCGCCTGGCGCTGGTGAGTTTGTGCTCGCCTGCGTCATCCTCCTGATCGTCGTCTTGCTGGCGCGGTTTTTATATCAGCGGCGGATTTTCCTGCGGGTGTGATTGACGCATCATTCTCGCTTGGTGAGAAATCTCGCGGCGTCATCCATGGGTTCGTAGCCGAGCATTTCCCTGGCATTGTCCAGATCCCACTGCCGTTTGGAGTTGTTCGAGATGCCAAAGAATATTCCGAAGCGCAGGCTTGAACGCAGGGACTTCGTAATGAGCTGAGTAAGGTCGCGCGGGCTGCACCAATCGTATTGCACATCGTGGCCCGGAATGCGGAGGAGCGGATCTTCGTAGGCGCGAAAATAGCAAATACGCAGGCAAATCATGGACATCCCATGCGCCTCCGAATACTGGCGCGCCAACGCTTCCCCGAAGACTTTCGTGCAGGCGTAAACAGTCGAGGGGCGCACGGGCATCTCCGTCTTTACCGGCGTCTCGCGGCCGTAGTTCAGGATCACCTGGCCAGTGCTGGCAAAGATTACTTTCCTCACGCCGCTCTGACGCGCGGCTTCAAAGGCGTTGTAAGTGCCCGCCAGATTCACCGGCAGAAGCTGCGAGTGGAAATCAGCCTCATCCGAAATTGCCGCCAGATGTAACATCGCATCGACGCCCGAGCAGGCGCGGCGCAACGCATCGAAGTCCTGGATGTCGCCTGAGATTGCTTCATCATCACCGACCGGGCTGAGGCGCTGCGTGTCGAAGAGGCGAAGGGAGAAATGTTCGCGCAGGAGGGGAACAATTTGCGTTCCCACCCGTCCGCCAGGTCCAGTGATCAGAAGCTTTTCGCGCACAGGTCGATTGCAATTTGAGGAGGTGAAATGTTCAATCGGGAAATCCATGAAGACTAAAAAGAACGCAGGCAGCTTTTCCTTTCAGTCGGAGAATTCGGTTTTCGTCCGAGGCTATGCTCAACGCGTTACGCTGGTGGGTGCCCTCGTCTTCCTGTTCACCTTCCCGCTTCGCGCCGAGACCATTGAAACTGACATTTGCGTTTTTGGCGGGACGTCCGCTGGAATCATTGCCGCGGTGCAGGCCAAGAAATTGGGCAAGACAGTGGCCATCGCGGAGCCTGGAAAATACATTGGCGGGTTGACGACCGGCGGATTGAGCGCGACGGACATCGGGAACAAGGCAGCCATCGGCGGACTCTCCCGGGATTTTTATCACCGTATTGCCCGGCATTACACCAAGGACAGTTCGTGGACGTTGGAGACGCGCCGCGAATACTTCACCAAGCGTGGAAGCGGGCAATCGGCGGCTTCGAATCTAGACGCCGTTGATGCGACGATGTGGACGTTTGAGCCCAAGGTCGCGCTCGGGGTTTACCACGATCTGTTGCGAGAGAACGACCTCCGCGTGCGGCGGGAGCAACGGCTCAAGTCCGTGGAAAAGAACGGGGCGCGCATCACGTCGTTCACCACCGAGGACGGAAACGTGTATCGCGCGAAAATGTTCATCGATGCCACTTACGAAGGCGATCTGATGGCGAAGGCGGGGGTCTCCTACCATGTGGGACGCGAGGCGAATTCCACGTATGGCGAGACCTTAAATGGCGTGCGCGCGCAAACGCCCAAGCATCAGTTCACCGTGGCCGTGGACCCTTACGTTAAGCCGGGCGATCCGAGCAGCGGACTCCTGCCGTTCATCCAGGCCGGTGATGGTGGTCAGCCCGGTTCGGGCGACAAGAAAGTGCAGGCTTACAACTATCGCCTTTGCTTCACAACGAATGCGGCGAATCGCGGCGCCGTCGCGCCGCCTTCCCGGTACGACGCGCGCCAATTTGAGTTGCTGGGCCGGTACCTCGAAGCGCTGGTTCGTGCGGGCAAGACGCCGCAGTTGAAGGAATTCTGGAACCCCATCTGGATGCCGAACCAAAAGACCGACATCAACAACAACGGGGGATTTTCCACTGACTTCATCGGCGCGAACTATGACTTTCCGGAAGCTGACTACGCCGCGCGTGAACGCATGGCGCGCGAGCATGAGGACTATATTCGGGGGTTCATCACTTTTCTGGCCACCAGTCCGCGCGTCCCGGAGAACATGCGTCGGGAGATGCAGCAGTGGGGCCCGTGCAAGGACGAATTTCTGGAAACGGATGGCTGGCCGAATCAGCTTTACGTTCGGGAGGCGCGCCGGCTCGTTTCCGATTACGTCATGACGGAGAAGAACTGTCGTTATCAGGAGGTGATTCATGATTCCGTGGGTCTGGCGGCCTACAATATGGACTCGCACAATTGCCAGAGGATCGTGAAGAACGGGCGCGTCGAGAACGAGGGGGATGTACAGGTGCCGCCAATGAAGCCTTACCCGATTTCTTATCGCTCGATCGTGCCGAAGCGAAGTGAGTGCGAGAATTTATTTGTGCCCATTTGCATGGCGGCTTCGCACATCGCCTACGGGTCCATTCGCATGGAGCCTGTGTTCATGATCCTCGGCGAGTCCTCCGCCACGGCAGCCGCAATGGCGATCGATGACAAAGTTCCCGTGCAGCAAGTGGATTACGCACGGCTCAAAGCGCGGTTGCTCGCGGACAAGCAAGTGCTGGAATGGACTGGACCGGGCCGCGCGGGGGTGGCGCCAGTGAAACTAGATGGCCTTGTCGTTGACGATGAAGACGCAGTCAAGGTTGGGGACTGGGTTTCATCCAGCGCAGTTTCGCCGCGGGTGGGCACTGGCTACATCCACGACAACAATTCCAACAAGGGTGAGATGTCCGTGACCTTCACAGCGAAGCCCGAACGTGCGGGCACTTACGATACGTTTCTCATTTTTTCACCTCACGCGAATCGCGCCAGCAACGTGCCTGTGACCGCCCGGGCCGGCGAGCAGACCGTGACGACTCGGGTGAACCAGCGACAGGGGAATGGGCTGGTTTCCATCGGACGGTTTGAGTTGCGAGCGGGCGAATCCATCAGCATTTCAATTAGAAATCAAATGACGGACGGGTTTGTTGTCGTGGACGGGATTCAGCTTTTGCCGACTCGCTAGTGGTTTCCCGCGTCGTCTCGCCTACCGGTCGCGAAGCCGATTTGCACAGCCGGTAAACAACTTGTCCTAATCAAGCAGCCTAATATCTTTTGCCATGCGTTTTCCATTCCAGCTGTGGCTTCTCTGTTTGTTCGCGTTGACCGCCACCGCGCAAAGCAAAACCAACGCGTTCGAGAAAGAGATCCTCGCCTTTGAGGCGAGCAATAAAACCAATCCGCCGCCGCGCAACGCCGTCCTGTTCATCGGCAGCTCCAGCATTCGCCTCTGGAAGAACCTGGCGCAGGATCTTCCCGACTATCGCGTGATCAATCGTGGTTTTGGCGGATCACACATTTCAGACTCAATACACTTCGCGGAGCGAATAGTGCTCCCGTACCGGCCGCGGGCGATTGTTCTCTATGCTGGCGGCAATGACCTGAACGCGGGCAAGTCGCCAGAGACCGTGTTGACGGACTTCAAGACCTTCGCGACGAAAGTGCGGGAGAAATTGCCGCAGACGAAGCTGGTGTACATTTCCATTGCGCCCAACCCGGCGCGCTGGGCACAGATCGATCGAGTGCGTGAGGCCAACCGCTTGATTCGCGATTACATTTTGCAGCACCCCCATCTGAGCTACATCGATGTCCACCCGCACATGCTGGGTTCCGACGGTGAGCCGAAGCCGGACATCTACGTCGCGGACCGGTTGCACATGAACGCCAAGGGGTACGCCATCTGGAAGGAAGTGGTGGGCGGGCATTTGAAAAAAGTCATCGATAGCGATCGCGTGGAGACAATCAACCGCGAATAAAACGGCGTCGCAGGTGGGAATCGCGACTTGGCAAGCCTCCGCTGCGCCTTCAACAGGGCGCACCTGTAGCTCGCGTTCCCGGCCCCAGTGAACTGTTTCGCCGGCTTACCTCCCGCTTCAGCCCGAGAGGGAATCCCTCTTCACATCCAACAAGTTGTGGCTAGGATCAGGCTGTAACTCCAAAAAATTTATGCGTCGCTCCATTGCACTTCTTTGCGTCGTTGTCGTCACCGCTTCCGCCGCGCCCTTGACGGTTGTCACCAACGTTGAGTTCCAACCTCTGCACGCGCAGGCGCAACGTGTCGCTCGAGCGATGGCATTTCTCGGGGCGCCACTCAGCGACGTGGAGAACGAAGAGTTGCAATCAGCCGCCGCACTGGCTCCGGGCAGAGCAGTGGATAAAATTCAGACGCTGCTCGATCGCCATGTGCTGTTTGGCGTGACCATTAATCCCGAGATGCGGGTGAAGGTGGCGCCCGGACCGGCCAAGCCTGAGTTGGATGAACAAGGCTGGCGCGTATTTTTGGTGAAGGTGGTGAACGATGCTGGCACAACCGCTCCACTCAAGGCGACCAGTCCCAACGCCAAGAAGATGGCCGGTTCGGATGCCGCGGAGATTGTTCACGAATGGCTCGACCTCGCGATGTTCGATGCGCAGCCGTTGACGGCGACGTTAAGCGGATTGGGATTGGAATATCGAATCATCCAGCTTTACAGCCGAGACGCCGGAAAGCGGGAAGCCAAGTTTGAATTCAACGTGGGGCAGGGGACGCAGGACTTGGGATACCGAAGCGAAGTGGACGTCCTGTTCACCGCGCGTCCTGCCAACGAAGTCGTCTGGCGCGTGCGCGATGAGAACGGCGCGCCGACGACGGCTTCATTTCTTATTCGCGATGAACAGAACCGGGTCTATCCAGCGCTTTCGAAACGGCTGGCTCCGGACTTTTCATTTCATTCGCAGATTTATCGTTCTGATGGCGAGAAGGTGAAGCTTCCCACTGGGACCTATTCCATCGAAGTCATGCGGGGTCCGGAATCGATTGTGAAGAAGTCCACGCATCAGCATTGATGGCGCTACGCGAGAGCTATCCTTTCAAACGGGGCGCTGGATTGATCCGTCGAAGTTCGGTTGGTGGTCCGGCGACCATCATATTCATGCCGCCGGCTGCGCGCATTACGTGAAACCGACGGAAGGTGTGATGGCCGAGGACATGATTCGCCATTGCAAAGGTGAGGATTTGAAAATCGGGGCCAATCTCACCTGGGGACCGTGCTTCGATTTTCAGAAGCAGTTCTTCTGTGGCGCCGAGGACAAGGTTTCGCAGTATCCCTACTTGCTGCGCTACGACATTGAGGTAAGCGGGTTCGGTTCGCACCAGAGCGGGCACCTCGTCCTCCTGCGGCTGAAAGACCAGATGTATCCCGGCGGCACCTCCAGCAAGCATTGGCCGACCCTCGGCTTGAACACCTTGAAATGGGCAAAAAAGCAGGGCGCCGTAACGGGGCCGGCGCATTCCGGAAACGGCATCCAGGTAGGCGCGTCGCCCTTACCCAATTACTCGGTGCCAAAGTACGACGGTATCGGCGCAAATGAGTTCATCGTGGACATCACGCATGAAGTGCCTGGTCCCGATGGCAAACTGGTGCCCGCGATCGATTTCACTTCCACGATGGATACGGATCCGTACGCCGAGTTGAACATGTGGTATCACAGCCTTAACGCCGGTTTCCGCGTTCGGGCCAGCGGCGAGACCGATTTCCCCTGCATCTACGGCGATCGCGTCGGCATCGGCCGCAGCTATGTGAAACTCGATGGAAAGTTGACCTACGATGATTGGTGCGAGGGTGTGCGCCTGGGGCGAACTTATGTGAGCGATGGGTTCAGTCATTTGATTGATTTCAAGGTGAACGATGTCGCAGTGGGGGAGAATGGGAGTGAGTTGCGCTCCAGCAAGCCGGTGAAGATTCGGGCTGCGGCTCGAATCGCGGCGTTGCTCAGTGAGAAAATTCCAAGTTCAACGCCGCGCTTTGTCTGGAATGTCGAAAAGGCCCGCCTTCGAGGAACGCGCTCGGTGCCGGTGGAGTTGATCGTGAATGGCCATTCGATTGACCGGCAGGAGTTTCTCGCTGATGGCACGCTTCGGGAAGTGTCGTTCGAAGCTTCTATCGACAAAAGTAGCTGGGTGGCGTTGCGAATTTTTCCTTCAGCCCACAGCAATCCGATCTTTGTCCTTGTCGACGGCAAACCCATACGCGAGCGCAAGAGCCTTGAATGGTGCTTGCAAGGCGTGGAGCAATGTTGGACGCAGAAGAAACGTTTTTATCGGGCGGACGAAATGAACGACGCGATTGCCGCCTACGACCACGCGCGGAAAACTTACACTCAACGACTCACCGAGGCCGTGCCATAGCTGGCTCTAACTTGGACCACGCCGGTGCTGGCAATCTGGAGAGCAAGCGGTGAAGGGCCGGCGAAACTTTACCGTGCTTTCAGTTGAGTCCACGCCTCGTCGTAGCGCCTCGTTTGTTTGCCAAGGTCGTGGAGGAATTCCAATCGCTTCATAACCTGCGGGGGCGGATAGATGAGGGCGTTGTTCCGGTTCTCCGGTTTCACAAATTCCATAGCAGCTTGGTTGGGGGTGGCGCACTGATTGTAGTCCGCCAGCTGGGCGCCAATTTCCGGCTTGAGAATGAAATTTAGAAACTTCTCCGCCACGACCCGGTTCGGTGCCTTGGCACAGATGGCAAGGTTATCCACCCAGATCTGGCTCCCTTCCTTGGGAATGAAATAATAAGTTTCGCCATCTTCCTTCATCCCGCGAATCGCATCGCCGCTGTAAGCCATCGCCGCCGCCGCTTCCTTGGCCAACACTTTATTTTTGCCGCCCACGCCGCCTTCGAAACTCAGGGACCGCTTCTTCGCATCAGCAAGCAGGCGAAGGGCTTCATTGACTTGGGCCGGCTCCGTGGAGTTGATGCTGTGTCCTTTATATTTGAGGGCGGCGCCGATCGTATCACGCATGCTGTCCATCAGCACAAACGGTCCCGGTTGTTGCCGGGCGTCAAACAACAATGCCCAGCTCTCGTTGTAAGGCTTGTTCGTCGGCTTGCGCGCGTAAATTCCCAGCGTCCCCCATTGGTAGGGGACCGTGAAACGATTGCTCGGATCGTACCAGGGACTGGCGAATCGCTCGCTGATGAACCGCATGTTGGGGATATTTTCCGGACGTAATGGCGCTAGGAGCCTGAGCTTAATCAACGCTGGCACCGTGTAGTCGGGCGGGACGATGACATCATATTGCGAGGCGCCGCCGCCGCGGAGTTTTGCCATCATCGCGGCTTCGTCTTCGTAAAGGTCGATTGTGACCTTGCAGTCGAAGCGTTTCTCGAAATCCGTGATGATGGCGGGATCGATGTATTCGCTCCAAATGAAGAGGTTCAGTTTGTAGGTCGCTGCTGGAACCTCCAGTGCGCTCACCACCAAAGTCAGAATTAAGAGCAGGCGGTACATGGCGTATGTTTAAGCACGCGTCACGGTGGAATACTAGTGGCGAAAAGGGATGGTTTAGTCGCAAGCAAGATGCGGTCAGCGGCGCAAGGCGCGACCCACGGCAATCCCGACGGCGCCGGCCACGGCGAGGGTTACCCAGGGATTCGCACGAATATACCCATCGATCTGGCCAAGGATTCCTTCAACTTCGCTATCCAGGTCGTCACGTAAGCCGTCAAATTCGTGCGCATCATAGTGCGAGGCGGTCGCTCGTTCTGCGGTTTGCTCCTCCATGTTCATGGTGCAAACTACAACGCAGCCTGCATCGCGCAACTTCCGAGTCGCTGCGGCGGGAATTTTGCGAGCTTCAGGAAGTTACGCAACTTGCCACTGTATTTGAAGGTGAGGGAATCGCAGCAACCGTCGCATCCGCAGAATCTTTGAAAAGAAATTGCGTCGGTGCGTCGAAACCGGGAACGATGGGTCCGAAATTCCATCTATAACTTGATTCAGAGGGCACGAGCTATGAGCAATTGGAAACCAACTTGGTGCAACGGCAAAGATCATCCGTGGCGGCCCAGCCGTCGTGATTTCCTCCGCGTCGGTGTCGTCAGCAGCCTCGGGCTTTCGCTGGGACAGATGCTCAAGCTCGAAGCCCTTGGCGTTTCCGGCCAAGGCTGCGCAGCGGGGCGCCCGCCAAGTCCATCATCAACATTTATCTTCCCGGCGGCATGGCAGCGCAGGAGATCCTTCGATCCCAAGATGCTCGCGCCTATCGAGTATCGCGGGCCGCTCGGTTCGGTGAAGACCAAGCTGCCCGGCGTTCATTTCTCGGAGAACATGGTCGAAGACCGCCGAAGTCGCCGACAGAGATCACCGTGGTGCGTTCCATGACCCACGGCGAAGCCGACCACGACCGCGGCACACACAACATGTTCACCGGCTATCGTCCGAGCCCGGCGATTCATTTCCCCAGCTTCGGCAGCGTCATCTCGCATGAACTCGGTTCGCGCAACGATCTCCCGCCCTACGTTTGCATTCCGTCCATGCCGAATTCCTTCGCGGGCACCGGCTATCTTGGGCTCGGCGTTCGGGCCCTTCAGCCTCGGCAGCGATCCGGCCAGCACGGGCTTCAAGGTGCGCGATTTGAATCTGCCGGCGGGCGTGGATGAGAAGCGCTTCGCCGAGCGCAAAGACATTCGCGCCGCGGTGGATGAGCATTTCAGCACGCTGGAAAAATCCGACGCGCTCGACGGCATGGATTCCTTCTACCAGCGCGCCTACTCCATGCTTTCCTCGGACAAGGCCCGCGCGGCGTTCTGCGATCACCGACGAGAAACAGAATCTTGCGCGACGAATATGGATGAACGACGGCCGGCCAGCGGATGCTACTCGCGCGCCGTCTCGTCGAGGCGGGCGTGCGGTTCGTGTCGCTGACTTACGGCGGCTGGGATCATCACGACAACATCAAGAACGCGATGGACGAACCAGATGCCGAGGTTCGACCAGGCTTTCGCAGCGCTCATTCGCGACCTCGACCACCGCGGCATGCTCGACAGCACGCTCGTCATGGTCACGACGGAGTTTGGCCGCACGCCGAAGATCAACAACACCGGCGGGCGCGATCATTATCCCAAGGTTTTCAGCATCGTCCTCGCCGGTGGCGGCATCAAGAAGGGCGCCGTGCATGGCTCCTCCGATGCGACGGGTGGGGAACCAGACGCCGACCCGTTAAGCGTGCCGGACCTTGCGGCCACCATTTACAATCAGATCGGCATCGACCCGAACAAGGTGCTTTACGCGCCTGGACCGCGTCCGATTGTCATCGTCAAGGACGGCAACGTCGTCAAAGAACTGCTGGCATAATCTATGAAGGCGCTGCTGGTTGGTTTTGTGCTCGCGGCGCTGGCGTTCGGCGTCAATGCAGCTTCACCACGTTTGAATTCCGTGACGCCTCCAGGGACGCAGCGCGGAACGGAAACCTCGCATCACACTCAACGGCGCGCGATTGGACTCAGCGCCGGAGATCGTTTTCATCGGACCGGGCATCCGGGTCTTGAAAATTAATTCAGCCAAGACCAATGCCATCAAGGCCACGATCCGGATCGATAAGGACTGTTCGCTCGGCGAGCACCAGTTGCGCGTGCGAACGGCGGGCGGCGTATCCGAGTTGCGCACGTTTCTGGGTCGGGGCTTACCCCAACGTCACGGAGTTCGAGCCGAACAACGAGCGCGCAAAAGCCCATCAGGTGTCGCTCGGCATCACCATCAATGGTACGGCGGGCGGCGAGGATACGGACTTCTTTCGCGTCGAGGCGAAGAAGGGTCAGCGCATCTCCGCCGAGGTGGAAGCGATTCGCCTCGGTCGCGCGATGCTCGACGCTTTTCTCGCCATCCGTGACAGCGACGGCAAAGTGCTCGCGTCCGCAGACGACACGACGTTGCTGATGCAGGACGCCTTCGTCTCAGTGCTCGCGCCGCAGGACGGCCATTACTACATCGAGATGCGCGACGGCACCTACAGTGGCAACGAGTCCCCGTATCGGCTGCACCTCGGGAATTTCCCGCGGCCGAAGATGGTCTATCCGCTAGGCGGCCAAGCTGGGGAAAAAGTGTCGTTCAAATTCATCGGGGGTGTGACCGGCGATTTTTCGCAGGAGATTCAAATGCCCGCGGCGGAGAGCGATAAGTTCGGCGCCTTTCCGGAGCAAGGCAGTGAGATTGCTCCGTCTCCAAATTGGATTCGCGTTTCAGACTTTGGCAATGAACTGGAGGCGGAGCCAAACGACACCCGTCAAACTGCCACGGCCCATTACGGTTCACTGCCCGTCGCGTTCAATGGCATCATCGCGAAGACAGGCGACGTGGATTTCTTCCGCTTCACTGCGAAGAAGGGTGACGCGCTCGACATCAATGTCTTTGCCCGCCGCCTCCGTTCTCCCCTCGACTCAGCCATGGACCTTTACGACGCGAAGGGCGCCAAGGTTGCCTCGAATGACGACAGTGGGGGCGCCGATAGTGTGTTGAAGTTCAATGTGCCGGCCGATGGTGATTATGTCATTGGAATCCGCGACCAATTTAACCAAAGCGGAGCGGACTTCGCCTATCGCGTCGAGGTGACCCCGCAGCAACCGAGCGTGGTCATGAGCATTCCGCAAGTCGCGCGCAACGAATCTCAGGCTCGGCAATTCATCATTGTGCCGCGTGGCGGTCGTTTCGCCACCATGATGTCCGCCAAACGCGCTAATTTCGCCGGTGATTTGAAGTTTCAAATCAACGACTTGCCGGGGGGCGTGAAAATGATCGCCGACATCCTGCCGGGAAAACAGGAATTGGCACCGATCGTCTTTGAGGCGGCGAGCGATGCGCCCATTACGGGCAAGTTCGTGGCGTTCAACGCCCACCCGACGGCAAGCGGGCAGGCAATCCAGTCGCGTTTCATTCACGATGTGGAATTCGTGGCCGGGCCGAACAACACTTACTATTACTCAACGCGCGAGGAGACAGCTTTACGTGGCGGTGAGAGAGAGCTGCTCCGTTCGCAGTTCGGATCGAGGAACCAAAGGCGCCGCTCGTTTCCTTCGGCGCGCTGGATTTGAAAATAGTCGCCGACCGGCGCGGCTACGATGGACCGATTACGGTGAAGATGATGTGGAACCCGCCGGGCATTGGATCGTTGCCCGACATCATTATCCCGAAAGGGTCCAACTCGGCCATCTATGCGCTCAATGCGAAGGGCGAGGTGGAGCCGCGGAAGTGGAAGATTGCGGTACTTGCTTCGAGCAGCGGGCGAGCGGGGTGGCGGTGGCGGCGATCGCGGTACCGGAGGTGTTTATGTCTCTTCCCAGTTGGCCACGCTTGAGACGGCCGAGCCATTCGTCATCGGCACGGTCGCCCCTGTCATTGTTTCGCCGGGTCAGGAAGCCAAGTTGATCTGCAAACTCGATCAACGGAGGCCGTTCGAAGGCAAAGCACGTGTTCACGTGCTGGGATTGCCGGAAAAAATTACGGCGTCCGAAGCACACATCACGAGCGCGGACAAAGAAGTCGTTCATCAATCTCACTGTTGATCCGACGATGACGCTTGGTTCGCATCGTAATTTCCTGTGCAGCGCGGAGGTGATTCACAACGAGCAGGTCATTCCCACAAATCTTGCCGCCGGCGCTGTCATTCGGGTGGTGCCGCCGAAGAAGAACGACGCTCCAAAGCAAGTCGCCGCCAAGTAACATGAAGTTCGAGTGCCCCCATTGCAGCCAGCGCTTGTCCGCCGAGGCGGAGATGGTCGGCCAGCAGATCACCTGTCCGGCCTGCGCCAATTCGTTCCCAGTCCCTCCTGCCGCAATAGTTCCCGCCACGCTTGGCGATACATCGTCGGTTGAGCGCACCACTCCGCTTCCATCACGAAGGATGCCACTAGTGGCGTCGGCCGCTCTGTTTGTTGTGTTCGGTCTGGCCGCTGCCGGGCTCCTGCTCTTTCGGTGGCAACGGTGGCGGTGGCTTGCGTGCCCTTTCCTCGCTCGCTGGTCCGCAGCCAATTGAACTGCGTGTGTATCCGACGAATGTGCAATCTCACGACCAAGGGTGATCGGCAGTCGGTCGTGGTGCAGGCGGTTTATGCAGATGGGTTGACGCGTGACGTGACGGGCGTGGCGACTATGGCGATCGGAAACAAAGCGTTAGCCAAGGTTGAGCAGGGTGTTGTGTTCCCGGTCGCGGATGGCAAGACCGAATTGACGATTAAGTTTGGGGGCAAGGAAGTCGCGCTGCCCGTTTCCGTTGAGCAGGCGAAGGTCGAGCGCCCCATCAGTTTCAACTTCGACGTGATGCCTGTGTTCATGAAGGCGGGTTGCAACTCCGGCGGTTGCCATGGCTCATCACGGGGCAAGGATGGTTTTGCGCTCTCGTTGTTCGGATATGACCCGGAAGGTGATTATTTTCGCATCACCCGGCAAACGATCGGGCGCCGCATCAACCTGGCGATTCCTGAGGAGAGCCTGATGATTGAAAAGGGGCTCGGGAAAGTTCCGCACGGCGGTGGTGAGCGGTTCAAGGAAGACAGCGAGCTGAATAAGACGTTGATGCGCTGGCTTGAGGCTGGGGTCCCGAAGGACGGGACGAATATCCCAAAGGTTGTGAGCGTGGAGATGATGCCGAAGCAGGCCGTGCTCGAAGGAAGCAATACCACCCAGCGCGTGACCGTGAGGGCGATGTATTCGGACGGGAGCGATCGCGACGTAACGACGCTGGCCGCGTTCTTTAGTAACAACGATCCGGTGGCCAAGGTCTCCGACGACGGCGTCGTCAAGGCGGGTCAGCGTGGGGAAGCCTACGTGACGGCGCGCTTTGACACGCACACGGTCGGCGCTCAGATGCTCGTGGTTCCGAAGGGTTTGAAATTCACCTGGCCGGAGATTGCTGAGAACAATTACATCGACGGACTGGTTAATTCGAAGCTCAAGAAATTGCGCATTACTCCCAGCGAATTATGCGACGACGCAACCTTTATCCGCCGCGCCTACATCGACATCACGGGCATGGTGCCCAAGGTGAATGAGGTGCGGGAGTTTGTAGAAAACATGAGCGCCGGCAAGCGGGCGGATCTGATTGATAAGCTGCTCGACCGAAAAGAATTTTCTGACCTGTGGGTGATGAAGTTCGCCGAATTGTTGCAGATTCGCTCCAACCAGAACGAGTTCCAGTACAAGCCTGCGTTGCTTTATTACAACTGGCTCCAGGAGCAATTCGCGGGGAATAAGCCCATCGATCAAATCGTTAAGAGCCTGCTCACCTCAGAAGGAAGTAACTTTAAGAATCCAGCGGCGAGTTATTACCAGGTCGAACGCGACACGCTTAAGACGACGGAGAATGCCGCCCAGGTGTTCATGGGGATGCGAATCCAGTGTGCGCAGTGTCATAATCATCCTTTCGACCGCTGGACGATGGATGACTATTTCAGCTTCGCGGCGTTCTTCCCGCAAGTCAGCCGCAAGCAGGGCGACGATCCGCGTGAGACGATCATCTTCGCCAAGAGCGAGGGGGAGGTTCAGCATCCCATCACCAAGAAGCCGATGACGCCCAAGTTTCTCGGCGGGGAACATCCTGAGATCAAGAAAGGCGAAGACCGTCGCGAGGTCCTGGCAAATTGGCTGGCCTCGACGAACAATCCGTTCTTCGCCAAGAATATGGCGAACATCGTCTGGGCGCACTTCATCGGGAAGGGGATCATCGATCCGGTGGACGATGTCCGTATCAGCAATCCTGCCATCAATCCTGAATTGCTCGACGCGTTGGGCGCGCGGTTCATGGATTATAAATACGATTTCAAAAAGCTCGTGCGGGATATCTGCAACTCGCGGACGTATCAGCTCTCCACGCGGCCCAACGAGAGTAACGCGCTGGACGATCGCAATTTCTCGCACGCGGGTATTCGCAGGATTCGCGCGGAGGTGTTGCTCGATATAATCAACGAGGTGACGGAAACAACGGATAAGTTCCAAGGCCTCCCGCGCGGGGCGAGGGCGGTGGAGATTGCGGACGGCAACGTGAATAATTACTTCCTCACCACGTTTGGGCGCGCGACACGGGGCACCGTCTGTTCCTGCGAGGTCCGGACGGAGCCGAATTTATCGCAGGCTTTACATCTGCTCAACGGCGACGCGACGCAGGGCAAGATTTCGAGCGGTGGGGTTATCAAGAAGTTGCTTGCCCAGAACACGGATGTCAGCGCCGCCGTGGAAGACCTTTATCTCCGGTGTCTCGCGCGCCCACCGACGGCGAAGGAGAAGGCCAAGCTCCAAGGCTACTTTGGCAGTGGCAAACCTGATGAACAGGTGCTCACGGATATCTTCTGGGCTCTCCTCAACACGAAGGAGTTCATCTTCAACCACTGAGTTTAACATGGGCGTGCGTTTCTTACTCTTCCCAGCATTGATGGTCCTGGTATTGATGGCGTCAGCGCAGGAGAAAGTCACTTTTCAGGATCATGTTCTCCCGGTAGTCGAAGCGAACTGCGCTAAATGCCATAACTCGGACAAGAAGAAGGGAGATTTGGATCTCACCAGTTACAGCGCGACGCTCGCAGGAGGCGCTTCAGGGAAGGTGGTTGTTTCCGGCGACGCGGATGCCAGCAAGGTCTGGAAGGTCATCAATCATCTCGAAGATCCCAGCATGCCGCCCAATCGCGGCAAGATGAATGATAAGGAGCTGGGCGTGTTCCGGAAGTGGATCGCGGGCGGCTTGTTGGAAACGTTGACCAGCAAAGCCATCACGAGCAAACCCAGTGCGGATCTGACCTTGAAGGTCGATGCGCTTGGGAAGCCGGAAGGCCCGCCCCCAATGCCGGGTGATTTGCTGATGGAGTCACTCTTTACGGCGAAGCGCCCCGGCGCAGTGACCGGACTTGCTGCGAGTCCCTGGGCGCCTCTTATCGCGGTCGCCGGCCAAAAAGACGTCGCGCTATATCACTCGGAATCGCTCGAGTTGCTGGGGCTGCTGCCTTTCCAGGATGAGCAGGGGACGTATCAGCCGGGCGACGTAAAGTTCAGCCACAATGGTAAGCTTCTGGTGGTCGGGGGTGGTCATGCTGCCAAGGCAGGCAGGATAATCGTGTTTGATATTACGACTGGTGAGCGCGTGATCAGCGTTGGAAGTGGGCAGGAATTTGATTCCGCCCTTGGCGCGGACATTAGCCCCGACCAGAGCCGGATTGCGTTCGGTGGACCGAGCAAAGTGCTAAAAATTTTTTCAACCCAGGATGGTGCGTTGCTGCATAAAATGAAAAAGCATACGGACTGGGTCACTGCCGTGGCCTACAGCCCCAATGGGGACTGGCTGGCCAGCGCGGATCGCAATGGCGCGATTGTTATTTGGGATGCTGACAATGGATTGGAAATTCACACGCTCGCGGGCCACAAGACGGCTGTAACAGGGCTGAGTTGGCGTCCGGATTCCAAGGTGCTTGCGTCCGTGAGCGACGATGGCAGCGCAAAGGTTTGGGAAATGAATGAGGGAAAACAGGTTAAAACTTGGAATCCTCACCCTGCCGGGGCGCTATCAGTCGACTATGCGCTGGACGGCCGTCTCGTCACGTGCGGTCGGGATAATCAAGTGGTGGCGTGGAATGCGGAGGGGGGCAAGCTGAAGTCTTTTGAATTCACCAATGAACTCCCCGTGCGCGTCGCCTTTACGCAGGACGGTGGGCGGGTCGCCGCGGTGGATTGGCACGGCAAGATGACCGTCTGGAATGCGACTGACGGAAAACGCGTGATTGAGATGCCCGCAAGTCCCCCCACCATTTCCCAGCAGATAGCGACTATCGAGCAACGCCTCGCGGAGTTACGAGTCCGCGGCCCCGGGTCGTCGCCGGCTCAAAACGCAGCGGATGAAGCGGTGGCTGAAGCAGCGAAGGAAGTCGAGAAGCTGAAAGTATTGGCTGAGCGAGCTCGCGCCACACTGGCACCGAAGGAAGCGGAGGCCGCGCGGCTGAAGGCCCAAGTCTTGACCTCATCAACACCGGAGCTGGTAGCGAGGCATCAGGCCGCCCGCGCGACTCGTAATGAAGCGCGCCTGGCCGTCACCAATGCAGTCGCCGCTTTGGAGACGCGGCAAGCTGTTTTAAAAAAATTACAGAGCCAAGCGTCTTCCGTGGCGGCGATCGATCCGGCAAAGGATATTGAGATTCTCAACGCGCGTCTCGCGAGGCTTAAGGCGGCTCAGGTCTATACGAGCGTTTTTCGGACGCGCGAGTCTGTGGCTGCAAAAAAACGTGAGCAGGAAAAAATGGTTGCCGCCGGAGGTAAACCCGAGAAAGCGGCTGCGGACAAACTAGCGAAACAGATTGCGAAGGAAGAAAAGGAATTGGAGAAGCATAAGTCAGATTTTGAAAGATTGAAGGCTGGATCGATTTCCGCGAAAGCGCCGGGCCGGCAATCGAAGATTTAACGAATAAGCTCCGTGGAAGGGCAGAGCCTTGCGCGAGACATCATCACCGTAAGCTTGTTGAAGCTGACCCGAATTATTATTCATCGCCGAATCATGCGCGCACACTTTGGCCTGTTCGTGTTCATCGTCGGATTGATTCTGACCGCCCCGGCAAGGGCTGCTCAATCTCCGGGTTATTACGCACTCTTCGCCCGAACAAATCTGGTGGCATGGTGCATTGTACCTTTCGACGGCAAGAAACGCGGATCAGAAGAGCGCGCTGCGATGCTGGAAAAACTGGGCTTCAAGTTCTTTGCTTACGATTATCGTGCCGAACACATCCCAACCTTCGACGCCGAGATGGAGGCGTTGAAGCGCCATCAGGTGCGATTACTGGCCTGGTGGTTTCCTACTTCCTTGAATGACGAGGGCAGGCAGATTCTCGATGTTCTTCAGCGGCATAAGGTGCAGGCCCAGCTATGGGTGACGGGGGCTGGCAGTCCAACCAAATCAGCCGCTGACCAAGCCTCGCGGATCGACTTAGAGTCTCGACGCATACAGGTAATTGCCGAGGCGGCAGGAAAGATTGGCTGCACTGTTGGTCTTTATAATCATGGAGGGTGGTTCGGCGAACCTGAAAATCAAATTGCGATCATTGAAAGGCTGAGGGCCGGCGGCGTCACCAATGTGGGCATTGTTTACAACCAGCATCATGGTCATGACCACCTGGAGCGTTTTTTGACGCTCCTGGAGAAGATGAAGCCTCACCTTTATGTCTTAAATTTGAATGGCATGGTGCGGAACGGAGAAAGCGTCGGACGAAAGATTCTTCCCATCGGACAAGGCAATCTTGATTTGGAATTGTTAAGAACGATTCGCGACAGTGGTTGGCGAGGTCCAATCGGAATTTTGAATCACACGGATGCAGATGCGGAGACGCGATTGCGCGATAACCTGAATGGGCTCGGACGACTGATTGATGAATTGGAGGGCAACGTCCCTGCAAGTAAACCGAAGCTTTAAACATCCATCGCGTTGCCAAAGCTTAGGGCTCAAGCCGAGACGTTCGATGGCTTGCGGCGATACTGGGTATGATAACATTCGCATTTGCGCCCGCCCGGAGGGGCCGGGCACGGCAGCTGGTTGAACGGATCACCCTCCAGGCAACACTCGTTTTCCCGGTCGAATAAGGCCTGCATAGTCTTTATGCGGCGCATTGGATCGGCAGGCTTGCGAAGAATAAACTTTCATCTCCAGCGTCCCTCAGCTTCATTCGGGGCCGCATCGTGAAAGTTTTCACAAAGTTCTTGCACCACAAATTCTCGTTAGACAACATCCGCCCCATCGAGAGCAGGCCGCTAAAGTCAGCGGCCTTTAGTTTTAGAAAATTGATGGTTAAAACTTTTTGCCACTGAAAGAATTCTCGCTAGTTTGCCGGCCTCGGTGGAGGTGAGAAATCAGGGCATTTAATCCATGTCAGACGTTTTCCCAAAGTGGACAAACACGCTGCCGCTCAAGATTGCGGTAGGCGTCGTGCTGGTCGGAGCCGCAGTCACTGCGGGGGCGTGGTACTACCTCACGCCCAAATACTCGCGCGTCGGTTATCAACCCACACAACCAGTCAGCTTTCCGCATTCGGTTCATGCCGGGCAGATGGGCATGGATTGTCGCTACTGCCACAGCACGGTTGATAAATCGTGGTATGCGAACCTTCCGGCAGCGAATGTTTGCATGAATTGCCACAACACCGTGCTCAAGGACGATGCGCGGCTGGCGCCGATCCGGGAAAGTTTTGCAACCGGCAAGCCAGTGCCTTGGGTGCAGATTCATCGCACGCCGGATTACGTTTACTTCAATCACGCCGTCCATGTGGCGCGGGGCGTCAGTTGTCTGGAATGTCATGGGCGAGATCGACAAGATGGATGAGGTGGCTCAGGCCAAGCCTTTGCATATGGCGTTCTGCCTCGACTGCCATCGGAATCCGGCCATGTCCATTCGACCCGCGGATAAGGTCACGGATTTGGAATGGAAGTGGGACGACAACCCGAAGCAAGCCGCGCTCAAGCAGAAGCAATTTGGCGAAAAGGCTGTGCATGACTGGAAGATTCAGTCGCAGGAAAACTGCAACGCCTGTCATCGATGAAAATAATTCCTCCGCAATGTTCCGAGCCTGAGACGGTGAAGTACTGGAAAAGTATCGACCAGCTCGAGAACTCCGCCGAAGTCCGCACGTGGATTGACCGTGAGTTTCCGGATAAGGCGAGCGAAGCCGATTTCAATCGCCGGGATTTCGTGAAGCTGATGTCAGCTTCGATGGCCTTCGCTGGTATTGGCCTTATGGGTTCGGGATGCCGGAAACCCGAGCAACGGATTTATCCCTTTGCCAAACTGCCGGACGATTACGTTCATGGGTTGGCGAAGTTTTACGCTACGGCCATGCCTACCCGCACGGGTGGCGTTCCGCTTTTGGTCAAATCAAATGATGGCCGTCCGACCAAAGTTGAAGGCAATCCGGATCATCCTGACAGCAACGGTGGCACCGACCTGTTTGCGCAGGCCTCCATTCTGGGTCTTTACGATCCAGACCGTGCTCAACGGTTTGCCAGCAAGGGAAGCGACATTTCCCGTGAATCGGCGAATGACCAGCTCGCCGCTGTTTCACGCCAGTTTTCCGCGAACAATGGCCAGGGCCTGGCGTTCCTCCTTGAACGCGCGTCTTCGCCCTCGCGCAATCGCTTGCAGCAAGCGATCCTGCAAAAAATGCCGGCAGGCCAAATGGTTTGTGCATGACGCCGTTGACGTGGACGTGCATCGCCAGGCTGCCACGCTTGCTGCCGGCCGCTCCGTCGCACCATATTTTCGCTTTGATCAAGCCAGGGTGATCTTGTCGCTAGACTGTGATTTCATTGGCGCGGAAAGCGATACGCATCTGCACTGCCGGAATTTTGCCAAGAGCCGTCGTGTGGCCCAGAACGGTGGCTCCATGAGCCGTCTCTACATTGCTGAAGCACTCATGACTCAGACGGGCATGAATGCCGATCATCGGCTCCGAATCGCGAGCAGCCAGATCGTCGCGGTTGCCGCAGCGATTGGCGCAGCCATCGCACCGGAACTGGTGTCTCTTTCCGGCAAGCTCCCCCTTCCAGCGGGTGTGAAGCCGGAATGGATTGCCGAGTGCGCCAAGGATCTGAAGGCCAATGCAGGTTCTGCCCTTGTCGTTGCCGGTTATCGTCAGCCGCTGGCCGTCCACTTGATCGCTCACGCGCTTAACGCTGCGCTCGGGGCGAACGGAAAGACCGTCCAGTTCCGCGAGACGCTGGATTTGAAGGAGCAGGGGATTACCCAGCTCGCTGCGGATTTGAACGCCGGTACGGTGGACACGCTAGTTATCCTTGGCGGAAACCCTGTTCATACGGCGCCCGCTGATTTGAATTGGGCGGCCACGCAACGCAAGGCTAAGACTGTCGTGCGCCTTGGCTATTACGAAGATGAAACGTTCACTGTGACGGACCTTCATCTGCCTGCTGCACACTTTCTCGAATCGTGGGGCGACGTTCGAACGGCGGACGGGACGGTGGTCATCGTTCAGCCGTTGATCCAGCCTTTGTTCGAAGGCCTGACTGAAATCGAAGTCCTGGCCCGCATCGCTGGCCTGCCTGAAACGGATCCCTACGCTGTGACTCGCGGCACATTCGGTGGGAATGACGAAGCTTGGAAAAAGGCCTTGCACGACGGCTTCGTGGCCAATAGCGCGATCCAGCCCACAAACATTCAGTTCAATGCAGGCGCTATAACCCAGGCTCTCGCGAATGTTTCGGCTGAGGCGCCTTCAAAGGACAGGCTCGAGGTCGTTTTCACGCGTGACTACAAAGTGGACGACGGGCGTTGGGCTAACAATGGGTGGCTTGTGGAATTGCCTGACCCGGTTACCAAGATGACTTGGGACAACGCGGTGCTCATCAGCCGGAAGACGGCCGAGGATTTGGGCCTCGCAAACACTCAGATTGTAAAAATCGATCTGGGCGGCCGAACAGTGACGGCCCCGGTTTGGGTGCAACCCGGCCAAGCCGACAACGTGCTGGGTTTGGCTCTCGGCTTCGGTCGCGAAAAGGGCGGTCGTATCGCCAACTTCAACAACGAGAAAGTCGGCTTTAATTTTTATCCGCTCCGCACATCGTCGAATCCGACCATTGCTGTGGGTGCGAAAGTCACGTCAACGGCTGGAAATTACACTTTCGCCTGCACGCAAGACCATTGGTCCATGGAAGGCCGCCCGATTATCCGCGAAGCCAATCTCGAGCAATTCAAGAAAGAGCCTGGTTTCGTTAAGAGTTTGGATTTTGAGATTCCGCCGGGAGGAAACGAATCGCTGTATCCGAACCCGCTCGATTGGAAGCGGAAAGAGGGTTTGCATCAGTGGGGCATGGCCATCGACCTGAACACGTGCGTCGGCTGCAATGCCTGCGTCAGTCGCCTGCGTCAGAGCGAAAACAATATCCCGGTCGTCGGGCAAGGACCAGGTGCGCCGAGGCCGCGAGATGCAGTGGCTGCGCATCGACCGTTATTACACGGGGAATCCGGAACAGCAGAAGAATCACAACGCACTCGTCCCCGACGAGAAGCAATACACCGAAAAGTGGATCGACGATCCGCAGGTGGTCAATCAGCCGATGCTGTGCCAGCACTGCGAAGCCGCGCCGTGCGAGAATGTCTGCCCGGTCAACGCCACCGTCCACGACGAAGAAGGGTTGAACCTGATGGTTTACAACCGCTGCGTCGGCACGCGCTATTGCTCGAACAACTGCCCGTGGAAGGTTCGCCGCTTCAACTATTTCGATTACAACAAACGCCCACTCGAGCAAGGGCGCTTTACACGTCCGGATCACCACGTTCAAGCACACGAAGAAGCGATGACGAGTGGGAGTTGCTGAAGCTGGTGCGCAATCCCGACGTCTCGGTGCGCATGCGCGGCGTGATGGAGAAATGCACCTTCTGCGTGCAGCGCATCGAGGGCGCGAAGATTGCCCAGAAGGTCAAGGCGGGCCAGTCCGGCGATGTGATTGTTCCGGACGGCACGATCAAGACCGCTTGCCAGCAGGCCTGCCCGGCCGAAGCGATCGTTTTTGGCAATGTCGAACGATCCGAACAGCAAGGTTTCGATTGCCAAGGCCGACACGCGCAATTACGCGACGCTCGATTTCCTGAACACCAAGCCGCGTCTGACTTACCTGGCGCGCATTCGCAATCCGAATCCGACGATGCCGGATTACAACGATATGCCGCTCACCTCCAAAGCGTATTTTGAGAAGGCCAGTCATTCCGAATCGCACGGCGGCGGCGCTGGGCACGGACCGAACGGAGCTAAAGCGTCCGCTGGAACGAAAGGAGCGCACTAATGGCTGCCGCAGATCGCTAACAAGTCCGTGCTTGCAGATCCACCCGCGCGAATTGGAGCGCGTCCCGTTGGTGGAGAACAACCGCAGCATCGGTTGGATCTCCGACGCCGTCGCCGGCATCACCGAAGACAAAGACCCCCAAATGGTGGTGGGCCGCATTCATCCCGAGCTTCATCTTCATGGTGATCTTCTGGTCGATGCTGGCCTACCAGATTACCACCGGCGTCGGCGTCTGGGGCAATCACCACCCGGAAATGTGGGGCTGGGACATCATCAACTTCGTCTGGTGGATCGGTATCGGCCACGCGGGAACTTTGATTTCGGCGATTCTCTTTCTGCTGCGCCAGCGCTGGCGCACTGGCGTCAATCGCGCCGCCGAAGCCATGACGATTTTCGCGGTGATGTGCGCCGGAATTTTTCCCGCTGATCCACATCGGCCGTGTCTGGTTTGATTGGTGGCTGTTCCCGATTCCCAACGCCGTACAACCTCTGGCCGCAGTTCCGTTCGCCGCTGATGTGGGACGTGTTCGCTGTCTCGACCTATTTCACGGTGTCGCTGTTGTTCTGGTACATCGGGCTTGATTCCTGACCTGGCGGTCATGCGCGATCGCGCCAAGACACGGCTCCGCAAGATTCGTTTACGGATTGTTCTGCGCTGGGCTGGACCGGTTCGAACCGTCATTGGAGCAATTACGAAAAGTGCTATCTGATTCTCGCCGGTCTCTCCACGCCGCTGGTGCTCTCCGTGCACTCCATCGTGTCGTTGGACTTCGCCGTGTCGCAGCTGCCCGGCTGGCACACGACCATCTTCCCGCCTTACTTCGTGGCCGGCGCGATCTTCTCCGGCTTCGGCATGGTGCTGACGCTGCTGATTCCGCTGCGCAAGCTGTTGAAATTGGAAGATCTCATCACGATGCGGCACGTGGACCTGATGTGCAAAGTGACTCTGGCGACCGGCTCGCATCGTTGGCTACGCCTACTGCATGGAGTTTTTCATCGCCTGGTATAGCGGCAATCCCTACGAGCGCTTCGCCTTCCTGAATCGCGCCTTTGGTCCGTTCGGCTGGGCTTATTCGATGATGATCGGCTGCAACGTCATTACGCCGCAGTTCTTCTGGTTCAAGTGGTTCCGGCAAAATGTCGTCGTCGTATTCATCCTCTCCATCTTCGTGAACATCGGCATGTGGTTCGAGCGCTTCGTCATCGTCGTGACCTCGCTGCACCGCGATTTCCTGCCGTCGAGCTGGGGTTACTACACGCCGACGTGGGTGGACATGCTGACTTATCTCGGCACGTTCGGATTGTTCTTCACGTTGTTCCTCTTGTTCCTGCGCTTCCTGCCGATGATCGCCATCTCGGAAGTCAAAGGCGTCACTCCGCAGGCTGACCCGCATCACCCGCTGGGCGGCGCCAAAGGGAGGACATCACTGATGAGCGATGAAATACGGAATGCTCGCTGAGTTCGACAACTCCGGCCGACCTGATGCACGCCGCGGAAAAAGTCCGCGACGCCGGGTTTCCGCCGCTGGGATGTGTTCTCGCCTTCCCGATTCACGGCATGGACCAGGCCATGGGCTTGAAAAATTCCAAGGTCGGCTGGTTCGCCTTCATCGGCGGCGTGCACCGGCTACACCGCCGGCATGATCATGATTTGGTGGATGAATGCCGTCGATTACCCGATCGTCGTCGGCGGCAAGCCGATGTTCAGCCCGTTCTACGCCTTTCCGCCGTCCTACGAACTGACGATTCTTTTCACGCGCGTTCGGTTCCATCTTCGGCATGCTGTTCCTGAATCGGCTGCCGCGGCTGTATCATCCGCTGTTCAAGAGCGCACGCTTCACCCGCGCGACGCATGACGGCTTTTTCCTGGTGATCGAAACGACCGATCCGAAGTATTCGGAAACCGAAACCCGCAAGCTGCTCGAAGTCGACCGGCAGCAAGCACATCGAGATTGTGGAGGAATAGATGCGCTACTTCCTGCTCATCTTCGCGCTCGCTGTTGTGACCGTCATGGGCTGTGTTCGGCAAACGCGGACATCATTTCAAGCAAGCCGCCGCTGGAAATTTTCCGGACATGGATCGGCAGCCCAAGTTGCGTCCGCAGCAGCCGAACATGACGTTTGCCAACGGCCGCTCCTCCCAGGAACCCGTTCCGGAACGCCGTCGCGCGAGGCGACCATTACGAGAGCAATCCCGTCAACACGGCGCGCGAAACCGGCACGACCAATTTCGTCGCGGTTATTCCAGTTCCCGTCACCGAACAACTCATGGCCCGTGGCAGCAGCGCTACGACATCTATTGCCTCCCATGCCACGGCCCACAGGGCGACGGCAATGGCATTGTGAAGAAATACGGTTACGCCAGCGTGCGCAGCCTGCATGAGAAGGCAATTGTCGCCCAACCCGATGGCGAAATTTTCCACACTATCACTCACGGCAAAAACACGATGTATCCGTACGGCTCGCAGATTTCCATCGAAGATCGCTGGGCGATCGTCGCCTATGTGCGCGCGCTGCACCGGAGCCGTCTCGGGGTTCTTGATGAAGTTCCCGCCCAATTGAAAGCGGGGTTGAAATAATATGGCTTCCCAAATCACTACATCCAACACGGCACCGCTCGACCTTTCGCGCTGGCGGAAGGTTCCCGTCTTTGCCGTCGTGGCCGGTCTCGTTTTTCTCGCTCTCGGCGCAGTGGTCGCCGGACGTCATGCGATCGGAGAGCTTGCTCCGCCAGTTCGGATTTTCCTGGCTGCTGGCGTTCATGTTCTTCTTGAGCCTTTGTCTGGGCGGACTTTTTCTCGTTCTGGCGCATCATCTTGTTCGATGCGAGCTGGTCAGTGCCGATTCGCCGCTATTGCGAGCACATGGCCTGCCTGTCCTTGCCGCTGGCGGTTTTGTTCATCCCTATCGCCGCTGCTCGCTCACAAAATTTATCCCTGGATGACGATGGATGCCGGACCATGCGCTTGCATTCCAAGGCGGCCATGCTGAACCCGACGTTCTTCTACCTGCGCATCGTTGCCTATTTCGCAATCTGGATCGTTCTCTCCTTCAGCCTGCGCCGCTTTTCGGTCGCTCAGGACAAGGACGGGGCCGCTGTCTGGACGCATCGCATGCGTCTCACGTCCTACATCGGGATTTTCCTCTTCGCCATCACGCTTGACCTTCGCGGCCATTGATTGGATGAAATCGCTGCACCACCAATGGTTCTCGACGATGTATGGCGTGTGGTATTTCGCGGCCAGCGTGTGGACCACGTTGGCAACGGTTTATGTCATTGCGGTGGTCTTGAAGCGAACGGGACCCCTGAGGGACGTCCTTTACCCCACGCACTTTTACTACATTGGGTTCGCTGCTGTTCGCGTTCACGGTGTTCTACGCCTACATCACTTTCTCCCAATACTTCATTATCTGGAACGCCAACATGCCGGAAGAAACATTCTGGTATCGCCTGCGCGAAGTGGGCACCTGGTGGTGGGTCGGCATACTTGATCATCTTCGGCCATTTCTTCGCGCCGTTCCTCGTTCTGCTGCGCATCGATTTCAAACTGAAGCTTGCCATTATGTTGCCAATCGCAGTCTGGGCATGGCTGATGCACTTCTGTGACTTGTCGTTCAACATCATGCCGACGCTGCATCCTGAGAACTTCGTGTTGCACTGGATGGATATTGGTGCGTTCCTGCTCATTGGCGGCATCATGGCCATTCTCTATCTTCGTTCGCTCGGCACCACAGCGGCGTATCCGCTCCGTGATCCTCGCTTGAAAGAGTCGTTAACCTCACACGAACTGCCGGCCGAGGCCGATAGCGGCTTTATCAGTTAAGGCGCGTATGGAAACTGTTAACAACAACCGTCCCGCCAAACTCGCCATCTATATCGTCGCCATTCTCGCGACGTTTCTGCTCGTGGCTTTTTTGGTGAAGCAGATGATCAAGGCAACGCAACCGCCCCCGGTGAGTGCCGAGCGGGCTGCCGCCCGTACCAAGGACAATAATGAGATTCGCAGCACGCAGATCCAGGCACTGAACAATTGGGGCTACGTCGATCCGGCCAAGGGTGTGGTTCGCCTTCCCATTGAGGAAGCCATCAAGCTCACCGTGCAAGGATACAAGGACGCGGGCGCCTTCCACAAAGACCTCGCTGCTCGCGCGGAAAAGGCCAATGCCCCCGCACCAGCTCCCAAGAACGAGTTCGAGTAAGCGAAAATGAACGGTTCGCCTGCTTCCACCATCTCGACGCCAACGACTGCGAATTTGCTTTCCACGGAGCAAATCGACGCCTCGTGCCGCGTGTTGCTGATCCCGATTCTCAGTGGCCTCGTCTGGCTGTTCATCAGCTCCCTGCTGATGCTCATTACGTCGGTGAAGTTGCATTCGCCCGCCATTCTGGCCAATTGCGCGTGGCTGACCTATGGACATACGCGGCCCGCAGCGAACGACGCATTCGTTTATGGGTTCGCCTCGCAGGCAGGCCTGGCAGTCGCGCTCTGGATCCTTTGCCGCCTGGGCCGGACGACGCTCGTGGGCATCGTCCCCATCGCCATCGGCAGTATCTTTTGGAATCTCGGCGTCACGCTTGGTCTCATCGGCATCTTTACGGGCCACACGACCGGCTTCGACTGGCTGGAATTCCCCGAGTGCGGGCTCGGCGGTATCTTCTTGCGTCCTACCTCGTCATCGGCATTTGCGGATTGCTCACCTTTCGCAGCCGTCGCGCCGCTGAATTATTTCCGTCGCAATGGTACATCCTCGCGGCCCTGTTTTGGTTTCCCTGGCTTTACACCACCGCGCGGCTGCTGCTGGTTTGGTTCCCCGTTCGGGGTGTCATGCAAGTCGTCGTGAACGGCTGGTTTGCCAACGGTCTCTTTACGCTTTGGCTTTCCTCAATCGCCTTGGCCGTTCTGCTCTACTTCATTCCCAAGCTGACGAACGCCCCGCTCTTCAGCCGCTCGCTGGCGCTCATTGGCTTTTGGACTCTCGCCGCGTTCGGGTGCTGGGCTGGTTTCTATCGCGGGCTCCCCATTCCAGCTTGGATTATCAGTGTCGGTGTGGCGGCAACCGCTGTGCTTCTCATTCCGCTAGTGGCCACTGTCTCGAACCTTTGGATGACAATGGGGACGAGTACCGTGAAGAATCCCCCGCTGCTGGGTTTCTTCAAATCGTCGCTGGTGTTCTTCGCCGTCGCGGGAGTGTGCGCTGTCTTCGCCGGCATTATTCCTCAATTGCGTCTGACTTTGTTTGGCGAGGGGCTCGAACAACTGGCCCTTTACGGTTTCGTGGGCTTGGCGCTGTTCGGCGCCATTCATTATATCGTGCCCCGCCTGACCGGCTTGGCATCTGATAAGTTGATCGGCGCGAATTGCTGGTGTTCCTTCCTCGGCATCATCATTTTTGCTGGTGCTTATCTCGCTGGTGGAACGTTCTTACATCGAAAGTTCGCCGACGGATCTGTGCCATTTGCCGAAATCATGAACGCGGCCAAACCGTTCATTCGCATCAGCACGCTGGGTGTATTGCTTCTCGTCCTTGGAAATGCCGCGATCCTGCTGCGGTCCGTGTTGTTGGTGCGCGCGTGGTGCCGCACCTGTTGTTGCGTTGAACGCCCGGTGGCTTCCGTGAAACTTAAAGCAGCGAGGGCCGCGCGATGAATTTTGCTCCGCTCATTTTCCTCGGGGTGTTCGCGACCTTTGTCGCCTCGTGGTGGGGACTGATCTTCAAGCCGCAAATGCAGATCGGCCGTCAGCCCGCCTCGATCGTGGATGGAATCTCCTATCCGCCGGGCCGCGCCGGTTTGGCCGAGCAAGGTCGCGCGGTCTATGTCGCCAATGGATGCGTGCAATGTCACAGCCAGCAGGTTCAGCAGGAGGGTTACACCTTTGATGTCGTGCTGACTTCGCTTGGGACGAACTCTGTTGCGGCCTCTCAAGCTCTTAGCAAAGTTGCCCCGGGCGCCAATGCGATGGAACTGGCAAATGCCTCAAGCCAGGCACCGCAAGTGATCCTCAAGGCCGTCCAGCATGACGTTGCCACGGCCGCTCAAGCCGCCCTGAAGAAAGCAGGCGCGTCCGCGCAAATGGTTTTCATTCCGCTGGGCTCTGACATGGCGCGTTCATGGGGTCCGCGCCGCACGGTCGCCGCAGACTATCTCAAAGACTATCCCGTGCAGGTGGGCAACTCCCGCCTCGGCCCTGATCTTTCCAACATTGGCGCACGCCTGCCTGATTCGAACTGGCACCTGTTGCACCTCTACGATCCGCGCACGGTGGTGAATGGGTCGATGATGCCGGCGTATCGTTACCTGTTTGAAACGCGCCCCATTGGCAAGAAACCGTCTCCGGACGCGTTGAAGCTCTCCGGAAAATTTGCTCCGAAAGCGGGATTCGAAGTCGTGCCCAAGCCCGAAGCATTGTTGCTTGTGGCCTACCTTCAAAGCCAGCGTGTGGAGATGGCATTGTTCGAAGCGCCTTCTTCTGTTCTCGCTCCGCCCTCGAGCGCGGGAACAAATGCTCCGGCAGGAACCAACGCGCCGGCGGCCACCACCAACACGCCCAGTAAATGATCAAGGACGTGAAGAATACTTTTCGTGACGAGACGGAACCCACCGTTCGCTCCGGGGCAGTGTATCTGCCCATGTGGATCGTCGGCTTCCTCGGCATCATGCTCTACTGGGGGTGCAACTACATCGACGAACGGGGCGGCAGATTCAGCGCCATGGTTTATGAGCCTTATCTTTCCGAGGAAGAACTGAGGAACGTCGTACCCCAAGATGAGGTCGCAACACAAATGAAGCTGGGCAAGCAGGTTTACGATCAATTTTGTAACAATTGCCATCAGTCCGGCGGCGCCGGCGCCGTGGGTCAGTACCCGCCATTGGCAGGTTCCGAGTGGGTGGTGGGTTCACCCAATCGTTTGATTCCCATTCCACAACTTGGTTTGGTTGGGCCGATTAAGGTCAAAGGCGTTGATTGGAATGGCGTGATGCCGATGATGTCCGGCGGAGGATTAATGACCGACGACCAGTTGGCGGCCGTTCTCACTTACATCCGCAAGTCATTCGGCAACAATGCGTCTCCCATCACGGCGGAACAGGTTAAAAAGGTGCGGGCTGAGTTGGGGAATAGAGCCGACCCGATCACCGCTGAGGAACTGCTAAAGCGCCCGGAGTAGTGGACGGCGCGGGTTCTGGCCTCTCGATTTCAATCCTTCGTCTTTTTAGCGCCCAGTTGTTGCTGCGCCCACGCTCGTGCGTCTTCGGCATCTTTCAGTTCATCCGCCAGTTGCTTCTCGCGCAATTCCGCCAGCATAATTCCCAGCTCACGACCGGGCCTCATCCCCAGCGCGATCAAATCGGTGCCGGTCAACAACGGCGGATTCAGATGCGGCTGATCGTTCAAGTGCGCGCGTTGTTCCTGGAGGAAATCGTAGATGTCGAGGCAGCGATGCGAGCCAAGGCAATCCAACCGGTGCAATTCGATCTCCAGCGGAAACGTCTCGCGCATCAACATGCGGCGTAGCGTGGATTTCCGCATGTGTGGCGCGTCTTTGAATTGCATGTGATGCCTCACCGCTTCAGCGATGTCATCCGTCTGCTTTCGCGGAAATTTCAGGCGCTGCAAAATTTCCTCGGCCATCTCCGCGCCGACTTTTTCGTGAGTGTAGAAATGGATGACGCCGTCTTCGCCGCGCGAGGCCGTGAGCGGTTTGGCGATATCGTGGAGAATCGCTGTCCACGGCAGGGACGCATCTGGCAACGGAGAGGGAAGTTGATCCAGCATGAGCCGGATGTGATTGAACACGCTGCCTTCGGGATGGAAATCCGGTGACTGCTCGCAGGTCAGAGTCGGCACCAGTTCGGGCAGCACGTGCGGCATGAGACCGCTTTCATGGAGCAAGGTGAGTCCTCGCGCCGCGTGCGGAGGCGTGAAGAGCTTGATGAGTTCATCGCGAATCCGTTCCGCGCTGACGACTTTGATCTTTTCCGCGAGGCGTTGGATCGCGGCAAAGGTTTGCGGCTCGATCTCAAAACCCAACTGAGCGGCAAAGCGAATGGCGCGCAAGAGCCGCAAGTGATCTTCTCCAAACCGCTCGTCCGGCGAGCCGATGGTACGGATGATTTTCGCGCGCAGATCATTTTCGCCTCCGACCCAATCATGAGTTTGGTTCGTGATGGGGTCGAAGAACAGGCCGTTGACGGTGAAGTCCCGGCGGATGGCATCTTCGCGCGCGTTGCTGAAATGAACCTGCTCCGGGCGCCGGCCATCCTGATAATCCGACTCCGCGCGGAACGTGGCGATTTGAAACTCATGTCCATCTTCGACGACCAGCAAAACGCCGAACTGTTTGCCGACCGGGATGGTCTTCGGAAAAAGCTTCTCCGTCTGTTCAGGCCGAGCGTTGGTGGCGACGTCGAAATCTTGCGGCTCGCGCCCGAGGAGAAAATCGCGCACACATCCGCCCACCCAGAAGGCTTCGAAGCCCGCGTCTTGCAGGCGGCGGACGATATTGATGGCGGTTTCGCGCATGCGAAGAAAATAGCGGCTGGGTCCGGGGGCGAAACTTTCAGATCTCGCGCTAGATCAGTTCCTGTTCGGTTAGGTGGTGCTTCTGTTTGAACATGAGATAAACCACGCCGCCAATGAGACTCCAAAACAAGCTGCCGGCAAATGCGAGGAGCGAAAGGGAGAGCGCGTCCGTGGCGTCCGCGCCAACGACGGAACTGGCCAACAACTGCACGAACAGATTCTCACGCACGCCCAGACCACCGGGCACAATCGGCACCGCGGCGATGCAGATGACAGTGGGCACCACGAAACAGAGCACCGTGAGAGAAACCTTCATGTCCAGGCCGCGAGCGAGAACCCAAAACTGCAGGACGCAAACGAAGTTCAGCACCATGGAGAGAGCGAGCGAGCGGGTTACAAACCCGCGCTGTTTCCCGAACTCTCGGCAATTATCCAGCGAGCGTTCGAGCCATTCGCCTTTCGGCAATTTGCGAAGCCAGATCCGGGCACTTGTCCAGCGACGCGACACTCCGCCGCGAAAAGCCAGATAGGCGAACACGGTGGCAGCTCCTGCCATTAGGACGACGAAGGCGCCTGCGCGGCGCAAACCCGGTTGCTGAAAGAGAGAAACGTTCGGGACGATCATGACCGCGGCGAACCCGAGCATGGCCCACAAACCGACAACCCGATCGACAAAGACAGCGATGACCGCCTCGGATTTCTTGTGATGGGTCTCCCGCGCGGCGTAGTAGGCTTTCATCACGTCGCCGCCCGCGGTCCCGAGCAGGAAGGAATTAAAGAAATGAGCCACGAGCGAAATCTCAGTTGCGCGGCCGAAGGAGAGATTCAATCCGTGAACATTCAACATCATGCGCCAACGTGCGACGCCAATAAACAACGTGCCTCCGACAAGGATGAATGAAAGGCCCAGTGAACCCGGATGAACGCTGCGGAGGGTTTGCCAAAGTGCGGGCGGGCCGTGTGTCCAGCCGAGGCGCCATTGTTCCATGCGGGGTGGGTGCTGGACTTTATTCCAAATGATACGCGTCCCCATATCCACGAGCTGGCCGCTGCCGGCTCGCTGGCGCGCTTCGTTGACGAAGATGGAGTGGACGATCCAGAGCAGCAGCACCATGCCCACCGCGGCGCGCCAGCTTGCGCTCCAGATGCGTCGGGCTGCATTCACACGTCGCCCCAAATCGATTTGATGTAAGTAACGCCGGCCATCACCTGGGCTGTTTCAAGTTTGGGGCTGAACTCAAAAACTTTGATGTGATCCGGGCGGACGAATGGCTGAAGGGCCTTGAAATCAACGCAGCCGGTCCCGGGTTGTTGGTGGTCACGTCCGGGATACTCCACGTCGTGGATATGGAATCCCGCGAGATGCTCCGCAAAGGATTCGAGATGCATGGCGTGGCCGATGTAGCCAAGGTTCTCTTTGATTTGGGCATGGCCCGTGTCGTGCCAATAGCGAACTACGGGTGACGTAAATTCACGAAAGAATAATTCCAAATCGCTCTCGAACGGGATTTCCTCCAAGCCTTCTCGGTTCTCGATCCCCAACATGACGCCGTTTTTCTCGGCGACGGGAATCAATCGCTTCAGCATGTCATAGGCGGCGGTGGTGTAACGCTCTTTCTTATCTTCGCGCTTGCGAGCTGCTTCGTCGGAGAGTTTTTGAAATTTTGGCGTGTCGCGTTTTCCCTCGGCAATTAGATCCACCAGCTTTTCCGTGTAGTCTTTCATCTCCACAGAGCCCATGTGAAGGACGACGATCGGCGCTTTTAAACGCGCAGCTGTCTCGATGGTTTTGATTGTATGACGAAAAGCGTTTTCGCGTTCGCGGGGGTTGTCCGCGGAGAATTGAAAGACGTTGGGAGCAGGCCGGTCGATGCCCATGGGCAGGGGGCAGAAATTATGAACGGAAGAGATTGTGATGACGCCGGCTTCGACAGCATCGAGAATCCCGGGCAGGAGGCTGATGCGGATGCCGTGGCTCAACTCCGCGTGATCAAACCCAAGTGCTCGAATTTCTTCGAGCATCGCGCGGCCGTCGATGTGTCGTTGTGAGTTCCAACAACTGGAGAGCGAATACATAAAAAAAGGCCGAGTGCGTCATCACGGAGAGCGCACCCGGCCTGAGTAGTTCAATTAGAATTAGAGATCGGCGTAACGCGCGGTCAGCATGGCTGAGAAACGCGCGGCCTTCATCTTGCGGCGCTTGCGTTCACTCGGCTTTTCGAAATGCCGATGATTGCGTACTTCCTTGAGCGTGCCTTCGCGGTCGATTTTCTTTTTCAACCGGCGCAATGCCTTGTCTACGGATTCGCCTTTTTTAAGCCTGATTTCGGTCAACTGTATTCACTTCCCTTCTGGTGCATCGGGGTTCGCGTTCCTGCGTTAATCGCCAGAGGCTTGCCCATGCGGCGCGTGAGAGTAGCCGGGGGAAGCATCGTGTCAACGGGCAAAACCGTTCAAGGCAGTTTTGTGGCCCAGCCGCACCAAGAGTAAACGCGTTTGAATTCCAAGCTTGCGACGCGCTTTCCACGTTTGTTACAACCGCCCCTACTTTATGGCAGCTATCGGCCGGTTTCAGAAGGGCGACGAAATTTTCTTTGCCAAGGTGGTGGATGGGGAGCTTTTCCGTTTGCAAGGGGATGTTTTCGGATCTCCCTCATTCGACAAGAAGCCCACTCCGGTCAAAGGTTTGCGTACTCTTACTCCAGTTAGCCCTTCAAAGATCATCGCTGTTGGGCTCAACTACGCGGATCACGCGCGCGAATCAGGCAAGCCGTTGCCAAAGGAACCACTGTTTTGGTTAAAAGCGCCGACGTCCCTCATCCCGGACGGCGGCAAAGTCGAAATCCCGTTTGCTACCCACCGCACCGACTTTGAGGCGGAGCTGGCCATTGTCATCGGCCGTCGGGTTCGCAACGTCACCCCCGCCGCGGCCGCGCGCTATATCTTCGGGTACACTGCCTCGCAGGATATTAGCGATCGAACCATCCAGGCAGCGGAAAGTCAGTGGGCGAGAGCTAAATCGTTCGATACCTTCACACCGCTTGGACCCTATGTAGAAACGAAGATCGACCCACATGATCTGACGATTCAGCTATTCCAGAATGGGCAGCTCCGGCAAAACTCCAATACGAGTCAGCTCATCTTCAATTGCTTTCACCTCGTCAGCTTTATCTCCACCAACATGACCTTGCTCCCGGGCGACGTCATCCTGACCGGTACACCTAGCGGTGTAGGCCCCATCGAGTCGGGTGACCGGCTCGAAGTTCGTATTCAGGGGCTTTCGCCATTGGTTAACACCGTCAAGTAACACTTCGCCACACTCTCGAAGCCGGCAGTTTCGTTCCTCTGACTTCGTGGCACTCTCATCTATGCGCTGGACTCAAGCATTTATTCCCACCCTCAAAGAAACGCCCGCTGAAGCGGAGATTACCTCTCACAAGCTGCTTCTGCGCGCGGGCTTAATCCGGAAACTGACGGGTGGGCTCTACACCTTCCTGCCTCTCGGCTTGCGCGCATTGCGCAAAGTTGAACTGATTGTGCGTGAGGAAATGAACCGTGCAGGCGCGCTTGAAGTGCTTATGCCCGCCCTCCAGCCCACGGACATCTGGCGCAAGAGTGGTCGCTACGAGACCGCGGCAGATGTGCTGTACAAGGTGCGCGACCGAGCCAAAAAAGAATGGGTGTTGAGCCCGACGGCCGAGGAAGTCATCACCACCATTGCTGCCGGGGAGCTCAACTCTTATCGCCAGATGCCGGTGAACTTCTACCAAGTCAGCATCAAGTTCCGGGATGAAATTCGCCCGCGATTCGGCCTGATGCGTGCCAAGGAATTCATCATGAAGGATGCCTACAGCTTTGACGTGAGCGACGAGGCCGCCATGGGCAGCTACCAGAGGATGTACGATGCTTACAAACGCATTTTTGACCGATGCGGCTTGCAGAACTTTCCGGTCGAGGCCGACACCGGAGTCATTGGCGGCAATTACTCGCACGAATTTATGGTCCCGGCAGAGACCGGCGAGAATGAGGTTGTTTACTGTGAATCCGGCCAATACGCGGCGAACATCGAGAAAGCCACGAGCCGCGGTGCGTTAACCCCGAATCCTCCCGGCGGGGCAGGGGACGCACCTGAGAAATTTCCAACGCCGGGCGCGGTGACGATCGAAGCATTGGCGAGCGCGCCATACGGCGTTCCTGCGCACGAGCAAATCAAAACGTTGATTTATGTCGCGGATGGAAAGCTCGTGTTGGTCCTCCTGCGCGGTGACGATCAATTGAACGAAGCGAAGCTGGCGGGCAAGATTGGCACCACGCTCTTTCGGGCCGCCTCTGCGGAAGAGATTTATGCCGCCACAGGTGCGCATCCGGGCAGCCTCGGAGCCGTCACAGGCACTCGGAAAGACGTTTCGCTTCGGGTGTTGGCGGACGACGGGTTACGCGGTGCTCGAGGAATGACTACGGGCGCAAACGAAGACGGCTTTCATTTGCGCCACGTCGATATTGAACGGGACATTAAGGTCGACCTTTGGACTGAACTTCGAACCGTGAAGGCGGGTGAATTGTGCGTCTCAACGGGTCAGCCGCTCAAGATTCGCCGGGCAATCGAAGTGGGACACGTGTTCAAGTTGGGAATTAAGTATAGTGAGAAGCTGGACGCGACATTCCTGGCTGAGGATGGCTCGCGGAAATTTTGCTTCATGGGTTGTTACGGCATTGGCATTACCCGGACGCTTCAAGCCATCATTGAACAGTCCAATGACAAGGATGGTATCATCTGGCCCAAATCTGTTGCGCCCTACGTTGTCTGCATCACTCCCCTGGGTGTGGTGCCGGAGAGCGGCGTGATGAAACTTGCCGAGCATCTCTACGCGCAATTGCTCGCGCACGGCGTCGACGTCATTTTGGACGACCGTGATGATCGTCCTGGCGTAAAATTCAAGGATGCCGATCTGGTCGGCTTTCCGATTCGTGTTGGGATCGGTGAGAAGTCGCTCGCAAAAGGTGAGGTTGAGATCAAGGTCCGCGGTGGCGAGTTGACCACGGTCAGAACCGAGGAAGCCGTGCAACGCGTCCTGGAATTAGCGCGGTAAAAATATTGAGGCGTCACTACGCGGCGTCGAGGCACGTTCGGACGGCACGCATCAAAGTGTCGGGCGGATACGGCTTTTGTAGGAAGTGCACTGGTTCTTCCTTGGCTTCCAATAAATCCGCGCTGTAGCCGGTGCTGTAGATCACTTTGAGGCCCGGCTTTTTCTTTTGCAGTCTTCCGGCCAATTCCCGCCCGGTCATGCCACCGGGCAGAACCATATCAGTCAGGAGCATGGTGATTCGGTCGTGATGTTGATCCCACTGTTGGAGAGCATCAATGCCTTGCTCAGCTTGAAGCACCTGATAGCCACCGTCCGTCAGGATTGCGTGGGCGAGTTCACGCAGGAGCGGTTCGTCCTCGACCAGGAGAATTGTTTCTCCGGCACCGCGAGCAAGGGCCGTTTGGGCGCCGATCATTGGCTTTTGCTCAATAGCCTTGTCGGATGGAGGGAACAAAACGGTAAACGTGGTCCCCATGTTTAGCTCGCTCGCCACCTCCACTGATCCGGCATGTTGCTTTACAATGCCGAAGACCGTGGCCAAACCCAGGCCCGTTCCTTTGCCTACTTCTTTGGTCGTAAAAAAGGGCTCAAAGATTCGAGCCATTACCTCCGGCGCGATGCCGGTGCCCGTGTCCCGCACGCGCAAACGGACCCATTTCTGCACTCCCGTCGCCGTTTCGACTTGGGCGACATCCGTGGAAATGATCAACTTGCCGCCGTGTGGCATCGCATCCTTCGCGTTGACGGCCAGGTTGAGAACAATTTGCTCAATCATGGACGCGTCCCCCTCCACGGGTGCGAGATTGTCTGAATTCTCCACTACCAGGGAAATTGTTTCGCCGATTAGCCGCTCCAGCATACGGCTCATATTGGTGACAATCTCGCCGAGTAACAGCACGCGCGGCTGCATCACCTGCTTGCGACTGAACGCCAGTAATTGTTTGGTCAGGCTCGCAGCGCGCTCCGTTGTTTGGAACAGCTGCTCCAACATCGGGTTCTGTTCTGCTGACGCGCTCATCCCCAGCCGTCGCACCAAGCCTTGCATGATGGTGAGGATGTTATTGAAATCGTGGGCGACGCCGGCTGCCAGCTGGCCAATGGCCTCCATTTTTTGCGACTGCCGTAATTGAGCCTCAAGGCTGGTGCGTTCAGTGATGTCTTCAGCATACCCGTGAACCCGGCCGATGCTGGCAACAGGAAAGAAAGACCAGGACAAGGTGCGGCCCGAGAACGCAGCTTCCTCGTTCAGCACACGAGTTTGTTTTTCGAGACAATGGCGCACAATTTCAGCGGTGTGCTCCGGTAACAACTCACGCGGATCGTTCCGTTGCAGAGTGCTCATCGCGGCCCGGGTGGCGTTATTGCAATAAAGCACCGTGGCCGCCGCATCCAATTCGATGACGGGGTTTGGATTGTGTTCAACGAATGCCGCCAGATGTTCCAGGTCGGACTCGGATTGCTTGCGCGCATGGGCCGTGCTGATCACGTTCGCAATCGATTGTAAGAAGTGAAAATCGTCTTCGACAAAGGTTCGACCGCGCCGGCAGTGAACCTCCAGCACACCCCAGGGCCGGGGCGTCCCGGGGATTACCATGCTGATCCCGCTGATGACTCCATGTTCCCGCACGAATTCCGGGACAGCAAAGGCGGTGATGGTCCGGACGTCTCGAATGATGACCGGTTCGCTGGACTCCAGAACATAGGCAGCCATGGATCCAGGCTCGGTCGGAATCTGCGTGGTTTCGACAATGCCTCCGTTCCAGCCAAACCCCGCCACCATGTGCATGGACCTGCCGTCTTCAGTCAGGTGATAAAAGCTGGTGAAATCGATTGAAAGTGTTTGCGCCACAAACACCGCTGCCTGGTCCAACAGCATCGTGAGATCCACACCCGTCAATGCGGCCTGTCCCAACGCCGCTACCGCCGCTTGCTGGTGGGCACGATCCATGAGTGACAACTGAAAAGCGGCAAGCGGAGCCGCCTGGTTCACACCAGGTACGGATCGGGTCTGCGCCAGGCGCGGGTGTTTGGCGATCGGAAACACGTCTCGTTTCAGCGGATGATTTGCGAATAAACTGAAGTTGTGAGGACGGTTGCTCCATGTGCATACACGCTTTTGTTGCTCGTTGCTTAAGGGTAGCCTGACCGCGTGTTTGAACTGCTCAAAACAGATCCCCGATCCAAGGCACGTCTCGGATTGCTGCGCACGACGAGAGGAACTATTGAAACGCCGGTCTTCATGCCGGTAGGCACGCAGGCAAGCGTCAAGGCGCTTGACCCGCGGGAACTCCTGGAGATGGGGACGCAGGTCCTTCTTGGCAATACCTACCACCTTTCCATCCGGCCGGGTCTCGAAATTATCGGGGCCGCGGGCGGGTTACACTCGTTCATGAATTGGAAGCTCCCCATCCTTACAGACAGCGGCGGATTCCAGGTTTTCAGTCTAGCCAAGATTCGCAAAATCAAACCCCACGGGGTCGAGTTCCGCTCTCATTTGGACGGCTCATTGCTATTTCTCGGTCCCAAGGAATCCATGCACATCCAGCGAGTGCTCGGGTCCGACATCGCCATGGTCTTCGATGACTGCCCGCCTCACGGCGCCACCGCGGCCGAAGTGAAATCAGCTGTTGAGCGAACGCTCCGTTGGGCGGCGGAATGCCGTGTTCAACCGCGGGCGGATGGTCAATTCGTGTTTGGCATAGTCCAGGGGGCCAATTACCCGAAGCTCCGGGAACAATGCGCGAGGGAATTGGTTGCCCTGAATTTTGACGGCTACGCCATCGGGGGCGTCAGCGTCGGGGAACCTGAGCACGAGATGTTTTCGGCTGTGGAAATGACGGAGCCCCACCTTCCAGAAAACAAGGCTCGTTATGCGATGGGACTGGGCACTCCTGCGCAATTGGTGGAACTGGTCGCGCGCGGTGTGGACATGTTTGACTGTGTGCTACCCACTCGCGTCGCACGTAACGGCACGGCATTCACTTCGAAGGGCACAATCAGCATCAAGGGTGGGGGATACAAAAGCGACTTCACTCCCATTGAGGCCGGCTGCGAATGCTTTGCCTGCAAACACTTCACGCGCGCCTACCTGCGACATCTATTGAACGTGAACGAAATTCTCGGATTGAGAATGGTAAGCGTTCACAACTCGCACATGTACCTGAAGGTGATGAGCGACATCCGCGCAAACATTGCGGCCGGCACCTTCAGCGAATTCCGTCGGGAATTTATCGCCAACTACCGGCCGTCGGGAAAAGTCCTCGCCGCCCGGCAACTCCACGCAGCGGCAACGCAGGACCGATAGACACCGGACGGGCGACAGGATTTCTACGGAAGGGTCGTTGTTCCCATCAGAAATCGATCGCACTCTCGCGCGGCTTCACGCCCTTCGTTGATCGCCCAGACTACAAGGCTCTGACCGCGTCTACAGTCACCAGCACTGAATACGCCGGGAATGTTCGTCGTATATTTGCCGTGGTCAGCTTTGTAATTGGAACGTTCGTCCCGCACGATATTGAGCTGCTGCGCGATCGCGTCCTCCGGCCCCAGGAAGCCCATGGCAAGAGCACGAGTTGGGCTGGAAGGACCCGTTCAGTTCCTGGCGTTTGCGTGGGGAAAAACTGGCCTTTGTCGTTTCGTGACCAGGTCACATCCACGATCTCCACGCCCTTCACGTGTCCGTGATCATCGGCAATGAAGCGTTTGGCCGTCACCAGATAAACCCGCGGATCGGCTCCGAACTTGGCTTTCGCCTCTTCCTGGCCGTAATCGAGCTTGTAGGTCTTCGGCCATTGCGGCCACGGATTATCAGCCGCCCGATGCAACGGCGGCTTTGGCAAAATCTCCAGTTGCGCCAGGCTGTTGCAGCCGTGCCGCATCGAAGTGCCCACACAGTCCGTGCCAGTGTCGCCACCGCCGATGACAACGACGTCCTTGCCCGTCGCATCGATGAAGTTGCCGTTCTTGTGTTGGTCGAGCAGCGCTTTGGTGTTTGCGGTGAGGAATTCCATGGCGAAATGAATCCCCTTGAGCTCCCGGCCTTCGATAGGCAGGTCGCGCGCCTTGGTAGCGCCGGTGCAAATCACCACCGCGTCGAAATCCTTCATCAATTTGTCAGCAGGAATATCTCTGCCGACTTCAGTCTTGGTCACGAATTTGATGCCGGCGTCTTCCATCAATTTCACCCGGCGCAGCACGACCTTCTCCTTGTCGAGCTTCATGTTCGGGATGCCGTACATGAGCAATCCCCCGATGCGGTCAGCCCGTTCGAATACCGTTACCTCGTGGCCGGCAGTGTTCAGTTGTTCGGCTGCGCTGAGTCCCGCGGGACCCGAGCCGATGACCGCGACCTTTTTCCCGGAACGCGTAGCGGGAGCGAACGGATGCACCCAACCTTCATCCCATCCCTTGTCGATGATCGCGCACTCGATGTTCTTGATCGTGACCGGCGGCTCATTGATCCCAAGAACGCATGAGCCTTCGCACGGAGCAGGGCACACGCGCCCGGTGAACTCAGGAAAATTGTTCGTCTTGATGCAGGCGCTCGAGCGCTTCCTGCCACTGGCCGCGATAAACAAGATCGTTCCACTCTGGAATGAGGTTATTGATCGGGCAGCCCGAGGCCATGCCTGCCAACAATTTCCCCGTATGGCAAAACGGAACGCCGCAATCCATGCACCGTGCCCCCTGCTGGCGCAACTTGGCTTCCGGCATGTGCTCGTGAAATTCGTTCCAGTGTGAGATGCGCTTGAGCTCCGGCTGGTCCGCCGGCAACTCGCGCTTAAACTCCATGAATCCTGTTGGTTTGCCCATACTTCTGAGAGTTCGAACTTTCGGTATTACTTTGTCGGTGTTGCCGTCGTGCTGTCCTGGAACGCCTTCAACAGCGCTTCCTCACCCTGTAAGCCGCTCTTCTGCGCGCGGTCAATGCATTCAAGCATCCGCTTGTAGTCCTTCGGCATCACCTTCACAAACTTCGGGACCATGTCGTCCCAAAGCTTGAGGATGTGCTGCGCCCGCGTGCTGTTGGTGTAGCGTGCGTGTCGGTCAATCATTCCTCGCACCTCAGCGATTTCGAGTGCCTCCGTCAATTGAGTGAGTTCCACCAACTCCTTGTTGCAACGGCTTGGGAAATCTCCCGTGACATCAAGCACGTAAGCAATGCCCCCGCTCATGCCGGCGGCGAAGTTGCGTCCGGTCGCATCCGAGCACAACCACGCGCCCGCCCGTCATGTATTCGCAGCCATGATCGCCCACCGCCTCAACGACAGCGTGAACGCCAGAGTTGCGGACGCAAAATCGCTCTCCGGCCATGCCGCGGATGTAAATTTCGCCACTGGTCGCGCCATAGAGCGCCACGTTGCCGACGATCATGTTGTCCTCGGCTACGAAGGTCGATGCCTTGGGCGGATAGACGATGATCTTGCCGCCGCTCAATCCTTTGCCGATGTAATCGTTCGCATCGCCTTCGAGCTCAATGGTGATACCACGCGGCACGAAGGCGCCGAGACTCTGCCCGGCCGAACCTTGAAACTTCAGATGGATCGTGTCGTCGGGTAGTCCGTCGGCGCCGTATTTTTTCGTAAGCGCACTGCCCACCTGGGTGCAAACCACGCGGTTGACGTTGGCGATGGGCAGCGTGTCCCGCACCTTCTCGCCACGGGCGAGAGCCGGTTCGCAAATCTTGAACAGGTGTGTGCGATCGAGCGACTGCTCGAGGCCATGGTCCTGGTCCTGTGTGCGATAGCGCCCGACCTCCGGGCCGACTTGCGGCTGATGGAACATGCGCGAGAAGTCGAGGCCTTTTGCCTTGTAGTGGGCGATGGCCCGGTTGGTATCGAGCTTGTCGGTGCGTCCCACCATTTCATTGATCGTGCGAAAGCCGAGCTTCGCCATTTCCTCGCGCAAGTCTTCGGTCAGCCATGCGGAAAAAATTCACGACGTGATCCGGGTTGCCCGCGAACTTCTTGCGCAACTCCGGGTTTTGCGTCGCGACGCCAACCGGACAGGTGTCGCTGTGGCAAACACGCATCATGATGCAGCCCATCACGACGAGCGGCGCTGTGGCGAAGCCGAATTGTTCTGCGCCGAGCAGCGCAGCAATCGCCACGTCACGGCCCGTCTTTAATTGGCCGTCCGTCTCCACGTAAACGCGGCTGCGCAGATTGTTCAGCACGAGCGTCTGGTGTGCCTCGGCCAGGCCGAGTTCCCAGGGTGTGCCCGCGTGCTTGATGGAACTGAGCGGTGACGCGCCCGTGCCGCCGTCGTAACCGCTGATGAGAATCACATCCGCGTGTCCCTTGGCGACACCCGCCGCAATGGTGCCCACGCCGATTTCCGAAACGAGCTTCACGTTGATGCGCGCTTCGGAGTTCGCGTTCTTCAAGTCATGGATCAGCTCCGCAAGATCCTCGATGGAGTAGATGTCATGATGCGGCGGCGGCGAAATGAGTTCCACGCCGGGCGTCGAGTAACGCACCTTTGCAATCCACGGATAAACTTTCTTGCCGGGAAGTTGTCCGCCTTCGCCGGGCTTGGCGCCCTGGGCCATCTTGATCTGCAGCTCCTTGGCGTTGACGAGGTAATTACTCGTCACTCCGAAGCGCCCGCTTGCAACCTGTTTGATCGCGCTGTTCTTGGAGTCGCCTTTCTCGTTCGTCCACGAGAACCGTTCGGGATCTTCGCCGCCTTCACCGGTGTTGCTGCGGCCGCCGATGCGATTCATCGCGATGGCGAGTGACTCGTGCGCCTCCTTCGAAATGGAGCCGTAGCTCATCGCGCCCGACTTGAACCGCTTCATGATGCTTTCCGCGGATTCAACTTCATCGAGGGGAATCGGCGTCGCAGCGATATTTGAGCTCGAACATGCCGCGAAGGGTGCAGAGGTGCTTCGAACTGATCGTTGATCTCCTGTGCGTATTCCTTGAACACCTTGTAGTTGTTCGTGCGCGACGAGAGCTGGAGCTTGTGAATGCTCTCAGGATTGAACAGGTGATACTCGGCGCCCAGCGCGATATTGATACTGCCCGCCCACGTCAAGGGTCGGGGCGTGCGCGCCGCGCTCCGGGAACCCGGCGCGATGCCGATGTCTTCGACTCCTGCGCAATTACGTCGAGCCCGCGCCCTCGACCTGCGACGAGGTGCCGGTGAAGTACTTGCTGAAATGACGTCATGATTCAGGCCGATCGCTTCGAAGATTTGCGCACCGCGATAACTCGCCATGGTGGAGATGCCCATCTTGGACATGGTTTTGATCACAGCTCTTGGTGCGGCCTTGATGAAATTCTTGACCGCTTTCTTGTGATCCATGCCTTCAAGCACACCTTGCCGGATCATGTCATCAATGGCCTCGAACGCGAGGTACGGGTTTATGGCGCCACAGCCGTAACCAATCAGGACGGCCATGTGATGCACTTCACGAGGCTCACCGGATTCGAGCACGAGGCCGATTTTTGTCCGGGTGCCTTCGCGAATGAGATGGTGATGCAGGCCTGCCACCGCAAGGAGAGCCGGGATGGCAGCCAGGTCATGCGTCACGCCACGGTCGGACAGGATGAGAATGTTGGCACCGTCCCTGATCGCCTGGCTGGCCTGGGCGAACATATCAGCGAGCGCCACTTCCAACGCGCGGCCTTCGGGAGTTGTCGCTCCGCTCGCTGTTGGCGGGTTTGAAGCGACCGCCGCCGCTGGCTTGGTGCTGGCCTCGCCCGTTACGGGGTTTGGAGTTGTTCCCGCAGTCGCCCCCACCGCCGGAGGCCCGGACAGGCTTGAGGACACGGCAGCCTTGTTTTCAATCCCCGGCGACGGAAGTGCCGGGTTGGAATCGTCGTTGTGCGATTGCGCACCATTTGTTAACCCACCGACGCGATACAAAATGGGCAGCGTGACGGCCTTGAATCCAGGCTTGTCGATATGCCGCAGCATGGCCAGTTGCTCGTTGTCGATGACCGGGCCATGAAGTTGAATCATCCGCGCACTGTCGGGTGATGGCTTGAGAAGATTGCTTCTCAGATCCAATCAACGTGAACGCCGACGTGACGATTTCTTCGCGGATGCGAGTCAATCGGCGGGTTCGTGACCTGCGCGAACAGTTGCTTGAAATAGTTGTAGAGTAACTGCGATTTCTCCGAGAGCACCGCGAGCGGCGTGTCGGTGCCCATTGAACCGACCGGCTCACCACCATCGCGCGCCATGGGCAGCATCAGCCGGCGGCAAGTCCTCGAACGTGTAGCCAAAGGCCAGCTCACGCTGGAGCACCGTCTCATGATCCAGCGTCATGTTTATGCGGCGGCAGTCGGCAACGTGTCGAATTCGATCAGGTTTTCGTTGAGCCATGCCCGATACGGCTTCTGCGTCGCGATCGTTTTCTTAAGTTCCTCGTCGGAAATGATGCGGCCTTGCTCGGTGTCGATTAGGAACATGCGGCCCGGTTGCAAACGACCTTTGTACGCCACATTTTCCGGGGCGACATCCACCACGCCGACTTCGGAGGCCATGATGACGAGATCATCCTTGGTCACGTAGTAACGCGAGGGTCGAAGGCCGTTCCGGTCCAGTGATGCACCCATGACCTGTCCATCCGTGAACGCCATGGAAGCAGGACCGTCCCAAGGTTCCATCAAGCAGCTGTGGAACTGGTAGAATGCGCGCTTCTCGTCGGCATCGTACGGATGATTCTCCCACGGTTCAGGAATCATCATCATCATCGCGTGCGGCAGCGAATAGCCGGACAGCGACGAGCAATTCGAGGCAGTTATCAAACACCGCCGAGTCCGAGCCGTCGGTGTTGGCGATGGGTAACAGCTTCTTGATGTCGTCGCCCCAAACCTCGCTTTCGAACAGCATCTGGCGGGCATTCAACCAGTTCACGTTGCCGCGAAGCGTATTGATCTCGCCGTTGTGCGCGATGTAGCGATTCGGATGTGCCCGAGGCCAACTAGGGAACGTGTTCGTGCTGAACCGCGAGTGCACTAGTGCGATCGCCGTGGTCATCGCCTCATCCCGCAAGTCAGGGATAAAAGAGATCGACTTGTTCGGGCATCAACATGCCTTTGTAGGTGAGCGTCTTGTAGGAGAGAGATGAAACGTAAAAATGTTCCCCGCCCGGCACTTTGATGCCAGTGCGCCCGTAGCGAATCAAATTCTCGGCGCGCTTGCGGATGACGTAGAGCTTGCGCTCAAAAGCCATGTCGTCCGCGAATTTTGGCATTCCGGCCAATGAATACCTGGCGCACCACGGGCTCGCTGGCCTTGGCAGTCAGACCAAGGCTCGTGTTAACGGTCGGCACGGTTCGCCATCCAATGACGGCCTGGCCTTCCTCGACTACGATCTGGTTGAACAACTTTTCGCACTCGGCGCGCTGGCCTGCGTCCTGAGGCAGGAAGACCTGACCCACTCCGTATTCCTTGGCGCCCGGCAGCGAAAATTTTTCCTTGGCAGCGACGGCCTTCAAGAATTCGTGGGGCACTTGAAGCAGAATCCCGGCGCCATCTCCCGTGTTGGCTTCGCAACCGCAGGCGCCGCGGTGGTTCAATTTTACGAGCGCGCTGATGGCGTCACGAATTATCCCGTGCGACTTCTTGCCTTTGACGTGAGCGATGAAACCGACGCCGCAGGCATCGTGTTCGAATTGAGGGTCGTAGAGACCCTGGGCTTTGGGTGCAGTCTGCATATTAAGATTTGGTTCGGGCCCCGCGCCGCGGCCGGAGGCTGCGCCGAGCGACTGAATTGGTGGCCGGAGCGTGGCCATTGGTGGATGGGCGGCACGTTCCCGTCTTTAGGACTTCAATGAACGCCTCCATGTTCGGATTCAATTTCCGTCCTTTTCGATGAATGATGCCGACCGGGCGAGACAATTGATCGTCGGCCAAAGGCACGGCGGCCAGAGTGCCCAGTGCCAGCTCATGTTCCAGCGTTGGCCTGGGAAGGAGCGCTACGCCCGAACCGGCTTCCACCGCGCGTTTGATGGCCTCGATGTTGTCGAAGCGCACCGCCACGTTGGGTTCCACGCCGTTATCTTTGAGAAATCGATCAATCTTCTTCCAAATAACCAGTTCGGTATCGAAGCCAACCAACGTTTCGTCGGAGAGTTCATTGAGATCGAGCTTCTTGAGCTTAGCGAATCGATGCCCCGGACGACAGGCGAGGACCATGGGTTCGTCGCGCCAGGGAATTACCGCGACGCCTTTGCGTTCCGCAGGATACGAGAGGATGCCGAGATCGGCTTCATCACTCAGCACGCGTTCACAGACCCGATCGGGGTGGGCGTATTCCACTTCCACCTTCGCTTCCGGATGGAATCGTTTGAATCGTTCCACGCATTGTCCCATGTCGGCGAAATTGACGGAGTAAATTGCCGCGACGCGAATGACAGAGTCCGCAGCGGCCTGCCGGTTCTTAACCTGGGCTACGAGCGCGTAATACCCCTCCACAAGTTCGCGGCAACCTTCATAAAAAACTCGCCCCTCTTCAGTGACCTCCCAAGGCCGCCGCGACCGATCGATGAGAGAGACGCTCAAATTTTCCTCGATGGACTGGACCGCCTGGCTGGCACTGGACTGCAAGACATCGTTTTCCTCAGCGCCACGAGAAAAACTGTGGAACCGAACGACATCGCAATAAATTTTTAACGCCTCAATCTGCATCAACTTTTCCGATACAACACTCGCCCAAGTTCGTTATCTGTGATGTAGCGGCGAGGCAGCGTCAACTATTTATTTCGTGGGTTGCATTGGCTTGTGAAGCCCATGATTTCGGTGGCGATTCCGCGGGTGTCCCGATTAAACTTGGGAAACGGTGTTCATGGAGACACCACGAGATACGACACATGCACATCACAACACAACTAGCACTGTTTCTGGAGAACCGGCCCGGCACCCTGGCTCGCGTTTGCGATGCGTTGCGCGAAGCCAAGATCAATATTTATGCCTTCACAACCAGTGACACGGTTGATCACAGCGTGGTGCGGATGGTCGTAAGCGACACCCGCAAGGCGCTTCTCCTCTTCGAAGAGCACGGGACGCTCGTGGTTGAAAGTGAAGTCCTCATGATCGAAGGCGACAACAAGCCGGGTTCGCTCGCGCGAATTGCTGACAAACTTTCCGACGCCAAAATCAACATCGAGTACGCCTACTGCGCCACTGCCCCGGACGCCAGGAAGGGATTGCTTATTTTGCGCCCGAGCAATTGCAAGAAGGCGCTGAAGGTTCTCAACACGTGAGCAAGCTGCTGTTGAAACGGCCACGTTGATTACAACAAATGTGCTGAGCTCGAGTCGGGGAAGACTTGGTAGTGACTGGCAAAAACTTCCTGTTGTGAGATAGGCGAGATCGAGGCGCCTGGACTGGCGGGGATGGGTTGGAGCGTTGGCTTTCATTTGTCGAGCTATCTACGCTTCCCGCGCACTTCGCCATTTTCCACTGTGTCGAGAGATGCTCCTGCCAGAAATGCGCCACGGAAAATTATCTTCATCTTGCATTTGGTCAGAATAATTGTTCACAACTCGCGTCCGTTATTGGAGTTCGTACTTTTGCTTGCGTGCGGAAGTGATTGTTTGTGGTAAGATTTCAAGCTCACGGTGAAGAAGATTTGGCTCAGCATTTTTGTAATTGGTGGCGCGCTGCTTTTAGCATGCGCGCTGCTGGTGCCTGTACACTTCCGGGCTGTGGATGCCGCGGCAATTGAGCGGGCGGGCCGAGGCGCCCCTGGTGCATCGACGCCGACGTTGGTGGAGGAGGGTATCACCTTTTTGAGCGTCGAAAAACTCGGGCCTGCGCGAATGCTGTTGCTGGCGGCGCAAACCGAAGGGGTTCCCCGCAGCGAGTTGCTTGCCGCCAGCGTTGCGCAGTTCACTCGCGAGAATCCCGGGTTGGTCGAAATTGGCGGAGCTGTTCCGCTGAGCGAGAAAGTCGACTTCGGAAGGAGCGCCGCAGGAACGCCCGAACCCGTTATTGATCTGCTGACACGGCGGACGGCCCGCGAAAAGGTGCTGGAGTTTTTGCAGCAATCGCGGCGGCCGGGAGTGCAACAGATTTTAAGGAATCGCTTCCTGACAAATACGGTACACTTCCCGGCAGCAAAAACATCGTCGGGCCAGGCGCTGGATGCGGCTATCGTAACGGCAGCGCTTTTGTATCAGGGAGATTATCTCACTCCGTCCTTTCGCGATGCGTTTGAGTGGCTGGCCATGCGAGCGAACGGTGGGGATGACTCGGGCTCCTTGGAACTTGTCTACCTCGACCTGCTTTCGGTCGGTCGGCGGATGGATTGGGTTTCCCTTACGGAATTTATCAAACGCGTCGACGACCTCGCAACGTTGCGGGATTTAGCGGAAGCATTGCGTGCGAATGAAGAAGCGGCGCCCCAGATTTTTTCGGCCGTTGTTGTTTCAAGTGACCCGGCTGGAGTGTCCAAATATTTGGCCAAGTTTGCTGAAACGGGTTTGGCGGACGTCAATTTCGCGCTTCGTTACGGGAAGGGTGCGGTGGAGTTGCTGGCGAAGCAGCAGCAACGTATTTACTACGGAGGAGCGTTTCGAAAGACGGTGGTCGGCTACGATCCGTTTGGTTCTTTCTTTTATGGAATGGCGCCGTCTGCGGTCGCTTCGCACCTCGGTGCGCTCGTGATAAAGTACGGTTTGTTGATGCTGGCTGCTTTCTTTATGGCGCGGGCCATTGGGACGATCACCGCTCCGCTGGGCCATAAGTTCGGATTGCGCCTTGCGAGCGATTCCGTCCTGATGCTCTCGCTGGCATTCGTCATTGCCATCGCAGTGGAGCCGTTCCTTGGTCTCCCCAGCCAAGCGAGCCAGCTTCCCATCCGATTTGAATTGCCAAATATCGCGGCCGCCGCCGGCCTCAAAGTGCAACCAGTGACACCAGATCTTATGAACAAACTCAGCCTTATATCCTTGGTCGTTTTCTTCGCCGTGCAGGCGCTCATCTACGTGTGGTGCCTTACCCGACTGGCCCGAATCCGCCGTGAACCTGTTTCGACGCCGATGAAACTGCGCCTAATCGAGAACGAGGATTTGTTATTTGATGCCGGGCTTTACGTGGGCTTCGTCGGCTCTGTTCTCTCGCTGATCCTTATGTCCATTGGCATCGGCAAGATTTCCATGATGGCTTACGCCTCCACGGCTTTCGGGATCATCTTTGTATCCGTGCTGAAAATATTTCACGTCCGCCCTTTGCGTCGGCAGCTCATTCTTGAAAGCGAAACCCAGCAGCCATGAACCGCTCCATTCTCATTGTCATTTGCGATTTCCTTCTCGTTACGTTGGTCGCGTTTTCTAATTTTGAAGCCGACAAGTCACAACAGGTGGAGACTCATTCGACCACGGCGCCTCGAAGAATCGGCGGGAACCAGGACATGCTGGGAACGCTGAAGCTGGCTCTGGAAGACGAAAAACAAACCCGGGAGAAGCTCACCGCAAATCTGCAAAGCCAGGAGCAGGCGTTGGCTGAGCGGGAGCAGAGAATCAAGGAGTTCCAGGCGAACCTGCGAAAGACCGAGGAACAAGCGTCGCGGATCGAGCAGCAGCGGGCGGCGCTGGCGCAACAATTCGCCACGGCACAGAGTAGCTTACAAGACGTGCAGGGAAAGCTCACGACCGCCAGCACGGAGAATCTGTTGTCGAAGGAGAAACTTGAGTCGCTTCAGGCAGAACTCAAACGGCGCGAGCAGGAGACGCAGGTGCTCCAGGCAAAGCTAAGCGATACGGAGAAGGCGGCGCAGGCGGCGTTGGCCGAGAAACAACAAATCAACGCGCAGCTCCAGGTCTCCGAGGCGGAAAAGCGTTTGACGCGCGAGCAGGTGACGGAACTCCGCGGCGCCGTCGCTACTGAACGTGAGGAGAAGGCAAAGATTCAGGCGCATGCTACCCTTCTTGCCACCAACATCGGTTCGCTGGCGCAAAAGTCGGGCGAGCTAACGCAGGAGATCCGGGAGAACCGGGCCTTGGCATCCAACGCAATTTTCAATCAGTTCCTGACTAATACCATCACGGCCCGTTTCGAAGCAGCGAGGAGCGGCGTCTTCGGCCGTGATGTAACGAAGAACAAGAACAGCCAGTGCGTTTTGTTCACCGAGGGCACGCAGACTTACGCCCTCTTTCATGTCGATGATACGCCGTTAACGATTTGGAATCCGGGCACCGATTGGACTCGTCTAACGACTGTCCTAGCGCACGGGGCGATCGCTTTTTCTGGGGTGCGCCTTTCCTTTCTGGCGCAGGACCCGCGCGTGGTCGTGATCCCGATTGGAGAAGCGGCCGCGAAGCAATACGGCGTGAAGGTTTATAAAGCCGCCGCAGACCCCTTCAAATTTCAGGATGCGGTGATTGTGGGGGCGAATGAAAATTACTACGGTGAATGCAGATTCCAGATTGATGCAACCACGCCAGGCCAATACGTGAAGGTGGACCGTAATCTTCTCAAGGGATTGTTCGGCAAATTTAATCCATCAAGGGGAGATCTGGTATTCACGCGAACCGGAGATTTACTGGGCATCATGGTGAACAGCGATTATTGCGCGGTGTTGAACAAGGTCACACCCACACGCACGATCAATCTAGGAAACGAGATTGCCAGCCAGCAGACGGGCCAGATGCTGGCGCAACTCTACGACCGGGTATTTCAAATGCCGCAGAAGCTTCAGTGAGGCCGTCGGACCCTTAGTGGCGTTGGCAAATTGCTCCGGCCGCTCTCTATCGCTTCAGCCCTTGAGGTTTTTGGGGTTCAGGCCCTGCAGGTCTTTCGGCAAAAATAGCCCGTCTTTTCGAATGACCTCGCCGTCGAAGCTCACTTCACCGCCGCCCCACTCTTTGCGTTGGATTAACACCATGTCCCAGTGCACCGCCGAGCGATTGCCATTGTCCGCAACTTCGTACGCCTGACCGGGGGTGAAGTGGAGTGAACCAGCAATCTTTTCGTCGAACAAGATGTCGCACATTGGGTTGAGTATGTAGGGATTGAACCCCAGCGAAAACTCACCGATGTAGCGCGCGCCTGCGTCCGTATCGAGGATTTCGTTGAGCCGCTTCGTGTTATTGGCTGTCGCTTGCACGATCTTACCGTGCTCGAACTCAAGCCGCACATTTTCGAACTTTGTACCGGAGTAAATGGTCGGCGTGTTGAAAGTGATATGGCCTTGGACGGAGTTTTTGATGGGACACGAGAACACCTCGCCATCCGGAATATTTCGGACGCCCTCGCATCGGACGGCGCCGATGCCCTTGATGCTGAACCGGAGGTCGGTTCCCGGGGAGGTGATGTGCACCTTGTCGGCTTTCTTCATCCGACGTTCCAGCGGGAGCATCGCCTTGGCCATCGCGGGATAATCCATCGTGCAGACGTCAAAGTAGAGGTCCTCGAAAGCCTCCGTGCTCATGCTGGCTGCCTGCGCCATGCTGGGCGTCGGCCAGCGGAGAACGCACCAACGTGTTTTGTTCACGCGATGGTCCAGCACCGGACGCAGGGTTTTTGAGTAGAGCGACATTCGCTCGCTGGGAACGTCTGCATTCTCGCTGGCGTTCGCCGAGCCGCGAATGGCGATGTAAGCCTGCATCTTCTTCATTCGGGACAGCTCGATATCACGCACGAGAGCAGCGTGTTTTTCATCCGTGTCACGGATGATCTCCCGGGTCACCCGGCTATGCCGCACCTCGAGGATGGGTATTGCACCGACCTTGCGCGCCGCCCGCATTAGCTCGACAGAGAATTCATCTGGCACATCGATCACTTCGATAAGGACGCGTTCACCCCGCTTCATGGAAGTGGAATATTCAATCAGAAGTTTCGCCAGCTTTGCAAAGCGCGGATCAGTCATGCGCCATGAGTTCAAAGGTTCGAACTTCAAGGTTCAAGATTCAAAAATTGATTTGGGAAAGTGGAAGCGAGGATGTCGGGCAATACTTCGAAAAAGATTGGGCGGGCGCCGGAACCCCTAACCCGCGCCCGCCCATCTATCGCCAGCGTCCCCTCCGCTGACTACATTCGACAGACGACGCACTCGTCCGCCGTTTATGCCCGCAGGGCTGTGGATGCCCCGCATCTTTGACTGACAATAATTGTTTACCGTACCGCTACGTTTTTGGGGAATCAGGGAGCCTCCGGAATCAGACCAAGGAGGAACTCCCGTTGATGACTCGGGTGGCCACCCTCGCGGGGAAAAGTGCTGTGTTTCCTTTTTTCGTCCCGCGTAAAGGAGATTTTAGACAAACGTCTAGGCGTGAGCCACATTTCGCGAACGCCCCTAACCCATGATACGCAAATTAAGATCGTTCTGCGGCTGTCTATCTATGGCAGCCAGCTTCTTTTTCTTTTGGCCGCACGGGCTCAGAATGTGGTGATTCATGAAATAATGTATCACCCTGCTTCACAGAGTCCGCGCGACGAATGGATTGAACTTCGGAACCTGAGCCCGACTAATGTAAACCTTACGGGGTGGACGCTGGCTGGCGGCGTTGATTTCGTGTTTCCCACCAACACAATCATTCCGGCCGGCGGTTACCTTGTCGTCGCCGCGCAGAAGGCCAGCTTCCAGACGTCGCATCCACTCGTGGCAAACGTAGTCGGCGATTTTGTCCGGCTGCACCTTAACACTGTGGCTGGTTATTCCATCACAAACTGGGACAACACGCTCAGCAATACACGCAACGCGATCGAACTGAAAAATGCGGCCGGTAACACCCTCGATCGCGTGGAGTACGCAGATGAAGGCGATTGGGCGCAACGGCAACGTGGCTTGAACGATGCCGGCCATCGCGGGTGGAAGTGGTCTGCATTGCATGATGGATTTGGGCGCTCGCTGGAATTGATCAATGCCACCATGCCGAACGAATATGGACAGAATTGGACTTCGAGTTCCGTGGTGGGCGGTTCGCCCGGTATGGCCAACTCGACCAACAGTCCCAACATCGCGCCCCTGATCCTGGACGTCGCGCATTTCCCGGCCGTCCCGCGTTCCACGAACCCGGTGAGCGTCGCCGCGCGTATTCTGAATGAAACATCGGCGGGAGTTTCCGCCCGTTTGTATTGGCGCGTGGACGCCGCGACTCCCTCTGCGTTTCAGCAGGCAACCATGTTCGATGACGGAGCGCACGAGGACGGCCTGGCAAACGATGGGACCTTTGCGGCGTCAATTCCAGCGCAAGCCAACAATGCCGTTGTGGAATTTTATGTGTACGCCACGGACGCACAGGGCAATGCGCGGACGTGGCCTGCGGGCGCTCTGCCAGCCCCGGATGATCCCACGGGTTCGCCAACCAACGCCGCTAATGCCTTGTTTCAGGTAGATGACACCCCGCAGAACGAGTTCGTCGCGCCCGGCCAGCCGATTCTGAAACTAATCCTGACCGAGGCGGAGCGAGCCGAGATGGCCGGCATACCGTGCTCTGGCTCGCAGAATTCTGACGCTGAAATGAATGTGACGTTCATTAGCCGCGACGGGCAGGGGACCGAGGTGCGTTATCAAGCGAGCGTTCGCAACCGCGGCAACTCGAGTCGCTGCGCTAATCCGCCCAATTACCGACTCGGTTTTCCTTCCGACAAACCATGGCGAGACATCAGCAGTTTGAACCTGAACAGCGTGCAGGTTTACTTGCAGCACTTTGGCAGCACGCTGGCCATAAAATCGGGCGCGGTGGGCGCCTACTCACGCGCAGTGAAGCTCCGAGTGAACAATGCTGACCTGGCGAGAAGCGGTTCCCCGATGTTCGGTTCCTACGCTGCTAATGAAGTCATCAATTCAGAATGGGCCGAGAATCACTTTCCCTCGGACGGCGGTGGCAACGCTTACCGTGCCCAGCGAAACATCGACCCATCGGAGTTCGATTACCGTGGAGAGAATCCAAACTCATACCGAAACACGTACTACAAGGAATCCAATGTTAGTGAGGACGATTGGCGCGATCTGATTGTGATGCACAATGTGATGGGCTTGAACGGCACGGTTCCATTTGCCGAAGGCAATGTCCGCCAAGCCATCAATCCTGAACAGTGGCTTACCCATCTCGCTGTCATGGCGCTGATGAACAACAGCGAGTCCGGGCTCAACAGTGGTCACAACGACGACTACTACATGTATCGGGGCGTGAACGACCCGCGGTTCATTCTCGTGTTCCACGATCTCGATCAACTGTTCGATTTGGGGGGTAATCCATTTGGTACGAGCGACACGGTTTTCGGGGCGGCGTTCATCCAGTCAAACAACCAGGGTGGTCGCAGCACGCCCGACAATGACGGCAGCGGAAACATGATGAATCGCTTTCTTCATTCGCCGGAGTTTGCACCGCTCTACTACGCCACCTTGCAGCGGTTGCTTGACACCACGTTCTCGAAACCCCAGTTCGACGCGTTGCTTGACCAGACGCTCGGCAGCTACGCGCCGGGCACCATCAGCGCGATCCGGAATTGGATGGATGCCCGCCGGGCCTATGTGCAGTCGATCATCAGCCCCTTTGTTCCTGCGAAATTCATTCCGCCCGTGGCGACCATCTCCGGTGAGCCGCGCAATCCATCCCCTTCACGCAACGCGTCGTTGACGGTGGGCGGGGTGGGCATCTCTCATTACATGTTCCAGTTGAACGGCGGCGGGTTCGGTCCCGAAACGCCCGTCTCGACACCCATTTTGTTGTCTAACTTGCCGCAAGGAAGCACGAACATCGTTTACGTGGTGGGCAAGAGCACCAACGGAACGTGGCAAAGCACCGGCGCATCAACAGCTTCTCAACTGTGGGTAGTGAACACTTCCACGCCCACGGTCCGGTTGAATGAAGTTCTTGCCTCAAACAACGGCGCAGTAATCCACAGCGGGAGCACGCCAGATGTCGTTGAACTTTTTAATGACGGGACGGCCGCGGTGGATCTCGCGGGGCTGCGACTCACCAACGACAAGGATGTTCCAAGCAAATTTACATTTCCCATGGGAACGATTCTGGAGCCGGCAGCGTTCCTGACGGTATACGCGAACAACGCTGATGGCACTCCCGGTTTGCACACCGGGTTCACCCTTGATGCAGATGGCGACCAGCTTTACCTGTTCGATCGGGTCGCTAATGGCAACGGCATCCTCGACTCGGTCAGGTTTGGAATTCAAATCACCGATCATTCCATCGGCCGTGTTGGATCCGGCAGCACATGGTTTCTGGCGGCGCCTAGCTTCGGTTCCGGAAACATTGCGCAGCCGCTCGCGGGCGATTCCAATCTGAAGATTAATGAATGGCTCGCGGACGGTGGGGCCCAGGCCGACTTCCTGGAACTGTACAATCCAGACTCGCGCCCAGTGGCGCTGGGCGGTTTGTTTTTAACCGATGAACCTCTGGATGCGGCGGCATTGCACCGCATCGCGAACCTGAGCTTCGTGCCGGCCAATGGCTTCGTCTGGTTCACAGCGGACGGCAACGCCAACAAGCCTTCCCATGTGAACTTTCGGTTGACCACCGATGCGGGAGAAATTGCACTGTTGTCTGCCATTGGGCAGCCAATCGATTCGGTGATCTACGGTCCGCAGGCGGTGGGTATTTCAATGGGTCGATGTCCGGATGGTGGCGTTACAAACCGGTTCCTGTCATTGGCGACGCCTGGTTCGCGGAACGTTTGCCCCGCTGCGCCACCCGGCGTGATCACGTCGCGCTTCATGGAGTTCGCGCACGCATTTTCTTACGAGCAATCGGGGACTGATCTGGGCACGGCGTGGATCGATCCCGGCTATGATGATTCTGGTTGGCCAGTCGGGCGCGGGTTCTTCGGGACGCCCACGCAAGGCGGTGGCACGACGCCTTGGGGGCCACCAGTGAATACGATATTTACGGCCGGTGGCGGCCGAACGACGTTCTACTTGCGAACGAAGTTCACGAACAACTTGAGCTCGGTGAGCGCGCTTCAGCTCGAACACATCACGGATGACGGCGCGATTTTTTATCTGAACGGTGTGGAATTCTATCGGTACAACATGCCGGCTGGGGCTGTTTCTTTCTCGACGCCCTCCGCGGCCAACATCAACCCGACGGTTTCTTCCGGCCCGATCACGTTGCCAGCGACTTTACTGCGCTCCGGGGTGAATTCCGTGGCTGTGGAGTTGCATCAGTCTCCGTCCAGCACCGTGGATATTGGTATCGGCTTTACGCTCGATGCCATTATCGCGACCAACAGCGCCGCGTCCGCGGGCGTGGTTATAAATGAGGTGTTGGCCGATAATGCGAGCTGGATGGAGGGCGCAGGGCGTACGCCGGATTGGGTAGAAATTTACAATCCCTCCTCTGACGCGGTGGATCTCTCAGACATGAGCGTGAGCGATGAGGCGGCGTCCCCGCGCCGTTGGATTTTCCCGTCAGGCTCAATCATTTCCGCCAAAGGATACTTTCAGCTGCGATTTGATGCCGACCTGCCTGCGTCTTCCACCAACACGGGCTGGGGATTGAAGGCCACGGGCGATTCCGTATTTCTCTTCAACAGGCTGGCGGATGGTGGCGGGTTGCGCGACGCGATCACGTTCGGATTACAAGTTGCGGACTTTTCGATCGCGCGCATGCCGAGCGGGAGCACGAATTGGAATCTATCGGTGCCGAGTCTCGGTTCACCCAACCTCGCCGTGACCCTGGGAAATCCAGCGTTGTTGAGAATCAATGAGTGGATGGCCAATCCGGCTCCAGGGGAGGATGACTTCATCGAACTTTACAACCCTACCGCGCAGCCAATCGCACTCGGTGGTTTGTGGCTCACGGATACTTTGACTCAGCGCGATAAGCATCGGATAGCCGACCTTTCCTTTATTGGAGCGCTGACGAATGCATGGAGAGTGTTCAAGGCCGATGGCAACACAGTCTTGGGTGCCGATCACGTTGGCTTTTCGCTTCGGGCAGCAGGCGAGGACGTCGGACTGTCGTGGCCCGACCTTAGGTTGATCGATGGCATCTCGTTTACCAATCAACTGGAAGGGATCTCCGGTGGCCGCTTGCCGGATGGTGGTAATCAGATTGTGAACTTTGGAACGACCGCGTCCCCCGGGAACGCAAACTTCCTCCCTGTTCCCGGTGTCGTGATCAATGAGGCGTTGGCGCACAGCGATGCGCCGCTGGAAGATGCCATTGAGTTGAGGAACCTCACGGGAACCAATATCAACCTAGGGGGTTGGTGGCTAAGCGATTCGCGCGGCGACCCGCGGAGGTTTTTGATCCCGGCTGGAACGATCCTGGGCGCAAACGGCTTCCGTGTGTTTTACGAGAATCAATTCAACAGCGTGGACACAGCGTTGGTGCCCTTTTCTTTGAGCTCGGCCAAGGGGGATGAGATTTATCTTTCCGCCACGGACGCCAATGGTGCACTGACCGGCTACCGGGCGTTCGCGGAATTTCCCGCGTCGGAGAACGGCGTTTCATTTGGACGCCATTCGAATAGCGTGGGCACGGTGGACTTTACGGCCATGAGCGTTCGCAGTTTCGGTGTGGACAATCCGGTGTCGTTGCAATCCTTTCGGACCGGCTTGGGATTGGGCAACCCTTACCCCAAGGTGGGACCGATCGTGTTCAGCGAGATCATGTTTCAGCCACCGTTGCTTCAAGTCACAAACGACAACACGCGCGACGAATTTGTGGAGTTGCGCAACATCACTGGCGGCCCCGTGCCGCTGTATGATCCGAATTATTCGACGAACCGCTGGCGCGTCCGGGGTGGGGTAGACTTCGATTTTCCTCCTGGAGCCACACTTGGACCGGCCGCTTCGTTGATCATTGTAGGCTTTGATCCAGCAGCTGACCCGGCATCGCTCGCGGCATTTAAGGCGACCTATGGCATCTCTGGCACTCTTCCTATTTATGGGCCATGGAGCGGTAAGCTCAGCAACGGAGGGGAATCCATCAGCCTGCTGAAGCCAGATTCTGTGCAACTCGCTCCGAGTCCCGATGCCGGTTCGGTGCCCTACATCGTCGTGGATAAACTCGTTTACACGAACGGGTCGCCATGGCCAGCGATGGCAAATGCAACCGGAAGATCGTTGCAGCGAGTTAGCATCACTGGCTACGCGAATGATCCCACAAATTGGTTCGCAGCGACGCCTACCCTTCCGCCCAGCGGAAGTGGCGATGCGGATAGTGATGGCATGCCGGATTCCTGGGAACAGATGCACAGTCTAAACTCCAATAGCAGCGCCGACGCAAATCAGGATGTGGATGGAGACGGAATGACAAACCTTCAGGAATACCTTGGGGGAACGAATCCGCGGAACCCGGGCAGCGTGTTGAAAGTTGCCGTGTCTCTTTCGCAGACGGCAGCGGTGCTACAATTCGAAGCGGTCGCAAACTTGTCTTACACGATACGCTACCGCACTTCACTTTCGACAGGGCTTTGGTTGAACCTTTCGAACATCAGCGCAGCTCCGTTTGACCGGACAATTCGAATCACCAATAACGGCTCAACGACCCAGCGATTTTACCAGGTAGTCACTCCGTAATGCGGGAAGGAGAATTCGGTTGCGGAGAAATTGCTGGCTGTCGCTGGAACTATAGATGGCTCCGTGCTTTCCGCTTTCCGCCTGCGCCTTTCCGAATTATCAAGGGCGCGTGCCGGCCGGGCCGAAACCAAAACTCTCCTTATCGAGCGCCGTTCATGAACTCACCGGAGTGGGTTCGGAACGCTCGGCGCAATTGGCGCGATTGGGGATTCATTCCATCCAGGATCTGCTTCTGCACAGGCCCAGTCGATACGAAGATCGCCGGCATTTCATTTCCATCGCTGAATTAAAGCTCAAGGAACCTGCCACCGTTCGGGGAAAGATTGTTGCCCAAGGATTGAAGCAGTATGCGATGCGAAGGAAATCAGTTTTTGAATTTGTGATGGACGATGGCACAGGCCGGTTGCATTGCCGGTGGTGGAATCTTCCGTTCATGGAGAAATACTTTCGCGTAGGCGACGAGGTCATGGTCTTTGGCAAACCGCTCCTCCTCAAGCCACGCACCATGGATCACCCGGACACCGAGGTGCTGGATCCGGGCGAGGACCCGTCCATCCATATGGATCGTATCGCTCCCATTTATCCACTCACGGAGGGTCTGCCCCAGCGGTGGCTGCGGTCGTTGGTTTGGAGAGCACTTCGGGATTTTGGCCCTGAAGTTTCCGAGCCCTGGCCTGACTTGCTGAAGGAGATTGGACAAAAGTTCCCGACACGCGCCCACGCCGTTCATATGCTTCATTTCCCGGAGGAGCGGCAAGACACGGAGATGGCGCGCCAGCGTCTCGCGTTTGACGAATTGTTCGCCTTGCAATTGGAGATCGCTCGCCGCCGTCGCGCCTTGGAATCGAATGCAAGCGCGCTGCCGTGTGGCGGGACGAATGAATTGATGCGCCCGTTTCTGACGGCCTTGGGCTTTAAACTCACTCCAGCCCAAGCAAGAGTGCTGCGGGAAATCCGCGGCGACTTAGCGGGTACGGTGCCGATGCGTCGCTTGTTGCAGGGCGATGTGGGCTCGGGGAAAACAGCGGTGGCTGCTTGCAGTGCATTGATGGCCCTGGAGAGCGGTTACAACGTGGCGCTGATGGCACCGACTGAAATCCTCGCGGAGCAGCACTTCCAGAATTTCACTCGCTGGCTGGCACCTCTTGGAGTTCGGGTTGAACTGCAGACCGGTGCAAAAAAGACGGTTGAAAAACCGGAACCATCATTCCATGAGACTTCGCCTTCCGCCGGCCCCCAGCGATCGGGTGTGCGACAGACAATCTTCATCGGTACGCACGCGCTGCTTACGGCTGAGTTTGAAATTCCTGAATTGGGCCTCGTTATCATCGACGAGCAACACAAATTCGGCGTGGCGCAACGTGAGCAACTTGTTCGCAAGGGACGGTATCCGCACTTGCTCGTGATGACGGCGACCCCGATCCCGCGCACGCTGGGTTTGACTCTCTACGGCGATTTGGATTCTTCAGTGATCGACGAATTACCGGGAAATCGCGGTCGTATTCGCACCTTCGTTCGCAGCGCAGAGCAATTGGCCAAAGTTCACGATTTCATTTGCGGCAAACTGAAGGAGGGGCGTCAGGCTTACGTGGTATATGCGCGCTTGGATTCGGCTGACGTTGCAGCGGGCATCAAAGCCGTGACCGATGAGTTCAAACGGTTACAAAAGCAATTTGCGCCTTATCAGGTTGGGTTGCTTCACGGACGTTTGAGCTCCAGAGACAAGGAATCAGTCATGGATGCGTTCAGGACTAATCGGATCCAAGTATTGCTGGCGACGTCCGTGATCGAAGTGGGGGTGGATGTGGCTAACGCTACCGTGATGGTGATTGAGAACGCCGAACAATTTGGTTTGGCACAGCTTCACCAGTTACGTGGCCGCGTGGGGCGGGGTGCGCACGAATCGTACTGTATCCTCCTCGCCAGCCTGAAAACTGAAGAGGCGGCTCAGCGCCTGCGTGTGCTGGAGGAAACGAGCGACGGGTTTGAACTGGCCGAGGCCGATTTGAGAATCCGTGGCCCTGGAGAATTACTGGGCGCTGCGCAGAGCGGCTTGCCTCCATTTCGGTTTGCCGACTTAGTCGGGGATCGCCCATTGGTGGAATGCGCTCGAGACTATTCCCGGCTTGTCGGGCAAACCGGCAACGTAAAGCAGGTCAATGTCGCAGAGGGGGAATCGCCAGGTACGCCATCATATCTGCCAGGGAACTTCGGTAAGCGGTCGCTGACGTAAAACGGCCGTGGGATTGCGGCCGATGCCTGGAAGGAGCGTTGCTGTGTGCAATTTTAGCACTTGGCATCCCAAAAACCTTTAGTAAATTGCGCCCGACGAGAGAGTTCTCTTCCTGCTAGGGTTCGAGACGGGCCGAAAGTTTGAAAAAAATGAGGAACTGTCTCGAAAGGGGTCGGGGAAACTTCCTGTGGGTGCAGGAGTAGGAACGACTTGGGAGGACAAACTTATCACAACAAATATGAAAAAATTGTTTAGCTTGGCTATGGCTGCGGTCATCGCTTTGGTTATTGTTGGATGCAAGCCGGCGGAAGATAAGGCAGTCGATACGACCACCGCGACCAACACTGTTCCGAAGTAAGTCATCATTTCGTCCATGCGGACGATTTTTGGTTCCCACAAACAAGCAGGCCACCGCATGAAGAAAGCGTTTACGTTTTTGTTCGCGGTGGCCTGTTTGTGCTTATTCGGCTGCAAGGAAAAGGCAAAGAACTCTCCTTCCAGCGCTTCTGAGAATCCGCTCACTGCCCCAGTTGATTATATTGGTGCAGTTGGCAAAGCCCAACAAACGGCTCAGAAGAACCTTTCCTCCCTCGGTCTCGATCAAGCGATCAGGGCCTTCTACGCCGAAGAGAACCGATTCCCTACCAACCTGAATGAGTTGGTGACGAAAGGCTCCCTTACCGAATTACCACCGGCTCCCCGCGGAATGAAATTTAGCTACGATCCGACGTCCGGCGCGCTCAAGGTGGTTCCTCAGTAGCGACGCGGTTGCAATCTCAGTCGGCGAGCGTCGAGGTTTCGCCGCTTCTCCATCATCGTCTGAGGTTCGACCGTTTCGTTTCCCGCAATGGATCTGTTGCACGCGCATTGTCGTATCAGGTCCATTTCGCGTGTCCTCTTGATCTTCCGCCGACCAATCCCGTCGAGATGCCAAGGTGTCTCAAGGCGGGGCGGACAACCGCGGAGGGACGGTTGGCTCGAAATACATTGGGCTCATTGCCGTCCCCGAGGTCCTCTGATCAATCCGCATCCCTACGGCGGCGGGAATACTTTTTGGCTGCTTGGTGAAGTTTGTCTGCCAGCATGCGTTTCTTGGCCGCTTGGCTTCTTCCGCGTTTTTGGCGCCGTAGTTTTTCCACACGCGCTTGTTCGGCGACGGCACGACTTTTTTTGCCCGCTTCGATTTTGTCCAGGAGCAGCTTGCGCGCGAGAAGGCGATTCAAACCTTGCTGGCGGGTGCTTTGGGATTTCACCTGTAAGCCGGTGGGGCGATGCACCAACATCACGCACGTGGATGTCTTGTTTACGTTCTGTCCGCCGTGCCCGCCGGATCGCACGAAGGTTTCGTCAATATCGGCTTCCCGGACACCCAAGGCCGTCATGCGTTGCTTCAATTGATCTTCCTTATCCCCGCTGATCGGAAATGCGCCCATGTATGAAGCTTGAACCTGTTTGCCTCGATTTCCAACGCGAAGCTTACTGTCGTGATGAACAACAGAGTCGAGCTTTCCCGCGTGCCGTCACTGTCTAAGCACTTTGTAGAAACGCATCTTGCTGCCAACTGGCGGGATGTCTGTATAGCTGGCTGTAAATGCTGTGGCGGTGATGGGTGTGCCGAGTGGCAACCACGTGTTGTTGGTCAATGCGCTCTTGTAATAAACCTGATAATTGCCCCCGCTCACACTGTCCCAGTTCAGTGTCATGCTATTGGCGCTCGCGCGAAGCTTAACGATCGGCGTGCCGCCTGTATTGGTCTGTACTGTCCACATTCAACGGAACTGTAGTCCAATTGTTGTCCTCGACCGATTCGCCGATGCTGTTTACATCATCAATGAACGTGACCAAAGAGTGGTTTCCCGCCGTCGCGACCCAATAGGGCGATCCCGATGGGCCGCCTTGCGCCATAAGAGTGAGCGACTCACCAGGCTGCACCTGAGGTGTTGCGACCCACGAATTCAACATGGCGCCATCGAGGTAAAAGCCAACCCGGACCTGCGAGGTCGCTGGCGTGGCGAGGTTCCCTTGATTCTTCACCGTGGCGCTGAACAATACCGGTTGGCCAGGTGCGGGGTTCGCGGGAGTAGCCATTACGGCCAGCACGACGAGGTCTGGCAGACCCACATCATTATCCGAAATGGTCACGGTGGCACTGTTGGGACCACCGACTGAGTAGTTAGTCGCGGCGCTGAGTGTGATTACAACCATCTCCGAGGATTCGACCGCGGTATCATCGATTGGCGAGACGGTCAGTGTGGCGCTGGCAGCTCCAGCCGGGATGGTGATGGAGTTGGCGAAAGCCATATAATCACTGCCGGCGACGGCACTGCCACCAGACGTAAAGTTCACTGCCAAGGCAGCTCCCGTCGCACCTGAACGCGTAAACCTGATCGTTCCGGAGGCCCCGCCTTCTGCGGCAGCTCCAACCGTGGATGTCACCGACACTACGGGCAAGGATGGCACCGGATAATTGGTGACGCCCGGCGCCTGACCGATCGTTGCGACCGACGCAAGTTCCCGAATATCCGACAATCCTGCCGCACGCCAGCGATGTGACCCTCGCCCCGGTTCATCATTGTGGTAAATAAATACGTTTGTGCCGTGTTCGACGAGTGCTGGGTTGAAACAATTTCCGGAGGCGCCGGGCGCGTTGACCACCACGCCGAACATGCTGGGTTGGCCAAACTGCCCGACGAAAAGTCCGTTGTCATAGTAATGGAGGAACTGAGCCGATTGCCCGGCGTCCTGGTAGAACTCCCCGTGAAAGCCAGCCACGATATTCCGACCTGCCACCATGTGATAGTTTCCTCCGTATTCGATCCAAGTATCCGCCATGCCCCGCCCATCGTGCCCGCCCAAGCTTGGCATAGCACGCCAGAGCCACTGGTTGCCCCCGGGTTTGATGCCCCCAAGATGATAACCGGTGCGCCGCGATGGATCGTAGACCACGACGGTCCCGTTGGTGGTGCGGAGGGGGAAACGTTCACTCAGAGGATCGCTGGTAAGGTAACCATTGTTGATTGGTGCGCTCGCGATGGTTACTGAGCTTCCCCATTGAGGATCGCCGCTGGTGTTGAATCCAGTCAGGGGCTTTCGCCAGTAGGTTTGCGGACCGTTACCGCTTTGTCCATAGATCGATCCGTCCTTTTGGATGCGCGTGTAACTTCCGAAGCCGCGGACTGAAGTCTCGCGCAACCCGTTGGATGTGAGTTCCACTACGACGCGCGTTCCTCCTGCGCCCCCGTCATAGCTCAAGCCATAGGTGCGGCCATTGCTGAGCGTCAGCACCGAACATAAGCCGTCCTCCAGATTCCACGGATAAGCCGGGAGGTTGTAGCCCCAAAAATTAGTGATCGACCACCCCTGTTGCGCCGGTTTCGAGTAATCCACGTGATATTCGGTGAAACGATTGAATACTCGCGAAGGGTTGTTCCCATCAACCGTAGCCATGTATGTGTGCGGCTGATAATTGAACTCGTGTAGTAACTGGCGCGAGGTGCTGAAATGCAGCGAACGGTTCAGGAATGTGTCTCCCACCCACCAAGTGCCATCGGACTGAAATTGCAAATAGGTGGTCGTGAAGGTTCGCCCCTGATCGTAGAAAACCCAATAGAATTTATCTGTCGTGACGCGCGGTCCATTCGCATAGCCTCCTGCCTGGCCATGAACCCAGAGCGGGTTGCCCAAGTTGTCGAAAGCTTTCACCTGCCATGTGCTGGCGTCAGCCACGAGCACCATTCCATCTACCGGAGAACAGGCGATGGCGATAGGGTTGCCAAAACCACCAAGTGTCTGTGCGACGCTGCCGCCGCTGCTGTCCACCGTGTAACGTATCGCACTGGTGCCGCTGATGACCCATAAGTCACCTCCGCTCGTTACGGTTAGGTCGGCGGGTTGATTCACTGAAATTGATCCCGTTTGCGTGCCGCTGTTCTTGTCAAAAATCGCGACCGTATTTTGCCCTTTCTTGGAGACGAACATGAGATTGCCATTTCGCTGCACTTCTACGTGGGAATTGCCCCCGCCAGTGTTGATGGTCCGGATTACATTAAAACCGCTTTGGCTGTAAACGCTGACATTTCCTGAATTCATGGCGAAAAGATGGGCTGCGTCTGCGGCGACGTCGGTGATGGAATCCGAGCTAATCGTGGTCTTGGGCCCGAAGATTTTCGTGAGCTTATTCGGGTTTCCTGTATCGAAACGGTTCAATTCGTAATGCCCCTCATTGTAACCCGAGGTATAGAAGGCGGCCGTGCCGTTAAACGCCATGGCTTTTACGGGTTCAAAGCCGTTATGGACGCTTTCGCCGCTGTTGGGCACAGAACTGTTACCAACCACGCTCTCCCAGACGTACTCCACATTGTGCGTGACCATCTTAATGGTGTAGGTGCCGGACGGAGCAATCTGGTTGTTGTCGTCGAGGCCATTCCAAAAAACGACGTTCGTTCCAGAGGAAAGCCTACGACCGGAAAAGATCGTTTTGACCAAGGTGCCGTCCGCTTTATAGGCCCCCGCACTTGTTGTGTAATCTTGATCGAAATTAAACAACGCATATGCCGCGCCGACACTTTCAAAAGCGCCGACGTCATGCCCGTTGCCCTGCGGTCGCGGAAAACCGAGAGCATCACAGGCAGGAGAGGTCACCGTGCGTTGGAATGTGCGTTCTGCTCCCGCATCCATGGCATTGCCCAAGACTGGAGCCAGGCGAAAATCTCCTGCGGCGGCATCCACAAATGTCGGCGAAAAAGCCATGCTGACGGATTCGGCGGTGTAACCCGTCCGACGCGCGTTGTTGTCACTCGCGTCCGCTTTGTCGAAATTGTACCAGGCTTGCGCGTATGATTTATCGCGCACTTGTGCAGTGGTGTAGCTCACGCCATTGAGAATTGCCGCAACGCCGTTATTGGGGTTGTAAAGATTTCCATTGCCCCGATACCACTGCTGCGCCCCGTTGTTGACGATGAGAGACGCAGTGCCCTGACCGCTCATCAGGTTGTTCAACAACGTGGCGGAGCTTGAACCCGATTCGAGTTGGATACCCACAGTGCCGTTTACGACGGTGTTGTTCCGTATCAAGTTATCCGGTGAACTAATGAGTTGAAGTCCGATTCCGCTGACATTCACGACGCAATTCTGGATCGAAAGTCTTGCGGACGTGCTGGCCATTACGCCTTTCTGCGTTCCGCTGAGCCGGCATCCATCCAAGGTAACACCGGTCGCATTGCTCACGCTGAGTGCGTCACCAGAGTCGGAAGAAAATGTTAGATTGCGAAGAACCACATGGTTTGCGCTGGAAAGCGTTGGTGTGCCTCCAAGGATTATCGCAGGGGATGGCCCGTCGGCACCGGTGATCAGGCAATGTTCCCGTTTGCTGCCAGCCCCACGTGTGATTTGAAAATCCGCCCCGTTGTAGGTGCCCGCTTGGAGAATGATTCGGGTGTTCGACGCCACTTGACTCAACGCCATCCGCAATGAAGTAGGCGCGGTTGGAGAACCTGGGCTCCCGTCCGCGGCTCCCGAAGCGACATACAAAGTTTTCAAGTAGGCGCGTGCGTTTTCAAAATTGCGTCGAACTTGCCAAGGAGTAAGGGCAATGTTCGAGACCCGGACCGATTCAAGGTAGCCGTTGTTGAAGCGCCGTCCCGAAGTGACGCCGCCTCCTCCCACCTCGATGACACTTGTGCGGATGATGCCGCTGTCATCTTCGACTGGGCCCAGTCGGTCGGTGTTGTTATCAAGCCACTTCTGGTCGATCAGTTCACCGTCCCGATAAGAGCGCACCGTTCGGAGGTCGTATGTGAGAACGTATTGATGCCATTGTTCATCGGAAGTTTGGAGTGGAATCGAAATTGGTCGGTTTGCGACAAAGGCGCCATTCTTCACTTGGGAAAAGTTTGCGAGAATTGAACCAGGCCCGCCCCCGAACAGGAAATCAGCCGTTACAAAAAAGCCGGGGCCGTGAACAATTACCCCATCCGGGTTGGATGATATAGCTTGGGAATCTTGGCGCTTCTGCTTCATCCAGAATTCAACTGAGATGGCGCCCATGCCAGATTGCCACCCGCTCGGTAGAGAACGCGTGAAGGGCAAGCTAACACCTGAGACATTTTCATTGAGAACTACCGTTTGCGGCGGCTGACAGTAAGCACTGGTTCCGGGGGTGGACGCCGGTGGAAATGGTTCGGAATAGACCAGCGAGCTAAAAGTCGCTGCGCCGAAAGCAATACTCGACGCCAGCAGGGCGGCGACGACGCATGTAAACCCGCGAGCTAAAGTAGCCTTCAACCAGCTTTTCTGAACCGAGGTTCGGTTCCTTCGTTCGACAACCGCAATGTCTGTACACGGACACACTGCGCCCATTTTTTTGTTTGGGTACTTACGCACGGGCGAGCTTTAGCAGTGACAATGCCAACGCGGTGAGTGCGTGAAAGTATCAGAATTCAAGGGCTTTTCATTTCCCAAACTTCTGCAGAAAAAGATTGAACGAGATGGTGTCTTCCAACGAGACACCCTAGGACAGAAGTGTCCTTAGAAAGGACGGATCATCTCCCGGGGTAATGTCCCTAGGGGAATTATCCTAGGAAAATGGACCTCTAGGTTGCCCTTGCCCTCGTTCTCCTCAGATTGTCGGTGAAGACGAATTCTCTTCAGTGGGGGTAGCTGGGTCAGTGGATTCCTCTAAAGAGGGAATTAACTCTGAATTCGTGCTGCTTAGCGTAGCAGGGACGGAATCATTTGCGGGCACCGTTGGCGCAATCGCGGGTGATTTTAAAGGACGCGGCAATGGCTTTTTTGCTGTTTCCAAGGTTCCATTAGCGAACTCAATCACGTGGCCCTGGTGTACAAGCCAGTGCAAATCAGCAATCACCGCGCTAGCTTCTGGAGAAAGATCTGTCGCTGCGGATTCTTCGAGAGCCGGTGGTCCTGCCGTCGTGACTGCGGGTGCCAAGGCTTCAAAGAGTTTTCGACGCGTGCATTTGGGGTGCGCCTGAATGAATTCAACAATCCGTTTAACACTTTCGGAGACCGGTGTAGTTTCCAAATCTAGAAAATGCGGTCGCGCTACTGAAACGTGCGTGACCGTCTTATTGACCTTAAAAAATTGAAGCCCGCGCGAAGCGAACTGCTGGCTCAATAATGTCGCCAATTGAAGCGGAAATCTCTTTTGATCCTCCCACATTTCGCGCGCAAGGCGATGTAGGGCGCGGCACGGCATCGACCGACTGGCGGTGCCGGACATGGAGTGCGTCTCCACAGCTTTAATTATGTTCGGGAGGTGCGTGCTTCTAAAATGCTTTTCCACCTCATCCCGATTGGGAAGGCGAAGCGGCTCAGGCACGTTCAGACAAACGTAGTCCGTCTTCCAGCTTTGATCTTCGATCCATTTTTTCACCACTGCTTCGTCCTTCACAATGCGGACACGTGCCTTGAACGCGTCAAATGGAAGCCGCGAGAAACGCTCGGCGTGAAGCTTCCTAAGTTGACTCTGGTAGTCGTGGTAATTCGGTGGACCAAGGATGACGCCGCTCATCCCACATTGGGCGACGAATGTATATGTCCCCTTGGGAGGATCTGTTTGAGTCCGCTCTGCCTGATAAAAGGTATTGAAGTGTTTCTCGAGAGCGTAACCAATCGCCTCTTCCTCGCTTAGCCACAACGAATCATCCAGAGCGCAAACGAATAGCGGTTGGAGTGGTGTGCCGTCAGATTTCTTTTTTGTCGAAAAAACCACGTTATGCCGCTCAGGCCGTTCGAGCACAATTTGTGCGATGCCAAAAAGCGGATACGCGCGTCCAGTGATCTTAATCTGTTTGGCTAGCGAGTCGACGCCATGCTCATCCGGTCGGAACTGAACATCTACTTCTGGCAAAGGTACCGCGGGACGCTCGCCGACCGGACCCCTGCCGGGTTGAGATCGGAAAGGTGCATCGCGGCGCGGCCCCCCTCCGGTCCTGCGTTCCGGTTGCGGGGTGCGATGAGGTTCATGTCGCCCTCTCGCCCCGCGTGAAGGCTCCTGACCGGGACGCCGGGGTCGCTCACCCCGATCTCCTCTGCGCGGCTCACGTTCCTCACGGCCCTCGTATTTGGCGTACAGGTTCTTATTTGCCGGCTGTTGGGCCCACGCGGGCAGGAAAAGTGAATCCAGGTCTAACTCGGTGTCGGGCGATGTACTCATTCAACGTTCTGCAATTCGGCTCAGGATGGGGCGTGGATAAAGTGAATGCAAGTGCCGCTTCGAGCAACTTGAACGCAGGGATGGACTGGGACTCGAAGCTCTCAGCCGGCCGGACTTATCGTCGCCGAAAAGGGTCGGGCTCTGTGGCTTTCCGTCCGGCAGATTTGCGCCCAATAAGCATCTCAGCTTCACCCGCCTTTTCCAACGTGGCATCTGAAGTCAGCCTCCCAGTGATTTTTTTTACGACACCTTTGAATTCCGGGCCGTGTGCATGTTTCGGCGATGTTGTGCGCTTTTTCATTTTGATTACGCATCCGGCTGGAAGCGGCGTGTGCGCCTCCAGCCGGGTGAATTGACTTATTCTCCGCTTTCTTCTGCCTTGCCCTCGGCGCGACCGAGTGCCCTCTGCGCTTTGCCTACATTTTTCTCCACGACGCCTTCCGCTTGGAGGCTTCGGTTGCGGGTGATGCGGCCGGTTTCTTGTTTGATCTTGCCCTTGGCCTGACGAGCAGCGCCCTGAATCTGATCTTCAACGGATTTTTTCATAAGACTTTCTCCTTGGAACAAAGTTAGCACATAATTCTTTCGTCGCTAACATTTGGAAGCAGCCGTTCAGCTAATGACTTCCTGGCGCTCGTGGAGGTCGCGATGGAGCTCATCTCGCTGATGATGCAGACGATTTTCCCGCGCAGCCACAATCGCGTCTCTGAGAACCTTGGCTTCGGTCATCCGAGGCACGCTGACAAAGCTAGCACCGGCCGCGTAGAGTTTCGGCACATCGCTCAGCTGCTCAGCCGGTGCGATAATTTGCGCAGTCGGATTGATCTCACGTAAATGTTGAACGAGGCGAAGGTTACTTGTCCCCTTCAACATGGAGTTGGGTATCGTACAGATTAGAATCTCCGCATCTGCCACACCCGCGTGCAGCAAAGTTTCACGCTGGCTGATGTCGCCGTAAATAATCGGAATGCCACGCCGCCTCAGTTCTGTGTTCACCAAAGGATTGAAGTCGATCACTGCAACTTCTTTGAGTAAGTCGGGATCCCGCCGGGACAACTCCTCCAGCAGAGAACTGGCGGTGGAAAAGAAACCGAGAAAATAAATCGGCTTTCGGATGTGGTCCGTCTCCCGCAACTGGGTGGATTCCGGTGGAAGGTAATCACGGAGGCCCAATCGCGTCAGCCACGGGCTGGTCCAGCGCAAAATTGCCTCGCTCTTCATCATTCCGTAGCTGGTACCAATGGCGAGAAATGCAAATGCATACGCTACCACGCCCGCAACCGTCTCGGACACGTGTTGCAGTTTCTGGCCAAGAGCCACGATGACGAGTGAAAATTCGCTGACTTGGGCCAGGCTCAACGCCGGTATCAGGCTCACCCGATGCCCCAAATTCATTCGATGCAACGGAAAGAAAACGGTGATGAATCGGCTCACGATCAAGAATCCCGCGAAAGATAGCGCCAAACCCAGTAGAGCGATGTCAGGTTTGGGAATTGTCATGCCGAGGGCCACAAAGAAAATGGTGAGAAAGAAGTCACGCAGGGAAGTAACCTTGGCCGTGACGTCCAGGGCGTAAGGGAAAGTTGAGATGGCCACTCCTGCAATGAGGGCTCCCATTTCGCGTGAAAGGTCCAGCGCTGTGGCCAGCCCACAAACCAGGAAGCACCACGCAAGTGCTCCGACTAATACCAGTTCGGGCAGGCGCGCCACGGCCCGGAACAGCGGCGGAAGCGCGTATTTGCTTGCGACCAACGTGGCCGCCACCAGGACGGCTACTTTGAACAAGGACGCTCCCACCGCCCCGAAACTCGGATGGTTCAAGTCCGGTTGGATTGCCAGAAACAGAATCGCGAACAAATCCTGAATGACCAAGACTCCGAGGGTGATGCGTCCGGCCAGTGTATCCAGTTCCTGCTTATCGTGGAGAATTTTGACGATGACCACCGTGCTACTGAGAGCAGCGGCGGTGGCCAGATAAACGACGTCCAACCTTCCTTCGCCGAGTTTGAAGCCAATCAGTTTAAAGAAATGCCAACCCCAGCAGCGCGCATCCCAGCACCTGCACAACGGAAGTGACAAGGATGGCTTTGCCCGCTGTCAGCACCTTCTTCAGGTCGATTTCGAGCCCGATCATGAATAGCAGGAAAATCAAACCCAGCTCCGAAATGGTGGCAATCGCCTCCCGCTCAACAATCCAGCCCAGTCCCACGGGCCCCACCATCACGCCGGCGAGCAGATAGGCCACGATGAGTGGCTGTCGGATAAGTTTTGCGACGACCGCAAATCCCCACGCCACGACTACGCAGAGAGCGAGGTCATTCAGGAGGTAATCGTGATTGGCGGATGATCCATCCACGGTGCACAGGATAAGATGGCGCGTGTAATTGGGGGAAGCTGCGAGTTAAGAATCCCGCAAAAATTTGAGCGCTTACAAGTGGAGATGCTGCCAGAGATCGGCTGGAGACAAACGGAGGTTGATGTAGAATTGCCCGAATTCTCCGTAACGCGCGCTCACTTCATCGAAACGCATTTCGTAAACGATCTCCTTCAACGCATCGACCTGGTGAGCCATCAGGGTTACGCCCCATTCCCAATCATCAAGCCCGGTTGAACCTGTAATGAGCTGCGAGACGCGCCCACCATATTTGCGGCCGACCCGCGCATGCCCGCCCATCAGTTGTTTTCGAGTCGCGAGATCGAGCGCATACCAGTTGTCATTTCCAGTACGACGCTTGGACATGGGGTAAAAGCCCATCACTTCCCAATCTGGTAATTCAGGATAGAGACGGTAGTGCTCGTAGTCCGCCTTTCGCTTCGCCATCTCGCTCCAACGCTTTTCGTAGGCCTCGGTTCCAGGTTCAAGTTTCTCGGCCAGGAGCGCAGCGCGATTGTCGTCATCGGTCGACATGTATTCGACGAGCTCCGTCACGCTGAAATAGGAATATTCGCGGACCAACGCGCCAGCGGGAAAGCAGTTCTCCAAGTCGCGATGCATTTGCGCGAGAGCGCCGAGTTCCTGTGCGTAGAGGATAAAAGCAAGGTCCGCCTTGGCCCCGACGGTGGCAAAAGTGCGCAGCTTGGGGTGGGATGGCTGATTATTTTTTGCGGCAAGCGCCTCCACTTTTTGCAGTGCTTGGGCCGATTCGCCCGGCGGTAGTTCCGCCCAGCGGGAGCGGTCGATGGAAAAGAAGAGGTGCATCACATGGATGCCACGGTCGAGTTTCACAGTCGGGAGCGTCATATCATTTAAGAATGGTCAATTAAAACTCAGTCAGCGCTTGATCCACGAATTGGCTGAGGTGTTGCAAAATGGCGGCGTCGCCCACTGCCAGCGTGGCACCCGCTGCCGCAGCTTCCTTGTGCGACGCTTCGTTTTCCGCGAAGGCAATTACCGGAATGTGTTCAGTGCTCTTGTTCTTGCGCAAAGCTTGGATGGCAGCGGTGACGGAGTGCCGGTTGGAAACAAGGTCCACTACCACCAGCAATGGCTTGTGTTCCTCGGCTAAGCGGGCGAGCGCTTCGCCGTCCTGCAACGTCTGGATGCGCCAGCCCAAATCCTGCAACCGGTTCGCCACTTGCGAGCCCGGAAGCAAACGTTCGTAGAGGAGTAAAGCCAGCGGTTGCGTCATGAGCGGCAGAGGATGTGGCAGGGCAAATTGAATTGCAAAAATTTTCCCGCCCGGCTCGTCACGCTGGCACGACCCTCAGCGGCCCGTCGAATATCGTCAGGCTGACGACTTCGTTTTTTGCGTGGTGGGGTCCGTGTGCGATACCCTTGGGCGCGAAAAAGTAGGCGCCGGGTCCATATGTCACCCCCGATTCCTCCCATTCACCTGAGAGCACGTAAACCGATTCGTTTGCCGCCGGATGGATGTGGGCCGGCACCGTCACGCCCGCTTTAAACCTGCGCAGGACCGTGAGCCCGCCCGTGGTTTCGTTCTTGTGCAGGATCAAAAGTTCGACGCCGTCGTACGGTCCAGGTTGCCACGTTTTATCTTGAGCCAGGGTTGTGTAAGGAAACATGCCGCAATCAAATGAGACCCCGTCGAAACTGCAAGAACGCAACTCCTCCTCGTGCTGCCCGCCTCATGGGCTCATTCAGGATTTTCTGCTTTCGAAACTTCCCGGCGCTCAGTGCGTCGCTGGGCCACTCCTCCGTGGACGGCCAGAGATGAATGCCTTTAACCTCTTTTCATGCGGCCCGTGGATCTTCAGCAAATCGGAAACGAACTCGCCATCAAGTGGGACGACCAGAGCGAGAGCTTTGTCTCCCTAGAGGCTCTTCGGCGGGCCTGCCCCTGTGCCGGATGCAAAGGCGAGACCGATGTCATGGGTAACCTCTACATCGGTCCCGAGAAGCCGCTGCGTCCTGAATCCTTTCAGCTCAAGGGAATCGCCCGCGTGGGCGGCTATGCAATTCAACCTCAATGGGCTGACGGGCATTCCACCGGTCTCTACTCGTTTGAAATGCTCAAGAGACTTGCGAGTTGAATGGTGTCTGCACGCATCAATTTCAGCGTGCACCGTTTGTCATCTGCTGGTCAAAGTGGCTCCATGAACGCTGCATTTATTCACCAGCCCGGTCCTCCGGATGTAATCCAGTTTGGTGAGCTGCCAAAGCCACCAATTACTGCCCAACAAGTCCTCGTTCGCGTCGGCGCGGTGTCGGTCAATCCCATCGACACCTACATCCGCGGCGGATTAATCAAAGCCAACCTGCCGCTGCCGTTCGTGGTGGGATGTGACCTTGCTGGAGTTGTTGAGGAAGTGGGCGCCGGTGTGACGCAAATTAAAAGAGGCGATCGCGTTTGGGGCACGAACCAGGGACTAGCCGGTCGGCAAGGCACATTCGCGGAATATGCGGCGGTGGATGAACAATGGCTTTATCCGACTCCATCCCAAGTCAGCGATGAGGATGCCGCGGCATTCGCTTTGGTTGGGATTACAGCGTGTCTGGGGCTCCGACGCGTCCAGCTTCAAGCCGGCGAAATTCTTTTCGTTAATGGAGGCACGGGGGGCGTGGGTTCCGCAGTGGTGCAGATGGCGAAAGCGATGGGCGCGAAAGTCATTACGACGGCGGGCACGGATGTCAAAGTGGCAGAGTGCCGGAAGCTGGGGGCCGATCTCGCGCTGAATTACAAGTCGGCGGATGTGGATGCTGCGGTGCGCGACTTCGCGCCGGACGGCGTAAATGTCTGGTGGGAGACTCTCCGTGAACCGAATTTTGAACGCACCGTGTCGTTGCTGGCGATGCGCGGCCGCATGGTGTTGATGGCTGGACGTGAGGCAAAGCCGGCTTTCCCGGTCGGTCCATTCTACGTCAAGGATTGCAGCCTGTTTGGTTTTGCGATGTTCAATTCACCCGCGGCCGAGCAGCACTCTTGTGCGGTTGAAATCAATCGTTGGCTAGCGGCAGGAAAGATCAAGGCCCGCATCGACCGGGTGATGCCCTTATCGCAAACGGTGGAAGCGCATCGCTTGCAGGAAGAAAGCACCGTGGGGAAAAAAGGAGTGCTCGCGGGCAAGATTGTCCTGAAACCCTGATGCCTTGCCGATGAAGATTTCCGTCGTCGTCCCTGCGTTTAACGAGGAGAAGCTGCTCGCGACGTCCTTGCGCAGCATCCGATTGGCGGCGGAAGCGTTTCATGACCGCGGTTGGGAGACGGAGTTGATTGTTTGTGATAACAACTCCAGCGATCGCACGGCGGAGGTAGCGCGAGCCGAGGGCGCAACAGTGGTATTCGAACCTGTGAATCAAATTGGCCGCGCCCGCAATGCCGGCGCCGCCGCGGCCACCGGTGAGTGGCTGGTCTTCGTCGATGCGGATTCTTACCCCTCGCGCGAATTGTTCGCTGATACGGCGGATGCCATAAGCAGCGGCAAGTTTATAGGCGGTGGTGTCACGGTTAAGATGGACGAGTTTTTCCCAGTCATGGCCTTTCTCACCTGGTTTTGGAATTGTACTAGTCGGCTTCGCAAGTGGTGTGCCGGCTCGTTTATTTTTTGCGAAGCTGGGGCGTTCCTGACCATCGGTGGTTTCAGCGCGGAGTTTTTCGTCTCGGAAGAGTTGGATTTGAGCAGGCGACTCGTGGCCTTGGGAAAGAGCAGGGGACTTAGGCTCGCCATCCTTCACCGCCATCCCCTCGTAACTTCCGCGCGAAAGGTGCGCCTCTACAAGAACCGTGATTACCTACGGCTGATGTTGAAGATGCTGCTCACTCGTGGCGCTGCCGTAAAAGACCGTGGGGCCTGCCATATTTGGTACGACGGTCGGAGATAAGTGGCTTGGTCGCGAATTTTTGAGTTTTCCGTCCGCTCACCTTGATGGTAACGACTTATCCGCAGTTAAGGAGTGGCAAACGGCGTGGAATTCTCCTGTTCCAGGTCGACGAGTGAAATGAGGTAACGCACGATGTCATCCCACGTGTGGTGCTGTACGATTTCTCGCGCTGCGCGTCCGAGCCGGAAGCGGAGGGCCGGGTTGAGTTGGAGTTCGTGTAAGGCATTGGCTAGGGCCGCTGCGTTCCCGGCAGGAACCAGCAGGCCGGTGGTTCCATTTTCGATGACTTCCTCAATTTGACCAATTCGACTTGCGACAATGGGCAGGCCGGCCGCCATGTACTCGTAAATCTTCAACGGCGAGGAATAAAAGTTTGCCAGCGGCGGATACGGGGCGACCGCAGCGTCCATGGAAGCGAGCAAGGCAGGAATTTCATCGGGCGAGACAGCGCCAGTGAAGTGCACGCGGGCGGACAAACGGCGTGCCGCCAGTTCGCGGTCCAGTTGTTCCCGCTCGGGGCCGTCCCCGGCGATGAGCAAACGAGCGGCGCCAGTCTTCTGTGCCAGTTGGGCAAAACTTTCCACCAAAGTGGTGAGGCCAACCCCGGCTTTGAGCATGCCGATGAAACCGATGACAAAGTCGTCCTTGTCCTTCGCGAAACGCGGCACGACGTGATTAAAGCGTTCAGGGGATACGGCGTTTGGCACCACATGAATCTTTCCACGAGCGGTGGGATGCCCTTCGAGCCGGTGCGAGAGCTGGCGGGATACTGCGGTAATCACGCTGGCGCAACGAAACGCTCGCATGGCGACTTCCTCCGCAACTTCGCGATTGAGCAGGGTCCGATTGCTGCAGCCTTCTTCGATCAAAGGGGCATTGATCTCGAGGATGCATTTGATATCCCGCTCGCGTGCAAACTCCATGCCGGCGCAACTCCAGAGGGAGTATCGTTCATAGACCAGGTCAAAGGCGCCATTCTCTGACTCGCGCTCGAGAGCGGCACGCAGCCAGTCATTCGCCGCAAGAGCGGATTGCTCCCGCACAGTGGCGTTCCCTTTGACGGCGGGGGGCAATGGGTGGATGTGGAGGCCTGAAAAATCTGGAGCGACGTCATCACCCATGCGCGCCGTAAAAAGATGCACTTCGGCGCCGCGCTTGAGAAAGGCCAGGATAATCTCCTGTACGTGGACAGAGCAGCCCATCGCGCCAAAGACTGGCACGGTCGCGTCCGCATTGATGTACGCAATTTTCATGTCCAACGCTGCTTGTCGTCTATCGGTGAATCCGGCGGAAAACTAAACTGACAGCGCGCACTTACTTTCGCATTGCTTGCGGAAAAACGTGGTTGCTACTTTGACCGGATAATTTCCCGAATAAATCATGGCCAAGAAAACTGATACGACCGCTCCGGCGGCGAATAATTTCCCAAAACTTCACAACGCCATGTGGCCCGGACTTGTCGGCAAAGGTTCGCCCGGTGCGGAGCCCTGCATCGACCTGGATACGATGCTGGATATGACGGCCAAGGCTGACGTGAAGGTGTGAAATTTGATGGCGTGGACATCTTCCTCTTCGAGCCCCATGTGAACATTGATTCCAGCGACTGATGACTTGAAACGGCTGGCGGATAAGGTGCGCAAAAAGAATCTGATGGTTGGCTCGGTGGTCGCGCCGATCTGGCCTCCGACGGGCGGAGGGTCGGCGATGGGCTCCGAGGAAGACCGCGCCAAGTTTGTAGAACAGGTGCGCAAAGGTTGCCGAATTGCGAAGAAGTTGCGGGAGCTGGGAGTGCGTCCGCATGGCGTCGTGCGAATTGATTCAGCGAGTGGCGTGAGCGACTGGGAGACAGATCCCAAGGGCAACACAAAGAAAATCGCCAGGACGTTCAAGGAGGCGGCTAAAGTAGCGAAAGACCACGGCGAGAAACTGGCGGCCGAAGGGGAGATCTGCTGGGGCGGCATGCATTCCTGGAAGGCCATGCTCGATTTGCTCGAAGAAGTGGGACAGCCCAAACTCGTCGGCTTTCAGGCGGACATGGCGCACACGCTCCTCTACATCCTCGGCTACAACGAACCGAAGCACCGGATCGTGCCGCCGAAGTTCAACTGGGAGCCCGGTGTTTTCCACGAAGCGATGAAGAAGATGACCAAGGCGCTGCGCCCGTGGACGATTGATTTTCATGTCGCGCAGAACGACGCCACGGTGCACGGCTCTGGCACGCACGATAAAACCGGCCGCCACTGCCGCGTGAATGATCCGAATGGGAAGCTGAACATCCCCCGTGATTCAGGTTACTGGATGCGGGATGACGCCGGCAAAGTGACCAAGAAGTTCCAACACATTTGCTGGGATGGCTGCATGTTTCCCAATGCAGTCATGACGCAGCAGGAAACCTGGAACAACATTCTCGCGAGCATGATTCAGGTGCGTGAAAACCACGGCTGGCGCGCATAGCCTTGGTTACCTCAGAGCTGGCGACTTTATTTCGCTCCGCCTTTCAGCACGTGAACGGTGAGTGACGAGGCGGTGCTCCCCTGGCGGTATAGCCGGTGCGTCGCTTTCCGGAAATCTTGGGCCGTGGCCATTGGAATATTGACGAAGGTTTGCGGGTTGCGATCCACCAACGGGAACCAGGTGCTCTGGACCTGAATCATGACGCGATGTCCGCGGCGAAACGTGTGGAAGACATCCGGGATGTTGAACTCAACTTTTTCCACCTGTCCGGGCTTGAACGGTTCTGGCGTTTCAAAGCTGTTCCGGAATTTCCCGCGGAAGACGTCGCCGCGCACGAGTTGTTGATAGCCTCCCATCCGCACGTTCGTGGGATTCGGCTTCGGGTCGGGGTAATCCCCGGCATAAACGTCAATCAGCTTAATGACCCAATCGGCATCGGTGCCAGTGGTCGAGACGTGGAGAGTGGCTGTTAAAGGTCCGGCGAGTGTGAAGTCTTCCTCCAGCGGCGAGGTTTCATAAACCAACACATCAGGACGTGACGCGGCGAACCGTTGATCGTGGACTGGATAGGAGCGCGGGTAGTCGGTTGTCACTTCCAGGGTAAAAGGGACGGGCTTTGCAGGGTCACTGACGTATTCGTCGAAGGCAGTGTTGGCGGCTCCGGGAATGTTAAAGTCCAGCTTGCCGCCCGCCTGGAAGTAAAGCGTGCGCGGCACCGCAAGCGTTGGTGGCCAGGCATCGAAGCGCCGCCATTGATGGGTGCCCGTTTCGAAAACGTGCGCTTCCGTGGCGATGTAGTTCGTGTCGCCTTTCAGGAAATGGCGGAAGAACGGAAGCTCAATTTTCTCGCGGTAATACTCTGATGTTTTCGCACGGAAATGGATGTCGCCCAGTTTATCGCCATCGCCACGTCCCCAGCCGCCGTGCGCCCATGGTCCCATCACAAGCATATTCGTGATTCCCGGATTCAGGCGTTCGGTGTGGCGGTAAATCTCGAGCGGCCCAAACAAATCTTCGGCGTCGTACCAGCCTCCGACGTTCATGACCGCGCACTGAACGTTCTTGAGATGCGGTCGGATGTTGCGGGCTTTCCAGAATGCGTCATAGGTGGGATGATTCAGAAAGTCCTTCCACTCGGGAGACCGTCCTTTCAGCAGCATCGCCTCGGAATTTTCCAGCGGCCCCATGCGCAGGAAGAAGTCGTAACCGTCAGGAGTCTTGAAGTTGAATGGCTTGAGATCCTCGTGCAACGGGTCCTCAGCCCGTTGAGCGAAGACGTAGAAAAAGTTGAAGTTCTGCGATAGGAAAAACGCGCCGTTATGATGAAGGTCATCGCCCATGAACCAGTCGGAAATCGGCGCCTGTGGCGAGGCAGCCTTGAGGGCCGGATGCGAATCAATCATTCCCATTGCGGTGTAGAAGCCAGGATAAGAAATGCCGAACAAGCCGACGTTGCCGTTGTTGTTTGGCACGTTCTTTACCAACCAATCAACCGTATCGTACGCGTCTGAACTCTCATCGAACTCCTTCGACCCTTTGTTGGGATTGAATGGGCGCACGTGCATGAAAACACCTTCCGAGCCGTAGCGTCCCCGAACATCCTGCGTGACCAAGATGAACTTATCCTTGGCGAGCGTCCGGAACGAGCCGACTGGGTCGTTGTAATTCTCTGAACCGTACGGTTTCAACGCATAGGGTGTGCGGGTCACAATGATGGGCCAGGGCTGCGAGTCGTCTTTGGGGATATAGACGCGCGTGAACAATCGCACGCCATCGCGCATGGGCACGCGGTATTCGTATTTCGTGTAATGCTCGGCCAGCCAGACTGCATTGGTGTCGGCCAGTGCATCCGCGGCATGCGCGGCCGAGATGATTAAAGACACGGTGAGAATCCACGTTGGCAAGGAGAGCATGCCGCCATTGTTCAAAGCGGAAAATCTTCGGCAAGGGATAAGTCTGAACCGTGGGGGGAATCGTCAGGCTGAAGGTTGCGCCGACGCGGCTGGACGTATGGAACGCTTTTAGACTTGTCGGTCCCGCGTTGAACCGGTTTCGTCAGCGCCACTCACAATGAAACAATTACGCATCGGACTCATCGGTTACGGCTTCATGGGCCGGACGCACTCCAACGCATTCACGCAGGTTAAGAACTTCTTCGATCTCGACTATCAACCCGTGCTCAAGGCGGTCTGTGCGCGAGACGCGGGCAAAGCAAAAGCCTTTGCGACCAAGTGGGGGTATGAGTCGATCGAGACGGATTGGCGAAAACTCATCGAACGGGATGATATCGATGTGATCGATGTCGCCGCGCCCAACAATGTGCATGCTGAGATTGCGATTGCGGCAGCGAAGGCCGGGAAGGCGATCTTGTGCGAGAAGCCCCTTGGCTTAAATGGACCGGAGGCCGAGAAAATGGTGGCTGCAGTCGAGAAGGCCAAAGTGCCGAACATGGTGTGGTACAACTACCGCCGTGTTCCCGCCGTCACGCTGGCCAAGCAGTTGATCGAGGAAGGGCGACTTGGCCGCATTTTTCATTATCGCGCCAAGTTTTTGCAGGATTGGACCATCAACGCGGATTTGCCGCAGGGGGGCGCAGGGCTGTGGAGGTTGGATGCAAAAGTCGCGGGAAGCGGTGTGACGGGCGATTTGCTGGCGCATTGCATCGACACTGCGATGTGGCTGAACGGCTCCATCGACACGGTCACCGCGACGACCGAGACATTCATCAAGGAGCGCAAGCACACGCTGACGGGGAAGGTGGAAAAAGTGAGCATCGACGACGCAAGCCTGTTTCTCGCGCGCTTCAGTAACGGGTCCCTCGCCACTTTTGAATCCACTCGTTACGCGCGGGGGCACAAGGCGCTCTACACGTTGGAGATCAACGGCGAGAATGGCTCATTGTTCTGGGACCTCCACGATCTTCATCGGTTGCAGGTGTTCGATTACAAGGACGAGGGCAAGGTGCGCGGCTGGAAGTCGGTTCACATTACGGACGGTGATCATCCCTACATGAAGAACTGGTGGGTGCCGGGGTTGCAGATCGGCTACGCCGAAACGTTTGTTCATCAAGTGGCGGATTTCATCCAGGGGCTGGAAAGCGGCAAAGGGGCGCGGCCAAACTTCCGGGACGGCTTGGCGACCGACTATGTGACTGATGCGGTCCTGAAGTCCGCGAAGACGAAGCAATGGGAAAAGGTCAAGAAAGTGAAGGGCACTTGAGTTCTGAATGGCTTCAAGTTAAGGAACGTCAGAACGGAAACTTTTTATGAACATGAAATTTTGGGCAGGGAGTTTGGGCGTGGGTTTGAGTGTAATGGCGTTGCACGCCGAGGTGAAGGTGGAGCTTAGTAAGTTGCCGCCCGCCGCCACCAAAACGGGCGTGACGTTCGACAGCGACATAAAGCCCATTTTCGAGAAGGCATGCGCCAAGTGCCATGGTGCCGAGGTGGAGAAGCCGAAAGGCAAGTTCCGCTCGGACACTGCGGCGAATGTGATCAAAGGCGGTGGCGAAGGGCCCAGCGTTACTCCTGGAGACCTGGCCAAGAGTCCCATCATCGCCATGGTGGCTCACATTACCGAGGATGAAGAGCTCTATATGCCGCCGAAAGACAACAAGGCAAAGATTGCCGCCGTTGACCAAGGAAGAAGTCGGCTTGGTGCGTGCATGGATTGAACAGGGTGCCAAGTAGGCCGGAGTATCTTTCAGACAAGGGCGCCGCAAGAATGCGGCGCCCTTTTTTATGTCGTTGAAACTGTCTCGACGGGGGCAGACGCAGGGACCGACGCCGAGGATGACTTCGTCAACCGCCTACCCAATTGAATCATTGGCTTCTCAATCAGGACGTGGATGACCCAGGAGCCAACCGTGGTCACGATGAGGCCGGTCACGATGAATGTCACCTGCCAAACGGGTTGGGACAGGTGGAGCCCACTCGACTGAAGTGCTTGCCGGACGATAATCAGCGCTGGCAGGTGGAATAGGTAGATACAGTAGGAGATCCGCCCGAGAAACTGGCAGGCCGCCGAATTGAGAAAAGATGAAAGACTGGTGGTGAACACATTGCCGATGCCGAAGTGGGCGTGAGACAACACCAGGACAATACTTAACCATAAGGCGACGGCCGGACTTTTTCGGGCCAGGAGAATCAAAACGGGGAGTAACAACGCATACCAGAGCCTGGGAATTTCAAACGCTCTGCCTCGCTCCGATAGCCAGCGCCAGATTCCATAAGAGCCCGCTCCAACCGCAAAGAATTCCAACCGCAGTGGAAGAAATGCATGCATGTCGAATGTCAACGCGGCCCCGCCAAAGAGCCCGTGTCGTGCCGCGTCATGGACGATGCGGGCGGCGACCAGCGTGGCGAAGACGGCCGTGACTTTCCAATTCGGCCTTGTCGCGAAAGCGTATAGAAGTGGTGCCACTAGATAGAATTGCCACTCGAGGGATACGCTCCACGCTGGGACGAGGATGGCGCGCGCTGAATACGGCAACCATTGTTCGGGAACCGCACCATGGAGCATGGTGGCGTGAGCCAGCACGTACGGCTTCAAATCTCGAACCAGGCCCATACCGAAGGCGGTTTCGTCGTGTATGCCGAGCGATTTGTAGAGAATCAAAGCCAGGCTGAAGCAGACGGCAAAGACCGGGAATAACCGGAACCATCGTCGCGTAATGAAAGTTCGGTAGCTTGCGCCGCTCCTCAACAGGTGAAAAATGACGAAGCCACTCAGGATGATAAAGACATCCACCGCGAGGTGTGCTTGGAGTTTTGGCCCCCAGACCGCATAGGGGCCTAGCTCGATGGAGTGTGATGCAAAAACCCAGAAGGCGAGCAGGCCTCGCAGCCCGTCCAGTTCTTTGATGTGTTTCATTCCCCCCTACTGACTTGCCGTCAATTTCCGTGTGAGGAAGAGAAACGCAACGGGAAAGAATTGTTTTTCCACTTTGCAGCGCGTAAATAGCGAGGGATTGAAGTCGAACAACAATGCGAGAATAGCCCTGCTGGCTGCGATCACGTTCGCCCTGGACCAGTTCACCAAGCTGGCGGTGTTGAAGTTTCTTCCAGAACCCGGCCGCAGCGAGATTCATGTGCTTCCAGGATTTTTTACACTCATCCATGTGCACAACGATGGGGCCGCCTGGAGTATGTTTAAGGGTTACAACGTGATTCTCGGGTTCGTCTCGGCCATCGCTCTGCTGCTGTTGATTTGGTTCCGCGACAAATTTGGCGCCTCTACCCGGTTGGGATGGATTTCCCTCGGCCTGATGTTTGGCGGTATTGCCGGCAATTTGTTGGACCGCGCGGTTCACGGGCACGTCATCGACTTCCTTAACTTCCACGTCATCACACGGTCTGGCGTCGCGCACTACTTTCCAACGTTCAACATTGCCGACAGCGCCATTTGCATCGGCGTGGGTTTGCTTTTTCTTCTCTCCTGGCGGAGCGAAAAACCAAGCGAAGCACAGACCTAGTTCGCGTTCCTCGCACCGCTTTCTTTTTATGTCCGAACCCTCCGAGAAAATCGTGGTTGCGCTGTCGCGCCCCAACGAGCGGCTCGACGCCTACCTTCGCAGCCATTTCAAGGATGTTTCACGGGGGACATTGCAACGCTTGATTGAGCAGGGACACATCCGAGTGGACGGAAAACCGGTCAAGTCGACCCACAAACCCCGTTCCGGTGAAGTGGTTTCCGTTGTCTGGCCGGAAGCCCTACCCGCGGAAGCTCGTCCCGAGAAAATTGCACTGGATATTCTCTTCGAAGACAAAGATCTGCTCGTGTTGAACAAGGCCCCCGGGATTGTGGTGCATCCGGCGGCGGGCCACGCCGAAGGCACCCTGGTTAACGCACTATTGCATCATTGCTCAGGAGAGCTCAGCGGCATCGGTGGCGTGGCGCGTCCGGGAATTGTTCACCGGCTCGATATGGACACCAGCGGTTGCCTGGTGGTGGCCAAAAACGACGCGACTCATGTCAACCTTGCGGAACAGTTCGCGGGCCGCGATGTGTTGAAAATCTACGACGCCATTCTGTGCGGTGAGCTGCACCCGTTGCGTGGCGACATACGCGCCCCCATTGCCCGTCACGCGATCCATCGCAAGCGCATGGCAGTCGTGGACGGAGGCCGTGCCGCGCGAACAAGTTACGAAGTCGTAAAACGGCTGCGCGGCTCCACTTTGGTTGCCGCTCAGTTACACACAGGGCGCACCCATCAGATCCGTGTTCACTTCCAGCATTTGGGTTTTCCTTTGGTCGGGGACCAGGTTTATGGGAAGAGGCAGAATGCCCGCCTTCGCGACCTGACGGAATACACGGCCCCCCGTCAAATGCTGCACGCCCGGGAATTAACCTTCATACACCCTCGTACCAGAACACTGGTTAAATGTGAGGCTCCGTGGCCAGAAGACTTGGTGGCTGCCTTAAAGGTGTTGGAACCTAGCCGGCAAGCTTAGGAGCCACTGGCATTCCGTGGAAATAAGTAGTTGCGCCATGCACGGGTTTGCCCTTTATTACGCAGGTCAAAGGTCTGGCCGTAGGCGCAGCGGGATTTTTCAGGGCGCATCGGTTTTCCAAAAATTCACGTTCAAGTTGGTTTCTGGGTTCATCGATCCTTTGTCACACAACACATTATGAGTAACGCCGCACATGGCAACGCCCAGCAACAGGGGAACGCATCACAGGAAAATTCGCGAAGCAACGGCGCCTTGGAAATAGGTTCTGGCTACCTGGAGATCTCCGAAAAGGGCTTTGGATTCCTCCGTTCCTCGGATCATCACTTCTCCCCGAAGGCCACTGACATTTTCGTCACACCCGACACCATCAAGAAAAGTTTCCTGCGTGAAGGCGCGCTGGTCGAAGGGGCTTTGAATCCGCCGCATCGCGGATCGAATCCGCAACTCAAGACGGTCGAAAAAGTGAATGGGCTGCCTTTTCAGGAATACACGAAGGTTGTCCGCTTTGAAAACCTGACCACGATCGATCCCATCGAGAAGTTCAACCTCGAAACGACTCCGGACCTTCTTGAGACGCGCATCATCGACATCGTAACGCCCATCGGTAAGGGAACCCGGGGCTTGATTGTTTCGCCGCCGCGTTCCGGCAAGACAACCATTCTCAAACAGATCGCTAACGCCGTCACAACCAACCATCCTGACGTCCATGTCATGGTGTTGTTGATTGATGAGCGACCCGAGGAAGTCACTGACTTTCAACGCTCGGTGAAGGCCGAAGTGGTCGCCTCCTCAAACGATCAAGAACTCGAAACCCATGTGCGCCTGTCTCGCTTCATGATCGAGCGCTGCCGCCGGGAAGTCGAAGCCGGCAAGGACGTTTTTGTTTTGTTGGATTCACTCACCCGCGTGGCTCGCGCCTACAACTCCGTGCATGGCGGCAGCGGCCGCACGATGACGGGCGGCGTCGATGCTCGCGCGCTCGAGATTCCCCGCAAGATGTTTGCGTCCGCACGTAAGATTGAAAATGGCGGTTCCCTCACCATTCTCGCTACCGCGCTGGTGGACACTGGATCCCGCATGGACGAGCTGATTTTTCAGGAGTTCAAAGGCACTGGCAACATGGAGTTGATTCTCGACCGCAAACTTTCCGATCGACGCTTGTTCCCTGCCATCGACATTCCCAAGAGCGGCACGCGTAAAGAGGAGAAGCTTTATGCCACCAAGAATATCGAGTCGGTGCGCAAGTTGCGTCGGATGATGATTGACCTCAATTCAGTCGAAGCCATGGAAACGTTGCTCGCGGCTTTGAAGAAACATAAGACCAACGACGAGTTGCTAGCGAAACTGGCGTAGGAACACTTTCACTCATTCAGGCGGCCTCGCACACGCGAGGCCGTTTTTGTTTCCCGGTCTTACATTCCTTGAATTGACACTGACAGTGCAACGTCACGAAACTACCAATATGAATCAATCTCCCAACGGACAGACGAACCCGACTCGTCGCGATTTTTTGAAGACCACGGGCAAGGTGGCCGCCGCCTCGGCTTTGGCAGGCGTGATCCTGCCGCATGTTCACGCGCAGGACAGCCAGACGGTGCAAGTCGCTCTCATCGGCTGCGGTGGACGCGGGACTGGCGCGGCGAGCAACGCTCTGAATGCCAAAGACGGGCCGGTCAAACTGGTGGCCATGGCAGATGTGTTTGAGAATAAGCTCAATGGCAGCTACGAGACGTTGAAGAAGAGCCCCGTCAGCAGCCAGGTCGAGGTTCCCAACGATCGCAAGTTTATCGGCTTCGATGGCTACAAGAACGCCATGGATTCACTGCGCCCGGGGGACATCGCCATCTTCACCACGCCCCTTGCTTTTCGTTGGGTCCACTTTCAATACGCGATTGAGAAGAAGTTGAACGTTTTCATGGAAAAGCCGGTCACCGCTGACGGCCCCACTTCGCGCCGTATGCTGAAACTGAGTGAGGAGGCGAGTGCGAAAAATCTAAAGGTCGGCGTCGGACTCATGTCCCGTCACGCCCGGCATCTTCAGGAACTGCACAAGCGTGTCCAGGACGGGGAAATTGGCGATGTGCTGCTGATGCGTGGATATCGGATGCATGGCCCGGTTGCCTCCGCTTTTTCCAAGCGCTGGCCTGGCAAACCGAGCGAACTGCTCTGGCAGATTTCTCGTTTCCACAGTTTCCTGTGGGCGAGTGGGGGTTGTTACAGCGACTTCTATATTCACCACATCGATCATCTGTGCTGGATGAAGGACGCCTGGCCCGTCAAAGCGCACGCCCTTGGTGGACGCCACTATCGTCACGCTCCGGATGGTGAAATGTGGGTCGATCAGAATTTTGATTCCTACGCCGTGGAATACACGTTTGCCGATGGCGCCAAGTTTTACATGGACGGCCGCTGCAATAGCGGCGCGCTCCCCATGTACTTCAGCCATGTGCATGGCACGAAGGGTATGGCCATCGCGGCAAAGAGCGGCGACTACGCCGGTCCTTCCAGCATTCATAAGGGGCAGTTGCCAACGCGCTCCAATATGCTTTGGCAGTCCAAGGTCGAAGGCAAAGACAATGATCCTTATCAAAACGAATGGAATGATCTCATTGCCGCCATCCGCAACGACAAGCCCTACAACGAAGTCCCGTTCGGAGTGCAGGCGAGTGTCGTGACTTCGATGGGTCGCAAGGCGGCACACACCGGGCAGGAGATTACCTACGAGGACATGCTCAACGATGACATGGAATACGCGCCGGGCATCGACAAGTGGACCATGGATTCACCGCCTCCAATCGTCGCCGACGCGGACGGCAAGTATCCTGTGCCGATGCCGGGGAAGACGACCAAGCACGAATACGAATTGAACATCAAAGCGTAACCAGTACGGAGACGGAAGGCGTGCGAACGGGCGGCATGGTGCCGCCCGTTTTTATTTTGGAACTCAATGGCGGGCTTGCTACTTGGGCCGGTGTCGAGCCATGAAGCCGGGTTCATGGCCCGCCAGGTCCGCGTTGCGTTGCATGGCAATGACCTGGCCATAAACGCGAACATCATGGGCGAACATTTCCAGGCGCATCTTCAGGTTTTCGCCCGTAACCACACCGTCCCTCAAGTCCTCCCGATCGGCGAATGACACGCCGTAGGGCAGGGACCAGGCGTAGCATTGGCGGGCGACAGTGCGGAGTTGATCAGTGACCGTCAGGCCTTTCTCATGCGAGGCCACAATGGTTGCGAAGAGTTTGCCAGCGAACTCCTGCCAGAAGTGATCGAGAAAATTCTTAATCGCGCTGCTCATGCTGCCGTGGTAGTCCGGCGTTCCCAGAACGTAAACGTCCGCGCGCTCGACTCGCTCCTTGAGTGTCTTGAAACCCGCCGCCTCGTAGGCCGAGTCGGGATTAAAGAGCGCCAGCGGTTCCCCGGAAAAATCCAGCACGTCCACTTCGCACCCGCGTGCACGCAGTTTTTCCGCCACGTCATTGATCACAATACGCGTGGCCGATGTGCGATTCAGACTTCCCACAACCGCCAGGACTCGAAGTGTTTCAGGCATCGTGGCCAACGTCGGAAGTGCCCCTGCAAAAGTCAAAACTCAAAGTTTCAACGGCACGAAAACGGTTCACGCTTGAGAGGGCTGCATTCGCTCCGCCACAGTCGCCTCATTCATGAAAGCGAAGCATCGCGTCGGGATCATTGGGGGTAGCGGCCTGTATCACATCGATGGTTTTACCGAGCAAAAGTGGGTGACGGTGAAGACTCCATTCGGAGCGCCATCAGACCAACTGTTGACTGGCAAGCTGGCCGGTCGCGATGTTGTTTTCATCCCACGCCACGCACGCGGCCATCGTATTCTGCCCAGCGAATTGAACCATCGCGCCAACATCTGGGCCATGAAGAAGCTGGGGGTGGAATGGATCGTGAGCGTCAGTGCCGTTGGTTCGCTCCAGGCCAGGTACAAACCCTGTGACATCGTTCTGCCCAATCAGTTTTTCGATCGAACGAAACGTTCCGTTGAGCACACCTTCTTTGGCCGCGGCATCGTGGCCCACATTGCCTTCGCTGATCCTGTTTGTGAAGAGTTGCGCCAGTTGCTGTTGGCGGCGGGCCGTGAGCTGAAAGTGAGGGTGCATGACGGAGGCACCTACGTGAACATGGAGGGGCCTGCTTTCAGCACCCGTGCGGAGTCGTTGGCGAATCACAAGGCGGGCTTCGATGTGATAGGAATGACGAATTTGGGCGAAGCGAAGTGCGCCCGTGAAGCGGAGATTGCCTACGCCAACCTCGCGATGATCACGGATTACGATTGTTGGAAAGTGGACGAGGCCCACGTGACCGTGGACATGGTGTTGGAGAATCTCCGCCGTAACGCTGAGACAGCGAAGAAAGTGATCATCGCCGTGATGCCGCGAATCCCTTCGGTACCAAACTGGCCCTGCCATTCCGCTTTGCACAACTCCATCATGACCAATCGGGAAGCCTGGCCCGTGAAGACCAAGCGTGAGCTCGCCCCGCTGCTGGCGAAATATCTTTAGATGTCAGCGCAATCAGGTGATCGCCCAATCGCAGGGCATGGGTATATTGCACCATGTTTCGTCGCGACCTCATCCCATTGTTGCTCGATCGAAAGCTCAGCCTTTCTGAAATTGCGCGTTCGGTGAACGAGAAGCCCAAAGATGTTATCGACGCCTTGCAACACCTCGCGCTAAGCACCAAGCGCGGAGATGTTGAGATGGTTATTGAGCCGGCGGCGTGCCGGAAGTGCGGCTTTGAGTTCCGTGCTGATAAATTCGCCCGGCCTTCGAAGTGTCCGGAGTGTCGAAGCACCTGGATCTATGAACCGCTGTTCAGCATGAAGCAGCGGGAAGGTAAACTGTAGGGAGTGTCACCGCACCCTCAGGGGGCAAGCCGTTCAATCCGCCAGATGCCGCCCTGCTTGGTGTATTGAAACCGATCGTGCAGGCGATTTGGGCGCCCCTGCCAGAATTCAATACGCGTGGGCGTGAGCAGGTAGCCGCCCCAATGCGCCGGCTTTTCCACAGCGGTCCCTGCGAATTTATTCTCCACGGCTTCGAGACGTGCCTCCAGGTATGCGCGGTCTGGGACGACAGTGCTTTGCGGGGATACGCAGGCACCGAGCTGTGAGCCGCGAGGGCGGAGCGCAAAATATTTCTCCGACTCTTCCTGGGAAACTTTCGTCACGTCGCCTGCCACACAGATTTCACGTTCCAGTTCCGCCCAATAAAGCACGAGGGCACCATGGGGATTCTGGCCCAAATCGCGACCTTTGCGGCTCTCGTAGTTGGTGAAAAACATGAAGCCCCGTTCATCAGCGGCTTTGAGCAGCACGATACGCGCGGAGGGGCGGCCCTCCTTATCAGCGGTGGCCAGCGTCATGGCGCTGGGTTCCAGGAGTTGGGAGTTCAGCGCTTGTTCAAACCATGTTTGGAATTGGATGATGGGGTTGGGATTCAGGTCAGCGCGGCGTAACCCGCCTTTGGTATATTCACGCCGCAAATCAGAAAGGTTCATAAAGTCAGTTTCGCAGTCCCACCAGGGCCATCAGTTTCGCAGTTTCACGATAGGCTTCCTCTACCCATTGAACTATCTGCGTCGGGTCGGGAGCATATTCCAGCTCAATGGAGATCACGCCGTTGGGGATTTGCAGCTCTTTGATCGCCTGCAGGTATGGCGCGAATTTCACGACGCCGCGACCGGGCGGCAAATCACCATGAACCTTGCCGTCGCAATCACTGAGGTGAACGTGGATGGCTTTGCCCTTCAATCTCGCCACGTCGTGTGGGGTCGAGTCTGAAAGCACGAGGTGGCTGATATCGATGTTGGCCTGCACGTGGGGATGCTGGCACTCGTCCACGAAACGAACCATGGCATCAATATTGTTCAGCAGGCTGAGGCGAAAAGGTTCCAGTTCCAGCGCGATGTCCACGTTCTTCTGGCCGCCGTAATCGCCCAGACGGCGGCAAGTCTCAAGCGCCCATTGCCATTGCGCGTCCGGAGGTATGACCTCGCGTTGCCAGATGTATTCTCCGAGCACGAGGAGAACATTCTTTGCGCCCCATTCCGCGGCGAGGTCGATGAATTTTTTGGTGCGCTCGACATGAAACTCGCGCACGGGCTCATTGAAATCCACCAACCCCACTGAGACAACGGGCAGCGAAATGATGGGGAGGTTCAACTTCTGTGAGGCACGAGCCACCAACGCAATCTCCTTTTTCGAAATGCCCACGGCCTCTGTGAAGATGTCAACGCAATCAAATCCAATGCGCGAGATGTGTTGCAACCCACTCGCGGTGTCGATGCCGACTTGTTGGAACGCAGAGTTGATAATGCCGAGCTTCATGACGTGAGATTACGGAAACCTGTTGGAGCGAAAAGCAGAAAGCCCTCAGTGAGGGTGCCGCGGCAATGGGCGGAAGCTGGATGCAAATTCGTTTGAAAACCAAAGGAGTGGACCGCACATTCGCGCGCGATGCAAAGTGTGTTCACCGGTCCTGTTTATGTTGTGCGCGATAATATCGACACCGATCAGATCATCCCTGCGCAGTACCTGAATTTGGTTCCAACGATTGCCGAGGAATATGAAAAGCTCGGCAGCTTCGCGATGTGTGGCCTTCCCAACTCCCTTTATTCCACTCGCTACGTAAAGGAAGGGCAGCTGGACAGCGATTATCCGATTCTTGTCGCGGGCCGGAATTTCGGCTGTGGCAGTTCCCGCGAGCACGCGCCGATTGCCCTTGGGTCAGCGAGTTGCCGAGTGGTGCTGGCCGAGAGTTTTGCCCGAATCTTTTTCCGAAACTGCGTGGCTACAGGGGAGCTTTATCCCTGCGAGATGACCGAGCGTCTTTGCGACGTGTTGAAAACAGGCGATGTGGTGACGGTGGATCTGGATGCGGCGACGGTGAAGGTTCATTCCACCGGAAAAGTCTACAATTTCAAACCCCTCGGCGACGTTCGTCCGGTCGTGGATGCAGGTGGCCTTTTTAACTACGCCCGGCAGACCGGAATGATGCCGGCGAGCAAGTAAGCCTTCCAATCGGACCAATCACTTCCCCGCGGTCCAGCCACCATCGATGATGAAGTCAGTGCCGGTGACGAATGCCGATTCGTCGCACGCGAGGTAAAGCGCGGCGGCCGCAATTTCGCTGGGTTGTGCCATACGACCGAGCGCCTGCGTCGACGCCATTTCGCGATAGGCCTTATCCGGATCGGGATACTCCTGCAGGCGAGCCTTAACGAAAGGGGTTTCTACGCGGCCGGGGCAAATACAGTTCGCTCGAATGCCCTCCAGGGCATGGTCCAGCGCCAGCGCTTTTGTGAAACCCACCACGGCAAACTTGCTCGTGGTGTAAGCCAGGCGGTCGCGCACTGCCACGACGCCGCCGATGGACGCCATGTTGATGATCACGCCGTATTTGCGTTCAACCATCGCCGGCAGAAAAGCTTTGGTAACGTTGAACATTCCCCGGACGTTCACGGCCAGGATGCGATCGAGATCGGCGCCGGTCGTCTGCAACAATGTGCCCACATGCCCGACGCCGGCATTGTTGACGAGGATGTCGAGGCGTCCGGAGTGGGCGTGGACGGCCCGGCGCGCTCTTTCACATTGTTCCTCGTGCGTGATGTCGAGCGCTATAAATTCAGCCGCACCCTGACTGGCGCGAATTCTGGCGACAGTCTCGTTGCCGCCTAATTCATTTTGATCTGCGATGAATACCAGCGCGCCTGCATGCGCAAAAACTTCTGCAATGGCGGCGCCGATGCCAGAACCTGCACCCGTAACGAAAGCCACTTTGTTATCCAGCCGGAACATGCCGAGATGTTGAACCAGCTCGCAATAAGGACACAAAGGTTTTAGCGAGGATGAACACGAAATCATTTCTTGGCGGAAGGGGTGTGACGGCACATCGTGTCCAGAAGCGAGCTCACCAGAAGGAGGAATCATGTCTATGACGGCCCAAGATATTCTCGATGAAATCAAACCGCTCGGCTCGGAACGGTATAAAAGCGTCCTCATGCAGAATCACGGCGTGCGCGAGCCATGCTTTGGCGTGAAGATCGCTGACCTCAAGAAGATCCAGAAGCGCATCAAAAAGAACCATCGCCTCGCACTCGACCTCTACGACACCGGCAATTACGACGCGATGTATCTGGCCGGCTTGATTGCTGACGATCCCCAAATGTCGAAAGCCGACCTTCAGCACTGGGCCGAATCGGCGTATGTTGGATCATTGGCGGGGTCGACGGTGGCATGGGTGGCTGCTGGAAGCCCACATGGTTTGGAACTCGCCCTCCGTTGGATCGAATCGAAACAGCCCCTCATTGCGTTGACCGGTTGGGCCACGCTCGGCAGCCTCGTCGCATTAAAGGAGGATTCCAAACTCGACCAGCCGGAATTGAAGCGCCTCTTGCAGCGTGTGCAGAAAGACATTCATCACGCGCCGGATGTCGTTCGCTACGCGATGAACGGATACATCATCGCCGTCGGTTGCTCGGTGTCGTCGCTGACAGAATTGGCCCTTCAGGTTGCTTACAAGATTGGCCCCGTGACGGCCGATCTTGGTGACAACAACTGCCAGGTGCCTTCCGCTACGGATTACATTCACAAGGTGCAGGCCAGAGGCGGCATCGGGAAGAAACGTAAAACTGTTAAGTGCTGAAGGTTTTCTAGCCGCCTCGCTGCCGTGAAGCTTCGTAGCAAAATACCGCGGACGCACTGGCGACGTTGAGCGAATTCATGTGCGAGGGCATGGGGATTTCCACCTTGATGTCGCAGGCCTCAAGTACCGGCGTCGTCAGGCCTGGTCCTTCCGCGCCAAAGACGAGGCAGCAATCTCCGCGCAGATCCACCGATGAAAGTTTCCGCGCGCCGGGTTGCGGATGGGCGGCGAGGCAGGCCACGCCGCGAGCCCTCAATGTCATTAAGGTCTCCACGAGGTTGTCCACTTGGACTACTGGTTGCGCAAAGATGGTCCCCATCGACCCAGACACAGCCCGGCGCTGGAAAGGGCTTCCGCAGGTCTCGCCCACGATGAGGAAGTGAACACCGAAGGCCGCGCAGCTTCGGACAATGGCACCTAGATTTTCTGCGCTGGCGATGCCCTCCACCGCGGCCAGCAGCAATGGACGCGGAGCGGTCGCAAACAAAACTTCGAAACCGGGTTGGGACGGGATTCTCGCCACGGCCAACGCACCCTGATGAAGTTTGTATCCGGTGATTGTTTCCAGAACCGACCGGTCAGCGACGTAGATGATTATCTTTTCGGGCCGGGAGCGGAGTTGAGGTTCCAGTTTTGCCAGCCAGTCGGGGGTCAGAAGGGCGGAGACAACCGTGAATTGGCTGGCGAGCAGGCGTTGCACAACTTTTGCATTGGTGGCCACCAACACGCCCGCTCTCTCGTGTTCTTCCACCCGCTTGAGGGTGAGATACAACTCGAGTCCCGGCGCATCGAGTGATTCGATGGGTTTAATCTGTAATTCTGCCACACCCGGATTAAAGAGACCGTGAGCTTGGATGGGAAGTGCCGAGCGGTTGCAATGGGTCGACGGGATGTAAATTGGCGAGTGAAGCAGGGAGGGGGTTAACATTAACCTGCCTGAATGAGCAGCGGTTCGATTCGTGGACGTCGGAGAGAGTTGGCAATAACCGCTGCGATGCCTGTTACGAGGAAGCCGACGCCGTCGCATGCGCCTGATTGATGCAATCTTGTGGAATCATTTATCATACTCGCGGTTTCATTGGGTCTGGGACTGATCATTGGGTTGCAACGTCAACGCACTGAGGATCGCTTCGGCGGAATTCGCACGTTTCCACTCATCAGTTTGTTTGGCACGTTTTGCGGAATGCTGGCCGTGCCCTACGGCGCGTGGCCGATCGCGGCGGGCATCATTGCCATCTTTGGAACGCTCGCCATTTCCAACTGGCTTTCAGCGCGACGCACGAAAAGTGAACACGGCCAAACCACCGAGGTGACCGCGTTGCTCACCTTCGCCATCGGCGCCTATCTTCCGTCGGGCGAACGTTCATTGGCGGCCGTGGCGACTGGCCTCGTAGTGATCCTGCTGCACCTCAAAGAGCCGATGCACGTCTTCGTGCGTAAGATGGGGCCGAAGGATGTCTCGGGCATCATGACCTTCGTCGTTATTTCACTGATCATTCTTCCGCTGTTACCAAATCGCCCATTTGGCCCATTCCAGGTTTTGAACCCATTCGACATCTGGCGAATGATCGTCCTGATCGTGGGACTCAGCCTCACTGGATACATCGTTTATAAAATCGTCCACCGAACGGCGAGCGCATTGCTGGGTGGGCTTCTGGGCGGACTTATCTCCAGCACTGCTACCACGGTATCGTACGCGCGCCGCGCCCGAGAGGCACCAGCAGCCCGCAGGTTGGCCGTGGCTGTCATCATGGTCGCCTCTGCCATCTCATACCTGCGGGTGATTGTTGAAGTGTCCTTAATCGCCCCGTCGCATCTGGGCGGAATGCTCCTTCCTCTGATGGTCGCTCTTTTGTGGTCAGGTATAATTGCAGGCGTGGCATTTTTTTTCTTTCGAGGCGAGCGTCAAGAGATGCCACCGCCGGCCAACCCGGCCGAACTAAAAAGTGCGCTGATCTTTGGTTTGCTTTACGCGCTCGTGACGCTCGCGGTGGCAGCCGCCCGGCGCTATCTCGATTCTACCGGACTCTACCTCGTCGCAATCATTTCCGGTCTTACAGACATGGATGCCATCACCCTTTCCGTCGCGCGCATGGTGGAGGGCAAAACATTGGAGGCGGACAGTGCATGGCGGCTGATCCTCGCCGCGTCATTGTCGAACGCGGTTTTCAAAGGGATTGTCGCGTCGGTCTTGGGCGGGGTTAAGCTGGCTCTTCGACTGGCTCCTTACTTTGGCGCAGTTCTGGTTGGAGGGCTGATCCTGATCTGGCTTTGGCCCAAACAGTGGGTCTTTGCCTCGCCGTAATTTCATTGAGCTATCCACTGCGTTGATGGAGGACGGCGCGGGACGGTCCGGGTGCAATCGCCGTGTGGTCGCAAAGATTCCCACGCTGTTTCTGGCGCGCGTTTGTTTGCCAAAGCCTGGCGTCGATGCTGAACTTGCGCATGCACTTGCCCGGCACGCACACAAAAAAAATCAGTCTGGACCTGCCATCGGATCGGAGGCTCAGGATTTCGTTCAGGTGCGTACCCATGTGGGTTGTCCTTCTCACACTGATGCTGACTAGCACCGCAGTGGCGCAGAACCGGGCTTTGAAATTGGATGGAAAGGGAAGCTATGTGGAGTTGCCCCCGGATATTTTCACGGCCTTGACGCAAGCGACGGTGGAGGTCTGGGCCAAGTGGGCTGAGTTCGGGGCTTACTCACGCGTCTTCGAGTTCGGTGCCGGCTATCAGTCAGTGAGCCTCTTCAATCATCTCAATAGCGCTGACCTGCGGTTCAACATTTACCCGCGCTACGCCCGGTATGATCCCGGCTCGATGTTTACCGCGCGCGCCAACGGACTCCTGCGAACGAACGAATGGATGCATCTGGCCGCTGTTTCCGGCGCGGGTGGGATGAAGCTTTACGCCAACGGCCGATTGGTCGCGCAACACACGAACACCACGACCTTCGCCGATATCGACGTCACCTTCACCAACCTTCTGGGCCGGGGACTGGCCAAAGGGCCGCTCGACCAGGATTTTCGCGGCGAGATGGATGAAGTCAGAGTTTGGGATCACGCCCGCAGCCTCGACCAAATTCGCGACGCCATGTTCAAGCGGCTGACGGGTAAGGAAGAGGGGTTGAAACACCTTTGGAACTTCGATGATGGCACGGCCCGGGATGCAGTTGCCGCGTTCGGCAACGGCACGTTGAAGGGGAAAGCAAAAGTGGTTTCAACTGATCTTGATCTGGCGGTGGCGACGATGCCTACCGCAGCCGTCGCTGAGGTTCCGAACTCAAATGCGTTGCCTGTGAACGGCGCTGTTTTTCCCAGCACCGCTCCAATCGCCTCCAACGATGCGAACGCGGCGGTTTGGTGGATTGCCGGCTCGCTGGTCGCTCTGGTCGGGTTGCTGGCGTGGCTGGTTTTCCTGCTCAGGCGCAGTGGGCTCGGCTCTGCCCGAGTGAATGCTGGCCCTCCCACACCTTCGCTCGACAGTGGAACCGGACAACTGATCGGCGGAGCGGCTGGTGCCAGGGACGACAAGGAGATCAAGGAGCGCGCACTCGCCGACCTGACGGATTTCGCCAAGCAAAGCCTCGTGCAGGGCCTCTATTCTCAACGAGCGGCGTTACTGGAGGTGCACAAAAAGGCCCAGCATGAACTCGCTGAGTTGGAAGCCCGTGTGGTGGCATTGCATTTGCCGGAGCGAATCCAAGCCTACGAAAAACGCATCGAGGAACTTGAGACGCAATTGGCGACACGCGGCGATGAACTTCGGGAATTAACCCACGCAACGCTTGAAGTGCTTCGGCGGAAATTGGCGGAAGAAAAACAGAAGCAGGATAAGCCGAACCGTTTTAATTCCCTCCTGTAGCACCATGCGGAAACGGTTCAACCGTCGCTCCGGGGTGCTGACGGCAGACCGCCGACTGCGCCGCTCGCGTTGTCCCGACTCGTTCCAAGTTGCAACTCCCAATTCCTGAGCTACTTCATTTCAGGAGGGCAGAATCGTATGCGTGAGAAACTCAAAACGGTTTGGGAGGTGTTGAAACAAACTGTCACCGATTGGTCGGATGACAACGCGCCGCGCCTTGGCGCTGCGCTTTCCTATTACACGATATTCTCCATCGCGCCGTTGTTTGTCATCGTCATTGCCATCGTTGGCATCTGGTTCGACAAGCAAGTGGCACAGGAACAAATCATCGGGGAAATTCGCGGCCTGGTGGGAAAGGATGGGGCCACGGCGATTTCGGGAATGCTGGAAGCTGCCAGTAAACCACGTGAAGGTATTCTCGCCTCTTCACTTGCCGTCATCACGTTGCTCTTCGGCGCGACGGGCGTTTTTATTCAACTACAGGACGCTCTGAATACGATCTGGGAAGTGAAGCCCAAGCCGGGTCGGGGAATCATGGGCTTCATCCGGCAGCGGTTCCTTTCCCTCGCGATGGTTTTCGGGATTGGTTTTTTGTTGCTCACCTCCCTCGTGTTAAGTGCTGGATTGGCGGCCGCTGGCAAATGGTTTTCCAATGCCATGCCCGGAGGCGAAGGTCTCTGGCAGGTCGTGAACTTCGTTGTCTCATTCGCCGTCATCACCCTCGTGTTCACCTTCATGTTCAAATATCTCCCGGATGTGAAAATCGCCTGGCGTGATGTATGGCTGGGAGGTGCGATCACTGCATTGCTCTTCACCATTGGCAAGTTCGCGCTAGGCATGTACCTCGGCCGAAGCAGCGTTACGTCCGCTTATGGCGCGGCGGGTTCGCTCGTGATTCTTCTGCTGTGGGTTTATTACTCGGCGCAGATTCTCTTTTTCGGCGCCGAGTTCACCCAGGTTTATGCGAACCGCTTCGGCAAGAAATTGGAACCCTCCGAAAACGCCATGTGGGCGCCGGGACCAAAAGCTTCAGAAGCGGGTGGTGCCTGACAAAGGCGCCTTGTCACGTAAGGGCGGGCGGTCTGAACGGCCTTTCATGGTTCGGGTTACTTGGCGTCCCGTAAGTCGTAGTGGATGGTTACGGACGCTTGCACCCGGATCTCCCCGGGTTCGACAGGGGTTTGCATGCCGTCCGCCATCATCCCGCGGCTCACGGCCATGCCGTAACGTTCTTGCGGAAAAACCTGAACTCCCCCCTCCACCACCTCGCGCACGCCACCCAACCCCAGCTCAAGTGATTTGGCCATCGCGTGCGCTTTGCGTCCGGCATCCTGAAGCGCGCGGTCCAGCGCCTGAATTCGAGGAACACTCTCGTCCTTGAGGCTGAAGGTCACTCCTTCCAGCCGATTCGCGCCGGCCCCCAAACCGGCGTCGATGATCTTGCCCACCAACTTGATGTCTTCAATTGTTACCGTGATTACGTTGCCCGCGCGGTAACCAACCAACTTGGGTTCAGTGTTGCGGCCGGATTGTTGCGAACTGTAAATGGGGGTCAGAGTGAGTCCACTGGTCTGTATGAGCCGGCGCTTGATGCCCGCCTTTTCAATCTGATCAATCGTTTTTTGCATCACTTCGTTGACCTTCGTTTGCGCCGTAGAGGCTTCTTCGGACTGAACAGTGGTGCCCAAGCGGACGACCGCCTGGTCCGGCAAAGACGTGGCTTCGCCCTGGCCCATGACCGTCAATGTCCTCCGTTCTTCACGCGGCTCCTTCCGCAGGGAAGGATCCTGCGCAAAAAGAACTGTGCCGCCTGCCAAAAGGATCGTCAGCAGGCAGCCATAAAATGTTTTCGAAGATGATGTGTTCATAGTGTGCTCCTGTCGCGCAAACTAGCGTTCGACGCACAAAATGTCACGAGGGGCGCGACACCGATAAACTGGCGCCACCGGCTTCGCTCGGGCAACCGTTCATGACGCTAGGTTTCAGTAGGTTTCTCCTGGCCACAGCGATGATTGTCTTCGGGAAGTTGTTCACTGCTTAAGAGGTTCATTCGTGATGGCGATTCAATGCGACGCCCGGAAGCTAAGAAAGCGTTGAAACCACTTTGGCTCGATCGCTACGTTCTGGCGCATGAACCCGTTGAAACTTTTCACCACAAGTGTGTTGTGTCTGTTCGTCCTCGGGAGCGACGCAGCGGAGAGCTATACGATTGCTGTCATCCCCAAAGCCACTTCGCACGAGTTCTGGAAATCCATCCACGCTGGAGCCGTCAAAGCCCAGCGTGAACTCACCGGGCGCGGCGAGAAGGTGGAGATCATCTGGCAAGGCCCGCTACGCGAAGACAATCGCGATCAACAGATCCAAGTCGTCGAGAATTTCATCAGCCGCCGTGTCAGCGGCATCGTCCTCGCACCCACGGATGCCAAGGCGCTGGTCAGCCCCGTCAACACCGCCGCTCGTGCCAAAGTGCCGGTCGTCATCATCGATTCAGGATTAAAGTCGGACAAATATGTCAGCTTCGTTGCCACGGACAATTACAAGGGCGGCGTCATGGCAGGTGAGCACATGGCGAAGTTGCTCGGCGGCAAGGGCAACGTCATCCTCCTGCGTTACCAGACGGGTTCCGCCAGCACCGAGGAGCGCGAGGCCGGGTTCCTCGCCGCGGTGAAGAAAGTGCCGGGGCTCAAAGTCATCTCCAGCGACCAGCACGGCGGCGCCACGCGCGAACTTTGTTATCAGGCGGCGCAGAACATTCTGAATCGCTATGGTCGGGAGGTGAATGGCATTTTCGGTCCCTGCGAACCTGTCGCCAACGGTATCATCATGGCCCTGCGCAACGCGGGGAAAGCCGGCGGCGCGGTGAAAGTGGTGGGCTTCGATGCCGGCGGCCAGACGGTCGAGGCGCTCAAGAAGGGCGATGTGCAGGCGGTCGTTGTTCAGAACCCCATGCGCATGGGTTACCTCGGCGTGATGACGATGTTTGATCACCTCAGCGGCAAAGTAGTTGAGAAGCGTGTAGACACGGGGGTCTGGATTGTCACCACGGAAAACATGGACACACCGGAGATGAACGAGCTGCTCTACCCGCCGCTGGACAAGTATTTGAAGTGAAGATCGTGTTGCCGGCGCGCTACCGGATAAAATAAGGCGCGTGTTTGTGGTGAATCCTGTTGGTTGCGGACGGCTTCATGTTGGGCACCCCGACCCATCAATCCACGTAAACAAATTCGTTCAAGTTCAGGAGAGCGCGGCACAGCTCAGCGAGGCTGCGCTGTTCAACAAGCTTTACGCAGGCGTGCCGTTCATTTTTGTCCGGGGCTCGTTGCAGTGTCAGGGCAAACGCCAGATCCACTTGCGCCTCGACGTTCGAATCCTGTTCGAGCTGTTTGGCGAGCGCTCGCGCGGCTTCGATGGTGAGTGAACTATTGAGGAGCGAGAGCGCTTGGGGAGCAACGATGGATTCAGTACGGCGTGCGCAGGAGACAGAATTTTCCGGCATGTCGAAGGTTTCCATGAATGGTATCCGCACCGTGCGTTTCTGAATCAGGTAAACGCTGCGCACGTTCTGATTCGTCTTAGGCGAAGGATACCAGCCCTTGGTTTTCGTCTCGTTGTCGTCGAGGAACGCGGGATTCGCCTGCAGGATTTCCGGCGGCAGGTCCGGCCAGATGGGTGGGCCGCCCGCGTGGTCCAACTTGAGCAGGCCGGATACGCTCAAGATGGCATCGCGGAGTTGCTCGGCTGAAAGTCTTCGGATGTTTTGCCGCGCCAGTAAATGGTTCTCCGGATCACTGCCCGCTTTGTTGCTCCCGCGGATTGGCTCCTTCACCACGCTCTCCCGTCGATAAGCCGCACTGGTCACGATGGTGCGATGCAACTTCTTCAGCGACCAACCCTCCCGCATCAATTCACTGGCGAGCCAATCAAGCAATTCCGGATGAGTGGGAGCAGCGCCGGCGAGGCCGAAGTCATTGGCTGTGGCCACCAGGCCCTTGCCGAAATGTTGCTGCCAAACGCGATTGGCCAGCACGCGTGCGGTGAGCGGGTTATCCGCCGAGACGATCCATTGCGCAAGCGTGAGCCGACGACCGGTGGTGTTCGTGCTTCGCGGTTTCAGAATCTCAGCCGGGTTTGGATCCAACGCTGAGATGAAGCCCGGCGTCACAGGTTCTCGTGGGTCCTTGTGGTTGCCTTGGAAGAGCACGCGCGTCACTGGGACTTTTTCTGGATTGTCCGTCATCAACAACGCCAGTGAGAAGGGGCGCTTCTGCTTCTTGAGCCCATCGATCTGTGCTGTAAAGATGTCTTTTTCTTTTTTCTCCTCTGCATTGAGGGCGGCCTGAATGTCCTTGTCCTTCGGCTCAACTTTCTTGTCCAGGGCCGCAACTTTGGCTTTGAGACCGTTGGTCCGTTGCTCCTTCGGAATTTCCAGCAAAGCTCGCTCCCCGGGCGTCAGCTTCGCGATTTTGTCGTCGCGCCATCTTTTCTTTGCTCGTTCCAGCAACGCGTCGCGCTGGTCCTGCAATGGTTTCAGTTTCTCATCAATCGCCTTGTTGTGGGCGCGAATGGATTCCTGTTCGTGCGCCACATCCACCGGCACATCATCCGCGAACTTCACCGGTTCGAAGAACGCCCGCATCCGGTAATGGTCCGCCTGCGAGAGCGGATCGTATTTGTGATCGTGACATCGATTGCACGACATCGTCAGCCCTAGGAACGCGCTGGCCGTCGTCTCGGTCAGGTCCGCGAGCAACTCAGCCCGGCTGCGATCCTGTTCGTTGAAGGCGCCCGCCGAATTATCCTGCGGGCCAAGCCGCAGGTAGCCGGTGGCAATCAGAGCGTCCCGTTCCGCCTCATTTGCCGGTGCGCCCGCCAACAATTCGTCCCCCGCCAGTTCTTCACGAACTAGTTGGTCGAATGGCTTGTCGCGGTTGAACGAGCGAATGAGGTAGTCACGGAACTGCCACGCCTTCGGGCGAAACTCATCCCAGTCGAAGCCATTGCTGTCACTGTAGCGAATTACATCCATCCATAACCGCGCCTGGTGCTCGCCGTAGCGAGGCGAGGCAAGGAGTTTATCCACGAGTCGATCGTACGCATCGCGGCCCTTATCACCCAAGAACTCGCGCATTTCGTCCGGCGTCGGCGGGAGTCCCGTCAGATCAAAGTAGAGTCTGCGCGCCAGCGTGCGTTTGTCGGCTTCAGGCGCGGGCGGAATCTTCGCTACAGCCAGCTTCGCGATGATGAATCGGTCCACCGGATTGCGAATGGCTTTCTGTTGCTGCATCGCTGGCGGTTCGAAACGCTGGATCGGCTTCAGTGACCAAAGGTCCAATCGTTGCCCGCCGAAAATGCGAACGATGGGATTCCGCGGATCACGCCATGCGTCCCCAAGTCTTTCGCCGGGTTTCAGAACTTCGACCGCAACCTGGTTAGTTGATTCCGGCCAGGGTGCGCCTTGCTCGATCCATTGCCGAAGCACAGCAACGTCATTGGAAGTGAGCTTTTCCTTGGGCGGCATTTCCAAGTCCTTCTTCGTGTGCATCACCGCCTGAAGCAGCAAGCTCTCAGTGGGTTTGCCGGGAACAACAGCCGGGCCGCTCTCGCCACCCTTGAGCGTCGCTGCGCGCGAATCGAGACGAAGGTTTCCTTTCACCTTGTCCGGCCCATGGCAACTCACACACCGGGAATCCAGCAGCGGCCGCACCTTATCCGTGAAGAGCCTTGAGCCAGCATCCTCGGCATGCAACCGCCCTGTGCCCGCCAGCCACAGCATGGCGAAAAGGAAATAGCGCAGAGGGATCATGACAAAATAGTTAAGCGGTCTCGTCGCTGGAGGCAATCGCCGAAGCGGACGCGGTCGTCGGGCGGACTGGGCCAGACACGACTTACTCTGGGGCGTGGCGTTGGAAGGGGTACGAGGTTTCCACCAGTTCATCTTGTCTATCGTTGGCGCGATTCAATGGAGCTTTGGAAATGGCTTGCGGTTACCTGTGGGTTTTCCTTCACTAAACGCGCACTATGTCACACGAGCGCTGGCGAACTGGCGTTTTGACCCCTTGATGAAAGCCAAAAGTACTTCGACACGAAACGGTATCCTTGCGGGCGGTAACTGGATTATCGATCAGGTGAAAATGATCGACGTGTACCCGCAACGGGAGCAGCTCGCCAATATTCGAAGCCAGGTGGCCTACGGCACCGGCGGTGCCCCCTACAATGTACTTATCGATTTGGCCAAGGCGGGCGTGGATTTCCCGTTGATGGCTGCGGGCCTGGTGGGGAAAGACGCTTTTGGCGATCAAATCCTCGCGGACTGCAAGAAGAACAGAATTGATACGAAGTTTCTTAAGAGCACGAGCAGCGCAGACACTTCCTACACGGATGTGATGACAGAGAAGGCCGGGGGTCGCCGCACATTCTTTCATTATCGTGGAGCCAACGCGTTGTGGCGCGGCGAGGACTTGGATTTCAGCAAGACGAAGACGAAGATTTTTCATCTGGGTTATCTGCTGTTGCTGGATGCGATGGATGAATCGGATGCCAAGTTCGGCACCAAGGCGGCTCGATTGCTGGCGGCGGCGCAGGAAGCGGGCATCCGGACGAGCGTCGATGTAGTGAGTGAGGACAGTGACCGGTTCAGCAAGATTGTTACGCCCGCGCTGAAGTATGTGGATTATTGCGTCCTCAACGAAATTGAAGCGGGCAAGACCACCGGCTTCAAGATTCGGCAGGCAGACGGAAAACTCGACACCGTGGCGCTGCGCCATGCGGCAGGCGCACTCCTCCAAATGGGCGTGAAGGAGGTCGTGATTATTCATTTCCCCGAGGGAGCGTTCGCTCGCACACGGAAGGGCGACGATGTCTGGCAATCGTCCTTGAAGCTGCCGGAGAAATACATTGGCGGGACGGCAGGGGCAGGGGATGCGTTCTGCGCCGGCGCGCTGCTCGGATTGCACGAAGGAATGGAATTGGTGCAATGCCTGCAGGCCGGTGTTTGTCTGGCTGCCGCGTCACTTTCCGACCCGACGTGCACAGGTGGTCTGCGACCCTTGAATGCCTGCATGGCACTGGCCAAGAAGTATGGCTATCGCCCCGCTCTCGAAAAAAACGACGATTAGGCGTTGAGCGCAGGACGGTGGGGGCGGTTGGCGACAAGGTTCCCCCTTTTTCGACGCCGGAGCTGGCGTAGCCGCTCTTTCATAAGCCGCTCGGATGATCAAGGAACGTCCATGGCAGGTTGAACTTTTTTGAGAGATGCGCGGCGAGCGCCTTCACTCCAAACGTTTCGGTGGCGTAATGGCCACCGTAAAGAATGTTCACTCCCAACTCTTCACCGAGTGCGTAAGTCCAGTGCGGCCCCTCGCCGGTGATCAACGTGTCCACACCTTCCTGCGCGGCAGCCTTTACTTCAGCGCCTGCGCCACCCGTCACCACGCCGATTCGCCGGCACTTTTCTGGCCCGCCGGGGATCACTTTCACTTCGCCACCGACGGCGCGTTTCAAGTCACTGCGTGAGTTGACCGCGTGAAATCCGGGTATTTGTACGAAGACCGATCAACTGTCCTTTCGACTCAAAGAACGGTTTCATACTCCGAAACCCCAGGGCCGTTCCCAGCCGTGCGTTGTTGCCGAGTTTCGGATGGAGGTCCAGAGGTAGATGCGAACTGTAAACGGCCAGATCGTTCTCTGTGAGCAAGCGAAGCAGTTCGTAATTCACTCCGGTCCACGGCTGGCGCTTGCTCCAAAAGAGTCCATGGTGCACGACGAGGAGATTAGCGCGGGCTTCCACCGCCATTCGCACGGTTGCGAGGCTTGCATCCACCGCCGCGGCAATGCGGGAGACGCCGCCCTGATTCTCCACCTGCAAGCCATTCACGGCACCGTCGTAATCATGGATCTCGGCAGTGCGCAGCAGGCGGTCGCAGTGAGTGATGAGCGGGTCGAGCGCTACAGTTGGCATGGGGACAAGTGACCATGAACGACGAACGGCTGACAAACCCGAAAATTCTTCAGCGTCGTATTGATTTGCAAAAGTCGCTCCCTATAGTCGCGCACGATTTGAACAACCATCATGAGTGATACTGCCGCCCGACGGCCCGACGTGGGACATCCAGGCCGCGCGAAATCTCTACAACATCCACCGCTGGGGCGCGAAATACTTCGACATCAACGAAGCCGGGCCATGTCGTGGCCACGCCGCTGCAGGACGCGCGGCACAGCCGTGGATATCACGGATGTGATCGAGGAGGCCAAGGGCCGCGGGCTGAAGCTTCCCGCTGCTCATTCGCTTCCAGGATATTCTGCGCCATCGCGTCGAGGCGATGAACAACGCCTTTCGCAATTCGATCAAGGAATTCAATTACCAGGGCGAATATCGCGGCGTGTTTCCGATCAAGGTCAACCAGCTCCGCGAAGTGGTGGAGGAAATTCTCGACGCGGGCAAGCCGTTCAACTTCGGCCTCGAAGTCGGCAGCAAGCCGGAGCTCTTCGCCGGCCTCGCGCTGCAGCCTCAGATGGGCAGCCTGATCATTTGCAACGGCTACAAGGACGCCGGCTTCATCAAGATGGCGCTGCTCGGCATCAAGCTCGGCAAGCGGGTCATCATGGTGGTCGAGAAGCTCGAGGAGCTGAAGCAGATCATCGCCATCTCAAAGCAGATCGGCGTCGAGCCGCTGATCGGCATTCGCGCGCGGCTGCTGAGCAAGGGCGCGGGCAAGTGGGCGGAGAGCGGCGGCGAGAACGCGAAGTTCGGCCTGAGCACGGCGGAGTTGCTGGCGGCGACGGAGATGCTGCGAAAGGCGAGGGTCTGGCGCATTGCTTCAAGCTGCTTCATTTCCACATCGGCTCGCAGGTGCCGGACATTCTCACCGTGAAAAAAGCGGTGCAGGAAGCGGCGCGTTTTTACGCGAAGCTCTACAAGATGGGTTTCAAGATCGAGTTCCTCGATGTCGGCGGCGGCCTGGGCGTGGATTACGACGGCACGCGATCCGCCTTCGACAGCTCGACGAATTACTCACTCGCAGGAATACACGAACGACATCGTTTATTACATCGCCGACGTCTGCAACGCGGAAGGCGTGCCGCATCCGAACATCGTCAGCGAAAGCGGCCGCGCCATCGTCGCGCATCACAGCGTGCTGATCGTGGAAGTCTTCGGCGCGATTGAAAAAAATCCGCCCGGCATCCAATTCGAGTACGGCGACAACGAACATCGCGCTCGTCCGGGAGTTGCTCGACATGCGGAAGAACCTCGCCAAGCTGAACAAGCTCGAGGCCTTTCACGACGCGCAGGAACGCCGGGAGGACGCGCATCAAATGTTCACGCTCGGCATGATGGAGCTGCCGGACAAAGCGAAGATCGAAAGTCTCTATTGGGAGATTTCCCAGGCTGTCGTGCGAAAGTTTCAAGGGCCAGGCCTACATCCCCGAGGAAATCCGCAAGCTCGAGGACAGCCTCGGCGATCAGTACCTCTGCAATTTTTCCGTGTTCCAATCGCTGCTCGATCATTGGGCGCTCGGCCAGCTCTTTCCCATCATGCCGCTCAGTCGGTTGAACGAGACGACCGACCCGCGAAGGCACGCTGGTGGACATCACCTGCGATTCGGACGGGCAGATCAACAAGTTCATCGACCTGCGCGACGTGCGCGACACGTTGCCGCTGCACGCGCTGCGACAGAACGGGAACGGGCAGGAGCCTTACTATCTCGGCTTCTTTCTGATGGGCGCCTACCAGGACATCATGGGCGACCTGCACAATCTCTTCGGCCGCGTGAATGAGATGCACGTGTTCCTCGATCCGGACGAGGCAGCCGGGCTATTACATCGAGGAAATCATCGAAGGCACCACCATCGTGCAGGCGCTGACCGCGGTGCAATACGACGAGAAAGATTTGGCGCGCCAAATGAAGGCGCAGATCGACGAGGCCATCAAAAGCGACCGGATGAAACCGTCCGAAGGTATGCGATGGCTGGACGATTATGAACGCGGTCTCCGGGAATACACTTACCTCACCTTCTAGCGCAGGCATGCCCGGGAGCCGATCGCAATGCCGAGCTGCTTGTCTTCGCTGCGGGGGTTGGTGCGCGGGCTCTCGGCGCTCTTCTGGGGATTGCCCGCCACGCTGGTAATTGCGGTGCAGACCGGGAAGGGCGAATGGCTGAAGCCGCTGGGTTTTGCTGCCCATTACGGGCGTCACGCTCTTGCTGCTGTATGGAGTCGTGCTTCTCGGCGGTTTTCAAAAACAGGAACGCGTCTGGACCCAATCCCTGGAGCGCGCCCGGTTGCTTGCGCTGGTGAATGTCGGGCTGTCGCCCTTCATGTTTTTCTGGAGCAAGGTGCCCTCGAACTTGTTCTTCACCATCACGGTGGAGGTGCTGTTTCTTACGATGCTTGGGTTCTTATTCCTGCTCAACTCCGTGCTGGCGCGGCTCGCGGCCATGTTGCCCGATGAGACCTTGCGCGGCGAAGCACGTCTTTTTACGCGCTTGAACCAGACCATCCTCCTTGTCGTCATGCCATCGCTGCCATTCTATTTCCTGTTGCGCGGCACAAGCAAACTTCCCCGCGTCGTCGTGGAAATGATGCTGTTGGTCGATCGAGGCGGCGCCATGTTCGAACTGACATTAATCATGTTTTTCATCCTGTTGCCCGTGGCGATGACGATGGCCCTGCTTTGGAAAATGAAAGAGACGATCATGGCGGGCGTTTTCTCAAACTTGGGCGAGGGCAGAATCGAAACGTGAACGCCTTCTCTCGTCGCCCAATCTTCATTCAGGGTTCCTTAGAATTACCTCTCCGGAATTCCTCTTGCCGCTGGAACCGGCCGACTTGAACATCGCCCGCATGGAATGGGTAATCACGCTACTCGTGGCCGGAGCAGTGTTACTGCTGCTGGAGACGGTGCTGCCCGGATTGATTGCGGGCGTGGCGGGTGTCCTTTGCCTCGTGGGCGCCGTCATCCAATCCTACCGGGTTTTTGGACCGCAGACCGGGACCTACGTGCTGCTTGGCGTTCTAGTGGGGCTGATGATCGGGACACTCCTGTGGCTCAGATTTCTGCCGGATACACGGGCCGCCAAAATGTTCACATCCACCAGCACCGTAGGCGACATCGGGACCGATCGCCCTGAACTGTTGAACCAATCGGGGACGGCGCTCACCCCCTTGCGGCCTTCGGGCACCGCCCTCATCAATGGCCGTCGCGTCGATGTCGTCACTGAGGGCTCGATGATTGATCGCAATACTCCCGTCATCGTCGTCGCCATCGAAGGGATGCGCGTTGTCGTTCGTACTTTGTCTGAAACCTCTGCCACCACAAAATCCTGAAATCTATGCAACATCTTCCTTCGCTCCTGGCCGCCATTGAAATCACACCCCTCAAGCTCATTGCCCTGGCCCTAATCGGCATTGTTGTCTTCGTCTTCTTCATCATCATTGCCACCTTCGCCAGTATCTGGATTCGTGCCTGGACCAGCGGTGCGCGCGTCACCATCACGGAACTCATCGCGCTACGATTGCGGCGTGTTCCCGTGGGCATGATCGTGGACTCCCGCATCACGGCGGTGAAATCCGGCCTGCCACTTACCATCGATGATTTGTCCACGCATTACCTCGCGGGTGGAAATGTGGAGATGGTGGTGCTCGCCCTCATCGCGGCGAAGAAAGCCGGAATTCATCTCGACTTCGATCGCGCCTGCGCCATCGACCTCGCCACCAAAGGCACGGGCAAGACCGTGCTGGAGGCCGTGAAGACGTCAGTGAACCCCAAAGTGATTGATTGCCCGGCGCCCAGCTCCGGCAAAGTGACCATCGACGCCGTGGCCAAGGACGGCATCGTCATCCGCGCCCGGGCTCGTGTGACGGTGCGCACGAACCTGGAACGTTTCGTCGGCGGTGCAACGGAAGAGACGATCATCGCGCGCGTTGGCGAGGGCATTGTTTCCACGATCGGTTCCGCCAACAGCTACAAGGACGTGCTCGAGAATCCCGATCGCATCTCCAAAACCGTTTTGGACAAGGCGCTCGATTCCAACACCGCCTTTGAAATTCTTTCCATCGACATCGCCGACGTGGACGTGGGCGAGAACGTGGGCGCGAAATTGCAGGCTGAACAAGCCGAGGCCAACAAACTCATCGCCCAGGCCCAGGCCGAAGTCCGCCGCGCCGCGGCCGTGGCGACCGAACAGGAAATGGTCGCACGCGTCTCTGAAATGCGCGCTCGCGTCGTCGAAGCCGAAGCGCAAATCCCGCTCGCCATGGCGGAAGCATTCCGGTCCGGGCATCTTGGCAGTGATGGATTACTACAAGATGAAGAACGTGCAGGCCGACACATCCATGCGTGAGAACATTGCTGGAGTCGGCGCGCAAACTTCCAAGAACTCGTGAGCTCACGCCACCATGCTCGCTGAACTCAACATCATCGGCATCATCGTCGCCGTGGTGGTGGCGATCGCGGCTTCCTTGCTAAAGCGGAAGGAACCTCAGGAGGATTGGGACACGCCTTCGGAACCTGATCCACGCCGACAAGCGCCACCCCGGCCGCGTCGTCCGAACATCAGCCGCTGGGAGGAGGAACTGCGCCGCGTGTTGGAGGAACGTCCCGCACCGCCCCCGATTGCCCGGCATGAGCCGCCGCCCGTCTATCAGCCCGCTCCGCCGCCGGTGGAGGAATATCAGGTTTCCCCGGATGAAGGTGAATACGAAGGGCCCGCCCGGCCAAGGCTGGCCGCGTTCAGCGAAGCGACTGAAACCTACGCTCACGCCTCTTCACTCTTGCAACGCACACAGGAACAGTTGCACCAGCTGCATGGTCCAACGCATCGGGCAGCACCTCCTGCGGCGGTGCACCATACGGCGATCGCCCCGGAACTGAGTGCCCTGTTGAAATCCCTGCATCACCCACAAGGCGCTCGCGCTGCTGTTCTTGCTTCGGTCGTCCTTGGTCCTCCCCGTGCATTTGAAGTCTGACCCTTAAAATCATGCTCTACTACGCTGTCATCTTCCTTCTCATCGCCATTCTAGCCAGCTTGCTGGGTTTGGGCAGCATCAGCGGCCTCGCCGCCACCATCGCCAAAGTCCTGCTCGTCATCTTCCTCGTGCTGTTTGTCGTGTCGCTACTGCGGAAAAAGAAGTGAGAACAACATGGGCTCTTCAGGTCGCCCATCCTCTCTTTTTCTGCGCGCCTACTTGGTTGCGGTGGGCCTGTTCCTGATCGGCGTGCCCTGTTCGGTTTGGAATTAGCAAGGGGGTCGCTTCAACGAATGGCCAACGTGCGCGTGGGTTCTGTTTTGTGGATCCTTCCTGATGGGATTTGTTTGTTCGTTCGTCGGCGCCTTTGCTTCAGCGCGTTCCGTGGAACGATGGGCCGACAGGGCATCCACTCATGAGGCTTCGGTCATCTTCATGATACTGGCTGCGCCCGTTTATTTTCTAGTCAAATGGTTCTCGCGAAGGAGATGACCCAACTCGACGCTGCCACTTTGTGGCGGGTTGCCAATATGACTTTGCGGGGCAGCAGGGCGGTTTTTCGTTCCACATCCCGCCGAATAGCGTCCGCAAAATCTTCGTCCACTCACGCCTGATGAACCGTGCTATGGCCTCGAAGATTTTCCTTATACTCACCCTTTTCGGCGCATCAGCTTTTGCCGTCGAGGTTCCGAAAAGCGTCAAGGCGCCCACTGGCTGGAATGTAACGATGTTCGCTGCCCAGCCGGACGTCGGCTACCCGACCTGCCTGAGCGCTGCGCCCAACGGCGATCTCTACGTGGGGATTGACGAGAACGGGTCGATTGACGCCAAGGCCAATCGAGGCCGTGTGGTGCGCTGCACCGACACCGACGGGGACGGAAAGGCGGACAAATTCACCACGTTCGCGACGATGGATTCACCGCGCGGAATTTGGTTCGACCACAACACGCTCTACGTCATGCACCCGCCGTTCATCACGGCGTTTGTCGATGCCAATGGTGATGGGGTGAGCGATCGCAGCGATGTGCTCGTGCGCGGACTAGGCTTCGACCTAAAGTTTCGCGGTGCAGACCACACGGTGAACGGGATGCGTATGGGCATCGACGGCTTCCTCTACATCGCCGTCGGTGATTACGGCGCGACGAATGCCGTTGGCAAGGATGGCGCGAGCCTGCAACTTCACGGGGGCGGCGTGGTCCGCGTGCGCCCCGACGGCACGGGCTTGGAATTGGTCTCGCAAGGCCAGCGCAACATTTACGACGTCGCTGTCTCGCCCGAGATGGATCTGTTCACGCGCGATAATACAAACGACGGGGACGGCTGGGACGTGCGCCTCTCGCATGTCGTCATGGGCGGAAAGTATGGCTATCCGTCTCTCTACAAAAAGTTCGGCGATGAACTCATCCAGCCGCTGGCCGAGTATGGCGGTGGTTCTCCCTGCGGCGCGTTGTACATGGATGAACCGGGATTTCCGTCGGGTTTAGGGCGCGGACTTTACACCGTCGAATGGGGTCGTAACGGAATCATGCGTCATCCGCTCACAGCCAATGGCGCTAGTTTCAAGGCGGGCCAGGAAAAGTTCCTCGATGTGGTCCGGCCGACAGACATGGATGTGGACGGGATCGGCCAGATCTATGTCTCCAGTTGGGAAGGCGCGACGTTCACTTACAACGGGCCGAAGGCGGGGTACGTCTTGCGCGTAACCCCGCCGGACTGGAAACGAAAGTCGTTTCCGGAACTAGCCAAGCTGTCGAATTCTCAATTGCTGCAACAGGTCGCGTCGCCCAGCGCATTCATCCGTCTCCATGCGCAACGCGAGATGTTGCGCCGCGGGTCCAACACTGAATTCGCGAGCGGCTTGGAAAAACTGGCAGTTACTGAAGCGCATTTTGGTTCGCGGGTCGCTGCGATTTACACTCTGGCTCAGTTGCTCGGGGAAAAGTCTGCGGAGACGATGCTGCGGCTGGAGAAGCACGAAGCACTGCGGGAGTTCGCGCTGCGTGCCCTGGCAAACGATCTGAACGCGGCAGCGTCGGTTCCCGCCCAGCCATTTATCGAGGCGTTGCGGGACGCCAATCCCCGCGTGCGTTTGCAGGCGGTGACGGCGTTGGGCCGGCTTGGCAAAACCGAGGCTTCCCCGGCAATTCTGCCCCTCGTGGCCGACGGCGACGCGGCCGTGTCGCATCTGGCAGTTCATGTATTGACTCAACTTCGAGCCACGGAGGTTTGTCTTGCTGCATTTGATTCCCCTGGTTCGAGCCTGGTCATCGCCGGAGCGGGGCGAGCCTTGCAATCCATGCACGAAGCCAAAGTAGTTGATGGGTTAATCACCCGTCTGGACAAAATCCCCAATGGCCCCGCGCGTGAAGTGATTCATCAGACACTCGCGCGTCTGGCCACCCGCGAAGATGTGTGGACGGGTAAATGGTGGGGCACTCGACCAGATACGACGGGCCCTTACTTCAAGCCGGTGAAGTGGAGCGAAAGTGAAAAGATCGAAGGCGTCCTGCGGGCCGAGCTGGCGAAGGCAGACGCCCGCTCGTTACCCGCGCTCGCACTGACGCTGCAACGCAATCGGGTCGAGTTGCCCGAGCTCACGCCGATTCTTCTGAAGCTGGCGGACAGCGACACCACGTTTCGAAAGACGGCGGTTGAGATGTTCATTGGCCGCCCGACTGTTCCGGTCGAAGCCATTCCGTTGCTGGCGAAAACGGCTGCCGCCCCGGAAGAATCTGCGGCGTTGCGCGCCAACGTCGTTCGCGCTCTGGCCAAGTCCGGCAGCCCTTTGGCACTGGAAGCCGCGGTGTCCGCGCTCACTCAAGGCGGCAAGTTGCCCAATGAGCTGAGCATTGCTTGGGAAGATTTCGCGAGGGACTCGCGGAACGGGCGCAATATCGCTTTCTTCAAAAAACTCACCGAGAGCGAGAAACCAGATCGGCGTCAGCTTGGCTACGCGGTGCTGGCTAATGTTGCGGCTGGGAAAGTGTCCGAACGCGGCGGCCGCGTCGAAGCGGCTGCGGCTGTGGAACAAGGATGGACTTCGCCGCAGGGAACGCTCGCCCTGTTACAGGCCATTCATCGACTCAAGTTAGACGTGTATGCGGCGACGGTTCGGAATCATCTCAACGACCCACGCGTTGATATCGCGGCCGCTGCCCAAGCTGCGGCAAAATCCCTAAAGTTGGATGACGCGGTGGCGGGGAGATTGGTCGAGGCAATGAACTACGAGGAACTTGTCGGGCTCGTCGCGAAGCAAAAAGGAGATGTTAAACTGGGCGAAGAAGTCTTTACCCGGATAGGTTGCGCTGCCTGTCATACCGTCAATCATGGCGACGCGCCAAAGGGTCCGTTTCTCGGAGGCATAGGGACGCGTTACAGCCGCGCCGAACTGTGCGAATCGATCTTGAAACCAAACGTCAAGATTGCCCAAGGATTCGAAACCCAATGGTTCAAGACCAGGGACGATGAGGAGATCGAGGGATTCGTCACGCGCGAAGGCGGGGACGATCTCGATGTGCGAAACGTCGCGGGTATCACCACAACTCTGACGAAGAAAAACATTTCAGAACGGGCCACACGCGAACGATCCGTCATGCCGGAGGGGTTGGCAGACAAGACCACGGCGCATGACTTTGCATCCTTGCTCACGTATTTGGAATCGTTGAAAGCGCAATAGTCTCTGGCGGGGTGAACGTTTACAGGCGGCCAAACTTACGGCGCAATGCTGGCTTGTCGCGCAGGATGGAATCCGGAAGTGTGTGTTATGAATGTGAGTTCAAACCCTAAGGACAAACTTCTCCGAATCCAAACCATCTTAGTGCCGACGGACTTCTCGGAGCCCTCCGTGAAGGCGCTGCGTTACGCGAAGGAGCTTGCGGAACAATTCGACGCAAAATTGATCCTGCTGCATGTGATCGAACCCATCGGACCCACCCCGGATTTCGCCACCAATCCACTGGTTTTGGATCCCGGAGCACTAATGGAATCGGCGCAGGAAGGGTTGAGAAAATTCGCTGTTAAAGAAGGGATCGATGGAGCTTCTGCCCATGTGCGGCACGGGGTTCCTTACGATGAGATTAGCCAGGCCGCCAACGAGCTGAGAGCGGATTTGATCTGCATCGCGACGCATGGCTACACGGGTTTGAAGCACATGTTCATGGGCAGCACCGCCGAGCGGGTCGTGCGTCACGCGCCCATCCCGGTTCTCGTCGTTCGTGCAGACAAGTAAAACGCTTCGTCCCCGCAGAGTTCTCGCCGGAAGCTTCTGGTTAAACCACGAATTCCAAAGCAGGAGCACGAGGGATCAATTGTCTTTCGTGCGCGCGGCAGAGGAAGCGTCGGATGGATTCGCGGCCTTTCTCACCGTAATCGAGCGTCCAGTGATTCACATACATGCCGACGAATTTGTCGGCGAGTTCCGTTCCCATGTCGCGGGCATATTGAAGCGCGTGTTGCACGGCTTCGGGCCGGTGGTCGAGACTGTATTGAATGCTGGCAGTGAGAGTATCTGAGATTTTTTTCCGGACCTCCGGGGCGAAGCGCTTGTGAATCACATTCCCGCCCAAAGGAAGGGGTAGGCCGTCATTCTCCTGACCCCACCACACGCCCATATCGGCGCATAAGTGCAGGCCTTGATCGCGGAAGGTGAGTTGGCCCTCGTGAATGATTAGACCAACGTCCGCTTGCCCGGCACGCACCGCGGCGAAGATCTGATCAAACGGCACGACGAGGTAGTTCAGATCGCTCGCGGGTTTGCCCAACCACAGTTGCAGCGCGAGGAATGCACTGGTCATGGTTCCGGGCACGGCGATTTTTTTGCGTGCCATTTCCTCGCGGGAGAATGGTTGCTTTGCCACGAGCATGGGCCCGTAGCCGTCGCCCATGCTGGCTCCGCTGGGAAGCAACGCATATTGGTCGCACACGTAGGCGTAGGCATGGATGCTGATGGCGGAGATGTCGAGTTCACCGCGGGTGGCGCGTTCATTGAGCGTCTGGATGTCTTGCAGGACATGCTCAAATTGGAATCCGTGCGTAGGGATGAGTTCCTTGGCGAGCGCGTAAAACATGAAGGCGTCGTCCGGGTCCGGCGAATGACCGAGCGTAAGTTTCCGTTGTTCCATCATCGTCAGCGTAAAGGGGAAAGCCGGGCCCGGGTAAAGTTTTTCGTGATGGAGACAGTTCCTCCGGCGTCTGGCTAATTCTTTTGACCTCTCGATCGGAGACCCTATTTTCTGCGCCCATGATCTCGCGAGCAAAGTCCGAGGCGCTGTTTGCCGAGGCGCTGAAATATATTCCCGGGGGCGTGAATTCGCCGGTGCGCGCGTTCCGTGCGGTGGGTGGACAACCGTTCTTCGTGCATCGCGCCAGCGGGGCTCGCGTTTTCGACGTCGATGGCAATGACTACATTGATTACGTCGGCACCTGGGGGCCGGCCATCCTCGGGCATGCGCATCCGAAAATCATTTCCGCGGTGCAGGCCGCCGCGGAGCAGGGCACCAGTTTCGGCATTCCCAATCCGCATGAAGTCAGCATGGCGCGACTCGTGTGCCAAGGCGTCCCGAGTGTGCAGAAGGTGCGCATGTGCAACTCTGGCACGGAAGCGTGCATGAGCGCCATCCGTCTGGCGCGCGGTTTCACGAAGCGCGACAAGATCATCAAGTTCGACGGCTGCTACCATGGCCACGCCGATTCGTTGCTGGTTCGTGCGGGTTCCGGCGCGTTGACGTTCGGCCATCCTGACAGCTTGGGGGTTCCCGCGAGCTTCACACAGCACACGATTGTTGTTCCTTTCAATGATGAAGTCGCCGTGCACGCCGCGTTCGAGGCGAACCGTGGGCAAGTCGCTGGAATTATCATCGAACCCGTGCCCGGTAATGCGGGCTTGTATCTACCTCGGCCGGGTTACTTGGAATTCCTCCGGGCAATCACCAGGGAGCACGGCGCGCTGCTCATCTTCGACGAAGTCATGACTGGCTTTCGCGTCGCGCCGGGCGGCGCTCAGGAACGCTTTGGTATCACGCCGGACCTTTCGTGTTTCGGCAAAATCATCGGCGGCGGGCTGCCGGTTGGTGCGTTTGGTGGGCGCAGCGAGATCATGGATTGCCTCGCGCCACTCGGCGGCGTGTATCAGGCGGGAACGTTGAGCGGCAATCCGCTTGCCATGGCGGCGGGGCTTGCGGCATTGGAGGAACTTAAGTCCACCGATGCTTACGTCCGGCTCGAGGAAAATGGCGCCCAGCTTGAAGCAGGGATGCGCGCCGCAGCGCAATCCGCAGGCGTACCCGTAACTTTCAACCGTTGTGGCTCCATGTTCTGCGGCTACTTCACGGACAAGCCGGTTCACAATCTGGCAGATGCGATGCACAGCGATCGGGCGCGTTTTGCGAAATTTTTCCATGGCATGCTGGATTCGGGCGTTTACTTCGCTCCGTCTCAGTTCGAAGCGGGCTTCATCTCGACCGCGCACACCTCGGCCGAGATCGAACAAACGGTCCGTGCAGCCGCGAAGGTGATGAAAACGTTGTGACGCATACCCCTGAATTTACCCGGATTTACCCTCTGCATCGGAACCCGACGTCGTTAGGTTTTGAGCAATGAGAGTCCTTTCACTCGACCATGGTACTAAACGCATCGGCGTAGCGGTAAGCGATGAGCTGAAAATGATCGCCACGCCGCTGGAGTATATCCCAACCGAACCGCTGGAGAAGGCGATCGCGCGGCTGCAGCAACTAATCCGCGACAAGGACGTGGAACTAATTCTCATCGGTATGCCGCGCAACATGGACGGCACGTACGGCCCAGCCGCGGACAAGGTGAAAGAATTCGTCGCCGCGTTGCAACCGCACATCGCCACGCCCGTAAAAACATGGGACGAACGACTTACGTCTGTGATGGCCAACCGAGCTCTGCTCGAGGGCAACGTTCGTCGCGATCAACGCAAGGAGAAGGTGGACAAAATGGCCGCCGCGATTCTTTTGCAGAGTTACCTGGACGTCCAATCCTGATCTCACGCCGACCGTATTGATTGATGCCATACGAGGTGGTTCTTCACCTTGCGGGCGACGAGCGGCTTTTCTAGGATTTGCGCATGAAACGCTTCCGGTATCTCAGGTTTGTGGTTGCCGCTGCGATTGCGATCGCCGCCGAAACTTCCATGGCGGCTGATGGCACAACCCTTTCGTCACTGCGCCGCGCGTTACAACTTCATGCTTCGTTCGACAAGGGTGTGGACGCTGACTTCGCGGTGGGTGACCCGAAACTTTATACCGCCCCCACTGGAAACCGTTCGCAGGCGCAACCTGGTTTGCCCGCAAGCAACTTGGTCGTTCAGGCCGAGAGCGAGGGGCGCTATGGAGGTGCTCTGCATTTCACGAAGAAGATGCGCCCGGTCGTGTTTTTCAAAGGGGAGAAAAACCTGGGTTATCGCACGAATGGCTGGAGTGGCGCCGTATCCTGCTGGCTTCGACTTAACCCCGATAAAGATTTGCAGCCCGGTTATTGTGACCCTTTGCAATTCGTCGCCCAAGGTTGGGACGAAGGCAACATGTTCATCGAGTTTAGCAAGGATCACACGCCCCGACATTTTCGGTATGCCATTCTGCCCGTGAAGAAAACCTGGAATCCCACCAATCGAGGCTGGGAGGAGATTCCCGACAAGGAGCGCCCCATGGTTCCGGTTTACACGCCGCCATTCACTCACGATGGCTGGACGCACGTCGTGTTTTGTTTTGGCAACATCAATTCAGGCAAGAAAGACGGCTGGGGACAGCTCTTTCTCGATGGTAAGGAACAGGGCGCCTTCCGCGACTGGCCGATCGCGTTCAATTGGGATGAGAGCAAGAGTGCGTTGACATTGGGCCTCAGCTATATCGGGTGGCTTGATGATGTGGCTGTTTTCAATCGCGCCTTGACCGAGAAAGAAGTCCAGGTGATTGGCCAGCTGAAAGATGGACTGCGGACGTTATCTGGTGGGATTCAACCCTGAATTTCTTTTCAACCTCGTTCAGGGCGTCCAATGGTCAGCCCGCTTTTCCCAGCAAGGATGCGTTGCAACTGCTCGCTGATTCGCCTGGTGAGCGCGATCATTTCATCGGCTTCCACCGGCGGGAGCTGTCGGCGACAATTCCATTCCCACAACCCGAGCCAATGCTGCACGTCACCTGGCTGGATGCCCAGTCGGTGATGCGCTCCGGCGAACCCGCCCGGATATCGTGACGGCCCGCCCGTCTGGCGCGCCCAGAACTCGGTGATGTGGTTGAGATGGGCTGGCCAATCCTGAATGTGGGAACTGAAAATCGGTCCCAAAACCTCGTGCTGCGTGACATCGAAGTAGAACGGTTTCAGAAGCCTTAAGATGCCTTCGTGTCTCCCGAGCCGTTCATAAAGTGTCAGTTCCATCCGGCCAAATATAGTCCGATTCCGATGCGGTGCCCGAATTGGATTCGTCGATTTTTCAGCGCCCCTCTTCCCGCTGCCACGCGTGGGCCACGCTTCTTACGGCAGCCAAGCATGGGTGATAATCGGCAACTGCTCCCTCTTTGGCCGACGGCGAAGACGGAGAATCGTGCTAGCTTCATTCGGGATGAGTGCTCTGCAATTGGATGATCGTGGCGTGTTGGTCGAGTGCCCCAAGTGCGGGCAGCGCAACCGCCTGAACTATGAACGACTGCGGCAAACTTTTCGTTGCGGAAAGTGTCGCGTGGAAATGGCAGGACCTAGCGAGCCGGTTGACGTGGCGACTGACGCGCAGTTTGTTGCCCTCACGTCGTTGGCCGCGCTTCCTGTGTTTGTAGACTTCTGGGCTCCGTGGTGCGGTCCCTGCAAGATGGTGGCGCCGGAGGTTTCCAAGGTTGCCGCCGAAGGTGCCGGGCGGTGGGTAGTCGCCAAGGTCAACACCGAGGTATTAACGGTTCTGGCTCAACGATTCAGCATCAGCGGTATTCCGACATTCATCCTTTTTAATCACGGGAATGAGGTGGCTCGACGTGCAGGGGCCATCTCTGCCAGCCAGATGCGGCAATTGATTGAAGGGAGATAGTCTGTCCTGCTCGGCGTTCTGCCACCGGCGGTCGGATAGTTGAGTCCTCCTGCCCCAAGCTTTGAACCCGATGGAAATCCTGGCGCGAAATTCCATCCGCGCATCCGCATCTTTGGTGCGACCTGTTTTATCAGGTTAGGTTGGTTGCACACCGCCCCGCTGGAGTAGAGCCCGGCGGGGCGGTCTTGCTCGAGTCGGTATGATCAGTCATTCGCATCCTGCGACATGCGCTCATCCTTTCGCCATCGCAAGTAATCCGAGAACTGAATCAAAGCGTCGACGATCCCTACTGACAACAGAATCGAGAACCATACCAGCGCGTTGGAAAACATGAGGTGCCTGCGCAATGCTCATGCCAGTAAAACCAAGCTGCGAAGTGGATTTGTCGCGGAAAGTTCTGTAAGCAAACCCGACACGCCCCGCTCACGAGCCCGAGGAGATGAGGGGTAATGCGGCGGCGCTCCCCAATGAAAAATCGAGTCTCCTTCAGAGCTGCTGACTGCCAAGTCCCCCCTGAAGAACTGACGATTGCATTCCAAGCGGATCAGGGATTTCGCTGCAGCCGAAAGAACTGGTTCGTCGCGGTGATGGGCAACGTGACCACTTTTACCGTCCCGTTCGTTACAGCCTTGTTTGTCACATCCGACCATTGAGGGGCCGGTAGTCGGGAGGTCGCTTGCAGTTGAAAGTTGGTGAAGGAATTCGGCCAACCAATAGCCACGTTGGTGCCGGATCTTGTGATACTCAACTGGGGTGACCCGCCGCTAGCGCTCCCTTTAATAATGGTGAATGTGTCGTCGATTGTCCCCGTGGAACTGAGAAACGTGGCATCCATTCGCAAGCCGTCCACGTCGATCACGAGGGAGCCATAGGTGAGCACGGAAAAATACATGGCCGGATGGTTCAAGCTGCCTCCGCCGCCCTGGCCGCCAGAGCTGCCGTTGACGATGTAAACCATTCCCTGTCGCCCGCCAGTGCCCGGCGGCGGTTTCATGTAAGGACCCGTGTCATCGACCCGGCCACTGCCATGGTCCACGAAGTTGGTGGCGTTTGCCGTGGAAGAAACACCGTAAAACCCATCGATCAGATAGGAGCGTTCGAAACAATGACTGTGACCCGAGAGAATCAGATCAACGCCCCCTTCTTCGAGAATGGGAATAATGCGGGTCCGCATCTGGATTAATTCCGATTCAATATCTGAATCATGCGAACCCTTGGTGTAGGCGGGGTGATGAAAGTAAGCGATGATCCAGGATTGAGTCGTGTCCGCCAAGTCGGCGCGCAGCCATTCTGCCATGGCACTGTTCGTCCTCCGAAAGTCCGCTGTCATCGAGTCTAAGACGATGAAGTGAATGTTCGCGTAATCGTATGAATAGTAATGTTCCGTGCCGGACGGAACGCCGCCTGCCTCGCCGGCCGTAGGCATAGTGAAGATGCGGTAATAGTCGAAGTCGTCCGACAGAACTTGGTTCTGGGCAGTTTCATGGTTGCCGACGGTAGGCCAGATGACCATGCGCCTCATCTCATTGGAATAAACGTTGAAGCAATAACTCTGATATTCTTCATCAAAACCTGAGTTGTAGGCGTTATCTCCGAGGAAAAGCCACGCGTCGGTGTGCCTGGTCCCGGTGAAATTGGTGTAGGCGTTGCGCACATTGTGTTGTGCGGCGAAGCCCGTTCCAAAGTCGCCTATGGCCCAGATGCGCGTCGGCTTGGCAACGCCGGGAACGGGGGCCGTCACAAAGTGGGAGCCCGCTTCGCCGACCAGAGAAGTGCTCGTTCCAATCGCGTAAAAATATTTGGTATCTGGCGTCAGGCCTTTCACCGTGATCTCGTGGTCGGTGACCGGAATGCCATTGCTGGCCATGCGATTCAGTAAGGCAACGTTTGTCCCGTATCGCACAACGGAATTTGTCTGGCTGGCGCTTCGCCAACGCACGGTAATATTCGTCGAATTGACGACTTGGAGGTAAGGGCCGCGCAGAATCGTCGAGGGGACCGAGTTTGTGCTGCTCGTGGCGCGCAACTCCAGGTTGAAGCTCATATCCGAGTTGTTCGCGGACGCTTGGTGAATCTCAACGGCGATCAAGTTGACGCCTTGCTTGAACACCTCGGGGGGCAAGTTCGTGACGACGTAATCGCTCTCTTGCGGAGCATTCAACGCCGACGATGCCAGAGTGGAATACGTAAGATTTCCCGTGGCCGGGAGATTGTTCCGCAGGATCTCGGTGCCGTTCACATAGACCGCCGCGCCGTCATCACGCAGCAGCCGAAGGGTGTAGGAGGAGTAGGCCAGGGGTTCGGGAATGGTGACGAATCCCCGGAAGTAGGTGGTCGTGGCGGGGAGCGTTACGGTCTGTTCGTCATCCTCGCCGTAGCCGAACTCCGAGAAATTATACTTCCAACCGCCATCGCCGAACTGGGCTTTATACCAGTTCGTGCCCGGGTCCACGCCAAAGTCATGATATCGCCACGGAGACCCGAAATTTATCAGTGTCGTGGTGGCAGCCCGCGAACCGTCGACTCCGAGGAGAAGAAACAACAAAATGGACACGACAATTCTAGCGCTGTGGTAGTTCATTCCTTGTGGAGCGAAAAATAGCGCGACTCAGGGCAGGCTGCAACTGCTCGCACATACCGAACGGGAAATCCATGAGCCCGGCCGGGCGGGTTGTAACGCGGAGCACTTTGGCCGAAGCTCCGGTTCATGAAGCGCTGGCTGTGGTTTGCCATTGGATTTGCGTTCGGGCTGTCCCGTTCGTGGGCGGCGGCGGATTTGCCGCTGGCTTCCGAAGTGGTTCAGCGAGTGTTGGAACGAGCACAACTCGTCGCGGCGGCCGGCCCCACCAATTATTACCGCTATGAGAAGCGTGCGGTGGTGTCTGAACTGGACGACAAGGGGCGTGCCCTCAAATCCATTGAAAAGGTTTACGACGTCATCCTGATTGGTGGGCTGCCGTTTCCCCGTTTGGTGAAGGTGCAGGGGCGCGCGCTCAGCGCCAAACAACTCGAACGAGAAAACCAGCGCGAGATGGCTTTTCGGCAGGCGGCAACCCAGGTGGATTTGGAGATGAAAGCCAAGAGACAGGAAGGTTTGGCGACAAAGGATTTGGTCGATCGATTTGATTTCCAGATCGCGAATCGCGAGATCGTCGCCGGGCGGCCGACGTTGGTTGTGACGTTCGTGCCGCGACCTCACGCTCTCGCTAACACGATTCAGGATAAAATCCTGGGAAAGGTTTCCGGCACACTTTGGGTGGATGAACACGAGGCGGAGGTGACCAAGCTCGATGCATCCGTGCGCGGACCCATTCCCTTGGGATGGTTCGGCGCGGTTGGTTCGCTGCAACAGTTTCAGGCCAGCGTGGAGCGAACCCGCCTGGCCGATGGAATTTGGGTCAATCGCCGAAGCCATTTCCTGATTGTGGCTCGCAAGCTCTTTTCCACGGTGCGGTCGAAGACGATGGAAGAATCGAGCGGCTTTCGTCGGGAGTGAATTGGCGCGACCGGGGGAGGCTCGTTTTGATGATTCGCTCAGGTATCGGCTTCCCACTCGCCTCGGCGCACCCGTAGTCTTGGCCAGAACACATGCGAGTTATAGGCCAAATTCAAAGCGATAAGGATGCCCGGACCTTTGGCGACTTTCTTTACGTCCAAGGCATTGAGAGCCAGGCGGAACGAGAGGGCGATGGCTGGGCTATCTGGGTTCATTCGGACGACCAGATTCCAGCGGCGACACGCTTGCTCCAGGAGTTCCGTGCGAACCCGAGTGACCCGCGATTTCTCGCTGGTTCTCCTGCTGCCAAACTCCGCGAACAAGCCAAGGCGCAGGACGAGGGCTATCGCAAGCGGCTGGTGGACGGGCGGAAACTGATGCCGGGATCGTCGGCTTACAATTTTGGGTTTGTCACGTATGGGCTCATCGTAGCCAGTGTGGCGGTTTTCTTTCTCTCCGAGATGGGCAAGGATCAGGAACGGATTGCCGGCCTGTTCATTTCCTGGGAAGGGGGATTGCGGGAAATCCGTCGCGGAGAAATCTGGCGGCTTGTCACCCCGATGCTGATCCACTTCGGTTTTGCCCACATCCTCTTCAATATGCTTTGGCTGAAGGACCTCGGCAGTCTGTTCGAAGCGCGGCTGGGCCCGTGGTATTTCGTCTCCTTCATTCTCGTTACATCCACACTGTCGAACGTGGCCGAGTATGCCATTGGCGGACATGTCGGCTTCGGCGGTATGTCCGGAGTGGTTTACGCATTGATTGGTTATGTGTGGACCCGCGGCCGGTTCGACCCGGGTTCGGGCCTGTTTCTGGATCGGCAAAGTATGATCTTCGCGCTTATCTGGTTTGTCCTCTGTTTCACTGGATGGCTTGGGCCGGTTGCGAACTGGGCACACGGCGGAGGGCTCATTGCCGGAAGCGCCTGGGCTTTCATCGACAGCAAGCGAAAGTAAAACGGTTCCTTGCCTGCAAGGGGCGGCTCGTGTGAATTGTTGGCCCATGCGCCTGATCCATCTATTGCCATTCGCGTTTTGCTCGCTCGCTTTCGCTTCTCACTGGCCCCAATTTCGGGGCCCCAACGGCGACGGACACGCTGACGGCCACAAAATTCCCCAGGCTTGGAGCGAACAGCAAAACGTGAAGTGGAAGACATCCATTCATGGCAGGGCGTGGTCGTCGCCGGTTATTTGGGGTAAGCAAATCTGGATCACGACCGCCACGCCGGATGCGAAACAGCTCTTCGCGGTATGTGTGGAAGCGGACTCGGGGAAAATCATTCGCGACGCCAAGCTCTTTGATGTAGAGCGTCCCCAATTTCATCACGCTTTCAATTCACCTGGCTCTCCCACGCCCGTCATCGAAGAAGGCCGCGTCTATGTCACCTTCGGCTCACCCGGCACCGCTTGTCTCGACACGCAATCCGGCAAGGTGCTCTGGCAACGCCGGGATTTGGAATGCAATCACTACCGGGGCGCGGGTTCCTCCCCGATTCTTTTTCACGACCTGCTCATCATGAATTTCGACGGAAGCGACACGCAATATGTCGTCGCTCTCAACAAGAAGACGGGGAAAACAGTTTGGAAGAAGGATCGCTCGATTGATTTCAAGGATCTCGGAGAAGACGGGAAACCCAAAGCCGAAGGAGATTTCCGCAAGTCATTCGCCACCCCTCACGTGGCAGACATCGATGGCAAACCATTGCTAATCAGCCAGGGCGCTAACGCTGTTTATGGATACGACCCGATGACGGGCGACGAATTTTGGCGGGTGGAAGAACGCACCAGTCACTCCGCTGGCACCCGCCCCGTTATCGGACATGGATTGATCTTTTTTCCGACCGGCTGGTCGCAAGGACAGGTCCTCGCGGTGAAGCCGGGAGGCCGCGGCGACATTACCTCAACCCATATCGCATGGCGCGTGACCAAGGCAGCGCCCAAGAAGCCTTCGCTCATCCTCGATGGGGATTTGATTTTCATGATCAACGACGGCGGCGTGGCCACTTGCGTGGAAGCCACGACCGGCAAGGAGGTCTGGAGCGAACGCATCGGCGGCAACTTTTCCTCCTCGCCGATCATCGCGGATGGAAAGATTTTTCTCTTCAACGAAGAGGGCAAGGCCACAGTCATTGCCGCCAGCCGCGAGTTCAAAAAGTTGGCGGAGAACAAGCTCGACTCAGGCTTCATGGCGTCGCCCGCCGTGACCGGCAACGCGCTCATCCTCCGCACCAAGACGGATCTGTATCGCATTGAGGAATGACTCGTCAGCTTCACCGAGGCGTTTTGGCGCGCTGAATCAGCGACGCCCTTCCAAAAACCTTTGAACCGATCCGGACTGCTCCTTAGCGTCCTGCGATGCCGAACCCGTCCGATCCATGGTTAAAGTTCAAAGAGGCATTCCTCACCGGTGAGGCGCCTCTATTGGGACCCGAGCGCCGCGAATCCGCGATGCCCGAGAAGGAGTTAATCCAGAAGTTGAATCGTTTCATTGGGTCGCAACACGGAACTCAAGGCGCCGAACTGCTGCACGCTACGGCGTTACTCTGGCACGATCACCTGGATGCTTCACATACCCTTTCCCAAGGCATCGATACGCCAGAAGGTAGCTGGCTCCACGGAATCATGCACCGTCGCGAACCAGATTATGGCAATGCCGCCTACTGGTTCCGAAAGTTGGGACGTCACGACGCTTTTCCTCTGCTGGCGCAACGCGTCAAATCGATGCTGCCATCTGATTCCATTTTATCGGGGCGATTGACCAATGGAAAAGACTGGCTGCCGCTGGCCTTCATCGACGAGTGCGGGAAGGCGGAGCAGGGGAGTGATAAATCATTGCAGGCCACGTTACGCCAGGTGCAGGCCATTGAGTTCGAGGTCCTGGTGCAACATATCCTCCGGAAGGCGTGAGCGAATTTCTAACCGTCCTGAATGCCGTCCTGCCGATCTTTTGTATCGCAGGCGTGGGCGTGCTTCTTCGGCAGCTCGACTGGCTCAGTGCGGATGCCGATGCCAGCCTCCTCCGTGTCACCGTGAACGTCCTGACGCCATGCCTCATATTTGATTCCATCCTCGGCAACAAAGCCTTTCAGCAACCCGGAAACATCTGGCTCCCACCCTTAATCGGCTTCGGCACCGTCGCGCTCGGGATTCCTTTCGCGCTTCTCTTACGCGGTGCAACGGGTCTTCGCGATGAGCGCGCCCGGCGGACGTTCACATTCGTAGCCGCGACCTACAACTACGGTTACGTGCCGGTGCCATTGATTCTTGCGCTGTTCCCTCCTGAGATTTCCGCGCCCACCCTGGCGGTTTTATTTGTCCACAACGTTGGAGTCGAGATCGCTCTATGGAGCTTCGGCTTGGTCATTTTGGGAGGAGGAACCATTCGGGAGAACTGGCGGAAGATTTTGAACCCGCCACTCATGGCAATCGTAGTCACTCTGGCCCTCAACTTCATCATCGGCGAGCGACATGTCCCTGACTTCATCCACAAAACAACCCACATGCTTGGCCAATGCGCGATCCCGTTTGGTGTTCTGCTCATCGGGGCCACCATGGCGGACTTCGTCCATGAGTTTCACGACCTTCGTGGCGCACGTTTGATACTCGTCAGCTGCGTTTTGCGATTGGGGATCTTGCCCGTCGTGTTTCTGCTAATCGCGAGATACCTCCCGTGCCCACTCGAACTCAAACGCGTAATCACCATCCAGGCCGCCATGGCCGCGGCCGTCTTTCCCATCGTCATGGCCAAACACTACGGTGGCGATCCGGCCACCGCCTTGCGGGTGGTGCTGGGCACCTCCCTGGTAGGACTGATTACCATCCCGCTCTGGCTGCGTTTTGGATTGAAGTGGGTGGGGCTGTGAACGGCTGAACCAACTCCAGGATACGATACTGGGAAAATCAGGGTTGGCTCACCCGGTAGAATGCCTGCGGTGCAGGGGCATTGGTGTCGAGGAATTCAATCAGCCCGGAAGGATTCGCAGTTTGAATCCCCACGCTGCTCCAAGGGCCGTCCAGATTGGGCGCGCGGCGCATTTCATAAATCACTTCAGGCGCCCCTTGAAACGCCACGGTGCAACTGCCCACAGCGTGAGTGTCGAGACGAAGGCGGGGTCCGGTTCCCGCGCCGGCAAATACATAGGCTTTGGAACTTGCATCTGCCCCGATGACCACCGTGCTGCCACTGGCCGCCACGACGCTGCCGAAATAGCCCTCCACCACGGTGTCCGATGCCTTCACGTAAGCCTGCTGCATCCAGTTGGTGTCGTTCCGAACGAAGATGTAAGCCGCCCCCGCGCCATCGGCGCTGTTGTCGCCCTGGTTGCCGTTGATGCCCGTGCCGTTGCTCGATTCCTGCAACGCGCCCACAACCACAACGTCACCTGAGATGGCGACGCTGTGGCCGAACAAATCTTCGGCTTCGGTGTTCGAGGCTTTGAGGTAAGCCTCTTGCGCCCAATTCTTGCCTTCACGTTTGAAGACATAGGCGGCGCCGGCGTAAAGCGCGCCGTCATTTTGCGCGTCCCCATTCACTCCGGTGGCATTGCCTGGTTCTTCGTGCGCGCCAACCACGATGCTGTCTCCAGAAATGCCCACGGTCCAGCCGAAGAGGAAACCTTCTGGTGTCGGATAGGGAGCCAGACGGTTGTTCGAGGCTTTGAGGTAGGCCTGCTGGGACCAGTTGGTTCCTCGACGCTGGAACACGTAGGTCGCGCCAGCCTTCAGGACGCCATTGTTGTTCTGGTCCCCGTTGATGCCCGTGGCCCTGCTCGATTCACGCGGCGCACCCACCACGACCGTTTCGCCGGAAATGGCGACGGATAATCCGAAGAAGTCGAGCGCTTCAGTGTTGGAGGCTTTGAGGTAGGCCTGTTGCGTCCAGTTCGTCCCGTCACGTACGAATACGTAGAGGCGCGCCGATGACCACGGTGTCGCCGGAGATTGCGACGGCAAGGCCGAACGCGTCGCCGAAATCGGTGTTTGAGGCCTTGAGGAATGCCTCCTGAATCCAGTTCGATCCGGTGCGCGTGTAAATGTGCGCGGCACCCGAGGCGATGGCGCTGTTGGGTATTTGCCAGCGCACCATTCACGCCAATAAACGTCCCGCAAGCACGCTTTTTCGCATTCGGAAACCGCTTCCAACAGACCCCGCATCTTTCGGTGAACGGTTCAGGGTAGCGCGGATTGTAAAGGGCCAATCTCAAACTGAAATGGCCCTTAAGTTTTGTGTTTCCGTATCCGCAGTGAAGTTCTGGGAACAGAACCGGACACAGCCCAATCCGTCCGTCCGTGCTCAGGTTGAAACATTTCTTGAACAGGCCTCGCTTGGCAGGTTCGGCATTGGCCCAACGCGGCCCTTAGAAGTTTGACGATGTTGGGCATTTGCAGGTTTTGTCTGGCGGAAATAGGGGCACTTTACGGCGGAAACCACCCACTTATTCGTGCCAGCAGATGATACACCGCCTGAAAACGAGGGTTCGATTCCCTTCACCCGCTCCACTGTCAATCAGGCACTTACACTCGGTGTTCAAGAAAGTGCAGGAAGATTTGCACCTTTTTAACCTCTGAAGTGTCCGGACAGATTCGCGAAAACTCCTTTCCCGGTAGTCGAAGAAGTCAAAGTTGGAGGGTCGTACCCTGCCAAACATGTCTCGGCAGGCAATGCCGACGAGGGCGACAGTGAAGTGGGCCTGGCCGGTGGCGAGGCATTCTTCGGAGAGAATGCTGGCGTCGAATATTTGCTGCAGCCAGAGCCAGTCGTAGTCGACTTCGACGCGCAGATGGCGACGGGCGGCGTGAAGGAATCAGCCTGCATGGCGTCCGGCGCACAGGTCATCACGCGCAAATGTTTGCCCACCGTCTCGTCGTGCGAGAGGTATATGTAATGGAACTTGGTGCTGTTGTAATAGCAGATCAGCACTGCGAGTTGCTGGAAGTGCTCAGGTTCAAACTCGATAACTGTGGATGCGCTGAAGCAATGAGACTGCTGGCGCCGCGCAACAAGTGATTGCTGGTATAAACTGCGGAGAGTTTCGCGCCCGATCAGCGGTAAGTAACCAGGCCGCGAACGCGTGAACTGGCAAATCTGGCGCGGGCGTCTCAACAGTAAAAATATCTTGCCCGTCCAGCAGGCGCAGCCAGCCGTCCTCGCCCAAGACCTTTTCTGAATCGCTGTTTCGCGGCCCACGGTGCAGCGGCCCCGATTGTGCAGCGGTCGGCCGACGAGGTACGCCAAATACGTTTCACCGTTCTGCGTTTCGACTAGGCTCCCATGTCCGGCGCGCTGCAACTCGCAGTCGAGCCGCTGCCGCGCTCATCATGCAGGTGTCCGGGCGCATCTCCTACGGGCCGGTGAGGTGGCGCGATTGGGTCATCGTGACGGGATGGTTCCCGCGGACACGAAGGACATTTTCATAATGCCAAGCTTTACTGAACTGATTTGGATGGCTCACCGCTGGCGGCACGAATGACCGCCTCAAAGGCAGGCTTGGGCTGATTGCTGCCGTCGAAGAGCAGCGGCTTGCCTTGGGCGCGCCAGGAGACGGCGTCGTTCACTCCCCAGAACGTGACCATCTTCACTGAGGCGCGATGTTTCACGAAGGCGCGGAAAATGCCCGCGTAAGCGTCGGCGAGTTTCTTGTCGGCGTCGCTCACAAGGCCGCCCTGAGTGGTCGCGGCGTTGTCAGCGATGTTCGCTCCGAATCCGCGCTGGCCGCCCTGCGCGCTGTTCACGTCGAGTTCGGTGATGTGAATGGGGAGGCCGAGGGTCGCCATCTCGGTCAGCGACTGGTCCATCGTCTCGAAGGTCGTCGAGACGTTGACGTGGGCCTGCGAGCCGATGGCGTGGACTGGCACCTTCTGCGCCTGGAGTTCCTTGATGAGCGAGATGAGCCGCTTGCGCTTGGCCGGGTTCTCCAAGCCGTAGTCGTTGTAGCGAAGAATCGCCTTCGGGTCGGCCTCGTGCGCGTATTGAAACGCCTTGGCGATGAAGTCCGGCCCGATGATTTCCAGCCAGAGCGAGTTCCGCAGTACGTTCGTCCCGTTCCCGTCGGCGAGAGCTTCGTTCACGACATCCCAAACCTGGATCTTGCCCTTGTAGCGCCCGACGACGGTGTGAATGTGGTCGCGCATCCGCTGAAGCAACTCGTCGCGCGAAGCGCGCGGGCCGTTGTAGCGGCCGAATCCGCCGCCGAAGCCAGGACCGAATCCGCGTCGTCCGGGCTGATTCGTCCCCGGCGCGTTCGTGTTCGCGGCCCGAGCGGACGCGACGGGTGCCGCGTTCGTCGCCGAGGCGGGCGGCGGATTCGTGCCGGCGAACACCCAGTTCGGCGTCTGGCTGTGCCACACGAGCGTATGCCCGACGACCTGCATGTTGTTGCTCAGGCCGAAATTCACCAGGGCATCCGTCGGGCCGAAGTCGTATCCGTCCGCGCCCTCGCGCGGATGGATGAGCTGCCACTTCGTGTCGTTCTCGGCGGTGATTTGGTTGAAGTGTTTCTTGAGCAGCGCCACGTCCGCCGCGTTCTGTTCCGCGCTGCGGCGAAACCCCGTGCCGCCCGTGACCATGCTACGGTTGACCGCCGTGCCGACGATGAAGTGGTCCTTGAACACGTCCTTCAGGGTGACGGGTGCATCGGCGGACCAGGCTGTTGTTCCGCGCCAGCAAGCAGCATTGCCGTGAACAGGCCGGCCAGAAGTCTGACGTTTGAGTTGGAGCTTTTCATGTTTGTCCGGGGTGGCATGGCCTCAAGGCGACAATTTGATTTTGAGATCCTTCACGGGCGCGCCGGCCTTGTCCAGAAAGCGCATCGCTCCCTGCCAACTGTTCTGTTCGTTGGTGACCTTGAACACGATGACATTGACGCCCTTCTTCAACGTGACCCGGCCCTTGTCGGCATCGAGCATCAGCGGGCGCGCTTCGGTGAACGCGTAGATGTCCACGCCGTTGAAGTAGATGCGTCCTTGATCGTTGCTGGCCACCGCCATGATGACGTCGGGCATCTCCTTCTCGCACTCGATGTAGGTGACCATGTAACCGGCGACGTGGTCGTTGATGGACTTCAGGACTTCGTTGAAGTCGAAGTAATTGGTCGAGGCGGTGATGTTCTGCCAGGCCAGTTCCTTGCCGCCGACTTTGACCTTGTCCCCAGCCTTCGGACGCAGCGCGGCCTCGTTCGGGATCTGTTCCTTGAGCAACGCCTCCGCGCACGTCTCGCCATCGCGAATCGCCACCGGGGCGAGCATGACCCAGTGGCGGATGTAACCCTCCGCGTCGGGCCTCAGCGCATCGGCGGCAGCGGCCTTCGAGATCAACAGACCCAACAAGACGGCCGACCCAAGGGAAGTGAAAAGTTTCTTCATGATCATTCGTACGGGTTGGCCTTCTTCACCGGAACCGTCACGCCGTCTTTCGGCGGCGTGGTCAGCGTCTGGAGATAGGCCAGAATGTCCGCAGTTTCCTGTTCCTTCAGCAGCACGCCGAGCGGCGGCATGGGCGAGATCGTCAGGCTCTCGAATCCTTTGGCGAGTTTGGCGTTCGGGTCCATGAGGCTTTCGAGGATGTAGGCCTTGTCGGCGCGGACGGCGATGCCGTCGAGGATCGGGCCGACGTCGCCGCCCTTGCCGCCGACCATGTGGCAGGACGCGCAGGCGGCAGTCGGGCTGTTGTGGAACAAGTCTTCGCCGCGTTTGGCGTCGCCCGCCGCGACCTTCACCTCGTTCTCGCCCACGCCGGAAACCTTGTGGATGCGTCCGAGCAACGTGAGCGTGTCGTTCAGGAACGGGTCGTTCAGTGTTCGCGGCGATGCGCGGGAGTTGGGCGACGACGGTTTGGATCGCGGGAATGGTCGGGAACTCCGCGAGCTTCACCAACGCGACCTGGCGCGTGATCAGATCGGGGTCCTGAATCACCGCGCTGCTGAAGAACAACTGGCGTCCGGCCTCGTTCGCGGGCAGGGCGCGAACGGCGTTGCGGCGCAGCGGCGGGATCCTTGGCGAGGAGCGCCGCTTGATGCGTGTCCTTGTCGAGCGCGCCGATGCCTTCGAGCGACCAGAGCGCATGGATCGCGCCCTTGCCACCGGTGCCGGAGCGCACGCGCTTCTTCAACGCGGGAGCGGCGTCCGTCATCTTGTTGTCCACGATCAAGCCCTGGGCGGTGAGGCACCAGAACTGGTTGCCGCTGTCGAGCGCCGCCACGAGTTCGGCGGGCTTCGCCTTGGCGAGGGATTTGATGGAACTTCTGCGGACCGTCCTTCCAGACGACGCGATAGATGCGACCGTGGGTCTTGTCGCGCAGATTGTTCTCCGTCTGGTAAGCGCCGCCGCGTCCGGTCGTGGCCTGGACGCCCGCGGACTGGAGGCTCGGCGTCGGGTTGTGCTGGATGATGAAGCTGTAGAAATCGATCACCCAGACCGCGCCGTCCGGGCCGACATCGGCGAAGATCGGCGACATCCATTCGTCGGTGCTGGCGAGGAGGTTGCCGCCGTCGCTGGCCTTGTAGCCGCCGCCGTCGGGTTGAATATCCATGATGCCGATGAGCTTGGCGGTCGGCTCCGTCACGAGCGCCTTGCCTTGCAGGCGCGGCGGCAGCGCGTCGCTGACCATGAAGGCGTGTCCCGCCGCCGCCGTGTAGCCGCCGAAGTTATCGACCATGCGGACATTCGGCGTGTTCGGATGCATCCGCATGCCGGGAGCGAGCGACTTGGCGGAGGCAAGCCGGCGAACATTGACGGTCGGCGCAGCAGGTGCGTCACCCGGCTTGTCATCGAGCCGGTAGCCGGGACGAAATCCACCGCCACCGCCGCCGCCACCTCCCACCTCCGCGCCGACCGGAGCCGGCTGCGTCGGGTTCAGGATGTGGGCGGGCAGGTAGCCGTAGAAGGTCGGATGGCCATTGGCCGTCGAGCCGAAGACATCGCCGTGGGCGTTGAGGCCAAAGCCCCAGGTGTTGTTGTTGTACTGGTGGAGGAATTCCAGCGCGGAACCATCGGCCTTGAAGCGAAAGACGCCCTGGCCGAACTGCAGATCCTTGCCGCCGACGGTGCCGCGGAAGTTCGAGTAGCCCACCGCGCCGTAGAGCCAGTTGTCGAAGCCGCGACCGAGATTGCTCTGCTGGGCGTGCGTGTCGCCGATGCCCCAGCCGGGCAGAATGGCCTGGCGCACATCGGCCTTGTCGTCGCCGTCGGTGTCCTTGAGGAAGAGCATGTGGCGCGCTTCCGACACGAGGATGCCGCCGTTCACGAACACCAGCGAGGTCGCGAGGTTCAACTTGTCGGCGAAGACGGTGAACTTGTCGGCCTTGCCGTCGCCGTCGGTGTCCTCGCAAATCTTGATGCTGTCATGGCCCGGCTCGCCTTCGGCCACGAGACCGTGCGGATAATCGCGCGCCTCGACCACCCACGCGCGCCCGCGCTCGTCCCACGCCATGTAGATGGGCTTCACGATGTCCGGTTCGGCGGCGAAGAGTTGCAGATCGAAATCCGCCGGCACCTGCGTGTAGCGCATGCAGTCCTTCGGGCGAGAGCGGCGCCTGATATTTCACCGGCTCGGCTCGGCGCTCGTAGTTCGGCACTTCGCCGGGCAGACGCTGCAACGGCGGACGCGAGGCGAGCGAAGCTTCCCAATCCGACTTCGCCTTCTTGCTGATGCGCACCGAGCACGGCTTCGCGCAGAACTCCATCCGCCGGACGCTGGCCATCGGTGTATTTGATCAGCCCGTTGCCCGCGCTCTTGAAACCGTCGAGCATCTTCTGCTGGGCCGCGCCGACCTCGGCGTCCGGCATCACCTGCACCACCGCATCGAAGTGCTTCAAATACGCTGTCCGTGAGGTTGGTGACATCGGCGCGATGATCAAAGTAGATCGCCTCGGGCGCCAGCGTCTGGCCGGGCAGATAAACGTAGTTCGTGCGCGCCGCCGCCGAATCCGCCGCCACGCGCGCCACCGCCCATGCTGACCGGGCCGAGATAAAGAACGTGGAGCGGCCGATCCGGCGCGTCGGCGGCGAAGGTGTTGAGGGCCATCAGGCCTCCGCGTCAGAAGGAGTCAGAATTTGTTTCAGGTTGTTCATGCAATGACGGCATTGTAACCACGAATGGACACGAATCGTCACGAATGCAGCTGCGCTGGACCAGCCGGGCCCGCAAGTCGTGCTATTGGATCGGGTTGCTGAAGTGTTACGGCTTCGCGTCGGTTTGAAAATCAGTTGCGAGAACTGGTAGAGCGCCTTCTTCCAATGCTGGAAGTCGTGCGCGTGTTCATCCACATGCCAGATGTGCGGGACGTTCTTCTCCTTCAGGTAGGCGTGGACGCCCTGGCTGATGCGAATCAGGCCGTCCTTGTTGCCGCAGGAGACGTAGAGCAGTTTCAATTGCTTGGTCGCCTTCTCGGGATCGGGCACGAGTTCCGCCGCGGGCTTCGTGTTCGGCGCGGAGGAGAAGCCGCCGACCCACGCGAACGTGTCGAGGTTGCCCAGGCCGAAGTTCAGCGACTGCCCGCCGCCCATCGAGAGTCCGGCCAGCGCGCGGCTCTCGCGATCCTTGATCACGGAATACTTCGACTTCGATGAACGGAATGAGATCGCCGAGCAGATCCTTGTCGAACTTGCCGAACGCCGGCGCGGTGGCCATCGCGTTCGGGCCGGGCCGGTCATCCGTCTGCGCGCGGCCGTTCGGCATCACGATGATCATCGGCACGGCCTTTTTGTCCGCGATGAGATTGTCGAGAATGACATTCGGGTTGGCCGCCGCGCCGCCATTCCTCCTCGTCGCCGCCGATGCCGTGCAGGAGGTAGAGCACGGGATACTTCGTGTCGGCGGAATAGCCGGGCGGCGTATAGACGAGCGCCTTGCGTTTGTTGCCGACGGACTTGGAATCGTACTCGACCATCTCCAGCTTGCCCTGGGCGATGCCGTCGCGCGCCTTGTCGAAGCCTTCCGGCACGGGCGGGAAGGCGGGTTTGTCATCCGGCTTCAATTCGATCGGCCCGCCGAATCCGCGACCGCCGCGACCGCCCTGGCCGCGCTGACCGGGCGCGGCGGCTGGCGCAGCGCCGTCACGCTTGGCCGTGGCCTCGGACGAGCCGAAGTCGCCGACTTTGCGCGTGAACTTGATCTCATTCCCCGAAATCTTGCCGGTGTAGGTGATGCTGATCTCGTTGTCCTGGATTTTCAGCGGTTCGACGAACGTGACCGTGTCGCCGTCCACCTTGCCGTCCTTGAACTCGGCGTCGCGTTTCTGGTCACCCGTTTCCACGCTGGCCTTGCCGGTGACGTTCGCGCCGTCCTGCTTGAGCGTGAAGGTGTATTTCTGCAAGCCGCGCTGCGTCTCGAACTCGGCTTTCCAGGTGCCGGTGACATCCGCCGCCAGGGCGGAGAGCGAAAGGACCGCAAGGGTCAGGAGTGTGATTGGAATTTTCATGGTGTCGTGGTGATTGAGTGGATTCGTCGGATGAAAGTTACGGTCAATCCTTGAACAGCAGCGGCGCGATCTCGCGCAGGCTCCGCCGCCAGGCGAGCCATTCGTGCCCGGTGTTGGGCGATTCGTAGAACACGGCATTGATGCCCGCGGCCTTCAGCGCCGCGGTGGTCTCCTTGGGATCGCCGCCGAAGCCGCGTCCGCCCACACGGTTGGTGCCCAGTTCGCTGCTCCCGTAGCTGATGAACACGAGCTTCACCGTCTTCTTGAACTTCGCCATGTCCGTGATGTTCGTCAGGGCGATGCTGCCGCCGCTGAACACGCCGATGTGCGAGAACTTGTCGAGATGCGCCGGCGCGATGGCGCGCGTCTGCATGCCGCCCATCGAGAGGCCGGCCATCGCGCGTTGCGGTTGCTTCGCGATGGTGCGGAAGTTGGCGTCGATGTAGGGAATCAAATCCTCGATGACGACTTTCTCGAACGCGCTGAAGTTGAACGCGCCGCGTCCGCCCGGGCCTGCGCCCGCCGGAGCCGCGTTGGTCGGCCGCGGGCCGCTGACGCCGCCGTTTTCCATCACGATGATGAAGGGCTTCGCTTTCCCCTCGGCGATCAGGTTGTCCATGATCAAACCCGCATGGCCCTGACTGCCCCAGCCCGTTTCATTTTCACCACCGCCATGTTGGAGGTAGAGCACCGGATAGCGTTTCCTCGTGTCTCTTGTCGTAATCAGGCGGCGTGTAGACGTAGATGCGACGCAGTCTTGTCGCTCGACTTCGAGAAGTAATGCACCTCGCGCAAGCTGTCCGTGCGGCACGTTCTTGAGCGCGTAGAAGTCCGCGTCCTTCGCCGGAATCTCCACCGCGCTGCCCCAGCGGCTGGAGCCGTAGAAGTAACGGCTGTTCGGATCGGGCACCTCGGCCCCGTCGATCTTGATGGCGTAATAGTGAAAACCTTCATCCAGCGGACGCGTGTGGCCGTACCAAGCACCGTCCTCGCCTTTCGTGAACTCGCTGCTCTCTCGAAAGGTGCAGCCCACGCTCTTGGCTTCCGGCGCGACGATGCGGAATTTCACGCGGCCCTCCGAGTTGTATTGCGGATACTGTTTGCCGGCCTGGTTCGAGGGACAGGGTTTCCAGTCATTGACCGGTTCAGCGGCCTGGGCCAGCCAAAGCTGGCCCGACAGAATCGAAGCGAACGCGAGGAGCGATAGTTTGGTTTTCATGGTGAGTTGATTGGTTCTGTGTGACAGCGGTGAAGGCACGACGGTTTCAGTTTCGACTTTGCCGGGCAGATCCGGTTGTGGTTTGCCGACGGAATACAGCGCGCGAATTTCCTCTGCCGCTCAGCGCCCGGCTGAACAGGCAGAATTCATCCATCGCGCCGCTGAAGTTGCGGATCATGAACGGATCGTTCTTCGGGAAATCCGCGCGCGTTCCAATTGCCCAACTCGGCCGCGCCGATGCGGAAGGGCGGCTCGATCTTCAGCGCCTGTTCACTCGACCGGAACACCGTTGACGTAATGGACCACTCGCTTCGCTCCTCCGTCGAGCACGACCGCCAGATGCAGCCAAAGGCCGAACTGATCGAGCGTGAGCGCCGGGCGGGCTGGCGCAGATCTGGATAGCGGCCTGGCTCGGCGCCGATCACGGTCAAGCCCAGCACACCGTCGTCGCGAATCGACCAGTGAACCGTGCCTGCGTCGAAGCCGTCGCTCATGAAAAGCGAATTGATCTGGCGATCCAGTCCCTGGACGCGCACCCAGGCTGCCAGCGTCAGCGACGTCGATATTCGCCGGCGACGCTCAAACGCACTCGATCGCTCACGTTGCGAAATTCCAGCGCCCGCTTGTCCGGCCAGCGGCCCTCGGTCCACTGGCAGCCTACGATGGTCGCGTCCGGAGCGGCGCCTTTGAGCTTGCTCGTATTGGGCAGTCGCCAGTCGGAAGGATCCGCCTGCTCGAAATCGAAATGCACCAGCAGCGACGGGTCTTCATCCAGGCGACTGCTCGCCGCGCGCCATTGTTCGTGGCGCAACACCTCCGCCTCGGACGATTTGTTTTGCAGGTCGAACAGCGACGCGAACCTGGATCGGCTGGCAGGCATGAGCCGGGGCGGACGCTGAACTCTCCGCCATGGCCCCGGCCCTTCGTGCAAACTCTGCTTTGTCGGCGCTGGTGGGCGATTGAAACTCCACGCTGCCCTTTGAAGACGTGCAGTTCCGTCTCGCGCGCATCCTTCACATCGAGACCGAACACCGTGCCGAGATCCGTCACGTTCATCTGCGGCGTGCGCACGCGAAATCCGCTCGCTTGCGGCGGAACTTCGGCGGTGAGTCGTCCGCTGCGGCAGGAAGCTTCGCCCTGGAGAAATAATCTGAAGTTCAGCCGGCCCTTCGATCACCACGCGCGCACCGCTGTAGAAAACGATTTGCACCAGCCCGATTTGAGCCGCAGCCAGCCCGGCTCCAGCGGCGCGCCCAAGCGCGGAGTTCTCCCCGTGCTGCTCCCACTGCGCGTCCACGACGCGATTCAGCATCGCGACGGCTTTGCTGGTGTCGCCCTTGCGCTCGCCCGGCTGACAGCCGCGAGCTCACCCACCACAGTCCCGTCGCGAGCAGCGCCACGCACGCCGCCAGCGCGAGGAGCCACGATCGACTTCGAGCGCATGCGTCGCGCGAGGTGGCAGCGGCAGAACATTCTTCGACGTCGCGATTGCGATCCGTCGGTTTCGCTGCGCGAAGAGATCCGGGTCCGAGGCCAGCCGCGAATGCAAGTTCCACCCGCAGAATGTATTCGTCCCGCGCCGCAGCGATCGCTGCGCAGCAGTTCGTTCAACGCCCGCACTTGCTCGTCAGACGCAGAGCCGTGACAGACCGCCGCGACCGCGTCATCGAATTCGGGCGAAGGGAAAGCGAGGCTCACGCACGGCTCCCTCCGGTTTCGCTGCGTTCTCGATGCAACTCTGAAGAGCCTGTCGAACCCGCTGCAGCATCTTGTAAGTCGCCGCCACGGTCCGGCTCGACGTCTCCGCGAGCTTCTCAATGGCATCGCGGCGATAATAGTAGCCCTCGACCAACGAGCGCTGCTCCTCGGGCAGCTTGCTCAGGCAGCCCTCCAGATGCTTCAGGCGAACTTCGAGTTCCGGCCGCAACTCCTCGCGACGCTGCGCCAGTTCCTCGGCCAGACCCCTGTCCAGCAGCGCCTGCCATCGCTGGCGCCGCTCGATCCATTGCCTCGCCTTGTTCAACGCGAACCGGCAGGCCCACGGCGTGAACGGCTGGCTCGGGTCATACGCGTCGAACTTCTCCCACAGCGACACCGCCGTCTGCTGCACGATGTCCTCGGCGTCCGCCACGTTCGGGACCAGCACAGCGACGTAGCGAAAGATCTCCCGCTCGCTGCGGAGGAACAGCGAGAGAAACCGCTGCTGCGCGGCGCTTTGATCATCGAACTGATGCGTTTCCTCGAATGGCATGTGTCAGGCTATGCCAATACTTCCGGCCAGCCACGGGATTTGGACATAAAATCATTCTGTGAGTCCTATTGGTGGACGTTCTGATACGCCGTTGGAGCAATCTCGTTGTCCTACGAGAGGGTAAGCCGGAAAGAGCACCCGACTGGGAATAGAACGGCTAGCCTGAACCTGGAATCAGCCTGAAGATCGACTCAAGTGATTAATAGAAAGCCATTCAAAATCCATCGAGTAAGGAGGGTTCGATTCCCTTCGTCCGCTCCAACATCAAATCCACTCAACAGAATAAACCCACTCGTGAATTTCGCAGAGGGAACGAAGGACAATCCGCGGCACGCGGGGATAATCGCAACTCGTCCGCGCATTCCCAATCTGTCCGGCGTGTCACAGCTAGACCTTCGCGTGATGAGGGGCCGGCTCGATTTGACTACTTGCTGTATGGTTTAGGACGCAGATACCGGGTTATTTCGAACGAGTAATTGCTTTCCAAATGGTTAGCCTCAGTTCCGCCGGGATCATGATCGGTGCTACGATAATCATCGCCAGGTCAAAGAGAAGTCGCGTTGTGTTTCCAGCGCCCCTTCGGCACGCGGCGTGGTTTGCGTGCCTCTCCGTCTGGGTGCCTCACTTCACGAACCAGAAAAACACGATGGCTACAAGTGTGGGCATAAGTGCGCCAAGAAATAATCCCAAGGGACTGATACCTTCGTCCTCGAAAACCTTCGCGTCTTGCAGGATGCCGACGCCAGCTGGATTCGGCGCGTTGGCAATCACGGTCAAGCCGCCGCCCGCCACTGCGCCCGCCACGAGCGCGTATTTCAGTTCGTCCGAAAGTCCTTCCACCAGCGAGCCGAGGTAGGTTAGCGCCGCGTTGTCGGTTATGGCGGTCAAGCCGGTCGCACCAAAGAAAAGCGCGCTGCCGTTGAGGCTCTCAATCAGCGGTTTGAGCCAGTAGGACTGCAAAGAACCAAGAGTGACGAGGCCCGCGAGAAAGAATCCCACCAGCAATCCTTCGCGCAGCTTGAGGTCGTCCTGATGCTCGCGCGTGGCCGTCACCAACCCGAGAAAGAGCATGAGAATGCCGAAGAACACGTCCGGGTAGTGCGCGAAGCCGACGACCAGAGCGAGGAACACCAGGTGCGCGGCTGTCAGCCACGCAGGAATCCGCCGTCCCTTGTCCTGATCCACTTCCAATCCGCTGAGTTCCTTCCAGAAAATCCCGGCCACCATCGCCGTCGAGACTGCGCACGCGCAGGCGGCCCGCCAGCCAAAATGCTCGAACATGAACGCCATGTCCCAGTTCCACTTGGCCGCGACCATCAGCACCGGCGGCGCGGCGAAATGTGTGAGCGTGCCGCCGATGGAGACGTTGACGAACAGCAATCCCAACGTCGCGTAAGCCAGCTTGCGGCTGATGCCACGGTCGAAGTAACGGCGCTTGAGCATCAGCGCCAGCAGCGTCATGGCCGCCGGCTCCGTGATGAACGACCCGAGCAGCGGACCGAAGATCAACGCCGCGATGTAGAACGCCACACCCTCGCGCGCGGGAATCAAGCGCGCGACCAGCGAGATGAGTTTCTCGGCCAGCGCGACCACCGGACGCGTGGCGGCCACGACCATGATGACGAGAACGAATTTCGGCTCGGTGAAGTTGAGTCCTTCGATGTAAACGACCGCGTCGTGGACCGAACCCTTCAACGCCGCGATGCCGAGAACAGTGCGCCGCCCATAATCCGAACACCACTTCCGTTTCCGCGAGAAAGTGGAGCACGTTTTCAGGTAGTGAGCCGGGCGGATACCGGTGCGCCCAGTGGGCAAAGCGCTTGACGCAAAAAGTGTGCACTACGGCTACGCCAAACAGCACCGTGGCGAGGACTTCAATGGGTGCGGGATTCATTTCAGCAATTCAATGTTCGCAGCGCGGCGTGATCACCACGAGAAATGCAAAAGAAATGGACAGATGGCGAGCAAGGCGACGCCTTCGCGATGGCCCAAGGTTTGTCCGTGCGCAGCATCCATACGAGCAGGAGCATCAGGCCGAGCATGGCGGGAAAATTGAAGAGCTGCGTGAGTCGGTCCATCTGCACGTCGTGAATTACCGCCGCCGCGCCGACGCAGAGTGTGAGGTTGGCGATGTCGCGCCGAGAACGTTTCCCACCGCGAGGTCGGAAATGTTTTGCCGCGTGGAACTTGGCCGTGATGAATTCGGGCAGCGAAGTGCCGAGCGCCACGACCGTCAGGCCGATGACGATGGCCGGTATTCCAAGTCTGGCGGCGACGCCCACCGCTCCATTCATAAGCAGGCGGCTGTCCAGCACCACCACGCTCGCGCCGACGAGAAACTGCACGGCGGTGCCGTGCCGGGTTCGCAGCCAGGCCCAGCGGCTGGCAGTGATTTCCTTTACAATGGTCGTGGCTTTGGCGACTTCAGCGGGCTTGCGGACGCGCCATGTGGAGATGAAGTCCCAGGCGAAAACCGGCACCCGCAACGAGCAGCATAACGCCTTGTCCGCGCGTCAGCGCAAGGTCGAGCGTCATCAGCAGCAGCGCGAATCCGGCAGCGAATATCACGCCGAGCGACAGCGCGATGGAGCGCAAGTGAACATCTACTTGCATCAGCGCGGCAGTGGTGCCGAGCACCAAGCCGATGTTGCACAGGACCGAGCCGACGGCGTTGCCGACAGCAAGGCCCGATTCGCCGCGCAATCCGGACGTGACCGAGTTGACCATTTCCGGGCACGTCCTCGCGAGGCTCACCAGCGTGGAGCCGATGACAACGCGCGGCATCCGCAGGAACTCCGCGAGTCGCACGGCGGCGGCGTCGAAAAACTCGCCCCCTTTCACGATGAGAACCAGCCCCGCGACGAGCAAAAGAATGTCTTTCAGCATGGTCATGTTCAACTCACCAAACTGGGTCTTGGGGTGTTGTCTTCATAGCTTTTATGCTCATCTGTTTCACTCGGGTATCGGCGCGCTCGCTACGATGTCCGCCAAAGCGTATCCATTTTTCAACGACACACGGTCCGGCACCACCATCCTGTCGTGGCCTCAAGGCGCGGGACTGCTGCGATTGTTCGGTACTACAAATTTGCCTCCGCCCGCGTTGTGGATACCCGTGAATGCAAGTGCCGTCCTTAACAATGGGCAATGGTCTGTTCCTCAGATGAATCTGAAACTGTGGCGAGATCTTTTCAATCTAATCGGCGGCCTGATTCTTCTGCTCACGCTGACCGTCGACCGCGAAAGGACTTCACGATGAACGAGAGCATCGTCATCAACGCAGCGCTGTCGGGTGAAATCGCTGTGGCCTTTGGAATGGTCTGCGTGTGCTTCAGCCGTTTCTGGCGGAGCAGCCGCATCAAACTCTTCCTGCTGTTTGGGATTGCGTTCTTCCTCCTCATCATCGAACGCGTGGTTCTGCTGATCGCGAATCCAGGCAATGAGTTCGTACCCTACACCTACATGATCCGTCTGGCGGCGTTTGTTGTGATCATCGCCGGAATCATCGATTAGAACCTAAAACGGGCGGCGCCTAGCGCGGCTCGCTGCTTGTATTGGGCGCCATTAAACTCCCTCGCCCAGAAGATTCGCCAGCCGTGCCGTTAATTTGCGGCGCGCGACGGAATAGGAAAAGTACTTTAAGCCAAGATGATAATTTGTTTCCGCCCATTTGGCGCGCATCTCCTTATCGCGCAGAATTTCTCTCGTCTTCGCGATAACTTCGTTGGTCACAAGTTGGCTCATCTCGATGCACTCGAAGCCCAGCGGGTCGATGTCGCGCGCATAGACCGAGTAGGTGTTCACGACGACGGGTTTACCGAAATAAACCGCTTCGAGAAAGGCATTGCCGAATCCTTCGTAGTGACTGGGATACGTCACGAGGTCGGCATGCGGATAAACATCGAACAGCGTGTAAGTCTTCTTTCCGTCCAGCGTCGTGCCCCGGGTTTCGCTCACACGGTCGGCGATGAAGCGAACATCGATTCGTGCATCCTCGATGCGCTCCCGCAGCATTTGCAGGTAAGCATTGCCTTCGTCGCCCGCCGCGTGCGAGATGACGAGCTTGGCGCGCGGGTCTTCGAGGCGGCGCACCAGTTCGATGGCGTGCTCGATGCCTTTGCGCGCGACCACGCGAGTCGGTTGCAGAATGAAAATGTCGTCGTCGCGCAGACCGATCTCGCGGCGCAGGTCCGCGTTGTAATCGTCGATGCCCTGCGGCGGCGTCTCAAAGTCGATGATGTTGGGAATGACGACGGAGGGCAGGCTGAAGCGGCGCGCGAGTTCCTTTTGTCCCATCGAGTTGATGACCACGTGCTCGGTGTGCGGCAGCGAAGGCGGAAACGCCGCTTGCAAATAATCATTCACCGCCGTGACGACGAATCGCTCGCGCTCCCAGGTGAAATCGTGGTGATGCGCGATGGTCGGCAGTCCGGTTTCGGCCATCACTTCGGTCATCGCCAGCCCCAGCGGCACGTGCATGGGAATGGCGAGAATGTTTTGCGGCACGAGCACTTCGAGGCGGAACTTTTCGATGAAGCGATAAATCTCGTCCTTCAACTGTTCCTTGATCGTTTGAATCTGGTTCGTGACGGAACGTGCGCGAGTCACCTGGCCAAAGAGATGCGTTTGGAGCGAGGCGACTTCCGAATGACCGAAGAATGCAAGCGGCGCGTGGTAACTGGTTTCCGGCGGAGTATCGAGCAGCCCCGCCATCCAAAAGGAGGAATGTCCCATCGTGCCGAAAATGTGCGCCCATTTGTCGGCTTCGAGCGTCACGCCGTCCGTGCCGTGGAAGCGGGTCGAGATAAAGCCGATGCGCTTGGGTGCGCCGGCCGAAAGAGTAACAGTGTTCATCGTTGTCTTGTCCAGTTTCAGGAGGCGCGCCATGTCTCGCGAATGAATTCTTTCTCATAAGTAATCAACCGCATTGAAGTCCAGCCTGTGCCCTCCTGCCAGACATGAGTAAACTGGTTCGATGAAATCGGCAATCCACGAACATCTGGCAGCGCTCTATGACGAGGACCGCGCCGCCGTCCTCGCGCCGCGTCTGCGGCAGATCGCGCAGAAATACTTCGCGCTGAAGAAATCTGAACCGGCTGCACGTGAAGCACTGCCGCTGACCCAGCGCGACGCGCTACTCATCACCTACGGCGATCAAGTGCGCGCGGATGGTGTGCCGCCGCTGCAAACGCTCGCGGCATTTTGCGAGCAACATCTGCGCGGAGTGGTGAGCGGCGTCCACATCCTGCCGTTCTATCCGTTCACGTCGGACGACGGCTTTTCCGTCAGCGATTTCATGGCGGTCAACCCGGCGCTGGGCGGTTGGGACGATGTGCGTCGGCTCGCACAATCTTTCGATCTGATGTTCGACGCCGTGTTCAACCACATGTCCGCCGAGAGCGACTGGTTCCAAAAATTTCTCGCGGACGACGAATCGTGCCGTGACTTCTTCGTGTCCGTGGAAGGCGACCTCGATCTCTCGCAAGTCATTCGCCCGCGCGCGCTGCCGCTGCTGACGGAATTCCAGACCAAGAGCGGTGCCAAGAAAGTCTGGACCACCTTCAGCGCCGACCAGGTTGATTTGAACATTCAGAATCCCGAGGTGCTGCTGGCACTTCTGGACGTGCTGCTGTTCTACGTGAGCCAGGGCGCGAGATTCATCCGCCTCGATGCCATCGCGTTTCTCTGGAAGGAAATTGGCACCACCTGCCTGCACCTGCCGCAGACGCATCGCATCATTCAACTCATGCGCGCCGTGCTCGAAGAGGCCGCGCCCGGCGTGATGCTCATCACCGAGACGAACGTTCCGCACGTCGACAACATTTCCTATTTCGGCGACGGCACGAACGAGGCGCATCTCGTCTATAATTTCGCGCTGCCGCCGCTCGTGTTGCACAGCCTCGCCACTGGCAACGCAGAGAAACTGACTCGCTGGGCGCAATCGCTGAAGCTTCCGTCCGACCAGGTGACGTTCTTCAACTTCCTCGCCTCGCACGATGGCATCGGTGTGAATCCCGCGCGCGGCATCCTGAGTGACAAGGATATCGATGCCCTCGTGGCGCGCACGCTGGCGCACGGCGGTTTCATTTCCTACAAGAACCTGCCCGACGGCTCGAAGATTCCCTACGAGATGAACATCGTTTACTTCGACGCGCTGAATGATCCGGCGGCGAACGAATCCGTGGAGATGCAGGTCAACCGCTTCATGGTTTCGCAAGCGATCATGCTATCGCTCGCGGGCGTGCCGGGAATTTACTTCCACTCACTCTTCGGCTCGCGCAACGACCGGCAGGCTGCGCTCGATTCGGGAATCAATCGGCGCATCAACCGGCAGAAATTCACACGGGCCGAATTGGACGCGAGTCTGGCCGAGAAGCGTTCCCTGCGGACCTGCGTGTTCGGAAGGTATCGAGTTCTGCTCAAAGCCCGCCAGAGTCACGCGGCGTTCAGTCCTCACGCGGCGCAACGCGTATTCGAGGGAGACAGCCGTGTCTTCGCCATACTTCGCACCGCGGAATCCAGCCGGGAATGGGTGCTCTGTCTGCACAATGTCACGAACGAACGAGTGACGGTGCGGATCAGCACGGCGGACGTTGCCTCGGCGAAAAACTGGAAGGAGATGCTGAGCGAACGGCCATATCCGGTTTCGCCGGACGGAACGATTTCCGTCACGTTGCGGCCTTACGAAGTCAACTGGTTGGCGGCGCAAGGGCCGCAGCCGTTGGAACTCGTGGTGGTGGAATGAAGGCGGGGTTCCGGCTGGTTTCATTCCGTCAACCAACCCAGGAGTTCGCTCCAGTTCCCCGCGTTGCCGGTAGCATGTTGCAGGGATGAGAGATGCCACGCCTGCCATCCATGTGCGCGGGCCGGCTCAATGTCGTTGTCGAGACGGTCGCCGACCATGAGCGTTTCGCTCGCGCTGATGCCGCGCTCTTCGAGGCGGGCCGTCAGGATTTGGAATACGTGCGGATTGGGTTTGCTGAAGCCGTGTTGAAACGACCAGAAGCAAAGATGCGGATCGAAGATGGACAAGTTCAATCCCGCGCCGTGCAACGCCTCACTCAACTCCCGCAGCGTGTAGTGCTGCGAATTGGAGGCGATGCCGAGGACTTTGCCGCTCTCGCGCAACTGACTCAGGCATTCACCCGCGTAATCCATGAGCCGAAGCGAGCGACCGATCTGCATCTGTTGGAAAATGAATTCATCCAACTTTTTCGCGGGCACGCGCGAGAGGTTCGGCAGCACTTCGGCAACGACGGATGGCCAGAGAATCTCCGGGAACTGAATCCCGCGCGCCTTGGCCACAGCATGTCGCTGCGCGATGATCTGCTGGGTGCGCACGGAAAATTCCGTCCGGCTAAAGGGGGCCGGCCCGCCGAGCATGTCCTCAAAGAGCCGATTCCAGCGCGCATCCGCGTCCGCGGGCGCCGCGCCCACTTGCAGCAGCGTGGCGTAAACGTCGAAAATGACGGCGCGAGTTTTCACGATTTGGTGCTCCATAAAAGCGGAAAGAGATTGGCTCCCGCCAGCTTGCTCTTGATGAATTCCGTCTGAATTTTCCCCGGCGCGAACGCGCGCGACGTTCGGTGGAGCACTCGCAAGGCGTCGAAAAATTGCCGCCCGAAGGCGTCTCCGCTCAACCACCGCTTCGCCGCGCGTGGCCACGGCGTGACTTGCAACTGCTCCGCACGCGCTCGTCCGCGCCACTCGTCCAGAAACGGATTCAATGGTGCGCACACCTGCCACGATTCGCGCGCAGGATGAGCCAGCACCTCAAGTTGCGCGGTCAGCGTGAGCCGGCTGAACGGGACCGGCTGCGGTTCTTTGGCCGCGAGCAACGCCGGTTGACCCGCGAGATGACGACACGCTCCAGGTAATTGTGCCCGCCACGTCTCGAAAAGTTTCGTTTGGCGTTTACTCTCGGCGAACCAGTCGAACAGACCTGGCGCGACCAGAATCTCTTCGTAGCACTGCGGGAAACGGAACCCGAATTGAGCGAGGTCGGGCGCGATGTTCGGAATGGCACGCGCAATCAACGGACGACGCGAGGCCGCCGCTTCGAGATAAGGCAGACCGAAACCTTCCTGAATCGAAGTGAGGATGACGGCTTCGCTCGCAGCGAGCAATTCGGGTACGGACGGCTTGCGCGCTTCCTCTCCGGCCAACACCCCGAGACGCAGCCGCCAATGATGCCGATGCGCGGCGGCAGCTGAGCTGGTCCGCATACGCCTTCTCGTCGGCGGAACTGACTCCGCCTGTGGTCACGAGCCACGCTTCGGGACGCAGCCAGCGCGTGAGGAGCAGCGCTTCCGCGACATTTTTCCTGCGCAACAAGCGACACGGCAGAATCCACACGGGCGCGTCACCGTCATTGATCTTCCTTTGGAGCCAAACACGGGCTTCGCGCAATCGCTCGTCAGTCGGGGGCGCAACGCGCTCCGTCAGATTGGGCAGCCATGCCGCGCGCTGGCCGAGATGGGGCTGCAATTGCGCCACATCCGAGTGATTGATCGTGAAATGGCTCACAACTCGCGAAGACGGGAAAATAGTTTTCGCCACCGCGGCAAGCGTCGGGAAACCAGATCGTTTCATCTCCGGCCAGCGCCGCCAGCGGTTGTCGAACCACCAATCATGATGATGCGCAGCGAGTGGAACGCCACGCTCGTTACAGGCCCGCACAAGTTCTCGGGTCAGGAGAAGGTTGCGCCCGATGCCGAGGTTGTGCGCCCAGACGAGCGTGTTCGAAGCCCTCGCGTTGCCGAGTAATTTATCGAGAGCCGCGCCAATCCGTTTCGTAATAGCCGCAGGCGACCGCTTTTGCTCGGACAGATAATTGAAGCCCGCATCGACGGACAACTTCACAGGTACGGGCGCGACATGTTGCGCGAAAAACGCATTCCACTTCTTGTCCTGCGCCTCACCGACGGCGAGAACGATCTGGTCTATCGCGCCACCGCTGGCCTTCACGAGGTGCGGCCCGGCCAGTTCGATGATACGCCGAATGCCGCCGGGACGCAGGTGGTAGTGGACGATAATTAACTTCATTCAGCGGTGCGGCGGTGATCAGAAACGGCCCACTCGATGATCTCTGGGAGGACCATTTCTACGACGAGTGCCATAAGGAATTTCCAGACGTGAGGTAGGGCGCGTCGCTCCGCGCGCGCCGTGCGGAAAGCTGAAGCTGGGCGCGAAGCGGTTGAAACCAGTCCCGGCGCGCGCGGAGCGACGCGCCCTACCAGTGCCTGCGATTCGGGAATTACTTTTGGCAATCACTCTCACTTCGTACGCCGCCTTCATTCGGCGAACACTGTGGCAAGCGTTACCACGAAACAACCATTTGCACTGCGTGGTCCAAGCACTTCCATAGTTTGTTTGATCTTCCTTAGAATTGTTGCGTTATGAAAATGAGAAATCCGTTTGCCTTCATGTCGCGCAGCCTGGCGCTGTTGCTGTTCGTTTATTTGTCTTGGTCCATCTGGGCGCAGGCGCAACCTGCAACCAACGCCCCAGCCGGACCTGCGACTGACACTCAGGTCGTTTCCACCAAGTCAGCCGCAACCGCCGTCTGGCTCACCTTCGGCCTCGACCGCGTGCCATTCCTGCAATCGCGCTATCTTGCCGACATTCCACTTTGGCAATACCTGGCCTCTCTCCTCTACATCTTCCTGGCGGTTTACATTTCCAAATTTCTCGACCAGTTCATTCGCTACCGGGTGCGAAAATGGGCGGAGAAGACCGCGACCAAAGTGGACGACATGTTCGTCGAGTTGGTGCGAGGTCCGGTGAAGATTGTGGCCTTTGTCATCCTGCTGCACATCGGGATGAAAGTTTATGCGTGGCCGGAGACGCTGGCGGTCTTTTTCTCAAATGCGCTGAAAATCATCGTTGCCTGCTCGATCACCTACGTGGTGATCAAGGCCATCGACCTGTTGATGGGCATCTGGCACCAGCGCGCCACGACGCCTGAGAACGAACAGTTTAGCAAACAGTTGCTGCCGCTTTTGCGCAAGACGTTCAAGGTTTTCGTCGTCATCATTGCCGCGCTCGTTACGTCGCAGAACCTCGGGCTCAACGTTACGGGACTCATCGCTTCGCTTTCCATCGGCGGACTGGCCATCGGCCTGGCCGCTCAGGACACTCTGGGCAACCTGTTCGGCGCAGTAGCCATTTTGACGGACAAACCGTTTCGCGTGGGCGATCGCATTCAACTCGACGGTGTGGATGGCACCGTGGAAAGCATCGGCTTCCGCAGCACCGCAGTGCGCAATTTGAACGGACACCTTGTGAGCGTGCCCAACAAGACGATGGGCAACGCCACGATCACGAACGTGAGCAAACGTCCAAACATCAAGACCGAGATGAACATTGGTGTCACTTACGACACGTCGGCTGAGAAAGTCGCGCGCGCCATGCAGATTCTCGAAGATGTTTTCAAACCACACCCGATGACGTCCGACCTCATTGTCAGTTTTAACAAATTCGAAAGTTCATCGCTGAACATCCTGGTGGTGCATTGGTGGAACGCGACCGACTTCAAAGCGTATCTCGCGGGCATTCAGTTGTTGAACCTGGAAGTGAAACGCCGCTTTGACGCCGAAGCGATCAGCTTCGCGTTCCCGTCACAGACGCTCTATCTCAAGCAGGATTCGGAGTGGCGGCTCAAGAACGCGCCGGCCATCGAGAATGCGGGGCGCGGCTGAGCGTTTGCGTGGATTCACCCGGGATTCACCACTTGCCCTGGCTCGCGTCGATTCGGCAGAATCATTCGCAATGTCCGACTTCTTCCAAACTGGCGCTATCGCCACGCTGCATCGTCTCGGCAAACCCGAGGTGCCGCGATTGGAAAAGCAGCTTGAGGAGTTTGCGGTGGAGACTCCCATCGCGCTGGTGTTGCCGTGTCACGTCAAGGAACTCGGGACGAAAGCGTTGCGGATCATCGTGCGTGAACTGCGGCAGGTCCGTTATCTCAAGCAAATCATCGTCGGCATCGATGGTGCGAAAGGCGCGCGACTGGCGCCGAGCGCAAAAATTCTTCGGCCAGCTTCCGAACGCCACGCTGCTCTGGAACGAAGGGCCACGAATGCAGAAGCTGTATGCGAAGCTGGAGGAGTCCGAGCTCAGCCCCGGCCTGCCGGGCAAGGGACGCAACGTGTGGACCTGCTTCGGCTACGTGCTGGCCAGCGAGCAGGCGCGCATGGTCGCAGTGCATGACTGCGACATCATTACTTACAACCGCGAGTTGCTCGCGCGTCTTTGCTACCCGGTCGCGCATCCGAGCCTCGGCTTCGATTTCTGCAAAGGCTACTACGCGCGCGTAACCGACAAGCTCAATGGCCGAGTCATGCGGTTGCTGGTCACGCCGATGCTCCGCGCGCTCAAGAGCATCCTCGGCCAGCATCCGTTTCTCGTTTACATGGACACGTTCCGTTATCCGCTGGCTGGAGAGTTCTCGCTGGACGTGGACGTGGTGCGGCGCGTGCGTATTCCTCATGATTGGGCGTTGGAGGTGGGCTTGCTCGCGGAGGTCTTTCGCAACACGGCGCCGCGCGCCATTTGCCAGTCCGAATTGTGCGACAACTACAATCACAAGCACCAGGAGCTTTCCACCCGCGACGCGGAAAAAGGGCTGAACAAAATGGCGGTGGACATTACCAAGTCGTTTTTTCGTCGGATGGCTGCGGAAGGCATCCGGCTCGACACCGGCCTCTTCGACACGCTCTTGAGCACTTACATGCGACACGCTGAGGACACGTTGCGCTTTTACTCCGCGGATGCCGCCATCAACGGTTTGCACTATCCGCGCCACGATGAGGAAAGCGCGGTCGCCACGTTCGTGCGCAGCATCCAGATTGCCGCGAAGGCGTTTCAGGAAGATCCGCTGTGGACACCGCTCATCGCCAACTGGAACCGTGTTCAATCCGCGCTGCCGAATTTCTTCGACGAACTGAACGACGCGGTGCGGTTGGATAACCAATAAAAGTTGAGCGAGCCGCCGAAGGCATTTTCCTTATCGGTCTGAAACCTGACGCTGAACCGGCGGGCCGGAATCCATCACCGCGCAGTAGCGCCTGCAGCATCAGCCGCCGCGAGTTGAGACGCCTCGCCCCGGCGCGCAGTGGCGGTCTTTCCCTCGTTCTTGTTCATCGAGTTGATGTATTCGAGCCATCGCTGGCCGACAAGAACGCGCGAGCGGATTTGAAATTTGTTGTGCGGCTTGATGATGTAATCATCCACGCCAGCGGCCATCCCTTGTTTGATGTCGTCCAAAGTGCTCATCGCGCTGCGCACCACAATGAACGCGTATGGAAGCATGAAATGTTTCCGAATCGCGCGTGCCAGCTTCAATCCATCAAACTCGTCGGCGAATCTCCGATCCGTAATCACGAAGTGCGCGGGTTTGATTTGAAACGCCTCCCACAGTCTTTCCGCCGAGTGAAACGCCGTCACGTCGATGCCATCCAGCACGAGCGAGTCTTCCATTTGGGAGCGGTCTTCGCGGTTCTTGATCGCGATGTAGAGAAGCATGTCTTTGCTCATAAGGTTCTGGCGTCACAGCGCAACGCGTGCAAGCAATGCGGCGAAGGTGAAAGTGACCGCTGGCGACTCCGTTCACAAGAAGCATTCATGCGCAAGTCATCGAAAAGCTTTCTGCCAATTCGTCTGCGATTGCCGGGTGCGACAGGCTATCGGAAATCAAACGGCTGGCGAGCGTTCAAGGATTTGTCGCCCGTTTATTCCCACTCAAGCGCGGCGGGCGCCGGCTTGGCGTTTTCACCGCGGTGCGAATAGGCGGCGGTACTTGATTGACCGGAGCCGTCGGCAATGGCGGCACGCCGCGCGCAGGAGTCATCACGGGTGGACGGCTGGTCTTCGGTTCGGCCACGAGTTCGCTTTCTGCGCGATACCAGAATTCCTTGTCGCGTCCGTTCGGTCGGTCCGCCTGCTCCCAAAGCGCTTTCGCGCGTGCGGCAACCGTTTCCTGATCCAGAGATGATTTTGCGTCGTTCATAATTTCCTTCCTTGATCTTGCTTCACGGTTCGCCGGACTTCCCGACGCCACTACATCATCCGCCAGAAGGCCCAGGAACACCACGGTCTAAATTCCCGGTGAGTCGCGCCGCGAATGGGCGCGTTCTCCGGGCACGGCCACTTTGAAAGCTGGCGAGCGCTCGCGGGAAAGCGTTCAATCCGTTTCGACCGTTATGACATTCGCCGAAGCATTCGAGAAACTGCGCCAGGCGCTGACTTATCCGTTGCTCAAGCTGGGCGGGAACACGGTCACGCTGGCGGGCATTGTTGAATTGATGGTCCTGGTCGCAGTGGTGCTCGTGGCCGAGCGGATTATCCGGCGCCAATTGATCACGCGCGTGCTCCGCCGAACGCGTCTTGATCTGCCGCTCCAATACGCCATCGGGCGCATTGCGGGCTACCTGTTCATCGCGCTAGGGCTGTACATCACGCTGCAACTGGTCGGGATCAATCTCACTTCGCTCGCGTTCGTGGCGGGAGCCGTGGGCGTCGGCATTGGTTTCGGGCTGCAAAATATCGTCAATAATTTTGTCAGCGGAATCATCATCCTTGCCGAGCGGCCCATCGCGATTGGCGATCGCGTGGAGGTCAGCGGCGTGGCGGGCCGCGTCACGCGCATGAGCCTGCGCAGCACCACCGTAATTACGAACGACAACATCTCCATCATCGTGCCCAACGCCGATTTCATCTCCCAACCGGTCACGAACTGGAGTCACGGCGATCCACGCGTGCAACTCCGCCTTCCCCTGGGCGTCGCCTACGGCACCGACCTCGACCAGCTTCAGCGCGCGTTGCTCGAAGTGGCGCGCGAGAATCCGCACGTAATGAAAGAGCCGGTGCCTTCGGTTTACTTCATCGAGTTTGGCGACAGCTCGCTGAATTTCGAACTGGGCGTCTGGACGCAGGACATGACGCATTCACCCCGCCGCTTCCGCAGCGACCTCTATTTCGCCATCGAGAAAAAGCTGCGCGAAAACAAAATCGAAATTCCCTTCCCGCAACGCGACCTGCATTTGCGTTCCGGCCAATTCGTCGTTCCCACCGCTGAATGAAAACAAGACTCGTCAATCTCGCCGAACGGCTGCGCGCCAGCCTGTGGTTCCTGCCAGCCGTCTTATTGATCGGCTCTTTTCTGGTCGCTCTGGGCATGGTGCGGCTGGATGAAACGCTCAAAATTAAAGGGGGCAGTCTCCCGTGGATTTACCAGGGCGGCCCGGAAGGAGCGCGCGCGGTGCTCGCGGCGATTGCGGGATCGATGATTACGGTCACGGGCGTGACGTTCTCGATCACCATCGTCGCGCTCACGCTGGCGTCCACGCAGTTCGGCCCGCGCCTGCTCCAGCATTTCATGCGTGACCGAGGGAACCAATTTGTGCTCGGTGTTTTTCTCGCCACGTTTCTTTATTCACTCCTCGTGTTGCGGCGTGTGAACGGCGTGGAGGATCAGCGCTTCGTGCCGCACTTATCCGTGACGTTGGGGATCATCCTCGCGATCCTGTGCCTCGGCTTTCTGATTTACTTCATCCATCACGCGGCGCGGAACATTCACGCCGAACAAGTCATTTCCCTCGTCGAACGCGACCTGAATCACGCCATCGATCAATTCTACCCGCGAATGCTCGGAGACCGTGCGGAAGGCGAACCAGCAGAAGCGGCGGAAGAGAAAACTGCGGACGCGGACGCGGGCGAGGAAATCTTCAGCAAGCGCACCGGTTACGTGCAGGCCATCAACGGCGATGGATTGCTTCGCCTGGCGAAAGAACACGATGCCGTGGTGCGTTTAAAAGTGCGGCCGGGCGATTACCTCATGGCGGGCAGCCGGGTGGCGATCGTGTCGGCGCCGAAGCTCGATGAGACGTTCGCTGAGAAACTGAACGGGGCGTTCATTCTGGGAAATCACCGTACGGGCGAGCAGGACGTGGAGTTTGCCGTGCATCAACTGGTGGAAGTGGCGTTGCGCGCCTTGTCGCCGGGAATCAACGATCCATTCACCGCCATTCAATGCATGGACCCGCTCGGCGCGGCGCTGGCCCGTCTGGCTGGCCGCGCTATGCCATCGCCCTTCCGCCGCGACGATGATGGCACGGTGCGAATCATCGCCCACTACGATAACTTCGCCGGCGTGACGCGTGCCGCTTTCGATCAGGTTCGGCAAAGCGGCCGGACGAACGCTGCCATCACGATTCGATTGCTCGAAATAATCGAAGAAGTGGCGAAGCACTTGCGCCGGGATAGCGACCGCTCGGAACTTTTGCGCCAGGCCACGATGATTGAGCGCGGGAGCCGCGAAGGATTGCCTGAAGAAGAAGACCGCAAAGATGTGCAGGAGCGTTACCGTCGCGCGGTGGCGGCGTTGAAAGTCCGCGGTGCGAAGGCGTAGCCCGGAGAACTCGGTGATACTTTCTCAGTCGTAGCTTCTTTCTCATACCGTGATTACGAAAGTAGTTTTTGGATACGGCTGGGCGCAAGCGCTTGTCAGCCCCTCTCCAAACCCGTTACATCGCCGGGATGAGAGTGAGCGCCAAGACTTCGCTGCGACAGCAGTGCCGTCTCATCATCTTCGAAGCCGAGACGCCCGCCGGCAAAGCCTTCGATGTCATTCTCATCATCAGTATCCTCCTGAGCGTGCTGGCGGTCATGCTGGCCAGCGTGCCCGGCGTGCGCTCGGAATGGAGCGTGGAACTTCAGAGCACCGAATGGTTTTTCACGATTCTCTTTACCATCGAATATCTCCTTCGCCTGTGGTCAGTGCGGTCGCCCGGCCAATACGCGCGCAGCTTTTTTGGCATCGTCGATCTCCTGGCCATCGTTCCGACCTACTTGAGTGTTCTCTGGCCCGGCGCGGAGTATCTGATTGTCATTCGTTCACTCCGCGTGTTGCGCGTTTTTCGTGTTTTGAAATTGCTGAAGTATCTCGACGAGGCGTCCACGTTGCGGCGCGCTTTGCGGGCCAGCCGCGCCAAAATCCTGGTCTTCCTGCTTTCGATTGTGATTCTGGTCACGATTCTCGGTTCGCTGATGTATCTCGTGGAAGGGGAGGCCAACGGATTCACGAGCATCCCGGTCAGCATTTATTGGGCGGTCGTCACGCTGACCACCGTCGGCTATGGCGATTTGACGCCGCAGTCCACCGTCGGCCGGTTCTTTGCCAGCATGGTCATGATTATGGGTTACGCGATCATCGCCGTGCCCACCGGCATCGTGACGGCGGAATTGAGCCGCACCTATCGCTCGACGAATTCCAGGAGCTGTCCGAATTGCGCGGCGGAAGAGCATTCAGACGTCGCGGGCTTCTGCTATCGCTGCGGCGCGAAGCTGCATTGATTTGGGAAACGCAAGAGACTCGCGACGCTCGGAAACAAACGTCCCGGTTTCGATATTCTTTTCCGCGTGCGCTGTTCATTCGTCTCGAAGTCTTTCAGTGTTGGCGAATCAATGAAAATGACTGTGACTCTTTACGGCGCGGCGGGCGAAGTCACCGGCTCGGCCTATCACGCCCAGACTTCACGCGCCTGCGTGATGATCGATTTCGGCTTGTTCCAGGGACGCGAGATGGCGCACGAGGCCAATCACGTCCCGCGCAACATGACATGCACGACAAAGGTCAATGCTCATATCGATTCTGTTGAGAGAGCGAGGGGCCCTTCGAACGCATCCTTCGTCGCAGTTTCGTTAATGACGGCTTCAGTTTCTCCATCCGCACTGTTCGCACTGCTGCTTTCAGCAGTGTCTCCGGACGATTCCACAGGCAAACCCCAAGATCCACGACGAGGCTGGGGTGGTTGTATTTCAGCCGCTCCAAATAAGCGTGCGGATTACCGGCCGTAGAATCGGCGCAGGACAGCGTGAGTTTTCTGCGGACGGTTCGCGGCGAAAGGCAGCCACTGCGCGGTCCGGTCTTCTGGCATTACCCGCACTATGGAAATCAAGGCGGTTTCCCCTGGCGGCGCGATGCGCGACGGCGATTGGAAGCTCATCGAGCGTTACGAAACCGGCACGCTGGAACTCTACAACCTCGCCCGTGTTCTGCCGGAGCGGGTGAATCTCGCCGGCACCGAACCCGACCGCGCCGAGGCCATGCAGGCGCAACTCGCCGCCTGGCGCAAAGACGTCGGCGCGCGAATGCCCGTTGCGACCACGAGGACTGGGAACAATTGATTGTATCATTGCGTTTCTCCGCTTGCCGCTGTCTCGCAATCGCATAGGGTAAACGTATGAAAACCGAGCCGCCAGATTCTTCTCTTTTCGTGGCGCAACGTCAGCAACGTCGAACCAGGCGACGCGTGCTGCGCATGGCGGCAGGAGCGGTCATTGGCAGCGTGATCGCGGGTCCGGTAGGAACGGTTGCGGGCGTCCTTGCGGGTTCAGCCGTGAGGCGTGGGCCGAAGGCGAAGGCGAAGAAGCCGGCCGTGAAGCGGCCTCGCGCGAAACCGGCGGCGCGCAAAGTTGATTCCAAGAGGCGGAAACGGCGCACCATTATCTCGCCAGGGCAACCATTCATTCCGTGACCTCACGAACCAGAGAAACTGCTTTATGAAAACTGGAATCTGCTCCGCGCGCGCACTCGGTGTTCTTTGTCTGCTGTCGATCGTTTGCTTCGCGAACGCCGCTACGACTCCGAAAGTCGGTGATGCCGCGCCGAACTTCACGTTGCAAACGCTGGACAACAAATCCGTCGAGCTTCAGCAATTCACCGCCACGCAGGCCGTCGTGCTCGTGGTGCTGCGCGGCTGGCCCGGCTACCAGTGTCCCGATTTGCACGCGGCAGGTGAACGAGTTCACGCGTGAGGCTGGTGAGTTCGCGAAGTTGAACGCCCGTGTCGTCATGGTCTATCCCGGCCCGGCGGAAAAGTTGAAGGAACATGCGCAGGAGTTTCTGCAGAACAAGCAGTGGCCGAAGGAATTTCTTTACGTCACCGACCCCGCTTACACCTTCACTGAAGCCTACGGCCTGCGCTGGAATGCGGCGAAGGAGACGGCTTACCCATCCACTTTCGTCATCGGCAAGGACAACAAAGTTCGCTTCGCCCTCGTGAGCAAAACGCACGGCGGACGCGCAAGCGCGGCGGATGTCTTGAAGACGCTGCGGGATTTGTGACGAACAAGCTCGCTCTACCCACGATTCGCGAGACGTGTCTCTACGTCGCGGACTTGGCGCGTGCCACGGAGTGGTATCTCGCCTTGTTGAATTACGAAGTGCTCGCGTCGGACGACCGCTTTTGCGCGCTCGATGCGGGCGGTGATCATGTCTTGCTGCTGTTTCTACGCGGGGCCGCCACTGAGCCGGCGGAATTGCGCGGCGGCACCATTCCGTCGCACGATGGCAGTGGCCCGGCGCATGTCGGTTTCGGCATCGAACTCGCTGACCTCGACGAATGGAACGGGCGGCTGACGCAACTGGACATCCCCATCGAGAGCCGCATGTCGTGGCCACGCGGAGGCCAGAGCATTTTCTTCCGCGACCCCGACGGACATCTGGTTGAACTCCTGACTCGTGGCACTTGGAAGGACGCCTGACGTTCGGCTCCGCATTTTCAAAGCATCCATGCCCGCAGCGTTCCGAAGCTACGCCGGCTTCAAAAGGGAAACCCAATCGAGATGTGCAGTGTGCCGGCGGGATCGTGGCGGCGGCGGTGGAGGTTGTGGCCGTATTCGAGGCGGACGGGACCAATGAGCGTGTTACAGCGCAGTCCGCCACCCGCGGAAAACAGGAGTTCGTCGAAGGGGTAGTCGCCGATGGCGCCCGCCACGCCCATCCCGTCGATGAAACCCACCACCGACCATGTGGGCGTGAGCGCCTGCTCCAGTTCGAGGTTGGCGCCGAGATACGATTCCGCGCCCACAATCTTGCCGGCGGCGTTGCGCGGCGATGCTTCGCCTTCCTGATAGCCGCGAATCGAATTCTCACCGCCAGGAAAGAAGCGCTTGTTGAACGGCAGATCGCTCCGCGAATCGGTCCCGGTGAAGATCGCGCCGTGAGACGCGCCGAAGTGCAGCCAGCGATCTTTGGAGATGGGCAAGTGATACGAGCCTTGCAATTCCACACGCTGGTAATCGACTTCGCCGCCGAGCGCGGAGGACGCGACTTCGAGATTGCTGAAAATCTTGTAGCCCCGGCGCGGCGTAATCGGATTGTCGCGTCGGTCGTGGCGCAGGTCGAGAATGGCCGCGGCCACGCGCGCGTTGGGCAGGCCGAAGCCGGTCACGAAATCGGCCCTTGCGGCATTCAGATATTGATAGCTGTAGCGCAGGCTGGCGTCGGTCGCGATCGGTTCGAAGCGGCGGCGCGCGCCCACGCTGGCGGAGAGTTCCTCGCGCGTGAAATCGACTTCCTCGCGGCGCAGTCCCGAGGCGTTGAAGAAAAGGTCGGAGCCCCAGCGGAATTGCGGAATGGTGTAGGTGTATTCTCCGCTGCTCGATTTGAACGACTGCACCAGCTTGAGCCGCGAATCGTGCGTGAGGCCCCAGACGTTGTGTTTGTCGAGAATGATTCCGCCGCGCAACAGTTCGTAACTTCCAAATCCCGCGAGCAAACTGAATTCAATCTCCTTGCCCTCCTTCACTTCGTAAACCACATCGCGCGTCTGTTCGTTCACCACGTCGTAGCGCATCTCGACGGAATCGAACACGCCGAGGCGCGCGAGCCGGAAGCGTCCCTGTTCGGCGGCGGTGCGGTCGAGCGCCTCTCCGGGTTTGAGCGGCACACGCGCACGCATCGCCGATTCCCTCGTCTCTTTCTCGCCGAGGAATTGAATCGCACCGACGAACACCTTGCGGCCAGGAATGACCTGTGCGCGCAGGTCCAACTGCACCGCGTCGTTGGTTTCCGCGCCGAGCACGGTGACCTCCGCCTTCGCGTCGGGAAAACCTTCCTGGTAACGGCGGCGCACCAGCTTTTGTTCGAAGTCCTGAAGCCAGAGCCGCGAGTAGGGCTGGTTGGTTTTGATTTCCGTTGTGCGCAGCACATTCGTCGCGGCCTCGTGCAGCTCCTCGACGCGCACGGAGCGAACCATGAATCGTCGCCCTTGATTCACCCGCACGGTCATGTCCACATCGCCGGTGCGGTCGTCGCGCAACACGTTCGTGAGCACCACGCTCGCGTTTTGAAAACCGTCGCGCTCCAGCGCCTCCTGCAAGGCCCAGGCAGACGACCTCGCTTTCTCGATGGTGTAAATGCGGTTGGCGCTCAGTTTCAGCAGCCCGAGCGTATTCACGAAGTAGCTCAGTGCCGCTTCCTCTTCGATTGTTTCTAATCCCTCGAAGCGAACGTCGCGGTAGTGGTGGCGCACGCCCTCATGAATGCGGAAGTGAACGTGCTGCGCGCGCAGAGTCCGGGGCAGTGGCTCGCCCAAAGTATCGGTCCAGCGAAAGGTCTCGCGCTCGCCGCCCTCCGAAGTCACGCGCGCAATGATTTCCGGGCGCAAATAACCGTCACGCTGCAACTCGGAGCGCATCACGACCACACTGTCCTCGATGAAGTTGGCGTTGAAGAACTGGTTTGTCTTGTCTGCGAGCAACAACTTGAGCAGCCGCTTCAACTTCAGATCGCCGAGCAAGCCGTAGCCGGAAATCTTGAGTTCCGCCGAATCAGATTTCGCCACCGCGCTGAAGGTGCTCAGGATGAGAAGCAGGAGGATCAACCAGGGTCGCCAAGGCTCATTGGCGATGGGGAGCGCGACCGTCCCGGTCGCATCGATCGACGTCCGGCCGACCGACCCTCGATCGCACAGAAACCAGCGCGAGCATTGACGCACACTCCGCTGGAGGTTTTCGGCGGGACGCCGAAAACAGCGGGCGAGACGCCCGCGCTCCCATCCATGAACTCTCACTTGGAAAACACCCTCCACTGAACGCCCGCGTTGTATTCGTCGAACCGGTCGTATTCGCCCACGAGCGAAACGTCCTCGGTCAATTTGTATTCGACCGAATACGTGGACCGTCCCCGCTCCGAAATGTTTTCCCCAGAGCGAATCGTCAGGTTTTCGCCGCCGCCCCCCACGCCAAATTGCGACAACACATTCTTACCAAGAAACATACCGAGCGATTGAGCGCGCTGGCCGGTCGTGAGCGTGAAATCGCTGCGCGGAACCTGCCCGCTCGTGACCATCAAAAGAATCTGCTCGGAGGTCAGCGGCGGCACGGAGGTGAACGCGAGAATCGGGTTCTGCGCGCGGCCCGTCACTTCCAGGCGAATGTCGTAGTCATAGGCGCGCCCGGTCGCGACGACGAACAATTGCGGGTCGTAGGGATTGGCGCTGCCGAGCGTGACGAAGCCCTGCTTCACCGCCAGCGTCGCGAAAGGAAAAGTGACGCCGCCCGAATTGATGCGCACTTCGCCCACCGCCACCGGCTCGGCCAGCGGCCCGCGCACGTTCAGGTTCGCCGACACTTCACCGCGAAAGAGCGGCGAGCGCAGCGTCAGAAATTTGTCGCCTCGCACCTGCACATCCACCATCCATTCGCGAAGCAACGGCGCATCGACGCTGAAATAGGGCGGGCGCTGGCTCGGTTTCGTGACGCCGCGCGGCACCAGGTCGGCGAGGTTCGCGAGGAACAAACTGTCGCGCAAATGCACCACGCCGCCCACGGCGGGCATCCCGCGCGCGGCGTTGGTAATTTGAATGGCGAGATCGGCGCGAATAATTTTTTGCGCCTGCCGCACCAGCGCGAGATTCGTTCCCACCACGCGCAGTTGCACTTGCGGCCAGCGCTTCTCCGCCGGTTTCCACTCCGCGAAATCAACCCGGCCCGTGATCAGAAGCGGCGCGCCGCCCACATGCGCGGCAATGGATTCAACCACCACCGTGCGGTCGCGCAGTTGAATCTGCGCGTCGATATCATGCACCGGGCCGAGGCTCGGCAAGGGCGCGGTCGCGGCGTTCTTCACGCTGATGTGCCCGCTCAATTCCATGCCTGGGCGCAGCGCGATGTCCACGTCCAGCGTGCCGCGCGGCGCGAGAAGATTGGTCGCGAACGGCGCGAAGGCCGCGAGTTCCGCGCCGGCCATGCGCAAATCCGCGCGGCCCTTGTCGAGCTGCACGCGCGATTTCCAATCGCCGCGATCCGTGATGGGAATCACCGCCGTCCCCACGATGGATTGCCCGGCCAGCATCGCGCGCAATTCCTGAAGACGAATCTCGTTGAGATTCAACGCGATGTCCGCGCGAAGGTCTTTCAGTTGCGGCAAAGCACCGTTGGTCATCGCGAACGGCGCGATGGACGCCGCGGACAATTGAATTGTGCCCTGCGGCTGCCGGATCGTGCCGCCGAGCGACACCTGCACTGACGGATCGACGGCCCTCACCTTCGCGAATTCCACCAGCAAACTGCGCAGCGCAGTCGTTCGTCGTCGTGTGCAGTTCGAGCCGCGCCGGCGCATTGCTGTGGAATTGCAACACGAAGCCGCTCGTGCCGCCGCTCGCGCTCACGGGCAGGATGGCTTCGCCACTTAGCAAGATATCGCTTTCAGGTTTTACCGGACGTTGATTCGTCCGGCTTTCACCAAGAACGAAATCCAGGGCCGTGATGTGGATTGCTTCAACACTGTTGGTCGCGGCCAGGGTCACGGTGACAGGCGGCGCGCCCGTGGTGTGGAGTTGCGTGCTCGTGTCGAAGGAGACGAACACCGGACCGTTCGACCACCGGGCGCTCGCGTTGAGGCTGTTCACCACAGCATCGAACGGCACCGGCGAAGCCAGGAGATTGGTGAAATCCGACGTGCGCAATCCTTCCACCGCCACGCGCCCGCTTCCCGAGTCTGGCCAGTGAACCGATCCCTCCATCGCGAACTGCCTTCCGTCACCACGCCAAAGCAGCGGCGTGATTTGTATGCGAACCGGCGCGTTCGTTTCCCGAGCGACGGTGATGTCCACGGTTCGATCCAACGCGCAAAGTGGCGCAGCGTTCGTCGTGTTTGTTCCGCGCCAATAGTTGAGCGCCTTCAATGAAACTGTCGCGTTCGTCGCGTGCCATTCTCCCGCGCCGCCAAGTTCCAGTGCCGCGACGCGCCCCGATGCGAAGGCGCGCCATTCCGCGATTCTGAATTGTTCGCCGCGTTCACGGATCTCGACGTTCAGCGGTACAAGCGGCCCGAACTGCGCGAAGCGAGACGGCCAGGTCGGCGCGATGAACGAGGTTCGTCAGCGGCCCGCTCGCTTCGGCGACGAGCGTGAGATTCGAGTAATGCAACCCGGCTGGAACGAAATTTGTCGGCAACTGCCCTGTCAGCCGGAGCGTCGCGTTCGACAGAAATCGATTCGTTAAGTTCGCCATCGCCGTGGCGTTCGCTTCCGCTCCAGAGTCGAGCTTCGCGTTCAATTCGCGCACGCGCAGCAGAGGCCAGCGCAGTTCGGCTTTGGCGCTGGCACTGGCCACGTCCAGACCGCGCACGCTCATGTTCGTCATCGCCACCGCCAGATCCAGATCGGGAAACCGGTTGGTCGAAGGCCGCACGTCGAGGCTGCCGCGTGCCGCGCCGCGCCAGTCCGTGATCGGCAGGCGGCTCAAATCTCCCGTGATGGAGAATCGCGCCGCGCCGTTGAGCAATTCACCGCCGTAACTCAATTGCACGGGATTCGAGAGGTCCGCGCGCAAGGCCATGCTCTCGACTCGCAACTCCTGAAGCGTGGCAGAATTCGTGTCGCCGCGCGCGAGCAGCGCGCCGGAAATCGGCGGCAGATTTGTGTTCGCGCTCGTGCCGTTGAATGAAAGGCGAACCTCAAACGCGCCGTTGGTCCACGCGCCCTGAAGTGATCCGGTCACCGCCTCGTAGCCGCCGGTGGACAGATTCGATTCAGCCACTCGAAAGGCGGGCGCGGAGAGCGATGCTGATTCGGGCAGCAAGCCATCTCCGAAGCGCACGCCGAGCAGGACGCGATTCGTCCGCCAGAAATTTGTCGCATGAACAGTCAGCGCTCCGTCCATCTCCATTACTGTCAGCACGGAACGAAACTCTATGCTCGGCACGTCGATGCTCGCGGAGATCGCATCGGCCTCGCCGTAGTGCAGCGAAACATCCGCAGGCAGCGCGCCCAATCTCGGAACGATCGGAACAATCCGCGCGTCCACAGACGTTCCATGCCACACCAGCCACGGCACGGCGGTCGTGCGTTGCTGGAAACGTCACGACGCCGTTCGTCAGCGCCGCGCGCGACAGCCAGTCGCCTATTTGATGGAGCGTCGTTTCGATTTGCGACGCGACCTCCGCCGGCGCGTTTGTCTTGCTCGTTTCTGGCGTCCCGCTCTCTCCCGAAAACGACAACGACCAATTTCGCACAGTTATTTCAGATCCATTTTTGCGGAAGCGATTCCAAAGCAGCGCGGTTGGAATTTCCGTCTCGATGCGTTCCGCCCGGAAACGAAAGCCGGCGTTGGTGTATTCGGCCCCGGCCACGGCGAAGTGCGCGTAGCCCAGCCGCTCGTAGCTTTGGTAATTCGCGCCGAAGCGATTCGCCACGGGACGCAACGCCCACGGAAGCCAGAGCGGCAGCAAAATGACGGCGAGCACCAGCAGCAACAAGATCGCGCCGGCTCCCACATACAGTCTTTTGTTCCTCCTCGTCACGGTGACTGTCGCGATGAATCGCGACGGCACAGCTTAACCTCGATTGCCAGCAAGTGGTGATAATTCCGCCCGGAAAAACCTCGGGCGAATGCGAAGTTGCCTAAGTGCGTGTGCGAACGAAGATGCGGAAGACTATGGCAGCCAAACCAAAACGAACCACGCGGCGACGCCGGCCCACCTCACATCCAAAGCCTGGCCCCGGCCCGTACAATCCCAATCCGCCATCACGTCCCCGGCCCAGAGCGCCCCGGCGGCGGCGATGAGTCGGGCGAGAGGACGGCTCGCTTTAGCGACGCGAAGCGGCTGCCGCGAGGCGGTTCCGAGGCCGGCCCTTTAACGTCCGGTTGCTTTCCGAAATGCCACGTGCAAATCCGACAGGCGATCAGCGGAAGCCGGATCGCTGCGCGCCAGCAGCGTGACGACGTTATCGCGCTGGTTGAAGAGCGGCTGAAGAGCTTCGCGTTGCGAAGCGGTGAACGCGGAGACAGTTTCGCGATCCACTTCTTCGCGCAAGGAACTGAAAAACTGGCTGGCTGATTGCCGGGCGCGTTCGTAGTCGCCACGGCGTGCGTCGATGGTGGCCGAAGCGAGCGTGTTCTGAATTTCGCTCACGCGCACTTCGGCACGCGCTGCTGCGTGATCCTTTTCGCTCCGGCTTGCCTTGAGCCACATAGGGATGAAGCCGAGCAGAAAGGCGAGAATGACCAGGATGAAAGCGCCGACCGCGTACTTCGTCATCGGGCTTTTCGCTACGGTTGTTTTGATGTCGCTCATGGTTCTCCTTTTTAATGGGTCGTTTTTTCAGTTTAAGCCTCGGCTGCTGAACTGCCGCTGGAACTTCGCTTGTCCGCAAAGGCTGTCCAGAGCGGTTTCAATGTTCGCAACAATTGCCACCCAAAGAGCGCTTTACCGGCAATCCCCGTGATCGCCTTGCGTTTGCTGAACATGAAAAAACTCCCGGCTGAGACGGCGGCCAACAACAGCGGCGATACCGTGCGGCCAACTTGAATGAACCGCTCCGCGCGGCCCAGCCTGTCCTGGACATTTGAGCAATGAGTCCGCAGAGCCTGACGGTTCAATTCGCTCTCCAGGACGAGCAGACGTTTGTGCGCAGCGAGTTCTTTCATGAAGGCGGATTCAGGCTCTGCCAATCTTTCCGGAGTTGACGGATGGAATCCCCGAACGGCGGTTCTTGCAAACGCTTCTTCAATCGAAAGGCGATGATGACCACGCCGAGCAAACATAGCGCGCCCACGGCCGCGGCAATTCCCAGTCGCCAATTCTCAGGAGCCAGGAAAATGCCCACGCCGATGAGCAGCGCGAGTCCGACCGCCCCGAAGAACAATGCGGCCCCGACGAGAATGAGCAGTTCGACGAGACGATACTTTTCCTCCTTAATCTCGAGGGCAAACAACTCGAACCGGTTCTGCAACGTGGCCAGAACCGAGTCGAGGAGTCTCCGGATCGAACTGAAGAATCCACCCGCACTGTCGGGTTCAGACATTTATTTGCGCGCCACCAGCACGCCGATAAGCAAGCCGATGCCAAACGCCGCGCCAATGGTCTTGTACGGATTTTCGTGAACGTATTGATCCGCAGCCTTCGCCGTCACGACCGCTTTTTCACCGAGGTCGTGGCACGATTGTTTGGCGGATTCGAGTGTCGTGGCCAGCCGGGCGCGCACTTCTTTTCCTTTGTCGCTCAGTTCGCCGCGAATTTCGTGAAGCAGCAGTTCCGTATCGTGAACGGTTGAGGTACGCGTGCACGGTCGCCGCACAACCACGGCAGCGTGATCCATTACGAAGGCTGCGCGGGTTGGTTCTGCATTTCGATCCGCACCGCACAGCAGCACGCGCCGGCCACGAAAATAATTCCGATGAAGTAAATCCAGATGAGAAACGCGATGATTCCACCGAGTGCGCCGTAGAGCACGTTGAAGTGCGAGAAGTTCTTCACGTAGATGAAAAACAGCATTTCGCCGACGCGGAACAGCAGGGTGGCGCCGAGTGCCGGGAGCCACACTTCTGCGAACGTGGTGCGGCGGTTTGGAGCCATGATGTAAATCAGGCACAGGCTGAAAAACAGGACGAGCAGGGGCACGAGGAACAGGGCGGCGTCGAAAGCCCAATTCACTCCACCGATTCTTTGAGTCAGCCAGTTCCTCAGTAAGCCCGCGACGACGGGCGCAACGATGCCGACGAGGAATGCGCTCGCGACGACGCCCATCAGGCTGATGCGTTTGAGGGGCAGCCGCCACCAGGTGTACGTATCCAGTTTCCACGCGCGGTTCGTGGAGCGGATCACCACCTTGAGAAACTTCATCGAACTCCAGAGCAGAAATAGCGTGGCGATGATGCCCGCCCGACCTCGCGCTTTTAACACATCGCGCACCGTGTCGAAGATGAGGTTTTGCTTCGATGGCGGGAGCGGCAGGTATTGGTTGATGAAATCGATCACTTCGCTGGTGGCCTTGGTGCGATCAACAAAGTGCGAGCCAAGCGTCACGAAAAGAGCGAGCAACGGAAACAAAGACAGGAACGCGTAGTAGCTGAAGGCCGCCGCGCGTTGCTCGCCGTCGATTTCGCCAAAGCGCCTGGCCGTCCCCTTCGCGATCCGCCACCAGTCGCTCGTCTGTGTCATGGCCGATCAGGTTACGTCACTGCGCCCGAGAATGGTTGGTAATTTTTGCCGCGCCATGGAACATCTTTTGTCGAGGCGCATTGCCAAACTTCTTGCGCACCGCTTAGCCTGCCACTGCGCCGGCGGCGAAAAAAATCCTTGAGCAACATCGAAATCATCATCTGCCTGCTGCTGCTGTTATGGCCCTGCCGGATGTTTGCCGGAAACTCGGACGGCCTGCGCTCGCGTTCTCCGCCTTCGTTATTTTCGGCATCAGCGTCAGTCTTGGAGCTTAACTAAATGTCGCAAGCAGATGATCATGTCGCTCCGCTCGTCGCGGGGCTGCGGCGCAAGGATGTGGACTTGCGCCTCGTGCCGTTGGGCTTTGCCGTGCTGATTGTCTTAGGCACCGTGTTGCTGCGCCTGCCGTGGACGCAGCGGCCCGGTCGTTTCCATTGGTTGGCTGGACGCTCTGTTCCTCGCGACTTCGGCGACGTGTGTGACCGGGCTCAGCACGGTGAATGTGGCCGAGACATTCAACGGTTTCGGGCAGACCGTGTTGCTCGTGCTCATGCAAGCGGGTGGACTGGGCATCTTCACCTGGGAGCATCCTGCTTGTGCTGGCGAGCGGCAACCGGCTGTCCCTTTCCGACGAACAGACCATTCACGCCACCGTCGGCCGATTGCGACAGGCGCGACCGCTGGACATATTCATCTACGCCTGCGTATTCGTCGTGGTCTTCGAACTGGCCGGAGCGGTGGCGTTGTTCGCCCAGATGTCGCAAGCGCAACCGGGGACGAATCACTGGCATACGCTCTGGGAATCCTTGTTCCACTCGGTCAGCGCGTTTTGTAATGCGGGCATCTCGATCTACCCGGAAGGCATGGCCCACTGGCGGGCTTATCCCGGCGTGCTGGCCGTGATCGCCGCGCTCGTCATCGCGGGCGGCATCGGCCTGATGACGTTGATCAATCTGCGCTATTACTATTTTTGGCGGCGTGATCGGCGCCAGCGCGGGCGGCTGACCATGCAGACCCGCCTCTCGATTCTCTCGGCGACCGCGCTGCTGCTGTTGGGCGGCATCACAGCCTGGCTGTTTGAGTCCGACCATACGCTCAGGGGAGCAACGGGGGGCGAACGGTTCACCTATTCCTTCTTTCATTCCGCGATGGCGCGCACGGCTGGGTTCAATATCGTGGACGTGGGTCAGATGAATCCGCCTACCTTGTTGGCGACGATGGGACTGATGTTCATCGGCGGTGCGCCCGGTTCGATGGCGGGCGGCATCAAGACCGTCACGTTCGCGGTGTTGCTGATGACGGCGTGGTCGGCCTTGCGGCGCCGTGACGAAGTGCAGTTTTGGAATCGCCGGCTTTCGCCCAAGGTTTCGTTCGTCGCCACGATGGTGGCGTTGCTCGCGGGCGCGTGCGTGGTCGCGGGCGTATCGTTATTGATGATATTCGAAGATGGGCATCCAGCGTCTCAAACCCACCAGCATTGGCTGGCGCTGGTCTTCGAGGCGGTGTCGGCCTTTGGCACGGTGGGATTGAGCACAGGCGTGACACCACTTTTGACCGCTGCGGGCAAGGTGGTTATCATCGCCCTCATGTTCACGGGCCGCATCGCACCACTTGTCCTGGCCGTGTACCTGGCACGTCCCGCCAATCCGTGGCTGGTCCGGCATCCGCGCGAAGAACTGGCGTTGGGCTGATAACGAACAAACTTTATGGGACAACGCATTTTCATCATTGGGGCCGGCCGGTTTGGAACACATCTGGCCACGCGCCTTTCGGAGTTCGGTTGCGAAGTGGCACTTGCCGACCGCGTTCCAGCTCGGGTCGAGGACCTCACGCAGGACGGCTTTCACGCGGTGGAAATGGACGCGGAAGACAAGAACGCTCTCAAAGAGGCGGGTGTCCAGGACGCCGACGCCGTGGTGGTAAGCATCGGTGAGAACATGCAGGGCAGCATTCTCACCACGCTGCTGTTGAAGGAACTCAATGTGAAAAAACTGGTCTGCCGCGCGCTCGACGCCCGGCACGCCACGGTGCTCGAAAAGCTTGGCGCGGACCTTGTGGTGTTGCCCACCCGCGACATGGCCTACCGGCTGGCCGAACGATTACGTGACAACGCTGGCAGTGACCGCCAGGAATTAAGTGGTGATTATCAAATGGCGCAAATTCGCATCGGGCCACCACTCCACGGCAAAACGCTCGCGGAATTATCATTGCGGGAACGCTATCGCGTAAATGTCGTGTTGCTTACCCGCCCAGGCCCGAATGAAAAGACCGTAGCGCTTGAAGCTGCGCCAGATCTCAAATTGGCGCTGTACGACGTGCTTTTCGTCTCGGGCCAGCGCGACAAGATCAACAAGTTCGAGCGCGAGTGCGGATTGCCGGAATAGAACACGGTTCAGGAGCGGGCCGGAGACTCTGTCGTCGGCAATATGAGTTTGAATTCAGCAAGAGTTCGGCTACCCCGCCGACTTCCATGAATTTGCTCCAAGTGGAGGATCATCTGGTCGGCCGGTCGGTGAATCACTTTCGCGAAACATACGCGATTCGCTTCTCAGTTCCTGACACCTGTTCACTATTCAGTCACTCGATCGCTGCTTTGCTTACGGCTATTCAGCATCAGCCGTCTCATGAGTCCACTCCGCACTCTCGCATAGAAACTCGCTCACTCCGTTGCCGTTGGTTGATTTCATTTCCGTCGTGTTCATCCCGCCCGCGCCCGCGCCTCTGGTTGCTCCGCCGCAACCTCGCGCCAGCAGGCGAAGAGCGTTTTCCAGTTTGCGCCTGCTGTCACTCGGTTGCTGAGGCTCCGCTGCCCGGCGGCGCGGGCGCAGACGGGTGCGTTTCGTCCGGAGCGGCCCTGCTCTCTGGGGCGTGGTGAAGAGAGCAGTTCCGCTCCTTCAGAACGAAACGCAAAACATGAACACGACAGAAGACCTCATCACCACCGGATGCCCCGCAATCGCTCAGCAGCCAATCAACAAAAGTTATCAAGCCGATCAAATTCCCGGCTCAACCGCAGGAATGGAAAATCGTTTCATTGCGAGAATGTCCCACACCCGAAAACATACAACACTGAGAAACACCGGATCAAGAAGCCTGCCGTTCGTAGCTCTCCAACGATGGCAATTGTCACAAACTCTCCGCTTCATTCTTAGCACGTTCTGAAAATATCGGCAGATGTCTTGCGTCATTGGGAGTTGGTTTAGGCGCATCCAGTTGCAGCAGCTTGGTTTCTAGCTGCCCGATCGTTCTGCTGTGACTAATAAGCTGCTCAGAATCTTGTCGTTCTGGGTTTCTAATTTGGTGATATATTGGTCTTTGGCGCGACTCGTTATTTCCGCATCGCGCAGTTTGAATTGCAGTTCTTCGATCTCGTCGGAGTCCACCTCGGCGCTCCGGCGGCGATTCCCTTTCTCCACTTCGGCAGGGTTCGGAACGGTTCCGACCGGTTCGGCAGGTTCAGAATGTTTGGCGGCTTTGGCCAACTCTTCCTTGGTCGCCGCATCCACGCTTTGCGGAGTGATGAAATATTTTCGGTCATTGGAATCGAAATAGGCATCGAGCCGGGCGACTCCGGATCGGCTCGGCTGGCACCAGTTGGTGATGCTGCGTTCGGTGCGAGCGACGCCAGCCGCTTCAAACATGCGTGCCGCTTCGCGCACGGTGAGGATGTGCTCTTCTTTCCGTTCCGCACTTTTCGGCACGATGCGGAACGTTTCTGAAAGGTTCGGAACGGTGCGGAAGGGTTCCGAATTCTTGGTTTTGATTTTCTGGCATGAGGATGATTTGGCTTGGCGAATAAAGTGATCATAGCGCGGGGGCTCCGAAATCTCCGAAAGCAGGGCAGCGCGCGAATCAACGTCGATTAAATCATACCACGCGCGTGACGGCGCACCCAGCGGCCATGTGGAAAAGCCGATTAGGAAGAATGGGGATGACAAGGTAGAATGGAGGAGGTGCATTTGTTGGAAATGCGCCACCCACCATGCAATCCATCGGCAATATCATCAGGGAAAGGAATATCCATCTGGACACGCCGATCCCGTGGCCCAGCAGGGGTTCGTTCAAGTTCCCAATTTCATTCTCAAGGACCCGGAAATCTCCGTCGGAGCGAAGATCGCTTACGCCCTGTTTATCAGCTACGCCTGGCACAACGAATCGTGCTTTCCGGGCCAGAATCGACTCGCTGATGACATGGGTTTGAGCCGGGTGCGGGTGACGCAGTTGATTGCAGAATTGGAACAGGCTGGCTTGGTCAGCGTTCAGTGGCGGGGCCAAGGAAAGACAAAACTCTACACGATTCACTTCCAAGTGAAGAGGAAACGCCCAGAGGTAAGCCAGTTTACTTCAAGAAGTAAACTGGCCGACTTCCGGAAGTAAGCCTGCCGACTTCTCTCTATATAAGAATATGCAGTTAAGAATACCCAAAAAAGAATAAGGGGAATTTCTTGGAAGAGGGGTGTGGATAACCGGCGGCGTTCAAGGGCGGCCAAGCCGACCGAGACTGGTGATCGCATCAATTCACAACACGAACATGAACACTCAAACTCAACCCATCCGAACCGTGCTCGAGTGGTTACAAAACCAAGTCGCGGAGCAAAACACTTCCGTGGTGCTGGACGCGCGCATTGCCATCAGTCCCCAAGAAAATGCACATCGTGAATCTTCAGCCGGAGCGTCCGCTCGCGACGATTGACTACTGACATGCCGTTGGATTTTACCGATGACGAGTTTAATACCGTGCGCGCTCGAGCCGAGGAACAATACTGTTCGTTCGGTCCGATTCGCTGCCCCTATGGTTTGTTAGGATTTTTTCACGGTCAGTTTTCCCACTTTGATTCCGTCCAGCAGCGCCGCCAATGGGCTGCCGCTTTTCTCCAGGGCCGCTTCATAGGTTTCTTCCTTGTAGGGCGTGCGGCTCTGCCAGCATTTCCAGATGATGCGCTGCCATTTGTAAGCCAGCGAACGCACGGCCGCGTGGTGCCCGCTTCCTTTCTGGCGTTGTTGCTGGTAGTGCGCCGCCGCCCAGCGGCTGTGCCGCACGGATTCCCGGGCGTATTCGTGAAAGGTTTGCTTCAGGAAGACCGGACAGCGGTAGCGCCGGTGGATGTAACAGGAGCGTCCGCTTTGCTTGGTCACCGGCGCGATGCCGCTGAAGCGTTGCAGGCTGGCCGCGCTCTCGTAGCGTTCACGTTCACTTCCCAGGCTGGCCAGGAGCCGCGGGGCCAGCACCGGCCCGGCGCCGGGCAGGCTCTGGAAAATCTCGCGGTCGGGATGCTCTGCATGTCGCTTACGATTCAAGAAGTCGTAGCTCTTGATGGTGGTGATGCGCGCCGTGCTGTTCTGCTGGAATAGAATCTGACTAATCAACGGCGAGTTCGCAACGATGGACAACGGCGAAGATTGACCCTTTCCTCGACTGTCAATTGTCGGGGCTGACTCCGTTTGGGTTTAGCCATTGTTCTGCCGCGAATCGAGGCCATTGGTCGTCAGATACCTGTTCAATACTTCCGTCTGCAAAACCTACAGCACGGCCAGAAGCTCGGCGTCCGTCACCTCCAACTCCCGAAATCCTCTCATAAAGAACAACGACCTTGCCACTCGTCACGTCCCGGCCAGGAATATATACCCAGCTGCAATCGTTACTTGAAAAGCTAGCACCGGATTTCAATCTTTGAGCCACTGCCTCTCGATTTCCGGTTAAGCCTGCAAGCATGTCACCGCGCCCAGAATTGTAAGCGGGATGAAGCCTCGCCAACGCAGAAAACGGATCATTCCTTTGGGAAATTCCCCGCCATGTTCGGCTGCGTACACTTGAAGAGATGTCATCACGCACGGCAGAAAACACGTTCGTTTCCCGTAAGGGTACAACCACCGATACGCAACGACGCCAAGCAGCAAGAGCAGCAGGCAAAAGCCGATCGAGATGTAAGATAATCGTTTCATTGAGCCTTTCCCGGGCACAGCGGGTCAATGTTGCAAGATGCCGACAACGTCTCGCTAAAGCCGACGGGTCCCGTTGATGGACCGTACGTGACGGAGACGCTTGGATGCAGGTTATACAACTCCTTTTCCTGGCCCGGACGAAGTTCCATATCGAGGTTTCGGTACGGCTCCATGTGACTGTGGAATTGACGTAAGCCGCCAGAGGTGTCGGTAACGTCTCGATAGAATCACTTCCACCGGGAACAACGTTGATCTCGGAAGGATCTGCTGTGTGATCGAGTAAATTACCAGAAACAGGAAAACGTGCTCGCAATCGCTCATCTGCGCTAAAAAGCAATCCCGCTAAAATTTGCCGTACATTTGATTCTCAAAATACTACCGCCCGGACCATTGTTTTTCACCCAGGCGCGTACGAATGAACTGGCGACGGCAGTTCCTGGCGTGCGGCTGCTGTCGCTTGGCGGATCACCTCAGAGGTGAGCTCAGCGACCCGGCCCACGAGGGCGTTGGATTGCAACCGCGACGCGAACATGCTGTTGGTCCAAGGGATGCCATTGACACCCCGCGAGTTGCTCGACTCAGCCCATTGACCGACCACGATCGTGCGCCCGGAAACCCCCACCGCTTCACCAAAATCGCCGCCGTTAGTTTTGGAAAAATACGTCTGCTGAAACGGTGCGCCGTGGCCAGGGGGCACTGAAACCAGCACGACAGCAATAAGCACGCACCTCGTGAAAGGCGTGTTTGGCCGGCCAGCCAGAATCGGTTTCAAAAGGCAGATTCACGCGCCCGGTCGCGGCGCTTGTTTCTAATTGAATGAGATACTTGATGGCACGGATGGTGAGTTTGGCACAAGGACGCAATTGTCCATGACGCCTGGACGCATCGGCGTCACTCCTTGAGTTTCCGCTCCAAAATATCCCCGACCAGCGCCGGGTTCGCCTTGCCCTTGCTCAGTTTCATGACCTGGCCTTTGAGAAAGTTGAGGGCGGCCACTTTGCCCGCTTTGAAGTCTGCTGCGGACGCTGGATTGGCCGCAATCGCCTCATCGCAAAACTTTTCGATGGCTCCGGTGTCACTGACCTGGGCGAGGCCTTTCTCCTGCACGATGGCCGCCGGCGCTTTCCCGCTGGCGAACATGTCTGCAAAGACCTGTTGGGCGGCGGCGTTGCTGATGGATTTGTTTTCTACCAGGGCAATCAGTTCGAGCAAGGCCTCGGGCTTGAACTTGAGCGTGGCGAATGTCGTCAGCGACATTTCGTCCGGGTCCAGGCCCATCGCCGCCTGCTCGTTCCGTTCGGCCACGTTGGCTTCGGTGATCTTCGCCCGCAGGTTGTTGATGACCCAGTTTGCCACGGCCTTGGGTGACTTGGTTTGCCGGGCGATGCCTTCGAAGTAGTCGCCCAGCGGTTTATCATCGACAAAGGTCTGTGCGTCCTGAGGCGGGAGTTGATACTCGGTGATGAACCGTTGCTTGCGGGCGAGGGGCAGTTCCACCACGCGAGATTTCACTTCGGCCAGCCACGCCTCCGTGGGCATGAACGGCATCAAGTCCGGCTCCGGGAAGTAGCGGTAGTCGTGCGCGTGTTCCTTGGTGCGCATCTCTTCGGTGATTTGTGCCACGTCATCCCATCGCCGCGTGGACTGCATGAGCGTTGCCGCCTTTCGACACGACTTCGATCTGGCGAGCAATCTCGTACTCCGCGGCGCGGCGGACGCCGGAGAAGCTGTTCATGTTCTTGATCTCGATCTTCGCGCCGAGTTCCTTCTGACCGCGCGGCCGCACACTGATGTTCACGTCGCAACGCACCATGCCCTTTTCCATGTCGCAGTCGCTGACGCCGCCGTAGATGAGGATGTCCTTGAGCGCGTTGAGGTAGGCGTAAGCCTGATCGGCGCTGGTCAGGTCGGGCTCGGAAACAATCTCCAGCAATGGAACACCCGCGCGGTTGAAGTCCACGCCGCTCAGGCGATCGAAGTGGAAGTTCTTCCCGACGTCCTCTTCGAGATGTGCGCGCGTGATGTTGACCCGCGAGATGCCGCCATTGAACTCGAACTCCACATGCCCTTGGCGAGTGCTGGGCTGGTCGTACTGCGTGACCTGATAATTCTTCGCGACGTCGGGGTAGAAATAGTTCTTCCGGTCGAACTTGGCGAAGCGCGGAATTTCGCAGTTTAGCAGGAACCCAGTGAGCACCGTGAGCCGCATCGCCTCTTCGTTCGCCACCGGCAACACGCCCGGCATGCCAAGGCAGACGGGGCAGACGTTGGTGTTCGGCTCCGCGCCAAATGCGTTGGCGCACCCGCACCACATCTTTGATTTGGTTTTGAGCTGAACGTGAGTTTCCAGCCCGATGACGGCTTCGTAATCCATGGCAATACGCCCTTACGGATGAGCCAGCTCGGTCAGGCGCGGGTTCGGGGTGGATCGGAACGGTTCGCGCATGGTCATGCCCAGCAGATCCAGCAATTGCTTGTCGGCGTCGTAGCTGGGCGAGGGCACGGCCTTGGTCAGCATCGTTTCCGTCTCGCTGGAGAAGATGGAATTGGCACCGGCAAAGAAACAGAACGCCTGCTCCACGGCAGACAGCTTCGCGCGGCCGGCCGTCAGGCGAACGTCGGCCAGCGGGACCAGGATGCGTGTGGTCGCAATCATTCGCAGCACTTCCCAGAACGGCACGTCGGGATTGTCGGCCATCGGCGTGCCCGGCACCTTGGAGAGAATGTTGATCGGCACCGACTCCGGGTGCGGCTGCATGGTGGCGATGGTGTGCAACATGCCAACGCGATCTTCGATGCTTTCGCCCAGGCCCATGATGCCACCGCAGCAGACCGTCACGTTGGTCTTGCGCACGTTGCCGATGGTCTTCAAGCGGTCGGCGTAGGTGCGCGTGGTGATGATCGTCTCGTAAAATTCGGCCGAGGAATCGACGTTGTGATTGTAGGCATACAGACCGGCTTCTTCGAGGCGCTTGGCCTGCGACTCACTCAACATGCCGAGCGTGCAACAGACTTCGATGCCCATGCCTGTCACGTCGCGCACCATGTCGACCACGCGGTCAAATTGCGGGCCGTCCTTCACCTCGCGCCAGGCCGCGCCCATGCAGACGCGCGACACGCCATTTTCCTTCGCCCGCTGCGCGATCTCCATCACGGTTTCCTTTTTCAGAAGGGCTTGCGGCGTCACTTCGGTTTCGTAACGCGAGGATTGAGCGCAATAAGAACAATCTTCCGGGCAGGCGCCGGTCTTGATCGAGATGAGCTTGCAGACCTGCATTTCTCTCGCGTCGTGATGCTGCGCGGTGAACGGTCGCAGCGCGGTAGACCAGATCGAGCAGCGGCAAATCGTGAATGGCGCGAATTTCCGCGCGCGTCCAGTCGTGGCGAACAGTGTGAGTCATGTGTTTTAAGCCTGCTTCCCAGGAAGTGGGCTTAGGAAAAATGCGGAGTGCTGCGGAGCTTGTAAATGGAATTTCCTCGCAGCACGCGGCAGTCAAAAAGCCGTCTAAAGCCTGGCCTTGTTACTGATGTAGCGGAGCGGCCGGGGGAAATAGCCGCTCTGCTGGATGAGCTGCACGGTGTGGAGACGCTCGCAGCGACAAAACTCCTCGGCTTCAAGAATGTTGCGAAAGGTCAACGCATCAAACGGATTCGTTACCCATTCACCCGAGCGCCGGAAATATTGTCCACTCTGCTTGTCGCGTAGGACGATCTTGACTTGCATGATGAGGAGCCACGCTAGAGCCGACCGGCGGTTTGAGAATAGGGGTAACCTAGAGACTTCGGATGGGTTGAAATCCCCCGGGTTCCACGGGATGAAATCCGCACTCCTCAACAGGTCGAGGAGGCTACTGGCAGTAACATCGTCAGGAGCGGCATCAACAGCTTTACAGGCTGAGCTTCCGTAAGCTGATGAGCCTGACAAAACTCCCGAGCCTCCACGGAATCATCAAAAGAGAGTGCGTCGTCCGGGCGTGTTACCCAGACCCCCGGCTTGCGGAGGTAACGACCGTTAACAAGATTGCGCAGCACGTATTTCATTGTCCTCACGCACCTTAGTTCAGGACGGCCAATCGACAATTCGGGCCGCTGGATGAAAATTCCCCGGTAAATCCCTGAGGTCGGCACGAATTGAGAAGCCTCCCCGAAGGTGGTGGAAGGGCGGGCTCAATTGCGATCGAATAACCCCACCTGCGCGATGTACCAGACTCCGGCTTTTCCGCTGATCCAGCATTGCCACGCGGAGCGATGAGAGTCGTGGAGCAGCGGCATCAGATAGGGCGCTAATCGATGAACTGCCTGCAGATCCTCGAGATGATTCGCGCGGCAGAACTTTCGCGCGGTGTCTACCGCATCGAAGGCAAGAGCGTTGTCGGCACGGCGCACCCATTTCCCCGGCGCCTGGTAGTAATGCCCCGTCACTTTGTTTCTGAGGACTATTTTCATTGCACGTTTTCAGAACGCTACCAGCGGCGAAACTTCTTTGAAATCCGGGCTGGAACGCTCGTTGTGCCCCGCGAAATGCGTACGCATCGTTAGGGGAAACTACGTTGTTCGAGTGGTGCCAGGCGCGATGGTTTCGCTCCGTGCGTTGTGACGAAGGACGCTTCGGTCCGGTCCGCCGGCTTGAAATAAATGCCCGCGGCCTATAATGCGCCCGTGACCCGACCCTTGCGTCCATTTGCGTGTTTCCTGCTGGTGGCCTTTTGCCTCGCGGGATGTGATCGTCGGCAGTCTGATTCGTCAGGCCGACGTTCCAACACCATGAGTAATCCGCCCGCCCAATTTTTCAGCCTGATGAATGTGGGCAAGAATTATCTGGAACAGGGCGATGCGACGAACGCAATCACCACCTACCGAAAGGCCATGGCGATCGTGCCAAACGATGTCGATGTTCATTTGAATCTCGCCAACGCTTATTTGGTCGCGGATGCCGCGTCGGAAGCTATTCGTGAGGCGAACGAAGCGCTCCGCATCGAGCCCAATTCCGCGGCAGCGTACTTCATTCTGGGATCGGCTTATCTTCGTTTGGCCAGAGCGGAGGAAGCGGTGAGAGCGTTGGAGAATTCCCAGAGGATTGATCCGGGTGAGAAGGCGACGTTGTTTCAGCTTGGCCGGGCGCGGAGTGCTTTGCAGCAATGGGAAGGTGCCATCACAGCTTTTCGCGAAGGCCTAAGAATGGATCCGAATCGTCTTCACGCAGGGCCGCGCTATCTGCTGGCGCAAGCGCTGATGCGAGCCGGGCGTCGAGAAGAAGCGGATCGCGAACTGCAACTGCATCAAACGGATTTGGAGGGAGGAGGGCAGATCAACGCGGCGACGTTTGAGCGAAGTAAGTTTACGCAGGCACGAGTACCTTTCCGGCTCGATCAGCCCTACAAGGCGGGAATCAACATCACCTTTGTTGACGCGACTAGGGAAGTATTAGGAGAGGCTGCTAAAAACTACTCGGGTCCGATTGGATTGGTTAACGCCAACCACAAAGGTTGGATCGGGTTGTTCGCGATGGAGAATGGATCCCGCTTTCGCGTCTTGTGGAACACGAATGGGCTGTTCCATCCCGGTGCCGCGAGCTTTCCCGCTACGCCCGGTGCACGCTACGCAAAAACCGTCGTCGGTGACCTCCAGAACGACCGCTTTGACGATGTAATCGTGCTGGGCGACAAGGGTAGTCACCTCTTCACCTTTGCGACGAACGGACTGGTAGCCGATGTCTCCACCGCGAGCCGCCTGAACACCCTTCGCGCGAGAGATGGAGTGCTGATGGATTTGGATTTTGCGGGGAAGTTGGATTTGATAGCGGTGACGGCAGACACGAACGACGTGCGCCTTTACCGCCGATTTGGTCCTTTGCTCTTCAACGACATTACGAGCACATCAGGCGTGCCTGAATCGCTTAGGAACGCGCAGTGGCTCACGATGGAGGATTGGAATCGCGACCAAATGATGGACGTGATTCTGAGCCGCAGGGAGGGTCCGCCACTGCTCCTCGAAAAGCAGCGCGGTGGTCCGTTGGTGGCACGGGCACCGACCAACTGGGTGTCAGGTGCCGTCGCCTGCGCCGCGGATTTTGACAACGACCTCCGGCCAGACTTGGCAGTGCTGCGCGATGGAGGAATAACGGTTTGTTTTAATGGCGGCGGAACGTTGGAAATTCCCATGACAGGCCTCTCGTCGGTCCGCCAACTGATGGCTGTCGATTACGACAATGACGGATGGTTGGATCTCTGGACGGTCGGAGACGAACTGCGCGTCTTGAGAAACGTAGGGCTGGGCGGATTCCAGGATCGGACAGCGCCACTCGGTCTTGAAAATCTGTCCGGCGGCCCGGTCTCGGAAGTCCATCTGGCTGATTTCGACAAAGACTGCGACCCGGACTTGATTGTCGCTTTTGCGAATGGCGGCTTGCGTTACCTGCGAAACAACGGTGGAAACGCCAACGCGCAAGTGAAGGTGCAGATGATTGGGAATCGTTCCAACGCCAGCGGGCTTGGCTGCAAAATTGAAATTGAAACAGGCGGGCTTCGGTTAATTCGAACAGTTCATCGATTGCCGGTCGAGGTGGGAGTGGGAAAACATCAGAAGCTCGATTCCTTTCTCGTGCACTGGTTCAACTGGCCTCAAGGATCCGCCGAGGTGCCGGTGAATTGTCGCGAACCACTCTTCGCACTGGAACTAACCATCCAGGAAGGCTCTTGCCCGTATGTTTACGCATGGAACGGCGAGCGATTTGAATTCATCACGGATATTTTAGGAGCGGCGCCGCTGGGTCTGCCCTTGGCCGAAGGGCGCTACATTGATGCAGACCCCGAAGAACTGGTTTGGATTGGGAACGAACAAACCTTCCGGGAAAAGGAGGGACATTATCCGCTTCAAATCACCGAGGAGCTTCGGGAAGTCCTTTACCTCGACGAAGCAAAGCTCGTTGTCGTCGATCATGAATTGGGCACTGAGGTGCATTCCACCGACAAACTTCTACAGGGGAAGCCTTTTCCCACGGGAACGCTCGTGACGCTCCATCGTGAGCACCCATTACTCAAAGCGGAGAACCTGGAGGGGCAGGACGTCACGTTCGTTTTAAAGAATCTGGATACTCGGCGCGTCTCGCCTCCCACGCTCCGGACGCCGCAGCTTCGAGGGTTGGCTGAGCCACATGGTGTCATTCTCGATTTCGGAACGCTCGATGTGACGAAGCCGTTGGTGTTGGTGATGAATGGTTGGCTGCGATTTGGCGGCGGCATGGCCAACATCGCCGCCTCCCATGACGCATCGCTGCCGTTTCCTTTTCCGGTCCTGGAAGCCGAGGTCGCACCCGGACAATGGAAGACGTTGAACGTCACCGTGGGCGCGCCCGCGGGAAAAACGAAGACGATCATCGTGGATCTCGACGGAGAGTTGGAGCCCGGCACGCAAAGGTTGCGGTTGACCCAGGCTTTTGAGATTCACTGGGACCGCATCGCAATGATGGAAAAGAAATCAAACGCGCAAACGGTCATCACCTTCATCAAGCCGAGCATCGCAAACCTGCATTTCCGCGGCTTCAGTCCCATGAAGAATTTACCCCCGGACTGGCCGCTGACTCCGGACTACGACACCATCAACCCCAACTCTTATTGGACCGTCACACCGGGCGGGTGGTGCACGCGCTACGGTGACGTCTCTGAATTGATCGCCTCCCGTGACGAAGGCCTCGCTCTCCTGAATGGCGGTGATGAACTGACCTTGAAATTTGCGGCAGCGTCATTACCGGCTAAGCGGGCGGAAACCATTCGTGAATTTTTTCTCTATGTGGATGGCTGGGACAAGGATTCTGATTTTCACGTCGCAACGGGGACCCAGGTTGAACCGCTGCCATTCCACGGAATGAACGACCAGCTTTACGGTCGCGAGGAGAGACCGGCATTTCCCAGCGATGCGCTTCATCGCAAATACAACACGCGATGGGTCGAAGGGCGTGTCCTCAAGCAAACTGTGACGCGATAAGGTCCGCGCAGTTGACCTTATGACGGACTTAAGAAACGAGCACGGGCGGGATAGGAAAGGCTGCGTGTTCGATGAGTATGTTTGAACCCGATTCGATCTTGTTGATGTGGCGGCCATCATTTGAGAGTGAGTGTTCAGCGCGCCCGTTTCACCCGATAGAGGGAACCTACAAACGACGTCTTCGACGGAGAGTCATTGCGATTCTGGTACACGGTCAGGAGGGTGCCTTCAGGGATGCCACGCGCCGTGGCGGTTTTTCCTGACGGCCACTGCACCGTGATTGAAGCGACATTCGTGTGAGCGCCAATGCCGACGATCATAGTGGCGGAATTCTGGATGGACCAACCGTCGCCGCAACGGTGTTCGCGGATCAATTTGGCATCACCGAGATCCACTTTGACGCGGGCTCCGAATCCATCCCGAACTGCGAACTCCGGGGACGGGCCCGGCGTGCGATTCCCTCCCACGAAACGAAGGGCAATCATGCCGCCTCGCAATCCAGCCGCGGGCATTTCGTTGTGGTAGAGATTGAACAGCGGCTGATTGGCGTTGACGAGCGCGACGTCCTGCCAGCCATCACGGTCATAATCAAGTACGGCGAACCCGCGGCTGTCCGCCGGATTATCCAAGCCGGATATTCCCGAGATGTCTGCAAAGGAACGCCCACCGCGGTTGGCGAAGTAATGGTTGCGTTCGTTGCCGTTTAGAGAGTGGACAAGGATCTTGTCGCCCTGTCGATCGACGCCACTCAGTCGGGAATCTATCTCCGGGCCCCGATTGTCGGGCGGTCCGGTTCGTTTCCATTCGGGCGAGAAACGGAGACTGGCCCGAGACAGGTTCTCATCGGTGCGGACCATGGTGCGCCACAGGTTGCTTTCGATATCCATGCCAGAGGTGAGCTCTTTGGGCGCGGTGAAATACCCGCTCAAAACATACAGATCGAGGAAGCCGTCATTATCGAAGTCCGTGAAACAACCGCCCCACGACCAACCAGCATTCATCACGGTCATGGTGGGTGCTTCCATTCCGGCCACCTGTTGAAACTTACCGCCGCGCAGTTTGGCGATAGAGCCAATTGCCTGCCGCGGATTCGATGAACGTTTTGCTCAAGCCCGGAATGCGCACCGTCATCCGCCGGCCGGCCGCGCTGTACATGTTGGAGACGTAAATGTCTTCGAGTCCGTCATTGTCGTAATCACCCCAGGATGCACCCATGGAAAAACCGAAGGCGCTTGTCCCCGCTGCGTCCGTCACGTCGATAAACCCCGCGGCGCCGTCATTGCGAAAGAGATTGCTGGGCGCCCAATCGTTGGCGATGAAGAGGTCGGGATCCCCATCCTGATCGTAGTCGCCCCAGGTGGCTTGAAGGGAATTGCGCCAGATACCCAGCGTTCCATTCTCGGGCGCGATTTCAAACCGGCCTCCGCCACGATTGACCAGCAGGACATTCGGTGGACCGATTTGATCGAGGACGGTGCCCGCTTTGAGTCTTCGATTCTCCGCCAGGCGGCGGCGAAACTCGACGGCTTGTTCAGGCGAAAGGAATTCATCCTGCCAATCAAAGTCGCCGTCTTTGACTTGGGCTACGCCTCCGGCTGGACTCGCCCCCATGGGCGCGGCGGGCCGATAGGTGCAGAGATAAACATCCAGAAGCCCATCCTTGTTGTAGTCTGCCGCTGCCATCGAGATGACAGCCATCGGCATGAATTTGGGAATGGGGTACTGAAAGAATTTGCCGCCGCGATTTTCGAGGTAGGTCGTGCGCAGCAAACTACGCCCCAGCATGGCGTCGAGATCGCCGTCGTTGTCGAAATCCGCGAATAGCGCGCATGTGGTGTGACCCGGGAGGGCAAGGCCGCGCCGCGCCGCGTCCTCCGTGAATGTTCCATCACGATTGTTGTGCAGCAGCAGGTTGGCCCCCATCCGCACCGTGATGTAGATGTCGTCAAAGCCATCCCCATCGATGTCGGCGACAGCCAAGCCTTCCTTTTGGTTCGCCGAAATCGGAGCGAAGTACGGATGAGGAAGCGCCTTCATTCCATCCCGATAATGTTGCACGGAGGCTTCGTAATGCAGGGACCGACGCAGCTTTGCCGCTTCCTCAGGGGAGCGCATCGCTCGGTCCAATGATTCAACGAAAAGCCGGTTCGGGCTGGAGATAAAGTTCATGCGTTCGGTCGTCCAGCGAGTGATCTGCCACTCACCCGCCTTCCCGTCCGGGTGTTGGGGCCGCTCCCAGCTCAACTTCATTCTCCCCTCGAACGAGCGCCACTCGCCCGACTTCATTCTAGCCAAAGCCTCAAAGCCGGCGTTCGCTTCGAATCGATATGGATCGCCCTGCGGATGTTCACCATCGATGAGGTATACGCGGGTGTGATCAAATGAAGCTGTTGCTTGGAGCAAGGTACTCCACAGGTCCACCGTGCCTACTTTCTGAATGACGGTGCTCGCGGGCCACGGCTGGGATTCGAGCATTGCTGCGCCCGTTGCGCGAACGGCAGGTGGGGGGGCGAGATCAGACACGCTTACTGAAGGCGCGAAAATTGGTTTTGCGCCAGGCCCAGGAAGCCGCAATTGCATGAGAGCCTCCGAGAGCGCGTTCATCTTCGGGCTCAACGCCAAACAGGTCTCCTCATCCGCGATCAGCCCGCGAACCACCTTATCGTCCGCGCTGATGGCGATGTCCGCGCTTGGTGCTTCGCCGCTTTGGGTGCGTTCCTCTTTCTTGCACGCGCAAAAAATCAAAGGAACCAACAGCAGGGCCAAAAAGCTCATTACGCGCGGGAGGCACCGGTCGAGGCTCACCGCCGAGTATTCGCAGGAAGAGACGTGGCTCCGCCGCGGTTTGTGGAAAAAGTCGCCGATGGAAATGCAGGCAGGCCGACGCTGCAAAGAGTGTACGACTCCCACAGGTTGTCGACTCGATGCAGCAAGGTGGATTTTCACTGGGTCGAGACCAAATATGTGTGTCAGTTTCGCGTCAAGCCGAAATTGGAATGCCACCAAATCGTTGAAAGTGTCTCTAAAAAACTCCGCGTTCATTTGAAGCAAGCGGCAGCGCGCCACTCAACCCATGATTGGGGCAAGCTGCTCAACAGCGGGGGTGAGAAGGGAAAATCCGGGGGCTAAATGTTGCGATCCCGGAAATATTTGTTTGCCCGCTTTCATTCATTCTGTCACTTCATTGCGCATGCACACAAGAAGCGCGATCCTACTGGCGTTTTCCATTTCCATTCTCGCAGCGTCCACTGTTAACACGCATGCGCAAATTCTCTGGACTGTGGGTATCGATGATAATGCGCACCCGCGCGGCGACGGCGGCGGGCCCAATGCGAGCTTCGTACAAGAGAATGGTTCCATTAATCTTCTCCCTGGCAGCCCGACGAGCCCGGAAGTCGATCAACAAGCCGACAACGACTATTATTTCGCCGGCCTGTACAACATGGCCATCGGGGGAGTCCTAAGTTTTTACGGCGACTATACACCCGTGGGTTCGGTCGCCGCCAACGAAGAGGCCGCAGAAAGAGCCTTTGCTGGCACCGATAATGACTTGCGCTACCACTTCAATCTTCCGGAAACCCTGGGCCCAACCAATTTACTCTCGATCACGTTCGACGCGCTTAGCTTGCACACGGACGGTCAGGCCGATCCTCGCTACGGTGTGGAAATCTATTTTAACGGCGTGCTCGTTCAAACACAGATCGTCATTCGCCCCGCGCAATTCGGCGTGGATTACACGACGCCTCAATTCACACTGGAGAGTGTTAATGCCCAGGTTGGTCCCGGCTTTGACAACGTCATCAGCCTCAAAGGCATCAGCTACAGCGCCGAAGGTGGCGGGGCGTGGATGGGGATTGATTACGTCCAATTGAATGCGCCTACAAATGCCATTCCAAATGCGATCTTTCCGTGGGGCGTAGGTAAGGACGACAATGCGCACCCGTTAGGCAATGGGGGTGGAACGAACACGAGCTTCGTGCAGGAAAACGGCGTCATAAATCCGCTCCCCGGGAGCCCCTTTAGTCCCGAAGTTAATGGGCAGGCAGATAATGATTATTACTTCGCTGGCAATTACACGTCGCTGGTCGCCAGCAACGGCACTTACGTTCCAGTCGGACTGGTGTCGACGAACGAAGAGGCAGCCGAGCGCGCGTTTGCAGGTGCCGACAATGAGTTGAGGTACCACTTCAACCTCCCGAACACATTGGCTCCGCAGGACCTGGTTTCGGTCTCATTCGATCCGCTCGATTTGGATACGACCGGCAGCGATCCGCGTTACGGTGTGGAAGTCTATTTCAACGGTTTCCTCGTCCAACCGCTGATTGTCATTCGCCCAGCCCAGTTGGGACGGAAGGTTTCTACCGCTCCGTTTTCGCTCGGCAGCGTGAATGCCGCCGTGGGGGCGGGCTTCGATAACATCATCACGTTGAAGGGGGTAAACTATAGCGCCGAAGGTGGGGGCAATTGGATGGGCTTCGACTACGTGCAATTGACGCCGGGATTGAATGCAGTTCCGCCGCCCGTATTGCCGTGGGGCGTGGGCCGCGACGACAACAGTTGGCCAACCGGTGATGGCGGTGGGACCAACGCAACGTTCGTCCTGGAAAGCGGGACGAGTAATCCGTTGCCGGGTAGCGCGTCAGACACGGAAACGGACATGCAGGCGGACGATGATTATTATTTCGCTGGCGCGTACACGACAACGATTCCCGGAAATGGAATTTACGTTCCCATTGGATTGGTGATCACCAATGAAGAAGCCATCGCCCGAGGTTTCGGTGGTGACGACAATGACCTGCGTTACCACTTCAATCTGCCCAGCTCGTTGAAACCAGATGACACGCTCTCATTTACGTTTGATGTCCTTAGTCTGGATGAAAGCAGCTTGGACCCGTTCTACGGCATTGAGGTGTACTTCAATAACGTTCTAATCCAGACACAGCTGGTTATCCGCACCGCACAGTTGGGCCAGCCGATCACGACGCCGCGCTTCACCGTGGCAAGTGTGAACGCCCAAGTCGGACCTGGGTTCGATAATATCATCCGGCTCAAAGGTTATAATTACAGCTCAACAGGCGGTGCGAACGCTTTGGGTCTCGATTACGTTCGCCTGAATGCAAATCCGCGATCCCCCTTCCCATGGACCGTCGGTCGCGACGATGATGCTTGGCCTTTTGGCGACGGAGGCGGGGCTAATGCCAGCTTCGTCCAGGAGAATGGAGGTATCAACGCACTTCCCGGGCGCTCCAATAATCCCGAAGTCGCTCAGCAGGGTGACAATGATTATTATTTCGCCGGTGACTATACGACAAATATCAGCAGCGTTGTTGCCCGTTATGGGGCCTACACCCCACTTGGTTCTGTACTGGCGAACGAAGAAGGCGCTGAGCGTGCCTTCGCCGGTGGCGACCTCGACTTGCGCTACCACTTTAATCTCCCAACGACACTGAGCACGAACGACAGTTTGTCTGTCTCTTTCGACGCGCTTAATTTGCACACTGACGGCCAAGCGGATCCTCGGTTCGGCGTGGAGGTGTATTTCAATGGAATTCTCGTCCAAACCCAAATTCTGATCCGGCCTGCGCAATTGGGCGTGGATTACACCACTCCTGAATTCAATCTCGGGAGCGTGAATGCTCAATTCGGTTCGGGTCATGACAATATCGTCAGCCTCAAAGGTATCAGCTACAACGCCGAAGGCGGGGGCAACTGGATGGGTATTGACTATGTGCAACTCAACGGACCGAAACCCCTCGCGTTTCTCCCGCCGGTCCGCACCACGAACGGCCAAATAAGGCTTAACTGGACCAGCACCGGACAGCTTGAATGGGCGCCTACAGTTCTGGGGCCCTGGACTCCCATTACGCCTGCGCCGGTGCCGCCGTACTCGGAGGCAATTGTTCCGACCAACCGCTTTTTCCGTTTGAGAAAGTAGGAAGAACAACGAGCGGCGCGCTCCTAATATGGGAACATCCGACCCTGATGGGGCGCCGAACTCATCATTGACATGAGACGTAACTGACGGCACGCCGAAGTTTCAACCTTCTGGAGCAGGCGATAAGAGGGGCGCCCGCTGTTGGCGATAGTCGGTTTACCGCCGCACAGCAAGGTCGGTTTTCACCATATTGTTATTGCCTTTATTCGCCTCAGTTGCTGATTTTGGCTCTGTAGTCGAATCCAGATCAGGACTGGTGTGAAAAGGCTCCATTCCAAGAACCATTCGAGTTTCCGGGCGAAGCCGCTTTGGTGTTTCTTTGTTTTATTCGCGTTCGCCGCCGGCTCGCTCCGAGTCGCAGCTGACCAATCCATCGCTCGCGTCTGGAATGAGGAAGTTCTCGCTGCCATCCGTATCGACACTCCCCATCCGCCGGTGCAGGCCCGTAACATCTTCAGCCTATCAGTCGCGATGTACGATGCGTGGGCAGCGTATGACGACCAGTCTATCGGGTGGGTTTATCGCGAAAAACATTTCCCGCAGAATGTTCCAGCCGCCCGTCACGAAGCCATCAGTTACGCAGCCTACCGAATCCTTCGAGAGCGCTACGCACTTTCGAAAAGTGCGAGCAACACATTGGCGAGGCTCGACGCGCGCATGCTTTCCCTCGGTTATCCGACGAACAATTTTTGTTTGGAACCTTCCACACCTGCCGGAGTTGGGAACCTGGTATTCGACGCTGTGTCCTCATTCTTCCTCAGTGACGGTTGCCTGCAAACGAATGGGTATGCTGACATAACGCCTCAGTTCGGCGGATACGCTCCGATCAACCAGCCGCTGGTCACCCGGCTCCCGGGGACAACGGCCATCAATATCAACCGATGGCAGCCACTCGGAATTACAAATGCAGTCGATCAAAATGGTTTTCCAGCAGGTCCGATTCAATCCTTTCTGGGGTCGCAATGGATTAAAGTCCGTCCGTTCGCATTGGCTCGCAGTGATTCAACGTTGCCTTGGTATGACCCCGGCCCGTTCCCTCGCCTCGGTGGTCAGGGTGATGCGAAGTTCCGCGAGGAAGTGGTGGATGTTATCCGTCGAAGCAGCGAATTGACGCCCGATGATGGAGTGGAAATGGACATCTCCCCAGGAGCTTATGGAAACAACTCGCTTGGCGCCAACGATGGCAAAGGTCATGTCAAGAATCCTCATACTGGCCTCCCCTACAAACCCAACATCGTTAGGCGCGGCGACTTCACCCGCGTTCTGGCGGAATTCTGGGCCGATGGGCCGCACTCCGAGACTCCGCCGGGTCATTGGAACGTCATCGCGAACGCTGTCGCTGATCATCCGCAATTCACGAAACGCATCGGCGGGGTAGGTGAGGCAGTGGACGATTTGGAATGGGACGTGAAGACGTATTTTGCCTTGAACGGGGCGCTTCACGATGCCGCTTGCGCAGCGTGGTCACTCAAGTGCTATTACGATGGGGGGCGGCCAATCCAATTCATCCGTTACATGGGCCAACGTGGCCAATCGACAAATCCCAAAGGACCATCGTTTCATCCACTTGGCTTACCTCTCGTCTCAAACCTCATAGAAGTTGTTTCCATCATTACGACGCAACCAGGCCAGCGGCACGCCGGGTTGGTTCCGGGAACTGTGGTGATCCGCACCTGGCCTGGGCAACCGAAGGATTTCACGAATGCGTACAGCGGGGTGCGCTGGATACCGGCGGACGTTTGGATGCCTTACCAAAAAGCGAACTTCGTCTCGCCCGCTTTCCCCGGCTACATTTCCGGGCACAGCACCTTCAGCCGTGCCGCTGCGGAATTGCTTGCCTCCTTCACGGCCTCTCCCTTCTTTCCTGGAGGGCTTGGAACTTTTACTGGGCCGTCCAACACATTTCTCACCTTTGAGCGGGGTCCCAGCCGCTCCGTGGAGTTGCAGTGGGCAACATATTTCGATGCCGCAGATCAAGCAGGGCTCTCGCGACTATGGGGCGGAATCCACGTGGAGGTAGACGATTTGACGGGGCGCCGCGTGGGGCATCAGTGCGGCCAGGCAGCGTGGGCCTTAGCCAACCGGTACTTCGACGGCTCGATCACGAACAAGGCTCCCGTGACCGCAGTGAAGTGATCAATTCCAGGCGGTAAACACACAGACCGCTTTTTCGGGTGCCTTGCCCTACAATGTGTGTTCAATCGAGCGACTCTTCTTTCAACTTTTGGCCCATCACCAAGTGTTCGGTGTGCGATAGAACGACTGTGCGTTTTTTCTGAACGAGCACGCTGTTGTCATTCGGAGGCACAACGCGACCGCGGCAATGACTTTATTGGCTTCTATTGCCACCGAGTAGATCTAAGATTTTTTTTGATCAAAGGGTTGCTTGACAATTCCGCGCTTCGTTATCAGCGTCGCTTCCAGTCAACCGGCGCCAACTTTATGCACCCTCCCATCCAGAGGTACGATCGGCCGTGGTTTCTCCTTATACTGATCATCCTCATTCCATTTCTCAACGCGCGTGCCCAGGGTGTTATCAATTACCAGGTGAGAGACCTGACGAATACCGTCGCTGGCGAAGATCGTTGGGAAATATCTTACGGCGTTTCAGGCTTCACGTTCCCGGTTAATCACGGATTCAGTGTTTTCTTTGATACGGTAAATTACGGGAATCTCGAAACACCTGTGCCGCCGGTGAACGCAGGTTGGAGTGTCTTGGGCGTGCAACCGGATTTTACTCTAAACCAGCCTGGCTATTACGATGCGCGCGCACTCCAAAACAATCCCTCTTCATTCGATCTCTTCACCGTAAGGTTTGTATGGCGAGGAGCGGGGGATCCCGGTTCACAACCGTTCACGACATACGACCAAAACTTCCAAACCGTGTTTGCAGGCGTGACAGTCGTGCCGGAACCCGGCTGTCTCGCTTTGGTCGCTGTCGGCGCTGGCGCCTTGTTCATTTGCCGCAAAAGAAATTCGCACAAAAGTTGTGGAGGGATCGATGCTTCGCAGTCGTAAAATTTTTTTCCTGTTCCTGGCGTGGATTCATCTGGTGACCCTCGTTCCAGAGGGCAGCGCACAAGGTTTCTCGCTCAGCGGTTTTCAGGTCGTCAGTAGTAACCGCGTAGGACGAACACAATGGGAGTATGTCTTGCGCGCCATCGTCACTAACAACGTCGCCAATGCGGTCGGGGTTCAGGGGTTTGTTTATAGCACCTCATCCAACACCGTTGTGCTGCAAGAGAAGTGGGACATTGGGAACGTGGCGTTCGGAAGCAGCTTGGTCAGTACCGGCACCTTTGTCGTGCGGCAAGACCGATTGTTTCCGTTCGACCCGGCTGGCCTCCAAACTGTTTTCCTCGCCGAGTCCATGCCGTTAAGCGTCGGCATTAGTTCGCCGATCAGCGGTCTTCTCACCAATGGAACCAATGTCTTGATCTCGGGAACGGTGGGGCAGGGTGTGAATTCGGTCATTGTTGGCCGTGAGCGAGCAACACTCAATGGCAACAACTTTAATGCGATAGTTCCCTTGGAGGAAGGCAGAAACACCGTGTCCGCTGTTGCCACCAACGCGTTCGGCGGGGCCGGTGTGGATAACATTACGGTAATTCGCGATACCACGCCCCCGGTCCTGAATGTGGAAGCGCCCGTGGAAGGAGCCATTCTTTCCTCGCGGCAACTGACTGTGAGCGGCCTCGTTAATGATGCCGTGCCAGGCACGGTGAATCCAGAGCAAGCCTCGGTAATGGTGAACGGCTTGCCGGCGACAGTTCTGAACCGTAGTTACGCCATTCCAGAAATCCTGCTCGTACCAGGTAAGAACATTATCGACGTAATGGCGCGCGACCGTGCGGGAAACGTAAGACAAAAACAGATTGAGGTGACGTATCAGAGTCCTGCTTCCCGGAAGCATCTGGTGCGTCTTGCAGGCGAAGGACAGACGGCGCTGGTCGCTTCGGTTTTGCCTGAACCGCTCGTCGTGGAAATGGTGGACGGGGACGGAGTCGTGCAGACGAACCAACCGGTGACGTTCTCGGTGACGCGCAATGATGGACTATTGCTGGCGCCCCCCGATACAGGACGCTCGCTGACGTTGCTCACTGACTATCGCGGGCAGGCGCAGTTGCGCTTTCAACTTGGCCTGCGAACGGGTGTTGCCAACAACCAGGTTGAAGTTTCTTCGCCGGGTGTGACGCCGGTTCTCTTTTGTGCCAACTCCACCGGCGCCCCTCCCGCCAAAGTTACCGCGCTCATTCCAGAAACACAGACTGGTGAGACTGGTAAGCCATTGCCTAATCGTTGGACCGCGTTCGTCACGGACGGCGGCGGGAATCCAGTTGCAGGTGCGCCTGTCACCTTCATGGTTTTTCTTGGGACTGGGACTTTGGGCGGAGCCACTACCATCATTACAAACACGGACAGCGATGGGCGCGCCTCCGTCATTCACACGCTGGGAGCCGAGGAAGGGGTAAATAATAATTCGGTCCTCGCCTTCGTGCCTGGGGTGACCAATTCGTCTGCTGTATTCACCGCTTCTGCCCGATCATCCCAGCAATTGAGAGACACGCGAGTGGTCGGGTTGGTGCTGGATAATGCCAATCGACCCATGTCCAACATCCTCTGCCGCTTAGTGGATACTTTTCTCGGTACTGCCACGGACGCGCAGGGGCAGTTTGTCATTTCCAATGCACCCGTTGGCGCGGTTCGGTTAATCGTTGATGCGCGTGATCGCGGCTACACGGGCGAATGGCACTTCCTTGAATTTGATTTGGTGAACGTGGCCGGTCAGGCAAACAGCCTCGACCGTCCCATCTACATGGTCCCGCTCGATACCGCGAGCGGCGTCTTGGCGGGAGGCAATCAGGACGTCGTCTTGCACTTGAAAGACATGCCAGGCTCCTCGCTCACCATCTTCGCCAACTCTGTTCGTGATCCCAACGGGAATCCCACTACGAGCCGCGTGACATGGACTCAGGTCAACGCCGAGCGCATTCCCATGTCCCCACCACTGGGTTCGCAGCCGATGTTTACCTCCGCAATTCAGCCTGCGAATCTTCGATTTAATCCGCCGGCTCGCATGTGTATCCCCAATAGTGGTGCACCCCCTGGACAGATTCTGGAGATGTTTGGATTTGATCATGACATCGGTGCTTTCGTAGCGGTCGGGACGGCGACGGTCAGTTCAAACGGGGCGCAGATTTGTTCGGACCCGGGATTTGGCGTGGTGAAATCCGGGTGGCACCCGGTTGTGCCGCCCCCGCCGCCTTGCACGCCAGTTTGTTCTGGGCCTCCGGCTGACACCGAGTGCACGACGTACCAGACTATCCCGCCGGCAAGTGCGTGTGCTTGTCCCACGTATAAGGCGGTTCCCAAAACGATCACTCCGACGAAGGCAAATGGATGTAAAGGGTGCAATAATGGAACTCCTATCCCGCCACAGACGGACCCACAGTGCTGTGGAACGGAAACGTTTGCCGGCGGTTTCGTCGTGTGTTGCAACGGCGTGAAATTGGCTTGTGCTGGCAGTAGTTTCAACGGGACAAGCAAAGCGCAAACGGCGTTGCGACAATGCGTAATCCTCCACGAGCAAGAGCATTATAAACACGTGGACTGCCCAACTGGGGCTAACGAGTGTAACACCACACGACCTCCTTTTAAGCCGGGTCAAGATGCAGGCCAGGGCGAGTGCGACGCTTCAAAGGTGGAAGTAACCTGCCTTCAAGGTGTGAACTGCGGGGGCGACGCAGCTTGTGAAGCTGCCGTGGCCGCGCGAATTGCTCAGATGAAGATGTACGGCAATAACAACAAAGCGGGGTGTTTTCCGTAGCCTGATAAGAGGGATCGAAACATGCGAAATCTCGCCCATATACTTTCTTTGCTAGCTCTTATGCTGTTCCCGGCCGTGTGTTATCCGCAGACCAATTGCAGTGCCCCTCCGTTGTCCGAGCAACAGGTGACTAACATCATTTCCCGCGAGCGGGCCACGAGATCAGACCTCCCAAAGCCGTTTCCGCAATATCGGTGGACCGTTAAGACGCAAGGGTGTCACTACATTTACATCGAGAACGGTTTACCAGAAACACCCGGAAAACAGCACATTTTTAGAATGAACCGACTGGGTGTCATTGTAGATGCGCAAGCCCACGGACAAGCCATAAAGTTGAATTGTCCTGATAAAGTTTTCACTGAAAGCGAGCTCGCAGAGATTATTAAGAAGGAGCGAAAGAATCGACCGGATGTGCCCTCCCCATTCCCAAACCACCGGGTGCGCGTCGACCGGTTGGGTTGCCTGTACCTTTACTTTGAGTATGCCGTGCCTGAATCCCGAGGCAATTATCACACTTTCATAATCGACCCATTTGGCGAATTGATGGAAATCCATCGCGCCCAACCTTATTGACCAATCAAGCCACCAAAAACATGTGTAGGCTGAACATACAGAAGGCGGAAGCGGTGCGGTCAAGGTGGCATTGCTTAACAGGGCTCCCAGCTATCCTGACCTGTTTCCTTTGCATGCTTAGCATGCTTGACCAGGCCAAAGCAAACGGCCCTGTTCCGGATTTAAACCTGCCCGTTCCTACCTCAATCGTCATTATGGCTCCACGGACCGCTATTTCCGTGGGAGAGACAGTTCAGCTAATACTGACGGCTGCCGTGTCAGACGGAACAACTCAAGATGTAACATCTCCTAACTTGGGGACCCTTTATGCATCTACTGACCCAGCTGTGATTTCCGTGAACTCAAATGGGATGGTTACCGGGGTTGGGGGAGGGAGAGCCTCTATTTTTGCCAATAACGGTAGCATCGTAGCCTCGCTCGAATTTACGGTTCGAAGCCCCACTTTCTTGGAAGAGAATTGCACCATTACCATCCTAAACCGCAGCGTTCAGATTGATCCTGGCGGAAGCTTTGGCATTGGCAACGTTCCCGTCCAACCCGGCTATTTCCGGATACGAGTTACTTGCGTATCGGACGGGGTTACGACGTTTGGCCAGTCTGGCTACTTCTTCCTGAACCCCGACGGACCAACCGCGGTGGGCCCGATCACTTATGGCGAGGTCTCGCCCATGCCGGTGGGACTGTCGATTACGGCCCCGAAAGTTAATCTTACAACGAGAGGAGAGATGGTGCAGTTAATGGCGACCGCTACATTTCCCAATGGCAGCACGACCAACGTTTCTTCCCCTAGACAGGGAACTTTCTGGTCATCAAGTAATCCAGATATCGCACAGGTTAATTCCAATGGTTTGGTCACTGCGTTGACGCGTGGGTTGGTTACCGTCCAAGCCCTTAATGAAGGAGTGCAAGCCGCCATCAATTTGAACGTATTGATTCCTAATGACGCCGACAATGATGGGATGACTGACGAGTTCGAGCGGGCTAACGGACTCAATCCAAACAATTCCAGTGATGCTGGACAGGACCTGGACGGTGATAGTCTCACGAATTTGCAGGAATTTCAGCGCGGAACGAATCCACGGTCCGCCGATACGGATGGCGACGGGTTGCTGGATGGCCAGGAAACTGTGCGCGGGACAAATCCTTTGCTGGCTGATTCGGACGCCGATGGATTGAACGACGGCCAGGAGATTTTGCGCGGAAGTAATCCGCTCAGCCGTGACACGGACAGCGATGGAATCGCGGATGGTTTAGAAGTCCAACTTGGGTTGAGTGCGACCAACGCCGATCCGGTAACAACGCTGCAAGGCCGGGTGGTGGACACGAGTGGCGCACCGGTCACTAACGCCTCGATCAGCGCATTCAACATCCTCACTGCCAATTCCGATGCGTCAGGGTTTTTTGTCATGTCCACGGTTCCCGCGGGGTTGGGGAGCATCACAGTTGTTGCCCAAACCATTCGGCTTGGTCAGGTACTGGATGGAATGTCATCACCCGTTGCGCCGGTGGTCGGTGGCATGACCGCGTTGGGTGTCATCCAAATCGGATTGAATGCCGGCACCGTGGCTGGATTGGTGACGGATCCATTCGGCGGGCCTGTGCCGGGTGCGCTGGTGACGGTCACTTCAGGTGCGGACATCCGAAATGCCACCGCAGATGGCAACGGCCGTTACCGGATCAGCAACATGACGGCAGGTAATCTTCTCGTGATTGCTCGTGATTATCGTTCTGGCCTGCGTGGCCGGGCTGCCGGTGTGCTGGCGATGAATTCTGCCGCAACCCTCAATGTGCAGTTGGGACCGTTTGGAACCGTGAATGGAACAGTCCTGGCCCAGGACAACGTAACCCCTGTAGGCGCCGGCGTGTCGGTCAATTATGCGGGACCCAACTCGCAGAATACTTCGACCGATCCGCTGGGCCGCTACAGTTTTGATTTTACTCCTTTAGGCGGTTACTCGCTGAACGCCGTTGATACGAACGGGAACCGTGGCCGGAGCGGCGGGGATATTTCCGCCACGGCGCAGGTGAACGTGAATGACATCGCTTATCTGGGTCGCGGCCGTGTCTTCGGGGTGGTGCGTGACGGCGCGAACAATCCCGTGAACGGAGCGAGTGTCACGCTATCCAGCGGCAGTGTTTTTGGAGGGCAATTCGTCGTGACTACAGACGGAGCGGGCCGTTACGCCATTTCCAATGTTTTTGTTGGCCCCTTCCAAATCTCCGCAAGGGCTGGGCAATTTGGCGGCGCTGGGAGCGGTGCCATCCTGCAGGACAGTCAGTTCGTGACAAATAACTTGATGCTCTCGCCGTCTGCCTCAATTGCCGGAACCGTATTTCGACCGGATGGTTTGACGCCAATCACAAATGTTCAAGTAACCTTGCGAGGTGTCGGTTTGACCAGGAACACTGATACTGCAGGCCAATATCGATTCGATGCTTTGCCGCTGGGTGGTTACACGCTTGATGTTCTGGATCCACTCACCGGCGATCGCGGGCGCGGCGACGCTGTATTAGTCGCGCAAGGCGAAATCCGCACGGCGAACATAACCCTCAACGGACAAGGTTCCGTGATGGTGACGGTGCGCGATGGTGCAAGTAATCTCGTCAGCGGCGCCCAAGTGCGAGTGACGGGTCAGACACAGTTTGGCGGAAGTTTCTCCGGCGTAACCGCTTCAGACGGAACGTTCATTTTTTCGGGCGTGTTCGCAGGAAATTTTGCGGCTTCGGCGACGGATCCGGCGACAGGATTTGCCGGGTCGAGTTCCGGTAGCGTCACCGTTGGGGGAGCGGCGAATATTCTGGTGAGGCTGCAATCGTACGGCATCATTGCCGGCCGAGTTTTCCAACCCGATGGGACGAATCCCGCGCCAGGAATTACGGTGCGAATCACGGGACAGGTTACGCGGACTACTGCGACCGGATCGGATGGCACCTATCAATTTACCGTTGTCCCAACCAGCACTTACAATGTGGATGGGCTCGACAGCGGTGGAAATCTCCGGGCCCGGGCGTCCGGCGTGGCGTTGTCATCGCAAGGCCAAGTGGCAACGCAGGATCTAGTGCTCATTGGACTTGGCACGGTCGAAGGCATCGTCCGCGATGACACGACAAACGTTGTCGCAAATCTTGGCGTGTCCCTGAACAGCCAGGCGCCCGGCTTTGGCCGCTCGTTCTTTGCGCGAACCGACATTAATGGTCGGTACAGTATCGCTGGGGTCCCCGTGGGGCCGTTTACTCTCAGTACCAGTGCGCAATTGAATCAGAAGCAATGCTTCGGGAATGCCTCGGGCGCCATCGCTTCCCACCAGCAGACCGTCGCTCGCGATATCCAACTCGACTGCACGGTGATTCCAATCAATCCCAACCAGCCTGCCATTACGCTCTATGACGCCAACAATTTTTCATTCGGCGTTCGCGCCAATGCGTCGGTGCAGGACGGCAGCCCTGGAGGGATGTATGGCGGCGACTTCGGCGCCAATCGAGGCGCGTTTCTACTCGACCTGACGGTCGGTGGCACAAACTACAACTTCACGGGGGCAGGCTTCGCTACGCCCGAAGATGGGGGTCGTGAAATTGGAATCCGGCAGGACGGTTTGGGCGGTTTGAATGTGACCCGGAAGGTGTATGTCCCAGGAGATGGCTATTTCGTGCGATATCTGGAGACGATCAGCAATCCCTCCGGCAGCCCCATCACTGCCACCCTGAAGCTCACATCCCATTATCGCTTCATCTCGAAGGTGCAAGGCGGCTTCACGATAGACCGGGAGCCGCGAATCGTCAGCACCTCTACCGGCGACGCCACGCTCGACATTCTGATGCCAGGTGCACGCGACCATTGGGTGGTAATTGATGATGACGAGAACATCGATCCATTTCAGGTGGGGACGGACTTACCTGCAGTCGTGGACGTCTTCGAAGGAACGAACGGCATCCGTCTCGCAAGCTCGGCTCTGTATTCCATCGATTTTGGCAATCGATACGGGCGAATGGTCCAGCAATGGACGAACGTGACGGTGCCTCCAGGCGGTTCCGTCAGTTTCCTTCACTTTGGAGCGCAACAAGTGGACCGGGTTGCCGCCCAAGCCTCTGCCGCGCGTCTGGTCCAGTTGCCGCCCGAGGCTCTTGCCGGAATGTCCCTCGCGGAAATGAGCCAGGTTCAAAATTTCAACGTGCCAAATGATGGCTCCAGCAGTCTCCTGGCGCTGCCTCAACTGACTGGAACGATCAACGGTCGGACACTCTCTGGTGATGGAAGCAACGTCATCGCCAATGCCCGGGTGCGGTTCAAGAGTGCCAACGTATTTTTTGGGCGCACCTACACCTTCAATGCCGGTGGGGCAGGCCAATTCGCTTTCACAGGTTTTGTGAATGGGCAGGGAAGTTCTGTCGCAGTGCCAGTCGATGATTTCAATCTAATTGGCATTCACCCTCTTACGGGTGGTCTCTCCGTCACTCACGCGGGTGCATTCCCCGCGGGGTTACTCAGCGCCACGCGCGATGTGATCTTCGAGGATACGGGAAATCTTGTCGGAACAGTCCGGCGCCACAGCGGCGTCGTCGCCAGCCAGGGATCTGTCGTCATCAGTGGTGGGTCATTGCTTAATCCCGTGGTTCTTGGGATAGCCCTGAATGGGACATACCGCATTAATGGTTTGCCTGCCAACAGCTACACGCTGGTGGCTACTACTCCAGTGGCGCAGGGATCGGACCTCTCAACGTCGGTTACGGCAGGTATCATCGCCGGTCAGACCACCACCGCGAATTTAATCATGCCCGAGACCGGCACTATCACAGGCATAGTGCGTCGAGAAGGGGGCGCTGTAGCCGTGAATCTTGGAGTCAGCCTGCGAGGCTCGAACAATTTAACCCGGAATACGATCACCGACACCGGCGGACGATTCACATTCTTTGACGTGCCCATCGGAATCGTTACGTTGGATGCCTTCGATTCGTTCAGCAACACCGCAGCCCACACACAGACTAATTCCGTAGTCGATCAGAGCGTAACCGTGAATCTTACTTTGATTCCCGGGGGAAGCGTTGCCGGATTTGTGACTTCGCCCAGCAGCCAGCCAGTCTCCGGTGCGCAAGTGACCCTGACGGCAAACAATGGAACCTTCTTCGGCGTGACGGGGCCGAGCGGCCGGTATCAATTCGATGCCGTGGTGCCCGGGGGCGTTTCTGTCCGCGTATTCGATCCTTCAAGCACGCTGCGCGGCCTAAGGACGGGGAATCTCGCGCTTTCCGGGCAAACGCTGACTCTCGACGTCCAGTTGTTTAACTCCGGTACGGTAACTGGAATCGTTTACCGCACTGACGGAACGACGCCCGTTGCTGGCGCGACGGTTCAGATCACAGGCTCGACAGTTCAGTCGGTATCCGCCAATGCGTCTGGCCAATACATTTTCGACTTTGTTCCATTGGGGAGTTTTACGGTCACCGGCACGGACCCCGCCAATGGCGAACGAGGTTTGGTTTCTAGTGTGCTCGCCGCAAATGGAGAAACGCGTCGATCGGACATTGTTCTCACACCGAATATCAGCATCGCTGATGCAAGTGTGACCGAACGGAACGTCGGGGTGACAAACGTCACATTCCTCCTCCGGCTTTCTTCACCAAGTTTCCAGGAGACAAGAGTGAACTACATCACCGTCGCAAATTCAGCTTCGGCTGCCAGTGACTTCCTAACTGCCAGTGGAACTGTGATTTTCGCCCCCGGTGTCACGAATGGATCGATTAACGTCGCGATTGTGGGAGATGTCGCAATCGAATCTTCCGAGACTTTCTTCGTGGACCTATCCAGCCCAATCAACGGCACCATTACCGACAACCGGGGTGTTGGAACTATCCTGAATGACGACGGGCAGATTGGCGCCATTGACCACTTTGGTTGGGTTCCTGTTACCTCCCCGCAATTCATCAACCAACCGTTCCCCGTGACGATCACTGCCTTCGACGCTTTCAACACGGTGGTGAGCAACTTTGTCGGCCCCGTGAACCTAAGCGCGGCGTCGGAAACCGTCGAAGTAGCCGTGGGTGGTGGCAATGTGCCTTGGAATTGGCCATTCTCGACTTTTTACCACGACGCTCGTTGCCAATCGATTTACCTGGCGAGCGAGATTGGAGCAGCGCGGCTCATCACCGGATTGGCGCTCGATGTCACGGGCGTGCCCGGCCAGACGATGAACGCCTGGACCATTCGAATGAAGCACACGGCGCTATCCGGTTACGCCGCAGGTGCGGGATGGGACGGGGGAGGATGGACAACTGTTCAGCAAACCAATCTTGCCGTCTCGAGCACAGGTCAACTGATTCTACCATTCAGCACGCCGTTTAGTTTCAACGGAGTCGATAACCTGTTGATTGATTTCAGTTTCAATAATGGCTTTTACACCGGCGACGGTTCGACTCGTTCCACTGATACGGTGCTGACCCGCTCGCTCTATTATCGCACGGATAGTGGAGCAGGGGACCCGCTGTCTTGGTCTGGAACCACCCCCACTCCGAGTGCCATTGCCCGCATTCCGAACGTACGGTTGCTCGGTTCCAGTGCCGTTATCACCCTGAGCCCGAGTAATTCTGGTCCCTTCGTAGATGGTTCGTGGACCGGAAACCTTCTGGTTCAACAACTGGCCACCAACATGATCCTTCGCGCGGACGATGGCGATGGGCATACGGGAACGAGCAGTAATTTCACGGTGCTGGTGCGGGATGATCTTTCCGTGGCCATGACTGACTCCCCCGATCCTGTGCCGGTGGGCGCGCCCCTGACCTATACCATCTCCGTGACTAATAGCGGTCCCGCCGTAGCCAATGGCGTCACGGTTACCAATGTTTTGCCGGCGTCAGCGGGCTTCGTTTCCGCGACCGCTTCCCAGGGCGCCTGTGCCAATGTCGGCGGGACGGTGCGGTGCGATCTGGGCATGCTGGGAGGCGGGAGCAACGTGGTGATTACCCTGGTCGTCACCCCGACTGTGGCTGGTCAGTTGACCAATCGCGTTAGCCTCGGACGCGGCGAGGCTGACCCGTATCTGCCGAACAACGTCGCCTCCGTCGTGACTAGCGTCCTGCTCCCCGGCCTGACGATCGATGACACAGGAGTGACCGAAGGCAACTCTGGGACCAAGCAGGCCATTTTTGCCGTTCGGTTGTCCTATCCGAGTGGCGCTCCAATCACGATCAACTACGCCACGTCCAATGGGACCGCGATCGCTGGCATTGACTACGTGAGTCAATCCGGCCAGTTGACCTTCCCTCCCGGCATCACGACGCAGACAGTCAGCGTGGTCGTGATCGGGGACACGGCAGTCGAATCCGCAGAAACATTCTTGGTCAACCTCAGTTCTCCCATCAACGCGCTTCTGTTGGATGCGCAAGGCCTTTGCACGATAACCAATGACGATGGAATTCCCGGTGAACTGTATAGCTTCGCGTGGGACTTGATATCCTCACCGCAGTTTGTTGATGAACCGTTTGCCGTGACGGTCCGCGCTTTGGATGCGTTCAACAACCCCGCCAGCAGTTTCACCGGGACGGTTGCCTTGACGGCGTTCCGCGGCGGCGGTCAGGCGACAAACACAATTATTGGGAGCGTGGCGCCGGATTCGAGTTTCACCGGTACGTATACACTTGGGTATTCGTTCACACCAAACACGAATCTTCTCGTGACGCACTTCCGCCACTTGATGGGAAATAAAGTTTCTCTGTGGACGGATGCCGGCCAGTTGCTCGTGAGCTTGAACGTAAGCAGCGTACCGGGAAACTGGGTTGAGACGGCCCTGCCTTCCCCCGTCGAGTTGCAGGCCGGCACTCGTTATCGTCTCGCCTTTTACCAACCAAACGGAATCATTTATTACGCGAATGCGGTGCCAAGTGCTTTCCTGAACGGAGTTATTCATCAGATTCACTACACGACGGCAGACGCTTTTCCCACCCTTACGACCACAGGTGCCATTTATCCGGTGGACCTTCGATATGTTGTTGGCACGCAATCTCCAGTCAGCCTCCTTCCGCCGATCTCCGGAAATTTTGTGGAAGGCGTTTGGATGGGCAACCTGACGCTCCAGAGCACGGCTGATGCTTTGACGCTCGAAGCCAGCGACAACGAAGGTCATTCCGGGCGTTCAGGTCAGTTTGCCGCCTTTTACCGTAATGATCTAATCGTCCGCGTCGTGGACGCGCCGGACCCCGCGCCGGTCGGTCAGAATCTCAACTATTTTGTGACGGTGACGAATACCGGACCTACCCAGGCGACCGGCGTGTTTTTGACAAACACACTCCCTGCCTCCGTGAGTTTTGTGTCCGCCACAGTTGCAGGCGGCAGCTGCACTCTCAATGGCCGCGTGGTGACCTGCTCGATTGGAAACTTGCCCGGTGGCAGTGGCGTGACCGTTTCAATCGTCGTCATTCCAACCACCCCAGGTACTTTGGTTAATGTAGTCAGCATCGGCCGGGCTGAAGCCGATGCATTTGCGGATAACAATACCGCCACGGCCATCACCAGTGTGCTCCTCCCGTCTTTATCCGTCAGCGACGTGACGATTGTGGAGAACAACAGTGGAGCATCCGATGCCGTGTTCAACGTGAGTCTTTCGTATCCCTCGCTCCAAACGGTGAGCGTCACCTTTTCGACAGCCGACGGCAGTGCCAGTGCAGGAAGTGATTATGTTTCGACGAACCGCTTCCTGACTTTCCCCGTCGGCACCACGAACGTGCAGATGTTCGTGAAAGTTTTGGGCGATTTGGCAAGCGAGTCGAATGAAACCTTCCTGGTGAACCTCACAGGGTCCAGCGGTGCCACCCTAAGCGATGCGCAAGGAGTCGGGACGATCATTGACGACGAGTTGTTGGCGGACGCGTTCGTGTTGGCCACTGAATCCTGCACGCCGCCCAATAACTCCATTGACCCAGGCGAGACGGTAACGGTGGAATTGTTTCTTCGAAATCCCAGCCCTTTTAGCACAGGCAATCTCGTTGCAACGCTTTTGCCTAATCAAAATGTGCTTCAGCCCAGCGGTCCTCAATCTTACGGGATGGTCGTAGGCGGCGGCGAGGCGGTGGGACGTTCCTTCACGTTCGTTGCCAATGGCGCCTGCGGAGGTCTGATTAATTTGCGGCTGCAGCTACAGGACGGCGCAAGGGCATTGGGTTTTGCGGCGTTCAATCTCGTCATGGGCAACCTAAGCCCTGTTTTCGTTGAGAACTTTGATTCCGTCACAGATAGCAATGTCCCAGCAGGTTGGGCACGAAGTCCGGCAACGGGCGCAACGATCTGGGGCGTGACCTCAACCAACCTAAGCGATACGGCACCGAAGACGGCTTTCTCTCCCGAGCCAGCAGCTTCCGTCAACAACCTGCTCACCACGCCTTCCGTTTTTGTGGCGACGTCGAACGCCCAGCTGAGTTTCCGGCACCAGTTTGACACGCAGCCGAATTTGGATGGTGGCACATTGCAGATCTCAATAGCTGGAGGTTCCTTCACAGATATCCTATCCGCGGGAGGACGGTTCATTGCGGGTGGATACAATAGCAATGCGACATGGACTGGAAACTCTGGCGGCTTCATCACGACCCGTGTCGTCCTGCCGCCGAGCACCGCCGGGCGAAACGTGCAACTACGCTGGCGCTTTTTCACGGACAGCAGCGTTAGCGGCGGTGGTTGGAACATTGATACCGTTTCGCTGGACGTTCCCAATTGCTGTATCGCCCCGGACGCGATCGACCTTGCGGTTGCAGGCACGGATTCACCGGATCCAGTAATCGTTTCCGGCCGGCTCACCTACACCCTCTCCGTGACCAACCGCGGTCCGGGCCCGGCCACAGACGTCATGGCGTTTAGCGAATTGCCTGCTGGTGCCGCGTTCGTCTCGGCGACCGCTGCGAATGGCTGCACCTACACCAATGGTGTGGTGACTTGTAATCTGGGGAATCTCGCCAGCAACGCAGTGGGGAGTGCCACCGTGGTGCTCACCGCACCGGAAACTGCCGGGTCAGCCATTGGGCGTTTGCGTGCCAGCGCTTCGCAGTCGGATTTCAATTTGGGTAATAACGGAGTAACGATTGCCACTCTGGTAAATTTTCCAGGCATGTTGGTCAACGACGTGTCGATCAGCGAAGGCAACACGGGAACAACTTCAGCCGTCTTCACCGTCCGGTTGACCGGTTCCAATACGCAGCCCGTGTCGGTGGGTTGGTATACGAGCGACAGCAGTGCGCTGGCTGGCTTTGATTATTTGGGCACCAACGGCGTGCTGTTGTTTGCACCCGGCGAAACAAACAAGACTGCTAGGGTGACGGTTTTGGGAGACACGCTGAACGAAGGCAACGAGACGTTTTTCGTGAATCTGGTCAGCCCCATCAACGCCACACTTTCTGATTCACAAGGCTTCGGCACCATATTGAATGATGATGCGTTGCCGAGTTTATCGGTTAGTGATGCGGGGATGGTGGAGCGCAATGTGGGGGTGTCGAATTTGGTATTTGTGGTGAGTCTGGATGTTTTGAGTGGTCGGAGTGTGAGTGTTAATTATGCGACGGCCAATGGGACGGCGACCAGTGGTGGGGATTACGGGGTGGCCAGTGGCACGCTCAATTTTGCTGCGGGTGAAACGAGCAAGACGGTTGTGGTGCCAGTTTATGGGGACACGCAGGTGGAGAGTAACGAGACGTTTTTTGTCAACCTGAGCAATCCTGGGAATGCGGCGCTGGGGGATGGGCAGGGGGTGGGGACGATTCTCAATGATGATGGAGCCCCGGGGCAGTTGGACCATTTTACGTGGAGTGCGGTGAGTCCGAGCCAGTTTGTGGGCGAGCCCTTTGCGGTGACGTTGACGGCGCAGGATGCGTTTAATGTGACGGTGTCCAATTACTCGGGGATGCTGCCGGTGCGGGCGACGGGGCCTGGAGCTTTGCGGACTAACACGGTCCTGGGAGAGGTGGTGCATACCAGTTCGGGTTCGGGGAATTTTACGCTGGGTTATTCCTTCACGCCCAAGACGAATTTGACGGTGACGCATGTGCGGCATTACAGCGGGACGAAGGTGTCGATTTGGACGGATGCGGGCGTGCTGGTGGCCAGCCAGAATGTCAGCAGCAGTGTGGGTAGTTGGCGGGAGACGGCACTGGCCGCGCCGGTGACGCTGGTAGCGGGGAGCCGGTATAGGGTGGCCTTCTACACGGGTGGTGGGAGCTATTACTATCGCAGTGGCGGGCAGGTGGAGTTCCCGGATGTGACGATCAATCAAGGCTACGAGATCGGTGGGGACGCATTCCCCAGTTCGGCAGACTCGCAGTTTTGGTGGTTTGTGGATCTGCGCTACACGATTGGGACAGACGCGAGCATCGGTGTGAATCCTGCGGTGGCGACCTTTAACAACGGAGTGTGGAACGGCACCCTGGCCGTGCAAGCTCCCGGGACCAACGTCCAGCTAATCGTCGACGACGGCGACGGCCATCAAGGCCGCTCCTCCACCTTCGATGCCCAACTGCGCAATGACTTGTCAGTGGCCTTTGCCGGCGCACCGAATCCTGCGGATGTGGGGAGCAACTTGGTTTATAGCGTTCTAGTCAGCAACACAGGACCGGCAGTGGCCTCGTCCGTCGTTGTAAGCAATCGTTTGCCTTCGGGACTCCGCTATATTTCCAGCACCTCCTCGTTAGGGATGTGTTCCCTCGTTGGTGATGTCGTCAGGTGTGATGTCGGAGATCTTCCTTCAGGGGCGAGCGCTTCAATGACGGTTGTCACGGTTCCCATTGCTGATGGTATCGCGACCTCATCAGTCATGGTGGCTCGATCCGGCACCGAATTTTACATCGATAATAACGCGGCGACTGTGGTCGTCACGGTGCGTGCACCCTTTGACAGCTTCAAAATCCAAGGCCTGTTCGCCACCGGCTCCCGGGTTGTGGATCATAACTCGCTGACGGGAGACGATCGTGGTGGCATCGCGGCGTCATCGACCCAAGTGTTGTATTCCGGTGATTCCCGGACGGCCCGTTTCGCTTTGGAGGACTTATCAGGCGGCACTGGCCTGAACCAGGTTTACGACGCAATGGTCGGTGACTTGCGTTCGCAAAGAATCTATTCGCTGGGCAATGGCGGTAATGTCATCGGCAATTCCGGCGGAATCGTAACGACCTTGTTGGAGATTGACGGCGCAACGGGCGTGTTAAACGGCAACGTCATCAATCTCTCCACGCCGATCAATCTCTCAAGCAGTTCACGGGAGCCTGGTATTTTCGCTGGCTACGGATTGATCGTCCTGCACAACGACAGTCGGGTTTACAGCATAAACTTGCCGACTGGTCTGGTGAGGGACTTGGGAGCGCTGCCAACCTTCAACCACAGCCAAACAGAAAGCTGGGCATACTGGGGCGTCGCGGAAAACTTTGGCGGGTCGACGTACCTGGTTTATGCGTTCAACAACGACATCGTTCGCACACGGATCCCGGATGGCGCCACAACCCTCGTGGCAACATTCTCGGACCTTTCGGACATGGCCAGCATTACGGTCTCGATCCCTCGGAATCGCTGGTATTTTCACTATGAAGGGGGCGGACAGTTTGGTGGAACATTCGAAACCATTGGTTACGCTGACGCCTCATTCAATCTCGGCTCAGGAAGTCTACGAGATGACCTTTCCGTGTTCGCCGTGGCTGAACCTTCTCAAGTCACTGTTGGTAGCAATTTGGTCTATACGCTTACGGTGACTAATACCGGGCCTTCCGCAGCCGATGGCGTAAGGCTGACAAACGTTCTGGGTGAAGGTGTTTCCTTCATCAGTTCGGCGCCGTCGCAAGGAACCTGTGCCGTGGTCGGCCGGATAGTCTCCTGTGATCTCGGCAGCATCTCAGGAGGAAGCGGTGCGCAAATCACCCTCATTGGACAAGTGGTTGCAGCGAGGACCATTACCAACGTCACTGAAGTGGTGCGAGCAGGGACTGATTTCTACGTTCCGAACAATGTGTTCCGTACGTTCACGGCTGTCATTCTCCCTGAGCTGACTATTGAGGATGCTTCGGTGGATGAGGGAAGTGTGGGCCAGGCGCAGTTGATATTCGATGTTCGGCTATCGTTCCCGAGCCTGGAGCCTATTTCGGTGGAGTTTTCGACGTTTAGCGGTTCGGCAGAGGTTGGGCTGGACTTCCTAGCTACCAACGGTGTGCTGATCATCCCTCCCGGGCAGACCAATGGAAGCTTTGCAGTGCTGGTTGTCGGAGATGCGTTTGACGAAGACGACGAGTCCCTCTTCGTGGAACTCTCCTCTCCCACCAACGCTACTTTGGCAAACTCCTCTGTCTTCGGCACCATATTGAATGATGATGCGTTGCCGAGTTTATCGGTTAGTGATGCGGGGATGGTGGAGCGCAATGTGGGGGTGTCGAATTTGGTATTTGTGGTGAGTCTGGATGTTTTGAGTGGTCGGAGTGTGAGTGTTAATTATGCGACGGCCAATGGGACGGCGACCAGTGGTGGGGATTACGGGGTGGCCAGTGGCACGCTCAATTTTGCTGCGGGTGAAACGAGCAAGACGGTTGTGGTGCCAGTTTATGGGGACACGCAGGTGGAGAGTAACGAGACGTTTTTTGTCAACCTGAGCAATCCTGGGAATGCGGCGCTGGGGGATGGGCAGGGGGTGGGGACGATTCTCAATGATGATGGAGCCCCGGGGCAGTTGGACCATTTTACGTGGAGTGCGGTGAGTCCGAGCCAGTTTGTGGGCGAGCCCTTTGCGGTGACGTTGACGGCGCAGGATGCGTTTAATGTGACGGTGTCCAATTACTCGGGGATGCTGCCGGTGCGGGCGACGGGGCCTGGAGCTTTGCGGACTAACACGGTCCTGGGAGAGGTGGTGCATACCAGTTCGGGTTCGGGGAATTTTACGCTGGGTTATTCCTTCACGCCCAAGACGAATTTGACGGTGACGCATGTGCGGCATTACAGCGGGACGAAGGTGTCGATTTGGACGGATGCGGGCGTGCTGGTGGCCAGCCAGAATGTCAGCAGCAGTGTGGGTAGTTGGCGGGAGACGGCACTGGCCGCGCCGGTGACGCTGGTAGCGGGGAGCCGGTATAGGGTGGCCTTCTACACGGGTGGTGGGAGCTATTACTATCGCAGTGGCGGGCAGGTGGAGTTCCCGGATGTGACGATCAATCAAGGCTACGAGATCGGTGGGGACGCATTCCCCAGTTCGGCAGACTCGCAGTTTTGGTGGTTTGTGGATCTGCGCTACACGATTGGGACAGACGCGAGCATCGGTGTGAATCCTGCGGTGGCGACCTTTAACAACGGAGTGTGGAACGGCACCCTGGCCGTGCAAGCTCCCGGGACCAACGTCCAGCTAATCGTCGACGACGGCGACGGCCATCAAGGCCTCTCCTCCACCTTCGATGCCCAACTGCGCAATGACTTGTCAGTGGCCTCCATTGTCACACCGTCTCTTGTCGATGTCGGGAGCAATTTGACGTTTGGCATCGTGGTGAGCAACACGGGCCCGGTTTCTTCAACGGGCGTCATGCTTACGAACATTCTTTCACCCCTCGTTCAATTCATCTCCGTTGCCTCATCACAAGGCAGCTGCACCCACGATGCAGGAGTGGTGACCTGCGACCTCGGGACGGTTTCGACTGTCGCAACCATTTCCATCGTAGCCCGGGTCGCTGCCGACATGACCGTGATGAACACTGCCCGCGTAGGCAGGTCAGGCACCGATCCTTACACGAGCAATAATGTGAGCGTCACGCTCACACCCGTACGGGGAGGATTTGGATTCGGGTCCGCGCGTCGTGTTGCCGTTTACGGTGCCGAGGGGACTGCCACTTACCGTCAGGACGTTCGAGATAAATTGGTAGGCACCGGCCTGTTTTCTCAGGTGGTTGAGTTCAATGTTCAATCCGGGAACCCAGTTCCAACTCTCTTGGAGTTGCTACAATACGACGCTGTGCTCGTCTTCCGAAACAACAGCTTCAATGACGGGATGGCCATGGGAAATGTCCTGGCTGACTACGTGGATAACGGCGGTGGCGTGGTGGTGGCGGTGTTCGCATTGGACAACTCTTTGAGTGGAAGGCTTCGCGATGCCAATTATTTGCCGGTCATTCCCTCAGGGTCGTCGCCCGGCAGTTCTCAACAATTGATTCCGGACAATCCTTCGCACCCGATCCTGGCTGGCGTTAGTTCCTTTAATGGGGGCTCCTCGGGTTATCACCAGTCTCTGACGATGGCAAACGGGGGAGAATTAATTGCGCACTTGAGCAGTGGAGCTCCGATGGTGGCAACGAAACAAACCGGGCCTGGCCGAGTCGTGGCGCTGAATTTCTTCCCACCCTCCAGCACGGCCATTAGTGGAGGCTGGGCGGCCAACACGGACGGTGCCCGCCTCATGGCCAATGCGCTCGGTTGGGCAGGCGGCGATAATGTTTCATTCGAGGATGATATTTCCCTGTCAGCGGCGGTCCTGCCGCCCATTAGTGTCGTGGGTGGAACGGTCACCTTCACGATGACAGTTACAAATCCGGGACCAGCCGTGGCTACCGGCGTTTTTCTAACGGCCGAATGGCCGGGCACTGCCAACTTTGTAACGGCGGTTGCCACCCAAGGTGACTGCACGAACAACACGACCGGTATCGGATGCGCGCTGGGCAGCATTCCTCCAGCGAGCCAAGCGACCGTGACACTCCGGATTCAGCCGCAGTTGAGCGGCACGTTCTCCAATCGCGTGCGCGTGACGAGAGATGAACCCGATGGTTTCCTGCCCAATAATGAAGTGGTTATTCTCACCAGCGTCGCCGGCCCATTCGTGACCATTGATGACATTGCCTTTTCTGAGCGCAACGTGGGCTTCAGCCAGGCGATGTTCCGCCTCCGGCTCTCTAACCCAAGCACGGTGCCTGTGAGTGTGCCGTTCAGCACGTTCGCGGGCACGGCCTCACCGGGAGGCGATTACTTGGACACCAACGGTTTCGTCGTATTTGCGCCCGGTGTCATCGAACAATTCTTGTCAGTGCGTATTCTTGGCGATCTCGATGTGGAGCCCAATGAGACCATTTTCGTTAACCTCAACACGCCGACAAACGGGACTCTGGTGGACTTTCAGGCACAAGGATTAATCAACAATGATGATGGCCTGGCCGGAATTGCAGATCATTTCGATTGGAGCGTCCTGCCTGATCCGGCGACTGCGGGACAACCCTTCAGTGCGTCTGTGACAGCACGAGATTCCTTCAACAACACTGTAACGGGTTTTTCGGGACCAATAGACCTTCAGGTTTTCCAGGGGTTGGTGGCAGCGAATCGATTCGTCTTAGGAAACCAACAGGCCACCAGTTCAGGTTCCTCTTCGTTGACAGTTGGATATGCCTTTGTCCCTGATGCGGACCTTATCGTCACGCATGTCCGCCATTTCTTCGGAACCAAAGTATCCATTTGGAAAGAGGACGGAACACTCATTGCGAGCCAGCCTGTGACGAGTTCGTTGGGAAGTTGGGTTGAAACACCGTTTCCCAGCCCCGTTCGTCTCCGGGCCGGGTTGCGCTATCGCATCGGTGTCTTCACGGGCGGCGGCACTTACTATTGGCGTAATGACGGCCTGAATGTCTTCACCAACGGGACTTTACTTCAGGCTTACGCGATCAGTGGGGATGCGTTCCCCGATTCGGTCAGTGGCGTCCGCTGGTGGCTTGTTGACCTGCGCTTTGGGATTCAGGAAGCCGCCTTGTTCTCACCTTCGATCCTGAATGGATTTGTTAATGGCACCTGGAACGGCCAGATCGTGATAAATCAGCCAGCGACGAATGTGTTTCTCACGGTCGAAGACGGCGACGGACATCGCGGCGACGCTTTAATCTCGCTGGTCCAATCCGCGGGCGGGCCAAATCCTCTCGGGCCTTTAACCCCGTCGGAGTCACGACTGCTGATCAAACCAACCCGCGATGGAACGCAGTTCCGGTTCACGGTTTGGACAACATTGGGACGGCGTTATGTTGTAGAATTCACTGACTCGCTCCATTCCCCGGCTTGGAAGAGAGCAGTTCAGTTCGACGGGAATGGAACGGAAATGGAAGTCGTCAGCCCGATTGCCTCGCCTCAGAGATTCTTCCGAGTTCGCGTTGAAGACGTACGCTGACCTCCATGCCACGCCGTGGGGGTGGATCGCCTTGCCTCACAGGGAGTCATAGGCATCGCGGCCGCCAAGCGGGATTGCGTTCCAAACGCTGCGACGATGGAAATGAGTCTGCGAATCGCATTTCTGCCGGAATCATCTTACAAGCCCCGACCGACTGGCGGCTAGGTAGAGGAGCCTCCGGGGCTAAGTTGCTGCGGAACGCAATGTTGGGACCCTTTTTTTGGGTTAACGGATGCAGAATCATCTCGATCCTAATCCGCGTTTCATTATACGCTCATCTTACGGCGCACTGATGTGTAGTCGTCAAATCAGTGTGAAGTACGCTCCTCAATCAGTTCATGTTCGTAGAAGCAGTGCACCCCTGCGCTGTTGTTTTTTTCAAGGTATTAGACCATGCATCCATCCGCTTTCCCCCCATCTTGTTCCTTTCTTGCGATTTTTCTCTGCTGGTTAGGCCTCGCATTTAGCACTCACTCTGCTGACCCCCCCGCCACTATTGTGTGGGGCGGTGCGGCAAACAACTTGTGGAACAATCCCGCCAACTGGACGCCTGCGCGCGTCCCGAATGCCACCGACATCGTTGAAATCACGCGCGGCGCCAACATGCCGGTGGTCTTGAATGTCAATGCCACCGTAAACGTGCTCCGGCTTGGCACCAACTCGGGTTCAAGCACACAAGCACTGAGCGTAGCTGGTGTGACGTTGACGATGAGTGGCGAGAGTACCGTCCGACCGAATGGTGTGCTGCACTTCGACGGCGGCACTCTCGTCGCTGACACCAAATTGCGCGTCGAGGGCGTGATGAATTGGTCGAGCGGGGTCATAGGTGGACTCGCCGAAGTGGGAGCCAGCGGTTTGCTCAATTTATCAACCTCCGGCGACAAGGTCATTTGGAACGGAGCCGCGATTCAAAACTTTGGAGAAGTTGTGCGGCATGAGGGGCGTCTCGTGGCGGAAGGTTATAGCGCACGAAGCCTTTTCGTGAACAACAGCAATGCCGTGTTCCGAATTGCGGGTGGATTGGGTGCTTTCGGCGTGAACTACACCTATCAGGAATTTGCCTTCAGTAACTTGGCGGGGGGGCTGGTGTTGCGGGACGGCACCGGCGAAGCAACGATCAGCGGCCCACGATTTGTTAACGAAGGCGAAATCCGTCTGGACAACGGAACGCTGGCTTTCCACGGAAACGCCCGCTTTTCGCACGGCACGCGCTTAAATGGTGCAGGAGCCAGTTTCGCCGGTGGAACTTTGACTTTTGATGGTGACCTTGCCGTTACCCGGGGGCCTTTCGAAATGAAGAGCGGCACCATGGACGGGAAACTGGTTGTGCGCACGACGGATGGCGGGTCGTTCCATTGGAGCGGCGGAACGTTGCGAGGGTCGATGACGATTGCTCCGGGTTCCGGCATACAACTCGATGGAATTGATAACAAGGTCATGGGCGATCATTCAGTCATCACGAACTTCGGTTCAGTGTTGTGGTCATCGGGGGTGATTGTCGGTGAGGGTTATGCCGGCCCCAGCACCTTCGTGAACGCCAGCAACGGTCTGTTCCAGATAGCGGCGGACGGTCCTCCATTCAGTCGTTACAACGGATACCAACCATTTAACTTTATGAATCAGGCGGGCGGGATCCTGCGGAAGAGCGGAAGCGCGGGGGTGAATTCTTTCAATAGTATCGTTTTGAACAATGGTGGCCTGATCGATGTGCAAGCGGGGCGTATTGATTGGACCGTTCCGGTCACTTTGCTGCCCGGCTCCGTCCTCCGCGGACCGGGTGAAGTGCGGGTTATTGCGAGTTCATGCACGCTCCACGGTTCTCTTGTCCTGGATGGGGTTTCATTTACGCATGAAGCCGGGAGCCTGGTGAGTGCAACTACAAATACGGTGCTCAGCAGCTTGAATAATGGATCGTTTCGTTGGTCGGGGGGGTGGCTTAGCGGACAGTTCAAGCTAGCTGCCGGACTACAAACTCATTTCAGCGGCGGGGATCATCAGGTCGACGACTTCGCCGAGATTATTAATGACGGCACCCTTCACTGGACGGCGGGCGCTATTATTGCCAGCGGTTACTCAGGTCCATCCACGATCCGCAATCGCGCTGGCAGTCTGTTCCTGTTGAACGGCGGAACTGCCATGCCGCGTTACAACGGCTATCAACACGGCCGCTTCATTGTCGAACCGGGTGCGGAAATGCGGAAGCTCGATGCAGGCACCCTCTTGTCTAACTGGCAATTGTTCAATGACGGCGTGGCCAGTGTGCATGCGGGTAATTGGCGCTGGAACGCCGGGGGCTCCAGTGCGGGTTCGTTTTCGACGCTGGTGCCGGGCACATTCTCGTTCCATGGCGGCACGCACACTCTCACTCACGGTGCGACGCTCAACGGAACAGGACGATTTTGTCTGGACGGCGGCAGATTGGATGCCAGCGGTGTCGTGACGTTCGGCGCTCCCGGTTCATCGTCGATTTTTGAGCTGGATAACGACGCCACGCTCGCCGGCAGTAATTTCGTCAGTGCAGCCACCTTTAATTGGATCAACGGCTGGGTTGGCGGCCACTTCACGGTGGCCCCCAGCGGAGTGGTCAATGCGACCGGACCAGCCAACAAATCATTGGGGGATTTTGTCGTGTTTGAAAACCACGGTTTGGTGAACTGGATGGGACCCGGGCCGTTTGCCGCGAGTGGCTATTCGGGCCCGAGCACAATTCTCAACCGCACCAACGGAGTGTTTCAGCTTTCAGCCGATGGTCATCCGTTTGTGCGCTACAACGGTTACCAGGTTTTTGCCTTTAACACATCCCCCGGTTCTCAATGGCGCAAGACCAGTGGCGGAACGGTGCGCATCGAAAATTTATGGCCGACCCTTCAGGGCGATTTGCGCATTGATGGCGGTTTGGTTGAGTTCAATGCACCGACAGCGTTCCGCGACGGCTTTCGCGTCCGCGGCCCGGGTCGCTTCCGGCAGGTCGGCAGCTCCATCTCGCTCGAAGGGCAGGCTACGTTGGACGGCGCAACTGCCGAGTTTGCTTACGGCGATTTCGTCATGGTTGGAAATGGGCGGGTGCGAACGCTCAATGGTGGCCTTCTTGACTGGCAGGGCAGCACCATCTACGGAGCCTTGACCCTGACCAACAATTCCCAGATGCGCATCAGCGGGTCAGATACCAAGACACTGGCTGATGGTGCTGAAATAAACAATTACGGCACCCTGACTTTCGCGCAGGGGCCTTTGCATGGGTCGGGTTACAGCGGCCCTGCCCGCATCAGAAACCACGCGTCGGGTAAGTTCATCGTCGCGACCAACGCCTCCATGGGCCGCAACAATGGCTATGTGGATAATTATTTTATCAACGATGGAACTGTTGCTCTGGGACAGCCAGGCGCGCTCTGGTCGGCAGACAGTTGGTGGTTTACGCAGAATGGCGTTGGCTCGATCGAGCTGCAATTAGCCGGCACGAATGCTCCATTGCAGCATGGCCGGATGGCGTTTAACCGACCTGTTGCCCTGGGAGGTTTTGTGCGCGGTTCTCTCGCAAATGGATTTACTCCCGCTCCCGGGCAGGAGTTCAACTTTTTGGACGCCCCTTCATTGAGCGGGGAACTCGCGCCCGGCGTTCTGCCTCCGCTTTCTGACGGCTTGGTATGGACGTTGAATCAAAGCGCGACCTCCGTTTCCTTACGCCTCGAGACGAATGGCGTGTGCGCGCCCATTCCCAGCGGGTTGATCGCTTGGTATCCCGGCGAGAACAGCGCCTACGATGTAATTGGAAGCCACACCGGCACCCTCCTGGGCACACCGTCATTTGTCCCCGGAAAAGTGGGACGCGCATTCCGGTTTAATGGGTCCGATAGTTCCGTGGACCTTGGTCCCTGGTTTAATCGGCAGGTTTTCTCCTTTGCACTTTGGGTCAAGGAAGGTGATTCGCAGCACGCCTATGCGGATATCTTCGACAACAATCACACCGGCTACCGCAGCTTCGTGATGCAATGGAACAACACCGAGCATCAATACGGTTTCGGCGGGGGATTGCCCGGCGTTCTTTTCGACCTGACGCCCGGAGTGTGGCAACACGTGGTGGTCACGCGCGAACCGGGGTTCATCCTGAGGGTCTATGTGGATGGCAAGGTGGTTCAATCCGTTACCAATTCCGTGACCATCCCTTACGACGGGACTGAGTTTCTCCGGCTCAGCGCTTGGGGTGGCGGTGGGCGTCATTGGAATGGTCAGTTGGATGAATTTCAAATCTACGATCGGGGACTCAATGCCAGCGAAGTGGCAGCGCTCTACTCGTCGGGTCGGTCCGGTCTCTGCACCGATGAACTCACTATTCCAACATGCATCCCCCAGCCAGGCGGATTAATCGGCTGGTGGTCCGGAGACAACACCACGAATGATTTCACCGGCATCAGCGGCGGCGCGACGTTGCTGAACGGGGCGGGGTTTGCCTCCGGCATTTCGGCGCAAGCTTTTAATCTGGATGGCGCCAATGACCTGATTTCAATCGGTCAGGTCCCTGGCCTGCAAAGCGCGACGGAACTGACGCTCATGGCGTGGGTGTATAAGACTGCGGGCGCGAACAACATCGGCGGTATTTTGGGGAAGTGGGACACCTCGGAAAATCCAACGCAAAACAGCTTTCTCCTGTTCAATGGTGAAGACGATTACGTCAATCGCGGCGGCCTCGCCCTGCAATTTAACGATGGTACGTTCGTGCTGTTGAAAGGAACGAATACGCTTCCGATCGGGAACTGGGTGCACATCACTGCCACGTGGCGGTCCAGCGATGGCTTGACCCGGCTTTACAAGAATGGCGTCCTGGAAGCGCAGACTAATCGGGGCGCAGGGCGGACTCTGCAGTATCACACCGCTTATCCCGCGCGCATCGGGGAATGGGGAGCCAGCACGCGGCCCAATTCTTTCTGGCAAGGTAAGATCGATGAAGCGTTAATCCTTAATCGCGCCCTGGCCTCCAACGAAGTTGCTGCCATTGTTCGTGCCGGTCCCGAAGGTCTTTGCCGGCTGTCGTTGCCTGATTTGATGGTGCGAAATGTAACAGCGCCGACCAATGCTGCGGTAGGTCAACCAATCAGCATCACCTTTGTCCTCACCAATCAGGGCAATGTCCTCGCGACGGGGACGTGGCACAACGCCGTCCTGCTTTCCACCACGGCGGGCGGCGCGAGCGCGGACACGATTGGTTCCCTGAATTACACCGGTGCCGTCCCACCCAATGGTTCGGTGACATTGACTCAAACGGTCATTCTTCCAGCCTCAATCTTCGGGCCGCGTTATCTCGGCGTGTCTGCGGACAGTGGCAGCGCGGTGGTTGAATTGAACGAAGCAAACAACACGACGTTTGCTGCCACCTCGCTCACCATTGCGGCAGCCGACCTTTCGGCAGTCAGCTTGAGCGCGCCTGCCATCGCGCAGTTCGGACAATCAATCTCGGTCCAATTCAGCGTCACGAACCAGGGAGGTGTCAGTGCCGCCTCATCGTGGAGCGACGAGATTTATCTCAGCCCCTCAGAAACTTCGCTAGCGGGCGCCACATTACTTGAAGCCGTGGCCGGGACTTCGCCTCTGGCCGCTGGCAATCGCTACGCTCGCACCGTCTCCGTTCAGCTCCCCCTCACAATCAGTTCGGCTCCCGGCCCTCTGTTCCTGATCGCACTGGTGGATGCGGACAATAATCAGGTGGAATCGGATGAGTCCAACAACTTGGTTTCCACTCCCATTACGGTGATGCTACCTCCGTTGCCGGATCTGGCGGTGCATCAGGTGCAGGCGCCGGCGTTCGCGCTTCCTGGGCGGGACATCACGTTGATTTGGTCGGTGACGAACCGTGGGAACGCCGCTGCCAACGGTGCGTGGAATGACGTCGTTGGGCTTTCGAACAGTCTCTCCGGCCAGTTGATTCTGGGAGAATTTCGCTACACCAATCTTTTGAGTCCGGGCCAATTCCTCCGTCACACCCAGACCGTTTCTGTCCCGAGCACCGTGCCAGCGGGGACTTGGAATACCTTCGTCACGTCCGATGCCCGCAGCGAAATAGTCGAGTCCGACGAGGTGAACAACACTTCAATCGCCACCAACTTTGCATCCGTCCCCGCGCTCCTGACATTGGACGTCCCAGCGAATCTCCTTAAAGAAGGCGACGCGTCGATTCTGGCAACCGTGACACGAAATGGTGATCGGTCGCTGCCCCTCATTGTCACCGTGACTAACAGCCACCCCGGCGATCTCGGTATGACCAATACGGTAGTGATTCCTGCGGACGCGGCATCTGCGACATTCACGCTCACCCCGATTCATGATCAGGTGGTGGACGGAAATCGCTTCGTCGTCTTTGGCGTGACCGGTGACGATTACCAAGGCGCCTCATTCGCCCTCACTGTTGCGGATATTGATGTTCCCACGCTGATCTTGAGCTTTGGCGCCACGACGGTCGCCGAGGGAATGACCGTGCCTTGCACCGTCACGCGGGATTATGCCACCAACCGGGAGTTGGTGGTTGTACTCAATGCCGGTGATTCGACCCAACTCACTTCGCCTACCGCCATCACCATCCCATCGAATCAGCTCTCCTACACATTTGCTGTGCTAGCCGTTGACAACAATGTGATTGAGCCGACGCGCACCAACAGTTTGATTGCGAGTGCTGCGGGGTTTGAATCGGCCACTGCGACCATCGCCACGACTGACAACGATCTACCCACGGTCACCCTGCGTTTCGCAGCGCATAGCGTCAGTGAAGGAGCCGGCCCACAAGCGACGGTCGCCACCATCACCCGGAATCCGGTCAGCCCCCGAGGCTTGCGGCTCGCGCTGACTGGCAGTGATGACGCGAGCGCTCAATTACCCGCCGCTGTGACCATTCCCGGAGGCCAGGAGTCCGCTTCGTTCCCGTTGGCCGCGGTGGACAATCAGGCAGCGGACGGAATGCGTAGCGTGAGTTTCCGGGTGTTAATCCTCGATGTTGCCGGCAACGTGATCTCGGAAGGTTCCGGCGACACAGTCCAAGTCCTCGATGATGATGGCCCAACACTGAAGCTGGCGATTGACCGCGATGCCGTCCCGGAAGGGCAGACGTCCGCGGCGGCGGCAACCATCACTCGTAACACGGCTACGAACATCGCCCTCACCATTGCCCTCGCAAGCAGCCAGGTCAGCGAGCTTACAGTCCCGGCAACTGTGGTAATGCCGGCGGGCGCGGACCGTGTCACCGTTCCGCTGAACACACCGCTTGATGGCCTTTCCGACGGCAACAAGAGTGTGACGGTAACGGCGACTGCCAACGGATTCACCCCAGGCTCCGCGGTCATCGTTGTCACTGATATCGACTTACCCGATTTGGTGGTGCGGAATGTATCCACTCCAACGAATGGCACCACGGATGCAAATTTCGCGATCACCTATCGGATCGAGAATCGAGGCATCGCGGCGTGCACTTCGAATTTCGTTGCCCGGATTTACCTTAGCTCAGACAGCGTGCCCAGCAGTGACGACCGATTGCTCAGCGAGTTTCCTTTTGAGGGTTCCATGCCGGTCGGCCAATTCGTCGAACAAACCGCTCAATACCCGTTGCCCGGTAAATCAGGCCGCTACTGGGTCATTATTGTGGCGGACGCAGATCATCGGGTGCCGGAAGTGCTGGAGAACAACAATACCTATGTCGCCAGTTTGCCGATCGTGGTGTCGCCTTCTTATCAGGCAACGGTGCAAACCGCGGTCACAACGGCGCTCACAGGAACACCAATCGAAATGGCGGGTGTCGCCACCCGCAGCGAGGGAGGTGTGATGCCCAATGCTCCGCTTAACATCCATGTGGGTGTGCGTGGCACGCAGCGAACGCTGACGGCCCAAACCGACGCGACGGGTCATTTCATGGTGACGTGGGTGCCGTTGCCGGGTGAGGCGGGAAATTACCAAATCGGCGCCGCCCATCCTGGTGAAGACAACGCTCCGGTGCAGGACACGTTCAGTCTCATCGGTCTCAAGCTCGCCCCGCCCATCAGTGAACTGACCGTAACGGAAGGATTGAGCATCACCAGTCGTCTCGCGGTGGTGAACCTCGGGGAGACCACCCTCAATGGCGTGACGGCCCAAGTCGTGGGCGCTCCTGCGAATTTAGGAGTCACGGCGACACTGTCTGATTCCTCCGTCGTCGGCGATGGCACCGCGGAATTGGCCGTTGTGTTCACCGCACATAATTCCACGGTTTCGTTTGGGGAAGTCCGGGTGCGCGTTACTGCTCCCGGCGGCGTGAGCGCTGACGCGCTCTTCGGAATCCACATTTCAGCGTTGCGTCCCCGTTTGGTCGCGGCGCCTGACAGCCTGTATTCCATCATGATTGGCGGCAAGCAGACCGTGGTGGAGTTTGATCTCGTGAACGATGGAGGCGTGGCGACGGGCCCGCTGACCGTTTCCGTCCCGGTGGCGCCGTGGCTCTCGATTGGCACCACCAATCCCATTCCCGCAATGCATCCGGGTTCAACCAACCGCATCACGCTGCTGCTGACTCCCTCAGTGGATCTGCCGCTGGGTCCCTACCGGAACAGTGTGGTGGTCAGCGATGGTTTCTCGGCAGGTGTCAGCGTTCCGTTTGAATTCCTTAATGTGTCAGAAGGCAAAGGCCATCTGCGCGTCGCGGTGGTGGACGAATACACTTACTACGCACTGGGTGGGCCAAAGGTAACCAATGCCGCCGTTACCATTCGCGATGCAATCAGCCAGGCTGTAATCATGAACGGAGTCACCGATGCCTCTGGTGAAATTGTATTCCAAAACCTTACCGAGGCTTACTACCAGATCGAGGTGACAGCCGATAAACACTCGAGCTTCACCGGAACTCTTCTTTTGCGCGGCGGCCGGACGAACGACTTCGAGGCGTTCCTTTCACGCGAAACCGTTCAATACCGATGGTCGGTATCCCCAGCCACAATCGAAGACAGAACACGAATTACCATTACCACCGAGTTCGAAACCTTCGTGCCGGTGCCAGTGATCACCATCGATCCTCCATTGATTGATTTGAAAGACTTCTCCGGCTCCGTCACTCAGATCAACCTGGTCATTGCCAACCATGGCTTGGTGGCAGCGCAGGATTTTGAGTTTGAACTGCCGGAACATCCTGATTTCGAGATCACTTCACTGGTATCGGAATTGGGACCGATTCCGGCCATGACGACCCTGAACGTGCCGCTCACCATCCGTCGGGTTGCGGCCAGCGCCGCGGCGTCCGGGACTCGCAAGGTCGCAAAGGCGGGCAGCGGTCCGTGCTCGGTCTCTGCCGGTGGTTGCTGGCAATTGCCATGCGGCGGGCGCAAGACGAAGCGTTGCACCCCCGTGGCCATAATCAACCTCGGCAATTGCGCCCCACCGCCGGTGATCGGCGGCCCCAGTGGCGGCACGGGTCAGGGCGTTCCTCCGGTCTGGGCTGGTTTTCCTTACGGCGGCGTCGGGGGCGCGGGATACCAAATCCTGAATACGCCTGGGCCGTTTGTCCCTCCATTCAGTTTCGAACCGCCCAAGATCTGCGATTGTGATCCCGATGATTTTGACGACAAGTGCCTGAAGGTGCCGCTTAGTTCGTCGATCCTGAACTCAGCGCTCGATGCCCTCTCCTCCAAGCTGAACAACCTGCAGTTCGTGAGTGACGTCAAAATCAGCACCGAGGCCGCTGTCGAAGTCTGTATCTGCTGTTCCAAGCCGGAGGGCATTGGCGCGAAAGTGAGTGGGGGCGGTTCGGTGACCTTCAAGGGCAAGGCGACGTTCCCCATGGGTGGATTCCCCATCAGCAAGGACGTTTCCGCTGGTGGCTTGGATTTCAAAGTGACGGGCACTTTCGGTTGTTCTTACGAGCAGGAATTTGAGTTCCAGGCTTCAGTGAACGGCAAGACGGAATGTCAGTTCAAGAAGCCGACCGTGGACGGAAGCTTGTCCGTGGACCTGCCCGCCACGTTCGGTTGCGCCGCGAATGTGAAAGTGGTGGTCAGCCGTAATGGTAGCGTGCTCGGTGAAGTGGATGTGGGACCCGTCGCGCAGGTTACCTACGGGCTGAGTGGCAGCGTGAAGTATCACAAGGATGAGAATTCCAGCTCCCTGACCGGCGAAATCTGCGGCAAAGGATTGAAGGTGCACATGGGCATCCCAGTTAAGATTCCCGGGATCGTCGATACAGATTTGCCCTACGACGCCACGTTGGTCGAAGAAAACTGCGGCAGCTTCTCAACCGCGGCAGCGATCCTCGCCAAAGCAGACGCTTCCTATGAGAAGGGCTGGAAGGATATGCAGCAAATGGTCGCGTCCAACATGGACACGCCGACCTCGGTCCCGACCGCCAAGATGGCGAAGACGGGCGAGGAAGAAGGCGTTTGCGCCAAGGTTAAATTGCAGCTCGATCAGGATGTCGTCATGGCACGCAATGCCTTCAACGCCACGCTCGAGCTTGCAAATAACTCTCCGCTGAGCGGTCTCTCCAACGTCTCGGTTACGCTCGTCATCGAGAATGAGTTTGGCGAAACCGTGAATGAGGTGTTCGGCGTACGGGCGCCCGTGCTCAAGGGACTGACCGGCGTGGATGGACGAGGCACGATTGGAGCGAACTCGACCGGCTCGGCGTCCTGGATCCTGGTGCCCACTTCGGCAGCGGCGCCTTTTGGTCCGACGCGCTATGGAGTCGGCGGCGTGTTGAGTTACTATCAGGATGGGAATGCAATCACCATTCCGCTCTTCTCGGCACCGATTACCGTTTATCCTGACCCGCGCCTGTCGGTGCAATATTTTCACCAGCGGGATGTCTATGCGGATGATCCGTTCACGCGCAACGTCATCGAACCTACTGTGCCGTTTAATTTGGCGGTGATGGTGAAGAACAAAGGCCGGGGCACAGCGCGTGATGTGAAGATCGTTTCGGGTCAGCCGCAAATCATTGAGAATGAAAAGGGTCTCTTGATCAACTTCGAGATCATCGGCTCACAAGTGGAGCAGGAACAGCAGACGCCTTCATTGACGGCGACGATCGGCGAGATTCCCCCCGGAACGAACAGGATGGCTCGATGGCTTATGACCAGCACGCTGCAAGGCCTGTTCACCGATTACAAAGCCACGTTCATGCATCAGGACAGCCTCGGGAAAACTAACCTCTCGCTTATCGATGAAGTGACCATCCACGAAATGATCCACGTGGTGCAGGCGCCGGGCGCATTCGAGGACCATCGCCCTGACTATTTAGTGAATGATGTGCGTGACCCAGAAGACCTGCCGGACAGCCTTTACTTGAGCGATGGACGCACGAACAAAGTCGAGCCAGTCCTGGAGGCGAGTCATGACGGGGCGCCCAGCGAATCGGATTTCGTGGTGCGCCTCTCGGCTGCGGTAGCCCCGGGCTGGACCTACCTTCGAGTGCCCGAGCCCTCCGATGGCCGGCTGATTCTGACGCGGGTCGTTCGTTCTGATAACGTGGAGATTTCCCTTGGCACAAATGCCTGGACTACCGATCGGCTGTTCATCGGCCAGGGACAGCGGCCAATCTACACGAACCTTCTCCACCTGATCGATTACGACAGCACCGGCGAATGGACGTTGTATTACGCCCCCTTGCCGCAGCCGGACACGACAGCTCCAGCCAGTATTGTGGCGGCGCTGCCGGCGAGCAGTTACGGTCAGATTCCAGTGAACTGGAGCGGCACGGATGAAGAAGGCGGCAGCGGGATCGCATTCTTTGATATCGTTGTGTCGGAAGACGGAGGTCCGTTTACACCGTGGCTGCAACACACGATGGCGAGCGGCGGCATTTATTTCGGTTCCCCGGGTCGCACCTATGCGTTCTATAGCATCGCCACGGATGCTGCGGGCAATCGCGAGGCGGCACCCGCCAGCCCGGATGCGCATACGAGCGTAGATCGCATGAACGTTGGGCCTGAGATCTCGCTGCCTTCCTCAGTGACGATTAATGAGGGAACCACTCTGACGTTGAGCCCCGTTGCGAGCGACGCTGACGCAGCGCAGACACTGACCTTCAGTCTCGGTGCTGGCGCGCCTTCCGGTGTGTTGCTCAACAGCGCGAATGGGCAAGTTACGTGGGCAACGAGCGAAGGCAACGGGCCGAGCACAAATCAGCTTCGTATTGTCGTTACGGACAACGGATTGCCTTCGTTGAGTGCCACGAGCCTTGTGACGGTCGTCGTGAACGAGGTAAATTCGCCGCCCAGCATTCCAGCGCTGGGCAATCGCACAGTGAATGAATTGCAGTCGGTGAATGTGACGGTGTCCGTGAATGACTCCGATCTGCCGTTGCAATCATTCGGCTTCTCCCTGGGCGCAGGAGCCCCGAGTGGTGCTTCCATCAATGGAGCCGGCCTCTTCACTTGGACACCTGGCAGCAACCAGGGTCCCAGCACGAACCGCATCGCCATCATTGCCACCGATAGCGGAATCCCTGCGCTAAGCACGACGCAGTTCCTGACGGTGACGGTCCGGGATTCACGCCCGGATTTCATCATCAGCATCGGGGGTACAAACGTGCTCGCCGGGCAGGGAGGACAAGTGCCTCTTAACATGGAGAGTGGTTTGGACCTGACGAATGTCGTGCTGGTCCTGTCGCTGAATTCGACGGCCCTCTCCAACCTTTCCCTGGCTCCGGCGCGCGCCTCCATCGGTTCCGCTTCGTTGACTCCGATTGATGCGCACAATTACATCGTGAGGCTTTCCGCCGTAAACGGCGATGTCTTGCAGGGCGTAGGCGAGTTCGCGCGAATGGGCTTTAACACGGCCCCGGGCGCGACATCGGCCGTTGTCATTGTGCAACCGCATGAAGTGGTTGGCGTGCGCTCGACCGGCGAAGTCGTTCCCAACGGTGGCGGCATTCCCGGACGCCTTGTCGTCGTCGGCCGCGAACCGGTCATCATGGTGAATTCCACCGTGCCGCGAATTCTGGATGTGTATATGCGGCCGGGTGTCGCTTACACCGTGGAATACGGAAGCGATGCGGCGGGTCCGTGGTATCCCCTCGGCACATTCATGAATCCGATCAGTCTTCGTTCCTCAATCACTCCAACGAATGTTCAGGACGTAATCCTGTATCGGGTCCGCACTGAGGAATGAACGGCACGGTGAGCTCCAGGCTGTGAGGTTTCGTCGGATGGCGGAACCGCCTCCCCCGGGGGCTGGCGATTCGTGAGCGTTTTCTCCTCACCTTTGGATGAAAGCCTGTTTAGCGGGCGCTCGACTTGAGTTCCGCGAACCGCTTGCGCATATCGGCCAGGCGCGCCGCGTGTGAAGGTTGAGCAACGAGGTCGTGCTCTTCACGGGGGTCGGCGCGCAAATCGAAGAGTTGTTCCGTTTTGAAATCCGGCCAGTAAAAGTATTTCCAATCTTTGCGCACGAGTGCCTCGGAGGAAGGAATAAAGTTGGTGCTCCTGATAGTTGCGTGCTCGTAGAAAAATTCGGTGCGCCACGCCGGCTTATCGGATGCGAGGTAAAGCGGTGCGATGTCTCGGCCTTGCATGGTCTCGGGAGCTTTGAGGCCGGCGGCGGCGAGGATGGTCGGCGCAAGATCGACGTTGAGCGTGAAGTTGTCATTGGCTTGTCCACGTTTCGCTTTCGGCAGCCGGGGGTCGCGGATTATGAGCGGCACGCGGATACTTTCCTCGTGCGGATACCATTTGTCCGCGAGTCCATGTTCCGCGTGGAAGTAGCCGTTGTCGGTTGTGAAGATGACCAGTGTGTTCTCGCTCAACCCCTGTTTTTGCAGTTCTGCCAGCACGGCACCACAGGCGGTGTCCACTTCGGTGGCGAGACGGTAATAATTTTTCATGAATTCCTGGTAGCGAGCAGGCGTGTCGAAACGCCAGCGCCACCGCGTCCGGCCCTCATTCCTCTCATGCGCGATGAAGGATGGAAGACGCCGGAATGATTCCTCCGTCGCGTTCGGCGGGACCGGAACGGTCACGTCCCGATAGAGCGCCATACTCTCTGGTTGCGGCAGGTATTGCTTGGGGTTCCCGTCCTCGGCGTGCGTGGCGAAGAAGGCGACCGTGAGACAGAACGGTTTGGTCGCGGGCCGCGTTCGAAGAAATTCCAGCGCATCCTTTTCGTTCTTCTGCGTAACGTGAATCCTCGCGCCGTCCCGGTTTGTGATCCAATGCGTGCCGGAGTAAGCGCGGCCAAAATCAAAATGCTCGGCTGGAAACTTCCCGTTGTGCCACTTGCCAATGTGTCCGACGAAGTAGCCATTCGTTCGCAACACGCCGGGAAACGTCTTGGCCCACGGCGTTTTGAAAGCCGCAAACGCCGGATTCCCGTGCCGCGCCATCCATTGCCCGGTGAACAGCGATGCGCGACTAACGCCACAGATCGAAGTGGTGACGCGGTTCTGGGTAAAACGAAATCCATCACGGGCGAGTTGGTCGAGATGCGGCGTCTTCACGACCGGATGTCCCGCCGCTCCGAGCGTGTCGTGACGCCAGTCATCCGCGTAAAGGAGCAACACGTTCATCGGCTTCTCTGCCGCTTCGGATTGAGCAGCGAGCGCAGCCAGGATTCCCGCGAAAATCAACAGCCGTTTCATTCTCATGAACCCGAGTCGCGGGGCGCGCCGGCACAAACAGAGCGGCGTTACAACCTGCCGCGCGTGGTCGGTCCGTTCCCGGCGGACTTTGCGAAATATCATCCAACGCAGTTTCATTCAGCCTCACTCCTTTCTTAGCCCCCCGTGGTTCAGCGGGGCACGAACTTCACCGTAAGGTTCTCGTAGCCCACCGGGCGCTGGTAGCGCTCTTCGTTCTCGACCCGTTCCCTGGCCGAAAGCACCGTGATGCTTTCGACGCGTTCAATGCATTGTTGCAAGAGCGTACGTACCAGCAGTCGCGCATGCGCTGCCCCCAGGCAAAGGTGCGCGCCGAAGCCGAAGGCGAGATGAGGATTAGGTTTGCGATCGAGGCGCACTTCCTGTGGCGCATCAAACACGGTTTCGTCCTGGTTGGCCGACGCCCAACAGAGGGACACGCGCCCGCCTGACTTAACGTTCACCCCATGAACATTAGTTTCCACGGGGCAGACACGCCCGATATGCGTGAGTGGCGTGATGACCCGAAAGAATTCTTCGCACGCATGAACGACACGCGCCGGGTCTTCACGCAGAAACGACAACGCAGATGGGTTCGCTGCCAAATGGCCCAGCACGCCAGCAATGGAGTGGATGACAGTATCGCGACCGCCTGCAAAAGTGAGATTGGCGAAGCCCATCATCTCATCGCGTGTCAGAGGCCGCCCGCGAAAGGTGGCCTGCGTCAACGCGCTAAAAAAATCCTCGCCATGACTGCTTTGGGCGCGATCGAACTGTTCGTGGAGATAGCGTTCCAACGCCGCACCCTTTGATTCGCCGTCGCGAAAAACGTGGATGCCCCACCCAATCCAATTGGTCGCTTCGGAGTCTGCAACGTTGAGCAGGTAGCCCAGCGCGCGAGACTGAACCGGCAGGGCGAATTCACGGACGACTTCGATCGACTCGCGCTGCATCGCATCTTTTAACAATCCCCCGATCAACTCTTCGACCCGTGCGATGACGCCGGGTTCTTGGCTCGCAGAAAAAACGGCTCGACGATCTTGCGATACTCCGTGTGCTCCGGAGGGTCGATCTCGACCGGCAGCTGCCGCATGGTTCTCACCGCTTCCTCCGACGGGATGGGCACGCGAAACGGCGCGTTCGAGCTGAATGTCTTCCAATCTCTGGCCGCCTTGCGCACATCTTCGTGGCGCAGAATCATCGGCACCTTCTCACCTTGAAACTCACATTCGAGAACTCCGTCTTTGTTCCGTAGTTCGCCAAAGGGGTCGGGAATCGGGTTCATAATCGCACAGGTTCAGAGTCGGCCGGCGGGGCGCACATTCTTTCCCTGCGCGCCCGTTAATGAATCGCCCAGGTCAGTGCGCGCGCGGGAAACTTCTTCCTGGAGGCGACTCACGATTTCTGGATGAGTGCTCGCCCGGTCGCGAGTTTCACCGGGATCATCTCTCAGATTATAGAGCGCGAGCCCAATCTGTTCGACCCGGTAGCCGTGGCGACTGGCAATGCCGCGAATGCCGGAAACTTCAATGGCGAGCGGCTTCATATTCTCCCAATTCGACGGCTTGCCGCTCTTGCCGGGTGCAGCGGCGACGGTCAGATACTCGTGGGGCAAATGGAGTTTCCAATCTCCCATGCGGACAGCCTGCAATTCTTCGCCAGAATAAAACCAAAATACGTCGCGGCCCCTCGCTCCTTTCTTACCGAGCAAGAGAGGCGTCAAATCCGTGCCGTCAATCTTTTCGGTTGGCAATGGGGCACCAGCGAGGCGCGCGAATGAGGCGAAGAGATCCATTGTGGAAACCAGTTCATCCGTCACACGAGCGGCGGGCACGTGTCCCGGCCAGCGCATCACGCAAGGAACGTTTACGCCGCCGCCGAATGTGGTCAGCTTCCCTTCGCGCAACGGCCCGGCGGAACCGGCGTGTTCGCCATAGGAAAGAAAAGGCCCGTTGTCCGATGTGAAAACCACCAGTGTGCGCTCGTCGATCCCATGCTTCCGAAGCGCGGCCATTATTTCCCCGACCGACCAATCGAGTTCCTGCACCACGTCCCCATAGAGCCCGCGTTGGCTCGAACCTTTGAAGTTCGGTGAGGCGAAGATGGGGACATGCGGCATGACGTGTGGCACGTAGAGGAAGAAGGGCTTCGCCTTGTTACGCTCGATGAAGCTGACCGCTCGCTCGGTGGTACGTCGGGTGAATTGCGATTGGTCCGGATCGAGTTCCGCGACTTTTTCATTCTCGTAGAGCGGCAGTGATGGAATGCCGCGGGTGACCGGATGCAGCGGCCCGTTGTCATTGGAGTAGGGGATGCCGAACCACTCGTCGAAACCACGCCGCGTCGGCAGGAATGGAGTGCGATGCCCGAGATGCCATTTGCCGTGGATGGCCGTTGCGTAGCCCTGCGCCTGGAGTAGCTCACTGAGCAATTTCTCACCGGGATTGATTCCCGTGAGTACTCGTGTGATTCAGCGCGCCCGCCATCCCGACGCGGTTGGCGTAACAGCCTGTCAGCAACGCCGCGCGCGACGCAGTGCAGACGGCCTGCGCCACGTAGAAGCTCGTGAAACGCGTCCCTTCGCGCGCCAACCGATCAATGTGCGGCGTCGCGATGTCCTTCGCACCATAGCAGCCGACGTCGCCGTACCCGAGATCGTCAGCCATGATGATGACGATATTGGGCTTGGATGGGACGGCTGCCCAACTCTTCGCCAGTAACGCGCACAACAGGATCGCGATGCTGAGCCAGTGTTTCATGTTTTCGTAAGCCTACCGTTGCGTGAAAACAAATACGCCCTTCTTGTTCGCCACAATGACGTCGGTCTTCCCGTCCTTATTTAGGTCGCCGGTGGTGACTTGCGTGCCGACGCCGCTGTCGTCGTCAATGAGATGCGGGATGAATTCTGCGCCACCCTTGCCATCGCGCTTGAGTTGAAACCAGTAGAGCACCGGCGGAGCGCCCGGTTCGTCGTCAGCGGTCGGTCCATGCGCCCAGCGACGTTTGCCCGTGACGAGATCCAACACGCCGTCGCCATCAATGTCGGCGAGTCGCAACGCGTGAGGCTGGCTGAACTTCACGCCGTGCTTGTTTTCCTCTTTGGAGCGACCCATGAACTTGTGTTCGGTGAAACTCCCGTCGGCATTTTGTTCAAACCAGCCGAGCCCAAAGCCGTGCGCATCGTAGCTGGTGATGACATCGTTCCGTCCGTCGCCGTTCACGTCATAGACATACATGTGGGCTCCGCCACGGGCGCCCTTCGGACCGAATGGTCCGGCATGAAAGGCCCAGTTCCTGTCTTCCTTGGTGCTCGACGGCTGCTCGAACCAGCCGTCCTTGGTGAGAATATCCACGCGCCCATCGCCATTCACGTCGCCCGCGCCATAGCCGTGAGTGTAGCGGAAATACTTCTCATCGTTTGCCGCTGACTTCGGTGTGATGGGACGGAAGCGCGCCTTGCCCAGCGGATCGGTCCAATTAATCTCTGCGTAGCCGAGTTGTCCGCCCCCTTTGCCCTGCGCCGATGCCGGCTTGTTTGCGTTGCTCGAATGCACCAGCAGTTCCGGTTTGCCGTCGCCGTTGATGTCTTTCAAGTCCGGCGACTCACCATCTGCGACATCAAAGATGGCATGCTTCTCCCAGTTTCCCGGCTTCCCCTTGGGGTTGACGTAAACCAGCGCCGGTTCGCCGGGCAAACCGTAAATGAGAATGTCCGCCCACGAATCCCCGTTAAAGTCATGCGCGTAGGCGAGGAAATAATCGGAGTAGCCTTTCGCCGGATCGTAGGGCGTTTTGGTCGGTCCGCTCGCGTTCACGCTCGCCGGTGTGAAGTTGGCGCGCCGCCCAAAATCCGGGCCGTACCAGATGAAGCAGCCAGCAGTGATGTCACCATGCCCATCGTGATCGAAGTCCGCGAAGGCGCAGCCTTCCGCGACAAAATTCGTCGTGAGCGTTTGTTTCTTGAACGTGACGACCGCGGCGGGCGAAGACAGCGCCGTCAGTAACAAAAAAATGGCAAGTGTTGATTTCATGCTGGGTGAATTGGAACACATTGTTTGTCCCGAGGGAATGCGATGTTGATAACGCGTCGAGCTGACCCTGGTTCGTGATTAAATGCGATGAGCCCGGGCAAAACTCTTCGATGCGATTGATCCTGAATCCGGAAACTTGTTTTTCATCGTCGGTTCAAAGCCGTGCGCAGGCTCTGCGAAGCGCGCGCGACCAAAGCGCGAGCCTCATGGCTTGGAAGAGTTCTGCTTCACCCTGGTATTTGAGCTGGGCATTCTGGCCCCCACGTCCTTGCGCCAGGTGGCGAGTTGAGCCTGCATGGCTTGAGCACGCGCAGGTTCCGTGTGGGCGAGGTTCACCCGCTCGGGCAAGTCACGCGAGAGGTTGTAAAGTTCCAGCGCGCCATTCTCATAACGCTCGATCAGCTTCCAGTCCCCGTCCCGAACAGCGCCGCCGGGAAAACCGCCCTGGTTTCCGTAGTGGGGGTAATGCCAGAATACCGCACTGCGCTGAAGCTGCTTTTGACCGCGGAGCGTAGGCAGGAAACTCACGCTGTCTTGCGCTGAATCAACGTGCGGCAGCCCGCATGCCTCCGTTACGGTTCTGAAGATATCGGGCGTGCTGACGAGGCGCGCGCTCGTGGTGCCAGCTTTCACATTGCCGGGCCAGCGAACGAGTAGCGGTTCGCGTACCCCGCCTTCGTAGAGCCAGCCTTTGCCGGCGCGCAACGGTTCATTGCTGGTTGGCCAGCCTTCGCTCGTGCTCAAACCGCCATTGTCACTCGTGAAAATAACGATCGTCTTGTCCGCGAGACCGAGCGCATCGAGCTTCGCCAGCACCGCCCCGACGGCGGCATCCAGCGTCTCGACCATCGCTCCATACACCGCCAGGTTCTGCGTCAGCCTCACCTTTCGCTCGCCTTCCATGCCCCAGTCGTCCGCCGCGATTTTCTTCGCGCGCTCACTGATATTTTTTCACCAACTCCGGCTTGCCCATCAACGGCGTGTGTACGTCGTAGAACCAATAGCTCACAAAGAATGGTCGTTCCTTATTCGCCTCGATAAATTTCCCGCACTCAGCCGCCAAACGGTCAGCGATATGTTCGCCCTCCGGGCCGTCAGATAATTTTGAGTTGCCGTATGGCGAGAAATATTTCTTCCCGCCGTAGGGGCCGCCTCGGTCGAGCCCACCCTGGTTCACGTCGAACCCCTGTGACTCCGGGAAAAACTTTTCGCCCCCGAGGTGCCACTTGCCCGCGTGCAGCGTGGCGTAGCCATTCGCTTTCAAGACTTCGGCCAGGGTGGTTTCTTCGAGGGCCAATTGCTCCGCATACGGGGCCGGGAGCAATGTTGTCGGGCGCGTCCATTTCTCCGGCTGCGCCGCTCCGATGTAGTCGGTCACGCCCGTTCGCTGCGGCCATCGTCCCGTGAGCAGGGAAGCGCGCGTTGGCGAACATACCGGGCACGCGGCATAAGCCTGGGTGAACTTCATTCCCTCCTTCGCCATGCGATCCAGGTTCGGCGTGTCGTGGAAGGTGCTGCCATAACATCCGAGATCGCGCTGGCCCAAATCATCGGCCAGAAAAATGACCACGTTCGGCCGGTCGGCCGCGGGCAAGATTTGCACGAGCAGGAGTAAGACAGGGATGAGTCTAAGAATTCTCATGACGTTCGAGGCGTTGGTGGAAACTCCAGTTTCATTTTGAGTTCACTTCAATGTTCACCCATTCGACTCGGCCCTTGAAAGGATTTGGCCCGGTGTAAGGACCGACCGCGCCGCCTTCGTCCGATCCAACATCGAGACCGTCTGCGGGCATTGCGCTCACGATGACCCGAGTGGAACCCGTCGCGACTGGTTGATCGTCCACCGTCAGCGTCACCACACCGTCGTTGTTTACGTGGGCCATGGCGGTGTGGGCCCCCGTCAGGAGCGCGGTGGAACTGGCATTCGCAACTTGAGTTCGGTTGCGCACTGTGAATTGAAGTTTCCCATCCGCGATAAACAGCGCGTAACCCAGCGAAGAACCGCCCTGGGCCACGATCACTCCCTCTTTCATGGCGCTCACCTCGAACTTCGCCCTGATGGTGAACCCGCGTCCTGAGATGGCTGGCGCTTCACTCCGATCGAGATGATCGCCGGCCTTCAGCGCGAATCGAAGTTCCTTGCTCCCAACATCGGCATTCCCTCCGCCCTTGCCGCGCCACGTCCCAAGTGGGAGCACGTTGGCACGCGCAGCCCACGCGTCCCACGTTGCGGCCATTTGCTTGACGCGAACTGGGTTGGACGCGGCCAGGTCGTGTAGTTCGCTGCGATCAGCGGCGAGGTCATACAGCTCCCATGGTTGATTCTCCTTGGCGACGAGCTTCCAATTTTCATCGCGAACGGCGCGGTTGCCTTCATGTTCCCAAACCAGGGGGCGCGTGCGCTGAATTGATTTTCCCACGAATGCGGGAAGCAGGCTGGTTCCTTCCAATGGTTTGATTTTTTCGCCGTGTAACTCGGATGGGTAAGCAGCGCCGGCCGCGTCGAGACAGGTCGCCATGATATCCACGAGTTGACCGGGTTGGTTTTCGAGTTGGCCATGCCGGCCTGCGGCAACTCCGGCCGGCCAGTGCGTGATGAGTGGAGTGCTGATTCCGCCCTCGTGCGTCCAGTGCTTGTACTCTCGAAACGGCGTGTTACTCACCTGCGCCCACCCCCGCCCATACGCGACGTAAGTGTCCGGCCCGCCCGGCATCACGCCGATGCCTTGCCGCACGGGATAACCATCGCGCGTGCGCTTGGGAATACTGTCAAACTGCTGCTCGTCTGCCACCCATCGCTGGCAACGAAGGGCTCGCGGCTCGCGCCGTGAAATTTGTGCCACGACCAATCAACTCCGCACAGGCGCCATTGTCCTGGAGATAGAAGATGAGCGTGTTCTCAAATTTGCCCTGCGCCTTTAGCTCCGCCAGGATGCGGCCAATCCCTTGATCCATGCTATCGATCTGAGCCGCGTAAACTTCCATGCAGCGGCTTTCGAAGGCCTTGTTCTTCACGTCGCTCCAGTTGTCAGATGGGGTTTGCGCCTCCCATTTCTCGGAGAGCAATCCGAGTTGTCTCAATTTAGTTCGACGCTCCTTACGAACCGGTTCGTATCCGCCATCGTAGCGCCCTTTATACTTCGCGATGTCTGAATCCTTCGCGTGCAGCGGCCAGTGCGCGGCAGTAAAAGCAGTGTAGAGGAAGAAAGGCTGGTCGCGCTGATCCCGCGCGTGGTCACGTATGAACTTCACTGCGTGATCCGCAATGGCGTCAGTGTAGTAAAATTCTTTTGGCTGATATTCGGCATCATTCGCCACAGTCACAATCCGGCTGTCGCGGACGAGCGAACTGGGATCGAAGAAACTGCCTGCTCCATGGATGGTTCCGTAAAAACGATCGAACCCGCGCGCCAGCGGCCAGTTTTGCTTCTCCGACAATGCCCTGGCCGTTTGCCCCGGCGTGACGTGCCACTTGCCGACCGCGTAGCTGCGATACCCAGCGGGCTTGAGAGCCTCGGCCAAGGTGACGCACTGCCGATTCAACGTGCCTCGGTAACCGTCATGCCCCCGATCGTCCATCATGTGCCCGATGCCGGCTTGGTGGGGATGCAGTCCCGTGAGCAGCGAAGCGCGCGTGGGACAGCAGCGCGCGGTGTTATAAAACTGGGTGAACCGGAGGCCGCCCCGAGCCAGGGAATCGAGGTTGGGAGTGGAGATTTCCCCGCCGTAACAACCGATGTCAGAAAATCCGATATCATCCGCGAGAATGACGATGATGTTTGGTTTGCGGCGCGGCGGCATGGGTGCGCGCAGTGGGGACCAGGGCGAGGAGCCCCGAGAGGCCCGACAAGATCAGGGAAGTCAGTTTCATGGTTTGGCAGCGAGCGGGGCTTTGGTTTTCTCCATCCAATTCAACAAGTCCTCAATCAGTTCATCGCGTTTGAGTTTATTTTTCGAAGCGAGGTCGGACCGCTCGCCGATATCGCTGGCGATATTGTAGAGTTCGACAGCCTTGTTCCTGTCGAGCGCAGAGCGGCCCCCATCCAACAGCCACTCTTCATGGAACAGGTGCAACTTCCATTCACCTTTGCGAATGACGCTGATCGGGCGCGTCCGGAAAATAGGATCTCTCCCACGCGGCACAGGGTTATCGAGGTAGCCCGGGTAATGCCAGAACAGGGCGCGTTGGTGCGTGGCGCTTCCTTTGAAGAGCGGGATTAAGCTCGCACCATCGAGATCCGATGCTGGAACGCCTCCCGCCGCTTCGATGAAGGTGGGATACAAATCGATGTTGATGACCGGCGTGTCGCTACGGGTTCCGGGTTTCACCACTCCAGGCCAGCGCACCAAAAACGGTTCGCGAATGCCCCCTTCGTAATAACCGCCTTTTGCGCCCCGCAGCGGTTCGTTTAATGACGGCCCTGTGCCGCCGTTGTCGCTCGTGAAAATCACCAGCGTATTCTTTTCGAGGCCCAATTCGCCCAGCTTCCTAAGGAGCAGACCCACGCTGTCATCCAGGTCGGCAATGCAGGCAGCAAAGAGCGGCTTCACATGAGGTGTTTTTGCCGTTGCGGCTTTGGCTTGGAACTTCGCCAAGGTGGCCGGGCGCGCCGCGAGAGGGCTGTGAACGCCGTGATGCGAGACGAACGCAAAGAAGGGTCGATTCGTGTTGGCTTCCATGAACGCAACCGCCGCTCGTGTAATGGAATACAGTTTCTTCGGATCACTCTCGTCGTTTGCGCCCCGGTGGCGGGCGGGCTGAGTCGAGTTCGCGCCATCCTCTTCATCAGTTTCTCCCGCTGGAACCAGCGCGGGCAGGCTGATGTCGAAGCCCTGCTGACGCGGCCCGGTACCTTTGGCATGGGAGCCGAGATGCCATTTACCGAAATGGCCGGTCACGTATCCCTGGGCTTTAAGCGCCTCCGCTACAGTGACGAAATTGGTGCGAAGTTGACGCGTGTTCGGCACGGGCACGAGACGGAACTTTTCTTTCGGCCCGCGATCGGTGTCGCCCACCGCATACACGCCGTGGCGGGGCGTGTATTTTCCCGAAAGCAGGCACGCGCGACTGGGCGCACAATTCCCCGCCGCCGCATACGCCTGGGTGAATGCCATCCCTTCCGACCGGAGGTGGTCGAGGTGCGGTGTTTCGATGAAGCCACCATCATTGTTCCAAGCCACATCCTTCCATCCGAGATCGTCGGCAAAAATTAGGAGAATGTTGGGCTGGCTGGCGCTTCGACCTGTCAGGCCGCCGGCGCAGAACAGGAGTAAAAGAAGGAGCCGTTTCATCATGAGTTTAAATCGGGGATTTCAATTCACGCGCTTGTTGGCGGGCGCGGGCTGCGAATCGCGAAAAAGGGCAGTGGATGGAATGTCCTGCTTTGGCCATGAAGCGCTGCTCCATTGAAGGCGAACCGTCGCGCCTTTCGTTCCGCCACGATGATAGAGACGAAACGGATGACGGCCGGCTTGCAAACGAATCGTGCCTGTCACTTCGCGTTCCGGAGTGTAGGCAAAGTCGGCATCGATCACTGTTGCTTCATGCAAACGCAGCAGCGCTCCTGTATTAGCGGCAAGATGGAATGTGTATTCGCCATCAGCTGGCGCCTGGATATAACCGGTGACCAGGCGAGCTTCGTCGCCCCGCGTTTTCGGGATGCCCAGATCAACGTGTGTGCCGGCCATCGCCGGTTTTAAGTGATCCAGCCTGGCCACCCACGCAGCCTGATTCGTAAAGGTACGCCAGGAAATTCCTGGCGCCGCGTTAGTGACCTCCAGTGCCGGAACCAATTCGCCATCATAAGGGCGCCTGGCTTGGGAGTCGGGCCGCCGCATCCGCAGCACGGTGTCGCGCATCCGTTGTTGCAACGACGCATAAGCGGGTTGACCTGCGAGGTTATTGGTCTGCTGTGGATCGGTGACGACGTTATAGATCTCGAACGGCACCGCGTGATTGGTCGTCTGGTAACGCACTCCCATGAAGTCGCCGACGCGCAACGCCTGCATCTGCCGCCGCACGCGCTTGCGATGGTTTGGCGCAAACTCATCGTAGGAAGGGGTGGTTTCGTTCTGAAAGTATTCGATGTAAACGCGCGACGGTGTTTGTGTGCCCTTGCCGGTCAACGTTGGCAAGAGTGAAACGCCATCGGTGCGGGCGGGTGCCAGCGTGCCAGCCAGTTCGGCGAAGGTGGGCAGCCAATCATGAAACTGGCTGGGCTCATTGCTGACCTGCCCCTTAGGTATGCCTCCCGGCCAGCGGACCAATGCCCCAACGCGGATGCCCCCCTCCCAAAGGTCGCGCTTAATTCCGTCATGCAGGCCAAAGCTGTTGAAGAACGTCGGCTCATACTTTTCTGTGAGGTACGACTCTTTGCTCGGCCCGTTATCCGACGTGAACACGATGAGTGTGTTGTCATCGATGCGCAGGTCTTTGAGCAATTGAATCAAGTCGCCAACGCACTCATCAATTCGGCGCACGTCGGTGGCGTAGCGTCGATAAACGTCGGGCCATGGTTGTTCGGGAGTTTTGACGTCGCGATCGTGGTCCCAGGTGGCGTTGGCGTAATCCGGATGAGTGAAGGAATCTGGCGTACCGTCGGCCGTGTTAATCATGCGGCCGGGAACGCCGAGCCACTGCACTCCGCCCGCGGCGCCGCCCCCTTTTGGAAAAGGTCCCGGCGGCAACTGCAGTTTTGCATGCGGCGTGTCGTAGGCCAAATATAGGAAGAAGGGCTGTCTCGGCTTTGCCGCGCGTTGTTCGGTAATCCATTTCTTTGCGCGCGCCGTGAACAGGTCCGTCGTGTAGCAACGATCAAAGTTTGCCACCACATCGGATTCGTCCTCGAAAAGGCTCTGACCGTCCTCCTTTGGATAGTGCCAGTGACCGGCTCGGTGGCTGATGTAACCGAAGTAGGAATCAAACCCACGCCGTAGCGGATGGGCCGGCCAGCGGTGGGGAGTCGCCGCATTGTTCGACCCCTGTAGGCCCCATTTGCCAATGCACGCGGTGGCGTAGCCCGCGGTCTTCAGCACTGAGGCCAGCGTGTGATTGTTCTCCAACGCCTTGTCGAACTGATTGTCGCGCACGTTCGCCTGACCTTGATGCACCCCCAGAAGCAAGGAAGCCCGGGAGGGAGCACAGACGGGGGCGGGGCAATAATGATGGCGCAATTGCATTCCTTCGGCGGCCATTCGGTCGAGCTGTGGAGTGAGGTGCCACGGCTCGGAGCGATTATCCGCCGCTCGGCGAGCATTTTGAAAAAAAACGCCGACATCCCCCATCCCGAGGTCGTCGACAAGGATGAAGATGATGTTAGGTCTTGCCGCAGGTTGGGCTGCCAAGGCATGGCCGTAGGTGAATGCCAGAAGCACCAGGAGAGCGGCGGTGATTTTCATCCCTCGAAGGATGCATAGGCAGGGCAACCGAGACGAGAAAAGTTCACCATCGCGGAAAACTTTCCTCCGCCGCATCAGCAGGCTTGGCCGCGGCCGACGTGTTGTTGGCGAAGGACGGAGAGCACTGATTGCCAGCGTCGACTTTATTTTGGCGCGGGTGAAGGCGGTGTGTGTTTGAGGTGCTTGCTCGCCCAGTCGATGAAGTGCTTCATGTTCGACCGCGATTCGTGACCGCCGTCATGTTGGCGCCAGGCTAGTTCGCCGTCGAGCATTCCCGTGTTAACCGGCGGCATTTTCGCTGTGCGATAATTTTCCTTCTCACCAATGTCCCGCGCACCGAGCAGTCGGAAGACGGCGCCGGCCGCCACCGTGGCCATGTAACTGCCTTGTTGATCGAGCCAGTTCGCATCGCCCTTCGCCGGAATGCCGTAGCTGATGAACGTAGGACGCGGAGCACACAACGCGATGAGTTGATGAGCATCCACGGGAATGTCTCCCGCGTTCTTGCTGCCGAATTTTGATTCTGCTGCGCCGTATTTCAGAAAGTTGCCGGCCATCCAATGGTACTCGCCGGAACCCGTGAGGTTCTCCACCGCCTCGCCGAAATTGCGGCGATGCAGTTTGGCGCCGCCTTCGCCGGACGACGCAACGAGCGCAACGGCGAAACGCGGTTCGAAGGCAAGCGTGACGAGTGCGGCTTTCCCGTAGCGGGATACGCCTTCGATGCCGACCTTCTTTGCCTCCACGGCGGGATCGGTTTCCAGATAGTCCAGTCCGCGCGCGGCGCCCCAGGCCCAGGCGCGCAGCGCGCCCCAATCGTCCGGCTTGCGCGGCTGCCCTTGGTTCACGAGGCCGATGATCCCTTTGGTCAGTCCGGCTCCGTTGTCGGCCTGGATGCTGTTGGGCACAATCGTCGCGTAACCCCAGCCAGCGGCGATGAGCATCTCGGTCGAGGTCGGCCCGACAGTCGCGCCGCCGCCCAACGCGTCGAAGCGATTGGTGGGCGCAGGTTCGCCGGGACGCCGGGGAAGAGCGCTGCCGAAACCAAACATCATGAGCACCGGAACGGGACCTTTGGCCTTTGCGGGCGTCACGAGGTTCATTTGGATGTCGACCTGGATCGAGGGGCACGTCGCGTTGTCCACGTGGCCGACCAATTGCCTGGCCACGACCGGCACGGTGCCCACGACGCGATCGGTCGCCTGCGTCACCAAGGTCCACGTCACCTTGGGAACATTCCTTGGCACGCGACCCACGATCTCGCGCTCGAAGTCTTCCACGATTTCCGGGCGCCGCACCTTCCACCATTGTTCGGCGGTGGTGACCGATTGGCCGTCTTTGGTTACGAGCAGTTCGGGCAGGTTGGGAAATGGATTCGCCTTGGCCGGATCGTAATTGGCTGCGTTGGTCGCCGTCGCATTGCCACTGGGCCCGGGTCGAAGTCGGACGATGCCCAGTTGTTCCTTCATGTTCTGATGGTCCTGTTGGGCCGTCCAATTCAACGGCTCACATGATTGCGCACCGAGCCCGTAGTGCGTCATGGCAAGAATGAACGCCACAAGGCAGAGGGGGTGGGAAGAACGCATCGAGTATTGCATGGGCATTAGGACTCCTCGCGAGCGCGGGCGGATACGATTTTTTGGTGTGCGTCCAGCGCACATGGCCCATCAGGGCTTCGCGACAGTTCCCATGAGAACGAATTCTTCGCGGCTTAAGGCACCGTCTCTGTTTGTGTCGAAACGCTCAAAGCGGTCCGGTGCAGTCGACGGGTCGCGCTGATTGGCGAGGAATTCCGCTCGCGACAATTTCTCGTCGCTGTTGGCATCCTTCTGCTTAAAGAGGGCGCTGCGGTCCTGTCGTTGTTTGCTCGAGGTGTTGGCGCTTTTAATTTGGGGCTTGGCCTCGGGAAGGCTGCTGAGCATTCCCTGCATGCGCGCCACCATCTGGGGCTGCGACGCGACGAGATTTTTCGTTTCGGCCGGATCCGATTCGTAATCGTAGAGTTCCAGTTCTGCCGTGGAAGCCGCTGCGCCTGGAACTTTCCATTCCACGAAACGATAGCGTGAGGTTCGCACCGCGCGGCCAAGTCGCTCACCCCGCGGGTAAACGTGATAGATGTAGTTCTTGAGACCAAGCTTGGGATCACGCAAGGCCGGGACGAAACTGCGCCCGTCCAATCCCTGGGGAACCTTCGGGGAGGGAAGTCCGGCGAGTTCGGCCAGGGTCGGAAAAATGTCCACAGTCTCAACCAGCGCATTGGCGGCATGGGTGCCGGGCCGGGCGATGCCGGGAGCGGAAACGATGAGGGGAATTCGCGTGGCCTGCTCATAGTTGCTGTGCTTGCACCATTGACCGTGGTCTCCGAGGTGCCAGCCGTGATCGCCCCAGAGGAGAATCACGGTGTTCGTTGTGAGATTTAGCCGATCCAATTCATCGAGCACGCGGCCTAGTTGCGCATCCATGAAACTGATCGTGGCGTGATAGGCATGGATGAGCGTGCGAGCCTGCTCGTCTGTCACGGGCCCGTTCGTGGGCATGCCACTGTATTGTCTCAATTCCCCCCAAGTAGTCGGTGCGTACTTCGGCGCTCCTTCAGGCGGGGTCCGGAGTGCAGGGAGGGTGAACGCGGCACGATCGTAAAGATCCCAATATTTCTTCGGCGCACAGAAGGGCAGATGTGGCTTGAGGAATCCCACGGCCAAAAAGAAAGGTTGGGCCGGCCTGGTCTTCGCGGATCTCAATCGCAGGATCGTTTCGTCGGCGAGCTTGCCATCCGGATAGGCATTGTCTGGAACGTCAGCCGATTCATACGCGGCGCCCCGCGGCAGCTTCGCGACATCTGTGTCGTTGGCGAAAAGCGCTTCTTCACGAGTCAACGACTGGTTGGCGCGGCTTTCAGCCAGGACGTAAGCAACTGATTTTTGCTGATAGTGCGGCACGCTCCACGACGCCGCATCCTCCTGGTTACCGTGGCCCACGTGGAAAATTTTCCCCAACGCTTCAGCGCGATATCCGTGCTTCATGAAGTATTGCGACAGCGTGACCGCGTTCGAGGAAGCCTGACGGAAGTTGGTGCCGAGATCGTAAATGCCCAGGGTCGTGGGCCGCACTCCGGTCATCAGTGCATTGCGGGAAGGTGAGCAGATGGCTTGGTTACAATACGCGCGGTCGAAGACCACACCGCGCGAGGCGAGTCGGTCGATATGGGGCGACTTCACGGTCTTGTCGCCGTAGCAACCGAGCACCGGCTTTAAGTCGTCCACGCAAATGAGCAGCACGTTGGGCCGTGCAGGTTCCGCGGCAATGAGGCCATTGCTCAGGGCGCAGGTCGCTAGGATCACGAGAATGAGGTGGCGCATGGCCGGCAGGATGTACGAAATGCGCCCCGAATGGAATTGGCGTTTCGCTGAAACCCTTGGAACGGAGTGCTGCCAGCCACTTCAACCCGGACACGCCTAGTGCGCTCTCTCTTCAGTCCGAATGGTAAGCCGATCAATCCAGGCGAGTGCGATGGCGGAAAAGACGAACGTCACGTGGATGATTACCTGCCACAGCGTGGTGGTGGCGTCAGAGTTGGGTGTGATGAATGTCTTGAGCAGGTGGATGGATGAGATGCCGATGAGCGCCGTGGCCAGCTTCACTTTCAGCACACCGGCGTTCACGTGGGATAACCACTCGGGTTGATCGGGATGCCCCTTCAAATTCAATCGCGAAACAAACGTCTCGTAGCCGCCCACTATCACCATGATCAACAGATTGGCGATCATCACGACGTCGATCAGGCCGAGGACCATTAACATGACCGACACTTCTGCATCGAGCCCCTTTGGCACTGATGCGGGTGGAAGATGGTTGAACAGGGCAAACCCGATCAAATGCCACAATTCCAGGAGGAAACGGTAAACGTAAACAGCTTGCGCGATGATCAGGCCCACATACAGAGGCGCCTGGAGCCAGCGACTTAAAAAGATGAAGCTCGCGAGCGCGCTGCGGGACGGCATTTGTTCTTTCTCCATGTCTTGTTTCACGGCGCGTTTTTGTCAGGCACGAAGAGGCTGGTGTCCAGTCCTCAAATGGAACACGTGAACATGCCGCACCAGTTGGGTCATGATTCGCTCAATCGTTTTTTGGGAGCTTCCACCAGCATGGCGTGCGCTTCCTGCAGGATGGCGGGGATTCGATCCGCGAAGGCGTTACGATTAAGAAGTGATTTCCAAGCCACGTTTCCCGCCTTGGCCGCGTTCTCACCGGGAAACCAGTGGTCGGCCTGGCCGAGCAAGTTGTAGCGCATCTTGCCCCAGCTTTTCAGGTCGAGGGATTTGGCATAGGTCCACAGACGCAGGATTTCCAACACGTTGATTTCGCCCGGTACGTCGAGGTATTCGGGCAGGCCTTCAAACCACTGTTCGCACCAATCCTTTCCTAACGTAAACGCCATCTCGTCACGCATTCGCTTCTCGATGGGGGCAATCATTTCGTGAACGTGATCGTAGTGCTGAAGGGCGGCCACGTGCTCGTCGAAGTCGGTCGGACGTGCCGCCCCGCAACTGAGCGTGTGCACTTCCGGGCGAGCCAGGCAGTAAAGGTCGTTGAACTGCATGGGGGTGAGGGGAGCGCACAGTTTCACGAGCTTCGCCGGGGGGTCGTAAAGTTTTCCGCCCTTGTCATTGGGACTGATAATAAACACTCCCATGTCCTTCTCACGAGCGGCGCGCACCGCGGGCCAATTCAATTCGTTCACGAAATACCAGTGGAGGTTGATGTAGTCGAAGCCGTCGCTCGCGATGGTTTCCAGGATGACATCCGTCGTGGCGTGAGTAGTGAACCCGACATGACGGCACAGGCCGCGGTCCTGAAGTTGACGCGCGGCGTCGAGACATCCGCCCCGGCGCAACGACCAACTGAGCAGTTCGCGATTGTTGATGCCGTGAAGCGATAGCAACTCCACGTAGTCGAGCCGGAGATACTTCAGCGATTTCTCGAACGTGCGGAGGAATTCATCGGCTTTGGCGAAGGGCGCGACCTTGGTTTGCACAATGAGTTTATCGCGCGGGAATTTAGGCAGCACGGACCCGAGCTGCATTTCCGACGAGCCATAGCCACGCGCGGTTTCGATGTGGTTGATACCCAATTCAAAGGCGCGGTGAATGGTTGCCTCGAGATTGGCCTGATTGTCCGCCGGCACGTCCCGCGGGTCCACGTCCTGCCACTTGAATTGGTAGCGCATGCCACCGCAAGAAATGACAGGCATCTGTAATTCCGTTTTTCCGAAGCGGCGATATTTCACTGGGGAAGGGTGCAGGCTGGCTCGACAAACTTGAAGTGCGAAACAGGCGTCGAACTTTGGTCCGATTTTCGCGGCGCTCTCAACGCCATCTCCCCTCGTTGTTCTAAGTCTCAAAACGTCCGACGCGTCTGAGGTGACTCACCATTTTTTGCTCACCCGCTTGGATCAATCTGTCGTTGCTCACGTTCCCGGACCGTGACGTGGCGCAAAAGAAATTCAGCGCCGTACATCCAAATGCCCGGCGGCGGATACTAATTTACAGGAGTTGCTTCATGTAACTCACACACGCATTCCGAAAGGCAATTGAGCGCAGCGAGAGATTCACAATTCAACGATGCTCTTTGATAAGTCTCCTTTGAACTAGTAAGGGGGCTGGCGGTGCCAGTTCCCCGCTCACCTTTCATGCCGGCCGGAAAACAAGAGCCGAGAGCTCGAGGAAATTTTGGAACGGAAACCCTAATCAGGAATCAAGATATGAAACTCAACGCAGGCCTTACGAAATTCGGGCGCGCAATCATCGCGTGCCTTTGTATCACGACGGCTTCTTTGCCCCGCTCCACTTCGGGATGTGCAGGCAGTTTCGGTCCCGCATGCCTCCTCAGTCCCACTCCCTGTCTCAAAGCCATGAGCCTGGGTAAGTCCGCACCGACCGGGATGGGTTTGGTAACGTTTTCTCCGGGAGATTTGACAGTCACGTTTACGCTGACTGCCTCATGCCCCAGTTGCCCGACGACGCCTTGTGCGGTCCCCGCTACGCCCACCTCCGCCAGCTTGTCCGTTGCGCTTTACTTCCTGGCGGATTTCGCTGTTTTTCCACCGCCTGCCTGCCCGTTGGCTCCTCCGGTTGGGCCGCCGGCCATGCCCGTCTTCGTGACGCCAGTCGCGCTGCCTGCTTGTACTCCCGCAGGAGCAGCCACCACTTACACCGTCTCAGTGCCCATCCCGCCTGGAATGACCGAGGGTTATTATTGTGCCTACGGGACGGCCACAGTGGGCTTCTCAGATGGAATGAGCCTCTCGGCCAGCGGCGATACGGTGGTGTGCATCGTTCCCCCGGTTCCTGGAAAGCCCGGTGTGCCTCGCGTCAGCGTGACGTTGCTCAGCGAATCCGCTCCCCGGCGAGTGGCTGGGGACGCGGTCCTGGCTCGCTATTCCATCGTGAACAACGATCCGAGCAACTCGGTGCAATTGACCGCCTTCGCTGGCTCGCGGCAGTCCGCAGTCCGCGCACAAGGCGCCAACGAACGACAGGGGGTCTTTTCCATCTCGTCACCGTTTGGCGATGATTTTCCAATCATGTTCAGCCCGAGTAACAACTGCATTCCGCTGCCGGCCCATCCTTACACCCAACCCATGATCAGCACCGATGTACCGCTGCTGGGACCTGGACAATCAAACGTCATCACTGTGGCCATGCGCTCATACGGACAATGCGCCAATGGTTCGTGTAGTGAGGGTACGTTGGCGGTGACCGGCATCTTCCCGGATGGTAAACGTGTCGGAGCGTGCGCGGGAATGGCCCTGGTCGTAGATAACTCCGCCACGTCAACGGCCTGTGCGCGCGCGGTGAATGACTGCAACCAAAACGGGATTCCCGATGCGATCGATATCGCCGTGGGTCGTTCACAGGATCGGAATTTCAATGCGATGCCGGACGAATGTGAAGAGTTCATTTCCGTCCCCACCTCGACGAGTGTCAGCCCGACAAACCCGACGCGCGGCGCTCCAATCGTGGTGCGAGTTGCCTTCAATGAAGTCGTCCCCATGGTCAACGTATGGGCCAACGGAATGCCCATGACGCGCTCCGGACCGTTCTGGCAGGCGACCATCCAGGCAGATTCCCGCGGCGGTCCGCAAACGGTTTACTTCCAGGGCAAAGACCAAGCCAATGGAATGTCCACAACCATTGCGCCCTACAACGTTCTCGCGCCACCGGTGATCACACAGCAGCCTGAGGATCGGGTTGTCAACACGGGGCAGTCCACCGCGTTCACGGTGGTCGCCACCGGGACCGCACCTCTCAATTACCAATGGCGACGTAACGGCGTCGCCATCCCGGGAGCCACTGCCGCCAACCTGAGTATCCCCAATGCTACTTCTGCAAACGCCGGAAACTATGAAGTGGCCGTCAGCGATTCCGGCGGCTCGGTGACGAGTTCGGTGGCGCGATTGATTTTGGTGGGCGCCGCGCCAGTGATCACGGGAGTCAGCCCGTTGAGCGGCAGGAGCGGGGACATCATCACCATCACAGGCGATAACTTCGGCACCAACGAAGATAATATTTGCGTCATGGTCATGGGCAGCACGCCCGTCACGATGCGGGTTCTTTCCGCGACCCAAAATCGGATCACTGCCCGGCTTGGCCCGATCGCGCCGAACACTCCGCCCGGTCCAATCATGTTATCCAAGGGGCTGGGAAGCTCCGAGTTGTTTAGGCCCGCATTCCAAAACATTACCGTTGTGGACAACTGGACCTGGCGCAGCAGCGCAACCGCCGCCACAACTACCTTCAACTTTACGCCGATACCCGTCCCTCCAGAGCCGCCCTTGCGATGGTTCTACAGCACTCTCACCAACGGCGTGCTCTGTATTTATTTGAATGGTAACTGGGGCGCTAATGCGCGCGTGTACATCGATGCGCACCTCAAAGCGGGCGGCACCTGGTACGATATGCAGCCCCGCACCATACTGGCTGGCAGCGGGACAACGCTCGCCTGCGCTACGTTGATTAAAGACATCATCGTTTGTGATGCGCAGCAAAACCTCGGCGTGCTGTTGCCCGCGGACGTCGAAGAGTTGGGCAACGGCGTGGTGAAGATTACGATTCGCGCCCCCAATAACCGGCCCATCGACATGGGATGGCTGGTCATCTGTACCACTCCACCTCGGGTGCCGGTGGTGACGGGGGTGTTTCCGTTGACGGCGCGTGAGGGGGATGTGGTGACGATCACGGGCCAGGGTTTTGGGAACAATCCCGACAACCTGTGTGTGGTGGCGCGTTATGGGGATACGGCGGTGCCGTTGCGGGCGCTCTCGGCGAGTGAGGATCGCATCACGGCCCGGGTGGGCGTGGTGTTGTCCAATGCCCAGCCTGCCCGGATCATGGTGGGTGTGGGGCAGGGCAATGTGGGCCGGTTCCGCCCGGCGTTCTTTGACGTTTTTGTGGAGGACGATGTGTGGGTGTGGCGCGGGCTGGACCCGGGCGGGGTGGGGGATGTGAACTTCATTCCCATTCCGAGCACGCCGCGCTTTGGGGTGCGTTGGTTTGAAGGGCAGGTGGTGGATGGCCGGCTCTGCACGTACATCTCGGGCAACTGGACTTCCAACACGCTGGTGCAGGTCACGGCGCGGGCGCACACGGCCAATGAAGGGCTGGATCTGGATGCGCCGCGGACGCGCTTTGTCGGGGCGGGCACGACGCTGCAATGCGCTGAGCGGATGAGGGACATCATCGTCTGCGCCTTCCGCCAGCAGGCCGGGGCGGAGGTGAACGTGACGGTGACCCCGCAGCCTGACGGGCGGGTAAAGATCACCGTCAGCCGCGCCGACGGCCAGCCGATCACCTGGGGCTTGCTCACCATTTGCGTCAGCCAGCCGGTCAGGCCGGTGGTGACGGGGGTGTTTCCGCTGACGGCGCGTGAGGGGGATGTGGTGACGATCACGGGCCAGGGTTTTGGGAACAATCCCGACAACCTGTGTGTGGTGGCGCGTTATGGGGATACGGCGGTGCCGTTGCGGGCGCTCTCGGCGAGTGAGGATCGCATCACGGCCCGGGTGGGCGTGGTGTTGTCCAATGCCCAGCCTGCCCGGATCATGGTGGGTGTGGGGCAGGGCAATGTGGGCCGGTTCCGCCCGGCGTTCTTTGACGTTTTTGTGGAGGACGATGTGTGGGTGTGGCGCGGGCTGGACCCGGGCGGGGTGGGGGATGTGAACTTCATTCCCATTCCGAGCACGCCGCGCTTTGGGGTGCGTTGGTTTGAAGGGCAGGTGGTGGATGGCCGGCTCTGCACGTACATCTCGGGCAACTGGACTTCCAACACGCTGGTGCAGGTCACGGCGCGGGCGCACACGGCCAATGAAGGGCTGGATCTGGATGCGCCGCGGACGCGCTTTGTCGGGGCGGGCACGACGCTGCAATGCGCTGAGCGGATGAGGGACATCATCGTCTGCGCCTTCCGCCAGCAGGCCGGGGCGGAGGTGAACGTGACGGTGACCCCGCAGCCTGACGGGCGGGTAAAGATCACCGTCAGCCGCGCCGACGGCCAGCCGATCACCTGGGGCTTGCTCACCATTTGCGTCAGCCAGCCAACGCAAGGTCCCATCATCACGAGCGTGAGTCCCCGAGACGGTGTGAAGACGGGTGACATCATTACGATTGAGGGACAGGGATTTGGGAACGATCCGAACGACATTTGTTTGATGGCGGTGAGCCCGATGGTGCCGCCGAAGCCTTGGGATCCGCTGCGAGTGTTGTCAGCTACCGACACGCGCATTACGGCCCGACTGGGCACAGTTCCTCCGCCGATGTCCGGGATGCCCGCGCCAGTCCTGATGTTGCAGCTGGGCGATGGTAACGTAGGTCCTTTCAAACCCGCGTTCCCGAGCATCCGAGGAGGCGAAGACACGTGGTTCTGGAGGAGCCGCGAACCAGCTGTTACGGCGCCTGGGAACTTCACCACCGTTCACACGCCGCCGAGCCCTGGACAGCAATACTTCTACGCGCAGGTGACGAACGGGGTCATGTGCGTTTACGTCAGTGGCGACTGGGTGACTAACGCCCGCGTGTCGGTGGAGATGCATTTCAATGCCGGGGGCGTTCATTACGACATGCAGGAACGCACGGTTACCTTTGCCAACGGCGGCACAGCGCTGGAGTGCGCCCAGCTGATCAAGGATTTGATCGTTTGCGCATTTCAACAACGCGGCGGAGTGCTGTTGCCTGCAGACGTTGAACCGATCAATGCCAATCTGGTGAAGGTGACGGTTCGCTCGCCGAACAACCAGCCCATCACAAGCGGGATGTTGACCATTTGCTGCATGTCACCGCGGGTGCCGGTGATTACCGGCGTAAGCCCGGCTGGTGGTGTTACCGGCGATATCATCACTGTGACCGGAAGTGGGTTCGGTAATAACCCGAACAACGTTTGCTTGATGGTGGTGGGACCGCTCGTCCCGCCCAAGCCATGGGATCCCTTCCGGGTGCTGACCGCAACAGATACACAACTGACCGCGCGACTCGGCACAGTGCCGCCACCGATGCCGAATATGCCGAACCCAGTCCTGGCAGTGCAGTTGGGCGATGGCAACGTAGGACCGTTCAAGCCAATCTTCCCCAGTATCAAGGGCGGCGAGGATACCTGGGTCTGGACCAGTCGTGAAACCCCGACGGTTTCCACGGTTCCGTTCCAAACCACCCACACGCCGCCCGGTCCGGGGCAGCAATACTTCTATGGGCAGGTCACCAATGGCGTGATGTGCGTTTACATCCGAGGGGATTGGGTCACGAACTCCCGTGTCACGGTGGAGCTTCACTTCAACGCGGGGGACGATCACTACGACATGCAGGAGCGAACAGTGACGTTTGAGAATGGAGGCACAGCGTTGGAGTGCGCTCAACTGATCAAGGATTTGATCGTGTGCAGCTTCAGCCAACGCGCTGGTGTGCTGCTTCCGGCGGACGTGGAACCAATCAATCGCGATCTAGTGAAGGTGACGATCCGCTCGCCCAATGGCCGGCCGATCACCAGTGGGATGCTTATCGTTTGCTGCCTGCCGCCCTGTGACACCATTCGGCCGTTGGTCTTGTCCGTGCAGCCCGATTGCGTGACTAATAACAAGGTCGTGGTGACCTTCAGCGAACCGATGGAGGCGGGCCCAGCTAACAACCCCGCGAACTATTTCCTGATCAACTTGAGCGGAGGTGCTGCCGCCAATGTCGTAGCCGTCGTCCTCAGCCCTGATGGCCAGACGGTCAGCCTCCGAACCACTCCGCTCCAGTGTGACAACACTTACTCGCTGGTGATTTCCACCAATCTCACCGACCTCTGCGGCAATCGATTGCCACAGACGGTGGATGGGTATTTCTTTAGATGCCCGTGTCCATCGGTCAAAATTGCCAAATGGTCGCAACTTCCCGGCTACCTTGTCTTCACGAATGCTGGACAGAATCCGAATATGCATGGCGGAAACCGGCCATCGGACTTCGACTGGACGACGCTGATGCAGTCGGGAACGAACGTGGTGCAACCGAATTGGGTCATCGCCGATGACTTCCGTTCTGACGGCCGGCCCATTGTTTGCGTGCGGTGGTGGGGTTCGTATTTGCCTGGCTTCGAACCTCCCAGCCCGACAGTGGCGCCGTTTGAGGATGGGTTCGTGCTGTCATTCTTCTCGGATCGGCCGGTAGCCGCGGGCACGCCATTCAGCAGGCCCGAACGTTTGCTCGGCACCTATGTGGCTCCCATCGCCGCGGTGAAACGCACAGCAACGCCCTACATCGGTTGGGACAGCAACCGCATCTGGCAATATGAAGTGGCCCTCAGCGACACCTGCCTGGACCACGGGTTGCGCGGCATCGCCCGGCCCAGTGCGTTCCTTGAACGCAGCAATGTCATCTACTGGCTCGCGATTAACGCCCAAGTCGGCCATCGCATCGTGCCCGTGACCAATTCCACAGGCTTCATCGACTGGGTCCAGACGCAAACGGGCAAGCGCGCCACCAATCATTTCTGGGGCTGGCACACCAGCCCGACACAACGGTTGGACATCTCTGTAATGGGGCACGTCGTCATGCCCAATTCAAACTGGGTTTATCCCAATTCCCTGTGGCGGACGAACCAGCTCTACCACATGGAAATCGACCAAGCCTTCGAGCTGTTGACACGGCCCATCATGAGCCGACCTCCGCCGACGCTGACGACGATCAGGACGGGCACGACACTGGTGTTCGGATGGAGCGGCATAGACTTCGTTCTTCAGTGTACGCCGGTGCTATCCGACCCGATCGCGGAGTCGCCCTGGACCGACGTGACGAATGCGCCTCCCGTCACGGTGCCGATCTTATCCGGCCAGACTCGAATCTACCGGCTCATCTATCCGTAAGGCTTTGGTCGCGCGCCCGCTACGACGGAGCGCTTAAATGGCCGGATGCCTTTCGCCTGCTGGCCCGGGCGAAAGGCATTTTGGATCTCATGAGATGGGTGGAGGCTTCGGGTGCAAACAAGGCCGTACCGGTGCGACGACTTCCCACTTCACAAGAGCGTGCTCGGCAATTTCGATCCGGCCCAAGCGTCCGGCGAGGTAATGGCACCCCAGTCTCAAGCAAGCCATGGCGAAGGTCTGCCAAGAAACGAGAAGTTCTGTGTTCGGATCCGCCTAGTCTTACCGCTGACTCTTCTGGCGCGAACTGAGTTCATTAACGCAATGCCGCGGCGCCATGCTGGCGAACCCTTAGGTGAGAAAAGGAATCGGGAAGTTCACGAACCTCAATGGCCAATCAATGCCAACTGCCAATGCCTGGGTCACGGTTTCCCGAAGTGGCTCACGCCGTTACGCCTCGGTATGATTTTCGGCTCTGGCAATGGCGGCGACTGGCGGCCGCATTGATTGTGTCCGGGCCTCTCTGGATTAACAACGGCACCGACGCGCAGGACGTGGAGCATTTGTCGATCACGCAACCGGGAGGTGTTCCAGGCTTGCCGACCATCACTGGTATTCAACGCGCCACCAACGGCGTCGCTGTGAGCTGGTATGGTCCGGCGGGTTATTATCAACTCTTCCAAAAACTCAACCTGGCTCAGCCCCAGTGGCAACCCGTGGGTGGGCCAAGGTTGACGAACAAGGCGTTCGTATCCGTCAACAGCAGTAACGCCATGTTCAGGCTGTCAGGCCCCGCACCGCAGTACATTGGCGATCGGGCTTGCACGGAATGTCACCCAGCAACCCACGACACCGTGGCAAGGACTTCGCACGCTTCGGCGTTTACGAAGGCGCTGTTCGTGTCGCAAGGAGGCCAGTCGAATCAATCCTGTCAGGCCTGCCATACCGTGGGTCACGGGCTGCCGACGGGATTCATCAGCAAGACAAAAACTTCTCATCTCGCCGGCGTGCAGTGCGAGAACTGCCACGGACCTGCGGGTCCGCACGCGGCGAACCCTGATGATTTTACATTGCGCCCGCGGGTGGAAACGGCCGCCACAGTTTGCGGCGGATGCCACACAGCCGCGGGAGTTCCTGCTCAAGTTGCTTTGTCGCACCTCCCTTACTATGAAGAATGGAGCGCCTCGGGTCATCAAGCGGTACGGGCCGATTTGAAACGTGAGTTCACCAGCGGATTAGGTCGCACGAGTTCCATCACGAGTTGTGGGCGTTGTCATTCCGGGACGGTCCGCGCCGCGTTGTTAAAGAATATCTCACTGACCAGTGGGCATGAAGCGGCGGCGGTGGGCGTGGCGTGCAGCACCTGTCATGATTCACATCGCAGCTACGTCCACACAAACGTGCTGGCGGGGGTACAGCGCTTCACCAATGTTCTGACTGGGTTCCGCTTCCTTTTCACCAACGCCATCGTCGGCTCTCGTTACACCAATCAATTGCGTGAGCCCCTGGCTTCGTTGCAGGACTTCCACGCGGGCGGCAGTTTTTCCACGAATTACAATCCGCAGGTCAATACGTGCGCCCAATGCCATAATGACCGGAGCGCAACATGGATGAGCGGCGACCGTGCCCCCCACCCATCGCTGCAATACAACATGCTGCTCGGAACGGTCGGAGTGCTCGCAACCGGCCAGCGCCCCGCGTTTCCGGCCACGCATTCACGAATCGAAAAGCAATGCGTTACCTGCCACATGCCGACGGCTCACGGGACTTCCGGCCACACGTTTGCAGTGTCGTCCTATGAAAGTTGCGCCAGTTGCCATGGCACGGCTGCCAACGCTCGCGCTTTCGTTTTTTTTGTGAAGGAGATCATCCAGTCGTTGAGCGAGAAGGTAAAAGACGGTCTGGATGAATGGGCCGTCCATCGGTCGCCAGTTGAACTCCGTAAATATGGCGCCTTGGCCTGGGAGTATGACGAGCCGGGGCGGTTATCGAATCCAACGGGGACTTTGCGCGGACCCGTATCGAACCCGAGTGTGCCAGCGAAGGACGAGCAGAGATTCATCCCCGCCAACATTCAGAAGGCGCGCTTCAATCTTTACCTGGTGATCAATGACGGCAGCTATGGGGTTCACAACGGACCCTACGCCATCACCCTGCTAGACGCAGCGCAGGCTTGGGTTCAATCCGAACTGACCCGGTGATTCAAGACGCACAATGTGGCGCCGTCGTTCAATGGGAGCCCGTCGAGCCTAAGCGGATACAGAAACGAAGCCCGGAAAACATAATGCATCGCAACGTGGAATTGATGAGAAACCTGTTCTCCGGCAAGGGCAGGGGACAGGCATTCTGCATTGGGTTGGTGGCGTTGCTGACCGCAGTTCTTTCCTGCAACACCGTCCAACGTTCCGTGGTGGATTTACCAATGGTGCCGGGCGCCAAGTACATCGGCTCGCAGGAATGCGCGCAATGCCACGACAAACTCGTGCGCGACTTTGCCACCGCGGATCATGCCCGGCTCATGACGCCAGGTCCCAACGCACTCAATGCAGGATGTGAGTCGTGCCACGGACCCTCCAGCCTGCATTCTGACTCTGGCGGGGAAGTGAAACCGCCTTTCAGTTTTGCCGCGGGACGTTCCACGGCGAACAGTTTTCAAATGGTGTCCGCTGTACCCGCGTCGCGACCCAGGGATGTGGCGTGCCTTCAATGTCACGCCAACGTGCGCGGCCAGTTTAACTTGCCCAGCCACCATCCGGTCCCTGAAGGCAGGTTGAGTTGCACGGATTGTCATTCGCCGCACAAAGGTTCGATTCACAAAGGGGGTGGCATGTCGCGCCTGAGCGAAAATGAAAGTTGTTTGGCGTGTCACGCCAGCCAGCGCGGACCGCATGTCTTCGAACACGAGGCGGTGCGCGAAGGCTGCACCACCTGCCACACTCCTCACGGCTCGGTGAACGCAAAGTTGCTGACGGCCCGGGATTCAACGCTCTGCTTCAAATGCCATTTTCAACAGGTGAAGGGTGGCAGGATATTTTTGGGCGGCTCTGATCACACGTTGCGCGTGCAACAGGGAGGCTGCTGGACGGCTGGCTGCCATGAGGCGGTTCACGGATCGCGCGTTAGTTCTTCCCTGCGGTTTTAAGGAAAGACCCCATCGTGAAATTCCAAACGACAACGGCAGCCCGGAGACGAATCACGAGTCGCGCATCGCTGCTGGGTTTCTACAGCGTCACCTCGATCCTTGTGGCGGCGGACACCAATTCGCCGCCCGCGGAAGCCGCTGGGGAGCCCATGACTCCCGAACAGATGTTCGAGGGCGGGACCAACACAGCGGTGAACTGGATCGATTTCTCCGCCGGCGGAATCATGACCCGCGGCAATCGCGGCGCGGCACAACAGAGACACCAGACCTCTTACGGCCTGTTTGGGGGCGTCAGCGACCTCCACTACCAAACCAATCTCGACAAGATCACCATTCTGTCGGTCGATGGCCGGGCGCTTTACGATAACAACGATTACGACTTCAGGCTCGATGTGCAGCGGGAAAAAATCGGCTTTCTGCGCCTCAGCTACAGTGAATTCAGGACATGGTCCAACGGTGACGGCGGCTATTTTCCGCCTGCGGACGTGTGGTATCCCATCGGGGACCGATCCCTCGCGCTCGACCGAAGCCGATTCATCTTCGAAGGGGGCCTAAGACTGGAGAAGGTTCCGGAGATCACATTCAAATACCGTCACAACGGCCGGCAAGGCGAGAAGGCTTCCACGATTTGGGGAATTGCACACCCGGCCATCAGTATGACACGAGGATTGAGTCCCTCGTTCTACGACATCGATGAGCGCAGCGATGCCTTCCAACTCGATGTGGCGCATCGTATCAAGACCACGGACTTCGGTCTCGGGTTGGTCTATGAATCAGGTAAACTGGACAATGCCCTCAAGATTACTCAGTCCCCGCGCGAGCCGGCGCAGCAGCGAATCACCGACCGCCAGGGCACAACCTACGACTTGTTCAATGTTCACGCCTTCACGGAGACATGGATTAAGCAGAACCTGCTGCTCACGTCGGGCTATTCGTATTCGGACTTGGACAACACACTTTCTGGGAGCCGCATTTATGGTTCCGACTTCGATGTCGGTTACGCGCCCGGGTCTCAGAATGGAGCGGGCTACCATCGGTTGCACGGTGGTTCGCGACTGGATGAGCACGTGTGGGATTTGAATCTCATGTACAGGCCTGTGCCCGTCTTTTCCATCACACCTTCAGTGCGTGTGCAAAAGGAGGAAATGGATGCTTCGGTGCGGGGATTCCAAACCCTGGGCACATTTGCGGCCACGCCATTTTCAGGTGAGAGCGACCGCGCCCACCTCGATGTAAGGGAGCGGCTGGATCTGAATTACACCGGCGTTACCAACTATGTTTTCCATGCACGGGGCGAATGGTCCCAAGGCAACGGGGACTTAAGAGAAAGCGGCGGATTGGGTCCTGTGAATGCGATCGGGATTTCGGTCGTTAGGCGTGAGACGGAAGACACGTGGCTATTCCAGAAGTACACGGCAGGCGTTCGATGGTATCCACACCGTCGTGTGGTGCTGGATGTCGGGGGATACTACAAATTGAACCGCTATGATTACGATCATCACGGCGACAGCACACCCAATGACGCCGGGAGCAATAACCGCTACCCAGCGTTCCTCGTGATGCAGGAATTCGAGACGTTTGACGGCAACCTTCGGCTCACACTCAGGCCTCGGCAGAATCTCACTCTTGTGAGCCGCTATGAACATCAACTCTCCACGATCCACACCCAACCTGATTCAGCCTCGGGTTTAGGCGAGGCCGAATCCTCAGAGATGACGAGCCACATCATTGCGCAAGACGTGAGTTGGACCCCGTGGTCGAGGATTGGGTTGCAAGCAGGGCTTAACTACGTATTGAGCGACACCCGGAATCCAGCCTCCGCCCACACGCGGGCCATCCTCAATTCGCAGAATAATTATTGGGCGGTGAACTTATCTTCAACGTTCGTTCTCGACGAGAAGTCCGACCTCATCCTCGGTTACGGGTATTATCGAGCGGATAATTACGAAGATAATTCCGCGTTCAGCGTTCCGTACGGGAGCGGCGCGGAAGAACACGGCGTGACCGCCAGTGTGGTCCGGCGAATCAGGCATAACCTCCAGTTGTCACTGAAGTACGGCTATTTCCGCTACAAAGACGCGGCGTTTGGCGGGAACGCCGATTTCCAAAGCCATCTCGTTTACTCCACCTTGAGATATCGATTCTGATCCGGGCTGCTCGCGTTGACAGAAAGCGAGGTGCCCGCCTCCATCGGCAATGTCGGCCAACCACGTGCTTCAAGGTCGAGATCTACGCTGAGGCATCGTGACCTTCGTCACGTGCTCTACGAGAGCCTGAGGCATGCTCCGCACAATGAATCGCGCGTGTGGCGCGTGCCGCGCCGACCTGCGGTCAAGCGCCTCACACCTCCACCCACTTGCCCGGCACCGGCGCGGGATAACGACCGCTCGCATCGCACTGCACCGGCGCCGGACTCTCCGCCGTCAATCGATCCGCGTGCGGCGCGAAGCGGAAATTCGATTTCGAGATTTCTTCCCAAGTAATCACCCGGCCCATGTGAACGGCGGCGCGTCCCATCATAGCGCCGAGGTTGGAATAACACGCGCGGCGCAGTTCATTATGCGGCTTGTTGTTCCGTATCGCGTCCAGCAACACATCCCACTCCGCCTGCCAGGGATTCACCGTCTCCTTCGGCGGACGCCACGCGACATTGCTGCGTTCGATGTTCTGATCCTTGTAAATCCAGCAATCCGGCGCGTGGATGTCCCCCGAGAATTTCGCTGCGCATTTTGTCCCGTGAATATACGTCGCAAATTCCGGGTGCGTCTTCGGGATATAACGACCCGTCACCATCGCCTTGCTGCCATCGGCGAACGTAAATTCCACCGAGTAACTGTCCAGGTTTTGGCTGGCGTCCGTGCTGCCGGCGAAACGTCCGCCCACGCCGTGCGCTGCGACCGGCCACGAATCCTTGATCCAGAAACATTCGTCCATCTGATGGATCATCAACTCGATGAAGATGCCGCCGCTCGACCACATGAATTGATAGGGATGCCCCGGACTGAGCTGCCACAACAGTTCATTCTGATCCCGCTTGAATGGCTGCATGAAATAACCCGCGTCCATTCTATAAGCGCGGATGTTCAACACCTCGCCCAGCGCGCCCTCCCGCACCTTCGCGATCATCGCCTGTCGCGCCGATGAATGCCGGCACATCAGGCCGCACGCGATTTTCAAACCCTTCTTCTCCGCGAGTTCACCCGCCTTGAGCAAACGCTGAATGCTCCCCGGATCAGGCCCGAACGTCTTCTCCATGAACACGTGCACGCCCTTTTGCACCGCGTACTCCAGATGCTGTGCGCGGAACGAAGAAAACGTGGTGAGTAAGGCCACATCCCCCGGACGCAGGCAATCGATGGCGTGACGATACGCGTCGAAGCCGAGGAAGCGGCGCTCCCGCGGCACATCCACCCGCTCGCCCAGCGAGTTCCTGAGCGCGGCATGTTTTTCGTCGAGCCGATCCTGCCGGACGTCCGCCATCGCCACCAACTTCACCGGTGCCAGAGCCAGTTCGCCCGGCGACGCCTGACGGCCTGATTGATCTCCTAACACCAGGCCGCCCCCGGACATCGCATTAGCCACCGCACCCGCGCCCCGCCCGCCGCAGCCAATGAGCGCGAGATGCACCGTGTTGTTCTCCGCCGCATGAACGTGCGGCAACACCACCCCCGCCAGCGCAGACGCCGCGGCAAACTGGCCGGAAGTTTTCAAGAACCGGCGTCGCGACGACAGCCCTCCGTGAAAAATGCGATTGGTCTTCATGCGTTGGGCATAACAGACGCCCGCCTCCACCTCAAACTTCGAAAATCAACGGCCCCCCGAGATCCCGCATGAACCACATCGACCGAATCACTAAGGTCATTTTTAGTGGGATTGATCGCCGGAGTTTGCCTTTGGTCAAGACGGGCAAGTCCACACCCTCCTTCTGGTCACGTGATGACTTGGTGTCTCAGCACGTGCCTCACCTCGACTCCCGGCCAATTGCCACGAACCAACGCGCGGAAACTTCCAACGAACCCGAAGATGCCGCCGCGCCGGTCCACAAGTTTGTCCAGCCGGCGAACGAGTCGCATTTCAAGTCGCCGGGCTTTAGGACCACCGGTTTGTCCGAGGCGTTGAAGACCGCCAGGACGGATGCACCATTAGCCGACAGTTGCCGACGGAATGCGATCAACCGCTGTTCGTCGTCCAGCAACGTTAACTCAAACTGTCCGGTGCGGAGAACTTCATGTCGGGCTCGCAGTTCCGCCAATCGGCGATGAAAGGCAAGCAGGTCGCCATCGGGCGAGACAGTGTTCACCGGACGGTTCTGCCCAAACGGATGTTCGCGCTCGGCCGCAAACTTGAGATCGGGCCACACCATCGGCTTTCGGCAGTCCGGATCATCCGCGCCCCACATGCCGACCTCGTCGCCGTAGTAGATGAATGGGGCGCCCGGCGCGAGAAACTGGAATGCGACCATCTGCTTCCACCGCTGCTTCTCCACGGCGTTGGGGGCGCGGACCGAGTAGCCGTGATTCCCCTCGACGCCACTTTTGTGATCCTGACGATGATCCGGGTTTACCACCATCGAACCAATCCGGGCGGTGTCGTGAGAGCCCAACAAGTTCTGCAAACCGAGACTCGGACCGTAGCCGTAATCGCGATGGATCGCCGTGATCAGGTTCCCCAGCTCCGACGCGCGGATCGGTTCGGGCTGGTTGAAGAACTGGTAAACGGCATCGGCAAACCGGTAGTTCATGACGCCATCGAAGGCCTGATCCAGCCACGGCGCGGCATTGCGCAGTTTGACCACCTGGTAATCGTCCCACCAGATTTCACCGGTAATGTAGGCATCCGGGTTGATGCGTTTGACCCAACCGCGAAACTCCTTCCAAAAGCCCATGGGAACCTCGGCGGCAACATCCAGCCGCCATCCGTCGATCCCGTCGCGTGGATTGCCGTCGCCATTGGGATCCATCCAGCGCCGAACGATATGGTGGAAGTGGGCGCGCACTTCCGGGTGCAGATTCTCCGTGTCCCGGGCCAACTCGGGGAGATCCTTTATGCCGCTCCACCCGCGATATTCAAACTCATCGGCCGGCGTGGCGGGATCATCCCAGCGCGTGATGTGAAACCACTTGGCAAACCGGCTGTCCGGTCCTTCGCGCTTCGCGCGCTGCAACGCCCAGAATGGAACACCCACATGATTGAACACACCGTCGATGATGATCCGCATGTCGCGTCGATGAACTTCCTCAATCAGCTTGAGAAACAGTTTATCCGCGGCCGTCCATTTCCAAGTGGTGGGATTGGCCGGATCCTCGACGGCCAAAAGCTTCATGTCACCCGCCGGGTGGGGACCGAAATGTTTGTCCACATGCTGATACAGGGCGGCGCCATACTTGTGGAGCGACGGTGATTCAAAGATCGGGTTGAGATAGAGCGCGTTGACGCCCAGTTCCTTCAGGTAGTCGAGCTTGTCGATGATTCCCTGAAGGTCGCCCCCATAACGTCGCAACTGGGCATGAACGTAGAAGCCTTTGCCATCCCGCTCCCAAGGCTGCAGCTCATACCAATCGTTCGTCCAGGGACTAACACGCCAGCCGGGCGGAACGAAGTTGGGCCAGGTTCCGACGAGGCTCGCGGGCGTGGGGTCATTTGAGAGATCGCCGTTGCGAAAGCGTTCGGGAAAAATCTGATACCAAACGGCGTCTGCGGCCCAATGCGGCGGTGCTGAGACGACCTTGAGCGGCGAGCAAAGCGCGGCGATGAATAACGCCATCATTGCGTTCCGGCTCACTCTTGTGCGGTTCATGAACGGGTTAAGAAAACTCAACAGGGTGGTGGGCTCACTCATACCGCAATGCCTGAATCGGGTGCAGCCGGGCAGCCTTCAGTCCTGGAAAGATGCCGGCGAGCACACCAACGACGACGCTGAAGCTGAAGGCCAGCAGCATCGCCTCGATGGTGATGACGGGCGTGTAGTCTGCAGGCGAGACGAGCGTGAGTAGACTTACCAATCCCTTGGAGGCGATCAATCCGGCCACGCCACCAATGACGGCAATGACGACGCTCTCGACGAGGATTTGAATGAAGATGTCGGTGAACGTCGCGCCGATGGCCTTGCGCACGCCGATCTCGCGCACGCGCTCCGTGATGCTGGCGAGCATGATGTTCATGATGCCGACGCCGCCGACGAGCAGGCTGATGGCGGCGATGATGCCGCCGCTCAATCGTGCGTTGCGCGTGGCGGTGGCGATGTTCTCCGACCAGTTCTCCTGGGTGTTGAACGCGAAGTCCTCGATGCCCTTGTGCGTGTGCATCATCACGTTCTTCGCCTGTTGGAGCGCGTCGTTCATCTGGCTCAGATCCCGGACCTTGAAATAGACGGTGGAGAGTCGGGGGTCGGGGCTGGTGTCGGTGCCGGCGATGGGAGCCGCTCCCGCTGTTCCCGCGCTGGTCAGCGCGCCGGTCGCCAGTCCGGCGCGGTACTTCAGCCACATGGTGCTCAGTGGAACGTAGATAGTGTTGTTCTTCCACTCGAAGGCGATGCCTGCGCCACTCTTGCTCTTGCCGCTGCCCTGCCCGCGCTTGCGTGACGGTCCGCCTGGGGTCGGTTGCAATCCGTGCTCCTTCGCCAGCGCGCGCGCCTTGCGGTCCAGTTCGCTCTCGTAGTGCTGGAACATCCCGATGATCCGGAACCGCTGGTGGTTGATGTTGATGAACTCGCCGACGGGATTGATCTCGCGGCCAATCTCGTCCGGCGAACCGAAGAGCGCGTCGCGAGTGCCCGTGCCGATGACGCAAACGCTGCGGGCCAGTTCCTCGTCCTCCTGGTTGAACATGCGCCCGTATTCGACCACGTGCTCGTTCATCTCCAGCGCGCTCGGCCACGTGCCGACGAAATGCCAGGGATTAAACGCCTTGCCCGCGCGGGTCACGGTGACCTCGCGGGTCTGCATCTCCGGCGTGACGAGGCGAACCAGCGGCGCGCTGCGTTGCAGGGCGTGGATGTCGTTCATGGTGTTGCCCACGGCCTGTTCTTTCCGGTGCTGCTGCCAGATGGGGATGGCTTGGGGCGTGACGTAAACTTTTTCCAGTCCGCCGATGGCCACGAGCGCTTCCTTCATCCCGTTCTCCAGTCCTTTGACCAAGGCGGACTGCGCGACCAGGCTGCCGACGCCGAGGATGATGCCGAGCATGGTGAGAGTGGAGCGGAACTTGTTCGCCCAGATTTCTTTGAAGCCAACGCTGATGGTGGTGAGGAAGTTCATGAAGGCAGCTGCGTTGGGCTGAGGCTCGGGATAGAGAATCTCGACGTGGTGCCAAGCCCCGCCAGTTTGCGATCAACATTCTTCGCGATCTTGCCGTCGCGAATCTCGATGCGGCGCGGCGTGACGGCGGCGATCTCCGGATCGTGCGTGACGAGCGCGATGGTGCGGCCTTCCTGGCTGAGTTTGTGGAACAATTGCAGGATTGTCTCGCCAGTGTGCGAGTCGAGATTGCCGGTCGGCTCGTCGGCAAAGACGATCTTCGGATCGTTTACCAGTGCGCGCGCGATGGCGGTGCGTTGCTGCTGGCCGCCGGAAAGCTGCATGGGGCGATGCTGGGCGCGGTTCTCCAGTTCCACCAGCTTGAGCGCGTGCAGCGCGCGTTCGCGGCGTTCGCGACTCGACACTCCGGTGTAGATCAGCGGCAGCTCGACGTTCTGCAACACGCTGAGTTTCGGGAGCAGGTTGAAGAACTGAAAGACGAAGCCGATCTTGCGGTTGCGGATGCGCGCCAGCTCCCGCTCGGAAGCGTTTTCAATCATGGTGCCGTCGAGCCGGATCGTTCCCTTCGACGGTGAATCCAGGCAGCCGAGCAGGTGCATCAGCGTCGATTTACCGCTGCCGGAGGGACCGATGATAGAGATGAACTCACCCGCATCGATATCCACCGAGACATCGTCCATCGCGCGGATTTCCTCGCCACCGAGGTGGTAGATCTTGCTGACGTTGCGGACTTCGACGAGGGGCATGCGCGGATTCTATTTTGCCATGGCTGCGGCTCTGCCTTTGCCAGCCGGCTTCTGCCCGGCGCCCGCATCGCCTGCCGGCGCGATGAGTGAGACAACCTCGCCCGTCTGCAGGCCTTGCGTCACTTCGACGAAGTCAAAATCCGCTACGCCCAGTTGGACCGGTCGCCGCTCCAAGGAGTCATTGTCATGCTTGACCCACACGAAGCGGTCGCTCTGCTCGTGAAACACGGCACCAAGCGGAATCGCGAGCACGTTGCTCGACGAGATCAGCGGGATGGAGAGGTTCGCCGTCATGCCGGGACGCACCGCACCTTCCGCGTTCTTGAGCAGGATGCGCGTGGAGAATCCCTTCACGCCGCTCTTGAAGGTCGCCTGCGGCGCGATGCGGTCCACCTGCCCAACGAGTTTTAGTCCGGCCACCGCCTCCACCTCCACGGTCACGGCCTGGCCCACCTTCAGTCGCGTGACGTCGGCCTGGTTGATGTGCGCGGTAATTACCATGTCCGCGAGGTTGGCGACGGTGAAAACTTCGGTGCCGCTGTTGAAACCGCTCGATCCGGACACAGCCTGCCCGACCGAGACTGGCCGCGTGAGAATCGTGCAATCGAACGGCGCACGAATGACGGTCTTCAACAACTTGTCCTCGACCTGCTGGAGCGCAGTCTGCGCGGTCTCGAGCCGGTTGAGCGCGATGTCGAGGCTGTTCTTTGTCAGGTCGTGGTCGATGCGCGCATTGTCGTAATCTTCCTGCGCCACGAGTTTGCCTTCGAACAGACCCTTCACCCGATCGAAGTTCAGCTTCGCCTTTTCCAACTGGAGCTTCTGCGTCTCGACGGCCAGCCGCGCTCCGGCGATCTCTGTCTTGCGGGAAACTTTCTCGGTCTGAAGATCCTTATCATCCAGTTCGAACAGCACGTCGCCTTTCTTCACCTTGTCGCCGATATCGAGCGTGAGCTTGGAAATCAATCCACCGATCTCCGGCCGCACCGACACGGCGTCGAGCGGCCCGATGTCACCTGCGGCCGTGACGGCGAAGTGAATGTCGCGAATCGCCGACACAAAGGTGGTGGGCACGCTCGAAGGTCGGGCCCCGTCCGAATTCGTGTCGCGCTCGGAAAACGTTTTGGGAAATTTCTGCTTCGCCCAGTAAACGCCGCCCGCCAGGGCCAACACTGCTGCCACCAACCAAATGATTCTTCTCATTGCAATCGTTTCTCAAGGTCCGGTCCGACCTCGGCCTTTTCCGGTATCAGTTCAATGTGATTGATCTCCAGGCCGGCGTCTTCCCGCACCGTGAGCGCATACACGTCGGTCAATTCCAATCCCTCCGGGGAAGTAGCCAGGTAAGGGTGCAGCGGCCGGAAGTTTGCGAGCGGTAAGTCCATTTCCCACGTCTCGCCCGCCGGCCCGAGCGAGGTAGGCGGAATGTCCACTTCGAATTTCCCGGCGAACACGCCCCGGATCTTCTGGGCACTGAATCCAAAGCGCACGGTTTGCGCCCGCTCGGTTCGACCACGAAAGCGGAGCTTCGAATCCGAGTGCAGCACCACGGGATGTTCGCTGGATTTCCAGGCAGCGAGGGCCGCCGCGTAGAGCATCACCGAATCCCGTTCCGAAACCGGCCAGAGCAACGGCTCGGCTCCCAGGCGGGCGCGCTGTTGATTTGTGGGCGGCAGCCAGCGGCCAAGAATAACTTCCGGTACCTGCCACAAGTTGCAGGCCCAGTAATCAATCGGCGTCGGCTGGGTCGTCGTGGCGAGCGGATTCTTCCGGCCCAGCGCTGCCGCCACCTGCTGCCCTTTCGCCACCGCGACGGTGCTGCCATCGAGATTATTGATGGCCCGCGCTGAGCCTTCGTTGACCCGCACGATCGATTCCGTCGGCGACGTCTGGAGGTCGAACTGTGCGCCCCGCACTTCCACCGCCATCGTGGGTGTCTCGATCCGCACGGGTTCACCGCGCCCACCCGCGGCCGGGTTGGCCCAAAGACTTCCTTGCGACAACTCAAAGCGCTTTCCTCCCGCCTCACCGTCGAGCACGCGCAAGGTCGAATTTCCCGCGATGGTAAGTGTGGAACCATCGCGCAACTTCAATTCGATCCATGCATCGCACGAGCGCGTTTGCAAAGTGTCGCCTGTGCCGAGAGAAGTCCCGGCCGTCAGCGCGTTCTGCACCTTTCCTTTGGAACCGAAGTATTGGCTCGACCCGGTCACTTTCGACACGCGAGCGACTTCGAGCTTGTTGGTCGGGCGAAACTGCAAGGCAAGAGCGGCCACCAGAACGAAGGCGGCTGCAGCTGCCGCGCCCCATCGCCACGCGCGAAAATGGACCGGGACAATCTTGCGGCTCTGCTCGGAGGTGGCTTGACGCGGATGCAGCGCCTCCGCGCGACCTGCCGCGATGCGTTCCAGATCCGCCACCATCACCGCCTGTTCCGACACCGTGCGCAGGAACTCGCGCGCCGTGGCATCCGCGCGCAACGTCTCCACTACACGCTGGCGTTCCTCCAGTGTCACGCGACCGTCGAGGTAACGCAGCAGGAGTTCGTGCGGAAAATCGTGTGGGCTGCTCATGGAACAGGTCCTCCACCGGCTTGAGCATTCGCCAACTTTCCTTCGATGCACTCTTTCAAGCTCTCGTGCAGCCGCGAGACTCGTTTGTAAATCGCGTTCAACCCGAGCCCCATCTGCTCCGCCACCTCCTCGCAAGTGTACCCATCGAAGTAGCGCAACTTAAGTAGGCGGCGGGACGGTTCAGGCGCCGCTTCGAGACAGGTTCGTAACGCCTCGATTTTCTCGCCAGCGGCCTGCACGGGCGCAGACTGCCACTCGTGTTCGAGCATTTCCAGGATGTCCACATCGAGCCCCGTCGTCTGGCGTTGATGACGCCGCAGCCAGTCGATGCCCTCGCGCCGCGCAGTGATGAACGCCCACGACAACAACGCCGCCTCACTCTCGAACGTGACCTCGCGCGTCATCGCCTTCAGCGCGACGTTCTGAAAAATATCCTCGGCCGCGTGTGTATCGCGCATCACCAGCCAGGCGGCGGCGGAAAGGCGCGTGCGCGCCTTCATCAGCGCCTGCAGAATGTCGTGTTCGGTGAATTTCATGAAACTGGAGTCGGAGCCTGTGCCGAAGGTGGAGCCGCCAGCGCAGTCGTGAATCGAATTCCGGTGAGCCGTTTGTGAAATCCCTTTGCCATGATTCTTACCTCATTGCAGTTCGGTGGTGTGTTCCTTGAGCCAATCGCGGTCGGTCAAGGAGCCCGTCCAGCGACGCGTCTCGGTGTGGCCGTCAGCGAATGACAGGCTGCAGCGGCCATTGTGATACGTCGCCGGCTTGTCCTGAATGTAAACACCCGGCGAACGGTCCACGCGAAACAGACTGTCGTTGATGCTCAGGATGTCTTCATCGATGAACACGAAGTAGTCCGATGGCCGCGTGATGGACGTGTCCGTTCGGAAGAGCATGCCGCCCGGGTCGAAGACTGGTCCGTTCATGTGATTGTTCATGGCCATGCTGCGCACATTAACGCTTTTGTCGCTCGGACACTTGTAGATGCCGGCGCTGCCCGCGTACGGCCAGAGAAGCCCGTTGCGCGGGAGCTGTTCGTTGGTGTTGTCCGCGCCGGCGGGATTCGTGAAGTTGCCGGGGCACCAGCCGCCGTTGTTCACAAGCTGCCCTTCGTTGTCATCCGCATAGAGCTGCCAGGCCAGCTGCAGTTGCTTGGCGTTGCTCACGCACTTGATGCTCTGAGCCCGGGCTTTGGCCTTGGACAGCGCCGGCAGCAGCAACGCCGCCAGAATCGCGATGATGGCGATGACGACGAGCAACTCGATGAGCGTGAACCCATTCTTCCGTTGCTCGGATCGGTCGCGCGGCGATGTGTTCTCTGACATTTGGAAGGGAAACGCCCGGCCAGGCAAAATCCTGACATCCGGCGCCCCAATAAGTTTGCGCAGGCGCGAACCGATAGCACTCCATAAATCTCCTTGGCGTCCTGTCTGGGAGCGCGGCTGTGTCGTCCGCGACAGCCGCAGCCAGTCAACCGATCACTGCACCCGGTGGAGTTCCCGCCCTGATGCGGCTGGTTTGTGACACAGCCGCGTTTCTTTTTAGACAGGTGCTTGGCGCTCGCGGCCTTCCCGCGCGGGGTCTGAACCGGCTTGCGAAGATTGCGCCCTGCGAGGGCGAATGTTAGAAGCTGCGCCATCACAAACCGAAAGAAACTCATGAACATCCTGCCTGAGCCCCGCCCCACGAGACACTTCACACTCATCCTCGGCACTCTCCTGACCGCGGCCGTTCTACTCCTGTCGCAGTCCGGCTTGCGCGGCGCCGAGAAATCGAAGGTGCTGATCGTGGACGGTCAGAACAATCACGACGTCTGGCCCAAATCGACGCTGATGATGAAGCAGTATCTCGAGGACACCGGGTTGTTCACGGTGGACATCGCGCGCACGCGCTACGTCTGGAAGTCCGAGCGCGAGGCGGCCCTGCTACCGCTGGCGAAGGCCGGCGAGTCCATCCCGGTGAAGAAGCCCCAGGCGGACCCTGACTTCAAACCCGACTTCGCGAAATACAAACTCGTCGTGAGCAACTTCGGCTGGCAGGCGGCGGACTGGCCCGAGGAAACGCGTCGGGCGTTCGAGAAATACATGGCCGGCGGCGGTGGATTGGTCGTCGTGCATGCGGCTGACAACAGTTGGCCGAAGTGGCCGGAGTTCAACAAAATGATCGGCGTGGGCGGCTGGGGTGATCGCAGTGAGAAGGACGGGCCTTATGTCTATTACGACAAGGACGGCAGGGTGGTGCGCGACCCGAGCCCGGGCAAGTGTGGCACGCACGGGCCGCAGAGCGAATTCGTGATCACCATCCGCGACACCGGGCACCCGATCACCAAGGGCCTCCCGGATTTCTGGATGCACGGGAAGGATGAGTGTTACTCGATGCTGCGCGGCCCGGCGGAGAACATGACGATCCTGGCCACCGCTTGTGACACGCCCGCACTTCAGGCGGCCGGACGCCATGAGCCGACGCTGATGACCATCCAGTATCACAATGGTCGCGTCTTCCACACGACCTTGGGCCACGACAACGAAGCGCTGGAGTGCGCTGGATTCATCGTCACGCTCCAGCGAGGCGCGGAATGGGCGGCGACTGGAAAGGTGACGCAGAAGATTCCCGCCGACTTCCCGGGTAGGGAAAAATCATCCCGGCGGCCGTTTCAGCTCAAGACACAGGAATAAATCGTGGACCTCGCGCTGTCGGGGCGTCTTCCACAACCCAGCATCGACGCGACGAAGAATTATCGTGAAGGCTTCAAACGCTACTGACCGCCGCTCATCAGAATGGATGCTGCGGTGAAGGCCAAGATGGAAAAGCTGTTACAATCTGTGGCGGGCTTGCGGCATTCAAAGTCACTGACACACTCGCAATCAACCAAAGAAAGTCCCTCAATTATGGCGGCGAACAAAATCAAATTCGAGATGAAATCAGACGTCGATGCTGTGATTCCGGGGCTGCGTGTTGTTGCCGATGACCTGCTTCATTTGGCCAAACTGAAGTAGCAAGCCCGAGATTCGCCACAACCTCATTGAAGTTGTTCGATTCGTTGATTCGTAACCCAACGTAGCGACGTTGCCGCAAGGTTGGGCTGTCGCCCCAAACGCCGTCGTTCCAATAAGCCGCGGCGGGCGGCCTCTATTTTGGCGATGTCGATCTTACCCATGTCCATCATCGCTGCGAAGGCGCGTTTGGTTTCATGCGATTATCCACGCTGGCAATGCGCGCTCACGGCTGCTTTAGGCGAAAGAATTCCTGGTTAGTCGTGGCCGGCTGACCGCGGGGCGACGCGTGACGGTGTAATTGCTGCCCATCATCACACGCGACGCGGGATGGTTCGACCATGGCGCCGAACCATCTGATGGCAGAGGCGCGCTGCAGGTTGAACCCGGGATAATTCGTGGGCCAGGAGAGGCGGACTTGGGCCGGGTTGGTCCCGGCTATGTCAAGCTGCGGCAGTGTGACCGTGAGTGTCAGGTCATTGCCATCGCCACCGACGTAGCTGATGCGAAAAGGCATTCCATTCAGGGTGGTGATAGTCCCTTCAGGTCCGAAAGGTGCATTTGTGATCGCACCTGGAGATGCCTTCTCGACGATGGTATAACCTGGCCTGGCTGCGGATTAAAACCAGCAGACGGAAGAAGGCTGGCCCTGCTCAGGCTCACGTCGCCAGAGGCAACGAGTCTGCCGTTTTCGCTGACATTCGAACGACAGTTGCAGCCCGGCAATGTCCGGACTGTCGTCGCGCACCCGTTGTCCGCGGCCGGTCTTCGGGCTGGCGTCAACGATCGGGTTGGTGTGCGGGCCGTGCGACATCGGAGTGAAGAAATTCCAGAAGGGGATGCCGCCCTTCAACGAATCACGCACCAAGGGGGGCTAGACTTCTTCCAGCGCCTTCGTCGCATCGCCGAACTTCGGCAGGCGCACGTTCATCTTGTCCATCATTGAGAGGTAGAGCCGGCACATCTGGCGTTCGGACTTTTCTTTGTAGTCGAGCACGCGACCGCCTTTGACGCGGCCGCCGGCGCCGCCAAGCATCACGACGGGCAACTGGTTCGCCTCGTGATTGCCGGTGAGCATCGAGGAGCAGTAGAGCAGCATCGTGTTGTCGAGCAGCGTGCGCGTCGCCTTCCTGGATGGCGTCGAGCTTGCGCGCGATGTAGGCGACTTGTTCGAGGAAGAACTGGTTCACCTTCAGCCAGTCCGCCGTGTCGCTGTGCGAGAGCAGATGGTGAATCATGTAATCCACGCCGAGGTTCGGGAAGCGCAGCGAGCTGTGATCGTTGTTCAGCTTGAGCGTGGTGATGCGCGTGGTGTCGGTCTGGAATCCGAGCACGAGGATGTCGCACATCAACTTCATGTGCTCGGCGATGTCCTGCGGGATGCCGTCGGCGGGACGCGGGTACTGGCGCACGGCCGCTTCCGCGCTGAGCGTCGGACGCCAGCCCTGCAGCTCGCCCTTCTTGCCGGCGTTCTCGATGCGCTGCTCCACGTCGCGCACGGAGTCGAGATATTCGTCGAGCTTGCGCTGGTCGTTCGCGCTGATGTGGCGGCGCAAGTCCTTCGCGTCGGTCAGCACGGCGTCGAGCACGCTCTTGTCGCCCTTGCTCACCTCGTCCTTGAACAGCCGGTCGAACGCGAGCGCGGGATAAATCTCCAGCGGCGTCGGCGTGGTCGGCGAGCTCCACGAGATGTGCGAGCTGTAGAGCATCGAGTAATTCTTGTGGACGGACGGATTCGACTTCTCGCAACCCAGCACGAGGCTCGGCACCTTGGTCGAGTGCCCGTAACGCTGCGCCAGCAACTGGTCGATGCTCGTGCCGGAACGAATCTCGCCGCCGGATGCCAGCGGCGCGCCGGAGAGCAGGTTGCCCGTCTGCGAGCTGTGGATGTTCCCCTTCAGCGCCTCCTCGTTGTAGAGGCCGCGGACGAAGAGCATCTTCTCGCGGAAATCGGTGAGCGGCGCGAGCACCTTGCCGAGTTCCATCTGCTTGCCCTCGCCCTTGGCCCACCATTCCTTCGAGTGAAAGCCGTTGCCGGAAAACAGCACGGCCAGGCGCACGGGCGCTTCGCTGGCAGGCTTCACCCCGACGGGCGGCGTATCGCCCCAAACCGTGAGCGATTCCATCCACGGCAAGGCCATGGTGACCCCGACTCCGCGCAAGAAAGTCCGCCGGTTGAATTGGTGTGTGCTCATGGTTGCGGGTTGTTCGACGTTTGGAGCCGGCGCATTCTTCGGACAATATCGGGTCTGGCTTTGCCGGAAATCAGCTTCTTAAACAATCACTCCTTGGGACCCTGTCGCGTGACGATGGGAACGTAGCCAGCCTCCAGACCTTTGGGCGGGTCGACGATCAGCGCAGGATCAAGTTCCGCAAGTTTGCCAAGCGCAGGCGGCGGGAGGTAATCACGGTCACGCTTCCAGTTCCGATGAATCTTCTCCACGCGGGCCTGCATCGCTTCCCGTTCCGCATCGGTCATGTCGGCGTTCAAGCAGCGCGGGCTGGTCGGCGAAGCGATACCAGTAGTAAGTCACCACGCTGCCGTCGCCGAGTTGCGCCTGGAATGGTCCAGCCTTCGGGCCGGGCTTCTTCCATGAACTCTGCGGTTCGTCAGGCGTGACGTAAGGCCTCGGACGGTTTCGTGCGCGGTCGCGTGAAACGAAAATCCACGAGGCCGGTTTCCGCCGGAACATCCGCAGCGCGCACCGGAACCCATTCCACTTTCTTCGCCGCATTCGTCTCCAACCGGAAATATTCGGGGAGTGTCGCGAGCGCGCCATCCTTGGATTCGGTCTTGCGCACGTGCTCGAAGTTCCAGCGGTAGCCGAACGTGTTCGCGTCCAGCGCCACGGGCGTCGCGAATGACTTCCACGCGACCGGCGCCTTCTGTTCCTTGGGCGTGGACGGCAGGTAAATTTTCCACGTCGCCCCGCCGCCACCGGGGAAGTGGTGCACCACTGCCTGCTGTGCGTCGATGGCGCCGCTGGCTGGTTCGCCGCCTTCGAACCAGTTCTTCACGGAATCCCAAAGCGCCTCCCGCTTGTAGGAAGTGATGCGATGGACGAGGACGGACTGGTCGTCCGCGCCGCGCGGAAAGGACGTGGGCGCAATCCTCGCATACACGCGCCCGACCGAATCGGTGGCCTGCACGCTCGGGACATACTGCGTCTCCATCTGCAGCGCGCGGTTGGGATTCGACGGGCGGCTGTCGAGCAATTGGCCGCTCAGGCGCGGTTGATCCACCGCGGTGCGCGACCAGAAATAGGGCGTGAAGAACGCGACCGGGCCTTTGAAATTTTTCGTGTTGAGGAACAGCGTCCAGCACTGGTCGCCGGTGGGAATGTTCGTGCCCGCGGTCGTGGTCTTCGCCTGCGCGAGCGGCAGCGGCAGGTAGCCGTAGCCGAACAATTCGCCGCACGTTCCCTGTTTCAAGATTCAATCCGTCCGGCGGCCAGAGCACCCAGGGACTCAACTGCGCTACGCCGTATTTGCCTCTCGGCTTGGTCCAGTCGCGCCCCTTGCCCGCGCCGGGACCGTTCGCCCATTCGACAAAGGCCGGCGCCACTCCGCCCATGATGAACTTCGGCGTTTCCGTCGCGTATTGAGTGTCGCGCCACCAGCCAAGCCCGCCTTCGATGTCGGAATACGCATTCGTCGGCCCCTTGCCTTCGTGTTGCGCGAACATCCACGTGCCGAACAGTCCGGTCTGGAAACGATTGCCCGGATACTCGCGCAGCAATGGCCACGCGGCGACGTACATCGAGAAGCCAGCGTTGAACGTCGTCGGGCACCTTGTCGTTCGGGACGAGTAGGTAGCCGGCCATCTCGCCACGCTCGATCTTATCTGCCGCTTGTGCGGGAACGAACAAAACGGCTGCAAGGAGGATGGCGAGAAGGGACCCTGGATGGATTTTCATAAAATGCATCGGTCAATCATTCATGGTTCGCCCCACTCGTCTTGAGTGTCGGCGTTGAGCATGAGTGTTACGGCAAGGCTTTGATCCAGCCAATCTCCAATCTGAACGTCCCCGCCTGTTTGTCCGCGATGAGAAATCCAACTGAGCTGATGTTCGTTGGATTCAGCGGCGGAACATCCGTCAGCACGCGTCCGCGGAAGGTCGGGATAAAATCGCTGAAATGCAGCCGATGCTCCTCCCACTCGCCTTGCTTCGTCGTGAAACTGCATTGATAAAGCGGGGTGTCAAAACCCGTCCCGGTGCGCACACTGAATTTGTATCGTTGTCCGTCGCCCCGCACCCGCACAACGAAAGCGGTGCGTCCGGTGAGATTTTCGCGCACGGCTGCGGATCGAACGGACGCAAACCCGCCGTTGTTTTCCAACCGGACGGTGCCGCTGAAAACGGCGCAGCCATTGGTCAGCACCTGAAACTGGCTGGTGGAAACACCGCCCATCACATCGTCGTTGACCACTTCCCAGGCAGGCGAGTTGGTTGCGGTTTGAAAGTCGAAGAGGATTTTGTTGGTAACCGGGTTGGCGTTCATCGGGGAGGCCAGCAAGGTCAGCGCAAGCACAGGAATCAGGCTCACGACGTGGGATAGAATCGAAGTCATTTGCATTTCAATCTTTAGTCGCCGCCGAATGAATTGAGTCTCCGGTTTGCGCTAATTTCGGGTTTCCGCCGCGCGGGGTGAACCCGTCTGAGGATTCTGCTCGCTGCCAGATTCGATCCTGACCATCACTTCGTTACGTCGCAGAAAAGCGGGTGTCCACGGCGGATCGAAATAGCCATACACCGGTGTAGAAAGGATGCCCAACTTCTTCGCCTTGACCCACGCTTTCAACCGCGCCAGCGATTCCGCCTCACTCTTCACGCTCCGTCCGCCGCTGTAGCGCAGGACTGCAAAACGGGCCGCCTCGAACTCGCGGACTACAACCGAATCATCGGATGGCTTCGGCACTTCGCCCGTTTTCATTTTCGCCGGCATCACGAATGTCATCTTCGCATTCGTTTCGCTGCCGGACATGAAAACTGGCGTCGTCATGGCGATCTTTTGCTTCGTTTCGTTTCCGCCGGAGACGAACCGAAAAAGGCGATTGAAGCTGCCGTCCGATCCGTCGCTGCCGCGCGCCATCGGTGTTTCCACGACGGTCAATGAGGGATAATCGCGCACTTCGAATTTGCCGCTGGAGCTTGCCACTTTGTAGGGCGCGGATTCATATCCGCCGCGCACCGAACTGCATCCTGCGAGGACCAGGACCATCAATGTTCCGATTGCCGCAGTGGCCGCCATGAGCTTCCGTGAATTTTTCATGTGAGGCAAAGAATCGTTAACAGCAGTAGAGCTGGGCGCATTCCGCCCAGCCCTTGATGTGAATCCGGTAAATCACAGGGTCTCAGTGCCGAGTGTTTAGTTGGGGAGCACCACGGTGTCGATGACATGGATTACGCCGTTACTGGCGGGCACGTCGGTCTTGATGACTTTCGCTTTGTCCACGGTCACAACGCCATCGCTGACCTTCACGTCCAGTGACTTACCATTCACGGTTTTGGCCTTCATCGTCTTCACGTCTGCGGCCATGACTTTCCCGGCGACGACGTGGTAAGTAAGAATCGCGACGAGCTTCTCTTTGTTCTCAGGCTTGAGCAGGTCTTCCACCGTGCCCTTCGGCAGCTTGGCAAACGCGTCGTCGGTCGGCGCGAAAACGGTGAACGGCCCGGGACCCTGGAGCGTCTCGACGAGTCCGGCGGCTTTCACCGCGGCGACGAGGGTGTTGAAGCTACCATTCCCGGAGGCGACGGCCACGATGTCGTTGGCCTTATCCTTGGTTTCTGCCTGGGCGAAGCCCACCAAGGTGAGAGCAGCGACGATGGCCGTAGAGTGTGATGGTTTTCATAGTTCGTACGTGTTGTTGTGTTACTTGCTTTTCTGTGAATCCCGACGACCACCGCGAAACGAGTTGGCATGGCGAAAAAGCATTCGAGCATTCCGCGTTGCGCGACGTTTGCGTTTGTCTTTTGGTCTTCACGTTTTGTTTTCATCATTCAGTTTGCTGTCAGGCAGCATTGAACTTGACTAGAATCTGTCTAACAAATCCAGTTGTGTCAATAATTTGTCTCAAGTATCTTTAGGTTGAGTGTTGCGCAGCAAGAAGTCGAACTATCGGGCTGTAACAGCCACACTTCGGAGGTTCCTACTTGCAAACCATGGAAGTCTTGTCACATTTGTGTCTAGAATTTATGGCTGAGGCCCACCAAGCAATCAAGGTAGTCGCCCTGCGCACGGGATTGAGTGCGCATGTCATCCGAATCTGGGAGAAACGCTACGGAGCCGTGGAGCCGGACCGCACGGGGACGAATCGTCGGCTTTATTCAGAAGAGCAGGTTGAACGACTGGGCCTGCTTCGCGACATCACGCGGAAAGGGCACAGCATTGGCAACGTCGCGAAGCTGCCGACGAGCCAGCTTCGCGAATTGGCCAAGGAATCGCACGCGACGAACGGACACGCGTCGCGCTCGCTCGCGGCACCTGCAAGCGCCCCGGCCTTTCTCGACGAATGCATTGCAGCGGTGAAAGCGCTCGACGCTCGAGCACTTGAGGAAATGTTGAAGCGCGCCGCCATCGAACTGGGCGCTCAAGGTTTGCTGCAACGCGTCGTCGCCCCTCTCGTGCAAACCATTGGCGATCTTTGGCGACGAGGGAAGCATCACGGCTGCGCACGAACATTTCGCCAGCGCGGTCATCCGCATTTTTCTCGGCCACACCGCGCGGCCGTTTGCAGGAACGGACAATGCCCCCGTTATCGTCGTTGCGACTCCCACGGGACAGATTCACGAACTCGGAGCGCTGCTCGTCGGAGCGGCGGCGGCGAATCTCGGCTGGCACGTCACCTATCTCGGCGCCAGCTTGCCGGCCGCCGAAATCGCGGGCGCGGCTCGGCAGAATCGCGCGCGCGCCGTCGCCTTGAGTTTGGTTTATCCGGAAGATGACCCGCGGCTCGAAAGCGAATTGACTCGGTTGCACGAATCATTGCCGCCCGAAGTCATGCTCCTGGTCGGTGGACGCGCCATGCCTGCTTATCATGAGGTCCTGGAGAAAATTGGTGCGACACAAGTGAAGGACCTCGCGCACCTTTCCTCAGCCTTGGATGAGTTGCGCAGACCAGCAAAGAAGATCAAGCGCTGAGACCCTTCTGGGGCAGCCGTGGCTGGCCCGGAAAACTCAGCCTCGTTTACGCCGCAGCGAGTAAAAAAGTTTCATCGCGCCTCAATTTTCTCAGCAGCTTGTGCGAGGCCGCGCAGCATCCCCGCGAATACAAGCTGGTGCAACGGCCAGACGGCGTACCAATACGCCAGTCCCCACAACCCGAGCGGATCGAACATCGCCGTCTGGCTTAGCCGCGCTCCGTTTCCGTCCGGTTGCACTTCGAATTCCAGCCATGCCCGACCCGGCAATTTCATCTCCGCCGCCAGCCGCAGCTTCTGACCCGGTTGGATGGCTTCCACTCTCCAGCAATCCAACGTGTCGCCCACGCGCAGGCGCTCTGGATCGCGGCGGCCACGGCGCATTCCCACTCCGCCCATGAGCAGGTCCAGCCAACCGCGTAATGCCCAAAGCCAGTTTGAATAATGCCAGCCCGCTGCGCCGCCGATGCGTTCAACAGTGGCGAACACTTTGGCGGGCGATGCCGTGACGCGCGTTGACCTCGAATCCACCAGCCTGTTGCCCAATCGTATGCCGCCCCAATTCCGCGGTGCGGTCACCGCCGCGGACGACGCATCCGACCATCGCGTTTGCGCGAAGTTGAAATCTTCGTTGCGCAGCGCTCTCGCAATCGCCTCGCCGACGCCGATGGGTCTGAGGGGGAACAAGCGTTGGGCGGAATCGTCGCGCACGACAGTCGGATGGCGAAGGCTCTCCACCAACTTGCGACCGACGCGGGCATACAGCGGCGTCACCAGGCCCAGCCACAGACTCGACAGTCGCGGAGTCAACAGCGGCACGGGAATCATCACTCGCCGCAGCCCGCGTTGCCGCGCGTATTCCCGCATCAGCTCGCCATAGGAAACCTGATCCGGCCCGCCGATCTCGACGATGACGCTGGCAGTCAGCTTGAGGGAAAGCGCCGCACGGAGATAAGCCAGCACATCGCTGATCGCGATGGGTTGCGCCATCACACGTACCCAACGCGGTGTCACCATTACCGGCAGTCGCTCCACCAAGGCGCGGATCATTTCGAAGGACAAACTGCCGGAGCCAATGATCACGGAGGCCCGGAACTCGATCACCGGCACATCATGCGCCCGCAATCGCTCGCCCACCTCGTGCCGGCTGCGCAGGTGCGCCGACAAATCGGGTTCATCCTCGCCCAGGCCTCCAAGATAAATGATGCGCTGCACGCCGGCGGCCTGCGCCGCGGTAGCGAAATTCTCCGCGGCCCGACGATCCTGCGATTCAAAATTCCCCGACGCACCCATCGAATGAACCAAATAAAACGCCGCTTCCACGCCCTGCATGGCAGCCGACAGTGATGCCACGTCGAGCACGTCGCCTGGCACGACCTCGACGCCCACGGGCACGCGCGGCGACAAATGTTCTGGATGGCGCGCCAGACAACGGACGCGCCAGCCATCCGCCACCAGCAATGGCAACAGTCTCCCACCGACGTAACCCGTCGCGCCCGTCAGCAGAATGGGACTGTGCTTATCCATGTTTGTTCGTGATGACGTGGACCGGCCCAGATAGGAGGCTCGGCAGATCGCAGGGCTGAAATTTCATAGCGCTCGTGGGCAGAGCTTTCCAAGCCATCGGGTTGCTGAAGAGCCTTTTTCTCTTCGGGGGCCCGGCGGCACTCGATCTCTTCAAAATCATCGGCGGTGGGCAGCGCCTCTGCGCCGATGCCGGCTGACGATGGAGATCAAGCCACCCACCACGCCGGGCACCGACGCGATGGGGCTGCGAACTTCCATCATCGGCGATCCTCGCGCGCCGGCACACATCATTCGTCCTGACTCTTCATCATCGCCAGCGTGGCTTCGGCGAAAGCCCGGCCCATGAGCGCGAAAGTTTTCGCGCAGCCGAGGTAATGATAGCCAGCGTTGGACGCGCCACGCTTCCACACCGCAGCTTCGGCGGGCGAAATGACTTCGGCCTCATACTTCTTCACATACTGACGTTTCTGCGCGTCGGTCATCTTCCCGTCGGCATTGGCGTGATCCTTGTGCTTGCTGTTCAGGTAATAATTCATCTGGCTCACCTTCTCGCGTTTCTTGTCGATGGCCCCAAGTTCCTCGGACCAGAACGGCGCGGTCTCCACGGCGATGACGTTGCCTTTGAATTCCGGCAGCGCCGCCGGGGCCGCCATCGCCTTGCGAAACTCGACCGTATCCTTGTTCGCGTTCATGCCGCCCACCCCCATCACGCCGATGACGAACGGCATTTTCGGCGCACTGAGATCTTTCCGCACGTCGCGGATGAAGTGCGCGAGCCACTCGCTGTAGAGGTCGAAGCGGCCCGGCTTGCCGTGCGCCGGATACACATGGCCGTCCACCATGTCATTGAAACCTTGCAGCCAAACGAAACCGGCCAACTCATAGCCGTGCGCCGGGTCGTAGCCGGGGACCACGCGCTTCGGGTCGGCGAGCACCTGCTTCACATGCTCGACCATCAGCCGGTAGTAGTGCCCCGTGTCCTTCTTTTTCTCGGCGAGCCACTGTTCCATATCTTCGGGTACGCCGTGGCCGGCGGGCCGTAGTAGAGCTTCTTTTGGTAATCGTTGAGCTGATACGGCCCCGCGCTTGGCGGGCGAAAATCCGTGTGCAAACTCTTGCCGCCCCACGCCGTCTTGATGATGAGCACCGGCTCCGCAAGTGCCTCATCCATCGTGAGGCCGAAAGTGAACTCCGGGCCGATCTTGCCGCCGTCCTTTGCCGGGTTGCTTCGCGAGCCGTAGCCAGCGGTGAGCTTGCCGAAGCCTTCGCCATTGTTCGTTCCGCTGCCCGTGAAGTAACTGATCCACGCGCCGTCGCACAGCGACGCCTTCCCATCCGCGGCACGCATCATTTTCAAAAGCGGCGCCGTCGCCGGGTCATCGCCGATGTAATCGAACGTCTCGACCTTCGCGTGCCCCTCCATGTTCGACTGGCCGGCGAGGATGAAGACCTTCAGCCGTTTCTTCTCGGCGGCGAAAGACGAGCTGCAACAGAGCGCGCACAGCGCCAGCAGTGTGATGATGTGTTTCATGGTTTGGATTGTTGATTCGGTTTCTGGTGGAGCATGTCTTCGTGAGGCGTCTCGTTATTTCGCGGGGTCGGAATTCACCTTCTGCTGTTCGCGCCTGACTCTTCGCTCGCGACGGGTTTGAGGCGCGACGTTGCCGTCCCCTTCGTCAGCAGCGCGTGATTTCAGCGCCGGGTTGTTCACCTTGGGGAAAAACTTCGCGAGTTCCTTCTTCATCGTGTTGAACTCACTTCTGCCGGCGAGGTTGGTGAATTCGTATTCGTCCTTCGTGTGATCGTAGAGTTCCTCGTCGCCGTTGGCGTAGCGGATGTAGCGCCACTGTTCAGTGCGGACCGCGTGATTCTGAAAGCCATGCGTCGTAACGGCGGGCAGCGTCCACTCCGCCTTTGGATTCGCGAGCAGGGGACGGATGTTTACGCCCTCAACATGTTTGGGCAACGGCACGCCGGCCAATTCGCACAGCGTCGGGTAGATGGACATGAAATCCACGGTGCGATTGCAGACACCACCGCGCTTGGGTCACGCCGGGCACGACCCAAATGAGCGGCGCGCGCGTGGCTTCCTCCCAAAGCGCGAATTTGCGCCAGTGTTCCTTCTCGCCGAGATGCCAGCCGTGATCGCCCCAGAAGCAGATGATCGTGTTCGTCGCGTAAGCGGACTTGTCGAAAGCGTCGAGCACACGGCCGACCTGCCCGTCGAGGTAGCTGATGGCAGCGAGATAGGCCTGCACCGCTTCCTTCCAGCGGCCGGACGCCAGCACCCTGGCGTGATCGCCGGACTGACGCGCCATCTTCACCGCGGACGGGCGGCAGGTCTTCGAGGTCGTTCGTTCGATGCGGCGGCAGCTCGATTTTGTCGAGCGGATGCAGGTCATAATATTTCTGCGGAACATTCCAGGGCATGTGCGGTTTGTGAAAACCGAGCGTGAGGAAGAACGGCTTGTCGTGTTTCTTGCCCAGCTCAGCGATGCCGAAGTCGGCAATGCGCGTGTCGGGCACCGCTTCGTCGCCGCCCTCGAGGATGCCGAACTTGATGCCGCCAATGCTGCGATCCTCCTTCAACTTGCCGCCTGCGCCGCCCGCGCCGCCACCGCTCGATGTCCATTGTTCGGGAAAACCAAGGCCGCCGTGCCAGAGCTTGCCCATGCCGAGCGTGTCGTAGCCCGCGCTCTTGAACTGCATGACCAGCGACTCGTCTGCTTTCACGCCTTGCCGGTAAGGCTGCGAGTTGTCGTAAACACCTGTGACGTTCGGCCGCTTGCCCGAGAGCAGCGCCGTGCGGGACGGATTGCAAATGGGCGCCGCGCAATACGCTCGCGTGAACGTGACGCCCATTTTCGCGAGCCGGTCGATGTTCGGCGTCTTCGTCTGTGGATTCCGCCCGAGATGGCCGACCCAATGATTGAGATCGTCCACGGCGATGAAGAGAACATTGGGTTTCTCCGCCGCTGTTACGGACGAACCGGTGAGTACGCCGAAAGCAAACACGATGGTAATGAAAATGCGTTTCATGGAATGCCGGGTAATTTCACGCGCGATGATTGGATGCCTCTGGCCGTGATGGCAAGCCGTGGTAGCGAGCTACTTTGGCAGCGCCGCGCAGAAGGCTGCTGGCCGCTACGGTTTTTTGGGCAGAGGTGAGCTGGGCAAGAATTCTTCGCGACTGAGGAAGCCATCGTCGTTCGCGTCGCGCAGGCCAAACCACTTCTCGGCGTCCCCTGCGGCGCGTCCGGCGCTGAACTCGGTCTTGGTCAGCTTGCCGTCATTGTTTGTGTCGAGCCTCGCGAAGTTCGCGGCGCGAGCGTTATCACCCGCGCGCCTCGGTCCGACAGCGCCGCTGTCACTGATGGCCGGGAGCGGCAGGTAATCGAAATCGAGAATCATCTTCTCCGCCAAGGCCACCCGCAAAGCGCGCTCGACGCTCGCGAGCTCCGGCTTGCCGCTGAGGTTGTTCAACTCCGATGGGTCCGCGTCGAGATCGTAAAGCTCATAGACCGGCCGTGGCGTGGTGAAGTAGGTCGCACTCACGCCGGGTTCAAGTTTGCCGTCGGCGTGGGCAGCCTTCATCTCCGTCCAGGCGGCGCCGCCGGCGGAATCGACGGGTGCATACGGAATCCATGGCGTGCAGTTGTAGATGAACTTGTAGCGGTCGCTGCGCACGGCGCGGCCGAGGTCGTAGCCGCTGTTGCTCATGTTGACTGTGACCGGCGCGCTGCCGTGCGGACCCCGCTCGACGAAAATGTGTTGTCGCGGCGTATGCGGTTGCCCTTTGAGCAGCGGCAGAAAACTCACGCCGCTCATCTTCGCCGGCGCCGGAACACCCACGGCCGCGAGGAGGGTGGGAGCGAGATCTTCGCCGCTGAGCAGCGCACGCGATTCGCCGCCGGCCTTGACCACGCCGGGCCAGCGAATGAGGAACGGCACGTTCGAGCCGGGATCGTACAGCGAGCCTTTGCCGTGCGGGAGCGCCGCGCCGTTGTCGCCGGCGAAGACGATCAGCGTGTTAGTAGCAAAGCCGCGCGCGACGAGCAGGTCGAGCACGCCTTCACGCGAACGATCGAGGCGATTCACCTCGGCGCAGTAGTCGGCGAGTTGTTCGCGCACGCCGGGCAAGTCAGGCCAGTGCGCGGGCAACTTCAGGCTGGCGGGCTCGGGACGAAATTCATCGGGCGCATTCCAGACATGATGCGGATCGCTGAAATTGACCCACAGAAAGAACGGTTTGTCCGCAGGCTTGCGGTCGAGAAACTCAGCCATCTGCGTCGCCGCCGCCGTGTCGGAGCCGGTCTTCACATAATCAACCCGTTGCTCGAAGGTCCGCAGCCCGTGCTTCTCCAGAAGGTCAGCGACCTCCCCACCGCCGCGCCGCCCCGAGCCGTCGAGGTGATAAGCGCGTCCGCAGACGCCGATGAAGTAGCCTGCCTTCTCGCGCAGCACTTCGGGGAACGTGATCTCATCCCGCGCGAGCGGCGACGAGAAGCGCGTGATGCGCGCGGCCACCGGGGAACGCCCTGTCAGGAACGACGCACGCGACGGCACGCACTGCGGGGCGGTGGTGAAGAAGCGGTGGAACTTCATGCCCTCCGCCGCGAGTTGATCGAGCGTCGGCGTCTTGACGTTCGTGTCGCCGTAGCAGCTCAGGAACGGATAGCTGTGATCGTCGGAGAGCAGGAACAGAATGTTGGGCCGACTTCCCGCCGCACCAGACGCGAGTGTGAGGACGCCAAACAGGGCGAATATAAGACTCGGAATTTTCATGAAGTCGTCACGCTATTGATTGTTTGAAGACGATTACAGTGGATTGACGCCGCACCCGAGGATAAGCGCGCTGTCTTCCATGGAGCAGAAAGCGCCTAAGAGTTTGGAGCCAGTTTCACTTCGCGGGTCCCCAGATTTTCACCAGCACTTCGTGCAAGGTCGGGTCGTATTCCTTCAACTCAGCGCGGACAAACGGGTAAAAATCGTTTCGATAAAGGTACGCCTCAGTGCCCTCGGCGAAGTACTCCTTCTGATCAGTCAGGCCGTAGTGCTTCACTTTCTTGCCGGTGTAGAGCAACACGTTCGTGTAGGAACCGGATTCCTTCGCGAGTTTGTAGGCGGCGAGGATCTCCGGGTGGTCGAAACTAAGAATCTGATCGTGGAAGCCGTGCGCGAGTTCATGAAGGATCACTGCCGGATGCTTGAGCATCTGCTCACGCGACAGAAGCTCGCGAGCCTGCGTGATGTGAACCTTGCGCGCCAAACGCGGGTCGTGTCCGTGGTTCACCAGCCACCCGCGGCTGGGATGATACTGCATCGACTTGAGTTTCGGATGGTCGTGCTCAATCCAAATTTCGATGGTCTGCAACTTCGTCAGCGGCTCAGCGGGCACGAGGATTTTGATGCGCTGCAAATGATTAGCCAGCATCGTGAGCGCCTTCGCCCCCTCCTCACGGTCGGCGCCGTCCAGGAGCGCTGGCTCGACGTGAACCATCCATCCCTCGATGTCGCGCAGCACGGGATCGAAGCGCACAGCGGGCGGCGGAGATTTTGGTTTCTCAACGGTTTCTGTTTTGCTCGCCTGACCGCAGACGCGAGGAACCGTGGCCCACACCAAGGCAACAAACAGAAGAGGGAGTTTCATCAGCGCCAGTTAATTACTTCAGCGGCGTGAAGGCAAGAATCGGCACCTCGCAGAAGGTCAGAGCGGCGAGTCCGTTCGCGCCGTTGAGCAAGGTGTCCTGACTCCACGCAACCTCTTTGAGATAGGTGATCTTCTGCGCGGGCGATGCGGCCTTCAATTTGAGAGTGAGGACATTTCCCGTGACGCTGCCGGAGTTGACCTGACCTTTCTCTCCATCCAAATAGAACTGGCCTGCGAGCGCGTCGGCCCACACGACCGGCTGATCGTACTCCAGCGCAATCGCGTCGCGGGCGGCGCCGACGAACGAGGCGCGCACCAGGTTGGGCGGCGTGATCGCATGTGGGAATTCCTTCCCGTAAAAGTCCCGCTCGATCACCGGTTGAATCAGGCGCGCAAACTCCGCCCAGCCGGTCAGCGGAAAGTGACAGCCGCCAGGCGGACGGATGCCGAGCGTGGACATGACGCTCAGGTTCGAGAACAACTGCGGCAATGTTCGCTGCTTTTCGCGCAGCCGGTCGCCCGAGCCGTCGCGTCCGCCCATCGCGCAGGAGTTCGGCCAGATCTGGAAAACGTAGTAGTGCTGCACGTTCGGGAAGTCCTGCTTCCAGGCGGCAGCCATCTCGATGAAAAGCGGGTGGTACGTCTCCCATCCGAAGCCACCCGTCGGACCATCCGCGCCCTGATCGTTCTCGCCCTGATGCCAGAGGATGCCGCGAATGCCGTGGGTCAGCTTCGCCTGCTGCACGCGCCAGAGCATCCGCCCGTAGATGGTGCTGATGTCGGTCGCGTTGGTGGCGTTGCGCTGGTGCTGATCGATGCGTGTTCCACCGACTGCAGCGTTGATGATGAAGATGGGCATCTTCTGGCTTTCGACCAACCGCTTGGCGAGTTCCATGCCCCACCAGCCGAGCTCCGCCTTCTCACCCTTTTGCGCCTTCCAGACCGGGTTGCACCATAGGTTGCCTTGATTGTCTTTCTGATTCTGCGACGGCCGGCCGTAGCTGCGAATCCACTCGTGGGTTTCTGGCGGAGACTTCTCGCCGGTGTCCGTCGCGAGGGCGTTGGACTGGCCGTCGATGATATAGGCATCACCACAGACAAGGTTGGTCGCAGTGTGAAGCACGGTCTCCTGTCCGCCCGCTTTCGTGCCGAACTCAACTTTGTATTTGATCAACCCCGGCTTGAGCTTCACCGAAAGGGCGTAAGACTTGTCCGCGCCGGACTTGGCGGTCTCGGTTTTGATAAGCTTGTCGTCGGCGTAGAGCTTGAGGAAGACCGAGTCGGCGGAATCTTCGAGCGTGCCATTGTAATGGAGCGTGCCCTGGTTCCGATCATCGCGCGCGTAGAACTGTCCGTCCTCCGGCTTCTCGTCCTTGTCAGGCAACCGCGCCACCCAGGCGTCGCGCTTCGGCTCCGTCACGTCGATGGTCGTGGTCTGCGTGACCGGCTTGCCGCCGTTGTTGATCGTCGCTGTGACGTTGAGCTTCCCGCTGTTCTGCGCGCGCGTGAGGATGAGTTTTCCGGGCGCGATTTCCTTGATGATTGCGAACGGTCCCGCGCTCCATTCCGTCTTCAACTCGCCCGCGCCCTTCGACCGCATCGCGTTCAAGTTGCTGATTTGCGGTACGACCTCGATCATCTTGCGACCATCCCAGGTGCGCGGTGCTTTGAGTGTAAAGATTGGCTCGGCGATGTCCTCTTGAATCGTGATCGCAATGTCCTTCGTTTTCGCTTCGCTGGGAAAGACCGCCTTGAACTGCAGCACCGCGGCGGTGTCCCCGGTCACGCGCCCTGCGTCGAAGGTGAAGCTGAAGCGATCTGTTGCCACGATTTCCTCGCGCCCTTCGCGTTTCAACACCCAGTAAATCTTCTGCGCACCGCCCGCCTGCGCCGTGAGCGTTACGCTTTGACCTTCCGTCACGGTGAGTTTTTCCTGCAACACGCCGAACGAATTCCCCGGCGGCACCACAAGCCCGACCAGCGTCTGCTGCGGCTTCTGGTTCTCGAACTGCAACCGCGCCCACTCCGCCGAACGCGCGACTTTGGACACCCGCACCTCGTCGATGTCGCCGACAAAATTGTAGTTATGATACCAGCCACCGATCCATAAACGCGCCGGACTCTTGATCGAAAGCGGCGCGGCTCGCGCAGGCCCAATCCCGTCGGGCGCGCCGTTCACATACAGCCGCGAATTGCCCTTTTCATACGTGTGCATGACGTGAATCCACTGCCCCAAAGGAAGCCTGCTGCCGCCCGCGACGTTCCCGTCCGAGAAGTAGCAGTCCATCGTGACGTGCGGTGGACTGCGGAATTGCATCACCACTTTGCCCTGCGCCTGCTCGTTGCCCCACGCCAGCAAGGTCACGTTCGCCTTCTCCGCGCGGAACCACGCCTCTGTGCTGTGCGGACTTGACCCCACGGGATAGTTGGAAATTTTCTCGCCGCCGGAGATGCCTTGCCCGCCGGCCAGGCGCCGCGCCTTGCCAATTATCCCCGCCGTTGGGGTCGTCTTCACGTCCTTGGATTCCAGCGAGCCTGCTTCATCCGTGAGCGAGTCGTCCATGTGCCAGGTGCTCAAGTAACCATTCGACTCGTTGAACACCGCGCGGCCATTCGATTCGCTGACCGCGTCGGACTTGCCCCAATGCACTTTGATTTCCTGGCGCTCGTTGCCTTTGATGACCGGCACGCGCACCCAAATGCTCGCCACGCCTTTCGCCGCATCCCACTCCTCGATCTGAAATGGCAACGATACGCCGGCGCTGGTGGAGAAACGGATGTCTTCCCCGTTCGGCCTTGCCTGGGTGAAGGCGAACCAATCCTTGTGCAGCCGCACCAGCAGAGGAAAGCCCTCCACCGCGGCCGTGGCAGGCAGATTTGCGCCCTCCGGCGTGGTGAGGATGAAAATGGAGCCGGAGTGAGGCCAGCCTTGGTAGGGAGCGGCTGTGGCCGGCCTGCTGAGTACCAGCAGGGCGAGGAGCGCCACGCCGAGAGCCAAAATCCTGGGTCTAGCGTGATTCATGGAGCCGGTCATTTTGTGTTTCGTGTTGGGCAGTCGAGTTCATCAACCGCGAGATTTGCAATTTCTTCAATCCTGGAACGGTTTTGGCATTCGTCCCGGCTTGAGTCCAAACATGCGCTTGACGATCCCTGCCGCATGCCGATGCTGACGGCGAAATGAACCCGACGTCAAAGCGATTCCCTGCGGAATCGTGGAGCGTCCAGTCCGAATCTCTGCTCAATCAAAAATCACCATGACCAGAATGTTCCTACGTCGCAAAGCCGCGTGGCGTTTCGCCGCGGCGGCTGTTGTCGCTCTCACCTTTGTTCGACCCGCCTTCGCGGAAATCGCGGTGAAAAGCGGGGAGAAGATCGCATTTCTCGGCGACTCGATTACGGCGGGGGGATGGGGCAATCCCGTGGGCTATGTGCAGCTGGTGATGGCCGGACTGGAAGCGAACGGAATCAAGGCAATAGCCGTGCCCGCCGGGATTAGCGGGCACAAGTCCGACAACATGCTGGCCCGGCTGGATCGCGACGTGATTGCGAAGAAGCCGCAGTGGATGACGCTGAGTTGCGGCGTGAACGATGTGTGGCACGGCAAGAATGGCGTCGCCCTCGATGAGACGGCATTGACCGCCGGTGACTTTGGCGCCAACGGCGCGGCGCGGGGCACCTACAAGAAAAACATCGCCTCCATCGTGGAGAAGGCCGAGGCGGCGGGAATCCAAGTGGTGCTGCTGACGGCCACGGTGATCCATGAGAAGCTGGATAACGCGGAGAACGCGAGGCTGGCCCCTTACAACGGTTACCTGCGGACACTGGCCCGCGAAAAGAAGCTTCGTCTGGCGGATTTGAACTCGATGTTTCAGGAGCGAATCAAGGCTGAGAACAAACCGAATCAAAAAGTCCTCACGAGCGATGGAGTTCACATGGCCATTGAGGGCGACAAGCTGATGGCGAAGGGCGTACTGATGGCATTTGGCCTGGAAGCGGCGGAATTGAAAACGGCCGAGCAGGCGTGGGGCAAATTGGAGGAGACCGCAAAGAACGCTGCCGCGGCGGCGAAACTCCGGGCGCAGGCTTTCCTCACGGTGGAAAGCGCCGGGCAGGATTACGCAGACCAGGGCGAATACGCCAACGACTGGGGCGGCGCGCAGGTCCTCGCGCTCGGCGACGACAGGTTTCGCGTCGTCATCCACAAGGGTGGATTGCCCGGCGCGGGCTGGGATAAATCGCCGAAGACGGAGGTCGAAGGCCGGCGCAACGGCGCGGTCATCCTGTTCACCAATGCCACCACCGGCTGGATGTACTCCCTCGCTCAAGGAGTCCTCACCACCAAGACGGCTCAGGGCGACGTCTATGAAATGAAAAAAGTCAGCCGCAGTAGCCCGACGCTCGGCGCGAAGCCACCGGCCGGCGCAGAAATATTATTCGACGGGACGAACGCCGATGCCTGGCAGAACGGCAAGATCGACGAGCGTCATTTCCTGCGTTGTGGCACCAAGTCCAAGGCGCTCTTCACCAACTTCACGCTCCACATAGAATTTCTCCTGCCGTTCAAGCCTTACGGACGCGGCCAGGATCGCGGCAACAGCGGCGTTTATTTTCAGGACCGCTACGAGGTGCAGGTGCTCGACAGCTTTGGCCTCAAGGGTGAGAACAACGAGTGCGGCGGCATTTACACCAAACACAAGCCCGCCGTGAACATGTGTTTCCCGCCGCTGGTCTGGCAGACCTACGACGCGGAGTTTGAAGCCGCGAAATTTAGCGAGTCCGGCAAGAAGATCAAAAACGCCGTGATGAGCGTGAAGCACAATGGCGTGCTTATTCACGATCGGGTGGAGATCGACACCACAACCACCGCCAGCGGTATCAACACCGTGACTCCGGTCGGTGGCCCGATCCAATTGCAGGATCACGGCAACCCGATCTACTACCGCAACATCTGGGCGGTTCATCGATAGCCGCCTGCCCGACAGGGGCCAGGTTCACAGAGGAAACCAAATCCTACTTGTAGGCCGACACCGGCTTCGGGATGACGCCAAGTTGCTTGTAGTTAAAACCACTTTCGAGCGGTTGATAGGTGCCGACGATGTCCACGCTGCGGGTCGGGGTGATGGCGGATTCCATGCCCATGCCCCAGTAGGCGGCGTTGATGATGAGTCGGCGCAGTCCGGCGGACTGGAGATCGTGCGCGCTCCCCATGGTGGAGTGAAAGACGCGGGCCTTCTTGCCGTCGCTGGTTTGCCAGTGCTTGAACCAGGCGACGGGCAGCGGCTCCAGCTTGGGATTCGGTGGGTCATCATGTCTTCGGCCCAGGAGAGGCTGGCCCCAAACCAACGCGGTGCAATTGGTCGGCAGACTCGTTCCTTCCTTGTAGGTCCGGTAAACATCTGACTTCCCCCAGATGTCGCTCACGCCAATGAGAATGGGATGATCCTTCTGTTCCGGCACAATGATGCCGCGCGTGGAGTCGGCCTGCCAGCGGCCGTGGTGGCCCATGAACGATCCGCCGAGCACATCCTCTCCCCATCGAACCTGCTTGCCATTGATCTTGTAGGGCAGCGCGGCGTGAAAGCCGTGGTTGCCCGTTCGGATGGAGATGATGGGCTTGCCGGAATCGATGTACTTAACGATGAGTTCGCGCTCTGACATGGGGAGCGTGAGCAGCCGGGGAAAGAAAATGACGAGGTCGGCCGAGGCGAGTTGCTCCAGACCGGGAATGTGATGCTCTTTGAGCGGCTGACCTTTCTCCGGGTAAACCGGCATCGTCGGATCGACTTCGCCCTTCTCGTTCACCGCGAACAGCACGATGCAGTCGAAGCCGTGATGCGTGCTGAGAATCTTCGCCATCATGGGCATCGACTGTTCGCTGCGATACTCTTGATCGGCCGCGATCAACACGATGCGCTTGCCCTTGCCCGGCCCGTCGCCGCCGGGGTAAGTCAGCCATTGCGGGTCGTCCGCAGCGTGGGCCAGGGCGCAGGAGACAATCAGTGCGATGGAGCAGAAGAGATGATGAAGTGATTTTGACATGCGATGGGTCGGAGTGGCGGCCTAGTTCTTCGGTATTTCGTTCACCGTATAGTAGGCTTTGTTGTGTAAAAGACGCTGGCCATCTTGTGAACGTAGTTTGGCGAGGTCGAAGTCGTGGATGTGGTCTTCTGTGATTTTGTCGAGATGCACATAAACGGAGAGCCCATCGGCCGAAGGAACTGCTTCGGTGACGCGCGGGGTCGTCTGATCCACCTCAGGACTGCCGTAGCCGGCGTGGTAAACGTGAGTGTAGGTGGTGATGTTGTAAGCCTTGGTTTGCGCGGCCGTCTGCGTGTCGATGGGTTTGGTAAACGTGATCAGGAAGCCATCCTTCCTGATGTTGATCTCTTTGATCTCGAAGGGCACCACGCCGCTCCAGTCGATGCGCTGGAGGGCGAACGGCTCCGTCCCGCGCACGGGCCACTGCCGGCTCGTGGTGAATCCTCCGGCGATGAGCTGCCCTTTGGGCGAAAACTCCACGTTCATGATTCCGGTGGCCAGCCCTTCCCGGAAGGGATAACAGGCGCCTTGCCAGACGCCGTTGATTTGCTCGGTCGTGGCGCGGAGAATCAGGCTGAGCGTGTAATCGCCGAGAAAAATCTGGTTGTCGAAGGGGCCGAATTTGCCGCCGGTTTTGTTCAGCCGAAAACCTGAGAGGGAGCGGCCCATCTTGATGTATGGAAACTTCACCGCCGGTGGCACCAGTTCCTTGACCCGTTTTTTCTCCACGCCCATGCGAGAATTGCTGTTCGGCTCGAGGGCTGGGGCTTTCATGCCGGGGACGAAGGGATACCAATTGTAACTCGCGGGATGTCCGAGGAAGGCACCCTCCTTGAGATGCTTCAACGAACAGCAGCCGTTCCACGGACCCTGGCTCTCGATGACAAACATCGCGCCTTCCGCGTTCGCGCCCACACCGCCTGGACTGCGCAGCCCACTGCACACGGGAATCATCTTCCCTTGGGGCGTCACTTTCACCGCCCAACCGCGGAACAGATTGTGCGATTCATACGAACCGCTCAGGCCCAAGGCCACCCAGATGTTCCCGTCCGGATCGTGCTTGGAACCGAAGGCGAACTCGTGCCCCTCGGCATAGCCCCAGTTGCTGGTCAACGTGTCGTAGCGGTCGGCGACGCCATCGCCGTCGACATCGGAGATGCGGGTGACTTCGCCCCAAGTGGTGGCCGTCATCGCGTCGTCTTTCCACGAAAGCGAGAATGTTTCGTCCTGCCCACTGGCGAATAGGTGATACTCCGGGTTCGGCGGCGAATCGAGCGCGCCCTTGATGAAATAGATGTCGCCGCGTCGCGTGCCCACTGCCAGCCGTCCGTCGGGAAGGATTTCCAGACCACCGGGACGCATGGGGACGCCGGGCGGAATCGGGATGTTGACGATGGGATAGTATTTCGCCTCCTCCGCAGCGGTGCCCCACATCGCGCCGAGGTCTTCCGCGGCGGGCAGCAGTGGCGTTATCGCAAGGACCAGGAAGGCCAAGATGAAACGTATCTTTACCATTGGTATTCCAGGGTGAGAGTGGAGCGCCCTTTGGGCGGGGTCAGGGGAATCAACAACTCGCCGGCATCGCCTTCGCGGACGGTTCCTTTGTGGTCGCTGGTGATGCGCAATTGAAGTTTGTCGATCCCGAAACTGCGGTCGGATCGAGTGACGATCTTTTTGCCGGCGGCGGCGCGGAAGTAGAAAGGCGACTGTTCGGCGAGGGTGTCGAAACGGAGCGTCCGCTTGAAGTAAGCTCTGCCGTCCTTATCGCGCACATCCTCGAAGAAATCTTCCACCGCGATGTCGCCGAAGTGGTAGAGGAGCGTCGGCCGGCGTGCGGCGTCCAAATGATACCCGCGGAACTGGTAGCCGTGATCCTGCGGGAAAGAATGGTTGGCTTTTCCTTTGTAGGGCCAGTTGTCGTCGAGAGATTTCAGTCGGTGGAAGGGAATGCCCGGGGGAAAGGTAACCAAGTCGGTTCCCCGCGGGCGAAAATGGCCCGAGTCCACGCTGGCGAATTCACCTTTCCAAAGCTGGCGCAGCGCCATCTCCCCGGAATCGAAAGCGACATTGATGCGCTCGGGATACCCCACGCCGATCCCGCGATACCCCGCGGGACTCTGACCACGGCAAATTTCCGTCACATCGCCAACGCGAAGCTCGTTCGATTGCCGCGACAAACCAGCCGGCTTCTTGGCGCGGGGTCCGTCTTCCAGATAAGTCCAGAGCGCTTCGATCTGTTGTCCAGCGTCGCCACCGAGAATTTTCGGGAGCGGGGACTGACCATCGGGCCAGTAGATGGGCATGATCACCGTGGGGTGGAAGCGCGAGGGTTGCCGCAAGTAGAGATGGAACCAGTTCTTCTTGAGCCGCTCGGACACGCGCGAGAGATCGAGCGCGCTGATCTCGCCGGATTTCTGTCCGTTGAATTCATGGCAGGCGATGCAGCTTAGTCCGCTGGCCCCGATCATCTCGTGACCGGCGTTCTTGGACTCCTGAACGCTCGCCACTTTCGGAATGGTTGCCGTTTCCAGTGCATCGACCCTGCCGAACAGTTCCACGAGATGCCCGACGTTTGCTTCGCCAAACTGCGGCATCGCGGCATCGACGTAATCGCGCTGGCGTTTTCCGCGCAGCAGAACTTCGGCGATCCATTCCGGCTTCAGTTTCGCACCGACGTGCGAGAGCGGAGGAGGGATGCGACCTTGATCGCCGAGCGCCGGCTGTGTGCCGGTGAAGAGCGCGTTGCGTTCCGGGTCGATTCCGCCGAGGCCGTTGCGTTCGTGACAGGCGAGGCAGTTGAACGTGACGAGCGTCTTGGCGAGCCGTTGCGTGTCGTCGAGCTGCGGCTTCTCCGCGACGGGCAGCGCCTTCGCGATGGCCGTGCGCTGCTCCGCATTCAGGTCGAAGCGCGGCCACGCTCCGGCGGTTTCGCTGAGGCATCCGCGGCCCCCGTCGAGCCTGGCCCACGCGAGTCCGGGCGTCGCAGGCACCTTGAGATCGTCGTGGCAGTTTGCGCAGCCGAGTTTGCCGAAATACTCCCGCCCACGGGCGGCGAGTTCCGCATCCACCTTGAGCGGTTCGAAGGGTGCGATGGGATCGTTGGAGATGGACAGCCGCGACGAAGGAATCGGTCCCCGCTTGAACTGAGGCCCCTCCATCTCGCATGAAAACTTCGCCTCACGCCCCGTATGAAAATACGTGAGCTGGATTTTGCGCCAGCCCGCCGCGAGTTCCGCCGCGCCTTCCAGTTCCTTCACTCCGCGCCGATCGCTGGGCTCCTGCTGGATGATTTGTTTCCCGTCCACGAGCAGCGAGCCGCCGTTCATCTTGAGGAAGAACGTGTGGCGCCCTGCATTCGCGATGTTCACCCAGCCGTCATATTTGATCGCGGTGTGCTGCTGGATTTTGCCCAAGCCGAGGCTCTCCAGTGCAAAATCGTTCACCAGCCCCGCCCGCTCCGCAGTGACCTTCTCACTTTCCAATCCCTCCCACACTTCACCGCGATATAGCGTATAGCCGAGCGCGCCCGGCACGCGCGTATTTTGCAGAAGATAATGGGCGATGCGCTCCACGTCTTTCGCGGCGAGCCGCATATCAGGCATCCGTCCTGACGGGCGGCTGAGGTGTGGCTGGCGTAGAAAATCCACAAGGCTCTTGAAACTGTATTTTTTCTCCAGCGCACCGAGCGGAACGGAATTCTTCAGCAGCAACTCCTCGCCTTTTTCATCGCGAGGTGAGTGACACGCCGCGCACCCACGCGAATGAAACAGGCGTTTCCCGTGTTCCGCCGACACCGCGTCGGGAGGCTGCAACGAGAAGTCGTTCTTCTTCAGCGATGATAGGAAGTGCGTGAGCGCCGTCGCCGTCTGCCGCCTTTCTTCCGCGCTGAATTGCGTCAGGACATCCGGCATCGTGGTGCCGGGCTTGGTTCCATGCGGGTCACGGATGAATGCCTCGAGATAAGCCGGATTCACCCGGGAACCAACCTCGGAGAGCCGTGGTGCTTTCTTCGAACGAGCCGCCAACGACGCATCGCCCGCGTGGCAAGCCGCACAATTCAACTCCTCAATCAGCACGAGTCCCTTCAGCTCAGGATCAAGCTGGCTGGTGGCCACTCCGGCAACAATCACCTCCGCGACTACAACCGGGACGCCGCAAAAGAGCAACAGAGTGCCAAGGATGACCGACCGAAGAATTTTGGGAAAGCGAAGCGCGGACGTGCCCCGTGACATTGCGGCGGCCTTATGTTCGATCAATCGCATGACGGTTACCGGATTTGAAAGAACTCGTGGACGGAGAGCAAGACCTGCGCTTCGAGATTCCGATCGTGAGCCGTTGACTACACATTCATTTAGCCGGGGCCAGCCAGCGCGCAGCGTTTTCGACCACGCGCAATGGTTCGGCTTGTTTGAAGACGGGATACGTTTCATGACCGGGACGAAAGTAGAACACCCGGCCCTCGCCCACCTTCCACACACAGCCACTGCGGAAGTGTTCGCCCTTGTCCCAGCGTTCCTCGAAGACCACGGCGTCGGGCTTCGGCACGTGAAACGGCTCGTCATACATCTCCGTCTGCGCGATGTCCCATTTCAATGGCAACCCGGCAGCAATGGGATGCTCCGGCAGCAGCGTGGTGACGTGGCTCGGCGCGCCGTCACCGCGATACGCCGGAAAAATGCAACCGGGCAACGCGAGCTTCCACACGCCGTCCTCGCGGCGCAGCGACGGCGTCAACGGCGCGTCGCGCTTCGGCACTTTGCCGTAAGGTTTCTCGTTGGAGTATTCGAACTTCGCCGTGGCGCGTTCGGCGGCGGGAATCTGCGCCCGCGCGTCGTCCTTGGCCCGCTCCTGCATGAGCCGTACAAACGGCTTCGACCAGTGCGCTGAGTGCAGAGCGATCATTCCCAGTCGCCCCTCGCGCACCCGTGCCACGAGCCGCTCCACGTTCTCGTCCGTGACCAGATGATTCTTCTGATGACTCCACCACACGACCACATCGGTGTCATCAAGGGTCGCTGTGTCGAGTCCCTGTGACGGCGAGTTGAGCGAAGCATTCTTCACCGTGAAGCCCCTCTGCGCAGACAGGTGCGCCGCGATCGTTTCGCCGAGGAACTTCTCGCCGTAAGCGCGCTTCTGCTCCGGCTGCTGCTCGTCCCAGACCAGCACGCGCACGGGACGAGGAGTCGCGGCGCAAAGCATTGTGTGCGGCGCCATCCACAAGACAGCCAGCAGGGCGAGAACGGATTTCATGTGAGGCATCTTATTGTTTCTCCAACCACGGCGAGACTTTCTCCACCCAGCGCGCGGCGTGTTCGCGCTGGCCGCGCCCGCTGAAGTGAACGCCTTTCGCACCGCTGTCACGAAGGTTGCCTTTGAGTGTGTCGGTGTCCGGGCCTTCAAATGCCACGCCGGATTTCCAGAGCGCGGCCTGGGCGCCGCGGATGTCAGGCGAGGCTTCATCGCCGGGCGCGTGATAGCTGGCCTGCGCGACGAACCACGGAGCGGTCCAGCCGATCTCACGGCGCGAGGCGCGGATGAGTTGCGTGAGGTAATCGCGGTAGAGCGGGCCGGGCAGCGTGCGCGTGGAGTCGGCCTGGTTGGCATCGCTCTCGCCCTGATGCCACAGCACGGCCCGAAAGCCGCGCGCGCCAAGTGACTTCATGCGTTCGGCGAACGCGGCGAAGAGAGTGCCCTTGCTCTCCCATTCTCCGTCTGGAAGTTGTCGCACATGACCAGTGAGCGTCGGTGGATTGGGAAACGTCGCGCCCTCGGGCAGCCATTCGCGCACGCTCGTCGCGCCCACGCCGCACGCCACGATTCCCACCGGCACGTGAAATTTCTCCGCGATGGCATCGCCGAATGACGGAATAAAACTGCCGCCGCTGCCGCTGGCTCCGGGTTGAGGATCGTTTGCTGGCCGCCACCGTTGCCCGTCGAAGGCTGCGACGAGGCCGGTCCGCGTCTGCTGTTTTTCCTCGCCGTGATTGGCGGAGTTCGATTGTCCAGCGATGACGAACACCTCGCCCACTCCGACGTGTTCAACTACCGACTCGGCCAGAACGTCGGCCCCGACGCGGGCGCGCACCTCGAGCCGATGCCAGCCGCCGGCCGGCGCGTCCCAATTCGCCTCGAAGGTGCGCGGCTTTTGATTCACGGACAGCCGCCGCCATTTCCCCGCGTGACCGTTGACGATGAGGCGCGCTTCGAGGGTTGGGGATTTGCTGGTGAACCTCGCCAGTTCGCCGCGAATCTTCAGCGGTCCTTTCTTCTTCGAGCTGCGCTGAATGACCTGACGATCGAGCGGCGAAAGCAGCGTGATATTCGAGCCGGCGTGCGCCTTTACAAAGCTCACCAGTTCCTGACTTTGGAAAAAGCCGGTCCACATGTTGTGCCCCTGGCCGCGCGGGACGATCAGTTGCATCGATCCACCGAGTGCTGTGTAACGCTTCTTCACCAAACCGGAGTTCGCTTCCAGCGGCACGACATTGTCCACGTCGCCGTGGATCGCGAACAAAGGCACGCCCGCGCGGGCCAGCGGCGCGAGGCGGTCGATGGGGTTGTGTTCGGCGATTCGCGCGGCCAATTCCTCCGGTTTCATCTCGTATGCTCCCGCTGCCTTCGCGATGCCGGGATAACTCGCGACGTTGCACACGGGATAAATGCCGGCGAAGCCCGCGACCTTGTCAGGATTCTCCGCGGCCCACGCCAGTGTCATCAATCCGCCGCGGCTGCGTCCGAGCAACACCGCCTTGGGCGCAAAGACGCGTCGCCGGGTCAACTCCTCGTGAAACGCCGAATACAGCGCGCGCCCGGCCGGGCTGCCGTAGGATTCGCCCACGTCAATGCCCGCGATGGCGATGCCCGCCGCAAGGAAGCGCTCGAACATCCAACGCTCCTCGTTGCCGGGCAGGCCGGGCAACGTTGGCGCGTACCAGACCCAGGGGAGCAGATGATTTGTGGATCTTGTCGATGGCAGAATGACGAATGCCGTGCGGCCCTCGACCTGGAAAACCTGGCCGGGGAGCGGCAGCACTTTTTGCGAAGCATCGGCTGCGGCTAAACGAGCAGGGGAGCCCAACGCGAACAGTACACCCAGCAGAAACGCCGCGCACCAGGCCCCGTTACCGGTGGCACCGTTCGTCACTGCCGACACTCGGGCAGGCTGACACCCAAGCCGGAAAGTTGATATCATGCGAGAGAGCATCTTCATCGGTGTTTCATGAGTTGCCGCCGATTCTGCCAAACGCCCCACGCTGCGCGAGCAAATGCCACGAGAGTCTTCTGGTTCGCTCGAATCATTGGTGCAGGCGTTCCGATTGCACCTCGGCTTTGCGCTCCTCGCCGCGATGCCGCCGTTCGACTGGACGCCTTCCGAAGTGGTCCCGTAGATCCCCGTCGATGGCGAAGCGCCCGACGAAAGATGAGGCGGCGCAGCAGCACCGCCCTACCGCTCTTCACGAAGACCCGCTGCAGTACCACACCCCTTCTTCTCCCTCTCCGCTCACCTTTCCCGCCACTGAGCCCTGTCAGGGGCGACATCGTTGTAGAACCAACGCATACAATATTTCCGAGCTCCGTCAGGAGCGGCATCTTTCATGCATGGCCCATACCTACACGCAAGTTTATCTCCACGTCGTGTTCGCCGTCGAAGGCCGGCAGAATCTCATTAAACCACAACACAACGACGAGTTGCAGAAATACATCACCGGCATTGTGTCCGCACAGAGGCACAAGCTGATCGCGATAAATAACATGCCGGATCACCTGCATCTGCTCGTAGGACTGCGACCGGATGCGGCCCTTTCGGACTTGGTGCGCGACATCAAAGCCAATTCGTCCCGTTTCATCAGTGAGAAGCGGTGGGTGCCGGGCCGGTTTTCGTGGCAGGAGGGCTTTGGAGCGTTCTCCTATTCGCGTTCGCAACTCGACGAAGTGATTCGTTACATCGAGAACCAGCAGGAGCATCACGCGCAGAAATCGTTTCGCGATGAATACAAAGCGTTGCTTGACAAATTAGAGGTGGAATACGACCAGCGATACATCTTCAAACCGCTGGACGGTTGAACACGCCGTAAGCGACTGGATTCCTCTGAAAGCGCCGTAGGCGTGGCATCGCTGTAGAACCGCCGATCAGTATGCATACTGAGCTCCGTCGGAAGCGGCATCCTGGGCCGCTTTCGCCGGTCGGTTCGCCGACGATGTCGCCCCTACGGGGCTGGAGAATAAATGGGTTCCGCGGGTTTCTACAATGATACCGCGCCTACGGCGCTGCGAACCGGCGCGGGCGCACTACTTGGGGAGTGCTAATCGGGACACGGAACTGGCGTTGATCCGGGTTTTCAGGGCGCAGGGCATCACCGGCTGGCGTCGGCATCGGCCCGTGTTCGGCAAACCTGACTTCGTCTTCCCCAAGCTCAAACTGGTCGTGTTTGTGGATGGCTGCTTCTGGCACGGCTGCCCTAATCACGCAACGAAGCCACGCAACAACGCCCCCTTCTGGCAAAAGAAATTCGCGGCGAACAGGGATCGCGACCAGTTGGTTGGCCGAACCCTGCGGAATGCGGGCTGGCGAGTGCTTCGGATTTGGGAGCATGAGCTGCCGCGGAAGAACGAGGCTCGATTGGTGGCACGACTGCGACGAGTCTTGAGCCCTGCCCCCGCTCGCGGCTGATTTCTGCCACGCCTTCAGGGTGAGACGCGGCCTGGGTTAGGTATCGCCGCTCCTCTTGCCAGTGTCGCCAGCCGTGTGAACTACTCCGCCGGTTCCTTCGCCCGCACCTCAGTGGCGGGCTGGCAAGCATCAGTTCCAATGATGGCATTTTCGCGGCGCCAAGGAGATCGAATCAGATCAAGGTAGCGCGCGCTTCAGTTCGGGCCGGTCCTGCGAAGCTTCGATCTTGGCGATGGCATCACGGACGGCGGCGGCTTTTTTACGGCTGAGTGACTGTGGGAAATCCGGCTCGCCGTTCTCAAACTGTGCGGCGATCTCTTGAAGCCGCGGGACGACGCGCTGGGCCTGCGCGCCGTATTTCAGCAGCGCCTCCAGAATCTCCGGCGTCCGGTTCTCGCTGGACCAGGGGTTCTGCGTGACCAGGTAGTTGGCGCAGCCTTGAATGCCCTCTTCCACCTGATGTTGCGCAAGCAGTTTGAGGCCATTCAGTCGCACCCCGTCGGCGAACATCTCGCCGCTGGGCGCGGGTTTGACGATCGCCTCCTGGATGGCCGGCAGCAGCGGGCGGATGTCTTCAAAGCTGAGGAGCGGGTAGATCTCGCTGATTTGAGACCGGGCGCGGCCATCCTGGTTTTGCAAGCCGCGGATCATGGCGGCGCGGAGCTTATCGCGGTCCACGCCTTCGAGCGTGCGATGGCGCCTGAGCAGTTTTCCGAAAACGGCGGAGGCGAAGTAGCGCTGCTCCATGCCACGCGGATCGTTTTTGTCCGGGGCATGATTGACACGCTCCAGCATCTCCGGCAGCGCCGGAATGGCCGGCTTGCCGATGGCGGCGAGGGCTTCGCCCGCTCGTACACGCAGCCAGAGATCGGGATGCTGGAGTGTCTGGCGAAGCTGCGGCACTGCGGGCGCAGCGTGTCCTCCGAGCTGCTCGAGCGCACTGCAGGCACCGAGGCGGGACTCGATCCGCGGCGAGTCCAGTAGTGCGATGACGGCATTGACCGGCCGCTCTTTGAGCTTCGCGATGGCTGCCGCCGCGCGTTCGCGCACGATGGGTGACCAGGAGCCGAGGCGCTTGAGCAGTTCGGCTTCGCCCAGTGCGACGTAAAAGCTGGTGCGATCTTTATTCGTCCAGCCGCGACCATCAGCAATGACACTCTGCGCGTTCTCGGCGGTGAACTGCTGGACGAGGCTGGGCTTTCTTCCCGTGAGCGTGATCTTTTTCAACGGCACCGCGTAGCCGAGCAGATAAGCGCCGGTGCAGTCCCAGCCCTTGTAGCTGTCGTAGCCCGGCTCAGGCGGACCCTGATGAGGCCAGGTGCCATCCCAGCGGCGGGCGAGATCGTGATACCAGGTTCCAAACTCGTTCATCCAAGCGCCCGTCGCATGGGGCCCCGCCTGGGCGATGGCGGGCAGGGACCAGAGCATGTTGAAGAAGTTTCCGGTGTGGCCTTGATCGCGTTCGTTGCCATGTGCGGCCATGGCCATGCGGGTGAAGAAGTCCGAGCCGCCCGTTTCACCGAGCAGGTTGAAGAGCATGGCGGCCATGCCGCACTTGCCGTTATCCTCGTGACCTTCCATCCACGGGGCGTGATCGCCATAGGGGACGGAGCCTTTGCCGATGTAGAAACGCAGGAGCCGTGCGCTCAGTTCAATGGCCCGAGCAATCTCAGGGTCTTTCACTCCCGCGTCGCGCGCCAGGACGAGGCCGATGGTGAGCGGCAGGCCGGGCGAGTTCATCATGCCGTAGCCGCTGAGCCGCCCATCGGTCCTGGCAAAGGTATGTCCCCAGGAGCCGACGGCGCTCTGGCCATTCGCGGCATCCAGCGCGAGACGGCGCAGACCGGGCAGCACGGACTGATCTCCCGTGGCGGTGACGTATTCGGCGAGGAAGATCATCACGTAGCCGTAATACCAGGTTCTGAAACTGCCCGTCTTGAAGTCCGCCGCCCACTGCGCCTCGCGTTTCACGAGCGCGAGATGGTTCGTATCGCCACCCGCCAGCAGAGCCAGAGCGTTGAGCGAGCGCGGAATGGCGTCTATTCCGCGAGCGTATTCGGGAGCACCCATACGCCGGGCGAGCGCATCGAGACCCTGCTTCAGGATGCGGCTCGACTTTGGGCAATCATACGGCGCGGTGGCGCTGAATGAGCCGAGCACGGGCAGCATCACCACGACCTCCTCCGTCTGGCCCGCGCGCCAGCGGGTAAGCGCCAGCTTGCCGCCGCCTGCTTCCGTTTCTGCCGCCGTGATGGCGCGTCCCAACTCGGTGCGTGGGTCGAATGAAAACGCCTTTCCACCCGCGCCGAGCAACACATCGCCCACCGCCAGCACGCCCTCCGCCGGCGAACCTTTGTCCACCGCAGTGATCTTCACCTGCCGCGCATCGGAGGTCACCATCTTGTCGCAAAACATCCAGCCGCGCGCCCCGGTGGGGCCGAGATTCCAGTCGTGCTTGGCATTCGCGGGAATGGCATCGCCCTTGGTGAAATCAGGCATCGTCAGCGCGGTGCCGCTGCTGGCGGCGACTGCGGACGAAGCGAGGCCGAAGCCGAAACACGCGGCGCAAAAGAGTGAGAGAGTTTTGTTCATCATGGTGTGGGTGTGCGGTGGATACTGGAAATCCGAATCACTGGCCCGGCACAAGCCAGATGTTGCGGAAGACGACGGGGTTCCCGTGATTCTGCAGGAACACCGGGCCGTCGGGTGCCGTGAGCGGCCGGGAGAACGGGGCGGCGGTGGTGAAGTCCTTCGGAAGCTCGAGGTTCTCGTGAACCATCACGCCATTGAGTTTCACGGTGATGCGCGGCCAGACGGTGCGTTTGCCGGCGTCATCGAACTGTCGCGGCAGTGAACTCGACGTCGTAGGTCTGCCACGCGAGCGGCGGCAGACACATGTTGAGACGTGGCTTGGAGACGGAATAGATGCCGCCGCATTCGTTGTCGCGACCTTCGAGTCCGAATGAGTCGAGGATCTGCGTTTCCCAACGGCCGCTGTGATAGACGCCGCTGTTGCCGCGACCCTGGCCGCGCGCGGCGGGCGTGTAGGGGGTGCGGAATTCGAGATGGAGCGTGTAGTTCGTGAAGCGCCGTTTGCTGGTGCAATCGCTGGCCTGCAGAAGGCCGTTGTCCATTTTGCCCTTCTCCCATTCCTCAACATTGGATCCGTCGAAGAGCACCACCGCGCCCTGCGGCGGCTTTGCGCCCAAGGTCGGGCTGCGGCGCTCGGTGCGTTTCAATTCCTTCTTCGCGCCTCCATTCTCGCTCAGGATCAGCCGGCTGTTCGCGATCGCGGCGGTGAACTTCCCGGCGTCATCTTTCAAAGTGACGGTCTCCGCTTCCCGTCCGCCCTTGAGGACGCGACGGGGTTTCCCCGGCTCCCATCCCGCGCCGGGAAGGCCGCCGTCGAGCAGGTAGCCGTCGAACTTGCCTCCACCGAGCGCGACCACCTGCATGCCCATTCCGTCACCGGCATACTCGCCTTGGATGGCGAAGTCCGGGTCTTCACGCAACGTGGTCGCGGAATCGGTCCAAACCTGTTTGGCAACGCGAGGTTCAGCGGCAGCCGCCACGAAGGCGAGGACGCCCAACAGGGAACAGAAACAAAATGCGAATAATGTTTTCATGGAGATGAACAGCGATTGGGAGCCAGGTTGCGTTTTCATGACACCTTGAGGCCCTTCGCCACGACGGTGTCCGGTTTGTCCTGGCCGGCTTTGACGGTGTAATTGCCCGGCGCATAGACGCGCGGGACGAAGCGTCTCCGTCTGCGAACGCACGGTGTAGAGGATTTCGCCGGTGGCTTCGACGATGACTTGCACGACCGGATTCGGCACGCCTTCGAGTTCACGGCGGGAAGGCGCGCGTGGACTTTGCGTCCGTCGTTGGCGTCCATCGCGACGGTGATGGGCCAGCCGGGGAACTGCGCCTTGTCGCCCTGCTTCGCATCGGCAAAGCGCGGCCAGCACTCGAAGGTGATGGTGCGCTTCTTCTTGTCGAAGCGCGCGATGCCGTAGCCGTCGGCGCGCTGCTTTTCGTCGGCGATGTCGGGCGGGTTGGCGTAGGCGAGCATCGAGATCTTGTTGCCGAGGCCGTCGTGGAAATCGCCCGTCCACGGCAGCGGGCTGCCGGGCACGGGATTCGGGCCGGGCTTTTCGTCGAGCGGATGCCACCAGCGGCCGTAGATGGTGTTCACGAGCGCGGGACTGGTGAAGCCGTACGGCCCATCGCCGAATTCGCGCGATGCCGTGCTTCACGACGACGGCGAGATGCTGGTCGCCGCAGAGATGCACGGCCCACGCGCGGCGGATTTCTTCGAGCGCGCGATTGCGCGGCGTCTGCGGCCAGCCGTTGCAATCGAGGTCGGCGAGCAGGCGATCGTCGCGCTTGCCGTGCATGTGGACGGCGCCGCAGAAGGCGGTCTGCGAGAGCACGGCCTTCATCTCCGCGCCGGTCCAGTCCTGCGTCCAGTCGCGGAGGAATTTCTCCTGCCGCTCGCCGAGCAGTTGCAGGCCCGGCAGGTCGATCGCCTTCGGATCGTAGGCGGGATCGTTGATGTGGTCGGGACGCGGCCCCATCTGCGGAATCTTGCCCGCCGGGCCGCTCTTGAATTTGCGGTCTTCGAGAATGGCGAAGTCCACGCCGCCGACGTGCAGCCGCGTGAAATAGACGCGTGATGCCGCGCTCGACGGGCGCCGGGATCCACGGGGTCGGGCAGGTGCCACGACTGCTGGCGCTGCACCTGGTTCACGTACTCGACCGGATAAAAATAGCCGCCGTCGGCGTTGTCCTGTCGCAGCGAGCGTTTGCCGTTCTCGCCCCAGAGATTGGGATGGCCGACGTCGTGATCGTCGGGAATGCAGATCGTCGGCCGGTCGCGCATCACGTCGCGGAACTGCAGACCGAACTCGATCCAGCCCGCCGTGTGCTCGGTGTGACGATAGGTCTGGTCGCCCGCGAAGAACAGCAGGTCGGGATTCTGCGCTTGAGGTTGTCGATGAATCTCGGGCCGCAGGCCGGTGGTGCGGCTGGAATTGCACGACATGTTCGCGACGACGATCTCGTCCTTGTCCACCGGGTCGCGCCGGATGAGGCCCTCGAACATCGCCTTCTCGCCGTGCCGCACGCGGTAGGGCACGTCCTTCGTCGCGTCCCATTTCTCGACGCGGAAATGCGCGTCCCAGCCGGGATAGAGCACCTCCGCTTTCGCGACTTCGACCCACGCGCCGTCGCGCTGCACTTCCAGCCGCGCCTCCCGCGGCTCGCCGGGCTTCAGCGGAAAAAGTTGCGCCGTCATTTTCAGCACGCCGCCATGCTGCGTGTAGAGCGCGAAGGCGACGACTTGATCGCGCGGCACATCCATCGGCGGAGGCGGAGGCTGGCCCTGGCCTTGGTTTCGGCGTTGGCCCGTTGCGGTCACGCCTTTGGTCCACCATTCGCCAATCGCAAGCGAGTCGAGATTCGGAAACTCCGCGCCAAACGGCTGCGCCGCCTCCGCGGCAGACAGCGCGCCGGGCGTGATGGCGATCACGCCGGTTCCTGCGACGGTGAGTTTAATGGCAGTGCGTCGGTTCATAAGTCGCGGCCGATTCTGCCAAACGCCCAGCCCGGCGCGAGCAAATGCTCGGGCGACTGCGGCCCCGCCCTGACTCACCACCCTGGAGGCGAAAGACCGAATAGTCCGCCCGAGGTAAGCAAGTCAGAAAACACTCTTCTAGACGGAAATCCAGTTTCTGGTAGGATCACACCCATGAGCACTGGTGCGAAATCCGATTCCGTCTGGTTCACCACCAAGGGCCAGGTCGTCATCCCCATGTGGCTGCGGAAGCAGTTCCATATTGAGGACGGCACCAAGGCCGTGGTGCAAGCGACGCCCGAAGGAATTCTCCTCAAGCCTGTCACGTCGGTAACCATCCGGCGGCTGAAGGGGATTCTGAAACGCAAGCCAGGCGACAAGCCCTTCGCCGCGGAATGGGCCGAGCACAAACGCGAGGAAAAAGAACTGGAAGAGGCCAAATATGCCCGCAGCACAGGTTCTCGATAGTCACGCGCTGCTGGCTCTCCTGCGCGACGAGCCGGGTGCGGAGGCCGTCGCTACGATTCTCGAAAAAGCGGGCCAACGCGACCAGCCAGTCCACATGACCGAGGTGAATTACGCCGAGGTGCAATACACCATCCGGCGCAAGGACGGCGACGCGGCGTGGCAGACCATCGCTGGCGAACTCAGGGCGGCCCCCATCGAGTTTCATCCGGCCGACCGGCGGTTGGCCGACACCGCCGCCGATTTCAAGGCGCGCTTCAAAATCAGCCCCGCCGACGCCTTCGCCGCCGCGCTGGCGAAGGAGAAGAAAGCCGAACTCGTCACTGGCGACCCGGAGTTCAAGCCGCTGGAGAAGGAAATCAAAATCAACTGGCTGAAGTGAGCCTCGTTTCCTTCCATTCCGACTGTCCAACCCCGCGCTCCGAATTTCTTTCAACCTGGCTGATCGTCCATAAACTGCCTGTCCGTTTCCGCATGGACTATCAGTCATGCCGAAACGTGACACCGTCCTCGCCTCCCTCGGGCAAAGCGTCCGTCAGCGCCGGGATGCCCGAACGAGTCCCCGGAATTCCCGACGAAGGTCCCAGGCTCCCGTTTACGGTTCGTCCTGGTGAACATAGGCAAGCTCTGACAACAATCATGTGTGGCTAGTCTCCCGCAAGGCATCTACGAAGCGCTGCTCGATGAGGAATTAAACTCCATCTTGCAACGACATCCGGAGCTGCGCTCGGTGTTTGGAAAACTTGATCCAGAGGAAGAACCAGCGCGTTACGCCGCCTTTCTTGCGAGGCTCTTGGAAAAAGCCCTGCCCCTTGAGGATGACCCAGAGACACGATTGCGGCTCTGCAATGAAATTGTCGAATGCATCGCGGGCAATCCATCGACGCAATTCTTTCAAGGCAATCGTCTCGTCAAAGCGGACAAACCTCTCCTGCTTGAAATTACGCTACGGAAACTACGCGCAAGGAGGCGTGCCTCGACCGGAGACGGCGTTGGTGGAGAGCAGTCTCTTCACCGGTTCGCCTGCCGATCCACAACTCGTCCACGAACTGGGGAGGGAAATGCGGTCTGCAGACTCAGTAGACTTGCTCGTTTCATTCATCAAGTGGTCCGGACTGCGTCTGTTGATGCCTGCATTTGAGGAAATCGCCGGGCGCGGTAGCAAAGTGCGCATCATCACTACCTCCTACATGGGCGCTTCGGATGCGGAGGCGGTGGAATGGCTGGCGCGCCTGCCCAACGTCGCGATTCGCGTTTCTTACGACACAGAACGAACACGCCTCCATGCCAAGGCCTACCATTTCCGCCGGGACAGCGGGTTTTCGACGGCCTACATCGGTTCGGCGAACATGTCGCAGGCAGCGATGACGAGCGGGTTGGAATGGAATCTAAAGGTAACCGCGCAAGACATGCCGCACATTTTGGAGAAGTTCCTCGCGGAGTTTGAAACCTACTGGAACAGCCACGAGTTCGTTTCGTTCAACCCGGACGAGCCGTTTGTATTCCGCGAGGCTCTCAGACACGGACGGACGACACGGCAGGGCATCGCGCCGGTCTTCTTCGACATTCGCCCGCATCCCTTCCAAGAAAGGATTCTCGATGCCCTCGAATCTGAACGCCTAGTTCACGGGCACTGGCGAAATCTGGTTGTGGCGGCGACCGGGACGGGAAAGACCATCGTAGCGGCATTTGATTTCAAGAGATTCTTCGAAGACAAGCAGCGGCAAGCACGCCTTTTGTTCGTTGCCCATCGGAAGGAGATTCTCGAACAAGCCGTCGGCACTTTCCGGGCTGTGCTTCGGGTTCCAGATTTCGGGGAACTTTTGGTTGGCCCTCACGTTACGGCTCGCTACGACCATCTTTTCTGTTCTGTAGACATGCTTGGCTCACGGCGCTTGTGGGAACAGGTCGGGAGCGATTTCTACGACTTCATCATCGTGGATGAAGTGCATCACGGCCCCGCTGCCAGCTATCGTGCGATATTCGAACGATTCACCCCGCGAATCCTCTTGGGGCTGACGGCGACACCCGAGCGCATGGACGGCGTCAGCGTGGCAGCGGATTTTGGCAACCGATTCGCAGCTGAAATTCGTTTACCGGAAGCGCTCGAAGAAAAGCTTCTCTGCCCATTTCACTACTTCGGCGTAGCAGACCCTGTGTCGCTGGCGACTGACAAGTTCTGGCGCGGTGGAAAATACGACATCGCCGAGTTGGAAAACGTCTACACCGGTGCCCACGCGTTGGCCCTTCAAAGGTTGGACGTTGTGGTGAGTTCCTTGCTTCGCTTCGAGCCCGATCTGCAGCGCGTTCGGGGGCATTGGGTTTTGCGTTTCCATTCGTCACGCCGAGTTCATGGCGCAGAAGTTTAACGAGCGAGGGATCGTTTCCGCCGTGCTTGTGGGCGAGACGGCCACCGACGAGCGAACGGCCCTGCTCAACGATTTCCGTGCTGGGAAAATCCGGTTCCTCTTCACGCGGGACGTGCTCAACGAGGGCCTCGACGTTCCTGATGTGAACACGGTCTTGTTTTTGCGCCCCACTGAAAGTTTGACGGTGTTCCTCCAGCAACTCGGTCGCGGTTTGCGCCACGCACCCGAAAAGGACTGCCTCACGGTGCTCGACTTCGTCGGGCAGTCGCACCGCCGCTATCGCATCGACAGAAAGCTTAAGGCGCTGCTTGCGAAGCGCCGCTTCAATATTCAGCGAGAGGTTGAGATGGATTTTCCCCATCTCCCGGCTGGCTGCAGCATCCAACTCGACAGGGTTGCGCGTGAGCATGTGCTGGCAAACATCCGTGAGAATCTGCGAAATCTTGCCGACCAAGTGCCCGACCGTCTCGAATCCTTCGAGCATGAATCAGGACTGCCGCTCACGTTCGGCAACTTCGTCCGTTTCCACGACTACGAGCCGGAAACCCTTCTGTCGCGCAACACGTGGACGCAGTGGAAGGCGAGCGCCCGCCTCGCTGAGACGCCCACCGACCCAGACATCAGCCGATTGCAGGACTCGCTCATCAGTGCGGCACAAACAAGCGGGCCGCGGGAAATCGCGCGTCTTCGGAAAGTCGTCACGCACTTGAGGGCTGGTGACGCAGCAGCGGCTATTGCTGAAGCCGGAGACACCGCACTTGTGACTCACTACCGCATCTGGGGCAAGCCGGGCCGCCAGCTAGGTATGACGAGCATCGAAGAATCGTATCGGCGCGCCGCCAAGAATCCGTCTCTACTGCAAGACCTCGATGAAGTCTTAGCTTGGGCCGAAGAAGAGTCCCGTGTCGGAAGCGCATCGCTGAACCTCCCATTCCCATGCTCGCTGGAACTCCACGCCACATACGGTAGCGACGAAATCAAAGCGGCGCTCGGTGGAGCATCCTTCGAGTCCGCAGGTGTCACCGGTGTTGGCCGTCTTCATTTCCCGCAAATCAAAACCATCGTATCGTTGGTCACATTCCAGAAAACCGAGAAGGAGTTTTCACCGAGCACGATGTATCAGGACTATCCCATCAGCCGTGAGCTTCTACACTGGGAGACGCAGGGGCAGACGAGCCAAGCCAGCGACACGGGACGAAACCTCATCCATCACGTGGACCGCGGCTACACAATGCTGTTCTTCGTTCGCTCTCGCAAAAAGGTGGACGGGATCACAACCCCGTTCATGTTCCTCGGCCCCGCGAAGCTCGTGAGTTTCCAATCCGAACGTCCCATCCAAATGGTTTGGCGCCTCGACCACTCGATGCCCGTCGAAATGTTCGACGAGAATCGTCGCGGTGGCTAACGACTCGACTTCGTCAGCCTAGGGCAATTTCAAACACGCCTTCAGCTTGAATCACCGACGGGCGGAGAGTTGACGTTTCAGGTAGGCGAGCGCGGCGGCGCTCGCGGGGGCGGCGGCGACGTTGTGCCATTCGCCGGGGTCCTTGTCGTGGTCGTAGAGTTCGGCGTTGCCGTCGCTCCATTCAATGTAGCGCCAGCGTTCCGTGCGCAGGCTGAAACCCGTGAGGCCGCCGCCGCGCGTGATGTGCGTGAGCGCAGAGTCGTGAAGTTTTTTCGTCGGGTCGGCGAGCAGCGGCTGGAGGCTTTTGCCTTTCACGGTCGCGGGCACGGGCAGGCCGCACAGCCCGGCGACGGTGGAATAAATATCGAGGAACTCGACGAGGCTGCGGCTTACGGCGGGTTTCACACCGGGCGCGACGAGCAGGAACGGCGCGCGGCACGAACGATCGAAGAGCGTGTTCTTGTTCCACCAGCCGCGCTCGCCGAGGTGATAGCCGTGGTCACCAACGAAGATGACGACTGTCTTGTCCCACAGCTTCAGGCGGTCCATCGCGTCCATGAGTCGGCCCACTTGCGCGTCGGTCTGCGTCACGCCCGCGTAGTAGTGCGTGAGAAAATCCATCCGGTCGCGATCGTTGAATTGCTTGAACGCTGCCTCGAACGCGCCGCCTGCAAGCGACTGCTTGAACAGCGGCGAGGCGTCAGCGGGATCGCGGTGCAGCGTCAGCGAGCCGGCGGGAAACTGCGCGACGTATTTCTTCGCCACCACAAACGGGTCGTGCGGACGATGAAAGCCCGCGCCGATGAACCACGACTTGTCGGCGAGCCGCTCCATCGCAGCAACGGCTTGCGCCGCGGTCTGGCCGTCGGACTGATCATCATCGCCGCCTTCGAGATCGGCGACTTCGCACCACTTCAATTTGCCGCCAGTGAGATTGCGGCGCGGACCGGTGTTGCCGAGCTTCGTCGGGCGAAACATTTTCGCGTCGTCCCAGGATTTGCCGTTGTCGAGGAAACGGTTCTCCGTTTCGCCCTCGACGAGGCCCGCGTGATAAATCTTCCCGTAGGAAAGCGCCGTCGCGCCGTGCTGCCGGAAGAGCTGCGGCAGCGTGACGATGTCCGGCATCTTCTCGCGGAAGAAGGTGGCGTTGCCGGTTACGCCGTTGTGCTCCGGGCGCGTGCCGGTGAGCATCGAGACGCGGCTGGGATTGCACACGGGATACTGCACATACGCGCGGTCGAAGCGCACGCCGCGCGCGGCGAGACGGTCGAGGTGCGGCGTCTTTGCCTGCGCGTCGCCGTAGCAACCCATCGCGGGCCGCAGGTCATCGGCCATGATGAGCAGAACGTTGTAGCGCGGCGCGTCGGCCGCCAGCACGTGCGCGGCGAGGGCCAGGATGAGTAACAGAAGAGGCGGCTTTTTCACGACGGTTGTTTTCATGGTTCAGCGCTCACGACGCAAGCCATTGATCATGAGTTTAGAGGACAATTGCTGCCGTCGATTTCAACGATGCGATGACTTCGAATCTGGCCATCAACGATGCGACCGGCGAAGCAAGTCACAGCTTGCGAGTACGACCGCTCCTGACTACTCATCGCTTGCCATCTCCTTGCCGCGAATTTCCCGGAACTGTTTGCTCCGCACAATGGTCTCCACGGCCACGCTGACGCGGTAATCGTTCGCCTTGAGCTGCTTCTGCATTTCGCTGATGAGCGGGCCGTCGGACAGTTGCACGGCGCGACCCAGCGAGTAGCCGAGCAGCTTGCGACAGAATTGTTTCAGGAACGCGTCGCCGCGCTTGTTCAGGAGGTAATCGCGCAAGCCATCGATGCCATCGAACTCGGAGCCATCGAGCACCTTCGCGCGCGTGTCGATGGGGCGGTCGCCGAGGTCGCGTTCGCGACTGCGACCGATGGCGTCGAACTTTTCCAGCGCGAACCCGAAGGCATCGATGCGGGCGTGACAACCGGCGCAACGCGGGTCGCTGGTGTGCTTCTCGGTGAGCTGGCGCACGGTCAACTTCTCGGTCGCTTCGTCCTCGGGCAGTTGCGGCACATCCTTGGGCGGGCGCGGCAGTTTCTCACCGAGCAACACTTCGCTCACCCAGTTGCCGCGCAGGATGGGACTGGTGCGCGAAGCGCCGGATTGTTTGGCGAGCGTCGTGGCCTGGCCGAGGATGCCGCCGCGCGAAAATTTCCTCACGCCGTCCACGCGCTGCCAATGGTTGCTGCCGTCGAATTTAACCGTGGCGACGCCGTAATGTTTCGCCAGCGGCTCGTTCACGAACGTGTAGTCGGCGTCGAGGATGTGTCAACACGGAGCCGTCGTTTTGAAACAGGTCGGTGAAGAAGCGAATCGATTCCTCGTACATCGCGCCGCGCAGCGCGGTGAAGGTTGGGAAATGCCGTTCGCTCTTCTCGCCCAGTTCGTCGAAGTCGTAAATGTGCAGCCAGGCGCAGGCGAATTCCGTCGCCAGCCGGCGCACGCGCGCGATCGCGCAGCATGCGGCGCGGCTTGGGCGGCGAGCACGTTCGGGTTCGCGCGAGTTTCCCGCTCGCGGCGGCGGCGCGCAGTTCGCGCATCCGGCGCGGAGGACCAGAGGAAATAGCTCAGGCGGTGGCCAGTTCCCAATCGCTCACCGGCGCCGGGCTTTCACCGGCACCGCGGTTTCTCCGCCTGATAGAGAAACGCCGGCGCGACCAGCACGCGCGCCAGCGTAAGTCGAATCGCCTCGTCGTGCGGCAATCTCCTCCGCGCGCAGCGTGCGATAGAGGCCGCGCAATTCGTCCTTCTCCGGAGCCGTCAGCGGACGACGATACGCGCCGTCGGCGAACTTCAGCACGGCATCGAGATGCTTCGGCTGGGTATCCACGAGACGTTGACGGAACGCGGCGGCGCGTTGCTTGATCGGTTCACGCATCGGCTCGAACACGCTCGGGTCGGCGTCCTGCGTCGCGTATTGCCAGAGTTGCTCGAAGACATCGACCATCGTCAGCGCGTCCTGGGCCACGTAGTGCAATTCATCCCAGAGCCGATCGAGCTGCGCGGCCTGCGCGTCGTCGAGCATGAGCCGTTTGAAATGATCATCTTCGCGATAGAAAAGCGTGAGCGTCACGACTTCGTCGACCGGCACAATTTTCGTGTAGCAAAGCGCGGCTGGGAAAATTTGGCGGAACTCGTCGAACGCCGCCTCGATGCGTTCTGCGCGCGGCGCTGCCGTCGTTCACGACGATGGGTGTGTTGTGCGATGTGATGCGGTTGTTGGAATACCACGGGCCTTCACCATCCGCAGTCTTCGCCTCGATGGTCGAGCAGGCCCGAATTGGCCGCCGGTTTGTTGGTCAGCAATTGCAAGCTGCACGCTGCCTTCGGCGCCGGTCGTTTTGTCGAGCACGCCCGTGGTGACGAATTCGTAGCCGGCCACGAGGTCGGCGGGCAGTCGGAATTCAATGATCGCGGGCGCACGAACGGCAAGGTCTGCGCCGGTGAATCGAGCGGGATCCAGGCCGAACGATTCAGCCGACGTGCGTCCGCCCGAATCGTTCTTCGGCGAAGTTTGAGCGGACTCGCGCCCGTTGCTACGCAGGCTGCTGAACAACGGCCCGCCGAGCGAGGTGAGTTGGCTGTGCAACGCGGCGTCGGGCGAATCCTTCTTCGCGGGCGCGGAAGCGGTGAGCAGTGATTGAACCTCTCCAGCGAGCCGGGACCTTTCTTCGGGGGTCATGGCCGCCTGCCATTGCGCGAGCAACGAACCAGCGGGAATCACCGGCCCAGGCGAGCCGCCCTTGTCCGGCTCGGTGTAGAAATGCCAGACGCCTTCATTGCCAAAGCGATCCGCGTGCGGATTGCCGGCGAGGACATTCGGCGAAACATCCCTCGCCAGATCCCATTCGCGTGCATCGATGCTGCTGGTGAGCGTCAAGTCCACCGCGGTGAGGTCGCAGGAGTGATTGGCGTCGCGCGGGCCGATGAGCAGCGACACCACATCACCGGGTTGCACTGCGAGGTTCTCGATTGGCGCCGGCTTCACTTCCTTCGCGCCTTGAGCGAGGCCGTTCGCGAGACGCTGGCGTTTCGAGCCACGGCGCAGTTCCAGCGACCACGTCACGCCATTGCCGCATTCGGGATGCGCGTGCTGAATCGCCGCCGTCACACGCACCCGGCCCGCGACCGGACTGCGCCAGCCGACGGCTGCGGCGAGCTTCGGCGACGGATGCACCGCCACGCTGTGCGGTTTCATGTTGCCGGGAATGCGCACGTGCTGAGTCGAGGAATTCGCGGTGAGGTTCGGCGTGCCGCTCTTGCCCCAGCCATTGATGAACGGAAAGCCCGAGCCATTCGTGTAGGTATCCGTGAAGAGGCCTTCGATCTTGACCGGGCCGGTGGAACTCAGCCCGAGGTAATCGAGCCATGCGGCGAGCGTCTCGCGCTCAACCCCGTGCGCACGTGCCAGCTCGACTACGTTCGTTTGACCGGCTTCGACCTGAGCGGCGGCGGCGAGATACTTCGCGGCGCTGCCCAGCGTCCGTTCGCGTTTCGCGGAAAGCTCGCGATGCAACTCGCGCACGTCGCGCAGCAGCAACGGCGGCTGGCCGGGCGCGACCAGACGCGGCTGTTCCCAGATCACGAAATCGTTCTTGTTGCCGTCGCCGGCATCTGACGCGGCCAGATAAAGCGTCACCTCCTTCGCATCGGACGCGGGAATTTTGAATCGCACTTCCTGTTTCGACTGAATGGGCGTCAGCGGTTCCATCCAGGCCTTTGGCCCGTTCTTCTTGCCGATGTGGCCGACGGAATTGAATTTCCAGAGCGCGTGCTGCCATTGGGAAATCTGCTTCGCCAACGCCGTTCCATCCCCTGGCTTTGCTTCGCCCACTGAGCGCGAATCGGATCGAGCAGGAAGTTCGGCTGCCTTGCAATTTGAGCGTCGCGTGCACTGTCCGAGATATTTCGCGCTCAACCCGATCCGGGACGTTGCTCGCGCTTCGCTTTGGCCCGCGCGCTCGTCGAGCAATGCATTCAGATACTTGTCCAGCGGCAACACGCCGCCGTCCTTCGTATCGAAGCGAATGCCCTGCAGGTTCACCGACGTGCCGCCGCCGTTGTCGGTGAACTCGCGATAGACGCCGCGAATCTCCGCCAGCAATTCCTCCGTCCAATCGCGCCGCGTGTTCCTCGGCGAAAAACGAATGCCGTCCGGCAGCAACATGGCGTGGCTTGCGATGTCTTTTCCTGCATCGAGATATTTCGTGACGAGCGACGGCGACATCACGAGCGAATTGCCGACGTTCATGAATCCTTCGCCCGAAGCGCCGTCGACCGGGAATTCTTTTGCGGGATCGAGCGAATGCCACGCCGGTTAGGTCGCGAATGGTGTAAGTGTATTCCGCGTTGGAAAGCCGACGCAGCACGACCGGGCCAGGGTCGCCCGCATGCGCCAGTGCGACTTCGTCCAGCACCGCGTTGACCCACGCGAGCAATTGCTCTTTCTGCGCTGCGTCTGGTTGTGGCTTGTCCTTCGGCGGCATTTCGCCGAGAGACATTTGCTCGATGACGCCCTGCCAGATCTTCGGGTGCTTCTTGACGTCAGCGCAGCGAAGAGAACCGTTCGAGGTCGAGCTCTCCCTTCTGTTTCTCGGTGGAATGACACGTGAGGCAATACTTGTTCAAGAGGGGAAGTACATCCTGATGGAAGTCCGCCCCAGCCGTCACGTTCACCCATGTCATCAGGAAGAAAATGCACGCACCAACCAGGCAGTTAGATCGTTGTTCTTTCATCGACACATCATCACCTCATCGGCGCAGCAAGTTTAATTGGAGCCGTGTCCATGGGTTTTGAGATTTGTTTTTGTGCCACATTTCGGCGCGGGTGTCACGATGGGAACCGGAAACACGATCCAATTGGATTCAAAGTCGTGGGTACCGCGTCTGCCACGGTCGTTCATCGATGAAGTTCCAGCCAATGGTCAGTGGCTAGACCTGCCGGTCGCAAAGCGCACCGCGCCTCATAGGGCAGCCGAACCGGCTGTGCTGACTACTCAATCCTTAGCACCCTGCTGTTGTTGCTGTCCGAAATGTAAATCCGTCCCTGTGGATCGACATTCACGCCGTGAGGGTGGCGCAGATCTGTTTTCAAGGGATCGGAATTGAGCGCAGAACCGCGTTTGCCGGTGCCAGCGATGACGAACACTTTGTCTTCGTTTGGAAGGTAACGGCGAATCACGTCATTCTCGCTATCCACGATCAGCACCGATTGATCGCGATCCACCCAGAGATGCTTCGGGCCTTTCAGTGTCACTTCCAGCGGTTTTATCGTGGGCGTCACCCCACCGGCTTTCCCTGTGCCGACAACCGTGCGAATTCTCCCCGAGCCGTCGACGACGCGCAGGACATGCCCGCCACGCTCCAGGATGTAAACATCACCGTTTCCCGCCACCGCCACAGCGCGCGGATCAAACAACGGCGATGCGATGGCGAGGCTGCCATCCTCTGGAATTCCTTTTTGGCCATTACCAGCGATCAGCTGCACCTTACCCGTGTCCATGTCGATGGCGCGCACGCGGCGATTCTCCAAATCAGCGACGTAAAGGTTTTTCTCAACCGCATCGAATGCCAGCGAATAGAGGCCGCTGAACTGAGCATTCGTAGCCGCGCCGCCATCGCCGCCGTATCCGCGGTTTCCGGTGCCGGCGAACCTGTTGATGATTCCGGTTTTCGCATCGACCCGGCGGATGCTCCAATTCCACGTGTCAGCAATCAGCACATCGCCGTTCTTTGCCACAATGAGGTGATGTGGGCCGTTCAACTCCGCTTCGGTCGCCGGCCCCCCATCGCCCGCCGCGCCTTTCTTTGTCGTTCCTGCAAACAACTTTAGTTGCCCACGCGAATCCACTTTCAAGATGCGGTTATTCGTCATCTCGCAGATGTAGGTGTTGCCCTGCGCGTCGAAGTCCACGGCAAAAGGATCAGCAAGGCGGCAATCCGTGGCGAGCCCCGTGCCTTTCGCGCCGCCGCCAGCAAAGAGAGTTACGGTGGCAGCAGTTCCTTTAAATCCAACCATCAAACCTACGATCAGGATGGCGCCGAGCCAGATTTCGAAATGCCTCTTCATGGATAGGCGCCAGAATGCGGGCGTGACGAGCGCCATTCCAAGTTTGAAATCCACCGGCATACACTCGAGCTCTTCCTGAGATTGTTCCTAATGCCCCTCCCATATTCTATCACGCAACGCTATCAGCCCGCAGCTTCACGGAGCCGTCTCTTGAATGCGGAAGAACTGAACCGACTGACCGCCCGATCGGTTGGTGTAACCGGTGTTAAGGCCGGCGGATGGAACGACGTTTCCGACGGGAGCAAAGGGTTGCGTTAGATTTGTTGTCGCGTAGACCTGATAGTTCACGTTTGTCCTGCTGGGCCAACTGAAAACAAAATGGCCCGCAGTGACGGCTGCGTTGCCAATCAAAAACTGCGGTGGCGCGGAATGCCAGATGCTGAAAAACGAGGCCGGCTTCAGGCCGGCGCGTCCGAATCCGCCACCAACGTAAATTTCGCCGCCGCTTCCCGTTGCCAGAGCCAGAACGCTGCTGGGTATGTTGGCATTGGCATCGCTCACGCCCGATCCCAACGCCGTCCACGCGCTGCCGTTCCATTTGGCGATGCCGCGCGCGGGGTTGCCTCCGGCGGTGGTAAAAAATCCTCCAGCATAAAGATCGGTGCCGCTGACGGTAATGGCCGCCACGGCTCCATTCACTCCGTTTCCCAGCGCGGACCAACTATTTCCGTTCCACTTGGCGATGTTCGTTGCCCCTATTCCGCCCGCGTTGGCGAATGCGCCTCCCACGTAAATATCGGAACCATTTGCCGCGAGCGCATCCACGACCGAACTTCCGATTCCTGTTCCCAAGGAAAACCATCGTGTTCCATCCCAGCGAGCAATGCGGTTGGCGTTGGTCCCGCTGATGGTAGTAAAGGCACCGCCCACGTAGAGATTGTTTCCGCCCACGACCATCGCATTCACCAATCCGTTCGCACCCGGACCCAGCGGAGACCAATTTGTCCCGTTCCAACGCGCGATGCGCACGGCATTCGAACCACCCGCCGTTGAGAATCCGCCACCGGCAAAAACTTCGTTGCCGTAAACGGCGAGCGCGTTGACGCCGACGTTCACGCCACTGCCCATCGCCGACCAATTAAATCCGTCCCACTTGGCGATGCGGTTCACGGTCACGCCTGAGGCGGTGTTGAAATTGCCGCCCGCGTAAAGGTTGGATTCCGTGACCGCCAGCGCGTTGACGCCGCCCATGACTCCCGAGCCCAACGGCAGCCAGTTGGCGCCGTCCCAGCGCGCGATTCGATTGATCGCGACTCCACCCGCACGGGAGAAGCTTCCGGCGGCATACACGTTCGTTCCCTTTACCGCCACGGCGGCGAGGCTTACATCGAAGCCGCGTCCAAAGGCCGTCCAATTGGTGCCGTCCCATCTGGCAATGCTGTTGACCAGAACGCCGCCTGCCATCGAGAAGGTTCCGCCCGTGTATAAAATGTCGCCGTCCAGCGTCAGCGCGTAATTCGCGCCGTTCACGCCGCCGCCCACGCCCGACCAGGCAACTCCGTTCCATTTGGCGATGTTGGTGGCATTGACGCCGCCCGTCGGCGTGAGAGCCCCTGCGGACGTGAAGGTGCCAGAGACGTACACGTTGGTGCCGTTGAGCGCGATGGCGCGAACGGTTCCTGATGATCCAACGCCGCCAGGTTGCGACCAGTTCGTTCCGTTCCATTTTGCGAATCCGTAATTGGCCAGGCCGCCGGCCGCTGTGAAAAATCCGCCCACGTACAAATCACCGCCGTTCGCCGCGAGCGAGAAAACCTGTCCCGGCTGGCTGCCGCCGCTCTGAGTGATCCCACTGCCCAAGGCCGACCAACTCGTCCCGTTCCACTTTGCGATGCTGTTCGCAGTCACGCCGCTAATGGTCGCGAATGCACCGGCCACGTAAAGGTCGTTGCCAATCACCGCGAGTGCATGGATTCCGCCGGTCAATCCTGTAACGCCCAACGGCGACCAATTGGTGCCATTCCACCTGGCAACGGATCCGGCGTTGACGCCGCCTGCCTTCGTGAAGGCGCCGCCCACATACAAATCATTCCCGATCCACGCCATGGCATTCACAGCAGCGGCATTGACGAAGAGCTCATTCGTCACGCCGAGGCCGAGACTCGTCCAATTCGTGCCGTCCCATTTTGCCAGGGCATTTGCGTAGCCATCACCCGCTGTGACGAACACGCCGCCGGCGTAGATGTGGTCGGCGCGCGCAGTCACCACGTTGACGACGCCGGTTAGGCTCGTGCCCATCGGCGACCAACCCCGACCGTTCCATCGCGCGATGTAATCCGCCCGGCCGCCCCCGGCCGCAGCTCCGGCGTTTCCAGCAACGTACAAATTGGTACCGCTGACGAAGATGCTTTTCACATCGCCGGCCCCAGGGGCGCCAAATCGGTCATCCCAGTGCTCGTCACCCGAGGCCGCCACCAAACGGGAGGAAATGGCGGCTGGCAGCCACAAGCGGAAAGCGGTTCGCCGAAACCGTGCGATGAACGGAAGCATGGAGAAAAGCAGTGCGTTGGTAGTCATAGGGATGTTTGGTCACCGCACCGGCGCGCGACGTCGGAAAACATCGTCCGCCAGACTATCTATAGCCGTCACGTGAAATCATCAGGCAAGGATCACGGAAGACGCCGAGTCCGCTCCTTTGCGAGACCGCAGTCAGCAATCGTGGAGTGATTGAACGTGAATAGCCGCAGATGCAATCCATGATTCCGCAGGCAAACGCCCACCAGACACTTCGTGTCTGGCTATCGGCTTGTCCCTTCGGGACGAAGCCTCACTTCGGCTTCAACTACGGGAGGAGGATCACGTCACGGATGCTTTCCTGGCCGAGGAGCATCATGCAGAGGCGGTCGATGCCGATGCCGCCCGCCGGGGGCTGCCGTGTTCGAGGGCGATGAGAATATCTTCGTCGAGCTTCTGCTGCTCGCCGCGCGCCTGGTGCTCCAGCGTGTTGCGCTGCGCGACGGGGTCGTTCTGTTCGGTGTAGCCGGGCGCAATCTCCTGCCCGTTGATGCAGCACTCGAAGACTTCCACCGTGGACGGGTCGTCGGGCGAGAGCTTGGCCAGCGGCAGGAGTTCAGTAGGCAGAGGAACGTCATTCAATGTATTTGTCATGGGCGTTGCGGCGGCTTCATCAAACCACGGCTCACAAACAGCTCAGTGATTTCTTTATTAGGACGATTACGAGAAGCCAAATCCATCGCCGTTTGCCCACGATTGTTTTTGAGTTGAGAATCTGCGCCCTTATCAAGCAAGAGACCGGCTGCCTCCGGTTTGTTTGCTGATGCTGCGTACATCAAAGGCGTGAATCCATAACCATCACGCACATTCACTTCAGCACCAGCATCGAGGAGGAACTTTACCGTCTCCAAATTGCCCCACCGAACTGCAGTCTGTAAGTGGGTGGCACCTCCTGCGTTCGTCGTGTTAATCTTGGCTCCGTTTTTGACTAGAAATCTGGCTACGTCCACGAATCCACCCTCAATCGCTCTTTGCAGTGGCGTGCCCAATTCTTTGACGGGTCGGTCGACAGGAGCTCCGTTTCTCAAAAGAAGCGCAACGATGTTCGAATACCCCCGCCATGCGGCCCAAGCGACTGAAGATTCAGCGTTCGTCACGGTCGCACCTCGTTCAATAAGGTATGTGGCGGTTTCCATTTTTCCTTCCATGCAGGCGAATTGAAGATGCGTTGCCCCGCTCGGGGCCACGGCATTTACGTCCGCGCCACGCTCGACCAACATTTTGACCAATGCTTCGTTGGTCTTTGCGGCAGACATCAGTGGTGTGAGCCCCGGTGCCCTCTCTTCGTGCGTGGCCCTTAAATTGGGATTGGCACCTTTGGCCAAAGAATCAGCGGCCAACTGCAAATCCCCAGCACGACAAGCTTTCAGCAGCAAGGCATCCGGTGAGTTCGTTTGCTGAATAGTCGCGGCGTTCGTCAATGAGCCCAGCAAGGCACAAACGAGTGTTAAGAAAATTGGTAAGTGTTTTTGCATCACATCCATTCAGTCACTTCGGCTTCAACTGCGGGAAGAGGATCACATCGCGGATGCTTTCCTGGCCGAGGAGCATCATGCACAGGCGGTCGATGCCGATGCCGATGCCGCCCGCCGGGGGCATGCCGTGTTCGAGGGCGACGAGGAAATCTTCGTCGAGCTTCTGCTGCTCGCCGCCGGCCTGGTGCTCCAGCGTGTTGCGCTGCGCGATGGGATCGTTCTGCTCGGTGTAGCCGGGCGCAATCTCCTGGCCGTTGATGCAGCACTCGAAGACTTCCACCGTGGTCGGGTCGTCGGGCGAGAGCTTGGCCAGCGGCACGAGTTCCTTCGGCAGATGCGTGACGAACGTCGGCTGAATCAGCGTCGGCTCGATGAGCTTCTCGAAGACGGCGCCGGTGACTTCGAAGTCTTCGTATTCCTTGCCAATCTCCGCGCCGAGATCGTGCGCGCGCTGGCGGCGTTCGGCGGGCGAGATGTCGAACCAGTCGGCCCCGGCTTTTTCTTTGACGAGGTCTTTGTATCGGGCGCGCTTCCAAGGCCAGTGAGATCGATTGATGGCTTCGGACATGAGTCTCTCAAGAGCCCAATGTTGGTCAACATGTCGGCACTCTCTGAACTAGTCGGGATGCAGGCTGTTCCATCTCAAGTCTGTCGCGAACTGTGGCCGCATGTCGTCGATCACTGCAAGCGATTTCCTAATAGCTGTCTGCTGCTGAGTCGACTTGACTTGCTTCGAATCTCGCCAGTTTGCGAGTATGCGTGACAGTTCGCTTTGAAAGCTTCGATCTCCGACGCCGACTTCGTGACTGCCAAGTTCGACCAAGCGATCGAGTCAATTGATTGCAGAATGACTTCCAACGTTGCATCCACACGTATCCAAACGCGTGGAGAATTTCATGCTGAATGTCGTGGATATACAGTCGTTCCCAACACCTTCTCGCCACACGTGTGATCAGCGCCTCCACCGTCTCCATCATCGACTCGTAATCGCCGAACGCGCAGTAGGCTTCGAGCATCGTGAACTCGGGATTGTGCCGGCGCGAGAGGCCTTCGTTGCGGAAGTTCTTCCCAATCTCGAACAGCTTGTCGATGCCGCCCACGAGCAGCCGCTTGTGATACAGCTCCAGCGCGATGCGCAGGTAGAACTCGCAGCCGAGCGCGTTGTGAAAGGTCTTGAAGGGCTGCGCCGCCGCGCCGCCGGGAATGGCCTGCATGGCGGGCGTCTCCACCTCCACGTAGCCGCGCCCGTGAAAGAAGCTGCGAATCTCATGCACGATGGCGCTGCGCTTGAGGAACACGTCCTTGACCTCGGGATTGCCCATGAGGTCGAGGTAACGCTGGCGGTAACGAATCTCGGTGTCCTCCAGCCCGTGCCACTTGGCCGGCGGCGGACGCAGCGCCTTGGCGAGAATGGCGAAGGCTTCGAGCTTGACGCTCGGCTCGCCGGTCTTGGTGCGGAAGAGCGTGCCGGTGACGCCGATGAAATCGCCGAGGTCGAGATGGGTGAAGATGTTCCAACTGCTCGTCGCCCAAAACATTCTTCTGCGCGTAAATCTGGATGCGCCCGCTTTGGTCGCGCACGTCGATGAACATGGATTTGCCCATGTCGCGATGCGCGGTGATGCGTCCGGCGACGGAGAACCTTGGTTCCCTCCGGAAATTCACCTTTGTCGAATCCGCTGCGCGCTTCGTCGCACTTGCGGTCGGGCGTGAACTTGTTCTTGAACGGGTCGATGCCCTTTGCGCGCAGCTTGCGCGAGCTTGTCCCGGCGCTTTCGATGAGCGAATTTTCCGATGGCTGCTGCTGATTTTCCATAACGAGTCGGGAGATAGAACACGCTGGCAGGCCCGTGTCCAACTGAGAAATCACAGGCTATCCATGAATGGGGCGAGGCGTGCCGGAGTGAAGATCAGGCCCGCTTCGGAGGTTGCTCCGTCGCAGTGCGCTCGCCAGTCGGCGGGGCAGGGAGGGCAACGATCCCTTAGCAACATCCGCCGCCGTCGCGGCACTGGCTTCCCGTGGTGGTGGCATCGTATTCGTACCCCTTTGTTTCCCGGGGGTGACGGAGTTGGCCAGGCTGACACGTATAGTCCGCTGCTTCGTGAAGAGGTATTTCCGTGCGCGGCTCAATAAAATCAAAATGCTCCTGATACGGTGCCTGGCGGAAGAGCTGGAACGTCTTGTCGCAAACCGCGTAACGCCTCCCGCGTTGCATACGATGTCCGTCGTCGTCCAGCACTTCGCGGAAAGGCCCCTTGTAGATGACCGCCTGGTTGCGCTCGAAGCAGTCGCCTTGCTTGCCCTTGAAGGCTTCAACGGTAAGTGAACGAAATTCTATTCCGTTCACGGTTTGCCAGGGTTGCGCGTCGCGCTTGAGGATGCGGACACCATGAAAACCCGCCTCCACGAAAGCCTCGACGAATGCCTCTTCGGTCAACGCGCCCGAAATGCAGCCGCTCCATAGTTCCGCATCGTTCTGCATCTCGATGGGGATTAGCTCATCGCTCACGATGTCCGAAATGACGGCGCGCCCGCCTTTGCGCAACACGCGAAAAATCTCATGGAAGAGCTGTTGCTTGGCGCGCGGCTCCACAAGGTTCAACACACAGTTGGAAACCACCACATCAACGGAGTCGCTCGCAATCAAGGGCGCGGTCACTCGCAACTCCTCCGCACGCGCATCGGCGGCGAGGAAGGAATTGGCGTCCAGAATGGGCCGCGCCTTCAATTCCGCGTCCAGCTTTTCCAGATCAAGCGCGAGGTCTTGAATGCGTCCCTTGCGGAATTCCACATTGTGAAAGCCGATAGCGTCGCCAACCGTCGGCGCATGCCGACGCGCCAGTTCGAGCATGTCGTCATTCATGTCCACGCCAATGACGCGGCCGGCGGCACCGACGACTTGCGCGGCGATGAAACAGATTTTTCCCGTGCCGCTGCCGAGGTCGAGCACTGTTTCGCCGGGCTTCAGATACTTGGAAGGATCACCGCAACCATAGTCGCGCTCAATGACTTCCTGGGGAATGACCGCGAGGAATTTCCGGTCGTAGTCGATGGGACAGCAAAGCGCCTCGACTTTTTTTCCGGCCGCCTCGGTGTAGCGGCTGCGAACGGCGGACTCGACCTTCAGATTATTGGCCATTGGAAGGATTAATCGTGCGGCGCACGGATCTGTGCAACCAGAAATCATACTGCCGCGGTGCGCGGTCCCTGCAACTGCCCGAAACTTCGCTGTCGGCTGCTAAGCCGTCAGGGGAATTGCCTCCTCCACCAGCATGATCGGGATGCGATTGCGGATGGGGTAAGCCACCTGGCCATCTTTACGCACAAGCGCACCGTCCACCTTCTCCGTGACGGTCTTGCCGCTTCGGTTTTTTGTGGCGCCCGATGCGATGCGGCCGTTGAGTTCGGCGACGAACGACGCATCTGCCTCCTGCACGGGTTGATGAGTTTCAGGGCAGCAAAGGATTTGCAGCAGTCCAGGATCAATCAGGCTCATAGTTTTAAGGCTTTGGCGACGGCAGCATAGACGGCGCGCACCGGCACCTTCGCCTGCGCGGCGAGTTGACGGCACGATTCAAATTCAGGCGAGGCTTGAATGATGCGGCCGTTCAACTTCCCCAGCTTCACACCCACGTCACCGAACTTGGTCTTTACCTGCACCGATTCGCGACGCAATTTGCGGCGTTCGGCGGTGGTGCGTCGAACACCGAAAGCGGTGGTCTCGCGCAGGACGAGTTCGGAAAACTTATCGGCATCGCCAGCCGCACACAGAACGGTGAGGAGGACGCCGGGGCGATTCTTCTTCATTTGCACCGGCGTGTGAAACACGTCGAGCGCGCCCTGCGCAAATGCCTGTTCGACGAAGGCACCGAGCAATTCGGCATTGATGTCATCCAGATTGGTTTCGAGCACAGCGATGGAATCGGTCTCCCAGTCGAGCGTCGCGTTCCGGGCAGAGTGCGTTTCCCCCAGCACCGCTCGCAGGACGTTCGGCCGCGTCTTGTTCTGTCGCGTGCCCAGGCCATAGCCAATTTTCTCCGCCGCAAGATTCTGGATCGTTCCGAAGCTCTCCACGAATTCCGCGAGAAGGGCGGCGCCGGTTGGAGTAATGAGTTCCCCCGGCTCTTCGCATTGCTGAACTGCGACTCTGCGGGCGCTGAGGATTTCCAGCGTGGCCGGAGCGGGGATGGGAAACGTGCCGTGCGCGCAGCGAATGGTGCCAGTGCCTTCGATGGGGTTTCCGGCCAGGACGCGAGGCTTGCCCAGCATCTCCAACGCGATGCAAGCGCCAACGATGTCTACGATGGAATCCACCGCGCCGACTTCGTGGAAATGAACTTCCTCCGGCGGGTGCCCATGAATTTTCCCCTCGGCCACGGCGATGCGCCGGAACACGGCGATGGATTTCTCCTTCACCCACGGTGAAAGTTTGCTGCGCTGAATGAGGTTTGAAATGTCGGCAAAGGTGCGGCCATGCGAGTGCTCATGCTCCGCCTCGTGGGAATGGCTTTCATCCGCGCCGTGGTGGTGATGTTCCTCGACGAATTCCAACTCGAATTTCTCGGTCTTGCGGCCGCGCTTAATTTGGAGCACCGCGTCAAACTCATGCGGTTCAGGCAATTCACTGGTCGCCTCCAGGTAGCCCCCCCGGCTCTTGAACTTAAACTCCTGGCGTTTCTTGCCCGGGCGCAGGGTTTGGAGCGTCACGTCTTTCTCAGCGCAGGGTTTGGCTTCGTGCCCATGTTCGTCGAAAAAGTAGAGGCGGAAACGGGGCGGTACATTCTCTTCGAACACGCTTAATTCCACGCGGCCCAAAGCCAGTTGCAATAGCGGCCCCCCGTGAGGCCCGTGCGCCGCGCCAGCCAGATGATCATGGTGCTCGCCCCCATGGGCGTGGGCGTGCGAGTCGTTCGGTTCATCGCCATGTTCGTGGCCGTGGGGATGGTGATGAGCATGCTCGTGCTCATGGGTCGTTCCGTCGTGGCCGTGCTCGTGCGCATGCGTGTGGTCGTGGCCAGAGCCATGGTCGCACGTGAGATGAACGTCAAACTTCGTGCCCGCGATGGCGCCGCGTTCCTGCCTGGAAACGTGAAGGTGGTAATCGCCCAACCGAAGCTTATCCAACTCGTGCTCGAGGTCATGCGCGTCCACACCCAGATCGAGCATCGCGCCAATAAACATGTCGCCGCTAATCCCGCTAAAAATATCCAGATAGAGTGTTTTCATGCTGCTTCCCCCGCCAGGGCATTGATCTGGCTCGCCGCGTAACCAGCCCCAAACCCGTTGTCGATGTTCACCACCGTGACGCCGCTGCCGCAACTGTTCAGCATCGCGAGCAACGCCGCCAGTCCCCCGAAGTTCGCGCCGTAACCGATACTGGTCGGGACCGCGATGACCGGCCGCGCGACGAGACCGGCGATGACGCTGGGCAGGGCGCCCTCCATTCCGGCCACAGCCACGATGACGTTGGCGCGTTGAACATCAGGGAGCCGTCTCAACAGGCGGTGCAGCCCGGCAACGCCGACATCGTGAATGCGCTCCACCGTGTTGCCCATGATTTCGGCAGTGACAGCTGCCTCCTCTGCTACAGGTAAATCACTCGTGCCCGCGCAAACGACGGTGATGATGCCCGGACGTTTCAGGCGGGGTTTCGTTTCGATCGTGATGCAGCGCGCCGCATCGTGAAATACCGCGCGGGGAAACTTTTCGTTCACGGCTCGCGCATGCTCCGCGTTGATCCGGGTGATGAGGACATGCTGTTCGCGCTCAACGAGTTGGCCAGCGATGGCGACGACCTGTGCCGGTGTCTTGCCGGCGCCAAAGATGACTTCGGGAAAATTCTTGCGCAGGGAACGGTGCAAATCCACTTGCGCGAAGCCAAGGTCGGCAATCGGCGCCGCTTGAAATGCCCGGAGAACTTCCTCCGCGGAAGTATTACCGGCCTGGAACTTTTCCAGCAACGCTTTGGCTTCTGTGGCGGTCACGGGCTGAGTGTGGCGAGTCGGCGGAAGGCATTTCAACTCTGGATGACCGGCACCCCTGCAGACACGACCCCGGTCAGAGGTATTTGGATAACCGAACCTGTTCAGTAGGAAGTGAAGGGCGGCCGTGTCAGATGGATACATCGGCCGTCACGATCTTTTCTCCGCCGCTCTGGTTGCGCGTGACCCGGCTGCGCTTCGCTTCGACCTTGATGTAATGAAGGATGACCGGCGCCAGAATCATTCCCGGAATGCCCATCAATTTTTCCCCCAGCACGAGACCGATGAGCGTGAGCCACATCGGATTGCGAATGCGGTCGCCGATGATCTTGCTGTTCAGGAAATATTCCGTCTTGTGCAGCACGACGAGAAAGATGAGTGCAAATAACGCCATCCTTGGCCCGTCTGGCATCGTGAAGGCCACTCCGACGATCAGGGTGTTGCTGATAAGATTGCCGATGATTGGCACCAATCCGCACAGGAAAGTGACGCCGACCAAAACCTTGGCGTAGGGCAGGTCATTCCAGAATAGGAAGCCGGAGGTGAGAACGGTGTTGATTGCGGAGATGACTATCTGCGCACCCATGACCGTCGCAAAACTTTCGTAAAAGGTGGCGAAGCGCTGGGTGATTTCGGTGGCGGTGAGCGTGTAGAGATTGTTGCTCTGCGCCGGCTTGTCTGTTTCCAGGTCGAAGCGCGAATTGATAAACAAGCTGACGGCCACGACGACCCCGATGATGACGGCAGCGAGTTGAATGAGAGCCACGCCCGCGTATTTGCCGATTCCATCCAACTCCTTTTTTACCGTGTCGATGGCCAGCGCTTTGAGGCTGGCGTAATCAGTGAAGGGCAACTCGATGCCTTTCTTTTCCGTCCATTCCAGCACCACCGGGATCGTTTTCTCGGCAATCTCCGGCATCGCTTTGTAAGAATGTTGGATAAAGAAATAAAATCCCACTCCAGCACCGGACAACAGGATCAGGAACAAAGTCACTGAAAGCCATTTGCGACCGCCGATGGCGAACATGTGGAGCGCAAAAAAGCAGAAGAGCACCGTGACCAACGGAGTGGCGAGACGCAGCCATCCGGCCGCGATAATCAGCAGCGCGATAAACAAATAGGAGAGGCGCGTAGGCAAACTCATGGGCGCGGAGTGTAGAGGAACTTATCGGACGCCGCCAGCCACGGCGCTCGGCTATGTGCGGAATTCCAGCCGCAGCCTCCGGATTGTAAGTGGCGTGCGTTCATGTTTCGGCCGCTGCGGGTGGTGCTTGGCACACAGCCGCGCTCCATCACCGAATTCGCTCCAGCAACCAATCCTTGAGCTGCGCGATGGGCAGACCGCTCCTGCTTGCCATCGTCGCGATAGCGCAGCGTGACCGTGTCGAGCAGTTCCGGCTTCTCGCCCAGCGTGTCGAAATCAATCGTCAGGCAGAAGGGCGTGCCTGCTTCGTCCTGGCGCGCGTAACGGCGACCGATCGAACCGCCGTCGTCGTAGAAGACGTTCATGTGCGGGCGCAGCAGGTCGCGCACAGCCAGCGCCTTCTTCACGAGGTCAGGCTTGTTCTTCAGCAGCGGCAGCACCGCGACTTTGATCGGCGCCACGCGGGGATGAAACTTCATCACCACGCGCGTCTCGCTCTTGCCCTTGTCGTCCGTGTCCGTGATTTCGGTGAAGGCGTTGCAGATGAGCGCGAGGATGAGCCGATCCGCGCCCGCCGACGGTTCGATGACGTGCGGGATGTATTGACCCTTCGCCAATCCGTCCGCGTCTTCCTTCGCGTCCTTCTCGGCTTTCGCCTGCTCCACGCCGCTCTTGGTCATGTAGTTCAAGCGCGCTTCGTAGTAACGCTCCGACAACTCTTTCTTCTTCGCGTCGTCCAGCTTGGCCCACGCGGTGCGCAGTTCCTCGTCGAACACGCCCATCGGCTTGCCGGAGAAACGCTCGTGCTGGCTGAGATCGAAATCGCTGCGCGCGGCGATGCCTTCCAGTTCCTCGCCCTTGAGTTCGCCCTTCTCGTCCAGTTTGCCGAAGGGAAACTTGAACAGAATGTCCGTGCAGGCGCGGGCGTAGTGCGCCAGTTCTTCCGCCGTCTGCCTGTGAAAGCCGAGCGTCTGCTGCGACAGCCCGATGCCTTCGTAAAACCGCACGCGCTCCGCGACCCAATAATGATGCCACAGGCTCCAGCCCCAGTTCGGCTGCGGCTCGCCGGGATGCGCTTCGCTCACGGTCGTGTTCACCGAGCCAGTGACGGCTTCGACGACTTCGTCGGGCTTGATGAAGAACTCCAGTTCCATCTGCTCGAACTCGCGCGAGCGGAAAGTGAAGTTGCGCGGCGTAACTTCGTTGCGGAACGCCTTGCCGACCTGCGCGATGCCGAACGGCACCTTCACGCGCGACGAGTCGAGGACGTTCTTGAACTGGGCGAAGATGGCCTGCGCGGTTTCAGGACGGAGATAAGCGACATGTTCCTCCGTCGCCTGAATCGGGCCGACGTAGGTTTTGAACATCAGGTTGAACGGGCGCGGTTCGGTGAGCAGCGCACCATTCTCAGGATTGAAGCGAGTCGAGTTTTCTACTTTTTCAGTCCGACCTGGAATCAAGTCAGGACTTCTGTAGCCACGCTGTTCATAAAACTGCCGAGCGACTTTCCACGCCGATTCCGGGGGTTTTCCTGCAGGTAACAGAACAGCAAATGGTTCTTTCGAACATTCCGTTGAAGAGATCTGCGGTAAGGGCGTTTGATTCTTGCGCACCCACGTTCGTGAATCGAGCCGTTCCAAAGCCTCGAACAGTGCGCCCGAAATTTCGGGATGCGATTTAGGCAATCGTACGCAATTGCTCCGCAGTTTCACTTTCTGAAGCCGCCTCGCCTCTCCACTGTAATCCGTGCATTAAAAATTGCGACGTCACTTGCTGAACATGGCCCCTGAAAATGATAAACAATGCCACTCTGCGGCTCGACCTGATCCGCCCGAAACCGCTTCTTCGTCAGCAAGCAATCGCACATCGGATCGCTGAACGTGTCCACATGGCCGGACGCGCGCCAGATTTGCGGGGCCATGATGATGGTCGCGTCGAGTCCCACCACGTCGTCGCGCAGGCGGGTCATCTCGTTCCACCAGAGTTCCTTCACGTTGCGCTTCAGCTCCGCGCCGAGCGGGCCGTAATCCCAGAAGCCGTTGATGCCGCCGTAGATTTCGCTGGATTGGTAGATAAATCCACGACGCTTACAGAGGGAGACAATCTTCTCCATCAACAGGTTTTCTTTTGGCTCGGCCATAAACAGGGCGCGCAGTGTTTGGGATGACTGTAGTGGTGTCAAGTTGCGCGCCCGCGAGAGTCTTACTCATTCTGTTGGTGCGCTACGGGGCGTCGCGGATCGCCGCAGCGGGTTTGTCCAACAGCAGGCATTCAAACACCGACGCGCTCCGGGTGACATCAGGATTGCTATGACTCCGGGCGACATGAGGTCTCAGAAAAACACCTTGGCCCAAGACGCAACGCGGCTTTTGTGAATTGTTGAGTCTCAAACTTCTCTCGGCCTTGAAAAAGGCTCGTCCAAATGGGCAGGAACGGGAGCGACAGAATCTCCGCAACGCTGCGAGATTATCACTTCTTCTCTTCCTGCTCTTGGCGCACGCGTTCCTGATCAGACTTCTCGTTCTTTTGCGTGTCGCGCACGGGTGGAGGCTTCGCGTCCTTGTCTGGTTTGGCGCTTTGGAGGTTGATGCTTTCGTCCACATTGGCGGCCAATGCACGAACGAAGGCATTGCGGAATACGCTTGCGAGCGTGGGGAGAATTCCCGCTTTGGGGTTATCAATGTCCCCTTCAATCGGCACCTTGGCTGCAAACTGATCCTTGGGCTGATTTTTGAATAGCTTGATCGCCCCCGCCACCACGCTTTTCCAAAACAGCTTGAGCGGGTTCTTGATGTCTTCCTTGATTTCGATGATGTCGAGGTCCTTCAACAGTGGCTTGGCGTAGCCTTTGAAGCGTCCGTCCGCGGCGGCAAGCTCGGTGTAGAAATCCAGGGTGCCCCGTTTCAAATCCACCTTTGCATAAGCTTCCAGGAAATCGTTGAGCGCTGTTAAGTCCGCCCCTTCGAGCTTCCCATTGACGTCGAAGCGGGGCGATTCGGTGAACGGATTTACTGCACCACGGACGTTCAATTTGCCGCCACCGATGGTCACTCCGGTGACTTCAAACGGCGTCGGTAGCTCGTTGGTTAGCTCACGACTGTTGGTAATGTTGTGACACAAAACCTGGAGATTGGAGACCGCGATATCGACGGACGGTGTGGCGGAAAGATCGGCGTAACGCACCGCGCTGTCATGAATCTCGAAGCGGTTTACTTTGAAGGGAAATAAATCCTGGACGACCTGCACCCAACTCTTATCGATCGTGGTTTGATCTTCCTCCTTACGTTTGCCTTTGACGAAATTAAGTTCCGCGCGGGTTAACTCCACTTCTGCCACAAGGGCGCGGTTACGCAGTTCCCGCCATTCAACCGAGAAATCCACGCGCTGCGCCTTGAAGAATGGAATGGCGACGTTGTTGGTCTTCTTGACGATATCCACGTCATCGATGCTGTAGGCGCCGCGATAAAGGTGGATGTCCACATCGCCCACGCTGCCACCGTAGCCGGGAAGTTGTTGGAGCTTGTGATTCACAAACCGCTTCACGGCGTAAGGCATCAGGAGCCGGCTGATGATGAGCAGCGCGATGAGCGTGAGCAGGAACACGCGGGTGCCTACAGAAAGCCCATGCCAAAAACGTCTCGCCCTTGTTGCGGTCTGCTTCATTTCCACCTCCGTCCCAAACTACCGCAAGATGCCGCCCGGTCTAGCGGGCCGTTGCGCGACGCGCGTCCGCGCTCCAAAATAGTTTGGAGATGAAACTGCCATGAGTGTGCCGACGAATGTGAAATGTCCGACCTGCAAGAAGGCGGGCGACTGGTTTGCCACGCCGTTTGGGCCATTCTGCTCCAAACGTTGCAAGCTCGTGGACTTGGGCAAGTGGTTTGAGGAGGAGATTAAAATTTCCGAACCGCTTCGGCCCGAGCATTTCGAGCCGTTCGAAAACTTGCCGCCCGGAAAGAACCCAGACCGTCCGGATCGAGATTAAACGGGGCGCATCTGGATTGATACGGCGATGACAACCGGCGAAGCCTTATGGTTTCCGCAAGCTGCCTGCGGCCAGGCTTTCAAATCGTGAAGTCGTCGTATTCCGGTTTCACCAATTCCGTCGGGGGCTGCAACATGCCGGCGGCCACGGTGTGGTTGGTCCCTTGTTCGATGAGGATGAAGGAGCCGGTCAGACGATTCGTGCGCGTAGCCGTCGAAGACGATCGGCTTGGATGTGCGCAATCGAATTTCGCCGATGTCGTTCATGGCCAGTTCAGTGGCCGGCTCGGAATCGAACGTGTGAATATTGATGCGGCTTTCGAGGCTGGTGACGATGGCCTGCACCGTCTGCGTGGTGTGCTTGAGGAAATATTTTCTGCCCGGCTGCAACGGCCGCGGATTCATCCAGCACACGCGGCCGCACAGTTCGGTGGTCATGCCTGGCCGATTCTCCGAGACCGATGATCATGTCGCCGCGACTCACGTCGATGTCGTGCTGCAAGACACGAGCGTGACGCTTTGCGGGCAAAATGCTTCCTCCACGGAGCCGTCGTAGAGTCCAGATTTCCTTGACGGTGCTCTTCATCCCGCTGGGCAACACCATGATTTGCTGGCCGACCTTCACGATGCCACCGGCGATTTGGCCGCTCAGTCCGCGGAAATCATGGAGGTGCGGATCGGTGGGATTGTTCGGGCGATTCACCCACTGCACCGGGAAACGAAAGCCGCTCAAATTCCAATCGCTGGCGATGTGCACCGTCTCCAGATGCCCGAGCAGCGCCGGGCCCGACATACCACGGCGTGTTACTTGGAGAAGTCCACGACGTTGTCGCCATTCAGCGCGCTGAGCGGGATGAACTTCACGTCTTTGAAAACGTCGAGCTTCGGCAGAAACGCTTCGATAGCGTCGCGGATTTCGAGGAACCGATCTTCGCTCCAATCCACGAGATCCATCTTGTTCACCGCGATGACGAGATGCGGAATGCCGAGCAACGCGGCGAGATAGGTGTGGCGACGCGTCTGTTCGATCACGCCCTGCCGCGCATCGACGAGCACGACGGAGAGGTTCGCCGTGCTCGCGCCCGTGACCATGTTGCGCGTGTACTGCACATGGCCCGGCGTGTCCGCGACGATGAACTTCCGCTGGGGCGTGGCGAAGTAACGATAGGCGACATCGATCGTGATGCCCTGTTCTCGCTCCGCGCGCAGACCGTCGGTGAGGTTGGCGAGATTGATCTGGCCGCCGCCGGTGATGTCCGCTGAGCGTTCGAGCGCTTCGAGTCTGATCCTCCATCAACGACTTCGAGTCGTAGAGCAGCCGGCCGATCAGCGTGGATTTGCCGTCGTCCACGGAGCCGCAGGTGTTGAAGCGCAGGAGTTCGATTGGGTGAGACTGTGCATCGAGAGCGTCGTGACGATTCAGAAATATCCCGCCTTCTTGCGGTCTTCCATCGCCGCTTCGCTGGCCTTGTCGTCCGCGCGCGAGCCACGTTCGGTCACACGGGCAGCGGCGATTTCGGCGATGATGTCGTCCACGCTGTAAACCTTGGACTTTCGATCATGCCGGTGCTGATCATGTCGGCGATGGTGCGGACGCGGACGACCAGGTTCTGAATGGGTTCCTTGGCTGTCGGGCGCGCGCCATGGTAAGGGTCCGGCTTCGAGGAATCGGTATGGGACGGCGGCACGGGCAGCCATTGGCCGCCGCGGCGGAAGCACTCGCGCTCGTGGCTGAAATAAATCGTCGGCACCTCGAGTTTCTCCTTCTTGATGTATTCCCACACGTCCATCTCGGTCCAATTCGAGAGCGGAAAGACGCGCATGTTTTCGCCCGGGTTTATACGCGCGTTGTAAAGATTCCAGATTTCGGGGCGCTGGTTCTTCGGGATCCCATTGGCCGAAGCCGTCGCGGAAGCTGAAGAAACGTTCCTTGGCGCGGGCCTTCTCCTCGTCGCGCCGAGCGCCGCCGATGCAGCAGTCAAACTTGAAATTCTTCAATCGCCGCGAGCAGCGCCGGAATCTGAAGCTGGTTGCGGCTGACATCTCGCCGGGCTTGGGAACGGCGATGCCGCGGGCGATTGCGTCATCGACCGTGCGGACGATGAGCTTTGCCGCCGAGTTGCTTCGCGCGTCGGTCGCGGAAATCGATCAGCTCGGGAAATTCGATGGCCGGTTTCAACGTTGAGAAACGGCATCGGGATGTCCGACGGACGAAACGCCTTTTCCGCAAGGCGCAGGAGGCAGATGGAATCCTTGCCGCCGGAGAAGAGCAGGGCAGGGCGCTCGAATTCCGCCGCCACTTCACGCATGACGTGAATGGCTTCAGTTTCCAGAAGCTGCAGATGATCGAGATGATAACTGAACTCATGTTCAGAAGCCACGGATGAAACACGGATTGCACGAAAAGGCAGCCTTCATCGTACGCGGTCAGTCCGGGCGAATCACGCCTGAGCGACCGCCTGGCCGCCCCATGCCGCGTGCAGGCCACATTCGCGTTTGTCGTCGGCCTTGGCAGGATCGAAATAATCCCATTCGTTGGGCAGATTGTGTTGCTTCAGATAGGCCTCCATCTCCGCGTCGCTCCAATGGAAAAGCGGACTGACCTTCAGCGAATTGAAATTGCCGTCGTGCGACGACGATGTCGAGGCCGGCGCGATTGGGGTTCTGCACTTTGCGCAGCGCGGTGATCCAGACGGTCGGCGCCAGTTCCTTCATGCCGCGCTGAAAGGGCTCCAGCTTCATCACGGTGCTGAAGGCCTTGATCCGCTCTTCGTTCTCCGGCGTCGGCTCCGGCATGCCGCCGTGAACCGCGTCGTAATGCGCGGCGGTGAGCTTCGGGCAGATACGCTTTGATGTTCAGCTTGAGCAGTCGCTTCACTTCTTCCGCATGCCGATAAGTCGCGGCGCGATTGTAACCGTGGTCCACCCACAGCACCGGAATGTCCGGCTGCACTTGCGTGACCAGATGCAGAATCACCGCTTCGTACGGGCGGTAATTGGTGGAGACGATAGCACGGCCACCGGCTTGCGCGATGGCCCACTTGATGATGTCGAGCGCGGGCTTCTGTCGTAGATCAGCGTTGGCCTGGGTAATTTGGTCAGGAGTCATTCAATAGTCCCTTTGCTAAATCTCCAACTGGGCGGTGTCTGTCCCACGCGGTGAGCGAGCGACGTAAAGGCAGGAACGGAGTAATCCCACCGACGGCCATGTAATGACTGGCTCAAGCTGTTACCACGTTAAGCTGCCGCCAGCTCTGCGGTCGGCTTTACCGTTTCATTCCACAACACCCGCGCCGCCCAATCTCCAAAACGCTCCGCGGCATTCCGTTCCGTTGCGAAGCGGGCCAGCAGAGGACGCAGCTCATTTTCAATGTCAGGATCCTTCACCACGTCCTTCCAGATGCGATTGAGGCGCGTGCCGGATTCGTTACCACCCAGCCACAGTTGATAACGTCCTGGCGCTTTGCCAACGAAAGCAATCTCCGCCATGTAGGGCCGGGCGCAGCCATTCGGGCAACCGGTCGAGCGAATAATGATTTCTTCGTCGCTCAACCCCAGATCCGCGCAAAGTTTTTCAATGCGATCGATGAGCCCGGGCAAGCATTCGCTCGGATTCCGCCAAAGCGAGGCCGCAGGTGGGCAACGCCGGGCAGGCCATGGCAGCCGCGTGCAGGATCGTCGCCTGCTTTTCGGGATGGACCGCGTGCTCGATCCAGATCTCGTTAATCGCCGCTTTGTCGGCCTCGGCGACGTTCGTGATGATGACGTTCTGGTTCGCGCTTAGACGGAATTCCACCTGCGGGAACTGTTCCGCAATGCGGCGCAGCGCGAGTTTCTTCTGGTCCTTGATGCGGCCCGTCTCGACATAAAGCGTGAAAAACCACGAGCCATCCAGCGCCTTGTGCCAGCCGTAAAGATCGCCCGTGGTGGTGAATTTATACTCACGCGCCGGGTGCAGGGTGATGCCGGCGCGCTGGTTTACTTCGTCTCGGATGAAATCGACGCCCCGTTCCGCCACGACGTACTTCAGGCGGGCGTGCTTGCGGTCCGTGCGATCGCCGAAGTCGCGGTGGATCGTGAGCACCGCTTTGGCAACCTCCACCACCTGTTCGCGCGAGAAATAGCCGATTACATCCGCCAGGCGCGGATAAGTCTGCTCGTTGCCATGGCTGCGACCCATGCCGCCGCCGACGCAAAGATTGTAGCCGACCAGTTTCCCGTTCTCGACGATGGCGATGAAGCCCAGGTCGTTCGTGAACACGTCCATGTCGTTCACGGGCGGTAGCACGAAGCAGGTCTTGAATTTACGCGGCAGGTAGGTCTTGCCGTAAAGCGGGTCGACGAAATCCTTGATTCTCCGCGTCATCGAGTTTCAACTGCACCCCGTCCACCCAGATTGAGTGATAAGCCTTGGTCTTCGGCGCCAACGCATCCACCACCAAGTGGCAATCCTTCATCATCTCAACGCGCGCTTCCGTTTGTGAGGGAGTGGGTGATGCCGTGATGTTGCGGTTCACGTCGCCGCAGGCTGCGAGCGTCGAGAGCAGCGATTCGTTGATCTTCTTCACGAGCGGCCCCAAGCCGGACATGACGACGCCGTGAAATTGAATGCTCTGCCGCGTCGTCACGCGCAACGTGTTGTTGCCGTAACGCGTCGCGAGATCATCAAACGCAATCCACTGCGTCGGAGTTCATCACGCCGCCGGGAATGCGCCCGCGGATCATCATGATGAATTTCTTGCCCGTCTTGCGCAGGTCCCGGTCGTCCTGCTGATAGATGCCGTGGAACTTGATGAACTGCTGATCGTCGGCGGAAAATTGGTCAGTGCCTGACGCAACGGTTGCCGCGATATTGCCAGCGAGGGTCGGGATGGCAGCTTTGATCGCCTCATTGTGCGTCAGCTTCGGGGCTCCCGGATTCGGGGCAGTTTCACTCATAAATTATCCTGTTTCAGAGCCGGAGAGCGTAACATTGACCGCAGTCAAGTCAACGGACCCGTCCCATAAGGGTCGGCGATTGAATCACAGCGGCGGTGGGGTTCAACCCTGAATTGCAATCCGGGGTGGTAACTGAGTCCTTGCGCCAGATTGACTGCCACTTAAAGTACGCCGACGAAATTATGAGTAATCGCCCAAAGTTTTTTATTTCGATAACAACGCCACCACCCGCGTCGCTCCGGAAGTGGCCGACGCCATGATACCCATGCTGCGCGAATTCTGGGGGAATCCTTCCAGTGCCTACGCCTTTGGCTCGCAAGTCCACGGCTATGTCGAAAAGGCCCGCGAAGCAGTCGCCGCCCTCATCAATGCCGACCCCAAGGAAATTGTGTTCACCACCTGCGGCACCGAGAGCAACAATTCCGCGATTCACTCAGCGCTCGTCACCAATCCCGCGAAGAAGCACGTCATCACGACCGCGGTCGAACATTCGGCGAACATCAATTTCGGCGAGTACCTGCGCAAGCAGGGTTACGAAGTCACCTTCCTCCCGGTGGAAAGCGACGGCTCGCTCGACGTGCATCTTGCTGGAAAAATCCATTCGGCCCGACACCGCCATCGTTTCCATCATGTGGGCCAACAACGAAACCGGCGTCCTTTTTCCGATCGAGGAAATCGCGGCCATTTGCCGTAGCAAGGGCGTCCTTTGCCACACCGACGCGGTGCAGGTTCCCGGCAAATTGAAAATTGACGTCAAGGCGCTCGGCGTGGACTTCCTCTCCCTCAGCGCGCACAAGCTTCATGCGCCCGAAGGGCATCGGCCTGCTTTACGTGAAGCGCCGCACCAAGTTTCAGCCCTACGTCATTGGCGGACACCAGGAGCGGGGTACGCCGCGGCGGCACCGAGAACGTCGCGCACATCGTCGGCTTTGGCCGCGCGGCGGAACTCGCCATGGCGAATCTTCACGACGAAAACACCCGTGTGCGCGCCCTGCGCGACCGACTGGAGAACACGATTCTCAGCTACCATTCCGAACACCGTGCGCAACGGCGCGAAGGATGACCGCGCTGCCCAACACCGCGAACATCGCCTTCGACTTCGTGGAAGCCGAAGCCGTGCTCCTGCTGCTCGATCAGCTTGGGATTTGTTGCAGCAGCGGCAGCGCCTGCACCACCGGTTCCCTCGATCCCTCGCACGTGCTCACGGCCATGGGCCTGAACCCGATGCGCGCGCGCGGCAGCGTGCGCTTCAGCCTGGGCATGTACAACACGGCGGAGGAAGTGGACTACGTGCTCAAGCATCTGCCCGGAATCATCAAACGCCTGCGCGACATCTCGCCGCTCAATCCCGACCACACCGATAACCACGCCTACGACATCGAGAGCGCGCGTGTGAAGCACGAGACAGACATGGCAGCGGCGTTGAAGGAGTAGGGTGGGTTTAGGTGGCGGCTCCTTCCTTGGCGGCTCCTTCCTTTAAGGCGTCGAGAACAACCAAATTGCGCCCGAGTCGGCAATCGTGTCCGCACCGCTTTGCCGACGCGGTGTTCCGGATATAGAATCTTCCATGCAAGAGGAGGTGGTTCTCTGTCGGTCGTGTAATTTGTCGGTGCAGGTGGCCCCTTTGGCGCCGGGGACGCGCGCGGCCTGTCCTCGATGTGGCAGCAAGATTTCCGAGCGCAAACCGAACAGCCTTCATCGCACGGCAGCGTTGTCCCTCGCGGCGTTGGTTCTCTACGTGCCAGCGAACATCTACCCAATTCTCCGCATGGAATTCTATGGCATGTATTCGGAGAGCACGGTGTGGGATGGGTGCGTGAAACTTTTCCAGGATGGCATGTGGTTCGTTGCGGTAGTCGTTTTTCTCGCAAGCATCCTGATTCCGCTCTTCAAATTGCTCGGGCTGTTCTTTCTCGTCGTAACCGCGAAGTCCATGCGCTGGCAGCGCGAGCGGACCGGAGTTTACAAGTTCATCCATATCATCGGCCCATGGGCGATGCTCGACGTATTCCTGCTCGCGGTGCTCGTGTCTGTGGTGAAGTTGGAACAATTGGCGACCGTGCTACCAGGGCCGGGGATCGTTGCCTTCACGTGTGTCGTAATTCTCACCATCCTGGCTTCCATCAGTTTTGATCCGCGCCTGATCTGGGATGAGCCAGAGCGCGTCTCCCAGCCAATATGAGTCCCATTGAAACCGATGATTCCTTGAAGGCGCGACGGCCAGCTTTTTCCCCAGCGCAGGCTGTGGTTAAACGCCGGCGATACTTCTCGGTGGTTTGGATTGTGCCGATCGTTGCGGCGGCGGTAGCGGGGTTTCTCGTCTTTCAGCGGGTGAATCAAATGGGCCCGCGTATCACGATTCGCTTCCACGACGGCAGCGGATTGAAACCAGGACAAAGCGTGATCAAGTACCGCGGAGTGAATGTCGGCGAAGTTCAGGCAATTTCACTCAGCGCAGACCTGCGTAGTGTCCTGGTGGAGGCTCGCCTGGCGCGATCAGCTGAGGCTCTGGCGCGGGAAGGGTCGGTTTTCTGGATCGTTCGTCCGGAAGTCAGCCTGCAGAATGTTACTGGCCTCGGCACTATAATCTCGGGTTCCTACATAGAGGTTCAGCCGGGGAACGGCATGGCAAAAAAATCTTTTGAAGGCTCCGGCCGCCCCCTTTTGCAGCGAGGCGAGAAAGGTCTAAGGATCGTTCTTTTCGCCCCGACTCGCCAGTCGCTCCGTCCACGTTCACCGGTATACTATCGAGGAATCGAAGTTGGCGAGGTGCAAGACCAGCGACTCAGCGCCGATGCGCGTACGGTGGAGTTCGAGGTGTTCATCCAGCAACGCTATGCGCCATTGGTTAAACGCGATTCCAAATTCTGGAACGTGAGCGGCGTGGATGTGGATATTGGCCTGTTCAAGGGAGCGCAGGTAAACATTGAGTCGCTCAAGACGCTGGTTTCAGGTGGCCTGGCTTTCGCAACGCCGGAGGAAGCCGGCGCTGATGCCGTCGAGGACAGGGCTGTTTTTCGTCTGTATGAAGAGCCCAAAAAAGAATGGCTCGAATGGGCGCCTGCAATTTCGATTCCTGAGAACGGTTCCACTGAAAGGATTCGCTAAAGGTCTTGCAGCTTTGGGAAAGGACCCACATGGACCTGTATCTGGTGCGGCACGCAATCGCGATGGATTGGGAGTCATTTTCTGGCGACGATAGCGAGCGACCTTTGACGCCTGAGGGAAAAGAAAAGATGGCTCGTATTGCCAGAGGGCTGCGCAGTTTGAAGCCGGGCTTCGAAGTGCTCCTGACAAGTCCGTACCGGCGTGCTCAGGAAACAGCGGAGATCCTCGCTGCGGAATTTCACCTTAATCGGCAGTTGCATCGCATCGCTCACTTGGAACCGGACGGCGGTCCGGACGCCCTCATCCAGAAAATTAAAGAAGACCACGGGCTGGCATCGAGTGTGGCGCTTGTAGGGCATGAACCATACTTGAGCCAGTTCGCGGCAACGCTGATCTTCGGGAAGGCCACGGCCGGAATCAGATTCAAGAAAGGTGGAGTGCTCAAGATGACCGTGAATCGATTGCGCTTCGGCCAATGCGCGGAGTTGGACTGGCTGTTGACGCCACGGCAGCTTATCGCGCTCGCGAGCTAGGAAAGCGGGGCATTGGATCGGGCGGGTTCCCCGCGTAATAGCTGTTCGACCTTGCGCATGAGTTCGTGCGGGCTAAACGGCTTGGTCATGAAAACCGTGGCGCCGGCCGAATAACTATTCAGTTTAGCCATTTCTCCGGTTGCCGCCGTGAGGATAATGACTGGCACTCCTTTGGTCCCGGGCTGGGACTTCAGGATTTCGCAAACGGACAGACCATCCATGCCTTCCATCATCACATCGAGCATCACCAAGTCAGGACGGAATCTTCGCGCCTTGAGCAGCGCTTCGAGGCCATTGCCTGCGGAAACAACGTTGTAGCCACGCGTACGCAGGTTGAAGCCGATCAGATCCACCACATCAGGTTCATCGTCCACGACGAGAATTCTCTTTTGCATGGCAGGATTCTCGGTGAGCAAGATTGCCGCGCAACGACGGGGCTGTGAATCTCAAGTGACGATTCAGAGAGCAGCCGCCGATTCGTTGTTCATTCTCTTAGGGGAACAGCCCTTTCCTGACTGGTTTTTTCTCGCTTGCCGATAAGCCAGAAGAACATACTTCGGGATTACCTGAGCAGTCATGCACGCACGCCGAACTAAAATTGTGTTGTCGCTCCTTGCGATTGTGGCTGCTGGCGCCTTTCTCTCGTTTCGTTATTTCCGGCCGATGCCGAGGCTCGACCGTCGCCCCCATGTTGCGCTGGGTGAATCGGTTGCCGAGCAAGCCATCCGGTTGCTGGGGAATGGCGGACGCATCACCCTGATCGCCCCTGACGTGAAGGAATTTCGGTACCCAGCCGCGGAAGTTCAGCTCGCGGCATTTCATCGATCGCTGCGCCGTTCAGGCCATCGCGTCGCCGCCACGAACTGGATCCGGCTGGACCCGCTGCGGGTGGTGCGAGTGCCGCCTGGCGACTTTGCCGAAATCTTGCGCAAACAAGCAGAGACAGATGTGGTGGTTTCGTTCATGGGACCGCCTGCCCTGAACGCCGAACAAAAGGCCCGAGTCGGACAAAAGCGACCGACCGTGGTGGCGGTTTGTTCCGGTGAGATGCCGCGGCAGATCAATCTCCCCTCGCTGTTCTCGGATAAGTTATTGCACGCTGCTCTTATCAGCCGCCCCAAGCCCGGTCCGCCTCCAGCGTCAAACGAAGGTTCTGCGTGGTTCAATCATTTTTTCCAGTGGATCACGTCGCCGAACCAAGCCGAACTTTCTCCATTCGAATCCATCGGACAATGAAGTCTTTGAAACAGTGCGCGCAGGTGAAAGCGCTACATCGTGCGGCTGGATTCTCATTCCCCGACCTCCTCGTGGTGATTGCGATCCTGATGCTGAGCCTGGCCATTGCGTTGCCAATTTGGACCGACTCCCGCGCCCGTTCACGGCAGGCGCAATGCGTGGGCAATCTTCGCCAGGTCAATGGAGCGGTACTTTCCTACGCCTCTCAAAACGAGGGGCAATTACCTGAAGAAGACCCGGCGGTGAAGGGCGCGCTCTGGTGGTTCTACAAGGAAGCGGTGAAGGGAGAGCTGGGGTTAAAAGGTCCTTCATCGCCAGCGGACAAAGTCTTCGGTTGCCCCGACGATCGCGGTTATGAGGAAAACAGGCCATTCCGTTTGAGTGCAAAGTTCGATTACGGCAGTTACGTGTTCAATGGCGTCAATCTTCCAGGTGTGCCGAACATTGCAGGTCGTTCCATGACAACGATCAAGGAACCTTCCCGGACCCTGTTAATGATGGAATGGACGGCACACGCTCCATTGTCCTGGCACCGCAGCCGGACCGGTAAAAATAATCGGCCCTTCTACAATGACGCCGAGAGCGTTGTCGGCTTCGTGGACGGCCATGTGGATTTTATCCCGATCTACTACGACGGAATGAACGCTGCCTACACGCGCGATCCGATTCCTGGCTACAAATACAAATACAGCGGAGATTGAGCCTCATGAACTCCTTTGGCAAAAGTCAGGTCGCCAGCCTGCTTTTTATTCTGTGCGTGGCCGCGACTCAGGCGGAGATGGTGGTGACCCCCTGGGTTCCCATCTTCAAGGGCGTCGATCGAGCGGTGGGAACTAATTTCCCGACGACCACGTTCGTGAACAATGGCGTGTTCTACACCGACTCCACACTTCAGGTCGCCCATTGCGTCCGGGTCGATCTCACCGATCCCGATGTGCAGTTGTTTCCCACGCCCCGGGCGACCAATTACATCGCCAATTCATCGGAAACTTATTCGATCAGTGTTAGCAACTTCATCAAGAGGTACAACGTACAGGTGGCGAGTGCGGCGAACTTTTATAATACATCGCAAGGCAACGATCCGACCGTCGAAGGCATCCCGGCTCAAGTTTACGGGTTGTCCATTTCCACAGGCGCAGTGGTTTCCGTCACGGACACGGGACCGGATAGCAACAACCGTTGGACGTCGATGCTCTTCACCACGAACAAGGTGCCGAGCATGGTCTTGCGCAATATCCCGCCCGGCACCAATACCACGGGAATCTACACGGCCTTCAGCGGCTATTATCCTGTGCTCACCAATGGCGTGATCATCGGTGGCGCGGCACTTACAGCGGCCTTCCCCGATCCGACGTTTCATCAGCTTCAACCACGCACCGTCTTCGGGCTTTCAGCGGACCGGCGCTATTTCTACATGATGATCATCGACGGGCGGCAACCAGGCTACAGTGATGGCGCGAACGATGATCACATGGGAATCTGGCTGCTGCAATTTGGCGCGTCAGATGGAATCGCAATGGACGGCGGAGGTTCCACGGCGATGTACATGGCGGACTGCTCGGGAAACCCGCAGCCTCTGGGACGTTCCAGCTACATCGCAGGCCGCGGACGCGAGCGAATCACGGGCTCGCAATTGGGCATCCGTGCCCTGCCACTCAACGGATTCGTCAACGAGATCAAGGCCACGCCAGGAAGCCTGACGGCCAGTGTCTCGTGGACTACGATATCCAATGCCACCACGCAGGTGGAATATGGGCTGACACCCAGCTTAGGCACATTGTCTGCGCTGGATTCCACGCCTGTCACGAATCACACCGTTACCCTGAGCGGCCTGAAGCCGGCTACGCGATATTACTTCCGAGTTTTATCGAGTTATGGGGGCGTCCAGTATTCCTCGTCTTGCGCTTCCTTCTCTTTCTCCACGACGAACTTTGCTGGTGGAACACTTGTCCCGATGACGGCTACGTGGCGTTATCAAACGGCGAATCTGGATGGCACCGGCTGGCAAACTCGCGGCTACAACGATGTAAGTTGGCCGAGCGGCCCCGCCGCCATGTGGGCAGACAGCCGCAATCAAGTGCCGGCTAATTCAACCAACGTCATTCCAAACTTCGCCAGTGGCACTCGCATGCCCATCAACACCGCGACTTCACCGTCCTATCCTTTCACCACTTACTACCTGCGGACGCAGTTCACCTACTCCAACAGTCTCGATGACGTGACACTGCTGTTTTCAAACTACTTGGATGATGGGGCGGTCTTTTACCTGAATGGATTCGAGATCAATCGCATCAACATGCCGGCCGGCAACATCTCGAATGGAACGTTCACTCCCGCAGGCGCGCCTTGCAGCGATGGCAATGCGTCGTGCCCCCTCCTGTTTAGCCTGACGGGTAACGCCTTGAGCAACCTCGTGGTGGGCACAAACATTCTCGCGGTTGAAGTTCACAACTATCGCAGCCTGGCAAATCTCAATCCCAGCCCGGACATCACCTTTGAAAGCGCAGTCTCCTACAGTCTGCCACCGCCGGCGCCCATCATTCCATTTTTCACCAACGTAATCGTGGCAGCGAACGAAACGAATGCCGTGTTTACCTGGACCACGCTCTCCAATTCCACCTCGCAGATTCTTTACGGAACAACGCCGTCGCTGGGAATTTCCAACGCACTGGACTCCACGCTGGTTTCGAATCACGCGATGGTGCTGGGCAGCCTTCAACCTTCCACGCTCTATTATTTTCGCCTCATCTCTACGATCGGCACGAATCGCTACACTGAGGATGGCAGTTTTACGACGACGTCATTTCTTGTTCCGCTGGTGACTTTCAGCAACTCCTGGCGGTTCACTACCAACAACCTGGACGGGGTTCCGTGGACTGCGGTGGATTACGATGATTCCGGCTGGCTTGGGCAGGGGCCGGCTTTGCTCTATGTAGAAGACAACGTCGGTGTGAGCCCGCGCAATACGCCGCTGGCCGAAGTCAATGGCGCCGTCTCGCCCACTTGCTATTTCCGCACCCATTTTACGGTGAACGAAGCACCGCCGGGTTTGGCGCTCTTGTTTACAAATTACATTGATGACGGCGCCGTCTTTCATTTGAACGGGATGGAAATCCAACGCATCCGCATGCCCGCGGCGCCGCTGAGTGTCTCGTATTGGACCCTGGCGAACGGCTGCCCCATAAATAGCTGCGAAGCCACGGCAGACGTGCCCGATGTGTTTCGGCTAAGCGGTGATGCGTTGACCAACTTGGTTGTGGGAGGTGACAACGTGCTGGCCGCCGAAGTGCACCAAATCACTACCAATGACTTGGATGTGGTATTCGGCTCATCCGTATCGCTTGTGCGCGCACTCGTGACGGAAACGCCGCTGCACATTTCGCGAAGCACAAACTCGGTGTGCATTTCCTGGGTGGGAGAAGGATTCACCCTGCAACGCGCCAATATCCTCACCGGGACCAACGTTTGGACGGATGTGCCGGGAGGGATTCGAACCAGTCCGTTTTGCACGACGAATCCTGCCAGCACAACCTTCTATCGCCTCCGCCCTTGACGGTGGGCCCGCACTCCACCCTTTAACTTGAAGGGCGATGCAGGAGGGGAAAACAATCGACAACCGGGCAACCTGATTCATTGCCAGCTCAGCGATTCTTTGACTCAACCGACACCTTTGCTACGGTGCTGCGCTTAATTCATGACGACACCGGGAACAGATAAAACAATGGCGACCGCAAGCGCCCCGACGCCCTCAGACTTCATCCGCGACATTGTGGCGGCGGATTTGCAGAGCGGCAAACATCAGAAGATCGTAACCCGTTTCCCCCCCGAGCCGAATGGCTATCTCCACATTGGCCACGCCAAATCGATCTGCCTCAACTTCGGGATCGCCCATGAGTTCAACGGCGTTTGCAACTTGCGTATGGACGATACAAATCCGGCCAAGGAAGAGGTCGAATACGTTGAGTCCATTCAAGAAGACGTGGCGTGGTTGATCGCTGGCTGGGCAGGGGATCGCCTGGGGTTGAAGCGCAAAGGGGAAACTCCACAGGCCCGCACGGTGGATGGTGCGGTTGATTTTCATTTGGCGCCAGTCGTGGGAAAGAGCCATCGGGATCCTGGATTGGAGCCCTTCTACGCCTCGGATTATTTCGCTCCGATTTACGAATTCGCGGTTCAACTCATTCGCAAAGGGAAGGCCTTCGTCTGTGATCTGTCCGCTAAGGAAATGGACGAATACCGCGGCGCCCCGGATCGGCCGGGCCAGGACTCACCCTTTCGCAACCGAAGCGTGGACGAGAATCTGGACCTGTTCGCGCGGATGAAGGCCGGTGAGTTTACTGACGGGACGCGAACGTTGCGGGCCAGGATCGACATGGCCTCTCCGAACGTTTGGCTGCGCGACCCGGTGCTCTACCGCATTCGGCATGCGGAGCATCATCACACAGGCAGCAAATGGTGCATTTACCCAATGTACGATTTCGCGCATTGCTTGAGCGATTATATCGAAGGCGTAACGCATTCGATTTGCACGCTGGAGTTCGAAGTCCACCGTCCGCTTTACGATTGGATCCTTCACTCGCTCGAGCTGAAGCGCCCCCTGCCGCACCAGTACGAGTTCGCCAAGTTGATTCCGACCTACATGATTGTTTCGAAGCGGAAATTGATTGAGCTGGTGAACGACAATGTCGTGACCGGCTGGGACGATCCGCGGCTGCCGACGATTTCCGGCCTGCGACGCCGGGGCGTCACGGCGGAAGCGTTGCGCGCCTTTGCCTACCACATCGGGGTGACGAAATATAAAAGCGTCACGGACATTGCGGTGCTGGAACACGCCATTCGCGAGGACCTTAACAAGCGGGCTCTCCGGCGCCTCGCAGTGTTACGCCCGATCAAGGTTGTAATCACGAATGTCCCGGATGGTGAAACCGAGGAGTTGGACGCGGTGAATAATCCGGAGGACTCCAGCGCAGGCACGCGGAAGATTCCCTTTGGCCGCGAATTGTTCATCGAGCAGGACGACTTCAAAGAAGTGCCGCTGCCAAAATATTTTCGACTGCGGCCCGGCGGCGAAGTGCGATTGAAGTATGCCTATATAATCAAATGTGACGAGGTCGTGAAGGACGCTGAAGGCAACGTGGTGGAGCTCCGCTGCACTGCGGATCTCGGCAGCAAAACGGGAGGCCCAACCGCAGGTCGAAAGGTCAAAGGTACCATTCACTGGGTGAACGCGGCCCACGCCATCACGGCGGAGGTGCGACTGTATGAGCGTCTGTTTACTGCGGCCGAACCCGATGCGGGAGGCGACTTCAAGGCGCATCTGAATCCTCATTCCCTCGAAGTGGTGACCGCGAAGTTGGAGCCTTCACTCGGACAGGCGAAGCCTGAGTTGCGCTATCAATTCGAGCGCCTGGGTTACTTCTGTCTTGAAAGCGGAAGCGCCCCGGCGAACGCGAGTCCGTCGCTCATTTTTAATCGAACGATCACCTTGAAAGATGCGTGGGCAAAGGAGATCCAAAAGTCCTAGCCGGAGATGAATTCACGGTGAGATTCCCTTGCTGGCGAGTCCCTGGGCTGCTCTATTTCAAATGTCTCATCAATAACCAAGGTAACTAAGTGAAGATAAATTTTATCAGCCTGATTCTTGCCGCCGCGTTCTTAACTTCCGGCCTTCATAGCTTCAGCGCGCAGGGTCAGGAAGCGGGCATCGCTGCCAAACCGACGTCAGCCGCACAAAAAGATCTCACGGCACTAGTTGGAAAGATCCAAACCAAGCTTCGTGCCGGACAAACTACCGAAGCTGAGTTAGCCGCTGAGTTGAAGGAGTTCGACACGTTACTTGCCAAGTACAAGAACGAGAAGACGGATGACGTCGCGCAGATTCCGTTTATGAAGGCGATGCTCTACCTGCAAGTCTTTGATGACACCGAAAAAGGGACCGCGCTTCTTAAAGAGGTCAAACGGGATTTCCCGAACACCAAGCAAGGCCAACAGGTGGATGCGACGCTGGCGAACCTAGAAAAGCAGGAGGCATCAAAGAAAATTCAACGTAGCTTGGCCGTGGGCTCCAAGTTCCCCGAATTTTCGGAGAAGGATATCGATGGCAAACCCCTGTCTTTGGCCAAGTATAAAGGGAAGGTTGTCTTGGTAGACTTTTGGGCAACGTGGTGCGGACCCTGCATCAATGAACTGCCCAACGTGCTGGAAGCGTATCAGAAACATCACGCCAAGGGATTTGAGATCGTGGGAATCAGCCTCGACCAGAGCGAATCGAAGCTGCGCGATTTCATTAAAACCAAGAAGATGCCGTGGCAGCAGTTTTTCGACGGCAAAGGTTGGGGAAACAAATTGGCCGTGGTTTACGGCGTGAACAGCATTCCCGCAACGTATCTTTTGGACGGTGAGGGTAAGATCATCGGCAAAGATTTGCGTGGGCCGGATTTGGAGGAGGCCGTCGCCAAAGCGCTGGCGAAAAAGTAGCCGATCGAATCCGCCCTTCACTTAGTGGTTTCATCCCCTCCCGTGAAGTTTCTGGACAGCGCGCTGCCACCCTGGCGAGTCCCCCAGTGACGTCTTAACAGCTGAGCGTCCAAAGCACGGGCACGAAATCCGGAGCGCGTCTTGGGTCACCGTCCGTCAGCCTCGCGCTGCAGTTGCATTCTCGAGGTGCGCCGTCATAGCCTCGCGGCATGAAACCACTTTCCACGCGCGCGTTTAGACGCTTTTCTTTGGCGGTGAGCTTTTTCGCTTCCTGGACGTGTTCCGCGGCAGGTGCCTCACTGCCGGAACCCGAGCGCCTTCCTTCTCAGCCCGAATTTCCTAATCCCCTCGTGATGATGGATGGCACCAAGGTCACGACCCAGAAGCAATGGCCAGCGCGGCGAGCGGAATTGAAGGCTCTGTTTCAGCATTACATGTATGGGGAAATCCCGCCGAAGCCGCAGAAACTAGAGTTTGCTAGCACGGTCGCGGATCGCACCTTTCTCAACGGAAAGGCGAGCCTGAAGCTCGTAACGATTTCCATTCCCGGCAGCGAGAGTCCGAAAATTGATTTGCTCCTGGTTGTCCCCAACGCGGCACCGAAGCCGGCCCCCGTTTTTCTGGCCATGAATTTTTGCGGCAACCATGCAGTTCACTCGGACGCTCGCATTCCTTTGTCCCGTGCTTGGCTCGGGAACGGTTGCAAGGGCTGCACCAACAATCACGCCACGGACGCGGCGCGCGGCGCGCAGGCCAGCGATTGGCCGTTGGAGGTCATTATCGCTCGCGGCTACGCGCTGGCGACGTTTGCCAATGCGGATGTGGACTCTGACCGTGGCGACGTTTCGGATGGAGTTTACGCCTGGCTAGCGAAGGAGCGAACGGGATCCGCCACCAATTCGGCGACGCGAGATCGCGGCTGCATCGCCGGGTGGGCGTGGGGTTTTCAACGGTGTGTTGATTATCTCGAAACAGATCGCGATATCGACAGAAGCCGCATCGCCGCGGTCGGACATTCGAGAAACGGAAAGACGGCGTTGCTGGCAGCCGCCTTCGATGAGCGCATCGCGCTGGCGATTCCGCATCAAGCCGGCAGTGGTGGAACGGGCCCGAGCCGAGTGTCACCGACGATGGCGGCGATCCAAGCCAACGGACGACCCAAGGCGGAAACAATCGCGGTCATCAACAAAAATTTCCCGCACTGGTTCAACGCAAACTTCAAGAAGTTCAATGACGCTCCAGACAAGATTCCTTTCGATCAGCATGCGCTGGTGGCGTTGATGGCTCCCCGACCTGTGCTGCTTTCTAACGCGGAGGGCGATCAGTGGGCGAATCCCAGCGGACAGTTCCAGGTGTTGAAGGCCGCCGAACCAGTTTACAAACTTCTCAATGCCGGTGGGTGCGACGCCGCTGAAATGCCGCCTCAAAACAAGTTGGTGGCCAGCAAGCTCGGTTACTTCATTCGCCCCGGGAAGCACGCCATGACGAGCGAGGACTGGATGGTGTTCCTGGATTTCGCCGACAAGAATTTGGCGAAGCCGTAAGGCCGCCAGCCTCGTCCCTCGATCTGAGGCGGGTGTAACATGTTCACGAAGTCGCCGTCTTGCTTCGGTGTGAAGTTCGCGATGCTATTGGTTGGATTCATTGTCAGGAGAACCGTGCGCCCGTTGTCGCTTTCTTTGCTATCGCTGGCGGCGGCGACGATCGCTTCCGCGCTGGAGCCAACGAAGGCACAACTCGATTTTTTCGAGAGCAAGGTACGGCCAGTTCTTGCGAACCATTGCTACAAATGCCACAGCACCACGGCGGAAAAGGTAAAAGGTGGCCTGCGTCTCGATTCACGAGAAGCGCTGCTGAAAGGCGGGAATTCCGGCGCAGTAATGGTTCCCGGTGATCCCGAGAAGAGTTTACTCATCAGAGCAATTCGACATACCGATCCGGATCTGCAAATGCCTCCGAAAGGTGAAAAGCTTTCCGTGGAACAAATCTCCGACCTGACGACATGGGTCAAAATGGGCGCACCGGATCCTCGCACGGCGACGGCCCAACAGAAAAACTGGATCGATCCCAGTGCTAAACATTGGGCGTGGCAACCGGTGAAAAAACCCGTTGTGCCATTGGTTTCAGATTCAACCTGGAACAAGACACCCATCGACAACTTCATCCTCAGCAAACTCAGCGAGAAAGCAATGAAGCCAAATCCACCGGCGGAAAAGAATTCCCTCATCCGTCGCGCTTACTTTGATTTGATCGGTCTACCACCCACCCCCGCCGAGGTCGAAGCCTTCATGGCAGATACGTCGCCGGGGGCGTTTGAAAGAGTAATCGATCATCTGCTGGCATTGCCGCAATACGGGGAGCGCTGGGGCCGGCACTGGCTCGACACGGCACGCTATGCGGACACGAAGGGCGAGATTCGACGGCAGCGCGAGGATCCGAATTATCCGTTCGCCTGGACCTATCGCGATTACGTCATCCGGAGTTTCAACGAAGACAAGCCGTACAATATTTTCGTGGCGGAGCAGATTGCCGCCGACAAGCTTTCCACTTCCACCATGAATCGAAGCAATCTCGCTGCCTTGGGATTCCTGACGATCGGCGAACGCTTCCAGGGAATGCAGCATGACATCATCAACGACCGCATAGACGTAGTGACCAAGGGATTTCTCGGGCTCTCGGTGACGTGCGCCCGCTGTCACGATCATAAGTTCGACCCGATCCCCCAGCAGGATTACTACTCGCTGCACGGAATCTTCGCGAGCAGCCGCGAGCCCGAAATCGAGCCAGTCATTTCGGTGGTGGCGAACACTCCGGAGTATCGGGATTACTACGAAAACCGCATCGCGCTGCAAAAGGAAGAACAACAGTTGGAAAAGAAGTTCCTCGAAATCCGACGCACGCGCGACCGCAATGCCATTCGGGAACTGCAAAATGATATTCGCCTCAATGTCGGGAAAACGGCGCGCCTCGAGATGAATCACCCAGCGGCGCCAGCGCGAGCAATGGTTTTGGAAGATGCGCTGCGGCCTCGCGATTCGGCCGTCTTCCTCCGGGGCGAAGCGGAGAACAAGGGGCCAATTGTTCCTCGACGTTTTCTTGAGGTTTTATCAGGTCCGGTTCGTCCAGAATTCAAGAACGGGAGCGGCCGGCTGGAACTGGCATCGGCGATCACCAGCAAAAACAATCCCCTGACGGCCCGTGTAATGGTCAACCGGATCTGGATGCATCACTTTGGTGACGGAATTGTCACCACTCCAGATGATTTCGGCACCTCGGCCGAGGCGCCAAGTCATCCGGAGTTATTGGATTATCTCGCCAGCCGTTTCATGGAGGAAAACTGGAGCGTCAAGAAGATGCACAAGTTGATCATGACGTCTTCGGTATATCAGCAAAACAGCGCCAACAATCCACGTTACGCGCAGGCGGACCCGAACAATCGTTTGCTTTGGCGGGCGAATATCCGTCGGCTGGAGTTCGAACCGATACGTGATTCATTGCTCGCCATTGGTGGTACTCTGGACAAGACAATGTACGGACGGCCCGTGGATCTGAGCCGGGAGCCGTATTCAACCCGCCGCAGCATTTATGGATTCATCGACCGGCAGAATCCATCAGACGTCCTCGTCAATTTCGATGTTGCCAATCCAGATGTGACGAATGGGAAACGACATCAGACAACAGTGCCTCAGCAGGCGCTGTTCTTCATGAACAGTCCTCTAGTGGTGGAGTCGGCGAAGAATCTTGTTGCTCAACCGGCCTTCGCCGCGCTCTCGACTGATGAGGAGCGGATTAGGTTCTTATACATGTCAGTCTACCAGCGGTTGCCGGGCTTGCCGGAGATTCAGCTGGGTTTGGATTTCGTGTCCCAACAACCTTCAGGTGAACGGGTGACATCCATCATTCCTAGTGCCGGCGCTGGCGGGCGGAAGAATGGTAAGCCCGGAGTGGCGGCGCTCGCCCTTAAAGCTCAAAGCGTCAAACGCGCGCTCCGTGAGCCTGTGAATACACGCGCTCCTCTCACGGCTTGGCAGGAATACGCGCACGTCCTACTCCAAGGAAATGAATTCTCATTCGTTAATTGAATGACGATCAACGCAGGGCCAAAAAGAGCAGGACGCCGCCTAACACAATGCGATACCAACCGAATCCCACGAAGTTGTGGGTTTGGACGAATCGGAGCAGCCATTTCACCACAATGAAGGAAACGATGGCAGCGACCACGGTGCCCAAACCGATCAGGAACCAGTCCTGACCGTCCGACGTGTGGCGAAGCGCTTTCACAATTTTCCATCCACCAGCCGCCAACATCGTGGGGATTCCCACAAGGAAAGAGAATTCCGTGGCCGCCGGCCGGCACAAGCCCAGCAGCAGGGCAAGCAAGATCGTCGTTCCGGATCGTGAAGCGCCGGGGAAGACTGCGGCCAGGAGTTGCCCGCCGCCGACGGCCAAAGCGATCGTCCATGTAATTTCTTCGTTCCACACGGTGCCTTTGACCCAGCCTTCAATGAGCAGGATCAGAATGCCTCCCACGAGCATCGCGAGGGCAACGGGCAGAATTTCCTCCGGCAGCTGGAAATTTTTCTTATCGAGTATGAGTCCCCCCACAGCCGTCAGCAGGAAGGCAACTGCGACCTTTGCCAAGAGCGCTTGGGACTTCGGCTCGCGCCAATGACTTAGCTGGATGAAGCGATGCCGAAACAGAGGAATAACGGCGAGCACCGCTCCGCATTGGATGACGATGTTGAAGAGGTCGTTACCGATGAATTGCTTCCCCGCCGGAATCAATTGCTCGCAAATGAGCAGATGCGCGGTAGACGAAATGGGAAGGAACTCCGTAACCCCTTCGACTATCCCTAGGATGACAACAATAAGCCAGTCTGGCACCCGCCGTGTACACTCGAAACCGACTTCCGAGACAAGCCGGAAATCCTTTTTTGACTAGGGGTGCACGCTGCGCTTTCGCGCCCTCCAATACGTGAACGCTTTGCGCAACATGGCGAATGCAATGGGCGTCATCATTTTGAGCGCGGTCGACTTGACCGAACCATTTCCTCGGTGACGTCCGTCTGTGCCGTGCCCCTTTAATTGCTTCCTCATGGCGAATGCGCCAAAGGCGACCCCGGCAAGGGGCGCGATCCATTTGTAGGCGTTCCGCGCTTTGACCAAGTTGTGCTGCCACTCCGTGGCTTTGAGGCGTAACTGGCACAATTCCAAGTTGAGGATTTGTCGGTTGATGTCGCTTTCCAAAAGCAACTCTTTCTTACGCTGGCGAAGTTCGGCTAATCCTTGTCCTTGAGGCATGCGATGTCCTTTTTAATTTCGGCAAGCGTTTCAGAGAGAACGGGCGGCCGATTCAGGCGGGCTTTCAAAGTGAAAATACACCCCACCACTCCTGCTATCAAAACCACCGATATTCCAACCATCACCCAGGGGCGTGCCTCCGCGGGAACGAGGAAAGCCACGGTGACTAAAACCGCGACAATCGAAACAATCGCGAGTGAAGCCGCCACAATAGCGATGATGAGCGTGCCAACTGCCCAATGCTTTTCTTCCTTCAGTTCGATCGTCGCCAACTCCAGGCGGTTGTGCAGGATACTGAGAACCGTTTCGCTTAACCGTCGAACCGTGCTGGAAGTTGAAATAGTCTCCGCCGTTTCCGGCGGAGATTGTGCAGTGGAATCCATGGCTTAATCGCCGCCGTTACGACGCGATACGAGAACTCCGAGCAGGATGCCGACTCCAAACGCTACGCCCATGGATTGGTAGGGATTCGCTCGAATCACGCGGTCGGTCGCCTTCGCACCTTCAACGGCTTTTTCATTCAGTTTCGAAAGGCCAGCGCGAGCGGCAGCAAGGCTGGCGGTGAGGCGCGCACGAGCGTCACGAGCCTTGTCGGAAAGCCCACTGCTCGTCTCTTTTACAAAATTTTCTGCGTCTTGGGTCAGTGATTTGAAGTCTTCAGCGAGTTTGTTGCCTTCTATAGTTTCGTTCATAAATCGTCTCCTTGTTGTTCGATGTTGGCCTTGGTGAGTCTCCTTGACTCGATCGAATTTTGCACATCGCACGGGCCTGTCAAACCTTCCCGCAATTTAATAGAGATTGTTACCGTGTATCTCTTCGCGAGGCGCATTTGAAACACTTGGAATAACGAGCGCGATTAAAAGGCCCGCCCAACGACCGTGATCCACACCGGATTCCGAGGCGAGAACTAGATTATTCCGCGATCTCCATTTAAACCCTTGCAGCCGCCCATGCCAGGATGATCAAGTCTGGCAAATGCCTGCGCCTCAATCAGCACTTCGACTTTCTGCCGCTGCCATTGCACTAAATGGAGCTCTCGCCGCGGTGAAGATTGCTACAGGCGTGATGGGAAATTCTTACGTTCTGATTGCGGATGGGATTGAATCCATTGCCGATGTGTTCAGTTCGTTCGTGGTATGGGCTGGCCTGCGCGTTTCCCTTCTGCCGGCAGATGCAAACCACCCTTACGGTCATGGTCGGGCCGAATCCATCGCCAGTGCCGTGGTCTCCATCTCTCTTTTGGGTGCGGCCATAATTATTGCGATTCAAAGTCTGCGCGAAATACTGGCTCCTCAGGGTCCTCCCCATGTGCTCACGCTGGTCGTTTTGATTGCCGTCATTTTCATCAAAGAGTTTCTCTTCCGCCGCATGGCGCGCATGGGCGCCTCCCTGGGGAGCAGCGCATTGGAAGCGGACGCGTGGCACCACAGAAGCGACGCGCTTACTTCGGCAGCGGCGCTCGTCGGAATTGTGATTGCACTGATTGGCGGACCAAGTTTCGCGACGGCGGATGACTGGGCAGCGTTGGTGGCCTGCGCCATAATTGCGTGGAACGGCGTACGTCTTTTGCGCCGGACGCTTGATGACATGATGGATGCCGCCGTCGACCCGTCGATCACCTCCGAAGTACGGAAACTTGCCAGCGATGTCGAAGGCGTCCTTCAGGTTGAGAAATGTCGTATCCGGAAAGTGGGGCTGCATCTTGCGCTCGATATCCATGTCGTGGTGGATGGAAACTTCACCGTCCGCCGCGGACACGCTATTGCCCACGTGGTTGAGGAAAACTTGCGCGCGTCAAAACATCGTATCAACGACGTGACAGTTCACATTGAACCAGAAGAACCCTAGGACTATCAGTCAGCAGGTTTAACAATGTCCTTGCGCGGAAACAACGGTGCAGGATCTCCGACGGAATGGCCCTGCTTCAGCCCGCCCCATTCGGCCGACGATAGCGAGGCCGGCACCGGTCCCAATCCAAGTTGTGCGTAAATGCGAGAGGCCGTGTCCGGCAGAAAAGGCGCGAGCAGGATCGCCAGGACGCGGCAAATCTCGCAGAGGTTGTAGAGCACTTCATTGAGCCGATTTGCTTGCGCCGAAACTTTGGCGAGCTTGAAGGGCGCTGTTTGATCGACGTATTGGTTGGCCCGGTTGATGAGGGACCAGATGTCGATGAGAGCCGCCTGCAGTTCATTGGCGCGCAGATTCGCGGCAACTTTCGCCGTCGCATCAACCACGACGCTCTGCAATTCCAGCGACGGCGGCGGCACGACGCCGGCGCGGTAACGCTTGAGCATCGAGAGCGATCGATTCACGAGATTACCCAATCCGTTGGCAAGTTCCGCTTGGTAACGAGACGCGAAGCCAGCGTCTGTCCAATTGCCATCAGGTCCCACATCCAGTTCGCGCAAGACGTAGTATCGAAACGCGTCCAACCCCCATTCGTTGATCACGGCAACGGGATCCACAATGTTGCCAGTGCTCTTGGATATCTTGGCATTGTCCTTCTGCCACCAGCCATGCACCAGGATTTGCCTTGGCATCGGCAATCCGGCGGCCTTCAGCATGATGGGCCAATAGACGGCGTGAAATTTGAGGATGTCTTTGCCGATGACGTGCAGGTCTGCAGGCCATAGGGCGAGCGACGGCTGAACCGGGGGCAGTGAGGGAATCGCACCGAGGACGGCTGGATCGCCATGCGACGCGGGACTGCTGATGTAATTCGTCAATGCATCAAACCAAACGTAAGTGACATAGTTCGAATCAAAGGGAAGGGGAATGCCCCAGTTCAGCCGTGCCGCGGGTCGGGTGATACAAAGATCCTCCAGCGTATTGTTCCGCAAGAACCCCAGCACCTCGTTTCGCCGGTAGGACGGTTGAACAAAGTCCGGATTCTTTTCGAGATATTCGATCAGCCAGGGCTGATGTTCCTTTAACTTGAAATAGTAATTCTCCTCTTTGAGTTGGATGACTTCCCCCCAGGCTGAATCAAATGTGCCGTCGGGCAGCCGGTCCTTCTCCGTCAGGAACGTTTCTTCCTTCACCGAGAAGTAACCCGTGTACTCTGCCTTGTAGAAGTGCCCTTCTGAATGGAGTTTTGCCAGCAGATCCTGGACTACTGCTTTGTGGCGGGGTGAGGTGGTGCGGATAAAGTCGTCATTGGTCAGGGCCAGCTTCCGGGCAAAAGCGCTCCAGTCACCAGCCAACTCATCGCAATATTGCTGCGGATCTTTGTCCTGCGACAGCGCCACCTGTTGCACTTTTTGGCCGTGTTCATCCAGGCCGGTCAGGAAAAAAACTTCCTCGCCAAGCATTCGGCGTGACCGCGCGATGACGTCAGCGATGATCTTTTCATAGGCATGACCGAGATGCGGTTGCCCGTTCACGTAATCAATCGCGGTAGTGATGTAGAACCGTTTATGCATCGCGATGGACTGTGACGGTGAGCGGTGGGGTTGGCAACCGGTCAGTCGAAACCAGGCCATTCACCGAAGAATGGACAAGGCGTTGTCTGGTAAAATGAGTAGTCATCGAGGATTCACTCTGCGCAGAACGTCGGCGTTTGAACCGCGGGGCCAAGAACCAATGGAGCAGCGCCAGCGCGTGGCTACGATTTCTTCTTCACCTCATCGAGCCGTGCCCGAATGAGTTTGGCTTCGGCTGCATTCGGGGGGGCGTAGCGAAGGTATTGCTGATAATTGTCGCGGGCAGCTTTCCAGTCATTTTGCTGGAACGCAATTTCACCCAGTCCGTAATAGACCCGGAAATCAGTCGTCGTAAAGCGCGTGAGCATGTCCTGATAGTCACGTTTCGCCGCATCGATTCTCCTGGCCTGAAAATTGGCAATAGCACGATTGAGGAGTGCCGCGCTGTTATCCTTTTGCAGCTCCAAAACCTTGGTGAACTGAGTCGTAGCACCATCGAAATCTTTTACGGACAAGAGAAGCCAACCGTAGTCAAAACGCGCCGCTGCGTTCTGTGGTTGGAGCTTGAGCTGGTTCTCGATGACGCGGATGGCGTTGGTCATTTCCACCGAGGCTTCGGCGGCTTTTCCGGCTTCATTCAACTTTTGCGCGTGGTCCACATGGAGTTGCGAGAGGGATTTATGACTCTCGTTGTGCTCGGGAAAGCGCCGCACCGCGTCTTCCAGGATCCGCTTTGCTTCCGGGAAATTAGTGCGGGCGTTTTGAGCAAATGCTTCGACACGCGCGATATCGATCTGCGTGGACGGGTCAGCGTTTTGAGCACGAGGCTTAAGTGAAGCGATAAGCGCTAGGGCATCGTCATTATTGCCACCGAAGAGTTCAACCTTGGCCAAAGCCAGTTCGAACATCGGTTCCTTGGGCGCGTAGGCCAGGGCTCGCCGCACCACATGGCTGGCTTGGCGGTACAATCCTGCCTGCACGAGAGTCTGCGAAAATTGGGCATTGAACTCCGGCACATCGACCGGGCCGCACGCCATCAGGAGCGCCTCCATGCCACGATAGAGCGCCAACTTTTCCTGTTGCTCCGTGTTCATCGACCCCAGTCGTTGCTGGCCGTTGCGCCAGAGAGCATTGGCGTCACGATTGAGCAGGGCAGCAGCATTGTCAGGGTTCAGCGCGACGGCCTCTTCGAAGTATCGCGCCGCATCCTCAAAGCGTCCCGCGCGTTGCAGTTCCACCCCCCACCAATTGAGCGAGCGCGAATAGAAGCTGGCTACATAAAGAGTCGCATCCTGCACCCGTTCCGCCCGGTCCTCGGGTTGGGTCTTAACAGTAGACTTCAATCCGTTGAGTGTATCCGTCAACGAGTTCCAAGCGGCAGCTTGTTGCGCAATTAACGCCGCATTTGGCAGAGGAGTATCCGCAGCGCCTGGCGGATAGGGTTTGAGGGTGAAGACCAGTTTGCGCGGTTCGAGATAATACGTTTCGAAGAAATAACCGAAGCTCGGGTGCAGGTAGATTAACTCGGCCTTCTGCCCCATCGCGGACAGCCATTGCATCACTTGTTGTGGCGCAATACTGCCGGCGTCTTTCTCCACGGCCATACGAGGCCAGTCGTTAGCAGATTGCCGTGCCAGAAACCGGTGGTATCCAGGTTTGTCGAGGGCCGTGGACTCAACAAACAAATACTTGTCTGACGCGGGTCGTCCGAGCAATGCGCGGACGGCGTGAAGGGTGACGGGCTCGTCACTCAAAACCACTGCGGGTTTTTCGGGCAACGAGGCGATCAATCCCTTCGTGTAATCCTGCAATGACGGCGAACTGAACTCTTTGATCCTGGGAAAATTCCGATAAGCGAGAGCGCCAACGACGAACAGGGCACTGCCGCAAACCAGGATTGCCACGGGATAGTTCAATGCGGCGGGCATGGTCGGCGGTTTTCGATTGCGTCCGGAGCCCTTGCTGAAAACGAGGAGGAGGAAACCGCTGTAGTAGCCGACGATGAGCGCGCCTAAAAAATAGCAGGGAAGGAAAACGTAGTTGTAACCAGCCGCGCGATACTTGGCGCCCTCGATGCGGGGGCTGATGGGAGGATCGAACGCGATGTAGATGCAAAAGGCCAGGAGGCCTGCGTGCAACAGGATGGCCGCACCATTCGCAAAGACGCTACCAACCGGCGATTGATCCCCAAAGCCACTAGGCCACCGGATGCCCAGCAACACCAAGGGCAGGAGCGCATAGACGGCGGGAAGCATCGCGATCTTGCGGTTATCGAAGACCAGGTGTTTCTGAAGTCCCAAATTGGATTTCAGAGCCTGCCAGAAACTAAGTTCGTCGGAGCCGCCTTGAATGAGCGGCAGGAGCAAGTAGAAGGAGAGGCCTAAGAGGCCGAAAAGGAACATCCGAACCAGAAAATCAAAGCGGAAGAATCGTAGGCCCTTGATCCAAACGACCGCCACAAGTAGCGCGGGGAGGAATGCGATCATGGCAAAGTTGTTGGTCATTCCAAGCCCGTAAACCAGCGCCAGTTTGTAGAGCCAGCGATTCTCTTCGTCCACGCGGTACTCCAGCAGGCAGCGAACGCAGTAGGCGAAGAGCAGCAGGTCCAACATTTCACCGGTCCCGACAATCGCATTTTCCCAGAAGGACAGCTGGAAGCCGCAGATTAAAACGGCGAACAACACGGGGACCCATGCCAGGGGAATATTTAGAAACGCGTTTTCGTTCGTCAGTTTATCGCGTTGAAGCTGCGTGCGATCATGCGGAAGCAACGCCACGCAACGTGCGAGGAGGGCCAGGCTCACGCGCCGCGAAAAGGGCGCCAAGGAAATTCAAGCTGACTAATTGGGCACTCGAAGGCAGCCATCGAATGGGGAGTGTGGTGAGCCAGGTGAGGGGGCTCGAAAGAGTGGGCCGCCAATCCAATCCCAACGCACGACTCAAGGGAAATACGCTGGGGATTGAGACCACCTTGTTCAGGGTGACCAGATAAATGAGCAGCATGACTGCCGCGATGATCCAGGGGAGGGTCGTGCGGACATAGTTGCGCGTCGGCGTTGTTTCCATCGTTCTTGGGTGCTCGAGAGTTGAAGGCATGGTCAAGGGGTTTGGCAAGCCGCCATTAGCTGCGTGCGCCTAGGTTATGTTCCGTCGGGGGCGTTTGTTCAGATTGCGCGAGCGTGTTGGCGAGATTTGCATTCAGCCGCAGATCGGCCACGCATTCGACGTGTTGAGTCTGTGGAAACATGTCCAGCGGTGTCACGCTTTGAAGTTCAAAGACACCGTCTGCGCATAAAAGGTTCAAATCTCGCGCCAGCGTGGCGGGGTGACATGAAACGTAAATGATTTGCTTTGGCCGCACTTCCCGCAACTGGTCCACGGCACTCCGGGGAATTCCCGCACGAGGTGGGTCAAGGATGACGGAAGTGTCCCGCGCCGGGAACTTCTGCAACAGGGCTGGCAACAACACTTGAGCGTCGCCCAGCACGAACTCGCCGTTTGTCCGATGGTGGCGGAGAGCATTGTTTTGCGCGGCCTTGATGGCCGGTTTGTCCACTTCGACTCCGACAAATTTCTCGACCGCGTCGCCCAACGAGATTCCGAAAAAACCCACGCCGCAATACACGTCCACGAGATATTTTGCGCCGCTGGCAACCAGGGCAGCGCGAGCCGTCTCTACCAGTTTCGGCAGCAGGAAAAAGTTGTTCTGGAAAAAGCTGTCCGGGCCAACGTCCCAATCGTCCGGGGGAATGCGCAATACGACTTTGATCCCACCCTTTGGCGGCGGATTTTCCCGCACTCGCAAAATCTCCTGGTTCAACGCGGGTTCGGCGATTGGGCACTGATTGATATCCACCACCAGGCCGCAATCCCAACGCAGGTAGCCGATGTTTAATTTTTGCTCGGGCTTGTTCCATTGGGAGCGGATCATGATCCGATTCCGGTAATGATACGGTTGGGGACATCCGATCGCGGGCCGGACAACGTCGCGGGAGAATTTTCCGATGCGCTCGAATAAGTCGGCCACTTGCTTGCCTTTCAATCGCAACTGCGCCTCGTAGGTGAGGTGTTGGTATTGGCATCCGCCGCACTCGCCGAAGTAAGGGCACTCGGGTTTGGCGCGGTCTGGCGAAGGAGTGATTACCCCAAGCACTTTGCCGCGGGCGAAGTTCTTCTTAACTTCGGAGATTTTGACTTCGACTACGTCCCCCACTGCCGTGAAAGGAACGAACACAATGAAGTCGCCGTGTTTCCCAACGCCATCGCCACCAAAGGCCACGTCATGAATTTGCACGCTGACGCGCTGGCCGAGGGCAAGGAGCGAAGATGGTTCGACTGACATTCGGCGCGAAGTGGTAGCGGGGAAGGCCGAGAAGTCAATCCTTCCGGCGCCTTGCATCCGGCCGCGTGTGCTTGAAACCGAGTGGCAGCGTCCACCGTGCAAGGCAACTTGACGGTCGCCATGAAAAGCAACCGATGTGCGGCGCGCCGGCACGAGACGGCGAGCGGTTAGCGAACCTGCCATTCCGGATTCTGAGCCACGTATTCAGCCCACGCCGCGTCGCCTTCAGGATGGGTCATACGGTCAATCCATCGACCATTCCACCAAAGGCTTTTCGGAGGCGCCACATTGGAGAAGGCGACTTTCCAAACCTTTCCGTTGTGATCCACCACATCGGCGTAGCCAAAACCGCTTCGATACACCGTGACGATGGTCCCGGCCGCCAACCCAGAGGGTAAGGGATACGCTCCATGGCAACGCTCAATTCGGACCACATCTCCCACTTTCAACAATCGATTGCGCACGATTACTTTTTTCATGAGCACAGGGTAATGGCGAGGGTGGGACAAATACGGGGGCAGCCAAAACAGCGGTGGGCCGAATTACGCAAGGGTTCGTCAGGTGTGGTGGAAAAACGGCCGCTAGCTCAACGACGCAGGTTCCAGTCGTCGCGAGAATATTGTTCCGCCATCAACGCGTTCATCCGTTCCGTGGGGAAGCTCAACATTGGCATGCACGCGTTCCAGGCGTTCCTCAGAGTCTCGCGAATCTCGCCGCTCGCAGCCGGGATATTGCGTACGAACTCGGCGTGCTGGCGATGGGCTCGGTAATCTGGTTGGGCGGAGGGAAACTTGAGGAGCCTTTCAATCAGCGAAAGATCAAACCCGTGCAGAATCGTTCCATGAAATACCAGCGCATGGCGCCGACGTCGCTGGGCATTCCCGGAGAATTTCAACCATGACCCGTGCTGGGCCCCACGGCTGTGTATTTCGATGTCTGCCTTCGGACTGAGGCAGTCAACCGTTTGAGACAGGTCTGAACGGATGGGCGGAGCAGCGAATGCCAGGTCAGTGCATCCCTTGATGGCGACGTCGATGCCCAGCAATTTCTGCAGAGCGGCCCGGTTGCGTTCCATGATAAAGGTGTTCGTACCTGTCACGGTTGCGAGCGGCCCGTCCAGAATCCGCAGGGTAAGATTATAGTTCAAACAGCCCGGCCCTTGAACCACGGTGCCACCGCCGCTGCATCGTCGTAAAATGGGCACTTGGCATCGGCGGCATTCCTCAACATTCACTTCGTCCGCCACCTTGTTCGCGTATCCAACGACGACGAAGGGACTGCCCGACTCCCAGAATCGCAGGGTTTCCACGCCGTCGGAGTCGCACAGATCCAGCAACGCTTCATCGCAGGCGAGATTTTCCGCAGGCGTGGGGAGGGTGAGATCGAGAAAATTCACGGCGTGGATTCAATAGGACCACAAGAAAAAATCAAAGGCGTCGTTCGTTGGACCTCAGTGATTTGCCAGGGCTCCGCAGACTTGCCGGATTCATTCACGCCAGGGTGAATTTCATCGCTTGGTTTTGATTTCTGCGTCGTTTAGCTTCCATGCCCTGTGAGTGACAATTCGAATGTTGAGAAGTCGTCGATGACGCGTCTACCGGCGCATGGAATCCGAGAAACGGGCGCGGCTAGTGCGCTGGCCTCGTTGCGGGGCAATGGCAAAGGTAACCGCCATTACCTCGATTCATTGGAGGAAATCCTGGAGTTTGTCTTGCGCACCCAGGGCGAAGAGCAAGCACCGCTTTTTCTGGAGCACCTCGTGGATCGATTGCGCCGCGCTGGCTTGAAAGTGCCCGGCCCGGTCAGCACTCCTTACCTCAACAGTATTCCCCCCTCTGAGCAGCCGGATTATCCGGGCGATCGTGAAGTGGAGCGACGCATCAAGAGTCTCATTCGCTGGAACGCCATGGCCATGGTGGTCAACGCCAACCAAAAGCACGACGGCTTGGGCGGCCATATCTCGAGTTTCGCCTCCAGCGCGACCCTTTATGAAGTGGCGCAGAATCATTTCTTCCGCGGCGGCGACAATGGCGCTAGCTGATTTTGTTTTTTTCCAGGGTCATGCGACTCCGGGAAACTACGCGCGCGCTTTTCTGGAAGGTCGTCTGACCAAGGAGCAACTCGCAAACTTTCGCCAGGAACTTGCGGAAGGCGGCGGGCTATCCAGCTATCCGCATCCGTATTTGATGCCGAATTTCTGGCAGTTCCCCACCGTTTCGATGGGGTTGGGGCCGATCATCTCAATTTATCAGGCGCGGTTTCTCCGTTACTTGCAGGCGCGGGGATTCATTCCGGCCGAAAACGAGCCCAAGGTCTGGGCTTTCGTGGGCGACGGCGAATCGGATGAGCCAGAATCACTGGGCGCATTGACGCTCGCGGCACGTGAGAATCTCGACAACTTGATCTGGGTCGTGAACTGCAACCTGCAGCGTCTCGACGGCCCGGTGCGTGGCAACGGAAAGATCATCCAGGAACTCGAAGGCGCGTTCCGCGGCGCAGGCTGGAACGTCATCAAAGTCATCTGGGGTTCGGATTGGGATGAACTGTTTGCCAACGATCACAACGGGCTGTTGCTGAAGCGCCTCGAAGAATGCGTGGATGGCGATTTCCAGAAATACATCGTCGAGAGCGGCAGTTACATCCGGAAACATTTCTTCGGCAAGTATCCTGAGTTGGCCGCGCGCGTCGATTCACCTGAGCGACGAACAGTTGCGCAAGATGCTGCGCGGCGGACACGATCCACTCAAAGTGTACGCCGCCTACAAAGCCGCGATGGAGCACAAAGGCCAGCCGACTGTCATTCTTGCCAAGACGGTCAAGGGGTACGGTCTCGGTGAAGCCGGCGAAGGGCGCAACATCTCGCACCAGCAGAAGAAGATGAACGAGAAGGAACTCCGCGAGTTCCGTGCGCGATTCAACATCCCGATCTCGGATGACGAGATCGCGGACATGCCGTTCTTCAAGCCAGCCGCGGACAGTCCGGAGATTAAGTATCTGCTCAGGATCGCCGCAACAAGCTCGGTGGCTCGCTGCCGAAGCGCGACGTCAAGGCGCCGAAGATCGTAGACGCCGACCGTCGAGGAATTTGGCGCGGGCGCCTTGAAAGGTTCCGGGACACGCGTGGTTTCCACGACCGGCGCTTTCGTTGATCTGTTCGGCAAGCTGCTGCGCAACGACAAAGATGGGCCGCAGCATTGTGCCGATCATTCCTGATGAGGCGCGCACGTTCGGCATCGATCCGATGTTCCGCGAGTTCGGCATTTATTCTTCAAAGGGGCAGCTTTACGAGCCGGTGGATAACAATTCGGTCAGCTACTATCACGAGGCGAAGGACGGACAGATTCTTGAGGAAGGCATCACCGAAGCCGGTTCCATGTCGTCGTTCATCAGCGCTGGCACGGCTTACGCCAATCTCGGGATCAACATGATCCCGTTTTTCATCTACTACTCGATGTTCGGCTTCCAGCGCATCGGGGATCTGATCTGGCTGGCGGGCGACATTCGCGCAAAGGGCTTTTTGCTGGGCGCAACGTATGGCCGCACGACGTTGAATGGCGAAGGCCTGCAACATCAGGACGGCCACGGCCTGCTCAGCGCCAGCACGGTGCCGACGCTCTATGCCTACGATCCTGCGTTCGCTTACGAAATTGCGATCATCATCGCCGACGGCATGAAGCGCATGTATCAGGACGACGAGGACGTGTTTTACTACCTCACGTCTTTACAACGAAAACTACGCGCAGCCTGCGATGCCCGAAGGCGTGACGGAGGGGATTCTGAACGGCCTTTACAAATTCCGCCAAGGCGCGGCGGGCAAGAAACACAAAGCGCAAATTCTCGGGCAGCGGCGCCGATCATCCACTCGGCCTTGCGGGCGCAGGAGATTCTTGCCGAGCGTTACGACGTCTCGCGCGGATGTGTGGAGCGCGACGAGTTACAAACGCTTGCGCAACGATGCGATGCAATACGCGTCGCTGGAACATGCTGCACGCGACGGAGCCTGCGCGAGAAATCATACGTCGAAACGGTGCTGGAGAAAGAGCAGGGGCCGTTCGTCGCCGTTTCCGACAACATGCGGATCGTGCCCGATCAGATTGCGCCTTGGGTTCCTGGCGGGTTGATCACGCTCGGCACGGACGGGTTCGGTCGTAGCGATACGCGCGAACGGTTGCGCCGCTTCTTCGAAGTGGATGCGAGAGTCCACCGTCATCGGCACGCTCTTCGCGCTCGCGGAGAAAGGTCAGATTGAACGAAGCGTCGTCGCGCAGGCCATGAAGGATTTGAACTACGATCCCGACAAGGTGTTTCCGCAATATTTGTGACGCATGGGGTGGTTCCGAACAGAGCTACAACTCAAGCTTCGTTGGAGGCGGTAGAACCGCTTCCGGAGATTTAGGCTTCAAATACCCTGTGCGCCTCATTCCATGTGCACCAGGCGCGGGCTCGAGTTAATCGCTGCTATGGTTAAGCGTACCTCTGTACCGCTCTTGGTTGTTCGCACCTGCTTAGTTGGCGTTTGCGTCCCTGGGAAAATCTGGTTGATCCCATTGCTCATCGCGGCGAGACGCGCCACGTTTCCCACATGACTGAGGAAATCAAAGCCAGGGATTGGAAAACATTTTGCGAACGCGTCAGTGCCATGCACGCAGGTCAGCCGGTGACGATTGAATTCGTCGAAACAAATGGCAACAGGCGACAAATCGCCAGTGCGTCGCCGCTGCGGAACGTGGTGCTATCCCGGAAGGACGAATGTAACGATGCGATCACCGTCACTACTGAGGATGGCGTTCAACATGAGGTGTTGGAACCCATTCACATCATCTTGAAGAGCAATGGTGCCGGTGGCTTCAACCCGGTGCAAATCGATGGTGAGACTGGCACCACGCTCCTCACGCTGCGCCCCGCCATAAAGGATGCGGTGCTGGAGGGCTTTGAGAAGTAGGGGATGCGCCCTTTGTGGCGCTTTCTTTAGTCGGCGAATAAATCTTTCGAACCATTTGGCCTCTGCCAGCGTTTCATCCTTTGAACGGATGAAGGCAATCGCACCACCAAGCACTAAAGGGAGAGGCCGATGAAGCTGTTCTCACTCTTCGCGATCACAGACGAACAGGCGATGTGGCGTGTGCAGATGCAGGCCGATCCGGAAGCCTTTGCCGTTCTTGTTAAGCGCTGGGAGTTGCCAATTCAAAATCTCTGCACGCGAATGCTGGGGGACGTTCATCGCGGGGAAGATTTGGCTCAGGAGGCGTTCACCCGGATTTTCACACGACGCGAGCAATACATCCCCAGCAATAAGTTTTCGACGTTCCTTTGGCGTGTCGCGCTGAACCTGTGCTACGACGAACTGCGTAAGCGGCAGAGGCGGCGTGAAACGTCTTTGGAGACAGAATTCGAGGCGGACGCTGATTTCCCGAGCCTTGAGCCCACCCCGGACATTTCCCTGGCCCAAGAAGAAAATGCAGCGGGAGTGAGGCACGCCTTGGGACAGGTGGATGAGGCGTACCGAACCGTGCTTATCCTGCGACACTATGAAGGTCTGAAATTTCGGGAAATTGCTGAGGTGCTGGGCATTCCTGAGGGAACCGTGAAGTCACGAATGGGGGAGGGATTGAACCAACTTGCGAAACTGATGCAATCCGCAGAACGCCGCGAGCGACGCGCCATCGCTGCCTGGACTGACCGACGAAAGGAAGTTTTGATCTTATGAAACACCCTGCTGCCGAAGAATGGATGTCATACCTCTACAATGAATTACCGACGGGTGAACGCCCGCCGTTCGCCAAGCATCTGGAGTCCTGCGTGTCATGCCGCGAACAGGTCAAGGGCTGGCAACAAACCGGGCATGAACTGAACCACTGGAAGTTGGCGGAAAAAAAACGCCAGTCCCGCGGCGCAGTCTTAAGCCGATGGGCCATTGCCGCCGCGTTTGTCGGGTTGGCAACCGTGGGCGGCGTTCGCCTGGTGGCAATGCAGAATGAGGTGGATGGATTGCGCGCGGAATTAAAACGTCAGGTAGAACGCGACACGTCCGCCGCATTCGCACGGATGACCGAGCAGACTTCAAAGGCAACGGCGGCCGAAGCCCAGTTGTTGATTGGGGGGCTGTTGCAGAACATGGAGGAGAGGCGGGCCGCTGACCAGCACGCGACGCTGGACGCACTTGAAAAGATCAACGCTCAGCGGTTGGCCGATTACGCGTCGCTCCGCAAGGAATTGGAAACCGTTGCAGTCTTCAGCGAGGCGGGATTGCAGCGAGCTCAAAATCAAATCTCCACGCTCGCCCATACATCCACGACGTTCCCGGACATTCAATGAAGGAAGAAACTATGAAGCTTTTACTGACCGCACTGGCAGCCAGTGCCTTGCTCACCAGCCAGAATGCAGTGGCGGCGGCTGAGCCCCAGGAAGGTGACGACGGATTCGGGAAACGACGGCAGGGGCCTGGCGAATCTGTCGTCCCATCACCGGCCCGTCAGCCGACCGAATCCACCCCGCCAAGTACGGCTAGGCGCGGTCACCCACTTCAACTTGCGCAGGCTGACACAGCCCCCGCCGCTCCGCGGATTCCTCCCAGTCCGCCGCTCGACCCGAATGCGGTCGCCAGTTGGGCCGAAAGTTTTGCAGTGAGCACGACCCAGGGCGTTTTGGATCAGATTTTCCCCCGTGGCAGCGCGGGGGCACGTCGCCCCGTCATCGTCGGCGGTGACAACAAGAATGTTTCAACGCTCAATGAAGATTTAACCGTGATGATGCGCATTCTCGAAAAGACAGCGACTGTCAAAACGGATGGGCCACCCACCGCGGCCGGCATTGAATTATTCTCCATGAGCCGTTCTTCTTCGCCGCGGGTTTTTTATCTCGAGGGGTATGGCGCGCTGTTCGTCCTGAACGTGAAGTATCCGCTGCTGGCGCCGCCGAAAAGGGATGAATCAAGCCACACAAACGAGACAAATACGGAGTGGGAGAAGGCCAAGGCGGAGGTTTATGGAAACCGTGTCGCCTTCGAAGATGTCAAAATCCATGCGCCACCAGGGGAGGAATTTGATGCGCAACGCGTAGAGAATCTTAAGGAGGACCTCCTCCGCGACTTGCTGAACGCAAAGAACATTCGCCACCTCAAATCGGAGGATTCTGTGTCGGTCGTCGTGTTAGGAAGCGGTCCTCGGGTGGGCGGGAGCCTAATCCGCAAGGAGGCACGCTCGACCGGTGGGCGCGAAGCCGGTGCCAGGCTGACGAGCGGCGAAGCTCTGTCCCAGACGACCCTCACGTTGCGAGCCAGGAAGTCCGATATCGACGCGCTCGCCAAAGGCAAATTGGACCACGAGGCGTTCAAGAAAAAAGTCACCATCCAGATTTACTGACCAAGAGCGGTCCTCGTCTTCGACCTGACGGAGCGGTGAGCGAAACAAAAATAAGTTGGCCCCTTCCTGTCGTGGCGTGAACATCGGCGCTCGGGCTTCGGATCTTCCGAAGCCATCATTGGAAACGCGATGGCGCTGATTCTTTTCGAAGACGAACACCTGCTGGTCATCAACAAACCAGCGGGTTGGAATACGCATGCGCCGGAACCGTTGGCGGGCGAAGGCGTCTACGACTGGCTCAAGCATCGTGAGCCCCGCTGGTCTAGACTCGCCATTATCCATCGCTTGGACAAGGAAACGAGCGGGGTGATGGTTTTTGGGATAACTCCCTTGGCGAACCGGTCGCTGACGGCTCAGTTCGCGAATCGTACGGTGCGAAAAAAGTATCTGCTGCTTACCGATCGCCCTGTGCCGCGCGAAAGGTTCACAGTTACATCAGCCCTCGTCCGCGTGGGGGAGCGATACGTCAGCCGGCCGTTGCATCCAGGAGGGGATCGCGCTGAGACGAAATTCCACGTGATTACCTCGTCCAATGGGGGGTGGACGGTCGAGGCTGAACCCATCACCGGACGTACGCACCAAATCCGTGTTCACGCGGCGGAGCAAGGGATGCCGATTCTCGGAGACGTGATGTATGACGGAACTCCGGCGGAGCGGATATACCTGCACGCTGCCGAACTGGAAATGGATCATCCCTCTACTGGCCAACGGCTCAGGTTCGCCGCGCCGTCAAATTGGGAAGGAAAGGGTGACGCTGCACCGGATCCATTGCGAGCGGCAGTCACGGAGGCTCCATTGACGAATGCATTTCGAATCGTGCATGGCGAAAGCGACGGGCTTCCCGGTCTGTATGTGGACAAACTCGGAGACTTCCTACTCGGGCAAAGCGAACACCCGCTGGATGGACCCGTGCTGGACGAACTTAAGTCACTGGCAGGATTGCACGGATCTTTGGGGGTCTATCACAAACTGTTAAACCGCAATGTTCGCCAGTCAAAAGCGGAGGCCGCTTCCCCGCAATTCGTCTGGGGCCGTCCAGCCCCCGCAAGGTTCGTCGTTCACGAAAACGGTTTACGATTCGAGTTGAGCTTTGAGGAGGGATACTCGGTGGGTTTGTTTCTCGACCAGCGTGACAATCGCCGTCGTCTCATTACCGGTTTTATTGCGGCGGATTTTCCATGCTTCGCGCCTGCTTCAGGGGCTGAGGTTCTGAATACCTTTGCCTACACCTGCGGCTTCTCGGTCGCGGCGGCGTACGCGGGGGCCCGCGCGACAAGCCTTGATCTTTCGAAGAAGTATCTGGAGTGGGGTAAGCGCAATTTCTCTCTCAACGCCCTTGATGTCGCACAACACGATTTCATTTACGGGGATGCGTTTGACTGGATGCGAAGGCTGGCGAAAAAGGGGCGAGCTTTTGACTGTGTCTTGCTCGACCCGCCAACTTTTTCCCAATCGAAGGAAAGCGGCGTCTGGCAGGCTGAAAAGAGTTTTGGGAAATTGATCGAGGCAGCTTTGCCGTTGTTGAAATCCAATGGAATCCTGTTCGCTTCCACTAACGCCGCCAAACTGGAGCCGGAAAACTTCGTGGGCCTCGGACGTGCCACGATTCTGTCCGCCGGCTTGAAGATTCTTCAGCAACACTACGTTCCTCAGCCGCCCGATTTTCCGATCAGTCGGGGGGAGCCTGCGTATCTAAAAACTATTTGGTGGCGCGTCGGATAACATTAGCGGGCAACAGAGTGCGACCGATCAAGACGCGACTGCGCCAATCTGAAGCGCACTCGCGAGGACTGCCTCGCTCAGACGAGCCGCACGGCGAGACGAACGACGGCTAATCTTTCACACCTTTACCCAACCCTTGCTCCGGCTGCTGCTGCAAAATCGCCTCGCACAGTTTCACTTCGTGATGACCGTCCTCGGCGGTGGCGAAGAGCAGGGGAGTTCTTCGGCCGCTGGCGATGTGCTCATAGACGGCGCGGTAGTGCATCTTGTGCGCGTCGGCGAATCCTTCGGGATGGCCACCGGGATAATCGCTGAAGCCCGCGATGTCCACGTCGAAGCCGGGTGTTGCGCGCTGGAGAATCTGGTTCGGTTCGTCGCGACGGCCGAGGATCATTTCGTTCGGCTGCTGGAGGTCCCAGCGCACGCTGCCCTTGGTGCCGTAGATGCCGAGGGCGAGGCTGCATTTCCAGCCGGCGGCGACTTGCGAGATGGAGGCATTGGCGTGGACGCCGTTGGCGAAGCCGTGTTTCGCCTTGCCAAACTTGAGCAGCACGCTGCCGAAATCTTCGGTGTCCACCTTGTAGGGAACCATCGTCGCCGGATCGACTTGTGCGAAGGTCTGCACCTCACCCCTCGGCCGTTTACGCGTCTTGTGAAAGGTCTCGATGTGCGCGAACACGCTCTCCGCCCGCGCGCCGAGGATGAAGGACACGGCGTCAATCCAGTGCGTGCCGATGTCGCCGACGGCGCGGAGCTTGCCGCCTTCGCTGGCGAGGAGCGCGCCAGTTGTAGTCGGTGTCGTTGAGCAGCCAGTCCTGGAAGAAGTGGCCCTGCACGTGAATGATCTGGCCCAGTTCGCCGCGCTCCACCATCGCGCGCATCTGGAGCACGGCGGGAAAGAAGCGGCACATGTAGTTCACCGCGAACACGGGGGAAGTTTTCTTCTTCACGGCAGCAACCACCTCGGACCGTCTCGCCGGTCTTCATGCCGAGCGGCTTCTCGCAGATGACGTGTTTGCCGGCGGCGAGCGCGGCGAGCGATTGCTCGACGTGGACCTTGTTCGGCGAGGTGATGTGGACGACATCGACGTTCGGCGAGCGCAACATGGCGCGGTAATCGTAGTCGCCGTAGACTTCCGGAATGCCCCACTTGTCCGCGGTGGCCTGGGCGTTCTTGGTCGAGCCGCAGATGGCGGTGACCTGCACGCCGAGGCGCTTGAGGGCTTCGATGTGAACCGGGCCGATGAATCCGGTGCCGATGACACCGGCGCGAAGATGATGAAGTGGCTTCATGCGCCGTTTGTTTCAACCGCCAGCACTCGCGGCGTCAAGGCAACATTGTGGAACGCGTGCATCGCTGAGTTTCCGGCAGTGAAACCGTGAGGCATTCAGCCCAGTAGTACTCACCAATCCTTAAACACGCGATCCTTCGGCTTGTTGGTTCGGAGGATAGTGGGCTGAAAAATCATAGCGCGTTCTTCACTCTTCTGCGCATCGAGCAACTGTTGCGCTTGCTGCGGCGTCATCTGCATCACCCGAGAGGCGCCCTGTTGTTGCTGCGATTTATCAGGTTCCTGCCCGCGCTGATCCTGGGCTGATTGCTGTTCGTCTTGTTTTTTCTGTTCCGGCTGTTGCTGGTCCTGCTTTTGGGACTGCTCGTCTTTTTTCTGTGACTCGTCTGTTTTTTTTGGATCGTCCTTTTTCTCGTCGTCAGACTTTTGCTGGTCTTCCTTCTTCTGCTGGTCTTCCTTTTTTTGTTCCTGCTTGTCCTGCTGGTCCTTTTTGTCGTCGTTCTTGTCCTCGTCCTTTGGATCCTGCTTCTGCTGCTGTTGTTGCTGCTTGAGCTCCTCCAGTTTCTTCTTCACCAGTTCCAGGTTGAATTGCGCGTCCGCGTCATTGGGATCGATCTTCATCGCGTTCTCAAACTGTTGCACTGCCTGCTCCCAATGCTGTTGTTTGCCTTTCGCATCTTCCGTCTTCTCGCCGAGGCGAAAGTGCGTGTTGCCCAGGTTGTAATAGCTTTGCTCCTGAAGCTTAAGGTCCGGGGCGGTAAGGGTGGCGTTGAAATGCTTGAGCGCAGTTTCGTAGTCCTCATCGCCGAAGGCAGCCGCACCTGCGTTATAGCGCAGCCGGGCGTCGCCCGGTTTCTTTTGCGCGAGCCGTTCGAACTCAGCGCGAGCTTTCGTGAATTTACCCCGCTCGTATTCCTTAAGCGCCGTATTCGCGGAGCCCCAAACATTGACCGCACCCCATATCAAAAGGGCGACGACGGCCGCCGTCGATTTGGAATTGGTGCCTCGGCTGCTCCAGCTTCGCGCTCGTTCAGGCATAAACATCTCCGCCAATAATAGCAGAATTGCCGCGCCAATGAACCACTGGAATCGCTCATGATATTGACGAAGCGTGCGGGTGGAGAACTCGGACTTGGGCAGCGGAGCCAGACCGCGTTCATACAGCACATCCATGGTGCGCGCACCGGTCAGCGGGAGGTAGAATCCATCCGTCTCCTTTGCGATTTGTTGCAATAACGGTTCGTTCAGCCGAGATTTTACAGCATTGCCCTGGCCGTCCTTGATGAAGACGCGGTTTCCATACGGATCACTCGTACTCAGGATTTCGCCAGCCGGCGTTCCGACGCCCACCGTAAAGATTCGTAACCCGGCTTTACGCGCCTCACGCGCTGCATTAATTGCCGCCTCTTGATCGTCGTTATCTTCGCCGTCCGTAAAAAGGACGAGGATCTTGTGATTGTCCGTCTCTTCCTTGAAGGCTGACCGCGCGGTCTGGATTGCTTCCGCCAATGCAGTGCCGCCTTGCTGAATCACGTTCACATCGAGGAAATCCACGCTCTGCCGGTAGGCCTCCTCATCAATGGACAATGGACATTGCAAGAAGGCGCCGCCGGCAAACGCGACCAACCCCAGCCGGTCGCCGGTCGCCAGCCGCATCAAATCCAGCGCCGCGAGCTTTGCCCGGCGCAAACGGTTGGGCTGCACGTCGTCCGCCAGCATGCTCTTCGAAGTGTCGATGGCCACTACGATGTCGAGCCCGCTTTGCTTGGATTCTTCGAGCACAAAACCAAGGCGTGGCTGCGCCAATGAAAACAGCAGGAATGCGAGTGCAACCGTAAACAGGACGAGCCTGACTTTCTGGCGCTGCTTGGAGACACCGGAAGTCAATGAGGCCACCAAGCGGGCGCTAATGAATTGCGTCAGCAACTTCTGCCGCACTCGCCAGCTCCAAATGAGCAGAAAAACCACGGGCACCAGCAGAAGCAACAGCCAGAGCAGCGTCGGGTTTCCAAAGTAAGCATTCATGGCAGCCGTCTCCAGATGGTGTTTGCCAACAAGACCTCAATGAGGAGCGCCAGCAACCCCAAGGAGGCGGGGATATGAAACAACTCCTGACGCCTCACAAATTTTTTCACGACCGCCTCGGTTTTTTCGAACTGATCAATCTCCTCGTAAATCTTGCGAAGTGTGTCGGTGCTGTCCGCGCGATAATACTTCCCGCCCGTCTTCTCCGAGATGGCTGTCAACGTTGGTTCATCAATGTCCACCGGTGTCATGACGTAGCGTTTGCCGAAGGGAGTGTTTTGCGGAAAGGGCGCATTGCCCCGGATTCCCACGCCGACCGTATAGACTTTCACGTCCAGAGCTTTGGCCGCTTCCGCCGCAGTAAGAGGCGGTATTTTGCCGGCGTTGTTTTGTCCATCGGTCATCAGGATCACGATTTTGCTTTTCGACTTCAACTCGCGCAGGCGGTTGACCGATGCGGAGAGCCCGGAACCGATCGCGGTGCCATCTTCGATGGTGTGGAGATTTAACCGCGCCAGGTTCGCCTGGAGGAAACCGTGGTCCAGCGTGAGAGGCGCGGCGATGTAAGCCTTGCCCGCAAAGGCCACCAGTCCGATGCGGTCGCTGGGGCGCTTCTCGATGAACTTGGCCACCGTCTCTTTCGCCACTACGAGCCGGTTCACGCGTTGTCCCTTAATTTCAAAATCCTCCGATTCCATGCTGCCCGACAGATCAATCGCGATCACGATGTCGATGCCGCTGGCACGCACCGAATTCTCAGTGCGGACCTTTTGCGGACGTGCGAGCGCGACAATCAACAACGCAAGAGCGAGCCAGCGCAGGGCGTGAAGCCAGGCGCCAGCCCGGGAGCGGCTCGCCTTGCTGACCTGTTTCAGCAGACTGACGGCCGAATACACAAAAGCTGGACGGGCACCGCGCTGTCCCCGTAACCAGGCAAGAAGCGGCAAAAGCAGCAACCCGAAGAGGACCCATGCATGCTGGAAAGTGAATTGGCTCATGCTCTCGAATCGAGGGTGGGCGGTGCCGGAAGAGGCGGCAGTTGCGGGGGCTGCGCGGTTTCGGAAGCGATGTCGTATTGAGTTTCGTGCACCAAACGCAGCGCCGACTCGTGAAGGTCACGGAGCGAACTCTCTGGAGGCTCGACGCGGGCGAACTTCACCAGATCGCATTGCTCCAGGAACATCGCCAGACTGGCCTTCTGCGGTGCGCTGAGAAATGAGGTGACTTGCAGGTCGCGCAGGAATTCCTCGGTCGTCCGTTCAGGTGCCCGCAGTTCAAATCGCTCTTCCAAATAACCGCGCACCGCGTCGGAAATGGCGATGCAGAAGGCGCGCGGGTCATTGATCAGCAGCAGGGCCGCATCGATTTTTTGTCGGGCACGGACATGAGGAGGCACGGGCGGCACAATGGATCGTCGTCGACACCTGGCCCGCCACCACATGAACGCCGCTGCGATCAGCGCGAGAGTGAGCAGGATGCCGGCTGTCCAGAGCGCCCACGCCCATGGATTTGGCACCGGCACTGGTGGCTTGATCGGACGGATGTCATTCGTGCTCCCCACCGTCGGCGGAGAAGCAGGGGGCGGAATGAGGATGCCAGAGTTTGAAGCCATGTTATCCGCGCAGCCGTCGACGCTCGCGAGTTTCGAAAAAGCGTCCCAATCCCGCTGCGTACGGTTCGTTCGTACGCAGCCGGATCGCGTCAATCCGCGCGCTGCGGAGAAGCCGCTCCAGGTCGCTTTGCTGTTGCGCCTGTTGCTCCGCAAAAGCCTTCCTCGTAGCGGCGTTTGTGTTCACTTCCACGACGTCGCCGGTCTCGGCGTCCTGTAGGATCAGGCGTCCCAGAGCGGGCAGCTCCATCTCGTGGCGGTCCACGATTTGCACCGCTACCACGTCATGTCGGCGATTGGTCTGACGCAAGGTGGAAGCCAGCGGAGTCAAAGTTGTGGCGCGCTCCGCCAGTGAGGCGGGAGCGGAGTGGACCTCGACGGGATCCAGAAAATCGGAAATCACGACGGTAATCGCGCGATGGGCTGTCACACGATTCAGGAAATCCAAGGCGCCGCTGAGGTTGGTGCCGCGCCGCTGAGGTTCAAAGAAGAGGATCTCGCGAATGACCCGCAGGACGTGACGTCGGCCCTTTTTGGGCGGCATATACTTCTCCACCTCGTCGGTGAAAAGAATCAGGCCGACCTTGTCGTTGTTGCGGATGGCAGAGAATGCGAGCACCGAGGCGATCTCCGCTGCCAATTCGCGTTTGGATTGTTCGCCCGATCCGAACAAGCCGGAGCCGCTGAGATCGACGATGAGAATCAGGGTCAATTCCCGCTCCTCCACGAACTTCTTCACGAACGGATGATTCATTCGCGCCGTTACGTTCCAATCGATGGTGCGCACCTCATCGCCGGGCTGATACTCGCGCACTTCCTCGAAGTTCATGCCCTGGCCTTTGAAGACAGAGTGGTATTGGCCGCCCAGCGTTTCGTTCACGAGGCGATTCGTGCGCAGCTCAATCTGGCGAATCTTTTTGAGAATCTCGCGGGGGATCATGGCGAGTGCGTAATTGGGGATGCCGAATGCGGTGCCGGGGAAAATTTCCGCGCGGCCGTGAAGGCTTTTTCGGCTTCTGGTGTGCCGATGAATCGCCAATGCCATGGCTCATAGCCGACGCCTTGGGGATTGTTCACTGGAAACGACATCTCGAAACCAAAGCCGGCAGCGTGCTGTGCCAGCCAGCGGTAAGCCGCCGTCTTTCCGAAGGCTGGCTCCACGTCCGATTCCGGCTCCGGGCCTTCGCCGAGATCAACGGCCAGACCGGTGTGATGTTCCGAAAATCCTGCCGGAGCGACCCAGCGGGCGGCCTCGACCTCGGAGCCGCGCTTCTCCACGCCTTTAACAAACAATTTCTCCTGATACGCCACGCTGCGGAAGCCCGAGATGGGCACTAAATCAATGCCCGCCTGTCGCGCTGCCTCGATCATCCGCCGCAACGCTTCTGCCGCGGCACGATGCAATAGCACAATGCGCTTCGTCCGCCGGTAGGGACCGACCTCGGCCAATTCGGTCGCAGCAACTTCGGGGTAGGCGAAGTGGCCGAGTTTGTTTTCGTGTGGCGAAGTCTGTGGTGCGGCGTGAGTCATCGCGTCAGTTTCAAACGTCACTCCAATAACCATGCAAATGTTGGCGAGCGTCTGGTTGGAGCTTAATCAAGGGACCGGCAATTCATCAAAAATCTTCTGGATGATGGTTTCACTCGTCTTCTCCTCAGCCTCCGCTTCGTAGGTGATTGCCACGCGATGGCGCAGCACGTCCATGCCGATGCTCTTCACGTCCTGCGGGGTGACGTAACCGCGTCCACGCAAAAAAGCGTACGCCTTGGCTGCCAATGTGAGGGCGATGGTGGCGCGAGGCGAGGCGCCGAGTTGGATCAAGCCTTGTAACTGGATTTTGTATTCGCCCGGGTTCCGCGTGGCACACACCAGATCGACGATGTAGTCCTTCACCTTGTCGTCCACGTAGATGTCGTTGATGACTTTGCGCGCTTCGAGGATGTGGGTGGCGTCGACGACGCTGTGGGTGACCGGTGGCGTGCCCGTCTTCGCCATCAAATCGAGAATGTGCCGCTCTTCTTCCCGCGACGGGTAGCCGATCTTCAACTTCAACATGAAGCGATCAACTTGCGCTTCGGGTAAGGGGTACGTGCCTTCCTGTTCGATGGGGTTTTGCGTGGCGAGCACCAGGAAAGGTTCCTCCAGTTTGAACGTGGTGTCACCAATGGTGACCTGCTTTTCCTGCATCGCTTCGAGCAGCGCGCTTTGGACTTTGGCGGGCGCGCGGTTGATTTCGTCGGCGAGCACGAGGTTGGCGAAGATGGGGCCCTTGCGCGTCGTGAAACCGCCCGATTGCGGATTGTAAATCTGGGTGCCGATCACGTCCGCGGGCAGCATGTCCGGAGTAAACTGGAGCCTCGAAAACTTCACGCTCAGGCAGGCGGCGAGGGATTTCACGGACAATGTCTTTGCCAGGCCGGGCACCCCTTCGAGCAACACGTGGCCATTGGCCAGCAGACCAATGATCAGCCGCTCGACGAGGTAGGTTTGGCCCACCACCACCTTCCCCATCTCCTGGGTCAATGGGCGAAGGAACGCACCAGTCTTCTGCACGGTTTCATTGATGGTGTTGAGTCCTGTTGTCATTCGAGTGGTTATTGATGGGCAAAGACACTGCACGCCGCAAGAGCGTTCGAAATTTCAGATAGCCGAGGCACGTCCGGCTACGAATGAGCCCAGCCGCGGTCGGCCAGAATCTCCTGGCCCGTGATGGAGGCACTCAATTCGCTCGCCAGGAACAAGACCACATTCGCAATCTCTCCAGGTTGGATGAATTCTGGAATGCACTGCCGCTCTTCAATCATCTCCTTGCTTTCGCGCGTCAGATAATCGCGAAGCTGGCGTTCCGTGTGGACCCATCCCGGCGCCAGGCAGTTTACCCGGATGCCACTGCGCCCCAACTCGCGGGCGAGGCAACGAGTGAAGCCGAGCACTGCGCCCTTCGTCGCCACATACGCGACCATCTGGGGCGGCGTGTTGTAAAACGTCACGGAGCCAAAGTTCACGATGGAACTGCCGCGTACCATGGCGGGCGCACACTCGCGAGCCATCAGGAAGTAGGCGCGCATATTCAAGGCGAACAAATCGTCCCACTGCCCGCTCGTCATTTCGAGGAAGGGAATGCGCGGGTCCCACGCGGCATTGTTCACCAATGCTCTAATGCGATTGGCCGCGCCCTTGATCGTCCCAGTCCAGGCGATGAGTTCGCTCTCCTGAGTCAAATCAACGGGCGTGAAAAAAGCGCGCGTCTTCAATTCGGCAGCCAACTCTGTGCCCGCGACGGAATCCTTGTCGCAGAAAAATACCTTCGCGCCCTGGGAGTGGAAGGCTCGCACGGTCGCGGCACCAATGCCATTGGCTCCGCCAGTGACCACGACGGCTTCATCCTTAAATTCCTGAAATTGCGCCATGCAGCAAGGTCGTCGGAAAAGATCGGCGCGCCAAGGTTGAAGGTCAAATTGCCTTACGAATGTTCGAAGACGAAATGCAGCGGTGTGCCTCGCCGTGGTCTTGGGGCTTGGTGTTTGGAGCGGGTTTGGTATTTATTCCGAGCCATGAGTTTTTACGACAAGCTGAAGTTCAATGCCGACGGATTGATTCCCGCCATTGTGCAGGAACAATCCACTGGCCGGGTCCTGATGATGGCGTGGATGAATCGGGCATCGTTGGAAAAAACCATTGAAACGGGCAGGACGCACTTTTGGAGTCGGTCCCGGCAGAAATTCTGGATGAAAGGTGAATCGAGCGGCCACATCCAGGCAGTGAAAGACCTCGCCTTCGATTGCGATGGCGACACGCTGCTGATCCAGGTGGAGCAAGTGGGTGCTGCGTGTCACGAAGGCTACAAGTCCTGCTTTTTTCGTTCCGTCGATCATTTGGGTAACGACTTCAAGCTGACCGAGTCTCAATTGGAAACGCCCGAGCAAATCTACGGCAAGAAGTAGATCTCGAATCCTCGCGGCCCGGTCCAATTGCCGTGCGCGCTTCACTCGTTGCACCCGTTCCGTCTTAACACCGCCAAGGCAAAGTCGTGCTCGCCTTGCTGGGTGGCAGTCTCTATATCCACTTCGAGTCACATTTTCCGCGCATGAAGATTTTTGTCGGCTATGGATACAATCCACGGGACGAGTGGGTCTGGAATTTGGTTTTCCCGTTGATCAAGGCCTTTGGAGCGGAACCGGTTTCAGGCAAGGAAATTGCCGGCCAGCCCCTTGGTGACGCTATCAAGGAGCTCATCAAACATTCAGATGCCGTAATCGGCTTCACGACCAAACGCGATGCCACGGTCGCAGAAGGCGGTATCTGGGGAACCCATCGTTGGGTCACCGATGAATTGAGCACGGCCAACGCTCTTGATGTTCCGTTCGCCGAGGTTCGGGAAAAAGGAATCACACCGCAGGACGGTATTCTGAACGGGCGTGGCTACATCGAGTATGAGGAAGGCAAGCGTGACGAGTGTCTCGTGGCCATTGCCCAGCGCGTGGGGTCGTGGATTGCCGAAGGGGGAAGGTTTGAATGGCATTTGCTTCCCCAAGAGTTCGCCATGGAAGTCTCCCCGTTGCTCAATGACGGCAACCTCAAGTGCAAATACCAAATCCTGGGACCAGATGACGTCGAACCGAGCGAGCCGCGCACAGGACGAGTCATTCCAGTGCAACAGGGATTAGCTGTGCGCGTGCGTAACGTTCCCAAGAACGCGATGATCCGTTTGTGGATCGAATGCGGGAATAAGCTCTACTGGGAGTCCGCCTACCAACCAATTGAATCGCGCATGATCCATCTTAAGAAGGGGAACAGGCCATGAGCTTCACCGTGGCGCAGGACTCTGTGTTCAAAGGCAATGATTGGTGGACGTGGAGCTTGTGGATCGAGGCGCCTCCAGAGGAGCTCGACCAAGTCGAGTCGGTGACCTATCGCCTTCACGACACTTTTCCGGATCCAATTCGTAAGATTCACGACCGTGCCTCGAAGTTTCGTCTGGAGGCACACGGCTGGGGGGAATTCTCCATACCGGCGCACGTGAGACTCAAGAATGGAGAAACGATTCGTCTTCGCCACGAATTAATCCTCGAACGCCCGGCGCTCTCCTTCACCAGCGCCCTGGCAGGTGCCAGGCGGGCTTACTCCTTTATCAGTTATTCCCGGGCCGACGCCGTGGTATTTGCCGCGCAACTTCGCCGGGAACTTTTCAACGGCACGCCGCCATTCGAGACGTGGTTTGATCAATTCGATCTGCCTGCCGCCGTGGATGCCAGCGAAGCGGTTGGCACCGCGGTCCGCGATTGTGAAAGTGTGATCCTTGTTTTGACCAGCGGAACACAGCCGGCTCCAGAACGGGAATGGCGCCTGGCGCTGGAGTACCGGAAGCCAATCATTCTGCTCAAGGTTCATAGCGACGCACTCGTCCCCTCAGAACTGGCCCATCGCTCGGTGATCGACTTCACCGGAGATCCGAAAGCAGGCATAGCGAATCTCCGGCAGCGGCTGGCCGAACAGGAGACCCCGCAAGGGCGCCTGCGCATGATGCGGGAATGTTTGAGCGACGCTGAACGAGAGCTGACAACTTCTACGGACCCTCGTTTGCAGCGGCGTATTGCGCGCGAGATCGACGAGTTGCGAACGCGCATAACCGAACAACAGCATAACGTCGAGCAACCGGCCGAGGCAGCGCGACGCGTAGAGGAAAGCGTCGAGCGGGACGTGGAACGCGAGCGCCATCCTGCCAAAGAAAAACAGGTTGAGGCAGAGGCGGGCGCCCTGGGCCATCTCGTCCCTGCTTATTTTCAAAACCGAAATTCGGAGACGCGTTTCATTCGGGAGTTCCTGCATCATCCTTCCCAGCGCTTGCTACAGGTGCATGGCAGCGGTGGCATTGGAAAATCAGCGTTGGTGCTGCGCGCGCTTTGGTGGCGACAAGACGAGCCGAAGGACGTCCCGCCTCCAGCCCTGCACGGGTCCGTTTATCTGAGCGTGGTAGGTCCGCTGCGAATCACATTGCCCGCACTGTATGGAGGCTTGTGCGCCCTGCTTCCCGGCGAGACTGCTGCGAACCTCCTCGCCCTTTACCGCCAGGCTCACGTGTCCATCACTGCGAAGATCAATGCCCTGATTCAGGCAATCGGCGCCCTGAAAGTTCTGGTAGTTCTGGATGGGCTGGACGCGGTGCTCAATCCGGAGACGACTCATCTAAACGAAAGTGAATTGGAACAGGCTCTCGTTTCCTTACTTAAAGAATCCGCTTCACAGGTAAAGGTCATCGTTACCTCGCGCGTGTTGCCGAGGGCGCTGACCGCGGCCGCCGGGCAACAGGAAGTTCGGTTGGCAGTCGAACCGCTCAGCGCGACGGATGCCGATGCCATGATGCGCGCCGTCGATCCGAGTAACGAGGCGGGCCTGCAAGAGGCCACGGCCGAACTTCTAAGCCAGGCATATGGACTGACGCGTGGAAACCCGCGTGCGATTGAAGCCTTGCACGCGCTGTTGCTCGCCGACTCCACGATCACGCCTCCCAAGCTCCTCGAAGAGATGTCCACGCGACTCACCGGCAACCCCACCGAGGCTCTCGTGGCGGAAGCGTTCAGCCGATTGAACCCGCTCGCTGAACAGGTGATGCAAGCGTTGGCAATTTACGGCATGGCCGTTACCGCGGGTGCCATCGATTACCTGCTGCTGCCATTCGTTGCGGGCGTCAGCAGCGAACCGGTCTTGCGGCGATTGGCTGAGATGCATTTCGCTCGCGTGAGCGGAGAACGCTATTTCCTTCACCCGGTTGACCGGAACTTTGCCCTGCGCCGAATTCCCGCGGGAACGCGGGACGATCGGACGGCGAGCACTCCGAGGTTTACCCAATTTGCGCTGCTTCATCGGGCGGCTGAATACTTCGTGAAGGTGCGGACACCAGCCACAAGCTGGAAGTCCCTGAACGACCTGGCGCCGGTAATGATGGAGTTCGAACTGCGTCTGGCTGGCGAGGATTACGAGGCGGCAGCCGGGATTCTGCGGGAGGTCGCCTTTGATCACCTGCTTCGATGGGGCCACGCTCCGTTGGTGGCTGAACTTTACGAACGTGTTGGCGACAGGATTTCAGAGCCGTATTTGAAGGCCAATGCCGCAAACACGTTGGCCATTGCCTACTCGCGCATGGGTCGGGTGGCGGAATCCATCCGTGTTTATGAAGGAGCACTTTCGCTCGCGCGCGAAACGGATAACGAGGGAGTGTTCTTCGGCAACCTGGCCGCCTCTTATCTCTCCGCCAGCCGAATCAAGGATGCGATCGCGCTGCTGCAGGACGCGCTGAAGATCGCGGAAGAAAAGGGAGACCGCGGATTGCAGGCAACCTGGCGTGCCAGCCTGACCGACGCCTATGTTCAGGCAGGTAAATTGGAACTCGCGCGCGCCGAAACGGAGAAGTCCCTGGAGATCGCCCGTGCTTTGCCGGATCGGGCATTTCAGGCCATCGCGCTCCGGAGCATGGCGTCATGGGCGTTCGCGCTTCGGGATTTGGAACGGGCCACATCCTGTTACACGGAGGCGCTCCAAATCGCCCAGGAGCGCGGCGATGCGGCGATGACCGGCGTGTGCCTTAGCGGGATTTCCATGTGCCAGTTGGGACTCGGCGACTTCGATGACGCCGCGACTGGGTATGAGGAGGTGCTCGCCATCGTTCGTGCCGAAGGAGATCGTGTTAACGAAGGTATCTATATTTTGAATCTCGGTATCTGCTGGTACTGCCAGGGCAGAACCATTGAAGCGCGCGAGCGATTCCGACGCGCCATCAGCATTGCCCGTGAAGTCGGCGATCGCGGGACCGAAGGTTCGGCGCTGGAGAATTTAGGGATGTGTGAATTGATCCTGGGGAACACTGCTGTTGCCGCCGAATCGCTCAAGGCATCCTGGGCGATCGGCGAAGAAATCGGCGAGCGTGGCTCCGAAGGTTACGCGAAAGGCGGACTGGCTGAAGTAGCCCTGCGCGACGGACGCATTGAAGAGGCAATCCGGCTGGCGCGCGAAGCCGTTGCCGTCGGCGTCCAGGTTCAGAGTCCGACGCTTCAACTAGCTCATGGCACCACCTTGAGCTTCGCCTGCCTGACGGCCGGCCAGTTGCGCGAGGCTCGCTCCGCCATTGATGCCGCTTTGCTTCACAGCGATCCGATGCATCAACATGTGGCCATAGTGTTGTCCGGGTTGATTGCTTTGCTTGAAAAGGATCTGGATGCGGCGGCCAAAAATTTTGATCGCGTGCTCACGGAGGTGAACGGGTTGTTGAAGCTGTGTCCGTCTAACTACCGGGCGCTTGATTCCAAAGCCCTGGCGCACGCTGGCCGGGCAGTTTGTCGCGACGGGGGCGAGCTGGTTCCGGCGTTGGCTGCATTCCAGGCCGCCCGCGCTATCAACCGGGACCCGGGCACGCTCACGCGAACCCGGCAGCTTTTCGACTTGCTGGCCCAGGCAGACCCTCGCGGAGTCCTTCTTCCACTGCGCCAGGCAGCGTCACCTCCCAAACTCCCCAATCCGTCGGTGGGTTGAACCGGCATACCGCTTGGAGCCGATGGCGGATTTTGTGTTAGCCTTCCCAGAATTATTTGATGCCAAACGATTATCAACCCGGCCAGCGTTGGGTGAGCGAAAGCGAGCCGGAACTGGGGATGGGTTCCGTCACCGCCGTGACCCATCGCACCGTTCGTCTCTCGTTCGCGGCCAGCAATGAAACGCGCGAATACGCCCGGGACAATGCCCCGCTGCGACGCGTGCGCTTTCGCGTGGGCGATACCATCAAGACCAGCGGCGGAGAGGAGTGCGTGGTACGACAAGTCGCAGATCGGGCCGGCCTTACTTTCTACCACGATGGCCGGAGCGAAATCCCCGAATCGGACCTGAACGCCTTGATGAGTGTTGATAAGCCCGAGGAGCGCCTCCCCGCGGGCCAGGTTGATCCCCCCGAAATGTTCAACCTGCGTTTCAATGCCTTGAAACAACAACATCGCCGGCGGAAATCCCGCGTGCGCGGCTTCGTGGGAGGGCGCATCGATCTGATTCCCCATCAGCTTTATATCGCTTCCGAAGTGTCGGCTCGGCTCGTGCCCCGCGTACTGCTGGCCGACGAAGTGGGCCTGGGTAAAACGATTGAAGCCTGCCTGATCCTTCATCGACTTATCCTGACGGGGCGGGCGCAACGGGTTCTCATTCTCGTGCCGGATTCTCTCGTGCATCAGTGGTTCGTCGAGTTGCTCCGGCGTTTTAACCTTTGGTTTCACATCTTCGACGAGGAACGATGCGAATCGATCGAAAATGGCGAGCAGGGGATGAATCCATTTCTGGATGACCAACTGGTCTTGTGCAGCCTGAGCCTGCTTACTGGGAGTGAGAAGCGCCTGCAACAATCCCTCGCCGCGGGCTGGGACATTTTGGTTGTCGATGAAGCGCATCACCTCGGTTGGTCTGAGGAATCGGTGAGTGAAGGATACCGCGCCGTCGAAGCGCTCGGCAGGCAGACGCCCGGATTATTACTTCTCACCGCGACTCCGGAACAACTGGGAATGACAAGCCACTTCGCAAGGTTGCGGTTGCTGGATCCGGACCGGTTTTATGATCGCGAGGAATTTATCAAGGAAGCCGACCACTATCGTGACGTGGCACGGCTGGCCGAGCAGATACTCGCCAAACAGGAACTCAATCCTGCGCAAATGGAGGCCCTCACGGGCATTCTCGGCCTGAACCAGGAGACGCTTGCCTTCAAATTAGAGGCAGCAAAATCCAATGAACCTGCCATCCGCGATGAACTGATCAGCGCGTTGTTGGACCGTCATGGCACAGGGCGTGTGATGTTCCGGAACACACGGGCCACCATTTCCGGCTTCCCGAAACGCGTCCCTCACCTGTATCGCCTGAGCAAGGATCTGGCGGAGACTCGCTTCAATGCCCTGGCGGAGGAGTTTGCTTCCGACACAACCGGGGACAGGGTGGTTGCATTTGAGCCCGAGTTTACCGAGGACCCACGGCTCGAATGGCTGGCTGGCATGATGCGAGCGTTGGGTGAGGAAAAGGTGCTGCTCATTTGCCGCACCCAACTGAAAGTTGCAGCCATCGAGACGGCATTGCGGCAGCGGCTCAATATCAAAATAGCAGTTTTTCACGAAGGGTTATCCCTGGTGCAACGGGATCGTAATGCGGCCTGGTTCGCGGAAGAGGATGGAGCGCGGCTCTTAATCTGCTCGGAGATTGGTAGCGAGGGCCGAAACTTTCAGTTCGCCCATCATCTCGTGCTGTTCGACCTGCCCCTTGACCCGGAATTACTCGAACAGCGCATTGGACGCCTGGATCGGATTGGCCAGAAGGCAGAAATCCAACTCCACGTGCCTTTTGTGGGTGGCAGTTCCCAGGAGGTGCTGGCGCGCTGGTTCCATGAAGGGCTGGACTCCTTCCAGAAATATCAGCATGGCGGAAGAGAATTGCTGGAACAGTTCGAGGGGCGCCTGCGCGATCTGGGCCAGGACTTCCATGAGACGCACGAGACATCTGCCGCCGCGCTGGACCAACTTATTGAAGAAACGAAAATTGCCCGCCAAGAGCTCACGCTTCGACTGGAGCAAGGCCGCGATCGCTTGCTCGAGTTGAATTCGTTTCGGCCCGAAGTAGCGAGGGCTGTCGTGCATGATATCCAACAACGGGATGAAGATATCTCCCTGGACGAATTCCTGATTTCAGTCCTCGACCAATACACCATTCACGTCGAGGAGGTCGGCCCGCGCAGCTATCGGCTGGGATCGGCAGGCGTGTTTGCTGATGTGTTTCCGGGGTTGCCCGCCCAGGGCTTTACGGTCACGTGCGATCGGCGCCGCGCGCTGTCGCGGGAAGAGGTGCAGTTTCTGACCTGGGATCATCCGCTCGTGACGGGTGCCATGGATTTGCTCCTTGGATCGGGAAAAGGCAACAGCAGCTTCGGCCATTGGGTGGATAAGGCGTCCGGCCTTTATCTGGAGGCAATTTTTCTTCTGGAGTGCATTGCGCCACCGCCACTTCACGTTGACCGCTTTCTTCCGCCGACGCCCATTCGCATTCTTGTAAATCATGAAGGCAAGGATGTGGCCCAACTGATTCCACCAGACATGCTCGCTGGCCTTTTGCGAAAAGGTGACCCGTATGCGCTCCTGGATCGAAGAGAAGTCCGTGATGAACTGCTGCCTGCGTTGATTGCCAAGGCACGGGCTCTCGCAGCAATTGCAGCTGCCCCGCTGGTGTCCCAAGGCCGGAGTGAGATGCATGACCAGCTCTCCCTTGAATTGAGCCGTCTCCAGGAATTGAAGAAGGTTAATCGAAGCGTGCGGCCCGAGGAAATTGACTTAATCCGGCAACAGCAAGCCTCCCTGGACCAGTACTTGAAGGACGCGCGGCTCCGACTGGATGCCCTCCGATTCATCCAGCGCGGCCCTCGGTGAGCCGCCCGAATTCCGGGACCTGCCTTAAAGCGCCTTCACATCCTTTTGCGCAACGCATCACCTCGTAAGTAAGACGAGAGGAATGACTTAGCACTTGCCCCGCGGATAAATTTCATTTTAGCGTCCCTCCATGCCAAACACCTCGCGCCGCCCGGCTCGTCTCCATTTTTCACGCTTCGTCTCGACCGCCTGCGGAACGGGTTTGGTCCTCGCCGCGTCCAGCCAAGTGTTCGCCCAAATCAGCTACACAGTTCCTGGCTCCATTTACTCACAGAATTTTGATTCGCTGCCTAACACGCCGGAAAACACAAGTCTGGGCAGCAGCCCTGTAGGTTGGATCGACGACACCACGGCGCCCGGGGCCACGCAGTTCAGCATCCTTGGCTGGTACTTATACTATCCGCTCGTCACCACAGAAGGCGGCGCCAATGGACACCAACGGGTTCGCATTGGTGCCGGCACTGCTAATACGGGTTCTTTCATGAGCTTCGGAGCCTCGGGCTCGACCGAAAGGGCGTTGGGAAATGTAGGGGCAAATACATTGGCTGCCGCTGGCTCGGAGTTGTATGTCGGCCTGCGTTTGCGAAACGATTCGGGGGTCACGTTGGACAGCTTCACCCTGAGCTACAATGGCGAACAGTGGCGCGACGGTGGCTCGGCGACGCCGAATTCCCAAGGGGTGTCATTCATGTGGAGCACAGCTGCCACTGCCATCAGTGATACAAACACCTTGTTCAATAGCGTGGGCTCGCTTGGATACAGCAGCCCGGTCTTCGTTAACACGACAACAGGCGCCGCTGTCGACGGCAACACCACCGGTCGCGTCGCGGTAGGACCCGTGACCGTCGAAGGTCTCAATTGGGGACCCGGCACGGACTTGTGGCTGCGCTGGGCTGACCAGAACAACGCCGGGAACGACCACGGGCTAGCCATCGACGATCTCAGCTTCTCGGCCGCCCCTGTTGTTCCGGAGCCGGGAACCTGGGCGTTCATGGGGTTGGGTTTGCTCGCATGGCTTGGTTTCCGACGCTTCAAATCCTAAACTTCAACGCCGCCCGCGGTGGTCACCCGGAGGTAATGGCGGCCGTTCATTCCGTGCACGTTGCGGCGGGACCATGAATCAGCCATCACGATCGGAGCCAGCGACGGTCGGGTTCAACCAACATACTCCCCGGCGCAAAAGCGTTGAATAGCTGGCGCACGTTTTCGTACGCTTGCTGGCATGAAGCCACTACAAGTTCTTGTCGCGTGCATCTTGTCTTCATGGCACATCCTCGCCGCCGACACTCTTACCATTGCCGTGATACCCAAAGGTTCGACCCACGAACATTGGAAAACCGTGCACGCCGGCGCGATAAAAGCTCAGCGCGAATTGAAGCAGCGAGGTATCAACGTCGATGTAATGTGGCAGGCTCCGTTGCGTGAGGACGATCGGGATTTTCAAATCCGCGTCGTTGAAAATCTTATCACACGCAGGGTCAGCGGCATCTGCATCGCACCTCTCGATTCCAAAGCGCTGGTTCCGCCGATCAACACGGCGACTCGCGCGAAAATTCCCGTCATCGTTTTCGACTCGGCGGTAAAGTCGGACAAGCCGATCAGCTACATCGCCACGGATAATTATAAAGGCGGTGTACTGGGCGCAGAACATCTGGGCAAACTTCTCGGCGGCAAGGGCAATATCATCTTGCTGCGATACGCCGTGGGCTCGGCTGCGACTGAGGAGCGCGAGGCGGGTTTCCTGGATACGATAAAAGCCAGGTATCCGGGTTTGAAATTGATTTCAAGCGACCAGTATGGCGGCGCGACGCGTGAGACGGCATACCAGGTGTCCCAAAATCTCCTGAACCGCCACGGCAAGAACGTGGATGGAATATTCTGTGTGAACGAAACGTTGACCGTGGGGATGAACATGGCACTTCGAAATATTGGCCGCTCCGGAGGAACGGTGAAGCTTGTTGGATTCGACGTCGGCACACAGGCTGTTGAGGCGCTGAAGAAAGGAGACGTGCAGGGACTCGTGGTGCAAAATCCGCTCCGGATGGGTTACGACTGCGTAATGACGATGGTCGATTATCTTCACGGAAAGAAGGTTCCTGCCAAGATTGACACCGGTGTCTATCTCGTGACGCCGGCCAACATTGCAGAATCGGAAATGCAAAAGCTCATCAAGCCGCCGCTGGATGAATACCTCAAGTAAACCGGATTCCCCCCTTATTGAGGCCCCGCCGTTTCTTGAAGATATGGGAGCAACGGTTCTTCCCCGTCTTCAGATGTCGGGTGTGCAGAAGTCGTTCGGAGCGACGCGAGCGCTCAAGGATGTCTCGTTCACTGTCATGCCCGCGGAGGTCCATGCGTTGATTGGCGAAAACGGCGCCGGCAAGAGCACGTTGATGAAAATCCTGAGCGGCGCTTACCGGGCGGACGCAGGAAGCCTTTCCATCGATGGCAGACGTTTCGATCCGGAGAATCCTCATCACGCCCGCTCGTGCGGCATCGCGATGATTTACCAGGAATTGACCCTCGCGCCGCACTTGAGCGTGGAGGAAAACATTGTGCTCGGCGTGGAACCATCCCGGTTCGGCTGGTTGAATCGGCGAAAACGAGCCGCCATCGCGCGTCGGGCCCTGGCGGAGCTGCAGGCCGACTCCATCCCACTCGACTCAATGGTCGGAGAATTGTCGGTCGCGCAAAAACAGATCGTCGAGATCGCCCGCGCGCTCATTGGAGAACCCAAGGTGCTGATCATGGACGAACCGACCAGCAGCCTCACGCAGGCAGACACGGAGAATTTATTTGCGGTCATCAACCGGCTTCGCCAACGCGGGGTGAGCATTATTTACATCAGTCACTTTCTGGAAGAATGCCAACGAATCGCCCAACGATACACGGTCCTGCGGGATGGTGAGAGTGTCGCCGGCGGAGTTATGGCCGGCGCGAAACTGTCGGATATCATTCGAGCCATGGTCGGCCGTGACCTGACGGAGATTTATCCCGGAACGGTCCATCCGGTGGGCGACGCGTTGCTCGTTGTGCGGCAGATTTCCGGTGCCACTAAACCGCGCTCCGTCACCTTTACCTTGCGCCAAGGCGAAATCCTCGGAATAGCCGGGTTGGTGGGAGCGGGACGCACTGAAATGCTGCGCACTTTGTTCGGACTCGATCGCGTTCAAGGCGGAGTCGTGATGCTGGGGGGAGTGGACCGCACCCGTACGAGTCCGTCACGGCGCCTCTGTGAGGGGATCGGCTTGCTCAGCGAGAATCGAAAGGAAGAGGGCCTGATGCTCAACCGTTCACTGGCAGATAACCTGACAATTACCAATTACTCGCCCCTCTCGAACGCCGGCTTTGTCAGCACACGCCGGCAGCTTGAATGCACCCGGGGTTGGATGGCGCAACTGGATGTCCGAGCTCGGAATGCCGCCCAACCCATTGGTGAACTATCGGGCGGCAATCAGCAGAAGATCGCCATCGGACGCCTGCTTCATCACGATGCCAGAATCTTTCTTCTGGATGAACCGACGCGTGGGATCGATGTGGGAAGCAAGGCACAAATCTATCGCCTCATGGGCGAATTGGCAGGGCAGGGGAAGGCCGTCGTATTCGTCAGTTCCTATCTGCCTGAACTGCTCGGGGTGTGCGACACAATCGCGGTGATGTGTCGCGGGATATTGGGCGTCGTGAAGCCTGCGGCCGAATGGACCGAACACAGCATCATCGCCGCGGCCGTTGGCGCAACTACTCCTCATTAACGCACATGAACCGTTTCAACTTTCGCCAGATGCTTCTCATGCTGGGGCCGTTCCTGGGGCTGTTGTTTGTGATTGGAATTTTTTCAATCAAACCCGAAGTGCGCGCAGTCTTCCTAACCGGTGGCAACTTCAAGATCATCCTTACGCAGACGGTAATCGTGGCCATCGGTGCACTGGGAATGACCATGATCATTGTCAGCGGTGGCATCGACTTGAGCGTCGGTTCAATCGTGGCGCTGACGAGCGTAGTCGGGGCCAAATTGCTTTCGCTCCCACAACCGTTCAACACGCCGACCGTCATCGCCCTAACCATCCTGGCCGGCGGCCTGGTGGGAGCCATCAACGGGATGTTCATCGCGGGACTGCGCATGATGCCCTTCATTGTAACTCTCGGTATGATGGGTGTAGCCCGAGGAGCGGCCAAGTGGCTGGGCCAGAACCAGACTGTCGATTACGACGCAAACTCATCGGTTAATGAGATCATGGCTCTCGATGTGCCATTCCAATTTTTCCCACTGCCAGCTGGGGTTTGGATCACGGGAGGGCTGGCCATCGTAATGGCGGTCTTGCTTCGGCAAACCGTTTTTGGGCGGTACGTCTTTGCCATCGGATCCAATGAGTCAACGGCACGGCTGTGCGGTATTCGAGTGCCCATCCATAAAGTGATCATCTACTCGCTGGCTGGTTTGCTCTTTGGCGCGGCAGGGCTCATGCAATTGTCGCGCCTCACGCAAGGCGATCCTACCGTGGCCATCGGCTTGGAACTCGACATCATTGCAGCGGTGGTAATTGGAGGAGCAAGCCTGAGCGGCGGCACGGGAAGCATCCTCGGATCCATGATTGGAGCCGTGATCATGGCCGTGTTACGCAACGGTTCCAGCCAGATGGGGTGGCCGACCTACATGCAGGAGATCATCATCGGCATCGTAATTGTGCTGGCGGTTGCTCTGGACAAGTTTCGGCAAATTAAACGCGCTTGAACCTGCGTTGACGGGTGACACCACGATTTATATCTTCCACCATCCGAGCGGTGAACATTAGGAATGAGAGCACGCGCTTTCCGCCTCACCGAGCGTTCGACAACCAATCTATTTGAGATCGATTATGACAACTTCGCAGCAGCCACTGAACAGTCTCGATGAATGGGAGGACTCGCTGGTCGAACGATATCCCGAGCCTACCACCCAGTTAGTGGGCACTAATCCAGCCAAGACGAAGGAACAGTTTCGCAATTACGAAAAGAACGCCCGACCGACTGTTCGCGAGTTTTACCGGCTTAATCACCTCAACCAGACCTACGATTTCGTGCAGGCCAAGAAGAAGGAGTATTTGTCGCGCTCGCGGCGACAAATGAGCGTTTGGGAAGCCATGGAATTTCTCAACACTTTGGTCGATGACAGTGACCCGGACACCGACATGACGCAGCTCGAACACTTGCTGCAAACGGCTGAACAGATTCGCGAGGACGGGCATCCCAGGTGGTTCATTCTGACCGGCCTCATCCACGACTTGGGTAAAATTCTTTGCCTCTACGGGGAGCCTCAGTGGGCTGTGGTGGGGGATACGTTTCCGGTGGGATGTGCGTACGCAGACAGCATTGTCTTTAAGGATTTTTTCAAGGCAAACCCGGATTCGGACAACCCAAAGTTTCAAACACGAACGGGCATTTACGAAGAGGGTTGCGGGTTGGATCAAGTCCATCTGTCATGGGGTCACGATGAGTATCTCTATCACATCACCAGGGATTTCTTGCCGACCGAGGCCCTCTACATGATCCGTTACCACTCATTCTATCCAGCGCATCGCGAGCGGGACTACGAATACCTTATGAATGAGCAGGACAAAAAAATGTTCGATCAGGTGAGGGCGTTCAATCCTTACGATCTCTACACAAAGAGCCATGAAAAACCTGACGTGGCAAAGTTGCGTCCGTTTTACGAGGAACTGATCGCGGAATACTTCCCCAAGCAGCTTGCCTGGTAATTCCAGAGGGTTTGGTTGGTTGGCAATTCCTCCACTTCGAGTATTTTATCGCAGGAGAAATCTATGCAAAACTCGAACCAGCAGCCGCCAGAGAATTGTGTGCGGGAAAGGTTTCGGCGATTCTCTCACCGTGCCTCCCAGATTGTGGGTTCGCCATGGATGTTTATTGTCGCATGTTTTGTGGTGGTGGGATGGGCGGCCACAGGTCCGTTGTTCAAGTTCTCCGACACGTGGCAACTGGTGATCAACACAGGGACGACGATCGTGACGTTCCTCATGGTGTTCCTGATTCAGAATACCCAGAACCGTGACACGCGAGCCGTGCATCTTAAGTTGGATGAGCTGATCCGGTCTAAGAAAGGGGCGCGAAATAGTCTCGTTAACCTGGAGGAAATGAGTGACGACGATCTAGATAAGCTTCAGCAGGAATTCAAAAGAGTTTGCGGGGGACGCGTGAAACGAGAGGGTTCCTTACCGCATTCGATGAACAACGTCCCTGCATTGACCGGCCTCGGGAACCGATAGACGGGGATGGCGCGCCAAAGAGGAGGCGCCTAGCGCTGCGGTGGTACGAATTGGCAGAGTAAAATTAGTGCAGTTGAAACGAGCAGGAAGACGCCGAGGGTGATTGCAATCCGAGTATGCTCTTGTTCGGACGAGACCACGGAGTTTCCCGGGATCTCGGTTCGCGTTCTCGCTGCAAATCTCAAGAAAGCTTTCATTAAAGGAATAGTTCGGCATGTCTGAAGCATTTCTTTAGTGGAAACCGAGCTCCCTCTGGAACCTCGTCTTGCCTTTAACTACAGCGGACAGCATCACCCAGTACGTCCGTATAGAATTGTTGAAAGTGCGGATCACGGCTTTAGGCAACCACAGAAGGGAAAATACCGCTTGCGCTGTATATGCACGGTTCCTATATTGCGCGCTCTTTTTGAAAGAAAGCTGAATTTATGCGTCGCCCCAAGGGAATCAAGACACGAAAAGCCGTCGCCAAACGGTTCAAAATCACTGGCACCGGAAAAGTTTTACGCTCCCGTGCCGGGAAGCGTCACTTGCTTCAAACGAAGAATGCAAAACGTCGCCGGGGTCTCGGGGGCACCGTTGTGACAGACAAAACGGACGTGTATCGCATTAAGCAGAACCTTCCTTTCACGCATTAATTTTAATTTAATTTTAACTCTGAACTGAACCATGCGAGTTACCAACGCCCCCGCTTCACGTAAGCGCCGCACAAGAATGATCCGGGCCGCCAAAGGCTTCCGGATGCGGCGCTCCAAACTTTACCGCTACGCCTCTGATGCCCTCGACCATGGTCGTCAGTATGCCTATCGAGATCGCAAAGTTAAAAAACGCACTTTTCGTTATCTCTGGCAGGTCCGCATCAATGCCGCAGTGCGCGAGGTGGGGCTCACCTACAGTCGTTTCATGGAAGGTTTGAAGGCCGCCAAGTGCGAAGTAGACCGCAAGATTCTCGCGGACATTGCGGCTCAAGACGCGCCGGCCTTTGCGGAACTGATTAAAGTCGCCCAAGCGGCCCTCAAAGCCAAACCAGCTGCTACACTCGCAAAAGCCTAACAACCTCAATCTTTCACCGCACAGGCAGCCTTCATCGGCTGCCTGTTTTCATTTCCGGGGCCATTGGAACGCTGCGGTTTGCATTTCCGGCGAACGTCTCTAACTTGGCTCCGCATGGCGATTAGCGGAGTCGATGAGCAAATAAACGAGGAGATAGCGGTTAACGATTACCGTTGGCTGCGCAATGGACAGGAGGCTGTGGACGCGATGCTGCTGGCGATCACCACTGCCAAACGATCCATTCGACTGGAGACTTTTATATTTCACGCGGGAGAAGTGGGGGACCAATTCCGCGCGGCTTTGGTGGCCGCGCAAACGCGGGGAGTGAGGGTCCGAGTGATGTGTGATGCATTTGGATCCATCAAACTTCTGGCATCTTACTGGGACGAACTGGTGGCGGCAGGCGGCGAGTTTAGGTGGTTCAACCCCCTCGATATCAAACGTATTATTCACCGGGACCATCGAAAAATCCTGGTTGTGGATGAATCTGTCGCATTCATCGGGGGCTTCAATATCGGCACTGAGTATTGTGGCGACGGCGTGAACTGTGGGTGGCGCGATTTGGGCTTGCGCATTGAAGGTCCCTTGGCGCGCGTTCTTGCGGACACTTTCAACGATCTCTTCGCACGCGCGGACTGTCGGCACCGAAGGTTTCAACGAATTCGTCACACTCGGTCTGACGCGGTTGTCACAGGGCTGGATTGGACTTTGCTGCTCACCGGTCCCGGGCGTGGGCATCGGGCTCTCAAGCAATCTCTACAACACGACTTCTCGAAGGCGAACTCCATCCACATCATGTCCGCCTACTTTTTGCCGAGCCTTCGCCTCCTGCGCGAACTCAAGCGAGCGGCCCGCCGCGGTGCCAGGGTAAAACTCATGCTAGCGGGGAAAAGCGATGTCTGGCTTATGCGCATCGCCACTCGAGGTCTGTATCCGTCACTGTTGCGGGCTGGGGTCGAGATTTACGAATATCGGCCGCAGATTCTCCACGCGAAAGTAGTCGTAGTTGACGACGTCGTTTACGCGGGCTCTGCGAATCTCGATGCGAGAAGCCTCAGCATCAATTACGAAGTCCTTGCACGAATCCCCAACCCGGATCTTGCGGACGAGGCGCGGCTAATTTTTGAGAGCGATCTGAAACATTGCGAACGCATTGAAGCAAAAACCTTTCACAAGACTCGTCGGCTCTGGGAGGGTTTCTTGGAACGATGGGCGTTCTTCCTTCTGGCCCGCGTCGATCCATATCTCGCTCGGCGGCAACGCCATCATCTCCTTCAGTCCTGACGCTTGGCTGCCCGCTGCAACTCTGTTACTGCGTGCGGATGGAAATGCGCCGATTGCCATTCATCCCTCTTTTGTTTGTCAGTTTGTTGCTGGCTGGAGTAAGGGACAGCCTCGCCCATCAGCCTGGTCTTAGCACGTTATCCGTGACTCTCGGAACGAATCGGGTCGCCGCACAGCTCATCCTTTCATGGCAGGAAGCAGAAGCGCTGTTACCACTCGACCTTAACCGGGACCGCTCCTTAAGCGATGAGGAGTTTGCCGCGTCGAAACAATCGCTAGCCCGTATTGGTGAGCCGGCGATATCCATCATCTCGGATGGACGAATGCTCTCACTTAAAAGTCCGGTTCAAGTACATCGAGATGACCTGACGGGTATTCGGTTCGAATTCCTGTTTGAATCAACGCCTACCCGCGTGCTGACTGTCACCTCTGAAATCCTCTCTGACCTTCCTCGCGGGCATAGTCAGATCGTAACTGTTCAAAGTGCCAGCGGATCAATCCACGGTGAAACAGTCCTGGATCGAGAGAAGCCCACCGTGGATATCCCGCTATATGATCTCGAAGAACACTCCGTTCGTTCGCCGATACGTCAGTTTTTTTGGCTCGGCATCAAGCACATCGTGACCGGTTGGGATCATCTGGCTTTCTTGTTTGGACTTCTGGCTGTTGGGGGGAAGTTGCGGGACGCTGTCAAGATTATCACCTCCTTCACCATAGCCCACTCACTGACCCTGATTCTGGCCACACTGGACCTGATCCATGTGCCTTCGTCCGTTATTGAGCCCCTCATCGCCGCGTCCATCGTTTACGTCGCTTTCGAGAATATGCTTCGCACCGATTTCCGGAACCGGTGGATGATTACCTTTGGGTTGGGGCTGATCCACGGCTGTGGCTTTGCGTCCTTGCTGCGGGAATTGCGCGTCGGCGAAAATGGCACAGGCATTGTCGCGCCATTAGTGAGCTTCAATCTGGGAGTAGAAGCGGGACAATTGGCAATCGCTGCCGTGATGTTGCCCTTGATCTGGAGGCTACGCGGCAAGTTCTCTAAACGCTGGGTTGCCGCGACATCGATTCTGCTGATCTTGATCGGCAGTTATTTCTTGCTCGCCCGTCTCTGGCCCTTCAACGCGCCTTCCGGCACAGAATCCGCCCAAAAGGCTCAAATCCGCTTCTCGTCGGCGTCGATGAAATCCACGAAGGAGTTCAAGTCATGCCGGTGGCTTAACCCAGCGGCTTCTTTGCGTTGGTTCAATCGTTCCTCCATCGTGGCATCACCAGGCTTGGGGTAATGCAACATGGCATCAGTGTGAGCCCGCTTTTCCGCGTCGCTCCGCCCGACATGCCGGCGAACCCAATCAGCCACTTCCCCATCTGTTGTCGTTCCCTTCACCACCTCTATAAATTCTTCGTGCTTCAAGCCGGCGGCTTCCAGCCAACGCCCGTCGAACCCCTTGCCGAAATTGGCCTGATAATCGGGATGAAGCTTGCCCGCGAGGTGTAGTCGAATTTTGTCGATGTAACGGGGCAGATGCATCCAGCCGCACATGGTTTCGCGCGGGCTGCGTGGATAAATAACGGATTCGTTCATTATCTCAATTTCAGACGCGGCCTGTGCGACGACAACTCCCGTTTACGCACGTCGTGATCCCTTTTCTCGCCTCCAGTTCAACGCGGGGCGTAATATTTTTTCGTGTAGTCCTGCACCATGCGCCACGTGTTGAATTCCGGAACCAGTGTCTGCATCGCGTGCCGAATCTTTTTGATCCACGCCCTCGGAACACCGTTTGCATCCCGATCGAAGAAAGTCGGAATGACTTGTTCCGTCAACGTGCTGTAAAGATTGGCTGCGTCCTGCTTGTCCTGCTCGTCGATGGAACTGGGGTGCGAATCCTGCCCGATGGCGAAACCATTGCCACCGTCGTAGCCTTCGCGCCACCAGCCGTCGAGAATGCTCAGGTTCAAACACCCATGTGCGCCGCACTTTTGCCCACTAGTGCCGGACGCTTCCAGAGGACGCCGCGGGTTGTTCAGCCACACGTCGCACCCGCTCACCATCTGGCGGGCAACGTGGATGTCGTAATTCTCCACGAAGACCAAGTGCCCCTTTAGCTCGCTGAACTTGCTCAGGTGAACAATGCGTTGGATGTAGCGTTTGCCCTCATCGTCGCGAGGATGCGCCTTGCCGGCAAAGATGAACTGCACTGGACGCGCTGAATCCCTCACCAGGCGGACGACGTCGTCGAAGCGGTCAAAAATCAGCGGCGCACGTTTGTAAGTGGCAAAACGGCGGGCGAATCCAATTGTCAACGCGTCAGGATTCAACAGGGAGTCGTACGAAATGAAATCATCGAGTTGCCGTCCCTGAATGAGGAGCCGGCGCCGTGCAAACTCGATCAATTCGCGCCGTAAATTATAACGCATCGCCCAGAGTTCTTCATCCGAGGTCACGCTCGGGTCGACCAGCTTCTGCCAGTATTCAGCCGAGTTGATATTCTTCTCCTCCTCGACTCCCATCTTGCGGCGCAGGAACCGTCGTTGAGTGCCCTTGATCCATCCTGGGATGTGAATGCCGTTGGTGATGTGTCCAATCGGAACCTCCTCCACCGCCTTGCCCGGAAACAAGCACTGCCACATCTCACGGCTCACTTCGCCATGTAATTCGCTGACGCCATTCGCAGCGCGGGAACATTTCAGTGCGAGGACTGTCATGCAGAAGGGTTCGCTCTCGCTCTCGGGATGGACGCGGCCCAGAGACAGGAGCTCCTTTACATTGATCCCAAGCTCGGTCGGAACTTTCGGCATGGCGAAGCGAATCAAATCGGGCGTGAACCGGTCGTGCCCTGCCTCCACTGGAGTATGGGTGGTAAAAATGCATTCCTTCGTGGTCTTGGCCTTCGCTTCGTTGAAGGAATCACCAGCCGCAATCTTTTCCCGCATCAGTTCAAGCGTCAGAAAAGCGGCATGGCCTTCGTTCATGTGGAAGACCGACGGTGAAATACCCAGTTTGCGCATTAACCGCACGCCGCCGATGCCCAGAAGAATTTCCTGCATGATTCGGGTTGTGCTGTCGCCGCCGTAAACGCGCAGAGTCAGATCCCGGTACGTTTGCTCATTCTCCGGCCGGTTGGCGTCCAGCAAGTAGACGTCGCAGCGGCCTACATTTACTTTCCATGCCTGGAACGCGACCGTGTTGAACCCGATGTCCACAGTGCAAACCATCGGTTCGCCATTCTTGTCGAGGACGGGCTCCATCGGAAGATTTCGCGGATTGAGGAGGCGGTAATAATCCACCTGCCAGTTTTCATGATTGAGCGCCTGCTGGAAATATCCTTCCCGGTAAAACAGACTGATTCCCACAAGTCCCAATCCCAAATCACTAGCTGATTTTAAATGATCGCCGGCCAGCACGCCGAGGCCTCCGGCAGCGATCGGCAGCGTCTCGTGAAAGCCAAACTCCGCGGTGAAGTAAGCGACGGGATTCTTCAGCAACTGCGGCGCGTTTTCGTGGCACCAAGTAGCTGGATCCTTGAGGTAGGCATCAAGACGCTGAATGGTGCTGCGCACTTTTTCTGCGAACGGTTCGTCTTGTAGGCGCGCCCGCAACTCCTGGGGCGAGACCTCGTGTAGAACGGCAACGCCATTGTGATAAAGGTTCTGCCACGCGCGAGGAGATAACCGGGCGAAAATTTCGAGCGTGTCCTGATCCCACGTGCCCCACAGGTTACAGGCGAGGCGATTGAGCCCCTCCACAAGCAGATCAATTTCGTTTTTTGGTAATGGTTTATTATCCATAGATTCCCGGGTTGTGGGATGTGCGCCACCGTTCGACGCGCTCGAATCGTATGGACGGCTAAAACTCATCGCAAACTAAAAGCGGGTGCCGCCACAACCACTTGAAAGCAAGGAGCCTTTTACACTCCGCCCATGGCAGGCGAATCAAGGGGCTAACGCGAATGCGCGAGTCGAAGAATGAAACCAGAAAAGCAATGGGTTCCCCGTGAACCGCCCGCGCCCTTTGAATGCTGCTATTGCGGCGTCATCTCCAACGTCTCTTCCTTGGTATGTGGCGCGTCTTCCATTTGCTCCACCGTGGGTCCCGGCGGCGGCGGGACCAATTCACGTTCGTGACCGGTGGTCGTCGTCGTGGCATTCACCGGTTCGTTCGCCTTGTGAAATTTCACACTCACGATCTTGCTCACGCCATGTTCCTGCATCGTCACGCCATAAAGAACGTCGGCCATGCCGATCGTGCGCTTGTTGTGCGTAATGATGATGAACTGCGAGTGCTCGATGAAGCGCTGGAGCACGCGGATAAACCGATTGATGTTCGACTCGTCGAGCGGCGCATCCAGTTCGTCCAGCACGCAGAACGGACTCGGCTTTACCTGGTAGATCGAGAAGAGCAGGGACACAGCGGTCATCGTTTGCTCACCGCCCGAGAGGAGCGAAATGCTCTGCAATTGTTTACCGGGCGGCCGCGCCACGATGTCAATGCCTGACTCGAGCACGTCGTTCTCATCCGTCAGGATCAGGTCGGCCTTACCTCCGCCGAACACTTCGATGAACATGTTGCGGAAGTTCTCGCGAATCTGATTGAACGTGGTGAGGAACATCTCCTTCGTCTGCGTATTGATGCGGTTGATCACTTCCGCCAACTCCGCCTTCGCCTTGACGAGGTCCTCGTATTGGGTGCTGAGGAAGGTGTGTCGCTGCTCCGTCTCCTCATACTCTTCGATTGCCACCAGGTTCACTGGCCCCATCTCCTCGATGCGTTGCTGGAGCGTGCCGACCTGTTCGGTGATCGCATTCCAATCTGTGCCTGCACCCGTCGCCGCCATTTCCTCGGGGGTCAACGTCTGGACCTTGGGCGCGCCCTCATCAGCATAAGTGATGGTGATGCACTCACTCCGAACGTCATCAATGTTGATTTGGTACTTTTGCTGAATGCGCTCGCGCAAGTTCTGCACGCTCATATTTTTCTGAGCCAGTTCCACGTCGACCGCGCCGCGCTGCTGTTGCAATGCCGTGAGTCGGTTGCGTTCGACTCGAAGATTATCCTCGCGCCCCGCCACCTCATTATCCACGCCGCTCTTTTCCCCGACCAACTCCGCCGTCTGCGCCCCAACTACCTCTCTCTGGTGCTGCAAACGATCCATCTGGCGGCGCGACTCCTCGTTCTCAGATTCAGCCTGTTCCTTCCGCTTGAGACACGAGCTGATTTCGTTACGCCGCTGCTCCGCCAGCGCGGTGAGCTCGCGAATACGCTGTTCCAGGGGGCCACGCTGCTTTCCAAAGGACGCCATGAGTTGCTCATCCGTCGCCAGTGACACCTTGGTCTCCGTCAACGAAGAGTTGGCGGCGTCGCGATCCTGTCGGAGCTCATCAAGTCCAGCGCCCAGTTGAACGACCAATTCCTGCGCTGCCTTCTCGCGTAACTCAGCTTCCGAAACTTGAGCGGCCAAAGCCGTTCGCTTCTCACTCCCTTCTTTTTCCTGGGCCGCAAGATTCTGAATTTCGTAAACGACCGTATCGATCTTTTGATGCAAGGCCCGCTGGGAATTTTGCAGCGCCTTGAACTCGCCCTCGTGTGTCGCAATCGCTACTTCTTGCTGGCGCAATTCGGTTTGTGCCTGTTGGAGGCTGGCCTGCAGCGCGGTTTGTTCCGCTTGCAACGTGCCTTTACCCCGGCTGATTTCGCTTATCTGCTCCTGTAACGCGGCCAACTGTGATTCGAGTTCAATGATCTGGTTCTTCCGTCCGAGGATTGACGAAGGCGCCTTGCCGTTGCTGTTCCCGTTCAAATAGCCGCCCGTGTAAATTCCATGGCGACTCAATAACTCGCCGGCGCGGGTGACAAAGTTGAACTCGCCCTTGGTCGCACGCAACGCTTCAGTCGCCGTCGCGAGGTCGGCAACGATCCAGGTCCGGCCCAGAAGCGCACGGACAAGCGCCAACGTTATCTCGTCCGTCTGCACGACCGAAGCGGCATTGACGGATTGGAACGATTCCAATGCGTCAGGAGAGGTGACCTGATTAGTAGAACCCTGGCCGAGCGAAAGCGCAGCAATGCTGGCCCTGCCTTTTTTATTCGTGCCCAGATCATTTAAAATTTCCCGAGCCGCTTCCGGCTGTTCGGTCAAGACAAGTTGCAGATGATTGCCCAGCGCGGACTCGACAGCGGCGATGTATTCGTCCGGCACGCGTATTTTGTCAGCCAGCGAGCCGAGTACGGATTGCGTTTGCTTCAACGCCGCCAGTGCTCCCGCGCTGAATCCCTCGTGCGACTCCTGCAGTTGCCCGAGCACAGTCAGGCGCGAGCGCTTCTCAGCCTGCTGACGCACCACGGCATCCAATTCCTGCCCTATGCGGTTCAGTTCCACCTGGATCTGGCGCAACCGGGCTTGGCGTTCCTCCACGGTGCCACGGCTTGTTTGAACGGTCAGTTTCTCGGACTCCACGCTGGCGGCAAATTCATGGAGGCGCGTATCCAGACGCAATCGCTCTTCCTCAAGTTGGATTTTCTCCGCCGAAAGCTTCTCCAATCGGATCGTGTTGCCCTGCTTCTGGAGATCCAAGGCATTGATCTCATTTCGCACTCGCGTGAGTTGTTGCGCTGCCGCAAACGCATCGGACTGGGCTTTCCGCATCGCGTCCTGCTTGGCGATCAAGTTCTGTTCCAACGCCCGCAATGCCTCGCGTTTGGTCTCAAGGGTTGTCCGGTGGGACTCCAGTGCGGAAGTCGCGGCATCCAATTTTTCGACGACGATGGCCAGTTCCTCCCGGGCGGCGTGGACGCGCTCCTCCGCTTCAGTGATGTCATGCAAGGCACGAGCGTTCTGATGCTCCAATTCCCGTAAGCGCTCCTCGTTGAAATGGATCCGGCTTTCGTGCCGGTCGGATTGGCTCTTCAGCTCCATACCGCGGTGCTGCGATTCAGTGATTTTTTCTTCGAGCTCGGACAAGCGCGCGCGCAACTGCAGAATCTCATCCTCTGCCCGCAAGACGGTCGCTGAACAAACTTCCATGTCCGTTCGCAACCGCTCCGCCGTGGCGGTGCGTGCGGATATTTCCTGCTCCAGAACATCGAATTGATGACGCGCCAGTTGGGTTTCCAAATGCCGCAACTCCTCAGCCACCTGTTTGTAACGGCGTGCCTTGCCGGCCTGCCGCTGGAGCGAGCCGATTTGCCGCTTCACTTCGCGAATCAAATCCTGGATGCGCAACAAATTCTGCTCCGTGTATTCCAGTTTGCGCAGCGCCTCTTTTTTCTGGGATTTGAATTTAGTGATGCCCGCCGCTTCCTCGAACACCAGCCGTCGATCATCCGGCTTACTGGAGAGAATCTGGGTAATGTTCCCTTGGGCCATGATCGAGTAGCTCGTCTTACCCATGCCCGTGCCCATGAAGAACTGCTGGATGTCCTTCAGCCGGCAAAGAGTCTTGTTGATGAAATACTCACTTCCTCCATCGCGGAAGACCCGGCGCGTCACCGTGACTTCATTGTAAGACAGCTCCACCCCGGCCGCCTTTAGATGTTCCTCATCCACGCCCCCAATGGTGAGAGAGACTTCGGCCATCCCGATCGGTTTGCGCCCATCCGTTCCGTTGAAAATCACGTCTGCCATCTCCCCACCCCGGAGCGCCTTGGCTGATTGCTCGCCCAGTACCCATCTTATTGCGTCTGAGACATTGGACTTACCGCACCCATTGGGTCCAACGATGGCGGCGACGCCCGGCTGGAAGGTAAGCGACGTCTTATCGGCAAACGACTTGAAGCCGAACATCGTGAGGTTTTTGAGATACATGACGGTTCCTACAAATAGTGTTCTTCATCGCCGTGTAAAGTCGAAACCCACCACATATAGTGGGAAGTTATTCACAAGGCCACAAACCAACTTTGAGGAACCGAATCGGCGAGCCAAACCTAAGACGTGGATGTCCTAGGAATGCTCAAATTCTTCTGCAAATACCACATCAGCACAGGTCTCGGACGAACGGGAGGTGGCCATCGGAAAGGTGGAGCGCCAAGCGTCAAGACTCAGTCGGCGCTGCTGACTTCTTGCACAGGCCCCGTTCGCTTGTCCGGGCGAAATGGATAAGATGAGCCATTTCCGGACTGGCCGGCAGTTCGGATTCAATTTTTGCGAGGGCGGTTCCGACCGTCAGTCCGTCTCGGAATAGCATTCGGTAGGCTTGCTTCAGCGCGTTCTCAGTCTCCAGCGTCACGCCATTACGTTCCAGGCCGACCTTGTTGATGGTGCGGGTTTCAGCAGGGTTGCCATCGACCAACATGTACGGCGGAACATCCTGCACAACCTTCGAACATCCGCCAATGATGGACATTTTCCCGATGCGGCAGAACTGATGTACGGCAGCCAAACCGCCCACAATGGCAAAATCTTCCACAAGAATGTGGCCCGCCAGAGTGGCTACGTTCGACATGACGATGTGATCGCCGACTGTGCAGTCGTGAGCGATGTGCGCGTAAGCAAGAATGTGATTATGGGAGCCGACGCGCGTCACGCCGCCGTCGCTGGTGGAAGTATTGATGGTGACGTATTCGCGAAAGGTGTTGTCGTCGCCAACCTGCAAATGAGTGACACCGCCGCGCCACTTCAAATCCTGCGTCTTCAATCCAATGCAGGCGAACGGGAAAATCTCATTGCGGGCTCCCAATCGGGTGTGACCATCGATAACAACGTGAGCGTGGAGTTTGCAGTCGTCACCCAACACCACGTGTTCTCCGATGATGCAATAAGGGCCGACGAAACAGTTTTCCCCAATCTGCGCCTTCGCATGAATGATCGCGGTCGAGTGAATCGACTTCATTACTGGTCGATGAGCATGAAAGTGACTTCCGCTTCGCTCACGGTTTCACCCTCCACCGAGCAAACCCCTTTGGCTTTGCCGATTTTGCCGCGTGATTTGGTTAATTCGACGTTAATGGCTAGGGTATCGCCGGGACGAACGGGTTTTCGCCATTTAACACTTTCCGCAGACATGAAGTAGGCGAGCTTCCCGGCGTTCTCTGCCTGGCGCATCATGAGGATGCCTGCGACCTGGGCGATAGCCTCCAGCTGCAGCACGCCTGGCATAATAGGGTGAGCCGGAAAATGACCCTCGAAATAGAACTCGCCGATACTCACCTGTTTGATGGCCGTAATCTTGTTCCCCTCGATGCGTGTGACTTTGTCCACCATCAGGAAAGGATGGCGATGCGGCAGGATCTTCATCACTTGCATCACATCGAGCGTGGCGCCGTCCCGCACCAGAGGTTCAGTGGGAGCGACGGTTGCCGTCACCGCAGGTTTCTCCGTGATTACCGGACGTTCGCGCTCCGCCGGTTGTGGGGGAGGGGGCGCAAAAGTCTGGGCTGCCACCAGCGGTTTGCGGATCTGCGTTTGAATCGCTTTGACCAGCTCCACATTGGCAGAATGGCTCGGCTTGATCGCGATGATGTGTCCCTGCAATGGACGCCCCAGGAGCGAAAGGTCACCGATGATATCGAGGATCTTGTGACGGACGAACTCTTCCGGGTAACGCAATGGTTCGTTGGTGAGCACCGCATCATCGCGAATGACGACGGCATTCTCCAAACTCCCGCCCCGAATCAAACCGCTCTTGTAGAGATACTCAATCTCCTCGAAGAAACAGAAGGTTCGCGCGTGGGCCAATTCCTGCCGCCATTTATCGGGCGTGAGATCAATGCTGTAGAATTGCGTGAATCGACCGCCGCCGTCCGCACTGGTGCAGCTGATTTTGAAATGGTCATGCGGGAAAATCGACATGATCGATTCGCCCACCTGCAACTCAATTGGCTCCTTGATGCGATAAGGCTCCCGGGCTTCGGCCATCGGCACGGCGCCCGCCGCGTCGATCATGCGCACGTATTCGCGCGCGCTGCCGTCCGCGATGGGCATTTCGTTCGCATCGATTTCAACGATGGCGTTGTCAATCTCGCATCCGGCAAACGCCGCGAGCACGTGCTCGACGGTATGAATTTTGAGCGCACCGCGACCAAGCGACGTGGATCGATTGGTCTCTACGACTTGCTCCACCCGCGCCTCAAGTTCGGGTTTCCCCTCCAAATCGACACGGCGAAATCGGATGCCGCTGTTCGGCGCCCCGGGCGCAAAGGTCATATTCACGCGATTGCCGCTGTGCAGGCCAATCCCGGAAAAACTTATCGACCGCCGCAAGGTTTGCTGTTGTGACACAAAGACGATTAAACAAACGGCCGATTTCGATGGCAAGCGCCGTCGCCGCGCGACGGCTTCAACCTCCTGCCAGTTTGCAACTGGCAGAACCCTCCACCAACGGACGCGCGGATAGTTTCGCAGCCACAACCTCGGCTGCACCCACCTTGCGGATTCCACCGGGCAGCAGGCGGAAAGTGTGATTGACCAAACGCCTGGTCCGACCAAGTCTGCGGCAACTTGATCCGATCCGAGGCAATATGCATTCGCTCACGCCATGCAACGATATATCGGCCGCTCCCGCCGCTGGCCAGTTCAACACCACGCATTGGAGCGTTGTGATGCTGGCGGGACAATCCCAGCACCCAGAGGCAGCGACCGCCCTCGAAAAATTGTGCCGGAGTTATTGGCCTCCCCTATATGCCTACGTGCGCCGTGCCGGCCACCCGCCTGAAGATGCCAAGGATCTGACGCAGGAATTCTTCGCGCGCCTGCTGGCAAAGAAACACCTGCAACTTGCGGATCCGGAGCGGGGCCGGTTCCGTTCCTTCCTGCTGAAATCACTCCAGCATTTTCTGATTAACGAATGGGACCGCAGCCAGGCCCAGAAACGGGGCGGCGGGCAGAAAGTTTTTTCCCTCGACGAAGCCGCCGCCGAGCAGAGCTACGTGCAACAAGCCGCCGATCAACTTTCGCCGGAGGGCCTCTTCGACAAGCGCTGGGCGGTTACCCTGCTCGAACGGTCCATGGAACATCTCGGGGCTGACTACGCCGCCGCTGGCAAGCGGGAACTGTTCGACCGGTTAAAGAGCCTCCTGCTGACGGAATGCACCGCCGAGTCATATCGCGAGCGCGCCGAACCGCTGGGCATGAGCGAAAGCGCGGTCAAGGTGGCAGTGCATCGCTTGCGCCAACGCTTCCGCGAAACCGTCCGAGCGGAGATCGCCCAAACCGTGGCCACGCCCTCCGATGTGGATGAGGAATTGCGCTGCCTGATGGCCGCCATGAGCGGGTGAGCACCCCTTCCTTTGGCCTGAGGTCCCACGGCGTTTTCATAACCTGTAACGAGATGTCAGTAATTCTGTAGTAAGAACCGAAACAAACCTTGGTTTGTGCTTTGTGACTATGGCTGAAGACTCTCGATGTCAGCGCTGCGGCGTGATCCAGGCTGGTCAGGCCGTCGGAGAATACTGCGCCAACTGCTTGCTAAAACTGGCGCTGGAGCCACCGTCCGACGAAACTTCGGGGCTGGACGCATCGGCCCCCGGTCTGGATGGAACAATCCGCATCCGCTACTTCGGCGATTACGAACTTCTGGAGGAAATTGCGCGCGGCGGCATGGGCGTGGTTTACCGGGCGCGGCAGGTGAGCCTCAACCGCGTCGTTGCGTTGAAGATGATTCGCGCGGGAGTGCTGGCCAGCGAAGCGGACATTCAACGCTTTCGCGCGGAAGCGGAGGCCGCCGGCAGTTTGCATCATCCGAACATTGTCGCCATTCACGAAGTCGGGGAACATAACGGGCAGCATTATTTCTCGATGGACTACATCGAGGGAAAATGCCTCGCTGAGTTAGTCCGCGAACACCCCTGGCCGGCGGAGCGGGCTGCGGCTTGCGTGAAAATAATTGCCGATGCCATCCATTACTCTCATCAGCGCGGCATTCTGCATCGGGACCTCAAGCCATTCAACGTGATGGTGGACGCGTTCAGTGCGCCGCATATCACCGACTTCGGATTGGCCAGACGGCTGGAGGAAGATTCGCGGTTGACGGCGACCGGCGCGGTCTTGGGCACTCCAAGTTACATGGCGCCGGAACAGACGATGGGCAAACGGACCACTGCGGACGCCGCCAGTGACGTATATTCGATCGGCGCTATTCTGTATGAATTGCTCACTGGACGGCCACCGTTTCAGGGAGAGACGACACTGGACACGCTAAAGTTGGTCCGCGAAACGGAGCCGGTTTCCCCAAGCTTGCTGAACCCGAAAGTGCCGCGGGATTTGGAAACGATTTGTTTGAAATGTTTGGAGAAGGAACCGACGCGGCGCTACGGATCAGCACAGGAAATGGCGGACGACCTGAACAGGTTTCTCCACCACGAACCCATTCTGGCGCGACCCAGCACCACACTCGAACGCACGGCAAAATGGGCGAGGCGGAAGCCAACGGCGGCAGCACTCGTCGGAATGAGTTGCGTCGCGGTCTTTGCAATCATTGGTGTGCTCTCGGCGCAACTCGCCTTTCAAGCCGAACAGACGCTCCGGAAAAGAATTGAGTCAGCGCTTCAGGCGGCCGAGCAGGCCAGACAGGCGGAAGAAGAACAACGAAAACTCAAGGAGTCGGCGTTGGTGGACGCGGAGCGAGCACGGTCGGCTGAAGCAGATGCCAGAAGCAAGGAAGCGCAACAGCGCTGGATCGCGGAAACGGCCTTGGTCAAATTGGAAAAAAGTCAGTACTTTCGCCGCATTGCCTGGGCGCAGCGCGAGTGGGAAGCCAACAATGTGGCGTATGCGGATCAACTGCTGGATGAATGTCCGCCGGAGCTTCGTCATTGGGAATGGCATTATCTCAAGCGACTCTGTCATTCCGAAGTGCTGACCCTGAGCGGCTTTACAAACCGGGTGCGATCCTTGGCGGTCACGAGTGACGGACATCGCATCGCCGCTGTGAGCGGTACCGGTGTCGTCAAGATTTGCGATGCGACGACGGGTTTGGAGGATCTTGCCTTCGGCCCGAGGCTGCGGGGAATCACCAGCGTGGCCTTCAACCCGAAGGGAACTCATCTGGCCACGGGCGGTGCGAATGGACTCGTGGAGACTTGGGAAATACGGGCCGCGAGCAAATCGTGGATTTCCAAACGGCACGAACACCATGTCGCCCATCTGGCCTACAGTGCGCATGGCAAACGATTGGTTTCGGCGAGCGGTGACGGCACGATCACAACCCTGAATAGTGAAACCGGAGAACCAATCCTTTCCCCTCTTGAACATGGGGAGGCCATCAATTGCATCGCCGTCAGTTCCGATGGCCAACTGATTGCGTCTGGCAGCGGTCGTCCCGGGTCCGTCACAGAATCTGGAAGATCAGTGGAGGAACGAGCCGGTACGATCAAGGTTTGGGATGGTAACACTGGCTTGCTGCTTCTAACGCTGAGCGCTTCCGTGAACGTGACCCACAGCGTCGCATTCAGTCCGGATGGCAACCAATTGGCTTCGGCGCACGAAGACGGAACCGTAAAGCTCTGGGACATCAAATCCGGGACGGTGCGGTCCAGCTATTCCGACCATGTTGGAGCGGCTTCAAGCGTGGCCTTTGATACGTACGGAATGTGGCTCGCATCTGGCGGCGCCGACCGGGTTGTCAGTGTGCGGTTGCTGTCAACCAACAATGCCCGGCACACGTACCGAGGGCACATTGGCGCGGTGCAAACCGTCGCTTTCGTGCCTGGCTCTCCGAGCAGCGTTCTGTCGGGCGGTTCCGACGGATTGATTAAAGTTTGGGATGTGAGCGAGACCCAGGAAGCCAAGCGTCTGAATGGCTCCGGCTCGGACGTGACGTTTTCCCCCGATAGTCAATCAGTAGCGACAAGGAGCGGCGCTTGGAATGTACTCACCGCCAAACAGGACGGGACCGTCAAAGGGCTGTCTAGGTCGAACGCGGCCGGGGGCTCGACTGCACATGGACGAGTGAAGTTTGGACCGAATGGGCAGCCAATCACTGGTGGGTACGGCGTGGCTATCAGCCCGGATGGAAAAATCTTCGCCAGTTGCCAGGCGCGGACGGCGAAACTGCGGGAGTTTAACACAGACAAGGAAATCGACACTTTCGACGGAAAGACCAATGACATTTATGACCTGGCGTTCAGTCCAGATGGCAAGCTACTCGCCCTCGCCACCGGGGATTTTGGTCCCAACATGACCGACTTGAGAGTTGGCGGGAAGCCTGGCGCGGTGGAGCTCTGGGATTGGAAAGCCCACCGCCTCCTCAAAACACTGAAAACGCGACGATTCGCTGTTTGGGGTCTGGCTTTCAGCAACGACGGGAAACGGCTTGCTTCCGCTGGCGGGTTATATGGCGGAACTACAGCAGCACCGCGCCTCGGTGAAGTTCAGGTTTGGAATGTTGAAACGGGGGACGAGGTGTTCGATTTGAGTGGAGTGTCGGACAACGTTTTCAACGTCGCCTTCAGCCCGGACGGAAAGCGACTCGTCGCCGCCAGCGGCCGGTTGAGTGGCAAGATGCCGGTCGAAGTGAAGATTTGGGACATGGAGAGCGGCTTGGTGGCATTCACGCTCCGTGGCTTTGATCGCCCAGTTCACGGTGTAGCGTTCAGCCCCGACGGGAAACGCCTCGCGACGGCTGGGCATGATTCGCTGAGGATTTTCAGCGCCGATAAACCTGAGTTTGACCCTGCTGCGGGATTGGAGCGCGCTTACGAGTCTGTACTCCAGTGTGCTCGCGGATACGAATGTGCCGCCCAATGCGCGGATCGGCGCGTTGCTCAACCGGTCGCAAGTGCTGCAACATCTGAAACGCCCGGCTGAAGCTCAGGCTGATTTGCTGTCTGCTCGCAACATTCCGCCACGCCCTTCCGAAACTCCGGCCAACCTGATCGACCTGTCCGCCTACTACAACGCCCGACTGGACGAGACCTGGCATATCGAAGGCAGCCCGATGTCGGTCCCAACAGGAATGCAAAGACTGGCAGGAGTTGATTTCGATGTGCGGGGGCTGATTCAAGTCGGGGCCAACGCTGCCAACGGGATGGCTTACCCAAAACAAGTTTCTGAGATCACGATCGGACGGCAATGCGAGCACTTGCATTTCCTTCATTCGGCCATTTACGCGTCCACCTCCACAAATGGAGTGCGGATTGGTGCCTACGTGATCCATTACGCTGATGGACAGCAGGGAGAGATTCCGATTCGCGGCGGCATTGAGGTGGCGGATTGGTGGACCCGCGGGGCGCAGACGAACACTCTATACACTGTCGCGTGGATGGGGACTAACGAGGCGAGCCGGAAAAAGGAACGGTTCATCCGCCTCTTCAAAACCACTTGGAAGAATCCCCGCGTGAATGTCGAGATCGTCAGCATCGATTTTGTTTCGGGCCGGGTCGCTCCGCCCGGCCGGGGTGTTCCGGCACCATTCCTCGTCGCAATCACCGCAGAACCCTGACCCTCGGTTCTGGCGCTTTAGACTGCAGCATGAATTGATGCGCCACGTCGCTCTTGAAAATCGACGATCAGAACGCCCAAAAGCGCGGTCGTCGCCCCGGTTCGCCAGCGCAGTCCAACTCAAATAGACCAACGCGTATTTTTGAACCCGCCCTGTAACCGGCCCTCTCCCTTTCTGTAGTAACGGACGAATGCAGGCAGTGCCGCATGCGGTTAACAAAAGCAAAAAAATGAAAGCCAATCATTCTCTCTGTGCCCTCGCCGGTGCAGCGATTGTTTTGTCGCGCAGCGTGACCGGAGAAAGTTTCGCGCAAGACCGAGTAGTCAAAGCACCACACCACGCCACCACCGCCGCTGCCTTCTCCGCATGTTCTCCCGATGGCGAGCACTTCGTTGTGGTGACTGCGGAAGGACGCATCACTTATGGCCGCGCTTCGGATGGCGCGACCTTGCGCACCTTTTATCATTGTCAGCCGCAAGCTGTGGAGTTTTCACCGGATGGCCGGATGCTCGCCACTGTCGGTACTAGCCACGGCAGAATGCCAAGCCTCAAAGTGTGGAAGGTGGATGAAGGCACCTTGCTGTGCCGATTGAAAAGCGGAACCCTGGTCCGATCGAACACAACAGCCACGGGCCTAGAACGGTCCCCAGCGTGTCCGGCGCATCTTCTACCGCTCACGGGCGGCAAGATTTTGGCGTTCACTCCTGACGGACAATGGTTACGCGCGGCCGGCGGTGACGGAGAAACCGTGGCGTGGGAACTGCCATCTGCAGCAGAACCTAGAGGGCCTGATATCCGTTTTCTCAATGGCGAACAGTAGCTGACGAAGCGCCTCGAGAGCTTGGGAGGCGGGAGTTTAAACGTGACGATGAAACGAGGTTTCCTGAATGCCCTGATGCTGTCGCTGGGCTTGTGGGCGAGTCAGTTGCCAGCCGCCGATTGGCTCATGTTCGGCCGCGACCACGCCCGAAATGCGGTGAGCCAGGAAAGGAATCCGCCGCTCGACTGGAACACCAAGACCGGCGGGAATATCGAGTGGAACCCCAGGATCGGCTCGCACAGCTTTGCCACGCCAGTGCGGGGGGACCGAGAGATGTTGATACAGGAATTGCCCGTCACGTTCGCGGAGACACAGCAACACGCCGGCCGGCCCCGTCTAATTTGTCTCCGGCGGATTGGCGTTGTTGCTGCCGATCCGCACTAACCCGTTGGCCATCGGCCGAATGCGGTTTCCGCTGGGCTGCGGGCGGCTACACCGGTTCCGCGCTCATCGAGGGAGATCGCCTGTGGACCACCACGACTTTGGCCGAAACGATTTGCCTGGATATAGCCCAGTTGCGCCGCAGTCATGGCAAGCCCGGTTTGGTGTGGAAGCTAGACATGATCAAGGAACTGAAGATCTATCCGGCGGTCGGAATTAGGGGGGCGGACAACTGTGTTCCATCGGCGCTAGGTATCGAGAATTCGTTTATGCGATCACCAGCCACGGGCGGTTGGACCGCAATTGCAAAAGCTCATGCCCGGCACGCGAATCGTCTCGCACCAGTTTGAAATGCCAGGCGTGCCGCCCGAGAATACAATCACCGGCGAGTCCGAGGAAGACAGCGAATCGCACCGGTTGCTCGTGTGGACCGGACCGTTGCCCGCCAGGAAAACGGCACCGAAGAAATAATGGCGGACGCTTGAACACACTGGATTCGCTCGTTCGCTAAACGATCGGGTATGCGTGGCCGCAGAGCGCTCCAATTATCAAATCATGCCGCCCAGGCCTGGTAGAGCAGGGCCAAGCCAACGGGAGCGAATATTACAATGGCAACAATGAAGCCGAGCGAAAGGACGGGGGCTAGATCCACTTTACCAAAGCGCAGGGGAAGCCAACTGATGGGGCGAAGAAGATTGCGTGCGGTGGCATTGATGCTCTTCCACACCGGGGCATTGCCCAGGTACACGTAGCTCGACACAACGTGCAGAATGAAAATGAGAGCGATGGCGTATTGCCAGAGGAGCCAGCCGCCCAACCCAACGATTGCGGCTTGGGACGCGAGTTGGGAGAAAGACTTCAGGGGCAAATGAATCTCCATGGCTGCAAGCAGCGGACCAATTGCCAGCCACAAGACGAACGTGATCAAGTATGGGAGTAACAGGCAAAGCCACGCCGGACTGCGGGAAAGAATCCCCAGATGACTCCGAGCCAGAGCGAGCCACGCATCCGGCCCTCTCTCGGAACGGTTCACCGCGACGATGAGGAGCAGTGAAAAATAAAAGGCCGCTAGGAACACACAAAAATTCAGCAGGGAATAAGCCACCATGCGACTGATAAGATCGCTTCGAAAGTGCAAAACAAACGCGCCGAGAGAGATCTGCGGAGTCCAGTGGGTGGACGCTCCCAATTGCAGGTAAAGGACAGGTCGAACAAGAAGAATGACAACGAGGATGAGCGAGGAACTCCAGCGTTCGCGGGGCGCTGAGTCAGCACGGCGGAGAGTCCCAACTAGCGCGATTCCTGTTGTCCTGATCGAAGAGGCGAGACGGCCGCTGCGCCAATTCAACCAGAGGAGGAGGCAGAAGACGTTCAGGATGAAATCGAGGACGAGCATGCGAGAATGATGGCTTCAAATGACTAATGACGAACACTCGTGTCCTCTGGTCGGACGCTCCGTCATTGGTCATGGATCATTCGCCATTCTCTTTCTCACATCATCTTCAAGAGCGTATCCGCCATCTCACTGGGAGTTACCGACACGCCGATACCCGCGGCCTTGAAGGCTTCGATCTTGGCCACTGCCGTTCCTTTGCCGCCACTCACGATGGCACCGGCGTGGCCCATGCGCCGTCCGGGAGGCGCGGTGGCGCCCGCGATGAAACCAGCCACGGGCTTCGTGCCGTTCTTCTTGATCCACTCGGCGGCTTCTTCCTCAGCGCTGCCGCCAATTTCACCGATCATGATGATGCCGTGAGTCTCGGGATCCTCCATGAACAGCTTGATTACATCCAGGTGCGATGTGCCGTTGACCGGGTCGCCGCCGATGCCCACGCAGGTACTCTGGCCAACGCCGCGGGAGGTCAGTTGCCATACCGCCTCGTAGGTCAGCGTGCCGCTGCGCGAGACAACGCCGATGTTGCCTTTCTTGTGAATGTAACCGGGCGCAATGCCAATGCGGCAACCACCGTGTGAATCTTTGCCTTCGCCGGGTGTGACGATCCCGGGACAGTTCGGGCCGATGAGTCGCGTCTTGCTTCCGGCCATTCCTTGCTTGACTCGAACCATGTCGTTCACGGGAATCCCCTCAGTGATGGCAACGACCAGATCCAGCCCCGCATCCACGCCTTCGAGGATTGCGTCGGCGGCGAAGGGCGGAGGGACAAAGACGGCGCTGGCCGTCGCGCCCGTTTGCTTCACTGCTTCGGCAACCGTGTCGAAGATTGGAACTTTGAAACTTCCATGTTCAAAGACCTGCCCGCCCTTGCCCGGGGTGACTCCGGCCACCACCTGCGTGCCGTAGTCGAGCGAGAGCCGGGCATGGCGCGCGCCAAATCTCCGGTGATGCCTTGAACAAGAACCTTTGTTTGGGGAGTGACGAGAATAGCCATTTGAAAATTTTTGAATGCCAACCGGACAAACGCCGCTCGCAAGGGCGGCGTTGTCCTATCTACTGGATTGCCTTTACCACCTTTTGGGCTGCGTCGGCCATGCTGTCGCCGGTGATGATGGTAAGGCCGCTTTCGGCCAACGTCTTCTTGCCCGCGTCCACGTTGTTGCCTTCCAGTCGAACCACCAGCGGCAGTTTCAATCCCGTTTCTTTCACCGCCGCTACAATGCCCGTGGCGATGACGTTGCAATCCATGATGCCGCCGAAGATGTTGACGAAGATCGCCTTCACGGACGGGTCGCTGAGAATGATTTTGAACGCCGCCGTGACCTGGTCCTTGCTCGCGCCGCCGCCGACATCCAGGAAGTTGGCGGGTCTGCCGCCGAAATGCTGAATGATGTCCATCGTCGCCATGGCCAGTCCTGCGCCGTTCACGAGGCAGGCGATCGAACCGTCGAGCTTGATGTAATTCAGGTTGAACTTGCTGGCTTCGATTTCCAGCGGCGATTCCTCCGCGAGATCGCGCATCTCCTGAATGTCCTTGTGGCGATAGAGGGCGTTGTCATCCAGACCGATCTTGGCATCGACCGCGACCAACTTTTCCTTGCCATCGGCGCCCACACAGATGCAGAGCGGGATTGATCTCCACCATGGCGGCGTCGGCTTCCCACCAGGTTTTGTAAACGCCCGCGAGCAGCTTGGCCGCCTGACCGGCCAAATCTCCCTTCAGCCCCAGCGCCGCGGCCATCTTGCGCCCCTGATACGGCATGAAGCCCACCGCCGGATCGATGTGTTCCTTGATAATCTTCTCGGCGATTTTCTCGGCCACTTCTTCGATGTCCACGCCGCCTTCGGTGCTGGCCATGATCAGGGGCCGTGAAGTCGCGCGATCCAGCAGCACGGCCAGATAAAATTCCTTTTTGATGTCCTCAGCCGCGGCGACGAGCACGGTGCTCACGACGCGTCCTTCCGGCCCGGTTTGCTTGGTGACGAGCATATTGCCGAGCATTGCCTTCGCGTGTGCAACCGCTTCCTCGACTGACTTGGCGAGCTTCACGCCGCCTTTGAAACCCCTCTTGAAAGTGCCTTTGCCGCGGCCGCCGGCGTGGATCTGCGACTTGACGACGACGAGCTTGTTGCCGGCGGCAAAAATCTTATCTGCCGCAGCCTTGGCTTGCTCGACTGTCTTGCACGGCTCGCCGGGCGGCACGGCGACGCCGTATTGTGCCAGGAGTTGCTTGGCTTGATATTCGTGAATGTTCATGGAAAATTAGAGAAGTCAGTATTGCAGATCGGCGTCCACCAGAGGTTCCGCTCAACGCTGATCGATCGGGACCACCTTCAGACCCACCGGTCCGGTGTAAAGTGATTGCGGGCGAATCAGCCGGTTGTCCGCCAGTTGTTCCAGCACATGCGCCGTCCAGCCGCTGGTGCGGGCGATCGCGAAGATGGGCGTGAACAAATCGGTCGGAATACCCAGCGACTAGTAAACCGTGGCGGAATAGAAATCGACGTTCGCGTTCAGGCTCTTTCTTTTCGAGCATGATTTCCGCGATGCGCTCGCTCATTTGAATCCACTTCGCCTCGCCCACTTTCGCGCTGAGGATTTGCGCCATGCGCTTCAGATGCGGGGCGCGCGGATCGAGCATTTTGTAAACGCGATGGCCGATGCCCATGATCTTCCGTTTGTTGGCCAGGGCATCCTCGATGTATTCGTCCACTTTCTCCAGCGAGCCGATCTCCTGGAGCATCTTGATCACGCCTTCGTTGGCGCCGCCGTGCAGCGGTCCTTTCAGCGTGCCAATGGCCGTGGTGATGGCCGAATACATGTCGCTCAAGGTGGCGATGGTCACCCGCGCGCTGAAGGTCGAGGCGTTCATCCCATGGTCCGCGTGCAGCACGTAGCACATGTCCATCGTGCTCACCATTTCGTCGTTCGGCTTCTCGCCATTGATCATGTAGAGGAAGTTCGCGGCCTCGCCCAGCGTCGGGTCGGATGGATCAATTCCTTCTTCTGCCGCGCGCGATGAAAATAGGCGACACACACCGGAATCTGCGCGATCAGGCGGCGCGCCTTGCGCCGCTGCGCATCCATCGTGTCGTCATCGGCGATCGTATCAAAGCAACCCAGCGCTGAAACGGCGGTGCGCAACGCGTGCATCGGCGGTGCGTTGCGCGGGAACTTCTTGATGATATCGATGACGCCCTTGGGGATCTCGCGATAGGCCACCAGCGCGGACTTGAGGTCTTCGAGCTCCTGGCGATTGGGCAGATGATTGTGGTGCAGGAGATAAACGACTTCCTCGTAGCTGACCTTGCCGGCCAGTTCGTCGATGTCGTAGCCGCCGTAAATCAACTTGCCGACGTCCCCCTGCACGTCACTTAAATTGGTGCGTGCGGCGACGACTCCTTCCAATCCTTTGCTCGCTGCTGCGGACGTTGCTGAACTGCTCATGTGAGAAACTCCCTCTGATTCGCCGTGAAAAGCGAAAAAAACCTTGTTCAATCTAGGTGGCGCAAAAAGAGCCCGTCAACGGTTTTCCCCGTTTGCTGAGGTGTTTCAACTCTTCAATCGCTTGAATGCCCGGACGGAAATTCCAACGCGGCTCAGAATCATCACCACGGAAAAGTCGGAATATCAGTGGCCGGCAAACTTCCGTTTTTATCATTCGCACTGTCGAGCGGCAATGCCATGAGCGGCGAGAAATAAGATTCCTAATTTAAAGTCCGCCGACGAGGAAGTCGTTCGGTGGCTGTGACATGTTGACTACTCCGCAATGCAGTAGAGGAACTTTTCGCCGCGCAGATAAAGTTCCCGTTCCACCAACGCCGGCGATGCACTGAACGAATCCTCAAGGCGATTGACCGCGAGAATTTTATTTTCACGGTCATGGCTCAGGACAACCGTTGCGCCTCCACGCGAGGTGACATAAATGCGTCCGGCAGCTCCCACCGGCGAGGAAAAGATAAAGTCCCGAATTCCCTCCAAGCGCAGTGGCTCGCCACGAAACTCGCCGCTCGCCGGATTCAGACGCACGAGAATGTTCTGATTGTGACGTATGTGATAAAGCGTGTCGTCGTAGAGCAGGGGAGAAGAGACGTAGGGCGTCAGGCGGTTTAGTTGCCAGACAACATTGGTGGTGCCGGTGAGGTCGCCCGTCGCACCGGCCAACCGAATGGCAAGCATCGCTTGCGAGTAATAACTGTTTCCAGCGATGACGAGATCGCGCCAAACGATGGGCGAGGACACCACGTTGTCCGTCAGGCCAGCGCACTCCCAGATCTGCGCACCGGTCGACAGATCGTAGCTTCGAATACGTTTGGTAGCAGAGACCACGACCTGAAGCTTTGCCTTCATGCTCGACGACCAGTGGTGTGGACCACGATGTCTTTTCATCACGCGCGACTTTCCAGCGTTGCCGCCCCGTGCGTTTGTCCAAGGCATGAAGGAAAGATTCGCCTTCATGATCCCAATTCACAATCAAGATGTCGCCGTGAAGCACCGGAGAGCTGCCTTCGCCGTGAGCGTGGAGCGTCTGCATCTTACCCAGTTGCCTTTCCCACTTCATCGCGCCGTTTGTATCAAGGCAGAACAACCCGCGGGATCCAAAAAAAGCGTAGATAAATTCACCGTCCGTGGTCGGCGAATTCGACGCGGGACTTCCGGTTTCGTGTCCGCCCTCGTGCGGCCATTCATGGCGAACGTTGGTTTTCCATAACACGCGCCCATTTGATCGGCTCAGTGCAACCACCCAATACTGGTTGGTGTGAGTCACGGGCACGCTGTCGTGAACGCCCGGAGCTGAATCCAAAACAGGTTTTTGCGCGGGCCCAATTTCATTGGCTGCCGTCAGGTAAACACGGTCGCCAAAAACGATGGGGGAAGAATGTCCCCTGCCAGGCAGCGCCGCTTTCCACCGCACATTTCTTTTTTCCGACCATTCAATAGGCGGACGAGCCAGAGGCGCGACGCCGTTTGCGAGAGGCCCGCGCCATTGCGGCCAGAATCGATACGAGTCGGATGTGTTGGTCGCCGCTCCCGCAACTCCTGCTGCCGATGCCAATAAGATACAGAGGCTTCCGTTGCAAAAGCTTGGACACCGAACCGACCACACGATCGCAGCGGCTGCTTTCAGCCAACTTGCAAGGGAGCGATTGGATCTCATTGAGCTATGGTTTTGATTCCACGCGTCCCACCAACTGTGCCTGCTTCGTCCCGCGGAAACCGACATTCACTTCCGCGTCGTAAAAAACCTGGTCGCCATCGAACCGCAATTTGCGTGTGACGTAGAAAGGCGTCTCAGTCAGGCATTGCTTCAAGATCAACGTGTCATCGGCGGCCCATGCACCAGAAGCGGCCGCTGGCTGAACCACATAACTTCCGAACGTTGCCGTGCCTTGCTGCCACGCACGAAACGCCGGGGAAATTTCCTGCTGAACGCCATTCGCCTGCACGACGACTGTCATCCCTTTACCGCTGGCATGAGAACGGACGACAATTGATTCCAGCTTCTGGTCATTGTCCGGAAAGATGAACTTGCGGCCTGCGATTTGTGAAAGAAGAGGCGACGAATCCGAACCTTCAACCGTCCTGACGGTGAGCGCCTCAAGCTTCTGGAGCAGCGTACGATGCAAGACAGGATTCGCAGCCAGTGGCTGCGGTCTGAAAGCCGGGAGCAGTCTGTTCCAAATCTGATTCAACACAGATTGCATGTCCTTTAGGCCGCTGGTGATAACGATCACAGCGTCCTGCTCCGGCAGGACGATGCAATATTGGCCGAACGCCCCATCGCCGCGATACGCGCCATTGCGACAGCGCCAAAACTGAAAGCCGTACCCTTGTTCCCAATCGCTCTTCGGATTGCTGCCATTGGAAACTTGCTTTGACGTGGCGAGTTCGACCCATTCGGAGGTAAGCAACTGCTTGTCCTGCCAAAGTCCTTTCTGGAGATAAAGTTGTCCGAAGCGAGCGATGTCCTCGGTCCGTACATTTAGCCCGTAACCCCCGAGCGAGACCCCCTGAAAGTTTGTGTTCCAAATTGGTTGTGTGATCCCAAGCGGCTCAAAGAGCCGTGGTCGCAAATAATCCAGGACGCTCAACCCGGTCTGCTTATGGACGATGGCCGAAAGCATGAAAGTCGCCGGCGTATTGTATTTGAAGTGTGTGCCCGGCTTGTGCGGAACCGGATGAGCCAGAAAGGCTTTGGCGGAAATCTTATCCGCAGCGGTCGCCGCCTCATCCTGATGACCAGTGGACATCGTCAATAAATCGCGCACTCGCATCGCCCTGAGATTGTTGGTCGGTTGCGCTGGCGATTCCTCGGGGAAAAACTTCAGTACTTCGTCGTCGATGCTCAGCCTTCCTTCAGCCACGGCCATCCCTACGGCTGTGGAAGTGAAGCTCTTGCTCAGTGAGTACAATTCATGATTGTCCTGCGCGGTGTACGGAGCCCACCAACCTTCGGCGATGACTTGCCCATGCCGCACCAGCATAATGCTGTTCATGGTATCGGTTTCATCCAGTGCCTCAATCAGCGCAAGGATCGCCGCCGAGGGAACCCCTTGCGCTTCGGGCGTGCTGCGCGGGAATGTGAATGGCTTGTCGCCCGCGGCGTGCAGGTGCGCAAATGCCAAAACGACGGTGAAACCAAGTAGCAGACGGGCCAGGCTTTTCATAATGGGTGCGCACTCTTGGTGCCTGAAATCCAAACCAGTGTCACCAAAGGAATCGCTCGCCCGTTGACGCACGTCTCGCGTCAATACCCGCCGGAACCCGGGGAAGGACCGCGTTGAATCAGCTCGACCTCATATCCTTCGGGAGCGTCGATGAATGCGAAACCGCCACCGTCATCCTTGAGGGTGGGGCCGTCAGAGAACTTCAATCCATGTTTGGCGAGATGTTTTCCAAACGCTTCCAGACTCTCAACCTCGAAAGCCAGATGAGTCAGGTCCGGCTGCACCTCGACCGGTCCGCTTGATGGAAAATGACACAGCTCAATCAATTCCTCACTGCCGGGCGCCTTCATGAAAACCAGTTCCGACCCACGCGGCGACTTGTGCCGTCGTACTTCCTCGAGGCCGAGGATTTCTTTGTAGAATTTTATGGAGCGCTCCAAATCGTTAAGCCGATAACGCGTGTGCAACAATTTGCCGACCTTCATGCGCGTGAACCTAAAAGTAATTGCTCATCAGTAAAGCAGGAATCGGTTCAGACACCTTGGTGACCTCGGCGTCATTTTGGAGTGATCACGAGCTTTCCTAGAACTTTCCGATCGCGCAGGGCAGCAAAGGCCTCCGCCGCGCGTGCCAATGGCAGCACAGAATGAATCACCGGTTTCAGCCTGCCTGCCGCGGCCCACTCCAGCGTGGCCCGCATGTCGGCGCGATTGCGGCCATAGCTTCCGATCAAACGCTGTTGTTTCACGAAGAACGGCCAAAGATTCAAGGTCACCTCCCGGCCGGCGGTTGCGCCACAGGTGACGACCGTTCCGCCGCGAGCCAGGCAATCGAAACACTTGGACAATATTTCCCCGCCCACGTGTTCCACGACGACATCGACGCCTCGTTTGTTTGTAATGCGCCGCACCTCCGCCGGCCACTTTGGATCGTTTGTATCCACCACAAACTCTGCGCCCAGCTGTAGGGCCAATGTTTTTTTCCCCTCGCTGGACGCCGTGCTCACGACGCGCGCGCCACGTTCTTTCGCAATTTGAATGGCAGCCGAGCCGACCCCGCTGGCACCACCGATGACCAGCACCCATTGTCCGGGATTTACCTGCGTGCGCTCCACCAACATGTGCATGGCTGTGCTGCCGGCCAAAGTCAGGGCGGCCGAAGTCTCGAATGAAACCGCCTCCGGCAAACGCACCAGTGCCGTCGCGGGCACCACCACTTTGTCGGCAAAGCCGCCATCGCGCTGCACGCCCAGCAGTTCGCTGCGCAAGCACAAGGATTCTTCGCCGCGTTGGCAAAACTCGCAGCTTCCGCAAAACAGGTTGGATTGGATCGCGACCCGATCGCCGATTCGCCATGACTCATCCGTGGAGCTGGAAAGCGCGCCCAATTCCCTGATGACTCCGGCGATTTCGCCACCGGGCGTGCGAGGCAATGACATCGTCATCGGCAAACCCGCCTCCTCGAGCCACAGGTCCAGGTGATTCAATCCACAGGCGTGGACTTCGACGACGACTTCACCCGAAGCAGCCACGGGATCAGGGATTTCGCGAAGACCGAGCTTTCCGGGACAGCCGTGCGCTAAAAGTTGAAACGCTTTCATGCGTGAGCACTGAAGAGCACGGACACCAAACTCACAAGCTCGCAGGAAGCATTGCACCTAAGGGCAAAGATGTTCGAGGCGCATTCCCGGCTTCAGAAGCGGAATTGGTCCGGAGCGCCGAAACCTGCGTCACGGATAATGTTCATCTGACTGCGGCGCCCCGGTCCGCACTGGAATATATCCGTATCATCCTGAAAATCATCAGGCTCGAGTCGATGGATTGAGAATTGATTCTCGAATTGCGCCTGCGTTCTCACTAGCCTTTCGCCCCATGTTTTCCTGGCCTCATTTCTGGACGGGCATCGCTCTCCTGTACGTTTCGTCCGCGCATGGTCAGTCCTTGCGATGGGAACCGAATACAGGCTACCGCGCAGCTGCGATTTCGCCGAAGTTGCCCGGCAAGACAGGCTTCACTTTGCTCAACGCCTCGCAAACCGGAATCCAATTTACGAACACCTTGTCGGTGGATTCCATGGCCAGGAATCACAACCTCATGCAAGGCGCGGGCGTGGCAGCCGGTGATTTCGATGGCGATGGGTTGTGTGACCTATATTTCTGCAACGTTGAAGGGCGCAACGCCCTTTACAGAAACGTCGGTTCCTTCCGCTTTGAAGACGTTACGGATCGCGCAGGTGTTCTCTGTCCTGGAATGTTTTCGACCGGCGCAGTGTTTGCCGACGTGGATGGCGATGGCCGACTGGACCTGATCGTGTCCGCGAACAATACATCTCCCGCACTGTTTATAAATCAAGGCGATGGGCGCTTTACCAACGCCACGGTCGCTGCGGGTTTGACCGCGAGGCCTCTGGGCAGCACCTCGATGGCGCTGGCGGATTTGAATGGCGACGGCTCGCTCGACCTCTTTGTCGCTAATTACGGTGAGAACACCATCCTGCGCTCCGGAGGCGAGGTGAGTTACCGCATGGTGAACGGTCAACCGGTGGTCAGTGGGCGCGCGGCCCGTCGCTATAAGATTATCAATGGGCGCATCATTGAATTTGGCGAACCTAGCGCGGTGTATCTGAATGATGGCAAAGGAAAATTCACGCCGCTCTCGTGGACTGGCGGAACGTTCCTCGACGAGGATGGTAAGGTTCTCAAGGAAGCGCCCATGGACCTGAGCCTCTCTGTCGCCATGCGAGACATCAATGGCGATCGCGTGCCGGACATCTACGTCTGCAACGATTTTCAAACGCCGGATCGAATCTGGATAAACGATGGGGCAGCTCGCTTCCGTGCGCTCCCCCGTCTCGCTGTGCGCCAGACCAGCCATTTTTCGATGGGGGTGGACTTTGCCGACATCGATCGCGATGGACGGGAAGACTTCGTGGTCGTGGACATGCTAAGCCGAAAACACGGCTTGCGCATGACCCAGATGGTCGAGACGAACCTGGCGCCACAGACGCCGGGTGAGGTGGAGAACCGGCCACAGATTCGGCGCAACACACTTTTCTGGAATCGAGGCGATGGAACCTACGCCGAACTCGCCAATTTCGCGGGGCTCGCCGCGTCCGATTGGTCATGGACCCCGGCGTTTCTCGACGTGGACCTGGACGGTTTCGAAGATTTATTGGTCAGCAACGGGCACGCTTTCGATACTCAGGACCTGGACGTAGGGAACAAACCCGCGGGAAAAGGTCCTGAAGCTGCGCGGAGGCATTTGCTCCAGTTTCCCAAACTCGAAACGCCTAATTACGCCTTCCGCAATCGGGGTGATCTGACCTTCGAAGAGGCGGGGGCTACATGGGGATTCGATTCCAAACAGGTTTGTCATGGATTGATATTCGCCGACCTCGACAACGATGGAGATTTGGATGCAATCCTCAGTTCCCTCAATGCACCGCCGCTTGTATATCGCAACGAAACGGCGGCGCCGCGCGTCACGATAAAGCTCAAGGGGAAGGCACCGAACACCCGCGGCATCGGCGCAACCATCGAAGTTACGGGCGGAGCGGTGCTCTGGCAGTCGCAGCAAATGGTTTGTGGCGGGCGCTACCTTTCAGCGGATGAACCAGTGCGGACGTTTGCGGCCGGCTCGTTGACGAATCGGATGACGATTGCAGTCACATGGCGAAACGGAACACGCAGCATCATCCGCGACGCATTGCCAAATCATGTTTACGAACTTGAGGAAGCAAATGCGTCTTCCGCGCCCTTGTCCAATCCACCCGTCGCAGGTGCCGCTCTTTTCAAGGACGTCAGCTCGCTGTTGTCTCACAAACATCACGAAGAATCGTTCGATGATTTTGGCCGGCAGCCCTTGCTGCCCCGCAAGCACAGTCAGGCAGGCCCCGGAATTGCCTGGTTTGATTTCGAGGGTGACGGAGCCGAAGAACTGATTATCGGAAGCGGGCGCGGCGGTGCTTTGAGTATCTTTCGAACAACAGGGCAGGGGACCTTCGCCCGGAATGACGTTGCAGGAGTGAGCGACGATGATCTGCTCGGAATGGCGGGGTGGGCGAAGGACGGCGCGCGGGCGTTGCTGATGGCGCGCGCCGGCTATGAGACTTCCGGAGCGGGGGCTTTGTTATTCGGCACATCAGCCGCCGGCTCTTTTAACGTCACCAGCCAGGCCGTAAGGAATCAAACTTCGCCCGGCGCACTGGCCGTCGCCGATCTGAACGGCGATGGGACATTGGAAATTTTCGTGGGCGGCCGAATCAATCCGGCTCGGTATCCCGAGAGCGCTCCTTCGCAAATTCTTCGCATCGAGAACAGAAAACTGGCCGTGGATATCACAAACACAGCTGTCCTCGCAAAAGCGGGTTTGGTCAACGGCGCAGTCTGGAGCGATTTGGACGCGGACGGCCTCCCGGAACTTGTTCTAGCGTGTGAGTGGGGGCCAATTCGGGTGTTCAAGAATACAGCCGGTCAACTCCGGGATACGACGGCTGAACTAAAGCTCGATACGTTCACCGGGCTGTGGACCAGCGTCACCACCGCGGATCTGGATGGCGATGGGCGCCTGGAGATTATCGCTGGAAACTGGGGGTTGAATTCGAGCTACAGCGCGACTGCGCAGGCGCCGTTGCGCATGTATGCAGGCGATCTGAATGGCGACGGAAGCCTGCCGTTGATCGAGGCGGAACTGGAATCCACCTCGAACAAGATTGTGCCGCGGGAGAATTTGACGGTGCTCGCCCCTGCGATGCCGTTCTTGCGGGCGCGGTTTCCCACGCACGTATCGTTTGCTCAGGCAAGCGCCCAGGAAATCCTTGGGGAACAGTTCCGCCTCGCCAGGGAACTTCGGGTGACAACTCTGGCATCAACGATTTTTTGGAATCGCGGTGATCGGTTCGAGCCCATGCCATTGCCACGCGAAGCTCAGTGGGCGCCGGTTCACGGGCTCAGCATCGCGGATGCGAATGGCGATGGAGCGGTAGATGTTTTTCTGGCGCAAAATTTTTTCGCAACGCGCGTGGATGTTCCGCGTTTGGACGCGGGTCGCGGACTGTGGCTACGTAATTATGGAAAGGGACACTTGCGGGCAATGGCGCCGGCCGAAAGCGGTGTCTTGATGTGGGGAGAGCAGCGAGGCTGCGCCGTCGCAGATTACGACGCAGATGGGCGCGTGGATTTAGCCGTGGCGCAAAACGGCGGTGAAACGAAACTGTACCGCAACGAGAAGGCCAGGGTGGGTTTGCGGGTTCGCCTCCAAGGCACTCGTGACAACCCGGATGGGATCGGGGCCACAATCCGGGTAAAGTACGCGGACGGACTCGGTCCAGCGCATGAACTACACGGGGGGGACGGGTACCTGTCGCAAAGCAGCGCCGTGTGTGTGTTGGGAATGCGCGGCACGCCGACATTTGTGACAGTGCGCTGGCCCGGAGGGAAATTCGTCGAGAAGCCAGTGCCCGCGGGAGCCCGAGAAATCATCGTCCGTTTCGAAGACTAGCCGTGGTCCTGCCAATTCTGTGCGGCGGAAGGAGCGGGGAACGTAACGGTCACGCGCGTTTCTTTGCCAGGCGTACTCGTGACGGAAAATGTTCCTCCATTGAGCTCTGTAAGTCGCTTGGCAATGATTAACCCAAGACCTGCGCCCTGCTGCTCATACTTGTCCCGCTCGAATTGCACATGCGGCGCAATGCTGGTGATTTGTTCCGGCGTCATGCCACGGCCGGTATTGATGATGTTGAGTGAAAACGTTTGTCCCAGCGCTCCGGAAACAATGCGCACCAATGTTCCCGGCTCGGAAAACTTGAACGCGTTATCGACCAGTTCTTCAACGACCTTTTGGAAGTTATCGGAAATGGTCGGGATGGTGCAGGGGCGGATATCCAGCCGCAACTCAGTCTCGCGCTTCCAACGCGCGGCGACGGTCTGAGCCCGTTCCGTAATGATGGGCGCAACGGGAGTGAAGCTAGCCGTCGCGGTGGAAAGGATGGATTTAGCATCCTTGGACATGAGTTCGATCTGCGCGTACGCAAGAAAGTTCTCGATCAAGCGATGGAGGCGTTCAGCGGAGATATGGATGTAACGAGCGGACTCAAGGACCTGCTCTGGCTTCAGCTTTTGGTAATCATCAATCAGGATGGAAGCCAGACCCATGATTCCGTTCAAAGGGGTTCGCAATTCGTGCGGCAAGGCCAGGGTCATTTTTCCGCGCAACTCATCGAGCTTCTTCTCGGACTTGCGCTCCATCTCCGCCACCTTTTCCAACCGGGCGTTGACAGCAGCCAGGAGTTCCGAAGGGGTGAAAGGCTTTGTGATGTAATCGTCGGCGCCCATCTCCATGCCGCGCCGGACGCTGGGACGTTCGACTGCGCCAGAGAGAAACATGAACGGAATGCTGGCAGTCGTCTCGTCGTTGCGCAGTTGCGCGAGCGTGCCAAACCCGTCGAGCTTGGGCATGTTGACATCACAGATGATCAAGTCAGGGGTATGCAGCCTGGCAGCTGCGATCCCGCTCTCGCCGTCTTCAGCGAGAATGGTTTCGAACCCGAACATATTCAACGTCTCCTCGATAATCATTCGAATTTCGGGAGTGTCGTCTATGACCAAAACCTTCTTCATGATTCTGCGGCGGACTCTAAGGAGCCCATCAGAGTGTGACAACGATTCCTTCTTTGCAGTGGGAAATATATTTTGGACGCGAAGCTAAACTCCGGAAAATCAAACGCCGATAGGAGACGCCCTTCAGCGCGGGCTAACTCGCAGGCCAAAAGGCTCCTGAATATTCCTGAACGACATGATTCCGCGCTCGGAAGTCACCCCTGAAAACGGATCGTTCGTAATCAATAGATTCCCATCCAGGTCCAACCAATCTGTCAATTCCGCGAGGTGCGCCCCGGCGCTGGTGAGAAGGCTGGATTCAATCATGCACCCCAACATTGTCCTCAATCCCGCGCGACGGGCTGCCATGAGCGCCTCGAATCCGCGGCTGACCCCGCCAGTCTTGCAGAGCTTCACGTTCACAGCGTGAAAACAATCAACACACCGGGAAAGATCGCCGGCATTTAAATAGGATTCATCGGCCATGATTGGCATGGGTGAACGCTCCTTGAGCCACGTGAAATCCGCTGCAGCCGACGTGGCCGGCATCGGCTGCTCGATAAACTCGATTTGCGGATCACGTGCGAGCCATTCAATCCGACTCAGCGCTTCGTCCTTGGTTTTCCAAGCTTCATTGGCATCGACGCGAATCTTTTTGGTTGGGGCGATTTCCCGTACGGCCGCGAGATTTTCTGAATCGTTGGGGCCGCCCACTTTCAATTTTAAAATGGGGAACACGGTGGCCTCCTGTACCTTGCGGCGGATTACTTCCGGCGTGTCCAGTCCGATGGTGAAAGACGTGACGTGTTTACCTTCGGTGAAATCCAAACCCAGAAATTGATGCAAGGGTTGGCGCGCAGTCCTCGCAGCTCCGTCCAGCAACGCGATATTAATCGCTCCCTTGGGAGAGTAGTTGCCGACGGCCAGTGACTCGATGTAAGCCATGCTCCCGGCCACGTCCGAAAAGCTTAACTGCGCGGCATCCACCAACCGAAAAAACGCTTCACATGTTTCGACAGATTCCTGGTAACGGCTGGAGGGCGCTGCCTCGCCTAACCCTGTCACTCCATCGCTGTCCACCAGTTCCACGAACATGGCGGGATAAATACTTTTACCGCCTTGGGCAAGACTGCTGGCGACGGTCCATTGGTGGGCGAGCTGCAAATCGAAGCGACGGAAATTGAGTTTCATTTGAAAGCCCGAATTGGTCTGCGGTTATTGATGGCCAGCGGGGAACGGGACTTGGGTCGGACTGCGCAAGTAGGCCAGCAAGTCCCGCACTTCCTGCTCGGTGATCGCCTGAAGCAAACCTTCGGGCATCATGGAAAGCTCTGTTTGTGTTACCGCCTTCAATTCGTTGCGAGGCAGGACAAGGGTCTCGTTCGCGGTCACGATGGTAAGGGCGATATCATCCTGCTTGATGACGATTCCCGTAATGGTGCGGTCATCCTTGGTTTCAATGTTCGACGTTCGATAATCGTTCGGGATAACTCCGTTCGGGTCGATGGCGTTGTGAAGAATGTAATCTAAGTCGCTGCGATTCGAACCAGTGATGTCTGGAGCCATGCGACCACCTTCCCCGAACAGGGTGTGACACTGTTGGCAGGTGCGTGCAAACACACTGCGGCCCCTTCGTGGATCGCCATATCCGTGGGTGGCGATCAACTGTTTGTAACGGGCGATTTCCTTCAATTTGTCGGCTTCCGTTTCCCGGGACACACCCCACGACTTCACGATCTGTTCATCAACGCGTGGGTCTTTTAAATTGCGGAGCTGCCGCAGAACGTCCGCGGTGAGATCCTGCGCTGCGATTTCCTTTCTCGAAACGGCGTCGAGCAGGGGGCGGGCAAAGGTCGGGCGGGACGACAATGTATTGAGCGCATCTTTTTTTTCGGCCGGATTCAACGTTGGATACTGCGCCAGGATCGCACCCGGCGTTTTCGCGTCATCGAATGCAGCCAGTCCGCGCAAGGCGCCTGGACGAATGAGAGGATCTTTGAGAAGGCTCTGCAGAGTGGCCGGTAGCTGGCGGTCCCTGACTTGAAGCAACGAAGCGAGAGCGTTGCTGCGCGCGCCGAAGCTCGAGTTGGAATCGATGACGGTGGCACGTAAGGAAGCCAGCGCCGAGGCGCTCCCGAAAGTCAGCGAGAGTGATTGAGTAAGTTGACGAACCTTTGAGTCCGGACTCTTGCTCAATTTATCAGCTGCCGCCTCCCAACCTGTGGGCACTTTCACCTCCCGGCGTCCCTTGAGTCCGTCGCTCATTCCTTTTAGGACATCGAGTTGAAACTGGGTGTCATCGCTTGAACTCAACAGTTCCACCAAAGCGGAAAGCCCTTCGTTAGAATCTTCCTCGCCAACAACGGGCATGATGAAAAGGCCACAGCAGAGCAGGGCGGTCATCCAGGTTAGGGAGAGAGATCTGGAATTCATAAAACAAATCAGCTGCGCGGTCGGAAAGCGGATTCCCGCGAAAGTTGTTGCCAAAGTTCACGTTCTTTTTCGCTGATCTCCTTAGGAACTTCGACGCGCACGCTCACGATCAGATCCCCGCGTGCACCGCCGCGTTCCGGCAACCCACGCCCTCGGATACGTAGGCGCTGTCCATTCTGCGTGCCCGGCGGTATTTTAATGTCTACCGATCCACCCAGTGTCGGCACAGAGATTTGCGCACCCAGTACGGCCTCCCATGGAGCCAATTCGGTCTCATGAACGAGGTTGCCATCCTCCACCGCAAACTCGGGATGCTTGGCCAATCGAACATTGAGGTATAAATCGCCTGACGCACCGCCGCTCGATCCCGATTCCCCGCGGCCGGGAATCCGAAGGCGCTGGCCTTCAGTGACGCCGGCGGGAATTCGCACCTGGTAGGTTTCTGATTTCGCCACACGTCCCGCACCGCCGCATGAGCCACAAGGCCGCTGTCCCCGCGCGCCGCTACCGCCGCATGTGCCGCAAACGACAGAGCGCTGGACGCTTACGGCACGGACGGAACCCTTCAATGCTTCCTCCAACGTCACCATGATGTCGCCCTCAACATCGCGTCCTCGGGCCAAAGATTCCTCATCAAAAGTCCCTTGGAAGCCACCGCGGCGTCCGCCGCCGCCGAAGAGAGATTCAAAGAAATCACTGAAACCGGTCCCGCCAAAGTGGGTTTCGAAATCCGCGTCGGCTCCATTGCCCCGCGGTCGCTGGCCCCGTCTATCTTGCCAGCCGGGCGGCGTCCGAAACTCCGCACCTTGCTTCCAGTTTGCTCCGAGTTGGTCGTATTTCTTACGTTTCTCCGGGTCGCTCAGGACTTCGTAGGCCTCGTTAACTTCTTTGAATTTATCCTCAGCGGTCTTTTTGTCCTTCGCCACATCGGGATGGTAGCGGCGAGCGAGTTTTCGAAATTCTTTCCGAATCTCATCCGCGCTGGCTGTGCGTGGAACTCCAAGAACCTCGTAATAGTCTTTGAATTGGACGGGCATGCTTAACGATTTAAAGCGTAACTGAATCCCAAGGCTCGACATAGCGGTCGCAAGCAACTGACTGAGACCCAACGGGCCAAAGCGAAAGGGACTACATTATGACGCACAATGTTTGTTGTGTTCATTGTGCGTCAGCAGGTTTGGTGGCTGTGGTCCCGTTGGTCTCCAACAGCCGCGCTGAGATGTTGCCTTTGTAGCCGCCTCCGGAGAATTTCCCCTTGAGCAAACCTTTCTTCGCGGTGGCGATGAAGACCTCGTCAGCGTAGTCGCTCGTGAAGCGGACTTTGATGGAGACGGTTTCACCGGCGCGATTTCGCGTTTCGGACCAGTTGCCAACACAACGGTCGAACACCGCGTTATTGTCATCGCGTTCGGCTTCGCACGATCCATCTTCGAAAAGATTCACGCGAAGTTCTCCAGCAGCCAAAACGAAACCGGATATGGTGCGCGTTTCCCACCATGCACCCGTGAAGTAATATTTAACGGCAGACTGCGCATGACCGGCGAGTGACAATGCGCCCAGGATGATCAGGACGGAAAAAATTCGTTTCATGTTAAAACATCTAGCCTTCCGAATCGGCCGAGGCAAACGCGAAGCAGGGTTTGGACTGCAGCTTCCTATCGATGCGACCACCCGAATCGGCTTTCGCGATTCTCTCCTTTGTAAGTAGTCCCGCCAATCGGCCAATAGACGAAGAATGATTTCCCAATGACTTTGCTCTGGTCGAAATCCCCCCAATAGCGGGAGTCCGAACTGTTGAACGTATTGTCGCCCATCACGAAGTAATGATTGTGCGGCACCTGAAAGGTTTGCCCCGGGGCCAGGGCGCGCAACAGGCCGTGTCCGAAATAATGATTCTCCCGGTAAACCAGCGTTTTATTTGTGCGCGAAGTGGCGTCCGGGAAGGAGTAAAGATTTTCGAAACGAGGTGTGCCCGCCGTCAATTCACGGCCATCCACAACGAGGCGTCCCGCCCAGGCCTGCGGATTTTCGCCGGAAGAAATATTGATTATGGCGTAATCGTTGGTGAGTTGAAGCCTTTCGCCGCCCAAGCCGCACAAACGTTTGATGTAATAAGTGTCCTGCTGATCCCGATTGAGCAAATCGATGCCGTGAGTTTCAAACACCACCACATCGCCGCGTTCCGGCCGACAAAAATTGTAGGTCGCACGGTCCACGAACAAATGGTCGCCACTGATCACCCGCATTTTGACAATATCCTGGCCCGCATTTACCGGGGTTCCCGGAAAAACGCCCGCCCGTTGGAACAGATCATCAGGCGGAAACCACACTGCGGGCTGCGGCACGCCATTGATGCGATAAGCCTGCTTGAGGTTAAACAGCACGAACTTCGTCGGCGGATCGTAGGACAGAGTTCCACTGGCTTTCGCCACCACATGAAAATACTGCACACCATTGAACCAGTACTCAAAGAAGCCTTTGAACCGCCCGGGAATCGCGAATCCCTCCCTGCCTCGCAAGTCCTCCTGGGTGACGCCATAGAGTGTTGGTTGCATTGATCCGGTAGGAATTTTGAACGGCTGCAGGAAGAAAGTCCGTATCCCCATGGCCACCGCGATGGCCACCAACGCGACTTCGATATTCTCGCGAAGCGCCGAATTCGGGTAGGGCTTCAGCCACTTGTTGGCGGACTTTTCAATGCGGGCCAACGCGTCAGTAACGTCTTTTTTCGTCCCCGTCCGGCACGCTACGCGGACACCGTCAATATCACTTTGGACGGCGGTGATAGCTTCAGGAGAAAGGACATCCCTTTGGTGATGCAGAATTTTTTCGACGTGGTTGGCGGCTTGCCAGGCGTGTCGGACCGAGCGGGACGCAAACCATTTCAGAAAAAGCATATTTGAGCGCGAACAATTCCGGTTCGTTCGGTTGAAAGCAAGTGCTGAGCGGCGGCCAACGCCTGCCCTGCCCTAGGCTTTCAGCACTTCAATGAACGCCTCTTGCGGGATGTTTACCGTGCCAAAGGACTTCATGCGCTTCTTACCTTCCTTTTGCTTTTCAAGAAGCTTTGCGTTTGCGGGAGATGTCACCACCGTAGCATTTGGCCGTCACGTCCTTCCGCATCGCGCTTACCGTTTCGCGAGCGATAATCTTCCCGCCGATGGCAGCCTGGATAGCCACTTGATATTGCTGGGTGGGAATCACTTCCTTCAATTTTGCGGCCAGGATTCGCCCCCGGCTTTCCGCTTTGTCTCGATGAACAATGCAGGAAAACGCATCCACAGGCTCTCCATTCACCAGCATCTCCAGCTTCACCATCGCCGATTCCTGATAGCCGCCGAGCTCATAATCCATGGAGCCGAAACCGCGGGTGATGCTCTTAATGCGGTCGTGGAAGTCGATCAGGATCTCATTCAACGGCAGCACACTCGTCATCATCACTCGCCGGGTATCAAGCGTTTCAGTGTGATCGATCATGCCGCGCTTCTCCGAAATAAGCGCCATCATGTCGCCAATGTATTCATTGGGCGAAATGACGAACGCCTTCACCATCGGCTCTTCAATCTTCGCGATGTAATTGGCCTCTGGCAGGAACGCCGGATTGTCGATCTCCTTCACCGTCCCATCCGTCATCGTCACGCGATAAACCACGCTGACGGATACGTCGCGATGATGTCCATGCCGTACTCGCGGCGCAGACGCTCCTGGACGATTTCCAGATGCAACAAGCCAAGGAATCCGCAGCGGAATCCAAACCCCAGAGCCACCGAACTTTCGCTCTGGTAAGCGAACGCCGAGTCATTCAACTGCAGCTTGCCCAGGTTGGCTTTCAAGTGTTCGTAGTCCGCCGTGTTGATCGGATAAATTCCACTGAACACCATGGGGTGAATCTCTTTGAATCCAGGCAACACCGCCGACGGAATGCGCGAATCAGTGATGGTGTCGCCCATCTTCACTTCCTGCGGCTGACTTGATGTTCGCCGTGAAATAACCGGTCTCGCCGACTTCCAGTTTCTCGCGTGTGTAAGGCTTTGGATTGAAACTCCCCACCTCTTTGATCTCCACGTCCTTCCCGGAATGCAGCAGCTTCACCTGCTGGCCAGCGCGCAATTCTCCGTTGAATACGCGCACATGGGTCACGACGCCCTTGTACGTGTCGAAGTAAGAATCAAACGCCAGCGCCTGCAGGGAGCGCTCCCCCGTCGGTTTCGGCGGCGGCACCCGCGCGACGATCGCTTCCAGAATATCGTCGATGCCAATGCCTGCTTTCGCGCTGGCGAGAATCGCCGTGTCCGCCGGGATGGCCAGGATGTCCTCCAACTGCTGTTTCGTCTGGGGCAATGTTCGCGTGCGGCAGATCGATCTTGTTGATCACCGGAATGATTTCCAGGTTCTGCTTCATCGCCAGGTGCACGTTGGCGACCGTCTGCGCCTCCACGCCTTGCGCGGCATCGATGATGAGCAATGCCCCTTCGCACGCGCTCAAGCTGCGCGAGACTTCGTAGGAAAAATCCACGTGGCCCGGCGTGTCGATGAGGTTGAGTTCGTACGTCTCCCCGTTCTTGGCCTTGTAAAGCATCGTGACCGGATGCGCCTTGATCGTGATGCCACGCTCGCGCTCCAGATCCATCGAGTCGAGCAACTGCGCCGACATGTCACGGTCTGCGATCGTGCCGGTCCGATTCAAGAGCCGGTCCGACAACGTGGTTTTCCCGTGGTCGATGTGGGCAATGATGCTGAAATTTCTAATGTGTGCCGAGTCCATCGCAAAAATTGAACGCTGAATTTCTGATAACGCGGACGAGAAAGCAATGGATTCGTTTGGCGCACGAAGATGTTGGCGAAGCATGGCGAGTCGGCCTTTGGATGGCTGCCGTTGGTGAACCGTTGCACTGCGTCAATGGCGACCTTTTGACCGTCCCCCTCCCGGTTCGGTCTTGCAATACCGGCGCATGGATTCCGGCGAGGGGCTGACACGCGGCTGGCGGTGTCGATCTACAGCGCGTCCGAAGTGGTGAAGACTTCCTGGCGACTTAGTGGCAGGTCGTGGGACCTAGCCTGAGCACACTTGGTGTCGCTGTCTTCTCGCTCATGTCGCGGGCGCCTTTCACTTCTATCACGACTGAAGTCACGTCCGGGCTTACGCGGACACGGCTCGGCAAAACCGCGTTCTGGGTCTTTTCCTTGGCCAGCTCCGCCTACAACTTTGCTGGCTGGCAATTTCCGCGGCTGGCTGGAGGCAAAATGAAAAGTGAATCGCTTGTTGGCGGGGGCCATGACGTTACTGGCCGGGGTGCTGGTAGGAGTGCACTCGTTGAACACTGTCGGGCAAGTGGATGCGCTCGCCGTCGTGATGGGTTTGTCCGGCGGCTTTGTCATCGTCATCGCCTTCAGCTACTAAGCCGAGGCGTTTGACCGGGCGCAACTCGGTCGCATCCAGGGCACCGCACAAGTATGACCGTGCTTTGCTCTGCTGTTGGGCCGTTGCTGCTGGCGAAATCCCTGGCCTGGACCGGCTCAGATGCGGCGGGGTTTCACTTATTGGCTGGCGTGGTGGTCGCGCTTGGTCTGGCTGTTGCGAGGGTAAGATCGCCTCAGCGTGCTCCAAAAAAACCGCCGACTTGAACTGCGGCAGCTCTCGATCACTTGCGGAGCCGGAAGAACCGCGTACCCGCTTCCATTGGCACTGAAAAGCGGTAGGCATTCACGTTAGTCGTGACGGCGTTAGTCAACGGAATCCAGACGGCATCAGCTCCCAGAGATGATGCGGACTCGACCGCGAAGCCCCTGGCTGCGGCGGACCATTCCAGCGTCACAACAGGCCCGGCCGAAACGGCGATTACGTTCGATGTGACCGATGGCAGCAGGGGTCGCAAGGTGGAGCCGGGAATCATCGGGAGTCCCAAGATGTCCAACGCCAAGTTGCCCGAGTCCCCGTTGCGCAACGGTTGCCAGATGACATTTTGATCCGCGTAGCTTCTGGCCGGATCAGAGCGGTTGACAAAGTACCAGGTACAGGTCACTTCCCGGGAAAAACCCTGCGCCCCAAACGAAGAGCGGAATGGTATGATCGAGTTCCACGGCAGGCTCCAAATGGTTCTTCCCCTCCCCTCCGTGGTCCGCGGTGAGGATTATCGCCGTGCCCCACCGAACCTCGGGGTTCGCGTGGTTCTCGATGGCGGAGAGGATGCGGCCCAACTGGATATCGATTCCCTGCAAGGCATCAAAAAACCGAGGACTGCCCCATCCATAAGTGTGACCGGCGGTGTCGGTCTCGGCGCAGTGCAGGAAGGCATAGTTGTAAGGCGTGTTGGTCAGGCCCTGCAGCAGCGTGTCGGTAGCGATGGACGTTGCGCTCGCGAAATACGCAAGGTCAACCTTGTTGCGACCGTGGTCCGGCGGCAACAAATCCGGCGCGCCGTTGTTCGCGTCGTAACTGAGGCTGCAAACGTTGAGGCTCGACTTGGTGGCGTAGAATGCGGTGGAACCGTCGCGGTCGTGCACCATATCGAAGACGCTGAAGAAGTAGCCCACGTTGGTGTTGCCGTTTTTGTGAACTGTGCCCGAAACAGTCGAGAAATTATTCGTATAGCCGTGATGCACCGTGGCTGGTTGCCCTGGTGGTTGCGTGACCGGCCGGCCCAGCAACATGGAAAGGTGATTCGGCACGGTGATCGAATAGGTGTAGTCACATCGTGCGTTCCAAGTGGAGGCGCTTTCCCGCAGCAGTTTGCGGAACGACGGAAAGCGCACGGGTTCATTGATCAACCCATTGAACAAATGCCGTGACCCCAACCCATCTACGCTGATGTGGACGATGTTTGTGACACGTGCCAGCACGATGGAAATGTTGCTACTGACGATCCCACCGAAAGCGTTGCTGACGGACACGGAATACTGGGCCAGCCAGTTCGTGGGCTGATTCCCCAGGTTTAGGGACACGTTAGTCGCACCGGCTACAGGAGAACCGTTTTGGTTCCACTGATACGAGAGAGGTTCGCTGCCTCTTGCCTGCGCCGTCAGAATTACCTCGCGCCCTGCCCGCGCGAGAACGCGGACGGGCACGAAGACTTCCGGTGCAGAGGGCGTGACCGTCAACGTCGCGCTGGCCGAGGCGAATCCCACGTCGTTGGAAACCAGGACCGTGTAACTCGCCGCGTGATGCGCCTGCACGTTGTCTAACGAGAGGATCTCCTGGGTGGCGCCGGAAATATCCACGCCGTTCGATTGCCATTGATGCCGGAATTCGGGCAACCCTTCTGCCACGACACGAAAGGCGGCGCCGCCACCCGCTGGTACGGTCACGCTCTGCGGGGCGACGACGATCACCGGCCCCAAACCATTCGTGGTGAAGACCATTTGATCTAGGAAAACCCAGGAGTTGGTCATGAACTGACTGCCACCCGCCTCCCACGCAAGCACATGGTTCCCCGCGGGAATGTAGAATTCGTGCGGCGCCCAGCCGCGAGCCGCGAACCAGGATTCCTCGATGCGCCCGTCGACGCGGAAATAAAGACGGATCGAAGGACCTTCCAGCCGGGTCCAGAAGCTCAGCTTCGCCGGACCAGTTATCGTGGTTTGCAAAAAGGACGATACACTTCCCGAGGCGCGCACGGATGCAACCCCGTCATGAGTCCAACTGCTTTCCACGCTCCACACACCCGACGGCACGGTCCAATTCAACTCCGGCGCGCCCAAGGCCACGCCGATGCTCGTGACCAGCGGGACGGAAGCACTGAATGTCGCCCCCCCCGCGTTCATGATCCGGACTCGATACAAGCCTTCATCGGAACTCAGCACATTCGTGATCCGGAAAGTGGAGTTGGTTGCTCCGACAATATCTGCTTCTGCGAACTGCCATTGATAGGAGAACGGACCGCACCCTCCAGCGCTGACGTTGAACTGGGCAGAACTGCCGAGGGGCGCTCCCGTTGCTTTCGGCTGTGCGATGATAAAGGGCAGCGTTGTCACCTCTACCTGCGCCAGCGAACTGGTGGTGGAACCGAGGGCGTTGCGGACGATCACGGAGTACAATCCCGTGTCATTCGTAGTCGTGAAGGGATTGGAATACGCAGTGTTTGTCGCGCCCTGAACGGGAGCGCCATTGTGCAACCACTGAAACTTTGAAGAGGCGGAGCCGTAAGCCACTACTTGCAGGAGCAAAGGTTCGCCGGGGCACAGTCGTTGATCTTGCGGTGGTGCAGCAATGGTTGGAGGTGCCTGGGTGATCGTGAGCGTGGCGGACGCGCTGGTCACCAGATCGACGGCGTTGCTTAACACCACAAAGTATTCTCCTTCGTGCCATCCCGAAAGCGCCGCTGGGATGACTAAGGTTGATGCCGTCGCTCCCGGCAGTGCCTCACCATCTTTGAACCACTGCACGCGGGCCGCCGCGCCCGTGTAGCCAACGGAAAAAGTAACAGGCCGCAGTTCGTCAACGTTCTGCGAGACTGGCGGGTTGGTGATGCCGAGCAATGTGGCCGGAGCGTAATGCACCGCCGCGCCCAAACCCATGACGACATCGGTACTGGTCTGGGACGATTGATGCACCTCCACGGCGAGCACGTTGGTGCCCGTCTTCAGTAGAGAGCCGGGAATCCGATTGGTCGCGAAGACGCCTTCCACTTGAAGGATGTTCGCGACAGTAAGTCCCGTGACCGCACCCGGAGGCATGTTCAATCGGTACGCCTCCACTCCATTGGCGTACACCACACCGCCATCGTCGAACAAATTGGAGGTGACCAGGAAGACGTCGCCGGGCTCATTCGTCAGGACAAATTGGGTGCGGAAATAGTAGGTGGTATTCGACAAGTTCAGAACTGTGTTTGTAAGGGGGCGGATGGCCGCGTTGTCCTCCCAGGCAAAAACGCCTCGACCCGTGGGCCAGTTGGTTTCGGGAGTGTATTCCACTTCACGCCACGCGGTGCCGAGGTCGAAGCCGCGCTGGTCGTAGCGCCAAAAGTGATTCGTGGGACCAAACAAAGTGTAGGGCGGCGGCACGACGCTGATAATGGCCGCACGACTGGCTACCGCGCTCACCGAGTTGCTGACGACAACATGAAACAAGCCGCTGGCATTGAGTTGCAGTCCCACCAGCGGCAACGACGCACTCGTGGCGCCCTGGAGAGCCGTTCCATTTCGGAACCACTGATAAGCCGGTGCGGTCCCGTCCACCCCGACATTCAAAGTCACGCTGCCGCCCACGATCACGCCCGCATCCGTCGGCTGATTCGTGATCGTCAGCGGTTTGATCACGAGAACCAACGTCGCCACCTGGCTCGTCACCGCGTTAATGCAGTTTTGCACTCGAACGTAGTGCTGCAGCGCGTTCGTCGGTGCGGCCACAAAACTGAGGGTGGCATTCGTTGCGCCTGTCAGGACGGACCAACTCCCGTTGCTTGCGCGGCGAAACCATTGATACAGGACGGGCGACGCAGCATCAGCGTTGGCGGCCACGGAAAACTGAACCGCATCGCCCGGAAAGTTTGTCTGGTGCAGCGGCTCAATCTGAATGCTCACCGGGGTGGTGGTCAGGGTCAGGTTCGCCATCAAGCTCGTGACGCTGCCGAAGGTGTTGGTGATGATGACTCGGTAGCCGGCCACATCGAGCGGCGTGACGTTTGGGAGCGCCAGGTTCGCGGCGTTGGAGTTGGGAATGTCATTCGTCGCGGAGGCGGTGAGCTTTTGCCATTGGTAGGAAAGAACTCCCCCACCCTGTGCCTCGACTGAAAAAGTGGCGCTGGCGCCTTCGCACCGGGCAGCGTGTTGGGGTTCGACGACAATGGAAGGCGGGCGCACGTCGAGCGTTTCCTCCACCCGCAAACCAGCGATGCAATAAGCGATGGAGTTCACCGCGTTGCCTCCGACTGGAATAGGTCCGAAATATTTCCGCGAAATGATACTTACCTTGCCATCGGGTCCGGGATTGACGTCCTGCCAATCAAACATTGCCCCCGCCGTAGTATTGTAACCGGTACAAATGGCGACTTGGTTGGATGCGAGGTTGTATCCATTCGCCGGATTGTTGGTGATGCAGCCCGCCGAGTGGGCATTGCGAAACGATGCCGCACCCTCAAGCTCGAACAAGGTCCATCGCCCTGTGTAAGTCGGTTCGCCGCGATTGGATGTGCCTTTCAAGCTGTAGCGGGCGTCGGGGCGCAGACCCGACAATAAATGCGAGACCGTTCCATTCGTGCCGTTGAGCGCGATGTTGTTTCCACTGAAATCCACGAAACCACTGAATATGGCAAGCGCTGGGCCCGCAGTGAAGTTAGCGCCACTGCCGAAATCGGTGGTATTGAAATTGGTGATCGCGAGAAACGCATTTACCCATGCTCCATTCGTAATGTTTTTTAACGCGCTATAGAAGCTGGCGTTTCCCGTGTTGTAAAAGGTGGCCTGCGGACTCGATCCAGAATCCCGATAATGATCGTTGAACGCGACCCATTGACCATGGCCTGTCACGGAAGTTCCAAGGACAACCAAGAATAGTCCGATTCTCAAAAGGGAACGCAGACCAACGGCTCGGGTATGCGAACGCGCAACGGCGGGAACAGACTTCATTCACGACACCTTAGTCAATTTCCCCCGACGTTGTCACGGCTCTCGACGCCCAACTGTTGTTTCCGCATGACCTTAATGAAGCCGCGCCGCCGTGCTCAACAACACCTCTCCCCCGCATCCCTGCGGAGAAGGCACACTGGAAGTCCAACCCCACGCTACCAACCGAGCAAGGTTTCCGTCTTAAAACTTCCACTCGCCTTGCCGCCGCGTGCTTCCTACATTTCGCGGCTCTGTTTCGGAATGGTTGCAGGTTGAAAGTTGAAGGTTGCAGGTTCTGCCATCGCGCGCCTCCCCTAGCGTTCAACTTTCGACCTTCAACGTGGAACTTTTGCACATGACATCGACCCAGATCCGCCAGTCGTTCCTCGACTTCTTCAAGTCGAAGCAACACACCATCGTGCCCTCGTCCAGCCTCATGCCGGACTCGCCGAACCTGCTTTTCACCAACGCCGGCATGAACCAGTTCGTGCCCATCTTCCTCGGCCAGAAGAAGGCCGACGTGAGCAAATGGGCCGGCGCCATTCCCGGCAGCGACACGCGCGCCGCGGACACGCAGAAGTGCATTCGCGCCGGCGGCAAGCACAACGACCTCGATGACGTCGGGCTCGACACGTATCACCACACGTTCTTCGAGATGCTCGGCAACTGGTCCTTCGGCGATTACTTCAAGAAGGAAGCCATCGATTGGGCCTGGGAACTCATCATCGAAGTCTGGAAATTTCCGCCGCACGCGCCTCTACGCCACCGTTTATCAGCCCGACAAATCGAAGAACGATCCCGCCGAATCTCGATCAGGAAGCGTGGGATTTGTGGGCCGCGAAATTCCGCACCGTCGGACTCGATCCCGACGTCCACATCGTCAACGGCAACAAGAAGGACAACTTCTGGATGATGGGCGAGACCGGCCCGTGCGGTCCCTGCTCCGAGATGCACGTCGATCTCACGCCCCGGCCCGCGCGACACCGACCTCGAGACGCAAAAGTCCGGCGCGAAACTCGTCAACGGCCGACGCCCGCTGCATCGAGATTTGGAACCACGTCTTCATCCAGTTCAACGCCAACCCCGACGGCACCTTCACTCCCCTGCCCGCCCAGCACGTCGATACCGGCATGGGCTTCGAGCGCGTCACCAGCATCATCCAGGGCACGAAAGGCCTGACCGATTTCCAGAACGCGAAAATTTCCAACTACGAGACCGACATTTTCCGGCCCATCTTCGATGCGCTGGAGAAAATGAGCGGGAAGAAATACGCGAGCACGCTGCCTGGCGCCGCCGCACCCAAGCCTGCGTCACCTTCCGATACGCCGCTTAAAACCACTGGGGAAGCGCCGGGCAGCATCATCGAAATCAGCAAGGAACAATGTGCGGCTGTGAGCACCAGCACCTTGCCGACGCAGAACGTTCCGGCTCTGCCATCGTCAGGTGAGTCAAAGGAACAGGAAGCCATCGACATCGCGTTCCGCGTCATTGCCGACCACATCCGCACGTTGAGCTTTGCCATTGCCGACGGCATCCAGCCCGGCAACACCGACCGCAACTACGTGCTGCGCCGCATCCTGCGCCGCGCGGTGCGGTATGGGCGCACGCTCGGCTTCCACGAACCGTTCTTCTACAAACTCGTGGACGTGCTCGCGCAAACGATGGGCGATGTGTTCCCCGAAATCCGCACGCGCAAAGCGCAGGTGCAGGAGACGATCAGGATTGAGGAGGAGGCGTTTAATAAGACGTTGGATCGGGAGCACTTCAGAACTGTGTTCGCTCAGTCGGCAGAGCTGACTCGTCAAGGAACTCGACGGATGATGGAGGCAATACAGCTTGTCAAAGCACACGAACGCAGACTTCAGCGAAATAGTCGTACGCTGCCAGACGAGACAAGTGCTACTTGGACGATACCAAGTCATGCCTCTGCCTGGCGAGTTCGCTTTCAAACTCTACGACACCTACGGCTTCCCGCTCGACCTGACCGAATTGATGGCGCGCGAACGCGGCTTGACCGTCGATACCGCCGGCTTCGAGAAGTTGATGGACGAACAGCGCGCCCGCGCCCGCGCCGCGCAGAAGAAGGAAGTCATTTCCCTCTCCCAGATTGAAACCACCACGCCCACGCACTTCCTCGGCTACGACCACAATCACACCGGCGCGGACGTGCAGGAAGTCGTCGCGCTCAAGGACAAGACCGCCGTGGTCCTGAACAACTCCGTCTGCTACGCCGAGATGGGCGGCCAGGTCGGCGACACCGGCGAACTCACCGGCTCGGGCCAGCTTTGGCGCGTCACCAACACGCAGAAGTCCGGCAACACCTGGCTGCATTTCATCGAGGGCGGCGACGCGCCCGCGCCCGGCCAGCACGTGACGATTGCAATACGACGCCGCGCGCCGGAACGCCATCCAGCGCCACCACACCGTCACGCATTTGCTGCACTGGGCGTTGCACGAAGTGGCGAGCAAGGAGGCGTCGCAGAAAGGCTCTTTCGTCGGCCCCGACAAATTGACCTTCGACTTCAACAGCGCGCCGCTCACGCCCGCAGCAGGTCGCCGACATCGAGAAGCTCGTCAACGAACGCATCCTCGAAAACGCGCCCGTGAGCTGGACCGAAGTCCCCCACGCCGACGTGAAGAACCGCAAGGACGTGATGCAATTCTTCGGCGACAAATACGGCGACACCGTGCGCGTGGTGCAAATCGGCGGCCACGGCAAGCAAGCTCGACGGTTACACCATGGAACTTTGCGGCGGCACCCACACGCGCGCGACGGGCGAGATCGGTCTCTTCCGCATCGTCGGCGAGAACGCTATCGCCGCTGGCGTGCGCCGCATCGAAGCCGTTGCGGGCTTGGAAGCTTACATCGCTGGCGAACCATCAGTTGCAACTCATCCGCAGCCTCGCCGGAAAGATCAATTCGCCGGTTCACGAGTTGGAGAAGAAGATTGAAGCGCTGCTTGCGCATCAGAAGGAATTGGAGAAGTCCTTGCGGACGGCGCAATCAACGCGAAGCCGCTGGCAAGGCTAAGGAGTTGATGCCGCGCGCACGGAACCATCAATGGCACCCCGGCACTGATCGAGAATCTCGGCGATGCCGATGGCGACACCGTCCAATCCATTGTCGATGCCGTGAAAGTCACAGTTCAAAGGCGTGATTGTCCTGGGGGCGGCGAGCAATGGCGCGGTGACATTGATCGCTGCCGTCACGCCGGAGTTCACCGCGAAAGTGCAGGCCGGAAAAATCATCCAGACCATCGCACCGATCGTCGGCGGCAAAGGCGGCGGCAAGCCGGACAACGCCCGCGGCGGCGGCAAGGATGCCAGCAAACTGGATGAGGCGTTGCGCCAGGCGGAGGCGCTTCTTGCTGGAAGTTAAGATTTGCCTCACGCGGATGAGTACGGTAAATGAGTTCACATGAAATCACTCATTACACTCTTTGTTGCCATCGTTGCGTTGACTCCTGCGGCTTTTGCCGGTGAGAACTGCGCGAAGTCCTGTGATAAGGCCAAGGCGGCCGCCACCGTCTGCGAAAAATCGAAGTCAGAATGCCCCGTTGCCAAGGCCGCACTTCGTAAATCGCTCACGACTCACAAAGGCGCCCAACTCGCGTCCCGCTAAGCCAAGCGATAATTTTCGAAGCCGCGCGTCCTGCGCGGCTTTTTTTATTGTGACATTTGATTCGAAGGGGCTGCCTGCGAAGTCGCAGGGAGAATGCTTTTCGCAGAGCGTCGCGGCCGCTACTCTCGCGCCGTGAATTCACCCATCCTTTACTCAACGTACGCCCGCTGCTTCGCACTGTTCATTTTGGTGTGCGCCGGTATGAACGCGGATATTTTTGCCGCTGACAAAATGCTCACCTTAAATTTACGGAGCCGCACCAATGCGCCAAGCGGCGAATTTCGTGTCAGCGTCCAGTCGGTCTCTTGGGACCCAAGCAAGACCGCGTTGATCGTTTGCGATATGTGGGATGATCATTGGTGTAAATCGGCAGCACGGCGGGTGGTCGAGATGGCCGGGCCACTGAACGAGACGATTAAGGCGGCGCGGGCGCAAGGTGTGTTTGTAATTCATGCCCCCAGCACCTGCACCGGTTTTTATCAAGACACACCGCAGCGGCGGCGCGCGCAGTCGGCTGCGTTTGTCAAAACGCCGGTGACGCTGACATCCACCGAGCGTTGGGGCACGGCGTGGTGCTGGACGGACCCAAAGCACGAAGCAGTCTTGCCTATCGATGATTCCGATATGGGATGTTCGTGCGTGGGCGCGAAGTGTCCGATTCGCGAGGCGTGGACACGCCAAATTTCGACCATTGAAATGGCGGGGAGCGACGCCATTACAGACAACGGCCAGGAAACATGGAACCTGCTCGCGGCGCGAGGCATCACCAACGTGATTTTAGCCGGAGTGCATTTAAATATGTGCGTGCTAGGCCGGCCGTTTGCGATTCGCCAACAGGTTTATCTCGGCAAGAATGTGGCGTTAATGCGGGACATGACGGATACGATGTACAATCCGGACCGCCCTCCTGGTGTGGATCATTTCACGGGAACGGACTTGGTCGTGGAGCACGTGGAGAAACACTGGTGCCCGAGTTTCACCAGTACAGACATCACAGGAAAACTGCCGTTCCGTTTCAAAGACGACCCGCGTATCGCTTCTGAAGACCGTGTGCGCCGTTAAGAATTTCGGCCAACCGGGCGCAATTCGTCTGGGGCCGCAGGACATTGACCATTTAGGAGAAAAGCCGCTTAGCGAGCCGGTTACCGCTATCCCAAATTAATCTGACCGACAACGAGATCCGGCTTGAGGCGAAGCAAACCAAGACCGGCAAGGCCGAACCATCACGATTGAGCCCACGCTGGCCAAGTGGCTGAGGGCATACAAAGGGCGCGAGGTTTACCCGGCTAACTGGCGCAGGATTTGACGCGGTGCGCAAAGCCGCCGGCATCACCGACTGGCCGGCGGACGTGATGCGGCACACCGCGATCAGTCACTACGTTCGCACGCACGATTCGTTTGCTGATGCTGCAATGCAGTTCGGCAACAGTGAGCAAATCATCAAAGCGCATTACGTCAGCGTCACTGGCGTAAACAGCAAGGATTCCGCGAAGTTTTACGCGCTGGCACCGAAGAAAGGATCGAAGTGAAACGGATGTTGGCATCGTGGACAACTCCAACCGGGCAGGGCGCTTGGGGAGCGGTTACGGATTGGAAGGTTACAGACACGGCTCACGGCGCCGAATCCTTGGCCCACGGAAAATTGAGACAGGATTTGAATATCGCCTGGAGTTTGACGCGTTGGATCGAACCGTTACCCGCTTCGCTCAAACAGATCGACGCCTCACCAAGTTGGAAGCGAACATAATCTTGAAACGGATCGCGCGCGCCCAAACTCGCGCCGCAGCATTGCGCCGCAAGCGATTACCGACACGCCGTGACGGAGCACCAATGCCCGACGCAGTGGCACAACTCGCCATTGGCGAAGTGTTTGGAAACGGCAAGCTCAACGAGCCGGAATGGCTGGCGCGTGTTACGGCTGCGTGCGGAGATGCTTACGCACTCGGAGTGTTAAAAGATTGGATCGACCAACGCCGGCTGAACTTGGTTGCGCAGTATATCAGCGAGCAAAAGAGAGTTGCCGACTGTGGCGAGGGGACGGCCAGCAAGTTGCGGAATCTTTTCTTGTTTTCGCACTGGCACGTTTTAGGGAAGCAAGGAATGACCAGCGTTTCAGCTCACCAGTTAGCCACGGACATCATCGGCCCAAACCATGCCGGAACTCTTGCGGCATTCCAAAAGCACTGCACTCGCCACGGCATCCGATTTCACGAACCGCGCCCACCGAAAACAAGTCGGACAAAATAGCGCGGGAAACGTCTTCGGTGTCTTAGTTAATCCGTCCGCGTTGACTCAGATTCCAATGGTATGGAAGCCATTGGAAAACATAACGACGTCCGCGCGAGGTTGGCGACCCTCGCACAGTTACGGCCTATCTTGTCGCAGCACATCGATCCGGTCCTCCCGGATGAAACCCTTCGCAAGTGGTTTGATGACGGCAAGGTCCCGCGCTTCAAATCAAACCCCGTAGCCCGCAGAGGTGGCGGCCCCGTGTTCTACTCCGTGGCGGGCGTCGAAAAGTTCCTTCAATCCCGCACTACCACGAAATGAACCCCACCACCCCCACCCCCACCGCCGCCCTAAACCAAATCGAAGCGGCAAGGATTTGCGTGATCGTGGAATCCGACGTTTTCGAATTGTTGAGGGATTATTCGCCCGGTGAATTACGCGCCCGGCTCAAGACCTGGGCGAAGCGGATGAAGATCAACGCGAAGTTGAAACACTGAAACGAAAATCCCGATGCGCAACGCCCACGAAAGCAAGCACACCGGGACAAACACCGATGCCAGACCATAGCAATTCCGATCCCGCTCCGTCAACTGGCCCCGCTGGATTCATCAAGCTGATGCGCGACGGCGACGCGCCTTCCAAGCTGCCGCCACACCGTCCCACGAAGCCATCGAGTGAGGGGCGATTCGTGTGGCAATCATCCTTGGCCCTTGAGCGCATCACAAATCAGTTAGGGCAAACCCAGGCGGCTTATGGAGTGGCCGTCTATGTCGCGCTCTGCCGGCTGTCAGGGAAGCAAAAGAATAACCCTCAGTTTGCCGCGACCGTGAACAAGATTGCGGGCATGGCGCGCCTCTCCTACCGAAAGACATTCGACGTGCTCAGCGATTTGGAAGATCGAGCCAAAGTTATATCCATCGTCCCCGGCGCACGGATTAAGGGACAAGCCAAGCAACCCGAAAACACGTTCATTCTACTAAGTCTCAGGCTGCACAATACGCAGCCTACAGACTGCACGCGAGCGAGGCACTCACATGCCGAGAATCCGAAAGACTCTCTCCGTAGGAGAGAGAAGAAAAGACCGTTGCGGAGTCAGGGCTATCGCCCCTGCCTGACGGCGGGCGAAGCCCTGCTCCGACGGAGAAGGCGAACGATGTCTGGACACCTGAAATGCGGGCGGAAACTTCCGCGAAGCTCAAAGCCTGTAAAGAGGATTTAAGGGAGTTCGCTGACAGGGTTCAAACTTGGGAGGGCATTCGATGACTCCTGAGCGAGAATTCAAACCACCCACAAAGCATTGGTGGTGTGCTTGCTGTGGAGAGCGGCACATCGGCGGGAAAGGTTTCTGGGTTCACTCACGGCAATTCTGTGAGCCGTGCCTACCCGAAAGCGAAAGAGATCCCGTGCGAAGAATGCCAGGTCGAAACCGTGCTCGTGTGGGACGGATGCAAACACAATCGCCGTTGCGGTTGGTGTAATCTCCAAAACGAAGCGTGCAAGCTATGTGGTGCCGAGTATCGACGCGGATCCGTTCTCGATCCGTTCTGCTCAGGCAAATGCTACAGCCAGCATTGCGAGAATGAACAACGCGAGCGCATCACGAAATGGATTACGGAACGTGTCCCACTTCTTTATCGCAACACGGTCATCGAAAAGCTACCGCGGGCTGACATCACGAAGCTGATAACGGATTCGTTCAAGTGGCATGGCAACCGCGGTTTGTTCCTCAAAGGCGCATCAGGCACGGGCAAGACGCGCACCGCCTATCTCGTGCTGCAACATAGCGTCAGTGAGGGCGCCAACGTGGCCACAACAACGGGGGGAGCATTCCAGCACGAAGTAGTGGAACGCACACGACCGGGCGGCGAGGGCAATCTTCACAAGTGGCTTGCACCGCTGAAGTCATGCGACGTGCTGCTCTTCGATGAAGTTGAGAAGATGGCTTTCTCTAAGCGCGTCGAGACTGAGTTCTTCAATCTGTTCAACACGCGGGTCGAGAACGGGCTGACAACCATCTTCGCCAGCAACGCCACTCTCACGCAGTTGTGTGGGCGCATGTCATCCGATACGGGCCCGCGCCGTAATCAGGCGCATGAGGAGTTCTGTAACCCGTACCAACTTCGACGCATGACCGCTCAATCCCTCACAAGCATTCGGGCGCAAGTGGTTGTAAATAGGGGAGATGCACCCCTATTGAGGACTCTCTTTAAGTTCACTGAGGGCAGGTCAGGATTGGACGCCCCTAAAGGTTTTCATGCGATCCCAAAAAACTAAATCCCCCCCACAGACAACAACATCGATTTATGAGCGATAAACTCCAAGAAACAGCGCCCCTTGATAGGTTCTACAGCCTTTCGAGCCTGGCTAGATACGCCGCTTTGCACCGGACAACGCTGCGAAAAAGGCTACGCCGCAAGGAATCGTGTGCAGGTCCGAAGGGCGCCCTGTGTTACCGGCTGCGTGACGCACTGGCCGCACGTGGGCACAACCCTTTATTGCTAAACGAACTCAGCACCTTGGGCCGGGCGTGGCGAAAGTTAGATCAAGTTGTTCACGACTTCACTGGCACGGACGATCCCCTCGTACCGTTCGTGAAGGAATGCGCGGATACGATCCGCGCGGCGGTGCAAAAACTACAAGTGTCCCTCGCATACCCCGAGGATCTCCAATTGACGTCAGGGGACGGTGGAGATCGGCCCCGCGGCGTAACGCGCGATGACCTGGCATCAGTGCTTAATCGATTGGACCTCAGCGAACTTTGATCCATGCGCCCGCAAAAGCACACCCCACCCCTTCGAAGTTACGTCGAAGGGCCGACGCAAGGGCGCCCCGCGGTTACACGGTGGGAACAGGAACGTATCCCTGCGCAGTAGGCGCCGCCTTTTTGAATCTCCCCCACCCTGAAACCCTATGCCAAAGCACAAACCAAAACTCTCTGAAGCCGCGGAACGACTCGCCCGGCGGATGCAGCGCAAGCGCGCCAAGTCGGATCTCGAGATAGAACGCGAGGTTGATCGCATTTTCGAAATCTTCAAAAGCCTGAATCCAGCGACCACCAACAACGACGAATGAAACCGATCACCGAAAAGCAAAAAGAAGTTTGCCGCCTGTTGTGCGATGGCGATTGCGACAAAGAGATTGCCGCCAAGCTCAACCTTTCCATCGGTGGGGTACGGCGCCACGTCGGCGCGCTCATGGTGAAACTCGGCAAACGTTCCCGTGCTGGCGTGGCGGTGGCGTTTGATCGTGAGGAAAGAAGTAGCAATAGAAACAGCGCCTACTAATCCGCAGTGATATGCCGTCTAATGTCGCACGTATGCCAACAGCTTATTTCAACAATCGAACGGCCAGCGTGGAGCGAATCAGACTCGCGCGGGAGATTCAGAAGCACGATCCGTCATTCATCCTTGGGCCGGCCTCGCATCGCATCGGCGTGGTAAACGCCGAGATCGAATCCCTGCGCGAACGCCTCGCCGAAGAGAATGGAACGCTCATCCGTTTGTCAGTCCCGAAATCATACGCCGGCCCCGTTGCCACACCCGCGGCTAAGCCATCGGCTTGGGGACACATTCACGATCTATCGTTGCGCGCCCTTCTGGAGCGATGCCAGCCCGGAGGCCCCGCACAACTCGCGGCGACGGCAAAGACCGCTGATGCACCCGCACCCAAAGCCTCTCAGCCTCAAGTTTCGGCCATCGCCTTGGCGAAGAAGGTTCTGAATCACTCCTGCACCAACGAGCGCGACGCCGTGATTGAACTTTGGAAGGCGAATTTGAACTTCCCCGGAATGGACGCGTCCGCAGCAGCCGGCCATCGTCGCCGTGAGAATCTAAGCGGTTGCGCCCTGGCTGAGCGCGAGTTTCGTCAGGAGGCGATCAATGAGCTTGTGGGAAGCCAGCCCGCCCCGACAACGCCCTTCCCCGGCGTTACCGATCCCACACTCCGCGCCGCCCTGACGAGCTTGGATGACAGTGTCACGCGTGCGGAGTTCAACGAGCTTTCCCCAGTCCAGCAAATGAAGTTTTGCAAGGCCGGTGGAAAAATCAGCAATTAACACAAAGAAAAAACATGCCTGCTAAAACACTAGAAAACCCTTCCGACATTCAAGACCAGTTGCACGCGCTACAGGAGCAACAAAACGCCGCGGCCGCGTCGCATCAAGACGAAGTGGCCCGACTCGAAGCCTTGAAGGAACAAGCGGTCCGCCTGCGCGTTCCGCTCGGTCAACTCGCCAGCCGAAAAAGCACGATCAACGAATTGCTGGCACGGGCTCGCCGGCATCGCGCGCAAGAGGTTGAGGCGTTCAACGAATTCCGGCGCATCATGGATTCTGCAATTGGAAACGAAAACGAAGGCGCGCCTTCCGCATCGATCACGTTGCTGATGCTCCAAGATAATCGGCGCCACCTACTCGTAGCCGGCCAAGCCATCACAGAGATCGACCGGTGGACCGAGGATCGCGATGCGGAACTTGCCCGGATCGAAGTGGAGGCGCGCGAATACGCCGAGGCGAACGACTTGCAAGCATACGCGGCCGAACTCGGTTTCAACGTCGAATAATATGAAAACATCATTTGGACACCCTCAAAAAATTAGCGGCAATGGAATCCCGGATCGGCTCCAAGCTGCCATTGATCGTTCCGGCCGTGACGGATGCTCGTTAAGCGATGCACAGGCACGGATCACGTTAGACGAAACACCCGGCGAGGAATTGCCGGCGGAATTGCGTGAGGCGCGACGCGCCCGCGACGAATACGAGCGCAAGGGATTCGAACTTGACCAACAAGAAGCCGCGGCCCTCGCCGTCAACGAGGAATGGCACACCTGCCGGACCGTCGTAACAAACCTCGAAGGCGAGTTGCGGCTTGCCGAATCACAGCGGGAACAACTTCAGGAACTTGCCGCCGATCGCCCGCAGGTTTTTGGAGATCGCAGCTTCGACTATCAATTTGGGATTCGTGGTGTTCTGGAGAATTTCACGCAAGTTGCGGCCGCGCGCCTAGCGTTAGAAAGCCTCAAGAAATGGCTGGAGAAAAAACGCCGTGAATTATCTGAAGCCGTCCGCACCCGTGACGAGTTCGCCCGGAAACACGCCATCGGGAATCTGGCGCCCGTCGTGAGTGAAGAACCCGTCTTCAAGTGACCGACTTTTCCAACACAATTTCCCCCGTTTTTCGTTGCCACGATGCGGGGGGAAACGGGTTGAGTGAGGTTGTCATTCCCTCACTCGACCCAAAACTTCCCCGTGCACGCGCCCAACAGCCGCGATTGCGCGGGGGAAACTGGCCGGGAGGCAGTCATGTTCCGCTCGGCTCAACGGCGGTCCCGCATTCGCGAATCCTCTTTCGATGCGGGACCGCTCAATTTTTGAAAGTGAAGTGATTTTGGCAGTGGGTCAGATTGAACGAAAGATTGAGGACTTGACCAGTAATTGTTCCGTGAACAACTCTCGGGAGTCATGTCTCCATCAGACATATTGTCGTCCAGCACAAACTATATTGCGACTACTTGGATTGGTGAAATACTACTTATCGGCATGATTGCAGCATCAGCGAGGCTCTACCGCGTGATTAACGGGAAACCCGCATTAAAGCGTCGCCAGGAATGGCTGTTTTGGTCGGTAAACCTTTTCATCGCGTTCTTATTGGTGTCTGCCGTCAAATATGTAAGGGCCGGCGGGTCAGCCGATTTGCCGAAATTAAAAATTCAAGCAAATCAAATTGCCATCGGAGTAGGTCAAAACGGTGAAAATATAATCTTGTGCCACATGGAAATCCGCAACGCTGGTAGCCCGTCAAGCGTCAGGGACTGGAGGATGGATGTTTTTGATGGGAAAGGTCAGCCGCCGATGGCTGCAAAGTTACTGATTTTTTCATCGGACACGGTGCAGGTCGGACAAACCAACAGCATTGTTTTACAAAACAAGGAATTACTTCCCAATAAGGGATTAGATCCAATCACGAGAGGAGGAACACTGGCTGGCTATGTCATCTTCACATTGCAGGGCGTGGATCAAAAATATTTAGGCCAACCGGGCACGCTGTATCGGGTTTATTTCAAGGATGTTGAGGAGAGAGAATATATCTGTGATTGGACCATGACGATGGCCCTGAAGCCTTTTAAGTAATCCCAAGACCATACCAGACGCACGCCGGAAACGAACGGCTAAAAATCAAACTGAGCCACCACCTGGCGTGGCAATGGTTTTGTTTTTGCCCGTCATGATGACGTTGGTTCTCTGCACTGAATGCGTGCGATGCTGGCGCGCGGTGTTTCCGAAAGAGGCTTCAGCCACACCAACGGTTTAACGGCGACGGCACAATGAGTATAGGCCGTCCTTCATTCACCTTCCGCAGATTGGAGGTTCGCCCCTTCTCGTAAACTTTTACGAATGGGTTGCGAATCATGAGTCCTTCACTTGGCGGGATTCTTCGTACCCAATGCGGCCCGAAGCCCCTCAGGACTAAGCAACCCGGCCTTGTGGAATTTCAAAGCGAGATCCCTTTGCCGCGTTCCCATGCTCGCATTCTTTTTCGAGTTCATTCGCCCGGGCATCAATTCGAGATTCGCGATCACGTTGTCGAGCTCGGGCACGACCTTCCGAGGAATGATGTGGTCCACACTGAGTTGATCGCCGGCATACGGGCCACGTCGCACCGTAGCCGCGTTCCCGCGTCGCATTTCCTCGAGCCCCGCTGCGTCTAAGGCGCCCAACTGATTGGCGAACACCAGATTCCGGAGCAATGCGTCGGCGGTGAGCTTGCGCTGGGATTTATTGATGATGGCAACGGATGACATTGCCTGCCTCACTACGTTTGTGACGTTCACCTTCTCCGCCTGTGCGGTGGCCAGCCAATAAACCACCTTTTGCACCCGCGGATTCGCCCCGCGTTCCCCAAGCGTCGCCAGCTTCGCGGGGTCAATAAGTGGCGCAACCTTGATCGCGTAGTCGCTGACAGTCGCGCCGCGCACAAGCGCGACGCTCAGAAGCAGGGCAACGATCCATGACCGATCAATTCTCACGTCGATTATCTCGCCAAATCTTATACCAGCCACCCGCGGCTAAGTTCTCGGGGATCTCTTTGCCGGTTCGCAGGATGCGGAAGCGCCGCTGCCACAGCGAATGGAAATAAACTGCGGCCGGGTCATGCCCTTTCCCCTGTTTACCTTTACCACGTCCTTCATCCGCGGCCTTCTCCGCTTCCACTTCGAGCCGGCCAAGTTGTTCGTTTACGGCCCGTTGAATCGCTCGAGTGATTACGCTTTCTAATTCCGCCCGAATCTGCGGCGGAATCTGCGGAAAATGAGCCACGACAGCTCGTGCGCGGTCCTCAGGAGACACGCGTTGAGAACTATCCGCATGAATAGCGAATGGCAAACCATTTTGGGCGAATCGAATCATCCCGAGGTCGCACCGCCCCGCTTGTTTACCGGCTCGGTTTTGTGTTTCTTTCTCCTCAATGGAAAACCCGATGAACAGGACCACCTTGCTTCAGTTGCGCACACTACTGAACCAAGCGACGAAGCTCATCGAGTATGAACTGGCTGCGTTGCCGACGGGGCCGATACCTGAACCTGGACCAGCATTGAAAGTCGAACGGATGCTTTGGAGCCGGCGTGACAAACTGGTAGAGATGAAAGAATTCACCGCCCCAATGGTGCGCCGACTGATCCGGGCTGAGAATGGCGCCGCGCACGTGCCAAGCTCTACCGCCTTCTCACAAGTTCTATCAAACTGGGTTGCGGCTGGGTATGTGGTAATTGTTGAGTCAGGCACGGGGCGCCGGCCGACCATCTACAAAATGAGAGAGTAAGCAGGCGTTGCCGATGCTGGAGGCTGAAGCGAAGGAGAGGGAGCGAGTTCGTAAAACCAAGTCATCGACTCCGGAAAAAATTCCGGAGTCATCCAAAGGTGACGCCCACGACAAAGCCGCCGTGAACGTGAATCCTCGTTAGGTTTCGGATGCGGGGAAAACCGATTGGGAACTCTCAAAAAACGCCAAGCAATTTTAGGACTACCACGATCACTACAACCACTCCGATTACGTAGAAAATGTTCTTATTCATGTTGGCTCCCTAGCCCACAGTAACACGTATCCATTGGAGCGCCACGGAAGGACAGCCTGACCATGCGGAAGCGGCCAACTACTTCGCATTGATTAACAAGGCACCCCGCCTAGGTCCTGCGATGCAGCAACATTGCCAAAGCGTAAAGCCATCACCGGCAACAAAAAGCCGCCCCGCCAGCACACCCATGCAGACAAAGCGGCCTACTATGCCAACCCACCGTCTGTTTGACGGCAAGGAAGCTAGCGGAACAAGTGAGGGAAAAGTTGAGCCGGGCGTCCGAGGTGCAACCCCAGATGTAACTCGGCTGTGCGAAGTGGGTATTGCAGGAATCTGAGTTAAACCCAACTGGCTATGGAATGCGGATTTTGAAATGGTGGGTTGGCAGGGACTCGAACCCTGGACCAATGCCTTAAAAGGGCACTGCTCTACCAACTGAGCTACCAACCCAACCGAGGGCCGCGCAAACTAAAGGAGCGTTGGAAGCGTCGCAAGAGATTTTCCCGGACACATGACGTTTCGGTGTGCCGAATGAACAAAACCGTTTCTAATGCCTCGACGGACCACCCTTAACGGCGTTTCGCGGCTTGGTTGTGTTTCCTTGCTCTCCATTCTGGCCTTGGGTCACACCGAGTTCATCTGTCTTTCCTCCGCCGATGGCGCGCTTCCGGTTTTTTTCTTCTTTCGCGCCGTCATGCTGCGGTTGGGTCGCCCGCCGCTTTTGTTCGATTTCACCGTCGTTGGTCGTTCCGTGTCCATGTTCCATGCGAATTTTCTCCTTGCGGGGAAACTCGTTCAACATGGAGCAGTTGCAAGCTCAGTCCTCCAATACTCAACGAAGGAAATTTCTTTCCAGTTCACTCACCAGCCGTCCGACCGCCGTCATCAACTCTCCTCGCAACCCGATATGTTTCTTGTTTGCGGACAAATCGATCGCCTGCTGCATCATACGCTGGTAACGCTTTGTAAGTGGGATGTGGTCGTCGTTATCACCCAGTTGACGAAGAATCTCTTTTACCCATTCCGCGGAACGCTGCGCTCGCCGAATCGAGTTTAAGGCCTTCTTCTCATCGATTTCCCCCGCCTTTACGCGCTGCAACAAGCGGCATTCAAACGCTCGGCATCGACCCGGCCGTTCTTCGTAAATCCGGCAAAGCTTCGCCTCGAGGCAAGCGCATGGTTGCGCAAAACGAGGCGAAGTGGCGGCACGCCTCAACGTCAATCCAAGACGCGCGAGGCGCGTGGCGTCGTCTCCCTCTTGCAGCCGAACGTCGACGAAGAGCACGCCGTTGCAACAGAGGGAACACTCAGGACACAGCGCCGCCACCGCAGGATCCGGTTTAGCCAAATCAGTTTTCACAAGTCGGGAGGTCGAGACGTTCCACATCATCGGCGCCAGCGCAAGAAATTCGTCAGTGAATCGTACACTTAACCCTCTTTGCCATCATTAACGGCTCTTCGTGACAGCCGCTTCTTTCCCACTTTAGTCTCGCGCCGAGAATGAAGGTTTGGCGTTTGGTAATTCTACTGACCATTTCTGTCAGCACAGGATGTCACGGACCACGAATGGAGTTGCGGCAACAGGTCGCTCCTGTCGCCGCCGTGACGGATCGAGCATTCGGTGATTCGTTGGGAGCGATTGTCGGTAACCCATTCATCGGCGGAAACCGTGTTACCAGGCTAATCAACGGCGACCAAATATTCCCCGCAATGCTCAATGCCATCCGCTCCGCGACCAACACCATCATGTTCGAGAACTACATGTGGTCATCGGGTCGGGTGAGCGATCAATTCATCGCGGTCATTACGGAACGTGCCCGGGCAGGCGTGGATGTCCGAATCATTGTGGACGCTTTGGGATCGGACCTGAATGTTTCGGACGTTTACCGACTGCGCCGCGCCGGGGTGAAATTCGTCTATTACAATCCGCCGTGGCCGCAGTTCATTCATCGGCTCAATTACCGCGACCACCGCAAGCTCCTCATCGTGGATGGAGCCATCGGTTTCAGCGGCGGGGCGTGTATTGCGGACGAATGGGCGGGGAACGCGGAAACGAGCGAACAATGGCGCGATACACACTTTCAGATTGAAGGGCCACTGGTGGCTCAAATTCAGGGCGTATTCGCTGCCAATTGGCTCAAGACGCGGGGCGAATTATTGTTCGGAGAAAAGTTCTTTCCTCCCTTGCGGCCGGAGGGCGATTGCGTGGCGCAGGCGTTCAAGAGCAGCGCGGAAGGACCCTACGAAGCCACCCGGCTTGTTTACCTCAGCGCCATCGCGGGAGCCCGCAAGAACATCCGGATCGCTCAATCCTACTTTGTGCCGGACGACCTTTCGATTGAGGCGTTGATCGACGCGAGGATGCGCGGGGTGCGCGTAGAGATTATCACTCCAAGTCACATCGATGCCGGAGCGGTGCGCCGCGCATCGCGTTCGCTCTGGCCACGCTTGTTGAAGGCTGGCGTTATTTTCTACGAATACCGGCCCGCCATGTACCACTGCAAAATCATGATCGTGGACGACTTCTTTGTCACGGCGGGCTCCGTGAATTTCGACGAGCGTTCCTTTCACATTAACGACGAGTCGAACATCAACGTGCTCGACCGGGATCTGGCGGCACAGTTGATCGCAGACTTTGAGCGCGACAAAGCCGTCTCAACGGAAATGACGGTACGGCGGATGAAACGGACGGCATGGTACAAGCGGCTTTACGAATCGCTTGCCGGACTGTTGCGCTCGCAGATGTAGGCCAAAACGGTCGGGCGGGTCAGTTGCGGCACCGCCAACGTGGCGTAGTGTTCCCCACGTATCAGAAACGGACAGGGAGAATTAAGAACCATGAGAACGAAGCGACCCTTCACCACCGTGTTTTACATCCAGTCTTTGGCTCTGTTGCTGGCCCTTGCGCTCGCTACGGGATGTCGCACCAATGGATATCACAAGAGCGAAGCCGCGGGGAAAAGTCTCCGTGAAGCCGCCGCTGAAGTTCAGGCGGAATCGCGCGCCATCGATGCTACCGTGGAAGCGCTGAACGACCTGGTGAACAACCCGGCATCTGATCTGAAGCCGCAATTTCGCCGCTACAGTAAAGCCCTGGATCGACTTGTCGCCACAGCCGCGCAGACCGAGCGAACCCGGGCTGAAATGGAACTGAAAAGCGCGGAGTATTTCGATGCGTGGGACCGGCAGACCACGGGCATTAACTATGGGATCATCCGTGAACAGAGCGAGGCCCGCCGGGCTGAAGTCACCAATCGCTTTCACTCGATCAATACTCGTTATCAGGATGCCCAGGGTGTCGTGCGTCCGTTGATAACGTATTTCAATGACATACGCACCGCGCTCAGTGTTGACCTGACGCCCGCAGGCCTTGATGCCGTGAAGAGCATCGTCAGCAACGCGGACAACAATGCCCGCAAAGTTCAAGTTGCTCTGGGAAGACTGACGGAAGACCTCGCAATTTCCGGCTCCAGCCTTTCCACCATCGGCGTTCGAGTTCGCGAGACGGATTCAGCTCCAGGAACCAACGCGCCGGTCATACAAAACTGATGGCGGCCCGCGGTTCCTTCCGACCCGATTTTTTCACTGAATCCCGTTCGCGGTTCGCAGACATTACGGAATGCCGTCTTTCAGATTTTTCCGCGCGCACGCCCTCGGTTACGCCTTTGCCAGCGTCGTAATCTTTTCGTGCCCCATTCTTCGCGGAGCCTCGGGCACCTTCATGGATTACGGGCCGGCTCTCAGCTACACGGTGGAGTTACCGAGCGAAACAGTATGTAAGGGGGTAACGGTGAAGGTGTCGGCGGGCGACAGCCGCGGCGCAATCCTGTTCGACACGGAAACCTTTCGTTACGCCGCAGGGTGGACGGCCGGATGGTTGGACCTGAGTACGACGCATCTCTCCTCATACAAGGGAGCCATTGCGCCCCGCCCTGCCGGAATAGTCCGCTTCACGAACCGTCCCGGACCAGCCTGGGCGAAGAATGGAAGCTTTGCCGAGCCTCGGACGAATGGCGTCGGTTCGTTGCCAGAGAATTGGGGGAGATATCGCGGCTTTTATCGTCACGGCAGCAACATCATTTTTTCCTATACGGTCGGAACCACCGATTTGCTCGACAGTCCAGGAATGTTCGTGACCAACGGCGGACTCCGTTTCACGCGCAGCTTGCACGTGCAAAACATCCGCGAACCCTTGTTGCTGAACGTTTCCAACCCGACTCACGGCAATCAGGCCGTGAGCATCTCAAACTCAACGACGCTCGCCCTCGATGACGGTGTTTTCACCCAGGTCGCTGGCTCGGGTCTGAAACGATTGTGCCAGGGAGGACCGTCGCTATGGCCCGAAATATTGACTACGTCCGGCCGGCGTGGCGATGAGGCAGGACCGTTCGCGGTCGATACCGTTTCAATCCCCGAGAACAATCCCTGGCGTTCGTGGATGCGGCTAACCGCGCTGGATTTTTTCTCTGACGGTCGAGCAGCAGTGACGACGTGGAATGGGGATGTGTGGATTGTTTCAGGGCTCGACGACAAGTTGAAGAACGTGAAATGGAAACGTTTCGCCGCAGGATTATTCGATCCGCTTGGGATCAAAGTTGTGCGCGATGAAATTTATGTTTTGGAGCGCAGCCAAATCACCCGCCTTCGTGACCTTAATGGGGACGGCGAGGCGGACTTCTACGAAAATTTCAACAACGACGCTGGCACCAGCCCGAGTTATCACGCCTTCGCCATGGATTTGCAGACGGACCGCGCGGGAAACTTCTACTACACCCGTGCGGGCCAACGCGTGGACACTAAGTATGCATTGAACGGCGGTTTGGTCCGCGTGAGTGCGGATGGCAGCGAGGCCGCATTGATCGCTCACGGCTTGCGCGCTGCCAATGGGATGAGCGTGGGACCGCGGGATGAAATCACGACGAGCGACAATCAGGGGAATTGGATTCCCTCTTCACGCCTGAACCTGATCAGGGCGGGTGGATTCTACGGTTACATGCCGCATGCCCATACCGATAAGCCGCCGATGAGTTTCGAGCCGCCCATGTGCTGGATTCCGATGAGCGTGGATAATTCAGGTGGCGGCCAGGTGTGGGTGACTAGCGACCGCTGGCCGCTGGCGCTGCAGGGACATTTGCTTCACACCTCCTACGGCATGGCTGCTTTGTTTGCCGTGCTCTGGGAAACCGTGGACGGCGTCGCCCAGGGTGGCGTCATGAAACTCCCGCTGAAATTTGATACGGGCATTCAACGCGCTCGTTTCAGCCCGCGCGATGGCCAGCTTTACGTCGCGGGATTGAAAGGCTGGCAGACGAAAGGCGTGAAGGACGGCGCGTTCCAACGGGTGCGCTTTACGGGCAAACCTTTGCGCATGCCTACGCAGTTGCAGGTGCGGGCCAACGGGATTGAAATCGGGTTCAGTGAAGCGCTCGATCGTGAAACGGCGGAGGATTTGCAGAACTATAGCCTGCAACAGTGGAACTATCGATGGACGGAGAAGTACGGCAGCGATGATTACTCCGTCGCGAATCCAGCAATCAAAGGCCGCGACGCTGTGTTGGTTCGATCCGCAAGGCTGTTAGGCGACCAAAAGCGGATCCTGCTGGAAATTCCAGGCCTGAAACCCGTGATGCAGATGCGGATCAAGTTTGCTCTCAAGACCGCAAACGGTGCGCCTCTTGAATGGGAGATTCACAACACGATTAATCGGATCCCTCGCCGATAGACGCCTCCCCATCAGGTTGCGCGCGCAACGGTTTCCAATCGCAAAAACTCCTCCGCGACCGTGTCAGCAAACCGCAATCCCAGGTCTGTTAGTCGAAAACCATTGGCGTCTCTGTGAGCCAGGCCGCGTTGGACGCACCGCTCCATTTCGCCCGCCCAGCTTTCCCGCAAATCGAACCCGGTGATTCTCAGAAATTCCTCAAAGGCCCAGCCGACAGGCATCCGCAACCCAAAGGCCGCAGTTTCACCAGCCCGTGCCTCAGGCGACAATTCTTCGCTTGATTCGATCGCGCGCCGCCCCTTTTCCAATTGTTCGCAGTAGAGTTGGGTATTCGACCAGTTCCTGGTCCGAACGCCATGCACATACCCGGTCGCACTCGGTCCCAGCGCTTGAAAGGAACCGCCGCGCCAGTAATTCACATTATGCGCGCAGGCCAGGCGCGGGATTTCTGGTTGGCTTTCCCCATCCGTGAAGGCGTCGCCCTTCGACATTCTGTCTTTAGACTTGCTGTCCAAAATGTTCGTGACGCGAAAGTCTCGCGCGAAGTTAGCGATTTCATACTGCGTCAATCCGTTCGCGCCTGCGGTCTGAATCAGTTCGTCGTACATGGCGCAGGCGAATTCCTCATCCACATCGAACTGACCGGCTTTTAACTGCGCATAGAGCGGCGTGTCCTCCTCGTAAATAACCTCGTACGAAGAGAGATGTTCGCTGCCGAGCGCAATGGCTTCCCGCAACGTTTCGCGCCAGGTCGCCATCGTTTGGGTCGGGATGGCGAACATCAGGTCAATATTCACGTTGTCGAAGCCAGCCTCGCGTAGGATGTCGAAACTCTTGAAGACCTGGGTGCGGGAATGAATTCGTCCCAACCGGTCGAGTAGTCGCTCATCCAGCGATTGAACACCCATGGAAATCCGATTCACTCCGAACTCTCGCCACAATCTGGCTTTGTCGAGAGACACGGTCGCAGGATTGGATTCGATGGTCCACTCTGCCGCTCCTAGTAAATGCAACCGATCCATCGCGCGCAGGATCGTTTCCCACTGGCGCAGAGTAAGGATCGATGGAGTGCCCCCACCGAAAAAAACTGTGCGGGGTGCCAGACCGTCCGCGACCAGTTCCATTTCCCGAACCAGCGCCGCCACATAGCGGTTCATCAACTCGCCACTCGAAGCCTCGGAAAAGAACGCGCAATACTCGCACTTGTGCGCGCAGAACGGCACGTGCACATACAGGCTGGAAACTTTGGAACGTTCAAACACAGCCGAAGAATGCCATCGAGGTGCAGCCTGACCAACTGAAACATGCGCGACGCGATTTCGGAAAAAAGCGCATTCCGCCACGGCACTGCTCGCACCGCGATGCGGATTGGCAGAATATGATTGATCCCGATTGGCCCCCGTCGTAAATCCTTCGCGAGTTCCCAAACCATGAGCGATCCAATCCATCGCTGCTTCTGTGAAGCCATGATTTGTCCTGTACTCACGATCGAATTGTTACTATCATGAAAAATCTGAGCACGAGCATTGTTTCAAGTCTCACACGTTTCAACCGTGCAACACCGTCGTCCGCACGATTCGTGAGTGATACAATGGTCAACGTCGTTGTTGCTGCTTTTCTGTTGGCCAGCACTTCATTGACGTCAGCAGCAAATCTTCTGGCTCCAGGATATCCCATTGTGGGCGTCGGTGCGACGCCGGGCAGCGCGGCGAGCACCATCGCCACGGTCGGTGGTTCGGGCAACGCCTACCCTGGCGGAGAATCGCCTCCCAATGCAATCGATGGCAGCACGGCCAGCAAATATCTCAACTTTGCCCGGATTAATTGCGGCTTTATTGTCACCATCCCCAACAGCCCAGTGAATGTTTTTGGTTTTCAGTTTACGACTGCCAATGATGCTACGGAACGGGATCCCCTCGTCGTCACGATTGAAGGTGCTAATTCTCCCGACCCTACCACCGCCGCCGCCGGAGCGACATGGACGCCTCTTTACACCGGCCCGAGTGGTTTAGCCACGGACCCCGGCCGCTTCACGCCGGGCGCAGCCATATCCTTTTCAAATCCATTATCATTCAACACTTACCGAATGCTGATCACGGACACGCGCACGGCGGGAGCCAATAGCATGCAGTTCAGTGAAATTCAGCTCACGGGTTTGGTCGAGCCTGACACGAATGCCCCCACCCTCATTAGCGTTTCCCCCACACCGGGCACCACGGAGTCGTTGGACACGATCACCGTAAATTTCAGCGAGTCGGTCCAGGGAGTGAACGCGTCAGATCTTTTGGTAAACGGTTCACCCGCCGTGTCCGTGACGGGCGTGGGCAGCAATTACACCTTTACCTTGCCGCCATTACCACTGGGCACGGTGATGGCTACCTTTGCCACCAATCACGGCATCCGCGATTTTGGCAACCCGCCCAATGCGTTTGATGCGACCGTGGCGAATGGAACCTGGTTCTATAACTATGTGGACACTACCGCTCCGACGATCGTCTCCCGTTCTCCGTCCGGCACCAACGTCAACGAGTTGAATGCAATCCAGGTGAATTTCTCCGAGGCGGTGACGGGCGTGGATGCGGGCGACCTTTTGATCAACGGCCTTGCAGCCACCGAGGTCTTAAATATTTCACCTTCAATTTATACCTTTCAATTCACACAACCGCCCACCGGCACCGTCTCAGTGGCCTTCACGGGTGCGCCTGGGATTGTGGATGCAGCGGGAAACTCCTTCGCGGGGTCGTCGTGGACTTACACGCTCGATTCAAATGTCGTGGTCACGTCGTTCATCATTTCGGAATTCCTCGCGAGCAACAGTGGCAGCGGCACGAACGCCTTCCGGGATGAAAACGGCGACAGCTCCGACTGGATCGAAATTCGCAACACCGACACTTCCACGAGCGACATTGGAGGTTGGTTTCTCACCGATAACACCAACAACCTGACCAAATGGCGCTTTCCCGTCGGCATGACGATTCCGGGACGCGGATACCTGGTTGTCTTTGCCTCCGGCAAGAATCGCACGAACGCCATGGGCAGGCTGCACACCAACTTCGAGTTGAGTGCCAATGGGGAATATCTCGCTTTGGTCAATCAACGCACGCAGGTGGTGTCGGAGTTTTATCCGGCGTATCCGTCCAATCAGGTGCAGAATGTGTCTTATGGGCGGGATCAGGCGGATCCGGAGAGGGTGGGTTTTTTTGCGGTGCCGACGCCGGGGGCGGCGAACAACACGGGGTCCAATCCGGAGTTGGGGGTGGAGTTTTCGCGCACGGGTGGGCCTTTTGCCGGTTCCTTTCAGTTGAGTTTGACGTCGGCGCCGACGGCGGTGATTCGGTATGTGATTGTGAGTGTGGCGCAGGATGTGAACACGGCCACCAATATTCCCACGGCCAGTTCCCCGCTTTATACGGGGCCTATTACGATCAATAATTCGGTGCAGGTGCGGGCGCGGGCTTTTCCGGCCAGTGGGTCGGGTTTCCCGGGGGCGCCGCGCACGGAGCTTTATTTTCAGATTGCCAATGGCATCACGAACTTTGTCTCGGATTTGCCCATTGTCCTCATTCACACGGTGGCGCCGACGGCGCTTTCGGGTGGGTTTCCCACGCCGGATAATTCGGTGATGATCACCTGCCTGGATAATGACACGCCTTCGGGGCGGGCCGGGATTTTGGATCGGCCGCAGATGGTCAAGCGGGCGGGGTTGAACTTGCGGGGTTCGAGCACGCAGGGTTTTCCCAAGTCCAGTTATGCGATCGAGTTTTGGGATGAGTTTAACAATGATGAGGAGGCGTCCTTTGCCGGGTTGCCGGCGGAGTCGGACTGGGTGTTATATGCGCCCAACCAGTTTGATCTCTCGCTCATGCATAATCCCATCATGCATCAGATGGGGCGCGACTTTGGTTATTACTCTTCGCGGACGCGGTTTGTGGAGGTGTTTTTCCGCAATGGGGCCGGGCCTATTACGGCCACGACCAATGCCACGGGGGCGGCCATGGGGGATTACAACGGGGTGTATGTGCTGGAGGAGAAGGTGAAGCGGGATGGGAACCGGGTGGATATCGATGTGCTCCATCCCGAGCATCGGACGGCGCCTGAGGTCACGGGGGGTTACCTGCTCAAGGTGGATCGCACCGATGGCAATGAGCGGACCTTTTCCGGGGGCGGCATGACGATCAATTATGTGGAGCCCGAGGGCTTGGAGATGGTGACGCCGGCGCGTGCGGCGCAGGCGGCCTACATCAAGGCTTACCTGGATAACATGAGTGCCGGGTTGCAGGGGGCCAACCTCATCAACGTCAACAGCACCAACCATTATTCCAACTACATCGATGTGGATGCGACGATCGATCTGCACATTGGCAATGTGATGGTGATGAATGCCGACGGGTATCGCCTGAGTGGCTACATGTATAAGCCGCGGGGTGGCAAGCTGGTGGCGGGGCCGCTCTGGGATGTGGATCGTGGGCTGGGCACTTCCCGGGGGGATGCGCGCACTTATAATCCGCGTTCCTGGCAGTCCTTTGATGCCAACTGCGGCACGGGCACGGATTATGGCACGGACTTTTTCGGCGGCTCGGGCATTAACACCTGGCCCTGGCTGACGCGTTGGTTTTCGGATGTGGATTTCTGGCAGCGCTGGGTGGATCGCTACCAGGAAAAGCGCACGTCGGTGCTGGACACCAATTACCTGGCCTCGGTGGTGGATCGCTTCGCCGCCCAGGTGCGCGAGGCGCAGGTGCGGGAGCAGAAGCGCTGGGCGGGCAGTGGGGCTTCGGATACGAGCCCGCGGGTGGGGACGGTCGCCAACTGCACCGGGGTTTATTCCCATAACTTTCCCGGCACCTATCAGGGCGAGGTGGATTTCCAGAAGCGCTGGCTCATCGATCACGTCCACTTCATCGACACCAACCTGCTCAATCGCCCCTCGCATAATCTGCCCGAGGGCCAGGTGCCCATGGGGTCAGTGCTGGTGTTGTCCGATACCTCGGGCAAGCCGGGCACGCAGATTTATTACACGCTGGACGGGAGCGATCCCCGCGGGCTGCAAGGGGTCATCAATCCCTCCGCCCAGCTCTATTCGGGTCCCATCGTCATTACCAACAACGTGCGGGTCCGGGCGCGCGCGCGCAACATGGCGCACAGCAACCTCACGGGCACCACGCCCAGCGGGCCCAGCGGCACGCGCAACCCGATCGTGAGCACGCCCTGGTCAGGGGACAAGGCCGCCACCTTTTACATCACGCCGCCGCCCCTGGTCATCAGCGAACTCATGTTTCATCCCGCTCCCTCGGCTTCGCTCTCGGACACCAACGACGTGGATAATTACGAGTATGTGGAACTGCAAAACGTGGGAACCAACACGCTGAGCCTGGCGGGCTTCCGTTTCACCAATGGGATTAGCTTCACCTTCTCGGCCAGCAACAGCGTCACCACCGTGGCGCCCGGCGGCCATGTTTTGATCGTCAAGAACCTGGCCTCCTTCACCAGTCGCTACGGCGCCCGCACGAATATCGCCGGCATTTTCGAAGGCAACCTGGATAACGGCGGTGAGCGCCTCACCCTGGTCGGCCCGCGGCTGGAACCGATCCTCGACTTCACCTACAGCGACAACTGGTATCCGCTCTCCGATGGCCTGGGCTTCTCCCTCGTCATTCGCGATCCCCACGCTCCCTTGAACAGCTGGGACGACAGCCAGAGCTGGCGCATCAGCGCCGGCGAGAACGGTTCCCCAGGCGTGGTCGACCCCACCCCGCCGCCCATCCCCGTCATCTTCATCAACGAAGCCCTGACCCACACCGACCTCCCCTCGGTGGACACCGTCGAACTATCCAACCCGGGCACCAACGCCGCGAACATCGGCGGCTGGTACCTCACCGATGACCCGAGTGAACCCAAAAAATATCAAATCCCCCTGGGAACGACCATTGCGGCCGGTGGGTTCCTCCTCATTGACGAGACCCAGTTCAATGCCGGGTTAAACGCCTTCGCCCTCGGCTCAACCGGCGATGAACTCTACCTCTTCTCCGCCACCAACGGCCTGCTCACCGGCTGGGCCCATGGCTTCTCCTTTGGCGCAGCCCAAAATGGCGTCACCTTTGGCCGCTATGTGACCAGCCAGAACCGCGACCATTTCGTGGCCCAGGCCACCAACACCCTCGGCGCCCCCAACTCCCTGCCCCTGGTGGGACCGATCGTGATCAGCGAGATCATGTATCACCCGCCGGACTCGCTCTCCGGCACCAACCTCGTCGACAACGGCCTCGATGAGTTCATCGAACTCTACAACATCACCCCCAACCCGGTGGCCCTCTATCACCCGACCAACCTGGCCAACACCTGGCGGCTGCGCAGCGGTGTGGACTTCAACTTCCCCACCAACATCACCATCGCCCCCACCAGCTACGTCTTTGTGGTCAACTTCAATCCCAACACCAACCTGACCCAACTCGCCGCCTTCCGCGCCAAATACGGCCTGGCCGGCTCCGTGCCCGTCTTTGGCCCCTACGGCGGCAAGCTCGACAACTCCAGCGAACTGGTCCGCCTCTCCCGGCCCGACAACACCAACCTCGACGGCACCCTGCCCTACATCGTGGTGGACGAAGTGGAATATGAAGACCAGGGCGCCTGGTCCCTGACCGCCGACGGCATCGGCGCCTCCCTCCAGCGCCTGGTCCTCACCGACTACGCCAACGACCCCACCAACTGGGTGGCCGCCGCCCCCAGCCCCGCGGCGCCTTTCCGGGGAGGCACCCCGCCCCTCATCACCCAGCAACCGGCCAATGCCGCGCAATTCCTGGGCAGCACCACCAACTTCACCGCCACCGTCAGCGGCACCGGCGTCTCCATCCAATGGCGTTTTAACAACGACCCCATCCCCGGCGCCACCAATGCCGTCCTGACCCTCTCCAACATTCAATACGCCCAGGGCGGCAGCTACAACTTCGTCGCCTTCAACGGCGCCGGCTCCGCCTTCAGCTCCAACGCCACCCTCACCGTCATCACCCCCGTCTTCTTCTCCATCCAGCCGGCCAGCCAGAACGTGCAACCCGGCACCAACGTCACCCTCAACGCCCTGGCCGTGGGCAATGGCCCCGTCCGCTACCAATGGTACTTCGAGGGCAACCCCATCCCCGGCGCCACCAACTCCAGCCACAGCTTCACCGGCGCCAACCTCGCGCAGCATCACGGCAACTTCCACGTCATGGCCACCGATGACCTCGGCTCCACCCTCAGCTCCAACGCCGAGATCTACGTCATGGTCCGCGTGGGCATCGTCAGCCAAATCCAGCCCATGACCGTCCTCCAGGGCGGGACCGTCACCTTCAGCGTCACCGCCACCGGCGCCCCCACCCTCTGGTATCGCTGGATTCGCGGCGGCGCCGCCTTCCTCACCAACACCAGCTCCACCCTTACCCTCACCAACGTGCAAGTAGGCGGCACCTACCGCGTCGGCATCACCAACCGCGCCACCCCCGCCGGCGTCTTCAGCCTGCCCAGCGGCAGCGTCACCCTCACCGTCCTGCCCGACGCCGACCGCGACGGCCTGGCCGATGGCTGGGAAACCAATTACTTTGGCAACAACAACACCACCAACAATGCCGCCAACGCCCTGGAAGACCCCGACGGCGATGGCATGATCAACCGCGACGAATACGTGGCCGGCACCCACCCCCTGGATCCATCAAGCCTCCTCAAAATCATCCTCAGCGGCACCAACACCACCCGGCTCCAGTTCGTGGCCCAAACCAACATCAGCTACAGCATCCAAACCCGGACCAACCTCACCGCTGGGCCCTGGACCAGCATCAGCAACATCCCAGGCCAGGGCAGCACCCGCACCATCGAAGTCAACACCGCCTCCAGCCCCGCTGCCCCCCAACGCTACTGGCGCATCATCACCCCCCAGGCACCCTGAACCCCAACTAAAGAAAACACCCAAACCACCACGGCGGACCAAACCAGGTCCGCCGTGCGTCGCTTGAAAAGGATACAGGAAAAAAATGAGGAAACGGGGCGTTGGACCAATTCAGCGGTTCGCTCCTTTTGAATCAATTGTTTCAACAAGGTCACAATTCCCCTGGTGACGGGTAGAAAACATTTGTTCCTTGCGGCCCACTGAGATTATTCTTGGCCCAACCCAAAGCCATGATGCCTGATTTATCGTCTTTGTCCTGCGCCTTCGTGCGAGGCGTCTCTGGAATCCAAACAGTTGCGTTTATGAGAAAACAATTAGCCTTCACCGTGCCTCAATTCTTAATCGCGGCAGTCCTTTCGGTGGTATTGCCGCCCTTGTCTCCAGCCTCTGAGATTCCATTCATTCCTCTGGGCACGACAGATAGGGTAAACAATGCAGCGGGTTCACCCGGCTGGCACTACCGGCTCGGGACGAGTGAAGCTTCGACACCTGTCGCTGCCTGGCGAACCAGCACTTTTGTGGAGGATGGGACGTGGAGCGTCGGTGGTTTGCCGCTGGGTTTTGCTACCGCTGCCAACGACCCAAATAATTATGAGGCAAATTTGGTGACCACCGTTCCAGCCGCTACCGCGAGCGTTTTTTTGCGCAAGACCTTTGTCGTCACAAATCGACTCTCCTACTCCTCCGTCACGGTGAATGGATTTGCCGACGACGGTGTTGTGGTTTGGATTAACGGGCAGGAAGCCACTTCCCGGTTCCAGTGCTGCACGGCAGGAACCGACCCGAACATTCCCACTTTTAATGCATTGGCAACCGCCGCCTTGGAATCATTGCCGTTTAGTTTCAGTTTTCCTAATGACGCCAGCGGCCCACTCGTCGAAGGCACCAACGTTCTCGCAATCCAACTTTTTAACGCGAACAGCACGAGCAGCGATCTCGTGGTCGATGCGTCGCTAAGTGCTTCACTTGATGACGTCGCGCCGGTGGTTAGCGGTCAATCGCCGCAGGCTGGCGGCACTGTGTTGGAATTAAAGGCGATACAGATCAATTTCTCCGAGGCGGTGGCGGGCGTTGATGCGAGCGACCTCCTGATCAACGGTGTTGCTGCGACGAACGTGATGAGCGTTTCGCCATCAATTTACACGTTCGAGTTTCCCCAACCAGGCACGGGGGTGGTTTCCATCGCGTTCGCCTCTCCCCACGGCATTTTTGATACTGTGGGCAATCCATTAACCACCAATGCCTGGAACTACACCTTGAATCCCGCCGCAGTCGTGGCGTCGGTTTACATTTCCGAATTTCTCGCTTCAAACAATGGTAACGGCACCAATGCATTGCGCGATGAAGATGGCGATGCTTCGGATTGGATTGAATTGCGGAATCCCGCTGCGGCGCCCGCTGACATCAGCGGATGGTATCTGACGGATGCCACCAACACGCTGGCTAATCCCAACAACCTCACCAAATGGCGCTTCCCCGATGGCACAACTGTGCCGGGAAATGGTTATCTCGTCGTCTTCGCCTCTGGCAAAAACCGCACGAACAACCTGGCCAGGCTTCACTCGAACTTTCAACTCAGTGCCGGCGGTGAATATTTGGCGTTATTAAATACCAGCACGCAGGTGGTGTCGGAGTTTTATCCGGCGTATCCGTCCAATCAGGTGCAGAATGTGTCTTATGGGCGGGATCAGGCGGATCCGGAGAGGGTGGGTTTTTTTGCGGTGCCGACGCCGGGGGCGGCGAACAACACGGGGTCCAATCCGGAGTTGGGGGTGGAGTTTTCGCGCACGGGTGGGCCTTTTGCCGGTTCCTTTCAGTTGAGTTTGACGTCGGCGCCGACGGCGGTGATTCGGTATGTGATTGTGAGTGTGGCGCAGGATGTGAACACGGCCACCAATATTCCCACGGCCAGTTCCCCGCTTTATACGGGGCCTATTACGATCAATAATTCGGTGCAGGTGCGGGCGCGGGCTTTTCCGGCCAGTGGGTCGGGTTTCCCGGGGGCGCCGCGCACGGAGCTTTATTTTCAGATTGCCAATGGCATCACGAACTTTGTCTCGGATTTGCCCATTGTCCTCATTCACACGGTGGCGCCGACGGCGCTTTCGGGTGGGTTTCCCACGCCGGATAATTCGGTGATGATCACCTGCCTGGATAATGACACGCCTTCGGGGCGGGCCGGGATTTTGGATCGGCCGCAGATGGTCAAGCGGGCGGGGTTGAACTTGCGGGGTTCGAGCACGCAGGGTTTTCCCAAGTCCAGTTATGCGATCGAGTTTTGGGATGAGTTTAACAATGATGAGGAGGCGTCCTTTGCCGGGTTGCCGGCGGAGTCGGACTGGGTGTTATATGCGCCCAACCAGTTTGATCTCTCGCTCATGCATAATCCCATCATGCATCAGATGGGGCGCGACTTTGGTTATTACTCTTCGCGGACGCGGTTTGTGGAGGTGTTTTTCCGCAATGGGGCCGGGCCTATTACGGCCACGACCAATGCCACGGGGGCGGCCATGGGGGATTACAACGGGGTGTATGTGCTGGAGGAGAAGGTGAAGCGGGATGGGAACCGGGTGGATATCGATGTGCTCCATCCCGAGCATCGGACGGCGCCTGAGGTCACGGGGGGTTACCTGCTCAAGGTGGATCGCACCGATGGCAATGAGCGGACCTTTTCCGGGGGCGGCATGACGATCAATTATGTGGAGCCCGAGGGCTTGGAGATGGTGACGCCGGCGCGTGCGGCGCAGGCGGCCTACATCAAGGCTTACCTGGATAACATGAGTGCCGGGTTGCAGGGGGCCAACCTCATCAACGTCAACAGCACCAACCATTATTCCAACTACATCGATGTGGATGCGACGATCGATCTGCACATTGGCAATGTGATGGTGATGAATGCCGACGGGTATCGCCTGAGTGGCTACATGTATAAGCCGCGGGGTGGCAAGCTGGTGGCGGGGCCGCTCTGGGATGTGGATCGTGGGCTGGGCACTTCCCGGGGGGATGCGCGCACTTATAATCCGCGTTCCTGGCAGTCCTTTGATGCCAACTGCGGCACGGGCACGGATTATGGCACGGACTTTTTCGGCGGCTCGGGCATTAACACCTGGCCCTGGCTGACGCGTTGGTTTTCGGATGTGGATTTCTGGCAGCGCTGGGTGGATCGCTACCAGGAAAAGCGCACGTCGGTGCTGGACACCAATTACCTGGCCTCGGTGGTGGATCGCTTCGCCGCCCAGGTGCGCGAGGCGCAGGTGCGGGAGCAGAAGCGCTGGGCGGGCAGTGGGGCTTCGGATACGAGCCCGCGGGTGGGGACGGTCGCCAACTGCACCGGGGTTTATTCCCATAACTTTCCCGGCACCTATCAGGGCGAGGTGGATTTCCAGAAGCGCTGGCTCATCGATCACGTCCACTTCATCGACACCAACCTGCTCAATCGCCCCTCGCATAATCTGCCCGAGGGCCAGGTGCCCATGGGGTCAGTGCTGGTGTTGTCCGATACCTCGGGCAAGCCGGGCACGCAGATTTATTACACGCTGGACGGGAGCGATCCCCGCGGGCTGCAAGGGGTCATCAATCCCTCCGCCCAGCTCTATTCGGGTCCCATCGTCATTACCAACAACGTGCGGGTCCGGGCGCGCGCGCGCAACATGGCGCACAGCAACCTCACGGGCACCACGCCCAGCGGGCCCAGCGGCACGCGCAACCCGATCGTGAGCACGCCCTGGTCAGGGGACAAGGCCGCCACCTTTTACATCACGCCGCCGCCCCTGGTCATCAGCGAACTCATGTTTCATCCCGCTCCCTCGGCTTCGCTCTCGGACACCAACGACGTGGATAATTACGAGTATGTGGAACTGCAAAACGTGGGAACCAACACGCTGAGCCTGGCGGGCTTCCGTTTCACCAATGGGATTAGCTTCACCTTCTCGGCCAGCAACAGCGTCACCACCGTGGCGCCCGGCGGCCATGTTTTGATCGTCAAGAACCTGGCCTCCTTCACCAGTCGCTACGGCGCCCGCACGAATATCGCCGGCATTTTCGAAGGCAACCTGGATAACGGCGGTGAGCGCCTCACCCTGGTCGGCCCGCGGCTGGAACCGATCCTCGACTTCACCTACAGCGACAACTGGTATCCGCTCTCCGATGGCCTGGGCTTCTCCCTCGTCATTCGCGATCCCCACGCTCCCTTGAACAGCTGGGACGACAGCCAGAGCTGGCGCATCAGCGCCGGCGAGAACGGTTCCCCAGGCGTGGTCGACCCCACCCCGCCGCCCATCCCCGTCATCTTCATCAACGAAGCCCTGACCCACACCGACCTCCCCTCGGTGGACACCGTCGAACTATCCAACCCGGGCACCAACGCCGCGAACATCGGCGGCTGGTACCTCACCGATGACCCGAGTGAACCCAAAAAATATCAAATCCCCCTGGGAACGACCATTGCGGCCGGTGGGTTCCTCCTCATTGACGAGACCCAGTTCAATGCCGGGTTAAACGCCTTCGCCCTCGGCTCAACCGGCGATGAACTCTACCTCTTCTCCGCCACCAACGGCCTGCTCACCGGCTGGGCCCATGGCTTCTCCTTTGGCGCAGCCCAAAATGGCGTCACCTTTGGCCGCTATGTGACCAGCCAGAACCGCGACCATTTCGTGGCCCAGGCCACCAACACCCTCGGCGCCCCCAACTCCCTGCCCCTGGTGGGACCGATCGTGATCAGCGAGATCATGTATCACCCGCCGGACTCGCTCTCCGGCACCAACCTCGTCGACAACGGCCTCGATGAGTTCATCGAACTCTACAACATCACCCCCAACCCGGTGGCCCTCTATCACCCGACCAACCTGGCCAACACCTGGCGGCTGCGCAGCGGTGTGGACTTCAACTTCCCCACCAACATCACCATCGCCCCCACCAGCTACGTCTTTGTGGTCAACTTCAATCCCAACACCAACCTGACCCAACTCGCCGCCTTCCGCGCCAAATACGGCCTGGCCGGCTCCGTGCCCGTCTTTGGCCCCTACGGCGGCAAGCTCGACAACTCCAGCGAACTGGTCCGCCTCTCCCGGCCCGACAACACCAACCTCGACGGCACCCTGCCCTACATCGTGGTGGACGAAGTGGAATATGAAGACCAGGGCGCCTGGTCCCTGACCGCCGACGGCATCGGCGCCTCCCTCCAGCGCCTGGTCCTCACCGACTACGCCAACGACCCCACCAACTGGGTGGCCGCCGCCCCCAGCCCCGCGGCGCCTTTCCGGGGAGGCACCCCGCCCCTCATCACCCAGCAACCGGCCAATGCCGCGCAATTCCTGGGCAGCACCACCAACTTCACCGCCACCGTCAGCGGCACCGGCGTCTCCATCCAATGGCGTTTTAACAACGACCCCATCCCCGGCGCCACCAATGCCGTCCTGACCCTCTCCAACATTCAATACGCCCAGGGCGGCAGCTACAACTTCGTCGCCTTCAACGGCGCCGGCTCCGCCTTCAGCTCCAACGCCACCCTCACCGTCATCACCCCCGTCTTCTTCTCCATCCAGCCGGCCAGCCAGAACGTGCAACCCGGCACCAACGTCACCCTCAACGCCCTGGCCGTGGGCAATGGCCCCGTCCGCTACCAATGGTACTTCGAGGGCAACCCCATCCCCGGCGCCACCAACTCCAGCCACAGCTTCACCGGCGCCAACCTCGCGCAGCATCACGGCAACTTCCACGTCATGGCCACCGATGACCTCGGCTCCACCCTCAGCTCCAACGCCGAGATCTACGTCATGGTCCGCGTGGGCATCGTCAGCCAAATCCAGCCCATGACCGTCCTCCAGGGCGGGACCGTCACCTTCAGCGTCACCGCCACCGGCGCCCCCACCCTCTGGTATCGCTGGATTCGCGGCGGCGCCGCCTTCCTCACCAACACCAGCTCCACCCTTACCCTCACCAACGTGCAAGTAGGCGGCACCTACCGCGTCGGCATCACCAACCGCGCCACCCCCGCCGGCGTCTTCAGCCTGCCCAGCGGCAGCGTCACCCTCACCGTCCTGCCCGACGCCGACCGCGACGGCCTGGCCGATGGCTGGGAAACCAATTACTTTGGCAACAACAACACCACCAACAATGCCGCCAACGCCCTGGAAGACCCCGACGGCGATGGCATGATCAACCGCGACGAATACGTGGCCGGCACCCACCCCCTGGATCCATCAAGCCTCCTCAAAATCATCCTCAGCGGCACCAACACCACCCGGCTCCAGTTCGTGGCCCAAACCAACATCAGCTACAGCATCCAAACCCGGACCAACCTCACCGCTGGCCCCTGGACCAGCATCAGCAACATCCCAGGCCAAGGCAGCACCCGCACCATCGAAGTCAACACCGCCTCCAGCCCCGCTGCCCCCCAACGCTACTGGCGCATCATCACCCCCCAGGCACCCTGAACCCCAACTAAAGAAAACACCCAAACCACCACGGCGGACCAAACCAGGTCCGCCGTGCGTCGCTTGAAAAGAATACAGGAAAAAAATGAGGAAACGGGGAAGGACGCCTGAATCAAGCGCGGGCTGAAAGAGCTCCGGGCCGGGAGAGGTGGCGCGAATGCAATTCATGAATTGCAGCCAACACAGTCGCTGAATCCATTTCGTGAACCTCAAAACCTCGTCCCACGCCCTGCAACAACGTGATGGTCAACTGCCCCCCGAGATGCTCGCGGAATTCTTCCAATCCTTTGAGCACGACCAGATCACCCGAGGAATCCTCGTGCAGCAATTCGTTGGCGAACAATTCAAAACCGAGCCGCTCCAGCAACACGAGGATTCGTTCAGCGCTGACAACGTCGAGAAAACCCATCTGCCGTGAATAAATCACATCCAAGGCAATGCCAGTTGCAACTGCTTCTCCGTGCCGGACCCGGTAATCGGAAATTTGCTCGAGCTTATGGGCTGCCCAATGACCGAAATCCAACGGTCGCGCCGATCCAAACTCGAATGGATCGCCCGACGTTGCGATGTGATTCATGTGCAACTCGGCGGAGCGAAATATCAAATGTTGCATCGCCTTAGGATCGAAGGCAGCGAGCTTGGCTGCATCCCGCTCAATCTGGTTGAAGAATGCTGAATCGCGAATCAAGGCCACTTTTACAGCCTCGATGTAACCAGCTCGCTTGTCCCGAACGGGCAGCGAACTCAACAATTCGAAATCGTTAATTACCGCAAAGGGCGGCGCAAACGTGCCAATGAAATTCTTTTTGCCAAAGGCATTGATGCCATTCTTAACGCCGACGCCCGAATCGTCTTGGCTCAGAGTTGTGGTGGGAATACGAACGAGTCGCACACCCCGGTGAGCCGTCGCGGCGGCCAAACCCACTACATCCAGAAGCGCGCCACCGCCGACTGCGATGATGTAAGAATGCCGATCAATGTGATGCTTTTCGACGTACGATTGGATCTCGGACACATGGAAGTATGAGTTCTTCGCGCGCTCGCCGCCTTCCAGGATCATGGGGGCGCAAACCAATTTTAGCTCCTTCTCGTGGCCTGAAAAATAACCCGCAATGTTCTCAACCAAGTGCGGCTGGCACTGAGCCAGCATCTCATCGACGACGACGAGGGCTTTAGCAATCGGGCCGCTCTTTTCAAGAGTCAGCACTTGTTTCAAAAGATCGTTGCCCGGTGTGAAGACGCCGTGCGTGAAATAAACGCGATGGCGATAGCTTACCTGGATTGTTCGCTCGATACAGGACATGGCTTTAAATGTGAAAGTTTCGACGCCACAGCGCCAATTTTATTTATGCAGCCATGCATTAAGTCGCCCGAAGGCGGCTCATCATTGAAAGTGAGGAGTTCCTTAACTCACCCAGGGAATACAGCGGGGAGGTATTGAACGGGGTCGACCCGCTATTCCACCGTCACGGATTTGGCGAGATTGCGAGGTTTGTCAACGTCGCAGCCGCGAGCCACGGCGATATAGTAGGCCAGCAACTGCAGGGGCACGACGCCGAGCAAGGGAAAGAGGCCATCCAGAGTTTTCGGGACATAAATCACATCGTCCACCTGACGGCCAATGGCGGCATTGTCGTCGGTAGTGATAGCGATGACTGGCCCCTTGCGCGCGCGGATAACTTCGAGATTGCTGAACGTCTTTTCGTACATCGCATCATTCGGAATTAAAACCACGGTCGGGGTGCGTTCGTCGATCATGGCAATGGGGCCGTGCTTCATTTCCGCCGCCGGATAACCCTCCGCATGAATGTATGAGATCTCCTTCAACTTCAGCGCACCTTCCAGCGCGACAGGAAAGTTGATCAACCGTCCGAGGAAGAAAAAGTCCTCGGCACCCGCATACTTTTTGGCGAGCTTCTCAATGGTGGCAGCCTGCGCGAGAATGGATTCAATTTGTTTTGGAATTGCCTCAAGGCCCTCAATGAATTCGCGACCGCGATTCAGTGAAAGTTGGCGAATGCGTCCCATTAACAGAGCGAGCAGTGCGAGGACCGTGACCTGCGAGGTAAACGCTTTCGTGGAAGCCACGCCAATCTCGGGGCCGGCATGCAGGTAGATCCCGCCGTCGGCCTCCCGCGCGATCGTGCTTCCCACGACATTGCAGATGGCGAGCACCTTATGCCCACGTCGTTGAGTCTCGCGAAGGCTGGCGAGCGTATCCGCAGTTTCGCCCGATTGGGTGATGGCAAGCACGAGGGTATGGGGGTCAATCGGCGGATTGCGGTAGCGGAACTCACTGGCGTATTCGACTTCGGTGGGTAGATGGGCTAGTTCCTCGAATAAATGTTCTCCCACGAGCCCGGCGTGCCAGCTCGTTCCACAGGCAGCAATGACGATGCGGTTCACGGACCGCAGCTCAGCCAATGACATGTTGAGGCCGCCAAACTTCGACGTGCTCGCATCACGATCGATGCGACCGCGCAAGGCATTCTCGATCGTGCGCGATTGCTCAAAAATTTCTTTGAGCATGTAGTGCGGAAACTCACCGCGCTCAGCGGCGCTGGCTTCAAAATCAATCTGGCTGATTTGAACAGTGGGGCTGGCCTCACCGGCGTTTGTGACGGCGAACGCCCCGGCCGTAAGCGTGACAATATCGTTGTCCTGCAGATAAACGACCTGGCGTGTATGTGAAGCAATGGCGGTCACATCGCTGGCAAGAAAATGTTCCTTGTCACCAATTCCGATGATGAGCGGCGATCCGCGTCGAGCGCCGATGATGACGCCCGGAAAGTCCGAACACACCACGCCGATCCCGTAAGCGCCGATTACCTCCGTCAATGCACTGCCCACGGCGCGAGCCAAAGGATGAGCGCCGGGACCATTCGCGGAGTCCGGCGCAAGGCGGGCGTAGTGCTCACCCACAAGATGAGCGAGTACTTCCGTATCTGTGTCCGAGGTAAAGGTATGACCGGAGCCGATGAGACGTTGCTTGAGGCGATCGTAGTTTTCGATTACTCCGTTATGCACAAGCGCAATCTTGCCGCTTGCGTCGAGATGCGGATGTGAATTCTCATCGCAGGGTGCTCCATGGGTGGCCCAACGAGTGTGGCCAATGCCAGTCTCACCGTTTACCTCATTTTGTTTTACGAAGGAGGCGAGGCCCTGATCAATGCGACCCATTTTTTTTCGCACTTCGAGTCGATCGCCGTCAAGCACCGCCACGCCGGCGCTGTCATAGCCGCGGTATTCGAGGCGACGCAATCCTTCCAGAAGAATGGGGCCGGCCGACTGCTTACCGACGTAACCAATGATTCCGCACATGAAAAAGTCTGATGATGGTTTTTAGATTTTGCTTCGCCGCATGCGTTGCGTAAGCTGCGCAAAACTTTACGGAAGCGCTCCGGCGCAACAAAGGGATTTCTTTATGGCACTCACACAAGGAACTGCACGGATGGCCCCCAACACCAGCGGAGTTCTTTCGATTATTATGGGCGGCGGCGCAGGCACCCGGCTCTTCCCGTTGACGAAGGAACGAGCAAAGCCTGCTGTGCCCCTGGCAGGCAAATACCGCTTGGTGGATATTCCAATCTCCAATTGCATCAACTCAAATCTCCGGCGCATCTATTTGCTTACGCAGTTTAACTCCGCCTCATTGCATCGGCACATTTCACAGAGTTATAAGTTCGATCCGTTCTCCGGCGGCTTCGTGGAGATCCTCGCTGCTGAGCAGACCTTCTCCGACACGTCATGGTATCAAGGCACGGCTGACGCCGTCCGCAAGAACCTGGTGCATCTGCTGAATCATGATTTCGACTACGTGTTAATCCTCAGCGGTGATCAGCTCTATCGGATGGATTTCCGCAAGATGCTGGGTCAGCACATCGAATCTGAGGCAGACCTGACCATCGCCACAATTCCAGTCCACCGACCCGAAGCCTCATCTCTCGGAATTATGCAGATCGACCGAGAGAGGCGTATCACGCGCTTCGTTGAAAAGCCAAAGGAGGCCGCGGTCCAGGACAGTCTGAAGATTCCTCAGGACATGTACCCGTTCCTCGGCATTCAAGGCGACGGTGAAGACCTTCTCCTCGCGTCCATGGGTATCTACATTTTCAATCGGGACGTACTTCTGAAGTTGTTGGACAACACCTTCACCGACTTCGGAAAGCACATTATCCCCGCGGCCATCGAGACGCATCGCGTATACTCATACGTCTTTCAAGGTTATTGGGAGGACATCGGAACGATCCGGGCTTTCTTCGAAGCGAATCTCGACATCACCTCAGAGCTGCCACGCTTCAATTTCTTCGACATGACGGCACCCATTTTCAGCCGTCCACGCTGGCTGCCTGCTTCGAAAATCAATGGCGCCCAGATTGATCACGCCATTGTCTCCGACGGCTGCATCATCTCACATGCAGACATTCATCAATCGATCATTGGCATCCGTAGCATCGTCAGTCCGGGCAGCCATTTGAATCGCACCATTGTGCTTGGAAGTGATTACTACGAATCCGCCGAGTCCATCCGGGAAAACGAAGCAGCCGGTAATCCTAGAATCGGGATTGGATCCAATACGCGCATTGATAACGCCATCATCGATAAGAACGCGCGTATCGGGGATAACGTCGTCATCTCGCCCGCTGGCAAACCGGAGAATGTGGACCATCCGCTTTATTTCATCCGAGACGGAATCGTGATCATTCCGAAAAATGGCATCGTGCCGCACGGAACGGTGATTTGAATGGGGGTCGACTACCAGCGCACCAGAAAAATCAGAGTGGCGATCAGCAATCCGACCGCGACCAGCGACCAGAAAATCTTCATCGGCGAACGTCTTGGTTGGCCAAACTCACGTTCGGCGAACTCCTTATAATCGAAGTCGTCGTCAGCCACCCCGAGGGACTGTGCCGCTGCGGAATCAGACCAACCTGTGGATTCATCCGACCCGCACTCGGGGCAGGCCTTCGCACGGCGGGGCACATCGGCGCCGCAATTCGGACAGGTGTCGGGCGCGCGCATGCCTTAGTGAAATTTCCCGTGCAACAGATCGCCAGCAATACCCTTGCTCTCCAGGGTGGCGCCTTCAACCGAGGTCGGATCCACGCTCCATGCAGCCGCGAGGCGCACCACCCGCTCCGTATTCAAAGCGAGTCGTTCCCGATCCGGGATTCCCAACGTCTCTGAGTTCGTGGTGTAAGGGAGGCAATACAACTTCAATGCCCGTTCAGCGTCACTCTGCGTGCCTTGGTTCCAGGATGTCTCCCCGGCCCAAGCGTAGGCCCGAATGACCACACCGTTCTCCAATCGAGCCCAGCTGTGATGCCCCACCGCGCGGTTGCGCGAAAAAAACTGCACCTCGCCAAATTTGCGACTCAGGTCGGTTAAAAACTTGAAACATTCGTCCACATCGTCGGCCGGGTCTGGGAGGTCGCAACCCATGACAAGGATCCAGCCGCGGACAGGCGGCGAGATAAAGAGGCGCGGTTCAAACGGCGCGGCGAGCGCGTCACTCCACGAACAAGCGCGGGGATTGTGAACGGCGAGGGCGGATTGGACGGCTTGCAAACTCTGCCCTCGCAACGCCAGCCAACGACTCGGAGGTTCGAAGAGCGTTGCCGAAAGGCCGGCCACCAAGAACGGACTCTCCCCGGACTTGCGACGATGAAGTTCCCGGCGGGCAATCCACCGCATCACCCCAATGCACGTGATGATTGCCGTCACCATCGCGATCAAGAGCAGAGCAATGATGTCATCGTGGCGGGGAGGCGACACAGCCTCGGCAGGATCCGCGGGAGTTATCAGGATGGTTGCGCCATCAGCCATTGCGCGACCAATGTACTCTGCGGCGTGGCATGTTCAAATGACAAAGGAAGCGCAAAAGTAAATTTAACGACCGTCTCCGGCTCGAGTCGCCGCTTCTTCACACCAACTCTTCCTGAGCCATTTTCAACGGCTCGTCCCTGTGTTTCTCTTAACCCGTGCAGGAACAAACGAAGGGATCATCACCGCTCATCAACATCGCCAGTATCGATGCGGCGGTTCAACGTCTCGGCAAGAACGTCGGCGGCTACTTTGGCGAAACTATTGCGATTGATGCCGTGATCGAGGAGCAGCGGCAATACGCCCTCGAGAGGGGTTGGCAGGTAGATGCCCTGCCCGTTCGGCAAGGTGTGGAACTCCTGGGAATGCGACGCTCTGTTCCCCACCCGACTTGTCGGATTTACATCTCGACTGGCATCCACGGCGATGAACCCGCTGGGCCCTTGGCCGTGCGGGAGTTGTTAAAAGAAAACGCATGGCCGGACAATGCGACCATCTGGATCTGCCCGTGTCTTAATCCCACTGGATTCCCTCTCAGCACACGTGCGGGTGCGCACGGGCTTGATCTGAATCGTGATTACCGGGACATGCGTACAGAGGAAATTCGCGCCCATGTTGCATGGTTGGAAAAACAACCTGTTTTCGATCTGTGCCTGTGCCTGCACGAGGATTGGGAGGCCCACGGGTTTTATGTTTACGAACTAAACCCGGAACACCATCCGTCGTTGGCGGGGAAAATGGTCGAAGCCGTGCGTCCCATCTGCCCCATCGATCACAGCACGATCATAGATGGGCGGGATGCCTTCGGAGGAATCATCCAACCGATTCTCGACCCGGAACTGCGCGCGGATTGGCCGGAAGCGTTGTACCTCATTACTCATAAAACGAAACTGAGCTACACACTCGAATCTCCTTCTGATTTCCCACTAGCGGTGCGAGTCGCGGCGCTGACGGCGGCAACCAGGGCGGCAGTGCAAGAGTTTAGTTCCGCGCTACGTTGAAGCCAGGCGCCTGAAGCGGATAATGATCCGCCCGCAGCGAACTTGTCTGGCCACCCGCGAGCCGCTTCGAGACGTTAGTTACGGTGGATCGAGCGGAGGCCACTACCGGCGGTCGGTCCCGCGCTCGCTGGTGTCGTGGGTCCCGATTCCACCCATGGAAGATTCCTCCCCGTGCAAGACACTTCGCAATCGTGCCAGGCGTTCCTTGGCTCGGGATTGCGGTTCCGTACCCTGCCCTGCCGCTGCGACGCCGGCCCCGTGCGAGAAAACCATCTCGCCGCCATACCAGCTTTGAAAGGCTGTCAGTACGAAAACGAGGCAAGCCGCAAGGAGGTAAGGTCTTGTGACAACGTGTCGGGCTTGTTGTCGGATTCGCCATCGCCACATCGTGAGCACTGCTAGAGACACGACCAATGTCCAGCCGATGGACGCATGCAGGCTTACCAAGTTCCGCACATCGTCAGTCAAAGCAGCGCGGCTAAGATCCCAATACCCTCCAGCAATGGTAGCGATGCCCGTCAAAACCGCAGCGAACAGGGTCCAAAACCCTACGTGACGCAAGCCTCGGCGTGGCCTGAACCTCATCAACAGATCGGCACAGAAGGAAACAACGATCAATGCAATGGGCAAATGCACGAGCGCAGGGTGAATTGGCGGTAAACTCATCAAACCTCCAGTTCACCAAAATTCCCTGCCTGCCATCGCTGCGCAAGTTCCAGCGACCGCTAGGCCGGCACCAAACTCTCGCCATGGCTTTTTCCCCAATCCTGGGCGTCAAGAAGCCAGACCGAATCGGTAATGCACTTGTTCAGGGTTCAACCCGAGAGACTTGCCAACATGTCTTGCTGCCAGTGACGACGCCGCAGTTTTCACCAGAGCATCAAAGTCTTTCTGAATCAGATCTACTCCATCGTGACGGATCGCTTTGATTTTGATGCCGTGCTCCAGTGCGGCGAGCAGGAACTCTTCGCACGCAACGGGATCGTCGGTTTGATAATCACGAACATGGGCCGCGCGATGGCCGCCCAGTTCGATCGCATATTCGACATGGTATTTGGGAATCATGGTTTTCCTTTCGCGGTTATTTCGTACGGGATTCAAATCCTCTCGGTAGGTGCCTCACGCAAAATCCCTTTCATGAGTTCGAACCACAAGCACAGGACAATGGGCGTGCCGAATGATTCGCTCCGCAGTGCTGCCCATGACCGGCCGGCTTAATCCAACCCTTCCATGGGTGGAGATGATGATAAGGTCACAAAAGAAGGCCCGGGCGAGTTCGACCACTTGTTCAAAGGCTTTACCACAAACAACGTGTGAGTAGACCGGCAGGAGTTCCTCGATCTCATCATGGGCAAGTGCGGCCAGTCTGCGCTGCATAATGACGCACGCCTCAGCCGCCGTCGCATTCCAAGGGATCGTGTCAGCGTCCTTCAGATCCCCGACCGAATCGATAACGTGTGCGAGATGAATTGTAGCGCCGAACTTTTCAGCGAACCGCACCGCATAGCGAACCGCGACTTTGGATTCAGGAGAAAAGTCGGTCGGCACGAGAATGCGCGCAATGCCCAAGGGCAACTGAGTCGAAGCGTCGGTCCAAGGCCTCCGAATGTCTGCGGGCACTGTAGACTTTTGGAGTTCGTTCATTTTTAGTCCTCAGACCTTCCACGGAGGACAAGCACCGGGCATCCGGCATGGCGCACGACGCGTTCGGCGGTGCTACCCATAAACATGTGGGCCAGACCGCTGTACCCGTGGGTGGAGATGACAATCAGGTCCACCTTGAGCATTCGGGCAGCGTCGGTGATTTCCCGGTAAGGCACGCCCTGGCGCACTAGGAATTTTTCAAACACATCCGGTTCGAGCCCCAATTTTTTCGCCTCACGTTCCAATCGACGCTTGGTTTCCGCCATCAGCTTATCGTTCTCCATGACCAGCGGATGATAAGCGAAGTCTGGCGTGGGGAACGGTTCCACTACGTTCAATACCGTGAGCTTTGCCCCAAATTGCTCGGCTAAAGCAGCGGCATATTCCAACGCCTTCTCTGATGGTTTCGAGAAATCAATGGGAACGAGAATCGAACGAAGATGGGTGGTAAACGCCGGAGGCTCCCGCCGTAACAGTTTTACAGGTCGTGCTGCCGGCTGCGTTTCCCGTTTGCGTGTGCTGATCGTTTTCATATCCGTTTCTTTCCTAAAGACAACTTGGCGGAGGAGGCGCAACGTTGCCTACACGCGGCTTGTCATTGACTGAACAATTCTTGAAACGACCGACCTTTCCGGGGAACCAGACTAGCAGACGCACGCAAAAAATGGCCACGGTTCACCAAGCTGCGTGCAGCCCGGGGAGCGCATGAGCCGCATGTTGTAAATGTAGCGGAACTAACTATATGAATACTCCATCCACCGATCGATTAGTGGGCGACTTAAAGGCAGTTGCCCACGATACCAAAGAGTTACTCAAGGCCAGCGCCACCGGACTTACCGAGGAAGTACACGAAGCCCGTGATAGCCTCACAGACGCGCTATCCCGAGCCAAGACATCCTGCGACCACCTCCAGGAAAAAGCCGTCGCGGGGGCAAAAGCCGCTGACAAAATGGTGCGGGAACATACCTACCAAAGCATCGGCGTGGCCTTCGGAATCGGCGTGCTAATCGGCGTGCTCGCGGCTCGTAAATAATTGGGGCGCCTGGGGCCGCTTCTTCGCCGCTGGAAATGCCACGCGTGCGGATTTTCCGGAGGATTCACATCGCTATTATTCTGCAGCCCATAGAAGGATTGCTCCATGAACGAAGACTCAAGATCCAACATCAAACTCAAATGAAAAAGCTGCTCGTTGCGTATGACAACTCCGCCGCGGCGGACAGTGCCATCAGCGATCTTTGCCATGCCGCGCTCCCGCCGAATCTAGACGTGCTGGTGATGTCGGTGGCGGACGTCTACCTGCCCGCAACGCCCCTCCGTGGTCCCTCGCAAACCGTCCCGCTGGTTGTGCAACAAGCGTACGAAAAAGCTCAGCGCGAAGTAGAGGCCCATCGACACATGGCGCTCCGCGCGTGTGGGCGGATCCAGGCGATGTTTCCCCGATGGAAATGCGAACCGCTCTCCGTCGGCGATTCTCCCGGGTGGGCTATCGTGAAGAAGGCGACAGAGTGGGAAGCCGACCTGGTGGTAGTGGGAGCGCAAAGTCATTCAAGGCTGGAACGGCTTATCTTGGGGAGCGTTTCCCACAAGGTGGCCGCAGAGGCTCCTTGCTCCGTCCGCATTGGCCGACACCACCCGGCTACAGACGAGTTAAGAGTCCTCGTCGCCGTAGACGGCTCGGTCGATTCCGCGGCCGCCTTGCGTGAGGTGGCCTCCCGTGGCTGGCGAGCTGGAACCCAATTTCGCCTGGTCATGGTTGTCGACCCTCATTTCGAAACCGCCATGAAGTGGCCGGGTTTCGGCGAACAAGACTTCATTGAACCGAACGACGCCACAGGACGCGAGTGGATCTCTCGCCTGGCCGAGGCCGCGTCGAAGATCTTGTTTGATGCTGGATTGGAAGTTTCGAACTACATCTACGACGGAGACCCCAAGCAAATCCTGCCGCGTGTATGTGAAGAGTGGATGGCTCACAGCATCTTTCTCGGAGCCCGCGGCACGCACCACGGGAATCGTCTATCGCTCGGCACCGTTGCGTCGTCCGTGGCTAGCCGCGCCCACTGTTCGGTGGAATTGGTGCGGACCGCGCGCCGCTAAAAGGAAGGGCCTGCGACGAACCCATATCCGAACGCGGCTTTTCATCACCGATGAACCCGATGTGGAAGGGTCAGCTACGAAAAGCCGTTCCAGGGCCGGGCACTGCGCCCAGCCCGTGAGTGTTATTTGATCTCCACTAATTTGGGTTGCGCCTTCGGAGTCTTCGCGAGCCGCACATTTAACACGCCGTTCGCAAGCGCGGCGTCGACATTTAGTCGCATCTTCGGGCAGCGTGAAGCTGCGCAGGAACGAACCGTAGGCTCGCTCTACTCGATGGAACTTTTGGTTCTTCTCCTCCTTTTCGCTTTTCCGTTCCCCGGCGACCGAGAGCACGCCGTCCTCCAACGTCACCTTGACCTCCTCTCGTTTAAGGCCTGGCAACCCGCCTTGATGACGAATTGCTTCTCGTCCTCGCTCTCTTCTTGCTCGGTCGCATGCCGGAGTCAGTGGGCTCATTTTTGAACGGCCAATCACGAACTTCTTTCGAAGGAATGTTCGGCCGAATATTCCCGTGCCGTGGCAATCCCTTACAAACGGGAACCTCTCCAAATGGGAGCAGGGTTGGCCAAGAAGCGGAGAGCGCCACAATATTTTTGTGGTTAAACTCAACTAAAAGAAAATCGTCCGCGTAGCTTTTGGAGCGAACAATGAACCATTTTTTGGAGAATCGAACCCATGCCGGCCAGCTATTGGGACAGCGCCTCGAGCGTTACGCCCATCGTCCGGATGCCGTTGTTCTTGCGTTACCCCGGGGAGGAGTCCCGGTTGGATTTGAAATCGCGCGTCGTTTGGATTTGCCGTTGGATGTCTTCGTCGTTCGCAAGCTGGGGATGCCGGGGCATCCTGAACTCGCGATGGGGGCAATCGCCAGTGGCGGCGTCCGGGTTTTGAACGATGAGGTGGTGTACCAATTGGACATTCCAAAAGCGACAGTGGATGAGGTCGCCGGCGAAGAGGAGCGCGAGTTACACCGGCGGGAAACGGCTTTTCGCGGTCATGGCGAATCAGTCCCCCTTGCGGGCAAAATTGTGATCCTTGTTGATGACGGAATTGCCACGGGGTCCACCGTGCGTGCCGCCATTCGAGCGCTCCGCCACCAGAACGTAGCCCGGCTTGTTGTCGCCACGCCCATCGCAGCGTTTTCCGTGGCTGTCGACTTGCGACCGAAGGTGGACGAGTTCGTCGCCTTGCTTCTTCCAGAGCATCTCGGCGCCGTCGGTTATTGGTACCATGACTTTACCCAAACGACAGATTCCCAGGTGACCGCCTTATTGGAAGAAGCCCGTGATCGGCGCCGGGCTGCATCCCGTGAATCTTGAGAAATAATGAAGCTATGACTGTCAAAAGCATAAACCAAATGAAACGAAAACTTTCCAACGTCAGCCTCAATGAAGGATCATCGCCGACGCAGCTGGTCCACTTCGAATTGGAGGATCCTTCAGCGTGCAAAGTGTGCCTCGCTGGGTCGTTTAATGATTGGCGTCCGGGCGCCACTGAAATGCTCAACATGGGCGGTGGAAAATGGGTCAAGGATCTGGAGTTGCCGCATGGCACTTACGAGTACCGCTTCGTGGTGGACGGCAGGTGGGTCACCGACCAGCGCTGTGCGCACACGGTGCCGAACGCTTTCGGCGAAGTGAATTCCTTGCTGATTCTGCCTGAATCCCCCGCACGGACCGCGACACGGCGCCCGAGCGCGGTAGCAGCCGTTGTCTTTTGAGCGGGAGAGTTCGGATGGGACACGCGACGCAGCAGTGGAAGGAGGCTTGTTGGCGACGTCATCGGTGTCGGTTGTTGAAGTGGAAAACGCGTCGAGGCCAATTAGGAACAGGTAGCATGACTCTCCCATCTCAACCATGAAGCTGAACTCAAACAGGGACTCCACTGCAGGCTCAGCGGTTCGAATCGCCGCGGACAATGTTTCGCTTCACGGAGAATTCATCGTTCCGGTGGGCGCCTTTGGATTGGTGTTGTTTGCTCATGGAAGTGGAAGCAGCCGTCTTAGCCCGCGCAATCAATTTGTCGCTGAACGCATTCGCGCCCACGGTTTCGGGACGCTGCTGTTTGATCTTTTGACTGAGGATGAAGCGACCGAAGACCAAGCCAGTGGAGCGTTGCGTTTCGATATCCCGCTGCTGGCCCGTCGGTTGGTCGGAGCGACAGAATGGGTGTGCAACCAGCCGGCGATCCGGCACTTGCCTGTTGGTTATTTCGGTTCGAGCACCGGCGCTGCTGCGGCGTTAATTGCGGCGACGCATTGCACGGAACGTGTCCGGGCGATCGTTTCGCGCGGGGGACGTCCTGATTTGGCTGGCGAGGCCTTGGGCTCAGTGGCCGCACCCACTCTGCTCATAGTGGGTAAGCGGGACGAAGTGGTCATCGATTTGAATCGAGACGCCTTGCGAAAGCTGCGTGGCGAGTGCGAGCTGACGATTGTTGCCGGAGCCACTCACTTGTTCGAGGAACCTGGAGCCCTCGCTCATGTCGCCGAGCTCGCTGCACAATGGTTTCGATCGCATCTGCATGAAATACGTTAAGCCATGGATTCCCTCATCAAGCTCATTCAAGACTGTGCCCAGCCGTTGACGGGATCCGCACAGGATTACGATTCAGTCATGGATCTGGTGGGTAATGCCCGTTTCGTCCTATTGGGTGAAGGCAGTCATGGCACACACGAGTTTTATCGCGAGCGGGCACAGATCACTAAACGGCTGATTAGGGAACGGGGATTCCAAGCAGTGATTGTGGAGGCCGATTGGCCGGATGCCTACCGCGTGAACAGATTTGTGCAGAGACGGAGTGATGATGTGGAGAGCGTAGACGCGCTAACCGGCTTTAAGCGTTTCCCAGCGTGGATGTGGCGGAACGCTGATGTGCTCGACTTCATCGGCTGGCTCCGCACTCACAACGAACACTGCGAAAATCCTCGCGCACGAGTTGGCTTCTACGGGCTGGATCTCTACAGCCTTCACGCGTCGATTCACGCCGTCATCGGCTACCTTGAAAAGGTCGATCCCGCGTGGGCCCGGCGGGCACGAAAGCGCTATAGCTGCTTTGAGAAGTTCAGTGGTGATGTTCACCTCTACGGCCTCGCCACCCAGACGGCCGGTGCCAAATCCTGCGAAGAGGACGCAGTCAGCGAGTGGATCGAACTGCAACTGCGCGGAGAAAAGTATGTGGAAAGGGATGGTCAGATCGCTGAAGACGAATTGTTCGCGGCAGAACAGAACGCGCGGCTCGTGAAGAACGCGGAGCAATATTATCGTGCCATGTTTCTTGGCCGCGTCTCTTCATGGAACCTGCGCGATCAACACATGGCCGATACGGTTGAGGCACTGGCGCATCACTTCGAAGAGCAAACGCATGCCCCCGCCCGGATCGTTGTGTGGGCTCACAATTCCCACCTGGGCGATGCCCGGGCGACGCAGATGGCTCAAGTGAAAGAGATCAACCTCGGCCAGTTGCTTCGCCAGTCCCACGGCAACCAAGTCCGCTCCATTGGGTTTTTCACAGACCGCGGCACCGTGACGGCCGCTTCGGATTGGGATGGCCCGGCCGAGCGGAAGCGGGTGCGCCCTTCGCTGGAAGGAAGCTTCGAACATGTGTTTCACCGAACGGGATTGGATCGCTTCTTCCTCAATCTACGAGGAGACCCGGAGCTTAAATTCAATTTGGCACAAGTCAGGCTCGAGCGGGCGATCGGGGTCATATACCGGCCCGAGACAGAGCGGGAGAGTCACTATTTTCGCGCGCACCTTTCGCAGCAGTTTGACGGCGCCTTGTTCTTCGATGAAACGCGCGGCGTCGAGCCATTGGAGCGCACGTCAACATGGGAGCAAGGCGAGGTAGCGGAGACGTTTCCGAGTGGACTGTGATGACGGTAGATCATGGGGAGACTTCTGATTCACCCGGCGGTGAGGTTAAGGAGAGAAGCATCGAGAATGTCCCCAAGCGACTGCTCATACGCTTTTAATGGCCTCACACTTTGACCCCAAAGAAAGCGCGGTTGCTACAAAATGACTTTCCATCAGAAACGGTAGGTGGTTGAACAGTGCAATCCGGAGGTCATTTCCCAGCAATCAGCTCAGGGCGAATTTCCCCGGCGAAAGAACTGCATGAACACGAAGACGGACGACGAGAGCCCGCGTTGCGCGACGGGCATTCAGGGCCTCGACGAGATTCTGGGCGGCGGCTTGCCATGCGAGTGTGTCTACCTGATCCAGGGAGACCCAGGTTCAGGGAAGACCACCCTCGCCCTGCAATTCCTTCTCGAAGGGGTGCGACGGGGTGAGAAGGTCTTCTACATCACGTTGTCCGAAACCAGAAAAGAACTGTTCAACGTGGCCCGTTCTCACGGCTGGTCACTGGATAAGATTCCTCTCCTGGAGCTTTCGGCCATTGAATCCCTGCTCAATCCCGATGCTCAAACCACGGTGTTCCGTTCCTCCGAGATGGAACTGACCAAGATGAGCCAACTGCTGCAGAACGAAGCGACGAAAAACACTCCGGCGCGCGTCGTTTTCGATTCACTCTCCGAGTTCCGGTTGATTGCTGAAACTCAATTGCGATACCGCCGCCAGCTGTTGGCGCTAAAGCAGCATTTTTCCAAGCTCCAGAGCACTGTGTTGCTGCTGGACGATAAGATGAGCGGAGGCGAGGGCCACACCGATCCGCACGTGCTGAGTCTTACTCATGGTGTCGTCGAACTGGAGCAAGCCACTCCAGATTATGGAATTTCCCGCCGCCGGCTGAAAATTATGAAAATGCGGGGCGTCAAGTTCCGCGAGGGCTACCACGATTACGCGATCCTAAAAGGGGGGCTGCAAATTTTCCCGCGTCTCATCGCGTCCGAGCATCACGTGGAATTTCAGCACGAAGTCGTCTCCAGCGGCATCCCCGCACTCGATCAGTTATTGGGCGGCGGTCTGGATCGGGGAACCACGACCTTGATTTTGGGTCAGGCCGGCACCGGCAAATCGACTCTGGCTCTTCAATATGCGGCCACCTTGGCCAAGCACGGGGAGCGGAGCATGATTTTCGCCTTCGATGAGACAAGTGGGATACTTCTGTCTCGCGCGAAGAACCTCGGCATCGACCTGGAACCGCACGTCAAAAGCGGACTCATCACATTGCAACAGGTGGACCCGGCTGAGCTCTCGCCGGGAGAATTTGGTGTCCGCGTGCAGCAAGGTGTCGAGGCCGGTGCCAAGCTGGTGATCATTGACAGCTTGAATGGATACATGCAGGCGATGCCCGGGGAGAAGTATCTCAACAGCCAGTTGCACGAGCTCTCTTCTCTTCTCAATCAGCAAGGCGTATTGACTATCCTGATCCTGGCGCAACACGGTTTGGTGTCCTCGGCTGAAACTCCAGTGGACCTCAGTTATCTGGCGGACACAGTTTTGAATGTGCGTTTCTTCGAAGCGACGGGCGAGGTCCGGCAGGCCCTCTCTGTGATCAAAAAGCGCAGCGGTCTCCATGAGAAAACTATCCGGGAATTCAAACTGGACCAGGGCAGTGGCATTCGCATTGGCCCGCCGCTGAAGCAATTCCAAGGTGTGCTGACTGGCGTCCCAATCTTTCAAGGAACCCCGCAACAGATTCTAAAAGCTCCGGATGCCTCTGAATAAAACAGACGAACGCACGCTGATCGTCGCACCGTTGGGTCAGGACGCGGCGGCCATGGCCGCGCTGCTGCAGGAGCATGGTAGCGAAGCAAAAATCTGCACCACCCTGACCGAGTGCTGCCACAGTATCGAGCGCGGTGCAGGCGCAGTGTTGCTTACCGAGGAAGCACTAACGCTTCCGAATGTCCCGGAATTTCTCGCGACCCTGAAAACACAGCCAGCGTGGTCGGAACTTCCGTTGATCGTCCTGACCAGTGGCGGCGAATCACGGATGCTGGAGCTGCTCGATTTGGTTGCGGAAGCCGCGGGCAGCCTCACGCTCCTGGAGCGGCCCATGAACAGCACCACGCTGCTGCGGTCCATCCAAGTCGCCCTCCGCGCTCGTCAACGTCAGTATCAAGTTCGTGATTTGCTCGATGACCAGCGGGCAAAACAGCGCGAGTTGGAATTGGCGAATGCCAAGGCCGAGAAGGAATTGGCGGAACGACGCCTAGCGGAGGAGGCGTTAGGCAAGTGGGCGCATAAACCTCTGCTCAACCAGCAACGGTCGGTCGGTTTACGTTATATGGTGGCCATGGTGTCTGTCGCCATTGCCGTTGGGCTCCGCTACATGATGACCCCCGTCCTCGGCGAACGCGTTCCTTTCATCATATTGTTCGGAGCGATCGCCCTTTCCGTCTGGTACGGCGGATTCGGCCCCGCGTTGATGGCCGCCCTTGGAGGATATTTCGTTGCGAGTTGGCTCTTCATTTCGCCGCACCAACTTTTCAGATTTGAGCCCGGAGACATCACGATGTTTGCATTCTATCTCACGAGCGCGTCGCTGATCATCGCGTTTGGACTTCTGTTTCGACGTGCACAGGCCCATGCCCAGGCCAGCGCGCGGGTGGCCATTGAGCGACAACATCAAGTCGAGCGGGAAAGCGAGGTGCGCAAACAGGCAGAGGAAGCCCGCTTCCGACTGGCCGCCATCACTGAATCATCAGAGGACGCCATTTTGAGCAAAGACCTGAATGGAATCATCACCAGTTGGAATGCGGGCGCAGAAAGACTTTTTGGCTACACGGCGCGCGAAACGATAGGGCAGCCCGTTACCATGTTGATGCCTCCAGAAAGGCTCGAAGAAGAACCGACTATCCTGGGCCGCATCCGTCGCCGCGAATCTGTCGGCAATTACGAGACCATCCGGCGGCGCAAGGACGGCAGCTTGATTCACATCTCGCTGACGGTGTCGCCCGTCGTGGACAGCGAGGGGCGGATTGTGGGCGCCTCGAAAATTGCCCGGGACATCACGAAGCGCAAAGCGGCCGAAGAGGCTCTGCGGGAGAGTGAAGAACGATTTCGGCAATTGGCTGACAATATTGCGGCCCTGGCCTGGATGGCACACGCAGACGGCGCGTTCTTCTGGTACAGATCGGCGCTGGTACAGAATACACCGGAACGACGCCGGAGGAGATGCGTGGATGGGGCTGGGAAAAGGTGCACGAGCCGGGCGAACTCAATCGCGTCATTTCAAAATGGCGGGCGGCTCTGGCCAGCGGCGAGCCTTGGGAAGACATCTTTCCGCTGCGGGGGCGCGACGGGAGCTATCGCTGGTTCCTGTCCCGCGCGTTTCCGCTTCGCGATTCACAGGGGAAGATCACCCGCTGGTTCGGCACGAACACCGACGTCACGGAATTGCGCGACACTCAGGCCGAACTCTCCAGGGCCAACGCCTTGATCTCAGATCACGTTCGAAACCTGGAGAAACTAGTAGAGAAGCGCACCTCGGACCTGCGCGAAACGGTGCAGCAGCTCGAAACCTTTTCCTACTCGATTGTGCACGACATGCGCGCGCCCCTGCGTTCAATGCGTTCTTTCGCCAGCTTCCTGGAAACCGAATACGCGGATAAGATCGATGAACATGGCCGAAACTATCTGCAACGGATTATGGCTTCCGCTTTGCGCATGGATGCATTGATCACCGACGTGTTGACCTACTCCCGGATCGGCGCGGGGGAAACGACTCTCATACGAGTGAACCTTGATGAACTCGTCACCGAGATCGTCGGGCAATATCCGCAATTCCAGGAGGCGCACGATAAGATCCACATTGAACGTCCCCTGCCAATAGTTCGCGGGAATCCCGCTTTGTTGACCCAGGTCATTTCCAATTTGCTCGGCAACGCGCTGAAGTTTGTCCCGGTAGGACGAACGCCGCGCGTGACCGTGCGTGCCGAAACGAGATCGCCGAGAATACGCCTCTGGATTGAAGATAATGGAATCGGCATCGCTGAGGAACACCGCGACAAGATATTTGGCCTTTTCCAACGCTTGCATCGCCCCGACGAATACGCGGGCACGGGCGTTGGCCTGGCCGTTGTAAAGAGAGCTGCCGAGCGCATGGGCGGTTCTGCTGGCGTGGATAGCGACCCGGGCATCGGCAGCAGGTTCTGGATCGAGCTGGAGAACGCGCAGGCATCCTGAGCCTTCCTCTCCGGACGGGCATGGCCCATGCCAGGGCGGCCCCAACCCGACCCGCTAAAAACCCGAAGGCTACCTCTGCAAGCTTTGATGTCGGCAGTGACAGTGGGTGAATCTCCGGCAAAAATGGGTGAGCACCAGCACCCCGTGAAGTGCAAAGAGTTGTATAAGCCTAAAGCAATAATGCGAAGACGAGGTGACTATGACGACTTATCCAAAACTGACGTCGGCCCTGACGACAAAACACCCATTCCTGATCGAGATGGAACCGCGCCACGCTGAGATCATCCTTCAGGGAGCAATTGAACAACAATTCCAGCCCGGCGAGATTATCTTTCGGGAAGGTGAACCAGCCAATCGCTTCTATCTTGTGAACTGGGGCGAAGTGGCCTTGGAAATCCAGTGCCCTTCCAATGGGACAGTGTTTATTCAAACACTTCGGGGCGGCGATGTCCTCGGCTGGTCCTGGTTGTTTCCGCCCTTTGCCTGGAATCTCCAAGCTCGGGTGGTGAAACCCACCAGCGTCATTGCTTGCGATGGAGCCCACCTCCTCGTTACGGCCGAAGAGGATGACGATTTTGGCCATGCGCTGATGAAACGCGTTGCGCACATCGCCATCCAGCGATTGCAGAGTGCGCGTCGGCAATTGATTCAGGTCCAATCGGTTCTCGCCGGCAAATCCTCGTCGGTCGGAATCCATAACACGGCGGGAAACTGAGCATGAGACAGCGCACGGAAATTGTAAGGGCGGCCAGGTCAGGAGACGTGCTCGGGAAACTTCGCGACGACAGCAACATTCCGCCCGCCTGGCGCAGTTATTATGCGCGATTACTCACGCTTCGCCGCCTTCTCTCCGAGGACGTGGACGAATTGGAACGGACCGCCCACACGGATACTCCTTCCGTTAGCAAGCACCCGATTGAAGCTGCATCGGACAGCACAAATCGGGACATCACGCTTGGACTTCTCGCCCTGGAAAGCAATGCCTTGGGCGAAATTGACGCGGCTCTCCAACGAATCCGCGACGGGCATTACGGTATCTGTGAACAGACCGGCGTTTCCATTTCGCGTGATCGGCTTCAAGTCATTCCGTGGGCACGCTGCACGGTGAAAGCACAGGCCGAATTGGAGGAGCATCGAGCGTTACCAAACCCGGCCGGTCTCAAGTCAATCACGCCGATACGATCGGACACGCAATGAGGAAAGTCTTATCCATCTCTGAAATCGTGCAGGACTTGGATCTCGAACTTGAGCCGAAAGAACTGTGTGCGTCAGCGGAGGCGGACTATGACGCGTCCCAAGCGGCGCTCATCATTCGCCTCGACGCATTCGTTCGACAGGTGAATTTCGCGGGTCCGGACGTCTGCACGCGACCAGCTTGGCTGCCGCAGGCGGAAACGTTACACGAAGGCGTCAGCATCGATGAAGCCAGCGATCTGGCGCGCGACATATTCAAAGCGTGGACAAAGAAAGTCCGGGCTGCCGCTGCCGCCGCGAGACTCGTCGAAGGTCGAAGCGATTGATCCGTCATTCGTATCCCCCATTCAAAAACCCTTTTCTCGTACAGCGAGAGAGCACGGATCAATCCACGAGTAGCTCCCCACCATCCGTTGGCCTTGAGATGAGGATGCCGAGTAGGCACTTCAAAATACGTTTGAGAAAATGAGAAGTTCAGGAGCCGCATTCCACAGCACCCGCGACTCCCAGCCTATTCCAAGCTGGCGTCAGCGGGTCGGACTGTTGATGGACATGTCACCTTGGCTAGAGATTGAGTTCCGCATACAGCGCGTGGGATTCACTCTCACGAGTGAGAGTGAATCCAGTGCGACGAGCAGCGCGCTGCATCGGGTAATTGGTTGAAAGAATTGTTGCGCTGAGCCTTTGCAACTTTTCGTGACGCGCCACCCGCACGAGAAGACGCAACAATTCGGTCCCGAGCCCGTGCCCCTGCCATTCGTCCGCAATCATGATCGCAAACTCGGCCTCGTTCGCGTCGTGAAACTTGGTCAAGCGACCGACGCCGAGAATACTCCCCTGCCCGGACTTCAGGTCGCGCTTGTCAACAACCAGCGCCATGTCTCGGTCGTAATCCACGAAACAAATTTTGCTGAGGCGCTCATGCGCAATGCGCTCTTCCAGCTTCATCGGCGAGAAGTAACGGAGGTAGACGCTGCGATCGGAAAGATTCCGGTGAAACTCGACCATCAACTTTTCATCCTCCGGGCGGATGGGGCGAATCGTTACCGGCGTACCGTCCTTCAATCGCCACGCGATCACGTATTGCGTTGGATAGGGGCGAATGGCGAGGCGCGGTAACTCACAGTCCTCCACGTTGCTTCCGTGGAGGATGATGCGGGCGTCGAGCGCCACGATGCCCCCGGCAGAGGCGAGGAGTGGATTAATATCAACTTCAGAAATCCGCGGCTGCTCGCAGATCAAACGGCTAAAGCGCACCAAAACTCCTGCGAGTTCTTCCATGTTCACGGGGGCCCGGCCACGCACACCGAGGAGTGCAGAATGGATTCTCGTTCGCTCCATCATGCGGCGCGCGAGCGTTTCATTCAAAGGAGGCAAGCCGATCGAAGTGTCTTTGAACACTTCGGCAAACTGGCCGCCCGTACCGAAAATGAGAACGGGACCAAACTGTGGATCAACGCTGCTGCCCAGGATCAACTCACATCCAGCCGGATGGACCATGGGTTGCACCGTCACACCGTTGAAGTGCTGCTTCCCGGCATGAACCTCGACGGAGCCTTCGATTGATTTCCAGGCTCGTCGCACCGCCTCGGCATCCTGCAAATTCAACTGCACACCACCCACGTCGCTCTTGTGGGTCAGTGTCAGGGAGAAGAGTTTCAGCACGACTGGATAGCCCAATTCCCCGGCCTTATGCACCGCTTCGTTCTCGGAGCAAGCGACTTGGGTCGTCACACAGGGAATGCCGTAGGCCGCCAGAATGTCCTTGGACTCGACTTCGGTAAGCAGCTCGCGTCGAGCGGACCGGGCTTGATTTATAATTTCCTGGACGCATTCGGGTGCGCGCATTTCGAGCGGAGTGGCTCCGGCGCACAACGCTGGGGTTTCGTAAATCAGCCGCAGGTTTTCCGTGTAGCGCCACATCAGTTCGAAGGCTCGAGCCGCCCGGTCCGGATATTTAAATGTGGGAATACCCGCATCATTCAGGACTGCCTCGCCGGCTTGCACCCGCGGACCGCCCATCCAACTGGCGAGGATCGGTTTACCATCGGTGGTCGCGAAATGCCGCAAACCCTCCGCCGTTGCCGCCGCATCGGTCATGGCTTGCGGAGTGAGAATAATTAGAACGCCGTCCGTTCCTGAATCCTTTAACGCGATCTCAACCGCCGCGCGGTACCGCACTGGCGTCGCATCACCGAGGATGTCGATGGGATTTCCATGGCTCCAATGCGGTGGGAGCAACCCGTTCAATGCCTCCACCGATGCACTCGACAATTCGCTGGGCGCGCCTCCCCTCATGACCACTGCGTCCACCGCAAGGGCACCGGGCCCCCCGGCATTCGTTACCACGGCCAGTCGCGGCCCGCGGGGTCGCGGTTGCTTGCCGAGCACTTCAGTCATGTCAAACAGCTCCTCGATGTTCGCCACGCGCAAGACTCCCACCCGTTGTAGGGCGGCGTCCACGACCGCATCGCATCCGGTCAAGGCGCCCGTATGGGACACGGCGGCTTTGCTCCCCGCACCGGTGCGCCCAACTTTGAGTACGATGATCGGTTTGGAGAGCGCCACTTCACGCGCGGCCGAGAGGAAACTGCGGGCGTCACCCATCGATTCCATGTAGCACACAATGCTGCGGGTATGCGGATCGTCGCCAAAGTAGGTTATGAGATCGCCCCACCCGACATCGAGCATGGAACCAACGGAAACGAAAGCGCTGAAGCCCACGTTCTCTTGCAAGCTCCAGTCGAGCACCGCAGTGCAGAGCGCTCCACTTTGGCTAAGAAAGGCGACGCTGCCCGACCGCCCCATTGATGCAGCGAATGTTGCGTTCAACCGCTCGCGCGGAATCATAACGCCAAGACAGTTGGGGCCAATGACACGCATCTTCGCCGGACGCGCCTCCCCGAGGATTTGCTGCTCCATGACCCGGCCGGCGTCGCCACATTCTTTGAAGCCTGCCGATACGATGATTGCCCCACCCACGCCGACCCTGGCGCATTGGCGTATCGTGTCAGCCACAGCGGCTGCCGGGACCGCGATGACCGCTAGATCGACCGGCCCCGGGACAGCGTCGAGGTTACTGAATGTATTCTGTCCCAATACCGTGGGATGGTTTGGATTTACCAAGCGAATCGCGCCGGGGAAACAGGCGAGGTTCTCAACCAACGCTCGACCGACACTGCCTGGCGATTCGGAGGCTCCAATCACTGCAATCGATTGGGGCGAAAAGATTCGGTGAAGGAAATTTCGGTGCGGAGGCACCACGGCCTCGGTCTTCGCATTTGGATTTCGAGAACTCACGGCAACCGCGTGCATGGTTCACTCCATTGAATCGGTGCGGGTCAATCTGAGGCGAGCCGCGCTGACTTTCCTGTTCTCTGCGGCGCCGAAATTCCGGCCGTTGGTGTGCAGGCCACCCGCTAAGGTTTTGCCTGCGAGGTTCAACGGAATGAAAACGTTTGAACGTTGAATCTGTCCCTGCGCCACGATCGGCCCTTCGAGTCGTCCGGTGATGAGGTAGTCGGTTTTCAAATTCAACTTTTGCCCCAGCCACCCGCGGTTCCGCCGAATCCGGGCGTTTATCAACGTGGCGTCCCCGACCTTTCCAGTCACGTCGCCATTCGTGTCGATGTTCACCCTCACGAACAGATTTGTCTGCGGACACCAGCTTACGATGATGCGAGCCTGCCCGTGCCAACTCCCGGAAACCTCAGGGAGCACCACGTTTTCAGTCCCGCTGGAAAGCAGCAGCGATACGGCGAAGAGCGCAAGTATGAGAGACACCAGCCGAGGCCTGCCCGTCATAAACTCCGCTCCTTCTCCAAAATCGCGGCCGTCGTTTTCAGCATCGAATCGGGATTCAGGGAAATGCTGTCGATGCCCTTCTCGACGAGAAATTGCGCGAAATCCGGAAAGTCACTGGGCGCCTGGCCGCAGATACCGATTTTGCGTCCGCGCGCCCGGCAAACGGCGATGGCTTGGGCGATCAATTCCTTCACCGCCGGATTCCGCTCGTCAAAGATCGGGGCGACAATCTCGCTGTCGCGATCCAGGCCGAGAGTCAGTTGCGTCAGATCATTCGAGCCGATGCTGAACCCATCAAAAATATCACAGAACTGATCAGCGAGGATGACGTTGCTGGGAATCTCACACATGACGTAAAGCTCCAGCCCATTCAGGCCGCGCTCTAACCCGTGCTTTTTCATCTCATCCTGGACGCGCCTCCCTTCTTCAACGGTGCGGCAGAAGGGTATCATCACCTTCAGGTTGGTGAGCCCCATCTCGTCTCGGACCTTGCGCACCGCGTGACATTCGAGGGCGAAGCCTGCCTGATAACGTGGGTGGTAATAGCGACTGGCCCCACGGAAACCGAGCATCGGGTTTTCCTCGCGCGGCTCATACCGCTGCCCGCCAATCAAATTGGCATACTCGTTCGTTTTGAAGTCGCTCAGCCGAAGAATCACGTCCTTGGGATAAAAAGCTGCGGCGATCATCGCGATCCCTTCCGCGAGCTTGTCGATGAAGAATCGGGGCTTGTCGCTCCACCCCGTGGTGATGCGCTCAATCTGTTCCCGGATTGTCGGATCGGTGAGTGTGGCAAAATCAATCAACGCCAGCGGATGTACCTTAACGAAATTGGTGATGATGAATTCTTCCCGGGCCAGCCCCACGCCATCATTTGGAATGAAACTCAGCGAGAATGCCTCCTCTGGGTTTCCCACGTTCATCATCACCTTGGTGCGCGGCCTTGCCAGTTCCTTTAAACTGGTCCGCTCCACTTCGAATGGGACCTTGCCTTCGTAAACAAACCCGGTATCGCCTTCCGCACAACTCACCGTGACCAGGCTGCCGTTCTTGAGTGACTCCGTCCCATGTTCGGTGCCAACAATTGCTGGCACCCCGAGTTCCCGGCTCACAATCGCAGCGTGGCACGTGCGCCCACCCCGATTCGTCACGATCGCCGCGGCCTTCTTCATGATTGGCTCCCAATCCGGGTCCGTTTTGTCCGTGACCAGCACTTCGCCTTCCTGGAACTGATCCAAGAATTGCGCACTTTGAATGACTCGCACGGCGCCACTCGCCACTTTTTCCCCGATGCTGCGACCGCTCGCGAGGACGCGGCCCCGTTCTCTCAACTTGTAGACCTCGATGATATCGACGGATTTTCGCGACTGCACTGTCTCCGGCCGGGCCTGGACAATGAACAATTCGCCCGTGGGACCATCCTTGGCCCATTCGATATCCATGGGCACCGGGTGGCCGCGCTTGGAGGAATAGTGTTCTTCGATGAGACAAGCCCAGCGCGCCAATTGAAGAATCTCCTCGTCGCCAATGGCAAACTTGCCGCGCTCAGCCTGAGGCACCGGGACGCTCTTCACCATGCGCCCTCCGCCAACGTCGTAGACGAGTTTGAATTCCTTCGAGCCAACGCGTTTTTCGAGAATGGGTTTGAAGCCTTTCTTCAGTGTTGGCTTAAACACGCAATATTCGTCCGGGTTCACGGAACCCTGCACCACGTTCTCACCGAGCCCGTACGCCGCGTTAATCAGCACCGCATCGCGGAAACCTGTTTCCGTATCAATTGTGAAAATAACGCCTGAAGCCGCTAAATCGGACCGCACCATTTTCTGAATTCCGATCGACAAGGCCACGTTGCCATCGGCAAAGCCTTTATCGGCGCGATAAGAAATGGCGCGTTCAGTAAACAAAGAAGCAAAACAGCGCTTACACGTGTCAAGCAGAGCGAGCTCTCCTTGCACGTTCAAATAAGTCTCCTGCTGCCCGGCAAAGCTCGCTTCCGGCAAATCCTCTGCCGTGGCACTACTCCGAACCGCAACGTCCACGTGCGAACTCGAGGTTCCTCGTAGCTGGCGATAGGCCGCCACAATTTGTTGAACCAGATCGCGGGGCAGGCTCGCGTCCAAAATCGCGTGACGAATGCGGGTGGCTCGTTCGCGCAACTGCAGCAAGTTCCTAAAATCGAGACCGGAGAGATGATCAATAATCCAGCCGTCGAGCCCCGCTTCCGAAATGAAAAAACGATAGGCATCTGCTGTCAGCGCAAAACCGTTTGGAACCTTTACGCCTTGCGCAGAAAGCTCACGATACATCTCTCCAAGGGACGCATTCTTGCCCCCCACTGTCGGCACGTCGTCGATGCCGATATCAGCGAACCAACGGATGTACTGAGGGCGAGTACTCGTAATGACGGGAGACTCACTTAGGGTGTTGGTGCTCATAACCCACCTTCCGAGTTAAGCCGCGTGTCTACTACACGTGTGTTGCCATTGGCTGAACTCTTCTTGATACAGCAGGCATGAACTGCTGGCCGCTCACCCACGAAGCTCGTCTTTTCCCGAGCCACATTTGAGCCCGTGTCACGTTGCTGCACCGTGAGCGGTATGCAGATACTGAACCTTCATGGTAACGGCGACATTGGTTTCGGTTTGGAGTCGGTCGTATCGCGCACGATAAGCACCGGGCACGGCGCGTGCCGAACGACGGACTCAGCCACACTGCCAAGCATCAAGTGCTTCAATCCCGCGTGCCCATGCGTGGCCATGACGATAAGATCGATCGATTGATCCGCCGCCATGTGACAGATCTCCCGTGCCGGCGCGCCATTAAGCACCACTGTTTCCACATGTATGTGGGGATCGAGCTGGGCGTGACGGAAACGGGGGAGATGCTCCCGCGCCTCATCCACAAGCTGTTGCTCCTGCAGGATTATGCCCATGTGGCTGAATTCCAGAGGCAGATGCGCGGGGACGACGTACACCAAAGTCAGCATCGCTTCGAATTTCCGTGCGAGGCCGACCGCAGTGGGGAACGCAGTCTTCGACCCTTCGGAGAAATCTGTAGTTACCATGATGCGTCGAAAGCCGGCCCCTGAGCCCTCGGGACTTGGTGTTCGCAACACCTGATCCCGCACTGTCAGGACGGAACAAGGCGCTCGCCGCACGACGCGCTCCGCCGTGCTGCCAAACAACGCATGTTGGAACCCGCCCAAACCGTGACTGGCTAGGACAATGAGATCGGAATGGTTATCCAACGCGGCCTGGCATATCTCGTCTTCTGCCTCGCCGTTGCGGATGTCCGTGGATTCGATCAGGCACGGGTTGATGCCACATTCCCCCGCCAGTTTCGGCATCCGTTCCACGGCGGCGTGGCGCAGCCTGGCCGCCCGTTGCGGAATGTGCGCGTAGCCCCACTCCGGCAGCACCGGCGGCTCCACAACGTGCAAGAGGCGGAGGCGAGCGTGAAACTTTTCGGCCAAGGCGGCCGCGTAACTCAATCCATGATGGGATGCCGGTGAGAAATCCACAGGCACCAGAATGTAATTGAAGGCAATTAACGAGGCGGACAAACGTCCGTTCCCCGAGCTTTCAGGTGCGAGTCGCGTAGAAACCTCATTCATAATCGCGTGGCGGATCACCTGGCATCGCGAACCATCCCTTGCCCCCCTTGCTGTCCGCAGGACCAATTGCTGCCGAAGCCACGATTCTCCCGCGAACTGCTTTGTGACAGTCCACGCAACTCATGGTCAGCCGCATGTAAGCGAGGGTCGCCGAATCCAGGTTCTTATTCTTGGCCGCCTTTACCAATGCCTCGGCCTGATGCCGGAAAGTCTGGCTCTGCTGTTCGTAATTGGGATTTTCAAAAACGCGCCAGTCGGCCTCCTTGGTCATGGCGGCAAGCTTTGTGCCTTTGGCAATAACCAGATCCCAGTCTTCTGTCGTAACCCCTTCGAGCACTTTTTGGGCAAGCTCGAGTTTGTCGCGCATGAACTCTTTTGCGGCCCGACTGCGTTTGGATTGGACGCGGCTCACGGTGGCACCGATCCCCATCAGGCCCACGATCATCAGCAGCAATGCCTTTTTCATAGAGGCGAAACTTTTTTTAATGACGTGGCATTCCCGCCTGTGGATTGGATCCCGGCGCTTGTGGATGGAATCCGAACAAATTCATGTTCGCGTTCCCGAACTGTCAGAACCGGACATTTCGCATACCGCGTCACATGCTCGGCCACACTTCCGAGAAACATCCGGCCCAGACCGGTCCGGCCATGAGTCGAAAGGAGAATCAGGTCCACATTCAACTCTTCGGCGGCGGCAACAATCTCACGGGACGGATGGCCCACACGCAGAACCGTTCTGACATTCAGATCTTCGGTAATGCTGAGGCGCAACTTCTCCAACTCACCCGTTCCGTCCCTCCGCATTTGGGCGAGGATTTCTTCAGTATCGACCGACGTCATCTCCGGCACAGGGATGTAAGGCTGCACGACGTATAGGAGCACCATCTCGGCAGCAAATTGCTTTGCGAAAGGGATGGCGTAGGCCAGGGCCTTGAGGGAGCAAGCTGAGAAATCAACGGGCACCAAAACGCGTTTTAGTTGAAACTCATCATCTTGCAGAAACTGTGTTTCCTTCGGCCCGAGCTCAACGAGCATGCCACGTTTCCGAGTAGGTTTGATTTTCATGGAGCCTCCAGTGATTGAATGTTGATCCGGGGAGAGGGTGATGAATCCACTGGTTCAACCTGGCCATTACCCGGCGGAATCGGCGACGCCGGCTGAGCATCCTCTCTTTCATATCATTAAGATGCGGATAAACCTCCCTCCTCGCTGCCCCGTTCTTGGCATTGCCTGACTTTTCTTTGCCGGCGGGTAGCTGCAAATGCAGACGATCCGGATGCGTCCCCTGCCCGTTCGTTGCCCAGGCATTTACTTGGCTATTTCGGCCACACCACTCCGGCTCGGTTGAAACGCGGTTGGAGCGCGCTGATTAATTCCTGTTCCCGAAAATGTGCGGCGGCCTCACTGGCACAAATATCCAACTCGATGCGGCGAACTTGATACAGCAAGCGGATGATGCGACGTGGCATTCGTTCGGGGTTCGCGACGCGGTAGCTCGACAATCGTTTGCGCAAATCTCTCGCCTTGCCCACATACAACACTCCTTCGCGCTCGCCGCACATGAGATAAACGCCGGGAGCCGCGGGCACCGCACGGAAGAAATCCTGACCCAGTCGTTCCACAAGAGGACGGGGTGGTGGAAAGAGCCAGAGCTGTCCTTTCGCCATGATAGTTGCTTCGTGTTTTTCGTGTGAATTATACGGATCCCCATGCCGAGTCGATTCTCAATGAATGCTTTGAGAATTGAGCAGAGCTCTTCGGTGGTGTGCCAGCCGAGGGGTCAGTCGATTTGAATGGAGGCGAATGAGAGCTAAAAAATGAGGGGAAGGGTGAACTTGAGCTGCAACGCAGCCGAATGCCTCAGACCAAAGGTTCCGTCTAGAACCAAAAGTGGTCGGAGCGACAGGATTTGAACCTGCGACGTCTTGGTCCCAAAGCAAGTGCTCTACCAGGCTGAGCTACGCTCCGTGACCGGGGCCGGATCAATCACACAATCCGGGGGCGGGCGCAACGACCATTTGCGAAAAGAATGCACGGGGCCAGGCGCGGAAATGTGGGTTTCGCATTCATCCGTGAAATTCAGCGCGCGCCACTGTCCACACCGCGATGCGTTCGGCGCCCGCCCTCAATAGCACTTTCGCGCAGGCGCTGGTGGTGGCGCCGGTCGTAAACACGTCATCCACCAGCACGAGACGCGCTCCTTTAATGCCGTTGTCCCGCTGGAGGGTGAAGGCGCTCCGCATGTTTTCGGCTCGTTGTTTCCGGGAAAGCCGGGTCTGCGTTGGTGTCGGCACAGACCGTTTCAATGCCCGCGGATGGACTGGCACGTTGAGCGATTTCCCGAGTTCCGCAGCGAGTCGCTCTGCCTGGTTGAAACCGCGCTCACGCCGCTTGGTGGCAAACAAGGGAACCGGGATTAACGCGTCGCAGGGTTGTTCCTGATACCATCGCATGGCTCCCCGCACGAAAAGTTCATTCAGAAACTCTTCCAACCAAAGGTGGCCGTCGTATTTGTAATGATGGATTGCCTCAAGGACGGATCCGCGTGCGGCCACCGCTGAGCGCGCGGAGGTGAAGTGCAGTTCCATCTCCCGACAATTCGTGCATTCAAACCGGGTGGTGATATCTCCTTCGAAAGGCAGGCCACAACGGTCGCAAAAGGGGGCTTCAATCCAGCGGACGTCGGAACGACAGAAGTCACAGACGTAGCCCTGAGCCTTCGTGGCGCGTTGGTTGTGGCACAACTGGCAAACATCGGGATAAACCAGGCTCCACGCCGCATTCACCCACGGCTTGGTGGATTTGAAAGGTCCTCCTCTCATGTCCGGTGCTCCAATCGACGTGGGAGGAAAGAGTGCGGCGAATAAGCATTCAGAGTGATGTTCCGTTGCCGCACGGACCAACACTAGGAGCCGGGAATTTGAGTGCCAAGCGATAATCTTTTGCACCGCCGATTTTCGCGTGTTAGATAGATCCACGTCCAATGCCGCTCACTGAACAGTCCGCATCCAGTCTTGACGTTGCGCCCTCGCCCGGGCCGTTCGGCCGCTTTTATTTGCAGGAACTTATCAATCGCGGTGGCATGGCGGAGATTTGGCTGGCAACCGATCCGCAAAGCAACGTGTTTGCCTTGCGCCGCATGCAGAAGACAGGCCCGCTCGACTTCACCTCGAAGAAACGTTTCATGAGGGGCTGCGAGATCCTGGCCAAGATTCACCATCACGAATTGGTCATCGGCTACTTGGAACACGGAAAAATCGAGGGCACGCCGTATCTGTTGATGGATTACGTGGAAGGCGAAAATCTAAAGATTCTCCAGGCGCGAGCAGATGAATCGCTGGCTGACCACGTGGGCAATATCCTCATCGACATGGCCTTGGCGCTGGAGCACGTGCATGACAGCGGTTTCATGCACCTCGATTTCAAGCCGGAAAACGTGATGGTCAGTCGCAATGTGAACATCCGCCTGATTGATTTCGACCTCGCTCTCCCGATTCCCAAGATACCGCTCCGTCCCGCAAAGATGCCCGGGACTCCGAGTTACATGGCCCCGGAGCAGTTGAAGCGCAGTGGCATCGATCAGCGTGTGGATATCTTTGCGTTCGGGGTTGCGGCTTATGAATTACTTACAGGCACAAAACCCTTTCCGGGCGAGACACCGGAGGAGGTCTTGCGGCAGCAACTGGACATTCATTTCCTGCGCGCGCCGAGGGAAGTAAACCCGGAGATACCGGTGGCCTTGGAAAAAACAATCTTGAAGTGTCTGGAGCGCGATCCGAACAAGAGGCATCCCATCATGAGCACTCTTGTGCTGGAGCTGAAGAACGCCCTTTACGTTTAGGGCGCCCAACGAATTCGCGCAGTTTAATCACCGAGCTTAGGCTTTCCCGGCCAGCAATCTCTCGACGATATTCTCGACGTTCACACCTTCGGCTTCGGCACGGTAATTGACGAGGATGCGATGGCGCAAAACAGGGACCGCCAGAGTTCGAATGTCTTCTGGCGTGACATGCGATCGTCCCTGGAGCAACGCCCGTGCTTTAGCGCCGAGCACCAAATTTTGAGCCGCACGCGTTCCCGCGCCCCAACTGACAAAATGGTTTACAAATTCCGGGGCTCCTTTCTGGTTCGGCCGCGATGAAGCTGCCAACTGCACTGCCATGCGCACAATGTCTTCGGCGATGGGCACCTTGCGCACCACTTCATGGAATCGAAGGACGTCTTCGCCTGTGAAAATCGCCTCGATCTGCTCATCGGAACGCGCCGTGGTTTGTTTGACGACCAGTAATTCGTCCTCCTCGGGCAGATAATTGATCATCACGTTGAACATGAAGCGATCGAGTTGGGCTTCCGGCAACGGATAGGTTCCTTCCATTTCGATCGGATTCTGCGTCGCCAGGACAAAGAACGGTTCCGTCAAAGGATAGCGAATTCCGGCTGCGGTCACCTGGTGTTCCTGCATCGCTTCGAGCAGGGCTGCCTGGGTTTTCGGCGGGGTCCGGTTGATTTCGTCCGCCAGAAGCATGTTGGCAAAGATCGGCCCTTTGACGAATTGCATGGCGCGTGCGCCGTTCTCGGCCTGCTGCAGGATTTCCGTTCCGACGATGTCTGCGGGCATCAGGTCAGGCGTGAATTGAATGCGGGCAAACTTGAGATGAAAAATCTGCGCGATGGATTTCACCAGAAGCGTCTTGGCCAGTCCCGGCGCGCCAGTGATGAGGCAATGGCCGCCAGCAAGCAAGGCGATGAGTATCTGTTCAATGACGTCTCGCTGGCCGACAATGACTTTCGACAGTTCGGTTTGGATGCGCGCCCGGCTGTTCGTGAGTTGCTCGACGGCCTTTTGTTCTTCAGCGTAGGTGTCAGTTGCGAATGCCATAATCGTATTGACGCAGGCCCGGCCACAAATGGCCAGCCGTTCATCAAGATTTTACACGTCTCCGTTCCATCGCCCATCAACCCCTTCGAGAACGAAGTAACGACGCGCGAGTCCTAATGCGTCATCGCGTAGAACACGATGTTGATGCCCAGGGGAAAGGCACGTTTCTCGGAAAAGTTGCGGAAGAATTCATCGTTTGCTCCTTCGCGCTCCCAGCCGTCGCCGTTGTCACAGTTATGCGTCGCAATGACCATGATTCGCCCCTTGTCATCCAGCATGGCGCGCACGTGCATCTCTTCCGCGCTGGGGCCGCTGCGCATTTCCCAAGTGATTCCGAAATAGGGGCTTCGCGTGTCCAGACTCTCTGTGGCTGTCCCCACATTGGGGGTCTGCAAGGATTGTTTCGGGACCTCTGAGGTCGAACACCATGTGAAAGACCGGGTGGTCCATGGGCAATTCGACGAACTGACGCTCGGGAAGAACCCTCTTCATTTCCCGTTCAAAATTTTCCCACTGCGCGTCACCCCAAAAATCGTCCGCCATGAGGAAACCACCGTTGGACAAGTAATCGCGAAGAATCTTTACCTCTTCATCGTCCAGTCGAAGACGGCCTGGTTCCACCATGTAAATCCAGGGGTAGTTTGGCAGGTCCTGATTGTTCAATCGAAGAAACCGTCCGTCTGGGTTCACCTTCAGCGACGTCATTTGTTGCAAGCGAAACGACAGGTTCATGTCGCTATCGGGAAAGTCTGTGCACCAGTTGCCGCTGGAACGGCGACGCTCCGTGTAATCACTGATGAATCGCACACGGCAGAACGTGAACGCATCGCTTTCGAAGCCCGGCGCGTTCGTCCAGATCGGCACGTCGCTGCTGTGAGTGGCTACCTCGCGCGCGGTTCTGGTGGTCTCTTCGTCGAATCGAACGCCGCGGCCTGCGCCCCACCCGAATCCACCCTCTGTAAAATGGATCGTCTGTTCCCGGTCATCCCGCCCACCCCACTGAGCCACGCTCAACACGGCGAACAAGACAAGGCCGCTGAACATTGCCACGACTTTCAGGCATCGTGTCATTGCGATTGGTTCGTGTCGGCGGACGGATGTTTCGCCCGTTGCAATTCCCGCAACAACTTCAAGGCGTCACGGAAACGCGGCGCTTCTTCCAATGCCTGCAATACTTGCCTCTTGGTTTCGGCGTCGCCGCGTTTGTGCAGCAAGCGGGCTAGACGAAAGTGAGCCTCGGCTGGGTCGGGTGGATCCAGCTGGAGCAACGTTCGAATTGCGGCGATCGCCTGCTCATCATGGCCAACCACTTCGGCCGATTGGGCGAGATACCGCTGTGGCTGTGGGATGAGTGGATTCACGGCCAAGGCGCGCAGGCGTTTTCGTATACGAGGTTCCAGTCCTTCGCGATGACGCCCAGTTCGCTCAGACGCAAGTAAGCATCCAGTGTATCTGCATCGAGGGATGCGACTTTCTCCAGTGCGCCCTGTTCCGCATTGGTCTGGTTCAATTCCCGGTGAACACGCGCCAGCAGCGCCCAGGCACCATCCTCGCCACCTTGAGTGGGAAACAGCCCGGACAATTTGGTGAGCGGGGGAATGGCGTTGCTCCATTCTTTTTTTGCGAAAGCATTCACCGCCAGCCTCTGCAACGCCCAGAAATTCGTCGGGTGGGACGCGATCCAGTCGGTGGATCGCAACTGCGCCGGCTCCGGCTTGGTGAAATCCAAACCCGGCGCGAGGGACTCTGCGCGCTGCCGGGCAAACGTCGCGAAATCTTCCTCCAGCTTGTTCATTTCCGCCGTGTGCGATTCAATGGCCTTGTTGATTTCCACGCCCTCGCCCAGGTCGCGCAGGATCTTTTTCAGCGATTCGAAGCCAAACGTTTTCACGATGAACTCCACGGCGAGCGCTGATTCGTAGTACGCGAATTGCAGATGCAACGGCGTCTTGGGAGCAAGAAAGGCGCTGCTCAGGTCACCAATGGGAACGAAGTCGTCTCCCAGAATCATCTCCCGGTAACGAGCGGTCATGCGCTGGCCCCACGAAGGATTTGCCTCCAGTTCTTCATGCACCGAAATCCCTTCGCTCAGCCAGCGCGGCATTTTGTTGCGCGTCATGGTGAGAGTGATGACATGAGTGAATTCGTGCCACAGAACCGCTTCCCAGTTCGCGGGGTGCGCGGTCTGCGAGGCCGGACTGTTCGCCGTGATTACGGCGCCGAAACAAACGCCAAGAAAGCCGGGATTGTCCGGAATGCCAAACGTTCGCACGCCGAAGTCCTTTTGCTCGGGGAAAATTTCTACAATCGTCTGCCGGGGCAGTGTCATGCCGTACTTGGCGACGAGATTGGACTTGGCCCGGGAGAGTAGCGCCAACACCTGCTCCCCGTATATGGGTGCTTCGTTGGTGCCCATGCGCACGATAAAGTCAGCGTTGGTGAGCGTGGTGAACTTCGCCAATTTATCTTTCAGCGTCACCAGGTTGAAGCTGGTCACATCATATTCGTCCTGCGAATGCGCCTCCTCGGCCAGGCGCCAACCCTCGATTTCATCGCCCAAGCGGAGCAAATCTTCGGCAAGTTGTGCTCGTGCCCGGACGAAACTGGCGTCAAACGCCAGGGCTCGACGCTGGTAGGCGGCGCCTTCTGCGAAGCGATATTTCTGCGAAAGGTTTTGGCCAATGAGGTAATCCACTTCTGGATTCGTCCTCCAGAATTTGAGAGCGGCGTCGCGGGCGGATTGTTCGGCCTCCGCGTCATTGCGCAAGTGTGCCAGGACCGCGCGATAAGCCCACGCTTCGGGCTGCCATGGGTTCACGGCAAACGCTCGTTCCAACAGCGCCTCGGCATCCGCATACTCTTCGCCCGCGATGAGATGGCGAACCAATAGCAGCATGGCACCAACGTGGTTGGTATTGTGCTCGAGGGTACTGTTGAGGTGTTTCAGCATTAGCTTGCGGTCACTGGGCTGATACGCCTGGGCCAGCCCGTAGTGCATGTCAGGATCCGCGGGAAACTTCTTGAGCCCGGCGGTGAACTGTTTCGCCGCCAGGTCGTAATCATGTTTGTCGAGCGCCAGTTCGCCCATGGCGAGGTACACCTCGCGGTTGTCGGGGTTCGCCTTGCGCGCCGGTTCATAAATATTGTCGAGAACTTTGCGCGGGTCGGCGCCCAGGCGCAAAATTGCCTTGCCCACGGCCACCATGCTGGCGGCGTCGCGCACCCCTCTTTCGAGACGCGAGCCGACGAGGGATTCAATTTCGCGCAACACTGCGGAAGCCCGGTTCGTTTGACCGGCAAAAGGCAGGACATCATGCGCGAGCAGTCGCAACGGTAAACTCCAGGAGTAACGTTCCAGGGCGTTTGAGACCACGCCGCCGGCTTGTTCATATTGGCCCGTCGCAGCGAGGGATTTCGTGAGAAGCACGCGCCACTCTTCCTCATATTCGGAACTGGCGATGGCTTGCCGGGCGAGCGACGCACAATTGCTGTATTGGCCGGAAATGAATTGCTGGCGGGCTACTCCCAGATTCGCAGCTGAGATACGGGTCGTGACGAAGGGCAACAACGTAAGAAGGACGAGGACTAGACACGTCTGGCCGGAGAACTTCAGGACGCTATTGTTTGATGGATTCGCGCACATTCCAGTCGTTGCCGCTTAAGATGCTCGACAAGCGCGGAAGCTCAAGCTGCAAGTGCGGCCCGCGGCCCGCGTTTACCGCATCCTCCCTGACCAGACTTGCCTTCCGTCCTATCCCTAAGTGGAAGCTATCGAAAAATTCATTGCCAGCGGGGACGCAGCGTCGTGAACTAGCCACCTTTGCAACGATTACAAAACTGAACGCTGAATTCCGTCATGGCCAACTACCAATACGTTAACGACCTCTGGAACGACACCGAAGCTGCGAAATTATCCGGCGTGGATCGCCTCGTTTACCGCTCCAACATGCTCGGCGCCGACCAGCGCATCACCAACACCGGCGGCGGCAACACTTCGTCGAAGCTCATCGGAGAAGGATCCGCTCACCGGCGAAGGACGTCGAAGTGCTGTGGGTCAAAGGTTCCGGCGGCGATCTGCGCACCGCGGGCGCGAGAATTTCTCCTCGCTCTATCAGGACAAGCTGATCGGCCTGCAGAAGATCTACGCCGCGCGCGCCGGACAAGGGCCTGAAGTCGCAGGCCGAGGACGACATGGTCGGCGATGTACACCCACACGACCTTCAATCTCAACCCGCGCGCCGTCCTCGATCGACACGCCGCTGCACAGCTTCGTCCCGGCAAGCACGTCGATCACATGCACCCGAACGCGATCATCTCGATCGCCGCGAGCAAACGCTGCGACGAGCTGACCAAGGAAATTTTCGGCGGCGAGATGGCCTACGTGCCGTGGATGCGCCCGGGCTTCGAGCTCGGCCTCGCGATGCAGGAAATCTGCCGCGAAGAATCCGAAGGCCAACGCGATCATGATGGGCCAGCACGGCTTCATCTCCTGGGCCGACGACGACAAGGAATGCTACACCGAGACGCTGCGCTTCATCGAGAAGGCCGCCGCTTACATCGAGGAGAAATACGCGGCCAAGGGCGGCGACGCGACGGCGTTCGGCGGCGCAAAATATCAGTCGCTCGCCGCAGGAAGAGCGCAACGCGAAGCTTCGCGGCGATCCTGCCGTGGCTGCGCGGCCAGGTCTCGCAGCAGAAGCGTTTCATCGGCACGGTGCAGGACGACGAGAAGATCCTGCGCTTCGTGAATTCCAAGGACGCCGCCGCGCCTCGCCGAACTCGGCACGAGCTGCCCCGACCATTTCCTGCGCACGAAGATCAAGCCGCTCTACGTCGACTGGAATCCGCAGACCGACGACCTCGCGGCGCTGAAGAAGCAAGCTCAGCCGACGGCCTCGAGCAGTACCGCAAGGACTACGCCGCAGTATTACGAGAAGTGCAAACACGCCAACTCGCCCGCGATGCGCGACCCGAACCCGACGGTCGTGCTCATCCCCGGCCTCGGCATGGTCGCGTGGGGCAAGGACAAGTCGCGAATCGCGCGTGACCGCCGAATTCTACAACTGCGCCGTGGAAGTGATGCGCGGCGCGGAGGCGATCGACGAATACATCGCGCTGCCGCAGCAGGAAGCGTTCGACATCGAATACTGGCTGCTCGAAGAAGCGAAGCTGAAGCGCATGCCCGCCGAGAAGGAACTCGCGCGGCAGGTCGTCATCGTCATCGGCGCCGGCAGCGGCATCGGCAAGGAAACCGCGCATCGCCTCGTCAAGGAAGGCGCGCACATCGTCTGCGTGGACATGAAAGCCGAGGCCGCCGAGGCCACCGCGAAGGAAATCACCGACAAACTACGGCCACGGCATCGGCGTCGCCGGCACGCGGCATCTCCGGCTGCGGCCCGGCGCTCGGCCTCGCGGCGAACATCACCGACCGCGCCAGCATCCGCGCGATGCTCGATCAGGTCGCGCTCGCCTACGGCGGCTTCGATCACATCGCCGTCACCGCCGGCATCTTCGTGCCGAGCGACACGACCGGCCACATCCCCGACGACAAGTGGGCGCTCACCTTCAGCATCAACGTCACCGGCAGCTACCTCGTCGCCGACGAAGCCGCGAAGACCTGGAAGGAACAGGGCCTGCGCGGCAACGCTCGTCCTCACGACCAGCGCCAACGCCGCCGTCGCGAAGAAAGGCAGCGTCGCCTACGACAGCTCGAAAGCCGCCGCGAATCACCTCGTGCGCGAACTGGCCATCGAGCTTGCGCCGCTCGTGCGCGTCAACGGCGTCGCCCCGGCGACCGTCGTGCAAGGCAGCGCCATGTTCCCGCGCGACCGCGTCATCGGCTCGCTCGCGAAATACAACATTCCCTACACGGACGACGAAGCGACCGAATCGCTGGTGCAACAAGCTCGCGCAATTCTACGCCGACCGCACGCTGACCAAGTCGCCCGATCACCCCCGCCGACCAGGCCGAGGCCTACTTCCTCCTCGTCAGCCAAGCGCCTCAGCAAAACCACCGGCCAGGTCATCACCGTGGACGGCGGCCTGCACGAGGCGTTCCTGCGGTAAGGAATAGGCGAACTTAGGAGCCGAGAAATTCAATTCACGGCCGGCAGAGATGCCGGCCGTTTTCTTGTGATCGAAGAATACGAACTGGTGAAGCTGGCCAACGAGACATTCAGCATCCGCCTGCTCTCGAACGGAGAAACGTTTCATCCCGTGGTCGGCCCGATCGCAGAGGCCGATGCGCTTTACATTAACCAGCTGAAGTTGCGCGAACGAATCGCCGCCTATCAGTGGCTTCCTGGCGGGCGGGAGACACCACGCGGTGCGGCGTCGAGCGAAGAGGCATTCGTCCTCTGGGATGTCGGCCTCGGCGCCGGCGGCAATGTGCTCACTGCCCTGCGCCGTTTGCACGACGTCCCTGCCCGCCTCCACGTGGTCAGCTTTGATCACACGTTGGGGGCACTACGGTTTGCGCTGGAACATTCATCGCCGCTTCAGTTCCCAGTTGGGTTTGAAGCTGTGCTGAAGGAACTGCTCGAGAGCCACCACGCACAGTTCCAACACGGACAACTGGAGGTGACCTGGGAAGTTCACTTGGGAGATTTCCCAAAGGCGGTGGCTGATGACGGCGCGCGTTGGCCAAAACCTCACGCCATTTTCTTCGATGCCTTTTCACCCGCGCGCAATCCGGCCATGTGGACGCTGCCGTTGTTTGAAAATCTATTCGGGCAGCTTGATCCGGAACGACCCTGCGCCCTTGCCACCTACTCGCGAAGCACCATCCCACGCGTGACGCTTCTATTGGCGGGATTTTTCGTGGGAGCGGGCGAGGCGATCGCGGAGAAGGAAGAAACTACGGTGGCTGCCAACACGCTCACGTTGATTGAGCGCCCACTCGGCGCACGTTGGTTGGAGCGCGCGAGGACTTCCCATAGCGCCGAGCCTCTGCAAGGGGAATACCGCATCGCCCCCCTGACTCCGGAGACTTGGAGCCGCCTTCGCGCCCATCCTCAGTTCAAGTGAGCTGAGATTCATGATCCGCGAGAATTAGTTCACAGGCGCTGGACAGAGCGAGGTCGTCCACCGCGGTTCCCTCACCCGGTGGGGCGCTTCAACGGCAGGAGACGTTCGGCAAAGCGATAACTCGGAGCGCTGAGTTTCTCGTTGCCATTCCCCGCGAAACACGCGAAGCAATGCCGCTCAATTTGCACACAACATGAAACAAATCGTCATCGCGCTGGCCCATGTCCTCGTCGCAGCTTCGACCTTTGCCCAGAATGAAGCCAGGAAAACGGACTATGGCCCCTTCTTCACCGCTACCATCAAAGCGCCCGCGGGCAATGTGACGATGAAAGGCGTCGTGGCCACGGTTGGTTCCGACAAAAATGCTTACGTGTGTTTTGATACGGACCTGATGCGCGCCTCGGTCGGATGGGTCGGCGACTGGTTGAAGACCGGTAATTACCTGCGCGAGATTGTGCATCCGCAACCGCCTGAGATTGCCGGGACCCCCATCTTCAGCACCAAGGTCGGACCCGGTTGGATCAAAGGGAACAGCCTGGTCGACCCACGCGTGAGCAAACAGGGTCCATTGCCAAAGCATTACGCTCATTACCACGGCCTATATCGCCACGGCGATCAAACCGTCTTTTCCTACGCCGTCGGTGGCATGAACGTACTCGAAACGCCCGGTTTTGAGAAACGGAAAGGACTGAATGTGTTCACGCGCACCTTCAAGATCGACGAGATCAATCCCGAATGGTCGTTGGTGGTGGCAGACGCGAGCGGCGAACCAACGGCGGCGGGCAGCGTGCTAAGCGTGATTGAAGGCGACAAATGCACAGCGATCGCCGTGCGGGGCGCTGTGGGCACTCAATTGAGCGCTGCCGACGGCAAGCTCCTGGTGAAGCTGGCGGGACAAAAGAACAAAGAAGGCACGTTTCAAGTGAGCGTTTGGAGCGGCGCACCCGCTGATTTAATGAAATTCGTGGAGGTTGCCGACGCGAAAGGAGAATTGCCCAACTTGACGTCGCTAACCAAGGGCGGCCCGTCCCGCTGGCCGCAAACGGTTGCCGCGAGCGGCGTGCTTGGCACCAACGAGGGAGCTTACGTCGCAGACCTCATCACGGAGCCAGTGCCGAATGCCTGGAACACCCGCACGTTCTTCGGTGGCTTGGATTTCTTCCCAGATGGCCGCGCTGCGCTGTGCACCTTTCATGGAGACGTCTGGATTGTTTCGGGCCTGGACAAGGATTTGCAGAAATTGGAATGGAAGCGTTTCGCTTCGGGAATGTTCCAGCCGCTCGGCTTGAAGATTGTAGATGGGACCATCTACGTCACTTGCCGCGATCAACTAACGCGGCTGACGGATAGGAATAAGGATGGCGAGGCGGATTTTTACGAAAACTTCAACAACGACACTGTGGTGACGGCGAACTACCACGAGTTTTGCCTCGACCTGCAAACGGATTCGAAAGGCAACTTTTACTATTTCAAAGGTGCACCTTGGTCGCCTGAAGTGAAGTCGCCGCACCAGGGCACCTGCCTGAAAGTTTCAAAGGACGGTTCCAAACTGGAAGTATTTGCCACGGGCTTTCGCGCGCCGAACGGCAGCGCCATGAGCCCGGACGACATCCTCACAGTCAGTGACAACCAGGGCCACTGGATGCCCTCCAGCAAATTGAGCATCGTGAGGAAAGGTGGCTTTTACGGGATGACGCCGGCAGCCCAGCAGGAAATGTCGCTGCGCTTCGGCACATCGAATTTGACGGTGAACCCGAGCGACCCGGAAGCGCGTAGCAAATTCAAAATCAAAGGCTGGGATGCGGGAGCTCAAATGCCAACGAGCTACGACGAACCGATTTGTTGGCTTCCGCAAAGCATGGACAACTCGAGCGGCGGCCAGGTTTGGGCGACCACGAAGAAATGGGGCGCCTTGGGCAGTCATTTGCTATTCTCAAGCTATGGCCGCGGCACATTGTTCGCCGTCCTATCGGAAACGGTGGAGGGTCAAACGCAGGCCGGCATGGTGCGCTTCCCCCTCAAGTTCGCCACTGGCATCATGCGGGGTCGCGTGAATCCCAAGGATGGACAGGTTTACGTTTGTGGTCTGCGTGGGTGGCAGACTGATGGCACCAAGGACGGCGCGTTCTATCGAGTTCGCTACACCGGGCAACCTGTGACCATCCCGACCGAACTGCATGTTAGGCCCAATGGCGTCGCAATTACATTTGCGGAAACACTCGATGCCAGCGCAGCCGAAGATCTGGCAAGCTACAGTGTTGAACAGTGGAACTACATCTACTCCGGCGGCTACGGTTCACCCGAGGTCTTGCCGGATGATGCGAAGAAAAAAGGCCATGAGAAAGTGGCTGTATCCTCAGTCAAACTTAGTCGCGACAAGAAGACGGTCCTTCTGGAAATGCCCGTCAAACCTGTGGACCAAATGAAGATCAAATTCTCGCTGAAGACGGCCGAAGGCGTTCCCATCAATCACGAAATTTATAACACCATCCACAAGGTGCCCGCGAGGTAGCGAAAAACGACGGTGTAATTTCTCAACGCCCTGGCGTTCTCGAAGAGTCTGGGGGAATGGTCGAGTGTGTTCCCAAGACCTCTTTTCGTTTGTGCCGGATGACCTCGGTGGCTGCTTGCATGGTGGGCTGCGGCTTGGAAATCCTCCACCACACTCCCAGCATTTTCCTTTGGGGAGTAAAGCCGTTGCTATGCTCTTTGATGCGATAACGCGCGGACATACAGCATCTCAGTCCGAGACGATTGCTCGCTATTCCCGCGACTGGATACGCCGATTGAACCATGTGAAATCGAATGTCGTCAATGAGTGACATGGGATCTCGTGATCGACGGCGAGTTTAGCCAAGTGATTCGCGAAGGGCCGCAAACATGTTCCTTCCCGTTTCGACTGCAACGGGCGCCTTCGCCTTCTCGTTTGCCTGCTCGACAAACTCCTCTGGGATCTCCTTTAGAAACCCAGACGGGTGACACGGCATTGCTTGTCCATATTTCTTCCGGCTCAAGCAGTAGCTCATGGTTAAGGATTGCATCGCGCGAGTAATGGCGACGTAAAAAAGCCGGCGCTCTTCGTCGAAAGTGCCTTCGACCTTGGAGCGGGAATGCGGCAAGAGACCATCTTCGAGTCCCACGATGAAGACGTGTGGAAACTCCAGTCCCTTGCAACTGTGCATCGTGATCAACGTCACCGCATCCGCGTCGGATTGCTTCTCCTCCTCGCGATCGGCGTCCAGCGTCAAATCCTCCAGGAAGGCACTGATTCGCTCGGCCGGCTTCACCGCAGGACTTCCTGCGTGATCCAAATCCGCCAGCAACTCCTTGATGTTCCGCACGCGGTTGTCGGCCGTCTCAATGTTCTTCTCGCTGCGTCGAAGATCCTCGATGTATCCAGTGTCAGCCAAAAACTTCTCCGCCCATTGAGTCAACGAACCAGGTGCCCGTTCTCCATCGAGATGACCGCGCGTTTCTTCGACAAAAAAAACGAACTCATTGATAGCTTCGCGAGTTTTGGTCGTGAACGTCTCCTGCACATCGGTGTGCCTCATGGCCGAAAAGACGGAACAGTTGCGTTCCTGGCTCGCCGCCAGCAACCGCTCCATCGTGACATCGCTCAAGCCGCGCGCAGGCACGTTGGCGATGCGCAACAGGCTGATGTCATCGTGCGGGTTGATGAACATCTTCAGATAAGCGAGGACGTCCCGAATTTCCCTTCGATCAAAATAGCTTTGCCCACCGATCAGGTTGTAACGCACGCCGGCTTGCCGCAGCGCCATTTCAAGTGGCCGCGATTGCAGATTCGTCCGAAACAAAATGGCGGTGTCCTTCCACGGCATGCGCCTTCCCATCCGCAGGAACTCGATTTCTTCCACGACCGTGCGCGCTTCGTCTTCGTCCGTTTCAAACGTGTGCAGGAGGATTCTCTGTCCCTGCCCTTTGCTGGACCAGAGCTGCTTCCCGCGGCGCTGGGCGTTGTTCTTGATGACGGCGTTGGCCGCGTTGAGAATGGTGTTCGTGGAGCGATAATTCTGCTCCAGCTTGACGACCTTCACCTCTGCGTAATGCTTCTCGAGATTCGAGCAGATTGGCGATTTCCGCGCCGCGCCAGCCGTAGATGCTCTGGTCATCGTCGCCCACCACGCAAAGGTTGCGATGCTCCACGCAGAGCAGGTTCACCAACTCGAACTGCGCCGCGTTCGTGTCCTGATACTCATCCACCATCACGTAGCGATACTTCGCGCGGCAGGCTTCGAGGATGGCTGGATGTTCCCTGAACAATTTGAGCACCAGCAAAAGCAGGTCATCGAAGTCCACCGCGTTGCAGGCTTTCAACGCGCTGTCGTAGCGTCGAATGACGTGCTGGGCCATGGCGGCCGCGCTCTCGTCACCCGACTTTGCCGTTCAGACCGCCGTTCTTGAAGCGGCTGATCAGCGCGTGAATCGCCTTCGGGTCAGTCTTTTCGCCTTTGGCGGAAATGTGGCTGAGGATCTTTTTGATCGCGCCCAGTTGCTCGGACTCGTCGTAGATGACGAAACTCTTCTTGTAGCCCAGCACCTCGATGTGCTCGCGGAGAATCCGCACGCACAGAGAATGGAACGTCGAGATCGTGGGCACATCCGCCCCGCCCTCCTCATTTTTCGCTTTCTTCGGAATCAGTTTGGAGACGCGCTCTTTCATTTCCCGCGCCGCCTTGTTCGTAAACGTGACGGCGAGAATGTTCCCCGGCCTGATCCCTCGCTCAATCATGTGCGCAATGCGGAAAGTGATGACCCGCGTCTTGCCCGTTCCGGCGCCTGCCAGGATCAGAACGGGGCCGCGAATCGTCTCGGCCGCGAGACGCTGCTGGGGATTGAGTGAACTGAGATTGACCATCGGCCCGCGGAGTCTAAAACGCTTCGAAGGGGAAACAAGCAGTCAAACCCGCACGCGAAAATTTTATTTCTTGCGCTCCTCGTCCTGGAGGTTTTTTTTGAAAAATTGGGTCGCATCCTTAAAACGGCGCTCGTTATCAGGACTTGTCCCCATGAGCGTCTGGTGCGCCTCAAAGCAGGTTCGATTCAACTCCAGCCGGGTCGTATTGCCACCCTCCACACAACGAAACGCGCCCAGTTGAGGCGCGCACTCGAGCAGGGTGAAGAGCTTAAGGACACCGAGATTATCGAGCAATTCCAAGACACGCTCCGACGGATGGAACAGTTTAATGGCGCACTTCCGTCCGGTCTGCCTGGCCGCGTCGCACTTGGAAGCAGCACTGGCCAGGACACCTAGGAACGTGCTGTCCATCATGACGCAATCCGTCAGGTCCAGGACGATTTCGGAACAGCCATCTGCCTGCAGTTGTTGGAGCAACTTTTTGAAATCGACGCTCGAAGTGAAGGTGGCGCGACCGGAAATTCGAATGCACGCGACGTGGTCGCGCACACAAACAGAAAGGCTCGTTGGCGCTCCACCGTTCATTGCCGGGAAAGTATCCGGGTGCGAAAGAAGGCAGTCAAGAAACAGCCTCCGCCTGTAGGGCACTCACGGTGGTGCTGCTGCGGACGATTTCGACCAACGTCTGTTGCAGCACCAGTTTCTCGTCCAGCGAACTCGAAATCAGCCGTTGGTTACACTGCAACAAGAGTTCCATGGCCCGCACCAACTCCCCACTGGAATAGCGCCTCGCCTGCGGGAGAGCCTTGAACAAGATGTATGGATTCAGTGCCAGGGGATTGAAGCGTTTATCTTCCGGAAGCTTTTCCTTGGGTATCCGTTCCAATTGGCCCTTGAAGCGCCCGTAGTCGCCCTCCGGCTGAATCCACTTCTCGCGCAGCATTTCTTGAAGGAAGATTAGCGCGCGCACTTTCGAGATGAGGCCATAAAGCAATCCAATCTCCGATTTCGCGCTATCAAACTTCATCTCCCACATCTCTTCATCGAGGCAACGCAGGAGCCTGGGAAGGTCCCGATCTCCTAGCGCATCTCCTAAAGCAAATGCACGCGCCTGCTTATTCCGCGTCACGATGGCTGCCACGTCTTCCACGTTGATCTGCCCGCGCATACCGACGTAGAGAGCCACCTTCTCCACCTCACTCGTCAGTTGGCGCAGATTGGGTCCGACATTGTTGACCAATTCTGACAGCGCTTCGTCTCCAATTGTCTTACCCAGACTTTTAATTTGCTTGAGCGCGTGATCCTCCGCCTTGGAAGCCCAATCTCGATCGTCCATCGACAAAGCCGCGAAATTTTCGACCTCGCCAATTTTCTCAAGCGTCTTGTAGAAGGTTTTGCGCTTGTCCACCTTGCCTGCGCTAATGAGGAGCCGAACGTTGTCCCACCGAAACGTTTTCAGGTCGGCGGACAAATCCGCCAAGGCTTCGGTGACCGCTTGAGACCCAGCCGTGCGGTCGTCCCCGAGGAAACTGCAGTTTTGAAGCCATACCACTTTGCCGCCTCCGAAAAAGGGCAGCGTATTCAACCCTTCACGAAGCTTCGCCAATGCTTTAAGCGCTTCGCCGCCATTGCTCACCTGGGCATCGATGGTCTCGTGGTCCATGCCTCCAAGTTCCTCCGACCACTTCTGGAAGATCTGCCGGGCGCGCTGCTTGACGTTGAAATCATCCTCGCCGCAGACGAGCAGCACAGGCGCCGGCGCGAGCGCGGGTTTGGCGGCGGGCATGTGCTTATTCCTGTTCCTGTTCCCCGCCGTTCTCGTTGATCCGCTCAAGGACTTCGCTCATGTCTTCAACCTGCTCAAAGAGCGGAGTCGCAACGAACAAGGGCCGCTTTTGCGCACACGCCAATGCGAGGCAATCGCTGGGACGGGCATCAATTTCAACCAACTTCCGACCCAGTTCGTTCTGCTGCTGGAGAATTAACCGGGCAAAATACGTGGAATTCTTCAACTCCGTGATGATGGCGCGTTCGACGGTGATGTTGAAACCTTTGAAAACACTATTCATCAAGTCATGGGTGAGCGGGCGTTCCTTCGGAGCATCGCGCAAAAACATCCCAATGATATGCCCCATGGTGTTCTCGACCTGAATGACGAAGACCTTTTTCTCGTTGCCTACAAAAATCGCGCAACCGCTGTTCGCAGGGAGGATTCCGCGAATTTCAACGGGCACAACGTCATTCTTCATGCAGTCAGTTTATGGCGGAGCGTCCAAAACACAAGAGTGCCAGTACGAAGTGACGAGTCGGGGAAAGTGCGTAAGCGGGGAATCGCCTCTCTGGGCAAATACCCAACAGGACAAAAAACCTACGGCTCGCACGGGCTAATCGTTCCAAGCCGAGATGGAGAACCGAACGGGTTCAGGCCTCAATCCGGATCTTCCACGGCCATTGTTCGTTCCATTCCCAATTCGTTTTCTTCCATTTGCGACGATCCTTGGGATCAGGCTCAGGTTCAGGTTGCACGCGTCCTTCCTCATCAATGGCCCGCGAGACTATCCGGTGTTCGCCCGGGATCGGTTTTCTCCAGTCGAAGCTGAAAAAACGCCACGTGTATCTATCCCGGGGCGACCGATCAATCGTGGCGGCTTGCCAGGGCCCATCGTCAATCCGCACTTCAACCGATTTGATTGGCGTGCCATCGCCCCACGTCGCACCGGTTAGTCGAACCGTGCCGTCATTCAATTTCACGGCGCGGGCGATGATCGATTTCACATTCATCGGCCCCACGCTTGTCAGGCGCCAAATGGTTTTGTCGGCACGTTCCTCGCCTTGAAGAGTTACATATTCGCTCGCCATGTATTTGCTCATGTAGCGACGATCAAGCACTTCAATGCGCTGCAGCCACTTCGTCCAGGAGATGCCAAACCATCCAGGGACCACCAGGCGCAATGGGAAACCATGATCCTTGGTAAGAGGCTGGCCGTTCATTTCGTAGCAAAGGAGGACATCTTCCCTCCGTGCATCGTTGATATGGAGGCTGCGGGCGAAATTCTGCGGGTAATCTTTATCCCGGATCTTTTCCACTTTCTCATCCGCGCCGAAGAAGACGACCTCGATTCCACGTTTCAGAGGCGAGCATTCATCCAGCAAGTCAGCCAGCGAAGTCCCCGTCCATTGCATGTTGCCGATCGCGCCCATGAAGCCGGCGCTGTTGCCATTGCCACCACATTCCAACGTAGCCGTGATGGTCTTGCGTTTGCGCCTCTTTATGTCTGCCATCGTGAGTGTGCGTCCTTTGCGGACGAGGCCGGAGACCTCAAGCGTGTGTTCCTTTTCCTCCAACGCCGGGCGTGTTGTAGTGGCTGACCACGTACAGATCTTCGCTCTTCGTTCGCCAGTTGGTCAGGTCAGACCAGCGGGTCTGGCGCCTGACATTTGGTTGCGGATCGAGAAACGGAATCAGGACGCCCTCCTCCATTTCGGGTCCACCAAAAAGCGATAAAGGATACTGAGTGAACGCCATCGCGGCAGTGGCGACGCTGGCTTTGATCATGGCGCGACGAGAAACTCCGGTTATTACGTTGTCATTTGTTTTCATGTCATGGCGGCACGCGAAACCTGTTTCTTCATTTAGTAAATACGAGCGGCACGAACTCGGCGAGATACTTACGCCAAACCGGCCAACTGTGGTTTCCCTCTGTAACCTTGTAGGTGTGAGCGATTCCCTTGGCGGTCAGTAATTCGTTGAAGGATTTGTTACGCGCGAGCAAAAAGTCGTCTTTGCCAATCGCAATCCATAACGCCGCGAGCTTCTTATTCGTGCTCTTGGCGTCAGCTAGCGCGGGCGCAATGTCGTTCTCCCCCGGCACTGCCGCGCTCATGGCTCCTACCCACGAGAACCGATCCAGATGATTCAACCCCACGTGCAACGCCTGGCCGCCGCCCATTGACAGGCCAATGATGGCCCTGCTCTCACGTTTCTTGATCGTGCGATAGTTCTTTTCCACAAAGGGCATCACATCCTCGATCAAATCACGCTCGTAGGATTTCGTGTTTCGCCCTCGTTCCGCCACGTTCGTGGCGCTGACACCGGGCGGCGAAACGTAAGGATGTCCGTCGGTCATCACCACGATCATGTGCTTGGCTTTTTTGGCCGCGATCAAGTTATCCAAAATCACGTTTGCGCGACCCAACGCTGACCAGGTGGCGTCGTTGTCACCCGAACCGTGGAGCAAATACATCACAGGCAAATCCTTGCGCGACTGGTCGTAACCGGGCGGCGTGTAAACGTGAAGCGATCGACGCTTCCCCAGCGAGGTGGACTGATACCAGTGCTCTCGAACCGTTCCGTGAGGAACAGTAGCGTCCCACTCGTGGAGCAGCGGCGGCGTGCCAGGAACCTCCAAAATACTTGTGCGCGGCGAACGCGCGGGCTTCACGGCGGAATTGCCCGGATCGAGAGTTTGGAATCCATCGACCGAGAAGCTGTAGCCATACAAGTCCGGCTCCAGCGGCCCTACGGTCACTTCCCAGTTTCCATTCGCGTCTTTGCTCATGGCTTTTGCGCCCGGCCATTCACCCGACACGGTAACGTTCGTTGCATTCGGAGCACGAAGGCGAAAGGTGACTCTGCGATCGGCGGCCACCTCCGGCGAAACGAGTTGCGTGCCAGCAGCGCGGCGCGGCGGAGGGTTGGTCGACTCGGCCGCTCGACCCAACTCGCACGACGCCAGGAGCACAGCGCCCAGGCAAAAAGTTTGAATGTTCATGAAGAGTTCGGGCTGATTTATGCGGGTCAGAATTTATTCACCGCCAACCGTGACGGTCACTTCGGTGCCGTTCCAGCCACGCTGAGACTCAGTTCAATCTCGTCCGAGACCTTATCCTCGCCCTTGGAGGCGTTGATGCCGTAATCGCTGCGCTTGACGCTGAAACTGGCCCGCACCACCAGGAGGTCACCGTCTTTGCCAGAGCGGGCTTTCAACTTGTCTTTCAAGTAAGTCAGCTTGACTGGAATGGTCACCTCTCTTGTCACTCCTTTGAGGCTCATCTTCCCAGCCGCGTCCGCCGTCGTGACGTCGCCGGTGGTTTTCACATTCTTGAGCGTTCCCAGTTCGAACACGATTTCGGGATACTTCGCCACGTCCAGCCACATCTCCCCGTGCATGTGTTCCTTCATGGTCGGGTTGCTTACGTGCAAAGAACTGGCGGCCACAATGATTTTGCCCGTGGTCGCTCCCGGATTGGCAGGATCAAACATCACGGTGCCCGAGATGCCGCCGGCCGTTCCATTGATCGATTCCAATGGCGCGTCTGTCTTGAACACGACGTTGTTGACGCCCTTGGGGTCCTTGAAATCGAACTTGATGGGAGCTGCCGACACGACCGCGGCCAAGGACAGTATGCTGATGATGGAGAGTATTTTGATTTTCATGATGATTTATTTGATTTCGGAAAAAGAAAGGAGACGCCGACAAAAAGTCCGCTCAACAGAAGGGCCGCGCCCAGCAAATCAACGCCCGGCTTGAAACGCTTTCGGGTGACGGGATATTCGATTTCGGTGACTTCATCTTTGACGAAGCGCGTTTCAGAAAGATGAGTCCACCCACGGTGAGCGCCCATGACCAGCCAGCCGGCTACTGATGCGATGGCCAACAGAAGGCCGAGGAAACAGAGTTTCTTTCTCACGTTGGAGATCAACGCTGATCGGCCCGCTGTCCCGCAACTTCAGAGATGCAATAAATATTTTGCTTCCCGCGTAGGAACATCTCTTTGCCGACGATGGCCGGGGACGCATCAAAGGCGTCGTTCAACCGATTCGTGGCTAGAATTTCGAGCTTTTTCCCGCTCTTCAGGACGACCGCGCCGCCGTCTCGACCGAGCACATAAACCCGTCCAGCAGCACCGACCAAAGAGGCATAGACCCCACGCAAGCCCTCAATCCGTTGGGCTTCCAGTGAGGGTTGACCGGTCTTGGCATCGAAGATGGATAGCGTTGCCTCATTGCCTTTCAGAAAATACAGCAGATCGTCATAAAGCAGCGCAGAGGGAACATACGGTGTATCGCGGGTGATCGACCAAGCGATGGCGTCGGTCCCGGTAAGGTCGCCGGAGCGTCCGAGTTTGATCGCCATCATCTTGGGCTCGCGGTGGCCGCTCATCGAGAAAACCAGGCCATGACCGGCGACCGGCGTGGGCACCACGTTCGAGCCGAGCGGCCCAACGGACCAAAGTTCTTTGCCGGTGGCGAGATTGTAACTGCGCACCTTGCCGCTCGCACTCACGATTACCTGCGTGACACCATTATGCTCCAGAATGAACGGTGTGCCCCAGGTCGTGCGCTCGTCGCGGGTTTGCTTCCAAAGCTCTTTACCCGTCACTTTATCGAGCGCCGCAATGAAATCCTCACCCTCATGGTCCCAATTAACGACCAGCGTGTTGCCGTGCAGAGCGGGTGAACTACCTTCGCCAAACTGATTGGCGCTCCGGTATTTTCCGAAGTCCTTCTGCCATTTGACATTGCCCTTCAAGTCCAACGCGTAGAGGCCGCGCGATCCAAAATAGGCGAACAAACTTTCGCCGTCCGTAATCGGTGAGCCGGAAGCAAACGTAGCAGTGCCATGACGCGCCTCATGAGGTAGTTCCTCCCGCAGCGTTTTCTGCCAGACAACTTTTCCGGTGTTCCGATCCAAAGCCATGATCGCAAATTGGTAAGGATCCTTCGGTGCCTCGCCCCGGCTACCGCCCGGACCTCGTCGCCGCCCGCCCTCGCCTGAAGGTTGCTGGCCAGCATTGGCCGGAGGAGGTTGTTGCGGTAAACCAGCGAACTGCGGCATCGAACCAATCTTCGCCTCCGGCTTCTTGGTAACGGGTATCGCGCTCTGAATAAAAATCAGGTTGTCCCAGACGATGGGCGTGGCGTGCCCTTCACCGGACAGCGGCGATTTCCACTTTACATTCTTGGTCTCGCTCCACTCGACAGGTGGATTGCCATTGGGTGCGATGCCATTTGCCAGCGGGCCCCGCCATTGCCCCCAATTTTGATCTGCCGGTGCAGCGTGGATCAGGTTCGCGGCCGCGAGCAGACCAGCCAGTAGAGTCGGGTTCTTTCCAATCATAGTTCGTTCAAGCGTTGAGTGCGGACCGAGTGCGTTGGACCAAATCATTGTCCTTGTCGCCCGAGCCCTTCAGGTTGAAGACACTGGAAGCGAGATAACGGTTACGCCACTCCGGCGCAATGAAGGCATAATCTTCCAAAACGGCGGAGCTGAACTTGTAGTCGTGGGAATCGCGGCCTTTCAAAAAGATGAGCCGTCGGGCGGCGTCCGCCAGCGGTTTGGGGTCGGGACTTTTATCCAGGTAAGCCAAAATCTTCTTCGCCGCCCGCAGCTTGTCTTTGCTCACCTCCGCAAAAATTTCCTCAATGGCGCCCACACCGGGCTCAGTCAGCGCCATCGGTTCCAGCGTGTCGATGTGAAGCCCCTTGTCCCTGCTGTTGCCACGATAAAGCGGGAGGAAGGCAGCATTCTGCAGCAACAGGAGCTTACGAGTTTCTTCATCGCGTGTGTGCTGGAAGGAATAGTGAGTGGCATTTGTGAAGGTGACGGCATGGAGCGCGGCAATTCCAGGCTGGCGCATGAGCAGTTCTCCCGCACCATCAAAAAACGCGTCCCACAATGACTGCGGTGCGACTCCGCGGTTCAACAACTCAACCGCCTTGGCGCTCGTATCCGCTGCGGAACCTCCGCGTATCGCGGCGATCATCTCACGGGTGGCGTCGCTGCTCGGCTTGCCGTCAAGCCAGCCCACACGAAGTAGCCGGGCGTTTTCAAGGTTGCGGCGAAAGGGGCGATCCGCCGGCAAATCAGCCTTCGATGGATTTGCCTTTTCGCCCACTCGATCGAGCATGGCGTACACGAGGGAGCGCAGGACTGGTTCAGCGTGCTGCCATCCGATCACCTCCAGACAGCGAAAACTATTGGCGGTGTAAATCTCCTTGTGGCCCAGTTCGCGGAAATCGCGCACGCCGTAACGGCAAAGAATCTCGTAGATCTCATGCGCGCCTGCAGTGCGGACGAGCCCGACAATCGCGGCGTCAGCCGCACTCTCATCCCAATTATCCAGAGCCTCGATTAATGCCTTCCGCGCTCGGTGACTCGGCGGCACGGAAGATTCGTCCACGGCGGACATTGTCCAATCACCCTGTTGAACATTCTGAGCCTGGGAAGATTTAAATGCATCGATTGCCCAAAAGATAGGGAGCCAGCGATCGGTGTCCGGCGAAGCCAACGAGGCCAGATGCGCGGAATTGACGACAAGAACAGCATGGAATTTAAAACCAACGGGCCGCGGTTGAATATTTCGCACCCCAGCCAGCAACAAGGCAGCGAGTATCTCCTGATACGTGGTGCCGCTCTTTATTTTCGCCGCCACTTCCTCCAGTACCCGTGCCCGTGCCGTGTTCTCCAACAACCGGACCAGTGGCTCAATGCCGCTATGCAACTGAACTGCGCGTGCCGGCAACCGCGCCTCGGCCGCGGTGACGCGCGGCAAACCGGAGAGGAAGGCAAGATTGCCGAGTCCAGCGAGTGCCGCGGTCGTCGCAGACCGTTGTAGAAATGTCCGGCGTGGAATCATGTTCATACTTCTCTCCTTCGAACGGCTCCGCTTTTCCGGCGTCGTCGCCGTTCATAGCTCGCCGCAGACAGTGTCTAGATCGCTTTTCGTTCGGCTTGCCAGCCTTCTCCCATCACCGGTAGCCCGGCGCCAGATCATAGAGCGCCATGAAGCCAACTCCCTCCAATTTGTTGCATACGCTGGCACTACGCCCGCCCGCTGCACAATGCACCAGATGTTTTGGTTTTATCGAGCGTGGGTACTCGCTCGTCAAACGTCCCGAATTCGCCTCGCTGTTTTCGCTCCCGGGATGCAACCCGCCCTGAACTCTGCCTTAGTCCGCACCTCCAGGAAGATGTCGTCTTTGTTCGCCCGTGGCTTATCGAACGCTGCGACATCCACCCGATTGTGAATGGACTCTTGGGATGCCGCGGGCAGTGGCAAATCCGCTGCGACCGGACAAAAAGGTAACAGAAAGACGGTGTTGAACGTGAGCAAGGTGGAAAGCCGGGTGATATTCATGTCAGTTTGGTAACGGCGAATCGTTGGACTTCAGGCGCCGGACCTGCATTCAGTCGACAAGTGAAAGCGGCACTTTGCCAGCCGACTTGCCTGTGGCAACGCACGCCAAGGGTGAACCAGGCGGCGGAAGCCTGCTGAAACGATTTCCCGTTGACGGTCGGATCTTCAAACGTAACATTCCGCGCTCTGACTTCGGAAGTCGGAACCCGAACTCGTTTCTTATGCCTACAAAAGTTGCTATCAATGGATTCGGCCGCATTGGCCGATTGGTTTTTCGTGCCCTCGTCGAACAGGGAATGGTCGGTCGCGATATCGAAGTCGTCGCCGTCGGTGATATCGTTCCCGCTGACAATCTGGCTTACCTGGTGAAATACGATTCCATCCAGGGACGTTTCAACGGGACCGTCAGTTCGAAGAAGTCTGCCGCGGACAAAGCGGAGGATGACGTCCTCGTCGTGAACGGCAAAGAAATCAAAGTCGTCAGCGCCAAGTCACCCGCGGAACTTCCCTGGAAGGCGCTCGGCGTGGACATCGTCATTGAGTCCACCGGCCTATTCACGGAAGCCGACAAGGCCAAGGGCCACATTACGGCTGGTGCGAAGAAGGTGATTATTTCCGCTCCCGCCAAAGGAGAGGACATCACTATTGTCATGGGCGTTAACCATGAAAAATACGATGCGGCCAACCATCACATCATTTCGAACGCGAGTTGCACCACGAACTGCCTGGCACCCATCGTTCATGTGCTGCTCAAGGAAGGTTTTGGCATCGAAGAAGGTCTGATGACCACGGTGCACAGCTACACTGCCACGCAGAAAACGGTGGATGGCCCCAGCAAGAAAGATTGGAAGGGCGGGCGCAGCGCTGCGATCAATTTGATCCCTTCGACCACCGGCGCCGCGCGCGCAGTCGGCCTCGTTTGCCCGGAAGTGAAAGGCAAGCTCACCGGCATGGCCTTCCGTGTCCCGACCCCTACCGTCTCCGTCGTGGACCTCACGGTTCGCACGGTGAAGGAAACGAGTTACGCCGAAATCTCCGCTGCCATGAAGAAAGCCAGCGAGACCTACCTCAAAGGCTACCTCGACTACACCAGCGACGAAGTGGTGAGCAGCGACTTCATTCACTGCCCGGCCTCCTCCATCTTCGATGCGGGTTCCGGCATTGAGTTGAACAGCCGTTTCTTCAAGCTCGTAAGCTGGTACGATAACGAATGGGGCTACAGCAACCGCGTGGGCGATTTGCTCCGCTACATGCTCCAGAAGGGCATTTAACCCTCCAGCATTATCTCTTTCGCAAACGGCGGCGTGAACAACGCCGCCGTTTTGTTTTCAGACTTCGTCGCGCACGATGCCTTTGTTGGATCGTTATCCCCCGGTTTCACATCCCTGCGAATTCTCACGGGAAGGGGGTTGCAATTTCGCTGCGGCGAACCAAGGTCGATTAGGACTCGTTTGGAGACGTCGCCAACCGGCGCCGCTCGAGCAGCCGCGTGAAGTTTCCAGATTGGTCAAACGAAAGGTTTGTTATGACCAAGAAGCGCATCCTCCTCGTTGACGATGAACCAGCCATCACTCGCGGGATCAAACTAAACTTGGAAGCCACGGGCTTCTACGAGGTGCAGGCCGAGAATTTCGCCCCCAATGCCCTCGCCACTGCGCGCAAGTTCAAGCCCGATTTGATTTTCCTCGATGTGATGATGCCGGGCCTCAGCGGTGGGGAACTGGCGGCGAAGATCAAGGAGAGTGCCCTGCTCAAGGATGTGCCCGTCGTTTTTCTCACCGCGATCATTTCGAAAAAAGAAACGGGCGGGCACGAGGCGAAGCTGGGGTCCATGTCGTATCTGGCCAAGCCAGTGAGCTGGCCGGAATTGCAAAAGTGCATCGAGGAACACTTGGGCAGCCCGGCGCAATCCGCCGGTTGATTCGGTTGCTTATGGCCACCATTACCAAATCGGACCTGCTGAATCCGGCCAAGCCATTGATTCCCGTTTTGGAGGAGCAGTCCGCCCCAAGACGGAAGCGCAACTCCGTGATCATGGCAGCATCGCTGGCGCTGACTGTGGTAGTGACGGCCCTTGCCTTTATCCTGGTCCGTTCGCAAGAGAATGAATCCATCCAAGCTCAATTTCACCTCGACAGTGCTGACCGGGCCCGGGCGCTTCACCAAGAGATGCAGTTGAACGTGGAACTGATGCAGTGGCTGATTTCATTTTACACCTCAAGCGAGCTCGTTGAGCGGGGTGAATTCGAATCGTTTCTGGCGGCACCGGCTGCGAAGTACCCGTGGGTGCAGGCATTCCAGTGGGTACCACTGGTTTCGAATTCAGATCGGGAAGCGTTTGAACAGGCCGTTCGTGGAGAGCGTTTCCCCGAGTTTCAAATCACAGAGCTGAACGCCAATGGGGAAATCGGTCGGGCCGGTGACCGGCCTCAATACTGTCCCATCACATTCATGGCGCCATTCGAGTTGAACCGTCGCGCACATGGCTTCGACCACTTTTCACACCCAGCACGGCGGCAGACCCTTCTGGATGCGCGCGATTCCGGCGAGATGCGGGTCAGTCCACGAGTGCAGCTTCTTCAAGGAGACGGTGGTCTTTTGCTTGCCGCCCCCATCTTCCAGACCTATCCCGTTCCACTATCGCAGGAGCGGCGACGCGCGGAAGCAATTGGATTCTGCGTGGGCGTATTTCGAATTCAATCCATCGTCGCTCACGCCCTCAAATCAGCCCGATCCAACGCGATGAATCTCGCCCTCTTTGATGAGACCAAACCAGACCAACTCCAGTTGCTCGATTATCATTCCGGCGAGCCATTCGGCGGGATACCCGATGTGCAAACACTTCTGTCGCCCGAGGGATTGCAGCACAGCGCCAGCTTCGAAGTGGCCGGCCGTTCCTGGCGCGTCGTGTGCACACCTTCGCGAACCTATGAGGCCGGTTATCCACGATGGAAGAGTTGGAGCGCTTTGGGCGGCGGCGTGGCACTCACCAGTTTCCTCGCGCTGTCCTTCTGGCAGGCGCGGCGCTATTCCGAATCCCTGGAGGGTCGTGTGGTTCGGCGCACTCAACAATTGGCTGAGGCGTATCACGATCTAGAAGGAGAAATCCGAGTCCGGCGTCATGCCGAAAAGGCATTGAGGCAAAATCAGGAGCAACTGCAGGCGATTCTCAATAACACCACGTCGGTGGTTTACTTGAAGGACCGGCAGGGACGGTACCTGCTCGTGAATGAACGTTATAAATGGCTCTTCGGAGTCGCTGATGAGGGAGTTATCGGACATACCGACCACGATATCTTTCCTTCATCTGTCGCGGACATGGTGCGAACGAATGACCTCAAAGTCTTGATTGCTGAAAAGCCGCTCGAGATGGAGGAGGTGGTGCCCTACAAGGGCGAGCCCCGCACTTACCTGTCGATCAAGTTTCCCCTGCGCGACGACAAAGGCATTGCTTACGCGGTTTGCGGCATTTCCACCGACATCACGGAACGCAAACGCATGGAAGAAGCCCTCGAAGCCAGCCAGCAGCGTTACGACCTTATCATCACCGGGATCAAGGACGGCATCTGGGATTGGAACCTGATGACCAACGAAGTGTACTTTTCACCAAATTGGAAGAGCATGCTCGGTTACGGTGAGAACGAGATTAGAAACAGTTTTTCGGCGTGGCAGGAGTTGCTTCATCCCGACGATGCGGAACGATCTGCCCTGACTCTTAAAAGTTTTCTCGCTGGCAATCGCGAACTTTACGAACTCGAACATCGCCTGAGGCACCGGGACGGCACCTACCGATGGATTCTCGCTCGCGGTGTCGCCTTGCGTGATGGCAGCGGCCGTCCCGTGCGATTGGCGGGGTCGCACATCGATCTGACCGAGCGAAAGCACGCCGAGGATCAGCTGCGCCAGGCCAACGTGGCGCTCGGCGAAAGAGAACGGGAACTGACCAGGGCACTCGCTGATCTCGAGCGCACGCATGAAAAACTTCAATCCACCCAGCTCCAATTGATCCAAGCCGAGAAACTGGACTCCATCGGAAAACTGGCCGCCGGAGTCGCTCACGAGGTCAAGAACCCGCTGCAAACGATGTTGATGGGAATCACCTACCTCGAAAGCCAGCTAACCAGCGCCAGTGAAGATGTGAAACTTACCTGCGTCGATATGCGGGAAGCCATCAGTCGCGCGGATGCCATCATTCGCGGTTTGCTTCAACTTTCCGGCACACCAGAAATCAACATGGTCCTGGGAGATCTCAATGTCGTTCTGGAGAAGGTGCTTTCGCTCGTAAACTATTCCTGCAATGCCGCGCGAGTGACCGTCGAACGGCGGATGGATCAGAACCTGCCCCTAGTTTGGCTGGATCAAGGCAAGATGGAACAGGTGTTCATCAATCTCCTGACCAACGCCATTCATGCCATGCACCAAGGAGGGACCATTTATCTCACCACGACCGCAGAGCCTTCCGGCGAAAGGCTTACCAAAGGCGAGACTCCGCGCCGGGTGATCGTGGAAATTCGCGACACGGGCCACGGCATCTCTGCCGAAAATCTTTCCCGGCTGTTCACACCTTTTTTTACCACGAAAGAAAAGGGATTGGGGACGGGGTTAGGCCTGTCGGTCACGCGATCAATTGTGGAACTGCACGGCGGTCATATTGAACTGGATAATGCGCCAGGTGGCGGGGCGGTCGTGACCGTCACCCTCCAGGCAGCAAAGGAGAACAATTATGAAAAAAGCACGGTTGCTCTATGTGGATGATGAGGTCGGTGCCGCGCGCCTTTTGAAGATGAATCTGGAAGCAACCGACCGCTATGAGGTGATGGTCCAGAACTGGCCCGAGGATGCTGTCGCGACTGCCCGCTCGTTCAAGCCCGACCTCCTACTTCTGGATATCATCATGCCTCGAATGCCGGGCGGCAACGTCGTCGAAAAATTCGAGAACGATTCCGAGCTCAAACACATTCCCATTGTCTTCTTCACCGCCGCCGTTTGGCGCGAACGTGTCGAGGAACACGAAGGGATCATTTGCGACCATCCTTGTCTGGCGAAGCCAGCCCGCCTCGAAGAGGTCATCGCCATCATTGAAAAAAATTTGCCAGAGGCCGTCCGCGCCGGGCTCCCGCCCCTGTCGCCGCCCGCATCCACCAGCGAGGCCCGCATCCCGCCGACCGTTTGATGCGGGCGGTTGCGGGGGTGAGCTTGCCAGTGCCCTACAACATTCGCCGCAAGAACTGCCCCGTGTGGCTCTCCTTGATGGCTGCGACCTGTTCTGGCGTACCTTGCGCCACAATCTGTCCGCCACCGTCGCCGCCTTCCGGACCCAGATCGATCACCCAGTCAGCGACCTTTATCACGTCCAGATTGTGCTCAATGACGAGCAGGGTGTTGCCGGGTGCGCGCAGTTTGAAGATCACTTCGAGCAGCTTGTCCACGTCCGCGAAATGCAGCCCGGTCGTCGGTTCATCGAGAATGTAAAGCGTGCGACCGGTCTGCTTGCGACTGAGTTCAGCCGCTAGTTTCAGGCGTTGTGCTTCGCCACCGGAAAGTGTCGTGGCGCTCTGCCCCAGCCCCAAGTAACCAAGCCCAACCTCCGCCAGGGTGAGGCATTGATCGTAAATTTGCGGGACAGCGCGAAAGAAAGTTCACCGCCTCATCCACCGTCATGTTCAGCACGTCGGAGATGTTCATGCCCTTGTAGGCGATCTCCAGCGTCTCGCGATTGTAGCGTTTGCCGCCGCATGCTTCGCACGTGACGTACACCGGCGGCAGGAAATGCATCTCGATCTTAATCAAGCCGTCGCCCTGGCATTTTTCGCATCGGCCGCCCTTCACGTTGAAACTAAAGCGGCTGGTCGCATAGCCGCGGATGCGCGCGGCGGGCAGCTTCGAAAACAAATCGCGGATGTGATTAAACATGCCGGTGTAAGTCGCTGGGTTGCTTCGCGGGGTGCGGCCGATGGCTGTTTGATCGATGACGATGACTTTGTCGATCAGATCCTTGCCCTCGATGGCGCGATGCTTGCCTGGCGTCTCTTTCGAGCCGTGCATGTGGCGGAAAAGCGCGCGCTGAAGAATATCCACCACGAGCGTGCTCTTGCCGCTGCCGCTCACGCCCGTAACGCACGTCAATGTGCCCAGCGGAAAGCGCGCATCGACGTTCTTCAGATTATTCTCATGCGCCCCCAGGACCTCGATCCAGCCGCGCTCCTTGCTCGGCGTTACACGCTGCTTCGGCACAGCGATGCTCAACTCACCGCGAAGATATTTTGCGGTCAGGGATCGGGGCGCCTGCAATAATTGCTCCAAGTTCCCCGCGCCCACAATTTCTCCGCCACGCACTCCCGCGCCGGGGCCGAGGTCGAGGATGTAATCCGCGCGGCGAATCGTGTCCTCGTCGTGCTCGACCACGATCACCGTATTCCCCAGTTCTCGAAGCCCTTCGAGGGTGACGAGAAGCCGTTCGTTGTCGCGCTGATGCAAGCCCGATGCTCGGCTCGTCCAGGATGTAAAGGACACCCACGAGCCCCGCGCCAATCTGCGTCGCCAGCCGGATGCGCTGCGCCTCGCCGCCACTCAGGGTGCCGCTCTCGCGATTCAGGGTAAGGTATCCAAGCCCGACGTTTCTCAGGAACCCAAGACGCGCGCGCACCTCGCGGATCACTTCGTCCGCAATCTTATGTTGGAATCCGGTGAGCCTCAGGCTGAGCTGGCCAAAGAACTCATCGGCCCTGTCGATGGACATGGCGCAAACGTCCATGATGGAAAATCCCGGCACGTTCGATGGGCGACTGGAAGTCCCGAGGTTATTGCTTTGGAAATCCGTCCTGCGGAAATCGGCGCCGCCCAAAGTCACCGCCAGGATCTCCGGTTTCAGCCGCTTCCCCTCGCAGGCATCGCACGGCTGAGGATTCATGAAGCTCTTCAAGCGGTTTCGGGTGAACTCGCTTTCGCTCTCCGCATAGAGACGCTCGAGGTTCGGGATCACGCCCTCAAACGCCCGAGTAACCTTGCTCATTTTGCCTGCGCGCCAAAAATTGAAATCCAGCTCAACGTCTCCGCTGCCGCGCATGAGCAAACGTTTGAACTCCTCGGGCAAATTTTTGTAAGGCGTTTCCAGGCTCACGGCGGCATGAGAGGCCACGGAACGAAGCATCGCCTTGTAATACGTGATCATTCGCTTTCCGCCCCGTCGCCACGGCAAGACGGCGCCACCATCCAGCGACTTCTCGGGATCAGGCACGACGAGGGCCTCGTCGAAAACCATCTTCTGCCCAAGTCCGTGACACACAGGACAGGCGCCATGGGGCGAGTTAAAGGAGAAATGCTTCGGTGACACGCGCTCAAAGCTCTTCCCCGTCGTGGGACTCAAGGCACGATTTGAGTGAAGGGTTTCAATCCATTCTTTGGAACTGGTCGTGGAGGGCTGAGATGCCGCCGGAGTGAGCGATGGAAATGTCGAGGCACGCCCCCGTGCCACCGCGCCCTGATCGCCGCCACTCCTCGCCTTCGTCCCCTCTCCAGGTTGCGAAGAGATGGATGCTGCGACTCCGCCGTCGTCGGGTAACTGATGCAAGGCGATCAGCGATCCTTCGCCCCACTTTAACGCCGTCTCGACCGAATCGCTCAAGCGCACGCGAATCTTGTCGTCGATGACCAACCGGTCCACCACCACATCGATGTTGTGCTTTGCTTTTGGATCCAATTTCACCCGTGTATTGGCCGCCAGTTCAACCAATTCGCCATCGATGCGCGCGCGCACAAAACCTTCCCGCCCCAAACGTTCGATCACGTCGCGAAACTCCCCTTTCTCCTCACGCACCACCGGAGCCAGCACCAGGACGCGGGTTTTGGGCGGGAGCGCCATGATTCGATCGACAATATCGCTCGTGGACTGCGGTGAGATGGGCACTCCGGTGTCGGGGCAATGTGGCTGGCCGATATTGGCGAAGAGCAAACGCAGATAGTCATAAATCTCCGTCGTTGTCGCGATGATGGAGCGCGGGTTGGAACCCGAACTGCGTTGCTCGATGGCGATGGACGGTGAGAGTCCCTCGATGAAATCCACATCCGGCTTTTGCAACTGATCCAGGAATTGCCGCGCGTAAGCCGAGAGTGACTCCACGTATTTGCGTTGCCCCTCAGCGTAAAGCGTATCGAACGCCAGCGACGACTTCCCAGAGCCGCTCAAGCCGGTGATTACCACCAACTTGTCGCGCGGAATCTCGACCGAGATGTTCTTGAGGTTATGCTGCCTAGCACCCCCAACCCTGATAAAATCCTTCGCCATGTTTGCCGAATTCTGTGTTTAGAGAATCCGGCCAGCGTAAGGGAGCCGGAGGCGAAAGCAAAGTTCGGCAGATCCAACCGCCTTGCGGGTCCAGCGAGGGAAACGCCGCGGTCAAACCCGATCCTGCACGGACGTCACGCCTTTCTTATTCGCGCAATGAGCACAGCAATAGAACACGCCTTTCGCCTCCATGCCGTGGCCGATGATCATGCAGCCACAATGGTCACAGCGCGGGGCAAGCGCATGGATGGCACATTCAAATGAGTCAAAGAAATGAGACTTGCCGTTCTTCACAACTTCGATGGGCTTGTCGTAATCATTGCCGCAGACTTCACACTGAATCATAAATCCCTCCTTTGTTAAACGTGCTGCCGGTCGAACCTACGCCCGAAACCCCGCCGCGCAACGACCTTCTCTTCGGGCACGCTATGCAATCAACCGCCGCGCACTGGCGACGGTATCGATGTCCGCGGGAGATTTATCGGTGCGAATCCGAACGATGCGCGGGAACCGCATGGCCAGGCCGCTCGTGTGCCGATCGCTCTCCTGGATTTTATCAAAGGCAATCTCAAGCACGGTATCGGGCGCGACTGTGTGAAAACGTCCCCGCTTTTCAAGCGTGCGGCTGAGAAAATGTTGCGTGAGCTCGGCAATCTCCACATCGGTCAGGCCGCTGTATGCTTTGCCGATTGTCTTCAACTGCCCGGTGCGTTCATCGCGCACGGCGAAGGTGTAGTCGCTGAGAACCTTGCTCCGCTTGCCGTGTCCATACTCAGCGCCCACCACCACACAGTCCAAGGTGGCAAGAGCCTTCTTGAGCTTGAGCCAGGCAAGCCCGCGACGGCCCGGCGAGTAAATGCTTTCCGGCGCCTTCGCCATCAACCCCTCGTTGTTGCTCGCACGCGCGGCGCTGAATGCCGATTCAATCTCATCCGCGGAACGGGCCTGCGTAATGCGCGCACGGCGCAGGCCAGTGGGCAAGGGCAACTTCTCCAACTTCGCGCGGCGCGCGTGAAGCGGATCGTTCAACGCGGTTTCTCCGTTGAGCCACAACAAGTCGAAGGCGACGAATTGAATCGGCACCTCTTCGCGCATGAACAAATCGTGCTCGCGCCGCCCCAATCGCTTCTGCAAATCCGCAAAGGGCAAGACCTCCTCCCCGCGCATCGCCAGGATTTCACCATCCAGAATCACGTCGCCGGACAGGGCGCGCGCATTATCTGCCACATCGTGAAACGTGCTGGTGATGTCTTTGAGGTCGCGTGAGTACAAGGTAACGCGTGAGCCGACTTTATGAAGCTGACACCGCACCCCATCATATTTGTCTTCAAGCCACACGGAAGCTTGATGCTGATTGGTCGAAGAAGAATCAGAGTTTACGCCGGCAGCCTCAACCTCAGCGCCATTCGCACCCTCGCGTCCCTGCCCCTTCTCAACTGCCGTTTTGTCTCCCGCCAGTCTTTCCCAAATACCTGCTGCTGTTTCTTCGGGAGAGGCGAGCATGAACTTCACGGGACGAAACGGCTGAATGGTGGCGTCACCTAGCCGGTTCTCCGCCGCCAGGCGAGTGGTCTCAGCAATATTGCCAAGCAGAAGATTTGCAGAGCGAACGTCGTCGGGCGCCACGCCGAAGGCTTTCCCGACAGCCTCTTCCACGAGCCCTTCCTTCAACCCAATTCGCAGATCGCTCGTGACGATCTTTACAAGATATTTTGCCTCCAACGGATCGCACCGTTTCAACATCCGGACTAGCAACGGAAATTTTGCTGACGGGCCGCGTGCGCTCTGGAGCGAGTCAAAGAGTGCCTGAATCTCGTCAAGGCTGGCGGATGGACCGTGATTCGACTGGGCTTCGCTCACAGCCCGCGACATCCGCGCGACGCCTGTTTGGCCCGACCCGATCGCTTTGCGTTCCAAGAGCTCGTGCGCTGTCTCTCCCAAATCGCTGTGCTTGAGGTAAGTCTGGTGGAATTCATTTTCGTCCACGCCGGCCACGGTGCAGAGTGCCTCGCGCAGCAACGCCCAGCCGACCTGCAACACGCGGTTCTCCCCTGAGGGAAATGGCAATCCTGTAAACCACACAGCAGCGTACGGAGCGCAATCGGCATCCAGTGATCGCAGGTATTCCGCCAGGACTCGCACCTTATCGAGCTTGCTGGGCGTAGCCGAAATGGCTGCGCATGTTTCGGCAAAGCGATGGAACAGGCGGACAGGCTGGACGGTCGCCAGAGAATTATCTCCTTTTCCGTGCACGTCTCCGTCGGGCAATTCTGCGACGATATCGCTCTGCTTTTTGGAGCGCGTCCCCTTCACATCGAGGGATAGGCACATCTGCTCATCCTGGCTTAATGCCGTCGCCGTAAAACCCAGATCCCGCAGGGTCGCTGCGAAGTCCGCCGCAAATCCGTGGAGCGTGTGGACCTTCCGCGGGTTCACCTGCTTCACGAAGTGGATCAAGTCGGCAAAGTCGGCGTGGTCACTCAGGGGAAATGCAGCGTCGCAGCGATATTGATAGCGGCAACCAGCATCGACGGCCCAACCGGTCAACACCGCACAGCGCGTTTTACCAAGGCTCCGCAGCATAGCCGAACCTGCGACGCTGGGAGGACACAGCACCACCTTGCCTTGCGCCTTACCGGCTTCGTATTTCTCGTACGACGGGAAGCTGTGCCCGAACTGTTCATACACCTTCGTCATGTTGAACACGCTGGCATGCAGGACGATTGGCAAGCCCGCCGTAGCCAAGGCGCATAGAATTTCCTGACTCTTCCCCAACGAGTAGCCGTAGAGAACCGCCGTTTCGTCATTGTCGAGCGCTTGCTGGCAAAAGCGCACCACGCCCCGCAGGACTTCTTCGGTCGGGGGGAAATGATACTTCGGCTGGCCGTACGTTGTTTCCATGATAAGCACGTCAGCATGCACGGGCTGGCACGGCTCGGCTGACAGCCCCCGTCGCAACTTGAAATCACCCGTGTAAAGAAGCGACTCGCCATCGCACTCAATGAGTGACATGGCACTCCCGAAAATATGGCCAGCGGGAACGAGCGTAATACGAAATTCATGCCCGCCCCGCTGGAACAACTGCGGCGCGTTGAATTGCAGGGCATGCTCAATCCGCTTGCCACCCATGCGCGCCGTCATCAATCGCGCCGTCGGTTCGCTGAGAATCACCTCCCGATGATCGGCCACGTGATCGGAATGGGCATGACTGACGAAAACCAAGTCCTCCTTAGGCCAGTGCGGGTCCAGCCAAAGCCGGAGCTGCGGGAAGTAGATCCCTCCCTCATGGAATTGAAAATCAAGGACCGCCACGCGGAATTATACGAGGAACCCAGCGAAGGGCAAAACCGCCCTGGACGGTCACAGGTCGTAAGCTACTTCTTCTTGGTTGGGCCGTGGCGAAATGCCTCGTTCCCAAAAAGGTAGATTTCCCGTGACTCGGCCGTAGCCAGTAGCCCTTCGGGCGCGAAAGTGCACCCTTCAATATGCTCGTGGCGAAACTTGGCCTGGAACGGTTTGCCACGCGTCGCTCGCGAGAGATCGCCATCAACACGAAAAACATAGGCGCCATTCTTGGCAACGAGGCCGAGTAGTCGCCCGTCCGCTGAAAGCGCACCGCCCGTCACCGGCGATTCGATTTTCAAATCGCCGATCGCTTCAAGCACTTGTGAGTCAGAGAGGTTGGTGAGCGAGAATCGAAACAACCCGGCGCGTTCGTCGTTGAAAACCTTCGAGACAACAAAGCCGTGCTCGCCCCAAACAACGAGCGCCTCGGCATCAAAGGCCTCCTTGGGATAGGTCAGCTTCCACGTGCGTTTGATGCGAACCAAACCGTTGGAAGAGTCCGGCAGAAGTGGTTCGTCGGCCTGATGAACAGAAATCATCTGTCGTTTCGCATCATTGTTGCCGATGTCGCCAAAATACAAATGGCCGTTGTCATCAAGGGCGATGTCTTCCCAATCATCCAACAGAACGCCGGTGACGCGAAACTCGCTCAAGGGTTGTCCAGATCGTGTCATCGCGTAAAGAACCTGGCGCTTACCGCCGCCGTCGTTGTGCGTCCAAAACACATCAGCTTGACGCCGACTCATTGCAATCCCGGAACTTTCAGTGAGGCGCGGATGAGTCAGGTGCCCGACGTGAAAGACATCCTCCGCCACCTCGCGGGCGGCGTCCGGCCGAGGTTGGGCATCGCACGCCGGCAACAGTGACAACAAAACAAACAGAATCAGTTTCATCGGGTCGGCTTCATTCAACTGTATTTGCCCCGAATATACCTTAACTTTTTCAACGATGATCGAAGCTGTCTCCATCGGAAGCCAAACGGGCGAAGCGACGGAACTTACGGTCGAAGGCATGACCTGCCAGAACTGCGCCCGCCACGTTCGAGAAGCGCTGCTCAGCGTTCCCGGCGTTTCCGTTGCCACGGTGGATCTCGAGGCGCAACGAGCCACGGTCCGATGGACTGAGGGGTTTCCACACAACACCGAAGCGGCCAGGAAAGCGGTGGAGGATGCTGGCTACGAGGCGAAAACCCATAATGGAACCGAAACCCCGGAGGAATCCGCGTCGCTGCTGAGGGGTTGGGGCTTGAACCTATTGCTGGGCGTTCCCGCGACTACTTTCCTCTTGGTGGGCGAATGGGGTTTCGGTCTCGCGATGGCCCGATGGTTTCAATGGCTCGCCTTCGGGCTAGCCACAGTCATCCAGTTCGCCTGCGGGGCGCGTTTCTACCGGGGTGCGTGGCGGCAACTCAAAGCTCGCAGTTCCAACATGGATACGCTGGTCGCGCTGGGTTCGACCACGGCGTACACCTACAGCGTCTGGGCACTGTTCCAACACACTCACGTTTATTTCATGGAGGCCACGGCGATCATCACCCTCATCAGCGTGGGACATTGGCTGGAATCACGAATGAGCGCGCGCGCCGCCGGTTCCATGAAGAGGTTGCTCGACCTCGCACCGGCGCAGGCACGACGTCGAGACGCCAACGGTTCCGAAACGTTGATCCCCATCGCGCAATTGCGTGCCGGCGATCTTGTGGTGCTTCGTCCCGGGGAGCGGGTTCCGGTGGATGGCGAAGTTTCGGACGGCGAATCGAGCCTCGACGAAAGCATGCTGACGGGCGAAGCAGTCCCCGTCGATAAACGGACTGGCGCCGTGCTTTATGGCGGGACTGTGAACTTGAACCGTGTGCTGACCATGCGAGTGACGGGGACAGGAGATTCAACGGCGCTTGCGCAAATCATCGCGGCCGTCGAACGCGCCCAAAGTAGCCGCGCAAATATTCAACGGCTGGGAGACCGATTGAGCAGCGTCTTCGTGCCGATCGTGATTGTGGTGGCGCTGGCGACCGCGTTTTGGTGGGGCTTGGTCCCAGGGACAGCCGCCCGCGTCTCCCAGGATCTGTCGCATTACCTTTGGCCAATCGTATTGCCTACAACGGCGTTGGCAGCTGCTTTCATTCACTGTGCTGCCGTGCTGATTATCGCCTGCCCTTGCGCCATGGGGCTCGCGACGCCCGTCGCAATCATGGCTGGCACGAACGCAGCCGCCGAACGCGGCATTCTCATTCGCGATGCGCTGGCTCTTGAGAAAGCAGGCCTGATCGACACCGTCGTGTTCGACAAGACGGGGACCCTGACCAATGGCAGGCCGGAGGTAATCGAGCATCAGTTGCTTGTGGCCGAAGTTGATCTTGGAGCGCTGGCTGGCGCTCTGGCACAGCACTCCAACCATCCGCTCAGCCAATCCATCTTCACATGGTCCAAAGCACAAAAGCCGACGAACACGCCGGGGGTGGAAATCAACGAATGGCGGGAACACTCTGGCGCTGGCATCGAGGGCCAATTCCAAAGCCTCATCGTCCGGCTTGGGTCTTTGAGCTGGCTGCGCTCTATGGGCGTTGATCTGTCCGTCCAGGACGAACTGATTTCCCGATGGACTGCGCAGGGAGCCACCATTGTAGGTCTGTCGCTTGATCGAAACTGCGCAGCCTTGTTCGCGCTACGAGATACTCTGAAGAGTGGCGCGTCTGAAATGATTAGTCAGCTGAAGGAGACTGGACACGCGGTGCACCTGATCACCGGAGACAATTTCCAGACAGCTCATGCGCTGGGACGAGAGTTGGGGATAGACGAACAAAATATTGCGTCGGAGGTGCGTCCAGAGGTAAAGGCGGAGCTCATCAAATCCTTGCAACAGAACGGTCGGCACGTGGCCTTTGTCGGCGACGGAATCAACGACGCTCCAGCGCTGGAACAGGCGAACCTGGGGATTGCCGTGGGACGCGCGAGCGATATCGCCAAGATGGCGGCTGATATTGTCCTGCTCCGATCCGACGTAAAGGGCATTCCGGGAAGCGCTGGGATTGGCTCAGGCGACACTCCGAACGATCAAACAGAACTTGTTCTGGGCGTTCTTCTACAACGCGCTCGGCATTCCCTTGGCCGCGTTGGGTTTCCTCAATCCGATTCTCTGCGCTGCGGCCATGGGCTTATCGGACGTGGTCGTAATCGGAAACGCACTGCGGCTGATGCGCTGGAAGAGAAAAACTCGGAAGTAATGCGTTGCTGCCTCGGGCGCGTCGCTATTTTCCAGAACTGGGCTGATTTGTGCCGCCCCGTGATCCGCGACGCGGCCCATCCGGCCGATGAGGCGATTGTTTCAGGAGAAGTTCGAACTTTTCCCGTTGTTGGGGTGTCAGCAACGCGCGGAGGTTTTCGTAGGTCTCTTTGCGCTCCCGCTGCATCTCGGGCCCGAGCAAGTCCCAGATGATTTTCACGCGGGCGTTACTTTCCGCGAAGACCTTGTCCACGCGATTGGTCTGGTCAGCCGTCAGCTCGAGTTCCTTCTTCAGCTTCTCTTGAAAACGTTGCTGAGAAAAAATCGGAGGAACTGGGGGCGCTGGCGGAGGGGGGCGCTGGGAGAGATGCTGCACCAGGAAGCCGCCGGCAAATGCACCTGCGACGAAGATAACGATCGTGGCCAGGATTGCTTTCCAGATTTTCACTGAACGTCGTCCGCCGAACCAACGCTTGCGAATACCGCTGTCTCGAATTCCTGGGAGAACTCGCCATGGCGCTGGCTATGGTTTGCCCAAACCGACCAGGCCCCCGAGAGGACCACGATCACGACACAAGAAAAGGCTGCTCGCCAAAGTGCCACAGTCCATTCACCAAGCACATCAACATGCCCGCCGCCTGTCAGTCGTGACATGATCCGCTTTTCGAACGCAAACGGCACGCGATCGTCCGACGGAGCAGAGCGTGCCGCTTCGATCAATTTGCGTTGGAGTTTTTCTACGTTCATAAAAGCTGTGCGAAAAGACGACTCATCAGAAAATCGGGTTACAGGTACTTGTCACGCGCGATCCTTGCCAGACACTTTTTCATCTCCGCCCGGGCCCGAAACGCCCGGACCTTGACCAGAGGCACTGACCAACCGGTCATCGCCGATATCTCTTTAACCGATCGATCTTCTATTTCCAAAAGTTGAATGATGAGTCGCGCCGGAGGGGAGAGCATATCAAGAAGCCGTTGGACCAGTTGCCTGGCGGCCGTGGCGTGCTCGCTTGCGCCCTCGGGACTGGCGATGAATCGCTCAATCCAATCGTCCTCTTCGGTTGTTAATTCGGTGAAGGTATTTTCACGATTCCGCTGATGCTCGCGTAGAAAGTCGTAGCAGGTCCGAACCGCCATGCGCATGAGCCAATGCTCGAACGGAGCATCGCCGCGGAAACTGGGTAATTTATGGTAAGCCTTGGACCAAATTTCCTGAACGATGTCCTCAATCTCATCCTCGCGCCGGGCGTAACGGCGGGCGGTGGCGAACAGGCGGGGCGAATACTTTGCCACCAGAGGTTCGAAGCTCGCCATCTCGCCCTTCAAAGTAGCGGCAATCAGCTCAGCGTCGCTCCGTTCCATGTGTGGCGATTCTGTCATCATGGCCGCGGCAACCAAAGCAAAAGCCACCGCGGCCGCGGTGGCTTGTTTGAAGCCATTTTCCCCCTCACAGATTATTTCTCCGGCGGTGCGGGCGCGGCAGGTTCGCGACGGCGCGGGGCTTCCCCTTTGGGTCCGCCTGGCACGGCTTGTTCAAACCTTTTGAGCACCTGTTCCCGGCGTTCCAGCTCGCGCTTTTCCTGTGAAGTGAGTGTGCCCGCACTTTCCTTCAAGCGCAGCTCGCTAATGCGCTTCTCCAAGCGTTCCTTGAGTTCCTTCCGCTTGGCCTCCCGTTCCTCCGGCGTCATCTTTTCCAATTCCTCACGCCGCTTTTCCCATTCTGCACGGAATGGCCCGGTATTGGTTCTTCGGGCCTCTTTCGTCCGGCCGTCATTATCACCAGCGCCGGGTGCTCGCTTATCGCCCGCACCTAACACGGGCGACACGCTTGCTCCGATAAATCCGGCGCTCAACACAACCACCATCCACTTCATTTTCGCAAACACGGTCTTCCAGACGACCCGCTTAACGCAAGGTTACGGTGTGGCTCCTTTCGCCTGACCAAGTTGAACCTTGAACCCATCACTTCCCACTCGTTACGTTGTGGCATGGCGAAGACTTCTTCGAAAAAGGGCAAGCCCCGCAAGGCATTTCTCCTTGGCGTCGGCCTGGATGGTGATGGGCATAAGCGCGTCACGACGGGCCCAAGCTTTGCCCTCGTTGGGGGCTCCAAAGATACGCACGAGCAGATGACCGAAACGGCGGTCAAGATATCCGAGAAACTCGCCCGGAAAGGCAAAGCCCTGGACAACATGAGCCGCGAAGAATTTGACGATGTGGCACACGAGGTAGGATTACGCCGGGCCGAACCTCCCGCTCACAACTAACCAGCGCCTCCCTCCGGGTGCTACCCATCTCGTGAAGCGGGTCCTCCTTTGGTTTCGTCGCGACCTCCGCCTTCAGGATAACAGCGCACTCTCCGAGGCATGCCGCGGCGGCGAGCGAGTCATTCCGGTTTTCGTTGTCGAGGATGCGCTGCGCACGGGGCCGGACGTTGGCGGCGCGCGCCTGCTTTTTCTACTGCGTTCATTGGGCATACTGCGAAAAAACCTGCTTGCCGAAGGCTCCGACCTCATCGTGCGACGCGGAAAATCTGAAATCGAAATTCCAAAGCTTGCGAAGGAATTAAAGGCGCAGGCAGTATTTTGTAACACCCGCTACGAGCCCTACGCGCAGCAGCGTGACCATCGCGTCTTCAATGCCTTAAACGAATTGGGCGTCGGCTTCGAATCTTTCAAGGATGCGGTGATCTGGCACGAGCAGGATATTCTAACGCAGGCCGGGCGGCCGTTTACGGTGTTCACGCCATACGCCAAAGTGTGGAAAACTAGAAAAATTCCAGCGCCAAGGGAAGCGGTTGAAAAAAGTAAATTACGGCTCATCGACCAGATTGCCCCCGGCCAAATACCCTCTGACTCAGCTGAATTCGGTTTCCCCGTTACCCACGAAATCTCGGAAGCCGGCGAGCAGGCGGCGCTCAGGATTGCTGAGAAGTTCATGCGCGAGAAAGTCTTCACCTACGACACCGCTCGCGATCGCGCCGACTTGGCCGCCACTTCTCAACTCTCGGCCCATCTGCGTCACGGCACGATCGGGGTTCGAACCCTCCTCTCACTCCTCGCTGCAGCGCGACCGAAGAAGGCAGGCGCGGAACAGAAGAGTTGCGATGTTTTCTTGAGCGAACTCATTTGGAGGGAGTTTTACCTCCAAGTTCTGCACAACTTTCCTCACGTCATGCGCAGCGCATTTCGTCCTGAATACAACGCGCTGGAGTGGAACAACAACGAGCGACAGTTTCGTGCATGGTGCGAAGGCCGTACGGGCTACCCCATCATCGACGCGGCGATGCGATGCCTCAATGCCACCGGCTGGATGCACAATCGCTTGCGCATGATTGTAGCCATGTTTCTCACGAAGGATCTCCTCATCAATTGGCAATGGGGCGAACGTTACTTCATGCAGCGACTGGTCGATGGCGACATGGCAGCGAATAATGGCGGCTGGCAGTGGAGCGCGGGCACCGGCACTGATGCGGCGCCTTATTTCCGCATTTTCAACCCAACCACCCAGGCGATGAAATGCGATCCGAATGGATCCTTTGTCCGTAATTGGATTCCCGAACTCGCCCATTTGCCCGGCGCAACGATTCACGAGCCTTGGAAAGATCCATTGCTCGCCCCCGCCTACATCCCCCGAATCGTCCTCCACGAAGAGCAGAGACCCAAAGCCCTCGCAATGTTCGCGCGACTCAAGAACTGACCATGCCGACCGCAATTCCCTTCCCTTACCCCCTGCCCTCCTCGTTCTACGAACCTTCCGCCGAAGTCGTGGCTCCGAAGCTACTGGGACACTTTCTTTTGCGTCGCGCTCCCGACGGAACATGGGCCGGTGGCGCCATTGTAGAGACCGAAGCGTATCTCGCCGATGATCCAGCATGTCATGGCTTCCGCCGTGAAACGCCCCGCAACCGCTCCATGTATGGCCTCCCGGGCCGAGCCTACGTCTATTTCATTTACGGAAACTATTTTTGTTTCAACGCCGTGTGCGCCCCGAAAGGTGTGGCGGAAGCGGTGTTGATTCGCGCGATTGAACCCCAGTTTGGACAAGCCTGGATGCAGCAGAATCGCATTGTCGCCAAACCTAACGAATTGACCTCCGGCCCTTCAAAACTCTGTCTGGCCCTCGACATCGACCGGCAATTCGACGGCGTCGACATCGCCTCAATCCAATCCGACCTGATCATCGCGGAGAATTACAATGTGGCGCCGTTCCTGCGTTCTTCCGGGCCGATCGTCACCACGAGTCGCATTGGCATCTCGGTCGCCGAGAATCTGCCGCTGCGCTTTTACCTGGAACACAATGACTTCGTTTCCAAACGGCGAACCAATCCAGCTAAACGTGACTCGCGAACCGCTCCCAAAGTTGTTCGAAAAGCTTCGCGAACGGTCCGATGAGTCGTTGGTCCCCCGTGAGGATGTAGTTCTCCTCATTGTAAAGCGCCGCGGAGCGAGTCCAGTTATAGCTCCCATTCAAGAGCAAGGTTCCGTCAAAAATCGCAAACTTGTGGTGCATGTGATATTCCGACCGGTCCATTCGCAACGGCACTCCCGCCGCAGCCAATTGCCGAATATCCGAGCCAGGATCAAAATGTTTGTCGTCGTCCGTGACGATTCGAATTTGCACCCTGCGCCGATGGGCCCGTTCGATCGCTTCGGAGATTCGATTATCCGTGATCGTAAACACACATGCCTCCACCGAAACTCGAGCTTCATCCCAAAGTTGAACGATGCGTCCGGCACAATCGTGTTGAGGACTGAAACGCACGTCGGCGATCTCACCGGAGTGATCCGATGACACGGGAGATCCCAGAATCTTCACCACGCGTTCCAGCCAATTGAGCACCAAAACGGGGTTGACCGATTCTTGGGCCATCTTCTCACGCACCAGGTCGAACGCCATGCTTTGATAAATGGCACGCCGCTGGGAGCTGATTGCTGTCCCCTCAAGCCAATTCCGGAAGCCGTCACGCTCATCGCGGCCGAACTGACCATCCTCCAAACTGACTCGCAGCGCCGCTCTGACTTCGTGATCTTCCATTACGTTCGCCCCGATTCGCGGTAGCGCTTCGAGAGATCGGGCATTTTCTTAAAACGCGCGAGCGGATCCTCGCGTTCCATCGAAGCCGTCACTGGGGTCACATCCGCCGGTTGCACCAGTGGTAATTCGATCGATTTGGGGCTGGCGTAAGTGGCAGCAGTCAATGGCGATGTCAGTGGCGATTCCGGGCGCTTCTCGAAAAATGACTCAGTGCCGAAAAGGGAGGCTGACGGAGTCATGGATGTAGGTGAACCGATGCTGGGCGCTTCCGCATGCGTGCTCACACCCAAGGTTTGCGCTGGGGCACACCAACAGAGGCGCACGACAGGCACCGGCCCGACATACACCGTGAGTTTGTGATAAGTCAGATGCGTCAGGGCGATATCATCCGCCAGTTCTTCAGCCTTGAGCAGAGCCGTTAGAATCGCGTGCACTGTCTTGTTCGCAACATTGTCGCCGGCGAGCATCCCAATCTTCGAATGAACAACGTCTTCAATCTTTTCAAGGTGGACAATCAATCTTTGGGGAATGCCTAATTCCATCTCCACATCATGGAGTTCGTAACCTGCTTCTCTGAACGCGGCCGAACGGGCGTCTATTTCCCGCAGCGCTTCCACCAGCTCCTCCTCCCTGTTCATGCGCAAAGCAGTCACGTTGGATTGGACTTCCGAACGCAGTTGTTGGAACTGGGTAGCGGTTGCCGCCACTGCCTCGCGCACTTCCAGGACGCGCGGCGGCACGCTTTCGATGGCAGCTTTGATTTGCGCGGCCTTGTTACCGAGGGCCTGCACTTTGTGGATGAATGTGCTCATGGCGTTTTTGTCTCCGGGTTCTCGGGCGGATCGGGCGGTGACTGTGTGTCCGACAGGGCTTGATGAAATTTATCCAGGAACGCCCGCTCATTCGTGAGCATCTCCTGCGTGAGTTGAATTTCCACCACACCCTGCCGCGCGCGCTCTTCCAGCAATTGCTGCGTGTTCTTCAAATGATCGCGCTGCTGTGCGGCCAGATCCTTCAATGTCGCCAGTGTGCTGTGCAGCATTTCCATCTCGTGCTCGATGTTGCGCAGCCGCGGATCGGACGGATGGCCGTTGCCTGACTTCTCCCGAATTGTCTTCTGGAGCGCATCGAAACTCTGCGCGAGTGGCGAAATATCAATCACGACGGGCGGAGCCGAGGCCGGCTGTTTTTCCAGCGCCTGCTGAATTCCCTCCATCCCCTGCGAGAACGCCGCCAACTGCGCCACCACGCGATTCATCGGATCGCTGCCATCGGTTCCGCGCGTGACCTGGTTGCGCTTGAAGGTGCGCTTGATGTCGTCCCAGCGCGCCTTCTCCTCCGGCGTTTGCGCGCCGATCAATTCCTTGAACTTCAGGAAGTTCGCCTCCGCGCCCGTCGTGAGCGTCTGCGACTCGCTGCGATAATGATCCGCGATGAGCGCCTGCACTTCGTCGTCGTTCATGATCGACACGACCTTCTCGGCCAGCCGATTCATGTTGCGATAGGAGCCCTGCAATCGGAACGGCGGCTCGGTGCGGAACTCGTCGGCCTGCGCGGCGGAATGGATGTATTCGAGGTTCACCCGCAGCACGACTTCGCGAATCGCCACGAGTTTCTTCATCACCGAAAGAATCTCTTCCACTTCCTGCGAAGAATAACTGCCCTCAAAGCCGGCCTCGTCCTTGTCGCCGCCGCTCGCCATGCGCACAAATGCGCGGATGTCCTTCTGACTCTTGTTCGCCAGCGGCGCGAGCACCGCGTTCGAAGTGACGGCGTTTTCGAGATAGCTCGCTTTGAACCACTCCGCGCTGCCGCCGATGATGTCGCCCAAGTTGTAAGTGTCCGCGCGGTTCGCGAGCATGTCGGGGATTTTGAACTTCTGCCCGCTCTCGGTGTAAGGATTGCCCGCCATCACCACGACAATCTTGCGCCCGCGCAAATCGTAGGTGCGCGGTTGCCCGCGCCAGACGCCCTCGATCTTGCGCTGGCCGTCGCAGAGCGAAATGAACTTCTGCAAAAACTCCGGGTTGCAGTGCTGGATGTCGTCCACGCAGATCATCACGTTGTCGCCCATCTCGAGCGCGAGATTCAGCTTCTGCACTTCCTCGCGCGCCGCGGCGTTCGGCGCTTCCTGCGGGTCGAGCGACGTGACGGCGTGGCCAATGGCCGGCCCGTTGATTTTCACGAAAACAATTCCGAGCCGCGCCGCGACATATTCCACCAGCGTGGTCTTGCCGTAGCCCGGCGGCGAAATGAGCAGCAGCAACCCCATCAAGTCCGTGCGCTTCGCCGTCGCCCGCCGCGCCGATTTGCTTGGCGAGGTTGTCGCCGACGAGCGGCAGGTAAACCTGGTCGATGAGCTGATTGCGCACGAACGAAGTGAGCACCTTGGGCTTGAACTCATGCAGCCGCAGCTTCGCGCGCTCCTTCTCGAGCAATTGCTGCTTGAGCAAATGAAACTGCTCAAAGCGCGGCACCACTTCGTCTTCAAACCGCGTGAGCTTCTGGCGAAAGGCGAGGTAATCGAACTGATACTTGTTCTCGCGAATGACCGCGTGCGCGCCCTTCATCGCGTCGAGCGTCTGCTTCGTTCCGCTGCGCACAACGGCGCGCTTGAGGTCCATCACCGACGAAGAGAATCGCCGCAATCTCGTCGAGGTGCTGAATCGCTCCGCCGTCGCGTTCCAGCAGGAAACCGCGCACCCAATCGCGCACCAGTTCGAATTGGCTCGCCGGGATGTTCGGCCAGCGACTTCATGGAATCACGGAACTCATCATCGCCCGATTTGGTGACGAGATGCTTCCGCAACTCCGCCGCCAGCTGATCCGCCTCCTGACTCACGACGAACGTATCGCCGCTGATGATTTCGCAAAACAAATATTCGCCCGCCGCGCCTGCCTCTTCGCGCGGGAAGAGTTGTGTCTGTTCCGCGAAGCCCGCGAGCAATGCTTGGAGCGCCGCGATGTATCCGCGCTGCACCGCGTCGCCGGGAAACAGTTTGTTGCGCGCCGAAAAGCCTTTCAGCTTCGCCATCCACAGCGCCCGCGTTTCTGCCGGACAAAACTTGTGCCAGTAAACCACCGCACACGCGCGCGCGGCCGGATGATAGCGCGCCAGTTGCAGTGCCACATGCGTCGTGAGCAACACGCGCAGAATGCGCGCGCCATCGAAATCGTGAATGCCCTTCGTGTAGCCGTCCTGATAGCGCGTGGCCATGAACTCCTGCACGAACGCCAGGCGCTCCGTCTCCGGCATCGCCAGCACTTGCGCGATGGTCTTCGCCTTACCGCCTTCCAACGACTGCAACAGTCGGTGCGCGAGATATTCGCCGCGATAAACCTCGGCATTCTCGGAAATGACTTCCTGATCCCACACCGCGCGCGTGGCGAGAAACGCTTCATCCTTGATCGGCTCGAAAAACTTCGTGCTCGTGAGATGCAGATTCTGCACGCCATCGCGATTCACCACCGTGAGATCGAGCGGCTGCGTGTTGATGTTGAACCGATGTTTGCCGAGTTGAATGACCTGCTGGCCATCCACGAAAAGTTCCAGCCGATCCTTCAGTTGCCGCACCGCTTCCTGCTGCGCGCTCTTGAGCCGGCCCTGCAAGTCGTCGGCCTTGACCGAATCCTCCAGCGCCATCAACTGCCCGATGATCTCGCGCACCTTCGCGATCATCAGGTCGGACGCCATGTAGGTGTTGATCTCCTCGATCGCCTTGAAGCCCGCGAGCCGGTTCTGAATCACCTTCAGGATGCGCTCTGCCGCCGTCATCAGCGCCGAGGACTTGCGATTGCGCTGCTCGACCAGCGCGATTTTGCGCTGCTCGAACGCTTCGTAAATCGACGTGCGCTTCTCGGCGAGTTGAACGGTGTATTCCTCGAAGTCCGCGAATGCGCCTTCCAGTTCCTCGATCTGCACGCGTGAGCGATTGAGATACTCGTCGCACTTCGCGGGCGAATCGCAGAGGTCGAGATAGCTGGCCGTCGATTGGCTCAACAGCTTCATCTGCGCGCTGAACTGCGCCGCGCCTTCCGCCGCCACCAGGCTCTGCAGCTTCTTCTTCAGCGCCGCCTTGACCTGGTTGAGCGTCGAGTAAATCGCCGTGATGCCGTCGATGATGCGCGTCGTCTCGGTGGCGTCTTCGATCTGAAGGCTGTTCACGATCTCGATCAGCATCTCCAATTCGCCGCCCGCGTCCGACACCGCCTTCTCGATCTTCTTTGCCGTCCGCGGTCTTCGTGACTTTCTCGACGGCGGCGAGATTCTCCTCGGCCTGCTTGCGATACGGCTCCAGCGCCGTGGGCTGGAGCAGGAACTTCACGCACGACTTCGAAAGCTCCTCGGTCTGCTGCGATCACCGCGCGCTCGGACTCCTCGATCTGCGCGACGTTCACGTAGCGAACTTCCTTGAGCGTGATCAGTTCGCCGCGAAGTTGCCGCAGCGCCGCGAGGTTCTGCACGAAATCATCGAGCGCCGTAAAACTCGCGCGGCGCAGAAGGCGAAAACGTTCCTCCGCGCGCGCCCGCACATCATTCACACGCTGCACCGCTTCGCGCTGCAACCGGCGCACCTTGTCGAACTCATCCACCGCCTTGTCCGCCACCTCGCGCACTTGGCGCAGCGCCTCGTCGATTTGGAAACCATTCGGGACTGCTCAGCCACGGATAGTTGTCGAGAATGGCGCCGGAGCGTTTCACCAGATCGGCGTAAAGCTCCGCGTAAGGATTGTCCTTGCGCACGAGCGTCAGCACCTCGTTGCACTCCGCGAGGCCGCGCACCACGTCCTTGTTGCCGACCTGATACAGAAACGCGTCGCGCTGTCCCGGCGGCTCGTGGCCCGGCTGATGAAACGGCGTCTGCCGCAGTTGAATCATGTGATGCTTCTGCGGCTCATCATCCGCGCGGAAGACGATGAGATGCCCATTCGCAAACAGCGAGAAGCCGTGGCACGTGATGCGTTCCTCGACCTTCTGCGGAATCAGCCGATACGGCATCAGCACGTATTGGCCGGTCTCGCGATTGAAGAAAACGTAGAGCGTGTCCTCGCCGTTTGGCGCGTGGATGACGCGCTCCAGAATCATGTCGCGCTCCTTGCTCTCAAACTGTTTCAGCTCGCCGGTCGCGAGATAATAGCCATCGGGAAAAATCAGCCCGTGATCTTCCGGCAACAGCGCGCACGACTGGCCAATCGAATCCACGCGCAACGCCGTCTGCGTCTTCTCGTTGAAGATGAAGTAGCGCGCGACCTGTCTCCTTGTAGGGCCGGATGCGCAGCAGAATGATGATGGCCAATCGCCGCGATAAGCGATCTCCGCGTCATCGACCTTCTGATGTTTGTCATCCACCGGCTCCGCGTAAACGCCTTCGCCCGTCGCCGTGTTGTCCTCGACCTTGATCGTGAGATCGCCGCCCACGCACTCGACGAACACGCGGTCCTCAATCGAGACATGCGGATGATCGCCATAGCGAAACGATTCGCGATCCGGCGTCTGCCAGCGGAACTCGTACTGCGGCGGGAAACCCACCTTGCGGAACTCAGTCTCCGCGCGGCCATCGAGATAAAGCAATTGCCCGCCATGAAACGCCCATTTGAAAACGGCGATGTCGTTCACCGCCGCGCCGATCTGAAAAACCATGAAGAGGTTGCCCTCGATCAGCGAAAACTTGGTGAAGAACGCGCGCTCGTAAACGTTGTAGAGCCGTTTGAAGTCAGTGACGAACTCCTTCTGCTTCAGAACTTCAAGCCCGCCTTCCTTGAACGTGCCGGCCGCCTCATCGCGATCGTAAATCGCGAACACGTCACTGAGTTCGATTTCCTTCTTGAGCCCGAACTGCACGTTGAAGCCGAAGAGAAAACGCCCGTTGCCCGAGCTGCACCATGTCGCGAGGGATGCAGTTGTGCGCGGTGGTGACGCGATCGGATTGCAGCAGCTTGAATTCAATCGCGCCGAAAACTTCCTGCCGTCGCGCGTTCAGTTGCGCCATCCGCTCACGCAGCGAGTTCGCCCTGCGCATGCAATCGCTGGCGAATGATCTCGTAGGTGGCGGAGCCGAGCGAGGCGCCTGCGGGCGAAGCCGTTTGGGGCGTCGCAGTCGGAGTTCCAGTTGGTGTAGGCGCGTCAGCCATGGAAATGCAAATTTGAAACGAGAAGCCGACGGTCGCCCGCCCCCAGGTGCGGAGCACCGCCAGAATGTAGCCCACAGCGTGAGCTGTGGGTTAGCCTGGCAAGTGGCGCGAGCCCCGGAGGGGCGGCAGAAATCATCGTATCGCACGTTCTGTCGCCCCTCCGGGGCTCACGCAAAACGGCACACCCAATCCCACGGCTCACGCCGTGGGCTACATTCTTTCGCCGCTCCGCGGCTGCGCCAAACGCACCGCGGGCGACCATTCCAAATTCAACTCGACGCAATGCGCTCATTCAAAAACGTATCGTTCATCGTACTCGATCTCGTGGCGTTTCAAGAACGCGAGCAACTCGTCTTGAAACGACACCGCACGATGATGCTCCTCCTGTCCCGCAATGTATTTCAGCACAGGCTCCTTTTGCGACGCACTCACGCTGAATGCCGCGTAACCAAGTTGCCAGCGGAAGGCCGCATGTTCCGGAAACGTCTCGTGAACCCATTTCGACGAATTCGCTTTTAACTTCCCGACGATGTCCGACACGGCGGCTGTGGCGGGCAACGCCGCGAGAATATGAACGTGATCGGCCACGCCGTTGATGGACAGAGCGACGGCATCAAGGTTTCGCAAGATGCCGCCCATGTAAGGAAAGAGACGGGAGCGCAGGTCGGGCGTCAGGATGGGCGCGCGATCTTTTGTGCTGAACACAATGTGGTTCAGGAGTTGGGTGTAGGTGCGTGCCATGGGGCAACGAGGAAAGTCGAGTCAACAAGGTGCGGAGCACCGTTAGGGTGTAGCCCACAGCGTGAGCTGTGGGTCAGCGTGGCGAATGGTGTGAGCCCCGGAGGGGCGGAAGAAATGATTGAGTGGCGCTCTCTGTCGCCCCTCCGGGGCTGACGATGCACGCGACTCGCGAACCCACAGCTCACGCTGTGGGCTACTCTCTTTCCCCGCTCCGCGCCCGCGCCCCTCGTTGGAATTTGCGATTGCATCGCCTTTCGCCTCAGCCGCGCACCAAGGCCGCTTGCGAAACTACCGCTGACGCGGGCGCATCGGCCATCCCGCGCTCGCGCACCATGGCCAGCGCCGAGTTCATGAGCGTCTGCACCGACGAATCATTCGTGCTCGCCAGCAATTTCCCGAGCAGCGCGGCAATCGTGAGGTTCTTCACGTCCTCAGACTTGATTCCGAAATCCTTTATCCACTGGCGCACCTGCGTCTTGAAATGCTCCGAGTCGCCATTGAAAAACGTGGTCTTGATGTCCGTGAGCGTCGCGCTGTTGTTCACCATGCGGTCCACTGCTTTGCCAGTGCCGACGGCGCGCACGATCTTCTCGAAGAAGTCGTTCTCGCCGCCAACGATGTCGATGTTTGAGTGTTTGAGCGCTTCGCCGACAATGTTCGAATTTGCCTGTGCAATGTCCTTCTGCACGTGAATGGCGGCGAGTTCGACATCGCGTTCCTTGGCCAGCTTGAGTTTGAACTCTTCGTGTTCCTTGCCCGCCTCGTGGAAAAGTTTCATCGCCTCGGCTTTCTGGTGAATGGCTTTGGCTTCCGCGAGACCCCGCGCCTCAATGCCAGAGGCTGCCGCGAGTTCCTTTTCCTTGTGGCCTTCGGCTTCGGCCTCGGCCTGCGTCTGGGTGTTGCTGGCGTTGACGGCGCCCTTCGCCTTGCTCACCTCGGCTTCCGCAAGTCCCAATTCCTTCACGGCCCCCGCATCGGCTTTCTTCGCGGTAGCTTTGGCGGTAATGACTTTGGCCTCAGCCAGCCCGCGCGCTGATTCCATCGCAGTGAGCGCTTCGGCTTCCTGTTCGACAGCGTGGCGTTTTTTCTCGGAAGCTTTTGCCTCCGCGTCCGCCGTCAATTGCATCCGCTCGGCGTCGCGCATCGCGGCATCGCGCGCGCCTTCGGCCGCAGCGATCGTTTTGATTTTAACTGCCTCCGCGAGATTGCGTTCCGCTTCCTTGTGCGCCTCGGACGCCACCACTTTCTGCACCTGATCCTTTTTGGCGTTCATCTCGGCCTCGATCAGCGTGACCTCGCTGACGCGCGCCGCGGTCATGCGCGCCTCGATGTTGTTTTTCTCCTCCTGCTGCTGGACGACGGCTTTTTCTTCGGCCACGACGGTGGCGCGTTTGCGCTGAACTTCAACCGCCATCTCAGCCACCTTGGTTTCCTTGTCCATCTCCGCAAGTGACACCGTGCGCTCGCGGCGCACGCGTGCTTCCTCGCCTTCCTGGATGGATTCCTGTTCCAGGCGCTGGCGTTCCTTTTTCACCGTGAACTCGCGCTCCTGCACCGCGCGATTCATGTCTTCGGTACGCAGTCGGATCGATTCCTCGGCCTCGAGGCGTTTGCCTTCGACCTCCTGCCGCCGCGCCTCAATCACCTTGCGCGCCTCGGCTTCCTCATTCGCCTTCACTTCCGTGATGGCGCGCAACTGTTTGGCGGTGTCTGACTCATTGCGCCGCTTCTGTTCACGCTTGGCGATGTCCGCGTCGGCATTTTCCTTTTCCACCTGCACCTGGGCGCGCTGGGAAAACTCATTGGACAACACACGCTCGCGCTGCGTGATCTCGGTGATCTTCTTGATGCCCTCCGCATCGAGCACGTTGCTCGGGTCGTGCTGGTCCAGCGGCGTTTGCTCTAGGTAATCAATGGCCACGTCCTGGAGAATGAATCCATCAAGGTCCTTGCCGATGGTGATTTGAATCTGCTCGCGGAACTTGGTGCGCTCCATGAACAGCTCGTGAAATTCCATTTGCTTGCCCGCGGTCTTGAGCGCTTCAGAAAATTTGGACTCAAACAGATCGCGAAGCTGGTTCATGTCGGAAACCCGCTCAGTGGTGAGCATCTGGGCCACTTTGCGGACGCTTTCCTCGGTGGCATCCACGCGGATATAAAAGGCCACCGAGATATCCGCGCGGATATTGTCCTTACACACCAGGCCGTCCTTCCCCTTGCGCTGGATTTCCAATTTTTTCACCGAGATATCCACGTATTCGATGGACTGGAAGATCGGGATACGCAGCATCCAATCGAAGGAAACCCTCATGCCGCCGATGCCGACAATAACGCCCGCTTTGCCCGGCTGGATTTTTCTAATGCAAAGAATGAAAAGCAGGGCGAGGAAGATAAGAGCCAGGACGGCCGCTCCGATTAAAACATACTGCATAACGTTGGTGAGTTAGGGTTCTCCGTCCCGTGGTGCGCCGGCATTGTCCGCATGCTGGTGCGGCAGTTGGGCACAGTTTCGGGACGCACGTTAGAACAACAGAAACGGTCCCGGCACGCCAACAGGAATTGCATTTGAACATTCCCAGACGATTCGAAAGCCCTCGCCGTCGCCTCTGCATGGTCGACGTGAAAGTTTTTCAGAATGTCGTGACGTCACAGCACGTCAGACCCTGCCATGCACAATCAACAGATCCCTCGCCGTTCGTTTTTGAAGAGCACCGCCGTGGTTACGGCCGCCCTCAGCTTTCCGTTTGTATCCGCCCGTAACGTTTTGGGCGCCAATGGCAAATTGAACATCGCGGCCATTGGTGCCGGTGGGAAAGGCGCGGTGGATATCGCGGGATGCGACTCCGAAAACATCTTCGCCCTGTGCGATGTGGATGAAAACAACGCGGCCGCGACGTTTAAAAAATACCCAAACGCAAAGCGGTTCAAAGATTTCCGCACCATGCTGGATAAGGAGAAGAGCATCGATGCCGTCACGATTTCCACTCCGGACCACATGCATTACCCGGCCGCGATGTGGGCCATGCGGATGAGAAAGCATGTGTATGTGCAAAAGCCTCTGACTCACACCGTCGAGGAAGCACGACGGCTCACTGAGGCTGCCCGCAAATACGGCGTCGCGACGCAGATGGGGAACCAGGGCCATTCCGACAAGGGATTGCGCCGCAACGTGGAGCTCGTCCAGGCAGGAGTCTTGGGTCAGGTGCGCGAAGCGCATTGCTGGACCGATCGCCCCATCTGGCCGCAAGGAATTGAGCGCCCGGCCGCCACGCCGCCCCCGCCGGACACGCTCGATTGGGACCTGTGGCTCGGCGTTGCCCCGAAGCGTCCCTACTCGCCGGATTATGTGCCATTCAAATGGCGCGGGTTTTGGGATTTCGGGACCGGCGCGCTCGGAGACATGGGATGCCACGTTTACGACATGCCCTATTGGGCGCTGAAGCTGGGAGCGCCCTCCAGCGTGATCGCTGAGCAAGAAGGCATGACTAAGGAATCGCCACCGAAATCGTCCCGCGTGACGTACGAGTTTCCGCGCCGTGGCAATCTGGACCCCGCAAGATTTGTCTGGTACGACGGCGGCCGTAAGCCGGATGCGGAACTGGTTAAAGGAAAAAAACTTCCGGGTAACGGCGTCATCCTCGTGGGAAGCAAGGATACTTTGTTTGTCCCCAGCTATTGGGGCAAAGGCGAATTTCTGTCGGGTGCCAAGTACGAAGATTTCGCCAGCGTACCCGAAACGCTTCCCAAGAGTGACTACTTCGATCGCGGCCATTACGAAGAATGGATCACTGCCTGCAAAGGCGGCGCGAAGGCTTACTCGAATTTCGATAGCTCGGGGCCGCTGACGGAAATGATTCTGCTTGGCAACATCGCGCTCCGATCGGACCACAAACTGGAGTGGGACGCCCGGAAGCTGAAGATTACCAACGACAAAGAAGCGAACCGGCTAGTCAGCAAAAAATATCGCAAGGGTTGGGACGTGTAATCTGGCCGCAATCGGGACCTGTTGAAGGTAAGAGGCACGCAGCGCGAACCAGCTTTTTGAGAAGGACAAATCGTGGGCAATACTCATGGAGGATTCGCCCCACGATGGTTCACCAGGTTGCCTCTGACCAACTGCTGGCGAAACGTGAACACATTGGGGTCCTTTGGGTCAACGGAGGCTCGCACCCAATGCACATCGGGATTCCCGAACGTCTCGACGCGCGTAAAGTTTTCAATACGGCGGCGGCTCTTCTTTCCGTAAAGCGGCTTGTCGATCCGAAAATGATGGCTGTCGCCGTGAACCAGCACGACCGGTCTTTCGAAGGCAATAGTCTCTTTCTCCAGCACGCCGAGCGTTTCCCTGAAGCCGGCGTGAACCGGATTAGTGGTTCCAGCTTGAGGAAAGGGATTTGCCTGGATGATGAGCATCAACGCCTGCCGATTCTGAATCTTGGCAAAGGCGAATGACTCTGTGAGCCAGGCGTTGTTCGCCGCGTTGCGCTCCCGAAATTCCTTTTGATTGGCAAAATTGTTGCCGCTCCCCGGCATATTCAGCCCCACAAACATCACGTTGCCCATTTCCCAGCGGACGTTCTCTCGGAACTTCTCAAAACGCGGGTCATGGCTTTGGCGCGCCAGCGGAAGCTTCGGCTGACCCAGGCTGTGGTCCCCAACCGTGAAAATTTCGCGCAGGCGCTGCAATCGCCCTACTGGATCAAACCCGTTCGTTTCGCGCGCGCAATCGGTCCACTCGTTATCGCCAAACAGGTAAATAAGCGGATGTCTGAAAGTCTGGAAATCACGCAGCCGGTCGTAAAATACAGCGTCATCGCACGGGGTCGCGCCCGATTTGATATCGCCATTGTGAGCTACGAACTCGACGTCCGCCTCGTTGATTTCACGAATCATGTTCGGAAACAAGTTTGTCACTTGGGCCTCCGTGTAAGGCACATCGCCAATGAGAGCGAAATCGAATGGCCTGGAATCGTTAGCGCGGGGTGTCGTCACGCATCCGCTCAACAAAAAGGCGCTGCACGCCAGAAGCACTGAAGTTTTTCGCATTTCCATCACGTATCGGATCCAAGGCCCGCTTGGCTCGTTCTTTCATCTCCATCCTCGAATCGACGAGGATTGAACAATCGAATGTCATGCGTGGATTTACCCTTGGTCACCAAGTCAGCCAGGATTTCGCCGACCACGCTGCAGAACTTGAATCCATGCCCACTAAACCCAGCTGCGACTTGAACCTGTGGAAATCCGGGGTGCGTACCGATGATGAAGTTGAGGTCCGGCGTGAGTGTGTAAAGACACGTGGTGGCGGCCACTAATTCTCCGTCGAGTGCCGGCAGGAACTCGCGGATTGCCTGCCGCATCTCACCAATCTCATCATTGCGCACTTGCCGATCGACTGTTTCTGGAGTGCAAACCTCTGAAAATGGTTTGCGATAAAAAGCGATCTTCACTCCGCCCGCCGGCCCATCCAACGCAGGGAAACCATAGGGCGTCGCACCATCCGGCCGCTGCCAGATGTAAACGGGGAATTTTTGCGGGACGAAATCGGCAATGCCCATGGCGGGCCGGAACCAGTAGAGCACCTGCCGCTCGACAACCAAGGGAACTGCAATGTCACGAAGTAATTGCGGTGCCCACGGTCCCGGCGTGACGACCAACTGCGATGCTGCATATGTGCCCGAGGCAGTTCGAACCATCACGCCGCCGCCGGGAATTGCCTGCCAATCCACTGCCGCCTCATTGAAATGCAATTCGGCACCTGAACGTTGCGCGCATCTGAGATGAGCAGAAACCGCCCGTTCGCAAAATACGATGCCGGCTGCTTTCTCGAACACACCGACCGTATGCTTCGGTAGTTGGAACAGCGGGAAGCGGCGGGCGATTTCGTCACGATTCAGGATCTCGTGCGGCAGGCCATGCATACGGGCGCTGGCTATAGTGCCGGCCACCACGTCCGACGTCTCCGCACCCATCATCAGGCCTCCGGGCAAAAGAAGTAGCGGCTCACCTGCTTCGCGTTCGAGTTCCCGCCACAGTTCGTAGGCGCGAATCAGCAAGGGAACGTAGGATGGGTGCTCGAAGTAGGCCTGGCGAATGACACGGGTATGCCCATGGCTCGACCCACGATTATGCGTCGGTGGAAATTGGTCGAGACCAAGAACACGCAACCCCCGGGAGGCCAAATGGAATGCCGCTGCGCTCCCCATGCCCCCCAAGCCCAGCACAATGACGTCGTACGAAACCGCCGACACAACGACTACCTTGTTTTCACCGGGGCTGATTCCATCAGGTCAAGTTGCTGCCTCTCGCCTGGCAGCCTTCCATCGACACCTGCCGGCGGTTGCCGGTCAGCGAACTCGTCGTTGTCGTTCAACTCTTTGCGCAACCTCGCCAACTCTTTTTTAAGCTTCACAACGGTCTTCTTTTGGGCTGGCTCATTGTACAGGTTGCGCAGTTCGTTCGGGTCACGCACCAGATCAAACATCTCCCACTGATCCTTCTTCCAATAGTAGATGAGCTTGTGTGTCTCCGTCCGCACGCCGTAGTGCGCTCGAGTGTCATGGTCGCCGGGATCGTGATAATACCGGTAGTACATGCTTTCGCGCCACGTCCACGGGCGTTTGCCTTTGAGCAGCGGAACGATACTGCGTCCTTGCATGTCGTCGGGCGTCTTTAGACCAGCCATCTCCATGAATGTGGGAGCGAAGTCGGTATTGATGATCATTTTGTCCTGCACTGACCCCGGCTTGATCACACCCGGCCAGCGGATGATGAATGGCATTCGCAAGGAGGGCTCGTACATGAATCGTTTATCGTAAAGCCCATGGTCACCGAGGAAAAATCCCTGGTCGCTTGTGTAAATCACCACCGTGTTCTGTCGTAGGCCATTGGTGTCCAGCCAGTCCAACAGACGTCCGACGTTATCATCGACCGATTGCACACAAGCCAGATAGTCCTGCATGTAGCGCTGATACTTCCACTTGTTGAGCTCTTCACCGGTCAGAAGCTTCTTTCTGCCTTCCACTTCGATTTCCACTTCCGTGGGTTTGGTCTGCAACCATTTAGCGCGATCGGCTCCTTTCAATTCAGCCGGGGGTTCCAGCTTTAAATCGCGTCTCGTCAAATCGTCGAAGACTCGTTGTTTGTTTTCCCGCAAGGCGTCGGTGCGGCTGGCATAGTCATCACGAAGCGTAGCCGGCTCCGGGATAACCCGATTCGCAAACATCGCCCGGTGCTTGTCCGTCGGTTCCCATGGGCGGTGCGGGGCCTTGTGGTGGTACATGAGGAAGAAGGGTTTATCCTTCGGACGTTCCTGGAGAAACTGCATTGAGAGGTCCGTGATGACGTCGGTTGCATAACCTTTGATGACCACGCGGCCCGTCGGTGTAAGGAACCCTGGATTGAAATACAGTCCCTGGCCCGGCAACACCATCCAACGGTCGAATCCCGTGGGGTCGCTGCCCAGGTGCCATTTACCGAACATACCGGTGTAATACCCCGCGGCCTGCAAATATTTCGCCACCGTAGGCTGCGATCCATCGAACCGATTGAAGACGGGAGTGCCATTGGCGTGGCTGTACTTACCAGTGAGAATGGAGGCCCGGCTCGGAGTGCAGATGGAATTTACAACAAAGCAGCGATCGAATCGCATCCCGTCCCGGGCGATTCGATCCAGTTGAGGGGTCTCGTTAACAACGCTTCCGTAGCAACTCATCGCGTGAGCGGCGTGATCGTCGGTCATAATGAAGACGATATTTGGACGCGAAGGCGTCGCCCCTTTGCCAAGGGCGCAAACAAACGTGAACAGGACCGCGACGAGAAATGTTTTTGGGCTCACGCCGCCCAGTTTCAGACGGAGACCAGCGGTGTCGAGGAAGATTTCCCGGCGTCGCGCTTGTGGGTGGGACTTTCGGAAGCTGGCAAGTCCCTGACTTCAATGGCGGGCTCGGGAGGAAGCCGGAAATAGACGGTCGCCCCTTCTCCGCGAACGCCTTCCGCCCACACTTCCCCTTCGTGGCGCCTGATGATGCGTTGGACCGTGGCCAGTCCGATGCCCGAACCGGGGAATTCGTGATTGGTATGCAAACGCTGGAAGGGCACGAATAATTTGGAGGCGTAGTTCATGTCAAAACCCGCACCGTTATCCCGCACGAAGAAAACCGGCGCGGGCTCGGCGCGTAGCTTTCCGAACACGATGACCGCACTCTCCCGTTTGCCCGTAAACTTCCACGCGTTGCCCAGCAAATTTTCCAAAGCGATCCGCATCAGGGCGGCATCACCCAGCACAGTGAGGTCAGGCTCGATCTGGAACGTGACACCTGTGCGCTTGGGATTCGCCAATTGCAATTCCCGGGCTATAAAGGTCACCAGCCGGCTCAGGTCCACCCGCTCAAGCTTCATTTCCGCCCGCGACAATCGGGACAGGCTGAGAAGGTCATTGATCAGTTGCTGCATCCGATGGACGGCGCTGCGAGCACGATTGAGATAAGATTGAGCTGTTTCATCGAGTTTCCCCTCACAGTGCTCCATGACTGAAAGGGCAAATCCATCGATGGCCCGAAGCGGCGCCCGCAAATCATGAGAGACGGAGTAACAAAAGGCTTCCAGCTCCGCGTTCGCCGCCCGCAACTCAGCGGTGCGATGCGTTACTCTTTGTTCCAGCTCCGCGTTTAATTGCAGAATCTCCTCCCGGCTCGCCCGTAGTGCCTCGGATGCGCGCTTTTGCTCGTCGAGCAATTCGCGCACTTGATACTGACGCCGACGGGTTCGGAGCGCCGCGTGCAGTGTGGTACCAAACGTTAAAACGCTCAGAGGCCTCTCGAGCAACGTCACATTGCTCATCGGCAAAAACGCCTTCATCACCCGCATCCCCTCCTGATGTGAGATGCCCCGTGTCATCACAATGATTGGAACATCCGACCATGGCGGCTGGCGCATGAGTTGATCGACGAGGACTGGCATTTCTTTTGGAAGAAGCGCCTCTTCGGCCAGCAAAAGAATGCCGGCTCCATGCGGGAGCTCCTGGCTGATTTCAATCAAGTCCTCGCAAATCCGCGTTCGAAATCCTTCCCTCCGCAGTGCGTCCGCTGCTAACGGCGCATCTTTCCCACTCGGGGCAAGAATCAGGACTCGCTCGTCAAAAACATCAATTGCCTGATTCACGTTTACTCAGCATTTCAGATGGTTCACCCCTGAATTTCGGGACACCAGTGAGCACTCCTTGGAACGCGCTCAAAGGCGGGCCCACTCGAATTCCGTCTTCGTCCACCTTTAACTCCCGGATCGTGCGTTCATGCCTGCCACTGCGTTTCTTGAAAACCGAAATCGCCTGCCGAACCGCCCCCGCCGCCTCGAAGTAGCGGAGCAGTATCGCCGTATCCGATAGATACGTAAGGTCCACAGCAGTGGCCATGGGTCCCACCATGCCGTGCTGCGCCACAACGAGAAAACTGATCACCCCTTTGTGCCCCAGGTAGGCCAGCAATTCGTGAAGTTGCAAGGTGAGAAACTTCTCTTCCGGCATCGCATTCGTGTACCCATTCAAACTGTCAATGACCACCATGCGCACATTGTCTATTTCCACTGCTCGGCGGATTTTCAGGGTCAATTCTCCAGGAGACAACTCGGCGGGGTTCACCTGTTGCAGATGGATCATGCCACTCTCGATGTGACGTTCGAGATTCATGCCAAGGGCTTCTGCACGGCAGACCAAGGTGCCGAGGTTTTCATCGAAAGCGAAGAACACCACCTTCTCGCCTCGCTCTGCCATCTTTACTGCAAAGTGTATGACCAGGGTGGACTTGCCACAGCCCGAAGGGCCCAAAATCAGATTACTTGTGCCACGGTCGAACCCGCCGCCCAGAAGGGTGTCGAGTTCTGTGATACCCGTGGCAATCGATTGCGGCTTGAACTTCGTAGTGTGCTCGGCCGCGATCAGCCGGGGGAATACCTCCAGGCCGCCCTCCACGATAATATAATCGTGGAACCCGCCACTGAACCGCACGCCTCGCATTTTTTCAATCACGACGCGTCGCCGCTCCGCGCCGTATTCGGGCTCCATCTGCTGGAGGTTGATCACGCCATGGACAAGGCTCTGGATCTGTTCGTCAACCCGGCTGGCACTTGAGTCGTCCAATAACATCACCGTGCATTTCCGCCCGATGAAGAATTGTTTGAGAGCAAGGATCTGGCGGCGATAACGCAATGGGCTCTGCGCCAGCAATCGCAATTCCGACAGGGAATCAAAAACGACTCGAGTGGGCTGCACGCGCGCAATCTCCCGCAGGATCATGTCGATTGTGTGCGTCAGTTCAACTTCAGAAGGATGAAACAGGGTATTTTGCGTCTCAGCTTTAATTCGCTCATCCACGGCTGAGAGCTCCAAGGTTTCAATGCGTTCAATATTCCAGGCATGGGAAGCGGCAACGCCTTCCAACTCTTCTTTGGTTTCAGACAATGTGATGTAAAGACACTTCTCGTCCTCCGCGATCCCTTGGAGCAGAAACCTCATGGCCAACGTGGTCTTTCCGACGCCCGGATCTCCGTGGACCAAGTGCAAACGGTTCTTGGGCAGGCCACCGCCGAGTATGTCGTCCAATCCTTCAATGCCAGTGCGACATCGCTCCGGTGAAGCCTTTTGCTTAATCATGGTCGTAATAGGCGGAAAAAATCGCGCACGGCTTCCCGCAAGCCAATTTCTTTCCTATCAGGGGGATTCCTGAAATGTGCCCCGGAATGGCGTGAGACGTATCAGCATCGCGACAAGTGGCCTCGCATCCCATGCACAAGGAAAGGAGTTGTAGGAAAGTCCATCACTCGTAAATTGATTACAGATTCAATATCCTGACAGCGCAATGGACACTGATTTGCCAATCCTGATCGCCGAGGACGACGAGAACGATGCGTTCATCCTCCAGCGCGCCTTGCGCAATGCCGGGTTTCACAATCCTTTCCACATCAGTCCCGACGGTGCAGACGTCATTCGTTATTTGAAGGGGGAAGCACCTTACCACGATCGGGAGAAGTTTCATTTCCCGCGCATCATCATTACCGATCTTAAGATGCCGAACATTGACGGCTTTGAATTGCTCGAGTGGTTAAAGAATCACGAACACTGCAACATCATCCCTCGCCTGGTATTCAGTTCCTCCCAGCAGCCGCAGGATGTCTCACGAGCCTACCGCCTTGGGGCAAACTCCTACCTCCTCAAGCCAGCTACGTTTGAGGAACTGGTGGAGCAACTGAAGGTGGTCTTGCGGTACTGGAACCTTTGCCAGAAGCCGCAGGTTCCCTCCCGGTGTTAGAGTATCAAGTACAGGTCCAGAGGTGACCACGCCGGTAGCCCCTCGAGGCTCCTTCCCAACTGGCCGCTAAGAGATCCCGAATGTCTCGACAGCGATAGTCCTCTCATGAAACCTCGAAGCACTTGCCGTGAAACGTCCACTTATCACAGTGGCGCTCTGCTATGGGGCGGGCGCACTTCTTGGGCACTTCGTTGAAGCGCCGTTGCTCGCCACGTTGCTCGTCGCCCTGGTATTAGTAGCAGCTGCTCTGAGCTTCAGGGTGCTCCGCCCCATCTTGCTACCGTTTGTCCTTTTGCTGTTCGGCTGGTCGAACCTGACCCTCCGCACGGCGTTGGTCTCCCCGAACGACTTGCGAACACTCGTGGGAGAGGACGCCAAAATCTTCAAACTCCGCGCGCGCCTAGCAGAAATGCCCTCATTGCGAGTCGTATCTCACGACGACATTGAGTCGGCGCACACCTTGGCTGAATTGAGTGTAACGGAAGCGCAGTCTCCCGATGGAGATTGGCGGCCGGCATTTGGCAGAATCATGTCCCGGACCTCGGGCTCGCTTGATTCCACCTTTCATGCCGGGCGGAGCGTTGAACTGACAGGAGTCGCCGTGAGACCACCGCTTCCCATAGCGCCCGGGGTCTTCGATTACCGCCGCCATCTCTTGCTGCGTGGAATCCATTACGAGTTCAAGGTGGACTCCTCGACTCACTGGAAGGTTCTCGGAAATCCAACTTCATTGCCTCTGGATGTTAGATTTCGCTCCTGGGCTCAAAAAATTCTCGCCAGGGGATTGCCAGAAGCCGACCCATCCCTGCGCCTTCAATGGGCCATGCTGCTCGGCTGGCAGACCGCACTGACTGCGGAAGTTTCAGAACCGTTCATGCGCTCGGGGACCATGCATATCTTCGCCATCAGCGGCCTGCATATCGCGTTAATCGCCGGAATTTTCCTCGCCCTGTTCCGTGCCCTAGCTATCCCCCGGAGCGTGTGCGGGGCGATCGTGATTCCGGTGATTTGGTTCTACACCGCCGCCACCGGGTGGCAGGCGTCGGCCATTCGCTCCACAATCATGATGACGATCATCATCCTGGGCTGGTCCCTAAAACGTCCCACCGATTTGTTGAACTCCCTGGCCGCGGCGGCGCTTATCATTCTCGTCTGGCAGCCGGAGCAACTTTTTCAGGCGAGTTTTCAATTGTCCTTTTTTGTCGTGCTCAGCATTGCCTTGCTTCTGCCGCCCATTGAGCAACTGCGCAACCGGCTCTTCCAACTCGATCCCTTGCTGCCCTATGAGCTCCGCCCTCTCTGGCAACGCACCACCTTTCGCGGGGGACGATTGCTCTGGCGCGGATTTGCAACATCGTTGGCAGCGTTCCTGGGTTCCGTCCCACTCATCGCATATTACTTCCACCTTTTCACACCCGGGAGCCTTGTCGCCAATCTTGTCGTGGTGCCTGTCAGCTCGCTGGCCTTGATGAGCGGCCTGGGCGCCATCGTCACCGGTGATTTTCTGCCGCCGCTCACCGAATGGTTCAACAACAGTGGCTGGCTTTGGATGCGCCTGATGGTTTGGCTGAGCGAAAAGTCCGCAGATTTGCCGCTCGCTTGGTTCCACGTCAGCGGCCCCGGTGCAGCAGCCTTCGCCTTGTATTACGGATTGCTGTTAGCCGGTTGCGCAGGCTGGTTTACACACCGGTATTTGCGCTGGGTTACCCTTCTATCGGCGGTGATGCTCGCGACGGCGTGGGCGGTTGATTGGAGCAGGCATCGTATGTGGCATCGATTGACTGCATTGCCTCTCAGCGGTGGGCACGCTGTTTATGTACAACCGCGGGATGGGGGAGATTGGCTACTGGACTGCGGGAGCCGAAGAGCGATGGACTTCACTCTGAAACCTTACCTCCAGGCACAGGGGCTGAATCGTCTGGATCATTTCCTCCTGACGCAGGGAACGGCCCGACAAATCGGAGGCGCTCAATCGCTGAACGAATTGTTTCCCATTCGCAAGACCTATTCATCTCCCCTGGCCTCGCGCTCGTCCCCATATCGTGAGGCGCTTGCGGACCTCGAGATGACCTCAAAACTTCAAAAGTGTGCGACGAATGGATTCCGTTTCCCACCTTGGACGATCCTTCACCCCGGGACAAGCGACCGACCGTCCGTTGCCGAGGATGAATCGGTTGTAGCTCTTGGAGACTTTGACGGCGTCCGCGTCCTTCTCACATCGGGTCTCGGGAAGCGGGGACAAAACGCCTTTTGCATGCGTCATTCGGATCAGCGGGCCGATATCGTGATCAGCGGCCTTCCCACGTCAGGTGAACCCCTGGCGGATGAATGGCTCGAGATGCTTCGCCCGCGACTCATCGTCATCGTGGATTCAGAACTGCCTCCCACCCGCCGTGCAGGAAAGGGTTTGCGGCACCGATTGCAGCGCCACGCAGACACGGTGCTATTTACGCGCGAGGCCGGGGCGGTTTCTCTGGCCATCCGAGGTGGCGAGTGGCAGGTGGAAACGGCCTGGCCTGTCAGCGCGATTGAATGAGCACACGAAAGGCCCGGCCAAGATGTTCCTCGTGGGTGAGCGTTTGGAACTGCCGAACTTGCATCGCTGGCCACGTTCCGCGGCGCATCCAAAGGTCCCGCGCAATCGCGGTCAAGAATTGGCCCTGAGTCGTGAAAGATTCCGTCCTCAGCCCGCTCTGTTCGCCGGCCCTCTGGATTTCATAAAAATTAACGTGCGCGGTGATATCCCGACTTCCCGGCTCATCTAAAACATTCTCGCTTACGCGATGATTGTAGTAGGCGCGAAGGGTTCCCGATGTTCGACTCGGCGACAGCAACTCCTCCAGTGTTCCACCGTAATCGATCGCCATTATTCGGCCCGCCTTCAGCGCCGACGCCGCTCGGGTCCACCAACTCGTGGCCTGGGGCGAAAGCTCGAAACGGTAACCATCGGGAAGCACATCAAGCAAAACGTCCGGGAACCGCGGTGGCGCAATCGTCGGCGCGGAAAGGGGAATCCATACGAACTGATCTCCGTTTAAGCCGACTCCCAGCTCGTGCCACTCCTTATCCCGGGCATCCCAGGCGAACGGATGAACCGGCATGGCATCAAGGAGTTCATTGGAAAAGATTACGCCGTCGATCCCTCTTTTAATTTCAGAGAAATCTTCCACCCAGCGGACGTTCACGAATGGCTTGAGCGCGATTTGCTGTGCGTCCCGGCGCTGCGCGGAAGGTTCCAGAATCAAATAAGTCAAACGCTTCGATAAGTCTGATTCGTGCGCCTGGATCGCTTCGAGAATATCCTTGGCCAACCGCCCATCATGCGCCCCAGACTCAACAATATGAAGGGGGCCAGACGGACTGGTTTGTTCCATCCATCGCGCAAACTGGTACGCTAGCAACTCCCCAAAAAACGACCCGACCGTGACGCTGGTAAAAAAATCCCCCCGTTTGCCGATTTGATTCAGCGACCGGTTGTAATAGCCGAACTTGGGATGGTAAAGGGCCTCGGCCATGAACCCTGCAAACGGCATTGGACCGTGCCGACCAATCTCCTCCCGGAGCAATTCAGTCAGGGAATTCATCGAGCAAATTATTGGGTCGTGAGCCAAAACGTGCGGGCCGTGGGTGGCGGGGGCCCTTCCAGCCCGAATTCATGATTAAGTTCACTGTTCATCGTGCCGCTGTAACTTCGTATGGCCAAGATTGATGCCTTCTTCAATTTGATGTTCGAGCAGAAAGCGTCGGACGTTCATCTTTCTTCCGGCAATCCGCCCATCCTCCGAATTAACGGTGAACTGCAGCGAGTCGAATTCCCCCCGCTCGAAAACGATACGCTCAAGGCGATGCTTTACGAGATCACGCCCGAGTACAAGATTAAGCAGTTCGAAGAAACGGGCGACGTGGATTTTGGCTACGAAATCCCGAACATCTCCCGTTTCCGCGCCAACTTTTTCAACCAGAAGAACGGGATTGCCGCCGTTTTTCGCCAGATTCCTTCGAAGGTTCTTTCCTTCGAAGACTTTGAAAAAATCGAAGCTCCCCTCCCCGCGGTGCTGAAGAAGTTCTGCATGCTCCACAAAGGCCTGGTGCTGGTCACCGGCCCTACAGGCTCGGGGAAATCCACCACGTTGGCGGCCATGGTGGATTACGCGAACAAGAACCGGCGCGACCACATCCTCACCGTGGAAGACCCCATTGAGTTCGTTCACGAAAGCAAGGGATGCCTCGTCAATCATCGCGAAGTGGGCGTCCACACGCGATCATTTGCCTCGGCATTGCGTGGCGCATTGCGTGAAGACCCGGACATCGTTCTCGTCGGCGAAATGCGCGACCTGGAAACAATCGAACTGGCGATCACCGCGGCAAGCACCGGACATCTGGTTTTCGGAACCCTTCACACACAAAGCGCCGCCAAAACCGTTGATCGTATCATCGACGTCTTCCCAGCCGACCAGCAGAACAAAGTGCGAGCCACACTTTCCGAAGCCTTAAAGGGCGTGGTGGCCCAAAACCTTTTCAAACGGGTGGACAAGAAAGGCCGCGTGGCCGCCCTGGAAATCCTCGTGTTCACCACCGCCATCGCGAATCTAGTGCGTGAGGGAAAGACGCACCAACTGCCCGGCATGATCCAGGTCGGCAAGAAAATCGGCAACGTGCCGCTCGATGACGCCATCATGGAACATCTGCGCATGAAACGAATCTCGGCCGAAGAAGCGTATGACAAGTGCCTCGACAAAAAGAAATTCCGGCCTTTCCTGGCGACCCCGCCGCTCGATGACGAAGTAGCCGCTCTCTAAACATGCGCCGCAACGAACTGGATTATACCTTGGGGACGATGCTCGATTATCGCCCGAGCGTTTCCGACCTGATCTTCACCGTCGATAAACCGCCGCAGGTTGAAGCCGAAGGGGTCCTGGTGCCCGTTCCGATGGAACCAGCCTTGGAGAAACTCACCTCATTCCAGACCGAAATGCTGGCGCTCAATCTAATCGGCGGCAACCCACGGCTCCTCGACGATTTACTCCGCACCGGTTCGTGCGACACCTCCTACTCGCTGATTGGGAAAGCCCGTTTTCGTGTCAATATTTTCGCCCAGCGCGGCAATTATTCGATCGTTCTCCGCAAACTGAACACGCGGATCGCGACCATTGCCGATCTGAATCTGCCCGAGATTCTTCATCAACCGGCGAAGGAGAAAACCGGGCTGGTATTGGTCACCGGCTCCACTGGCTCTGGTAAATCCACGACGCTTGCGGCGCTCCTGGATGAGATTAACGAAACGAAGGCGGTCCACATTGTCACCCTCGAGGATCCGGTCGAATTCGTTTACTCGCAGAAAAAGGCGACCATCAACCAGCGAGAGATGGGTTCGGACTTCAACAATTTCTCCAGCGGTCTGCGCGCTGCCTTACGCCAGGCACCCAAAATCATCCTCGTCGGTGAAATGCGTGACCGGGCCACGGTTGAAATTGCCTTGAGCGCGGCCGAGACCGGGCACCTCGTGATGAGTACGCTGCATACGATTGATGCCGGACAAACGATCAACCGTATCCTGGGCATGTTCGAAACGGCGGAGCAGGAGCAGGTGCGGCACAGGCTGGCGGACACATTGCGTTGGGTCGTTGGCCAGCGACTCGCGCCCAAGATTGGCGGCGGTCGCCTGGCCCTTCTTGAAATCATGGGCTCGAACTTGCGCGTCAAAGAAAGCGTCATCTTCGGCGAGAGTGAGGGCAAAAGTTTTCACGAGATCATCGAAGCGAGCTACACCTTCGGCTGGCGCAGTTTCGATCAATCGTGCCTGGATGCGTATGAAAACGGCGTCATTAGCGAGGAGACTGCCCTGCTCTACTGCAGCAAGCGTGGCCCGGTGCAAAGGGGCATTGATAACATCAAGAAAAAGCGGGGCGAAAACACGACCGAGTTCGTGTTGAAGATGGCGGAGAAGCTCGAAGCGCGTTCCCGCTCGGCCAACCCCAACCAGATTACGTCTTTGAAGATTTGAGCCTATGTCCGCGACGTTTGATTTCCTCACCACGACCGATAAGCCCGCGCTACTGGGCTTGAGCACGCCTGAATGGCAGGAATTGGCCCGCGCTGCACTAACTGAGCTCGGCTATAAAGTTCACAGTGCCGCGACGCATGGCGACTTTATCACGAACTTCACCCAGGTCCCTTATCAGGTGATCATTCTCGAAGAATGTTTCGCGGCCGACATTGCGCCGGAGAATCGAAGCCTCGTTTTTCTCCAGTCCGCGCAGATGCAACTTCGCCGGCACTCAACGATCATTTTGGTTGGGGAAACCTTTACCAGCTTCAATCCCATGCAGGCTTTCCAACTTGGGGTGCATTTGGTCGTAAACCGCTCTGAAATGTTGTTGCTGATCCAATTCATCCAGAAGGCCGTGGCCGACAACGACATGTTCCTCCACGGCTATCGGGAAACGCAACGCCGCGTGGCCCAGGGTCTGGGAAAAGTTTGATCGCCAGGTTCTCGCTACTCGAAGAACGGAAACAATCTCTTTAGTTCTTCCCGGTTGGGTTGCGCCCCGTATTCGCAAAGCTCAAACGCCTCCGCGTGTTTCACCTTCGTCGCGGGTTCCGCTCCATACCAGTCCACCAACTTCGTTCGAAATCGATTGGCGATGGATTGGTTCCGCCGGGCAAACCCCTCCCGCACTGCCGCGTGACGCGCTTTCTTCTTTTCCGGATCGGTGGGCATCAACTGAGCCGAGCCATTCGCGCCGCCCTCGTAAAATTGGGATTCCATCACGGCGAGCGCATCCAGTTTCTTTTCCATCACCGGGTCGACTGACACGATGACATCAGGCTGGAACGGGTTCGGCTTTTTAAAGTTGTCGGGATAATAAAAGAATGCCGGATTTTTTTGGAGGTGAGGCACGTCCGGACAAAAGTGCGGTACCGTCACCATATAAGCCGCGTCCTGTACCAACACTCCGGTGTAACGATGGTCCGGGTGGTAATCGTTTGGCCGGTGGGCAATCACCACGTCCGCCTTCCATTCCCGGATTAAACGCGTGATCATGCGGCGATTTTCCAGGGTCGGCAAAACTTCGCCGTCATGGATATCGAGAATCTCGCCTTGGATACCCAACAGTTTGTGCGCAGCTTGCACCTCAGCTTTACGTCTGCGTGCCAGCGGACCGCCCGCTTCGCGCCAGTGCCCAATGTCGCCGTTGGATACCGAGACGAACAGCACGTGGTGACCTTTGGACGCCCAAAGTGCTCCCGTGCCACCCGCTTGAAGTTCACAATCATCGGGATGAGCGCCAAAGCAAATGATCCGCAATTTCCCGTCGTCAGGCGGCGGAGTAATGGCAGCTTGAGTCCCAGACCAACTGGGAACGGATGAGAGAAAAAACCCCATCAGTAAACGGACGAGCATGAATCGATTCATAGTTTTCCTTTTCATCAGCGGGAATCGGTTCTTTCTAACCAACCTAAGCCAACACGGCTAGAAATCGTTTGCAGCTCGGCCGCCGGTCATTTCGTGGCCGGAAGCGATTCTGGAACTGAGTTAGTGCGGGATTCGTTTTTGCTCAGACTTTTTAGGATTCGCTCCTTGCTCACGGCATACATTTGATTCGTGACCAGTGCCAACTCCTGCCTCGCCGCCGCCAAATCACCGGCCGTTCGATGCCAGCGCGCCAGATGAAGCCTCACTCCTTCGCGCTCAATATCGTCGCGCGCAATCTTGAACGCTTCCTTCCAAGCTTGAAAGGCATCGGTGACGCGCGGGGGTTGAATGCCGTAGTAAGTTTGTGCCAGGTCCGTCGCCAGCGGAAAATTGTCAGGATCGAGTGAAAGCGCCTTGCGGTAGAGCCCCATCGCCTTGGTGAACACCTGCTGCTCCGTAAGGTTGAAATAATTGGTCGCATCCCACCGGAACAAGTAAACCGTAGTCGCGAAGTTCTGGTAGTAAACCGGCTCCGCTGGATTTAGCTCGATGGCCTTCTCGTAGCAGGCAAAGGCGTTCGTGACCGGGCTGTTGTGGCCGTAATAGTTGGCGAGATTATTCCAAACGGCCGGATTGTTTGGGTCCACTTCACGTGCCTTCAGGTATTCATCCTTGGCTTCTTCCTCCCGGCCGATATCACCGAGGAAACTGCCGAACGCCATGCGCGCGCGGAAATGCCGCGGATTCCGCTCCAGAAAACTGCGGTAGCCTTTTTCCACCGGGTCAAATCGCTGGCGAAGACGAAGCCGCAGGGTCGCCGGGTCATCCGCAGCGCCTGCGGCAGCGAATTTGTCATTATCGGTGATCCACCGATCCACCTCCGCCTGGGTGGAATTATCCAGTTCGAGCAATCGAAGATACTCACGCTCGACCGGATCGTTGGCGTCTGCGACCTGGACCTTCGCGCCGGTTCTTTCGTGTACAAGGTTACTCGCCGCCGCCGGCTGATTCGTCGCGACAAGCAATCCAAGCAATCCTGAGAGAAGTGTGGCCACGGAAAAAGAATAACATGTGAGGAGTGGCGCGCCAGCGTTTCACTATCGACCTGGCCACCCCTGCCACCCACAGGCTAGGGCACAAGCCGATACCCGACGCCGTAAACCGTTTGCAGAAATTGCGGCCGCTGTGGGTTCAACTCGATCTTTTGACGAAGCGTCGCGACGGTTTGATCGACAGTCCGCGTTACAAGGTCGGGATGGCAGTTCCAGACCCGCTCCAACAATTCCTCGCGAGTAAATGTCGTGGCGGCGTGGTGATAAAGGTGGGACACGAGGTCCAGCTCTTTTGCCCTTAACTGGCGAGCGCCTCCGGGCGTGTCGATACGTCCGGTGCGCCGGTCGATCAATGACGGCCCGACTCGGAAAACCTCCGGTTCATGGTTCGCCCTGCTTCGTTCCAGCAATGCGGAACTCCATTCGAGACTTTCAATCAGCATGTCCATAGTGGTCATTCGTTTTGTCTGTCGGAAATCCTGCTCCCTGGCGAAGGGCCGCCTTCAATGATAAGTAGAATGCGGAGGCCCGGTAATTGTTCACCTCCTTTAACTGGGTGTTGAAATGTCCCGGAACCACCACTGGTGAAACGCCTGGAATGCGTGAAAGTTTCGGTCGCCCAATCCACGCCGCATTTCCGCTTCGGTTTGCTGTCGCAAGAGCTGAAGCGCACTCCGCCGCTGGTCCTCAGAGAGGGTTACATTTTTCTGGATTTGGATTTTTTTCGCGCTCGCCGCACGCTGAAATTGTGCAGCGCGCTCATCCTTCTGGGCATGGCTCAACGGAATCAGACACGGGCCTTCAACCTCGGCTTCATCGAATTGCACTGTTCCCTCCTTTTCTTGCATCACCCATACCATTTCTCGGACGGGATTCTCGCCCAAATGCTCCCACCCATTGTCAGCGGCTAGTAAAATCCTGCTCAGAAATCGGGTATCGACCGAAACCTGCGAGGCTGCCTTCCGATTCCTGAGCTGACCGTTGATGCTGAGGCTTAATCCCGCTCCTGAGGTAATACGGAGAAGTCGCGCGTTTTCGCTGAAATAATTTTGGAAAAAAGCATACCAGGCGGGAAGTCAGGAAAAGACCAAGTCCCGAGTCTCGACAACAACGGTGTAACCACCCTACCCCAACCGCTCGACTAACCGCTTAGCAGCCTGTATGTCCTCCACGCGTGAGCTTCCCGCTTCGCGCTCGATACAGAGATGTCCGGCGAATCCAATCTTGTTAAGGGTCGCGAAGAACTCGGTCCACGGCACATCGCCTTTTCCTGCTACAACCTCATCACCCCACGTGCCCGGACGCTTGGTTCGCGTACCGTCCTTGATGTGAACCTGCTTCAACCACGGTCCCAAGGCGCGGAGCGCTTCGATGGGATCTCCGTTGTCGTAAAGTATAATATTGGCGGGATCGAAGTTCACACCCACGTTCTTGCGGCCAAGGCTTTTCAGGAAACGGACTAGCACTGGCGCGGTTTCCTGTCCCGTCTCGAAAGCAATGTCCACCCCTTTGGCCGCAAACACATCAGCAATCAATTCCAACCGATGATGCATCTTTATGTAGGCCGGGTCCGTTTCGTTCGCAGGAAGAAACCCTGCATGGAATGTAACCAGGTTGATCCCAAGCTCTGCCGCGATCTCTGCGGCGTGCGGCACATTCTCCCAATTCTCAGCCCACGTTTCGTCCGGCGCTACTCCGCCCGTGGCATGAATTGACTCCATCGTCGTGTAATCCTCGCCCACGAAGCCGATCATACCTGACACGATGTTGATCCCGTTGGCGCGAAGCACTTCACTGACATTTCCCCACTCGGAGACGTTCTCCCGAACAGGGTCCAACGCCAATTGGACGCGAGGGATCTCAATTCGCTTTAGTTTGGCGACCAAGTCTTCGGAGGACGCCGGCTGCAACGACCAACTGCACACGGCCAATCGATCTCCGAAATCATTTCCAGCCATACGAATGCCCTCGACCTTCCCCGGACGATAAGACGCTATTCCCGTTCCACGCCATTGTTCCAAACTCTCAGCAATTCCTCGGTGGGCGGTATTTTAAGCGGGCGCACAATTCGAAAACCGAGGAACTGCGCGTCCGTCAAATACCAGATGCTCTTGGGCAGTTGCGGATCCTGTTGCTTCCAACTCTTATCCGAAAACCGCCGTGCAGCGCTGCGCAACTTCGCCGGCGTGTCGTCCCACGAACCACCGCGGGCCACGTGAGGATAGGGTTTGGTCCCGCGCACGAAGGGTGAAACGGATTCTCCGTTCGCGAAGCGTTCGTAGGCAGCCGGATCGTAGCCATCCAAAGTCCATTCCGTCACGTTGCCGTGCATATCGTAGAGCCCCCAGGAATTGGGCTTCTTGCGGCCGACCTTCTGATATTTGAAATCGCTGTTCTCCTCAAACCACGCATAGCCCGGTAATTGCTTCGGATCGTCACCGAATGAATACGCCGTCGTCGTTCCGGCGCGGCAGGCGTATTCCCACTCAGCTTCCGTGGGCAGGCGATAGTATTGACCCGTCTTTGCACTGAGCCATTGGCAATACTTGTTGGCCGCATGATGCGTCATGCTGATCGCGGGGTAACCGTCCTTGCCCATCCCGAAACTCATTTCCACGTACGGCTTCGTGGGACGGGATACTGCGTCCGAAATCTTGTCCACGTAAGGATCCGTAACGATCTCCTTGCGGAATTTCCGCTCTTCATCCTGGTACATGAACAGTTCGTATTCATTCCAAGTCACTTCACACACACCCATCCAGAAAGGCTCGATCTTGACCTTGTGCTGCGGACCTTCGTCCGAGTTCCGCCCGGCCTCGTTCGCAGGGCTGCCCATCAAAAATTCTCCACCTTTAATTGGAGTCATCCCGTAGGTCACCTGTGTGCCCGGAATGGTGTTGGTGTAGGCCTTCATTTCCGCCTCTGTTGTGGCATCCACCTTGGCAGTAAGTTGCTTGTAGATGTCTGCGACGGTGGTGAGTTCATTGCCCGCCTCTTCCTCCGTCTTTTTAGCCGTCAGTTTCAACCCATCTGGCCACGCCGCCCCCTGCTCAATCCACGCGGCCAGTAAAGCAATCTCTTCCTTGGGTAGGGGGCCGTTCTTGTTCAACGGCGGCATCAAACGATCGTCGTTCGTATCCACGATCGTGGACGTGTAAATGTGGCTCTCCTTAAGTTTTCCAGGAACGATCCCAGCACCCGAATCGCCGCCCTTAAACGCCAGATCCTTTTCGTCCATCCTCAACCCGCCCTTGCTCTGGCCCTCACGATGACAAGCCACGCACTTGAACTCGAAAATCGGCTGAATGTCTTTGACGAAGTCCACCTGCTTCACCGCCGTGAGGCTTACCCCCGCGGGCCATTTCGCACCCTCATCGATCCACGCCCTCAACACTTCCGCCTCCGCCTTGGTCAACGGTCTGTTTTTTGGCTGCGGCGGCATCACCCTGTCATCTTCAGGCGGCAGGATCGTGGTCGTGTAGAGCGAACTCTCCTTGGACTTGCCCACAACAAGCGACGGCCCGCTATCGCCGCCCGTAATGGCCAATTCCTTGGTGTGGAGCCGCAACCCGCCCTTCCCCTGTTCGCTGCCATGGCACCGGATACAATTTTGTTCCAGGATGGGTTTCACCTGCTTATCGAAATCAATCGGATCGGCCGCCCCCGCCAGCGCAGGCGCGCCAGCCAGGACTAACATTGAGAAAAGGCGATTCAGTTTCATGCGTGCAAAAATGTAGAGCGAAAGTTGGACGGCGACAGAGGTGATGTCAATTCAGGTCCCGATTGCAGAGGAGCGTTCAGCACCTACAACTCGACCCAAGTTACCTGACCGTTTGTGACCTCAGCGGGTGGCGAATTTCATGGCCGCGGCATACAACGCGGGCGAACCCCAACGCGGCGCCGTTCCCACGTCGGGGCTCTCCATTAAGGTGATGCCAAACGATAGAATTGACTTCCGGCACTCACGGTGTTCGTCACGTTCACGAGGCGCGATGTATGGTTCGTCGGCACCGTGAGAATTGCCGTCCACGCAGCACCAGTGAGATTGGTCGCACATTGCAGGGTGTAGGTGCGCACCGGGTCCGCCCAGAAAGCGATCGTGCTCACCTTGTTGCTCACCGCCAGCGGTTGCAACACGGGGTGACTCGCCGCCATGACGGAACCAATCGGAAAAAGGGCGCCCATGTCGCGACGGTTGAGTCCGATCTCTCGCACTGGCGAGTTCAGGGCCAGCCGGAAATCCCGCGCCGATTCATTGAGGAAACGCGGATCGACGCTCACATTGCCGACGCCCGGATAGTTTGTTCCTTCGATGTCGCTGTAAGTCATCACAAGGGTCGAACCGTCGTAGAGACCCACGTTCGTTGTGTTGTTAAACAGGATGTTGTTGAAGCCGTTAGTCATGTGTCCGCCACCATCGCCAACGAACTTCTGGTAAAACGACAGACCGCTTGCCGAGTCGACAATCGTGTTGTGGTAAAAGCTCGCGGTGGCGCTGTCCTTCAAGGCGATGCCGATGTTCACGTTGTAGATGAGGCAATTGCTCACAACCATGCCGGACGACGTCTGCCCGCCCTGCCCCGCCGAACCGAAGGAAATCGCCTTGTCCGTGAAACTGTGGATGACGCAATCCGCGATCAGGACATTGCGGGAGCCGTTGCAATCAAAGGCATCAGTGTTGGCGCCGCTGCCATTGCGGAGCGTGCAGCGGCGAACGATGCAGCCGGGAGGCGCGCCCTGAAGTTCCACGGCGTCACTGCTCGGCGAGGTGAGATTCTCGAAGAGCGAATCCTCCACCAGCACGAGCGTGCTGTTATAAATCGTTTCCCCGAAATGACTCACATGCACTCGGCGCACCGTGACCAACGCGGCAGAGTTGGCGACAATCGCTGAACTGACTTCATGGATGTAACAATCTTCAATCAATCCCGTGGCGGCCGTGCCCAAATTGATGCCACCACGCCACAGTTCGGCATGACGAATTGTTACGGTGGCACCGTTGCCGGTGCCGCTGAGATTGCCCCAAGCCGTTGAGCCGACGTTTGGTATGAAACGCACGGGATCTCTGGCGGAGCCCTGCACGTTTATAGTTCCCCCTGCTTGCGCGGTGATGGAGAGACTCGCGGCTATGCGCACCTGCGTACCCGGTTGCACCGTGAGGGTAAGGCCATTGGGCACGACAACGCTGGAGGTGACGACGATCGTTCCCGACCAGCTTACATTTGTAGCCAGGGCACCGCCCACCAAGCGGTTCCCACTATCCTGGCGCTGACCCGTTGCGATGTTGGAGTAAGGCGAGGCAGCCACGTAATTAGTGTGTTGAGCCCGGTAAAAATACTTCTGCCCGGCCAGCGCCGATTCATCCAGAAAGTTCGTGGCTTCAGCCGGGAGTTGCGCAACGACCAACCAGTTCGATCCATCGGCGGATCGCTGTATCACCACCCCCTCTTCATTTTGCGAGTCATCCACCCAATTGATTACCGGCGCGTTGGTGCCCGTGATTACGGCGGCTAATGCAAGCGGCGTCATCGGGATGCCGCCGAGCGGGTACGTAACACCGAGGTCTGCTCCGCCACGTCCCGAACCGCGGGCAGGCGAACTGGATTGCAGTCGATAGTTGCCCCGGGCGGCGTCAACGAACAGTGGATCCGCATCAAAGTTGCCGATGCCCGGCCAATTCGTGTTTCCGAAATCGTTGTGATCCGCAAACAACTGACCACCGTTGGCCATCCCGATCGTCGCGCGATTGTTCCACACGATGTTGTTATACGTGTTGGTGGTGATGCCTCCTCCTGTCGGCGAAGTGGGATTGGCTTTATTGTAATTGGTCAGCCCAGAATCGTTTCCCACAATGGTGCAATGGCGCACGCTTACATCGCAGCGGTCCTTCGCCATCACGCCGGCATTGCAGCTGTAAATGAGACAGTTGCTCACAATGATGCCGTGTGAGGATCCGCCGTCGCCCACAGAGACACCTTTGTCGAAAGGAAAATTCCACATGATGCAATTCTCGATGCGCGTGTCCGTCGAGCCAGGCAGGTCACCCGGCCCTATATCCACGGCGTCGACGTTGCCGAACACCCCGTGCCGGTAGGTGCAGTTGCGGGTGTAGGAACCAGGCTGGGCGGAATCGAAATCCAAGGCATCGCCGCCGATGTTCTCAAACAGGCATTCCTCCACCTGGATAACGCCATTGCGTACCAGGCACTCGTAGTAATTGCGGATGTGACAACGGCGGACCTCAAAGAGCGACGCATAGTTACACATCAGGATTGGCCGGTTCAGAATACCAACCGCCCCCGGGTCGAAGTCATGGATGCTGCTGTCCTCAAGCAAGCCGTAGGCGCCAGCGGTGGCGCTCACCTGCGAGCGGGCGACGTCGGCAAAGTGCAGTTCCAACGTTGAATTGGTACCCGCGGCAGAGAGCGGTCCCCACGTGCCAGTGGAGGAAACATGGACATGGAAGAAAACGTTTTGATCAAAAGTGCCATGGGCAAGGATTCGGCCGCCATTCTGCGCGATAAGGGACGCGCCGGGATTGACGAGCACCACCGCGCCGTTAGCCACTTCGAGCGTCAGGCCGGTGGGTACGACCACGCTGCTCGCTACGTGAAGAATGGTCCCTGCGCCGGATGCCAGCAGGTTTGAAGTCAACGTTCCGCCCACGAGAATACGCGACGTCTCCCGGACGATGATTTGCGTGCGGTTGGAAAGGACGTTGCCGGACGAATCCAGCGCAGCGACATAGAGGCGATTATGACCCGGGGCCAGCGGCACGCTGTTCGTCCATAGCCCGGTGCCCGGATTGAAACTGGCGTCATTGCCGTTCACGGTGAGGCGCGTGGAACCGGCGACAGTGTTGGAACCAGACATCGTCACGGAAGCGTCAGCCGTGAGCGCATAAAAGCCATTGTTGGCCACACTGCCGCCCTGTCCTTCAACGGAAAGATCGGCGATCAAATGGAAGTCACTGCTACCCACAGATTGATTCAGACCAACGATTGCCAAGGTATGTGTTCCCGTCGCGAGCCGGTTGCTGACCGTCCCCAGATCGAAAACGGCCGGGGTGCTGGTGGGTGCATTGCAACAGGAAGCCTCATGACTATTCGACCCGGTCGTCTGAGTCGCCGTTACTACGCTGCCAACAGCGTTGGTCGTATTTGCCCGTGCGATTTCCACCCCGTCCAGATAGGCAACAAAGCCATCGTCGTAATCCATCGTGAGCAGCAAACGCGCATTTGGATCGAACCCCGTGGTCACGTTGAAGGAGCGGCGGATGAACAGGGTGGAGTAACGATTGATCATGTCCGTGAGAAGGGTGGATTCGTAGGTCACACCCGGATTATTGGTGATGCCGTTATCGCCGTAGCCAAAACCGCCCGGCGCCGACGCCCAATCCGAGTTCAAGGAGGCATCCGCGATCGTTTGCCAGTTTGCTTGTGGCGGATTGGTTCCTTTGTGGAATGCCCAGACATCATTGTGCCGGACCAGCGACGTTGGCGGCGCGGGCGGCGTGCCCACTTGAATCGTCAGGCCTTGTCCGAGGGAGAGTGCCGCGAATCCAAGGAGAGCGAGCCCTACGGGCGCGAACCGGGGTAAAATGAACATAAGGACCCGAACGGTGCCACATGCCCAACTCCATGACAATGTTCCGCGGTGAATCCTCGAATCGAATCGAACGAATTGATTGCGTCTGAGACTCACAAGTCAGCTGTGGAAGACTGGCCTGCCTATCAGAGGCAGCCGCCGCCAGAAACTCGACGAGAGACGCCCAAGTGCGGGGAGGAGCCTAATGCGAAATCAACGGTGTGGAGTTAAAAGTGGCTTTGGGCAGCTCAATCCAGAACTTGGAGCCGCTACCCTCGGTCGATTCCAAACCAATCGCTCCCCCCATGCGCTCCGTCGCCTTCTTCACGATGGAAAGACCAATGCCCGTCCCTGCGTACTCCGAGCCGTGCAGGCGCTCGAACACTCCGAAAATGCGATTGTGATATTGCGGGGCGATGCCGATGCCGTTGTCCTGCACCGTGAGCCGAATACGACCGTCTCTGTCTTCACAAGATATGTGCACTTCAGGCGTGCGATCGGCTGGCACGAACTTCAAGGCATTGTTCAAGAGATTGGATACTACCTGGGTCAGGGCCGCTGCATTCGCGCGGACCGCCGATGACATGCAAATGTCGCCGAGGTGAATGTGTTTTTCGTGCTGGGCAATGTCGGGATATTGGCTGACCACATCGCGCAGGAGTTGATTCAGAGGAACCGCCTCGAGCCGCAGATCTTCGCGCGCAACGCGACTGTACTGCAGCACGTCCTGAATCAACAAATCCATCCGCCTGGCTCCATCCATGATTCGACGTAGGTACTCCCGCGCCGTCTCATCCAAGTGGCTTTCGTATTCAGACTTCAACAGTGAGGCGAACGAGGTCATCGCGCGGAGTGGCCCGCGCATGTCGTGAGTGATGCTGTAGGAAAAAGTTTCCAACTGCGCCACGGTCTCTCGGAGCGCTGATGTGCGCTGGGCAACGTGGGATTCCAGGTTCCGATTGGTTGTTTCCAGTTCAGCCTTGGCCTTTGCGATGGCGTCTTCACTTTGTTTCCGCTCTGTAACGTCCCGGGTCGTGCCCGCCACCGCTTCCACTTCGCCATTGGCGCTAAAGACCGGTACCAGAATGTACTCGTAAATCCGCCGTCCCAGCGGGCCTGTGAAAGGCACTTCCCCGCGAATGGACTTCTTCGTAGCGATGATTTCCTCAATCTCTCGATCGTGCATCGCCGCATGCCAGGGCTCGTAGCCAAGTTCCAGGCAGGTCTTGCCAATGGCTTCATCCCAAGTGCGCCCCCACATCTTCAGCAACGCTTCATTTGCATAGGTAAAGCGATGGTTCAGATCAAAGACGTAAACCAAATCCGGGGTATTGGATAACGCGGTCTCGTAAAGGCGCTTTCGTTTTTCCGTTGCCGCCGTCAGTTCGGAAAGTGCTATCTCGGCGGTTTTTCGCTCCGTGATGTCAATGGTGACACCGTCAAACCGAATTGGCTTCCCGTCGGGATCGTAGGAGGTCCGCCCGATGGCGCGAACCCACTTCTCCCGCCCGTCATCCGCCACTGTTCGATATTCGATGTCATAGCGCGTCTTGTCTTGAATCGATCGCTCAATCGCCAGCCTGGTCCGCTCACGATCATCGGGATGCAATCGTTCATAGAAAAGGCCGATTGGAACTTCAGAACCGGGCTTCAACCAGAAATGTTCCTTCACTTTGTTATCCCACTCCAGTCGATCAAACGGCAGGTCACAGAACCAGACACCGACTTGCGACGCCTCCATGACCAGGTCCAGACGTTCCCGATTCATCCGCAAAACTTCTTCGGCCTGTTTCCGTTCGGTGATGTCGATGACGGAACCAATGTAGCCGAGGAATTCGTCCTGCGGACCGTAGCGCGGCGTGGCGGCATCGATCGCCCATCGATACGTGCCATCCTTGCGGCGTAGACGATACTCCACCCGGAAGGGCGCCCGGTTCGCATTCGCCGTGACGAAGGCATCATGCGCCAATTGCCGATCGTCGGGATGAGTGGCGTCCACCCATCCCAATCCCATGCCCTGCTCAGGGGTTTGGCCAGTGAACTCGTACCACGATTCGCTAAGGAATGAACAGTACCCGTCCGGTTCCGTAATCCAGACCATGACGGGCGCATTGTTGGCCATGTGACGGAAGCGCGCCTCGCTCTCCGCCAGCGCACTCTGGGCACGGGCTAACGTGTCGTAATTTTGGCGCATGTCTTCAGCAACGCTCTTGTGCTCCGTGATATCGGTCACCAGGACGACTATGCCGGCGACGTGTCCCTGCGCATCGTGATGTGGTGTGTAGACCACGGACAACCACCGCGGCCCCGTCCGGTGCTGGGCCTGTGCTTCGTACGCCACTACCTTCCCGCTGCGCGCTTCTTCAAAGTGGGGCAAGACTGAATCCCAAAATTCCTTCCCGACCACTTCACTACAGTGTTTGCCGACGATTTCTTCGCAGGAAATACCGAACCAGGCGGAATGCGCCCGGTTGCAGCTTCTGTAACGGCCGTCAGTGTCGACGTAAGAAATGAGCGCCGGGACAGTGTTGCTCACCAACTCCAAATGTTCCTCGCTACTGCGCAAGGCTTCTTGGGCTCGCTTACGTTCGGTGACGTCTTGAAAGAAGGTTGAAGCTCCCCCTTCACGAGTCGGATAGCTGCGAGCATTGAACGCTTTTCCCCAAGCGGGATAAAAACTCTCAGCCTCCGTGATGACACGGTCTTTCAGCGTGCGTTGCAAGGCGTGGCCAATCTCCGCGTCTCTCGCCGGAGGGAACGCCTCAAAAAAGTTCCGGCCGATGAGTGCATCCGGGTCCTGACCATGCTGGATCAGGAGGTCACGGGCCGCGCGGTTCAGGTGGATAATGTTCCCGCAGGCGTCAACGACTTGCAGGCCGTCTGCAATGCTTTCCAGAACAACGTTCGCCTTTTCCTCGCTCCGTTCTGCCCGTTGCGAAGCGCGACGCATGGCCTCGCCGAGGATGATGATCAATCCACAGGACAGAGAATAGCCAAAGGCTGATGCCAAGAACGCTGGGTCATTGACGTTATGCAAGGCCTCAGACTTCACCACCCAGAAGTAGGCAGCAAAAAACCCCACAACCGCGGCCACCGTCGCGGGGCCCCATCCGCCAAACCAAACCGCCACAACCACTCCGCCATAGAGCGTCAAGAATTGTGTACTCGAACCGAGCGAAGGCGCCAGAATCAGTCGAACCAGCAATGCGACCGTAACGCTGCCCAGAGCGACCGCATACTTCATCCAAGTCGGGTAATCCCGTGGCCGGTGCGGCAACGGTTGGAGATATGCCGAACCGAGAGTGCCTACAGGGCATTCAGGGCTGGATTCGAGTTCAACTCGATTAGGAGGAGGATTTCCACCTGAAGGCTGGTCAGTTTGATTTGTTCTCAATTTCTTAGGCGACCCGCCCGAAAACCATCAGGATTCCTGCGTCGGGACGCGGATAAAGTAGTCACCTTCCACCGTGCGTCAAATCTACGCCGGCGTATCACTCGTTATGCCTCGCCGGAAATCCGAATTTGCATTCACCCCGTCGCCGCCCAAGGAACTTCGCGAGAATATTTTTGCCCAAGATACGTCTCTCTCCCATAGTAGCCGCGCATTCGTAACTGCATTCACCCCGTGGGAGCACCATTTAAGATTTTCCTGTTGGAAGATGACGAGAGCGACGCTTTCCTCATCTCGCGGGCGCTTGCCACGGTGGAGCCTCACTGTCTCGTTACCCACTTTGACACCCCACTTCGTGTCGTCGAACTGCTGGAGGGCGCAGGCACGCCTGCCGACGAGTTACCTCATCTCATCCTGACGGACCTGAAGATGCCGCTCATGTCTGGAATCGAATTTGTGAAAAGGCTTCGGGCTTCACGGTTTTCGACTTTGCCAGTCTTAATGCTGTCGAGTTCAAACATGGCGCAGGACATCTTGCGCGGCTACGACGCGGGGATCAATTCGTGGATCACCAAGCCCAACAGCTATGATGAGATGGTCGCCATGTTTCGCATAACTGTGCGATTCTGGCGCGATATCTGCCTCGTGCCGGGCTTTGCGGATTCCGCCCTCGCCACCAAGCCTGGGATTATCCGCTGAGGAAATTCGGGGCAGCCATCAGGCAGGATAGTTTCCGACGAGTGCACAAACAAGAACGCCACCACAGCGCAAGCCGTAGGTGGCGTTTTCACGTCCACAGCCGGACGGGCTGATTACTTCTTCTCTGGCGCTGCGGTGATCCATTCGAAGGTGATTTTGACGTCGTCACCGGTGGAGATTAAACCCAGCGCGACCTTGGGCGCGGGAGGCTTGATGCCAAAGCTCGTCATCTTCACGCTGGTGGCGCCGGTGGTCTTCATCTTCATCTTGTCCACACGCGTCATGGTCACGGGAAAGGCGACTTTGTTTGTGACACCCGCAACCGCAAGCTCACCTTTACTGTCGAAGTTAAACGGGCCATCCGCCGATTTTGGAGTCTCTTTCAAAGTCAGTTCCGTCAGTCGATACTCGACGCGCGGTTGGACCTTCTGCTTCATCGCTTCGTGCATGATGTCGTCCATCGACTTGCGTCCATTCACTTCCTTGATTGAACGGACGGGAATACTGGCTTGAACCCGCGCTTCCACTTTGCCTGGTTGCGCCTTCGTTGGTTCGGCAATGAACTTTGAGTCGAGTTCCAGGGAACCACCGATAATGCCACCCTGGACTTTCCAATCGTGAACGGTGGAGGTGCCGTCAATCGTAACGCGACTGCCGGACATCTGGGCGTCAAGCTTGGTCAGATCGGCGGCGACAACCGCAGTGAGGGTGATGACCGCAGAGGCGGAGAGAATCCAAAATTTTTTCATAATGACTTTGATGGGGGTTGGACGCAGGGCGCAGGGTTTTATTCCAGCCGCGGCTCCGCGCTTCAAATTTCGAACCATTCCTTTTCGAACTTAATCGTTTGTTTCTTCACGACCGCTTCATTGGCTTTGATGCAGGCCACGGTGGATTCAAAGCCATCCACATATGTCGCTGCCGGCAACTTGCTCTTCTGGATGCCAGCGAGGTATTCCGTAAGTGCCTTCATGTCCGTGGAATTGAATGTGGAAACGAAATCATCCACCGCGTTGGCGATGAGTTCGGCGTTCGCCAAGAAGGCATTGAGCGCATGATACAGGGGCGGATCGACATAGCCTTCCTCATCACCCTTCCCCTGCCTGCCACTCTTGCTGGCATCCGCGACGAGGGCAATGCCGGTCTCATTGAAGAACTGATCCTTACGGGCGTACACTTCCCAGCCCAATAAGGGTGAATCTGCTTCCTTGAAGAGCCACGCCTTGTTGCCGCGCAACATGATGGCGGCGTCGCTCCCGTAGAGAATCTCATAATCACTATCGAAGGAGGATGCGAGCGAGGCTTCATAATTGAAACTCGTGCCATCCTCATATTGGAAGATCACTTGGGCCGTGTCCTCGACGTTGCGTCCATCTTGCCAGAACAAGTTGCCGCCAAACCCCGTGACCGACGTGGGGCGCTTGTTGAGGAACCAGTGCATTGCATCAATTTGCTGAATGCCAATTTCTCCCAGGAGTCCCGTGGAATCCTCTTTCCGCAAGCGCCAGTTCAACTCTTTCTCCCGTTCGGGCACCGGTGACGTGCGGCGCCAACTCGCCTTCTTGTGCCATTGCCCTCGCGTCTTGATGTTTTGACCTGTCGCACCGCTGCGCACAAAGGGGAGCAAAAACTTCCGTTGCGGATCAGACCGCAGGAGCAGGCCCGCTTGAAAGTATGACTTGGCGGAATCACGCGCCGCCCGGGCGATCTCGCGCGCATCCTCGACCGTGTTCGCCAGCGGCGCTTCGCAATAGACGTGTTTCCCGGCTTTCAACGCGGCCAGCACAATTTCCTTATGCTGATGCGAGGGGGTCGCAATAAGCACCGCCTGCACGTCTTTGTTTTCCAGCACCTTCGTGTAGTCGGTATAACCTTCCGCTTTCGGCGCAGCTTCCTTGGCGCGGCGTAACGCCGCTTCGTAGTGATCGCAAACGGCGATGACTTCGGCTTTGGGCAGGCGCGCCAGCATGTTCAGGATATCGCGACCCCAGACATTGCAGCCGATCACGGCACACTTCACCGTGCCACCGGGAACAGCGGTGGGCGCGTCGTCCTTTTTCTCCTCCTGGGCGATGAGCGGAATGCCGCCCAGCATCGACATCGCAGCGGCGAAGGAGGAGGTTTTAACGAAACCGCGCCGCGTCATATCCGAAGCGAACGCATTGGGCTGAGATTCGGGCAAATCATTCATGGCGAATGGCGAAACAATTCGACTCTCCAACGTGTGAAGTCAATGCGGAGTTCAAGGTTCTATAGTCGACGCGATTTTTGATGGCGCCACCCCATTCGTTCGATGGGGCGTATGTTCGATTCGGTGTTCTCGCGACGACGAAAAGTATAGTAGGGCGATGGGTATTCCGGCCAATCGCATTCGACACCGCGAACCCGCCAGCGCTAACAGACGCCTCGCCATAAACGAGCCTTGTCGGCGTGAGGCCATGACGTCACTTTTTCTCATCCCGGCCTTTTCCCAATCAGAGAACGCTCAGGGCTAAAGCGGGTTCTGCACAGTGGCCTTGACACAGAGTGGCGACAGGACACTTCGTGAGATCGGGATTGGACTTTGGACCGGCTACTTGGACATTCAGCCATGCCTCTCTACGAATACGAAGTGTGCGAAGGCGGGTGCGCGGCGTGTGGCGGGCGCTTCACGTTGCGTCGCCCTATTACGGCCAAGGAGTTGACAGCGTGTCCTGCGTGTAAGAAGCCGGTGCGCAAGCTCATCTCCGGCTTCAGCTCGCCGCAGAAGCTCAAGCCGCTTTCCGTTTCAGATGCGAAGAAGGCAGGGTTCACGGTGCTCAAGCGCGTGAACAAGGGGGAATACGAAAAGCAGTAGGAGATTTACTTCACTCATGCCATCCAACGGAACATTGGAAATCACCTCGCCAACGGCCCTGTGCTGCGTCACGGTTGCGACAAGATGAGCGAGCTACAAACCATCGAGTCTGCATTGCAGCGGGCCGCTCGCCGGCGGCGCCTGGACCGGGCTATGCGCGGGGCTTGGAAGGGCCTTCTGTTCGCCAGCCTCATTTGGTTTCTGGCCATTGCCACCTACAAGCTGGTCCCCATCGATGTTTCCATTCTCGGAATCGCAGGACTCGCCGGTGTCGTCTCCATTGTGTTGGGAACCATCGTGGGAGGATGGCGGGAATCCACGGCGAGCGAAACGGCGCGCTGGGTGGATGTGAAAGAGAACCTGAAGGAGCGCCTCAGCACTGCCCTGGAAATGGCGCACTCCCCGGTCGACGGCGAGTGGAAAACGTTGTTGATGGCCGACGCTACGCAGCACGCGCAGGGACTGGATCCGAAACGTTTATTGCCGCTGCACCTGCCCAAGTTCACGCGCTGGGCCTTGATCGTTCTGGCGGTGACAGCCGGGCTCGGACTTGTGCCGGAGTATCGCTCGAAACAGGCCGTCCAAAAACAGGCGGAGGCGGCGATCATCAAGGATACAGGGAGGCGACTGGCGGAGTTGACCAAACGATCGTTGGAAACCAAGCCGCCGGTGTTGGAGCCAACCCAGAAGGCGCTGGAAAAAGTCGAGGAACTTGGACAGCAACTTCAGAAGGTTTCCCTGACCAAGGCGGAGGCGTTGAAGGACATTGCGAGCGTGCGGGAGAAGATTGCGCAGGAAGCCAAGGAGTTGGATCGCATGGGGGCGTTGAAGCCACTGGAACGCGCAGCCAAGGAACAAAGCGCTAATCAAGGGAGCCAAAGCCCCGACGCCATGCAGAAGCAGATCGATTCGCTGCAAAAGTCGCTCGGCAACAACTCCGCCAACGATCCCGCCAAGATGGATAAGTTTCAGCAAGACCTGGCAAAGGCGCAGCAACTCGCGGCCAACATGCCGGACAAGAATTCGCCCGAAGGCAAGGCAGCGCGGGAGCAACTTTCCCAGATGCTTTCGAATCTGTCGCAGCAAATGAAAGACGCGGGGATGCCCATGGACAGCCTGGAGGACGCGCTCAAGGCGTTGCAGCAGGGCAATATCGATCAGTTCGTGAAAGACATGAACGTCGCAGGTGAAGATCTGAAAAAGCTTTCCGAAATGGCCAAACAGTTGCAGTCGATGCAGCAGCAACAAGCGAATACCAAGCTCGGGCAGGATCTCGCCGAGCAGTTGAAATTGGCGCAGACGGATGCCGCGCAACAGACGCTGCAAAAAATGATCAACCAGTTGAAGGCGGGACAGCTTTCCAAGGAGCAACTCGACAAGATGCTGGAGGAAGTGTCCAAAGCGCTTTCACCCGCGAGCGAGTACGGCAAGGTGGCCGAACACTTGAAGAATGCAGTGAAGCAGATGCAGCAGGCGCAGAGCCCGGCGGGGTCCGATTCACAGAAACAGCAATCGAAGTCCGAGGCGGCGCAATCTCTTGCGGACGCTGCCAAGGAACTTGAAAAGCTCGCCCAGCAAATGGCAGACGCCCAACAACTGGCGCAGATGATGGAAATGTTGGAACGCGCGCAGCAATCGATTGCCACCGGCAAAGGCTGGAATCAGGGCAAGCCCGGCACTTGCTCGAGTTGTAATGGGGCTGGTTGCTCTGAATGCAATGGCCGGGGCTGGAAGCCCGGTGGCGGAAACAGTCCCAACGGCGTGGGCACTTGGGCCGATGAAACGGGTTGGACTTATTATCCGCAGAACGTCAGTCAGGACCCCGTGGACAATTCAGGTATCGAACGGCCGGACATGGATGCGAAAGGCATCACAGAGCGCGACGCGAGTTTGAACGAGGCGCTCAAACCCACCAAGGTCAAAGGCCAGATGTCGCCGGGCGGCCAGATGCCGAGCATCACGCTAAAAGGCGTGGCGATTAAAGGTCAGAGCAAGGTCCAATTCGAAGAAGCCACAACCGCGGCGCAGACCGAAGCGCAGAGCGCGTTGAATCAAGACCAGGTACCCCGCGCTTACCGCGGCGCGGTGCGGGATTACTTCGATGACTTAAAGAAGTAGCTCAAGGAGGACGTAGCACCATCAGGGTTGACGCATGACGATCAAAACAAACACTCGCAAAAACCCGCCGTTCTTTCGACTCGCCCGTTAAGATTGTCGGATACAAGTTTTTGCCAATCACAGCTTTGGCACTTTGGCCTACCGCGACGGAGAGAGTTTTTCTTTTTATTGTCATGCCCGCATTTGTCCTGGGTTATTTGTGGGCTTTTTCTTTAGCCCCCTCCGGAACGCGATGATCGCTCCAAGCGGTACGAGGCATTGAGCGTAGCCAGTTGAACTCTTCTCGCTACCTCGCCACTCAGAAGCGTCTGGATTTTTGAACGTCAGGTCACCTCGACATTGTTGATATCCGTATTGGTTCGTGCTCCTCTCTGGGACACATCACGACTATGAGTACTGAATCTCAAATCACCTCTTTCCGCCAAACGTTCACCGCTCTACGGGAAGAAATTGGCAAGGTCATCGTGGGTCACAACGAGATCGTGGATGGGACGCTCATCGCCATTTTTGCTGGAGGCCACGTGCTATTGGAAGGTGTACCCGGGCTCGGCAAGACGTTGCTCGTGCGCACGCTCAGCGAGGTGCTCGATCTTTCCTTCAATCGAATTCAGTTCACTCCCGACCTGATGCCTGCCGACATCCTGGGCACAAACATCGTCATGGAATCGCCGCAAGGTGGGCGCGAGTTTCAGTTTCAGCGCGGGCCCATCTTCGCTCATTTGCTCCTCGCGGATGAAATCAATCGGGCCACGCCCAAGACGCAATCCGCCATGCTGGAGGCGATGCAGGAAAAGAGCGTCACGGCAGGCGGGCAAATCCGAAAGCTTGCCGAACCCTTCTTCGTCCTTGCCACACAGAATCCGATCGACCAGGAAGGAACCTATCCTCTGCCCGAAGCGCAGCTGGATCGCTTCTTCTTCAAACTGATCGTGGGTTACCCAAACGCCGCTGACCTGACTGAAGTCATCACGCGCACGACGGAAAACAAGAAGGCGACGGTGAGCAAGATCCTGGACGGCGCGTCACTCATGGAACTCCAACAATTGGTTCGGCAGGTTCCGGTAGCGTCGCACGTGAAAGATTACGCAGTCCGCCTTGTGCTGGCCACGCATCCCAAATCCGAGACCGCGTCGCCGATCACGAACCAATATCTCCGCTTCGGCAGCAGCCCGCGCGGCGCGCAGTGTTTGATTCTCGCCGGCAAGGTCCGAGCCCTGACGGAGGGCCGGTTCAATGTCAGCTTCGATGACATCCATGCCGTGGCGACCGCCGCCTTGCGCCATCGCCTCATCTTAAATTTTGAAGCCGAGGCAGAAGGCATTACGACGGACCACGTCGTCACGCAGATCCTGAGCGATGTGCCGAGAGATGCGGTGGCGGTAAATGCGTGAGGCAAAATCTCGCAGCCATTAAGGGGCGAACCGATATGACTGTTGACCTCATCCAATCCATCTTCAACGAGGCGTTGGTTAGCTCCAGCATGCGCTGCAGCATAACACCGCGATTCGACGCGGCGGCGTAAAAAGAAAATGCAACTCCTCCCTCCCGAACTTCTCCGCCGTCTCGAGCAATTCCAAATGCTCGCCGCGCGCCGGGCGAAAAGTGCCGCGAAGGGCGAGCGTCGCAGCAAGGCGCGCGGCCAATCGGTGGAGTTTGCCGATTACCGAAATTACGTTGCTGGAGATGACCTCCGGTATCTCGACTGGAACCTGTTCGGACGCCTCGAAAAACTTTTCCTGAAACTCTACGAGGAGGAACGTGAGCTGCCGGTCCGCATCTTTCTCGATTGTAGCGAGTCAATGAACTTCGGCACCCCTCGCAAGTTTGATTTTGCCCGCCAGGTGGCGGCGGCGATGGGATATGTGGCCCTGTGCGGCTTCGACCGCGTTACAATCGTTCCGTTTCCGAACGAAGGAGAGAACATCAGCACAAGCGGTTCATTGCGGGCTGTTCGAGGACGCAAAACGTCGATTCAGTTCTTTCAGAACATCACCAGGCTCACCTGCGGCGGCGCCGGAAATTTCAACGAAGCCCTTCGTCGAGGTGCGCTGGAAGCGCGGCAGGCCGGCGTCGCGGTGGTCCTCACGGATTTTCTCGATCCCGGCGGCTATGAGAAAGGCTTGAGTGCTTTGGTGAGCCGGGGCTTCCAAGTGAATGCCGTGCAGGTTCTTTCGCCGGACGAACTGGCGCCGGCCACCTACGGCGACCTGAAACTCGTCGATGCCGAGAGCGGAGCGATGCAAGAGGTGACGTTCGGCAAGTACCGGCTGCACGCCTACCAGCAGACAGTTCAAAACTACATCCAGAAACTGCGTGAGTTTTGTGCGTCCCGGGGAATCAATTTTTTCAGCGTGAGCTCAGCCATGAAGTTGGAGGATTTATTATTGAAACAATTACGAGCCTCGGAGGTGTGGGCGTGAGTAAAAGTAAAACACCGTGGCAGCGGCGTGCGTTCCTTCAGGCCATCGCGCTCGCGAGTGGAGGATGCGCCGCGGGCCTTCCGACATGGCGGACAGAGCAACGGTCCTGGTCGCAGGCTGACGTGGCTGCCCTGCCCGGACAGGGAAAACGTGAGTCGCTGCCCTTGTCACATTTTCCGAGCCGTCTACACGCCTTCGTCTGGCGGAATTGGCAACTCGTTCCAATGGAACGTTTGGCAGCGACTGTGGGCGCCAGTCATCGGGATATCGAGGGGCTGGGCCGGGCCATGGGCTTGGGCAAACCACCGCGCATCACGGCCGACCAGCGACGCCGATCCTACATCACCGTAATCAAACGGAACTGGCACCTCTTGCCCTATGACCAATTGCTGACGCTGCTGGATTGGACTCCGGAGGAACTCGCCTTCACGTTGCGCGAGGATGACTTTCTCTACATCAAGCTTGGCAGCGTGAAACCGCGCTGTGCGCCGTTGAAATTTATACCGGCCAGCGACACAACCGAAGCAGAGGCTGAGATCGCCTCGCATCTGCGTGAACAGTTCCCAGCAGGGATCCTGCATCGGAGTGAGCCTCTGTTTCAATTCGTCGCCGACCTTTGTGAGAAACCCCGGGGGGCTGCGCCGCTGAGGAACGCCTCGAAACAGTTGCGCTTCTGCTATTCCTATTTCGCGCTCTACGGGGATCCCCTGCTCGAGCGTGAATCCGATCCCTATCCCGAAGGTCTCCTGGCTCGTCTTGCGGCCGTGGGCGTCAATGGAGTCTGGCTTCAGGCTGTCCTGCACAAGCTCGCTCCCTGTCCTTGGGATAAACAACGCAGTGATCGCTATGCGGAACGGCTTAAGAATCTGCGTGAACTCATCGCCCGCGCCAAGCGTCACGGCATCCAAGTGTTCCTATACTTGAACGAACCCAGGGCGTTGCCCCTTTCCTTTTACAAGGAGCGTCCCGCGCTCAAAGGAGTCGTCGAAGGGGATTACGCCGCGTTGTGCACAAGCGATGCAACGGTGCGCGCCTTTATCACCGATTCGATCGCCGCCATTTGCCGCGCCGCGCCTGGCCTCGGCGGGTTCTTCACCATCACGGGATCGGAAAATCTTACGAATTGCTGGTCGCACGGGAACGGCCGGGCTTGCCCGCGTTGCGGTCAGCGTTCACCGGGAGAAGTAATCGCCGAGGTCAACGCCACCATCCACAACGGCATTCGCAACGCTGGCGGGACGCAACAGTTAATCGCTTGGGACTGGGGTTGGCATGATGCCTGGGCACCTGAGGTGATCTCACGCCTGCCCGCGGGCGTGTCGCTGATGAGCGTGAGCGAATGGAGCCTGCCCATCGAACGCGGCGGGGTGAAAAGCGAGGTCGGCGAATATTCCATCTCCTCGGTGGGGCCCGGTCCAAGGGCGAAACGGCATTGGAAACTGGCTCGTGATCGCGGACTCAAAATCATCGCCAAGATTCAGGCAGGGAACACTTGGGAACTCTCCGCGGTGCCCTATATCCCGGCCCTGTCCCTGGTGGCCCAACACGCAGAGCGTCTGCGGAACGAAGATGTGGATGGAATCATGTTGGGTTGGACCCTGGGCGGGTACCCTTCACCGAACCTGGAGACCGTGGGCGAAGTTTTGGGAGGCGGCAATCTGGCGACTGTCGCTGAACGCCGGTTTGGCCCGGTCCTCGCCGCGGCCGTTCTTGATGCGTGGCGGGAATGTGGCAACGCGTTTAAGGAGTTTCCGTATTCCGGCAACGTAGTTTATTCCGCGCCGCTCCAGAATGGGCCGTCGAATCTCCTTTGGGAGCAACCCACCGGCTACCGCGCGTCGATGGTTGGTTTGCCCTACGATGACCTGGATGAATGGCGGGGCCATTACCCAGCTCAAATCTTCATCCAGCAACTCGAGAAGGTTGCGACCGGTTTCTTCGCCGCAGAGAGAAGTTTACGTGATGCACTCGAGCAGGCACCGGGATCAATGCCGAAGGAACGTCGTGGTGCCGAAGCGGAACGGCGCTTGATGCGCGCCGCAGCCCTGCATTGGCAAAGCGTGGCCAGCCAATCCCGCTTCGTGCTCGCGCGACGGGCATTGGCTGCTGCCACAAACCTCAATGCCGCTGAACCTCACCTTCGCGAATTATCCCGCCTCTTGCAGCTTGAAGCAGCCGCTGCAAAGGAACTGATGGAATTGCAAAAGCAGGACTCGAGGCTCGGGTTCGAGGCTTCCAATCAGTATTACTACGTGCCGATGGATCTCGCGGAGAAGCTTTTGAACTGTCGCGATCTTGAAAGACGATGGTTGCCTGCCCAGCGCGCCCGTCTGGCACTGCTTAAACCATGAGTTTCCTCGCTCCCTACGCCTGGGCTTTCGCCGCCACCATCCCGGTGGTGATTGTTTTCTACCTTCTGAAACGCAAGCGGGTGGTGAAGCTAATTTCCAGCACCGTGCTCTGGCAGAAGTTTCTGGCGGAGACCCAGGCCAACGCGCCGTTCCAACGACTGCGCCACAATTGGCTGCTCCTGCTTCAAATCCTCATGCTGCTGCTCGCCGTGTTCGCGTTATCGCGGCCTTACTTCACCGGAACGGCCAAGAGCAGCCGGCTGCGCGTGCTGATTCTCGACGCCTCGGCTTCGATGCAGGCTACGGATGAGAAACCCAATCGCTTCGAGAGGGCGCGCGCTGAAGCGTTAAAATGGGTGGATAGCCTGAAGGATGAAGACCAAATGGTCATCCTCGTTGCCGCGGCGAATACGGAAGTGAAGCAGTCCGCCACTGGCGATAAAGGTTCCCTGCGCCGCGCGCTCGAACTGGTCCAACCCACCGATTCCCCCACCCGGTTGCGCGAAGCATTCCAATTGGCCGAAACCCTCGTGAAGAGCCAGCCGGACAGTGCCAATCCTGAGATTCATCTTTTCAGCGATGGGGCGATTCCGAATCTCGCGGAGTTTGAAAATAAGAACCTTCCGCTGGTTTACCACCGCATTGGCTCGCGCGCCAAAAACCTGGGAATCACCTCGCTCGACGTTCGGGCGAATCCCGACAACCAGGCGCAACGCGCCATCTTCGCCAGTGTCGTTAATCCCGGCGCTGGTCTGGAAGTGGCCGAGGTCGAACTGCGCTTCGGCAACGATGTGCTGGAAACAAAGGCCGTGACGATCCCGGCCAGCAATTCATTTCCAATGGTGTTCATGGCAAATCAGATCCGTGACGGCATCTTCACGCTGCGGCTGACGGTGGATGATGATTTGGCGGCGGACAACCAGGCGTCCGTGGTCAGTATTTTACCGCGACCGGTGAAGGTTTTGCTCGTCACGCGCGGTAATCGCTTTCTCGAAAAAGCCATTCGACCCGTGCCCAACGTTCAGCTCACCACGGCTTCCCTGCTCACGGATGAGGCGCCGGGTTTCGACATCGTCGTGCTGGACGATGTGACACCCGCGGTTTGGCCGAAGGGAAACGTTTTTGCCATTCACGTGGTGGCGACAAATCTATTTGCCGAAGCTTCACGCGTCGATGCGCCAGCGATTGTGGATTGGCGCAACTCGCATCCGCTGTTGCGCTTCGTGAGCTTTGATAATGTCTTCATCAATGAATCGCTGGCCGTTAAGCCGCCGACCTGGGGCTTGCCCATTGTGGATTCCTCGGCCACGCCCCTCGTGATTGCGGGCGAAATCAACCGCAAGCGCATCGTGTGGGTGGGATTTGAGACAATGCAAAGCACCTGGCCCTTGCGCATCTCGTTCCCGATTTTCGTTCAGAATGTTTTGGAATGGCTAAACCCTGCCTCCGGCGCCGGAAGCCAGTTGACGGTGAAGGCGGGCGAACCGTTCCGCTTCACGCTCCGCGATGAAGTCGCCAGCGCTCAAGTCACCGGCCCGGATGGCAGCGTGAAGAATGTTTCGCGGGAGAAGAACTCGCCCGAAATCGTTTTCGGCGACACCAGTCGCCAGGGGATCTACCGAATGCGCGCCGGCACGAATGACTTTTCCTTCTGCGTGAATCTGATGGACGCCGCCGAGAGTGACATTCGGCCCCGCGATGAATTGCCAATGGGCAAGTTCGGTGCAGGCATCGCCGCATCCAAAATACAGCGCGCCAATACTGAGCTGTGGCGATGGATCGCGCTGGCTGGCCTGGGCGTCCTGCTGTTCGAGTGGTGGTGGTATCACAAGAGAACAGCATGAAAACCATTTGCTCCTTCCTGCTCCTCCTCTGTCTTTCCTGCCGGGAAAATTCGCGCGAGGTCATCATCTACACGTCGCAAGACCAGCAGTTCGCTGAACCCATCCTCGGCGAGTTCACGCGGCAGACGGGCATCAAAGTCCGCGCGGTTTACGACAGCGAAGCGGTCAAGACCGTCGCGCTCGCGCAACGCCTCATCGCGGAATCGAGTCATCCGCAGTGCGACGTCTGGTGGAGCAATGAAGCGCTGCGCACGCGGCAACTCGCCCGGCGTGGCGTGCTCGAGACGAATCGACTCGTCGAGTTCGGCTTTCGCAGCCGCCGCATCGTCATCAATGCCAACCAACTCGCGCTCGCGTCGGCCCCGGCGACGTTGCTGGACCTCACCAACAGTTTGTGGCGTGGCAAGGTGGCCCTCGCCTACCCCATGTTCGGCACCACCTCAGCGCAATTCATAGCCCTGCGGCAATACTGGGGCGCTGCAAAATGGGAGCAATGGTGCCGGGCACTTGCCGCAAACAAACCGCTGCTTGTGGATGGCAATTCCGTCGTCGTAAGACTCGTCGGTCGCGGCGAGGCACTGGTTGGCCTAACTGATTTTGACGACATCGCAGCCGGTCAGCGCGAAGGATTGCCGGTCATGGGCTTGCCACTGAACGATGATTCCCTGCTGATCCCTAATTCCGTCGCCCGAGTCCGGGGCGCGCCGCATGGGGTGGAAGCCGAAAAGCTTTTGACCTACCTGGCGAGCGAGCACGTATTGAAACAACTAATGCAGGCCCGCGCGTTGGAAGGGCCATCCGCGGAACAACTTGCGCACTTACCCGTCGATTGGAATTTACTGCTTAACGATCTCGAACTTGCGACAGAAGCATTGAAAAGAATCTTCCTCCGCTGAAGTTTCTGGGAGCGCACCTCCAACGAGAGTTTGTCCGTCGCCACGCAGTTGCCTTTTCCAAAAGGCATCGATTAATTCCGAACCGCTTTTTTCTTCGCTCCGCGCGCCGCTTTCCTTAAACCACGGCGTCAATGAAATGCTTTGTCACAGGCGCCTCCGGTTTCATCGGCGCAAATCTTGTCCATGAGTTGAATGCGCGCGGCCATCATGTGCGGGCCTTGTTGCGTCCCAACGCCGATGCCCGGGGCCTGGCCGGTGCCGACTTCGAGCGAGTGAGCGGCGACGTCAGTGACCGGGCGGCTCTGACTCAAGCGATGCGCGGCTGTGACTGGTGTTTCCATGTAGCCGCGAGTTACCACCTTTGGCTTCGTGATTACGCCCCGATGTATGCGGCCAACGTCGAGGGAACCCGCCATGTCATTCAAGCTGCCGCCGACGCGGGTTGCTCTCGTATTGTGTACACGAGCACGGTCGGTTGCATCGGTTTGCCACGCATGATCGACGGCGTCCTCGCGCCGACCGACGAGGCTACGCCAGTCGCCGAGGCGCAGATGAGTAATCACTACAAGCTCTCGAAATGGCGGGCGGAGGTGATCGCTCGCGAATTGGCGGGGAAAGGTTTGCCCGTCGTCATCGTGAATCCCAGCGCACCGGTCGGTCCACGGGATGTAAAACCGACGCCGACTGGAAAAGTGATCGTGGACTTTTTGAACCGCGCCATGCCGGCGTATCTCGATACCGGCCTGAACTGGGTGCACGTGCGCGACGTTGCGGTGGGTCACATCCTCGCCGCCGAGCGTGGTCGAGTCGGTGAGCGCTACATTCTCGGCAACGCGGAGGGAAACTGGACGATGAAAGCTGCACTGGATGTGCTGGCGCAAATCACCGGATTGCCTACGCCAGAATTCCGAGTCCCACACGTCGTTGCCCTCATGGCCGCACATGTGGATGAACTGGTTTCAAATGTCACCGGCAAACCTCCCAAGGCTCCACTCGCCGGCGTGCGCATGGCAAAATATAAAATGTTTTTCAACCCAGCGAAGGCGATTCGGGAACTCGGCTTGCCCCAGACTTCCGCCACGCAAGCCCTGACGGACGCCGTCGAGTGGTTTCGCGCCCATGGCTACGTCAAAACCTGAGCCAGCGCTGGCGTTCAGCGTTCCATGCGCCACACCCAATCACCCTTTTCTGCATCCGTTTTTTTGTCCGCGGAAAGAAAGGCCCCTCCATCGTCCACGCCATCCCAACCGGAAGAGTAAAGGATGTATCCATCCGCCGTCCGCACGTAGGTCATCGCTTTTTCGGAAACGACTTCGTTGGGAATTGCAGCGATGAATTCCGGCATGAGGTCCGATAGTTTTTCGGGATACGCTTTGTGACGGAGAAAGTACCGCTCCAAGGCGCACGCCAACCCGGTTTGATTCGCTGTCGACTGCGCACGAGACAATCGCTGCGCGGCCTTGGTCCACGCCGGCACCAGCAGGCGGGCAAACACTCTATGCTGCCAGATGCTTGAGAGCCCACCCTCCAATTGCCTCTTTACGTACACTTCGTTCGCGTCCAAAGCAGCGGGAAAAAAGAGCTTCTTGTCCACATCCCAACCTTTCTCCTTGAGGTGATCCGTCAGGGCGGCGTGGTTGAGCATCTCGAAATAAAGCCAGCCGCGTGGGGTGAGCCAGCTCATGATTTTGCCCGCAGGATTTGATGCTGGAGGCAATCCACCGTAAGCCGTCGAAGCTGAAAGCGATTCCCACATGCTGTTTTTGCGAATCGCGTTTTGAATGAAGGCTGCTCCGGCAGCGCGCTCAGTGTCCAGCGATCGCGACAGCGCGTCAGCCAAGTTTACCGCAAGCATGGCCTCCTGAAACTCTTTCAGTTGAGCCTCATTCCATGTGTGTTGAACCAACCCTTCCCAAATTGCCTTCGACGCCGTCTGTAGCTCGGCAATACGCACCAATTGTGAGATGAGAAAACCTTCATCCTTCATCGACTCCGCCAGCCACAGCATCAGCTTCACCGATTCAAATGCCCGGTTGGTCAATCCCGCGGCAAGTTCCGCGGACACCTGTAGCTTCAACTCCTGCACAACCGTTTTTGTCCTGGCAAGATGCGGTAACAGTATCATGAAGGGATCTTCGACATGGTAGTTCACTGGATACCGAATACGCGGACGTCTGGATGCCGCGCTGAGTTCGGTCAAGACCGGTTCATAAACAGACAATTCGTCCAGGATGGCTCGCGCGGCTCTGGCTTGTTCCTCCGGCTTGAGCGGTGCGCCATGGCTGGTCCGCTCGATCTTCTCCCGCTTGGATTTGCCTGCCGAGTCAATGAGAGCGAATGCCTCCTCCCAGGCCGTTAAGTCGGGTAGGAATCGGTCATCCTGCGAACCGGGCCCCTTCGTGCGCCGTTTGACGGCTACAAGACTGTCGGCAAGCTGAAATCCCTTGGGCCAGCGATTCGTATCCTCCGCGCTGGGATTGAGGAACCATCCTTGAATGAATGGCGCATTAGCGCCGTTCTCCGCATCCGGAATGGGTGGAGGTAGGTGGGACGAAAAATCAAGTTTCACCCCACGCCCTTCCGCCGATTTACGGTATCGTTCCCACGCCCGTTTGCCTCGGAAATTCTCCACGGCGTGGACCAGCCCCACCAGAGTGATAAGGGTTACAGCTGCATACACGAATCGCCGGCTGATGCGACTCAGGCGCGAAGACTTCTTGGTGGGTTCAGGGTTCATGTCAGACAATGGTATTTAGACTGGCGGTTTCACTTCGCGGCCCCGGAACGGCACGCCGGCGTCCGGCATCGTTGACGGGGATTGCGCCCACCAGTTCCGCAAAGAGTTGCCGTTGCTCGTCCAGTGCCTGTCGGGTTTCAGGCGAGGGCGCATCGTTCCGGGCTACCGAATTTCTCAAATCACTTTGTTCGCGTGAGGCGACATTCAAAGCGATGATCACAAGCCAGGCGGCGGCCAAACCCCGGCAGAGAATGGGCGGAAGGCGAAGCACCTCCCAGAGCGAGAGGAGAATTCCCCGGTCCCGGTCCACGTCGGCATCGTCCCGCAGTTCGCGCAGCACCCGTTCCCGCAAGACATCCAGCTTCGGCTCAATACCGCTATGACCGTCCAACAAAATTTCTCGGGGAGATTTCATACCGCGCGTTCCTCCAACAATGTTCGAAGAGCTTTCTTCGCGTAATGCATTCTTGATTTCACCGTCCCGACGCTGACGCCGGCGATCACTGAGATTTCCTCCAGGGAAAAATCTTCGAGGTAATAAAGCAGCAGGGCTGAGCGATGAATTTCCGGTAGTTGCGCCAACAGTTTCATGAAGTCCTCCTGTCGTTCCGCCCGCAACAGCAACTCGGCCGGGCCTGGATCCTCGTGAGCCAGCTCGGACGCGCTATCGTCCATCGGCTCGGTGCGACGCGGCTTGCGCCAGTATAGCTGGCATTTTTGATGAGCAATGCTGAACAGCCACGAGCCGAACTTCCGATCGTCACGCAGCGACAGCAGATTGCGCGTGGCGTTAACGAAAGTCTCCTGCACCACATCAAGTGCCGTTTGTTCGTCACGCACCAGTTCATACACGTAGACATACAGCGGAAGCTGGTAGCGACGGAATAGCGTCTCCCACGCGTCGGCATTTCCGTCGCGGGCGGCGGCGACGGGCAAGTGTTTGTCATCGGCCACTGCCAGCATTTACATGGAGAAGAATGAACCACGCGAGGAAAGGTTCATTTGCCAGTGAGGATTTATCCGGGCTGCGGCAAACGTGGACCGGCACCCGGCTCGCCTCCAATGGGCAAACATCTTTCACGCGCCCGGCAAAGCTGCCATAAAACCGGAATGCGAATTCCGTGGTTGTGCGCCCTTGCGACGTCAACGATCGTTTGCGTCGGTGCCCCATACGGCGTGTCCGTGACTTTTAACGAACACATCGCGCCGATCATTTACCGTCAGTGTTCATCATGCCATCGTCCTGGCGAGGCGGCGCCATTCACTTTGTTGTCTTACGCGGACGCGACTCGACACGGAAATCCATTGGAACAACTCGGCCCGTAACCGAAAGAATCCATCCAACCCGCCAGTGCGTGTCAAATGGGGCGAAGAATCGAAAGATGAAATGGGCAGCATCAGTCTGATTGCGGTGGCCCAAGTGGAGGCAGAGCGGGGGATTGCTTCAGAAAGCAATCGGGCAACACCAGAACGGAGTCGTCCGTCAGGGACTAAAGAAAGATCCAGGACTGATGTTGCGGGTGAAGAACCTTCTGACGGATTAACTGGGCCGACGCAGCCCATTGCCTGGCGTTAGGTTTCGATGCCGTACATTTTAATTTTATTGTAAAGCGTTTGTCGGCCGATGCCGAGCCGCTTGGCTGTTTCCAGCTTGTTACCGCGCGTGTCCTTCAGCATCTGCGCAATGGTGTTGCGTTCCATTGCTTCCATCAACGTGAGATTGTTCGCCCCGGCCAACTCAGACGGGGCCTGCAAGACCGTGATAGCCAGGTCGGTTTCTTCGATGATATTTCCCTCAGCCATCAGCACGGCGCGCTGCACTTCGTTTTGAAGCTGACGCACATTACCGGGCCAATCAAAACGGCGCAGGACTTCACCGGCAGCTGGAGAAAATCCCATCATGACGCGGTTGGCTTGCGCCGCGAAGCGCTTCAAGAAAGCGCTGGCCAGAGGGATAATATCCTCACGCCGCTCACGCAGCGGAGGCAGAAACACGGAGATCGCGCTGATGCGATAGAACAAGTCCTCGCGCATCTTTCCGTCCTTGATCGCCTCCTCCGGAACGCGGTTCGTCGCGGCAATAACGCGGCAGTCGATCTTGTAACTGGTCTTTCCACCCACCGGCCGCACCTCCTTCTCCTGGAGCACTCGCAATAGCTTGCTCTGCGTATCAATGGGCATTTCAGACAATTCATCGAGCAGGAGCGTGCCGCCCTCAGCTTGACGAAAAAGACCTTCCCGATCCGCTTGCGCCCCCGTGAACGCGCCTTTGACTGAACCGAACAATTCGCTTTCGATCAATTCCCGGGGCAGCGCGGCGCAGTTCACCTTCACATTCGGTCCCTTGCTTCGCGGGCTGAGGGAGTGAATCAGATCGGCAATCACTTCCTTGCCGGTACCGCTTTCCCCGGTAATCAGGATCGAGACATCACTCGGAGCCACCCGCTCGATGGTCCGCACCACTTGCTTCATCGCTTGGCTTTGAAACACCGGGGCAGCGCCGCCGCTCATGGTCGATAACGCTCGGCGCAGTGCACTGTTCTCTTCGTTGATTTGCTTGTGCTCCATGGCCCGCTCGACCTGGAGTTTGAGCGTGCTGGCGTCGAGAGGCTTGGGTTGAAAATAATAGGCACCTCTCTTGGTCGCTTCCACGGCCGCTTCAATGGAGCCGTGCCCAGTCAGGACAATGACCTCCGCCTCGGGCCAGTTTTTCTTCAACTGGGGTAAAAGAGTGAGGCCGTCTGCGTCTGGCAGTTTCAAGTCCAGCAGGACCACATCCGGTTGAGGACCTCCGAACAAGGCTTTCAGCGAGAAACCATCGGCGGCTTCCGTCACTTCGTAGCCGATGCCTTCGAGATACGTTTTGACGAATTCGCGAATCACCGCTTCATCGTCTACGATCATCACTTTGGGCTTCATAATTTTTACTACCTACGAGCAAGCGCGGACAAAATGCTGAAACAGTTTTAAGTGTTCCGAATGCCGCGCATACAAGCGTTCGGGGTGAAATTGCACAGCCAGAAAAAAGGGCAGGCTGGCCGTACCTGGCTTTAACTCCATCGCCTCGATCACGCCGTCGTCACTTCGCGCCGTTGCCACAAACGGCTTCGCCAATTTTGCGATGGCTTGGTGGTGTGAACTATTCACCCCCAGCCTTTTCTGTGCCGTAATATTGGCCAGCAGCGAACCGTCCGTCAATTCTGCATCATGGACCACGTCATTCTTGCGGTCCAAACGTCGATGATCCAAGCCCCCCCGCACTTGTGAACCGATATCGACAATGAGTGTGCCCCCAAAGGCAACGTTCACCAGTTGATGTCCACGGCAGATAGCGAAGAGAGGTTTGCGTTGCTGGAAAACTTCTTCCACCAGCATCAGCTCAAAGAGGTCACGCTCCGGCTCAGTTTCCGTGACCGTTTTGCGCAACTTGTTACTTAGCTTGGGAGCATACAATTCAGGTTGGATGTCGTCTCCGCCCGTCAGCAATACCCCGTCGGCTCGCGCTACCAATTCAGCAACCAGGAGCCGGGCCGGAATAGCCGGAGCGATTGAGGGCAATCCGCCCGCCGCAGCCACCGCCATACAATACTGGTTCGACACACTGACTGAATTGTCCTCGAACTCGACACCCCGCTTCTGCGTGCTGGGTGAAATCAAAATGAGGGGCGGATTCATCGCTTCTGATATGTTATCGCACTTTTTAGCCTGCTTCTTGATGGCAAACACAGCGCGAACAGGCGATTCGAGTTCATTTCAGCCGGCAGCTTCAGCATGAACATCATTCAGGAACCTCCGCCTCGGGGAATAACTCATGAATCCTCTTAACCAGCCGCGCTTCTTCTTCTGGCCGCACAAGGCGTCGGTTAATTCTCCTCCGCACACCATCGAGCAGTTCCAACCAGTCCTCCAAAGGCGGATTGTCGTTCTGCTCCCAATCGTCGTAGCGTCGCGGACGGGAATAAAAGATCCACCGATCACCCACATGGTGGGCATATACCTGGAGACGATCCCCTTCCTCGGTTCTTCGCACCCAACTGATTTCTGCTTTTGCCATTCTATAATTCCTCGCGGATTGCGTACGCAGCCCCTGTGACTCTTGCGATAAAAACCTACAAAGCCGATGGACGTTGGTCTGGCAACTCCACACTCGCCACCGCCATCGCCGCGATTCCTTCTTCACGCCCGATGAATCCCAACAGCTCGTTTGTAGTTGCCTTGATACCCACCCGCTTCACGTTAATGCCCAGCGCGCCGGCGATATTCTCGCGCATCCGCTGCACGTGCGGCGCAATCTTCGGCTGCTGGGCTATAAGAGTAGCGTCGATATTGATAATCGTACCTTCGCGAAACTTCACCTGCCGCGCGGCTTCCTCCAGAAATACTTTGCTGGCTGCGCTTTTCCAACGCGCGTCGGTGTTAGGGAAAAAATGTCCGATGTCGGATTCCCCGATCGCGCCCAGCACCGCATCGCAGATCGCGTGCATCAGCACGTCCGCATCCGAGTGGCCGTCCAGCCCTTTCGGGTGCTCCAATTCCACACCACCCAGGAAAAGTCGCCGCCCCTCAACGAGCCGGTGAACATCATACCCAATGCCGACATGATTCATGCGGCGGAACAATATGGAACGTTGAGGCGAATCCAACCTTCAAAATCCAAGGCCAGCAAATCATGCAATGCAAAGAGCAGTCTGACGAAAACAGAAGATGAAGGGTCGCATTCAGTTCTTAGCAACGCTCATGTCGACGCTTGACAGGAGACCACACTGTTTTGATATTTCTGTCCGGACAGAATTTAACGAATTATGGAAACGCTGACGCCCGTTCAACATAAGTTTATTCTGCATTGGGGGGAAATGGGTGTGCGATGGGGAATCAATCGCACCATGGCCCAGCTTCACGCCCTCCTTTATCTCTCGCCTACCCCCATGCACGCTGAGGGCATTGCCGATGCCTTGGGTGTCGCGCGTTCAAACGTCAGCAACAGTCTGCGCGAGTTGCAGAACTGGGGCATTGTGAAAATCGTCCACGTAATGGGAGACCGTCGGGACCATTTCGAGACCATGACCGACGTATGGGAGATGTTTCGCCAAGTCCTCGATGAACGAAAAAAGCGCGAGATCGACCCGACCGTGGAGGTCCTCCAACAGTGCGTTGAGGCCGCGGCCAAGGAGAAAGAAACCATAACCCGTGAGCGACTGGTAGCCATGCGGGATTTTTTCGAGACGATGAGCACCTGGTACGATCAAGTCGATGCGCTTCCTACGCCCGCTGTGATCAAATTTGTAAAGTTGGGCAGTAAAATCAGCAAATGGGTCGGCTCCAAGCCATGAGGCACGGGCCGGCCCACCAACCGGAGGGGTCGCATGAATACCTACCGATGTAATTGTCCGTGGCCGTGGTTCAAACGGATGTCACTCCACGATGAAGCGTGGGCGCCGAAGCCCGGGAAGCGGCGGCGGCGGCCCCATGCCGGATGGGTGTTGGAGCTTGCACTGATGCTTGTCCTCGCACTGCTCCTTCCATGCCCCCGGAAGCCGCGTTCCGTAGAAAAGCGCACTTCGCAACCCATATGAAGCCTCGCCTTGTTTTAGCGGGCGGCAGCGGGTTTATCGGGAACCTGCTCGCGGAGCATTTTCGCAATCTCAATTGGGAACCCGTCATTCTGACCCGGTCACCCGCGGCAGGCCGCCAATCCCCGGAAGTATTTTGGGACGCGGAAACGCTCGGTGAATGGGTCCAGACGCTGGAAGGTTCCCAGGCGGTTATCAACCTGGCTGGACGCTCAGTGAACTGCCGTTTCACGCCAGAAAACAAGCGGCAGGTGATGGCCTCCCGGGTGAATTCCACTCGTATCCTTGGCGAGGCCATCGCGGGTTGCTCCCAACCGCCGGCCGTGTGGCTGAATTCCAGCACGGCTACCATTTACAAACACACGTTCAATCGCGCGCACGATGAAACGAGCACTGACTTTCGCCCCACCGTCGAAGCGAAGGACGCGTATTCCGTTCAAGTGGCACTTGCATGGGAGAAGGCGTTCACCGACGCACCCACCCCTCGAACGCGGAAGGTCGCATTACGCACCACATTGGTCATGGGCACGGTTCCTGGCGGTGTGTTTCAGATCTTGCGACGACTGGCGCGGCTGGGTCTTGGCGGGAAGATGGGCAGCGGCAGGCAATTCGTCTCATGGATCCACGACGTGGACTTTTGCCGCGCTGTCGAATGGATTCTTAACCATCCCGAACTGCATAACCCCGTGAACATGGCCGCTCCCAATCCCCTCTCCAACGCGGACATGATGAAAGCTTTTCGCAGGCTCTGCGGCATTCCCTTTGGACTGCCGGCTGCGGAATGGATGCTGGAGGTCGGCGCCTTCTTCATGCGGACCGAGACAGAATTGCTGCTCAAGAGCCGTCGAGTTGTCCCTGGGAAATTACTTTCCGGCGGATTCCAGTTTGAATTTCCGAATCTTGACGACGCTCTCCGGGATTTGAACACCAGAACCCACCTTTAACTGGCTCCCGGACCAAGTCATCTAGTGGAAGCGCTGCGCGGCGGCTTGCAGTAATTCTTTTATGGTTCCGATATGACCTGGCGTGAAAGGCTTGGTACGATCTTCCCGGCAATCAAACGCGCGGCGCATTTCATCAGCCAACTCCTCCGAAAAGGCGAACGCTAGGATGACGCGGTCATTGGAATGACTATTTAGAAAGTTGTGCAGGTTCCGTTCGAGCGCCCTGCCAAATTTTTCGACCTCGAACTTTTGCTCGGATTCGCTGTACTCCACCACCCACAGCTCAAAGACATCCAAAGGCGCGCGTTCCATTGGCGTATAAACTGGCACCATTTAATTCCGCTGGCCAGAACCGTTGCGCGAACTGCGATTAGGGTCACGGCCCGGCGCGCGTTTGTTGAATCGACAGATCCGGACGAAGCCACTTCCCAATCCAACAACACAAGCCGTTTTCCAAAGAAGAAGCCACCACGGCCTCCACCACGCGCCGGTCTGAGCCTCTACCAAATCGGACACGGCGAAAACGCTCGCGGTGGCGGACAGAAACAAAAACGTTGAACGGAGTGTCCTGTCATCTTGGAAGGCGTGAACAACGAGAACAAGTGCGAACAAAAACCAGAATCCGGCTTCGACAAGGTTTCCGTGGTATTCGAGCAGCATGATCCGCCGTGGTGGTAAGGGGCCCGGACCAGTTTGGCGAGTCACCATTGATGCGCTACCGTGACGCAACAAGGAGCAAACAAATGTCATTAAAGCAGAAGAAATCCCAACGAATATTTACAGTCGGCGGCCTGATTTTAGCAGCGTTGGTCATATTTGTTTTCTTTCCCCGAGCGGTCGGCAAACCGATCAAGAAACAAATTCAGGCCAGCTATGGTGTTGAAGATCCGGCGTTTCGCGAATCAGTAGGACACCTGGTAAGTGCTCCGCTATTACCGGGCAACAAGGTCACCACTTTGATTAATGGTGTTCAAATTTTTCCGGCAATGCTCGACGCCATTCGCGGAGCGAAGAAAACGATCACGATGGAGAACTTCATCTTCCGCTCGGGAAAACTCAGCGCCCAGTTAGTGCCGTTGCTCGTCGAGAAAGCTCAGGCTGGCTTGCAAGTTCACGTGATCATGGACTCGATGGGCTGCTCCAAATTGGAGCAATCCGAACTCGACCAATTGGAAAAGGCCGGGGTGCAATTCGTTAAGTACAACCGGACTGAATGGCACAAGCTTCTCCGCGTGAACCATCGGGATCATCGTAAAATGCTGGTGGTGGACGGGGTCGTCGGCTTCACCGGCGGGGCGTGCCTGGCCGATGAATGGATGGGTAACGCGGAGACGAAGGAGCAGTGGCGCGACACGCACTTCCGGGTTGATGGACCCGCCGTAGCTCAAATTCAGGGAGTGTTCATGGAGAACTGGATTGCGACTCAGCACGAAGTCCTTCACGGACCAGATTATTTTCCGGAGCTGCCCAAAGCGGATTCGGTTTACGCACGCTGTTACGGCACCGGGCCCGACGATGGGGTGGAATCGGCGCGCTTGGTCTATCTTTACTCAATCGGGGCGGCCCGAAAAAACATCCGCATCGCCCACTCGTATTTCGTGCCCGACAATCTCCTCGTCGACGCGTTAATCGCTGCTCGCAAGCGGGGCGTAAAGATTGAGGTCATCACCCCGGGGACCATCGACGCAAACGTGGTCCGGAGGGCTTCCCGGGCGCGTTGGAACGAATTGATCGATGCTGGTGTGGAGTTCTATGAGTACCAACCGTCACTTTTCCACTGCAAGATTATGATCGTGGATGACATCTGGATGACCGCCGGCACGGTGAACTTCGACAACCGATCTTTCCGCATCAACGACGAGAATACCCTGGAAGTTTGGGACAAAGGTTTTGCTGCTGAGCAAATCAGAATCTTCGAAATGGATAAATCCAAGTCGCGGCGCATTACAGCCGGCGAATACAAAGCCCGGCCCTGGTACATTAAGACGGTAGAGCAGTTCGCGAGCTTTTTTCGCGCCTGGCTATGAGCTTGCATCGCTGGATTGCCATCGCCTCAACCGTCATCATGGTAGGCCTGAGTTTCACGGCGCCCGCGGGCAGCACTTATCGGTACTCGTTCGTGTTTTTGGTGGCGCTCGCTTGGGCGGCTTACGCGGCTAGGGGGCCGTTGCGCCTGCATCCAGTACACTTTGCGTTGCTGTGCGCCGCGCTTCTTCTGCACAACCTGGGTGTATTCGGATATTATCGTCGGCAATTCATCGGCCTGCAGTTCGATACTTACGTCCATTTCTACTTCGGCTTCGCCTGCACTTTCGTGATGAGTCGCGGCCTGAAGCTTTCCTACGGAATCGTCGGATGGCGTCTTTGGCTCGCGGTAACTCTTGGGATCCTGGGTTTCGGAGCCATCCATGAATTGGTCGAGTACTTCAGCACGCTAGCGCTTGGTCCAGAACGTGGAATGCTTAAAAACCTCGCTGACGATCCCTACGATACCCAGAAGGATTTGCTGAATAATTTGCTCGGAGCACAACTTAGCCTGCTGATTTCGGCGTTGTGGAACACGACCCGCCGCCAACCGGCGATCAGAGTTTCTCCACCACTTGTTTCGCCACGAATGGAATGATGTCCCTCTGGTTAGCGTGACCTGTTGTAAAGGTCACAAGCACAAATTTACGGCCATCCGGGAGTTCAACGTACGCGGCATCATGCCGCGTCGTACTTGTCCATCCGGCTTTTGACCAAAGCTTCGCCGAGCGGGGAAGTCCCAATGCGGTGAAACCATGGGCCTGACCATCAGGATCGGTGGAACGGGCCAGCGGGTCCCGCACCATCAACTCCATCATCTCCTTGCTGCGTATTGGGGAAACACACTGTCCCGTCACAATTGCCGACAGAAGGCGGGCGGTGGCGTCTGTCGTCAGAAGATTTCTATTCCTATAGTCCTTGCCGACCCAGAGGCGTTCTCGCCCATACGGCCCGTCGCCCCACGGCTTTTGGTTTACATTGATATCGACGTAGCCCAGCGCGGCGTAGTACCGGTTCACCGCATTTCTCTTCTCCCCCCATACCTTCATCTCAGCCGCAGGCAGTTCCGGACCGCCGGTTGTCCCCGTCAGTGAATCCAGAACGTAGTGCGTGGCATCGTTCGACGAATCCACAATCATGTCCCGAAGGGCTCGCCGGAGTTCCACCGAGTCCTTTAACTGACCGTCCTCCATCCAACGATGGGCAGCGACGAGGTAAAAAAGTTTAACGACGCTCGCCGGGTAAATGGCGGCACCCCCACGAAAGCTTCCGTGTTTGGCGGTTTGCGTTTGGCGCAAATCCACCAACGTGACAGCCAGTTGATTGGATTGAAGTTTTCGCGAAGCAAACTCCTTCAAAGTGGTGACGGCGACCTCGTCGACCAGTTCTTGCAGTCGCTGGTTATGTATTGACCACGGAGTTGGTTCGGCGGCCAGCATAGTTTGAATTGTAAGCAAAAGGGCGGCGATGAAGATTACCACCTGCAATTTTTGACGGTGCTTCATGCCGATGTCTCCAGGAAACGCATTACGGAATCGCCATGCTTCATGAACTTCCGTTCCCGCCATTGTGGGGGCAGTTCCAGAGTGTCTCTACGCGCATGTCCCAACACGAACAAGCCATCAGGACCCAGTAGTTGCGGGAGAGCCTCATTATCGAGCATCCGCTGGGCAAAGGATTGAGAACGGCGCCCCACGTTCTTATCGCCGTAGGGAGGGTCGGCGAGGATCAGGTCAAATCGATCGCCGGCAGCCACGAGTTGTGGCAGGGCGGTGAACACATCCTGGATTCGCACACGAAACATTTCCGCCGGCAGATTCATCATGGCGAAATTCTCTTCGATGACGCGACCATGCTTTGGCGAAAGCTCGATGCACAAAGCTTCACGCGCGCCGCGACTCAAGCACTCAAGGCTCAGCGCACCTGTCCCGCCGAATAATTCCAGGACGCGGCATCCAGGCACGCGAGCAGCCAGGCTGTTAAAAAGAGCCTGGCGCACCAAGTCCGGCGTGGGACGAACATCCAAGCCCTTCGGTGCTTTGAGAATCCGCCCTCCGGCTGAACCGCCAATTATCCGCATAACTGATTTGTGACGGAAGTGCGGGAACGCATCAAGTGCCGTGAACAAACCGCAACCGTTAATCTTCACGGGGGGCTTCGAGGCATCGGGCGCACGGTTAGCACGAGAGGTCCGAACGTATTCTCACCCCGTCCGGCGCGGCTTTGGCCTTGGACGATAGGAACGACGGGCAACAGGGGATTTGATTGGTGCTCTGACCACTCGGGGGCTATAGTGAATGATGAACCCGCGTGGTGGAAAAGAATTGCTCCTGGCGGTGAAGCCTTACGCCGTGGACTCAACGCTAAAAAGCTGGTGGCACGTGGCGTCCACGGCTTTCCTGCTTGGCGCCGCATTTGTTGGCACCCTCTTTATCCCCCAATGGCCATTGAGAGTCGTGTGCAGCGTAGCTGCGGGTCTTCTGATGGTTCGAATGTTTGTCATTTATCATGACCAGCAGCACCATGCCATCCTTCCGCGCTCCCGTGCCGCCGAGATGTTGATGCGGATTTTCGGAATCTTCATTTTGAGCCCCAGCAGCATTTGGCGGAGCTCACACAATCATCACCACAACCACAACTCCAAGCTGCGCGGCGCGCATATCGGTTCGTTCCCCATCATGACGCGAGAGCAGTTCGCGAAGACCTCCGCGGCGGCCCGATTCAAATACCTTTTCATGCGGCATCCACTCACAATCCTTTTTGGATATGTGTTCATCTTTCTTTTCGGGATGTGCGTGTACCCCTTTTTCAATAATCCGAAGAAGCACTATGACTCGCTAATCGCGTTTGTTGTCCATGCCGCCCTGCTCGCCGTAGTGACCCTTCTGTGGGGTTGGAGCGCTCTGGTTCTGACAGTGCTCGTGCCTTTCTTCATCGCCATGGGTATCGGAAGCTACCTTTTTTACGCCCAGCACAACTTCCCGCGCGTCAGCTTCCGCGATAGCGCTGGCTGGACTTACGAAACGGCCGCCTTGACCTCGTCCAGTTACATGGAGATGAACGGGTTCATGGCGTGGGTGACCGGAAATATTGGCTACCACCACGTGCATCATCTCAATTCCCGCGTCCCTTTTTATCGCCTGCCGGAAGTAATGAAGGCGCTGCCGGAATTGCAGCAGACGCGGAGCACATCGCTGCATCCGGTCGAGATTTGGCGCTGCCTGCGGTTGAAGGTCTGGGATGTTGCTGCTCAACGAATGGTCTCACTTCGCGATCCGGTCTCTCCCACGCCTCCGGAATCGCCTCGAGGCAGCAGCTCTTCGAAAGAGGGTCGATTCGAAGCTGCCCTCGATAATGCCAGCTAAAACACCAGGACGGTCTGCGCGCCGGCCGGGATCGGCTCAGAGTCGCGCCCGTTTGGGTCCAGTGGCGCTCACCGGGGATCAGTCTTGCTCAATTCCCCTTCCCTTTCCGAATTGAGAAGTAATCACGTACTACCGCGTTGTCGTCGATGAATGTGGCGTCCAGGCGCGGACCTTCGACATCCAATATCAAAGAGCCCAGCACATTCAGCGAAAGACACATGACCGGGTGTTGCAGTCGGCCTCCGCTCTTTTGCCCTGACGACCCAGCGACGACATAGACGGCGCCTTCGTGCGCGGCGGGACCGAGAGTGGGTTTGCGGTAAATGCCCGAGCCGTCGGACCGCCCGTCATTCGTGCTCTTGAAGTGGACTGCTTCATTCAAATTAGTGGAGTGCCCATAGACGCCGTCGAGCAGGAAGGAACGTTCGTAAGCGTGACTGTGCCCCACCAGCATCATATCGAGCCCGTGCTCCTCCAGCATCGGCAGCACCACTTCTCGCATCTTCCGCATCCGCGCGTCGCTGTCCTTGTCCTTATCCGAATCGTGGCTCCCTTTGGTGTAGGGCGGGTGATGACAAAACGCGATTAACCAGTCCTGCTTATTGGCCTGCAGGTCCGCCTTGAGCCACCGAACCATCAAACCGTCCTCACCCCAATCGCTGTCGCTGGAATCCAAGCAGACGAAATGGATGTTCGCGTAATCCCATGAATAATACGCCTCCGTGCCAGACATTACTCCACCGGCCTGAGCCTGCGTCGGCAGCGTGAAAATGTCGTAGTAAACACCGGACTGGGTGCGTGAACTGGCGCTGCCCGCGTCGTGATTTCCAAGGCACGGCCAGAGGACGGACTTGCGGAGCATGGCATCGAACATTTTGAACACACTGCCCTGATATTCTTCATCCTTACCGGCACTGTAGGCATTGTCGCCCAGCATCAGCCAGAGATCGGTTGGCCGCTGGCCAGTCCATTTGTAATAAGCGTCCCGCACTCGCCGTTGTTCTGGTTTGCGCGTACCCGCGTCGCCCAACACCCAGACCCGCGTCGGTTTCTTCGAACCAATCATTGGATGCGTAACGAAGAACGTATTCGAGTCAGCACCCGCGAACGTGATGTTCGTATTCCCCATCGCGAAATGTCGGCTTGGGTTCTTCGCCCTCCGGCCCGTCTCTGCTCCATCCATGGGTATAATGTAATCAAGCGTCGAGACGGAGAGGATGCCATTGCTGACGCTTATGTATCCCAGCGTGTTCGTCGTACTGACCAGAAGCAGTGTGTTCTGGGTGTCCTGTTTCCATGTTTGATCAGCTGACGCAACAGACAGCTTCCCCCGGTTCACCGAAAACAGGAGAGACCCATTCGTCACGGAAGCAATGACCAGATTAGTCGCCCGTGAACTCACGTAGAGCACGCTGTTGGTTGTGCTGATGCGCGCCATGTTGTTGGTCAACTTCACGATGAGCGGGGTGTCGTGCGTTCCGATTGAGTAAAAATACTTCGTGTCAGGCTGCAAGTTTGTGAACAACACGATGTGTTCAGTGAGACTCCCCGTCGCCCTGGCGCGTTTGGTCAATTTTTGTGGTGATGTGCCATACGCAACTTCACTTAGCGTCGGATGATCTGTTCGCCAGCGGAGTACCATGCTGTTCGTGGTGCCCAATTGCAGATAAGGCCCTCGGACGATTGTCGGCAGGGTGCGGGCAGGCGGGACAATCGGAAGCTTTTTCTGAACATCCTTCCACCAATGATCCGGGACGCCTCTTGCCAACATTTCGCCATCCGGCTCCCGAAGCCAGTCCGGGAATTCTTCAGATTCCACGAGAGGAAAGGTGTTCGTCAGCCACGTTGAAAACCGCACTCGCGAGGGTGGATTTACGAACCACTCGGGCCAGAACATGTCCGGCACTCCCGGGAAGGTGTTTGTCAACCACGGGACAAACTCATTCGTAATCCACAGGCGCGTCTCGTGGATTTTCTTTTCGCGTCGGACGGCATCATCGTCAGCGGCACTCGTGGAACAAACCACTCCGAGCAGCAGCACCAGTCCAACGAGACTGCCGAGACGCTTCATTTGACCTTCAGCAATTCTTCCTGCGTCCAGGCATCACTGCGGTCTGCCGTTTGATCGCGCACCTGTTTCACAAACTTTGAGCTGATGGGCGGAAACGAGTGCCCCCATTCGTTTCGAATGTAGGTCAGGACGGTGGCAATCTGTTCATCCTCAAGCACTCCCAGTCCGGGCATGTCCATCTCGTAGGTCTGACCTTTAACCTGGATGGGCCCACGCAACCCGTTGAGGACAATGCGCGCGAGAACCTGCTCCGAGCCGGACACCCATTCTGATCCGACCAGCGGCGGCGCGAGACCTTCCTGGCCGAGACCGTGCGGCTGATGACATGGAAGGCAGAACACTTCGTAATTAGCCTTGCCAGCTTCGATCCGTTTTTGCTCCTCCGGCGACAGCGCCGGCTTTTTCGCCTTGGTCACCATCTTCACTGGTTCCCGCGCGGCCATGCTGAAGGCGGCCGCGTCTTTGGCCAGGGACACCGGGCTTTTGGCCAGCAACGCGAGCGCTGATTTATTAGCAGCATCTGGAGGCATCTCTCCCAACGAGAGCGCCAACTGAATCTGCACATCCGCCGCCGTGTCCCACGCCAGGCCCATAACATCGCTACGGAGCTTTTCAGTTCCCGGGGCATTGGTGCGCAACAGTGACTCGCTCATTCGAATGGCCGCGGCGCGCAGTTTCGCTTCTTTGTCTCCCAGCGCCGCCGTCAAAATTTCCGCTTCCAATCGCCCCATGCCTTCCAGCGTCCAGAGTGCGTGGAGCCGCGCGAGCACATCGGCGTGACTCGACGCCATCTTCACCAGGGGCTGAACCGTGGTTGGATCTTTGCGCTCAATCAATAACCGCTGCGCCGTGTCGCGAATCCAGCCGTTCGGATGGGAAAGTTCCTCAAGCAATTCGTGCGGAGTTGCCACGGTCAACAAGCGTTTCGGAGCCTGCTTTCTTGCCCCACTCGTCACTCGATAAATGCGTCCGTAGTTCGTTATCTTCTGCAGTCCGCGTGACTCGGCCTGGCTTCGCAGGTAACTGGTGAGAAACACCCGGTGCTGGATGATCCCATGGTACATGTCCACGATGTAGAGCGCGCCATCTGGCCCTGTATAAGTATTCACCGGGCGGAAAAGCTCATCCGTGGAGGCGAGGAACTCGGCCTGCTCATACGCGTTGCTGGCGGTCACCATTCCATCCCGTTCGATCAGAAGGTTCCGGCGGACAACGTTCGCGGAGGGCTCGCACACGAACGCGTTGCCAACACAATGCGACGGCAATGCGTCGCCGCGATAAATGCTCGGACCGCACGCCGCCGTAAACTTCCAGAGAGTTCCATCCTCGCGCAGCGTCCCAGTTTGGTAGCCGCGGTTTACGCCAGGATTCACGCGCACCGGCCAGACGGATTGATCCTTCGCAATCTGAACACCGACGCCCGGGACTTTGGCGTTTGGCCCCACCTTTAGCATGTAGTGTGAGGGAACGAGATCACCGCGTAGCTGGTCGCTGTTGGAGGTGTAGAACAACCTTCCGTAATTGTCCTGCGACATTCCCCATTGCGCGCGCTTGGGCATGGTTTCACTCAGCCATTTGCCACCTTCGAAGCGATACCGCCGCGTGTGATACAGGCTGTAAATCCAGTTATCCATCGCGAGCGTCAGGCTGTTGGCCGAGTGCTCTGGATTAGATTTCGTACCGAGACGAGGGTCGCCCTCTTTTGCGAAATCGTCATCTACGAGCACGCGCTCGCCGGGTGTATCGTTCTGAATAGGATAAAACCAAAGCTTGGGCGGCTCTGCCACCAGCAGTCCTCCATAGGCCAACAGGAACGCGCGAGGAAGAATCAAGCCGTCGAGAAACACTTTGTTTTTGTCGGCGACACCATCGCCATTGGTGTCTTCGAGGATTGATACGCGGCCCGCCGGCGCATCTTCGCCAAGGCCATCGGGGTTCGGCATGAACGAGCGCATTTCAAGCACCCACATACGACCATCCGGATCGAACTGAAGCGCGATCGGAACCTGCACCACAGGCTCGTGCGCGAAAGTCTGGATTTCAAAACCGGGTTGAAGCTTGAACGTTTTCAATGCCGCTGCCGGCGAAAGGGGCGGCGACGGTGGAATTTTTTCTGCGGGCACGCGCGAAAGCTGTACCTCACCCTTCTTGTCCCCGTTCTGCGCCAGCATTGGCACGATCGTCAGAAACAGAACCAACCAACAACTCACGAATTTAAGCATGCGATTATTCCCCGGCTTCGACGCTGCCCATGCTGTTCCTATTCTTTGGCGCGGCCCGAGTTCGCGGACCGTAAGGGAATGCAGAGTGATTGCCAATCCCGCAACGTGTTACCTGTGGCTGAATAAGAAATCCGAAGCATGGCGTCAGGGTATTGCTTCCCAAGTCGCTCGCTTCGGGCCGGACTTTAATCTCTCCAATCGTACGAGAGGTGTGCGTTCGCCTCGATTCCCCAGCACTCTAAAGTGATCTTCAGGGGACGCTGGCCTGCCGAGGGTTCAATGTCGGCGCATGATAAAAGCGCAAGCCACCGGATTGTTGCGAGAAGCTGCCGCCTCCCACCAGTACTTGGCCATCCGGAGAGAAGGTTAGTCCGCGCAAGCCGCCTCCGAGGCGACGAATCGTCAACAATTCCTGTTGCGTGGCCACGTTCCACAGCTTCAGCGTGCTGTCATCGCTGGCGGTCGCCAGCGTCTTTCCGTCCGGTGAGAAGGCGATGGAAAAAATATCCTGCTTATGCCCGTAGCAGTGCCCGATAGTCTTGCCCGTCACCGTGTCAAACAGATGCACAGCGTCGTCGTTGCCGGCCACCGCCAGGAGCCGTCCGTCGGCGGACAACGTGACTTCGAAGCCGAACTGCGTTTCCACAAGAAAATTTGTCCGGGCCATACGGGTGGCGACATCCCATACCTCTACTGTGTTCCCGCGACGCAACGCCGCCATCGTCCGGCCGTCGCGGGAAAAAACCACTTTGTGGACCTCGCCCCCCACGGCCAGATTTGTCCCACTGCCCAAGTCCCACCAACGAACGTTGCGGCCTCTGCCGGCAGTGACGAGCGACTTTCCATCGGGGGACAGAGTCGCCTGATCCACTGGACCATCCGTCACCTTGAGCGTCGTCGATTCCCGGGTCGCTGTGTTCCAGATTCTAACACTGCCGTCGTCCACGGGCTGGACGAGCGTCGAGAGATCGTCGCTCAAAGAAATCGACGCAGCGGAACGGAACCAGCCCTGGCCCAGTTGAAACTGTTGCTCCACCTCATGAGTTGCAATATTGATGAACCCAACCATCCCATTACGATTCAGCGCCGCCACGGTGCGGCTGTCTTTGGAAATGGCAGCCGGTTGCCAGGTGCCCGCCACCGTGTTCTGGGCGTTCGTGTCACGATGTACCGACCACAATTTCAGTTCACCGTCCTTGCCGCCGCTGGCCAAAGTCCGCCCGTCAGGTGAAAAAGCCAGGGACCAGACATCGCTCCGATGGCCTTGCAGCGTCGCCAATCGCTCGCGCGCAGCGAAATCCCACAAACGGATCGAATAATCCATGCTCGCTGTCGCCAAGGTGTTTCCATCCGGCGAAAATGTGAGCGCAGTAATGACTCCGGTATGCTCAATATGCTCTGGATCATCAGGCACCACCCCAATCTCCTTGCCCGAAGCGGCATCCCAAATACTGAGCACAAAAACACCCCGCTCGGAGATGGCGTTGCGCCCCGCCACAATGGATTTTCCATCCGGCGAAAAGGACATCGCCCCGGGACTGTTCATGAAGAAGCTTCTTCGGAGAAAGACGTTCGTGGAGTCGCCCAGAATCACGGCGGGACGGGCTTCGTCCAACGGCCACAGCGAAATACCCGCCGGTGAATCCGTGGCGAGCGTTTTGCCATCAGGCGAAAAGGAAAGCGGTCCAGAGGCGCCCGGCAATAGCAGTTGTTCGCTCCACGTCAGCGTGTCCCAGACTCGCACGCCGTCGCCTCCCACCCCTGCAAGCCTTTTGCCGTCCCGCGACAAGACGATCGGCCCCATGTTCTCGGGCAGGGTTTTTACTTCAGCCCAATCCGCCGTCCTCCAAATTCTGAGACTAGCGCCTGCCGTGATGAGCTTTTGTCCATCGGGAAAAAATGCAAGCGAGTAGCTGCCACGGGGAAGTGTGGTGGCCAGCGAGCGGCTCATCACGTTCCACACATTCACTTTTTCCCGCTGGCCAAAGGACGGAAACTGCATCCTTCCGGCAGACATCTGGCGAACGCCTGCGACCAGCAACTGTCCGTCTGGGGAAAACGCCAACGATTGCACGCCACCTTCCTGAAGGGGCAACGCGATGTGCTTATCGCCCTGCGCCATCTGCCAAAGATAATGCCATTCGAAGCCCCGCAGGTCTGCCTCCCCCGGTCTCGGAAGGTGCTTATTCAATAACTGCACGGCCCTGCCGTAATTGGCCGCAGCCGGAGTCAGCGATTGCTGCGCGAGATTAATGTCCGCCACATACTCGCTGAGGCGCGCCGCCGCACTTTCCTGCTCGGCTCTTGCCTGCTGCCTCTCCGCCTTCCGGCGTAAACCCGCCTCCAGACGTTCGGACGCCACCGCTTTGTGCTCGGCAGATGTGGCCCGCACCGCCAGCCAGGTGCTCACGGTCACTCCCGCAATCAGCATCAATGCAATAATGGTCACCGCCGTAATCACCCCCCGGTGGCGACGCGTGAATTTCTGCAGGCGATAAAACGTACTCGGTGGCCGTGCAGAAACCGTATCGCCATCGATGAAGCGCTGAACATCTCTCGCCAATTCGCTGGCCGTTGCGTAGCGGCGGGTGCGATCCTTCTCCAGGGCTTTCATCACCACCCAGTCGAGATCACCTCGCAACGAATGGATCAGCTTGGGCGCTTCCGTCCTTCGCTGTGACGCCGTCGCCGTAAGGTCCGCGTCCAACATCGTGGCCAGCCTCGTGGAGGGCCGGGCCGGTTCGTCCTCACGGATTGTCCGGCGGCATTCATCGAGACCACTTCGCATTAATGCTTCCGCATCGAACGGAGTTTTGCCCGTCAGCAATTCGTAGAGCAGCACCCCCAGCGCGTAGATATCGCTGCGGGTATCGATGTCCAGGCCGCTCATCTCAGCTTGCTCCGGACTCATGTAAGCAGGCGTGCCAATGAATGCCGCAAACTCCGTGAATAAGGTCTTGTCCGTGAGCCGCTGTTCCGTGGCCTTGGCAATGCCGAAATCGATCACCTTGGGCACGGGCACGCTGTCATGCAACGTGACAAGAATATTTGAGGGCTTGATGTCGCGATGGATGACCCCTTTTTGATGCGCGTGCTGAATGGCATGGCACACCTGGATGAAGAGCTTCAGACGTTCCTGAGTGGTCAGGTTGTGCTGGTCGCAATACTCGGTAATGCGAATGCCTCGCACCAGTTCCATCACGAAATACGGCCGCCCGGTTTCGGTCGCCCCACCATCCAGCACCTTGGCAATGTTCGGATGATCCATCATCGCCAGGGCCTGCCGCTCAGCTTCGAAGCGCGCGATCACCGACTTGGTGTCCATGCCCAGCTTGATCACCTTCAAAGCCACGCGGCGCCGCACCGGCTCTTCTTGTTCAGCCATGTAAACGAAGCCGCATCCGCCTTCACCGATCTTTTGGAGTAGCTTGTAACGGCCGATCCGGTCACCGGGCTTCTCCGTGATGACCACGGCCTGGCCCGGCAATGAATTCAGCCTCAGGGTCGAAGTGGGGCCCGCTGCCGCCGGCGACTCCAGGAAACTTCCCATCACTTCCTGCTCCGCCAGCAACTCTTCGACGCGCGCACGCAACGCCAAATCGCTCCCGCACGCCTTTTCCAAAAAGCTCGCACGGTCGTCAGCGTCGAGGTCGCACGCCGCCAAGAATAGTTCGCGTTCACGGGCACCGGACGGTGTTGAGGATTCAGAACTCATTTGAATGACTTACCTACGTGCGCGAACGAGGCGCCAAGTCCGCCTCGGAATCACGTCAACTTTCACGGGCCCGTCGAATCTCCCGGTGCAACCACGTCCTCGCATAAGCCCAGGTGCGTTCCGCCGTCCGCACCGGCAGGTTCAATGCCGACGCAGATTCCTCCATCGTCATCCCGATGAAATAGCGAAACTTGACCAACTCAGCCGCGGCCGGATCTTCGGCGGCGAGCGCGTCCAGCGCGTCGTGCACAGCGAGCAACTCTTCAGGCGGCGCCGTCAGGACAAGCGAAGATTCGTTCAATTCCTCGTGCTCCGCGCCCGCACCGCGTTTGAGCGCATGGCGCTTGCGTGCATGATCCACCAGGATCCGCCGCATCGCCTCTGCGGCGGCGCCGAAGAAATGGGCCCGATTCTGCCAGGCCTGCGCACTCGAGCCTGCCAGGCGCAGCCATACCTCATGCACCAGCGCCGTGGGTTGCAACGTGTGACCAGCCGCCTCCCCCGCCATTTTGTGCGCCGCGATTCTACGCAGTTCGTCATAGACGATTGGCAGTAATTCCTCCGTGGCAGAGGAATCACCTCGGTGCACAGCTTCCAGGATTCGGGTTACATCATTCATTCTCGCAGGTCATGAAGGTCGTTCGTTTTCGCATGGTTGGACGACATGAGCCCAACGAAAAGTTACCGAAGGCTTCAAAGCAATGCCCGAATGCACTGCTCCACTTAAACCTCAGCCGTGCATTTGAATGGATCCTCTGTTAATGGTGAACGCGGATGAATCGGTTCCAACAAAAACTTGCCGATCACCGGTTGGCACTGCGCCGCTCGCGCCTGCAGACGCTGCAACTGAATGTCGGACGCAAATGCAACCAGGCTTGCCGACATTGCCATGTGGATGCTGCGCCCTGGCGCACGGAAATGATCGACCAGCCGACGGCAAATCGCATCGGCGCGTGGATCGAAAAATTTCGCCCCTCCATTGTGGACATCACGGGAGGCGCGCCGGAGCTGAGCGAATATTTCCGCTACTTCGTTGAAACGGCACGAGAGGCCGGATGCCACGTCATCGATCGAAACAACCTGACGATCATCGAAGAGCCGGACTTTGCCTGGCTCCCCAATTACCTCGCCCAGCATGAAGTGGAAGTGATCGCCTCCCTGCCCTGCTATTCCGCGGCAAATGTTAACAAGCAACGCGGCAACGGCGTGTTCGAAAAAAGCATCAACGCGCTTCGGAAATTGAATTCGGTTGGTTACGGCACCGCCCTCCCGCTTCATCTTGTTTACAATCCTCTCGGGGCGAGCCTGCCCGGTCCACAACCCGAATTGGAGGCGGAATACAAGGAGGCGCTGCGGCGAGACTTCGGCATTGTCTTCAACCAGCTCTTCACGATTACGAACCAACCCATCGCGCGATTCGCCGAGGACTTGCGTAAAAAAGGCCATTGGGATTCCTACCTGGACTTGCTCGCCAACGCCTTCAACCCCGCCACCATCGACGGCCTGATGTGCCGCACCACCCTGAGCGTCGGGTATCGCGGTGAACTGTTTGACTGCGACTTTAATCAGATGCTCGGGCTGCCGTTGCCCAACGAAGCGCCGCTTTACCTTTGGGATGTGACGCCGGATGATCTGGAGAATCGCGAGATCGCCACCGGCATTCACTGCCTGGCGTGCACGGCGGGCGCGGGCAGCAGTTGCACGGGAGCGGTGACGGCAATTCAATAAATACCTATGCGCTACGGAGTAATGAATCGTTTGATTTTGTATCTCATGTTTTCCGGCGGAATAGGGGCTTCTGCGGCTCCGCTGGCGACCATCCCGTTTGCTCCCTCCCGGGGGGATCGCGTGATGGTCCCAGTCAGCTTGAATGAATCGAATGGCTTGGCCTTCATGCTGGATTCCGGTTTCACAATGACCATGGTTCACCCCACCCTCGCTCAGGATCTGGCTCTGCGTCGTTCCGGCGAGATCACCATCCAGGGAATTGCTGGAGAGGAACAGGCCCCAACGTACGCAGGGGCCACCTTCAACCTGGGTGGGATCACGTATACGCCGAGGCGTGTGGCGGCGTTGAATTCAGAGTCCAACCGGCGCCGCCGCGACGGCATCCTTGGCTCGGGCGTGTTTCGACAATTTGTGGTGGAACTCGACTTTCAACGGCGTGAGTTGCGTCTTCACGCCCCGACGAATTTTACCTACACGGGCAAAGGCGAGGTGGTGCCGCTCCGCTTTCGGCGTTCCTCTTCCACGCCGCTGGTTGCTGGCAGCATCCGATCCACCAATGGGAACACCGCCGCCGCTGAGTTTGAAATCGACACCGGATGCGACAGCGGCCTGTGTCTGGGGCAGGACTTTGTGGAGCAACACCAACTCCTTGCGCGCGGCAACACCCAGGCTTCGGAGAAATTCGGCGTGGGCGGTGGCACCCAAACACGAAGTGGCACCTTGCCGCACGTGCAACTGGGCAACCTGCGGATTGAAAAGCCCCAGACCGACTTCTTCCTTCAAGGTTCCCCTGTGGATAGCGGACTGGCCGGCCACATCGGAATCGGTGTGCTGAAGCACTACAAAGTCATCTTCGATTACTCGCGCAGACAGATGATCCTCGAACCCATCTCCAGGTGAACTACCCGCAAGACGTGCAGTTTTGCTTTGCCTTCCCCTTGTCGTTTCGCCGGTAATTACCGCATGTCGAATTTTCTCAGCGAACTTGAACCGCTGAAGCAGGCTGCGCTCGCGGACCTCCAAGCCGCGACGGATGTCCCTGCCTTGGAACAGGCCAAGGGCGCGTGGATCGGTCCCAATGGCAGGTTCACTGCCGTCATGAAGCAACTCGGGGGGCTGCCAAAGGAAGAAAAACCATTGGCCGGCAAGGCGATCAATGCAGTGAAAGCGGAACTTGAGGCGGCGCTCGCCGCGCGGCGCGAGGAGCTGGAACTCAAAGCTTCGATGCCCACGGAACCCACGGACTTCACGCTTCCGGGACGACGACGCGCGCTGGGAAAGTTGCATCCGCTCACCCAAGTCACCGATGACATTGTCCGGGCCTTCCGCAAAATTGGATTCGTCGTGGCAGATGGGCCCGAAATTGAGGACGAGTTCCACTGCTTCGATGCGTTGAACACACCGGCCGATCATCCGGCACGAGATTCCCAGGACACTTTTTACGTCGGAGACGACGCGAAAGCCGGCGACCGACCTCCGCGGCAATTGCTCCGCACGCACACGTCTTCGGTGCAAATCCGCGTGATGCAATCGCAGCCGCCACCGATTCGCATCATTGCGCCGGGCCGGGTTTATCGGCGCGACAATGCCGACGCGACGCACAATCCCACCTTCCAGCAGATCGAAGGATTGTATGTGGACAGGAATGTGACAGTCGGAGACCTCAAAGGAACCGTGGAGTTTGTCTTCAAGGAAGTGTTGGGCGACGACGTAAAGTTGCGATTTCGACCGCATTACTTCAGCTACACCGAGCCAAGCCTGGAGATCGACTTCACCAACTCACTCGTCAAGAAGCTGGGCAAGGATTGGCTGGAGATCGCCGGCTGCGGCATGGTGCATCCCAAGGTGTTTGAGAACGTCGGCTACGATCCTGAAGTCTGGAGTGGGTGGGCTTTCGGCTTCGGAATCGAACGCATCGCCATGTTGCGCTACGGCATCAATGACATCCGGCTGTTCTACGAGAACGATGTGCGGTTCTTGAAACAATTCTAGCGGCAGCGCAGGTGCGAGACATGATTCGTTCTTAGTATGAAAGTCACATTCAACTGGCTCAAACAATACGTGGATTTCGACTGGTCGCCGGAGCAACTGGCCGAACGCCTGACGATGCTCGGCCTCGAGGTTGAAAGCATCCACAAGGTAGGCGGAGAATTCGAAGGCGTCGTCGTCGCCCAGATTCTCACCAAAGACAAGGTGCCAGGTTCGGAGAAACTTTCCGTCTGCAAGGTCAACGATGGTAAGGGAGAGCGGACCATCATTTGCGGCGCGCAGAACCATAATCCCGGAGACAAGGTTCCGCTCATCCTGCCCAACTTTGCGCTGCCGATGAAGGCAGGCGAGAAGGAACCCTTCGTCATCAAGGAGCGGAAAGTGTTCGGCATCACCAGCCAGGGCATGATGTGCTCGCCCCAGGAATTGGGGTTGCCGGATCAAGTGGATGGCCTGCTGCTGCTGCCCTCAGACGCTCCGATTGGCAAGCCCTTCGCCGAGTATCTTGGACGAGCCGGCAGCGACGTGGTCTACGATTTGGAGATAACCCCAAACCGTCCAGACTGGAACAGCGTCATTGGCATCGCTCGCGAAATCGCCGCTCTCACGGGCCATCCTCTCAAGGTGCCGACGATCCAGTTCCTCAACACGTCTTCGGAGCCGATCTCCGGCGTCGTTGCTGTCCGGGTTGAAGACCCGGAAGGATGCCCGCGTTACACCGCTCGCGTCATTCGCAACGTCAAAGTCGGGCCGAGCCCGGAATGGCTGCGCGCGACACTGGAAAAAGCGGGCGTTCGCAGCATTAACAATGTCGTGGACGTAACGAATTACGTGATGCTGGAAGTGGGTCAGCCATTGCACGCATTCGATTACCACTTGTTGACACGCACGAATGCGACCACGCCTCCCACAATCGTCGTGCGTCGCGCCACTGAGGGGGAGACGTTCACCACTCTCGATGGCCAGAAGCGCACGCTGAAGGGGGAGATGGTGCTCATTGGCGACGAGACCAAAGGGATTGCGCTCGCAGGAATCATGGGTGGCCTCAACACCGAGATAAACGACCAGACGAGCGACGTCCTGATCGAAAGCGCCTGCTTCAATCCCACGAACATTCGTCGCACTTCCAAGACCCTCGGGCTCCGCAGTGAATCTTCCTACCGCTTCGAGCGGGGTGCAGACATCGAGATCTGTGACTGGGCCAGCCGACGCGCCGCTCAATTGATCTGTGACCTTTCAGGCGGAGAACTTCTGGGCCACGCCATCGACATTTATCCCAATCCCGCGCCACCCAAAACCATTCCGCTGCGACAGGAGAAGGTAGGGCAGTTGCTGGGCATCCAGCTCTCTCCGGCTGAGATTCAACATTACCTGGAGCAACTGGGGCTGATTGCCACCAGTGCAGGCGGCGAGAACGGCACGGCGAATTTCCACATCCCCAGCTTCCGTGTGGATTTGAAACAGGAGGTGGATTTGATTGAGGAGATCGCCCGCCTCTACGGGGTGGATAAGATCCCCTCCACACCACCGCGCGGAGCCATCGGGGCCAACGAGTTTGACCCAGTCTACGACCAAATCTCCGAAGTGCGGCGATTGCTGACTGGCTTGGGCCTGAATGAAGCGCAAGGCCAGACATTGATTTCTGATTCCGCGGCAAAGCTGGCGTCGCAATCATTGGTGCCTCTCGCGAATCCGCTGAGCAGCGACATGGGCGTGTTGCGGCCCTCACTGCTGCCCGGCCTGTTGGATTCCGCCCGCAACAACATTACCCGTAAGAACTACGAAGTAGCCTTGTTCGAAATCGGGCGAGTTTTTCAAAGTGAGGCCAGCGGCCCCCTCCCAAAAGGAGGCCGGCAGCATTCGAACGGGATGGTGGAAGAGCGCCGCGTCGCGATCCTTGTGACTGGACAGCGACAACCTTCCTTCTGGAGCGGCGCGGAGCGGGAAGCGAGGTTCGAAATCCTGGATTTGAAAGGCATCGTGGAGGAATTCCTCGAACAGTTCGGCATACGCGGGGTCAATTACGTCCGCCGACCCGAGTCCACCGCGTTACTCGTCGAATCAGCGACCATCACCCTCGGCGGCAAACTGATCCTCGGTGAACTGGGCCAGATTTCGCCACTGCACGCCAAGCGGCACGATCTGCGCGACGCGGTCTTCGTCGCCGAATTGAGCCTGGATCAATTGCTTGCCCGCCGGAATGCGGCCAAATCGTTCAAGGCCCTTCCGCCATTTCCCAGCATTCGCCGGGATCTGGCCATGGTCGTGCCTGAAGTGACCACTCACGAGGCTGTCCTGGGCGCCGTGCGCCAGGCAAAACCAATGCATCTCGAGGCGGTGGAATTGTTCGACGTCTTTCGCGGAAAAAACATTCCCGCCGGCGCGAAAAGCATGGCCTACGCGTTCACCTACCGCAGCGCGGATAAGACATTAACGGACGCGGAAGTGAACACGGCCCACGATAAGATCGTCGCGCAATTCAAGAGCGCGCTGCAGGCCACCGTGCGCGACTCATGAAACCCGGGAGCGGCATGGCTGGCGCCTGACATTGCGATGGCCAATCGCTTCTACGTCGAAGGCGAACAGCGCGGCAAAAAGGTCAACGACCTGTTCGAGCGCATTGCCCCTCGCTATGACGTCATCAACGATCTCCAAAGCTTTGGACTGCACAGGCTTTGGAAACGGCGCCTCGTCCGAATGGCGCAGGTCCGCCGCGGCGAACAAGCTCTCGACGTCTGTTGCGGCACGGGCGACATCTCCCAGGCTCTGGCCCGCGCCGGCGCCACAGTGACCGGACTCGATTTCAGTGCCGCGATGCTGGAAGTGGCCCGAACCCGGGCGGAGGGTGACGGAAACCGTCCTGCGTTTCATCAGGGTGACGCCTCGGCGTTGCCGTTCGAAGAGAACCAGTTCGACGTCGTGACGGTTGGTTACGGCCTGCGCAATCTACCCAACTGGGAAACGGGCCTGCGTGAAATGCACCGGGTGGCCAAGCCCGGCGGTCGATTGCTCGTGCTGGATTTCGGCAAGCCTGACAACGCCGCCTGGCGCTCCCTGTATTTTCTTTATCTGCGCCTGTTTGTGCCTGTGTTTGGGCGGCTCTTCTGCGGCGATTCTGCCACCCATGCCTACATTCTTGAGTCGCTTCGACATTACCCTGCCCAACGCGGCGTAGCGGAAGCGATGCGGCGCCTTGGCTGTCGGGAAGTTCACATCACCAATCTCATCGGCGGTGCCATGAGCATCAACCATGGCATTAAGTAAAGGCGTTCGGCTGAAATTGCGGGTCCATTTCAACCCGGCACTTGCTTTTTGGACAGTCACCCAGAATTTTTGACGCGATGCTTGCCGAAATTACGATCACTCCCTGGCACTGGGCCGGGTTCATCGTCTGTGTTCTAATCTTTCTTGCGCTGGACCTCGGCGTTTTCCATCGCAGCGCCCACGTGGTCAAATTCCGGGAGGCCTTCGCCTGGACCACCGTTTGGTTTACGGTGGCGATGTTGTTCGCCCTCGCGCTGAACCATTGGAAAAGCCGGGACGACGCTGAAATGTTCGTGACGGGCTACCTGCTGGAACTGTCCCTTTCGATGGACAACGTGTTCGTCATTGCGCTCATCTTCGCTTACTTCAAGGTGCCCTCCGAACATCAGCACCGTGTTCTTTTCTGGGGCATCATGGGTGCTCTTATCATGCGCGGCGTGCTGATCGGCGTCGGCGCCGCCCTCGTCATGCGTTTCCACTGGGTCCTCTACATCTTTGGCGCCTTTCTCCTCTTCACCGGCGTGAAGATGTTTTTTGCCGGTGAAGGCGGTGTGGAACCGGAGAACAACTTTGTCCTGAAGCTCGCGCGGAAGTTTTTTCCGGTCAGCCCTGAGTTCGAGGGCCAGAAATTCTTCACCCGCATGAACGGACGCCGTGCGCTGACTCCGCTGGCGCTCGTGCTCATCATGGTGGAAACCACCGACCTAGTTTTCGCGCTGGATTCCATTCCAGCCATCTTTGGTGTCACCCAGAAGCCATTCATCGTCTTCACCTCCAACGTCTTCGCCATCCTTGGCCTCCGTTCGCTCTACTTCGTGCTGGCCAACGCCATCGACTATTTCCGTTTCCTAAAGTACGGCTTGTCCCTCGTGCTCGTCTTCATTGGTGCCAAAATGCTCAGCGAAAAATGGATTGAGGTTCCGAGCCGCGTGTCCCTCGCCATCGTGGCCGGAATCATTGTTCTCTCCGTCGTCTTGTCCGTCCTGTTTGCCCGCCGGAAAAAGGAATGAAATATCGTTGGAGCATAGCGCCATCCCAGCCTGCGCTGGCGGAATTTCTTTCGAAGCACCTCCAAATTTCCCCACTGCTCGCCCAGTGCCTGCTCAATCGCGGCTTCAGCGAACCCGATCCCATCGCCCGCTTCCTCGAGCCACGATTGAAGAACCTGGCCGACCCGTTCCTCCTTCCCAACATGCAGGCAGCCGTGGATCGCCTCATCCAGGCTCACGCGGAAAAACAGGAGTTGGTCATCTTCGGCGACTACGATGTGGACGGCGTGACTTCCACGACGTTGCTCTACGAGTTCCTCACTTCGCTCGGCTGGCTCGCTCATTGTTACCTGCCCCACCGCATGGACGAAGGGTACGGCTTGAGCCAGTCGGGAGTGGAAAACTGCCTCCAAAAGTTTCCGGTGAAACTCCTGTTGGCCGTAGATTGCGGATCCACCGCGTGCGAACAGATCGCCTGGATGAGCGAACGAGGCGTTGACGTGCTCGTCCTGGATCACCACCAAGTTTCGCAGCCGCCGCCGGTGGCCGTGGCGCTGGTGAATCCACAACTTCAACGTGAACCGGATTTTCCTCCCGGTTCACAGTCTTTCACTGAACTCTGCTCCGTCGGTCTCGCCTTCAAACTTGCTCACGCCCTCCTGAAGCATGGGCGGGCCGCAGGCCTCCCCGGCGCCCAGGAATTCGACCTGCGGCAGTTCCTCGACCTTGTGGCGCTCGGCACCATCGCCGATCTGGTTCCCCTCACCGGCGAGAATCGCATCCTGGTCAGTGCCGGCTTGCAACGATTGACCACCACCACAAGGCCCGGCCTCGTCGCGCTCAAGGAAGTGGCGGGCATCAAGGGCCGGGTGGGCGGATACGAAGTCGGCTTCCAACTGGCCCCGCGGCTCAATGCAGCGGGACGATTGGAAAATGCGGAGGAAGCGTTGCGCCTGCTCCTGGCGAAGAATATCGCGGAAGCCATGCCCATTGCCGAGAGCCTCAGCGCGCGCAACACCGAGCGGCAGGGCATCGAGCGGAGCATTTGCGAGGAAGCCATCGGAGCCATCCGCGCGCGCTTCGATGCAACAAAAGATTTCGTGTTGGTCGAGGGACAATTGCTCTGGCACATCGGCGTCGTCGGCATCGTGGCTTCGCGGGTGCTCCAGGAGTTCTACCGGCCTACCTTCATCATTGGCGGTGAAGGCGAAGAGTGGCGCGGATCAGGGCGCAGCATCGAGGGGTTCGATCTAGCGGCCGCATTGCGCGAATGCAGCGACCTCCTCGTACGGCACGGCGGCCACGCCATGGCGGCTGGCCTCAGCATTCGTTCCGACAAACTCGACGCGTTTCGGGAACGCATGAATACCGTGGCGCGCCGGATGTTAAAGTCAGAGCAGCTTCAACCCTCCCTTCGGCTCGATGGCGAAATCACCACCCGCGAGTTAAGCGTGCAACGCGTGCAGGAGTTGCAACGACTCGAACAGACGGGCATGGGCAATCCCCGCGTGCAACTCTGCCTGCGGAACGCCGGGCATGAACGCGCCTTGCAACGCATGGGCTCCGACAAACAACACGCGAAGATGTGGATCACCGACGGCGACCGCACGTGCGAAGGCGTCCTGTGGAACGTGAAAGACGGCGCGCTTCCTGTCGGCAGGTTCGACGTCGCCTTTTCTCCCGACCTGAATCACTACAACGGCAACACGACGGTGCAGTTGAAGGTGCTGGACTGGCGCGATGCCACCTGACGCACTGGGCCGGCAAGCTCCCCACCCACTCAATCGTATCTGAGCGCTTGTATCGGGCTGAGCTTCGCGGCCTTGATCGCTGGCAGCAACCCGGCCAACACGCCTACGACGGCGCTGGCGATGAATGACAGCACCATCGCATTGACGGTGATCACCGGCGTGTTCTCCGTGGGGGAAAGAATGACGAGCAGTTGAATCAACGCCGAAGAAGCCACTAATCCCGCCATGCCTCCCAGCAACGCAATGACCATGCTCTCGACAATGATTTGAATGAACACACTCGCATCGGTCGCGCCGATGGCTTTGCGAATGCCAATTTCCCGGACGCGTTCCGTGATGCTGGCCAGCATGATGTTCATGATTCCGATGCCGCCGACGAGCAGGCTGATGGCGGCGATGATGCCGCCGCTGAGCCGCGCGTTATCGAATCGATGAGTTGATTTGATCCGCCCAATCCTCCTGGGTTCGGAAGGCGAAATCCTCGATGCCGCGATGGGTCTGCATCAAAATATTGCGTGACTGCTGCAACGCCTGATCGAGCTGGTTCACGTCCTTGACCTTGATCCAGAGGCTGGAGAGGCGCGGGTCCGGCGTGTTGTTGGTGCCGCTGGCCGAACGGAATTTCACCCACATCGTTTGCAGCGGGATGTAAACCGTCATGTTCTTCATGCGATACACGAACCCACCCATGCCGCTGCCGCGACTGCCCCAGCCGCGGCTGCGCGTGGGGCCGGTTTGTTCCTGCGGCTTGTCCTTCTCCATCTCACGCAGCTTGCGGTCCATGTCGCTCTCGTAATGCTTGAACATGCCAATGATGGTGAACGGAACGCCGTTGATGCTGACCACTTCGCCCACGGGGTTGATTTCGCGCCCCGCACTTTCCGGTGAGCCGAACAACTCGTCGCGCAACGAAGTGCCGACGACGCAGACGCTTGCCGCATTCTCCTCGTCGATGTCGTTGAACATGCGTCCGTGCTCGACGACGTGCTGGTTCATCTCCAGGGCGTTGGGCCAGGTGCCGACGAAGTTCCACGATTGAAACATTTTGCCCTGACGGGTGATGACGGCATTGCGGTAACGCATCTCGGGGCAAATTGTTTTGATGAGCGGGGCGCTTTGTTGCAGCGCGTAAACGTCCTTGATGGTGTTGCCGACCGCCTGGTCAGCGAGGTGTATTTGTGCCTGGGGAATATCCTGTTCTTCAATGCGCACCTTCTCCACGCCGCCGATCTCGATGAGCGCGGCCCGCAGGCCGTTCTCCATTCCCTTCACGAGGGCCGACATGGCCACCAGACTCGCAACGCCCAAAATAATTCCCAGCACCGTGAGCAGTGAACGAAACTTGTGCGCCCAGATTTCCTTAAACCCAATGGTGATGGAATTGAACAGGTTCATGGGACAGGAATCCGCAATTAGGAACCAGCGGGACGCGTTGTAGCTGCCGCTCGCTCGAGGCGATCCAAGCCCGCGAGTTTGGCGTCCACCTGTTTGGCGATCTTGCCATCGCGAATTTCGATGCGGCGCGGGGTGACCGCTGCGATTTCAGGATCGTGCGTGACGAGCGCAATGGTTCGCCCCTGCTCACTCAACGTGCGGAAGAACGCGAGAATGGCCTCGCCCGTGTGCGAGTCGAGGTTGCCCGTCGGCTCGTCCGCGAAAACAATCTTTGGCTCATTGACCAGCGCGCGGGCGATAGCAACCCGTTGCTGTTGCCCACCGGAAAGCTGGATCGGCCGATGTTTGCTGCGGTTCTCCAGGTCCACCAGCTTCAACGCATTCACCGCGCGCTCGCGGCGATCGCGGGCATTTAGGCCGCTGTAAATCATCGGCAGCTCGACGTTCTGCAGTACGTTCAGCTTGGGCAGCAGATTGAAGAACTGAAAGACGAAGCCAATCTTCTGGTTTCGCACCCGGGCCAGTTCCGCGCCCGTCGCGGAGTGAATCATTTTCCCATCCAGCTGGATCGTGCCTTTGGTCGGCGAGTCAAGGCAGCCGAGGATGTGCATCAGCGTGGATTTGCCGCTGCCGGATGGGCCGATGATGGAAATGAATTCGCCGCCGTCGATGTCGAGCGAGATGTCATCGAGCGCGCGGATTTCCTCGCCGCCCAGATGATAGATCTTGCTGACGTTGCGAAGTTCGACGAGCGCCATACGGCTAAAGGACGGCTCGCTTTTCGGCGGGTTTGGCTGCCGACGAGGGACGCACGACGCTGGTTCCGGGAGCTTCATTGGTCGCCGCTGCCTTGGCTGGCTTCGTGGGCTTGATCGGAGTGATCGGCTTCATATCGGGGGGAAGTTCCATGGCTACCAAGTCACCGTCGGCAAGTCCGCGCTGCACTTCCGCAAAAGAAAAATCGCTGATGCCAATCTGAACCGGTCGCCGCTCGAACTTATCTCCTTCCTTTACATACACGAACCGCTCGCCCTGCTCCATGAACACCGCCGAGAGCGGGACCGATAGGGCGTTCTCCACGGAAGCAACCGGGATGCTGAGGATGGCCGTCATGCCCGGCCGAATGCGCGGATCGAGATTCTTGATGGCGATGCGTGCGGAAAATCCCTTGATGCCGTTTTTGATAATGGCCTGCGGCGCGATGCGTTCAACGGCTCCGTTCATGCGCAATCCCGGAACGGACTCCACCTGAACCTCCACGGCCTGCCCGGTCTTCATCCGCGTGACGTCCGCCTGGTTAATGTGGGCCGTGATGATCATGTCATTGAGGTTGGCAATCGACATGATCTCCGTGCCCGAGTTGAAACCGGCCGAGCCGGAAACGGTTTGCCCCAATGAAACCGGCCGGGTGAGCACCGTGCAATCAAAGGGCGCTTCGATGCGTGTCTTGGCCAGCTTATCCATCACTTGTTTTAACGATCGCTCAGCGCGTTCCAAGGCGTTCTTCGAAAGCGCCAGGGAATTCTTCGCGACGTCATGATCGGTGCGCACGTTGTCAAAAACTTCCTGCGCCACCAGCCTGGCTTCCCAAAGATCCTTGTTCCGGTTGAACTCACGCTCGGTTTTCTCCACCTGCAACGTCGCTGCTTGAATCTGCAACTTCGCGCCTTCGATCTGGCTGAGTTGCGTCTCCTTCTCACTCTGTAGATCCGTGTCGTCGAGGCGGCAGAGAAGCTGTCCCTTCTTAATCGAGTCACCAATGTCCACCGGCAGTTCAGCAATCTTGCCATTGATCTCCGGCCGCACGGACACTTGATCCGCGGGCCCAATTTCGCCCGCGGCCATAATCGCAAAGCTGATGTCACGGGCCTCCACGTTGGCCGTGGAAATGGATTTGGCGTCGGGCGACTCGGCTTGTTTCTTCTGCCATTGTTTCCAAACAAAAAAGCCGCCAACACCAACTCCGGCCACGATGATTAAAGTTAAAAATACCTTCATTAAACGGGCTCCCATCACGGGGAAGAATATCGCTAGAGTGGACTGTGCGCGGCCCGACTGCTATTCAAAATTTGTCGGCACACGTACTTTATCGGAGATGGCTAAACGACGGGTCGGTTAAACATCTCGAATCGACTTATGGACATTCGCGCTTTCGCGCACCAAGCTCGGATCTCTTTCCAAAGGCTGACTTATGCAAAAGGCGTTCATCGGAATCCTGGCGGGGGCGACATTGGTCCTCGGTTTCATTTGCCTGGCTCAATCCAGGAAACTGCGAGCGGTAGGCGAACAGGCGCGCGCCGTGGAGGAGAGGCGCGCAGCCGAGGCAGAAACCATTCAGACCCAGACTGCGCGCGTGAAGGAGCTTGAGCGCAGCAATCGGCAGTTGGAGCAACAAGTCCAAAAGTTTGCCACCATCACGACCCAGTTGCGCACCAACGAAGCTGCCCAGGCGAGCAACATAAACGTGTTTGCGGAACGCCTGCGCTCCGCTGGAACACAAGGAGCCGCAACAGCCGGAAATGAAGACGATCGTCTCCTGGGCAAAGGCATGGGCGAGATGTTGGGCAAAATGATGAAGGACCCGGCCATGCGGGAAGTCATGCGCGAACAGCAAAAAGCGATGGTCAGTATGATGTACGCGGGTCTCTTCAAGGATTTGAATCTCTCCCCTGACGAGAAAGAAAAGCTCAAGACCCTGCTCACCGATGCGCAGATGAAGAACGTGGAGGCGGCACAGGGATTATTCGGCGGCGGGGAAGCCACGGACGCCGTTCAAGACACAGGCAAACAAATTGCCGACGCGAAAAAGCAAACCGATGAAGAGGTCAAGGCGCTCTTGGGCGATGAACGGTTCACTCAATACCAGGATTACCAAAAAACCATGGGCGAGAGAATGCAACTCGACCAGCTCAAGAACCAATTAAGCGCTGAGAACATGCCGTTGAAAGACGACCAGATGAAGCAGTTGCTCCAGGTGATGAAGGAAGAAAAGACAGCATTGCCCCCTGTGATTCCAGACGACCAAACCCAAGTGCCGAGCAAGGAGATGTTCACATCGGATAATTTGGAAAAGCAGATGAAATGGATGGATGAATACAATCGCCGGGTGCGCGAGCGTGCCGGCCAAATCCTCACGCCTGACCAATTGAAGCAGTATCAGTCCTTCCAGGAACAACAGACTTCGATGCAGAAGCTCGGCTTGAGCATGGCGAAGCAAATGTTTGGAGGAGAAAAGTCAGGCGCCGCCCCCGCCGTCGCGCCTGTGAAATAGTCCAGTCACGAACGCCGTCGTCGCTACAGACGCCTATCCATCGGACCGCGCCCGCCCCTGGGCACATGGGTCCGCGCCCCGCGAACCATCAACGCCGTGGAGAGATAAACGGATCGCACGCCTATTTCCCATTCCACCCAGCGCCCCAAGGTAGAGCGCCGTCCCCGGCGCACCGCCCGGCCCCACCTCCCCGCATCGGAATTCCCGAGGCCCAGCACTTTCCCTTGTCGCCTGCTTCCGCACTTTGGCAACTTCTGCGGACGCACATGGCCCGCCCAAAATCCAACGGCACAAAAGACTCCTCCACCGCCACCATCGGCTTCGAGGCCAAGCTCTGGCTCGCCGCCGACAAGCTGCGCAACAACATGGACGCGGCGGAATACAAGCACGTCGTCCTCGGCCTCATCTTCCTCAAATACATCTCCGACACCTTCGAGGAACACCGCGCTAAGCTCCTCGCCGGCGAGGGCGACTACGCCGGGGCCAATCCCGAAGACCCCGACGAATACAAGGCCGAGAACGTCTTCTGGGTGCCCGCCGATGCCCGCTGGTCCCACCTTCAGGCCAGCGCCAAGCAGCCCACCATCGGCAAGACCGTGGACGACGCCATGGTCGCCATCGAGCGCGACAACCCGCGCCTCAAAGGCGTCCTGCCCAAGGACTACGCCCGCCCCGGCCTCGACAAACACCGCCTCGGCGAACTCATCGACCTCATCGCCACCATTGCACTCGTGCAACCCTCACCCCAGCCCTCTCCCAGCGGGAGAGGGAGTCATTATCGGGGCGGATACGACTTTTCAGGATTGGTCGAACGGGCGAGGGAGTTACGGAAAAAACAGACGCCCGCAGAAGACCTGCTCTGGGAACTCGTGCGTGACCGACAACTCTGCAACGCCAAGTTCCGCCGCCAGCATCAATTCGGCGATTACCTCTGCGACTTCTACTGCCATGAAGCGAAGCTCGTCGTAGAATGTGACGGTGCGCCTCACGCAAAACCAGACCAGATCAAGCACGACGCCAAACGCGACGCCTTCCTCAAAGCCCAAGGTCTAACCGTCCTCCGTTTCGAGAACGACCGCGTCCTCAACGACACCGACACCGTCCTCCAAGAGATCGCCGCCTTCCTCCCCTCTCCCGGTGGGAGAGGGGCCGGGGGTGAGGGTGGTCAGGCTCCGACACCACCCGCCGGTCCCAACACACACCGCAGCATCGATATCCTCGGTCGGGTTTACGAATACTTCCTGACCATGTTCGCCAGCGCCGAGGGCAAGAACGGCGGCCAGTTCTACACCCCGTCCTGCGTCGTGCGCTGCCTCGTCGAGCCGGTGCCCGTCCGGAAGGACCTCGCCCCCTACAAAGGCCGCATCTACGACCCCGCCTGCGGCTCCGGCGGCATGTTCGTGCAGTCGGAAAAATTCGTCGAATCCCACGGCGGCGTGGCAAAGTGCGAAGTCCGAAGTGCGAGTGCCGAAGTGAAGAAGTCGCGCCCATTCGTCATTCGAAATTCAGCATTCGTCATTCCCCCGGCCGACATCGGCAAGGAACACGCCGACACCTTCCGCAACGTCCAGCACCCCGACCTCCGCGCCGACTACGTGCTAAGCCACTTGAAAATGTTTAACAAAGGAAGCTTCGGCGATGAATTCGACTCCTCATTACACGCGCGAAATTAACCAATAAAACTGCCATGAATGAACCACAAAGCCTCCTGCAGCGTTTCTTCGACGCGAGCTTGATCCCGTCCGAAACGACCGACGAACGTCTCAAACACTATCAAGCGGCTGCGGCTGATCTTGCCAAACGATTCGGCGAATCGCCGCTCGATGCGGTTTCAGCGAGTCGTGTGGCGATTGATCCGAACTGTCCGGCGACGGACCCTTGGTTCAACACGGTCCAGGATGCCGTGAAAGTTCACTGGAAGACTTTCTTGGTGAAGAATCACGACGCACCACGCCAGATTTGTCGTGCGATTCTGCTCGAAGCGTTGAGCAAAGCCGCAGAGGAGGACTGGACCGCGACACTCGCGATCTGGAATGCATCTTCAAGTCTCCTACCCCATCTGGGCGATGGCCCAGAGCAGGTCATCACTCGCGAATTTATCAGCGGGTTGGGTGGCGAATGCGAAAGTCACAGTTCCGAGGAATGGCGTATTGGGGCAACCGCCGCGGAAAACCTTCCAGAATTTGAGATCAAGCTACCAGCGATAAAGGCAATTCAGGTTGATGAAGCGGAGCTTACGAATGGTTTTTCGGACGCTGCGGGCCCACAAAACGCACAGGGCCAGAGTCACGGAAATCCAAACCCCCATTGGCCGAGTCAACCTCAGCACTGGTCCTACCAATTTGCGCCGCGTGCTGCAAACGCCGTGACCAGCGCTGTCAACAAGGCCTTGGCGGCTACCCGCCGGACTTGCAGGAAGAAGCGGTCAAGACGGTGCTCGCGCAGGCGGAGCTGCTGTGTGAGGAGTGGGTGTAGGCATGGAGATCGGAGACGGATTGCCCTCCGATGAACTGCAACATCGCAGCGGACGTTTGCAACGTTCTCCTCACTGCGTATTCAGTTGATTAACTTGGCGCCCTTGCGGACGACGAGGGGAGCTGCTGCGGCGCAAAAGTAGTCTGCTAACCGGCAAGGGCCGTCTCCTCATTAGCGAAAGCCGTCTCCTTCTTAAGAGATGCCATCTCCTTCTTAAGAGATGCCATCTCCTTCTTAAGAGATGCCATCTCCTTCTTAAGAGATGCCATCTCCTTCTTAAGAGACGCCATCTCCTTCTTAAGAGACGCCATCTCCTTCTTAAGAGACGCCATCTCCTTCTTAAGAGACGCCATCTCCTTCTTAAGAGACGCCATCTCCTTCTGAAGAGGTGCCGTCTCCTTCTGAAGAGGTGCCGTCTCCTTCTGAAGAGGTGCCGTCTCCTTATTAAGAGACGCCGTGGTCCTTAGAAGGGGAAGCCCATTGCTCATCCGCTTATCGGGACGGTCTGTCCACCCTCGGTCCTGCCTTGGAACAGAAAGCTCCCTGGGGCGTGTTCTTGCGGATGGTTGGTATTCGTCTTACGTGGGGCGGCGGCGGTAAATGAATAGTCCCGCGCGAGTCTGGTTCAGACTGTTGAGTTGTTGGTTCATCGTGGTCCACCAAGGCTTCCGTGGAATGGCACGGTCATGGCGCAGGGTGAACACCCCCAACCCGTGACTCGGCACCAGCCGGTCGGCGGGGGAGACTCTCCAACATGGCTGAAATATCCTGCCTCCCCGCTCCTTCCCTGTTCCCGTGAAAGGGAGAGGGAGTCGGAACGGACCGCCGGTTCGAAGTGCACACTTCAATGGCGCTGCACTTGCCCCAAATAGCGTCCGGACGGTATCGTTCTCATCATCATGACCACAGGCCGATTCATCGTGTTGGTTGTCGCTGCTTTGACGTGCGGTTCGGCAGACGTGGCTGCGCATGGCGATGTCCACTTGCGCATCACAAACCTGACCGAACAAATCGCGTCCTCGACCAATCCACGCACCAACGCGTCGCTGCTGTTCCAGCGCGCAGATTTGTTTCGCGCCGATGGCGATTGGACGAATGCACTGGTGGACCTGGACCTGGTGGCACGACTCGATCCGAGCATCACCCGCGTGGAGTTTTGTCGAGGACGGGTGGAGTTCGAGGCGGGCCGCATGGAAGCTGCCTTGCCGCCGCTCAACAAGTACCTGGCCACTCGTCCCAAAGACGAAGAAGCCTACGTGACGCGAGCCCGAGTCCTGGCCAGACTGGGCAGCCATCGCGCCGCGGTGAATGATTACACGACGGCCATCTCGTTCGGAAAACCCAATCCGGAACTTTACATTGAGCGTGCGGAAGCCTGGCGTGTCCTGGGGAAACCGGAGGAGGCGTTGCGAGGCCTCGATGAAGGGATCAAGAAGATGGGCCCGCTTATCACCCTCCAGTTGCCCGCGGTGGATCTGGAAGTTGCCCTGAAACGTTATGACGCGGCGCTCAATCGCATCGATGGAATGACGGCACGTCTTCAACGTAAAGAGACGTGGCTGGTTCGGCGCGCGGAGATTTTGCGAGTGGCTGGACGCGAAGACGAGGCGAGAAAGAATTATCAGGATGCGTTGGCCGCCATCCAACGTTTGCCGGCATCCCATCGGGATTCACGAGCCATGGCTGATTTGCAGGCGCGCATCCATCGGGCGTTGGCCCGGCCGTAACGGTTGCTCGCCACGCCAGGCGAGCCGCTGCGGATCCTGTTTTCAGGTTGGCTTTTGGAGATGTCCGGTTATTCATTTCTTCCAGTCCAACAAACCTGAAAGCGTCATGAAAACGTTCATCGCCCTACTTTGGTGTGCTTCCCTCGCCCTTTTTCCAGTCCGTGCTGCAACTACGACGTTGCTGCCGTTTGGGGCGGCGTGGTCTTACTTCGATGAGGGCTATTTGCCGTCCGCAGACTGGGCGCAATCCGCATTGAGTGATGCGGGATGGGAATTTGGCACGGCGCCGTTGGGCTACGGCGACGGCGATGAAGCGACGGTTGTGAATTTTGGATTCGATGACGAACACAAGTTTGTCACCACCTATTTCCGCCGCCTCCTGACGATGGATGCTCCGTCCCAGTATGAATCGATCCTTCTCGAACTGACGCGGGACGATGGCGCGGTGGTATACGTCAACGGCAACGAGGTGTTTCGCAGCAACATGCCCACCGGGACCATCGCCTACAGCACGTACGCCTCCACGGGTTTGCTCTATGATGTCGAGAATGCGCCGGTGAGTGTTGCGTTGAGTCCGGCCTGGTTTGTTCAGGGTGAGAATCTTATCGCGGTGGAAGTGCATCAATTTGAACCGGCCAGCCCCGATCTGAGTTTCGATCTCCGGCTCACGGGTGATAGCGGGGAAACCGGAGCCACCATCACTCGGCAGCCTTACCTGCAGGTGGGCACTTCCAGCAACCTCATCGTCCGCTGGCGCACGAGCGCTCCTACGACAACGCGAGTGCGGTATGGGACCAACCCCGCCAACTTGAATCTGCAAGTAAGCAATACGGCTCGCGTGGCCGACCATGAGATCACGCTGACGGGCCTGATGCCGGACACGAAATACTTCTACGACGTGGGCACGGTGACCAACGTGCTCGCGGGTGACAGCACCTACTACTTCGTCAGCGCGCCGATTCCCGGCACGGAGAAGCCGACGCGCATTTGGGCCATTGGAGACGCCGGCACGGGCTATCAGGCGCAATATCAGGTGCGCGACGCCTATTCCAACTTCACGAGCAACCGGCACACGGATGTGTGGCTGATGCTGGGCGACAACGCCTACAGCATCGGCCTCGACCATGAGTATCAGGCCAACATGTTCAATGTGTATCCCACCATGCTGCGTCAGTTCGTGCTTTGGCCCACGATTGGAAATCACGAGACGGCGGGGAATGCGAATCTCAGCGATGATTTCGATTACTATCGCATCTTCACAATGCCAACGGCAGGCCAGGCTGGCGGCGTTCCGTCCGGCACGGAGCATTACTACTCCTACGACTACGCCAATATCCACTTCGTGTGCCTTGATTCGATGACGACGATTTACCGGGAACCGAACGGCGCCATGGCTCAATGGCTGCACGCCGATTTGGCCAACACGACGCGTGATTGGATCATCGCTTACTTCCATCATCCGCCTTACACGCACGCCTCGCACAACTCGGATTACGAGGGCGACCTCATAGCGATGCGGGCGAACATTGTGCCCATCCTGGAATACTACGGTGTGGATTTGGTGCTGGCAGGGCACAGTCATGCGTATGAACGCTCCTACCTCATCGACGGCCTGTATGGGCCTACCGCCAATCCGACGAACTACATTGATCGGGGGGATGGACGCACCAACGGCACGGGCGCTTACTGGAAAGCCGCCGGCGGCATGGGAGCGCGCCGGGGCACGGTCTATATCGTGGACGGCAGTTCCGGCGGGCAAGGCGGAGGCGGAACACTGGATCATCCGGTGATGTATTATTCAGCCCTGACGTACGGCTCGTTGGTGCTGGATATCACAGGGCAGCGACTGGACGCCAAATTCCTCAGCGCGGCAGGAACGGTGGACGATTCGTTCACCATCCTGAAGGAAGCTCACACCAACGCACCACAACCTATATTGCAGGTGAGCCGCTCGACAACGAACGCGATTCTCAGTTGGCCGACGACCATTCCGGACTATTTGCTGGAATCAAAATCCACGGTGAATGCGCCGAATTGGTCGCCTGTGAATCTTCCGGCCAAAACCAACGGACGGCGCAAGGCGGTTGCCGTCCCGGTAACCGAGACGCAGAAGTTCTTTCAGCTTCGCAGGCAGCCCTAGCCTGTTTGGGTCGAGAAGGATCGGTCGCGGGTCCCGGGCCGGAGTGATTTAAGGTGTGGAATTAATGATGTCCGCAATTTCAGACGCACTCGTCTCCGCTAGAAACAAATACTCCTTGATGCGCCACCGCCGCCAACTCGCGGCATGAGCGACCGTCCAATCCTGCTTGATGCGTGGGTGATCATACTCGCCGCGCTGTCCGCAGTACCAGATCTCGTTGTGCATTTCACGCACCTGGTCGTGCATTTCCGAGGGCTGATGAATGCTGCGCAATTGCGCAATCAATCGGCGGGTCGCGGCGGATAATACGGCTGGGTCCCGATTCCCTTCTGCCAGCGCCAGGATTTCTGCGCGCTGGGCGCGCACGAAGGCCAGAACCTGCTCGCGCCGATGGCTCAATTCACCACGGCACCTCCGTCGTTCGAGCTCGGCCCGTTCCTCCGCATTGATCATCTCAACGCTCGCCGTTTCACCTTCGTTGCCCATAAACGAGACTCCAACCCACTCCTTGTCCGTCATTTGAGCCCCGACAGAAACTCGATGAGGTGACGGAGTTCGCTCCGCGGAACAATAGCACCCATCTCCTCCGGCATTGCTGAAAGTCCACGGTCGCGTGATTGAACATCCGCCTTCTTCACAGTTATCAAACCGTCCTCGGGGGAATTGATCACCAGTTGCGTGTCGTCCTCTGACTTCAAAATACCTGCGTAGCTTGAACCGCTCTTCAAAGTCACGATTACCGATTCAAAGCCGGCGGCAATGCTCTTGTTCGGCAACAAGATGGATTCGAGGAGGTATTCGCGGGATTGCTTGCCGCCAATGCCGGTCAACTCCGGCCCCACCTCGCCACCCTCGCCATTCACCTTATGGCAGCGAAAACAGGCCAGGTCCTGCCGTTCCATAAACATCGTCCTCCCGACGTCCGCATCGCCTCCGTAAAGGCACACTCGCCATTGTGCGAGGGCATCCTTTGGATCACGGCTTCGCTCGATTCTCGCGAGTGCCTCCCTGCCCGCAGCAGAGTTCGCCGCCGCCTGGTTCTTTTGCACCGCCTCCAGCACATCGAGCTGCAACTCTCTCGGGATGCTTCCCGCCGCCAGCCGTTCCAACCAGCCGACGAGGATCTTCACAGAAGCCGCATCCTCCCTGGTCGCGAGGGCGGCAAACGCTTTCTGTTTTTCCGGCAATGTCCCCTGCCCCAGCGCACGAGTGATCTTCACCCACTCCTTCCGTCCCGCGGTCCGTCGCGAGTTCCTGGGCCGGTTTTGGATTGAGTTCTGAAACCGCTTTTTGCGCCGCAATCTTCACCACCGTAGGAGCATTGGCTTCAAGTTGGCTGAGAACGGACGCAAGAGCGTTGGCGGCGGGCTTTGCCTCCCGCGCGGGCAATGGGCGCCAGAGACCGACGACGTGATCGCGGCCGGGAGGTTTAGGCCACTTGGCCAGCAGTTCGAGCGCTTCGACTCGCAACGTCTCCGGTGCCCCGCTGGTGGCAAAGTGGGCGAGGTTGTGGGCATTTGAGTCGCCGCCGAGTCGAAAATTAACGTTGAGAACACGGCGCCAGAGCGCGGCCGAATGTGCAGCTGAGGCCACCACACTGGGCGCGCTTTGAGGTTGGAATCGCAAATCGGCCAGCGCGCGGGCGGCGGAGGCGATGGGCACGTCATGGATCGCGCGCGCGGCTTCCGAGGCAATCTTCGGATCTGTGTCGGTCAGGAATTGCGCCACTTCCGGTCGTTCAAGCCGGCGCAACGCAAGGCAAACACCCATGCGAACAGCGGCTGAAGAATCCTTTGCAGCGGCAAGCAGCGCTGGCACATCGGCGATTCGCGCCAACGCCAAAACTGCTGCATGACGAAGGTAAGCATCGCTCCGGCTGGATTTCAAAGCGTCGATCAACCCGGGCAGAGCAGCTTCCCGAAACGCGGCCTGATCCGCGGGTTTAACGTGCGGGAAAATTCGCGCCATGGCTTGAAGTGACAGGAATCGAACCTGCACAGCGTTGTCCGCACTCCATTCTTTTTGCCACTGAGGGGAAGACGTGTTCCGGCCCAACAGACGCGAGGCCTGTGCCCGGACCTGGGCATTGGTGCTGAGCCTGGCGGTTTCCAAACGTGCCAGCGCAGCGTTGAAGGCTGAATGATCGGACCATGTCACGCCGCGTTCAACGATCTGGCCAAGAGCCCAAAGAGCATGGATTTGAGCAAGACCCAATCCCGATTCGGAAACTCTCTCCAATAGAACGCGCGCGCCCTGGTTCGTGCGAGAACGCTCCATGAGTTCCCATTGCGCCTCCAATCTCACGCGCATATCGCGATGGCCAAGAAATTGACCGAGAACTTCAGGCGCGTGTCTTTCCATCCCGTCCGACAAAAGCCTTTTCACGTCACGCACTGTGGGATCATTCGCGAGTTCCGGATCGAACACGCGATAGATGCGACCTTTGTCCGTCTTCTCCCAACCTTTCACCCAGTCACTGACGTACACCGCCCCATCCGTGCCGAAATCCACGTCGGTGCAAAGAAACCCACTGATGAATTCGCTCTCGTCGTAAGCTTCGAAGCTGGCGCCCTGGGGCCGCAACGCAAAGGCGCGCACGACGCTGTTTGGCCCACCGCGGAAATCGCACATGAAAAAATGGCGGTCGTAGCGCGCTGGCAATCCTGTGCCGGGATAGTAGGCCACGCCCGAAGGTCCGGCGCCAATGTGAGCCACAGGAGGCAGGTAATAGGATGACGTGTTGGTGTGCTCCATGCCCCAGAGCAATTCAGAATTCCACGCGCCCATTTTTGGCAGCCATTGCCAGCCCATGCGCCAGCCGTAGTCAGCCCCCTCGACTACATGAATCCAGCGAGCTTTATCGCCGCCGTCCCCGTTGTTTTCGCCGGCGAACAGGTTGCCCAAGTCGTCGAAGGCCAGTTCCTGCGGGTTGCGCAGGCCAATACAAATCACTTCAAATTGTGAGCCATCAGGATTGCACCGAAACACGGCGCCGGAATCGGCGAGCGCCTCCAGCGTCAGCCCGGGCCACCGATCCACGACCTTGTCCCAGAGGTTGGTCGAAGTACCGCGGTCAGCGATGGAGAAATATATTTTCCCGTCCGGCCCCATCTTGAGACCGTGCATGTCGTGGCCTCCGAAGGCGATATGAACACCAAAGCCGCTCATCAGATTTTGGATTTGGATCTTCGAACGCTCGCGGTGCGGATTCGCCGGGGCGTCTAAGTTCGGCATGCCTGCCGTCGATCGAAGTTCCGCGCTTGAGATTTTCCACAAGTCCGGGATGCAGGTAAACCACACGTCGCCTTTCCGCGCGAGCACGCCAGCAGCGACGCCACTGGTGATGCCATCAAAACCCTCCGCAAACGTCGCCGCTACATCGGCGCGCCCGTCAGCATTCGTGTCCACCAGCATGCGGATGCGCTCGGACTCCACCTCCAGATCGTGCCAATCGACCACACCGTCGCGATTGAAGTCAGAAAGCAGGCCGCGCTTGGACTCCAGCAAACTGGCCCAGGCTGGGTTGGTGGAAGTGAGGGTTCGCCGGAAGAAATTCGCCCTGTCCTCAACGGTGCGGAATGAGAAGTCATTGTCCAGCCAGTCGGGCAGACCGCGGATGTCGAAGACCGAAGTGCGACGACGGAAGGACTCGACGACGTAGCAACGCCCCTGCTCGTCGAAAGCAAAGCTGACGATGTTCTGCGCCATGGGTTCGCTTGCGAAGAGATCCACCTTCAATCCCGGCGCCACACGGAACCTCCGCATAGCGGTGACAGGATCGTCCACTGTTCCCGCGGAGGTCGTTTTGCTGACGTCCGCCTCGGCGGCGCCTGAATGGAGTGCAAATAAGAGCGTGAACACTAAAAAAGCGGGACGCAATCCATACAGGTGCATGGCAGCGACGCTAGGGCACCCATCGGTGCACGCAAAGCGGGTTGTACAACTAACGGCTGAATAGGGACTGGCCCGCGAACTCGTAGCGATGTATCTCGATGCACTCATGAATGCCGCGGCGATCCAGTTTTTGAGCAAGCGCGATCCGGTGATGCGCCGGCTCATTCGCCGTCATGGTCCATGTGAGATCCGGCCCCGCGCCAGAGTCCACCCTTTTCAATCACTGGCTCGAGCAATCGCCCACCAACAGCTTAACGGCATGGCCGCCGAGACGATCCTTTCGCGTTTCACCAAGCTTTTCCCCCACCGCCGTTTCCCGCGAGCGGCGGATTTGGCGGAGGTGGACGACGATGCCATTCGAGCCGCGGGATTCTCTCGAGCGAAAGTCGCCGCCCTGCGTGATCTAGCCGCCAAAACGTTGGACGGGACGATCCCCCCATCACGGGCCATCGACCGGCTGGAAGACGCCGAGATTATCGAGCGCCTGACGGCAGTGCGTGGCGTCGGTCAATGGACAGTGGAAATGTTACTCATTTTCAAGCTCGGTCGGCCTGACGTCTTGCCTGTGGATGATTTCGGTGTGCGCAGCGGCTTTCGCGATGCGTATGAACTGACTCAAATGCCTACCCCGAAGGCGCTGCTCACTTTTGGCGAACGATGGCGCCCGCACCGAACGACGGCTGCCTGGTATCTATGGCGTGCCGCGGACGCTGCGAAACTCATGAAGGCTAAAGCGACGTCTTAAGAGGCAAAAAATTGCCGCCAGTCTTTCAACTGACGGCCCATTTAAGGATCTGCGGATGCAATCTGAACGCGGGTTCGCCGAACGCAATAACAAAAAACCGCCAGCATCTCGCTGGCGGCATTTTCTTTAGTTACCAACTCGGTAACCTGGTAAAACATTGACTTCAAACGTGTGAACCGACAAGGGGGACATTCCCCCAAATCCCTATCGGGCATCGGTTAATGAAGGATCGGGACGGGATTGGGTTCACGTATCAACTGGGCATCCAAATCCAGGAAGAAGTCGAGGCGCCGGTCTGTTTCCGCGTCGTCGATGGAACGGGCCATGAGGATGTAAGTGGCGTAATGGTTGCCCTCAGATTCGACGAGACTGCCATAGAAGCTGGCGAGTTCATCATCCGTCTCCCGCAACGCCTTCGCCAGGACTTGGAATTTTTCGCAACTGCGCCCCTCAATCAGAGAACAACAAATCAAGTGATCGATGACCTGATGGCGCACACCGTTCCTCACGGACCGCATGAGGCCACTAATCCACGCGCTGGGGAATGGCTGGCCAAACTCAATGCCACGTTTGCGTAAGAGACCCAGGACGATTTGGAAGTGCTGCAATTCCTCGATGGCAATCGCATTCAACTCGTCCACCCGGGAATAAAGGTCGCGGTATTTTTCCAGGTTAAGTGCCGTGGTAGCTGCCTTCCGCTCGAGGTGTGCATGGTCCACTAAGACGGCGGGGAGATTCGCCATTACCTTAGGCAACCAATCATCAGGAATTTTTTCTCTCCAGAGCAACATGCAGAGTGTTTTCGTTGAGCAATCGCTTGCGGCTGCCGTGACAGCGGTGGCCTCAATACCCGTCCACGACCAGGCGGGCTGGTTTGCTGAAGGCTTCGCCTCGCGCATTGGTGACGCGCACGGAATAAAGGCCGGAGCTGGGGTGACCGACAAAGCGAAGCGTCAAGCTGGCGTTGGTCGCGCCCGGAATGTCCCCGCCGTTGTGCTGCCACTGATAACTCGCAGGAACCCCCCGCGGGCTCGATGCGCGAACAGTAAACGTGGGGCTTTCACCAGTCGAAGCCAGCTGGCTGCGGGGATGAGTTCTAATGACGGGCGCGCCATTTGTGAAAAAAGTTGCGGTGATATTCTGGTTGTCCACGACGCGGACGACCAGCTTACGACTGGCTTGGCTTTCATCACCGCCCCAAAAGCCGAACCGAAATCCCCGTTTAGGTTTCGCCAGAAAGGTTGCCACAGTACCTGCGGCATAGAGGCCATCGACACCCGCCGGGGTTTTTGTGAAAACCTCGCCGCCCTCCGGAGGCGCGACATCGAATTGCAGGCCATAACGTTCGTTTGGTGGATACAACGCGCGAGCCCCGTGAATGTCGTCCATGGCGAGGTTGTCCAGATCGGACACGATGCTGTTCATGATCGCCACCTCCACCTGCCCGGCCTCGTCTGGATGGTCGAGCCCGAGATTATGCCCGAACTCGTGGATTAGAACTCGGCGCAAATCCACGCCGCCAAACGAATCCAACGGACCACGGTAGGAATCCCACTCGACCTCGCTGTTTAGAACTGTATCGCTCTCGACTCGCTCTGTGCCGATGCGCCAGGTCGTAGTAATGCCGAGCACGCGATCGCCGAGGGGATGTCCATACACGGTCGTGCTGAAGAAAACCTCGTTGCGGTCGTTACCATCGCCCCGCTGCGAATTTGTATAAGTCGTGAATCGGACGCGGCTCAGCTCGGTGTTCCAAGTCTCTAGCGCTTCGTCCGCCACCTGATTCCATGAAATCTTCCCGTCACTCAGGAGTTGGGGAGGCCGGGTGAGATCGAGTTGGAGGTTCACCGGAATCTCGCCGTCAGCCCAGCGCAAGCCCTTGCGCGTAGTGAAGTCATAGCCGTCAACGGAAAGCGCCGCCGCGATGATGAATATCGAAAGCAATCGCTTCATGCTACTTGGAGCTTGGATATTTGGAAATGGCCGCAACTCGCTCGCGCACCTTGCTCGTGAATGCCTCCAGTGAAAGCGGACCCGCCGAGACCTGGCTCGCGGCTTTCGCTCGGCCGAGCGTCGCGGTATCGGTGAGCGGCCGGCCGTCATGGGTCAAAACCGTTTCGCGCCCGGGGGCGCCAGGGCGGATCGAGAACTTGCCATGGCAAAAGCCGATGAGCGGCGAGGCATTGACGCCGTTCTTCTCTACGAACAACACGACTCGCTCGCCGGTTTTGAACTTCGGCATTTCCGACACGTCCAGGGTCGCGTTTCCAACGGTGCCGCCAAGAAACTGAAGTGTAACCACGGAGCCGGCGCTTCCTTTGTGGACCGCGTTCACCTGGAATGAAACGAGCGTGATGATGCTTTTCTCGCCGCCCTTTTGCCGCCATTCCGACTGTTGAGAAATGGCGCGGCCGGTGAAAATAAAATCCGCACGCCGCACCAAATCATCAAAGCTGGGTGGCACCACGCTCGTGGCCAGAGCGCATTGGGCCATGAGGATCGAAAACAGAATGGCGCAGCAAAACTGCAAGCGGCGCGGCGGAACGATGTGGCAATTCACGGCCGTAACTTAGCTGGACCCATCGGTCAGGCAATCTTCTGCTGCAACTCGACGTGGAAACTGCGTTCAGAGAACGAGAAACGACATCGCACTGAAGTGAATCCGACTGGGGCGTGTCGATGGGACGCCGCCAGAATCCATTGTTACGGCCTGCGCCCACAGCAACGAAGCGTCCGGGACTCTACAGTCCCCAACCAACGGTCATGGACCTACGCGAATTCACGCACAGTGATTCCGTGGAGGCGAGCGTTGGTCCAAAGTTGGCGGTTCCTCTGCGACAGGGAGTAATCTTGACCATATGCGCGAATCCCTCGGAGTTTCCCTGACTTGCCATTAAGATTTATCCCTATAGGCGTTTTCCATTTAGATGCGCTAGTTTACGCCCGTGAAAGACAACGACCCCTCACCGTTCATCCTCATTGCTGAAGATAACGTGGATGACCAACTTCTTCTCCAGTACGCATTCAAGTCTGCGAAGTTGCCCAACAAGTTTCACATCGTGAATAACGGCCAGGAGGCCATCGCGTGGCTGAAGAGCTCCCTGGAAATGCCGAAAAACCTTTTATTTCCCACGCCAGGGCTGGTCGTCTTGGATATTCAAATGCCCTTCAAGACCGGATTGGAAGTGTTGGAATGGATTCGGAGCGAGCCTGCTTATGCCACATTGCCAGTCGTAATCATGAGCGGGCTTCACGTGCCGGAAGTACAGGGAGAGTGCTCTCAAGATGGGCGCCCAAAGCTATTTGCTCAAACCGGGCGACTACAGCGAACTCACACGATTCGTCGATGATTTTAACCTGGTCCACTCCCTAATGACCGCAACGACGGAAGAGGAATAGAATTCGATTTGGACGGACTACACTCTTCATCGAAGCCCATGGTCACGTTCCCGGTTTTCACCAGGATACTAGCAAAAGATTGCTTCCTGCTGAGTCGCCCCCGTAAAAGTGCGCGCACATGACAGCCAGTCAATTGTTTGCCGAGATGTCGCCGGACCTTTCCACTCGCATTGTGGAAGAAATCCACGCGACCGACAAAGACCTTTACCGCCTCGCGCTCGCCAGCGCCGCACAAGCCAAAAAAGTGCGCCCGGTTTTTTTGGAACGGCAAGCCCGAGCGGACCGATACCGCTTCATGGCCTCCGCCCTTGCCCGCCCCGACCTAGCCATGGTCGCTGGCAACATCATCAGCGGCTGGCTGGTTAAGAACCAGCAGGCGTTGCTGATCGATTTTCTCACCGCCCTTCAAATTCCACACCAGAACGGAGTGGTGGAAACGCTCCCGGAAACCGTGGATGACAAAGCCCTCCACGACGCGGTGGAACTTTTGCTTGGAAAGTATCAGCCGGAGATTGTAGGCCTCTACCTTCGTGCGTTCTATGACATGAACGAAGCGAACTGGCCGAATTTGCAAAAGATCTTGGATGAAGACGTGCGTTTGATGCTCGGTGCCTGACCCGGGCAATCTCTTTGTTCCAGCTTGCCCGCCCGCGTCCCACCGTTTGACCCGTGTCACGATCCTGCCCGGGAATTTCTGCTGGCGCACGCAACCGCGTTCGCTATCGTGTCGCCTCATTTTTTGAACTGAACTGAAACAAATGGAACCACAAGGCGATATCGCAGTGATCGGCCTGGCCGTCATGGGCCAGAACCTCATTCTCAACATGAACGACCACGGCTACACCGTCGTGGCGTTACAATCGCACCGTCTCCAAGGTGGACGAGTTTCTGGCCAAGGAAGCCAAAGGCACCAAGGTGATCGGCGCCCATTCCATCGAGGAAATGGTCGGCAAGCTCAAACGCCCGCGCCGCGTCATGATGCATGGTCAAAGCCGGCAAGCCGGTCGATGAGTTCATCGACCAGCTCATCCCTCACCTCGAAGCCGGGCGACATCATCATCGACGGCGGCAATTCGCTCTATCGAGGACACCGATCGCCGCGTGAAATACGTCGAGAGCAAAGGGCTGCTCTACATCGGCACCGGCGTTTCCGGCGGCGAAGAAGGCGCGCGCCACGGCCCATCCATCATGCCCGGCGGTTCCCCCGCCGCCTGGCCGCACGTGAAGGATATTTTCCAGGCGATCGCCGCCAAGGTCGATGGCGGCGCGCCGTGCTGCGATTGGGTCGGCGAAGGCGGCGCCGGCCATTACGTGAAGATGGTTCACAACGGCATCGAGTACGGCGACATGCAGCTGATCTGCGAAGCCTACAACCTCATGAAGAACGGCCTGGGCATGACGCGCCGACGAGATGCACAAGGTGTTTGCGGAATGGAACAAGGGCGATCTCGATAGCTATCTTGATCGAAATCACCCGCGACATTCTGGCCTTCAAAGACGACGGACGGCACGCCGCTCGTGGACAAGATTCTCGATACCGCCGGCCAAAAAGGCACCGGCAAATGGACCGTGATCAACTCGCAGGATCTGGGCATTCCCATCACGCTGATGGCCGAAGCGGTTTATTCGCCGCTGCGTCTCCGCCTTGAAGGACGAACGCGTGAAAGCGCCCGCAAGCTCAAAGGCCCGCGCCCGCAGCATCGGTCGCGGCGAAGAAGCGCAGCCAAAAAAGCGTTCATCGAACGACATTCGCGACGCGCTTTACTGCCTCCAAGATCGTCAGCTACGCGCAGGGTTACATGCTGATGCGCGCGGCGGCCAAGGAATACAACTGGAATCTCAACTACGGCGGCATCGCCCTGATGTGGCGCGGCGGTTGCATCATTCGCTCCCGCTTCCTCGGCAAGATCAAGGAAGCCTACGACAACAATCCGAAGCTGATCGAACCTGCTGCTCGACGATTATTTCCGCGGCGAGATCAAGAACATGCCAGAAGGGCTGGCGCAATGTCGTCGCCACCGCCGCCAAGAAGGGCATTCCCGTGCCCGCCTTCAGCACCGCGCTCGCCTTCTACGACCAATATCGCACCGCCGTGCTGCCCGCGAACCTGCTGCAGGCCCAACGCGATTACTTCGGCGCGCACACCTACGAGCGCATCGACAAACCGCGCGGCGAATTCTTCCACACCAACTGGACCGGCCGCGGCGGCGACGTGAGCTCCAGCACTTACAACGTGTAGGTGAATGATCTCTGGACATGCTTCCGGACGAGCCAAATTGCTGGCAGGTCCACAAGGCACCACCGCAAATGACAGGAAAGGTCATGGAAACTTCCGGTGCAGGCGTGCCAGCCAGAGTGCGCTCAGGGCCAGCGCGCTCAATGCCCAAGTGGCGGGTTCGGGAATGGGGACGATGGCACCTTGCGTAAACAGCTGGGCAACGCCGGATCGAACGAATAGGTGAGGAAGATGGGCACGATGTCCGTTTTTCCAAACTGGTCTGCTGGAACCTGCGCCAGGTCCGTTCCCCAGCGCGCTCCGTCCCATGCCCACATTTGGATGAAGGCGCGGGTGCCTCCGGGGAGGCCGGGCACGGCAACGATTCCGCCGCCCGCGACGAAACCATTCGTGCGGTGCTCCACAACCGGTGCCACCGGCATCAGACTGTCGAACGTCAAGCCCACCAGCATCTGCGCCCAGATACCTCGACCCGCCAAAGGGCCATCAATGGTTTCGATGCGAGTGGGAGCAGAAAAGTTCGAATAGGAGAAAAGTCCCTGACCCTGGGCAAAAGTCGGAAGGATAATAAACGCAATTACCACGATGGCTTTCATAAATCTTCTCCGGTTACGGGTTAGGCACGCTCGGTGCAATCTCTGAGATCCATGTTCCCCACTTCTCACTTGCCGGATCCTGCTCCATGTACTGTTGCACCGTCCAAAAGGTAAGGTCGTCAATCGGATCGAGGCTCGTGGCTGAGTAGTCGCCCCACCGACTGCTGAAATCGTACGGTCCTTGCCCACCATGCGCCAACGAAACTCCGTTTGGCGTGGCCCCATCCGCCGCGCGGTAACTGTAAAAGGCCCCGATGAAATCGTTCGACTTGGAACCAGAGAAGCCCATGACCATGTCGCCCCGTTTGTTCACCAGAGCGAAGGGAAATAGTAGTAGCGCGGATCGACGCTGGCCGCGTCGTAAACCCGGCCGTTGGTCAGGGAGAGAAAGTTGCCATTGGTGTCGGTCGAGAGCTTGAGCCATTGCGCGCCGGCACGGTCCACGCTTTGCCTGGTGTAGCCGCCGTTGGTGGCGAACAAGACATAGAGAACGGCGAGGAAGCTCATGGAAACTTTCGCCGCCGACACGCCAGCCAGAATGCGCCCAGGGCCAGCGCGCTCAATGCCCAAGTAGAGGGTTCAGGAATGGGCACGATGGCGCCTTGGGTGAATAGAGAAAGGAAGACCGGATCAAACGAATAGGTGAGGAAAATTGGAACGATGTCCGTTTTCCCAAATTGGTCGGCTGGAACATTGGCCAAGTCCGTTCCCCAGCGCGTTCCATCCCATGCCCACATTTGGACGAAGGCACGGGTGCCTCCGGGGATGCCGAGTACCGCGATCTCACGAATTGGGACTCGCCCATTCCGCACATGTTCCAGAGGTCCTCCCGCAGGTGCGAGGCTATCCGCATTCGTGCCGACGAGAAATTGGCCCCAAAAGCCCGCGCCAGCCAATTCTCCGTCCACCGAGCCAATGTGTGTTGGCGCCGTATAGTTTCCTCCCGAAAAAAGGCCTTGACCCGCTCCAGAATGGAAACAAGAGCATCAAACTGACGAATGCTATTTTCATAGAGTTCAAGTGCTTTTGGTTAAGGACCGAGTGTGTTCGGCACGATTTCAGAAATCCAAGTTCCCCACAGATTGTCCAAGGGATCGTCTTGTGCGTACTGCTGCACGGTCCAGAAGCTGAGGCCATCAAGGGGATCGAGTGTCGTCGCCGAATAATCGCCCCATCGGCTACTGTGATCAAATATTCCTTGGCCCGGATGCATCAAAAGCGCCTGGCTCGGCGTGGTGCCATCCGCCGCGCGGTAACTGTAGAAAGCCCCGATGAACTCGTTCGATTTCGAGCCGGAGAAGCCCATGGCCATGTCGCCCGCCCGATTCACCATCAGTGACGGGAAATAGTAGTAGCGCGGGTCCGCGCTCGCCGCATCGTAAACGCGCCCGTTGGTCAGGGAGAGAAAGTTGCCGTTCGTATCCGTCGAGAGCTTGAGCCATTGCGCGCCGGAACGGTCCACGCTTTGGCCGCTGGCGTAGGTGCCATTGGTTCCTGAAAGACCAATGTGCTGGCAGGTCCACAAGGCCCCGGCGCGGATCACCGCCGTCATCAAACGGCGGCCGATCTTTTGCAGGTCGATCCGCTGCGTGGTGTTGCTTTGCGGCGCGCTGATCCCGCCTTCGTCGAGGTCGAAGTAGTTACGATAAAAGGTGTTGGTGAGTGAAACCCAGTTGGCATCGACCCACGCCGCGTTCGTGCCGCTCCATTGCAACCTGCGGTAAGCAATCGCTCCTCCGGCATACGGTGTGGCTGGCACTCTTTTTTGTTTACCGACAAACCACGCATAGCCGCCACGCGGCGAGGCATCAAAGTTCACCGCCGGTTGAATCACATCGGCAGGCAAATCGTTCGTCGTCACGTTGAGCGTCACGGAGAGGTTGGTTCCCTGGTAAATCTCTGGCTTTTTGAAGGCCACCACGATGTTGCTGGCCACGGACACGCCGTCGGAACTGATTTGAAAAGCGGAGACGTAAATGCCGTTCTGATCCACGCCCAGCGTGGGAAAGTCCGTGAGCGTGCCGGCGCGTTTCATCGGAATCAGATACTTGATCCAGTTGCTGGCCAAATCGAGCGGGCTGCTGTTCGCCGATCTTTGCGCAGGTGTGACAAAAGCCAGAGCGCGGCACCAATGGCACCGAGAGCGAGAATGGATGGTTCAGGAACGGGCACGATGGCGGGTTGCGAAAACAAGGGCGCAAACTGAGGCTGAAACTCATATGTGACAAAGAGAGGGACGATGTCGCTTCTCCCCAACTGATCGGGCGGCACTGCGGCGAATACAGTCCCCCATCGCGCTCCGTCCCAAGCCACCATTTGGATGAACGCACGAGTAGCGGGAGCGATACTCGGAACCGCAACGATCCCATCCGAAATACGACCTAAGCGATGCTCATTCGGCATTCCTACCGGCATCAAGCTCTCCGTGTTCGTGCCAGCAACCATCTGGCCCAAAATGCCCGCACCAGCCAGAGGGCCATCAATAGATCCGATGCGAGTGGGGGCAGAGAAGTTGGAATACAAGAATAAGCCCTGACTCTGGGCAAAACTGGGGAAAAAAATGAGCGCAGTTACAATGATAACATTCATAAATCTTCTTCGGTTACGGGTTAGGAACGTCAGGTACAATTTCTGAAATCCATGTTCCCCATTTCTCATTCTCCGGATCCTGCTCCATGTACTGCTGCACCGTCCAAATGGTGAGTCCGTCAATCGGATCGAGGCTTGTGAACGAGTAGTCGCCCCAACGGTTCCCGTCGAATGGCCCCCGTCCAGCATGAAGTAAAAGCGCCTGCGGCGGGGTGATCCCATCTACTGTCCGGTAACTGTAAAACGCTCCGATGAACGCGTTGGAGCGCGAGCCGGAGAAACCCATCACCATGTCGCCGGCTTTGTTCATCATCAGCGAAGGGAAATAGTAGTAGTGCGGGTCCACGCTGCGGGCATCGTAAATGCGGCCGTTGGTCAGGGTGAGGAAGTTGCCGTTGGTATCGGTCGTGAGCTTCAGCCAGTGCGCACCGGAACGGTCCACATTCGTGCCGGTCGTATTTCCCGTGTAAGTGCCGTTGGTTCCGCTCAAGCCCACCTGCTGGCACGTCCAGAGCGCGCCGTCGCGGATCACCGCCATCATCAAACGGCTGCCCATCTTTTGGAGGCCGATGCGCTGCGTCGTATTGCTTTGCGGCGCGCTCACGTTGCCCTCGTCCAAGTCGAAGTAGTCGCGATAGAACGAGTTTTTACCACCATCCAGTTCGTGTCTGCCCACTGTGCGTTCGTGCCGATCCATTGCAGGCGGCGATAGCTGAACGCGCCGCCCTGGTAGGAACCCGAGTTTTCACGCCAGCGTTTGGCCACGAACCAGGCGTTGCTGCCGCGTGGTGGATCATCAAAATTCACCGCAGGTTGAATCACGGTGGCGGGAAGGTCATTGGTGGGAACGATCAGTCTGACCGAAGTAATGATGTTCGTGCTGTCGTAAATGTCGGGTTTCTTGAACGCCACGACCACGTTGCTTGAGACCACCTCGACTCCGCCGGAAAAACCAAACTCCAGGATGGACAGATAAATCCCATGCTTATCGATCCCCAAGGTCGGATAATCCGGCACCGCATTGGTGTCCTCGAACGAAATGAGATGTTTGGTCCAGTTCGTCAGTAGATCCAGCGGGCTGTTGTTCTTGCTCACGGCCAAAACCACCACCCGGAGAGATTGCTCGAGAGCGCACGCCACCCAGCGCTGAGCTTGCGAGTCATAGACAACGCGCGGATCGACGAGCGTCTCCAACGGCACGTTCGTGCCACCTCTTTGCACCGCGAAAAATTGCCGGTTAGTAACTTGCTGGACGAGCGCGGAAGAGCATTTGTCGGACACCGCCACACTGTTCCCGCCGAAAGTTCCGTTTAGGATTTCCACGAAGTGATCTGGTCCGACGGCACCCATGGAATCCGGGTTACCCGCGCTTGAATTGGTGAACTGAAGTCCCGGAAAGCTTTTGTTGGTCGCGAAATTTCCCAAGGCCGTGGCGAGGAAGAACAAATTCGAGCGGCCCTGCATCGGCACGGTCGTGGCCGTCCAGTCCTGCCCGCTCGCGCCCGTCAAGTTCGTCTCCAGAATCCACGCCTGCGTCGCCACGAGTTGCGGCTTGTTCCAGAGTTTGTAGGCACGGCCCGGCGTCGTGTTGTGCAGTGTCACCACCACGTTGCTCGTGCTGTTGGTCACGCGTACGATTTCCAGCCAGAGCTTGCAACCGTAGGCCGCCGCGCTCATGGCCAGTGCTGCCAGAGACCATCAGATTCGCGCCCGCCTGTTGGTTAAGCGCGTCGTAATCGATCAGGCGGTCATCCGAGAGGAAGTGCTCGCCGCCCAGTTCGTAAACCTCCAGGCCGGGAGCGAGATTGAAAGGAAGCGGCGGTTGCCAGGGCCGCTGCCAGGAGTGGAAGTGAGCCAGCACCGGGAGCATTTCGGGCGAAACCATTTTCAACTCGCCCGCCTCCGCGGCTTTGAGTTCCTCCTCCGTCACTTGCGCCCGAAGGAAGGAGAGACCGATGGCCAGTGCGACCATCATCACTCCGAACTTGCCAATCATTCTCATAGTCTCGTTGCCCGCTACTCCAGGTTCCCGATCCTCCTCGTCCGTTGACCGTGATTGTTACGGATTCCAAAAGCCACGTGCATAGATCGACGCGCCGGGGAAAAATCCATTCGGCCAAAAGACTCTGCCAGAGTCGTTTCCGCCGCTATCGAGGAGCTTTCTTCGCCGCGTGCAGCAAGGTCGATTTACCTGCACTACGGCCCTTGCACCTGCACGGTGTATTCCGCGCCTTCCTTCCGCACGAACACTTTGGTGCGGCCGTCAGGACTGATGCGGACGTTGGGCACGGCAATCTCCTTGCCGGGCGCGGAAACCAAAATCGAATAGGCACCGGCGGGCACCTTCGCGTCGCCCTTGCCCGTGACGCCCTCGTTCAACATGACCCCATCCGAATCGACCACGCGAAAAGGCAGGCTCATGGGAATCTCGAGCACGGCATGTTGAATGGCCTGGCGCAACTCCGTCGTCGTATTCGCGTCAAAGAAATGTCCGCCGTAGCCCTCGGCCAGCCGCCGCACGTCTTCGCGCACCTCCGGCTTCAAACCGAAGCCCACGATGATCAGACGGAGTCGAAAGCCCTGGCTGCGCAGTTGTCGCAACACCGCCTCCGGATCGCCGCCCGCCTCCTCGCGACCGTCCGTCACGAGCACCACGGCGCGATCACCGGAAAACGTTTTCAGGTCGTTCGTCACCTGCGAGAGCGAGTAGGCGATCGGCGTGGTGCCAACTGGCTGAAGACGATTGATGCGTTCCTTGATCAACGCACGATCCAGTTTCTGCGCCGGAACCACCAACTCTGAATCGTAGCGGGCCTCCACCTTCTGCGAAGCCATGCGGTGACCGAACAAGCGCAGCGCCACCTGCCGTTCCGGCGGCAAACCATCGATCGTCTGCGACATCACTTCCTTGGCGATCTCCAGCTTGCGGCGTCCCTCGATCTTTTCGCGCATTGAACCCGAGGAATCGAAGATCAATTCCACGACCGACGTGGCGGGCGGGATGCGGTCAATGCTTCCCGCTGAAACCTGCAACGTTCCACGACCCAAACCGAAGCGCGGCGTGAATGCGTATTTCGTCTCGCTCCGCAAATCGTCGGCTATGATGTCGTAAAGCACGCCCAACTCTTCCGGATCTTCCGTGAAGAATTCCCAGCCATCCGTTGCCATTGAGATGTGCTTCAAGGTGCGCCGTGCGGGGGCTCCTGTCCGTGCGGAGAATTGATTCAGGTTTCCCCCGAGACCGATGGAGTAGATGCGGATGCGCTTGTCTTCAATTTGCTTCCAGAATGCCGGATAGCTAAGACGGCTGCTCGAGTCTGAGCCGTCGGTCATGACGAGGATGGCACGGTTGCCTTCAACCTTGTCGAGCAAGGTCATGGCATTGGTCATCGCATCATAGAAGGCCGTGCCCTGGCTGAGCTTGAACTTGCTCTTGATGGCCGCGTGAAGCGTCGCTGGATCGCTCGTGAAATCGGGGAGCAGTGCCGAGGCATTGCGACTGAACTGTACAAGTTGCAAGCGTTCACTGGGCCGCACGCGCGAGATATACGTCTCCAAGGCCGCCTGGAGCTTCTTCTCCCGTCCACTCATGCTGCTGCTGGCATCCCAGACTACCACGATGCTGCTGGGTGGTTCATAGATGCGTACGAAATACCGGCCTGGCTCTACGCGCCAGGAGAGTCGGGCCTTTTGGGTCGGCGGACGCGCCGGGTCATAACGCTTGAGTTCAGTCCCCGATTCGTTGAGCAGGGCCACGCTGGTTCGCACATTCGGATGGCCGTCCAGTTCCAGCGTCATCACCTCCGCCCCGGGACCTGGAACCATGAACGAAAAGAAATCTTCATCGGTGCGTGGTCCGATGACGCCCCGCATCGTCCGGCCTGAAATCAGTTCGAGGGCCTCTCCGATTCGATCGTTCGGTTCGGACTCCAATGCTCCAACGCTAACGGCGGCCAGGGTATTACTCGTTGCCTCGGCCTTATTGGTGGACGCCAGCGAGCGAATGGGCGTGAGCAATAATGAGCGGTAATCATCTGCCCTCCCTTCAATCACCTTGAATTCACCCAGGCTGGTATTCGTGCCTCCCTGGTTTTCCAAAATGCGCAGCTTCAGGAATCGGGCGCGCCGTTTCACCGGAAACTCCTGTTCGCGCGGCTCTGGTTCAATGGCGAAAATCCCTAATTCCTCGAAGCCATCCAACGGGTGCTCGGCCGACACTGAGATGCTTACGCGCCGGGGCCAGGATTCCTTCGGCCGCCTGCTTTGCGGATTTAAGACAATTCGGTCCACCAGGGCCGCGCGATCGCCGCGAAAGGCCAGCACCACTTCGGTTGGCAGGTTCGTATCCAGAGTCATCCAACCGTCATTGCTCACCTGGCCGTCGAACAGTTGCGCGATGTTCGTTTGGAGTGACGAGAAGCGCACCACCGCCCCGCCCGCCGCGGGCGATGCCAGGTTGACGGCGACATCGGCCGCGACCGATTTCTCCGGGTCCGTTTCATACACTTCGATCTTCCCCGCTTGGAAAGCCAGTCCGCCGTAATTCGTCAGGAAACTCACCTGCAGGAATTTCAAACGAGTCGGCGGCATTGTGATGAGTTCACGCCCTGCCTTCTTGCGCAGAAATGCATTGGTAATGAGGACGAGTGACTCCGGTTTGTTCTCGCGCCCACCGCGCAGCTCGACGGATTGAGGCAAATCAGCCAGGGAATCCGGCGTCAGCTCGGAGATTCGAGTGTCGATCACCACCGCCGAAACGGATGCAGTGCGGTTCTTGTTGAACGTCAGCGTCAGCCTCTGCGGCGCGTTGGTGTTTTTTGATTTCCACGAAGTGAAGTCCGCGCCAATCAAGTTATTGGCCGCCCAATCCGTGTTGTTGGACTCCGACGGCTTGGCGACGATTCGGCCGCCGAGCGCGTGATGGGCAATGTTGAAACCAGGTGGCTCATTCAGGGATCCGACCGCGATACCCACATTGATGCCCTCGTCCTGCGCGTGCGCCGAAATGCTGATGAGAAACAGAAAGCCCAGCGGAGCGAAGAAGGGTTGACTCATGGCGGATGCTTGGCCGCGCTGATGAACTTCGTCAATCTTCCATGCCGTACCCCAAAATGCGGAGGCGGGGTTAAAAGCGTCTTGGAGAAATACGCCGGAGAAACGCGTCAGGTCCTGTGGACCAGGCAAACACGGAATCGTTGATTGCGAGCGGGAGAGACACCCCTCGCGCTTCGTTCAAACGCCACTGGCTCGTTTGATCTCCTTCAGCTTCTGGAACTCGGGCTTCGCGGAGTAATATTTGTCCAGCGGATAGCAGCCGCTAATGAGTCCGTTCCGCGGAGCCGTGGTGCAGTCGCTAAACGTGCGGCAAATCAACTTGGGTGTGAGCGCCCCCTGCCCCATTGCCTCAGCAAGCATGTTCGGATAGCTCAACGTCATACGGCCCAGCCCGATCAAATCAACCCAACCCTGATGGACGACAGCTTGAGCGACGTGCGGCAGGTATTCCTGGAGATAACTGTAGGCGGAGCCAATCACAGCCATGCGGGCACCCACATGGTGTTTGATCTGGCGCACCACTTGGATTTGCCGCGCCACATCGATCAACGGATCATGGGCCGGTTGATAACCATCGCTCGGTGGATATGCGGCAGGACGTTGGATGTGGGGGTTGTAGTAGGGCGAACCAGCGCTCAAATTGAGGAGCTTCACCCCGAGTTCCACGCACAGGTCAGCGAAGCGAAACGTCTCTGCGAGGTCGTATTCCAGCGGGTTGTCCTGATTGACGCCGAATGCAAATCGGTACGGAAGACAATGCGCGTAATCCTCGGGAATACCGGGGCCAAGTTTCCCGGGCTGCGATTGGGTGGCGTCAGGCTTGAACGGAACAAAATCAAACGCGCTCAAGCGCACTCCGATATCGATGGCATTGCCGCTCGCGCGAATGCCGGCCACAATCTCGCGCAGGATGCGGGTGCGATTCTCGAAGCTGCCTCCGAATTTTCCCGGCCTCGTGTGGGCGCTGAGGAATTCGTGCAGCAGGTAGCCGTGGCAGTGTTTGAGATCAACGAAATCTGCGCCCACCTCCGCTGCGATTTTCGCCGCGCGGATGTAGCATTGAATCAGCTCCTCCACTTCGCCATCGCTAAGCACTTGTGCGTCGCTCGTCACGTTGAATTTCCCATCGAGAATGGGATGGCGATAGGCGACGCGAGACTCCCAGCGTTTGTCGTGTGGTCGGCAGAAGCGTCCTGAATGCGTCAGCTGAAAACCAATCACGAGATCGTCCACGGAGCCGTAGCGCGCCTTGTGAGCTTCGATTACCGCCTCCCGCAGACGGGCGATGTCCGCTTTGTTATCCTCGTTGATGATCAGTTGGTTGGGGTTGGCACGTCCATCGGCGCACACCGCCATTGCCTCGCCGCCAAAGATCAATTTCGCGCCGCTCTCGCCGAACCGTTGCCAGCGGCGAATCATTTCTTCACCTATGCCGCCGGCTGAAGTGCCGTCCCAGCCTTCCATCGGTTGAATGGCAATCCGGTTCCCCATGGTCTTGCCGTTCACGCGCACGCCGAGGACGGGTTTAGCAAGGGGCGAATCCGGCGCGCGGGCGATCGCGTCATCACACGGCAACTCGATGCCCAGCGCAGACAGGTGGGCGCGAAAATCCGCAATGGTTTTCAGCGTGGGTATGCGGACAAGCTTGAAGGAGGCGGCCATAGTCAGGGGTGATTCGGAGAAGCTTTAGTAAGCGAAAAAAGTGAGATACGATTCTCCGCGAGCCTCCCGAAGGATGAGCAGGGCCAATTCACGCGCGTGGTAGTCGCCCCACATCGAGCTCTCTCCGTTCGGAACTTTCTGGCCGGGCGCCACATAATCCCAGCCGTTGGGCCGATGATAAACGGAGTGCAGAATTAACCCCTGATGCTTCGCGTTCGTGGAAAGATACGGCTCATCGAAGAGCGTTCGTGCGACGGTGAGCCCCGCATGGCGATAGCGCATGCCCGGCTTTTGTCGGCCAATCGCTATCAAATAGTTACCCAGGCGAATGAATCCCTGCGCAGCGATTGCCGCCGCGGATGAATCGACCGGCTCGTGCTGATTGAACGGGTCGGCCGGCTTGCGCAAATAGTTGGAAGGCAGACGCTGAAGACCCGGAGCGCCCGTATCCCACATCGGAATGCCATCTGAGCACGAATTCTCGAGGTAGTAATCCGCCGTCGCCGTTGCCGATTCCAAGATCATTTCCAGGAGAGAATCCCTGCCTCCGAACGCAGGCTGGATCTGCCCGGCCACTTCCCACACAGGGAATTGAACTTCAGGCACGCGTGACAGGAATTCCAACTGTTCCGCGAAACCGCAGATGGCCCAGGCTAATCCACGCGTCCATGTGCTGAAGGGGGAATAGCCCTGCTGGGAACTGGGACAGCGCAACGAGTGGCTCACGACGTTGAAAATGCATTCATGCGCAGTCCTTCCACGCACGTCGTAGGCGTCGCGCTTTTCGCCGAAGAAGACGTTGAAGCTGGAAGTGGCAATCAGGTGCTGGACCAGGCGTTGCAACAACGAAATCCTCTCGTCCTGTTCGCCCATGAGGACGTGGCCAAGTTGATGCGCGACCGCCAGCGAACGAAGGGAGCGGAGGGTATCAATAAAAAGTGATTGGGGTCCGTTGAAGGAGTGGATGAATCCCTGACCGTGTCCGAGATGGGTCCATCGCGCAGCCTGAACCGCTCCCGAGACTTTTAGCGCCAGTTCGTAGAAATCGTTCTCGCGTTCATTCCGCGGGATCTTTCCCTCCCGCATCAAACGCCAGAGGTTGCCGTAGGTCGAAACGTTGTTGAACCCGTGGTCGTGAACCCCCGTGTGGGACACGTGCGCGGCCATTCGATCGATGGTATTGCGACGACCGAGTTCCAGGAACTGATCGTCCCCGGTGGCGTCGAATTGCAGCAAGGCCGACCCATATTGGAAACCCTGGGTCCATTCGGTCCAACCTCGCGAAGTATATTTCCCGCGCACCGTGAACACCGGCGTCCCTGCCTCAGGCTGCCAGGACCGTTCAAGATTGAGAATCTTCTCCGCGGAAAGTTCGAAGAGGCGATTGATTTGCGGCACCAGCTTCTGCGGTGTGAGTGATGAATCGATACGCATGGCTATGAGGATTATCCCGCGTCAGGAACTATTACAACCGGCGCAAATGAAAGCCGCCGTCCACGTTGAAGACCTCTCCCGTGCTGAACGGAAACTGATCTTGAGCGATTGCCGCCACTGCTTTTGCGACATCTTCAGGCGAGCCCCATCGAGGGATGGGAGTCAACCCTTGAGCGATCATTTCATCGTACTTGTCCTTCACCGCACTCGTCATGTCGGTGGCGATGATGCCGGGTCGAATTTCATAAACGTTGATGCCGAACTCCGCCAGGCGCGCCGCGAACAGAGGCGTCAGCATGGCGAGGCCCGCTTTGGAAATGCAGTAGTCGCCCCGCGTCACCGACGCGGCGTAGGCGCTCACGGATGTGATGGTCACAATCTGCGGCTTGCGTCCCTGAAAGCTCGGAGCCGTCACCTGCTCGACCATCCAACGCGCAGCCAGTTGGGTGAGGAAATAAGGTCCCTTGAGATTCACTGCGAGCAACCGGTCGAAGCTCTCTTCGTTCGCACCCAGAATGTCCGCGCGCTGTTCGGGGGCGACGCCCGCATTGTTGACCAGCAAGTCGAGCCGCCCAAATTGATTTCGGGCAAACGCGATCATTCGCTCACGATCCTTGGTGATTGAAATGTCAGCGCGGATAATCTCCGCCCGCTGCTGGCGATCGCGGCTCATGCCGATGGCCTGGCACGAAACGGCGGTATCCTGCGCGCCGATTTGGTTGGTGGCGTAATTGATGATCAGGTCGTAGCCCAACTCCGCCAACTTCAATGCAATGCCGCGTCCAATACCGCGCGCGCCGCCCGTAACGAGTGCAACCGGATTCATGGGGCGGAGAATAAGAGTCGATTCCCATGCGCCAAACAAATTTCGTCACACCTGCCGGGCGCGGCGTGGCCAAATTGACACGACACGTCGAGTTCGTATCCTCGCTGCCACATGGCCCAGCAATCCAGAATCGTTCGCGTTTCACTCGCCGCCCGCAGCTACGAGATTGTGATTGGGCCACGGGTGCGGTCCGAGATCGGTTCTCGCTGCAAGGCACTTGGGTTGGGTCAGCGTTGCGCGGTAATTACGGACGCACATGTTGCCAGACTTTACTCGAAGGAAACATTGGCCCTCCTCCGCAAGGCCGGTTTCGATCCAGTCCTTATCACGGTGCCAGCGGGTGAAACTGCCAAGAGCCTTCGAAACGTCGGAAGTTGTCTGAATCAATTGGCCACCCACCGACTTGAGCGGAAGTCTTTCATCGTGGCGCTCGGTGGCGGCGTCGTGGGTGATCTCGCTGGATTTGTCGCGGCAACGTACTTGCGGGGCATTCCCTTTATTCAAGTCCCGACGACCTTGCTATCGCAGGTGGACTCTTCGGTAGGCGGCAAGGTGGGAGTGAACCTCGCTGCCGGCAAGAATCTCGTAGGCGCCTTTTATCAACCGCGCTTTGTGCTGTGCGATCTCAGCACGCTCAAAACCCTTCCGCCTCGCGAATTCCGGGCCGGTCTTGCTGAAGTCATAAAATACGGGATTATCTACGACGCTGAACTATTCGCCCGATTGGAGCGCGATCTGCAAAAACTAACCAAGCTTGAGGCCCGAACGTTGGGGGAAGTCGTGGCCCGATGCTGCCAAATCAAGGCTGAAGTGGTCGGCCAGGATGAAACGGAAAGTGGGCTGCGCGCGATCCTGAACTTCGGTCATACCATTGGGCACGCATTGGAGGCGATTTCGCACTACGGCAAATATCTGCACGGCGAAGCCATCTCGATCGGGCAGGTCGCTGCCGCGAAATTATCCACGGCTCAACTGGGATTGCCCGCCGCAGACTCAAAGAGAATCGAAGATTTATTTCGGCGTGCCGGACTGCCCACTCATGTTTATTTGAACAACCGTCAGCTGGTGAAATTATTTGGCGCCATGCGTCTGGATAAAAAAGTAAGCGGAGGCGAAATAAAATTCGTGCTCGCCAAACGATTGGGCGAAGTGATTTGGGGCCAAAGCGTTCCGGAAGCATTGATTCGTTCGACGCTCAACTCGGCAACGGTCGCATCCACGTAGTTCACGGACGATCCGCAAAGGGCCACACACCCGGAGTCTGGAGTTTACGGCGGTATAACTTGTCCGAACTGCACGCGTAAAGGTAGACCAGCCCCGGGCCGGCAAAAGCTACGCTCACCGTTCCTTTGTTCTGTGGCGGCGCGATTATCCCACTCAACCGTCCCCTCGCATCAAACATCTGAATCCCCAGCGCGCTGGTTACAAAGTAATGCCCTGCTGAATCTACCGTCATCCCATCCCCGGCGCTTTCGGATTTCCCGGCAGGTGTCTGCAACGTCATGAAAGGGGCGCCAGCGTCAAAGGTGCCATTCGAGTTCACACGATAAGTCCACACGTTGCTTCCGCGATATTCTGACACGGCGAACGTGCCCCCATCAGGTGAAAGCGCGATGCCGTTGGGCGCATTCAGATTTGTCGCGGCGACGAAAACCTTGCCCGTTTTCAGGTCGATGCCCGTGACCTGCCGTTTCGGAGTTTCGGTGAAGTAAACAAAACCCTGCGCGGAAACGATCAAGTCATTCGGCTGCACATCATCGGCGAGAACCCGTACTTCCTTCGCAGGCAATGCGATGGAGATGACTTGGCGTTTCGGACCTTGCGTGCAGGCGTAAAGGCGACCGTCTGGACCAAACTTAAGCCCGCTGATTTTCGGCCCGCTTTCCAGGAAAGGGGTGACTTTGCCGTCAGGCGAGACTTTGTGTACGACGGACTTGGACAGGTCGGAAAAGTAGAGATTTCCCTCTGCGTCACCACACGCGCCGTCCGTCATTCCGAATCCGGACGCCATTTCTGTCCAAGCCTCGCCCTCGATCAAAATCTTGGAAAGCGCCTCATCACCCTCGAGGTTTTGCGCAACTACATTTAAGGCCGCGCAGAGCGCCAGGGTCGATAGGAATGTGTGCATCGCCAAAGGTTCAACGAAGCACGGCCCGGGTGTCCAGCCCGCATCCCAACGCAGGCTTCGCCCAAGGCGCGCACCTCAAGACGACCTGTGATTACACCGATTAGTTCCCCATGATCGTTTTTCCTCAGCGCGCGCCCATTGTTTTGGTCATCGATGACGATGAGAAGATGCGCTACATGCTGGTCGAGATCCTTTCATCAATCGGATGTAAAGTCATCGCGGCAGGCAGCTCTGAGGACGGCCTGGCGATTGCGATGGCCGAGCCTCCCGACTTGGTGTTGTGCGATGTGGTTCTGCCGGACGCGCTTGGTTTTGACACCGTCAAAATATTACAGGCTCACCCGACCACCCGCCACGTCCCTTGTCTGCTGGTCACCGGCTATCCGGAAATGCTGAAACATGTCGAAGCGACGAACGCGAAGATATTACAAAAACCTTTTTCCACAGCGCAGATCGTCGACTTGATTTCGTCCACGTTGCAGCCGCCATCGGCGGGAGCGGATAATTTCCGGAACAACTGATCTTCACTAGCAGCAAACTTCTTGAGTGATCCAGCGGTTGGGGAAAGACGACTTGCCCATCGCCGCGTCCAAAAGTCTCACCTTTTCTTCATCCAACTGCTCCAAACGATCCATAAGAGGCGCAATGGCGGGCTCGTTACCACCCGACTTTATGGACGCCAGCAACTCACACGCCTGGTGGCGCATTTCCATCTGCCGCAGACGCAACCGGTTCAACTGTGGGATGAACTTCATGATGCGGGCGTTGTATTCACGTGCAACATGCAAAGGGAACACCGAGTTGTTGGTTTCCATTCACAGGTTTTTCACAAGCCGGAAATTTGGGGGCGGGGCTTGTGGGTTCCGGGTGGGTTTAGGCTGGTCGAAGAGCAAGACCGTGAGGGCGACTTCAAAAGCGGCTCTCGACGGAGCAGAGTCATTCCCGCATCTTGGGCTGGATGGCGGTACACCCGGAATCACCACTGGATAAACTTTGGCTCGAATACGCCAAGGTTTTCAAAGAGTTCGATGACTTGAAACTCGCACGATGGATCGCCCAAACCCTCGGCCAGATGGAGGGATCAGCGTGGCGTCTTTCGCATCCGTTACTCGGCGCCTACCGCCTTGCCGCGCAGACGGCGAATGATCGGGGCTTATCTGTTCAGAGACTGGCGACGATTCCGGCAGCCTACATTGAGGCAGCGTGTTGCCGGGCACCATTGGTCCCGCTGCTCACGCGCGACGTGAAGGAGTCCGGGCTGGGCTGCACCCACTGCGGTGGAACGGCAGTGGAATTCAACGACCTTCCGGAATCGCTCCGGGGCGAGTTGGCAGCCTGGGCTGAGAAATACGCGCCTGTCCATGCCGTTGCGCACTGGGAGGAAGCCAGGCAAAAACCTGCGAAACAGTATCAGAACAAATTGGAAGACGCGGCTGAGGAGGCGGAAAGTTTGCTGGCTTTTTCGGGTCGGAAACTAGCGGTGCAGTTACTGGAAATATACCCCGCAGTGATCTGGGAGGATCAGGACGAATGCCTGGAAGTGCGTCCAGAAGACATCCAAGTTTGAGAAGGTTGGCCGTTCGCTTCACGCTTTGGAGCCCGGAATTAATTGCGTGAACTCCGGCGGGATTATGGCACCAACCTAAATAGAGGACGACATCACACGAGAATGAAAACACTCTTTCGTTGGATTATTCGCCTGTCCGTCACGTTGTTTTTCGTCGCCATCGTAGTGGCTGTGATTGGAGTTCTCTTAAAGGACGAAATCACAAAGTCGTTGGCTGAACGGAACCTTCGCAACAATACCGGCATGGATGCGAAGATCGAAAGTATGGAGGTCGGTCTTGCCACACCCACGGTGAGTATCGAGGGCTTGAAGATTTACAATACGGCGGATTTCGGCGGCGGCACATTTCTGGAGATGCCGGAGTTGCGCGTGGAGTACATGCCGGAGGCAATCCGTGACGGTAAACTGCGCTTCAAAACGGTGCGCCTGAACCTTTCTGAAGTGCATATCGTTCGCAACAAGAGTGGCAAAACCAACATTGAGCTGATGCAAAAGGAAACCCGGAAAAAGGCGGCCGGGCAGAAAAGCACCAGCAATGTTCCTGGCATTAATTTTGGCGGTATCGACACCATCTACCTCACGATTGGCCGGGTTCGAATCACCGATGAAATGAATCCTCGGAATAATGAAGTGATCAATCTGGGGGTGAAGGATCAGGTGGGCCGAAACCTTAAAACTGAAGCAGACGTCGAGCGCTGGTTCAACGGCGTGATGCTCACTGTCGCTGTGCGGGAGTTGACGACGGGTCCCAAGGCGAGCCTGGACCGCACACGGCTGCTGCTGCGTTTATTTGGCGTCCGACTTTAGGCGAGGCCTCCTCTGAACAACCCTGCTGTTCAGCCTTAGACCGTCCGAGCCGCATTCCATGCAACCGATCCGCGGCTGAGCGGCCTTATTTCGTAAAGGGGCGAGTCGCCGCGGTTTGAGCCTTTCATCGCTTGACGCAGCATGTGCCGATTAACATATTCCAGCGCCTATTTTTGGAGCTGAACCTTTCGGCCCTGATGTATGCCAAAAACCAAATCGAAAATGCCTGCGCCTAAAACCCCGAGCCGGAAAGTCGCCAGTTCGAAACCCGCTGCAAAAAAAGATCGCCGCCCGAAAACTCCAAGTTCTGAATCACCGAACGGAAAGCCTCCCGCCCCACCAACCGCCGCGGAAAGCGAAGCTCAGTTGCAGGCCATCGGTCAGGTGAAAAGCCAGTCCGGCGTTGAGTTGACCGAGAAGGTCAAGGAACTGGTTCGCCTCGCCCAGGAGCAGGGCTACCTCACTTACAACGACATTAACGACGCGCTGCCCGAGAATGTCGTCACCCCGGATGATCTCGACGAGATTTACATGAAGCTCCGCAACCTCGAGATCGAGATCGTCGATCAGGCCGAAGTGGATCGGCGTCAAGCAGCCCGAACCGGAAGAGGAGGAAGACAAGACCCGCCTGGACATCCTGGACGATCCCGTCCGGATGTATCTCAAGCAGATGGGCCAGGTCCCGCTGCTCACGCGCGAGCAGGAAGTCGAAATCTCCAAGCGCATCGAGGAAGCCGAGAACGAGGTGAAGCGCATCATTTACAGCTTCGGTTTTTCCGGCAAGGAACACATTGCCCTGGCGGAGAAACTGATTTCCGAGCCGCCCAAGGAACGCTTCGACCGCGTGATCGTGGACAAGAAAATCGAGGGCCGCGAAAACCATCTGAAGGATCTGCGCCGCCTCGTCAAAGAACGTTCGCGAGCTCGATCAGGAGGTGGATGACAAATACGCCGACTGGCAGAGCGTGCCGCGGGCCAAGCGCGAGAAAGCGACGGAAGGATTTCGAAAAGCTCGACCACAAACTCCAGGCCACCTTTCCCAAGTTTTATTACAAGCAGAAGGTCATCGAGGAAATGGCGCTCGTCGCGGAGAACATCCACGACAAAATCCAGACGAGCCTCCGCGCCATCGAGGAATTTGAGACGACAGCGCAAATCCGCCCAGCAGCAGGCGATCATCGAATCCGAGCAACGAAAGATCAAGGCGCTCGAGGAATTCGTCCGCATGCCGTCCGAGGATTACCTGAAGGCCTACGCGCAGTTGAAGCATTTCGCCGCCAAGGCGCTCCAGGCCAAAACCGAAATGGTGGAGGCCAACCTGCGCCTCGTCATTTCCATCGCCAAGAAATACACCAATCGCGGCCTCTCCTTCCTCGACCTGATTCAGGAAGGCAACATGGGCCTGATGAAGGCGGTCGAGAAATTCGAGTATCGCCGCGGCTACAAATTTTCCACCTACGCCACCTGGTGGATTCGCCAGGCCATCACCCGCTCCATCGCCGATCAGGCCCGCACCATTCGCATCCCGGTCCACATGATCGAAACGATCAACAAGCTGATGCGCGTGCAGAAGCAGTTGATCCAGGATTTCGGCCGCGAAGCCAACGCCCGAGGAAATCGCCGACGAAATGCAGATGCCGGTCGAGCGCGTGCGCGCGGTGCTCAAGATGGCCCAGCAGCCGATCTCGCTGCAATCGCCCGTCGGCGACAGCGAGGACACGAACTTCGGCGACTTCATCGAGGACAAGGCGGCGGAAAACCCATCCGACATGACCAGCTACAGCCTGCTGAAGGACAAGCTGCAGGATGTGCTGACCAGCCTGACCGAGCGCGAACGCAAGGTCCTCGAACTGCGCTTCGGTTTGGGCGATGGCTACTCCCGCACGCTCGAAGAAGTCGGCAAGCAGTTCAAAGTCACCCGCGAACGCATTCGCCAGATCGAGGCCAAGGCGCTTGCGCAAGATGCGTCATCCGACGCGCATCCGCCAGCTGCAGGGCTTCCTCGAGACGGATGATTTGTTTTAAGCCTCACGGCTGACTCTCCCCGATCCGACCGCCACCTTCTCGGACCGCGAACACGGCGTTGACACGACTTGTTGTTGCATCAAGATGCGACGGTCGTCCTGCATTCACCAACAGAGGAATATCGCCATGCCTTTGAACCATTCCGCTCCGTCGAAGATCGACTTGAACAAGTTGCAGCCAAAGCTTCGCATGATTCGCAATGGTGACAGCGAGGTAAACACGCTTCGCGCGGAGCAAGCCTCCCCAATTTGTGTCGCGCCAAAACTGGCGCGCCCTGAACCGAAGGTTCGCACGGAAATCGAATCCCAAGGCGCCCCGGCAAACGAACGACGCGTCCGAATCAAGCCTCTCAAGAAAGTCGCCTCCGATGTCTACGCAAATGTGTTCATCCAAACGAACGACATTCCCGCCAGCGTTCGCAACGACGATCACATTGAACTTCCGCCGAAAGTTAAAACGACGAGTCGCAATGGAACTCTCACGACTGCGACGGTGCCCTTGTCAGAATTGGGCCGCCTCACGAAACACCCATCGGTCACCTTCATTGAATTGGGCGAGCCGCTCGCCGTACCCCAACCCGAGATCAGTCCGAAGAAAGTATCGGCTCCCGCACGGACACGTTTTGGCTTTCCGCCTCCAACAGCTACCGGCGCACGTGTCCTGGTTGGCATCATCGATGTGCAGGGGTTTGATTTCGCGCATCCCGACTTTCTCACGGGCAAACATCGCACGCGCTGGATTCGCATCTGGGACCAGGGTGGAACGGCACGCAAGCCGCCCAAGCGGTTTGCTTACGGAGCCGAGTTCGATAATTACACCGCCAAACATTTGGATGACGCACTCCGTAATGCCGGCGGTGTCGGTGTGCGGCCGCAGGATCTCGAGCGACAGGCAGAGATGGTCATTGGCTCACATGGCACCCATGTCGCCAGCATCGCCGCGGGCAACCGCGGTGTTTGCGCTGATGCATTGCTCGCAGGCGTGGTCGTGTCCCTGACGGAAAAGGACGGAGACCCGCGCGCTTCCTTTTATGATTCCACCCGTCTCGCGCATGCCGTCGAGTATCTCATTGGCGTGGCGGAAGAGCTGAATCTGCCAATTTCGATCAACATCAGTCTCGGCACGAATGGCCACGCGCATGATGGCAGCAGCGCGATCAGCCGTTGGGTTGACTCGGCTTTGACCGTGCCGGGCCGCAGCGTTTGTGTGGCGGCGGGCAATGCCGGGCAGGAAATCGCTGAGACGCCCGACGATTACGGCTACGTGATGGGCCGGATTCACACGAGCGGCCGTATCGCCAGCGCGGGCCTGGATAATGATCTGGAGTGGATCGTGGTCGGCAATGGCGTCGAGGATCTTTCGGAAAACGAATTGGAGATTTGGTACAGTGCACAGGATCGCTTTGCGATTTCCATTCGCCCGCCCGGCATGGATTGGATCGGGCCGATCGAGCCGCGACAGTTCATTGAGAACCGGCAGTTGCCCGACAAGAGCTTCCTCAGCATTTACAACGAGCTGTATCATCCAGCCAATGGCTGCAACTACATCGCCATATACCTGAGTCCGTTATTGCAAAAGCGCGCGATTGGCGGGGTGCGCGCTGGCCAGTGGACCGTTCGTTTGCATGGGCGCGAGGTACGCAACGGCAATTTCCATGGCTGGATTGAGCGCGACGATCCGCGTCCGCTGGGGCGCCATGGGCTCAGGGAATTCTGGAACTTTCCCTCATTCTTTTCAGAGCGCTCGAACGTGGACAACTCCTCGGTCGGTTCCCTCGCCTGCGGCAATCACATCATCACCGTGGGGAACCTTGATTTGGCGCGTGACCGCATAGCCAAGACGAGCAGCCAGGGCCCGACGCGGGATGGACGCAACAAGCCGGACATCGCCGCGCCGGGGACGGAGATTGTGGCTGCCAAAGGGTTCGCCGGAAACGACGACCCGTGGGTGGCGATGTCGGGCACGAGCATGGCCAGTCCCGTGGTGGCAGGGCTTGCGGCGTTGATGTTGGCGCGCGAACGCCAGCTGACCGCCGCGCAAATTCAGGGAATCCTCCACCGCACTGCCCTGCCGTTTCCGGGCAGCGGATATTCGTGGGCGAACGATGTCGGCTATGGACGCTTGAATGCGGAGGCTGCGCTGGCGGAAGTCGCTCACTTTAGACAGAAGGAGGATCGCACCAAATGAAACTCACGGTCTTCCAATCAGACAAGGGCGATTGCCTTCTCCTGACCAGCAAAGCGGCTAGCAAACGCGTGTTGATCGATGGGGGCATGGAGGGTTCCTACGCCAGGCATGCGGCTCCTGTGCTCGGCGACCTCGCGAAGAAAGGCAGGAAGCTCGACCTCATTTATGTGTCCCACATCGACGAGGACCACATCAGCGGTGTGCTACAACTGCTGGAAGACCTCGTGGCGTGGCGCGTTCATCAATTCCAAATAACCCATGGCAATGCATCGCACCCTGCACCCAGTAGTCTGCGGCCGCCGGAGGTGCTGGGCATCTGGCACAATTCCTTTCACGATGACAAAGGAAAGAACGCCGGGAAGATCGAAGACCTGCTCGCGGCCACCGCCACGATCCTATCCGGCGCCACTTCGGAAAAACTGCGCGAACTGAGCGAGGAACATCGCGGAATGGCGACGAGCATGAAACAAGCTCTGCAAGTCTCCCGGCGGATTGGCGCAAAGGAACTGAAGATTCCGCTCAATCAACCGTTCGGCGGCAAGCTGATGACGATCAAGGCGGACATGCCGACGGTGCAGGTTGGCTCCATGAAGTTCATTCTCATCGGTCCGTTTCAGGAAGACTTGGACACATTAAGAAAGGAATGGAATGCCTGGCTGAACACGGTGCAAGGCCAGGCTGCGGTGCGCGCCGTAAACGAAAAGAGCCACGATAACCAGCGTGACCTCGGCAACGTCGCCCAAAACGTGCTGGCTCCACTCATCACTGCGGCGACCGTTCTAGGCCGCCGCTCGGGAGTCACGACGCCCAATCTTGCCTCGCTCATGTTTCTCGTGGAGGAAAACGGACGCACCTTGCTCCTGACTGGCGATGGCCATTGGGAGGACATTCTCAAAGGGCTTAGACATCACGGCAAACTGAGTGCCGCCGGGAACCTGCACGCGAACGTTTTGAAAGTGCAGCACCACGGCGCCGAGTTCAATTGGAAGGAGGAATTCGGCCGTGCGGTGACCGCGGACCATTACATCTTTTGTGGCAATGGCGCGCACGTGAATCCGAACCTGACCGTGATCGAAGCCCTCTACAATTCACGCCTCGGCTCGCCCGATGAACGCAGCCAGCATCCGAAAGCCAGCCAACCATTCAAGCTGTGGTTCAACAGCAGTTCCCAGGCAGACACCACCCAGAAGAACAAGGACCACATGCGCGCCGTGGAGAAACTCGTGAAGAAACTGGCCACACAGAGCGGAGGCAAAATGACCTTCTCGTTCCTTACCGGCAGCCAGTTTGAACTGACGGTGTAGGACAGGAAGGCCGATATCTCAAAAACGCCGGGACCAAGATTAACTCGCACTCCGTGGGATTGGCCTTGCCGAGGGCAAAACCTCGCAGGCGTCGAGGACACACCTGCGAGCAGGTATTCAGGATTTTATTTTCCTCCGCAGTAACAGATCGCTGCTGCACCGAGTGTGAAAAGGACGTAGGTGGAAGGTTCGGGCACAAGAGTTCCGTTAAACGCAGTCGCAAGCCCGATAGTGCTTGTTGCTCCGGAGGCGTCTCCATAAAAACCGCTTACGCTGCTGACGGAATCAGAAGCCCGGTTCCACGCGTCGAGTTGAGCGCCAACACCGCCGGTCACTTTTATGTCGAGCAACAAGTTCCCATCTGCCGGGCGATATAGGAAAGGGGTGTTGAAACGAAGCACTACAGACCAGTCCTGAGCGGCATTGCTCCTCGGCACAAACGTGCCGCTCACAAGTTGGTTAGCGGGTCCAAATACCAGGGTTTCATCGGCGCCGATGTTGTTGGCGAAAACCGGGCTGAGGCTGTCCGGGCCATACACAGGATGAGCAGGGTTGAGCCTCGCAGACCGTTCCGGAGCCTCTCATCTTTCAGGGCAGCAAAACGATGCGGTAAATCCGTTGCCGATTGGTTCCCACTGGATCGGTAACCGTGGCGCTCGTCCCGCCGGCGACGACGTTGGTGAAAAGCGGCGTCCAGATCGCCTCCGACAAGTCACTTTTCATTTCCACACGATAGGTTCGGCCGGACATCGCATTCCAGTTCAACGTCACGACGTGGTTCGCGAGCGCAATCCGCGCGGTCGGCGCGGTCGGCGTGCTCGCTAGCGTCACGTGGATGGCGACACCGAAGACGTCACTGCGCGGAGGCGCTCCATTGTCGGTTACACGCACGCGCACATCGTAAACGCCAGGGACATAAGATTCATCGGGCGTCCACGTAAAAATCCCATTGGTGGCATCGATGGCAGCACCCGCGGGCAATCCATCGGGGTCCAGGCTGAACGTCAATTGCTGCGCGGGAATGTCCGGGTCCGTGGCCGTCATCACGAAGGTCAGCACGTCACCTTGGGCAACAAACTTATCCGCCGTTTGCATCAGCGCCGGCGCATCGTTGGTCTTGAACACAGTAACGATGAAGCGCTGCGTGGCGCTCAGTGACGGGGCTCCGTTGTCGGCCACGATGACGGTGATGGGAAATTGACTGCCGCCATCAGTTTCGCCGGGCCGCCAGTTGAACACTCCGTTCGTGGAACCAATCGACGCTCCTGCTGGCGCTCCCGCCGCGAGCGACCAGGTCAAAGGTTGCGCCGGCACGTTGCTGTCGCTGGCCGGAGTGGTGAACAGGAGCAGTTCATTTTCCGCCACGACCTTGTCCGCCACGAAAGCCAGCACCGGAGCGACGTTCACCTGCGGAACGGTGTTCGCGGCGCGTGGGGTCACGTTGGTGAGGAATTGAATCGAGGCGCTGCCATCAGGAAACCGGCCCATGCTCACGTCGCTCGTCTGCGCGTCAAATGTCACGGCATCGATCTGAATGCCATCCGGCGTGAACAAGCCAATAGCCTCCCCGCTCTTGGCCAGCTTGAAGTTCACGTGCAGGTCACCATTTCCCAGAGAATTTTGGGCTGGCTCGCCGTCCGCCCACACGAGGAGATAGCCGCGCGGTGGAATCGTGTAGCCGGACGGAATTTCGAACTTGAACTGATTCGTCAGCGTTGCCGTGAGATAATAGCCCGCCAGACTCACGGCATTACTGCCCGGATTGTAGAGTTCAAACCAATCTTCGTAATTGTTATCCGCCGGATCGACGACTGCGCCAATGTTGTCCGCCATCCACTCGTTGATCGAAACCACCACGGCGGGAAGCGTGCCGTTGTTCGTCACTCCGGGTGTCACAAAATAAAATTCCTGGCGCGTAAAGGGCTGGCCATCCGGAAACGACCCATACGAGTGATCGAGGCCTGCCGTGTAATTCACGTAATCCACCACCTGCGACTGGCCGCCTACAAGCCGCGACATCACGACGGAACCGCTACCGGGCGGCAGACGGAAGCTGGAGTGAAGTTCATTGGCCGTCGTCTGCGCCAGTTCAGCATCGCAGAACACGATGAGGAATTCTCCCGCCCCCAGGGAGGTCCCTGCCGGAAACGCCCAATTCGTCAGATTCGAATAAGCATGGGAGAGGAACAAGTTTGTGAGCGTCACGGTGTTGGTGCCGCCATTATAAATCTCAATCCACGGATCACGTTGTCCCGCGCTATCGAGGATGCCGCTGAAATTCTCCGCCTGCACTTCGTTGATCCAAAGCGTCGGAAATGCGGGCAGCCCGCTGGTGCCAGCGTTGGCCAGACCGGGCGTGAGCGTGTTGATTCCTGGAGTGACTACTGAAGGCGGAACGTAATTCGAAGGAGTGATGAACACGTTGATGTTCGTTGGACCATTGCCGGGCGTCGTGGCGAGGCCTGCACTGTTCAATACCCGCATGTAAAGGTTGGTGGCCGAATTCGTGGCCCAGTACCAAAAACTCAAGGTGGCGTTCGTGGCCCGCGGCAGGCCATCCACGAACTGATAAAGGACGCGATTGAATGGATTGGCTACAAAGCCAGGGGTGGTTCCGACGATTTTCAAGGCGCCGCTTCCCCCATGCACCAGATCGCCGGTGATGTGGGAATCCGTGTAGTTTGTGCCGAGGAACCAACTGTTGGTCACAGTCGGCTCATCCAGCAAAGGAGATTCAAAATCGCCATTACGAACGTAGTTGGAACCCACGGCGGCGTTGGTCCCCAGTACAATCGACAGGTCATCGATGAGCGCGCTGCCTGTTTCACCGAGAAACAGAATCAACCGTTGGGCCGCCCCACTTGCCGTGGTGCCGTTGACGCTGAAGAAACGCCAGCCGTCATTCGTTCGCCGGGGTGTGATGACTTCGGGAGAAAAAACCGGAGCCCGAAACTGCGAGAACCAATTTCCGGCGCGGCTGTTGTCTTGCCGGGCGTCCACCAGTTGCAACGACGAGCCGGTTCCACTGGCATTCGTGGACCAACCCGGCACCCCCTCATAGCGGACGCGATCAACAATGATATCCGTTGCGGCCGTCAGACCCGGCTTCACCACGGAAATGGTTTCGCCGTTGGCCTGAAGGTTTCCTTCGAACACGCCGAAAGGAAGGACGCCGTTGCCGTACGCGTTCGCGAACGCGGCCGCGTCCTTAATGAGCAGCAGGAACGTTCGCGGCAGCATGACAGTGCCTTCGGGGAACGAGTAGTTGATTCCATCCACCCGCCATCCTGAGAGATCAAAGCTGAAGTTCGATGACGTGTTGAAGAGTTCAAGATACTCAGCGCCCGCAACGCGCGGGTGGAACATGATTTCGTTGATGACGATGAACTCCTGCGGCGGCGCAGGCAGCGCTGAAACGTTTACCGAAATGGTGTCCACGGATCCGCTCACCGCTCTCCCAAACTGATCGAAGCCCACCACGTTGAGGCCGTTGGTGCCCGAGGGCAGCGCTACACGGATGCTCCAACTGTTTAGAGATGTCCACGTCACGGGATACGCCACGCCGTTCACTTCGATGCTTGCGACATCGAACGGTGCGCGGCCGGTGAGCGTGACGAGGTTATTGCCAGTGGTGAAATCCACGCCGCCATTGCTCTGAATATCGAAAGGCGAAGTGTTGTTTGCGGCAATCTGGGTCAGGATGTAAGAGCGCCGTTGAGCGATAAAATCTTTGATTGCCTGGGGACTGCTGATCGTTGCACCGCCGGCGACCATTCCACTGTAACGGGCATCCAGGATCGGATTGGAGCGCGCTGCAGTCATAAAGCCATTGGCCGCCTCGATTAGCGTCTGCCAATAAATGCGCGCGAAGGGCGCATGGTCATTGCGCGGCCCGTGGTCCGCCCCTCCGATGCCGAAGAGGTTGGGATCCGTGGGCGTGCCGCCGAAGGCAAAGTCCACATCCCACAACAGCAGCTTCCACGTATCACTAAGAGGCTTGTAGGCGAACGCATTCTGGCCTCCGCCGTAGGAGTAGCTGTCCGGATTGTTGTAGAGATGCTGTGTGACATGAACCTTGTACCACTCACGCACATCAATAAATCGGGTGAGCGTCGCCGTGTAAGGTTCCGTATTGATCGGCGCGGAGGTGAGCGTCGCGTTCACCAACGCGTAGAGATTGGTGTAATCGTTTTGTTGTGTAGGCGACACGGAGCGCAGCGGCCAGGTCTGCCGGTAGCGAGCCATCTTAAAGGCGCCACCCGTCGTTGTGTACCGCGCCAGGTTCGCACCCGTCGCCGTGTAGCCCGCCTCCCCCGCCCCGTAGGCGGTATCGCCGAATTCGAACCCAAGTTGAATCTTGTGCAGCTCGCCTTCGCTATCGTCCGGATACCACTGCTCCACGAAGTCACCGTTGGGTTGCTGCGCGTCGTGGTACAGGGCGCGCAGCTGGCCGTTGGCGTAAACAAAAACCGGCCGGTGATACAGGAATGGCACCCCGAATTGGCCGCCAAACCAGTACGCCTGAATCTCCGCCTGAGCTGTCCCATCGCCGCCGCCATTTCCCGGCCGGAACAAATTGATGTCGGTCTCGCCGAGCAATTTTTCGTCGGAGGGAAAGCCCATGTCGTAGTCGCAACTGTTCGCCAGCGGTGAATTGTAACTGGGCGAATGATACGGGCTCCCGTGAAACCACGCGCCGGCGTTGTAGATCACGCGATTCGTGCCGTAGAGGAACGTCACGTCCTTGGGCTTGTTGCTCATCTTTTCCTCGCTTGTCCAGCGATCAAGGTTGGCCTGGCTGATCCAAAACCGATAGGAGCCCAGGTAATTGTTGGCGGGGGCCGCCGGATCGCCCCAGCGCACGAGACACTCGCGAAGCGGTGCGTCATTGGGAAATGTCGTCCCGGTGGCGGGCGATAGTTTATCCGCGGCCTGCACGTAGAATCCCGCAAGCGCAGCCGCAGGTTGGGCGGGAATCACGGCGCTGAAAATGCCCGCGCCGTTATTCGTCATGGCGAGCACCATGAGATTCGTCGAGGGATCCAACCGATAGTTCAGCAACATCGTTGCAATGCCGTCGGGATCAAAAGCGCGGGCAGTGACCAATACGGGCTGATTCGCCGCCGGCATTGTGGGCCAGTGCGCCACGTCGGTAATGGCTGGCCCGATGTTCGCCTGCGCCATGCGATTGCGTTCGCCAGGTGTGCCGAGGTTTTTGGCCGCCAGCATGAATCCCGGCAGCTCGAAGTAATTGCCGCGAATTCGCAGAAGGATATTGGGATTGCCCTTTAACCATCGCACTTTCGCCCGCAAGGTCAGGGTCGATCCGTTGGCGAGAGTGAAAGGAAGCTGCGTGCGCACCCGGTTTGCGCCCGTATCGCCGCGGCCCGTCGCTCGCAGGTGCAACGAGCGGCCACCGCCATAGCCCTGAGTCGTCTCCCAAGTCGTAGCATTATGATTTCCCTGAAACACCCAGCCATTGATGTCCGAGTCGAACGTGCCGTTGCCGATCAAGTTCACATTGCCGTAGTTCGGTGAATACAGCTCCACGTTGTCGATGAGAGCTTCGCCCGCGCCCATCAGCGTGATGTGAAGCTGCGTTGCGTTCTCGTAGCCATTGTCCATGACTCCAGTGGCCTCGATGTTCACCCATCCGCTCTTGGAACTTTCATCGCTATCCGCCCAGTTCGGGGCTAATCGCCGGTCACTGCGCGCGTCGCGCAACTCCAGGCTGCTGCCGCCGCGCCCTGACCACCTGCCCCAACGCCCGCCATCGCGATAGCTCACCTCGTCCACCACAATGTGAATCGTGTTGGTCACGAGCCCGCCCAATTCATTGGTGCTCAAAACCTGGTCAGGCATGGTGAGGGCAATGCGTTCGCCGCTATTCCTCAGACTGCCCTCCCAATCGCCGAGGCAATTCGCGCTGTTGAGATTGGGGTAACTTCTGCGCAACCGTCCGTCGTTCGCGCCGATGACCAGATAGCCATTCGGGGGGATGATGGTGTTGTTGGGGAGGGTGAACTTGACGGCATCCGCGAGCCGCCACTTGCTCACATTCACCGCGTTCGTTCCAGGATTGTGCAGCTCGATGAACTCGTCGTTGTCGTCATCGGACAGTGGATCATACATGATTTCGTTGATGACAATGACAGGCGGGCGCGGCCGCGCGTTGTTAGTCCCGGGAGTGGTTGATTGCAGCCGGACGAAACCAGAAGCGCCATCCGGAGAACGCCCAGTGGCAACCCCGTTCTCCTGCCCTTCGAAACGCACAGCATCGAGCACACGTGTATTCGATGCGTTCTTGAAATAAATCGTTTCACCCCCGGAGCGCAGGGCGAAGTTAAGATTCGTTTCATAAAAAACGAGGAAACCATTCGCAGGAATTAATGTGCCGGCCGGCATGACAAACTTGTTCGTCAAGGGATCGTCCGTCAGCACGCAGCCCGCGAGGTTCACCGATTGGGACGAGTAGTTGAAGAGTTCGATGTAATCGAGAGAGGGCACGTCAGTGTGTGCGAGGAACTCGTTAATCATCACGGAACGTTGTGCATTGACCCCCGCTACTTCCGTCGTACCCGGCGTGCCGCGGGTGAGGTCGCTTGCGGCCCACGCGCGGGCGTCGCTGGCTCCGTAGCTCGGGCGCGCCAGCACGAGCGAGTGGCCGGCTCCATCCGTCGATGCGGGAAACGGCGGGTCACCGGAGTATTCCATTTCGAACACCACGGCGCCGGCCGCGTTGTGCAAGCGCAGGTTCCCAGTTCCGTTTTGTAGTGAGCCGACCCAGGGCCCCTGGACGCCCGCGACGCCGTACACCGATTGCACGTCCGCAGGCACGGCGGCAACCACCACGTAACTGCGGGCCTGCAAAACATAGTTGCTCGGAAAGGTGTAATCGACCTCGCCTGAAATTCGGAATCCTCCCATCTCCTCAAACCACGGATTGGAGTTGTAGATCTCGATGAACTCCACGTTGCGCAGGTCAGTCCGGTTGGTCGGATGATACATGACTTCGGAAATTACAAGTGGCCCGCGGCGCGTCGCCGGGCCGGGCGGCTCCGCATTAGGCAGGACGAACGCCAGATTCAGCGGCCGCGTGGCGAGCGTGAATGAACGCTGGGTATTGGGCGCGATGACATTTGGTGTGGCGGCAAGGTCTCGCACATTGTTCACCGTCAGAATGTAGGTTCCATTCATCGCCATCGGCGTAGTCGTCAAGACGACCGTTCGATTGTCCGGGCCCAATTGCGCGCCCAACACCAAGACGCCGTTGTTAATGCCGTAATTAGCGGACGCCGTCGCGCTGGATGCCGCGATCGCTTCGGAGAATACGACCGTGACAATCTGGTCATCGCCGAGGTTCCCCACTGAAGCGAGTGTGGGGGCCGTGTTGTCCGGGGACACAGAAAGCATCGCCACGAAACTCGTCACCGAACCATAAGGATTTACCGCGATACATCGGAACGCACTGCCGTGGTCAGCGAGCGCCACCGGGCCTAAAACGAGATTGGTGGTATTTGCTCCGGGAATATTTGTGCCGGCGCGCTGCCATTGAAGCACGGCGCCAAAACTGCGGGTGATGCGAACGGAGAGCAGAGTGTGACTACCCTCCGTGACCGAGACGCTGGCAGGATGCTGCAAGAAAACGGGTGGCGTTACGCCGACGGGAAGGCAGCGCGTGGCGGGAATGGGTTCCTCGATCGCTCCGCTGGGGAGGCGCCATCGGACGGACAGGCTATCTCCGCCGCCCCCTTCCTTCTGCAGCGCCTCGATGTAATACGACTGCCCGCCGACAAGCGAGATCGGCGCGGATTGCTGGTTCGCTTCCTTTGTCCATTCCTTCCAGGCAGTCCACGTGTTGACGCGGGCGATGAGTTGCTTGCTGGAGGGGCTCGCATCCGTGCTCAGGTACAAAACACTCTGGTCGTCGCTCGCGATCCAAAAGGTATAGGCACCAGTGGTCGGCGGAATGATCAACGCCCGCAAGCGTGTGCCGTAGTTCTCGAGGAAATCCACCGGGCAATCGAAGCTATTGGTCAACACCGTTTCCAGGGTCGGGTTGTTGGGGAACGCCGGATTGTTGGTCAGTTCAGGAATGGAACTGCCGGGAATATTCGCATAGACCTCCCGCGTGATACCGTAGGCCGGTTGAGCGTCACCGGAAGGGAGGAAGAACGTGAAAACCGCGATGCAACAGAGACGTAAGAGCCGGCGGCATAAAGGCATAGTGATTTGCCAGCGTAACATTTGCCATCGGCCCGAACCAAAACATTTTTGCCGGCGAGGCTGTCGGTAGGGTCTAAAAATTCGTCAACCCCCAAGGTAGGCGCTCTGCACTTTTGGGTTCTGCCGCAACGCCGATGCGGTGTCATGCAGGATGATGCGCCCTGTTTCGAGCACGTACCCGGAGTTGGAAATCTCGAGCGCCAGGTTTGCGTTTTGCTCCACCAAAAGAATGGTGATCCCCTGCTCTCGGTTAATCTCCACAATTTTTTCGAAGATGGTTTGCACCAAGAGCGGCGCGATACCCAGCGAGGGTTCATCGAGCATGAGAAACTTTGGTTTGCTCATGAGAGCGCGCGCGATCGCCAGCATCTGTTGCTCGCCCCCGGAGAGCGTCCCTGCCACCTGCTTCACGCGCTCCTTCAATCGCGGGAAAATGCTGAATCCATAATCCAGCTCGGCTTGAACATCGTCGCGTCGCAGATACGCGCCCATCCGCAAGTTTTCCATCACGGTCAGGTTCGCGAAGATCATCCGTCCCTCGGGAACGTGCGCCAGTCCGCGCGCGACCAGTTGGTGGGCGGGCATGTTTGCGATGTTCGCACCTTCGTACAGCACCGCCCCTTGAGCCGCTCGAACCAGACCGGAGATCGCCCGCAACGTCGTCGTCTTCCCAGCACCATTGGCACCGATCAGCGTGACGATGTCCCCGCGTTGGATGGCGAAGGACACATCGTGTAGCGCGGCAATGACGCCGTAATTCACAGTGAGATTCCTTACCTCGAGGACCGGAGCAGGATTGATGGAACCAGAACTCATTTCGTGGAAGATTTCGGTTCGCCCAAATACGCTTCGATGACTTGCGCATTGGAACGAATCTCGGTCGGCGATCCTTCGGCGATCTTCACTCCATAATCCAGGACGGCGATGCGCTGACAGATCCCCATGACCACTTGCATGTCGTGTTCGACGAGCAGCACGGCAATTCGGAACTTATCTTTCACAAATTGGATCGTCTTCATCAGTTCAGCCTTTTCGGTGGGATTCATCCCCGCCGCGGGCTCATCCAAAAGCAGAAGCTTCGGCTGAGTCGCGAGGGCGCGCACAATTTCCAACCGACGCTGATCGCCGTAGGGCAGGCACTTTGCCTCCGCATCGCGAAAGCCGCCGAGTTTGAAAACCTCCAGCAACTCCATGACCTGCTTGTCCACGGCACGCTCGCCATCGCGGAAGGACCGGCCCCGCCAGACGGCGTCGCGGATACCGTGCGGGCGATTCACTTGCACCGCAGCCCGAACGTTGTCGAATACGCTGAGGCTCGTGAAAAGGCGGATATTCTGAAACGTGCGCGCAATGCCCAATTTGGCTAATTGATGCGGCTTGAGGCCTGCCGTGGTTTGTCCCGCGAAGAAGATGTCTCCACTTGTCGGCTGGTAAACACCGGTGATCAAGTTGAACGCCGTCGTCTTGCCCGCGCCGTTCGGCCCAATGAGACCGACCAACTCATCCGCACCAATGGTCAGGCTCAATTCAGAAACGGCGGTCAGTCCGCCAAAACGGAGCGTTACCTGACTGAGTTGTAGAAGGGGTGTGCTCACGCGTTACGGGTGCGCGGGGTTTCTACTGATTTGCCGTTCCCCCTCGTTGAGGGAATCGAACACTGGGTGCAACCTCACGCCCGGCCTCCCTTCGTTTTCCCAAATGCGAACAGTCCCTGCGGACGCGCCATCATCAGGCCAATGATGAGCAGCGCGTAAATAATCATCCGGTAGTCGGCAAAGCCGCGAAGCAACTCCGGCAATACTGTGAGGATGACTGCTGCCAGGATTACCCCAACGGTGCGCCCCATCCCCCCGAGGATGACCATCACCACGATGTCGATGCTCTTCATGAAATCGAAGCCTGTCGGGGAAAGGAATTGTTTGTGGTGCGCATACAGTCCGCCAGCCACGCCGGCAAAGAATGCGCCGATGACGAAGGCCGTGACTTTGTAACGGACTGGATTGATGCCCATGGCGCTGGCCGCCACTTCATCGTCATGCACGGCGATGAAGCCGCGTCCATAAGTGGAGTTCACCAACGTGGCGATGACGAACACCGTGATGGCAGCCAGCGCCCACGCCCAGCCGAAGTTGGTGAGCGTCGCAATGCCTTTCATTCCGCTGGCGCCGCCCATGTTCTCCAAGACGGCTGCGGCGCCGCCGCTAAAATGTTTGGCCAGGTTGTCCGTGGTTTGAAGGATCACGCGAATGATTTCGCCGAAACCCAGCGTCACGATCGCCAGGTAATCACCGCGCAAACGCAACGTGGGAATGCCGACGCCCAAACCGACCACCGCCGCCACCACGCCACCCGTGAGCAGTGCGAGCAGCAAAAATGATTTCTGCCACAAAGGGAGAGGATCTTGCCGCGCCCATCGCAAAGGTGAGGGACGCTGCCGTGTAAGCTCCCACCGCCATGAAACCTGCGTGGCCGAGGCTGAACTGGCCAGTGTGGCCATTAATGAGATTTAGACTGACCGCGAGGATGATGTTGATCCCGATGTCGATGACGATGCCGAGATAGTAGCGATTGAACTGGGCGGAGAAATACGAAATGACGGCCGCAATAACCACTGCCACGAGCAGGTAACGTTTGGCGCCGTCTTGCATCGTTCAAACTTTCTCCGGCTGTAACTTGCCGAGCAATCCCGCCGGACGAAACAAAAGGACGAGAATCAGGATCGCGAATGCGATGCCGTCGCGATACGGAGAAATGGCAGGAATGCCACCGGCCATGGTCTCGACCAATCCCAATAACGCCCCGCCAAGCGCTGCACCCGGAAGGTTCCCGATGCCGCCCAGCACCGCCGCAATGAACGCCTTGAGGCCTGTCTGCACGCCCATCAGCGGATCGATGCTGGCGTAACTCATCGCGTATAGAATGCCGCCAGCTGCCGCGAGCGCTGAGCCGAGCCCAAACGTGAACGAGATGATGAAGTTGACGTTGATGCCCATCAGCGCGGCGGCCTTCTCATTAAAGGATACTGCCCGCATGGCCGTGCCCACCTTTGTCTTCTGCACAATGAACGACAGCGTCACCAAGCAGGAAGCACGGTCGTGATAAGCACAATGAGCTGGCTGCGAATTCACGACGAAGGCCGCCAAAACTTCCATGTGGTGGCGGGGATCAAATCTGGAAAGCTACGCGGAGCCGCACCGAATACCGCTCGGTGCTGGCAGGTGTATTCGATGAATAACGACACGCCGATGGCCGTGATGAGCACGATGAGCTTGGGCCGGTTGCGCAGCGGACGGTAAGCGAGGAACTCGATGAGCATGCCCAGCGCGGCACAGAGGACCATCGCGAGCACAAGCACCACGGCTCCGCTCAGATAAGACTGGGCAGGCAGAACGCGATTCACAATCGGCGCAAGAAAATAACCGGCGAACGCGCCGAGCATGAAGACGTCGCCATGCGCGAAGTTGATGAAGCGCAGGACGCCATAAACCATCGTGTAGCCCAACGCGATCAGGGCGTAGATGGCGCCGAGAGCAAGGCCGTTGATCAATTGCTGTAGAACTTCGGCCAAGCGGCGTGTGGGTTAGGGCGTGACGGTTTCGAGATAGGCAAACTTGCCGCCTTTCACCTGAAGAATCACTGCGGATTTGATCGCGTCGCGCTGCGGGCTCAGCGTGATGCGTCCAGTCACGGCGTCGAAATCCTTCACAGTCGCCAGCGCGTCACGCACCTTCGTTCCTTCAGTGCTCCCGGCACGTTTCATGGCGTCCGCCAGGATCAGCGCGGAATCATAACCGCAGGCAGCGAGGGCGTCTGGCATCTTACCGTTCCAGCGCTTCTTGTAGTTATCAACGAATCGCTTGCTCGTCTCCGATCCGACATCCGGATGGTAATGCGTGGAAAAGTAATGCCCCTCCACCGCGTCTTTGCCGATCTCCGTCAACTTCTCTGATTCCCAACCGTCGCCGCCCAGTAACGGCACGTTTAACCCCAATTGTTTGGCCTGGATGGCAATGAGCGCAGCGTCAGTGTAATAGCCCGGGGACGAAAACCGCATCCGGCCCAGCGCCCTTGATTGCAGTGAGCTGAGCTTTGAAATCCTTGTCGCCGCCGTTGAAATCCAATTCGGTGACGATCTGTCCGCCATTCTTGACGAACTGTTCCTTGAAGAACTTTGCAAGGCCCTTGCTGTAATCGCTTTTCACGTCGGTGAACACGGCCACTTTCTTCGCCTTCAATGTGCGGCTGGCAAAGTTCGCCATAACTGTCCCTTGAAACGGGTCGATGAAACAAACGCGAAAGATGTAGTCGCCGGTTTCGGTGACTTTGGGATTGGTCGAGGACGGCGATACCATCGGCATCTTGTTTTGCTGGCAGATGGGCGCGGCTTCGAGGGAACGGCTGGAGGCGACCTCACCGAGCACTGCCACAACGCCGTCTCGTGAGATGAGCTTGTTCACCACCGTGGCCGGCTCTCCGGGCTTGGATTGCGTGTCCTCTGTAAGCAGTTCGATCTTTTTGCCCAGCACCCCACCGGCAGCATTGATCTCTTCGATGGCCAGCAATGTGCCTTCATGCGAGGAGATGCCGAAGGTTGCTTCCTTGCCGGTAAGGGAAGCGTATTCGCCCATCTTGATGGTATCGCCGCCTTTTTGTTGGCAACCGACGCAGAAAGCCGCCGCGAGAAGCGCCGATAACCAGAAAGTTAGTTTCATCTCCCGCTGACCGTAGGAAACCATCCCGACGTTTTCAACTGCAATGGCTTTGCAACGGGTTTGGACCGCGAGAGACGCGACTCACATTTCGCTCATAATTCCAGACTTCTCGTGCGCCGATCACCGAGGCCGGAGACGATAGAAACGTTGCGGTGGTAAACCGCCCGTCTTCGTTCCGTCATCCTGGAAATAGAACTCGCCTGTCGCAGAGCCGATGGGTTCAGGCAGCTCGATCCATGGGCCTGCAGGATCGTTGGCGTACTGGACGCTGAACTCGCTATCCGCGCTCGCCGTCCATTCCAACGTAAATCCTCCGGGACCAAAACTACTCTTGCTCACCGCAACGATCGGAGACGGAGCCACAGCGGCACACGGAGTGCCCATGCCGACGTTTAACCGGAAGTCCACAGGCACCGAGTTAGTGTTCCGAACGCCTAGATAGTATCGGCCGCTACGCAGCAATGGAGCGATACCCACCTGCAAGTATTGCACGTCGTTCATCACGTTGAGCATCAAGGGGTAATCGTTGAACGCGCCATTCAGCGGGAAGGTGTCCTGGTTGAACCACAGGTCCAAAGCGTTCCCGCTGGTGCGGCTTTCAAGGAAGTTTGTAACCGTTCCCGAGCTGCACGGAACATCGAACACAAAGTAGCGCGTTGTGTTGGTGCCGATTCGCTCCACGCGATCCTCTTTATTCTGCAGGCTGAAGAACGGCGGGTTAGTGCGCACGTAGTTCAGATTCAAGCGCCAGCTCAACAAATCGGCATTGCTCAGTTGCGCTCCCAACCGGCTGTCCCAGACTTCAAGCTGCCATTGACCAAACGCCTGCTGCCCAATCAGCGGCGTGAGTGGTTCCTCGGGTTGGTAGTATTTTCTTCCGGTCTCGCGGAGTTGCACATGGTCGAGCCATACACCAGGAGTCGTGCCGATGAATTGGAGCAGAACATTGTTGGAGCGAGCCACAAACGTCACCGTCTGGACGCGCCAGCCATCGGACAACGCCGTGAAATAATTAGTGTAGGCGCCCGCCAGCCGCACCTGCCCCACGGCCGAGGCAAGCGGCGGCAGAATATTGGAAACAAGCAGCGGCGCCTTGAAGGCATCGGGTGCGAAAGATATCTGCAAACCGCAGGCGGGGTTAGTAGCCGGATTTGGCGCATTGGTCAGTACCAGCTCCAATGTATTGAATCCGGGCACGAATCCGTTGGTGAACGTAAACGTCACGAACCCGGTCCGATAACTCGTTTGTGCGTTATTGGTGATCCCGGGGATCGCAACGTTGGTACCATTCAACAACACTCGCGAGGCCGCGCCATCCACCTGGAATCGCCCAGTCAACGTGGCGTTTGTCCACCTGTAACCGCTCAAATTGAAGTGGGTTTTGAATCCATAAAATAAGTTGCCGGGCGGAGACGACGTCGGATTCATCCCAATCCAACGAGAGTCGGGAAGATTTGTGTTTACCCAGCTATTACCCATGGGCGGAAAGCTGTTTCGCAATGCGTAGGTTGGGCCGACGCCCAGAACGCCGTTGGTTCGCGCCATGGTGTAGTGGGAATCAAGCGTCCCATACGGCAGCGCTAGCGCATCCTCATCCACGCCAGTGCTATAGATGATTCTCCGCGGAGCAACTCGCGTCGCGAAATGAAGCGTATATTCCTTTCCTTCCACGACGGGCAGAACGCGTTGAACCGTTCCGGTGCGCAGCAGGAGATAGTTCGTGTCCGAGTAGGCCAGCGAATTGTTCGTCTGCACGAACACGCTGTTGCTCGTCACGCGCCATCCATCAAAAGTCTGGCCGTTGGTGAACAAATTACGGTTCGTGTAAATCGAGGGATTGCCAAAGTTTCCGCCATTGGTGCCTTCGAACCCACTGATGAATCGATTCGTCCCGACGTAATTCGTATCCCCGAACGGAGGCAGAGCAAACTTGATGGGCAAAGGAGCTTTGAGCGCGTCATCGGTGAACGTCGCATAGAGGAGGCTGTTCGTACTGATTTGGATCTCATCCATGCGGACCGTGTCGATGAACATCCCCTCCCGGCTGGGTGAAAAGGTGGAGGCGAACGTGACCCGGGTCAGGGCAGATGTGGCCCGGAACAAGATCGAATACGGGAGCCAGTTCAGCTGGAAGGCGTCATTGACTCCACTGTAAACCAAGCTGGCAACGGTGCCCCCATTTAGTCCGAACGTCGGCAAAGGCGGAGTTCGAAAGCAGCACGGGGTTTTTAGTGTAAACGAAAGTAAGCAGGTACTGCTTGCCAACCACGGTCGCGACGTTGGTCGAGATCCAGCCGGGGCCAACCAACCCATTCAAATCAACACCGTTCGTGCCTGTGTGGGAATTGCCGTTAAAACCCAACTGATCATGAATGACATCCACATCGCCATTTTCCACCAGCCATCCCGAGATGTTGGTGCCCGGCGGGTAGGCCTCGCCTCCTCTGGCACTCTCGAATCCATCATCCAGCACGCGGCTTATGAAGTTGGTGACGACGACATTGCTGATGGAGACGCCGTAACCATTTGTGGTGTCCCGCCCGCGATTTTCCGCCAGGAGCAACTTGGTGCCGAGCGGATTAATCAGATGCAACGCCAAGTCGGAAATGCGCGGGTGATTGATCCGCACATCCACTTCCACGCTCGTGATGAAGCCGCGGTTGGTCACGAAGAGAAAGGAGTTCGTCGTGGCGTCATCCAGGAGCGTCATCAAGTTGTCGTTGGCGGCCACCACCGTGCGATCGGTCTGTAAACCGCGTTGAACCGTCACAATCAGCCGGATGTTAATTGGCAGAGTTGCGGACGGATTATAAACCCCGACGAAGTAGCGCCCTGCGCTAAGTGGCGGCTCGTCCTGCAACCCGTAGTTCATGCACGCGCCCGGCGGCACCATGTTGCTCCGTTTGTCGAACTCGGTGAGATTCGGAAAATCGTCGCGGCGAAGATACACATCGGCCGCCCCGTCCGTGGTCACACACACTTGAACATTGGTGGCATCACCTGGCACCCGGAAGCCTGCATAAATCCAGGAGAGCGGCTGCACGCGAGCGGTTAAATTGACCGCGTCATCTGCGTTGGTGCTGGCAGGCTGAATCACCAGCGTCAGTTCCTGAACGATGCCCGTTTGATAAAGCGCGTTATCGGAAATGCTGTAATTCCAAAGCGCCGAAGGCCTGATGGCCGACAAAATCCTGCAAGCTCCCCGGGCCGTCTGTGCGGAACACCGGCGGATTGTCCGTTTCATCGCCCAGGTCGTTCTGGTCGCTGTCGTCGTAGATCACTTCGTCGAATCCGCTCCACGTACGGTGATTGTTCAAGGTAACGGCGTCTTCATTACCCTCGTCGTCCGGATGGCTGAGGATGCCGATAAGATCACCTCCGTTCTCGTGATAAATACTGTTCGTCACATAAACGCGCTGCACGGTGACATCGGGTTCAAAAACCAAGGCGAACAAGTTTGTTCCGCCTGGCGCATCTGGTGAGCCGTCGGGAATGGGTGCGGGTAAAGTGACTGAACGGGCCACGATATTGTTGCTGGAATCGCGCTCACTGAACGGACGGTCACTCGACACGGCGAAAATGCTGAAGTTCGCGCCCTGCTGATCCTCAGACTTTACCCCGATATGGAAAACTTCCCCAGCACCCGCGTTGGTGAAGAGCAACATTTCAGTGCCGCCGCGCGTGGTTGACCTGCGGGAGCCAGCGATGACGGAAGGATCCAGTCTTACCAAGTCGGAGCTGTTTGCACCGCTAGCGACGTAAAGGTCAATGTCCGCGTCGCGGAAGCGGGGGCGTGACAACTCGGTGGGAAAGAACGTGGCAATGGCAACGTAGCGAAACGCGGGATCAGGCACGTTGGTGTAGGTGAAGAACGCCCACTGATTCGTCGCTCCATTCGTGCTGACGATAAGAGGATTGTTCGCCCCAACGCGCTGGTTGAACAATCCAGCGGAGGTGGCATTGGTCGCGCGGGCCAAAGCGCTGATACGGGGAGAAGGATCGTTGGTGAAGGTCGGGCCGGTAATAGTGAGGTTTATGCGGTTCGAAGCCACGACATTGCCGCTCGAAATTACGAGTGCGTAATCCTGCGCCAGGCTGTTCGAGTGGCTGTTCACCGCGTTCACATTTACGCGATGGCCTTTTACTACGACGGTGTAGGACCCAGCGAGTGGCGGCTGGATGTAAACATTCTCAACGTTGTTGATCAGATCGCGCTGCACTTCTATTTGCTGTGCCGCTTCAAAAACAGGTGAGCCATTGGTCGCGGCAATGATGGGTTCCGTAAAGTCGCTCCCCACCGGGAAGCTATTGCCCAACCAGACCAGGCCCGTGGTTTCCGGAAGAGAATTGGTGTCTTCCCCGGTTACGTAGAGGTTCAAGTCGTTCACCAACTTCACGGTCGTGACCGGATTACCAGGCGGGTCTGTCCAGACGAGAGTGATGCGCAACGGATAAGACTGGGCCTCTTCCGGCACGGTAACTTGATAGTACCTCCGTGCCGCCCGTGGCCAGGGAGTTCGTCAGGCTCTGGTCGAAGAACCGCAACGGGCCATTGGATGGGCTGATGGAAAGGCCATGCGGAATGGTGTTGCTCATGTTCACCAAGCCCCAACCCTGATGATTAATCGGGGCGGTGTTGTTCAGGCTGTAATTCGCGCTGAGCGAACGGGCTCCGTTGATGACCATCGCCTTCAGCAATGCCGGGCTCGGGCGAATATTGAAATTGGTCCCGAGATATTCCTGAACGCACGCTAGAAATCCGGATACCGCAGGCGCCGCCATGCTCGTGCCAGATTCGTATCGATAACCGTGATTGCCTTGTTTTAATGGCGCGTTCAACTGCTTGAGCACGGTGTAGTAGTTGCCGACGTCATTGGTCAGCGTCACCAGAATTACGAGGTCAAAGCTGATCGTCTCGGGATGATTGGTATTGGCGATGCTGTAGAACATCGTGCCAGGGCGCAACGCCACGGGAATCGAGTTCAAATCCAAATCCAATCGGTTAACCCCAAAGGCGCTGCCAACTCCCGGCAACCGGTTAATGTCCGCGCCGATCACCAGGGTAAGATTCGTCGGCGAGAACTGGTTCGTCAGCGCGAGGATGGTTAATGCCACGGCGTTTTCCGGGATAATCAGCGCATGCAGATTAGTCTGCCGGTAGCCAATCGTCATGCCGTTGTATTGCAGCATGAACGTATTAGTGGCCCCTTCCGGATCGACGTATTGAGCGCTGCGTGTAGAGACCACCATGGCACCTGGTGCGACGACGTCAGGCTTGATCCGACCAAAAACGCCTTCCACGCCGACGCCGACGTTGCCGCGAGAAGAGTAAGAAGAAACTTCATTGTTCGTGTCTGTGCGCCCATACCAAGGCCGATTGGTGACACAAATGACGTTCGTGGAAGTGGCGGTAATTTGGGTGCTGCACCGTACGACCTCATTGGTAATGAACCGTGGCAGGTCACTTGCACCAACGGTGATAACGTTCTTCGCAGTCGCCGGCGACACGATGGTGCCCGCCAGTCCGCTCAATCCGCCATCACCACCACCACCTTCGTTGCCGCTGGCGAATACGTACATGACCTCCTGCTCGCCGGTGATCCCGGGAGCAGAATCGCGCACGGCCGCATCGTAGCTGGCCGCGAAAATGTCGTAGTCGTGGTCGCCGAGATAACCCCAACTGTTGTTGGAGATTAGCGCGCCCTTTACCGCCGTGTTCCGTTGCAACAGGGAGTCGGGGCGAAAGAGGCTTTGCACATACGCCTTGGCTCGGGGCGCCATGCCCGAAAAATTGGCACCATTCGTGGAACCTCTTGCCCAGGAGTTCGTGGCGTCCGGCCCGCCTACACCCGCAGACATCGTCCCGTCGCCGAAGAACGTTCCCGCGACGTGCGTGCCATGGCCGTCGAAATCCGTAATGTCGATCGCTGTATCCCCCGTCACTCGATCCTTGAGATCCGGGTGAGTGACATCCACGCCGGTGTCGGTGATTGCGACCATGACGTCCTTGCCAGTGAGAGGATTTCCGGAGACGGGGTCGCGATAATGGCTGAGGGGTGGTGGCGTGAAAGTGTTGGTCGAAATGCGCACCCGCACCCTGGTTAGGTCATTGGCGGTGCCCTTCTCAAATCGCACTCCCAGCAGTTGAACCTCTGGAATACCTGCCACCTCCGCCAAACTTTCGGCAGGCACCTTGGTGGCGAAGACGGGGCCATGTGGAGTAGGTTCCGCATCGCCAACCGTTTCTGCACCCAACTGCTGCAACTTATTCTTCACAGCCTCGGCCTGACCGGGAAACGCGACGACGTTCAATAGCGGGTAATGCGATAGCTCTTGTTCCACCGCGAGCGGCAACAGACGGGAATCCAACTTGTAATAAGGCTCGAACGGCAGCACCGACTGCGCCTCTCTAGAAAGTGATTGCGCCACCGACGCCGAAGCCCGCACCAGATAGGCATTGTTCGGAATGTAAGAAACAATTTCAGCCCCCGACGCGAGAATGCGCGCGCGGAACGCCTCGGTAATCGCCCCCCTTGCCTGCACAATGTAGCTGCCGGGATCACTTTCCGAGCGCAGGTGCGGTGGGATGTTCAACCCGCCGGGAATCGTTGTATCGATCAAAGCATTGCGCAGGAGCACTGCGTGATCGTTGCGCAGGAGTTGCTCAAACGATTGCTTGGTATTGCTCAAGCGATAAGCCAGCGGATTGGTGACGCTCAGCAGAGGCGGATTGGTGGCGATGAGGGCAAACTGGGCGTTCCCCATCCGCACCTTTTGCGCCCGTGAAGTCGCGCGCGCCGGTGTGTTGGTAATCGTCAGCTGGAACGGTTGGAGGACGACTTGTTCCGCCGGGCGAGTGGATCGTCGGAGCCGCCACAAGACTCCTGTGGCGACGATGAGCACGAGGCTCAACACAATCCATGTTCGGTTTTTTGGGCGCATAGCTTATTTAATCACACTTTTTCGTTTCCCTGAAACGGGATCTTCCCGCCGAGTGCGATTAAAGCGGGCAGAACAATTTGAATTCGTTTTTATGCCAGTGCCTGAGGTTCATTGGCGTCAATCCGGAGGCAAAATATTAAAGCTCTCCACGACCGTTCGGATGCGATCCCTCGGATCACCTTCAATGCGAATGATGGTTCGCGTGGCAAACTCGGCGGTGACTTGATAATTCTCCACTCGCCGCGTGGCCGGGTCGATCCGCTCGGGCTTAAGCGCCTGGCCGTAGCAATAAATGGCGAACCGGTTATCGCCCACGCGCAGCAGCGAGGCGATCTGCTGGGGAATCCATTCGTAGGCGAAATCATCGATGCCAAACTTGATCTGGGTCTGGCTCTGGTCGCCAAGATCGAGATTAAGGAAGGGCGAAAACGTGGTGAGCTGCGGCACGCCTTGAATCAATTCACCGATGCTCTGCAATGGCCTGCGCCTCCCAAAGCGGTCCACGTGGTTGGTTTGGAAATTGTAAATGTTGGTCCAGATGCGGGCGAAAGCGGAGTCTTGACGCGCCTGGTCGCCCCAAGGTTGGATGAAATGCTCATCGTAAATGCGGGGCTTGCCGAGGATGGGATTGCGCGTGGAATTTGAGAGGACCAACACACCGCTCAGCAGCGAGGACCACGCTTCCATGTTGGTTTGGTTGATGGATAACAGACCGCTGGAACTGCGTCCATCGATGGCGGTGGTGAACATGTCCAACAGCTTCCAGTCATTGGTGGGGTGCGTTCGGGACATCAGGCTGCCCGGGTCACGAATGTCGAGTTGGACAAAATCCGAAGAGTGCTTCGACCAGTCCGTCAGCGTCGCCACTTCCGATTTTAGAAAAATCGTCTGCCAGGGGGTTCCACGGTGAATCCTGCCCAGCTGCCCGACCGTCGCCAACTTATTGCTCGGGAAATCCCAGTCGTCCGAGCCGGTCACGTTCGAATCTTTGATACCTAGATTTCCACCTTCCGGGTAGGTGCCCTTATCGGGATTGCCATGCCAAGGCGAATAGATCGTGTTCCTGAATCCGAGCGTGGCCGGCGGCAAGTTTGAAGCCGACACACTCGGTTTCATGTATTGAGAATTGGTCTTGGGACCGAAGCGCAAATCTTCCGGGTGGTAATGCACCAGCGGATCGTTCACCTGCCACGAGCTTTGGACCACCAACTTGGCAGAGGCATTGAAAGGCGTCTGCATCGTAAGTCCGGGAGGATTCTTTGGTGGAGGGTCACCCGGGTTCGGTGGCAATCGGTTAACGAAATAGCGGAAGTTGCTTACCTGGGCGCCTTTGTCTGTTTGTCGCCTAAGCCCTCCGTAGCCCACCCAGTCTGCGCCCGCCACGCGTGAACTGGATAGTGGATCGTCCAGGGAAATCTCAATCTGCTTAAGAATACCGGGCGTAGGAGCATTCACTGAGAATCGGTTCGTGTCCCAAAGTCCGGTCAGGCTCGGCGGAGCGTCCGCCGGATACGGGCTTTGAGATGAGAGCAATTCCTTCGTGAGGTCCACCGTCACGTCGTCATTCAACAAGACGAAGTCGATGATGCGATTTCCCTCCTGCATCAGGCAGGTCATCCGATTGGAAAGCACCAGCACCCAGTAAGGCACGGGGAAACCATTCACCGTTTCGTAGGGTATCGCGTCGATTGCCACAAACGAATTGCGGGTCGGATTCTCAAACCGATACATCGAAGCCGGAAGAAAGGTTTGCGTATTCGTGAATGGGAGGATGTAGGAATTTTTGGAATCACGACCCAACCGGTCCCGGCCTTCCCAGGTCCCTTGCGGCACGTTCCGTGTAAACGCGGTCCTGGAAACCAAGGGGTTGGAGTTAGTCCAGAAACCAATCGGTGCGCCGGCGTCATTCGTCAGGAACACGGTGGTGAAGTTGGACACTGAGATGGAAATGTTCCGTGGATAAGGCCTGCTGTAGGAATTCCAAACCTCCACTCCCATGTAGTTGGAAATCCCGAGAGTGTACATCTGGTTGGTTCTGGTCGGCAGCGAATTGGTGTTCGGCCGCCACAGTTCAATTTTTCGCGACGTGACAAACTCCGAGAACATCGAGAACTCGTTGAAGTTCGGGAAACCTTTCTTGGCGCCAATGACCAGCGGGATGCCGTTCGTGTTCGCATTCAGCCACGTGTTCAAGGTGCTGACTCGATCGTCGTACTCATAGCCCACGATGTAGTTCACCCCAGCGACGGGACCCGGACCAAAAAGCGGGCGGAAGACCGAGGGGTAAAGATTGGTGTTGGCCGCGTCAAAAATGTTTGCGGCAACCTGCAGGATGCGGTGGATGGCCGTTGTGTAACGGTTGGTGGGATACACCGGGATCTGGAGCATCGAACGAATGATGAAATTCGTATCCGCATTCAACTCGTTCGACTGCGCGAGGAAGATGCGCTCGGCCACGTTCGTGTAAAAGGCGACGGCCAGTTCCGGGGTGGCGTCCCACGAGACAAAGTTAGTCGGGTCGTAGGTGAAGCTGGGAAGGCGCGCGTGCTTGTCGGCGAAGTTCAGGTGGATCTTGTCATGCGCGTCGCTGCCGGTGTCCGTCGAGAGAAGCGAGAGCAACTTGTAGTAGAGCGACCCATTCGTGCCGCGAATCCCGTTGGAATCCCGCGCGAGGGCATTGGTCAGGTTGGAATAAAAACTGTAGGTGACCTTGTTGGATCGCCCGGCAGGAACGTCGGCGTAATCAAACAATTCCTGGACGTGAAAGAAGTGATTGGTGGTGTCGGAACCGGGCCAGCGAGACGCCTTGTTGGGAAAATCATCGTTCATCCGAAACGAAACGGTCCGCCCGGCAGGGATGCCATTGCTTCCGTCCGAATAGATGTCTACGGCTGGAGATGGGAAATTGTTCGCGAAGGCGTCGGGATACGTCTGCCGAAAACTCCGGGCATCGAGCACCGAGTTCGCATTGAGTGGCCAGCCCTGGCGATAACGAACCACGGACAGCGCATCTTCGAACGCCGTCCCGCGCGCCTCGGGCATTCCATTCACCACCGCGTAATCGTAATCCCAGATATCGGGGTCCAACTCGTGCAACAACGCGCCGAGATTCAATTCCCAAGGACCCACACCCTGGTTGCGCATGAAGCCGTAGCCGGCATTGGGCGAGGTGTCGTGGTGAATCGTGTTGAGGTCCAGAGATTTTCCGACTGGCAATACCATGTAAGCGTAGCGAGCGGTGAAGCGATTTTTGTCACCGTGCTTGAGCCATGGTTTTTCCAACACACCGATCCACACCGGGTCACCAAAAGGCACTTCCTCCGGCGCCGCCGGATCATCGAAGTCGCGATTACGATTCAAATCCAAATAAACCCCCACCGTGTTGGAGCTGTTCACGACGCGAGGAATGCGATCGTCGTTGCGGGGCCACACCGTTCCATCAGCCCTCACTTCGTTGGTGTAGGCACGCAACGGAAAGACCGATCCGTTGTTGGTGAAAAGCCGGGCGGATGTCGGATACGACACCATGAAATCCATGGCCAGAAGGTTCGTCTCCCGCAGGATCCGGTCCGCGATCCTTGCGTTCACGTGCTGGAAAGCCACCTCGGCCGCATGCTCGGCATCCGTCTGCGCCTGACGCACGGAAACGGATTGGCGATTGCGCCGGGTCGTAGCGAGGAAGACGACGACGACCAGCGTAATGATCGCCAGCATGATCAACGTCAGCACCAGGGCGACCCCGCGTTGTGAATTACGGCACTTCATTAGCTCGGTATGGATTGATGAAATTGCGGATCGGCACGCGTTCCCGGAAAAAGTGGATGCGCCCCACGTGGTCGCGGAGAAAAGTTTGCGCCGCGACAACATCAAAATCCTTCAACGCCTTGAACTGTTTCAAGGTGGCCGGCTCCAGGACGCCGATCTCGACATCGACGTAGGCAGGCAACGATGTGGCGGTGAAGGTGTAGTTGCTCGCGCGTGCGAAGTTGGTTTGGGTGAAATTGGTATAGGCGTACACCGCATCCAGCGCGAAGTGGACAATGCCGTCGCTCACCCGAACGCCAGGCTCGGACGTAAAGAAACCGTTCAAGGCAAAGACGGAACCGCGGTTGGTGGATTGTGAAAAACGATAGAGGGTTCCTACCCCCGCGTTCGCGCGATTCGTCGCATCCTCCGACACGTAGTAACCAATCCCCTGCCACTCATCGTTCACCCGCGTTAGCCAGAACGCTTCATTCAAGTCGAGACGTTGGTTGCCGCCGCTGGGCAGCCCCAGCGTGCGGACTGCCGGGATCGGCGCCCAGTCCCGTAGGCGTTGGCCACATTGGTTTCCCCAAAGGCGCGCATCTCCGTTAGATCACGCGTAATTAATTGGATGGCCCCCCGGGCATTTTCGAAGACATCTGTCTGGGCGTTGGCCACCTGCAACGCCTTTTGCACCTGCTGGAACATGGCAAGTAGGCCGATCATGATGAGCGCGAGCAACGTGACCGCGACCATCATTTCCAGAAGAGTCAGTGCGGCGCGGCGATGAAACGAAGCGTGGGTATTCCTCGGGCTCATCGGTTGAGATACTCCTGGGCGTAAAATACGCCATTGGTGTGCCAGCCAGAAACCAGCGTGCGCACCGTGTATGCATTCATCTCTGACCCCAGCGTTCCATCCGGCTTCACCGGCCACGCAAACCGCAGCCGCACTTCGTAAACCTGATTGAAGAGAACCGATTCAGAAAACTCGTCCGTGTTGCCCACCAGATTGGTTACGCTGCTGATGACTTGGTAACGGAAGGAAAGGTCACTTCCGCGGCTGGCGATGGCTCCCGAAATAGCCGATAAAACAACGGTATGATCACGCGTCGGGTCGCTGAGTCGCTGCACGAGGTCCACGGTGGGGATGCCGCTCACTGGTGTCCCGTCAGTGCTCACGACATAGGAGCCGAGGTCGGAGGTGACATCACGCCCTCCCGACTTAATCGCTTCGATCAGTAAGCGCGCATCCTGGTTTACGATCGTCTCCTCACGATTGTCCCGTTGCGTCTGCAAACCGGTTGGAAGAATCCCGATGATGGCGATCAGAGCAAACGCAATGACGCCGAGGGCAATGGCGATTTCGGCCATGGTGAACCCAGCTTCACGGCGGAGACGGCGTTGGCGGATGAAGGCGTGCGTTTTCATCTTAGTTCGAGCTCGACCCGTTTCGCCCGGCCCGTCAGGAAGTCGATGTGGACCGTATTGTTCGTGGCGTTGAAAGGAGGAATCTCCTGCACTTCGTAATCGGCAGCCAACACGCTGTTGTCCGGCTGTCGAGTAAACAGAATGCTGCCGCGCGCGACGTTGATATCGCCTGTAATTTCCATGTCGTTGGCAACCATCCCATAGCCCGTTTCCTTTCGATCCACTCGAATGCAACGACCGCTGGCGTCGAAGGCGATATAAGGCAAGGCGCTAACCCCCGGATTAGCCGTGTTGATAAACCTGGGGCTATCGGAGAAGGGAAAAGGAAACGCGACGCCATTTCGAAATAGTGTCGGCGGTATTAAATTTCCATTGAAGGCGTTGGTATCAATGAAGGTTTTGTCCGGCAGTGCTTTCCACTCGGTGATGTAATTACCCGAGTAAACGCCGGGCTGCTCCCCGACTTTACGAAACTGAAACAACGCGTAATGGGTGTATACCCCGCCTTGCAACCGCCGAATGGCTTCCTTTTCCTTCGGCGTGTAAAGGGATGAACCCAGGTTGATGTTGAAGACTTCTGGCGACACAAAAACGACGGCAACAGTGCTACGTTGAGCAATCGCCTTCTGGCGCGCGAGCGAGAGGTCTTCCACCAACTGATGGCAGGCGGCATTTATCGCGGCGCTCTCAGTATTACCGCGCATGTGGGGCAGAGCCAACGCCGCGACGATGGCGATGATCACCAGCACCAGCAGCATTTCGATCAGGGTGAATCCTCCGAGCCTGCGCCGCAGGCATCGTCGAACCGACCTCCTTGAGAAATGACTGTTCGATACCGAATGCATCACTCCCAGCCCTTGATGTTATCCTTGTTCTTCCCGCCCGCTGGGTTTCCACCTTCCGCCATACCATCGGGACCCTTCGACCAGACGAGGACGCCGCGGGGCACATTCCGGTACGGATACTTGGAGAATTCGGGATCCACATCATCCTGAATATCCACCCGATTGTCGTAATTCAGATCAAACGCGATAATGTAGGGATTCCCCCACGGGTCGCGAAAGTTGTAATCGATCTGGGAGACGCCTTGGGCAGTGGTGGAGGTCTTGAGGGAACCCGGATTGAGGAATGAATGCTTCTGTGGATTCCGGCGATGGTTGGAGTTCGCGAACAGAGGCTGATCCATCAGGATCACAATGATGTCGGTGTTTGTTTTGCTGAAGCTGTAGTCAACGCTGCCAGGATTAGCGGGGACCGGGGCCAGCGTGTAAGCAGCTTGATAAGCGGTGATGGCAGCCTCGATGTTCTTCATGTCCACGCGGGACGCAGCAATCTTCGCCTTCAACTTCGCATTGGCCAGCACGGGCAGCAGAAGAGCGGCAAGAATGGCGATGATGGCGATGACCACGAGCAGTTCGATGAGCGTGAACGCCCGCAAACCACGCCGGCCTGCCGCACAGCGATGAGGCACTTTTGAACGCGTTGCGAGCATCGAAACGGCGCCGCAGTTGGTCGACGGTTTTTTTCGCACGACGACCGGTTTGGCCCAATCGTCTTCGGTCCACTCGATGGGAAGGTTGAAAACGGCCGGCAACTTTTTAATCAGGGTCTTCATGTTAAATCTTCCAGTTCCCTATCACGTTGGTCTTGTTCTTCACTACGATTTCCACCCAGAGATCAAATGAGTCCGGGTTGTGAACGGCATTTGTCCCGACCCGATAGTTCCACGCCGCAGGCTTGCCGTCCGGCCCCTCGACAGGAACCACCAGCCAGGCGGCGGTATTGTTGACTCGATACTGGTCGGCATGGAGGTCTTTCAAAAACTGTTTGCGCATGGCGGATTCTTCGCGATTGGCACCAACCTCCGACGAATTGATAATGCCTCCCATGCCAAACTGATTGGTCAGTTCCATCTCGTTGATTTCGGGAACGGCCGGATAGAAAGGCGTCCGATAGGTGGTGCCGTCGCGAGTCGCGCCTGACAGTTCATAAAGCAATGTGTTCTGGTCTGAACCAAATCTCGGATTGTGCGGTGGATACACCCCCACCTTCGCCTTGTAGTCTTCAATCACCGTTAAAAGTTTTTCCAACTCGACCCGGGCGCGTTTTCGCTTTTTTTCCGGCCCTGCCACGCCGGCAAGCCCTACGACGAGACCCGCCACCACCGCGATGATTGCGATAACTACGAGCAGCTCAATCAGCGTAAAGGCACTCTTGCGTTTAAAGTTTGAAGCTCTCATGTCAGTGCAGGTTTCGATTTTCATTGGGGCGAAAGTTCAGTCCGCGAAGCTCTTCTTCCATCCGCTCGCTGAGCCATTGCTTGATCATGCTTTGGTAATTCAGGTAGCGGGAACGGGCCAGCCGCTTGATGCGCGCCAGCATCCGCGGATCGATGCGCAGGGTGATGGTGACCGACTCGGAAAGCTCGGAGCCGGCCAGCGACGGCCGACTCCATCAGGCGCAGGTCAGGGCGGTTCTCCGCCCAGAAAGCGGCCTCCGCCTGTTCGTTGTCAAACAGCGGCACTTCGTCCCAATTGGAAAATGTATTCATGTCTTGTCCGAGGGTTTGATCCACTTTGCGTTGATAAAAAAATTTCTCTTCCGGCTCGAAGGGCCGGGCATGAACGACGCGGTAAGTCTTGCCGTTCGTGCGATAAACGCTGAACACACCCGCGCCGCTGGAGGACACGCCAAGATTGATGTAACGGGCCTGGACGGAAAACCGGGATGAACTGGGCAACAGCCGAACCGCAAACGGATCTTCGAACGATTCCTCAATCTCTTTCAGCGAGACGAAGCTGTTCAGATTGAACGGCGGATTGTTCCAGTCAAAATCCATACGATGTAATTCATTCGGCCATGCTTTGTATGCACAATGTATTTACACGTGGACAGGATTGAATGATGTCAAAGCCGTATTCTGCGAATCGCTCAGGGAATCAAGCTGCGTCTACTTTGCCAACTCGGCCTCGGCCATTCGCTCTCGCCGCCGCATACCCGTCGATAAGGCCGATGAGCGGCAGGAACATGGCGATGACGATGCTGCCGACGATGACAGCCAGGAACACGATCATGATCGGTTCCAGCAAGGAGGTCATGGCGGCGACGGCGTTATCGACTTCTTCGTCGTAGTTGTCGGCAATCTTCATGAACATTTCCGGCAAGGCGCCGGTTTGCTCACCGACGTCCACCATGCTGATGACCATGGGCGGGAAAACGTTGGAAGCTTCCAGCGGCGCGGTGATGGTTTCACCTTCCTTGACGCTTTCATGAACGGCGGAAACGGCTTCGCCGACGATGACGTTGCCGGAGGTTTCCTTGACGATGGTCAGGGCCTGCAAGAATCGGCACACCGCTGCTGACCAAGCGTGCCGAGCGTGCGCGTGAACCGGGAAATGGCCACTTTGCTGAAGACCGGTCCCAGCACCGGCATCTTCAGCTTGAACTTTGTCCACAAGGTACCGGCCGACTCTTGGTGCGTCTTCCAAAACAACAAACGCAATGACCAACGCGATCACGACGCCAGACGGTGATGAACGAAGTGATTCTCAATGACGTTGCTGATCCCAAGCACCAACTCGGTGAACGCGGGCAACGGCTTGCCCGGGCAGCATGTCCTTGAAAATGTCCTTAAACTTGGGCACGACGAACACCATCAGAATGCCCAGAATGGCCACGGCCACGACCATGACCGCGCACGGGATAGAACATGGCGGCGACGACCTTGCCTTTGATCTTCTGCGCCTTCTCCATGAACTCGGCCAGTCGCGCGAGCACGACTTCGAGCACACCGCCCAATTCGCCGGCCTTCACCATGTTGACATAGAGCTGGTTGAAAACTTTGGGATGCTGCGCCAAGGCCTTCGGAGAAAGTGCTGCCGCCTTCGATGGAAACGCCAAGTTTTCCGATGATTTCCTTGAGGGTGACATTTCGCTCCTGCTTTTCCAGCACGCGCAAACCGCGCAGCAACGGCAAACCGGCGTCGACCAGCGTCGCCAGCTGGCGGGTGAAGATGGTGAGAACCTTCGGCTTCACCCTGCCGCTCAGACCCGGAATCTTGATGTTGATGTTGATGTTGACGCCCTTTTTTCGCCTTTGCCCTTGCCGGCGGCCTTGCCCTTGGCCCGCCTTTATCCTTGGACTTGTCCACCTCGACCACCTTGGTCGGGAAATAGCCCATTTCCTTGAGCCGCCCGATGGCTTCGTTTTGGTTGGCGACATCCAAGGTTCCCTTGGTTTCCTTCCCTCGGGAATCCATGGCCACGTAGCTGAATTTCGGCATAAGCGCCTTGCTAGGTGTATTTTACGACTTCTTCAATGGTTGTATCACCGTCAAAGATGCCACGCAAGCCGTCTTCCCGCAACGTCACCATGCCCAGTTCCACGGCCTTCTGCCGCAGCACCACCGAGGGCGCGCGTTCATTGATCAGGTTGCGAATCGGATCATTGCACGATCAGCAATTCGAAGATGCCGCGGCGGCCTTTGTAGCCCGTGTCGTTGCAAACGCTGCAGCCGCGGCCGTAATAGAACACTTTGTCGCCAATGTCGTGCGGCGAAAGATTCAACAGCGATAAGCTGGCTCTCCGTCGGCTCAAACGGCGTGCGGCATTTTTTGCAAACCGTGCGAACGAGTCGTTGGGCGAGCACCGCCATCAGCGTGGAGGAAATCAGGAACGGTTCCACGCCCATGTCCACCAAGCGCGTCACCGCGCCGGGCGCGTCGTTCGTGTGCAGCGTGCTCAAGCACCAAGTGACCGGTGAGCGATGCCTGAATGGCAATCTGGGACGTTTCCAGATCGCGCATTTCCCCAACCATGATGACGTCCGGATCCTGACGCAGAAAGGAGCGCAACGCCTTGCCGAAACGTCATGCCCACGGCTTCATTGATCGCCACCTGCATGATGCCTTCGATGTCATATTCCACCGGGTCTTCGGCCGTGAGCAGTTTGGCATCGATGGTGTTGACCTTGCGCAGGCAGGAATAAAGCGTGGTGGTTTTTCCGGAACCGGTGGGACCGGTGACGATGAAAATGCCATTGGGCTGCTGGATCGCTTCGTTGACGTAGTCGTAGACGATACTTCGGCAAACCCAACGCCTCGAGATCGAGGTTCACCGCGGAACGATCCAGAACGCGCAACACCACCGATTCGCCGAATTGCGTCGGCAGACGTGGAAACACGCAAATCGATCTGCTTGCCCGCGATGGGAAAACTGATGCGGCCGTCCTGCGGCAGGCGGCGCTCGGAAATGTTCAGGTTCGCCATGACCTTGATGCGCGAAATCACCGGCAAGCGCCAGATGCTTCGGCGGCGGCGTCATTTCGTAAAGCGCGCCGTCCACGCGGTAGCGAATCTTGAATTCGTCCTCGAACGGCTCGAAGTGAATGTCGCTCGCCCGATCCTGCACCGCCTGAAACAGCACCAGGTTCACGAATCGGACGATGGGCGCTTCGTTGGCCAGATCGGATAGCCCCGCTGCATTATCGGACGACTCCGCAGTCGTGGGCTTCGCGCGCAATGTCTTCGTCATCCAAGCTCCTTCAAGGCGTCACCAACGCTGCCGCTGTCCTCCGGATAATACTTGTCAATCAGCCTGGTCGATTTGTGCCGGGTCAGCCACAACCGGCTGCACCTCCTTGCCGCACGACGAAGCCCAGTTCATCGACGATCGCCGGGTTCAGCGGATCGCCCAACGCCACCTGCAGCACCGAGCCATAATCGGCGATCGGCACGCATTGATACATGCGCGCGGTGGCCGCGGGAATGAGCGCCACAACTTCCGGCGGAATCTCCCTATCATGCAGATCCACGACCTCGGTGCCCAGATGCTCGGCCACGATTTGCAGCTGCGTCTCCATCTCGACGATGCCGAAATCCTGGAGAATCTGGCCGATGGTTTTCCCGCTGCGCGCCTTGCTCCTGCATCACCTCTTCGAGCTGCAGGTCATCGATCAGGCCTTGCTCTTTGATGAGCGCCAGCAGCGGATTGGAAATATAATCAGCCATACACTAACTCGTTGCGCTGTGCCGAGGCGGCGGCGACGGCCTGCGCCATTTCCCATTCCTGCAGCTTCGCCTGCACCGTCGTCGGGATCCTGCGACTTGTTGACGACTTCTTCGCGCGAGATCATCCCGGCCTGATATTTCTCCATCAGGAAACTGTCGAGCGTCACCATGCCGTACTTCGCGCCGGTCTGAATGTCCGAGTTGATGCGGAAGGTTTTGTTGTCGCGAATCAGCGCCGCCGATGGACGGGCGTGTTGATCATGATCTCGTAAGACCGCCACGCGGCCGGCTTGTCCGAGCGCGGCAGCAGCAACTGCGAAATGACCGCCTGCAACACCGTGGAAAGCTGAATGCGAATCTGTCTCCTGCTGGTTGGCCGGAAACGCGTTCACGATACGATCAATCGTCTTGGCCGCGCCCGTCGTGTGCAGCGTGCCAAAAACCAAGTGACCGGTTTCCGCCGCCGTGATCGCCGCTTCCATCGTTTCCAAATCGCGCAACTCACCGACCAGAATCACGTCCGGATCCTGGCGCAGCGCGCGGCGCAAGGCTTCGGCGAAGTTCGGCACGTCGACGTTCACTTCGCGCTGCGTCACCACGCGCCTTCTTGTGCTTGTGATAATACTCGATCGGATCCTCGATCGTGATGATGTGCGCGTCGTCGCGCTCCTCGTTGATGATGTTGATCATCGAGGCCAGCGTGGTCGTTTTGCCGGAACCGGTCGGACCGGTCACCAGAATCAGACCGCGCGGCTTGTAGAGCAGCTCGCATGACCGTTTCGCGCGGCAATGCCGATCTGCTCCAGCGTCAGCAGCTTGTTGGGAATCTGGCGCAGCACCATCCCGAAGTTGCCCTTCTCCTTGAAGACGCTGACGCGGAAACGCGCCAGCTCACCGAAGGCAAAACCAAAGTCCGCGCCGCCGCGTTCGCGCACCTGCTGAATGTGATCCTCAGAGGTGATGCTGCGCATCAACTCTTCGGTGTCCTCCGGCTTGAGGTGCGGTCCTTCCACGCGATGCAGCATGCCATGCAGGCGAATCACCGGCGGAACGCCCACGCGCAAATGCAAATCAGCCGCACCTTCGGACACCACCAACTGCAACAAATCGGACATCGAATAAGACATAGTGGCTTCGGGGAAACTCTACATCAGATAGGCAGCGGATTACGAGAAGTTCAGCGAATGAAATAGGTTCATCTTCAATCCACATCACCCACGGTCGCCCGGATGACTTCTTCCGCCGTGGTCAGGCCCGCGAGCACCTTGCGCGCGCCATCTTCGCGCAGCGTTCGCATCCCCATTTCTCGCGCGCGGACGCGCAGCACCGAGGACGGCACGCTGTCGTAAATCAACTTCCGCGCTTCATCGTCGATCACGAACATTTCGAAAATCCCAAAGCGCCCGCGATGCCCTGTCTTCGAGCAATCATTGCAGCCTTTGCCCTTCATGAAGTTGGCGCCCGTCGCTTTGTCGCGGATCGATGTTCAAGCGCCCGCAACTCCGCATCGCGTCGGCACGTGGGGCGCGGCGCACTTCTTGCAAATCTTGCGCACCAGCCGTTGCGCCATCAGCGCGCGCGTCGAGGAGGCAACCAGGAACGGCTTCACGCCGATGTCGATCAAACGCGTGACCGCGCCCGGCGCGTCATTCGTGTGCAAGCGTGGAGAAGACCAAATGACCGGTCAGCGATGCATTGATGGCGATGGTCGCCGTTTCCAGATCGCGAATTTCCCCCAGCATGATCACGTTGGGCGCCTGGCGCAGCATGGAGCGCAAGCGCCGCGCGCAAAGGTCAGCCCCACCGTTTCATTGACCTGCACCTGGTTGATGCCCGCCAGCACATATTCCACCGGGTCTTCGACCGTGATGATCTTGCGGTCCGGCCGGTTGATGAAATTCAGACAGGAATAGAGCGTCGTCGTTTTGCCCGAACCAGTCGGGCCGGTCACGAGCAGAATGCCATCCGGCAACCCGATCAGCCGCTCGAAGGTCTGCTGGTCATCCGTGAAAAAACCCAAGCTCCGGCAAACCGAGCTTCAAACCTTCCTTGTCCAGAATACGCATGACGATGCTTTCGCCATGATTCGTCGGAAGGCAGGAGACGCGCAGATCGATCAGCTTGCCGCCAACTCGACGTCTGAATACGGCCGTCCTGCGGAATGCGCTTCTCCGCGATCGACATGTTCGACTGAATCTTCAGCCGGCTGATGATCGACGCCTGCAACCGCTTCGGCGGGCTCTTCATCTCGTGCAGCACACCGTCGATGCGATAGCGCACGCGAAAACGTTTTTGCCAGCGGCTCCAGATGAATGTCCGAAGCGCGCGTCTTGAACGCCTCGACGATGATCGAGTTGACCAGCTTGATGATGGGCGCATCCGCATCGACCGTCGCGCCGTCGTCCTCTGCAGCTCCCGTCGGGGCGGCCGATCTCAACTTCACCTTCGGTGATGTCCTGGATCATCTTGCCGACGGAATCGTCCGCCGCGCCGTAATACTTGTTCAGCGCCGCGTCGATATCCTCTTCGCGCGGCCACCTTGGGCTCGACATCCAGCTTTCAGCAGGTGATGCAGCGTATCAATCGTGTCGAGGTCGGAAGGATCGCTGAGCGCGACGCCGATGGCGCCGTCGTGGCGATACACGGGAACGACACGATAACGTTTGGCCACGTGGCGAGGAATTGCTGCCACCACCTCGTCCGGCAGTCGCATGTCTGCCAGAACAACCAACTTCCGCGTTGAAATAGGTGGCCTTCGCCTGCGTCACCGCAGAAGCGAGGAATCATGTTCCGGGTGACCAGTAAATCGATCACCCCTTCTCCACTGGATTCTGCATCCGGCTGCACTGACGCCACCTGATCGTGAGTCACGTATCCGAGGTCAATCAGCGTATCGAGCAAGTAATCGTCTTTGGCGGCCACGTTTCTAAATACTTTGTCTGTCTGGAAAATTTTAGAGGCGAACTATCGCTACGTGAAACACTGGTGTCAACGAGCCATGCGCCGTGACGCGATGGTTGAGTTTCATTCCTGCCCTTTGAGCTCCCTGACGTAAATATTAGCGAACTCGATCGGGGATCCAACGTGTTCCAAACCGATCGAATCCCGGCCGGCACGACGCGCGGTTTCATCAAGAAGCAGCTTCCCGTTCATCCGAACCGTCAGCCGGTTTTCCATCATCGTGAGGCGGCAGCGATTCCACTGGCGTGGCGTTTTGGCCCCTGCCGACGACGCGAGCGGAACTTTTATCGAGTTACCGATGCGTAGGTTGGATAAATCGTGCGAAACATTTTCATTGGTAGCCACGGCGGAAAGGCGCCAATCCACAATCAGCTCAAAATTCTTGAAGGCGCGTTCGCTCCATAGCGTTTTCTGTACGGAGGCATCCCGACCGTTACACTCCAAAATCCAATCCTTCGCCTTCCACAGACGAGAGTCCGCCGGCTGTCTCCACCCTCGCAAATCCAAACCGTTGTAGAGAGACATCCAACCCTGATCTTCCTCGGCCACCATGGTTGCGGGTGGGTTTGATGAGGGAAACTCGCGGATACGAATATTGCGGAAGTGACATTCTGAACCCTCGGACTCCAGGCAAATGTAGCCCTTTCGCGGCACGCAGTTTGATCCGCCCGATACGGCCTTTCCATTCACCGCCAATGTCACCACGCCGTCACGGCTCTCAACGCGGTAATGGTTCCATTCACCCTGTGGTTTAACTCTCTTTTCACTTGGCAAGGAACGCATCCAGCCCTGGGGATGCGGTTTGTCCGGCGTGAACGTCGCTCCGTGGATCGAGAAAACGTCGCCGTGACGAGTCGCTATCCCCTGCGGATGATCGCGGTCGATGATCTGGATTTCCAACCCCTTGGTGAAGGGCTGTCCCACCGCGGTAATTGGATCGCTGTAGATGAAGAACCCCGCGTTGCCGCCCTCCTTCATGTGTCGCCATTCCAATTCCACCACAAAGTTTTCATACATGCGGGTGGTACGAAGCACTCCGGTGGGAACGCCAGTCGAGACGATCATCCCGTTGCCTAGGGTGAACGTTTCCGGGGCACAATTCACATTCGTCCAACCCGACAAATCGCGACCGTTGAACATTGGAACCCAGTCGTGGTCGTCCGCGGCAAGAAGGGGGAGTGCCAGAAGCCAAAGTCCGACGACGGATTTTAACCGGAAGAGATACGCACGCATGGTGTGCGCAGTATTACAACTCAGGGGAGAGGCGGAAGAACAAATTGGCAACGTTCAAGCGCGCGGCCGGGCAGATTCTATCCCTATTTTGCTGTTGCGGCCCGCCGTCGCTTTCGTTCGCGCCATTTTTCACGGCCCTTTTCCAAGGCGTCCTCAGCCTTTTGCGCCCATCGCTCCGCCCATTTGAATTCAGTCGCCAGCACAAACAAACCGAGCGGAATAAATACAAAAGCCGGTCCAGGCATCACAACCATCGCTACCCCGGCCCCGAGAAAAATGCCGCCCACGATTCCAACGACGATTTTCTGAACCGACTTCGGAAGCTTATCCAAACGCAGCACGTGGCGGACTTTCTCCAGGAATTCATGCGCCTTCTTTTTTGCCATGAGCGAAGGTGCTGCCATTCGCGGTAAGACGCAACTGCCGCACTCAGACCAACTTCTTATACTGCGGCAACTCCGCGAGCTTTTTGACCATCTCCTTGATCTTCTGAGCCTGGCTTTTGTGCGCGAGCAGGACAGCATCGTCCGTTTGCACCAGAATTGAATCACGCAGTCCCACGACCGCGATCGGCGTCCGGTTTTTTGTCCGCGCATCAAAAATGATGTTGCGAGCCGCATCCACGTGAATGAAATCGCCAACAGCGCAATTGCCTTCTGCATCAGATTTCAGATGCCGCGCCAGGGCCGGCCACGCGCCCAAATCGTCCCATTCAAAAGCCCCATCCGCACACACCACATTCTGGGCTTGCTCCATGAGCGCGTAGTCGATGGAGATCTTTTTGATTTCGGGATACTCCCTGGCCAGCAGCCGGTTGAGCTTGGCGGGATTCTTTGCCGCCGCAAACCACCGCTGGCAGGCGGCGTACATTTCCGGCTGATGCTTCTGTAAACCTTCCGTCACCGTGACGAATGACCAGATGAACATCCCGGCATTCCACCGATAGTGCCCACTGTTGACGTACTCCACGGCTTTCTCGAAGTGCGGTTTCTCCACGAAACGCTCGGCTTTGAAGAACAGCGTCTTGTATTTTTTCGCGCCGCTCGGCGGAGGCAGCTCGTTGCCCACCTGGATATAGCCGTAGCCCGTGGCCGGTTCCGTTGGCTTGATGCCAATGGTCACAATGGCCTGACCACGCGAGGCTAGGTCAAAACAATCGCCCAACACCTGCTGAAATTTTTTGTCATCCGGGATGACGTGATCCGCCGGCAAAACCGCCATCACTCCCGTGGTCGAACGCGCCCCGACAAGCGCCGCGCCCAAAGTCACCGCCGCGCACGTGTCGCGGCCGACTGGCTCCGCCACCACGTTATCCTTGGGCAGCCTGGGTAGTTGTCGCCGGACCTCGGGCGCCTGCACCGCATTGGTGATAATGAAGATGTTCTTCATCGGCACGACTGGCAGGACACGGTCTACCGCTTGTTGCAGAAAGGATTTTTTGCCCAGCAAGGTAATGAGTTGCTTGGGCGTCTTCTCGCGGCTGATTGGCCAGAAGCGTTCTCCCCGCCCGCCGGCCATGATGATGACGAAACGGTTCGAATGATCTGATTTCGATTTCATTTTGAACGAAGATGTTTTGGCGTTTTTCTTCATCGAGTAAAAGGGGGCGCGATCGGTCAGCCTTCGCGGACTCCGGTCGCCAACGAGCGCACAAACGCACTAACCTTGGGAACCAAGTCCGACGACTTTCCGTGCTCGGCTATCCGGTTCACAATGGCGCTGCCGACGACAATGGCTTCGGCGTGGCGCGACACGAGCCGTGCTTGTTCCGGATTGGAAATTCCAAAGCCAACGGCAATGGGCAGGTCGGTATGAGCCCGGATTCTGGCCGTCATTTCGGCGATGGTGTCGGATACTTTCGTTTGCATTCCCGTCACCCCTTCGCGCGAGACGTAGTAAATGAATCCCCGCGCCCGCTTCACGATCAACTCCATCCGTTCCTCCGGCGTGGTGGGTGCCACAAGGTAGATGTTACAAAGCCCTGAGTCGGCCATCAGTGCCTCATAGTTTTCGGATTCCTCCGGTGGAAGATCGAGCACCAGCAATCCGTCGACGCCGGAACGGGCGGCGGCGTCGATAAATTGCTTCACGCCCTGTTTGTGGATGAGGTTGAAATAAATATAGAGAACGATGGGCACCTGCGATTCCCGGCGAATGGCAGCTACAGTCTCCAGGACTTTCTTGGGTGTGGTGCCGGACTCCAATCCCCGCTGCGCCGCGAGCTGGTTCACCAAGCCATCCGCCAGCGGATCGCTAAAGGGAACACCCAGTTCAAGCACGTCCACGCCAGCTTGATCAAACGCCAGCGCAAGTTGCCGGGTTGCTTCGAGCGTGGGGTCGCCCGCGCCGATGTAAACCACCAGGCCCTTTTGCTTGTTGGCCCGCAACTGTGCGAACCGTGCGTCGATCCGATTCATTGGGCGCGGAGCTTGCCGGGCGCAGAACCGCGAGTCGAGTGTCGAGAGGCAACGGTGAAACAGGACGCGGGCTTCGCCTCGGTCGCGTTCAACTCCCAGGCAAGCTTCAATCCGCGGAGGGTCAGCAACGGGTCAACCGCAGTGATTTCAGGAAGCTTTTGCGCCATCAACTTCGCGTAGCCGCCTGTGGCTACGACGGGTAAACGACGCGCCTTCAATTCATGTTTTAGCTTCAAGACCAGTTCACGAATCAAACCACGGTAGCCATGGACTGCGCCAATCAACATTGCCTGTTGCGTGCTCTGGCCGATAACGCGCGACACCTCGCGAATTCTTATCTCCGGCAACAGCGCGGTTTTCTCGTGGAGATAGCTCGTCATGGCGGCAAGGCCGGGTGCGATGATGCCGCCCGCATAATCTCCCTGGCTATTCACGACATCGAAAGTCACAGCGGTGCCAAAATCCACGACGACAACCGGTGCTCCAAAGAAATGCCGGGCGGCAACGGAGTTGGCCAGGCGATCGGGACCGATGGTCCTCGGTTTGGGGTAGTCGATTCCAATTCCGCGCACCGTCCGATGAGTTAGTTCGAAGGGCTTCACGCCCCAGGCGTTCTCCAAATCGTGTTGAGCCGCCCGCGTGGCATCGGGGACAACGCTGCACAGGGCGATCCCGCGGGGCAACTTTCGCCGCAAGTGATGGGATAGGAGAGGCAACATCCGCTGGCTGGACCAGGCCGCCGTCGGCAAATTCACCGACCGCACCAGACGTTGGTTCTCAGCCAGAACCACGTGGGTGTGAGTGTTTCCGATATCGAGGAGCAAAAGCACCGGGCCATGTTAAGGAGCACCGTCTTGAAATAAAGCGGTAAGGATAAACGCCCAGGCAGGACTGCCCGTCGGTCCAGCGAAGCGTGGAAACTTTTGCTCGCCGAGCGCACGGTGAAACCAGTCAATCTCTGGCCATGAAATCCTTCTGCCTTTCCTTCGCCGTAGCGTGCGCACTTCCGATCACGTTGTCCGGCGCCCATTGGCCACAGTTCCGGGGGTGGGATGGCTTGGGCATTGCGGAGGGCGCGGAACCTCCGGCGCATTTCAACGCTGAATCCAACGTGCTGTGGAAGACGACTCTCCCAACTGGCCATTCCTCACCCTGCATTTGGGGCAACCGGATTTTTCTCACCGGCTTTGATGGCACGAAGCTGGAGACAATCTGCGTCGATCGTAATACAGGCTCAGTCATCTGGCGCGCAACCGCTCCGGCGGAAAAGATCGAGCCTGTCCACCGTATCGCAAATCCCGCCTCCTCCACCTGCGCCACGGATGGCGTCCGGTTGTTCAGCTACTTCGGATCGTTCGGGTTGATCGCCTACGATTTCGGGGGCAAGGAACGGTGGCGTGCTCCCCTGCCCGCTCCGATGGTTGAATTCGGCACCGGAACCTCGCCCATCGTCAGTGGGGATCTGGTGTTTATCGTGTGCGATCAAGACCAGGGTTCGTTCCTCCTCGCACTGGATAAACGCACCGGCAAAACTGTTTGGCGAACGGATCGGGCGGAGTTCCGCCGCAGCTTTTCCACGCCAACCATCTGGAAGCACAACGGGGGCGAAGAACTCGTGGTGCCTGGTTCCATCTGGCTTACCTCTTATAATTTGAACGATGGAACGGAGCGGTGGCGCTACAGCGGAACCTCCCGCGTGGCCAACAGCATACCCGTCTTCGGAGACGGCCTTCTATTCAACGCGAGCTGGAACATCGGCGGGGACGAGGGCGAACGAATCGCCCTGCCTGGGTTCGAAGAATTTGCGCGCGAGAACGACAAGGACCGGGACGGGAAACTAAACCGTGCGGAGATTCCCGCCGGCCCTGTGCGGGATCGGTTCACCCAAATGGATCTGAATAAGGATAGCAGCGTGACGACCTCGGAATGGGCGAACATGGCGGACATGTTTGCCAAAGCGGAGAATGCGGTCATCGCGTTGCGGCCCGGTGGCGTGGGAGACATCACCAAGACGCACGTGGCTTGGAAGAGCACGAGAAGCCTGCCCTACGTGTCATCGCCCCTGTTTTATCGCGGCCGACTCTACACGGTGAAGAACGGCGGGCTGTTGTCCTGTTACGAAGCTAAGACCGGGAAAATTCTCTACCAGGATGAACGGCTTGGTGCGCCGGGAGATTACTATTCGTCGGCTGTAGCGGTCGGCGGAACGATTTTCGTAGCGTCTCAAAAGGGCGTCGTGACGATAGTTTCCGTCGGCGACAAGTTTGAAGTGATCGCCCGCAACGATCTGCGCGACCCAATTTTTGCTACGCCTGCCATTGTAGATGGGGCGCTTTACCTCAGAACCACCGGCGCCTTGATCGCGTTCGGGAAATCAAAGTAATTACGCAGGCCACTGTCGCACGCTGTGTCTTCAATCCGAACCACTCGCCCGCAACAATTGAACGGTGCAGAGCCGGGCGACCGGTCGAAGTTACATCTCCACCTGCATCCCAAGCTCGACCACTCGATTCGCCGGGATGCGAAAGAAGTCGGTCGGGCGCTGGGCATTACGAGACATGAAGGCAAAAAGACGCTCGCGCCACAGCCACATGCCCGGAGATTTAGTGGGAATAATCGTTTCGCGGCTGAGGAAAAATGTCGTGTTCATCCGGTCCAATTCCAAGCCAAGTGGGCGGCACTGCTCGAGGATCTCAGGCACATTGGGATCTTCCATGAAGCCGTAGCGGGCAACGATTCGATGAAACCCTTCACGAAGCTTCTCCAACTGGATGCGGTCGGTGCTGGCCATGTGCGGCGTGTCCTCCGTGAGAATGGTTAAGAAAATAACCGTTTTGTGGAGAACGCGATTGTGTTTGAGGTTGTGGAGCAAGGCCAGCGGAGTGGCATCCGCATTACTGGATAGAAACACCGCGGTGCCGGGAACACGAATTGGCGCCGTGCGCTCCACGTCATCCAGGAACATATCAAGCGGGATGAAGCTGGCTCGTAGGCGATCACCGAGGACGCGTCGGCCTGTTTTCCAAGTGGTCATGAGCGTGAAGACAAGCGCCGCCACGGCCAGGGGAAACCAACCGCCGTGGGCGATCTTCAACAAGTTCGCCGTGCATAAAAGCCCTTCGAGCAGGAAGAAGAAGCCGCAGAGCAGCCCGGCCTGCCAGACTTTCCAGTGCCACAGCCGGCGCGCCGCAAAATAGAAGAGCACGGTTGTGATAAGCATGGTGAACGTGACCGCCACGCCGTAGGCCGCGGCCAGGTTGCTCGAGGATCGAAATCCGAGCACGAGTCCAATGCAGGCCAGCATTAACGCCCAATTCAATTGCGGCATGTAAATCTGCCCGCGCGTCTGTGAGGAGGTGTGATCGATTTCCATCCGCGGTGAGTAGCCCAGTTGAATGGCCTGCATCGTGATGGAGAATGCACCCGAGATGAGCGCCTGCGAGGCAATGACCGCGGCACTGGTCGCAATCACGACCAGAGGATACAGAGCCCAAGAGGGAGCCAAACTGTAGAACGGGTTTTCTTTGGCTGCTGGATGAGTCAATAGCCACGCGCCCTGGCCGAAGTAGTTGATGACCAGCGCCGGACAAACAATCGTATACCACGCCAGGCGAATGGGGCGTCGTCCGAAATGGCCCATATCAGCATAGAGCGCCTCCCCGCCGGTAATTGCCAGAACCACGGCTCCAAGAACGACGAACCCGGCACTTCCCGCGTGCATGAGAAAGTCCACACCGTGAATTGGATTGATGGCGCGAAAAATCGTGGGGTCCTGGGCAATGCCTCGGATTCCAAGGAGGGTGATGGAGATAAACCAGACGAGGGTTACTGGGCCGAATACGTATCCTACGCTGCCCGTCCCTCGACGCTGAACCAGGAACAAGCCGACGATAATAACGACCGTGACCGGAACGACGTAAGGTTCGAACTTGGGCGTCGCCACCTTCAGTCCCTCCACCGCGCTCAGAATGGACACGGCTGGAGTAATTATCCCATCGCCATACAAAAGGGCCGCTCCGAAAACGCCGCACAGCACTACGAATCGTCGAAATCCCCGGCTGCGTTGGCCTGACTTCTCCGGAAGGGCCAGCGAAAGCAACGCCAGAACGCCTCCTTCGCCTCTGTGGTCAGCCCGCAGGACAAACGCGATGTATTTGATCGAGATGATTAGGGTGAGAGCCCAGAAGACGAGGGAAAGAACGCCCAAGACATTTTTCTCATTTACCGCCACGCCATGGGTTCCGTGGAAACACTCGCGGACGGCATAAAGAGGGCTGGTGCCAATGTCCCCATAGACGACTCCGAGCGCCCCGCAGCCCAACGCCAGTAGCAATTTCCCTCGCGGATGGGCGACCAAAGCGCCATGGCCGGCGTCTGTAACGGGGTTCAACCCCGCGGCGGCGCTCTGTCTGGACCCGTCACTATTAGAAGTCTTCATGCGAATCAACGAACGGCGCCATGATGGAGATCAGAACAGAGAGAGTCAGGGCTCAAATTCATCTGGCCTGCCACTTGATCCCTTTTTCCACACACATTCCCGTTTCATTCCCGAGGGGTCGTGGACTCGCTCCAGAAGACACCCTTTCAACCGCCGACGAGGTTAGCTGACGGGCTGGGCCTTGAAAGTAGCCTCGCCGAATGTTTCGGCGTCCGCCCCTGCCGGTTCCGACCGGAATCGGTTCCCCGCACCCGACTAAGAAAGCCAGCCGGGTTTAGGTTGCGGGTTACTCATGGCAGAGGGAGCGCACGGTGTCAAAATCCCACGTCCCGTGCGACTGCCGCCAAGGTTTGCGAAGAGATTTTGGGCGGAAGCGCGCGGCGCAAAGTTTCGGCAACGAGCGGCAGCGGGGTTACGACGTTCGGCACGTCCCCACCACTTCTGCCCGCTTGCGACGGAAAGAGCGAGGTCGAGCAGGCATCAGGACTTGTTCGACTTCGACGTGCCAGCCCAGGATCATTTTGCCGCCTTGGTGGAGAACCCCGCCGGTGATTTGCGGCGGCGGTACCGGCGAATTCTACGCGAACTGGTGCAGCGTGATGATGTCCGGCAACGGCGCCGCGATTGCCCCGAGGTCGACGGCGATGTCGATTTGCTCGCTCATGTGCTTCCCGCTAGGATCCCCGCGTCATGGAAAATTCGCGTCGTCCGCGCTCCGAACGCATTCTCCGTTTTCTGCTGCGCTACATGGGCAGTGTGTGTCTGCTCGCGCTCGTGGCGGTGTTTATGCCTTACAGTTGGATGAACGCCGCCCATCACTGGCTGGGCCTAGGAACGTTGCCGAGGGAACCGATCGTCGGTTATCTCACGCGGTCCGTTTCCTTGATCTACGCGTTTCTGGGTGCGCTGATGTGGCTGTGCTCGTTCGACCTAGCGCGGCATCGCCCGATCATTCTTTTCCTCGGCATCGCCTTCATTGTTTTTGGCGTGGCAGTGTTGGGCATCGACATCGCGGAAGGACTGCCGACCCGTTGGAAAGTTGCCGAAGGTCCCGTCGTTCTGTTCTGGGGTGTGCTGATGACCCTCTTCGCGAAGCGCGTATCCACGAACAGATCGGCACCATGATGCGACGGTGGCCATCTCCTTCATTCCCTCAGAACTGAACACATCGCCAATCCAACGTGGCATTGCGCCGGCCACAACTTCAACCAGGTCCGGAACTAGTCATCCGAATCAAATGTTCCGCCCCCATGAACAGAACACGCACTGCTTCCGTCCATCTCGCGGTGACAACCATCGGCAACACAACGGCATGGAACGCATCCGCATTCAGATGATTCGTATCCTGCTCAGCCTCCTTTGCGTTAATGCGGCGATTAGCGCCGAACCCGTGCGCAAAGCGACACGCCCGAACTCAACAGATGTGACGGCGGCGGCGATGCAACTTCTTTCCGCAAATTGTCTTTCATGTCACAACGCCGAAAAACACAAAGGCGGACTCGACCTCTCCCACCGGGCCGGTCTCTTGAAAGGTGGCGAGGAAGGCCCGGTGATGGTTCCCGGCAAGCCGAAGGAAAGTCGCTTGTGGACCGTGTTGGCAGCCGACGCTGATCCCCACATGCCACCGAAGAAGCAATTGACGGTAGACGACGTGGAGCTGATGCGTCGTTGGATTGCTGCCGGAGCCAAATGGGATGACGCCGCGCTGGCGCGGGCTTCAGCGCCCCGTTCAGTAACGTTAGTAACGCCGCCGGATTCCTATCAACCTGTTCTGGCACTGGCTTTGTCTCCCGACGGCAAGCGACTCGCGATCGGGCGAGGACGGAAGATTGTGCTTCACGAAATCTCCGGCACGAACGTCGCCCTCCGAGCCGAGACGGAGGCGCATCGCGACGTCGTTCGCTCGTTGACTTGGAGCCCGGATGGCCAATTCCTCGCCAGCGGAGCTTTTCGTGAAATCAAAGTGTGGGAGGCCGCCAGTCTAAACGCTAAGTGGGCCGTCGCATCAAACCTCATCGGGCGGGTGAGCGCGCTACGTTTTAATCCAGCGGGCGATTTGCTGATCGCAGCCGATGGCGATGTGGCTTCGAGCGGCTGGCTGCGCACATTCAATGTCGCTGACGGCAGCACTTCGGCGTCCTGGATCGCGCACAGCGACACAATCATGGATCTTTCGGTCGGCCCGGACGGCAGTCACGTGGCAACGGCAAGCGCCGACAAGCTCGTTAAAATCTGGGATCTAACTTCAAAGAAGGAAACCGCCCAACTTGAGCACGGTGGCGCAGTGCTCGGCGTGGGATTCAACACCAACAGCGCCGAAGTCGTGACGGTCAGTGCGGAGATGCAGCTCAAGATTTGGGACGTGAAGACGCGTGAGAGCCTCGTGACAATTCGCGGAAAAAAACACGCGTTCAACGCTGTGGCCTGGTCGTCGGATGGAAAACTTATTTCCGCGGTGGACGAGGATGGAGGTGTTGTTTCCTACTCCAATTTCAAACGTCACAACGGCGAACAAAGCGATGAAACCGCCACCGAACGCAAGCTGGGTCGCTGGGGCGAACCGTTACACGCCGTGACGCTCACGTCAGACGGCCAACTGATTTTTGCGGGCGGTCAGGACGGAACGGTCTATGGGGTGAAAAGCGATGGGAAACTCGTGGCGAAGATTGGGCCGGATGGTTCAATGCCATCCACACCTTCCATTCGCCGTGCGAAAGCACATCCTGCCCCGTCGTTTATCCGGGACGTGTTGCCCGCGCTCGCGAAAGCCGGTTGCGCGGCAGGCGCATGTCATGCCAAGGCCGAAGGACAAAACGGATTCAAGCTATCCGTTTTCAGTTACGATCCGAAAGCTGACTACGCGGAGATTGTGAAGGAGGCGCGCGGGCGGCGTGTGTTTCCGGCAGCGCCCACCGAGAGCCTGCTGCTGCTGAAGCCGACGGCCACCCTAGCCCATGAAGGCGGGGAGCGTTTCGCGGTGGGTTCTGAAACCTACAAGCTGCTGGCGGATTGGATTCGCGGTGGAATGATTTACCAACACACCAACGAACCAGCTCTCGTCAGCATCCACGTAGAGCCGCGTGAAAAAACCTACCGCAAGAAAGCGACGCAAGCCTTGCGCGTGCAAGCCCGCTATTCTGATGGCTCCCAACGGGACGTAACGCGCCTTTGCGATTTTGTCGCGCCGGAAAAGGAGTTCGCCCAGGTGAGCGAAGACGGCGTCATTCGAGTGGGCACCTTGAGCGGCGAGAACGTCGTCGTGGCGCGCTACATGGGATTCGTGGACGCCTCGCGGGTGTTGGTGCCCGCAGAGCGGACTCTACCAGCCAAGCGCTACGCCTCGTTGCCAGTTCACAACTTCATCGACCGACTCGCCTGGGCGCAGTTTCAAAAGCTTGGCTTGTTCCCGTCAGATCTTTGCACCGATTCGGAATTCCTCCGGCGCGCGTCGCTCGACACGATCGGCCGTTTGCCCACACCGGACGAAGCCCGGGCATTCCTCGCCGAACCCAGCGCCGACAAACGAGCTAAGTGGATTGAACAGTTGCTCGCCGATCCAGCATTTGGCGATTACTGGGCGAACAAATGGGCGGACTTGTTGCGGCCCAATCCAGATCGGGCGGGAGTCAAAAGCATCTATGTGCTCGACCAATGGCTCCGCGAACAATTCCGCGCCAACAAACCCTACGATCAGTTCGTGCGCAAAATCCTAATCGCAGAGGGTAGCAACCATCGAGACGGGCCTGCGGTGGTGTATCGCGATCGGCGCGAACCCGCGGATCTCACCACAAGTTTCAGTCAGCTATTCCTTGGCACGCGTATGGAGTGCGCGAAGTGCCATCATCATCCAAACGAGAAATGGAGCCAGAGCGACTTCTACCAGTTCGCTGCGTTCTTCGGGACGGTGAAACAGAAAGGCACCGCCTTGTCGCCACCGATTTCTGGGGGAACCGAGGTTTTTTACTTTGCCCCAGGCCGCTCAGTCACACATCCCGTGACCGACGAAGTCATGACGCCGCGTCCGCCGGACGGTCCCGTGATGTCCCTATCCACGAATGTCGATCCCCGGACGGCGCTCGCTGACTGGTTGACCCAACCGGAGAATCCATTCTTTGCCAAAGCCGCGGTCAACCGCGTCTGGGCATCATTCTTCGGTCGCGGGTTTGTGCAACCGGTGGACGACTTCCGCATGTCCAATCCCGCGGTCAATGAACCCTTGCTGGAAGCGGTTGCCGCAGACTTTGTGAAGCAGGGCTATGACCTGAAACAATTGATGCGCACGATCCTCGGGTCGCGCCTGTATCAACTCAGCTCCACGCCAACCGAACTAAACGCCACGGACACACGGAATTTCTCCCGGTCATACAGAAGGAGGTTGCCGGCAGAAGTGCTCCTGGACGCTGTCACGGATGTAACTGGTGTCCAGGATGAGTTCACCGGGTGCCCGCCCGGCACGCGTGCCATCCAGACGTGGAGCTATAAGGTGAAATCCCAGTTCATGGACGCGTTCGGACGACCCAATTCCAGCAGCGACTGTCCCTGTGAACGGGATTCCCGCACCAGCGTGGTGCAGTCATTGCACATGATGAATTCCCGCGCATTGCAATCCAAACTCTCCCACAGTGAAGGCTTCGTGAGAAAACTCGCGGACAGCAATCGACCGCCTGAAGACATCGTGAAAGAGCTTTATCTCACCGCGTTCAGTCGCTGGCCGACCGCAGATGAATTGAAGAAGGCAACAGCAGCCTACGTCGGTCCTGAGATGACCCGCCGGACAGCGACAGAAGACGTGCTCTGGGCCTTGCTGAACTCAGCGGAGTTCGTCTTCAACCATTGAACATGTTTCGCACGCATACGAACTGCAACGGCGTCACCCGGCGTGATTTCATTCAACTCGGCCTCGGCGGTGTGTTGGGGCTGACTTTTTCCGACGTGCTGCGGTTGCACGCAGGCGCAGCGGACCTCGGGGCAAAGCCGAAAGTGAACGGCAAGAACGTCAATTGCATCCTCGTCTGGATGGACGGCGGCCCGTCGCATTACGAAACCTTCGATCCCAAACCGGACGCCCCTTCTGAGATTCGCGGCGAATTCAAAACGATCGCGACGAAGGTGCCGGGCGTTCACTTCAGCGACTGCATTCCGAAACTCGCTGGGATCGCGGACAAGTTCACTGTCGTGCGCTCGATCTGTCACAAAGATCCGAATCATGGCGGCGGCAACCATTACATGATGACTGGCATGCCGACGCCCGTGCCCGTGGCGTGCGGCGCCTTTGTCACCTTTCATCCCTCCTATGGTTCGATGGCGTCGTATGACCGCGGCCTGCGCAACGGCATGCCGGCGTACATTTCGATGCCGGAGATGTCGCGGTCGGGCGGCCCCAACTTTCTTGGCGCCCAACACGCGCCGTTCGTGATCGACGGATACCCAAACACAAAGGGTTTCAAGGTGCGCGATGTCGTGCTGCCCGCTGACATCAGTGAAGGACGAGCCACCAGCCGTCATGCGTTGCGCCAATCGCTGGACCAGATGAAGCGGTTCAATGACAAACTGGCTGAGGATCCCGCGGTCGCCTTCGATCAATACTACGCCCAGGGAATCGACCTGGTCGCGTCGCCGCAGGCTCAGCAGGCATTCGAAATCGACCGTGAAGCCGAAAAGGTGCGAGACGCCTACGGGCGGAACGACTTTGCACAACGGCTGCTCATGGCGCGCCGTCTTGTGGAGGTGGGCGTGAGCTTCGTGACGGTTTATACCGGAGGCTGGGACCATCACACCAAAATCTTCGAAGCGTATCGTGGAAAGATCATCAAGACCTTCGATCAAGGTGTCGCGGCACTGATCTCCGATTTGGATGAACGGGGGTTGCTTGAGAACACGTTGGTCATCGCGCTGGGGGAATTCGGGCGGACGCCAAAGATTAACAAGGATGGCGGGCGTGATCATTGGCCGGGCGCCATGTCGGTCTTGATGGCAGGTGCGGGAATTCCGCGTGGGCAAATCGTGGGGGCCACCGACGCCAAGGGCTATTACGCCTCTGAGAATGTTTATCGGCCGGAGGATTTTGCGGCATCGCTGTACACCAAAATGGGAATTGACCCGGCCCAAATGTTGCACACCAACACTGGCCGTCCAATCCAACTCGTAAATAATGGCCGATTGATCAAGGAGCTGTTCGCGTGATGCCGGGGTGCGGAGGGATCCTCCGCTGGATTGGGTGCTTCAGGCGTCGCGGCAAAACAAACGTCACCCCGCCGTTTGTTCGTCTGTTGATCATGGTGTTGCTCTTTCTAGCCCCATCCGGACACGCTGCGGCCCCGAACCTCGATGCCTTTTATCCGGCCGGTGGTGCGCGCGGTTCTACCAATCTCGTTTCGGCAATTGGCAAGATCGAACCGTGGCCTCCGCACGTTTGGGTGCAGGGCGAAGGCGTCTCGTTCGCCGCGCAAACCAACAAAGGCAAATTCGTCGTCACGATCGCGGACAAGGCTGCGCCCGGGCCGCGCCTCGTCCGCCTTTACCAACCAGACGGGGCCTCCGAACCACGAGTCTTCGTAGTAGGAACAAGCCGCGAGATTTCAGAGGCGGAAACCAACAATCATTTCGCCACGGCGCAACCGATCAGCGCATTCCCCATGACCATCAACGGTCGGCTCGACAAGAATGGTGATGTGGACTCGTTTGCCATGGAGATGCGAACGGGACAATGGCTGCAGGCTCACGTCGATAGCCACACGTTAATGAGCAAGGCAGATTTGTTGTTACGGCTTGTGACGACCAATGGGCACCAGATCGCCTGGAACCATGACTTCGCCACGCTTGATCCCAAACTCACCTGGCGCGCGACTACGAACTCCACGGTGGTGCTGCAAGTGTTCGGATTCGCCTACCCGCCCGGATCGGACATTGGCCTCACTGGAGGTGAAGCAGCAATGTACCGTCTGCATCTCTCCGTCACAAATGAAGTGCCGGTCATTTGCGAACCGGTCACCGAAAAAGAGCCTAACGACAGTAGGGACGTTGCCGAACAAGTCGACTTACCGGTCACCCTCCACGGAAGAATCAGCACGGCTTCGGACCACGATCGGTTCCGATTCACGGCAAAGAAGGGTGAAATCATTGAAGCACGGATTGACGCAGCGTCGTTTGGTTCTCCGCTGGACGCTTGGTTAAGCATTGAGGATCAGGTGGGGCAGCCATTCGCCAGGAACGACGATGCGGACGCGTCCCGGGATCCCCGCCTCGAATGGAAAGCGCCCACCAACGGAAACTATATCGTGACGGTCGGTTCACTCACGCATCGCGGGGACGACGATTTTTGTTACCGCCTTTCATTGAGGAAGATCAGCCCGGATTACGACGCAACTCTCGCGGTGAACTCAATTGAACTAACGCCAGGGACTACCAACGAATTGAAGCTGACTTTGAAACGATTGCGAGGCTTCACCAACGAACTGCGCCTGGTCCTGCCTGACTGGCCCGAAGGAATTACTGCGTTGGCAACCAACCTTTCGCTGAAAGAGAGTGCGGCGACGATTCAGCTAACCGTGGCGACGAACGCTCTCGCTTTTCAAGGCGTAGTGCGAGTCGGGGTCCACGATGTTGTGACGGGTGAAAATCGCTTCCTACTCTACAACCTCACGACGCCTGGCGAGACGGGTTATAATCGTCTCCTGGTCGAGAGGAGCGACGCGCTGTGGTTAACGGTGAAACAGAAACAGGCGGCTTCGAAGGCGCCTGAGAAGAAATAAGCGCGACTGGTCAGGGCTCAGTTCCGAACGCTGTGCCCAATCCAGTTTCGCAACACGGCGAGGTCCTTTTTCATCGCCGCCACCATCTCGTTTCTCGCACCAAGTGAATACTCAAACTGTTGCGTGATCGGCCCAGCGAAATGGGACTTGCTCAACATCGCAAAAAAATCCCGACTGATCATGCCTTCACCCAGCGGACACCATTCAGCCCGCCAGCCCTTAGCGCTCTTCTCCCAACGGAAGTCCTTCACGGAAATCGTGGCGAAAAACTTCTCCACGAGCTTCGCCTGCACCGGCCAGGAATAACCGCCTTCAATCGTGGCATGGCCGATGTCAAAAAAAACACCCATGTAGCGCGGGTCGATATCTCGAATTGACTCCCAGATGTCCCACACCGGCGCGCCGAAATAATTCTTACCGGAGTGGTTCTGAACCGAGCCTTGCAACGAAAGCTCTTTGTTCAATTGTGAGAGGTTTCGCAACCGCGCGCGAAACGTCTCGAGTTGTGGCGGGATGGGCTTGCCAAGATCGTAATAGTAATGCTTGAGACGGTACTGCTGTATGCCCAACCGGCTCGCCGTCCGTAAAACTTTTTGCGCCAGCGGGTCGTTGGCTTCTTCGACATCGGTACTGATAACCGACAATTCCAATTTCTCTCCGCGCAGCACCTCGGTGAGTTTCGGTAGCTGCTCCTCCACGCGCTCCGGCTCAATCGCGCCACCCTTGCGGACCGGGCATTCTATTCCGTCCCACCCTACTTCGCTTGCGATGTCTGCAATCTCCGTGAACGAGAGTTTTTGGAACGGCTTGATGAAGCCAATAATCCTGAAGCGTGGCGACGGCTTCTCAGCCGCGGACACGACTGCCGTCGCAGCCAGAGCGAGAGCGGAGGTGCTGATAAATTCCCGGCGAGTCAATGATTTCGACGAGGTGAATTGCATCACCGGTTCTAGGTTTTTTTCGGACAAATGAAAAGCACCGTTCCTCCAGTCATGCCAGGCGGGACGTCTCCTTCTGAGCTCAAAACCTGGGACGCCCGGGGAGGACGCGTAATTTGCGGGCGAGTGCTTTTAGAATGGTGCGCGGTAGAGGTTTCGAACCTCTGACCCCTACCGTGTCAAGGTAATGCTCTACCACTGAGCTAACCGCGCACTGAAAAGCGGAGGCGCATTTCGCCAAAGCTCACTGACGAACGCAAGCGCAGAAATTCCATCCTCCGGGCGGAAGGTCAAATGGAGTTTTTTAATTGCCACTTAGGAATTCACAGAAAACCCCGCTTCGTGCAGGCACGCTCCCGGAGCCGAAAACCGCTCCCCGATTCCCGAGTCACTTTCGTGAGTTACGGCTTGCGTCACAACTGCCTTCTGAGATTTTACCCGCCCTTTATGGCAAAAGTTGAACGTGCGCTGCTTTCTGTGTCGGACAAAACGGGTCTAATTGACTTGGCAAAAGTGTTGGTCGGCGCGGGGGTGGAGCTCATCTCTACCGGCGGCACAGCCAAAGCCATTCGTGATGCCGGGCTGCCCGTTAAAGACATCAGCGCCCACACGGGTTTTCCCGAAATGATGGACGGTCGGGTGAAGACGCTCCATCCAAAGATCCACGGGGGCCTTCTTTATATCCGCGGTAATGCAACGCACGAAAACGCGGCCCGTGAGCACGCCATCGCCCCAATCGACCTTGTGGTTGTGAACCTTTACCCGTTTGAGGAAACCGTTTCCAAGCCGAACGTGGCGTTGCATGACGCGATTGAAAACATCGATATTGGCGGGCCCTCCATGTTACGCAGCGCGGCCAAAAATCATGAAAGTGTCACCGTGCTGGTGGATCCCGCGGATTACGCCCTCGTTGGTGAACAGATCCGACAAGCCGGTGAAACGACCCTCGCTTTACGACGGAAACTCGCCGCGAAAGTCTACTTTCGGACGTCTGGATACGATGCCGCGATCGCGTCGCATTTGAGTAAGGAATTTGCGGGCGAAGCCGCCGAGGTTCAAACGGGCGACCGGCTTTACATTAATGCAGCGCTCGTCCAAACGTTGCGATACGGAGAGAACCCTCACCAGAAGGCGAATTTATACGGCCGATTCAACGAATATTTTCAGCAACTCCACGGCAAGGAACTGTCCTACAACAACATTCTCGACCTGACGGCAGCGGAGCAGTTGATCGAAGAGTTCAGCGGTCAGGAACCGACGCTGGCGATCCTTAAGCACACGAATCCTTGCGGGGTTGGGCGCGCGGAAACGCTGCGTGCCGCTTGGGAAAAGGCTTTGGCAACCGACCGGCAGGCTCCTTTCGGAGGCATCATCGCGGTAAACAAAGTCATGGACGCCGCCTGCGCGGAAGCGATTGCGGAGATCTTTTCGGAAGTCATCGTGGCTCCAGACTTTACGCCAGAAGCGTTGGAAATCTTGCAGAAGAAGAAGAACCTTCGCCTCTTGAAGATGCTGAGGCCCATAGTGGAGTCGGGACTAGGTGACATTCGGGGAGTGGGCGCGGATTCGTTCCTCTGGCAAGAGCGGGACCTCAAACGAACCAGCGCAGCAGACTTGAAGGTGGTTACCAAACGGCCGCCCTCCGAGGCAGAGCTGAAGGCAATGCTCTTCGGTTGGCGTGTCGTTAAACACGTGAAGTCCAATGCCATCCTCTATGTGGCGGCAGATCGCACACTGGGTATTGGGGCGGGCCAGATGAGCCGCGTAGATTCCAGCCGAATCGCCGTGTGGAAAGCAGGCGAGGCAAAACTGCCCTTGACGGGCAGTGTCGTTTGCAGTGACGCGTTCTTTCCGTTCGCCGATGGCCTGATTGCAGCCGCTGAAGCGGGCGCCACCGCCGCCATCCAGCCCGGCGGTTCTGTCAAAGACCCCGAGGTCATCGCCGCGGCCGACGAACGGAACATCGCCATGGTCTTTACGGGAGCGCGCCATTTTCGCCATTGAACCAGGTCATCAACTGTTGGCGGGACAAAGGAGCGAGGTCGCGTTGTCGCCCATGCGCGGTCCTGGGGGAATTGCATCTTGACGGTTTTTTTCTCGTGAACTAGCTTCGGCGACAGAAGTTCAAATGCTGGTTGGACCAGCGCGTGCCAAGTCGGAGAAATTATTCTACCGACTTTTTTGTTCCCCGGATGGGGTTGCAACAGACTATGAATGCCGACTTTTTAGCAGTTTTGGAGTTTTGGGAACGCGAGAAAGGCATCAGCCGGGATGTTCTCATCACGGCCGTGCAGGAATCGTTGATTCAAGCCGCCAAGAAAGCGGTGGGACCCGCTCGCGAGCTGCGTTGCGTAATCGACCAAAAGACCGGCGACATTCGAGCATTCGCAAAACTTCTCGTGTCGGACAAAGTCGTTTCCAAGCACGACCAGATTTCGGTTTTCGATGCCCGCCGCATTAAGGCCGATGCGCAAATCGGAGAAGAGTTGGAGGTGGAAGTTACCCCAAACGGCTTCGGACGAATCGCTGCACAGTATGCCAAGCAGGCCTTGATGATGCAGGTCCGACGCGCGGAAAAGGCGCTCATTTTTACCGAGTTCAAGGATCGCGTCGGTGACATCATCAGCGGAGTGGTGCGGCGCTTCGAACGTTCTGACGTAACAATCGATCTGGGTAAATACGAAGCCATCCTTCCCAACCGCGAACGCGTGCCGACCGAGGAATATCAAATTGGAGAGCGCGTCCGTTGCTTCGTAAAAGCAGTGGAAAACGGTACACATGGACCAGAGATTATCTTATCCCGTGCCGACCCGAACTTTGTCGTTAAGCTTTTCCGCTTGGAAGTTTCTGAAATTAACGACGGCACCATCGAGATTAAAGGGATTGCCCGCGAACCCGGCTTCCGTACTAAGATCGCTGTCCATACCAAGGATGACAAAGTTGATCCAGTTGGCGCCTGTGTTGGCCTTCGGGGTCAGCGGGTGAAAAACATCGTTCGTGAGCTGAACAATGAGAAGGTGGATATCATTAAGTGGTCGCCGAACGTAAGAGAGTTCGTTACCAATGCACTGTCACCAGCCAAGCTCAAGGACTTTGAAATGGATGAGCAGCGCAAGCGGTTGAGAATTACGGTTGCGCCCGATCAATTGTCGCTCGCTATTGGCAAGAGAGGCCAGAACGCCCGGCTCACTTCGAAGCTGACTGGCTGGCAGATCGATATCGAACCCGAGCAGATTGCCGTCGTTGGGTTCGCTGAACAGGTTGCCCAAGCGGTCCATGCGCTTGCCGCCATTCCAGGAATTACTCCCGAACAAGCGGACGTGCTGGTTCATCATGGATTCACTCGTTTGGAAGATCTATTGCAAGCCGAACAGAATGATTTGGCTGGCATTCCGCAAATTGCGGAGCAAGCTGCCGCGCTTTATGAAGCCGCGCGCGCCGAAGCCGCACGCCGACAGGTCAAGGTTGGGGAAGCTTCGCAAACGCCCGTAGCGTGATTTTATGATAACCGGTTCGCAACAATTGAACACGTAGTCGCATGAGTACTGCGATCACATACCGGTTCCGGAAAAGTTTATATGCCCGTTCGCATTTACGAAATAGCCAAGAGACTCGGCATCGAGAGCAAGGATGTGCTCACGAAAGCCAAGGAGCTTGGTATCGCCGCTGCCCGTGTCCCGTCCAGCTCGCTGGACAAAATCACCGCTGAGTATCTCGAAGAGAAGCTCGGCGGCGCCAAAGTCGCCGAGGCCCCCGCTCCACCGCCCAATCAACCCATAATTGTCGTTGGCGAAGCCCCTACTACGCCGCCCCCCTCTGAAGGAGCGTCCGTCCCCGCCATCGTTGAATCTTCCGTTCCAACGGAGACGATAACCAGCGCACCTCCCGTTGAGGTGCCGCCCGTCGTTGTTGAAGTTCAGGAAGTGATTGAAACGCCCGCGTCCGCGATTCACGCGCCCGCTCCGGTTCCCGTCCCAGCGCCGGCTCCCATCGAGCCGTCTGTCGCGGCGCAAGCCCCGGCACCGGCTCCAACGCCCGCTCCCCCCGCCGAGCCGCCCAAACCGCCGGAGCCTTCGGTCCCGAAGGTGGGTGAAAAGGTGGGATCAATTCAGCTGCCCCAACGGCCTCGGGTGGGCGAGAAAACCGGCTCCGTTAAATTGCCTCCGCGCGACATGGGCCGCGATTTCGGCCGCGGGCGTCCGGATAATCGTGGAGTGCGCCCTGGTCAAAGCGGCCAACAAGTCCGTCCCGGCGGTTTTCCCCAACGGTCGGCAGCCCCGGCGCCTAAAGCCCCGACGCAACCGCAGTTTACCGCACCCGAAGGCGCTCCTGTCATCATCATCAAGCCGCCGATCGTCGTCCGGGATTTGGCGGAACAAATGAAGCTGAAGCCCTTCAAGGTCATCGCCGACCTGATGGAACTGGGCGTTTTCGCAAATGTAAATCAGGCCATTGACGAGGCCACTGCTCAAAAGGTCGCGGCTAAGAATGGATTTAAGTTCGAAGTAGAAAAGCGTGAGCGCGGTGGCGGTATCGTCCATGCCCCTGTCAAAAAGGTGGAACTGGACATCGACGACAAGGTCGAAGACCTGAAGCCGCGTCCGCCCGTCGTCACGATCATGGGTCATGTTGACCACGGCAAGACCTCGTTGCTCGACGTCATTCGGAAAGCCAATGTCGCTTCCGGCGAAGCGGGCGGAATCACGCAGCACATCGGCGCTTACACCATTTCCTTCCCGCATCCGGAGCGGAAAAATGATCTGCAACAGATTACGTTTCTGGACACGCCGGGCCATGCGGCCTTCAGCGCCATGCGCGCTCGCGGTGCCAACGTTACCGACATCGTCGTGCTCGTGGTGGCCGCAACGGACGGCGTCATGCCGCAGACGCTGGAGGCATTGAACCACGCCCAGGCTGCCAAGGTTCCCATCATCGTGGCGGTCAACAAAATGGACCACCCCAACGCCAACCCGATGAAGGTCCGCCAGCAGTTGCCGGAAAAGGGACTCATTCCAGACGATTGGGGTGGCGACACGATTTTCGTGGATGTCTCCGCTTTGACCAAGGTGGGCGTGGACAAATTGCTGGAAATGATTTTGCTCCAGGCTGACTTGCTGGAGTTGAAAGCGAATCCGAATCGTCGCGCCAAAGGCAATGTGATCGAGTCCGGTCTCGAACCTGGCGGACCCACGGCCACCGTGCTGGTGCGCAAAGGAACCTTGCGGGTCGGCGAGGTTATCCTGTGCGGCCAGTTCTACGGCCGGGTTCGCGCGTTGATTAACGAAGAAGGCAAACGGCTGAAGGAAGCCGGTCCTTCCGTCGCCGTGAAAGTGCTCGGACTGAACGGCGTGCCGGAAGCCGGCCTTGAATTCAGCGTGCTGGAAAATGAAAAGGCGGCACGCGAGGAAGCAGAGCGTCGCGCCGAGATCGCCCGTCTGGAAGGCCATGAGCAGAAGGTGCCAAAGGTTTCTCTCGAAAACCTGTTCCAGCGTCTGGACGAGCAAAGAGACAAGGTTCTCAAGGTGGTCGTCAAGGCCGATACGCAAGGTTCTGTCGAAGCAATTGTCGACGCCCTGAAGAAAATCGAATCCGACAAGGTTTCACTCGAAATCCTCCGGGACGCGGTGGGCACCATTACGGAATCGGACGTATTGCTCGCCTCTGCCTCGAAGGCGATCGTGCTCGGGTTTCATACCCGCATTGACAACGGCGTGTCCGACGTCGCCAAGCGCGAAGGCGTGCAGATCAAGCTCTACACGATCATCTACGAGTTGATCGACGAGGTGAAGCAAGCAATGGCGGGCTTGCTCGATCCGATCCTCAAGGAAGTCGTCACCGGATCGGCCGAGGTGCGCAAGATATTCGAACTCTCCAAAGGCGGCAATGTGGCGGGTTGCGCCGTCACCAGCGGTCGCATTACACGGGGCAAGGTGCGCGTCATGCGCCGCAAGAACCTGATCTACGAAGGTGTCACCCAGTCCCTGCGCCGTTTCCAGGACGAGGTAAACGAAGTGCGTGCCGGCATGGAATGCGGTATTCGCATCGAAGGCTTCAACGAATACCAGGTGGGCGATGCGATCGAGTGCTACACCGTCGAGAAGGTCGCGTCCAAACTTTAAGTAGCTGGAGGATATCGTATGGCGTCTCTCAGGCTCCTGCGCGTGCGTGAACTTTTGAAGCGCGAGATCGGCGAAGCAATTCGCCGAGAACTCCCGGTCCAGCAGGCCGGGTTGGTCACAGTCAACGACGTTGATATCACCGGCGATCTGAAGAACGCCAAGGTTTATCTCGGGATGCTCGGCACCGCTGAGCAGAAGAAAACCGCCTTGGACCTCTTAAACAAGAATCGTGCGCGCATTCAATCCATGGTGTCCAAGAAAGTGGTCCTCAAATACACCGCCAAGCTGCAATTCATCGTCGATCCATCCATCGACCGCGGGAACCGAGTGCTCAACATCATTGAGGAACTGGAGAAAACAACGCCGGAGGACTAAGTCCCGGTTGCTATGAAGCCCCCGCCCCAAATCGTTAAACGTATTCTTGAAAGCATTCGCGATGCGCGCACTTTTTGCGTGGTAGGCCATGTGCGGCCTGATGGCGATTGCATCGGCTCCCAACTGGGCCTCGCCCTCGCTCTGAAGAACGAGGGGAAAACCGTCTGCTGCTGGAACGAAGATGCGGTGCCGCAAAAGCTCCGCTTTCTCGATACTGAAAAGCTCTTCGAAAAGCCCCACGCCGGACAACGTTTCGATTGCGTCATCGCCACGGATTGCGCGAGCTACGAACGTCTGGGCAAAACCGGACTGCACATTCAGGACCGCAAGACGTTCATCAACATCGACCATCACGAGAGCAACACGCGTTACGCGGATATCAACTGGGTTGGCAGGGAGCCCTCGTCCGGCGAATTGATTTACCGGTTGCTGCGCACGGCCAATTGGTCCATCACCAAGCCCATCGCGGACTGTCTGTTCACGGCGGTCTCGACGGACACCGGTTCCTTCCAATATCCCAGCACGCGGCCTTCGACTTACCACGTGGCCGGCGATTTAGTGAAGCGTGGCGCCAACCTCGCGAAGATTTGCGATGAGGTGTACCAATCCTATTCGCTGCAGCGCGTCCGGTTGCTCCGACACGTCTACAATAATTTCAAGCTCACCCACGACGACCAGATCGCCTACTTCTGGCTCAAACAAAAAGATTTCAACCGCACCGGTGCAGAGCGGAACGATACCGAAGGCTTGATCGACCATATCCGCGACATTGAACCGGTCGTGATCGCGTGCGCGTTCGAAGAACTTGAGACCGAGCTCACCCGAATCAGCCTGCGCTCCAAGAACGGCAAAGTGAACGTGAATGAAATTGCCGCTGAGTTTGGCGGGGGCGGCCACAGTGCTGCAGCCGGCGCTCGCATCCAGGGCAATCCTGTTTCCGTCCAGCGCCGTGTCATCTCATCGATTAAGAAAGCGCTGAAACGAGCGCAATAAGGCATGCACGACATTGGCCCATTGGACGGTGCATTGCTGGTCGATAAGCCGGCCGGCCCAACATCGCACGACGTCGTGGATTCGATCCGCCGGCACTTCCGCCTCGATAAGGTCGGCCACTGCGGGACGCTCGATCCAGGGGCCACCGGCCTGCTGATTATCGTCCTTGGCCGCGGCACCAAGCTTTCGGAGAAGCTGATGTCGTCTGACAAAGTGTATGAAGGCCAGGCCAAGTTCGGCGAGACGACCGACAGTTTTGATGCCGACGGGGAAATCCTGGCCACACTGCCCGTGCCGCCGCTCACCCTGGAACAGGTGAACGAGGAGGCCATGAAATTTACCGGTGACCTCATGCAACTGCCGCCCATGGTTTCCGCAGTGAAAGTGGGCGGCGTGCCACTCTACAAGCTGGCGCGCAAAGGGAAGGAAGTGGAACGAAAGGAGCGCCTCGTCCACATCTACACTTATCGCTACCTTCGTTATGAGGAACCATTTGGCACCTTTCGCGTCGCATGCACGAAAGGCACGTACGTACGTTCGTTGGTGAACGACCTGGGTCAACGGCTCGGTTGCGGCGCCCACTTGCGCAATTTGCGCCGCATCGATTCGGGTAAGTTTTCCGTGAATGATGCGAGTTCGTTTGAAGAAATCTTGGATTGGTCACCCGCCGAGCTGCAGAAACACGTTATTCCCTATTTCGCACTCGCTCGCGCTGAGTAGCGTCTTGCAGCCATGCAAATCCTCCAGAACGCTGACGACTTCCGTTCGGGTGGACGGAAAGTCTCGCTGGCCATTGGCATGTTTGACGGCGTTCACCTGGGTCACCAGCAGGTCATTCGACAGGCCGTAGCCGACGCGGAGCAACATGAAGGCGTTGCCGTCGTCATCACATTCGACCGGCACCCCAACAGCGTCGTCGCCCCGGCGCGGGTTCCCCTGCTCATCTACTCGCAAACGCAAAAGTTGCGAGCGATCGCGTCACTGGGCGCCGATGCCACACTCGTACTTCCCTTTACCCCGGAATTCAGCAGCCAGCCTGCAGAAGCGTTTGTTCGCTATCTCACTCAACATCTCGCGCCCCTTTATAGCATTCGCGTCGGCAGTTCCTTTGCATTCGGTCATCAACGACGTGGCAACGTGGCATCGCTTCAACAGTGGGGACGCGAACTGGGTTTTATCGTCCACGGTATTGCAGCCGTTTCACTCGACAACGAGCCGGTGAGCAGTACACGGATTCGCGAAACCGTACGCGCTGGCAACCTGGATGGCGCCTCGCAGATGTTGGGGCGTGAATATGCTCTCGCCAGCGACATCGTGCGAGGGGATGGCGTTGGGAGAACATTGGGTTTTCCCACGGCGAATCTTGATGTGGCCGGCCGGCTGGTTCCACCAAACGGAGTTTACTCGGCGCACGCTTACATTGCAGGCCAGCGCCATCGTGCCGTGGTTAACATCGGCATTCGGCCCACACTCCAGAATCCGATTCCTGAACTCCGCGTTGAAGTCCATGTTCTGGATTTTTCGGCGGATTTGTACGGCAAGGAGGTTGAACTCACTTTCGCCGACAAACTGAGGGAGGAACAAAAATTTTCCTCACTCGACGAATTGCGTGCGCAGATCGAATTGGACATCGCTGCCGCACGCTCCAGCCAAGTCTAGCCATACGGCCACTTTTTTTGGTCACGTTTGACCTTCTTAAGGGTTCTCACGTACGATCCAGAATCGCAGGCAAGGACAAAAGAGACCCGAAGCTGGCTTCGCAATATGCTGCCAAGGGCATCTTTGAGTCGGACCGTTGAAATCGAATCTTGCTCGAGACGCTCGCTTATTTAGAATTTCCCTCACCGAGAAAAAGGAGGGTTTGGATGAGTAACTTTACACAAACGAACGGCGGCTCCGCGGTTGAATTTGTTGTGGGAGGCAATCATCAGATCCTCCTTCGCGAATCCCCCGTGGCCTGTCCCAGCTTTGCGGACGGACGACATCTCTCCCCAAAGCCGGCCGATGACGCCTCGGAGCGACGGCTCCTGCAAACCCCATTCATAAGCTGCGTTCAATTTCCAATTAGCTCCGACGCCAACCAAGCAGACGTTTGATGCAGCTCGACGAAAACGAAGAAAGGCTCCTGCGCTCGGTCGCGCTACAAAACGCCAAAGCTATCTTGCTCGCGCGCGAGCGTGCCGAGCATGCACTGCGAGACGAGACGCGAAATCTGGAATTGCTCAACGCAGCGGGTATCGCCATCGCCGCAAACCTGGATTTGCAGGCTCTCGTTCAATCCGTGACAGATTCCGCGACGCAGCTGAGCGGCGCTAAATTCGGCGCATTCTTTTACACGGTCACCAACGATCAGGGTGAATCTTTGCTGCTCTACACGTTGTCGGGAGCGCCACGCGAAGCATTTGAGAAGTTTGGCCACCCCCGCGCCACCCAGCTTTTCGGCCCAACGTTTCGTGGCGAAGGCGTCGTTCGATGTGACGACGTCTTGAAAGATCCTCGCTACGGAAAAATGCCACCTCATCACGGCATGCCGTCGGGTCACCTGCCGGTCCGCAGCTACCTCGCCGTGCCGGTTACTTCTCGTTCCGGCGAAGTCCTGGGCGGACTTTTTTTTGGCCATCCGGAGCCAGGGATTTTCACGGAGCGGACCGAGCGCTTGATTTCAGGAGTGGCGGCACAAGCAGCCGTCGCCATTGATAACGCTCGCCTCTACGAAGACGCGCAGAAGGAAATTGCGCGGCGCAAAGTCGCCGAGGATGCACTCAGAGCCAGTGAAGCCAAGCTGGAGTTGGCCAATGCGGAACTCGATCGAAAAGTTAAGGAACGAACCGCTTCCCTCGAACAAGCGATTGGGCAGATGGAAGAATTTTCTTACAGCGTTTCTCACGACTTGCGGGCACCACTTCGGTCCATCGAGGCCTATTCCCGTTTCCTCGAGCAGGACCACGGCAAATCACTCAATGCGGAAGCGCAGTCCTACCTGGGGAAGATCACGAGTAACATTACCCGCATGAACCGGCTGATTAATGATGTGCTGATGTTAAGCCGGGTATCACGGAGCGAAATTCAATCGCGACCGATTGTGCTCCAGGACATGGTGGAAGAAATCATTCAACAGAACCCGCCCATGCAGCCGCCTGCAGTCGAAATCGAAATCCAGGCGCGCCATGTGGTGCTCGGGGATGAGGTGTCGTTGTCCCAAGTCATCTCCAATCTCTTGGGCAACGCAGTGAAGTTTGTTCCTGCCGGAGTGAAACCAAAGATCAAAGTCTGGAGCGAAGACCAAACTAACAGCGTTCGGTTGTGGATCGAAGACAACGGGATCGGTATCAAGGCAGACCAGCGGCAAAAACTTTTCGGGATGTTTCAGCGCCTCTCCAACGATCCCACTTACGATGGCACCGGCATTGGGTTGGCCATTGTCCGCAAAGCGGTGGAGCGAATGGGAGGAGCGGTCGGAGTCGAAGCGTCACCGAGCGGAGGCAGCCGCTTTTGGGTCGACCTTGGAAAACCGTGACGTGAAGAAAATCCCGTCACGGCGCCTTCGGTTTTCGACCAGGTTGTCATCTTGTTCCTCTTCGCGATCGAGCCGCACCTTCCGCGGCAATCACCGTTGATCAAGCCACAATTGGAAACTGAGAACGTCCCTGCATCCTCTATGAGCGGCGAAGGTCCTCGCCTTCTTTTGTTCATCCTTCACATAGCCAGCAGCAACTTTTTGATTTCCTTCAGGCGCGCCAGGGGCTCGGTTTTGGAAAGGCGCGGGAGTTTGCCGCCGTAGGTAACCAGGTCACCGAATCGTGTCAGCATCAGCTTGTCTTCCTTGGTCTCGATGAGCGTCACTTGCTTGTCGCTCGCGAGCAATTTCAATTCAGCCACTTGCAAAAGAACGTCCACGGCCGGCGGCAGCGGGCCAAAGCGATCGCGCAACTCCTTACTCAATTTTTCCAGCCCGCGCTTTTCCGTCGTCTGCGCCAGCTTGCGATAGACCTCAATGCGCAGCCGTGAATCCTTGATGTAATCCAGCGGCAAAAAAGCCGCAGCGCGTGGCACGCGGGCGTTCTGGCGGGGCCGTTTCTCTTCCGTCTCGGGCTCGATGTAGGTCGCTACTCTCGCGCGGAATGCTCACCACAAAATCAGCGGGCGTGATGGCTTCTTCCTCCTCGACCTCCATCACGACCTCGGCCGGATCGGTGACGATGAAATCAATCCGCGTTTGCACTTCGACGCGCGGCTTCACCTTCTGCCCTTTCAAAGCGCTGACGCTTTGCTTGAGCAACTGGCAATAAAGGTCGAAGCCCACCGCCGTGATGTGGCCGCTCTGCTGCGAGCCGAGCAAGATTGCCCGCGCCGCGAATCTCCAGGTCGCGCATGGCGATTTTGAATCCGCTGCCCAGACTCGAATACTGCTTGATGGCGCTGATGCGTTTGCGCGCATCCGCGAGCAGACCGGCATGACGCGGCAACAACAAGATAGGCGTAGGCCTGATGCTTGTAGCGCCCGACGCGGCCGCGCAGTTGGTACAGATCGCTCAACCCGAATCGGTCCGCGCGATCGATGATGATCGTGTTGGCGTTCGGAATATCGATGCCGCTCTCGATGATCGTGGTGGAGAGCAGCACGTCGGCCTCGCCATTGACGAACTGCGTCATCACCTTCTCCAGATCGTCCGCGTCCATCTGGCCGTGGCCCACGGCAATGCGCGCGTGCGGAACCAGCGCCTTCAGCTTCATGCGCCACGGACTCGATGTCGTAGACGCGATTGTGCAGATAGAACACCTGCCCCTGGCGATTCAACTCGCGCTGGATGGCATCGCGAATCATGCGCTCGTCGTATTGCGTCACGATCGTTTCCACCGGCAGCCGATCCTGCGGCGGCGTTTCGATGGTGCTCATGTCGCGCGCGCCGGTCAGCGCGAGATACAGCGTGCGCGGAATCGGCGTGGCGCTGAGCGTCAGCACATCCACCAGTTGACGCAGCATCTTGAACTTCTCCTTGTGCATCACGCCGAAGCGCTGCTCTTCGTCGATGACCACCAGGCCGAGATCCTTGAACACGATGTCGCTCTGCACGAGCCGATGCGTGCCGATGACGATGTCCACCCCGCCTGCCGCCAGTTGCTCGATCACCCGTCTCTGTTCGCGCGCGCGTGCGAAAGCGCGAGAGCAATTCCACGCGCATCGGATAATCCGCCATGCGCTCGCGAAAGGTGTTGAAATGCTGCTGCGCCAGAACGGTCGTCGGCACCAGGATGGCGACCTGCTTGCCGCCCATCACCGCTTTGAACGCGGCGCGAATCGCCACCTCGGTCTTGCCGTAGCCGACGTCGCCGCAGATCAGGCGGTCCATCGGCTTGGGCAATTCCATGTCCGTCTTGGCTTCGACGATGGCGCGCATCTGGTCGGGCGTTTCCTCGTAAACGAAGGAGCCTTCGAACTCGCGCTGCCAGGTGTTGTCTGGCGGGAAGGCGTGGCCCGGCCTGCGATTCGCGCGCCGCCTGGATGCGCAACATTTCCGCCGCCAGATCGCGCACGGCGTGTTCCGCCTGCGCCTTGGCCTTGGCCCAGCGCGCGCCACCCAGCGTGTTGCAAGGCGGGACGCGCCTTGCCGGTGCCGACGTATTTGCTGACGAGATGCGCCTCGCTGACCGGCACGTAAAGTTTCGGCGCAGGCTGTGCCGGATCGTTCGGAGGCGTATTCAATGACGAGACATTCCTGGCCCGCTCGTGCGCTTCGACCGTTCGCGTCGGCTTGAGCCCGGCACCTTGATCGAAAATCTGCAACCCGAGAAAGCGCCCAATGCCGTGTTGCACATGCACGACGTAATCGCCTTCCTCGAACTCGGTGAAATCGATGTCGAGCGCCGAACGCGACGTCGCGGCGTGCGGCGATTTCAGCCGGCGCGGACGTTGCACCTTGTAGCGCCCGAAAATCTCCGCGTCGGTCACGACGACCAGCTTCGCATCCTCGTAGATGAATCCGCGCGAAAGCGTGCCGAGGTGAGTGATGGGCTCGCTGGCTTCGCGCGATTCGTCGCCGAAGCCCAGTTCGCGCCAGATTTCCTGAAACCGCTGTCGTTCGCCTTCGCGTGTTGCAGAAGACGTGGACGGAAAAACCCTGCCGCAACCAGCGATGAAGTTGCGCAAAGAATTCCCGTCGTTGCGCCTCCGCCACTTGCACGTCTGGCGCGCTCTCCACAATGGGTCGGAAGGCTTCGAGACTTTGGAAATGGACGGCAAGGTTGGCGGCGTTTGCAGCAGATGCGGGCTCCTCTGCTTCATTGGACAGGCTTTCCTCCATCTCCAAAAAGTCCACACAGGCTAACCGCCTCTCCGCCATCTCGTTCTGGAGTTCGTCCCAAGGCGCATAAAACGGATCGTTCTGCGGCACTTGCACCGCGTATCCCTCGGCTGTTTGCTCAAGCGTCTCAGGACCACACAGAACGACCAGCGCATCACGACCGAGATAATTCAGGAGCGTCGCCAAAGGGGCATTGGGCGAACTGGCGTTGGGCGTTTTGGCATCTGTCGCGAGGGATCGCTTCAAAAGCCCCAGTTCGCCCGCGGGTGGAATCGTCACACTGTCCACGGGATCCTTGGAAAGCTGGGAGATAGGATCGAACTCGCGGATGGATTCAATTTCGTCGCCGAAGAATTCCACGCGCACCGGCCATGGACTGGTCGGCGCAAAAATGTCGAGGATGCCACCGCGCAAGGCGATTTCGCCTTTGTGATTCACCTGTGCTTCGGGCTCGTAGCCCTGGTCTTCCAGCCACTCCACTAGATCCAACGGCACAATCTGTTGGCCGCGATCCAGCGTACGAGTGCGTTCCGCTATCGCGCCGGAAGGAAACGTCTTTTGCATCAACGCGATGACGTTGGACACGACGATGCGTGCTTTACCGCCGGGCTCTCCGGCCGTAAGCGCGACCAACGTCTCCAGACGTTCGCTGATCACGTCCACGTGCGGCAGCTTGGATTCATGGGGAAGGATATCCCAGGCGGGGAAGAACAATGCGGACTGTTCAGATTCCACGGTGCTCTCCGCCCTTTTACGGCGCTTGGATCCCGCCTTGTCAGTCGATCGGGCCAGCCATGTCGTCAGGTCCTGGTGGAAGGATTCCTGCGCCTTCACGCCAGCCGTCACGACCAGAATTGTGCGGGTGGGAAAAGTTATACGCAGAAGCGCCGCCACAAAGGGCCAGGCCGCCACATCCGCCCCAGCAAGTGACAATGCGCCTCCCTGCTCCACGCCGGTTAGCAGGGCCTGCACCGCGGGAGACTTCACCACTTGCGGGAAAATGTTCTGTTCGCTTTCGACCGTGACGAAACTCGCAGCCTCAACTCGGAGCGTCAAATGAACATCCGCCAAAGGTCCACGCCAAGCATGTCGCATTGTCCGCATAAAATGGACATCAATTCAGAGCGGCTTTGTCCTCGGGTTGAACAAAAAACACCTTGCCCGCGTCAGAGCGATTCACAACCTTGACCAAGGCAGCAAACAAACATTTATGAAATTCACACCCGTACTCGCGGCAGCATTCCTGATGGCCACATTGGCGTTCGCGCACGCAGCATCAACACCCAAAGTCGGTGACAACGCTCCGGCTTTTGAAGCTCAGGATCAGGACGGAAAAACGGTGAAGCTTTCTGACTTCACCGGGAAACAGGCTGTCTTGCTTTATTTTTATCCTCGTGACCAAACCCCCGGCTGCACAAAGGAAGCCTGTGGCTTCCGCGATCGGATGGACGATTTGAAAAAGAAGGGCGTGACCGTCCTGGGTGTCAGCCGGGATGACGCCGAGAGCCATAAGAAATTTATCGCAAAGGAGAATCTTAACTTTCCGTTGCTCACCGACACCGAAGGCAAACTCACCGAGACCTACGGCGCCGGGATGGAAGGGCGAATGCTGTCCCGCCGCGTGAGTTTCTTAATCGATAAAAACGGGAAGGTCGTACACGTCACCGACACTCCGTCCGCGGACAAGCATCTGGCCGAAATGAAGGAAGCCGTCGAAAAGCTAAAGAGTTAATCCACGCCTTATAGTTGCAACCCGGCCGCCGCCCGCCGGGTTTTTTGCTACTTGGGTTTTTGCCGTGCCTCACAACTGGGCGTATGTTGGAGCGGGGGTTCGCATGGAAAAAACGACTTACGCTTCACTCGGCAATCTTGGGGAGGATTTTCATCGCGCCTTTGAGGCGGCACTGGTGCATGAGCGAAAAAAGTTGGGCGAGAGCCACCCGCTCTTCATCAACGGCAAACCGGTGAAAGGATCGAAGACGTTCTCTGATACAAACCCCGCACACCGCGACGTGGTGCTGGGCAAATTCCAATGTGGTTCGAAGGACCACGTGCGCAAGGCGATTGCGGCGGCGAAGCAGGCTTCGATCTTCTGGCAGGAGCTGGGCTGGCCAGCGCGCGTGAATTTCTTGCGCAAGGCCGCGGAGTTGATGACCAAGCATCAATATGAGCTGGCCGCTTTGATTACGCTCGAAACCGGCAAGACCCGCATTGAATCCATCGCCGAAGTATCCGAGTCGATCGACCTGATCCTCTACTACTGCCAGCAAATGGAAACCCATCGTGGCTTCGAAGCGTCGATGGCCAATCTGAACTCAGAGCGAACCAAAATCGTTCTCAAACCATTTGGCGTCTTTGCCGTCGTGTCGCCGTTCAATTTTCCGCTCGCCCTCGCAGCAGGGATGAGCGCCGCAGCGTTGCTTGCCGGCAACTCGGTCATTTTCAAACCGTCCAGCGACACCCCCTTCACGGGCCTCCGCCTTTATGAAACGATGCATCGTGCCGGCATTCCCGTGGGCGTCTTTAACCTTGTGACCGGGAGTGGCGAAGAGGTTGGCCAGGAGCTGATCGACAATCCGGGGATTGACGGCATCGCTTTCACGGGCTCGCGTGGAGTGGGAATGGAGACGTTACGGCGTTTCAACCAGGAACGTCCCCGCCCGTGCATCGCCGAAATGGGCGGCAAGAACCCCTGCATCATCATGCCCACAGCGAATTTCGACGATGCAGTCGAAGGAGTGGCTCGCGCGGCGTTCGGGATGGGAGGCCAAAAGTGTTCGGCCTGCTCGCGCGTTTATGTTCATCAATCCATCAGCAAACGATTCGTCGAAGCCCTGGTCGAAAAGGTAAGGTCGCTAAAAATCGGAGACCCAGTGGAACGAGGAACCTTCCTTGGCCCGCTGATTAACGAAGACGCTGTTCAAAAATTTCAAGCAGCAGTGAAGCTCGGGAAAAAGGACGGCGACGTGTTGTGCGGCGGCAAAGTTCTCGATGGAGGCGATTGGGCGTCAGGCTTCTACGTCGAACCCACCGTCCTCCGCAATGTGGACAACGATTCGAAATGGTTTAACCAGGAATTCTTCTCGCCCGTGGTCGCCGTGAATGACGTAGGTTCACTCCAAGAAGCCATCGAATTGTCCAACCGGAGCTTGTTTGGTCTCACTGCCGGCATCTTCACGCAGATTGAAGACGAGCAACGGGAGTTCTTTGCGCACATCGAAGCCGGCGTCGCTTACTGCAATCGACGCGGAGGCGCCACCACGGGCGCCTGGCCGGGCGTGCAAAGTTTTGGTGGGTGGAAGTCTTCCGGCTCAACGGGAAAGAACGCATTGGGACCTCATTACCTGCCGCAATTCATGCGCGAACAAAGCCAGACGTTGGCAGTGCGACCTCCTCCGTCCAACCCGACGTCGGTCCCGCCTCGCCGCCCGGAAACCGCGACGATTGGAGCGTAATCAATCGTCATCGCGGTCATCACCAGCGGGGTGGCGTGAACACAAAGCCAGCCCGGCGCGTCGCCGGCATAACCGCTTCCCCCCTTTTTCCGATCGCCGCGGCGCTTCGCTCAGCGCGAGGCGTGCAAACAAATTCAGGCCCCCCCGGTTCCTGGAATCTGTTCCTGGGACAGGCACACCATTTTGACCCGGTGTGTCGCCTTCGTTCTTCAACCGCTTCAGGTCCGAGATGAAACGCTCCGCCCGCTTCACGTCAGAAGACTTACTTTCATGGGGCTACCTCCACGAGTGAGCGGCGGAAGTTTTCCGTGTGGCATCCACGCGAGGCTCCGCGTTAATGTCGCGCCCGTTTCGTTCGCACGAAGCCAGACAAAATGTATTCACCGTCGCCAACTGAGTTCTTGAAACTGGCCGAACAGGGCAACCTCGATTCCGGTCACGCGCCGCCTTCTCGCCGATTTTGAGACGCCGCTTTCGGCCTACAAAAAAATTCGCGGCCAGGGCGAATCGTTTCTTTTCGAATCGGTCGAAGGCGGCGAACATCTCGGGCGCTACTCGTTCGTCGGATGCAACCCGCGCGCCGTCATCAAGCAAACGGGCAATCGCATCGAAGTGATCGAAAACGGCAAAGTCATCGAGAAGTTCGCCGTGCCGACCAAACCCAACGAGCAATGCGAGAATTGCGTGCGCGACGGTCTTGAGGTCGTCGAGCGCGTTCTGAAGCGCTTCCGGCCTGTGACCGTGCCGGGCTTGCCGCGTTTCACGGGCGGCGCCGTCGGTTTCATCGGCTACGAATTCATTCACGACGTCGAGCCGATCGTGCCGCGACCGCCGCACGATGAACTCGGCACGCCCACGATGTATTTCCTGATCGCGGATGAATTGCTCATCTTCGATCGCGTGACGCAGACCATCACGGTGCTGGTCAATGCCATCGTCGAGAACGGTGTGACCGCCGCGGAAGCCTACGAAGATGCGATCGGCGAGATTGATCGCCTCGTCTCCTTGCTCGAACAACCGCTGTCAGAAACACCCGTGACCGTGCCGCCCAACGTGCGCCGAACTGCCCTTCGAATCCAACGTGTCGAAGGAAAAGTATTTCGCCAATGTGCTCAAGGCCAAGGAATACATCGTCTCCGGCGACATCATTCAGGTGGTCGGCTCGCAGCGTTTCTCCGCGCCGGTCAAGGCGTCGCCGCTGGACATTTATCGCGCGGCGCGCTCGGTGAATCCTTCGCCCTACATGTTCCTGCTCGAGCTGGACGGGTTTTCGCTGGCCGGCGCTTCGCCGGAAATTCATGTGCGTTGCGAGGATCGCAAGGTGGAGATTCGTCCCATCGCCGGCACGCGGCGTCGCGGACAAACGCCCGAGGAAGACGCTGGCCTTGGAAAAGGAATTGCTCGCCGATCCAAAGGAGCGCGCCGAGCACGTCATGCTGGTGGACCTCGCGCGCAACGATCTCGGACGCGTGTGCGATTCGGCTCTGTCCAGGTGAAGGACCTGATGATCATCGAGCGTTACAGCCACGTGATGCACATCGTGTCGCAGGTCGAAGGCAAGCTTGCCGCGGACAAGACGCCTTACGATTTGATGCGCGCCACTTTCCCGGCTGGAACACTGAGCGGCGCGCCGAAGATTCGCGCCATGCAGATCATTTCCGAACTGGAACAAACCACGCGCGGGCCGTACGGCGGCTGCGTCGGATACTTTTCATTCAACGGCAATCTCGATTGCTGCATCACGATTCGCACCGCGTTGCTGAAGGACGGCAAAGCCTACGTGCAGGCGGGCGGCGGTTGGGTGAACGACTCAACGCCGGACGGCGAGTATCAGGAGACGGTGAACAAGGCGAAGGCCATGATCAAAGCCGTCGCGCTGGCCGAACAATTTCACAAGCAAACGTAGCCGTTGGTCTCGCATCAAGCGCGTTAGGTTGCGCGGCGACTATACGCCTCTTAATTTCTTCGCCATGCCGAGTTTGAACTCCGCCATCACATCGCCGTTGTTGCGGCATCAACATCAGCGCTTGGAACCATTGCTGAAGATTGATGATCCGCAGCAAAGACTTGCGCATTTGATGGATGAGGCGCGGCATCGCCGGGCAATGCCTCCGTCCCAGCGCGTGGAAGCTAATCGTATTCAGGGATGCCTGGTTCGAGTGTGGTTCGTGGCGGAAATGCTTGAGGGAAAATGCTTTTTCCATTGCGACTCCGACGCAGTTAGCCTGAAAGCCTTGGGCGGCTTGTTGTGCGACCTTTATAGCGGCCATTCCCCGGAGCAAATTCTATCCATGCCCACCGGACTTTTGAAGCCCTTGGGTATCCTCCGCCACATTGCTGAGAATCGTCAGCGAACGATTCTGCAGATCGAGGAACAGATCCAGCGATTCGCCGGACATCACCAACGCCCCGGGGAATAATCGTGCGACTCTACGACGCGCACAATCATCTGCAGGATGACCGTTTTGCGGGCTTGCGCGAGGATCTGCTCGCGACGGCCGTCGGACAGGGAGTGGTGAAGATGGTGGTGAACGGCGCGTGCGAAGAGGATTGGCCACTGGTCCAGGAGTTGGCGGCAAAGTTTCCTCAAGTGCTGCCGTCATTCGGCTATCACCCGTGGTACCTGCATGAACGAACGCCCGCCTGGCGATCGATCATGTTGGATTACGTCAACCGGGCTTCCGTCGGGGTGGGCGAGATTGGATTGGATCGATGGAAGCCCGGCCTTTCTTACGAGGGACAAGAGGAGGCGTTTACGTGGCAGCTTCGCCTCGCTGCCGAACGCGATCTGCCGGTAAGTATCCATTGCTTGCAGACTTGGGGGCGAATGCATGAGCTCCTCCGGGAACATCCGAGACCGTCCCGCGGCTTTCTCCTTCATTCGTACGGTGGGTCGGGCGAAATGGTGGAACCGCTGAGGAAACTTGGCGCCTACTTTTCCTTTCCTGGTTATTTCATGCACGAGCGAAAAAACCGCCGGCGCGAGGCTTTTGCCAAAGTGCCTCTGGATCGGCTTCTAATCGAAACAGATGCTCCTGATCAACTGCCGCCTGAATCCCGCAACGCATTCCCACTTCACGACGCTTCCGGAAATGCCATGAATCATCCGGCCAACGTCGCAGCGATTTACCAATATGTGGCTGAGCAACGGGAGATGCCTTTGCTTGAACTGGAGGGTCAGATCGAAGCCAATTTCCAACGGCTGTTTGGATGCTAACAGTGACGGTGCCTCTGAGGGCGGCCTCCACCAAAGTTACTTCACCACGACATCGGTCAAGACGTCGCCGCCGTAGGTGCCGTCTCTCAGTCGAGCTCCCGCAACCGACATCGCGGATCCTTCCGTTGGGATTAGGGTCCACATTTTCCGGTAGTGGCGGGCGTGGGCATACGTCGCAATCCGGATGAGTGTCATTGAAGCCATCGATGGCCGAATGATGAACCCGAGCGATGTAACGGAAATCCTCCATGCCGACGCCTCTGGCCGCGTTCACCGGGCAATGAAACGTCACGTTGAAATAGAGGTTCAATTTTCGTCGTGAGCCAAAAATGAAAGGCAACCGCTTCTGCGGGGCGCGTGCGAGAAGAACAGGCGTAATGTCGGCACACAGGCTGGGATCCAGCGACTGCACCTCCAGCGTGACGAGATTTGCCAGTTGCGAGGCCTCCGCTATCAACTCGTCATGCGAGCTTCGATTCTGGATCGTCACGGCGACACGCCGTGTAACAGTGGGACGCCTGTCGGTAAGGACGACCTGTTTTGGTACCGAAATCCTGGTGATCGCCAAGTCGTGGGTTTCCGACGCCGTCGCCTGGACAGTAACTTGAAAAGTGCACGTGGCGATGTTTCCCGAAACGTCCGCAGCGGTGCAAACGACCGTGTTGGTTCCCACCGGAAAGACCGAACCCGACGGCGGGTCGCACGTCAGCATGACCTGGCTACAGTTGTCTATGGCAGACGGGAGCGAATACTCCACCACCGCACTCGATTCACCTGGCAAGGTGGACACCACAATGTCGGTCGGGCACGTGATTGCGGGAGGCGTTGATTCGGTGAGGATCACTCGGAACGAGCACGTGGCAGTTCCTGTGGCGTTACTCGCCGTAGCGGTCACCGTCGTCGTTCCCACAGGAAACAGGTGAGGTGAAAACACAGCCGCATCGCCAATCCTGTAACGAACGGAGGGCATCGTCGCTCCGCCGGCAACGGCGGCGAACGAAACAGAACGCGCACACTCACCCGAGAGGACATTGGTAACCACATCAGAAGGGCATTCGATCGTCGTCGGCGTATCCGCAGCGCGAATCAACATTGCACTGAGAACGAAAATGGTGAGCACCCAAAAAACGTTCGGTCTCGGGTCCGACTCGGCAGTTTTGGTCTTCATCGCATCTTCATTCCGCTGTGACGCTGACTCATGGCGGAGGCAGATCTATCACAACCCGGCAGGCGGACGAAAGCCGCGATGGAGAATCAGCAGAGGAACAGCCTCACCGCGGACGGGTGGCAACACCTTCGAGGGTGATTACCTGACCTTCGCTGACTGTGCTCTTTTCTCCGTTGAATCGGATGAGGGTGCCATCGCCCTGCACCTTGGTGCCATCGTTCATCATGATACTCCGCCCCGGTTCCACCCTTGTTCGCGAACCATCCTTCTGCACAAAGACGCGGCCGTCCTGCATCGAAACGGTATCGCGGCTCGGCAGCGCGCCGCCGTCGAGCTTGAAGAGTTCACCATCCAACAACAGCCGCGGTGAGCTGCCGCGAGGGCTAATTTTTCCTTCAGGTAAAATCGTTGAACCGTCTGCCAGTTGAATCGATTCACGGAGTTCAGATTCGGTTCCATCCCTCGACACCATCACTCGCCCTCTCTTGAGCGTGACGTGGTCGATCACCGGGCCAATCGGTACCGTCCGGTTTGGTTAACATGCCATCTGCTCCCAGGGTCTCGCCTTCTTGCAAGGTTCTCACTTTTCCGCTGCCCACCGTAAAGGTTCCGTTGGTCTCGATGACGATGTTGAAGGGCAGTTGCAACCGATTCGGCGCCTGAAGCACTTCCTCGCCCGGCGAAATGACGACTTGCCCCGCTTTCATCTGCACCCGCTCAACGACGGCAGGCGCGGAAAAGCCGGTGCATACGAAGATCAGTGCCATCAGCAGGAGCAACACGCGGGCTTTCATAACGTTAATCGAGCAACCGTCAGCAACATATTGTGAGTGGCCTGCGGCGCAAGCCGAGGCGGACAACAAGCATTGGCGGCATTTCCCGGGGAACAGTTGAGACGTGTCAGGCCGACGATTCGCGCGCCCTGTCCGGCGGACTCGTTGCGCATCGGCAGAAATGAACGAGCTTATCGGGACGAAAAAGGAGGGGTATGTTTGAAGAATGGAGATTGTTGCACATCGATGAAGACGAGGCCGAGAGCCGCGAGTTTTGCCGGGCTCTGGAGCAGAATGATTTCGCAGGCAAATGCGATTCAGTTCGCAGCATCGCCGAAGGGAAGGCCTGGCTGGAGGAATCCATTTATGCTCCGCACATCCGGCCGCGCCCAGACATCATAGTCCTGAACTGGCACGTGGAGCGAGATGACGAAGTCATGGATTTGGTGCGCTGGCTGCGAGCGCAACCTCCATTTCGTGAGACGCCGCTCGCCGTCTGGGTGGGTTTGGAGACGGGAACGGTGGTGCGTGAACGCGCCCGCAATGCAGGCGTGACCGAGTTGGTCAATAAACCGGAAACGTTTGCAGAATTGATCGAACAAGCAGGGGAATTCCTGCAACGCTGCGTCAGCCATTGCGTGGCCCGATGAACCGTTGACGGGATCGGCTGCGGCGCCTTTTGCTTTCCGCATCGCTCGGTCTTCCCCTATAACCCGCGGCGTGTCCGCTCTGATTCGTAAAGATATCTCTGCCCTCACGCGTTACTGCGCGGTCTATGGCCATCCCGTCAAACACTCGGCCTCGCCCGCGATGCAGAACGCCGGCATCACCTCCCTCGGTTTGGATTGGCGCTATCTCGCCTTCGACGTCCCGCCCCAGGATCTCCGTGCTGCCATTCAGGGCGCCAAAGCCATGAGGTTCATCGGCTTGAACCTTACCGTGCCGCACAAACTCCTTGCCATGGATATGGTGGACGCATTGGACGAATCGGCGCGCATCTGGGGTGCGGTTAATACGATTCGCTTTGAAGCCCGCGAAGACAACGGCCCCTGGCAACCTCTGAACGCGTTTACCAACGTGCCGAACCAGATCCGTGCCCATGGATTCAACACCGATGCCGATGCGGTTGTGGTGGCAATTCGTGAAGACCTCGGAATGGAAGTGAAAGGATCGCGCATTGTCGTCCTGGGCGCAGGAGGTGCCGGACGGGCAACCGCTTTGAGACTTGCGCATGAAGGCGCAGCAGAGTTGCACCTGGTTAACCGCACGCAGAGCAAGGCCGAGCAGATCGCTCATGACATCCGCCGGGACCGCCCGGACGTCCGGGTGACCGTCGGGTATCCGCTGGGAGGCGTCGACCTGGTGGTGAACGCCACCTCGTTAGGGCTCAAGCCGGACGATTCCCTGCCGCTGGATGAAAGTGCGTTTGACCTGAAAAAGGCGTACGCCGTTTACGATATGATTTATCGACCCGCAGAAACTCCGCTGCTGAAATTGGCGCGGCGCGCTGGCTGCCGCGCGTCGAACGGCTTGGGCATGTTGTTGCACCAAGGTGCGAAGGCCCTGGAGATCTGGAGCGGCCAAGCTGCCCCCACCCAGGTAATGCGCGCAGCCCTCGAGCAAAATGTTTACGGGAAAGTAGACGCCGCGGTGAAAACGTCATCCCATGTTTGACGCGGCAATCTGGGCGAAAGTCCCATTTCATTTCTGGTCCGGCGTCACCTTTTGGCTTGGGTGCATGGTCGGGAGCTTTCTGAATGTCTGCATTCACCGGATGCCGGCCGGCCAAAGTGTCATCTCCCCCCCTTCGCACTGTCCGCACTGCAAATATTCCATCCCCTTTTACCTGAATGTCCCGCTCGTCACGTGGCTGATGCTGCGCGGAAAATGCGCCAATTGCCGGGCTCCTATCTCCATCCGTTACTTCCTCGTTGAGCTGCTCACCGGCCTGATGTTTCTCAGCTGCTGGCTGATCTATGGTCCTCAATCAGCCGCAGTCGCGCTCGTCCTTTGCATCGTCATGGCTGGGTTGATCGTTGCCACATTCATCGATCTCGCCCATTTCATCATCCCAGACGAAATCACGATTGGTGGCATCTTTCTTGGATTTCTCTGCTCCTTTCTCGTGCCCGGCTTGCACGGCTTTCCCGGCGAGGCCACGATAGCTTTACGGGCCAGCTTCATCGGGATTGTGGTGGGGGGGTTGAGCATCGAAGCGGTTCGCCAGCTAGGCAAACTGGCTTTCGGCAGAATGAAACTCGCCCTCGATGGGGAAACCAAAATCTTCTTCGGAGAAACAGGCCTCTCGCTCCCCGATCGAGAATTACCCTACGAGGAAATCTTTTATCGCAAGTCCGACGCCATCCGTTTCCATGCCTCGCGCCTTGAACTCCCCGACCGATGTTTCGTCAACGTCCCCGTCGCCCTTAGCCCGCTGAAGTTGAAAGTTGCCGGGCACGAGTTTGATCCCGAGCAAAATTCGTACATGGAGGCGGTGACCGACAAATTGGTTCTGCCGCGTGAGGCCATGGGCTTTGGGGACGTCAAATTCATGGCCGCCATCGGTGCCTTTCTTGGCTGGCAGGCGACCATCTTTTCGCTCGTGGTCAGCTCGTTCATCGGAGCCATCCTGGGGGGAATCTTGATCCTGTTGAAACGTCATGAACGTTCCTCCCCCATTCCCTACGGGCCATACATCGCCGCGGCGGCCGCTATTTGGATCTTCTCCGGAAAGCCCCTGTTGGACTGGTTTGTAAACCGCATTACCGGCGGACCATGAACCGTTGGTGGACAGCTGCCGGCCTTGTCGCCTGATGGCAGCCTTGGGTTTGAAGTGAATTCTCGCTCCTTATCTTTGGGTGAACAAGCTCGCCTCAGGCGACTGCAAAACCAAAGCGATTGAACATGCCCGTCAGGAGTTTTTCCTTTATGTCGCCGCCTTTCCGGATTCAACCAATGCGGCCACCTCTGCAAACCGACGATGGTGGGGATTTTGAAATCGCTGATACCGAAACGTTGAACTGGCCTGACGCGAGACGCTCGGGCGATTCCTGATTGGCTTTCTCTTGTGGATGGGGAGCGGCTGGTTCGTCCACTGGTTCATGGGTCGAATCGTTCGCGGCCAGTCGGCGGAGACCCGTGAGCGGGAAACATGCGATGCAGCCACGATGGAACAGGCCGCACGCAGTCCCGGTAAGAAAGGATTGCTCCTCCCCTGCTCCACGGGGAAATTTCCACGATGCTTGCGAAACGAGTCATCCCTTGCCTTGATGTTCACGGAGGCCACGTCACCCGTGGCGTGCAGTTCGGCCGCGCGGAAGCCGGCGAACTTCGCAACGTGGGCGACCCGGTGGAACTTGCAGTGCGCTACAACGAACAGGGCGCGGACGAAATGGTCTTCTTTGACATCACCGCCAGCGCCCACGGCCGGGCAACCATCATCGATGTTATTGAACGCACTGCCGACCAATGCTTTATGCCCCTCACCGTCGGCGGGGGCATTCGCACCGTGGATGACATGCACCAAATGCTGATGGCCGGTGCGGATAAGGTCAGCATTAACTCTTCCGCCCTCGCAACTCCCGATCTGATCCGGGCAGGCGCGGAAAAATTTGGCAGCCAATGCATCGTTGTTTCCATCGATTGCAAACGAGTGGCGCCCGATCGCTGGGAGGTTTTCTCGCACGGAGGTAGAAAATCAACGGGGTGGGACGCGGTGGAGTGGGCAAAGCGAGCTGTGGACTTGGGCTCCGGCGAAATTGTGTTGAACAGCATCGATGCCGATGGGACCAAAGCTGGCTTCGATTTGGAAATTACCCGTCGTATCAGCGAGTCCGTGGGCGTGCCGGTGGTGGCCAGTGGGGGCGCCGGAACCCTCGCACACATGGCTGATGTGCTGGAGTCCGGCAAAGCTGACGCTGTTCTAGCAGCGAGTATCTTTCACTTCGGCGAATTTACCGTCGCTGACGTGAAGCAGTACCTGGCGAGCCGGAAGATTCCGGTAAGGCTACGCTAATTCCTTTTACGGCCGATCGCTGCTTCACTTATGGATTACCTGACTCAGTCCCGACTTACGCCGATTGTCCTGCTCACCATTTCAAACGTCTTCATGACGTTTGCGTGGTACGGTCACCTTAAATTCAAGCACCAACCTCTGTGGCTCGTGATTCTGATTAGTTGGGGCATCGCCTTCATCGAGTACTGCCTGATGGTGCCGGCGAATCGCTGGGGAAATGCCAATTGGTCAGCGGCGGAACTGAAGATCATCCAGGAGGTAATCACGCTCGTCGTCTTCAGCGTGTTCGCGACATTTTATCTGCGGGAGAAATTGCAGTGGAATCACCTCGCCGCTTTTGCCTGCATCCTAGCGGCGGTCGCCTTCACTTTCCTGCCCAAGAAATGAGCCTTCCGAAGGCGTCCCAGCTTAATCTCGCAACACGTGGCAATTGTAGCCGCCCGGGTTCTTGACGAGGTATTTCTGGTGATATTCCTCGCCCATGTAGAACTCGGTCGCCTTGGTGATCTCCGTAACGACCGGCTTCTTCCACTTGCCTGATTTGTCTACGCGCGCCTTCACACGCTCGGCGATCAGCTTTTGCTCATCGCTGTGATAGAAAATCGCGGAGCGGTATTGCGTGCCACGATCGTTGTGTTGCTGGTTCAAGGTTGTGGGATCATGCATGCGGAAGAAATAGCCGAGCAGTTCCTCGTAACTAATCTTCGCGGGATCAAAAGTGATGGCTACGGCCTCCGCATGGCCGGTGATCCCCGTGCAAATCAGCTTGTAGGTGGGATTGGGCACCGTGCCACCCGTGTAGCCGACCTTGGTGTCGAGCACTCCAGGAATTTTGCGAATGATCTCCTCCATGCCCCAGAAGCATCCGCCGGCCAGCGTCGCCACTTCACGTTTGCCGGTGGAGTCTGCTGCCGTTTTGGTGGAAGACGCAGTCGTGTTGGATTCCATACGAGATACTTGATTGGTGACAGAGCGCGCTACGGATTGGGCGTACGCCTGGAACGAGAAAAGTGCCAACGCCGGCAACAAAAGAATTTTGAACATCGCTTGCACGTCGTCTCTATACCACAAGCCCAACGGTTGTGAATGGCGGAATTTCGGCGAGCCGTTGTAAGTTGATTCCGGATGAGTGATTTCGAGTTTCGCTTCGGGGGTATCGGCAGGCTGTTTGGGATGGCCGCACTCGCGCGCCTGCGCGCGGCGCACGTCTGCGTCGTGGGCATTGGTGGTGTGGGCTCCTGGGTCGCCGAAGCCTTGGCTCGATCAGGCGTGGGCCAGCTCACCCTTGTCGATCTCGACGAGGTGTGTGTCAGCAATGTGAACCGCCAACTGCATGCGCTGGACTCGGAAGTGGGGCGCGCCAAAGCCGAAGTCATGGCAGACCGGGCGCGCGGCATTAATCCCGAGTGCCACGTCCACCAAGCCCTTGAATTTTTTACTGAAGCGACCGCCGAATCCATTCTCCGCCCTCGTTACGACTTCGTGGTGGATGCAATCGATAGTCTGCGGAATAAATCCCTGCTGATCGCGCGCTGCCGAGATCGACAGATACCCATTATTACTTGCGGCGGTGCTGGAGGACGTCGTGATCCCAGTGCCGTTCGCGTAGCCGACCTCACTCTGACGACTCATGACCGCCTGTTGCAGCAGACGCGCGACAAGCTACGCAAGGATTACGGCTTCCCCCGCGGTGGAAAAAAGTTCGGGGTAAAGGCGGTTTTCTCGCCTGAGTCCCCTGTGTTCCCCAGCCGCGATGGCACGGTGTGCGCCCGGCGCGAAGCCAGCGCCAATGGGAAATCATTGCGGCTGAACTGCGATTCCGGCTTCGGCACCGCGACCTTCGTCACGGGCACATTCGGATTCGTTGCAGCCGCGCACGTGGTGCAACACCTCGCCGCTCCTGAGTAGACGCAAATAACGGCGCTTACGGCACGAGAGCGATGCGATAGAAGCGCTGGGTTTGACCCGAGACATCGGTAGCGAATGTCGTGAGCGTACCCGTTGCCCTCTGGCTCATCAAAGGCAGCCACGTTGCATCCGTCAGAGCGTTTTTGTATTCGATGCGATACAGGCGACCGGGAATCGTACCGAACGACAGGGTCGCGGTATTTCCGGTGCCCATCACGAGGCCGCCCAGTTGCGGTGCAGGCGGCGCGCTCAGTTGATTGGGTTGCCGCGGAGTCCAGTTCGGCATCGCGTATACGCCGTTGGTATTGCCGTCGGGATACAGCCCTTCGCTGACGTTCTGGGCTTGTTGCAGGAAACGCACGGCGTGCTGCCGCGTGCCATCCGGCGCGAATAACCCGATCTCTTCGCCGCTGGCCCCCAACCGGAACGCCGCGTGCAAGTCCCCGTTGGTGCCCACGCCGCTTTGTTGGCTTTCATCGTCCGCCCAGACGACAAGGAATCCGCGGGCCGGAATCACGGTGTTGGCCGGAATGGCCCACTTCAATGGCGAGGCCAAACTATCGGTGAGGAAATAACCGGATAAATTCACGGCCGAACCATTCGGATTATAAAGCTCGAACCAATCCTGAAAAAGGCCATCCGCCGGATCGGGAAGCCCACCCGGGCCAGCCCCGTCCGCCATCCATTCGTTGATGACGACTGGTTGTAATGCATTCACTCCCGTGTTTGTGATGGTAATCGAATCGACAGCGTTAGTCAGATACTTGCCATCCGCGTCCACGCCCCGGACCTCCACCACGTTCACATTGCCGGAGAGCGGAAGAGTCAGACGCCAGTCGGTCAGGCTAGTCCAAGTCAGTCCGTGACGAATCCCATTAATCTCAATGTCACGCACACTGATGGGAGCGGTGCCGGTCAGCAGGACCGTGTTCGTGCCGGTAGAGAAACTGTTGCCGCCGTTGTTGGAAACGGCAAACGGCGTGGACACCGGCAGTACGCTGCGCACGTAGGCCGCGCGCTGCGCCAGGTAATTGACCGCTCCGCTCCAATTCTGCCCGACCAATCCAGCGTAATGGTTCGCCCAGCGTTGCATGTACGCGGAGTCCCCCGTGACGGCTGACAGATCATAAAGATGATTGTAATAGCGCCGGTTGTTGTCGGGGTTTGAAAACAGTTTGCTCGTGTTCGGGGAACCTGTCCCGGGGAACGGCGCCGTCACCGATGAAACGAATGAAAAGTCCATGTCCCACAAAAACGCCATGGCCTTCTGATCTTCAGGCCGGAAGTAAATGATCAGGTTGTGTGAATTGCCATAGGTGTAAATGTCCGCCCCGCCAATCAATGCCAGGTAAGCCACCGCCCGTAGCCACTCGTCCACATCCATCACCTGTTGAACTTGTGCATCGAACGCCGGCCCCGTCTGGCTCATGGCTTTTGCCAAACCCATTATCGGATCATAATTGTCGAGGGCCACGTGGTTCTCCTTCAAAAAGATCCATCGATAATCGTCCGGATTATTGCCCAGGTCACGAATATCGGTGCCGATCACGCCATCGGGTTGCGGCAGCTTCGGAGCCTGCACGTCACCAGGCACCGAAGTGGTGGTGGGATAGTAGATCAGCTCAAGCTTATACATTTCTCCGCTGCCGCCATCCTGGAACGCCGAGTCCAGAAACTCCTCACCATATTTCGCGGTCAACAAGAGCGCCGTACCATCCTCCGAACTGCGGGGCGCGAACACTTGGACGATGTCATCGTACATGCCGGGCAGTCCCCGGGCTTTGTTCACCGCGTGCTTGAGCAGGATCTCGTCATGCTTGCCGCCCAGGCCGGAATAACCTCCCGAACGATCCAGAGTGAAACTCTCGTTGACCCCTCGCAGCAAATGATCCGCGGGCAGCTTCACGGTGAATCCCACGCGCGTGGAATCGTTGCGCCCGCGCTGACTCGCCTGCAAATGCAGTGTCGTATCGTAAAACACTTCGCGGTCGTCATACACCACCGTCACGCCCCAGGGCTCATTGCTCATCACGTTCGTTGGCGCGTGCAGGGCTGCGACATCACTGGCGGTCATTAACAGGCGAATGTTGTGCAAGCGGGCGTTGAGAGGCTGGTTGTTTCCTACGCGATACAACGCACGAGAGTTGGTGCCCGCGGCCGGATACGTCGCCGCGGCTCCAAGACCATCCGTCGCGCGAACGTAGAACTGCACGACGCTTGCCGCGGCTTGCGGCGGAATGATGCCGCTCAAGAGGCGCGATGAAGGCTGGTTACTGATGCTCATCAGCGTGGACTGCCATGCGCCGCCGTTCACTGAATAAAAGAGACTGGCGTTCGTGACTCCATCCGGATCGGTACTCTCGGCTGAGACGATGACGGGTTCGTTATTGGCGGGAACTACGGGCGAGTGACGGAAGCGGTGGAAGGTCGGTCCAGCATTCGGGGCAAACCTCGAATTGACCGCGCCAGGAGTTCCATGCGATTCCGGCGCCTGCAACAACGTGGTGCGGGCCAGACGATTGAAATAAAGCCGCGTGTTCAACTTATTGTTGCCCGCCACCCACTTGGCCTTGAAGGATATCTCATACTCGGTGCCGTTCATTACCGTGAGACCGCTTGCGTAAGTCGTGCTCGCCTGATTGTGCCGATGTTCCGTGTCCCCTGTGGCGACCAACCTCAGGACTTTGTTGCCCGGATTCGTTGGATCAACAACCACCTGGCTTTTCCGATGCGTACCAATGGTTCGCCACGCATTCAACCCGGTCTCAAACGTCCCGTTTTGTAATAGTTGGCGGCGCGTGCCGGCCGGATTCTCGAGCACGCTGATGTCATCGATGAGCACTTCGCCCTCCCCCAGCAACCCCATTACGAACTCATTCCATTGCGTCGGGCTGGCAGCAGGCTCCGCAGTCGCGATACCTCGATACGCATAAGTCTGCCATGTGCTCTGAGCGCTCTGATCACTCGCGGCCCACGCCTCCGGTCTGGAATTATCCGACCGCGGATCGATCAACTCCAAGCTTGAGCCGGAACCGTTCGCGTAATCCGGCCAGGGTTTTGCGTCGTAATAGCGCACTTCGTCGGCTGGATTGCCGGCGGCATCCTTCAGTTCGATTCGGTCGCTGCCGCGCGCGAGTTGGTTTGTAAACGGACCCACCACGGTCACGCCGGGGTATTTCGCCTGCATGAACGCAACGTCCTTCGCGACAACCAAATAACCGCCGGCAGGGATAGTCGTCCCGCTGAATCGATAGTCGATGCCGTCATCCAACCGCCAACCCGTCAGGTCAACCGCGTTCGAGCTGCGGTTGAACAATTCAATCCACGATTCCGGCGAGTCACGCGAGGGCAAAGCCGGAGAGATGAATCCCGTCGCCATCAATTCCAATCCGAAAGCCACATCGCGACTCCCTGGCGGGGGAAGATATTGATGCACCTCGACCGCCAGGATGTTTGTGCCGACGATTAAATGACTTGTGGGAATCGTAATGGGCCCGGAAATCACGGGAACACCAATGTTCGTCATTGCGCGAGTCGAAGCCGTAATCACGCCACTGGTGGGCATGCTGTAGCGAAAAATTTCGACTCCATTCAAATAGAAGATCGCGCCGTCGTCGATCAGGTGATTCAAACTTAGCTGCAACCCGTCGAGAGAATTCGTGAACACGAATGGTGCGCGAAAGTAGTAGGTCGTGATGCTTTGGGTAGCAGTGCTTGAAATGTTGGACAGTTGAAGCGTGGTGCCCTTGGGCGCCGGCAACGTCGTGATGTTGGTATAGAATACACCTCGCCCCGCCATCCACTGCGTGTCGTCAAAGTCCACCGTTTTCCATGAAGGGCTGATGTTGGTGACTCCCGTTTGGTCGTAACGCCAATCATTCGTCATCGTCAGGATCACATTGGTGAAATAGACGGCCGGCACTGCCGGAAGCGGGCGGGCCTGGTAGAGAATTTCGTTAATAACGATCTCATTATGGAACGCGAACACGTTCGTTGTGCCCGGCGTGGGCGCGTTGGGACGCAACCATGGGCCGGTCGCCTCAGGATGCCGACCGCGCAGAAAATCCTTGGCAATTACGGCATCGAAGACATTCGACTTGCCCGGACCGTAGAGCACCACTTGATCACCGGGATCCGCGCCAAAGCCCAAGGCCGAGCGGTCCAGCACGAGGTAGCCGCCCGGAACGAGGGTTCGGGCGGGAAGAACATATTCACGATTGGTGGTGCCAAAGCGCGCGAGCACAAAGTTGTCGAGCGTCACGCTTTGGGTGCTTGAGTTGACGATCTCCACCCAGAACTGCGCGTTCGAGACGGAGGATACCTCGTTGAACACCAGCGACGTTGCCGACCCGCCCGACGCGGGCGTATTCGTCAATGTCCGCGAATCGTCAAGTTGCAGCCCGAAAACCACGTCGGTGCTGGAGGCCGCCTGCTGATGAACTTCAACGGCGAGAACGTTCGTGCCGGATACAAGACTCGCGGATGAAATCGGGAACGAACCTTCGTAAACGGCGTTATCCACGCTACGACTCGAGAGCGTAGCGCTGTCCACCGCGCCGGTGGGCATTCCCAAACGCCATACTTCAGCGCCGTTGAGGTAAACAACCAATCCGTCATCCACGATGTGACGAAGGGAGAGCGCAGCGTTCGCGACGCTACCCGTGTAACTGAAGGTGGTGCGGAAATAAAAATTCGTCTTGTTCGGCCCGACGGTGATGCCGGTGCCAATGGGTTCCGGAAGGCAATTGCACGTCTCGTCCGCGAATAAGGCGGATCCTGAGGCCCAGGTGCTGTCGTTGTAATTGGTCGTGCGCCAGGCGATTCCTAACTCGCTTCCACTTTGGTCGAAACGCCAGGTTTGGTTTATTGGCACCAACGTGCGGCTTGTAGTGGTGAGAATAACCCGGGGCTGGTTTGCGCTGCCGGGGGTGCCGCCCACCGAGTTGCTCGCCCGCCAGTTGGCGGGGGTGGCGCTCGCTGAATCTTCATCGAATTTCGCCAGCGACGGCCCGGCGCCATCCGGGGCCACAGGCCAATCACCTTCGACACCGTATTCCACCCGGTCAACGACGCGGCCGTTGTTATTACGCAACCGGAGTTCCTCACCGCTGTTCGAGAGACGCCCGATGAAGGGTCCAACGACATTCGTGGCTCCGGTGAGAACAGAGAGACTAGCCGGTGAGAGCGCCACTACGAGATGACCGCGGCCAGGAATAACGGCGCCCTCGGGAAAATCATATTCGATACCGCCACGAATGGACCATCCGCTCAACTCCACATCCACGGCCATCTGGTTGTGCAATTCCACCCATTCCAAGGTCGCTTCGTTGGTCTGCGGGTGAAACATGATTTCGTTAAACACCACAACGCTGTCAGCACGGACGCTGAAAAGAGAAAGGACCAAACCCACAAACGAAAGAAACAATTTCATGTTCAAAACGGAAATAAGTGAATCAATGCAACTCATTAAAAATGGAAGCCGGGGATCACGTCCCCGGCTTCCTTGAATCTCGGACATCCTCGCCCAGCACCGGCATGACAGCAACCTTTGGGCTGCTGTTTTAGCCGGTTATCTTTAAGGATACTTGACGCGATAGAATCGAGTGGGAGCCGGGGGCGTGTTCGGATCATCGATTTGGAATAACCCGTTCACGTCGGCAGTAATGTTGGTGAACACCTGCCACGGACCAAGGATATTGGTGGATCGTTCCACGGTATAAAGGTAACCCGCGACACCCATATACCCGACTTGGAAATGGCCGTTGGGCAGCAGAGCAGCCGGCCGGACAACGCTGAGGAAATTCGTCGCACCCACGTTCACGGAGACCGTTCCCGTGGCACGTCCACCGCGCGCGTCTCCCAGCGTATAGGTGAATTGATCCGAACCTGTGTATCCCGCCAGCGGGCTATAGGTGATGAGTCCGCCGACCAGCGAAACAGTGCCGCTGTTCGTGCTGACAGGACTGACTGCCACGATGCTCAACGCGTCGTCCTCCGGTGCGTCTCCGTCGTTCGCCAGAAGCTTGCTCGCGGCAAAGGTAATCGGCTGATTGGAGCCCGTCGCGAGGGAGTCATCTCCGGCCACGGGCTGGCTGTTGATTGTGAGGGTCACATGCGCACTTTCCACCGCCGCAACTCCGTTATCCACGACCACCCAGTAGGAACCACTCTGGTCGAACTTTGAGATCCCCGTGAGCTTCAGCGTGCGCTTGTCCTCGTTTGGCAGGTCGATGCCTTCGTAAAACCACTGGTACTTCAACGTCGGGCTGCCCGTGGCGAGGACGGTGAACGAAACCGCGCCACCTTCCTGGCCCAGGACATTCTGCGGTTGGCTGGTGATCTGGGGCACCGAAGTGGCCAAGGGGCGACCCACGCCCGTCATTTCCACGCGCAACGCCGTCGGACCGCTTGCCGGTCCGTTGTAAATCACAAACTCGAGGACGTTGGAGCCAGCGACGAATCCATTGGTGATGGTGAACGGATAGAAGGTAGTAAACGCGCCGCTCACCATGTTGCTGATGCCGGTCGGAACCCCATTCAGGCGAATCTCGATGCCCTCGTTGTCCGAGGCCCAGCGGCCATTAATCTGGGCGCGCGTCGGATCCACACTGTCGAGGATGAAACTCGTTCGGTAGGTGTAGAACCCTGCGACATTGCCCACCGTGCTGTTCGTCAGCGGAGAAATCCAGGACGAGAACAGGCCGTTGGTGAAGTAGTTCGCCAGCAAAGGAAAGGCGCCGTTGTGCATCGTCACCGCGTTTGGTCCGGGATAGAGCGGATCATCACTGGCGACTAGCTGATAATGTGAATCGATCACGCCGCCGGGCAGGAACACGTTGTTGTCGTCCACACCGGTGTTGAAAAGCTCTGTGAACTTCACGCCCGCTTCCACGCTTGCCACGACGCTCGTCACCGACCCAAACGAATTGCTCACGACCACCCGGTAGTTCGATACCGAACCCAAAACGAGATTGCTTAACACGAGAGTCGCGTTGGTCTGGTCGGCGATGTTCACCCCGTCGGCTTGCCACTGGTAGGTCGTGGGCTGGGCGCCTGCGCTCAGAGCGACGGAAAGGCTGACCGTTTCGCTGGCGGGCACAAAGGCACTGGCAGGCTGCGCAGCAATAACCGGCGCCGTGCCCGTCAACTGGTAATTCGCAAAACCATACGTGTGGAATGTGCTGCCTGAGTCCGTTGGAATGTAGGAGATCGTAATCGAGCCGCTTGCATCCGCCGTGTACGGGTAGGAAACGCGGATACCCGCATTGTCCCCAAACTCGTTCTGATTGATGGTAATGCGATCAGCGCCCACTTGGAATGTTGCCGTGCGACCAAACGTTTTACCGGCGGCGTCGAACCCAACCGAGAAGATCGTCGCGACGTATTCGACCCCGGGGACAAGGTTGGTCAGCGTAATGGACTGGATGGGTCCTCCATAAAGGAACTGCTGTGCCAGACTCGCGCTGCCGCCACCTTCCGTGGTGAGCACATTCAGGTCAGGCCCTGCGAATTCTAAACCAAAACCTGAGGTCGTGTAGAGATTCGGAATGGATGGATTCACCCCGGGCGTGCCGCGGAAGGTCACTCCGTTAATAAGCGCATCCGAGCGCGAGCCGAAGTTGAAGGCGTGCGTGTAAAACTTTGTATTATCAACGCCCGAGGAGGCGTCGTTGGTCCAAGCGTCAACCTTCCATTTCGTGACTGAAGGTGTGATGCGAAAATCGTCCAGGACCGCGGTCGTGTCACCTGGGGCGTTGTTAGTGAGGTAAAGCTGCATCGTTTCGTTCGTCGGGGTGAAATCCACGGCGATCCGGCGATACGGTGCCGTCATTCCCACGCCACCGACGGAGGATAACCGAACTTCCGCCACCAACTCTCCGCCCGCGTTCACCCGCAGATAGGGGAACTGTCCGGCCCGTGCGTTGGCGCCGAAGTCCAGCGTGTAACGCTGTCCAGGGGTCAACCCAGTGATGATCGTGCTCAGCCAATTCGAACCCCCACCCGCGTTTTGCAGAAACGCTGCGTTCCGGCCATCGGGCGGCGTGCCGTTGTTTACGAAGGGACTCGTGCCACCCGCCAGGCTGATCCCCGCGCGGCTTGGATTGGAGACAAACCAGCCGGGAATGGGGAAATTGGCTGAGGCATAACCAGGAAAGACGGTGAACGTTTCGCCCTCAAAACTCGGATTGGGAATCATCGCGGTGCTGAACGTGATTCCGGCGCTCGAGCTCGTGACAGCACCGAAGCTATTCGTGACGACCACCGAGTACTGCGCCAAATCGCCGGAGCCAAGATTGGTAATGCTGAGGAAGCGATTGGTCCGGTCCGGCATGGGAACGCCGTCTTTGAGCCACTGGTATCCCAATGGTCCGGCGCCAGCCGTCGTCACATAAAAGCCCGCACCAGAGCCGGGGATGCTTACCTTGTTTGTGGGTTGGACGCCAATGACCGGCTCGTTGAAAGAAGTGACTTCGTAATTTGCCGCTCCGTAGGTGTGTAGCGTGCCGGCCGTGGTGGAAAACGGAAAGTTCGAGAAAACCATGAACCCACTGGCCGGCGCCCGGTATCGGTAAGACATCACCGTACCAACGTTCTCACCAAAATGATTCTGATTCACTGAGAGCCGATCGCCACCCGCGTCCCACGTGATCGATCGGCCATAAACTTTACCCGCCGCATCCCAACCAACGGTGTAAAAGGTGGATACGTATTCCCGTCCAGGAATCAGGTTGTTGAAGACGAGCACTGCGGGGTTGCCGTTGTAGGCAAATTGCGAAGCCAGAATGGCGCTTCCGCCGCCCGCCGTCCGGAGAACGTTGGCGGCGTCGGTAGTGGCTGCACCGAGTGCGCTGGAAAAGTCCCCGTTGGCGGCAGTCGGGTTGGCGCCGCCCAATCGGCTGAATGTGACGTTGCTTATCGAAAATCCGGCGCCTGTCGTATTGAAAGCGTAAGCGTGGGTGTAAACCTTCGTGTTGTCGACGCCCGCGGAGGCGTCGTTGGTCCACATGGCCACTGACCAACCGCTGGTGGAGACATTGATCTTGAAATCATCCAATAACAACACGTTAGCCAGGCCGGCAGCATTATTCGAAACGTACAGTGTCTGTTCGCTCGCTGTCGCCTTGAAGTTCAAGGCAACATATTTCCAAGGAGCGGCCACGCCCGCGGCGGCGACCGGCATCACACCGCCGGCATCGAAAATGGAGGGTTCGTTGTCCAATGCCACCCGCAACGTGGGCGCACCACCCACCGGAGCATTCACACGAAAGCGAAGTGAGTAATCTGTGCCGACGGTTAAGCCGGACAGCACCGTGCTCGCGTAATTTGTCGGTTGGAGGAATAAGACATTCGTCCCATGTGGCACCGTTCCGTTGTTCGCGTAAGTGTTGACGCCGCCCGCGGGATTGAGCCCCGCCTTGGCCGGGTCACCCACCGTCCAGCCAGTGATCGGCCCGTTGACGCTGATGGTTCCCGGAGCAAGCGAAAAGGTATTCGCTTCAAAACTGCCGTTGGGAAGTGTTTGGGCCGAGACTGTGGTGGCCAGTAACACACCAACGGCGAATCCAACTACCTGCGCAGCCAACTGCCGGCCGGAGACAATATTCTTTTTCATAACTCGTATAACTCGTGATTCTCAACTGTCTGATGCGTGTCGGTCCGCGGTGGGTCGGGACGATATACTCGACCGCGGCTAACGGCGACAAGCGGAGTAGTTTGTAATGGAGGACGCTTCGGTCTGGCTACAATCAATTCATCGAACAAGAGTTTTCATTGCCTGTTGCTTCGCGCAAATCGAACGAAGAATTAAATACGTGCCTGCGAGACACAGGATGTATGGAAAAGATGATGAAGATTGGCGGGAGTGGCGGGGCTCGAACCCGTAACCTCTGCCGTGACAGGGCAGCGCTCTAACCAATTGAGCTACACCCCCGCGCCAAGCGGGGCGGCAAAGTATTGAACACCCGTTCCGTCGTCAATCGGGAATCTCGAAATACGCTGCAGAAAAAAAGATTCGGGCAACAGACGCCAAGGAGGTGGGGGTGGAGAACCCCGCTGAAGAAACGTGCTGTCACCCGAATCAAATTCTGCATAAACATTGCGATCGGTGCCTCGTTTGTCAACACGTACATCGGCACGGAACTCGTTGTTGAATGAGCCCGTTTTTAGCGTTCTGCATCCGCCCGGCACGCCGCCTCTAAACACTCTCGCCATCCGGGCCTTTACTCGCGCCAATCTTTGCGTCCTCGCTGACAATCCCGTTGCCAACTCGCGCGCGAGGCTCGTAGGATTCGCTGCATTCCGGGAAGCATTTCCGGTCCGCGATGTCCGAATACAAAGTCAAATTTGAGGTCTTCGAGGGTCCGCTCGACCTGCTGCTCTACCTCATCAAGAAGCAGGAGGTGGACATTTACGAAGTGAACCTCACCCAACTGGCCTCGCAGTTCATCGAATACATCGAGGTGATGCGGCATGCTGGATCTGGAGATTGCCGGCGAGTTCCTCGTGATGGCTTCCACGCTCATGTACATCAAGAGCCGCGAGCTTTTGCCGGTGGATCAAGCAGGTCGAGGTGGAAGAAGAGGAAGACGGCGAAGATCCCCGCTGGGAACTGATCCGCCAGCTCGTGGAGTACAAGAAATTCAAGGATGCCGCCGCGCAGTTGCAGATACTTGGAAGATTCGGCAGGACAACGTCTACCGTCGCGAAGCGCCGCAAGCCCGTCTTCGAGGCTGCGAACCGCAAAAGCCGGACGTTTCCATTTTCGACCTGATCAACGCCGTCAACACCATCCTCAAACGCGTGGCGCAACGGGAAGGTGAGTCGCGCGAGATCTTTGAGGACAAGTGGAGCGTCAGCGAGAAAGATCGAGATGCTCGCCAATCTGATCACCGACAAGCGACGCATGAAGTTTCTCCGAGTTGTTTGAAGGCGCCACGAGCCGCACGGAGGTCGTTGTCACTTTTCTGGCGATGCTGGAATTGATTCGCCTTAAGCAGATCATTTGCGTCCAGTCGGATCACTTTGCCGAGATTGAAATCATCAAGGCGGAGCCGCCGAAGGAAACGGTTCCGACCGAGATTCCCGATCAGGCGATCTTCGAGGATGAACCTAAGAAATCGGTGGCGACTTCCCCGATCAAGCCGTTGGCGTCCGAACTCCGACAGTCCTGCCAGCTAGCCATGGAACTGAAAAATATTCTGGAGTCCGTTCTATTCTCCGCCCAGGAACCCTTAAGCGTGAAAGATTTACGCGAGGTCCTGAAAAACGCCGCCGAACACAGTCCAGAGGCAGGTGATTTCAAGAAAGTCGTCCTTTGAGGATGTAGTGGCGGCCCTCGACGCCCTGACGCAAGGAACACGTGACGCGCAGCGCAGCTATCGGCTGGTGTGCGTGGCCGAGCGCTGGCAGTTCGTGACTCAGCCGGAATTCGCGCCGTGGGTAAAAGCACTTGTCGGGGAACGCGCGCGCCCGACGCGCCTTTCCGCAACCCGCGCTCGAGACGCTGGCCATCATCGCCTATCGCCAGCCCATCACGCGCGCGGAGATGGAACAGGTGCGCGGCGTGGCCGTCGATGGCGTGCTGCAAACGCTCGTCGAACGCGGGCTGGTGGAACAGGTGGGCGTGGCAGAAGTGATTGGCCGTCCCGAAAACGTTCGGCACCACGGCGGCCTTCCTCGAATACTTTGGATTGAAGAATCTGGAAGATCTGCCGGCAGCGGATGAACTGCGGCGCATTCCCGTCACCAAGCCGGAGGCACTCATGACAGTCGATCCGGGCCTTGCCACTGCGCCGCCCGAACGAACTTGCCGGCTCGCCTGCCGAGATCATCGCTGGCGGTCCAGTGGCTCCGCCCAACCCGATCGAAATTCCCAAGTGAGCCGAGCCGCGATGAACATCCCCGAACACCGCAAAGCGATCGACAAGTTCGACGCACAAATTGTGAAGCTCCTCAACGAGCGCACTCAGCACGTCCTGCAGATTGGGGAAATCAAACTCAAGGCGGGCGAGGAAATTTACGCGCCTCATCGCGAGCGCGCCGTTCTCGACCGCATCGTCAAATTGAACGCCGGCCCTATCACGCAATGAATCGCTGCGCGCCATTTATCGTGAGATTATGTCCAGCGCTCTCTCGCTGGAAAAGTCGCTGACGATCGCCTACTTCGGACCCGAGGCGACCTTCACGCACCAGGCGGCGATTCGAAAGTTTGGCGCCAGCCTTCATTACTCCGCGCAGAAGACCATTGGCGATGTCTTTGCGGAAGTGGCCCGCAATCGCGCGGATTACGGGGTCGTGCCGGTTGAGAATTCCACGGAGGGCGTCGTGACGCACACCCTCGACATGTTCGTGGACAGCGACTTGAAGATCGTCGCCCAGATCGTGATGCGCGTGCAGCAATGCCTGATGAGCAAAGTGGCCAGGCGCGATATCAAAAAACTATTCGTCCACCCCCAGTCATTCGCGCAATGCCGGGCATGGATTCAGAATAATCTGCCCCAAGTGGAAATCATCGAGACGTCGTCCAATGCGCGTTCTGCTGAACTTGCAGCCCGAACTCGAAACTCCGCCGCGCTCGGCGGAGCCCTCGCTGCCCAACGTTACGGGTTGGATGTTCTTGAAGCGGACATCCAGGACAATTCCACCAACACCACGCGTTTTCTGGTGCTCGGTCGTCAGTGCAGCCCACCCACAGGCAAGGACCGGACCAGCCTCATGTTCAGCATTCCACACGAGGTCGGCGCGCTGCACACCTCTCTGGCTCCCTTCCGCAAGTATCGGCTCAACATGACGAAGATCGAGTCGCGTCCGAGCAAACGAAAGGCGTGGGAATACTTCTTCTTCGTCGATTGCGACGGCCATTACGAAGACAAGCGCGTTGCCAGCGCCATTGCCGATCTCCAAAAGCATTGCACCTTCGTGAAGGTGCTTGGGTCGTATCCCAATTCAGAATAGCGCTCATGAATCATCTCGCCCGCGCACGAGAAGTCTTCGACATAGAAATCGCCGCGCTCAAAGCTGTGCGTTCCCAGTTGGATGGCGAGTTTGAGAAAGCCGTGGACCTTATAACCGCCGCCGTCGCCCAGCGGAGTAAACTCGTCGTGGTCGGCATCGGCAAGTCCGGCAATGTGGGCCGAAAAATCTCCGCAACGCTCACCAGCACCGGTTCCACGAGTGTCGTCCTGGATAGCGTCGACGCACTTCATGGTGACCTGGGAATTGTGAATGATGGCGATGTCATCCTGGCTTTGAGTTACTCGGGGGAGTCCGAAGAGTTGATTAATTTGATGCCAGCTCTGAAGCGGTTTCCGGTCAAAATCATTTCATTGACCGGTGGCATTAAATCCGCCCTCGCACGGCACAGCGACGTAGTCCTGAACGTACACGTGCCCAAGGAAGCCTGCCCTTTCAACCTCGCGCCCACAGCCAGCACCACCGCCATGCTGGTGCTTGGAGATGCCTTGGCAATGGCGGTTTTGCAGGCGCGTGGTTTCAAGCAAAGTGATTTCGCCAAGTACCATCCCAGCGGAGCGATCGGAAGGGCCATGCTCCTGAAGGTGAGCGACATCATGCGGCAGGGTGAACGCAATGCTGTTGCGGAGCAGGACCTCACCGTTCGCGAAGCGCTCCTCATCATGACCAAGGCGAAATCCGGAAGCTTAAGCGTCGTGAATCGGAGTGGAAAGTTGGTGGGCGTGTTCACCGATGGCGATTTCCGCAGGCACATGGCGAGCGATGTCGACCTCCTCGTGAAGCGATTGGCCACCGTCATGACGCCTCAACCCATATCAGTGCGGGACGACGCCCTCGCGGCGGAAGCCTTGAAGATTTTCAACGAGCGCAACATTGATGATTTGATTGTAGTGAACCGGAAGAAGGAACCGGTCGGCCTCGTCGACTCGCAGGATTTGCCAAAGCTCAAGCTGATGTAACGCCGCCGCAATGCTTGCGCAGAATAGGAGATCGCCGCTACGAATCGCCCATGGACAAAAGATTCACCGTAATGCTGGTCGTCACCCTGGCGACCGTTTTCTCCGGTTGCAGGACGGTCCAGACCGAATCAATTGCAAAAGAACCCATGCAGACTTCCAAGCGCTTCCAAGGTAAAATCACGCGCAGCGTTCAACTCGACTACCTCCTGCATTTGCCCGCAGGCTATTCCGCACAAGGAATAAAGGAATGGCCGCTCATGCTTTTTCTCCATGGCTCAGGAGAACGCGGGTCAAACGTGAACAAAGTGGCGGCTCACGGTCCGCCCAAAGTCGTGAAGACGATGAAGGATTTCCCCTTCATACTCATTTCTCCGCAATGTCCCACTGACGCCACATGGCGCGACGATGAGCTGAACGCGCTGCTCGATGATGTGATATCCAAGCATCGCGTCGACACAAACCGCATTTATGTCACAGGCTTGAGCATGGGCGGTTATGGATCATGGAGCCTGGGCACTCGTTACCCCGAGCGTTTCGCGGCGATTGCTCCCATCTGCGGTGGCGGCGAGCAAATTCCCATCCTTCTCGCAAGCCGGGAAAAGAAGGCCGCCATGCGAACGATGGGAGTCTGGGCCTTCCACGGTGCCAAGGATCCCGTTGTAGCCGTCGAAGAATCCCAGCGCATGACGAATGCCATGATGCGCGCCGGTTGCAACAATGTGAAGCTCACGATCTATTCCGACGCTGGGCATGATTCGTGGACTCAGGCGTACGCGGAACCCGAGATCTGGAATTGGTTTCTCGCCCATCGCCGCGGACAGTGACCGCATGGCTGGGGAGGGGTCGCAGTTTTAGGGAGCGCTTTTTCGGTTCAGCCAGATCAACGCGATTGACGGGCGTCGCAGCGTAAAATCAATCGAGTGGTCGCTCGTAACCGCTCCGGACATTTCTTCCAAATCATGCGATGTGTCCACGACGCGCAGAGAAAACTGCGTGGCGCCCCTCCACGGCAGGTTATTGCAATCGATCCGCACCCGCGATTGGGCCTGACCAAGATTGCTCAGCAACACCGCGGCGCTGTCTCTCGCCTCACTCAAACCTGCTCCCACGATAAAATCTGCCGCCGTCGGAGTAACGATGCGCACCGGGGTTTTCAGTAATTCACGAAAGGCGCGGATGGCGTAAAAATTCTTTGCCGGCACTCCATTACCATCGAACAAGCCGAATGGACCGGTCTCGCCGTGAAACAAATTGGCCATATCCAGTGGCGCATCGTGGAATCGAATCAGCGATCCAACGATAAAGGCGGCGCCGGGCATGCCCGCCATTTCCGTATAAGTGCGCCGGCGCGAATCGGCGGTGCCTTTGCCTTTCGAAATGGGAGTCCAATCGCGATTCGGAAGGTAATTCCATTCATTCAAATGACTCTCGGTTTTCTGGAAGCCATTCAGATCCAGCAACTGGCGGATCCCACGGGCGCGCACTACCAGTTCATTGGGATCGTCCGTGTAGCAATGCCAGGATAGAAAATCGAGCGGCAACGTTTCACTGGAGCAACGAGAGAGAAAATTCGTAATCAGCCCATTCGCGCGGAACTCGCCACGGACAATCTCACCGGAATAACCAAACCCAGGTCCACCCACTTTCAAATCAGGAAAGCGCGCTTTGATTGCCCGTGCCGCCGTCCCGTAAAGTTCCAGGAATTGGTCGTCCGTCCCCGTCCACATGACCGGCCGATTCTCTGGCTCGTTCCAAATTTCCCAATACCGGATGCCGTGATGAAACCCGTTTGCCCAACCCTCGTTGTAGTGACGAATGATGCCGACGCAAATCCTCGCCCATTTTGCCGGGTCATTCGGCGGATGCACAAAACGCTTCGGCGTGTCGTGCTCAATGCTCTCCCCCAGCCGATAGACGATCTGCGAGCCAGTCTTTCGAATTGCAGCGATGTAGGCATCGGTGCGCGCGAAGTCGTAGCTGGCGGCGGACTCAGGGTCCCGATCGAAATCAGGGAAGACGTTGTGAATATCAACGACGTCACCGTTCGGCCAACGTGAATCGTGGAGGCGAGTAAACGGAAGGTTGAGTTCGCGCTGAGCCTCTATCACATCGAACAGTCCTCCGGCCACCAGAGGCCCGCGGTTGATTCCATGCAATGATCGCCACGTTCCGTTGGTGCGGGAAAAATCGATCTCAAGCTCAATGGCAGGTTGGGCGGCAGCCTGAAAGGCGAGCAACGCCAGGCCGCACCAGGCGACGATGTGACGCATGGGCTAGGCGAGGATTTTCTCCACGACCTCCCCTTCCACATCCGTCAATCGGAAATCCCTCCCCTGAAACCGATAGGTGAGCTTCTCATGATTCAACCCGAGGCAATGGAGAATTGTCGCGTTGAGGTCATGCACGTGAACCTTGTCTTTCGTGATATGAAAGCCGAGCTCATCGGTCTCGCCAATTGTCGTGCCCCCTTTGATTCCCCCGCCTGACATCCACATCGTGAAGGCTTGAGGATGATGATCGCGGCCCATCTTGCGGCCGAAATCCGCGTTCGATTCCACCATGGGCGTGCGCCCGAACTCACCGCCCCAAATAACAAGTGTATCCTCCAGCAGTCCCCGTTGCTTCAAATCCTTGATGAGCGCAGCGCTGGCGCGATCGGTCCTGGCAGTTTGATCCTTAACACCCTTTTTAACGTCGCTGTGATGATCCCAGCCTTCGTGAAAGAGCTGGACGAAACGCACGCCCCGCTCGATAAGCCGGCGGGCGAGCAAGCAGTTCATCGCGAAACTCGGCTTGCCGACCTCCGCGCCATACATCTTCAACGTCTCGGGCGATTCCTTCGAAACATCCATCAACTCCGGCGCGCTACTCTGCATCTTGAACGCCATCTCGAACGAATTGATCCGCGTCGCAATTTCGGGATCACCCACCGCTTCCAAACGTTGTTCGTTCAGGTCCTTGATCAGGTCAAGCGTGCGACGCTGCATGGAATCGCTAATTCCCGCTGGGTTGGAAAGAAACAGAACAGGGTCGCCACTTTTGCGGAAGGGAACGCCTTGAAAAACCGTCGGTAGAAAACCGCTACCGTAGAGTGAGGTGCCACCGCTGAGTCCGCCCGCCGAATTCAGGACGACGAAGCCCGGGAGATTCTGAGCGTCGCTGCCCAGCCCGTATAAAGCCCAGGAGCCAAGACACGGCCGTCCGAACTGCGACGAACCAGTTTGCATCAGCACTTGAGCCGGCGCGTGGTTGAATGCATCGGTGAACATCGATTTAACGATGGCAATATCATCCACCACTTCGGCCAGGTGAGGAATGGCTTCGGAGAGCTCGGCTCCGCATTGCCCGTGTTTGGCAAACTTGAACTCGCTCGCGTAAAGAGCTGCGTCCGGCTTGATGAAGGCATACTTCTGACCTTTGACGACTTCCGGCGGCACAGGCTTGCCATTGTATTTTTGCAGCGTCGGTTTGTAGTCGAAGAGGTCGAGCTGGCTCGGTGCGCCGCCCATGAACAGGTAGATCACGCGCTTGGCCGTTGGCTTGAAATGCGGTTGCTTGGGCGCGAGGGGATTACTGGCTGCCGGCGCAAGCGCACCGCGAGCCGGAGTTGCGCCCAGTAACGATCCCAGCGCCACAGCGCCTAGACCCACGCCGCACTGCTGAAAAAACCAGCGGCGTGAAATTAGTTTTGCACGCTCAGCGCGAAGTTCTTGCTCAAACGAAAGACGACGGTTCATTGGCACCAAAGATAAACTTCAGGCGGTCATCGGGCCAGCGTGTTTTCGCCGCTTGGCTTCTTCGATCTCTTAAAAGAGGAAGCGACGTGCGTGTCGGGTCGAGCGAAACGCGGGATGCACCTGAAGTAGAAAAGGCGGACCGCCGTTAGGCAGCCCGCCCCGTGTTTAACAATCATCCAGACTTCTCAGATCGCCTGCGCGAACTCGTCCTGCTTTCGATCACGCTGCTGAATGCGCTTCCGCAATTTCTTCAGGGCCTCGTCCTGAATCTGTCGGATACGCTCACGGGTCACCCCGAATTGTTGTCCGACCTCTTCCAGTGTTTTTTCATCATCGCCTCCGATGCCAAAGCGAAGTCGCAAGATGGTCTGTTCGCGCGGGGACAATGTGCCCAGGACCTCCCGCACAATGTCATTGTCGCTGTCTTCAACGGCCTGCTGAAAGGGCGCCGCGGCGTTTGTGTCGGGCACGATGTCTGCAAACCTATTGGTGTCGTCATCGCCCATGTGCGCATCCAGTGATGTGGGAGCGATCGACGCTTTTCGATAATCGCGCACCTGCGCGGTTTTCAAACCAATCTCTTCGGCGATTTCGGAATCGGTGGGTTCGCGCCCCAACAACTCAACCAGCATCGCCTCGGTCTTGCGGATGTGAAACAGCTTGTCCACCACGTGCACAGGCAGGCGGATGGTTTTGCCTTGGTCTGCCAAACCGCGCTTGATCGACTGTTTGATCCACCAGGCAGCGTAGGTTGATAGCTTGGCGCCTTTGTTCGGATCGAACCGCTCCACCGCCTTCATCAGTCCAATGTTCCCCTCACTGATCAGGTCAAGAAGCGGGAGGCCGTAATTCTCGTAGCCGCGAGCGATCTTCACGACGAGGCGAAGATTGGCGCGAATCATGTGTTCCCGTGCAGCGGCGTCCCCTCGTTTGATCCGTTTCGCCAGGGCAATTTCTTCTTTCACCGTGAGCAACGGCACCTGGCCAATTTCGCGCATGTACAGACGGATGGGGTCTCCGCTCATGCTTTCAGTCGGAACGGCTTCCGTGACAGCGTTTGAGGTGGAGGTCGTCGTCTGCACTTGCGGCCACACGCTCGGCAGCACCGTAGCGGTTTGCTTTGGCAGACGCGGGGATTTGGCCAGTTGCGGCTTCTTCACCCGCAACTTCGGCGTGGAAGCCTTTTTGAGCTTCAATGCCTTTGGAGTTCGTTTCTTTGTTTTCATTTCAGTCCTTCCACTTTTCCTAAATCAGTTCCGCGCCACGCGATAAAGGTCAGCCTCGGTCCACCCGCCCCCGAGGGCCTTGATGAGTTGCACGCTGGCAATCAGCCGCTGGCCTGCGAGCTGAGCCTGACTCCTCTGAGCCGCAAGCGTGCCACGATTCGCATCCACCACGTCGAGAAAGCTGACAATGCCTGCCTGATAACGTTCAGATGCCAGTTGAGCTGCGCGACGCGCGCTCGCAACCGCCCTGTCCTGAGCATTTGCTTGTACCGCCAGAAATTGGACGCCAGAAAGGCTGTTTTCCACGTCACTAAATGCAACCAGGATTTGCTGGCGGTACTTTGCAACGGCTTCTTCGTAAACAGCTCGAGACCGGTTTAGATTCGCGGCATTTCTGCCACCGGCAAAAATCGGCAGCGACAGGCTCGGACCCAACGACCACACCCGACTTTCCCAATTAAAGAGCGACTCGATGTCGCCGCTGATAAAACCGCCTGAGCCAGTCAGTCGCACCACCGGAAAGAAGGCGGCCTTCGCCATTCCGATTCGCGCGTTGGCTGACGCTAATTGTCGTTCCGCTTCCGCCACGTCTGGCCGCCGTTCCAACAACTGCGCTGGCAGTCCTGATGGCACGGCGGGGGGAACAATTGCCCAGTCTCGTGACTCGACTTTTTGTAATTCTGAAATTTGAAGGGTTTTCTCCTACAAGGATGGCAATGGCGTTTTCCAGCTGCGCACGCCTACGCTCCAGGGAGGCAATCTCGGCTTCAGTCGTCGCTAACTCGTTCTCGGCCCTTGCAATGTCCAACTCGTTGCCAATGCCGCCTTCAAACCGACTGCGCGCCAAACGCACCAACTCCTGACGGAGACCGATCTGTCCACGGACCGTTGCTATCTCGTTATCCAGGGCGCGCAGGGAAAAATAGTTCTGGGCCAAGTCCGCCTGCAACGTGAGCTGCACCTGATGCATGGCGGCGAGGGAACTTTGGGCATCCGCACGCGCACTTTCAAAACTACGACGCACCCTCCCCCACAGATCCACTTCGTAGCTGAAGTCCAAAGGCGCGCTGAACGTGTTCACCGTGATGGCACCGAAGCTGGGTTCCTGGTTCGGAGAATACCGTTCGCGGCGAACGCCGGGATTAGCGCCCAAAGTGGGCAGGAACTCACCTCTTGCCACGCGTGCCGAGGCTCGCGCTTGTTCCACTCGGGCGACTGCCGCCTTTAACTCCTGGTTCTCGACGCTGGCCCGTTGCGCGAGGTCATTTAGGACCTGATCTCCAAACAGTTCCCACCACGGTCCTTTGGACTCCGTGTCCAGCGGTGTCGCCTCTTTCCACGCTCCGAGTTCATTGGTGGCGACGGGAGACTTATACTCGGCCGGCATAGCTGGATCGGGCCGTTTGTAATCCGGTCCCACCGAGGTGCAACCCGTTAGCACTAACGCCCCTAACGTCACTACAAGGGCAGAACCCGCTGCCGCTCCAGTGGGACCTGCTGCCGGACCCGTCGGTTGGTCTGAAACTTTGATGGGCCCTTTCTTGAACCCGAGCTTCATCAACACCACGTAAAATACCGGCGTGAGGAAGAGCCCGAAAATCGTCACTCCAATCATTCCGGCAAACACGGCCACTCCCATCGCCTGCCGCATTTCGGCGCCAGCGCCTTGCGAGATGACGAGCGGGAAAACGCCTGCAATAAACGCAATACTGGTCATCAGGATGGGACGTAATCGCAATCGGCAAGCCTCGATCGCAGCCTCGCACGGGTGAGAGCCCCTCCTCGTCCTGTTTGTGCTTGGCGAATTCCACGATGAGGATCGCGTTTTTGCACGCCAAGCCCACGAGCACGATCAGACCGATTTGCGTAAAAATGTTGTTGTCTCCGCCTTTTAACCACACCCCACCTAGCGCGAAGAGCAGGCAGAGAGGAACGACCAGGATGATGGCCAGCGGCAGTCGGAAGCTTTCGTATTGCGCAGCCAGCACGAGAAAGACCAGCAGGATGCACAGCGGATAAACATACACGGCCGTGTTGCCTGCCAGGATGCGCTGATACGTCAGGTCGGTCCACTCATACGCCAATCCTTTCGGCAAGGTTTGCGCAATTTCCTGCATGGCGGCCTCCGCTTGTCCCGAACTGACTCCCGGGCGCGCCACCGCCATTTATTTCCGCGGCCGGATATCCATTGTAACGCTGGGCGCGATCCGGCCCGTAGCTCTCCGTCACCTTGACGAGCGTGCCCAGTGGGACCATTTGCCCGGCCGCATTGCGCGTCTTGAGCTTGGTGATGTCGTCGGCGCGATCGCGAAACGGAGCATCGGCCTGAGCGACCACCTGAAACGTGCGGCCGAACAGGTTGAAGTCATTCACGTAAAGCGAGCCGAGATAGATCTGCATGGTCTCGAACAGATTCTGCAACGGCACGCCTTGCGACTTCGCTTTCACGCGATCAATTTCAGCATCGAGTTGCGGGACGTTCACGGTGAAGGTGGAGAACACTCCGGCGAGATTCGAATTAGCGTAGGACTGGCCGATCAAACCTTGAAGGTTCTGGTAAAGCGCGTCGTAACCCAGCCCCGCCCGATCTTCGACGAACATTTTGAACCCACCCATTGTGGCCAACGCCGTTGACGGGCGGCGGCATCACCGTCAGCACAAAAGCCTCCTGGATGCTGGCGAACTCCGCGTTCAGCGCCTCGGCAATCGCCGGTCCGCTCAAGTCAGCGGATGTCGCGTTCATCAAATGGTTTCAAACAGAAAAAGACGATTCCCGCGTTCGGTGCCACGCTGAATCCGCTGATGCTCAGCCCAGGAAATTGCACCGCGCTCTCCACGCCGGGATTCTTCAGTCCGATCTCACCCATCCTCCGAATGACCGCTTCCGTGCGATCGAGCGATGCAGCGTCGGGCAATTGCGCGAATGCGATGAGATACTGTTTGTCCTGAGTGGGCACGAAACCGGTGGGAACCTTCGTGAACGTCCAACCGGTGAGGAACACCAGCCCACCATAGAGAAGGAGGGCGATGACGCTCTTGCGCAGAACGCCGCCAACCGCGCCCGCGTATTTGTTTCCGCCCCAGGTGAAAACGCGATTGAACGGCCGGAACAACCAACCCAGCGATTTGTCCATCCCGCGTGATAGCAAATCCTTCTTTTCAGTGTGCCCCTTGAGCAAAACCGCGCAGAGGGCCGGCGAAAGCGTCAGCGAATTAATCGCGGAAATGACGGTCGAGATCGCGATGGTGATGGCGAACTGTTTGTAGAATTGACCGGTCAACCCGCTGATGAATGCCGTTGGGATGAACACCGCGCACAACACCAGGGCGATGGCGATGATGGGCCCCGTCACTTCGCTCATGGCCCGCCGCGTGGCTTCATGGGGCTCGAAGCCCAGCGCGATGTTTCGCTCCACATTTTCCACCACGACGATCGCGTCATCGACCACGATGCCGATGGCGAGCACCAGACCGAAAAGCGTGAGCATGTTGATGCTAAACCCAAGCGCCAGCATGACCGCGAACGTGCCGACCAGTGACACCGGCACCGCAGCCAGCGGAATGATCGAGGCGCGCCACGTTTGGAGGAAGAGAATGACGACGATGACCACCAGGAGGATCGCCTCGAACAGCGTCTTCACCACCGCCTTGATTGAATCACGAACGAACACCGTGGGGTCGTAAACCACCGAGTAATCGACCCCCTCCGGGAAATCCTTCTTCAGTTCATCCATCGTCTTGCGCACGTTGTCGGAAAGCTCGAGCGCGTTGGCGCCGGGCGACTGGAAGATGGGAAGCGCCACTGCCGATTTGTTGTTCAGCAGTGAACGCAGCGAATAACCAGAAGCGCCCAGCTCGAGCCGGGCGACATCCTTGAGCAGCGTCTTTTCCCCGTTCGGCCCCGACCTTCACGATGATCTCGCCGAACTCCTCTTCGTTCAGCAACCGCCCCTTGGTATTGATCTGCAGCTCAAAGCCCACGGCGCTTTGGTTGGGGGGCTGCCCAATTCCACCCGCGGCTACCTGTACATTCTGCTCGCGGATCGCATTCACCACATCGCTGGCCGTCAGGTTGCGCGCGGCGACTTTGTCCGGATCAAGCCAGACCCGCATCGCGTAGTCGCCCGAGCCAAAAATCTGGACCGAACCGGCACCCGGAATGCGCGCGAGCACATCCTTCACCTGAAGCGTGGCGTAATTGCGAAGGTAGACTTCGTCGTAGCGACCGTTGGGTGACAACAGATGAACGACCATGGTCAGGTCAGGCGATTGCTTGGTGGTCGTCACGCCCAGTCGCCGCACTTCCTCCGGCAATTTCGGCAACGCCTGCGACACGCGGTTCTGCACCAGCACCTGGGCCTTATCGACGTCCGTGCCGAGCTTGAAGGTGATGGTGAGCGCCATCACGCCGTCCGCCGTGGACTGCGAAAACATGTAGAGCGAATTCTCCACGCCGTTGATGGCCTGCTCCAGCGGCGCGGCCACCGTGTCGGCAATCGTCTTGGGATTCGCGCCCGGATAAGCGGCCTGCACCACGATCGTCGGCGGAACGACTTCGGGATACTCGCTGATCGGCAGCCGCCACATCGCGATGAGTCCCATCAGGAAAATGATTCCCGAGAGCACGCCTGCGAAAATGGGCCGGCGAATGAAGAAGAAGGAAAAGTTCATGGCAGCGCAGATTTGTTCCTCACCGTTGGCCGTTTGCATCGAAGCGCCAGGCGAGTTCGTGGACAGCTGCGGCTCCACTGGCATGCCAGGACGCACGCGAGCCATGACGATGTGCTGCACTACCTGATCTCCCGCTTGCAGCCCCTCACGCACGAGACGTTTTCCCCCGATTGAAGCTCCTAGCTTCACCGGCCGATACGCCACGGTGTTGGAGGCGGTCAATGCGAGGACGAACTTTTGCGCCTGGTCCGTGCCGATGGACGTTTCCTCAATCAGAAGGGCGGGATACCGGTCGCTAGCCGGCAGCCGGATTCGCGCAAATAATCCGGGAACGACCTTGCCCTCCGAATTGGGAAATACCGATCGCAGGAGAATACTTCCGGACTGTGGATCGAGTTTGTTATCAAAGGACTCCACGTAACCCTTGTGCGGAAAACCCTGTTCATCTGCTAATTCCAGCTCCACCGGCACCTTGCCATCCCCGTTGCGGATGAGCTTCCCGGCGCGCGCCAGTGCGTTGAACTTGAGCAAGGTGTTCTCATCCACATCCGCATAAACGTGGACTGGGTCGACGGAAACGATCGTCGTTAGAACACTGCCGCTGCCGGCGGCAACGCTGACGTAATTGCCTTCCGTTACCCAGGCGCGGCTGACCCGGCCATCAATCGGAGAACGAATGGTCGTATAATCCAGATCCAGCTTGGCGGCATCGCGAGCCGCTTCCGCCGCCAGCAACATGGCGCGCGCCTCCTCGAAGCGGGCCTGGCGTTGCTCTCCTTCCTCCGAGGAAATCGCCCTATTCGCCAGCAACTGAGTGCTACGCTTCGCTTCCCGCTCCGCGTTCAACAATTTTATCTTTGCCGATTCATATTCCGCCGCTCGTTGATTCAGAACGCTTGGTACCACCGCGAGTCGATCTGAAAGAGGACCTCCCCCTTCTTGACGAGTTGACCTGATTGAAATTTGACGGCTTCGATGTGACCGGAGACGCGAGGACGCACTTCGACATTTTCGATCGCCACGGTTCGCCCGGTGAATTCACTCCACTCGACGATCTCCTGCGGTTGAACGGGCGCAACCGTCACAACCGGTGCCGGCATCTGGCCGGGAGCGGCCCCGCCCGAATGCGCCCGTCCTCGGTCGCACCCTGCCAGCACGCCCCCCAAAGCCACTACGATCAAACCAATTCCAACTCCCTTGATACCTGGATTCATGTGAAAAACCTTTTGCTTATTCTGGGAACGCCAACTGGCTCACAGCGTCACGGACGCCCTGCTGCCTCCGATGCCAGGCGACCGTCGCTTCGGCCTTCTCCGTTGCCAAAACGGGGAAAATCAAAGTCGGGAAATCCGTCTGCCATGCCAGCGCTTCTGCTTCGTTCAGCGCCAGACGCAGCACCCGTTGATGCTCTTCCACGGACTCTGCGTACTTCCTCAAAACATCTTCTTTCGTGCGGGCGACTGCCGTGCGGGCGGCGTCGCGGCACGCGGGAGTCTTGCAACCCAGTGATGTTCCTCGTCCTGTTTCTCTCCGATTCCAATTCGCTCGTCTCATTTTACCCTCAATAGTTAACTAGTTAGTCAAATTCCAACCCAAAAAAATTTACGCTGCCTTCCGCTCAACCCCTTGCGCGCCCAAGATCCTCAAAAATCCCTCAGGCATCTCCCGCAGTACAACCACGTCATTTAAAATCCGCGCCTGAGTCATCAATCCTTCAGAATAGGCGAATAACATCCGCGCCTTCGCTGCCGCATCGGGTGCATCAATCAAGCCCTGAGTGTGGGCGTCACGGATTGCCGACTCGATATAAGTATGATAATTCGCCAGAATCGTTTTGATCTGCTTATGCAGCTTTTCCTCCTGATTACAAACTTCCGATCCGAGCGTGAACAGTGGGCATCCGAGGACACAACCGCACTGCTTCTTGATTTCCTGCTGATGTTCGATGCCCCTCATGCAAAATCGTTGCAACCGATCCAGAGGAGGGATTGTGGGGGAAAAGATCGCGTCCAACTCAGGTTTTTTCTCCTGCCACGTCGCCTCCAGGGCCGCGGCAGCCAAGTCTGACTTCGAATCAAAAAAGTAATAGAAGCTGCCCTTCTTCACCCCTGCTTTCTCGCAGATGTGATCGATCGTAGTGCCGCCGTAGGAGCCGTGCCAGATCAACTCCGTCACCGCTGCCATTAAACGTTCCTTCGCATCACTACTTCGTCCCATGCGGAAGAGCTTCCAGTTTCTTTACTGTTTGGTCAAGAATTAGTTCTGCGTGCCCCTATGCCAGGTTTTAGCGAGAGGCTTATGCGGAGAAAACTAGCGGAGACCGGACGCGCCGTCCTGGATTGCAAGAGCTGCCTGCGCTTTGGCTTTTGCTTCCTCAGCCCGGCGCATGATTTCGTCTGGCGAGGGAAGGCTCATCAATACTTCGGGTGGGATATCTCCCGATTGCGCGAGTTTCACCAGGCACTTCTGCCGTTCCGTGAGTGCTTTATTAGCGTCGCGTTCCTTGCTGAAGCGCGTCTGCGCGCGCTCGCTACGCTGGCGCAACATAGAGTAAACATCGCCGCCGAGCAGCGCACTGATGTCGATCTTCATTTTTTCCCGTTGTAGATCGTCGGCGCTCACCACGTCACCATTGATGGGGCCAGACTTGTACTTCGGGAACATGATTGCGGCTTCGGGACAAACCCGTGAGCACGCGGGGCAGTTGGTTTTGCAATTATCGTGGTTCTGCGCCTGAATCTTCCCACCGCCATCCGCGCCATACACACCAAACAAACAAAAGCTCAGGCATTGCATGCAATTGGTGCAGCGATCGTAATCGATGACCGGAAACCACGGCTTCCAATCTCCATGCCTGGCGCTACCGCTGGATACGCGGTGCGTTTCAACTACCTCGAGAACTCGGCCCGGATCGAACGCTTCCAGATTTCGTATCTGCATTGAAACGCCACCATCAGCGTCTTCTACCGAAGGGGTGCTTGCGCCAAACTTGCCGAGAACCAGCAGAGAGGAGCGGTCAGCAGGGGCCGCGTTTCCGCGAGTGGTCGTCCGCGTCACGGCGTAACCGCGTTCCAAGAGAGCGGTCATCGCGGTAAAGCGTTCGTCTGTATCGAGAGCTTGCGCTCCATCGCCCTCGTAGAAAACCACGCGCAGGGTGCTTTGATCTTTAATGCTCATATCAGGCTACAGTCGCAGGAAGTTCCTCGGCGGACGGTTTAGTTTCCTTGCCAGAGGGAAGGTTTGGTTTCAACTCATGTGAAAATAACGCGGCCACAACCTCCTCGGCGCTTTGCACACGCATATTCAAGACTTCCGTGCCGCTGCCGGGCAAGGGCGCCTTCGCCGTATGAAAAAGCCACTTCACCGCGCGCGGGAAACAGGCGGCGATCTTGATGCAATCGCCCGCTGCCAACCGCTGTAGCGACGAGTCCTGGCGCGCCGACATTTCGCAAAGGTCCGCCACCGCTTCGAACGACACACCCGATTCGCAAAGCTTTTTGAGGACGGCTTCCTTGACTTCGCGAGGCACGACCTGCGCGTAGGTGCAGTGGCAATACAATATTCGTGGCTCGCTCATCGGAGGCCAAACTATCGGCCTTTGCGGAGCAAGACAACTGCGGAGCGAAGGTTCCCCCACTTCCGGCCCCACAAAACCCATTGTTCCCGCCGCGCCCGCTTCGTAGCGTCCCGGCATGAGTCAACCGCTTCAGGGCAGGACCGCGCTCATTACCGGCGCGAGCAAGGGATTGGGCAAAGCGATGGCCATCGCCCTGGCAGAGGCCGGTGCGGCAGTCGCTCTCGTTTCCCGCGATGAGAAAATGCTCGCCGCTGTCGCCGACGAAATCCGGGGACGGGGCGGTCTTGCTGAAACGTTTGCAATCGACGTGTCGGATGAAGAAGCCGTTGCACGCCTGCGCTCCGACTTCACCGAAAAATTGGGCCGTGTCTTGAACATCTTGATCAACAACGCCGGCATCAACATCCGCAAACCGGTGACCGACTTTACGCTCGAGGAATGGAACCGGGTAATGAACACCAACGTGACGAGCGCCTTTCTGCTCTGTCGCGACTTTGTTCCGCACATGAAATCTCAAGGCTACGGGCGCATCATCAACATGACATCGATGATGGCGCACGTTTCATTGCCGGGCCGCACAGCTTATTCCGCGAGCAAGACTGCCTTGCTGGGGTTCACGCGAGCGCTCGCGTTGGAACTGGCTCCCGAGAAAATCACGGTGAACGGCATCAGCCCTGGCGTCTTCGCCACGGAAATGAACACGCCGCTCCTGGAAAATGCGGAGTTGAGCGCGCAGTTCCTCTCCAAAATTCCGCTGAATCGCTGGGGAAGTCCGGACGAAATCGGGAAATTGGCCGTATATCTGTGCTCGGACGCCGCGGGATTCATCACCGGCACGGACCTCGTCATCGACGGCGGCTGGACGACCCAATAACGCTGTGTTCGACCGTTGCTTTATGACAGTTGAATCTCAACGCGACGGAAAGCCCACTTCGTCCCGGCCATCATCGTCGCAGAAACTTCGCCACCGCCTCAGTCCGCGTGCGCACCTGAAGCTTTTCGTAAATGCGTCGGATATAGGTGTGAACTGTCTCGTAGCTGATGCCGAGCTTCTCCGCGATTTCCTTGTAGAGAAACCCCTGACTGAGGCAATCGAGGACCTCACGCTCACGCGGAGAAAGATCCTCCGTCGATTCGTTCGAGGCCGCTGACCTCTGGAATGATTGCACCACCTTGCGCGCAATGTGGGCAGTCATGGGTGAACCGCCCCGGTTAACCTCGCGCAAGGATTCCAGCAGTTCCGCGCTCGTCGTTCGCTTGAGCAAATACCCTGATGCGCCCGCCGCCAGCGCATTGAAGATATTCTCCGTGTCCTCGTAAACGGTTAGCATCACCACCTGGATTTGCGGCGCCACTTGCTTGAGCTTGCGCACGCACTCGACGCCGTTGATGCCGGGCAGGTTGATGTCCATCAACACGACGTTGGGTTTCTTCTGCGGCAACTCTTCGAGCGCAGCCTCCGCGCTGCCATAAGTGCTCACACACTCAAATCCATCCGCGCGATTCAGCACGCGCTCCAGGGTTTTGCGTAACTGGTCCTGATCCTCCACGATCGAAACTGTGATGGGCATAATCAATCATTTGCCGGCCGCGAACTTATTCTGGCCGCGCCGTTGTTGGCACCCAGCGGCACTTTGAAACAAACCAGTGCGCCGCCCGCGCCACCGGGTCCAATGCTGAAGGCACCGCCAATGTCCTCCATCCGTTTGCGCATGTTCTTTAATCCGTTCCTTCGAAACGCCGCTTCGGGATCCAATCCGGCGACGCCGCGACCGTTGTCTTCCACTTCCAGAATCAACGTCGAGCCTTCCAGCCGCACCCGAATCCACGCCGCCTTCGCCTTTGCATGACGGACAATATTCGTCACTGCCTCCTTTGACGCGAGGAAGACGTTATGGCGAACGTCCGGCGCAATGGGCAGCGGCGGCAACTCAGCGGGGATATCAAATCGGTAGCTGACGTCAGCGACCGCGAGATAGTCCTGGGCGTATTTGCAGATGTAATTCACCAATCCTTCCAGCGTGTCGTTCTGCGGATTCACCGTCCACACGATTTCATCCAAGGCACGAGTGGTTTCGCGGGCGGTTTGGGAAATTTGCCGCGCATGGCCCTCCACCTCGATCGGATCATCCTTGTCCGTCTCCACCAGTTCACCCAGCAGCGCCACCTGGGTAAGGCTCGCGCCGACTTGATCGTGAATGTCCCGGGCGATCCGCGCGCGCTCCTTCTCCAGAGCCTCCTGCTGTTTCAGCACCACCAACTGCCGGCGCAACTTCTGGGTGGAGACGTAACGAACAATCCCCGCCACCAATCCAATGACGCCTCCCGTCGCAATCCCGATGAACCACCATGTCCTCCAGAATGGCGTCTCAACCACAACATCCAGCGTGCTGCCCGTCTCGTTCCACACTTCGTCTTCGTTCGCCGCGATGACATGAAACGTGTAATTCCCCGGCTCCAGCTTGCGGTAATGCGCCACGCGCCCGTTTCGCTCCTCCGTCCAATCCTTCTGATACCCTTCCAGTCGGTAACGAAAACGAGCTCGCTCCGGTGCGCTCAGGTTCAAGCTGGAGAACTGAATTTCAAGATGCTCCTGGCCGGGCCGGATGGTCACGGTGCGATTAGTGCCAAAGCCCAGCGGGACAACCTCATCGTCGATCAACACCGTCTCGATCTTCACCGGCGGCGGGTTGGTATTCGGAGTTAACTGACGGGGATCCACGTAAACCAATCCTTTGATCGTCGGCAACCAGAGCCGACCATCGCGACTGCGCCACGCGCCGGGTTGCGAACCCGTGGTACACTCAAAGGTGGGCAATCCATCCCCCACCCCATAGGCCCGGCATGGGATCGTCCGGAGCGAACCATCGGCGAACTCGTTCAACGCCTGTTTGGCGATGCGCAACACACCTGCGTTGGAACCAATCCACAAATTACCGTCGTCATCCTCAACGAGGTAGCCGAGGTGCTTGCTAATCAGCCCGTCCCGCGTCGTGAATCGAGTCCACCGTCCCTCTTTCAATCGAGCCAACCCACTGCTGAAGGTCGCCACCCACAGCACTCCATTGGTGTCCGCCAGCAATGAGGAAATGTCATCGCTCGGCAAGCCGTCCGCCTTGCGAAACGTCGTCAACTGATCATCCCGCCATCGATTAAGCCCGCCGCCGCGTGTGCCGATCCACACGTTACCCGCGGGATCATCCACAATCGCCGTGACGTCTTCGGAGTGCAGGCCTTCTGCGGTTCCCCAGCGTTTCCACTGGCGCTCGTCCCATGAAACCAGCCCTCTCTGCGTGCCGAACCAGAGTGCGCCCCGCCGATCCTGATGGATGGCTTGCACCTCGGACTGGATCAATCCGTCGCCGGTAAACGATCGAAACAGGAAGGGCTCGCCCCGGGATTGGAACAACCCTGAGTTGCGTGTGCCCACCCAGACCCGCTCCGCCGCATCCACAAAAACCGTTTTGATATACTCGCCGCCGAAACGCCGAAACGTCCCACCGGTCCAATGGCCGAAGCCACTCCCATGTGACCCAATCCAAAGCCCACTCTCACGGTCCTCGCAAACCGTCAGCACCACCCAGCCTTCCACCTCGTCCACCTTCTGAAAGCGCCGCCGCTTCAGCCGATTCAACCCGCCGCCATCCGTTCCCACCCACAACGTCCCCTCCCGATCCACCAGCAGCGAAAGAATGGTGTTGTTGGAAAGCCCCTGGTTTGTCGTCACCTGCCCCGTCGGTCCAATGCGAAAAAATCCGGCTCCCAGCGTCCCCACAATCAGGCTCCCATCGCGGTCCTCGCAGGCCGCGCCGATGGCGCGTTCGGACGCGACCCACGGGTATTTGACGAGGTCCCGGATCGTCCCGTTGCCCGCTCCTCGTTGCACCTGCAAATCTGCGAGGCGCCAAAACCCCGCGCGTTTGCCGGCCACAAGTAGATCGAGGCGCGCCGCCGGAATGCTCGTCGCAATTGGCAGGGCCATGACGTGGTCCTCAGTCACGGGACCGATTGCGAACTGTCCTCCCTGCGCGCCAATCCATACCGGGCCGTTCAGTTCCTTGATCAACGACTTCGGCTGGCCCGCGCCAGGCGGCAACGTGAATTTCCGAGCGGCCTCCCCGTGAAAGCGCCAGACATCCCCGTTCGCCTGGCAAAGCCAGACCGCGCCCGCGTCATCCTCACACGCCGCGATCAATCTTCGCTCTGCACCCGGGACGGAAAGCTCTCCTTTCCCCGGCACCACAATCCGCCCCTGCCGCATAACAACCGTGCCAGCCGTTTGGGTTCCCACCCAAAGATCTCCGCGGCTATCTTCAAACAGACAAGTAATCGGACTGCTCTTTAAGCCGGGCGTGTTCTCTTCATCGAAGACGGTGAAACGCATCCCATCGAAACGCACCAACCCGTTGATCGTGCCCAGCCATAAATAGCCGTCGCGGGTCTGGACCATTGAGATGATCGAATTCTGCGGCAGCCCATCCCCGGTATCGAAGGCGCGAACAATGTAATCTGGCGAAGAAGGGGTCACCCCCACCGCAGCGCCATCGGCGGTCCTTGCTCCAAGAGCAATCCAAAGCGCGGCGGCCGCACAAAAGAGACCGTGGCGAACGGCGCGCAGGCGTCGTGGAATGACCAACATAATCAGCAGACAGTTTTCGTGTTGGGGGCCGCCTTGTCACGCACCAGTTCGGAGAGGATGCACCAAAACCCTTGCACCGCTCATTTGCCGCGGTTGAATCATCGAAGCCATGCGTTTTAGCCCGTTCATCCTGCTGCTCGCCGTTTTTCATTACACCCGCGCCGCCGAGTTCCGCGTGGGCGCGCACAATTTCACGTTGCCGGATGGCTTCGAGATTGAACTCGTCGCCGGCACCAATCTCGTCCCGCGTCCCATCGAAGCGGACTTCGATGAACTCGGTCGTCTCTACGTCACCGATTCCTCCGGCTCGAACGACAAGGTGGAAATGCAACTGGCCGAGAAGCCGCACCGAGTCGTGCGCCTCGAAGACACGGACGGCGACGGGCGCTTCGACAAGAGCATCACCTTCGCAGACAAGATGATGCTGCCGCAGGGCTGCCTGTGGTTCGACGGCTCGCTCTACGTCGCCGCGCCGCCGAGCATTTGGAAGCTCACCGACACGAACAATGACGGTGTGGCCGATGTGCGCGTGGAATGGTTTAAAGGCAAGACGCTCACCGGCTGCGCGAATGATTTGCACGGGCCTTACGCCGGACCGGACGGCTGGATCTACTGGTGCAAAGGCGCCTTCGCCAAACAGACCTACACGCTCCCGAACGGCAAGGAGTTCACCACGCGCGCCTCGCACATCTTCCGCGCGCGCCCCGACGGCACTGGCGTCGAGCCGGTGATGACGGGCGGCATGGACAATCCCGTGGGCCTCGCCTTCACACCCGAAGGCGAGCGCATTTTGTCCGGCACCTTTTTCCAAAATCCCGAAGGCGGCAAACGCGACGGACTCATCCACGCGCTTTACGGCGGCGTGTATGGCAAGCCGAACGACGCGCTCGAAGGCCATCCGCGCACCGGCGACTTGCTGCCGATCATGACGCATCTCGGCGCCGCCGCGCCCGCGGGTCTGATGCGCTACGAGTCCGACGTGTTCGGGAAGGAGTTTCAAAACAATCTCTTCGTCGCGTGCTTCAACATGCACAAGATCGTCCGCTCCGCGATGATTCCGAGCGGCGCGACTTACCAGACCACCGACTCGGATTTCCTCGTCAGCGACAACCCGGACTTTCATCCCACCGACGTGCTCGAAGACGCCGATGGTTCGCTCATCGTCGTGGACACGGGCGGTTGGTACAAGCTCTGTTGCCCGACGTCGCAACTTGAGAAGCCGGATGTGCTGGGCGGGATTTATCGCGTGCGTCGGAAAGGAGTGGCGAAGCTGGCCGACCCGCGTGGTTTAAAACTGGATTGGGAGAACCTCACCGCAAGCGCGCTCGTGAAACTCCTGGAAGACAAGCGCCCCTCGGTGATCGCTCGCGCCATTCACTCGCTCGCCGACCAAGGCCCCGCTGCCCTCAAGCCGCTCTTGTCTGCCGTGGGCATTCGCCCCAACGCGTTTGGCGACGCAGCAGCCGCCCACGCTTCGCTCAACGCCGCCGGTCGTCGCCACGCGCTCTGGGCGCTGACACGCATCAATCACCCGGATGCTCGCACAGGCATCCATCACGCGATGAGGCAGGATCCGGAACCCAGCGTTCGCCATGTCGCCCTTCAATCCGTGAGCCTTAGGCGTGACGAAACCGACGCGATTCATTTGGGGGAATTCTTGCGCGCAGGGCAGCCGGCCCCCTTACGACGCCTGGGTGCCGAAGCGATTGGCCGCATCAGAGCCAGCAATATGGTCAGTTTCCTGTTGGCTCATGGAATCGGCGATCAGCCGGAGGTGGAACGTTCCTTTGAACACAGTCTGATTTACGCGCTCATCGAAATTGGCGACGCCGAAGCTACGATGCGTTTCGGCGGCAATGGTTCTGGCCCGGCCCTTATGACTCGCGCTGCGTTGCTCGCGCTGGATCAGATGCCCGGCGGGAACTTGAAGCCGGCCCAGGTTGTTCCGCTGCTCGCGTCCACCAACGCGCTGCTGAAAGACACCGCCTTGTGGATCATCGCTCGTCACCCTGAGTGGGGTGGTGAAGTGGCACGGTGGATTCATAACCGATTCACGTTTGCTAGTTCCACTTTTGAAGAACCGCAGTTCGCAGACATCCTCGCGCGAAGCGCAACGCAGCCGGAGGTTCAGAAGCACATCACCGAGATGGCCGGAGAACCTGCCGCACAAGCCACGGCGCTGAGCGCGATGGCGCGGAGCCGGCTCAGTGAAATTCCACCGGTGTGGGGCGAAGGCGTTGGATCGGGTCTGCGATCCACGTGGACTGGTCACCACAAACTTGCGCTGGCCGCCGCGACTACGTTTTCCAATGCAAAAACAAACCGAACGGACCTCACGGGACCGTTGTTGGCCTTCGCCCGCGACGCGACCCACGCGAAAGAATTGCGTCTCAAGGCGCTCGCTGCGTTGCCCGTCAGCGCCGCGGCCTCGGACACGGGCACTTTCGATTTTCTGCGGGCTGCACTGTCGCCGGACAATTCCATCACGGAGCGCGGTGCTGCCGCGAGTGTTTTGGCCAAGGCCAGGTTGAACGAATCGCAACTGCTCGCACTGACTGAATCCGTGAAATCCGCGGGCCCCATTGAACTGCCGAAGCTGCTCGGTGCCTTCGCTCGCACGACGAATGAGAACGTCGGACTCGCGCTGCTCGCCTCACTGGAAAAATCGAAGTCGCTCGCGTCGTTGCGCGCGGAAACGGTGAAGCCGCAGCTCACGAACTTCCCCGCCAGCGTGCAACAAAAGGCCGACGCGCTGCTTGCCTCGCTTAACACCGACGCCGCGCAGCAGAAGAAGCACATTGATGACTCTGCTCACGTCCGCGACGGGCGGTGACATCCGGCGCGGTCAGACCCTGTTCAACAGTGCGCGGGCGGCGTGCTCGGCGTGCCATGCAATTGGTTATCTCGGCGGTAAGGTTGGCCCCGACCTCACGAAGATTGGGCAAATTCGCAACGAGCGGGATTTGCTGGAGGCGATTGTGTATCCGAGCGCAAGCTTTGTGCGGAGCTACGAGCCAGTGATTGTGGCGACGAAGGACGGCGAGGAATACAGCGGCGTGTTAAGAAAAGATTCCACTGACGAAGTCGTCTTGGCCACCGGTCCCAATACCGAGCAACGCATCGCCCGCAGCGACATCACCGACATGCGGCCGGGCAGCGTGTCCACCATGCCTTCGGGTCTCGCCGAGCAACTAACAAAGCAGGAACTCTCCGACCTGCTGGCATTCTTGAAAGCCACGCGCTGGTAGCCGGGTTCGAGATTGCCGCAGCCAACAATCGATCTGAGCCGGCCCGATGAAGCGTTGAACAATCACACCGGTCGGGAAAGGCCAGCAACCAGCATCACGATCACGGCTTCGGATCCCGAATGTAGCCGCCGAACTTCCACTCGTTGCCGACCTTCTTGATTGAAACTTTCTCGGCGCGATCAACCCCTTCAATGAGGACATTCATCTGAACCTCTTCCGCAGAAACCACCTGTTCGTTCAGCACCCTCATGCCCGTGATCTTCGCAGTATCATTTTGATGCTTCGCGGCGATTTCGGCAGGTGATTTCCCCTCCCACGTTTTCGTCATGCGCAACTGTTCCTCTGGCGTGAGGCTTTCAAAATATTGACGGGGATTACCCTGCTGCATCGACCAGATGGCCGAAACCAAGGCATCCGCCGGCGAGGCGTATCCGGCAAACGTCCACGACTCGCGCGGAAATACCCCCGCTGCAGGAGTTGGTGTGCTTGATGCCTGGGCTGCGGGCGCCACGGCTGTTCCCTGCAATTTTTGGTTCTCCGATTTCAACTGCTGGTTTTCAGCACGCAACCGCTCGCCGTCTTTTGAGGCGTTTCTGAGTTGAGTCACTTCACCCCGCAAGCGCGCGACGTCTTGCGCGTCCGCCTGAAGCTTCTTCAACTCGGCGACCCGGGCGCCACTGGCTTGGGCTTCGGCGTCGTAGCGTGCCTTCAAGTCGTTCAACTCAGCGCGCAACGCTTCATTCTCGGCCTGGAGCTTTTTCGCTTCGCCACCACAGCCGGCAATCAACAGGGAAATGCCCACGGTCAGAATGGGAATTATGAACTGAAAGGTTTTCATGTGACTTGGATTTGTATCGCCTTCGTCTTCCGCAAGTTTGACCAAAGGCCAAGGCTGTTGCCGAGTCAAGACGGGAACCCGAACGCGAGCCATGAAACGAGCCGCGCCCCGGTGCCTCGTGAATGACTCCGTCAAGGCCCGGGTGCGGTGTCTCGCTCGATCAAATGAAGGACCAGCACTCCGAGGAACAACGCGTCCGTGGCTGCCGTCCGCCGAACAGCGCCGTATGAATCACAAGCCGCCCGTCGCAATCTGCACCAGCGCTTCTTCCTTCTCCGGTCCGCTGATGAAGTCCAGTGCCCGCATGTAACGATCCTTGTCCGCGGCCGTCGCCTCCCTGGCTGTGATCAGTTTCACCAGCATGGGCAGCGCTTGCGTGGAACGAGAGCGCCATACCAGGTCGCGTCCTGCTGGCGTATCCCAATTGCCCTTCACTTGCTTAAGCCAGGCGGCAAAAAACTTTTCCTCCTGCCGGTCCGCACCAATTCCCAAGGCTTCAAGATACCAGCGATCCTGACCATCATGTTGCGCTGCGAGCGTCGCCCAAAGCTTGGGCGCATCGGAAGATTCGCTGTGACGCAATGCAATGGCGCATTCCCTGCGCACTTGCGGAGAAGGATCCTTGGCCAACTGCTTCACGTAGGAGATCGTGTTCAAATCCAATTCACGGGCGATGCGCAATCCGGCGATGCGAATGTCCGCATTCTTGTCCTTCAACGCCGCCTCGACGTACTTCTTTTCTTTTCCATCGATGCGCGCCAGCAACTGCAACGCTCGCGCCCTCATTCGCGGCTCGTCTTGTTGCTTCCAAAGCTTCTCCAGTTCCTTGGTGGCCTTGCCCTGCATCTTGTGCAACTCCGTCCAAGCCAGGTAGCGAGTGGCTTGATTGGGCGATTGCAGCGCGGCAACGCATCCCGCTGCCGTCTTCAAATTGAGCGGAGGCACCGATGATTTGAGTCCGGGCGGAGCCACGCGATAGACGCGGCCCGTCATATTGGTGAGCGCTCGATCAGCCATGTTGTGACCGCCCACGCCCGCGTCATTCCAATCCGCAATGTACAGTGCCCCATCCGGTCCCACCGCAACGTCTGACGGGCGATACCAATTGTCGGCACTCGTCAGGATGTTTTCGATTCTTGCGCTGTAACCGGCTCCGGAATTTTCAACCGGATAGGCGCGCACCACCCGGGGGCCGGCATCGCAGTGGATGATTTGATTGCGGAAAACTTCCGGCAAAGCTTTGCCTTCGTAAATGGCGATGCCCGTCGGCGATCCGTTTCCGGTCTGCAACAAATTGGGTACCACGCCGGGATCGGAGAGGTGCCAGTGATAGGCAGGCTTTTCATCTTCAGACACCCCTTTGGCCTGGGCTTTTTTCCACGCGGTCCCCCACCCTGCCCCCGTCAATTCATCCGTGAATCCGTAATTGCCAAACTCCATGACGTAATTGATGCGCACGCCCTTGTTGCCGTCATCGTCGTTATCCGATTGCCAGATGGTTCCGAAGGAATCGACGGCGAGTTCATAATTGTTGCGGAAATTCCACCCCACGGTTTCGACTTCGCTGCCGTCGAGATTGCACCGGAACGCCATGCCCTGGCGGTAAGGCTTGCCGTTGGCCTTCACCTCGTTGCCCGCGAGATCAACCACTGTTTCAAACTCATGCTCCGGCACAGGCCCGTGCAAAGGCAGGGATAGAATGCCTCCCTTGGGTCGGCGCAACTCCCTCACCTCGTTCCCAAAGTTGAAGTACAGTTTGCCATCCGGCCCAAACACAAAGGCGTGCATGCAATGATCGTGATCGCCGCGGGAGGAATCCCGGAACAACAACTCGCGCTTGTCCGCCACGCTGTCGCCATCCGTATCCGTCAGCACAAACACATTGGGCGAACTGGATACGATGGCCTTGTTGCCAAGCACGCAAATTCCCAGCGCCGAGTTGATTGTCGGATCCTGGTAGAACACTTTTTCCTTGTCCGCGCGTCCGTCTCCGTTCGTGTCCTCAAGAATCACGATGCGGTCGCCGCCGGGCCGAATGATTCCCCAAGCGGCATGCATCGTGAGCCGATAATTCGCGCCTTCGGTAATCCAGATTCGCCCGCGCTCGTCGATGTCCATGTCCGTTGGGTTGACCACCATCGGCTCTGCCGCAAAGAGGGACGCCTCAAGGCCGGTCCCTGGCGTGAGCTTCTTCGTGTCAGCCAATGCCACTTGCAGGCCCGACGGCCGCGGCGGCGGAGTGGCCTCGGCCTGTCGGCGCTGGCCCTTCGGATCGAGATTCTTCTTCAGCTCTTCCTCGGTGGGCCTGGCGGACGGCACTCCGTCCGCAGGCACTTCCATCTTGGCGAGCCAGACCAGGGAGTTGAGAACCAGTTTCCGGAAGTTGTCGTTGCCGAAGTTCTTGTGGGCGTGACCACCCGTGAAACCAAACCCACGACCGCCATCCTCACGCTCGACCGCCCACGCCAGGATTTCTTCGCGCCCATTGGCAGCGACAATGTGGGGATACGGCCCGCGCGGGGAGGACGTCTTGCCCTGACGGGTTTCGTCGGAAGGCGTCGCCACGAGAATGGGAGTAACCCCCTTCATCTCGGGACGAAAGCGAATGTTGTAATACCATTCATCCTTCACTTTGAACGGCTGCACGCCGCTCGTGATCGGGTGCCTGGGCAGGCTCTTGATATCGGCATCCCAGTGCGGATTCGTGGACCATCGATCTTCGTAGTAACCGCCAATCCATTGCAGGAACTCCGGCCCACCCTTGTCTTTCGGAACCTCGACGCCGTAGTGATAACATCCGAGGCCAACCCCTTTCTGGATGAGTCCTGCCAGCACCTTGAGGCGATCACCTTGAATGGCCGGATGACCGCCGCCACCGTCCATGAACAGCATGATCGCATCAGCGCCCTGGAAAGCCGCGTTGTCATCGACTCGCTTCTCGCCCTCCATTTTCGAAGGCCAACCATTCGAATGCACAACCGCGTTGATCCCGGGAATCTTGTCCAGGCACGCCTTGATCAAGAGTGCGCCGGCGCGGAATTCGTGGTCGCCCGGGCCGTGACTGGGCCGCCCCGCCACCAGCACGATCTTTTTGTCGGCGGCGTCGGCACTGTGGAAAACGGTACAAGCGTCGCTGCAGCAACAACGAGGACACGAAACATTTTTTTCATTTGGCGGGAAGTACGGGGCTGATGAACGGTTCGATTTTAGCGGGATTGGACGCCGACTCAGGTTTGCTTCTTGGGATCGAGATTCTGCAACAGATCTTCAGGCGTCACCTTACACTCAACGCCATTCGCCGGCACCGGCACCTTGGCCACCCACAGAATGGCGTTGAGTGCAATTTTGCGGAAATTCTCGTTACCCCAATTCTTGTGATCATGGGCGCCGGTGAATCCAAAGCCACGGCCGCCATCCGGTCGTTCAAAGGCCCATACCACCGTCTCAGCTTCACCTTTATGCTTTTGCACTTCCGGGTTGCCGCCGTGCGAACTGTTGGCGCCCGGCTTCCCGCGCGTGCTCTCGGGCGGTACGGCAGACAGGATCGGCGTCACGCCTCGGTCGGCGAACTTCATGTGGTAATACCATTCATCGTGAATCATAAACGGCTTCACGCCCCGGGTGATTTCATGCTCGGGAATGTTTTTGAAATGCGCGGTCCAATGGGGATTCACAGACCAGTTCGTGAGGAAGTAACCGCCCTGCCAGCGCAGAAATTCCGCCCCGCCTTTATACTCAGGAATCTCCACCGCGTAATGCATCGTCCCAAAACCGACGCCCGGATTGATAATGCCCTCCAAAGCCCGGAGCCGTTTGGGATCACGCGCGAGCGGATGCCCGTTGCCGCCTGAGGAAAAAATAACGATGGCGGCAGCTCCCTCCAGCACACTCACATCCTTCGGCCAATCATTGCTCACCACGACCACGTTCACCCCAGACACCCCACTCAGGCATTTCTGGAACAACAAGCTACCCGCGCGATACTCGTGCTCCAGGTAACCGTGGCTGGGGCTGCCCGCGATGAGGACGATCTTTTTGTCCGCCGCACTCGCAGTGAGGACAGCGCCGCACAACAACGCCAAAGGTAGAAATTTCATAAAGTCTGCGAGAAACTGCCTAATCTTTCTTGTAGGTCACGAGCAACGTGCCGCTATCGGCTTCTGATTTGAATTCCGTCGGACGCGCCGTCGTGCCCATCGCGTAACAAATCTTCAGCGTGTCGCCCTTGATTTCGCAGATCGCGGGAATCGTCGCCACCTCGCCGTCCGACCTGGTCCGCACCACGTCCATGAGAGCCGGTGACTTTGATTCATCAACCTTGAGAGTCCCTTCCGTGATTCTGTCGCCCATGCGCGAGGTGTATTTCTCGCCGTCAATGGTGAGCAACACCGTATCCAATGTGTCCTTCTCCACCGGCGTTCCGTTGAGCACGGCTTCAATGGGCACCCACTTGCCCGTCAGTTTTTTCAGGCTGCCAGCCGCTGCTTTATCCTTGCCGGCATTCTTTATCCGGATGTCCTTGAACTGCACCGTCATGGGCGGCCCCGTGTGAATCTGCAACGCCAGCACACCCGACTTCGGCGCCTTTGCCTCCTGCTCGTCCGTGACATCAATCGTTTGCTGGCCGTTGATAAAATGCTGAACGTGATTCCCCTTCGCGACCACCACATACTCATTCCAATCGTTGGCTTTGATCCTGGATTGAATCTCTTTCGAATCGCCCACGCTACCGGCCACCTCGACCTTGGTCTTTCCATCCACCTCCTTGATCACCGTCTTCTGTCCGCGTTGCGCGAGGATGCCGCGCCCGCGCTCTTCATAAAGAATGCCCGAGTAGGTTTTGCCGCCTTCGAAATCCGCCTGGTAGCCACCGACGATGGGGCCGAACTTTCCTTTCTCGATGACTTTGCTGCGATATTGAATCCCGGAATTTCCGGTGGGCGTAATCTTGTAAGAGAAACGCAGTTCGAAGTTGTCCACCGGCGCATTCGTGTAAACGAGGAAGGTGTTGTGATTGATCTTGTTGTCCGCGTTCGTGCCGGTCTTCCCGGTGATGGCGCCATTCTCCACCGACCAAAGGGCGGCATTGCCTTCCCAGCCATTGAGGTCCTTGCCATTGAAGAGCGGTTTGAAACCGGCATCGTCCGCCGCCGTGAGAACGAGTGCGCTGGCAAAAAATGCGCCGAAGAAAATGTGTGCTTTCATGTGTTCCGGATTGTTCGGCTAAACGGACGGGATGTGCCAACCGAAAATTCATGGGCTTGGCACAGACAGACCCCACCAGCCCCAGCATGCGCCGCGGGAGGATGTAACCGATCGCAACCAATTCGCCGAGCGGCTTGGAACGCCGAGAATGGCCTTGCGAAACCCAACCGGCGATACCGCGGAGCACCCGTTCGCCTGTAAGGCCTTGCGCACTGACCACAGGGCTCCGGCCCTCCGCAGCAATCCAAGGTAGGCGCGTCTCTTCCCAGCCCCCTGCACGATCGGCGACGAAACCAGTCGGTCCTACCATTCCAACCCGGGCGATCATGACAGAACGCGCTGACCGTGCTGGGCACCAGCCGTCCGGCAATTGTTCCTGACCGGGACAGTCATTGGACAGTCTGTCCCGATAAGCTGACCTGCATAGCGGCAATGCTGGTTAACAAAGAGGCTATGCAAGTTTGTAAAAGGCTTTTGTTGATTAACAAAGAGCCTTTGCAGGTTTGTAAAAGGCTTTTGCTGGTTAACACAGAGGCTTTGCAGGTTTGTAAAAGCGCTTTTGCTGGTTAACAAAGAGGCTTTGCAGGTTTGTAAAAGCGCTTTTGCTGATTAACAAAAAGGCTTTGCAAGTTTGTAAAAGCCTTTTGTTGATTAACACAGAGGCTTTGCAGGTTTGTAAAAGCTCGTTGTTAACCACCATTGACGTTCGTTTGGACGTCCAGAACACGCTAAAGGCGGGTTGAATCCGCGGGATTCCACGCTGCGGTTGTATTCTGGGCGTAAAGGGGGACGCGGCGAGATGCTGATGACCGCGGCGCGGCCACGCGCAAGCGCCCCTCCTGCACCACCGCGCCGAAACATTGCCTCTCCGCCGCCGGTTCACCGGTCGCGAGGTGCGGCCCGCGCCCGACCGCATAGCCCATCTCCCCGAACCATTCGAGGGCGGCGTCTCCGACGATGGATTCGTTCAACATTCCGCTTACCGCTTCGGTGGGTCCTCGCGCAGCACCCATTCACTCCCGGCCGGCTCCGGCGCCGTCAGGGTTACCCGTCCTCCGCGCAGAATCGCCACGACCCGTCCGGCCCGGCGGTGTTCCTCCAGCGCCGCCGCCACCGCCGCCTTTAGCCCGGCGTCGACCTTCTTCCGCAAACGGCTTTTCTCGTCGACATTCATATTTCGCCCTCAGTGATGCCCCGCCATTCCTCCGTTTCCAAGACCGTCGTTGCCTCGCCCCGGCCGCCGTACGCCACAAGGAATGGCTCAAGGCTGGAGTTATCATACACCTCCCACGCATCGGCGAGGGGCGCATACATTCGCAGGAAGTTCTCCCGCCCGCGCGCATAGCGCCGCCGCACCACCTCCTCGAGCACCGCATGTCCGCCGGCTTCCACTCGGCGCGCCACCCGTTCGATCGCCAGTTCCGGCGTCGGCAGCCACAGGTAAACGACGTGCACATCAAATCCCGCCGTCTGCAATCGCGCCAGCCACGGGACAAAAGAGCGCGAAGCCAGCGTCGTCTCAAAAGCAAAGTTCTCGCGCCGCTCTGCAAGCGTCCGCAGGCGGCGCAGCATGATGCTTCCCGCCTCACGCGCCACAGTCTCCGGCGCAAAACCGGAAAGTCCGCGAGCAATCTCGTCCGCATTCACAAACTGCGAAATCCCGATGAACGAAGGCAACATCCCGCGAGCGGCCGTCGTCTTACCCGCCCCGTTCGGCCCGCCGATCACGAAGACATCAGGCATAAGCCTCCTCCCGCGCGTCCCCGGGAATGACCGGGTTCAGCCGCTCGCATGGCCTCCCGCTCTTTCTCCTTCTCCCGCTGGGCGAAAGCCGGGACGAGAGTGTCTTTGGCATATTTACCAAGCGCGAGCCGCGGCCCGTGCCCGACCGCATAGCCCAGCGCCCCGAACCATGCGAGGGCGGCGTTTTCGACGATGGATTCGTTGAGGCTCATGGTTTCTTAACTAGGAGCGTTTCACGAACGTCAGGACACGAGTTACGAATCCAGTCAATTCACCCGCATTTACAACTTCGGTTTCCCACGCAGCATTCGTGTCGTGGTGAAATCGATTCGCATACTCAACGATGTCTCGAAGCTCCTGAATGTCTGCCGCGTTGAGAATCTGCTGCGCCGTATTTATTCGCTGGTCGCAGAGGCCCCGAAATGGTCCAAGCAATGTGCCGGGTGGAAAATGCTCGGGGCATGCGACGCGGAAGAATGCCTCGACGTGCGGACGCAATGATTGGGCGATTTCGCGATCATTGCCTGCGCCATTTGCGATGTAATCCCGAAGAGCAGCGTTTCGCCGATCATGCTCAGTGATTGAGTCGTAGTCCACGTTCCACGAAGCGATGGTCGAACCGCTTCCATCGCGGACCACATGGAGTGCAACTCGAGGATCCGGGGCAGTTCGAGATGCTGGAGCCGCACCTTCCCAAATTCGGCAGAGAAACGGTTTGCTATGTGAGAGGACAATGACTTGAGCGACGCGGGTCGAAAGACGCCGGATTTCCTGAACGGTCGTTAGCGACCGATGCTCGTCGAGGCTCGATACTGGGTCATCAATGACGACCGTTTTTGTGGCTAGGTTTGGGTCGAGTTCGATTGATGCGAAGAAGAAGGCCAAAGCCAATGCGTTGCGGTCTCCAGCGCTCAGCGTGTTCTTAAACGAGTGGTCGCCCGGCTGTGGGTTTCCACCCGCGACCGCCACCGCCGTGTTGTTAATGATGACGTTGTATGTGTACGTCGGACCTCCGCGCGTATTGACTGCGGTCACAGCGTCGAGGTGGTAGCCTGCGTTGAATCGAGCGAGGTAGCGGTTGATGGCCACTTGATAGTTCGGGAAAACATTTGCCCGATACTGATCGAGCGCAGTTTTCGCCTGCTCACGCAGCAGCTCAGTTGCGGCTTTTGCGTGTTTCTCTGCCAAGTAGTCCGCGCAGGCCGCCGACGTCACTGCGCTATGACGGGCTTGAACGGCCTTGAGCTGAGATAGTGAAGCGCCGATTGCCGCCGGGTTTGCGTTCGCAGCCCGCTGCTTCACAGCAGCAATCGTTTGGTTCTCCTGGGTCAGTTGTTGGTTGGATGCAGCGATTGCCGCAAGATTGGCTTCGTGAAGCTGAACGGATGCACGAACTGCATCAGGAACCGCAACCACATCAAGTGGAGCAGCTCGTTTCTGGGTTAGCAGCGCAGCCAGTTGGTCGCGTGCTGCAAGCCAGTCACGAACAATTGCCGCCGTATCAACTTGAAGTGGTGGAAGCTCTGCAAACCGTGCCCAAAATTGCCGCCTTTCGCCTAGAACACGGACGGAACGTTCTAGGGATGTAGCGACATTGTCGGCGTGCGTTTGGTTCAGGCCTGTCGAGGCCCCGGTGATATTCCGCTGCAACGTTCGATATGCGCCACTGAAAAATGCGCGATAGTGGCCAATAACGGGTGATCCGCCCAAGTTCTGGGCGCAGAAAACGCATTCGTCAGCGACCTGCTGCGGCCGTTCAGCCTGTCGCCGCATTCCTTCTCCAATCCACTCCTCAGCATTCCGCCCGGAAGTTGCGAGGTCTTCTTGGACTCGTGCGGCAGCAGCAGCGTCCAGTTCTGGAACCCCAGCTTGCAGCACGTTCTCGACAGTTTGGAGATCGAACGCTGGAAAACTAAGCAACTCAAATGCGGGAGTATTGCGAACAGGGTCCTGCTCGCGAGCCGCCGCAAGATGTCGTTCGGCTGCTTCAATCTCCGTCGCAACGTTTGGGTTCGCTTGAAGCGCACAGAACTGGTCCCCGGTGAGCGCACCACGTTCGGCAGCTGGAATAGCATTTTCGCGTTGGCGTAGAGTGCGGTTGTGAACTTCGACCTGCGCTACAAGGTTTTGAAGCTGCTGATTCAGCGCGACTCCTCGAGCACCTAAAATCAATTCGTGCAGATTCTGGCGGTGGTCTCCCCCTACAACGAGTCCTGAATAAACATTTTGGTCAATGAACACGTCATCGAAGACAACCATGTCCGCGAGGTTCCGATTCCAAGCGCCATTCTGGAACATGGCTGCGGGTGGGCCGCCAGCACATCCAATAATCACATGCGGAGGATGCTGCGAGGCGAGACGCCTGCGCTCCACAATCGGAATTGAGTCACCCGTTGCCAATGACCGGAGAATCGCGGCGAGCGTCGTCTTACCTCGACCGTTCTCCGCATAGATCAAAGTAAAGCGACCGAGCGCTATGCTTGCTGCCGCATTTACCGAGTCAAAGCGCCCGACGTTTCTGATGAGTTGGAGTTGGTTAATCATGGGCGGCTGTGAATATCAGATTGTGGATCCCTGAATGCTCAACTCCCCGCTCAGCAGCTTCGGCAGCAGCGTGTCGCGCAGGGCGGCGAGGGTGCGGGATTCGGTGGAGTCGTCTTCGACTCCCTTGGCAACGACATAGCGGCCAGGCATCAGGACGTGGCCTTTCGCGGCGTTTTCAGCGGTGGTGTTACAGAAGCCCGGGATGTTGGCGTAAGCCGGGTTGGGTGAGACTCCGTCGAACCCTAACTTTTTCGGCCCGGTTTTTTGATCAGGGTTCGAGAGGACTCTCACCCCACCAGGCAAATGACCACGGCAAGCGTGGTCGGTGGAGACGGTTTTATCGATGGTGGCGGTGCTGTTGTTTTGCGAGTTATTGCTGGCGATGGATTTTGGGCGGGCCATGTGCGTCCGCAGAAGTTGCCAAAGGGTGGAAGCGTGCGGCAAGGGAAAGTGACTCTTGGTAATGGGTTGTTTAATCCACCCTGATAAGACGCACGGTGAAGTTCGAGGAGGAGGAGGACCCAAAGGCTCGCCTTCATTCCATGCCGAGGCATTGCCCTGAGAAAACCGTTCAGAAGCAGGAGCAGTGCGCCCACGCGATTTTATCCATTGCAACGGAGAAGGGTTGCGGATCGAGGGCAAGCGGGTCTTTATCTTCCCGGAAGGAACAACGTGCGCATGAAAATCGACATCAAGAGCATGCTCCTCGGTTCGACCCTGGCCACAGCGGTTCTGCTCTCGGTCGCGGCAGCCACCACGAACCGGATAACGGACCGTGCGATTCCCACCGCCGGGACCAATCAAATGGAAAGGGTCAATGGCATTGGCGGCATCTTTTTCAAAGCGCGCGAGCCGAAGAAATTGGGCGCGTGGTATCGAGACCATCTGGGCATACAAAGCGCCGGTGGCTTCGCCATGTTTCACTGGCGGGAGAAGGACATACCGGAGCGCATGGGCCTCACGGCCTGGGCGCTCTTCCCCACCAACACATCCTATTTGGGTTCCGCAGCGGCGACGATGATGATCAATTATCGAGTCGCCCATTTGGAGCGGCTTTTGGAACAGCTTCGGCGCGATGGAGTGGTGATAGAGAAGGTCAGGGACGACGCATTCGGCCGCGTCGCGTGGATTACGGATCCGGAAGGCAACCGGATTGAGTTATGGGAGCCAAAGGGTAAATGAAGAAATGGCCTCCTGAGACAACGGGCGCCAGTCATAACGCGCTCGTCAGTCCCCAATGATTTTCACCAACACGCGCTTGCGGCGATTGCCGTCGAACTCGCCGTAGAAGATTTGCTCCCAGGGGCCGAGGTCGAGCTTGCCGTCGGTAATCGCCACGACCACTTCGCGCCCCATGATCTGCCGTTTCAAATGCGCGTCGGCATTGTCTTCGCCGGTGCGATTGTGCCGGTATTGGGTGGTGGGTGCGTGCGGGGCAAGTTTCTCCAGCCACACTTCGTAATCGTGCTTCAGCCCTTCTTCTTCATCGTTGATGAACACGGAGGCGGTGATGTGCATGGCGTTCACGAGGCAGAGTCCTTCCTTCACGCCGCTCTGCATCACGAGGTTTTCCACGGTGCTCGTGATATTCACAAAACCACGCCGGCCTTTCACTTCAAACCAAAGGTGTTCAGTCAAAGATTTCATGCCGTCGAATGTGGATCGAGGCGTGGAAACCCGCCAGCAGGCGATGGCGTGACTTGTTCTGAGTGTGGAAGAGCGCGCGGCCTGAACTGCTTCCAGCAGCGCAGGCAAAACAAGCGATCGCCGGCTAGGGATACGAAAGGCGGTAGAAACGATTGCTCACACCCGGCACGGATCCTTCCTGGTATTGCCACGCCCCCAGCCCATCGGCCGTGATCGGAGCGAGCGGCGAGAAGGCGCCGGGGTTGACCGTGGGTGAGGCGTTCAGGGTGTGGCCGGCATTCGGCAAGCCGACGCCCTTCAGCAACTTGTTGCCGTTCCCCATGTGGGTGATGGAAAGGATTTTGAGAAAGGGATCTCCCTGCACGCGCGCGATGCCGAACAACCCACCAGCGTCGCCTGCGATAACCGCGCGGCCCATGGAATCCAGAGCGATGGCGTAGGCGATGTTTTCCGCGTTATTTTGAAAAGGCATCACGGTCCTGCCACCGGCAGCGAAGGAACCGTCGAGGGTGCCATCCGAATGAAATCGCAAGGCCGCAAATTCCGCGTGCGCGCCGATGACGCTGGCTCCGGCCACCATGAGCTTGCCGTCCGCTTGCAGCGTGATGGCGTTGGCGTAATCGGTGGCAAGGCCGATGGGCGTCGTCGTTTTGCCGTCCCCGTCGAAGGATGAATCGGGAAAACCATTGGTGAGGTAGCGGACGAGGACGACGTCCACGTTCACCCCGTTGACCGTGTAACCTGCGACCACGATGCGGCCATTGGTCTGGATGAGCATGGAGAAAGATCCATCGACGGTGCTGGTGCCAATGTCCGTCGCGACGCGCCCGAACGAGCCGAACGAATTGTCGAGCGCGCCGTTGGTGTTATAGCGAGCCAGGGCGATGTCGTAGTTGGCATTAATCTCCGTGTAACCGGCCAGGACAATTTTCCCATCTGCCTGCACCTTCACGGCGTGGCAATAATCATTGCCGGTCGCGATGGCGGTGGTGACCTTGCCATCGGCATCGAAGGAATTATCGAGAAGGCCATTCGCGGTCAGGCGCACCACAGCAAAATCCAAGTTCGCCCCATTGTGACTCACCCCGGCGACCAGGAGCTTGCCATCCGCTTGCAGGGTGATTGCGTTCGCATCATCGCTCCCGACGGCCAGCGATATAATAGAGATTCCGTTCGTGCCGAAGGAAGGGTCAAGGGTCCCATTCTCAAGATAACGGATGACGGCGAAATCGCGATTGCCGTTGAGGGTTGTATATCCCGCAGCGAGGAGCCTTCCGTCTGGCTGAATTATGACAGCATTGGCCCCTGAGTTTGCGGAGCCCAGCTTGGTTTTCACCTGGCCGCCGCTGCCGAAAGAGTTATCAAACGAACCATCAGCCAGGAAACGGGCGAGGGCGAAGAGGTCATTCCCCCCGTTACTGGCGTAACCAGCCACGACGATTTTGCCGTCGCTTTGCACGGCCACGCCTTTCGCCGCTGAGGTTCGATGCGCGATATCGGCCGTGAGGATTCCGCCCGGGCCGAAATTCGTATCGCGCGTACCGTCGTTGTTGAATCGCAGCGCCGTGAAATCGTGATTTTCCGGGGACGAAGCCGAATAACCGGCCAGCACGTACCTTCCGGATTGCACGGCCATGGCTGTAGCATACGTCTCGATCGATCCGGGAATCGGGACGAGGATCCAGCCCGTGCCATTGCCGCCGAAGGCAGTATCCAAGGCGCCTGCAGCCGTATAACGAGCCATCGTGAAGTGATTGGTCCCATTGAGCGTGCTGTAGCCACCGATAATAATCCGGCGCGGCTGGCTGGCGAATCCGGAAACCGTCAAGCCAATCGCCGTATCGGCGCCCGTAATGGTATTGGTCACGATGCCGCCGTTGCCAAACGTGTTGTCCAGAACGCCATCCATGGAATACCGGGCAAGAGCGATCAACGTCTTGTTACCCGGAAAGCCCGTGTAGTACGAGCCGGCGACGACGATTTTGTCGGGGTTCTGAATAGTGTCGTTGCCGGCCTGGATGGCCACCGCGTTGGCTGTGTCGAAGTAACCATTGTTGTTGGTGGAGATCTGCGTGAAGACCCTGCCCGTGCCGCCGCCGAAAGTGCCGTCGAGCGTTCCGTTCGTCGTGTAGCGGTAGAGAGCAAAATCAATCCCGTTGTGTCCCACCCCAATGCCGATTCCCACCGCGAGGAGTTTCCCGTCCGCTTGCTGCAGCAAGGAATGCGCGCCGGTGTATCCGATGACACCGGAAGTGATCTGCCTCCCACCAGTGCCAAACGTGCCATCAAGCACGCCATTCGTCGTGTAGCGGGCCAACGCCACCGCCCCTTCACCGGCGTTCGCGGGGTAATTTGTATAACCGGCGACCACAATCCTGCCATCGCCCTGGATGATCATCGCGCGAATCACGCTTCCGTGTGTAAAGGCGGTATAGACGATGCCGTTGCCGTTTGTGCCGAACGCCGTATCGATCGCTCCGTTCGGGTGGTAGCGCACGAGGGTGAAGTCGGACCGGTTCGTATCCACGTTGGCGTAACCGGCCGCCACGATTTTTCCGTCGGCTTGAACCCTGAGCGCATTGATTCGCGCATAGCGACCGGGAATGCCGGGCGCATTCACCTCCGTCACGACCCGCCCACCTTCCCCAAAGGTGGCGTCGAGGACGTTGTTCGTATCGAAGCGCACCACCGAAAACGTGCCGTTGTAAACCTGCAACCCGCTCGCCCCGCCCATGAGCAGCTTGCCATCGGGCTGCAACGCCGTGGCAAACGCCTGATCATTTCCACCATTAAATCCGATACGCCGCAGCCCGGTGTCGGCAAAACCAGGGTCAAGGTCGCCGGTCGCGGCGTGCAATAACGTGGTCAACAAGAGGCAAGATGGAAAGATGCCGGAAAAAAAGTTCTTCACAACAGTTTGAAATTCAACGCCGACGCCGCGAGACAGTGTAACTGGTACGAACCCCCTTAAGACCGCGGATTGTCGTACAACGAGGAGTTAGCGCTGTCACGCCAAACTTGGCCGTGCATCGCAATCTTCCCGGTGCAAGCGACGGGTTTGGGCTTTTCCGTCAGAATCGCCGATTGGCGAGGATCAGTATCCAGGTGACAGCCGAGGCGATGAGGAACGACGCCGAAATCCACAGGATGCGCAGGACGCGAGGCCGCTGCTCGCCCAAAAGCATCGTCAGGCTGCCCATGAAAGTGAGCGCGGAGATGGCACAGACAATGACCGCGCTCCAAAAAACAGGGGCCAGGTCAGAAGGAATATCGGTCACCGCGTCAGCCAAACGATCGCCCGCCGGCAACGCAACAAATAAAATCCAATTGCCGTGAAGAAAGCCGGAAGGCAGGCAGCGCACGGGCATTGCCGATGAACCGAGCTCCCGGAGCGACCACCCTTCGGCACACCGGGCACGACGAATCTTGAATGCGCCGCCACTTGCCGCGTCGATCCCCGTGCAAATGCGGTCCAAGTTATTCGTTATAGTTTCAACCATTCTGACATTGGCCAGGGCGAGCGTCGATGCGGCGGCACAACCCACCAATGTCGTCGCCTTTGCCCAGATCAGTTCGATGATCGAGGCCACCTGCTTGAAATGCCATGACGCCGAAACGGCCAAAGGCCATTTGGACATGTCGCCGCTCAAGACCCAGGCCGACTTCGAGCGTGACCCAAAGCTCCTCGAAAAGATTATTGAACTGGTGCGCGGTCGCGAGATGCCTCCTCCCGGCAAGAAACCGCAACCCAGCGAATCCGAACGGCAGCGATTTGTGGATTGGGGACAGTTCACCCTGGCCCACATTGATTACGACAAGTTCCCGAAAGATCCGGGCCGGGTGGTCATCCATCGGTTAAGCCGCTTCGAATACAACAACACGGTTCGCGACCTCCTGGGAGTGACGAATCAGCCCGCGGATCAGTTCCCAGCGGACGGCGGAGGCGGCGGCGGTTTCGATAACAATGCTGACACCCTCTTCGTCCCACCGATTCTCCTGGAGAAATACCTGGAGGCCGCCGGGAGTGTTTTGATGCAGGCCAGGCCCGAACTGATCTTTGTGTCACGGCCGCGATGGCTGGTTTCCAAGACCGCGGCGGCTCGCAAGAATATTGAGCGTTTCGCGACGCGCGCCTTCCGCCGCCCGGTTGAAGAGGGGGAAACCGACGCGCTTCTCCGCCTCTTTGAGCAGGCTGACGCGCGAGGTGAATCATTTGAAAGTGCCGTTAAGTTCGCGCTGAAGGCGGTGTTGGTGTCACCGCACTTCCTGTTCCGCATCGAACGCGATCGCCCGACAAAGGAACCTTATCGCGTGGGCGATTACGAATTGGCCAGTCGGCTCTCCTATTTCCTTTGGTCGAGCATGCCCGATGACGAGTTGTTTGCGCTTGCGGGGCGCCAGCGATTGCGTGAGCCCGCCATATTGCAAGGCCAGGTGCAGCGGATGTTGCGTGATCCGAAGTCGCGGGCCTTTGCCGAAAATTTTGCAGGGCAATGGCTGCGGGTGGACGAACTCCACACCTCGGTCCAACCGGATCCGCGGCGGTTCGGGAAGTTCACTCCCGAATTGCGCGCCGCGATGTATGCCGAGCCCATTGAATTCTTCGCGTCGTTGCTCCGCGAGAACGGAAGCCTGCTGAAGCTTCTGGATGCGGACTACACGTTCGTGAACGAAACCCTCGCCGCTCACTATGGCTTGACCAACGTGACGGGCTCGGAGTTCCGGCGCATCGCGCTGCCGGATCGCAACCGCGGAGGCGTGCTGGGAATGGGCGGCGTGCTCACCCTCACCTCTTATCCGCAACGGACGAGTCCTGTGCTGCGCGGCAAGTGGGTCCTGGAGGAATTGCTCGGCACACCGCCGCCACCACCGCCCCCGGACGCCGGTGGTTTGCCGGCGGAAGACGCGCCGCGCAACGGACTTTCCTTTCGCCAACGGCTTGAAGAGCACCGCACAAAACCGCAGTGCGCCGGCTGCCATTCGCGCCTCGACCCCTTGGGATTCGGCCTGGAAAACTTTGATGCGATCGGACAGTGGCGAACAAACATTGCGAATGCGCCTGTCGATGCGAGCGGCGTGATGAGCACGGGCGAAAAGTTTAATGGACCGGCGGAGTTGAAGCAGTTGCTACTCGCGCGCAAGAATGAGTACGTCCGAAACGTGACTGAACGAATGCTTTCGTACGCACTCGGCCGCGGCCTCGAATTCTACGACGTGCCCGCGATCAAGAAAATCACCGACGAACTGGAGCGAGACGGCAATCGAACTTCGACACTGGTGACGGCGGTGGTAAACAGTTATCCTTTCCAATATCGACGGAACAGTCCTGTGGAGAAAATGCCATGAGTAACAGCTGGAGAATTTCACGACGCAAGATGCTAAAGGGAATGGGCGTCATGATGGGCCTGCCTCTCCTTGAGGTCATGAAGCCATTGAGCGCATTCGCCGGCCCAAGTTTGGGCGGCAGCCCGGCCAAGGCGCCGGTTCGAATGGCGTTTCTCTATATGGCGAACGGCGTGAACCCACACACATGGGCGCCGAAGGGTACGGGCTCCGACTTCGAGCTTTCGGAGGCATTGCAGCCATTGGCGCCGTTGAAGAAAGACATCTTGGTGCTGCAACAATTGTGGAACGCCGGCACGAACACCGGCGACGGCCATTACGTCAAGACCGCCGCCTGGCTCACGGGGACGACCATCACCAAGACGACGGGCAGCAACCTGCGCAGCGGCGGCGTATCAATTGACCAGATTGCCGCCCAACGCATTGGCAACCTGACGCCTTTGCCTTCGCTGGAACTGGGCATTGAGCCGGTGACGACGGGCGTAGATACGAACGTGGGTTACACGCGCCTCTACGGCTCCCACATTTCATGGAGCACGCCGACGACGCCGGTGGCCAAGGAGATTAATCCAAAACTCGCCTTCGATCGGTTGTTCCGCTCGTCGCTCAAGGATGGTCAAGGCGTCTCCGCCAATGACCAAAGTGTGCTCGATGCTGTTTTAGGCGATGCGCGCCGACTGCGCGGACAGGTGGGCGCCCGGGACCGCGAAAAGCTGGATGAATACTTTGATTCGGTTCGGGCGGTGGAGAAACGCATCGCGTTCGATGCCAAGCGCCGGGCGGAGGAATACGATGGCGATTCACTGGCTCGCAAGGAAATCGAGCGATTAGGCGGGCGCATCGATGATTACTACAAGGATCCTGCGAACTTGCGTGAACGCCGCCGCGTGGATCACACCGCGCACGTGCAACTGATGCTCGACATCATGGCGCTGGCGTTCTGGACGGATTCCACCCGGGTAAGCACGTTCATGTTTGGGAACGCTGTCAGCGGCAAGAACTTTTCGTTTCTGCCCGGCGTCAGCGGCGGACATCACCAGATCTCACATCACGAAAACCGGACGGAAAACCTGGAGCAATACAAGCGCATCAACGCGTGGCACGTGCAGCAGTATGCTTATCTGCTGGAAAAGCTACGGTCGATCAAAGAGGGCGAAGGCAACCTGCTGGATAACAGCATGATTGTGCTCGGCGCGGGGATGCATGACGGAAACAGGCACGATCCACACAATTTGCCCATTATCCTGGGCGGCCACGGCGGCGGGACGATTGCGAGCGGGCGGCACCTTATCTACGAAAAGAACACGCCGCTGTGTAACTTGTGGCGATCGATGCTGTCGCGGGTCGGGGCGCCGGTGGAGAAACTTTCGGACAGCACCGGAGAACTGTCGGGCCTGAATGAGCCGACCTTCCGTGGCGCCGTTTAGTCGTGGGTCAGGCAGCCGATCTTGGCGACCAACGCGATAAAAGCCAAAGTCGAGAGCGTGAGCAGCAGCGGCTTTCCGTTAACGGCCATCAAGAGCCCTTTCACCAGCACGGCACCCATTCCAATCCAGACGGCAAAGGCCAGAAACAATTTCATCGGGCGGAATATTAAGGTCGGGCAAGGTCGGTTCAAGCACAGACCCGCGACGAATCCAAACCATCCGACGGCGGGCTAACGTTTCCAATGCTGGCGCCACAGCATGAATGCCAGCGTGCCAATTCCCAGCAAGGGCCACTTGCCCGGTTCGGGAACCGCGATGCCAACGGCATTGGGTCCGCCAAACGCCGCCATCTGCGCGGGGGTCAACGTTCGGTCCGTAAAGTACACGGTGTTCACGTAGAGTTCGTGGGTATAGACACCGCTGGTCGAGGCCTCGTTGAAAAGGAGGAGACTGTGCAGCGTGTGGTTGTTGGGAAAGAGCGCCAGGCGTCCGTCACGAGCGTAAAGGGTGCCGGAGTTTTGCTTCACGAGAGTGCCGTTGACGTAGGTTGACGCCGTGTTTGCCGTGAGGTTCACCGACAGGCCGATTCGATACCACGTGTTCGGCATGATTGTGCCCGCCGGCGAGTAGCCACCCGTGCCGATACCGATTCCACCGTCCGGCGCGATATACCAGTCTGCATCGTTCCCCGACGTATTGCGCGGGTCGGCGTTGAATAACGCTGTCCAGTTCGGCGAGCCGGGCAGGTACAAGTCGTACATTACGGTGTACTGGTTGATGAGACTGCCGCCTCCGTTGGCAGGTGAATCGTGGAGCTTCAGGTGATATCCGTTTCCCGCGCCCGTGAAGGCAGGAACGTGCATGTAAGTGGCCGGCCGCCCGCCGATGTGGGGAATGGTGCTGCCATCTGTGACGCCGAACCTGGTTAAACCCTCCGTCACTGAACCGTCTGCGTAACTCATCGCGCCATTACCCAACGCGATGGAAAGCCGCTCGGAAAAAGTCCATTCGTATTCCGCGGCTGGCAAGGCGCCCGGCGCCACGGCCCAAAGCGAAATGACTACAGAGATATTCCGGAAACATTTCGCGAGCGCATTCATAGCCGATGGATAAAGCGCAGGACCATGGTCAAGGGAGGGATTCCATTTCAACACCAAAGGCAACAAAAACAGGGACGTCAGGGAGCGATCAATCAAACCATTCGTCCGATTCGTCGAAGGAAGGAACTGGAACATTCACAATCTTCAATTTGCCAATCGCGCGATGCCGGCAGCCGGGCCGGATGTAAATTGCGGTCATCGGCTTCACAGGAATCAGCTCGCCGTCGAGTTCCATCTGCCCTTCCCCTTCCAGAATGAGATAAATCTCAGTCATGCGCTTGTGATAATGCGTCCGCGAATCCTGCTGGATATCCACGACATGCAGGCTCGCCACATTCTCGGATGAACCGGCGAACGCACGCTGGGTGAAACCACAGGGACAGCGTTGCGCGGGGATTTCGTCTAGATGTGCGATCATGTAATTGGACATGCTGCCAAGGCTAATCCGTGGCCGAGGCGCTCTCCAAGCCTCCAAAGCACCTGAAACTTGCGCTATCCCGGATCAGCCCCCTAAGTTCCCCACCATGCAAAACAAGAGAGTCTTTCTGGCTGCACTCGCCTTCATCGTAACGTGGTCTCTCTCCTGGGCCGCCCCGATGCCCTCGAACAGTTCCATCGAAATTCCCTACACGAAATACGTGCTGAGCAATGGGCTCACGCTGCTCGTTCACGAGGATCACAAGGCGCCAATCGTCGCGGTGAACGTGTGGTATCACGTGGGCTCGAAAAACGAGAAGCCTGGCAAGACCGGGTTTGCGCACTTGTTCGAGCACTTGATGTTCAACGGCAGCGAGAACTTCAACGAAGACTTCTTCAAGGCGACCGAGAAAGTCGGCGCGACGGACATGAATGGCACCACCAGCGAGGACCGCACGAATTATTTCCAGAATGCCCCAAAGGATGCGCTCGATTTGTTACTGTGGCTGGAATCGGATCGCATGGGTCATCTCACTGGCGCCATCACCCAAGCCAAGCTCGATGAACAGCGGGGCGTGGTGCAGAATGAAAAGCGGCAGGGCGAAAACCAGCCTTACGCCATTGCCTACGAGTTGATCCAGAAGAACACACGTCCGCCCGGCCACCCGTACTCCTGGACGGTCATTGGCTCGATGGAAGATCTCAATGCCGCCTCTCTCGACGACGTTAAGGAATGGTTCAAGAACTACTACGGTGCTGCCAACGCCACCCTCACCATCGCCGGTGACGTGAAGCCGGAGGAAGTTCTGGCCAAGGTGCAGAAATATTTCGGCTGGATCCCTTCCGGCCCGCCGGTAGCTCGTCACGAAGCCTGGGTCGCCAAGCGCACCGGCACTCACCGGCAACGTGCGGAGGATCGTGTGCCGCAGGCGCGCATCTACAAGATTTGGAACATCCCACAATTCGGCACGCGCGAAGCCAATCTACTCAATCTCGCCAGCGACGTCCTGGCCGTCGGCAAGAGCTCGCGTTTCTACAAGCGGCTGGTGCACCAGGATCAACTCGCCACCGATGCACAGGCCTATGTTGACTTGAGTGAAATTGCCGGCCAATTCGGCATTGTTGCCACGGCGCGCCCGGGCGTGTCGCTTGAGCAGGTGGAAAAAGCGCTGGACGAAGAGCTGGCCAGGTTCCTCGACGAAGGCCCGACCAAGGATGAACTCGAACGCGCCAAGACCCAATACGAAGCGGGCTTCATTCGAAGCATCGAGCGAATTGGCGGATTCGGTGGCAAGTCCGACATCCTCGCGCAGAACCTCGTGTTCACGGGCAAGCCTGATTACTACAAGACCCAACTCGAAGAAACCCGCACCGCGACGGCGAAGGACATTCAGAAGACCGCGCGCGATTGGCTGAGCGACGGCGTCTATATCCTGGAGATTCATCCGTTCCCGAACTACACCGCGACGACCCCGGACGTGGATCGCAAAACAGTTCCCTTCCCGGCCGACCTGAAGCCCGAAGTGAAGTTTCCCACACTCCAGCACACGCAACTTGCCAATGGGTTGAAGATTATTTTGGCGGAGCGCCACGAGGTGCCCACCGTCCAGTTCAACCTCCTCGTGGATGCCGGCTATTCCGCCGACCAGTTTGCCTCGCCCGGCACGGCCAAACTCGCCATGAACATGCTCGATGAGGGCACGAAGAAACGTGACTCCATCGAGATCAGCGATGAACTGGCGCGGGTGGGCGCGACTCTGGGCAGCAGCGCGGACCTCGATATGTCGCAGGTGTCCCTCAATGCGTTGAAGAGCAAGCTCGACGATTCGCTGGAGATTTTTGCCGACGTCATCTTAAACCCCGCCTTTCCCGAAGAAGATTTCCTTCGCTTGCAGAAGCAAACACTTGCCGCCATCCAGCGCGAGAAATCGGATCCCAATTCCCTCGCCCTGCGCGTCTTCCCCACCCTCCTCTTCGGCAAGGACCACGCCTACGGGAACCCCATGACCGGTTCAGGCACGGAACAGAGCGTGTCCAACTCGCAGGCCCGCCAGCTGCGGAGCTGGTCTCGTTCGGAGTCCAAGAGGTCTACCGGGTTCGAAGGCGGCCGCGATCTCTGCGGGGTGAGATGGTGCCGCTCGGGTCGAGTATGGCCGGGCCGGCCCCGCGGCGGCTGTGATCACGGCGATGATGCCCTGTCGCTCGACCAATGTTCCGTCGTCGGTGGTCCACTTGGTTGGGTCCGGAGTGGTGCCCATGGGTCTCCTCCTCGCTGATGAGGCGGTTGTCGCCGGGGGGGGGGGGGGAGGTCATGAGTACGCATCTGTAGCCCTTAGCTCTCTCGCTCCCGCTGGCGGGGCAGCAACGAGCTGGCTGGGTCGGTGACGCGCGGCGGTTAGTCGGCTCGAGGCGGGCTCGGAAGGCGTCGGTAGAGGTGGTGTGCCGTCTGGCCGATGACGCAGGGCAGCAGGGCTGCGCGACGACATGGGTTTGGATCGGCTGGGCGGGCTGGAGGTGTAGAACACGTCGATGATCTAGGAGCGGTGAGTTCCTCGATCGCGTCGGTATGGCGCGGACCTTGGGCGGCGGCGCGGAGCTCGATGACACCGGACGCGGTGGGTTGGTGCGGGTGGCGCTTGATCACGCGGTTGCGATAGTCCCAGGACGATATGGGCCCCGCGAGGCGGATGAGAGGACACTGATTCCCTGGTCCTCAAGCGCCTAGGTGGTCTGCTGGGCGAGCTGGTCGACGAGCTCGTCGAGGCCGAGCCGTTCCCCTGCCCCGTCCAGAGCGGCGGCGATGTCGGAGCCGGCAGCAATGACGTACGCCTTGGTGGAGGCCGTGCCGAACGCCGGGTCGACCCCGAGGGCCTTCTTGCACGCGGGCGTGCCGCGGCCCGTCAATGCCCTGTCCGGCTCGGAGCGGGCGTCCGGCGGGTAATACCGCTAGGCCCAGCGGGTCAAGCAAGAATGCCGGCGAGTGCAGCGGCGTCGATGCCGACCGCTTCGCCGACGGGGCCGTAGGTGAGCTGGCCGGCGTGGGTGTTGAGGCCCTTGGCGAGCGCGGCGTCCTCACGCAGCGCCTGGGCCCAGCCCTTATTAGCCAGTGCGACGGCGTACGGCATCGTCGCGTTCGTGAGCGCGTAGGTCGAGGTGTTGGGGACCGCGCCGGGCATGTTGGCCACGCAGTAGAAGGTCGAGTTGTGGACCTGGTAGGTCGGGTCCGCGTGGGTGGTGGCGCGGGAGTCCTCGAAGCAGCCACCCTGGTCGATGGCGATGTCGACGAGGACCGAGCCCGGCTTCATCCGCGAGACCAGGTCGTTGGTGACCAGCTTCGGCGCGGCCGCGCCCGGGATCAGCACGGCGCCGATGACCAGATCAGCCGCGAGCACCTGCTCCTCCAGCGCGAGCTTGTTCGACGCGAGCCCGTGGACCTGGTTGGAGTAGCGCCAGAACGACATCCGCAGCTTCTCCAGGTCGGTGTCGAGCAGCGTGACGTCCGCGCCCATCCCCAGAGCGATGTTCGCGGCGTTCTGCCCCGAGACGCCGGCACCGATGATGACAACCTTGGCGTTGGCAACCCCGCCGACACCACCCATCAGGGTGCCGCGGCCGCCCTGGGCCTTGAGCAGGTTGTAGGCGCCGACCTGAGGCGCCAGGCAGCCCGCGACCTCCGACATCGGGTAGAGCAGCGGCAGCGCCCGGTTGGGCAGCTCGACGGTCTCGTACGCGATCGCGGTGACCTTCTTGGCCAGCAACTCCTCGGTCAGCGGCTTGTCGGCGGCCAGGTGGAGGTAGGTGAACAGGGTCAGGCCCTCGCGCAGGCGGTGGTACTCCTCCGCGACCGGCTCCTTGACCTTGAGCACCATGTCGGCGTTGCCCCAGGTCTCATCGGCATCACCGAGGATCTTGGCACCGACCGCGGCATAGTCGCCATCCGGGATCGAGGACCCGACACCGGCACCGGCCTCGACGAAGACCTCGTGGCCGTTGGCCACCAGCTCGTGAACACCCGAGGGGGTGATCGCCACCCGGTACTCGTGGTTCTTGACTTCCTTGGGTACGCCGATTCTCATGCCATCGATTCTGAAGATGATGTTCGAGGCGGCGCCATAGAATCGACGATAATTCTCTAGGATCGGCGTATGCCTCAGGAATCTTCAAAATCTAACCGAACGAGCAACGGTCGACCGAACAATGTTCGGGCGTCGCGGAGTGGGTTGGAGCGTCGCACGGTCCAGCAACCATCCCTCGACGATGTGGACCAGATTCTGCTCGAGGAGCTATCGATCGATGCTCGGGTCCCGAACAACGCGCTCGCGGCAAAGGCGGGCATTGCGCCCTCGACCTGTCTGACGCGGATCCGGGCGCTACGGGAGCGCGGCGTCATCCGTGGGTTTCACGCTGACATTGACCCGGCACTGGCTGGCCGACCACTCCAGGCAATGGTGTCTGTACGGATCCAACCGACAGCGAGGAGCAGGCTCAGCTCGTTCCTTGGACATCTTCTCGGAGTTGCCTGGCGTGCACAATGTCTTCTTGCTCGGTGGCGCATACGACTTCTTCGTCCATGTTGCAGCGCCCGACTCCGCGGCCCTGAACGCGTTCGTGGTCGAACATCTGAGCAGCAGCCCGGACGTCGCGCTCACCGAGACCAACCTGATCTTCCAGCACGCCCGCTCACCTCGCTTCGGTTAGGCATCTGACCCGTCGCCCCCGAGAGGCGGCGAAACACTGCGACCATGCGCTGAGCAGAACCTTCGAAGCGACAACCCAAAGAATCCCGAACGCCCGGACACCCGGCGACCACGAACCATCGGGACACGGCGGGACAAGTCTGGACCCAACGGCCCATGCCAGTAGGGACTGAGTAGGGAATTGCCGCTTCCGCCAGAGAATCCAAGCCCGGCAAGATCATCGTTTTCCGAGGTCAGACGGTAAATCGAGCAGTGGTGGACGCAGAGGTGTCTAGGTTCAAGACATAGGTGACAGGTGATAGGCGACACCTGAGTCGGGACATAGGCGACACCCCGCAACCTCCCACCCCCGGCCAACCAGCAAGACGAGCGTGGGACCCATGTCCAAGGCTCGCGTCGCCGTCTTGAAAGTGATCACCAAAGAACTCACGGTGGAGTCCTAGAGAGTGGTGTACGACCCCGGTGGGTGTGTCGCTGAGGAAAGCAGCGACGGTCACCGGGTGATCCTTCGAGTCAACCTTCCACAGAATCCTCGAACGGAGCACCACGATGACCGTCAGGTCCAGTATCGACAGTGAGGATGGAGTTCGGCATCCCCGGGTGGGGTCTGACTCAAGTATCGACGGGCGTCAACGACTGCCTTCGCATGGGATTCGTCGACCTTCGTCCTGGGGGTGCCGCGCCCGCGACCGGACGAGCGAGCGTGACCTCATAGGAGCTTGAGCAGAAGCCCCATCACTGTCTTGTCCGCCTCGCCCGGCCGGGCGCGTCCGTCCCCTGTAGTTCGCACTGAAAGGCGGCACCCACGAACACGATGACTCGACCACCCCGCGATCCAGGAGGTCTTCGGCGGCGTCGACACCCACTCCCTGACACACCATGCTGCAGTGGTCGATCCACTCGGCCGTGAGTTGGCTGACCGAGAGTTCCCGGCGCCCCCACCGGCTGTCTGGCCCTGCTGGTGTGGCTGGCCGGGTTCGGGCAGCTCGTCATGGTTGGAGTCGAAGGCACCGGCTCCTACGGTGCCGGGCTCGCTCGG
>CAVXCM010000003.1:0-289885 GCA_963760275.1 uncultured Verrucomicrobiae bacterium
GGCGAAGCCGGGGATGGGGGTGCGGAGTCCGCTGGATCGGTAGCGGCGAGGGGCGCATGACGAAGTGGAGGGGATGCTCCCCCGTTCCACGCTCAAATACGGCCGTCGGAGGGGCCGAGTCATCAGCCAAACGATTTTCCCAAACGAGGAGCTCTCATTGCTAATCAGCAATGCCTTTTCCCTGACGGGCAAATCTCTTTGCTAATAAGAAAACCAATTCCCCTGACGAGAAAACCTCTTTGCTAATATGCAAAACGATTTCCCTGACGAGAAAACCTTTTTGTTAATCAGCAAAACGATTTCCCTGACGAGGGAACCTTTTTGTTAATAAGCAAAACGTTTTCCCTGCCAAGGAAATCTCTTTGTTAATAAGCAAAACGATTTTCCTGACGAGGAAATCTCTTTGCTTATAAGAAAAACGGCATGGCTCATCTGCTTTTTGGACAATCTGCCTGTCGAGTGTCCCGGCCCGGAACACCCTCCCCGAGGCCGGTCGGCTCCAAGTGAACCCTTGGTGAAAGCACTTGGTGCAGGCTGGTGTAATCGCATCCCTCACTACCCTTGGTTGCAAAGTCGCTTCGCGCTCTCCTACTCTTCGGCGCATGAAGCCATCCGATCAGAATCGCGCCCTGGATGTCGCGGTGAAAGCCGCTCGCGCCGCGGGTGCATTGATGAAAAAGAATTTTCACGAGCCCAAGAAGGTCAATGAGATGGCGCAGTACGACATCAAGCTGGAGCTGGATGTGAAGTGCCAGGAGCTTATCGAGAAAAAGCTGGCGAGCGTGTTTCCGACGGTGTCGGTGCTCGGTGAGGAGGGCGATAGTGGGGATGCTGCAGGGGATCTGCGCTGGGTGATTGATCCCATCGATGGAACCGTGAACTTCGCCTACGGAATCCCGCACGCCTGCGTCTCGATTGCGCTCCAGGAAAAAACTTCCGCCCTCAAATCGAAGTTGAAAACCAAGGTGCGGCACAGTGTGACGCCGGATGGTTACTGCACGTTGCTGGGGGTGGTTTACGATCCCTTCGTGGACGAGTTGTGGACAGCGACCCGCGGGGGCAAGGCTTATCTAAACGATCGGGTCATTACCGTGAGCCGCCGGGCGACGCTGGCGGAAGCCATTGTGGGGATTGGGTTTTCCAAACGCACAGACACTCTCACGCAAATGCTCCCGACGCTGAACCGCCTCATTCATCGCGTGCGCAAGGTGCGCATGATGGGGGCAGCAGCACTTTCACTTACCTATTCTGCCTGCGGGCGACATGATGCCTATCTCGAAGCCGGCGTGCGTTTGTGGGATATCGCGGCCGGCGGCTTGATTGTGGAGTGCGCGGGCGGTGATTTTTTTCATGAACCACTTCCGGGCGAAAACCACGCCTATCGCCTTGTGGTGAACAACGGGTTGCTGCGGAAACAGCTGACGGCCCTGATGTAATTCCTGCCGGGCGGGATTTGAAATTGTGTTCGCACTGAGCGGCCTTCCATAGTCCTGCCTCGAAAAATGAAAACACTTGGCGTTGCCATTATCGGTTGCGGCGGCATCTCACTGCAAAATCACCTGCCCGGACTCGCACTGTGTCCGGAGGTAAAAGTCGTGGCGCTTTGCGACACCAACGCCGCCGGATTGGAAGCCGCGCGCCAGCAGACGGGTGTGGCAATTGCGTCCACCGATTTCAACGACATCGTGAAGCGCGACGAGGTTCACGCTGTCATCATTGCCACGCCAAATAACGTGCACCCGGCGATTGCGCATGCAGCGATTGCCGCCGGCAAACATGTCCTTTGCGAGAAGCCGCTGGCTCTGAATTACGCAGACGCCAAAGCCATGGCGGAAGCGGCCGACCGTGCAGGCGTCCGCCACATGACGGCCTTCACGTATCGGTTTGTGCCGTCCATGCGCTACCTCTCGCATTTGATTCGAAGGGGCGATCTGGGGACGCCTTATCATTATCGATCGTGCCGTCTCCAGGATTGGGGCACGCGCAACCTCGGCTGGCGGCAGGTGAAGAAACTGGCAGGCACCGGTGAGCTGGGCGACATGCTTTCGCACCGCATTGATTTCGCCCATCACCTCGTCGGCCCCATGAAGCGCTTGGTCGCCAACGTGAAGACCCTCACGCCCATTCGCGGCGGCCAACCCAATGACACGGACGATTGGGTCGCGATCCTGGCTGAGTTCCAGAACGACGCCAGCGGCGTGCTGGAAAGCACCAAGCTCGCCAGTGGGCGCAATGAAAGCTGGCGAAGTTTGGATTACGTGGAGATCAACGGCAGCGAACGGTCCTACGTTTTCACCACGGGTTCCTGGAACACGCTTCAGACGGGTAAAGCGGGGGGCGCTGGGTTGGAAACGATCGAGATTCCACGTGAGTTTTGGAAGCTTCCCACCTCGCCGCGTGACCCAGGCCAGGGCGACCCGCTCGTGACGTTTCGCTACGACCAAGCGTGGGAATTCATCGAGGCCATTCGCGAAGAGCGGCCCTGTTCCCCGGATTTTCACGATGGCGCAGCGGCGCAAAAAGTCATGGATGCCGCGGTGCATTCGGCGGAAATCAAACAGTGGGTGGATTTGTGAGACATCGCTAATCCAGGAGTGGTTGGATCAAGCCAACACGCCCAATCCGCCCCTTGCGCGGCAGGATGTGGTCCGCCAAGCTCTCGCCTCATGCGTAACGTTCCAGGCGGTTTGATTTGGATGGCGGTGCTGGCTTTCTTTTACGGCGGATTAACCACAAGAGCCCAAGTCCGCTCGGATGGCTATATTGATCCTACCTTCGGCTCCTTTTGTCTCACCAACCCATCGCCCAGCGTATTCACCCGCGCCGTGGCGGTGCAGCCGGATGGAAGAGTATTGGCCGGGGGCAACTTCCGAACGCCAGCGGCCTGTGCGAATGCAATCGTGCGTCTGCGCTCGGACGGAACGACGGATCCGACATTCGGTTCCCCGTTTTTTGCCGGCGACTTCGTCAACGTGATCACGCCGCTATCGAACGGAAGGATTTTAGTGGGCGGAAACATGCGGGATGCGGGATCCGCTTTCAGCGTCGCCCGACTCAATGCCAACGGTTCGCTTGATAATAGTTTTCTCCGCAGCGTCAGCGGGCTGGGTATCTCGGTTAATGCTCTCGCGGTTCAGGCCGACAACCGGATCGTGGCAGCTGGATATGATTTCACGACGGCGCCCAATCTATTCGGGAGATTGTTTCGATTGAACGCGGACGGAAGCGTTGAATCCTTCTCCACCTTCGCGTCGGGGACCACGTCATTCACCGGCGGATCAGGCATCACCGCGCTGGCATTGCAGTCAGGCAAGATAATCGCAGGCGGCTCTTTCACGACTTACACCAGCGCCGGACAAACGTTTAATCGGGATGGGATTGTGCGCTTGAACGCCAACGGCACCGTGGACGCCTCGTTCAATCCATTCATCAGTAACAGTGACATCTGGGCGATCTTGGTGCTGCCGGACGATCGAATCCTGGTGGCAGGCCAGTTTACCGTCGATGGGTTCGGCGGACGCATGCTGACCCTTCTGAATGCCAACGGAAGTCGCGACCCAAGTTTTACCAGCGTCAATGGCGCCGGAGCCACGGGTCTGGCCCTGGCGTTGGAACCAAGCGGGAAGATTGTCCTGGGTCACAGTTTCGGCGTCATGCGTCTCAACCCTAACGGGACGGTCGATTCCACCTTTGGACCGCGCAATGATGCGCTCGGGTTCGGGACCGATGCGGCCAACGCAACAGCCTTTGCGCGCTCTGAAGGAAATCTTATCGTGGGCGCCCAGCGCGTCACGGTGGCCAGCACCACGCGGGGCGGGATTGCCCGTTTGTTCTCAAATGTTCCCTCGCTCCCGGTGATCCTCACCAACCCGGTTTCGATGAACGTGGAAGCGGGTGCGAATGTGACGTTCTCGGTCATTGCGACGGGTGCGCCGCCGGTCCGGTATCAGTGGCGCAAAACGGGAAAGGATATCAAGAACGCGACCAATTCCACGTTGTCGTTGTTCAATGTGAACTCCACGCACGCTGGGAACTACCAGGTGGTCGTCTCGAACCCCGGGGGGGTCATCATCAGCGGTACAGCGCGGCTGTCTGTCAGCTTTCACACGAGTCCGCTGGACCTGAGCGTGGAGGGCAACGGGAGCATCACGCCGAACCTTGATGGCAAGCAGATTGAAATTGGCCGCACGTTTACTTTGACGGCCAAGCCCGCGCCGGGACATCTCTTCAGCCACTGGTCCGGGTTCGAGAATACCAACTCGCCCGTGCTGACCTTCGTCATGCAATCCAACGAAGTTTTGCGGGCGCATTTCGTTCCAAGCCCGTTCATCGGAGTTGAAGGCATTTATTCCGGCTTGTTCTTCGATACCGATTCCCCGGCACACGAGAACGCGGGCAGCTTTAACCTCACCCTGGATGGGAAGGGCGGCTTCAAGGGGGCGGTGCAGCAAGGCGCGAAAGCACGGAAGTTTGGTGGCTCTTTTTCCCTGAACCAGACCGCGGATGTCGCGCTGCCCGCCAGTGCCGCAGACCCAGCCCTGCACCTGTCGTTGCAAATCGATACCGCATCCGGGCGCATCACCGGGTTGGTATCAAATCGTGTGTCAACGGCGGCCCTGAACGCCGAGCGCAACCCGTTCACTTCCGCGGTCATGTCGCCATTTGCAGGGAACTACAACGTCGTATTCCCCAGTGCAGGCACTCCTGCGGGCAGTGGCTTTGGCACCTTGAAGGTGTCCTCGAACGGAAAGGTTTCGGGGCGCGGCACGCTTGCGGACCGGAGTGCCTGGAAAGTCATCAGCACTACCGCGGTGGACGGACGTGTGCCGGTCTATGTGTCGCTCTATCGTGGCGGCGGGTCGTTGTTCGGTTGGCTGTCGTTGATAAATGACAATGGGAACACCGGCATTGTTCGCTGGACGAAACCCGGCAGCGTAGGTGGGACCTTTTATCCCCGTGGTTTCACCAATGAGAGTGCGGTTTTGAGCGAGCGTTACGTTCCGCGACCGGCCGGCGTTCCGATGCTCCCGGAGTCGGAAGTCGTCATCGAGGTGGAGGGTGGTGACAGTCTTTCATTCATGAACCTGGCAACTCTAGGCGGGGATAACAAGCTGGCGGGCGACAACGGACTTTCCCTCACATTAGTGCCGGCCAAGGGGACGTTGAGCGGCACATTTCTGGATCCGTTAAGTGGAAAGAAACGCTCGCTCAAAGGCGTGGTGCTCCCCGGCCGCAACGAAGCGCACGGGCTCTTTTTTGGAACGGATGAAAGCGGCCGGGTCACGGTGCATGCGGCTCCGTGAAGGCGGGGGCTGAATGAAGTTTTCGCGTTTCACCCGTTTCAAATCCCGTTACAACCGCCGCGCATGAATCGAACCGCAGTCATTACGGGCGCCGGCAGTGGTGTCGGGCGCGCCACCGCCATTGCCCTGGCAAAACAGAATTGGCGACTCGCGCTGCTGGGGCGCACGAAGGAATCGCTGGAGGAAACGGCGCGTCTGACGGGCCTCAAGGCGGGAGATTATCTCGTGATCCCGTGCGATATCGCCAGGGTGGAGCAGGTGCAACAGATGGCACGCGCGGTTTTGGAGATCTTCAAAACGGTGGATGTGCTCGTAAACGCCGCCGGAACGAATGCGCCGAAGCGTTCCCTCGAGGTGCTGTCCCTTCCTGATTACCACGCCATGATCGATACGAATCTCCATGGCGCCTACTATTGCGTACAGGCCTTCCTGCCCCAGATGCGACTGCGCAAAACGGGCACCATCGTGAACATCGTTTCGGACGCCGGCAAACAGGCCAGCCCCAAGGCGGGACCCGGCTACGTTGTTTCGAAGTTCGGCCTGGCTGGATTGACGCAAAGCATCAATGCCGAGGAGCGGGGGAATGGCATTCGCGCGTGCGGGATCTTTCCCGGCGACATCGACACCCCGTTGTTGGACAAGCGTCCAAGCCCGCCCCCGTCTGAGGCCCGAGCCAAAATGATGCTGCCCGAAGACATTGCGGCCTGTGCCTTACTGGCCATCAACCTGCCGCCGCGCGCCATCGTGGAGGAGATGATTGTGCGTCCGCAGTAACTGCCATGAACGAAACGATCGCGCGTTACGAAAAGATGGTGGAACAGTTCCCGCAGAATGAACTGGCACGTTTCAGTCTAGGCAAAGCGTTATTTGACGCGGGCGATTTAACGCGAGCAAAGGAGCATCTGCTCGTCGCGATCGCCAAGAAACCGGATTGGATGGTAGTCCAAATTCTTATCGGGAAGTGCGACGCCTCGCTGGGAGACAAACCGGCGGCGAAGGCAGCCTTTGAGCGGGCTCTCAGCCTTGCCATCCAACAGCATCACGAAGGGCCGCAGGCAGAAATGGAGCAGGCCCTGGCTGACCTGGGTTAAGGTTGAATTGAATCGCGCGAACCCGTGGCGGTGCTGCGTGTGATTCGTCCTCGCACACACGCAAACGCTTTAGGAATTCCTTCTCTCCAGCCGATGTATCCGTGATGGATGAGCAGGCGGTCCCCGCGGACCTTTTTGCAACGGGTATTCAGATTGCGGGCGCGCCCACCGGCAGCAAAGTCGGCGGCGGACGCTATCGCCTTGTCCGTATTCTGGGCCGGGGCGGGATGGGTGTCGTTTGGCTGGCCCACGACGAGCGCCTAGGCTCCGACGTCGCACTTAAATTTCTCCCTGCCCAAATCCGTCACGACAAGACGGCTCTGGATGACCTCCGACGCGAAACTGCCCGCAGCCGGAAGTTGACGCACCCAAACATCATTCGCATCCACGATTTGTATGAGGCACCTGGGGAAGAGGCGTTCATCTCGATGGAATACATCGATGGGCGGAATCTCGCTGATCTGCGAGTGCAGGAGGCGGCCCGAGTGTTCACCTGGCAGCATCTCAAGCCGTTGATCGAGCAACTGTGCGCCGGTCTCGAATATGCCCACGCCGAACGGATAATTCATCGCGATCTGAAACCGGCCAACATCATGATCGATGGCAAAGGCCGCCTTAAGTTGGCGGATTTCGGCATCGCCCGCACGGTGAGCGATACGATGAGCCGCAATTCGGTGAGCCAAACGGGAGGCACGATTCTCTACATGAGTCCGCAGCAAATGGAGGGCGAACCGCCGCGGCCGACGGACGACATTTATGCATTGGGGGCCACGTTGTATGAATTGCTCACCGGGAAACCGCCCTTCTTCACTGGCAATGTCGTCCATCAGGTTCGCAACGTGCCGCCACGTCCCATGCAGGAACGGTTGAGAGAATTAGACTTTGCCAATGACATTCCTGCGGAGGTGGAACGTGTAATCTTCACCTGTCTCTCCAAGGACGCCCAGCATCGTCCTCAAACTGCCGCTGAAGTCTGGCGGCAGCTGGTTGGAGGGAACCTCAAACTGCGGGCGGCACAGCCCGGAGGAACTTCCTCTGCTTCCGTGCCCGCAAACACGCCCCGGCGATGGCTTTGGCTCGCGGCAGGCGCTGTCGCTTGTGCGATTATCGTCGCAAGTATCGAAGCGGGTTCCAACCGAACACCGGTGACAGCGAGGGAATCCGCGGCTCTCCCGACGGCTGCGAAATCAAACGTCACGTCTGTGGCCAAGATTGAACCGCCCGTGACTACAAATGCGGCGCCACGCGAAGTTATCGCCCCGTCAGTTGTGGATACGGCAACTTTGGTAAGCAGTAACCCGCCGCTGCCCGAGGCTCGCAAGGCTGTTGAAAAACCCGTCGAACTGGCGAGGAATGTTCCGGCGCCGATCGTTGAAATTCCCCTGGTCAGCAAAGCGGAGGCGCCAACGCCTTCGCTGGAGACCAACGATGTCCCGACGTTGAGCAGGGCTACTGCGCTCCAATTGCTGGAAAAGGGAAATTCCTACGTGAGTGCGCGTTCCAAGAATCGGATCCTCCAGCTGGCCTCGTCCCGAGCCCCGATCGAGCACCCGCCTCAGAGCTGGCGCATTCTTTATCTCGATGACAAGACGACCTACAACGCAGTGGAGGTGCAGTTTAAGGCGGGTGAGATGGAGCGGGTGTTCGAGCCCAACCGGATTTTGAACATCTTCACGCCCAGTTCTTCCAAGACGCTCGATTTGGCTAAGATAAAGGTGGATTCCGATCAGGCCATTCGCATTGCGGCCGCGCAATGTACCGAGGAATTTGTCGTAGTTAAGTTTACCGAGATGAAATTGGAACGCGGTTACGGCGGACTGCCTGTTTGGAATGTGAAGCTTTTCGGCCTGTCTCCGGGAAAAGCTGCGGAGGACGCCGCGCTGGGATCCGTCATCGTCCTGGCGGAGGATGGTAAGGTTTTGAAGACAGACCTTGCTACGCGTGGCGACAAACCTCTTCCCAAAAAATGAGAACGGTGGTCGCTCAATCTGGAACTCTTCTTCAACTCCACGTCGCCTACAAAGGTCGGGAATGGAAAATGAATTTCCATCGCTCCTCTCTCCTCCTCGGGCGCACCAGCAGCACGGGAAAGCCTGATGTCGACCTGTCGCCTGACCTCAACGTCTCCCGCCGTCATGCTCGAATCTGGGTGGAGGAGGGGACCTGCTGGGTGGAAGACGTGGGCAGCAAATTCGGAACGCTTCTGGATGGTTCGGCGCTTGCCCCCCAAACGAAAGCGCGCCTGACCCAAGGCTCCTGTCTCCAGGTAGGCGCGACGCTTGTCCGCATTTCATGGTCTGCTGATGCGAGTGAACTGACAGATGCAGTGCTGGACCCAACTCTGCAAATCAGCGATTCGCTGGATGCCAGCCTCGCTGAATTTGACCTGGCCCAAACCGCGCGTCCCGAGGTTATCCGCCGTGCCGCTCTCCTGCATGAATTGCCCGTCGAGTTCAGTGCTGAATCCCGTTTTGACAAGTTGCTACAGACGATTATCAAGCGAGTCGTTGAAATTATCCCCGGCGCTGAGCGCGGTTCGCTCCTGTTGCTCAAGCCCAATACGGATTCATTGCTCCTGGCCGCATTTGTTTCCGAAGAAGAGCCCGCGGTCAGCAAGACGCTGGCTCGCCGCGCCTTGACCGAGCAAAAAGGGTTTATCTGGAGGCGTGGCTTCGAAGGAGACCCGGCTCAAAGCGTTCAGAGACATCGCATTGAATCCGGTATGTATGCGCCGCTGTTGCGACACGGCCGCGCCCTGGGTGTGATTTCAGTCGATAATCCCTTCCGCGACTCCGCCTTTGGCGATGAAGACTTGCGCCTCCTGTTGGGCATCGCTCACGAGGCGGCCATCTCGGTAGCGAATCATCAATTCCTGCTAACCTTCGCTTGTCACTCCGTCCGCGTTTTGCCAGCGTGACGCCCGATTTTCCGGACGGCGGGCGTCCTCGTGAGTCCCTGAATGAATCCGGGCTCGCAGGAGTTCCCACTTCGGCTAAGACGCAAAACAATTATGCCTTACAACGACATTGGCCAACTGAAGACAGTAAAGAAGAACGTGCAAAAGAGCGTGGAAGCCGCGCTCGGCGAAACGGGCGGCTTGCTCCGGCTGGCTCCGTGCTGGGTTCCCCGCTCCTTTCTTCAGCCCGGCAAACGGCTCAAGCTCCATCCCGACGACCTTTACGCTTTCGGCCTGAACCGCGGTGGCATCGATGAGCGCTGGTTCGCCTCAACGACGCCCGCTGCCAATGACAATCGGACACCGGATGAAGGTTTGAGCTACGTGGTGGTGGGCGGCACTCGCTTTACACTGCAACAAGCCGTGGCCGAATGTGGCGCGACGCTGATCGGTAAAAAGATTTGGAGCAAATACCAGAAGTGGCCGGTTTACTCGAAGTTCTTCGACAACATGGGGCCGATTCCCCATCACATGCACCAGTCGAAAAAACAAGCCGCGCTCGTCGGACAGGAAGGAAAGCCCGAGAGTTACTACTTCCCGCCGCAGCACAACAACGTGGGCAACAATTTTCCTTACACGTTCATGGGTTTCGAGCCTGGCACAACCAAAGCACAAGTCCGCAAGTGCTTGGAGAACTGGAACAAGGGCGACAACGGCATCCTCGATCTTTCGAAGGCCTACCGTCTCAAAGTCGGCTCTGGCTGGCTCATCGATCCCTGCATTCTCCATGCGCCCGGCTCGCTCTGCACCTACGAACCGCAATGGGGCAGCGATGTGTTCGGCATGTATCAATCACTCGTCGAAGGCCGTGAGGTTCCCTGGGCGCTGCTCGTGAAGGACATGCCCAAGAACAAGCACAAGGATCTCGATTTCATCGTGGACCAACTCGACTGGGACAAGAACGTCGATCCGAAGTTCAAGGAAAACCATTACCTCGAACCGGTCCCCGTCGCCGATACCCGCTCCGAAGGCTACGTTGATCGCTGGATTGTTTACGGCAAAGTCGATGGCGAACAGCTCTTCACCGCCAAGGAACTTACCGTGGATCCGGGCGCGAAATGCACCATCAAAGATAACGGCGCCTACGGGCTGATTTGCGTGCAAGGCATCGGCAACATCAACGGCCAGCCGATGAACAGCCCCAAGCTCATCCGGTTCACGGAACTCACCGAGGACGAATATTTCTGCACCGAGGACGGCGCGAAAGCCGGCGTTACCTTCGAGAATATCAGCGAGACCGAGCCCCTTGTAGTTCTGCGTTACTTCGGACCCGAAGTGAACCCCGACGCACCGGCAATGGGTGCTTATCGAAAGAACAAGTTTTAGCTCTCAGTTAAGAACAGAAAGGGGCAGGCGTGACCGGTCGGGTCATTAGCCTGCCCCTTCTACCAGAAATCACCCGCCACGCCGCCGCTTATCGATTCGGCTGCGGAGTGTAACGAAGGTATGGCTTCACCCGGCGATGGCCTTTGGGAAACTGGGCTGGAATCTCTTCATCCTTCACCGCTGTGGTGATGATGCAGTCCTCACCCTCCTTCCAATTTGCCGGAGTTGCTACTTTGAATTTCGCCGTGAGCTGAAGTGAATCAATCACGCGAAGGATCTCCAGAAAGTTTCGCCCCGTGGCCGCCGGGTAGGTCAGGGTGAGCTTGATCTTTTTGTCAGGCCCGATGACGAAGACCGAGCGGACCGTGAAGGTGTTATCCGCGTTGGGATGAATCATGTCATACAACGTGGCCACTTCCCGCTGGGGATCAGCGATGATGGGGAAATTCATCTTCGTGCCTTGAGTTTCGTTGATGTCGCCAATCCAGCCGTGATGCGACTCGATGGGATCAACACTGACCGCGATGACTTTCACGTTACGTTGGTCGAACTCGTTCTTGATTTTCGCCACGGCCCCGAGTTCGGTCGTGCAAACGGGCGTGTAATCCGCCGGATGCGAGAACAACACGCCCCAGCTGCCTCCAAGCCATTGGTGAAAATCGATGCGTCCCTCGGTGGTGTCCGCGGTGAAATTCGGTGCCTCATCGCCCAGTCGCAGTGCCATAATCGTATTTGGTAAAGTTGCCTCTGCGGTTTGACAGAGGGAGCGTGAGATTACTGAAGTGGTTTTGTGTTTCAACATTTTGTTCAAGGCTCTGGAGCAACTTTCGCTTGCCTCGCCCGGTCTCACCCCAAACATTCTGCGCAATGTTTTCCGATCAGATTCGCTCCGTCCACTTCGTTGGCATTTGTGGAACTGCCATGGCCTCGGCGGCCGTGGCCATGAAAGAAAAAGGCTTCATCGTCACTGGCAGCGATACCAACGTGTATCCGCCCATGTCCACTTTCCTCGCGGAACGGAAGATCGAAGTGATGCCGGCTTACGCGCAGCAGAATCTCGCGCACAAGCCGGACCTCGTGGTCATCGGCAACGCGATGTCGCGGGGCAATCCCGAAGTCGAAGCGGTGCTCGAGCATAAGCTGCGTTACTGCTCGCTGCCGGAATTGCTGAAGGAATTCTTCATGCGCGGCAAACGGGTGCTTGTCGTGAGCGGCACGCATGGAAAAACGACGACGACTTCGTTGCTCACCTGGGTGTTCGAGCACAACAAGTTGAATCCATCGTTCTTGATTGGCGGCATCCCAAATAATCTGGGGCAGGGCGCGCGATTTACGGACAGCGAATGGTTCATCATCGAGGGTGATGAATATGACACCGCGTTCTTCGACAAGCGCAGCAAGTTTGTCCATTACCTGCCGGAAGTGGCGATCATCAACAACCTTGAGTTCGATCACGCCGACATTTTTACGGACCTCTCGGCCATCCAAAAATCCTTCAGCCACTTCGTCCGTCTTGTTCCACAGAACGGGCTGCTTCTCGCCAATGGCGACGATGAGAATGTCGCGCCGCTGCTTAACGTGAACTTTTGTCCGGTGAAGCGCTTTGGCCTGGGTGAAAACAACGCCGTCCGCGCCTTCAATCTTCGCTACGGCCCGACCGCTTCCGAGTTTGAAATTCCCAGTTTCAAGTTTCACATCGACATGGTGGGCGAATTGAACGTGCGCAACGCTTTGGCGGTCGTGGCTGCCGCGAAGCATTGCGGGCTCAAGAACCAGCAGATCCAGGATGCGTTCAATACGTTCAAAGGCATCAAGCGCCGCATGGAAGTGAAAGGCATCGCCGGAGGCGTCACGGTGGTCGATGATTTCGGGCATCATCCGACGGCCATTCGGGAGACGCTCAAGGCGCTGCGTCTAAAATTTCCAACGCAAAAAATCTGGGCCATCTTCGAGCCGCGCTCCAACACCACCCGCCGGAATGTTTTCCAAACCGAAATGGTGGACGCCCTGCTCGGTGCGGACGCCATAGTCGTTGCCGAAATCGCCAAACTGGAACAGGTGCCGGTGGATCAGAGGTTGGATCCCGCGCGGCTCATGCAGGACCTTCGGGCAAGTGGCAAACCAGCAGAGTATCTGCCGACGGTGGAATCAATTGTTGATCACGTGAAGAAGAACGTGAGCGGCGGCGACATCGTCTGCGTGTTCAGCAACGGCGGGTTCGGCGGAATTCACCAAAAGCTGTTGAGCGCCTTGCAGTTTCGTCGTTGAGGCTTACGAAAGCGCGGCCAGCACTTCCGCGGCGTGCTCCTCAGGCTTCACCTTGGGCCAGATCTTCCTGATTTTGCCATCTGGCCCGACGAGGAAGGTGACGCGATGCGCGCCGAGATACTTACGGCCCATAAACATTTTTTCGCCCCAGACCCCGTAGGATTCGACGATGCGTTTATCGGGATCCGCGACGAGCACGAAGGGCAGGTTGAACTTTTTTACGAACTTATCGTGCGACTTCACGGCGTCGGGACTAATGCCGAGGACGATTGCACCCGCATCAATGAAGCGATCGTAGCTATCGCGGAAACCACACGCTTCCTTAGTGCATCCCGGTGTGTCGTCCTTGGGATAGAAGTAAAGAATGACATTCCTTCCGGCGAAGTCTGAGAGCGAGATCCGGCCGCCCCCGCTGGTGTCTGCGGTGAAGTTCGGGGCGACGTCGCCTTCCTTCAGTTTCAATTCAACCTCTTTAGCCATGATAAAATGTTACGACAGATTGATCCGATCGGGCGTAGTGAGCAACTAGCCAGACTTGTCCGTAAGATTGGCGGCGTCTCCGGAATGCGGTTGTTTCGAATTGGACGCCGCACTGGATGGATGTTTGGCGAGAATCCGCATGCCCGCAAAAATATAGAGGATGCCAGAGAGTCCTGTCAGCGCGGCCGCGCCCACACAGACCCAGTAATGCGCTTCCGCCGGCAGCTTGAATAGCGCCCAGAGCACCGCAGCCATCTGAAAGACGGTGGCGACTTTGCTGACCATCAGCGGCTTTACGGTCATGCCGCCCGCCATGAAATGAATCACGGCATAGCCGAGAATCAGAATTAAATCCCGGCTGAGCACCGTGACGGTGAGCCATACGGGGATGGGTTGAAGATGGGGTTTGTTATGCAACGAGAGCAGGATGATGGCGGAAACGAGGAGGAGTTTGTCCGCCAACGGATCCAGGACAGAGCCCAATTCGCTTTTCTGGTTATAGTGGCGGGCAATGAATCCATCGATGCCATCGCTCACTGCCGCGAGGCCGAAGCACGCGATGGCGAACCACCGATAAAACTCCAGCCCGCTTCTCACGTAATAAATCACGGCGACGACAAAGAATGGCACCAGCAGGATGCGGCAAATGGTGACTTTATTGGCCGTCGTCATGAGGTGTGAGGTTTATCGGCTCCATGGTTTACGCATGAATGACGTTCAGCATTCTCGAACCGTCAGGCGACGGCAAACCAATCTCAGTAAATTGTGGCCGACACGATGAAAGCGGGTTTATCCGCGGTTTAACGGCTCACCGAAAGCAGTGTGCCTTGCGGGCCTGGAATGGGGCGATCGGCCAGGACCAGCCAGGGTTTTTCATGCTCGCCCCAGGCAAAATATTTTCCCGTACGTGTGGGCTTCGCCATGGGCTCGGGAATGAAGACGTTGATTATCGGCGTGTCACGAATGATTTGGCCAAGTGTGCGGTCCTCGCCTTCGGGACGCGGTGTCAGGCGAAACGTTTCGATGAACGGTCCGCTCGCCACGTAGTCGCTCTTTCCCAACCGGATGCCCACCGATCTTAGGAGGTTCGTGGAGTTCTCACCCTTGATTTCAACCCATTCAAAAGCCCTTCGCGTTGCCGTGGCGTCGAGCGCAGTGGGCGGGTCCTCGGCTTGCAGCGTGAGGGTGATGGAAAGGAACACAATGGAGATGGCAGTTATGGCGTTCATAAGACAATTGGGTCGCGACCCACGGCTATTTGGACTCATTTCGCCCGCGCCTCGTTCAAGTACTCAGCACTGGACTTTCCAGGGTGCATTCCGAAAATCGCGGCATGGCAAGGACCTCCTCCACGATGCTTCCGCTCGGTACCCGGGCGCCCGATTTCGCTCTCCCCGACGTCACCAGCGGCAAAACTATTTCGCGAGCGGACTTCGATAAGGCGCCGGCTTTCCTGGTCATGTTCATCTGCAATCACTGTCCCTACGTGAAACATGTGCAAGCAGGCCTGGCAAGGATGGCGCGCGATTTTCAAGCGCGTGACGTCGGAGTGGTGGCGATCAGTTCCAACGACGTTGCCAATTATCCTGATGACGGTCCGGACAGAATGCGGGAAGAGGCTGAACGTGCCGGATATACATTTCCTTATTTGTTCGATGAATCCCAATCTGTAGCCCGGGCGTATCGCGCCGCCTGTACGCCGGACTTTTTTCTGTTTGATGCGCAGCACCGCCTTGTTTATCGCGGGCAGATGGACGATGCGCGACGGGGCAACGACGTGCCCGTGACGGGCCGAAACCTGCGCGACGCGGTGGAAGCAGTCCTCGCAGGGAAACCGGTTTCGCCGAACCAAGTCCCGAGCCTGGGTTGTAATATCAAGTGGAAGGCCGGGAATGAGCCGGAGTATTACGCGCTCGTGTGAAGCATTTCCTCGGCATCGAGATCGGCGGCACTAAGTTGCAGCTCGTCGTGGGAGATGAGCAGGCGAATATCCTCCATCGCTGGCGGTTTGCCGTCGAGGAAAACGGCGGCGGGGCGGGCATTCGATCCAAGATTGCGTCCGTGCTTCCTGAGATTCTTAGTGCACATCCCATTTCCATGATCGGCGTTGGTTATGGAGGTCCCGTTGATTGGCGCACTGGGACGATTTGCTGCTCGCACCAAGTGGAAGGCTGGTCCGATTTCCCTCTCGGCTCATGGCTCCGTGAACGTGCTGGCTCTCCCGTGATAGTCGATAACGACGCCAACGTCGCGGCCTTGGGGGAAGCGTGCCGGGGCGCGGGGCAGGGGAGCAACCCGGTGTTCTACGTGACGCTAGGCAGCGGGGTGGGGGGCGGGTTGGTGGTCGATCGGAAAATCTTTCACGGTGCGAAACCCGGTGAGGCGGAGTTAGGCCATGTGCGCATGGATCGGGCGGGCACAATTGTGGAGCAGCGCTGTTCGGGTTGGGCCGTGGACGCAAGAATCCGCGCGTTCGCGGCCCAAAGTCCATCGTCGATTTTAGCGCGCTTGAGTGCCGGCATGGATCGTGGCCAGGCACGCGCGCTGGAACCGGCGTTGCGTGAAAAGTGTCCGATTGCTCAAGCCATTCTCAGGGAAGTGGCTCACGATCTGGGGTTCGCTTTGTCGCACGTTGCTCATTTGGTCCATCCGGAAGTAATCGTCCTGGGCGGCGGGTTGTCGCTGATCGGGGAGAGTTTGCGGGTGGCTGTGGAGGATTCGCTTGGGGGCTTTTTGATGAAGGCATTCGCTCCAGGCCCGCGCGTCGTTCTTGCCGCATTGCGGGAAGATTCTGTGCCCGTTGGCGCCCTTCTGCTCGCGGGGTCGGCCTCGTAAAACCTTAAACGAATTCGATGGAATGAATACAAGGGGATCGGCTCGAGCTTCATCCGTCTCCTGCGCTCAACTGGACACCGCGCAAGTCCCAAGGCCTCTTCCTTCGTGAGCTTCCGTAAGAGCAACTGCTGCTCCGCGGTTCTCAAACGGATTCGATCCGCCGCGCGCGGTGGCGAACGAAAGACGTGGACCGTGGCAACAGCACTGCGAATCGGTCGCAAGCATCTCCCTCACGCAAGGCCTCGGTAGGTAGCCACTCGCGCAAGAGCACATCGCGCAATAGGATGAACTTGTCCGAATACTCAGCCAGGACGCCGATGCGGCTGACCACTCCAGCAGCGGGGTTGGCTGGATCTTTGAACGATTCGACCGCCACCTCACGGGAACGATGATGTTCCAGGATGGGCTCGTAGTTCGCGGGAATGGCTGTCAGCAATTTCTGCCCCGCTTCTGTGGCCTTTTGATCGGCCCCGGCAATTTTTCCAACGGCCGTCCGTTGTTTCACAATCCCGACCACGAGGGCAATGCTTTCGCCGAACGCGTTCCGAAGCATGTTGAACAAGTTTCGGAAATTCCGCGCAAAGCGATGATGAAAGGGTGGATGCCGCAACTGCTCCATCTTTTGCAGCCACTTGGTGTGGGCCGGCGTGCCCGCCGCGGGTTCTGGCCGGAGCAGCAGAACGAGTTGCGCCATTTCCTGTTCATAAAGAATATGGGTGAGGTGCTCTTCGCCCGATTCCATGCGCAGCGGCTCGGGGTGAATGATTTCGAGGGCCTTGGAGTGCACATTCAACGTGCCCCAAAGCCACTTGCCGCTTCTCATCTGCAATAGAACGTGGCATCGGTGAAACTCCATCAGGCAGAGGTCGCGCGAGTAACGCTGCACGACCGAGATGATCAATGCCGTGGCAAAGATGACGAGAAACGGTGCCCAAAAAGCCAATCCTGAATTCATACTCCTCGCCGGCACGGTACACGCAGGTGGCGAGTTTCTCAAAAGACCGAGCAACTTCTTCTTCGTGACAAGCGCAGCCCTCGCTCTAAGGCCCGCTCTTGAGGCGAGAATTAAGCGTGTTGAAAACGAAGATAACTTCCCGGCAACGAATGAGGCAGGTCGCTACTCTGCCACGAGCTTCCACACTTTCCCGTTCGTACCTCGCAGCGTGCTGCTTGTATTCGTCAGGATGTAGAGTTCGCCGTCCGCGTCTTCGCCGAGCGCAATGATGAACTGGCCAATGGCGCCGTCCGGATGCGTTGCGAGCGACAGTCCATCCATGCTCCATCGTCCATCATCGCCCTTGCTGGCAACGTAGAGAACGCCGTCGGCCTTAACGAAGTTTCTCGACCAATCTCCGAATACGTATTTGCCCGCGAGTTGCGGAATGGCTTTGCCACGATAAACGTATCCGCCCGTGATGCTGATTCCCTTGGAATCCTTGTCTTTGGTGAATTTCCGGAAATTCTTATAGGCCACGATGGGATCAACCAGGGGCTCGCCGCTCGCACCCACCGTGGGGCAGTTCGTCGGCGGGTTGCGCGGCTGCTTTGGATCGAAACACGATGTGCCTTCACGGATGTTCCAGCCGTAGTTGCCTCCTTTCGTGATGATATCGATTTCCTCCCAGGAATCCTGTCCAACGTCGGCGAGGAAAAGCTCATGCTGGCCGCCGCGGTCGAACGAAAGCCCCCACGGGTTTCTCAAGCCATAGGCGAATATCTCCGGCAAACCGCCGCCTTTAACAAACGGGTTATCCTGTGGGACCGCGTATTGTTTCCCGTCATCCTTCCTGTCCACGTCAAGTCGCAGCACCTTACCCATGAGCGTCTGCTTGCTCTGGCCATTTCCTTCCGGTGCTTTGCCGCGAATCTGGTTGCCGTTCTTCGCCGGAGCATCCACGTCATTTCCGTTGCCGCCATCGCCAACCGCCACGTAAAGAAAGCCGTCCGGTCCAAAAGCCATGCGCCCGCTATGATGATTGAAATAGGGCATGTCCATTTCCAGAATCGTCCGTTCATTCCCAGCCGTGTCGTTCGAAGCGAGTGTGAACTCCGAAATTCGCGCGGTATGATTGAAATTTGTGGGCGCACTGTCTCGCAGTGGCGCGCTGTAGAAGACGTAGAATTTCCGGTTGGCACTGAATTTCGGGTGAACGGCCACTCCCACCACCCCGCGTTCGTCAAAGGCATTGGTGTTGTAAGTGGCCAGCTTCGGACTGAGATCAGCCACCAGAGTGTCATGCAGTTTCTGGCCCGCTTTCAAAAGATGAATCTTGCCCAATTGATCGGCGATCAACGCACGGCCATCGTCAATCGGTGCAAATGCCGTCGGCTGCACGAAACCTTCGGCGACGAGTTTGAGCGTGGGCTTGGGAGCTGCAGCAACAGGTTGCGGTACAGCCAGCAGTGCGATCGCACCCGCCAGACAGTGGAAGAGTTTGGTGTTCACGGTCCAAGTGTATTGAAGCGCGCCCCGAGCACAAGCCGCGCGGAGACCCTAAATGAAGAAAGGCTCCCGTCGCCGGGAGCCTTTCATGACTTAGATGGTGCGATGCCGGTTAGGGAACCGTAACCCGGAAGAACATCTGGCTGGCGGCCGCGGTGTTCGTTTGGAAACCGCTGCTCGCGCCGGTGATTGTCTGCCAGTTGCTCGGATTGTTAAGGTCGGTCGAGCGCTGCAATGTGCCGCCGCCGCTCCAAGTGATCGTCACCGACCCGTTGTTTCGGGCGATGGAGAGGCGAGGCCCGGCCGTTGGCGTCGTTGGTTGGCCCACTACGACCGACAAATCAGCTGCCATCTGCATGTCCGAGCTGGTCGCACTACTTTGATGGACTGCGACGGCAAGGACGTTATCTCCCACAACCAAACCGCGAGCTGGGATGTTGAACGGACCACTAACCTGCTGTGGCTCAGCCGCACCATTTGCCAGAGTCGTGAAAGTGAGAGGCCCGGCGGGCATCCGCGTGCGCCAGATTTCCTGGCCGTTGAGATAATAAACCGCGCCGTCTTCGATCACGTCATGAAGGATGAGTCCTGCATTGTTCGTGCTCGCGGCAGGCAGCGTGAAGTGTTGGCGGAAATAAGCGACCACACCATTGCTGGCGTAGTTCAGATGAGTGCGAATGGGAACGGCATTGAGGCCGGGAAATCCAATGGAGCCTTCCCCAATAGAGCCCGCATCTGACTCGTGGCCCAGGCCGGCTTGCCCGGAGGGCCATGCTGAATCATCAAAGCCGGGGTTCTGCCATCCGGTGGCGCTCAGGTCGCCATTGTTGATGTTGTATTTCCACGTGGAATCAAACGCGATGACGTGCTCGACCAAACGACCGATCGGAAACTGCGTGTCGGGAAGAGTGTTTGCGGCGCAGGTGTCGGTTACGCCAGAGAGGGTAATGGCATAGCCATGCGCGGGGTCCAAAGGTGCTGTCTCAGAAACAAACAATTCGATGGTGGTGCTGTTCAAAAAGGTCTGGCCCGCAATGCTGACTTGGGTCCCGGTGTTGGTGTCCACGAGGATTTGATTGCCGAAGAAATCAGGATTGTTGGTGTCTACCGACTCGCTAAACGACAGCACGATGTTGGTGAGGTTCGTAGCAACGTAGGAAAAGACGAGTCTTGGGGGCGTCAAGTCCGCAATCACGGTGAGGGAAGCCGAACTGCTTGTGACGGAAGCGCATGTGCCAGGCCCCGTGATTTCTGCTCGGAATGAGCTCCCTGAATCACTCAAGCCCACGTTAGTGACAGTGAAGGTGCTGCTGTTTGCGCCCACGATGGCTTGGAAGCCCGACATGTCATTGCTGCGAAACCATTGAATACTTGTCACGGCACCCGTCGCACCCACCGAGAATGCAACCGAACTGGCCGTGCATTGGACTATGGAGACATTTTGCGGCTGAGTGGCGATAGCTGGGCACGGTGGAAGCCCAGGTACGACGGCAAAGTTGTCGATCGCAAAGGCCCCATCAGCCCCGGTTTGGTTGTTGTCATCCAGCCAGAGGAGATAGATATCCGTGTTATCCAACCAATTGAGAGTAATGCCCGCACTGACGGCTGCACTGGCCGTCAATCCGGAAAGGGATGGGAGCAATTGCCATGAATCAGGCAGGCCGGTCGTGCTGTAAAAAACCCGGTGACCCGGGGCTTCGTCGGTCACGCCAGCCACCGCCACGATGAAGTTATAGCTCACCGTAATGTCCGTGAGCGTCGCACCAGAAGTGTTGCGGAGCGTGGCCTTCAAGACGGCCGCCGGAACCCCCGTCGGCTGGGTGACGAGATAGCCTGCCGTCGTATTTTGACGAGCAAGGCGCGCCGTTCCGTTCGCCGTCGCGATGCCAAGTGGCGTCGTGATAGTCGACTGGTCGAGCGTTTGAGCCCCAGCGTCAACCGCTGCAGGATTGGAATAAGTACCCGCGTTGCCGGTCGTGATATCCAGCGTCGCCCACTCGCTGGGCGGGAGGGGAGTGGTCGAAAAATCAATTGGGCCTACGCCGGTAGGGCCTACAGATATCTGTGCCTTTAGGACGCCGGTGGCGCAGCCAAGGGCTGCCAGTAGTGTGATGAGTGTTTTTGTTGGAGCACGCATAGTTGCTTATTTTTGTGGTCGCCTTGCTCAGTGTGGCTGGAACCGCACCAGCGGAACACAAGCCCAATGAAGCTAACGCGACGGGAATCTAACTTTGGGTCGCGCCGATGATTGGCTTGATCGACTTGGATTGGAAGTACTTTTTGTCCATGCAGGGAACTTCCGGACGCGCTGCCTGTAAATCCATACGGGCGTTTCACATGTGCTAGCTCTCTGTAGCAGAGGCTGAGTGGCGATCAGCCGCATCGCGCTTTTAGCGGAACGGATATCGCCCGGGCAGAACGCTTTCGACGCCACTATCGCGTCTATAGTGTCGTCGGACACCAGTCAATGCGATGGCAGGGTGTTTGCGGAATGGCCAAATAACTGGACGGTTGTTAGCCATTACGCAATTTTCCATCCGCATGACGCCCGAGCAAAAAAAAGAGTTCGCAGAGCTGGCACGACGGCAAATCGAATTGACCGGTGAGGACCCCGGGCGGGAAGGATTGTTACGCACTCCGGTCCGCGTCGCTGAATCCATGGATTTCCTAACGAGCGGCTATGCGTTGGATCCAAGTGCAGTGCTTAACGACGCGCTCTTCGACGCTGTTTCAGACGAAATGGTAATCGTGAAGGACATCGACTTTTACAGCCTTTGCGAGCATCACATGTTGCCGTTTTTTGGCAAATGTCACATCGCCTACCTGCCACGCAAAAAAGTGATTGGCCTCTCCAAGCTCCCGCGTTTGGTGGACGTGTACGCACGACGGCTGCAAATCCAGGAGCGCATGACTTATGAGATCGCCAATACGGTAAGGGAGCTAATCGATGCGCAGGGAGTGGGTGTCGTGATCGAGGCCCAGCATCTTTGCATGATGATGCGGGGCGTGGAGAAGCAGAACTCCTACGCCATTACTTCAGCCATGCTCGGCGGATTTCGAGAAGACCTGCGCACGCGCTCCGAGTTTCTCGAGCTCATTCGGCACAAGCGCAATGGAGTCTGAGGCTCAGGCATCGTCGCCGCTCAAAGTCAGTTCTGTTTGGAGAAGTAGTCGGTCTTGAACCTTTGCGGTAGCCTGGGCCTGCACCAAATTCCCCATTCGTCCCAGCACACGGGTTTCGATCAACACGGTTTCACCGGGGCGAATCGCGCCGAGGATCTTCGCGCCGCGAATGGCAGTTAGGCGCAAGTTTCGGAGGGGAGATCCGGTTGGATCAGATTGAGCCACGGTGCCGGCTAATTGCGCCGCCGATTCCAGTAGCAGCACCCCCGGCATGATGGGCGCGCCCGGGAAATGTCCGCGCAAGAACGGCTCATCCCCGCGCAAAGTATACGTGCCCGCACCGCTTTGCCCTGGCTCCAGTGCGGTGATGCTGTCAAGGAATCGAAATTCCGGCCCGTGGGGCAAGGCATCCAAGGCGTGCGTTAGCGTGTCGTTCATGACTCGCATTGAACTCATCCGGCGCCAGAATCCCAACAGGAAATCAGATGCTGATTCTGAACTCTCAACTTTCAACCTGGGACACCGTCGTGCCATCGTGACGCCGTGCGCGCCCGATTGGATCAGGTTCTGGTGGACCGCGGCTTGTGCGAGAGCCGCGAGAAGGCGAAGCGGGCCGTGATGGCAGGCGCTGTGCGGGTGAATGGCCAGGTCGCCGCCAAGCCCAGCGATGCGATTCGCGAGGCGGACGCTGTCGAGCTGACGGCGGGAGAAAAATTTGTCAGCCGCGGCGGACACAAGCTGGAGCACGCCCTGGAACATTTTCGCTTCGATGTCCGCGGGTTGACTGCCATTGACCTGGGTGCCTCGACCGGCGGGTTTACGGATTGTCTGCTGCAGCACGGCGCGGCAAAGGTGTTTGCGGTGGACGTGGGGCAGGGGCAGCTTGCCTGGAAGCTGCGCAACGATCCACGGGTGGTCGTGATGGAGAAGACCAACGCGCGCACGCTGAGCCCCAGCCAATTCCCAGCCCCTTTTGCGCTGGCCGATCTTGTCGTCATCGACTGCTCGTTCATCTCGTTGCGTAAGATTTTGCCCGCCGCGATTGCATTGGTGAAGCCCGCGGGTAACGTCGTCGCGCTCATCAAGCCGCAGTTCGAAGCGGGCAAGGAAGAAGCGGATCGCGGCGAGGGAGTGATCACCGATCCGGTTGTTCATGCACGGGTGTTGGAGGAATTGGAACAGTTCGTGGAAGGGTTTCCCGAAATGATTTGGCGCGGCGTGGTGGAATCTCCGCTGCTCGGTCCAGCCGGTAATAAAGAATTTCTCGTCTTGATTGAAAAACGTGGGTGACAAAATCGGCAGCGTTGGGCTGCTCGCCAATTCTGGAAAAGCTGCCAGCCGCACTCTGGTGCAGAGCGCCGCACGCCTCATCCAGCGAAACGGGCGTAAGCTTTTTTGCGACGCACCCACAGCGCAGCTCGCCGGTCTTCGCTGCGAATCGCTCGCAGACGTTCCCTCGCTGGCCAAAATGGTCGATCTCATTCTCGTTTTTGGCGGCGACGGCACGATGCTGCGGGTGGCGCGGGAACTCGCCGGCTCACAGACGCCCATTCTTGGTGTGAAAGTCGGCGGCCTCGGTTTTCTAACGGCGGTGCAGGCGCATCAGCTTCTTCCCGCCCTAAAGCAACTCTGGGCCGGGGATTACATGGTCGAATCGCGTCCGTTGATTCAGGCGACAGGCAAAGGACAGGGGAAAAAAATCGCCGAGCTGGCGCTGAACGATTTCGTCATCAGCCGCGGCGCGACGTCGCGTTTGATTGAACTGGCCGTCACAGTCGATTCGGAAGAGCTCACACGTTACCGCTGCGATGGGTTGATCATCAGTTCGCCGACGGGATCGACTGCTTATTCGCTGGCGGCGGGCGGCGCGATCGTCAGTCCCGACTCGGAGGTGTTGACCATCACTCCCATCTGTCCCGCACACGCTTTCGAATCGTTCGGTCATCGTGCCGATGAATTCCGTGGTTCAAGTCACAGTGCTGAGCGAGCGCGTGGACACGATGCTGACGGCGGACGGACAGGTGCAGACTGCCTTTGAGCACGGGAGACTTTGTCCAGATGCGCAAGAGCCGGTTCGCGGTGCGGCTGCTGCGGCTGCGCGGAAATTCGTTTTTCCAAACGTTGCGGCAGAAGCTGCACTGGAGCGGGTCGCATGTGTGAGGGGTTCATTCTCGGTGGAGTGCGGCAGGCAGGTTTGCTTGTGCCCGCGCTGGATCCTGGTTTACGTCGCCGAACTGGAATGGCTCCATCCACCCCGACTCATGGTAAAACTCAAGGACATCGCGACGCCGCGGGCGTTTCGATCATGACCGTGTCTAAGGCGTTGCGCGACGCGAAGGACATTTCGCCGGCCACCCGCACGCGCATTCGCAAGCTCGCGACCGACATGGGCTATGTGCCGGACCTCTCGGCGCAGTTGATGCGGAGCGGCAAGACGCCGCCTCTTCGGCCTGATCATCTCCGCGGCCACGAATCCGATTTACGCGCGCATCGTGATGGCGATTGAGGAGCGTGCGCTTCGAGTTGGGCTATGATGTGATTTTCTCTCATTCGCTTAACCAGACCTCGCGGGAGGAAGCGTGCATCCGGCGGTTGCTCACGCGCCGTGTCGACGGTTTGTTCATCACGCCGGTTTATCGCCTCGCTCCCGTGGCTCCTGCGTACGAAGAGATTAAACGGCTGAATGTGCCCACGGTGATTCTGGGCCATCGCGGTTTGTTTTGCCGCGAATTTGCGAATGTCGAAACGGACGACATCGCCGCGAGCTACGCGGTGACGAAGCATCTGATCGAATTGGGCCACAGACGCATTGCCTACTTTACCGGCCCGCCCGTGTCGCCGTCGGCGCAGGAGCGTTACGAAGGCTATCGGCGGGCATTGCGCGAGGCTAACATCGAGCTCGACGACAGACTGGTCTTCAATGCCGGGAGCACCATTGAAGAAGGCGAGAAGGCTGCGTTGCAAATGCTGAACGAGAATCCACACGCAACGGCCGTTCAGGCCGTGAACGACCTCGTGGCGATTGGAGTGGCGGATGTGCTGCTCAATCAGGGCATGCGCATCCCCGAACAGATGTCGGTGGCGGGTTTCGGTAATATTCTGGTGAGCGAATATTTCCGTGTGCCTCTCACGACGGTCCGTCAGCCCAAGCTCCGGCTCGGCTATGCGGCGATGGACTTGATGCAAGCCCTCCATCGGGGTGAACCGCCCGAGAGCAAACGCCTGCGGGCAGAAGTGATTGTTCGGGCCAGCACCGCTCCCCCTCCACAGTCCTGAGGTTCGGTTTTCACCACGCGATTCTCGCGGTGGCAGGAGTCCTGCATGAGTTCGCGCATGAACGACTCAAGCAGCACCAATCGACGGGTTGTCTTGATCATTGTCATCCTGCTGGCCGGAATTGGGGCAGTCTGGGGTTGGTCCGCCGCAAATAAATGGACAAGGGATAAACCCGTTCGAGCTTTCAACGCCGAGGTGGACAACCTTTTCGAAGCCTTTCATCAATACAAGACTCACGTCGGGAGTTATCCGACCGGCAGCAGCAGCGAGATCGCCAAGGCTCTGCTCGAGGGACAGAATCCCAAGAAGATTATCATCCTCGCCGTCAAGAAAGCGGAACTGAATACCAAGGGCGAGATCATCGACCCGTGGGGCACGCCGCTGAAAATCTATTTCGCCAATAATGAAGTGCTCATTCGTTCCGCGGGCCCCAACAAACAGTTCGACGACAGCAAATCCGGCCTCATCGACGACTACTATCGTTCGGACTAGTGCGTTGAGCCAAATTGTTTATGAAACACGTTTCCACGCCGCCAAAAACATTCCGTTCCCCCGACAAGTCTGCGGCCAAATCCATTTCCGGCCCGATGCTTCTGGCGGCTCATTGGGCCCGGCAGGCAGCGGTAGCGGTGCGAATCCAGTCAGCTGGCGTGAACAAAGATCTGCCAGTGCGTCCGTTTCCGACTGGGTCAAGGTGCAAACGGAGTAAATAAGTTTGCCGCCCGGCTTCACGCTCGCGCCAGCATGCAAAACCAGTCGCTGCTGGATTGCGGCCAGCTCCCGCACGTCTTCCTGCGTCGTCGTCCATCGCGCGTGTGGATTTCGCTGCCAGGTTCCCACTCCGCTGCACGGAGCGTCGATCAGCACGCCATCGAATTTTGTTTTCGTCGGAAGCTTCGCTGACCCATCCCATGGGGCGAGTCGGTAATTGAATGCCTTCGCGCGGGCCGCCCGCTGCTTGAGTCGAACCAACCGCCGCTCCGACCGGTCGCTGGCCCAAATGAGTCCCTTGTTCTGCATCAAATCGGATAGATGCAGCAATTTACCGCCTTCGCCCGCACAGGCGTCCCACCATGTCTGGCCGGGCTGGGGTTCGCACAGCAAGCCCACCAGTTGTGACGCCACATCCTGCACTTCGAATTCGCCAGCATGGAATTCCGGGGTGCGGAATAAATCTTCATCGCCAAAATATTCGAGGGCGTCTGCGAGCATTCCTTTATCGCGACGGCTATCCCCCAGTTTTTCAGCGAGCAGTATCCCGGTGCCCCGTTTAGCGCGCAGCCACAGGGCTGGCGGTGTCTGCAAGCTATGCAGCCATTCCCGCGTCAAGGTGAGTTCGTTGGACGTCCAGGCCGGCACCGCTTTTTTCAACTCCTCCGTTGAAAAGGAATCGGAATCAGAGGCGAAACGAAAATCCAAGTCGCGAGCCTGCGCCATTTGCTTCGGAATGCTTTCATTGGCATCCAGCCAGCCCAGCCACCGGTAATAGCTGAACACCAAATCCGCCACTGTCCTGCTCTCGGCACGCGTAAGCCTTTCCGCCTTGAGTTCAGCCCGCAACAACGCATCGGCTGGATGCTCGCGATCGGTGCGGGCAATGATCTTGTTGGCAATTCGTTCCGTCGTTGTCATGCCCGATGATGAGATGAAACCGTGATCGTCGCCATTTAAACCTCGTTAAAACCGGCTCGTTTGACGTCTCAAAAATTTCCCGCTAGTTTCAAAATCAAGAGGTACTCCCGAACATGGATGAACGTGCAACCATTCTCGTCGTAGAAGACGACCCGAATGATCTTTTTTTTCTGAAGCGCGCTTTCACGGCTGTGCAGGCCAAATGCCTGATGCAAGCGGTGGGGGACGGCGCTGAGGCAATCGATTATCTGCGTGGCGTTGATGATTACGCGGACCGCGACCGCTTCCCGTTGCCGGCCTTGATTTTGATGGACCTGAAGATGCCGCGCATCGACGGCTTTGAGTTCCTCTCCTGGCTCCGCCGTGAACCTGTCCTCCGACTTATTCCGGTCGTCGTCTTGTCGTCTTCAAATCTTCCGCATGACGTGAAGCGGGCTTATGAGTTGGGAGCCAATTCATTCGTGGTCAAAGTGCAGGACAACACCGCACTGCCCGATACACTTCGCACCCTGGCCACTTACTGGCTGGAGGTCTGTGAGACACCGCTCAAACGCGACGTCGGAGCGAACGTTTAATCCAGGTTCTCCAGTGCCCGCTTGCACGGGAGCGTGATTTACGCTTTCCGCCTTCGGAGTTTGCTCTAGGCTCCGCGCATTCCATGAAAACATTAGCGAGAATAGTGTGCGTTGCTGTTGGTTCTTGCGTGGCATTGCCAGGCTTGGCCGCCGAGGTCCAGTTTCCGGAGCGGGACGAGCGAGGCGGAGTCAAAACTCTGAATACCCTTCGGACCTTTCCTGAAGTCACTTCCAGGTCCGAGTGGGAGGGACGTGCCCGAGCCATTCGTGAACAGGTGCTGGTGAGTTGCGGGCTTTGGCCTTTTCCCGAGAAGACACCCTTAGGCGCGCAGATTTTTGGGCGAATCGAACGAGAAGGGTACTCGGTGGAAAAAGTTTATTTCCAAAGTTATCCGGGATTTTACGTGGGCGGTAACTTGTATCGACCATTGGGCCGCGGCAAAGGACCATTCCCAGCTGTCCTCAATCCACACGGGCATTGGAACAAGGGGCGGCTCGAGGATTCCGCTGCCGGCAGTTCTGCGGCGCGCTGCATCAATTTTGCCAGGCAGGGTATGGTGGCGTTTGCCTGGGACATGGTGGGCTACAACGATACTCAGTTTGCGAGACCGGCTGGCGAACCGGGCTACAAAACCCATCGCCACTTCGCCAATGACCTGACGAACCAGCTGTGGAACATCAGTCAGATGGGCCTGCAAACCTGGAACGCTGTGCGGGCTTTGGATTTTCTGGAATCACTGCCCGATGTGGATCCGAAGCGGATTGCTTGCACGGGCGAATCCGGGGGCGGCACACAGACCTTCATGCTTGGGGCCGTCGATGACCGATTGGCCGTCCAGGCACCCATTGTGATGGTTTCCCACTCCATGCAAGGCGGCTGCTCCTGCGAGAATGTCGCTGGATTGCGCGTGGATTATTCGAACATGGAAATTGCCGCCGCTGCCGCCCCGCGTCCGCAGCTCCTCGTGGCGGCGACTGGAGATTGGACCCGTGCCACCCTGGAGATCGAAGGTCCAGCGCTGGAGAAAATTTACCACCTGTTTGGCAAACGCGACCGACTTCGCTATGTGCGATTCGACTTTGACCACAACTACAACAAGACCAGTCGCGAGGCGGTTTACGAATGGTTCGGCAAATGGTTGTTGCACGCCCCGGAACCCTCCGCGCTCAAGGAGGTGGCTTATACGAAAGAACCGGACGCAGACCTGCGCGTCTTTCCCGATGGCAAGCTGCCCGCCGACGCGGTCACGGAGGAACAGTTGACGGCGTACCTGATGAATCGCGCCACCAACGAACTGTGGACCTACGCGCCCATCAATCCGCCGCTGTTGGAACGCTATCGCAAACACATGGTCCCGGCGTGGAAACGCTCGTTGCAGGTCGAGTTCGTCGAGCGCGGCCTGATGGTGGCGCCCGGCAAAATCCTCAAGGCGGAGAATTACACCATCACACGGCTGGCGCTGAGTCGCTCCGGAAAGGGCGATCGAGTGGCGGTGACTCTCATCACGCCGCGCCGTGACACGCTTCGCGTGATGGCTGTTCTCGCACATCCTGACGGGCAGGCCGGTTTTCTAGATGCGTCCGGAGCGCCCAAAGGCCTCGCTCGGGAACTGATCGAGAAGAGCATCGCGGTCCTGCTGGTGGACACCTTTGGCACGGGTGCCTCGGCTGCGGCCGACAAAAAGACCGATTACGAGAAGGATTTTTTTACCACTTACAATCGAACGGATGTGCAGGAGCGAGTGCAGGATCTGGTGACGGCGTGCGCGTTTGCCCAAACACACGGCAAGGGACGGAGCGTCGTCCTGTGCGGTTCAGGGCGCGCAGGTCTTTGGGCCATGTTGGCCGCTCCGGCGTCCGATGCGTTGGTGGCCGACTGCGCGCAGTTTGATTCGACGCTCGATTCCAGTTTCCTCGCTCGAGACGTTTTTTCGCCCGGCTTGCGCAAGCTCGGAGGTTTCGAGGGTGTGGCTGCCATGAACACAGGCAACCCCATCCTGCTGCACAACGTGGGAGGAAAATTCACGACCAGCTTCGTCTCCCATGCCTACAACAAGATGCGCGCGTCTGACCGGTATCGGCAGGAAACTGCCGCGTTGACGGCGACGCAGGTCGCATCGTGGATCGCGGAGTTGAATTTCCGCTGACTACTCAACCGCTTCCAGGCAACCCGGGAAGTATTCCTGAGAGCGCAGCAGGTCAGTTGCTCAGCCGGAAGAATTGCTGGGAGCCTGGCGAGGGCGTTACTTCGTATCCACTGACCGCCTCCGTTACAATTTCATAGGGGCCGGTTACCACGCTTGCAGCGCGAAGCACAAAGTTCCCACTCCACGTCAGCTTCACTTTGGCTCCATCGCGAGTGATCAAGAGAGGGCCGGGATTGGGTGGGGGAATGGCCCCAACAGTAAGGGCGACAATGCCGTTGTTGCTGTCGAGCGCATAAAGGACGCCTCCGCCAAAGTCTAGGGAGGCGGTCCCGTTGATGTTGTCGTTATCAGTTGGGAACAGTTCCTGGTCCACCAGCACGGGCGGTTGAGCCAAATCGTAAAGGGTGTAGAGCCTGACGTTATCCGGGTTTTCGACCGAGATGGAGCCAAGCAGGTTGGACATCACACTAATGGCGAGCGGAGCGTTTGCCGTGTAGGCGGTAGTGGAAAAACTGTGGAGTGTCGTGCCGTTGCTTGTTCCCGGATCAAATTGGACTTGTCGCAATGTGTTGGAGCCATCGCCTTTTCCCCAAAACGTATTCCCGGCTCCAAACGCGAGACCTAGTCCGAGGCTGCCGTTCACGGCGTCGCTAACTGTAATGGGGGTCGCCTGGAACGTAGCGCCGTCATCCGCGGTGGTGAACAAGGCCACCACCTTGCCTTGTCGCGACCCAGCTATGATCTGGATGCCGTTCCCCGAGCCACGCACATCGAACGTATCTCCCCAGCGGTTGGTCGAGCCAGGGGTCGGGTTACCGGCGTAGGCGAGTTGCGGTGGGTCATTCGCAATCGCCGCACTCCAATAATAAATCCGAAAGTCTTCGCCGTTCTGGGCCAGGTTCGCGGCGTAAACTTTCCCGTCATCCGACGTGCCAATTCGGTTAAGCACGAAGGTTCCGCCGGTCACGATGGAGCCGAGACCCAGTTGGTAGAGGTCCGCGCCTGTCTGCCCATCCAGCACGTAGATGCCCGGTCCAGGGGCGCGGCTGGCGATAAGCAGTTGGCCGCCGTCAGGATTATAGGCGAGGCCGCGCTGACGATCGTCGGTGGTGAGATACGGACGTGAGCCAGGAGCGAGACTCCACAAGGGGGTGAGCGCGGTCGAGCGCAACAACGGCTGCACTGTGACGTTGGCCACGAGGCTCGTCACACTTCCCAAGGCATTGGTCACAATGACCCGGTAAGCTAAAGATTGATTGGTGGTGGCAGGATTGATCACCAGGCTCGGGCCCACTGCGCCCGGAATATCAACCGAGTTGGATTGCCATTGATACGAAAGCGGGAACGCTCCGGACACGCCCACGGCCAATTGGATCGTGCCTCCTTCCAGCAACGTCTGCGAAGCGGGCTGAGTCGTGATGGAGGGCGGGTTTGTATCGGCTTGTATACGCACTTTGATGACCGCGGCCGTGGGAGTTGTCTGGCCCTTGTTTGTGTCGATTACAAATCCTTGCACGTAGAGATAGGTCGGGTTGGTGACGCTATCCACGTCATGGTAGAGCGTGTTGTTAGAGGTGCCTTGGGGTTGGCCGGTGGAAGTCTGCTTGGTCCGCATGGTTGAGAGAATCGTGTCCTGCCCTGCCGCCGGTTGGCCCGAGCCAAACCCGTCGATCGCCTGCGCCGGGACGAAGGCGCCGCCATTAGTAAATGAAATGTTCTCACTCACAGCCAACCTCGTGATGGCGCGCTGGGCGGCACCGGGCATAAAGCTGGCGAACAGGGTGCGCTGATTGTCTAGCCGACTAAACGTGAGGGCCTGCGGCGTGGCGACAATCGGAGCGTTGGGTGTGGCTGTGTAGATCAACGAAATGACTTCACGTTCGCTGGACCCACCAAACGGAATGTCGTTGAAGTCGAGCGACAACCTATCCGACAAACCCTGGATTAGTTCCGGGCGCACGCACCAGATGCGCCCGCCGGTGTTCTGGACGCTGAAGTAACAGTTGCCGCCATCGTCTACTGCGAGGCCGTTCACCCCGTTGAATCCCGTCAAAGCCACACGGGTGGTGACGAAGTTGCCTGCCGGCGGTCGCATTGTCGCCCAAGCCCGGCGCCAGGTCCCATTGGTGCCGTCGTTAGACCAGGCTTGAACGTGATTGCCCATGCCCAGATAAACGGTGGTGTTGGTCCCGTTCACCGTCCGCACAGCGAAACCGCGGGGAGCGCCACCACGTCCGGGCACGCCGTTGGTGCTGACAGAAGGACTGACGTAAACCCCAACATCGAGCAGGTTCGTATCAACCGTGAATGCTTTGGTTAAAACTGCATTCGCAGCTGCAGGATTCCCGCCGTCCGGCGCTCCTCCCAAAGTGCCGCCGGGGGCGAAGAAAATGGCCGGAGCTGCTCCCAAGGGTCCGCCCAAAGCCCAGAGGCGGTCCGACGTGCTGTCATAAGCGAGGCTCTGGCACCACGCCAGCGAGCCCTGTCCCGGTCCGCCTGTGATCAAACCCGTGTCGCGGAAGTTTGAACCGGGCAGTGCGCCGTTTGTAATCACGATGGCGGCGATCCCCACTACCCCGCCGGGACGATCCTGGGTCGAGGTTTGCCCGCGTGCCTGGTAAATAATCCCGCGTGCGGCGTCCACAGCAATATCCCGCTCCAGTCCGGCGGTGGCGGCGAAGTTGGTGCCGATGTTGGGCGCGTTATTCGTATCGAGAACATTGTATCCCTCCACGAATCCATACGAGCCTGCGTGGAGTTGGAGAGTCAGGGCGCAGATGAAGGTCGCAAGGAGCCAGGCATTTCTTAGCATACGTTTCCTTTCAGGTTTAGGCGCGCCATCAGCCGGGGTCGACGATTGGCAGCGGTGCTTTGAGTTGGAGAATCTAAGGCGAAAGATGGACGCGCAGTCGATAAAATTTCTGCGCGTCAGCCACGTCTGTGACTGGGAACAAGCCGTTGCCGTTGGGCATGATTTGCGGAGAGAGCCCTTGGACCGCCCAACCGTTCGTGGCCAGAAGTGAGGCGGCTTCCAATTGATACACACGGCCGGAGTGGAACGGGGAAAAGCTGATGCCAAGCAGGTCATTACTTGAACCTTCGAGGCGGGAGGAGAGCTTCGACGAACCACGCAACGGATCCGTCCCCGTGACATATTCATCAACCGTGCGAATCCCGTCCGAGTCCGGATCCAGAGCGACATTCACGGTGCCGCCGAAATAAAAATCTCGCCACCACTGGGGCACGCTCCCTGGACCGGGCGGTTCCTGATTAGCCGCATAGATAAAGCGAACAGCGTCCGCCATAATCACCTTGCCCGTCTCAGCGGTGTCACTGTGCCACTGAAAATAACCTCCCGTGCCGCGAGCGAAAGGTAGGTTGGTCGCCACCGTTCGCCAGGTGCCGCCGTTGGCCGTTTGATTCACACCTCCGTCCAGGCTGCCGCCGTCGAAGATCAGGAGGAAAGGGGCGTTGGTGCTGCGGTTTTGGCCTTGTGGATACCAGACCTGCACATCGTAACGACCCGGAGTGCTTATGAATGGCGTATAAGTTGCCGTCGAGGCGGCGGTCGTGGAGGCGAAGACGTAATCACTCCCAAACTTGTCTGTGGAGCTCGTTCCTGGTGTCCAGCCGCCCGTTAGCGTAGCGCTTCGATTGTCGATAATGATCTCGCCGGCGGTGGTAAAAGAATTGATGGCGGAAATGTTTGTGGTGAACCCAACTCGTGACGACACGCGATAAAAATAATTTGTGTTCGGCATGAGCCCTGTAATCAAAACGGCATGATTGCTCACCGCGTTCGGGTCGCGCACGCTCAGGTTGCCGAGCGATGCCGTGAGGCCGAATTCCACTTGGGAATCGCCCATGGCTGGCGTGGTCCAAGCGACGATGGCTTCCTTGCTTCCTGGAAACGCCCGCAAGTTCAGCACTGGTGAGTTCGACGTCGATAGAAAGAAATCAATCGTACTCACGACCCCCGTCGTCACGAGTACGACGGCACTTTGGCCGGCGAGGTTGCTGTAGGTGGCGGTGAGGGTGTAACTCCCCGGCGGCAGGTGGGCGAAGCCGTAAAAGCCGGTGCCGTCATTTGTCTGCACGCGGTTTTGTGGACCAGCGAGAAAGACAACCGCGCCATCAATTTCGTTGCTTGTAGCCGCGCCGCGAATCGTCCCTTTCACATGACCCAGCGTTGGCGCCACCTTCCAAGGCATCACTGGGACAGGGACGGGTTCCGCGAAGAGCGGCGCTGGGTTGGGGTCGAATGCAGTGGGCCGGACGAGCGCGTTAAATGCAGTCGCGGCGGAAGTGTCGTTGGTCACCGGCACTGCATAGGAATACATGGCCATCCCCTGCGCGACGGCGTTTGAACTGGTGGTGGGCAGCCGGGTGGTACGCAGCTGGTGAATCACATTGGACAATATATTCAGGTACGATCCCTGGCCGAGGGCGACGTGGCGACCGTAAGTGTGTTCCTTCGCAAAAATGCTCCACCCATTCCACTCATTCGCGTAGCGGCGATGATCGAAATACATCATGGGAATGTTCAAATCGAGAATGCCTTCCTGCATCCAGCCACGCCAATCCTGCAGGACATTGTTCCATGCTGACGCTGAACTGAACCATTGGCTGTCATTCACGATGCCGGGGGCAAAGCAGATCGTCGCGGCCGAAATCTTCACCTGCGGTTTAACGGCCAGCGCGTTCAGATAGACCTTCCGCACCAAGCCGCTCACCTGGTCTCGCCGGAATTGCAACCAGTTCGGCTCTGTGGCGGCGGGAATTCCCGTCGTGTTGAAGCGACGCCGGAAGCGGTCCAGGGCATTGGAATGATAACCCCAGTTGCGGCCCGAAAAGCGGACATAGTCGAAGTGAAAACCATCCACGTCGTAGCGCGAGATGATATCCATCGCCACATTGTAAGTGTATCGCTGAACCTCGGGCAGAGATTGGTCGAACTGGTAATTGCTTCCGTCGGAGGCGGCTCCTGTGATGTCGCGGGTGAACCAGTCCGGATGTGTATAGTAAGGGTGATTCGCTTGTGGCGGGAGGGAGACGCCGGCGTTCCAAACCAAATACGTGGTGATCCATGCATGCACCTCGATTCGTCGCCCCCCGTTGTGCGCCTTGTTCAGTAAGTCGGCGAGCGGATCGTAGCTCTGGGGCGACACATCGCTGGCTTTCGGCTCCAGGCTGCTGTTGTAGTAGGCGTCACACCGCTTGCGCACCTCGACGATGATTGCATTGAAGTTGCCCGCTCGCGCCGTGTTTACCAACGCGTTGACTTCATTGCTGTTCCGCATTCCTGCGTGAAACGTGTCGGCCCACAAGGCGCGAAACTCCGGGGCCTGTTGCGCCATCGCAGCAAGGCCAACAGTCAGCCAACAAAGGATCCCAACAAACAGGGTGCGAAAGTACATCATGAACGGGCGCATCGTAGCAGCGTTGTGCCCCGTTGTCAGTCATCTGCTTGCGTTTGGGAGTGAGTTGGGTGGCGGTTTGCCAGCGCAGATGGAGCTGGTTGCCGCGGAGTGACGCTTCACCTTCTCGCGGGAAGCGCCGATACCAGTCTCCGGCGAGACGCATGAGAAAAGTTTTAATCATTGATGACGACCCCATCGTTTCAACGGTGTACCAACGGTTGGTGGAACGGGAAGGTTACGTGTCCATGGTGGCGAATGATGGGGCGCAGGGATTGGACCGAGCTTTGAAGTTCGAACCAGACGCCGTTCTTCTGGATCTTTTCATGCCCACCCTCAATGGGTTCATCGTATTGAAGACGATCCGCGCTGCGTTTGGCAAATTGCCGGTCATTGTGCTGACCAGTGCGTGTACGCCGGAGTTTCGGGAGAAGGCGTTCGCCGCCGGCGCGGATCAGGTTCTGGATAAGAGCAAAGCGACGCCCACGGACATTACCGCCTGTTTGCAACTCGCGTTGGATGGACTCATCGGGAATCGATGGGTATTGCCGGAAGCGGATACAGTCTCGGGCCGCTTTTCGAACGACTTGTTTCCGCCGGGACCCTGACGCTCACCGAGCGTTTGCAGCTCAACGGCCGGGTGTCCACTCACGGTTGTCCAGGAGTTCAATTCCCGGCTTGAGAAAACGGACACGTCGGCTCTTGTAGAGAGCGCCCAAAGCCTGTTTGAACGCTTTCTTGCTCACTCCGAACGCCTGGCGAATCGCCTCTGGTGAACTGTCGTCGTCGAAAGCCATGCTTCCCCCGTTCTGTTCCAACGCTTGAACGATTTGTTGCTGCAAGGAAGCCACGCGCTTGTATCCAGACGCATCGAGGCTCAAATCGATTTTGCCACTTGGCGTGACGTTGCGCACGAAACCCTGGACGTTCTGGCCGATGGCGAGCGGTGCGGAGATCTGATCGCGATAGAGCAGGCCACGGTGGGAATTTTCGACAATGGCGCTATAACCAAGCGGCGTTTCGCTGGTGATGAACAGGCTCACTCGCTGGCCGGCGGAATAGCGGGCGGGCTCGCGGCTCAGATGGCGATGCAGGCGCGCGCTCGCCACAATCCGATTGCTCTTCGAATCCAGGTAAATGGCCACGACAACCTTTTGGCCGACGCGCACGGGCGATTCCTGTTCTCGGAAGGGAAGCAACAAATCCTTCGGTAGTCCCCAATTCAAAAAGGCACCCACGCGCAAATTGACGCTGACTACCTCCAGATAGGCGAACTCTCCCACCATGGCATGCGGCATTTCCGTCGTCGCCACGAGGCGGTCCTCGGAATCGAGATACAAAAACACATCAAGCTTGTCACCCGCCTTCAAGCCACGAGGAATATATCGTCCGGGCAAAAGAATTTCGCCTAGTTCGCCGCCGTCCAGATAAAGCCCGGGCGCGGATTCTCGCACAATCGAAAGAATATTACGTCTGCCAATGGTCGCCATGTTTGCTCAACTTTAACCGTGGGATTGTGATGTCGTGAGAAAATTCCGCAACACGTCGGGTTCACCGTCCTGAGGCGGAGGCCTCAGCAGGGCAGAATTGGATTCAAAAATCCCATCGCTCGTGCGATTCGTATTCCAAAATGTCGGTCCATTACGAATGTGTGCGCTGCACCGAATGTTGCCGCTGGCCTGGCCAGGTGACTCTGAGCGAAGCGGAGATTTCTCGTCTCGCCGATTTCCTCAGCCTGAGCGAATTTGATTTTATTCAGCGATACACGCGGTTGCGGGCGGATCGCAAAGGCCTTGCCCTGCAGGACAAACCCAGCGGTGAATGCATTTTCCTCGAAGGCCGCGATTGCGCAGTGCAACCCGTCAAACCGCAGCAATGCCGCGATTTCCCCAATGGCTGGAATTTTCCCGGCTTCGAAAAAGTTTGTCGGGCCGTGCCGAGGATCGTGGATTGAAAAGAATCAGTGTTTAATGCCGTCGCCCGCGTTGAACGGTGAGTTTCTTTTTTAAGTGCGCTACTGCGTTTTTAATTAACCAGTTCTCCCGCATCAGGGCTGCTTGGGCTTCTTCTCGTTGCGCACCGCTCAAGGTGCTCGTGATGCGTATCGCCCTGTCTCGCAACTTCGCATTTGAGGCTTTCACGTCCACCATCAGATTGCTGATGACTTTTCCTATCCGTACCATCGCCAGCGTGGTGAGAATGTTCAGAACGAGCTTCGTGGCCGTACCCGATTTTAATCGCGTGGAACCCGTCAGGATTTCTGGACCGACGTTGGGGGCAATCACGATATCGGGTCGATGGAGCCGCGGCACTTTCGAGCTGGGATTGAACGTCAGGACAATGGTGACGGCGCCGCGCCTCTTCGCTTCCTCCAGCGCGCCCCAGACGAACGGGGTGCGGCCGCTCGCGGCGATACCAACCACCGTGTCGTGCTTGGAAACGCCGCGAAAGTGAATCGCTCGTGCTCCCGCCGCCGGATCATCTTCGGCACCTTCAACCGCTTTCCAAAGGGCAGTTTGGCCGCCGGCGATGATGCCCTGGACCAGTTGCGGGTCGGTGCGGAAGGTGGGTGGACATTCGCTGGCATCGAGCACGCCCAACCGGCCACTGGTTCCCGCGCCCACGTAGAACAAGCGGCCACCGTTTTGAAATGAACGCACGATGCTCCGCACAGAGCGTTCAATCGGTTTACGTTCGGAAAGAATTGCCGAAGGTATTTTTTCGTCCTCGTTGAGCATCAGCGCAATGGCGTTGGAAAGCGTCATGCGGTCTAGATTCATTGATCGCGGATTACGTTGCTCGGTGGGGGACTCAAGCAAGCTAATGGACGCCGTCCAATGTTCACTGGGTTGGAGCGGGGCGGAAATCGCCGAGGGTTGAACGCTTTGCCCGCCTAATTGACGCGCCAATTCCAACGCCCCCACCGCTGCCTCGTGTCGCAAAGTCGATACTTCAGCACGGCGCCATCGCGTGCGAATTTGCCGGGCCACAGTGCGTTGGAATCCAGGCTGATTCAGCAACACGCTTCCGGCCAGCACGAAGCGCACGCGTTCGCTGGGACGAGCCAGTCGCCTGGCGCAAGTCAGGGCATCCTCGGCAATGCTGTGCGCCGCACCCTTCAGAATGTCCCGGGCAATTCGGTCTCCTTCAGACGCTGCAGCCGATACATCGCGAGCAAGCGCAGCGATGTCCGTCTTGCTGGAATTCAACGCCCACGGCGGAATGTCATTCAGCTCGTTCAACATCAGGCTGCGGAGCAAGCGTTGCCCGAGCGGCGATACTTTTCCCTCCAGGTCGAAGTAATAGACGACCGCCTTCAGCGCTCGCAGCCCAATCTCGTAAGCGCTCCCTTTGTCTCCCACCAAATGTCCCCACCCACCCACCTTCATGTGCTCGCCTTTGGAATTCTTCCCAAAGAAACAGGAACCCGTTCCGCTGAGCGCCACCACGGTTGCGGCCAAACCGTCTTTACCAACGGGAAAATCAATTTCCGCGGCAGCCAGTGCCGTATCCAAATCGCCTTTGGCAATGCACGGTGTCCCGGGCCAGATTTGGGCGGCCAGATGACGGACGCGCTCACGGTCAATTTCCTGGCGTGCTCCAGCCATGCCGATCGCGACGGCGGACGGGGTTGGTCGGTCGTGATGGACCGCGCTCAGTTCCCGGAACAAATCGAGGAGCTGGCTATCCGTGAGAAGGCGCACGTTGCCAGGACCGCCCTCGATCCGGCGCCTCACCCCCCCGGTCTCGTAGATCGCCACGGAGCGTGTGCCGCCACAATCCAGACCGAGATACGCCGACGGTGATTCCGTGAGTTGCTTCATCGCGCGCCACGTTAAGAGCGTGGCGAGCGGCGAGGCAATTCAACGTTGGCGTTCACGGCCTCGAATACGCCGGGTCGCGGGATTTTCGTCGGCAGCGTTTTCCCCGGCGTCAGTAAACTCCAGAAGGTCCGCACGAACCGTGACGCGGGGGAGGGAGAAGAGGATGAAGAATGTCGACCCGCTTTCGTGAACGACGTTTGCCAGCGCCTGCGGGCGCCCCGCCTCGATTTGAGCCTGTCCGTAAAGCCGGGACATGGCTTTGGTGTAGGAGGCTGGCTTGATCGTAATGAGACCGAGAAGTTTAAACCCGCGGCTTTTTCCGATCATGTTCGTCTCAATGACGCGAAAATTGTTTCCCATCAACGTCACATGCGTGGAGTGCAACACTTGGGCGGAGGATTGCCCACCCTTCAACCAGTCTGGCGTGATGGGCACGGGTAGTTGAGCCCAGGTAACCAACGGAGACAGCAAGAGCCAGCAAAAGTATTTCATCTCAAAACCTCCGCGGCCACTTTAGTGCCTTGCGCTGAAGGCGCAAACCGTCGGAGGAGAATGCGGGCGAGAGAATTTGGTTTAGAGAAGGCGTGATTGAGAGCCGTCGCTGAATTTTAGCCCCAGCTTGCGATAGCTCAGTTCCGTTGCTACCCGTCCCTGCGGCGTTCGCTTTAGGAAACCCTCCATGATGAGGTAGGGTTCGTAGACTTCCTCGATCGTGTCTGACTCTTCACCGACGGCCACCGCCAGAGAACTGACACCGACGGGACCGCCGCCGAACTTAACGATGATCGCTTCGAGGATGCGCTTGTCCATTTCATCGAGGCCGTTCTCGTCAATCTCCAGCATGGCCAGTGCTCGATCCGCAATGTCCGCCGTGATGTGGCCATCGGCGCGAACTTGCGCATAATCACGAACGCGCCGAAGCAGATTGTTTGCGATGCGCGGCGTGCCCCGACTGCGCCGCGCGATTTGCGTAGCACCATGTTCATCGACTTCAATATTCAGCAGCCGCGCCGATCGGATGACGATGCTTTTGCAGATGTTCAGCGTCGTAGTAATCGAGCCGTTCACGGACGGGAAACCGGGTGAGCAATGGCGAGGTCAGCAAGCCGCTGCGGGTCGTGGCACCAATGAGCGTAAAGCGCGGCAGATTCAGCCGGACGCTGCGGGCGTTCGGACCCTGGTCGATGATGATGTCGAGTTTGAAATCCTCCATCGCCGGATAGAGATATTCCTCAATGGTTTTTTGCAGACGATGGATTTCGTCGATGAAGAGGACATCGCCTTCCTCCAGGTTCGTTAGCAAGCCGGCCAGGTCGCCTGCCTTCTCAATGGTCGGTCCGCTGGTGCACTTGAGGCTGGAGCCCATGGCTTTGGCAATGATGTGGGCAAGCGTCGTCTTTCCGAGCCCCGGCGGCCCGCTGAGAAGAACGTGGTCGAGCGCTTCCCCGCGTTGTTTGGCGGCCTCCACCGCGATTTCAATCCGTTCCTTGACCTTCGCCTGACCGGTGAATTCCGAAAAGTCCGGAGGGCGCAGCGTCATTTCGAGCGCAGCGTCAGGTTTGGTGAGGACGTCGGAGATCACTCGTTCAGCCATCGCATCTGAGGATGCGGGAACGAGGAAATGCCTCGCAAGGAGGAAACGTAACGGGTGTAAGACGCAAAAAGAAAAGCCCGGACCGTTGGGTCCGGGCTTACGAGCGAACGGGTCTCAAAACGTGTGGCCGGGAAGGTTGCAATCAGGTTTGCCGCCGACTGATTGAAGGGAGTAAACGCCGCCGGCCGGACATTCGGGCTTGGTGCGAATATAAAGTGTCGATCCAAACAAGTCGGAATCTTCTGGAGTGACGGCTGCCCCTTTATTCTTTTCCAGGGCCCACGCCGTTTTGGCGCAATAAATTTGACGCAAATTTTCAATGCAGCCGCTTTGCTGACTAAGCGTTCGGGCTTTCACAAAGTTGGGTATCGCGATCGCGGCCAGCAATCCGATGATTGCCACCACGATCATTATCTCCACCAGAGTGAAACCGCCGAGGGGGCGAGGTTTCATTCGCATACGTTCTTGTTCCTTCTGATTAACGGCGTGGATTTGGTGGGGCGCTTAATATAATTTTCAACTTCCACGTTATTGCCGGCCACCAACCGTTGCACTCAATTAGCACTGCGAGTGCCACTGCGATTATCCTCGAACCTGCGCCGGAAATGATTTGCCGCCTCGTGCCAATGCCTCGCCATGAGTCATCGACCTGCCACGTTCCATGACACTGACAAGGGACCGTTGCTGATGGGAATTAGGGCGCCGTCGCGCTGCAGATTCGTGCCGGCGAAGGCCAAGGGCGCCGGACCCAGCCGACACGCGCCCGCTACGAGTGTGGAGAACTCTTTTTGAAGGCTCACAATATTCCCGCGACCGTCAGGATGAACCCGGTTGGTGAGTAGAATCCAGAACGTCTTGGAGAACGGGTCAATCCAGAGAGCTGTGCCGGTAAATCCAGTGTGTCCGTAGGAGCCCATGGGAAAGATGTCGCCGCGACGATTATACGGCGAATCGATATCCCAACCGAACCCGCGCCGGGGGAGGCCCGCGGGCGATTGCACGGTCGTCATGGCGGTGATCGTCTGCGGTCGGAATATGCGGACCCCGTCCAGTTCACCACCGTTGACCATCATTCGCGCGAATCTTGCCACGTCCGCTGCCGTCGTGAAGAGGCCCGCATGTCCGGCCACTCCGCCCATACGCCGCGCTGTCGGGTCATGTACAACCCCTCGCAGCATGTTTGTCTCGTTCTTTTCCGTTGGCGCAATCCTCGCGAGCTCGCCGCTCCAGGGAAGATACCGCGTGTCCTTCATTTTTAACGGGCGATAAAATTCTTCCGTTGTGAATTGCTCAATTGGCCGGCCATCCACCCGTTGAACAATCTCTCCCAGCAGGATGAAATTAATATCGCTATAAATGAAAACCGCTCCGGGCGTGTTTGTGACGATTTCCTGACAGGCGATGCCGACCGCGGCGCGCTGTCCCTCCGGGCGTTTGCTCAAGCCCGGACGAAGGCCCGAGGTATGGGTGAGTAGTTGCCGGACCGTAATCGCGTCTTTTCCGTTGCGCCGAAATTCTTCGATGTACTTTTGAACCGGGGCATCCAAGTCCAGCGTACCCCGCTCGGCCAGCAACATGATCGCGGGCGCAGTCGCCAGGACTTTGGTCAGCGACGCTGCATCGAAAATGGTGTCTTCCGTCATCGCTTCAGCCACCGGCTGCAAGGCGCGTTGTCCGAGTGCCTCATGGAACACCGCGTCCTGATGCTCAATCCATAGAACAGCGCCGGGCATCCTGTGATCGGCGATGCCCTGTTCGAGGAGGCACTTGGATCTTTGCCAACTTGTCAGGATCGAACGCGAATGTAGGAGGCGGGGCTGGTCGTGCAACCTTGCCATAAAACCGTGGCAAGCAGCACGGCGACTAAAGAATTTAAGCGGCCCATAGATTGAAAGATTTGCCAAACTACCAACTGCCGGTCGGAAGACAAGACGCGCCACCTTGGAAGCCGTCATCGCGCGAAGATCTGCCGTACGATGTCTTCGATGGGAACCTCCTGAATATCAATGTCAGAGACGGGCAGTTCATCGAGTAGTGCCTTACAAACAGAAATGACGCGGTCGCGTTTCACCTTCAGCTTCACGGTTGCCGCAGTGTGCTCGACGACTTCGCCAAATCTATCCAGGCCTTCGCGCGGGCAGCTCTGACCCGCCGTCGCATTGGATGGTGATGAGTTTGAAGTCTGCGAACCGATCCAGGACCTCAGCTCAATTGCCCGTCAAAGAACAACGTGCCGCGATCAATAATGATGACCCGGCGGCACAAGTGCTTCGATGTCGGCCATGTAATGGCTCGTCAGCAGGATGGTGGTGCCGCGGGTCGAATTGTACTCGCGAAGGAATTCACGCACGGTCTTCTGTGAAATGACATCCAGTCCAATCGTGGGTTCGTCGAGAAACAACACCTTGGGCTGGTGTAGGAGAGCTGCGATCAACTCCATTTTCATACGCTCGCCAAGGGAAAGTTCGCGCACCATCACGTTGAGTTTGTCCCGAATGCGTAGGAGTTCAGTTAACTCATCAACGGTGCGCTGGAAGACGCCAGGCTCGATTCCGTAGATTTTAGCATTCAATTCGAGTGATTCCCGGGCCGGGAGGTCCCACCAAAGTTGATTTTTTTGCCCGAGCAGCAATGCAAACTGCCGTCGGTAGCCGTCCTCTCTTTTCCACGGCACATGCCCGAGGACGCGGGCGGAGCCGCTGCTGGGGTAGAGCAAGCCAGCGAGCATTTTCAGGGTTGTGGTCTTACCGGCGCCATTGGCTCCCAAAAAGCCGACCAATTCGCCGGATTCGATGGTAAAGGTCACATCCCGTACGGCAGTCGTGTTTTCAAACTTGCGGGAAATGAGACCGCGCAAAGCTCCGCGGAAGCCGGGTTCCTTCTTATACGTCCGGAATGTTTTCGTGAGACCTTCAACCTGGATCGCCGCCATGGAGCGCTAAGTTCAGCGATGTGGAGGAAAGGTTGCAAGCCATTCGCAGGTTGCGGGGCGCGGACAGAGTCCGGCGTTGCCTTCGCAGAGCCGGCTAACGCATCAACAGCTTTTCAAGAAAGCTCACGCTCTGTCGGACATCGCTGTTTACTTCCATCCGGTCCTTAACGAGGCGATAGGCATGAAGAACTGTTCCGTGGTCGCGTCCGCCGAATGCTTCGCCAATCACGTTGAGTGAACTCTCTGTCAGTTGACGAGCAAGGTACATAGCGATTTGACGCGGGAAGGCAATGTTCTCAGGACGCCGCCGACTCGTCATGTCGGCAATGCGAATATCAAAATGCTCGGCAACTTTTTTCTGGATTACTTCGATCGTGATTGTGTGCCGGCCTTCCTCTTGCAGGAGTTCGCGCAACAGAGTTTCTGCCTTTTCGACTGTGACAGCCGTATTCGTGATTGCGGCGAAGGATGCGACGCGCGTCAAAGCACCTTCCAGCCGGCGAATGTTGGTGCGGATGCGTTCGGCGATGAAGTTCAGAACTTCGTTCGGCAGGCTTACCTCCATGGCTTTCGCCTTCTTACGTAAAATGGCCAGCCGGGTCTCGACATCCGGGGGTTGCAGGTCCGTGGAAAGGCCCCACTCGAAACGAGAGACGAGACGTTGTTCCAGGCCTTGGATTTCGTTCGGGGGGCGATCGCAGGTAAGCACGATTTGTTTATGCGCCTCGTGCAATGCGTTGAACGTATGAAAGAATTCCTCCTGAATTCGCTCTTTGCCGGATAAGAACTGAATGTCATCGATCAACAACACATCTGTCTGGCGGTAGCGCCGGCGAAAACGCACGAGTTGGTTGTTTTGGATTGCGTCAATGAATTCATTCGTGAATTTCTCGGATGAAACGTAGGAAACTTTTGCGGCCTTCTTGTGCATCGAGACATGCTGCCCTATTGCGTGCAACAAGTGGGTCTTGCCCAAACCAACGCCACCGTAAAGAAACAGCGGATTGTAGGATTTGCCCGGTGTCTGGGCTACGGCGAGCGATGCCCCGTGGGCAAAGTGATTGTTCGTGCCGACCACAAACGTGTCGAACGTATTGCGGGGGTTGAAACTATGTTCGCGGACCGCGGCGGCCTTTTCAATAGGTTCAGCTTCGGCTTTTGGATGTACGCCACGCATCGGGTTCTCTGTAAGGTTTGTTTGGTGCGGGCGGCCGACTTCCAGCTTCACTTTGATCGGGCGTCCGGTCGCGAGAATCGCCTTTTCCCGGATCAGATCGAGATAATTTTTTTCCAACCAAACTTCGCAGAAATCGTTGTCCACTTCGAGGGTAAGGCACTCGTGATCAAGGCTGGTTGGCCGGATGTTGGAAAACCACAATCGATACAGTTCGGCGCTGACCATGGACTGGATGGATTCCTGAACTGTGCCCCAGATTGTTTGAGCGGATGCTTGCATGGAAAGTGGAGTTTTTTGCTGTTTATTCACCGCCCTCAACCTCCGCGCTTAAAGTCGTGGAAAGCGATGATTTTTGAATGAAAACAAAGTGATTCGCAGGCCAAAGCGAAGACGCCCCAATGTTTACCGGCTCTTCATGTTTCACACCATCATCGAAGCCCTGTAAATAAAGGGTTGCGGCTTGTTTTTGAGACAAAGCGTCCGCTCTGATTTTTGCGATGTGTTGGTGCATACCGGCGTCGAAATTGCGTGGCAGACTTCTATTGAAACGAGGATCGGGTAGCCACAACTATTTGTTGGCTTTTGTCCCCAGGTTATTCACAACCGCAAACCGCTCCTGAATTTGCTGGAAAACCACTCATCGGGACAGCTGCGAGATGCTTGGAAGCCTCTCGCAACGAAGCGTACCGAGCGACCGGCGTTCTTCGCCTTCGGTCTACAAATTAACCGCGAATTCGGATCGTGGATTTGCTCAAAGCGTGCGTTCGGAAAATGAGAAAGGTCCGCCCGAAAATGGCTTGGATTACAACGAACGGGAACCTCGGTTCGCTCGGTCGTTACCGATGCTAGACGGCCTGTTCTCCGGTTTCTTCCGTTCGAATGCGAATGGCATTTTCAACGGGACTGACAAACACTTTGCCATCACCAATTTTTCCAGTCTTAGCTGATTTGACAATAGCGTCCACGGCCACAGCAACCAACGCGTCTGCCAAAACAATCTCCAACTTAATTTTTGGCAAAAAATCGACGGTGTATTCGTTACCTCGATAGATTTCAGTGTGCCCCTTCTGCCGGCCGAAGCCTTTGACTTCACTGACCGTCATTCCCTCAATGCCCACGCTGGAGAGGGCATCTTTTACTTCTTCCAGTTTGAACGGCTTAATGATGGCTTCAATCTTCTTCATTGGCGCGCGGCGGATACTAGCCACGTGCTTAAACCTGTAAACACGAAAGCCCGAAAAAGTTGGCTGCGGCCGCGGTGCACTGCGTTTTTTGGTTTCTTCCTACCTCCGTCTTGACAGCAGCGAACGATGATGTTTGATTCTAGCCGGATTACGGCAGCTAGATTTTCGAGCGAGAGACAATTGTTCTTTGAAGTAATCGCTCAACAGGTTTCGGTTTGGTTCGAATACAGAATCAAATCGAATATTCCACGTAGTCCTACTATTGTATTAATTCGAAATTCCCCGGACTTGGACGGTCATCCACTGACTGCCAAGTCCGGTTTTTTTTACCTTCGATCTTCTTACACGGTTGCCGCCAGTGTCCTTTTGTTCATTCGCCCGGACGTGTTTTCCTCGTGAATACAATGATGTGCTGCCAAGGCAGAACCGCGAGCGTTTCCTTCCAAACCAACGGGTGCTGCGCCATCTCTTTCTTCACTTGAGCCTCACTCATTTTGTGCACCCGTTTGATCGGAACGTTTTCATCCTCTCCGCGGAACTCGACAAAAACGAGGCGGCCGCCGGGTTTCAACGCGCGACACATCGCTTCTGTCATCTCGAAGGGGAAATCAAACTCGTGGTAGACATCCACCATAACGATTGTATCGAGAGAAGTGGGAGGAAGCTTGGGATCACTCACAGTTCCAAGTACTGGGACCACGTTCGTCGCGCCTAAAGTAGCGAGTTTGTTCGTAAGGATATCGAGCATCTCCTGCTGGATTTCCACGGCAAACACTTTGCCCTTCGGCAGGATTTTGGGAGCAATGCGGCGGGTCAAGTAGCCGGTGCCGGCGCCAATGTCTGCGACCATCTCCCCAGGCTGAAATTTCAATGCCTCGATCAAGAGAGCCGTTTTTTCTTCAGTTTCTCGCTCCGGCCGTTCGAGCCAATCCGCCGCCTGATGTCCCATCACCCGGGCGATTTCGCGCCCAAGATAAAATTTCCCAATGCCGTTCGGATCATGCGTGGAACGAAACTCATACCGGTTCGTCTCGGCGGCCACCAATGTGCCGCCGAAAAATGCCACTACGAGTAGACGCGGCCAAAGTCGCCACATGTGTCAGCTCCGATCGCGGTCCCGCGCCATCATCACAAACTGCAACAATTGCAGAACCGAGGTCACCAGAGCGGCGACGTATGTCAGCGCGGCCGCATTCAGCACTTTACTTACGCCCGGCCGCTCGTCCTCGCGGATCAAGCCGAGCCGGAGCAGTTGTTCCTTTGCGCGCCGACTGGCGTCGAACTCGACCGGCAGAGTTACCAGTTGGAAGAAGGCTATGATGGTGAACAGAACGATAGCGATTCCGAGGAATTGCGAGAACATGCCTAAAAACATTCCCAGCAGGGCGATGCCCATCCACGCCATGCTGGCAAACTGAGTGATTGGGACCAGGGCCATACGGACATTCAACCACGTGTACGACGCCTTGTGTTGAAGCGCATGCCCCGCCTCGTGAGCTGCGACGCCGACAGCCGCGATTGAATCACCATGATAGTTCTCCGACGAAAGGAACAAGGCGCGCTTCGTCGGGTCGTAATGATCAGTCAAATGGCCGGCCACCTCCTCGACAGGCATGGAATGCAGTCCCGCGGCGTCCAGGACTTCGCGCGCAGCGTCGGCGCCAGTCATTCCCCGAGAGTTGCGCACTTGCCGGTAACGATTATAGGTGGAGGACAATTTAATTTGCGCATAAATGCCGATCAAAATTCCCGGGATTGCCAGCCACATGTATGAGCCCCAAACGATTCCAAGTGTCATATTCATTCCTTTAACATTTATCCAATAACGCGAGTAGCTTCCGGCATCAACCTCCGTTCGCGTAATGGAAATTTTTCCTGCGATTCCCAGCCAAAGTTGCGCGTGTAAGCTTTCCATTGAACATTGCGGCCAGAGGAGGGGAAGGAACAGTGGCGTTCAACAATTTGACGGCGGAACGAACTCGAAGGACCGGGCGGCGAACTCGCGCCGTTAAGCACACGGCTTGGACGGCACAGATTCCCGATGCGGAATGGACAATTTACGATGCTGCCATTCAAGCTGTGCGCCAGACGGGAAAGCGTTTCATGTTAGCTGGCGCCTTCAGCCTAGCCAGCTACACGGGTCGGTGGAGAAACACGAAGGATATCGATTTTTATATTCTGCCGGACGATCGGAACGAGTTCATTTCCGCGCTGACGAACGCGGGGTTCAGCAACTACTACGAAAAACTTCCCTACGACCCAAAATGGATTTATCGCTCCTACCGCGACGACTGCATCGTCGATCTAATCTGGGCGATGGCCAATCAACGTGCCCAGGTGGATGAGGAGTGGTTCGAGCACGCGCCCGAAATTACCGTGCGCGGACAGGTGTTGAAGGTGGCGCCCGCCGAAGAGTTGCTGTGGTGTAAATTGTTTGTGCTGCAACGTGACCGTTGTGATTGGACCGACGTGTTGAATCTGATTCATTCCGTGGGCCATGATCTGGATTGGGAACATTTGATTCACCGCCTCGGAGATGATTTGCCGCTGTTGACAGGCTTGTTGAACGTTTACGGCTGGCTTTGCCCGGGAAATGATTTGCACTTGCCGAGCCCGTGGTGCGAATTGATTCCCCATTCGGGCGAACAAGGCGCACCGGTCGAAGATGTGGAACGTATCCGGTTGTTGGATTCACGCCCGTGGTTCGTGACAGCAGCGAAGAAATCGGAGGGAGGCTTATGATCATTGGTGCAATGAATCATCCGGCGCACAACGTGATTGAGGAGATTTCATGGATGGTCGCCATGGAATTGGATTTCATCGATCTAACGCTTGAACCACCGGCGGCCGCCAGTTGGAGGGTGAATGCACGTGATATCCGTCGAGCGTTGGATGACTTCGGATTCGAGGTGGTCGGACACACGGCTTATTATCTCCCTCTTGCTTCTCCGTTTGAAGAGGTGCGGCAAGCAACGGTGGAGGAACTGAAACGCTGTCTTGATCGGTTTTCAATCGTTGGCGCGAAATGGATGAACTTGCATCCCGATCGGCATGCCCCCATGCATGATCGCGGTTTCATAATCGAGCGGAATGTCAAAACTATCTCCGAGCTGTTGCCGGTCGCGCGTGACTGCGGCGTGGGCTTGATGGTCGAGAACCTGCCGGGCGACTGGAACTCGGTGCTGCAGCTCTCCCAGCTGTTAGACCCCATTCCTGAATTGGGGCTGCACCTCGACATCGGTCACGCCAATCTTCAGGTGCAAAGAAATACCACGGACGAAATTCTTCGCGCCTACGGATCGCGCCTGCGGCATGTGCATCTTCACGACAATAAAGGCGGGAGTCAGGATTTGCATCTCCCGTTGGGCGCGGGAAATATTGATGTTTCGCACCACGTGCGACTACTGCGCGCCTCTGGGTATGATGGGACCATCACGCTCGAAGTGTTTTCCGAAGATAAGCATTTTCTCGCCTACAGTCGCGATCGCTTGCGAAAAGTTTGGGACGAAACAACCCCCGCGACAGTCAGCAAGGCAGTCGCCGTGGGGGCGGCTGTCTGAGACGATCCTCAAACAAGGGCGCTGCGGCATTCTCAAGCCGTCTCTTCGTTTTCATGCGCTTTTCTAAAGCGCGTGTACCACAGCCAAATCAGGCCCAGGGCAATCGCCCCACCGACTGTGTCAAATCCCACATCCACGAGTGAGCCGCCGCGATTTGAGACGAACAGTTGATGGAATTCGTCGGTCAACGCGTAAAGGAACGTTGCGCCCATGGCCATCCACGCCGTTTTCGATGACCACGGTCGCGGGTCGTTTCGGACTGGCCGCCGCAAAGCGCGCCACCACAGCCAGGCGAACACGCCAAATTCGATCATGTGCGCCGACTTGCGCACGATGAAGCGTACCACGCGAACGGTTTCCATGGAGACGTCGGGAGCGAACCAGCGCAAGAAGGGGACGAGAAAGCGGGACGTGCGTTCTACCGATTGCGAATCCGCAGAGGCTCCGAAAATGACCATCGAACAGACAAGGAGCGGCAGCCAATAACGCACAAACGCAATCATGTGCTGCGGATCAATGCAGCGCGTCAGCGGGGCGGGCAACGTTAATCCTTGGGTTGCTAAACCTCCTGCTGTCTGGCAAGTAGTCGCGACGAATGAAAAAGCTTTTCTGGATGTTCGCCGCAGTGGGAATCCTCGTTCTGGCCGCGTGCAGCATGAAGGTTAGCAGCTCCAGCCGTCGCGGTGCGAACCTCGACCCTTTGATTCTGCGCGCCCACTTTGTCGGCCTGGAACAACTTCTGGCGGCGCCTGAAGCAAGGCACCTTAAGGAGTTGGCTGCACTGCGATCTTCCCCGGTGCTTCGGCAGCAAATAGCGTTTCGTGGCGCTCTGCTTCCTTCGTTCTGGCTGGGAGATGTGCTACCCAAAAATGCCCCCACCCAAACCAACCTTTTCCGCCCCCTGATTGACGACGTGCTCGAGCGCGAGTCTTACTTGGATTACACGGCCGCACCGGATTTCCTCCTTGCCGTCCGTCTTTCTGAAGACCGAGCTCGGGTTTGGAAAACCAATCTCTGGCAGGCATTGAACCAGTGGAAGTTGGGAACGCCCGTTCCGGCCACGGTTGGAAGTTTTCCCGGCTTCGAAGTGAAGAGGACAATGATGCCTGGCGTGATTCGGTTTGTGCAGGCGGGCGAATGGGTTGTCGTGAGCGCCGGTACAGGGAAATTCGCCCGCGAGACAGAAGTGCTGGCAAATATCAAATCCACGGGCCGCCCCGCCAAGGCCACCGGCGCCTGGCTTCAGGGCACCGCCAATCTCGCTCGCTTCGAGGGGTGGGTGCCCGCTCTCACCAACCTTCAGAATTTACCCATTGCTCACTTTTCCTTCAGCAATCGAGCCGGCTTCGTTCGCACGTCGATGACGTGGGATTTTGGAAAGCCCCACGGCTGGAAGCCCGAGGCGTGGAAGATCCCGACCAACCTTGCGCATGAGCCGTTGATCAGTTTTGTCGCCATCCGTGGCTTGGCTCCCCTCGTTGAATCGTTCGAATCGTTGCGGTATCTCGGTTTGAAACCGACCCCGAATCAGATTGTGGGCTGGGGCTTCGGAGGCGTTCCTTTTCAATTCAATTACGCCGTGCCGTACCCGGGTGCCGCGGGTGCAATCAAGAAGTTGGAACCGAAACTTCGGGAATTATTGCTCGGCAAAGATCATCTCGCAATGGCCGGCCCGCTGCGCCTTACCACGAATCAACAGGAGATTGTCTGGAGCGCCTTCCCTGGCCCGGTGCCCCACGTGAGCCCAGTCAAAGATGCGGGCCATGAGTTTCTTGTGGTGAACTGTTTCCCGCCCATGGGCGGAAGCAATCCTCCTCCGCAACTCTACCAGGCCTTCCGCGACCGGAACGATATCGCGGTGTTTGACTTTGAACTGACAAGTCATCGCGTGCCGCATTGGCGCCAGTTTTATCAGCTGGCTGAAATTGGCTTGAGCCAGCCGCTCTCCGGGACCAACACCGGAGTGCAAGCGTGGCTGATCGAGGCTTCAACGAAGCTGGGTGAAGCCGTAACTGAAGTAAAAGTCACGTCACCCTCGCAAATGAACGTGGCTCGTAAATCGACCACCGGACTGACGGCGATCGAATTGGTCACGCTGGGGCGTTGGCTGGACTCGACGAATTTTCCTGCATTCGGAGTCTTTCCCCCCACCACCAGGCGCGCCGCCGCGCCGGTCCGGAAGTGATGCTCAAGCTCGGAGTTAACATCGATCACGTCGCAACGGTGCGCGAAGCCCGTTACCGCGGCGCGCCCAGTGGCGAACCCGATCCCATCGCAGCCGCCCTTGCCTGCGAGAGGGCTGGCGCAAACGGCATTACCGCTCACCTGCGCGAAGATCGTCGGCACATCCAGGATCGTGACGTCTGGAATTTGCGGGAGAGAATTGGGACCCGCTTGAATCTTGAAATGGCGAACGCTCCCGAGATCGTCACCCTCGCGGAGAAGCTCAAACCTCACATCGTCTGCATCGTTCCCGAACGGCGACAGGAGCTCACGACCGAAGGAGGGCTTGACGTGGTTTCGCAGGTCGAGTCACTGAGGAACACCTGTCAATGCATGAATGCGGCAGGCGTCGAGGTAAGCTTGTTCATTGATCCTGATCCCGATCAGGTTGAAGCGTCTGTCCGCGTAGGTGCTCAGTTTATCGAATTGCACACCGGCGCCTTTGCCGAGCATTTTGCCGACGCCGCCGGGCGCGAGCGGGAAATCACGCGTCTCATCCAGGCAGCCCAACAGGCGCACGCGCTGGGATTGCAAGTGAACGCCGGCCATGGGCTGAACTGTGAGAATCTCCCCACACTCTTTCGGGTCCCGCACCTCGTGGAATTGAACATCGGCCACTGCCTCGTCAGTCGTGCCATTTTCATCGGATTGCCCGCCGCCGTGACGGAGATGCTGGATGTCATGCGTGGCTATCGTGCCACGAACCCATCCTAATTAATTCACTTCATCGGGCTTGGGAGCGGGCGACCTTTCCGTGGGAGAAGCCAATGGCCAGAGTGGAGATTCGGTGCGGGCAGTCTTCAAATACGCTTCAATCTTTGCCGCCACCTGTGGATGGGCGCCGGCAACGTTTTTGGTTTCGCCGAGATCGGTCTTTAGATTGTAGAGCTCAAGCGGTTGGCCGGGAGCAAGTCGCACCGCTTTCCAATCACCCATTCGCACAGCTTGCTTCGAACCTTTCTCGTGGAATTCCCAGTAGAAGAACTCATGCGGTTCTTGAGTCTGACCGAGCAGCGTCGGCAGGATGGATTTGCCGTCAATGCTCGACGGAACCCTGTCCTTCACTCCCGCTATCTCCGCCACGGTCGGAAGAAAATCCCAAAACGCCCACGGAAACTCACTGACCTGGCCCGCTTTGATGGTGCCCGTCCAGCGGACAATCATCGGCACGCGAATGCCGCCTTCGTATAGGTCTCGTTTGATCCCACGCAATGGGCCTGAGCTGCGAAAGAAGTTTGGATCCACGCCGCCTTCCTTGTGCGCCCCGTTATCACTCGTGAAAAAAATGACGGTGTTGGTTTCTAATCCATAGCCTTTCACGAACTGCAACAACTTGCCGATGTCGCGGTCCAGGCGCGTGATCATCGCCGCTTTGTTTTTCTCGGGCTGTGGCCAGGGTTCCTTCGAGTACGGCTCATCGCTCGGCACTTCCATGCCGTTACCTGTTTTCCGACCCCATTCATTGTTCGCGTGCGGCACGGTGTAGGCGAGATAGAGGAAGAAGGGGTAGCGCCGGTTCATGTGAATGAAGTTCGTCGCGGCCAGCGTGAACTTGTCATGAATGTAGGTGCGTTTTCGCTCGCCTTCGTTCTCCTCCATCAAAAGAAGATCCTCGTTGCGCCAGATGTTTGACGGGTAGTAGGCGTGCGCTGCGGTCTGGCTGAGGAATCCGAAAAATTCATCGAATCCTTTTTGGTTCGGCGTGCCCGGCGTGCCGTTCAATCCTAATCCCCATTTACCAATCAAACCCGTTTGATAACGCGCCTTCTGCAAAATCTCAGCCACCGTCAGGTCGCCGGCTTGCAGCGGGTAGGCGTTGTTCCCCCGGATGCGTGTGTGCCCAGTGTGCTGGCCAGTCATCAGTGCGGATCGCGAAGGCGCGCACACTGTGGAGCCCGCGTAACATTGGGTGAAACGAATGCCCTCGGCTGCCAGCTTGTCGATGTTGGGCGTCTTGATTTTTTCCTGCCCATAGCAACCCAAGTCACCGTATCCCAGGTCATCAGCCAGGATGAAGATGATGTTGGGCGCCCGAGGTGCATTGATGACAGCCGCCGCCGGTACGTTTCCAATCAGGAACGGCAGGCAAAGAAATCCAATCAGGAATCGAAAAGAACTCACGCGGCCTTTCGCAGTTCAGCCGCACTCCCGGTGAGGTACGGAATCGTCAACGGTCCCTGCGGGAGGACTGCCACGCGCGCACCCGCACCCGCTTCCTGCAGGCAGCGTTGAACTTCGGCCGCGATGTCATGGCAGGGTTCCAAATGGGCGGCCCGAACAATGTCATCAGGAATACTGCTGTGCACGAGCACGCGCGCCTTGCGCTGGATGATGGCCTGGATTTGCGCCTGCCACTGCTCCGCGCGCACGAAGCCCGGTGTGTGCCAGATGGCTCAACAAATCCTCGGGCGAACGCACGTCGCGCAGCAATTTATCCAGCGGGCTGTTTGCCGGCACGCCTTCACGGCACTCGGCGGCCAGAATCAACGTGCCGCCCGGTTTGATAATGCGTGCCCCGGCGCTCATTCCTTTGACCCCCTGATACAAATTCATGTCGAGCGGATAGCCGCTGTTCGTCGTCACCACGACGTCAAACGGCGCCTCCACCGATTGCATGGCCGACTTGCGTACGAACTCCGTGCCAAACCGGTGCGCTTCCAAAATGTCCCCCGCGAACACTCCGGTGATGGCACGCTCTTCATTCAACGTGACGTTCAGCAAAAAGCTGGGTCCCGCCTTCAAAGCGATCCCGCGCAACTCCTCCCACAGTGGATTGCCCCGGTTGATTCCGAAGGTGGCATTGGGATCACCGATGTTCTTGAAACCGTGATTGCTCATCACGGTGCGCAGGCCCGCCACCCCGGGCATGATTCCTTTGATACCGCCGCTGAATCCGGCGAAGAAATGCGGCTCGATGAAGCCGGTCACGATGCGCAAGTCCGCGGCCAGAGCGTGCTTGTTAAGCAGGGCAGGGGTGCCGTCATGCGTCACGCCCACTTGCACAAGCGCCTCGTCGTTCTCCGGCTCATGGTTCAACACGTGGTAATTCGCCACCACCGCGGGCGTCAGCATCTTCTCCAGTTCAGCCTTTGTGTTCGGTCGATGCGTGCCCAGTTGGTTCAAGAGCGTGATGTTCTCTCGCGGCACATGTGACAAATGCTCGAGCAGCCACGGGATGATGCGGTCGTTCGGGGTGGCTCGCGTGATGTCAGTGAACAGGATGCAAACCTTCGTCGTCGCAGTCACAAGTTCGCGTAGAGGTTTTGCGGCAGTCGGCGATTGTAGCGCCGCGAGCACCGCCGCCTTTTCATCCGCGAGCCCTGGCTTGTGAGCGGGTTCGATAACCGTGGTTTGGCCGTCCGGAAATTCAACCGGCAACCAGCCCTGGCCGTAAGCAAGATCTACTTTCATATCTTCAACACGCTCTGCATCAGTTGTGACTTCGGACGATACGAGCGCCCGGCTGGCGAGTTCAAGTGTCAGGACTGTCCGCCGTGTCAAAGGCGCCGAGAACATGCCAGCGTCTTGCCAAACGACTGCCTCGTATGGGCGCAAGCGAGCAGAAGTTCACAAGTTGTGAGATGGAAAAAGCCGGTTTGCCATTGGACCGCCGCGCGAAGGCGGAATTACTTTCAGAGCCACGTTACTGAGGTAGAAACCGTATTTTTCGCACGTAGCCAGCGTCGTGCTCGGTAATCAGGATGTTGCCCTCTCTATCAAGCGTCACCTGACGGACCTTGCTGACTTTCAAACTGGCCGGATCATAAAAACTTGCGCCGTCGCCTGAGTGACTGCTGTTTGCACTCGAACCATTCAAGAGCAGGCGCATGCGACCATTCTGGTCGAGATACCATACCTGGCTGGCATTATCTGTCGCGAGCAGAAAGCCCCCGGAGGGCAAGGCCCAAACTCCGCGAACCTGGCTCAACGGACAATCCGCGGCGAGCGCGCCATCGATGCCGGGTCCCGTGTTGCCGTTACCGGCCAGGAGCGCAACTGTGTTGGTGCCGAGCACCCGGTAGGCCCGGTTTGCGTCGCGATCCGTCGCGATGAAGCCGCTCGGTCCAACCGAGATGTTCCCCAAGTCCAGAAATCCGCTCACGTAATTCCCCACGCCGTTCCCGGGCGTCCACTGTTTCAGAACCGTCCCGGAGGCAACGTAGGCAAGCTGCCCATCGTCTCGCACCCACAGGCCCCGACCGGAAACAATTCCGCCCGGGACGCTGAATAGGGTGGACGCCATGCCGTTCGTGTCCACTTTGCGCACCTTCCCATTTGCCAAATCTAGAATGAAAAAGGTGCCATCCGGCAGCACCCACAACCCATTCGGCTGATTCAATGCGACATTTGTGGCCGGTGTTGCCGCGTCCGCTCCGTTTCCCGCGATGCTGGTGCCGGCCACCGTTACGATCGTTCCGTCAGGCCGGACCTTGCGAATTCCGTGCGCATCCTTGTCCGCGATGTAGATGTTTCCCGCATCGTCTCCGAGGGCGATGTGTGGCCGGGATAACTGCGCACTTGTCGCCGGGCCATTTTCGTAAGCTGCCAGCCATTTGTTTACGCCGCTGCCAGTGGCGCCGCCGGCGCCTGCCACCGTGGTGAGCGTGGAATAAGCCGCGACAAAGTTACTGAATCCATTCGTCCCGTTCAGATCAAAGACGCGCCAGCGAAAGAAGCCTGTTGCATTCGTGATTCCTGGTCTCCCTGCGAGGTTGGGCGCGTCTGTGAAATAATTCCGGACTGAGGGCCATCGGCTGGGAGCGAGGGGCAGGGAGTTTGTGGATTCCAAAGAAACGATCGAGCGCGCGGGCCCATCTGGTGAGCGAAGCGTGCCATCCCGTTCAATGCGGATGGTGGCCGAGAACATCCTTCCGACGAGCAGAAAGTAGGTGGTTAGTAAAAGCAGTCTCATAAGCTTGGAAGGCCGGAGTTTAGCTGGTGGCATCCATACCGCCAATCGTTAATCGGAGGGCGAATCCCGGGGCCACTTGAGATCCTCGGAACCACGGTCGGTGAGTGAGTCTTTTAGCGTTCTGACCCGGGGGGCGTGCCGCTTCTCAAGAAATGCGAACAGGTCCGCAAAATGCGGTGAGGCTTCGTCCTGCCGGTGCCTTAAATGAATTGCGGATACGGCTAATCCAGCTGTGTCGGAAATGAGGGAAACTTATGAAAAAGTTCATTCGCGTTTGGCTCGCCGTCGCTGTCTCGGCGGCATTTGTCTGCGCAACGAGTGCGGCGGACGGAAAGGTGGGCAAGGGCAAGGGGCCCGCGGTTGTTCCAGGGGAGAACGTTGCGATGACCTGTTCCCATTGCAAAGACGACTACGTGGTGAAATTAACGCAACCGCCCAAAGGTTCCGCAAAAGAGAAGGTCGTCGTGGGCAAGCATCTGTGTGAAAAGTGCAGCACCAGGCTGACTACGAAGGGTGTGGGCAAGTCCAAGACTGAGGTTGTCGAACACACGTGCAAGAATTGCGGGAAGTGATCCGCCTCGGCATGGGGTCTGTGTGGAAAGGAGTTCGCCCGCCCATCCGGCAAGTTGCCAAATGAGCGGGCGTGAAGGGACCTTTCGCGGCGATGGAGCCGTTGCTCGTTCTCGTTTAAGGCCTTTGAAGGATGCGGAAGAATCGTTTCTGGCCGGGTGCGTTCTGTCTTGAAATCACCATGCTGCCGGTGCCCGTGATAACTTCCGGGTTGGTGGTCCAGTTTACAAAATCTTCCGTTGATTGGATCGAGTAGGAGATTCCTGCCCGGCTGTTGAAATAGAGGTCAACTCCGTCGCCGCTTTTCGCGATGCGCGCGATGCGCGTCGGGATCAATTGAGGTTCACCGCTCGCCAGCATGATGCTGGATTGCCCGAGAGCAGTGTTATCGCCCGGAACGAGATCGTTTTCGCCGCAGACGATGGCCGCTCCATACTCGATCGACTGGCCTGCCGTCGCATTCCCTGGAACTCGCGCTTTGAAGCTCACTGATCCGTTTCCGCCGGGAGGGAGGTCCGGCACGCTCCAACTCAGCACGTTGCAAAACAGATTGCCTTGCGCGCTCGCACTGTTCGTTACGTAAACGAGCTGGGTGGGAATCGAGGCGACCAATTTTACTTTATGCGCTATGTCCACGCTGCGGTTGGCCGCGTTGGTGTAGCGAAGGGTGAAGGTCACTTCATCGCCGGCCGCCATCCGTTCCGGCGCACTCACTTGAACGCTGAGATCGGGTTTGGAAGGAGGACATTGGATCTTATGAATCTGCAATTTGCCAAGCCGCGGCTCTCCGCTGAGCTGGAGCGAACTTCCGGGATTTGCTGAAGCGCCATTGGCAAGCCGGGCCCCGAAATAAACGTAAGCTTCCTCCGTGTTCGTGATGGTAACGCTCAGGGAGTACGACCAATTGATCGTGTTCGTCGAGGCGTTCAAGACGGGCGGCGCCGTGACGGTTAGGTTCGGTGAGTTGCTCAGAAACGACAGAGTATCGAAGCCAGGAACGCCCTTGTTGGTGCGCGGAAACACGACGGTAACGCGGCTGTTTTTCGCAGGCCCGTTCAACTTTACGCGGCACGGAATGGTGTCCAATTCCTGCCAGCCTTTGAGGTTGCCGCTGGTCCAACCAGATTTGTCATTCCAAACGCCGCCCTGGCTGGCGTGTAGCCCTTGTAATTCGCCAGTCAACGCCAGAGCTGGAACGGACGCGCTGGCCCAGAGCGCAACAGAGGCGATCCAATTAACGGTATTTCGAGAGTTCATAATAAAGTAAGAATCAAGGGCAGCATCATGCCATCGATCTCCATGAGTTGAGCAAGACCGCCAGTTGCCGCGTTCCTACGGGAAAGAGTAATCGGGCGAGTACGATGCTGGGCTCGTACTCTTACGATGTCTTGGCTGTGGGAAACGCGATCCAACTGAAATGAACGCGGCGGAGCTTCGGTGAGTCGGCAAATGACAAAAATTCTGTCGCCGCGGCGATGCTCGAAGCGTCTGCGATGGGACCGTGAGCAGCCAACAGGTGGGTTTCGAGAATGGACAAGCAGGCGCAAATGAAATTTATTGGGGTCGTTCCCAGATGATGATGCACCCGCAATCCAAGCTACGTCCTGTCGCTACTTTGTCGTTCCATGATCTCCTTTCATGGATGGTTCTCCTGTTGTCGATCCTGTCCACGGCACGAGCAGCAAACCTCGCTCCGCTGCCAAAAGAGGTTCAACCGATCCTCACCGAGTTTTGTTTTGATTGCCATGCGGATGGCGCCAACAAGGGCAAGGTGTCGTTTGATGAGTTCAAGTCACACCGTGAAATGCTCGGCCAGCGCGACCTATGGCTGGCGGTCCTGAAGAATGTTCGCGGCGGGTTGATGCCTCCGGAGAAAAAGCCGCGTCCGACTGAGGAACAAAAGCGAATGCTGGAAGCTTGGATCAAGACGGACGTCTTCGGAATCGACCCGGCGAACCCTGACCCCGGTCGTGTGACCATTCGCCGACTGAACCGAGTGGAGTATCGCAACACCATCCGTGACTTGATGGGGTTCGATTTCAAAGTGGAGGATGAATTGCCGCCGGATGATTCGGGCTATGGTTTCGACAATATTGGTGATGTGCTCACGGTTTCGCCCATGCTCCTGGAGAAGTACATGCAGGCGGCCGAGACCATTGTTGCGGGCGCCGTGCCGCGCGTTCCCCGTGTCGTGAGGGATAAGACGATACCAGGCAATGCCTTCGGCCATGGGGGTCTCAAGCGAGCCAGTGACCGCTATTCATTCTACGCCGCGACAAACCTGGTGCACCCCTTCAAGACAGAAAAAGCCGGCAGCTATCGCGTCGTGTTGGAGTTGGAGGTCCTTGGCCAGTTCGATTTCGATCCCGGCCGCACGCGCCTGGTTTTCAAAGCGGACGGCCAGGAGCTATGGCGACAGGACTTTGGCTGGCAGAACGGGAAAAAGTTTCGTCAGGAAATTGACGTCAAATGGGATGCGGGCGAACGCACGCTGGCTTTTGAGATGCATCCATTGACTGCCTTTTCCAACAAGATGAACTCTCTCGACATGCGGATTCTTTCAGTGCGCGTCGAGGGACCCACCGAACAGAAGGAGTGGGTGCGGCCGAAGAACTTCGAACTGTTCTTCACTCGTGACGTCCCGGTTGCACCGTCGGAACGCCGGGAATATGCGAGGCAAATCCTGCAACGCTTCGGCTTGAGGGCATTCCGCCGGCCCGTTGATGAGCGGTCGCTGGAACGTCTCGTGGCGATCGCAGAACAGAGTTACAACGCGCCTGGCAGGAAATTCGAGGACGGCATTGCGCAGGCGATCGTGCCGGTGCTCGCCTCGCCCCGATTCCTATTTCGTGTCGAAGATACAGTTCCAGGCAGCGGGGAAAGGACGCATCCCTTGGTGGATGAGTATGCCTTGGCATCGCGGCTCTCCTATTTCATCTGGTCCACCATGCCGGACGAGGAATTATTCGGTCTCGCCGCGCGTGGTGAACTGCGCCGAAACTTGACCAGTCAACTGGACCGGATGCTGGCTGACCCTCGCTCGGAATCTTTGGTGGAGAACTTCGTCGGGCAGTGGTTGCAAGTGCGGGACGTGGAAGGCATCGACATTAATTCTCGCGCCGTGCTCGCTCGTGATGCTGGCGAAGAACGAAATGTGCAACGCAGCCGGCAGCGCTTCCAGGAGTTGCGCGACATCCCCGAGGAAAAGCTAACGGCGGCGCAGCGCGATGAGATTCAAGCCTTCCGCGAGACTTTTCGCCGTGGCTTCCGCAACCGCCCCAACGTCGAGTTGGATCGTGATCTACGCCGCGCCATGAAACAGGAAACGGAAATGGCTTTTGCGCACGTCATGCGACAGGACCGAAGTGTGATCGAATTGATCAACAGCGATTACACCTTTCTCAACGAGCGGCTGGCGAAGCATTACGGGTTGACCAATGTGGTCGGCGCGAACTTTACCGGCGCGGAGATGAGGCGCGTGACTTTGCCAAAGGACAGCCCGCGCGGCGGTGTGCTGACTCATGGTGCGGTATTGATCGTGACTTCGAATCCCACCCGCACGTCGCCGGTGAAACGTGGATTGTTCGTGCTCGATAATATTCTCGGCACGCCGCCGCCGCCACCGCCACCCGACATTCCCAACCTCGAGGATTCCGAAAAGGAAGTGACCGGCCACCAGCCTACCTTGCGAGAGACGCTCGAGATTCATCGCAACAAGCCGCTATGCAGTTCCTGTCACAACCGCATGGACCCGCTGGGCCTGGCACTGGAGAATTTCAATGCCCTCGGCATGTGGCGCGACAAGGAACGCGGTCAGGATATCGATGCGGCTGGAAAATTGATCAGCGGTGAAACGTTCCGGGACATCCGCGAGGTGAAGCGCGTTTTGGCGACAAATCATCGGCGCGAATTTTACCAGTGTCTCACCGAGAAATTACTGACCTATGCGCTCGGGCGTGGTCTCGAATATTACGACGTCGACGCGGTGGATGAAATTGTCGCCAGCTTGGAAAAGGCGGACGGAAAGTTTTCGGCATTGCTGACAGGTATTGTGGAGTCAGCGCCGTTTCAGAAACGCCGAAGGACCAATGCGCCGGAAGGTGCCAACCCGTCGGATCAGCGAGTCGATGTTTCAGCGAAACCTTGAAGGAAAAAACTGTTATGAACCACCACACTGCTGCTCAGCGCCATGCCAGACTGTCCCGCCGTTACTTTCTCAAAGGCCTGGGCGCCTGCATGGCCTTGCCGGCGTTCGAATCAATGCGCCCGTTCGGCTTGCTGGCGGCCGAAGCTAAAGCCGCCGCACAGTTGGCCAGGACGGCGACAGGGGCGCCATTGCGCATGGCGTTTGTGTATTTTCCCAATGGAGCGATCCAACCGAATTGGTGGCCTACGGGCGAAGGCAAGGACTTTCAATTCGCGCGCACCATGCAGCCCTTGGAAAAGGTGAAACATCAACTTCAGGTGTTGGGAGGCCTGGATCACGTGAATGCCACGCCGGGACCCGATGGGGCCGGTGATCACGCGCGGGCCAGCGGCACGTTTCTAACCGGTGTGCGTGTGAAGAAAACGGCGGGTTCGGACATCCATGCCGGTATTTCGATTGACCAGGTAGCCGCCAACCATATCGGTCATCTCACGCGCTTTCCGTCGCTCGAACTGACGTGTGACGCGGTGCGCAAGTCCGGCAATTGCGACTCCGGCTATTCCTGCGCGTACCAATACAACCTGGCTTGGCGCTCGCCCATCACGCCTGTAGCTCCGGAGCCGAATCCGCGGTTGTTATTCGAGCGTTTGTTCGGAGCGGGCGCGCCCGGCGAGCGGCACGCGAACTTGAAGCGCCGCCAGGAGCAGCAGCGATCCATCATGGACTTTGTCCTGGATGACGCGCGCTCCTTGCAGAAGCAACTTGCTTATCGCGACAAACAAAAATTGGACGAGTACTTGTTCAGTGTTCGCGAGATCGAGAAACGCCTGGAGAAAGCAGAGCAGTTCGGCAAGGTGGCCGATCCCGCGGTTTCCACGCCGGCGGGAGTGCCGACGAGCTACGAGGAGTACATCCAGGTGATGTTCGACATGATGCTTCTGGCTTTCCAGACGGACTCAACGCGCATTGCCACTTTTCTTCTGGCCAACGAGGGCAGTAATCGCGCTTTTGCTGAGATCGGCATCGCGGAGGGGCATCACTACCTGACCCACCATCAAGGCAAACAGGAGATGATTACGAAGGTGGCGGAGATTGATCTGTTCTACATGAAACAGTTCGCGAAGTTCCTCGAGAAGATGGAGCAGACGAAGGACGTGGATGGAAAATCGCTTTTGCACAACTCCATGATTGTTTACGGCAGCGGCAACGGCGACGGCAACCGTCACACGCACGTAAATCTTCCTGTCCTTCTGGCCGGTGGCGGAGGTGGAACGTTGAACCCCGGCCGTTACGTTAAATCCGGTGGCGTCCCCATGAGCAACATGCTGTTGAGCATGGCGGACCGGCTTGGAGTGCCCGGGTTGGAGCGGCATGGCGATTCCACGGGCCGCTTTGAATCCATTTAGTTCATGAAACAACTTTCTTTGGCGCTGGCCTTCGTCGTCATCACGCAGGCCCTGGTCGCGGCAAACGCTCCAACCAACGCGCCTGCGACGAATGGCAGTCGCACTGTGGCGGTGCGTTTTCCCCGTGCTGAAGTGAAATATCCGCTTGGGCCGGATTCGCAGAGGAAAGAGGGGGTGCCCCGTGGGAAGATTACCGACTTCGATTGGACGGAGAGTAAAGTTTTCCCTGGCACGATTCGTCGTTGCTCCATCTATGTGCCCGCGCAGTACGACGGGACGAAACCCGCCGCGCTGATGGTTTTCCAGGACGGGCACACTTACATGGGCGAGGCCGGCGATTTCCGGGTGCCGATCGTGTTTGATAACCTGATCGCCTCACGTGAAATGCCGGTGACGATCGCAGTCTTCATCGATCCGGGTTTCACGCAGAAGGAATTCCCTTCCTCGCCGCGTGGCTGGCAGCCTGAGCCTCGGAACCGGAGCTTCGAGTACCGACTCGCTCAGCACGAACTACTCGGAGTTTTTGATTCGCGAAATTCTTCCCGAGATCCGGAAGCAGTATAAGGTGACGGATGACCCGGACGGGTGTGCGATTGGCGGGATCAGTAGTGGCGCCATTTGCGCATGGACGGTGGCGTGGCATCGACCGGACCATTTTCGCAAAGTGGTCAGTCACGTTGGCAGCTTCACAAACATCCGTGGCGGCAATCAATATCCGGACATGATCCGGACGAACGACTGGAAGCCGATTCGTATCTTCGTCCAGGACGGCGCGAATGATTTACGGTCCAATTCCCGGAATCGCCGTCCCGGATGGAACTGGGTAATTGGTAACTTGAACCTGGTCGCAGCCCTGGAGGAAAAGGATTACGACTACAAATACGTTTTCGGAGAGGGCGGTCACAATGGCAATCACGGCGGCGCCATCTTCCCGGATACCATGCGGTGGCTATGGCGGGATTATCCGAAGTGATCGGTCAACGCGGAGCGGTTGCGCAACGGGGTATCGTATCCATCCACGCTCTCCCCGCCAAAAACCTTTCCTTTGGTTGAACTGGTCGGTTGCCACAGCCTCACCGGCGCTACGCTTCTGAAGGGCTAGGCGAACGCGGTTATTCACCCACTTCCGGTATTGCGAAGTCCTGAGTTAGACGCATCCCAAAGGCGAGTGCCGCCGCCAGTCCAAAGTAAAGAATCGCCATAAAGGCGCGCCGGCCTGGAGTCACTTCGAAATAGCGCTTTTCTTCATCGGTGCGTTTGCGGAACAGCGAGACGAGCCGCGGCAGGGAGAAAATCAGAACGAGAAGCAAAATGGGATTGAAATGGAGGACCATCAGGACGCCGATGATCACGGTGCCCATCACCCACAGCCAGGGGGATAACGCGGTAGCGATGCGGCCGCCATCGAGGAAGCCGATGGGCGCGAGGTTGAAAAGGTTCATCAGGTAACCGACGTAAGCCAGGGCGCGGAAGAGCGGCATGCCCGTCGCGATGAAGATGAGGTGGCACGCCACTGACGCCAAGGCACCCAGTATGGGCCCCCCAATTCCCACTTGCGCCTCAACCCACGCATTCTTCGGCGCATCCTTAAGCGCAATAAACGCCCCCATGAACGGGATAAACACCGGAGCCCCCACGCGCAGACCGAGCCGCCGCGCCGCTACCAGATGGCCGCATTCATGGACGAAGATCAAAAGCACAAGGCCCACGCCGAATTGCCATCCATACATCAACGCGTAGCCCCCGATGGAGAGAATCATGGTGCCGCCGGTTTTCAGGATGGCTGGGAAGAACTTGAGGATCGGGATGAAGAGGAATTTCACCTTCCCGAACCACTTCACGCCGATGAACAGGATGGCCGCAATCGGCCACAAGACTTTCTTCAGCTTGGCGCCCAAGGACGGCTCCGGCCGATTGTAGCGCATCGGCGGCATGTCCGGCTGGGGCCGCAGCGGCGGCGGAGCAGGCATCGGGGGACGTTGTTCCATGGCGCGAACATATCGACAGGATTGCATCCCCGGTCAAACCGTTTGATGGTTTTGGCGGGAAAAATTGCGGGGCGGATCAGGTCAAAGTGGCGCATGAAATGCCTTTCCTTTCCCGGCTTTCCAACCCGGTCAAGTGTGCGCGATGGCTGTGATCGCGTTTTCATTGCCCAGACGCACCTTTCAGGCGGCGCGATGGAGACGGCAACACTTTCCTTGTGGACGTCCAGGCGGACGAAGTGAATGCTTTGGCTCATGGGTGTTCGGTTCCTTTCTAGTGGTTTGTTATTACCGGTCGAACCATCCGCCCCGACCAATGCGGTGGATGGGCCCCGCAGCTCGTCCGCGCCCAAGGCAACCCGCGTTCATACCGGAAGCAAACACCCATTCACTCTCATCGCCGAGCCATAAGGTCTGGGCGACTCTCAAATGCAGAAGGTTAATACCAACCGGCTAATTGAGGTTACTTGGTCATCGCCCAAGGGAAAGTTCGTCGGCGCTGGCAAAGAGGTTTCTGAGGAGTTAGGACGCAAGCCGCACTCTACAGACCTGATGGACCGCCATCCTTTTGACGTGGAAATTCTCCGCATTCCGGCGGGAAAGACTGCCTACCCTTATCATTCGCATAGCGCCCAGTGGGAGTTTTACCATGTGATTTCGGGTCGCGGCTTCGTCCGTCACAGGGATGGGACGACTCCGATTGAGGCTGGCGATGCGTTCGTCTTCAAGCCGGGTGAGCCACACCAGATTGCCAATGACAGCACGCAGGATTTGGCGCTTTACGTCGTGGCGGATAACCCAATCGGAGACTCAGCGTATTTCCCCGACAGCCAGAAGTGGCTTGTTTGCTCACCGGAGCGCCGAACTATCCGCTCCGATGCGCTGGACTACTACGATGGCGAAGAATGAAACCGCCGTTTCCGGAGAAACTAGATGCGCAAGTCATTGGAGGGCACGAGTTGGAGATTACGCCTGCGGCCGTGTTTTGCAGGCGTGGCACATGGTTTGACCGATGGTAACTCCGCGAGCAAGCGGCGGGTTTGCACATGCGGATGGAATTCATTCTTCTCCGTGGTAAACAATCCGTCGTGAAACAACGGTGGACACACATTCGGCTGGTCCTTGCATCTCTGTGGCTTCTCCTGACCGCGATAGGACTGCAGGCTCAACCTGCGCCGCGCTGGTGGAAGGGAAATCTTCACACGCATTCCCTCTGGAGTGATGGGGATGATTTCCCTGAGATGATCGTCGATTGGTATAAGACGCGCGGCTACGATTTCCTGGCCATCTCCGACCATAATGTGCTGATGGAAGGCTCGGCATGGCTGGCCGCGACAAATCGGACTCAGGCGCGGGCGGCTTTGCCCCGGTACCTGCGGCGCTTCGGCTCAAACTGGGTGGAACAGACGGTAGAGAACGGGGTGGATCTGGTTCGGCTAAAAACGCTCAGCGAATTTCGAGGCTTGTTCGAACAACCGAACCGTTTTCTTCTGATCCAAAGTGAAGAGATCACCGATCGTCACGGCCGCTGGCCGGTCCACCTCATTGCATCCAACATTCGCGAATTGATCCACCCGCGTGGCGGACAGGATGTCGTCGAGGTCATGCAGAACAACATCGATGCCGTTTTGGAACAGTCGCGTCGCACGGGTGTGCCGATGATTCCGCACGTCGCACACCCGAATTTTGGCTGGGCTGTTACTGCGGAGGACATGATTCAATTGCGCGGTGAACGTTTCTTCGAAGTGTACAATGGACACCCGCTTGTTCACAACGAGGGTGACAAGCGTCATGCCAGCACGGAGCGCATGTGGGATATCATCAATACTCATCGCATTGCTGAACGACGCGACCGGCCACTCCTGGGATTGGCGGTGGACGACGCGCATCACTACTCGAAGTTCTCACCTTCCAATTCCAATGCCGGGCGTGGGTGGGTGATGGTGCGGGCTCCAGAGCTGAAATCAGATGCCATCATCACCGCGCTGGATGCCGGCGACTTTTACGCCTCCAGCGGAGTGGAACTGAGCGACGTGGTCTGGAAGGACAATCGACTCGTCGTTCGAATCACACCCAAGCCGGGTGTGACTTACACGACGCAGTTCATCGGGACGCGCCGTCCCATCGATTGGTCGAGCCAACCGGTAACAAACGAGAAGGGCCATCAACTGGCCGTGACGCGGCTCTACAGCTCGGGAATGGGAGCGGTATTGGCCGAGCAGAAAGGTCTCGCTGCATTCTACACCTGCAAAGGCGATGAGCTTTACGTGCGGGCGCGGGTTATTTCCTCAAAAATCATGGACAACCCGGTGTTGCGCGATGAAAGGGAGATGGCATGGACGCAGCCCGTGCAGCCATTGTCGCGGGCTAAATGAGGGCCGTGGTCCAACGTGTTTCGAGCGCCCACGTCACTATCGATGGCGTTGTAAAGGGAGCCATTGGGCCTGGGTTGCTGGTGTTAATCGGCATCGAAGACGCCGACACCAACGACGACGTTGAATGGCTGGCGGGCAAGATCGTTCGGCTGCGCCTTTTCAAGGATGATGAAGGCGTGATGAATCATTCGGTGCAGGAGACGCAGCGCGACGTTTTGGTCGTCAGCCAATTCACCCTGTTTGCGAGCACTCGTAAAGGAAACCGCCCTTCCTACATCCGTTCGGCGAGGCCCGAGATTTCCGTTCCACTGTATAAATCTTTTCTGGCTCGGGTGCGGGCGGAAATGGGAAGGCCAATCCAGAGCGGAGAGTTCGGCGCTGACATGAAGGTGACGCTGGTGAATGACGGCCCCGTGACCATCCTGATCGATTCAAAATCCAAGGAGTAAAGTCACGTCAAGGAGGGCTCGCTGAGGGGTTCTTTCGCCGCTGCCGCATCGCCTCCACCTGGATCAGTACGTTTGCCGCTGTGATCAGGCCGCCGCCGATCAGCAAGTGCGTGGTGAGGTGTTCGTTGCGATAATCAATTCCCGCGAAGCGCGACAACCACGCGGGAAGGAAGAGCGCGAAGAATGAGGCGTAGAGCGGTTCCACACAATAGATGAGCCCGGCTTCCGTGGCCGTCACGTGCGGCTGCCAGACGTTCATGACCGTGTAGGCGAGGAGGGTGCAGCCAAAGGTCAGGACAGCGACGAGTGCCAGGATTTCCTTGGAATTGTAGGCGGCCACGAAGGCGCCCGTCGCGGGAGCAGTGTATAAAGCCACCGGGAGGACGAGGATCGTGATGGCCGCAAACATGATCACCGTGAAGTGGCTGACGCGGTTATGCGCGTAACGCGGGCGTTCCAGCCAAAGAATCTGGCCGGCGAAAAATACTGCCGAAAGAAGGGTTTCCGTTTCGCCCCGACCCATTTTGAATTCCTGCCAGTCGAATCGCGCGAGGATGGCCACGCCCGCCAGCACCATGATGGAACTGATGATCACAGCAAACTTCGGCAAAGCCCGATGGCGCCAGGCAACCCAGATGGGAATCAGCAGGCAATAGAACTGAGTGAGAAACGCTGAGGTGGAAGCGGATGTGTGCGCGAGTCCATCCATCTGGAACAAGATTCCCAGCCCGCCAAAGAAACCCAGCCCCAGTCCTTGTTCCAGCTCCAGCTTTGTCAGATGTCGCAGGGTGCGCCGGGCAAAGAGGAGAATGACGATTCCTGCCAACGCAAAGCGCACCGCTGCCGCGAGCGCTGCCAAAAAAATACTTGGAGCCCCCGGAACAAGTTTTTCCTGAAGGAGCCAAATGGCTTTGATGAAAGGAAAACTCAGCCCCCAGACGGCAGTGGCCGCGAGCAACCATAGGCAAGCGCGAACGTGTTTGGAGTGCTGCATCGCCTCAGGTCCGCGCGATGCCCGACGCTTTCAAGGCCAGCAGAGCGATCAACGCTGCCTCGCTCTCCGCCGAGCGCTTGCTCTTTCCACGGCCCCGGCCAATTTCGCGGCCCTCATGAAAGACGGCGCATTCGAAATCCCGGTCATGATCCGGCCCGCTCGCCGATGTGATTTCGTAGCGAGGCGCCTCGTTGGACTTCGCCTGTAGAAACTCCTGCAACTCGCCCTTGGGATTACTGAGGTTGGGAATGCCTTTGAAGGCACCAAACGAATCATGGAAACAGCGCAAAATAAATTCCCGGGCACCTTCATACCCGCCGTCCTGAAATATGGCGCCGATGATCGCCTCGTAGGCATCAGCGAGGGTGGATTGCCTTTCCCGCCCGCCATGAGTCAATTCACCACGACTCATGATGATGTAGTCACTCACGCTCAGACGGCGTCCTTGTTCGGCGAGCATCCTCTGATTTACGAGATGCGCTCGCGCTTTGGTGAGTGGCCCTTCGCCGAAATCTGGAAACCGGTCGTAAAGTTCGCGGGTCAGAATCAAGCCAAGCACAGCGTCGCCGAGAAACTCAAGGCGTTGATTGTGTTGAACGGCCCCCTCCATTTCGTGGGCAATGGAGGGATGCGTGAGAGCGAGATGCAGCAGAGATTCATCGCGGAAAGCATAGCCGAGCTTCTCCTGCAGCGCTTTGAGATCCGGCTCTGACACAGTTCAGGAAGGCGTAGGTTCTGCAACTGCTGCGGCGGTTTCGGGCAGAGGGGTGGTCGGCACGCCGCCTTCGGGAGTGAAACCATGTTCCAACAAATCGGCGACGTCCCGCTGAACCGCTTCGAGTTGATTGAGCTGCAAATCCGGATCGGGAATCGTGAAGACGTCACCAGTTTTGGGTTGTTCGTAGATAAAAATGCGTTTGCCCTCGATTCGCACCTGCTCCTTTACCTTCAGGATCCGTTTTCGCTCCAGCATGACTGCCAAAATGTAACTCGCCGCGGCGTGCCTCGGTTCATTGGCCTCCATCAATTTGCGCAGCAACGTTTCGGCATTCTCTCGCCCGATGGCTTCGACCTGCGGCGGCGGCGCTTCGTATTCGCCATGCCAGTAGGAAATGAAACCCTTACGATCGCGTGACTCACTATATTGTTCGCCCCAACATTTGGCGCAGACATCGGTGCGCAAGAAGTCACGCTTCTCGTCGAACAGAATGGTGTGGTAAGTCTCGCCAGCCGCGAACTGCTTGTGACAAGCCTGGCAAGCGTGGCCGCGCGATTGAATATTCCACTCGTTCATCGCCGGGAATTATCGCGGAGCAACGCGTCAGTGCAACGGGTTTTTGGAAGGCTCAAGCCTTAACAGGAGTTTCGAAAACTCACCTTATTACGCCAGCCGCACCGCAAACCAGACTGCATGAATAGCCTTCCCGTCCCGGCGCCTCGAGAACATTGACCTCCTGCCGGTTTAGGGGGATGGGGCCTGTTGACCGCGATTCCTCCTTTTGCCATCTTGTAATTCATGAAGCAGGAAGACTTGCGGTCGATGATTCGTGAATCGGACACCAAGCCGTTTCGCATCTGCATGGACGATGGGCGGAGCTATACCGTGACTCATCCTGACTTCGCCATGGTGGCCGACGGCGCCATCATCCTGGGCAGCGGTCCTGGCCACGAACTGCCGGGAGCCAGTTTCGTCATCTGCTATCTAGAGCATGTTTCCAGAGTTGAACTCTTGAAACCCCGCGGTCGTAAAGCTGCCTAGCAGTCCTTCCGCAATTGGTCACCGGTTGATCCTTCTATTGCACGCCCGTGTTTTCCGACGGTGCGGGCCATTGAAAAATCCTGGTCGGCACTTCGTTTTTGGGTGGCGCGGGGGTTGTGGGCGAGCGAAGGCTGAGTCGCCGGTGCAACTCATACCAAAGGCTTCGGAAGGTTCCCGGTCCAGTTTTTACTCCGATGCGGGTGCCCCAATGCCAGAGCGAACCATCTGGAGAGACCGCCAAATTGAATTCGGCGCCGCAGCCGACCGCCGCCCAGTTCCCCAGGATCAGTTTTTGCGCGCCAGGAAACGTGAAACTCCCCAACTCCCAAAAACTGCCGTCCGTGCGTCGTGCCAGATTCTGGTAAGCGCCGTCATAAATTGCCGCCCAGTGCGTATTCGTACCGACCTGACGCGGTTGGCTCGGGTCCGCGGCGGGTATGGTGCCAAGCAGGTGCGAGTTGCGTCCCCAATTCCAAAGCGTGCCGTCCCTCTTTGAGAGCTGCCGTGTGATAATATCCCGCTGCCACGGCGACCCAGTTGGTGTCCGCACCGATTTTTACCGGGGAGTAATTATTACTGGGACTGGTCGTGCCGGCGGGCGTCACGCTGGAATCCCCCCACGTCCAGAGAGTGCCATTGCTTTTGAGGGCCACGGTGTGGAAGGCACCGACTGCGAGCGCCTTCCAGTCATTGTCAGTTCCGACCCTCATGGGCACGAAGGTTTGGTTGGTGGTGTTGGTCAAAGACGGTAGCCCCAATTGGCCTTGGGTGTTGGCGCCCCACGCCCAAAGGCTGCCGTCCCGCTTGAGTGCAACGGTGTGTTGCAACCCGGCGCCCACTTTCACCCAGTCCTGGTCCATCCCGATTCGAGTGGGCGTGGTGCGGGTTTGCAGCGTGCCGTCCCCGAGGGAGCCGCTACTGTTTGGTCCCCAAGCCCAGAGTGAGCCATCGCGCTTCACTGCACGCGGGTCATTATATCCGGCATTGATCTCCGCCCAATCCTGGTTCGTTCCCACCCGAGTGGGCTTCGTCACCGGGCCACGCACCGAGCCCTGACCCCATGCTGTGCTGCTCGCGGCGTTGCCCCATGACCACAGACTTCCGTCCGGCGCGATCGCCAGCGCGTAACCTCCGCCGCCCGCAACCCGGATGCGCGCCAGAGCATTGCTTGAAAGTGGTTTGCCCCAGGTGGGGTTGAATTGAGATTGGGAATTCCGTCGACTCAACCACAGAGCCGCGGCAATGCCACCCATCAGGATCAGAATGATGATGAAACTTGGTTTCATTGTTTAAGCAGAGTTCCCCTTTCCACGTGCCATCGTTGCAGGTCGCGACCCAGTTCCCGGGGCCAATTCTCTTCCGTGCATGTCATAAAAACTTGTCCACGGGCATGATGAGCGCGCTCCAACAAGGGAAGCAGGCCCGCACGCCGTTTGACGTCGAGTTCGCCCATCACGTCATCGATGAGCAAGACGGGCGGCGTTCCATTGATGGCGGTCACGTATTCTGCCTGCGCCATTTTAAGGGCGATGGCCAGAGTGCGTTTCTGTCCTTCACTGCCAAACTGCGCGGCTGATTTGTCATTAAGCAGCAACTGCACTTCGTCCCGATGCGGCCCCACCAGCGTCATGCGATAACTGCGCTCGCGTTCGCGGGACTGCGCCAGCTCGAGTGCGAAATCTCGCTTGATGCTGGGCTGATATTCGATCCGTAATTCCTCGGCATCATTCGCGATGCGCCGATAAGCCAGGCGCGCCAGAGGGGATAGCTTCGGAATCAATTCCCGGCGGAGGCGCGTGATCTCGTCACCCAGCGTAATGAGTTCACGCGAAAAGCTATCGAGGGCGGCTTCGTCGGCGGAACGGCGTTTCAACAACGCATTCCGAGAACGCAGCGATTGGGCGTAACGCTGAAGGGTCGGCAAATAGCCGGGAAATGTTTGGGCAAGGAGAAGGTCGAGGAAGCGCCGGCGCCCTCGCGCCGTGCCCTTCACCAATTGCAAATCTTCAGTGCAAAACACGACCGCTCGCAACGCACCCAGGTAGTCGGTCAGTTTCTTAACCGCCTGGCCGTTCAGCGAGAGTTTCCGCTCCGCGTTCGACCAATACATTTTGATCTCGTGCTCACCCTGGCTGACAACGGTCGCCCCGACGAAATATCCTCTTTGCCCGTGCCGAATCATCTGCGCACCGCCCACCCCACGAAAGGAACGCAGGGTGGCCAGCAGATAAATTGCCTCGAGGACATTTGTTTTGCCCTGCGCATTATTTCCCACGAGAACATGGAAGCCCGGCGTAAAATCCACGTCCATCCGCGCGTAATTGCGGAAATCGCGAAGGCGTAGATGAGCGACATGCACGTGCTGTCACTACTCAGTTCCGCCTGCGAAGGGAAGCGTCCGGTGGTCGAGGATGCATTTTCATCGTGCGTTTGCGCTTCAGAAATGAATCATCAGGGGATGCAATCGCACGAAGTGCTTCGCGAGGTTTTTGACCAATGCAGCCCCAAGGAAATATCCGCTGAATTAGATCTCTCCCTTTCGCTGGTTTACAAATGGGCGGAGCCGCCCACCGCCGATGGGCCGCCCACCGGTAATCCGCTCGAACGCGTGGCGGCGCTGTATCGCTGCTCGCGTGATGAGCGGATTCTCCATTGGCTTTGCCAACAGGCCGGCGGGTTTTTCATTAAGAATCCCAAGACCCACCACGCACATCCCGAGTTCCTGATTCCCGCCACGAACCAGATTGTGCAGGAATTTGCCGACTTGCTGGCAGTGATTGCGACGGCGGCGGCAGACAATCAAATCACAGCGAAGGAGGCCAAGATCATCCGCGCGCGCTGGGAGGATTTGAAGTCCGTGACGGAAACCTTCGTCGGCTGTTGCGAGCAGGGGAATTTCGTTCCGCTTAAGGAGAAACCTGGCATACAGACGCGCCAGTAAACAGTCGACCCGAGCACGCCTAATCCTTCGACATGTTGTCGATGAAGGCCGCCTGCTGAACCCGATCTTCCGCCTCGTGCTTTAGATAGCACACGGTGCTATCGCCAAGGGTGGGAGCAACCGGCGGGATCGCGGGTTGTCCTGACAATGGCTTCATCATGTCCGCCTTTTCCTTGCGACGCATGAATCCAAAGGCCTTCTCCAATGTTTGCTCGATGGCTGCCTTGTTCATGCAGCGAAACCGCCGGATGCCGGACGCACTGGGCGTTTGACCGTGGACGGACTCCCGCAGAGTGGCATCGCGCGACATCTTGCGCTCAATTTCGTCCGACTCAAAGACCCCCTTGGCGTAGCAGTAACTCACGGCTCCAAGAAAGTCCGTGGCCGGTAACGCTCCGCCTTCCTTGGGGACAACGATGGGTGTGGCCGACTGCTGGGCTGTCTCCGCACTGGCTCGCTTGATCATCACGGTGATGCCAGGTTCGGCGACAGTTTGATCGGGCAAACGAACCCCGGCCGCAAATTTGTCGAGATGCAATACCGTGCTATCGGAGGGATTTTTATCTTTTTCACTCATAAGTCGAATGAGCTCCTTACCCACATCAAGCCACATCCATTCAGATGTGCGAGCAGTTTTTCACGGAAAATTCCGGGCAGTTTGTCCGGGAGCAACGCGCTCGTTCCTTTCGACGCCATTGAAACGCTACTCGTTTTCGCCGGGGCGATCCCTAGTGAGTCGAACGCGAGCTAGAAATGAGAGGCGTTCTGCCACTTACGCGTCAGCGAAGGGCAGTGAGTGCGTCCATTCCGGTACGCCGACCTCGACTCGGGCAACCCAGCGAGGCTTAGGCGTGGAATAAAGTCCGCACGTCGTCCGTATGGGAAACAGCCCGGCCGCCTTGAAAAACCGGTTGCAGCTGGCCGCGATTCCATTTTCGAAGCCGGTACAACGTGGCAAAGGCGAAGTTCGGTGCTGTGCCGCCCTGGCCGCCCACGAGTTCGCCGCCCCGCCGAACATTGTCCACCATCCAGGCGGGCAATGAGAGGTGATAAGGATTCCGTTTCACTTCTCCGACATGGAAGGTCAGTGCCGTGATCAGGTCACCCAGGTTGCGGGGGCTGATTTCAACGGTGAGGTTGGGCGTAGACATCGCTCCCCAGAATTCCGTCTCAACGGCATAGCAGGAAAAATCATTTCCCAACTTTTGGAGCGCATCCATGACCAGAAAGTGCGTGCCGATATGTGAGCTGTTCCAGTCGGCATCATGCGGGAAAAGAATCACCCGGGGTTGGTGGTGCGCAAGAATTTCGGCGATGACGCGGACGGATTGCGCCCAATAGTCCGGGTCCTGCTCGCGTGTCTTTAGGTTCACCTTTTCCAGGCCGTTCGGCGCTGTTTGCAACAGCTCGAAGCCGATGCAATCGCAGCACGCCCGCAATTCCGACAATCGCTCGGCCTGGCGGGCCGGATTACTTCCCTGGGTCACGGCAACGTTGATCACGCGCCAGTTTGCCTCCCGCAACAAGCGCAGCGCCAGGCCGCCAATGATCACTTCGTCATCGGGGTGCGGGGAAAAGATTAAGACGTTCGGCGCACCAGGCGCGATTTGCGGTTTGGGACAATTAGGAAAGCCGCCCAGTGGCCAACTCTTGCCCTCGGTCGCGAGCCGGGTGTACTCCGCGACAAACTGGTGATATGGATTCATTCCCGGGAGTAAAATGCCGGCTTGGGTGGAAACAAATCTTTATTAAAACGGTTCCCCAAATCCTCGGGCGATGAAGTCGCGCATCACCGCAATCTCCGGTTCGATAATGGTGTGTGCCATGTCGAATTCGTGCCATTCGGTGGGGATCCCTGCCGCCTTCAGTTGCTCCATTTGCTTTTTCACATCGGTGAACGGAATCAAGGGATCCTGTCGTCCATGAATCATCAGGGTGCGTTGCTCACGTGCGACAGGTGAGGCTTCACGCAGCAACGTTTGTGGGTCGAGCACGTAACCGCTCAGGCCAATCAAACCGGCGAAACGATGCTGGTAGCGCAGACCTGTCTCCAAAGTCATGAGACAACCTTGGGAGAAACCCGCCAGAACGGTTTGTTCGGTCGGAAACCCCAGCCGCCGCTGTTCATCGAGAAGGTCGTTCAGCAGCTGAATGCTTCGGCGCACCCCGGTCGCGGCGTCCCCGTCGTATTCGTACCAGGAGTAGCCGCCGTAGTATTCGTCCGGCGCATTGACGAGAAGGTAGTTCAACCACGAATACTGAATTGCCTGCGGCACCCACGTGTAGCCAGCCATGCTATCCCCGAGCCCGTGCAGCACGATCAACAGCCGCTGCGAATCCGGCTGCGTCGCGCGAATCAGTTTCGTTTCAAGCATGCGCGGATTTTCAGCAACCCGGGATCGGTTTCCAACCAAAAGAGGATCGATCGATGACGTGGGTTGCGTTTCTGGGGAAAAATCATCGGGCAGCTCAAATTCCCTCGCCCAAGCCCGCACTCGCTTCATGCGTGACGGAGACTTCGGCGGGCAGGGTTCCGCTGTCGCTGCCGAGGATGCGGTATTGGCGGATTTGAAATGACACGGGCATCTCATCCTTCAAGCCGAGCTTGGAGTATTCCTCCTTGGTCATGCGCGAGCGAAGCAGGAGGCCGCTGGGCAATTCCAATTCAAGCCGCAGCATGATTCCAAGAAAGTAGGTGTGGCGCAGGATGGCCTGGTAGCGAAACGTGCCAGGCTGCGTCGAAATCTGCACAGAGTAGGGCCTGAACCCGATGCGCACTTTTTGGCCGTTTGGAAGCCCGTGGGATGGAAACTCTAATTCGTTCAGCCGCGCCGCGCCGTTCTCCACCGTCAATTCGATGACATTCATTACGCCGATGAAGCGCGCCACGAATTCATTGGCCGGCTGCTCGTACACTTCACGCGGCGACCCAATCTGTTCGAGGTTGCCCTTGGAAAAAATTACGATGCGATCAGACACTTCCATCGCTTCCTCCTGATCGTGGGTCACGAATATCGTGGTCACGTTCAGGTCGTGATGCAAATGCACGAGCCATTGCCGCAACTCCTGGCGTATCTTGGCGTCCACTGCGCCGAAGGGCTCATCGAGCAGCAAGACATCCGGCTTTGGCGCGAGCGCACGCGCGATGGCCACACGCTGGCGTTGCCCGCCGGAAAGCTGATGGGGAAATCGTTTTTCGTAGCCGCTGAGTTCGAGTAGTCCAAGCAGTTCAGCGACCCGAGCCTCGATGTCTTTTTTCTTCCACTTCTTGATCTTCAGTCCGAACGCGATGTTGTTGAAGACGTTCATCGTCTTGAACAGCGCGTAGTTCTGGAACACGAAACCGATGTTGCGCTTTTGGACGGTGATGTCGTTCACCCGCTGATTCCGGATGAATATGTCGCCCTCGGTCGGCATCTCCAGGCCGGCAATCATGCGCAGAACGGTGGTCTTGCCGCCGCCGCTGGGGCCCAGCAGCGCGACGAGTTCGCCTTCCTCTACAGTGAAGCCTACGTTGTTCACGGCGGCTACCTGGCCGAATTTTTTGCTGACACCTTTAAGTCGAATGCTCATCGAAAATCATGCCCCGGCAACGGAACATCCAGATCACGCTGGGCAGCTGCCTCTTCTTTCTCCGCCCGCCATTCCAGCCATGTCTTGATGCCGAGCGTCACAATCGCGAGTAAAGCCAGCAAGCTGGCAACGGCAAACGCTCCCGCCGCGTTGTATTCCTGGTAAAGTTTATCGATGCGCAATGGCATCGTATCAGTCTGGCCGGTGATGTGGCCGGATACGACTGACACGGCGCCGTATTCGCCCATGCACCGCGCGTTGCAAAGGATGACGCCATAGATCAATCCCCACTTCACGGAGGGCAGGGTCACATACCAAAACGTTTTGAACCCGCCGGCGCCGAGTGTCATGGCGGCCTGTTCCTGGCCAGTGCCAGCGGCTTGCATCACCGGCACCAATTCGCGGGCGACGAAGGGAAAGGTGATGAAGATCGTCGCCAGAACGATTCCGGGCACCGCGAAGATTATCTTGATGTCGCGATCACTCAGCCATTCCCCGAAATAACCTTGGAGACCGAAGAGCAACACATACATCAGGCCCGCCACGACGGGGGAGACCGAGAACGGGAGATCGATTAGCGAGTTCAAGAGCGATTTGCCGCGGAAGTCGAACTTGGCCAGAGTCCAGGCCGCTGCGACCCCGAAGATAGTATTCGCAGGGACGGTGATGGCCGCGACAATGAGGGTCAACTTCATGGCCGACCAGGAATCCGGTTCCGAAAGGGCCTGAACGAAATAAGCGGCACCCTTACTGAACGCCTGGGCGAAAACATTAATCAGGGGCAAGAAAAGGAACACGACCGAGAAGAGCAGGGCGATGGAGATGAGGATCCATTTGGCCAAGGGCGATTCCTCCGTGCCTCGGCGGGACGCGGTGGTGGTGCCTTTTGATCGTTTGATGTAGCCAGCCATTTTATTTGGTGAAGCGGCTGGACCACGCCTCGATGTAATTGATGCCGATCAAAATGACGAAGGAGATGACCAACAAGACTGCGGCAATGGCCGTGGCTCCGAGGTAATCATATTCTTCGAGCCGGAACACGATCAGGTAAGGCGCGATCTCGGTTTGGAAAGGCTTGTTGCCAGAGATGAAAACGATGGAGCCGTATTCCCCCACCGCGCGCGCGAACGACAGGGCAAACCCCGTGATCACCGTCGGCGCAAGAGTTGGCCCGATTACTTGCAGGAAGGTGCGCCAGCGTCCGGAACCCAAAGTGGCCGCCGCTTCTTCCATGCTGCGATCGAGACCTTCCAGGACGGGCTGCAACGTTCGGACGGCGAACGGCATGCCGACGAAGGTAAGCGCGATAATGACGCCGAGGGGCGTAAAGGCTCCTTCGATGCCCATCGGAACGAGGTATTGCCCAAGCCAACCATTCTTGGCGAACAAGTTGGACAGTGTGAGTCCAGCTACGGCGGTGGGGAGTGCGAACGGAAAGTCCACCAGTGCATCGATAAATTTCTTGCCCGGGAAATCATAGCGCACCAGCACCCACGCCAGGATGGTGCCGAAGACGGCGTTGATAAGCGCTGCGATGAGCGACGCGCCAAAAGTGAGCCGGTACGCCGCCATCGCCCTCTCCGTCGTCACTACCTGCCAGAATTGGGTCCAGGTGAGCTCGGTGGTCTTCAGGAACAGTGCCGCCATCGGAATGAGCACGATGATGCTGAGGTAAAACAGCGTGATCCCCATGGTCAGGTGAAACCCGGGCAGCGCGTTGAATTTTCGATTCAGCATGGACGGCTTATCGAATCAGAACGCTGCCCGGGAGAGAAACACTTTTCCCCGACCTTAGTCCGCCGACGGCATCCATCGGTGAATGAATCATCGATTGCCACGTTGAATGGATTCAAACACACCGCCATCAGCGAAATGAGTCTTCTGCGCCTTCTGCCAGCCGCCGAAGACTTCATCGATTGTCACGAGTTTGAGCGGGGGAAACTGGTGAGCATATTTTTTGGCGATGGCTTCGTTGCGCGGACGATAGAAATTCTTCGCGGCGATCTCCTGGCCTTCGTCACTGTAGAGATGCTCGACGTAGGCTTTCGCCACGGCCTCGTTGCCTCTCTTTCGCGCTACTTTGTCCACAACGGCGACCGGGGGTTCCGCGAGGATGCTCACCGAGGGCGTGACGATTTCCACTTCTCCTTTCCCGATTTCCTTCAAACCCAGAATGGCTTCATTTTCCCAGGCGATCAGCACATCGCCAATGCCGCGCTGCACGAAGGTGGTGGTAGAGCCGCGTGCGCCGGTGTCGAGTACGGGCACGTTCTTGAAAACGCGGGTGACAAATTCCTGCGCCTTCTTTGCGTCCTTGCTGCGATTCAATTCGTAAGCCCAGGCGGCGAGGTAATTCCAGCGGGCACCACCCGATGTTTTGGGATTGGGTGTTATGACTGACACGCCCGGCTTCACCAGGTCTTCCCAGTCCTTGATGCCCTTGGGATTTCCTTTGCGCACCAGGAACACGATCGTGGAGGTATAGGGCGAACTGTTGTTGGGCAGCCGTTTCTGCCAATCCGCCGGGAGCAACTTGCTCCTCTCAGCGATGGCGTCGATGTCGTAGGCCAACGCCAGCGTCACAACATCACCGGAAAGGCCGTCGATTACCGATCGGCTTTGTTTCCCGGAACCCCCGTGGGATTGCTGAATGGTGACTTTCTGTCCGGCTTTCCTTTCCCAGTATTTGGCAAAGGCGGCATTGTATTCCTGGTAAAATTCGCGCGTGGGATCGTAGGAGACGTTGAGCAGGGTGGCGGGCCTGGGAGCGGCTTGGACCATGAATCCGGCGAAGGCCAACAGTGTAAGTAGGACTAATTTTGCTTTCATGATTTTTTCCTCGGGGTCGAGTTAGAACAAAAGTGGGTCCCTGATCCGAGCGAGAATCTTCCACGTTCGGGGCCTCCTCCAGGTGCTCGCGGTTTTCGGGTTCATACGGTCCAGGTCGAATCAATGGGGTGAGAATATAGTTAAACTCTAGCGAGTCAATAGAGTTAAGTGCAATTGCGAATGTAATAAATTCCTCCATAAATCTTACGATTACGAATAGGTGTTCTGCAAAAATTGAACTTGTCTAATTAAATGCTGTACATTCAACTTTCTCGCAATGAAGCTTTCCACCCGCGGCGAATACGCGTTACGCGCGCTCCTTGTGCTCGGTTTGGATTACGGGCCGCATGTCGTGCGGATTCAGAAAATCTCCGAAGAACAGAACATCCCGAAGAGGTTTCTGGAGCAGATCCTGAACGAACTAAAATCCGCCGGCATCGTCGAAAGCAAGCGGGGCATTGCGGGTGGTTACCGTTTGGCGCGCTCTCCTCAAGAAATCACCTTGGCCGCCATCATTCGGCACATCGAGGGAGCGTTAGCGCCGATCAGTTGTGTGAGTGAGAGATTCTACGAGAAGTGTTCCTGCCCGGATGAGGCCCGTTGTGCGATCCGATCCGTGATGAAAGAAGCGCGCGATGCCGTCGTGAAAGTCGTAGAACGAATTACCGTTGCCGAATTGTGCGAGCGCGCTCAAAGGCTGAGGCACGAGCCACTCAGTGCGCTCGACTTCGTCATTTAAGCTCGTACTTGCTCGTTGTCTTCGTCATCCTTGGCAGCGACAGCCCCGCCTTCCGCTTCCCAGCATTGAGTGGCCTCCTCCAGCGAGCGTTGCTGTAAACGCCGCTTCTTATCGCAGCATCGGATCGAACTGATCGAGCAGCCAATAATGGTTAGCGCAGCAAATACGGCTGCGACGAGGTGATTTTGTGAACCAGATTTCATGAACCCTCGTGAGGTGGGCAAGACGTCGTTGATGGTTAACGCGAAGTGGGACTTAGACCGCGTGGCGTGTGGCTGCGACGTCGTGAACTTCCGTCGTGCTGATCACGCCCGCCTCGTTTGGCCCGAGTCCAAGGGCCGCGCGGAAGCGGGTCGGTTCATCACATACGACGTGTGCGCCGACATCCCGGAGGAGGTAAAATAACCATCGCTCGAACATTTCTTCGCTGGTGTTGAACACAATTTTGACTTCGGCGCCTGCGCCCCGTTGCTCGATTCGCAACTCGTAGCTGAGTCGTTCGCCTTGGGATGTCGGTATGATGATTCGAGCCTCCATAATTTTCCTCCGTGGCTAAGTTCGTTCGGATCGGGGCCTTGTCCAATCGACATTTCTTGCGCACGCCCCGATCATTGACGTCTTATCGCCGCGTGAGCATCCGACTGGAAATGTTGCAGGTGGCCCGTCTTGCGCCGAAAATCCTGGGCGACGAAGCCGTGCGTCTGGTGGCGGATTTTCTGCGTTCCCAGCAGAACGAGGATGGCGGGTTCAAAGACCGCAAAGGCACCAGTGATCTGTATTACACCGTATTCGCCGTCGACGCGCTGGTCGCGCTTCAGCAAACCTTCGACTCGCTACGACTCGGCGCCTTCGCCGAATCTTTCGGGGACGGTGGCGGGCTCGATTTCGTACACCTTTGCGCACTTATTCGTTGCTGGGCAGCCCAGGATAAAGGCTCAGCAAATGCCTCCATCATCAAAGGAATGGGCGAGCGCCTGGCCAGGTTTCGGTCTGATGATGGCGGTTTCAATTCAGCCCCCAGAAGTGAACGAGGTTCAGCCTACGGAGCCTTTCTCGGTTTAGCCGCTTACCAGGACCTCGGGATACAATTGCCTCAGCCCATGGAACTTGTCCGGTCGTTGAAGTTTCTGGAAACCGACGACGGCGCCTGGACCAATGAGGTGTTTGGTCGCGGGACGATGCCCGTCGGGGCCACCAATGCCACGGCGGCGGCGGCGACCGTGCTTCGAAATCTCGGCATGCCCATCAATGCCTCGGTGGGCGAGTGGCTTCTGGCACAGGCGCATCCACAGGGCGGCTTTCTGGCCGTACCAGGCGCGCCAATTCCCGACCTGCTTTCAACCGCAACGGCGCTTCATGCGCTGGCAGGCTTGGGCACATCCTTCGAGGAGATCAAGGAGCCGTGCCTGGATTTCGTGGATTCCCTGTGGACCAACGAAGGTTCCTTCCACGGCAATTGGGCGGATGACCATCTGGATTGCGAGTACACGTGCTATGGCCTTCTTGCACTGGGCCATTTGTCGCTGTAGCGCTTTACGTTAGAGCTTCGAGTCGTTCAAAACCCTCCTCGATGAAAGTCGTGTTCTGGATGCGCGCCAGTTTTGCGTAGAGACCGTTCACCATCAACAGTTCCTCGTGCGTGCCGCGCTCGATGATTTCGCCGGCTCGCAGCACAAGGATTTGATCGGCCTTGCGAATGGTGCTGAGGCGATGGGCAATGACAAAGCTGGTGCGGTGCGCCATCAGACGCTCCAGCGCTTCTTGAATCAGTTTCTCGGTGGCGGTGTCCACACTGGCTGTTGCTTCATCGAGGATGATGATGGGTGTGTTTTTCAGTAGCGCACGGGCAATGCTGACGCGTTGTTTCTCGCCCACGCTAAGTTTCACCCCCCGCTCGCCGACCCGGGAATCGTACCCTTCCGACAACCGCGTGATGAACTCATGGCAATTGGCGGCGCGCGCTGCGGCAAAGAGTTCTTCCTCCGTCGCATCGAGCCGTCCATAGAGGATGTTTTCCCGCACAGTCCCGTTGAACAGGAATGGCTCCTGGCTGACCACGCTGATTTGCGAACGAAGCGCGTCGAGCGTCAAAACCTTGGTGTCTTGGCCGTCCAGCAGGATCCGGCCGCTGGTCGCCTCGTAAAACGCAGGCAGCAGGTTTATGAGCGTGGATTTACCGGCACCCGTAGGGCCGACCAAGGCGATCATTTCTCCAGGCCGCGCGTGCAATGAAATGTTTTTCAACACGATGCGTTCAGTCGAGTAATGGAAACTGACCTTATCAAATACGACCTCTCCGCGCGCCCGTCCGGACAGGGTTTGGGTTCGCAAGGGATTGGAGGTTTCGCTGGTTGAATCAAGGATGTCGAAAACGCGTTCGCCGGCCGCTCGCGCAGCCTGAAGCATTTGATTGAGACCGTGGAGTTTCGTCACGGGGTCGTAGAAGAGCGCCAGGAAAAAGAGAAATGCAATCAAGTCTCCCAGCGTGAGCTTCCCGTTCAACACCTGCCAACCGCCCACCCAAAGAACCAGTCCCGTGCCGAGGGCGGATGCGAAACTCATCGCCGGCGAATAGTTGGCCCAGGCCCGCATGACGAGCAAAGTTCCGCGCCGCAGTCCATCGGCGCGCTCAGCGAACCGCGTGTCCTCGTGCCGTTCGCGCCCGAACGACTTGATCTGGCGAACGCCCTGCAAATTATCCATGAGGAGTGCATTCATCGCGCTCGCCGCTTCGCGTTGCGCGCGATAACGCTTATGCGCCGTGGTCGTGTACCAGTAAGCGCCGCCAGCAAGGATCGGCAGCGGGACCAACGCCACCGACGCCAACACTGGATTGGTTATGAAGAGGTAGGTGAGAACTCCGAAGATGCTGAGGACGGCGACGGTGCCTTGCTCAGTCCCGTCAATGAGAAGCCGCTCCACCGAGTTCACATCTTCAATCACCCGAGTCATGAGATCCCCCGAGGACCGCTGATCAAAGTAGTTCACCGGCAATCGTTGCAGCTTGCCGTAAACCTCCCGCCGCATGTCGTAGATGACGTTTTGTTCGAACGTATTGTTGAGCCGCACGCGAAGGCTCGTGAACACGTCACGCAGGAGGAAGGCGCCAATCAACCCGAGCATGACGGGCATCAACTGATCCGCTTGCTGTTTGATGATGACCTCGTCGATCACTCTTTTCGTCAGGATTGGATAAGCAAACGAGCACGCGAGCGCCAGCAGTGCGAACGCAATCGTGCCAGCAGCCATCCAAGGGTAGGGCTTCAGGTAAACGGCGACGCGGCGAATGATTTCCGCGTTGCTGCGCGAGCGGGCGGCAATGGTCGGATCAGGGCGTGGAGACAATTGAGCGTGGGCCATGCGTTAAAGCGAAAGCCGGGCAGCTTCCGCGATGATCCGAATCGGTATTGGCATTTTCATTCCTGCGATTGGATTGAGGGTTGCTCAAGCGAGCCCTTCGAGCAAAAAAGAATTTCAATTTAAGCGGAATGATTCATTGTGCGCCCATGTTTCCAGCGGTGGATACGCGCGACCTGAAGGCAGTTGAAAGCGAGGTCGAAGCCATCTTCACCACCCTTTTTCCGCAAGCAGACAAGCAATTCATCCACGAAGCATTTGGCTGGTCCGGTCAGTGGTTCTCCGGGGACTATCCTGGCTATCTGCCGATCGATGCCCGGTATCATGATCTCGAGCACACCTTGCAAGGGACGCTGGCGTTAGCCCGGTTGCTGCGCGGTCGCCACTTCGCAGGAGTGCCACCCGCCTTGACGCCCATGGCCTTCGAATTGGGGCTCTTTGCTATCCTGATGCACGACACAGGATACCTGAAGCGTGAGAATGATACTGAGGGCACGGGCGCGAAGTACACCACCACCCATGTGCGGCGCAGCGGCGAGTTCGCCCGCAATTTCCTGGCGAAGAAAGGCTTCAGTGCGTCGGACACGCTGTCTGTGCAGAACATGATTCGTTGCACAGGGGTCAATGTGGACCTGAATGCCATCCCTTTTGGCAGTGAGTTGGATCGCATTGTTGGCTTCGCCCTGGGCACGGCGGATTTGCTCGGGCAAATGGCGGCGCCCGATTACGTGGAAAAGCTCCCGGTGCTTTATTTGGAATTTGCCGAGGCTGCGCGCTATACGGGCGGCGATTCGCCCAAAGCCATTGCGTTTAATTCTCCCGAAGAATTGATGCGTAATACTCCGGCGTTTTGGCGGAACTACGTCCTGCCAAAGATCGAGAAGGATTTTGGCGGACTGTATCGATTCCTCAGCGATCCGTACCCGGATGGCCCCAACTTCTACGTCGAGGCCGTCGAAGCGAATATTGCGAAGCTTCTTAAGCTGACGAATGTGCCGGCGGTGAATTGATTTTCCTCCCAGGCTTTTAGCCGCTTACCTTGCTGGGATGTCACGCGAGTACGTGCTGCAACCTTTTCACGCGCCGGTCGAGCTTCAGATCGACTACGCGCGTGAATTGAACGAGCAGCAGTATGCTGCGGTGACGGCGCTGCCCGGTCCTTCGCTGGTCATCGCGGGCGCGGGTTCGGGAAAGACGCGCACGCTCACTTATCGCGTCGCCTATTTGCTGGAGCAGGGGATTCCCCCCGATCGCATTCTTCTTCTGACTTTCACCAACAAGGCCGCGCGCGAAATGATGCGGCGGGTGGCGGATTTGCTCGGGACGGATTTGCCGGAACTGTGGGGCGGAACGTTTCACTCCATCGGGGTTCGCGTGTTGCGGCGGCATGCAGAATTGCTCGGTTACCGAAAAGATTTCACGATCCTCGACCGCGAAGATTCGAGCGATTTGCTCAAGGCTTGTATCGCTGAAGCGGAAATTGACGTGAAGGCTACGCGTTTTCCGAAAGCAGATGTGGTGAGCGATATCATTTCGATGGGAGTGAACACACATCGTTCCATTGCCGAGGTCGTGGCCCAGGAATACGATCACTTCGCAGCCCTGACCCCACAGATTGAGGATGTGGCGAGTCGCTATCGCAAACGCAAACAGGCGGCGAACGTGATGGATTTCGACGATCTGCTCGCGCTCTGGTTGAAGCTGCTCCGCAGATCATGAGGACGTGCGCGAAAGCTTCCAGCGGCGGTTTCAATTCGTCCTCGTGGACGAATATCAGGACACGAACAAGCTGCAGAGCGACTTGATCGACCTGCTGGGCGCGAGACATAAGAACGTGATGGTGGTGGGCGACGATTCGCAAAGCATTTACTCGTGGCGCGGCGCGAATTTCCGAAACATCCTCGAATTTCCGCAGCGGTATCCGGGCGCGAAGATTTACAAGATCGAAGTCAATTATCGTAGCACGCCGGAGATTCTTTCCGTGGCGAATGCCGCGATTGCACCCAACGTGAACCAGTTCGCCAAGGAGCTAACGGCGGCCAAAAAGTCCGGGCAGAAGCCCGTGCTCGTGACCTGCGGCGACGCCAACCAACAGGCAGCGTTCGTGGCGCAGCGGGTGCTGGAATTGCGCGAGGAGGGACGAAGCCTGAACGAAATGGCGGTGCTTTATCGCTCCCATTTTCATGCGCTGGAACTGCAGTTGGAACTCACGCGTCGCAACATTCCCTTCAGCATCACCAGCGGCATCCGCTTTTTCGAGCAGGCACACATCAAGGATGTGGCCGCATATCTTAAGCTGGTCACCAATCCCAACGACGAGCTTTCCTTCAAGCGTCTCACCCAAATGCTGCCCGGTATTGGGGGCAAGGGCGCGGATAAAGTGTGGCGTCAATTCAGTGCAGAATATGGCGTCGCTCCGGAGCAGAAATCACCGATCGCAGTGGCGTTGCAAAAGTCGGTGGCAGCCGTGCCGAAGAAAGCGGAGAAGGCGTGGACTCAATTTGCCATCACGATTTCGCAGTTGGAAATGGAGCCCGTTCGCTCGAAAGCATCCGAAATGATCCGCATCGTTCTTGAAGCGCAGTATGAAGATTATCTGAAGGAAACGTTTGCGAACCATCGAAGCCGCCTCGAAGACTTGGAACAACTGGCCAGCTTCGCGCAACAGTTCAAGACCACCGAAGATTTTCTGACTCAATTGTCTTTGCTCACGAACATCGAGGCGGAGGAAGACCGGGCGACCACCAAGGACGACGAGCAGATTCGCCTCTCCACCATTCATCAAGCCAAGGGGCTCGAGTTCGACGTTGTGTTCATCATCATGCTTTGCGACGGGTTATTTCCCTCCGCCCGTTCCAGCGAATCGTTGGAAGGTGAAGAGGAAGAAAGACGGCTTTTCTACGTGGCAATTACCAGGGCCCGGGATGAGTTGTACTTGAGCTATCCGCTGATTCGCGCGATGCAAGGTTATGGCGGGGATGCGATGCAAATGCCGTCCCGTTTCCTGAAGGAAATCCCACGTGAACTGATTGATGAATGGAATCTTCGCACCTACTAGGTCTGCTGAAAGGACGGGTCATGTTGCAATCAGCCCATTCTTACGAAAACTTCTTGCACCCTGCATTTGGGTAGGCGGCAAACATTGCAACTTTTGGGAAATTGTTTTTCCAAACGCGAGGTGAGTGTGCTTTTTATTCTCCTTAATGCACAAAGAAGAAAAACCCAGTGCTGAACTGAAGACCCGGCTTCTTTGCGGGGCGGTGGTAGGCGCTTTTCTTGGCCTGATTGTCGGCACGTTTCCCACGATGGAACCGCTCGCTGGCTTGCTCAGCATGGTCGTTGCCTCCGTGGTTTTCTCCATGTTATCAGCCCTTTCCAACAGTTTCTGGGAAAGTCTGCGAGCAGCGTGGGAGCTGGTGCGTATCGCCTTCTGGCGCTGGTAGTTTTTTCCTCGGGTCCCGGCAAATATTCCTTCCCGCGATCCTGCCCGGCAAGCGTTCATCGAACGGCTCCGCGACCGATTACAAATTAAACAGGGAAAGTTGCGGCCCATCCGGCACGCGAAACGATTTGGTTGATAATTCTATTTGCCGCCTGGGTAATCCCGCACGACGGCACGCCACCTCAAACATCTTTTGGATCTGAGCCGCAAAAATTCCTTCGCCGCGCATCCGTGATCCAAAATTAGGGTCATTTAGTTTGCCGCCCCGAATGTCGCGGATTCGATTCAGGACTTTCTCCTTCCGGTCCGGAAAATGCCGTCCCACCCACTCTTCGAAAAGCGGCGCCACGGCCCACGGCAATCGGACCGGTACATATCCGGCCGATACCGCGCCGGCGTCCGCTGCTGCTTGAATGATCTGTGGCATTTCGTGATCGGTGATGCATGGAATTACGGGCGCCACCATGACGTTGACTGGGATACCTGCCGCGGTGAGCTCCTGGACAGCTGCGAGACGATGTCGTGGAAGCGACGCTCTGGGTTCCAAACGGGGAGTGAGCGTGGCATCCAGGGTTGTAATGGAAACGTTAACCAGAGCTGCATTGTGCGCTGCCAGTTCACCCAGGAGATCGATGTCACGCGTGACCAGATGGTTTTTCGTAATGATGGCTACGGGGTTCCGAAATTCGCCGAGCACGGCGAGACACCGTCGCGTCAGTTGCAGTTTGCGCTCGATGGGTTGGTAGCAATCCGTTACGCCGCTCATCACAATGGTTTGGGGACTCCACTTCGAACTGGAGAGCTCTTTGCGCAAAAGCTCTGGGCCATCCTCCTTCACCATGATTCTGGTTTCGAAATCCAAGCCGGCTGAGAATCCCAAATATTCATGAGTGGGCCGCGCAAAACAGTAGATGCACCCGTGCTCGCATCCACGGTATGGATTAATGCTCGTCTCGAAGCCGACGTCCGGGCTGTTATTGCGCGTGATGAATGTTTGGGTGGTGTCGCGCAGGAACTGTGTGCGGGGTGCGAAATCGTCGTCCGGGTTCCAATCTTCATCTCGTTCAAAGTGAATCTTTTCAAAGCGGTTGGTGGGATTGCCTGCAGCGCCGCGGCCGCGAATGCCGGGCTCGGCGGAGGTTCGTCGTGGCGATGGCTCGGATGAATGCACGTTGCACCTATACGAGTGAGTAGTTTCTCAGACAAGTCGAAGTGCGCTCCGGCGACATGTCTCCGCATGATTTGCCGCGCGATCCATTTGAAGGGCCCGCCCGAACGTTCCGTCGAAAGCCACATGACCCGTCTTGGAATGCTTCTGCTTAGCGCCCTTCTGGTTTCTTTTCCGCTTCGCGCCGCTGAACCTTCCTTCGTCTATGTGCAGGTGGTTCGCGGGAGCGATCACGAGCGACCCCAGGGCACGAATTATCGCGCTGTCGGACCCAAGTTGATCGGAAAGCTTTCCCCCGTGTTCCGGTGGAAGAACTATTGGGAAACCGAACGGCAAAAGGTGGAGGTTCGTACCGCGTCGGTCACTAAAGTGCCTCTTGCCAACCAGCGATCCCTGGAACTGGAAAGGCTCAAGACGGGCGAACTCGAAGTGCGCTTATTTCGCCGAAGTGGCCTGGTCACTAAAGCGAGGCAGGCATCGAATGAACGCATGGCCATCCTGGGCGGGGAAGAGGCGGGGAAGGATTCGTTTTTCGTCATAGTCCGGCCCGACGCACCGATCGCTGCCGAATAGACCGCGCTATCAGGCTAGAATCCCTTTAACCACCTCGCCGTGGACGTCGGTCAGGCGAAAATCACGTCCTTGGAATTTGTAAGTCAGCTTCGTGTGATCCAGGCCAAGACAATGGAGAATCGTCGCCTGTAAGTCGTGGACGTGGACCTTGTCTTTCACCACATGATAACCGAGGTCATCCGTCTCGCCGTAAGTCACGCCGGCCTTGATGCCTCCGCCTGCCATCCAAAGCGTAAAGCAGTGAGGATGATGATCCCGCCCCAGGAATTTTGAGCCGTTTCGTTCCTCATTCATGGGAGTCCGACCGAATTCTCCGCTCCAAATCACCAAGGTATCTTCAAGCAGCCCGCGTTGTTTCAAATCCTTTAATAACGCCGTGCTAGCCTGGTCCGTGTCCTTGCATTGTTTGCCGAGACCCTCGAATAGATCGTTATCCTTAGAATTCCCATGCTGATCCCAACCCCAGTGATAAATCTGCACGAAGCGAACGCCGCGCTCGACGAGCCGTCGAGCAAGGAGGCAGTTGTTGGCAAACGAGACCTTGCCCGGTTGTGTGCCGTATAGTTCGTGGACGGACTTGGGTTCCTTCTCGATCTCCATCAGCTCCGGCACCGTGGTCTGCATGCGGTAGGCGAGCTCATATTGAGAGATGCGCGTGAGCGTTTCTGGATCGCCGAAAGCCTTCAACTGCATCTCATTCAACGCCCGCAAGGTATCCAGTGAATCGCGGCGCACTTCGCGGCTCATGCCGGGAGGATTGGAGACGTAAAGCACGGGATCGCCCGATGAGCGGCATTGCACCCCTTGATAAACGGTCGGCAAAAACCCGCTGCCCCAAAGCGACGCTCCACCGTCCGGCGTTTTCCCACCGCTGGTAAGGACCACGAAGCCAGGGAGGTCCTGAGATTCACTGCCGAGACCGTAGGTCACCCAGGAACCCATGCCAGGCCGGCCCAATCGGGGGGAACCGGTATGGAGGAAGAGTTGCGCGGGGGCGTGATTGAACTGATCCGTGTACATCGACTTCACCACGCATAATTCGTCGGCGACGTCCTTCAAATGCGGCAACAAAGTGGAGAGTTCGATGCCGGCTTTGCCGTGCTTCTCAAACTTGTGCGGGGTACCCAGCATCTTTGGCACGCCTTTGATGAATGCGAATCGTTCCTTCTTGAACAGTGAGTCCGGGCAAGGCTGCCCATTCATCTCAATGAGCTTTGGTTTGTAGTCGAATAGATCAAGCTGCGATGGAGAGCCCGCCATGTGCAGGTAAATGACGCGCTTGGCTTTAGGTGCGAAGTGAGCGACTTGGGCGGCCAGCGGGTCGGCGGGTTTTATTGCTGCTGCCGCGAACAGTTTGTCGTTGAGCAGGGATGTGAGTGCCACCCCACCAATCCCCAGACCGCATTGACGGAAAAAGTGCCGCCTCGTCGCCGTGCGAAGCGCTTCCTGCGCGACATAGTGGTTCTGGTTCATGTGAATTCGTCAGACGCTGTGAATCTCCCGAATGTTCGCATGAGGATGACTGTCAGGCCAGAGGCATTCCCGCCGCGTTTAACGGACGATCCAGTCCAGGATGGCCTTTTGGGTGTGAAGCCGATTCTCCGCCTGATCAAAAATAGTTTTCGCATGAGCCTCGAATGTTTCGGCATCGATCTCCTTGCCCCGATAAGCGGGGAGGCAGTGCATGACGAGTGCATTGGGCTTGGCGAGCTTCACCACCTCGGCGTTGATCTGATACCCGGTAAGCTCCTGGATGCGCTGTGCGGACTCAGACTCCTTGCCCATTGAAATCCAGACGTCCGTGTAGAGGAGATCCGATCCGGTCGCGGCCGCTTTCAAATCCTCGGTGACGACAATGTTGCCTCCGGCACGGGCGAGGATTTCAGGAGCGGGCTGGTAATTCTTCGGAGCGGCGATGCGCAGCTCAAACCCCAGCTTAGCCGCGGCGAAAATCCACGAGACCGGCATGTTACACGCCCCGTCGCCGACAAAAGTAACGACCTTGCCCTGAATGGAGCCCAGTTTTTCCTGGAAGGTGAAAATATCAGTCAGCACCTGACAGGGATGCTCCGCGTCCGTGAGCGCATTGATCGTCGGAATCCGGGAGAACTCGGCGAACTCTTCCACATCGCTCTGTGCATAAGTGCGGATGACAGCGCCGTGGATCATGCGGCCGAGCACGCGGGCGGTGTCTTTAATCGGTTCGCCGCGGCCGAGTTGAATATCGTTCGCATTCAGAAACATGACCTGGCCGCCCAATTCGCGAATGCCCACCTCGAAAGACACCCGTGTGCGGGTGGAAGATTTGGTGAAAATCAACGCCCAGCTCTTATCAGCGAGAGGCTGGTAGCTACGATCGGTCGTGGCGCGTCGCCGCTTGAACATTTTGGTGTTCTCGAGGATGACCCCCATGTCCGCACGGGACAACTTTTCCAGACTCAACAGGTGTTTCATGTTTCAAGAACCGGCGACCGCCAGCATCGGAAAAGCGATACTGTTAACCACATTTCCTGATCGTCGTCACGTCGTAAATCTGGGTGGGGCGGACCCTTCGTCCGGTGATCCATTTGTGGAACGGACACCCTGTAACCGGCGCGTCGCGCTTCGCAAATCGCTACGGCAAGGGGATCGATCGTCCAAAGCTTTCTGCCATTGGCAATGAATTGTCGGCCCACGCGCACTTGCCTTCGTTGTTCGCAGGCTGGCTCGAAAGTCCGACTTGTTTTGTCACTTTTCTGTCGCGGAAAATTCACAGAATTGGGCTCGCCTGCCTCGTCGGCTGGGACAGGATAGGAGGATGCACGCTCTTAAATCACTTACCTTGGCGGTCGCATGGATGATTCCATTCACTGTGCCGGCTTCTTCGTTTCAACTCACCGCGCTTGGCACCCACCTAAATGGTCCCCCATTCAATTCCAGTGCCGCGGAAATTGTAGCCTACGATGCGAAAAGCGAGCGACTCCTGGTTGTCAACGCGCAGGCGAGGCGCATCGACGTTCTCGAAATCCGGGATCCTGCGGTGCCGACGAAGGTCGCGATGATCGATATGGCACCCTATGGCGCCGTGGTGAACAGCGTTGCCTTTAGTGATGGCCTGATCGCTATCGCCGTGGAGGCTCCAGTCAAGACCGACAATGGCTCCGTCGTCTTTTTCAGCTCGACGTTGGAGCACAGGCGAACGATTGCGGTGGGCGCGCTGCCTGACATGGTGACTTTTTCGCCGGACGGGCGGTGGGTTTTGGTCGCGAACGAGGGGGAGCCCAACACTTACAATAATTTCGGAAGCGAAACCAATGGGCCGAGTGTCGATCCGGAAGGATCGGTCACGATCATTGATTTAAAAAAGGGGCTGAGCCTCGCCACGGTGCGCACCGCCACTTTCACGAGCTTCAACGGCGCCACGCTGGACCCGAGCATTCGCATCTATGGTCCGAATGCAACCGTTGCCCAGGATTTGGAGCCCGAATACATCACCGTCTCCAAGGATTCAGAGACAGCGTGGGTGACTTTGCAGGAGAACAACGCCATCGCCAAAATAAACATCAAGGAAGCCCGAGTAGACAACCTGTACGGGCTTGGCTTCAAAGACCACATGCTGCCAGGAAATGCCTTGGACGCGAACGACATCGATGGGGGAATCAATATTCTCAATTGGCCAGTGCGGGGCGTTTACATGCCCGACTCAATCGGCAGTTATAAGGCCCAGGGCCAGACCTATCTCGTTATGGCCAATGAAGGAGACACGCGCGTTTATCCGGGCTACAGCGAAGAGGTTCGTGTAAGTGCACTCACGTTGGATCCTGCTGCGTTTCCAACGGGAACTGAATTAAAGAAAACGAACAACCTCGGGCGGCTGACAATCACAAAGGCCAATGTGGATCCAGACACCGATGGGGATGCGGACGTGCTTTACTCAATCGGGGGGCGGTCGTTCTCCATCCGCGATGAGGTAGGCAGGCTTGTTTATGACAGCGGCGATGACTTCGAGCAGCTTACTGCGCTGCTGTTGCCGTTGAACTTCAACGCCAGCCATACCTCCAACACGAGAGATTCGCGCAGTTCGTCGAAAGGTCCCGAACCTGAGGGACTCGCGCTGGGCAAAGCCTACGGACGCCGCCTGGCATTTGTCGGCTTCGAACGCGTGGGCGGCATTGTGGTTTATGACATTTCCAATCCCACGGCGCCTGAACTTCTCGATTACGTAAACAATCGTAATTTCACCAACCCGTTTGATTTTTCGACGGCGGGGGATCTCGGACCGGAAGGCTTGTTGTTCATCGAAGCGGACGACAGTCCGAATGGAAAGCCGCTTTTGGTCGTCGCCAATGAAATCAGCGGCACGACAACAATCTTCCAGTTGGACAAGACGAAGAATTGAACCGGAGCATCACCGGGCACTGTCGCATCTGTGTTCGGCGGCTCGCGTTCCGATGCCTGGCAAGCTCAGCGACTCCGGTTAAATTCCATTCAAATAGCGGGGAGTTTCGTGTTTCGGCTCGACATGCGTCTGAGGGACGCGTCATGCATTCGTGACAAGAAGGCGAGCGCCGCCACAGCGCCAATAAGAGCCAGGCACATATCCCACTGGGAATCCCAAACGTCGCCCTGAGTTCCCAGGAAAGCGGTGGCGCCTTCGCCGCTGGCTAGCGCGGTCCACCATTCGATCAATTCGTAGAATGCGCTGAAGGCGAGGCAGCAGGCGATGGTCAAGACCGCGGTGGGCCATCGACGAAGTGACAGGCGGCGGATGAGCACTTCGCGAATCAGAATAGCGGGCACGAAGCCTTGGACGAAGTGCCCCAGCCGATCGTAGTGATTCCGGGAAAGATTCAGCGCGTCCCGCATCCAATCGCCCAGAGGCACCTTGGCGTAGGTGTAGTGGCCGCCCACCGCCAGTACCAGTGAATGCACGGCGAGCAGAATGAGGCACAGGTTGCTCAATGGAAAACGTCGGTGCGTCGCGGCCACGGCGATGAGACCGATCCAGACCGGCAGATTCTCCAGCATCCAGGTAAAGCGGTCGGCGGATGGCGACCAGCCCAGAGCCACTTGTTCAACGATGACAAATGCGGCGACCCATTTGAGAGTGGGGCTCACGAAATCTCTTCGATGAGTTGCCGCATGAGCCCCACGCCTTCCGCAGCTTCACGGCGGCTCAAATTGTAGGGCGGAAGGAGTCGTACCACTTGAGCGCCGGAGGGAATGGTCAAGAGACCTAAGTCATGCAGGCGATTTACGAACTGGATCGAGGCGCTCTTCTCGCTGGAGGCGAATGCCGGAATCTTTTCCTTTTCAGCCAGCTCAATGCCCAGCATCAGCCCAAGGCCGCGGACGGTCTTGACGACGTGAGAGTGTTGGCCCGCCAGTTTTTGCAGCTCTGCTTTCACAAACTCGCCGATGGCTCGCGCATTGTCCGCGAGACCATCGCGTTCGATGATTTCGAAAATTTTATTGGCGACGGCGCACCCGAGCGGCGTGCCCCCGAACGTAGTGCCGTGGGTGCCGGCCCCAAGCAGGTCGGCATGGCTGTCGCGGACCCAGAACGCGCCGAGGGGGAAGCCGCCGCCGAGCGATTTCGCCATGGAAACTCCGTCTGGGAGAAACTCAGGCCCATCCGCGGAGGCCTCTTCAAGAATGCGCTGAAAGCTCTGAAACCGGCCCGTGCGAAAATGTCCGCATTGCACCGCATCCATTAAGAGAAACATTTTTTTCTCGTCACATAGCGCGCGGAGCCCGAGCAGGTATTCGGGCGTCGCCGCGGTGATGCCGCCTTCGCCCTGAATTCCCTCGATGAGAACGGCGATGGTGGCGGGAGAAATCGCGTCTCGCACCGCCGCCAGATCGTTGAAGGGCACGTGGCGAAACCCAGGCGTCATCGGGTCGAATCCTTTCTTCACCTTGTCTTGGCCCGTCGCGGCGATGCCCGCGAGGGTGCGGCCGTGAAAGGAGTTCAGCATGGTAATGATTTCGAACCGTCCTTCGTCGTGGCCGAATTTGCGAGCGAGCTTGTAAAGCCCTTCGTTGGCTTCCGCGCCACTGTTGCAGAAGAAGACTTTTCCGGGAGCGAGATGTTTTACGATGTCACACGCCAGACGCCCCTGGGGTTCGTGATAATAAAGGTTGGAGACGTGCGTGAGCCGCTTGGATTGTTCGACGAGCGTTTCGGTTATTTCCAGATTGGCGTGGCCGAGGCAGTTGACCGCGATGCCGCCGCCCAGATCGAGGTAGCGCTTTCCCCGCACATCCCAGACGTAGCTCCCTTCGCCACGGACGAACGCGAGGTCGAACCGGGCGTAACTTGGCACCACGTACTTGCTGAACAATTCCTTCACGGACTCGAACTGGTTATGCACGAGTGGCGGCGGAGGCGGCACGATGTCTTTCATCCGCGCAACTGAGTAGCAGAAAAGGCGAAACCGAAAAGAAGAATGAGGCCTTCCAAACAAAGGGTATGAATCGCCATCAAGAGGCATAAGGAGATCCGGCCGGAAAACTCTGGCGTGCGGCTCGTTCCATCGCTGGCCTTGCATGGTCTCCAAGTCGCAGTCCTCCGCCGGAGTACGCAGAACTTTTGAATCTTGAACCCCCTAGATTGAACGCCTACTTTGCGCGCCCCTTATGGAAAAAGTTGTCATCATTGGCACGGGTTGCGCAGGACTTACCGCCGCCCTCTATACCGCCCGCGCACAACTCGCGCCGCTCGTTCTCACTGGCACCATGCCCGGCGGGTTGTTGACGACCACCAGCATCGTCGAAAACTTTCCCGGCTTTCCCGAAGGTATCGATGGTTATGAGTTGATGACTCGCGTCCAAAAGCAGGCTGAGCGGTTTGGCGCCAAGGTGAAATATGGGACCGTTGAATCCGTGGACGTTTCGAGAAAACCTTTCTCGTTGATGGTGGATGGTGAAAAGGTGGAGGCAGAAACCATCATCATTGCCAGTGGGGCGGGACACAAACACTTGGGCGTTCCCGGTGAAGAGGAGCTGGAAAAAACGGGAGTGACCTACTGCGCGACTTGCGATGGCGCGCTGCCAATGTTCCGCAATAAACCGCTCGTCGTCGTGGGGGGCGGAGATTCGGCTTGCGAGGAGGCCACTTACCTGACGCGCTTTGGTTCCACCGTTTATCTTGTGCATCGCCGGGACACATTGCGGGCTTCCAAAATCATGGCTGAGCGAACCCTGGCTAATGAAAAGATTAAACCCATCTGGGACAGTACGGTGACGGAAGTGATGGACGTCGCGCAAAAAAAGGTTACGGGCGTGCGGATCAAAAACCTGAAAACCAACGCCGAGACGGTGCTTGAGTGCGCGGGGGTGTTCGTCGCCATTGGGCACGTTCCCAATACACAACTTTTCAAAGGCGTCATCGACATGGATGAAGCGGGCTATGTGATTCCAAAACGCGGCACGGAAACGAATGTTCCGGGCGTGTTCGTCGCGGGCGACTGCTCGGACCATGTTTATCGGCAGGCGATCACGGCTGCAGGCATGGGTTGTGCCGCGGCGATTGATGCCGAGCGATACCTTAGCGCGATGCAGCATTGACCGTTATGGAACCCACTCTGACTCCCGAGCAGCGACAGGCTTTTGCACAGGCGCTTTACGCCGGGAATAAGATTGAGGCCATCAAACAACTGCGCGATGTCAGCGGGTTGGGGCTGAAGGAAGCCAAAGAGGTCCTCGACAGGTTGGAGGCTGAATTGCGGGCGGCCCATCCGGAGCGTTTTGCAGCCCCTAATAAGAAAGGCACCGGATGCATCCTGCTCCTCATCCTTCTGTTTCCATTCGGCGTTTTGGTGTGGTTGGTCTTGAAAGGATAGTCTTCTGTGAATCCCACTGAACTCGCGCAGAAGCTTCGGTCGCCAAATCCGCCTCGACTGCTCGATGTCCGACAGCCGGAAGAACACGCCTTCGTGGCGATGGCTAACTCCACGTTGATTCCCCTCGGCGAACTGGCCTTGCGCCTCGAAGAGATTGAAGACTGGAAGGACGATGAAATTGTAGTGTACTGCCATCACGGCATTCGCAGCGCCCAAGCTGTGGCGCTTCTGCAATCCTGCGGCTTCGCCAACGTCCATAATCTCTCTGGAGGCATCGAACGCTGGACGAACGAATGCGATCCCAACCTGCCTCGTTACTGACCCAGCCCTCAAATCACGATTGCGCGGCGGGTCTCCGGTGGCGTAACTCCTGTGCGTGACACTTATCTCCCGATTATTCCTCCGTGCCGTCGTTGCGCTGACTATTCTCGTCACGGCTCCAACGCCTGCGTTTGCCGCTCCGGCCCGATTTGATCACGCGGTCGTCGTTTCGCAGGATAAACTGGCTTCGACTGTCGGCGCGAACATCCTTCGTCGAGGAGGCAACGCCGTCGATGCGGCGGTGGCGACGGCGTTCGCCCTTGCCGTCACCCACCCAGCTGCCGGGAATGTTGGCGGTGGAGGATTCCTGGTTTTTCGTTCTGCCAGGGGCGAAGCGATTAGCTACGATTTCCGTGAGGTTGCCCCTGAGAAATCCAGCCCCACCATGTTCGTCCGTGATGGCCGATACGACGAGGACTTGCATCACAACAGTCATTTGTCCGTCGGCGTTCCGGGCACCGTTGCGGGCTTGCACCTCGCGTGGAAAGAGCAGGGGATCCTTCCCTGGAATGACCTTGTGCAACCCGCAATCCGCCTGGCCAATGATGGGTTCGTGGTCAGTGAAGGCCTCGCCCGGTCGTTGAAGAATGTACTTCCCAGGATTGGAAAATATCCTGCGTCGCTTGCCCAGTTCACCAAGCGCGGCGTCCCCTACGAGCCCGGCGACCGCCTCGTGCAACCGGACCTCGCTCGCACCTTGGAACGCATCGCTGCAGAGGGTCCCAAGGGATTCTATGAAGGTGTGACCGCCGCGCTTGTTGAAAGAGAGATGCAGGCGCATGGCGGAATTATCACCCGCCATGATTTGAAGAATTACCGGGCCCTCCGTCGCGAGCCAGTCCGCGGCACGTATCGAGGATGTGAAATTATCTCCATGCCTCCGAGCAGTTCTGGAGGGGTGGCGCTCATCCAGATGTTGAACGTTCTCGAGGGGTTTGATCTCGCACGCCCGACATCGGGCCCTGGCACCAACGTTCACTTGATTGTTGAGACGATGCGCCGTGCCTTTGCTGATCGCGCACGTTACCTGGGAGACCCGGAATTCAATCCTGAGTTGCCGGTGGCGCACCTCACTTCGAAGGATTACGCGGCGACGCTGCGGCGCACCATTTCGGCAGAGCGAGCCTCCACGTCCACTCCCACCAATTTCGTCTGGCCTGTGGAGAGCCTGGAGACGACGCATCTTTCTGTTGTGGATTCCAACCGCAACGCAGTAGCTCTGACTTACACCCTGGAACAATCCTACGGCTCGGGAATCGTCGTGCCCGGCGCCGGCTTCTTACTCAACAACGAGATGGGCGATTTCAATGCTGTGCCGGGCCTCACGACGACCAATGGCCTCATCGGCACCCGCGCAAACCTGGCGGCTCCCGGGAAGCGCATGCTCTCCAGCATGACGCCCACCCTTGTTTTGCGTGACGGCGAGTTGCTGATGGTGACGGGCAGTCCGGGCGGCCGCACCATCATCAGCACAGTGTTACTTACGATCTTGAACGTCGTGGAGTTTGGAATGGACGCGCAGGCGGCGGTCAATGCGCCCCGGTTCCATCATCAATGGTTGCCAGACAAAATCCAATACGAGCGGGGCGGCTTGTCTCCCCCAGCAGTAAAGTGGCTTCAGGGATTGGGCCATGTCGTGATCGAGACGGGGCCGCAGGGCGCGGCGCAAATCATTGTGGTGAACGGAGGGAAACTGGAAGCCGGTGCCGATCGACGTGCCAGCGACAGCGGAGCGGATGGTTTCTAACGTCGCGTGCGACGGAGTGGGACGCGGTTCCGAGAAATAAACCGGATCGGCCACGGTCGTGGATTCTCACCAACTCGCACGCGGACTAAAATTTCACGGGACTTCGCCCAAATTGCTCAACGTGAACGTCTCGCCGACTTCGTGCCAGCCGACGCGGTTTGCCGCCAGGGCCTTTTTGAAACGTTCAATGGGCTCGTTCTGGATGTCCTTACCGAAATTAAACGTCATGTGGTGGATCGGCAGGATGTAGTTGGCGCCCGCATCATTCGCCATCTCGATTGCTTCCTCCGGCGTGCAGTGCCAACAGAACTCGCCAGCCTTGTATGAGCCAATGGGCATTACCGCGAGGTCAAACGGCCCCTTGCACTTAAGCTTTTTGAAGTGAGGGCAATACGCTGTGTCGCCGCCAAAAAGCAGTTTCTTGCCGTTGCGTTCGAGAATGTAGCCGTTGAAGCCACGGTGATGGTCATGCCGCCAACGCGCGCCCCAGTGAGACACTTCAAACGCTTCAATCCCGATCTCACCATGTGAGGTTTTGAAAGTCATGCGCTCGCCCCAGTTCAATTCGTGGATGTCCTTCAACTTCGTTTTGCGGAGCAAATCCTTGGTGTGCGATGCGGTGATGACGCGGGTCGTGTGCGGAAATTTGGCGAGCGTGGCCACATGCAAATGGTCCATGTGCGCATGAGAAAGAAGGATGAGATCGATCGGAGGCAGTTGCTCGACTGTCAGGGCAGGGGCGATGAGCCGCTTGGGCCCGAAGGTTCGCCTGCCAAACGTTGCGCCAATACGCTGGGTAAGCACGGGATCAGTGACGATGTGAAGGCCGTAGAAATTAATCAGTACGCTGGCGTGCCCCAGCCACGCGGCTGTGACTGCGGAGGAGCTCCACAATGACGGTGTGGGAAGATGGTTGGGTTTGGAGACACCCACGCCAACCTCATGCACAAAGGTGCGCAACAGTCGCGGTCCCCAATGGCGGGTGGTGTCCACCAGCGACGCGGCAGTTTTGAATCCTGGAATCCTGGATGATTTCGTTTCTTTTTTCATGTGCTGGAAGGCTTTGATGAATGACCGTGGCTCGGATTCGGCTCCTGCGGGGAACGGTGGCGGGAGTTGCGCTCCGGCCGGTGCCGCCGTTCCAGGACGTCTTCGATATAAAGTTTTTTTATGAGCACCACTACGACGACGGAGAGTGGACCCGACAAAAACAATCCGCCAAAACCAAATAAAGTTCCCAACACGGCGACGAGCGACAGCGTCAGGCCCGGTGGAAGGGAAAGGGTGCGCTGTTGCAGAAGGGGATTGGTCACATGGTTTTGGACCCATTGCACTCCCACAAACAGCAGCGCGACGTAGAGAGCCAGCATCGGACTATGCACAAAGGCAATGAGGACTGCGGGCACGGCGGAGAGGAGGGGCCCAACCGTGGGTATGAATTCGAACAGGCCTGCCAGGAGTCCCAGCGCCAGGGCAAGGGGAACCTTCAGAAGCCACAGGCCAATGGCAACCCCGATGGCGACAAAAGCCATTGAGATGAGTTTGGTCAGGAGCCACATCCGCAGCATGCGATAGAGCTCCCGCATGATTTCGTGGGCTCTCGGCCGATAACTCACCGGCACAAGGCGCACCAGGCCTTGCACGTAAACATCGGGTGAAGCCGCCATGTAAAGGGAAAGGAAGAGGACGATGATCACTGCCGCACCTGCGCTCATCGTGACGGAAAAAGCTCGCGTGACTTGCTTCAGGATTTTCTGTCCGTCCGGAACCGCGCTGTTCCCTTGCTCTACGAGCCAGTTTGTCCATTGGACCGAAAGTATCTGCTCGCGGAAACGATCAATCGCTTCGGGAAGGCGGACGCTTAACTCATCAAATTGTTTCGAAATGGGTGCCGCCATCAACCAACCCGCACCACCGAACACGGCGGAAAGAATGAGCAGGACAAGCAGAACCGCGGCCCACGTCGGCAACTTGGTATACCGCATCAGTGGCTCGGCCATCGTGTGGAACAAGACAGCAATCACCACGCCGCCAAAGATGACGAGGAGGATGTCAATGGCGTGAAAACCGAACCACAGGCCAATGACGCCCAGGCACGTCACGGCCACGGCGATGGCTGCCTTGGTCGCAAAATCGATTAACGAATTCCTGTTTCCTGAGCCGCGCGCGGTGTTACTGCGGTCGTCTGGCGATCTTTGAAAACCTCGATATCCCATACTCCCTGTTAAATCTGAGTAAGGTTAGCACACGTTCAGGTTTGTCACGCGTCGCGGAATGAAAACGATGTGTTCGACATCTCAACTGCTGCACTCGTTTGGCATTGGGTTGTCTGCTTGTCGAAGATGAGTCGCCAACGAGAGCGTGTGCTGTTCTTCGTAGACGCCTGTAGCTGACGCCATGAGCGCACACCTGCGGCGAATGATTGTTAGCGGGCCATCACAAGACGGACTATCCACCACTACCCTTGGTAATGGGCAGCCTGGTCCGCAAATGGTTGAGAGACACAAGCGGCGGCGCCCGTCATCGCTCTCTTTGAGAACTCAGGTTCGGGGGAGCCAAACACTCAGCCTACTTGATCAGGACTGGTAAGCCTCCATCCCCACGCACGAGCACATCACGTTGCGGTCGCCCCAGACGTTGTCCACGCGGCCGACGGGCGGCCAGTATTTGGCGTCGCGCAGAGTCTTCACTGGATACGCGGCCTGGGCGCGGGTGTAGGGACGGTTCCACTCGTCGCCGGCGATGACGTCCGCAGGATGCGGCGCGTTCTTGAGCGGGTTGTTGGTCTTGTCCCATTCGCCTTTTTCGATGCGCTGGATTTCGCCGTGGATGGCGATCATCGCGTCGCAGAAACGGTCCAGCTCGGCCTGGTCTTCGCTCTCGGTCGGCTCGACCATCAACGTGCCAGGCACGGGCCACGAGAGTGTCGGCGCGTGGAAGCCGTAATCCATCAGGCGCTTCGCGACGTCTTCGGCGGTCACGGTTTTATACGGGCGCAGGTCGATGATGCATTCGTGGGCCACGGTGCCGTTCGCGCCTTTGTAGAGCACGGGGAAGAACTTCTCCAAGCGGCGCGCGACGTAGTTCGCGGTGAGGATGGCGACCTTCGTGGCTTCAGTAAGGCCGTTCGGGTCCCATAAGGCGGATGTAAACCCACGGGATGGTTAGAATGCTCGCGCTGCCCCACGGCGCGGCGCTGATGGAGCCAATGGGATTTTCGCCGCCCAGATTCACGACGGCGTGGCCGGGCAGAAAGTCTGCGAGATGTTCGGCCACGCAAATCGGGTCCCATGCCGGGACCGCCGCCGCCGTGCGGGATGCAGAACGTCTTGTGCAGGTTTAAGTGGCAGACGTCCGCGCCGATGTCGCCGGGCCGGCACAGGCCGACCTGCGCGTTCATGTTCGCGCCGTCCATGTAAACCTGTCCGCCGTGTTCCTGCACGATGGTGCAAATCTCCTTCACCGTTTCCTCGAACACCCCGTGCGTGGAGGGATAGGTCAGCATGATGCACGCGAGATTTGCCGGTGCTCGCGGCTTTCGCGCGCAAGTCAGCCACGTCGATGTTGCCGAGCTGATCGCAGGCGACCGCGACGACTTTCATTCCGGCCATGACGGCGCTGGCGGGATTGGTCCCGTGCGCGGAAGTGGGAATCAGACAGATGTTGCGATGCGCCTCCTCGCGATCTTCGAAGTAGGCGCGAATGACGAGCAGTCCGGCGAGTTCGCCCTGCGAACCGGCGTTCGGCTGCAGCGACACAGCGCTGAAGCCGGTGATTTCCGCGAGCCACTCTTCCAGTTCCGCAAAGAGCTGCTGATAACCGCGCGTCTGCGTGAGCGGCGCAAACGGATGAATGCGTCCAAACTCCGGCCACGTGACCGGATACATTTCGGCGGCCGCGTTGAGTTTCATGGTGCAGGACCCGAGCGGGATCATGCCCTTATCGAGACCGAAATCCTTCGCCTCCAGCTTGCGGATGTAGCGCATCATCTCCGTTTCGGAGTGGTGCGTGTTGAAGACGGGATGTTGCAGAAACTTGGATTTGCGCGCGAAGGGCGCCGGGATTTCCACGTCCGCGTTGGCAGCCAGATGGTCGAGGTTGAATTCGCTGTTCTTGTCGTTGTTGAAAATCTTGAACAACATTTCCAGGTCTTCCTGCGAGGTGGTTTCATCGAGTGAAACGCCGACGGAATGAGCGTCGATGTAGCCGCAGGTTGACCCGATGTGTTTCCGCGAGCTTGATGAAGTCCTTCGCGCTTCTTGTTGCCCAGGCCGACTTGCAGCGTGTCGAAGAAGACGTCGCTGTTCACATCGAATCCGAGGTTCTTGAGCGCCGTAGCCAGCACGGTGGCCATCAAGTGCACGCGGCGGGCAATGGCCTTCAATCCGGCCGGTCCGTGATAACACGCGTAGAACGACGCCACGTTCGCCAGCAGCGCCTGCGCCGTGCAGATGTTGCTCGTGGCCTTCTCACGGCGGATGTGTTGCTCACGGGTTTGCAAGGTGAGCCGCAAGGCCGGCAGTCCGCGCGAATCTTTAGAAACGCCCACGAGCCGTCCCGGCATCTCTCGCTTGAAAGCATCGCGCGTGGCGAAGAATGCCGCGTGCGGTCCACCGTAGCCCAGCGGCACGCCTAACCGCTGCGCGCTGCCGACGACGATGTCGGCCCCCCATTCGCCGGGAGGCGTGAGCAACGTGAGGGCCAGCAAATCCGAGGCAACAATGACGAGTGCGTCATTTGCGTGGGCTTGCTCGACGAAGGCGCGGTAGTCATGGGCCGAGCCGTAGGTGTTCGGATATTGAACCAGCGCGGCAAAAACTTTTTCCGCCCTCTTCGGCGCGGCCGCGGTGGCCAGGCCCTCATTGATGGATGATTTGAGATTGTGAATGGGGGACTGAATCTTGCGGTCAGCAGCCTCCAGGGTTTCTGCCTTGCGCCGTTCACGCTCCGCACCGTCGAAATCCGCGGCAAATTCAAACGCATTGTGTTTTCCAACCACGACCTTGATCCCAAGCGCCTTGGCCCGGGTTTGCAGCACGTCGATCGTCTGCGGATGACACGCGTCGCTCACGAAGATGCGGTTGTTTTCCTCCGACCCTTGAGCGAGTGCGCCATCTGCATCGCCTCCGCCGCCGCCGTGCCTTCGTCGAGCAATGACGCATTGGCGATTTCCATGCCCGTGAGGTCCGTGACCATCGTCTGGAAATTCAGCAATGCTTCCAGGCGCCCCTGCGAAATTTCCGCCTGATACGGCGTGTAGGGCGTGTACCAGCCTGGATTCTCGATGACATTTCGCTGGATGACCGGCGGTGTGATGGTGTCGTAATATCCCATCCCGATGTAGCTCTTGAAAATCTGGTTCTGCGCCGCTACAGCGCGCATCTCATTGAGCAATCCATGCTCGCTGCGCGCCGCGGGCAGGTTCAGCGGTTGCGCCAGGCGAATCGACTTCGGCACGGTGGCATCGATGAGTTGGTCGAGCGATTCGTATCCGCACACCCGCAACATGCTTCGCACCTCGGTCGCATTCGGCCCGATGTGGCGCCTAACAAAACGATCTGTCCACGCAAAGGGCCGCTGTTTTGCAGCGCCGTCCACGGCGATTGAGTTATTGGTTTGTCCGTGAACAACAGTCGTCTCAGCCATAAAGAGGCGGAGAACTTATGGTGCGAACGCCGCGAGGCAAGAAGAAGATTGTCGGTCTCCTAGTTTCACCGGCCGCGAAAGCCAGGCCTTTTTGAACTCTGAGTGTGGCAATGCTGAGGGCGCCCTAAAAATCGCTCGCGGAGGAATCGTTCAGCCAGTGCCGGCGTTGGAAGACACCACTAAGACGGGAAGGACATCAAAGTTGACTCGGCATGCTTCCACGATGCGAACACTCATGTGCCTGGCCATCCTCAGATTCGTCGGTTGGAGGAGTGAGAATGACGTTGGCGGGTGATTCCGTCGCGGCGTACACAGGTCTTCGGTATTCCGCTGCCTTGATTGACAAAACAATGTCTTCTCCGGAGTGTGGCTCGCATGATTTGTCCAGCATGTGCCGCTCAACTTTCGGCTCTCAAACTTCCCGGTTTGACGGTGGATGTGTGCCGCGCGGGATGTGGCGGCATCTGGTTCGACAATTTTGAACTCAGCAAAGTGGACGCGGCCCACGAGCCACTCGGCGAGGCTCTCATGAAAGTGGAACCGAACCCCGCGGCGACCATCGTGCCCAATAAGCGTCCCTGTCCCAAATGTCTCGGCATCATCATGCTTCAGCACAAGTTCAGTCCGGAAAAGCCAGTCGTCGTTGATGAATGCCCCAACTGCGGCGGCGTATGGCTGGACGGCGGCGAGTTGACGGAGATTCGCCGCCCAGCAGTCGCCAAGGAGGATCGAATCGAGGCGACTCAGAAATTTTTCAACAGTTTGCTGACTCAAGAGTTGGCGCAGCTAAAAGCACAGCGCGGTTCCAGGGCTCCGTAGACCATGCGCTACCTGCTGAAGCAAAAACTGCTCTCCTTGGGCGATGATTTCCGTATTCAGAATGAAGCGGGTGCCGATGTTTTTTACGTCGATGGCAAAGTGTTTTCCCTGCGCAGCAAACTGATCTTCCAGGACATGGAGGGAGCGGAGCTGGCTGTCATTCAAAAGAAGATTCTATCGTGGGGACCGACTTACGAAATCTACCGTGGGGGCGAGCTTGCCGCCGTGGTGAAGAAGCATCTGTTTACCTTCCTGCGCTGTAAATTCACCGTCGACATCCCCGGCCCAAATGATCTGGAAGCGCAAGGCAACTTTCTGGAGTACGAATACACCTTTCGACGCGGCTCAGACGAAGTGGCGCAGGTTTCAAAACGCTGGTTTTCGTGGACGGACACCTATGGCGTTGACGTCTCGGCGAACCAGGATGACTTGCTGCTGCTGGCTAGCGCCATTGTCATTGACCAAATCTGCCACGAGCCCAACGGGCATTAGCCACTGACGCGGCTGGGGCTGGGGGCGGGATAACCGGTGTGCTGCGCAATCCCATTGTTTGCTGGCGTCTCCCCCGGAATTGAATCTGCTCTTTTTGGCCGGCGCTTCAGTTCAGCACTCCCCAAAATAAATCCATGGTGAAAAGACTTCCCGCCCTGACGCCTCGTTGTCAGCGTGGCTGACAAGAACGCGCCACGAAAGTCCTGCAGGCGTCTTCGCGGAATTACGCGTTCGGCTCCAGCTCATGCTGTTGGTAGTAACGACGAAAGGCGATTTATGGCGGCCTCACAAAACCACATCCATTCCAACACCCCGTTGGGCGCGAACCTGATGCAGGGTGGCGCCACGTTTCGGACCTGGGCGCCCGAGGCGCTCCAAGTTTACCTCGTGCTCGGCCAGCCCGGCGGCAAACCCGACAGCTACACGAGGAATCCTGATCATCAGCTGGTGAAGGATGCCCAGGGTTTCTGGGGGGGCTTCTTTGCCGGGGTCAAAGATGATGACCTGTACCGGTTTTACGTCGTCGGGAAAGGAAGTGAGGGGTTCAAGCGCGACCCGTATGCGCGCGAACTCGAAGTGCGGGGCAGCGACCCTTGGTATCCTTGCAACTGCATCGTAAGGGACCCAAACGAATACGTCTGGCACGATGCCTCATTCCGCCCACCCGCGTTCAACGATCTGATCGTGTACCAATTTCATATCGGCGTATTCTACGCCAAGGATTCTGCTGGCAAAGACCTTCGACCTAACCGCGTGTGTAAGATTCTCGATGTCGCGGATCGCATCGAATATCTCGTGGACTTGGGCGTGAACGCGATCATGCCTTTGCCCTTCCAGGAGTATCAGGGCGAGAACAGTCTCGGTTACAACGGCACCGACTTGTTTTCTCCCGAGATGGACTACTCCGTTTTGCCCGGCGACCTGGCGCCTTATGTAACTCGGGTGAATCGATTGCTGGCGGCAAAAGGCGTGGGTCCGGTGCGTGAAGTTGACCTGCGAGGCCAGATCAACCAGTTCAAGGTGTTTGTGGATCTCTGCCACCTTTACGGTCTCGCCGTCATTACTGACGTGGTTTATAACCATGCCGGCGGCGGCTTTGATGATCAGAGCATCAAGTTCTTCGATCGCCAGCCTTATACCACCGATAACAACAGTCTCTACTTTACCGACCAGGATCACGCGGGCGGACGCGTGTTTGCGTTTTGGAAGCGGGAGGTTCGCCAGTTTCTAATCGATAATGGCAAGATGCTCCTGGAGGAGTTCCACGTGGACGGCATCCGCTACGATCAAGTGACCGTGATCGATGAGAGTGGTGGTTGGTCCTTCGCGCAAGACCTCACGAGTACGCTTCATTACGTGAAACCGAGCGCGGTCCAAATAGCCGAATACTGGGGAGCTGAACGGTGGAAAGGCGTTGCCGCGCCGCCGTTCGGAATGGGATTCGACGTCGGATATAGCGACGTGCTGCGGGACGACTTGCGTGAAGTGATCGCTCAAACCCAAGGCGGGCAGCGCGCACCTGTCAGCATGGATAAAGTGCGAGACGCTCTCTACTTCACATACAAAAATCCTGGACGTTGGACTGCCTTTCAATGCATTGAAAACCACGACCTGATCGACGCGAACCATACAGGGCGTGACCGGCAACCCCGCATCCCAGCATTGGCGGACCCAAGTAATTCACGATCCTGGTACGCGCGCAGTCGATCCAAGGTAGCGGCGGGCTTGCTGCTCACGGCTCCAGGCGTGCCCATGATTTTCATGGGGCAGGAATTCCTGGAGGATAAGTTCTGGTCGGATGACCCGAAGCGTTCGGATTTGTTGGTTTGGTGGGAAGGGCTTGAAGGCAAAGATAAAGCCATGTCCGATCAGCACCGATTCACGCGCGATCTGATGTGGGTGCGGCGCAAGCACCCTGCCTTGCGTGGCGAAGGACTGAATGTATTCCACGTGCACAACGATAATCGAGTCATCGCCATTCATCGCTGGCTGCCCGGTGTGGGTCGCGATGTTGTCATCGTGGCGAGCCTGAACGAACGCACCTTTTACAATTATGGTTATCGCATCGGATTCCCCGTTCGCGGCCATTGGAAGGAAGTTTTCAACAGCGACATCTACGACAACTATTTCAATCCGAATGCCCGCGGAAATCCTGGCGGCATCACCGTTGACGGGCCGAGTTGGGATGGTTTGCCGACTTCAGCCGGAATCACTTTGCCAGCCAATAGCCTTCTGGTTTTCGCGCGGGACCACGGAGATTTCTGATTGCCGCTTGCAACCCGTCGCTGGGAATGCCGCAGTCGAATCCGAGACAGCAGCGGTCCGCAGAGATGGCTCGCTGCCGGCGCGTTTCACTGGAATCGAACTTGAACTGGTTGAAAGGGCTAGCGAGGAAATCTCCACGGAAAGCCAGCTTCGTAATTCCGGCCCCGCGCTCTTGTATTACTTCTGTTTCCGGGTTGGGGTTATTCGGACTTCAACGACGCCATATCGATCGAGAAACGGTATTTCACGTCCCCTTTGGCCATGCGGTCGTAGGCCTCGTTCACTTTCTGGATTGGGATGATTTCGACGTCGGAGATGATGTTGTGCGTTGCGCAGAAATCGAGCATCTCTTGCGTCTGCGCTATGCCGCCGATCAGCGAACCCGAGAGATTGCGACGGCCCATGATCAATGAAAACGCGGAGATGGCGTGCGGCTTTTCCGGCGCGCCGAGAAGAGTGAGGGTGCCATCGACTTTCAGCAAATTCAGCAGCGCGTCAATGTCGTGCGTTGCCGCGACTGCATCCAATATGAAATCGAAACTGCCAGCGTGTTTGTTCATCTCGCCGGCATTGCGCGAGATAACGACTTCATGCGCGCCGAGACGAATCGCGTCATCCTTTTTTGATGGCGACGTGGTGAACACCACCACGTGTGCGCCGAACGAGCGGGCAAACTTCACGCCCATGTGACCGAGGCCGCCCAGGCCGACGATACCCATCTTCTTTCCCGGACCCGCGTTCCAATGTCGCAGCGGCGAGTATGTCGTGATGCCGGCGCAGAGTAGGGGGGCGATCCCGGCAGGCGGAAGATTCGTGGGGGCACGCAGGACGAAGTGCTCGTCAACGACGATACTTTCCGAGTAGCCGCCATATGTGGGCAGGCCAAGGTGCTTGTCCGTTCCGCCATAGGTCCAGACCTGGTCCGGACAAAATTGTTCGTTACCCGCGCGGCAATGCGGACACGATAAATCGGCGTCCACGAGACAACCAACCGCGGCAAGGTCGCCAGGCTTGAACTTGGCGACGGCGGAGCCAACCGAGGTGACGCGGCCAACAATTTCATGGCCTGGTACGCACGGGTACTCGGTTTGCATCAGACTGCTCCATTCATTACGAGCGTAATGAAGGTCGGAGTGACAAATGCCGCAGAAGAGAATTTCAATTTTCACGTCGCGGGCAGTCGGTTCGCGGCGCGGAATGGATGCGGAGGCTAATGGCGATGTCGCGCTTTGCGCTGCGTAGGCTTTGGTCTTTGTCGTGTTCATACTTTAGAGCTTCATGCTTCGAATGTGGGGTGACGTTACGGCATAAGCGGAAGGTTGTCGCATGGGGGCACTGCCGTGGTCGCCCATGTCCCGATAGTGTGGCAACCGCGCCCCGTGCTCCTGATGAACATGGCCACAAGCGTGCCTTGGCCACTTGAAGGAAGACAGTTTGCAACGAACCTTTTCCTTCGTGGCGCTCGCCACAACCTCGCCGCTGGACGCAGGCGAACGGCTACGGCAGCGTGCCGCGACCCGCACCTGAACCCCCGTTCCCTTCCGCGCCGCTCTTGAGCACAAATTCCACTTGGAACACCATTGGCAACGCCCGCGCCCGTGTCGCCTACGACGACATCCGCCCCGACCACAACTGGCCGACCAACCTCATTGCGAACGGCTGGAGCACCGACGACGCCTTGCGCTTCCCCTACATCGCATTCCAAGGCACAAACGCCGTTGATCAACGGCTTCCGGAGTGGGTGCGTTTGGCTTACCCGCACATGCTCTCAGCCGACACCAGTTCACCCACCACCAATGTGTGTGTGGACTCAGGAACGATGACCGTCGAGATCTGGCGCTCCACCCCGTCAAACCGGACGAACGAAGTGATCTTCGTCGGTCTGAGCGACGGCGGGCATCAATGGCCCAACACCGGCGACAAGCTCCCATTCAATGCGAATGTGGAAGTGTTAAAATTCTTTGATGCACATTGAAGGCAAGCCAACGCTTGCTTCCATGTCGCGACCGCCGATGACCAGTCCCGCATTGCGGGATGGACGCGCCATTGTTCCGCGTTGGCAATCTCCGCCTTGAACGGTGTCGCGCTGAAATCCGCATCCACACGGACCATGTGCGCGCACCGTTCGGCCACGATGGGCTTGGCGTAGTTGATCAACGCTCCTCGTCGTTGAGCGTGATGACGCGCACCTGATCCGGTGCGAGCCAGAGCGGGAAGCCGATGCCGAAATGAATCGTGCATTGGCGGGGAATGCCCGCAGGATGGCTGGAATGGCAACCTGTCTTCGGTCGTTTCCGTTCCTGCTTCTGTTATCTGTTGTCCAATTTCCCCTCGCAGCCGCGATTCCCGCGGCGCGCTACGGTCACACCGCCGTGTGGACCGGGACCGAAATGATCATTTGGGGCGGCGCGAACAACGACGGAACGGCGAGGGCGGACGGAGGGCGCTACAATCCCCGAACCGGCGCCTGGACTTCCATCTCCACGGTGAACGCGCCCACGGCGCGCTTCGACCATACGGCCATTTCGACGGGCACTGACATGGCGATCTGGGGCGGGCGCACCGGCGGGTTCAACTTTCTTGCGGAAGGCTGGTTCTACAATCCGGCCCTCGATCTTTGGTCCCCCATGAACGGCGGGGGACAGCCCGCACCCCGCAACGGTCACGCCGCGGTCTGGACCGGGTCGGAAATGATTATCTGGGGCGGGGCGAATGGGAATCTTCTGAACAGCGGCGGGTTCCACCGGCTTCCCGCGGAAACCTGGAGTGTGGTGACGACGAACGGCGCACCCGGCCCGCGGTCCACGTTCAGCACAGTTTGGACGGGAAGCCGGATGATAATCTGGGGCGGAGCGACGACCATCGTTCAAGGCCCGTTTGCCGATGGCGGGCGTTACGACCCGGTCGCCGACCATTGGACTCCTGTCTCCCTGGTCAATGGTCCCGCTGCTCGCTACGGAAATGCCGCGGCCTGGACGGGCAGCGAGATGTTTATCTGGAGTGGATACGATGGAGCGTCTTTCCTCACAGATGGCCGACGCTACAATGCGGCTTCAGACACGTGGTTGAATCTCCCCACCAGCGGCGCGCCGAGTCCCCGTGCCTATGCCACGACCATCTTCACTGGCAATGAAGTCATCGTCTGGGGTGGCGGAACCGCCGCCAACACCAACACCGGCGGGCGCTACAACGTTGCCTCCGGCACCTGGTCTGCGACCTCGACGAACGGCGCGCCGGCAGCTCGCGCGCAACACACCGCTGTGTGGAGCGGATCGGAGATGATCGTGTGGGGCGGCAGAAACTTTTCCGCTTTCGATGACGTGGCCCGATACAATCCGCTGATTGATAGCTGGACCACGTTCGCTCCCGGGGTCGTGACGCTCAACGCCATCAGCGACAGTCCGCAGTCGATGATCTTCAGCGGACTTGCTTATCCCAACAACACGAACACCACAGTGTGGTTCGACTGGGGCGTCTCCACGAATTTCGGGAACCGCACGACGGCTCAATCCATCGGCGGCGGAACGAACGTCACGAACTTTGCCCATCTGGTGAATGGGCTTGTGGGCGGAGTGACGTACCATTTCCGGGCCGTGGCTTCGAACAGCCTGGGGCTTGCCCGCGGGAGCAACCAAAGCGTTAGCGTTCGGGCCTTTTACGAAATCGCGTCGGGTCTGCCGGGGGTCACGTACTCGTCCGTTGGTTGGGGCGATTATGACAACGACGGGCGATTAGACATTCTCCTCTCGGGTTCCACGGGCTTCACCAACAAGACGTCAGAGATCTGGCGCAATACCGGGGCTGGATTTGTGAACATCAACGCGGGGCTGACCAATGTGCTGGCTGGCGCCGCCGCCTGGGGCGATTTCAACAACGATAACTTCTTGGACATCTTCCTGGCGGGTTCCAGATCCGTTTCGAGCGGCGGAGAACCTTCGCTGCAAATTGGTCAGTTCCTGCGCAATACGAATGGCGCCTTCACATTCTTCACCAACGGGCCGAGTGCCTTTTTGGAGCCCGCAAAATGGGGGGACTACAACAACGACGGCCTGATCGATTTGCTCGTAGGACGCGGTTCCTTGATGCGCAACACGGGAGCTGGCTTCACGAACACGGATATCCTCCCGCCGGTTTTACGAGGGGCCGTAGCGTGGGGGGATTATGACAATGATGGCCGCTTGGACTTCGCGCTCATGGGCAGATTCAGCTCAGGCCCACTTGTTTCCGGGGTATGGCGCAACACGGGCAACGGTTTCACGAATATCAACGCCGGCTTGCCGGGACTTTCGGACGGCGCGATGGCCTGGGGCGATTACGACAACGATGGGCGGCTGGACCTCCTGCTGGCCGGCTCCACCCTGACGTTTCTTCGGAATCCCATCACTCAAATATGGAGGAACACCGGGTCGGGCTTCACCAATATCAATGCCGGCTTGCCGGGCGTCATGCTGGGATCCGTGGCCTGGGGCGATTTGGACAATGATGGCCGGATCGACCTCGCGCTCACGGGCGCAACCAGCGCCAATACCGTGCCCACCAATTTTGTTTCACAGCTTTGGCGGAACACCGGCAGTGGGTTCACGAAGCTGGAGGACTTGATCCCAGTCGCTGCCAGTTCCGTGGCTTTGGCAGATTATGACAACGACGGGCGCCTGGACATTCTCCTGACAGGAGCAACCAGCTTCATCGCCTCGAACGGGCTGCCGGCGGCGGTTGTGTCGCAAATCTGGCGGAACAATCTTCCCGCAATCAATACGGCACCTACAGCTCCCACCGGACTCGCCGCCACCGTCACAGGGGATTCCGTACTCTTGAGTTGGAATTCCGGGAGTGATGCGCAAACGCCCTCCGTCGCCCTGACCTACAATGTTCGCGTCGGGACCACTCCGGGTGGTTCGGATGTCCTGGCTCCGGCGTCGACTTCGAGCGGGTGGCGCCGGCTTCCTGAAATGGGCAATGCACAATTGGGCCTCGGGACGCGGCTCAAGTACGATTTGGGCAAGCCTTACTACTGGAGCGTGCAAACCGTGGACGGCGCATTCGCCGGCTCGGCATTTTCAGCCGCTGGCAGTTTCAAGGTATTGCAGCCGCCGCCCCTTATTGTTTTGCCAACCACCACGACATTCGTGCCGGGCGACATCAACGGAGATGAAACAGTCGATGAAAGCGACTGGAATCAATGGCTGGCGACCTATTGGCCCAACAGCTCCTGGTTGCAAATGACCAACGTCGCGGGACTGGGCGGAAGCAACATCACTTTTGCTTTGAGCAATTCCACCACCGGCGCGTTCGGCGTGGAATTCACCACGAACCTGGTGAACTGGGAATTCCTCGGACTGGTCGCGCCGCGGTATCTTTTCACCGACACCAACGCACCGACACAATCGCAACGCTTTTACCGCTTGAGATATCCGTGAGGCAGCGCCTCGGGCTGGACGTAATGGATCAACGCCTCGTCGCTGGACCTGATGGCGTACGCCCAATCCGGCGCAAAGCCAGGGCGGAAGTTGCCTGCGTAACAATCGGCATGCGATGGCGTCATCGACTCGGAACAAAACAGGAGTGTTTATGATTCGAGCTTTGACCGTCGTCGGGATTTTTTGTTTTGCCGCAGTGGGCTACGCGCAGTTCAACGTGTGTGGTGACACGAACCTGCCGGGAAACTACGTCACACACGTGACCACGCCGAGCGCGACCGACGCGCGCATCACGGGGAAGAACGCCAACCAGCGCGCGTTCCTGAGCACGAATGCTCCGCCGCGCAACCAACTCGTGGTTTTCTTTCCCGGCACGGGCGGCGTGCCAGCGAGCTTCGACAATTTTTGCCAGAACGCGGCGAACCTGGGGTTTCACGCGCTGGCCCTAACTTATGACAACGATGTCTCGCTCGGAGATTTTTGCGGCACCGATCCGGATCTGGACTGTTATTTCAAAGTGCGCATGGAGTTTCTCACCGGGTTGAACACGACCACCAAGACCAACATCACCCGCGCGAATTCGATCGAGTTTCGTCTCGCCGCGTTTCTGAATTATCTGCACACGAACTATCCGTCCGAGAATTGGGGCCAATATCTCACGGCGAGCAACCAGTTTTGGACGAACGTGCTGGCCTGGAACAAGTTTCTCCTGGCGGGGCATTCCCAAGGCAGCGGCTACGCAGCCTTCATCGCCAAGCTGCGTGAAGTGCAGCGGGTCGTGACCTTCGCGGGTGGGGACTTTTCTGGACTTCACCAGCAGGCCGCGACGTGGAATTTTCTACCGTCTGCCACACCCACCGACCGCTGGTTCGGCTTCACGCATTACAAGGACGCGGGCGAGTTCGATCGCGGCCAGCAGATTCCTAACTGGGAGGCGCAGGACTTCGTGCGTTTTGGTCCGATGGTGGATCTCGCCACCAAGCCGGCGCCGTACGACTACACGCACACGTTCACCTCCACGCTGGAGCCATGCCCGAATGTGTTCGGCAACATCGAGTATCATGGCGCGCCCGTGAACGACCCGCCGCAGGTGCGCGACACGAATGGGAACTCGTTTTACCAGGGGGTGTGGACTCACATGCTGGTCGGACCAACGACGCCACCGGCGCTCTCCGTCGTCATCGCTGATTCCGTGCGCGACTTCAGCAACGGACAAGCGAGCAACGATTGGCAGTACGGCTATTGGAACCGCAGCGCGGACATCAACGGCATTTACACCTTCAACGATTTTTTGCTGCTGCCGACCTACAGCAACACTCTGTATGCGATCCCGGGTTGGATTCTCTCAAACGATTTGCAGGTGGCCATCTGGTCCACGGGCGCGCGTCCGCATTTCGTGAACACGAATGATTGCTGCACGAATCACCCGGCAGGCCCGGAGGTTTGGCCGGTCCGCCGGTGGACCAGCACGGTCAGCGGACCGGTGACGATCGCCGGCTCGCTTTCAAAATGGGATTCCGCCGGCGGCGATGGCGTCACCGGTGTCATCAAGGTCAATGGCAACACCGTTTGGAGTGCGTTTCTCGAGGGCACAAACATCTTCGGCACGAACTTCAGCTTCGGGCTCAACCTCGCGATGAATTCGGCCGTGGACTTCATGGTTTCGCCCGGGACGGATGCGAATCACGACGGCACTCGCTTCACCGCCCAGATTCTCGGCGGGCCTCTTCCTGGTTCGTGTGCGATGCCTCTGGTTTACTCGCGGCTGCTGTCCACCAACGAAATGGAACTGCGCTGGGAAACATGCACAAACTTCGCGTATCAAGTGGAACAAACGGATCGCTTCCACGAATGGAAACCAGCCAGTCCGCCCCTCGCGGCGGCGCCCGGCGGGGGCTGGGTCACCAATGTAGTCGCTGTCTCCACAAACCCGACGCCGTATCGCTTCTACCGCGTGCGCGTCATCGAGCTCACCAATTCCGTCGTGCCACAAGCCCCTGGCGTATACCCCGACCTTTACCTGACTCACGCCGGCATCGTGCGTCATTACCGGCTCAACATACCGACGAATTACAACCCGAGCATTCCGATGCCGCTCGCGTTGATTATCCACGGGCACGACCAAACCGCCGACGAGTTTGCGGGCAACCAGCCTGAACTCGCGCAATTGGCCGCCGTCAATGGCGTGATTCTCGCCTACCCGGACGGCACCTTGAGTCAGCGCGGCACGGGTTGGAACACCGTGGATCCCACGCCGGACAATCCAGTGGACGACGTCGGGTTTTTGCTCGCCCTCATTGATTCGCTGGATGGCACGCTGAACATCGATCGCAAGCGCGTATATGCCGGCGGCTTCTCGAATGGCGGGCAGATGGTTCACTTCCTCGGGGCACGCACCACGAACGTCTTCGCCGCCTTCGCGTCCATCGGTTCAGCCATCGGCGGCGACCGCGGCAATGGAACGATCGAATACATCGATCCCCCGACACAGCCCGCGCCCATGCTCATCATCAATGCCACCAATGATTGCAAGCGTCCTTACTGGGGAGGCGTCAATGAAGACGGGAGCTTGCAGGCGCCTTCCTACGACGCCGTGATCCATTGGACGAACGCCAATCTTTGCGCGCCTTCGCCCGTGAAAACAACCAACGTGCTGAGGACCAATCACGTCGTGCGCGTGTTCGCCAGTTGCGCCGGTCCCAATCCCCCCTTCAATGCGGTGGTCACCAACTACGTCACGCGCGAGCATTACCAAACGACCTGCACGCCAGGAACCGAAGTGCTCTTCATCACCACCACGGACGGCGGACATTCCTGGCCTGAGACATCTGATAACGTCGGAGTGAGCGCCAGCCGCGAAGTCATGGAATTCTTTCTGCGCCACTGCCGCTGCGATGCGGTGGGCGCGAGCAATGCCTTTGTGGCCCCGACCGCGCCCGGCAATTACAACCTCTCCCTTTGCGATCAAAATTACTGGCGCACTCTGCGGATGCAGATTCCTACCGGTTACAATCCCGCCGTCGCGACCCCGCTGGTCTTCACCATGCACGGCGGCGGGCAAACCATGCAGGAGTTTGCGTCAGCTCATCCCGCGCTCTTTTCCAAGTGCGACAGTGAAGGAGTGATTCTAGTGCTGCCTGCGGCCCTCGAACATCCGGCCACGAGGGAAACGCTCTGGCACAATAAACCGTTCGATTACGTCGCCGACGATCGCTACTTCCTCACCAACCTGATCGAGCAACTCGATGCCACGCTGAACCTTGAGCGACGACGCATCTACGCGTGCGGCTTCTCCAGTGGCGGTTCGTTCTCGCATTACTTCGCCGCCACCATGCCAGGAGTGCTGGCGGCCATCGGGCCAGTCTGCACGCAGACCGGATGGAACGATCCCGTGACGGGCGCCATTCTTGCGCCACCCGCGCCGTTGGAACCGTTGCCCGTCATGATGGTGCGCGGCGGCTCGGATTCCAAGCGTCCCTACAACGGCGGCTTGAATATCGACAACGTTCTGTGCCGCTCCGCGGCCGACGATGTCAATTACTGGACCAACGGAAACATGTGCGCATCTTCTTTTACTTCCAACACCACGGCCAACGTCACCACCTATCGCTACACCGCCTGTGCGCCCGGCACGGAAGTCATTTTGGTGCGTGTCGGCGGGATGCCGCACATCTGGCCCGATGCCTCGGATGGTTTCACGTTCGACGCCAACGTGACGGTGATTAATTTCCTGCTTCGATTCACGCGGCCCTGATCCGGGCTGGGGCAATGCGGAGTGCCGCTGGCGCGAAGCAAGGTGACTCGCACCCTGTCGAAGTATCAGGGTGTGATCCGGACCCGGTAGTAACGAGTCTCGCCGACGGGCGGCGTGTCGAGCAGGTTCGTCGTTGAGTCTCCGGTGCCGGGCATCTGGATGACTGGAGTGAAGTCGGCAAAGTTTGTCGAGATGCCGCCGGTCGCGGTCGGGGTGTTGGTCTGCACGCGATAGCTTTTGCCCCCCACAGTGCTCCAGGTGATGCGCACCGCCGCCGCCTCGCGCTCGATGCTCACGATGCGAAAGACGGAGCTCGGATTGTCCGGTATCGTGCCCGCGATAAACTCGTTCCGATTGGAAGCCCCATCGCCGTCGAGATCCAGTTCCGCATCCGCCGCATTCGTTTTGCCCAATCCGAAGCGGTCTTCCCACTCGTCCGGCAAACCATCGCCATCGGTGTCTCCATTCCCACTATTCAAGATCTCGAGGTCAGTGAGTCGCAGCGTGTTCTCGCCGGCGTAGCGCACGGTGAAGCGGGCCCGGCCGTCGGCAGTAACGAGCGTGGCGCCGCTGGCCACGTTCGCGAAGCTGCCCGCCAGAGGACCGCCCGCGGTCAGCACCGTGAAGCTGGCGCCGTTCGTCATCCCGTCGGTGAAGCTGTTTAGCAACCGAACCGTCAGATTTCCCCCGAGAGTGACATTGCCGCCCACGCTCACGACATCGAATTGATTGCTGCCGTAGCCGCCGATCTCCAGGTGCAACCGTGATGGGCTGTTGAGGTGAAGATTCCCGGTAAGGTTTAATCGGCCCGGTGAAGAGCCGGGCTCAATGGTGCCATTGTTCGTGACGCTGCCGTCCATCGTCGTGGTGCCGGTGAGCGTGGCATTGGTGCAAAGTGTCAACCCATTCGTCATCTCCACCGTGCCGCCGTCCAAGGTCAGGGTGACCTCGTTCGTGCCACAGCCATAGGTGGTGAGGCTGCTTAGGTTCACTACCACATCCGTCGCATTGGACTCGATCGTCACATCGCCGCTAGCGTCAGCAAGGGAACTAAGGTCGACGACGCTTGCGTTGGTATTGTCCGTGATGATGACCTCACCGGCTACTGTGCCGAGTTCGCCGAGCGAGATGACACCCGCCGCAGTATTGCCGCTGATTTCGACTGTGCCCGAAGATTGAAGAGAGCTGAGATCCACTACGCCTGCGGCCGAGTTCTCAGTGACAGTGATTTCACCCGAAACGGTCCCGAGTTCACCTAGCGAAATGACACCGGCTGCGGTATTGCCGCTGATTTCTACCGTTCCCGCCGATTGCAGAGAACCAAGATTAATGACGCCCGCAGAAGTGTTTCCGGTGATATTAACTTCACCCGCCACGGTGCCCAGTTCGCTCAGCGAGATGACACCCGCTGCCGTGTTGCCACTGATTTCTACCGTGCCTGCTGACAGCAGCGAACTGAGGTCCAGAACGCCCGCGGCTGTGTTCCCTCCAATGCTCACCACACCTCCCACATTGGTGAGATTCCCCACGTTGATGTTCGTTAGGTTCGGATTGTTTTGCAGGATCAAATCTCCCGCGAGGCCGCTCACCCACGGCAAAGTGAATGAGATTTGCCCGTTGTCGTTGGTCAGCTTGATCGAGTCCGGCGTTACGTAGCGGACGCGCGCGTTGTCCGTATCGGCGATCACCAATCCTCCGCCCGGCGCTACGGCCTGAGCCGTAATGCTGGCGAACATTGCATTCAAAGCCGGATCGCCTTCATTTCCCAGGCCCTTGGTGCCGTTACCCGCAAACGGCGCAATGATCCCGCTGGCGATGTTCAGCTTGAATACTTGATAGGGAGTGGCAACGAACAGTTCCCCCGCGTCATTGGCCGCGACTTCGGCAATGTTGTTGAAGAACATGTTGGTCGCGAAGCCTGTGCCCGGCGCGTTCGTGCCCCCGCCGACGATGGTGTTGATAATGCCAGTCGTCGCATCGATCCGGCGCACGGTGAAGTATGTGCCGTTCGGGTCGCCATCCCTTAGAAACACGTTGCCGGCCGGATCGGCCGTGAGACGCAAACCGCTCCCGAACGTAGCGCTGGTTGCAGGTCCGCCATCGCCCGTAGGGCCGGAGAGGGGGGCTGCGATGCCACTTCCCGCGATAGTGGTAATGATCCCAGTCACTGGATCCACCCGGCGAACCCGGTAGTTATGTAGATCAATGAACGAGAGTCGGCCCGCCGCATCGGTGCCGGCGCTGATGGGAATTCTCAACTTTGCCAACGTCGCGGGCCCACCGTCGCCGGTGAAACCGAAGTTCCCGCTGCCAGCATATCGGGTGATGATGCCGTCGTTGAGATTCACCTTGCGCACCCAGTTATTGGGCCAATCAGTAATATAAAGCGCATTTCTGGACCGGTCCGTCGCCAGCCCAATAACCCCCCCAAGGGTCGCGTTAGTAGCTGGCCCATCATTACCTTCCTCCCCTGAAACTCCCGTCCCGGCAATCGTGCGGATCACTCCAGTGACTGGATCAATCGCTCGAATGCGAACATTCCCGCTATCGCCGATGTAGAGCGTGCCGTCGTTGCCGAATGCCAGACCTTCGACGATATCCAACGACGCATTCGTGGCCGGTCCGCCGTCGCCGGAAAACGAGGGACTCCCATTTCCTGCAACGGTGATGACCGTGCTGGAAGACGCGGGAACTGGACCCAGGATCTCGAGGTTGGTCAGGCGCAGCGTGTTCTCGCCGGCGTAGCGCACGGTGAAGCGGGCCCGGCCGTCGGCAGTAACGAGCGTGGCGCCGCTGGCCACATTAGCGAAGCTGCCTGTGAGCGTAGGCCCGGCGGTCAACACGGTGAAGCTCGCGCCATTCGTCATAGCATTCGTGAAGTTGTTGAGAAGGGTTACGGTGAGCGTGCCACCCAGCGTGGCCGCGCCGCCCACGTTCACGATGTCAAACTGATTGCTCGAGTAGCCGCCGATCTCCAAATGAAGGCGCGAGGCGCTGCTCAGGTGGAGATTGCCAGTGATGTTCAGTTGGCCCGGCGAGGACCCCGGCTCGATTGTGCCGTTGTTCGTCACGCTGCCGTCGATGGTCGTGGAACCGGTCAGCGTCGCGTTGGTGCAGAGCGTCAAGCCGTTGGTCAACTCGACCGTGGCGACATTCAGCGTCATGGTCACTTCGTTGGTGCCGCAGCCGTATCCCGTCAAACTGCTCAGATCCAGGTTACCCGACGGCGCATTGGATGTAATCGTGAGATCGCCACTGACCTCCGCCAATGAACCAAGCTCAAGATTGCCAGCGGAGGTGTTCCCCTCGATTGAGAGGTCGCCGGACACAGAGGCAAGCGACGCAAGATTCACCACGCTCGCCGCGGTATTCCCTTCCAAAGTAAGATCGCCCGACACCGTGGTAAGTGAACCCAGATCCAGCTCACCCGCCGCCGTGTTTCCGCTGACCGACACGTTGCCGGCCGATTCCAGTGAACCCAGGTCGAGATTGCCCACTGAGGTATTGCCTTCGAGAATAAGATCACCGGACACCGTCGCGAGTGAGCCGAGATCGAGAACGCCCGCGGCCGTGTTCCCGCTGACCGAAACAGTGTCGGCCGACTGAACTCCACCGAGGTCAAGCACGCCGACATTCACGTTGCTTTGCACCAGAATCACACCTCCCACATTGGTAAGATTCCCCACGTTGATGTTCGTTAGGTTCGGATTGTTCTCCACGATGAAATTGCCGGTTAGCGAACTCAACCACGGCAGAGGGAAGGAGGTTTGCCCGCTATCATTGGTGAGTTTGATTGAATCCGGCGCTATGTAGCGAAGTCGCGCGTTACCGGAATCGCCCACCACTAGGCCACCTCCCGGCGCTGGAGCCATCGAAAAGATCCTGCCAAATTCCGCTGCGATCGCGGGGCCCCCGTCTCCGCTAAAGGCCTGAGCACCAGTTCCGGCGTAAACGCTCAGCAATCCTGTCATCGAATCGACCTTGAAAATTCTGGTGTAGGTGGCGACGTAAAGATTCCCCTCACGATCGACGGTGTGCGAAAAGACCTGTGCCAGATCCATGTGGGTGGCAACGCCATTTCCGATGGTGTTGGTGCCGCCACCCGCGACGGTGGTGATCAAGCCGCTTGCTGCATCGATGCGACGAAGGGTTGTCGGCAGATTCGTCGGGCCGCATGGACCGCCGGCGTCGAGGACAAATACATTTCCGGCTCCATCTGTGCTCACTTCGATCGGCAGACTGAACTTCGCATCGAGCGCGGGTCCACCGTCACCTTCTTTTGAACAGGGCGGATTAAACATGTCGCCCAAGCCGGCCAACCGAGAAATCACCTGCGTCACCGGATTTACCACGCGGATACGGAAGTTGTTCTGATCGGCGATGGTCAAATGACCGGCATGGTTCAAAGCGAGTCCCTTCGGAAGCGCAAATTCCGCCTCCACCGCCGGTCCCCCGTCACCCCCAGAGCCAAATCCAAGAATCCCTATCCCTGCGAACGCAGAAATGATTCCCGTGTTCAGGTTCACTTGGCGAACGCGGTTATTGGCGTCATCGGAGAAATAAAGCGCGCGGCGCATCGGATCGACTGCCAAACCAAAAACGCCGCCAAACGAAGCGTTGGTGGCCAACCCGCCATCGCCCAGCCCTCCGTTACCCTCGAAGGTTCCGTTGCCGGCTACTGTCCGGACGAAGCGGCTGACCGGATCAATGGCGCGAATGCGCGCGTTAAAATGGTCCGCAAAGTAAAGTGTCCCATCCGGTCCAAAATCCATCGCCCACACCCCATCCCCCATTGCAGCGTTGGTCGCGGGCCCGCCGTCGCCGGAATAGCCATGAGCGCCACCCGCTATCGTGATGATTGTACCGGAAGACGCGGGCGACTGGCCGCGCGATTCGGTCGCCAGAAGAAAGAGAACTCCGAGGACGAGAACGAGGTAGCGCATAAGATTCAGTGCGTTGTTCGGAAAGAAACCCGGAATTTTGCAGCACCGTTTGGTTCCGACCTTTCCTTTGAGTCGTCAACGGTGACTGTGCTCATGTTTCGGAGATTAAATTGAACCAGGGGTTGCGTGCAAGAAAGTGCCTACGGATTTGCTCGAGAGCACCGCCGCTCGGATTTTTGGTGCGTTCAGGGGCACGGCTGCGTTACATCACGCCCGTGTCAATTCCGCTTTATCGCATCTTTGATTCGCATCGCACGAATCGCCGGAATTTCATTCTGGCGACCAGCTCTCTTGCCGCGGCGGCCGTGTGGTCCACACGCGCTTTCGGCGCTGTGGCACGGCAGATTGCTCTGCCGGCCTATCCCTTTGCGCTGGGCGTGGCGTCGGGCGATCCCACCGAGGATGGTTTCGTGCTCTGGACGCGACTCGCTCCCCGTCCGCTCGAGGGCGGTGGCATGCCGCACCTGAATGTCGAGGTCGCCTGGCAGGTCGCGGAGGACGAGCAAATGACGCGGGTGGTGAAGCGCGGCACGACCGTGGCCAAACCGGACTGGGCGCACTCCGTGCACGTGGAAGTCGAAGGCCTGCGTCCCGATCGCTGGTATTGGTATCAATTCAAGGTCGGCCAGGAAGTCAGCCCCAAAGGTCGCACCCGCACGTTGCCCTCACCGAAAGCATTGCCCGAGCGCCTGCGCTTCAGCTTCATTTCCTGCAATCACTACGAGCACGGGCATTTCACGGCGTTCGATCATCTCAGCCGCGAAGGCGTCGATTTGATCGTGCACCTCGGCGATTACATTTACGAAGGCGGCATCGGCGCGAAAGCCTTCCGCAAGCACCAGAGCGCAGAGATTTTCACGCTTGAGGAGTACCGGAACCGCTACGCGCAGTATCAGACCGACCCGCTGTTGCAGGCCGCGCATGCCGCCGCGCCCTGGCTCGTCACCTGGGACGACCACGAGGTGGACAACAATTACGCGAACCTCATTCCCCAGGAGAAGGAGAAGGACAAGTCGGCGCAGAAGATTCCGTTCCGGCAACGCCGCGCAAATGCCTACAAAGCCTTCTACGAACACATGCCGCTGCGCCGCGCGCAACTGCCGGACGGTCCCGACTTGAAGCTCTTTCGGCGGGTGGCCTTTGGGCGGCTCGCCGATTTTAACGTGCTCGACACGCGCCAGTACCGCACCGACCAGCCGTGCGGCGACAAGAACGGCTTTCCCTGCCCCGACGTTTACGATCCCAAAGGGACACTGCTCGGCAAGCGCCAGCGCCAATGGCTGTTCAAAGGGCTGGAACGCTCGTCCGCCACCTGGAATGTCCTCGCGCAGCAAGTGATGATGGCGCGCGTGGATCGCACACCCGGCGAAGCCATCGCCCACAGCATGGACCAGTGGCCCGGCTATGAAATGGAACGTCGGGCGGTGATCAATCATTTCCGCAAAAAGCGCGTGTCGAACCCCATCGTGCTCACCGGCGACATCCACACGCATTGGGCCAATGAACTGAGCACGGACTTCGACCCACTCGATTCCCGCGTCGTGGCCACGGAATTCGTTGGCAGTTCCATGACCACTGGCGGCAATGGCACCAAGAACCCGAAGAACCTCCAGGAACTCTACGCGGAAAATCCGTTCGTAAAATATTACAGCGCCGAGCGCGGCTACGTGGTGTGCCAGGTGACGCCCCGCGAATGGCGCACCGATTTCCGATGCGTGGACTTCATCGACAAGCCCGATTCCCCCGTCGGCACCCGCGCCTCCTTCGTCGTCGAAAGCGGTCGTCCAGGATTGAATCGTGCCTGAAGGATGCCTAGCCGCGAGCAGAGCGGGAAGTTGCAGGCGCGGAAGGCCAGTGGCTTGTGCGGTCCGAAAATGGCTGAAACGTTCCTGCGATGTGCGCGCGAACTATCGGCGATTCAGTTCAATTGCTTTTTTCTGATCGGCCTCGGCCCCGGCGACGTTGCCCTTCGCCTTCTTTACAGCGCTTCGATATTGGTATGTCGCACCGTAATTTGGCCTGAGTTCGATTGCCTTGTCGTAGTCAGCTAACGCGCCGTCGAGATCGCCTTGAACTTGTTTCAGTAAGCCGCGACTGTGATATGGCAGTGCAAGATCGGGCTTCAACTCAATGGCTTTGTTGTAGTCGGCCATTGCTCCAGTGTAATCACGGTTCGCCGCCCTTATCATTCCACGATTCGCATACGCTTGCGCGTAGTTAGGCTGTAATTCAATTGCCTTGTTTTGATCAGCCAAGCCACCGGCCTTATCGCCTTTCGCTTGTTTGAGGACCGCGCGGTTGTAATACGGCTCAGCAATATTTGGTCGCAACTCGATGGCTTTGTTGTAGTCGGCAAGCGAGCCGTCCGTATCGTTCAGAGTCGCGGCGAGCGCACCTCTAGCTTTTCCGCGAGCGTTGTATGCTTCGGCGTAGCCGGGTTTCAAATCAATCGCTTTAGTGAAATCAGCGACTGCTCCACGATAGTTATTCGTCTGCGCCTTCTGAATGCCGAGGTTGAAGTAATCGGTTGCTTCATCAGCGTTGACTGGATCGCCCATCAGTAACATACCTGCGAGAAAAGTGATGATTGTTTTCATTTGATTAATTCTGTTTTTGGCAGTCGCGCCAAGGCGTTGCTGTGAGTCGCGCCCTTCGCTCTTTGATGCTCGTGAAATTTCCGCCAAGACTTCCGCCTTCGCTTCGGTGTCTCAAACGGACTCAATGCTGATTTCGCTTTTGCCTAGCCAGTAGCAGGCAAGGGGCGCCGGAATTTTCAGCACGCACGCCTCCGAGGTTGCCGGTTCAAGCGGCATGATTGAGAAATCATCCATCGTCTTGGTAATCGCGTAACCTCGGTTCAGTTTCTTTTCGGCGCAGAATTGAGCCAGGCCTTTCATGTCGCCAGACCCTGTGGCCTTGGAACGATATTTCACTTCAAATGGCACCAGCCGGCCTTCGACATTGGCGATGATATCCACTTCGCAATCCGTCTTCTTGGAACGCCAGTAAGAAAAGGAAATACTTTGGCCGTAGTAGCGCGTAAAGACATGCTTACAGAAGGCTGTCTCCACCGCTAAACCCAATGCCGCATCATCTTCCAGCAGGGATTTCCCCTTCAACAAGACGCTTGGCGCGATGGCGGCATCGGCGAGGTACACCTTGCTCTTGGCCCGCAGAATTTCTTTGCCATAGCCGAACGGTTGCAATCGATGGATCAAATGCGCCGCCTGCAGCAAGGCTATGAAATTGTTCACGGTTGGTTTGTTCAATTGGAGACTGCTGCAAAGCGCACCGATGTCCAGCAACGCGCCGTCGTGCATGCACAGGTAAAGGAACACCTGCTCCAATTCCAGCACCAACCGTACGCCAAACAATGCTGTCATATCGCGCATCAATACCTTGTCCACGATGTCTTCCCGCAGAAGTTTTTGCGCCGCCGGGATGCTTTCCATGAGAGCCGCTTGGGGGAATCCGCCACGCAAAAGGTATTCGTGGAAGTGTCCCACCAATGGAGCAGATCTGGCTGCGACGCGTGCAAAATCGTTCGGCTGCCAATCAAACAGTTTCGCGAGAGTGGAAACTTCCGGAACTTCGGGCTCGGCAATCTTTTTGATCTGGAGGTATTCGTAGAACGAAAGTGTGGCCAACCGAATGGTGTGCCAGCGCCCGACACCGGACTCCTGACCTTCCACCACCAACGGCGTCGCAGAACCGGTCACGAAGATGCGCCGGTGTTTCGCGAAATCTACCTGGTGCTTGAGCCATGTCTGCCAGTTCTTGTCGTTCTGGATTTCATCCAGAAACAAGAATTCCATGTCATCCCCCGCCGGCTCGAACTCATGCCAGAGTTCGAGGAGTTTTTCCGCCCCTGTCAACTTCAGCAACGGATGATCCAGAGTGGCATACAAAATCCGGGACGGCTTTATCCCGCGCGCAATCAACGACTCGATTCCCTGCAAGAGCAGGGTCGTTTTACCTACTTGCCGTGCCCCGCTCAATAGCACTGCTCGATGAGTCGGAGGCTCGTTCAGCCACGAACTAACCTCACGAAATGCTGCTCTCTTTCAGTTAGGCAGGTCCGGAATGCGCTTTCCGTCCCACCAAGGATTGTATTGCCGCAAAACCGCAAAAAGCTTCGATTTGGAGGCCAACATTCCAGAAAACTACTTCAATGCGGCTGTTTAAAGCAACTACGCTTACCTTAATTGACACGATTAAGAATCTAGTAGGGCTATAGGGGCTGATTTTTGGAGGCTTTGGTCTTTGACACCTTTAGAACATCCGCCATGACCTCCCCCTTCGGCTTCGCGGCATGCGGGCCACCGTGGTGGAGACGCATGCTCACCGCGCCGGCTTCCATGTCGCGACCGCCAATGACTAGCATCGTGCGGACGCGCAATTGTTCCGCGTTGGAGATCCTCGCCTTGAGCGGCGTGGCGCTGAAGTCAGGTTCCACGCGCACCGTGTTAGCGCGCAAATCGGCCACGATGGGCTCGGCGTAGTCGATTAACGTCTTGCCGATGTTGTGTGTCATGACGCGCACATGCTCAGCCGCAAGCCAGAGCGGGGAGTTGCTGCCTTGCTGAACACCCGGGGGGCACAGGCTTTCGGGCGTGCATGACTGGCTAAACCGATCGCACTTTGGTATGTCAGTTCCATGCGTCTCTCCTGCTGCGTGGTCGTTTGGTGGCTAATGAACGTGGTGGCTTGGTCACAGACCAACCCGCTGCCCGTCGTGCAGATGCTGGTGCCCGGCTTCGTCGTCGAGGAGTTGCCGCTCAAGCTCAGTAATCAGAACAATCTGCGCTTTGCGCCAGACGGAACGCTCACCTCGCTTGGCTACGATGGAAGAATCTGGCGGTTGCGCGATACGAATGGCGACGGGCTGGAGGACTCGGCGGAACCGCTCTGGAACAAACCCACGCTGAGTGTGCCGCTGGGGATGGCGTGGAGCACGCACGGCCTTTTCGTTTCGTCGAAAGGCAAGTTGTCGCTCCTCAAGGACACGGATGGCGATGGCGTGGCCGACACCGAGGAGACGATTGCCTCGGGCTGGCCGCGCACGGATGTCGGTTCCGGCGGCGTGGACGCCACGGCCGTGACGCTCGATGCCGAGGGTAATGTGTATTTCGGTTTGCTCGTCGCGGATTATTCGAACGCTTACCGTCTGCGCAAACGCAAGGACCTGAAGCCCGACGAGGTCGCCTGGTTAAAGCAACACGGTCGTTGGACCGAGCCGGTCGGTGACAGCGCGGACGATGATCAATTCTCTCTCTACGACATCAGCTCCCGGCGCGGCACCATCCAGAAATGGGATCCCCGCACGAAACAACTCTCTACTGTGGCCACCGGCATCCGGGTTCCCGTGGCCCTTGCCTTCAATCGCGCGGGCGATCTTTTCAACACCGACCAGGAAGGTGAAACGTGGATGCCCAACGGCAATTCGCTGGATGAACTCAATCACATCGTCCCCGGGCGCAATTATGGATTTCCGCCGCGACACGAACAATGGCTGCCGGGATTGGTAAGCGAACCGCCGGTTATTGCGTTCGGTCCCCAGCACCAAAGCGCCTGCGGATTGGTTTTCAACGAGCCGCATCCGCCGGTGAACGTGAACCGTCGTGTCCGTGCCGGCGAAGCCGCGTTGCCCAGCGCGCCGGCCCAGGCGCTGTTTGGTCCCAAGGCGTGGGAAGGGGATGCCTTCGTCGCCGGCCAATCGCGTGCGAAACTCTGGCGCGTGTCTCTTTTGAAGACTCCGGGAGGTTACGTGGGCACGCCGCAAATCATTGCGCGACTTTCCATGCTCGCCGTCGACGTAGCGATTTCCCCGCGCGGTGAGCTTTACGTCGCCTGCCAGAGCGGGCCGCCGGACTGGGGCACCGGGCCGCAGGGCATCGGGAAGATTTTCAAAATCAGTTACCGGGACACGCACGCGCCGATGCCGCTTGCCGCATCGCCGGTGAGTTCCACCGAAGTTCGAGTCGCCTTCGACAAAGCACTGGATCCCGGAGTGACGCGCTCGGCTGCCAGCACCAAGGCGCGGATCGAGTTCGGCGAATATGTCAGCGCGGGCGATCGGTTTGAAATCCTCAAGCCGCCCTACGCCGTGGTGCAGCAACAGGACGCCACGCCGCGAGGACGCCTGGCCATTCACACCGCGAGCCTGGCCGACGATGGCCGGACCTTGGTGTTGAAGACCGATCCGCATCCGCTGGCGGTGCATTATGCCGTCACGCTGCCCGGCATTATGGCGGCGGGACAACGCGGAGCGGGAGCCACGGTTGATCTGGATTACGATCTCACCCAATCGTCGCAACCCTTGCCCAAGGATCTGGCGCAAATCTCTCCCACGACATGGAAGCAACCGCTGGCTTGGGCGCCGAAAGCGCGCGCTTCAGCCGGCACTGACAGCCGCGCGCCGCGCAAGCCAGACGGTGATTGGGAAACTGGACGTTCGTTGTTTTTCAGCGCGCAACTGCAATGCGCGAAGTGCCATCGCGTCCGGGGCGAAGGCGGCCTCGCTGGTCCGGACCTCAGCAACCTGATTCATCGCGACGCCACGAGCGTGTTGCGCGACATCCGCGAACCGAACGCCACCCTGCATCCGGACTACGTGACGTATCAAGTTGCCACCAGGGATGGCGACACGGTTCAAGGCTTTGTTCGTTCCCAGACGCAGGATTCGCTTCGACTCTTTGATGTCGATGGGAAGGAAACGGTCATCGCTCGCTCGAACATTGAAAGCGTTCGGCCGACGGAACTCAGCCTCATGCCTTCCGGTTTGCTCGAAGGCCGAAAAGAAACCGACGTGCGCGACCTGCTGACGTTTTTGTTGTGGGAACCACCGCAACGCTCGCAGAGCACGGTCAATACCCTGCTGACCCGCCTCGCGGAACAGGACAAACCGGCCGAGGTCGTCGCGCCACGGGAGCTGCGACTGGTGCTCGTGGCGTCCAAGCAGGATCACGGCACAGGCCAGCATGACTACCCCAACTGGCAGACCAACTGGGCGCGGCTGTTGTCCGGCACAAGAACAAAAGCAACGGCTGAAACCGCATGGGAATGGCCGACACCCGAGCAGTTTGAAAAGGCATCCGCCATCGTCTTCTACTTTTGGAATCACAATTGGACCCCGGAACGCCTCGCACAGCTCGACTCCTTTCTTGCGCGCGGCGGCGGCGTGGTGCTGATTCACTCTGCGGTGATCGCGGACAAGGATCCTGAAGTTTTGGCCGGGATCATCGGTCTCAGTGCGCAGCCCAAGCGGACCAGCTATCGGCACATGCCCTTCGAGCTGCGGTTCGTGGATCGCCAGCACCCGATCACGCGCGGTCTTCCTGAACGCATGAGTTTGCTCGACGAACCTTACTGGCCCCTCATCGGCGATACCAATACCGTGCGCGTCCTGGCTTCGGCGATGGTGGACGGCGCCGCCCGCCCGCTCATCTGGACCCGGGAAAAAGGCCAGGGCCGCATTTTCGCGAGCATCGTCGGCCACTACACGCGGACCCTTAACGACCCCTTGTTCCGCATCGTTCTATTGCGCGGAATCGCCTGGGCCGCCCGCGAAAATCCCGCCCGACTTCAGGACGCGCGATAGCCAGGAACCACCGGTTACGCCCTTCGTTCCCTGACGCTCGCCAGAATATCCGCCACCACCTCCGCCTTCGGCTTAGCGCCTTGCGGGCCGCCGCCGATGACGAGCATGGTGTGGACGCGCAATTGTTCCGCGTTGGAAATCTTCGCCTTGAACGGCGTGGCGCTGAAATCCGCATCCACGCGCACCATGTTCGCGCGGAGTTCGGCCACGATGGGCTGGGCGTAATTGATCAACGCTTCGTCGTCGTTGAGCGTGATGACGTGCACAGTTCACGGCCAAATCTCAAGTAAGTCGGAATCCTGCTTGGCCTCAAAATCGTGAATCGCTTGAACATTGGAGCGCAACAACTGCTCGACCTTGGCCACCGTTGAATTCCCACAGCGCAGCCAAATCACTTTCGGCGGCGCACCCCGGAAGAACGACAGGTCGGCAAAGTCCTTGTCGAGCGTGACGACGACGAATCCATTCGCGCGAGCGTGTTCCCAAATGACAGTGTCAGCGACGCGACTGAAGCTGACGAGTTTAGTCTGCGTAGAATCCGGGAAAATGTCGGCGAGCCGGGAAACGAGCCTGTGACTCAGGTTGGTCAAACAGCAGCTTCATGCGTGGTCAGCGCAATCGTCGTGTGCTGCTCCCGATCCGCCGCGTATTCGAGGCACGCTTGGATGTCCTGCTCGGTGAGGTCGGGAAAGTCCTCGATGATTTCCTTCCGGCTCATGCCCGCCGCCACCCAACCCAGCACGTCGCCAACGGTGATCCGCAGTCCACGAATGCAAGGCTTCCCGCCGCGCTTGCCCGGCTCGAGGGTGATGATTTTACGGTAGTCCATAACGTGAGCGCAATGTGTCAGCCTTATCGAACCGCGACAAGGCCGTTCACGCCCGCCGCTCTTTGATGCTCGCCAGAATATCCGCCACGACCTCTCGCCTTCGGCTTCGCGCCTTGCGGGCCGCCGTGGTGGAGACGCACGCTCACCGCGCCGGCTTCCATGTCGCGACCGCCGATGACCAGCATCGTGTGGACGCGCAATTGTTCCGCGTTGGAAATCTTCGCCTTGAACGGCGTCGCGCTGAAGTCCGCATCCACGCGCACCATGTTCGCGCGCAGTTCGGCCACGATGGGCTTGGCGTAGTTGATCAACGCTTCGTCGTCGTTGAGCGTGATGACGCGCACCTGTTCCGGCGCGAGCCAGAGCGGGAAGTTGCCCGCGTAATGCTCGATGAGGAAGCCGATGAACCGCTCATGCGTGCCGAGCGGCGCGCGATGGATGCACAACGGCGTCTTGTTCGAGTTGTCCTTGTCGCGGTAGGTCAGGCCGAACTTGGCGGGCACGGCGAAGTCCACCTGGTTGGTGGCGATGGTGAATTCGCGGCCGATGGCGCTCCACACCTGCACGTCAATCTTCGGCCCGTAGAACGCCGCCTCGTTGGCGACCTCCACGTAGTTGATGCCGCGATTCGATGAGCACCTCGCGCACCATGTCCTCGGTCTTCTTCCACAGCTCCGGTTCGTTGACGTATTTCTTGCCGAGCCCTTCCGCCGCGTGCGTGCTGAAGCGCATCTGATATTTTTCGAGGCCGAAGATTTTGAAATACTTCAGATACATGTCGTTCACGGCGCGGAACTCGTCGGCGAACTGCTCCTCGGTGCAATAGATGTGGGCGTCGTTCATGTTGAGCGAACGCACGCGCATGAGGCCGAACAACTCGCCGCTCTGCTCGTAGCGATAGCAGGTGCCGTATTCCGCGAGGCGCAACGGCAAGTCGCGGTAACTGTGCGGTTCAGCCGCAAAGATGCGGTGATGATGCGGACAGTTCATGGCTTTGAGGTAGTAGCGGTCAGGCTCGGCAACAGTGCTTTCCGACCAAGTTGCTGCAGCTCTTCAGCATGACTTTCACGAACCTCGCCTGAGATCTTTTGCCATTCGTCCGAACGTTCTCGCATTGCAGTTTCGATTGCCAGCGACCTGCTTGACGTCGGTTGCATATTCTTGAGTCAGTCGCTCGCGAATCTCTTCGACGAACGTCTTGGTTCAGCTCTCGCGTTCAGCTTTCGATTCTCGATCAACGCTTCTCGCTGATCCTTCCACGCATTTCCATCGGCGGAAACATCGACTCCGCGTAATACGGCAGATGCCCCGAGGTCTTATACATTTTCTCCCGCGCCAGATGCGGCGTGCGGACGCGCACGTAGCCGGCGGCGAATTCCGTTTCCTTCGCCAGCTTCTCCAGTTCCTCGACGAGCACCGTGCCCTTGGGCAGCCACAGCGGCATGCCCGGCCCGACAAATTCCGTGTCAATCGCGAACAGCCCCATCTCCGCGCCGATCTTGCGATGGTCGCGGCGCTTCGCCTCCTCGAGCATCTTGAAATACTCGTCGAGCTGCGGTCTTGTTCTTGAACGCCGTGCCGTAGATGCGCTGGAGCTGCGGACCTTTCTCGTCGCCCTTGTAGTAGGCGGCGGCCACGCTGGTGAGCTTGAACGCGCCGATGTTGCCCGTGCGCATCACGTGCGGCCCGGCGCAGAGGTCAATGAAATCGCCGTTCTTGAAATACGAAATCGGCTTCGCCCTCGGGAATCTGCTGCGAGGAGGTCGAGCTTGAACTTGCTCGGCGTTGCCGGGGCGCTCGGCCAGTCCGCCGAGCCGACCGCTCTGCGCGTCCTTGATGGCCTGTTCGCGCGTGCACTTCGACTGCTTCTCGAAGACGTTGTTCGCCTTGATCTCCTTCTTCATCTCCTCCTCGATCTTCGCGAAATCCTCCGGCGAGATGCGGTGCGAGCATTCGAGGTCGTAGTAAAAACCGTTCTCGACCGGCGGCCCGTAGGCGAACTGGGCCTCCGGCCAGAGGCGCAGGATGGCGGTGGCCATGACATGCGCGCACGAGTGCCGGATGCGTTCCAGGTCGGTCATCTTCGTCGCGGTCATCGAGCGTCTTGCGCTCGGGGTTCGGTGCGCGGCGCTGTCGTTTGTTGCTGCTGATTTTCGTCTGCCATAAATTTTCACGCATCAAGGCTCGAATGCTTTAAGAGGGAGAACAGTTCCATCTCAGCAGAGCTTCGTATCCTGGTGTCCTGGTCGTTCATTTCGAAAACAAAAACGCCCCGGACTGTGGAGTGCGAGGCGTGGCGTTCATCCATTCGAGTGGATGAACGCTAAGTTGTTGTTGCCGTCATCGAGTGCTTCGAAATCACGGCGAAAAACTACGGAGTTCCTCGCGTGGTTGCAATTCAAACCCCGCGCAAGGCCGGGCGAAAGGCAGGCGTCTCACCGAGGCGCACTGTTGAGTTCCCAAATCTCAAGGTTGCGCACCGCAGGGGTCGTCGATGCGGTTCCGTCCAGAAGTTCCAAGCGTCGCGGACCAGCCGCCGGAAGAATCAGCTCCGTCAATACGGTTTCGCCGTCGGCTGCGAAAACTTCGAGGGACGACATGTCCAGAAGAAGGTGCAGGCGGAGGCGCCCATCCATCCGCCGCACGGGCGCTCCGTGGAGAGCACCGAACTTGGGATGGAAATTCACGCGCCCGGACTGGCTGCGATCGAACGTAAGTCGGTCGGTCGCTGGTTCGTAACGTAGGAGGGTTGCTTCATTCGGCGCCGTCACGATCCGCAAGCCGAATTCCCCGTTGGGAGGCATCGACTCAAACTCGATCGCGACTTCGAGAAGTTCCCTTTTGAGATCGAGCTCGTTGAGCCAGGCATTGGCTTCGGCAAGGGTGGACTTGGTCAGACGATGACGTTTGCCGCGCAATTTCGTCAATTCGCGGACCGGCTGTTGAAACAGGCGCAAGCCGGCGGGAGTATCGCGCAAACCCAACTCCCGTGGAATGGACATCGCGCTGCGCCAGGGCGAGGTGGGAACGTCGTTGGCATATTCCCAGTTGCTCATCCAACCCAGCCAGAGGCGGCGCCCGTCGCGCGCGGGAACGTCGCTCCACGAAACGGCGGCGTAGAAATCACGACCCCAATCGGCCCACAGCGCAGCGCCTTTGTCCCGTGGGAAAGTGGCATCCAAGGTGAAGCGATTGCCGTCGAATTCGCCGATGAAATATTGGCAGCCTGATCCGCCCGCGGGCGCGCCGGAACCGACATTGACGATCAATACCCATTTCTCCACGCCCCGTTGGCCTGCAACGCGAAGCGGGAACAAGTCAGGACATTCCCAGATGCCCGTGGTCGATCCGGCGGGACCGAAGTCACTGAGGTGCGACCAGGTTTTGAGATTCGGTGAGGTGTAGAAGCGAACCTTGCGTTCATTGGGCCAGGCCACGGTCATCAACCAGCGTTTCGTCGGCTCATGCCACATCACTTTTGGATCGCGAAAGTCCTTGGCGCCAATATCGAGCACAGGGTTGCCGCTGAACTTCGTCCAGGTGCGTCCCTTGTCGTTGCTGAAGGCCAGGTGCTGGTTCTGGAGCGGCTTCTTTGTGTAGTGGCCGGTGTAAATGGCGACCATCGGCGGTTTGCCGTTTTTGCCGAATCCCGTCGTGTTCTTCCAGTCAATGACGGCACTGCCAGAGAAAATCATCACCTCATTCTCCTCATAGAGCGCGACGGGCAGGTGTTCCCAATGAACGAGGTCTTTGCTCACGGCATGGCCCCAACTCATGTGACCCCATTTGTCGCCGAACGGATTGAACTGGTAGAAGAGGTGATACTCGCCCTCGTAGAACACCATCCCGTTCGGATCGTTCATCCAGTTCGTCGCAGGCGTGAAGTGGAACTGCGGCCGCCACGGCTCGCGATAGGAGGCGGCCGCGGCGGGCCAGGCGTTGGCCAGCCATAACGCGAGGAGTGCGACAACAGGTTGGATAGAATGTTTCATGGCGTTCCTAATTTTTTTTGTTCACACGGCGGTTTCGGAGAGTGGCCCGAATAAGGCCCGCAGTTCATCCGGCAGGCTGGGCATCGCCCCGGCACACGAACAGACAAAAGCGGCTACTCGGTTGGCGTTCTCATTAATGCGGTCCAACTCCCAGCCAGCAAGAAGGCCAAGGGTCATCGCTGCGGTGAACGAATCACCCGCGCCCACCGTATCGATCACTTTGGCGGGAAAGCCCGGGTGATCCGACCAATGCCCCTCCCTGTAAAGCAGGCTGCCTTGTCCGCCTCGCGTCAAGGCGACGGTCCGCAGGGCGTTGCGCTCGGCCATTTGGAGAAGTTGCGATCGCTCGTCGCCACGCAGATCGAGCATCGCAGCAAGAATCGGCAGTTCCGTATCGTTGAGTTTGAGGACATTGGCGAAGACCATGGATTCTCTAATGAGTCGTGGCGAAAAGTAGTTCTGCCGCAAGTTGACATCGAAGACCCGCAACGCCTTGTTTGGAGCCTGAGCGAGCAGTGAACGAATCGTGGAGTGCGAGCGTTCGCTCCGTTGGGCGAGCGTGCCGAAACAGAGCGCGTCCGCAGACGCAATCGCCGCGGCGCCCAGCTCGCCACTCAACGCATCCCAGGCGATGTGCTCGTGAATCTTGTAATGAGGCTGTCCGGCCGCCGCGATGTGGACGGTGACAGTGCTGGTCGGAAGTGCTGGGTCGACCTCGATGCCATCAGTGCAAACGCCGAGGGCTTTAAGGCGTTCCACAGCTTCGCGCCCCAAGTCATCTTCACCCACGCGAGAGATGAGTCGACCCTCCGCCCCGAGCGCGCTGGCGTGATAAGTGAAATTCGCCGGAGCGCCACCGAGTTGACGGCCATTGGGCAGCATGTCCCACAGCACCTCGCCAATGCCGACGACTTTAAATTTCATGAGCTGCTTCGACTAATGGGCCAGACAATGGGAGTTCCCAATCACTCGCCCAATGGACCGATTGAATCCTGTGTTTCGTTCCGAAATCAAGTGGACTCCCGCCCAGACAAATGCGCGTGATGGTTTCGATTGCAAACCCGTGAACGGGTGCGGCAACTGCCGGTGGGGCGTTCAACACGGCGACATTGGCATTGAACTCAGTTCACCATGATACTCACAGCGTCTCGCGGCTAATGGTGCGAAGTGTATTTGCCCTTACCGCGCGACTGATAATATCTGAAACCGGACTATGACGAACCTCCTCGAGTCAGCGGCCTCGGCTGATGAGCCAAATCACGCCCCCGTCTTCCGCGCGCGCTCCCTGACTAAGGTTTACGGGACCGGCTCGGCGGAAGTGCGCGCATTGGCTGGCGTGGACCTGGATCTGTTTGCGGGCGAATTGATCGTGTTGCTGGGACCGTCAGGCAGCGGGAAAACAACGTTACTCAATCAACTGGGCGGTTTGGATGTTCCGACCGCGGGAGAACTCTGGTACCGCGAGCTGGACCTCACCCATGCCAATGAGCAGCAACTCACGTCGTACCGCCGCAACAGCGTTGGGTTCATCTTCCAGTTCTACAACCTCATCCCCAGCCTGACGGCCCGTGAAAACGTGGCGCTGATTACCGAGATTGCCCATGACCCCATGGCGCCGGAGCAGGCTTTGGAAATGGTCGGTCTTGCGCCGCGCCTGGACCATTTTCCGGCCCAACTTTCCGGCGGCGAACAACAGCGCGTGGCGATTGCGCGTGCCATTGCCAAACGTCCCGAAGTTTTGCTCTGTGATGAACCGACCGGCGCGCTCGATGTGAAAACCGGCATCGTCGTGCTTGAAGCCATCGAACGGGCCAACCGCGAACTCGGCACCCTGACGGTCATCATCACCCACAACGCCGTCATGGCCGGAATGGCCGATCGCGTGATTCATTTTTCCGATGGCAGGGTGCATCACCTGCAGCGCAACGAACGGCGCGTGGCGGTCTCCACCCTAAACTGGTAGCCGATGATTTCGCATCTCGATCGTAAACTCCTCCGCGACCTGCGCCGGATGAAAGGCCAGGCGGTCGCGGTTTCGCTCGTGATGGCGTGCGGGTTGGCGATGCTCATCATGTCGCGCAGCCTCATTCATTCGCTGGAGACGACGCGTGAGGAATACTACCGGGCCCACCGGTTCGCCGATGTCTTCGCCGGTCTCAAGCGCGCGCCGCTCTCGTTGCTGGACCGCCTTCGCACTATCCCCGGCGTTGCAGCCCTTGAGCCGGGAGTTTCAGTGCAGGTCACGCTCGACATCCCCGGATTGGTAGAACCGGCCACGGGTTTGGTTCGGTCCGTGCCGGACTTTCGCGAGTCGGAGCTCAATCGTCTTTTTCTGCGAGCGGGCGAATGGCTCAAGCCCGGGCGACGAGGCGAGGTGTTGGTGGGCGAGGCGTTTGCGGAGGCGAATCAGTTACAGGCGGGGGATACCATCACGATGGTGATGAACGGTCGGCTGCAACAATTTCGCATCGCCGGCGTTGTCCTCTCGCCCGAATACATTTTTGAATCCCGTCCCGGGTCTGCGCTGCCCGATAACCGCACCTATGGAATTTTCTGGATGCCCTACGAGGAGCTCGCCAACGCGTTTGATCTCGACGGGGCATTCAACTCACTCGTGCTCGCCCTGGCTCCTGATGCCGTTGAGCGTTCGGTCATTGCCGAGCTTGACCGAATGTTGCTGGCTTACGGGGGGCGTGGTGCGCACGGCCGCGGCGACCATCCCTCGCACATTCGCGTTTCGGATGAGATTCGAGTGCTCACGATTCTGTCGTTTGGCTTCCCGCTCGTTTTCCTCAGCGTGGCTGCCTTCATGACCAATGCCGTGCTCTCGCGACTTCTCACGCTTCAACGCGATCAAATTGCCATCCTGAAAGCATTCGGGTTCGGCAACCGCGAGATATCGGTTCACTACTTGAAGTTCGCGTTCGCCTTCGTCATCGGCGGGACACTCCTTGGCGCGCTGGGCGGGATCGCCTTGGGCAGCCGCCTGGTGTTGATGTATCACATTTTCTTCCGCTTCCCCGAGCTTCACTTCAGGCTGGATTTCAGCGCGCTCGGCACCGCTCTGATTGTGGCGGCGGCTGCGGCGACACTGGGTGTTTTAAGTTCCGTCCGCCGGGCTGCGAAATTGCCGCCGGCAGAGGCCATGCGCCCGGAGCCGCCCGCCAATTATCGACCGGCCTTCATTGAGCGCACAGGCATCGCGCATCTGTTCTCCAACACGTTTCGCATCGCCGTGCGCAATCTCGAACGCAAGCCGATGCAAGTCTTCTTCACGGTCGCCGGGCTGGCCCTGGCCACCGGGATTCTAATCATCCCCAATTGTTTTCGTGACAGCGTGGGGCAGATCCTCGAATTCCAGTGGGACACCGTGCAGCGTCAGGACATCAGCATCGGGCTCGTCGAGCCGGACAGCGAAGCCGCCAAGCATCCCTTGCGGCAACTGCCGGGCGTGATGAGCATGGAACCATTCCGCTACGCTGCGGCGCGGATACACTTCGAACAGCGCCATCGGCAACTCGCGATCCAGGGCATGGACCCTGAAGGGGAACATCAACGTGTCATTGACTCCCAGTTTCGCATCGTGCCTGTGCCGGCGGAGGGACTCGTCGTTTCGTCCAAGCTCGGTGAAGTCCTCGGTGCTCGATTGGGCGACGCAGTCACGGTGGAATTCCTTGAAGGACGGCGACGCAAGGTGAACGTGCGGCTCGTGGGTTTCAGTGAAGACTTCGCCGGGCTCATCGCTTACATGGATCGCCGCGCCCTCAACCGGTTGCTGGGCGAAGGCGACGTCATCACGGGCGCGAGCTTTCGCGTGGATGGCACGCGCTGGCAGGAGTTTTTGCGTGAGCTCAAATTGCAGCCGCGGGTCAGTTGGGTGGTCGTAAAGGAATCGTTGCGCAACAACTTCCGCAAGACGACGGCGGCCAGCATTGGCCTTATCCAGACGATCTATTTGATCTTTGCGACCATCGTTGCGTTCGGCGTGGTCTACAACAACGCCCGGATCTCGCTTGCGGAACGGGGACGCGAGCTGGCCACGTTACGGGTCATCGGTTTTTCCCAACGCGAAGTTGGCGCGGTGCTTGTGATCGAGCTGGTGATCCTGGCGTTGATCGCGGTGCCGCTGGGTCTGGTCTTTGGGACAGTGCTCGCGTCGGGAATCCTCCAGGCCGTGAATACGGAGACGGTTCGCCTGCCTCCCGTTTTCACCCTGCGCAACTACACGTTCGCCGTGCTGGTCGTGACGGTCGCATCCACCTTGTCCGGGCTTGTCGTGCTGCGAACGTTGAAGAATCTCGATCTGGTGAGTGCGTTGAAAGCGCCCGAATAGAATTTTGAACCCGATGAATTCCTCGCCCAATGCTCCGCTCAAACGCAAGAACGGCAACGGTCACCGGCCACGCCGCTGGCTGCCTTACGTCGCTGCTCTCGTCCTCCTCGGTCTATTCGCATTTGGCTTGTGGCCCAAACCCGCGCCAGTGGAAATCGCTCGCGTCACCACCGGGAAACTTCGCGGTTCCGTGAACGAGGAAGGCAAGACGCGCATCCGCCAGCGCTACGTCGTCTCGGTGCCGGTGGCGGGACAGTTGCGCCGCATCCCGTTCAAAGCCGGCGCCGAAATAATTTCTACCCAAACGATCGTGGCGGTGATTGATCCCGTCCGGCCGGCACTCCTCGACGCGCGATCGCGCACTCTCGCGGAGGCGCGTCGCGACAGTGCGGCTGCTCATGTCGAGCGCGCGCGGGCGCAACATCGGTTCGCCACAAATGAGCTTCGCCGCGCCGAACGGCTCTTCCTCGATAAGACGATTTCGGAGCAGGAGATTGAACAAGTGCAATGGCGCGAAATATCTGCGGCGCGAGAACTGAACGTGGCCGAGGCGACGCTACGTGAGGCGGAGGCAGAGCTTGTCGAGTTCACCAGCCCCAACGCCAGTAATCCTTCACCGGTGGAGCTGCGCGCGCCGATCGCAGGCCGCGTCTTGAAGGTCTTTGAGGAAAGCTCGCGCGCCGTCGTCGTGGGCACGCCGCTGCTCGAAATGGGGGACCCCGCCGATTTGGAAGTCATCATTGAAGCACTGTCTCGCGACGGTGCCGTCATCAAGCCCGGAACGCCCGTGGAGCTGGAGCAGTGGGGTGGCGAGCAACCATTACAAGCCGTGGTTCGCTTTGTGGAGCCGGCGGCCTTCACGAAAATATCTGCGCTGGGCGTCGAGGAGCAGCGTGTTTATGTCGTGGCGGATCTGCTGACACCTGCCGGTGAGCGCGGCAGTCTCGGCGACAACTTCCGCGTCGAGGCCCGCATCATCACGTGGCAAAAAGCGTCGGTGTTGAAGGTGTCGAGCGGCGCCATCTTTCGCGTTGGGAATCAGTGGAACGCTTACGTGATTCGTGACGGCCGCGCGAAGCTTCGCCCGATCCAAGTCGGTCAATCCAGCGGAACCGAAACAGAGGTGCTCGATGGATTGAAGGACGGCGACGAGGTCATTCTTTACCCCGGCGATCGAATCAAGGACGGCCTGCGCGTGTCGCCGGTCAGAAGGTAAGGATCTGAGACGAGGACGAACGAGAAGCCTCTCGCGTCACCTGCGGAAGCTACGCCGGCGGCCACCGCCGAAGATGGAACCCATCACGCCCCGGATAATTTCCCGGCCCACTGTGCTGCCAATGGTTCGAGCCGCACTTTTGGCCATGGCTTCGGCGAGGCTCTCCGGCACCCGTCCGCCGCGGGATCGAGTCGTTTGCATTGGGGCAGGGGAGCCGGGATTTCCAAAGATCCTTTCGAAGAATCCACCGCCGGAACTCTCTGCTGCAGGCGACGTAGATTGGCCGGCTCTCGCCTGCGCCGCCGCCACGGAGCCTTTGAGTTTTTCATATGCGGACTCGCGGTCCACCACGGTTTCGTAGGCTCCGAAGACGAGCGAGGATTTAATGATCTGTTGCCGCTGCTCAGGTTTGATGGGTCCAATTTGAGTGTGTGGTGGCAGGATGAATGCGCGCTCCACGATGCCGGGTTGACCCTTTTCATCGAGGAAAGACACGAGCGCTTCTCCCACGGCGAGCTCCGTCAACACCGTGGTCGTGTCTAACTTTGGGTTGGGCCGGAACGTATCGGCGGCAGTTTTCACCGCTTGTTGATCTCGTGGTGTGAAGGCGCGGAGGGCGTGCTGCACCCGGTTGCCGAGTTGCCCGAGAATATCGTCCGGGATGTCGCGCGGGTTCTGGCTGATGAAATAAACCCCAACACCTTTCGAGCGGATCAACCGAACCACTTGCTCAATCTTTTCCAATAGCGCGGGCGGAATGTCCCCGAAGAGCAGATGCGCTTCATCGAAAAAGAACACAAGCTTGGGTTTGGGTAGATCGCCGACCTCGGGCAGCTGCTCAAACAACTCAGAGAGCAGCCAGAGCAGAAAGGTCGCGTAGACCTTCGGCGCCTGCATCAGCTTCTCCGCCGCGAGGATGTTGATGACGCCGCGCCCTTGTGAATCGGTTTGTAGCAGGTCGTCGAGGTTCAACGCGGGTTCGGCGAAGAATTTCTCTGCACCCTGCTGTTCGAGTGTTAGAAGATTGCGCTGGATGGCTCCGATGCTGGCTGCGGAAACGTTGCCATACTCCGTGGTGAATTGGGATCCGTTCTCGCCGACGAACTGAAGCATGGCGCGCAAATCCTTCAGGTCGAGCAACAGCAAGCCCTGCTCATCGGCGATGCGGAAGACGAGGTTCAGGACGCCGGCCTGTGTTTCATTCAGCATCAACAATCGCGAGAGGAGCAACGGCCCCATCTCCGAAACCGTCGCGCGCACCGGATGTCCCGACTCGCCAAACACATCCCAAAACGTCACCGGGCACGCGCCGAATGTGAAGCCCTCGAGTTTCAGTTGCTGAATCCGCTCCTGCACTTTGGGTGTGGGCGTGCCCGCCTGACTAAGACCCGCGAGATCGCCTTTCACATCCGCCATGAAGACAGGCACGCCGAGCCGGCTGAAATTTTCTGCCAGCACTTGCAGCGTAATGGTCTTGCCCGTCCCGGTCGCACCCGCGATGAGCCCATGACGATTGGCCATCTGCGGCAAAAGGAAAATTTCCGAAGCAGCTTTGGCTACGAGAATGGGTTCAATGGTCATAATCCGATTTTCCCTGTTTGGAGCTCACGGCCGAGAAGATGTCATTCAAAGTGCCGGCGGAAAAGCTTTGAGGGGCGGATTCGATCACAGGAGGCCAGAGCGCTACACGTTCGGAAGGGAAATCCACTGCTCGAACAGCTCTGCGCCTTTAACCATCACCTCATAAATTGCGTTCGCCACCGACGGGCTGAGGGTATCTCCCCGCCATTGACCCCGAGCGCAAAAAGAAAGAAAAGTATGCAGTGACACCGCACCTTTGCAGAACGGTCCTTTGGAGTTGCTTAGGTATCGCTCTTCTTTTGGTCACTTTACTTGTCATTGCTGCAGTCCGAGGCGATCCGCGGTTGTATTCCAAACCGCGCAAACAATGGAAGGAGCAGGCCATCGCGGATGTGATGGAAAGAAGTGGTGATCGGCAAATGATTACCAACGAAATCGCGATACTGCATGCCGAGGCCGCTGACAATTCGGCCGATGGTTGGATCGGCACAAACGTGCTGCTCATGACCAACGGCGAATACTTCGTTTATTCTCACGTGGACAGCAAAGAGGGGCATGTTATCGCGGATCTTTTTCTCGCCCGCGGCTCGAACGGAAAATGGTATTTCTCCACACTCCATTTCTGCATCAACATGATCACTCTGCGCGGCGAGATCCTGGGTGAAAGCAAAAACGGCTCGATTGCGGAATTTGTCAGTGCTTATGCCGTGCGAGAATTTGATGGTGAATCTAACGAGTGCCTTCAGAAAACCTGGCCGGTGAAGAAGTAATTGTGGCTCGAATCCAACTCCCCCATTGCCCGTCCATTCCTGGGTGTTAAACATCTCTCAGCCATGAAAGAACTCAGCGCGCCTTCCGCCTGTCCGGGTTTCAACGCCTTGCGCGTGTCGCGGCGGCACGCGCTCAAGGTTGGCGGGCTGGGCCTGCTCGGGCTGACCATGCCGAACCTGCTCAAGGGCGAGGCGGCCAAGTCGCTGGTCGCGCCGGCGGCGGTGAGCAAAATCAAGGCGCGCGCGAAGAACGTCATCTTCCTCTTCCAATACGGCGGGCCGAGTCACGTGGACATGTTCGACATGAAACCGAATGCGCCCGAAGGCATTCGCGGTCCGTACAAACCGATCTCATCAAACGCCGACGGCATTCAGGTGTGCGAGAAGCTGCCGAAGACGGCGAAGGTGATGGACAAGGTCACGCTCATCCGGTCCATGACGCACACGATGAAGAACCACAACTCGGCCGGCTACTACGCGCTCACGGGCCACGCGCCGCCGAGCGACGACCAGCGGTTGCGCGACTCGATCGATTTGTTTCCCGGCTACGGTTCGGTGGTGGATTTGCTCGCGCCGCTCAAGACGCCGGACATGCCGACTTACGTTTCGTATCCGTACGTGATTCGCGACGGGTCGATCACGCCGGGGCAGCACGCGAGTTTTCTGGGCAAGGAGCACGACCCGTTTTTCTTCACGCAGGACCCGAACGCGCCGGACTTCGCGCTGCCGGAATTGAGCCTGCCGTCGAACCTGAGCTACGAACGATTGGAGAGCCGGCGCGAATTGCAAAAGATTGTCGATGCGCAGTCGCGATTGCTCGATTACTCCGCGGCGGCGCGCGGATTGGATTCGTATTACGACAAGGCGCTCGGGATGTTGAACTCCACGAAGCTGCGCAACGCATTCAACTTGAGTGCCGAGCCGGCGAAGGTGCGCGAGTCCTACGGGCGCACGACTTACGGCCAGAGCTGTTTGCTCGCGCGGCGGCTCGTGGAGGCGGGTTCAAAGTTCGTCACGGTTTATTTCTCCGACAGCATCGGCGGACAGAGCACGACGAGCGGCGGGTGGGACACGCACGGGTTCAACAACACGCGGATGTATCCCATCATCGAGAAGTATCACCTGCCGATTCACGAGCAGACGTTGCCGACGTTGCTCACGGATCTCGACGAGCGCGGAATGCTCGATGACACGCTGGTGGTGTGGATGGGCGAGTTCGGCCGCACGCCGAAGATCAACGAGAACATTTCAGCCGCGACCATTGGCCGCAGTGCTACACGACATTGCTCGCCGGCGGCGGCGTGAAGAAGGGTTTCGTTTACGGCGAGTCGGACAAGAAAGGCGAGTATCCGGCGAAGGACCCGGTGAAGCCGGACGATTTGGCCGCGACGATTTACCATCTGCTCGGCATCGACCCGCACACAGAGATTTACAACGCGGTGAAACGCCCCGTGCTCATCAGCGAAGGAAAGCCGGTGATGGGAGTGATGGCGTGAGGGGTCAGGTGAGGTTCGTCACATGGTCGGCATTAAAGAGAGGGTGGGGCGGAGTGGTCTCAGGGCTTCAATTTTCCGGCTCGGATTCTGTTCGCACGTTGCTTTTCCTGATTTGCCTCCACTGCCTTCCCGGAAAGCTTGCGGCTGCGGGGCCGGACATTGATTCCTTGTCGCCCCTTGCTCTCCAGCCCGGCGCGTCAGTGGAATTGCAAATCGCGGGTAAGGGGCTGGCCGACGCAACGAATTTGTGGACGAGTTTCCCGGCCACTTACGAATTCCTTGGGGCGGGGAAATTTCGCATTACACCTTCTGAAGAAAGCACGGTCGGCGTTGCGTCGCTCCGGGTTTTCGGCCCATCGGGCGTGTCGCCGGTAGTGCTCATGCTGCTGGATGATCTTCCCACCACGGTTGAATCGAAGACCAACCAAACGATTTCGGCAGCGCAGCGCATCGAGTTCGGTTCCGCTTTGGATGGCCGGTGCGAAGAGTTGGCCTACGACTGGTTTAAGCTTCGCGTGAGTAAAGGGCAGCGAGTGGCTTTGGAAGTCGTGGCGGCGCGGCTTGGCTCGAAAATGGATTCCGTCGTGCGGGTGGTCAGTAATGCGGGTCGTGAAATCGGACAAGTGGATGACGTGCCCGGCCTGCGCGCAGACAGCTACCTTGCCTTCATCGCGCCTGAGTCTGATGACTATTTCGTCGAGGTGCGTGATGTGAACTATGGTGGAGGCCAAGGCTATTTTTACCGCCTTAAGATTGGCGACTTTCCATTGGTGACCACGACGTTTCCAGTGGCGGTGAAGCGGGGCAGGGAGCAAATGATTCGACTCGCGGGCCCGTTTGATAACTTTAAAGATGTGACGTTCCGAGTCTCTTCCAATTCCGCCGGCTTGCCGCTCGCCATCAAAGGTCAAACGGGTTCGGCGTTCGCCACAGTCACCGCAACGTCTCGGCGCGAAGAACTGGAGGTCGAGCCAAACGACGACGTAAAACAAGCGACCCAAATTTCTTTGGATGGCGGCGTCAACGGCCGCTTCGACCGCCTTAACGATCGCGACTGTTTCGAGTTCAGCGCGCGCAAAGGTGAGCGTTGGGATTTTCGAGCGGCCACCCGCTCCGTTGGTTCACCGTGCGATGTTTTGATGCAGCTTGAATCATCGGATGGCAAACGGCTTGGGCGCTCCAATCCAACTGCGGCCGACGAAGGCGTTCTGACTTACACCTTCACAAGCAATGGCGTTTATCGGCTGAGCGTCGAGGAAGCCAATGGCGCGTCTGGCCCCAACCTGGTCTATCGCTTCGTCAGCCACCGCTCCCCGGGCTTCGCGCTATCGCTCGATTCCGACACGTTCAATGCTGCGCCGGGAAAAGAGTTTGAGATGAAAGTGTCGGTGGCCCGCGCCGACTACAAAGGAGATGTGCAATTGGCGCTCGCGGGCGTGGCTGAGCCGTGGGTCCTGACGAACAGCGTTATCGCCGCCGGGAAAAGCAACGTGACGATGAAGGTCACGGTTCCGGATACGTTCCTGCCCGGTGAATGGAAAGCATTCGGCGTAATGGGGAGTGCCATGCGGAATGGTGAAGAAGTTCAGGTGCGCGCCAGCACCGCTTCCGTCCTGCGCAAGCGGTGGCCACTGATGTTGCATCCGCCTGCTGTGTTTGACGAGGAAGTCGCCCTTGGCATTACGGCGGAGACAAAATTGAAATAATCAGCCGTGTGCGGCGGCGCGATTCAATCGATCCGCGACGGCCTGCCAGTGCGCGTTTTCAGGCAGTGCCTCCACGACGATGAGTTCCGCCTGGGCTTCGTCGCACGAATGCAATTCCGAGTAGATCGCCCGCGCAAATGCCTCGGCATCATGGGGAATCACACTGATGCGACCCACGCCGGCGTTGAGTGGAATGTGCGTGTGGGCGATGACGAAAATGCGTTCGGGCGCAATGGACAAGTGCTCCTTCGCGAGGGCGCGGGCCAGTTGAGGGCCGAAGTCCGCCTCGTCGTGCCATGCGAGAATGATAAGGCGCGCTTTCGGCGAATAATGTTTACGCAACAGCCCAGGACTTCGGAGCGGACCGTCGGCATGCGCGGCCTCTGAATCGAGTTCGCCCGTCACCGACATCAATGACTCATGATGGATCATCCCTGGCCGCAAAACGCGCGGGGGCGACACGGTGAGGTCCAGCACGGTGGATTCGATTCCCACCTGAGATTGTCCACCGTCAATGACGAGAGGGATCAGTTCACGCAAGCCGCGTGCGACGTGGATGGCGTTGGTCGGAGAGATTTCGTTCGAACGATTGGCACTCGGTGCGGCGAGCGGGAATCCACATTGGCGTATGACCGCCTGCATGAAGGGATGGCTCGGCCAGCGAACGCCGACCGTGTCGCCCCCCGCAGTCACCACATTAGGAATTTCCGGAGAGCGCTTGACCACTAAAGTGAGCGGTCCTGGCCAAAAGGCCGCGGCCAGTGAGTCGCCCAGGGCTGGCCACTCGCTGGCACAACGCCGTGCCATCGCCAGATCTGCAACATGGACGATGATGGGATTGTGCGCGGGCCGTCCCTTGATCTCGAAGATCCGGCGCACTGCCTGTGGCTCCAGTGCATTGGCGGCGAGGCCGTAAACGGTCTCGGTGGGAAGCGCGACGACTTCTCCGCGCCCCAACGCCTGTACCGCACGGTGCACCGCGAACGCGAACAATGCTGGCGTGTGCGTCGGTAGAATTTCAGGTTGCGGCATCGGCGCGTTGTGTACGCGGGACGGCAGTTTCTCACAAGCTGCGAACGCTGGTTTTCGCGGCGTCGTTCCATCCTTGGACTCGGCGCCGGGCTTTCCCTATCCTCGCGCGTGCTCGAATCCTTGCAGGAACAGTTGAAGAATGCGGTGCCGCTTTCGCGTGCACAGGTGGGCGAAGCGGTGCGTGAACTGATTGAGGAAAGCATCCCCGCCGAACGTAAAGCCGACTTTCTCTGCGCCCTCGCGCGCAAGGGCGAAACGGTCGGAGAAATCTCCGCGTTCGCCGACGAGTTGCGGAACCTTTCCGTGATCCCGCCATTGGACCCGGCTACGCGCGCGGGCGAAATCCTCGACGTGTGTGGCACGGGTGGAGACCGGTTGAACACCTTCAATATCTCGACGACCGTCGCGATTCTTGCAGCTTCAGCGGGCATCTGTGTGGCCAAGCACGGAAATCGGGCAATTACTTCTCAGTCCGGCAGCGCAGACGTGCTGGAGGCATTGGGCATTAGGACAGATCTTGATCCCTTTCAAGCGGCCGAGTCATTGCGGCAGCATCAATTCGCTTTTTTCTTCGCTCCGAAATATCACCCCGCCTTTAAGCACATCGGACCTGCCCGGAAGTTGTGTGCGGAGCGAGGTCAGCGGACCGTGTTCAACTTTCTTGGCCCTCTCTTGAATCCCGCTCGCCCGACCGCGCAGCTCATTGGTGTGCCACGGCCCGAGCTTTGTGAGCCAGTTGCGCGGGTGCTTCAAATGTTAGGGGTGCGGCGCGGCATGGTGGTATGTGGTCGATTAGCTTCCGCCGTTCCCGAGGCAGGCGCCAGTGCGACGGGGACTGTGTTCCTCGATGAGTTTTCAACCTTTGGTGAGAATCACCTGGCTGAATTTTATCAGGAGCGGGGCTTTTCAGTTTCAGATTATTCCCCTTCGCAATTTCCGCTTCAATCAGGTTCGCTGGGCGACTTGGTGGGCGGAGACCGAGCGGCCAATGCCGAGATCCTCAAGCGCATCCTGGAAGGGGTGGAGCGGGGTCCCAAGCGTGACGCAGTGCTGCTGAATGCGGCTGCCGCTCTCTTCGTGGCCAATCGCGTTAAAAGCTTTGGCGAAGGCTGGGAATTGGCGGAGGAACTGATCGAGAGCGGGCAAGCCTCCCGAAAGCTGGTGACTCTTTCCGAAGCCGTTTTCTGAGTTATTTTCCAGTTGGCTCAAACGGCCTCTTCTGTCATCTATCCGCCCAACCAATCCAAGGGAAAGAGGACGCATGTATAAAATCATCGGGGCGGATCAAAAACAATACGGGCCGGTTAGCGCGGACGAAATACGCCAGTGGATTGCCGAGGGTCGGATCAATTCCCAGACCCTGCTTCAAGCTGACAGTCAGACGGATTGGCGGCCACTTTCGAGTTTCCCCGAGTTTGCGACCGTGGCACAGCCCATGCCAAGCGGTGTGCCTTTGAGCGCAGCGCCTTCTACTGCGGACGCCCAGAGGCGCGTGAATGGACCTGCCACAGGCTTGATGGTCGTCGGAATTCTGTGCGTGCTGGCTTCCCTTTCAGGCCTGGTATCGAACCTGATCGGCGGCGGTGGTGCCGTCCCGCCGGGTAACCTGCCTCCCCAGCTACAAGAGTATTTGAAAATGATGTCAGGTAGTCTTGGGCTGGTGGTGAACTTCATCGCATTGGCTCTCGCTGCTTTCTTCATTTTTGCCTCCACCAAAATGAAGAAGTTGGAGAGCTACGGCCTCGTCGTGACGGCGACCATCCTATCGATGATTCCCTGCACGTCCTCCTGTTGCTGCGTCGGCTTGCCCGTGGGCATCTGGGTGCTGGTGGTTTTGATGAAGCCTGAGGTTAAATCAGCCTTCCGTTGATCCATGGACGTGGCGCCGCCGATCATCGTGGAAGAGCGGGGCACCAAGGCCGTCTTCATCTGGTGCGGCCTTGTGGCTGCGGGTGTCGTGGGCGCGATCCTTTATTTCTTCAATCCCGCGGAGAGTCGGTTTTACCCCCAATGTTTCTTTCGAGTTTGGACGGGGTGGGATTGCCCCGGATGCGGCGGGTTACGCGCTACACACCAATTATTGCACGGCAATGTGCGTCAGGCATTCGCTTTGAATCCATTGTTCGTGATCGCGTTGCCGCTTCTCGCGCTGATGAGCGGGCGGTTCGTTTGGGATTTGGTAGGCGGCAGGAAAGGGTCGCACAGCCGCCAAGAGCCCCAGATGGCTTTGGGCCTTCGCCGTAGCGGTGATTGCTTTTGGAATTCTTCGAAATCTTCCGTGGCGAGCCTGGTTGAACGGTTAGACCTGAATTGACGGTCTGGTGAAAATGAAAGAGAGCGAGCCCGGAACCCCTAACCAAGCTCGCTCTCTGATCCATCCCTCAGTTGAACTTAGCTGAGTGACAGTCCCCTATCTGCCGGTCAGCACGTCCAACGGCATCACCTTAAATCAGGATTATTTTCGAGCCATCAGGGTATAGCCTGAAAAAATCCCCGGGGACGAAAAACGCAGTGGACCGGATAATATTCGTGGCTTGCACCCCGTTCCTGTCAGGAAACAACATGGGTGATGCGCGTAGTGAAAAGCGTTCCTTCAATGCAACGGCTCGCTCTCAAGTGGCGCCGAGAGGGGCGTCGCGTCGCGTTTGTACCCACGATGGGATACCTCCATCAAGGACACGTCAGCCTCATCGAATGCGCGCGGAAACGTGTCGGAGCCCAAGGGATCGTTGTCGTGAGCATTTACGTGAATCCGACTCAGTTCGCTCCCTCTGAAGATCTGAGTCGCTATCCCCGCGACCTGGCTCGCGATAAACGTCTCTGTCGGGAGGCTGGGGCTGACGCGATTTTCTTTCCGGCCGACGCAGAAATGTATCCGGGGAAAGCCGCAGGGCATTACAGCACTTATGTCGTGGAGGAAAACCTGTCGCGCGCGATGGAAGGGGAATCGAGACCCACTCACTTCCGAGGCGTGACGACGATCGTGGCCAAGCTGTTCAACATCGTCATGCCGGAGATTGCAGTGTTCGGCGCCAAGGATTTTCAACAAGCCGCGGTTATCCAGCGCATGGTGCGGGACCTGAACTTTCCAGTGAAAGTGATCGTTGCGCCAACGGTCCGTGAACCTGATGGACTGGCGATGAGTTCACGCAATAAGTACCTGGATGGTTCACGACGGACCCAGGCAACGGTGCTGTGGCAGGCAATTCAATACGCGAAAGGGAAAGTGTCCGCAGCGAAGCGTCCGATGGCGGCGGAGATGCTAGGTACGGAAATAAAAAACCTGATCGCGCGCCAACCGGATGCCCGAGTGGACTACATTCAATTCTTCGATCCCCAAACGTTGCAACCACTCCTGCAAGTCGCGCGTGGGACGCAGCTGGCGTTGGCCGTGTTCATTGGCGGCACCCGCTTGATTGACAACGCTGAGCTGTGAACGGGCCGGCACTGCCTCTTTCCAACTGCGTAGGTCGCAGTTCCATTGGAACACGCCCATCAAATCAAGCCGGCCAACGCAACAAGTGTTCCGCCGCCGGAAGTGGCTCACGGCGTTCGCAGCGCCGCGCGCGTTTGACCGCTCGAGGAGAGCGCCTCGATCTCGTAGTTACTTGCTCACAATAGTTTTTGCGCCTTCCCGTTTCCGGGGCATTGCACTCATTCTTCAGCTCGGACATGAAACAATTCGATTTTATCGTTCTGGGCAGCGGCATCGCAGGCCTCTCTTTCGCGTTAAAAGTCGCGGGGCGGGGCAGCGTGGCGATCATCACCAAGAAGCATCGCGCCGAATCGAACACCAACTACGCGCAGGGCGGCATTGCGGCGGTGACGAGTAAGGAAGACTCCGTGGAAATGCACGTGCAGGACACGTTGATTGCGGGAGCGGGACTGTGCAAGGAAGCGGTTGTTCGAACGATTCTCCAGGAAGGACCCGCGCGCGTACAGGAGTTGATCGAGTTGGGGATGCGCTTCTCGGAACGTGAGGTCGCGGGTCATCGGGAGCTCGATTTGGGCAAGGAAGGCGGTCATTCCAAGCGCAGAATTCTTCATGCGCAGGATGTCACCGGCCGTGAGATTGAGCGCGCCTTGCTTGCCGCCGTGGCCGCGCAGCCGAACATCCACGTGTTTGAGAACCACTTCGCGATTGATTTCATTACCACAAGAAAGCTGGGGCAGCCTGGGGCGAATCGTTGCGTCGGGGTTTACGTGCTCGATAACAAGACCGGGCAGGTGGAAACCTACGCCAGTTCCGTGGTCCTGCTGGCCACGGGCGGTTGTGGAAAAGTTTATCTCTACACGACGAATCCAGACATTGCGACGGGGGACGGTGTAGCGATGGCGTATCGTGCCGGGGCGACGATCGCAAACATGGAATTCATTCAGTTTCATCCCACGTGTCTTTATCATCCCAAGGCTAAATCTTTCCTGATCAGCGAGGCGGTGCGAGGCGAGGGCGGCGTTTTAAAGTCTAAAGATGGCGTGGAGTTCATGGACAAATACCACCCCATGAAGTCGCTCGCGCCCCGTGACATCGTCGCCCGTGCCATCGATAGCGAAATGAAGCGCAGCGGCGCAGAATGTGTCTTGCTCGACATTACGCACAAGCCCGCTCCGTTCATCATCGAGCGGTTCCCCAACATCTACCGCACCTGCCTGCAGTACGGCATCGACATTACCAAGGAGCCTATCCCGGTCGTCCCGGCAGCTCATTACCAATGCGGCGGCGTGCAGACGACGGTGGATGGCGAGACGGATATAGAATGCCTTTATGCGGTGGGCGAAGTTGCATGCACCGGGCTGCACGGAGCGAATCGGCTGGCGAGCAATTCCCTCCTTGAAGCGCTGGTTTGCGCCCATCGCGCTGCCGAAAAAATTCTGCGCCTTACTGCCTGCCCCCTAGAAGTCTCCTTGCCTGCATGGCACTCAGGCCACGCACACAATGCGGACGAGCTCGTAGTCGTTACGCACAATTGGGATGAGATCCGGCGTTTGATGTGGGACTACGTTGGGATTGTCCGCACCACCAAACGGTTGCAACGCGCGAAGAAACGGATCGCGAATCTGCAGGAGGAAATTCAGGAATATTATTGGGACTTCAACGTCACAAGCGACCTCTTGGAACTCCGGAACATCGCCACTGTGGCTGAGTTAATCATTGAGTGCGCGCTGCAACGGCCTGAGAGCCGCGGGTTACATTACAATCTAGATTTCCCGCAGGCCGACCCGAAATGGGCGCAGAGGGATAGTTCCCTAAAGCGGTGAGAGGCCCGAAGCAGTCATGGCAAACCGCTTCGGGCCGTGAAAACTACTTTGACGCAGGTGTGCGATTATCATCGCTGCCTGCACCACTGCTTCGATCGCTGGCGCTTCCTTGGGAGTTCGCGTCTGAACTTGTAGTGCCGCTAGCCGGTGCATTGTTGTTGGTGTTCGTAGAACGCAACGAATCCGAACGCTCAACCCCTGTCGGCTGAGTGCTGGTGCCAACTTGGCTTCCGGACGTTTCACTCATGCCGCCGCGACGGCGATGATCGTCCCGCGTGCAGCCGACCAAGACGAGAGCTGCACAGGCTGCCCCGGTTACCATTAGATATTTTTTCATATTTTTTCCTTTTTGATGCCCACTGACGGCGGCTTGTTTGCAGGATCTGTTCCTATTGAAGCGAAGCACGGCGAAACGAGGGTGAGTACTACGACGTTCCGTTTCACCGAGGTGGATCAGTTGCAGACTGCATACCAGGCCAACGTCTTCGTTGCAGGTCGCACACCCCCACACACTTGGTTTCCGCGGTGAATGATCGAATATTTTGGATTTATCGAAATGAAATGAATCGCCGACTTGGATGGCAACCGGTGCGAAGGCACGTGGCACCGTCTTAGCTATTCGGCCCCCGATGTCATACATGCCGAGCGCGTTAACGGGTAATTCAGGGGAAATAAAAAAAGCAGTCCTATCCAATCGAAAAACGGGTGAACGCCAGGAGACTCGACAATCTTCCGAGACAGAACAAACGGGAGCGCGAAGCGACAACGGCATTGCGGCACCTTCCGAAAACTTTCCGCTGATAGTTCATTCGCATCTCTGCTGGGATTGGGTGTGGCAGCGGCCACAGCAATTTCTCTCGCGGCTCAGCCGGAAGCATAAAATTTTATTCGTGGAGACCGTCGGACCTGATCCGCAGCTCGCTGCACCTTACGCAAGGTTCAGGGCAGCCGACGGTTTCCCGAATATCACCATCCTGCGTCTCCAATTTCCCGCGTGGCAGTGGAGTGATGGTGAGCTCGTGGATCGGGAACGCCGCCGCTTGGTTCAACTCGCGCTCGAAAGCGAGTCGTTGGCGAAGGATTTCGAAACCCAGTTCAATGGTTTTACGATCCAATGGCCGTCACGGCTTTTGCGGGCCACATGAATGAAATGGCGACCGTGTATGATTGCATGGACGAGCTTTCGAAGTTCAAAGGCGCTCCGCCAGCACTCGTTGATCGCGAACAGCAACTGCTCGCCAAAGCAGACGTGGTATTTACGGGTGGGCGCAAGATGTTCGAGTCCAAGAGCCGTTACAACGACAACTGTCACTTCTACGGGTGCGGAGTCGACGTCGCCCATTTTGGTAAAGCACGTAGCAGCGAGACAGAGGTGCCAGCCGACATCGCGAACATCAAGAAGCCCGTGCTTGGCTACTTTGGCGTCGTGGATGAACGAATGGATTACGAATTGGTCGCCAAGCTCGCGGACGCGAATCCGGACTGGTCGATTGTGATAATTGGACCCGCCATTAAAGTGGATCCCTCGCAATTTCCGCAGCGGTCAAATCTGCATTGGATGGGGGGCCGCGAATACAAAGATCTTCCCGCCTACTGCAAGGGATTCGATGTGTGCCTCATGCCCTTTGCGATGAACGAACACACCGAATACATCAACCCGACTAAGGCGTTGGAATACATGGCCACGGGCAGGACGATTGTGAGCAGTGCGGTGCCGGATGTGATTTCTAATTTCGGTTCCGTCGTAAAGGTGGCGCATTCTCATGAAGAATTTATCCAGCTTTGCCGGCAGGAAACGGCTCAGGCCGACCACAGTGCCGTAGAACGGGGGCTGAAGATGGCGTCCGAGAATTCCTGGGAATCCATCGTGAACAAACTCGATGGGCACATCCGCGATGTGCTCGTCCGCAACCATAACCAAGTGTCGGCCGCCTGACGGCGGCCGTTTCGTTTTAAAGGAGACTGTATGTTTGATTATCTGATTGTCGGAGCTGGATTCGCGGGAAGTGTACTTGCGGAACGGTTAGCGCGTGGTTGCAACAAGAAGGTGTTGGTCGTGGACCGGCGCAGTCACATCGGCGGCAATGCTTACGATTGTTTCGATGACGCCGGCATTTTGATCCACAAATACGGGCCGCACATTTTTCACACGGCTTCAAAGGAAGTGTTTGATTACCTGAGCCGCTTTACCGAATGGCGCCAATATCAGCACAAGGTTCTGGCCTCCGTGGATGGGCAATTGGTGCCAATTCCGATCAACCTCGACACGATCAATCGCCTCTACGGGTTGAACCTCGATTCTTTCCAACTTGATAACTGGTTTGCCAGTCGTGCCGAGAAAAAGGAGGTGTGCCTGACATCAGAAGACGTCGTGGTGAATAAGGTGGGGCGCGAGTTGTACGAGAAATTCTTTCGAGGCTACACGCGCAAACAATGGGGTCTCGATCCTTCCGAACTGGATGCCCAGGTTACGGCTCGCGTTCCGACCCGCACCAATCGTGATGACCGGTATTTCACGGATGCGTATCAGGCGATGCCGAAGTTTGGCTATACCCGGATGTTCGAGAAGATGCTCGACCATCCGAACATCAAAGTGATGTTGAACGCCGATTACCGCGAGGTGAAAGAATACGTTCCCTACAAGGATCTGATCTTCAGCGGTCCGGTGGACGAATTTTTCGACTGCCGCTTCGGAAAGCTGCCCTATCGCTGCCTGGAGTTTAAGCATGAGACCGTCAACAAGGAGTGGGTGCAGCCGGTCGCAGTAATCAATTATCCCAATGATTACGCTTACACGCGCGTGACAGAGTTCAAACACCTCACCGGGCAGGAGCATTCAAAGATCCAGCTTGGTGTATGAATTTTCATGTGCAGAGGGCGATCCGTATTACCCCATCCCGCGAAGTGAGAATGCCGAGCTTTACAAACGCTACGCGGCGTTGGCTGAACAGACGCCGCATGTTCACTTCGTGGGCCGGTTGGCGACTTACAAATATTACAACATGGACCAGGTCGTGGCCCAGGCTCTGACGACGTTCTCAAAAATCGTCGGCTTGCCACGCCAGGACGCGGTCGTGCTCCAAGCTGAGCCAAAGGCGACGACACTGCACGTTCCCATGAGTGGTGAATTGGCGTCCCGCGAGATTGCTCCGCTTGACGCTGCCAGCGCTCTCACTAATGGCATCAACCACGCCCTCACCAGCAATGGAAACGGCCGGACAAAAGTGTCCAAAGCCGTGAGTGGAAATGGCAATGGCCATGCACGGTCGCGGCGCAATCCAAAGAACGGTTCGCTGCTCAGTAACGGCAACAGCCACTGACTGATCCCGGCGCTGCGAAAGGGAATGGGTATTCTTCTTTGCAGCGCCGGTCCTGTTTGTAAGTCATGAAACCGCGCAGGAATGATTTTTCCCCGACGAGTCGAAGTGCCGAGCACGATGGGCCGATGTTTCCCAGTTTTTTCATGGGTGGCTTTGAGTGTTCCACCCACGTGCTAAGGGGAGGCAAACGCCTGGACCTTGTCGAGAGCACCCAGCATGACCGGTTCGCGCACGAGGATTACCAGCGATTAAAGGAACAAGGAATTCAAACGGTCCGTGACGGGACCCGCTGGCATCGAATCGAGTCCAGAAGAGGCCGCTATCATTTTTCGAGTCTCGCCCCATTGGTGGATGCAGCAAATGCAAAGGAGATGGTGGTGATTTGGGACTTGCTACACTTTGGCTGGCCGGATCATTACGACATTTTCAGCGCCGAATTTGTGCCCCGATTTGTGGATTACGTGCGAGCAACGGCCGAATGGCTTCTTCGAAATGCTCAGGGGCCATTCTGGTTTACGCCAGTGAACGAGATCTCGTTTGTATCCTGGGCTGGAGGTTCAGTCGGGTATCTTAATCCGCACGCGTTGAAACGGGGAATGGAGCTGAAGGTTCAACTCGTAAGGTGCGCGCTGTCTGCCATGGGTGCCATTCGCGATGTGATCCCCGATGCCAGATTCACTCTCGTGGATCCGCTCATTCACTGTGTTCCCACGCCTGGCCGCGCTGAGGAGGTCGAGTTGGCGGTGGAGCGCAATGAGTCAACATTTGAAGCGTGGAACATGTTGCGTGGGAAGGCTTGGCCTCAATTGGGCGGCGATGCACGGCAAGCGCATTTGATTGGAGTTAATTTTTACCCGCACAACCAGTGGTTGCTGAGCGAGGAAGGACGGGATTTCCTACGACGCAGTCACCCCTCTTACAAACCCTTTCGGGAAATGTTGGTGGAAACCTACGCGCGTTTTCAGACGCCACTTTATGTTTCTGAAACAGGAACGGAAGACGAGGACAGGGTGCCTTGGTTCCGATATGTCTGCGAAGAGACGGCAGCGGCGATGGAGCAAGGGGTTCCGATTGAAGGAATTTGCCTTTACCCGATCGTCAATCATCCCGGATGGGATAACGACCGTCATTGCTACAACGGGCTTTGGGATTACGCGGGCGCTGATGGGAACCGGGACGTTTACGAGCCGCTGCTGGCCGAAATTCATCGCTGGCAACCCATCTTTGAAGAGCGCCGCCACAATCGGTTATCGTCCTTCTCCAGCATTCTCTAGGCGCGGGCTTACAAGGAGCCGCGGTCTTCGGGTGCGGGTTCACCGGAAATTCTGCGTTATGCGTCCCAACCGACCACACTTGGAAGTTTTGAAATCGCCTTTCCGCCCGCACGCGATCACTGTTGTCTCATGTTCATGAATCGCCTGTTTGCCGCGGCCGTGCTTTCGTTCGCATCCGTCACATTGTCCATGGCGGCTGATGATGCTGGGTGGAAACTTTTATTTAATGGCAAGAGCCTCGAAGGATGGACCCAAAAAGGTGGCAAAGCTAAGTACCGCGTTGAAAATAACGAGATTGTCGGGACGTCGCAGCCCGGCACTCCCAATTCTTTTCTTTGCACCACCCGGGAGTTCACGAATTTCATTCTTGAGTTGGAATTCAAGGTCGCCCCCGGTCTCAACTCGGGTGTTCAAATCCGCAGCCACGCGTACGACATGCCGACGGAAGTGGAGTGGAAAGGTAAAACCTACAGGGTCAAGGCCGGCACTGTTCACGGTTACCAAATTGAGATTGACCCATCTCCCCGCGCCTGGACCGGCGGTCTGTACGAAGAAGGGCGTCGCGGATGGTTTCATAATTTGAGCAACAACCCCGCAGCGCAAAAAGCTTTTAAGCAGAACGACTGGAACAAGTTCCACATCGAGGCCGTGGGCGACTCAATCAAATCTCAAATCAACGGCGTGCCGGCGGCAGATTATCGTGATGCGATGAATCCATCCGGTTTTATCGGGCTTCAGGTGCACGGGGTTGGAAAGCGCACAAACGATCTCGAGGTGCGTTTCCGCAATATCAAAATCAAAGAGTTGCCTTGAACTCCGGTCAATCCTTCTGCTCGCGCGACCGAATCGACGCGTTCGTTTCCGACTGAATTCCCGCGTGAACGGATGATGGGCGTCGTTCGTTTAACTTCCTCGCGTGCAATCCTTGGCATCCGTGCTACCGGTATCCTGCACAGTGTTGGTATTGTTTCGAGAAGGAGGAAGGGAACGAACGTATGCCGAATAGATTTGCTTACCCAAGACCGGAGTATCCCAGGCCCGAGCGCCAGCGGGGAACAATGGAAGGTCGAGATTGGTTGAACCTCAATGGACCCTGGCAGTTCCGATTTGATGGCGACCGTGTTGGTGAGGAGGAGAGGTGGTTTGCAGACGGACCGGATTGGCGGGAACAGATAATCGTACCTTTTTGTTGGGAGTCGCTGGCCGCCTGGGGCGATGGCGATTCCGCTGGGAACGATAATTACTATTCAACACGCGTTTTCAAAAATCCCTTGGGAGTTACGCGGGCGAATCACCGCTCCGCTCCGCGTTATGAAGTAGGCTGGTATCGACGTCGCGTCACAATTCCCAAGAGCGCCGAATGGGAGGGTAAGCGCGTTATTCTAACGATTGGTGCGGCTGATTTCTTTACAGATGCGTGGGTAAACGGAATTCATCTGGGTCATCACGAGGGTGGTTACACGCCGTTCGAATTCGATCTTACGGATGCTCTGGTGGAGAAGGATGGCGTTCGCGAAGCGCTCATTGTTCTTCGGGTGGAAGACCCGATGGACAACCACGAGCAACCCGTCGGTAAACAATGGAAATGGTACACCACCACGAGCGGCATCTGGCAGACCGTCTTCGTCGAGCCGCGAGGCGAAAGTCATATTGAGAAGTTCCGGATTTATACGGACATCGACACAAAGGAGGCGCGTTTCGAACTGCAATGCCGAGAGACGTCGGGCAGTGCTGAGGTAACCGTGGAAATCTGGCCGCCGGGAGTTCACAACGGCGCCCAGGCCAAAGTTAAGATTCCGATTCGTGACAATCGCGGAGAGAAGACGGTCAAGATTGAGCCCATGCTGCTTTGGGATCCAAACAGCCCGCATCTTTATGATGTGAAATTCACTCTGCGCGATGGCTCAAAGGTTCATGATGTCATTCGGAGCTACTTCGGGATGCGCAAAATTGATTTCGAGCAGAGCGACAATCCCGAACGCCCGGCCTTCCTGCGTTTGAACGGCGTCGCACGCTACCTTCGTGGCGCCCTTTACCAATCGTATCATCCGGACGGCGTTTATACCGCGAGCGATGTCGAAGTGTTGAAGAATGACATCGAGGCCTCGAAAAAGTTCGGTTTCAATTTCCTGCGGGCGCACATCAAGATCGATGACCCGTTGCTGTATTATTGGGCGGACAAGCTGGGGATGTTGTTCATGGCGGATATGCCCAATTTCGGCGAGGGCGGGGACACTCCGTTGGGTCGAAAACGTTGGGAGCAAATGATGCGCGAAGCCATCGATCGCGATTTCAATCATCCCTCCATCTTCTCGTGGTGCATCTTCAATGAGACTTGGGGCTTTGGCGGTCAGGTGGAATTGATCAAGCATTTCGATCAAACCCCCAAGCCACCCGCAGTGGAAAAGAAGGAAGAAACCTTGGGCGTGCCCGGAGCCCACTCAGCTGATCCGGAATCACCTGCCTCGGTCACGGCAGTAATCCAACCCGTGGAAAAGAAGCGGCTCGACAATGTCGGCTCGCACAAATGGGTCCACGAGATGTGGCTCCTTACCAAGCAACTCGATACCACCCGGCTCATTGAAGACATGAGCGTCTGCCACTGGGATCACCTGGATTACTTTGCTCACACGGAGACGGACATCAACTCGTGGCACTTCTACATCAACGATTACGCCAAGGCGAAGGAGCACATCCGCAAGATCGTGGACAGCACCTATCGCGGTTCAAGTTTCAACTACGTGGAGGGCTTTCAGCACAAGGGCACTCCGCTGATCAACAGCGAGTACGGCGGCATCGGCGCGCTGGATGGCGATTGCGACATGAGCTGGAGTTTCAAATTCCTGACCAACGAGCTTCGCCGCCATCAGCAGATTTCGGCTTACATTTACACGGAGCTCCACGATGTGGAGTGGGAGTACAATGGCTTCCTGAATTACGACCGGACGCCGAAGGAAATTGGATACGACCCGCGCATTATTAACGAGAGCGACGCCTTGCCCATCGATGCGCCGCCCATCGTGAAACTCGCGCCCGGCGAGGAAACAAGTATCAGCGTGGCCTCCTCACATTACTCCACGCAGGAGAAGAAAGATATTACGCTGCACTGGAGATTGGGCGGGATGGATACGCGCGGACGTCTTCTGCAAGATCTCCAGCGCGGCATGGTTCCCATCTTATTTCCGCATCGCCGTGTCTGGCATGCGCACACCATTCCCCTGCGAATGCCCGATGAAACCATGCTCTGTTGCCTCACCGTAGAAGCGCGGAATGACAAGGGGCTGGTCGTGGCTCAGAACACCGTCGAGATGTTCGTAAGCGACGGGTATCCCAGGCAGGTTCAAGAACTGGACGCGCACACGTTGATCCTTCGCGGTTCGCCGAGTGATTGGGCCGAGGCGTGGTGGAGCGATGGACAGAATGATCGCGAGGCGGGAGCGCGCGAGGACAGTTGCTGGGGTCGGGGCCATGGATTCTTTGAATGGCGACTGCCCCTTTTCGGGAGGGAAATTGCCAAGGCGCGCCGCATTCGAATCTTGTGTGAAGCGTCATCCCATCGCACGGACACGCCCCAGACGGACGAGGACATTTATCCCACCACCCTGCAGACGTTCTTGAACGACGTGCGGATATTTGAAGGCGTTCTCCGAAACCATCCTCATGACTCACGTGGCGTGTTGAGCTATCTGCGCGGTGGCAAGGGCGCCTATGGTTACCTCACCCACGCCTACGCGGAACGGGAAACGTTGCAGGAGGTGGCTTTCCGAGTGAGGGACGACCATCTGCGTCTTCGTTTCGCTGTCCCGGAACACGCCATGGCGCGAGGCGGACTCACCGTTTACGGGGCGGAGTGCGGACATTACCCGGTGTCGCCCACGGTCATCGTGGAGTGGTGATCAACAGAGGAGGCGGCGACTTCGTGCCTCACGTGGTCTCATTGAGCCAACTCACGTAACAGTTGTGCGGCTATGAAGTATGGAAGTCGGCAAACTTGCGTCGGTGGAGAAGATGTTCGGCCCGGAATTTGATGAGGGGCACCAGGTCAGTTTTGTTGCCGTACACTTCAAGGAATGTCTCTCGTTCCTGCTTTGAAACGAAGCGGAGCGGCGCGGTCACATGCAATGCCGCGAGGTCCCGAGCGCGAAGTTTCAAAGGAAGTGTGGGGCGTCTGTCCAACCTGGCCATGTCGATGAGGCAGAACCTGGGCTTGGGGCCGCGCTCGATAAAAATATGCCGCGTGAACAAGTCGGGCGAAGCCAATCCGGCGTCGTGCATCTTCCGAATCTCTCGCGCTAGCGAAACGAAGACGTGCTGGCGTTCCTCGGCGCTGGCCGCGCTCTGGATGAATTGATCCAAGGTCATATCGCCACGTGCGCTGGCCGTGATGATGAAGGAAAACTTTTCCCACAGGGGGCCGCACTCTTCGCCGAAGGCGACCGGCGTGGGCACGTCAATGCCGGCGCCCTTTAGGGCCAGCGAATTCTCCCACTCGGTGCGTGATTGCGACCAGACTTGGCCACGCGTCAGGAGAGAGTGAAGCCCATCCTTTTTGTAAGGATGGAAATTGCGTTTGATGAACAGCACGAGCGGTTGGCCCTCGCAGGTCGCTCGCACTCGCTGAATGTCGCGGCGGCCTTTGTGGTTCTTGATGAGTTCGCCGTGGAATTTTTTCACGCCCTCCATGGAATCCAATCCAAGGTGATGAAGGACTTCGTGGTGTTGGGCGATGACGAGCACGGGGCAGTGAATGGTTGCGTGCTGGATTTTTCAATTCTGTTCCCGCCTTCTGAGCTGTCATAACGTCCCGCGTCTCGCGTGATAAAACGAACCCATCATGGAATCCGCTGGCTGCTGGCCGACGATTTTGCGCCTCGCCTGGAGGCGGTGCTGGCGGCCGCGCCGTTCATCGTGAAGGAGTCGGGAGTGAAGCTCGTGGCACGGCATGAAGTGGACGGGCAGGGGTTCTACGTGAAGCGATACCGTCATTACGCCGTCCCCTTGCGCCCATTGAAGTTTTTGGTGAAACCCTCGCAGGCCGCACAGGAATGGCGGCTTGCGGGAGAGTTTGAGAGGCGGGGCGTGCCCGCGGTGCGTCACGTGGCCCTGGGCGAGCGCTGGACCGTCGGCGGGTTGCAGGAAAGTATTTTGATTACGGAAGAGTTTGAGGGCGCGGTGCCGTTCGATCACCTGCATCGAGCTCACTTCCCTCGTGTCGTTGAATTTGTGACGAGGATTGGGCACGCAGGAATTCTTCATCATGATTTGCATCCGTCGAATCTCTTGTTTCATGAAGGGGCCGTAGAAATTCGCCTCGTGGATCTTCACGGTGCCGAGATATTTGGAAACGGCCGCGCGACACAGGCGACCGAGTCGATGCTCGCCCAATTGTGCGTCACGCTGCCGCTACCCGTTAGCGACTCCATTCGTGAACAGGCAAAGACCTTGCGCCGAAGACTGTTGTTCGCGCGCTCGAAACGATGCCTTAAAAAAAACCGTGACTTCGATATTAGGAGATTTGGCTCGTTCCGATGGCATGTGCGCCGGGCCGACCTGACGGCCGGCATCGAATCAAAACTTCGGCAGCCAGACACCTTTCTTACGCTCGGCCGCGTGCTAAAGGCGGGACGTGGTGCCACGGTCGGTGCGGCGGGCGGCCTCGTGCTCAAGCGTTATAACTTCAAGAAGCCATTGAATCTCTTGAAGGATTTGTTCCGCGGCTCGCCGGCGGAGCGCAATTTTCGCAAAGGATATCACCTCGAATTGTGCGGGCTGCCGACGTCTCGCGTGATCGCCGCGGGTAATCGGCAAGTGTGGGGCGTCGCCACGCGCAGTTACGTGTTCATGGCGGAAGTGAAGGATGCGGTCGATGCGGGGCGATGGCCGGGCGAGACGGCTCGCAGTCTCGGGCTGCTTGTTGCGCGACTTCATGACGAAGGTTTCGTGCATCGTGATTTGAAGCAGACGAACATCCTCTTTGACGTTCATGGCGCGCCGTTCCTGATCGATCTGGACGGGTTGGCCTTCGTGGGAAGTGTGAAAAACTCTGAGGCCGCCGCTAACTTGCGGCGACTGGCGCTGGGAATGGAAGGGGTGGGCAAGCTCACGCGCGCCAACGTGGTTCGCTTTTTGCGTGTGTATTGCCGGCAACGCGGGATTTTTCCCCATCATCTTTTCCCGCGCGAACGTGCGCGACGATGAGTTTGTTTCTCAAGACGAGGCGGTTGGAACTTGTGCCGGCCACTGTCCAAACGGTGAGGGCCCAGTTGCATGGCCGCAACGAACTGCCCCGACTAATGCAGGTGAAGCTGGGGAGAGGTTGGCCGCCGCCTCTGTGCGACGTGCGTGCCTTGCGACGAGTCGAGCGTGCGCTGGAAAGTGACCCTGCGTTGGGCGGCTGGACGATGTGGTATTGGATCTTGCAGGAGTCGAGGGCGGTCATAGGCGTCGGAGGCTTTAAGGATCGACCGTTCCACCAAACCGTCGAAATCGGCTACAACGTGCTGTCGGCTTATCAGCGCCGGGGCTTCGCCACTGAAGCTTTGGGCGCGCTTGTTTCATGGGCATTTCAGCACGAGGTGGAATGTGTGATTGCGGAAACTCTTCCTGAGTTAATTGCCTCGCAGCGCACGCTTGTGAAACTGGGCTTTGTTGAGGTGGGACAAGCTTCCGAGCCTGGCGTGGTGCGTTACGAGCGGCGGCGCGACGTCGTTGGCCGGGCTCGCCAGAAACCGCTCGTGTGATCGCACCTGTGTTTTTCCGCGGAATCTCGATCAAGAGTTGTCACGTTGTGACGGTCTCGTTACGATCGGCCCAACCAAACCACCGAAATCAATGAAACGTCTTTGCTTTGTCGTTGCCACGTTTGTCTCGGCGCTCTTGTCATCACGCGGTGACACGACCCTCGTTTTTAACGAGATCATGTATCACCCGGCCACCAATGAGCCGGCGCTGGAATGGGTGGAGTTATACAATCAAATGGCGGTGGACGTTGATGTGGGTGGGTGGCGCATTTCGGGCGACATTGGCTACACCTTTCCTACCAATGCCCGCATCGCCGGGCGCAGCTTTGTAGTGGTGGCGCTCAATCCCGTGGCGCTAATGGCAGCCACCGGTCGGACCAATATTGTCGGGCCATTTACCAACCGCCTCTCGAACAGTGGCGGCACGCTCAATCTCAGAAATCACAACGGCCGCCTGGTGAATTCCGTCCGTTACGGGACTGAAGGTGAGTGGCCGGTGGCGCCAGACGGTTCCGGCGTCTCTCTCGCCAAACGCGACCGGGACATCGGCAGCGATGCGGCAGCCAATTGGACCGTCAGCGAACAAGTCAATGGCACACCTGGCACCGATAATTTTCCGGCGTTGGGCGCGGCGGGGATTGGTCTGGTGCCCGTTGGTGGCGTGTGGAAATACGAAGCGTCCGGAACGGATCTGGGCACGGCTTGGTCCGCTTCAGGCTTTGATGATTCGGCGTGGTTGTCACGGGCTAACCTTACCAATCGCGCGGTGAACGTGTTTAACACGGGCGTGGATGCGAACGGCGTCGTCCAAGCGAACAATACGCTTGATCCCCATTACACACTCACCGCCGCGGCGCAGGGGACGGTGGGCGGACCAGCCACGGTGGTGCTGAATCATCCGGCGTGGCTGGCGAATGATTCTCAATCCAGCTTCATCAGTGTTCTCGATCCGGGCTCGGCCAACGTTTCGGCCGGTGCCTACTGGTACCAAACCAAATTCAATCTAGATGGATTCATTCTCAGCACCGTGCAGCTCATGATGAGCGTGGCGGTGGATAATACCTTGAGCAATGTCGTCCTGAACGGCGCGCTCACCGGAATCAATGCGTCGGGCTTCTCGTCGTTTCTCGGACCCTTCACATTGAACAGTGGCTTTACGAGCGGAACGAATACGCTGGAGTTTCGCACGGTAAATGAGGGCGCCACCGCCAACCCCAACGGCTTCAGGGCACTTCTCAGTGGCAACGGTTTGTCCGCCAACACCAACGCGCCACTGGCGAGCGGGCGGTCCACTTATTATTTCCGCACCGGCTTCAATTTTTCGGGCAATCCCAAATACTCCACTCTCCGCATCAACCCGGTGGTCAGCGATGGCGCCGTCTTTTACCTCAATGGCGTGGAAGTCTATCGCCAGAACATGCCGGCCGGACCGATCAGCCATTCCACTCCCGCGCTCTCCGACGTCAGTGCAGTCAGCTATACGGGACCCATCACGATTTCCACGAGTAATCTCCTGTTTGGCGCCAACGTCCTCGCCGTGGAAGTGCATCAGGCGGCGGGAAGCCCGGATGGCCCGATCTTCGGGGCGGATTTATCGTATGTGCCCTTGCCAGTCCCCCCGACGACTCTCGCGTTTAACGAACTGTCTCCCTCAACGAACGGCACCTTCTGGATGGAGTTGATAAACTACGGGACGAACGCGCTCGATCTGGAGGGATTCGTCGTGCGTTACGACAGTGGCGTGACCAATCAGGATTATGTGATTCCGGCCGGGACCGCACTCAATGCTGGCGCCTTTCTTACCATTTCCAACAGCGCCCTCGGTTTCCTGCCGGTCTCCGGCGACAAGTTTTACCTGTATGCGCCCAACTTCACAGCAGTGCATGACGGGGTAGTCGTCAAAAGGGGCGCGCGCGCTCGATTACCGGGAGGGACGGGACGCTGGCTGATCCCCAATGCTTCCACGCCCGGAGCCGCAAATAGTTTCGCGCTCCGCAACGAAATCGTGATCAACGAGATCATGTATCATCACAAGTTGTTCCCCCAGGTGGCGACCAACATTCCGCCCCGCGATAACCCGGAGCAGTGGATTGAACTCTACAATCGGAGCAGTAACGCGGTGAACCTCACCGGGTGGGAGTTTACGGATGGCATCAGTTACAAATTCGCCTCAAACAAAATCATCGCCGCAGGCGCTTACCTCATCATCGCGCGGGACGCCGTTGCGTTGCGGGCGATATATCCCTCTTTGGATATCGTAGGGGATTTCGGCGGCAATTTGTCCCGGGCGGACGATCGCCTCGTCTTGAGCGACGACATCGGGAATCCCGCGGATGAGGTGCATTACTATTCGTCGGGACGATGGCCCGAATATGCCGACGGCGGTGGCACGAGCCTGGAATTGCGCGACCCGGATGCAGACAATTCCAAAGCCGAAGCCTGGGCGGCCAGCGATGAGTCCGGCAATTCCTCGTGGCAACTGTATACCTATCGCGCCGTGGCATCGCCCAGCATCACGGCCAATCCGGATGCGCAATGGCGCGAGTTTGTTTTCGGCCTCTTGAGCGGTGGCGAATGTTTGATCGATGACATCAACGTGCTCGAACTTTCGGGCTCGACGCCCGTGGGTTATGTGGGCAACGGCAATTTCGAGAACGGAATGAGTGGCTGGCGGGTGCTGGGAACACATGGCCGTAGTTTCGTGGAGCCTGAGCCGGGGAATCCGGGCAATCGCGTTCTGCATGTCGTCGCCACGGGAGCGCAGGAGCACATGCACAATCACATCGAGACGACCTTGCTTGGCGGCCGGACCGTCAACAACGGCCAGACGTATGAAATATCATTCCGCGCCAAATGGCTCGCCGGCAACAGCCTGTTGAACACGCGACTCTACTTCAACCGCGTGGCCCGCACGACCGAGTTGGTTGCGCCGCAAAAAAATGGCACTCCAGGTGCACGCAATTCCCGCTATGCGCCCAACATTGGCCCGACGTTCGCACAGCTGCGGCACGCGCCCGTGGTGCCGGCGGCCAACCAGCCGGTGACCGTCTCCGTGGCGGTGGAGGATCCGGACGGCGTCAGCGCCTGTCAGCTGTTCTGGTCTGTCAATGGCGGCGCTTTCTCGAACGTGGCGATGACCAATGCTGGAGGAGTTTATTCCGGTAACATTCCCGGCGCAGCGGCCGCAGCGGTGGTCCAATTTTTCGTGCGGGCGACGGATGGGCTTGGCGCGGTATCCTTCTTTCCCGCCGGCGGAACCAATTCGGGCGCGCTCTACAAGGTGTCGGACGGGCTGGCGAACCTTTCGCTGGTGCACAACATCCGAATCCTCTTAACGCCAGCCAACACGGCGTTGCTCCACGCGGACACGAACGTAATGAGCAACGATACGCTGCCCTGCACGGTCATCTACGATGAGCGCCTGGTTTATTACGACATGGCGGTGCACTTGAAGAGCAGTGAGCGAGGACGCAATGACCCCGGTCGCGTTGGGTTTCATCTGGTGTTTCCGCCTGACAATTTGTTCCGCGGTGTTCATCCGGTGATGCTCATCGATCGTTCCGGCGGCGGCGGGCGACCCACCATCGAAGAGATCCTGCTTCGACACATGGCATTGAAAGCGGGCGTCCCGGCGGTGAATCCCGATGTCATTCGCGTTCTTGCTCCACAGGCCGCGCAGAATGGCCCGGCGATATTTGCCCCCCGGTTTGAAGATGAGTTTATTGAGACCGCTTACGAAGAGGGCGGAGATGGAACCTTCTTCGAGATGGAATTGATTTACTACCCGACGACGGCCAATCCCGCCGGCTACAAGCTGCCTCAACCTGACAACGTTCAAGGCCTTGGATATTTCTGACGTCGGCAACTTCAAGGAAACCTATCGCTACAATTTCATCATCAAGAATCACCGGGATGAGGATGACTATTCTCAATTCATCGCCCTGGCCAAGCCCTGGAGCTTGTCCGGTGCGGCGCTCGATGCCCAGACGCAGCAGTTGATGGACCTTGAGGAATGGATGAGCGCTTACGCCATCGTCAGCCTTTCCGGCGTCGGCGACATGTACACCTTCGGCAACAACCACAATCAGATGACCTACATCCGAAGCGACAATCACAAGGCAATCTATTTGCCATGGGACATGGATTTTTCGTTCTCGCGCGGCGACAACTGCCCCTCTCGTGGGTGATCAAAATTTGGGGAAGATTGTGAATTTGCCGGGGAACCTGCGCCGTTTCTACGCCTACGTTCTCGAACACATCAACACCTCGTTCAACACAGCCTACATGAACTACTGGCTGTCCCACTATGGCGCGGTTGCGGGACAGAATTATCTCGCGGACGCCGCTTACATCCAGGCGCGCGGCGATTTCGCCAGGTCCACCATTGCCACGGCGGGCGGCCTGAATCCATTCAGCATTACCTCCACTAACGTCACTGTCAGCGGCAACAACTTCGCCACATTCACCGGCACTGCCCCGGTCACAATGAAGACTATCACCGTCAATGGTGTGGAGTATCCGATAACCTGGACATCGGTGAATGCATGGACGCTTCGGCTGCCGCTGAGCATGGCCACCAACCAACTGGTTTTTGCGGGGACGGATCTGCGCGGCAATGTGTTGACCAACGTCAATGCCACCGCGGTGTTCAACGGAACCGCCGATTCACCACTGGGCAAGCTCTTCATCAACGAAATCATGTATCACGCCCTGGCGCCGGACGGCGAGTATCTGGAACTGTTCAACAGTTCGTCGAACACCACCTTTGATTTGTCAGGATGGAGTGTCAACGGTCTGAACTACACCTTCCCCGGCGGAAGCTACATTGCACCACGCGCTTTCCTGGTGCTGGCGAAGAACCGCAGTGTGTTTGCGGCGACCTACGGCAATGCCATTCCCGTGTTCGATGAGTATGCGGGAGATTTCCAACGCGATGGGGAAACGATTTCGCTGTTGAATGCGGCAGGCGGACGCGATCGATCGCGTGCGATATGAAGGAACCTTGCCGTGGCCTGCGGTGGCCGCGAATGGGACCGGCTCATCTTACCAGCTCATCGATCCGAATCAGGATAATGCCCGCGCGGGCAACTGGTCGGCGCGTTTTGTGCCGGCTGTGTTTACGCAAGGCATTTCCACGCCAGCCACGCCGCGCGATGGTTGGCGGTTTTTCAGCGCGAGCGGAAACAGTGCGGGCGGTGCGTCGCAGCGGTTGTTGGTTTTCCTGGGCGAAGTCGGCAGCGCGATCATCGATGATCTGTCGCGTGGTAACCGGGACGAATGCCGCGGTGGGCTCGAACTACGTGCGCAACGGTGATTTTGAATCGCCGTTGCTGGATGCTGTTACGGTGACGAACAGTTGGTTCCTCGGCACCAATTACACCAATACGCTGATCGTGAGCGACCTTGTCCATTCCGGCAACGGCGCATTGAAGATTGTCGGCACCTCTCCGGGCGCGGCGGCCAATCCGTTCAACCGCGCGATTTACCAATTTCTCGCGGGCCTTCCCCCGAACACCAGTTCGACCTTGAGCTTCTGGTACTGGGCGACGAACTCGGCCACGAATCTTTCCGTGCGCATCCTGAACAGTTCCGGGCTGACCACCGGACCGAACAACGGGCCGACGAACATCAACATCTTCATCACGCCCATCAATTATGTGCCGCCGCAATTGATCAGTGCCGCGACCAACTGCACTTTCGCCCGGCGCGACCAACTCGGGCACGGTCAGTCTGCCTGCGTTTCCGCCATTGTGGATCAACGAGGTGCAGGCGGAAAATATCACGGGCATGCTGCGACAACTACGGCGAGCGTCGAGCCGTGGATTGAAATCTATAACGACGAGCACGAACACGGTGTCGCTCGATGGGCTTGTTCCTCTCCGACAGCTACACGAACCTCACGAATTGGGCATTCCCGGCCGGCAGCAGCATTGGGCCGACGCAATTCCTCGTCGTGTTCTGCGATGGCCATCCGGCGCAGACGAGCGTCACGGAATATCACACCAGCTTCCGCTTGCCCGCGGCGTCCGGCTCCGTGGCGCTCTCGCGCCTCTACAACAACGCGCCGCAAGTGCTCGATTACGTGAACTACGCCGGACTGCACAGCGACCGCAGCTACGGCTCCTTCCCGGATGGCCAGCCGTTTGATCGCCAGGAGTTTTTCTACGTCACGCCCGGGCGGCACGAATGATGGACGCAGCGCGCCCCTGCTCGTGTTCATCAACGAATGGATGGCGCGAATACGGACACCGCTGGCCGATCCGGCGGATGGCGATTTCGACGACTGGTTCGAACTCTACAATCCCAGCGACCAACGCCGTGGACCTCGCGGGCTATTACCTCACCGACGCACTGACCAACAAGTTCAAGTATCTGATCACGACCAACGGGCCGCACATCATCCCGCCGCAAGGGCTACCTGCTGGTGTGGGCGGATAATGAAACGGGCCAGAACACGTCCGCCGGCGTGCCGCGCCCGGACCTGCACGTGAACTTCCAACTCGCCGCCGCCTGCGAAGCCATCGGCCTCTTCGCGCCGATGGCGCGCCGATCGATGCCATCACCTTCACCAACCAGACCAACGACGTGAGCCAGGGCCGCGTGCCCGATGGCGGCCGACCATCGCGCTCATGCCCGGCGACGCCTCGCCGCGCGCGGCCAATTACCTAGCGGGCTCGAGTCAACACGCCGCCCGTGCTCGATCCCATTGGCCCCAAAATGATTTACCTCGGCCAGACCCTGACCTTCACGGCCACCGCGACCGACGCCGACGTGCCCGCGCAAGTGCTCAGCTTCACGCTTGATCGGCACGCCGCCCGCCGGCGCCAGCATCACGCCCGCTGGCGCGTTCAGTTGGACACCCGACCGCCGTGGGCACCAACACGCATTACGATTCGCGTCATCGACAACGGCGTGCCCTCAGTGAGCGACAGCGAAACGATCACGGTGGCCGTGTTGAGCGCGCCGCGCTTCAGCAGCAGCCTGCGCAACGGCCCGAACCTCGAACTCACCTGGGGCACCGTGGCCGGCAAGAAATACGCGATCGATTACAAAGCCAACTTGAACGCCGCGCAATGGACCCCGCTCCTGACCAACCAGGCCGTAGGCACCTCATTGAGTTTCACCAACTCGACCACCAACGCGCCGCAGGGGTTCTTCCGGATTCGGACAGTCCCGTAAGAAAAGGGAGAAAGAGGCGCGCTGGCCGCAGCGCGCCTCACAGGCAGGGAATTGAACACGTTGCCCATCGCAACGCGGGACACACCGTCTCCCACCCGGCGTCGGGAGAGTTCAATGCCAGGCGCAAAGCGACTCGACGTAGCTGGCCGAGCCGTCGCGCAGCCAGCCATCGAGTTGCGCCTGGTCCTTGAGTTGTTGACCGCGCACGCGCGGCACGACGAGGTAACGGCATTCGATTTCCGGGCAGGCGGTCATGTCGCTCCACAGTTTTTCAAACTGCGCGACCGGGAAAACATCTTCCTGGCCGTGGCCCCACCGCTTCTTGACCTCTTTCAGCGTGATGTAGGTCGGCATCTTCGCGGCCACCTCGCGAATCGCAGCGGCGACCTTCTCTCCGATCCGCAAGGTCGGTCGCGCGTCAGGCCAAAGACGGCGAGCAGTTTGTCGATGTGAATCCACGTGGTCATCGAGTTGTAGTAGGAGAGCGCGAACTCGTCCTCCTCGCGCGGCATGGCCAGACCTTCGACCATGCGCGGGCGCCGTTGACGCGCGCCAGGCCGCCGCCACGATCCTCGATGCGGCGCGTGATCACTTCGAAGCTCAGGCAGGCGCCTGCCTGCGATGTGCTGCCCGAGCAGCGCGGGATCGACATCCGTGCCGACGGTGTCGATGTTGTGCAGCAGCAGGTATTGAAGCTGCGGCCGTTCCTCGAGCAGACGCAGCAAGGTGCCGTTGCGGAACAGGTTCGGCACTTCGTACCAATGGCCGACCGGGATGCAGGCATTGCAGCGGCACGTTGTCCGTGTAATCACTGCCTTCGCCGGCGGAACGCGCCCAGTCGATCAGCGCGGCCCGCAGGCTCTCGCGCACTTTCTGCTGCTGTTCGATCGAGCATTTGCTGCGGCATTTCCTCCCAGGCGAAACGCAGATCGCGCACCATCGGCACCAGCCGCAGGCCAATCGATTTGCCGGGCGAGAGGAGCAGGGGACCGTCGTAACCGTAGTTGTTCGCGCGCTGCCAAAAAATCACGCGATCGGCTGGTGCGTCAGATAGCTCGTGGTGAAGACGTGCGGCAACGAAGCGTGCCGACTTCGCGGCTCGACTGCGCCGGCTCTTGGCCAGATGCGTTTCGATGAAGGTGCGATGCGTGCCGCCGAGTTTGCAGAAAGGATGCAGCGCCTTGACCACGCCCGCGCCTTGCGTCCAACGGCTGCCTGCGCCGGCGGCCAGCGTAATCACGGCGACTTTGCCCTTCGCGCAGGGCTTCCTCACCCACGTCTCGAAGACTTCTCTGGCGTGCCGCTGCGTCCGGATCCGTGGTATCGATGCACATCCTCGTCACGCACATCTTCAATCATCGGCACTGGCAGGCGAGACGGTTCTGGGCCAGACCGATGCGCGCCTCGCGCAGGTCGGCGCGAATCTGTTCGTGTTGCGCTGCGATCGAAGCCGAATTCATCCAGCAGCAGCGTGCGAGAGATCTGCTGTTGCCGGATGTCGGCTTTGCCGCGCGGGCAGCATGTGATCGAACAGCGTCTGGACCATGCCGCGCAGTTCCGGCTTGTTGCGGCAGGCCGCGCCGAATTTATCCAGTTCGGCGCGGCGCAGCGCAGGAGAGCGTGCGCAGTTCCTGCCGCAACAGGCGCGGCACCGTCAGCGCGTAATAGCCGGCCGGCATCAAGCGCCTCGCTCACGGTCAGCCAGATCGGCGAACGTGCCGTGCTCGTTGATCGCGAAATCATAAACCACCGGCTCCATGGCGAAGGGCAGGGCGTGCTGACAGTTCGCGCTTCGTGTCGCGGACATGATTTCCTGCAGCCGTTGCTGAGCCTCGGCTTTTCGTCTCGGGCGCGAAGATGAAGCCCATGCCGCCGCCCGACATGCCGCCGAGCATCCAGAAACCCCAGAAATCGTTCGCCGAATTCTGCGCGCGCGCGTTCGATCAGCGATTCCGTGTAAGCGTGCTCGCCCACGGAATGATGCGTTTGAATGCGGTCGCGTGAAGTTGCGCGTGGTCGCAGCGCCAATCGCCGGCACATCTCCGCGACGCAGGGCGCCGAGGATTTCGTCCAGCAAGCCAAGCGCCTGCTGGCGGGCGTTCCATTCGGCTTCGGAGCGCAGCAGATATTTCTCGGTCACCATTTCCAGAATCGGCCCGACGTTTTGCGCCATGCCGCCGTGAACGAGGACGAGGCTGTCCTGTAACAGCGTGCGCGCGCTCTCGGACAATTTCCTCGTCGCGCAAAAACTTTGTGCTGCGGCATCAATCGTCCACGACTGATGCCAAATTCTGGATCGCCTTCGCCGGCAAGGACGCCTTCGATCAGTTTGATGCCTGGCCAGACGCCGCCGCTAGTCCTGCCAGCCGCCACCGGAGCCGCCGATCCATTCGCCCAGGATGGCGCGGGCGAGCACCAGACGACGTTCATGTTCCTGCAAGCGGTCCTGATAAGCGAAGCGGCCTGGCCGGTGGCACGCATGCAGACCGCGATCAGACGACGCGAGGAGGTTGGTGGAAACGGCGAGGCGCGAACCTTTGGGGATGTTGTTGACGTTGCTGACGATTTCCAGCCCTCGCCCAGTCCGACAATCCGTTCAAGCAACGCGGCCAAGCTGCTGGCCGGAGCCTTCAATGCCAGGCGGAACAATGCCAGAGGCGATGACGGCGGCTTTAAGCAGGCCGAGATAATCTTTGGCGAAATCGAATACTTCAGAGAGGTGCGAGATGTCAGCGGTGGCGCCCAGGTCCACGCTGGTCAGATCGCAAGCACCGGCTCCTCGATGACGCGCAAGTAAGCCTCGACTGGCGGACGGGGCGCGGCGTCGCGGCCGTGCACGCCGAGGTCGATGGAGACGTTGAGCACGCGCGCGCCTTCCGGGAAGTCCATGCCCAAAAAGAAAATGTCGCTCCAGGCGCTGTGCGTCAGGTCCATGCGCACGGGCGTTCGCTCGCGCAGAATGGGATAGGTGCCGTCGGCAGTTGAGCTTAAGCAATTCAGGACGGAGGCGCAGCGGCTGATCGGCCGGATGGCCCATGCGGAACATCCATTGATTGCCGCGCACCGATCGGACACTTCGCCGCACTTGGTCGGCCAGGGTTTGAAACGCCAGCCGGTGATAGGCCGTGGCCAGAGCGCTGGCGATGGCATCGCTGGGGCCTTCGCGTTGCTGCACCGCAAGGAAGGCGTCAATGGCTTCCTCGAAGCGCCGTTGCAACAAGTGTTCGTACCCGTGAAAGGGTATGAGCCCCCGGCAATTCAGCCCGGCGATGCGCGGGATGTGAAATCGGTAAATCGCGTAAAGGAAGAATAGCGCACGAACGCGCTGGTATAGGTTACCGCTCTCGCGACGGAATGCATCAAGCTCGGCGCATTCGGCTAGGAGCTGTTCCAGTGACGCGTCGCGACAGATGACGTCCAACGATTGATTGCGCACGGCAGGGTCGGTGGCCGTGATGATCCCCGTCAGGCGCCCGCTCATTTCGACCCTCGCAGGGCGAGCAGTTCCACCAGGCCTCCCAGGACTTCCTCGCGATCCTGTCCTTCCAGGGCCAGCGCCAGCTGGGCGGTGAGTAATCCGTAGCGCACTCCGATATCGTAACGCCGGCCCTCGACTTCATACGCAAGGTAGCGTTCGTGGTGGGCCAGTTGTCCCAGCGCTGTCGAAAGGTGGATGAGGCCGCCCGTGTTTGCCGCGACTTGTTCCCCCAGCAGGTTCATGACGAGAGGCGTCAGGACGTGCATGCCGAAATAGCAGAGATAATGTCCCGCCCGCAAACCGGGGACGATGACGCGTTGCTCAGCCTCCGTGGGAGTGGGCTTTTCCAGCACGTCTTCAATCTCATAAAGCGTTTCGGCTCCCGCCACCAACCGCCCCCCGATGGCGCCATAAAATGGCAATTTGCTTTCATGCGTGGCTTGTACAGCCGAGACCGCACACTTTTGTTCGCGCGCCATTTCGACCAATTGCTGGGCGCACCGTTTCTGCGTGCGATTGACGTAGAGATGGTCGCCCACGAGCAGCAGGAAAGGGCTGCCGCTGGTAAAAGCCTTGGCTGAATACACGGCATGTCCGTAGCCAAGCGGCTCGGCCTGTTCGAGGAATTGCAGGCGCGAAGCATAGTTTCCCGCCGCTGTCTCGTAGGCTTTTTGGTCACCGGGCGAAATGACCACGGCGATCTCGTCCACGCCAGCTTGAAGCACTTCCTCGATGATGATGCGCAGGGCGGTCTTCGAATAACCGTCGCGGTCCACCAGGGTTTGCAGCGGCAATGTGCGCTGATTTTTTCCTGCGGCCGTAATGACCGCTTTCTTAATCTCCATACGTCGTTCTCAGCCTCACAAAACTCAGCGGGCAGGTCAAACTTCCCGGCGGCCTCGTGGGTTCCATCCCATCGGCGGTATTACCATCACCCTGAATTGGAAAGGGCGATGTGCTCCAAACGATGGTCATTCGTGATGATCGCTCGAGCGCAATTTCATTTCGCTCTCGCGATGTGTTTTTGCCCTGCGTAGCCTTGCTTCTTCGCATGAATTCACTCTCGAAACGGGCGCGCTACTTTACGCTGCTCGCGGCTTTCCTCGGCTGGATGTTCGATGGGATGGAGATGGGCATCTTTCCCCTCGTCGCGCGCCCGGCTCTCCAGGAAATGCAAGCCGCCGCGCACATTCTGGACGAGCAATTCGTGCAACTATGGATGGGTCGCATCACCGCGCTCTTTCTCCTCGGCGCCGCTGCGGGAGGATTGGTCTTCGGGTGGCTCGGCGACCGGGTCGGCCGGGTGCGAGCGATGTCGGCCAGCATCCTTTGCTACTCGATCTTCACCGGGCTGACTTACTTCGCGCAAACTCCATGGCAACTGGGCGGCTTGCGTTTCATCGCCGCGCTCGGGATGGGCGGCGAATGGTCGCTGGGTGTGGCGCTTGTCATGGAAACGTGGCCGAAGGAAAAACGTCCCCTCATGGCCGCGCTGATTGGTGCCGCCGCCAACCTGGGCTACGCCGTCATTGCGTTGCTGGCGATCAAGTTCCCAGTCACACGCGATTCATGGCGCTGGGTGATGATGGTCGGGGCGGCTCCCGCGCTCCTTACTTTTTTCATCCGCCTTTTCGTGCCGGAATCAGAACGCTGGCAGGAATCCGTGAAGAAATTGGGGAAGGTCAATCCCGTTCGCGAAATCTTCTCCGGCGCGTTGCTCAAGCCCACCTTGCTCGCCATCGCTTTCGCTTCCGTCGCGTTGATCGGTACCTGGGGATCCATCCAGTGGCTTCCGCTCTGGGCGGATCAAATGGCCGGCGTGGGTGCGCCCCGCGCCAAGGCCTACACGCAATTACTCTCGGCGCTCGGCGCGGTCGTGGGCTGCCTCATCGGACCCTGGCTGGGACATCGGCTCGGTCGGCGCCCGGCTTACTTTTTCCTGTGCTTAAGCTCTCTCCTCGTCTGCGCGTATCTTTTTCGGCACGTTCATAGTTACGGAGCCGAATTCCTGGCCATGGTCTTCCTCGCCGGTGGCGTGACCGCCGCCTTCTACGGCTGGCTCCCGCTTTATTTGCCCGAACTTTTCCCCACGCGCGTCCGTGCGACCGCGCAAGGCGTTGCTTTCAATTCCGGGCGCATCCTCGCCGCGGTCGGAGCCTGGCAACTGGGCGAGTTGATGAACTTTTTCGACAAGAGCTACGCCAAAGCCGGCGCGACCATCACGTTGGTTTACATCGTTGGCATGGCGGTCATTTGGCTGGCTCCAGAGACAAAAGACCGGCCTTTGCCGGAATAGGGAGCGTTTCCCAACGCCTTGTCTGTCGGCAAAAATCTGTTGGCGCGACCGTCGCGTTGCCGGTTAACTCACCGCCCTGATGAAACAGAAAGCTTACGCCCGCGCCGGCGTGGACATTGATCTCGGCAACAAAGTGAAGGCCACGTTGCCCCAGTTACTCGCGTCCACTCACCGCCGTGAAGTGCTCGGCAAGGTGGGCGGCTTCGGCGGCTTGTTCGCCCTCGATGTGAAGCGTTTTCAGGAACCGGTGCTCGTCTCGAGCGTCGATGGCGTGGGCACCAAGTTGAAGATCGCCTTCGCCATGAATCGGCATGACACCATTGGCCAGGATTTGGTGAATCATTGCGTGAACGACATCGCCGTGCTCGGTGCGGAGCCGCTGTTCTTCCTCGATTATCTCGGCACGGGAAAATTGGAGCCAAAGGTGTTCACCGACATCGTGAAGGGCTTTGCCAAGGCATGCGCCGAGAACAATTGTTCACTGATTGGCGGCGAGACTGCGCAGATGCCGGGGTTTTACCAGGCGGGTGAATACGACGTGAGCGGCACCATCGTGGGCGTGGTGGAGAAGTCAAAAATGCTCAATGGCCAGAAGACGATTCGTCGCAGCGACATCGTCATTGGCATTAAGTCGAGCGGTTTGCACACGAACGGCTATTCGCTGGCGCGTAAGATTTTCTTTGAGCAACTCAAGCTGAAGCCGACGACACGGCTGCCTGAGCTTAAGAACACGGTTGGCGCCGAGATGTTGAAAGTGCACTTGAGTTACGGCCCGCTCGTTCAGTCATTGCTGAAGCGCTACAACACTCGAGGTTCGGCCACTCAACCCTCGGACGCGGTTAGGGCCTTTGCGCACATCACCGGCGGTGGCTTCATCGACAACATTCCACGCGTGCTCCCGGCGGGTTGCGATGTGGTCATCCGCAAGGGAAGCTGGGACATGCTCCCGATCTTCAAGATCATCGAGGAGAAGAGCCGCGTGCCCGACGCCGAGCTTTACCAGGTTTTCAACATGGGCATCGGCATGGTGGCGATTGTGGCGAACGAGCGCGCGCAGGAAGTGTTGAACTTTATCAACGCCACCCAGCATGAAGCATGGGTGATCGGGGAAGTAGTGTCGGGCACTGGCCGGTCACGAGTGGAGTAGCAGCGTTACAGGAACGGCATGGCTCTTAAAGTATCCAATGATGAGAGCAAGAACGGCCTCTTTCGAGTGGCCGGCATCGGGGCTTCGCTCGCCTTTGGGGCGATGGTGGCCTCCTTGTTCGCGCTGAACATCGCCGCGGATGGTTTCAGCTTCGAGTTGAACGCTGGCGCTGTGATTGCCTTCATCGTCGCCGCCCTGTTTGGGTGGTTTTATTGGCGCATGATAGCGCGTCTGGCGGTGGATAAGGCTCCCGAGCTGCGCCGGAAAAAGTTCATCGCGTTTTCGGCGGGCTTGCTCCTGGTGGGGGTCGTCTCGTTTCTTTATCCGCTGAAATTCATCCCGCCCGAGAAACGGACGGATGTCTTCGTGGGTTTGGCCTTGGCGGCACTCTGCATCCTGGGTGTTGGCGTGGTGATGTGGCGGGTGAAGGGATTCCTGGACGCGGATTTGAAAAAGTCTGAAGGCCAGGAAAAGGATGACGAATAGTTGAAACTGCAATCCTCCTTCACGCATGCAGCAAAATTCCTTTTCTCTCCTGAATCCCGTGGTTGAATCCGCGGCTTCATGAAGCTGTTGGTCATCGGCTCGGGCGGACGGGAACATGCGCTGGTGTGGAAACTGGCGCAGTCGCCACATGTCACACAGATGTGGTGCGCGCCCGGAAACGCAGGGATCGCCAGCGAACGTTTGGCGAACCACGGCGCGCCGGTGGAATGCGTTAATATCGCGGCGGAGAATTTGTCCGGCCTCCTTCAATTCGCGCAGGACAAAAACGCGGACCTGACGGTTGTCGGGCCTGATAATCCGCTGGCGCTGGGCATCGTCGATTTTTTTCAAGCAAGCGGGCAACGAATCTGGGGGCCCAATCGAAAGGCGGCTCAATTTGAGGCCTCGAAGGTTTTTTCCCAGGACTTCATGGAGCGGCATGGAATCCCTACTGCGAGAGCCCAGAGCTTCTCGGAGCCGGCGGGAGCGCTGCGTTTTGCGCAGGAGTTGAAGGGGCGGTGCGTCGTGAAGGTCGACGGCCTGGCCCTGGGTAAAGGAGTGCTCATTTGCCGCGACGTCGCGGAGGCGAAACTCGCCATTGATGGAATCCTCGTGGGCAAGTCGTTCGGTGCGGCAGGCGGGCGCATCGTCATTCAGGAATTTCTCGAAGGGCCAGAAATCTCCCTCCACGCGTTGTGCGACGGCCGGGTGGCGAAACTGTTTCCCACGTCTCAAGATCACAAGCGGGCTTTGGAGAATGATGAAGGGCTCAACACTGGTGGAATGGGTACCTACGCGCCGACGCCATTCCTGACTGAGGTGGAATTGAAGCAGGTGGGGAATGCGATTCTCAATCCGTGGCTCGCCGGGTGTGCCGCTGAAGGGATTGATTACCGGGGCATTCTTTATCCTGGGGTTATTCTCACCGAATCAGGACCAAAAGTCCTCGAGTTCAACGCACGGTTTGGCGATCCGGAGACGCAGGTTTACCTGCCGCTCTTGGAGAATGATTTCGTGGAAGTCCTCGATGCCAGCGTTAACGGCACCCTGGCCAAATGCGAGTTGCGGTGGAAGCGGGCCACAGCGGTCTGCGTCGTCATGGCGTCTGGAGGCTATCCAGGAAGTTACGCCAAAGGTAAAGTGATCTCCGGCCTGTCCAAAGCTGGCGCTTTGCCGGATACGAAGGTGTTTCATGCCGGGACGGTCGAGGCGGCTGGCGAAATTGTGACCAATGGCGGGCGGGTGCTCGGCGTTACCGCGTGGGCGAGTGATGTGCGAGCCGCGCGGGATGCGGCCTATACCGCAGTGGCTAAGATTAGGTTCGACGGCGCCCAGTTCCGTCGCGATATTGCCGCCAAAGCGTTGCGCCACGCGGCGCACTCCAATCCACAGACATGAGGACAAAGTTGGGCCGTTTTTTTCTGACATTGCTGGCCGGGGGCATGACGCTGCGCGCTGCTTCGGAAAGCCCGGACTTCAAGGAAGTGTATGACTTGCTTCGGACCCACGCCGTCTCTCTCAGCGAAGCAGAACTGAACCGGGCTTCGGTGGAAGGGCTTCTCTCCAAACTTAGCTCGCGCGCGTGGCTGCTCGATTCCTCGAAGACGTCCGCTCCAGACACGAACACAAACTACGTGTCGTCGAGTGCCATTTTTGACGAGAACTACGGATACATTCGGATCTCCCGGGTCGGCAGCCGCCTGCCGGCGGAGTTTGGCGCGCAATTGGAGAGATTGATGGCGACCAACCGGTTGAAGGGCTTGGTGATCGATTTGAGATATGCGATGGGCAACGATTACGCCTCCGCAGCGAAAGTGGCAGATCGCTTCCTCGGTTCGGAGCAGCCATTGCTCAATTGGGGGGATGGCGCAGCCAAGTCCACCGACAAGACGAACGCGTTCCGGCAGCCTGTGGCGTTGCTCGTGAATCAGTTCACTGCGGGTGCCGCAGAAGCGTTGGCAGCAGTTCTCCGCCAGAAAGATGTTGGACTCATCATCGGAACAAATACCGCTGGCCAGGCGAACATCACGAAGGATTTTCCTTTGAAAAACGGTGAAGTGCTGCGCATCGGCGTGGCTCCCATCAAAGTCGGCGACGGCGAAGTGGTGGAGCGACTGAAGCCGGACATTCGCGTGGACGTGAATCCGGAGGATGAGCGGGCGTACTTTGTCGATGCGTTCAAGAGTTTGCACCGGCCTGATGCAGCTCCGGGAGGTGCCACGAACCTGGCCAGCCTGAGCGTCACTAATAAATCCCCGCGCAAACGGTTAAATGAAGCCGAACTGGTGCGCATGCTGCGCGAAGGCGAAACCCCGGAGGAGGAATTGGCCAAAGCCATCCGCACCGAGCCGGTGAAACCCGTAATTACCGATCCGGCGCTGGCTCGCGCCATCGACCTCCTCAAAGCCCTGGCCGTCGTGCGTCAGGCGCGTCCCTGAATCAACGTTGATATTTTTCCCACCGCTTTCACACTGAGCGACTCATTGCTGAATGAAGACAGTTTTATTCGTTTGTACCGGAAACGTTTGCCGCAGCCCGATGGCTGAGGGGTTATTCAAGCACGCCGTGCGCGGGCGGGGCGCCTACCGCGTTCTTTCCGCTGGCGTGGGGGCCGTCGATGGCCAGCCAGCCAGCGACCACGCGGTGCGGGCGTTGCGGAACATCGGCATCGACATCACGTCGCATCGCAGCCGGCATCTGACGGCCGACCTCGTTTCCCAGGCGGATTACATCTTCGGCATGACGCACAGCCATGTGGACGCGATCATGTTGCTTTACCCGCAGGCTGCGGAAAAAACTTTTCTGCTCCGCGAGTTTGATGAAACACTGGACGCTTACGAGAACGACATCAGCGATCCCATCGGCAGCTCCTACGAGGTGTATTGCAATTGTCGTGACCAGATTGAACAAGGCATTGCCTCTATGTTGAAATTCATCGAACAAACCTCCGTTTCGAGCGGCGCCGCGGCGCAAACCCCCACCAAACAGACAATCGCCATTGGCGCTGACCACGGTGGTTTTGATTTAAAGCAGTCGGTCAAGCTGCACTTGCAGTCCAAAGGCTGGATTGTGGTGGATTATGGGACGATGTCGAAAGACTCGACCGATTACCCCGACTTCGCGCATCTGGTTGGCTACGCGGTCGCAGACAACAAGAACGAGTTTGGCATCCTCGTCTGCACCAGCGGCGTGGGAATGAGCATCACGGCCAACAAGATTCCGGGCGTGCGTGCGGCGTTGGTCTTCGACGACGAAATGGCGGGTATGGCGCGCCAGCATAATGACGCCAACGTGCTTTGCATCGGCGCCAAGCACACCGACGGCGAGATGGCTAAGAAGATGGTGGACGCATTTCTTTCGGCACGCTTCGAGGGCGGACGGCATGAACGCCGTGTGAACAAAATGGAGACGGCGGTGCCCAAGCAATTGCGATTGCGCGCCATCGATCCGGAGATTGCCGACACCATCCTGCTCGAAAAACAGCGGCAGCAGGAAAACATCGAACTCATCGCCAGCGAGAACTTCACCAGCCCCGCCGTCATGGAGGCGCAAGGCTCGGTGCTTACGAACAAATACGCTGAAGGCTATCCCAAGAAGCGTTGGTATGGCGGTTGTGAGAATGTCGATGTCGTCGAGCAACTGGCGATTGATCGCGCGAAGGAAGTTTTCGGCGCCGAACACGCCAACGTCCAGCCGCACTCCGGCAGCGGCGCGAACATGGCGGTTTATTTCGCCATGCTGAAGCCGGGCGACAAGATGCTGACGATGGATCTCTCGCACGGCGGTCATTTGACGCATGGCAACAAGGCCAATTTCTCCGGCAAGTTTTTCGAAATCGTTCACTACGGCGTGCGCAAGGACGACGAGCGGATCGATTACGATCAACTGGCGCAGATGGCGCGCGAGCATCGCCCGAAGATGATCACGGTGGGTGCCAGCGCCTACTCGCGCATCATTGATTTCAAGCGCATGAGCGAAATCGCGCAGGAAGTTGGCGCCCTTATGCTTGCGGACATTGCTCACATCGCAGGATTGGTCGCGGCAGGCCAGCATCCCAGCCCCGTGGCGTATGCGGATTTTGTCACCACCACCACGCACAAGACGCTGCGGGGTCCTCGCGGCGGACTCATCATGTGCAAAGAAAAGTTCGCGAAGGAAATTGATTCGCAGGCGTTCCCCGGCATTCAAGGCGGACCGCTCATGCACGTGATTGCCGCAAAAGCGGTTTGCCTGAGGGAAGCATTGCAACCCGAGTTCAAAGTATATCAGGCGCAAATCGTGAAGAACGCCAAGGCGCTGGCCGAGGGAATGAAACAGAATGGCTTCCGCCTCGTGAGTGGCGGCACGGACAACCATTTGATGCTGGTGGATGTGGGCGCGCGCGGCTTCACGGGCAAGGATTGCCAGATTGTTCTCGATGAAGCGGGTATCACGGTAAACAAGAACACGATTCCGTTCGAGACCCGCTCGCCGTTCCAGGCCAGCGGCATTCGGCTTGGCACTCCGGCGGTAACGACCCGGGGCATGATGGAACCGGAGATGGCGGCCATCGCTGACATGATTAGTGAAGTGCTGCTTGACGTGAAGAACACGGATGCCGCTCACAAGGTGCGCAGCCGGGTCCGTGAACTGACGGCGCGGTTTCCTTTGCCTTATTGAAAGGCGGCATCAGCCCCGGCGGGGTTTAACCAGAAAGTTTTCGGGTATTTCAGAATTCGATTCCGAGCGGGGTCGTTGCTTTCCAATCGGCTCCTACCCATGAACCGGAGCGCGGAGCATTGCTCCGCGAGGATGCCCCACCCCAACAAGCGGAGCAATGCTCCGCGCTCCGTCTGGGTTCAGGGGTGCAAATCACAAACGCTCGTTCGTTGGATCTCTCGCCGAACCGGGAGACGATTCACGTTGAAGAAAGACGGGTTTCGATTCTTGCCCACTTGCTCCCGTCCCCAACTAAAAACGAGAGCCGTGCGCTAAACCGCCACGCCAGCTGAATTCTATGAATTGTGGATTGGTGTCGGCCTGGCCATCTCTGCGTAATCTTTCAATCCGTTTTTATTTTCTATTTGATTCGACGAACCAGTTGGTGAGAGTTTTTTTCCAAGAACCCACCATGAAAACGTTTTTTCTGCTCTCGGCAGTTCTCGTTTCACCTTTTTTCCATATCGTTAACGCGGACACGCCTTCCTCGCGATTTGCCGCGCCAGTCAGCAGTGAATGGCGCGCCACGGCGCGCACATCCCACCAAACACATTGGCAATCGGTGACATGGCACACCAACCTCGCGACCTTTCGCGCCAATGCCCACACCAACTCGTACATCGAGCTTGGAACTGGGCTGAACGTCAAAAATGCCGCCGGAAGTTTTGTTCCCGCCAACCCAAGTTTTCAAATCGGCGCGGCTGGCGCTGAAGCGAGCGGCACAGCTCACAAACTCTTCGTGCCGGCCGACATTTTGAGTGGCGAAGGAATCAAAGTGATTCAGCCTGGTGACAGTTCGCTTACTTTCCAGCCTTTGGGCCTTCATTATTACGACCCGACAGATGGGCGGGGTGTCCTTGTGGATATCGTGACCAATGCCGTGGGCTGGTTGGTTTCGTCGAACGAAATTGTCTTCAGCAATTGCTTCACGCACGTGCAAGCGTCGATCCGCATTCGCACCTTTGCTCGGGCTTCGAGCATGATGTGATTTTCCACGAGCAGTTGCCGAATCCGGTGGCGCTGGGATTGTCTCCCGACGCTCGTTTGGAAATGTTCACCGAACAACTGGATGGTCCCGTGCCGGCTTTGCGACAGAAGTTTATTCATCGGGAAACGGACGCGGTCAAACTTGCCACCAGGGCAGAACCCCATTTCCGGGATGCTGACGTCAATTTTGGCACGATGAGGATCGTCGCGGGCAAAGCGTTTGGCACCGCTAAACGACCCAACGAAGCCTCGATTCTGCCGAAGCCCGTCGGAAAATCCTTTGAGACGATCTCGGGACGCAAAATCCTGATTGAAGCGGTAGAACATCGCCAGGCAGCGCCCTTTTTGAATCGGCTTCCCGTTTCCGGCAGTCGAATTACCAACGCATCACTGCAATTCCTTTTTACCACCAATATCGCCGGCCTCGGTCGTTCCCTGCCGTTCATCGCGAAGCAATCGGCACCCGCTGCGCACCCACTCAACCGGTTCGCGGCGATTCGCCGTGTTAGCGAGCAAGTTTCCGGTGCGGAAAACCTTCTTGCGGCTGCGCGTCCACCCGAGGAGAGCCCGGCTTTTGTTTTGGATTACCAGATGGTCAACAACGCAGGCGAAACAGATTTTACGTTTAGTGGTACCACCAACTACCTCATTAGCGGCTCCCTCCCGCTTTTTGGAACGGTGACGATCGAAGGTGGCACAGTATTGAAGTTTACGGACGATGCCGGCCTTTTTCTCGCGCCCGGTGCAGTCCTCGTCTGCGATACCACGAACTATTTGCCCGCCGTGTTCACCTGCAAAAATGATAATACCATCGGCGAAACCATCGCGGGGAGCACGGGCGTGCCTCAGCGAGTTCTTTCCGTGGGCCTCGGATTTGACGGCGGAACTTACGAAGTGAGCCATGTGCGTTTCAAACATCTGTTCGCGCCGATTTTCGGAGACAACAGCGCCAACATCACCGTTCGGAACGTGCAGTTCGTGAATGCGGATTCCGGCATTTATTCGATTGGCACCGCCGCAATCAACGTGTTCAACGCGCTGGCGCACGACTGCGACATCCTTTACTACGGCGATACAACGGCCTTTCGCGGGGAACACATCACCATGCATCACGGCCAGGCGTTGGGCATCGCTTATTATCCCAACAGTTCCACCGCATTGTTAAAGAATTGCCTGATTGTGGATGTGCCAGGGCCGCTGACCTACTCCGGCACGGTGACCAGTGAACAAATGGTCAAGCTCGCGTCGGACGCTGGCATTTTTCAGACCCTGGAAGGCGGTGCTCACTATTTGCCGCTCACCAGTCCGTTTCGCGGCATCGCCACGGCGAACATTGATGCCAAGTTGAACAGTTCCCTCGCGGAAATGACCACGTACGCGCCCACGTTGCTGATCGGAACGCTTTCGACGGATACGACTTTGCTTCCGTTGCTGCCGCGTGATGTGCGGACGCTTGGATACCACTATCCTGCCGTCGATTACCTGGTTAGAAATCTCACGGTGCAAAACAGCACCATGACGTTGCGTGGCGGTGTGGTGGTGGCGGCCATCCCGGAATCCTACCCGGCGGATTGGGCGGCCCTGCGATTGAGTCCCGGCAAGTTCATCAGTATTGGCTCGCCCACGCGCATGAATCGCCTCCTGCGCGCGAATCAGGTCCAGGAAAACGTCACGGCGCGGGGCAGCGCCATTCTGACGGACGGGTATCAGGGCCAGTTCAAGCCCGAGATCACGTTGCGCTTCACCGATGTCTCCAGTCTCGCCGGCGAACTCTATTTGCTGGCGGCGGTTGCCGATTACACGCGCTTCGAAATGAGCCACAGCACCTTCTTCAACGGGCACATCAGTGCCAAGCATTACGGCGGCATTTATCAAAACACCGGCTTTACGAACAACCTTTTCCGCAACGTTTATGTGCAGATCGAATGCACCTCTCCCGCCTACTTTTACGCCTGCAACAACACGTTCCAGAAAGGCGCGTTCGACATCCGGGGCACGGGCAACGCCAACTGGCGGATCAAATACAACATCTTTGACCACGCCACGGTTTATGCCGACCCATCGCCTTTTGTGGCCGACGAAAATGCCTACGTGGGGCTGATGCACGCCTTGGGTGAGGACGGTTACGTGGAAGTTGCCACCCTGGCTTACGCCAGTGGTCCGCTTGGCCGTTTTTATCTTGGAAACAACAGCCTGCGAAACATCGGCAGCGCCACGGCCGGCATCCTGGGCCTTTACCATTTCACAACCAGCGCGGATCAGGCCAAGGAAGGAAATTCGCCAGTGGATTATGGATTCCATTACGCCGCGAGTGTTGCCGCCACCTCTGTTAACCCAGTCAGAGCCCTCGATACGGATGGAGACGGTTTGGCGGATTACGTGGAGGACGGCAATGGGAATGGAAACGTCGATGCCGGGGAAACCGACATCGCAAACCGGTATTCCAACGGGTCCGATCGCGATGATGTCATTGCCGATCCCGAGCCGCCCGTCATTTGGATTACTGAGGGCGTCCCCGGCGTCGTGACCCGCCCCCTGATCCAACTGCAAGGATTCAGCGAAAAACCGCTGAAAACGATCACCTACTCATTGTTCACGAATGGAGTGCTCGCCAAAACCGGTGACGGGCATGTGAAGCGACAGCATTACGACAGGGTTACAGGGCGGTTCACCACCAATTGGTTCCAGATTTACGACCTGCAATTGGTGCCCGGCAATAATCAGTTAATCGCCCAATTCACCGATTATGGCACTGCCGGTCCGGCCGGTTCGCATACCACCACTCGGAGTATCAACTACACTCTGGATTACGCGGGCGTTACCCAACCTCCCGTTCTGCTTTCCAAATGGCCCAAGCCCGGCAATGCCATTAGTGGAACGCAGTTTACGCTGCGCGGGTACGTGGACGATCCGACCTCGGTGATTTTTGCGTCCATTACGGCACCGAACGGCACAGTGTCTTACCGTCAGGCGGATATGGAACGGGACGGATTATTCTGGGCGGATGACCTGCCGCTCGCGCCTGGGAACAACCTTGTCACCCTGTACATGACCAACGCCGCGGGGATAAGCCAGATTGAGAGCTACACCGTCACGAAAAGCCCGGTAACTCTCACGATTGGGCAGGTAGGAAATGTCACCGGAACGCACACTACCGTGAGCGGAACGATTGACACTGCCGGATACACCGTGTGGGTGAACGGCGTGAAAGCCACCCTGAACGGCAATTCGTGGACGGCGGCCAATGTGCCGATCAACGAAGGTGGAACAGCCACGATTGAAGCCGTGGCGATTCCCAATACCGACAACGGTGGCAATGGCACTGCGCCTTCCGGTGGAGGTTCGGCCAGTAACGGCGATTCTGGCAATCCCAGTTCCGACGCAGCGGCCTACGCCCGGCAGGAACTCGAGAAACCCTCATTTATTCGCGTCGCTTCCACGGACATAAACACCACTATCGATAGTCTCTGGGATGTGTGCGCTCAAATGACCACGGGAAGGAATAATAAAGAGACGACACATTGGGCGACGGATGAAGGAGGAAAATGGGAATTTCAAACTATACAACATGAATGTTTTTTCCCCGACATCACGGAGAATAAGGAAATAGAATGGCTGCCGCCCAACGACACGCCTCGTTATCGGCAAAAAGTTAATGATGGATCGTGGTCGCCGTGGTCCAACACCGGATACTTGGAGGGCTCGCCATCCTCCCTCAGGGAACATTGCGATATCACATATTTGAAGGAGTTTGGCGCTGGCCTGATGGAGCGATTCATGCGCAAGGCCGATACGTGCATTGAGTTGGTGACGGGAGGGAGAGGCCGTGCCGGCAAGCAGAATGTTTTTGTAATTTCCGCGAATGCGAACAGTGCCAACAATGATGAATCACTTATTTGGCCTGCCATTCCTCCGGAATCACTGACGGTGGCCGGGAAACATCCAGGGGCAGACACTAAACTTTACATGCTGTTGCAGGACAACAGCACAGTCGATATCACGCCCTACGCCGCAGGAAAAAAGCATTACCACTTCGGTGTCAGTCAGTCGAAACACAAAGTAAGACTTAAGGCGAACGAAAAGGACTGTCAGGATCCATGGCTTTTTAATCGCCCCACCTTTATTGTCGGACAATACGTGACGTTTTCAGCGCCTCTGGAACCGCCGTTACCAATTCAAAGTCAAACGCACCAGTGGTCGCTATCGGGCGATTATAAGAACGACAAGTACAACTCAGTTGTGGGCGGAACTTTTCCCGAAAGTTCCGACTTTTATTTTGCCAATCCCGATCGCCTCAAGGTTGCGAAACCAGCAGGTAACTGGTGGGTTTCCGGCGGAACAGGTTACCCCCATTATCCGGTCTCTTTGAAGTGGGAAATCACCTTCGACAACGGTCAACAACTCACTGTCAATGAAAGGGGAACAATTAGAATGTTTCGGCCTCAGCCCCAAGTGGCGACGACCACAGGTATCGTCGCTGCGGACTCAAATTTCAATGACGCCCAATTAGCTCTGCATTACGGAACTCCAACCGGGACCGGCGCACCCGGGATTAAGTTCGTGAATAACACTGCAATTCCTTTTTTTCCTAACAACGGGTTCGCGGGAACGTTTCAGTGGGTTCAGGTGATTAATTCGTATTTGTTTCGTTACCATGAAGGCACGGGCTGGAAAAGGGCGCAAGGAGGAGGCGGGTTGGACGCAGGGCATCCTTACCCAGGCGGCACCGCGGCGAGTACGGACGATTCACCCGGGATTCCGCTTACAACGGCGGACCGTATGATTGCATCGGGAGATTTCTCAACGTGGCTTGAATTTGTCCCATCCGGCGGGCACCCGGTTCCGCTGAGAAGGATCAACTGGAACTGGAGTGGAGACGCGTTGCGCTCAGGAACTACATGGAGCTTGACCAGTGCAAGTAATCCAGTCACAGGCAATGTCGATACGCAGGAATATCCATCATGGACGCACATCATTGAGGGTAGTGACGTGGTTTTTACCGACGAACCTTAATAAATTGACGACATGAAAACCGCACTATTGTTGATACTGAGTGCCTGCACACTTTACTCACAGCCGTTGAACTTTCGTACGAATGAAATTTCGGGCGTTCGGTTGACCATCTCGATGACTAACGATGTGTGGAAAATTGGAAATCCCGCCATCGTCCATTGTTCGCTGAAGAACTCTTCAACCAACGCGCTCTCGATCATGATAACAGGTCATTTAGATGAAGAATTCTCTGAAATATCGCTGACCAATAAAGCGGGCAAGTTTTACGATCTTAGGCCTCATCCAAAGATCCGGGTATATTTCGGGAATGTTTCCATTATTGTCCCTGCCGGCCAGACCCATGAAAGCAAGATCAAGATTGTTCCCGGAAAGGAAATCGAAGCTGGAAGTTACAAGCTCCAAGTGAAACGCCGTTTCTCAGTAAGGGCAAATACAGGCAAAACTAATGCAATGCATGAGGTTGCATCCCAGCCGGTGGAGATCAGGCTGCAATAAAGTACGATGAGGCACTCGCGGGTCGCACTTTTCAACAGGATAAGTTCTGTTCCTGGAAGATTTTTAAACACAGGAATAATGAATCGCCGCAAATCACTCAAATTGGCTGGCTGCTTCGTTGCGACTGTAGCGATGGCACCCTCTACTTTCACCCAAGGTATCATTAGTTCCAGAAGTGCCGAACGCGCCCGGGCGCAAGGCGAGATTCCGTTCAGTTTGCCTACTTTGCCTTATGCCATTGATGCCCTTGAGCCGCACCTTGATGCAAGCGCGATGAAAGCTCATCACGATGAACGTCACGCAGCCTGTGTAGTGGCACTCAACAAGGCGATTGGTGAGGTGCCCTATCTTTACATTGATTGGATGGAAAAGGGATATTTTAGGGAGAAGAGTGGTGAGACAATCGTGAGGCAGCTGAACTCGATGCCGGAGCGACTGAATTTTCAGAACCGCGATGTCGCCATTTCTGCTGACCTCCGTGGGCGAATCCGTCAGGAGGCCGGGGGCCACTACAACCACTCGCTTTTCTGGCAGATGATGAAAAAGGACGGCGGCGGAGAACCCCGCGGCGATCTGGCGGCGGCAGTTAAGAAAGGTTTTGGCAGCTTTCCCGCGTTCCAGAAAAAATTCACGCAGGCGGCTCTCGCTCACAATGGAGATGGCTGGGCCTGGCTCACCTGGGACGCCGGTGCCCTAAAAATAGAAACGTTGCCCGGCGAAGACTGGGCGGACGGACGGTCTTGCTCGGCATCGACCTCTGGGAACATGCCTACCGCCCGCAATACTCAAAACGAGAGGATTACATCGCCGCGTGGTTCAACGTCGTGAACTGGGATTTTGTTTCCGAACGATACGCGCGTTTGAAGAAAAACTGAGATTTCCGAGGGGAAGGGTTCTTCCGTAGTTGAGCTGTCATCAGCTGCTTCCTCCAGATGCATCCATGATGGATGGACCAACGGATTTTTGCGGGCTTTCGTCGGGAAAAGTGCTAGGGTGCGCCCCACACGTGAAGAGCATGCGACATCAGCGGGCCCGAATTGTTTTCGTTGGTTGCTGCGCATTCTTTTTTTTCGGGACCTTCGTCCACACCGCCCAATCCCAAACCTCGGTTCGGAAAGCGGCTGACAGCCCGGCGACGGCACGCCCACCTGCAACGGTCCGATCGTTTGTGAGTGAACATTGTGCGGGATGCCACGACGCCGATACGAAGAAGGGGAATCTCGACCTGGAGCCATTGGCTTCCGCCGAGATGACTGAACACGCGGACGTGTGGGAGAAAGTGGTGCGCCGCCTCCGCGCCCGCCAGATGCCGCCTGCGGACAAAAAGCATCCCGACGAGAATACTTACAAAGCGATTCTGTCCGTCCTCGAAGGTTCACTTGATTCGGCATACGCCAAGCATCCGCAGCCGGGGCGCACGGACACGGTCCGGCGCTTGAATCGCACTGAGTATCAGAATGCGATCCGTGATCTTCTCGCGGTGGATATTGATGCCACGGCCTTGTTGCCTAAGGAGGAAGCCGGACATGGCTTCGATAATGTCACGGTGGGCAACCTTTCTCCGACCTTGCTCGATCGCTACATCTCCGCCGCCCAGAAGATCAGCCGTCTCGCGATCGGCGCGCCGTCGCGCGTGGGTGGTGACACGTTTCGTCTGCCGCCCGACCGCACCCAGGAGGAACACGTCGCGGGGCTGCCGCCGGGAACACGCGGGGGCACCTTGATCCCGTACACGTTTTCCCAGGATGCAGAATATGAAATTCAAATCCGACTGACGCGCGATCGGAACGAAGAGGTCGAGGGATTGCGCGAGCCGCATCAACTCGAGCTGTTGCTGGATCGGGAGCCGGTACGGTCCTTCACGGTCGCGCCGCCGAAAGACCGGGATTTCGAGAAAGTCGATCAGCACCTCAAGATTCGGCTTCCGGTCAAAGCTGGGTTTCATCACGTGGGCGTGACGTTTGCGAAGAATCCGTCCGTGCTGCTGGAAACACGGCGGGAGCCTTACAATGCGCGCTTCAACATGCACCGTCATCCACGCCTGACTCCGGCGATCTATCAGGTGTCGATCACGGGGCCCTATGCAGCCAATGGACCGGGTGAAACTGAGAGCCGGAGACGGATCTTCATCGCCACTCCCACGAAGCCACAGGAAGAAGAGGCGTGTGCGAAGCAGATTCTTTCCAATCTGGTGCGTCGCGCGTACCGCCGGCCTGTGACCGACGCCGATTTGGTAAAAACAATGGCCATCTATCGCAAGGGGCGTGGGGAGGGAAATTTCGAAGCGGGGATTGAAACAGCCCTAAGCGCCATTCTGGTCAGCCCTAACTTTCTTTTTCGCGTGGAAGAAGACGCCGCAGGCGTGCCACCGGGGACGGCATATCGAATCAGTGATTTGGAACTCGCGAGCCGTCTCTCGTTTTTTCTTTGGAGCAGCATTCCGGACGAGGAGCTGCTGAACGCGGCCATTCGCGGGGAACTCAGCCAGTCTTCTATTCTCGAAAAACAAACACGTCGGATGCTGGCTCATCCGCGCTCGAAATCCCTCGCCAACAATTTTGCCGAGCAATGGCTCTACCTGCGTAACCTCGAATCGTTCACCCCCGATCTGCGCCTCTTTCCCGATTTCGATGACAACCTCCGTCAAGCGTTTCGCCAGGAAACGCAGCTCTTCTTTGAGAGTGTTCTGCGCGAGGATCTCAGTGCCATGACGATTGCTCAAGGCGGACTACACCTTTCTCAACGAGCGGTTGGCTCGGCATTACCAGATTCCCCATGTTTACGGGAGTCAGTTCCGGCGCGTGTCGCTTGATCCTCGAAGCGAACGTGGCGGATTACTCCGTCAGGGGAGTGTCTTGACCGTCACCTCCTACGCCACCCGCACGTCACCGGTCATTCGCGGCCACTGGATTCTCGCCAACTTGATGGGGACGCCCACGCCACCGCCACCGGCCAATGTCCCTGCGCTCAAAGACAATACGGTGTCGGCTAATCTATCCGTGCGCGACCGTTTGGCCGAACATCGAGCCAATGCCGCGTGTGCGAGTTGCCACAACCTCATGGACCCGGTTGGCTTCTCCTTGGAAAACTTCGATGCGGTCGGGCGGTGGCGGACTCTGGAGGAAGGCAAGCCTGTGAACGCGTCGGGAGGTTTGCCGGATGGCAGTAAATTCACCGGCATCGGCGGCCTGGAAGAAGGCCTGTTGAAGCGTCCCGAAGTTTTTGTGGGCACATTGTCCGAAAAGCTTTTGACGTTTGCGCTGGGGCGAGGCGTCGAACCTCACGATGGACCGGCCATTCGAAAAATTGTTCGCGAAGCAGAGGCGGCAGATTACCGTTTTTCGTCTATCATCGTTGGTGTCACCAAGAGCGTTCCGTTTACCATGAGGAAATCACAATGAGTTTCATCACAAAGAAGTTCATACCGCGCCGCACCTTCCTCCGCGGAGTCGGAGCAACGATGGCACTGCCTCTCCTGGAAGCAATGGTGCCGGCGGCGACGCCTCTCGCGAAAACTGCCGCCCAACCTGTCCGCCGTCTGGGCTTCGTCTTTATGCCGATGGGTTGCGACATCTCTCGATGGACGCCGCCAGGTGACAAACTCGACCAGCTTTCGCCGATTTTAAGTTCGCTTGCGCCGGTTCGCGACCATGTCTCCGTGATCTCCAACATGGAGCTGCAGAACGCCTACCCTGGCAGCCACGCCACGTCCAACGCCGCCTTCCTGAGTGCCGCCAAGGCGAAGTTGACTGAAAGCACGGATTACTATCTTGGCACCACGGTCGATCAGATTGCGGCTCAGCGCATCGGACAGGCGACGCAATTGCCGTCGTTGGAGCTGGCGATGGATTTGCTCCAGGTGGTGGGCCAGTGCGATAACGGCTACGCCTGCGTTTACCAGAACAACCTGTCATGGTCGTCGCCGACCACGCCATTGCCTGCGGAGGCCCACCCGCGCATCGTTTTTGAAAACCTGTTTGGCGAGGGCGGCAGTATAGCTGAACGCCGCGCGGCGCTCAGGAAGAAGGCCAGCTTGCTCGATTCGTTCAATGCGGATATCGCCCGCCTCCAGCGCAAGCTCGGCCCAAGTGATCGCGCCCGCGTAAGCCAATATCTTGAGACGGTTCGTGAAGTCGAACGCCGCATCCAGAAGGCTGAGGCCGACACGGCGGACAATCCATTGCCCGACTTAGACCGTCCAGTCGGCGTGCCGGCGGCTTATGCAGACCACGCGCGATTGATGTTCGACTTACAGGTGCTGGCAATGCAAGGCGACGTCACGCGAGTCATCACGTTCCAGCTCGCGCGCGAAACCAGCAATCGTACCTATCCAGAAATCGGCGTACCCGATCCGCATCATCCGCTTTCGCACCACGGAAACGACCCGGCTAAAATTGAGCGGATGTCGAAGATCAACGCATTCCATGTGTCTCTCTTCGCCGAGTATCTCGCGAAACTGAAAGCCACACCGGAAGGCAACGGCACGTTGCTCGATCATTCACTCATTCTCTACGGCAGCGGCATCGGCAACCCCAACATCCATGACCACACCAACCTGCCAATCATTGTCGCGGGCGGCGCAGCGGGTGGGATGAGGGGCGGGCGCCACATCAAGTATGCGAAGCCAACTCCCCTGGCCAACCTGCACTTGACGCTGCTCGATAAAGTGGGCGTCCGCCTCGACTCGTTCGCTGATAGCAAGGGCAAGGTGGATGAATTATTTGAGCCGTTGTCGGTGTGACTGACGAAGACGTCACTGGACCACGATGAACACCTTCTTCGCAGTCAGCTTGTCCTTGTTCCTTACGATGGCGGCTCACGCTGCGAGCAAGGCACCCCTCGCCGACGCGGTTGAAAAGCTGGATCATCCGGCCATTCGCGTTCTCCTTAAGGAACAGGCAGACGTGAACGCTGCTCAGGCCGACGGGATGACGGCATTGCACTGGGCTGCCTACAACAATGATGTTGAGACGGCGAAGCTTTTGGCCCGTGCGAACGTCGACGCGACCAACCGCTACGGTGTCTCCCCACTTTCGCTCGCGTGCCAGAATGGGGACACGGCAATGGTGGAGCTGCTGCTCGAGCGCGGCGCCAATCCGAACACAACATTGCGCGGAGGCGAGACGGCATTAATGACGGCAGCCCGCACGGGGAAGGTCGGTCCAGTCAGCGCCTTGCTCCAACGCGGGGCGAACCTCGCGGCCAGGGAAAGGCGCGGCCAGACGGCACTCATGTGGGTGGCTGCGGAAGGCCACACAGACGTCGTCGCAATGCTTATCAACGCTGGCGCGGATATTCACGCCACGTTGCCCGATTCTGGATTCACGCCGTTTTTTTTCGCTGCGCGAGATGGACGGGCGGGTGTCGTTCGAGCGTTGTTGAAGGCGGGCGTGGACGTGAACGCACCGATGGAGCCCCGTAAAGCAACGGCCAAGGGCGCGAGGAAAGGAACAAGTGCTTTGCTGCTGGCGGTGGAGAATGGCCATTTCGAACTCGCCTTGGAGTTGGTTGAGGCGGGCGCGGACGTGAATGATCAGCGGTCGGGATTCACGCCGCTGCATGTGATGACTTGGGTTCGCAAGCCGCAGCGGGGTGAGGATGATGGCGACCCGGCGCCGCAGGGCTCCGGGAATTTGAACAGCCTTCAATTCATCCGGGAGTTGGCGAAGCGTGGCGCGGATGTGAATGCAGCGTTGAAGACCGGCAAGGGTGGAGCAGGTTTATTCAGTAAGGCTGGTGCGACGCCGTTCTTGATGGCCGCGTCCACGGCGGACATTGCATACCTGCGTTTGTTGATCGAGTTGGGAGCGGATCCCTTGCGCAGCAATGTCGACCGATGCACACCGCTCATGGTGGCATGTGGGATCGGTGTCGGAAGTGCCGCTGCCAACGAAGTGGCAGGCGAAGAACCCGAAGTCCTCGAAGTGGCCGAATTGCTCCTGAAGCTTGGTGCTGACATTAATGCTGTGGATGCTAACGGGGAGACAGCCATGCATGGGGCTGCCTACAAAAACATGCCGAAGGTTGTGCAGTTCCTCACGGACCGCGGTGCGAAAATTGAGATTTGGAATCGGAAGAACAAATATGGTCTCGATCCGTTGGGGATTGCTGAAGGGCATCGGCCCGGGAATTTCAAGCCGTCCGCTGAAACCACTGAGGCACTGCGGAACGTGATGCTGGCGGCGGGCGTGAAGCCGGCGAAGAGCGTGCCGCCAAGCGCATCCGCGGGTCCTGACTATCAAGAGCCGGCCGCCGCGAAGACGCTTCCTTAGTTTTAATATCTACCGCCGAGCGATCCATTCTCTCCGCGATCATGTTTGTGGTTATTTCCTGCGGTTCACTTCGCGCCGAGGAATCGCGGGAAGAATGTGCGAGATGTCAGTGTGCTTTCAGGCGGTGGCGACCCAATGTCCGGGTTCCACTTCGCGAAGGGCGGGGATCTCCCAATGCGGCTGGCTTCCGTTTTCCATTTCAGCGGAACGTGCGCTTCCCACGGTGGGGGAGAGCGAGGATTTGTTGAGCACAATACGCTTACGTTTCGAGTCAGGGTCCATGACCGGAACCGCCGAGAGAAGAGCCTGGGTGTAAGGATGTTTTGGGTTGCTCACCAGTCTGGTCGCTTCCGCCAATTCAACAGCTCGGCCCAGATACATGACCATGACGCGATGGCTGATGTGCTCCACCACGGCGAGATCATGAGCGATGAATAGATACGCCAAGCCTCGCTCCTGCTGGAGGTCCATGAGGAGGTTCACAATTTGAGCCTGGACAGAAACGTCGAGTGCGCTGACGGGTTCATCGCACACAATCAGTTTTGGTTCCACAGCGAGAGCCCGGGCGATGCCGATACGCTGGCGCTGCCCGCCACTGAACTCATGTGGGTAACGTTCGGCATGCGATGGATCCAGACCCACGGCGCGCAACAGATCGTTGATGCGGGCGCGGCGCGCGGTTGAGCTTTCGGCAAGTTTGTGAATGTCGATCGCTTCGCCCACAATTTGGGCCACCGTCATGCGGGGATTCAGCGAACCATACGGATCCTGGAAGATCATTTGGAATTTGCGGCGGCGCTGCCGCAATTCATCTCCGTTGAGGTCCGTAATGTTTTCGCCGTCAAACAGGATGTTTCCAGCGTTGGGTTCAATCAGGCGAACAATTGCGCGTCCCAAGGTGGTTTTGCCGCAGCCGCTTTCCCCAACCAATCCGAGCGTTTCCCCGGCGGGGATGTGCAGGCTCACATCGTCCACTGCTTTGACATGCCCCTGCACGCGGCCAAAAAGCCCGCGCTTGATCGGGAAGTGGACTTTAAGGTTTTTAACTTCGAGCAGATTCATCCGTTTGCCGCGTCAGCGCGCGTGAGGATACGAGGCATGCTGGCACCGTCAACTCTTGTGCGGCCGCCTTGAACCAGGTCTTCCCGTCACTCCAGGAGCCGACCAAGCCGCGTGTCAGGGAAAAAAGTTGGGGCTCAGGGTATGCCGAGGATTGGCTTGATGACATCGCTGAGAACTGCACTAAGCTGGGGGCCGGGAGAAAATACGGTTGTGTACGGATTATTTCCCAAAACGTTGCTGATTAGGATTTTTTATGGCTAACGAGATCAAGACAGTGCCGACAGGTAAGCGCAAACCACGTCGTTGGCTGCGCGTGCTAGGCTTTTTTCTGCTGTGCATGGTGGTGGGGTTATTCATGCTCTATTTCCTGGGCACCAGCGAATGGGCGCTAAAGTCAATCATCCTGCCAAGAGTGAGCAAGGCGATGAACGCGGATATCACAATTCAGAGCGCGAGTGTTTCGCCGTTTTCGTCGGTCGACCTGCGTGGGCTAAAAGTGGAGACGGCCGGGGCCGTCGCGGAGAAAAACGGTTCTGCAGGTGCAGTTCCGCTCGTTACGGCGGAGAAAGTTATCCTGCGTTACAGCCTCACGGACATCATCAAAGGCAACATCAATGTGAGCGAGATCACCTTGGATTCGCCGGTGGTGACCTTGATTACGTTCCCTGATGGGACGAGCAACCTTGATCCAATCACCAAGGGGAAGAAACAAGACAGCGCGAAAGAAGAAAAGCCGGAGACGAAGTCGGAAAAACCGCCGCAATTGAACTTGGGTAAACTTGCGTTGAACAATGCCACCGTCCGGAAGATTGAGCAGCGCAAGGACGGCACGCGGCAAGTAATGGAGCTCACGGGCGTAAACATTGCGGCGAGTAACCTCGGCAACAGCAGAACAGGCAAGTTGGCTCTCGCGGCAGACATGCGTTTTGATCAGGGCTTGAATTCGGCGAGTAACGGGGTGCTGGCGACCAAGGTAAACGGCAACTTTGACGTGACGTTGGATGATCAGTTGAAGCCCACGATGGCCAAGGGCCAGACAAAGCTGGATGTTGCAGAAGCCCGAGGGGCATTTCAGCAGGCGGCCGGGCTCGGTGTCGTGTTGAACACGGACGTAACCCCGACTCAATTGAATGACGTGAGCGTTCGTTTTGAGCAGGGTGGAAAGGGGCTCGGGGCACTTACGGCGACCGGCCCGTTCAACGCCGAGACGATGGAAGGAAAGCTGGCAGTCACACTCTCGCAAATCGACCGGCAGTTGCTGAACCTGGCGGGCGCGGCGATGGGAATGGACTTCAACCAGACTTCCATCAGCTCCACCAACACGATCGAGCTGACCCAAAAGGGCCGGATGTTGGCGATCGACGGGGGGCTTGTGGTTGCCAGTTTTTCGGTGACGCAAAAGGGCCAGACCTCGCCGCCTCTGGACGTGCGCAGCGGCTACGCATTCACCTACGATCAGACAAACAAAACAGCGGTGATCCAAACGTTCACGTTGAATGGATCGCAGAACAATGCTGAGTTCCTGCGCGGCACTCTCGCCAGGCCCATGACGCTGGACTTGGGCAAAGCCTCGGGCGCCGTGGATGAGTCGGCCTTCGACCTGGTCATTACGAATTTCAATCTTCCGGACTGGCAGGCGTTCATCGGGACGAACGCGACCATTAGCAGCGGCAAGCTCGGAGTGACGTTGAACATCGTTTCGCAGCAGGCGGGCCAGAAGTTGGCGCTGAATCTCGACTCCCAAATTAGGCAACTCACGGCGATCGTGGGAAGTAATCGCGTCGAAAATGCGGATGTGACGTTCAGCACGCGGGGAACAGTGACGGACTTTAGCGCGGTGAACCTCGATCAATATCGAGCGGAGCTGGCGCGAGCGGGCCAGCAGGCATTCCTGGCGAGCGGGGCGCTGCAATACAACACCCGATCGCAGGATGCCGACGTTCAAGCGAACGTAGACACTTCTCTGCCACAAGTGGCGTCGCTCGTTAGCATGCCAGGCATGAACATCAGCGCGGGGACGCTGAAATTTGTCGGCCGCATTGTGCAGAAGAATACAACGCCGCAGCAGACGAATAATCCGGTTTTGGATCGCGGGGTCACCGGGAAGCTGAACCTCGATGGACTGACGGGCGCTTTTCAGTCGAACCGCTTCGACCGTTTCATCGCCGCACTAGATGTGGATTTCAATTCCCGCGGTGACGTGGCGGAGATTCGCAAATTGAGCGGCGTGCTAAGGCAGAGTGAATTGCCAGGTGGTGCGTTTGAGGTGACGGGGAATTATGACTCCGTAAAGAAGACCGGCCTCATCAATGCGCAGTTGCTCGACTTGAACCAGAATGCCCTCAAGTCATTCCTCGCGGCAGCCTTGGGTGATAAGCGGTTGGAATCAGTCGTCATCAACTCCAAGACCACGGCGAAGCTGGACGGCCCGACTGACATGGCGGTGAAGACCGAGGTGCATGTGGCAAATCTCGTGATCGATGATCCAAGTGGCCAGGTGCCAAAGACGCCGCTAGCCGTGGATTTGAACGCGGACATTGCGCAGGTGAAAGGAGTGCTGGATTTGAAGAGCGTCGTGCTCGCGCTCACCAAAACGGAGCGCGCTCCCAATTCCTTGAATGTGGCCGGGCGCATCGACATGTCGAAGTCGAACGCCTGGACGGGGAATTTGAAGGTCATGTCCGAGGGCCTCGATGTGACTCCGTACTACGAGATTTTCGCTGGGAAGACAGGAACCACGAATGCCACAGCGAAAGGCTCGTCCAAGCCAGAGCCGACGCCAACCGAAACGAAGCCCGAAACTGAACCGGCTCCTATGACTCTGCCGTTCACGCAGTTCGTGGCGGACGTAAGCATCGCCAAGTTCTTCCTTCGCGAAATTGCCATTTCGAACCTGATGGCAAAGGCCGTGATTGATCATGGCCGGGTAACGGTGAATCCCTTCTCGCTGACGTTGAACGGAGGCGCGGTGAATTTCAGTGCACTCATGAACCTCGCGATGGCCGGTTATGAGTATGACGTGAATGCCAACCTCGGCGACGTGCCGATCGAGCCGCTGGCCAACACGTTCATGCCCGAGAAAAAAGGGCAGTATAAGGGCACTCTCCAGACGTCGGCACGAATCAAGGGCGCCGGCATCACGGGGCCGAGCCTCCAAAAAAACTTGGGCGGGCAGCTGGGCTTGACGTTGACGAACGCGAATATCCAAGTGCTTGATAATCCACGGCTGCAAAAGATTCTCCGTCCCATCGCCGTGGCGATCCGCGTGCCCGAGTTGGCAAACTCACCATTAAGCTGGGTGAACGCGCAAACAATCATAAGCAATGGCACCATCAACATTCCGGTGGCTACGGCCGAAAGCTCGGTCTTCCGGGCTGGCCTTTCCGGAACGATTACGATGGCGAGCGTGATGAGCAATTCAGTGTTGAACCGACTGCCCGTTGACTTGGCGCTGTCGCGAACAGTGGCTGAGCGCGCGCGAATGGCACCGGCGGATTTGGCGACCAACGTCCAATTCGTTGCGCTCCCTCGCTTTGTTTCAGTGGGTGGCACTGTCGGTGAGCCAAAGCCTCAAATTGACAGTGTGGCGGTCGGCAGGATTCTGGCGGGCACCGTCGGGAATTTCGTTGGGGGCGACGCCGGCAAGATTCTACGTGGGCTTGGCAATTTAGGCGCCGGTTCCTCGACGAACACCAGTAGCACAAACGTCACCAGCACAAATGCGGTGGGGAATTTGATTCAAGGTTTGGGCGGGTTATTGCAGAGACAGTCGAAAACGAACGTGCCGACAACGAACGCTCCCGCCAGGAATAATCGGTTCAAGCTGAACGATATCCTTAAGTAAGGAGAGAAGCTCAATGGGGAAGGGTGGGGCGTCGGCTCAGCTTGTGCGCGTCGGTTCCTCACCCAACCCCTTCAGTCCGGGAGGTCGGCGACCTCTCCACCGCAGTCCGGGTTCTTCATTGCTTCGGCCTCGTTGTTCAACCTCTCAAGGTAAGTCGCGCGCCACCAGGCAGCGTGCTGGACCATTACTTCAATTCGTAATCCGCCGGCTTTGTATTCTTCTTGAAGGTGCCGAAGCCGTACATGGTGGGCTTATAATCACCGACCACAGCGACGTTGGCCTTGGCTGGAACCTCAAGGCCAAGACCCCAGAAAATGCCATTTACGACCAGGCGGCGCAGGCCTTCGTTCTGTAAGTCGGTCGCTGATCCCATGGTGGTGCAGAAAATTTTGTTCACTATGCCAGCTTCGTTCTTATGCTCACGCGTCCATGCGATTGGCATCATGGGATCGTTCACTCCTTGTTCAACCTTCCCAACGGTCTTTTTTTTGTAATCCGCCGGTTCGTCGGTGGGTTTCATCCCTTTGAGTACCTGGCCGCGCACCAAAATTTTTGCGTCTGCGGGAGGTGCCGCTTCATAGACATCGGTATCGCCAAAGATCTCTTCGACACCGCGGAGAATTGGATCGTTCTTGGCGGACGGTTCAATGATGCCGCGTGTTGCTTCCTTTTTGTGGACGCCCCAATGGGTCACCCAGGTCTCCCCCAGCACCTGCTTGCCGAAGCCTCCCTTATTGCCGTAGTTCCATTTTGCATAAGTGCTCTCCTTGGGAATTCCGTTGAACGCATGGGTGCTGGTGCGAAGGGCGATGATGGGCACGCCGCGGTGCAATGCCTGTTCAAAATGTCCGCTCGTGTGATCGTCCCAATGGCGGAAGCGCAACGACATGACAATCGCGTCGGCAGAATCGAGCGCGTGAGGATTCGACAAACTCCCGCCCGCGTTCGGATCGATTACGCCATTGGTATCGACGGAAAACAGAACGGTGCATTTGAAACCGTGACGTTGAGAAAGAATCTTCGCGAGTTGGGGCAAAGCTTCCTCGGACCGATACTCTTCGTCACCGGCCAACAACACGATGTGTTTCCCCTGACCAGGGCCGGCCTTGCCTTCGTACTCCACCCAATCCCGTGCCAGGGTGACACTCAATGCGAACGTCGAAACGAGGAAGGCGATTAAAAGTTTTTTCATAAAGAGTGTTGGTTTGCCGCGAGTCATACCTAACCAGCGACGGATTGGGAAGGGCGGTTGTTCAAACGGTATAGCGGAAGGATACGGATAATTTAGCCATGGTCGGCGGCGGCATTGACACTGTTTGCCCCGCCGCGAAAGTCTCGCGCAGGTAATGCTGTTGCGCGCCCGCCATTTTGAATTCAAGTTCCCGCGGCCCGCGATCTTGATGGGCATCGTGAACGCAACTCCGGATTCATTTTCAGACGGAGGTCAGTTTCTGGAAATGAGCAAGGCCGTGGAACATGCCTTGCGGTTGATCGAGGAAGGCGCGGAGATCGTTGATATTGGAGGAGAATCCACGCGACCGAACGCAACGCCGGTCCCTGAAGCGGAAGAATTGCGGCGCGTGCTCCCGGTGATTCGTGAGCTGGTGGAGGTGTGCAAGGTCAGTATCCCCCTTTCCATCGATACCATGAAGCCGGCGGTCGCTCGGGCAGCGGTGGAAGCGGGGGCGAGCATCATTAATGATGTGGCGGCGAACCGCTTCGACAGTGTCATGGCTGGAGTGGTGCGCGATTCCGGAGCCGCCTACGTGCTCATGCACATGCAGGGCACCCCGCAGACCATGCAGCAGGCGCCGCGTTACACGGATGTGCTTCGAGAGGTTGAGGGATTTTTCGACGAAGGTTTGAGCCGGCTGCAGGGAGCGGGCGTCCCGGCAGACCAACTCGTTTTGGATCCTGGAATTGGTTTCGGAAAAACTCGCACGCATAATTTGGAATTGTTGGCAGGCCTGGGGCACTTTAGAAGGTATCAGCGTCCGCTGTTGGTCGGGTTATCCCGGAAGGCGTTTGTCGGCGAGGTGACGGGCGTGCGAGAACAGGCAGGGAGGCTGGCCGGTTCGTTAGCTGGGGCCTGTGCCGCGGTGGAAGCAGGCGCGAATATCATACGGACGCACGATGTGGCGGCGACACGGCAGGCGCTGCGAATGACGGAGGCGATTCGTTTCTGCAAAAAAAAATTAATGTTGTTGCTCGAGAACATTTGGAGGCCGGTGTTGGAGATTCTCATCCTAGCGGTGGGCATCTACTACGCTGCCTCATTTGTTCGAGGCACGCGAGGCGCGGCGATTTTCACCGGGCACACTGGTGTTGCTTCTCACTTTGGGATTGGTTGCGAACTTTCTTGAATTGCAGGTGCTCCGATGGCTGCTCGGAATCTTCTCTCCGTTTTTCGCCGTGTCCGTGATCGTCATTTTTCAGCCGGAGATTCGGCAAATGCTTGCCCAACTTGGCAGCCTCCAGCTTTTCTACACGGCCCACGAGCAGCGCGAGAATATCGAGGTGATCGTGCAAACGGTGGAGCGTCTCGCAGACGTTCGAATCGGCGACACTGATTGCCATCGAGCAATCCATTCAATTGCATGAGGCGGCGGAATCCGGCATTCCGGTGGATTGCATCGCCACGCCGGAAATGCTCGAAACGATTTTCTTCCCGAACAATGCCATTCACGACGGCGGCGTGATTATTAAAGGGGATCGCATTGCCTATGCTGCATGCATTTTCCCGCTTACGCGCCGTCAGGATTTGAATAAGTCGTTGGGCACGCGCCATCGCGCCGCCATCGGCTTGAGTGAAGAAACGGATGCGGTGGTGGTGGTGGTTTCAGAAGAAACGGGCACCATTTCCTACGCGTACAAGGGGGAGCTTGTGCGCGGCCTTTCGATCGAGGAATTGCGCGCATTCCTCAGCAGCGTCCTGCTCCAGCCCGGTCGTCCCCGAAACTGGATTGAGCGAGTTGCGTGGTTTCACGGCTGAGCGGTTCAAATCGGGTCCGGGCGCGCTTGTTAAATCGCCTTCAAAAGAACATGGCCTTCCGTGACCTCATCGTTAACGAACTTCCGCCGCAAGTTGTTCGCTCTCCTGCTCGCCATCCTCGTTTGGATGACCGTTCACTTTGCGGAGAACAAGCAGCGTCGCATCCCAGCGTTCAACGCCGTTACAAACTCAGCCGCTATCAACCCATGACCAAGCAGAAGATCTTTGGAACCGACGGGGTGCGCGGCACGGCGAACATTGAGCCAGTCACCGCGGAGACCGCCCTCAAGCTCGGCCGCGCTGCCGCCCATGTTTTCAAGAACGTCGCGCCCCAATCGCGCGGTCGCGGAAAGCATAAAATTGTCATCGGCAAGGACACGCGCCTCTCCGGTTACATGCTCGAGAATGCCATTTCCGCCGGCGTGCTTTCCATGGGGGTGGACGTGCTGTTCATCGGCCCGCTCCCCACCCCCGGCGTGGCCTACGTCACGCGCAGCCTGCGCGCGGATGCGGGCATCGTCATCACCGCTTCGCACAATCCTTACGATGACAACGGCATCAAATTTTTCCGCGCGGACGGTTACAAGCTCGATGACAAGATCGAAGATCAGATTGAAGACCTCGTTTTCAGCGGTGAGATCGAAAGCATTCGTCCCACCGCAAGCGCGATCGGCAAGGCGGTGCGCATCGACGACGCGCTTGGCCGTTACATCGAGTTTGCCAAGGCCTCATTTCCTCGCCGCATGACGCTGGAGGGCATGCGGGTCGTGGTGGATTGCGGCAACGGCGCTGCCTACAAAGCCACGCCATGCGTCCTGCGTGAATTGGGCGCCGAGCTTATCGTTTACGGCGACGAACCGAACGGAACCAATATCAACAAGGATTGCGGATCCATGCACCCGGAGGCGATGTGCGCCAAAGTGCGCGAACACGGCGCGGCATTGGGGATCGCGCATGATGGCGACGCCGACCGCGTCCTGCTGTGCGACGAAACCGGCACTCTGATCGACGGCGATGACATCATGGTCATTGCCGCGCTGGACATGTTGGCAAAAGGGACGCTCTCAAATAACACGCTCGTGTCCACGGTGATGAGCAACGCGGGCATCGACGCTGCCATCGTAAAGGCCGGCGGGCGCGTCGTGCGCACCGCCGTGGGCGACAGGAACGTGATCGATGAAATGCTGCGCGGAGAACTACAACTTCGGCGGCGAGCAAAGCGGCCATCTGATTTTCCGCGACTTCAGTTCAACGGGCGACGGGTTGGTGGCCGCCTTGCAGATTCTGCGCATCATGAAGTCCCAGGATGCACCGCTTTCGCAGATTGAAGCAGTGCTGGACCCGTTACCCGCAACTGGTCACGAACGTCCGGGTGCGCGAAAAGATTCCTTTCGATCAGCTGGACGGATTGATGGACCTCGTCGCCCAGGCCGAGGCCGTGGTGAAGCCAGACGGTGGCCGCGTGCTGCTGCGTTATTCCGGCACCGAACCCAAGGCGCGCCTGTTGATCGAAGGACGCGAAGCCGCCGCGTTGCAGCATTGGAGCACGCGCATTTGTGACGTGCTGAAACAGCAAATTGGCGGCTGATGTTTGAAGCGACGGGCAGTCGCTGTGCAACCACTGGAGGGTTCCCGCCTTTTCCTCAAACGCTCGCATCCTGACTAACCGCTGGTTGAAGCGAGGTGCGGTTTGTGCCGATGGAATCGGAGTGCTTAGCGCTTGGAATGAAGAGTGATTTGGTAATCACGGAAAAGGATCTCGTCGATTTGATTCCGGAGCATTGCCCGGATTTGATGGCGTTGGTGGATGTGAACGGACTTTTCCTCTATGCAAACCATGCGCATCTCCTTCGTTTGGGACGCAGTCCTGAATCTCTCGCCGGAACAAATCTCTTTGAACTGATCCATCCCGACGACGTGGCAGTGCTGGAGAAAACCATTGTGGACCGCGGAGCCAGGCGCACGGCTTTCCGGCTTTGCGCCCGGTGGTTGCGCGAGGAGGCGCCGCCTTCCAAATTCGAATCCATCGGCAAGTGGATCCCCGCAGACGGTGGCAAGTCGTACTATCTCCTGTTGTGCTCGCGCGAGCTTCCGTCCGATAAGTCCGCTCCCGTACCTGGTGGCGACACAGCTGAATTGCGCGCAGATGCGGCGAGGTTGTTGGCGCGAGCGGAAGGAGAAAGAAACGAGGTAGCCCGGGCGATTCACGATGATCTCGGCCAGAAACTAACCGCGGTCAGCCTTGAGTTGGCATTGTGGCGGGCTGAACTCGATCAAGGGCAGGGTACATCCGTTAACGCGATCCGCGAAAAAATGACCGTCCTGGGGGATCTCGTGAACAGCACCATTGCCTTCACGCGCTCTGTCACTTCAAACCTCCGTCCTCGAGTGCTTGAGGAATTCGGGCTGGCCGCCGCGTTGGAATGGCACTTGGAGAAAGCGCAGCGACACTTCGGGACAGCTTGTTCGTTTAATTTACAGGGAGCGAAGGCGAACCTTAACCCTTTGGTGGAATCGCAAGTATTCCGCATCGCCGAGGAAATTGTCGCCGCCCGGTTGCAGGCCGGCTGCCGCAGCCTTCACGTGCGTCTTCTCTTTGAGACGGATGCGTTGGCCGTCGTATTTGAGGATAGTGCGCCGACCCGTCACCTAAGTCCTGAAATCAGCGCGCGGGTGCGTCTGTTGGGAGGCGAAATTGAAATCAACCGCGAAGAAAAATTTATCGGCGTCGCGTTCTGCTTGCGGTCAACGGCGGCGTTACTCGAGCAGTCCGTGCTTTAAGGCGTAGCGCGTCAGCTCCGCATTATTCTCCAACTGCAACTTCTGCAGAACGCGTGAGCGATAGGTGCTGATGGTCTTGATGCTCAAGGAAAGGATTCTCCCGATCTGGGTCAAGGTGGTGCCGGACGCGAGCATGGTCATCACCACGTATTCACGATCTGACAGTTTTTTGTGCGGCGCCTCCAGGGATGGGGCGGCAACCTGACTGGCGAGTTTCTCCGCGAGGGAAGCACTAACGTATTTGCCTCCGGCTAGTACTTTGCGCACTGCTTTGACCAATTCTTCGCCGGAAGTTTCCTTGTGCACGAAGCCCGAAGCTCCGGCCTTGAGCACCCGGACTGCGACTTCGTCTTCAGACAGGACGCTCAAGACAAGGACGGGCATGGAGGGCCGCAGGTTCTTGAACTCCGTTAAAAGGTCCAGCCCGCTCCGCCCTGGCAGCGTGATGTCCGTGATCGTCAAATCCCACGCCTGTTTATCGAGGAGGGTCATGGCGGCTTCAGCGGTTCTGGCTTCGCCAATCATGATGTTGCCCAGCGTGGTATGAAGCAATTGCTTCAGCCCGGCGCGAATCAATTCGTGATCGTCAACGAGGAGAACTTTTAGCATGGAACGGTGGCAATGGGAGTTTGTCTCACGAGAGCAGATCGGACTTCCTCCAATAACTGCTCGGGTCGATAGGGTTTTTGAACAAAGCGAATCTGTTTATCCGGATGGAGTTCTGAATGCAGAAGTCCCTGGGTATAGCCGCTGGTGAAGATTACCTGTAGGGACGGCTTGGCTCGTTGAAATTGGTCGGCGATATCCTGCCCATTCAACGCTCCGGGAAGAACCACGTCCGTGAGGAGTAAATCAATTGCGTTCTGGTGCTTGGCCCAGAGAGGAAGCGCGGCTCTTCCGCTGTCGGCTGCCAGCACTGTGTAACCGTGGAGTGTGAGCAGGCGGATCAAAACTTTTAGGACAGAGACTTCATCCTCAACCACCAGGATGGTGGCCCCGGGCTTGGCCTCATGCTGGCATCTCCCATGATCCTCTGATTTAGTATTTGCCGACATTGTTCGGCTAAAACATCGGCACGCGATTGGTAAATCTTAATCAGGGCGCATGGGTTTAGTGCCCGCAGGAACTAAATAATCGGGCGTTTCCCTGCTGGGTTGCGATATGCGGTGAGGAAAAGAGCTTCAGGCCCGACAAATTTCCCGGTCGTGTTGACAAGGGAACGTTGTGTGGTTTCTTCCCCGCCCTTCTCCGAACTGTTCCTCGGGAGGGTTCTGAAATTGCTGATGACTTATATGATGAATCGTTCCCCATTCCGCCGAATCAGTCCGTGGCTGGTCAAAGTTTTCGCGTTGATCTTGTCGCAAACCGTTATGCATGCAGGTCCCGATAAGGGGGCTGGTAGCGCCAATTTTCCCAAGGTCCAGTTGCGCGGCAATGCGCACGGGATCAAAGCCGTGCGTGAACTGGGCGCGCGGTTGCCGGAAGTCGCGCGCGCGTACGGCTTACGCCACGACGAATTGCATTCGTTGCTGCTCGAGGATGAGCACATGGTCGTCGATGCCCAGGGCCGCCTGCACTTCACCGATCCGATTCCACCGCAAGGGGTGTTGCCTGCCGACGGCGGAACGACGCAGCCGGCACTCGCTCCGCTGAGTGACACGTTCAAGCTGCACAGTCGCCCGGGAGCCAAGCGGATTTTGTTTTTGGACTTCGACGGACACATACTCTCCGGCACGGGTTGGAATAGTTCATACAATGGTGGGCGGGATATCGTTGCGCCACCGTGGGATTTTGACGGGAACCCCAGCGTCTTCGGCGACGTCGAACGCACGCGCATCCAACAAATCTGGCAGCGGGTGGCTGAAGACTATGCGCCGTTCGACGTTGATGTGACTACCGAGTTGACGAGCGAAGCTCAGATTACACGGACCAGTTCAAGCGATGAGTATTACGGCACCCGCGTTTTGGTCAGCGCAATCAGCAGTTTTTTTGGCACATACGGCGGTGTCGCGTACGTGGGCGCATTTGATGACGTCGGTGATCAATACAAGCCAGCCTTGGTCTTTCCGGAGAACCTCGGACCGAATCACGATAAATTCGTTGCGGAAGCCATTTCCCATGAGGCCGGCCATAACCTTGGTCTGAACCACGACGGCACGGCGTCGGTCGGCTACTACTCGGGCCAGGGATCAGGCACGACCGGGTGGGCTCCGATCATGGGAGCGGGGTATTATCAGAACCTGTCACAATGGAGCAAAGGTGAATACGCGGGAGCGAACAACACGCAGAACGACATTAGCGTAATGCAAACCTATGGACTGCCCCTCCGTGTCGATGATTACGGAAATACTGCAGCCGCTGCTGCGCAATTTGCTTCCGGAACTGGAGTGACCGCCACGGGTGTAATCGAACGAGAAACCGATGTGGATGTCTTCGGATTCACGACCGGCGCGGGCCCAGTCAGTTTCACTCTTTGGGGCGCCGACCTCGGGCCGAACCTGGATATTGTGGCTGAAATACGGGATATCAACGGCGCGTTGCTGGCGGCCAATAACCCGGAAGACCAATTGTATGCGATGATCGATGCAACGCTTCCGGCGGGTAATTACTACCTTCACGTGCGAGGCACGGGTTGGGGCGACCCGTTGACGGTCGGTTACACACGCTATGGTTCCTTGGGCCAGTATTGGTTATCCGGCACCCTCACCGCGAATGCCGAGCCCACTCCGCCTGTCGCCCGTGCAACGGCCACGCTCATCTCCGGCACCACTCCGCTCGTGGTCCAATTCAACGGCGCGGGTTCTTCAGATGCGGACGGGTCGATCGTGAGTTACTCGTGGAATTTCGGCGATGGAACAAGCGCAACGGGCCTGGCGGTGAGTCACACCTACAGTGTGGCGGGCACTTATACGGCAACCCTGACGGTGACGGACAACACGGGCCTGACGTCTTCCACGTCGCTTACCATCCAGGCGCAAGCTCCGGCAATGGTGGCGATGCACGTGCAATCAATTGCTCTAACAGTCTTGCGTCAAACTTTGGGCAACAGCGTGCGTGCGACCGTGAAAGTCGTTGACCCGTCAGGGCAACCCGTTTCGGGCGCTGTCGTGAGCGGAAGTTTCAACAGCATTGTCTCGGGCTCCGGCACGGCGACGACAGACTCCAGCGGCCATGCGATTCTCACCTCCCGGCGCGTCAAGAAGAGCGGCACTGTCGCCTTCACGGTGACGAATGTGGGAAAGGCCGGCTACGCATACAATCCAAGCCAGAACCTCCAAACTTCAGCGACGATTGTAGTGCGATAATTTAGTAATGGATCGGTCCGAAGCGGCTGGTGCTCTGCATCAGCCGCTTTTTTTTGCGCAGATAAAATTCCCGGAGCGATTACCGCCGTGCGTTTCGGTAGAGGATGATTCCCTCCGATTTGCCGTCCAGTTGCTCGCGCACGGAGCGGGATCGGTTTTCGATAAAGCGTTTCAGTTGATGCACAGGCCGGCTTGGCCCGTGCCGATTACCGCCTTTTGAGCGCGGGGCTTTTTTGAGACTGAGCGACTGGTCAAACAGCCTTAGTCGATAATCCGATTCAGAGGAAATTGGATCTCGAATGACGGCGGCAATTTCGTCGATGCGCGCCGATAGCCGTTCCGGCACGAAGAGGCGCGCGCAAAAATCTTCGAGATGGCGGCGGTAGATGGCGCGGAACTCTTCCACCGCCATGACGCGCTCCAGGAAGCGGTGCTGCCCGACCCACGGATGCCAGATGCTGGCTCGCTCTCTTTCCTGCGTGGATCCCAAAAGAAAAAAAGCGCCCCACGCCAAATCCAGGTCCCATGGGATGAAGCCGAACTTATTGGAGCGAGGATGAAGGTAAACGTAGAAGTTCTGACCATTGGCTAGAAAGCTATCGTAGCTGGACAGCAACACTTCGCCGGCGAGGAAGCGCGCGAATTCATCAAGATCCAGGAAGCCGCCGATCCGTTCGGCGAACTCTGAGTCCGTTGAGAATGAAACCAGCCGCGCCAAATCGATCACGCGTTGGCGTTGTGCTGCCGTGGCTTTTGTCTTCAGGTCGTAGATGGCGGCGTAGGCGTCCCACTCGTCACCGAGATGTTCGAAGAGTTGGTAGGTGACAGGCTTGAACACCGGCGTTTTCGGCGAGCCGAACCGCCCCGCCACGAAATCCTTGTTCACTGGTTCCACCAAGGCATAGAGCCCGAGCGGCTTATGGTCCCACTGGTCGCCAACGGTGACGGTTAGCCAGCAGTAGGCAGTGCGTGGCGCCGGCACCCCCGCCTCGCGGAAAAATTCGTAAGCCAGCGTGTCACTGAGGAAGGACCGGTCGTCAATCAGGTTGTGGAAGTTGAATTCATCCAAGTCGCCCAGCTTCTGGCCTGGGGAGAATTTATTGAGGTCCACTTTGAATGATCGCTTGGACCCGTAAAGCGAGGTGAGGTAAGTGCCGTTTCCTTTTACGCGCACGGCGACGTTTGTGTAAGTGAGGCCGGCAAATTCGAACTTTCCGCGCGACCAATCAAAATCAAACCCGAGCACTCCCGCAAGCCCGCTGCGCTGGGCTTCCGGATTGCGAAGCAACGCCGTGCCATCCGGTTGCAAAAAATGGGGCAGGGTAGGAACACGCCGTGGTTCAAGCGCCTTCCACTGTTCCCGCGAAAAACTAAGGTGGGCACGCCAAATACGGGTGGGCTGATAAAGGTCTGATGCGCGGCGGATGTCCTCGGCCACTAAGGGAGGAGATGATCCGCCGGACCAGTCCCGTGCTGGCTGAACGAGCTCGGGGTTTATCCTCGCTTCATTTTTGACCGACCAAACCAGAAACGCGGAGATGAGCCGGCTATGGCCGGACAACGAGTCGACATACCAGGCGGCACCGGCCAGGCTTGCCAGCAACAGCATCCCGGTGGTCAACCCGACGAGTGTTCGGCGCCGCCACCGCCTCCAGGCCATCGAACGCAATGTGCGGCGCGCTAATCCACAATCCGGTTTCTGAGCGAGCCGATAACCAATAGCCGTCAGGATCTCCTGAGCAAGAGATTCCGGGACTGGTGTGGTGAATCTCTGAGCTGCGCACGCGTTACTGAGCGCATCGATTTCTATTCGCTTTCCGCGCGGGCGAAGAAACTTCGCGATTTTCCGGAGTGCACGTTCAAGGCGTTTGCGGACACGTGATTCCTTGGTTCGCAACACCTCAGCAGCCTCGTTGGTATCGACTCCCAGAAGGATGAGCAGCAACACAGCGTCGCGCTGAGTCTCGGGTAGTCTGTCCAGGCAACGATCCAACTCGTTAGCCACGCACGTCTCCAATGGAAGACGAACCTCACCTTTTCGTTTGAAACCGAACCAGCACCATCCACGCCGGGAACGGGGTTGGGTTTTGCAACAGGCCAGTGCGGCTACCTGAAATAGCCATCCGGCAAGGATGGTGTTCTTTGGCAGCTTCCTGGCCCGCCGGGCAAGCACGAGAAAAACGGCGCCGGTGATTTCGGCAGCCCGGGTTGGGTCGCCAGTCCGACGATGGGCCGAGGAGTAAACCAGGCCGAGATAGCGATTCAGGACCGACGCGTAGGATTCTGCCGCCGGCTTTTGGCGCCAGGCTTGTAGGCACTCCCGATCGGAAAGCGTCGCTCGAACGGCCGACGGCGCGGTGGCTGCGGTCGAGATGGAGATTGGGTCAACCACAGTTCAAGCCTCATGCAAGTGGGCTGTTTTATGCAAGTGTGCCGCACCTCGAACGTTGGTAATTCTTATGACAGCAACTTGCGAGGGCCGCGGAGTTTCGCTACGGCCGCGTGGGCAAGCACGACGTCGGGATCGCGTTGCAGGGCGTCAAAGTATTGACGGGCAAATCCCTCGCCGGTCTCGGACGCGACGAGGAGGATGACGGTTTGGTTTATGAACGCATCAATGCCGGCTTGGGTTAGTGGTTCGTCCGTGTCCAGCGCTTCATCCATCGAAACAATGAGATGGGATAGCGGTTGCAGCCAGACGAACCAGGGATCGTGCGTGAGCAATTGCAGGAAGTGATTGGGCGAATAAATCGTGCCGACGGTTTTCTCATATTCCACCCGTTCGGAATCAACCAGGGCCTTGTGGAGGTGAAGCAACGATTCGCGCAGCTTCTCCAAGTGCGCTCGCGATTCTGGAGAGCCAGCCGACGACTTCGTAAAATCTTTCTTCATTGTTCAACGCGCGTAAGGCATGCCGGTTATGAAACTAGTTGATCTCAATGACCAATCAACCAGCGGATAGATCAACAAAACTTTAAGAGTTGGCTCGAGCCAGGTGTTTGTTGGGTCCTCGCCACTCAGCCGGCGGCATCGGCTCGGGTCGTTCGTATGGGGCAGTCGAAAGTGTCACGTTCGTCATTCGAAGAACCCATTCAAGGCCGACGAAAAACCGGGAACTTGTCGCTAGGGCGCGCATTGACCAAAGGATGGCTGGATTCGGAAACCACGAGCCAAATTACGAAGGAGGTCAGGTAAACGAGGCCCGCCGACCAAAGCACGTCTGAGAGCCAATGGCCTCCCTGGACGATGCGCCCAAACCCCATTGCCGCGCCCTGAAGGGTGCCGACCAGCGCGAATAACAACGCGAGGGTTCGATGGCGTCTCCAGAAGTAAATGCACGGAGCAATCCAGAAAAAGCCCATCGCCGTGTGGCCGGAAGGAAAGGATTTGCCGTCGCCTTCGAAAGGTTTTTCGCCCACAGCGCGATATTCCTTCTTGCCGCCAAACTCCACCACATCGCGGGGCCGGGGCCGACCGAAGTGCTCCTTGAACACGGAATTCACGACGAGGCCCGGGCCCAAGATGAGACACAATGCCAGGTAGAGACCGAATCCACGTGCCGGGCGCAGGAGTGCGATCTTGAATGACGCAACCCAGGCGGCCAATCCAAGACCGCCAGCGACGAGGGCGGGGAGCGAGCCAAAGTCATAGAGGAATTCCACCCCGCCAAAGTGTTTCAGACGCCATTCTCCGGACCAAACCGAACGAGCCACCGTCAGGTCCAGGTCCCACCAGCGAATGAGTAGCGAGGCGGCGAGCAGGACCAGCAGTGGCACCAGCAGTCTGGCGATGGCAGCCTTGTAGTCTGACCGAGGCGCGGCGAGTGAACGAGACGGTCGCGGTTGGGCTAAACGTTCCTTCACAATTTTCATCGTTTGTCCCGAAGTCGGGCGAAGGAGTATCGCCGTTGAGTGTTCATCGCGTCTGCCGCATCGGCAAAGTCATCGCCGTTTTTGGTGCCCGACACAAGAGCTCCGACGATGGCCCGGCGGGAAGCAATTGCATCCCCGACACGCCTAGATGAAATCGAGGCGGATGAGATGCGCGATTACGTCGCAGTCTCCTAACAGCAAGGAGGTGAAAGTGGTGGCCGGGAATTGAGCTTCGTTCGGGCCGCGCCCGCATACGAAACGAATCGTCATCCAACTCCAGCGGCCAGGCTGAGGTCTTAGTCCTTTAACCGCCCCGCCGCCCAAAGCACTCCGCGAGAGACGTACTCCAGGAAAACGGGGTCGCGGAACGTGTCATCGGAGTGACCATAAGTCGTTCCGAAAACCCGCGCCTTTCCGTAATGGTTAATCCACGCCACGGGATAGGTCTTGCCGTCCTTCTCGCTGACCGACGTCGCCAGCGCACGGGCGTTGGGCCACAGCTTGTCTACGATGTAGAGTTCGTCCATCGGTGTCTTCCAGCCGTCGGGGATCTTGCTCACGATAGGATGGGCGGGCTGCACTTTGTTCACTGCGTAATGGCTTTGATGATCATGCCGGCGACTAGTCACCCCGAGGAATTCCCGCCAGTCGTCAATCGCAGCGGAGCGGTAGGTATGCATGGCGCAGTGAATGACGACGGCGTGCACGCCAGCCCGGTGTGCCGTGGTAATTTTCCGGATGTAATTAGTGTCAGTGGTGTCGGCGAAACATTCATTGTGGACCACGACATCAAATCCCTTGGCCCAGTCTGGCGAATCGTAAAAGGGGAGCATTGCCCTGGTGCCAATACCGCCTTCCTGTCGGATGGTCCATTCCACCCTGGCAACCTGGCCCACGGCATTGGTCAGGGCTTCGCTTTGAAATTTGTAGTTATGGCAACAGCCTCCCGTGATGAGGAGAGCACGAAGCGGGCGTGTCGCGGTAGGGGTGGGATTCTGGCAGCCCGTGACAAGTATCGACACACCTAGAAACGCAACCAACCACAGCGTCGTTGTGGAACGATGATTCGGAGATGACATGAGCTGACGCTAACGAGGTGCGGTCGTGGTGGTCAACTGACCATGCAGTTGTCGCTTAGGAGGAAACGGCTTTCGCTAAAATGGACCCGGTGGAAACGCGTCCGTTCTGATAGTAGCGCCGGATCTCTTCCGGCTTCATTGCGCGCCCGAGCAAAGCAAATTCGTCGATGCTGCCTTTCCATTGCCGATTCAAATATGAGGGGCTGGATTTTTTCATGGAAGCCCACTGCGGTTGATTCACTTGCACGCCCCAATTCCCAATTTCCACGGCGCCAAGACGCAACGGGAGCAATCGCTTGATCGGCGTTGAGGAAATGAATTCGCCGTTCAGATAATGGTTAATGGTCCGCGTCTGGGAGTCATACACACTCACCAGATGCGTCCACTTACCCATCCGGTCTGCAGTGAAGATGGCTGGGCTTAACCCGCGGTCCCAGCTTTGGTCCACCGTGGGTCCATCGCCGCTGTGAGCGGAGAGGGCAACGCGGCCGTCTTTATACATCTGCCAGTGAACTTCCCCTTTTTGCATCGTCTCGGTAATCGCCAGGGCGTTGCTGAGATTGAGTAGTTGATCCACGCGAAGCCAGGCCATGTAGGTAAGCGAGGTGAGTGTGTTTGGGACGGAAAAACGGATGCGGTCTGTGCCTCCATTCAGGACTACCGCACGTTTTTGAGGCCAGCGCCCTTCTGACCAGATGCAGCCGGTGACGCTTCCCACAATGGGAGGCACGCTGGAGAAGGCGTAATTGGCGAGTCGTGACGAAGATGCGGGCTGGTTTTCAAAAGTGTAGTGCACCAACGCGGCAGCATCCGCGCTGATTTCCCGGGCTGAATGTTTCCATCGACGAAACTGTTCGGACATCTCAGCGGTTTCACGCTCGATCATCTCCTTCTCCATCAGGAACCCGCTGCGATTTACTGGAACGTCGCGAAATCGGTTCCGCTGGATTCGCGCCGCCTTGCCCTGGGTCATCAACTTGGGCGGGGCTTCAGGCCGTGCCAGTTCCACAAGCCCGGAAAACACGTGGACTTCCGCCGGTGCGTTGGAAGTGGCGCTCACTCCAAACTCGGTCCCCAGATCGGTCACTGCTACCGACGGAGCGGTAATCTTAAAACCATGCGCGGTGTCTGGAACGTGCGCTGTGGCCTTTCCGGAGTGGAGGAAGGCCTCGTTCGAAGAGAGAAGCTGCAGGCTCGCCGGGCCCTCTAGGACAAGCCGCGCGCCACTCTTGAACTCGAGTTCAATCGCTCCCGCCGCAATTTGTATGGGCGCGCCACCGAAAGGATGGCCGCGGAAAATCTCATTCGTCACATCAAGCCATTGGACGGATGCGGCGTGCCGCAAGGTGGCATGAGTTTCCGCGCCCAGCGCGTGTGCCATCGGAGGTTCGAATACCGGAATGCTGCGTGGCCAAAGCCCAACAATGAGGATCGCGATGCCGCACGTCACTAAGGCGCACGCGAGGCACCACAGGCGAAAGGCGTTGGAAAGTTCTGCATGAACTGGAACCGGCTGCTCCGCCTGTTCTTCATTCCAGCCAGAAAGAAGTGGCTGGGATTTTGTGAGGTTTGCGTCTGGATGGAGGACCAAGTGTTCTTCGATCTGACGGTCAAACTGCGCGCGCGCGTGCTCGGATTGTAGCAGTAGGTAGTGCAATTCCCTTCGCTCGTGTGCACTCAGCACACCGGCGATATAGAGGTCAGTCAATACAGAGAGATGAACGTCCTGCACGGGATTCAGTTAAACATTGCTGCAACATTATCTGCTAAAAAGATTAAAGTTCAAAAGTTCGGCGTGCCCCTCCTCATGAAACCTTTGCAGCAAGGCGACATGCGCCGCTTAAAAATTTTGTTTTGTTCGAAATGGGTTAGTACTTTTTCGGTTGTTTCGAAACGAAGGTTCCACAGCCGCTTCGGATTTGTGCCGGCGAGCGACCGATCTACAATCAGAGCATCAGAAATTCATTCCTGAGTTTAATGGGTGCCTTCTTCGCCACGGCTTTCGTCGGCGTGGCCGCCGTGACCAGGTCGCCTTCCGACGTGTCGGTTGGGCTGTTCCAAATTTCGGAGCACTCTGACGCCCAGCGCATCGACGAAGCTACCCCGGCTGCGGCCAGCAATGGGGAGAACTACTTAATCGTGTGGAAGGATAACCGCCTGAATCCACAGCCGTATCATCGGGGGGAGTATTTGCTCTACGGACGTCGCTTTGATTTATCCGGTCGCGCGCTTGAGGCGGGTTCGTTCTCATTGGGGGCGGATCCATTTGTCTGGAATTCCGAGGGGGTGACGCAGCCGACCATTGCGGTGAGCGGCAGCGACTACCTCGTGGTTTGGGTGACACGAAAGCGCCACGTCAGCGGACGGTTAGTCCGGAACGACGGCACGGTGTTAACAAACGAGATCCAAATGGGACGCATCGGAACCGCCGCGGGTCAGCCCGCGGCTGCGAGCACCCGTCGCGGCATGTTGGTGGCATGGACGGAGCGCGTTAATAACAATGGAAATATCTACGCGACGTTATTGGACAGCACGGGAAAGGTGACCGGCATCCACCCCATCGCCACCAATACTGCCAACAGTCAACATCCCATCGTGGCCAGTGACGGCAGGAATTACCTGGTGGTGTGGCGCGAGTTGGCGGCCTCCGGTGAGGTGACTGCGAATGCGGCGGTGGTGAAGCAGAACGGTGAAATCCATCACGTGGGGAAGTTTCCATCGCCCTGCGCCCGAGGCGTGGCGCTGGCGAGCAACGGACGTAACTTTCTTGTTGGATTCCAATCTCCTTCCGCAGAGCCAGACCGCTCCGACTTGGTTGGATGCTTGTTGAACAGCCGCGGCAGAATTGTGCGGGATCGATTGCCGCTTGCCATGGGTTTGCCCATTCAGTCGTTGCCTTCCCTTTTGTCCAACGGCCGAGATTTCACAATGTTGGTCCGGACCCACCCCTATTTGGATGAAGCAGAACTCCTGGCTTCTAGTGTTTCACGGCGGGGCGGGACAGACTTGGGGTGCGTGCCCATCCTGTCCCCGGCAGGGTGGCGCGGATACGGTGCCGCCACGAGCGCTGGCAGCTCCGGGGCGCTGTTCGTTCTCGAGCAAAAGTCGGCCGACTACGACAACAACGGCTACATCAGCCGGGTCCGCGCGAGCCTCCTGATACGTTGAGGTCTTCGACCGGAACCGATTGCACGCCCGCCAGTTTGAGCCCACGCTCCGCGGATGGATTGGATACAAGTTCACCTGGCGCTCAACCACTTGCCCGTGGTTGCCATCCCCGTTTTCATCATCGTGTTAATGTTAGGGTGGTGGCGGAGAAGCCGTGAAGTGACTCATCTTTCGCTCGTTGCGTTGACCGTGCTAGCGGGTCTTGCCATCGCGATAAAATTCACGGGTGACTTTGCAGCAGAACAATCGGCGTCGCGCCTCGCACCGATTAAGAAATGGGTAGAGGCGCACGAGCAAGCGGGGGATCAAGCCACAACCGGTGTGTTTCTACTGGGGTTGTCCACGGCGCTGGCGCTCTTTTTAGGACGGAAAGGGCGGCATGTTCCATGGCTCTCCCTGGCGTTCGTTGCGTTGCTTGGGGTGGTCACGTGTTTCCTCTACCTGCGGACCGCTCATAGCGGAGGGAAGATTAGCCACCCAGAGCTCCGAGGCAGCGACGGTCGGTGATTCACGGTTGGTCTTTCCAGCCCTGTGATGCAGGGCGTCGCGTATCGTGCTTTTCTTGCCGTAATCGGAGTGATCAAGCGACGTGGAGGTGGGCCGTTTTCGACCGGCGGCGCAGCAAATCGCCAGAAGAAAGGCGGTTGAAACCACCAGCCAAACGATTGCCAGACTCACTATTAAACGCGTCATTACAGTGCTCTTTTAAACAAGAGGCGGGCCGCCGAAAACGCACATCAAACGACCCGCCCCCATCCATAAGGAGGACACAAGGGGGAGGTGCCCTCACCTTTATTTCTAAGGCAGAGTCCCTGCGTTGTACATGAGCAGAGCACTGATTTAATGGTGGTGATTTGTCTGACGAATCGGGTTTGGCGCGGGGGGCTGTATCTGACGCTAGGATCTAGAGGTGGATAATCTTATCAGCCCGGCCGCCCGAATCTCGCCCACGCACTCGTTCCGTTCGGGGATTCAGTTGCCCAAATCCATCTCACTGACGTAGGTTCCGATCATGTTCCAAAAAATTCAGATCACCGCGTTTTTGTTTTTTCTGGCAGCATTCTCAGCTCGAGCGCAGGCCATCCTCATCGACGGCGTCACGGACCGCTCGACTTACACGGATAGCGTGACGTTGCGAGTGCAGACAAACGCCGGCTTCAGTTACCAAGTCACGCTGAATGGTGCCTCCATCGAGGCCGGGGTTTTTCACACCGTGAATAAAATGGACTACTACGACCTGGCGGTCACGCGCGTCGATTTGTTCTCGAGCCTGGTGACGAACGCCGTAGTGCGGTTCATCATCTTATCGTCGCAACGCGGTTCCCCGGAGCTTGGTTTGATTCAATGGGTGCCTTTGCCACCAATCTCTTCGACCGCTGCCGAGATGGCGGGCGCCTCATTGGAGTTGATCATGCCGCGTGATTTTCCAGCCGGCATCGATATTCCGGTGGTCGCCCGGCTAGAGGATAATGCCGGAAATGCGCGCCGGGTGAATGGTTGGGTCAGCGCGCCCGGCTTTGAGGCCAGCGCGTTCCGCATTTTACGAGGCGTGGGATTTGGTTTCCTTCCGCCAGCCATGCCGGGAACGAACATTGTCTTCGATGGCACCATTCAATCCCTTTCCGACAGCAGGCAGTGCCAGATAGAATCCAACACAACGTGGACCGTGGTTTCAGGCATCCTGCCCACGACAACCTGGCCGACAAACTCGCGCATTCACGTCACAGGCAACCTCACCATTCCCGCGTCGACGACGCTCACGATCGAGGCCGGGACGGTTGTGCGATTGAATCCCGGAGTAAATATCACCAACACGGGGCGGACCATCATTAGTGGCACTGCGGATCAACCCGTTGTTTTCACGCCTACCAATCGCGTCGCGCCGGAACAGCGGGCTGGCGCGTGGGGCGGCTGGTTCATGCGAGGACCGTCTGCGGAGTTGACGGCCAATCACGCGATCATGACCGGTTCGGGCGCGGCTGCGAGTATCAGTTACGCGCCCTCCACGAGCCACCGCTCGGAACAACCGATGTTTCTCGTGCATTCGAACGCGTTGCTGCGATTGACGAATTGCGCCGTCATCAATGTGGCGGGCCAAGTGGGCAATGGTTACTTCTCCACGATCACGTGGGAACGCTGCCTGGTGCAACGGGCGATTACAGTGGGTGAGTGGGAAGGTTGCACCAATATCGTCAGCCGCTCGGCCATGATCGAATTTCCATCGGTGGACGGTGTTTATAGCGCGGCGATTGCCGACGCGGATTACGACGGCATCTACACCATTCGAGGCACCAACTTTTTTGTGGATAGCCTATTTGGTTTCGCCAAGGACGACGCCATTGATTTCGGATCCGGCGGCCCGGGATCGGGTTTGGTCAGAAATTGCTGGATTGAATCGGCGTTGCACGAAGCGCTTGCCTGGTCCGGCGAAGGCAGACAAACGTGGACTCACGACAGCGTTCTCATGAATAACGGCCAGGGAATCGAGGCGGGCTGGAGTACCGGCGCGAACAGTCCGCTGGTTTATGCCAGCAATCTGTTGACCACCGCCAATGCCGTCGGCGCGCGCTTTGGGGACAACTACACGGGGACGACTGGGTTGGGACTGAAGACAGGTTTTCTGACGATTACGAACTCGTTCATTCTGCACAACTACCGCGACGTGTGGGGGCAGGTGTGGGACAACACGTGGAATTATCGTTCCAACCAGATGGATATCCGGAGCAACTTTCTTACGACGCCAAATCCGTATCACCCCAGCAACACCGTTTGGAATCCAGCGAGTGATGGCGCGAGAATCGCACCATTCATGAGCACGCCACCGGATGCAGCCGTCGGCGTCGGTATTGCGTTGTGGAGTCTGCAGATCACCCAGTCCGATCTGACCAACGGAATTCCACTTCGCCTCAGTTCGTTCACAACTCATCCCGTCAGTGTGGATTACCTCATTGAGACACCGGCGACGGTCGTGGCGAGCGGCACGGTCACGTTCACCGCCGGCGAGACGGTTAAAAGAATCTTTGGTAATCCGGCTGGGGTTGCCGGAGCCGCCACATGGCGCGTGTCCCTGCGTAATCCGAGCGGCGCTGAAATAACAGGGCCAAAGGCGGCTTACGCGCTGGCCATTCCAGCCGCACTCCAATCCAGCGTCCTGGTCCCCACGAATTCTGCGTGGCGCTATCTTGATGACGGGAGCGATCAGGGTACGGCCTGGTATGGCACGAATTTCAGCGACAACACCTGGTCCAACGGCGTGGCACAATTGGGCTTTGGCGACAACGATGAAACCACCCGCATCCGCCGGACGAACAATTTCACCGCGCCCAACAGCATCACGACCTTTTACTTCCGACGGGCCTTCACAGTGAGTGATCCGGCGGCATTTGGGAGTTTGACCCTGACCATGCTCCGCGACGATGGCGGTGTAGTGTATTTGAATGGCGCTGAAGTATATCGCAGTTCGTCTCTGCCGCCTGCTCCAACGGCGATCACTTACACGACGCTGGCGAATTACAATCTCGGTTCAGCGCCGCCGGACAATACGGTTGATATCGCCACCTTGAGTGCCACTTCGTTGGTAGCAGGGCTGAACCTCGTCGCGGCTGAGATTCATCAATATGACCTTCCGAGTTCGGATGTCAGCTTTGCCCTGGCGCTCATCGCGAATCCACCTTCCACCGCGCCCCGACTGTTCGTGCAACCATTTGGTAACCAGTTGGCGCTTTATTGGAATGGCGCCGGATACCTTTTGGAACACGCCGATGAAGTGACGGGACCGTGGACGCCGCTGGTGGCGAGCACCAGTCCAGTTACGATCGATCAAGCTGGGGCGAGAAAGTTCTACCGACTGCGGCGGTAACGTCAGGGAGGCGCTCGAGGGCGAGGTCAGTCCTTGGCGTTGTATGCGCTCTCAGAAGAGGTGTGCTAGAATCCGGCCATGCACAGGAGGGTATTCTTTCGGCACGAACATGCCTGCGTCACTTCCACCGAACTCGTCATTGATTCCCAGTCCATTCCACTATCCGCCATTCGTGATGCGCGTACAGTCCGTCGCCGGCTTTTTTTTGCCCTTTTTTCACCGCTACGTTCTTCTTGTTACTACCGCCGACGGTGAGAAGGAAATGTTGTCGCATCGAAACAGTTACTTTGTCTTTCAATTAACAAGGGCATTGGAATCCGCGTTGCGAGAGGCACGTGTCCGCGAGGGGATGGAATCGAGTGCCGCTTCCGCGACCTCCTCAGTTTGCGCGTAGTCGGCTTCGAGGGTGGTGCAGACGATAGGCGCTCCCGATGGAAGGAGAGAGATCAGGGCTTCCCCCGATTGTCCCTACGTTGCAGTTTCCCTCAAGGTGTGATTCGCCACTCGTGAATTCCTCCCAGGCCAATAGTGCGGTCCGGGAAGCGCGGATATAAGAGGGCTGTGGTGAACTGAAAGAATGCAGACGTTGAAGCTACTGTTGGTTGAAGACTCGGAGGATGACGCGGAATTGATGCTCCTCGAGTTGCGGCGCGGTGGTTATCGACCGGACTATGTTCGCGTCGAGAACGGGGATGACATGCGAGCCGAACTGGCGCGCGAGAAATGGGACGTCATCATCTCGGATTACGTCATGCCCCAGTTCAGTGGTCCCGCCGCGTTGAAGACACTACACGATAGCGGCTACGATATTCCCATCATCATTGTTTCCGGCCACATCGGCGAAGACATCGCGGTGTCCGCGATGAAGAGCGGTGCGAATGATTACGTGATGAAGGATCGACTGGCGCGCCTCGTGCCAGCGGTGGAGAGGGAATTGCGTGAAGCGGAAGTGCGGCGTGCCAGGCGCGCGGCGGCAGACGCCCTGAAAGAGAGCGAGCAGCGGCTGAAGATCGCGCTGGAGGCGGGTCGGCTTGGCGCTTGGGAGCGCGACTTGCGAACCGGCGTCATGACGTGGTCGGCCATTACGCAGCAGATTTACGGGTTGGAACCGGGCCAATTCCGGGGGACGTTCGAGGAGTTCAAAGCATTGATTCATCCCGACGACCATGTGCGGGTATTAAAAGAGATTGACCGTACGATCCGCGAGGCGGCGCCATATCAGGTGGAGTTTCGTATCATCCGGCAAAACGGTGTCGTCGCGTGGTTGGAATCCCGCGGCCATCTCTTCCGGGGCACGGACGGGCAGGCGGAGCGATTTGCGGGGGTTACGGTGGACGTAACCGAGCGCAAACACGTTGAGTTGAATCAAAAATTCCTGGTTGAGTTCAGCGATAACATCCGTCCTTTGGGGAACCCTTCCGAAGTGCTGAGTGTCGCGCTTAGCGCCGTCGGGGAATTTCTAGAAACGACGCGCTGCTTGTGTGCCGAGGTGATGGCCGAATCGCAGGAGATCATCGTATTTCGCAACTACTGCAAAGGGGTGGGGGGCTTGGACGGTATTTACGCCTTTGGTGATCTGCGCCTCCCGCTGCTGGCAGAATTGCAGAAAGGCGTCAACCTGGTTGTTCATGACGCTAGGAAGGATGAGCGCACCGCGGCGGCCTATGAGGATTTTTTTGGGCCCCGAGGCATTCGCGCTTTCATCATTGTGCCATATTTGGAGGATGGGGCTCTGGTCTGGACGATGGGGGTAACGGCAGGGCCGGAGCCGCGGGTCTGGTCGGGTGATGAAGTGGAGTTGCTCCGGACCGTGACCGAACGGACTTGGATGGCGCAAAAGAATGCGCGGCTCTATGAGGCAACTCAATTTGCGCGCGACGAGGCGGAGGCGGCCAACCGGGCCAAGGACCAGTTCCTCGCGGTGCTGAGCCATGAATTGCGGACGCCGCTGACGCCCGTGCTGATGTCCGTTTACACGTTGCAGGCCGATCCTGCCACCCCGCCGAAGGTGCAAACCGCCCTGCAGATGATTCAGCGGAACATCCAGTTGGAAGCGCGGCTCATTGATGACCTTCTCGACCTCAGCCGCATTACCCACAACAAGGTGGAATTGCAGCTAGAGGATATTGATCTTCATGAGGTGGTGACGCGCGCGATCGAGGTTTGCCGTGGTGACATTGATGCCAAGAAACAGAAGGTGGACGTGGAACTGGAAGCGCGGCACCACTTTGTTCGCGGTGATGCCGGGCGCTTGCAGCAGGTCTTTTGGAATCTTTTGAAAAACGCTGCAAAGTTTACGCCTGTGGGCGGCCGCCTCACGTTGCAATCCTACAATTTTAAGGGAACTATTCGTGTGGAAGTGACGGACAGCGGCATGGGCATCGATAAACAATTGCTTCCCAAGATTTTTACGCCCTTCGAACAGGGCGGCGGGGCTTCTTTTTCCGCAAAATACGGTGGTCTGGGGCTGGGCCTGGCCATTTCGAAGGCTACGGTTGATGCCCACGCCGGACGGCTCCTGGCAGCTAGTGACGGCGCCAACACGGGAGCAACCTTTACCGTCGAATTACCGAATGTTCCTCAGCCGCAGGGCGAAACTTTGAACCTTCATGAAAATCAACACGCCACTTAGATTCTTCGTCATCGAAAACCATCAGGACACCTTGGATGCCATCAAGATGTTCCTGGAAGCGCAGGGACACACCGTTACGTCAGCTCTCGACATGAAGTCCGCTCTGAAGCTGGCTCCCAAAACCGAATTCGATATCCTAATCAGCGATATCGGCCTGCCCGACGGTGACGGATGGGAATTGCTCCAACAGTTGCGCGCCACGATGCCGCATGTAAAAGCGATAGCCATGAGCGGCTACGGCATGCGGACGGATTTGGATAAGAGCAAGAATGCCGGTTTTGCGGCTCATCTTGTGAAACCGTTTGGACCCGCAGAACTTGCTGCCGCTTTGAAGAAAGTCCTCGGTGCCGCGCCCGCTCCCGTCGGGAAGGGAGCTTGATTGCGGGAAGGCCGGTTCTTCGAGCTGAACGCTCACCGGCCAGCACGTAAAATCTTCTTGGTAATCGCGCCTCCGTCCGCGACGTTCCGGCCCCGCAAGTAAGCGGCTGTATACAAAAAATGAACTTGTTACCCACCATCATCCTGCGCCCTGGCGAAGCGGATCGTATCGTCGGCGGACATCCCTGGATCTATACCGGCGCCATTCTACGTCTCACTGCGGATGCCAAGGACGGCGATCTCGTGCAGGTGAAGGACCATCGCCAGCGCCTGTTGGGGGTGGGATTTTGGAACCGTCGATCGAGGATCAACGTTCGGATACTTTCCCCCGACCGCATCGAGGTGAACCAAGCGTTTTTCAACGACCGTATTCGAGCGGCGTTGGCCGTGCGCACGAAACACATGCCGAATGCGACGTCGTTCCGGGTCGTGAATGCCGAAAGTGACTTCCTCAGTGGCCTGATCGTCGACAAATACGAAGACGTCTTGGTAATCCAGATTTCTTCCCTCGGCATGGATCTCCGAAAGGCACAGATCGTCGCCGCACTTCAGGACATCTTTTCACCACGAGCCATCATTGAGCGAAGCGACATCGGCTCGCGGAAGTTTGAAGGCATGGAGGAATCTCGCGGAGTTCTGGCAGGTGAATTCTCAGGTGAGATGCAGGTGAAGTTGAACGGGCTCTCCTTTGCGACCGATTTGATCGGGGGCCACAAGACAGGGCTCTATCTTGACCAACAGGTGAATTACGCACGTGTGGCGGAGTTTTGCGCCGGCGCAGAGGTGCTGGATTGCTTTAGTTTCCTCGGGGGATTCGCCTTGCACGCTGCGCGGGCCGGAGCCTCGCATGTTCATGGCGTGGACCAAAGTGCGGACGCCATTGCCGCCGCGCAGCGTAATGCCGCCACCAATGGTCTTTCCGAGAAATGCTCCTTTGAAGCCGCAAACGTTTTCGATTGGTTGAAGGCTCAGACTGCCGTGGCTCCACATGAACGAGTCATCCCTCGTTTCGACGTGATTGTCCTCGACCCACCATCGTTCACCCGCACCCGGGCTGCGGTCGATGACGCCATGCGCGGCTACAAGGAAATTCATTTGCGCGCGCTTAAATTGCTCAAGACCGGCGGTACTCTGGCAACTTTTTGCTGTTCCCATCACGTGAGTGCAGAGCTCTTCCAGGAAGTGATTCTTGCGGCTGCCTACGATGCGCGCAAAATCATCCGCCGGGTGGCCACTTACAGTCAGTCACCGGACCACCCGATCATCCCGGCCGTTCCCGAGACGGAATACCTCAAGGGTTTCGCTTTCGAAGTGGTGCGTTGAGTGAACAGGCGGTGCGGGATATACAAGAGGTGACTGCCTTGAAGGACCGTTCCGATATGGTGTTCTTATCGTCTCCACCAGCCCTTGCCGGACTCCTCTGTCTGCATGCCATCCCCGGGTTCCTGCTGCGCGCGGAGTTGCTGCACCAGTAACTGGCTGCGGGCTGCGGTGAACGCCATGATGAATTCATCGTAGGTGCGAAAGCGTTCCTGGGGATTCTTCGCCATAGCGATCATTAACGCCTCGCTGGTTGGGGCGGTGATCTCCGGGACCACTTGATCGGGCGGCGTCAGCGGCGTGTTGACGTGGGCGGAAATGACTTCCTCGACGGTTGGCGCTTCGAAAGGCACGTGCCCGGTGATGGCGTGATAGAGCGTGCCGCCGAGTGAATACATGTCCGAGTGAAAATTCTCGCGCTCGCGCCGGATTTTTTCTGGCGCCACGTAATAGGGGGTGCCCCAAATGACGGACTGGTCGGCTGATTCATCCTCGGCTTCGCGGGCGAGCCCGAAATCCACCAGCTTGGGTTCGCGCTCCTCGTTAAAGAGTATGTTGCCAGGTTTGATGTCGCGATGGAGCAGGTTGCGCTTGAGGGCCGTGTCGAGCGCCGAGGCGATTTTCACGGCCACGCCGAGCACAGTGTATTCGTCCACGCGCCCATCCCGTTCGATCATCTGGTCAAGGCTGTCGGTGTCCGCCAGTTCCATGACGAGATAGGGCTGTCCCTCGAATTCATCGAACGTGTAAATGTGAATGATGTTGGTGTGGTTCAACGACGCGCTGGCGCGGGCTTCACGGTAAAAACTGGCGAGCACTTCCTCGTCTGCCGCCATTTCTTTTTTCAACATCTTCACCGCCACCTCCCGATGGAGCATCAAGTCCCAGGCTCGGTAAACCGTTCCCATGCCACCTGACGCGATGATCGATCGCAGTTCGAACTGGCGGAATTTCATGGGCATGAATACGGGATGGCCGCAGCGTGTGCAGGGGACGCTCTCAAATGAAGAAAGGTCGGCGGGTATGAAGATTTTGGTGCGGCACCCACCGCACTCCACCATCTTCAAGGGCTTGCGCCCCGAGTTCTCGGCACTGCTCACAAACTCAGATTAAACACTGCCATTGGCCAGAACAAGGGACGATTGATGAACAGCCACCCGGGCTCACAGGTTTGACAATCGTCTACTTTCAGTGGCGGGCGGTGGCACGTCGGGAATTTCACGGCACGGCCTGGAACTCCATTCGTCCCCACAGTTTCGGCGTCAGTTCCGCCTCACTCGGCAGGTCACTGGTTAATGCTGAGGATTTATTCCTCCAGTAACTCCGCTGCAGTGTCGTGCTTCCGTCGCCCCGCAGCACGCCGATGTCGCCATGGATTGCATCTCCCGCCGCACCTTTCAGACCCAACGTCGCCAAAGGAATGGAAAATTCGTAAATGGCCGACTGGGTTCGATCCTTTTCATTCTTAACGACATGACTCTTGAAGACCAATTCGCGACTCACGTCGTCGATTCGATCGAACTTAATTGTGCGTAAAGGCGAGCTGAACGGGAAGGGTTCGCTCGCGGGATTGGGCGCCACGGGCCGGTACAATATGCCCACGGGTTTGGCTTTCACTATTGTGACAATCAATCGGACATCGCCGGCGGCCGCCGCCCGATTCAGGCCAGCCTTGGTGTCCGTGGCAAGCATCAGGTCCAGGGCGCCTCCTGTCTTGAAATGAAGCGGCCACGTCTGACCGGAATTTTCGAGCAGGTTCGGCTCGGCTGTCTTGAAGCAGGCAAAAAGGCGGTCTCCGGAAATGGCGAGAGCGGCTTCGGTATTTACCGATTTGGAACCCCAGTCTCCAATTTGCAGCCGTCGCGTGTCGATGCGCACAAACAAATTGCTCGGCCACTCTCCCGCCTGGCCGTCAACCGAGGGTGCAGTGGCAAGCAATCCAATGGTCATCACGCTCGTGTTCGTTTGTTGGCGCCGGGATTCAGCCTGGAGGAGCCCATCGCGAGCCGCAGCGAGTTGCTGTGGCCTGACATCGATCGTCTGAGTGGGAAGACGTCGAATCTTTTCCAGGTCTTCAAGGCGCACAAGACTGCTGTTCGCTTCCAGAAACACGGTGCCGTCCCGCGTTTGCATGATGTTTGGCCAGAAACTTTCTTCGTGCAGCGAGGCTTTGTTGACGAGCATGCCGCGCTCGGCTTTCGGAAAATCCCACGAGGCAGTGCGGCTGTCGCGGAACAATGTGGCCACGAATAATCCGTCGGTCGTGAGCAGATACACCGTTCCCTTATTTCCATTGATGGCAAAAATCTCGATCGCGTCGGCGCCTCCCGCTTTCGCTCCCACTTGCACTGGATTGCCGAGCAATCGGGTGGTGCCGATCAATTGGCCAGGTTGATCCGGCACTGCCGAATGATGCGATGCGTGGAGTCCGGGCCACATGCTGGGATAACTCCAAATCGGCTCGCCATTTTGCACGCCGGCGATCCCGTAGGGTGAGAATGGCGGGGGCGGGGTTGTGAAGAGGCTCCAACCATTGCTTGCTACCACGACTTGGCCGCCGCCGGAGGAGGCTGGGTTTTGCGTGCGAGCGATGAGCTTCAGGGGTTTTTTGGAATCGAAGATGGGCGCGCCGCCCGGGGTGAAACGCTGCGGCTTAAAGTGCAAGCCCGTGGCCGTGACCAACGAAAGATCGTTCATGACATTCACGCTGCCCACTTCATTCGGCGTCACTTCAACCTCCGCTGGCTGCGGCTTCCCGTCGTCGTTCGTGTCCGACCAGACGAACAGCCGCTTTTCGCCTTTGATGTTCTTGTCTCCGGGGATTCGTGCGAGGAAGGAATTGGAGTTGGGATGATCAAAAAACACTTTCCAATCCTGTGGCTGTCCCAACGCTGCGACAGGGCGCGCGATTCCTTTCTCCAAAACCCAAAGGGCGGCCACTCCCCAGCCGCTCGTTGGATTGTTGTTGTGAGCATCCGTCAGGTAAGTCCGGCCACCGTGATGAATGGGCATCCCCGGCGGGCAAGCGGGGTTGAAGGCAGTCTTTAAGCCGAGGGGATCCAATTCGGCCCGGAAGTACACGGAGACCGGTTCGCTGGCACCTGTTTGCCAATCAAGTTTAAGCTCGATGCCGCCTTCATCGGCGTAGAAGAAACGCGACTTGTCTTCGCTGTCTAGGAACCCGCCTCCTCCGTATTGCGCGGGGCCGTAGAAGGCGCGGACGAACTCGCCGCTGGCCTTCCACACGCTGACCCGTTTGGGCGTCTTATCATTTTCAGCGACCCACACGTGGCCATCACTTGCGATCGTCACGCCGGCGGGATGGTGCATTTTCCTGGGGTTGTACGGGCCTACGGACGGCTTGCCGGCGAGGCCGACGTCTCGGAGATGTTTCCCGTCGGATGAAAAAACTTTCACCTGATGCGCATTCCCCAAATCTGAAATGTAAAGGTTGCCTGATGCGTCGAGGGCGATTTGTTGTGGGTCCTCCAACTTCGCCGAGCTTCCGAGCACGACCTGGGGTTGGGGAAGTTTCGCCGCCATCTCTTTGCCCAATACAAAGCGCAGGACACGTGTGCCGGATAAAGCCAGGAGCCTTCCGTGCCGGTCGAATGCCAGGCCCCGCGGGCTCTCCAGCGGCACCGTGCCCAACGCTTTTCCTTCCCTCACATCCGCGAACAGCAGCTGGTTCAAGGTCGGCAGGCTCGCGATGAGGAGTCCATTATGAACGGCCAAACCAAGAAGCCCGAGACGCTTGTCGTGGTCGCCTGCCTTTCCCTCCGGGAATTTCCATTTCAGGTCCAATACCGGGCGGTCTTCGCCCGTGCCGAAACGCACGTCAGACGGCCCGCGGCCGCGCGTCTTCTCATCGAGCAACTGGTAAAGCCGAAGCTCGCCCTCCCACGCGGAACCGCTGTAGGCATAAACACCCGGCACAGCGTCGCTGCCTTCATCGCGGGTGAGTTGCGTGGCGCCCGTCCAAACCCCGCCGATCCAAAGCTGGCCGTGAACTTTTCGCCCCTGCAGATCCAGCCAGGCGACGCCACTTCCGCCTTCGCTCACAAAACTACCGACGACGATTTGTCCACCGGGGGTCGGCTTGCCCTCCCGTCGGGGTGCCGCGTTCTCCGGCACGAACAAGATGGCGCTCGGTGGGCTGTGATTGGCGAGCCATTCGCTGGAATGATCCTTCGATTTCCACGGCGGGTTGCCATGGGTGTAGGGAGTCATTTCGTATCGCAGTTTCAATTCCGGCCGGAACAATCCCCGCACTGTGTACTGTCCCGGTGCGACAGTTTTTCCGGGCACATGGTAAATCGCCGCCTTCGCCGCTTCGACATCTCGTCCTGAATCATCCAAGCCATTCCAATACGTCACATTTTGACCGGCCGGAAATGGCGTCTCGCTGACGAGATTCCGCACGCGCTTACCGTTGGCATCGTCGATGACGAGGGTGACGTAACCGGGCGAATCCAAATGAAACCGGATGGGAATCGAAGAAGACGCGCCGCCGGTTTCAGCCGCGAAGAGCCCGGATAAGAAGGCGCAAGTCGAAAAAATCCATGCTGCAACGAGTTTCATAATTCCTCCCCTTAACGCGCGGCCATGCCTTGCGTTCGGGTCCAGTTTAGCACGCCCCGATTAATCTGCCGAAGCGGTTGAGCGTGGGATGTGGTTCGGAAAGCCTGCACTAGATTGAAATTGTGCCTGCGTGCGCCAACCAGCCCATTGGATTCCAGGTCAAATGTTTTACGGCGCCGCCTAGCGGCTTTCTCGAATCACATTCACTGCATCGATTTTCAACTGCGATACTTTCTGCGTGCCGCCGCCAGGCCAGATTACTTCCACGCCGTCCAGCCCCGTGGATTTTCCAAGACCGAACGTCAGCGTTAATTCCGATTGCGACAGATAACCTTTGGCCGGCATGACTTGTTGCGCCAGGGTCCGCCCATCGACGTGCACCTTCGCCCAGGCGCCAATGGCGTCGCGATTGGATTTGGTTCCCACAAGTTTGAGCCGCACCCAATGACGCCCCAGTCCTTGATCGTTGCGGAGCAACACCGGTGCTCCGTGGATTTGTGTGAGCACCACATCCAAGTCTCCATCGCCGTCGATATCCGCGAACGCAGAGCCGCGGCCCACAATGGGCTTGAACAAGTCGTTGCCCGCTTTCGAGGTTTCCACCGCCACAAAACTGGCGCCTTTGGTGGCGTTGGCATTCCAGAAAAGTTGCGCCGGCTGGCGATACGTCTGGCTCCGTTGCAGTTTGGAAATCTCCTCTTCGATGTGACCGTTGCAGGTGAGCACATCGAGACGGCCATCCAGATCGTAGTCGAAAAAGAACAACCCGAACTTCAGTAACTGACGGCTCGCGGGACCGATGCCTTCCGTGATGGCTTCATCCGCAAAGAGCAGTGAATCGTTTTGGGCGACGTAGAGTGCGTTCATCTCGTTGGCGAAGTTGCCAATCGCGATGCCCAGGGCGTTGTCATTTCGAAAGCGCGCCGAGTCGATGCCCATGGCGCCTCGGGCCAACCCGTACGGGTCAAAGGCGACGCCGGATTGAGCCCCGACCTCCGCGAACGTTCCGTTGTGGCGGTTGCTGAACACGAAATTCTGGACCTGATCGTTGGCGAGGACGAAGTCGATCCAGCCATCGTTATTCAAATCCACTGGAGCGAGGCCGAGTGATTTGGCCATGGGCTGGCCGGTGGCGGAGTTGGTGACCTGGACGCCAGCCGCGCGTGAAACATCGCGAAAGCGCCCGTTGCCTTCATTGTGATAGAGCAGGGGAAAGGAGCCTTCGAAATTGAGGGGCGGTCCGTAGGCGCGGCCAATGCCGGCGAGGGTGTAATTGACGCCGCGGTCAATCTCCCGCGACCACTTCACGTAATTGCACACGAACAAATCCAGGCGCCCATCGTTGTCATAATCCACGAACGCCGCGCTGGTGCTCCAACGTGTGACATCGTTGGTGAGGCCCGCCCGGGCGGTGACGTCTTCAAACTTGCCGCCGCCGAGATTGTGAAAAAGACGGTTCTCGCCGACGCCGGTGATGAACACGTCCACTTGCCCATCGTTGTCGTAATCGCCGACGGCCGCCCCCATTCCGAAGAAACTCACGTCGAGACCGGACCCCACGGTTACATCCGTGAAGCGGCCTCGTCCGTCATTTCGGTAAAGCGCCATGGTCGGTTTGGCTTGTCCCGTAACGCTTGTTGACCAGGGCCAATCAGTGGAATTCACGAACAATAAGTCGAGCGCGCCGTCCCCATTGACGTCAAAAAAAGCCACCCCGCCGCCCATCGTCTCGGGAAGTAATTTTTCCCCGGCCGCGCCGTTCACGTGGGAGAAATGGATTCCGGATTCAACCGTGATATCTGTGAACTTCACGGACGGCGCCTGGGCGGCAGTGTTGCGGCGGAACTCCGGCTCGGTAAGCGCCGTTTTGTTTTCCATGCCCTTTGTCCGCTGGGACCGCGACCAGACAACAAAAACGAATCCCCCTAGTAACGCCAGGGCCACGCCGAACCACCCCGAAATGCGGACGGCTCGGTCAATGACCGCATCATCTTGGATCGGTTTGGGATCGTGGGACATTGCCAGCATTATCTTGAGTGTGGCGGGGTTGTCACGATTTGAAGCGGCAGCGATCCCTCGAAGCCGGATTCAGTGGGCTAGGGCCGGTGTTCAACGTAAGGGACATTTAGAATGTGGAATAGCTGGCTTCACCGAGAAACCCCCTTATGGTCGAGGATTAGCAACAGAGCGTTGAGTGGTAGCCGACAGTTATTTCACGTTTCCGCGCTGGGCGAAGCATTACTCTTCAGAAGCGATTTTTTCGAGGCCCGCTAGCGCGCACCGTCCGATGAGAAGAACCATAGGAACAAAAAAAGCCGCGTCCGCATGCGGTTGGCGCGACTCCAGATGAACCGCGGGACCTCAACAACGCGGGACGCCGCGCAGCGCCTCATCGCCCGCGCGATCGAGGCGACTGAAACGCCCCATAAACCCGGTCACGAAGGTTTTGAATCTTGTGACAAGATGCGGACGAGTCTCGTCACGCTTATGGGCCAGACCGGATTCCAGGCTCTCCTGTCCCGGGCGCTTTCCCTCGCCCAAGCCGAGGTTGCGTGGCTCAAAGTCGTACGAGTGAAGCCTGGTGGCAGCTTGGAAGGATGGGAGACGCCGTCTCAGCAGCTCAGCCCGGAAAAATGGCGTGAAGGCAGAGTGGCTTTATTGGCCGAGCTGATCGGCTTGCTCATCGCTTTTATTGGGAAGAATTTGACGGTTCGACTACTGAGCGAGGTTTGGCCCAAGGCGCCGCTTAACCATTTGGATTTCGGTGAAGGAGGGAAAAATGATAAAGCAAAGTAATGCGAACCAGCGCGCCCTGAGTGTGAAAGGCGTGAAAACCGCTGGGAAGGTCACCATTCAAAGGTTGCCGACAGGGGTGCGGGGTCTGGACGAAATCCTCGGAGGCGGCATCCCGGAGTTTTCATTCAACATCATTGCGGGCACGCCCGGGTGCGGAAAGACGACGATGGCCCATCAGATCGTTTTCGCCAATGCAACCCGGAAGAGCCCGGCGGTTTATTTTACGATGCTTGGGGAGCCCGCCCTTAAAATGTTGCGGTATCAACAGCAGTTCTCTTTTTTCGACGAAACGAAGTTGGGCCAAGCCATCCACTCGATCAATTTGAGCGAAGTGGTGCTGGAAAAGAATTTGGACGCAGTCCTCGAGGAAATCATCCAAAGGGTCACTGACATTAAACCGGGTGTCGTCGTCGTGGACTCATTTCGCACCGTGGTTCGTAAAGCAACGGTCGGCACAAGCGAAGTCGAGATGCAATCATTCGTGCAGCGCCTCGCCCAGTTTCTGACCAGTTGGCAGGCAACAACCTTCCTGGTCGGCGAATACACTCCGGAAGAGATGCGTGACAATCCCATCTTTACTATCGCCGATGGACTTTTCTGGCTTTCCCAAGTGGCAGAAAGGAACTCCGTGCTGCGCAAACTGCAGGTGATCAAACTGCGAGGGCAGGCCTCAGTACCTGGATTGCACACCGTGCGCATCGACGACAATGGGTTACAGGCATTTTCCCGGACGCTCGGCTTGGGAATGACTGGCAAGAAGAGGAAAACATCGCGCCGCCGGCTTTCCACGGGCGTCCCCGGGTTGGACAGTATGATGGACGGCGGCATCCCCGAGGGAGACAGCGTCCTCATCGCAGGGCCTTCCGGCACCGGCAAGTCAGCCCTCGCGACGCATTTTATTGCCGAAGGCCTTCGCCAAGGGGAGGCGGGCATCATCGCCATTTTCGAGGAACGGACCGATGGATATCTGGATCGCGCTCAAAGTTTTGGGTTGAACCTGAAAAAGCCGCAGCAGGCTGGAAAGCTCGAGATTCTCTACCTGCGTCCACTGGATCTTTCAGTGGATGAAACCATGCAGGAAATTTTGGATGCCATTGAACGGATCGGCGCCAAGCGGTTGGTGATCGATTCGCTGGTCGGATTTGAAATGGCGCTGGCCCCGGGATTCCGCGCGGACTTTCGCGAATCGCTCTACCGAATGATCGGGGCTCTGACTGGCGCTGGGGTCACCATTTTAAGTACGGTCGAAGTGGAGGACAAATTCACGGAGATGTCGTTCAGCCATTACACCATTTCCTTTCTGACCGACGACATCATCCGGCTGCGCTATGTGGAGATCGATGGCCAACTCCGCAAAGTGTTGATTGTGATCAAAATGCGCGGCGGCAATCACCAGAAAGACATTCGGGAGTATGTCATCACCAGCAAGGGCTTTGTCATCATTCACCCGAGGGCGACGGATTACTTGGGATTGACAACCGGGATACCGGAGCGCACCGGCCCGCGCCAGGCGCAAGAGGACGAAAAGGCACCCGAACTGCCGGCTACTGTCTAGGGGCTCCAAGCTTTATGGAGATGCCGCGATGACCGACGACGTGAAAAGGACTGCTGACCTTCAGAGCCTGTGCCTGGCTCTTACCGAGCACGCCCCATTACCCATGGCGATGGTGGAAGGCGCAACGCATGTGGTGCGCTACGCGAACCCGGCCTTCTGCCGCTTAATGAAACAGCCTATCGATGATTTGGTGGGTAAGCGCATCTCCGAACTACTCCCCACGAAGGATCGGTGCCTGACCTTGCTAGATCGGGTTTGGCACACCAGAAAACCCGAAAGTGTTATTGAACAGGACAAGAGTTCACAGCCGCACTCGTTGTTCTGGTCATATTTGATGTGGCCGGTTTTGGCCGATGAATGTCTCGTGGGCGTGATGATTCAAGTAACGGAGACCGCCGAAATCCGTAGCAAGATGGTGGCGATGAACGAAGCGCTCGTGATTTCCTCCATTGGACAGCACGAGCTCGCGGCCATGTTGAAGGGCTCTCAAGACCGGTTGGAGCAACTCGTGGCTGATCGAACGGCTCGGCTCAGTGAAACAGTGGGTGAATTGGAGGCGTTTTCCTACAGCATCGCGCATGACATGCGAGCGCCGCTCCGCGCCATCTCGGCTTTTGCGCGCCTTGTTCAGACTGAGCATAGCGATCAAATTGATGAAATGGGGCGTGATTACCTTGGGCGCGTAGTCGCGGCCGCCAAGCGCTTGGACTGCTTGATCACAGACGTGTTGAGCTACAGTAACTCCAGTCGCAAGGAACTGACCCTACAAAACGTGGGTCTGAACACGTTGTTGAAGGAAGCGATTCAGAATCAGCCCGAGTTCGTTTTGCCTCACGCCGAAATAGCACTGCAACAGCCCATGCTCGTTGTCTTTGCACATGAGCCGCTCTTGATGCAATGCATCAACAACCTGTTGGCTAACGCCGTAAAATTTGTCAGCCCCGGGGTTTTCCCTCACGTCGTCGTGAGGAGTGAAGCGATTGGGCCGGATGTACGCCTGTGGTTTGAAGATAATGGAATTGGCATCCCGATCGAAGCACAGGAAAGGATCTTTTCTTTATTTGGGCGATTGAATCCGGTTGCCAATTTCGAAGGTTCCGGCATCGGGTTGACTATTGTGCGCAAAGCTGTTGAGCGCATGGGCGGCCAGGTCGGTGTGAATTCCATTCCGGGACAGGGAAGCCAATTCTGGATTCAACTGAAAAGAGGCGAGGTCGTATGAAGCTGACCGTTCTGCTCGTCGAAGATGTTGTGGACGACGTCTTTTTTATGCAACGAGCGTTCGCCAAGGCCAGCGTGCCGGTTGATTTGAGAATTGCGCGCGATGGACGGGAAGCGTTGCGCTACCTCAAGGGCGAGGCTGAGTTTGCCGACCGCGCTGCTCATCCATGCCCACGCATTATCCTACTCGACCTGAACATCCCCTACGTGCATGGCCTTAAGGTGCTGGAGCACATCCGGGATGACACCCAATTGCGCAGATTGGTGGTGATCGTTTTGACTTCGTCCGCCGACAGTTCCGACATTGAAGAGGCCTACGCGTTGGGGGTGAATTCATTTCTCGTCAAACCCACCGGCCTCGAAGTGCTTGAGGAAGTGGTCGAATTGGTCTGCCAGTATTGGCTAAGTAACAATCATTCGCCGTTGAGCAGATGAAACGTGTTCCCCACCCATTTCATTCTGTGAATTGATCTATTTCTGCGGAAAATCTGCCGGTGCCCCGGTTCACCAGACAACTTTGGTTGCGCGTGATGCTGGCCTTTGCTTTTTGGTCACTCCTTGGCGTGGCCTTTGCGAGCCAGTTTTATTTTTCGAGCGCGCAATTCGGCAACCCGGTGAGCTGGGGCCGGGCGCTCACCTACTCGCTGGCGGACTGGTATGTCTTCGCCGTGCTTTCGATTCCGGCGATCTGGCTGGCGCGCCGCATTCCCATCGAACGTCCTCGCCGGGCGCGCGGTGCTGCGTTGCACTTGTTGGGAGGCGTGGCTTTTTCGTTCGCTTACATGCTGCTGCGCGGTTCAATCGCCACCTGGCAGTCATCCAGCACGCCGTTTTCGCAAAGCTTCAACGCCCTTCTGTTCAAGACCTGGCACTTCAACCTGCTTGTCTATTGGGTCATCGTGGCGGTGAGTCACGCGTTCGACTATGCGAGGAAATTCCACGAGCGCGAATTGAGGACGAACGAACTGGAGAAGCGGCTGGCCGAGGCACGGCTCCAGGCGTTGCAGATGCAGCTCAATCCCCATTTTCTTTTTAACACTCTCCACGCCATCTCCGCCCTCATGCATCGGGACGTCGAAGCCGCGGATCGAATGCTGGTGCGGTTGAGCGACCTCTTGCGCCGCGCGCTGGATACGACCAATACGCAGGAAGTGACCTTGCGCGAGGAGATTGAATTCCTTGCCCGCTATGCCGAGATCGAGCAGACACGTTTTGGAGATCGGCTAAAAATCGAAATGAAAATTGCGCCGGAGGCGATGGACGCCATGGTTCCAAACTTGGTCATGCAACCCTTGCTCGAGAACTCCATCCGTCACGGGATTGAGCCGTACGGTCGTCCAGGCCGCATCGAAGTAATTGCGCGCCGCGCTGGAGACGTGTTGCATTTGGAAGTGCGTGACGATGGCGGCGGTCTCAATGGAAACGTGGTCGAGGGCGTTGGCATTTCCAATACGCGCGCGCGATTGCAGCAGCTTTATGGAGCGCGGCAAACGCTTGAACTAAGCAACGGGACCGAGCGCGGCGCTGTGGTTCATCTTAGTTTTCCTTATCATCAATCATGAAAGTGCAAACTCTGGTTATTGACGACGAACCGCTGGCCCGTGAACGACTGGCCAAACTGCTGCGTTCGGAAGCGGAGGTGGAAGTCGTCGGCGAAGCGGCGGATGGACGTGAAGCCCTGTCACGGATCCGCGAAATCAAACCGGACTTAATTTTTCTCGATGTGCAGATGCCTGAACTGGATGGGTTCGGTGTGCTGGCTCAATTAACACCAGAGGAACGGCCGGTTGTCGTCTTCGTGACGGCCTACGACAAGTTTGCGTTGAAAGCCTTCGAGGTGCACGCGGTGGATTACCTTCTTAAGCCATTCGACAAGGAGCGTTTCCAGACCGCGTTGCGCCGTGCACTTGAACACCTGAGGCGGCAACAGCCGACGGAAATCCGGCAGCAACTATCCGCGTTGCTCCAGGAATTGCGACCAGCGCCGCAGGCCGACCGGATCGCTGTGAAGGGAGAAGGTCGAGTGGTCTTCGTCAAGATTTCTGACATCGATTGGGTGGAGGCGGCTGACAATTATGTGAGCCTGCACGTGGGGAAAGAATCGCACCTCATGCGAGAGACCATGACGAACATCGAGGCGAAGTTGCCACGGGAGAAGTTCATCCGCATCAGCCGCTCGGCCATGGTGAACGTGGACCGCATCAAGGAGCTGCAGCCACTTTTTCACGGCGAATATTCCGTAATTCTGCGCGATGGAACAAAAGTAACGCTGAGCCGCAGTCATCGCGACAAGCTACAGCAGTTGGGCCTGTCGTAAATTGAGCGGACTGCTCATCTCACCCCGCTTGAGGGGCAGCTCGCCCCAAGTTTGTTTTCGTCCCCCGCCAGTGTGGTAACTGACATGATATCGGTGAGGCAGCAGAAGCAGTTGCCTTCCGGGCACGGAGTTTGGTCCGTGGTTGTTTGGGTAAGGCAAGGGGTGGGCGGAAGCCTGTCCCTTGCTTTTTTGTCGGTCCAATTTTAACCGGCACCGACGCGCCTGAAATGGCTGGGCCCCTGCGGCAATAGGATGAACCTTGCCATTCGCCCCTGCGAGACGGCAGTTCGCCCCCGATTCTTTGCTCTTCACCGCTTGATTGGGAATTAATACGGTCCCAAATCCCAAATGCCTGACGCGCCTGAATCGAAAAGTCTGCCGCCGCATGATCTGCCTCCGCGCAGGAAGTATGTCCGTGCCGTGGGTCCCCGGTTGCGCCTGCTTCTCTCAGTGGTGTTCGCACTCTTCGCGTTGCTCGGCGCGAACTCCGTTTATCTTTCCAGCATCACCTTTCTCGAGTGGTGGCGCGGGCTGACCTACCAGAATTATTTCTACATGGTGATGTTCGGCGTGCATCTCGTGCTCGGCCTGCTCATCGTGATCCCGGTCATCGTCTTCGGCTGCATTCACATTCGAGAATTCCCACGACCGGCCGAACCGCCGCGCCGTGCGCGTCGGCTACGCGCTGTTTTTCATTTCGCTGGTGCTGCTTGTTTACCGGTGTGGCGCTGATGCGCTTTGACTTTTTCTCCATCAAAGACCCGCGGCTGCGCTCGCCGATTTATTGGGCGCACGTCATCACGCCATTGCTCGCCATCTGGCTTTACGTGCTGCATCGGCTGGCGGGTCCGCGCATCAAATGGCAGGTCGGCGCGAAGTGGGCTTCGCCGTGGGCGTGCTCATTGTCGGCGGCGTGTTTCTGCACTCGGCGCACCCGAAGAAGAATGAAACCGGTTCGGCGGAGGGGACCAATTATTTCCTGCCTCCTTCGCTCGCACCGCGACCGGCAAGTTCATTCCCGAAAGGACACTGATGATGGATGACTACTGCCTGAAATGCCACGAGGACGCCTACAAGGGCTGGTTCCACAGCGCGCATCATTTCAGTTCGTTCAACAACGAAGCCTATCTTTTCAGCGTGAATGAGACGCGACAGGTGGCGATGAAACGCGATGGCAACGTGAAGGCTTCGCGCTGGTGCGCCGGTTGCCACGATGTGGTGCCGTTCTTCAGCGGCGCGTTCGACGATCCGAATTTCGACATCCGCAATCATCCGACGGCGAAGGCGGGCATCACCTGCACCGCGTGCCATGCCATCACGCACGTCGACGGCACTCGCGGCAACGCGGAATACACCATCGACGAGCCGATGCATTATCCGTTCGCCTACAGCAGCAACGCGCTCCTGCAATACGTGAACAACCAGCTGGTGAAGGCCAAGCCGGAGTTTCACAAGAAGACCTTCCTCAAGCCGTTCATGAAGTCGGCGGAGTTCTGCTCCACGTGCCACAAGGTTTCGCTCCCGCAGGAACTGACGAAGTACAAGGAGTTCCTGCGCGGACAGAATCATTACGACACGTATCTGCTCAGCGGCGTGTCCGGCCACAACGCGCGCAGCTTTTATTACCCGGAAAAGGCGCAGCAGAACTGCAATGGCTGCCACATGCCGTTGAAGGCATCGAAGGATTTCGGGGCGAACTATTTCAATCCGACGAACACCACGACGCGGTTCATCCACGATCATTTGTTTCCGGCGGCGAACACCGGCGTGCCGGCCATTCGGAAAGGCGTGATGGGCGAAATTGCAACGAGCGGGGAAGGAACGAACGAGGCTGGATATGCAGATGCACCCGGCGTTCCCCGTCCGCAATCCAGTCAAGCCTCGGCTGCAAGTGCTGCGCTTCGGCCGAGCTCGACGAGGTCATCAACGTGCAATCCAACTTTCTCCAGCGGCTCGTTGCGCGTGGATATTTTCGGCGTGAAGGAGGGCGGCACCATTGACGGCAAACTCATCGCTCCGCTGCGCCCGCACGTGCCCGCGCTGAAGCGTGGCCAGACGTATCTCATCGAAGTCGTCCTGCGCACGCTGAGAGCTGGGCCATCCGTTCAGCCAGGGCACGGTGGATTCGAATGAAATCTGGGTGGACGCGAAGGCGAGCAGCGGCACGATCGTGTTCTCGGCCGCAGCGGCGGGCTTGGGCCGTTCAAAGAAGTCGATCCCTGGTCGCATTTCGTCAATGTCTTCATGCTCGACCGCGACGGCAACCGCGTCGACCGGCGCAATCCGCAGGACATTTTCACGCCGCTCTACAATCACCAGATTCCGCCGGGCGCGGCGCAAGGTCGTGCATTACTCTTTCACCGTGCCGGAGGACGCGGGCGCGACGGTCACCTTCGAGGCGAAGCTCCAATACCGGAAGTTCGACACGATTTACATGAACTACGTTTTCGGGAAGGGCTATTAGCGAACGGCGCGCCTTTCCAGCTCACGAACGAGCTGCCCATCGTCACCATCGCTGGCGACAAACTGACATTCCCGATCGAAACGCGCCAACCCGACTCTCGCAGAACCCGCACCAACGCCATCCCGACTCTGGCAGCGCTGGAACGATTACGGCATCGGTCTTCTGCTCGAAGGAACCGACAAGGGCAGCGAGAAGGGGCAACTGCTCCAGGCCGCGGATGCGTTCGAGCAAGTGGAGAAACTGGGACGCTACGACGGTCCGTTGAATCTGGCGCGCGTCTATTTCAAGGAAGGCCGACTCGATGACGCGGTATCGGCGCTGCAGCGCGCTGCGAAGTTCGACCCACCCGCGCCCCGCTGGACGGTCGCCTGGTTCAACGGACTGGTGAACAAGCAGAACGGTTATCTCGACAAAGCCATCAGCGAATTCCGCAGCATCCTCGAAGATCGTTACGAGGAACTGGACAAGCGCGGCTTCGATTTCAGCATGGATTACGAAGTCATCAACGAACTGGGACAGACGCTTTTCGAGCGCGCGAAAATGGAGCGCGGCGACGCCGCGGCGCAACGACAGTGGTTGAACGAGGCGGTCGTGCGTTTCAAACGCACGCTGGAGCTCGATAGCGAAAATGTCACCGCGCACTACAATCTCGCGCTGATTTACGAGCGACTCGGGCAGAGCGAATTGGCAGCGCCAACATCGGAAACTTCACGAGCGCTATCGGCCCGATGACAATGCGCGCGACCGCGCCGTGGCCATCGCCCGCCGCCGGGACGCAGCCGCGGATCATGCGGCGCAGGCAACGGTCATTTATTCCCTGCAACGACCGGGAACATTTGAGTTACCCCTTGAGCCGCAGGCCACTGACGTTCCCTCTGTTTTGAAGGGGGCGAGAGCCAGACTGGAGGAACGTTTCCGGCCGGGCGAACCGGAGGCAGGTTTCGCGAACCCGCCTGGAACACGGGTTAACGCGGCCAGAGAGACATTCGAGCGACGCCCATGATCCGTTACCACATTGGCAATGATTTGGATCTGGATGCTGTGATCGAACTCTATCGCGCCTCAACGCTCGGCGAGCGCCGGCCCATTGCCGATCCGCATCGAATGGCAGCCATGTTGCGCAACGCCAATCTCGTCATCACAGCGTGGGATGGCGACCAATTGGTCGGGATCTCCCGCGCCCTGACCGATTTTGTTTACGTCACCTACTTCTCGGATTTGGCGGTCCGCGCGTCGCATCAGCGGCTTGGCATCGGCAAACAATTGATGCGCCGCACGCAGGCGGCTGCGCCTGAGGCGCAAATCATTCTGCTCTCAGCGCCGGCGGCAAAAGAATATTATCCGCGACTTGGCTTCACCCATCACCCGCAGGCGTGGGTGCTTGCCCCGAACGAAAGTATTCGCCCATGAATGTTGAAAACGACCCCAGGAAACCCGGAGCTGCGCAGGAGGAAGAAATTGCGCCCCTCGACGAGCGCATCGTCGGCAAGGCCTTTCGGCTGGTCCGGCGTGGCTCTCGCCGTCATCGTGGTGATGGTGACCGGCGGCCTGATTTACTCCCGGCGAACAAAACCGAAAGCACCTCCCCAAGTGACAGCAGATCACCGCGCCTGCCATTCGCCGCACCACGCGCGAGCGGAGATTCCGAAGGTGAAGTTTACCGACGTCACAGGGATGCCGGGAATCGACTTCACGCACTTCAACGCCGCCTCGCCTGAAAAGTTGTTGCCGGAAACGATGGGCGGCGGGGTCGCGTTCTTCGACTTCGACAACGACGGCGACCAGGATTTGTTCTTCTCAATGGCATGCGCGTGGCCGTGGGCTCAAGGGGTGAGCCGGCGCAGGCCAACCTCGAAACTTTACGCCAATGACGGCACCGGAAAGTTCAGCGACGTCACGCAGGGCAGCGGTCTGGATGCTGAGCTTGTATCGGCATGGGCGCAGCCGTCGGTGACTTTGATAATGACGGACTGGGTCGATGTATTCGTGACGTGCGTGGGCGCGAACCGATCTCTTCAAGAATACTGGGCGGCGGAAAATTTACCGACGTGACCTCCAGTGCCGACGTGAGCGGTGATGAAAAGCAATGGAGCACCGCAGCCTGCTTCTTCGACTACGACAACGATGGCAAACTCGATCTGTTCGTCGGCAATTACGTGAAGTGGTCGCGCGAGATTGATGCGCAAGTCGGTTACAAGATTGATGGCAAGACGCGCGCCTACGGCCAGCCGATGAATTTTGAAGGCTCCTTTCCGCGGCTTTATCACAATGAAGGCAATGGGAAATTTACGGACGTTTCGGCGCAGCGCCGGCGTGCAGGTGAAGAGCGCGCGCTGGGCGTGCCCGCAGCGAAGACGCTGGGTGTGGTGCCGGTCGATTTGGACGACGGACGGCTTCATGGATCTCGTGGTCGCCAATGACACCACACCGAACTTTGTTTTCACAACCAGAAGAACGGCACGTTCAAGGAATGTGGCGCGACGTGCGGCGTGGCCTTCGACAGCTACGGCAACACTCGCGGCGCGATGGGCATCGACGCGGCGCACTACCGCAATGATGACGCGCTGGGCATCGCCATCGGTAACTTCGCCAACGAGATGACGGCGCTCTACGTTTCGCAACCGGGCAAGATGTTCTTCACGGACGAGGCGATTCCCGAAGGCATCGGACCCGCGAGCCGGCTGCTTGCTGAAGTTCGGCATGTTCTTTTTTGATTACGATCTGGACGGCCGGCTCGACGTGCTTTCCGCCAACGGTCATCTCGATGAGGAGATTGTGAAGCTGCAAAAGAGCCAGAGCTATCGCCAGCCGGCGCAGCTTTTCTGGAACACCGGCGCGAAGAGTGGCGCCACGTTTGTCACGGTTGATGCCCAGCACGCGGGCACGGACTTGTTCAAGCCGCTGGTGGGCCGCGCCTCGGCGTTCGCCGACATCGACGGCGATGGCGATCTGGATGTGGTCCTCACGCAAGCCGGCGGTGCACCGGTGTTGCTACGCAATGATCAGAAGCTCGGTCATCACTGGCTGCGGGTGAAACTGGTCGGGAACAAAGCGAATCGGAGCGCGATTGGCGCCCGCAGTTCTGCTGAAGGTTGGAGGACAAACACTCAGGCGGGATGTGCAGCCGACACGCAGCTATCTGGCCCAGTCGGAATTGCCCGTCACGTTTGGATTGGGAGCCGCGACAAAGATCGATTCACTTCAGGTCACCTGGCCCGGGGGAGCGGCGCAGTCGGCGGTGGTCGATACAGTGGATTCGTTGCTGACCATCGAAGAAGGAAAATAGCGCCGCATTACAACATCGCGCATGAACTATTGGTTGGTGAAATCCGAACCGGAATCGTACTCGTGGGCCACGTTCGTTAAGGAGAAGCGGGCTGCTTGGACGGGCGTGCGCAATTACCAGGCGCGCAACAATCTACGGGCGATGAAACGCGGCGATGATGTTCTGTTTTATCACAGCGTTTCGGACAAGCAGTTGGTGGGGATTGCGCGCGTAGCCAAGGAAGCGTACGCCGATCCCACGGCCAAGGAGGGGGATTGGTCCTGCGTGGACCTCGTGCCTGTGAAGGAACTGAGGAACCCTCTGAAGCTAGAACGAATCAAGGCGGACGTCCTGTTGCGCGACATGGGCCTGGTCAGGAATTCACGAATCTCTGTCACGCCCGTCACTGCGGCAGAATGGAAGCAGGTACTGATTTTAGCGGACGAAGGAGGCAGTTAAGAGGCGTCGCGTTAAGTCCGGACGAACACGCGTTCGACAAACTATTTTGCACCGGGCACTGTTCAAACCCGTCATGCCCGTCTCAACGCGCAAGCGAACTCAGTCGCCGACTTCACGGTTGGCGCTTGGATTGGATTTCGGCACCGAGAGCGTGCGCGCGTTGCTCGTGGATCTCCAAGGTCGCGAGGTGGGTTCCGCCGTAGCTCGTTATCGGCATGGTCAGATCATCGAATCGCTGCCCGGTTCGCGCAAAAAGTTGCCGCCTCACTTTGCGCTGCAGCATCCGCAGGATTGGATCGACTCGGCTGCCGTGGCTGTTCGGTCTTCGTTAGAACAGTCGCGTGCGGAGGGCGCGATGGTCTGCGGGATTGGTGTGGATTTCACGAGTTGCACCATGTTGCCAACCCAACGCGACGGCACGCCGCTTTGTGTCGTGAGGAAGTGGGCGGCCGACCCGTTGGCGTGGCCTAAACTCTGGAAACATCACGGCGCACAGCAACAGGCCGATTCGATTAATCAGATTGCCAACGCCCGCCAGGAAAAATTTCTAATGCGTTATGGCGGAATCATCGGTCTCGAGTGGTTCTTCCCGAAAATGCTGGAGACGCTCGATAAGGCGCCGCGCGTCTACGAGGCGGCGGAGGTTTGGCTGGAGGCGGGCGATTGGTTCGTTTGGCAGCTCGTGGGCGGAGACGCCTCGACTCTGGTGCGCTCCACTTGCCAGGCGGGCTACAAAGGGATGTGGAACGCGAATGACGGCTGGCCGAGCCGGGATTTTTTGGAAGCGGTCAATCCGCGATTGAGAAACGTTGTCGCTGAGAAGATGCCAGGCCGTTTGCTTGCGCCTGGTGTTGCCGCTGGGCATCTCACCGAAACGTTGGCGCGGCGAATGGGCTTGCGAGCGGGTACGCCCGTCAGCACAGCAATTATCGATGCTCATGCGGGCGTGCCGGGCGCGGGTGCTGCGGAAGCGGGGACTCTCGTCCTGGTTCTGGGGACGAGTTCCTGTCACATGCTGAATAGCGACGTGGAACGATCCATTCCCGGCGTCGCGGGCGTGGTGAAGAACGGAATCCTGCCAGGTTTCTACGGCTACGAGACGGGACAGGCAGCGGTGGGCGACGCCTTCGAATGGTTGCGGCGCCTGGTCGGGGCGCACGATTTTGTCGAACTTTCCCGGGACGCATCGGCTCTGCCAGCGGGCGCGGAAGGCGTCCGGTGTCTCGACTGGTTGAACGGTTGTCGCACGCCTCTCATGAACGGCGCGCTTACGGGCGCATTTAGCGGGCTGGCCTTGCATCATGGCCCAGCGCATTTGTATCGGGCGCTGCTGGAGGCATCGGCGTTTGGACTTCGTTGGATTGTGGAACTGTTGCGCAACGGCGGAGTGCCCGTGAAAAAATTCGTAGCCACCGGTGGATTGCCCCACCACAACCCGCTGGTTGTGCAGGTGTACGCGGACGTCCTCGGTGAACCCATTGTCGTTCATCCATCGCGGCAGGGTTCGGCGCTCGGAGCGGCGATTCTCGGGGCCATGGCAGGCGGCGGGTTTACTGATGCGACCTCGGCGATTGAGGCGATGGCCGGCGCTAACGCCGGGACGATTGTGCAGCCGGAGCGATCCCGTTCCCGAGCCTATCATCCGCTCTACCGTGAGTATCGGCGCCTGGCAGATTTCCATTCCAAACCTGCACGAACAGCCTGTGAAAAAAGTTCCTAAGAATACCATCCAACTCATCGCGAGCGGCGACCTGCGACTCACCGCCAACCAAGTTTGCTGGCCAGCGCAGGCTGCCATGGAAAGGGCGTTGCGTGCGGCGCTGGAAACCGAGGGCTACCAAGTCCTCCGCGCCCATTCGTATCGAAGTCGGTTGAAACACGGATTTATTGCGAGCCAGCGCGAAGGGTTGGAAGTTTTTCGCAACATTGATCCCAATGCCCCCCTGATTGTCGCGGAGGCCGTGTGGCAATACTCGCATCATGTGCTGCCAGGGTTGACGACGCACCGTGGCCCGATCCTGACTGTGGCGAACTGGAGCGGACAATGGCCGGGCTTGGTGGGAATGTTGAATCTCAACGGATCACTGACGAAAGCAGGCGTGCCCTACTCTACGCTGTGGAGTGAAGAATTCACCGATGAGTTTTTCCGGGCCAAACTCCGCCAATGGTTGAAGTCAGGACGGGTGACGCACGACATGCGTCATGTCCACTCGATTGATTCGATCAAAGTTCCCCGCAGTGCATCCACCCTCGGACAGCAGCTCGCCCGCGAGTTGCGCGAGCGCAAGGCGATCCTCGGCGTGTTCGATGAGGGTTGCATGGGTATGTTTAACGCCATCATCCCTGACCACGCCCTGCATCGGTGTGGCGTGTTTAAGGAGCGGCTGAGCCAATCAGCGCTTTATCACGAGACAATGCAGACGAGCGACGCGGAGGCGGTGGCTGTCTTCGAGTGGTTCGTGAAACGCGGCATGACTTTTCATTTCGGTAAACAGCACGTTTCGGATCTCACGCGAGAGCAGGTGCTCCTCCAGTGCAAGATGTATCTGGCGGCGGTGCGCCTTGCCGATGATTTCGGCTGCGACGCGATTGGCATTCAGTATCAGCAAGGCTTGAAGGATTTGTTGCCCGCCAGTGACCTAGTGGAAGGTACGCTGAACAATGGCGAACGTCCGCCAGTTCGATCTCGCGATGGAAAGCGGGTGTTGTTTCGCGGCGAGCCACTAGTTCATTTCAACGAAGTCGATGAGTGTGCCGGGCTGGATGGATTGATCACGTATCGCGTCCATCGCGTGCTGGGACAGCCGGTGGAATCCACGTTGCATGACGTGCGCTGGGGCGATGTGGATCGCAGCGGCACGGTGGAGGATTACGTGTGGGTATTCCTGATCAGCGGCGCGGCCCCGCCGGCGCACTTCATCGGAGGCTGGCGTGGCGCGGAAGGGCTTCGTCAGCCTGCGATGTATTTTCCGAACGGTGGCTCAACGCTGCGCGGCATTTCCAAACCGGGAGAGATCGTCTGGAGCCGCATTTACGTGAAGGATGAGTCGTTGCACATGGACATCGGGCGGGCACGCGTCGTGGAATTGCCGCGCGCGGAAACGGAACGCCGCCGGCAGGCCACCACGCCGCAGTGGCCGATCATGCATGCGATCACCTACGGCGTGACGCGCGACCAATTAATGGCGAAGCACCAGGCAAATCACATCCAGGTCGCTTACGCCGAGGATGCGAAGTCAGCCGACAGTTGCCTTTTTGCCAAGGCGGCCTTCGCGCGCGCCCTTGGGATGACGGTAAACGTTTGCGGCAATCGGGCGCGAGGTGAGGAATGGCTGTAAAGAATCTTGTGGCACGTGGGGACTCGATTCCGCTCACCGTGACTGTGCCTTCGCGATCACGTCAGAAAGTTTCACAGGCTTGCCGCCCTGGCGTTTGCTCTCGTCCGCGGCTTCCATGAAGGCGAACATCTCGATGGTTTCCTCAGCGGAAACCGGTGCCACCCCCGTCTGGAAGAACTTCATGATTTCGCGCACGAGGGGAGCGTAGGTGCCGCTGCCTTTTTGTTCCGCCACCGCTTTGCTGCCGAAGACGATGACCTTGTGAGGTGTAGCTTTCGTCCGTAACCCGCACAGGGTTCCGACGCGGCCTCCGTCCCAGGTGCCCGTAACGACGTCGAATTCGGCGGTGCTGGTGCGGGAGACACTTTCGCAGCCCATACCCATGACGGTGTAGAGAGCTTCGGTGGGATGAACGCCGTACCAGATAGAGGTCGGGATGGTGCGGTTCGAGGTGGGCAGGGCCGTAGGAGATGGCGCCGCGGACTTCGCCGACATCGGCTTTCTTCACCTCCACGAGGCTGTCGTAAAAGCGATACGAAGACGAGCTGAACACCGGAACATTGGCTTCCTTGGCAAGGCGATAGATTTCGATGGCGTCGCGCAAGTTTCCGGCCACGGGCTTATCGATGTACATCGGTTTGCGGGCCTTGAGGACCGGGCGAGCTTGTTCGAGGTGGGGGCGGCCATCGACGCTTTCCAGCAGCACGACATCCACCTCCTGGCACATCGCTTCGATTGTTGGATAAATCTTCACGCCGTACTTTTCCTGAAGCTCCTTGGTATAGCCTTCGACCCGCGACGCACTCGAAGGGATGTCGGCACTTCCCCCTTTGTATGCGGCGACAACTTTCCCACCCGGCACGTGGTCCTTGCCTTTCTCGTTGTTCAAAAGGGCGGTGAAGGCGGTGACGTGGGATGTATCCAGCCCCACTATGCCGATGCGTAAATCGGCAGAGAAGGAACTGATCGTGTTGAAAACGATTGCGAATAAAAGCAGTGCTCGACGGGTCATGCCCGAATGCTATTTTCGCCGCACCCCGAAAGCAATTGTATGAATGCACAACAGAACCGTCGTGATTTTGTGAAGCGAACCACCGTCTTCAGTTTTGGCCTCGCCGCCGCGCCGCTGGCCGCCCGCGCACAAGCCAGCAAGAGTCCCGGCGAGAAACTGATCGTCGGAGTTATGGGACTGGGACGGGGGATGGATCATGTCAAGGCCCTGCAACAAATCGAAAACGTGGATATCGCGTACGTTGCGGACATTGACGACGATCGTCTAGCCCGCGCGCAGAAGTCTGTGTTTGCGAAGAGCGACAAAGCCCCGGAAGGGGTGAAAGATTTCCGCCGCATTCTTGACGACAAAAACGTCGACGCGCTTTTCATCGCGGCGCCGAATCACTGGCACGCGCCGGCCACGATCCTCGCTTGTGCGGCGGGCAAGCACGTCTACGTGGAGAAACCTGGATCGCACAATGCCCGTGAAGGGGAATTAATGGTGCAGGCGGCCCGCAAATACAAACGCGTGGTTCAGATGGGGAACCAGCGGCGCAGCTGGCCTGGAGTCATTGAGGCCATCGACAAGCTGCACTCAGGTGCGATCGGAGAGGTGCGGTCGGCTCGGGGTTGGTACAACAATGCGCGTGGGTCCATTGGACGCGGGAAACAAGTGCCGGTGCCGGTTGGAGTCAACTACGACCTTTGGCAAGGTCCTGCTCCTGAGCGGCCCTACATTGATAATTTAGTCCACTACAATTGGCATTGGCGCTGGCATTGGGGTGGCGGAGAACTGGCCAACAACGGCCCGCATGCGCTCGATGTGGCTCGCTGGGGATTGAGAGTGGAATATCCGACGCGGATTACGTGCAACGGCGGGCGGTATCATTTTAAGGATGACCAAGAGACGCCAGACACAACGTTTGCGGCATACGATTTTGGCGGCAAAGGCTTGCTGTGGGATGGCAGCAGCTGCAATCCGAGAAGCAGCGAGAACCATGCATTCGTGACTTGGTACGGGGATAACGGGTCGTTGGCGCAGGTGGGCAATGGATACAAGGTCTTTGATCCCAAGGGCAAGCAGGTGGGAGAAGGGACCGGACCCGGGGGGGATAAGGCGCATGTAGAGAATTTTTTGAAATCCATTCGCGAGGACGCAAAGCCGAATTCTGAAATCGAAATAGCCCAGCGCAGCTCGCTGCTTTGTCACTTGGGAAACATTGCTTACCGTTCTGGTCACGAGATTCATTTCGATCCGAAATCCAGGAAGATTATTGGCAATGACGAGGCCCAGAAGCTTTGGTCGCGTGAGTATCGGAGCGGCTGGGAACCGAAGGTCTAGTTGCGTTTCCACCGCTTCATCGCATCTTCTAGGCAGGAGGCGACATGGAGAATCTAGAGAAGGTCAAACAACTTGCGCGTGATCTGCGGCGCGAAGAACCGCGTCCCGCCCACGAGAAATTGGGGGGAGAATCAATGGCGGCGCGCACGCTGGACAAGTGCCGTGCGTCGTTAGTGGGTTGGAACGGCGAATATCGTTACGGATGCTCGATGGATCAGCATCTCTTTGCCGAGACGGGCATTTCTGAAGAGGAGTTCAAAAAGTTTGTTGCTACCGGTGCTACAGACGAGGAAGTGGGCAAGTGGGTAGGTCAACGGGTTACCACGCGCTAAGGCAACCATGAACAATCCAAGACCTGATCCTGAAATTCAATCCGCGCCGGATGCGAAGCCCGACTCGCACGTCAGGATTCGGGATGAATCGAGCAAGCCAGATTCGGAGAAGCGCGGTGAAGAGACCATCCCGGGAGATCGTGGCGCTCGTGAACAAGAGAGTGCTGCACAAGGAAGTGAATGAAGGGCGTGGCACGCCTTCATGCAGCGACTGCTTGTTCGTGCTTTGTGCTCACTTTAGGTTGAATGAATCGTTTGATTTTCCTTTTGCTTGCTCTGCTCAGTTCGATTGCGGCTTGGAGCGCCGACAATGCGGGCGACGATCCTCGACCGTTCACGCTCGGCCCTGCGATTAAGCACAGTGGCTGCTGTGACGCCTCGGCTGGAGTGGCTGTAAGCAGTAACTTGTTCCTCGTAGCGAACGATGAGGACAATCTTCTTCGCGTCTATCGTCGCGACCAGCCCGGCCCCCCGGTCCAAGCGTTTGAATCAGGTCGGTTTTTACACGTGGATCCGAAGAAACCCGAGACGGACATTGAGGGCGCCGCCCGGGTGGGAGATCGAATTTACTGGATTACCTCGCATGGGCGCAATCGCAGTGGCGAAACGCGTGAAAGCAGGCATCGGTTCTTTGCCACTGAATTTAGCATAAATACCAAGGGCACGGTGGAGTTGAAGGCGGTCGGCACGCCTTATGTCCGGCTATTGAGCGACTTCGGCAAAGATTCGCGCTTGGCAAGGTTCAATCTGGTTCAGGCGTCGTTGCGTGCGCCGAAGGAGCCAGGCGGATTGAACATCGAAGGTATGTGCTCCACGGCGCAGGGGGAGATGTTCATCGGCTTCCGCAACCCAATTCCAAACAACCTTGCGCTCGTACTGGTCCTGAAGAACCCGGGAGAAGTCGTTGAAGGCAAACCGGTTAAATTAGGAGAGCCGTTTCTTCTAGACCTAAATGGACGCGGCATCCGGGATATGTCCCGCGTTGGGAGCCTGTATTTCATTGTGGCCGGGCCGTCGGACGGTAAAGGACGGTTTGACCTTTATACTTGGGATGGTCATTCCAAGAAGCCCGGTAAGATACCAGCAACCCGTTTGAAAGGTTTAAATCCCGAGGCGCTCGTGGTGTATCCCGAGTTTCCGCAGAATGAGTTTCAAATCTTAAGCGATGACGGTACGCGGCAGGTGCAAGGCATGGATTGCAAGCGTTTGCCAGACCCGACCACCCGCTCTTTCCGGAGTTTTTGGGCGCGGTGGGAATAGAACTTCGCCGAAGTTATTTGGACTATCGACTCGAAGGTGCGTTAGCACGAACGAATCGAAAAACTTTTAGAAAACCTTTTGACACCGGCAGGGTGCTTCAATAACTTCCGCCCTCAGTCGTTGGGCCGTGAAAGGATAGAGAGAGCCATCAACCCTGAATTTTTCTCAGCGAAAAATCTATGGGTTGGCGGGCTTTTTGTCGTTTTCGGGGCAACAGGGCCGAGCTGAATTTTGGCTGCCCATGTAGCTCAGTTGGCAGAGCACGTCCTTGGTAAGGACGAGGTCATCAGTTCAATCCCGATCATGGGCTCCAGACTGATTTAGCGAATCTAAGTTAAACAGACAACAAAACTAAAGCAGGAGATAGCAATGGCAAAAGAACAATTTCAAAGAACAAAACCGCACGTGAACGTCGGCACCATCGGTCACGTTGACCATGGCAAGTCCACACTCACCGCCGCGATTGTGGAAGTGCAGCACCGCAAGGGTCTGGCCCCGGCGATTTCCTACGCGGACATCACCAAGGGCGGCACGGTTCGTGACGAAACCAAGACGGTCACCATCGCTGTTTCGCACGTCGAATACGAAAGCACCGCCGCGCCATTACGCGCACGTTGATTGCCCTGGCCATGCTGATTATGTGAAGAACATGATCACCGGCGCCGCGCAGATGGACGGCGCGATTCTGGTGGTGAGCGCGGCCGACGGCCCGATGCCTCAGACCCGCGAACACATTCTGCTCGCCCGCCAGGTCGGTGTGCCGGCGATCGTGGTTTTCCTGAACAAGGTTGACCTCGTTGATGACCCGGAATTGCTGGACCTCGTCGAAATGGAAATTCGCGATTTGCTCACCAAATATCAATTTCCCGGCGACACGACGCCGATCATTCGTGGCAGCGCGACGGCGGCGCTGGCAGGCAAAGCCGGAAGGCGAAAAGGCCATTCAGGATTTGCTGGACGCGGTCGACGCTTTCATCCCGCTGCCGACGCGCGAAATCGACAAGCCGTTCCTGATGTGCATCGAAGACGTGTTCAACATTGAAGGTCGTGGCACGGTCGTGACCGGTCGTGTGGAACGCGGTGAGCTTGAACAGCATGTCTGAAGTCGAAATCGTCGGTTTGAAGGACACTCGCAAGACGACGGCGACCGACATCGAAATGTTCCGCAAGCTGCTGGACAAGGCGAGCGCCGGCGACAACGTCGGCGTGCTGCTCCGCGGCACGAAGAAGGAAGAAGTCGAACGCGGCATGGTTCTGGCCAAGCCCGGTTCGATTACGCCGCACACGAAGTTCAAGGCGGAAGTGTACGTCCTCTCGAAGGAAGAGGGTGGACGTCATACTCCGTTCTTCAACAAGTATCGTCCGCAGTTCTATTTCCGCACCAGTCGATGTGACCGGGAACGTGACGCTGCCTGACAGGCGTGGAAATGGTGATGCCTGGCGACAACGTTTCGGTGGATATCGAACTGATTGCGCCTGTGGCCATGGAAAAAGGCCAGCGCTTCGCGATTCGCGAAGGTGGCCGCACCATTGGTGCCGGTCGTGTCAGCGACGTGCTTGAAGTAATTTGTCCTTACGGACATTAGAGCGGGGGGCGTGATGAACGTTCCCCCGCATTTTCGTCTAAACAATAAGCGAGTCGCGGCAGAGTACGGCGTTAGCTCAATTGGTAGAGTAGCGGTCTCCAAAACCGTTGGTTGGGGGTTCGAGTCCCTCCCGCCGTGCCAAATCCGGTGATCCGGAGAGGTGGCAGAGTGGTCTATCGCGGCGGTCTTGAAAACCGCTTTGGGTGTAACAGCCCAACGGGGGTTCGAATCCCTCCCTCTCCGCCAGAAGAGTTATTTGTGAATGAACTTTTACATTCAATTGCTGATTTGGGTGGTCGTCGTCGGCGTCGTCTTTGGCATTCTTTGGCGCAACGGGCCAGCTTGCTGCGCCTGACCAACTATGTCCAGGAGACCAAGGAAGAATTGCAGAAATGCACCTGGCCCAGCCGTGGATGAACTGAAAGGTTCAACCGTCGTGGTGATGATTTCCATCCTGCGTGCTGGGCGTTTTTACCGTGGTAGTCGATTTCGTCATCGCACATTTTTCGTGCAGAGTGAATCACTGCTAACTAATTAGAACATCATGAAAAGCCAGTGGTTCGTCATCCATACGCTTTCCGGCCAGGAGCAGAAGGTGAAAGAGAGCATCGAGAAACGCCTCAAGGCCGAGGAGATGGGCGAGTACATCAAGGAAGTGCTCGTGCCCATGGAAAAGGTGGTCGAAGTGCGCGGCGGCAAGAAGACCGTCACCACCCGCAAGCTGCATCCGGGCTATGTCTACATCGACATGGTGCTGCTGGATGAGAACAAGCGGATCCTGGAGAAGCCTGGTATTTCATTCAGGAAACGCCGGGCAATCATTGGTTTTGTGGGCGGTGAACGTCCGTGCCGGTGACGCCGGAGGAAATGGCGGTCGATCAAGGCGCAGATTTCGGAATCGCGAAGATCACGAGAACGCCCGAAGGTTCAATTTCGAAGTGGGCGAGAACGTCAAGATCAATGATGGACCGTTCATGAATTTCAGTGGTGTGATTGAGGAAATCGATCCCGAACGCGGCAAGTTGAAAGTCACGGTGAATATTTTCGGCCGCAATACGCCGGTGGAACTTGGAGTATTGGCAGGTCGAGAAAGCTTAAGATAAAATTTTTATGGCAAAGAAGAAGTTACAGGACAAATCAAATTGCAGATTCCGGCCGGACAGGCGAACCCGCGCCGCCCGTCGGTCCGGCGCTCGGTCAGCACGGCGTGAACATCATGGCGCTTCTGCAAGGAATTCAATGCCGCGACCAAGGATCAGGCCGGCATGATCATTCCGGTGGTCATCACGGTTTATCAGGACAAGTCATTTACTTTCATCACCAAGTCGCCGCCCGCCTCGGCCCTGCTGAAGAAGGCTGCCGGCATCGCGTCCGGCTCAAAAACGCCGAACAAGGACAAGGTCGGCAAAGTGACGCGAAAACAGGTGATGGACATCGTGAAGTTAAAGATCAAGGACATGAACGCGACCAACGAAGAGGCGGCCTTCCGTGTCATCGCCGGAACCGCCCGCAGCATGGGCATCGAAGTTCTGGATAAGTAATGAACCTTAAACGCGGGAGAGTCCGTGAAGACGGATTCGCATGCACCGCACAAAAACAATGCCCAAGAACACAGTAAACGTTACCGCAAGGCGCTGGAACTGGTGGATGCCAAAAAAGCCTATCCACTCGAAGTCGGCCGTCGAAGTGCTCACCAAATTTCCGAAAGCCAAATTCAACGAAACCGTTGATCTGGCTTTCAAGCTGGGAGTCGATCCAAAGCAGTCCGACCAGATGGTTCGCGGCACCGTTCCGCTTGCCTCACGGCAGCGGCAAAACTGTGCGCGTTCTGGTGTTCGCGCAAGGGCGCCGCGGCCGACGCCGCCAAAGCCGCCGGCGCGGAATATGTCGGCTTCGACGACATGATCAAGAAGTGCGTCGAAGGCTGGAACGATTTCGATGTCGCGATTGCCACGCCCGAAGCGATGAGTGAAGTTCGTAAACTCGGTAAAGTTCTCGGGCCGCGCGGCTTGATGCCCAATCCCAAGACCGGCACTGTGACGGACGACACGGCGAAGGCGGTCAAGGAAGTCAAAGCCGGGCCGTGTCGAATTCAAGGTGGACAAGGGTGGCAATGTTCATGTCGCCGTTGGCAAAGCTTCATTTCCGCCGAACCAGATCGAAGAGAACGCCCGCGCGGTGATCGAAGCGGTCACCAAAGCCCGGCCCTCCAGCGTGCAAGGGCGTATTTCATGCAAAGCTGCACGCTGTCGGCGACGATGAGTCCGCCGGTGCGCGTCGATCTGCGCGAATTCACCGCTCAGCAGCTAACTAATTTCTAAAAGGACAGAACCATGCGTGCTGAAAAACAAATTATTTCAACCGAATACCTCGACCGCCTGAATTCCTCGCCGTTCTTTATCGTGGTGGATTACACCGGCTTGAAAGTCGGACCCATGACGGAACTGCGCAAGCGCCTGCACAAAGCCGGTGCGGAAATTCACGTCGTCAAGAACTCCATCTTCCGCATCGCGGCCAAGGAAGCTGGGATCGGCGGACTTGGGCGGTTCCCTGACCGGCCAAATGGCGGTCGTGACCGGCCAGAAGGATGTTTCGGCCGCGGCCAAGGTCTTCAAGACCTTTCAGCGCTGAATTCGAGAAGCCGAAGACTCAGCTTTGGTTTCTTGAACAACCAGCGCCTGGAAGCGGCCGCATTGACTGAACTTGGCGGATTTGCCTCCATTGGAAGTGTTGCGCGGCAAGCTTCTTGGGCTTGTTGAACACGCCGGCGACCAGCTTGGTGCCTTGCTGAATACGCCGGCGAGCCAGTTGGCGCGGGTGCTCCAAGCCAAAGTCGGACAAGGAGCAGAAGTAGCTTTCGACTTTCCCGGTGTTGTGGCCACAGCGCTGGGGACTAACAAACAACAACAAAAGTAAATCGTCGGTTCACGGGCTCGTGAACTCAAACCATCCGTGGCCGCGGATGACGACGAGACTGAAAGGTAACATGGCTGACATAGCAGCAATCGTAGAACAATTGAGCAGGCTGACGGTGATGGAAGCCGCCGATTTGGTGAAGCAACTCGAAGGCAAATGGGGCGTGACAGCGGCAGCTCCGGTGCCGCTGCGGCGGCTGCTGGCGGCGGGCGGCGGCGGTGCAGCGGCTCCGGCTGCGGAAGCAAAGACTACGTTCGACGTGATCCTCGTTTCGGCTCCGGCTGACAAGAAGATCTGCCGTCATCAAAGCCGTGCGCGAAGTGAAAGCCGGTCTCGGCCTGGCCGAAGCCAAGGCCCTGGTGGAAGGCGCTCCGAAGCCGGTGCTGGAAGGCGCACCAAGGCGGACGCTGAAGCCGCCAAGAAGAAGCTCGAAGAAGCCGGCGCCAAGGTCGAAATCAAGTAAGCTTTGAGTTACGAGTCGGGGCGGTGAGCTGCTCTTACCGCCCTGACAGGTTCGTTCGGAGGAGTCTTAAGTACGACATTACGGGGTCGCATACAAATGTAAAAACTTTACGAAATCGTCTGACTGTTGATGGTTACATAAGTTCCGCGTCAGTTTACGCGTGAAACAATAAACGAGAGGCTTCAACCCTGAATTTCCGGTGAAAACCAGAGGTTGAGGGCCTTTTTGTCGTTTGGGCGGATCGGTAGCTTAATGTGATTCCGAAAGGAGTCTTTTAGCGAGCAATCCCCACATACAATTAAAGACGATTTTGGATTATACTGCTCTGGCGGTGCGCAGCGTAGCATTTTGAACGGTTGAAAAGGGCAAGTTCTCTCCGGAACGGGAGCACTTGCCTTATGTCGTTTGTTGTAAATCGGCGAGCGTCAATGCGCTTGCCAACTGAAAAAGGTCAACATGCCATCGCGAGCGAACGAAAGAATTAACTTCGGCAAAATCAAAGAGATCATCGCTCCGCCGAACCTGATCGAGTTGCAGACCAATTCCTACAAGGAATTCCTCCAGCTCGAGTGTCGCCCCGCGCAAGCGAAAGAACACGGGTTTGCAAGCCGTCTTCACCGAAGTTTTCCCGATCGAAAGTTACGATGGCAAATGCGTTCTGGATTTCCACAGCTACGAAATCGGCGAACCGAAGAATCGATTGGCTGGAATGTCTGCGCGAAGGCATCACCTACGGCGCTCCGCTGTATGTCACCTTTCAGCTGAAGGAAGAGAAGGGCACCAAGGAAGAAAAAGTGTTCATGGGCGAATTGCCGCTGATGACCCCGCAGGGCACGTTCGTCATCAATGGCGCCGAACGCGTCATCGTCAGCCAGTTGCATCGTTCGCCTGGTTTGGCCTTTGAAGCCACCCAGCATCCGAACGGCAAGATGCTGCATACTTTCCGCATCATTCCGGATCGCGGTTCCTGGTATGAAGCGCAGTTCGATACGAGCGACATGCTCTACGTTTATCTCGATCGCAAAAAACGCCGCCGAAAATTCCTGACCACCACTTTCTTCCGCGCGCTTGGGTTACGGCTCGGACGCGGACATCCTCAAGCTGTTCTACGACATCGAAGAATTGACCGTGAAGGAAGCGGAGAAGCTGGAAGACATTCAGAACAAGGTCTTGATCGAAGACGCGGTTGATGCCGACAAGGGCATCGTGGTGGCTCGCGCCTTCGAGCCGCTTTCCAAAGCGGTGGTGAAGCAGATCGCCGAACTGGGCGTGAACAAGATTCGCGTGGTGGATACGACGGTCGATGACGGGATCGTCATCAAGTGCATGAAGAAGGATCCCACCAAGAACGAAGAAGAGGCGCTGAAGGATATTTATCGTCGCCTCCGCCCTGGGGATCCGCCGACCGCCGCCAATGCCCGCGCGCTCATCAAGCGTTTGTTCTTTGATCCGAAGCGTTATGATCTCGGTCGCGTTGGTCGTTACAAGATCAACCAGAAGCTCGGCATCAAGGACGAGAACGATTCGCGCATTCTGACCAAGGAAGATCTTGGTCGCCGCGACGAAATATCTGCTCCGCCTGAAAAAGGGCGAAGGCTCACTGGACGACATCGATCATTTGGGCAGCCGCCGCATTCGTACGGTGGGCGAATTGCTCGCCAACCAGTGCCGCGTCGGTCTGGCCCGCACCGAACGTTTGGTCAAGGAGCGCATGACGCTGTTCGATCAAAGCCTGGAAACGATGACGCCGCAGAAGCTGATCAATCCGAAGGCGCTGTCGGCGGTGATCCGCGATTTCTTCGGACGCAGCCAGCTCTCGCAGTTCATGGATCAGATCAATCCGCTCGCGGAATTGACCCACAAGCGCCGCTTGTCGGCGCTCGGGCCTGGCGGTCTCTCCCGTGATCGCGCCGGTTTCGAAGTCCGTGACGTTCATCCGTCGCACTACGGCCGCATTTGCCCGGTGGAAACGCCTGAAGGTCCGAACATCGGTCTGATCGCCTCGCTGGCGACCTTTGCGCGCGTGAATGATTTCGGTTTCCTCGAAACGCCTTATCGCAAGGTGGAAAAAGGTCGCGTCACCGGGCACTTCGATTATCTCACGGCGGATCGTGAAGAAACCTTCATCGTCGCGCAGGCCAATGCGCCGATTCGACGACAAAGGTCATTTCACTCACGAAGACGCGTGACGTGCCGGTCGCAAGGGCGACTTCATCGACGTCGAGCCGGAGAAGGTCGATTACATGGACGTTTCGCCGAAGCAGCTTGTTTCGGTGGCTGCGGCGTTGATTCCGTTCCTGGAACATGACGACGCGAACCGCGCGTTGATGGGTTCGAACATGCAACGCCAGGCCGTGCCGTTGCTCGTCACCGAAGCGCCGTTCGTGGCGACCGGTTTGGAAGAGCGCGTGGCTCGCGATTCGCGCGCTGTGCTCGTTTCGGAAGAAGCGGGCAAAGTCGCTTCCGTCACTGGCAACCAGATCATCATCACCGACGACGGCAAGTTGCCGGAAGAGCAAGAAGCGGATCAAACACGACCCGGCGAATGGCGTGTCATGTTTATCAGGTCCGCAAATTCATGCGCTCCAACGCGGCGACCTGCATCAACCAGAAAATTCTGGTGGAGAAGGGCGACAGCATGAAGAAGGGCCAGGTCATTGCCGACGGTCCTTGCACGCGATGGCGGCGAACTGGCGCTCGGACGCAATGTGCTCGTGCGCGTTCATGCCTTGGAATGGTTACAACTTCGAGGACGCGATCCTGATCAGCGAACGCATCGTCAAGGACGACATCTTCACGTCGATTCACATCGATGAATTTGAAGTCGGCGCTCGCGACACGAAGCTTGGACCGGAAGAAATCACCCGCGACATCCCGAACCTCGGCGAAGAAGCGTTGAAGAACCTCGGACCGGACGGCGTGATTCGCGTCGGTGCGGAAGTGAAGCCCGGCGACATCCTCGTCGGCAAAATCACTCCGAAGTCGGAAACGGAACTCGCGCCGGAAGAGCGTTTGCTCCGCGCCATCTTCGGTGAAAAGGCGGCGGACGTGAAAGACACTTCGCTGAAAGTTCCGTCCGGCACCTACGGCATCGTCATGGATGTGAAGGTTTCTTCAAGAAAGAAGGATTCGGACGAAGAAGGACATCGTGCCCGACGGCCGAAGCCAAGAAGGCGCGCAAAGCAGGTGCAGGAAGAGTACAAGCAAGAAGATCGAAGAACTGCGCGAGCAATTGACCGAAGCGCTTTCGCAACATTCTGCTCGGCGAAAAGATTCCGCTCGACGTCGTGAACAGCGAGACGGGCGAGATTATCATCCCGGCCAATCGCAAGATCACCAAGACGCTGCTTGCGCAAGCTGGCCGACGGTTTATGATCGGATCGAGATCGATCCGTCGCCGATTCGCAACAAGATCAACGAAATCATCGGCACACTTTAAAAAGAAGTTCGACGAACTTGCAGATGCAGCACGACGAGGAGATGGAACGCGTCGAAGCTGGCGACGAAGTCGATGCCGGCATCATCAAGCAGGTCAAAGTTTACATCGCCTCCAAGCGCAAGCTGTCGGTCGGTGACAAGATGGCCGGACGCCACGGTAACAAGGGCGTCGTCGCCAAGATCGTTCCCGAAGAAGACATGCCGTTCCTCGAGGACGGAACGCCGGTGGACATCGTCTTGAATCCGCTGGGCGTGCCTTCGCGTATGAACGTCGGACAGGTGTTGGAAACGCACTTGGGCTGGGCGGCGAAGCTGCTCGGCTTGAAGTTTGCGACGCCGGTCTTCGACGGCATCAAGGAAAAGGAAATCCGCGGCTACCTGAAGGAAGCCAAGCTTGCCGGAGCACGCCAAGATCAAGTCTGATCGACGGACGCACCGGCGAAGCGTTCGATCAGGAAGTGGTCGTTGGCTACATCTACATGATGAAGCTCGGCCATTTGGTCGCGGACAAGATTCACGCCCGCGCCGTTGGGCCTTACTCGCTCGTCACGCAGCAACCGCTGGGCGGCAAGGCGCAGTACGGCGGCCAGCGCTTCGGCGAAATGGAAGTGTGGGCGATGGAAGCCTACGGCGCGGCCTACACGCTGCAGGAATTGCTGACCGTGAAATCCGACGACGTGCAGGGCCGCACTCGCATTTACGAAAGCATTGTCAAAGGCGACAACTGCTCTCGAAGCCGGCATTCCGGAATCCTTCAACGTGCTTGGTGAAGGAAATGCAGTCGCTCGGCATGGATGTGAAGGTCGGTTACTCGAACCCAGCTCGATCAAGCCGTTGGACACGCCGCGCCGCGCTCGGCCAATCTTGGTATAACATAAATTTGGCGAACGACGCAACCTTTAAAATTATGATTAACAGCAAAGAATCAGACGCGCGAGTTGCTCGGCCTGGACAAAGTCAATCAGGTGGAGCACGTCGCCATTTCGGTCGCGTCGCCCGAATCGATCCGCTCCTGGTCCAAGGGCGAAGTCAAGAATCCCGAGACGATCAATTACCGCACATTCAAGCCGGAAAAAGGCGGCTTGTTCTGCGAACGCATCTTCGGTCCGGTCAAGGATTGGGAATGCTCCTGCGGAAAATACAAGCGCATCAAGCATCGCGGCGTCGTCTGCGACCGTTGCGGTGTGGAAGTGACGCTGGCCCGCGTGCGCCGCGAACGCATGGGCCATATCGAACTGGCCGTGCCGGTCTCGCACATCTGGTTCTTCAAGTGCATGCCTTCCCGCCTCGGCCTGGTGCTGGACATGACCGCGCGCAATCTGGAGCGCGTCATCTATTACGAGGATTACATGGTGATCGATCCCGGATCGACGCCGCTCAAGCTGCACCAGCTTGCTGAGCGAAAACGAATACCGCGAAGCACGCGAAACCTACGGCGCCGGATGCGTTCGTCGCCAAGATGGGCGCCGAAGCCGTTCGCGAGGCGCTGGCTCAAGTGGATCTGCACGAAGCAGGTCGAGCAGCTGGCAAATCGCGATGACGGAAACCAAGAGCAAACAGATCCGCAAGAAGATCGCCAAGCGGATCAAGCTGCTCTCGGCGTTCCATCGCCTCCAAGACTCGTCCGGAATGGATGATTCTGACGGTGCTGCCGGTGATTCCGCCGGACTTGCGTCCGCTGGTTCCGCTGGAAGGCGGACGTTTCGCGACCTCCGATCTGAACGATCTTTATCGCCGCGTGATCAACCGCAACAACCGGTTGAAAAACCTGCTTCAGCTCAAGACGCCGGAAGTCATCATCCGCAACGAAAAGCGCATGCTTGCAGGAAGCGGTGGATGCGCTTGTTCGACAACGGTCGTCATGGCCGCGCTGTCACCGGCGCCGGCAATCGTTCGCTCAAGTCCTCTCAGCGACATGCTCAAGGGCAAGAGCGGACGTTTCCGTCAGAACCTGCTCGGCAAACGCGTCGATTACTCCGGCCGTTCCGTCATCGTCATCGGTCCGGAACTCAAGCTGCACCAGTGCGGTCTGCCCAAGAAGATGGCGCTCGTGCTGTTCGAGCCGTTCATCATTCGCCGCCTCAAGGAACTTGGCTACGTGCACACGGTGCGTTCGGCCAAGAAGATGATCGAGCGCCAGTCGCCCGAAGTGTGGGACATTCTGGAAGAAGTGACCAAGGGCCATCCGGTGCTGCTGAACCGCGCGCCGACCCTGCATCGCTTGTCGATCCAGGCGTTCGAACCGGTGCTGATCGAAGGCGAAGCGATTCGGATTCATCCGCTGGTTTGCACCGCTTACAACGCGGACTTCGACGGCGACCAGATGGCCGTGCACGTTCCGCTCTCGGTCGAAGCGCAGATGGAAGCGCGTCTGCTCATGATGGCGCCGAACAACATCTTCCGCCGTCGAGCGGCAAGCCGATCATGACGCCGACGCAGGACATCACGCTGGGCTGCTATTACCTGACGGCCGAACCGCGCCAGCAACGCCGTGACAGACCAGCACATCTGTGCTGTTTGGGACCAAGGACGAAGTCATCTTCGCCTACAGCGACGGCGCGTTGCGCACGCACGACCGCGTGCGTCTCGCGAATCCCGGACTTCGGCAAGAAGACGGTCTACGGCGATTCCGAACGCAAGGTCATCGAAACCACGGTCGGCCGCGTGATCTTCAGCGAAATCTGGCCGGACGAACTTGGGTTTCTCCAACAAAGTCGTCGGCAAGGCGCAGCTCGGTGATCTGATCTGGCACTGCTACAAGGTTTGCGGCCACGAAAACACGGTCGTCACGCTCGATCAATTGAAAGAAGCCGGCTTCCGCGAAGCGACGCGCTCTGGTGTCTCCATCGGCATCGATGACATGATCATCCCGAAGGAGAAGAGCCAGGAAATCGAGAACGCGCAGAAGCAGATCGCCGACGTCGAGAAGCAGTATCGCAAGGGTGTCATCACTCCGGGCGAACGCTACAACAAGATCATCGATATCTGGACGCATTGCACCGACCAGATTGCGAACGTCATGTTGCAAGACCTTCGATCACAACCAGGGCAAGCGGGAATACAATCCCGTCTCGCTGATGGTGGATTCCGGCGCGCGTGGTAATCGCCAGCAGGTGCGTCAGCTCGCCGGTGTGCGCGGTCTGATGGCCAAGCCCAGCGGCGACATCATCGAGAAGCCGATTCTCTCGAACTTCCGCGAAGGTCTGACGGTGCTTGGAGTACTTCATCTCGACGCACGGCGCGCGCAAAGGTTTGGCCGACACGGCGCTCAAGACCGCTGACTCCGGTTACATGACCCGCAAGCTGGTCGATGTCTCCCAGGACGTGATCATCCGCGAAGAGGATTGCGGAACGAGCAACGGCATCTGGGTCAGCGCCATTTACGAAGGCGAAGACGAAGTGGTGAAGCTGAGCGAACGCCTCGTCGGCCGTTTCTCCTGCGATGACATCGTCGATCCGCGCAATCCGAAGACGAAGCTCATCAAGGCCAACCAGGAAATTGACGAAATCAAGGCCAAGGAGATCGACAACTCCGGCGTGGAGAAGGTCAAGATTCGTTCGGTGCTGACTTGCGAAAGCAAGCACGGCATTTGCGTGAACTGCTACGGCCGCAACCTGGCCACCGGCGCGCTGGTCAAGCTGGGCGAAGCGGTCGGCATTATCGCCGCCCAATCCATCGGCGAACCTGGAACGCAGCTCACGATGCGCACGTTCCACATCGGTGGAACGGCGGCGTCGGTGTTCAAGCAGCCGCAGATCAAGTCCAAGGTTGAAGGCACGCTTCGTTACAACGACCTGCGCCTCGTGCGAACTCGAAGACGGCAACAACATCGTTCTGAACAAGAACGGCTCCATCTCCATTCATCGGCGATGATGGCCGCGAACTGGAGAACCACAACCATCGTCATCGGCTCCGTCATTTCCGTCAAGGACGGCGGCGCGGGTGAAGAAGGGCGAGACCTTCGTGCAGTGGGATCCTTACAACGTGCCGATTCTTTCCGAGAAGGCCGGTAAGATTAAATTCCACGACATCATCGAAGGCGTGACGATGAAGCAGGAAATGGATCGCGACCACGCAGCAGGAAGCCATGGTCATCATCGAGCACAAGGAAGATTTGCATCCGCAGATCGTCATCGTGGACGACAAGGGCGAACCGGTCGCCAATTATCCGATTCCTTCCGGCGCGCACATCGTCGTGAACGAAGGCGACAAGATCGTGGCCGGAACGCTGATGGCGAAGACGCCGCGCAAGACTTCCAAGACGAAGGACATCACCGGCGGTCTGCCGCGTGTGGCCGAATTGTTCGAAGCGCGCCGTCCGAAGGACGCCGCCGAGATCTCGAAGATCGACGGTATCGTCGACTTCGGCCCGAGCGTGCGCGGCAAGCGCTGCATCGTGATCAAGGATCACGCAGACCGGCACGGAAGAGGAACATCTCATCCCGATCGGCAAGCACGTCATCGTCTTCAAGGGCGACTTCGTGCAAGAAAGGCCAGCAGCTCACCGAAGGTCCGATGGATCCGCACGAAATTCTGGACGTTCTGCGGGCCGCAGGAATTGCAGGAACATTTGGTCAACGAAGTGCAGGAAGTTTATCGCCTGCAGGGTGTGACCATTAACGACAAGCACATCGAAATCATCGTCCGCCAGATGCTGCGCAAGGTCCGCATCACCGAACCGGGCGACACGCAGTTCCTCTGGGGCGAACAGATCGACAAGATCGAGTTCGACAACGAGAACGCAGCGCGTCGAGAAGATGGGTGGCAAGCCCGCCGAAGCGCAGCCGGTGCTGCTCGGCATCACGAAGGCCTCGCTGGAAACCGAAAGTCTTCCTGAGCGCGGCGTCCTTCCAGGACACCACGCGCGTGCTGACCGAAGCGGCCACGATGTCGCAAGGTGGATTACCTGCGCGGCTTCAAGGAAAACGTGATCATGGGTCACATCATTCCGGCCGGCACCGGGTTTCGATTACCATCGCAAGGTGACGATCAAGCCGTTGGTAGAGATCGAGGAAGAGTCTGACGCACCCATGGACCTGACGGCGGGTGAACCGCAGCCCTTGGTTGGATAAGGTCGAACTATAGATAACAAAATGCAGCGCGAGCAATCGCGCTGCTTTTTTTATGTACAGCTGAACAGAGGAACAGGTTTTGAACCGCGCGATTCGACGGTTCGCCGGTCGCCTCAATCCTCACCAGGCATCTTCATAATTGCGGAAAACTTCCCTTTGGAACGTTTGAAATGTTTTTTTCCGTGAGCCCCATATAGGTATGCACCGACAGAATTAACTGGGTTCGAGCTCTGGAATTTGTAACCCAGCTTTTGCACCGCAGGAACAATGTCACGAACGGTGAGCGGTTCCTTGGAAGTGACTCTCATGATGGCTTCCCGGATTGAAATGTCGTTGTCCGAACGAGGGGCTGCAAGGAGCGGGTTTCTGCGCATTTTTCTGGCAGGCGTCGGGCGCGGGAGTGGATTCGCCGGTGTGGCCCCGCTTTGTTCTTCTCCCAGTGCCGCTTCAATTTGTTGCAGCCGTTGTTTGATCGAATCCCGCTCAGTGATAAGAGCCTTCCGAAGTGCTTGGAACTGTTGAATCGAATCCGTTTGTTTAGCCATATAGTTTGCTGAATTTGTCACCGCAATCGGACGTATGCGCAAGTCACATTACGGACTATATCCCGGCTATCATTGAAGATTGGATAACTTCTGGGTGGAAAGAGGAGTTGGCTGTCCGACATGGATTCGAACCATGACAAAGGCCTCCAAAGGGCCTTGTGCTACCATTACACCATCGGACAACGCGGGAGAACCTATCTCTGGCCCTGCGACGTGCAAAGAAAATTTTCCCGGAACCGGTCGCTTTTCGCACTCGAATCCCCAACTCAAGTCGGTTTTGTTTTACGGTCAATGCCCGATCTCCGTGAATCGGGTTGTGAACGTTTTCATCAAATGAGTCCGAGGGGCTTTATGGCTGGGACGGGATTCTTTTTCGTCGTCGTTTTCCTCTGGAAATTTATTTCTTCATGGCACTTCGTGGCGACGGCGCAACGGACGACTGCAATGGTGAGCGAATTGCGGGAACAGCGCGGCCGGAATGGCATGCGGTACGCGCCCACCTTTCTTTTTTACGACGGAAACGGCCAACGCTTCACCACGTATTCCAAGAGCTACCGAGCCGATCCGCGACGCCGCGTCGGTGCGTTGGTCCCGATCCTTTACTTGCCCAATAATCCCACAAAGGCGCGTCTGGATACCTACGAAGAATTGTGGAGCGATTCGACAGTTGCTGCGCTTTTCGCGGTGAGCTGTTTTGTAAGTCGTCGTTTTTTACCTTTTATTTTCCGCGTTCATGGTTTGAGAGGCGCGTGTAGGCATGGCTCTTCTCAACCCTCTTGAATTTGTTCCTCGCTTGATTCGACTTCATCGAAGCCTATGATATCTGGCCATGTTTTTTCATTTTGTCCGCGCCGTTGCCATCGTCATGATAGGAGTCCTGTGCGTGCACGGGGCGCAGATTGCCACTGATACCAATTCCAATCGGCTGAAAGTTGCGCCGGCGTCTGACGAAGGTGAGCGGGCCATTAAGCGATTCCGCGTTCCGAAAGGCTTCAAAGTCGAATTGTTTGCCGCTGAGCCGATGCTCGCCAATCCCGTCGCCTTTGCGATCGACGAGAAGGGCCGATTTTTCGTTGCGGAAACCTTTCGATTGCACGCGGGCGTCACGGACATTCGGCAGCACATGTCATGGCTGGACGAAGAGCTTGCCAGCACAACAGTGGCCGAGCGGGTCGAGATAATGAAGAGGCACGAAGGCAAAAAAATCGCCGACTATGCCAAGGAATCAGACCGGGTGCGTTTATTGTGGGATGCCAATGGCGACGGCAAGGCGGACAAATCTACAGTTTTCGCGGAGGGCTTCAGTGGCGTGGAAGAAGGGATTGGCGCAGGTGTGCTCGCGTATCACGGCAACATTTACTACACAGCCATTCCCAATCTTTGGCTACTTCGTGATGACGACAAGAATCAAGTCGCCGACTCCAAGAAATCACTGCTTTACGGTTTCGGAGTGCGCGTTGGTTTTCTTGGGCATGATCTGCACGGGCTCAGAATCGGCCCTGATGGCAAACTCTACTTCACGATTGGCGACCGCGGGGCGCATGTAGTGAAGGATCAACACATTGTTTCCAATCCTGAAGAAGGCGTTATCTATCGCTGCGATTTGGATGGTTCGAATCTGGAGATCTTTGCGCGTGGCTTGCGCAATCCGCAGGAGCTGGCGTTTGATGCGTATGGAAATCTTTGGACGGGCGACAACAATTCGGATGGGGGCGATCCGGCGCGATGGGTATACGCGGTGGAAGGCGGCGACAGTGGATGGCGCGTGGGCTATCAATTCATTACCGCTCCCAATGCGCGCGGGGTGTGGCTGAGCGAGCGCATGTGTTACCCACAGTTTACAAACCAGCCGGCGTTCATGCTGCCTCCCATTGCCAATATCGGCAACGGCCCCTCCGGCTTATCTTATTACCCGGGCGTCGGACTTCCGGAGCGCTACGCCAATCATTTCTTTCTTTGTGATTTCCGTGGGAGCACCGGAAGCGGCGTACATTCGTTTGGCGTTTCGCCGCGCGGAGCCGGATTTGAAGTGACTGATCGCCACGAGTTCATTTGGGAGGTGCTCGTGACGGACGGAGACTTCGGGTATGACGGCGCGTTCTACATATCTGACTGGGTTGAGGGTTGGAACAAGACTGGCAAGGGACGCATCTATCGCGTGTTTAATCCTGACACAGTGAAGGCGAAGGCGGTGGCTGAAACGAAGAAGCTGTTTGCCCAAGGTTTTGACAGCATGAGCATAAACAAGCTCGTGCCTCTGCTTGGACACCCGGACATGCGAGTGCGGCAGGAGGCTCAGTTTGCAATCGTTGCGCAAGGGCCGGTCAATGCGTTGCGTGCATTTAAGAGGGTGCTTCAGGGCAGCGGAAATCAATTCACTCGCATCCACGCAATTTGGGGCTTGGGTCAAATCTGCAGCCGGTCGGAAATGGCGATCGCGGAGCTGAATCGCCTGCTGGAAGATAATGACGCGGAGTTGCGTGCACAGGCGGCCCGGGTTCTAGGCGAGGCGCGCCGAGGTGATGACAGGGCCTTAGCTAACCTGCTGCGGGACCCGAGTCCGCGCGTCCGTTTCTTTGCTGCCATGGCGTTGGGGAAGATTCCAAAGCTGGAGCATCTGGAGGATGTGGTGGAAATGTTGCGGACAAATAATAATGAGGACGTTTATCTGCGCCACGCAGGAGTAATGGCCTTGAGCGGAATCTTGAGCCTCGCAGGCATTGAACCGCGTATTCCATTCCTGAGCCGCACCATCGAATCGGCGGAAGCTACCAAAGTTCAGAAAGCCTTCGCGGAGACGATGCGCGATTCGTCAGAGGCTGTGCGCATGGCCACGTTGCTGGCATTGCGACGAGCCGAGTCGCCCGATGTCGCAGAATTTTTGCAGGACGAAAATCCGCTGCTGGTGGCGGAGGCGGCACGAGCCATTAATGATCTACCGATCACCAACGCGCTGGCAAAACTATCGGCCATGATCGAACAAGATGATAAGCTGGCGGCCTTCCCCGCAGGCGACACAGAACACCCAGGACCGCGAGATGGATTGCTCCGCCGGGTAATCAACGCAAATTATCGGCTCGGTTTAAGTCACAACGCTGCGGCTCTTGCGGGTTTCGCGGCCACAAGCAAAGCGGCTGATTCCATTCGCGCGGAAGCTGTCACGTTACTTGGCGAATGGGCAAAGCCCTCGGGTCGCGATCGGATAACTGGATTGTGGAGGCCGATTGAACGACGGGATGCACAAATTGCCGCGACAGCATTACGTCCTCATTTAAGCGCCCTGCAACGAACTTCGCCTAACGCCGTCAAGCTCGCAGCCACAAAGGCTGCCGGTTTGCTGAACATCGCTGGCGAAGGCGCGCGCTCCATTGATTTGGTGGGCGACACCAACGCGGAGACGAATCTTCGCATTGAGGCGTTGAAATCCATGGCGCAAAACAAAGATGCGCAGTTGGGAGAGGCCGTGCAGCTCGCGCTTGCGGCGAAGGATGAAGCGCTGCGAAAGGAAGCCATGAGGATTCAGGCGCAATTGCAACCGAACGACGCGCTGGCACAGCTCCAGCCGACGCTGCAATCTGGCTCGCTCAGCGAAAAACAAAATGCGCTTTCCATGCTGGGTGCGCTGACGAATGCCGAGGCGGACCGGATTATTGTCCAGTGGCTCGATAGATTGCTGGCGAAGGAAGTGCCACCCGAGCTTCAACTCGATGTCATCGAAGCGGCGGCGAAGCGAGAGGCGCCGAGCGTTAAAGACAAGTTGCGGGAATTCGAGTCGCGCCGTCCAGCGGATGATGATTTGCGCTCATATCGTGAATGTTTAGTGGGGGGAAATGCGGAAGAAGGCAAAAAGATTTTCATCGAAAAGGTCGAAGCCTCATGCGTCCGGTGTCACAAGTTCAACGGCGAGGGTGGGGAAGTAGGACCTGATCTCACTGGCATGGGAGCCCGCTACGACAGGGGATATATTTTGGAATCCATTGTCTTTCCTAACAAAACCATCGCACAAGGCTACGAGAGCGTGATCGTGACTTTGAAGAACGGCATGGCGTACGCAGGGCAACTTAAAAGCGAGTCGGCCCAAATTTTGGAAATTAATTCCCCAGAGGATGGAGTGATTCCAATTAAGAAGTCCGAAATCAAAACACGGGAGCGGGGACTGTCCGGGATGCCTGAAGAACTGCGTCAAGTGCTGACGAAGCAAGACTTGCGAAACCTCGTCGAATTCCTCGCTCAATCCAAGGATGGTCTGCCGAAAGCATCCGAGGTGAAGTAATTCACGCCAAGCAAAGGCACAGATGAGCATCTTGACCCAAAAAAAATCAAATACCTGTTGCAAGGTCAGTTGCCTCTGCTAAATATCTCCGCTCCGTTTCCCGGCACACCGGGTTTCGTAGGGTAAATCGCTTTAGCAAATGCCGACAATCAATCAACTCGTTCGTAAAGGGCGTAATAAAGTTCGCACCAAGTCGAAGTCACCCGCTTTGGAGAATGCGCCGTTTCGCCGCGGCGTCTGTCTGCAGGTGATGACGCGCACACCGAAGAAGCCGAACTCGGCGATGCGGAAAGTGGCCAAGGTGCGGTTGACGAACGGCTTTGAAGTCATCGCCTACATTCCTGACGAAGGTCATAACTTGCAGGAGCACTCCATCGTGCTGGTGCGCGGCGGACGTGTGAAGGATTTGCCGGGTGTGCGTTATCACATCGTTCGTGGCACATTGGACGCCGCCGGCGTGGAGAAGCGCCGCGTGAGCCGTTCCAAAGTATGGTGTGAAACGCCCGAAGGCAGCCAAGGCCAGCTGCGAGCCAAGTAAATTTAGAATTTCTATGTCTCGTCGTCGCCAAGCAGATAAAAGACCGTTGGTCGAAGATGCCAAGTTCCACAGCGCGCTTGTCACGCGCCTGGTCAACACCGTCATGGTATCCGGCAAGAAGAGCACCGCGCAACGCATTGTTTACGGTGCGTTTGACCAGATTGGCGGAGAAGAATCCGCAAAGCAGTCCGCTTGGAAATTTTGCAGCGCGCGGTGGATAACGCCAAGCCGCGCTTGGAGGTGAAGGCCCGCCGGGTGGGCGGCGCCACCTATCAGGTGCCGGTGGAAGTCACGATCGGATCGTCAGCTCGCGCTGGCCATGCGCTGGCTCGTTGATTTTGCGGATGCGCGCAAAGGGCATTCCGATGAAGGAAGCCTTGGCTGCGGAAATTATGGAAGCGTATCAAGGGCAGGGGAACGCCATTCGCAAACGCGACGAAGTGCATAAGATGGCGCAGGCCAACAAGGCCTTTGCTCATTTCCGCTGGTAGACTACAATTTTAACCCAGCGCCCCGACAGCGGAAGCAATCGGGGCGTTTTTATTCTCTACGAACATGCAAGCAGCAGTTGAAAATGGAAAGCCCGCGGCAGTGAATTCGCCGAACCGGCATTACACGCTGGAGCGGACGCGCAACATCGGCATTGCCGCGCACATCGACGCCGGCAAGACGACGACCACCGAGCGTATTCTTTTTTACACGGGGCTGATCCATAAGATCGGTGACGTCGATGACGGCAATACCGTGACCGACTGGATGGAGCAGGAGCGCGAGCGCGGCATCACGATTACGTCGGCGGCTGTGACCTGTTTCTGGACGCAGAAGGCGACGAAGCCCGGTGAAGACAAGCTGAACAAGTCTTATCTCAATATTCCGCACCGCATCAACATCATCGACACTCCCGGGCACGTGGATTTCACGGCGGAAGTGGAGCGCTCCATGCGCGTGCTCGACGGCGCGGTGGCCGTTTTCTGCGGCGTGGCCGGTGTGCAGCCGCAATCCGAGACGGTCTGGCGGCAGGCGACGAAATATAAAGTTCCGCGCATTGCGTTCGTCAACAAGATGGACCGCACAGGCGCGAACTTTGACAACGCGCTCAACGACATGCGCAAGAAGCTCAACGCTTATGCATTCCCCATTTTCCTGCCCATCGGCGCGGAGGATCAGTTTGCCGGTGTCATCGACGTCGTGAACCAAAAGGCCATCGTCTGGGGGCCGGGCGACGTGCAGAACGAAGGTCTCAATTACGAGGTCACGGAAATTCCCGACGCGCACAAGGAAAGGGCACAGGCCGCGCTCGCCGAACTGATCGATGCCGTTTCGAACAAGGACGACGTGATCGCCGAGATGGTGCTGGAGGAAAAGCCCATCGACACGCTCTCGCTGAAGGCTGCCATTCGCCGGTTGACCTGCAAGATCGAACTCGTTCCCGGTGCTGTGCGGTTCCGCGTTCAAGAAAAAGGGTGTGCAGGTCCTGGTCGATGCGGTCATCGATTATCTGCCCAGTCCCGCTCGACATTCCGCCAGGCGCGAAGGCCACGAGCCTGGCACGGACAACAAGGTGACGTGTCGCATCGGACGACAACGCGAAATTCTGCTCGCTCGCTTTCAAGCTTTGGACCGATCCCTACGCCGGCAAGCTGGTGTTCTTCCGCGTTTATTCCGGCCAGCTCAAGAAGGGCGATACGATTTATAATCCTCGCACGCGCAAACGCGAACGCGTCAGCCGCCTGATGGTTATTCAAGGCAGCGAACGCAAAGATATTGACGCCGTTTACTGCCGGCGACATCGCGGCGCTGGTCGGTCTGCGCAATATCACGACGGGCGACACGCTCTGCGACGAGGAATTCGACGTCACGCTCGAACCGCCGACCTTCCCGGAGCCGGTCATCAGCATGGCCGTCGAACCGAAGACCAAAGCAGGACCGGGACAAGATGTCCGAAGGCTTGCAGCGCCTGGCGGAAGAAGATCCGACGTTCCGCTGCTTCACGAACGAGGAAACGAGCCAGCTCATCATCGCGGGCATGGGTGAGTTGCATCTGGAAATCATTATCGACCGCCTGAAGCGCGAATTCAAAGTGGAAGCCAACTCCGGCGCGCCGCAGATCGCCTATCGCGAAACCATCACGAAGTCGGCCGAAGGCGAAGGCAAATTCATCCGCCAGTCCGGCGGTCGCGGTCAATACGGCCACGCCTGCGTCACCGTTCAGCCGAACGAAAAGGGCAAGGGCGTCGAGGTCGAGAACAAGATTGTCGGCGGCGCGATTCCGAAGGAATACATCCCGGCGGTCATCGACGGCATCGAAGAAGCCATCAAGAGCGGCGTCTATGCCGGCTATCAGGTCATCGACATCAAGGTGCAGGTCGTCGGACGGCTCGTTCCACGAAGTCGATTCGAACGAACTGGCGTTCAAGATGGCGGGAATCTTTGCGCTGAAGGACGCCTTCAAGAAAGCCGGCCCGATTTTGCTCGAACCGATCATGAAGGTGGAAGTGACGACGCCCGACGAGTATCAGGGCGACTTGCGTCGGCGACATCAACCGCCGTCGCGGTGCAATCGAGAACATCGATGCGAAGTTGGGCCAGGTGGTCGTGAACGCCGAACGTGCCGCTGGCCGAAATGTTCGGTTACGCCACGGCGATTCGTTCGCTGTCCAAAGGCCGCGCCACCTATTCGATGGAACCGTTCACATTCGAGCAGGTGCCGAACAGTGTGCTGACAACTATTCTGGACCAGGCGGCAAAGAAGCCGGCGGCCCGAAGCTAACTACTCATCAACATAAAATTGTTCTTTGTATGGCAGGACAACGTATTCGAATTCGCTTGAAGGCGTACGACCATCGGGTCATCGACCAATCGGCGCACGACATCGTCGAAACGGTGAAACGCACCGGCGCTCGGGTGGCGGGTCCCATTCCGCTTCCGACTCGCGTGGAGCGCTTCACCGTGCTGCGCTCACCGCACGCGGACAAAAAATCCCAGGAAACCTTCGAGCAGCGCACGCACAAGCGGCTGCTGGATATTCTCGATCCCACCGCCAAGACGGTGGACGAACTGAAGAAGCTGAACCTCCCCGCGGGCGTGGACATCACCATCAAGATCTGACCTTTATGCCTCTCGGACTCTTAGGAAAAAAATTGGGCCAGACCCGCGTCTATGATGCGCAGGGCGTCATGCACTCGGTGACGGTCGTGCGATGTCGGACCCAATCGCGTGATTCAGGTCAAGACGCAGGGCGGCAACGACGGCTACAACGCGGTGCAGCTCGGGCTTTGACGACCAGAAGGAACATCGCATTGCCAAGCCGACGCTCGGCCACTTCAAGAAATTCGGCACGCCTGCCTATCAAGCGGGTGAAGGAATTTCGCGATTTCACGCAAGGAAGTGAAGACCGGCGATACCGTTGGAGCGTGATATTTTTGCGGCCGGCGATTTTATCGACGCCATTGGCGTCACCAAGGGCCGCGGCTTTGAAGGTGTGGTGAAGCGCCATCATTTTCGCGGGTGGCGATAGCACGCACGGTGCGAAAGGCTGGCATCGCCGCTCCGGCGCCATCGGTCAGCGTTTGTTTCCCGGCACGGTCATGCGCGGCATGAAGATGCCCGGTCACATGGGGCAGGTGCAGCGCACGACGCAGAATCTGGAAGTCGATTCAGGTGCGCGACCGAAGACAATGTTCTTTTGATCAAGGGCGCGATTCCCGGATCGAACGGTGATTACGTCATCATTCGCGAGTCCAAGAAGATGCCGCGTGAATGGCGTGGCCAAGCGCCGCGCGGCAGCGGAGGCGAAAGCCAAGGCTGCTCCCGCCAAGAAGGGCAAAGCCGCTGCCGCTCCCGCGAAGTGCCGCCAAGAAATAATCGAGCCATGAAAATCTCAGTTAAAGACATCAAAGGAAAAGAGACCGGCGAACTCGAAGTCCGTTTCCCGCTGGTGGAAGGCGGCAAGGGCACGCAAGCGGTTCACGACGTGGTGGTCGCCTATCGGGCCGCCCAACGCAGGGCACAGCTTGCACCAAGACCGTGGGCGAAGTGTCCGGCACGCAACAAGAAGCCGTGGCGCCAAAAGGGCACCGGCCGCGCTCGCGCCGGGTCTCGACTCAGTCCCCGCTTGTGGGCCGGCGGTGGTGTGGTGTTCGGTCCGAGGCCGCGCGATTTCTCCAAGAAGGTTTCCAAGACCACCCGACAACTTGCCCTGCGCAAAGCGCTCACGGAACGATTGAAGGCGGGCGATGTGGTGGTTGTTGATGACATCAAACTCGGCGTCGCCAAAGACCAAAGGATTTCGTCAGCGTCCTCGAACGCATTGGAAATCGAAGGAACGGCGCTTCTCGTGATCGACGGCGCGGACGAACAATCTACAGCTGCGCTTCGCGCAACGTTGAGCAATGTCGAAGCTCACCACCAGCGACTACGTTGAATACGTATCAGGTGCTCCGCAGCGACAAGCTCGTTTTCACTCGTGGCGCATTCGAAAAACTCGAAGAACGTCTCCAGAAGTAACATGAACGCTTTCGATATTATCAAGACCGTTCGCGTCACTGAAAAAGGCACGCGCCAGGGCGAGAAGCTCAATCAATACACCGTGGTGGCCGACCCCCGCGCGAACAAAATTCAGATTCGCCAGGCCGTGCAGGAGCTTTTCAAAGTCAAGGTTCTGCGAGTCAATACGCTGAACGTGCGCGGCAAGGCCCGGCGCCAACGCACGGCCCAAGCGGGCGTGACGAATGCATGGAAGAAGGCATTCGTGACGCTCAAGGAAGGCGATAGGATCGTCCTTACCTGATTCGTTAAACAGAATTCAAAGCGCGAAGCAGCAATGCTTCGCGCTTTTTTGTTGTCCGTGTGAGAAGTAGGTTTCCGTGCCGACGCCCCACGTCGTTGCCCCGCCCAGGTCTCTGCCGAGAGCGAACTCAGTCGGCGGAAGCCCTTGTTCCTTTGCTGGATAAAAATGTGCCGCTGGTGGGTGCGCTCCAAGACCCGCCATTGAGCACTCGTGCATTGAGTTTCATGGTGCCGTCAACGGCGATTGGACCGCTGTATTTTTGGGCGGCTTTAGCCTTCGAACCTCCGCGCGCGCGAGGATCAGTACCGTCGGTCGTGTAATAAATCTCCCCAGTGCCCGCGGTCAGCTTTAGTTTGGTACCTGGCGCAAGCGTCCCCGGCTTTTCAGATAACCTTGGCACAGGCGGGAACTGCCGATCGATCCAGGCGATTCGATCTTTAATCCAGATTTTCATCCAGTTGATTTCCGCATCGTACGTGGGACCAACGAAATAGTTGGGGCGAATTTCCCGGCCCATCACAGGCCACTTGCGAAAGTTCCGTTGCTGCGCTTCCTGGAGTTGGCTGCGCAGCGCATCGACCCGGGCCAGAAGCCGGTCTGGTGCCGCGATATCGCGTCGCAACTCGGCCCAACGGTCGGTGCAACGTTGCATGAAGTCAGGATCCTGCTTAAGCCGGTAGATCCATGAGATTTCGATGTCGCGCAAGTTCTCGTAATACCAGCCGCCGGTTTCGTAGGCGTCGTAGTAGTCCGCATTGCCGAAGCTCAGATTCCAATCCCAAGCTGGTCCCATGATAATTTTTCCGCCACGCGGCTTTTGCAGATACGCGCTGTAGCGAAAGGCATCTACGTTCTTCGTCAGTTCGACCAGCCAGAAATGGTCAATGAAGGCATCTACATCCAGATATTTGGAATAGCCTTCGTGCGGGTCGGTAAATTTAGAGCCATGCAGCGCGCGTTCGAAGTCGGTAAAGTAACGCGCGACCCACTTTTTTTGGGCCTCGGTTAATTCATCTTCGTCCGGTTCCACATGAAAAAGGTGCAGGCCGCGGGGAGTGATGAAGCCGACGCCGTCATTCGAGGGACGCGGTGGGGAATTACCGCCAAAGTTGCGGCCGCCTTTCATCGCGCCATGGTCCCGCTTTAGAATATAGCCGCCGCTAATCTCAGGCTCCGTATTGTCTTCAGGCTTCAGTTTCGCGATGTCCACGCGGTCTTTGCTGCGTTTAATCTTTTCAACGAGGACGTAAACACCGGCGTAATCCCGGGCGGTCAGCGGGCTGGACGAACGGTGAATGAAGACCTCCACCAAGCGGGTTCGTGGCGCATACCGGCCCATCGAATTGCTCAGCTCATAGCCCAAAACGTCACGAATGAGCGTCTTGTCCACATACGGCGCGTAAAGAACCCAGTCCGAATCATCGGGCAGCCCGAAGACGCGGGCCTTCACCTTTTCGCCGTCATCGTTGCGCATTTTCAACGTGAAGGACATTTTGGGAAATCGAAGCGAGGTAAAGCCTCGGCGTTTCAAGTCAATGCGGCCGTCGTAATCGGCATCAGCCAGCAGGTTGGCTCGAGAACCGTCCGGGGAGATAAATCGCACGGATGCCGTGGAGTAATCCATGAAACCTATTGGCTGGTTGAACGTGTCGATTACCACCAGAGGCAAGTTGGACGAGAAGGCGAACAGGTCCTCGTCGAGCATCCGGTAGGCATGAGAAACAACCAGGCTGGGTGCCAGGCCCGGTTCGAAACAAGCGGCGCGGAGCAGCCGGGTGTCCTTGATGACGATCGTGTTTGAATAAGTCGCGGATGTCTCCTTCGGTTCTGAACCGTCTAACGTGTACCGGATGATCGCGTTGGGAGATTTCGCCTTGAGGTCAATGCTGACAGTGTTTGTGAATACGCCCCCGGTTTTGGAGAACACGGGCGGCGCCGCGCGTGGCCCAACCGGTTTTTGCCGGGGCGGCGCTTTTTGCGTCACAGTTCGTCGGCTGGAGGTGGACTGTTGAGGCCGCCCGGGCGACGGCGGTGTGACTCGCTGTTCCCCGTTTACCCGGGGCCGGGGTTGTTGCGCCTGCACAGCCGTGGCTTTCGAAAAAGAGCGCGCCACAACGAAGCCGAGCAAGACGATCTGTGTGAGGATCAACACCGAGACGGCGGCAACGAGCCAAAGGGTTTTAGATCTTTTTGCCATGCGATGGATTCACAGACTAATGGTGAGGTCGATTGGTTTCTTCAAGTTCGGATCCCTGAGGTTCGGCTCGGGTCAGTGGGTCATGGCATACACAATGGCATTGATGCCCATCGGAAACGCCTTCGGTTCGGAGAAGACGCGGAAATACTCCTGGTTGTCCCCCTCCCTCTCCCAGCCGTCGCCAAGATCCGTGTTATGGCAGATCAGCACCATCAACCGTCCTTTGTCATCCGAGATGCCGCGGTAATGGACTGTTTCGGAGCCGTCTTCCTTGAATTCGTGGGTCGTTCCCTGGCTTTGAAAGTACTTGAGCCATTCGATCCCAGATACTTGAGGTTGCTCTTTCAGGTCGAACACGGTGTGAAAGACCGGATGGTCAATCGTAAGGTCGGTGATGCGTTGCTTGGGGTACTTATCTTCAGGGAATAAACGCTTCATCTCCTCGGCAAAACTCTCCCATTCAAAATCGCCCCAGAAATCGTCGAACATGATGAAGCCACCATTGAGCAAATACTTCCGAATCAAGGGAACCTCGTCATCCGTCAGGAAGCCCCGGCCGGGCTCCACGATGTAGAGGAACGGATATTGGAAAAGGTTCGTGTCGCCAAGTTTCACCACGCGCGCATCCGGATCGACCTTGATCGAGGTCATCTGTTGCAAGCGGTAGGATAAATCCAAGTCGCAGGCTGGGAAATCGATGGCCCATCGATTGGGAGTATGACCCAATCCACTTCTCTCGCGCGGCTTGCGATAGCGACCCTCCACAACGTATTGGGCACGCGCAAAGGTAAACACATCCTTTTGAAAGTCTGGATCAACCGGCCACGTCGGCGTGGCGTTATCGTCCACTTCACGGGCAGTCTTCACTTCGAGGTCCCCCCATCGACGGGCAACGGTATCTCCGAACGCGAGCCACGCACCGCCGAGTGCGCATAGGAAGACCACGATGTAACGGCCAAACTTCATCAAGACTTGCAAATGACTGTGCGCCGCCGGCGCTTCGTGTGCAACCTCACGTTTGTCAAATTGCCTCAGCGCGCGACTCTGGAGCGATTCAAGGTGTGGTCTGTCGAATCGATCGATTGAGGCTAAGCGCAGCCAGATCTCAGGTCAGTGGGTCAGCGCATCCAGAACGTAGCGGATATTTGGCCGGCGCGCTATTTGGTCATAACTCGCGCTGCGCAACCACGGCAGTTCGAAGACGCGGGATTGGCCAACATATTCCTTGAGGAGGCCAGGGTTCGTTCGGCTGGCGGCCGTGGATCTCGGGGGCGCCATCAAGACGATGCGCGTCCGCGAGGCGACCAGCGGCGGAAGCGCTTCGAGAGTGAGGCGCACATGGTTTATGACGCCCAGTTGGTTCCGGGCTGCGATTAATACTTCCGCGCCAAGTGCAGCAATCAGTTCCCGGGTGCTGAAACCTTCGCCCAGTGGGCTTAACAAACCGCCGGCGCCTTCGACCAGGACGTAATCAAAACGATGTGAGATCAAATGGACGTGGGCGACCACGGCGGAAAGCGTCACCTGCTTTTTTTCCAGTCGTGCCGCCACCAACGGACTGAGCGGAGCGCGAAATTGCCAGGGGTTGATCTCGCCTAGACTCAATGTTCGAGGAACGACTGCGTGCAGGAGGCGAGCATCGTCCCGTCCGCCGGAGCAAATCGGTTTCAGTGCTGCCACGTTGCACCCGGCGCTGCGCATATGGCAGGAAAGCAATGCGGTGAGGACGGTCTTGCCGGCTCCGGTATCAGTGCCGGTGATGACGATGAGGCGACGCACGGGGGTTGATCGAAGAAGCGGTGGCGGAAGGATTCTATTTCTTCGGCTCTTTCGGTTCCGGCCAAACGTCCGGATGTACTTTGAGTTTGAGCGGCTTGCCCTGGCGTACCACGTCGAGGCTGACTGCGCTGCCGGCTTTCTTGCGGCGGATTTCGTTACGGAGTTGGGTGGAAGTCGCCACGCTCTTGCCGTCCACGGCAATGATGACATCGCGTTCCTTCAAGTCAGAATTGCTGGCCGGTCCGTCAGGACGGATGTTGGTTACGATCACACCATTCTCGACGCCTGAAATTCCCTCTTCGCCATCATGATCTTCGTGAAGCCCACGAATTCCAATGCCAAGCCATAGTCGCGGAAACTTGCCGTCGCTAATGAGTTTATCCGCCACTTCCTTGGCGAGGTTCACTGGAACGGCAAAGCCAATGCCGGTGCGTAAACCTCGAATGAGTGTATTAATCCCGATGACTTCGCCGTAAAGATTAACCAACGGGCCGCCACTGTTGCCGGGATTGATGCTCGCGTCGGTTTGAATGAAATCCTGATCCATTCTCGCCCCTTGCGAATTGAACCCCATGGAAGGAATGACAGAGCGTCCCTTCGCGCTGACGTGACCGAAAGTGACGCTGTAATCGAGGTCGAAGGGCGCCCCGATGGCGATGGCGAACTCTCCCACTCGCACCGCTGACGAATCGCCCAATGTGGCAACAGGAAGATTGGTCGCGTTAATCTTAATCACAGCAATGTCTGAAAGCTCGTCCTTGCCCTGAACGGTGGCAGGGAAGGTGCGGCCATCCAGCAAACGCACCTGAATCCTCTCCGCCTCGTCCACAACATGGAAATTGGTCATGATGTAACCGTCTTCACGAATGATGACGCCGGAACCGCGCCCGTCGAAGCGTGGGACGCGAGACCGCCTTGAATCATCGTCGTGTTCCTTTCTCCGCTTCTCCCGTTCCTCCTCAAACTGTTTGCGAAACTCTTTTGGAACGAGATCCCAAAACGGATTGTCCGCATCATCCAGTTCAGACAGCCCCGGCTTCTGCTCCAGCCTGATGACCACGACCGAGGAGGATGCTTTCTCGGCGACTTCCACAAACGCCTCATTTAGTTGCCGCGCCATTTTCAAGGCAGGCGAGGGATTTGTGGCGGCGCAGGCTGCCAACGGAAACGCAGCCGCCAGTACTATGGGAGCAAGTCGCATCATGGGTAAACTCTACGCGTCTTCCGCAAAAGCGCCCGTCAAAAAGGAGACATGCGGAGCGCCGCTTGCCCAGGACCCCGGAACGCGCTAGAGGTCAGCCGGGCGTATGGATTCAATTAATCAAAACCAACCGGAAGAGAACCGCGAAGATTTAAGTGGGCTTCCCGCCATTGAGCGCATCAAGGAGATGGTGGAGAAGGCGCAAAACTGTTTTTTCTGCACAGCGATGGCATCCGGAGACTCGAGCGGAGCGCGCCCCATGAACGTGCGCAAGGTGGATGAGCAGGGGAACCTTTGGTTCCTGAGTGCGGATGACAGTCACAAAAATTTGGAGATCTCCGCCAATCCTGCCGTGAAACTCTACTTCCAGGGTTCCGCTCATTCTGACTTTCTCCAACTCAACGGGCACGCGATCATTTCCCGGGACAAGGCGAAGATCAAAGAACTGTGGAAGCCGATCTTGAGGACGTGGTTCACGGAAGGCGTGGACGATTCGCGGATCACGGTAATAAAAGTCGTCCCGTCCGATGGATATTACTGGGATACCAAGCATGGGAACGCTGTCGCCGGCATGAAGATGCTGATCGGTGCAGCGCTCGGCAAAACCCTGGACGATTCGATCGAAGGCCGGCTGGGAGTTTGAACTGCAGGGATGCACCATCGTCCGCTGCTTCCCGCTAGGCGGAAAAATTTATTGCGCGGTTGACACGGTGCCAGCGCCATCAGACCTCTCGGTTGACGCCTTCGGACCACGTCGATACATTCTGCGCCACTTAAGACATGCTCGACGTCATCCAAAAACTTCTCGTGCTCCAGGACCGCGACCGCAAAATCCTTCGGACGAAGGATGAACTGGCGCATGTCGATCCTGAGCGGAAGGATTTGCAAGGTCGTGCCTCGGGCTCACAGGCCAAGCTCGATGCGGCGAAGCTGCGAGTGAAGCAGATCGAGTCTGAGCGCAAGAAGCTCGAACTCGATGTCGAAGCCAAGAAGGCCCAGATCGATAAATACGCCACTCAGCAACTACAGACCAAAAAGAACGAAGAGGTACCGCGCGCTGCAAAACGAGATTGAGAACTGCAAAAAGGTCATCGTCGGGTTGGAAGACCAGGAATTGGAGCTAATGGAAAAGGGAGAAGCGGCGCAGAAAGAAGTTCTCGCCGCGCAACAAGTGGCGGCTGAAGCGAAGAAGATCGCGGACACCAAGCTTGCTGAACTCGATGCCCGGGAAAAGAATTTCAAGGCGGAATTGGCAAAGCTGGAATCCGATCGAGCTCAATTGGCTGAAGTCGTGGAGGAATCTGCACGCGACAAATACGAGCGCCTGCTTCGCAATAAAGGGAGCAACGTCGTCGTTGGCATTACTCATTCTTCGTGTGGCGGCTGCCACATGAAATTAAACCGCGGCACCGTGGTTCAAACGCAGGCGGCGCAGGAAATTGTCACCTGCACCAATTGCGGTCGCATCCTTTATTTTACCCGCGACATGGATCTGGCCATCGCGGATTAATCCGCAATCGCCCGATGGGGTTTTACCACTGCCCCGAGCTACGCGCTCAAAGTGGCGAGACGGTCGGCCCGCAGACTACGCCACGCAAGGCCGCCCAAAACTCCGCCCAACAAGACCATCCCCACCAGGCTGGCCAGCACGCGACCTCTCCAAACCCCGTCAGGTTCTTCGCGAAATTCGAATCGCGGCAACCTCTCAAGATCATCCGCCGTGATCGCCTCGCGTTTGTGAATACGGGGCGTGAAGAATTCCGACACGCCCCGTCGCAACTCATTCACCTGCTCACGGAAGGCGCGGTGCCGCCAGTAGCCAGTGCCGGCCAGATCGGTTAACGCCTCGTGCGCGGCGATGGCCGGGGAAAGAAAACGCCACCGACCAACCGCGGTTTGCTGGCGGGCGAGTTGCTGCGTCGAATTTCTGCCGCACCGGCTCAACGGCGCGGTTCACTTCAGTTTGCACGGTCAGATGTTGCGCGGCGAAATCGGCTTGTTGTCCCGGCGGAGCCAGTTCCGGATGATCGCGATAGAATGAATTGAGCAGTTCGCCGCCACGCTTCTCCGCTTCCCCGGAAGCCTTGCGACCGGCCGCGATGAGTTCCGGCCGCGATGGAGTGGGGTAAAGCGTCTCGACGGCCACGTTCAACAAGGTCGGCACCACGAGGACGAGCAGAACCCAGGCGGCACCCAGGCCGGTGGCCGCGCCAGCAGCGCTTCGCGCGACGGCGTTGACCGCGACAGCCAGCGCCACCCAGAACAATCCGTAAGCCAGCACTACTGCGACCGCGAGCATCAGCCGGGTGCCAGCGTCCGGCGCCGGTGCCGAAAACACCGGCGGCCAGTGTGGCCAGTGCGGCAAGGGATAAGCATCGGTAGCCCACGAGCCAGAGCGCGTCGCGCCATCCAACGCGCTGGCGTAACGCCCTGGGCCAGGGCTAGTCGGAGCGTGCCGGCCTCGCGGTCGCCAGCCATCAAATCGTAAATCAGCGCGAGGAGGAATAGCGGGTAGAGCCAAACGAGCACGAACGCGAGGTCGAAGCGCCCCGCCATCAAATGCGATGGGTTCTCCAGTTCAGCCCGAGTGTCCCCCGGCGCGGCGAGTTTCCATAAAACGACGTTTTCATGGCCGGGCGATAAATCGGATTGGCCCGTGGCCAGCAGCGGCAAAGGAGCGGGGGGAAGCACTGCCGTCGTGCCACGCCCGGCGACGGCCTTTGGATCCACGGATTGTTGGGCGAGATGGTTCCGAAGCTGCCTCTGGAATTCGGCTTCGTCCTGAGCAAGGGCGGTGGCGACTTCGCGATGTCGCTGCGCGAGGGCACCGCCATTCCACAGACCGTAGGCAAGCAAGGCGGCGAAGAGAACCATCATCACCCATGCGGCGCGTTCGCGCGTGAGCAATCGAAGTTCGAGGCGGAAGAGATGCGAGGTCATGTCGTTAATCTGGTTTCAGCCGTGGTGCGACGATCAGCAGCGCCACCCAGGCTCCGACGGCCCAAACAAACAGCACGACCAAACCCGGCGTGGCGGCGCGCAGCGCGTTTCCCGGCGGCGGGGGGACATAGTGGAAGGCGGGCAGTTTTTCCCAGAGCGCGCGTCCCACCGTGCCGCCGTGATGGCCAGCGTTCACCGGGGTGTTCATCATCTCTTCATTGAGTACGCGGACGAAGCTCCGGCGATGCTGCTCCGCCGCAACGGAAAAGTGGCGGTGATGGGTGAAGTCCGTCCCGGCCAGCGCCATCGATGCGGCGCGCACTCCGAGAAGCGGCGCCGCCAAGCCGGCCCACGTCACCAGATCGTCCTGGGCTTCCAAGCGGTCCCAGAGCCTCCCGTAGTGAACATCGAAAACTTCGCCCGCGAGGCGTTCGCTCTCGAGCATGACCAGGCCATTGAAGTTGAACGGTAGATCCTCGAGGCGAGTCTTGCCGTATTTTTCCAAGGTGCGTTGCGCGAATTCCATGAGCTGCTGCTGGCGGGGGCTGTGGCCGTCAATACCTTCCTGGACCGCCTTCTGCAGGGCGGTTTCAAACTCGGCGAGCTTCGGTGTGGGGAGGAATCGCTGTGCGAGATCGGCGCCGAGGCGTGGAGCGAGGACGGCATTCGCGGCCCAGCAAACCAGCAGGATCGCAAGGGCCGTGCGCGCGGTGGAGGCAACGGCGGAGACGGTAAGGCAAATGGCGAGAATGGCTGCGAGATACAACGTGTATGCCCCACCGAGCCACGCCAGGCGAAGCCACGCGCCGCCCGTGTCGCCACCGGGCAGTTGCGCCAGCGCGACCGCTGCAAACAGTCCAACTGGCAGCAGCAAGGTTGCGAAAGCGGCTCCGAGGCCGAGTGCTTTACCCAGAACAAGGTCGCGGGGTCGCACGCCCAAACTCAATACCTGCCGCAGCGTGCCGCGTTCGCGTTCGCCGGCCAGCGCACCAAACGTCAGCAGCACAATCAGAAGTGGCGCGAGCAGTTGCAGCCCGGTCGCAGCCGTGAGTTCACCGAAGCGGCGCATGGCGGTCGCGTCCTGTGCCGGGAGGAATGCCGCCTGGTTCTGCCGGTGCGCTTCAAGGAAGACGGTGGTGCCGACGAACGGCTCGATCCCCCGGTCGAAAACCGCGAGCGGCGCGAGCGGCTTGAAGACATACACGCCGTAATGGCCGGCTGAATGCGAATTCTTCTCCCCTTGGTTCAACCAGTTCTCGCGTTCGAGGGCGGCAGCGGCGGCTCGCTCGGCGCGGGCGCGTTCCACTTGTTGCCACGCGAGAAGCAGTGCAATCCCCAGCAGCGCGACGATCACGGCAGCGGCGATGCGAAAGCGTCCGTCGCGCCAGGCCTCAAGGAATTCTTTGCGGGCGATGGCGGTAATCATGCGCGGAGGTGCTTCAGGTAGAGCTTTTCCAAATCGACGTGCCGGATGTCGTTGACGGCGTAGTCACCAGCGAGTTTGCCATCGAGCAGGATGCCGATCCGTGTCGCATCCTCGCGGGCACGGAACAAATCGTGCGTGGCCATCAGGATGGCGACGCCGTCTCCGGCAAGTTTGCGCAAGAGCAGGGAAAACTCGTGCGACGCGGCGGGGTCCAGGCCGGAGGTGGGTTCATCGAGCAACAGGGCCTTGGCTTCCGTCGCAAGCGCGAGAGCAATGCCGACTTTCTGACGCATGCCTTTCGAGTAAGTGCCCACACGGCGGTCGGCGGCTTCGGCGGGCAATCCAGCGCGCTTGAGCAACGCGAGCAATTCCTCGCGTGTGTGCCGGCGGCCGCCCAGCGTGCTGAAGTAATCCAGGTTTTCCACGCCCGTGAAGCGTGGGTAGAGCATGACCTGCTCGGGGATGTAGGCGAGGTGCCGCCGCGCGGCGATGGGATCAGCGGCAACGCTCTGTCCATTGACGCGCGCCTCGCCTGCATCAGGCGTAAGGAAGCCGAGGAGAAGATTGATGGTGGTGGTCTTGCCGGCACCGTTCGGGCCGAGCAGCGCGAAGACTTCTCCGGGCTGAATGGCCAGGTTCAATTCATTGACGGCGACGCGGCCGTTGAAGCGCTTGGTGAGTTTCAGTGTTTCGAGCATAGGCTGGCGATACGTGGCTACACTGCCCGGTCCCGCAATGTTTTCCACGGGCCGGTGATCGCGACGGTGAGGCCCGGGGTCTGGATGTTGACGAAAAGCGTGGAGCCGTCCGATGAGAAACAAGCGCCCGCCAGTTCGCCGAGCGAAGTCTTCGCCAGCTTGTAGATTTTCCCTGCCGGAGTGACGCCCACCACGCAGTGCGGGCTGACGCCGTCCTCAGTCACGATCAAATCACCCCAGGGTGCGATGGTGATGTTGTCGGCATTTTCCACCAGATTGCCATCGTTCGGCTCAATGAAGAGTTCAAGGCGCCCCGGCTGTGCGTTCTCACCGGAGGTGCCTTCGCGAGATGAAGGAGTGTAGCGCCAGATCTGTCCTTTGCGTTTTTGTCCGCCGTTGGTGCAGGCGAAATAAATTGTGTCGCCACCGTTCCAGCAGCCTTCACCACGTGCGAAGCGTGCTGCGCCGCGTTCGAAGTAGCCTTGATAGCGCAGGTCGTCGTCGAGGGCTTCGACACCGCCGATGTCCACCCATTCTACAGCGAAGGATTGGCCGGGTTTGATGGTTTGCCCGCTCCAGTTGCGTGTGTCGGCGCGTGAAAGGTCTTTCAACTTCAACGCCTGCAAGCGCCCGCCGGCAGCCAGTTGACCGGGACGGGTGGGAATGTAGCGGTAGAAAAGTCCGTCGCCCTGGTCTTCGGTTTGGTAAACGACGCCACTTCGAGGTTCGACAGCAATGGCCTCATGACGAAACCGCCCCATGGCCTTGAGGGGCACAGGGTCGGCGAGCGCGATTTTGTCCGACGCGGCTACTTCAAAATTGTAGCCGTGCTCTTTTTCCATTTCGTCGTCCGGAAGCTGGCCGCCAGCGTTGGGTCGGCTGGTATCCTCTTCGCAAGTGATCCATGTGTTCCAGGGTGTCACTCCGCCAGCGCAATTGCGGTAGGTGCCGGCGAGGCTGAGAAAATGTTTCTCGAGCCGCTGTTCCTTCGTGTTGAAGACGAGGGTAGTGGTGCCGCCAAGACCCGGCTTCTTTCCTTTGCCGGCGTCGTACAGTTTTTCGCGCGGTACTTTGCGCAGAAGGGCGCGTTTGCTGCCGAAGGGGCTTTGGTCCGCGGGGCCGGTGTCCAGCTCGTGGTTGCGCACGAGTATGGTGCGGCCACCCGGACCGGCGAAGGCTCCCATGCCGTCATGTTTGCCGGGCACGAGGAGACCATCGTCCATCCTGTCGTTGGTCTCAGAGATAATCGTGTAGGAAAAGCCCGGCAGTAAATCGAGGGTGCCGTAAAAATCCGAGGTGAGCTTCTCTTCCGCTTTCCGGACCTCCGCGGCGAGCGACGAGGTGGCAACGAACCGATGCAGTCCAGCGAAGGCCAGGGTGACCAAACCGGAGCGGCCCAGGAATTGTCGACGTGATGAATTGATCATAATCGCGAGAAAGGATGGCGGAGGGGAGTCACGCGGTTGGTTTGGGCGCCCGGTTCCATTTCAACTGGAATTCCAATTCCTCGGATGCGCCGGAGCGTTCGTGTTCGATGCTGACGACGGCTGAAACGGGAACCGGGATTCGCTCGCCGCTGACCTGGATGGTGAAGGGACGCCCTGCTTCGAGCGCGTCCGCGAGGCGCCGCAAGCTGGAGATGAACCTGTCGCGAGGCCAGGCCTTTTCCACATCTCGTTTCGATTTGTTTTTCATAAGCGTTGAGTGGCGTTGTGTGCCGTTCATCTCAATGTGATTTCCCTCAATGATGTCGAATGGCGGAAAGTTGTCCACCGTGTTTCAGCTTTGGACCGTGTCGTTGATGGAGACGAGAGGGGGCCGGCAAGCGTTGATACGATCAAGCCAACGCACGATCCGAATTGAGGAGCTGCCCAAGCGGGGCATGAAGAACGCCATTCCCAAACGCAGGCCGAATTTTTTCAGCGCGCGACCGTCAGAACCCGGCTGACACAAACGAATTATGAAACGCTTCATTCTGCTGCCGCTCCTGCTCGCCGCGTCCGTCTTCGCTGCTGAAACTTACACGGACCCGTCGAAGGCCGGTCCCGATTTCGCCGATCAGGGCGAATACAAAAACGATTGGGGCGGCGCGCAGGTGATTGCCCTGGGAGACGATAAGTTCCGGATGGTGACGTACCGGGGCGGTTTGCCGGGCGACGGTTGGGATAAGGAGTACAAGCAGGAGGTCAACGGCAAGCGCGAAGGACCGAAGATTATTTTTGCAGGCACGAATGGTTACCGGGCGGAACTTGCGTCCGGTAAGATCACTATCAGCAGCGATGCGGGCGGGCCCTGGACGATGGAGAAGATTTCCCGCAAGAGCCCGACCGAAGGCGCCAAGCCGCCGAAAGGCGCCATCGTTTTGTTTGACGGCACCAATACGGACGCTTGGAAGGGTGGGCACATGGACGATCGCAAGTTGCTCCAGGCGGGCACCACGGGAAAGCAGGCGTTCTCCAACTTCACCATGCACTTGGAGTTTCTGTTGCCTTTCAAGCCGCTCGGGCGCGGCCAAGACCGCGGTAACAGTGGCGTCTATCTCCTCAACCGCTACGAATGTCAGGTCCTCGACAGCTTCGGGCTGAAGGGCGAGAACAACGAATGCGGCGGTTTTTACCAGCAGGCACGCCCTTCAGAGAACATGTGCTACCCGCCCCTTACCTGGCAGACCTACGACTTCGACGTCACAGCCGCGACGTTTGACGCGACCGGAAAAAAGATCAGCAACACCATCGTGACCGTGAAGCACAACGGCGTGGTGATCCATGACAAGCTGGAGTTGAAGAAGGAAACGCCCGGCGGCGGCATGAAGGAAGTCCCTGCGGGCGGCCCCATCCAACTGCAAGGTCACGGCAACCCCGTATTCTTCCGCAATATTTGGGTGCTGCCGAAGAGTTAGTGGGCAATTTCGCTGAGGACGCGTCGGGCTCATTTCCCATGAACCGTGTGGGGCGTCACCGTCGCAGCATGAAGCCTACGGACGCCGCATCACCCGCGGAGTGGCGGCAGATATTACGCCACGGCGTGAGCCGTAGGTGGGAGTTGGAATGGGGGCAAGCCCCGGGATGAAGCGCCAGAGTTTGGTTTCGTCCGACACTCTCCAAGTCTGCCGCCCCTGCCGGGTTGGATCGGACTGACACGGTTCCACGGCTCACGCCGTGGGTTACTGTTTGTCGCGCCCCCGGCCCTGGAAACTGTGCCCGCGTCTTCTGGTGGTTTTAGGGGCCAACGTGAGAACTTTTTGTTGGGGGAGTTTTCTCAACGTCGAATCGCAGGGGGTTAGCATTCGCCGCATTGTCTCAGGAATCGAACAGTCCCTGCTTCCACGCAAACAGCGCAAATCCGATGAGGGGCAACTAAGGAATATGCCGCCGAAGATGAACGACGTTCGCGACGTCACTGGCATGCCCTGCGCATCCAGCGTGTCGTTTCGCAGACCGCGGAACAACCAGCGCATTCCCAAGTAGGAACACGCGCCGAAGGCAATGAAGCCTCCCCACATGGCTTCTTGTGCGGTGGTATTAATGGCGTGCAAAGGTGGTCGGTGAATGTGGGGTTTCAGCGAGCAACTACATCTCGCGCTCCTCAACGTACATAAGGTTAAAGTACAAATGCTCGATTGTTTCAGGCGCCGCTTCGCGGTCTAAATCCGGAATCATATTGCGCACAATGTCGATGCTGGCGGTCGAGCAGCGCTGGCAGTAGGCGGCCCATTCCTCCGTGGCATGACGGGGCTCAGCTTCCCAATGCCAAATTGCAGTTTCGCCATTGCGTAGCGTGATAAACCCAATCCAATCGTTTGGGGGTACGACATGCCATACTTCGCCTCTTATAATCGCTAAGTGGGTGTTCCCGATCGCCACAATTGCCTCCTCTATGTCCGTGCGAAACCATGCGAGTTCGCCGTTGGATGCACAGAATGCAACCGCCGTAATCCGTTTCGGTAAGTCAGCCATTGAAGGCCAATCGGGTTCTACTTCACCGCATTCCCATCCACATCGAGCAGGTGCAGTTCGCCCATGTTCAATTCGCGGATTCCGGCTTCAATCTTGGAACGATCGCCCACCACCACCCAGATGAGTTTATTGGGCTGGACGATCGACTTCGCGGCTGTAGCGAGGTCGGGGAGGGTGAGGGCGCGGACTTTGGCGGGATACGTTTGAAAATAATCGTCAGGCAATCGGTAGCGTACGAGTTGGGCGATGGAGCCAGCCACCGCGCTGGCGGTTTCCCAGGCGCCCGGCATGCGCAAAGTCTGATTCACCTGCGCCTTCTTCAATTCATCCTCGGTGATGGGCTTGTTGCCGAGGACGCCGGTCAACTCGCTCATCACTTCGCCGAGAGATTCCTTGGTCTTATCGGTCTGCACCGGCGCCATCACGATGAAAGGCCGTTGCGCGCGGGTACCGGAGATGAATGAGCGGGACCCGTAGCTCCAGTGCTTGTCTTCGCGCAGGTTCATGTTGATGCGCGAAGTGAACGTGCCGCCGAGGATGTTGTTCATGGTCTCGATGGCGATCTCCCCGGGTTGTTCAATGGGCGGCGCCAGTTCACCCGCGAAGATGATCGACTGGATGGAGCCGGGCCGGTCGATGAGATAGACGCCCGGCTTGGCTGCTGATTTATCGAGGCGTGCGATGTTTTTCTCCGGCACGTCGCCTGTCTTCCAGTTGCGGAAATGTTTTTCGAGCTTTGGCGCGATTTCCGCGAGGGTTGTGTCGCCGACCACAATCAACGTGGCGTTGTTGGGTTTAATCCAAGTGGCGTAATACTTTCGCAGCTCAGCGGTGGTCAGCT
>CAVXCM010000004.1:0-10253 GCA_963760275.1 uncultured Verrucomicrobiae bacterium
TTGTTGGCGGCGATGTTTGCGGGGGCGGCTGCACCGACGAACTTCCAGGCGGGGAAGCTGAGGGCTCGAGTTGACCCATCGGCCTTGATGCGCAGGGTCAGCGAGAAGCCGTAGCCCATGCCGGAGCCGGTGAAGGTGACATCACCCGCGAGCGTGAGGCGCTGCGAGGTGTAGCTGAAGAAGTTCAGGTTGATGTTGCTGGCGTAAGCGAGCTCGAGTTGTTGCAGGTGCAGGCGGCGCACCGAGGCGAGCGCATTGATCGTCACGTTGTTGAACTCGGCGAGATTCACGACGGAAAACGCCGTGGTATCGGAGTCGCCACCGGTGATGGCGAGCAGGGTGTTGATGCTTTGCAGCGAGAGCGGTGCACCGGGATCGAGCTTCACGAAGCCATCGATGGCTTTACCGCCGGCGGTCACGCCGTCGTGGACCACGAGCACTTTCTTCGAGGTGTCGAACGTCACTTCACCATCAGCGCCGATGAATGCCGCGTGCTGGCTGTCGTGCCTCGTCGAATGCGAACTTGTTTGGGCATAAATTTTTAGGGTTTCAGTTGAGCGCCATGCGATCGTCGAAAGCGGTGCGGGCGTGAGGTCGCCAAAATCTTCAGTCACCGTGTGCGCCGTCAGATCACCCCAATCCTCATCCGCGGAGCGAACGCATTGGAACACGTAGAACTGGCCGGAAGGATCGAGCCGCGAAGCCTGGACATTACGGCGCAGACCGGTGGCGTTCTCGATGATGTAATCACCCGAGCCCGGCGCAGCGATGGACACCAAATCACTCGCTCGCACCAAAAGGTTTTCCGTCCCGGGCACGACTGGCACCAAGCCGAGGTAACCACCGGACATGACATGCGCGCCGATGAACTTGCACGCGACACTCACTTCCGCCGCAACCGTCCAACCCGTCGCCGAGTTAAACGCCGTCGGCCGATGGAACACGCCATCGCGCACGATTGGAGCGCCGAGGCGGAACACCGCCGTCAGCGCACGCCGCGTGAGAGTGGGAAGGTTGAGTGACATCAGGTGCGAATGAGTCGGGCGGTGCCGGCGCGGCGATGCAGGTATTCGCCGAGCTTGGAGAGCATCGCTTGCGCAACGTGCGGGATGACGGGCGCACGATCCTTTTTGTCGAAGGTCAGGCTCAGCGTCCCGGTGAGCGCCATCGTGGCCAGGCCTTCGCCTTCGGGATCGTCGGTGCGATTGGTTTTGATGAGTTCACGCGCCGTCTCGATCGTCGCGTCGCGCAAAGTTTTCGGAACGACGTTCGCGGCGAAGTATTCGTCACGCGAGGCGAGGCTCAGGGACACGCGGTTGGTCAACGCATCATCGTCACGAGCGAACTCACGCGGCCATTGCAGGGCTTGCGTGGTGTGCGCCTTGAAGCCGCGGAACTGGTAATGCGCATCGATGAGCCGCGTGGCAAACACGAGCGCAGCCGTCTTCGTCGTGCTGTTGGCGCCCGTCCAATCACTCGCGTAGAGATGCGCCTCGTGGAACGCATCGCCTTCGGCCACGTCCGCGTAAGCTGTTCGCATCGGCTTTGCCGGTGCCATCTTCCTTGATGAGCGTCAGGGGCATGAATCAGCTTCGCCGTTAGCTGGCGCGGGAACAATCGCCTTCTCCAAAATCGCAATGGCCTGCGTCGCCAGTCTGAAACTCCTGGAGGTTGAAGCAGCGAATGCCGGGATGGGCGATGAACTGTTTCAAGAGTTCCAGCGCTTCCGTCGGTGTGGGTTCAGGATTTGTCATCTTTTTCCTCCACAGTTTTCACGTCCTTGCCGCGATTGATTTTCAACGCCGTCAGCACGGCGAGCCGATCCGCTTCGGGCGCCGCCTGGAACGCTTCCGCGATCGCGTGCGACTCTTCGCGCTGCGTTTGCTCGATGTAGCTGGCCAGCACTTCGGCGAACCGCGCGCGCAGGTAATCCTCGGGATCGATGATCACCTCGGGCGTCTTCTCGGTCGCCGGCTGGTTGCCTTTGGCCGCGATGAACTTCAGGGCGGCTTCCTGTTCAGGTGTGAGTTCAACAATCAGTTGCATGAGATCAGGTGTAGAGTTCGCACGGCACTTTCCAGGTCGTGCCGGTGTTGTCCCAAATGATGAAGTAGCTGTCGGGCGTCGGCGCGCCGGCGGCCACGGTCATGTGCGTGACGAGCTTCCCCTGGATCATCGCGAAGTCGGAGTCATCGGCCAGGCGACATTGGAGCGTCTGCGCACTGCGCTTGAGCGCGGGAAAAGTCGAGGTCGTGCCGCTGAACATGAGCCGGCCGCTGACATTCCAACCCGCACCGCTCGACGCCTCGGCGATCGTCGCGCCAAACGGACCGCCCCACGAACCCGCGACCGCGTTGCCCGCGACGTAAAGATTGCGCGGACGATTGCCGCCGCTGGAACCGATGTCGAACGTGTTGTCGGTCTCCGCGAAGAAATGACCCGCTGATTTGAAACGCCACGCCGCCGCATCATTGGGCCTCATGATCATGTCCCAACCATTCGATGAGGCGAGCGACAGTTGGCGCGACGCCAACACTTTCAGATCCCGCACCGCACCCGTGCCGAGCTTCTCGGTGCTGAGGAGCAACTCGTTGCTCGACCACTTGAAGGCAGCCCGCTCGAAGTTGCTCGCATCGGTGAACGTGTTGTAGAGATGAAACGCCTGGGCACTCGTGCCGTTGCGTTGCATGAGCGTGTTCGCCGCTTCGCGCGCCAGGAAACAATCGGTCGCATACGAACCCAGACTCAGCTTGTCCACGTTGAGGATGCCCGAGCCGCCGAACATCTGGCAGGACAGGATTGGAGCCGCCGCGATTATCGAACGCGAGGATCTGCACGCCATCCACGACCCCATCCATGCGATAATTCGCCGCCGAGGACCAGCCGGTGTTGAACCCGCCGAGCTTCAACGACGAAGTCGTGAACCCGCCCGCGGGCAAGGTGGGCGTGCCATCCTTCGCCACGGCAAACTTGCTCACGCCGGCCAACTGCAAATCGAGAAGCTTCGACCCCGCCGCGCTCGCCGTGTCCGTGATGTTCAGCTTCAACCCGTTGAACGCCACCGCCGCGTTGTTCCACGTCTGCGCGAAGTTGAGGAGCGGCGTGTCCGCAACCACCGCGCCCGTGGACAGCGCGAACATCTGCGCCAGCGTGAGCCGCTGACTCGTGCCCGCGTTGTTCACTTCGAACTGCATGGCCAGCGCTGCGCCGGATGCCGCCGGTAGTTCTGAGATTTTCACGCCCATGTTAACCTTCCGTGTTGCGTTCCTGCCCGTCCTCCGTCACGCGCGATTGATCATCCATGGTCAATCGCGTTGCACTCGTCACCGGCGCACCGGTGGCGCGCCCCATCCGTCGCTCGCGCAAATACCAGGCGTAGAACGGGCGATCATGCCGCAGCTTGTTGAAAAGCCTCGCCATTCAGTTCCGGCTCCGTGACTTCGTTTTCACCGTCGCCACGGCCACGGGGCTCGGCGCGAGCGGACTCTCCGGCAGGGGCGGAATCACCGGCGGCACCTCTGCGTGGCATGGCTTCGATGGTTCATCCACGGGCAGCAAAGGCCGCCGCGCGCGACGAATGATGGGATACAAGGTGTTCATTTTGTTGTGCCGTGCGTCCATCGCTAGAGGGCGTTGCCGCCGATGGCGATTTGCTTCCAGTTCGTCCCGTCACTGATGGCGAGACACGGCACCGCACCCGTGCCACCGACGCTCAGGTGAATGATGCGCCGTGGAAACTTCGCCGCCGTGACACCCGCCGCAACGGCCGCCGCGACGTTGGCGAACGTGGGAATCTGAATCTGTTCACCCGAACGAATCCTTTCAAAACTGCGTGGAATTTCTTTGCCCATAAAGTTGGTGAGGTTGTCCACCATGCTTCGCTCTGGCGCGAAGCGCGGTGGCCGCCACGCTAGTGGCCTAGTTGTGGGTGACGGCGACGATGCGGACGTTCTTGTTCTCCCACACGCGCGTCCAGTTGGAGGCCGTTTCCAGTTCCGCATTCGTGGGAGAATCACCCGCCACGGAGGCGCTCGTGAACTTCACGCCGCGCGGATGCAGCACGTAACGCCGGCGATTGATGAGCACCGTGTCGCTGTCCAACGGCACGCGGGCGAGTTCGACACCTTCCGTGCCGAAGCCGCCTTGCAATGGCGCGCTATCGAGCTTGCGCCGAACCTTTCGCGAACGCGCCCTGGCCGAACAGGTAGGTGGTATAAACCGTGCCGTCCGTGGTGCCCGCGCGCGTCGGCAGATTGTCATCCACCACCACGCGACGCCCCTGGAAGGTGCGCAACATCGCCTTGCCTTCGCTGTCGGGAATGAAGTCGATGAGATCGAGTTTGCGCAGCGCCGCTTCCGTCGCCGAGTGCATCGCCACGGCCGTCAGTCGATCCGCGCGATCACCGAGCTTGGTGCAGGCATCCACGAAGGTGGAACCATTCAAGCGCGTCGCCGAGCTTTGGCCGGCAATGCTTTCGGAATGAATCGCCAGGAGGTTGCCGGACATCGACGCCGCGCCGAACATGCCTTTGAGGCACGAGACGATCAGCCCTTCATCCGTGCGCGCCCAATACTCGCCCACGAGATCCACGATGGCCTGCATCGGATCATCACCCGAAATGACTTTCGCGAGATGATTCACGGACCAGACCTGCGCGTCATTGTGAATGCGCGCGATGTCCTGGTCGCTGGTGATTTTGTTGACGCGTGAGGGAGGCGCTGTCGCTGAGAAGCTGCCGCGTCGCGGTCAGGTCTTTCCAGAACGGCATTTTCACTTCGCGCCCGCCGCCCGACGCAATTTCATCAAACTCAGGCGCGCTTTCGATGATGCCGCATTGACCGAACGCGGCCAGTTCGGCGGTGCGCTCGATCGCGTATTTCTCGAACTCGGTCGGGATGATGATGTCCGCCACTGCTGTCTTGGCCATGGAACTAAACTCCGGTTATGACCCGCCTCGGACGTGCGGCAAAGTATCGCCGCCCTGCCTGCGCGAATAAATCGCGCTACGCCGCAGCCTTCAGCCGCGCCGCGAGGTTGGGATCGGTTTTTTGTATGGTCATCTGGCTCGTGAGGTTCCAATCCGGCCCACGCCGGAACGGATTCTTCATCGAGCCACCACCGACCCCACCGGAGCCGTTGCCGACGGCACCGCCGCCTGCGCTGGATTCAAACAAATGCGGCGCCTCGACCACCTGCCGGGTCACCCACTCATCGAAAGTCAAAGGTGTCACGCCATCGCGCCCATACACGGGCGTCCTGCCGTCCGTCTCGACGGCTGCAATTGCGCCACCAGAAATTTTGAAAACATTCCGCGCCCGCCCCTTGATGTCGGGAATGGCTGAGCCACGCAGGCCGAGCTTCGTCGCCGCCTCCACCACGTTGCGCTCGATTTCCTTTTCGAGCAGTTGCGCGCTCAATGTCGCTGCCTGCTGTTCCGCGGCCTGGGCCCGCTTCTCCCATTCGCCCACCGCTTTGCGCGTGCGAGTCTCCACCAGCTTCTCCACTTCGCCGGCCTGGATCAGCTTTTCCTCTTCGAGCCGCGCTTTCTCCGCGAGCAACGTCTTCACCGCCTCGGGATCCATGCCGTCATATTTGGAAGTCAGTTCGGCGAGCTGATCCTTGAGCGCGAGATTGTTCGTCCGGAACTCATCCACGCGCGATTTTTCCACCGCGCCTTCGGCATCAAGGAAGAAGGCGCCATCCCGCTCCACATAGAGCGAGGCATGGGCTTCCGGGATTTCCGTCTTGGCCGTGTAGCGAAATTTCAGGGGCATAAGCGCGCTGTTTCTTGGACAGAATCCTCGCGCAAACCATTCAAGAAATCAAGACTAAGAAGTGCTAAAAGCACTGTAAACATTGGTCAGAATGCATCCCCAAGCAATCAAGAGCAACGCGCTGCAACGGGGTGTAACTCCCCAAAAATAACCAGAAATAAATGCGGGATCTCTCGAAGACCAAGGACTCAAAGGCCACCAAAGCGTGACCGCGGTATTCGCTGCAGCACATGGTTTAGGCGGGGTCATTATCTGCGGTGCGGTTGATGGTCCCGGTTCCAACGCCTTAGTGCAGCATCTGTTTCGTCTTCAAAAAGAAATCTCAACGTCGGGGATTCGACGTGTCCATCACAGAACACCACATTCGCTTTCTCTCTGTGCCGGCCCAGAATGTTGCCATCACCTGTGAACGTCTCAATCGGCTTTCTCTCCAACAGCGCGTTCCCTGAAAAACAATCTCCAATGGCCATCGTGTCGCTGGGCTCCGCCACTTCAGACTCTTCGACCGGCCGGAAGGACGCCTCCACCAGTTGCGAAGACTTTGGGAGGCTAAAATTCGGCACGTAATGGCCCTGCAGCCCAAATTTGTTGGAGTAATCAAGGACGCCGCCGCGGGCGAAGCGATCGTCATTGTAGCCGTAGCTGCTCGGGAAATCACCCGGAACGTTATTGGCATAACCCAATACGAGCGGGTCACTCCATTTGGCTGATGGACACCGCCACACGCCTGCTTGGTTGAAATTTGTTGCTGGAGGAATACCCAGCTTTTCGCGCTCCAATTTTGCCAGCCAAAATCTCTCCGAAGATGAGGCAGCGGGAGGGTTCGTTTGAAAACGATTTTCGGGATACGAATAATTCTCTGACACATACATTTGGAGGCCCATGCCCAACTGGCGCAGATTGTTTTTGCAGACGGTAGACCGTGCACCCGCCTTGCTCCGGGCGAGAACTGGAAACAGCAAAGCTACCAGCAGTGCGATGATCGCAATCACAACCAACAACTCAGTCAGCGTGAAGCCGGCTCGGTTTTCTCGGTGCATATCATTTGGGAAATTACAACTGTTGAATCTTCATGAACCTCCTGTGACGCATCGCCCGGTCACGGTTGGGAGTTATCTTCCTGCGTCAGCACCGCGCCACACCATGGTCGCACCCACCACCGCCAACAGCACGCCATACGCGATAAAACCACCATCTCCCCGCCTGAGGGTCAAATCGAAGCCGAGTGGCACGCGTGGTTCTTGCTTGAAGTGTTGAACCGTTTTGATGGTGGCAAAATTGATGCCGAGGAGCATCATTGTAAATCCCACGTAACACAACGGGCCAGGTTTTTTACGTGGCGTGTTCGCCGCGTTTGGCTTGACGGTTTTATTCTGTTCTTCGGTCATAAGCTTCTACTTCCAGGACGGCGAGGCCGCCTAACGATGCAAGCGCAGCGACACGGCCCGCGCTACGCCACGATTGCAACAGTGACGTGATGGCCGGGTTCGCTCAGCGCATGGTTATGCATCAACGGCCTCACTTTTTTCTCACTCCCTCCGTGATCTCATATTCAAACGTGTTCGAGAAGGCACATGCCTGCCTTGCTTTTTCCAAGGCTTCATCGCCAAAGAAACCCCCTCCATGTGTCATCGGGTCGTAAACCACCTTGCCTCTGAATTTCTGAGGGCGTTCAGGCTTGTGGGTTAGCAGCAACGTCACAGACGAATGTGGTGAAACATAGAGAATGTATTCCGGCGACCCACCTGCCGACCGGATCTTCATTTCGTCTCGCAGCTGTGGCTGGACCAGCGGCAATACCCCTCCCATCCAATTAGTCTCACCTTCGACCAGGCAATAGTGTGAACCCGTGGATGGATGCCACACCATCGGTGTGATGCTGTCTGTGGTGTTCGTCACCACACACCATACGTTTACGGGTTCGCCCACCGTAAAGTTCGTCTTTGCAAGGCTGCAACGAAGCGCCAGTCCCCTCGCAGAATTCTCATCCAGCTTGGGCAACTGGTCGTTTGGAGATGCGGTATTTGCCGACTGGACTAATCCGAAAACAGCTCCAAGAAGCCAAATAACCGTATGTCGTGAAGTGCGTTTCATAGCGATGTGATTTGATGCCTAACGACCCCCTCGCTGCAGCGCATTGCTAGGCCACGTCGTCAATACTTATTTGGGGTATGAACCGATGGCTGAACAGCACCAGTCCGCGTGTCAATAACGTGGGTGGGATGACCCATCTTGGAATTTCCCGTCGTCACGAAATCGTTTTCACGAACAAATTGGATATAGCGCCCGTTTTCAGCAAGCTGCCCCATGCTCTGGGAAATCTTGCCGCCGATGCTCAATCCTCCCACGACAAAAACCGTCAGGAGAATTAGCTTGTATGTTTTGTAACGTTCTTCTGTCATAAAATGTGAAGTGGCCTAACGGATAAGAGCTGAGCCACAGCAGGAAGAACCGGCGCAGCAATATGGAACCGAACTAAACCCGAAACGCGGCGGCTCTTGGCTCCAGCGATTTGTGGCGTTATGGCTTCTGTCGGACAATTTCTGCTTCGGCCGCTTTAATATGGATTTCGTCTCCGCCAAGGAACGAGAGGCGGACTTTGACATTGGTGACTACGCCAGTGGTTGCGGAGGTCGCCGTCTCCATTGCCGGTTGAACAACTGAGGTAAAGGTGATTCCGGGCATCAATCTGACTTCAGCCACGACCTTACCGTTTTGTTTAATACGGACGGTTTCGACCGGTCTCGACTCGGCTTTGCCCGCAGCGAAAGAGGCAGCGGCCACAAGGCAAGCTCCGATTATTCCAAACGCTAATTTGCTTTTGTTCATAATTATTTTGCGAGGTGAATTAATGCCGCAAACGGATAAGATTTGAGCCACAGCGGGATGAACTGGCAGCTCGAGATGGCAACCGCGCTAATCCGAGAGCGGCACGGTGTTGGCTCCAGCAATTTGTTAGGCCATCAAGCTGCCGACCGTGGTATTGATGATAAACGAGCGTCTGTAACTCTCCGCGTTTTAATCTGGTGATGTGTTCACCTTGTGCCGTCAACAACTCAAACCAAGAAACGAGAGCAGACACGATGAAAACTACACTCCAAACGTGGCCCGCTGTCGAGGGATAAAACCGCACGTGCGTACCGCTTCTGCTCGTTGCCGGGAAACATCTCAATCTCTCTAGGCCTCGTGAAAAAATAAAATCACGCCATGGCTTTTTGTAGTGTCTGCGCCGCCTCCTGGATTGGCTAATACCCCAATAAAATACGCTCTTGGTTTTCTCGGCTTAGTTTCTCAAGAGGCCTCATTGTCATTGAGTCTTGCTGATGGTTCATAACTGACTCCTGCCCACTGCGCGACGAGGGATCCTAACCAGGCACTCGTCTGAAACTCTTCATGCGACAAGAGCTTGAGATTGGCGGGACCCTCAAGCAAAAGCCCCCAACCATTTTCACAAACCTGACGCACAATCCGAACGTCTCGCTTGTCCACCTTTCGGCTGGTGCGACGGGTCAGGAAAATATTTTCAATCACGAGTTGGTCTTCATAAAAGATAAAGGAAGTCACGGAGTGCAGACGCCAAAAAAGCAGAATGAAGACGTAGCGGAACCCAACAATGCCACACACCCAAAAGAGGACCGCGACCCATAATGGCACCTTCCGAGCCGCGAGGGCCTGATAAGTTAAGAAGACACAAGCCAGAAGCCAGCCCAGCAACCAGCCTCCAGAGACAAAATAAAAAGTCCACATAAACCATGGCGGACCAACCCTTCGATGGTTGATGACCAGTTGACCCTCGCGAGCGGTCTTCACTTGGAATCCATCCGGTGGGTTAGTTGTGGCTATGGGTTGCATGACGGAAGGCCGAGTCACTATGGCTGGCGATGGTGGGAGTAAGTGTGTCTGCTTTCCGTGAAGGTGGGTGGCGCGCCGGCCGGGGTCGCTGGAGCGCATGGTAAGCCCTGCAACCACTTCTGAAGGGGAGCAATGACGTAAGAAACTGGAAAAAGCCAAGTCGCGGATCTGCGATGCTTTGCCCCTCTAGTTTCTGAGGAGGAGGCATGGTCAGTAATCCGAGGCGGGCCCAAAATCCGGAACCTTTCCATCTCCGATTTCCCGTATCCATCTATCGAGTCGTCCTTCGTGTAGCTTCCAGAATCGGCGACAGAGTTCTAAATACTGGATGACCACATCCCGTTCTCCTTTCGCTAGGAGATCTTTCGCCAAACTCAGGTCTGGTCCAAAACTGTTCATCTGCGGTGAGCCGGGACTGTTACCTGCGGCAATCAAGTGCTCCTTTGCTTGAGTGATGCGACCTTCCTTAACCGCAATACGACCAAGCACGAGATTACCGTCCTGGACAGCATTTCCATAATTCCAATCGCTTGGGAATTTGGGAAGTAATGTCATCAACTCCCGCGCGTATTTTTGGCATCCTCTACATTGCCTGCGACCCCGCGGGAAAAGTGAACCTGAAAACG
>CAVXCM010000005.1:0-26971 GCA_963760275.1 uncultured Verrucomicrobiae bacterium
AGATCACTTCGGCCCGGGATGATGATCCGGGCAATCCGACCGTGAACTTCCGGGGCGAGAAACGCAAAAACGACACGCACCAGAGCACGACTGATCCCCAGAGCGTGCTCTACCGCAAAGGAAATGGAAAAGAAGCGCGGTTATGTTTTGGCGGCCACGTCTTGATGGAGAACCGCCACGGCCTGTGCGCCGACTTCACGCTGCACGATCCCATCCGGGAATCCGAACCCGTCCTGGCCCTGCGCCAGATCGATGCGCACCAGAAACTCTACACCGGCATTCACCCGGCGACCCTGGGTGCGGACAAGCACTATCATCAAAAAGAACTGGTGCGCGGCTGTCGGGAGCGGGGCATCAGCCCGCACGTGGCGTGCAAGGAAAAGTTAAAAGTGGCGGGACTGGATGGACGCACCACCACGCGCCGGGGTTATCAGACCAGTCAACGCCTCCGCAAACGAGTGGAAGAAATCTTTGGCTGGATGAAAACGATCGGGGGCTTGCGCCGCAGCCGCTACCTGGGTTTGGAACGCACGCAAGCCTGGGGCTACTTCGTAGCCGGCACTTACAATCTCTTGCGGATGGCGCGGCTCCAAGCCGCGGCGGCGGGCTGAAAGAAAGCTTCGAACCCACGCCCCTTCCAGCAAAAGCAAAATGAAAACTCACCCGCGAACCAACACCAAAGTATCGCTCCCAAAACCGCCTCGGCCGGAAATCACCTCGTTGTTCAACGGCCTGCTAGGGAGAATCCCAGCCACCATGAACGGCACGTTCGGCAGCCGGCGTCCGCGCCGTTTCACTGTCCATTTCGAGGTTTTATTTAGAATTCTGGGATTGCTCCTCGTCAGAACCCCGGCTCGCTGATTCGGTTCCTCAAGTTGGTTGTGGCCGGTGTGAATAACTTCCCACTATATGTGGTGGGTTTCGGCTTTACACGCCGGCAAAGAACACTATTTGTAGGAACCGTCATGTATCTCAAGAACCTCACCATGTTCGGCTTCAAGTCCTTCGCGGACAAGACCTCCCTGAATTTCCAGCCCGGCGTGACCGCCATCGTCGGCCCCAATGGGTGCGGTAAGTCCAATGTTTCCGACGCCATTCGCTGGGTGCTGGGCGAACAATCGGCCAAAGCGCTTGCGCGGCGGCGAAATGGCCGACGTCATTTTCAACGGCACGGACAGCCGCAAGCCGCTCGGCATGGCGGAAGTGTCCCTGACCATCGGCGGCGTGGATGAGGAACATCTGCAACGCCGCCGGCGTGGAGATGGCCTACAACGAAGTGACCGTGACGCGCCGGGTTTTTCGCGATGGCGGCAGCGAGTATTTCATCAACAAGACCGCCGTGCCGCCTGAAGGACATTCAGCAGTTCTTCATGGGCACGGGCATGGGCCGGACGAGTTACAGCATCATGGCCCAGGGGAACATCACGCAGATTCTTTCCAGCAAGCCGGATGATCGCCGGATGGTTTTCGAGGAAGCGGCGGGCATCACCAAGTTCAAGTGCGCAGAAGAAAGAAGCGCTGCGCAAGCTGGAATACACCGAGCAGAATCTTTTGCGCGTCCAGGACTGATTCGCGAAGTGAAGCGGCAGATCGGTTCGCTGCAACGCCAGGCCGGCAAGGCGCGTCGCTACAAGCAAATCGCCGATGGAACTGCAGCATCTCGAAACGCAGCTCGCGCGTCATCAGTTCGACGTGTTGCAGGCGGAAATCGCCGAGCGCAGCAGCCACGGCGGAAAAATTGCGCGTCGAAGATGGAAGTCTGCAGCGAAAGCGTCCTGCGCGGGGAAGATGAAATTCTGCAATTGCGCGAGCGCCTTTCCGAACTGGAAGAGCAGATCGCCGCGTCGCAGCAGCAGGGGCATGGAACTGAAAGGCCAGATGCGATCGCCACGAGAGCCGCATTCATTTCAACGAGGAACGCCTGCGCGAACTGGAGCAGCAGAACGCCCGGGCGCTGAGCGACATCACCGAAGCCGAGGAACGCGCGCCGCGCGGCGCAGGAGGAACTCGCCGTCGTGACCGAAAAACTGACCGCGGCCAATGCCGCGCTCGAAGAGCATCGCCAGACGCTTGCAGGAGAAGCGCGACGCGTTGCAGGCCGTGGAGCAGGAATTGATCGCCAAGCAGGATACGATGCGCAAAGCGCAGTCCGATGCCTTCGCCGCCGCGCAGCAACTCACCCGCGTGCGCAACGAAATCAACGCGCTCGATTTGCAGAAGCAGGGCAACGTCGTGCGCCTGGAAAAACTTTCCGCGGAGAAAATCCAACTGGAAGAAGAACGCACGCGGCTCGAAGCGCGCTTGCAGGAATTCGCCGCCAACGTCGAAGCGGAGAAGCTGAACGTGCAGACCAGCGCGGCACGGTCGAGGAACGGCAGGCGCGCCTGCGGGAGATTCAGCAGGAACTGAATCGCATCGGCGCAGGAACTCGATGCGCGTCGTGCGCCAGCAGGCGGAGAAACGTTCGCGCCTGAACGTGCTCGAGCAATTGCAGGATTCGCACGAAGGCTTCAGCGCGGGCGCGCTGGCCGCCCTCAAGCAATCGAAGTCCGTGCTCGGTTCGCTCGCCGACAAGATCCGCGTGCCGGACGAATACGTCGCCGCCGTCGAATCCGCGCTCGGCCACCACCTGCAACTGGTGCTGACCGAGCAACCGGAATCCGCGCAGGAAATTCTTTCCGACCTCAGCGCGCAACAAAAAGGGCCGCGCCAGCATCGCCGCGCTTGGCTTTGCAGCACCGGAGTGCCGGCCAGCGATCTGCTCGCGCAGTCGAACGGCTGCAGATGCTGGCAGGCCGTGCTGGCGCTCTCAGTCATCGAGGCCGACGATTCGATTCACCCGCTCATCGCGGCGCTGCTCGGTCAGACCTTGATCGTGCCTGATCTCGCCACGGCCACGACCGCCTGGCGCGAGACGAACGGCGCATTTGATTTCGTCACGCGCACGGGCGAGTTGCTGAATCGCCACGGCATTTACACCGGCGGCTCCGCCAACGGCAGCAGCAACGGCAAAGCGCCGTCCTCGATTCTCGGCCGCAAAAACCAGATCGCGGAATTGCAAACGCAGCTCGCGGCGCTTGCAGGAACAGGTCAACGAAATCAGCCGCGCGCAAAGGCGCGTTGCAAAGCGAGCAAACGGAACTGCAAGCCAGCCTGCAGCAGGCGCAGACCGAATTGCGCGCGCAGGAAGTCGCCATTGCCACGCACGCAGGGCGAGTTCAAGGCGCTGCAAAATTCGCAGCGCGTGCTGCACCAGAAAATCGACACGGTCGTTTACGAGATCCAGAGCCTCGCCGCGCAGGAGCAGGAAGGAAACGAGAAGCGCGCCGCGCTCGCCGCGCAGGTCGAGCGACATGTGAAAAGCGCGAGCAGGAACTGCCAGGCAGCAGGTCACGCAGCTCGAGCAGCCGGCCTGGACGAGCTTGCGCCAGCAGCGCGACGCCGCCAACACCGCACTTGACGGAAACCAAGGTCGCGCTCGCGACCGAGGAGCAGCTGGCGCTTCCTTCGCGCAAGCAACAGCGGCCCGCTGGAACAACGCATTCGCGAACTGCACGCACCTGGCCGAACAACGGCGCGGCGAAATCGGCTCCTTCCTGCAACGCGCAAGGAGCAGGCGGAAGCGGAGAATCGAGGATTCGCGCCAGCAGATCGAACGCTCCAGCACGAGCGCGAAATGGTGAACGCCCAGACCGCGGAATTGCTGTCAGCAAAAGGACGCGCAGGAAGCCGACGTGTCGCGAGCGCGAGGAAAACCTGCGCGGCCAGCGCCGGCGGCTCACCGCGCTCCAGCAGCAGCGCGGCACCGTCGACGTGGAACTGGCGCAGAAAAACATGACCGTGCAGAACCTGCGCGAACGCATTCAGCAGAAGTATCAGGTCAACCTCGACGACATCCGCAGCGAGTGCATCACGATCACCTTCGCCGACGAAGGGCCAGCCAAGGTGCAGACGCTCACGCCCGAGGAAATGGCGGCGCACGGCGGCGCGGCACCGATTGGAACGCCGTCGCCGAACAGGTCAGCGCCTTGCAAAAGCGCATCGATGAAATGGGCCCGGTGAACCTGGTGGCCATCGAGGAATACGAAGAAACCGAGCAGCGCCACACCTTCCTCACGCACGCAGCACGACGATCTGGTCAAGGCCAAGGCGCAGTTGATGGAAGTGATCAACCGCATCAACACGCAGACCAAGGAAATGTTCACGGAGACGTTCAACCAGATCCGCGACAATTTCCGCAACATGTTCACGGAGATTTTCGGCGGCGGCAAAGCCGACCTGATTCTCGTGAACGAAGGCGACGTGCTGGAAAGCGGCATCGACATCGTGGCGCGCCCGCCCGGCAAACAGTTGCAGAGCATTTCGCTGCTCTCCGGCGGCGAGCAGACCATGACGGCCGTCGCCCTGCTCTTCTCGATTTACCAGGTGAAGCCCAGCCCGTTCTGCGTGCTGGACGAATTGGACGCGCCGCTCGACGAATCGAACATCAACCGCTTCGTGCGCGTGCTGCAACGGTTCCTCGCGCATTCGCAGTTCATCATCATCACGCACAACAAGCGCACCATCGGCATGGCCGACGTGCTCTACGGCGTGACGATGCAGGAACATGGCGTGAGCAAAATCGTGAGCGTGAAATTCCACAAAGCCGACGAACCCGTGAGCGCCACGACCACCACGACGCACGGTCACGAGCGCGATCTGGTGCCGCCGCCGCCCGGCCCGACGGTGGAGGAAATGGAAGATGCGCCGCACACGCGCGAAGAAACGCTGGAGGTCACGCCGAAATAATTTCCTGTCCACGTTTGGTTGTTTGGGTGGAACACCCGTGCAGTATCGGGCTGCACGGGCGGATTTGGCTTTGCGGTTGCCGCTGGAGGGGGCCAACGAAAAGCGGGGCCGCGCCTCAGCACAGCCCCGCCGTTCGACGAATCTTTTCTGCGGCCTAGCGCCGGATCCGATAGAAGCGATCGCCGATGGAGCGCGTGGCCGTGGCGCGGAAGCCATTCCCGGTCGCCACGATGCTGGCGCTGGGATCATCATGCCAGGAAATGGGCGACAGGCTGTCGGTGCGTTGGAGGTGAAAATCCTCAGCGACGCCGCCACCCGGTGAAACAAAGTCCACTTCAACCTGGTTGATCCCCACGAACCGGATGCTCGTGATGGTGATGCTGGAGTTGGCCTGGCTCAAGTTGATCACTTCGACGTTGTCGAAAATGACGAAGTTTTCCACCGAACCGACGGAATCAAACTGGTCATTCATGCCAAGCATCACGGCTCCGCTTTCGAAGCCGGTATTGTTCGTGAAGGAGAAGACGGTGGCGGCATTCACCCTGAGTGTGACCACGTTGGAGATCTGGATGAGTTCCACGCTGGACCATTGTTTTTCTGCGGGTCGGTCCCACGCCCGGTGAACCGGCGAAGGAGTAGGGCGGGGCAGTGACGGAAAGGGAGCGATGGGTCCGGCCGTGCGGCTGGCAACGATGGAGGGGACATTAGCCTGATTGGTGGTGGTGTAGGCAGTGTAATCGCGGTTGCCGCTGGCATCCGTAACGATGGCCACCCAGACGCCGTCGCCGCCGACCGTCGTGTTGTTCAGGTCGGTGCTCTGAGAGACGCGGTTGGTCAGCAGGGTCGAGTGATTGATTCCAGCCAGGGCGTGCTCCGTGGTGCCGGCAGTGCCAAAGCTGAGGGTATATGTCGAACCGCAGGGCGAAGTCACCTGAGAACGTGCGGTTGGCCGGGAAAGATGTCGACGCCGGCGGAACCGAGGGTCGTGTTGTTGGTTTTGTTCACGGCCACGAACAGACCTTTGCCGGCCGCCCGGCGCCGAGTGGGGGGCCAGCGGGATGGCGGCGTTCAGATAATCGTAGGCAAACGTGCTCGTGTAATCGGTGATTCGGTTATTCGCGCCAAAACGCGTGATCCAATCCGCCGAACTGTCGTTCTCGAAATCATCCATGAAGAGCACTGGCGCCGGCGCGAATTCGTCATCGCGCAGCAGAATCGTGGCGGACGCCGGACTGCCGGCGGTGTAGTCGTCGCCGTCGAGCAACGTTAAGATGACCGTTTCGTCACCCTCGAAGACCGCGTCATCCAGCGGTTGCAATGACACATCCACCGTGACCGCCCCGGGAGGGACGACCACCGTGGCCGTGATGGAAGTAATCGGAGCCTTCGTCGGCGGTGCCGTCGAACGCGAGATGAACCTGGCTGATTTCCACGTTCAGATCGCCCAAACGCGTCAGCCGGAAGGTGAAGACGTCATTGGTGAACCGCTCGTAGCTGTTCGTGTCCAGCCCCGTCAGGCGCAAGACGTTCGGATACTCGTTGTCCCGGATTTGCACCGTGGCGGTGTTGGTGAGGCCCGGCGCGTAATTCGTCCCGGCCAGCAAGGTGAAAATCACCGTCTCGGTCAGTTCCGCGACCGTATCATCGATGGGAGAAATCGAGACGAGGGCATTGGCGGAGCCCGCGTCAAACACCACTGCCCCCGACAACGTTTCGTAATCGACGCCGTTGCTCGCCGTGCCGGACAACGTGTAGTTAACCGTCAGGGCCTCTGAAGTATCGCCGCTGCGGGCGAGTTGAAGCGTGGCCGGGTCGAATCCGGACTCCGCGGTAATCGGGTCGCTTGCGACCACGCTCACCACAGGAAACTCGGCCACCGCGAGATGAAACGTCCCGTCGGAACGTGTCGTGGCCACTGTCGCGCCCCCGGGCGAAAAGACTCTGAGCAATTGATTGCCCGAACTGACCGTGTAGAGATTGCCTGCCATGTCCCACGCCACGTCGCGCCCGAGGGTGGAGGTGACGCCCGCCGTGTTGACCAATTCGCGCGCGGCAAGATTGGGAATGCCATTGGTCAATGGAATGACCCACGTCTGCATGTCATCGCGAATGACGGCTACGCGTTTGCCATCGGGGGAAACTTTAACGGCGCGCGAGACGCGCAGGATATCCACCGCCGTGGGACTGTTGGAAATGGCGCGGGAAGTGGCCAGCGACGCCCAGAGCACCGTGGTGCCGTTGGTATCCACGACGAACAGGCCCGACTCATTGCCCACCGACCGGTTTTGCAGGATGAAAAACTTGCCGTCCGGCGCCAACTCGCTGTCCGTAGTCACATCGGCTGAGCTGGTAATCATCGGGTTGGCCAGCAGAGCGGGCGCGTTCGAGTGAGGCAACGGGCCGGCCCCGACATCCCAGCGCATCAGACGGTTCATGCTGCCGCCCGCGGGAAAATTGTAACGTCCATCCGTGGACCACACGGTGAGCGTGCCGGCCGCCAGCGAGCCTCGAACGATGGGGAGCCGCCAATGGTCGTGTGCACCGGGTTCTGTGACGTGGGTCGGCTCCAGCCGATGCCCGCCAACACCTGGCCGCCCGCTGTCACATCCGGGTCCGTGTAGTAAATGCCCGCCGTGTTGGTGGAAAAGTCCGAGATGTAGAGCTCGGTTGTCCTCGCCAACTTCGATGCGCCACGGGCTGTTGGCTCCGGGATTGCCGGTGCCGCCCACAGTGTCAAAGGTGATTCCTGCTGTGGAAGCGGTATTGCCCCGGCCCAGCGCATCCGTGTGGTCCGGGTTCAGAATGTAGATACCGTCGGCCAAAGTACGGCCGCTGGTGGTGGTGCCACTGGCGGAATTGGCCACGTAAATGCGGCCGAACTGGGGCGAATGCACCAGTGTGTTCACCGCCACGCCGCGCGGGGCATTGAACTGAACCAGCGAGTTGGAATCACTGCTGATGAGACTCCACCCCAGCGCGGCTGACTTGCGCACGGCAATGCTGTAGGTGGTGGCCCCACCGAGATTGAAATTGGTGGTGCCTTTGGGCAATGGCCCCAGGTCGAGCGCGCTGGCGCCACCATCCAGCGTCACCGTCACATTGTCAGCGGCTTCATTGAGCGTAAACCAGACGATGCCGGCGTTATTGCTCACAGCGGAGGCGTAGGGGGTGGCGCGGGTGAGGAGCGGCGTGCTGGCCAGGATAAGTGCGGCCAGGAGGACCGGGATTTTGATGAGTTGAGGCAGGCAACGTGTTGCGCTCCGTTCGAATGTGCGAATCAGTTTGTTCATAGTTCTAAAGGCCGACGTTCACGGCATTTGAGATTTGAACAGAAAACGCGGGCGAGTGCACCCATTCTCTTCGGTTTTGTGGGTGAGGGATAGGGGGAGTCTTTCAAAATTGTCATGCTGGAGAAAGCGTATGGTCATGCGAATGGGTGAAGGTGAGCCCATGAACGAAAAGAAATTCTATTCGGAGAACAGGCAACGACTGAATCGGTTTCGTGCACTTGTCCTCGCCCTGCTGTTGGCCGGGGCGCCGGCGCGCTCACGTGGACACAACTGGAGGCGAGGGAAGGATCCAAACCCGCTCCGGTGCAACTCACGGTCAGTGACCGTCCGGTGTCGCGCACCACGGGTATCTCCAGCTTCGCGCCGGTGGTGAAAAAGGTGACGCCGAGCGTGGTGAAGGTTTACGTGTCGGCCACGGTCAAGAACACCGCCTATCCGGGAATGGATGGTGCCGAGCACCCATTGCTCCGGCGATTCTTCGGTGATGAATTCAACGGGCCGAATTCCGGCCCCCTTCGGCGCCACCTGCCATTGCCCAAACAACATGGCATGGGCTCGGGAGTGATTGTGTCAAAGGAAGGCTACATTTTGACGAACAATCATGTGGTGGAGAACGCGGATGAGGTGCGGGTGGCGCTGGCGGATGGGCGTGAATTCACGGCCCGGGTGGTGGGAAAAGACCCGCAGTCGGACATCGCAGTGGTGAAGATCGAGGCGAAGAACCTGCCGGCGCTGGAACTCGCGGACAGCGACCTGCTGGAGGTCGGCGATATCGTGCTCGCGGTGGGGAATCCCTTCGGAGTTGGCCAGACTGTCACGAGCGGCATTGTCAGCGCCACTGGCCGTGGCAGCCTGGGCCTGGATTACGAAGACATGATTCAGACCGACGCGGCCATCAACCCCGGCAACTCCGGCGGCGCGTTGGTGGATGCCGAAGGAAGGTTGATTGGCATCAACACCGCCATCCTCAGCCGCAGCGGGGGGAATCAGGGGATTGGGTTTGCGGTGCCGGTGAATCTGGCACGCTCGGTCATGGAGGGTCTGGTACGGGATGGCCGCGTGGTGCGCGGTTTCCTGGGGGTCAACATCCAGGACCTCACGCCGGCCCTGGCCGCGGAATTTGACGTGAAGGAATCACGCGGCGCGCTGATCGCGGCTGTGACGCCCAGGAGTCCGGCGGAGAAGGCGGGCTTGCGGGACGGTGACATCATTACTGAATTCAATGGCAAGGCCGTGAAGGACAGTCGTCACCTGAAACTGCAGGTGGCTCAGACGGCGCCGGGCAGTTCCGTGCCGGTGAAAGTGCTGCGTGACGGCAAGCTCAAGTCGCTGGACGTGACGCTGAAGGAGTTGCCTGGACGCGATCGGGCGTCGGCCAAAAATCCGGACGCGGCCAATGACGATTCGGACGCGCTGCATGGTGTCGGGGTGGGGGATATCAGCCCGGCTTTCCGGCAGCAGTTTCAGCTACCGGCAGATCTGAAGGGCGCGGTCATTACGCAGGTGGAGCCGAACTCGGCGGCGTTCGAGGCGGGCCTTCGCGAAGGCGATGTGATTCTGGAAATCAATCGCAGGCCGGTGAAAGGCGCGGAGGATGCGGTGAAGCTGACGGAGAACGTGAAGGACAAGCGGACCTTGGTGCGCGTCTGGAGCAAAGGTGGCAGCCGGTTCGTGGTGGTGGACGAAAACAAGGGCTGACGGAATTCTAAAGCGAAGCCCTCTTGCGCGAGCGAGAGGGCTTTTTGTTTGGGCGGAACTCTCCTACGGTTCTCCCGCTATGCGAGTGCTCGTCGTGGAGGATGACAAGAAAATCGCTTCGTTCGTGGTGAACGGATTGAAGCAGAATGGCTTTGCCGTGGACCATTGCGCCGATGGCGAGAGCGGACTGGAAATGGCGCAGACGGTTCCCTACGACGCAGCGGTCATCGACATCATGCTGCCCAAGTTGGACGGACTGACACTGGTGCAAAAGCTTCGTCGCGGCGGCAAGCAGGTGCCCGTGCTCATCCTCAGTGCCAAGACCACGGTGGATGATCGCGTACGCGGCCTTCAAGCCGGCGGCGACGACTACCTCGTCAAACCCTTCGCCTTCTCTGAATTGCTGGCGCGCTTGCAGGCGCTCATCCGCCGCTCCACTCACGCGACTGAACCGACACGGTTGAAGGTCGCTGACCTGCAAATGGATTTGATCTCGCGTGAAGTCATCCGGGGCCAAACATCCATCGAATTGCAACCCCGTGAGTTCTCTTTGCTCGAATTCCTGATGCGCCACACGGGCCGCGTCGTGACCAAGACCATGCTGTTGGAACACGTCTGGGACTACAGCTTCGACCCGCAAACGAACGTGGTGGATGTGCTGGTCCATCGGGTGCGGAGCAAAGTGGACAAGGATTTTCCCACCAAGCTCATCCACACCATTCGCGGCGTGGGCTACGTGCTCAAACCCTCCTAGCCTGGATGCGCAGCATTAACTTCAGGCTCAATATTTGGTACGCGCTCACCTTTCTGTTGAGCGTGGCGGGCCTGTTCTTGGCGCTCTATTTTCTCATTGCCGCGGCAGTCCAGCGGCAGGATCGAGAAATCGTCGAAGCGCGCCTCAAGGAGTTGGCGGCCATTTACAACAGCGGTGGCGCCGTCGCGCTCCACACCTGGGTACGGCGCAGCGAGGATGCCCGCCGGGAAAAACTGTTCATCCGCATCGTGAACCGCTGGAACGAAGTCATTTTCCTGAGCGCGCCCGAGGAGTGGGTGAACTATGAGCCGCCGGAATTCAATTTCGGCATGGCTCGCCAGGTGGTGACGGTGCGCGTGCCCCGCGACCAGCAGCGTGATTTCACCATCGCGGCCACTGTCTCGCGCGAGCAGTCCGTGCTGCAGGTGGGACGAATCACCAACAGCCGTGAAATGGTCTTGCAACCCTTCCGCCGCGTCTTCGTTGCCGTTGCCGTGCCCGTCTTCATCCTCGCCATTTCGGGGGGCGCGCTGGTGGCGCGGCGCAGCTTGCGGCCCGTGCGGGATATCGCGGCCACGGCTGAATCCATCATCAACACCGGGAACCTCAATGCCCGCGTTCCCACGCGTGAGTCGGACGATGAACTGGATTGCCTCGCTCATCTCTTCAACCGATTGCTCGAGTCAAACGAGCGGCTCATCCGGCAAATGCGCGAGTCGCTCGACAACGTGGCGCATGACCTGCGGACCCCGCTGGCCCGGCTGCGGGCCGGCGCTGAACAAGCGTTGCGCGGAGGCGTTGATGCCGATGCCCTGCGGGAAGCCCTCGCCGACGCCGCCGAGGAATCAGACCGCGTGCTGACCATCTTGAAAACCCTCATGGACGTGGCGGAGGCTGAGTCCGGTGCCATGAAGCTCGACCGCGTGCGCGCCGACGTTGCTCCGCTGCTGACGCAGGTGATGGAAGTTTACCGGTACGTTGCGGACGAAAAGCGTCTCAGTATCCACGCGGACCTCGCGCCCGATTGTTGGGCCGAGGTGGACGTGCCGCGCATTCGCCAGGCATTGGCCAACCTGCTCGATAACGCCGTGAAGTACACCCCCGACGGCGGCCAGATTCACGTTCGTTGCCAACGCAACGCCCATGAAGTCCTCGTGACCATTCGCGACTCGGGCATTGGCATCCCTCCCGAGGAACTGCCTAAAAATCTGGGACCGTCTTTACCGCGGCGACAAGAGCCGGTCGCAGCGCGGCCTGGGCCTGGGCCTTAATCTTGTCCGCGCGTTCGTGGAAGCGCACGGCGGGCGAGTGGACGTGCGCAGCGAGCCGGGCGTTTTTTCGGAGTTCACCCTGCGACTGCCCTCCGGATTACCGGAGCGCGAAGCATTGCTCCGCCACCCGCTGCCGCCCTACGGTTCACCAACAAAAGGCAACTCATGAAAACACCGCTCACCCTACCGTTCCTCCGCGTCAGCCTCATCGTGGTCGTGTGCCAGGCCATCGCATCGTTGTCCGGCGCGGCGCCGCTGTTGGAACAGACAGATGTGTTCACCTCCGGGCGCGACGGCTACACCGCCTATCGGATTCCCGCTATCGAGGTGGCGCCGGATGGCTCCTTGCTCGCCTTTGCTGAGGCCCGGAAATACGGACTGGGCGATCCGGGTTATGCCAAACAGGAGATTGATCTGGTGCTGAAACGCAGCACCGACGCTGGCCGGACCTGGTCCGAGATGAAGGTGATTGAACACGCCGGCGCATTGTGGTCGGCGGCCAACCCCAGCACTGTGGTCGATCGCGATACGAAACGGTTGTGGCTTTGCTACCTGCGCGGCAAACCCGGCCGCAACACCTATACCGCGCGCGCGGGCACGGACGACGTGGGGACATTTCTCCGGAGCAGCGATGACAACGGCCTGACCTGGTCGGAGCCGGTGGACCTGACGGCGGTCGCTCGCGATGGGCAGGACCCGAAGTGGCGCACGAGCGTGGTGGGACCGGGCGGCGGCATCCAGGCGCGCGACGGTCGATTGGCGTTTCCCGTGTGGCGATTTGAACCATGGGGTGTGTTTGCCTTGGTCAGCGATGATCACGGACGCACTTGGCGGCGCGGCAGTTTTGTGCCCGGCGTCTCAGGCGATGAATGCCAATTGGTCGAGCTCACTGATGGCCGTTGGCTGCTCGACATTCGGCAGCAGCGCGGCACGAATCGATGGCGCTCCACCAGTGGCGACGGGGGCAAGACCTGGTCGCCAGCCTACCCCGGCGAAACGGTCACCCGCGTCGCCTGCGCCATCGAGCGGTTGAGCCGGAAGGCGGACGGCGATGATCGAGACAGCTTGCTATGGACTGGTCCTAAAGGCCCCGACCGTTCGAATCTCGTCGCGCGCGTGAGCTTGAATGAAGGCAAAACATTTTCCGGAGAACGTCAGATTTATAGTGGTCCTTCCGCCTATTCCGATCTCGCCATCCTCAAGGATAAATCCATCGGTGTGCTCTGGGAGCGCGGCACCAACAAAGGGTATCAGTTCATCACCTTCACGAGGTTCAATCGCGACTGGCTGGAGGTGAAGCCTGAAGTTCCTCCTCGCTAGGCGGGGAATGAACGCAGGCGTTCCACTCGTGGTCCGGGCCGACCGACGAGTTGGAGTTCCCTGTGCGCGATCAGAGTCAGGGAATGGATTTTCTCCAGGCGAGCGCCGCGCGCGTGAGGCGTTCCGCGACCTGTGGCTGGGCGGAGATGACATTGCGGGATTCTTCGGGATCACGCACCACGTCGTAGAGTTCCGCACCCGAGCCATCGGCATTCACGAGCAATTTCCACGGGCCGTCGCGCATAGCGACGGTGGGACTGCGGTTGTGCGCGATGCCGGGGAAGGCAAAGGAACTGGTGTTGCGACCGTACTCCCAAAAGAGTGGCTTGGCGCGCGTCATGGATTGGCCGAGGAGTGCGGTGCTGATGTCTTGGCCGTCCGCGGAAACGTCGCTGGGAATCCGCGCGCCTGCGAGGCGGGCTAACGTGGGGAAAAGGTCGAGCGCACTGAGCACGCTGTTGGTATCGACGCGTTCGGCGGGCACGCGGCCCGGCCACCAGGCGATGAAGGGTTCACGCACGCCGCCTTCGTAAAGACTGAGCTTGCTGCCGCGCAAACCCGCCGTGCGCTGTTGCTGGAACGTGGGCAGCGGGCCGTTGTCGCCGAGGAACACCACAAGCGTATTGGAAGCCGCACCGGTCTCACGCAGCGTCGCGAGCAGACGTCCGATCTCGCGGTCCATATCCGCCAGCACGGGACGCAGGTTGGCGCGGGTGTCACCGCGCAATGAGGTGTCGTCCTGCACGTCGCGCGAGGGCAACCATGGCGTGTGCACGTCATCGAACCAGAGATTGACGAAGCAGGGCTGGTTCGGATGCGCGCGCAGGAAGTCCAGCGTGCGGTCCACCATCCAGCGCGAACGCTCCCAGCGTTTCACCTTGTCGCGCGGCGACCAGATCCAATTGGTGGCGGTGAGGTCGGGATGCGGTTCCGGGCTTTCGTACGTTCCAAAGCCCAGGTCGTAACCGTAGGCTGCGAACTTGGGCGCATTCGTCACGTCGCGACCACCGCCAAGGTGCCATTTGCCAATGTGCGCCGTGGCGTAACCGGCGCCTTTCAACACGCGGGGCAGGGAGGGGGCGTTGGTCGCGAGAAAATCAGCTTGCTCACACGCGCGGTTGCCTTTGCGCGTTTGCAGGTAGCTCGTGATGCGCCACCGCGCCGGGAACTGGCCGGTGAGCAAGCCTGCGCGCGAGGGAGAGCAGATTGGCGACGCCACATAGAACTGGGTGAAGCGTGTTCCTTCCCGCGCCATCGCATCGAGATGGGGCGTCGGCATCTTGCCGCCGTAACACGCCACATCACCCCAGCCCAGGTCGTCCGCCAGCAACACGATGATGTTTGGCCGTGTTTCCGCCGACCACGCTGGCAGGGCGACCAACGAAATAATCAGGCAACACAGGATGGAAATGGTTCGGCGCGATTCGCGCCATGGCCGGCATGATTCAATGTTCATCGTGATGAATGATTCCGCTCCGTTTTTGGCCGGCTGTCAAACCTGATGCACGGCGAGCGGCGACGAAGGCGAACCTGTCAGTCGGGTTTGAATGTTGAAGAATTCGACGACAGGGGCCGGTTTGGCCGGGCGGCTCGGCTGTTTCAAACCTTTCACCCGATGGTCGTGCGGACGGTGAGTGGACCTCGTCATTCGGTGAAACATTCGGACTATCTGTTATCCCGCCGGTTGGAGACACGTTTCTGATCGTCGAGCCGAACGGCTCTATGTACCGCACTGGCATCTCCCACGTCGAAGCTGCGGAAAGAGCGCCAAAGCAGGCCGGTCCAAGAAGCCGTCCTGCATTCCGATTTCCTCTCAGGTAATTGTTCCAGCGCACTTATTCCAATGCAGGACTGCCAGCCGGCGTGAGGAAACGCCCATCTGGAGATCCAGTTTTGAGTGCGAGGCCTCACCGGCACAAATCAGTTTGCTTCGTCGCTCATTCTGCTGATATTGCGCCCCAAGATTTTCACTGACTGACTATGGCCGACGACAAGAAGCACGTTTACGACGAGAGCAAAATCAAGACGCTCTCCTCGCTCGAACACATCCGCCTGCGCACCGGCATGTACATCGGGCGCATCGGCGATGGCTCGCATTACGACGACGGCTGTTACGTCCTGCTGAAGGAGGTCATCGATAACACGATCGACGAATACATCATGGGCCACGGCAAGGAGGTGCAGATCAACGTCGAGGGGCAATCGCGTCACGGTGCGCGATTACGGCCGCGGCATTCCGCTGGGCAAGGTGATCGAGTGCGTGTCGCAGATTAACACCGGCGCGAAATACAACGACGACGTGTTCCAGTTCAGCGTCGGCTTGAACGGCGTCGGCACGAAGGCGGTGAATGCGCTCTCGAAGGAGTTCATCGTGCGCATCCATCGCGACGGGCAATTCGTCGAGGCGCGCTTCAAGCAGGGCAAGCTCAAGAAGGAGGACAAGGGCAAGACCACCGAGCCGAATGGCACCTACGTCGAGTTCGAGCCGGACCCGGAGATTTTCAAGGACTCGGAGTTCAAGGACGGAATTCATCGAGAAGCGGCTGCGCCATTACACCTACCTGAACACCGGCCTGAAGCTGCATGCTTCAACGGGCAAGACGCTTCCAGTCTCGCGCCGCGGGCTGCATGGATCTCGTGATGGAGGATTTGCAGGCGGACGGCTCGGAGCCGATTTATCCGCCGCTGCATTACACGAGCAAGACGCTCGAGTTCTGTTTCACGCACAGCAACAGCCGCTACGGCGAGACGTTCTATTCGTTCGTCAACGGCCAATACACCAGCGATGGCGGCACGCACTTGAGCGCGTTTCGCGAAGGCCTGCTCAAGGCGGTGAACGAATACGCCAAGGGCAAGTTCGAGGGCGACGACGTGCGCGAGTGCATGGTCGGCGCGGTGGCGATTCGCTTGAAGGACCCGATGTTCGAGTCGCAAACCAAGAACAAGCTCGGCAACACGGAGATTCGCACCGAGCTGGTGAACACGGTGCGCGAGGAGTTGCTGCACTTCTTCAATCGCAACAAGGACATCGCGACGAAGATCGTCGCGAAGGTCGAGGACACGCAGCAGTTGCGCAAGGAATTGCAGGAGGTGAAGAAGCTCGCGCGCGAACGCGCCAAGGCGATCACCCTGCGCATCCCGCAGTTCAAGGACTGCAAGAAGCACTTCGACAAAGCGAAGGGCAAAGGCAAAGGCACGATGGTCTTCCTCTGCGAAGGCCAGTCCGCGAGCCGGCTCCATCGTGAGCTGCCGCGACGTGAACACCCAGGCCATCTTCACGCTCAAGGGCAAGCCGCTCAACGTGTGGGATCTCAAGCGCGACATCGTTTACAAGAACGACGAGATGTACAATCTCATGCGCGCGCTCGACATCGAGGACAACATCGAGCGCCTGCGCTACGACAAGGTGATTCTCGCCACCGACGCCGACGTGGACGGCCTGCACATTCGCAATCTGCTCATCACCTATTTCTTCAAGTTCTTCGAGCAGCTCGTGCACGACGGCCATCTCTACGTGCTCGAGACGCCGCTCTTCCGCGTGCGCAACAAGCAGGAGACGATTTATTGCTACAGCGAAGCCGAGCGCGACGCGGCGTCCGCGAAGCTGGGCGGCAAGCCGGAGATCACGCGCTTCAAAGGGCTGGGCGAAATTTCCCCGAACGAGTTCAAGCAATTCATCGGCAAGGAAATGCGCCTGAGCCAGGTGGAATACGCGCCGAAGGTGGACAGCCAGCAGATTCTCTCCTTCTACATGGGCAAGAACACGCCCGAGCGGAAGGATTACATCATGGAGAACCTGGTGGTGACGGTGGAGGAGTGACGTCTTTCTTCACATGAACTCGCCGTTGCTCACAATGTTGGAAAGGTGATACGGTTCGTGCATGAACGGCAACGGCCACAGTCTTTCGCTCGAACTGGACGCGAGCACGGCACAGTTGTTGGAACAGCTCGCACATGCGTGGGGCGTTTCCAAGGAAGAAGCAGTGAAACGCGCTGTGACTCAGGCCGAGGCTGCTCCCGCTCCGATTAAAAGTTCTGAGCGCCTGCAGGCATTCAAAGAACTGCAGCGCCGTCTTCAACTTACGCCCGAGAAAGCTGCGGCGTGGCAAACCGCTGTTCGCAACGCTCGCCGCTGAGTCGCGCGAATGATTCACCTCGACACCAACTTCCTAATCCAAGCTCTCGTTCCCGGCTCGCCCGCCGAAACGAAGCTGCTCGCATGGCTCGCCGCTGGAGAAGATTTCGCGGTTAGCACCATCGCGTGGAGCGAATTTCTTTCCGGCCCACTGACGCCGCAAGACGAACTGCTCGCGCAACTTCTTCTGTCAGCGCCCGAATCATTTCTCGCCGCCGACGCCCGCAAAGCCGCCGAGTTGTTCAACGCGACTGGCCGCCGGTCCCGCACTCTTGCTGATTGCCAAATTGCAGCCACCGCCCTCCGCTGTGGCGTGAAGCTGGCGACGGGCAACACGGCAGATTTTGTTGCGATGCAGAGCTACGGCCTGAGGCTTGCTTGAGCTCGGTGGAATACGCGCCGAAGGTGGACAGCCAGCAAATCTTCTCCTTCTACATGGGCAAGAACACGCCCGAGCGGAAGGATTACATCATGGAGAATCTCGTGGTGACGGTGGAGGAGTGAGGGGTGAACCGTCTGCGCTCAGCGCTTGATGTCGTTGAGCTTTTGCAGTGTGAAACGCGGTCTCCCTTGCCCGACTTGAATCACATGCAAGCTGACGTTCACAAGCTTGTGCAAATATTCGCGGTTTAAGATGTCTGCATCCTCGACATCGGGCACCGACTTTTCCGCGTAGCACACCACTACCGTCACTGACTTTGAATTCAAACGTTCGACCCTTCGGCAATACGCCTTGGAATTCTCCACTGTAGGTTTCCTCAGATTCCTTAATGTTGTTGGATTTAAGACGTTCTGCCGAGGCACGAACCTGATCGGTTCCAGAAAATCGGAAAAAGCTTTCTTTGAACTCCAAACCGCACCACGCGTCTTGTTCAGAGATGTAATCCAGAAACTCAGCAGCCTTTTTTACTGCTCTTGGGTGAACCTCCTCGACCAATTCAGCGATGTCATCGTCAGTCCCCTCTGCAGCAACTTGAAAAAGCTTTTCGAGCTTCTGCATCGCATCTTCAGGCCTATTCGGCATTGGAAAAAGGTCCGTTTGTGTGCCGTTGGGAGCGACCTTGGGAAGCTCGAATTCAAAACCAAACGAACCGATTGCAGTTCCCGTGATTAGAAGCTGATTCTTCTCTTTATCTGGAATTGGCCCCATGTAACGCAGGTTTTCGGCAATGCCTGCGACAACCGCAGAGAATGCTTCCGTAAAATACCCCGAAGCCTTCGATGCGAACTCAGCAGAGACGCCGTGTGAACCGAAAACGGGCCTTCCGCGGAACGTGAGCCGCGCCTTGGCGGGAGATTCATCAGGACTAAATCCAGCGATCGCTTGTTTGGCCGACTTTAGGCGCGCCTCCAATCCAATCCTGTTGACAGCCTTTTCTTGAGGAATCGTGGCGAGAAGACTTTGCAGCTCCTTTATCTCAGAGGATATAAAAATGTATTCGTCGCGCGTCATGGATTGTTCTGCATTTGGACCAACAGCGCTTCGACAATTTGGTCTTCCGCCGCCGAGATGTCCACTCGAACGAAGCCCTTCCACATTCCGTTCTTACGATGCGACCACATGCTGTACCAATAAGCAATCTGTTGAACGTCGGACGGATGCATCGGATCGCCAATGACCATGGCATAGGCGTCTACATGAAAGCGATTCTTGCTCCGAACAGGATCAAACAGGTCGGGATTGCCCGCCACGAAAGCCGATTGGTCAGTGATTCCCGATGGGAGCGTGAAGAAAGTTACAACATCCACATCATTTGGCGGTGCGTTCAGGAGCAACTCTTTGTGTTCCATGAAACTGCCGTCCAGCCACTGAAAACCGTCTGTCACACCGATTTGCGTCAGCTCTTTGCGATATTCCAATAGGCCTTGGAGGATAACGATACGTTCTTTTGACGTGCCGAAGCGTTGAACCACTTCTGAGAATCTGACCGCGTAAGGCGAACGGTCAGTGCTGTGTCCCGGTTGCCCCGGTCGTATCGGCGGCAAGACGGCAGAACTGTTCCAAGCAGGGATCATTGATGATTGTGCGTATGTGGATAATTCAAAAACTCACGGACTAGAACAACAGTTTTCGGTTATCCGCAGGTTGATTCGTGGCGAGTTCATCCCGCAACACAGGCGCGTGCAGCGGCGCGCTACCACACAAGCTTCATCGCCCGGCAACGGCGGCGCGTCGGGGACTTGGGCGAGATTGTCGCGGAGGTCTTCGGGGCGGCCACGTTTGGCGCGCGTCTCCATGTCCTCGCGGATTCTCCACGCGCTGAGTTGGGGGTTACCTCAAGGCCGGACTTGTAAACCAATCGCCTGAGCAAGCTTCGCCTGCTTACCATCGAATGTGCAGAAGTCCGTCGCGCCAGCAACGCGCGAGGCAGCGACGTGAAAAACATCCAGCGTCCGAGTGCCCAGCGTGGGAGTCTGAGTCGTTGCCAGGGATTCGGCTTCGGCGATGAGTTTGTCCCAGGTATCCGCTCTCGTAGCGAGAACGCCGGCTTTCAAATCTTCCAGAACCTGCGTCCAGGCGGCTTCGGCTTGAGCGAGCGTTATTCGCTGCTGAAACACGGCGAGGCTGAGTGCGTTCCTGAGTTCAACACGATGCAGGCTGGTGAAATCTATTGGCGCGGGATTCGCCTTCCGCCATGTGTCGGCGCGTTGTGAATTGGCATCCGAAACGTAGAGCGACACAAGAACGCTGGTATCGACGTAAGTCACCAGCGCTCCTCTTCGCGCGCGAGCAGCACCATGTTCGGCAGCACCTTGTCGCCGAAAATCTGCCGACGACGCGCCGCATAGTCTGGAAGTTTCACAGGTGCGGATTTACGGGTTTCAATCTTTGCGGATGGCGTTTGCTTCAAATAGTTGTCGAGCCATTGCGCAATCTCCTGCGCCTGTTGCACCGGCAGTTTCTTCAACGCTGATTCGATTTCTCCAACCGTGCTCATGCCGGAAATTTGCTGGCGAAGAAGCCATTTGCCAATGCGAAATTCGTCACTGCCACGCAGCAGTTGCGGAAAGAACTTCAGGAGGTGAAGAAGCTCGCGCGCGAACGCGCCAAAGCGATCACCATTCGCATCCCGCAGTTGAAGGACAGCAAGAACCACTTCGACAAAGCGAAAGGCAAAGGCACGATGGTGTTCCTGTGCGAGGGCCGGTCCGCGAGCGGGTCGATCACGAGCTGCCGCGAGTGCTTGCGCACGGCCACCAAACAACCAGGCCGTGTTCACGCTCAAGGGCAAGCCGCTCAACGTCTGGGACCTCAAGCGCGACATCGTTTACAAGAACGACGAGATGTAGAATCTCATGCGCGCGCTGGACATCGAAATCATTTTCGGAGTCGGAAGAACCGTTCGCCGGAAACCGGCAGCGCGGAATGCTGGAACCCGTTTGCGTTTGTGGCCGTGGCACCGATTACGGGTGCCCAGCCTTCCAGCAAGTCAGTGGAACTCTCCAAGGTGAAGCGAACTCCGGAAGCCGGCCCAACGTAGCACCACGTCGCCGTTCTCCTGGAGAATCGTGAGCGAAACGTCTTCTGAAGGGAACATGGGGATGAGACTCGAGCCGGGGATGGACGGCATTTCGAGGATGGCCAGCGCCAGGTTGCCCGCATCGCCGTTCCACAAGGGCGGCCATACTGCGTTGTAATCTACGCGGACCGTCTGTGGGTCGGCGCGATTAGCAAAAAGGCGATAAAGATCGGTGCCGCCGCTGAAGCCCGGTCCCCAGACGAACATTGGAATGGTGTAGGCAAGGGGCGCGGCGGGATCGAGATGGGAATCGCCTTCGCCGCCGTGGTCGGCGGTCACAATCACGACCGTGTCAGTCATCAATCCGGAATTGCTCAGCACCGCTGCCATGACGCGCCCCAACTGGGTGTCCAACCCTTCCAGCGCATCAAACCATTCCGGAGTCCCCCAGCCGGCGCTGTGGCCGACGGTGTCCGTTTCCGTGAAGTGCGCAAACACGTATCGATCGGTCCCGGCGTTCAGTCGCGGCAGCAGCGCGTTGACAGCGGATAGGCTGTTGGGGGCGAGGTAATCGAAATCAATCTTGTCGGTGCCGTGGTCGGGCGGAAGCAGGTCTGGTGCGCCCGTGCTCATTCCGTAGCTGTTTGGAATGATTTGCAACGTGCTCTTCGTCCAGATGAAAGCCGTAGAGCCGCCGCGATCGTGCACCACATCGAACACGCTCGCGAAGTAACCCACGTTAGTATTGCCCTGAACGTGCAGCGAGTTCCCGATCGTAAAGTTGTTCGTATAACCGTGGTGAACGGTGGGCGTTTCTCCTGGCGGTTGCAGTACCGGGCGACCGAGCACCATTGAGATGTGGTTTGGAACGGTGATCGAGTGCGTGACATCGCACCGGGCGTTGAACGTGTGAGCGCCTTCGCGCATCAGCTTGCCGAACCATGGGTAGCGGGCTGGTTCATGCGCCAGGCCATTCGCGCAAATGCTGTGCGCCGAGTCCATCCATGCTGATCTGCACCACGCGCCACACCTGAGTGAGTGACGATGGAGATGTCCGGGCTGATGGTTCCGCCAAACGCGTTGCTCACCGCTACCGAATAGTGTCCGGGCCAGTTCGTTCCCGGCGGCAGGATGAGCGACGAGTTGGTCGCGCCGGCGATGGCCGTGCCGTTGTGGCGCCAGGCGAAGAACATCGGCTCGCTGCCGGACGCTTGCGCGTTCAGATGCACTTCACGGCCACGTACGGCGAGCACGCGCGAATGCGTCTCCAGCCTCGGCGCGGCATCAATGACCGTCAGGGAGGCGGTGCCCGCGGCCGTTCCGAATGCGTTCGAGACGACGACCGTGTAATTGCCGGCATGCCATGGCTGCGCATTGAGCTGCGCGAGAATCGATTGCGTCGCCGCCGGTATATTCTCGCCGTTGAACTTCCACTGATACGCCAGCGGAGGGAAACCTTCAGCGGTGACGGAGAATGCGGTGTTGCTGCCTGCGGACAGGGTGACGTGGGCTGGAGCGGAAAGTATCTCGGGCCCGAGATCGTTCGTGCTGAACGTGACCTGATCGATGAAAACGGTATTGGCGGAAGGATTGAAAAGGTCCCAGGAGAGGACGTGAGTCCCTGTCGGCACATAGAATTCGCTTCTCCACCAGGGAGTCGCCGCCAGCCACTGCGCTTCTGACCGCCCATCGATTCGAAATCGGAAAATCGGGCCAGGACCGATCGTCCGGGCCCAAAAGCTGACTCGTCCTGGGCCAGCCACGGTAATGTCGAGGCGCGCTTGTGACCCGGCTATATTGCTGTTGCGGACGGCTGCGACACCATCGTGGGTCTCGGCGGACTCCACCACCCAGGTTCCTGCGCCGACGGTCCACGGCAGTTCGGGGGCATCCAAGGCGTGTCCAATACTCGCCACCAGCAGAACCTCGCTGCTGACGATGCTGCCGTGCTCATTTGAGACCGCGATTCGGTAAGGGCCTTCGTCTGCGAGTTGAACACTTGCGAATGCGAGCGTGGCATTCGTGGCGGCGGGCAGGTTCGTTCCATGGAATCGCCATTGATAAGTCAACGGGCCACAGCCGCCCGCGACAACCTGGAGTTGCGCACTGCTTCCAGGATGAGCACCCGTGCTTTTCGGTGGCGTCACAATGAATGGCGCCAAGCTCACCTCCACCACGGCATCCAGACTGATTGCCACCCCTAACGCGTTGCTCACCACGACTGAGTAGAGCGCCGTGTCTTCAAGGGTGGTGTTGCCGATGCTGAAGAGCCGGTTGGTCGCGCCAGTGATCGGGGAACGGTTGCGCAGCCATTGGAAAGTCGAAGAGGCCGAACCGTAGGAGGCGACTTCCAGATGAAGCGGTGCGCCCGGACACAGACCTTGGCCCTGCGGCTGAATAACGATCGTCGGCGGCGCTTGCGTTATCGACAGCGTCGCGGCGTCGCTGACCACCATTTCCAACGCATTACTGATCGTGGCGTAGTAAATGCCGTCATCCATTCCCTCCACGGGCGAAGCGACAGTCAGCGTCGTCTGCGTGGCGCCTGGCAACGGGCTTGGTCCGTCTCCGGCGTCACGGTACCACTGCACGCGCGCGGTCAGTCCAGTGTAACCCAACGTGAAACTCACGGGCCGCAGTTCATCCACCGCCTGGGAAATAGGTTGGTTGGTGATGCCGAGGCGGGTGGGGCTTAGGTAGTGCACAAACGTGGCCAAGCCTTTGACGACATCACTGCTGCTGATGGAATTCTGATGCACTTCCACCGCGAAGACATTGCTCCCAGCGCGGAGGAGATGCCGTGGAATCGTGTTGGTCAAAAACACACCCTCCGTCAACGTGCCGCTGGCCAGGGTGTCATAGAAAATCGTTTGCGCCGGCATGTTGATGCGGTACGCCTCGTGCCCATTCGCATACACCACCACTCCGTCATCAATGAGATTCGAGGTGACGAGTGTCAGTTCCTGCGGATCGTTCGTGAGCAGGAAAGCCGTGCGAAAGTAATAAGTGCGAATCCGCGTGCCCGGTGGATTGTCCAATTGCAGCACGGTGTTGGTGAGCGGGCGAATGGACGCCAGGTCCTCGAAGGCGAAAACGCCGCGTCCGGTCGGCCAGTTCGTTTCGGGCGGATAGCTGACCTCCTTCCAGGCTGTGCCGAGGTCCACGCCACTCTGGTTGTAACGCCAGAAGTGATTGGTCAGGCCGAGCAATGGATAGGGCGGGGCTACCACACTGACCACAGCGACGCGACTCGTGACCGCGTTGGCTCCGTTCGTGGCCACCACACGGTAAAGGGCAGTGTCGTTCAACTGCGCCGGCGAGAAGGCCAGCGTGGCATTCGTTGCATCCAAAACCGCCCCTTGGTTTTTGAACCACTGAAACCGCGGGGCCGTTCCGTTGACGATGACATGGATGGCAGCGCTATTCCCCACGACCACCGCCGTATCCGATGGCTGCGCTGCTATGGACAGAGGCTCGATGCCAACCGTCAGTGTGGCCACCGCGCTCGTCACTGAGCCGAAGCTATTGGTGACCACGACAGAATAGTCGCCGGCATCTTCCGGCTGCACATTGGTGATGTTGAAGGTAGCCGCGTTCCCGCCCGCGAGGGGGAAATCGTTCCTGTGCCACACGTAGAAAAGCGGTTCAGGGCCGTGAGCCACGGCGTTGAAGCTGGCCGTGCCTCCAGGCGCCACTGTCTGGTTCTGCGGAGGCTGCGCTATCACGGGTGACCCGCTGATGAACTGGACCATGAAATTGTCGATCTGGAAGGCGGTATCGGTCGGGCTGCCATTGTCATCTGCCCACATCAGGTAAAGCAGGGCATTGATGGGCCAGGAAGACAGGTTGAGCGCCGCGCTTTTGGGTCCTGCGGTGCCGCTGGAAAGGGAAGCGAGTGGCTGCCACGAACCGGCCGCACCCGTGAAACTGTAGAAGGCGCGGAGGCCGGGCGTCTCCTCAGTCATGGGCGAGACGACGGTGAGGTCATAGTGCACATTGAATACCCCGGCGGTGCCGCTGGTGCTGTTGCGTAAGGTCGCCATCAGGATTGTCGCCGCATTTCCGGAGGGGCGCGATTGCAGGTAACCGGCGCTCGACCAGACTGCCAGCGATGCCTGGGCTGGGGTTCCGCCCGAAGGGTCGGCGGGGATGGTGACGTTGATTGTCGAAGCAGCGAGGCCCGTGGCCGTTGAGTCCAGTGCGGTCGTGTTGCCGATCGTGCCTGAACTGCCCGCGACAGAATAGGTGGACCATTGGCTCGCCGGCGGCTGAGAGACGAATGAGTTGGTGACTGGCGATGTTGTTACGGCGATTTGAGCCCTGGCCCCAATCGGGACCACGATTACGGCTGCGATGGAAAACAACCGAGAGAAGAATGGCGAGCGCATGCGGATTTAACGTTGCTGGAATGTGTCAACGCAGCCTCCGGAAGTCAGCCCTTTTCCGTGTGTCGAAGCGGCAGGGCGCGTCCACGCGGACGCTTGAACCGTAAACGTTGAACCGTCCAGCCACAGATAAGCGCGTCAGGTGCGCCCGCCGTGCACGGGTCGCGGCCTTGCCGACGGTCACCGTTGGATGAGCCCCGTATGCGCCGGGCACGCGAGACCCTCCATGGTCACTTCGACTGTTCCAGCCACGGTGCTCCGGTGCCATTCTGTTGCACCGCTCGATAGTAGATTGGCGTGGGCGCAGACGGGAGGCTGAACAGCGACGAGAGGGACTCGGCCAACCCCACCGTGCCAATCACGGTCCAAGGCCCTGCCACATTCGTGCTCGAGAGAATGTCGTAGGTCGTGTTCGGCCGGCCGATGACTTCCAGGCGGTGCGGCAACGTTCCAAACGCGGCCAGGACCGGTTGCTGGTGAATCACTACCACGCGTCCATCGAACCCGTTGGCGCGGGGGACGAATTCGCCACTCGCCCGGACGCCGGTGACGCTGGACGGCCGCAACCGCACCAGGGCCGAGGGTTGGTTCGCCGCGGTATTGAAATTCAAACGCGCAAACTCCGCCGCTCCCTGCAGCACATCGCCAGGTGCGGCGGCAATTCGGACTTGATACCGATCCGCGCCGGCGGGCTCCAGGGTAGTGGAACCGACCGAGGGAAGAATGGGCACGAGCGAGAGGTTGGCGAGCACGTCCGGGGTGACATCGAGCACCAACGAAATGTTCGTGAGGTCGAGGCCTGAATCCACGCGGACGGCCACGGCGCCCGACTGGCCGGCGAGCAGGTTGGTCGAGCCGAGCGCGACCAGGAAGTCCGGCCGAGTGTCGCGAACGATCACCACGAGCGATTGAGTGATGCTGAGCTGGGGCGTGCCATTGTCGCGCGCAATCACTTTCAGATTGTTGGTGGTGGGCCCTTGCGTGCCGGTGGGCGTCCAACGGAAAACCCCGTTCGTGTCGATGCTGGTGCCTGCCGGCGCGCCGGCACCGAGGCTATAGGTAAGCGTCTGCGCGGGCAGGTCGCCATCCGTGGCATTCAACGGCAGCACCAACGCCTGCAACTCGTTCACCGTCCGCACTGGCGGCGGCGGGAGAATAGGCGCCGAGTTGACCTCCTGAACCACAATGGTGATCTCGTTGGTGACAGACAGCGGTGGCAACCCATTGTCCCGGGCCACCACTCGAAACAGGTTCGTGCCAGGGCCATGGGCTTCGCCCGTGGGCCATTGGATTCTGCCCGTGGACGGATGGATCGTCGCGCCCGCCGGCCCGGCAGTGAGGGTGAAGAGCAGTGATTGCGCCGGCGCTTCGGGATCGGAGGCGATGGCATCGATCGTAACCACTTCGCCTTCGTTGAACGTGGCAGGGGCCGACAGCGCGAGAGACGGTGCGGTGTTCGACAGCGCGACGACGGTCTGGGCATCCGCATAGATGGGCGGCGCTTCGCGATTGGCGGAGTTGTCCGTGGCCACGGAATAGAACTCGTAGCGCCGTCCCGCGACTCCGGTGTAAATCGCCGCGCGATGCGGCACGCCCTGCAGCCATGGCACGAACGGCCCGTAGTTCTCGGCCACGTAAATGTCGAAGAAGGCGATCTGGCCGCCGCCGGCATCCGTGCCGGACCAGCTAACCGGTATCTGCATGTCGCTGTAAGCGGGCAAGGCCGCGACGCTGCTGGAGGGCGTCGTGAAATCCGTGGGCGGCAGCGGCGAATAGATCAAGGTGTAGAACCCGGTGCTGTCGTGATCCAGCAAGTGCAGGTTGTTTTCACGAATCGGGCGCTGACTGCCGCCGATGAAGGTGCGATCG
>CAVXCM010000006.1:0-101972 GCA_963760275.1 uncultured Verrucomicrobiae bacterium
ATCCCGGGCTGCGAGAAGAATGCCGAGTTGCCACAAGCGCGCTTTGACGAATGGTTTTTCCCACTGCGGCGAAGCGTTTGAGCGGCGCTCATTCAACGCCGCATTCAGCCGCGACGAGTCAAATTCCTGCGCGCTGTTAAGCGGTAATTCGTCAAAGGTGTCCGTATCTTCGCGCGGAAACAGCACGCGGCCATTTTCGAGCCTAGCTTTCCCCAGATCCCAGCCGAACAAGCTGGAGGCGCGCTGGATGACGGGATGCCAGACATTTGCCACCGAATACGCGTGAGCCCGGCGTAAAATACCGTCCATGTCACGTTTCGCCGAAACTTCCGCCAAGCTCCAGGCGTTGGTCCGAAACAGGTCGGGCGGTAGAAGGCTTTTCTCCGTCGCTAAAACGACGTTATTCCATCGAGCCATTTCACGTGCGAAATAAACGTCGGAAGGAATCAATTCGCCGTCGATTACCACTCCTGGATGGTCAGGCCGCAACTCGCCAAACACGACGTCGAACCCAACCGCTTTTGCACCCTGCGTACTCAGCTCGTTGATAAGGCGGCCGTAAACTTGACGAGGCCATTGTAAGCCGAATTGGTACGGGAGCGATCCGTCAAGCAGCGTTTCGATGCTGTCGTCGGAGATCGCGACTAGGCCGAGATTCGTTGCGACAATGGAGTCTTGATCTGCGGCGAGCCTCACTCTCCAGTCGTACGTGATCCATTCGACGCGTTGAAATGGAGTGGTCCATTCCCGGTCCCCTAACCACTCAACAAATGCGACGCAGGCTGTTACCGCCGTGCAGATGAGGATGGGTAAGAGCGAGGTCAGGTTTCGCTTCACCTGCCGAACAAAACAAAAAACCCAGAGCGACTCAAGGTCCCTCTGGGTTCTCGAAAGAGATTAAAAGCTATTTAGATTTTATCGTGTCACCGGGAAACGGCTCTTCGGCCGGCGCTTCCGTCTTCACAGGAAGAACCGGGGAGATGAACGTTTGATCAAACTCAAGCCGGCCTGCGAATGAAGGGGTCGCAACGCCCACTCCGTGTGCCGCAGCATCTCGCAACGCTTCGACGATTTCCCGCAATTGCTCTGGCGTGGCAGGATGCGGAGGGCGGTCATCCGGGGCTACCGTCTCTCCAGATTTGACGATGTAAGTATCAACACCACCAGTTGCGTTCGTGTAAGCAACTGCGGCAACTCCGTCGAGAACGGTGACGCGACCGTCGGCGCTTACATACACTGCAGTACCACGGATGCCCGCAATGCCCTTTGGGGTCGCGATCTCATAACGAGAACCTCGAGCCAATTTATTGATCTTGGCGTAGATGGCCCCGGAATCGACGCGCAGTTCGGTTTCGGTCAGATGTTCCGGTCCCGTCTCGCTGATGCTTAGTTTCTCCAGCACCAAAGTGGATCTCGGAGCGACCTGCACAATGCCAACGTTTCCACCCAAGTCGACATCCACATGTGAACCAGGCCCCGTCTTGATGGCATCACCCTGCCTCAACTTGGTGGCTACCGACAGCGGGACAAAGGCGCCGCCTTGTGAGGAGTAGGTAGCAGATCCGGCCATTGCGTTTACCCGCGCCTGCCGTTCATCCGCTGCGTTGGCAAGCGTTGCGGAAAGGACCATCGAAACGATTGCGAGCGACGTAATTGCCTTCAAAGAAAGTCTGGGTCTTAACTTCATAAAGTATTCTGGTTGAGCCAGCCAAAGTATTCGTCGGCGACTCTACGAGACGAACCTTGAATGTCAATTTCAATGTCCGGCGTCGACAAAATTCTCCGCAATTTTGCGTTCGACCAGAAATCTGCCGCGATAATTGTTTCCCAGTTGCCAAAGATTTGATTACGTGATTCCTTGTTGCACTTCTGAAACAACCCATGACGGACAAACTGTATTTCGGCGCGACCGCGCGTGAAAACCAACAACCTAAAACCTTTATGCGAACCCATTTGTTGACAAGACTGAGCGCTGTTCTTTGCCTTGGTCTCGCCTTGTTCGGCATGAGCCACCGAGCATCCGCGCAATCCTCCTTCGTGCTGATGGGGCTCACCGATCATGTGTGGAAATATGAAAATTCGAACACGGATCTTGGAACGGCCTGGCGCGCCACCAACTACAATGATGCTGCCTGGCAGAGCGGCCGTGGCATCCTGGCGTATGAAAACGGGGGAATTAATGCGACGATTGCTTCTCTGACCAACACTGTATTGGATCCCGGCAGCCTCGTATTCATAACCCGCTATTTCCGCACGTCATTTCAACTCACGAATGACACTGCCGCGTTCTCAGTCATTTCCAGCAATTACTTCGATGACGGCGCCGTGGTGTATTTGAACGGTGTCGAAGCGTTTCGTTACAACATGCCTGCGGGTAACATCACACATTCTACGCTGGCGGTGGCCGCTAACCCTGCTAACGAAGGGGTTTTTATCGTTTCTAACTTACCGCCCAACCTGTTGCGAATCGGGAACAACGTGATTGCGGTCGAAGTCCACCAAAACGCCACCACGAGTAGTGACGTTGACTTCGGAATGGCCCTTATCGTCAACCCGATTCCGCCCGCCCCGTTGAGTATCACGGCGCAACCGCAAAATCTTGTGGTGAATGAAAGTCAACCTGCGAACCTAACGGTTGGCGTTCAAGGGGCTCCTGCATATTATCGCTGGTACAAAGACGGTGTTATCATTCCGGGCGCGACCCTAAATCCTTACAACATCTCGGTTACCACCACGAATGACGCCGGCAATTACTTTGTCGTGGTCAGCAACTCCATCAACAGCGTCACGAGCAGTGTGGTGACAGTGACGGTGATTCCGGACACGAATGCGCCTGTCTTGCTAGAGGCGGACGGAACAACAGCATTGACGAACGTTCTCGTGTCGTTTTCGGAACGGGTGACTACTGCAACGGCCACCAACGTAAATAACTACCGGATTACGAACACTGTCTCGGGAGCATTGCTCACCATTTCCAGTGCGACTTTGGTTGACGGGACAAATGTCTTGCTGGCGACGGCTGCCCGCACCCCCGGCCAAAACTATATTCTTGTGGTAAATCGGCTTCAGGATTTGGGCCCGCGGTCCAATGTCATTTCGACCAATAGTTCCATCCCGGTCCGTAGTCTAGTGAGGCTCGTGGCGTTCGATTCTGCCTACAAGTTTTGGGATCCCTATGCAGGATTCGACCAGGAAGATTTGGGAACGGCTTGGAAAGAATTTACTTACAATACCAGCAGCCCAAACCTTTGGGGAGATGGCACCTCGGTGTTTTACAACCACCCGGATTCGAATGAAATTCCAGGGCCGTTGGGTACTTCCTTATCTCAAACCCCTGGGGTGACCTCCTATTTTCGGACCGGATTCGATTTCACGGCGAGCCCCGGCGGACTCCAGTTGTCTCTTACCCACATCATTGATGATGGTGCGGTCATCTACCTCAATGGTAATGAAGTGCTTCGCTACAATATGCCAGCTGGCACCATCAATTATCAAACGACCGCCGCTACTACCATCGGTGACGTGGCCCGTGTGGGACCCACCAATGTCGTGTTTAATGGGATTCGCTCTGGCAACAATGTGTTGGCGGTCGAGCTGCATCAATCGTCTTCGAACAACTTTGATAAGGTGTTCGGCCTTCAATTGGATGCAAGCGTTCGTTCATTTGTCACTGGACCGGTTGTGATTACTGGAGGCCCGGCGAGCAGATGCGCCGCGGAAAGTTCCAGCGTCAGCTTTGAAGTGATGCAGGCGGGCGGTCTCACTTTCCAATGGAGCAGCAATGGCGTGCGTATCGCAGGTGCCACCAATCCGGTCTACACCATTCCTACGGTTACCCTCGCCATGGCGGGCGCCCAATATCGAGTGGCAGTGAGCAACGCGACTTCAGGCGCGGTGAGCTCCAACGCGACTCTTTGCGTGGTGGCTGATACGAACGCTCCAGTCTTGGTCAGCGCTCTTCTCACCACCAACGGAACCGTGGTTGCGAACTTCTCTGAAGCCCTATCGGTTTCCGGCACTACTCTGGCGAATTACCGCATCACGAACTCCTCGGGAGCCAACGTGGCCATCAGTGCGGTAAGCGTCTCGAATAATACCAATGTCGTGCTTACAGTCGGGAACCTTCCGGCAGGATCCTATTTCCTCATCGCGACCAACATTCAGGACCGAGCGGTGGTCCCGAATACATTGAGTCCTAATCCGAGCGTTGTCCGTATTGGATTCGAAGGCCCCGTCGACATCATGGGGATAGCTGGCACTTGGAAGTATGAACAGAGTGGGACAGATTTGGGAACTGGTTGGCGAGCCGTTGGCTTTAATGATTCGGCTTGGGCCAGTGGTCAGGCCATTTTCGGTCTGGAAACGGCGGCCTTGCCTGAACCCATCCGTACCCCGCTCACGCTGGGTCCCATAACCTATTACTTCCGCGGCACCGCCACCTCTCCGGTCGGTGGCGGTCGTGCCACACTTCGGCTTCGCACGTTGTTGGATGACGGTGCCATCTACTACCTCAACGGGGTGGAAATCCTGCGGGTTCGATTTGCCGCAGGCGCCGCGGTGGCTTATGCCACTCTGGCTGCCAACCAACCGGTCGAAGGAGCGTTTGAAACCTTCGACGTTCTCGTTACTAACCTCGTTGCTGGAGCGAATACGCTTGCTGTCGAGGTTCATCAATCAAGCGTGGGAAGTTCTGACGTCGTGTTCGGCACCCAAGTGACCTTGCTGGGTGTGGAATCCAGCGTTGTATCTTTGCCGTTCCAAATCACCGCGCAGCCACAAAGCAGAACCAACGCGGTCGGCACCACGGCGACCTTCACCGTCGCGGCCACGGGACCTGGTCCCATTTCGTACCAGTGGCGCAAGGGTGGCGTTAATATTCCCACTGCCACTAGCCCGACCCTGACCTTGACCAATGTTCAGCTGGCGGACAGCGGCAGCAGTTACACGGTTGTGGTTTCGAATCCAAACGCGTCGCTGACCAGTGCCGCCGCGATCCTCACCGTTACCAATGCGGTATCGTGTGTTTACACGCCGGCGTGGACGAATAGCTTCCGCTTGGGGACGAACGAGTTGCGGCAGACGCTTTCGCGCCCGACCGCCAACTCGACCACGTTTGTCTTAACGTGGTCCAACCCGGTAACAAATAGTTGCGGCAGCAATGCGACGGTGGTCCTGCAGCGAGCGACCGCCTTGGCGGTTCCTGCGTCAGCCACAGTTTGGAGCAATGTATTCACGAATACGTTTGGCTTGATTCGCGTGACCAACACGGTCGTTGGCAGCAACGCTGTGTTTTATCGTCTCCGGGTTCCCTAGACGGGACGGAAAATTCACAAGAGGTCGGACGAAAGTCCGGCCTCTTTTTTTTCGTGCGCGTGACGTCCGCACGCAATGCGTGAATCGCACACAATTGTCGTGGCGCTTAAGGGATGTCGGAGCCGAAATCAGGCTTATGCTGACAGTGGTATCGTGAATGCTAAACCGAGCTGAAAGCTGTTGACTCAACTATTCAAAAACATAAAGTGCGCGGGCTGTTTACCCAAATCACACACAAAAGATATGACACACATTCGTAAGTCCAAATTGACCGGGTTCACGCTCATTGAGCTGCTCGTTGTTATCGCAATTATTGCCATTCTCGCCAGTTTGCTCCTTCCTGCATTGGCTCGTGCCAAAGCACGGGCGCAACGCATCAGTTGCACGAGCAATCTCAAACAAGTCGGACTTGCATACCGTTTGTGGTCGAATGATCACGCTGACAGATTCCCTTTCAATGTCTCGGAAAACGAAGGTGGAACAATTGGCACCCTGCCGGGTTCAACCGCTGCAAACAATGGCGCTGGTGGTACGGCCGTCGGTATTTATCGCTCCATGTCGAACGAGTTGGTGTCCCCCAAGGTTCTCGTTTGCAATAGCGATGGTGCCAAGTCAAAAGCCTCCGACTTTTTGAACAACAACACCACGAGCTTCGGAAAAGGGGCGAATGACAACACCACGTTGAGCTATTTCGCGGGCATCGATGCAGATGAATCCAAGCCCCAGACGGTGCTCTCCGGAGATCGGAATATCACGGGCTCTCTGAATTGGACCGAGACGGTCGTGACGGGAAATAACCCTGATGCAGACTGGGATGCCACTATCCACGTCCGTGCAGGCAATATTGGTCTGGGTGATGGCAGCGTGCAGCAGCTCAATGGTCAATCCCTCAAGAAGCAGATTGCGAATGCGAATCAGAGCGGCGTGAGCCAGACCCGCGTCGTTAAACCCTGAACTGCCGGTTTTCAAATTTAATGGGCACCCGCCGGGGGTGCCCATTTCTATTTATCACGAGAGGGTAGAACCAACACGCAAAGCGCTCGCACTGGCACGACTCTGCCGCGTTGCAGTCACATTCAGGTCTGTGCGTTTTATTCCCGAGAATATTTTGTTTACGAACATTTTTTCCGTCTACCACGATTGACATTACTCCGCATCCACCACCATATTCACATCGAAACCCAACGACCTTTGTATGATAAGAAATCGTAAATCTAATCGCGCTTTTACACTGATCGAGTTGCTGGTGGTTATTGCCATCATTGCGATTCTAGCTGCCCTGTTGTTACCTGCCCTCGCCCGAGCGAAGGAGCGCGCCAACCGTATTGGTTGTGTCAATAACTTGAAGCAAGTCGCCCTGGCAGAGTTGATGTGGGTCAATGATAGCGCGCAGAGCAGCACGCACTGGCGCGTTTATGATGATGACGGCGGCCTTCGCCCGCGCACTGGCACTCGTCCTGGCAATGCCTGGTTTGACTTCGCCTTCATTTCTAATGAACTCGTTTCTCCAAAGATCCTTACTTGCCAGAGCGACAAGAAGGTCAAGGTAGCGAGTTCGTGGGATGAATACACATCCCAAGCATTCCGCGGTGAAGCGACCAGCTTCGCCATCAACATGGATGCCGGTGCGTCGTCTCAGGCCGGAGCGGTCATTGCGCTGGATCAAGCCCAACAACATATCCTCTTCACCGATCGTAATCTGAACTTTGGTCCTGGCGGAGGTTGCTCGGCAAATGTGAACAACATCAACGGGGTTAACGTAGGTGGGAATGGCGCGGGCGCCGTCAATTATCGCTGGACCAACGCTGTTCACGGTGCGAATTCCGGCAACTTGGCGACGATGGACGGCAGCGTTCACCAGACAACGACCATCAGTATGCAGGAGTTTTTGAAACACGGCGATGACAACGGAAGTCTTCACTTCCTCAAGCCCCGCTGATTTCCACAGTTTTCTGCAAGCGCGACCTGCAAAGGTCGCGCTTTTTTATTTTAACGCGTCGACGATGGCTCGGGCTAAGGCCTCACGATAAGTGCCCGATTGAATGTTCGCTGCGTCTTTCGGATTGGACAGAAAGCCTCCCTCAATTAGGACGGCAGGACGATTCTGGTAGCGCAGCACACTCATGAAACGAGCGCGCTTAACCCCATCATCTCGCTCGTGTGTGCGGTCGATGAGGGCGTGTTGCAGGCGGAAGGCCCAAGCCAGATTCGCGGCATCGAAGGTGTTATTGGGAAATACGGCTCGTTCGTCATCGGTGAAGCCACGCGCCATCGTTGAAGGCATGCCGACGGGAGTCAGGCAGTATGTTTCAATTCCAGATGGCTGTGTGTGCGGCGATGTGGAGTTAAAATGCAGGCTGATAAACAAATCAGCCTTCACTTGATCAGCGAAAGCAATCCGTTGCGGAAGCGACACGTCCACGTCGTGTCGGCGAGTCAGGAAAACTTTCCACCCGGCATTCGTTAAATGGCGTTCGGTGCGGAGCGCCCAATCGAGAGTATAGGTCTTCTCCAACTGATGCTTTGCTCCCCGAGTTCCGCCATCGGCGCCGCCGTGACCGGGATCGAGGACGATGGTGCGGCCTGAGAGGGCAGCCGGGCCTTCCGCCAGTGGGCGTAGAATTTTCTCGGCATCCAGCGCGTGAATGTGGGGTTCACCACGGACAAATTGCGGGGCGAACCCGAGCCACACCGTAATGCCATTCCACTGGGCGATCCGACTGCCCACGGTGAGTTTTCCGAGGCCGTTCGTCGTCGTGAGCCGAAGGCTCGTGACTCGGCCCACCGTGACACGTTCCGCCGCCTTGAAACCGCATTGCTCCGTCCAGCTGCGCAAAGGAATCCAACCTTTTCCGAACGACGGCAGCGCCTTATTGGCCACTACGTTGGTTGGGAACGGCTTGGGGGTAAGTTCCCCATCCACGTTATCCAACCCAATGACGGCCACGGGATCCTGTGCCAGCACCACGACTTCGGGCGGTGGGCTGTTTGATGCGGCAATCGAGATGGGATCTATCGCTCCCGATGCAGATAACGGCGAATAAGTCTTGTTCGCACATCCGACCAGGGATGCGCCGGCGATGGCAGACACAGTCGCGTGCACGAGGCGTAAATTGAGGAAACGATTCACAGCGCGCTGCTCAGCCCTGGATGAAATAGCTGAGGTTCTCCAACTCGATGGCCAGATTCACATTACTGACCATGACGTCCTCCGGTACGACCAGGACGATTGGCGCGAAGTTCAGAATTCCTGTGATGCCGCATTCCACCAAGGTGTTGGTGACTTCCTGGGCAGCCACGGCTGGGACAGAGATAATCGCCATCTTCACATGTTGCGCCTGAATGATCTCCGGAAGCTTGTCCATCCCGTAAACTGAGACGGGTAATTTTCGGTCACGAAAGCGCCGCGGGTCCGCATCGAAAGCTGCGGCAATTTCGAAGCCCTGTTCCTGAAAGCCGCGGTAGGACAGCAGGGCGGTGCCGAGGTTACCCACCCCCACCAGGATCACCGGTTGCAAGCTGCTCGTCCCCAGCAAGTCGGTGATCATGCGGGCGAGTTGATCCACGTCATAGCCCAGGCCACGCGTCCCGAATTGGCCAAAGTAGGTGAGATCTTTCCGTAGTTGCGTCGGCTTGACGCCCGCCACCTTGGCCAGGGTTTCGCTCGATACGGTCCTAATTTCGTTAGCCTTCAAGCGTTGCAAACAACGCAGGTAAACCGACAGACGATAGATCGTCTTGCGTGGGATCTCGGGTCGGCTCGGTTTTTTCAAGGCGCGGGAGAATTACGTCAAAGCGGACTGGCGATCAAGGGCGCCTCGCCTTAGTCCACAAACATCAACTCATTGGAGAGAAGCAGCGCCTGGGCGTAGCGTTCCCACGGTGTCAGCGGCTTGAACTCTTTCGCGGGGCCGGCGAAATCCTTTTTGGCGTTCCAGCGTTCCGCATACTTGCCGTCTCCGTCAGCGATGTAGCGAATCGTGGAAGCCCACGCGAACGAATCTGAGTTCAGGTCGGCTCGCAAATCGACATAGAAGTCCAGGGTCTCGCCTCGCTTCACTTCGACTCGTTCGACGTTGGTGGTCGCTTTGCTGTTGTGGACAACCCATTCACCAAGACTCCCCGCGTCGCTGGAAATGATTCTCGCCCGAACGCCATCGCCCGGTTTGGCCTCATGCGCCAGCCGGCCACTGACACGGATGGCGCCATCCCGAGGCGCTTTCCATCGGCGAATGGCTGCGTGCCGAAGATCATTTCCCACATGGCCGCCGTCGGCATTCAGAGTGACCCATCCGAGTTTCGCATCCGGTAGATCTTTACCACCTTGCCACGCAGTACCGGTGAAGTGGGGGAGCTTGCGGAACTGTTTAACGCGACCGGTCTGTTGATCGAACTCGCCGTACCCATATTGCCATTCGGGTGTTTGCTGAGGGCTGTTGGTGGACAACGTCGGCAGCAATTGATCGGCGAGGAATTGTTTCGCCATCGCGGCCTCTTCACGATCGGGTGACCGCTGGAAAGCGACACGGTAGAACGCCTCAATGCGCTCGTCATCGTTCCGGGCGTTCTTAATTTCCGGCCGGGACAACAGGCCTTTCGCCTGTTCCACGATGAACGGGCTATTGAGAAGGAACAGAGCCTGTTGCGGAACCGTCGTGTAAAACCGTTGAGGGCTTGTGGCATCGGGGCTGGCAAAATCAAACGTGCGGAAAAGACCGGGCAAATTTTGACGCTCAATGAAAGCATAGACGGAACGGCGGGTGGCAATGGGCTCGGTCGTGATGTCCACCGCCGTACCGCCCAGCGCGGGATCGAGCTTGGCAGAAACGGACAGCAGGGTGTCCCGCATGGCTTCGAAATCGAGTCGGCGCCGGTTCATTTTCCAATACAGCTCATTGGCCGGATCCAGTTTGGCTTTCGACAGGTTGTCCTCGCTGGACTGTTGGTAGGTGCTTGAAAGCATCATCATCTTGTGAAGCTTTTTGAGCGACCAACCGTTTGCCATGAAACTGGAGGCGAGATGATCAAGCAATTCTGGATGAGTGGGAGGTTCGGCACGGGTTCCGAAATCGCTCGGGGTGCGAACGAGCGGAGAACCAAAATGGTAGTTCCAGACGCGATTAACCATTACGCGCGCGGTCAGTGGGTTGTTCGTGCTCGCAATGGCCCGGGCAAATTCAAGTCGGCCGCTGCCATTCTTAAACGGCTCACGCTTATCGCCGGAAAGTATCTCGAGAAATTGCCGGGGCACCTTGGGACCGGGGTTGCCGGCATTGCCGCGGACAAAGACAACCGGCTCGACGGGCGTTTTCTTGTCCACTAACGCCATCGCGCGCGGAGGAGCGCCTGGATGTGTGGCGTCGAGTTCATCAATCTTGCGCTTGAGCGCGCGGACCTTCTGCTGCGCCGGCGTATCGAACAAACGATACATTTCCTCCGACTCCATGTTGAAAGGGGACTTCTCCGCGTAGATCACTTGTCGCAAGGCTTCGCGCTCTGGTTGGGCGAAGGCTGCCACGGCATTGGTCTTGGTGAGTTCGCGCCAGGCCCTGTCCGTTTCTTCAAACAGCTTGTCGTAACGACTGGCCAGTTCCTTCAACGACCCCGGTGCGTTGGTGAGCAAGGCCGCGACCAGTCGGTTCACGGTATTCGTCCGGCCGTTGTTCTCCGCAAACTCCGTCGCCGATTGACTTTGCAGCTTCCGCGAAATTCGTCCTGGGAAGTGCCGCAAAAGCCAGCCACGGCGCAAAAATTGAATCCGATTTCGCGTCGGCTTTTTCCAAGTGCTCGCTCCACATGCTCACCAGGCGCGGTGTGAGTTTGCGTTCGCGAGCCAGGGATTCTCGTTTGTCTTTGTCCAAGCCCTTGCTTTCCACGGCGGCCAGAAGGTGTGCTCCGACTTGCGAGCGGAGCTTTGTGAGCAACTCAGCTTCTTTTTCCGCGCGGAATTGTTTCGCCTCCTCTTCCCGTTTCTTCTTCTCCTCCAAGTACTCGGGATATTGCTTCGGAAAGGATTTCGCTCCGAGCAGCGGCTTCTCGCTGGGTTCCTCGCTGCTCGCGAACACACCGTAGATGGAATAATAATCCTTCGTTGGAATGGGATCGAACTTGTGGTCGTGACAACGCGCGCAACTGACCGTCATCCCCATCAACCCGCGGGACACGACATCAATTCGGTCGTCGATGATATCCGGCTGGTTGTTCAGGAAACGCCGTCCCAACGTGAGGAAACCGAGCGCGGCCAGGGGGCGCTTGTCCTCACCGAGTGGCAGCAAATCGGCCGCAATTTGTTGAAGGATGAATTGATCGTACGGCAGATCCTCGTTGAGCGCGCGGATGACATAGTCCCGGTAAGTGTAGGCAAAGGCATATCGGCGTTCCTCTTCAAACACGTAGCCTTTCGTGTCCGCGTAGCGCGCAATGTCGAGCCAGTAACGTCCCCAGCGCTCGCCGTAATGCGGCGACGCGAGCAATCGATCCACGAGTTTGGCGAAAGCATCCGGTGACTTGTCTGCCACGAACGCCTCCACTTCCCCGGCGGTGGGCGGCAGCCCGATTAAATCGTAGGTTGCCCGGCGGATGAGCGTGCGTTTGTCGGCTTGGGGAGAAGGCGCAATTTTTTTTGCTTCCAGTTTCGAGAGAATAAAATTGTCGATTGGAGATTTCACCCAGCTCGTATTTTTTACGGCAGGAGGAAGTGGAGAAGGGATGGGTTGGTAAGCCCAGTGTTTGCGAGCCTGCTCGGTCACGACGCTCAACGAAACCTTGGAACTGTTGGTGCGCGGATCCGGTGCACCCATTTTCACCCACGCTTCCAGGTCAGCGATTTGTTCGGCCGAAAGTTTCTTATTCTTCGGCGGCATTTGCAGATCAGCGTCCGTGTAGCGAATGGCTTTGATGAGAAGACTTTTCTCGGGGTCGCCGGGCACGATCGCGGGGCCGGTATCACCGCCCTTGAGGAGAGCGGCGCGGCTGTCGAGGAGCAGGCCACCTTTCACCTTGTCCGTTTCGCTGCTGTGACACTTGTAACAGGTGTCCACGAGCACGGGCCGAATCTTCTTCTCGAAGAATTCGATGCCCTCTGCGCTATCCGCCGCTCGCCCCGCCAGGCTTGCTGCGATCCAAATGGTAATGCCGAGAATTCGTTTCACTTTGCTCCTGAATGATCCTGCTCCAACAATCTGACAATTTCCGCCGCCGCGCGCCTGCTCGCTCCCGGTGTTCCCAGTGAAGCCGCAATCGCCCGCAGCCGGGCTTTGACTGTAGTGCGACGCCCGCTGTTGTTCATCAATTCAAGCGCGCTCCGGGCAAGATTCTCGGGGGTCGCCTGGCTCTGCACAAATTCCGGGAATACCTCCTCGTTCGCGAGGATGTTCGGCATCGCAATCCACTTCACCTGCACGATGCGTTTCGCAATCGCGTAGGTCGCCGCGGACGTTTTATACATCGTGACTGTGGGCACCCCGAAGTAAGCGCACTCCAAAGTCACCGTCCCGCTTTTGGCAATGGCCAAATCGGCGCGGGTCAATGCCTCAGCCAGATTCGATTGGACCTCCACGTTCTCCGGCATTCCCAACTCGCGAGCCTGGGCCGCCAGCCGATCGGACAGAACCATGACGGCGCGAGCAGCAGGTTTTTCGGCCCGGATACGCCGCAACGCTTCACTCATCACCGGCAAATGTTTTTTCAATTCGGTCGGGCGACTGCCCGCCAGCAAAACGATAAGCGGCGACTCTGCATCGAATTCTTTATCGTGGCCCGTGTGACTCGCGTAGCGATCGATCATGGGGTGCCCTACAAACTCGACTCGCAGGTTCGGCGTCCGTTCCGCATACCAGGCCTTCTCGAATGGAAAAATGGCAAGCAGCAGGTCAATGTCCTTGGCCATCTTGTCAGCCCGCCTGGGACGTGACGCCCAGACTTGTGGCGAGACGTATTGGATAATTTTCGGCTTCCAACGCGCGTCGGTTTTCTGCCGTTGATGCTCCCGGATGGCTTGGGCGAACCTTCGGTTGAAGCCCGCAAAATCCACGCAGATTATCGCGTCCGGCTCACGGTTGATGCAAAGTCCAAGCAAGTTCTTGAACCGTTGACGAAATTCCCATAGGCGCTTGATGGCTTCGAGGCCGAACACGGCGTTGCGCGTGAAATCAAAAATCAATTCCATCCCGGCCGCCTGCATTTGTGGTCCGCCGACGCCGAAGAACTCGACCGGGCGGCCGTCGAGTCGCTGACGGATCGCCGTAATCAATTCAGCGCCCAACGCATCCCCGCTGGCCTCCCCCGCGATCAGCATGAAGGTGAGCGGCTTCACACAGCAGTCATCGGGAAGCACCCAACTCGCTGGCTGCCACGCTCTCAATCTGTCGGGTGATCTCGAAAGCCAGATCCAGGGCGCGCATTGCCGACTCGCCATCCACCAGCGGCTTTTGCTGTTCCCGAACGCAGTTAACGAAATGCTGCAATTCCAGCTTGAGCGGCTCTTCCTTGGTGATGGGTACCGGTTCGCGAACGATCCGTTTGCCGCCGAACTCGCTGACGATGGTCGAGTCTTTGGATCGCAGCAGTTTCTTGAAGAGTGAACTTTCCGGTTCACCGTCGCTGGCGAGGCGGTAGATGAATCCTTCCTGCGCCCGATAATCGAGCGAGATGTAACTCGTCATCGGCCCGCCGCTGAACACGCGAATCTTTCGCATTCGTTCCGCGCTGACACGGCTGACCGTCAGGTTGGCAATGCAGCCGTTGGCAAACTTCAACCGCGCATTCGCGATGTCTTCCGATCTGCTCAAGACCGGAATGCCCACGGCATCCACGTTCACGACCGGGGATTTCACGAACGCCAGCACGATGTCGAGATCGTGAATCATCAGGTCCAGCACCACTCCCACGTCCGTGCTGCGGGCCGGATAAGGCGAAAGGCGGTGGGATTCGATGAACCGCGGCGAGGTGGCGACTTCTTCCAGGTATTTAAACACCGGATTGAAACGCTCGATGTGCCCCACTTGAACGAGGCAGTGATTGCGCTTCGCCAAATCAACCAACTCGCCCGCTTGCCCCATGTCATCCGTCATTGGTTTCTCAATGAGCAAATGTTTGCCGCGCTCCAACAAAGTCTTGGCGATGACGAAATGGCTCGTCGTCGGGGTCACAATATTGAGCGCATCGCTGGCGCTGGCCGCCTCATCAATGGAATGAAACGCGCGCGTGCCAAATTTCTCGGCGAAGCTGCGCGCGGTTTCCGGCTTAGAGTCATACACACCGGTGAATGCCACGGTGCCGGCGGCCGCCATCTCGGAATAAACGCGGGCGTGATGCTGGCCGAGTGAGCCGATGCCGAGCACCGCCACGCGCACAGGATTTGTTCGTTTAACTGCCACGATGCTGAGTTTGCCGCGCCCACCGTGCAGTGACAACGCGCAACTCGTCGCCCGACACTTTGCCCTTTGAAGTTTGGAACCTCGCCTGTAAATGTCCGCGCGTGGAAATGGTCAGCTACATCGTCACCGCGCTCGTTGCGTACCTGCTCGGTTCGATACCCACGGGTTACGTCGTGGCAAAAAGCCGGGGCATTGACATCCGCACGGTGGGCAGCGGCAATATTGGAGCCACCAACGTTTTTCGGATTCTCGGCAAGCCCGCGGGAATATTCGTTTTGCTCGTCGACGCGTTGAAGGGATTTGTGGCGTGTCGATGGCTGGGGCCTCTGACTTACCGTCTCTTGGGAGGCGACCTCGCGGCTGACTCCTCGACCGAAGAGTTTCTCAAAATCATCGGCGGCGTCTGCGCCATTCTCGGTCATAACTATACCTGCTGGCTTAAGTTCAAGGGGGGCAAAGGCATCGCCACTTCCGCGGGTGTGATGCTGGCGCTCCTGCCCGCCGCGCTCGGCATATCCTTTGCAGTCTGGGTAGTTTTGTTCCTGGTCACCCGTTATGTCTCCGTGGGCTCGATCGGTGCCGCCTTCGTCTTACCCTTTGCCGCAGGGTGGCTGGGCTACAGCGCGCGCATGGTGTTTGTGGCGGCGGCCATTAGCGCGCTCGCGATTTATAAACACCGCGCCAACATCCAGCGGCTCCTCAACGGAACTGAAAACCGCGTCGGCAAAAAGCGGGAGGCCTCGCCGTGAACGTCGCCGTGCTGGGCGCGGGAGCCTGGGGAACCGCGTTGGCGAAAGTGCTGCACGAGAATGGGCATCGCGTGACGCTGTGGGGCCGCAATGCCGCAGCGCTCGAGGAAATCAAACGCACCCATCGCAACGAACGCTACCTCCCCGGCGTAAACCTTCCGTCCACCTGGACTTGCGAAGCCGACCTTAAACGTGCCACCACCGACCAGGACTTTATCGTCTTCGCCATTGCCTCCAGCGGGTTCCGCGAATTGGCATCAGCTCTTCGCCACTCGCCGGCCATTCTCATCAGCGTCACCAAAGGCATCGAGTACGACACAGGTAAAACCATGTGCGGCATCCTGCGCGAATGTGCGCCGCAAGCGCGCGTTGCCGCCTTGTCCGGTCCTACCTTCGCGACGGAAGTGGCGCGCGGCATTCCCACCGCCATCGTCGCCGCCAGCGAAGATGCCGGGGCGCGAAGGTCGGTGCAGGAAATCTTCCATCAACCGACTTTTCGCGTTTACCGCAGCCCCGATCGATTGGGAGTGGAACTCGGCGGCGCCTTGAAAAACATCATCGCGATTGCGGCTGGGATCTGCGATGGGCTGGGTTTGGGCGATAATTCCAAGGCGGCGCTCATCACGCGCGGCATCGCCGAAGTCCGGCGTCTCGGCGTGGCGTGCGGCGCGCAGCCCGAGACCTTCGCCGGTCTGAGCGGGTTGGGGGATCTCACGTTGACCTGTTTCTCACGCCAAAGCCGCAATCGTGAACTGGGCGAACGCGCCGGGCGTGGTGAAAGAATGGAGACCCTGCTTCAACCCGGCGTGAAGCTCGCTGAAGGCGTGCCCACCACACGGTCCGCCTATCAGCTGGCGCGCAAGCTGGAGGTTGCGACGCCGATCATCGACGAAGTGCACGCCATGCTCTACGAGCGCAAAAACATCCGCCAGGCCGTGAGCGACCTTTTGAACCGCGACACGAAGCAGGAGGACTAGGATCTGGCCTGAGCCGAGGGGTCGCTGAAATCCATTCCTTCCGCCCTTTCGAGTGGAAAATCCAAGCGGATTGCCGGGTCGGCAAAATCGTCGTTCCTGTCAGTGGCGGCAATAAGGGCTCGGTGCGGGAGGTTTCGGAGCCGCTTGGCCCGCGCGGCTCTGTTGCTTCAGACCCCTGAGCCTCGCCCCACCGGGTTTCCGCCGGCGAGGTGCGCCCGCGCGCGCCCGACAAAATTACGTCGGCCCCGCGCCGTTCACGGACCGGAACGGCCATATCGCGGGCAAGCGGGAGTGGGCTCGCTGCACGTTATTGCTCCGGGTTTTGCGTTGAATACCCGGCGGTCTCGCGCACAATGCTGGCATGGGCACGGACATCGTCGAGATTCAGCCTATAAACCTGTTCGATCTCGTTCTCCAGAAGCGAAGCACGTCCGATCCTGAGCCCCGGCATCCGGACGTGGAACCGATAGTCGGCGCGGTGCAACAACATGGCCCTCCGTGGCGGAGAGCAAACGACTATGATTGCTTTAAACTCCTGGGCATCCGCAAGGGCATCCAGAGCGTGACGGAAATTCCGTTGAAGGTCCTCATTAACGGAGACGCCAAGCCGAAGGCGGAGCAGAAGGAATTGGTGTTTTCGAAATGATTTCCCAGCGACAGCCGCGGTTGTTCATCGGTTGTTCCAAGGAAGCTGCCCACCGCGTGGCTCCTGTTGTCGCCAACGTACTAAGCACCTTCTGCGCGGTTCAACAATGGAACCAAGGTGCTTTCCATCTCAACGAGAGCACCTTGGAGGGCGTTCTCAAATTACCTGAACGATATGATTTCGCCGTGTTCATCTTCTCAGGCGATGACGCAGTGGTAAGCCGCGACCAGACGGAGTTTGTGCCCCGCGACAACGTGTTGTTTGAGTTCGGATACTTCATGGGATGCTTGGGGCGAACCCGCGTATTGCCTCTGGTGCAAAGCGGAATCAAACTCCTATCGGACCTTAAAGGTATCACCGTGGAGATGTATTCACCCCACGACCATGACGGCGTTGGAGCCCCGCATCCACTGAGGCAGGCGTGTGAGAACATTCGCCGCCACATCGAACTGCATTGGGCCGAAGTGCCCGAGTCGCCACGTCGCTATGACGCGGTTGATGCAGTGGAGACATATGAAATTGGCAATCATGGTGCCTTGCTCCTGTCCGTCCTTCGACGCGCCACCGAGCCGAAGCTGAAATTTCGGGAACTGGCACAAGTGGTTTTTCAATTCGAGAACAGAATTAAGGAGAAGCACGATTTCTCCAGGCATAGGCGCGAATGGAAAGCCTTCGCCAAGGCGGTGTGCGAGTGTCTGGAACGCAAGGGATTGGTTAACATCGACAAAGGCCACTGTGAGATCACGCAGGATGGACGTGAGTTGTTCGAAAGGCCGGGTTTTGTCAAAACTTATGCTGACGTATTTGAGTATCCCCCTATGAAGATCAGGAAGGCGGGTGCCATCTGTTGGAAACCCAATCGAGGTCGTGTTCAATTCCTGCTCCTTTGCACGAAAGGAAAAAACAGATGGAGTGTTCCCAAGGGCAATGTAGAGCGCGGGCGCTCGACCGCGTGGACTGCGGAAAACGAAACGGCGGAGGAGACGGGGGTTCTCGGCCATCTCGAACCTGAAGCGTTGCTAGAGTTCATCCGGCCCAAAGGGGCAAAGTCACGCACGGAGGAGGAATGGTCGTTGTTCATGATGCGATACCTGAAGGTGAACAAGCGGGTGATCAAAGGTGAAGCACACGATCACCGCTGGTTTTCCTACGACGAGGCTCGGGAGCACCTCTCCGCAGATGCTCCAAAGTCGCTGCGGGAAAACCTCGTTCGCGCGTTGGATCTCGCACATAAGAAGATTATGGAAAACACGAAGGAATTGTGTGCCGGCTTTGACAATCAACTCGCAACGCCCGGTCTCGCACCTTCCGGCGTGCCGGCGGCGCGTAAGAATGCACAAAATACTTAGAGACGCTGAGCAGGAGCCGTACAGTTCTAATCGCCGAACAAATCATTGAACTCGAAAGTCCTTTCGACGGAGTCTCGCCCCCTACCGTCAACCTACGCTCATCGCCCTCCCAACGTGCGCAGGAAGGAATAGAGGTCCGCAATCTCCTGGGCGCTCAAACCATCCATCAAGCCGCTCGGCATCACAGATACGTTGCCCGGTTGATGGGAAATAACGTCGGTGCTGTTCACGCGCACGTTGGCGCCCGCGCCGGTTTGCACGATCCAGCCGTCCGCGGATTCGAAGGCGATGATGCCGGTGTAGGATTCACCATTGCGCAGGCGAAAGGTCGTGGTGCGGTACGGCGGCGCGATGTCGCGGCTGGGGAACACGATTGCGTTCATCAAATCTTCCGGTGACATCCGTTGCGCCACTCCCGCGAGGTCGGGGCCGAAGGCGCTCGTGCTGCGATGACACTCCGCGCAGCCCTGCTGGTTGAAGAGCAATTCGCCCCGCGTCGCATCACCGCGACTCCACGGCACAGAGCGCCAGATTAAATTCCATTTCACAGGATCCTCCTGATCCTCGGCGCTCATGGCGCGGATGAGGCCGGGATACTTGCTGCCGACGAAATCGAAGAGCGGCTTATAGGCCTTGCGCAACGAAACCGCGTCGGCATTGGCGGGTTCCTGAATCTTGAAATCCTGCTTGAAGCTGGAGGCGATGTAAGCGGCCAGTTGCGTGCGCAACGGTTGCTCCGAGGGTTCGGCAATGATGCGGTCCAGCAGGCGTAAGGGCGCCACAAGGTTTGTGCCGGTGGGGTTCACGGGCAACTGGGTCAAAGCATTCAAGCTGGCCCGGACGACTGCGGGTTGAGTGGAACTGAGGCCCGCGAGAAATTTATCGCGGTCGCCGGCCGCGGGCTGTTCAGCGAGGCGTGGCAGGAATTCATCGCGCAACGTGATGTTTCCCCATTGCCGGCGAAACAATGGCACCACGTCGTCAGTGGGAAGTTGGGCAAAGAGGGAAACGAGTTCGCGATTCCAAGGGAAGGCGGGGTTGGCGCGGGCGACCGCGAGAAATCTTCGTGCGGCCTGAAGTTTATGGTCGCCCGAGAGCGCGCTGGCGAGGGGCACTTGCGCGGATGCGATGAATTGTGGATGGCGCAAGAGTGCGTCGGCAATGGCGGGGTTGCGCCGGAGTAAGGGTTGGACCACTTCCCCCAGGCGGACGTTCCAGTTTTGTTTGGCGCGATTTTCCTGTCCGCCGAGTTTTCCGTTTAAGGCGAGGAGAGCGGCGGCGATGCGAGGGGAAAGTTCGGGCGCGCTGGAGCGGAGACGCGCGAGGCAAGCGAGGTAATGAAAGTCGGAACTTGCGGTGCTGCTCGCCGTAATGAGGCTGGCGAGAAGGGCGGGCGTTCTTCGGTCGTCATCTTCCAGCATCGCGAGGAGTCGCGCTGCTTCCATGTCGAGAAGCCCATTGCCGGAAGGAATCAACGCACGTGTCATACGCCTCAGGGCAACGACGTCCACTTCCTTTGGTGGCGCGTTGGGGAATTCATAACCCGTAAACACTTCCACGGCGGGATTGTTCAGATGCCAGTCGCCCAACGCCAGAATGAGCAAGCGCACCGTGTCCAGACGAACCAACGGGTCGCTGACGGACGCAAGGAGGTTAGTCAGGGCGGGAATCAGTTCCGGATGCACGGTCCGGTCCGGGGTTCGCCAGGTCTGCGCCAACGCCGCGGGCAAGACGGCCGGCGAGGTTTTTGGAATGACAGTGGTCAGGCTGAGCCAGGCGTCAGTCCCCAGGCGGCCGGCGATGCGCACCGCCGCGAGGCGCACGTATTTGTTCGGATGCAGCATTGCCGCATGTGTTGTGGGCACCAGCGAAGCTTCATTAAAGAGTTCGATTTGATCTGCAATGGAATCGAGTGCATTGCGCCGCACCGCATCATCGCGGTCGTTGGCGAGGGAGAGCAGCAATGGTGCGGCGTTATCGGATGGCGCGCGACCGAGCGACCACGCGAGACGGGCGCGCACCAGGGCCGAGCGGGATTGAGACGCGGCGCGGGCGCGCGCGGCTGGCAGGCCGCCAAACAGTTCGGTGAGCACTTCGATGGCGCGGACGCGATAGGTCTCGGGCCAGGAATCGTCCGAGACAAACGTCCAAAGCGGTTGGGCGCCAAGACGGACTGCGGCGGGCATCCAAATCGCGCGCGACCAGGCGTCGAGAGGTTGCGGAGCGAGCAGGACATTGTTGAGGTCAGCGTTGGCCAGCGGGGCGAGCGGAGGCGTTGATGCACCGCGCGAGAAATTCACGCGGTAAACGGCGCCGCGGGTTTTCCTTCCCCCAATGGAAATGAAGAGCGAGCCGTCCGGTGCCACAGCGAGGTCGGTGGGAGCGAAGCCTTGCGTGCCGATCGGTTCAAGGAACACCTCGGGATCGTAAACCGTGTAACTCGGTCCGTTGGCGTCGAGCGGATAAAAGTAAATCCGCCCGAACGTCCAGTCGGCGAAGAACAACCCATCTTGAAACCGTTCGGGGAATTGAAAATGACGGTAAGCCGTGAGGCCGGTCGGGGAGCCTCGACCGATCCGCGAAAGCAAGGGAACCGTGTCCACGTAATAGTCCGGGCGGGGCCAAGTGCGCTGGTAGCCGGTGAGCCGCCAACCGTGGTGTTGCCCATAGCCGATGTGATACAAGCGCGTGGGGACGTACCACGGGAGAAAGGCGTCGCGTTCGCCGTCACTATCGAAGGTGAAAATGTCGCCGCCGGCATTGAAGTCGAAGTCGTAGGGATTGCGGAAGCCGTCCGCGATTATCTCCGATTGGCGCCCGTCGGGAGTGAGCCGGAGCAGCGCGCCCGCTTCGGACTTGGTGATGGGGGAGTTGTCCAAGGTGGCGTGTTTTTCCTCGGTGAAGCCGGCGTCATTGCCACCGATCAGATACCACCAGCCGTCCGGACCTTTGCGCATGGCATGCCCACCGTGTTCTCCGAAACCCAGCGGGATAAGTTTCTCTGGAGCGCCATCCGCAACACTGTCGCCATCGGCGTCATCGTAGCGCGAGAGCCAGCCGTCGGCGGCCACGTAAAGGGAGTTACCGTCGAAGCACATACCCATCACGCCGCGCTCCACATTCGCGAAGGTGATGAAGTCATCGGCCTGACCATCGTCATTGCGATCGATGAGCACGCGGATGGATTTGCCGTTGGCCACCACGACGCGACCGCGCGAATCCAGCGTCATGCACCAGGTGTCCGGCGCGAGGTTTTGATCCGCAACTTCCGTGATTTCGAAACCTCGTTCGAGGCGCAGGCCGAATTGCGGAACCGGAATAAGATCCGACCCATATACGGAAGTGGCGATGAGTGAACCCGCCAGCGCGACACAGAAACGCAATCGGCTGACTGCGTTGCGAGAACGGTCTGTTGGGATGGGTGATGTCGTCATGGCCGTGAAAAATGAATCAAGCGGGCGCAACTCCCGTGGTCTCCTGCTGCGTCATTCCCTGAGGCTGACCTTATCCGCCGTGGGGAAGTCGAGAGGTACCTTTTGGGTTACTTCCCCCGTCGCGGCCCATTCAGTGCCACGTTGGAAAGTGGTAATGAAGCCTGCACACTTTTGCGCAGTGAAATCTTTGCCATTGCTGTGGCCCAAAGCGGTATGGAAGACGCGACCCTTCCCAAACTGGATCACGAGCAACAGTGGTTCGTGTTCGCCGGAACCGCCGGTTTGTTTGGAGGACATCGCGCTGGCCAGCACGGTCACGTTTTCGGCTGGGCCCCTGAGACGATCGTAAAGCTCGTCCTTGGCGTGCATCCATTGGGCAGGAAGGCCGTGCATGATTGGGTGCTGAGGAACCCGGGTGTCGATGATGAAAGCGTGCTGCTGTCCATGGTGGCCGCCAGGTCCCGGCGTCATGTCGTGAGTGAACTTGCCGTTGCGCCAGCGAAGATACGGGCCCGACTTTTCAGTGCGCCCCTCCCAACCGCCGATGCCGATCATCTGGTTGTATTCCTTCCAGTTCGGAAACGAATTGTTGGCTGCGTGGACGCTTACGAAGCCTCCACCGTTGCGGACAAATTCCACGAAAGCTTCCTGCGTGTCCTTCGACCACGGCTCACCGTTGTAGTTGGAAACGATCACTCGATAACTGCTGAAACGAGGCTTGAAGCCGCTCATGTCACCCCCTTTTGGAGGCGAGGTGGCAACATCGACAGAGAACAAGCCGGTTTCCTCCAGAACTTTCTTCAAGTGAGGCGTCGTTACTCTGTAATCATGATTATTCTGGCCATCGAGAATGAGCGCACGCGTCACGGCCCCGTGCAGGTTGAGGCCGATCGCCAGCACGGCGAGCGTTAAGCTGAGTTTCATGAGGACGAACATGGCAATGGCTGAGGATTGCGGCGAGTGGTTTTTCTGTTGGGCAGGACCACGGCGAGGCCAGCCAGGTTAGACCTTTTCAACGTTCCTGGGCTCACCTTCCGGCCTGAGCGTGCCTCTCTGGCCGACAACGATTCATGCGACTCATTGCCTCCCAGCCGGGCGTTGACAGCCGTTTTGGCAACGCATAGTTTGGCGCGTCGCTGAACCCTTTTTGGAATTAATACATGTTACTGCGAATCTCTTTAGTCTTCGCGATCCTGGCTGGAATCGGAACGATCGTGGTTACGCAATTGAAAGCGCGTAAGCACCTCCAAGACATCATTACGGTCCGCGACGATAATATTAAGGGCCGCGCCCAGGAAGCAGCTCGCGCCAAGAAAGCCGAGACAGAACTCGCCAGCACCAAGCAGGTCCTCACGCAAACCAAGGGCACCCTGGCCAAGACCGAAGAGGAACTCACCGGCACGAAGCAGCAGCTCGCCGCGGTTCAGGACACCCTCAACAAGACCAAGACGGATTTGGCGAAGGCGATCGAAGAACGGAAAGCCTACCAAGCCGACATCGCCAAATGGGAATCTCTGAATCTGAAGCCGGAGCAAATCCGGGATCTAACCGCGCGAGTGAAAAGCCAGAATGACGCCATCGCGGCCTTGGAAGACGAGAAGAAGATTTTGGCCCGCAACGTTCGTGAGCTTCAGAACAAGATCGATTTGATCATCGGCAACGAATACATCGTTCAGTTGCCTGCCGGCACGAAAGGTAACGTCGTCGCGGTCGATCCCAAATGGGACTTTGTGGTTCTCGATATCGGTGCGGATAAGGACATGCTCGAAGGCGGTATCCTGATGGTGCATCGCAATAGCAAGCTCGTCGGCAAAGTTCGCATCCGTGAGGTTTTGCCTCACCGATCCGTCGCGAATGTTCTGCCGGGCTGGAAGCTGGGCGACATTGAAGAAGGCGATCAGGTCATTTATTAATCATCCCATGAAATCGCTCCGAAATCTTTTGCTGCTGGCCGCGGTCGCGCTGCTTTTCACGGCGTGCAAGAGCACGGAGCCTGAGAACATGTCGGAACGGCCGTGGAATGCCCAGCAAGGCTGGCAGACCGGTCTACCCAGCACGATTAACCAGGGGCGTTAGTTCCTGCCTGGCTTTCCATCCTTCCTCGATTTGGTTGGATCCCTCTGTTTAGTTGGCTTCATCGCATTGCAAATCTTTCCAGGCGCAACCGGCAATTGACACCGTGCGCATCGTTTCCCCACTGTAGTTCCATGTCGAAACCCGCTCTCGGTCGTGGACTTGGCGCATTGCTCGGGGCAGCGCCCCGTCCGGCCGCGTCCGCATCGACCGTGGCAACTTCGCCGGCAGAGGGCGCGGCACCGACTGCGAATTTGGATCCCCGCGATCGCGTGTTGCGGGTGAAGCTTGATCAAGTGCGCCCAAGCCCCTTGCAGCCGCGCAAAGACTTTCCGCCCGAAGCGCTCCAGGAACTCGCGGCCTCCATCAAAGAGCAGGGGATCGTGCAGCCCTTAATCGTTCGAGACCAACGCACGCATTACGAACTCATCGCCGGCGAACGTCGCTGGCGGGCCGCGCAGTTGCTCCACCTGACGGAGGTGCCGGTCATCGTGCGCGAAGCTGACGACCGTTCTGTTTTGGAATTGGCGCTGATTGAGAATTTACAGCGCGAGAACCTGAACCCGATTGAAGAGGCACTCGGCTATTCCCAACTCATTGAGCAGTTTCAATTAAGGCAGGAAGATGTGGCCACCAAAGTGGGCCGCAGTCGGGTGGCGGTGGCGAATGCGCTCCGCTTGCTTAAGCTGGCTCCGGAAATCCAGGCCTTCGTCCGCGATGGCCGTTTCTCCGTGGGGCACGCTAAAGTCCTGCTTGCCCTCACCCTGCCCGAACAGCAGAAGCTCGCCGCGGAACGTGTCTTGAGGGATGGGCTGACGGTGCGACAGACGGAGGATTTGGTGTCGCACCTTCAAACGCAGCCTGCGCCAGCTCCCGGTAAGAAATCTGCGGCTTCGTCAGGGCCTCGCGACATCCACATTCTCTCTCTGGAGAACAAGGTGCGGGAACGTTTTGGCACCAAGGTTCAGTTGCGGTACCGCCTTGGGAAAGGCGCACTCGAAATTCGTTTCTTCAATGACGCGGATCTTGAACGAATCCTCGGCGTTATCGGAGTGGAAGCCGACTGATATGCATTCTCCCCAGGAACTTCGTGAACAGTGCGCCAAGCGGCTCCTGGCCTCAGTGGAACGTGTCGGGCACCTCACGGCGTTTATCGGGCTGGATGGTTTCGTGGATGAAATTATCCACCTCGTCGATGTCCGTCATAACTCTGAATCCTTTGACCGCATACCGACCATCACAAGGCTGGCCGAGCGTCTCCAGGGTGCGGCCGGCCGGAGCACCAATCTCGAGGCAGTGACGCAACGCGTGAAGATTGGCGGCAATGGCCCCATCATGGCGAATGCGCTGTGCCGTTTCGGCGTGGCTGTTACGTATGTGGGTGCTTTGGGCTACCCGACGTTGCACCCAGTCTTCGCGGACTTCGCGGCGAGGGCCGAGGTCCATTCGATAGCGCCTCCTGGACTCACCGATGCGTTGGAGTTTGAGGACGGCAAAGTGTTGGTGGGCAAGACCACGCAATTGGGCGAAATCACCTGGGACAACATCCAACTTCGTTACGGCCGCAAAAAGTTCGCAGACAAGTTCTTCGCCTCTGACCTCGTCGCCTTCGTGAACTGGACGATGATTCCGTTCATGAGCGACATTTGGGAAGCGGTCCAAAGAGAGCTCTGCCCCGTGGACAAGAGCAAGCGGCGCAAGATTTTTTTCGACCTGTGCGACCCGGAGAAGCGCACTCCCGACGACTTGAGGCGGGCGCTGCAGCTCATTCGAAAGTTTGGCGCCTACTTCGAGGTCATCCTCGGTTTAAACGAGAAGGAAGCGATCGAAGTGGGCGCGGTCCTGGGATTTGATCGCGATGTCCAAACGCGAAGCGCCCTGGCTGGATTGACCCGCGACATTCGCAGCACCACGGGCGTGGACACGCTGGTCGTTCATCCCGTCAGTTACGCGCTCGCGGCCAGTGGCAATGATTGCGTGATTGTGGATGGGCCATACATCGCCAAACCGTTGATCACGACAGGTGCCGGCGATCATTTCAATGCCGGCTTTTGTTTGGGCAAGACGCTTGGCTTCGAGGATGAAATGTCTGTCCTGGTGGGGGTCGCTACCAGTGGCTTTTACGTCCGGAACGCCCAGAGCCCCCGGTTGACGGACCTTGCCGAGATGCTTCGCAACTGGCCGGTGAAAGATTTGTGAAACTTCAGATTCGACAATACGGCGATCCGGTTCTCCGCAAGAAAGGTGACCGCATCGAGAAACTTACACCGGAGATCGAGAAACTCATCGCCGCCATGTTCGACTCCATGCGCGAGGCGCGCGGAGTGGGATTGGCCGCCCAGCAGGTCGGTTACGCGCTGCAACTGGCGCTCATCGATGTGAGGGGAATCAAGGACCGTCCCTCCACGATGGCGGTGAATGGCAAGCCGGTGGACGTGGAGAAAAACATGCCGCTGGTGTTGATCAATCCGCAGATCAAACTGAGCCAGGAAACGTTTACCGGACCCGAAGGCTGCCTGAGTTTTCCGGAAGTGTTCGCTGAAATCACCCGGCCTGCGGAAGTCGATGTGGTGGCAACGAATGAGAAAGGCGAATCGTTTTCATTTCACGCGGGCGGCTTGCTGGCCAAGGCAGTGCAACATGAATTCGATCACTTGCAGGGAATCCTCTTCATTGATCGCATGAGCTCGGAGACCAAGCGTGAGCTGAAGCCAGAACTGGAAGCGCTTGCGGACGAGACCAAAAGCCGGTTGCAGAAAAAGCGTTAATCTCCGCCTCTTCCCGCCGCAGCTACCGCCGGACTCGCGTCACACACACGGACACATGACGCGCCTGTGGGATGATGAATTTTTTCACGGTTACGGTGACACGGCTGGGGCCATACTCTTCGAGAATCATATCCGCCAGGTCCACCGCCAGGGTCTCAATCAGTTTCCAGTGGACGCCATCGCCGAACTTCATCGTCCGCTGGCAGACGGCGAAGTAGTCAATTGTGCCACTGAGTTCGTCGCTGCCTGCTGCGGTGTGAAAGTCATGTTCCATCTCAATTGTGAGTAACAGGCGTTGCGGTCGGGCGCGCTCCTCGTCGGGGACGCCCACACAGTAGAAGATTTCGAGATCAGCGATGGTGATTGTGTCCATGGTCATTTGTTTTTCTGCACGGCTTCCAACAGAACGCGCGTCGGCTGGTTGAGGGGCAACTGGAGAGCCATGTGAAGGGTGAGCCAGCGAAATTCCTGCGCCTCGTGATTCAGTTGGACGTTCATCGGATCCACGGCACGACAACGATAGTTGATGAGTACGAAATGGGCGTCGCGATAAAACTCCTTCGAGCCGATGCAATCCTGCAAGAGCACGAATTCAATCGCGTCCACGTCGAGATTCGTTTCCTCCTTCAGCTCACGGCGCAGGGCATCCACACACGGTTCGCCCCAATGCACCTTGCCTCCCGGGATTCCCCAGAGGCCGGACCATTTGTGAGTGCGAAACATTAACACTTCCTCCTTGTGGGGATGGAATATCACGGCCCCCACCGTCACAATCGGCCCGCCCCCCGCCTGCGCGCCGGGCTCGGCGGATTTGATCTCCATGTTTTGGCGGTCGAGCAACCGGCGCAGCTCCCCCAAATGTTCCACCATCAAGTCCGGTTCAGACGCGCGCAATTGCGGGACGTTGTTGTAGCCGGTGAGCACCGCGCACGAATGAACGCCTCCATGTTTCGCGGTTTCGATATCGTGCTGCATGTCGCCGATGAAGAGGGTTTCGTCGGGCCTGAGTTGATGTTCCTCGAGGATTTGATGGATCATCTCGCGCTTATCCAGCACGCCGACGAACGCGTCATCGATGAACGTGGTAAAACCGGCCACCTCCGCCTGAGTGCGCCAATGTTGGGTGTGCACAGCGCTGAGGACAAAGGTGCGGACGCCGCGTTCGCGGCAGAATTGAAGGAATTCGCGGGCATGCGGCAGAGGAACCACGGAATCCTGGCACTGCTTGAATTTCCCATGGAACGATTCCTCGAGGCGCTCCATGGCAAGATGCGGCAGGAACTTGTCGTAAAATTTTTTGAACGGAAGGCAGAACTCAGCGCGAAACTCATCGAGGGTCAATTCGGTTATGCCCGCTTCCTTGAAGACGTGGTTGGTCGCTTCCCAAACGGCGGGCAAGTCGTCCACCAACGTTCCCGACCAGTCGAAAATGATGTTTCGAATCACTGGGCGTCAGCTTAGAGGAGCGTTCGCGCCAAAGTCCAATGAGCACCGTCGGCATCACGACACATTCGTGCGATCGTGTGTGTGGGCGTTACCAATTACACGTGCAGATTACACTTTGAAACTCTTCGGTGGAGCTGGTGTTAGGCTTAAAGGCTTGCAGCTTCCGGATACGTTCCGGAACATGTGCGCCGGATTCTAACTTCCTCGAAGCGATGCATTACATGAAGTGCCAATGGCGTGTGTTCATTCCGGTTTTCTTTTTGGCGCTCCTTTGTTTGGCCCGCGCCCAAGATGGTCTTCCCGGCACTACCAATTGGGTTTTCGCGACCAAAGGAGCCGTCACCGCATCGCCTGCCCTCAGCGAAGACGGCAGCACCCTCTACGTCGGCTCGGCGGATCGATTCTTCTACGCACTAAACACGGAGGATGGCTCGGAAAAATGGCGGGTGAAACTTCCTGGTCCGATCCAAGCCAGCGCCACGATCGGGGAGGACGGAACGATCTACGTCCCCTGTGGCAACGGCGCGCTTTACGCCATACGGGACGATGAAAGCGAAGGCAGCTTTGTGTGGCCGGGACCGTTTCGCACTCATCGGAGCGGTGTGGCCAGCCCCGCCATTGATGATGACGGCGTGATTTATGTTGGCTCGAGGGACAATCATCTTTACGCCGTAGACCCCGCGGATGGAGGTCGGCGATGGGCTTTTCCGGCCCGCAATGACGCTGGCACGCCGGTGATCGCGGTGGAAGGCGGCGAGGAGACGGGGACGATCTATTTCTCTGCTGGAGCGAGGGTTTTCGGTGTGTCTCCGGCGGGCGCTGAGAAATCTGTCTTCCTTGCAGGCTCCGCGGTCCATTCGATCCCGGTCGTCGATGAGGACGGAAGAATTTACTTCGGCGCCAACAATGAACGCGTCCATGCCGTGGGCTCGGGTGGAACAACCAATGATGTTCGCTGGCGTTTCGATACAGGTGAGAACGTGACTTCCTCGGCGGTCATTGGCGTCAATGGGGATATCTATATTGCCTCGGAATCTTCGCGTCTCTACTGCCTCACCACGAATGGAGTCAAACGCTGGAGCGTTTCGACCCGGCGCCCAGTCCATGCTGCTCTCAGCATCGGAGCGGACGGGACCATCTATGCCGGTTCGGACGATGGTCGCATGTACGCCGTGTCGGCCAGCGGTGAGATTCGTTGGACGGTAAAGACGCGTCGGCCCATCCGGTCAGCCGCGGCCATTGACGCCCAGGGAACGGTTTACTTCGGATCGGGGGACCGGAACGTTTACGCGATTTTTGATCAGGCACCCTCGGCTTCCGGCGAGAATGTCTGGCAGATGTTCCGCAAGGATCGGCATCACACGGCGCGCGCCACAGGAGGGGCCGCCTTGTTAGTTCAGCAGCCTCTGGGCACCAACGTGTCCCAGCAGTTCATCGACGAGAACGTGGATGCGATCGGCAGAACCAGAGTCGTGATAACCATTGGCGCTGACAGTTTAACAGTCACGAACGGCGCGAATGTGCTCGTTTCGATCGTGGCCCGCAGTGGGTCGCCCTTTACCTACCAGTGGCAGTTGAATGGTGAAGACATCGATCCCGAGATCAATGCGAGCGCCACCACGGGCACACTGGTACTTCAACAGGTGCAGTTTGCGGACGCCGGCCAATACACTGTGGAGCTGCAAAACCAATTCGAGACACTCACGAGCGAGGCGTTCACGCTTCAGGTTAATTCAGCACCCGTCTTCGACAGCGGCCCGACGAATTACACCATCCTCACCGGTAACAGCATCATCCTGGACACTCGTGCCGGCGGAAGTGGCCGCCTGACGTATCAATGGCGATTGGGTGGAACGGATATTGTCGGAGCCACCAACGCGACGCTCACTCTCTCAAATGCGCAGCTGAGCGACGCCGGAATTTACACCCTCGTCGCGGCCAACGAATTCGGCACGGTGACCAGCCCCGCCATCACGCTGAGGGTCCTGCCCGCCGGCGTGGCACCGGCAAATCGAACGGTCGCCGCTGGCCAACGCCATTCCCTCGCGGTGCTGCCCAACCAGACCCTGTGGGCGTGGGGCTTGAATAATTTTGGGCAACTCGGTGATGGCAATAGCGGATCGACCGGAACCAATCTCGTTAATCGCAGTTCGCCGCAGTTGATTGGACCGGGCGGTTCAGCCACCACCAATGCCGTCTGGGCCAGTGTCTCCGCGGGCAGCCGTGGATACGACTCGACCCCCACCCAGCCGGGCGGATTCTCCATCGGCATTCAAACGAACGGAACACTGTGGGCGTGGGGGCACAACGATCGCGGACAGTTGGGGATCGGTTCATTCGCGTCGCAGCGTTTTCCGGTGAAGGTGGGGAGCGACACGAATTGGGCGCAAGCCGAAGCCGGCGCCTCCCACGTCGTCGCGCTGAAACGGGATGGAACGCTGTGGGCATGGGGTGCGAATGAATCCGGCCAATTGGGAACCGGCACCAGCGTTAGCAACAGTGCCTCGCCCGTGCGAATCGGCAGCGACGCTGCCTGGGTCGAAGTGCGCGCCGGAGGATTCTTCAGTCTGGCTCGCCGGGCGGATGGCACCCTCTGGGCGTGGGGCACCAACGGGCATGGACAGTTGGGCATCGGTGCCAATACGGGAACTAATGCCACTCGGCGCGTGCCAGTGCAGGTGGGCACGGACGCGGATTGGGCGGCCCTGAGCGCCGGCGCTTTTCACAGCCTTGGCTTGAAGGCAAACGGCACAATGTGGTCATGGGGCCGAAACAACTTTGGCCAGCTCGGTTTGGGGTTTGGCAGCGGAACCGGCAGCGAGATTTCAAACACGAACCGCCCCACGCCAGTCGGGACACAATCAGACTGGAGCGCCATTGAAGCAGGTAACTTCCACAGCTTCGGTATCAATTCGAGCGGCGCACTCTTTGGATGGGGCGCGAACTTTTACGGTCAACTCGGCAATGGCACCAGCGGGTCCACCCTCAGCACCAACAGTGAGAATCGAACGGCGCCTGGGCCAATCGCCACCGACAAGATTTGGCGGATGGTTGATGCGTCAAGCCATTCGCTCGGCATCACGACAGACGGAAATATTTGGGGCTGGGGCTGGAACGCTCAAGGGCAGGTGGGGGACGGGACGGGCGGCGACGGCGGTCGGAATAATGATCGATCTGTTCCCGTGCTAGTGAATTTCAACGTGAATACAAACATCGTGGCGACCAATCCGCCCGTGATCACGCAGCAGCCGGCCAGTCAGGTGGTTAACGAGGACGCGACCACTTCGTTTTCCGTCGTTGCGGGAGGCACGCCAGTTCTTGCCTATCAATGGTATTTCAATTCCAACGCCATTGCGCTGTCTACCAATGGCACCTCCACCGACTCGATGCTCACCATCACCAATGTGAGCAGGACGCACGAGGGTTTCTACCATGTCATCGTAACGAATAGCTTTGGCCGCGCCACTAGCAGCGTCGCCAGGTTGTCGGTCGGCATCACCAATGGTGCCCCGATCATCGTTCAGGGACCGACCAACCAAGCGGCAGCGACAAATTCGACCGTGAGTTTTTCGGTGACGGTGGTCGGCGGAACCCCCTTCTCGTATCAATGGCGATTCAATGTCAATCCGCTCAATCCCGCGGTGAATCCCACGGTCACAAACGCGACGCTGATATTGTCGAATGTGACTACGGCCAATCAGGGCACGTATGACGTCGTGGTGACGAACAGCTTTGGCAGTGTCACGAGCACACCCCAGGCGGTGCTGCTAATTCCCACTTCGGGACCGCCTCCCCCGGGCCTGGCGAAAGCCGGGACCCCGCACACGCTACGAATCGAATCCATTGCGGTGAGCGACGTGGGCACCTCCATTCAAGTCAGCGGCGGCGAAGGGTTCAAATCGCTTGTTCTGGAGCGCAAAGAAACGTGGAGTCAGGCTGAGTGGACGCCACTACGGACGAACTTAGCGACTGAAAACGTCCTGATTGATACGACGCCCGCCGCAAATCATCCCCGCTACTATCGCGTCCGCGCCGAATGACGTTACCGGCCCCGGCACGGCGCTAACCCTGCAGTTCTCGCGCGAGGCTATGGCCAATGGCCGCGGCATTTTCAACCTCGCCCATTTTTTCACCGCGCACGGGTCTCGCCCCGAGGAATGAAATGGCGCGCAGTCGCAATTGTGTCCCAACGAGGTCTGCATAAGCCCCCACCGCGAGCTGGCATCCGCCCCCCATGCCACGCAGGAAGGCACGCTCCGCCGTGACGCACGCGTGTGTGTCCGCATCGTTCAGCGCGGCACAAATTTGTTCGATGCGTGGATCGTTTTCACGAATCTCAATGCCCAAGGCGGCCTGGCCCACGCAGGGGAGCATGTCCTCGACGGCAATGGCGCTGGCCAACAAGCCCGCGGGCACGTCGGCGCCTGAGATTTCTGCGGAATCACCGGTGCGAAAGTGGAGTCGTTCCAAGCCGGCGGCAGCGAGGACGATGGCGTATAACTCAGGTTGTTCCGCGAGCTTTCGCAACCGGGTGCCCACGTTCCCCCGAATCGGCACGACATTGAGGTCCGGACGCAAGTGTAACAAATGCGCGCTCCGACGCGTGCTGCTGGTGGCCACCGTGGCACCGTGTGGCAAGGAGGAGATGGTTGCCGGTGGAAGGTCGTGGTCTTCGCTGACGCGGCGGGTGATCAAAAGGTCGCGAACATCGGCACGCCGGCTGACCGCGCCTAGCTTCAGGCGTGGGGGAAGTTCGGTTGGGAGATCCTTCAGGCTGTGCACGGCAAGATCACCTGACCCGTCCAGCAGGGCGTCCTCGATTTCCTTGGTGAAGAGGCCTTTGGGAAGGTTCGCACTGGCCAGCGAAGCGGTTTGCAGCTTGTCGCCGGTGGTTTTGATGATGTTGAGCTCGATGGCCTCGTCGGGATGTGCCGCCCTGCATTGGGCGAGGACCATGTTGGCTTGAGCCAGGGCCAATGCGCTGCCGCGGGTCGCGATACGAATGCATTTCATCGAAAATCAAAAAGAAGAGTGTGACTCGGGTGGACCATGACGCAGGCGTGTAATGGGTCGACACGGCCGGTCCTCATGGAGAATCAAGCCTTGGAAATCAATCATGTCCAAATGCCGGCTTGGAACTGCCAGTGATCCTGCGGTCACCGTCGGTGGTAAAAAGCCCGCGCGCTTTTTCGCGGATGATGGATTCGCAACGGGCGATCTCCTCCTTGCGCTGTCGCAGGTAATCGGCCGCGATCGCTTGTAGGTCATCGATGTTGTAGAGGTAAACGTCCTCGAGGAAATTGACCTCCGGCTCAATGTCGCGGGGCACGGCGATGTCGATGAGGAGGAGCGCCCGGTTCTTCCGCAATTTCATCAACGGCTCCAGCTTGGCGCGGTCCAGCACGTAATGCGGCGCGCTCGTGCTGCTAATCACAATGTCGATGTTGGCAAATTCCTGAGACCATTCTTCGAAATGCACCGCGCGGCCACCCATCTCGGCGGCAAGAGCCACGGCGCGCTCGTGCGATCGGTTTGAAACGATGACGCTGTGGGCTCCTCGAGAGAGGAGGGCGCGCGCGGCTTTCTCACTGGTTTCGCCGGCTCCAATAACCATGACCTGCCGGTGATTGAGCGAATCAAAGATTTTCTCTGCCAGTTCGACTGCCACTGAGGCGACTGAGATGCTGCCGCGCTGGATATTCGTATCGGTCCGGATGTGCTTGGCGACGTTGAAAGCGCGCTGAAAGGCTTTGTTGAGGCGGGCCCCGGTATGCCGGTGCTGGAGCGCCAAATCGTAAGCTTTCTTGAGTTGGCCGAGAATCTCCGTTTCTCCAAGGACCATCGAATCGAGGCCGGACGCGACCTTGAATAGGTGTTCCACGGATTCGCAATCCGCAAACTTATAGACCTCGTCCCCCAGTGGTTCCTGGTAATCGTGGGTCTTCACCAGAAATTCCTGCAGTTCGGCAAAGGCGCGCCGCGGCTCCAGGGAGGTGGCGGCGTAAATCTCCACCCGATTGCAGGTGGAAAGAATAACGGCTTCTTCTGCAAGGCCATTGGCCCGAATCGATTGCAGGGCGACGGGAACTTTAGATTCCGCGAATGCGAACCTTTCGCGAATGGTGACGGGCGAAGAATGATGACTGAGTCCCACGACGACGAGGTGCATATCAGGGGCGATGAAGCGGCGACATAAGGCTGGAGCCCCAAAAGGTGAGCAGGACGAAGGCGAAGGCGGCGATCGAACCCCACGCAAACCGGCGCCCTCCACGCCAGAATTTCCAACGCATCACGATCAGGCCGAGGTAAAGCGCCCAAACGAAGAGCGCCCAGAAGATTTTGAAGTCGGCTGTGAGAGGACGTCCCTGTTGCTGCATGAAAACGGCGCTGACGACGAGTGCTCCCGTCAGAAGGATAAATCCGGCAATCAGCAATGCGCGAATGATGAGCTCCAAACGTTGAATGGGCGGCATGACGGACAAAAGCGCCCGCATCTTGCGCAGTTTCAAGTCTCGCTCTTGCGTCAGATACATCAAGCCCGCGACAGACCCCAGGCCGAACGCCCCGTAGGCCAGGGCGAACATCGCCACATGCAGCGTAAGCCAGCCGCCGCTAAACTCCGGATGGCCGGGCGTGCCAACATCCTTGGGAGTCAGGAGCGCAAACACGCCAATGGCAAAGAGGATGGGAGCCGCGAACGCGCCAAGGAATCTCAGGCGTGGCCAGAGGCCAATGACTAAATACGTCGCGGTCATCGTCCACGCGACAAACAGGGTGGCTTCGTAAAGGTTGTTAATCGGACAGCGGTCGAGGGAAAAGCCGCGCATGAACATCGCGAGCGTGTGAAAGCCGAAGGCTGCGAGCAGCAAACTGTAGTTCCACTGGTTATGATGTCGAAGCTCCCGACGAAGGAGAAAAATCGAGTACGTGGCACTAATTCCGTACAGGATTACGGCTACACCGAAGCACCGTTGATCAGAGAACCCGGTCACAGGTCCAGAGGGTAAATGAGGGCGGAGCCGGCGCAAGCGGCAACTCGTTCCTCGGCCGTTGCAACTCGGCGGGGCAAGGTTGACCGCGGACCACTTTTTCCAAGGACGATCGTGCGGGGCTAAATCTCGACGATTTATTTCTTTCCCGCCAATGACTGAATGACAGCGGCCCTTAATGCCGCGCCACTGAGGTTTTTCGTCTCGGCAAGATGGACGGCGAGACTGGCTGCATAAGAAGTGGAAGCGGACGTGCCGACGACGTGGAAAAGTTGTCCGTTGAAACTGACCAAACTATCGCCTGGCGCCCAGGCGTCGATAAACGCTCCGCGGTTGGAGTACGAAGCGATGTCTCCGTTTCGAGCCGTTGCCCCCACGGCGATGACCTCTGGATAGGCAGCGGGATAAGTCGGCGTTGTGGTGGGAGAATTGCCTCCCGCTGCAATGAGCACGCCGCCCTGATCGTAAATGCTCTTAATGGTGTTGTGGAGAAACGAACTGTCTCCATCTCCCCCGAGCGGCATACTGAAGATCCTCGCTTTACCCTCAGCCGCCTTGAAAAGACCCACCGCAATATCGTATGTGCTGGTCGTTTCGCCCTCCCCAAAAACATCAACCGGATAAATGTTCACTGAAGACGACTTATCCTCGCTGAGTGAAGCCAGACCGCGCAACAAAGTGGCGGCCATGCTAGTGCCGTGAGTGGGCACGGCGCTCGCCGATTCGGGGCTCAGGGCCGCGCCATTCGCAATGAAATCCGTGAACCCGCCTTGTTTGGGCTGAATGGCGGAATCGATCATTCCCACAACTTGGCTTTTGCCATCAACGGAAACCTTGGGCGTCAGTCCAATCGGCCCCCCACCTGTGCCAAGCAACTGGGCTGATTCTGGCCGCGAGACATGGAAGTTGCTGTCTATGGTTTCGACCGATGGATCATCCTTCAAAGACGCGCGCCCCGTGTCTGCTGCCTTTTCATCGTCGAACCGCAGGCGATACGTGTTCTGGGCGTCGGAACGACCGACAATTTTTGCGCCCAACTTTCTTGCGAGATCTTCGATGTTCTCGCCCGGCTTCAAGGTCACAATCAGCTCGTTCCCAATTCGATTCGTGCTCGCCTTGGGCAGGGCTTTCGTGAGGGCCTGAATTGCGCGCGTGGCTTGCTCACGGGAATTGCGAAAGACCAGCAGTCGCGGCCGAGCATTGGTTTCTGGGACCAGTGCGTAGCTGAAGCCTCCTAAAAGTTTCTGCAAGGCCTCCCCCGGTTCTTTCGCGGTGAACCGAGTCGGAATTCGATTCGTAATTCCGGGATCGAGATAGATTTTCCATCCGGTCGCAGTGGCGACATGTTGCAACATCTCAGGCACCGTCCAAGTCTCGATAGCAGCGTCCACGCGGTCCCGGTTGACGTCCCATCGCAATGAATCGGCTGCCCGTATCGCGTTGCCGCTAACGACAAGCGAGCCGAGAATGAGGATGAGGATGTTGCGCCCCATTGGCATGATTCGTAATGTAGCGAAAGAAACGTCGCGGAGATAGAAACGTTGCGGCCGTTTTTACGTTCTTCAGTTGTTGGGAACCCAGCCCTTTCCGGGAATGTATTCGCGGCTTCCGGAACGATTGCAGCAGGCGGAGAACGTGAACACCACTGCGAGTACCGAAATAATGAGGATGATGCGCTTCATAGCATCAGGTTAATCCGCGGTTTGTCATGTCTGCAAGTTTGGCGCATACTATTGTTGAGGTTCTCATGGGGTTTAAATCGCTGAAGGGACAGCTGCTGCTCGACAATGGGCGCTTGGGTGGTTCGTTTTTTCATCGAACCGTGTTGCTCATTTGCCAGCATGACGCCGAGGGAGCTTTCGGACTAGTCCTGAACCGTCCTGCGGGCCAGACCTTGGGCGAGGCTTTGCCGCTGAATTTGCCGGAGCGTTTGAAAGACCACGATCTGTTTGTGGGCGGCCCGGTTCAACCGCAAGCCATGAGCTACCTCCACTCCGATTCGTTTCTGCCGGACTGGAATGTGATCCAAGACCTCAAACTCGATCATTCGATCGATACGCTCGTTGAGTTGGGAGAATCTTTCACGCCCACGCAGCAGGTGAAGGTTTTCGCCGGCTATGCCGGATGGAGTGCAGGACAATTGGATGAGGAAATGGAACGTGATACTTGGCTGACCCATCCGGCCTCGATCGATCTGGTGTTTCACAACGCACCCGAGGAACTCTGGCCATTGATCCTAAAGAAAAAGGGATGGAAATATCGACTGATCAGCCAAAGCCCGGAGGATCTTTCAGCTAATTAACCGCCCGTAAGCCGACCATGCGTCGAGCGATGTGCATCCTTCCCGTGAGGCCTTTCCGGAATTTAGCACGGTTTGAGCACCAATTTCGCCCATTCTGTAAGGAATCTTGGGATGGCACCATCCTCGCTAGGTTAACCTAACGAGTGACAAAGCGGGAATGACCATTGTAATCCAAGAAGTGAGGAGTCGGCGTTTTTACGCGGGTTCCGGAAATTGGGTCCTCGACCCAAAGGAAGCGTTAGCTTTCAGCGATACTCGCCAGGGTCTTAAGTTTTGCCGCCAGCATCGGTTGTCGGAGGTCCGATTAGTCGTCTTCTTCAGCGATGGGAAGATGAGTCTGCTTCTTTATGTACCTGGGTCGAAGGCTCCCTCCCCAGCTGGCGTAATGCACCCCGTCGTCGCCTAGCGTTACCGGATGCCCGCCGCCCCGAGCAACTTCCTGTTCACACGAGCGACATCACCCATGTAGTGGGTTGCGCCAGAATCCGCGGCCGCCTGGGTCAAATGATGCCGCGCTTTAACAGTGTCACCGATGGCTTCGAAGTACAACCCCAGATAAAGATTCGCGTAGAAAACGCTGTCGGGAGCGTTTGAGGAAGCCGACTTTAATACTGCGTCGGGCGTGCCCGAACCCGCGAACAAAGCGTAAATAGCGTCCATGGGAATGCGGGTATCCGCACCAACTTTGAGCATATTCGCACGCGCATTTGTTAATCCTTGTTCGCGCGCGACGCAGAGGAAGTGCCAGACCGCATTCTCCACATCGTTCGGATTTACGGTCTGGTGCTGTTCGAATTGCCTGCGCCCATCTGCGAATCGTTGAGCGTAAAAGAGAGAAATGCCACGTTGCCAGTGGTGCGGAGCGCGGTTCGGCACCAGTTGAATGAAACGATCGAAATCCGCCACGGATTCCTTGAAGTTTCCCGCTTTGAAATTGACCTCTCCCCTCGTTTGCCAGAGCGAGGGAAATGTGGGCTCGAGCTTCAGCGCCACAGAAAGATCCCGAATGGCTTCAGGATAACGCCGGACAGAATCCAACAACCGAGCTCGAATGATGAGCGGTTCTGCGTTGGTGGGAAACTCGGCGATGGCCTTATCGCTTAGGGTCAGCGCTGCCGCGACATTCGTCCGGGCGGCGGCCTGAATAGCGCGCAGCACTTCGCCAGGTGTGGAAGCACGAGCACCGTTCAACACGAGGCCCAGCGCAATCAAAACGAAGATTAGCAAGCGCATGGGACATCAGGGAAGAAATGCGATCGAGCCCGAACCAAGTTTACTTTTTCTTGGTGACCTTCTTGATGGCAGCACTGCCTGCCTTCGTATCAAGCAGCACAGCGTTATGCGTTGTCAGCATTTCCTGAACGCTGGCAATATTGGCCAACTGGGTCGGCGCACGACGGTTATCAAGGGTGCGAAAATGTTTGTAGCTCGCGAGACGTTTGCCCATTTCCAGGATTTCAATATGGCTATCCTGTAGTTTCCAGATCTGGCCTTTTTCGAGAACGAGGGCAGCAGTTTTTCGATTCAATTTCATATCAATCAAATTCCCGAGGCAAAGCCCGCGAATCGTGGAAGATAGTAGCGGAAAGCGCGCATCAGGCAAACAATCATTCAGCTATTTCGACCTCTGACTGGATTAAATGTTCATGGCCGCCTGCAGGAGTATTACAAACGTCGGTTTGCCAGCATCGCCCGTTTTAGCGCGCGAGCTAACAACAATTCGATTGCTCACGGCAGGCACTTGACCGGGTTTATGCAGGCGTGCTCGAATACGCTTGATGAAGTCATTGGTGTCGCTTGTCGGCATGGCCTTGCTAACGCTGACGGCCTTCGGAGGTGAATTGCAGGATGCCGCCGGCCGCGGTGATGTCGAAAAGGTCTTGAGTCTCCTCACATCGAATCCCGCCCTGGTTAATGTTCGTGAAGCGGGAACCACCGCGCTGCACGAGGCGACTCGCGCCGGTCAGTTAAGTATGGTGAAGCTGTTGGTTTCCAGGGGTGCAAATGTCAACGCAACCGACTTTAGCGGGTTGACCCCGCTCAAGTTGGCCCTCGGACGCCGCAACATGGAAATCGCTGACTTCCTTCGCCAGAACGGAGGTTTGGAAAAGACGCCTCCGACAGCGGTCACTCGCGCTCCATCCGGTGTTCCATCGGGTACGACTCCGCTTGGATCGGCGTCTAGTTTGTTCGCTGCCGGTTCGATCCCCCAACATGCACGCTCGAAGCCCAATTCGCCGTCCGTTGTATCTCCGCCGTCCACGCCGACCAACAAGCCGCCCACCGAGACCGAAATGTTGCCGGTGATTTTTCCCATTCATGAAGCGGCTCGAATTGGGGAGGTCGAACAAATCAAGTTCCTCTTCAAGAGCGCACCCGACCTGATTGATGCGACCGATGAGAAAGGGCGAACGCCGCTGCACATTGCTGCCGCGAACAAGCAGTTAAGGGTGGTGCAGGTTCTCCTCGGTTTGGGAGCGAACGTAAATGCACGCGCGATGAATGGCCAGACCCCGCTGCACGCTGCCGCGCGTCTGGGCGATACGGCGATTGCCGGCCTGCTCATCACAAATCGTGCTGTAATCAATGCTTTGGACACCTACAGAAATACCCCCTTGCTGCTGGCCCTTCAGTCATCCAACAGTGAAACCTTGGATAATCCACTTCTGTCGGAGACCAAGTTTGGTGTGACTAATTCAGTGTTGGCCATTCAGCGACAACAGTTGGATCTCGCTCGCTTGCTGCTGGCTCATCGCGCGGACGTGAATGTTGTAAATCGGGCGGGGGCGACGCCCTTGATGGAAGCGGTTCGCATCGGAAACGAGCCAGTCGCGAGTGCGTTGATTCAATCAGGGGCTAACCCGAACACAAGCGACCGTGCCTCGGGGACGACACCGCTGCATCTCGCCGCCGCAAGGGGGCAGGCCGCCATTGCCCAGTTGCTTTTGAGCGCAGGCGCAGCCGTAAATGCCCTCGACATGCGAGGAGATACTCCCCTTTGTTCGGCGTTGCGAGAAGGCCGGGCCAACACGATTGGCTTGCTGCGAAAGGCCGGTGGGAACACTGGCCCAAGCCGAATCTTGAGCCCGATGGAAAAGAGTTTGGTGGATTTTTATGAGCGCACGGAATCGATTCTCCGTGGCGGGAGTGCGGCGGAAAAAAGCCGCGTCTTGCAGGCAATGAATCCTGGCAAGGCTGATACGGAACGAATGTTCCCGAAGCACGCGGACACCGCGTGGAAGGTGGTTGAAGAATTAAATCGCCAAATCAAGCAGGCATTCGCCCGCCCACTGCGCGATGCCGATGTGACGAAAGAGATATGGCGCATCCTTCCCGAACCACCGAGCCCGGCAACCCAGGAATGGCGCCGTCGAGGGTGGTTGGCGAGCGATTTGCCGGTCCTGTCTTTGGCGGTGGACAAAACGGGGGGCACAACGAGGCCCGGAGATTACTGTTTTGTGAACAACCACTGGGTCCTCGTGCCACCATTGGGTTCCATCGCAGCACCCACGGAGAGCGCTGAAACAGGCCGCCGCAAATGACTGATTATTCCAGCCCCAGCACGCGCCGGCCTTGTTCCGAAATCATCGATTGATGCCAGGGCGGGTCCCAAACCACTTCGACGTTCGCTTCCTCCACACCGTCGAGCGCCAGAATTTTTTGCTGCGCATCTCCAGCAATTACGCCTCCCATGCCACACCCTGGCGCGGTCAAGGTCATCTTCACGCTCACGCGACTGCTGCCGGAAGGGAGTTTTTCAACCGCCAGATCGTAAACCAGCCCAAGGTCCACGATGTTCACCGGGATTTCCGGATCGTAACAGGTGCGGAGAACCTCCCATAGCTGCTTCTCATCCACATCGACGGTGGACGCCGCCGACTTCTTTTCCTCGATGGGAACCTCCATGCCGAGGGCGTCGGCGTCTTTGCCGGCAATACGATAGAGCCCTCCATGGGCATGCACGGTGAAGGTGCCTCCCAGCGTTTGGGTGATGTCGACGGGCGTGCCCTTGGGCAGCGTGACAGGCGCGCCATGGGGAATTTGCACCGCCTCGCAATCGCGGGTGAGTTCCAGTGAAGTGACGTTCTGCATACGGCAGAATTTCAACGGTCACCTGGTGCTTGTAAACCTTGGAATGAAGTGAGAGGCACCCGGTGCGTCGTGAGGGAGTGCAATTCAAAGTGTGGCGGGAGGAGAACCGGCGGAATCGCGCACTCCCCTCCCAACGGGATTCCTTTTGACTCGAAAGTCCCGTTCGCTATCCTCTGCGCCCTGTTTCTTATGCCGAAACTCACGGTCAACGACCTGAACAATTTAAAGGGCCAACGCGTGTTCGTGCGCGTGGACTATAACGTCCCCATGGCTGAGCAGGATGGCCAGATGGTCATCAACGACACCACGCGCATCAAGGAAACCTTGCCCACTCTCCGCCTTCTGGCGGGTAAAGGCGCAAAGGTTATTCTGGCGGCGCATCTAGGCCGGCCCAAGGGTCAGCGAGAGTCGTCCATGTCGTTGCGCCCAGTCGCAAAGAAACTTTCCGAAATGCTCGCTCAGCCCGTCGAGTTTGTGGACGACTGCATTGGCGACAAGGTGGAAGCGGCTGTGAATCAGCTTCCCGAGGGCGGGATTCTTCTCCTGGAAAACGTCCGCTACTACAATGAAGAGGAAGCGAACGACTCCGCTTTTGCTGAAAAACTGGCCCGCATCGCCGATGTTTTTGTGAACGATGCATTCGGTGCTGCTCATCGAGCCCACGCCAGCACCGAAGGCGTGGCCCGGATCGTATCCAAACGCGGCGGCAAATGCGCAGCCGGGCTTTTAATGGAGCGCGAATTGAAGTTCCTGGGCGATGAACTGGAGAGCCCAGCGAAACCCTTCGTGGTGATCCTCGGCGGAGCCAAGGTTTCTGACAAAATTAAAGTCATCGATCGCTTGCTGGAAAAGGCGGATACCGTCCTCATCGGTGGCGCCATGGCTTATACGTTTCAACTCGCCCATGGCGGGAAAGTTGGGAAATCGCTCGTCGAGAAAGATCACACCGGGACGGCTCTGGCCGCGGAAGAGAAAGCCAAAAAGCGCGGGGTTCGCTTTGAACTGCCCAAGGACACGCTTGTGGCTACCCCGGTGGATTCCGGTAAGTTGAACAAGAAGGGAAAACCTGTTTTTGAGTTCCAGAATCCTCGCGTTGTGATCGGCGAAATTCCCGATGACGCGGAAGGCTTCGACATCGGGCCGGAGACGGCCAAGAGCTATGCCGAGATCGTTCGAAGTGCCAAAACGATCCTTTGGAACGGCCCGATGGGGATGTTCGAGGACAAACGTTTCGCCGACGGAACCAATGCAGTGGCCAAAGCCGTGGTTGATGCTACCCAGCAAAATGGTGCCAAGAGCATCATCGGCGGAGGCGACAGCGTGAAAGCGCTTAACCAAGCGGGCCTGGGCGATAAGGTGACGTTCATGAGCACGGGCGGTGGGGCGAGCCTGGAATTTCTTGAGGGTAAGGAACTGCCGGGCGTGGCGGTCTTGAGCAACAAGTGATTCAGCCGGGACGCATTCAACCTCAATCAGAAACCAACTCCTGTGGATAAAGAACGCAAACTAATCATTGCCGGTAATTGGAAGATGAACAAAACGGTGGCCGAAAGCCTTGACCTGTTGAACGGGTTGAAGCGCGAATTGGCCACGGTGAAGGACGTCGATATTGTCGTGTGCCCGCCGTTTACAGCGCTGGGTGAGTTGTCCAAGGCAATTCTTTCATCCAAAAATATCGCGCTCGGAGCTCAGAATATGAGCGAGCACAATGTCGGCGCTTACACAGGAGAGATTGCGGCGGTCATGCTCAAGGAGTTTTCTGTGCGGTATGTCATTCTCGGCCACTCCGAGCGGCGCATGTATCAAAACGAGAGCAGCGAATTGATTTCGAAGAAAGCCCGGGCCGCCCACGCCGCGGCGTTGAAGCCCATTGTTTGCGTCGGCGAAACGCTCACCGAGCGCGAAGCGGGACGGATGGAGAAAGTCTTGGAAACCCAGGTAATTGGCAGTCTCGAGGGGGTGACCAAAGATCAAATGGCGGAAACGATCGTGGCGTATGAACCGGTCTGGGCGATTGGCACCGGCAAGACGGCTACGGCTCAACAGGCGCAGGAAGCGCACGCGTTTATTCGCCGCACGTTGGCGAAAATGTTCGATGATGCGGTTGCCCGCAAGGTGCGCATTCAATACGGTGGCAGCGTCAAACCGGCCAACGCTCGCGAATTGATGTCGCTCCCGGATGTGGATGGAGCCCTCGTGGGCGGCGCCGCCCTGGAAGTCCGCAGCTTCGCGGACATCGTGAAGAACTCGATTTAAGAAAATTATGCTGACATTTTTTATCTATTTTGTAACGGCCGTGCTGGTGGTCGATTGCCTTGTGCTGGTCCTGCTGGTGCTGGTGCAATTGCCCAAGAAGGAAGCCGGTATGGGGCAGGCCTTCGGCGGAGCGGCCACGGATGCATTGTTCGGCGCCGGGTCCGGCAATGTGCTCACCAAGTTGACCAAGTGGTGCGCCGGTATTTTCTTTGCGCTCGCCATCGCTCTCACCGTCATGGGCACTTATCACACGACGCGGGGTCGGACGGGCCGAATCCAGGATCTGATGAACCAGTCGCAAACTCCGGCGGCTCTTCCGCCTGTTGCACCCATGACTTCGACCACGGCCCCTGCTGCAGTCGTTCCTGAGGCGAACAAGCCGATTGACTTGAAGATTCCACAGCCTGCCCCGGCGCCTGCCGCCTCCAATAAGAATTAAAGGCCGGCCATGATGTTGCGCGTCAACGCCCTCTTTTTTATGGAGAGGGCGTTTCGCTTGGTGAGTTTTTCGGCATGCCTTTTCCTGGCTTTGGCTTCACCGGTTGCATGCGCAATGAGCCACGTGCCGACGTCGTCATCGTCAATGCCGCGGAGCCGGAATCCATCGATCCAGCCATCATCACCGGACAACCAGATGGCCGCGTGGCCGCATCGTTGTTCGAAGGGTTCACCCGGCAGAGCCCCGTGGATGGCACGGCCATTCCGGGGTTGGCCGAGCGTTGGGAAATTTCGGCTGATGGCACCGTCTACACCTTTCATCTGCGCTCAAATCTCATGTGGTCGACGGGCGAACCGATCACGGCCGATGAGTTCGTTTACTCGTGGCGACGGGTCGTCGATCCCGCCACGGCCTCCGATTACGCCGGGCAACTTTTCTTCGTGAAGAACGCGGAGCACATTAGCACGGGCAAGATCAAGGACCTCACTCAACTCGGCGTACAAGCGCTGGATTCGCGAACGTTGCGGGTGGAACTAATCGGGCCTACGCCATTTTTCGTGGATCTGTGCGCGTTTCGAACCCTCGCGGTCGTGCCACGGCACTGGATCGAAAAGCACGGCGATCGTTGGGTCAAGACTCAGCCGATGCCCACGAGCGGGCCGTACACGCTGGTCGATTGGCGGATTCAGGAAAAGATTCGCGTGCGCCGCAATCCGCGCTATTGGGATGTCGCCAACGTTCGAAATGAGCTGGTGGATTTTCTTCCTATCGAAAGTCCGTCCGCGTCGCTCAATCTTTATTCAACCGGGCAGGCGGACTTCATCATCGACAAACAACTTGTCCCCTCGGAGTTGATGGATGTGTTGAAGACACGCCCGGACTGCCACGTGTTTGATTACCTGGGCACCTACTTCTTTCGGTTCAACGTCACGCGGAAGCCCTTCGACGATCCTCGCGTGCGGCGGGCGTTGGCGCTGTGCGTCGACAGGCAGCGAATCGTCGATCGAATCGTACGGGCCGGGAACGTCGCGTCGACCCTCGTGCCCCCGCAGACTGCCAATTACGCTCCGGTGCAGGGTCTACCGCCAAACCCGGAGCTTGCGCGAAAGCTGCTGGCGGAGGCGGGCTATCCGGGAGGGCAGGGGTTTCGAGCGTTCGAGTACCTGTTCAACACCTCGGAGTTGCACAAACAGATCGCGGTTGAGTTGCGTGAGATGTGGAAGCGCGAACTCGGTATCACGATGGAGCTGAAGCAGACTGAGTGGAAAGTTTATCTTGCGAACCAATCGGGCCTGCAATTCGACCTGACGCGCAGCAGTTGGATCGGCGACTACAACGACCCTAACACGTTCCTCGACATGTTCATGAGCAACAACGGGAACAATCGCACCGGCTGGAAGAGCGAGCGTTACGATGAGTTGATGCGAACGGGTAACGCCCAGGTGGAAAAGGCGCGGCGCGCGGAATTGCTTGCGCAGGCGGAACGACTCCTCGTGGTGGACGAATTGCCCATCGTCCCACTGTATTTTTATCAGGGCGTGATCTTTTACGACCCCAACAAGCTGGGAGGAATCTGGGGCAACGTGCTGGACGAACATCCCGTGTGGTCCATCTACCGAAAGGATAAACCCGCCCAAACAGCGCGGCGTTGACTCATGTTTTTTCTCAAGCGCATCCTGACCTTCATCCCGCTGCTCGTGGTGATCACGTTCCTAGCCTTCGTGCTCGCCCGATCGATGCCGGGAAGTCCCTTTGATAAGGAGCGCGCTCCTGCCTCACCTGAAATTGAACGCGCGCTTCGGGCCAAGTACTATCTGGATGAGCCGTTGATGAAACAATATCTGCGGTACATCGGCGTGGGCTGGGAGCGGAATGCGAGCGGTGAATTGCAGCCATTCAAAGGCGGGTTGATCCGTGGCGACTTCGGGCTCTCGACCAAATACCGCAACCACACCGTCAACGACATCATCCTTCAGGCCTTGCCGGTATCGCTGACGTTGGGCGCGCTGGCATTTCTATTCGCGCAGGGCGTTGGGATTCCGCTGGGCTTTTACACCGCCGTGCGGCGCGGGCAGTGGGGCGATTACATCGGCAGCTTCTTCGCGTTGCTGGCCTTCTGCATTCCGGCCCTGGTCGTTGCGCCCATGCTGATCATTGTGTTTGCCATCAAGGCCCGGTTGTTCCCCGCGGGAATGTGGGAAACTCCATGGCACGCGGTATTGCCGGCCGTGTCCCTCGGTCTCTATTTCTCGGGACGTGTTTCCCGATTGATGCGCGAAGGCATGACCACCGTCCTGCACGAAGGATTCATTACGACCGCCCGCGCCAAGGGCTTGAGCGAAACCCAGGTTCTGCTGAAGCACGGCTTTCGGCTGGCCGTATTGCCGGTGGTTTCCTTCTCCGGACCGTTGCTTGCCGATCTGCTCACGGGCTCGTTCATCGTGGAGAGCATGTTCCGCATTCCCGGCATTGGGCCATTCCTTGTGAACAGTCTGCAAAACCGGGACGCCTTGATGGTCGTCGGACTTGTCTTGCTCTACGCCATTCTGTTGCTCGTGCTGAATCTCATCGTCGATCTCAGCTACGGCTGGTTCGACAAACGCGTGAAGTATGAGTGACACTGGCGCGCCCGCTCACTATCTCAGGCCCAATCAGCGAGCCTGGCGCCGCTTCAAACGTCACAAGCCGGCCGTCATCAGCTCCGTGTTTCTGATCGTGCTCATATCGCTCGTGCTGGTCTGGCCTGTGTGGCAAACCGCGCCCGTCGCAAATAATATTCCTAAGGTTCTCAAAGTGATTACTGACGCGCCGGAGAAAGGTTCGGATGCGCAGTATCAGCCGCCCAGCGCGCGTTACTGGTTCGGCACGGATGTTCACGGCCGCAACGTGCTTTCGCGCATCATGTCCGGCGCGCGGATATCGCTGCTCGTCGGACTGGTCGGGGCCGTGGTGGCGCTCATCATCGGCGTTACCTGGGGTGCCATCGCGGGGTATGTCGGTGGGCGCTGGGATAACATCATGATGCGCGTGGTGGATGTGCTTTACTCACTGCCTTCGATTCTTTTCGTCATCGTGCTCGTCGCGACTTTCAACGAATTCCTGCGGGCCTGGCTCACGAAACATTTTGGCCCGCTCGCCGGCATTTACGCGCCCATGCTTTTCCTGTTCGTTGGTCTGGGCGCTGTTTCCTGGCTCACGATGGCGCGCATCGTTCGCGGGCAGGTGCTGTCGCTGCGCCACCGCCAGTTCGTGGACGCCAGCCGCAGCCTCGGCGCCAGCCACGCGCGCATTCTCACCCGCCACATTCTGCCCAACGTTTACGGCATCATCATCGTTTACCTCACGCTCACGGTGCCGGCGATCATCCTCTACGAATCGTTCCTGAGCTTCCTGGGCCTGGGCATTCAGCCGCCCATGGCGAGTTGGGGAACGCTCATCGCCGAGGGGGCAGGACAAATCAATCCCGTGCGCATCTACTGGTGGCTGCTGGTTTTTCCTTGCGGCATGCTCATCACCACGTTGCTCGCGCTGAACTTTGTCGGTGATGGGTTGCGCGATGCCTACGATCCGCGGGGCGAACGCGCGTAATCGGTCGCGCGCGTCGCCTCCGCAAAGCAGGCTTCGACGTGACCTCGATTCAGGCGCAATATAGGCGCGTGGTACGGGTAATGAGTCAACGACAGTAGCCCTGACAGCGCGAGCCGTTTCATGCGCTCCATCCCTGCCGCGCCCATTTTACTGTTTGGTCTTTGGCGATTGCTGTTTACCCTCCGCCCATGGCATTTGCTCAACTTGGATTGTCGCACTCGGTGCTCGAAGGCATCAAGGCGATGGGATACGTGGAACCCACTCCCATCCAGCTCCGCGCCATTCCCATCATCATGAACGGCGGCGACGTCATCGGCTCTGCCCAGACCGGCACGGGCAAGACGGCTGCGTTCGCGCTGCCAATCCTGACTAAACTCGGCCAGCGCGGCACGCGCACGCGCGCGCTCATCCTGGAACCGACGCGCGAACTCGCCGCCCAAGTCGAGACCGCCATTCGCGACTTCGCCCGATTTACAAACCTGCGCGTCGCGGTGGTTTTCGGCGGCGTCGGCTACGGCGCTCAAAATGAAGCGCTCACTTCTGGCGTGGACATCATCGTCGCAACCCCCGGGCGTTTGCTCGATCACATGGAGGAAGGCCGCGCGAAACTCGATGCCGTGGAGTTTCTCGTGCTCGACGAAGCGGACCGCATGCTCGACATGGGTTTCCTGCCAGACGTGAAACGTATCGTGCAAAAATGTCCGTCCAAGCGGCAGTCCATGCTGTTTTCCGCGACCATTCCGCCGGAGATTCAAACGCTCATCTCGTGGGCCATGAAGAATCCGGAGACTGTGGAAGTGGGCGCGCGCCGCACGCCCGCCGAGACCGTCAAGCATGTCATTTACCCCGTGGCGGAGCGGCAGAAATTGGACCTCACACTCGCGCTCCTGGATGAGGTTCACTACGACTCCGTGATCATGTTCTGCCGCACAAAAGACCGCGCCGACCATGTGGCGCGCTTGCTGAAAAAGAATAACCACGCCGTTGCCGTGCTGCACTCAAACCGCACTCAACGCGAGCGCGAGGAAGCCTTGAAAGGTTTTCGCGACGGCAAATTTGAAGTGCTCGTCGCCACGGACATCGCTTCGCGGGGACTCGACATTGCCGACGTCAGCCACGTGGTGAACTACGATGTGCCGCAGCATCCGGAGGATTACGTGCATCGCATCGGCCGCACCGGCCGCGCTGAAGCGCGTGGCGACGCCTTTACGATCATGTGCGCCGAAGACCAGCCCTACGTCGAGCGCATCGAGCGCTTCATTGGGAAGAAAGTCGATCGCGTGAAGCTGGATAAGTTCCCCTACGAATACACCGCGCTGTTTGACGCCGAGAAAAAAGGCTCCGCTCCCGTCGGCAGCGCACGGGGTGTACGGTTGAGTGGTGGATATTTTTTCGGTCCGGCGAAGCGGCGGAGGAAGTAGAGCGCAACCTTGGCGTGGTGGTGGAGTTCGTTTATGGTTGGCAGAAGGGGACGACAGGCTGAAGACGCCAAGAATTCGGTGTTGGATCATCCCAGTATTCTTCGCGGTTGCATTTGTCGTATCCGGCCCGGTCCTATTTCACATCCGATCTGGAAGCCAACGGCCACGCCGAGGCGCATGCATCCCAAATCTGAGAACGATCCAGCAGGCGAAAGGCAACTGGGCTTTGGAGAATGGGCAAGCGAGCGACGCCGTACCCACCGATGCCGATCTGTTTGGCAAAACGAACTACGTTCAGGTGAAACCGACCTGTCCCGCGGGTGGTGTCTACACGCTTGGCGCAGTTAGGAATAAACCGCGCTGCTCCATTTCGGGCCATACGATTTAAACACGCCTCAAGGCAGGGCGCGGCATCCTCACTGCATGGGCAGCGGACGCCAACCGATGGCTCTTCAATTTTCAACATGCCCCCTGCCGAGAACGTTGTAGCAGGCTACCCTTTGCCCGATGTTAGCGTGCACCGACGCAGAATAAATTTTGGTCACCGCGCAGGAACATCTGGCCATCACTGATTGCGGGCGAGGCAAACATCTTCTCACCCAACTCGTTCCGTGCGACACATTCGAATTGCGGCCCGGGTTTCACCACGTTCATCACTCCGTTGTCGTTGAGGAAATAAACGAGTCCTTTCGCGGAGATTAGCGAGGCATGATGCGTGCCCATGCGTTCCTGCCAGAGAAGTTTCCCGCTCTTCGTCTCGAAGCAATGCGCCACGCCGGCTTCCGAAATGATCAGGAAGTATTCCCCCTCGATAATCGGTGACGGCACATACACCGCCCCTTTGCTCGTTCGCCACGCCACCTTCTCCGCGCCCACTTTCCCGTTGCCATCCGCTCGAATGGCCAGCGTGTGGTACTCGGGATAGCCCGCCGTGATCAGAACGAGGTTGTCCTGCTCGCTGAAGACCGGGGAGGCGACGAACTGTTCGGTCGGTCCGTCCATGATCCAGTGGAGCTTGCCGTTGTTCGGGTCGTAACTCGCGGTGCATTTACTGCCGGTGAGCACCATTTGCGATCGCCCGTCAATCTCACGAATGAGTGGCACGCAATAGCTGCGTGTCTTGTTCGGCCGATCGATGCGCCAGAGTTCCCGCCCCGTCTTGCGTTCCAGGGCGACGATGAACCCGTCTCCATCCTGGTCGCCGTTCACGATCACTTTGTCCTGGTACAGAATTGGCGAGCTGCAAAAGCCGTGCATGGACGAGAACCTCCCGGGCCGCACGCGCCACTGCTCGTTCCCGTTGAGGTCATACGCCGCCACCAACATCTGCGGCGTATCGAGGAACGCTACGAAGATCCGCTCGCCATCGCAGGCAGGCGTGCTCGAAGCGTGGCTGTTCAAGGAATGCTTCTTCTCGAGCGGCGCGGTCAGGACGCTTTGTCTGCCAGGCGATTTTGCCTGTCTTGCGATCCAGGCTGAAGAGGACGCGTTCCTGCGTTTCTCGCAGCGCGCTGACGGTGAAAACCTTATCGCCATAAACGATGGGCGAAGCATGACCGGAACCGGGGAGCTTGGTTTTCCATAGAATGTTGCTCGTGGCGCTCCAACGGATCGGGATGTTTTTCTCGGCGCTGGTGCCGTCGAGTCGTGGCCCCCTCCATTGAGGCCAGTTCTCGGCGTGCGCACACAAGCCGAGACTCCAGAGGGCGATGCAAAGGGCTTTCACGTCTCAGCCGATGAACGAACAAACGTATTCGCAGATTCCGCTTTTCACCTCGATGTCGAAGCCAGATTTCGCAGGCACCTTGAACTCAGTGCCGGCGGCAAAATTCTCCGTCGTGTTTTGGCCGTCCAGTTTCACCGCGCAGCTTCCCGCGAGAATCTCCATGATCTCAGCCTTGTCGGTGCCGAAATGAAACTTTCCAGGGTAAATCAGGCCGAGCGTTTTCTTGGAGCCGTCCGCCAAGAGGATAGTGTGACTGACCACTTTGCCGTCAAAATAGACGTTGGCTTTTGTGACGGCGGTGACGTTTTTGAATTCAACTGGTGCTGACATGCGCGTGAGTTTCCAAACGGAAGGGTTCAAGTCAATCGTGGTTTGCGGCCCGTTGTCTCCGTGGTTCAAAGTCATCGGCGGAGTGAGACTCTGTCGAACCGTAATTGCCGATGAAGCAGGTGCGAGCCATCCCAACACCTTCCGCGAACCAATCAGAGGTCGCGCCCTATCCTGCTGCATCTGCCTTGTCCCGTGCGGGCCTTCCCTTGACCGACCTGTTCACCGTCGCTAAGCATTCGCGCATGAAACTGACGTGGAAGGATCACGAAGAAATTGCCTGGGCTCTAATGGATCAATTCCCTGACCAGGATCCACTCCGGCTGAGTTTTCCGAAATTGCACAAGATGGTGACGGAACTGGACGAGTTCAGCGACAAGCCGGATGCCTCCAACGAGAAGATTTTGGAGAATATCCAGATGGCTTGGTACGAGGAGAAAAAGTGAGCCGCCGTTTGTGCGATGGGCAGCGAACGGGTTCGTTTGTGCAAGCCTACTGACGGGAAAGTCATCCCATGACCAAGAAATCGATTATCAAACCAAGCTCATCGCCCGTGCCGGTTGGCCCCTACAATCACGCCGTGCGTTTCGGCGACCTTCTTTTTTGTTCCGGCCAAATCCCACTTGATGCCGCGGGCCAACTCGTGGCGGGAGATATTCGTGCCCAAACTGAACGTGTCTTGGAGAACGTGGGAGCCATCTTGGCAGACCAGCAATTGACGTTCGCCAACGTCGTGAAAGCGACGGTCTTTATGACCAACCTCGGCGACTTCGCGGCAATGAACGAAGTGTATGCGCGCTATTTCACAGCGGATTTTCCGGCAAGGTCCACGGTTCAGGTGGCCGCTTTGCCGCGCGGCGCAAACGTGGAGATCGAAGTCATCGCTCATTACAATGCCGGGCGTGCCCCGTGGAGTTTGCCCCTCGCGCCGGGATGAAGCATCGGAGCGGCCTCAACGCCCAGTGGAGGAGTCGTTGAAGAGTCGATCTTCCGCCAAAGGATCTTTCATCTCACGCATCAACCGCCGGAGTTGGTCATCCATCATCGCGAGAGTGGAGGCATGCTTTCTTTCGGAGGCCAGGTTGCGCATCTCCCAGGGGTCACTCTTTAGGTTGAAGAGTTGGACTTGCCCGGCCAAAGGCGTGCGAATGAGTTTCCAATCAGCCGTCCGAACTGCACGCTGTCGATCAAGGAAAGCACTGTAGAGGGCATCGTTTAGACGTTTCTTTTTGCCAGTAATCAGGGGAACAAGGCTGGGGAATTGCACCGTTTCGGGCTTTGCCACTCCCGCCAACTCGCAGCTCGTCGCGTAGAGGCTTTGCATGTTAACGAGCGCGTCCAAGCGTTTGCCTTTCGGAATACCCGGCCCCGCCAGGATGAACGGCATCCGGAGCGAATGGTCGTAGAGATTCTGTTTCCCCATCAAGCCATGCTGGCCAACGGCCAGGCCCTGATCTGAGGTGAAGGCGATGATCGTGTTGGCTGACTGGCCACTCGTTTCGAGAGCGTCCAGGATTCTACCGATCTGGGCATCCATGTGAGTGATGATCGCATAATACTCCTGCAAGTGGACCCGAATGATCTCCGGCGTGCGTGGGTAGGGGGCCAGTAGTTCGTCGCGGCCGGAGAAAGTCGCCTCGATCGGAAAAGGATGCTTCGTTAGAAAGTTTGGAGGCAGTCTTAATTTTGCGGGAGGATATAAATCCAAATCTTCCTTCGGAGCTTGCCTGGGATCGTGCGGTGCATTGAACCCGATATAGAGGAAGAAAGGTTTTGATGATTGGGCTGCATTGGTTTGTAGGTAACCAATCGCCGCATCAGCGATGAGTTCCGAACTGTGAGTGAGCCGTCCCTCGTTGGTGAGCCAATGACCATTCCATCTCGCGTCGTCCGGAGTCCATGGATTGTTTGCCGCGGGGCGGGAATAAGCGGGGCCCCCTGCTTTCGTGGACTCAAGAAACCCGCCTGTCAGAGGTCCCACTGAATCGAAGCTGCGTCGCAAGGCCGGGTCAGGCAGGTGCCACTTGCCGGCCATGAATGTTTGGTAGCCGGCTCCGCGCAACGTCTCACCCCAAAGAGCTACCCCGGGAGCGATCCCTTGGCCATTCGTGCCGCGGCATTGCCAGAGCGTTCGCCCCGTAATCAACATCATACGACTGGGAATACAGACCGCGCCGCTCCATCCACCTTGGTTGAAACAGTGCGTGAAAAGCGTGCCCCGTTTCGCGAGGCGATCCAAATGGGGCGTCCGCACTTCCAGTTCGCCGAGGCTTCCCAGCGCGCGGAAGGTTTGGTCGTCCGAGAGCAGCAGGAGAAAGTTTGGGCGGTCATGCCCGGGAGCCGCGAAACGATTGGCACCGAGGACAGGCTGGGAAACGACGCCGAACAGGAGGACGACTAAAAACCAACGCCACTGATTCAGCGCTCCGCCGCTGACCCCGTCGTTATGCTGTACGTTGCCCCTCGCATTCACAATTAACAGACGGCCGGTAAAGCGTTTACGGTTTTGCTGTGAGATGTCGCCGACGAATCTTTGCCGAAGCGTTTTAGGAAATCTTCGTACGCAAGCGAGATTCCTTTTTCGAAGTCGACCTGCGGCTTCCAGCCCAGGGCCAGCAGGCGCGATGAGTCCATCCACTTTGCGCGGCGTGCCGTCCGGCTTGGAAGTGTCCCATACGATCTCCCCGGAAAAACCAACGATGCGTTTGATCGTTTCGGCCAGTTCGCGAATGGTCACGTCGCTGCCGTAGCCGACGTTGATGAATTGCTCCTCGCTGTAATTCTGCATCAGGAATACGCAGGCGCGGCCGAGATCGTCGGCGATAGAGAAATTCGCGGGGCGATTACCGCTGCCCCAGCAGGTCACCGTTGCCGCGCCGTGCCACTTTCGCTTCGTGGAATTTGCGAATGAGCGCGGGCAGCACGTGCGAGTGCTGCAGATCGTAGTTGTCGTTCGGCCCATACATGTTCGTGGGCATGGCGCTGATGAAATCGCAGCCGTATTGCCGCGATAGGCCTGGCACATCTTGACGCCGGCGATCTTGGCAATGGCATACCACTCGTTCGTCGGCTCGAGCGGGCCGCTCAGGAGATACTCCTCCTTGAGCGGCTGCGGCGCGTGCTTCGGGTAAATGCAGGAGCTGCCCAGGAAAAGCAGTTTCTTCACACCGGCCTCGTACGCGCCGTGGATGAGATTGTTCTGTACTTCGAGATTCTCGTAGAGGAACTGCGCTGGATGATTATTGTTCGCGAGAATGCCGCCGACACGTGCCGCCGCGACGAAAACGAATTCCGGCTTTTCTGTCCGCATAAAATTTGCGCACCGCCTGCGTGTCCAGCAATTCCAGTTCAGCATGCGTGCGCGCGATCAGCTTTGTGAAACCCGCCGCTCCAACTCACGCCAAATCGCGCTGCCGACGAGGCCGCGGTGCCCGGCCACATAAATTCGCGAATTCTTTTCCATCTTCATCCGCGCCGACTATTCCCGAAAGCGGCCTACCGCAAAGCCCTTTGACTTGCCACGATTTCGTTAGCCCGCGAAATCGCATGACGGACCGCTCTTCCCAAAGAGACCAACCAGAACGAACCTCGCGGTCTTGATCGAACTCGAGCATCCTCGCGGCTGGTTCTCGCCGGCCGGATCAGTTGCTTCCCGGCGATTTGCGCATCATGGGCTGAACCACGTGAAGAATTCCGGCGGGACCAGACAGCTTTGGCTCGCGGTGCGGAGTAACCTCAGGATGCAGATCGTGCTGTTCTCGCCGAAGTGACACTCACCGAGTTCACCAGGTTAAAATCGATTGCGCAGCTCATGCGTTCGCATTGACAGCGATCAATGTGCGCCGCGAGCTGGCGTTCGAAACACTCGAACGTAGCGGATGTCCACGCTAGGTCCCGCAAATACATCATGAAAAGCCGCTGCCTCAAGGGGCACGTTCCGGGTGCACGAATTCAACGGCTCACCAGCGGGTCGATTTAATAGTTGAGTTTGGCACTCTCCGGTTACCTCCGCCATGCCACGCAAGCTCAGTTCCATCGCACCTGATTGGTGGGATTACACCACGCTGGAAAACGACCATTGCCGACGCAGCGCGACTGACGCCCGACGATTTCTGCAACTGCGCGGCCGGGCTTTCGCATCGTGTTCTACGATACGCTGGAAGATTTCTATCTGGCCGAGGCGCTCGAATACATCACCGCGTGGCAGCAATCGACGGCGGACAATCCCGTCGGCATCTGCGGGCCGATCGGCCCGACGGAGCAATTGCCACTTGTCGCTCGCCTCGTGAATGAGATTGGCTTGTCGCTTCGAGCACGCGCACTTCTGGGGCATGGACGAATGGGTGATGGATGGAAAGGAAGTGGCGGCCACGCATCCGCTGTCGTTCGAGAAGGCGGATCGCGAGATGTGCTTCAATCGCATTCGTTCAGAACTGAAAATGCCCGATGCGAATCTGCATTTTCCCGAAGGCCGACACGACGTCGTATCGCGCAGAGTTGGGAGCCGGCGTGCGTTGCGCGGTGATGCAAGGAGGGCAGGGAGACATCAAGCACTGGGCCTTCAACGACCCGCCGCGGCGTGAAGGCCGTCATCAAGGAAGCGCCGCCCACGCCCGCTGAGTATCGCGCCTTGCCCACGCGCATGGTGGACTTGCATCCCATCACCATTGCTCAGAACGCGCGCACGAGCGGCGGCGGGAATATCACGCTCGTGCCCACCGCAAGCGATGACGGTCGGCCCAGTGGAAACATGGAAGGCGGAGAAGGTTTCCATCTGGCACGCGGGCAAGCACGACAATCCGTTTGGCCAACGGCTGACGACGCTGATGATTTCCAAACGCGTTGCCGGATGCCGCCGTGCCGATGTCATTGCTCGCGGATCATCCCAACGTGCAGTTCAATTTCTTTCGCGGCGGCATCGGCACGTGCGACGTGGAGATGCATTAAGGGCGACGCGCAACTTCGTTGATCCCATCCACCCTCAATGCCGTTGAGGCAGCGCCGTCATTGATGTGCCTCTGTCGGAGCCGAGACGGGACTGCGCCGTTCGCAGCTCCCGCCACTTGCGAGACATCAGGTAATCCAGGGAGAAACGACCTGCGCCGAAAATGCCCAGCAGAATGAGCAGGAACGCAACGAGGCCGGCGTATTCGAGATACTGACGTGGCTCGATATTCGTGAAGCGGGGGAGATACAGGGAGAACACCGCGCCCAAGCAGAATCGGCAGCTGGGCAAATGCGGCAAGGCGGGTCGCCAGGCCGAGAGCCAGCATCGCTCCGCCGAAGAGATGCGCGAGAATAACGTATTGCGCGATCAGCGCAGGCGTGAACCAGTCGGTTCCCGAATCCGCGATCATCTGCATGAGAAAATCGCGATGAGTCATGAGGAAGATCGCCTTCACGACTAAGCCGCATCCAAGGTAAATGCGGATCATGTCAGTGAAGAGATCTTCATGCGACCGGAGCCACAGTTTGCAACTTTGCACTTTGTTCATACGAACTCCTTTCGGCCGGATGACGCATCCGGCGCCATATTTGGGGACGAAATAAACCTAGGAGGATTGGTTCTCAAAGCAACTGGCGATTTGGGGAAAGCGCGACCGTTGCCGGTTCAGAATCCGTCGTAGCCGTGGCACAACCGCAGGCCTGCACAGAACAGAACCGCGGCTAAAACTGAGGCGTTAAATCGGAGGAGGTTGGGCGGAAGGCTACATGCCCATGATTTGATAGCCAGCATCCACGTAGAGGACCTGGCCGGTGATGGCGGCCGCGCCGTCGCTGGCGAGGAATGTGCCGGTGGCGCCGAGTTCTTCGGGCAGCACGTTGCGCTTCAGCGGCGCGTGCGCTTCGTAGTGCTTCAGCATCTCCGTGAAGCCGGAGATGCCGCGCGCGGCCAGCGTGTTCACCGGCCCGGCGCTGATGCAGTTCACGCGAATTTTCTTTGGGCCCAAATCGTAGGCGAGATAGCGCGTGCTGGCTTCGAGCGAGGCCTTGGCCACGCCCATCACGTTGTAATGCGGCACCACCTTCTCCGCGCCGTAGTAACTCATGGCCACGATGCTGCCGCCCTCGGTCATGAGCGGCGCGGCGGCGCGAGACAGTGCCACGAGCGAATAGGCGCTGACGTCGTGGGCGATGCGAAACGCTTCGCGGCTGGTGTTCACGAATTCGCCTTCCAGCGCTTCCTTCGGCGCGAAGGCCACGGAGTGCAGCAGCAGGTGCAGCTTGCCGAACTTTTCGCCCACGGTCTTGAAGACGGCGGCGATGTCCTCGTCCTTGGTCACGTCGCACGGCATGAGCAGCGTGTCCGCGCCGAAAGTGCCCGCGAGTTCCTCGACGTTTTCCTTCAGCCGTTCGCCCTGGTAGGTGAAGGCGAGTTGCGCGCCCGCCTTGTGCCACGCCTGGGCGATGGCCCAGGCGATGGAACGTTTGTTGGCGACACCGAAGACGATCCCCAGTTTTCCTGCGAGTGATGACATAAGTTTGACCGCGTTTGCGGTGGGCCAAGTGGTAGGTGAATTGACCCGGCGAGGCAAGCCTCTGCCAGCTACCGCCTCCATCTCAGCCAGGTTAATCCCACCGCTCCGCCTGTCAGCAATGCCATCACCGCCCAAGTGCTGCTGGACGGATGGTGAGGTGTGACATAGAGGGCAGCAGCTCCCAACGCGGGCCCCACGCAGCTTCCCGCGCCGATCATCGCTTCGTGCCAGCCACCGTGTTCACCTTTGTTCGTGCCGACGTCCATGGAGTAATAAAGTGAAGAGTAATAAATCAGTCCCAGCGCAATGCCGAGGCCGACCTGCGCGGCGATGACAATCCAAACATGGGAGGCCAGCAACATGGCGACGAAGCACAACGTCATCATCACGAATGCGCCCATGAGCCAGCGGAATCGGTAGTGCCAGCCGGGCCAGAGCCAGAGCCAGAGAAACGAAAGTGTGCGCGTGAAGAGCCAGATGGAACAGATGACGCCCGCCTGGACGACGGTTAGTTGTAGTCGCGTCGCAAGGCTCGGCGCCAAAGCCACCACTGTGTTGATGGCGAGATAGGCAAACGGGTTGGCCAGCCACGCCATGCGGAGGAATGTTTGCGGGCTAACGGGCGACCGGGATTGTTCGGAGAAATGGGGATCCTTTCCGCCATGGCTCTCCGCCACAGCCTGCGTAAGGACTCTGGTGGTTTTAACGGCACGTTCCAGCCAAGTGGCGGCGATGAATTGGGACAGGTGGAGTAGGGCCGGAACGAAAAACATGGCGCGGAATGTCGCGGCCTCGAAGAGCGCGCCGCCGCAAAAGTAAGCAACCGCGCCCAGACCGCCCCACACCAGATTGTAAATGCCTACGTTGCGCTGAAGGAGGGGCCGGGGCGCACCTTCGCTGACGAGTGCTTCCAGCGCTGGCCAGGTCATCGCCATGCCTGCTGTGCTGATGAACATGATGGCAAGGTGGATGGGCAGTGATTGGATGAACGTCCCGGCGCCGATGGCCACCGCCATGATGGCGTAGCCAGTTCGGAGAGCGAGGAAGTAACCTCGGCGCTGGGCAAAGCGCCCGGCGAAGATTGAAGCCACGCCATAGGTCAGCCCAAGTGCCGCCGCCAGGAGCAGGTTTTGAAACTTGGTGAAGCCGAATTGTTTCTCCGTGAAAAAGTAGAGGTAATAAAAATACAGAGTGGTGGCGAAAGAGTTCACCCCTTCCAAAACAAAAGTCGCCGTGGTGTGTTTGCGGGAGAGCATGGTGAATCAGGAGGAAATCGTGGAATAGAAGCCGGCGTTCGCTCAGGGATGATGAACCGCCGTATCATTCTCCACCTCGGCCAATGCTTTGCGACAATACCATTTCACGGCGTTGCTCATGGGTGGATGTAACGCATCGAGGCTCTCTGTGGTGAACCAGCCGATTTCATGGTGCTCGGCGGGAGCAAGGGCGAGGACTCCCGACTTGGGTCGCGCCCAGTAAATCATCCCAATATGCTCGTGGACGTCATTGATGCGATGAATGTCCAGGAACCGGGGAGCGATCAATGCCCTTGTTCCAGGTTCCGTTGTGGGAGGACGCTCGCCGATCAATTCCACCTCGAATCCGCTCTCCTCGCGGGCCTCGCGCAGCGCGGCCTGCTCTGGTTCCTCGTTCAGTTCCACGTGTCCCCCGACCGGAAGCCATTTGTTCAGCTTGCGATGATGAACGAGCAGGACCTTCCCTTCATGCACGATAAAAATCGCGACGGTAAAATCGATGGCGTAATGGATGTGTGGCATTGGCGCAAACCTGACCGGGCCACACCAAACACAAGTGAAGAGAGGACTTCAAACACCAAAAAGTGGGGCTGCCTTGGCGCGGCCGCGAGGAGTTCTCTCGCCTGGTTCCGGTGAAAACAGTCAGGGCAGCGCCCGCACGCGGTAGAAAAGATAGCGGTTCGTGGGAGCTCCGGTATCAACATAAGTGAACACGCCGCCCGGAGGGTTGTTGGTGCACAGCGGCAACCATTGTAAAAGATCGCGCGAGGATTCGAGCACGTAGTTGGTGCCCGATGGACACTCAACCACCACATGGAACCCGTCTGCCTGCAAACCGCGGGAAGCGAAGCGAAGAGTTTTTTTCTCCGGCAACAGGTCCGCTGTCGTGCTCAAGACTGTCCCCAGTGCATTCATCACGCGAACCTGATACGAACCGAATTGCGTGGAGACGAAGTTATCAAGTCGAAGCGTGGAATTGGTGGCGCCCGTCAAAGAATTCCCTTTGAAAGACCATTGATATCCAGGAGCCGGAAAGCCCTGTGCGGATACGGTTAGGATGGCGGATTTGCCAGGTACTGCAGTGCGGGTTTCCGGTTGGACGACAATCTCGGGGGTGGTGCCAACCGTAAAAGTTAACTTCACGGTTCCTTGGGCGCCGCTGACGCCGTCCACCGCGAGATAGTAAACGACGCCAGCTCGGGCCGGAAAAGTAACGCGGCTCGTCTTTCCATTTGGCCCACTGTCATTGTCGCACGCAATATTTGTCAGCGTTGCATAACTGGTTCCTGGTCCAACATACACAGCCAGCACCGTGTCGAAGTTGCTGGCGTCCGTGGTTATCACCGCCGTCCCGTTCGTGGGGCATTGCCATGCGAACCAACCGGAGGCGCCACCCGGAATACTGCAATGAATTGGCTCGTCCGGATCTCGACTCGACCCCACGGTGCTGAATATTTGGGTGCCGGTGTAGCCGTGCGAAGCCGTGCCGGCTTTGGTGCGAACAGCCTTTTTAGCCGCTGCCAACGCCACCATCGCATCGGAGAATTTATCGTAGGCGATCGCCGAACGATCCACCGCTGCATCTGTAGCATTGATTTGAACGTCCGTGGGCACCGAAGCGAGCGTGATTCCCACCAGCCTGGCTTGTAGAGAATAACGCCCTACCTGTTCGCTTTTAACACTGGGGATGAAAAGCGTGCCACGGCTTGCGCCCGCAATCGGCTGCCCGTTGAAATACCATTGGAGCGAAACCAGGTTGATCACATCCACGCCGATCGAGAGTGTTAACGGCTCTCCTTCCCCAACAGTTTTCCAAAGTGGCAGGGTCCCGATCAATGTTGTGACCTGATCAACCAAACCCAGATTAAGCAATTCCGTGGTGGCACCGATATTCGTGCTCGCCTCCAGTTCATCAGATCGTTCGATCAGGATTTCTGAGGTGGAGGCGACGTGGTTGGTTGTAGTCGCCAATGAAAGTTTAGCCGCAGGCGCATTCGTTGACGCCACGGAGGCGGGACGTCTCCCTGCGTGTTGAGCTACTGACTGCATTCTTGAGGTCAACGCCTTCCGTCCGACACCCGATTTGGAGGCAGGCAGATACCCAACGGTAATCTGGGCGCGCGCGACGCCCATAAGGACCATGATCCAGCAGACTGTCAGCAGTCCGCTTTTATAAGGGTTTCCAACTCTCACGTTCTGATGTCCCGGAATGAGCAGACCCAAGACCAGAAACGTGAGTGTCCCGGCTTCCCGTTATCGTGTCTCCAACCTGGAATTTTTGTTTTGAGTTGAGACACAATTCTGGAAGACGAAGTTTTCGACCTCTCAATGATGCAATTGCTTTGTCCAAAGTTGAGAAACGCCTTGTCCTCTTTCAGGTTTGATAACGGCAAACCGGGCGATCGCTTGTGGGGTGCTTGGAAAGCGAAAAGCCCTGGCTTGCGCCAGGGCTTGACCAAGTGACGGGTCGGAGAAGGTACAGCTACTTCATTCGCTCGAAAGTCTTTTGCAGGATTTCGTGCGGCGCCATTCCCTTCACCTTTTCCTGAAGCGTCGCGACGATCCCGGCTTCGTTCGCATTCTTCGTTGGCTTGTTGACCTTGTAGAAGATGCCGAACTTGCCGGGGAACGGCTTCGCCAGCCAGCTTGTAGGCGGCCAGTTCGTCCGTCACGTCATGTTCCGCGGGAACAAGTCGAACTTGCCACCTTTGCGCGGGTTGCGCGGCATCGAAGGCGCCTTCGTAAAACTCGACGCATTCGCTCAGGCACTCGATGACGCTGAAGCCGTCGTGGTCCATGGCCGCTTCCATCATCTGCAAGCACGTGATTCGGATTGGTGTGCGTGGTGCGCGCCACGAAGGTGGCCCCGGCGCTGATCGAATTGCTTCATCGGATTGATCGGCTGATCCACCGCGCCCCAGATGTCGGTCTTGCTTTTGAAACCGAGCGGCGACGTGGGCGAGGTCTGCTTTTTGGTCAGGCCGTAAACGAAGTTGTCCATGATGCACGTAGGTCATCTTGATGTTCTTGCGCGCGGTGTGATTGAGATGATTGCCGCCGATGGAAAAGGCATCGCCATCGCCGCCGAATACGAACACGTGCAGGTCCGGGCGGGTCAGCGAAACGCCGCTGGCGAAGGGCAGGGCGCGCCCATGAATGTAATGCGCGCCGTGCGCCTGCACGAAATACGGGAAGCGGCTCGAGCAGCCGATGCCCGCCACGGTCGTGATCTTCTCGTGCCAGATCTTGCGCTTTTCGATCAGCTTGAAATAAAGCGCGAGCACGGAGAAATCGCCGCAGCCGGGGCACCAGGTCGGGTGATCGGCAGCGACTTCTTTCTTGGTGAGTCCTTTGCGTTCGCGTCCGGGCAGCAGTGGCGCTGGCGCTCGTGCGGAAGGTTGCCTGCGGGCGGAAGTGTCGAATGGGAGAACTCATATGAATTTTCGTTGAAAGTCTTAGAAGTGTTGCGCATGCCCGGACTCACGTTGGTCTTGCGCGCGCTCGAGAATTTCGCGCACCTTCCAGGTCAGGCCGTCGGTCTTGGTGATGCCGCGAATTTTCGGATCGCAGATAGCGCGCGCGGAGCAGGCCGCCGAGCTGGCCGTAGCCATAGAGGCCTTCGTCGTTCATTTCCACGACGAAGACGTGGTTGAATCCGGCGAAAATATTTTCCAGCCCGGGGGGGAGCGGATTGATGTGCTTGATGTGAATGGCGGAAACGCTGTCGCCCGCAGCGCGCGCGCGGTCGACCGCTTCGCGGATCGGCCCCTTGCGTCGAGCCCCAGCCCACCAGCAGGACGTTGCCTTCCGGTGGACCGTAGACTTCCGGCGTCGGCAAGCTAGCGCCCAGTGCCTGCAATTTCTTGCGACGCTTGGCCACCATCTGCATGTGCAACTTCGGCGAACCGGTCGGGTGCCCCATTTCGTCATGTTCCAGGCCAGTCACCACCGGATATTTGCCGCTGCCGATGCGCGTGCCCGGCGGCAAATGCTGCGTGATGCCGTCCTTCGGCGCTTAAGATCGTAGGGCTTGTGTTCCGCAACAGGCTTCCAGGTCGGGCGAAATGTCCTGGCAAACTTTTTCAAGTCGGCTCTTCAAACGCTTCGATGCGGGTGGCGATGGCCTGGTCGGTGAGAATGATGACCGGCACGCTGTATTTGCGGGCGATGTTCACCGCTTCGATCGCGGTGTAAAAACAATCTTCCACATTGGCCGGCGCGAGCACCACGCGCGGCGAATCACCGTGGCCGCCGTAGACGGCGATGTTCAGGTCCGATTGCTCGACATTCGTCGGCATGCCGGTCGAAGGTCCGCCGCGTTGGACGTCCACAACCACGAGCGGCATTTCCGCCATGACCGCCCAGCCGATGGCTTCGGTCTTCAACGAAATTCCAGGCCCGCTCGAACCGGTCACCGCCACCCGTCCCGGCGTAACTCGCGCCAATCGCCATGGAGATGGCTGCAATTTCATCTTCGCGTCTGGACGAACGTGCCGCCGTATTTGGGCAATTCGCGCCGCAGCAATTCCATGATGTCCGACCAGGGCGTGATCGGATAACCGGCGCCGAAACGCACGCCAGCCGCGATCAACCCGTAAGCCAGCGCTTCGTTGCCGTTCATCACGACCTGATGCCCGGTCTTTTTCTGCGACTTCCACGAATTGAAACGTCTCGATGCACGTTGCCGAGGGAATGGCTGTAGCCGGCGTGGAAGGCCGCCAGCGCATTGTTCACGATGCTTTCGTCTTTGCCCGTGAAACGCTCGCGAATCAGTTTCTCCAGCTTCGGCACGTTCAGATCGAACATCTTGGCGAGCAAGCCCGAGCGCAAAAATATTTTTGCCCTTGTCCTTGGCCGTGCCGCCGATGGCTTCCACCGTCAGGCCGGAGATCGGGACGCCCACATGATGATATTCCTCCTGCCACTCCGGCTTGGGCGTCACGTGGTCGGAATCATAGAGAACGATGCCGCCCTTCTTCAGCGAAGTTGATGTGGTCCTCGTAGGAGTGCTGGTAAAAGGCAAGCAGCACGTCCGCTTCGTCGCCGGCGCTCAGCACTTCGCCCGAGCCGATGCGCACCTGAAAAATGGAAGGGCCGCCGGAAATCGTGGACGGAATGGTCATGAACGTCATGACCTCCTGTTCGCTGCGGCCGGCGAGGCGCGCGAGAAATCCGCCGATGGCCTGGATGCCGTCCTGCGAATTGCCAGCGATGCGAATGATCGCTTCGGAGACGCGGGAGACTTTCGGACTGCCGGCGGCAGTTAAGATTGAATCACTCATTTCGTTATTGTGACGTTGAAAACAAATCGATTAGACAAAAAAAGAAATCGCCCGCTTTTGTAGGCGATTTCGGGACGGCGACGCTACCATTGAGTGACGTCGTGTCAATCGATTCTACGACCATTGCAACGGAGAACTTAAGTTAAAGAGCCGGTAACATTATACGACGTAGAAAGGGAATTTTGAGAGTCGGGATCGAAGAACGAGGCGTTGGTAATTTCGAAATGCAGGGGGACAGGTTTACCCACGACGGATTGCTCGTTGGCGGGGGCCCGCACTGTGAACCGGTGGGAGCCCGTATTGAAGTGCATGAGGGTTTCCGCCCCGTGGTGCTCCGCTACCTCAATGCAGAAGTTTAAAGTGTTCGGCCCGTTGGTTTTCCCGCAAAGAATATGTTCCGGGCGCAGTCCGAGCACCACTCGGCGAGTGCCCGCCCTGACCAGTTCATGATTTCTTTCAGCGTCCAGAACGAGTTCCAATCCGTGGCCAGTGCGGCCCGAGCTTGGATCGGCTTCCCGGAAAATCCATTGATCACCGCTCTGGGTAATGGTCCCGTGGAATAAGTTCATTGGCGGTGAGCCAAAAAAACGAGCCACGAACATGTTGGCTGGTCGTCGGTACATGCTCACGGGGTCGGCGACCTGTTGTATCATGCCCTGGTGCAGCACGACGACACGCTGGCCAAGCGCCAGAGCCTCAGATTGATCGTGAGTGACGTAAAGGATGGTCGTGTTCAGTCGCCGATGGACGCGTAACAATTCCGCGCGCATTTCCCCACGTGCGGGCGCGTCCAAGTGCGCCAGCGGCTCGTCCAGAAGAAGAATGCGGGGCCTTCTCGCCAGCGCGCGCCCCAGTGCGGCGCGTTGACGTTGCCCTCCGGAGAGCGTCTCGGGCACGCGCTCCAGTAAGTGTGCGATGCCAAGCAGTGCGGCCGTCTCGTGAACGCGCTCCTGAAGATCCGTGCCGACTATTTTCCGCAATCGAAGTCCAAAGGCCAGGTTCTCAAAGACAGTCATGTGCGGGTAAAGCGCATCGCGCTGAAACACCATCGCCACATCTCGGTCTTGCGGTAGAATGGAATCCATGTCGGCACCTTGGATCGAAATGATGCCGGAAGTCGCTGTTTCGAGTCCGGCGATGAGGCGAAGCATCGTAGTCTTGCCGCACCCTGAAGGACCCACCAGTGTGAGGAACTCCCCTTCGTTCACTCGCAGATTCAGGTCGCGGAGGGCATGGACGGTTGGGCCAGTCTTTGACAGGAATGTTTTACCAATGCCTTTTAATTCCACGCTCGCCATAGGTCCGAATGGGAGGACGCTCAAGACGTCCGCGGGGCGTTAGAGGGTTAAGGTCGCACAGGGGGTGTCCTGGGAGGCGGCGGCAAGGGCTACGTGGATGGCGCCCAAACGGACCAACCGCTCGTTAACGGTGCGGCAGGCGATCTCGGGTCGGTTGCAATCGCCGCTCAGGTGCCCCAGGTAAAGATGCCGCAGGTCGGAAGAGACTACTTGCTCGGCAACCTCGGCAGCAGCGTCGTTGGAAAGGTGTCCGTGCCGGCTGAGGATTCGCTGTTTCAGGCTCCAGGGCCGGCGAATGTCCTCCTGCAACAGTTTCAAGTCATGATTCGCCTCCAGAACCAGGACATGCGCTGAGCGAACGCGTTCGACGACCAGCTTGGTGGCATGGCCCAGGTCGGTGAGAAACCCAATGCGCACGGCTTGAGCGTGCAGGAGAAAACCAACCGGGTCCTAGGCGTCGTGAGGCACGCTGAACGTGTCCACGCGCACGTCATTGACATCGAAGCTCGCGCCGGTGCTGAAGATGTTGCATCGGACCGGCGCTTGAACGAGCCGGTCAATCGCTTCCTTGGTCAGTCGATTGCAATATATCGGCACGTTTAATTTCGTCGCCAGCACCGCGAGCCCCTGGATGTGATCGTGATGCTCGTGGGTAATGAGGATTCCGGTGAGATTCTCGGGGCACCGTGCAATGGTAAGAAGCCGATTACGAATCTGTCGGGCGCTCAACCCCGCATCAATGAGCAATCGCGTCTCCTCTGTTTCGAGATAAGCGCAATTACCGCCGGAACCGCTGCCGAGAATCGTGAACTGGACTGCCACGGGCATGAGGTTAAGCAACAGGGACAGAATGAAAATGAAAAAGGCGGCGCACACTTATTTCGGGAACGCATTCACAGCGTTTTCGGCCAGAGCGTTGGTGAAACCAGGAAGGTCCCTTCAGGAAAGCAGCGTTTGTGCCGAGTAGATTCTTGAGCAATCAGTAAACCGAAGTAGAATCAAACGCGATGGCACAGGGATTGTATCTTTCACAGAGAATGGCGCTGACACAGGTCTTGGCACCCCAGCTGCAGCAGTCGTTGGCACTGTTGCAGGCGCCGACCCTTGAATTGCAGGCGCTGGTGCAACAGGAGCTCGAGCAAAATCCGCTGTTGGAAGAGGCTTCGGCGGTGGAAGCAGAACAGGAAAGAGCCGAGCGCGAAGGCGAAGGGACTCAATCGGAAGCCACGATTGCAGCCGATCCCTGCGAACCTCCTCCCGATGTGACGTTCGATCCGGCCACCGAGAAGCCGACGAACGATCCGGTCGATGATTTTCAGGCGGAGTTCGAGCGACTCACGCAAATGGACCAGGAATGGCGCGATCATTTTTCCGCCAACAACCTGGTTCAGCGCAGCACTCAGGAGGATGAGGAGAAGCGCGAGTTCATGTTCAATTCCCTCACGCAGAGTATTTCATTGCAGGAGAGCCTGCTTGAACAGGTGCGTCAGTCGGAGTTGAACAATGGCGAAGTTTCAATTGCAGAAATGATCATCGGAAATATCGATGACTACGGCTATCTGAAGTCCACGGTGGAGGAGCTGGCCATGAGCACGGGGGTTGAACCCGAACACATCGAGCATGTCCTCAGCGTCATTCAGTCCTTTCACCCAGCCGGGGGTGGGTGCGCGTAATCTTCGCGAATGCCTGCTGTTGCAACTCGAGCGCAAGAAACTCAAGCACACCCTCGAATACCGGATCGTTAGCGAGTGTTTTGATGCGTTAGGGCAAACGGCGCATCCCTGAGATTGCGCGGGTTTTGGGCCGCGACTTGGACGAAATCCAGGATGCGCTACAGAACATTGCCAATCTTGAACCGCGGCCGGGCCGCCAGTTCCTTCCGGACAATGACATTTACGTCGTGCCGGAAGTGTTCGTGGTGAAAGGGGATGATGGCGAATTTCACGTCAGCACCAACAACGATCACATCCCTCATTTGCGGATTAGCAATCATTACAAGGACCTGATGGCGCAGGCGAATTCCTCGGCGGACGTGCGCAATTACATTCGTGAGAAGATTCGGGCCGGAAAGTTTCTGATCAAGAGCTTGCACCAGCGCCAGTCCACCATTCTCAACATCGGCAAGGAGATCGTGAAACGGCAGCACGAGTTCATGGAAAAGGGACCGGCCTTTCTGCAGGCCTCTGACCATGGTGATGGTCGCCGAAGTGGTCGGCGTTCATGAAACCACGGTGAGTCGGGCCGTGTCGGGTAAATACATGGAAACGCCTCACGGGGTGTTTGAAATGAAGTACTTTCTTCACCTCGGGCTTGCAGACGGACGGCGGCGAGGCGATGTCCAACACCAGTGTGAAGGGCATGATCGATGAAATTTTCAAGGGAGAGAATCAGACCAAACCTCTCTCAGACCAGGAAGTGGTGAAGATGCTACAGGCCAAGGGCATTCAAATCGCCCGCCGAACCGTTGCCAAGTATCGTATGGAACTCGGCATTCTCCCTTCCAACCTGCGGAAAGTTTATTGAGGCCAAACACTGCGGCTTCAACTCCTTCACTTGCTGAAGCACGTTGCATCTACTACTGTCCGCCATTCCCGCGTGCTGGTAATCAACTCGTTAGAACCTGACTGGTTCCAGAGAATTACGAACGGCAATAACTTTGCTACGCTCGCGTGAACCCGGAACTGTCGCGTGCTGCCAATCCAATTTTCTCTTGGGAGATCCTGGTTGGCGTGCGCGATAAAACCCAGATATCGAATGGCGCATTTCTGTACCTGCGTGAAGCAGGACATCGTTTCGCGATGTCCTGTTTCCGTGCTTGCCTGCGTGAAAGTCACTCTTACGGCGTCTGCTGCACGCGTGGTTTAACGATTGCTGAAACCTCACTGATTCATGAGTTCTCCTAAAACAAAACAACTCCTCCTTCTGATTGCTGCAGTGTTCCTCGGTTCCCTCTGCGACGCTTTTGCTCAAGTGCCTCCCAACGACAATCTGGCGAACAAGTGGGTGATCGTTCCCGGCGCCGCCGCCACCAATGGAACAACATTGAACGCCACACGGGAAGCAAACGAAGTCTCCCCCACGGTGCCTTCGAGCGGTCGCTCCGTTTGGTTTGATTGGACCCCCGCAGCCTCAGGTTCCGCAACACTTACCGCCAATGCTGGCGGATATCGTGTCGTGTTGGCCATATGGACGGGCACGTCTCATCCGTTAACTCAGGTTGCCGCCACCCGATCGGCCGCCGGTGGCGCCAATGCGGCGGTGACGTTCACGGCCACGGCTGGCGTGACTTATAAAGTAATGGTGGACAGCGGGAGTTTCGCCAACGGTCCATTCACACTCACTGTCCCAACGCCAATGATCGTACCCGCTGTGGCGCTCACGTCGCCTTCCCCTGGCCAATTCTTCACCAATCCCGCACCCATCACATTGAGTGCCACGGCAAGCTCGGCCAACGGTCCCATTTCGAGTGTTACGTTTTACCGGGGCGCCACGACCATTGCTACCCTCACCTCGGCGCCGTACACGTTTACCTGGAACAACCCCCCGGCCGGATCTCACGCTATTTCAGCGACAGCCACGGACAGTACGGGCGTTAGTGCCTCCTCTGGAGTCGCCAATATCTCGGTGCTGCCGGCAGGCTATTTTTTTAATCGCCTCATCGGCTCCAACTCGGTTGCCGGCTCCAATACCTGGTGGCGCTACAAGGATGACGGCAGCGATCAGGGTATCGCGTGGGTTGACTGGGGTTTTAACGATTCCTCGTGGAAGAGCGGACCTGGCGAGCTGGGGTACGGCGACGGCGATGAAGCTACGGTCGTCGAAGACAATGCCACGCCGGGCTTTAATGCGGCGGACACCGAACGCTACATCACGACGTATTTCCGGACCTCTTTCACCGTCACCAATGCCGCCGTGTTCAGCAACTTGACGGCGCGTTTTTTACGCGACGACGGCGTCGTGGCTTACCTCAATGGGCAGGAAGTCATTCGAAGCGGCGTGGCGGTTGGGCATGATTTTACTACATTGGCCGCAAATGATCCGAATGACGGCCGCGTCTTCATCAATTCACCCATCAACACGGCGTTGCTCACAAACGGCATCAACGTGTTTGCGGCCGAGATTCATCAAGCCACGCTGGGCAGCAGTGATATTACCTGGTATCTCGAACTGCTGGGAGAAGGCGCCGGTCCAGTCAACTCGCCCCCTTCTGTCGGTATCGCCACTCCCACCAACGGGGCTTCGTTTTTCGCACCGGCCTCGATTGTCGTAAGCAGCACAGCTTCGGACTCGGACGGGACCGTGACCAACGTGGATTTCCTCGTGGACGGAGTACGTCTCAATCAAAGAACCGCTGCTCCCTATAACTTCATTTGGAATGCTCCCTCGCTTGGAGCCCATGTCGTGCAGGTCAATGCGGCTGATGATGGGGGTGCGATCGGTTCCGCGTCGGCCAGTGTGGTTGTTTACGATGCATCGGGCCGCCCCTTGGCCACCATCAGCAGTCCTGCCAGCAACGCGGTATTTGACGCGCCCACGAACCTTCTCATCACGGCCAATGCATACGCCACCAGTGCCATCGCCAATGTTCAATTTGTCGCGAACGGGACCACCGTCATCGGCACCGATGTAACCAGTCCGTTCAGCTACACATGGACGAATGCAGCGTCCGGCACCAATTTCCTGACCACTGTCGTCAGCGATGTCCAAGGCCGTCGTGGCACATCCGCTCCCGTGCGCATCGTGGTGAATGCGCCGCCTCCGAATACCGCGGCCCCATTTGTCTTCAATCGCACGCCTGCCGCTGGCAGCAGTGTGGGATCATTGACCGCCGTGCAAGTCACTTTTAGTGAACGCGTTTCCGGGGTGGATGCCGCAGATCTGTTGGTCAATGGCGCGCCCGCCTCTGGCGTCAGCGTGAGCGGGGAGAGCAACTACACCTTCACCGTGAACCAACCAGGCATCGGCCCGGTCAACGTCACCTGGGCGGCTGGGCATGGCATCCAGGATCTGGGCTTTCCCGCGTTGGCCTTCAATGGCGCGGCGGCGAGCAATACATGGTCATTTACCTTGAGTGACCTTCAGGCTCCGACGATTACTTCCACAATTCCTGCGGCCAACTCATCCCTTACCAACCTCACGCAACTAACCGTTAACTTCAGCGAAGCGGTTAGCAATGTGGATGCGAGCGACCTCCTCGTGAACGGCAACCCGGCGACCGGCATTAGTGGTTCCGGCGCCACCCGCACGTTTGATTTCGCCCAACCAGGTTTTGGTGTGGTCAATATTTCGTGGGGCACGAGCCATGGCATTACCGACACGTCGAGCAATCCCTTCAACTCCACTGGCGCGGGAGCCACTTGGAGCTACACCTTGCAAGGGCCAACGATCCTCCTCGTCGACACGAACGCAAACTATCGTTACTGGAAAGGATTCACTGAAGCATCCACGCCCACGACCGCCTGGCGGACGAATGATTTCGATGACGCTTCATGGACGAATGGCAACGCGCCGTTCGCCTACGATTCCAATCCCGCGCCCATTGACTACACCATTGGCGCTCAAACGTTATTGCCTGACATGGCCGGTGCTTCGGGATACCTGGCCCTCTTTCAGCGTCACACGTTCAACGTGTCCGGCGCCGCGGCTCTCACGAACGTGGTTCTCCGGCACCGGATTGATGACGGGGTCGTGGTCTGGCTCAATGGCGTCGAAATTTTCCGAATCAACATGGGCGGCGCGGGGACTGAGTATTCCATTGCGCAAGGCGCCAACAATGCGAACGACCCGGCGGGCTACGCGAGCGTGACCATCCCGTTTGCAGCCTCGCTGCTTCGGGAAGGAGCGAACCTGCTCGCCGTGCAAGGGCAGAACGCGAACCTGGGCAGCTCGGACTTCATCACTTCGGTGGAACTGAGTGCGACCTTGCTCGATCCGCTCGCTTTACCACCCGCCGTGGCGTCGTTGAACCCGCCATCGGGCAACGTCTTCGAGCTCACCAACATCACGGTGAGGTTCAGTGAAGCGGTGCAGGGCATCAACGCGGCGGATTTACTCGTCAATGGGGTGGCAGCCACTGGCGTCAGTGGCCAGAGCAACCTTTGGACATGGACCTTTCCGCGGCCATCCTACGGGACGGTGAATGTCACTTGGGCGGGCGGAGCGAACATTAGCGACTTTGATGTTCCACCCAAACCCTTCACAGGCTCGTCCTTCAGCTACACGTTGCTCAATCCCAGTGCACCGACCGTCGTCTCCCAAAACCCGGCAGCGGCTTCGACAATTTCCAGCCTGACTGCCATTAGCGTGAGTTTTAATGAGCCCGTCACTGGCGTCGGCGCGTCCGACCTTCTAATCAATGGTGCGGCTGCCACGGGCTTGTCCGGCAGTGGCGCCAATTACACGTTCACCTTCCTGCAACCGGCCTACGGCCCCGTGAACATCGGCTGGGCCTCCGCCCATGGCATCCGTGACACCGAGCCCGGATTAAATGCCTTCAATCCTGCCCAGGCGGGCAACACTTGGAGCTACACCCTCGTGGATCAAACGGCACCGTTCGTTGCTGCGAAAAATCCAGTCGCCAATGCCAATGTCACCAATCTCACGTCAGTCACCGTGACGTTCAGTGAAGGCGTTCAAGGCGTGAATGCAAACGATCTCCTGCTCAACGGAAACCCGGCCACGGGCGTCAGCGGCGGTCCGGCGATTTACACCTTCACCTTTGCGCAGCCGAACACTTCCGTGGTGGGATTTGATTGGGCCGTGAACCACGGCATCATGGATTTGGCGACGATTCCGAATTCGTTCGATCGCACGAGCGCCGGCGCCACATGGCAATATTTCACGCCGGATAACGTTCCTCCGACCATCTCCTCCGTCAGTCCTCCAGCGGGTGCCACTGTCCGCGACCTGACACAAATCGCCGTCACGTTTGCCGAGCCCGTGACCGGCGTAAATGCGACGGATTTGCGCATCAACAATTTGCCCGCACAAAATGTCAGCGGCTCTGCGGCGGGTCCCTACACGTTCACCTTTACGCAACCGGTGACCGGTGCGGTGGAGGTCCTCTGGGCATCTGGTCACGGCATTACCGATCTCGCGTCACCCGCGAACTCGTTCGGCGGAGGGGAATGGAATTATCTTCTGAACCCCAACGCGGTGTTTGCAGACAAGATAGTGATTAACGAGATCATGTATCTTCCCCCGAGCAAAGGAGCCGCAGACGAATGGATCGAGTTGCGCAACACCGACACTGCCCCGGTCAACGTGAATGGCTGGCGCTTTACCAAGGGCGTCAACTTCACATTGCCCAATGTAAGCATCCCGGCGGGAGGTTACTTGGTGGTCGCTGCGAATGTTGCTAACTTCCAGGCCAAGTATCCCGGCGTGACAAATGTCGTGGGCCCTTGGACCGGCAGCCTGGGCAACAACGGCGAGAACGTTCAGTTGGAAACGGCTGTGGGCGAGACAGTAAACGAGCTGAATTTCGCCACAGAAGGCGATTGGGCGCCTCGCCAGCGAGGCACGCCGCTGGGCGGTTTCCGTGGCTGGGTGTGGGCGAATGCCGCGGATGGATTCGGACCTTCCCTGGAATTGATCAACGCTGCCATGCCCAACCAGTTCGGACAAAACTGGAGCGTCAGCCTCGCCACCAACGGGACGCCGGGCGTGGCGAATTCCGTGGCGCGCACAAATGGGGCTCCGCTCATTCTGGATATCACTCACAGCCCCGTCGTGCCGCGCTCTACGGACCCGGTGGTTGTGTCCGCGAAGATTCTCGATGAACGCACCAATGGTCTTAACGTGACGCTTCTCTACCGAAGCGCCTCCACCGTCACGCCGCCGGCCTTTACCGCGCTGACCATGTTTGATGATGGCGCACACAACGATGGGGTGGGCAACGATCGTGTTTGGGCCGCAACGATCCCGGCGCAGGCGGACAAAACAGTCATTGAGTTCGTCGTGCGAGCGGTGGACGCGGACAACAACACAAACTATTGGCCCGCCGTGGCCTACGCAGCTCCTGACCAGGGCGGCGCGCGGCTGACTCCCGAAACGAGTGCCAATGCGCTCTATCAGGTGGATGACACTGTCTATACGTTCACGCAGCCACTGTACAAGTTGATCATGACCGAACAGGATCGGCGCGATCGTGATGCCAGCACTCAAAACGCTGAATTCAATGGCACGTTCATTTCCATCGACGGTACCGGCACTGAATTGCGTTACAACGCCAGTTTTCGAGAACGCGGCGCCGGCTCTCGTGGCACGCCGGTGGCGAACCAGCGCGTCAACATTCCGACGGACCGTCGCTGGAAGGGGCAGCGCGAATTCAATCTGAACTCCCTTTATACCCACGCCCAATACGCCGGTTATCTCCTCGCGCGAAAAGCAGGGCTCGACACGGAATTTGCCCGTATCGTCCGCGTGCACATCAACGGCACGAACAACGCCAACAGTGGCTTGCCTCAGTTTGGCTGTTACATCCATGTGGAAGCTCCGGGTGGCGAAATGGCTACGGCTCACTGGCCCCTGGATGACACCGGCAACGTGTATCGCATTTCCAGCGGTGGGCACACGGCGACGCTCGGCAACCATCAGCCGCCGACATCGATGAATTACTCGAATCTGGGATATTTGAAGGCGTCCAACTCGGCGGAGAATGATTACTCCGACCTCACCAACCTGACTTATGTTTTAAATGTGGTGCCGAACAGCAATTACGAAGCGTCCGTGCGCGCCATCGTCAATGTGGATTCGTGGCTGACCTATTTCGCGGTCAACTCACTTCTGGAAAACTCCGAAACCTCCATCGGCAGCGGCAGAGGCGATGACTCCGGTCTCTATCACGCTTTCAAGGAAGATAAGTGGTATTTCATCGCCCACGACTGGGACACGGTGCTTGGCCAAGGGGATTCGTCCGGCAATGTGACAGAAAGTATCTTCATCGCGACGGCTCTGCCCTCGATCAGCCGATTTCTGCGGTGGCCCGCATTCGAGGCAGCCTATTATGCGAAACTGCGCACGCTTGCTACGACGGTCTTTTCCCCAGCGGAAGTGGCGCGCACCCTCGACGAAGGACTGAGCTCTTTCGCCGCTACGGCAAATATCCAGGCCATGAAGCAGTTCAATTCGAACCGGGTGGCCTACATCCTTTCCCAGTTGCCGCCTGACCCCAACGCTTTGAACGTGGCGGGCACCAATATCAGCGGCACCGTTGGCACCGACACCGTGTTCGCCAGCTCGAATGCGACTTACTTCATCGCCAGCACCCTCACCGTCGCCAGTGGCGCGACTCTGACCATTCAACCGGGCGTGACTGTGCGGTTGTCGCCCGGAGCGAACCTGATTGTAGCCAATGGCGGACGCCTTCTCGCCGAAGGTACAGCGGCTTCACCGATTCTATTCACGCGCAGCGGAGCTAGCGGCAATTGGGGCAACATCGTCATCAACGGTGCGGTCGGTTCGCCTGAAAGTCGGATCGCATATGCACGAATTGAATTCAACGCGGCCAGCACGACGACCCCGGCGATCGACGTGAATGCCGGCACTGCCGTCCTCGATCACCTGACCTTCGGAAACACGGGCGCACCGTACATCCATGTGGATGGCGCTTCGTTTGTTATCAGTCATTGCGAGTTCCCGACTTTGACCGGCAGCTTCGAGCCAGTGCACGGGACGCTGGGGGTTAAGAGTGGCGGGCGTGGCTTGTTCTATCGCAACTGGTTCGGCAAGACCATTGGTTACAACGACAGCATTGATTTCACCGGCGGCAATCGCCCGGGCTCACCCATCGTTCAGTTCGTGGACAACGTGTTCACCGGAAGCGATGACGATATCCTCGATCTCGATGGCACGGATGCGTGGGTGGAAGGGAACATCTTCTTGCACGCTCATCGTAATGGTTCTCCTGATTCCGCCAGCGCCGTCAGCGGCGGGAATGACAGCGGACAAACCTCGGAGATCACGATCATCAACAACGTGTTTTACGATGTCGATCAAGCGGCCACCGCCAAGCAGGGCAATTTCTACACCTTCATAAACAACACGGTGGTGCGCCAGAGCGGGGTGGGTTCACAGGACGCAGGGGTGACAGCGGTGTTCAATTTTGCGGACGAAGGCATTGCGCAAGCGCGGGGCATGTATGTGGAGGGGAACATCATCGTGGATGCCGAACGGCTCACGCGCCACGTTACGAACGGTACGGCAGTGGCCAATGCCACGACGTTCCAAAATAACCTGATGCCCTTTGCCTGGGCCGGACCCGGCAGCGGCAACTCCACTTCGGACCCCATGCTGAAGCTCATCCCGGCATTAGCGGACACGACGAACTTCACGAATTGGGCATCGGCGCAGGTGATGCGGGATTGGTTCAGTTTGCGAGCGGGTTCGCCTGCATTGGGCACTGGCCCGAACGGTGTGGACAAAGGTGGAGTCCAGCCCATCGGCGTCACGGTGCAGTTGCAGAATGGTGCCACCACGAATGACGCGGTGTTGACCGTGGGGGTGAACCGCACTGGAAGCAGCATTCCCGCGACGGGCTTTCCGAATGGTTCCGGTTACACCCATTACAAGTGGCGGCTGGATGGCGGTTCCTGGAGCGCCGAGACGCCCATCGGATCGGTCATCAATCTTCCGGGTTTCAAGGGTGGCGTGCACCGCGTGGACGTCACGGGCAAACGGGACTCAGGAATGTATCAGGACGATGCGGACTGGGGACAACTCGCGCTGCCTACGACGGTGTTTAACCGCAATGTGCGCGGACTTCGCATCAATGAAGTCCTGGCGAGTAATCAGGGATCGGCGGCACACGAAGGGACCTTTCCCGATGTGATCGAACTTTATAATCCGGGTTCCACGGCGGTCGATCTGTCCGGCCTGCGTTTGACAGACGATGTCAATGAGCCGGACAAGTTCAGCTTTGATCCAGGCACCATGATTCCGTCCGGTGGGTATCTGGTGGTGTATGCGAACGAGCCTGACGGGACATCCGGGATTCACACAGGGTTCGGGCTGAGTAAGGATGGGCAGTCGTTGTATCTCTTCGACACAGTGGATCATGGCGGCGTTTTGATCGATACGGTGACGTTCGGGCTGCAACTGACCGACTATTCGATCGGCCGAGTGGGAACGAACTGGGTTTTGTGCGAGCCCTCCGCGGGAAGACCGAATATCCCCGCGGCAACCGGCGACCCAGCCGGATTGGTAATCAATGAGATCCTGGCATCGGCCGTCTCTTCTTTCCCAGATGACTTTGTCGAGGTGCGTAATCCGCTGCCCCTGCCTGTGGCGATGGGGGGATTGTTCTTCACGGACAATTTCGCGCATTGGCCAAATCGAAGTCCGGTGTCGCCTCTCACCTTTATTGGGGCCGGTGAATACCTCGCGTTTCGCGCGGATGGAGATGCGAGCAAAGGGGCTGACCATTTGGACTTCGCCCTGGAAGCCGAGCGAGGCTTGGTGGCGTTACTGAATGTGGATTACTCCATCATCGATTGCGTCATTTATGGACCGCAGACGACTGACATCTCCCAAGGGCGGGTTGCGAACAATATTTACGACAACAACTTTTTCACTACCCCGACACCCGGCGCTCCGAATCCGGGGATTATCTCCACGAACTCAGGCGTGGTGCTGAATGAGATTCTAGCCGCCAACAGCAGCATTGCCGAATTGGATGGAAGCACGCCGGATTGGATCGAACTCTACAACCTCAGCGCAACAAGCGTGAACCTGGGGGATTACAGCTTGTCGGATTCGTCGCTGTTGCCGCGCAAATATGTATTCGCACCAGGCACGGTCATTGCCGGCAATGGCTATCTGCGCCTGCGTTGTGATGGGACGTTGCCAGCATCGACGACGAATACAGGGTTTAACATCAAGGCCGAGGGCGGGAGCTTGTTCCTGTTCGATCGCGTTGCGAATGGCGGTGCCCTGTTGAACGCAGTGACGTATGGATTGCAGGCGGTTGACTTCTCCATCAGCCGCGTCCCGAACGGCACCGGCGCCTGGACCTTGACCTTGCCTACGCCAGGAGCCGCGCCCATCCCCGCGTCGATGGCGAGCGCGACCTCGGTTAGGGTAAACGAATGGATGCCTAACCCGAATTCCGGCGAAGATTGGTTTGAATTGTGGAATCCGAATCCCCAGCCCGTCTCCATCGGTGGCTATTACACCAGCGATGACTCGAGTGCGGGAGGCCGGATGAAGTCACAAATCCCAGCACTGTCGTATTTGGGAGCGAGCACGAATGGCTATCAGCGCTTCTGGGCCGACGGACTGCCCACGGCGGGGGCCAACCATGCGAACTTCAAGTTGAACAACGGCGCGGCGGGTGAATCCGTGGCGTTCTCGAGTCCCTCGGGGGCCTTGATTGATTCCATCTCGTACGTAAGCCCGGTGGCCAATGTCTCCGAGGGGCGCTTCCCTGACGGCGCGGCGACTCTGGTTCGCTTCCCCGGCACGGAATCACCCGGCGACCCGAATTACCTCCTGCTCACCAATGTGGTAATCAACGAAGCCCTCACTCACACGGACCCGCCGTTGGAGGACGCCATCGAATTGCGGAACCTGACTGGCGCGCCCATCAACATAAGTAATTGGTGGTTGAGCGATGCCCGGGGAACTCCGCGCAAATATCGCATTACTAATGCGGTGAGCATTCCAGCCAATGGCTACGTGGTGATTTATGAGTATGAATTTAACAACGACCCGACGAATAACCCCAACGCCTTCTCGCTGAGTTCGGCGAAAGGCGATGAGATTTACCTCTCGACTGGCGACGCTTCCGGCAATCTGACTGGCTATCGTACGAGTGTGGATTTCGGGGCCGCTCGCAACGGAGTTTCTTTTGGTCGTTACGTGACGAGTGAAGGCCGCTCCGAATTTGTGGCAATGACTTCCCGTTCTCTTGGGCAGGACGATCCCGGGTCGTTGCCCCAGTTCCGCACGGGTAGCGGCATGGCCAATCCGTACCCGAGCGTCGGTCCTGTCGTGATATCGCAGATCATGTATCACCCGCCCGATGTCGGCACCAACGACGTGACTCTCGACGAGTTCATCGAACTGCGAAATATCACCGGCGCGCCGGTGGCCTTGTTTGACAACACGAATACGTGGCGATTGCGTGATGCGGTGGACTTCGACTTTCCACCCGGTGTTTCCCTTGCCGCAGGTGCCAAGCTGTTGGTGGTGAGCTTCGATCCGGTGGCGAACCCCGGGCAGTTGGCGACCTTCCGTGGAAAATACGGCGTGCCCGGCAGCGTCGCGGTTTACGGCCCCTACACAGGCAAGTTGGCCAACGACAATGACAAGGTGGAATTGTATCGCCCGGATAACCCGGATGCGGGCTTTGTTCCCTACGTGCTGGCGGATCGCGTCCATTATTTTGACGCGGCACCGTGGCCCGTGGCGGCTGACAACACCGGATGGTCTCTCCAACGCGTGAGCCTCACTGGCTTCGGAAATGATGTGACCAACTGGGTCGCGGCGGCTCCCGCTTTTGGCGGCGCCGTGGATAGCGATGGGGACGGGATGTCAGACGCGTTTGAGATCCAATACAGCCTCAATCCAAATAATCCGGCGGATGCCAACCTGGACAATGACGCCGATGGAGCAACGAACTTGCAGGAGTTCTTCGCCGGCACGAGTCCGATCAGTTCGACCAGTGTGCTTAGACTGGTGATTGAGACGATTGGTACGACCAATTCAGCGCGCGTCAGCTTTTTGGCGATGTCGAACCGCACCTACACGGTTACTTACAAGAACACGTTGAGTGATCCGGGATGGACACCGTTGTTCACCATCCCAGCGATGCCGTTTAACCGAGACTTCCAAACGAACCTCCCAGTGCCATTGACTCCGCGGTTGTTCCGTCTCCGTACTCCTTGAGCTGTGGGTGGTGAATGGACCGCTGAGCCGTGGGGTTTCCCCAGCTCGGCGGCCTTCATGACTTAGACCCACAGTTTTACATGTAACGCGCGCGCCCGGTTGCAGGCTACCGGCGCGCGCGTAACCTTTCCCGATCCCAATTAAAATCAGGCGGAAACGCCGAAGCCAACGTTGCGCTTGGTGAGGAACGTGTTCGACTTCGACTGCTCTGCATCAGCCAATATGACTCAATCCAATTCGCGGAAGCCCGTGGGCGCTACTCTTCGCACGCAGTTAATCGGGGCGGTTCTGCTGCTGTCGATGCTGGCCGTGCCGGCATTGCGGGCGCAAACAGTCCAGGCGCTGGTCGCCTCCAATTCAACGTGGAAGTTTTTTCGGGGCGTGAGCGAAGCTTCTGTCCCGCCGACCGCCTGGCGGACCAACACCTTCGATGATTCAGCGTGGGAAATGGGGGCGGCTCCATTCTACTACGGCTTCGCTCCCGGCGGCGGAACTTTCCTGAGCGACATGCAGAGCAATTACACCTGTGTCTTTCTGCGCACAACCTTCGTCATCACCAATGTTTCGCAATACATCGCGTTGACCAATCGCCCATGGGCTGATGACGGCTACATTGCTTACATCAACGGAATCGAGGTCCGTCGGCAGAACATGGGTGCGATTGGGAGCTTCGTTCCGTTTAACACCAACGCGGTCACCGCCACGTTCTTCACGGGCCCGGCGCAGATCAACGCATTCACCAACAGCCTCCGTCTCGGCACCAATGTCATGGCTGTGCATGTGTTCAATGTCAGCTCGAATGACACAGACTTTTTCGCCAATCCAGAACTGACGGCCGGCATCGCGGACTTGACTCCGCCTCAAGTCCAATCGATCTCGCCCTCACCGGGAACGACCGTGACTAATTTCGCGCAACTCCGGGTAAACTTCACCGAAGCGGTCACCAACGCGCGCATTACCGATTTGCGGATCAATGGCTCGCCCGCCACCTCGGTGACAGCCTCGAATGCAAACACTGCATACATTTACCGCTTCGCCGTTCCTGCCAACGGACCGGTGGCCGTAAGATGGGACGGCAGCGTCTTGATCAAGGACCTGTCCGGCAACCTGTTCAGCGGCACAAATGCCAGCTACGACTTTTCCAACGTTCTCGATTTGCCTCGGATTGGCGCCTTGTCACCCGCAGCAGGCAGCACGGCGAATAGTCTCACCCAAGTCACGGTTACCTTTACGGTGTCGGTGTCGGGCGTCGAAGCAGGTGACCTGCTCATCAATGGAAATTCGGCCAGCGCCGCGAGTGGCGGCGGCACGACGTGGACATTCACCTTCAATCAGCCGCCTCCCGGCCTGGTCCAATTTGGCTGGGACGCATCGCATGCGATCTACGATGCGGCGGGCGGCCGCTTCGACCAGAATGCACCGACGGCGTCCTGGAGCTACACGCTGCTTGATGTCGTGGCGCCGACGATCCTGACCACCGTTCCGTCCCCGGGGGCAACAGTCGGTTCGCTCACGCAAGTGGAAGTAAATTTTCGCGAGCTCGTCAGTGGCGTGAATGCGCCCGACCTGAGGATCAATGGTCAACCTGCTACTTCTGTCGTCGGCGCCGGCTCCGGGCCATATCTCTTTTCGTTTACGCAGCCGCCCGCCGGTATCGTGAATTTGAGTTGGGCCGCGGGACATGGCATCGCCGATAGCGGTGGTAATGCATTTGCGGGCGGCTCCTGGAATTACTACCTGTCTCCCGGTTTTGTGGCTGACGTGGTCATCAACGAAATCATGGCGGACAACCTCAATGGAATTGTCGATGCGGACGGCGATACGGGCGATTGGATCGAGCTTTATAATCGCGGAGCAAACGCCGTGAATCTGCTTGGCTGGTCGCTCACTGATGATCCGACGCGCCCTGGCCAATGGGTTTTCCCGGCCGTGACATTGGGTGCTGGCCAATACCTCCTGGTTTATGCCTCAGGAAAAGATCGACTCACGACGACGGGGACCAATCACGCCAACTTCGTCCTCGCCAACGGTGAATATCTCGGGCTTTACAAGGCAGACTTGCCGCGCTTTGTGGTGGACGAGTTCGCCCCGGCGTTTCCCGAGCAGCGTGGCGATATCTCGTGGGGGAGACTTGGCTCAAACTTCGTTTACTTCCAAACCTCCACGCCTCGCGCGCCCAATTTTGCCGGCACGAATTACGCGGGCATCGTGGAGCAACCCAAAGCATCCGTGGCCAGCGGCCTGTTCAATCAACCCTTCACTCTCGCGCTTTCGTGCGGCACGCCGGGCGCCGCCATTTACTACACGACGAACTGCGACGTTCCTTCCCTGACGAATGCCTTTCTTTACACGGGACCCATCACCATTGCCGGAACCTCGAATAAAGCAGTCGTGCCCATTCGCGCGGCGGCCTTCAAGACCGGCTTGCTCCCGTCCACCGTGCTTACGCGCACGTTTATTTTTCCGGACCAAGTTGTGTTCCAGCCCATTCTGCCGGCTGGTTTCCCCGCCACCTGGTTTTCGGATTACCCCAGCGCGACGGCTGACACGCCGGGCGATTACGAGATGGACCCACAAGTCCTGACGGCGGGCACCAACTACCAGACCGCACGCCAGGCGTTGCGGCAGATCCCCACCGTCTCCCTCGTTACCAGCATCGATACGGCCTTCGCGCCCAACACCGGCGTGTACACTGGCCGTCGCAAGCAAGGCAATCAGCGTCCGGTAAACGCGGAGATGTTCATGCCCGATGGCTCGCGGATGTTCCAAGTGGACTGCGGCTTTGAAATTCAGGGAGGCAGCAGTCCCACAGACGCGAGTGGCGACTGGAAAGATAAGAAGCTCTCCCTGCGCCTCATCTTCAAAGGGGACTTCGGCACACCCAAACTCAACGCGAAAGTGTTCGAGGACTCGCCGGTCGATGAATTCGATACGCTGATTCTCGATGCCGGTTTGAATTGGTGGTTCACGCACATGACAGATGGCGACCAGCGCAACCGCGCCAAGTTTATTACCGACACCATCACGAGTGACCTGATGAACCACTCAGGCTTGGTCGCGCAACACACGCGTTACGTGCATCTCTATCTCGATGGGCTTTATTGGGGGCTTTATTTCCTGCACGAGCGCATGGATGAAGCGGCGGCGGCCAGTTACTTGGGGGGCGACAAGGAGGAGTGGGATGTTCTCAAGCATACGGGTGACACCGCGGGGCTGCAGAACGGAACCCTGACCAACTACACGGCCATGATGGCGGCGGCACGGACTGGTCTGGCCAACAATGCCAACTACGAACAGCTCAAAACCTTCCTTGATGTGCCCTGGTTCATTGACTACATGGTCGTCAACTTCTGGGTCGGTAATGACGACTGGCCGCATCATAACTGGTACGCATGGCGCCGGAGTCGCACCCCTGGTTCGCTGCCGTGGCGCTTCGTCAGTTGGGACGCCGAACACACCTTCAAGAACTTCAGCTACAACTCGCTTGGCAACGGCAATTTGGCCACGGCGAATCATCCCGGAGAACTTTTTCGCCTCCTGACGAACAATTTGGAGTTCCGGATCGCTTTCGGAGATCACGTCCACAAGTTTATGTTTAACGGAGGGCCGCTTTACACCACGCCTCGGACCGCAGCGTTTTGGACGCCCGCCAATCCGTCCGTCAACATTCCAGGCTCGGTTTATCGCCGGCGCGTGAACGAGATTTGGGATTCAGTCGTGGCCGAGTCGGCGCGCTGGGGCGATGTGGCGACGGCGAATGCAAACAATCCTTACACCCGCGATCTCCATTACCTCCGCGAACTGAACGCACTATACACCATCACTAATATTTCTGGCCAGACCCCCAATTATTTCCCCCTCCGCGGGTCGAACGTGCTGGCGATGTTTACAACGGCGGGGATTTATCCATCGGTTCCCGCGCCGGCATTTAGCCAGCATGGAGGACGTGTGCCGGCGGGATACAACCTGTTTGTCACGAACCTGGCGGCGGGCGGAACGGTTTATTTCACAACCAATGGTGTGGACCCGCGCACTTACGGCACGGCGGCGATCGCACCCTCCGCGATTCCTTACACCGCGGCCATTTCTCTGGGGCAGACGGTCACGGTCAAATCCCGAACTCTTTCCAACACGACCTGGAGCGCGCTGAACGAAGCCACTTTCACAATCGGTTCGTTGAACGTGCCGTTGCGCGTGACCGAGATCATGTACAACCCCGGGAATGATGCGTACGAGTTCATGGAATTACAGAACGTGGGACTGGCACCGCTCCCTCTGGGCAGCTACGCATTCACCGGAATCAACTTTGCCTTCCCGCTCAACTTTATGCTGGGTGCGGGTCAGCGAATTGTGCTGGGCAACAACGCGAACACGAATGCGTTTCACACTCGCTATCCGGGCGTGCCGGTCGCGGGCTGGTTCGGCGGTTCCCTCGCCAACGGTGGTGAAACCATCACGCTCCTCGACACCTCAAATCGCGTGGTGCTTTCGGTGACATATGATGATGAGGCGGGCTGGGCGACGGTCGCGGACGGCGGCGGTTCCTCGCTCGAAATCGTGGATGCCAACGGCGACGCCGATGACGCCGCAAACTGGCGGTCGAGCAGCGGACTCAACGGCACGCCTGGTCAGCCCAACAGCGCAGCTCCCGCCGCCCTGGTCCTCATCAACGAGGTGATGGCGGAGAATTTCTCGGCGGTGAGTAATGGCGGCACCTACCCGGATTGGGTGGAACTTTTCAATCCCGGCGTGTCCGAGGTGGATCTTGGCGGCTGGAGTCTCTCGGACGACGGCAACCCACTGAAGTTCGTTTTCCCTGCCGGCACAATTCTTCCCCCGGGCGGCTATCGGGTCGTATGGTGTGACGCCGCGACCAATAGCTCACCCGGCCTTCATGCGGGATTTGCGCTGGGACGAAATGGGGACAGCGTATTTCTCTACAACCCCGCCGGCGTGCGTGCCGATGCAATTTCGTTTGGTCCACAAATGTCCGACTTCACGATCGGCCGAATGGGCAGCGCATGGACGTTGACGAAACCCACACCGAACGCCGTGAACCTCGCGGCCCCGTTGGCTTCGGCCACAAACCTGGTCATCAACGAGTTTCTCGCTAACAGCGCACCTGGCACCGAGGATTGGATCGAGCTGTTTAACCTGGCCACAAACGCCGTTTCGTTGCGCGACGTTTATCTCGGAACAAGCAACGCGCTGTTTCAGGTTCGCTCTCTGTCGTTCCTTCCCCCTCGCGGTTATGTGCAATTGATCGCCGACGAGATGGCGGGTCCCGACCATTTGGATTTCAAACTGCCGGCCGCCGCGGGGACGATCGTGCTTTACGACGGCTCTGGTGCGGAAGTGCAGCGAGTGAATTATGGTTCGCAGGCCCAAGGCGTTTCGAGCGGCAGGTTGCCGGATGGCGCCGCGAACATCGTCGCGTTTACCGCCAGCGCCAGCCCCGCGGCGAGCAATTACGTGGTCAACTACACTGGCCCCGTGCTGAACGAAATACTGGCGCGCAACGTCAGCGGCGTTGTCAGTCCGTGGGGGAATTACCCGGACTATCTCGAGATCTACAATCCCAATGGGGCCGCCTTTAATCTGGGCGGCATGGGCCTGAGCGATGAAGCGGGACGGGTAAAATTTACCTTTGCGTCCAACACGATGATCGCAGCGAACGGCTACGTGCTTGTGTGGTGCGATGGCGACCGCATTGCGACCACGGGCGGATACTTGAACACGGGCTTCTCTTTATCCGGCAGCAGCGGCGGCGCTTATTTGTTCAACGCCCTCTGTCAGTTGGTGAACCGCGTGGAGTACGGTTTTCAGATTTCTGATGCGTCGATTGGGTTGAGCGCCGGCCAATGGCGGCTGCTATCCGGCACGACACCCGGCATGCCGAATCCAGCGGCGTCGGCGTTGGGGTCTGTCATGGGTTTGCGCATCAATGAGTGGATGGCGAACCCGGCGGAAGGTTCGGACGACTGGTTTGAGATCCATAACCTCGATGCGTTGCCCGTGGATATGACGGGGCTTTACCTCACGGATGATCCGTCGCTGGCCGGACAAAGTAATACGGTGGTCGCTCCCTTGAGTTTCATTGCAGGCAAGGGCTGGGTGAAATGGATCGCGGACCAACGTCCGAGCGGCGGCAGCGATCATGCGCGCTTTGATCTCGATAAAGACGGCGACAATCTCCGGCTTTATGCCACGAACTTCTCCGTCATCGACAGCGTCAGTTTTGGCGCGCAGGTGGAAGGAGCCTCACAGGGTCGGTTGCCGGACGGCGGTGCCACGCTTGTGAGTTTTCACATCACGCCCACGCCTGAGGCGAGCAATTTCCTCCCCCTCCCGAATGTGTTCATTAATGAAGTGCTGACTCACACCGACCCACCACTGGAGGACGCGATTGAAGTCCAGAATACGGGCACAAACACGGTGAGCATCGGCGGTTGGTGGCTCAGTAATTCACAGCGGGACTTGAAGAAGTATCGCGTTCCAACCGGCACCGTCGTTGGTCCGGGCGAGTTCAAAGTTTTCTATGAGAACGACTTCAATCCGAGTGGCACCAGCCTTGGGACAAACTTCACGTTGAACTCCGCACGCGGCGACGAGGTGTATCTCTCCGAGGCGGATGGAGCCGGCAATATCACAGGCTATCGCGCCGGCGCCAGTTTTGGTGGCGCGGCGAATGGGGTATCGTTCGGACGCTTCATCACCAGTGTGGGCGCTGACTTTACCGCGTTGGAGCGACGTACCTTCGGCGTGGATAATCCTGCCACGGTCGCGCAATTCCGCGGTGGTCCTGGGGCCGAAAACGTTTACCCGCTCGTCGGTCCGGTGATCATCAATGAGATCATGTACCACCCTGTTGCCGGCACGAACCTGACGGAAGTTCCTGCGGAAGAATACGTGGAGCTTTTCAATGCCAGCACAAACCCCGTGGCGTTGTTCGACACCAACCATCCTGCGCACGGCTGGAAGCTATCCGGCGGAGTGACGTTTGTCTTTTCCAATACCACGATCGCGCCACACAGTTACGTCATCCTGGTGCCCTTTAATCCCGCGAGTAACGCCCTCGCTCTCTTCAATTTCCAGCTGAAGTACGGCAGCAATGGAACCGTGTGCGGCCCTTTCACTGGGCAGCTCAACAATGCAGGTGAAGCCCTCGAGCTTTACCGACCTGACGTGCCTCAGCCGACACCCGGGCCGGATGCGGGATACGTTCCGATGATCCTGGTCGATCGGGTTACCTATGATGAACTGGCTCCCTGGCCATTGGCGGCGGATGGCGGCGGTGCCTCGTTGCAACGCCTCAACCCTGGTCTCTACGGCAATGATCCGGTGAACTGGAAAGCTGAGCCGGCGACGGCCGGAGCAGTGAACACGCAAAGCGGGTTGATTCCCCCTTTTATAACAGCTCAGCCGATTGATCGCTCGGTAGCACTCGGCAGTTCGGCCACCTTCACTGTCCTGGCCGAAGGGACGGCGCCCTTAAGGTACCAATGGCAACATGCTGGCACTAATTTACCGGGCGCGGTGGATGCCACTCTTCTTCTGACCGACGTCCAATCGAGCGACGCCGGAGCATATCGCTGTCTCATTACCAATGTCGCCGGAATGATCGCCAGCCACGACGCTGTTCTCTTGGTCCTCGCTGCACCGACGATCGACACGCAACCGCAGGGTCAGACCGTCGTGGCGGGCAACGCGGTTCAATTTTCAATCGTCGCTCTCGGTACCGCGCCGTTGAGTTACCAGTGGCGCCGGAACGGTGGTGACCTTCCGGGACAGAACAGCGCGCAGTTGAATCTCAACAACGCCCAGCCTGCGAACGCCGGGAATTACACGGTGGTGATTACCAATCGTGCAGGCTCGATAACGAGCTCGGTGGCGGTGCTGGTGGTCAATGTCCCGCCGACGATTACGAGTGATCCCACGAATCAGGTTGTCTTGTTGAATTCCTCGGTGACATTCACGGCCGCCGCGACCGGGACCGCGCCGCTCGCTTACCAATGGCGCAAAGACGGCGTCAACATCCCCGGAGCGATTGCCCCCAGCTTCACGATTCCCGCCGTTCAACTTTCGGATCAGGCAATGTATTCCGTGCTCGTAACCAACGTGGCGGGGCAGGCGGCCAGCCTCGCTGCGCAACTCCGGGTGACAGACGCGCCGTTCCTGGCCGGCCCGCGCCTGCGAAGCGATGGCGCGTTTGAATTCACGGTGAATGGACAAACCAATCGAAGTTACACGATACAATCATCAACCAACCTGGCGACGTGGGCTGACATCACGAATCTCACTCTCGGAACTTCGCAGGGGTCCTTCACGGATATCTCGGCGACGAATGCCCCGTCGCGGTTTTACCGGATGCGTTTGAACCCCTGATCGCCCGGGTCGCTGGAGTTGACCTGGATCATGCCGGCAAGGCCTCGCCGAGGAAGCGCAGGAAATTGCCATGGGCGATCCTGCGAACATCTTCCTCGTTGTAACCCCGGTTGCGCAACAGTTCGGGAATGCGCTGCAAGTCTGCGATTGTCTCGAGATCCATCGGCGTCTGCTCGCGACCGAAACCTCCATCGAGATCGGAGCCGATCCCGGAGTGGCGCGTACTGCCCGTGATCTGGCAGACGTGATCGATGTGCTCAATCAATCGTTCCAGTTTCAAGTTCGCTGACTGCGGAGTGGTTTGTTGGCGGACCCAGTTCGGAACCATCATCCATGCGTCTAGTGCCGCGCCAATCACCGCTCCCCGCTCGGCGAGGGCTTTGATTTGTTCATCGCTTAACTGACGTTGATGCGGAGCAAGAGCCCGGCAATCGGAGTGGCTGGCCCAGAGGGGGCCGCGAAACAGTTCCAGCGCTTCGAGAAACTCCTCATCGGTAAGGTGAGTGACATCCAGGATGAGCCCGAGCCGATCCATCTCACGCAGCAGTTCCCGGCCGCGGGCGGGAAACTTTCCCGTGGCGTCGGTGCCTTGTGCATAAAGTCCTGGACCGTAATGGGCGGGACCGAGGGCGCGTAATCCCTGTTCCCAGGAACGTTCCAAGTGTTTGAGCGAGAGGATGGAATCAGCGCCTTCGAGTGAAAGAACGTAACCGATCGGTGAGCTTGCACTGGACGAGTCCCATGCGGACACCTGTCGGTGCAGATCCGCGCGGGTCTTGATCTGCAGCATCTCACCGCGTTCTTCCATGGCGCGATACCAGGCGAGCTGCCCCTGCGTTTGGGCCCACGCTTGTTCCGGCGAATGCCAGCCGGGCAGGGGATTGCCCGCCTTCACGTAACGGCCGATTTGGGTGGCGACGCACACGCCAATACCGCCCCGCCGCATCTCCGGAAAGCACACCGTGTTGCGCCCGCGATCAGGCTTGTCACTCAGGCCTTGCTCGCGCATCCGGATCTCGGAAATGGGACGTGTGAAATCACGGTTCCACTCCAGCGCGTTCATCGAAAGGTCGAGGTGGGCGTCGAGGATCAGCATGGGCGGGATTCTCACGAAGGACGAGGAGGGGGCGAAATGTTTTTCTTTTTGCGCTGGGTTGAAACGTTCAGCTGAAACTTCGTATCGCAAAATCCAGTGCGAGCACGAGAACCAGCGCAACGACTGAGATGATGGTTTCCATCACCGTCCACGACTTCAGGGTCTGGGTCACGGTCATGCCGAAGTATTCTTTTACGAACCAGAAGCCACCGTCGTTGAGATGCGAGAGAATGAGCGAACCTGCCCCGAGGGAAAGCACGAGCAGTTCGCGATTCGTGCCCGGAGCGGCGGCCGCCATGGGTGCCACGAGCGAGGCGGCCAGCGCGATGGCCACCGTGGCAGAACCCACTGCCACGCGAATCGCGGCCGCAATGAGCCAGCCCAGAAGCAGCAGGGAGACAGGCAGGGTCCTGGCCGCCTGAGCCAGTACGGCGCCGGTGCCGCTTTCATCCAATACTTTACTGAAGCCGCCGCCAGCCCCGACCACGAGAATGATGCCTGCCGCGGGGCCGACGCATTCATCGGTGAATTTCAATAAGTCCGCCCGGGTGAATCCGCAGGCGATGCCAAAGGTGTAGAGGGCCACCAGCGTCGCGCACAGCATGGCCACGGCAGGCGAGCCGACGAAGTCCAACCAGATGCGGACGGCGTTGTCCTTCGGGAGCGACACATCGGCGATGGTGGTCGCGAGCATGAGCACGACGGGGAGAAGAATCGTCATCAGGGCGGTGGCAAAGGAGGGGCGATGCAAGCCGTCCCGCCGGTTGACGGGAGCGGCGTTGATGCCAGACAGCGACACCGGAACTTTTTCAGCGATGAATTTCCCAAAGATCGGTCCCGCGACGATGGCAGTCGGCACACCGATGAGGAGGGCATAGAGGATGGTTTTCCCCACATCGGCTCCCAATTGTTCAATGGCAAGCATGGGTCCCGGATGGGGTGGAATCAGCCCGTGAGAAACAGACAAGCCCGCGATCATCGGGATGCCGAGGAAGAGCAGGGGCCGCCTCGTATCTCGCACCAGCGTGGCCAGGATCGGCATGAGCAACACCACTCCCACGCCAAAGAACACCGGCAACCCGACCACGAATCCCACCGCCATGAGCGTCCAATGCAGCCGGTTCGTGCCGAGCGTGCGCACGAACGTCGAGGCGATCACTTCCGCGCCGCCTGATTCGGAGAGTAACTTGCCGAGCATCGTGCCGAGTCCGACGACGATGGCGATGAAGCCTAGCGTGTTGCCGACGCCTTCTTGAAACGCTTTGGCTACTCGCAGCGGAGGCATGGCGGAACAAAGGCCGACAAACAGGGCTGCAAGAGTGAGGGCGAGGAATGCGTTCAACTTGAAGCGCGCCACCAATACGACGAGCCCCAAAATAGCCAGCATCGCACAGCTCAATAGCGATGCTTCCCGAGTTAACCCCAGAATTCCCAGCATAGTCCGGGCGAAGAGTATCCGGTGCGCCGTGTCGAGGCGGAGAAAATTATTTTGCGGGCGCGTTGGTTGATCCCCGATCCTGATCGGCCGGATCAAAGGTGACGCGTTCGGCCTTCTGGATTTTGCGCGTGAGCCGGAAGCCGTTGGTGTCGATGGCGTAAACGAAGAGCGGGTATCCGACCAAACTCTGCGGGCCGTCGCCATATTCTCGGACCCCGGCGGCGAGCAATGCGGCGGCTGTGGGTTCCGCGAGCAACCCCCGGCCGGTTTTGAGTTGCTTCATTAATGGGGCGAGTGGCGCTTCAGGGTTGCTCATTCCCTCCCCGAAAATATTCGCGGCGCCTAAAAACAAAAGCCATTGCCTGCCTTCGCGCTTTTGTTCGGATACATCGAATGCCAATCGAGCATCGAAACGGTTGCCGTTCGTTGCCACGAGAGTGAAGCAACTCACACGAAACACTTTGAAAGCAGCATCCGCATCCTGTCCCGCCAGGTACGCTTGGAAAACGTTCGAGCTGCCTGTCTTGAGACCGGTGAGATGGAGGTGATGAATGTCTCCCAACGTCAAGCGAGACAGATCTTTCGCGACGCGGGCTTCAAAATCGTGCGCGAATGGCTCGAGCTGAATTCGGCGCTGGGACTGTCTCCATCCGGCAGCGACAGATTTAGCGATGTCCCCCAGCGCATTTGTAACGCTGCGGCTGGCGAAGAGTCCCGCGCCCGTGAAGAAGAACGCCACGTGAGGTGAGAGGGAGAGGACCTTCTCAACTCCATCTTCCACGGAATTGGCCCGGCCTACCCGATTCGCCGTCGCCCGACTGTCGATGGCAATGACGATTTGGTCGGGCTCCATTAACACGACCGCGAGAGTGCCGTGATGGAAATAAAAGTCTGGCGAAGGATCGAAGTCACTGGTCAATGGCGGGCGGTCCGGCCCGGCCTCAACTGACTCGGCGGCGCCAATGGGGATGACGAGCCACGGAACGACGAGCAGCAACGTCCAGCGAAAGCGATCCATGTGCGAAGCATACGCTTGCGCTAGGCCAGGTTTCCAGCCTCGGCGTTCACCCTGATCGGCCCGCTTCTTTCCGGAGAAACCGCGCCGGGCATGAGGTGAAAACCTCCGGTTCTATGCCGTGAACTCATCGGCGCTGATGGCTGTGAATGGAGGCAAGCCAAGTCATTAACGCGTTGGCGCGTCAGGACTTGCATAAAGCTTCCAAATCGTCAGTGTCCGTCATGCCCTCGCTTCCCCGCTGGATTATTTCCTCTGCTTCGCTGTTCGTCACCTGCATTGCATTGGCCCAAAGCAACGTGGACATTTTTCCCATCACCCAGGCATGGCGCTACGAACAGACGGCCAGCCTGGACGGAGTGAAGTGGCAATCTCCGGCCTTCAATGATTCCGCTTGGCCGATAGGGATTGGACTGCTCTACGTTGAAAACAACACCGGCGTTACCCCGCGGAACACCCCGCTGGTCATTGGCCGGCTGACTTATTACTTCCGCACGCATTTTCAATACACCAATTCTTTGAGTGGGGTTGGATTAACCTTTTCGAACTTGGTGGATGACGGGGCGGTTTTTTATTTGAACGGAGTCGAGATTCAACGCCTCCGCATGCCCTCCGCTCCCCAGATCGTCAGCTACGGGACTGTCGCCACCGTGACGCCCCCGGGCGGCGATGCAACATCGTTCGATGTGTTCACCCTTTCCGGGGATGTTCTGACCAATCTTGTTTCTGGCGACAACGTGCTGGCCGTCGAGGTGCATCAGACTTCCCCCGGAAGTCCAGACGTTGTTTTTGGATCGGTGCTGAGCGTCGCGGCCTCGAGCGGGGCGTTTGCCTTCACGGAACAGCCAACCAACTCGACAGTGCTTGATGGACGCCCGACTGCCCTGCGCGCCACGATTTCGGCCAGCGTGGCCCCGGCGCTGCAATGGTACAAGGACGGAGTTCCAATCCCGGGGGCGACTCTTTCCACAGTGGCTTTCTCCCGGACGGCGCCAGGCGACGCCGGCAACTATTGGCTCGTGGCCAGCAACCAGACGATGACGCTGACCAGCGCGGTGGCCATCGTGACGGTGCTACCTGACGGTACCGCACCCGCCGTCACGCGCGCGATTGCCCAAAAGAACCTCACGAATATCGTCATCGATCTGACTGAGCCGGTGCGCCCCGATGCGACAAATCTGGCGAACTACCGGGTGGTAAAAACCAGTTCAGGCGCAAACGATTTGACCATTTTGAATGTGACGCAGTCGAATGAGACAACGCTCATCCTCACCACCTTTCCGCGTGAGAGCCGTGTCAATTACTCGCTGCTAATAACGAACGTGGTGGACTTGTCTTCGACCAGCAATTCGGTCAGTAGTTCGCCCATCCCGCTTAAGTATGTGACCGAGATCCTTCGCATCGACACAAATACTTTATGGCGTTACGAGCAGTCGGGTTTCGATCCTGGTGCCAACTGGCGGGGTGCGGATTTCGACGATTCCTATTGGAGTTCCGGGCCTGCGTTGTTTTACGAGCGCCCCACTGGAAGCGTGCCTCCAATCCCGATCGGGACACGGCTTCGGCTGACCAACGCGATGGGAACTGATCAGGTAATCACCTACTATTTCAGGACGGAATTTGAACTGCCAGGAAACACCACGAACAGCCTTTCATTACGACACATCATCGATGATGGCGCGGCTCTCTACGTGAACGGTGGTTTGTTCTATGCCATCCGAGTCGCGCCACCTTTGACGAATGAGTCGCGGCCCTCAAGCTTGTTCGGCACTCCGGTCTTTGAACCTCCGACCAATCAGTTGCCCTTCTCTCTCACCAGCTTGGCTGTGCCGGGACTGAATCGTATCGCCGCCGAAGTCCACCAATGGTTTCCGACAGTAAATAGCGACGTAGCCTTCGCCCTGTCCATTGAGGCATTGATCGATGAATTCATTCCTGGATTAGGCCTGACCCTTCCCACGGTTACGACCAACGGAGCAGGAGTGCTTGTAAGCGCCGGACGCGTTAATTTGACCGAACCATCAAGCACCAACGTTGTGGTGGCGTTGAGTTCCAGCAATCCCTCCCATTTCACTGTGCCGCCAACCGTGACAGTATTCGCGGGTGCAACCAACGCGTACTTCAACGTCACGGTGCCTTCCAACCCGGGTACGGCGGGGCCGCGCCGTGTTTTAGTCAATGTGAATGCCGGAGGCTATACCCCAACGGAGGAAAAAACGACCGTGTTGGACAGCGTCCCTGCCTCGTTGGCTTTAATTCTCCCCAGCAGCGCCGTAGAGGGTGGCGGCCCGGTCATAGGCCGGGTGGATTTCTTCACGGCGGTCGATCGAAATGTCACGGTCACTTTCACTTCAACTTTGCCTGCTGCGGTTGCGGTGCCGCCGGCCATCATAGTTACTGCCGGGCAAACCTCCGCAGTGTTTCAAGTGGCAATTCCTAACAACACAGTGCTGGAGGGAAACCGCACCGCGACGGTCACTGCCCACGTGGCTGGATGGGTGGATGCAACCGCGACGATGAGTGTCTTCGATAAAGCGGATTCCTATCGCGCGCTTTCTTTGGCCACCCGCGACCTCGCCTACGATCCTGTTACGCAACGAATCTACGCGAGCGTCCCCGGCTCATCCCCAACCAACGGCAACCAGATCGTTCCCATCGCCCCGGAGACGTTGTCCGTTGAAGCTGGATTTTTGATGGGCAATGAACCTGGCAAAATCATTGTCGCTCCGGGCGGTGGCAAACTCTACGCCGCGGTGGAAACAAACCGGGCTGTGAGCCGCGCTGATTTGCTCTCGCGCAGCATGGAACTGAGTTTTCCGCTAGAGACAAATCCGCCCGCCAATTTCGTTCTTGGCGACTTTGAGCTCCTGCCCGGCTTGCCCAATCCCGTGGCGGTACTGCGCCTCCAAAACAATTTTATTGCCACGCTGGCCATCTACGACGAGGGCGTACGGCGTGCGAACGTCGCGCCCGGTGGTGATGACGCGGGCCGGGAGGTAATCGAAGTCGGTGGCGACGGGACATCAATCTACCTGCAAAATTTTGGCTTTCAGGGCTTTCGCCGGTTCACCTTTAGTGCGCAAGGGCCTGAAACAGTATTTGTGGATTCGCAGATAACTCCCGGTGGCACAGCGCGCGACTGGCGTGCCGTCGAAGAACATCTCTTCGGTTCGGATGGCGCGGTCATCGATCCATTAATTCCGCAACGTGTCGGAACCATCCCCAACATCCCGTCCAACTCGTTATTGATCTACGATCCCGGGAGCCAACGCGTCTTGTATCTTACCCCGCCTGCTTCCGGGGCAAACTGGGTCCTGCGTGCATTCGAACGATCGTCGTTGATTCAAGCGGGTTCGCTGACCATTTCCAATGTCATGGGCACCCCTTCCTCGTTGATTCGATGGGGAGAGGTGGGCCTGGCTTTCCGAACGGATGCGAACCTTGTGTATTTGATCAAGACTTCGTTGATTCAGACCAACCCGCCGACGGACATCGGCCTGTCGCTGGCAATTTCGCCCGCGCCCTACTTTGTGGGCAGCAACGTCTTTGAGACAATCGTCATAACGAACCACGGGCCTAGTTCCGCGACGCAGGTTTCCTGGACGAACACCCTGCCGGTTGGAGCCACAGTGCTCAGTGCCACCGCTTCAGCAGGGTCTGTAATCGTTTCCAGCAACGTTGTTCGCGGCACAATCAACAACTTCGGTAGCCAGGCGGGAGCATCCGTCACTGTCGAGTTTCAACCCAGAGTCGCGGCCGTGACATCCGTGGCGGCCACGGTAGCTTCATCAGCGCGGGAAACGAGCCTCACCAACAACGCCTCCCTAATTTCAATGTGGGTTCAAGGCGGAGGCGGTACGAATGCGACGGTTTTGAATCTGGTCACCAAGGACATGGTCCGCCATCCATTTACCAACCGCTTTTTCGTCTCGATTGGCAGTACGGCACCACTCTTCCCCAGTTCGGTTGCGGTGTTTGATCTGGATGCCGGCATCTTTCAAGTAGTGAACGTCGGCGTGGATGTGGGACGGATTGCCGTTTCTGCGGACGGCCGATTCTTATACGTGGGACTCGACGACGGCTCAGGCGTCCGAAGATTGAATCTGAACACGCTGTCCTTCGATCTGAGCTTTTCGCTGTCGGGAAACACGGTGTCGCAGATGGCGGTCTGTCCGACTAACTCCAACCTGGTGGTTATTTACCGCACACCCAATTCCCGGCTCGCCGTGTACGACAATGGCGTTCCGCGCCCAAATGAACTCAGGGACTACGTGAACCTTCTGTCGTTCTCGGAAACGGGAGAGCTTTACACTCCCCTTCATCGCGTAGCAATCGAACCATCTGGCCTCACCATCACAGAGACTTATTCGGTGACCCCGTCCACTGTTAGCGGAATTCAATTTCGGGACGGGCTTCTCTTCCACAATACGGGAGTGATCCTAGACACGCGCGATAAGAAAGTGCTCGGCGCGTTACCGATCGCGTTCAATTCCTTGATCGAAGTCGAGCCTGCCAAAAATTTGCTCTATGCCATGACGGTGCCTGATGTCGGCCCGGGTTGGGCAATTCGAACCTACGACTTGGAACAGCTGATCGAAGTGGGAGCGGCCTTTGCGACCGTCGATGGCCCGGCTAATCTCATGCGGTGGGGAACGGATGGATTGGCCTTTCGAACGGGCACGCAACTCTATTTTCTCCGCTCCCCCCTGGTGCCCACGAATCCACCCACTGATCTGGCTCTAGCCGCAAGGGTGTCCACCCATAGTGCCAGCCTCGGCACCACGATCACGTATCATCTTGGCGTGACGAATTGGGGGACTAACACCGGATTCAGCGTGGTACTCACACAGGCTTTTTCGCTCACCGTCACCGGCCTCACGACGCTGACGAGCGCGGGTGCGGTGACCAATGTTGCGAATACTCTTACCTGGCAATTGCCTCCACTCGCGCCCGGTGCAGGGCATTCCCTGTCAGTTTCCGTTCAAGTGATCGAGGCGGGCACACTGGTGGCACGAGCCGCTGTCCGCCATTCAGCCAACGATCCACGTCTCAATAACAACCTCGGGCTGAACGTGACGCGCATAGGCAGCGCCTCCACGAATGACATCCGCGAAATCGCCCTGCGCACGCGCCATTTGGTTTTCGATCCCTTACGACAGCGGATTTACGCCAGCGTGATCGCGCGAGAACCACTCATCGGGAACAGTGTTGTTTCCATCGATCCGGTCACGGCACGGATTGAGCCCTTGTTTTTCGCCGGTTCCGAGCCAAACCAGCTGGCCCTGTCCGATGATGCAAGTTTCTTGTACGTATCCCTCGATGGTCGAAGGCGTTTGCGGCGACTGGATTTGGTTACGCCGTCGCCCGTGTTCGAGTTTCCCACCAACGCGGCTGATACTTTCACCGTAAGCGAAATGAAAGTGCAACCCGGCCGTCCCATGTCGCTCGCTGTCTCACGAGGGAACGTAGCAATGTTCGACAATGGCGTCATGCGACCAGACGTGGCGAATGTGAGCTCTGCGATTGCATTCTCCGCCAACGGGCAGCGCCTTTACGGCACTCGACTTGGCTTCTTGAGGTTAGATGTCCGGCCCACGGGGGTAGCGCTCAGCGACATTACCGCAGGGCTCTACTATCCGAATTCCGAGGATTACGAACTCCAACTCGACAACGGGTTGCTCTATTCGGCGCTAGGGCGTGTTTTCGATCCTAACATGCCGGCGGTCATCGCAACCTTTGGTGCGGTAGGCACGGTGGCGCCAGATGCAGGGATCGGTCGGGTCTTCCAAGTTTACAACGACGCGTACGCGGAATTGCGTGCGTACACGATGGAGCCCTACCAGCTGGTAGGCACCATGCCCCTGCCGGCGGTGCCTTATGCCCGCCACCTCATTCGGTGCGGGGACGACAGGCTCGCGTTTCGAACTGAATTCGCCGGACAGGTGTTCCTGCTGAAAACGGGATTGGCCGATGTGCCACCGGTCCCGGCAGCTGATTTGGCGGTCTCGCAAACCGCGGCGTTGTGGGTCGATCCCGATCGCGTGAGCTTCACCATCGCTGTCGATAACTTCGGTCCGGGCCTGGCCGAAAGCATCCGGCTTTCCGGTGTGGTTCCGCAGCCAGTGGCCAGCGTCACGGCTCAACCATCTCAAGGCGCGTGTGGCATCACCAATGGCTTCGTGACGTGTTCACTGAATTCCTTGCCTGCGGGAGGACGAGCCACACTCCAGTTAATCGCTACCATCACAAATACCGTCATGTTCAGCAATTTTGTCCATGTGACAATCCGCTCGCTGGACAAGGTGCAAACGAACAACACCTCCGGGCTTTCCGTTCAGGGCTATTATCATCAACCCCCCAACAGCGTAAGTCGTTTTCCTGTCACCGCGCGGGACCTTGCTTTCGATCCGATTCGTCGGCGCCTCTTTGCCAGTTTGCAGGAATCGCCCAACCAGAATCGCCTCGCGTGGTTTGATCTGGAAACGGGTGCGCTCGGAGGAGTCCTGCCTTTGGATATTTCTCCGGGCCGCCTCGCCGCGTCCGAGGATGGCACTCACCTCTACGTAACCGGTCTCAGCACTTCGCTTATTCAGCGCGTGCACCTTCCTTCGCTGACTGTGGACCTGAGCTTTAACTTGCCGGAGGGTGCCGAACCCGGACCTATCCGGGTGATGCCAGGTCGCTCAACCACCTGCGTGGTCACTCATTCAGGCACCACCTCTGTTTTCGATGACGGCATCCGCCGCGCAGGTTCCAATGATTACTACTTTTCTCTGCTCGCCGTTACTCCCGACGCCGCGACGGTCTATGGCTATTCCAGCTTCGGCACAGGTTCACCGGATTTGTTTCAAATGGATATTACAAGTTCTGGAGTCGCCAACCTGAATCCCGGGCCGGATGACGTGCCGTTTGTGGGTTCACGCGACATGGAGTTCCATGCAGGCCGTCTTTACATGGGACAAGGAAACGTCATCAACGTTTCACCCTGGGTGGAAGAAGCCCCCTTCACCGCGTATAGCGGCAACCAGTCAGTTGAGATCGACGCTGTTTCCGGCCGGGCCATTTTCCTCGCCCACGGAGGAGGGAACGCAACCGTCGCCATCTTCAATCTCGAAACGCGCGAGGAATTGGCCCACATCGACACCAGCGGAATTCAAGGGGCTGCAACGGCGCTCACGAGATGCGGTGCGGATCGCCTGGCTTTTCTCAGCGCCAATGAATTGTTCATCGTGCGCAGCAGTGTGCTTATAGCCGGCGACCTGTACGTCCAAGCATTGAATCTGCCCGTAAGTGTGACCGCTGGAAGCAACTTCACCTTCACCATCACGGTCTCCAATCGCGGTCCTGCCGCCGTTGCCGCCCCATCCTTGACCAACTTTTTCCCGGCCAAATGCGAGCTCATTTCCGCATCCGCATCTTCCGGAACCCTTATGACCCTGAGCAACCGAGTCGTCCTGAACTGGGCGACTTTGAATCCGAATGCCGCCGCCAGCGTGCTGCTGACTATGCGCCCCACAAATACCGCGGACTTCATTTTGACAAACGTAGCGGTAATTGCCGGCGCCACTGCGGACCCGTTCCCGTCGGACAACCAATCCATCTCGACGTTTAGAGCTTATGCCGACAATGACCGGGATGGCTTATCCGACACATGGGAGCTTGCCATTTTCAACTCCACGAACGCGCCTGACGGAGCCCCGGCAAATGATTTTGATGGCGATGGCCGATCCAACCTCCATGAGTATTTGCAAGGCACCGACCCCACCGACGCCTCCAATGCTTTGAGGGTTCGGATTGCCGCTCCCAACAGAACCAATGTCATCCTCCGTTTCCACGCCGTGACAGGGAAAGAGTATCAGTTGGAACAATCGCCGACTGTGACGGGACCGTGGTCAGTAACTGATTTCACTTTTACAGGGCAAGGCTTCGGCATCGTCACAACCAACCACCTTTTTCCGCCTGCCCCACGCTTCTACCGCTTGCGACAAGTGCGCTGATCCACCGCGAATTGATCACGTCACGTTGAATGGTTGCAGTCGTCCATCGCGTCTGAAATCTTCACGAACATGAATCGCATCATTTTTTTTCTGGCGACGCTTTGCCCGCTGTTGGTCTCGGCCGCGGCTCCGGCCAAGCCTTTCGAGTTGCGCGATGGCGATCGCGTGGTGTTCCTCGGCGATACGCTCATGGAGCGGGAGAAGGATTATGGCTACATCGAGCTGATGATGACACTGCGGTTTCCGGAGCGGAACGTCACGTTCCGCAATTTGGGCTGGAGCGCAGATACACCGGTGGGGATTTCACGGGTGAGTTTCGATTGGCCGAAGGGCGAGGCGGAAATGTTTCGCGTGCTCATGGAGCAGGTGCGGCAGGTGCAGCCCACCGTCGTGGTGCTCGGGTATGGGATGGCGAATTCGTTGGAAGATGCGGCGGCGACAGAGATGGAGCGTCAGTCAGGACTGTCGCAAGGGGCAAAGACAACGCGGCTCGAAAAGTTCGTGACGGATTACAACAAGCTCATCGATGGCATCCTCGCGCTGAACAAGGAGACGCGGTTCATCCTTCTCAGCCCGATTCGCCACGAGAAGCTGCCGCCGCCGCTGCCCGACCCGGAGCGTCACAATGAAATGGTCGCGAGATACACGAAGGCGATTGAGGGCGTGGCGGAGAAACGGGGGTATCACTTTGTGAATCTCTTTAATGACCTTCAACAAGCGCTGAGTGTTGGACCGAAAGGCGCTACTCCGATGTTGCAGACTGATAACGGGATTCATCTGAACAATCCGGGATACATGCAGGTTGCGAGAACAGTTGCTGATTCAATCGGGTGGAGAGGGCTGACTTCATCCACTTGGAAGCGATTCGAGGGCTACGAACCTCTCCGTCAAACCATCCTCGCCAAGAACCAACTGTTCTTCCACCGCTGGCGTCCTGAGAACAGCACTTACCTCTTCCTCTTCCGCAAACACGAGCAGGGCAAGAACGCGCAGGAGATTCCGAAGTTTGATCCGCTCATCGAAGCCGAGGAGAAGAAGATTGCGACGCTGCGCAAACAGCCGCCGCAGGAGTCTTCGCCCGGACAACTCGTGCAGAAGCCGAAGCAGAATCCACTGCCGGAAAAGCCCGCGACGCCTTTCAAGACGCAGCCCCATCCCACCTTCCAACTCGCCGATCCGAATCTCGAAGTCACGCTCTGGGCCGAGAACCCGTTGCTTGCCAAACCTATCGCCATGAATTGGGACGCGCGCGGGCGGCTCTTCATCGCCAGTTCGTCCCTCTATCCGCAGATCGAGCCGGGCCAGGCGCAGGACGACAAAATTCTCATTCTCGAAGATACCAATGGCGACGGCAAAGCGGACAAGACCACCGTGTTCGCCGATGGCCTGTTGATTCCCACCGGCATCGAGCCGGGCGACGGCGGCTGCTACGTCGGCCAGAGCACCGAGTTGCTGCACTTCAAGGACACTGACGGCGACGGCATCGCGGACCAGCGGCGCGTGGTCTTGAGCGGATTCGGCACCGAGGACACGCATCACATTCTGCACACATTGCGCTGGGGACCGGACGGCCAGCTCTACATGAACCAGTCCATTTACATCCACAGCCACATCGAGACGCCGCACGGCGTGGTGCGGCTGAACAGCGGCGGCACGCTCGCCTTGCGCCCCGACACGCTGGAACTGGGCGTGACGATGAAGGGCCTCGTCAACGGGTGGGGCCATGTGTGGGACGACTTCGGCCAGGAATTTCAAACCGACGGCGCGGGCGGCGCGGGCCTCAACTGGAATTTTCCGCAGGCGACCTTCCTCACTTACGAAGGCGCGCGGCGCATCATCGGCAGCGTGAGTCCCGGCTCGTATCCGAAGTTCTGCGGGCTGGAATTGATCAAGAGCGAACGCTTCCCGAAGGAATGGCAGGGCAACGCCGTGACGCTCGACTTCCGCGCCAACCGCATGGTTCGCTTTGAGATCATCGAGCAAGGCGCGGCCTACACGACCAAGCAGCACGAATTCCTGCGCAGCACCAACGTCACGTTCCGGCCCATCGACGTGAAGCTCGGCCCGGACGGTGCGCTCTACATTGCGGACTGGAGCAATCCGATCATCCAGCACGGGGAAGTGGATTTCCGCGACCCGCGCCGCGACCGCGAGCACGGGCGCATCTGGCGCGTGAGTTACAAGGGTGGGAAGGATGTGAAAAATCCCGCCCTGGCCAAGTCGAGCAACACCGACCTGCTGAACCGGTTGGTGTCGCCGAACGAATTTGAGGCCAAGAACGCTTCGCGTCTGCTCGTGGAACGGGGCGCCAAGGAAGTGGGCAAGGATCTCACGGCGTGGACGGGGAAGCAGAAGGATGAGGCTGCTTTGTTGCGCGCCCTGTGGATGCATCAATCGCTGGATATTCTTGAGCCGAAACTGCTTGGCCAGTTGGTTAAGGCCAAGGACGCGCGCGTCCGCGCCGCAGCGACGCGCGTGCTGGCTTTGTGGGCGGGGAACACTCCGGGCATTCCCAGCCTCGCCACGGTCCGCATGGATTCTACCACGGCGCTCAATCTCCTGGCCCA
>CAVXCM010000007.1:0-305489 GCA_963760275.1 uncultured Verrucomicrobiae bacterium
TCACATGCGTGTAAATCTCCGTGGTCTCGAGCGAAGCGTGGCCGAGGTATTGCGAGATGAGCCGCAGCGAGACGCCTTCCTCGAGCAGATGCGTGGCATAGCAATGGCGCAACGTATGCACGGTGGCCTCGACCGGCAGACCGCTCGCAGCGCGCGCCAGGCGAAAAGTATTTTGCACCGCCGAGACGGAGAGATGCGTGGTCGCGTGTTGGATCGCGTCGTGCGGTTGCGCGCGCTCGCGCCAGCCCGCGGTGGGGCCGGGAAAGAGCCATTGCGGATGCTGGTGCGTTTGCCACCACGCGCGCAGTTGCGCGACCATCGCGGGCGCCAGCGGCACGAAGCGATCCTTGCCGCCCTTGCCACAGCGCACATGCAAACGCGGATGCGGCGTGTGCGTCTCGCGCAAGTCGCGCAGCTCGATGCGCACCGCCTCGCCCACGCGCAGCCCGGTGTGATAGATGAGCGTGAGCGCCGCGCGATAACGCGCTTCCCGCACCGCGCCCAGCAGCGCCGCGACCTGCTCGCGCGCGAGAACGAGCGGCAGCGTTTGCGGTGGCGCCACGCGCACCTCGTCAAACACCGTCCAGCCGTCGCGCTGCAGACACTCGCGGAAGAAAGCGCGCAGGGCACAGCGGGCCAGCTTCATGGCCGAGCCGCCGAACTGCTTCTCCTGGCGCAGAAAGAGAAAGTAGGCGCGCAGCTGATCCTCCGTGAGCGCGGCCGGGTCGCACTGAAAATGTTCGCCCAGCTTGCGCAGGTAGCGGACGTATTCCTTTTTGGTCGGCCCGCGAAAATCTTTGAGTTCGACAAAGGCGGCAAACTTGGACAGAGAGGAACAGGTAATTATCATAGGCGGCGAGCGTGCCCGCGAGTGCGGCCACACGCCCGCCGCCAAAACCAAAAAAACTCACGCCCACCCGGCACGATGAAAACGAGAGGCCCGCCCGAAAACCGTCAGGCCCGCCGCACCGCGGCTGGGTTCAACCAGTCACTGCAGCGAACGCGGCGGAGCGCCTTTGGTTGTCCGCTTCGATCACGGGTTGTTTCACATCTACTCAGCGCGTCGCTGAGTTTGGTTCGTTAGGTCTCTCCACGCCATGAGCTATTCGCACCCGCTTTACAACTCAGCAGAGGAGGAGGCCGCTTTCCGCGAAGCGGACCACAAGAAGTTTCGCGCAGAGTTCGAGAAGTTTTGGAGCAAAGACAACGACGTCCTTGGCCTGGTTTTGAAGTGCCATCTGATCGTCGAGGTATTCATGACCGAGTGCCTCCGAGTGGCTTTCCCAGGCATCGACAATTTTGAGGATGCACGATTGTCCTTTTCACAGAAGCACCATTTGCTGACCGGTTGGACCTTCGGTTTCCCGTGGATCAAGGACGGCGTCCGCGCGTTGAACACGCTCCGTAATAAAGTCGCCCACAATATTCACTACGAAATCCGGGAGGAGGATTTGGCGAAGATTTATTCCTGTATGGACGCATTCTCGCATGCCAAGGGTGAACAGCCGAAACGTGGTCAGGAGGCGATTATCGCGTTCACTGAGTTGGCTGCGATGGCTTTGTCCAGTTGGACAGAGGAGATTCGCAGGCACGCCCCCGAGACCGGGGCGATGGGCTACAACGAACTATGCAAGACCCGCTACAAGGAGAAAGCCGAGACCTCCTGAGAAACTAGGCGCGTAAGTCATTGGTTGGGGACGAGTTGATAGTTGAGGGTGGCGGCGAGGTTTTGGAGGCGGGCGAGCTTCTTGCGTTTCATCCTTTCTTCTTCGTGGGCGAACACGTTCCAGTCAAAGGTCTGCTTGAACTTGAGGAGGTGCCAAAGCACGCGGGCCAGTTTGTGCGCCATGGCCGTGATGGCTTTGGGTCCGCCCAGTCGCGCCTTCCATCTCCGGTATAAATCTCCGAAGTAGTTCTGCGCCCGGCTGAGGCTTTGGGCGGCCATGCGCAGCGCGCTGGCCACGCGGCTTTTCACGGCGCGCGTCTTCACGCTGTAGATTTTGCCGCCGGTGATGCGGTTGTCCGGGCACAGGCCGAGCCAGCTCCCAAAATGTTTGGCCGTCTTGAACTTCTGGGCAAAGGTCCGGCCCCAGTTCGCACACGAGCACGAGCACGGTCGGCCGCGGCCTGAAGCTGCTTGAGCAAGCGCAACACGTCCTCATGCCAGCCGCCGATCATGCCCCAGCGGCGCACCTCCGTGCTGTCACTGGGCGCAAGGGAAATGGCGATGGAATCATTGTGGACTCCAGGCCGATGTACTGGGATAAGGTTCATGTGTCTGCTCTCCTTTCTGGTTTGAGTTTAACTGACCAACAGTGTGGCTCGGCACTCCGGCCCACACCGACGCGCAACCCACGTTCACGGAAAGCAGACACACTCGCCTCTCCCACGGCCAGCCATAGTGACTAGGCGGCATCACACGCTCGCAGTTCTCATGAAAACATTGACGGTAATCAAACTGGCGCTGGCGGGATTTTTTACCACGCCATTACTTCATTCGTCTGCGGCGGAGCTGAAGTTGCCGCCTGAAATCATCATCACATCGGAGAGTACGACACATGTTCACGCCGTGATTTCCGACCTTCCCGTCCAGGAGTTTCCCACACTGACCAAGATTCATGCGTTGTTTACTGTGTACTTCGATGGTAAGGGAGCGACCGATGACAAGATGAAGGCTTTGGCGCAGCTTCAGTTCACGAATCTGGCGTGTGTGGTTTTTACCGCTTGTCCGCTGGTCACAGACAGAGGCGTTGAGTATCTGTCGCAGATTCCCACTCTCACAGAATTGGGCTTGCGGCAGATGTCCATCACCGACGGGGCGTGCGATACGATGGTGCGCAGGATGCGACTCACGGAAGTGAACATGCCCAACTGCACGAACGTAACCGTCAATGGATTGTTGAAGATGGCCCAGTCAGAGACGCTGGAGAGCCTTGGATTTTCAGTGGGCCGGATGACGCAGGATGAGTTGCTGCGAGTGATACGCACCGCCGGCCCGAAGATGAACCGAATGGACATTGAGATGGTCCCATCTGCTGAGAGCCGTCTGGATTTTCCCGCGCTCCGACAGGCGGTCGAGGCCAAAGGCATTAAGTTGTACGTAGTCCGAAACAAGCATGTGACAAAGTTATGATTGCCATAGACGGGCTTCCTTAAACTTGAGCAGGTGCCAGAGCACCCGGGCTAACTTGTGCGCCATGGCGGTGATGGCTTTGGGCGCGCCCATCCGCGCCTTCCATCTCCGGTAGAGATCGCCCAGGTAATTGTTGGCGCCATAAACTTTGCCCGGCCCGGCGCAAAGGCCTCGGCGCTACGGCTGCGCCTTGCTTGGCAATGAGAACGGCCAATTGGAGGTTGGGACGTTCCCACTGATTCCGGGCCACGCTAGTCAGTTGCGGGATCCGTCGCTGCCTCGCCTGCCGTTTGCTGAGGCACGAAAGGATCCTGGCGTCCGGTCAGTCGCAGAAGTTCCCGGGCCGCATCTTGGATCCACTCTCCTGTCGGCAGCGCATATGGGCGGAATGTTTCGAGGTAGCCTTCCTGTTCGTTGTAAAACAATGCGCGGTGCAAGCCGAGAGTGCTCGCCTTCGGATCGTCGCACAGGCTCGCTGAATCATTGGCGCTCATTTGAAAGAGCACGCGCATTTCGAACTCACTCAGTGTCTTGCGACCGAGGAAGCGATTGACGTTGTTGAACGTATCGAGGGCAGCGACGACGTGGATGCCATGGCCCGGGCCTTCGCTGATGAGCTTTTGCAATTGCGTGGCGGGATTGGCGCCATCGTCGGTGGAGAAACCGAAGTCATCGTCCTGCTTCAGCTTCCTAAAATTCTGCATGCCATGCAGGAACAAGAACGTTTCGGGAGCAGGCGCCTGTTCGTCGGCGATCCGGTGCTGCAAGTCTTCGGCAAGCCGGTTCAACACCTCGGCGAGTTCGCCGGGTTTGGCGAGCAGGACTTCGTGGGGCACGGCACGCAACACCCGTTCCAAAAACGCGCGCTCCGGCGAGCCGGGAGCCGTGCTTTCGAACAATATAAATTTGATGGCGCCCCGCGGGCGTTGCGCTGAGAGGGAGATTAGCCCAGTGCCGAGCATTGCCAGCACCGCTTCGTCCCGCTGACCCACAATGAGAAGATTGCTGCCACTGCGCTTTTGGAAGGCGGCTTCGGTAGGTCCTTTGATGGAATTCGGAGCGCCCAGCCAGAGCCGCAGCGTGGAGGTGGTCGCACAACGGTTGTCGCCTCCAGGAGTTGGCGAAGGGCAGGATTTTCTCGGATATCCGCGGGCGCATTGCCTTCGAACACAATTGGCCCGGCGAAGGTTCCGTCGCCATTCGCCTCCGCGCGGGCCCGGATTTTATCCAGCCACACGTCGCGCTCTTCATCGCCAATCCATACGGCTTGGAACGGACTGTTGCCCTCGCTCATGCCGGCCATGTCGTTGTAGATGCCTTCCCCGGGACGAGAGAGGAGCCGGGGGGCGGGATTGTTTTCATCCATGATGAGATACGCGTCGGCTTCGTTGCACTGGAGAGCCACACGAATCACCATCTGCCCCATCGTGGTGCGCGCGAGTGTGTAAGCGCCGCCGAGCGTCTGCGACCCGAGGATGCAATGAATGCCAAACGCACGTCCCTGGCGCACGATGCGATCGAGCAAGAGGTTCGCCGCCTGGGAGATGCGATCGTCCTCGACAAAGAATTCCTGGAATTCGTCGATGAGCAGCAAGGCGCGGGGCATTGGTTCCTTTCCGCCGGCGCGCTGATAGCCGGCGACATCCTGGACCCCGAGTGAACGAAACAGTTCGCCGCGTCGTTTCAACTCTTCATCGAGCCGTTGCAATACACTCAAGCCAAACTCACGATCGCTCTCGATGGCTACGACGCGAGCATGAGGCAAACGTTTCGCGGCGTAGCTCTTGAACTCCACGCCTTTCTTGAAATCCACGAGGTAGAATTCCACCTGCTCGGGGCTGCACCAAAGCGCGAGGTTCGTGATGATCACGTGAAACAAGGTCGATTTACCGGAACCGGTCTTGCCCGCGATGAGCGCGTGCTGACGCGTTCCCTTGCCGATGGCGAGGTATTGGAGCTTTGTCGCTCCACTGCGGCCGATGGGCACGCGCAATTCCTCGGCCGTTTGCTGGGTCCAGATTTCGTCCTCCAGTGGGGCCACCTGTCGGAAAGGGACCTCGACGCGATTGGCGCCACGACTGGCGGCGCCGACCTTGTGCAAAAAACCGATCGCAAATTCCGCTGTGGGAGGACGGTCCAGCACAACGCGCGCGCCGCCGAGAAACGGATTCGACAAAGCAAACTGATCGCCACTGGCTACAATACAAACGCTGCTTTTCCGCAACTCCTCGGGAAAGAAATCGGGCAACCCGGTATGCCGATGGTCCCAGTGAATCAGGGTGAAGACGCCGCAACGCGCGCCGCTGGCGGCGATGTGAAGCAAACGCCGCGCGGCCGTCTCAGTGAAGTTTGCCGGAAAATCTGCCACGACGACGAAGTGATACTTTTCGGCAATGTTGCCCGCCTGACGATTGTACTCGGCGATCGTTTCATATTCGTTGCGGAGATACATCTGGATGACTTTCTCCATGTGCTCGTTCAAATCGGCAAGCCGCTGCTCAATCTGTGACGCCTGGGTCAGGATGCGGCTGTTAATCAGGTTGTCCTCGTAATCGGCGAGATGCATCACCCCGGCAAAATTCTGGCCAAGCTTGATGGGGTCGATGATCGTAAAACTTAGCTTTCCGGCAGGCGAACTCGCAATGAGCCGGAACATGATGTTGTTGAGGGCAGCGATCACTGGTTCGTTGCTGGCCTTCGTGGTTTCAAACAGGACCGATCCCTCATGCGGATATTTTAGGACGAGCGCTATCGAGAGAAGCGGAGGCAAGCCAAGCCGGGCATCGCGGGGCGCAGCTTCCGCGACTTTTCGCAAGTCCACTTCCAGTTGAGCGAACGGCGCCAGATTCTTAAACGTGCTGGGGGATTGCCAGTTTTCCCAAAGCGCCTGATCCCACGGCAAAAATTCTTGTTGGGCCTCGCGGTTGACGGCATCGATTAACGCAAACAAGGGAGTGGTCAACTGCTTCCAATCGGCTTCCAGCTTCTGCCAATGCGCCTGATGCTCGGCGGTAAACCGGGCGATCTTGGCTGCATGCGCCTCGGTGAATTGCGCCTGGCGCGACCTCGCTTCGTCATGCGCCGCGGAAAGCGCGGCTTCGCGTTCCGTTTCCACCCGCCGAAGGGAGGCCGCATGACGGGTCTCATTCTTCGTGGTGATGCGCAGGGCTTTATCCTCGATTTTTGCGGGCCACAATGCCCGCGCCTGGTTTGCCTGTTCTACCGCGGACTGCCAATTCTGCTGGAACATTTCGTTGCTGTTCCTGGTCTCGTTCTCGACCCGGTCACTTTCGATCGCGTGGCGCTCCTGGGATTTCTGCGCAGCAGCGTCGAGCATGCGCCTCGCTGTCTCCAATTCGCTCGCGATGGATCTCGCAAACGGGGCAGCCTTGCTACGACCGGAAAAAAACAATGCCAGCAGACAACCGAGGATAATTCCCGCGCCTATTGCGGCTTGCGGAAAACTCACAGCGGGACGTCCGAGTTGTGCCAGCAACACGGGCAATCCAGCGGCTAAAGCAACGACAAGACCGACCCATAACCAAAGTGGAAACAAAGCAAAGATCTTCGGCGTCAGAAAACGTTGGAAGGAGTTCAAGCCCTCCCGAATGGAAGCGGTGGCTTTGGTAAACTCCTCCAGCAACTGGTCCTCGTCCCACTGGGGATTTGGTTCACGCGGACCTGGCGGCATCTCCAACAACTTTTTGAACTGGCCGTCACCGCGAAAGGACCGGGATGCACTATCCTTCAGCGAAGTGAGCGCGGCCCGACTTTCCTCAAGCCGTTGCTGGAACTCCGCCAACTTCGCATCGTTCCGCGCCAGCGCCTCACTACGGAAACGCTTCGTGTCCAGCAACCCTTTCTGGCTTTTGTACTTCCAGTTGCCCTCTTCGTCGTCGATGCGCTGGGCCGAGAGTTTGTGGCTCGACTTATGCGCGCGAGCGATGCGGGCTTTGCGGCGGTCGTAAATGAATTCAATCCGCGCTTTTCGTTTTTGGTGAAGTGCTTCCAACTCAGCGGAACTGCTCGCCGCACTGGCCTGATGCGCCTCCTGCTCCTCCCGGAACTTCCTCTCGGTCGCATCTATCTTGGCGCGAAAATCTTTCTCTAGCTTCTCCTCAGCAACAGCGAAATCACGCATGACGCCCTTGAGCGATTCCACCAACTCGCGAACCTGGGTAACGGACAACAAATTACTCACAATCTTTTCGAATTTTCGTCACCAGCTTCTCCAACATTTCAAACACTGGCGCGGACCGATCTATCGTGGCTTCGAGTTCCCGAATGTAGCGCCGTTCGAACTCCTGGCTCTTGGTGTCGCGCCAGGCCTCGCGGGTTTCGGTCCATCTGCGCAACAGATCCTTGGTCGCAGCAGCGGTGATCTTTCCACTGGAACCAATATTCACTTGTCCTCCCCCGGCGAGGCAGGCGCGGGTGATATCTCCTCTCCTCTCGGAAGATTCGGCGCAACTTCGCCCGGCACGGCGGCATGAGTCTGCACCCCTGCGTAGTCATCGAGGGCTTGCACCCACTGCGCGAGTGTTGAAGCGGCGCGCGGAAGTTCGTTGGCGAGCATGGTCCGAAGATTATCCAATTCTTTCACCAGCGGTTGGACTCGATTGTCGAAATCGAGAGCCCACTTTTTCACCAGGCGCAACTTTTCCTCTGCCTCATTCAGCGCCCGCCTGGCGCGCATGACCGCGGCATGCTCCCCTCCAGTCGCCTCTCGCAATGTGCCCAGCCGTACGCCGAAAAGTGCCTGCTCGGCGGCTTCAAACACTTTACGGCGGCGCTTGATCTCATTTTCCCAGTGCAACCGCCGATCCCGTTCAATCCATTCGCGCAAACGAAAAACCTCGTCACATGCATCATCCAGCACGGGCCGCGTTTTCGCCACGTAGTTGATCAACGACAGGCGGAAACCCTCGATGGCCTCGACGGACGTGACGTTGGCTTCCGGCATATTAACGCTGGTTCAGGTACTCCTCGATGCGCTGCGCCTTGCGCAAGAGATAAGGCACATGCTGGTCGGACATCTCCGAAAACTTTTTCATGGCCTTGATCGTGAGTTTGAATTCATCAGAAAACTTCGTGTGCTCCTGATCCTGCCAGCTATCGCCCAAAGCCGCAAAACGCGCCTGCAACGAGCCCATTTTGTTCTGGAGGTCCCGGTTGAATCGCTGGAGTTCGTCGGCGAAACGCCTGACTTGTTCCGGGTCCATGATGGCTTGCGGCATACTTATCCTTTCGCTGTGTGGCAGCACGTTCGACTGAACCCGGGGCAAGTTCAAATCGAAAGCACATCATCAGTGCCCTGGATGTCCGTCGCTCAGACGCTCCACGCAGGTAAATCGCGACACGACTACGTGGCTGGCAACAAATCCTTTTACATCGTAAACCCGCCTACTATATTTCGCGCCTGGTTGCCGGCGTGGCGGAATTGGCAGACGCGCTAGACTCAAAATCTGGTTTCCTTACGGAAGTGTGGGTTCGACCCCCTCCGCCGGTACCAACAGACACTTCGACTGAGTCTAGACCCCGCGTTCTTGCAGATCCCGGATCAAAGCAGAACATCCCGAAAGAAGGCTGAAATCAAGCGCTTGACCGCCTTTGGAAGTCGCACTTGCAAGAACGCTACTCCCTGCCCTTTTCCCGACGTGCTTGCACCTCCGACTTCCAACGATGCTGCTCAATGAACACGGGCTCCGTTATCGGTCTTGGAAGTCGCACAGCGAAAAGGTGCAAGTATGCGCTTGGGGGGTGGGACGTGGGACACGAAAAAGCCGGATCATGGAGCGTTGCGGATGCTCTGCAAGTGCGCTGCGGGCTATCGGCAGCGCTGGCGCGCCGCCTGACTTTCAACGTTCATCAATGAGCTTCGCCCAGAAGCTTATGGCAATCGGTTTTGCGGGCACATGTGAGGCTCGATACTCGACGACGAGGCGGCACGCGTTCTCGCCCGCTTCCTTGCAGAAGACGTGGGCCATCTTCAGTATTTTACCGTGATCGATAAGATGGGAAGTCCACCGATCCAATCTCTGACTGGCATCTTTGGTTTGGCTTTCTTGAAGATCGACCGCGGCCTTGTCTCGGTGTTCAAGGTACTCGTTGTTAATGTTCAATTGCTCCATTAACGCGTTCACGCCCATGTAGGCGCGAAAGATCGCTTTGCAAAGCTCTTCATTTTCAATCTGGCCGACGAGAGCAACGTTGCCTTCGTAGGCACGGAAGTATTCCCCCCTTACCCGAAAAAAGTGAGTGTGAAAGTCGGTGCCAGGCACAAGGCGATCCATCAACGCTCCCGTTCCGGCGGCATAGATTTCGCCGGCTAAACTCAATTCTTGGTGGATCGCCAGCAACACGCCGTCGATCTGGCGCTTCGTTTGATAATCCTGAAGGGCAACGTTGTGGTTGTGTGTCTTATCAGCCGCATACGCTGAAGCCAGGCCACCAACGATTGCACCAAAGACCGCCGAAAAGAAGTTGCTCCAGTCCATTCCCCTTACTTTCCAAGGACGGTCTGCGCCGGAAGGGAGTCTGCTCCGTTCCCGCCGCTCACCGTGAAGGGGATCGCGGCCAGCGATCCACCGGCAACCAAACACAGGAAGGAAAGGACCAGGCCCGCGCGCGCGGCCTTGGCCTTGAACGAACGGTGCCGCTGATGGTTCCTACTGTCCATCTGCCCCAGGTTGATTTCGTTGCGGCCCCAGGCCGCAACGTCGCGGGTGCAGCCTTCCGTCAAATCCTTTGCCCAGCTCGATAGGAAAAAGTGGCCGACACCCACCAGAAAAGTGCCGCCGCAAAAAGCGAAAAACGCCATCAGGTGCCAGTGCTCGTAAGTCTTTGAAATCAGTAAAACGAAAAGGCCGGCCGCGGCGCCAGAGTTCACCGCGAAGAGATACTTCGAGAGATCAGCAGTGGCCTTGTAAGAGAAATCCCCCAACGCGTTCGCCCGCGCTTTGTGCTCACGAAAGAGGTGCGCAACTTGATCCGGAGTTAGCTGGTTCCAGTAAAGGTGCGCGATACTCAGGGACTTGATTTCGGGCATTTTCAGCGAGGATGAATGAGGCCCGCCGCATTGGCAACTCCGACTTGTTCAGAAACCCTCCGGCCCCGCCGTGATAACTAGATCAGGCCTCGCTGTTTGCCCGTGCCTTGCACCCTTTTGCACCGTTGTTGCACCACCGTTCACAGCCGCACTTTTGCACCACTCGATGGACTCGAACGGCAAAACAAAAACCCGCTGCCGGTTCGCGGCAGCGGGTGTGCAGGCGGGCTGCGGTGTGGCCGCATTCAGTTGCGGGCCTCGCTCGGCAACTCGTTGGACTTGAGCACGGCCATGCGCCGCAATTGCTCCGCCCATCGTTCAAACAATTTGGCCGTGGCGACGAGTTTCACCGGGGTGTGGTCCATCACCTTGCAGAGCAAGTCATCCTCCACGATTTCAGGCAGCCGCTTCACCTTGCCGCGCTTCTTCGTTTTGGTCCTCACCACGCCCTCGCTTTCTTCAGAACTTCCACCAAGTGTTCACGCAGGCAGCTTGGCACCGCCCAAAGGCAACTCAGCGCCAAAGCGTCCTTACGGGACAAGATTCTCAAAGCGCGTTCCCCCGGATGATGAAACTTGGGTTCGTCCAAAATAAACAATTCCTTCCCGTCACACCCGCGCGCGAAGAACATTTTGGTATCGTCCAGCGGGGAAGTCCCAACCACCACGGGGATCTGCATCCGCATCAGGTTTGCCAACGTGCTGCGAATCTTCCGCTGCTCCGAGAGCCATGCCCGAGCCGGTTCCCATCGCGCCGGCGCGAGCTCTGGTGGTTTCACTACGGCCGAGCGCGCGAGCTTCTTCGGCTTCATCGCGCCCGGCCTTTTCCTAATTACAACCTTCGCAATGCTCAGTGTTTTGAGGGCGCCCGCTTTCATTCCACCACCACCTTCTCGCGATTGCGCGCAGCTAATTCAATGTCCCGGATTGCACTCAGGGGAATGTTTTCCTCCCGCTTGAGCGTGTCGTAAGCGATCATCCGTAGCGTTTGCTCTCCGCTCCAAGATTCACAGGCGTTGTCCAACCATTGACGGCGCTTGGCTGAAAGGCACCTGTAAACGGCCCGCGAGAACTCACGCAGGTTGAATGAGCCATCATCCGGCCAGATCAGGTCTTCTTCACGCTCACTGAATTGGCGTAACCGGCTCATTTCTAAAGCGCGGGCGGCGCTCTTCGCTTTCGCTTTCCCCTTCGCAGAAGCGGCGGGGGTGAGGCGCGTAGTTTTACGCGCTTGTTTGGACTGGGCCGGGCGGTTATTTTTTGCGCCGGCTCGATTTTGGTTTTGTTTCATCACTTGCCTTCGTCGGGTCTCCGCTCTGGCGGTGTTACTAGCACTGCCGACGCTATTTGTTTTGTTCGAGCTTCTTCTGCCTCGGACCCATTCCGAGCAGCTGAAGCGTGTATTCACCGCCAGGCGGCCCGAGCGCCTGACAGCCAGTGATTCAGATTGCTGACCGTCGAAATCCCCAGCGCGGCTGCAAGCTGGGATTTCTTACCGCGTTCCAGAGGCCAGCGACGCCGACGCGCGAAAGCAATGCTTCAAGTCTTTTCGCAGTGAACGACGAAACGCTTTGTTTAAACGCGTGCGTTTACATTGTCAAGTATGCTTTCACAGCAACCGGTCAAGCGGTGTTCGGAAATGCCGTTCCATCGCACGATAGATCTTAGAATGTGTCAGAAGGCTGCAGATATTTCCAACGCGACAAAACCTTCGGGCGAAGCACTCCAAATTCGACCAGTTGTGTCGACCGGTGCTTTCCGCAGTTGGCGCAGCATGGCAGCGCGATCGGCTGAGTGAGTCTGCTCTATAGTTGCAGCGGCTTTAATAAATCCGTCTTCGAGATGAGAAAACGGATAGTCAAAGCGAGTCGCCAACTTATCGACGGATTGCTGGACCAAAGCAGTTTGGTAGTGACCGCGCACTCCAGCAGCGACAAATCGCACAGCCTCCAGCCACGGCCCAGCTACGCCGGGCTTGTAGGCCCTTCGGCGCGCAACCCACCAAGGCGGGATCGGCTTGCACCAGTGCATGAAACGAACAGCCAGTTTACCGCGAGTCCTTCCTCTAGCAGGAGTCCACAGCGGGACGCCCAGGTGAATCGCAATCTTCAGCAGCGTCTCGACTTGGAAATCATATTCGCCACTTTCGATCCGCAGGATGTGCGATGCCGAAACGCCGGATAGTTTTGCGAGATCGCGCAGTGAGCAGTCGCAAACCCATGCGGCAACGCTTGAGGCTTTCACCGAGACAGGCGCTGTCAAAATTGAAGTCTTGTTCCACAACGAAAAAAAATCCGTCCTCGGACGGATGAAAGCGATAATAAAGTTCTTGCCAAATAGCGCCATGTATGTTGCTAATAGAGCAACAGATGAGGCATGTCCAGAACAGGGAAAGGCAGGAAGCGCAAGGTGCGCTTTCCCGGAATCGTCGCCGATGCTCGCGCCTTAGGCGTCAATTACCGGACGCTGGAAAGAGTGAGATCGGGGGAATGGACTTCTAAGATCCTCTCGGCCCGTTTCAAGCAACTCAAAGAGGAGGCGCTCACCACCTCGGAAATCCTTCTCATTAACGACTACAACCGGCGCGTCCAAATCCGAAAGGCCAGCGCGGAACCGCGCCCGGCGGATTGACGTATGTCTGGGGCCGAATACCAAAAAGAGATTTTCCGGCTGAAGGTTCAAATCAGCCAGGCCAAAGCCCAGCGCAGCGCCGCTATCCGCACAGCCGCCGATGCCTCTTGGAAGAAAGCCTCGGACCTCCTTTCCACTCTCGTTCCCCAAATGCGCGATCGTTACGCAGATTGAACCCACAAATCCAACGCCCATGAAGCCATCATTGAAACAACTCTCCGAATCACTCAGCCACACGCAACAGGCCCGCGGCGCGGTGGAAGCACTCGACGCGTTCGCTGCGAAGCAGGCGGCTCGCGAAGCCACCTTGCTCGACACTATCGAACTCAGCGACCGCAAGTCGCTGGCGGAAATCCTGGAGCTGCGCGTGGTGCTGGAAATCATTCCGCGCAAGCGGGCCGTGCTGGAAGCCAGGTATGCCGAGTCGTGTAAGGCGTTAAGCCAGGCGGTGGCGGCAGCGTGGCCGGCCTACCACGAGCTTTTGCGTCCGAAAAGTGACGCCTTGGACCGGGTCATCCGCGCGCAATTGGCCCCCATCTTTCCGGATGCCGCAACGCTTGAACGCCATTGCGCCGACGCTCGGAACAGCCATCCGGTAGCGAAACAACTCGCTGAGCTTAGCCTCACTCGCCAACTTTCCGTAAACACCGCCGAGCATGAACCGGAAGCAGTCGCCGCGCAGATGTTAGCCGGCGCCGCCGCGCTGGAGGCGCTCGTCATCCCGGAGAAGCTGTAACATGAGCCGCAACCTGGACCTGCCTAGGGTGCGATGAGTGGACCTTGCACCGCTTTTCTCACGTCGCACGCGGCCGAACTGCGCAACCGGGAAAGGGCGGCGGGTGTGGCCACGGGCCGCGCTGAAAGCACGCTGGCGCCTTCCGATCGCGATTTCACTACGCAAGATGGCGCCGATTATTTCGCGGCGTTCGGTAACCGGAATCAAGAGGAATTGGGCTGCGATTTCACGAGGGCATGGCAGCTCACGTGTGTTGAGGAACCCGCGTTGAATCGTTTGGTCTCGGAATTGAGCGGTATAAGCCAGCCGCAACGGGCGGTTCCACTTCGCAACCGCGCCAGCGGCCCAGCCATTGAAGCCGGCCGAAAGTTCGGCGCTCTTGTTAATCGCGCCTCCGCCGAAGATTCGATCCCGTTCTCGCAAGCATGGGAACAGGTCAAACAATTGGAACCCGAACTTTTCGCGCGCATGGCCCAGGTGGACCTCGAATCCAACGACATCGATCTGCCCCTTCATCGCACGCCCAAAGATATTCAACAGCAGTTCTCCAAAGAACTGAACCGTTTGCGCCGGGAGGGCAACCTCGACTTTGCCGGCGCGTGGGAGGCGCTCAAAAAAGAGAACCCGGAATTGTTCGCGCAGTGGGTCATCTACAAAACCCAATGAGACGCGCGCCGATTCCATCTCCAAACGGCTTCCCAGCCAAACCGATTTCCCATCCCACCGCAGTGACTTCATTGGCCGCGGATTGTCTGCCGCGTTCCATGGTTTCCTTCTTTTGTGCAGGCCAGGGCGCGCGCGGGCGAATCCCGCGCGCGCAGCAAGCCGGTGCTTATCCAAGCTGAGGCGTATGCGAAAAGGGGCAGACAGAAAATTTGAAATTTCGGCGGCAGAGCTACGTAACGGCCCCTTATTAGCTCACCGCCGCGTACAAGCCGCGCGTTCTTCCAAGGGCGCGCGGCCTTTACTTACACAAAAACGGGCGGCCGAACGCGTTCGCATTCTACTCGCCATCGTTCGCGCTATCGACGTCCACGCCGCTGCGGGCCGTCCTGTCGCGGCGCAGTGCCAAAAGTTTGCGGCCCGTTGGAAGGGACGGGTCTATCGCTGCGATCCCTCGCGCTGGGTGGCGCTTTCCGCTGAAACGCTGAGGCGGGTTTACTATGGCCGATGGCTCCGCTCCGGGCGCCAGGTGGAAGCGTTGCAGTTTCGCTACGGGGCAAACGTGCCGAAATTCACGCTCACCCTTTCGCAGCGTCGCAAAATCCGAACAGCGCTGCGCACCTGCACTTCATGGGCACAGCTTTACGCCACGATCTTTCCGCGCCGGTCGGGCCGTCCAAGCGATCGCATCTTTCGCCGCGCCTTCGATGCGCCGGAGCGGCAGACCATCAGCAGCGTCTTCGCGGCGCGCCGCCAATCCCGCGCCTTGGAGCGGCGTTTCGCTCAGTGGTTGTACGAGCCATGCCGCACCTTCACACCGAATAGAGGAGGCCGCGCGTGATCCGCCACTCCTCACCAGTTTGCATTCACGGGGCTAAAAAACTCAAACGCACTCATCGTGCGAGAAAGCGCCCCAGAATGTTCAACCCCATCCTCTTGCCGGTCCGACGTCCGCTCTTGAGCCTATCCGCCTGCGCCGCACTATCCGATCGCAGCATGGTGGATTTGCTGCGGCGCGTGGAAGACGGACGCCTTGTGGCGTTTGACCTGGCCACATCGCAGAGCAGTGCACGCCGTTTGCTGCGCATCCTGTCCAAAAGCATGGCCGCCGAAATGGGGAACGGGCCCCGGCCCAAAGCTGAGACGCCGGCGCAATTGTTGGCGGAGATTGCGGAGTTCGTGCCTGCCTTATCTGCCACGATTCGATCGGAAAGCCTGCAACGCCTTTTCTCGATAGAACACCAACATGTTCACCAACTCGCCCGCGCGCGTCATCTTGAGGTCGCGCGCTACGGTCGGCGCGGTCGCGGCGGGTCAACGTTGTTCTCAATTTCCAGTTGCGTGCAGTTCCTCGCGGCGCGCCATGTAAAATGAAGCGTCTATTTTCATTTTTAAGCGCGTGGAGCCTCCAAAGGCGGGTGCAGTGCCACTCAAGGCCCAACAGCCTCCCAGAAACGCTGCGGCGAGCTGCGGTAAAGCCTCCCGTGGCGAACCAAACTCAAAGGGAGGTTACTCGTGGCTGACCAAAATTTAGAAATCGCGATCAAGGTCGCCGCCGACGTCGCGCAGGCGGATCAGATCGTTAAGAAATTTGAAGAGATAAAGAATGCCTCGGAAGCTTTGACGAATACGGGTGCGGGGTTGGCCAGCAACCCAGCCAAGTTCTTTGCTGAGATGGAGGCCGCGACCGCCCGCGCACTGCAACTCACGGCCGAGCAGATCAAGATGGCCGAGCAGCTTGAGGAGCGGCTCAAGCGACAAATCACACAGAAGCGTCTCGTCGGGGTCGAATACGAAAAGGAGGCTGAAGCGCTCAAGAAAGTAAGCGCAGCACTCGCGCCGGCGCGTGCCGAACAAGAGCGCCAATCGACCGTTCTCGAAGAGCTGAAAAAGAATCAGCAGGAAGAAACCGAAGAAACCGCTAAGGCGGTCACAGCCAAGCAGCGCTTACAAGAAGCCGCGCGGGGCGTCTCCACAGAATTTCCGATTATTGGCCAGGTGCTGCGGACTTTGTCCTCCCCGCTCGGTGCGGCGATCGCCTTGTTCGCGATCATCACCAAAGCAATCAAAGACTATTCGGACGAAGTCAGAGCCTCCGGGCAATCGGCCCAAGTCTTTGAATCCATGTCCCACGGCGTGCGCGGGCTGGCCAGCATTCAGGCCGAGCTAGCTGGCCAGGCCAAGGCATTCGCGGCCGCCTACGGGGAGATCGAAACAGCCGTCAACAATGCCACCGCCAAATTGAACGAGTGGAACAACGCGCTTCTGCTGAAACAAAGGCTGGAGCAAAAACTCGACGATGAAACGCTGAAGCTGGACCTCGCCCGCATCGCCACGGACAAGAAGCTTTCTCCCACCGAAAAAATCACGCAGAGCGCCTTCGCACAGGGCCAAGCCCGGAAGCGTCAACAGGATCGGGAGTTCGAAACGCTCAAGCGGCAGGCGGATAAAGAAGAGGATGTGGCCTACAACTCGGGCCTGCGCGGATCTGCCGCCAAAGCCGCCGCCGAAGCGATGAAGCCACAGATCGCTCAAGCCGTGCAGGTAGCCGAGGCGGCCGCGAAGGAAGCGGCTGACATTCCCAAATTTAACGAGGGCGCCGTGGCCAAGAATTCGGAACGACTCGAAACGGTCAGGGGCATGCAGGAAGCCTTGAAGGGGGGATCAATCGGATCCGGGGCATATCAAGCGTTGCACCCCGTGGCCATGAAAGACCTCGTCACGCAGTTTGGTTCGACGCCCTACGACAAGATTGAAGAGCAGCTGCTGGAAGAGAAAAGGATCCTCGCTGCCCAAGGCAGTTCCGCCAAAGACAATGCGGCGAACAAGGCGGCCGCCGCTAAGGCGCTCCAGGATGAACAGAAACGCTTGGAGGGAATCGCCACGGAGGAGGAAACGCGCCGGGCTAAGAATGCCGCCTCTTCCCGCGAGAAGCGCGAAACCTTGTCCACGATGGAAGCCTACCGGAAACCGACCGATACGGCGATCAACGAAGCGGAAAAAATCAGGACGGACGCCGCCGTCGAACTGGAAAAAAAGAAGGCCGAAGACGAACGGAAACGGGAAGCGGAGAAGTTCAATCGAGAGAACGAGCGGCGCATTGAACACGGTTATCCGCCTCTTGCACCTGGAATCAGAGCCGAGGGCGCGGGCGTAATGTCCGAAGCGGCGGCGATGACCGGAGGCTTTGCCAGTTCCGTGGAAAACATGGGCGAGAGCGTGATCGCACTCTACGGGGAAACGCAGAATCGCCTGAACGCCGTGGATGAGAAACTTCGTCGGCTCATCGGCCAGAACAACAACACCCTGATCGGCTGAACATGAACCAAGCTTCAAAAGATTTAGGTGATTTAGTAGCTTCCCGAGAATTGCGGTGGATGTGCATCGCCCTCAATCTCCCGGTCACATTTTCTGACCCCGGCGCTATCACGGCCAACATGGTCGGAGCCAATTTCGTTCATCACTACTTCGTTCGTGGTCTCCGGCTGGCGGGGGTGGATGTGGCGGACGAAAACCTCGCGATGACCGCGCGCACCTATGGGCTGGGCGCCACGTCGTGTGCTTGTCTTTTTCATACGCGCGACGCGAAAGCCGCGTTGCCTGTAATCCAAAGCGACATCGAATACCTGTTCGCACAAGCATGGGCGGTCATTGGCTTCTATGACACACAGGAAATGTACTGGCGTTCGCTCCATCCGCGCGTGCCGCCTTTCGATCTCGACGTGTTCATCAACTCCATTCTGAGACTCGACACACGGGCGCATACCGAGACGATCAAAGCCTTTTTGTCGCGCCCTCGGCCGAACCAATGACACCCCCACCACCATTCTTCACGGCCGCGACCATCGCGAGGGCGCTCGGTAAAGCGCCCCGCTCGATACGTCGCGCCCTGGAAAGTGTTCCGCCTTGCTCAGTTGAAATCGTTTCTGGGAATGAAGCGGCCGTGTGGTCGCTGACCTCGCTCCCGCAGTCCCTCCGCGATGAGCTCGACATCAAGGCTATGACGGGAAGATACCGCGATGTCCTCGCAATGCTCGCAGCGCCAGCCGCGCCCTTCTGGCAGCCGAAGATACCCTTCGCCGAAGCAGCCGAAGAGTTTCGGCGCAAGGCCGTGAGACTTCAGCGCGCACAGTTGCCATCGATCGCCCGCATGGAAGACGCGACGATGAGCGGCGCCGAATTTGAGCGCATCGGCCTGAATGATTACGCCGCCGTCTTTGGCGAGCGCATTTCCGATCGTCATTGGCGCGCGTTGCTTAAGCGCACGTTGGAACGGGACGGCGGCCTGGAAGATTGGCAACGGCTCGAAATCTTTTTGCCGGACAACACGCAGCGCGCCGCGGCGTTGGCTTCGGCGCCGGCGCTCCCGTCTATTTCGTTTCCGCTCATTGCGGCCGTGCCTGTCGCCGATAAATCAAATCCGACCTGGCGAGAAATGGATCTGCTGTGGCAAGCCGCGCTGGAAAGTTTCGACGCCTCACGGACTGAAGCCGCGAACCCCGCGCAACTCAAACGTCAAATCATTGAGACGTTACGGTGCCACGTTCCGCGCATCGCCATCAGCTTCAACAGTGGGCGCACCATCTTCGACGTGAAGCAAAAGGCATGGCTCGCAGGCGGCAAAACTCTCGCGGCCATCACGAACAAGAAATACCGAGACAGCAAACCGAAAAAGGAAGCCGATCCCGCGCTGGCCGAACGAGCTGAACGCCTCGGCTATCTGGCGGGCAAAAAATTTGGTGGCCACCGCGCGCCGGCTTATCGCGAACTCGTTGCGCAAGGTCTGGAGAAGCCCACAAGCAGCGCGAACCTCGCTTACGTGCCGCGCAGGTTGCTCCAAGGCTCGAAACAGGATGCGCTGATCACGGCCGCAAGCGTGAAGAACAAGCGGGCGCTCCGCAGCATGGTCCCTACCCTTTCTAGCGACCCAGCCAAATATCGAGTCCACGACATTTTTACCGCAGACGATTTCACCATGCCGGTGATTTGGTACGTCCCCGACGGCAAGGGCTGGTTCAACCTGGTGCAAGGCCAATGCCTCATCGTGGCGGATTGGCGCTCATGGCGCGTGCTTCAATTCTCTCTCCAACCCGATCCGCAGTACAACTCAAAAGTCATCCGCACACTATTCGCCAAGACATTCGCCGCGCATCACTTGCCTAAGGAACTGCGCTTGGAGGGCGGCATGTGGCGGACTTCCAGCCTCATTCACGGCAACGACGCCAAACGAAAGACAGTGGAGGATTTGGGCCTTGAGTACACCGACGGGGATGTGGTGCATGGTTTGCAAACGCAGCTCGGCATCAAGATCACACACGCTCTCTCCCCCACGGGTAAATCGCAGATCGAAAGCATTGGCCGTCTGGTGCAAGATTTGATGTGGCTGGATCGCGGCTACTGCGGACGTGAACAGAAGAACGATTTACCGGACACGATCAAGCGCCAGAGGTACGAAGTGGAGAAGAAGACGGATCCGACACACCCCTCGAAATACTTTTATAGCTTCGGCCAGTGGGAAGAACGGTTGCACCAGATCTTCACTGAATACAACGCCAAGCGCCAGCAAGGCGATTGGCTCTCCAACGAAAGCCCCGACGAAGCTTTCGAGAAATACCAGAACCGCGAAGATCCACCGATCGCCTTCGATGCCCGCTGCGCCCACCTGCTCGCGCGCCAGGTCGCGATACGAACTCTGAAGGATGATCACACCATCCGTTTCGAGGGCGGCGGAAAATTTTGCTATTTTGATGAACGGCTGATGCAGTTGCCCGCCAGGGCGCGTGTGATGACGCACTTTGATCCGGACCTTCCCGAAACGATCACGATCACCGACCTGAATCGGCAGAACCCGATCACCGTGCCGCGCTCAAATCGGACCGGCTACACGGACGATCCTGACACGCAAAAGGAACTCGGCAAAAAGACGGCGTGCGCCAGTTACCTCCGCGCCCGTTTCCGCACGCTGGAAGCCAAGCACAAGCAGATCGTGCGGACGCCAGTGGTCTCGGATGAAACCGCCGAACTTGGCGCGCACATCGAAGGCCAGCGCGTCGCGATCGCCACCGAACAAAAGCGCCTCGCCAAGACCCGCCGCGCCGCGGCAAAGGTGAATCTACATCTCTCGCCCGCCGCCCGCCGCAATGCCGAAACACCGGAAGCCATCAAAGACCTGGAGCAATTCTTGAAAGGAAACGAGGAATGAGCGCAACTCGCCATGCACAATCGGGCACTCCATTACGGCAAGAACGCTTTGCCTCCAGCGCCGACTATCACCGCGGCTTGATGGCCAACCTCGTTGTCAAACGCACTGAAGCGCTCGCCAGTGCCGAGGACCGGAAACTCATCTGGGCCTTGCAACTGTTCAGCCATGAAGAAGGCGGCTTTCAAAAGGTCTCTCAAGACTTGGTGCAACTCTTCCCTGAACGCATTGCCTCGCCGACGATGCAGAAGCTCGGCACCAAGCCGGGCCAAATCTACAACGCGGAACAAGTGCGCGCGATTCGGGAGGAGATACAAGGGTTGTGGTCTGTTCACACCGAGATCGGCGACGACACGCAGTTAAGCATGAAAAGAATGTTTCCTCTTTTTGGAGAAGACATCGCTACGCGAGCTGAACGAATGGCCGAGCAAGCCGCCATCACGCGAAGACTAATGGGGGATGAAAGCGATTCAGCGGACGGGCCATCGAAAGACGAGCGCGCGGCGCAACACCCCAAACACTATCCTGCAAGTGCGTTCGTCAGCCTATGCCACGAACGCATCGTGGATCTCCCGCGGTTCTTGGAGCGGATTTGCTTGGACCCTGAGGTGGATTTAGCGAGTTTCGCACCCTACTTCTTCCCCACGTTGATTCAGACCTTGCGCGACTACGTGCAGCACTGGATCTCGGAAAAAACCAAGGGCGTGGTGATGACGGAGATCGGGCGGATTGTTTCCGAAGTGTGTGATTACACGGTTGATCAACGCATCATGTCTTTGATCAACGGCATGGCCCGCACCGGGAAAACATTCCAGGCAAAGATTTGGTGCGCACAAAATCCCGGTTCAGCTCGCTATATCCAAGTGCCATCGAGCAACGACGAGGTCGGCTTCTATCGCGCGCTCGCACGGGCCATCGGCGTGAGCATCAACCTGAATTCCAAAGCGCACCATCTCCGTGATCGCATCGAGGACGTGCTGCAGAGCGGGCAACTGGCCGTCTGCCTCGACGAAGCACATCACCTTTGGCCGAACAGCAATTATCGCGGAGCGCTCCCCCGGCGCATTAGCTGGCTCTGTACCGCGCTCGTCAATCATGGCGTCCCCGTAATCCTCGTGACGACTCCACAGTTCTTTCTCGCCCGCGGTGGAACTGCGGAGAAAGCGCACTTCAACACGGACCAGTTTGACGGGCGGCTTTCCCATTACGAAGCCCTGCCCTCCGGACTGAGCAAAGAGGATTTGGCAGCGGTGGCAAAATCGCTTCTGCCAGAAGGCAGTGCCGGCACCATCGCGGGCCTTGTCGGCTATGCCCAAGCATCGGCTCGATACCTTGCCGGTATCTCCGCAGTCGTGACCCGTGCGCGTTTCCTCGCGAAGCGCTCCGGCCGCACAACCGTTCAGGCCGCTGACGTGCGCAAAGCCATTCAGGAGGGCGTCTTGCCCTCCGACAAGGCGCTTGCTCAAGCCGTGCGGCAAGCCGACGAGAAAACCCGCCCCAAGCGCGGCGCGCGCGCCGTGGCGCTCAGTCTTGACGACGACAACGCGGAGTCGTTGCAGGGTTGTTACCGCAGCGACACTGCTGAAGCACTGCAGCTTGAAAGCAGCCGAGAAGATTTTACGGGGAAACCCCTTGCCGCACCCATCGAAACACTCAACCGCTTGGGCGTCCTGGCGGCTGTGTTAGAGGGCGCCTAAGCCAGTCGAATCGCGGTTTGTCGAAACACCCGGCAAAAGGGTGCGTGAATTCATTTCCGGCAAAGTTTCGGAACTCTAGGAACCCCAACCTGCAAGAACACGTGGTCTTCTTACACGACGGAATTCCCTCCCCTCTCACTCCTTTTCAGCGAGCTCGACTAGGGGGAATCCGCGAGGCTTGGGAGTGCGAGCATTTCCGGCCGGGATTTCAAAATGGAGGGAGCGCAAAGCGCGAGAAGCGATCAGCTCAGTTTGAAACTCACTTGCGCGCCTGGGTGGTTTCCGACTCCGCGTAAACCACGCTTATGCGCCCACTACGCTCCACCACGGCGCACTTTACTTTATCCAGAGAGTCGACATTGCCTTCCTGTCGCATCTCTTCGAGGAGATCGTTCTCGGTGATGCGATGAGACCGCATGACCTCAGGCAGGACTCGACCCTTATCAACGATCAGCTTCTCTCTTCCCTTAACCAAGTTGTCGAACGTGCGGGAATGAAAAGCGCCTATGACAAATGCCCTGTGAAGCAAGATCATGACGAATGCTCCGCCCAAGGTAGGAAAGAAAGCGGCGGAGCCATTCACGGCGCGCGCCAACATGGAGGCGAGCACAAACCCAAGAATGACGTCAACCGCGCTCATTTTCGCCAGGAAACGACGGTCGCCGACGCGAACAATGATGAGGGAGGCGATGAAAACAATCACAGCACGCAAACTAACGTGCATCAGCGAGAGGTCCTGCGGATCGAGGTCCAGTCCCAACAGCGTTTTTATGGAGTCCATCATCAAAGGCGAATGGTGATTCCCGATTCGCGTGTGACAGGCAATATCAACGCGAACCAAGATCAGAGCGGCCGGCACCAAAGGAGCGCGCCCGTTCAGAATCTTCGTCAGCCAACTTCACCACGACATTTCGAAGTTTCGGTTTCTCGACTTGAACCACCAACTGGATGCGGACGATGCCCCGCTGGACGCAATGGACGATGGCGTTGACTGTCGTGGGAAAGTCACAAGCCTCTTCTAAACGGTTCGTCCATTTACCCGCACAGTCCAAGAATAGGTGCGTGTCCTCATCTTGTACAAAGATTCTGGCCATGAAATCATTGTCCGCATTCCGCGCCGGTTGTTCCATCCGTAACGGTACGGAAACCATCCGAAATCTGCCGGTTCCTACCGCGATTTGCCGTTAGATTTCTTCGAAGTGGAACGGGCCGAAGAAGATTTCGTAGTGGAACGCTTGGCGGCGCTCTTCTTGCGATCACCCTTATCACCCCCCCCGGATTTGGCGACTGTCTTGGCTTTGGTGCGGCGATCAGCCGAAAGCGATTTGCCCACATCGTCCGATTCCTTGAACGTCCCGGCCTTCGCCCGCCGAACGAAACGCTTGTCTGTCCCCGTATTTATTAATTCCCTTTTTGCCATAGATATCTCCCTCGCCGAAATTAGCGCATTCACTTGAATGTGCAATTGACTCGTCCCCAACGACAGCCGCTGCAATCGCCCTTTCAAGTCGGACGACCATCGCAACAATTCGCCGCGCGACATGAAGTTGAGAATGCGCGCGGCTGGAATTTTCGCGAGCAGAGCGGTGGCCAGCCCCAATTCAATAAAGGCCAATTGATCGGGTGTATGCGCGTCGGTGCCCAACGAGATGCGCACGCCAGCCTCGCGAGCCATGGGTAAAAGTTCCATGCTGAGATCTTGACGATCCGCGTAGCAATCGATCTCCACCGCCTTGTCGAGCGCCGCCGCCTCAGCGAAGACACGTGGCCATTCAGCATTCAGACCAGCGCGATAATTGTACACCCGGCCCCGGGGATGACCGAGAATCTGGAGGTGCGGGTTTCGCAGGCCAGCGAGATAACGCTGGGTTTGATCCTCCTTTTTGCGAAGCGCGGAATGAAACGACCCCAGCACGAGGTCAAGCGACTCCAGAGCATCGCCGTCCATGTCGCCCTCACCTGCGGGGTTCAAGTTCAACTCAATTGCTTTTAACACGCGCAGGTTTGATTGGCGGTCAGCGAGCACACCGTTCACCCGTTCAATCTCGACGCCCTGCCGTCGCAGGCGACCCTCGTCCATACCATTCGCGATGCTAAGTCCTTTTGAATGATCAGTGATGGCGATGAATTCATAATGGCGCTTAATCGCTTCCTCGGCCATGTCCTGGACGGAGCCACTCCCATCGCTATCCCGGGTATGCATCTGCAAGTCGCCGCGAAGTCTTCGCGCCCATTCGGGCTCTCGAGCCAGGACCGCACGGGCATCAGCGAGAGTCAGGCAATTGGCGCGAAGCGGATCGGGCGGCCTTGGGTCGGGCGGGTTTGCAAACCAAGCCAGGATCATGCGTTGCAAATGCGGACCGACGCCGGGGAGTTCCGTGAGTGGCCGGTTTTGTTCCACGAGAGCGGCGGCCTCCTCCGGCCACATGAAGGCCGATCGCGAAGCTCGGCGCAGCGCCTTTTGCAGATGGCCGCTGGCCGTTTCCACCTCGAGGGCGAACAACTCGGCGATCTGTGAGTTCGTCAACATTCTGATGCTGCTGCTTCAACCTTCTCCATTCCACTTGCCCGCAGAAACGTGCGATCGAAATCCGGGAACGCAAACTGAAGCGAACGTTGCAGCCATGGAACCGTGGTCGGACAGATGGACGAAGTTCGAAGGCTGCGCTAGTCTCAGCCCCAAGGAGGCGAAACATGTCCATTCGGGAAAAACGCAAGGTCCGATACGCGGTGGTGGGCCTGGGTCACATTGCCCAAATTGCGGTTCTCCCCGGTTTTGAAAACGCCCGGTCGAATTCCGAGTTGGTGGCGTTTGTTTCGGACGACCCCGTGAAACAACAGCGACTGGGTCTCCGCTACCAAGTCGTCAACACCTGCACTTACCGCGAATACAACGCACTGCTGAAAAGCGGGAGCATCGATGCCGTTTACATAGCTCTTCCGAATTCCATGCATCGCGACTTCACCGTGCGAGCGGCGCGCGCGGGGGTTCATGTTTTGTGCGAAAAGCCGTTGGCGACCACAGCTGAGGATTGTCAGGCGATGATCGAAGCGTGTGACGAAAACGGAGTGAAGTTGATGACCGCATATCGCCTTCATTTCGAGCGGGCAAACTTGACCGCCATCGAAACCGCTCAGTCAGGGAAATTGGGGGACCTCAGAATTTTCAGTTCCACGTTTGGCTACCAAGTGAAGGCGGGAAACATCCGAACGCAGAAGAAGATGGGCGGCGGCGCCAATTATGACATCGGCATTTATTGCATCAACGCGGCCCGCTACTTGTTCCAGGACGAACCCACCGAAGTGCGCGCTTACGCATTGCGGACCGATAAACGCTTTCGAGACGTGGATGCGATTACCAGCGCGATGATGCTATTCCCCGGGAATCGAATTGCATCCTACACCTGCAGCTTTGATTCAGCTGATGTAGCCACTTACACAATCCTGGGCACGAAGGGCAGGCTCGAGCTGGACATGGCTTACGAATATGCGGCGGACATCTCGATGGAGATCACGGTGGCCGGGAAAAAGCAACGCCGCACCTTCGCACGGCGCGACCAGTTCGGGGCGGAGCTCCTGTACTTCTCTGACTGCATCTTGAAGAACCGCGAACCCGAGCCGTCCGGCCACGAAGGCCTGGCCGACATTAGAATCATTGAAGCCATTCACGAGGCAGCTAAAACAGGTCGGGCCATCAAAATTCCGCGGCTCGTAAAGCGGAGCCGACCTTCATTGCGGCAGGACATTTCCCGCCCAGCTGTCAAAGAGCCGGAATTGGTCCACACAGAGGCCCCATCCCAGGAATAAGGATATTGGAACGTCGGAGACAAAGTCGGCAGTGCAAGCTCACTCGTATCGCAAGGCCTGAATCGGATCGAGCTTGGATGCCTTGAACGCGGGGATGAGGCCGGCGATTAAGCCCACGACCGCGCTGAACGTGAAAGCCATGAGCATGGCCTCGGCGGTGATGACGGGCGAGTTACCGGTCGGCGTGAGGTCGGCCAGCACTTTGACGAAGCCGTAGGAAACCAGCAGTCCCGCCACGCCTCCAACGATGCCCAGGACCACGCTCTCGACCAGGATTTGGATAAAGACTGCGGCGGTGGTGGCCCCCACGGCTTTGCGCAAACCGATCTCACGCACTCGCTCAGTGATGCTCGCCAGCATGATGTTCATGATGCCAATGCCGCCCACGAGCAGGCTGATGGCGGCGATGATACCACCACTCATACGGGCGTTACGGATGGCGGTGTTGATATTCTCGACATTGTTTTCCTGGGTGCGAAACGAAAAATCTTCAATGCCGCGGTGGCGGAGCATCATGACGTTGCGCGCCTGCTGAAGCGCCGGCTCCAGCTTGTCGAGGCTCTTTACTTTCAAGTCGATGTCGCTGAGGCGCGCATCCGGGACATTGTTCGATCCGGCGGCGGAGCGGAAGCGGACCCACATGGTGTTGAGCGGGATGTAAGCGGTCATATTTTTCTGGTGATACACCCAGCCGCCACGCCCGCCTTTGCCACCGCCCCATCCGCGCGCACGAGTCACCGCCTGAGTCTTCTCCTGCCATTCACCGGCCGCCTTCAACTCGCGAATTTTGCGGTCGGCCTCCGCCTCGTAATGCTCGAACATCCCGATGATGGTGAACGGCTGGCCGTTGATGTTTACCACTTCGCCGACTGGATTGATCTCGCGACCCGTTACTTCGCGGGTCACCGAAGAGTTCGTCGCGAATACCTGTGCCGATGACGCACACGGCGCGCGCTGTCCTGATCATCAAGGTCGGAAAAGAATCGACCTTTGCCGATCTTGTGAAGGTTCATCTCGAGCACCACCGGCCACACGCCCAGCAGCTCGGAAGGAATGGACGTTTTCCCGCCGCGCGTTATCGCCATGTTGCGCACCCGCATCTCGGGTGAAATGGATTTCAACAAAGGCGCGCTCTGTTTCAACGCGTAGACGTCCTGGATGGTGCGGCCCGGGGCCTCATCGGCCCTGTAACTTTGATACGCGGGCACGTCCTGTTCATCGGTCACAACTTTGTCGAGCCCGCCCATCGCAATGAGCGCTTCCTTCATGCCATTCTCCATGCCTTTGGTAATCGCGGACATGCCGATGAGGCTGGAGACGCCCAGGATGATGCCGAGCATCGTGAGCAGTGAGCGGAATTTGTGCGCCCAGATTTCCTTCAATCCTACTGCGATGGCGTTGGCGAGATTCATGGAAGCGTCGGACCGGGCATTGAATTTCGAAGATTGAAAGCGAGACAAGACGAAAGGGAAAAGCGGGTATCGCGCCTCAAAGGCGCGGAATGCCCCTCGGGAAACCGTCCGGTATCGCCGCGGGACATGGGTCTTCTTGAACTTCGTTTTCGCATTGGTCAGGTCACTGGCATCAACTCAATCTTCCATGCCGGTTCCGTTTTCTGACCGAGGAAACGCGCGGCCAATTCATCGAAACGTTCCACTTCATCCGTGACGAAAGGCTGGATCGTCCCGCGATGCCTTCGGTTCGTGCTCAGCAGCTTGAGTTTCATCAGGCGTTTCTTCACGTAGGTCGCACAGCTTTCGGCCGAATCGATCAGAATCACCTTGTCTGTGGTCACGGAACGTATGACTTGCTTGAGCAACGGATAATGCGTGCAGCCCAGCACCAGGGTGTCGATGTGTTTCCCGAAGGAGCGGTCGTAAATACTCGCGCAAGACACGATGGGTCACCGGATGCTCCAGCCAGTCTTCTTCAACCAGCGGCACGAGCAACGGGCAGGCGCGGCTGAACACCTCGGCTTCAGCGGATCGCGCAAGGATGGCTCGACTGTAGGCCTGGCTGCGAATGGTAGCATTCGTGCCGATGACGCCGATGCGCTGGTTCATTGAACATTCCAAGGCGGCACAGGCGCCCGGGATGATCACCCCAAAAACCGGCACTTCGAATCTTTGTTCCAACACGGGCAGCGCCCACGCGGAGGCGGTGTTGCACGCCACGACGACCGCTTTCACGTTTTGCTGAATGAGGAACTGCGTGTCCTCGCACGCGTAACGGACGACGGTGCTGGGCGATTTGCTGCCGTAAGGGAGCCGCGCCGTGTCGCCGAGGTAAACAAGATTCTCGTGAGGCAGGACGCGATGGATTTGCCGCACGACCGTTAACCCGCCGATGCCGCTGTCAAAGATTCCGATGGGCAGCTCCGACTTTTTGATGGAAAGGCGTGACACGGCCGGACAATCAGGGTTGGACCGCCCGGCGGTAGCTGGAAATGCCTGCAACGATTGATTGGGCCAGTTGCTTGCGCCAGACCGGGCTGAAAATTTTTCGAGCCTCGGCTGGATTCGTCATGAAGCCTCCTTCAATCAGAATGGCGGGCATGGAGGCATCTTTGAGCACGATGAATCGCGCCGGCTTCACACCTCGATCTTCCACGCTGGCGCCGCGCACGATTGATTTCTGCACTTCATAAGCGAGAAGGATATTCCTGGCATTGTTCAAGTTGCCGACAGCGGGACCGGTGGCCTTGCCTTCACCGCGCGAGTTAAACGAACTGGTACCTTGGGGTGTGAGGAAATAGACTTCCGAACCGCGCGCGCCGGAGGTGCCAGATCCAGAGGAATTGAAATGAAGACTGATGAGAAGGTCTGCCCCGCGACGGCGTGCGATGACCGCGCGTTCGTCCAAGTCAACGAACGTATCCCCCGTGCGAGTAAACGACACGGCGAAGCCGGCTTTGCGAAGCTGATCGCCCAGTTCCTGTGCGAGCAGGAGCGTGTAGCGCTTCTCTTGTTCGCGGCCCACGATAAACCCAGGTTGTTTTCCGCCGTGTCCGGGATCGATGCAGATGTGCTTAACCTGGGTTTTCGCCCGGTTTCGCGCGGGAAAGAGCAGCGGCTGTATCACCGTCCTCAGGTCGATGGACGCAAGGTGCGGAAAGCCATTTTGACTTCGCACCGGCTCGGAGAGCCAGATTGTAATCCCATTGAGTAGCATCCGGCGCGAATCGCTGGTGCATTGGATCCGGGTCGAACCGTTCCAGAGCAACGCATCGACCCGGGAAAGCCACTTCCATTGAAAGGAATTTCCACGTGCCCATTGGTCCAGACGGACATACTCCTTGCCGAACAAGGGAACTTTGCTTACGCGGACGCTGGTCGAAGCCGCCGGGGATAGCGCCGCCATGCACCAAAGCAGAGCGATCACGGCGGCGGATTTCATTGGGCGCGAAATTGCCTGCGCCTTGACGGCAGTTCAAGCGGCTTTGAAGACGGCCCTGTCGCCGTGTTGCTCCACGTGAGCCAAGGAAAAGCGGGCGCCCCAGTTGGAATACCACCCGGTGTGAGTTCAGATGGGCAAAACAGGGCTGTGATTTCTGATTTGATGGAATACACTCCGCATTCGGGCCAAACCGCAACCGGTTTGTAGGAGCCTGTTCGCAGCCTCAACTAATTGCGGTCCGGTCCTGTAGATGGAGGAAATAAACGTTGTGTGAAAATGACGTTTTTCCGTATTCTTTCGGTCATTGGATTTGAAAGGATTAAGCCACGTTTCCGAGCACAATTTGTATGGCCAACGACACGATTATTGACGAACCCAACGAGCCCTCCAGCGGGTTGGTATCGGCCACGTACGATTCCGCGCAACTGGGTAAATTGGAAGGCCTGGAAGCGGTGCGCAAGAAGCCCGGCATGTACATCGGCGGCACCGACGAGCGCGCGTTGCATCATTGCGTTTCCGAAGTGCTCGACAATTCCGTGGACGAACATCTGGCTGGCCATTGCGACAAGATTGAGGTCGCCATCCACGTCGATGGTTCGATCTCCATTCGCGACAATGGGCGCGGCATTCCGGTGGACATCCATCCGCAATACAAAATCCCGGGCGTGGAAATGGTGCTGACGACCCTGCATTCGGGCGGTAAATACGGCCAGGGCGGTTACAAGTTTTCCGGCGGCACGCACGGCGTCGGCGCCAAGTGCGTGAACGCCGTCACCGAATGGTTCGAAGTGGAAGTGTCGCGCGATGGCAAGGTCCATCACATGGAATTCGAGCGCGGCAAGACGATCAAGAAACTCGAAGTCATCGGCAAGGCCAAAGGCACCGGAACACTGATCACGTTCAAGCCGGACCCGGAAATTTTCCGCGACACGATCGAGTTCAAGTCGACATCATCACCCAACGGTTGCGCGAACTGGCGTTTCTGAATTCCGGCTTGGAAATCACGTTCATCGATGAGCGCCAGCCGACGCCAAGCCAGAAATGTTTTTTTACAAGGACGGCATCGAGGAGTTCGTCAAGCAACTCAACAAGAGCAAGGAGTCCTGCATCCCAAGCCGATCGCGTTCCACAAGGAAACGAAGGTGGATATCGCGGACAAGGAGTTGAGGTGCATGTCGATGTCGTGCTGCAATACAACGACAGCTACAACGACCAGATTCTCTGCTACACGAACACGATCCACAATCCGGATGGCGGCACGCATTTGACCGGCTTTCGCATCGGCTGTCACGCGCGCGATCAATCAATACGCCAAGTCGAACAATCTGCTGAAGGACAAGGATCCGCAGATCACCGGCGACGACGTGCGCGAAGGCTTGACGGCGGTGATTTCGGTCAAGCACAGCGATCCGAAGTTCGAATCGCAGACCAAGGTGAAGCTGCTCTCGCCCGAAGTGGAAAGCATCGTCAGCTCGCTCGCTTACGACGGGTTGATGAGTTATTTCGACGCCAACCCACCGGTCGCGCAAACGCATCGTCGAGAAGGGCCTGAATGCCGCGCGCGCGCGCGAAGCCGCGCGCAAGGCCCGTGAAGCGGTGCGCAAATCCGCGCTGACCGGCGGCGGCTTGCCGGGCAAACTGGCGGATTGTTCGGATCGCGATCCGGCCAACACCGAGCTTTACATCGTCGAAGGTGACTCCGCCGGTGGCTCGGCCAAGCAAGGCCGCGATCGCAAGTTTCAGGCGATTCTTCCGATTCGCGGCAAGCTGATCAACGTGGAGAAAGCGCGCCTGGACAAGGTTCTTCAGAACACGGAAATCCGGACGATGATCACGGCCATCGGCACCGGCATTGGTGATGGCGAGGGGGAAGGCGCCTTCGATCTGAACAAGCTGCGCTACCACAAGATCATCATCATGACGGACGCCGATGTGGACGGTTCGCACATCCGCACGCTTGCTGCTGACGTTCTTTTACCGGCAGATGCCGCAGCTGGTGAAACAAGGCTTCGTCTATATCGCGCAGCCGCCGCTTTACAGCATCACGCGCAAGAAACGGATCGAGTACATCGACGACGATGTGCAGCTGAACGAAGATCCTGATCCAGATCGCGACCGAGGAAGTGCGGTTGCGGAATCTGGCCGATGGACAAGGAGTTCACGCAGAAGCAGTTGGAGGAAATTCTGGAATTGCTGGAATCACTGGACAAATACGCGACTTACATCCGGCGCCAGGGCGGCGATTTCGCGGATTACGTCGAGAAGCGCGCGGCGGATGGAGACGTTTCCGCGCTATCTGGTCAAGGTGCGCGAGGGCAATCAACGAAACGGTCCATTATTTTCCCACCGAGGAAGAGCTGGATACTTTCAAAGCCGCCCAGCCCGACCTGTTTGGAGCGAGAAACTGAAGGGCGAAAAACGTCGCGAAGGACCGACCCGGCGCGCGGCATCGTCCGACCTGCACCACGAGAGCAAAGCGGTGGCGGAACTGCTCGAGAAACTTTCCCGGAAGGGGTTGAGCGTGGAGCATTACGCCGCGCAGGACAAACCGCTCTTTGAATTGATCGAAGGCGAAGGCGAAAAAGCCACGGTGAAGCCGCTCTTCTCCATCCCGGAAATCCTCAGCTCGCGTGAAGGCCGTCGGCAAGAAGGGCATTCAGATCAATCGCTTCAAAGGTCTGGGCGAAATGGACGCCAAGGAACTGTTCGAAACGACGATGAACCCAGTGAAGCGCAAGCTGCTGCGCATCGATCTGACCGACGCCGTGGAAGCCGAAGAGATGTTTACCAAGCTCATGGGCGACGAAGTGGAGCCGCGCCGTCAATTCATCGAAGACAACGCGCTGAACGTGCGCAATCTGGATGTGTAAGACCCGCGTTGACCTGCGGCCGTCTACAATGCCGCGGGAGAGACAAATGCCATCCCGAAACCCCATTTCAACCGCTGGACGTAATCCACGCTGCCGCGCGACTCGAAGCGCAAGTTTCCACACGCGGCTACGGCGGATCGAGGCAAGCCACACATCCGTTCAGAGCGGAACAATCCCAACGACATTCTCTAAGCCATGCCTGACGAAAGACCCGAACGACCCGACAGAACCAAACGAGCCGCGGAGCTCCATCGCGGCGGCCTCTTTTGCCGCGAACGAAAAGATCGCCAAGATCAACGTCGCGGACGAGATCAAGAACTCGTTCCTCGATTACTCGATGTCCGTGATCATTTCGCGCGCGCTGCCCGACGTGCGCGACGGACTGAAGCCCTCGCAACGCCGCATTCTCTACGCGATGGAGCAGTTGCGCTGTTCCCCGGCCGCAAGCACATAAGTGCGCCAAGATCTGCGGCGACACGAGCGGCAATTATCATCCGCACGGCGAAGCGGTCATTTACCCGACGCTCGTTCACATGGCGCAGCCTTGGGCGATGCGCGAGCGGCTGGTCGATGGCAAGGGCAACTTTGGTTCCGTCGAAGACGATCCGCCGGCGGCGATGCGTTATACCGAGGCGCGCCTGACGCATCTCGGCGCTGCGCTGATGGCCGACATGGACAAGGACACGGTTGATTTCGTCCCGAACTACGACGAGCGCCTGACCGAGCCAACCGTTTTCCCGCGGCCTTCCCGAACCTGCTCGTCAACGGCGGCACTGGCATCGCCGTCGGCATGGCCACCAACATGGCGCCGCACAATCTGGGCGAAGTCATCGACGGCATCTGCGCGCAGATCGATAATCCCGACATCACCATCCCGGAGTTGATGAAGTTCATCAAAGGCCCGGACTTTCCGACCGGCGGCATGATTCTGCGGCATCGAAGGCATCAAGAATTATTTCCACACCGGCCGCGGCAGCGTTCAAGTGCGCGGCCGCGTGGGCTCGAGCAACTCAAAGGCAATCGCGAACAGCTGGTCATCACGGAGATTCCCTTCAACGTCAATCGCGCCGCGCTCGAATCGAACATCGCGGAACTGGTGAACGAGAAAATCATCACCGACATCACGGCGATGCGGAATGAGTCGGATGAGAACTCCCGGCTCGTGATCGAGCTGAAGCGCGACGCCATTCCCAAGGTCGTCATCAACAATCTTTACCAGCACACGCAGCTGGAGAAGTCCTTTCGCGTCAACGCGCTGGCCATCGATCATGGCCGCCCGAAGACTCTCAACCTGAAGGAGATGATTCAGTGCTACATCGATCATCGCCGCGAAGTGATCTTGCGCCGCACGCGCTTCGAGATTGCGCAAGGCCGAGGAGCGCGCGGAATTGCTCGAAGGTTACATCGCCGCTCTGTCGAACCTGGATGAGTTCATCCGCATCATTCGCAGCTCACGCAATCGCGAGGAAGCGAAGATCAAGCTGCTGGCATTCGAATGGACCCGGCAACAGGTGGAGAAGTGGGGAATTCTGATCCGCAGCGAAGCGCGCCTGATCGAAGGCCGCTAGTCCTTAACGAACGGCAGGTGAACGCCATCCTGGAACTGCAGCTCTATCAACTGACCGGGTTGGAAATCGACAAGGTCGCCACGAATACGGCGAGTTGCTCGAACGGATCAAAGACCTGCTGGACATTCTCGCCAAGGAATCGCGCGTGATGGCCATCATCAAAAGCGAACTTCAGGAGATCAAGAGCAAGCACGCCACGCCGCGCATGACCGAAATCGTTCCGGACGAAGGCGAAATCGCCATCGAGGATCTGATCGCCAACGAAGGCGTCATCATCACCATCACGCATGGCGGGCTGATCAAGCGGACCAACGTCAGCCCGTATCGTTCGCAACGCCGCGGCGGCAAAGGTGTGATCGGCATGACGACGCGCGAAGGCCAGACGGAGGCGGACAACGATTTCATCGAGCATCTTTTCACCGCGAGCACGCACGATTACCTGATGTTCTTCACGAACACGCGGCCGTGTTTATGTGGAGCGAGTCCATGAGATTCCCGACATGGGCCGCGCCTCCAAGGGCCGCAGCATTGCCAATCTTCTGGAATTGCGGGCGGATGAAAAGATCGCTGCGCTCATTCGCGTGAAGGCCAAGAATGGCCCGAACAAGGAGGATCAAACCTGGACGCAGAATGCCTTTGTCTTTTTCGCCACCCAACAAGGCACGGTGAAGAAAACCGCCCTGGCTGATTTTTCCAACGTTCGCAAAGGCGGAATCATCGCCATCGGCATTGAGCCAGGCGACACGCTGATCGATGTGAAGCTGACGACGGGCACAAACGAGGTTGTGCTTATCACCCGCGAGGGCATGAGCATTCGTTTCAGCGAAGAGGATGTCCGCTCGATGGGCCGACCGGCTGCCGGCGTGCGCGGCATTAGCCTGGAGAAAAGCGATGCGGTGGTGGCCCTGTCCGTCGTTGACCCGAATGCCACGTTGCTGGTGGCGGGCGAGAATGGCATCGGCAAACGAACCAGCTTCGACGAATACCGTGTTCAGACCCGCGGCGGCAAAGGCATCATCACCATGAAGACCAACGACAAGACCGGCGAGGTCGTGGGCGCCCTGACGGTGCAGGAACAGGATGAGATCATGCTCATCACCTTCGGCGGCCAAATGGTGCGGACGCCGGTCGCGGCCATTCGCGAGGCCGGTCGCAACACCCAGGGCGTGAAGCTGGTAAATTTCGATGCGGGCGACAAGTTGCAAGCGATTGCCCCTGTTATCAGTGAATCAGCCGAAGAAGCGGAAGCGGGCGCAGCACCTCTGCTGTAAACGCCGGCGCCTTCCCGAGACCAATGGGGAGCGGTCCTGGCTAATCTTAAAAGAAGAAGCGGCGGCCAATTTGGCCGCCGCTTTGTTGTCAGTCGTTTCGATTACGGAAGAACCACCAGGTGATAGAACCGATGCGGTGCAGCCGTGACGTCAATAGTGATGGAGAGCATCGCTTCCGTTTCGGTCGTCAGGTCCTGACCCAAGGGTGTCCACGTGGGAGCGTTCAGGTCGTTCTTGTAATCCACCCGGTAAGTTCGGCCCGGCACGGCTGCCCACTTCAAGGTCAGATCGTTTCCGTTCCGCTCGCTGTCAGCGAAGCCCGGCGGGTTAAGCACTCGCACAACGACGTTTTCGAAGTCGGTCAGAGACCCCGCGCCGTTGTCAGTAACACTGACGGTGATGACATTGGTGCTGGCCGAGGTGGGCGCCCAACTAAAGGCGCCCGTAGTTGGATTGATGGTGGCACCGGCTGGCGCCCCGCTGTCCAAGCTGTAGGACAAGGCTTGGCCCGAGTCTGGGTCCGTAGCCGTGGCCGTGAAGGTGAGCGTCTGCCCGACGATGATGGACTTCGATCCAATGGCAGCGAGCACGGGCGGATTATTTCCAACTCCAGGCACGATGTTGGCAGCCCTCGGTGTCGGCGTCGTCATGTAGTAAGTCGTGGGACCGCCATCCGTGTATCTGCCCTGGCTGACGTCGTTGGTCTGTTGGCCAAACGTGACTGCGTCAATTTGGGTGCCATCCGGCGCAAAGAGACCAAGGGCTTCACCGCCGAGGGAAAGCTGGAAGTTTACATGCAGATCCGTCCGCGGGACACCACCCGAACTGTTTTGGTTTGGCTCATTGTCGGCCCAGACCAGCAAATGACCGCGGCCAGGGATGATGTGCGGCCCAGTCGGTCGTAATAAGGAACTTGGTTTTATTCGTTAGAATGTCGGTGAGATAGTAGCCCGCGATGTCCACGGCGTTGGTGCCCGGATTGTAGAGTTCAAACCAATCTTCGTAGTCGTTGTCCGCCGGATCGGCCAGGTAATTTACGTTGCCAGCCATCCATTCGTTGATGAACACAACCAGCGGGGCTGAGCGGCCATCGTTCTGAGCGCCGGGCGTGACGTAGAAGAATTCCAAGCGGTCAAATGACTGACCATCCGGGAAGGAACCGTATGATCGGTCGCTGTGGAGCCCGGAGTAATTCACGTAGTCAATCACCTGAGGTGCATTCGTGTAGAGTCGTGAGAGAGCAACCGAGCCAGCGACGGCCGGGAGGCGGAAGCTGGTGTGCGGTTCAGACGGCGTCGATTGCCCCGGCTGTCCGTCGCATACAATGACAAGGAACTGTGTCGGACCAATACTATAGCCCGCGGGGAAGGCCCACTGGGTAAGGTTGGTGTAGCTATCGGCGAGGAACAACCCGTCCAGAGAAACGGGGCTAGACCCGCTGTTGTAGAGTTCGATCCACGGCTCGCGCTGGCCGTTGTTATCCAACCGACCACTCACATTCTCCGCCTGTACTTCGTTGATCCACAGCGTCGGGAAGGCGGGCAGATTCGTCATGCCCTGGTTCGCGACACCCGGCGAGAGAACATTGGTGGCGGGAGTCAGCAACTGCGGTGGCACGTAATTCGAGGGCGTGATGAAGACATTGATGTTGGTGGGGCCATTGGCCGGCCCGGTGGTGAGACCCGAGCTGTTCAAGACGCGCACGTAAAGGTTGGTGGCTGAGTTCGTCGCCCAATACCAGAAGCTCAGCGTTGCGTTGATTCGGCAGGCAGCCCCGCCACAAACTGGTATATGACGCGGATGAACGGATTGACCGCCGCGCCCGGTGATTCACCGATGATCTTCAGCGCGCCATTCCCCGAATGCACCAGGTCGCTGATGATCAACGAGTTGGTGTAGTTGGTGCCGATGGCCCAGCGGTTGGTGACCGAGGGATCCACCACGAGGGGCGATTCGAAATCCCCATTGGCAACGTAGTTGGAACCGACGGCGGCATTGGGGCCGAGGACGATCGAGAGGTCGTCGATGATGGCGCTGCCTGCTTCGCCGAGGAAAATCAGGAGGCGCTGGGCGGCACCGCCGGCCGACGTGCCCGTGGCGCTGAAGAATCGCCAGCCATCACGCGGCGAGGACGGAGTGGAAATGGCCGGGGTATAAGTGGCGGGCGTGAACCGGGAACTCCAGTTACCCACCCGGCTGTTGTCCTGATTGGGATCGATCAACTGCATCGACGAGCCCGAGAAGTTGGCGTTGGTGGACCACGGGGCCACGGATTCATAACGCACCCTGTCCACGATCAGATCCTGCGCCGGTGTGGCGCCTGGCTTTACGAGGGTCAGCGTTTCGCCGTCGGCCTGCAAACCACCGACGAATTGGTCAAAGACTGGAACGGTGCCGCCGTATGCGTTAGCGAAGGCGATGCGGTCTTTGGTGAGCACGAGGTAACTACGAGGCGCTATAACCGCGCCTTCAGGGAACGTGTAATCCAACCCGTTGATGCGCCACCCGCTCAAATCAAAGGTGAAAGTCGACGAACGGTTGAAGAGCTCAACATATTCTGTATCTGGAAGGTTCGGACTAAACATGAGTTCGTTGAACACGATGTTGTCCTGCGGCAGTTCAACCGTCCCAGTGTAATTAACGCTGATGGAGCGAGTCGTGCCGGAGACGAGGTTTCCGAGCCGGTCGTAACCACTTAGGGTGAAGTTATTCACGCCAGTAACCGTCATTGGCAGTCGCAAGCTCCAACCGGTCGTCGATGTCCAGGTAACTTGATAACGGACCCCGTCGATCTCAATGAATTTCACTTCGATGGGAGCGGTTCCTGTAATCGTTACAATGTTGCTGCTCGTGCTGAAGCTTGACGGACTCGTGACGGAGAACGCCGCTGATGGCATCTGCGATTGGATGTAGGCCCGCCTCGCCGTGACGTAGTTCTTGATCGTGTTAACCTGCGCGGGATTGTAATTCACGTTGTTTGCCGCGTGCGCCTTTGCCCGGGCATCCAGCAACGGGTCGAGGTAGCTCGAATTAAGGGGGCCGTTCAAAATATCCTGAAACGCGCGCCAGTAGGAACGCACAATTTCCGGCGTGTTCTGCATGGCTACGACGCGCTGATCTGTGGAACCGAACAACCCGGTCGAAGGCCCATCGCCGCCGATTCCCATCGTGAAGTCGATGTCCCAAGTCCACATGTTGAACTTCCCGAAATTCGGCCGGTAGGTGTAAGCGTTCTTTCCACGATTGTACCCGTAGCTGTCCCAGTTACCCACCGTTCGCTGCACAGCGAAAACGCGCATCCATTGTTCAAAGTCGATTACCTGTCCCAATTGTTTGACCAGATAATCCGGGATTGGACTGATGGTGGCGTTCGTGGCGGGGCTGATGATGTCCACCAAGGACAGGAGGTTGGTATAATTGTTCGCGGACTCGGCAGCGGACACAGAACGCTTGCGCCACATGAACCGATACGGTGCGAGCTTGATGCTCGTCACACCGTTGTAGGTGGTGTTGCGCCGCTGGAGGTCCGCATCATCGTTGCTCTTGGTGCCGGAATTGCCGCCGTCGTCCGGGAATTCGAACCAGTCTTCAATTTTGTAGAGCTGGCCTTCGCTGTCATCGGGAAAGAACTCGCGAATTTGATCCCCGTTGGGCTGTTGCGAATCTTCCATGATGAAGTTGCCGGGCCGGTCGCCCGTGATGCTGCGCTGGCTGCCATTAATGAAAAAGTGAATGTAGCGGCGATAATTGTAATGCACTCCAATGGCCTTGAAGATTTCGTAGGATGCCTGTTCGGCCATGGCGCTCGAATCACTGCTGGTGTTCCCACCGGGGTTGCCCACCGTGTTGAGAACAAAGTCGGTTGCTCCCAGGAGGCGGTTGTCATCGGGAAAATTCGCGACGGAATCGACCCGTGTTCCTGGCGCCACCGGGCTGACCATTGAGCCAACGTGCCACGGGCTACCGCCGTATTGCGGCATCATGTTGTAGACCACGCGGTAGTTATTATAGACGAATGTGCCGTCCAGCGGCGCGTTGTTCAGACGATCGCGAGATGTCCAGCGCTGAAGGGTGGCGTCCGTAATCCACAAATGGTAGGTCGCATAGCTACCGGGCATCTGCACTTCGCCCCAGCGGACGAGGCATTCATGGCTTGGTGAGTCATTGGGGAAAGCCCGGCTCGTTGGATTCGCCGGGAAAACGCCAACGACGCCGGCGCCGTCCAATCCTTGCAAATAGAAGGCTGCCCGAGCCCCGTCCGCCTGGCCGGGAATGGTCGCGGTAAACAAACCGTCGCCAGCCACTGCGTCACCACCGGTTCCGTTGTCCAGCATGCTGATGCTTGTGAATGTAGTAGTCGGGTCGATGCGATAGCGCACGACCAGTTGTGTCACGGTGTTCGCATCATGAGCACGGGCCGTAATGATCACCGGTTGGCTCGCGGCTGGCAGAGGCGGGAAATGCGCGACATCGTAAATTGCCGGCCCCGCGTTATTAACAGCTTTGCTGTTCCGCGCGCCAGGGGTTCCGAGGTTCGCGGGAACGGGCAAACGTCCAAAGGCTTCAAGCCCACCGCCCCGCAAACGGAGAAGCACTTCAGGGAAGCCCCGTAACCAGCGTGCCTTGCCGCGCATGGTTCCGGTCCCGGTTGTGAGGGGACTCGTCAGCGGAATACGCAGCCGGTTGACGCCGTTATCGCCACGAGAGGCGGCCATGAGATGCAAGCCACGACCGGTGAAACCACCCGTCGGCTCAACAAAGGATTGATCGTGAGAACCCTGGAGCACCCAGCCAGTCAGACCGTTCTCGAAAGTCCCGTTGGGCAGGACGTTGGCGTTGGCGGAATTGCGCACTTCAATATCGTCAATGATGGATTCACCCACTCCCAGCATCATCAATTGCAGGCTGTCGCCATTCCCCTGCCCGGTCTGCTGATTGTCCACCGTGCCCGTGAACTCGAAACTCGTCCACGTGCTCTTGGCGGATTCATCGCTGTCCGCCCAATTGGCTGCGAGGCTGTTGTTGGCTTGGGAATCGGTGAGCTCGAGACTGCTTCCACCGCCATCCGACCAGTTGCCCCAACGCCCGCCAGTCCCGTAGGTCACATCATTGACTGCAAACCGAAAACTGATGTTGGTCAGGACCTGGCCGCTGCCGTTGGTAGTCACCGTGTAGCTAGGTGCCGACAATTCAAGGTGCTCACCACTATTGGCCAGCGAACCGCTATAGTTACCGAACAGATTCGTGGCCCCGAGGCTGCCGTAATTACCCTGCATTCGAGTCGCATTCTTGGCCACGACGACGTAAGCGCCTGGCGCAATCATGGTGTTGGGAGGGAAGTTGTAATCGATACCACGTGTGAAACCCCAATTGCCAATGTTCACCGGGCTCCCACTGCGATTGTAAAGCTCGACAAATTCGTCGTCGGTGTTGCCAGAGATCGGATTGTACATGATTTCATTAATCACAATGGGGCTCGAACGTGGCGCGGCATTCGAGGTTCCAGCCGTTACGGAGAGCAAGCGCTGGAAGGTGGGCGCACCATCCGGGTATCGACCCATTGACACGCTACTTTCCTGACCGTCGAAGCCAACGGCATCGATGACCCGGTTCTGGTTTGAATTCACCAGGACAATTTGCTCGCCCGATGCACTCAATGCGAAACCGAGCGTGGTCTGGCTAAACGAGATGAAGCCACGAGCCGGCAGCGTGGTGTTGTTGGGAATGCGAAACTTGTTGGTACCGACATCGTCGCTCAACCAATAGCCCGAAATATCCACGGCTGAGTTTCCGTGATTATACAGCTCGACCATGTCCTCCAACGGAATATCGGTATTGGCCAGAAATTCATTGATAACGACATTGCGCCCGGGTTCGGTGCCGATGCTGTCAACCGTGCCAGGTGAACCGCCAATCACATCGCTTGCGCCCCATGCTTCGCGGAATCCTTCGCCGTAGGATGGCCGCGCGAGCACAAGTGAATGGCCACCGCCATCGGCCGCGATGGGCCACGGATAACGGGTTGAGAAGACCGCATCCAAAATCACGGCACCCATTTTATTGTGGAGGCGAACGGAACCGCCGGCATTGTTGAGCGAGTTCTCGATATTGGGGGAGATGTTAGTCATGCTGCCGACCACGTTGGTATTGAAGCCATTGGTCACGCCATATTGGAACACTCCGGAGATCCCATAGACCGATTCCACGTCCGCTTTTACCTTGGCGAGGACGATAAATTGTCCCGGCTGCATGATCGTTCCATTGGGAAAGGTGAAATTCACATCGCCCGAAATTCGATAGCCACTGACATCTTCGAAGATCGACATGGAATTATAAAGTTCGATGAACTCGACAACCTTTCCGTCGTTGCGTGCGGGAGGGTGATACATGATCTCCGAAATCACCAAACCAGTGCGGCGGGTGGAAGGGCCGAGGGGTTCGCGCGAAAGCGGCGCCGTTGCGATGACGCCGCCGGCCGCGCTTTGGTAGTCCCGCATTTGAGCGGTCGTGGATTGTGCGGCATTTGCGCTAGTCGCAGCAAACCCGAGATAGACACTGCTGGGCATACCCGACAGCGAAACGGTGCCCAATTGGGTCCACGTCTGGCCATCAAAGCTTCCGAAGCCGGTGAAAGTAGATCCAACGCGTTGGAGACGAAGCCAAGTAGCGGGATAGTTTACTGGAAACCAGCCACCAATGACCGTGTTGCTGCCCGTCCCAGCGCGTGATTGAAAGAATGAACCCGCGATGCTGGGACCAGCCAGGGCTGCTGCAAAGCGGCTGTTCGCAGCGAGTGATTCCCGTGCCATGAGTCCTGCCTTGGCCCAGGGATCCGACTGACTGAGAGTCGCCACGCGCACCTTCACGTCGAAGTCGCCGGCAAGTTGTTGGTAGCCCAACGTGAACTGATCCGAACCGCCTGCGATGTTGGTCCCGCCAGCCGTTACATTAAATCCATTTCCAGAGCTGATCACCGTCCCGCCGATGGCAGGCGCGCCGATATCGGCGTAGGAAATCGCCGAGGCGGTGAAGGCTGCCTGACTGTTCGCTGCCACGGGATTAGCCGCCGCCGATGGGTCAGTCACGCCGTTCACCGTCAGTGTATAAGTGATCGAAGGTGTCAAGGCGCCGACAGTCAAAAGTATGTTGGTACGAGTGGAATCCAGGGCGGCACCCGTCACCGGCAAGTTCCCGAGCGAACTCGTCACTGTATAATTGCCTGGAGTGCCTGCGGACGAGGCTGAGAGAGGTTCTGAAAACGCCGCCAGAATCTGGTTGTTGCCTGCTTGAGTGACAAAGAGGAGCACGGGCGCCACGAGGTCGGCATTCACTGTCAGGGTTGCCACGCTGCTGGTCGCTGAATAAGTAATATTGGTAACCACGTTCTGCGCGATAACTTTAAAAACCGTTCCATTGAAGCTGAGCGGGGTCGAAGCAATCTCGTAAGTGGAAGTCGTCGCACCCGGGATGGCGACGTTGTTCGAATACCATTGCAGGCTCGGGGCAGGGATGCCGCTGACGGTGACGTTGAAAGTGGCGGGGCTCAACTCGGCCACCGTCTGATTCTGTGGGTGGCCGGTGAACGCCACTGGAACTTGGTTGGCTGGCGTGGCGATCGCTGAGAAGTTGTCGATCTGCATGGCTGTGTCCGGACTGGCCGCGACCGAATTGTCATCCGCCCAAAGGATGTAAAGGCTGCTCCCCTGCGGCCAGAAGATGTTCAAGGTGGTGGATAACCGTCCAGCCGGAGCGGTGTGAAACGCAGGGATTGGGGTCCAACTTCCGGCCGCCCCAGTCAGGCTGTAATAAACCTGCATGTTATCGACCTCTTCGCCCAGAATGGCGACTTTTGTGAAATCGTAAGTGAGGGCCACCCCACTTGCATCCACACCCAAGGCGTTGACCAAGGTGCACATCAAAATGGATGCGGCATTCCCAGTGGGACGCGTCTGAAGATTCTGGCCAGGAGAACTCCACGAGGCAACGGAGCTGGCGGCTACGGGATCAGTCCCGTCAAGCGTAGGTCGCGCCGTCACACTGCTCGCGGTGATCCCTTGCACCGCGGCGTCCATCGCGGCGGTTGTTCCCACATCGCCATTGCCGCCAGCGAGTGAGAAAGTGGCCCAATCTGCGGCTGGCGGTTGGAGGGCGAAGGCATTGGTATAACCTCCCACGCCGACGGAAGCGGCGCGAAGGTCGGGCACGGATGCGATCAGGGTGAATAGGACAATGTGGAACAGTTTATTCATAAGACTGCAATTTGGATTGGCGACCAGCACGACTCACGTAAGACGAAACCTGAAGTTGCGCCGATGGCAGATCTTTCAGCTTCGCGCTGACAAGGCGAGGCCATCGAAAGGCGATGCCAAAATTTGTTGGCGCTTGGAACATGGGTGCCCGCACTGTAATCACTCCACAGGCCACTTGGCAACAGGAAGAGTAGCCTTGCGGTGACATTTAGGGTGGCAAAGGGACGCTTTGCGACCCTGCCAGCAAGGATTACCGGACTTCGCACTGGCGAAACTCAGTGTTTGCTTCTACAAGTCGCCGTCAATTCAACGAGAACAATTATGCCTCAGAAAATCGGGTTTGTGGGAGTCGGACGAATGGGAGCAAACATGGCGCGCCGTCTGCACGAATGTGGTTACGAGATCACGGCGTTGTTCGACGCACATGCCTCGTCTGCGGCGTCGCTGGCTAATGAGGTCGGCGGCGAAGTGTGCGCGAAGCTTTCCCGCGTCACGGAGTTATCGGACGTCGTCATCACCGTGGTGACGGACGACAAGGCCATGCGGAAAATCTTTTCGCAGCGCGGCGATTCACTGCTCACCAAGGCCGCTGGGAAGAGTTTCATCAATTGCGCGACAGTCTCGCCGGAAGTTCACGTGGAAATTGAAAAACTTGCCCGGCGGGCGAAAGCGCAATCCCTGGAAGCTTGCATGGCCTCCAGCATCACCCAGGCGCGCCAAGGCACGCTGTATTTGATGTGCGCGGGTCGCGAGTCAGCCTTCCAAGAGGTCCGGCCGCTCTTGGAGAAGCTAAGCGACGACGGAAAACTGCTTCGCTACATTGGCGCAGCAGGCAAAGCGGCGCAGGTCAAGGCATTGGTCAACATGGTGATGAACATCAATACCGCAGGGCTCGCAGAAGGTCTGGCCGTAGGCGACGCACTCGGGCTGGACGTGACGATGTTGCGGGAGGTGTTTTCCCAAACCGGAGCCAATTCGCGAGTGCTGCAGACGGACGGAGAAGACATGCAGAATCGCGACCATTCTTGTTTTTTCTCTGCCTCACACGCCGCCAAAGATTCGGGCATTGCCCTGCGACTCGCCAAGCAGCAGAAGATTGAGGCGCCGCTCGCCGCCGCCACGAAGAAGCAATTCGATCGAATGGTGAAGGCTGGATTGGGCGAATTGGACAAGTCCGGCGTCGCAGAACTGACGTTCAAAGGACGCCTTCGGAAGCGCAAATAAAGCGCCCGAACCCGCGGTATGTTCCGGAATCCGCCAGATCTTTCGTTCGCACTTGAACGACTGTGGATGGCCAGGGGAGCGCGGCAGTTGCAATTACCCTCTCCGCCTGCATACTCGCGCCCGCCAATATGAAAATGCGTTTCCACATTCGTTCCTTGCTCGCTATCGTGAGCGCTTGCGCGTTCGTTTCCGCTACGTGCGCCGATCCCATTCTTCCGTATCAAGCTCCGATCAAGGACCAATTGACCGCCGACTTGGCGAATGACCCCGGAAACAAGGCTTTGATTAGCGGACTCGCTGCCTACGGAAAAACATCCAAGTCTCTTGGTGGCGACATCAGCATCCTGCGCCGCCTGGACCGGACCCTGGATGAGCTATCGGGTTATCCGTCCCTTATCGAATCAGCTGCGAATGATTACCAATCGGATTTTCAAGCACGCCGTGACGCGATCAGGCAACAGCTTGTGCCAGCCCCGCTCGGCCTGAATCGAACCGCTGCCCATTTGTCGATTCTCAACCTCGACAAGGCGATCTCCAACGCCGTGCATGCCGCCTCCGTTTCAACGCGGCTGAGCCGCCTTTCAATGGTGGCTTCGAGACTCACCACGGCTTCCAATTCCGTGCAGCGCGCGCTGAAAAGTAAACTTGGCGTCAGCGCCATGACCGCGAACATCGGCCGGCTCTCCTTCGAATCCAGAAGAGGGTCGGTCGTCGGCAGCCCCAATTTTCAAACGGACAATGGCACCTTTATCGGTGAGTTCACTGAGAACGGCACGCTCTCGGTCAGCGCGTTCGACAATGCCTCAATCGCTCGCGGCATTCTCCTTCACGTCGAAGGCGTCAGCTCGAACGTTCCAGCGGTTTACCCTTTGGGTGATGGCCAAAACCTCGCCTATTACGACGCGCTCGATGTCCGAAGGAAAGCGCAGTATCATTTTCAGGCGGACAGCAGCATCACCAACGCAGCGGTGCCATTCTCCTACCTCTCAATTGATTTCTTGGGGACGAATTACCTGATTGGCAGCTTTGCCTTCGTCGGCACGAACATTGCCCCGATCATCCCCACGGACACCAACACCGTCGCAACGATTAGCAGGGGCGAGTTTCAGCTCAACTTTCGCCGTGCGACTCCGCCCTCAGCGGAATAGCATCCCAGCACAGCCTTGCGGGCCGAGCCTTACAGACGCGAGACCAGTAACTCCCGTTGGAAGACCATTTCCTTCGGGAGGTGCGCGTAGAGTTTCATGAACAGTTCATCCTGCGAAAGCAGCTCGCGCCGCCATTCATCCAGATCAATGGTCTGAGCCTTCGCCAGCCGCTCCGGCCTGTAAGCGGCCATTCCCGTGAGGTCAAAGCTGTTGGGACCGGGCACCCAGCCAAGCGGCGTTTCGTTGGCGTCAGCCCGGCCATGGCAGCGATCCACGATCCACTTGAGCACACGCATGTTTTCGCCGAAGCCCGGCCAGAGGAATTCGCCGTGTTCATCTTTCCGAAACCAGTTCACATGAAAAATGCGCGGAACCACCTGGATGATTTTTCGCATCGATAACCAGTGCCGAAAATAATCGCCCATGTTGTATCCGCAGAACGGCAGCATGGCCATGGGATCGCGCCGCACCTGCCCGACAGCGCCCGCGGCTGCCGCTGTCATCTCAGAGCCCATCGTGGCGCCGATGTACACTCCATGAATCCAATTGAACGCCTGATAAACCAGCGGCGCGGTCGTTGCGCGGCGTCCACCAAAAATAATTGCGCTCACCGGCACGCCCTGCGGATCGTTAGCCGCGGAATCCAGCGCCGGGTTATTCGCCATGGGCGAGGTGAAACGACTGTTCGGGTGTGCGGCCTTTTCCTTGGAGTCCGGCGTCCAAGGCTGGCCGCGCCAGTCAATCAGTTCAGGCGGCGGCTCATCCGTCTTGCCTTCCCACCACACATCGCCGTCGGGAGTCAGCGCGACGTTGGTGAAAATGGTGTCGCGGGAAACGATCTGCATGGCGTTGGGGTTCGAACGAGCGCTCGTGCCTGGGGCGACCCCGAAGTAACCCACCTCTGGATTGATGGCGTAAAGGCGTCCATCCGCGCCCGGTTTCATCCACGCGATATCATCGCCTACCGTCGTGACTTTCCACCCCGCGAAATGCGCAGGCGGAACGAGCATCGCGAAATTGGTCTTACCGCAGGCACTCGGAAAGGCGGCGGTCACGTAGGTCTTTTCGCCAGTGGGTGATTCCACGCCCAGGATGAGCATGTGTTCGGCGAGCCATCCTTCATTGCGCCCAAGATAGGAGCCGATGCGCAAGGCGAGGCATTTTTTCCCCAACAAAACGTTGCCGCCATAATTGGAGCCCACCGAGATGATGGCATTATCCTGGGGAAAATGGGCGATGTAGCGGCGGTCAGGATTCACATCCAGCATCGTGTGCAGGCCGCGATTGAAATCGTCGCTGTCCGCCGAGATGGTCCCAAGCCACCTGACCCATGCGCGTCATCGTGCGCATCGAAAGAGCCACGTAGATGGAATCCGTCAGCTCCACTCCCACTTTGCTCAAAGGCGACGCGGGCGGCCCCATCAGATAAGGAACCACATAAAGGGTGCGTCCCCGCATTGCCCCATCGCAAAGGGCACGCAGTTTCGCATACATTTCACGGGGCGGAAGCCAGTTATTGGTTGGGCCCGCCTCGTCGCGTGTTGGTGTGCAGATGTAGGTGCATTGCTCCACGCGGGCCACGTCGTTGGGGTTGGATCGGTGCAGATAACAGCCGGGAAGTTTCTCCTGGTTGAGTTCGATAAGGACGCCCTGTAGCCACGGCGCGGCGCGTGAGGAACAGTTTTTCTTCTTCTGAGCCGTCACACCAAAAAATCGTTTCGGGCTCGCACAGGGTGATCTGTTCCCGAATCCACCCAAGCACGTGCGGATTGTGGGACTGGTTCTTCCCCATTCGTTGATCGACAATCTCGTCCATAATTTCCTGCTTTCCCCACGCGGTTACGTTTGGGCCGTACATTGACGGCCTGCGATGGCGATTCCCACCCTGCCCTGTAAATAAACGTAACGGTTTTGCCGATGTTCCAACGACGGCGTAGCGCCGCTTACTATGAACTGGTTAAACAACTTTGTGAAATGGTCTCAGTCCCTGACCATGAACTGGGTCGATTTTGCGACGCTTATCGTCCTCATGATTGGCGTCGTGCGCGGGCGTAAGCGTGGCATGTCCGAAGAGCTGCTCGATACGACGCAGTGGGTGATCATCATCATTGCCGGTGGCTTATTTTACCACGCACTGGGCGACCTGTTCACCAGGCCCGTCGTCAGCCGGCTCGCCTGCTACATGATTAGCTACGTGGGAATTGCGCTTGTCGTGAAGGTGATGTTTGTCCTCATCAAGAAAAAGCTCGGCCAGAAGTTGCTGGAGGGCGATGTCTTTGGGCGGTACGAGTATTACGGTGGAATGTTGGCCGGGGCTGTGCGATTCGGGTGCATCTACTTCTTCGCCCTAAGCCTTCTGAACGCGCCCCATTATTCCGCGGAGTTCCTCGCCCAGCGGGCGAAGGAGGTTGATTACAATTACGGCAGCGATTTTTTTCCACACCCTTCAAAAATGCAGGTGACGGTTTTTGAGAAATCAATGACGGGCCAGAATGCCAAGAAATATCTTTCCGCGTTGATGATCGAGCGGACCTCGAGCAACGCGAAGGGGCTGCGTGACAACAAGAGCCTGGCCAAGCACAACGAGCGGACGATTGACGCAATCATGAGCGGCAAGTAACGCTCCATGGCGTGGCCGGACTCATCCCTCCACATCTTCTCGAACAGATTCGCGCCGCCAATGACATCGTCGATGTCGTTGGCGCTGTCGTCCCATTGAAGCGAGCCGGAACAAACTTTCGCGGACTTTGTCCCTTCCATCGCGAGAAAACACCGAGCTTCAACGTCAATCCTCAGCACCAGATCTTTAAGTGCTTCGGCTGTGGCAAAGGAGGGGATGTCTTCACTTTCATTCGCGAATACGAAGGCATGGAGTTCATGGACGCCGTGCGACGACTGGCTGAACGCGCGAGCATCCCGTTGCAGTTTGAGAACAATCCCGCCGCCCAGCATCAGAAACACATCAAGGAAGTCTTGTGGACAATCCACGAGCAAATCACCCAGCGCTGGCAAATCGCGCTCACCAACGATGCCAGCGGCCAGATCGCGCGAGACTACCTCGCCAAACGCGGCGTAACGGATGAAGCCGTGAAACTTTTTCGTTTGGGCTACGCGCCGGATGCGTGGGATGACACGGTTAATTGGGCGAAGAGCAAGGGGCATGAGTTGCCGATCGTAGAGCAGGCCGGCCTGCTTATTCGCAAGGAAGGCGGCGAGCACTATTACGATCGGTTCCGGGGCCGCCTCATCTTTCCCATTTGTGACGAACAGGCGCGGGTCATCGGCTTCAGCGGCCGGATTCTCAGCGGGCGACGAAAAAGCGGCCAAGTATGTGAATTCCCCCGAGACCCCGATCTTCACCAAGGGCAAAGTCTTCTTCGGCCTGGATAAATCCAAACGCCCCTTGCTCGATTCCGAGTCCGCCATCATCTGCGAAGGCCAGCTTGACCTGATTGCCTGCTACATGGCTGGCGTGCAAAACGTTGTGGCCCCGCAAGGCACGGCCCTGACAGCCGATCATGCGCGCATCCTGAAACGTTACGTCGAGGAAGTGGTCCTCTGCTTCGATGCGGACAACGCGGGTCAAAACGCGGCCACCCGCTCTCTCGATCCCTTGCTGGCCGCTGGCCTTTCGATCCGAGTCGCGTCGATTCCCAACGGCAAAGATCCGGACGAATTCATTAAGCAGCACGGCGGGGAGGCGTTCCGCGAAATTGTGGACGGAGCGGAAGGATTCTTCGATTGGTACCTGAAACGCCTCTGCGCCACCAACGACACCAAGACCGACAAAGGCCGCGTCACTGTCCTGCGCGAGTTCGGCGAGTCATTGGCCAAGACCCGCAATGCCGTGCTCATCGACACGCACGCCCAGAAAGCAGCGTTGCGTTTGGGCGTGTCCGCAGAAGCCGTGCGCGCCGAGTTCAGGAAATCACGCGCCGCCTCGCCTCGCTCCGAGCGTGAGGATGACATGGACCGAATGGCAGATGAGGCCAATGCCGCTTCCGAGTCAGCCCATGAGGAAGCGCCCGCGGAACCGCCCAACGTGCGTGAAACGCAATTGCTCAAACTGTTGCTGGCCGCGGGAGAACACCGGGCCGTGGCTGCGTCGCATCTGGATTTGAAATGGCTGAAGAGTCCCGCCGTCAGACGAATCGCCTCGCGCTGCGTCGAGGATACAGAGGGAACCTTGCCGCAAGGCGCTGCCTTCCTTGCGGAATTCCATGACGATCCGCAAGCCCAGGCGTTGATTGGTACATTGCTCGCTGAACAGCATGAAGTTCCGAATCCAGAAAAGCAGATCGTGGATGTGTTGACCCATCTCCGGAATGATTTTCTAACGTCGGAATTGCAGCGACTCTCCCGCGAACTTGTTCATCCGGACGTAACTGACGAGCGGAGGCTGGAACTCTTGCAGCAGCAACAGCAATTGCGTGCACAACGCCAGCAGGCACTTGGGTAGGTGCTTGGCGCGGGCATTCCGCGGCGCTCAAGACCCGCCTTCCATTCCTGGCCACGACACCCAGAATTTTTTCTAGGAATGTGAAAAGTTACCCTCCACATTCCCGCCTCTGAATTTATGGACGTGAAGCTTCCGAATCTGGGTGAAGGCGCTGACACCGGCACGGTGGTCGGCATCCTCGTCAAACCCGGAGCGCAGATCAAAAAGGGCCAGAACATCATCGAGTTGGAAACCGGCAAGGCCGTGGCGCCGATCCCCTCCCCTGCCGCTGGCACCGTGACAAACATTCGCGTGAAGGAAGGCGACAAGCTCTCCGTCGGCGGTGTCATTCTCAGTTTGGATGAAGCCGCAGGGGGAGCGGGGCCCACCACCGCACTTCCGGCAGCCGCACCAGCCAAGAAAACAGCTCCGAAAGTTGCGAAGAAAGCGGCACCTGCCGCTGAACCGGAAGCCGAAGAGGAAAGCGACAATGAAGCAACGGAGTCCGAGGTCGTGAACGAGAATCCCGTGGCGCCGCCCTCTGTGCGGCGCGTGGCACGGGAGCTGAACATCGATCTGCACAAGATTCCCGGGGAGGAAGGCCGCGTCTCCTGGGAGGATTTGCGGAATTACATCGCCCGCCTCGAACGAATCGCAGCGCAGAAGAAAGCTGCCAAGCCCGGTGCGGCGGCCGCGCCTGCCGAGATCGTGGATTTCTCGCAATGGGGCTCCATTTACAAACGCCCGGTTACGCCGTTGCGCAAAGTCATCGCCCAACGGATGACCGAGAGCCGTCAGATCATTCCTGAAGTCACGCAGTTTGACGAAGCGGATGTAACCGCGTTGAACGACTTGCGAAAGAAGTTGGCTCCCGACTACGAGAAAAAAGGCGCGCGACTAACCCTGACGTCGTTCGTCCTCAAGGCCGTGGCCACGACGCTTGAAGAAGCACCCCAGCTTTCAACGCGAGCCTTGACGAAATCGCCAACGAGATTGTGTTCAAGGAGTATTTTCACCTCGGGCTCGCGGTGGACACAGAAGCCGGCTTGCTCGTACCCGTCATACGGGATGTGCGACAAGAAGGATCTCGTGCAGCTCTCCAAGGACATTGCGGATGTCGCCACCAAAGCTCGCGACCGCAAGCTCGGGCTGGACGAGATGCGCGGCGGGACTTTTACGATTTCCAATCAAGGGCGGAATCGGCGGCGCCCACTTCACTCCGATCATCAACCGCCCCGAGGTGGCCATCCTGGGCTTGGGCCGCAGCGTTTTGAAACCGGTAGTGCGCGACGGGAAAATTGAGCCGCGCCTGATGATGCCGATCGCCGTGGCCTACGACCACCGCGTGATCGATGGCGGGACTGCGGCACGGTTCACCGTGGATTTAGTCGCCGCATTCGAGAAGTTCAGCGAAGCCGACGTGAAGATTTGATTTACGACAATGGAAGCTACTAAAGCAGAGGTCATCGTTATTGGCGGCGGTCCCGGCGGATACGCCGCGGCTTTTTACGCGGCCGACAAGGGCAAGAAAGTCATCCTCGTTGAGCAGGAGAAAAACCTGGGCGGCGTCTGCCTCAATCGCGGCTGCATCCCCTCAAAGGCTCTGCTCAATGCCACGCATCACATCAGCGCGGCGCGTGAGTCCGCCCATCGCGGGATCACGTTTGCGGAGCCGACGATCGATTTGAACAAGCTGCGCGCGTGGAAAGACTCAGTCATCCAGAAGCTCGCGGGAGGCGTGCAGATGGTCGCCCAACGCCGCGGCGTGCAGGTCATTCACGGGCGCGGTTATTTTGAGGACGCCAAAACGTTGCGCGTGGAAACGGCGGACGGGCAGAAATTTTTCAACTTCGAACAAATCATCGTGGCCGTCGGCTCCAAGCCCGCGATGCCCAAAGTGTTTGATCTCGGCAATCCACGCGTGATGACTTCGACCGAGGCGCTGCAGATCGAAGACATTCCCGAGAACCTGCTCGTGATTGGCGGCGGTTACATCGGGATGGAACTTGGCACCGTTTACGCCACGCTGGGCAGCAAAGTGACCGTGGTTGAGGCATTGGACTCGATTCTCGCGGGCGGCGATCCGGACCTCGATGCGGCCTGTGGTACGTTATGCTGAGAAGAATTTCCGCGAAGTGCGCCTCAAGGCCAAGGTCGTGAAAATGGCCACGGTCGGCAAACAGATCAAAGTCATCACCGAGAAGGACGGGCAGCAGAAAGAAGAGCTTTACGATCGCGTGCTCGTCTCCGTGGGTCGCGGGCCCGAATGCCGATGACCTTGGCTTGAACAATGCGGGCATCGAGCGCGACGAGCGGGGTTTCATCAAAGTCAACGCCCAGCAGCAGACCAACGTCCCCAACGTTTATGCCATTGGCGATATCGCCGGCGGAGTGATGCTCGCGCACAAAGCCTCCCGTGAGGCGCGCGTCGCGGTGGAAAATATCATCGGCGAGAATACGACGTTCGAGAACGTCGTGATCCCCGCTGTCGTTTTCACCGACCCAGAGGTGGCTTGGGCCGGCCTCACCGAGAACGAGGCCAAAGCCAAAGGGATTGAAATCGAAGTTGCCAAGTTCCCATGGGCAGCCTCCGGGCGTGCCATCACCTTCGACCGCACAGACGGGCTGACGAAGATCATCATCGATCCGCAAAACCGAGCGCGTGCTGGGCGTCGGCATGGTAGGGCACGGCGCGGGCGAATTAATCGCCGAAGGCGTGCTGGCCATTGAGATGGGCGCGACGGTGGAAGACCTCGCTCTCACGGTGCATCCGCATCCCACCTTGTCCGAGACCATGATGGAAGCGGCGGAAGTTTTCTTCGGAACGTCCACACACACCTACACGCGCAAGCGCACGGAAGAGTAGTCCAAACAGTTTCCGAGGAAAGTCCCGGGAAATTATACTGAGAGTAATTCAACGCCTCCGCCCAGGCGAGGCTGGGCGGATACAAATGGGGATTTGGCGAATGGGTCACATTGCCGCCGCAATCACGGCTCACGGCCAGCGCGAAACGCCCCTTAGCGTCGGTTATCGAACTGGCCGCCGCTGGTGATGTGACGAACGCTTTCGGTCTCACCCACCTGACGGATTCAAGATCGACCAATGCCCAGCAACGCGTTTTTCAAGGACGGGTGCTGCCTCAGCTGGGGGTATCCTGCTTCAAGGCGTGGCTGGTTTGCGCGGCTCGATCAGTTTCGGGCGGGGCAACTCAAAGCCGGTCAGCGCGGTCAGGATACTTTTCTGCACCGCCGGGTTGAACAGATTTCCCAGGTGACCGCCTTTTTCGAAAACCTTTAGCTGCTCACTGGTGAAGGTGGAGCGCAGCCATTCCAGGTCTTCATCCGCGAGCAGGAAATCATTTTGGTTCACAATGATGCGGACGTTGGGATTCGCGCGCAGCCCGGCCTCGTACGTTTTCAAGTCACCGGCTTTTTCCAACGCTTGCGCTGTATCCGTACCGATGCGGCGGGTTTGGTAGTAAGGAATCACGAACTTGGCGTAGTAATCGGAATACGCGTAGCCAAGGATTTCCTGATACACGGGGTCGCGTCTCCAGTGCTTGATGGGCTCCCGAAGAACCCCCTGATCGTAGCGGCGCTGGCTGCTGTAGATGATGTCGCGCAGCATGAGCCGGAACGCCAGCCCGATGAGGAATTTGGACTCAACGGCACTGAATGGGAGCGACGTCTGCGGGGTGAGACTGCTCTTGCTCAAGGCGGCTACCTTCAAAAAGGTGTTCTCGATGTTGTCAGTCCGATTCGTCTCCGGCCATTCCAGCGGCGCCTGATAAAACTCGTCCAACTTCGAGATTCCATGCGTCAGCCGTACGGGCGTGTTGATCCCAACGTAACGGTCAAACTTCACAAGGGATGACTGATTGGTGGACTCAGTGGAAGCCACGAACAAGGTCTGCAGGGCGCCCATGGAATAGCCCATCAGCGCCTTGCCGCCGATCTGTCCGGGATAGAGGGCTTGCAAGCGCCGATCGATTTCGGTCAGGGCGACGTGCGCATCGCGGCCGTCGACTGGCAGGTAGGCGGGCATCGGCGCCGTCGAAGCGTTCTCCATGAATTCGGAGTTGAATGCGCTGCTCACGCACACGGCGGAGAAGCCGTTTTTGAACACCAGTTCCGCCAGGGCAATGGAAGATTGAGCCATGCGATGAGAGCCCAGGCCGGGAATGATGTACACGACCGGGGCTCGCTGCGGCTGCATCCACGCGGTGAATTTGAGTTTGCGCCCGGTGGTGGGAATCACAACGGATCGAATTTTCCCGTGCCGGGGGAAGGCCGGATCTTCGTAGCTGAAGAAAACTGACTCGAGCGTTTCAAGGGAAGCCTCATCCTGCTTGCCTTTCACTTGAAAATCCGCGACGCGATTCTCCCGGACGAACGTCCAGGCGTATTGAATCTCGGAATACGGATCCATCTCGGCCTTACTGAAGCGCACAAACTCATCCACGCTGTCGGAGAGGTTGTTGTACATCACGGTGTAATTAAAATACGTGTAAGGCCCGAGGTAAGTCAGCGGATTGCCGGCGTCGAATTTGTAGGGCGAGATGTAGATCAACGGATTGGCAGCGGTGTCGGCGGCCGACCCGATGGCGTCGCGCTCATTGCTCGGCCCGACGATGGGAAGCATGAGAAAAACGTGAGGCTTCCAACCCCACTGGCCAAAGGTCTGACCAAAATCGGCGTCTGACTTGGGAATGTCCCACTTCGTTCCCACGTCGAAGAAACCGGCGACGCCGACGGTGGTGTTGCAGGCAAACCGATACGTTTCATCGCGCGCGCCTTCCCACTTGCCTTGCAAAAGATTGTTAATCAATCGCCCCGGGTAAGTCAGATTCCTGCCGAAGTTACTGATGCCCCGGCGCACCGGTTTCACCACCACGAAGCGATAGACTCGGCTGCTCGGCTGGATCACTCCAGACATGACGCCCTTGTTGAAGCCCCACATCGCCCGATTGAAAGGCTCCAGGGGGTCGGGAACAGATTTTGGCAGAACGACCTTCGCTCGAGACTCCAAGCCGGCTGTCGAGCCGGAAGAATTAGTTGCTGCCGATGATTGCGCGAATGCGTTCGTGACTAGATTCCAGCCCACCAACATGGCGAGGGCAGTCCGGGCCGAAATAAGATGCTTCATGTTCCTTGTTGCCCAAAGTTGTCGCCCATTTGCGCGCAAAGTCACGCGTCAAACGCAATACAACCGACCAAGTCGGCACCCATGCTCACGCTGCTGGGATGCCGAGCCGACTCACCCGTGAAAAAATTTAATCTGTGCAACGAACCCGTCGATCTGAAAGCCTTGGTTGTGAACTTGCCCAAACCAACGGTGCTCGGCCTCAAAAAGTCCTTCGGATTTGGCGATCGATTAGGACTCGCCACCCCCGGCCACGTGGCCGCCATCGCCAAAACAGATTTCGCACCCATCTTCGCCCAGCAGTCGGTGCGGGAAATGGAACGCACGCAACGCACGCCGAGCGAGGTGTTGGAAGCCGCCCAGAAATCCCTCGCCAAACTGGGCTGGACCCAGCCGTGGGGGGCTGACGCGGACCATCACAAAACGGAAGCCGACGTAAAAAAAGCCGGCGCGGCCGGCTTTACGTTTTTCACGATCGATCCGAGCGCGTTTGTGGTGAATGACGCCGATCGCATGAGCGAGACCGAATTGGATGCCGCGGTCCAACAGCAATACAACGACGGCGTGTGGGATTCGGCCGGGTGGCAGGAGCTTTACCTCAACCAAGGTTTTGACATCGACCTCCTCACGCTTCGATTCACCCGCGAGCAACTTCTCCGCGCCGCCGTAAAGTATGCGCGCGCCATTCATCACGCAGCGAAGGTGGCCGTCGCAATCGGTGAAGCCTGCGCGGGACGAGAATTTGAAATCGAAGTCTCCGTCGATGAGACGGATTCCGTCACCAGCCCGCTGGATCACTTGTTCGTCGGGTTGGAACTCAAGCGCCGACGGGTGCTGAACGTCGTGAGCCTGGCGCCGCGCTTTGTGGGCGAATTCGAGAAGGGAATTGATTACCGCGGTGACTTCAAGTTGTTCGAGCAACAACTCACTGAGCATGTGGCCGTGGCCAAGTTTTGCGGCCCTTACAAAATCAGCATCCACAGCGGTTCGGATAAATTCTCCATTTACCCCATCATTGGGCGCGTGTGCGGTGACTTGCTGCATTTGAAGACGGCGGGCACGAGTTATCTCGAGGCGCTGCGCGTAGTTTCGCGGACGGCGCCCGAAGTGTTCGCGGACCTTTGCGCCTACAGCCGCGAACGTTTCGATGCCGACCGTAAGAGCTATCACATCTCCACGACGCAGGCGGAAGTCGATGCGCTGCCGCCCTTTTCCCGCGGCGCCTTGGACGAGTCCATCTACCTGGACGAGCGCGTTGGGCGCCAACTATTGCATGTGACCTTTGGTTCCGTCTTGAAGCTCGGCGTGGACACACGCGGCCGGCGTTTCAAGGAAGGAATCCTCGACGCGCTGCATCAGAATCCCGACATGCACCTGGATTTTCTTGAAAGCCATTTTGATAAGCACTTGGGGATGTTGAGTCGGGGGTGATTGAAAGCGATCTTGAGACAAACCGAGCAGCGTTCTAATTTTGGTCCATGAGTAAGTCTGAGATTCTCGCTGAACTGCCCAAGCTCAACCCGCAGGAACGTATCGAGATTCTTGATCGGATCTGGCATTTGGAGGAGCAGGAAGCCATGCGTCTCGGTCCGTCTCCGAAGGAGAAAGCATTGCTCGACCCCGAACTGGACGATTTCAAATCCACCGGAGACGCCGGAGCGCCATGGAAAGAAGTCGAATCCCGTCTGAGCCGGGACTGATTGACGATGACCGTGTTCATCCGGCCGCGCGCAGAGGCGGACATGTTGGAAGCGCGAAATTGGTATGATCGTCAGCGCAGCGGTCTTGGAAATGAATTTTTGAACGAGGTGGCCTCCGCCTTGCGCCAAATTGAGGCGGACCCGTTACGCCCACTCATATACTATCGTGGCCTTCGTCGGGTGCTCACGCGTCGGTTTCCTTACAAAGTCTTTTATCTGGTAGAAGAGAACCGCGTAATTGTGTTTCGAGTCCTCCACGGTTTTCAGGATCATCCCAGGTGGCTGCGGGATGAAAAATGAACGTTAATTTGACGGAATGCTGATGCCCATCGCACCGAAGTTTTTTACTCAACTGCTTCACGCCAACACCGACTTCACCACCTGCCCGCTCACATCCGTCAGCCGGTAGTATCGTCCCTGAAATTTGTAGGTGAGCTTTTCGTGGTCGATGCCGAGGAGGTGCAACAGCGTGGCGTGCAGGTCATGCACGTTCACCGGATGCTCCGCCACGTTGTAGCCATAGTCATCGGTAGCGCCGTAAGTCACGCCGGACTTCACGCCGCCACCGCACATCCAGATGGTGAAGCAGCGCGGATGATGATCCCGTCCGTAATCCGTCGCCGTGAGTTTGCCCTGCGAATAATTCGTGCGGCCAAATTCACCGCCCCACACCACGAGCGTGTCTTCCAGCAAGCCGCGTTGCTTGAGATCCTGGATTAGTCCGTAGCACGCCCGATCCACATCCTTCGCCTGGCGCCGAATGCCGTTGGGCAAGCCGCCGTGATGATCCCAGCCGGGGTGATAAAGCTGAATGAAGCGCACGTCGCGTTCGGCGAGGCGGCGGGCCAGCAGGCAATTCGCCGCGAAGGTTCCCGGCTCTTCGGCTTCCTTGCCGTAGAGTTCGTAAACGCTCTCGGGTTCGTTCGAAAGATCCATCACGCCGGGCACGCTGGTTTGCATGCGGTAGGCCATCTCGTATTGCGCAACGCGCGAATTGATTTCCGGGTCGCCGAGATCCTCGTATTGGAGGGCGTGCAATTCCGCGAGGCGATCGAGCATCTTGCGCCGACTCTCGCTCGAGATGCCGTCGGGATTCTTCAGGAACAGCACCGGTTCCTTACCCGCGCGAAACTGCACGCCCTGATGAACGCTGGAGAGAAAACCATTTCCCCACAGCCGGGAATAAAGCGGTTGATCGATGCGGTCCTTGGAAATGAGCACGACGAAGCCGGGCAGATTTTCGTTGGCACTGCCGAGTCCGTAGCTCAGCCACGATCCCATGCTTGGGCGCCCGGGAAGCTGATGCCCGGTCTGGAAAAAGGTGATCGCAGGATCGTGATTGATGTGTTCCGTGTGCATCGAACGGATGAAGCACAAGTCGTCCGCCATCTTCGCAGTGTGCGGAAGAAGATCACTCAGCCAGGCGCCGGATTTTCCATGTTGGGCAAATTTGAAATGCGAGCCCGCCAGCGGCAACGTCGCCTGATTGCCCGACATGCCGGTGAGTCGTTGCCCCATGCGCACACTCTCAGGCAAATCCTGGCCGTTGAGTTTGTTGAGCAGCGGCTTGTAATCGAAGAGGTCGTGCTGTGACGGCCCGCCGCTCATGAAGAGGTAAATGATGCGTTTGGCCTTGGGCGCAAAGTGCGGCTGATCGAGGATGCCCTTGAAAGGATTCGCCGCGGTTTCGCTGGCTGCGGAATCGCGGTTCAACAATCCGAACAGCGCCATCCCACCCATTCCCAATCCGAAGCGGCCGAAGAAGTCGCGGCGGTTCATGGCAAAATTGACGTGATGACAGTTCATGGCTGGCGTTCATTTTACGCCCGGGCCGAACGAAACTCCAGAGTCGTTCCTGATTCTTACATGCACGCGCGCCCGACTCGCTGAAGCTTTGCATCGGTATCCCGCCGAGCGCATTCCAGCCGGGCGAAAACTTCTGCCGAAATCGCGGGTTGAATTCAGAATCAAACGGAAGCATGAATGGACCTCCAGAGAGCTATGTCACGAAATTTTCTAATTCTGATGGTGGTTATGTGCGCAGCGATTGCAGGATTAATCGGCTACTCGCGCCTGCGCTCCAAACCTGCACCGCAGCAAACGGATGCGAATTCCCTTCAAACAACGACGCCACCAACCGTGGCAGGCGATCCCGCGACACCGGCGCCGACACCAGGACCAACCACTCCATCGCCAGCGCCGACGTCGGCCGTTACCGTGCCTCCCGTTGTCACCCAGTCCAGGACGACGTTGGCGGTGCGCACCACAACCTCCGCCGTTAATATTGTCACCAACGCCTTCGGGGAAAGTGATGTGGACGTGAAACCTTTGCCGGTGCTGTTAAAAGAGTATGCCTCGACCACGAACCGGGATGAGCGCCTTGATTTGATGATGGACATTGCGGACCTGCCGGCACCGGAATCGATTCGCGCGTTGGCTTTATTGTTCGACGCGGAAACAGATCCCGAATTGAAGGTGGATTTGCTGGATTCGTTGTTGGGTATCGATGGCTTTCCGGAGGAAAAACTGAAGATGCTCGCCTCTGGAACGAAGCAAGGTTTGCCCAGCGACGTTCGCCAATCCGCCATTGATGGCCTTATCGACCTGGACGATCAACGGGTCATTCCCATCCTCAACGGCTTGCTGAACGATCCGGATGAAGAGATTCGAGAAAGCGCCAAGGACGCACTGGAAATGATTCAGTCGCAGCCAGCCGTGAAATTGAAGTAACTCACCGCCGTTGAACTGGCGGCGGCAGCGGCGGCCCTCCGAGCGACGGCGGCCGACCGGTGCCAGGCGGGGGAATATTTACCGGTGTTCGTGGTGGCAACCGGCTGAAGTTCAAACCTGGATTGGCTTCCCGCAAGGCATCCATGGAGACCCCAAAGCGGACAGCAAGGAACGGCAACGTCTCCCCAATCTCAGTTGCATGAGTGTATAATCGTTGCTCCGGAGCCGCCGCTGTTGCTGCTGCGGGCGCAGTTTCAGGTGTGGGCGTTTCTCCCAGAACGGCGGCGCGAACCCGTTGCTGCTCTGCCTCGACATCCCGGATCTGCTGCTGCTTCTGCGTATCGCTCAATTGGGGATCATTCTGGATGCGACTAATTTCCGCGCTGGTCACACGAGTTATTTCGTAAAGCGACCGCGCTGTGTCCTCACCCGCCCCAGCTTGTTGAGCCACAGCGAGAGCATCGCGATACACTGGGTCGTTTATCGCCTGGTAAACGGCAAACCGTTCCGGGCCGAGAGCATTCCTAATTCCCACCAATCGCTGCTGCTCAAGGGCTTGCCGCGCTCGTTGCGAGGCCGGATCGGCACCCGCTGCCCGCAGTTGGAGATCGCGGTCAATTTGATCGGTGCTTCGAAAAAGTGCCCGGAACTCGTCCGGGGTGGGATTCAACCCGGACAGTTCACGGCGGAGTCGAATCGCATTCTCCGAATAGCGAAGGAGAAACTCCTCGAGCTGTTGCGGGCTCAAAACAGCGGCCAACTGCTGGCGCGTCTCTTCTCGCATCCTGGCCAGTTCAACGCCACTGGCTTCCTGCCCGTTTGCCTGGACTTGGGCAAGATACGCACTGACCCGCGCCTGCGATCGGGCCGCAATGTCCTGAACAGTCGCTTTTACATCGTCCGGGAGATTTCCTAGCACCGGCCCCGCCAGCGCCAAGGGGGCCGGCTCAGGCTGCGCGCGCCCTTTGTTCCAATCCGGCCCCAACAAGCGCGTCAATAACTCGACACGTTCGGCATCGATGTCATGGGTGCGCGCCAGTGCGTTGGAGTGGGCCTCGTAGCTCGGAGTGGCACGCCACCATTCGATATCCTGTTTCAACGCCTCATCTCTGTGGCGCTTGCTGAAGAGTTGCTCGACGTCAGCCACGATGATGTCACGAATGGTGGTGGCTGGCATCCCAATCGCGCGCAGGTTCGCCACGTAGACGGCGTAGTCGGGAGATTCCACTTCCTGCCAGGAAAAACTGCGCGGGCGAACCATGACGTTGGTTTTAACGATGGAAATGGGCCGCGTGTTTGAAGTGACTTCAATGGGGCGCGCGGCTCTCGGGAGATCTTTGGGCCGAGACGCAACCCATGTAACCAGCGCGACGCCGAGAACGGCGTTCAGCACGAGTGAAAAGAGAAAGAGAATCCTCACACGCACGGTCTTACTTTCCTCGTCGCTTCCGCTTGAGGCAAATCAATTTCCAGCGGCAACCGCCCGGGTTTGCAAACGCGTAGCTACACAGCGTTCGCGAAGATTCTCCACGGTCAGGTTTTCAAATTCCCTCTCCAACGCCGTAACCATCGTGTTCACCAAGCCCGATGCTTGACGTTTCCGGGATGATGCCTACGTTTTGCGGCATGACGAAGTTCAGCACAAAGGTCGCGGCCATGTTGGTAGGAGCAGCGGGGATGACGGTCGCATCGGCTCATCCGGGACACGCGCCGGCTGATCTGACGGCGCAACTCGCGCACCCTTTGGCGGGTCTGGACCACGCCCTGGCATTTGTCCTCCTCAGCGCCTTCCTGCTCTTAGTCCTGCGCGCCCTCGTGAAGAATCAACGGGCGGAAAAATCGACAACGCGCAAGTAGCCGCGAACGGCTTCGAGCCGAATCGGTCCGAACTACCTCCCAGCTAGATTCCAGATGGAGTTCCAGACTTCGTGCTTCATTGGCGTTCCGTCCCCTGCCTTGATGTTGGCCGAGATTTTCATCTGCATCACCGGTTGAATGGTCGGAATCTCCAGGAACGCCTTGGTCCGGTCCTCGGACAGGGTCACGGATTTCAGCTTCCACTTTGTCGTGGCCCTTTTTGTCTGGTTCCGCGACGGAGAACTCCGGCGAACCGTAGTTGGCTCGTCCACTTGTAGTTCCATTGCTCGACCGCCCAGTTCGCTACGTCCGTGGCCGTCGTTTCATCCAATGGTGAGGTGAACGTGAGTTCAATGCCCTTCGTGGTGGCGCGCAGTTTGGTCGGCATATGAACCGCCTTGCCAGTGTAGCGCACGCGATGCACCGCCCCTTTCTTCGCGCCATCGGACTGCCACACGACCAACCCCGTAACGTAAAGTTGCCCGTCCTTCTTGTTGAACCGGCCACGCATGATCCCGGAATCAAACCGCAGGGGAAATTTCACCACGCCGCCCTGGTATTCGCCATCCACCTTGTCGAGCAAGACCTTGAACAACGAGCAATGGCCGTAACTCATGAACAGCATATCCCCATCAAATGGACCCCACCTCCGGCTGTCTACCCACACCTGTCCCCCACTGGAATTATCCACCACCTTGGGCAGCCAGCAGACCGGATTATCGTAGGTCGTGGGCTTCGGGGTGCGGAATGAATTGTTCACGTGCCCGTAAAAACCACCGGGCTGGATGATGCTGAACCGCGAGGTGGGCACCCAATTGCCCTCATTGTCACTGACGGATATTTCGTCGTTGGGCCCCATGCCCATGCCGTTCGGCGCGCGCAGACCATTGGCGATGGCTTCCAGTTTCGAGCCGTCCTTGCTCACCTTGATCACACAACCATTGTGCGGGATGCCGCGCGTCGCCCAGGTTCCCACCCTTGGCAAAATAGAAGTTGCCCTTCGAGTCCATCTGCAAATCGAGCGCGAACTCGTGGTAATCCTGAAATGCCGCAATGTCATTGTTGAAGTTTTCGTAGAAGTCCGCCTCGCCGTCCCGGTTCAGATCATGCAAGCGGGTGATCTGATCGCGGCCAAGGACGTAGACCTTGTCATCCACAATCTTCAATCCCAGCGGTTGAAATAATCCCGTGGCAAAGCGCTTCCACGTTACGCGGTCCAACTTGTCATCGATGTTCTGGAGAATCCAAACGTCTCCAGAGACCGAACACACCGCTGCCCGGGATGCATCCGAGAAAAAGTCGAGGCCACTGCACCGAATCCATGAACCGTACGGATTTGTTTCCGGAACGCTCAATGTGTCCACCACATAGGCTTCGTCATTGGTTCCCACTTTGCCCGGCGCCGCAAGCGGTTCACCCCAACGAGGCGCCCCGCCTTTATCGACGGTGGCAAACACCGGAGAAAACCGGTGGCTGACCGCAAAACCTTCCTGGGCCACCTCACGAGATACGCGCTCATAGCGCACGGCCACATGAGCATTTCCCTCAACCTTCAAAACCACTGAGTTGTTGGAGCCGTAGGCCAGTTCGCCGCCCGTTCCCAGGACGTGCACGATCAATTCGTGCGCGCCTTGCGGGATCCGCGCCGCGCCGCCGTTCACCACCGCGCCGCCCTTCGCTTCACAGATGAGTGCGGTCAATGGGCGCCTTGAGGAACTGACTTTGAGCTCACGCACGAAGACTCCATTGGTAAAAGCATGCGTCTCCAATACGCTCGCCTTGCCGACGGTGTAGCTGAGCACTGTGGTGTTTCCATCCAGGTAAATCCCCTTCCACTTGGCGTGCTCGCGCGGAAGCGGCCCGTACTTGCGTCCCTTGAATTCCGGCCGTCCATCCGAAAAATTTCCGTCTCCATCGGCCCAACCCGGTCCGGACGGCGTGGTGAAGAGAATGTTCGTGCCGCCCGGTTTCGGCATGCCTTCCAACCCATCGCGTCCCACCGGCAATTTCACGAAGCCGCCCGTCCAGCCCAAGGCCAGCTTGCACATCTCCGTGTCGAAGCAAACGGTCGCACCATTGCCGAGATTGATGCTCACCGCTTTGTTGATCTTCGGCGTCGCATCCATGTGGCTCGATAGAAACGGTCCGTGCTCCATCAAATCCCACTTCGTGCCGTCCTTGCGGAGAGGCTTGGCGGCCGCCGGTTTGGATGTAGGGGAATTAGCGCGTTTAGACTCGGCCGCGTGGAGGTTCGATGAAACGACCGCCGCCGCAAAGCCAAGGAAAAATAAGTTTCTCAACATGGTCAGGATAATTTGAGGCAGTTCGACGGCGTGAGTCCCCGGAAATTCAGCCAGCTTGCCAGTCAGTAGCAACGCGTATCGCCCCATGTTCCAAGGTTTGAAGAAAACAGCGTCTCTGCCTGGCCCTCTTGAAGCTTGGTGCTTGGTCCCGATATGTGCTTTGTTTGCGTCGTGGACAATTACAACTGGGCAAAACAATTTCGTGAAGTGTTCGAAGACGGTCTCGATGCCTATCGAGCGGGAAAGCGCGATTCTGAATCGATGTTTAACCCCGCGCATCGGAAATTCCTGGCTGAAATTGGTACGACAACTCAGGAGGTTTTTGATTTCGTGGAGGACAATTACCATGGCGGCGATCCTGGCGCTGAAACGGCCCTGCTCATCACAGCCACCCGGCGCGAATATTTCATCAGCGTGCAGAAAGGAAAGCCAAGCCAGCGTCGCATTGACATGGATGCGCTGCCGGCGAAGTCGGAAGAACTCGGCGGGATAGAATGGCTCCCGCGCATCATTGAGAAAGCGAAGGCCAAGCTCCGCGGCGAAATGCCTGCTGACTTGATGTATTGCTGCGGAGGCGACCGCGCGTTCCTTCGCGAGCATGGCATTCATCCGGCCGACTTCCTGCGCGAAGTGTGGGCGGCAGGCGACGACACGTCCCGAATCCTCGAGTTCGTCCGCAAAGCAGCCGCCGATCGACCACCCGACCTTCCGCCTGCTTATTGTCAGATCCTTCCGGGCGGACGTGTGAAGTGTTGATTTGCCATGATGAAATGGATCGCATGCGTCGCGATCAGTTGCCTGGGACTATCGGCCGGCGAACTGACGCTGGATGACCGCCGCTATCATCTGCGCTCCGGCACGAACGCCGAATGGGCGGACTTCGCAGCCAGCACGCCTCATGGCTCACGACTCGATATCCGCTTTCAGTCTCGACACGTTTCCCAAGACCACACGCTTCTCGTCTGGCAGGACGATGTAAAACTGGATTGGCGGGTGGAGCTTAACGGCAGACGGCTGGGTAATCTGTTCGCGATGGAGGCGCCGTTGGACGGCACGTTTTTCATCCATGCCGGTGTTCTGCGCGATGGCACCAATCTTCTCTCGATCATTCCGCCGCGCGAAAATGACGACATCCGCATCGGCAATCTTCGTCTCATTCCGCGCCCCGTTGAAGCCGCCTTCAGTGAATCTGCGGTTGAGATCAACGCCACAGATGCTGATTCAGGACGCGGGCTGCCCTGCCGCCTCACCATTACTCATCCCGATGGCACCTTCGCGGCGCTCCTCGCACCGACCAATCAAACGGTCGCATCGCGTCCCGGCGTGGTTTACACGGGCGATGGTCGCGCGCGGATTCAGTTGCGAGCGGGCAACTACACCATCCGGGCCACGCGCGGGTTCGAATACAGCCTGGCGGCAACCAACCTCGTGCTTACCGCTGGTGATCGACGTCGTGTCTCGTTGCAGTTGCGTCGCGAAGTTTCCACGCCGGGTCTGGTCAGTTGCGACACACATGTCCACACGTTCACTCACAGCCGACACGGCGATGCCACCATTGAAGAACGCGCCATCACTCTCGCTGGCGAGGGAATTGAGTTCCCGATCGCCACCGATCACGACCTGGCCATTGACCTCCGACCTGCGGCGAAGGCCACCCGGACTGGCGAGTTCTTCACTCCCGTCATCGGCGATGAAGTCACGACGCGGGTAGGGCATTTCAACATCTTCCCCGTGGCGGCAGGGGCGACATTGCCGAGCAATCGCGAAACAAACTGGACGTCGTTGCTCCGTGCCATGCGCGCCACTCCAGGGGTGCAGGTGATTGTGATGAATCACCCGCGCAACACGCACACCGGCTTCCAGCCGTTCGCACGCACCAACTTTAACCGGGTGACCGGCGAGCCGCGCTGGCCGTTTGATTTTCGGTTCGACGCCATGGAGCTGATTAATTCGAGCGCCATGCAGTCGGATTTCATGAGCGTCTTCCACGATTGGTTTGCGCTTCTCAATGCGGGACATCGCATCACCGCCGTAGGCTCCAGTGATGGGCACGACGTAAGCCGCTACATCGTCGGGCAGGGCCGCACCTATCTCGAATGCAATGACACGAATCCCGGCGCGCTCAATAGTGAGGCCGCTTGCCAAAGCATCAAAAGCGGGCGCGCGTATGTCAGCTTGGGGTTGCTGACCCAGATGAAAGTGAACGATCGCTACCGCGTCGGCGATTTAGCGACGGGAATTGGTTCCACGGTGACTATCAAAGTATCGGTGCTCGCGCCGTCGTGGATTGACTGTGATCGCGTGGAACTCTTCGCCAACGGCATGAGCCTTTGCGCGACCAACTTTCTTTCACCGCGGAACGGGACAAACGCTGGCATCGCGCGCGAGGTGGAATGGAGGATTCCGCGGCCCCGGCACGATGTTTTCCTGGTGGCGATCGCGACCGGCCCCGGGGACACCGCCCCGCACTGGGGTGTTTCGAAGCCGTATCAGTCCTCGTCACCTCGCTGGACGCCGCGGGTCATCGGCGCGACCAACCCGGTTCGTGTCGACGGGGATGGCGACGGTAAATTCTCGTCGGCCCACGATTATGCGCTTCGGCTTGTGGATCGAACAAAGGGCCCTCGACAGATTGTTGACTCGCTCCGCGACTATGACGCTGCGGTAGCTATTCAAACTGCCGCTGTCGCGCGCCAACGCGGATTCAACTTACGTTCTGCGGAGTTCAAGCAAGCCCTTGATTCAAACCCAACCGTCGGGCGCGCCTTCGAGATGGTAATCGCGGAAGAATGACGCGTTTGCTGGTTCCCACTTCTAGCGAGCCGGGGATCTCAAGAAAGCAATCAGGTCGCGCATTTGCTCGGGCGCGATGCCTTGCTCCAATCCTTCCGGCATCAAGGACAGCGAGGAGGCCTGTATGCGGAGGATGTCGCTCCGCAAGACTACCTCGCGAATTCCTGGCGCCACCACTTGGAGTCCCGTCGCTGACTCCGACTGGATCACCCCGCTGTAGGTGGCGCCATTCCGGCATTCGATCGTGTAGCTTACGTAACGTGGTTCCACGGCGGCGTTCGGGTCCAGGATTGCAACCAGGAAATCCTCGACGCTCTTGTCACGGAGCGGTGCAAGGTCCGGTCCCACGGCTTGGCCGCGGCCATTCAACACGTGGCAACTGGCGCAGGCCGCATCGTAAACCATTTGTCCCCTCTCCGCGTTCCCACTTGAAACGGCCTGCAGGTAACCAGCGATAAGCTTGTTGCGATCGGGCGGACGAGGCTGCCAGATTTTTTCCGCCCGTTCCCGAGTCACGGTGCCATGATCCATCAACCGACTGCGTACCGCTAAGGGGATCTCGGAAGCCGCGACAGTCCCCTTCTCCACTGCCGCCAGCAGCGAAGACGCCCAGGCAGGACGCGTCACGAGAACATGGATGCTCGTCTGCCTCTGCCCGGGTGTAAGAAGCGACCAGGAACGCAGCAGCGTTTCACCAATGAACTCCTCCCTGTTGCGCAGCACTGCTTTGACAGCCGTGCCCTGAAGCGGACCAGGGGCAAACGTGCCTCTCAGGAAATCCTCATCTGCCGCGGTTGCGAGCATCGACGCGAAAAGACTGAGCGCCTCTGTTCGCACGGGCTGGGGTTCGGATGGATCGGCGACAATGTCCCGGCACAACTCGCGGAGCCCGGGCTTGAACGAGTCAACAATGCCGCTCTCCAATGATGTCGCCTCAAGCAAAGTTTGCATGGCCCGAAGGCGCCAAATCACCGCGTCGCGCCGCGAGGACGGCACGACCATGAGCGCGACATCCCTGATTTTTCCTTCGGCCACCGCAGTGGCGACGAGGCTCTGCACCAACGCTTCGCGGCCCTGGCCATCGGGCAATCGCAGTGCAGCGGTCAATAAAGTCACAGACCGGCCGTTCGCGCCACTGGCTATCGCCGCCCGCATCCATGAATTCGTCGTGGCTTCGGCGAGGAATCTCTCCAGCGCCTCCGTGGCGCGGGATTCACTCATGCCGCCGAGGCTGAGAGCGGATTGAAACCTGAGCCGCTCGCCGGCATTGGCCGATTGCTTCTCGATGGAATTCAACACCATGGAATGAAAAGTCGGAGAGGGCGCAGCGCACATGGCCAGCTCGCGGACCCGCTCATCCTTGTCCCTCAAAGCCGTCTCAAACGATTCAGCCTTCATGCCGCCCAGACCTTGCAACGCGGCGAGGGACTGCGCGCGAACGGCAGGGGATCCATGGTTCGACACCAGCCGTGTGAGCGTTGGGACAGCCGCTTTGTCTGCGCGATTCAACAATTCCCGATGCACCATGTCGCGCACGGTTCCATTCGGGGAATCCATGGCAGCAGCAAGATCGGGCGTTCCAAGTTTCGCAAGGTTTCGCACCGACCGAGGCAGCGTTCCGGTTGGATAAACCCGATAGATACGACCCTTGTCCTCGCCCGCGCGCACATTCAATTGGGCGAGTCGATTCGACGGAATCCAACGCGGGTGCTCAATCACCTCGCGATACATGTCCACGACCCACAGTGCGCCATCGGGCCCCGTGCGCGCCTGCACGGGTCGGAACCAATTGTCGGTCGAAGCCAGAAACTCGCGATCCTGCTCGTTGGTGGCACGGGCGCTCCGGAAGGTGACACCGTTGGCGCTGATCACTTCGCGATGCACGAGGTTGTGAACCGGTTCGCACGTGAACGCATTGCGGTAGAATTCAGGCCCCAGCAGTGAGTCACGGTAGATTTCCAAGCCACAGGCGGAGGTGACCCGGTTCGCGTGCGCGGCTTCGTTGAAACGCTCCAACGTCTCGCTGGCCGGAAAGAGCCTGTTGCCTTCAGAGCCTTTCGTCACTACGACAGCAGCGCCCGGAGCCGCTACGTGTGGATTCCGGCGGACATACTCATCGGCCAGCGGATAGTGCCAGATCAGATGGGAGTTATCGCACCCGAACCAGTTCCCAAAATCGTCTCGCACCCGCCCCTGCTGCGTGAGGCCGCTCGTCGTCTCGAATGCGCCGGTGTCAGGATCCATGCGAAAATCGCGACCGCGAATATCAATCTCTCCGCGAAGGGGCGAGTGCCTCGAAGCATCGTCTGGATTTCGACTTTCGAAACCCGCGCCTCCCGCAAACGAAATCTTCCCGCCCAACAATCCATTCGCGCCGTGAATCCAATTATCGAGCCCCAGGGAAAGACTATTCACCCGCGCCTGGTAATTATTGGTCGCAAACCCAGTGAAGACCTTTCTCACCACATCAGCCCGCCCATCGCCATCGGTGTCCTCCGCATACAGGATATCGGGTGCGGCACAGACCAATACGCCCGCGCGCCAGGCGAAGACGCCCGTGGGAAAGGGAACGCCTTCGAGAAAGCGAGTCGCCCGGTCATAGCGGCCGTCCTGATCGGTATCCTCAAGGAATTTCACCACGCCGCCTGGCTGCCAATTACCATCGACGCCCATCGGGTAATCGCGCATTTCCGCCACCCAAAGCCTTCCGTCCGCACCCCAATCGATGGCCACGGGATCAATCACCAGTGGCTCCGATGCCACCAGGTCCACCGTCAAGCCTGGCGCGGCCCGCATCGACTTCAATGCGGCCGCCGGCGGAAGCGGCGACAATGCGGCCCGCTTTGGTTTGGCGAATGTTTTCGGCAGCAGATCATGGACGGCGTTGACGATGCGGTCTTCGGTGCTCATCGCCAGGCGCGCGGGGCGGTCGTAATACCAGAGGGAATCCTCGGCTTCGTAGCCGCCTTCCGTGAGGATGCGGCGTGAGGGGATGTAGCAGGGCACGTCATTCGCATACGCATTCACCCAAAGGCGTCCGCCATCCAATTCCTGCTTAAGCCGCCGCTGGTAATCAATGACCACTTCCCCGGGGAGAAACACCATCGCAAGCTCGTCACCGAACGTCCACGTCTGCACCGAATAAGGGAGTGTCGTGGGCAACTTCTCGCCACGATCCAGCCGGGCCAGATTCTTCTTCGCGTGATAGCCGACGATGCCCGGCTGTTTCGCCCGAGCTTCCCATTGCGCCCTCGTGGGCAAGGGATCAAAATCCAGATCGAACAGTTTCAGTTTTGTGTCAGGCAATTCGGTGAGTGGCTTGGCAGTCAACTTGAGGAGGCGGCCAACTTCCGCGGCGATCTCCTCTCCGTGAGCGCGGGCGTTTTCGACCTTACCCCGTGGCGAAGGGTTCGCGTCCGCGCCACAACCAATGCTGATCAGTGCAATGACTCCTGGATATTCCCGCTCGATGGTTTCCTGGGCGCACCCAGACCAATCACCATGAACTTGGTTGAACTCTCCGCCCATGGTCGTGCAGTGACACGCGTAGTTAGCCAGGACCGCGCGCACGCCGCCGTCTGCGCCCCGCACGATCATCACAGCGAGCGTGTGATCCACAGGAGCCGCCTCGTTCTCCCCGAACTGCGCCCGGCCATTTCGAATTACCCGCCGGTTCTTAGCAAACTTCACGGTCCCTTCCGTCCACGCGAGCCTTGATGGGGCACGATTGCTGAGGGCAGCCATGGCCAGAGCCTCCAATTGATCGGTCAATTCACGCGTGTAGCGAACTACCGTCCCCTGCTGTTCAGGAACGAGGTCCGATGAAAAGATGTTGGGTGCCACGCCGCTCAACATGGGTGCGCTATGGGTGTGGGACGAACAGAGCGCGACATCCTCACGGGCGATCGCCGCCCGCTTCTTCAAACGCGCCGCCACTTCCTCCAGCACGGCACCCGGCACGCCAAGGTTATCCACGGTGAAGAGAATCCTCGGGTTCTGTCGATCGGAGCCGAATGCGAGGGCTTTGGCGAAAAGAGGCTGCGCCACCCCTTGGGAATTCGTGCGCCGATTTCCGTAGCCGTGCAACCGCACGGGATAATTCGGCGTGATATCCGCTCGCGCGACGCCGATGGATTGAAGCGGCGGCTCCGCGGCCCCAACGGCATTCGCACAAAGCACCAAGGCAACAACGAGGAGACGCAACGGTTTCATGTGATGGTTAAGAATTGGGCGAGACGAAATTGGCGTCAACGAGCGTGTAAGTAACCTGGGCATCCATGAGACTCCAGTTCCGCAGAACTGTTGACCGTGGGCCCATCACGTTGCGATGCTCTTTTCATGAATTTGGCCTCTCACTTTCCCGGTTTCTTGATTGCCATCGAGGGAATCGATGGCACGGGGAAAACGACTCAAGCAAATCTCCTCGGAGAAAAGCTTGCGGCGCAGGGCCTGAAAGTCCTTCGCACCAAAGAACCGACGGCGGGGCAATGGGGACAAGTGTTGCGCGACTCAGCACTTACAGGGCGGCTTTCCATTGCGGACGAAGTGGAGACGTTCATTAAGGATCGCAAGGAGCACGTGGAGACTAGGATCATGCCGCATTTGCGGGACGGTTTCGTCGTCATCGTGGATCGCTACTACTTCTCGACTGCCGCGTATCAAGGAGCGCGGGGCCTGGATCCAGGCGAACTCATGCGGCGCAACGAGGAATTTGCTCCGCAACCCGATTTGTTGGTGTTGTTGGATCTCGACGTCTCCGCAGGACTGGCCCGAGTGCACAATCGCGGAGATCGAGCCAACCATTTTGAGCAAACCGATACCTTGGGCCGGGCGCGCGAAATTTTCCTAAAGATCAACAAGCCGTACCTTTACAAACTGGATGCACGGCAAGACCCGCAGACAATCAGCACCGCCATTCTTCGTGAGTTCGCCATTCGATACGCCGAATGCTTCGCCAAGTCCGGCAGGGAAATTCCGAGAGAACTGAGGGAAACTTTCAGGGTCTTCGGTGCGCCACTTCTGGCGTGAGATTCGGCGGCGGTCGGCCTGGGCGCTTCGAGCCTCCCGTGATTTGAAACGTTGAATTCAGCCGTTCCGCCCGGCACACTTCGCGCCCCAATGAAGGCCATTGCAGTAAATCAAAATAAACGAGACGTCGGTGCCATTGACCATCCCGTACCGGAAATCTCCCAACCCACTGAGGTCAAGTTCCGCACGCTGGAGGTGGGCATTTGCGGCACGGATCGCGAGATTTGCCGTTTTGATTATGGCAACCCTCCCACCGGCTACGAACACCTGGTGCTCGGGCATGAGGCACTGGGCTTCGTCACTGAAGTCGGCTCCGAGGTGCATCACATCAAGCCCGGCGATTACGTCGTGCCGATGGTTCGCCGCCCGTGCAATCACGAGTACTGCGTTTCCTGCCGGAACGACCGCTCTGACTTCTGCACCACGGGAGATTTCGTGGAACGCGGCATTAAGGAATATCACGGCTTCATGACGGAACATGTGGTGGATCAGGAAAAATATCTGTGCGTCGTCCCGCCATCCTTGCGCGATGTGGCCGTCTTGATTGAGCCGCTCACCGTGGCGGAGAAGGCGCTCATCCAGATGTGGCACATCCAGAAACGCCTCCATTGGGAATGCCCTATCGTGAAGGGACAAGCTCCCGGTCATTGCCACAAGGCGGTCGTGCTCGGCGCGGGCCCCATCGGCATCCTTGGCGCCATGGCCTTCAAGGTCGCGGGCTTCGACACCTACGTTTATTCGCGGTCCAAGGCACCGAATCCCAAGGCTGAACTCGTGGAGAGCTTCGGCGTGAAATACATTTCATCGGAAGACACTACACCCGACGAACTTGCACGCATGTTGGGCAACATCGACGTGGTTTACGAAGCTGTGGGAGGCGCAAAGGTTTCCTTCGAAGTGCTCAAGGTGCTGGGCCTGAACGGCATCTTCATCTTTACCGGCATCCCGGGACATCCGCTGCCTGAAATATCCATCGATGGAGAATTCATCATGCGCAACATGGTCCTGAAGAATCAGGTGCTGCTGGGCACCGTGAACGCAGGCCGGGACGCCTTCGACAACGCGATTCACGACCTGGGCATTTTTATGGAACGCTGGCCGGCAGCGGTGCGCTCCATCATTACCGGCCGCTATGAACTGAGCCACGCGAAGGAACTCCTGATCGGCAAAGCCAATGGCATCAAGAATGTACTGAAGTTTTCCGAGGCGTCATAAGTTCAAGGGCCGTCGCCGATGCGAGGACTTCGGGCGCATCTGTCCTAGCGGGGGTCACGGGAGCTCGAACATCTTTCCGTTCCGAAACCGCCGCGGTGCAGCGCACGTGCCTGCACGGGAATCTTGTTACTTCAACACCGCGCGGCGCATGACGTGGTAAACGTCGGTCGATTCCAACTCTGCGGGCACCAAGTCCGGCCCCGCAATCAAGACAGGCCAATCCTTGCGCGAACGGGGGCGGCAGCCGTGGGAACCTTTCACCAGGGTGGCATCGAGCGGGATGACATCCATCAACATGCGGAAGCCGAGCTTCTTTTGCAGCAGACGCCAGGCGATTTTCAGCTTGGGATTCTTGATCGCGGGATCGAGAAACAATTCCACGGGGTCGTAACCGGGCTTGCGGTGAATGTCCACGGTGCGCGCAAAGTCCGGTGCTACGGCGTCATCGAGCCAGTAATAGTAAGTAAACCAGGCATCCTCCTCCGCCACCGCGATGAGGTCCCCTGCCCGGCTGTGATCGATGCCCGCGTCGCGCTTTTCGCTCTCGCCCAACACCGTTGCCACACCGTCGAGGCCTTGGACAATCTCCCGAACTTCTTCGAGCAACAGGAGGTTGTTGACGTAGATGTGTGCCACCTGATGGTCCGCCACGGCGAACATCTGGCTCGCCCCGCAATCCAGTAACTCGCGCCCCAACTCTTCACGGATCGCAATCCAATTGCGCTGACGAAACTCGCGGTTGAGATGAATCGCCCGGCTCACCGGCGTGATGCCGTATTCCGAGAGCAAAATCACCTGCACGCTGCGCTCCTCGAAGAACTCGATGAGGTTCCCGACAATGCCATCGATGTCCCGCAGGTCACGGCTGATGGCCGGATCTGCAGGTCCGAGCCGCTGCAAGTTGTAGTCCAGGTGCGGGAGATAAATCAGATTCAAGGTCGGCAGATGCAGACGTTCAATCCACTTGGCCGACTCCGCGATCCAATGCGAGACCGCGTCGCGCGTCGCCGCGGGCGTGTCGACACCTGCCGCAGGCCCCCAAAATGCCGGGAAAGGAAACTCACCGAGCTTTGCCTTGATGTCGTAACGCATTGAAGACGGATGCGTGTAGATGTCGAACACCTTGCGTCCGTCGGCTGGATAAATCGGACGTGGCGTGATCGAGTAATCGGCGGTGGAATACATGTTGTACCACCAAAAAAGTTTTGCGCAGGTGAACGTGGGATCCAGTTGCTTGAGTTCGTCCCAAATCTTCGGGCACTGCACGAGGTGATTGGACTGCTTCCAGAATTGCACCTCAGACATCTCGCGATTGAACCAGCCGTTGGCGACGATGCCGTGGTCGCTCGGGCGGGTTCCCGTCACATAATCACTTTGAGCGGTGCAGGTAACGCCCGGGAACGCGGGGATGATGTGCGCAAGTCGGTTACGCTTCCGGAAAGCGTCAATGAACGGTGTGTGCTGGCCAATGAGGGATTCAGTGAGACCGACGACGTTGATTACGGCGGTGCGCTTCATGAGCAAAGGGAAGTCTGCTGGCTAACTGCGTTGCGCGATTCGGAAGGATAGACACTCTTCCCAGAGACTGGTCGCGAATCGATGAGTTCCCGGAGCAATGGGTGGCTGGGCATCGTGATCCTAACGGGCCGGGCGGGATTCCAAAACATGGCTGCCGAGTGACCGGACGCGGTCTGGCGCGCCGAGCACAGCGACGCCCAACGTGGCTGGGCGGTCAGTGGAAACGAGAGCGTGCGTCTGATCGGCAACGTCGGATTAATGATTCCCTTCACGCCCTAAACAAAACGCGGCTTACGGGCGGAACACAAATTCTTTTGCGTTCAGCAATGCCCAGGCGACGTCTTCGAAGGCTTTGCGCCGATTCTCGGATTTCTCCAACAGCAGCGACATCCGGAGCACTTCCGGCTGTGTGGGTGGGCGGCTGAGAGTGGCCCAATAAAGTTCCGTGATGATGTCGTGATTGGATTTGTCCGCCGCAATCATCTGCTGAATACGATTCTCAGGAGCGGAAAGGATTTCGTTAATCTCCGGCCCGCTCACGAGGTTGAACGCCTGGCTCATGGTGGTCTCGCTGGAACGTTCGCACTCGCAACTCAGCAGGCGCATTGGCTTGCCGAACAGGGTGAGGAAGGCGTCGCTGCTTGATCGCTTGCGCTCTCGCAAACGGGTGGCCTCGACACCCGGGATTTGGCCGGCGCGCAACCCTATGGGGTAGCCATTAAACCGCGCCGGAACTCCGAGGGCTTCATGCTGAGCGTCCAGGAGCTGTTCAGCGGTCAGACGACGTGGCAGCACATGAGAATAGTTCAATTCATCGTCGCGGTTGGTGTCGTTCGGCTCCGAGGCAAGCTGATAGACGTGCGAGTTCATCATCAGCCGTATGAGCGACCGCAAATTAAACTTCTGCGCCGCGAAATCCTTCGCCAACTGATCCATCAACTCCGGGTGGCTGGCGGGATTGGTCGGCCGAAAATCATCAATGGGATCCACCAGCCCCCGGCCCATCAGATGGTACCAGACCCGGTTGACCTGCGATTTGGCGAAGAGTGGATGGCTGGCGACCCATCGTGCGAGCTCGATCAGTGGATCGCTCCCGGGCGGGACGGCGTCGGGCGCCCCCAAGAAGCGAGGCGAAGCGAGCTTGCCGTTGCGTGCATTAGTCACGGCTCCTTCGCGCGCCATGAACACAACCTGCTCCCCGTTGAATTCGTGTTTATCGAGGTTGTCTCGCCGGTTGTTTTGCAAAATCTTGTAATCCACTCGCGCGAACACACTGGCCCAATCGTAGTAATCATCCTGGCTCCAACGGTCGAACGGGTGGTTGTGGCACTGCGCGCATTGAAGGCGCACGCCGAGGAAAACCTGGGCTGTGGCTTCCGATCGCGCCACTGGATCGCGGAGCGCGCGATAGTAATTAGCGGGTGGATTCAAGTAGGTGCTGCCGCGAGCACCAATGATCTCACGGACAAACTGATCGACAGGTTTGTTCTCACGGAGGCTCTGGGCAATCCAACCGTGAAAAGCCTGCACGCCCTTACGGTCGATTGTCTTCTCTTCATTCCGAAACAAGTCAGCCCATTTGAGCGCCCAAAAGTCGCCAAACTCGTTGCGCTGGAGCAACTGGTCGATGAGCCGGGCGCGTTTGTCCGTCCGAGTCTCATTCAAGAACGCGCGCGCTTCATCAGCTCCTGGTAACAAGCCCAGCAAATCCAGATAGGCCCGACGCATGAAGACCGTGTCGCTAGCCAGCTCGGAAGGATTCACGCGAAGGGCACGCAACTTGGCGAACACATGCGTATCGATGTAGTTGTTCTCGCGGGGCGCGCTCCACTTGAAGTCAGGCCGGGACGGAATAAAGGCGAGTCGGACGGGGAGTTGCTGATCGAGAAAGCGCGCAATCACGGTCGTCTCGCCACTACGTTCACTCTCCACCAGACCGCCGTGCGACACTTTCACGAGATGGTTGGCCGGCTCATAGACGGCGGCGCGCGTGATATCGCGCTCGGTGCCATCCGAGAAAAATGCGCGCGCCTTCAGTTGCACATCGCGCTTCGGCTCCACAAGGACAGCGTCCCGGGGCGTCACTTCAATCCGGGTCAATTTCGGCGCAGACTCAAAGTCATCCCGACATCCCTGCGAAATCCAGTCGGCCAGGATCCGGTATTCGTCAGAATCCTTTTTGAACCGTAGTCCGCCTTCGTGGGGCACCTGCGTGGTGGGCTTGAGCAGGGCCAGGCTTTTGTCTGCCTCCATCGTATTGACTCGCCGCGCGCCGGCATCGCGCGTCAAAGCCAGCAAATCGAGATCGGGATCTTGCGATCGCAAGGAGAGCTTGAATCCACCTTTGCCGTACTTATTGCCGTGACACGTGCCGAGGCTGCATCCGGCTTTTGCCAGGACTGGAATAACTTCATTACGAAATGAAACGGATGAAGCTGGGGCTGTCTCCGCGGCACGAGCCAGTACGGTCCCTACCAGCCAGAAGGCGAAAATGTTCCTAAAAAATCTCACAGGTGATTCGCAACTACCTTGGACCGCTCGCGCATCGTGAGGCAAGTCTGCCTGTGTCATGAGGTTCGATTGCATGAGCGCGCGTAGCCTTTGATCCGTACCAAGGTTCGGCGTTGCCTTTTGGATGGGTTCTCTCAATCTGCACTCATTCCTAGACGCCTCACGATACGAGGCTATTCGTGCTCAACCATGAACCTGACCCGAAGACAATTTGTCGGCCGCACGGCGATCGCCGGAGCGGGCGTGGCTCTCAACGGCGAATCATTGCTCGCCCAAATTGCAGGCGAAAGGCCCCCTCGACCTGCCGAGGTCACGGTGCTGAACCCGCGCAATCGCGTTCCGGTTTCCTTCATCATCGATGACTCCACCTGCCTGGTGAATCTCGCCCACTTCTGCATCCCGCAGTTCGCCGAAGTGTTCCCAGATCGATACAAACAGGACTGGCGCAAGCTGCCGCGCGAAATTCCCGATTCCTTTGTGCGCGAGTTCGGCGAATGGTGCGGCGAACGCGGGGTGAAGGGTAAATACAGCATCGTGCCCTACCCCGCCTGTGTAGGCTGGGTCGATCGGGAGATGCCGGGGTGGACGAAGCGTGAACTGAACGACAGCCTGAAACTGGTCCGTGAACTGATGATGCCCAACTGGGACATTCATCCGGAGATGGTGACGCACACCTGGGGCATCAACACGAAGACCGGACGCCCCTACGAGGAGCGCACTGAGAAGTTCATGGAGAACTGGGGTTTCAGCGTGGGCAAATCGGCGGATGAATTGACGGATTACTTCAGCTACGCCTTGCGCATCTTAAAGAATGCGGGGTTGGAATGCGAAGGCGTCACAACCCCGGGCGGCTTCGGCAATAAAGTGTTGCCCCAACTTTCCACGGCGACGCTCGCGAGCGTTCGCGATGTCTTCAAAGCCGACGTCCCGCATTATTTTCGGCACCTGTTCACAGATGAACGCAGTGTTGCGCCGCGAGTCGAGAACGCTTCCGGACTCGATTCCGACGATCCACGTTGCGTCGTCTCCATCATCGGCTGCACGGGCGACTGGTTTGGCGGATGGGATGGATTGGAGCGCGGCTCGGTGGACAAGCTCATTACTAAAGACGGCGGTGGCCGCCTGCCCGAAGTGATTGCTCGCGGCGAGCCGGCCATCATGGTCTGCCATTGGCCGGGCATTTACTTCAATGGCGAGCGGGTGGGATTCAACATTTTCAAGGAAGCGGTCAAGCGCATGCACGCGCGCTACGACCATTTGATTTGGATGAAGCTCAGCGAAATCTCCCGCTATTGGGCTGCCAGGGAACTCACGCGCATTGAGAGCACGGCGACTGCGATTAACTTCCAGGCACCCTTCGCCGCACGCGACTTTACGGTCAGCTTCAGTGCCGCTCCTAACGCGGTTCCGAACTTCGGTGTCAACAATGCCCTGGCTCCCATGACCGAGGTGAAGGGGCCACTCGATTTGAAATCCGGCCATTGGTGGCGCGACGGGCAAAAAATGATGGCCTGCTTTGACTTGCCCCGTGGCCCGTCCTCCTTGCGACTGAGCTGATACAAGACCGCTCGCTTGTAGACCAGAGCCAGGGCACAGGCCACGCTTTCGAAACCGGTGCAAGTGGCGCTAACCCAGCCAGCCGGATGCAAAATGTCGTTGTCCCTCCGTTCGCTTATCGGCACTGTCGGCGGCTCGATGCGACAGGTCAGACTGGCAATAATCGGCGGTGGCACAGTGGGCGGAGGAGTGGTGCAAGCACTCCAGCACAATGGCGCTCTCATGTTCTCGCGGCTCGGCGTCGAGTTGAAGGTGGCGCGTGTAGCCGTGCGCGATCTTAACAAAGCCCGGGCGGTCAAAATCCCCAAAGCACTCCTCACGACGGATTGGGCCAGCGTCGTGGCAGATCCCGAGATCGATTTGGTCGCGGAGCTCATGGGCGGCACAACCACGGCCCGAGCGGTTGTCCTCGCGGCCTTGAAGCAGGGTAAACCGGTCGTGACCGCGAACAAGGCGCTGCTCTCGGCGCATGGCGAGGAACTTTTCGAAGCGGCTGAAAAATACGGAACCAATCTCTATTACGAAGCGAGCGTTGCGGGCGGTATTCCAATCATCAAAGTTGTGCGCGAGGCGCTCATCGGGAACCGCATCACGCGCCTCTACGGGATCGTCAACGGCACGTGCAATTACATCCTCACGCGCATGAAGCTGGAAGGCGCAGATTTCGCGGAGGTGCTCGCCGATGCGCAGCGGCTTGGTTACGCGGAGACGCCGCCCGATCCTGGATGTGGACGGCCATGATGCGGCGCACAAGATTGGAATCCTCGCCTCACTGGCTCACGGGTTTTGGGTGAACCCAAAGGAGATTTACACCGAAGGCATCCGGCCATGTGACCAAGCTGGACATCTCGTTCGCCGAGAAACTGGGTTACACGATCAAGCTGCTGGGCATCGTGAAAAAGTGCGACCAGCCGGCCAGTCCGGGCCGCAAGTTGAAAGCCAAATCCAGCATCGGCATCAATGGCTGCCCAATTCAGGTCACGGTTTATCCGACGCTGGTGCCAAACGCCCATGTGCTGGCCAGCGTGAATCACGTTTTCAACGCCATCCTCGTGCGCGGCGACATTGTGGGCGACACCCTTTATTACGGCCGTGGCGCAGGACAGGACGCGACAGCCAGCGCGGTCTTGAGCGATCTTGCAGACGCAGCGCTTGATCTGAAGCTCGGCACCAGCAGCCGCATTCCGCCGTTCGTCCCGCACGAACGCGAAGGCGCGGTCCTGCCGATCGACGATGTGGTGTCGCGCTATTACGTGCGTTTGAGCGTCGCGGATCAGCCCGGTACGATGGCCAAGATCGCGACGATTCTGGGCCGGGCGAAGATTGGAATTTCCTCGGTGATTCAACCGGAGGGGCACGCTGGGCGACATCGTCCCGTTGATTCTGATGATTCACGACGCAACCAATGCTGCGATGACGAAAGCGCTGGCCCAGATTGCCAGGCTGCCGGTCGTGAAAGGGACTCCGGTCATGATTCGCGTGGAAAATTTCGAATGAACACTTTGACTGCACCTAAAGTTCAACCGCAGCTGGCAACGGCGTGATCCAGCGCTACGCCGAATATCTGCCGGTGACTGATGCGACACCGATCATAACGCTGAACGAAGGCAACACGCCGCTCATCGAAGCGCCCAATTTTGTCGAAGCCATTGGCGGAAACTTCTCGTTGTTCCTCAAGTTCGAGGGCTTGAACCCGACTTGTTCCTTCAAGGATCGCGGCATGACACTGGCCGTGTCGAAGGCGAAGGAGCGCGGTGCCGAAGTCGTCATCTGTGCCAGCACTGGCAACACCTCCGCTTCCGCGGCGGCCTATGCGGCGCGCGCCAAAATGAAGTGCGTGGTGCTTCTGCCCAATGGCAAAATTGCCCTAGGCAAATTAGCCCAGGCTCTCATGTATGGCGCGATGACTATTTCCGTTGAAGGCAACTTCGATGAAGCGCTGCGAATCGTCCGTGAGCTCGGTGAGACGGGCAAAGTGGAAGTGGTCAACAGCATCAATCCCGTGCGAATCGAAGGGCAGAAGACTGCGGCGTTTGAGATTTGCGATGCGCTCGGTGACGCGCCGGACTTTCATTTTCTCCCGGTGGGCAATGCCGGAAACATCACGGCCTACTGGAAGGGCTACAAGGAATATCACGCGGCGGAAAAGGCCGACACCTTGCCGCGCATGTTTGGTTTTCAGGCCGCAGGTTCGGCGCCCATCGTGGATGGCCACCCGATAGCCGATCCGCAAACCATCGCCACCGCCATTCGCATCGGCAACCCGGCGAGCTGGCAGGGCGCGACCAACGCGATCCAGGAATCCAACGGCCACATCGACAAGGTGACGGACGAGGAAATCCTCGCAGCCTATAAATTGATTGCGCGGACCGAGGGCATTTTCGTTGAGCCCGCCTGCGCCGCGCCGCTGGCCGGGTTAATCAAATGCGTGAAGGCGGGATTGATCCCGGAGGGCAGCTTGCTGACGGCCACGATGACGGGGCATGGATTGAAAGATCCCGACACGGCGATGAAGACGGCCGGCTTCGAACCCACGATCGTTCCCGCGACCAAGGAAGCGGTGATGCGCGTGATGGGTCTGTAATCTGCCTGTTCCATCCCGGCGGGAGAACAGAGTTGGCATCGCGGAGGATGTGAGGCAATGATGCGCCGCTCCAAACAACAGCATGCGCACGCATTGGGTTCAAATGACCGCTCGAAGTGAAGAAGCTCAGACCGCTTCGTCCTTCACCGAGTTTCCTTCCTCACGTTGCCTGATGCTCTGCTTCGTACTCTGCCTGTTCGCGATCGGGCTCCCAGAAATCTGTTCCGCTGCAGAGGGGGCTGACGGATACGGGCCGCCTCTTTCTGTCTCACGGGAATTGCCCAAAGCTCCCGTAGCCATCAAACGCAGCCTCGTCGACCAAACGTGGGACGACGTCCGGCCCAAAAGCATTGGCTGCCTCGAATGCCACAAGGGCATCGACACGCACACGATGCACTTGTCGCCGAACGTGGTGCTCGGCTGCACGGATTGCCACGGCGGAAACGCCACGCCGGGCCTGACGATGCGGAAGGCGCACGTCGAGCCGAGGAACAAACTCTTTTGGGAGAGTTCAGCGAACCCGAGCGACTCCGGTGTGCTGCTCAATCACGAGTCGGCGGAATTCATCCAGTTCGTGAATCCCGGCGACCTGCGCGTGGCGCAGCAAGCGTGCGGGACCTGTCACGCCAGCGAGGTGTCGCGCACCGGTCACAGCATGATGCGCCACGGCGCGATGCTTTGGGGCGCGGCGCTCTACAACAATGGAGCGTTCCCGCTGAAGAATTATCGCTACGGCCAGGCCTATGGGCCGAATGGCGAGACATTGCGCTTGTTGAATCCGTATGTGCCGACGCCGGAGGAAACGCGCACGAACGGCGTGCTGCCGTTCCTCGATCCGCTGCCGCGCTTCGTGCTCGGCGCAGCCGAGCAATATCCTGCGCATCTTCGAAAAAGGCGGCGAGAAGCAGCTTCAACTCGGCGTGCCCATCACGACGGAGCCGCCGGGAAAACCGTTGCGGCGATTGAGCGAACGCGGGCTGGGCACGTTGAATCGATCGATCCCGGTGTTCCTGAATTTGCAGAAGACGCGCCTGCACGATCCGTTGCTCGACTTCATGGGGAGCAACAATCATCCGGGCGATTATCGCTCCAGCGGTTGCACGGCCTGCCACGTGGTTTATGCGAATGATCGTTCGCCGACGCACTCGGCTTATTACAGCAAGTATGGCCATCAGGGCTTGAGCTTCAGCGGCGACGCTTCCATTCCCAAAAATGAGAAGGGCCATCCGATCAAGCATCAGTTCACGCGCGCCATTCCGACGAGCCAGTGCATGAACTGCCACATGCACCAGGGGAATCTCTTCGTGAATCCGTTTCTCGGCTACACCTGGTGGGACCAGGAGAGCGATGGCGAGTTCATGTATCCGAAGAAACAAAAGAACCCGACTGAAGCAGAGCGGCTGGCGTCATTGCGCGACAATCCCGAGGAGGCGGCCGCGCGCGGGCTCTGGGGCGACAATGATTTTCTGGAGAAGGTGGCGGAGTTGAACCCGAAGCTGAAGCAAACGCAGTTCGCGGATTATCACGGGCACGGCTGGGTCTTCCGCGCGGTGTTCAAGAAGGACAAGAAAGGCAACCTCCAGGATTTGCAGGACAACATCATCGCGCATGACGACCCGCAGAAGTTTGCCAAGGCGGTTCACCTCAAGGACATCCATCTCGCCAAGGGCATGCAGTGCGTGGACTGCCATTTCGACATGGACGTGCACGGCAACGGCAAGCTCTACGGCGAACCGCGCGCTGCGACGACGATTGAGTGCATCGATTGCCATGGCACGGTGGACAAGCGGCCGACTCTACTGACCAGCGGCAACGCCGGCGCAGGTGGATTTGAACAAGAGCGTCACGCCGTGGGGACCGCGCTTCCTTTGGGAGGGCAAGAAGCTATTTCAGCGATCCACCCTGAGCCCGGATGTGCGATGGGAAGTGCCGCAGACGCGCGACACAATTGATCCAGCTTCGCCGAAGTACAACGCGAAGAGTCGCTACGCCAAGACGCTGCGGCGGGATGGCGCAGACATGGGGCGATGTGCCCGGAACGCTGTGATCGCGATGGCGCCTGCACAGGATCTCGCGCACGACAATCTCAACGTCTCTTGCCAGGTTTGTCATTCGTCGTGGGCGACAGCGTGCTTTGGCTGTCACCTGCCGATGCGTGCGAACCAGCGCGTTGCCGGCAACAAATTCGAGGGACTGATCACGCGCAACTATACGCCCTACAATCCGCAGGTGGTGCGCGACGACGTGTTTCAACTGGGGATTGATGCGACCTATAAGAACAACCGGCTCGCGGTGTTGCGTTCCTCCAGCGCGGTGGTCGTCGGATCGCAAAACGGGCAGCGCGAATGGGTCTATTCGCAACAGCAGACCGTCAGCGCCGAAGGCTACAGCGGCCAGGCTTACAATCCCCATTTCCCGCACACCACGAGCGGCGCAGGCACGACGAAGAATTGCACGGACTGCCACCTCTCCAAGAACAACGACAACAATGCGTGGATGACTTCACTGCTCGGTTTCGGCACGGGCACGGTGAATTTCTTCGGTCGCTATCGCCTACGTTGGCGACGGGCAAGGACGGACTCGAAGCCGTCGTGTGGACCGAGCGTGATGAACCGCAGGCGGCGCTCGGCAGTCATCTGCACAAGCTGGCGTATCCCGATCAATTTCGCGAAACACGACGGCAAACAATGCGCGGTTGAAAGAGGCGTATCATCATCACGGGAAGGAGATTCTCGATCTCACGCTGCGCGGCGAATATCTCTACACCGCCAATGGAGAAGGCGGGTTCGAGGTCTTCGACGTGGCGAACATCGACAACAAAGGTTTCAGCGAACGCATCATCAGCACGCCGGTTTCTCCGCTCGGCCAACGCACGCACATCCGCACCAAGTATGCGACGAGCGTGACCTTGCCGAGCACGCTGGGCATTGATCCGTTGCGCCGTCATTATCCGAGAACGAGCGACTGTCGAAGATCGACTCCGGGAAAAGTGGTCAGAGGTATACACAGACAACGAAGAACAGGATGTCAGCCTGATTTACGCGTGGGTTTTCGTGACCGATCGCGAAGAAGGCTTGGTGATGATCACGGTCGGCACGCTGGTAGATGGCAATCCTGACAATAATTTCCTGGATAAGGAGAAGGTCATTCGGTTCAACCCGGAGGGAAAACTCACTGGCGCGATGCACAGCTACATGGCGGGCACCAATCTGTTTGTCGTGGGAGCGAAGGGCTTGTTCGTGCTGGGCTTGAGCAACAAGGACTTGGTTCAGCCCGTCCTGTTGGGCGAGTTGTCCAACGGTGAATTCAAGAATCCCACGCGCCATCGCCGTGCAATTCCGCTACGCCTTCGTCACAGACGACGAGGGATTGAAGGTTGTGGACATCAGCATTCCGTCGCAGCCAAAGCTCGTGCGCGGCTGCGCTCGTGCCGTTGAAGCAAGCCGGACGCCTCTACGTGGCTCGCACCTACGCCTATGTGCCCAACGGCGCGGAGGGATTGGCCATTGTCGATATTGAAAATCCCAAAAAGCCCCGTCTCGATCAGATGTTCAACGCGGACGGAGCCCTAAATGACACGCGGGCCGTGCAAATCGGTTCGGTGAACGCGTCCATGTTCGCGCTCGTGGCCGATGGGCAGAAATGGGTTGCGCGTGTTGCAAATGATTTCGCCGGACACGGTCCCGGGCCACATGGGATTCAGTCCGCGACCCAATCCAAAACTGATTGCGACCTACCACACGCACGGTGCGGCCGTAGCGGTCTCGCGCGGACTCGATCGCGATCGGGTCGTCGATGAAACCGGAAATCAAACCGTGGTGTTCGGACGACGCGGCTCACGGCCCTTTCATTTGGATGAGATGAAAAAATTTCTCCAACATCAGGATGGCACGACCTACACGGTGGAGGATTTTTCGAATGCCACTTCCGATTTGGAATTGAAGAATAAACGCCAACTCCTACCACCTCGCGCATTGGAACCAGAAGGAGAGACGGCGATTGCTGCCCCGCGCGCGGAACGTCTAATGCGGCGCGGCGAATGATGGGATGGCAGGCGTTACGCCGCGACTGCAACCCCGAACAACCGAGGCCTCACATTGGGCCCGGGCCGCGTCTTGAATGCATTGCGGACGGATTCGCGCCCAGCGGCTCAGTTAGCAGGTGATTGAAAAACAGCCAGATCGCCGGCCTTCAAGGGTGTAGCTGACGTAAAGAATTTATTGCCGAAATGACGGATCGCCCAGCAGACGCTGCAATGTCTGTTGATGCTCCACACTGATGGACTGCATAGCTTGCGCTCTCTGCTCCGGCGTCATGGCGGCATCCCTGGCGACCTGATTCCGTTTCGCATCAAGGCTTTTCTGCATGTCGTACAACGCCTGAATCGCCTTCGTATTCATGTTGTATTGCATCGCCATTATCTGCGCCTGTTTGAATAGCGGATCCTTGGTTCCCAAATATTGGGCATAACGTTCCGGAGAAAGTGTTTCTCGCACCACGCGGTCGCGCTGGGCTTCCAGTTGATCCCGCTGCTTTTGAGACAACGCCTCGGGCCCGCCGTATTCCACTTGGGTTTGATGCTCCAATGGATCGATGGCGCGGAAGATCTTGCGAAACTCGTCCGGGGTGAGGTCCATGCCGCGCATGTCCTGGCGCAGCTTGCTGGAATTATGGGAGAAGCGCAGAAGGAATTCCTCCACCTGCTCGGGGCTCAGAACTTTGGATAAGTCGGTGCGGGTTTGGTTGCGCAATCGGGCCAGTTCCACGTTGTCCATGGCACCCCCATCGTTGATCCGCGCCATTTGGTAGGCTTGATGGCGTTCCATGGAACGGGCGCAAATCTCCTGGACCGCATTCCACGTGTCTGCCGGTAACGCGCCGAGAACAGGTCCCGTGAGGTTCACCGCGCTGCTGTTCAACGTGGAAAGTTTCACGGCATCCGCCGCCTCCTCACCGAGGATTTTCACCAGCAACTCGCGTCGCTGATCATCAAAATTGACGGCAGCAAAATTCTGCATCGGCAGGATTCCCATGTAGGTTTCCGCCTTCCACCATTGGGAATCCGTCTTGATGGCATGTTCGAGCCGGCGCTGATCGAACAACTCGTTCACGTCCGCCACGACGATGCTGCGCACCTGCTTTTCGGGACAACCGGCCGCACGCAACCTCGCCACATAGCCCCTGTAAGATTCATTCGTAAGGTCGCGCCACCCGAATTGGTAGGCGGGAACTGTCGGCGCATTCGTGGCGGATGAAGCGATCGCCGTTACAACGGATGCCGGATTCGATGCGGATACAGAATGCGGCGCGGCGCTCGTCGATGGACGGATGAAGCTTCCGGCATTCGAGCTGTTCGAACCAATATGAGCGCGTTCGTGGGTAACTACGGGCGTCGTTGAACGCCGGGCATAGCCAAAAAAAGCGGCAGCCCACAGGACATTAACCGCAATCAAAATGGTCAGAATGGTTCCGACACGCATAGGCATTATCATTCGTGTAACCGCATCAGTGGCGCAAATCTAAAGTCATGCGCGGAAAACAAAAAGGGCCGGAACGACACAGCGTCCGGCCCAACAAGTCGCCTGAGAATTAGTGGCTCAATGTAAAGGTGCCTTTGCCCGACTCCGTTCCCGATTCATCAACAAAGCTGTATGTGAACGATCCGCCCGTGCCCGAAGTGAACTTCAGTTTCACGGTGGACGTTCCGGAAGTTTCATTCACGAGGAGCGTGGCCGTGTTCAATCCGGTGCGTGTATAGGTGTAGGTGTGGGATAACGTTCCCTCTGAATTTGTCTGGGTGGCGTGGGTGTCATCCAGGAACTTAACCTCGCCCGCCTCGCCGTTGGAATCGTGGTGCAACGTAAATCCAACCAGGTTGGCTGGCGCTAATCCAGACTGCGCCTGGCCTTTGACGAGCAACTTGTTCGCAGCCTCCAACCGGGCGAACACTTGACGTCCTAGCAACAAGCCGAGTTGCTTGTTGGTGGTGGTGCTCAAGGTGACAAGCGTGGAGTAGACCGCGTTCAGCTGGTTGCTGGCCGCTTTTTTGACCTTTACGAAGTCATTCAGCGCCGCGAGCTGACGCGACATTACGAGAAAACTAACCTGCGCATCCGACACGAAGCCGTTGAATGCGTTGGTTCCTACGGAATCAAGGGTGGGCCCGAAGACAGGATCGGCAACGAGATCTCCGAGATGCACCACGGCGAGGAAGAACAAATTAAAATCGCCGGCCACGGATGTGGATGGCTTGCTCAAATCCTTCAGGGCTTTTTTGACGGCAGAGAAGTGTTTCTTGTCGTTTTTTGTGGGCGAAGGAAGGCTGGCAAAATAGTTGGAAGCCCCGGTCAGCGCCACCACTGCCTCATCCAAGTGCGTTGTGTACAAGGCATGGGCTCGAGTCGCGAACGACAAGGCAGCCACCACGGTCACGGTCAGAATCCACTGTTTGATTTGCGTTCTCATATTTTGTTCGTCGATAGCGACAGAAATTTTGGGCTCCTTGAATTTTCTCTGCCGTGACAAATCGTTCCGATGGAATGACCACAAAAAATTTCCAGTAACACGCGCGACTTTCTTTGCTAACTTGCGGCCATGAAAAAGTTTGCATTGGGTTGTGGTGGTGTCGTCGGCGTCTTGCTGCTCATTGCAGTGGTTCTCGGCATTGGCGGTTGTGGGAGTTACAACCGGCTGGTCTCACTGTCGCAAGCCACCGATGGAGCCTGGGCCAATGTGCAAAACGTCTACCAACGGCGTCTCGGACTTGATTCCCAATCTCGTCTCGACAGTGCAAGGAGCGGCGAATTTCGAAAAGTCCACCATTACGGAAGTCACCCAAGCTCGGGCCTCGGTGGGCCAGGTAAAGATTGATGCCAGCAACGCTCCAAAAGATGCGGCGGCGTTGCAGCAGTTCGAGCAGGCGCAGGGGTCACTCTCGTCGGCTCTCTCACGATTGCTGGTCGTGGCCGAACGTTACCCAGAGCTGCGCGCTACCGCCGCATTTCGCGATTTGCAGGCTCAACTTGAAGGCACCGAAAATCGAATCGCGGTCGAGCGGCGGAAGTTCAACGAGGCTGTCCAATCTTACAACACGGCGGTGAAAAGTTTTCCCGCGGTCTTGTTCGCGGGTGCCCTCGGTTTTCCGCCCAAGCCCTTCTTCCAATCAACCGCTGGGGCGGAAACACCGCCGAAGGTAAACTTCGATTCATTCAAGCCTTCCACCAACAAGTAGCTTCACCCTCCGATGAAACATATTTCCGCGGCGGGGATGAGGCTACCGCGGCCTGCGCTGGCATGGTTCGGCGCCCTTTGTGGGTGGTTTCTCCTGCTCGCAGCCGGCGCCGCCGAGGTCATGCCGCCCGCTCCGCCCAGGTATTTCAACGACTTTGCCGCCGTTACAAAACCCGGCGCTGCGGAGGCGTTGAACAAGCAGCTCGAGCAGTTCGAGAAAGAGACTTCCAGCCAGATCGTCGTAGCCGTCTTCCCGAAAATGGAAAGCGATTCCTCCATGGACGATTACGTCAATCGCATGTACCGGGCGTGGAAGATTGGGCAGAAGTCGCAAAACAACGGCATACTTTTGGCCGTCTTCGTGGCAGACCGCAAAGTGCGAATCGAGGTCGGCTACGGTTTGGAGGGCACCATTCCAGATGCGACTGCCAAACGAATTATCGAAAATGAAATCACTCCTCACTTTCGCAACGGTGATTACGCCGGAGGTCTTGGCGCCGGTGTCACCGCTTTGATGCAAGCTGCCCGTGGCGAATACAAAGGAACGGGCCGAACCGCCAACCAATCGTCGCCCCGGAGACTTCCATGGCCTCTCTTTATCTTCTTCGGGTTGTTCATCGTTATGGCGATCAGCTCGCTCGGCCGCCGGGCGCGTGGCACTGCTTACAGCCGACGTGGGAGTTCGCATTGGGGTGCCTGGCCGGTCATCATCCCAGGAGGCTGGGGCGGAGGCGGCGGATGGTCGGGCGGTGGCGGTTCCGGAGGAGGTTTCAGTGGAGGCGGAGGTGATTCCGGCGGAGGCGGAGCAAGCGGGAGTTGGTGATATGAAACACGACGAATTCATCAGCCATCTGGATGAGCAACGCATCATCCAAGCCATCGCCGATGCGGAGAAGCGAACTTCGGGCGAGCTACGGGTTTATATTTCCCACAAGGAACGCCACGACGCGATGGCGTTCGCCCGTCGAAGGTTTGAACAATTGGGCATGTCCAAGACAAAGCTGCGCAACGCCGTGCTTATTTACATCGTGCCCCGCACACAACAGTTCGCGGTGCTGGGCGATGTGGGCATCCACGAGAAATGCGGGGCAGCATTTTGGGATCAGATTGTGAAAGGCATGTCGGTGCGGATGAAACAAGGCCAGTTCACCGAGGCGATCACTCAGGCCATCAAGGAAATCGGTGACGTTCTGTGCACACACTTTCCTCGGGCGCATGATGACACCAACGAATTGCCCAACGCGATCGAGCGCGATTGACGGCCACGGCAAATTCCTTGAAACGAAACGTCCTTTCGGAACAATCAAGGCGATGAATGGTCACCCCGTCGACGTCGCCTTGCAGCATGTGAGCGAAGCCAAGCACTTGCTGGATGGACTGATCACTTCTTCAGAAAGTTTCGACTACCCGAAGGCCAAACTCGCCTTGAAAGCGCTGCAAAAGAAAACGCGTGACCTGGAGAAACTGCGCGCGGAATTGATGATGCAATCCGCAGCCTACGCGCCGGCCAATATTGTCGCGTTGTCTGCTCGTTAGGACGCTCGCCGTGGCGCTAGGGCGTTTGGCAAAGCTCAAGGCGCTAGGGCCAGACACATCCAATCCCCATTCTGCCGCAAACCATCACGGAGGAAGAGTTTGCCATCCACGTAAGCCGGGTTACACCAGTTTGCGCCGCACACCTGGACGCGCCCAAGCTCGCGACATTCTTTCGGATCAGCCGCGAAGAGAATGAGCGTCCCGCTATCCGTCAATGTGAGAACATTCTCTCCAATGACAAGAAACGCGCCATGCGCCTTATCCGCAGAGGTCGTCCACCACCCCTCGCGACTCCACAGGATTTTCCCGGTCTCAATTTCAACGCAAAGGACATTCTTGTTGGGGCCCAGCCCATAAAGATACTGGCCCACGGCAACGGGACTCGCGAAATTCATCGCTGCGGGTTTGCTAAGCCATTCCTGTCGAGCGCCTGCGGCCGAAACGCGAATGCCCATCAAACCAACCTGGTGCGACGAGACCACAACCATATCCTGGTGAATCACCGGCGTGGTGGCATGTCGGCTGAATGCGGTCTTGAGGGGAATGCGCCAGAGTAAGTTGCCGTTTTTTTCACGCAGGCCAATGACACCATCAGCCGTAAAGCTGACCACTTGGGGCATGCCGGCGAGCTTCGCGACCATCGGCGCAGCGTATCCGGCCACGTCGTTCTGCGATTGCCAAATAACCTTCCCCGTCATCTTGTCAAAGCACACAACGCTCGCCCCATTCGTCGAACCGACCTGGGCATAGAGAGAATTGCCTGCGAGCGTAGGAGAGCCATTGTTCCCGTGACGAGCCGCGCCGTGGGCAGCCCCTTTCTCGCCAATGAAAGTGGCTCCGAAATCCCGGGTGAAATGCGCACTCCACAGTTTCTTTCCGTCCGCGACGTTCAAGCATTGCAACTCTCCGCGGCAGGACTGGACATAAACCCGCGATCCATCCACGACCGGTGTGCAACGAGGACCTGCGGGGCCCTGGCTGTCTTTGAATACATCGTCGATGGCCGTGCGCCAAAGCTCCTGGCCATTCGCCACCTGAACGGCGCGCAACGTTTCTTTGCCATCCTGATTGTCGAAGAGGAACGCCCGGCCTTGCGCCACGACGGGCGAGGCCAGCCCTTCCCCAGCCTTGATGCGCCAAACTGTTTTGGGTTCAGCCTCAAGCTTCTTGATCGGCTTGGAGCCGCTTCCTGCGTGTCCCGTTCGCACTGGGCCTCGCCATTGTGGCCAATCCTCGCCCGAAGCCACGAGCGCGGAGCAAAACACAGCCGCCACGAATGCAGAAATGGATCTCATACGCGTGATTGACATGGTCCGGCCACTGGAGCGTCAAGACGCAACTGTTGAACGGAGGGCTGGTAACGACTGGAACAAGATGTTATCAACACAATCGCTTTGCACGCAAACGTCCATGCATGAACGCCATGAATAGTTCGATGGATAAGCCGCCCCTGAGCCCCACCCCCAACTTTACCCCGGCCGCGTCGCGATTGAATGAGAAGGCAGAATCTCACGCGGCAGACTCACACTCTGCAAGCACGGTGGCGGAGCATTCCGACGTCCAATCAGCAAAGGAATTTGATGACCTGCTGGCGGTTACCGCTCACGTGTGCAATGTGCCGCTGGTTGTTTTGACCGCGGACACAGAAACGCACTACGGCTATGAAGGCGTTGGCGCCGAACCCGACCTTTGGCGCGAAAGACAATTTTGCTCTGAAGCTGCGAGGGGCAACGACGCCTTGGTGGTCGTGGAAAACATGCTGGCCAGTGAACAGTGGCGTGACCATCCGTTTGTTCGCGGGGAGCCCCGCATTCGCTTTTACGCTGGCACTACGCTCAGGACTGACGACGGCCGCCTCCTCGGCCAACTTTCCGCCGTGGGTTATCTGGAGCAAACATTTCATCCGCGACAACGGGCCGCGTTTGCGCGGCTGGCTCGACAGGTCGTCCGGCAAATCGAGTTGCAACACAACCTGCCGGGGAGGGAGACGAGCCTCAACGAACAACGACTCAGGGTGCTGGTGGATCACGCACCCGCTGGCTTGGTCCTGGTAAACAGGGCCGGCATCGCCTCTTCCGTTTCAGCGGCAGTGACCGAAGTCACAGGGTACGCGGCGAGCGAGATCATCGGCCGCGACCTGTTCTCATTCGTTCACCCCGAGGATATCAAAGACACTCTGGAAAGCTTTGCCGGCATCGTCGGCACCTCCCGGGCTAAATGTTCCTTTGAATTTCGCTGGCGTTGTCAGGATGGCTCCTGGAAATGGTTCGAAGCCGCTGCGCAAAATTTTCTCGACGACACCGCGCTGCGAGCAGTCGCCTGCAACATGTGGGAGATAGGCCTTCGCAAAGCGGCTGAGGCGAAGCTGCGGGAAAACGAGGCTCGTTTCCGCCGGATCATGGACTCGAACATGGTGGGCATTTTCTTCTGGCATGCTGATGGCCGTATCCTCGATGCAAACGATCGGTTTCTGGAAATGACCGGTTATACCCGCGAAGACTTGATGGCCGGACGCGTGAACCATTTGGGACTCACCCCACCGGAATTCGCGGAACTGGACCGGGGAGCTTTCGGTCAACTGGCAACGCTCGGGGTCTGCACGCCCTTCGAGAAGGAATACACCCGCAAAGACGGATCCCGCCTTCCCATCCTGCTGGGTGCCGCGACTCTGGAAGGCCAGAGCGATCAGGGCGTCTGCTTCATCATTGATGTGCTGGATCGGAAACGGATGGAGCAGGACCTGATTCGTGAGCGCAATTTGCTTCGCACGCTCATCGACCACATCCCTGATTACATTTACGTCAAGGACACGGAGTCGCGTTATCTCGCCAACAACAAAGCGAGCATCAAGTTGATGGGACTAATCAATCCGGACGAAGCGATGGGCAAAACGGCCTTTGACTTTTTTTCTCCCGAACTGGCTGTCGCGTATCATCGCGATGATCAGGCGCTCTTCCGATCCGGGAAACCCGTTCTCGATCTGGAGGAAGACATCGTGGGTGTGGATGGCCTCAAGCGCCTGCTTCAAACCACCAAAGTCCCGCTGCACGACGTCCATGGTAAAATCAACGGGCTGGTAGGAATTAGCCGCGATATCACCGACAAAGTCGCGCTCGAAGGGCAACTGCGCCAATCACAGAAGATGGAGTGTGTCGGTCAATTGGCGGGCGGCGTAGCGCATGATTTCAATAACATCCTCACGATCGTGCAGGGCCACGCGGCGAATTTATTGAGCCAGCAACTCACACCGTCCGTACACCACGCCGCGCAGGAAATAGCTCGCGCCGCAGAGCGGGCTGCCAGCCTCACACGGCAGCTCCTGGCATTCAGTCGTCGCAACGTCATCCAGCCCAGGAACATCGATCTCAATGAGACCGTTGGCCATTTGGCCAACATGCTCCAGCGCGTGCTGGGCGAGCATATCACTCTGCAAGTGGAGCCGGCCGCCAAGATACCCGCCGTCTTCGCCGACCCCGGCACGTTGGAACAGGTGTTGATGAACCTCGCCGTGAATGCGCGCGACGCAATGCCCAAAGGCGGACGGCTGGTGATTTCTCTGAAGACTGCGGAGTTCGATTCTTTCTCTGCCAGCCACCATCCCGATGCGCGTCCGGGAAACTTCGTTGTGTTGGTCGTGAGCGACAGCGGATGCGGGATTTCCAAACAGAATCTCGATCATATCTTTGAACCGTTTTACACCACCAAAGACGTGGGCGCCGGTACCGGACTGGGATTGGCGACGGTTTACGGGATCGTCAAGCAGCATGGCGGATGGATATCCGTGAGGAGCGAGGTGGGACGCGGCACGACGTTTGAGATCAATCTTCCCATCTCAAACAAGCCTGCGGCCAACTCGTCGGCCATAGCCCAGAACGTGCGCGGCGGTTTCGAGCGCATTCTGCTGGTTGAGGATGAGGATTCGCTGCGCGACCTCGTGCGCTGCATTCTGGAAAGCTACGGCTACACCGTGATTGATGCGGCGAGTGGGCATATTGCGTTTGAGCGGTGGAAGGAACGCACTGGAGAATTTGACCTGTTGCTCACCGACATCGTCATGCCCGATGGCATCACGGGCCGGGATTTGGCGGAGGTTCTTAAGGCAGAAAAGCCTGGCCTGCGCGTCCTTTTCACCAGCGGATATAGTTCCGACATCATCGGCAAAGACTTTATCCTTTCCGAGGGAATCAACTTTCTGCAGAAGCCTTATAACCCCCAACTCCTGGCCCAGACCGTTCGTGATTGCTTGGACCGTTGATCGGTCGCTGGCGACGGGGCGGATCCCCTCAGTCGCCGCTCACCTTCCCACGGCAGGAAAATCCGTCGCGTAGCGGCGCAGCAACGCGGGAATGTCATTCGTCATCAAGTACAGTTTGGCGCGAATCTGTTTTCGCTCGCCCGCTTTTAACCCGCCCACATGCGGATCGCTGTGCAGGCAAACGTAAACACCCTCAAACAGTTCGTGAGTGCGGTCGGACGCGGTGGCGAGCACTTGCTTGCCGTCCGCGCTGAAGCAGCCAATCAACCCGTTCGCCGGCCGATCGAGGGAGATCGGTCTTGGATTCGCATCGTTGGTGCTGATTCCCGGCATCACAAAAACCTGGCCGCCGCGATACAAGGCGTCCGCAGTCCGTCCGCGTATCCTCAAGCGTCGTCAACCCGCGTTCGGTGAAGATAAAGGAGCGCGCGGTGTAATTGCTCTGGCCGCGGCCGGTGAACTTTTCCACGCGAATGCACGCGGGCTGAAACCATTGCAGATCAACGTCGCCTACCCCGCGATTCACAAACACGAACTGGAAATCAATCTCATCAGCGCCAGCCGTCACTGTGTGGAAGACTTCGACGTTTGTGACGACCAGTGTGCGGAAACGGAGAAGCCGGTTGCTCCTCGTTGGTGAGGAGTGTTGTCTGGTGCGGCAACGTTGTTTTGCGCCAATCCTGGTGATGGGCTCCGCTGCGGCAGAACGCTTCCAAATACCAGACCTCCAGCTTCCCGGAGGGAACATTCGTCCCAGTAACGCTCAGCAAGTTGTTCGTCCATGAAACCTCCAGCGCTCGCAGGGACACGGTGAATGAAATCAAACTGAGGATACCCGCCAGCGCGCCGCCTAAGATGCCGTTCGAGATTCGGTGCCTGAGCCAGCGGTGATCGAATGGGTTCGAGTCCATGCGCCTCATTTCTTCGTAGCCGTTTTACTCAGAAGGAATGCCATTAAGTCGTCGAACTCGTTGGCCGGAATAATATCCGCAAAATTGTCCGGCATCAGTGAAAGCTCCGACTGGCGCCGGGCCTTGATGCTCTTCTTCGGCACGGACAACTCCTTGCCGGTGGACTCGGCATAAATCACCAACTCGCCTTCCTCCCGGCGAAACAATCCGGAAACCATGTCGCCATCGTTCAACTCAAAGAGAGTGGCGCGAAACGCTCCATCCACGTTGCGATTCGGATCCAGAATGTCTTCCATAATGCGTTCAACCCCGCGCGCTCCGAGTCCATCGAGCTGCGGTCCGACCAATGCCCCCTTCCCTTCCAACTGATGGCACGAAGCACAGTTCTTCTCGAACACGGCCGCGCCTCGAGTCGCCGAAGCAGCGGCTGGGTTAAACGTCCGTGCGCGCTGATCGATCACCTTTTGCACCTGCTCGTTCAACGGGGTGAGATTCTGCGTGAGCCGGACGAGACGCGATTGCACATCCGCTGCCTTGGACGCTTGCAGCTTCTCCTTCAAGTTCTGGTTTTGAAGAAGGCGCGCCGACACCCGGCCAGACTCCACCTCACGCAAAAGGGCTTCCGCACCGGCCTTGGAACTCGCCAACGCCAAGGCGAACTTCGGTTGCGCTCTCTCCGGGACCCGGTGCAACGCGTCGAGAACGAATGCGCGGCCCTCATCGCTATTGGCTTCCGCAATCGATTGCGCAAGGCGCTGCCTCAGCAATTCCGGCGAACGGGAATCGTTCATGATCGCGGCGCACTCCACCAAATGCTTTCGGGCGTTCAGGCTCAACAAGGTCGCCGCAACTCCCGCCCGAGCCTCGATCCCCGCTGGACGCTTCAACGCCGTCGCCAGCAGCGGCTCAAGCGAAGAGTCGCGCGTGACCATGGCGATTTGGGCCGCGCTGTGGAGACGGTCATCTGCCATCTTCGGCGTCACCTTCGGCAACGACACCACATTTGGTTCGAATCGTCCCACCGCCAGCCACGCATAAGCACCGGCAGTGTGGCCGTCAATCAGCTCGAGATAAACTTGCCTGCCTGCGTAGGCTTTCAGATCCCAGTGGATGCGCTGCGCCACATCATGCCGCGGGGCTGGCGCTGAGAGCAAAACTTCATCGGACGTGGCATCCCGCAAGCGCGCCAGATTCTTCCCCTGCGGCGGATGGGAGGGATCTCCGTCATGGCCAGCCATCCAAAGAGCAAGCGCCGCTGGCGCCGTGAAATCTTTGGAACGCAACACGCCCGTTAAAGTTTCTCCAGCGGGCAACGTGGACAAAAAGTCGGCTTCCTGGCCGTCGTTTGATTTACGACGTTGGACACTCCACGGATTTGCACTCGCGGGATGCGAGTCCGCCGGAAGCGCGATCCATTCGCCGGCGTCGCGTTCAATGGAACTCAGCAACGTCACCGCCAGCGATGAACCCCAACGCTTCATACGCGGGCTGAGCACGACGCCACGTTGCGCCAATCCGTCCTGCACCGATTTGAAAAGCGCCGATTGCAGATCCACGTCGCCGCGAAAGCTGTCGCTGGCGATGGCGGCGAGGTCATCGATCCGTTCCTGGGGCAGGAAGCGCGCAGCATGCCTCAAGTATTTAGCCGCGACGTCGCGCGGCTCGGAATTTTTTTGGAGATGCGTCACCAGGAAGGCCGCTGCGGCAGAATTGGTCACCGCCGGCGCCACGTCGGCAATGAAGCGAGAGTCGTCAGCATTCCATTGCCTGGCCAGAACGCTCTGGAAGACAGGCTCCTGATTCAGCTGATCCCGCATTGCGCCGCGGACGGCATAGAGCAAATGGGTGTCGGAAACGGGCACGCGCCGGCGAAGCTCAAGGAGATGCTCGACATATCGCGACGTTCCGATTTCCGCCTGGGCGAGCGCTTCTGCCGCGCACCGTTGCACGAGCGCATTTGAATCCTTTGTACCGCTTTCCGCGACAGCGCGGGCGGCAGCCACCAAAGACGTTTCCATCCCCCTGCGTTCAGGGGCGCGTTGCTCCAAAACATCGGCGGCCATCCGCTGCGCGTGCACTCGAACTTGTGCGTCCGCCGCGGCCGCAGCCGCTGCCAAGTCGCCCGCCTCCAGCAGGTCCATGCGACGCAAAAGCCAAAGGGCGTGAACGGATTGAAACGAATTTCGCGGACGCGCCACAGCCGTTTTCAAGAACGGTGCCGAGGCTTTGCCGAAACGGTCTGCGATGCGGTTCATGGCCAGTGTCCGACGAGCACGGTTGGTCGAAGCCAGTTCGAGCACCAGTGATTCGACTGAAGCATCGTCGATGTTTAACTTCGCCAATTCAGCGCCGGCAGGAGGAACGATGCGCCAGATTCGACCCCGCTCGCGGTCGCGTCCCGGATGCACCAGCGGAACTTCGTAGTGACCGATGATCCGGTTATAAAAATCCGCGACCCACAGCGCTCCGTCCGGACCCAATTGCAAATCAACGGGCCTGAACCAGGGATCGGTGACGCTGAGGAAATCTGTCAGTTCGTGGCCGACGCTGGTGCTGCCCCGCCATTCGACTCGATCGCGATTGATCCGGCTGGTCATTACGTTGCCAATGATGAGGTTGCCAAGAAATTCCCTGGGCCACGTTTCGTCATCCAACATGGTGATGCCGCAAATGGCGGTGCTGCCATGGCTGTGTTGAACAGTCGTCGGCGCAAAGCCAAGGCCATCGTCAGGAGCGCCGAAGCTCGGATAGTATCCACCACGAAGCAGTTGGTAGATGGGAGAACTGTGGCAATCCGCCGAATAAAGATTACCCATGGCATCGAACGTCAGGCCAAAAGGATTCACCTGCCCGCGCGCCCAATGCTCGATCCGGGAACCGTCGATGCGAAAGCGGTAGGTGTTACCGCTGGGCAAAAAGATCTCGTGCCCGTCAGTGCCAGCTACTTTGGAACGATTGTTGAAGCCGTGCGTCGCGTAAATCCATCCATCGAGGCCGCGCCGGAACGAAGCCTGGTTGCCGTGGGTGTCGCGAGTGAAATCAAAGGGCCCGAGCAACTTGTCTTTTCTATCCGCGACCCCATCCCCATCCAGATCTTCGAACAACCAGATGTTAGGGATGGACCAACCGACGCATTTCCAACTCAGCCTGCCGGAGCCATCGCTGGCAGGACTTTGAAAGGGATAAACGCCAATCGGGATGTTCAGGTTTGTGGCGAACGTCGTCACCTTGCGCGCGCGGCCATTGGGGTCGAACCCCGAAAAGATACGGATGGTATCGCGCGGTGCCGCGTTGGTGGGCCACGGATATTCTCGAGACTCGCTCACCCAAAGCCGCCCTGCTCCATCGAACGCCATGTTCATCGGCTTGCGTAACTCGGGTTCCGCCGCCACCAGCTGCACCGAAAATCCCGGCGGCAGTTTGAAGGTCCTTTGCTGTTGCTCCGGTGTCAGGGGTTCTGTAGTGCGCACGCCCTCTTCGAACGGGTCAACGGCGGCAAAGGCGGTGGCTGCAGCCCCGAGCATCAAGATCAACCTGGCGAATTTCATTCAGCTTCTTTTGGTTTCTGGAATTATGGCCCTCAATGGACGCCCAAGGGAACGTGAAACATTCAACGCTGCCACTGATTGATGGCCATGTGCATATCGTCGGTAACGGCCTGAAGGGAAGCGGTTGCTGGCTCAAGGTTGGCGCGTGGCACCGTCCCCTCGCGAAGTTCATGCTTCGGCATGTCGGTCTGGACGCAAGCATGAGTGCGCCGGACTTCGACGCGACCTACGCCAGTCATCTTGCGAAACTCGTCAGGGAATCTGCACTGGATGCGGCGGTGATCCTGGCACAGGACGAAGTTTACGACGCCAATGGACAGAAGTTGAACTTCGGCTCCTTCCACGTCCCCAACCAATACGTTTTGAGACTTGCGCAGGAATACGAGGAATTCCTCCCAGCCGTTTCGATTCATCCCGGACGAAAGGATGCGATGGACGAGCTTGAAAGATGTTTGGAGGCGGGTGCAGTGATGCTCAAGCTGCTTCCGAACTGCCATAACGTGGACTGCAACGACCCGCGTTTCAAAAAATTCTGGACGCGTATGGCGGAAGCAGGGCTCCCGTTATTGGCACACACCGGCGGCGAGCACACGGTGCCTGTAATCAATAAGAGTCTTTCCGATCCGCGGACCTTGCGGTTGCCACTCGAATGCGGAGTCAATGTCATCGCCGCACATTGCGCCACGAAAAGCGGTGTAACCGACCCGGATTATTTCGAGGTGTTCGTGGACATGCTTTCGCGGCATCCAAATCTTTACGGCGATTCCAGCGCGTTCAACGTACCGATTCGTGGTCGTCACATTCGACGATGTTTGGAGCCGCAAATCGGCGAACGGCTTATCCACGGGAGTGATTACCCAGTACCCGTCTTTGGCCATTGGGCTTGGATGCAACGCTTCGTGAACTGGGAGAGCTTTCGGCGATGTGAACAGATCGAGAATATGATTGAGAAGGACTTCCAGCTGAAAAAGGCGATGGGATTTCCGCCTGAACACTTTACGCGCATCCGTCACTTGCTGCGGCGCAGTCCTGGTTCGGTCCGCTAGGTTCTTTGCGGGACGCCCCCGAGTCTGCGCCGCGTGATCAGCCTTGAGTTACAGATCGCGCGTGGGTCTTCCCTTGAGCGCGACGGACTTGAGAGAAAATTCTTCACCCCCTTTTTGGACCATTTTTTCTCCAACCTTGCCGGTGATTTCGATGGGAACAGTAAGAGAAACACCAGCGAACTCGATCGTGAGGGATGAGACCCCCGAGACGGAACCCGGCGCTTCGCCCACGTAGTCGTCCGCTAGAATAGGCGAAAGGTCCGTGTTGCCACCCAACTTCCCGGTCGCGACAAATGTGAAACGCTTTCGGTTCCACTTAACCACGATCTTGCCATCTTGAATGAATCGATCCCGGTCATTGAAATGCCCGGCGATGAAAGTCGCGCTTCGACCAGGCGTGTATTGGTCCGCGTCCTCTAGAGTGGCTATGAATTCGAGGCCACCCATCGAAATCACGACCTCGGCGTCGGCACTGATCATGGAGGGATCAATTAATCCTTCCCAATTGACAGAGCCGGCAACCCGGTAGCGACCGTGCGACTCAACATCGCAGAAAGTCTCTCCGTCTTCCCGGAAGCACGTGAGCTTTTCCTTGAGCGTTTCAGAATAGGTTATGTTGTCCGCCTTCGCAGATAGGGTTGTAATGATGGCCAACAGAACAACCATCACAGGAGCAGCAAGCAGCCGCCATTTCAGAGTTAAAACCCCGGGCGAACCAGTTATTGTGTTTGAGTGGGATGTTTTCATGAGCTTTTACCTTCGGTTAGGTCCATGGAGCCAGTCACAAGACCGGCCCCCCGAGATCACAACGGAAACGGGTCAAGCCCATTACCAAGAAATTGACCATAGCTGCCGACTCCCATCGAAGAGAATGCCGGGCAATCCTTCGTAAACGTTACGAAGGCTGGAGAATCAGATGGGATATGGACGCGCTTTTCCTGCACGCGCTGCTCCGTGCTAACGGCCAAATCTATGATAAGCGCCGCACTGTTCGAGCGGGTCGACAGCCACTAACTTGCCAGCACCTTGTCCAGTGTTGCGGAGAATTCTTTTAAGGCTTCTGCATCCTTCGTCTGCGCACTGGGTTGTTCAGTGATGGCCCAGCCTGTGTAGCCAATCTTGTCGAGCTCGCGCATGACGGATGGCCAGTTGACGCTGCCCGCCATCAGCTTGACGCCGAAGCCCTTTTGCTTGCCGCTCGCATCCAACTCCGTGCTGTAGTCTTTGATGTGCAGCTTGAGAATGCGTTTGCCCAGGACCTGAATCCATTCCTCTGACGGACCGAACTTCACCATGTTGCCGATATCGAAATGCCAGCCCACCCACGGGCTGTTGATCTCGTCGAGATACTGCTTGGCCTGTTCGGGTTCCATCAGGAAATTGTTCCAAACGTTCTCAATTGCGATCTTTACGCCCAACTCTTCAGCGAGTGGGATGGCCTGTCGAATGCCAGCGATGGACCGGTCCCAGCACTCTTTGTATGTGACGCCGTCACGTGCAACGCCGGGAACGAGCAACACCGATGTCGCGCCGTATCGTTTCGCATCACGCAACGTTTGCTTCAAGGCTTCCAACCCTTCGGCGCGCACTTTCTCATCCGGCGAGGAAAGCGGTTTGCTCCAATGACGACTGTCGCAAACGCTCGCGGCCTTGAGTCCCGTTTCTTCCAGGGCCCGCACCACCTCGTCCTGGTTCATGTGGCTTGCCGCTTCAATTCCTTCGAAGCCCACGGCTTTGAGAGCGCGGCACTTTTCTAGCACCGTTCCCTTGTAGCCAATCGTGTCCCACATGATGGCTTTTTTGAGCTGGCGTTTCGGCTTGGTATCAGCGGCAAAGAGTGGCGCGCCGAGGCTCGTCGCGGCGAGGACGGTGGCGGTCTGCTGGAAAAACTGGCGGCGTGAAGTTTTCATAGTCGAGTGGATTGAAAAGTTGTGGCTTCGCTTAGATGAATTTGTTTTTGCCGGGAATGGCCATCGGCGCCACGGGAAGCGGCATGTCCCATGTCAGGTGTTCCGGCACGAGCCGCTCCTGCGAATTCAGCGCCTGCTCCCAGGAAATCTCCTGGCCCGTGTAAGCCGCCATTCGCCCCATGATCGCCATCAAGGTGCTGTGTGCCATGCGCACCCCGTCGTTGATGGGTTTGCCGTCGCGAATGGAGGCAAACAGTTCGTCGTGCTCCACCTGGTACATGTCGCGATCCGCAGCACCCGAGCGCCACTTAATTGCACCGGCCATGTCTGTTAACTCCACGGCCGAGCGGCGACCGCCAATGTTCGCATTACCATTTGATCCCAGGATGTAGTCGCGCGTCTCCCCATGACAGTTGGGGATTTGGCGGTGCACCACGAAGCCTCGCACGCCATTGGCGAATTCATAATTCACCTCAATGTGATCGTAAATGTTCCCATCGTGATTGGGGGTTTGGCGCCCTCCAACGGCAGTGCATTTGAGCGGCGGCACGTCCTTCATGGCCCACGCCATTTTGTCCACGCTATGAACGCCTTGCTCTGTCAACCCATCGCCTGAAAGCCAGGTAAAGTTATACCAATTGCGCAGTTGCCACTCGACGTCGGTCATGCCGGGTTTACGTGCGCTGGCGGGTTGCATTGGCTTCACCGGCCCTGCGTAATAGGTGTGATATAGCGCGCGCACATCGCCCACCATCCCGTCATGCAGGCGTTTGAAAAACTCTCGACGAGCAAAGTCATAGCGCCAGCAAAAACCCGCGACGATTGCCAGGTCCTTCTTCTTTGCTTCGGCAACGGATTCGAGCACGGAGCGCACACCGGGGCCATCGGTCGCCATTGGCTTTTCGCAGAAAACATGTTTGCCAGAAGCAATGGCTGCCTTGAGATGTTCCGGACGAAAGCCCGGTGGGGTTGCGAGAATCACCAGGTCCACCCCGCTGTCGATCAGCCTTTGGTAGGCGTCCAATCCGACAAAAAGTTTCGGACTCTCGACCTTCACTTTCTCGCCGACTTCGCGGTCATTCTTCAGCGTGCCGTGCGCGTTCTTGACCTGGCTTTCGAATGCATCGGCCATCGCGACGAGCTGCACGTTGCTGTCGGCGTTGAGCGCCTGCTTCGCCGCTCCCGTGCCCCGACCACCGCAACCGATGAGCCCGACCTTGATGGTGTCGCCGGGTGAAAGCGCCGCACCGCGTCCGGTGAGGACAAAAGGAGCTGCCACCAGACCAGCCGTGACGGCGGTGGAGGCGCGGATGAATTCGCGACGCGAACCGAGAGAAAGATTTTCCTGCTTCATGTGTTTGGGACGTTGCCGCTGACTATTTCATCAAAAAACTTCCGCGACAAGCATCGGGTCAATTCATTGGCACTTTCCCGCTTGGAGAGGTCTCTGATCTTTGGTGCGCAACCGCGCTCGACAGCGACGCCGGACGCGCTCACCATTTGTTTAGTAATCATGCCGATCACCTACCAGATTGATTCAGAGAGAAAATGGGTGGAGATGAGACTCAGCGGCGAGGTATCCATGGAGGAAGCGCAGGCTGCCATCACTCGCATGTTCCGTGACCCCGCTTATTCAGACGACCTCACTGGGGTGATTGATTGTCGCGAGATGACCAACGTGTGGAAACTAAACGAAGTGCGTGAATTGGCTGACATGCAGCTGGCTCGCCCGGGTCCATCCTGGCGTTCACGCCGCGCCGTAGTGGTGAGCTCACCGGAACACTATAATACAGCCCATCTCTTCATGGTTTTCGTGGAGGCGGGCCCGGTACAGTATAGTATCTTTTACAGTATCGAGGCGGCAATGCAGTGGCTGCGCGAGTAATCCACCACCTTCGTCAACTGACCTGTGCGGTCAACGACTCCCTGGTCTTGCGGAGCAGCTGCTGGGCGGAAAATGGCTTCGTCAAAAAATCGAGCTGCTTCTCCACCTCAAGGGAACGAGAACAAGCGGTCGCGCACACGATGCGCGTCGCCGGGGATAGATGCCGCACTTTTTCGATCAGCTCGCGACCGTTCATTTTTGGCATCACCATGTCGGTGATCATCAAGTCGATGAATGAATTGGTCTTGGCGATGACCTCCAGGGCTTTCTCGCCGCTGCTGGCAATCAGCACCCGATAACCGCGGGATTTCAACACCATCTCGGCCATCGTGAGCACCATCTCTTCATCGTCCACGACCAGCACGGTTTCCCGGCCATCCAGTTCCGAATCTTTGATCTCCTTTTCTTCCACGAACTTCTTGGTGGCCGGCAGATAAACGCGCACCGACGTTCCCTGGCCGAGTTGGCTGGAGACGGCCACGCCGCCGCCATGATTCGTCACGATGCCGTAAACCCAGGCCAATCCCAAGCCACGGTGGCCGTATTTCGTAGTGAAGAAAGGCTCGAAGATCCGGGGCAAAACCGCCGGTTCAATTCCACAGCCATTATCGGTCACTTCAATACATACATACGTTCCAGGCACCAGGTTCGCAGTTCGATCCTGCGTTGGCGAAGTGAGCTCCAGGTTGCGTGTCTTAACTGCCAGACTGCCGTTGGCGGGAACGGATTGCACCGCGTTCTCCAGTATCTTGACGAAAGCTTGCTGCATCTTCGCCTCGTCGTAATTGACCGAAAAAATCCTGGGCTCGAGCTGCATCGACCACGCCAGCGCATTGTGCTGGGGCGTTTGAAACAATTCTGCGGTGCGGCGCAGGAGGTTATTGATGTTGCCGGAGGTCTGGGCGAGCGCGTCCTTTTGCTCCGAGCTGAACGCTGCCAGTTGATTCGCCACTTCTGCCGCGTGATCCGCCGCCTTCTCGATCTCCATCAAGGACACGCGCCACGGATGTTGCGCATCCGCCGTGCTTAGCAAATGAGTGACATGCCCCAGGATCGCCGTGAGCGTGTTATTGAAGTCCAACGCGACCGTCCGCGTTAACTGAAGCGCACAATCCAACTTCTGCTTTTGGGCCAGATTGACCTCAACCGATTGTGGCTTGCCGTCCCCTCTTTGCCCCGGACCAGGCTGGCCTGGTGGAAACAACTGGAAGAGGTACGATTTTCCGCCGTCACGATCCAGGACGCAGACGTGGGCGCTAAAGGGGGTAATGGTAATCCCCTTCCCGCGCAGCTTCAGCGGGGCGCTCAGCGATTTGACCGCCGAAACCTTTTCGAGGAACGCGGCCGGTTCAAAACTATTCTCCGTCGTCCAGATCCCCGACAACAACGCCGTCGGGCCTCCGACTTTGGGTCCAAAAAACTCGAGGGCCGCAGGATTGGCGCTTCGCACCATCGCTGCTTGATCCACTAGAAAGGCCGGCCATGAGGCAGACTCCAGCACTGAGGTATCATCGAGTTTTTCGGTCATTAAGGCCGCGCACCATACTGCCCCGCGCTCAATTCTCAATCGGTAGTCTGGCGAAAAGCTGAAAAAGATTCCGGCAGCAGGCCACGCACGGTGAATTCCCGAATTCGCTCCGGATGAGTGGCATCGGCCACAAAAACCAGGGCATCCGGCGCATATTCGGCCAACAGCTGGCGGCAAGCGCCACACGGCGTCGGACCGTTCGGCAAGGCCGCCACGACGGCGATAGCACTGAACGATTTTTTCCCCTCGGTGAGCGCCTTGAACAAAGCGACGCGCTCCGCACAACAGGTCAGGCCGAAACTGACACTCTCCACATTCGCACCGCCGATGACTTCGCCCTCTGACGTCAATAGCGCCGCGCCCACCTGAAACTGGGAATAAGGCGCCACGGCTCGGGTTCGGGCTTCGAGCGCGGCAGCCACAAGCTGCTCCTTATTTGGTTTCGCCATAAAGCTGAACAAAGTTTTCCAGCAACCGGGCGGCATGGGGCCTGGCCATTTCGCCCGCATCGAGCACTTCCTGATGCGACAACTTGGCTTTGCCGCGACCCGCAGCCAGGTTCGTGATGCACGAAAGCCCGGACACTCGGAGGCCACACTGCCGCGCCACAATGGCTTCCGGGACCGTGCTCATTCCGACGGCGTCGGCGCCCAGTTTGCCGAACGCGCGAATCTCCGCCGGTGTCTCATAGCTCGGGCCCGACACGGCCAGGTAAACGCCGGGAAACAATCGAGCCTTGGCCTTCACAGCAGATTTCTTCAAAAGGCGCACCAACTCCGCATCGTAAGTATCCGTGAGGTCAACAAACCGGGGGCGATCCGGCGCCAGGGCACCGCGTAACGGATTCACGCCCATGAAATTGATATGATCCGTCAACGCCATGAAATCCCCCGGCTTGAATTTGGAGTTGATGCCACCCGCGGCATTCGTCAGCAGCACGGTTTTGATCCCCATCGCTGCGAGCACGCGCATGGAAAAGGTGACCACCTCCATGGAGTGTCCCTCGTAATAATGCGCGCGCCCCGACAGGATGACCACCGGCGCTTTAGCCAGGAAACAAAGGCAGAACTTGCCGGAATGTCCGGCGACGCTGAGCCGCGGAAACCCAGGGAGATCCGAGAACGGCATCTGGTAAACCACGGTGCATTTTGACAGCACGGAGCTGAATCCGCTGCCAAGCACGATGGCCAACGCCGGCCGCAGCTTCGAGCGTTTCAGAATGGATTGTACCGACTCTTGAGGTGAAGGGCCGGACAACGATGCATTGGGTGAATCCTTTTTTTCCATGACGCTCAACTTCCTTCCCCATCAAACCGGGATTTACAACCAATGGGAAGCGCCGAGGCTGTGTGGGTGGTCCATTTTTCGCCGAGCGTCGCGCCGCTCAGTGACCGCGTGGCAGCGAACATCGGAATTGGGCCCCCCGGGTTGTTCTATCCCCCTCTAGAACCTGCACGCCTTGCTCGATACAATAATCGACAGGAATTCGCGACACCAACCGGTTCATCGCCATCGCCATCGTGCTTCTTGATTTCCCAAGCGCGTGTCTTAGGCTCCGCTCCGCGTTTATGGAATTGAACAACGACGAGATTCGCCGCTACTCACGGCACCTGATTCTGCCGGAAGTGGGCCTGGCCGGGCAAAAGAAAATCTGCTCCACTAGCGTGTTGTGCATCGGTGCCGGTGGTCTCGGTTCGCCCATCATCATGTATCTCGCCGCCGCGGGCATCGGCAAGATCGGCGTGCTCGATTTCGACGTAGTGGATTTCTCCAATCTCCAGCGCCAGATCGCGCACGGCACCGAGGACGTGGGACGCCCGAAGACGGAGTCCGCGCGCGATACAATCGGAGCATCAATCCGAACGTCGAGGTGGTCATCCACAACGAGCGCATCTCTTCCGAGAACGCCCTCGAGATCATTCGCCCCTACGACATCGTCGTGGACGGCACGGACAATTTTCCCACGCGCTATCTCACGAACGACGCCTGCGTGATCTTAAAGAAGGCGAACGTTTACGGCTCCATCTTTCGTTTCGAAGGCCAGGCCAGTGTCTTCGCACCGCACCTCGGCGGTCCGTGTTACCGCTGCCTTTATCCTGAGCCACCGCCGCCCGGCATGGTGCCCAGTTGTGCGGAAGGTGGCGTGCTCGGCGTGCTGCCCGGCATCGTCGGCTGCATTCAGGCGACGGAGATTTTGAAGCTCGCACTCGGCAAAGGCAGTTCGCTCGTCGGACGCTTGCTGCTCTTCAACGCGCTCGACATGAAGTTCCGTGAGTTAAAGCTTCGCCGCGATCCAGCCTGTCCGGTGTGCGGCGAGAATCCCACGATCAAGGAACTGATCGATTACGAGATGTTCTGCGGCATCCTGCCCCAGCCTGCCGTCACGGACGCCAACCCCGACGAAGTGACCGTCCAGGACATGAAGCGCGCGCTCGACGACAAGTCGTTGAACATCAAGGTGCTCGATGTGCGTGACCCAGATGAGTATCAGATCGCGCATATCGATGGCGTGCCGCAGATACCGCTTGATACGCTGCCCCGGCGTTTCACCGAGCTCGATCCGAACCAGCAAATCTACATTCACTGCAAGAGCGGCATGCGCTCGATGAAGGCACTCAAATTCCTCCGCGAACAGGGATTCAAATACGTGAAGAGCGTCAAAGGCGGCATCAATGCCTGGTCTGACGAAATTGACCACAACGTGGCGAAGTACTAAGCCAACCGTGCGTTAGAAAATAAACGGTGCAGTATGCACCGAGCGGCCTTGCCGGTTCCAATCCAGCTTAGATTGCGGGTTGCTTTCGACCGCTCGTCACTTATCCTCCGCGGCAACCCGATGCCCAAAGTCCGTCACTGTTTGTACCCTGCGCGGTCGCTTGTACTCCCGTGTCGATGGGTTTCGGAGCGCCAATAACACAACAGACCTCTCCATCGAAAAACTATGTGTCGCCTCCTTCATGTTACGGTCGGGTTAATTTTGGCCCTCGGCAGCCTCGCTCCTCACGCGGCCAATGTGAGCGGCGGTTACACCAACAGCTTCACTGTCCAACCTGCCGCGGGTGATTGGACCGCTGGCTCCATCGCAGGCGGAGCGGGCGATATTGGTTCGACTGCACAAATGGATTCGTCAATCCAATCCGTCACCGCGGCGGGCATCAGTGCGCAGCTGAACGCAGACGTGGCGAACCCGCCGGGCCCCGGCGCAGTACCCGTTTGGAGTTCGGCAGGCGGCTATATCCAATCCCGACCGACCAGCGTGGGTGCGCAACTCATCCTGTGCACCCTCGTCAACAACCTCGGGGTCGATGCAATCGGATTAAACCTCCTGTATGATTTCGCGGAAGTGGCGCCACTGGCTGAAGAAGTTAACGGCCATCGAGTTTATTACAGCCTCACGGGTGGGGCGGGGAGTTGGACGGCGATTCCGGCACTTTCCTCTGCGGCCCCTGGACGGCTCTCGGTTTCATTAAACCTCACCTGGCCAAACGGCTCGCCACTTTACCTGCTGTGGGCAGACGATAATTCAGCTGCAAGCAGCCCGGACACGGCGATGCAATTGGATAATTTCTCGGCCTTCGCCATTCCTGGAACCCAGACGCCGGTTACCGTCACGGCCCACCCGACCAACCAGTCGGTCGCCGAATTGAGTCCAGTCACTTTCACGGTCTCCTTGAGTGGTTACCTGCCGCCTACGCTCCAATGGTACTCGAACAACGTGGCGATTCCCGGGGCGACGAATCTTTCCTACACGATCCCCGAGGCGCCTTTGAGCTACAACGGTTTGAACTTCAAGGTCATCGCCCAGAACGTGGCCAACGGCATCACCTACACCGCCACCAGCACCGAAGCCACGTTGACCGTCACAGCGGACACCACCGCCCCAGCGCTCCTAAACGCCGTCAGTTCCGGAGGCGGCGTGGTGCAAGTCATCTTCTCCGAACCAATCACCCTTTCCTCCGCCACCTCACTCGGTAATTACGCCATCACCAACCTTTCGGGCGGGTTGGTCATTACAAACGCAATACTGGCAAGCGACCGGACCAACGTGATTCTGTACACGCATCCGCAATCCATCGGCGCGCAATACACTTTGACGGTGAACGGGGTGCGCGACGTGTCTTCCGCCAACAACCTCATTGCTCCCAACAGCCAACTCACTTTCACGGCATTCGATTACAGCACCACGGATATTGGCTCACCCGCCTTGCCAGGAAGTTTTACGGCGCTCTCCAGCACGGCCTTTGACGTGACAGGTTCAGGGTCGGATTTCGGCGGCACGGCGGATCAGTTCACCTTTGGTTCCCAGCAGAAGGCGGGCGACTTCGATGTGAAAGTGCGCGTTAACACAATGGGCTTTTCCGATCCGTGGGCCAAGGCAGCCTTGATGGCTCGTGAAACATTAAATTCCAATAGCGTCTTTGCTGCCTCGGTCGCTACACCGCTCATGGTCGGCTCCTTCTTTCAATCCCGCGCCACCACTGGGTCGGCTTCCACCACCGTTGGAACGTTTCCCGCAAATTTTCCCGACATGTGGCTGCGCTTGAAACGGGTGGGCAATGTGTTTACCGGCTACGCCGGGAATGACGGCCAGCGCTGGGTGCAATTGGGGTCAGTAACGCTCAACATTGGGAGCGTCTCCATCGGACTTGCCGTCACCAGTCACGACGTCGCCGAAACGACGACTGCCCAGTTCCGCGACTATGGGAACACGGATCCGGGCGCTATTGTGGTTTCGGCCATACCGTTCATCACCGAACAACTTTCCGCCGCGGCCCGCACCACACCGGTAGTCATCTCGGAAATCATGTACAAACCGGCCAGTTCAAATGCGAACCTGGAGTTCATCGAGCTCTACAATTCGAATCCCTTTTTTGAAGACATCAGCGGATACAGATTGTCGGGCGACATCGACTACAAGTTTCCCTCAAACACCTTCATTCAAGGGGGCTCGTTCCTACTGGTGGCAAAAGATCCGGCCGCTCTTCAGGCAGCATACGGCGTCACCGGCGTGCTGGGGCCGTTTGCCAATTCCAACTCACTGCCCGCTTCCGGGCTGATTCGCCTGCGCAGTGATGTCGATGCCATCATGCTCAACGTGGATTACTCCAATAAGAATCCGTGGCCGGTCGGTGCGGACGGGACCGGCCACTCCCTGGTGCTGGCTCGCGCTTCCTACGGCCAGAATGTTCCCCGCTCGTGGGAAGCCAGCGATCAGATTGGCGGCTCACCCGGGCGCCACGAACCGTTACGTTCCCGCACGGGCGGGCGCGCCGTGATGATCAACGAGATCCTGGCACACACCGATCTGCCGCAGTTGGATTTCATTGAGCTCTACAATTACAGCACGCAGGCCGTGGATATCTCCGGCTGTTACCTGAGCGATTCGGCTTCCACGAACAAGTTCCGCATCCCGGATGGGACGACCCTCGCGGGCCACGGATACGTTTCGTTCAGTGAAACGACTCTCGGTTTCGCACTCGGTCACAAAGGCGAGACGGTGTTTTTCCGCAGTGCCGACGGTGTGCGCATGTTGGACGCCGTGCAATTTGAGCCGCAGGAAAACGGCGTTTCATACGGTCGCTATCCAGATGGTTCATCGGAATTTTATCGGCTTACCACCCAAACGCCGGGCACGACCAATTCAACGTTTCGCGTGGACGACATCGTGATCAACGAAATCATGTTCGCGCACATCTCGGAGAACGTGGAGGACGACTACGTCGAGCTCTACAACAAAGGCACGAACGCGGTGAACCTTAGTGGCTGGCGTTTCACCGCTGGGGTGGACTTCACGTTTCCCGCGAACACGGTCCTCGCTCCGGATGGCTACGTCGTGGTGGCAAAGAATCGCAGCCGAATGCTGGCGAAGTACCCGAACCTGAACCTGGCCAATACCTACGGCGATTTCAGCGGCAACCTTTCCCGTGACGGCGAGCGCCTTGCCCTGGCCAAGCCCGAAATCGACGTCACCACCAACACCTCGGGCACCGTCACCACAAACACGCTTTACATCGTCGTGGAGGAAGTGACCTACGGCACAGGCGGACGCTGGTGCAAATGGGCCAATCAAGGCGGCAGCAGTCTTGAACTCATCGACCCTCGTTCCAACCATCGCCTCGCTTACAATTGGGGAGACAGCGATGAAACTTCCAAAGCCTTGTGGACGCCGTTCCAGACCATTGGATTGATCGATACAGGCTCGACCCAGGGCGGCAGTCCCATCGATCGGCTGGAAGTCATGTCACTGGGTGAAAGCGAATACCTGCTTGATAATATTGAGGCCCGGAACCCGGCGAACACAGCGAATCTTCTGGCCAACGGAACATTCGAGAGCGGTGCATTGAGCCCGTGGGTGCCGCAGGGGAACCATATTCGCAGCACGCTTGAACCTGCGGGTGACAACAGTGCTCGCTCCATGCACGTCCGAACAGGTGGCAACGGTGATAGCGGTGCGAACCGAATTCGCGTTCCGCTCACGGCTGGGCTGACCATCGGGCAACCCTTTTTGATTAAGGGCTCCGCTCGATGGCTGCGCGGTTGGCCGGAAACGACACTACGGATCAAAGGCGGTCACCTCGAAGCGTACGTCCGCATGGCCGTGCCAGAGAATCTTGGCAGTCCCGGCGCTCGAAACAGCATCGCGAAGACGAACAGCGCTCCGGCGATCTATTCAGTGGTTCACTCTCCCGTATTGCCACAGGCCGGCGACAACGTCGTCATCGTCGCAGGTGCGCAGGATCCAGACGGCATTGCCAACGTCACCCTGTTCTATCGTGTGGACAGCGCTTCCCCGCCGGCTTTCACGACGCTGGCGATGAATGACAACGGCGTTGCGGGCGATGCCGTGGCCAAGGACGGCATTTATAGCGCCACCATTCCCGCCCAAGCGTCGGGCACGATGGTGAGTTTCTACGTGGAAGCGACTGATTCGTTATCGGCGACCAGCCAGCTTCCCGCGGGTGCCGTGGCAACGACCCTCGATGGCCAACGCCGCGAATGTCTCGTGCGATGGGGCGATCCGATTCCGAACATGGCTTTCGCGGCCTACCGACTGTGGATGAGCCGCGCGAATGTGAATTCCTACATCAACCGTCCGGCGCTCAGTAACCAGGATGTCGATGGGACGATGGTGGTGGGCAATACGCGCGTGATCTACAACATGCAGTCTCATTACTCAAACAGCCCTTATCATCAGGGGCAAAACGCAACCCCGGAATCCGGCGGGCAGCATTTCGACATTCATATGCCGCTTGATGACAAATATCTGGGCACTGAAAACTTCAACAAGGTTCACGCCCCCGGCAATGGCGCCTTTGATGACGCCACCAACTTGCGCGAGCAAACTGCGTACTGGCTCGCCCGAAAACTCGGCATGCCTTACCTCAATCGCCGCTACGTCGCGATGTATGTGAACGGCAATCGCAAGGGAGGTCCTAATGCCCTCCAGGAAGACACGCAACGTCCGGGTGGAGAGTTAATCGAAGAGTTTTTCCCCGACGAAACCGAAGGACACCTCTACAAACTCCAGCCCTGGTTCGAGTTCGATGACGTGACGGTGACCGGCGGCGGCGCGGCCGTCTTTGACAATAAACTTTGGTGCACGCTCACCCGCAACATGAGCACCAACGCGCACAAGCTGACGCGCTACCGTCAGAATTACCTCTCACGAAGCGTGGACGGAACGGCGAATGACTACACCAATGTCATTGCTTTGATTGAAGCCGCGAGCGTTCCAACCTCCAACCCCTCCTACTGGCAAAACATCAGCGGCCTGATCGACATCGAACAGTGGGCCCATATTTTTGCAGTCGAGCACGCGGTTGGAAACTGGGACAGCTTCGGCGGCGTGAATGCGCAGAACATGTATGGCTACAAACCCAAAGGTGGCAAATGGAAGCTGATGATTTGGGACCTCAACATCGTGTTGAACAACCCCAATACCGGTGGTTCACAATCCAACCCGCCCGGCGGGAACTTGTTTGACGTGCAAAGCGGTCAGGATCCGAACATGGCAGCGATGGAAGCATTCCCGCCTTTCCGCCGCGCTTGGTACCGCGCTTACAAGGAACTGGTCGCCGGGCCGATGAATGCGGTTGGGCCAGGGAACGTGAACGAAGCCATCGATGCCAAATACAGAGCGATGGTCGCCAGCGGAGTGAATCCCCCATTAAGCGCCGTCACTGCGGTCAAGACCTTCATCTCCACCGCGCGGACTGGCATCGCAGCAGCCGTCGCCGCGGTGGAAGCACAGGCCTTCACCATCAACAATCCGAACGTCAACGCCTCAAGCAATCTCGTCACGCTCACCGGCACGGCGCCGTTGGACGTCACCCAGATTTGGCTCAATGGCCTGGCCGCGCCGGTCACCTGGACAGGCATCACAACGTGGTCCGTGACAGTGCCGGTCACAAACAGCACACAGTTTTCCGTGGTGGGGATGGACAAGAACGGGCGTCCGGTTGGGAGCACAAACACGGCGAACATCACCTTCACGCCCGCCGCTGTTCCTGATGCGCGCAACTTCATCGTGTTCAACGAGGTGATGTATAATCCGGCTCCTGGCAATCCTGGCGCCGAATACATTGAACTCCACAACACACATTCGAACTTCGCCTTCAACATTGGAGGATGGCGGATCAACGGAATTGACTACACGTTCCCGTCAGGCGCTTACCTCGCACCGCGAGCGTTCCTCGTCCTCGCCAAGGACCGTGTCGCCTTCAACATCGCTTACGGCGCCACGGTCGCGGTATTCGATCAATTCACCGGTAACCTGCAAGGCGACGGCGAGTCGCTTACCCTGCTCAAACCAGCGGCCACCACGAATGAAGTGGACCTCGTCATTGACCGCCTGCGTTACGAGAACGTCGCTCCGTGGTCCACCAACGCGGACAACAGCGGTTCGTCTCTGCAATTGATTGATCCCAATCAGGACAACAGCCGGGTGGCCAATTGGATTTCGAGATTCACGCCCGCCACTTATACCCCGGCCATTTCCACTCCGTCCTCGCCGCGTGATGGCTGGCGATTCTTCAGCGCCACGGGCACGTCGGCCGGCGGTGCCGCCCAGCGCCTCCTGATTTTCCTCGGCGAAGCAGGCAGCGCCATCATCGACGACCTCTCGATCGTCCTCGGCCCCAATGCCGCCGTCGGTTCCAATTACGTTGCCAATGGGGATTTCGAATCGCCCCTCGTGGTGGATCCCTCGGTCACCAACCGCTGGGCCATCGGCACCAACTACACCAACTCGTTGATCATCAGCGACCTGGTGCATTCGGGAAATGGCGCGCTGAAGATCATCGGTGAATCACCGGGCGCGGCGGTCAATCCGTTCATCCGCGTCATATACCAGTTTGTGGCGGGGCTGCCTGCCGGATCAAACGCGACGCTGAGCTTCTGGTATTGGGCGACGAACTCAGCCACCAACCTTTACGTGCGCGTCTTGAACAGCTCGGGTCTCACCACCGGGCCGGCCAATGGCCCCACCAACATCAATGTCTTCATCACGCCATCGAATTACGTGCCGGCGATGCAACTGACGGCCGCAACCAACGCGGTCTCGCCAGGGTCGAACAACACCGTCCTCGCCACAATGACGCCCTTTGCCCCGCTCTGGATCAATGAGGTTCAGGCGGAAAACCTCACGGGCCTTGTGGACAGCTACGGCGAACGCGATCCGTGGATCGAAATTTACAATACGAGTACGAACACCGTATCGCTCAACGGGCTGTATCTCTCATCCAGCTACACCAACTACACGAACTGGGCGTTCCCGTCCGGCAGCAGTATTGGCCCGACACAGTTCCTTGTCGTCTTCTGCGATGCGCAGCCAGTGCAAACGACCGCGAGCGAGCATCACACCAGCTTCCGCCTTCCGCCCGCGGTGGGAGGCATCGCATTGACGCGGCTTTCTAATGGCGCGCCGCAAGTGCTCGATTACGTCAACTACAACGGATTGCACAGCGATCGCAGTTTCGGCTCGTTCCCGGATGGCCAGCCCTTCGATCGCCAGGAATTCTTCTACGTGACGCCTCGAGGAACGAACAACGGCAGCTCCGCGCCGCTCGTTGTCTTCATCAACGAATGGATGGTCGCCAATACCAACGGCATCGTGGATCCGGCTGATAATGACCGCGACGATTGGTTTGAACTCTACAATCCGGGCACCAACGCCGTGGACATCGCGGGCTACTACCTCACTGACACGTTGAGCGATAAAACGAAGTATCTCATCACGACGAACGGGCCTCACATCATTCCCCCGCAGGGCTACCTCCTGGTGTGGGCCGATAATGAAGTGGCCCAGAACACATCCGCTGGAGTTCCGCGAACTGACCTGCACGTGAACTTCCAACTAGCCAAGGCGTTGGAATCAATCGGCCTGTTTGCTGCCAGCGGATTGCAGATTGATGCCATCAACTTCACCAATCAAACTGATGATGTCAGCCAGGGACGCATCCCCGATGGCAGCGCGAATATCGTGTTGATGCCCGGCACGGCTTCACCTCGCGGACCCAATTACATTGGCCAGGGAAATGTCCCGCCGGTGTTGGGGGCGATTGGAAACAAGGTCATCTATCTCGGCCAGACGTTGTCGTTCCTCGCCACTGCGACAGATGTGGATGTCCCGGCGCAAATTCTCGGGTTCGTCCTGGTGTCAGCGCCGTCCGGAGCGAGCATCACTCCCAGTGGCGCGTTCAGTTGGACTCCTACATCAATTGGCACGAACACCTTCACCGTGCGAGTGCTCGATAGCGGATCGCCCTCCTTGAACGATTCGGAAAGTATCACCGTCGAGGTGCTGAATCCGCCCGGATTCACCAGCAGCTTGCGCAATGGGAGTCATCTTGAACTGACCTGGGGCACACGCGCCGGCTGGAAATACGCCATCGACTACAAAGCCGACTTGAATGCCGCGCAATGGACGCCGATGCGGACGAATACCGCCGCGGGTCTCTCGCTCAGCTACACCAACGCGATGACGAACGGGACCAAAGGATTCTTCCGCATCCGCACAGTGGAGTAACGGTTGACCTACAAAGCATCCCCTCCCGTGAAAGCGGGAGGGGATTTTATTTTGACGACCCGGTCCCGAGATGACGCCGGGCGAGCCTACGGTTTTGTGCGAAGTCGCATTCCTAATTTTGAATCTCCGTTTCGGCGGCGCCGCTTGGAAGTGAGGATGTTTGGTCGTGGATTGCGGGATGGACTCAAAGTAGCCCGGTGACGCGTCGCACTGCGCCAACTGCATCGCGTTTTTCCGTTGCGCCATTCAACCGCCACTCGCCCTCGACACTTCAGATCCACCTAGTTGAACTGGAGCTATGAGTCAGAAAAGCAGCGGCTCGTTTTCAACGTACGGCAGAGGCCGCGGATTCCGGCACCCCACCGCGGAGCCAGTCCGCAAGGAGCTCGATGGATCGCGGATCAAGAATTCCCTCCTCGCTGAACGCCGGCATGCGATCGTTGCGCTTGCCGTAAAACCGCTCGTGTTTGGGATTTGAGATTATGCCCACGAGCCATTCGCGCGAGCCGTAGCCGGTCAGGTCGGGTGCGGTGGCATCCGGATCGGGTTTGCGGAATTGATGACACTCGGTGCAACGAGCCGTGTCCGAAGCCATGAACTTGCGTCCGTCATCAACCAGCTTGGCGTCGCGCAAATCTGCTTCCGCCTGGGAGGGCAATTGCGCCTCGGCGGACAGCGCCGCAGCGATTTGCCGCACCTGTTCCTGCGAAAATTTGACCGCATCCTTTTTCACAAACCGCACCATCTTCCCATCCGCAAACTTCGTGGCGCCGAAGTAATTCGTGCTCGTGATCTTCTCCGGATGAACCCATCCCTCCATCCACGCGCGCGTGGCGAAGCCCTTCAACTCGGAGGCGGATTGCGCATCTTTCACCGCCAGTCCCATGCCATCATGACCGTCATAGCGATGGCAACTGGCGCAATTTCTGGCGAAAAGCTTGGGACCCTGAGTGATGGGATCATCGCGCAGGAGCGAGGCCGCGCCGACCAATGGAATCCCCTTTTCCCGCGCCAGCACCTTGACCCGCTCGGCATCCAGCTGCGCTTGTTTCACGGCGGCGATGTATTCCGGCTTATGCGTGTCCTCCTGAATCGCCTGGTAGGTCAACAACACGGCGCCAGCCATGATGGCACAGACAAATCCAATGTTAAATCGATGGCCAAGCCGCCATTTGCCGAGGAAGGGCATGGCGAAGAGAATCGCAACCGCCAGTGTGGGGAGAATGATTGCGCCCACCAACTCACCATGATGGCCGAAGATTCCGGTCAGCCATTTCGCCTTCAGGAATTGAAAGAGGAACAGGAAATACCATTCCGGCCGGGCGGCAGAATAAGGCTCAGACGGATCGGCGGGCGCCCCCAGTTCAGCCCCGAGTTCGCCGTTGCCAAACAAGCGCGGCTTCAAAATGAGGAACAAGACAGCCGCGAGCACCGCAAGACACGCGACCACGTCCTTCAAAACCTGGTCCGGCCAAAAGGCACAATCAGGCTTCATCTTCGGTTCTTTCGCCGTCAGTCCATGTTTCCGGAAAAGGTAAATGTGGCCAGCGATGAAGAAGATCATCAACCCAGGCAACACTCCCGCATGCAACGCGAAGAAGCGTGTGAGAGTGTGATGCCCGTAATCAGCCCCGCCGATCACCAGCCGTTGGAGCTCAGGTCCAATGAACGGCGTAATCGCCATGATGTTCGTCGCCACCTTGGTCGCCCAATATCCCTTTTGATCCCATGGAAGCAGATAGCCAGTGAGCGAAAGACCGAGCACGAGCATCAAGAGCACCAGCCCGAACCAGAAATTGATCTCGCGCGGGGCTTTGTAGGCGCCGTCGATGAGCACCTGCATCAAGTGAAATACCAGCAGCACCGTCATGGCTTGGGCCGTGAAATGATGAATCCCCCGAAGCAGCCACCCGCCCCACATCTGATTCTGGATGTAATTCACGCTCTCCCACGCCCCAATGGCATTCGGGCTGTAAGCCATCCAGAGGAAAATGCCGGTAATGATCTGGACCATGAAGGCGAACGTCAGGGTGCTGCCCCACACATAGCGCCAACGCGAACCGCCCGGCACGTTTTCGTACAGGGTTTCGTGCAGGAGTTGTTTGTAGCCGGTTCGACTGTCGAGCCAGGTGAGGGCGGACTGGACGCGTTTCATGCGGGAATTTTTTCCGCGACTCCGGCGCGGTAATTCTGGAACTTTACCCAGACTTCGCTGTTGTTGCGCACTTCCACTTCCAGCTCGTCCAAACCACGCGGGGAGGGACTGGTCGGGTCGTTAATCTTTCCGTCGAGTGCGAACGTGCTGTTGTGGCACGGGCACAAGTAGCACTGCCGCTCCTCCATGAAGTCCACGAAACAACCGGCGTGCGGACACACGACGTTCACCGCCCGCGGCTGCGCACCTTTTTCGCGACGCAGGTAAACGGCGCCAACGGCGGTTTGGGGCGAGCGATTCCAGGCATCCACCCGGCTGGCCAGCACGGGAAACTTTCGCGGCACGCCGTCATCGGGAAGCGCATTCAAGCTGGCCACCCGCACGAGTTGCCCATCGGATTTCGTGCGACGCCTTACCGGATCGAGCCACACCGCGAGGCCGGCGCCGAAGGGGATCAGGGTGATGACGGCTCCTAGCACATGGATCGCGGTTCTCTTCAGGAAACCGCGACGATCTGTGCAACCGCATTGAGGCTTGTCCAAGTTGTCCATTTGAAAACTGCTGTGACGAGTGTGGCGCAACCATTGTTCACTTGGCAAAAAGTTTTGCGGACACCAAGGGCAATCCCGGAAACGGGCGCATTATCGAACCCGCAGTTGCACCAGCCTGGGCTTAATCATCATCGTCATCTTCGGCGCCTGCCGTGATGGCCCAGCTTGGATACGGTGCCGCGCTGCCTTTCATCGCGTGCCAGAGGATCCGGTTCAACACATCCTCGGGACATGCGTCCACCTTGCGGAAGTTCAGTTTCGCGGAAGCCAGGGCGTTCTTGCGCAGGAGGCTGTCCGAGATTTTTTTGGGGTCAGGATTCATCTGGTCGAGCGGGACATTGTTGGCCAGCGCGGTGAACGGGGTGAAATCAGGCTGGTCCGTGAAGCAATCGAACATCGGTGTGGCCGTTGCATCGAACTGGTTCATGGGAGGCAACCCGAGTATCTGCTCGATCGTGCGGAGCATGCTGGTGGTGTTGTATTGGGTGCGAATCACCTCCCCGCGTTTGGTGTAAGGGCTAATGCAATACGCGGTGGTGCGATAGCCGCTCACATGATCCCAGCCAGCCTGGGGATCGTCCTCAATGGCGAAGATGGCTGTCTCTTTCCAAAACCGGCTCTTGCTGATGGCCTCGACGATGCGACCGAACGCCAGATCGTTGTCTGCCACGCAAGCTGCCGGGGTGGGCGCGCCGGCCGAAGTTCCGCTCGTGTGATCATTCGGCAAACAGATAATGGTCAGGTTTGGAAATTCACCGCGCGCCTCGAACTGCTGTAATTCCCGGATAAAGAAGTCCGCCCGATATTGGTCCGGCACATTCATTTCCCAGCCGACGTAGTTCGTGGGTTGGTAAGGGCGAATGGATTCAATCATCGGCTCGCTCCCAAAAACCACCAGATTGGACTCGCCCTTCCACGTGCGGTAACACGAGAGAAAATCAGGCGTGCCCCGCTTGCCGGAGCGCCACCTCACCTTGGGCTCGGCGAACTCGCCGTAGTTGCGGAGCGTCTTTCTGTGAGCAAGCACATTGTCCCAGATAAATCCGCCCGGAGAATAAGCGATCGCATCCGCTTCATCCTCACCCATGCCGTCGGGATAGCTCCGCGGAAATCCTGCGAAGGACTTCTCCATGTAATCCGTCCCCATCGCTGTCGTGGACCACTGATGGCCATCCGCGCTCAGGATGCCGGAGCAATAAGTGTTATCCAGAAGCACGTAGTCTCGCACCATCTTGTGCTGATTGGGGGTGATGTCCTCACCGAAAATGCACAGCGACGGGTCGCCATTGCCGCGGGGATCATCCCCGAGCACCTGATCGTAAGTTCGATTCTCCTTAATGATGTAAACGACATGCTTGAACACGCTCGGTTCTCCGATGCGCTCAGGCACCGGCCGGGGCGGCTGCCCGGGACGAGCGGGAAGGTTGGCCGTGGCCAACTGCTCGCGACGATAATTTTTCCACACGATTTCCGACAGGCGCGGCAAAGCACGATCACGGGGAACCGGCATGAGCGAGAGAGAACCTTGATACTGATGCGAATTGAAACCTCTCCCGCCACTTTCTTTATCCAGCTTCATCTCGGATGGAAGCCCTTTGATATTAGCGACATACAATCCGCGACGGGCGGAGTCGTAAACCAGTGCGCCCGGAAACCAGCCCACCGGGATTAGGCCGATCAGTTTTGAGGAGCCGGGCTTGAAATCCACCACCGCGACCGCGTTTTGGGTTCCGTTGGCGACGTAAAGACGTTTGCCGCTGGAGTCGAACGCGAGTGCGTTGGGCGATGCGCCGAAGAGATCGGCCGGGCTTTTCTTTACCCAAATCGTTTCCACGACACGGTCCTGGCGCGTTTCGATGACGCTGAGATTGTCGCTTGCAGCATTGGCGCACACGACGAAGCGGCCACTCGGATGCACCGCGAGGGCAGAAGCGTGAAGGCCAGTGAGAATTTCCGTGCTGGCCGCAGTGTCACCCGGAGCGTCAGATAAGTTCACTACGGTGACCGAACCTTCATTGGCGATGAAGCGCACGGGATCCACTTTCACTTCCGTGCCGCGTCCGGCAGGCCCTGTCACATCGCCCGGCTTGGGACGGCGCCCGCCCCAGTTACTCACATAAGCCTTACCTCCCACCAGCACCACATCGTAAGGCGCAACGCCCACATCGAAGAGGCGCAACAACTCGCCCGTGAAGGAATCGAACTCTCCGAGTCGATTGGACAAATTCAGTGCCACATAAAGACGCTTTCCATCGCGCGACACCGCCAGACCGGCGGGAATTTCGTTGGTCCGCCGTGGCGCCGTGGCGCGGGGCAGAGCGATGGAGAAAGCACCCTTCACGTGGTTCGTGGCGTCGATATGGAAGACCTTGATGCTGCCGTTCACGTTCGCCAGAAACAGTCGTGCCCCATCCGGCGAAAAGGTTAGCCCGGTAAAGCTCACTTGTCCTTTTTTGTCCGGCGCAAGGATGTTGGGAGACACGATGTCCGGCTGAGGTTCATTCAACTGGTCGGACGGAAGGGCGACGCGCTGAAGAATCTTGCCCGTGACGGGATCAACGAGAAGCACTTCACTGGTCTTGCCTGAGACAGCGAGCAACTTTCCATTGGGACTCAACGCCAGCGCCTGCGGTCGCAAGCCGGGCAGTTCGACTTGTAACCCATGCGGCGTGAGCACCTGATTCACCGGCGTCACCATGCGGGATGGATTGAGCCGGCCAACCTGTTCCGTCGTTACGATATGCGAAGAGCGCGAGCAACCCAGGAGCGCTGTGAACACAACTGCGAGAGCGAGGTGAATGCGAAGCGTGGCACACATGATGCCGCGAAGTTTGTCGGAGCCTGGTGCGAACGCGCAAGCTCCCTGAGATCCGCGCAAGAGAGTTACAACTCTCCACGAAAACCCTGCTGACGTAACGACTCGTAAAGCACGAGCGCGACACAATTGGACAGATTCAGGGAACGGGCTTCCGGGTTGAACATGGGGATGCGCAGCCAATGGTCGGCGTGCTTATCGAGCAACGGCTTCGGCAGGCCTGCGGTCTCGCGACCGAACACGAGGTAATCGTCCGGACCGAACTCTGCCTCCACGTATTTTTTCGTCCCGCCCGATTCGATCAACCAGAGGGCGGCCCCCGGGACGACCTGCGCAGTGAAGGCCGCCCAGTTCGGCCAGCGATGCCAGGTCACGTGGCGCCAGTAATCCATGCCAGCCCGTTTGAGTTGCGCGTCGTCCAGTTTGAATCCGAGCGGCTCAATCAAGTGCAGAGTCGATCGGGTCGCGGCACAAAGTCGCGCCACGTTGCCGGTGTTGGGCGGAATCTCAGGTTCAACGAGGACGATGTTCATGGATGCGCGGAGACTGGCCCATTAGTAAAACACCTTCCACAAAACCAAACCGTGAGCCGGCGCTGTCATGCCCGCCAACCGACGGTCCTGGCCCTCAAGCATTGTTTTGACGTCGTCCGCCGGAAACTTCCCCTGCCCCGCCTGCACAATTGTGCCCACGATGCCGCGGCACATGCGGTAGAGGAACCCATCGCCTTCGATGATGAAAGTGAGTTCACGCCCGCGACGTCGCACCTCGCATCGCGTCACGGTTCGCACCGTGGAAGCCATTTCATAACGGCGGTTCACGGCTAAGGATTTAAAGTCGTGTTTGCCGATGAAGAATGTGGCCGCGCGCTGCATGACATCGAAATCGAGCGGCACCGGCACATGCCAGGCGCGGCCCCGTTGCAGCGGGTTCATCGCGGTGTGATTCCAGACGAAGTAGCGGTACTGTTTGCCCTTGGCGTTGAAGCGAGCATGGAATTTCGCCGGAACGCGCGAGGCGTCGAGCACACGGATGTCCTCCGGCAGAAAAGAATTGATGGCGAGGGCAAGTTTCCGCGGGGGCATTTTGAAGGTATGCCGGGGAGCTTCAAAATGGGCAACCATTCCCAGCGCATGAACCCCGGTGTCGGTTCGGCTGGATCCATGCACACGGCTTGCGCCTGGACAGAATTTTTGCAGGGCTTCTTCGATTCGCTGCTGCACGCCTATTCCGGTTTTCTGCATTTGCCAGCCCTCGTAATTCGCCCCGTCGTAGGCAATGACGAGACGGAATTTCAGCGTGGCTCCCGGCGCTGCAGCCGTGCGGAGGGCCGTCCCGGTGGAACTGTTTTTCTTTTTACGCAACGCGCGACTGTCCTGTCATTGAATTCGCGCGGACAAGAACAAACGCTGCTACGAGATAAAAGACGGGCAAGGCCGGAGAGAAAGATTTTCCGCGGAAGATCGATTCCCGAACTCTGGACCGGCTAGGCAGCGTCCGGTTTCTCGGGCAGAGGCATCCAGTGGGTAATGCCTTCCGGCGGCCAATTGCCATCGTCTTCGACGACCCAACCGCCCGGAGCCCACGTGGTGAAATTCGCGATCATGATTTCTTCTTCGGCATAGACGAGCACGCGATCGCTCGCCCGTTCGCCTTCGGGAATCGGCGGCAGTCCGTCAGCAATCTTAACCCAGGAATTATTAGCCATGCGCGAGCATACAACAAATGGGCGCAGCGACTGAAATAGAAAAGCGCGGCCATGTGCATAAAGACTGCAACCAGCGGCGAAAACGCCGCGCCATTCAAGGCTCCGGTAGGAGAACCGCTCGGAAGAAACGATGTTGTAAAGACGGCGTCACCGGCACGCCAAAGGTTCCGTTGGTGCTGTAGTGCGGTTCACTGAACGGCTGCCAATCCAGTGACGCGTCGGCGTGTTCCACCCGGAAGCGGTATCCGTCGAAAGCCGTGAACCTCAATTCCATGGTCGCTCCCGTCCGCGTCGCCGTCGCAAACGAATCAGGCCGCACTTTCGAAAGCAACTGGCTGGGAAGCGCTTCGTAGGCTTCATCACTCAGTGCGAAGCGGGCCTGCTCTGGATCCGAGAGATTCAGCCAGGGAGATTGGCTGCTCAACTCCGGCACCGATAAGAAGGCCGCAACATCCGGGAAGAATCCGCGGGACTGTTCCGAGCGCACCCGGTTGAGGGCATCGACCACGGTGCGAATCTGCGGCGCGTTGGAGGTGATCACAATGGCGTCGAAGGTCATTCTGACCAGATTGGGAACGGCGCGGTTGTTCGAAAGCACGGTCAGCCCGCACAACGTTTCCGTCCAAGCCTCAAGGCGAGCGTCGTTGATTGAACGGAGCGCGCGCACGTCATTCGTGTTGAAAAGGGCGGCGAGCATTGAAGCCATGCGCCAGTCGTTCGTGGGATGCTCGCGCGCGTCCCGTCCGGTGTGAAGCCATGCCGAGATGTCAGCAACATCCGACTGGAGGTAAATCGTCTGCCAAGGCGTCCCACGGTGAACGCGGCCCAGCCAATGCGCAGCGAGCGCTTCGTTTGTGGGAAAGTTCCAGTGCGAGGCGGATGAAACTCCGGCGTCTTTTAACGCGCGATTGCCACCTTCTGGATACGAATGTTTGTCTGGATGGCCGTGCCACGGTGAGTATGTGTTGTTCAGCTTGCGCAAGGTGGATGGCCAAATGTTACTCACCGACACGCTGGGCGGCAGATAATAGCTGTTTCCGTTAGGGAGCCCGTTGGCCAGATCGAGTGCGGTCTGGTGGAGCATGGGATCGTTCGCCGCCCAAGTTTTTACCAAGAGCAACCGGGCAACAGGATTGAAGGGCGTGACTATGGTGAGTGATGGATTAGGAGGAGGCACTGGCCGCGAGGGCAACGGCGGGAAGCGGCAAAAATCTCGGAACAAACTGATCGCGAGATCAATGTCCGATGAAGTGGTGTTCAATCCATATTTTTGCCAATCGGATCGGCTCAAGCGCGCAAAAAAGGGATCGTCCAAGCTGATCTCAATCTGACGCAGGATTCCGAAGGTCGACCCTTGTGGATGCAAACGGTTCGTATCCCAAACCCCACTTAGAGCCGGAGGAGCATCGGCGGGATAAGGAAAAATATTTCCCCATAACTCGCGCTGCAAATCGATCATCGATTCAGAGTGCACCTTCACAAAATCGATAACCCGGCCGGAATCCAACGCGGTGTAGGTGAGATGATTGGAAACGATGAGAGTGCTGGTCAGGACGGGAAATTCCGCCAGTGTTTCAAAGTTCGTGATTGAGCCTCCGAATGCATTCGAAGCGAACAGGTACGGAGACAATCCGAGCCCTACGACGTTGGTGAACAGAGGCAGAACAAAACCGACGGCAATGCCTCGAGATATTCCTCCGGTCCATGACGCAGCGGGAATATTGGTCAAGGCTTGCTGTGCCAGTTCGCGGTTGAATTGATGGCCGAGTTCATTGGTTAACGTCAGCGTGAGATAGTTGGAAACGCTCAACTGCACCGCCCTTGGATACGCCGTCATCGAAGAATTCCACGCTTCCACGCCGAGGAAATTGGAGATCGAGAGCATGTACATCTGGTTGGTCCCGTTCGGCAGGGAGTTGGTTGTCGGCCGGGTCAACTGAAGCCGCCGCTGCGTCAGGATATCGGTCTGCAAAACGAACTCGTTGAAATTGGGCACGCCTTTTCGCGCCGCGATGATCAAAGGAACGTCATATGGGTTGGACTCAATCCACGTGGCCAGCGTGCTCGCGCGATTGTCATTCGTGAAGCCAGCCAGGTAGACACTGCTGCCATTCGTCGAGAAGAAGGGACGAAACACCGTGGGCGTTTCGTTGGTGCTGGTCGCGTCGTAAATGTTCGCGGTCACCTGAAAGATCCGATGGACGGCCGGGGTGTACTGATTAGTCGGGGCAATCTGGATTTCAGACACGTGAACGCCGAGCTGTTGTTCGAGCAAGCGTCCGGCAATTGTGCTGAAAAAGTGCTCGGCAGGTGTCAGCGATATCCCCAAGGCGCTTGCAGCGAAACCACACGCGGCGGCGAGTGCCACACAACAAACCATTCGGGGGGAGGGATTCGTCCGCATTAACGTCGCGATATAACTTGAAGGCTGCAGAGGGGACGAATCTAAAATAATTTAGCGGCGCCGTAGCTCCAAGATTTCGAAAGCGGGCACCCGGATCTCGCCCACGGCCGATTCCGTCACGCGCAACTCGTCGGTGCCCAATGACACCTCGGAAAGGTAAAGCATCGCGCCGTCTGGCGTTTCAAGTTCGAAGGCGGCCCGGCCGGGCTGGCGAGGTTGAAGCACCACGGCGAGGACTTCGTCGTCGATGTCGAACGTGCGCAACCCGTACAAGACGGAGCTGATCGTGAGCTGGCGGCCGTCAATGCCGCGAAAGTCTCCATCAAAAAAATCTCCAGTGCTCACCCAAACGCCCGGGCGGCTCACCCGCGTCTTCCAAGCCACCTCGCCTGTGAGCGGTTGGTAGCTGATGCGCGCCACACGTTCCGTTGGCACCCGCAGCACTTTTGGCACGCCAGCAAATGAAACCTCGCGCTCATCCGCCCGCTCGGGACGGCCCGTTACTATCGAGCCGCTGACTAATTCCACTTCGGGAACAAATCGATCATTCATGAGCCGGGGCGCTTCGCGGACCTTGGCGAACGTGGTCCAATTCAGCATCGCCTCGCGCGCACTTGTCACGGCAAGGCCCACATAAAAAGCCTGGTTCATCGGAAGGGAAATTTTATCCAGCAACGACCAGACCCGGCCATTAGGCGAGACGAAGGCAGTGAATTCATCGCCGCGACGACGCAGCTTGACCCAGTGCGGAGCAAACACCCGGCGAGTGGCCGACACGTCGGTTTGTGCCCGCTCCTGGCCTCGGAACTGAAACGCGGCTCCACGCTCGGCGGTCAATGCCACCATGACGTTCGGGGAATACTCATTCAGCGTCTCACGCATCATCAGGCCGCCCTTGGCGTCTGGGTGCGTGTATTGAATGCTCACCACTTCGGCGACGATTTCACTGTCACCGCGCACCGGCTTGAAGACGAAGTGAAACGAATCGGCGTCGCCATCGATGTTCACGCCCGCACTGCGCACGCTGTAGGTCGAGCCTTCGCGCCTTGTGCTCCCGGAAATGAATGCTGCGCCGATATCCGCCTCGCTCCACGTCGGCGGGAGTGAGGCGTCCGCGAACTCTTCCGGCACTGCCACGACTGAATTCGTGGGAAAAGAAATGCGCGCGACGTTGGTGAGTGTGACTTGATGGAGTAATCCCAGCGCCGAATTGACGATGACTATCCGCTCCGGGGTGAAACGGACGTGACCGGAAAAGGTATCGCCCTGCAGCGTGCTCACGACACCGTGCCGCGCCAGCGCGGGCGCGGTGAAAAGGGAAACAGTCGTGAGCAAGGTCAGGAAACGCACGGGTGAAAGGTTGCTCATCCGGAACGGATCGCCAAAGGGAAATACAATGACGGCCTCACCTTAGCTTTCAGGATTGAGCCCGCGCCCTCCGATTGCTCGCTTTGCGCTTCCGCCCGGGTAATCTTGGCTCCGTGCAAAGGGCGCGTGACGCATGGGGAAAGGCAGAGCATCGGCTACGCGCCTTTTTTCGCCTTCATTGGAAGGGGGCGCTGCTCCTGCGCGACCGCCTCCGGCTGAACGAAGACGCCTTGCATCTGGTCATTGCGGGAATTGTCGGAGTGATCGGAGGCGCCACCAGCCTCGCTTACCACGCTTCCAGTCAGACCATCAAATGGATCGCGTTCGGGCAGACGGGCGGTTTCCTGGAAATAGCCCGCGACGTTCCAGCCTGGAAACTGGTTTTCGTCCCCACAGTGGGTGGACTGGCGGCAGGCCTGGTAATCTATTTCGGTTTGCGGCTCATTGGGAATCCCGGCTTAAGCAACCTGCTTGAAGTCATTGCCACGGGGGATGGGCGCCTTCCGTTGCGAAGCGCGCTGGTGAACGCCGCCTCATCGCTCATCAGCATCAGCACCGGCGCCTCGATCGGCCGCGAGGGATTAATTATGCAGGTGACGGCGGCGATTTCGTCGCGTCTGGGTCGCGTCGCCAAGTGGCCGCCCTACCGATTGCGGCTGCTGATCGCGTGCGGCGCAGCGGCGGGGCTGGCAGCGGGTTGTAATGCGCCCGTGGCCGGGGCCGTTTTTGCCGCGCAAATCATCCTGGGCAATTTCTCGATGAACCTGTTTGCTCCGCTGGTATTTTCCTCGGTGGTGGCGTCGGTCATCGCGCGCAATCCGCTGACACCGCACGCGTGGGTTCAGGTGCCGGGGTTCGATTTCACCAGTTTGTCGCAATTGCCCTGGTTTTTGCCGCTGGGGATCGCCGCGGGATTCTGCGGTGCGAGTCTCTTGAAGCTGCTTCGTCTCTGTGACCAATACACGAGCAAGCTTTCGCTCCCCCTTTATTTGCGCATCATGGGCGGCGGGGCGGCGGTCGGTGCCATGGCTTTGGTTTTTCCCGAAGTTCTTGGGAATGGGCACGAGGCCGCGAATGAAATCCTAAGCAAGGAATTTGGACTGCGATTTCTGCTCGGGTTATTCGTCGCCAAATTTATCGCGACGCTTCTAACGGTTGCCTCGGGAACAGTCGGCGGTGTCTTTACGCCCACCTTATTTCTCGGCGCCGCGTTGGGGAGCCTTTTCGCGGGCTGCCTGCATCAGGTTGGCTGGGGAACGAATCTACCCCAAGGCGCCTTTGCCCTCGTTGGCATGGGAGGTTTGTTGGCTGCCACCACACATTCCCCGCTGCTCGCCATGATCATGATCTTCGAGCTGTCGCTTAATTATTCCCTGATGCCACCGCTCATGCTGGCTTGCGTCGTGGCCACTCTCGTTTCGCGGAGTTTTCATCCTGAATCGGTGTACACGGAACCGTTGCGGCGCAAAGGACTGGAACTCACGCGCGAAAGCGTGCGCCTCGGCGCGGCGACAGAGAAAACCGTCGGCGATATCATGCAACCGCCTGTGACTCCACTCACTGAGACCGCCACCTTTCAACAAATCAGCGAGCGATTCCTGACCAGCCCCAACAATTTCCTGCCAGTGGTGGACGACCGGGGACGCCTCACCGGCGTGGTGGCCCTGCATGATTTAAAGAACTTTCTTAACACCAGTTCAGTGCTGGGCCTCGTGATCGCCGCCGACGTGATGCGAAATCCGCCGGCGTGTCTGACTCCCAATCAGCGGCTGTCGGATGTGTTGCCGCTCCTTCTGGCGAGCGAATTGCGCAACGTGCCGGTGGTGAACACGTTGACGGACTACAAATTGATCGGAGCCATTTCCCGAAGCGATGCGCTCGGCACGTTGTCCGAGGCAATCTCAGCGAGCAAGCCGACGCAGGAATAAATCCAGCGGCAAGCGCTTTTGATTTCCATTCCTCCGAATGAGCTGCCCGATGTCGAATTTGTGCTCCGGAATTATTCTTCAGTATTCTTGATCTTCGGCTCAATCCCGTCCGGTGAGGTGTCGGTAGAGTCAAGCAATGCCCTGCAAGCCCGGGATGCAACTCTTTCAATCGAGAGTTGTCACCGCGACAAAGCTTGCGGCTGAAGCGTTCCTCCGATTTAACAGCGGCGTGAGCAGTTCATTTCGGATCGGCGTTTTGGGTTCTGGCAAAGGTTCGAACTTTGTCGCCATCGCTGACGCAATCGCGGCGCAGCGAGGTGCCGGCGGAAGTTGCCGTAGTGCTCAGCGATGTGAAGGACGCCGGGATTTTGCAGCAGGCGCGTGATGCGGGGCCTGCCTGCGGAATTCGTCGCGCCGGGAAAATTTCGCACCAAGCTCGATGAGGAGCCGAGCGCGCCTACATCCAAAGGCTGCAGGAGGCGGGTGTGGATCTTGATCGTGCTTGCGGGCTTCATGCGTATCCTGAAAGGAGATTTTTTGCGTGCATTTGCCGAGCGCGTCGTGAATATCCACCCCTCTTTGCTCCCGGCGTTTCCCGGTTTGGAAGCGTGGAAGCAGGCGCTGGACTACGGCGTGAAGGTCACGGGATGCACGGTGCACTTCGTGGATCAAGGCGTGGACAGCGGGCCAATCATCGCGCAGGAAACGGTGCCGGTGCTCGATGGCGACACCGCCGGGACGTTGCATGAGCGTATCCAGCAAGCGGAACGCAAGGTTTATCCACGCGCCATTGCGGGTTTAGCGCGGGGCGAAATCCAGATCAACGGGCGGCAGACGATTGTGGCGGCGGACCGTGTGAGACACGGCTTAGAGAAAGAATTTGGAATTGTTGGATGAAAGTTAAGTCAGGCAGAATCGAGCGCCCGGAAAGGCGCAGGCCCCAGCTTCGAAGCCGAAGCTGCGCCTTGGTTTGCCCAAGGGCAGCCTGCAGGACGCCACCATCGAGAAGATGGCCAAGGCCGGCTTCAACGTGCAGGTCAGCAGCCGCTCCTACGTCCCCTACGTGGACGATGACGAACTGGAGATTCGCCTGATTCGCGCGCAGGAAATCAGCCGTTACGTCGAGCATGGTTACTTGGATTGCGGCATTACCGGGCCATGATTGGGTGAAGGAAAACGACTCGGACGTTCATGAAGTGGGCGAGTTTCTTTTCAGCAAGATTTCCCGCCAACCCACGCGCTGGGTTCTGGCCGTGCCGGAAGATTCCCGATCAAGTCAGTCAAGGATCTCGCAAGGCAAACGCATTGCCACCGAAGTGGTGAACCTCACCAAGGCATACTTGAAGAAGCATGGCGTGAAGGCGGAGGTGGAATTTTCCTGGGGCGCGACCGAGGTTAAGGCGCACGAACTGGTGGACGCCATCGTGGAGGTGACCGAGACCGGCTCCTCGCTCCGCGCCAACAATCTGCGCATCGTGGATACATTGCTTACCTCCACGCCCGCGGCTGATCGCCAATCACGAGTCGTGGAAGGATCGATTGGAAGCGCAGCAAGATTGAAACGCTCGCGCTGCTCTTGCGAGGCGCGCTCGAAGCGGAGGCCAAGGTCGGCCTGAAGATGAACATTGAGCAAAGCCGGCTGGCCAATCTGCTGAAAACCTTGCCCGCCTTGCGCAATCCAACGATCTCGCAACTGAGCCAGCGCAGGCTGGGTGGCGGTGGAAACGATCATCGATGAGCACATCGTTCGGGAAATAATTCCGCAGCTCAAGGCCGCCGGTGCAGAAGGAATCATTGAATATCCTTTGAACAAAGTCGTATACTGACCGCACGTTCGAATAACTGATATGGGTTCACTCAAAAAACGTCGTAAAGCAAAGATCAACAAACATAAACGCCGCAAGAAGATGCGCGCCAATCGCCACAAGAAGCGCACCTGGCAGAAGTAGGCGTGTGCCGCCACGGTGTGGCCGGCATCCTCGGGCGGTCTCAAGCTTTCAACGCATGGGCAAGTCACTGGCTTGCCCATGTGCTTTTTCTTTCTCCGGAGGACAATGCTTTGACACATGAAATCGCCACGCAGGTCACACTTGCTGGAACTCGTTGCTGAAAGGAACCCGGTCCAAAAAGTTTCATGCGGTTGCGTTCGCTGGCGCGGCCGTTATTCTCCACGCCATGCGGTTTCGATTTCATAAGCTCGGGGCGCTGCTGGCTTGGACGCTTGTTCTAACGGGCTGCCGAACCGTCCCTCAAACTGAAACCGCGGAGGCTTCGCCATCGGCCGCGGCGCCTGTTGATATCGAGAAACGTGCCGAGGCCCATGCTCATTACCTCGCAGGACTGAGCTTTGAGCAGAACCGGGACTTGGACAGTGCCCTCGCTGAATACGAAAAAGCCTTGGATGGCGATCCCCACAACGAAGATCTCGCCGTCGAACTTTCGCGTCGCTACGTGCAACGGAAGGACTTTGACAAGGCGGCGGATGTATTGAAAAAAGCGGCGGACGTGCCCGAGTCGTCCGGCCTGATGTTCGCCCGCCTCTCTCTGATTTACTTACAACAGGGCAAGACGAACGCCGCCATTGACGCCAGCCGCACGGCAATCAAGCGCGCAGCCCAGTTCGATTGCGGGATACCAAAGTCTTTTCCATTTGCACCGCGCTTTGGGCCAGACCAATGAGGCACGCAAGGTCGTCGAACAAGCCGCAAAACAGCCCAAGCCGGACGCGTCGTTTTTAATCGATTTGGCGCACCTTCACCTGGCTTTGGACGCGGAGAACCTCACGGCGACGAATTCCAAAACCCGCGTTCGGGCGAAAGAACTTCTCAAACGAGCGGCGTCCATGGAGGGATTGAATGTTTCGAGCCTTCAACGATTGGCGCAGGGATTCATCTTCGTGGGGGATTCAAAGAAGGCAGCGGAAATCTTCCGTCGCATGCTGGAGGAAGATCCGGATCTGATCGGCGTGCGCGAGGCGCTGGCCGACTTGTATCTCCGCGATAACGACCCGAAGCGTGCAGCCGAGCAACTGGAGGAAATCATTCGCGACGCCCCGACCAATCCGCAGGCCTATTTTTTTCTCGGTGCCATTGCCTACGAGGACAAGCGTTTCAACGATGCATTGGATAATTATCGCAAGGCGTTGCTGCTCGGCATGGACGCGCCGCAGGTTTACTTCGACATTGCGCTCACTCATCTGGCCCTGCAGAAGCCTCGGGATGCCCTCGATTACCTCGACAAAGCGCGTCGAAAATTCCGCCGCAGTTTCCAGGGCGAATACTTTTCCGGCCTCTGCTACATGCGGTTGAAGGAGTATACGAACGCGCTGGATCATTTCACGGCAGCCGAGCTCGATTGCCAAAACCACGGAAACGAACCGGCTGAATTACGGGTTTTATTTTGAACTCGGCGCTGCCCACGAACGAGCGGGGAAAATCCCGGAAGCCGAGAAGTATTTTGAGCAGTGCCTGAGTCTCTCGAACAATTTCGCACCTGCACTCAACTACTTCGGCTACATGTGGGCGGAACGCGGGACCAATTTAACCCGCGCCCGGACGATGATTGAGCAAGCGGTGAAGGTTGATCCGACGAACGCGGCCTATCTCGATAGCCTTGGCTGGGTGCTTTTCAAGCAAGGGCATGTGGAGGAAGCGCTCGAGCCGACGCGCAAAGCGGTGGAACTCAACGAGGAACCCGATGCGACACTCTACGATCATTTGGGTGACATCTATTTTGCGCTGAAGCAGGCCGAACAAAGCGCGGGAAGCGTGGCGAAAGTCCATTGAGATCGAGCCGAATAAGGAAGTGGAAAAGAAGCTGAAGGAGCCTGACCCGCCTTCCGACAGGACACCGAAATCGTGATATGCTTCGCCATTTCCAGAAACATTACACGGTGGCCGAGGCACGCTCTCTTCTTCCCCAACTCCGTGAGTGGCTCACCGAATTAAACCAGCTTCGGCAACGACTCAAGCAATTGGACGAGCGTCTCACCCAAATGGTCTCCGGCGGCGCCGATGCGGGCGGAGAGTGTGTGCACTCGCATGTCAGACTCCTCGCCCAATTCAAGAGCCTGCTTCGCGAATTTCAACAGCGGGAAATTCAGATCAAAGACCTCGAGCGCGGGCTGATCGATTTTCCCGCAGTCATGGGAGAGCGGGAAGTATTTCTCTGCTGGGAGCTCGATGACGATGACATTGAGTTCTGGCACGAGATCGATGCAGGTTACGCCGGACGGGAACGCCTTTGAAGCTCCCTCCGAAAGGATGCCCCTTCAATGCAGCCAGTCTCGGTAAATTTCGTAAACATTCACCTCGCCGCCGATGAAGTAGGGGTTTCGGCCAAAATTGAACGTTCTCTTCCGACGATCAAACGTGAGCTTCACGGGATGTTCCGCCTCGTAAGGATCGTAGGTCGCGAACTCTATGCTGGTCTCAGTCTCCTGCACGTCAAAGAGCAAAACGGCGTGATTAATCGTGAGCTGTGGAAACTTCACCAAATGAACGACCGGCGGACGGTGATTGCGAATTTGCTCCATGAGAATGCGTGCCTCGCGTTCCTGTCCGCGGCGGGAGAAGGGAAGCATGATCCTCCAGTGCCCGCGTTGTAAATAACTGCGCCATGCACCACCGCATTCCTCCTGCAGCAGTTTCTTTCTGGCGATGCTGAAATCGAAAAGATTGGTGAAACCCGGAATGACAATTCGGGGCGTTGCTGCATCATCCCGGCTCGGATCACGCGCCACCACCCGGTTGATTAACTTGCGATACAGCACGTCGTCCACGGGCGGTAATGAGGGGTCGAATCGCGCGAACTGAAAAAATTGCCGGGCGCTTCGAGCCACCACGAAGCAATGGTGCGTGTATTCCGGTTTGATTTCCTTGGTTCGATGGGACGTCGTGCCTGTTGCGTCATCAAAAATGTATTCCCATACCAGATCGTTCCGGTAGGCGAAGGTGTCGCGTCCGAAAACAAAGGCTCGGTCGTTGACGCCATGAAGATTGCGGGTGGAACACCCAGCCAGAAATAGCACGCCGAGCAACAGGGGGAGACACCGGCGAGCTTCAACTTTCAACCAACAGCACGTCTTCGACACTTGCGGCTCAGGTTATCCGTGAGCTACGAAACAGACAATGCTTTACGACCGTTGGCGCGAGGTTGCGCGGGCCCACGCAGGCGAAATCGCCTTGCGTGACCTGCCGTCGGCGCGCCAATGGACGTTTGCGGAACTGGACGCTGCCGCGCAAACCCCGGAGAGCGATCAAGCAGTAGTTTTCCCGCAGGGCAATGACGCAGAATTTGTCATTGCGGTGCTGCGCGCCTGGCGCCACGGACAAATGACATGCCCGATGGAAAGCGGCCAGCCTCGTCCTCAGTTTCCCCGCCCGCCGGCCCACATCGTTCACATGAAGGTGACTTCGGCCACGAGTGGTCCTCCCAAACTTATCGCGTTCACTGCCTCACAACTCGCAGCGGACGCAGATAACATTGTGGCAACGATGAACCTTCGGCGTGATTGGCCCAATCTCGCGTTCATCTCGCTCGCCCATTCCTATGGATTCTCGAACCTCGTCACGCCCCTGTTGCTGCATGGCATTCCCCTCATCCTGGGCGGCCTGCCGTTCCCGGAAGTCGTGCGTGCCGCGGGCGCAAGGTTCGCCGCGGTCACCCTGCCCGCGGTCCCGGCACTGTGGCGCACCTGGCATCACGCGGGCGTCATCCCTGGCTCCGTTCGGCTGGGGATTTCGGCCGGGGCTCCCTTGACCCTGGCATTGGAAGAGGAAATTTTCCGCCACCACGGTCTAAAAATTCACAACTTCTACGGCGCCAGTGAATGCGGCGGCATTGCTTACGACGCAACAGACGAACCCCGCCCCGACTCTCACTACGTGGGTGGCGCCATGGCCAACGTCGTTCTCGACATCAATCCTGCGGGCTGCCTGGAAGTGCGTGGGCGAAACGTGGCGGAAGGCTACTGGCCCGAATGCGCGTGCACGCTGTCGGATTCAGTTTATGTGACCACGGACCTGGCTGAAATGCGTGACGGTTATGTCTTCCTCCACGGTCGGGCGAGCGACGTCATCAATATCGCGGGGCGCAAAGTTTCACCCGAGACCATTGAACGGAATCTCGCAACCCATCCGGCGGTCCGTGAGTGCCTGGTGTTCGGAGTGGCCAGCAACGATCCAGACCGGGGGAATCAATTGTCGCCTGTGTGGTCGCTCGCCCAACGAGCGCAGCAGATCTGCGTCGATTCATGCTCACCCAAGTGGAAGCCTGGCAAGTTCCGCGCGAATTCTGGTTTGTGGATTCCCTGGATGTGAACGAGCGGGGCAAACTTTCCAGAAACGAATGGCGGCGGCGCTACCTGGCTCGGCTTGCAAGCGCACCGTGAAATTGGCTTGAGCACTACACAGCATGCGAGGATTACCCGCCAACTCGTTTCATGGCCATGCGAAGCTGAGCTAACGCTCCGGCCCGGTGACTGATGCGATTTTTTACTTCGTCACCCAATTCGGCAAAGGATTTCTGGAAACCCTCAGGGACAAAAAGTGGATCGTAGCCAAAGCCATTCATCCCGCCGGGCGCGAGGCTGATTCGCCCCTCGCAGACGCCCTCAAAAATTTCGGTTCGCAACTCTCGCTCATCAGCCGAGCACACTGGGGAGGCGGTGAGGAGTTCGCCCGAAACTAATGGAGTCAATGCAATGACGCAGCGGAAGCGGGCCGTGCGGAGACCTAAAGGAACATCCTTTAGCAAGCGCAGAAGCTTGGCGTTGTTGTCCGCATCAGAGGAATTGCCCGTCGTGCCTGCATCCTGAGCGGCGAAACGCGCGGAGTGAACGCCCGGGGCGCCTTGCAAAGCATCCACCTCCAATCCGGAATCGTCAGCGAGAATGAAGGTCGAGATTGAACGTTGCAGGTTGAAGGTAGCAGGTTGAGTCGATAACCAGCGGGCCAGTTCCACGGCCTTCTTGGTGGCGTTGCCGGCGAAGGTGTTGGCATCTTCGATTACCGGCGGTGCGGTGGGGAAATCCCGAAGGGTGCGGAACTGAAATGGCGCGCCAAGAATACTGCGGATCTCGTCCACTTTATGCGCGTTGCGCGTGGCGATGATGAGTGTCGTCATGCCTGGGCAGCCTGCCGGTTCCTTAAAGCAAACGCGAGCCGCTGACGCGGGAGAGGAGAGCCCGCCGGACGGCAAGGCTGAGTGGGCCTGGACGACAGAATGGCTCTTCCATCAACGGCAAGAGAAGGCGAGGCGTTCTGTTCGCGGCCGCCGTTGCGAGGCCACCGAAGACGGGAACTTCCAGGACGAAACCATGGGGATACTTTTGGTTTCGGGAATCACCGGGGCGCAGCCAGCGCACGCTGCCCGCCACGGTTCCCTCGACCGATGTCTCCAACCATCCCAACGCGGCTCCGCGCTTGCCATAAAGTGGAACGAATAACGGGATGCCAGCCTCATGCGAAAGAAATGTCCGCGCGGCAAATCCAGTGCCGTCTCCCCATCGTCCCCGCAGCCGCACCTGCCCATTCGCGGAAATTCGCACCGTGCCCATTCCTTCCTCCGTCACAACGTCGTTTGCACCGACGGTGAAATGGTAAGTCCCCGCGAAGGCCGGGACGTTCGTCGGGTTCATGGCGCGTGAAAGCATCAGGGCGGGCCTCCGAACGCCGTCGGTTAGCAGGCCGTTGATTTTATGTCCGCCGATCTGCATTGAGCCGCTGAGCGTCCCCTGACGCAGGACCAGCGGCGCATAACCAAAGCGATCGAATTGTCCTGCGATTGCCTGGCGGATGCCGCCGATGATCGCAGTCCCACGGAACGCACCAGTCCTGGCGATGCGGATTGAGAGGAAGCCTAAGGTGGAATATTCGGTTCCCACGTTGGTGGAGGAATTGGATCCAGCCTCATCGAGCAGCAGTCCCGCGTATCGCCCCGCGGCTCGGGAGAAATCCAACGAAGGGATTGGTTCAAACACCGCCGTCAACGTCAACGGATCGCGGGGCGTGAGGGCAACGGCGGGAGTCGTGAAGACGAGGGGATTGTTCGTGCTCGAGAGCTGTCCTTGCCATCGGACGAATCGAAATCCAACGTTCGGCATGGCCGCGGCGCCAATCGTCGTCGCGGGCGCGTAAGTGCCGTTTGGCCGCGGCGCTGGCGACACAAGAATCCCGCCTCCTCCCGCTGGGTTCGTGCCGAGCGCGAGCAGATGACCCAGCGATACCGACGCAAAATTTGCGGTGACGCTCTTGTCACTATCGATGAGGACCAAGAGCGTGTTGGAACTGCTCATCGCGTCGCCGCTCCAGCCGAGGAATTCCGCTGACGCGTGTGCCCGGGCTTCCAGGGTCACCACCGTTCCTTCCGCATAGCGCCCATCAAGGCCCGGAGGCGGGTTGATCGAAACAGAACCAAGGTTCGGAGGAACCGCGCGGAACGAAATCGTGAAGCGCCGGACGTCTGAGACGATAAAATTCGCGGACACAACTGTGTTGCTCCGCATCTCGATTTGAAGCGAGGAGCCTTCGTGCAACACGGCACCGCTCCAATTCGTGAAGATAAACTCGGGCGATGGGGACGCGACCAGGCTGACCACGGTGCCTTCGAGATAGGTTCCGTTCGGTCCATTGGGTGCGGTGCCGATGGTCACGGTTCCCGCCCCCGTTGGGTTCGTCAGAATAGTCAAAGCGTAGGAAGGCGTCGTTGTTGGCGAGAAATTAGCAACCAGGGTGCGAGACGAATCCATTGTAAGCATGAGTGGATTCGCCGTGCTGTTTACCGCTCCGCTCCAACCGGCGAAGGCAAAGCCATTCGAGGCACCCGCCGTAAGCGTAATCACGGTCCCTGAATCATAGTCATCGACGGGCGGCGGAGGGTTGATAGACACAGCGCCTGCATTCGGTGGCTGAATGCCCAACGTGAGCGCGAACTTCATCGGCGCTTCCTGAAACGTGATGTTGACGCTCGCGGAGGTTGTGTTGGCGCCCGAATTGTCGCGGGCCACGGCAGTCAGCACATGGTTCCCAGGGGAAAGAGAGTCCACGGTGGCGATGAAGGGCGGGCTTTGTAAAACGGCCACCGAAGTCCCGTCGATGAAGAATTCCACCCTCGTGATGGTCCCGTCTTCATCCATTGCGCTTGCGCCAATCGTAAGCTTGGAGAGAGCGGAAAAGATCGCACCGCTGGCCGGGTTGGTGATGTTCACGCTGGGAGGCAGGTTCGCCTGGACGACGGACACGGTTCCGGTTTGCTCCGGCCGTTGCGCGAAGTGGACGGCGCACACGTAGGGAAACGTTCCAAGACTCGTGAAGGTGTGAGAAAAGGTCTGGTCCTTGCCCAGCAGGTCCGACGCCCACAAAAGGGTGTCGGGATTACGCGGATCAAACTGGGTAGTGTCGTGTGGCCGGGTGACGCGATTGACCCACGTTACGGTATCCCCCAAACCGACAGTCAGGTTCGTCGGCGTAAAATAAAAATCGTAGATCTCAACAGTCCATTGAGCGGCACGTGTCTCCAACAAGACGATCAGGAACAGGAACAAGCTCAGCGTCGGGAAGCGCAGGCGCATAGGTTTGGCTATTGCAATCGGAGCCGGAAAAATTTCTGCGGCGGCGCCGGATTGGTCTGCGAAAACTGCTGCGGATTTCCCGTGCCGCCATTTGTAAGGATGGGCGAGAACGAGCTGACCGTTTCACCGCCTTCAACCACGTAATTCACCCCCAGTGAACTTGGATACGAGAACTGCAACGGTCCGGTGGGAGTATTCGTTACCGTCAGCCTGGGCAAGGTCGCGATGCGCAGGGTCAAGGGCGACGACGTGACCAAAGTCCCGGCATTGTCCAGCACCCGCGCTCGGAAAATCTGGTTACCCGGCGGGAGGTTGCTCACCGTCACTCGGTAGGGCGACGTCGTGTTGGTGGCAAACGCGACGTTGTTCCGAAGGAATTGCAGGTTCGTGATCGTGCCTCCCGCAACCGATGCCCGCGCCTCCAACACAATCACTGACTGTGTTGAATAAAGGGTGTTGTTGGGTGGGTTGGTAATCGCCACGGATGGAGCCGCAACCACACGCACGGAACCTGTCATGGACGGGAGATGTTGATAGCAATCATACAGATACAACCCGGGATTCTGGAATGTGACCGTGCAGGAAGAAATGACGTTGGTGCCCGTGCCGCAAAATGGATCGGTGCTGCTTGGCGCGGGATTGACGCTGTGAATGTTTTGCAAGTTGGACCACGTGACCGTGTCGCCCGCCTGCACGACGAGGTTGGTTGGGTTCCAATAAAATGTAATGCCCACACGCGCTGGCACGACCGTGAAGTTGGCAGCGATGGTTGAATACGGCATGCCGAGCGTAAGCAGGAGGAGCGGGAGACAGTTCCACGGCAAAGGAAGTTTCTGCATAATTGATTTCCAGGTTGAACTTGGGCGTTTTCAAGAGGGTAGATTCTTCCCACCCTCGGCGGAAGCCGAAATACGGGTCGGCCCGTGGAGCGAGCGTTCATCCAGTGTAATTATCGAAGTCACGGCAACTGTAAGGTCAGCGTTCCAAAAATTAGGTGCGCCGTGTAGTCGTTAAACCCTCGGGCAGTTGGCTCGTCGTACGTGTAGAACCCGTACTGCACCCCGCTGCTGCATAGCGCGCTCCACCGATGGCTGACTCCTACTTGCACGCCGTGCAGGTCGTATTCGATGCCCAACGGCAATCCCTCCAACGCATTGCGTTGGGCGAAGCGAGCTCGTGAGAACGAGTAGCTGCCGCTCAATGCGGTGCTTTCGCTCACCGAATACGTGGCGCTTGTTAAGATGCTCCAAGTGTCTCCCCGATACGGAACGACCGCAGCGCTGCCATTGTCGGCCGTCCATGTGCGCGAGTCTTGATAAGCGAGCGTAGTCATCAGATACCAGCGACGGGCCGGTGTGATGGTGAAGTTGGCGCTATAGGTTGAAGAATCGAACTCACCCGCAAAAACCCGTCCGCCAGCGGAGTTGAAACCAATAGTGCGCCACGGGTCGGTCCGGGTGCGGTAATCCGTCAGGGCCAGTTGGTAACTCAAGGTTGTTTTGAGCCAGGACACAGGACGGAGAGCGAGACGGGTTTCGACCATGTCGCTTTCGGTTTTCCGCGATCGAATGAACGCCGGATAGCCAATCCCGGGAGAACCGACGGGAGACTGGTCCACATCGTCATGATACTCACTTTGGCGAAGCCGATGCTTGTAGCTTGCATTCAACGAAGTGCGGCGCCAGGGGGAAACCTCGAAGCCAGCTTTGTATTCCTGCCAGTCAATGGTGGCGTCCGTGTCGCGGATGAAGTCGTGTTCGCCCGTGCCTTGCTCAAACCGGCCGTCCCTCTCCTGCTTCAATTTCGCTTCGGCGAACAACACGGTGAACGGGATGCCGGTGTAGCGCGTCACCAGGCTTTCTTCCACAGTCATGCGTTCGAAATCGCTGTCGACAAGACCGGGTAAATCCGTCCCCATCGTGGGATCGAGGGGATCATTCTCGCGGTAGTTGGGAGTGCCAAAGCCGCTTGTCTCGGTCCATTCGTTCAAGACGCCAAGCGAGGTCGTCAATCCTTCCCAAGAGCCCGCGAGCGCGTTGACGTTGAACACATGCGCCTGCTCCTTCAGCGTGATGTGGCTCGCCGTCCAGGCCGTTCCCGCAGCCGGGCGGCCCGAGCCATCCACCGTCTGCTGGTGGAGCGCTGCATCCGGTTCAAAACGCGAAAACAGATAGCCGGCTGAGACGTAGAGCCAATCCTTGATCGATTTCCCTCCATGCAACGTGTTGGCCAGCAACAATTGTTCATGGGATTCACGCGTGACGGTCAGCGCCGTGGGGTAGGCCTGCCCGGCTGGAAAATCCACCGCGTTCACTCTCCACGTTTTCAAGTCGTAGAATTCCGCGCGCAAATTGTCCTCCACCTGCACGCCCGCTATTTCGTGTGACACGTCCAGGCGGAGCACATGGACGTCCTCGTTCACCCGCTTGCGCGCCGGATAAATATTCCGCGTCACATCTCCTGCGCTTGAGCCTTGTGTCACCGGCCCCCATTGCTCGGTGGATTCAGTTCCATTGCGGAACAAATATTCATACCCAATCACCGTCTCCGGCCAGTCGCGGCGGGTAAGCCCAAATTCCACGAATGCCTTGCCGCGGTCGAGGTGCAGCTCCTGATGCAGGCTGAAAATGCCTGGTGTCGTCGTGGAGAAAGCGCGCGCGCGGAACGGATAATAAGGTCCATGGTCATCGAAATACTTCCGGTACTGTTCGAAGCCGCCCCGCGCGAAACCGACGTCCGACTTGCGAATGTCCAGCGTGATTTTGTAATCGTCGGTCATCGCATGGCCTTCCACGGAAACCGAAACTCCATTCGTAAGTTTCTGGGCCAGACGGAAATCACTCACCCCTTCGGAAAACCCCCGCCGCACCCATTGATGAACTTGGAACTTCTCCGCACTGCCCCTCACGGTGACGTAACGAATGGCAGGAGTGACGGAGAACATCGGCCGATACTGTTGGCTTAAGTCATTCGTTTCCCACGCCACACCCTGATCGATCCACGCACGCAGGACGGCAATTTGTTCGGCGGTCAAAGGGTCGCCCTTTCCGCTGGGCGGCATCTCCATGTCTGGCACCAGTCCCGCAACGAAGTGAATGAGCGGACTCCTGGAGCTGTCGCCCACGATGATGTTCATGCCATTATCGCCACCCTTCAACGCTGCTTCGCGGGTCGCCAGGCTGAACCGGCCCTTGGGCCGCTCCGTGCCGTGGCAGCGCAGACACGAGAATTCGAGAATGGGTTGGATGTCGGCGGTGAAACCGACCGAGCGCCCGACAGGTGCCGGCAACCGCGAAACATCCGGTTCCGCCGCCGTAAGCGATCCCACCAAAATCCACGCCGCCAGAAAACCGGACATCGATGCGCTGGTGCTGTGGCTGTTCATCTCAATAGCGCAGGCGCGGATCCACGTTGGAACCATGCACGGCCGTGTGACACCCAGCTGTCCAACAGGTCCCGCGGCTGATGAAACTTGTATGCCGCACGTTGCCTATGAAGATTTCCCGGGAAGCGATTCCTCGTGAGCTCTGCGCATGGCAGCGCAGGCAGAGATTTGCGTCAGGCTGAATCAGCATCTTCTGATTAATCGAACCATGTGGCGCATGACAGGTCGTGCATCCTTCGCGCAACGCCTCATGCTCGTAAACTACGCGCTTGCTTTGCTCCCGATGGCACGCCGCGCATTGTTCGTTCTGACGAGCCATCGCCAACCCACCAGCCGGCTTCATGATGTCCGCACCGTGCGGGTCGTGACATTGCACGCAGTTCATTTTCCCTTCTCGCACCGGATGATGTTCGGGCAGGTTGAATTCAGCGTGAATGTTCAAGTGGCAGGCGAAGCAGGACTGCGGATCTTTTCCGGGGTTCACGATGAACTTGCCACTCCCGCCGCCAACCGCCACGTGCTTGCTGCCAGCCCCATGGCAGGATTCGCAACCCGAGGCTCCCGGCATTTTCGCAGTGTCCACGTGCAGTCGAGCATGAGGGCTTGCGGCAAAGACGCGCGTGTACGCCGCGTGACAATCCACACAGGCAGCGTTGCCGACAAACGTGGCGCCAGGAATTTCCGGAGGCGGCGCCACTGAGCGATCCACAGTGGAGCAAGAGATGAGAAGGAACGCCGCGCCCGACGCCCACATGCCCAACAACCACCACGCAACATGAAGCCTGTTGCGCACGAAGAATCGCAGCCAGGCGACTTTCCTCACCATCAGCACCGCGCCGTTCTAGCGGTACAGCTCGCGCGCGGCAAATACGGGTTTGCCCGAATCCTTGGAAAAATCCATTGACCCTGTGCCGACTTGCGAATTCTGATGGCACCATGAAACAGTTCCTCGCCCGAACCTGTGCCCTCTGGTGTTGCTTCGCCACGCATGCGGACACAGCCTCCTTCACACCCGCGGCGGACACGACGATCTCGATCAACGGCCAAGCTCGGGCAGGCAGCTCAACGGCAGACATGATTGTGGGGCATCTCCCGCTCATCAATACCCCGTCACGAGGACTCATGAGATTCGACCTCACGAGTTTACCGGGCGGCGTCGTGGTGACGTCGGTCAACTTGAGAATCACCGTGACCAGGAGTGGCAGCGGCGCACTCGACCCGCACACGCTCCATCCACTCACGAAGGCGTGGACGGAGGCGGCCGCGAGCTGGACAAGTTCAGGCACCGAGGCTTGGGAGGAGCCAGGCGGGGATTTTGTCGGAAACCCTGATACCTCTTTGAACGTCGGGGGAGTCGGCACCTATACGTTTTCATCCAGCCCCAATTTGATTGCCACCGTGCAGGCGTGGGTCACGAATGCTTCAGGGAACAACGGTTGGGTCTTGCGCAGCCAAAACGAAATGTCGGGAAAGACGGGTAGAAGAATAACCACTCGCGAAGCCGCCTCGGAAAAACCCACCCTCACGATTGGCTATACCGTGCCACCACCGCCAACACCCGCAGTCACTCTCCTCGCCCCCCGCACCGCGACGAACCGATTCCGTTTCAATTTTATCACGACCAATGGCGGCTCGTATCGCGTCCAGTATAAGAACTCTCTCTCGACAGGTAGCTGGATTGACCTGACGAATTTTTCCGGAACCGGGAACGGAAACCTGCTCATCGAGGACTCATTGAACAATACGCAGCGTTATTATCAGGTGGTATCGCCCTGACTACATCGTTTCATCCACGGCGGATGCCGGTGGTTCGAGCCGAGCTACTTCCCCATTGCAATTTCGGGCAAATGATTCGAGATGTTCTTCTGCTCGAACTCCTTGCACCAGCCCTTGATTTCCGTGTCGTTGAAAATCTTGCCGATGACGCGGCGCAAGAGCCCCTTGAGACTGGCGTTTTCAAGATCGCGCAGCGACCGAATGCCTTCCTCCTTGTAAGTTTCCAGCAACGTCCGCGCGCGCTCGTCGGCTTTCAGTTCAGTGTAGAGCGCTTCGACCTGCTCCAGGGTCACGCCCTCAGGCAGCTGACGACGCCACACGGAGGCAAGCTGTTCCTTTTGACGCGTCCTTGGCTTTCTCGTGCGCCACGGCAAGCAACAAACTCGGACGCATGCCCGCGAGGTCGTTCGTTTCGCCGCTCGCGCCGAGATCGCTCAAGTCGTCACGAATCTGGTATGCAATGCCGAGCGCTTCGCTATAACTCTTCAGCACGTCGGAAACTTCCTCATGCAGTTCGATTCCGGCGTAAATAGCACCCAGTCTGCAAAGCCACTTCGAAGGCGGGAGCCGTTTTCTTGCGGAAAATGTCGAGCACTTGAAGCGAACTGAGCGGTTGCGGATTCCGCGCCCAGCATAGCTCGGCGCCTTGTCCGCGGCAGAGTTCGCGCTGGCCTCGTGCGGCGACAAGCAGCATCTCAGCCTTCTGTTCCGCCGTAATCTTGCACTCGCCGATCAGCCGATAACCTTCGCCGATGAGCAGGTCGCCGACGTTCAATGCCACGGCCACACCATACTCTTCGTGCAACGTCTTCTCGCCGTAGCGCTGAGCGTCGTTGTCCTCGATGTCGTCATGAATGAGGGACGCCTTGTGGAAACATTCCACGGCCACGGCGATCTTACGCAGATCATCCGGAAGCGCCGTGCCCGGCTTCTCGTTCAGAGCCTGGTAGGCGGCAACAGCAAGAAATGGACGCCAGCGTTTGCCGGCGCGCATCAGCCATTCGCGGCCAATGCGTTCCGTTTCTCCTTCGCCGTTGCCCATGATCAGATCCAGCGACGCCGGGGTGAACCAGAAATCCACTTCCTCGCGCAACGCACCAAGATCCAGTCGCCGCGTCTTATCATCGCTGCTCAAGTGGATGTAGTCCCACACCCAATCGAGATCCACGGTCGTATCGATGCAATCATCCTGAAGCAGTGGAACTGCCACGCCCGGAATGGCCGCGGCTTCCATGTAGGGAAACGCGCGTTCCAAAACGGGCAGGCAACTCACGCCCGACGATCGCTTCAATCTTCCCGGTTTGAATGAGCGACATGACGATCGCCGAACCTTCCGCAACGAGCACGGCGTAGCCAAGCTTCTCCGCCTCCGCCTGAAGGTCCTGAATTGTGCACAAGCCGCATTGTTTGCAGAGCAAACCAAATTCATCGAAGGGCGCCGGGCACTTGGCTTCAACACGCAAACATTTCGGGAGCAAGCAGCAGGCGTTTCTCGAAGGGCACCTGAGCCAGCGTCTCGCGCCACATCTCGTTGCTGATCAGCACGCCGATATAATCGCGATAGATGGCATCAACGCCCAGCATCTGCACCAACCGATCCGCGTGGACCTTCAACTCTTCCGCAGGCATGGGCGGCACTGGATTGTGCTCGGCAACGTAATTGCGAATGCCATGCAGGATGCGGGCGCGTTCATTCGGCGTCTGCGGGATGTTCTTCTTGGGCGCGCGAAAGCGCTGCTGCACGACGTGCTTCGGAATGGCGAATGAGATTGGTTGCATACCTGCCTTGTTATTACTGGGCTTCCAGACGACTGGGCACGAAAAAGGATTCGTTTTTTCGCTGTGTCATGGATTTCATGCCGACCCAATGTGAATCACTGCTTGACCGCTGGTCAAAAGAAAGTTGTCAAATGACCCGGGCAAGTGCTGCCGCGAATGTTCCCAATGCAAGGCGCGAGTGCTTTCATCCTCGAGTGACCTTAGTTCAGTAATGATTCGAAACCAGAGGATCGGGAACAGTTTGGAGCAAGAGGGCGAGTCTGTAGAACACAAATATTAGCAACACAAAATTGTTCATCGAAAACCTTCACTTCGACACTACAGAAAACGATCTCACCCCACCTTCGGCGCCCATGGTACCGTTGTGGAAGCTGTGCTGATGACCGATAACGAAACCGGCCGCCCGCGTAGGTTTGGCTTCGTCACCTTGGGCAGAACAGGCTGAGTTTGCCATCAGCGCGCTGAATGGCCATTACGTTCAGGGCCGTGCCATCACAGTGACCGCGCGAAGATCGTGGTGGTGCCGGCCAAGAATCCACCGGTGGTGCCAGCGGGGGTTTTCGCGAATCCAGTGGCGCGCGCAATCGCTCTTAAGTCACGCATTTCACGAGCGAGGCTTGGGTAAAACCGGACCTCACTCTTTTGTTTTGGCACCGATGAATTCACTATGCGGTCAAAGCCCTCGACTCCGGTCGCGCCGGCGAGAGATTCGCCCTCTTGAAGCTTTCGCTCTGCATTTCTTCAGTTTGTACCGGATACAAAGCGTCGAACCCTAACCGATGGAGCGAGAACAAAAGCCCTGAACTTCAATCGCAACCAACGAGTGGATACATCTCTAAATTAATAAGCCTTATGCTGCGTGCCGCTCCTGTCGTTAACAAACGAGGGGGCTAATAATCGGCATCATCACCCGACTGGTCACCCGCGCCGTGTCTCCGCTGTGAGTCACTCCAAGGATCAATCACTTCATGTTTTACGCAATCGTCCATTCGGTCCGTCCCTTCATGCGCCACCGTCGGGCGTTCAGGTTCGCGTTCGGTCTCTGCCTTGCGTTGGCTCCCCTCGGTATCGCTCGAGCTGCTCAAGCGCCTGTGGATTTGGGCACAGCGGGGAACTACGTGGTCTTGGCAAAAACCGCAATTTCAACAACCGGCTCCACTTCGGTCAGCGGAAACATCGGGCTGAGTCCGGCTGCGACGACGTTTCTTACGGGTTTCTCGGAAACGATGGATCCCTCGGGCCAATTCGCAAGCTCGCCGCTGGTCACCGGCAAGATGTATGCGGCAGATATGGCAACGCCGACTCCGTCCGACCTGACAACGGCGATTCTCGACATGGGGACGGCATTTACGGATGCAGCTGGACGGGTGCTGCCGGATTTTACGGAAGAAGGCGCCGGGAACATCGATGGTTTGACGCTGGCTCCCGGCCTGCACAAATGGGCCACTGGAGTTGACATTCCGGTGGGAGTCACCGTCGCGGGCAGTGCCAATGACATCTGGATTTTCCAGATCGCGCAAAATCTTGTCGTGGGCAATAACGCTATGATCACCTTGAGCGGCGGAGCGCAAGCCAAGAATATTTTCTGGCAAGTCTCCGGTAACGTCACCATCGGAACCACGGCTCACTTCGAGGGGATTATTCTGTGCAAGACCTTGATCGCGATCAAAACAGGTGCCGCCTTCAACGGGCGCGCCCTGTCTCAGACGGCCGTGACCATTGAAGCCAATGCCATCACCAACCCCGGCACGCGTCCGCCCCGTCCGCGTTTCGGCCCCACGACGCGAACCAACGGAATCGTAAGCCTGACTTTAACAAATACACCGGGACTGCTTCTGACCATTCAACACTCGAGCGACCTGTTGAATTGGACGATGCTCTCCACATCGACCCCGAACACGACACCGTACCAGACCACAGACAACCCGTCCGGAACTGTGACGAATCGATTCTACCGCGCATTCTATCCCTAACCGGGAACGGGTGGAGAGTGACTCCGTGGCGAACTTCCAGGGTAGGCAACCACCAAAGAACGGATGACCCAAGGTATTCTCCGTGCGATTCAGTCAGTGCCAAGCGACGTTTCTACCTCCTAATCTTCAGTGGTGTCAGGCCACGGTTGGAAAAGGGAGCCTTGAAAAGGATGTGGCATCCGATGCAACCCGCGCCCTCTACCCCTCTCTTCGTTGAGGGGAAAAGGGAAGCAGGTGCCCGGCAGGTGGAATCGAATCAGATGTCAGCCCCCGAGGCGTGTTACAACTTTTTGATCTGCACGTTCCGGAATGCCACCGGATCGTTGTGGCCGGCGAAACCGAAGTGGCCGCTCTTGCGGTCCTTCCCGGGGTGCGGGCTCTTCGACATGGACTCGGTCACCTTGGCAAGGTCGGTGTCCAGAATCACAGTGCCGTTCAGCTCCACCTTGATTCTGGAACCCGTCACCGTGGTTTCCTGAAAGTTCCATTCACCGACCGGACGCTGATAGCCGCGTTGCGCTGCCGCCATGCCGTAGGCCGAGCCATGCACCTGGCGCGGATCAAGTTTGCCGCGAACTTTATCGTAGTTGTCGTCCAGGATTTGCAACTCGCACATCCCGACGTAAGCCGTGTCGCCCTGCCCCGGATAACGAATCGCCAGGCCATTGTTGCCACCAGACGGAACCTTGAATTCCAGGCGTGAGACGAAATCAGCGTATTGTTCCTTCGTGTAAATGGTACCGCCTTTGCCGGGTTTGCACATGATGGCGCCGTTCGTCACCACGTAGTTATCCACCGGCCCGGTCCAGCCCGAAAAGTCACGGCCATTGAAAATGGTTTCAAAACCTTTGTCGCCTTTACTGGCAAGGATGCGATTCGCTTCTGCGCCACTAATTTCCCGCACCTTCACGTTGCGCCACCGAATCTCGCCACCATGGGTTTGAAGTTGGATGGGGCCCTTGGCCGGCACGCCGGCTTTGCGGTCGTAGTAGTTCTCCATGATCGCGTGATCCACGACGAGCTTGCCGTTGAGCCAGATGCTGACGCGTGAACCCACCATCAGGATGCGGAATTTGTTCCACTCCCCGAACGGCTTGTCAGCGAGCACTAGAGGATCTTTGCCGGGCGCGCCAGCGCTGTTATTCCAAAGGCCGCCGCTGCCCTTGTTGGCTCCGATGCTGAACTTGTTCGTCTCGGTGTAATCCCAAATTTGCACCTGCGGAACGCCACGTAAATAAATGCCCGAGTCGGCCTTCGGCACCGTCTTGTATTCCAGGAGCAACTCGAAATCGCCGTAATCCTTCTCCGTGGTCGCGTAGGCCCCAAAGCCGTCGTTCACCAGCTCATTGTTTTCCACATACCAGTGCGATCTTCCCGGTCTTCGCGTTGGTCGCCATCATGGACGTGTTCCACTTGGCGATTTGCTCCGCGCGTTTCTCCGGTGTCATCGCCAAAAGTTTGCGATGATCAAATGTGTCCCCACCGCGCCAACCGGTGAGGTCCCTCCCGTTGAAGAGAGCGACGAAGTCATTCTTGCCCGACTCTGGCCGTGCGGTGGAACAGCCAGCCAAAACACCAGCCAGGACAGCGGCGCTGAGGATTCGGGAAACCTTTTGGAATAAATGCATAGTTGTGATTTAGGGAAAACCGACGCCGCGTTCTACCATTTTCTTCACGCTTTGGTCGCCAGGCGCAACACCACCACGCCGGCGACCGCAACGACACCGCCGAAGAGCGATCGTTTCCGCGGACGTTCGCCTTCGATATAATGCGAGAAGGGAATGATGACGAGCGGCGTCAGCGCGACAATGGGCAGGACAATGCCGGACTTTTCTTTCATCAATGCCCATTGGTAACAGCCAACCCCAAGCGCCGGCCCCGTGAGCGCGTTGGCCAGGATCCATCGCCACACGGTGCGCGGAGGAAGCGTCACCGACGTCGCGAAGGTTTTCTCTTCTTGTTGCGCCTGGCGCAGCTTCACCACCCACCACACCACGGCGGCGATGACGAGGCCGGCGAGGATGCGTTGATACGCGGCGGTTAATCCGTCCACGGGCATTCCTGCGCGCTGATCGATGCGTGAAGCGTGACCGCTGAACACCGCTCCCATCCCCTGCCCCAACGCCGCCACCACGCCGAAGGCTACGCCGATCCAAAACACGCGTCGCGGGATGTCCAGGTGTTTGCCCGGCGCCAAAGCCAGCGCCACGCCGGAAAGAATCAGGGCCGCCCCGAAGATTTCCATTCCGCTCATGCGCGTTCCCAGCCAAAGCCATTCCGTAGTGGCGGCAAAGGGTGCGGCGAGGCAATGCACCAAGAGGATGGACAGTCGCGAGCCGAGACGGGGCAAGGCCTGATACAGCGCGACATCGCCCAATCCAAAACCGAGCGCGCCGCTCAAGAGGAACATACCCAAGGCCGGACCGGCCAGCCCCTGCCCCGCGGTGTGCGCCCAGATCGCCAGTAACAGCGTGGCGACAATGATGCGCCAGAAATTGGCCTCAACACCTCCCAGCACCTTGCTGGTGCGCTGGGCGCAAACGGCAGAGACCGAAAACAGAATGGTCGTAAGAAACGCCGGCAACATTCGACGCGGAGTCGAAGGCTTTCGCCCGAGGCCGCGCAAGCTAAACCGAAGCGCCAGAACGATTCAGGCGAAACGGAAGCACGGCGGGGAAGTGGCATGTTACGCCTCCGATTACTTGAGTTCCGTGCTCTGCGGCTCAAATCGCAAACTCAGCGAAAGCTTGAACTATTGACCCCGCCCCGGATGACTCAACGCATGAGCACGATGAAGGCGCTGGTGAAATCCGACTCCAAGCCCGGCCTGTGGTTGCGCGACGTTGCGGTTCCTTCCATCGGCATCAACGACGTCTTGATCCGTGTGCATAAGACAGGGATTTGCGGCACCGACCTGCACATTTACAAATGGGATGAGTGGGCGCAGAAGACCATTCCCGTGCCTATGGTGGTGGGCCATGAATTCGTCGGGGAGATTGTGCAGGCGGGCTCGAACGTGAACGACTTCCACGCCGGCGACATCGTCAGCGCGGAAGGACATGTCGTATGCGGCCGGTGCCGGAACTGCCTCGCCGGTCGCCGCCATTTGTGCGCCGACACGAAAGGCATCGGGGTGAACCGTCCCGGCGCCTTTGCGGAATTCATCTCGGTTCCCATGACAAACGTCTGGCATCACCAATCCGATATCGACCAGGACGTGGCGGCGATTTTTGATCCGTTCGGCAATGCCGTTCACACAGCGCTGTCTTTCGACGTCCTTGGCGAAGACGTATTGATCACAGGCGCGGGTCCGATTGGGATCATGGCCGCGGCGATTGCGAAACATGCCGGAGCCAGGTTCATCGTGGTGACGGACCTGAACGATTATCGCCTAAGTCTGGCCAGAAAGATGGGAGCGACGATCGCCCTTAACGTGAAAACCGGCAGCCTGGCTGACGTTCAGAAACAGCTCGGCATGAAAGAAGGATTCGACGTCGGCTTGGAAATGTCCGGCAACCCTGAGGCTCTGCGTGAATTGGTCAACAACATGGCGCACGGTGGAAAGATCGCGATGCTGGGCATTCCTTCGGAGCCCATCGCCATCGATTGGAACAAGGTCGTGTTCAACATGCTCACCATCAAAGGCATCTACGGCCGCGAAATGTACGAGACGTGGTACAAAATGAGCGTGATGCTCGAGAGCGGTTTGGACATCAAGCCGGTGATCACCCACCGATTCCATTACACCCAATTCGAAGAAGGCTTCGCCGCCATGCTCAGCGGTCAATCCGGCAAGGTCATCCTCGACTGGCACTGAGAGTTACATCCCCTTCCCTCACCTGCATTTCACACGTCCCCTGCCGGTCATTGAGGGGAGCCCTCGATCACCCGGCGTCCCTGGAGAACCCAAGATTCTTGGCGGAACAAACTCCCTCGCTGCGCATGGTGAGGTGAAAGAGAAATTGTGAAAACTGTATCGAACTCATCAGTCCCACCGCGCCGGTCCATTCTTGCCCTGAGCATTGTTCTCGCAGTCGGCGTCGCCCTTTACATCACGTGGGGAGCCTGGAGGGCGCAGAAGAATCTCGTGACCCTCGACGTGCGCGACATGGAAGTCCGACTGGTTGTGAACAAAATTGCCGCTCAGACTTGGGAGGAAATTTTCGTTCACAAAGACGTGCAGGGAAAAGTCACTCTGAAAGTTGTCCGGATGCCTTTGGAACAAGTGCTCCGAATGGTCGGCGATCAAACTTTCTCGCGATCAGCGGTTCTTTATCCTCTGTATTCCACGAGGGCCTCCCTGGTGGCATTGCGTAACTCATTACGCGGCGACGTCGATCCCGCGACGGCTGGCTGGACGAATCTTCAAACGCGGGCATTGATGGGAGGACTCGCAGGCCGGCATGGGCCGCGGCATTCCTGGCTCGGGCTCGGAGGCGCGCGCGAATCGACTGGTCTCTTTGAACCTTCACGCCAAGGAAGTTAACTTCGCCACGCTCGCCTTCCGCCGATTTGCTCAAGCACGCGTCGTCCCGGAAGATGGCACCACCGCCACCATCAGCCTCATCTTGAAGGAATCCACTGTTCCCAAGGCCGTGGCGCAATTCGCCAAAGCGGCCGACCGCAAGTGGGCCACCGTGTATGCCCTGCAAAGTGGACCGGGCGGGCCGGGGGGCTTCGCACGGTTCTCGGACAGCGGTCCAGGCGGCTCGCCGCGCGATGGTTTCCGCGGACCTGAGATGACAGACGAACAACGAGAGGCAGCTCGCCAGCAACGTGAAACCCTCGAAGCTGAACTGCGCGACGCGTTGCCGCTGCATGAAAGATTAAAGATGGATCAGGCTCAAGCTGCCCGGGAGCGACAGATGCAGGAGATGGCCAGCATGACGGATGAACAACGCCGCAATGCCATGACGCAAATGGCCGGTGCCGCGATGAGTCAAATGGCCCGTGACCGCGTGATGAACAGCACTCCAGAACAGCGGGCTCAAATGGGCCAGCGAATGAATCAACGCCAGGGCGGCGGCCCAGGCGGCCTTGGCGGAGGACGCCGCAACCAACCGTAGTTCACCAAAACAATTTCTCCTTTCAAAAAATGAAACGATTGACCCAGTCAAAATCCCGCGCTCGACGCGACGGCTTTACTCTAATTGAACTGCTCGTGGTGATTGCCATCATTGCCATACTGGCTTCACTTCTTTTACCGGCTCTTGCCAATGCGAAAGGCAAGGCAAAGTCCATCTCATGCGTGAACAACCTGAAGCAGCTGGGCGTGGCCGTACGGATGCACTCCGACGAGAACGAAGGAAGGCTGCCGATGGCCGAAATACTTCCCTCGGTGCCCAGTACACCCCCCCTTCCAAGAATCTGCGACCTGCTGGCGCCGCAACTGGGCTACAACACAAATTCCCTTCCACAGCAAAACACGGTGTTCCGATGCCCCGAAGACAAGGTGCAACGATTCGAGCAGAACGGTTCCAGCTACGAATGGAACAATCAGTATGGCGATCGCCCGGTGGATAATCCCCGGCGCAGCAGCAACCCGTTATCGGAAGCCTTCCTGATGTATGACTACGAGAACTTCCACAACAACGGCTTTGGAAAGAACGTTCTCTACGCCGACTTCCACGTAGCCAGTTTGAAGGCCTCGGCCTCCGTTCAAGGCACGTCGAATTGACGGCGCTTAGAAAGTGACGTCTGAATCGCGGGGAGTCTCGCGATTAAAAGCGAATAAAAGATCCACGGCAGCAACGGCCCAAGCCAGACCCGCGATGATTAATACGGTTTCCATAAGCGTCTCCTCGTAGGGCGCAAACGCAGTTTCGAAGCCAACGAAAAAAAGCCACTGTTGGTAAGCGTCCGTCGGGTGAGACTCGCTCACTGCCGTGCACGACGCGTCACGTGCCCACGCGGTTTGCGCGACTGAGATCTGAGTCCGGTCTGTTTTTCGGGATCAAGCCTTGGTTCGGCATTGCACAAAAGTGAAACAAACTGGCGGCCCCCTCCGTCTTGTTGCGCACGTAACTCCAGAACGCGAACTCCTATGAACCAACAAGCCTCCCCGGCGCCTGAATTGGGCGCTTTCAAACGTACACTCATCTTGTTCATTTCCTTTGCGTCACTCTTCGGAACGTGTCAGCTGCGGGGTGCACTTGTAAGCCCAGCAGGTTACACAAACAGTTTTGACGCCTCACCGACCTCTTTGGATTGGTCTACTCGAAGCATTGCAGGCACTCCGACGGATATCGCCAGCCCCGCAGCCATGGATCAACAAGTGGCGTCCACCACAGCCGAGATGGTTAACCTTTCGGTAACTGCCTCCCCCTCCACTCTGCCGACCGCACTGGCCACGGCGACCTACAGCACCCCCGGCAAGTTTCTCCAAACACGGCCGACTGGAAACCGAGCCACGTTGCTGATAGCGACGTTCATCAATGATTCCGGGACAAACGCGACCCAAATCTCAGTGAGCTACGATGCCACGACCAACAACAGCGTCGTCGAAGAAATTCCCGGCCAACGAGCCTACTTCAGCCTCACGGGAGCCACCAACTCATGGTCCAACATCGCGGAGTTCTCTTCAGCCCCAAACGGGCGCTTGGCAAGCACCATGAATGTCAATTGGACCAATGGTGGGACCCTTTATTTGCTTTGGGCTGATGACAACGGCTCGGGCACTCCCGACACCGCCTGCCAGATAGGCAACTTCTCACTGCACATCGGTGCGGGGCTACCCTTGACCTTGGGCGTGCAACTCACCCACCCGGCCCAGGATTCTACGCTGCTTCGTGGCTCTCTTACCGCCTCGGCCATTGTGCTTAATGGGACCGGACCGTTCACCGTCGAGTATTTCACCAACAGCGGGGTCGGCAACACAGTCTTCGCATCGGCCGGCTCCAGCACGTCACCGTTCGATTTGAATTTGGGTTCCTTGGAAGCCGGGACATACAACATCTACGCAGTAGTAGCGGACCCCTCCGGAACGCCCAACAGTGCTCAATCGGGAACCAACACGTTTGTCGTCGCGGAACCGATCGCCATCTCATTGATCGCTCCTCCCAATGGCGCCAGCTACGAATTCGGCACAAACATTGCCGCTGTCGCAACGGTGAACGGCGGCACGGCTCCGTATGCAGTGCAATTTTTCCTGGACGATGTCGCCAGCGGAGAGCCTGACACGGCTGCTCCCTTCGAGCGCGACTTTGGCCTGCTCGGGGTTGGCAGTCACACCATCCGCGCTGTCGCGACAGATGCTCGCGGCTGGGCGAGCAATTCCGTAACAAGTGCAATTACGATCTCGGGTGCCGTCGCCGTCACGCTATTCCCGACCAACGGGGCGGAGTTCAATTTCGGACGCTCTTTGGTTCTCACGGCAGCGCTGGCAGGCGGCATTGCCCCCTACAGCGCCGCGTTCTACATGAATGAGCAACTCGTGGGGACAGCGACGACCGCGCCTTACATCCAGCCATTGGGAGTTCTCCCCGTCGGCAGCTACACCAGTTACGTCCATGCCACGGATAGCTCGACTCCCGCGGAGCATAGCGGCTCCAGCACCAACGTCTTCACCGTTCTCCCCAATCCGCTCGTCGCCACGCTGACGAGACCCACCAACGGCCGCACCGCCACCGCTGGTCAGCCCTTCGCTTTAACCGCCACCGCCAGCGTGAATGTCCCATTGACCGTCACAAACGTGCAGTTCTTTGTGAACGGCAACGCAGCCGGCACTGATACCACCGCGCCTTTCACCGGAAGCATTCCCAGCCCGATCGCCGGCGCCACTACCGTTCACGTGATTGCGACCGACAGCCTTGGGCGAAGCAGCGCGTCGCAAACCAACACAGTGACTTTTCTGGCCGATCCATTGGCCAACGATAACTTCGCCAATCGGTTCTCATTGAACACCCCGGATCGCATCACAGCCGCCAATGCCGGGGCCACGATCGAGGGAACTTTCCAGAACGGCGAACCGCAATTCGCGCAGAATCCCGGCGGTGGATTCTTTGTGATTGGAGCAACGCTCTGGTGGAAATGGACCGCACCCTTCTCTGGCAGTGTGACGATCGATACCTTCGGCAGCGACTTCGATACGTTCCTCGGTGTTTACACCGGCACCGCGGTAAACGCGCTCACAGCCGTCGTTCAAAACAATGATGCGCCGGGTCTGGCAAATGTCAGCGTGGCGACCTTCAACGCCATTTCTGGGACCGAATATCAGGTGCAGGTGGGAGGCATTCGCGCCGGTTTCAATGGGCCCCCGGCTACCGGCACGATCAAACTGAACCTTGCCATGCCGCCGTTTGTGGCAATTACGAATCCCATCGCCGGCAGCTCTTATTTAATCGGCAGTAGCATCTCCGTGAGCGCCACGGCCGGAGCGACCGCGGCCGCCGTGACAAATGTCAGCCTCTATCGAGGTTCAACCCTTCTCGGGAGTGCGGATAGCGCTCCCTACAGTTTCGTCATCAGCAATGCCCCGTCCGGCACCAATGCGCTTTACGCCGTCGCAACCGATGCCATTGGCCAGGTCGGCACTTCATCAGTAGTTCGCATCCTTGTCGCGAATCCGGGGCTGACGATTACCCATCCGGTGGACGATCAAATCTTTCAAGGCACCCGGCCGATAACGATTGGCGCCTTTGCCATTCTTCCGTCCGGAGAATTCACCAACGTCAGTTTCTTTGTGGATGGGCAGTTCATCGGCCAGGATGCGACCGCTCCCTTCACCGCCACATGGAGCAACGTTGTGAGTGGCTCCCATCGACTGACGGCGACCGGCCTCGACGCATCGGGGACGGGTTACGTGGCCGCACCAGTGAACATCGGCGTGGGCAGCACCCTCATCGCGTCCAACTCGATCTGGAAATACCTCGATAACGGTTCTGACCAGGGAACGGCTTGGGTGGGAGTAGACTTTGATGACAGCGCCTGGTCCAGCGGACCAGCCCCTCTCGGCTATGCGGATTCGAACGGTCGCCCACCATTGACGACCAATTCGTTCGGCGCGGATTCCACCGCAAAATTTCCCACCACCTATTATCGCCAGGCGTTCACAGTGGACAACCTCGCGAGCATTGCCAGTGTCCGCCTGAATCTTCAGCGCGACGATGGCGCAATCCTGTACCTGAATGGCGCCGAGATTGGCCGCTACAACATGCCGGCCGGGACAGTGACCTACACCACGTTCGCCTCCGCGAATGCGAATGATGACGGCGGTGCGACCTTTTCGCAGAACATCAGTCCCGCGCTCTTGCGAGAGGGCTTCAACGTCCTGGCCGCGGAGATTCACCAGGACGCCCCCAACAGCTCGGACATCTGGTTCGTCATGGACTTGAATGCCGTGCCGGTGGTGATTCACAACCTCTACCCCGTCGTCACCATCAATCACCCCACCAATGATCAACACTTCATCGCGCCCTCCACGATCACGGTGGAGGCAACCGCCTCCGACTCCGACGGCACGGTCACCAACCTCGAGTTCTTCTATGGCAGCGTAAAGATTGGTGAGACGGCGAAACTCCCCTACTCCATTACATGGAATAAACCGCTGGTGGGTGCACACGTCATTCGCGTCGTCGCGACAGACAATGAGAATGGCAAAGGCTCTGCAGAAGTACCCATTGTGGTTTACGACGCGGCGAGTCGTCCGGTAACCGCCATCGTGAGCCCAATCGATGGCGCCGTTATGGAAGGCCCCACGAATCTCCTGCTTGCCGCCACCGCCCAGGCTGTCACTGGCATCACCAACGTGCAGTTCTTCGCCAATGGCGAACTCATTGGCCAGGATGCCACATCGCCCTACACCGTCGTTTGGCCTTCGACATTTTTGAGCAATGGTCTGTCAACCGTTGCCTTTGATGCGACAGGCGCCAGCGGCACTTCACCCGTGGTGACCGTCACCATCACCATTCCACCGACGAACACGATTGCTCCGACGCTTGTGTCGAAATTCCCACTTCCCTCCGCCATCGTAACGAACCTGACCACCATCGCAGTTCGCTTTAGCGAACTTGTCCTGAACGTCGATGCTGGGGATTTGCTCATCAACGGCGTTCCCGCGACCGGCGTCACGGGGAGCCGCTCCAATTACACGTTCTCATTTCCGCAGCCGCCGTACGGTGACGTCGAGGTCAGCTTCGCGAGCGATCACAACATCACTGACTACGGCTATCCGGATAATTTACCCTTCGACGCGCTCACGCCGGACGGTTCCTGGAGATACACGTTAATCGACCGCACCATTCCCACCATTGCCGCGCGTTCTCCCGCAACGAATGCGTTCGTCACCAATCTGACGGAAATAACGGTGATCTTCAGCGAAGTGGTCAACAACGTGGACGCTTCCGACCTGCTGGTGAACGGAGTACCCAGCTACGACTTTCGTGGCCAGGGAACGACTTACACGTTCAGCGTTATTCAGCCACCTTCGGGCACGTTGAACATCACCTGGTCCACGAACCACGGAATCGTGGACACCGCCTCAAACGCCTTTAACCGCGTAGGAGCTGGCTCGACGTGGAACTTCGTGCTCGATTCGCGCACCACCCTGGTTGCTTCGAATTCGATGTGGCGATTCATCAAAGGATTTGCCGAAGCGTCGGATCCAACCAACGCCTGGCGACAGATTGGCTTCGACGACTCGAGTTGGAGCAATGCGCCCGCGCCCTTCTTCTATGGCGATCCTTACACCAACGCCACCATCACCGGGACGCTGCTTCGCGACATGCGCCTGGGTTACTCCAGCATTTACCTGCGCAAAGAATTCACCATCGCCAACCGCAGCGCCGTAACGAACCTCATCTTGCGGGCCCAAAGCGATGACGGCTTCATCGCCTGGATCAACGGTGTGCAAGTCCTGCGCTACAATGCCCCGAATGTGGGCTCCGGCGAGGCGTCCTACCTCTCCGTTTCCAGCGCTTCCGCTCCGGAGCCAAGCAACACCGGCGCCGCTTACATTCAATACAACCTGACAAACGCCCTCGCTCATTTGGTCGTCGGCACCAATATCCTGTCTGTTCATGCCTTCAACGACAGCCGAACCAATGCCGACGACTTCGGTTTCAACGCCAACCTCTACACCTTCCTATCCGATGCCAGCATCTCGCCCCCGCGCGTTGCATTCTCAGACCCTGTGCAAGGGGACGTGTTCTTCCTCACCAACATCACGGTCACCTTCAGTGAAAGTGTGGCCAACGTGGACGTCGGCGACCTGCTCGTAAATGGGGTTCCGGCCACCGAAATGACCAGCTCGACCAACACGGCCTACACGTTCAGGTTTCCTCAGCCCGCCTACGGCACGGTGAATATCACTTGGGCGTCCGGGCACGGAATCGCCGACTTCGATACGCCGGCCAAGGCCTTCGATGGCAACTTAGCGAGCGCGAGACTCACCTACACTCTGGTGAATCCCAGCGCTCCGACGATTGTCAGCCGCACTCCTGTCTCCAGTGCGACCGTCACCGGCCTGACGTTCATCACGGTGACATTTAGCGAACCGGTCACTGGAGTCGACGCATCGGACCTGCTCGTGAGCGGCGTCGCCGCGACGGCACTTAGCTCGCTATCGCCGGTCAATTACACCTTCTCGTTTCCACAGCCGGCGTTCGGGACCATCACAGTGCGCTGGGCGACAAACCACGGCATCCAGGATCTCGAGGTGCCGGCCAACGACTTCGCGCCCGCGCGCCCCGGCCACACTTGGAGTTACAACCTGATCAATCCCGCTCCCGCCGTCACTCTCACCGCGCCGACGAATAACGCCTTCATGCTGGACCCGGCTAACATCCTGGTCCGCGCCACAGCCACGGACAATGACGGCACGATCGCGTTGGTGGAATTTTACGAAGGCACTTCAAAGATTGGCGAAGCCAGCGCGCCTCCTTACAGCATCACCTGGCCCAACACGCCACTCGGCACCTACACCTTCCGCGCCGTGGCCACGGATAACATCGGCCTCATGGCCACGTCAGCCCCGATTGTCGTCAACGTCGTTACAAGCCTTCCGATCTCCCTTGTCCGCGGCCCGTATCTGCTCGGTGGCTCCCCAACTGGCGGCGTGGTGCGCTGGCGCACCGATCAATTCTCCGATGGCGTCGTACGTTACGGCACCAGCCCCGATGAACTGTTCGGCGTCGCCACTGAATTGGCCCGGACAAACAACCATGTGGTCTCCATTGGCGGCCTTGAACCGGACACCAAATATTTCTACTCGATCGGCAGCGGCACTCAGACCATTGCGGGCGGGACGAATGTGGGTGGCTCGAACTTCTGGTTTCGAACCTCGCCCGTCGCCGGCACGCCCAAGTCGACACGGGTTTGGGTGCTCGGTGACGCCGGCACGGCCACAGCCAACCAGCGTGCGGTGCGGGATTCCTTCTACAATTATGCTGCCAGCAACAATCACCCGGCGGATTTGTGGCTGATGCTGGGGGACAACGCCTACAACAGCGGGACGGATTTCGAGCATCAAGCCGCCGTGTTCGACATGTATCCCACCACGCTGCGGAACCTTTTCCTCTGGCCCGTGCTCGGCAATCACGAATCCTCGCAGTCGTACACAGCCGAGCACTTTCCGTATCTCGATATTTTCACGACGCCGAAAAACGGCGAGGCGGGCGGGGTGCCTTCCGGGAACGGCAAGTATTACTCGTTCGATTACGGCAACATCCACTTCATCGGCCTGGATTCAATGACGAGCACCCGCTCGAGCAACAGCGCCATGGCGAATTGGTTGAAGAGCGACCTGGCCGCCTCCACGCAAACATGGACGGTGGTTTACTTCCATCACCCGCCCTACACCAAGGGCAGCCACAACTCCGATGCAGAGAGCGACCTGATCCAGTTGCGGCAGGAGATTAATCCCATCCTCGAATCCTTCGGCGTTGACCTCGTGCTCAGCGGCCACAGCCACTGCTACGAACGCTCTTATCTCCTGGATGGCCATTACGGCCTCTCCACCACGTTGAACACGAATACCATGTTCATTAACGGGGGGAACGGCCGCGAAGATGGCGACGGGCCGTACCGAAAGAGCACGGCCAATCGGGGCCTGGTTTACACCGTGGCTGGCAGCAGCGGCCAGGCGACCGGCGGGACCTTGAACCATCCGGCACACTTCATTGGTCTGAATGAACTCGGCTCGGTGATCATCGACGTGGTCAGCAATCGGCTCGATATGAAGTTCCTGAACAGTTCAGGCGTGGAACGCGATCATGTCACGCTGATGAAACGTGAACCGATTCTGGCTCCTCTCAGTCTCGTGATCAACGGGCTGGGGACGGTTTCAGGCGCTGCCCATGGCGAACTGCTCGAGATCGGGCGGACTCACACTCTCGTAGCCACGCCAGGCGCAGGTCAGATTTTTGCCGGTTGGTCCGGCGGCATCACAAACGCCAACGCCACACTGAGCTTCGTCATGGAATCCAACCTCGTCATCGTGGCCAACTTCGTGCCGGTGGGAACACCACAGTTCGCGCCCATTACGATTTCCATTTCTGGGAATGGCACCGTGTCCGGGGTGACGAACAGCCAGCTACTGGAGATTGGCCAGACCTATACCATCACCGCGCAACCCGGAGCCGATTCGGTATTCATGAACTGGTCAGGCGACGCTACGGGCAGTTCATCCACGCTCAGTTTCGTCATGCAATCGAACCTCGTGATTGTGGCCAACTTCGTCCCGCACGGTGGCCCCGGCGCGCACCAGTTAACGTTGGTCATCAACGGCGACGGCTCTGTGGCGGGCGCGGTCAATGGTCAGTCGCTCGTGATTGGCCAGAGTTACACGCTCGCCGCAACGCCCGCTTCAGGATGGGTGTTTAGCAACTGGTCAGGCGGCGTCTCCGAAACTGCTCCGACGTTGAACTTCGTGATGCAGTCGAACCTGGTCATCGTCGCGAACTTTGTGGAGAGCGGCGGACCGGGACCCTTCACACCCGTGGCCGGTGAATTCAACGGCCTGTTCGCAGAAGAGGAATTCACCAACGTGAAACACGCTGGCTTCTTCAACCTCAGGTTAACAGACGGCGGCCGATACCGTGCGATCGTTCATTACGGCGGGAACCGGTACATGGCCCACGGAAAATTTGCGTCCGACGGCAAAGCTACGAACATCCTTTCCAGGGCAGGCTCAGAGATTGTGCAGGCGGTCTGGGAAGCCAGCCTCGACGATGCTGACCTCATCTCCGGCGTCATCAGCGGTGACGAGTGGAGCGCAGCGCTCATGGGACATCGGTCAACCTTCAGCAGATCCAACCCAGCACCCCAAGCCGGGCGATACACGTTCATCATCCCTGGCATCATCACAGCCACCAATTCACCGGCGGGTGATGGTTACGGCACAATTAGGGTCGCACCCAACGGCGTGGCGCGCATCAAGGGGCGCTTGGCGGATGGCGCTCCCTACTTCCAATGGGTTTCGGTCTCGAAGAATGGCGACGTCCCATTCTGCGACTCCCTGATTGGCGGGCGCGGGGTGGTGCTCGGCTGGCTGCGAATCGGTGGGGATGAATCATCCGACGTAGCAGGCCGGCTGCGCTGGATAAAACCAGAGAGTTCACATCATCGTTATCCGGATGGGTTTGCCGTGAACAGCGATGTCCTGGGCTCGCGTTACACGCGGCCCGTCGGAGAAGAACGTATCCTTCAAATGACTGAGGGCGTGGTGAGTTTGACCTGCGGTGATTTACAGGACAGCAGCAATCCTGTGACGTTGGGACCGAGAAGCAAAGTGGTGAACAATGGACCCAACGCCCTGAAGCTCGCCTTTAACCTGGATACGGGAGTTTTCCACGGTTCGTTCCGGGAGGCCGGCACGACCAGGACCTTCCCCCTTCGCGGCGTCGCCTTGCAACGCCAGAACATCGCATCCGGTTACGCGCTGGGCGGCGGCAAGAGCGGATGGATTTATTTCGACTCCGCACAACAGTAACGAACAGGCAAAAAGACAAAGGACGGTGTCGCGAGACACCGTCCTTTTCGTTTCCACCCCTCACACTGCGCTGCAACTCACTTCTTCCTGGCAGTGCGCACACTGAATTTCACCGTTGGCCGATGAGAACGGCTGATGACCGGCGCATTACTTTTTCGGCGACGTCGCTCCAAGCGTGCATGGGCCGTCAGCCGCGGCGCCAAAGAAGTCACTAACCCACTGACGGTCAGTCCGGCGACAATCCAGAGGAGTGGGTTACCAAAATCCATGGCCGTCATGTGTAGATGCCCGGCTTCGTTGTAATGGAGGATGACTTCCCTTCGCACGGCAGCACTCTTCGTCCAAGTGACGGTGGTAAAAATCCTGTTCGCCTTCCTAAGCAAGGATCGGCCGCACCACTTCGCCGTGGACATCGGTTAGGCGGCGATCAATGCCATTATGGCGAAAGATGAGCCGCTCGTGATCAATGCCCAGCAAGTGCAGCACGGTCGCATGCAGGTCGTAACAATAGTTGGGTTCAGTCGCGGTTTGATACGACCACTCATCGCTTTCGCCATGGCTGACGCCGCCCTTGAAACCGCCACCCGCTACCCAGTTCGTGAAAGTAAACGGATTGTGGTCCCGCCCCTTCCCTCCCTGGCTGCACGGCATCCGGCCAAATTCCGTCGTCCAAATCACGATTGTGTCTTCGAGTAATCCCCGAGCCTTCAAATCCTTGAGCAACGCCGCTGCGGGTTGGTCCATCCCGCGCGCCATCTCAAGGTGATCCTTCGCGAGATCTTCGTGGCTGTCCCAGTTGCGCCGCGGAAATCCGTTGTCTGCCCCGCTCCAAACCTGCACAAACCGAACGCCACGCTCCAGCAGGCGCCGCGCAACCAGGCAACGCGTCCCAAAATCGCGCGTGACCTCCTGGTCCAATCCGTAAAGCCGCCGCGTGCTCTGGCTCTCACCTGCAAGATCCATTGCCTCCGGGGCGCTCAGTTGGAGCTTCGCTGCCATTTCATAGCTGGCGATGCGGGCGTCCAGGCGCGAGTCAGCCGTGTGGCTGAGACGATGGGCGCCGTTCATCTCCTTCAATAACGCCAGGGTATCGCGCTCGTTCTCACGGGTTATGAATTTGACCGAGTCGGGCGGAAAGAGATCGAAGATCGGATTCGGCGTGCCCGCACGAATCATTGTTCCCTGGTGTGATGCCGGCAAGAAACCTGCCGACCAGTTCGCGGGGCCATTCGGCGCAAAGCCTCGCGCGTCGGGCAGCACCACGAAGGTGGGCAGATTATCCGTCAAGCCGCCCAAGCCATACGAAACCCACGCGCCCATGCTGGGAAAACCTGGCAAGACAAAGCCGGTGTTCTGCATAAAGGTCGCCGGCCCGTGAACATTCGACTTCGACGTCATCGCGTGCAGGAACGCGATCTCATCCACGCACTCCCCCAGGTGCGGCACAAGGTCGCTTACCCATTTGCCGCACTGACCGCGCTGTTTCCAATCCCAAGGGCTTTTCATCACCGCGCCGGGCTCGCTTTGGAATAATTCAACCTTGCCGCCCGGATCGAATTTCTGTCCGTGTCGCGCGATGAGTTGCGGTTTGTAATCAAACGTATCGCACTGGCTGGCCGCGCCCGACATGAAGAGTTGGACCACCCGTTTGGCTTTGGCCCGATGATGAAGCCCGCCGTTGAATTCCGGTCTCGGTTGGGCGGTATTGGCGAGCAAGCCCTGAATGCCGAGCAGATGCGCCATGGCTATTCCGCCGAGGCCGCCGCCGAAGCGCCACAGGAACTCGCGCCGATCGAACTGCGGCATGGACAAGACGCGCTCTTGCGACGAACAGACGTGGCGATGCTGGTTCATCAATCGATAAAATGAAACTCGTTACTATTGAACAGAACCCGGCAGACACTGGCCATGCCGTGCTTGGTCGCGTGAGCGGCCCATTTCTCCCTTTCGCCGGCGCTGGGAGCGCGTAAAAAAGCGAGCTCGCAGGCGCGAACGATTTGTTCCTCGAGGGTGGCGCATTCCCGGGCCAACCGGGCGGCGAAGTGCTCGCTTTGGTCCAGCACAAATGCGTCATTCAACGTCGCCAGCGCTTGCAACGCCGTCATCGTCACGTTGCGCGTGGGGGTGAGGATGCTCGCATCCGGGCAATCAAGTGCGTCAAAAAACGGGTCGGGCACACTGCGCACGATGAACCGGTAGATGCTGCGACGATTCGCTCCGGGACAATCCGAGCTCGTAACGCGCATAATCGTAAACGGGCGAGTGGTCGTCCTTGAACTGGAATTGCTGCACCGACGGCCCGCCCATCTTCACGTCGAGCTGGCCACTGATGGCCAGCAGGGCGTCGCGAATTTGCTCGGCATCGAGCCGGGCGCGATTCATTCGCCCAGAGCAACGGTTATTGGCATCGAGCAGGAGCGAAGAAGGTTCTGCACATCCGCGCGATGACCTGGCGATACGTCGCACTCGTCACGATGAGTCGATGCAACTTCTTCAACGACTCGCCGTTTTCCAGAAACCAGAAGGCCAGCCAGTCCAGCAACTCGGGATGCGACGGGCAGTGCTCCCATGCGTCCGAAATCGTTCGGCGTTTCCACCAGGCCGCGGCCGAAATGATACGCCCAGACGCGATTCACAATGGAGCGGCGGGTGAGCATGTTGTTGGTGCTGGTGATCCATTTCGCGAGCTGCACCCTGCGTGCGCTTTCGTTGGTGGCGAGGCTCAAGCCGAACTCGATCCCAGCAACCGGCAACGCCGCGATCGCACCCGGTTTCATTTCTTCGCCTGGATTCTTCACATCGCCACGCCGCAGGAAATGCACCAGCCGGGGCCGCTCCGGTGGAACAAACGAACCCACGGCGGGGAAGTTCGTGGCGGCGGCATAGACACTTTGCGGCTTTGGCAGTGACGCCAGCGTTTTGCGGATCGAGAGAATCTCATCTTCAATCGCTAACCGTTTGGCCTGCGCTTCAGGCGACGCCACCTTGGCAAGAAGGGATTCACGCCGCGCCGCCAGCTGCTTCCATGATTCCTGCGTCTCAGCATTCGTCTCTACGCCGAAATAATAACCATCCACCAGGTTCTTTTTCTGCCAGCGCGCGGGTGCCTCAATTGAATCCAACGCCGTCACCTTTGCGCCACGCGCCACATTCTCTCCATTGGGATCCAGCACCATCAACTCCCCAAGGGCGAAAATGTAATCGTCTTTTCTCTCGGCCAGCTTCGTCGCGGTAAAGCGCACAAAGCGCGCGGAATTTACTTCCAGTTGAACGGTTTGCGGCGTCACTCCGGGGTTGGGTTGGTCGGCGTACATCTTATCTTCCACCGACCGCGCGGCTCCAAACTCCGGGTCATCGGAAACTTCTATTTTAAAACGACGAGGGAAACCCGAAACCAGCGCCGATGCCGTTGAAGTCATCATGGCAAGCTACATAAATAAGCCGGTCCAACCTGCGCGTTTTGCCCAGATCGATCTGCACCCATTTGACCGTGTTCGACGTCAGGGAAAGCTCACTGTGATAGCCGAACGCGGCCTTGTTCGGGATTGAATTACTTTTGAAGGCAGCCAACCGCTGATTCAGATCGCGCAACTCGTCGCCGCCCAGCCGGGCTGATTCCTCATCCAGGAGCTTTGCCTGTGTCGCCAGTTCCGTCAGCCGTTCGTTCCCGAGTCGTCGCTGTCGGGCGACCTCCGCATTCACATCATACGGCCGGTCCGCGCGATCGACCCCGGCAAACACCGCCTGTAGCGCGTAGTAATCACGCTGGGTGATGGCATCGAACTTGTGATCGTGGCAACGCGCGCAATGAACCGTGAGACTCTGGAAGGTGGACATGGCGGTCATCACCATGTCGTCGCGATCGTTGTAGCGCGCGATGAGGCCGTCCGTTTTGGTGATGGGCAGTTCCACGTGGCCTACGAAATCCCATGGGCCTGCGGCGATGAATCCGAGGGCCACGACGCCATCCGGATCGTCCGGAAACAGCGCGTCCCCCGCGAGCTGCTCCTCGACGAAGCGTGAATAAGGCTTGTCGCTGTTGAAACTGCGAATGACGTAGTCGCGATAAGGCCAGGCATTCAGGCGTGGCTTGTCTTTATCGTAGCCATGCGTCTCGCCGTAGTGAACCGCGTCCAGCCAGTGACGCGCCCACCGCTCGCCGTAGCGCGGTGATGCGAGCAAGCGCATCCACTACTTTCTCATACGCGTCCGGTGTCGTGTCGCTGAGGAACGCTTCGACGTCTTCCGGCGTGGGCGGCAGACCGGTCAGATTGAACGTCACGCGGCGCAAGAGCGTACGCGCATCGGCGGGCTGCGAGGGTTGCAAGCTCTGTTCCCGGAGCTTGGCTAAGACGAATCGATCAAGAGGATTTCGCGACCAACCCTCTTCCGCCACAGGCACCGCAGGTTTGGACGGGCGCTTAAAACTCCACCAGTCCGCCTTGTTGGTCAGGGACGCCGCAAAAGCCGAATCAGCCAGGATCAGGAACAGGGCCAGGCCGCAAATGAATCCGCGCGCGCACATAAGGTTCACGTCAAGATGTCCGTGATCACTTCGCCATGCACATCGGTCAGCCGCCGCTCGATACCGTTGTGATAGTAACTCAAACGCTCATGATCGAGTCCCAGCAGGTGCAAGATCGTCGCGTGCAGATCGTAAATCGTCGTCACGTTCTCGCACCGCTTTGTGTCCGAAGTCGTCCGTCGCGCCGTAGCTGAAGCCGCGCTTCACGCCTGCGCCGGTGAGCCAGACGGTGAATCCTTGCGGATTGTGATCACGCCCGCTCGCGCCTTTTTGAAACGTCGGCATGCGGCCGAACTCCGTCACGAATGCGACCAGCGTGTTCTCAAGCAGCCCGCGTTGCTTTAAGTCCTGAATCAACGCGGCGCACGGCTGATCGAGAATGACGCGATGCACGTCGTATTGCTGCTTGAGCGTCTTGTGACCGTCCCAGTTGCCGACGCCTTCACCCATCGCATAAGCGCCGTTGAAGAGTTGCACGAAGCGCACGCCGCGCTCGATGAGCCGGCGCGCCAGCACGCAGTTTCGCGCGAAGCCCGCCTTGAATTTGTTCGCGTCGTTCACGCCATACGCTTTCAAGAGTGGCCTTGCTTTCCTTCGTAAGGTCACGCGACTTCTGCCGCGCTCAGTTGCATCTTCGCGGCCAATTCGTAACTCGCGATGCGCGCGCTCAGTTCGCTGTCGCCCGGATGCCGCTCGAGATGCCGGTCGTTCAGAAATTTGAGAAAATCACGCGTGCCCGCTTCCGCTGGCAGGAGAAATTTCTTTCGGCGTGTCGAGATTGGGAATCGGCTTGTCCGCAGTAGAATGCCGTGCCTTGAAACATCGCGGGCAGAAACGCGGAGTTCCAATGATTCGGCCCCACCTGCGGCACGCCGCGCGGATCGGGAATGGCGACGAACGCCGGCAGATTTTGGTTCTCGCTGCCGAGCGCATACGTCGCCCACGCGCCCATGCTGGGAAATCCATCGAGAATAAATCCCGTGCTCATCTGATTCTCCGCCGGGCCGTGCGTGTTCGATTTCGCCGTCATCGAATGGATGAAGCACAAGTCGTCGGCGAGATCGGCGAGGTGCGGCAGCATGTCTGAAATCATTTTCCCGCACTGGCCGCGCGGGCGGAATTCCCAAAGCGGCTTCACCAGATTTCCGTTCTCGCCCTGAAACGTGATGAGCTTGTCGTTGCCGGGCATCGGCTGGTCGTGGCGCTTGATCAGCTCCGGTTTGTAATCCCACGCAGTCGATGTGGCTGAGCGCGCCGGAGCAAAAAATCACGAGCACGTTTTTCGCCTTGGGCGTGAAATGCGGCGCGCGCGGCGCGTAAGGATGTTCCGGCGACCAATTGCGGAACGCACTGGTCCTTTGCCCAAGCAGCCGCTGCTCTGCGAGCAATGACAGCAACGCAACGCCACTCAAACCCGTCCCGCCGAAGCGCAAAAAATCGCGGCGGTTGAGCATCCAACGGCCGGCATTTGAGAGCGGTGTCGTTTCGCTCATCACGGTTTCAATTCACGTAAATAAATTCGTTCGCGTTGAACAGTGCACGGCAAAACGCCTTGGTGCCATGCGTCGCGAATCAATTCAGCGCCGCGGAACGTTCCCTGCCGATCGGGCTGCGCGTTGGAAGGCGAGTGCGAAGGCGCGATCCACTCTTGCCGTTTGCGATTCGGCCCAGCTTCTTTCTCCAATCGCTCCGCGAAGAAGTCAGACTGCTGCATCATGAAGCTGCTGTTCAGAAGATTGAATGCTTGGAGCGGTGTGGTGCTGCGATTGCGCTTGGGCGCGATCTGGCCAGCGTCAGGACAATCAAACGCGCCGAAGACGCCGTCAGGCCGCTGTCGAACGACTGTGCCATAAATCATTCGTGCGAAATGTGTCCGGCAGGCCATTCACGGCGTGGCGCATAGACGCGCACATAATTGTCATTCGGTTCAAAGAAACTGAAGCCCGGCCCACCCATACGCAGAGTCGAGCTGGCCGCTCACGGCGAGAATGGAATCGCGAATCGGCTCCGCTTCCATGCGGCGCGGCGGGTAACGCCAAAGCAGGCGCGATGAAGCGTCCACAGCCAGGCAGTCCTCGCGGGCGTCACTCGATTGGCGGTAGGTGGCTGAGTTGAGAATGAGCCGGTGAATGTGTTTCATGCTCCAGCCGTGCTCCACAAATTCGCTCGCCAGCCAGTCGAGCAATTCCGGATGCGACGGTGCCGCGCCATTCACTCCGAAGTCACTGGGCGTGCTCACCAGTCCTTCGCCGAAATGATATTGCCAGATGCGGTTCACCATCACGCGGGCAGTGAGCGGATTTTGCGGATGCGCAATCCACGATGCGAGCGCGAGCCGCCGTTGTTGGTCCTCGGTGAGATTAGTGGCCGCGGCCGAAGTGGGAATATCGACTGAGAACTTCACTGGCACGGCGCTCGAGCGCGCCCGGAGCGACAATCTCTCGTTTCTGCATTGGGTCGCCGCGATGCAACCGATGTGTCGGCTCGGGCTTCGCGGGAACGTGCCCCCATAAATCATCGGCGTGCGTCGTCAACTCTGCGATGCGCGATTCCAGTTCGGCGCGTTCATCAGAAAGAGCCTTTGCTCGCGCGGACTTCGCGGCACCCAACATCGAAACGCCCGTTTCGCGCGGCTTCTTGCCCGGGTGACGTAGTATTGCCGGTCCGCGGAGGATGCGATGACGCGCCAGTCGTTCGAGCCGATTGGCGATTTCGATGCGATACTCCAGCGCCAGCCGATCCGCGAAACGTCTGCTCGTCGGTCGCGGCCCCAGACGATTTTTTCGATGGATACCGCTTCGGGGAATTCCAGTTCCACCCATCCTTTGCCGCGCTCGTTGGAAATCCAACTGCGACCGTTCCCGTGCTTGCCGTCGTTGATGTGTTCGAGTCGATGAATGTCGGAATTCGGATAAACACTCGACGCACGTGCAATGGTGCCGTTGCGTCGCGCAGGGCAATGTTCCGGTCGTAGGATCCGGCAGTGTAGACTTCCAGTTCATCGATGCACGGCTCGGCATCCGTCGTCTTCGCCACAGTGAACCGCAAGGCGCTTGGCTTGAACCGGAGCGAATCGCTCAATGTTCCGGCGCGCGTTCACAGGCGCGCGCAGCGCATTCGTGTTCGATGTTGCTGACTTGCGCGCGCGGTTCGAATTCCTCCAATTCCGCTTCAACTTCCGCGAGCGCGACGACGGCTCATTGCAAGTTCCTTCTCGCGGTCCTGTTCGCGCGGCGTACGCCGCTTGCGTTCGCCGTGTTGCACGCCTTCGAACACGGCTTTCATCGCAAAATAATCTGTTCTGCGGAATCGGATCGAACTTGTGGTTGTGACAGCGCGCGCAGCCGACGGTCAGGCCGAGAAAGGTGCTGCCGGTCGTGCTCACGATGTCGTGCAATTCATCCGCGCGCTGATTCGCCGTCAGCACCGGATCAGGACTTTTCACCTGGTCCCACGGACCAGCGACGAGAAAGCCCGTCGCTTCGTCCACGCCCAGCACATCGCCCGCAAGTTGTTCGACGACAAAGAGATCGTAGGGCTTGTCTTCATTGAACGCGCGAATGACGTAGTCGCGATACGGCCAGGCATTCGCGCGCGGCTGGTTCATCTCGAAGCCGTGCGTCTCCGCGAAGCGCACCACGTCGAGCCAGTGGCGCGCCCAACGCTCGCCGTAGCGAGGTGAATCCAACAGCCGCTCGACAAGGTTCGAATGGGCATTCCCGCGCTTGTCCGAAACGAATTGCTCAACGTCTGCAGGGGTTGGCGGCAAGCCGGCCAAACCAAAAAACAAACGTCGCGCGAGCGTGCGTCGATCAGCGGGCGGCGAGGGCGTGAGTTTGCTTCCACGCAATTTCGCGACGATGAACGCATCGATGGCATTCCCGTTCTTCACGCCCGCCGGCACCGCGGGGCGCTGGACGGGCACGAGCGCCCAGTGAGTTTTCCTTTTTCCAACTTCAGGCCACGCGGCGCCTTGATCGATCCATGCGCGGAGAATTCCAATTTCCTCCGCCGTGAGCCGTTCACCTTTCGGAGGCATTTGCATATCCGAGACGGCGCCCGAAACAAAATGAATGAGCGGACTGTCGGCGCTGTTCCCCGGCTTGATGTCGGGCGCGAAAGTCTCGCCGCCTTTTAGCGCCGACTCTTTATCATCCAAACGCAGTCCGCTCCGTTGCTTTTCCTGGCTGTGGCAGGAGTAACAATGCCGCTCGAACAATGGTTGGACGTCGCGAGCGTAATCGATGGAGCGATTAACGGCGGGGGGCAATTTCGATGCGTCGACATCTACGGCGTGCAACGTTGCCGCCAACGCCACGATCGACGAAATCCAAAACAATCTGTTTGGCCTGCGCATTTCTCCGAGTGTAACTGCGCGATTTTTATCGCAGCGGCTCGTCGAAGGCCAACGTTGATTGCACCTTAGTCATTCAGCAGGCGTCCACTGGACAACACCAGGAGGGCACAGGATTCGATTCGTCCAAACCAGCTGTCGCCGCGCAGCGACAAATCCATATAGACGATCCGAAGCGGACGCGGAACGTTCGCAGCCAACTGACGACGCGCCCGAATCCGCCGAGCGTATCAAGAATGCGGAGGACGGCAGAAGACTTGGTAAACAGACGTTGTTCCCAGCTGCCCTTCTACGAGCACAATGCTGGAGGTAAAATCAGGTGGCATCGCACGACTTTCGAGGAGGATAATCGCAGAGATGGTGGATGTTCATGCTGCAAAGCGAGATTGCGGATAAGTGCCAGGAAGGGGAGAACTACCTCCGTGGAGGCCCGAGTAACGATCAAGGTTGTCGAGAAAAAGTTGGGCTAAGGTTCCCCCGCGGCGTAAAGCACTTCGATTGCCTGAGCCTACCCGACTTTGACTTTTTCCAGGCGTTCCATCGCGGCTTGGACGGATTGCAGGGCGCGCAACATTCCCGTTTTCATTTCGTTTCCCGCCGGCGCTTGGGGATCGTTGATCAGGCTTGCCATCGTTTCCAAAGTGGCCGGCGTCCGTTTTTTGAGGCTGGCGATGTGCTTCTCCCACGTCAGCTTCTTGTGGGCGCACTTCAAGAGGTCTTCGAGGTACGCGATGTCGTCGCGGGTTGATTTGCGTCCGGCATGATTATAGTTCACGGCTTCCAGGTCGTTCTTCAGATCGACAATGGTTTTCTCGCAGCGCTCGATATCCTTCACAAGCACTTCCAACTCCGTAATGACCCGCTGCTGTTGCGCGGCGCTCCTGGCCGCCAATTTGTACTGTTTGAGTGATGACATGCCCGGCGATGGTACTGCGAATCCCCCATAAGACAACTTGCGTCCCGGCGGGGACCTCGCCAAGTTTTGAGAAGAGAACCAATCGAACCATGTCAGCGCCGGTCTTCTGCGGTCATCACGATGAGACGGCCGCGCGCGTGGCAAAACTTAAACTGACGTTGGCGCGTCCTTCGTAATATGGCAGGAACGGAATCAAGCCACCTAAAGTTCGCGGGGCTACTGGCAGGCGCGGCTGCGAGAACCACGAACAACCCACACCAACCCAGATCGGAAAAGTTATGAGCTACTTCTTCCTGAACTATTCGCGCAGTGACGTGCAGAATCCGTACGTCAAATTGTTCTTCGAATCCCTAATCGAGGAACTCCGGTCCAAGCTGGGACTCGGTGGCAACGTGGGGGCGGATGAGATCGGATTCCGGGACTTGAGCGACTTGAAAGTCGGAGAGAATTGGTCAGCGGAATTGGCGAATGAACTTCAATCCAGCCGGGCCCTTGTCTCCCTTTACTCGCCGGGCTTTTTTAACAGCGAGTATTGCGGGCGCGAGTTCGAAGTCTTTCGGTCCCGGCTGCTGGCCTACAACAAGGATAATCCGCCACCGCTTATCTTTCCGGTGTTGTGGGAGATGGATTCGAGCGTGTTGAAGTCGATTAAGAAGAAGGTGCCGGGCATCCAATACACGGCAGGGATCTTCGACGAGGAATACGAGAATGCCAAATACGAGAAGGAGGGCCTGCGTTACCTAATCCTGCGGAACGATCACAAAAGGTTCCTCCATTTCTTCGCCAAGATGATGAAGGAGGAATTGGAGAAACACATGGACGCCAACCAACAGCACAAAGTGCCGCCGCTCGCGACATTGCCAGACTTGGAAAAGGTCGAGAGCGCGTGGTCTTCAAAAGCGGTTCCGCTGCCACAGTCGCCGCCCGCTTCCGAAAGTGAAGGCCCCAGCGTGGCGAAGTTTTTTTTCGTGGCCGGGCCGGCGACGGATTACAACGGCATTCGCAAGCAGGTGGTTTGCTACAACAATCATGGCGGACGTTTTTGGAGCCCCTTCCTGCCGGACGTGAAAAAACAAGTGCAGTTGATCTCGGGGAGCGCGGCGGAGCAAGCCAAGGCCACCTATTTCGATTTTCCCGTGGATGACACGCTGCTCAAGAAGATCCAGGACGCGGAGGAGAAGAACACGATTGTGGTCCTTGTCGTCGATCCGTGGAGCGTCGAGGTGCAAACGTATCGCGACCTCCTGAAAGCCTGTGACAACACTGCTCTGACCAATTGCGGTGTTATCATTGCATGGAACATCCGGGACCATGAAACAAGCGAGCGACAGTCCGCCTTGCGGGAACGAATCCGGGAGACGTTCAAGAAGACATTCAAGCTGAAGCACATTTACTTTCGTGACTCCGCCAGTTCCCCAGAAGAACTGGAAAAGGAGCTTTGCACCGCCATCATCGAGATTAGAGGCAAGCTCATGCAGGATACCCAACTGGTGCATGAAGCGGAAAGCGCGACGCCGGGAACAGCGACACAGGCGCTTCCAGTCGTGCACGGACCGAGGGGAGCTGCCGTATGAGTTCGCGCGGTGGCCTGGGGCAGATCGTCACGTTCTATTCGTATAAGGGCGGCACAGGCCGCTCAATGGCCCTCGCCAACGTGGCGTGGGTTTTGGCCAGCAACGGCAAGCGGGTACTCACGGTCGATTGGGACCTCGAAGCACCAGGATTGCATCGGTACTTCTACCCCTTTCTCGTGGACAAAGATCTGATCGCGTCTGATGGCGTGATCGATTTTGTATTCAACTTTGCGGTGCAGGCCATGACTCCGACCCGCAACGGCGCTCCGCTGGCCCCGGATTGGTATCTCGAGCACGCAGACATTTTGCGTTACGCGACGTGCCTTGATTGGAAATTTCCGAGCGGCGGACGGATCGACTTTATTCCTGCAGGCCGCCAGGGATCTGCTTATTCGACGCGCGTGAATTCCTTTGACTGGCAGGCGTTTTACAATCGTCTCGGCGGAGGCGTCTTTCTCGATGCAGCGCGGGCCCGAATGCGACAGGAGTACCGACTACATCCTCATCGATAGTCGCACCGGGGTGAGTGACACGTCGGGGATTTCCACGGTTCAAATGCCTGACACTTTGGTGGTCTGCTTCACATTGAACAACCAGGGGATCGAAGGGGCGGCAGCCGTGGCCAACTCCGTCTATGAACAACGCAAGACCTGCAAGCTTCGGGTGTTGCCGGTGCCCATGCGCGTGGATCCTTTTGAGAAGAAGAAACTGGATCTGCGGAAAGCGTACGCCGAAAGCAAGTTCTCGGAGTATCCGGATCATTTGAATCCCCGGGAACGCGAGGAGTACCGCGGACAGATGCAGTTCCCCTACAAGCCCTATTACGCGTACGAGGAAATTCTGGCGACGTTTGGCGATCGTTCGGGCGAGTCGAACACGTTGCTTGAGGCCGCGGAACGTCTGGCTTCGCACGTCAGCGGGGAAACGATGCGGCTGGCCGAGCCCACCGAGGAAGAACGCCAGCGCGTTCTCGCTCAGTATGAAGTCACCCCGCTCGCGCTGAGCCGCTACGATTTGCTGCTCAACTTCGGCCCCGGCGACGAGGAGTGGGCAAGCCATTTGGTTTCGCGCGTGGAGCGGGAGAATTGGAAAGGGCGCCGGCTTCGGGTCTTTTTTGCTCCCAGGGATATCCGGCCCGGCGAATCCGTGTCACAGAAACTAGCTCAGGCCATGGCGAACTCACGCAAGATCGGCATCGTCCTGTCCCCAAGCTCGAAGGAAAATTCCCTTAGCCCGTTCCAAGCCGTGGAAAAGAATCTCTTCGAGAGCTGGAAGAGCGCCGGTCGCCTTCTGCCACTCTTGCGCGGCGATTGTGAAACTCCGGCTCCGTTGCGCGCGTTGAGCGCGATCGACTTCCGCGATGGCACCGACGTCGAGGGAGCCACGCAGATTTTACTGGCAGTCATTAAAGATGAACCGCTGCCAAGAACGGTGCGACCTTCCCTCGCTTCACTCGGCATGACGAAAACGTCGATCCCTGGCGACACAAAGAGCACGTCCAAGACGGCAGCAGCAAACAAAAATCCCGTCGATGCAGCCAAGGCGGCCCTCAAATCGAAGACTATTGCACCAGGCGACGCCATGAAACTGGTGAAGAGCCTGAAGAAGGCGCGGTGCTTCGGATACGCGCGGAGGATTCTGGAACTCGCGCTGACGAACCCGCAAGTAAAGGAGACTCAGGAATCGTCCTTGAAGTTTGCCCAGCAGCTCGCGCTCTGCACCTACAAGGACGTGGATTTGCCGCTGTCAAAACGGCTCGAGGAGGCGTTGAAGATCCTGCAACAAACCGAAGGCTTCGGGACCACAAAAGATCAGGAGACGCTTGGGCTGACGGGAGCGGTGCATAAGCGGAAGTGGGAGGTGGATGGACAAAAGCAGCACCTGGAGAGGGCGCTCGGTTATTACCAGCGCGGCTACAGGGAAGGTGTCGCCTCAGACTACGGTTACACGGCAATCAATGCCGCCTTCATTCTTGATCTGATCGCCAGCCTTGAAGCAGCGGAAGCCGTGTATGGAACCACTTCGGAACGGGCCGAGTCGATGCGCGAAGAGGCGCGTTACATCCGCAAGAAAATCGTCTCAACGCTTGCGCCGATGATTGATGAGTTTCCCGAGCAGAACCTGGACAGTGCGTGGTGGTTTCTGGTGACTCTCGCCGAAGCCCATTTTGGTTTACAGGAATACGAGGCGGCGTTGCATTGGCTGCAAAAAGCGGCCGCGTTGCCCGACATTCCCTCGTGGGAGTTTGAAACCACCACACGGCAGCTTGCCACGTTGGCGCGACTGCACGGTTTGCAGAACGCGTCAGATGAGGAGCGCCAAGACTCACCAGCCTGGCGCGTGCTCAAGCTCTTTCTGGGCGACAACACCGCCGGTGTCCGCACGGCGTTCATGGGGAAAGTTGGCCTGGCTCTCTCCGGCGGCGGCTTTCGCGCGTCCCTGTATCACATTGGCGTGCTGGCCCGCCTGGCCGATCTGGACATGTTGCGCTACGTGGAGGTGCTCTCCTGCGTCTCCGGCGGGTCGGTCATCGGCGCCCACTACTATCTCGAATTGCGAAAGCTCCTGAGAGGCAAAGCGGACGACGAGATCACGCGTCGGGACTATATCGACCTGGTGGACCGCATCTCGCGCGACTTCGTGGCAGGCGTGCAGCGGAACGTGCGCACGCGCGTCTTGTCCAGCTTCACGGCCAACGTGAAAATGATTCTTTTCCCCAACGAGTATTCGCGCACAGAACGGCTGGGCGAATTACTCGAGAGCGAAATCTTTTCCCGCGTTGACGATGGTGAAGGGCACAAGCCGCGCTGGCTCAACGAGCTGTTCATCCATCCCAAGGGTGAAGCGAAGGATTTCTCCCCCAAGTACGATAACTGGCGGCGCAGTGCCAAGGTCCCGATGCTCATCCTGAACGCCACCACCCTGAACACTGGCCACAACTGGCAGTTCACCGCTTCGTGGATGGGTGAGCCGCCCTCAAACCTGGCCGATGACATCGACAATAACGAGCGCCTGCGGCGTGTTTACTACAAGGACGCGCCGCCCCGGTATCAACGTTATCGCCTTGGCCACGCGGTGGCGGCGTCCGCATGTGTGCCGGGACTGTTTGAACCGATCGTCCTCGCGGACCTTTACCCGGAGCGCACCGTGCGGTTGGTGGACGGCGGTGTGCATGACAACCAGGGTATCGTCAGTTTGCTGGAACAGGATTGCACGGTCCAACTGGTGAGCGATTCGAGCGGGCAAATGTACAGCGACAGGAACCCTAGCAACGGCGTCCTCGGCGTTCCCCTTCGTTCGATCAGCATCACAATGTCACGGGTTCGATCCGCGGAATTTTACGATCTCGCGGCGCGGCGCCGGGCTTCGCTCCTGCGCGGATTGATGTTCATTCATCTGAAGAAGGATTTGACCATGCCGGCCGTTCGATGGCTGACCTGCGACGAGCCCCCGGAAACGGTGAACAACAAGACGCTGACAAACTACGGCCTGCGCAAGGATGTGCAGGAGAAAGTCGCCGCGCTACGCACGGACCTCGATTCTTTTTCGACGGTGGAAGCCCACGCCCTCATGACCAGTGGCTACCGCATGACGGAAGCCGAGTATGCTCGATCCGTGCCCGGCTTCCCGAAAGTCGAGGACGAGGCGGCACCGTGGAAATTCCTCGCGGTGGAAGAGCCGATGAAACAAGTCGAGCCAGGCGAGAAATTAAACACGCTTTTGCGGCTGCTCGAGGTGGGCAGCAAGAAAGCGTTCAAGGTCTGGATGATTTCACCTTCCATGCAGGTCGTAGCCGGCGTTCTGGGGGTCGTGGCGGCAGGAGTATTAATCTGGGCGATGCGCAAGTGGTGGTCGTTTCCCTTGGTCACCGTCGGGACCATCGGGAGTTTTCTCGGCACCCTCGCCCTCACAGCCATCTTCGGTAAAAGCGTCCTGCGCGTGGCGCGGTTTCGTGAAACGCTCGCCAAGATCGCGACGGGTCTGGGGATGAGTGTTGCTGGAAGCCTTGTGGCGCTCCTGCATCTTCACGTGTTTGATCCGCTGTTTCTCAAGTTGAGCACGCTGGATCGTCCCCTGGCGAAACCCCGCGCCAAAATGGTGGCGCTCGTCCTGTTCGGAGTCGCCCTCGCCGTCGGCGGTTTTGCGTGGCAATGGTGGCAAAGTGACAGCTACCAAATCCGGCGCATCCTCAAGGATGCACCCGTATCCGAGGCACTGGAGACGCGGGCGATTGGCGTGGATCGAGTCAGCAGCTGGGCCGCGGCCCTGGCCAATTTCGGCGAGGCCGATGCGGCGGATCAGAGTTGGCAGATCGCCAAGGATTCCACCAGTCGGCTGTCAGAAGACTTGGATCGGGCGAAGGCTTTGGCGGGCATCGGCCGGGGATTCGAGGAAGCAGGTGAATTGAGCCAGGCCCAGAACATTTACAAGGCGGCGTTCAGCAGCTCGCAGAATATTCGCGATGATAGCAAGCGGCTTTGGGCTATGGCGAATTATTCCAGATTGCTCGGACAATGGGGCGACACCAACGGGTCCGAGACTGGATTCAGCAACGCTCTCGATGCGGCCCGGCGTTTACCCAGGCCCGAGGATCAAGTGTGGGCATTCACGACCATCTTCACTAATGTGGCCTGGTCCGGAAAAAGCAGTTTAAGTAACCTTGCGCTCACCGAGGCACACAACTCCATAGCCCGAATCAAGCTGCCTGAAGATCAAGTGTGGGCTTTGAATATTATCTCCAGGGGACAGGCGCAGGTGGGGGACGTCGGGGGAGCGCAACGAACCTTGGAGAACGCAAGCCATGCCGCGAATCAAATTGAAGCCGGCACCAACAGGACATGGGCCTTCGCACGGGTGAACCAGAATTCAGCGGAGGTCCAGGCCCGGGTGAACAATGTCAACCAGGCCCTTACCACCGCGCGGGAAATAAGCGACCCCACGTGCTACGCGGAGGCGCTAATCGGTGTCATCCAGGAAATTAACGGCGACGAATTTGCCCTCGCCCGCGCGGAACAGGAAGTCCGGCGCGATGTGTCCGATCCGGTTTATCGGTCAGAAGCGCTCTCACTGGTGGCCGGAAAGTGGATCAGTCTCAACAAGAGTGCGCAGGCAAAAAAGAGTTTATCCGAAGCCCTCAGCGCCGCGCGGCAAATCCCTCGCGTCAGTGAAAAGTCCAGTGCTCTCGCGTCGGTCGGCAAAGGCTACGCTCGGCTAAAGCTCTTCCGTGAAGCCCGCGAGGCTGCCGAGGAATGTAATGCCGCCGATCGGCTGGATGTTTACACCGCCATCCTTAACGCGTCGTCCGCAGGAAAAAACTCAACGCCAAGAAAATAGGTAAACGGCGCATTCAACCCAGGGCGATGGGCCAGAAGGCAAAGCCGCCCCGCGGGTTTCTCAACGAACCCCACGGAGCGGCCCCACCAACCCAAACCGACTTCGCGATGAACGAAGCCCCATCAACGTAGCGGCGCATTTTTTCGACCGCTTGAGGAGAAATCGTTCAAGCTTGGGTGAACAACGTTCGTCGCGGTTCTCCACATTGACTCTGAAATGGTTTTGGCCGAGGCTCCGGCCGTCATGTTCGTGAAGTTAGCCATTCTGAATCCGCAGGACGCACTAAATGCAGCGCGTCCTGCCGCGATCGTCTGGCTGATGAAACCGGCCAAGCGCGTCGCAACGCGCCGGCGGATTTCGCGAGCGAGTTAGGCCAACACCACTCTTCGCAACCCGCCGTCCACCGGCGGGTTTTTTTCCCACCGCCCGGCAGTTTGCGAGACTTGAAATGAACAAACCAAACACATCATTCCCAACCGGGACGCTGATCATCCTGGCCTTCGCTGCCATTTATCTCGTCTGGGGATCAACGTATCTGGCCATTCGCGTTGTCATTGAGACGCTGCCTCCCTTTCTCTCCGCGGGGGTCCGCTTTGTCGTTGCTGGGGGCGTTCTCTTCGCGCTTCTTCGGGCTCGCGGCGTTGCGAAGCCTTCACATCAGGAATGGCGCAACGCGACCATCACGGGCGGCCTCCTCCTGGTCGGCGGCAATGGGTTGGTCGTTTGGGCGGAGAAAAGCATCTCTTCTGGTTTGGCCGCGCTGATCGTGGCTCTAGCGCCGGTGTGGTTTGCCCTGATCGATTGGTTGCGTCCGCAAGGGGTGCGGCCGCGCGGGAAAACGATTGTGGGAATTGTCATCGGATTCGTCGGCGTATTGATGCTCGTCAACGGCCGCAGCGGTGCGCCAGGAACCGGATATTGGGGCGGGGCTTTCGCCGTCATGGTTGCAGGCGTCTGTTGGGCAGCAGGATCGCTTTACTCCAAACATCATTCACAGAAAAGTTCCCCGTGGATGACCGCGGCGACGCAAATGGTTTGTGGCGGCACGGGACTGCTGCTGGTAGGTGGCGCGCTGGGGGAACCCTTCACGACTCAATGGCAAGAGGTGAGCGCTCGTTCCCTTTGGGCCTTGGCTTACCTGATCGTCTTCGGCTCGTGGATAGGGTTCAGTGCTTATATCTGGCTGCTGAACAACACGACGCCGACCCGGGTTTCGACCTACGCCTACGTGAATCCCGTTATTGCGGTCTTCCTAGGGTGGGCGCTGCTCGGAGAGACCGTCACGACCCACATGTTTTGGGGAGCTTTGGTGGTCTTGCTGGGTGTGATTATCATTACCTTGCCCGGAGCCCTCATGGTGAATGGGTGGGCACGTCTGCGTCCTCCGGTTGTCCGTTAATAAGAAACGCCGCATGGGTCTAAACCCATGCGGCGTGTCGCCCCTTCCCCCTCGATGCGGTTGGCGATTGGCATCGCGCGTTGCACCGGTCATTCCTCCAAGCCTCCTTCGGTTCGAATGAACCGTCTTCGATTAACAACAAGGAGACGTTAGTTCAGTAATGAATTCCCGCCATCAGGCCGACACCTGAAAACCACCTCGGCGAAACCAACCACAACGACGTTCGAACGCCTCACGTCACTTCAACCGAAGCCTTTTGGAACGCCATCAGAACGCTAATCAGTACGGCATTGACCGTAGATCGGACGGCAGACACCTTGGGGCAAACCAAAAAACCAAGCGCACCATGATCATCCCGCCCACTTGGAATGTACCCGAAGCCATCCGCGTGAGATTGGGCCAAAGCACCTATGGGCGGCAGCGGGCGATTGTGGAGGAAGGCCATGTTTTGTTGGTTCTTCATAAGCCGCCCGGGCCAAGCGACCGCGGTCGGGAGGGCGTGCTCTTTTGGCGCAATCCAGCCGGCGAATGGCAGTGCAATCGGGGCGGCCCCGGCCCCGGCTCGTTGAAACGCCATGTTCAATCCTACGTGGACATCGAGGGCAGGCTCACCCAGGAATACGAAGCGGCCACGAACAACACCGTCCTTTTCGACCTTCAGGAAGCGGTGACTCCACTCGACCGCGCGGCGCGCAGCATGCACAAGGCGCTGCAAGCGGCGCGGGAGGCAATCAAGCAGGACACGTTCATCATCGAAGTGCGCGATCTTGCTTATGAAGTGGAGCGCAACATGGATTTGCTCCTCGAAGATGTGCGCAATGCCATCCAGCAAGCCACGGCCCGCGAGGCCGAGGTGCAAGCCCAAGCCAGCAAAGAAGCCCTTGCAGCCAGCCATCGGTTGAACGTCCTCGCCGCGTTGTTCCTACCGCTAACCGCAATCACGAGTTTGTTTGGGATGAACTTCTCACGGGGCATTGATGAGTACATTCCCATGATGTTCTGGATTATCTTTGCCGGTGGAGTTGCGCTGGGTTTCGTTATCAAGAACTGGGTGACGGCAAAGCCAGATGCGCCGACCTCAACAAAGGTTTTAAAGTGAATTCCCAAGCCGCGGAAAAAACCATCTGCCGCATGCTTATGACGCGGCAATCCAATTCACGGGGCTATCCGGTTTTTCCCAAAAAAATTCCATCGCGCCGACAGTAATTTTAGATAAGCCGATTTCCAAGTCGCCCCAACACCTGGCTACGTTGCGATGCTTACTCCAAATCAATCCGGCCCCAATCTTCGGGACGGCCCTGCACTCCCGAGCGCGGCGCCCATGCGAGACGCGACTTGTTGATGTTCTCGCCGGGTGCAGCCTCCCGTTTATCCCCGTCGTAAAGGATCAAGTTAAAGCCAAGCCGCTTTTGGCCGCGCGCCAGGCCAATCTCTGCGAACGGAATTGCCGCTTGAATTCGATAACCGTCGGCCGTGCGATGCGAATTGAGGCGTGTCATGGGAGCCGTCTCCTCAACCAAACCTGGGTTGGCGTCCGCGTCGCGCGCCGCGCGCACCACGCCGGTGGTGTCGAACGGGAATACGCCGAGCTTGTAGCAGCCCATGGTATCCTCTGCGCCACCAATCGGGTCGAAGCAGATCTCCACGGAATCACTCCGCCAATGTCCCCGGATGTCATTTGCAGCGATGTTTGTGATGACCGCATCGTCTTTGACGCGCATATCCAGGAACAGCGTTTCGCCATCATGAGCGAGGCGAAACGAAGCGCTGCTATCAGTTGCACCGGCCACTTTGCCCTGCACGAGCTTCGTCGGATCAATGATGAGGGGAATTATCTCTGTCCAGCCACTGTCTGTCCCGTCGAGGGCCGGCGGCCGTGTCAGGCGTTTAACACTCGCGCGAGGCAGGGGATGTCCTTTGGCGTCAGCTTTGACTCTCAAGCCCTCTGCTTCGAATGAAGCCGATATCTCCGCATCCGCACTCGCGTCCCGTGGTGGAATAATGCGGCAATCCACTTCAGTGGTTGAACCACCCGCTGCACGGGCGCGCTGTCGTGTGGGTTCCACGCGCCATCCATCGGGGACGGATACGCTGACGTCTCCTTCAATTGCGGCAGTGCGGGAATTGGCAACTTGCAGACGAACCACGTTGGGCTCCCCAGCGATGAGAGGCAGGTCTGCACGAAACTGAGCGGCAACCGATTGAATGTCTTGTTGTTCCACCCACCGTTGATAATTCACAAAGGCTGGACGGGAGATGAATCGAAGTGCCAGCGGCTCACTGGCTGGTCTTGGGCCAAAAGTCACGAGACGCAACTCTGATGCAGCCGTGGGCAAACCAGCGAGCAGGTTTGTCTCCGTGCCGGCAATCGGCACCCACGATTTCACCAGCGTGAAGCGTTGCGGCCGCTGCAGCCACGGAGCCGCTCCGAAATTGCCGAAGGCTTGGGAGCGGTGGTTGGCAAGAGCGTGAGCGGCAAGTTGTGCCGGACTTTTCCCGCCCGGCAATGGTTCACTTACTGTGATGGTGGCAACGATCTGGTTGCTGCCACCGCCACCGAAAAACAGCTTGCGCGCCTGCCATACGGATAGGCCCTCCTTGCTCAACTGCAATGGGAAACGGGCCGGATCAGCAGCGGCCGCAAACGCTTCGGTTGCAAGAACACCCGCCGCCTGATGATGTCCATGCTGTCCCGGAGTCGGCGCGGGATTCATCGTCACGATCACTTCGGGTTGCAGCGCGCGGACAAGTCGAACAAGGCGTTCCAAGGTTTCCTCCTTACCCCACTTGCGCAGGGTCGCCGCAACGCTTTCGGTGTAGGCCCAGTCGAGTTGATCAAGAAAGTAGCAATAGCGTACGCCGAGCACGGCGAGGCAATCACGCAGTTCGGCCTCCCTCAAGACTCCCAGCGCGCCCCCGGACTGTGTGCCGACCATGTTTCCGCCACCCTCACCACGAGTGCAATACACGTTCGCAACGATGGATGTTTGGCCCGACGCATAGTAAGCCAAGGTGGCAGCCATGCCCGTCTCATCATCTGGATGGGCGAAGACCGCCATGATGTCCGTTTTCAACAACGCCGCCCCTTGCTTCGGTTGGTCCGTCGCAGACTGTGCGCGCGAAGCTTCAACGAGAAACAGACGGAAAAAAATCAGGAGAACCGCGAGGTGAAGAAACATTCCGATGCGCATGACAAGGTTGTGGCATCGCCCGCACGGAGTGTCCATTCCTCACTCATCAGCCGCAGGTATCAGACGAGTGCCCTTGCGAGCCGCAGGTTTGACAAGTTTGTCGCGAATCGGAGATTGCCGGAAATTTGATGATCGGGCATGTATTCGCGCCGTGTCCCAATTCAATTCCAGCAATCAGCCCAAAGATTTTCAGATGAAGCCGCCCCTGCTTTCCGCCCCAATACGAGTGACCCCGAATCGCGGTTTAGCGCCTTGGGCCATTGTCGCCATCTGCGTTGGAAGCGTCGCTCTGCTGGTCGGCATTCTCGTTGTGGCAGCGGTGATGTTTTTTCGTATTCACGCTGTGGAGGGACGGCAGAGTCGATCCAGCGGATCACCGATCACGAAGGCCACGCCGGCAAATCCCTCCGACGGGCTTAGCTACTACAATGACCGCGTACCGCGCGAGCCTTGGTCCATCCACGTGCTGAAAATCGACCGTTCTCAAAAAGGCCTCTCATTCTTTTCGGCTCATGCGCGCAACAAAGTTTTAGGAGTTAGCCTTCTCGCCGATCAGGCCCGGGCAGTTCCCCCCGAAATTGGACGCGCTCTGGCAGGCATCAACGGAGATTTTTACGTCAGGGACGTGCCCGGTTTTGCCGGCGATCCGCGCGGGTTGCAGATCGTCAATGGTGAGCTTATCAGCGCGCCAGACACGGTGTGCGTGTGGTTCGACGCCGAGGGCAATCCACATCTTGACGAAGTGAAGGGCAATTTCACCGTGACATGGCCCGAAGGTCGCAAGAGTCCGTTCGGTCTCAATCAACAACGAGGTTCTACCCTGCCCGTCCTTTACACCCCCACCTACGGCAGTGCCACCGGAACCCGCGGCGGTCGCGATCTCATCCTGGAGCAGGACGGTGAGAGCCCATGGCTGCCGCTGCGTGCGGGCGAAGTCTTCAGAGCGCGTGTCCGCACCGTCTCCACAACCGGTAACACTCCATTGACGCCAGACATCATGGTTCTCTCGCTCGCGCCACAGCTACAATCCAGTTTGCCGGACGTCGCACCCGGAGCTGTGCTGCAAATCTCAACTGCGACCACGCCGGATTTGAAAGGAGTCAAGGCAGCGATCGCCGGAGGCCCCGCGCTAATCAGGAACGGCAAAGCTTTTACTCTTAAGAACCCGCCCTCCGGGGCGCCCGGCGGCTATGCGGAAGCATCGAAGTATCAACGTCACCCCCGTTCGGCGGTGGGCTGGAGCCCGACGCACATCTACCTCGTCACGGTGGATGGCCGGCAGCCCGGGCTCTCAGTGGGTATGAAGCTGGCCGAACTGGCTGAATACTTCGTGAAACTCGGCTGCACTGAGGCGATGAATTTCGACGGCGGAAAATCCGCGCAGATGTGGCTGAATGGCCAGATCGTGAACAGCCCCGCGCAAGGTGAAGACACCGTGGCAAACTCCCTACTTGTCGTACGCAAGGCCGATGTGAAGTAGTCCGGCGGGCCTCTCCGCCAGCACTGCGCTTTGAAATACCGCCTGATCATCTTCGATTCCGACGGCACGCTGGCGGATACGCTGCCGTGGATGAGGAGCATCTTCAACGAACTCGCCGAACAACACGGGTTCAAGAAAGTTGAGCCCCGCGACTACGAGGAGTATCGCGACCTGCATGGGATGGAGTTGATGCGTGCGATGGAGTTACCGCTCTGGAAATTACCCCGGGTCGTGAGCGCGATGCGTTCCCGGATGGCAGAATATCCAGGGCACTTATCCCTCTTCGCCGGCATGGATGAAACACTACGAGGTCTCGGCGCCTCGGGAATCACGCTGGCAATTGTCAGCTCCAATTCACGGGCAAACGTTGAGCGCGTGCTTGGGCCGGAAACCGCCGCGTTGTTCACCCGATTCGAGTGCGGCGTATCCATGTTTGGCAAGGCGGCGAGAATTCGAGCGGTCGTTCGTGCGCTGGATTTTTCGCCGGCTCAGACCCTTTACGTGGGAGACGAGGTTCGTGACGCAGAAGCCTCGCGCAAGGCTGGCGTCGCGTTTGGCGCAGTGGCTTGGGGACAACACAGCGAGAAAGCGTTGCGCGCCCAGAACCCTGCCGAGTTCTTTACGCATGTGAACGAACTGGTCGAGAAGCTCTGCTGAGTTCGCCGAAGACTCTGGGAAGCCGGCCTCAAGATCTACGTCCGGCTCGTCTGCACATTTCGCCCCGATGGAGGAGCCGCGGCTAGCACGCTCCGCTACTTCTCTCAAGGTTTCCCGAGCTTCCACAGCTTGCCATCGCTCCGGACGTACATTGCCCCGTGCGATATGGACGGCGTGCTCAGAATCGTTTTCCCCAGATCGAATTCACTCACGACGGCCCCTTCCGGCGCCGCGGTATCGACAACCTGCAGGAGGCCTTTTTCATTCACGCAGTAAAGGAATGAGCCCGCCCCGAGCGGTGTGGCGCTGAACGGCCCCTTGAGCCGCAACTGCCACAACCGGCTTCCGTTGGACGTGTCGCCGCAGGAGAGAACCCCCGCTCCGTTGAGAGTGAACACGCGATTATTTAGCACCACCGGACTGGAGGTCGCAGGCTGAAGCTGGCTCGAGCGCCATAGTTGTCTGGGAGAATTATTCTCCGGCGATGGTTCCAACGCGGTGATGCCGTGTGAAGGAACATAAAGAATCCCCTGGCTGACGGTCGCCGAAGGAATCGTGGCCGCGCCATCACCGTACTCCCAGACGACTTTGCCAGTGGACGGCTCCACCGCGGAAAGACCTTTGCCTGATTGCAGCAGGACGTAGGTGGGCCGTCCTTCGGCTTTCAACAGCATCGGTGAAGTCCAATTCGCCAGCTTGGGTCGATCCAATTTCCACCGGTTGAGACCTGTATTCGCATCGATACCGGCGGTAAAAGATTCGCTATCATTTTCAAGCATCGCGATGAGGACGCCGTCCGCCACCGTAAGGGACGAAGACATCCCGAGACTGTTGCTGGCGTTGGGGTAATCGCGCGTCATGCCACGGAGCCACAGGAGGTTGCCATCGAGGTCGAGGCACACGAGATCGTTTGACGAGAAGATCGCGAAGAGGCGCTCGCCATCACTCGCAGGCGTGGGCGCCGCCACGGATGTTTTCTCGTGCGCCATAGTCCGTCCCGTCGCCCAGAACTTACGCTCCCAACGTTTCGTGCCGTCCTTGGCATTGAAGCAAATCACGTGCAGTCGGTCCTGTTTGGGCCCGCTGGAACAGGTCACGAACACCCGGTCGCCGATAATGATCGGGCTACTCAGTCCGCGCCCGGGGAGATCCGATGCCCAGGCAACGCTGTTGGAGCCAAGCTTCAAAGGCAGATCAATGGAAGTGGCGATGCCATTGCCGTGCGGTCCGCGAAACTGCGGCCAGTCTGCCGCGGCGAACTGGAACGAAGCCGCGATGACCGTGAGGAGCAAAGAAGTTTTCATGTGAAGGGCAACAATCGAGATTATGGTTTGGTGGCGGCGATGGGAGTGCCAATGGCGTCAGTGATGCGGAGCTGAAATTCCCATTCAACCGTCCACTTCTCCTTCATCTCATTCTGGCAAAGCTTCACCAGGATGGTGTTCTTTCCCTTCGTCAACTCCGCGGGCAGTCGATACTGATCAATCTCCATGCCGCGGTGGTACTCATCACGGCCGAAGAGGAGTTTGCCATTGAGCCAGATCTTCCAGGCATTCTTACAACCCAGGCGCAGCTCTACGGGACGTGCCTTGTCGGCGTGAAACTCTGTGTGGGCATAACCTGCCACCTCTTTCAGCGCACCGAGGGGCTTGTTGAAATCCACGAGGCCGTAATCCCCAACCGCCTTGAAATCCTGCCAGCGCACCTTGCCGTTTTTTCCCTCGTATTCGGCAGCGAGGTCAATGCGTTTCTCAGGAGGATAAACTTTGTCGTGCCCGCTTCCACCGGTGCTGTCAAAGGGTCCAATGACCTTCCAGTCAGTGAGCCAGCCAAAGACCGTAGGAAGCTGCGCAGGGCTGCCCAGCGCTTTCAAATCCTTCGCGATTCCTTCCACTTGGTCCACGTCGCGGGCAGACTTCAGAGCCGCCTGAAATTTCGGAATCGCCTCATTCGTTTTGCCGACAGTCCGGGTTGCCTTCGCCTCATCGATTAGTTTCTGCACCGCATCGCGGCGCAACTCATTCGCCGGATCATCACGCAAGGTGGCAATGAGACGCTCCGCGCCGGGCGGATCTGCGCTCACAATCAATTCATACGCCAGGCGGCGCGCCCGCGGGTGGTGCCGGGTATCGCGCACAAATTTTTCAAGAATCGCCACGGGTAACTTGCGGCCCGCGGCCAGTTCCCGTTCCGTAATGGCATCGATGGCCCCCCGCAGCCAGTTAACGGACAGATCATTCGCACCATCCATTCCAGCGAGGATTTCCGGCAAGGCAGAAGCCTCCGCCGCGCCGAGCGTTTTCCAGGCTTGTGCTGCTTCGACGTTGCCCCGTCCTTCAGGTCCCACGGCTCGAATGATCTGGATGGATTGAGAAACTTGCGAAGCGCCTTCCGCCGAACCCAGGCAAAACCAGACCGAAAACAATAAAACGATGTGTTTCATATTTGGAGCGATGGGGGCTGTAGTAACCGCAACTGGAAAAGCGCGCAATGCGAGAAGAAGGCGGGCTCGCACTTTACCCGCGTAAGCGAGTTGGGGCGCGAGTCTCTCTGCACTTCGCATGCGACGAACCCTCGGACAAACGATACGATCATGGCTCACTAAGATTTACCGCCGACCCAAAATCTCGTTGAATGCGAATCATCAAGTCACGTTCGAACACGCGTATGAAACGATGGATAATTGCCACCGGACGAAGCTGCTTGCTCGCCGTTTTGATCTGCATGGCCCACCAACCGACTCGCGCCGCGGAACCATTTTTCTTCATTCAACTAAGTGACCCGCAGTTCGGAATGTTCACAGGCGACCGGGATTTTCTGCAGGAGACGGCGAATTTTGAGTTCGCGGTGGCCAACGTAAATCGGCTTCGGCCCGCGTTTGTTGTCATCACCGGTGATCTGGTGAACAAACCCGGCGATCCAGCGCAAATTGCCGAATACCTGCGAATCGTTGGGAAGATCGATGCCTCGATCCCGGTCCATAACGTGGCCGGCAATCATGATGTCGAGAATGTTCCGACACCTTCCGCTCTCCTTACTTACTCACACCAATTTGGAGCGGATCGTTACACGTTCAGACACGATGGCCTGATGGGGATAGTGCTGAATTCGAGCGTCATTCACTCGCCCGAACAAGCGACGAATGAACTCGCGGAGCAGGAACGGTGGCTCAGGAAGGCGCTGGCTCTCGCGACGGTTATGAAGCCCCGGCACCTTGTCATTTTTCAGCATCATCCTTGGTTCCTGAAAACTGCCAACGAGCCGGACGAGTATTTCAACATCCCGGCGAAACGTCGATCCACCTACCTGGATCTGTTTCATCAGGCAGGCGTCAAATATCTTTTCTCAGGCCATTACCATCGCAATGCCATCGCCCGGGATGGTGAACTGGAAGCAATCACCACAGGGCCCGTTGGAATGCCTTTGGGCTCAGATAAATCCGGATTCCGCGTCGTCATCGTGCGGGAAAACAAACTTGAGCACCGCTACTACCATTTCGGCGAGGTTCCCAACCGCATCGACCTCGGCACCAACAAGGTTTTGAAGGCGACGACCAAATAAACGTGTGTAAGGGCGCGCCCACCACCCTTTCTCAGTCGGAAAGAAGCAATCAAGGGCGCTGGCGCATTGCCCGAAATTCCCTGTTTTGAGATCGAATATCTCAAGCCCAGGGCTGGTCAGATCGATGCATAACCTGTACAAACAACACGACACCATGCTGACCATTTACGGCAATCGATCGCGCTTTTGTGACGGAGTTTCGCGCCGCAATTTCTTGAAGATTGGGGCGCTCGGTCTTGGCGGCCTCGCGTTGCCGCAACTCCTTCAAGCGGAAGCCCTCAGCGGAGCGCGCCGATCGCACAAGGCCGTCATCATGATTTTTCTCCCGGGCGGGCCTCCGCACCAGGACATGTTTGATTTGAAGATGGACGCTCCGTCGGAAGTCCGCGGCGAGTTTCAACCCATCTCGACAAACGTGCCGGGGATTCAGATTTGCGAGCACATGCCCTTGCTCGCGAAGCAGATGGATAAATGGGCCATCATCCGGTCAATGGTCGGCGCATTGGATGATCATGATGCCTTTCAATGCCTCACAGGCCGGACTGTCCGCAATCAGCCACCCGGGGGCTGGCCCTCGCTGGGCGCGGTGGTATCGAAACTCCAGGGTCCGGCTAACAAGTTTGTGCCGCCGTTCGTGGGACTCTCTCCCAAAATGGGGGAGATGCGTTGGGCACGCGCGGGTGAGCCCGGTTTTCTCGGCCCTGCGTTCGGTCCGTTCAAACCAGAGGGCGCAGGCAAAACCGACATGGTCCTCAATGGTGTATCGCTGGATCGCCTTGCGGATCGCAAAACTTTGCTGGCCAGTTTCGATCAATTCCGCCGGGACGTGGATGCCAGCGGAATGATGGAAGGCTTGGACGCTTTCAATCAACAGGCGTTCGGGCTCCTCACTTCCAGCAAGCTTTTGGAGGCGCTCGATATCGAGAAGGAAGATCCGACAGTCCGCGCGCGCTACGGAAAAGGGGATCCAAAGAATCGCGACGATGGCGGCCCGAAGCTGATGGAACATTTCCTCACGGCGCGCCGGCTCGTTGAAGCAGGCGCCCGTTGCGTGACGCTGGCGTTCAGTCGATGGGATCATCACGGCAAAACGTTTGATGCGTTGCGCCAGGATCTTCCCATGTTGGATCAAGGCATCACGGCACTGGTGCAGGATTTACATAACCGCGGACTCGATAAAGACGTGTCCGTAATCGTGTGGGGTGAATTTGGGCGGACGCCCACCATCAACAAAGACGGCGGGCGCGATCATTGGCCGAGAGTTTCATGCGCGCTCCTCGCAGGTGGCGGCATGAAGATGGGTCAGGTAATTGGAGCGACGGATCGATTGGGTGGCGAAGCTACGGAGCGGCCCGTGCACTTCGGAGAAGTATTTGCCACGCTCTACCAACGCTTGGGGATCGACACGAATAAAGTCACTCTCGATGATCTTTCGGGTCGCCCGCAGTTCCTGGTCGATAACAATTACCAGCCCATTCGGGAACTGATCTAGTCATGCTCACGATCCCCGGTTCATCCGCAAAATTCTGCGATGGGGTCTCCCGACGGAATTTCCTGAAGATTGGAACCCTCGGTCTTGGGGGTCTTGCCTTGCCCCAGCTTTTTGAGGCGGAGGCGGCTTCTGGTGTTCGTCGATCGCACAAGGCGGTGATCATGATTTACCTGCCAGGGGGGCCGCCGCATCAGGACACCTTTGACATCAAGATTGATGCGCCTTCCGAAATCCGCGGAGAGTTCAAACCGATCACGACGAATGTTTCGGGCATCGAAATTTGCGAGCACCTGCCGCGCATTGCCCGGATGGCGGACAAACTTGCGTTCGTGCGAAGCATTGTCGGTGCGGAAGACAATCACTATGACTACCAGTGCCTTACCGGCCGGTTAAAGCGTGGTGAACCACAGGGCGGGTGGCCGTCGATTGGCTCTGTCATCTCGAAGTTGCAAGGACCGACCAGCCCCGCTGTCCCGCCTTTCGTCGGCCTTGAGCCAGTGATGCAGCACCGCCCTTACAACAGTTCCGGCCCCGGATTCCTCGGCGTGCCGCACCGCTCATTCCGCCCCGCCGGTGAAGGCAAGTCTGACATGGTATTAAACGGCGTGACTCTCGACCGACTCACTGATCGGAAAGCGCTGCTAGCCAGTTTCGATCAATTCCGCCGGGACGTGGATGCCAGCGGCTCCATGGAAGGTCTTGATGCATTCAATCAGCAGGCGTTCGGCGTGCTCACGTCGAGCAAGCTTCTGCATGCGCTCGATCTCGAACGCGAAGACAAACGAATCGTGGAGCGATATGGCAAGGGCGATCCGAAACCTCACGGCGATGCGGCACCGATGCTCACCAATCAATTCCTGATGGCCCGACGTCTCGTGGAAGCCGGCGCACGATTGGTCACGGTGGCCTTTGGCTTTTGGGATTATCACGGGAAGAATTTCGACAACGCGCGCCGGGATTTGCCGCTCTTGGATCAAGGTGTGACGGCGTTGGTGCAGGATCTCCATGACCGGGGACTCGATAAGGATGTTTCCGTAATCGTTTGGGGCGAGTTTGGCCGGACACCGACTATCAATAAGGATGGTGGGCGCGACCATTGGCCGCGCGTCTCGTGTGCTTTGCTCGCAGGCGGCGGAATGAAAACCGGGCAAGTCATCGGAGCGACGGATCGCCTTGGCGGTGAAGCTTCGGAACGTCCGGTGCACTTCCAGGAAGTATTCGCCACGCTTTACCACAACGTGGGCATCGACGTGAACAAGGCCACCATCAACGATCTCACCGGGCGCCCTCAGTTCCTCGTGGATAACAATCACCAACCGATGCGGGAACTCATCTAGCATGGCACGAACAACATTCATTCTTCTTCTTGCACTCTTAACACAAGCGTTGTCTCCGACGGAGAGTTCCGCCGCATCCAAAAATCGAGATGCCGAGGGCGTGAAGCGAAAGGTGGTCGCCCTGCAAATCGAAACAGGGTCGCAGAAGTCGGAGCGAGGACTCGTCTTACAGGGCGCTGATGCCCGGCAGCAATTGCTGGTAACCGCAAGGCTGAATGATGGGTCGGTGCGTGATGTAACGCGCGCGGTGAAGTTTGAGATCAAGCCCGCGAACGTCATCAAGATGGACGCACATGGTTTTATCGCACCGCTGGCAGACGGCACCGCCACCATCACCGCAAAAGGGGCGGACGGAGTGACCGCCATCCTGCCAGTTAAAGTGGAACGATTCAAATCGGTCACCCCAATCAACTTTGGAAATCAAATCGTCCCCATCTTCACCAAGACGGGCTGTAACGCCGGAGGGTGCCATGGCAAGGCTGGAGGACAAAATGGCTTCATGCTCTCGCTGCTGGGATTCGAACCCGCCGAAGATTATGAGCACCTGGTGAAAGAAGCCCGCGGACGCCGATTGTTTCCGGCCGCGCCGGAACGAAGCCTGTTGTTAATGAAAGGAACCGCGGCCCTCCCGCATGGAGGCGGCAAACGTCTGGACCCTGGCTCGGATGATTATCGGCTGCTCGTTCGATGGATTAACCAGGGTATGCCCTTTGGCAACACGAACGATCCGGTGGTGGACCACATCGAAGTGTTTCCCAAGGAACGTGTCATGTCCCTTGGCGGAGAACAGCAACTCGCCGTGGTCGCGCGCTATACCGATGGCCGGACTGAGGACGTAACCCGCAGCGCCCTGTTCGAGCCTAACGACAAGGACATGGCTCGCACCGAGGAGACGGGTTTGGTGAAGTTGTATCAACAGCCCGGAGACGTGGCGGTGATGGTGCGTTACCAGGCCAAGGTCGCCGTGTTCCGCGCTACGATTCCACTGGGGGCTGCCGTGACGAATCTGCCCGCGGCGCGGACATTCATCGATGAATTGGTTTTCAAGAAGCTCAAGACGATCGGCATGCCGCCCTCCGAAACCACCGATGACTCGACATTCCTTCGGCGCGTCACGATCGATGTCGCCGGACGCCTGCCCACGGGTGAAGAAACCAAGGCGTTTCTCGCCGACACCGCGCCCGACAAGCGCGAGCGTTGGGTGACCCGGCTTCTCGACAGCCCTGATTACGCGGATCATTTCGCGAACAAGTGGACTGCTCTCCTGCGGAACAAACGCAGCGACGCCAAGCAAACGCGTATGACGTTCGCGTTTCATTCCTGGGTGCGCGACAGCCTCCTGGAGAACAAACCATTCAACGCTTTCGTCCGCGATTTGCTCACTGCATCTGGTGAAGTGGCGGAGAATCCACCCGTGGCGTGGTATCGTCAGGTCAGGGACACCACCGCGCAGCTCGAAGACACGGCGCAAGTTTTCCTGGGCCAGCGATTGAAATGTGCGGAGTGTCACCATCATCCCTTCGAACGCTGGAGCCAGCAGGATTATTACAGCTTCGCGGCGTTTTTTTCGCAGGTCGGACGCAAAGCGGGGTCGCAGCCCGGCGAAGAAATTATCTTTGCCAAACGCACCGCGGCATCGGCCACGAACAAAAAGACGAAGTTAGCCGTGAAGCCTGCAGGCTTGGGAACGAACCCCCTTAGCTTGACCGCCGATGACGACGCCCGCGGCGCTCTGGCGGATTGGATGACCAGCCCGGAGAACCGGTTCTTCGCCCGCTCCCTGGTGAATCGTTACTGGAAACACTTCTTCAACCGTGGCCTGGTGGAACCGGAGGACGACATGCGCGACACGAACCCGGCGACCAATCCCGAATTGTTCGACGCTCTTGCGAAATCGTTTGTGGCCAGCGGTTACGATTTGAAGCAACTGGTGCGCACCATTTGCAATTCGAGCACCTACCAGCTCAGCTCGATTCCGAATGAATACAACCACGTCGATAAGCAAAATTTCTCGCGCTACTATCCGAAGCGAATGACGGCTGAGGTGCTTCTTGATTCGGTGAATGCCGTCACCAAGTCCGAGAGTAAGTTCGATGGTTTGCCTGTCGGGACGCGCGCCGTGCAGTTGCCGGACAACAGTTTCAACGCGAGCTCCTATTTCCTAAGCGTGTTTGGCCGTCCAGACATGTCCACCTCCTGTGAATGCGAGCGGTCTCAGGATGCAAGCCTCGCGCAGAGCCTGCATCTCTTAAACGCCAAGGACATCCAGGAGAAAATCGCGCGCGCGGGCGGACGCGCCTCATCCCTCGCCGAAGACAGCACGCGCAGCGAGGATGAAAAAGTGCGGGAGCTTTATCTTCAGGCATTCTCCCGCGAACCAAGTCCGGTGGAGATTAGCACCGCGAAAAATCACATCGACAAGACTGTGAAAGCCCGCGGCGATAAGGAAATTCCGGCAAGGCGCGAGGCGTATGAGGACATCGTCTGGGCCTTGCTGAACACGAAGGAATTCCTTTTCAACCATTAATGCCTTCCGACGTTCCAGACCGGTCGGGCTGCCCGGAGTTCCGCCGCGTGCTTGCGATGGAGCGCCGTTCATTCCTGAAAGCTGGAATGCTGGGAGCCGCCGGTTTTGCATTGGGGGATCTACTCAAACTCGACGCCCTCGCTGCCGTTTCAGGAAAATCCCATTCCCGCGAGCGCTCCGTGATCATTCTGTGGATGCGAGGCGGGCCCAGCCAGCATGAGACGTGGGATCCTAAACCGGATGCCCCGAGTGAATATCGTGGGGAGTTCGGCGCCATGCGGACGAACGTGCCGGGCATTCAGATCTGCGACCTTCTCCCCATGAGCGCTCGATGCATGGACAAGTGGTCGATCATTCGCAGCCTGCACCACACCGACGCGGGCCATTCCACCGGGGATCAAGTTGTCTTCACGGGTTACCCCTCCCCAGCGACTCTTCCCGCGGAAGGTCCCGGCAACGTCATGCCAAGTTGCGGGTCAATCGTCGCCCGACAATTGCAGCACAAGAATCCGAGTCTGCCCGCGTACGTGATGATTCCCAAAATGGTGCCGGGAACCGGAGCCGCGTACCTGGGCCACGCCTGCAATCCGTTCGAGACATTGGCTGACCCAATCGGGGACAAGCCGTTCAAAGTGCCGAACATTGCCGTCCCCGCCGGGGTATCATTGCAGCGCCTGCAGGATCGTCGGGGGTTGATGCAGTCGTTCGACACGATGCGACGCGACGTCGATGGCAGCGGACAAATGGAGGCCATGGATCGCTTCAATCAGAAGGCTTGGGAACTTGTGACGAGTGACAAGGCGCGCGAAGCATTCGATCTCGATGCCGAACCGCATTCAGTGCGTGCACGCTATGGGTTCATGCCGGAATTCAAGGCGCCCACTCCCGATCGTTGCGGCGTGCCAGCGTGGAGCCAGCGGCTGCTGCTCGCGCGACGATTAGTTGAAGCGGGAGTAAGACTGGTGACGGTTGACCTCCGTTGGTGGGACACGCATGTGCAGGGATTCGACTCGATGCGCAACGGCTTCCTACCGCGCTGGGACCGCGCCTACAGTGCCCTCATCGAAGATCTTCACGAACGTGGCCTCCTGAAAAGCACCATGGTGATCGCCTGGGGCGAATTTGGTCGCACGCCAAAAGTGAACAAGGATGCCGGCCGTGATCACTGGCCAAATGTGTTCAGCGCGGCCGTGGCGGGCGGTGGTATTCAAGGCGGACGCGTTGTTGGCGCCTCTGACCAGTTTGGAGGCGAGCCGGCTGAAAATCCCAAGACGCCACAAGACCTGTTGGCGACGATGTATCGACACCTCGGCGTGGATACCCACGTGCAATACCACGATTATTCCGGTCGCCCTCATCCCGTGCTGCCCTCCGGCACTCCCATCGAAGAATTATTCGCGTAATGCTCAACCCGATCCTCGCAGTCGCATCGCTCACCCTGCTGGCTTGTTCCAGCGCATTCCTGAATGCCCAGCTTCCAGCTACTCGATTGCAAAACGTGACACCCGCAGGGGGAAAAATTGGCAGCGTGACCGGAGTGTCGGTCGTAGGTGCCGATCTGGATGAGCTAAAGCAGCTTTGGTTTTCTCACCCCGGAATCACCGCTGCGCTCAAAAGCACCAACCGATTCGAAATCACCGTGACGCGTGATGTGCCTCCCGGGATTTATGACGTGCGGGCCGTCGGAAAGCACGGCGCTTCCAACCCCCGCGCTTTCGCCGTCGGAGCGCTGCTTGAACTCAAGGAATCGGATAACAGCGCCGACCGCCCACAAGCAATCGAACTTGGAACGACCATCAACGGTCAGTGCGAAGCGAACACTGTCGATTACTTTCGGTTCACCGCCAAGAAAGGGCAACGCATCCTGGCCCGCTGCGAAACCCGCACCCTTGATTCCCGGTTGGAACCCGTGATGTCGATTTACGACAGACAGGGGCGGGACGTCTCTCGTTCACGCGGCGGCCTCGTGGATTTCTCGCCGGTTGAAGACGGTGAGTTCACGCTGCGCCTGCACGACGTGATTTACCGTGGCGGCGCGGATTTCTTCTATCGACTTTCCATTGGCATGTTCCCTCATGTCGATTACGTCCTGCCCGGCGCAGCCGAGTTGGAACCGAAGTTGATGTTCGTCCTCCATGGCCGAAATCTGCCGGGCAGCAAAATCGCAGACTCGAAGTTGCTTCCCGTTCTCGAATCCTCTGAACTTTTACTGGCGCGAAACGATCCTCGGCTCACCAAGCCTTTGTTCACCATGCCCGCGCAGGCAGCGCTCGACTTGCAGGCATATCGCGTGAGCACTGATCAAGGCGTCTCTGACCCGGTGCTGATTCACTTTCCCCGTGCTGCCTCCGTGCTGGAGAACGAGCCGAACCAATCGCCGGACAGCGCCAGCAAACTAGAGGTTCCTTTCGAAGTGTCGGGGCAATTCTCAGTTCCGGGCGACCGGGATTGGTACAGCTTTGAGGCGAAAAAGGGCTCGGTCTATTGGATCGAAGTTATCTCGCAACGACTCGGTCTTCCTAGCGATCCACTCGTTCTGGTGCAGTACCTCAGTGCCAAAGGAGCGGTGGATGTCCTGGAATTGAACGACTCCGAGGCCAACATCGGGGGTCCGGAATTCAACGCGACACATCGTGATCCGACAGGACGCTTCGAAGCCAAAGAAGATGGAACCTATCTCGTCCAAGTGCGGAATTTGTTCAGCCAGCCTCGTGGAATTGCCTCACCGGTTTACTTTTTGTCGATTCGTCATCCCTCACCCGACTTCAGGCTTGTCGCTCTTCCCGCCACGCCGTTGCCCGTCAAGAAAGACGCAAAGGACGTCGCCGTCACTGCCACCGCTCTTCGGCGTGGAGAAACACTTCCCATCAAAGTCATCGCGTTGAGACGGGATGGTTTTAATGGTCCCATCGACCTCACTGTGCAGGGCCTTCCGCCTGGAGTTTCAGCGATGCCCGCGCGAATCGAAGCCGGGAAAACCTCCACGTTGATCTTCCTGCATGCCTCAAACGAATGCGCGTCCGCAGTTGCACCAGTGTTGATTCGAGGCCATGCCATGATGGGAGTAGTCGGCCTCACCAATGACGCGCGGGCAGTGAGTGTCACGTGGACCGTCACTGATCCAGGAGCCGAACTTGTACAATCCCGCGCCAGCCACGAATACGTCGTAAGCACCATCGCCGAGATTTTTCCCGTGCGGTTGAATGCAGCGAACGGGTTGACGAACCACGCGATCACGGGAACTAAGATTAAGTTTCCTCTCTCCCTTGCCTCGGACGGGGAAATCACTGGACCGCTCAAACTCAAAGCGGTGGGAATTGCTGGCCTTGAATCGGCAAAAGAATTTGAGCTGGATCCAAAATCCACCAATGCCGTTTACGAGGTCGATCTGGCGCAACAGAAGCTGGGACCTGGCACTTATACTTTTGCTTTGCAAGGGCTCGCCACGATGAAGGCAGGCAAAGGGGAAAAGAAACCAGTGGTTAAGGAAGGCACCATCCCGATCTACTCCACACCCGTCACCTTTAACGTCTCCGCCGCGAGCACGAATTCACCTGCGAAATGATGAAGTTGTCCCCAAGTCTCCCTAATAACCGTTCACTACGCGATTTATCACCGCGTGCGCCAACTACCCGCGCCATTCGGCATCGCACCGGCCCGCGTGAAAACGGCGGCTTGTCACTTCGCTCCGAAGACGCCAGCGCCTCGGCGTGGGCTGCTGGGAACGCCGTCCTCCCGTTGTTTGTCCTGATTTGTTTTTCGTTGCTCGCGGCTAAGGCAGCGGATGTGCCGGTCAAGGCGATCCAAATTGCAAAGCTCAAGCGTTCGTCGACGGTGGATTTCGAAAGGGAGATACTTCCCATCCTGAAGAACAATTGCATTGCGTGCCATAACCAAACGAAGCCAAAGGGCGGATTAATCCTGGAAACTCCGCAAACCATCTTGAAAGGCGGCGACGCCGGGCCATCTGTCGTGGCCAGGAAACCGGCGGAAAGCTTGCTGCTTAAAGCAGCGGCGCATCAGGATCCGGAATTGATCATGCCACCGCCCGACAACAAGGTCGCTGCCGTTGCCCTGAAACCGGGTGAACTGGGTCTCCTTCAATTGTGGATCGAACAAGGCGCCAAAGGGGAAGTTCGTCCCAGCGCCCCGATCGTTTGGCAGCCCATTCCGCCTGCGCTGCATTCCATCTACGCCCTGGCGCTCACGCGCGATGGCCAGTTTGCCGCCTGCGGCCGCGCCAACCAGATTTTTGTCTACCACCTGCCCACCAGCAATCTCGTCGCTCGACTGCGCGATCCTCAGTTGCAAAAAACGAGCACTGGCCTTGCGTCGCATCGTGACACGGTCAATTCGCTCGCGTTCAGTCCGGATGGTGAATGGCTGGCGTCGGGTGGTTATCGCGAGGTGAAACTCTGGAGACGGTCCAAGCCGACCCAGAAATTCAAGCTACCCACGGGCAGCCATCTGGCCGCAGCTAGCGCTGATGGTCAATGGTTCGCCGCCGCCTCAACCAACGGCAATGTCCGGATTTTGGATCGAACTGGAACGGAGGTTAAGAAATTTGCTCCTCTTTCCGAGCCCGTCACCAGATTGCAGTTCATCCCGGGCACTAATGTCCTCGCGGTTGTCCGGGGCAAAACAGTTCAGATGCATTCGGTGCCTTCGGGTCATCTGCTTTCCCAAGCGGCTCTGCCAGACAGTGTCACCTCTCTCTGCGCCATCGGCGGGCGTTTGGCGGCTGTTTGTGGCGACAACGTGATTCGCATTTTAGCGCCCGGGACCAATGTGGCGGGGCTGATTATCACCACAGAAATGAAATCACCCTCGCCCGTCAAAGCCCTCGTTGCCAGTGCCATTTCTTCCAATCAATTCCTCGCAGGCAGTCCGGATGGAACGATCCGCTTGTGGGATGTTTCTCGGGCCGCGATTGCATCGGAATGGAAACACGGTGATGAGCTGGCACTGCTGGCGATGAGGCCAGATGGGAAATATTTCGCGAGCGCCGGCGGCAAGAGCGGCAAGCTCTGGCGCCTGGGCGAATCCAATGCCGTCGGCCAACTAAACAGCGACGGGCCTGGCGCATTTCTGGTGGCCGAAACAGAACGCGAGGCTGCATTTGCCAAATCAGAAGTCGGCTATCGCAAGTCCACGTTGCAAGCGGTTGAAACGAACCTCACTTCAGCGCTTACCCGGCAGAAGACTGCGTCAGAAACAAACGCCCTGCTGGCGAAGGTGGCCGAAGAGAAGCAGACGGCTCTGACGAATGCGGCTCTCGCCGTCGCCGAGGCGGAAAGCGCCATTGCGGCTCTTGGCCCGGAAATCACCAAGGCATTGGAAAATTTGACCGCCGCGGAGAAGGATTTCACCAATGCCACCGCCCACGCCAAGGCCGCGAAGGATGGTCAAGACAAAGCCAAGCTGGAAAAACTCATCGAAGAATCGGTGGCGAAATCAAACCTTCTCGCCGAAGCCAAAGCTGCGGTGGAGGCATTGCCTGCGGAGACGAAAGCAAAACAAAAGACAGCGACGGATAAGCTGAGTTCCGCGAAGAAAGCTCTGACCAAGGCGGAGAAAGAATTCACAACTGCCGCACAGGTGCGATCGCTGAACGAGAATGAATTGAACCTGGCGACCAAGGGGGTGGATAAGACGAAGGGCGCCGTCAAAGATGCCAGGAGCTTGCTTGCCAGCGCCGAAGCCGCCTTAAAATCGGCGGAAGAAGCCGGCCGCAAGGCACGCGAGAAATTCGTTCAGCCGCAGCCAACCATTCAAGGGCTGGAGTTCTCGCCCGACAACCGCACGCTGTTTACCAGTCATGCGGATGGTTCGCTTCGCAGCTGGGGCGCGGAGTCTGGGCGCCCTCTAGCCACCACCACGCTCTCGACGACTCCGCCGAAAAGCTTTGTCATTGGAGCCGGCAATGTCGCCCTCGCGATAAACGATTCCGGTGGGGCAGCCTGGGAGGTTGGAGCAAACTGGACTTTGACTCAGGTGATTGGAACCGGCGACGCGAATTCACGACTGGCCGACCGGGTAAATGCACTCCGCTTTACTTCCGACGGCAAACAACTCTTCACGGGTGGCGGCGAACCCACGCGGGGCGGCGAGATAAAAAGCTGGCGCATCCGGGATGGCGCTTTTCTCCGGGATTATCCCAACGTCCATAGCGATTCTGTATTCGCGCTCGATTTGTCCGCGGACGGGAAATATCTCGCATCCGGTGCAGCGGATCGATTTGCGCGGATTGTTGATTTGGAATCAGGGAAAGTTCTTAAGACGCTCGAAGGCCACACGCATCATGTACTCGGAGTCGCGTGGAAGCGGGACAATCGAACAGTCATCACCACCGGCGCGGACAACGTCGCCAAAGTCTGGGACGCGACCACGGGTGAGCGACGCAAGAATATCGACGGCTTCGGGAAGGAAATCACGGCCGCGACGTTTGTGGGCGTGAGTGACGAGGTCGTGCTTTGCGCGGGGGATGCACAAGTCGTTCTTATGAAGGAGAAGGGCGACAAAATTCGCTCGTTCACAGGAGCAACGGATTATTTGTATTCAACGGCCGCCACGCCGGATGGAGAAATCATTGTTGCCGGTGGCGCGGATGGCACTTTACGTGCGTGGAACGGAAAGACCGGAAAGCTCATTGCTGCGTTTCCAAACCGTTGAGGAAGCCGGAGATTCGCGTCACTTGAGTATCAGTCGTCAGGCCAAAATTTCTTTCACCACATCCCCGCTCACATCTGTCAGGCGGAATGGCCTGCCATCAAAGCGGTAGGTAAGTTTCTCATGGTCCAGTCCGAGTTGGTGGAGAATCGTGGCGTGAAGATCGTGCATGTGCACCTTGTCCGTTACGGCAAGATGACCAAAATCATCGGTTGCACCGAATGCGAAGCCGGGCTTTACGCCTCCGCCTGCCAGCCAGACTGTGAATCCCCCGGGGTTATGATCCCGGCCTGTGCCATTTTTCTCCGCGTACGGAGTGCGTCCAAATTCCCCGCCCCACCAGACGATTGTGTCCTCTAACAGGCCGCGTTGACTCAAATCTGAAAGCAGGGCTGCCACCGGTTTGTCCACGGCGCGTGCGTGATCCGCGTGCTTCGGGAGGTTGGAATGCTGATCCCAGGCAGGGTTGGCGGTGTTGTCCCCATAATTGATCTGTACGTAGCGCACACCCGACTCACAAAGACGCCGCGCCATCAGACATTGGCGGCCGAAGCCATCCGTTTCCTTTTCCCCGACGCCATACATCGCCAGCGTCGCCGGAGTTTCCTTCGCGAGATCCAGCACGCCGGGCGCATTGTTCTGCATTCGCCATGCAACTTCGTAGGAATTGATCACTGCTTCCAATTCCGCATCACCTGGATTCTTCTTCAACTGCTCCGCATTCAACTCCTGGAATAATTCGAAGCGCCGAAGCTGCTCGGCGGGCGTCGCCCCGTTGTTGCCGATGTTGCGAATCAGCAAATCGTTCGCCGGCGCCCCGGCTTTGCCAATGGCCGTGCCCTGAAAAACAGGAGGCAGGAACGCGTTGCCGTAATTACGGGCGCCGCCATTGCCTGTCGGCGGAGCGATCGAGACGAAACCGGGAAGGTTTTCATTCTCCGTGCCGAGGCCGTAATTGACCCACGCTCCCATGGAAGGGCGAATGAAGTTGGTCGAGCCACAATGCAGAAAGAGCGTGGCCGGCCCATGCGCCACTCCTTCGGTTTGCATGGAGTGAATGAAGCACAGCTCGTCCACGTGCCTGGCCATCTCCGGGAACAATTCGGATACCCACTGTCCGGATTGCCCATGTCGCTGGAACGCCCACGGCGATTTCAAGACACGCTGCGACGTGCCGCGCGCGCCGGTGTTGGCGATGTTGCGGGCGTCATCGAAGCTCATCATCTTGCCGTCCTGTTTTGCCAGAGTCGGTTTGAAATCAAACGTGTCCACGTGGCTCGGGCCGCCTTGCATGAAAATAAAGATCACGCGTTTGGCGCGCGGCTTGAAATGCGGAGCCTTGGGCGCGAGCGGGTTGAATGGTGCGGCACCCGCCCGTTCCGCCGCGAGGCCGGCAAGCGCAAGATAACCGAAGCCGCACGCCATCGACTTAAGGGCGTGTCGACGGGAGAAAAGTTTCGAATTCAGAGTGTGCTTACCCGGTTTCATAAGCGCGTTTCATTCAGTGGACGTATCGGAATTCCGCGGACACAAACAGCGCATGGATGAGGTCGGTCCACGCTTCGATGGGGTCCCCGTTCCGGCTCAATAAGTTCTTGGCTACATCGTGTTCACCAGAATCCGGCGCTCGTCCCAAGACCCACCGGTAGGCTCGCTGCAGCCGAGCAGGGTCATCCACTTGATTTTCGGCGAGTAGACGAACAGCGGCACCCCTGGCCTGTTCTCGCACAAAGGGATGATTCATCAAAAACAACGCTTGCGGAGCGACGGTCGAAACGTTCCGCACCCCAGTAACAATGCTGGGATCGGCAAAGTCAAAAGCCTCAAAAATTTCCGGCAGGGCATTTCGGAAGGCCGGCACATACACACTGCGACGAGGTTCTGCATATTGGAAGGCATAGTCCGCAGAAAGGTTCGCTCTGAACGAAGGCCCACCACGTTCCGCGCTCAGCTTTCCACTGATGGCGAGCATGCTATCGCGAAGATATTCCGCATCGACCCGCCGCCGATTTCCGCGCCATAAAAACCGATTCTCAGGATCGACTTCGGAGGGAATTGTCGCGCCGCCAATTGAATGGTTGGAGGGTTTGCGGAGAACGTCGCTGGAGGCCAATTGATACGTCCGCGACAACATGATTTCGCGCACGAGCTCTTTGACAGACCAGCCCTGTTCGATGAACTGCAGAGCGAGGTAATCGAGCAGTTCAGGATGCGACGGAATTTCACCCATGGTACCGAAGTTATCCGCCGTGCGCACCAAGCCGGCGCCGAAAAGCCAATGCCACACGCGATTCACCATCACGCGCGCCGTCAACGGATTCGACGGACTCGCGATCCAGTCCGCTAACTCGCGCCGTCCACTTTCCTTTTCGGACACCGCAGGTGGCGTGTTCAACGTGGCTGCTTGAAGAAAACCACGCGGCACCGTGGCGCCCGGATTATGAACGCTGCCGCGCACATGAACGAACGTGTCCTCGATTTTTTCCTCTTCACGCACGGACATGACCAAGGGCCTGCGCGGCCCCGTCTCCTGTAACTTCTTTAGCTTATCTTCAAGCGACTTAAGCCGCACTGTAACCTTCGGCGCTTCCTTTTTTTCCACGGGCCGTCCCAAGCCTCCCGACCCCGTTGCGCTCCCGCTCGATTCCGCGGGAAGGAATTGCACAGCATCCGCAGTGACGTGGCCCGTGGTGCCCTGATTCGATACCAACGCGTAGCCAAAACCGTTGCCCTCGAAGGAAAAACGCCCCAATGAAACGAACCGTCCGTCGATCTCCGGCGGTTCCTGCTGGTTGACGTACACTGTCGTTTCGCCCTCCGCGTGAAATACCGTGACGGGTACATTGGTGGCGCGAGAAGTGCCGTGCTGGTAAGCGAAACGCACCTCGTAAGTTCCTCGCTTGAGTTCGGGCTGAAAAGTCAGCGTTTTCTCGCCCTTGCCTGTTAAATCGTCGTGAACGTAGCCATCCCCGATGTAATGCCTGGAGAATTGTGAAACCTTCCACTTCCCCACGGCCTTGGCCTGCGCGCTGTCCACGACAATTCCTGGGAGCGCTTGAGCTGCGATAACCGCCGGCTTCGAATCGCTCGATGACTTTGGGTCGGAGGATTTTCCCGCCAATGCTTTAGCTGCCTCTTTGGCCGCTTTGATTTCTGATTGAAGGAAAGCGACCTGCGACTCGTGCGCCTGAAAGACTCGTTCCTGATCGGGAGAGACGGGCAGCGGATTCTCTATCCACCCGGAGACGTTCGCATTGGTGACCGTCTTCGTGTTTCGGAGGATGCCAGCCATCGCGTAATAGTCGCGGGTGGGAATGGGATCGAACTTATGATCATGGCAACGGGCGCACCCGATGGTTTGAGCAAGGAAAGATTTCCCAATCGTGTCCAGTTGCTCATCCACAATGTCCATGCGCAGTTGAGCCTTATCCTGTTCCTCCAGGTTTGTGTTGCCCAACGCAAGGAAGGTTGTCGCAGCCATTCGCCTGCGCCTGACCTCAAGGCTCGAGGAGGAAAGCAGGTCGCCAGCGATTTGCTCCCGGATGAATTCGTCGTACGGTAGATCCTGATTGAACGCATCGATGACGTAATCGCGATAGCGCCAGGCCTCCTTGAACACGAATCCGCGCAGGGTGACGGATTCACCAAAGCGCGCCACATCGAGCCAGTGCCGTCCCCAACGCTCACCAAACTCCGGCGAGGCGAGGAGTCTATCGACGACGCGAGCAAAGGCGCCGGGCGAGGGGTCTGTCTCAAATTCCAGCAGTTGTTCCGGCGTGGGCGGTAACCCGACTAAATCAAAGTAGGCGCGCCTCAGTAAAGTTGCAGGAGCGGCGTCGGGATTAGGGAGGACTGATTTGGTTTCCAGCCGCGCCAAGATAAAACGGTCCAGGCTTTTACGTGCCCATCTTGAATCGGATGGCTGAGGCGGCGCGACTTTCTTAAGCGGCTGGTACGCCCAGTGGTTCGTTTTGAAAGGTGACAGAGAGGTGCCCTGCGTTTGGAGATTTGTCCGGGGATCAGGCGCTCCCATTTTCACCCAATCCGTGAGAGCCGCGATTTCATTGGCGCTCAACTTATTCTTCGGAGGCATCTGAAACTCGGGATCAGTCCACGAGATAGCTTTAATGAGCCGCGATTGATCCGGTTCGCCCGGCACTAGGGCGGGGCCACTGTCACCGCCATTCAACACGGCCGCCGAGTAGTCGAGGCGCAAGCCGCCCTTCTGTTTCTTCTCGCCGTGGCATTCGTAGCAGCGTTCCGCGAGCACGGGTCGAACGCGCTTTTCGAAAAACTCCAAACCATCCGGCGTGATGGCCGCAACCGAAGAAATCGATAGGGCAACGATTCCTGCCGTCAGCCAGGGAGATCTTAGACGCGCCGGGAACATGCCGTGGAATTTACGATGAAACAGCAACACAGGGAAGTCTGGACACACCGTACGGTGCGAACGGAATGGGAATAAAAAAAGCCCGCCCCGCAATTGGGACGGGCTTCGAGAAACTGCCCTGCTTCACGGTGGTGAGACGGGAACGGCGCGGAAGAAGGCTTGCGACCCGCGTGGGATCACATCTTCGAAATCAATCACGCCGCCTGGCCCAGCGGTGCGGCTCGCAATGGTCGTCCATGGTCCCGTGACTTGCGATGCGACCTGCAGGTTATACGAAGAACCGGCAGACAAACCTCGGAACTGCATCTGATATCCCACCGTGAACACAATCGAGGTGGACATGCCATTGAAACTGGCCGTGACCGTTGCGCTGCCAAGATTCAAAGCCCGCAACCCGGCAGAATCATTCGTCACCACCGACGAATCGCTGGATTGAAACACAACGCATCCCGAGGCAGTCAGGTCCACGTTGGAACGCGTAGTGAAATCAACCAGTGCACGGACCGGAATGGAGCGGCCAAATTGCACGTGGTTGGTGCCCTCTAACCGGAAAGCGGTCGGCTGACCCAGGATGTTGTCGGGGCCAATCGCCCGGTTGAAGGCGATTTCGTTGGTGCCAAGGATGCGGTCGTAAATACGGAATTCATTGTATTCACCCTGGAGGTTGGCATCACCCGTCCACGTGGAACGCCCGAGCCAGACGTTCACGTCGTTGATCTCGTTCATCGCAGCGACGGTATACATATTGGTCCGTTGCACTCCGTTCTCATGCACCGTGATTAAGCCGGTCGCTTCATTCCATGACACTACAAAGTGGATCTCCTGGTTGAAGTTGGTGATTGCGAAATCACGCCCCACTGTCCCGTGATCGGCCTGGTCGCGATTGGTGACATCCACACGGCGCGTATTGATGTCGCCGCCATTTTGCGCTGAGTAGAAGAAGTAATCGATGCCTTCGCCGCCGCCTCCGGTGCCGGTGATCTCGCCGCCCATCCCGCAGCAAGGGCCGGTGGAGCCAAAGTCAAATATGCGTGACCAGGCACGATTGCCCGTCACCTTGACCCAACCTTCGAAGGTCACCTGCCCGCTGCCGCCGTTGTTGGTGCTGTTCGTTGAGAGCAGGCCATTCGGCAAGTCCACATAAGGCGCCGAGGCCGAACTTCCGCCCGGGAGAATCAATCGCTGGCCGGTGAAACTCGCTCCGGAGCCAATGAGCGTTCCGTTCGCCGTCCCCATGGCATCCGGGATCACTGTGGTTGGCGCTGCGCTGCCCGCAACGTTGTTAAACGTGTAGCGATGAACGAGGCCGGAAGGAATGTAGTTGAAGAAGCCAATCTCACTCCCTGCGATGATCTTGTTACGCAGGGGAGATTGATCCTCCAAATCGGACACCGTCACCGTGATGAACTCGCACGGTAAGCTCCCATCCAATTGGAGGACTACTCGGGATTGGTCGGACAATTGCGTGACGGAGACCACATTGATGGTTCCAGGCGGCGCGCCAGGGCTGGACACAGCAAAATTGGATGCTTCCGAGGCAGTGCCGACGGAGAGGGGTTCCGAAAACACCACCTCGATTTCGCGCGGCCCGCGTGCATTCGCGCTCACCAGCGTCGGAGGGATCGAGTCGATGATGACAGAGATTTGTGTGCTATTGGTCAACCCGCCGAGCACGACGCGCACCGTCGCCGTTCCTTCGTTCACCGTCCGAAGGACTCCATCCGGTGTGATATAAACGATGTTGGAATCGCTGGAGGAATAAATCGCGCATGGAGAGAGGGCGAGATTCTGCGTGCTTCCGTTGGAAAAGCCGGCCAACACCCGCACGGTGCCAACATTGTTCGTGTAAAAGACATTCGTGCTCGGAACGATCCTCAGTGAAGTGAGCGCACCAAAACTATTGTCTGGTCCGCCCCCGTTGTTCAGTCGGACTTCGGCGAGGGAGAGCACGTTGCTGTAAACCCGGAATTCATCATACTCACCTCGGATATTGTCGTCGCCCCGCCAATTAGAGCGGCCCAGCCAGACATTCACGTCATTGATGGCGCTCATCGGGTCATCGGTGAACGTGGTGGAAACCTGGTTCCCATTTTCATACGTGGTGATTTGGCCCGTAGCCTCGTCCCAAGTCACAACGAAGTGCGTCATCTGGTTGAACGACGTCGTGGCATGATCCACGGTGGAGATGCCGCCGCCGGCGGGATCTTCGTTCCGGAATTCCAAGCGACGATTATTGTTATCGGTTCCGATGGAGGCGGAGAGCATCAGATAATCGAGGCCAGCGCCGTTGTTGTTCGGGCCGCCCGGTCCTGTCACTTCGCCACCAACCCCACCGCCGATATCAGTCGATCCGATGTCGAAGATGCGTGACCAATTGAAGGTCCCGGTAATTCGAACCCAGCCTTCCAGGGTCAACTTTCCAGTCCCGCCAAGGTTCGTGCTGTTCGCGGAAACAATCCCGTTCGGAAGGTCGATGTAAGGAGCCACAAGGTCATCGCCGCCGCTTAAGGTCACGCGATCGCCCGTGAACGTGGTGGTGCCGCTTCCGTTGCGAACCACGCCCGGGGCGCCGCCAAGGGAATCCGGGACTGAAGCTCCCGTGGCGTTTGGATTTGGAGGCAAATTGAAGGTGTAACGACGTGCCAGGCCAGTGAGGCCATAATTGAAGAAACTGATACTCGTGCCAGCCGCAATCACATTGCCGGACGGCGATGCGTCGCGCACACCACTCACCGCGACCCGATATGATTCACATTCCAGCAGCGGGGCGTTGACCGTTAAGACGACGCGGGAGGCATCATTCCCGAGGGCGGCGCCTGTCACAGACAACCCGCCGGGGCCGCTGAGAGTGTAGTTGGCGGCGTTGGTCGCGTCAGAGGGACGAATCGCCTCAGAGAATACTAACTCGATCTGGGTGGAACTGTTCGCTCGCGCCTGCAACACGGTTGGAGGCGCTGTATCGCCCACCACCGTCAACGTCGCGACGGAACTGGTCGCCACAAAACTGGATCCGCCGCTGAAGTTCGACGCCACGGCGTAGAATTGCGATCCGGAATCGCTCACCATGAGGTTCGTTTGCACCATGGTGGTGCCGTTGGCTCCGGAAACGGCTGAATTGTTCTTGTACCATTGCAGCGCAATCGGCGGTTCCCCTTGAAGCGTGACGGAGAAACTCGCGGTCCGCGTCTCTTGCGTCGAAACGTTTTGAGGTTGAGTCAGGAAGATTGCCCGGCCGAGGTTGAACTCGTTTTTCTCCACTGCGTAATTGTTGCTAATCTGCGCCGCACTCAGGGCCTCGGCGTGGATGCGCAGCCTGCCCAAAGTGTGCGAGGCCCTTAACCCGCCCGTTACCGCCCCCGCCCCGTTATCGTATTGGGCTCCGATGAGGATTGGAGTGCCTGCATGAATGCTCAAGGCCACGGCCTCGGAGTTCAGTTCGACACCATCCGAGTAAACACGCTGGGTTGTGCCGTCGTAGGTGTAGACCAAATGATGCCAGACATTCGCGGCCGGAGCGCCGCCCCCGTTGAACCATCCCAAATCCGGAGCGCCCCAATGGCCGACAGCGCCCCATGCGCCGTTGGCACCGTAATTGAACGACATATTGGAACCGTCTGGTCCTCCGCGGAAACCCCAGGCCACGATTGTTTCCTCGTCCGGAATGTCGGGATTAAGGACCCACGCCTCAATCGAGCTGCTGGGATTCTCACCAACGATCGTATCCGGCGAATTCAACAATGCGCCGCCGGGCGAGGCCGCGTGTTGCAGAAAATCTCCGCCGTCGAAAACAATGCCGCGTGTGGCGTTGGTATTGGGTTGTCCAATGACAGGCGTGGCGACCGCTCCGCCGCGGGCCTCGAAGACGCCTCCCATCGTTCCGGTGTTGGTGATGGCGTTAAGCGGTCCGAAAGGCAGGGCAGTGGCGTTCACCTGCACCAACAACTCGCCTGCCACTTGCACCTGCGCTCGCGCAGTGGAAATCAATCCAACCGTAGCTAAGGCGGCCGTCAGAAGGGGAAATGCCGACGAAGTAGTCCGATGAGTTTGGGTCGTCTGGAACATTCGGATTTGATACCGAGATTATTTTTGCGGAGCAACGATTTTGTGGCGGAGGCCTTGGCAATTGGTGCATCCCAACACTGCATTGTTTGGAGTTCCGCCGTGAGGCGGCCAGTGGATGTTGACGCGTCGGACTCAATTCTCGTGGAAGGTGGGGGATTGCGAACGTCCCCGTCGCATCAGCCAGCGTTCCCCGTAAACCCGAGCTGTGGTGTCCAGACTGAACGGTGCCTTCGTTTCTTGGTGTTCCTCTTGTTTAGACGCAGACGTAAAATCTAATCCTGTTGTGAAGTCCTCATTTCTCCCGGTGTTGGCAATCATCGCATTCTTGCTGACAGCTGTTGAATCCAGCGCGCAAAGCAGCAATCGAATCGAGGTATCCGCGCGTGCTGTGCTCACCAACGATGCAATGCAACTCGGCGACGTCTGACCGACTCGATGGCACATGACGTTGAAAACAGACTGTGCGCGCCAATTCACGGTGCTTTTCGTCGAGCAAAAGCGTTGTGTGCCGCGCCGGAATGCAAATAATGCCACCGATGCAGCCATGAACTCATCTCCCCCCAAACAATATCGCGCACTGTTGCTCGCACTATTTGTGAGTGCCTTACTCAGCGCATTTGCACTGAGGACGAACGGCCAAGGCCATCTCCAATTCGCAAATACCAGCGCCACGCGGCTCACAAATGCCCTCACCCTACAGCCCGCCCACGTCGGAATGGTAGTGGGCCTCTACATCTCGCTGGATATTAACGCACCGGATTCCGCTCTCATGCTCGGCACGCAAACAAATCTGTTTGCGCCAGGCCGCTTTAGCCAGTTCGTAATCCTCAGCAACGTTCCAGAATACTCTTTCATTCGCGCACAGGTGAGAGCTTGGTCGGAACAATATGGAACGTACGAACAGGCTGTCGCCACCGGTGATCCCAGCGTTCTCGCCGGCGTTTCCAATCCATTCATAATCTCCGCCTCAGGAGGAACACTTCCCGTAGAAAATACGGCTCAGTTTATGGCACCTTTTCTTGTTACGCCCGTGCCGGAACCGAAGCCGGTTCTTTTACTGATGTTTTTTTTGGGGATGTTCCTTTTGTTTAGGCGCAGATGCCGAATGCAATCCTTTCATGAACCCCTCGTTTCTCCCGCGGTTGGCAATCATCCCACTCCTGCTGACAGGCATTGAATCCAAGGCGCAAAGCAGCAATCGAATCGAGATATCCGCGCGTGCTGCGCTCACCAACGATGCGGCGCAACTCCGCGACGGTTCGGGTCGCCCTTTTTCTGTGGCCAAGAGCGCCACCACGTCTCCGACCAACTCGTTTACCTTCGTGTCCGTGGAAGGAAGGCCGGACGAGACCGGGCCGCCCGACACTTACGGCGCAGTAGGTCTGGAGCATGTCTTGACGATCCTCAATCTCGACGTTCGGGTTCACTCGCGCGGCGGAAGCTTGCTCTACTCCAATTCGTTGCTTGGATTCTGGAATAACACGAATAGTTCGAGGGTCTTAGATCCTCGCGCCGCTTTTGATCCCCTGGCTCAGCGATGGATCGTGATTAGCGCGGCCAACGCTCAACAAGCTTCGTCGCGGATCCTGATTGGCGTTTCGAAGGACAGCACGCCGACCAATGGCTGGTGGACCTGGGATGTCAAAGCGGACACCGACAGTACATTGTGGGCGGATTTTCCGACACTCGGTTTCAACAAAGACTGGATCGTCGTTCAGGCGAACATGGGATTAATTGCAGGAGGCGAACCCATCCATCGTTCCCATATTTGGGTGTTCAACAAGACGAGCCTTTATGCGGGAACGTTTCAAAGCCCGACGCTGTTTGTGCAGACAAATACACTCACCGCCGGTGGCGAATATCCCGCCGTCACTTATGACGAGTCGCTTTCGACTGTCTATCTTCTGCAAAACGTCAACGGGAGCAATGGCTGTTTGAGGCTCTATAGTATCACCGGGTCGATCGGAGAAGAAACGCTCAATGGCGTAGAGACACCGGTGTATATCAGGATTGGCGCGAGTTGAGGAACGATTCGCTCAAAGATCCGCTCTTGCATGAGATCATCAAACTCGCCGATGTGGTGAGTCCCTGGACGGTGGGCCGCTACAAAACGCAGGCCGAAGTGACGCGGCACGAAACCAACGTGCTCAAGCCGGACCTTGCGTGGTGCGCAGCGGCGAAGGTGGATTACCTGCCAGTCGTGTTTCCCGGTTTCAGTTGGCACAACATGAATCCCCGCAGCGCGCTCGACTTCATTCCGCGGCGGAAAGGCGAGTTTCTCTGGTCGCAGTTCATCGCCGCCAAGCGCGCCGGGACGCAGAGTGTTTACGTGGCGATGTTTGACGAAGTGGACGAAGGCACGGCCATCTTCAAATGCACGAATGACGTCCCGGTGGATGAACAATCGAAGTTCGTTACCTATGAAGGCTTGCCGAGCGACTTTTATCTCAAGCTCACCGGCGCGGGTGGAAAGTTGATCCGCGACGAGATTCCGCTCGGCGAAAAAATACCAGCGCTGAAGTGAGCGGCCGCAGCGACGTCAGCGCTGGGTTCGCCACGGGATTGTCATGAGCCCTCGAGTCTTTTAACTTCGTCGCATGTCCCCAACCCCCATTCGCACTGTGGTTGTCCTGGGCGGCGGCAGCGCCGGCTTCATGGCTGCCATTACGTTGAAACGGAAACTCCCGCACTTGCGCGTCCGTGTGGTTCGCAGCCCGGATATCAGCATCATTGGCGTGGGTGAAGGGACCACGCTGTCGTTCCCCAAACACTTCTTCGAATACCTCCGCCTCAAGCCCCAGCAGTTTTACGCTGAGGCCGAGCCGACGTGGAAGTTGGGCATCAAGTTCCTGTGGGGACCGCGGCGCGAGTTTTACTACACGTTCTCCTACGAGTTTCAGCAGCGCTTTCCAGAGTTGTCGCGCAACAACGGCTTCTTCTACGGCGAGGAATATAATTACGCCGGCCGAGCCTCAGCGTTCATGGCCCACGAAAAGGCATTCCCGCGGCGACCGGATGGCACCCCCGAGTTCCACAACAATCACGCCTACCACATTGAGAACAAGAAACTCGTCGCCTGGCTGGAAAATGTTTCCCGCAGTTTGGGTGTGGAGATTACCGACGCCACCGTGACGCCGGAACGGGGCGAGGCCGGCATCGCCGCCCTGGTCACGGAAACGGGCGAACGCATCACGGGAGAGTCTATACATCGACGCCTCCGGATTTCGCAGTGAACTGCTGGGACGCGCTCTCGGCGAGCCCTTCCTCAGCTATGCCGATGCCCTTTTCTGTGACCGCGCGGTGATTGGCGGCTGGGCGCGGACCGACGAACCGATCAAACCGTACACCGTGGCTGAGACGATGGACTCGGGCTGGTGCTGGCAGATCGAGCACGAGAATTGGATCAATCGCGGCTACGTTTACGCCTCCAGCTTTATCAGCGACCAAGCTGCCCTCGATGAGTTTCTGAAAAAGAATCCCAAAGTCTCGAATGAGCCGCGCGTAGTGAAGTTCCGCAGCGGCCGTTACGCGCGCAACTGGGTGGGCAACGTGGTCGGCGTCGGCAATGCCGTGGGATTTGTCGAACCGTTGGAGGCCACGGCGCTGCAAATCATCTGCGTGGAAGCGAGCACGCTGGCCGACTCGCTCATCGACAGCCTCTGCGAACCGAACCCCACCCTCGCCACACTGTATAACGACTACAATTCACGCGCGTGGGATGACATCCGCGACTTCCTCGCCGTCCACTATAAATTCAACACGCGACTCGACACTCCGTTCTGGAACGCGGCTCGGAATGACACAGCGCTGCACGGCGCGCAGTTCCTCGTCGATTTCTACCGGGAGAATGGGCCGAGCGTGGTGGCGGGCACACAATTGCTTCATCCTTCCAACTCATTCGGCATGGATGGCTACCTGGCCATGCTGGTGGGTCAAAACGTACCGCACGCCAAACCCTTCACGCCGCCCGCCAAGGAGAAAGATATCTGGCGCAATCGTTGCAACACCTGGGCGACGGACGCGCGACGCGGATTGGACGTGAAGCAATGCCTCGAGGCCATCCGCAAGCCCGGCATGAAGTGGAGTTAAAGATCAAAGTGAACGTCGCGAATGTTCCCGATGCTGGCTCCACGTTCTTCCTCCTCGGCGCTGGCGAGTGTGGCGATAGTCACGCTGGCCCGTCGCCGTAACGCCTGAATCTCATCGATCACTAAAATGGGAAGGCCGCTCTTCGGAGCGGCCTTCGCCATTTTCACACCGAGCTTTCGCCGCTTCACAACACTCGAATGACAATCGCCGTCACGTCATCCATTTGCGGCGACGCTCCGGAGAATTCACGCACAGCGCGATAAAGCGCATCGAGCACTTCCCGGGCAGGCTTGGCCACATTCTCCCGAACCACGTTCAACATTCGCTCGGTCCCGAAGAATGTCTCGTCCGGCGCCATGGCTTCCTCGATGCCATCCGTCAGCAGCAATATAACATCGCCGGATTGCAGTTGGACATTCACTGGGCTGCCAAAGGTGGCGGTTGGATTGATGCCCAGCGGCACCGCTGTCCGCTTGAGCAGCGTCTTGATCTCTCCGCCCGAACCAAGCACGTAGCCGGTGGGATGTCCCGCGCTTGCGTAGCAAAACGTGCGCGTCTTGGGGTCAATCTTTCCGAGGAACAAGGTCACGTAACGATCGTCCCCGATGTCCTCGGCCAGGATGCGGTTTGCCGTGGTGAGGATCTCGCCAATGTCTTCGAGGTTGGCCGCCAGGGTCCGCAGGTAGGCGCGTGTTTCCGCCATGAGCAGCGCGGGGCCGATGCCGTGACCCGTGACATCCGCCACGATGACGCCCAGGTTGCCGTTCATCATGGACAGGTAATCAAAATAATCGCCACCCGTCGCTTCGGCGGGGTACGTGACCCCAGCGATGTCGAAGCCGTCCAATGCCGGCGCACTCTTGGGGAAGAGGCGTTGCTGAATTTCGCGCGCCACCTGGAATTGTTCCTGGTTGTCCCGCAGTTGCCGCTCAGTGCGTTTGCGGGCCGTGATGTCGCGCACGAAGGCGACGTGCCGCCGTTCGCCGTGCATCTCCATGCTGGTGAAGCTCACTTCGATCACGATCTCGCGCCCATCCTTGCGCCGCCCCACCGTTTCCACGACCCGGGGAATGTTCGCCTTATCGCCGGTGCGCAAATAGTTCTCGATGCCGCGCGCTTCTTCACTGCGCAATTCATCCGGCAATAACGCGGCCAACGGTTGCCCGACGATCTCGTCCGGCTTGCAACCGAATACCGTTTCCACGGCAGGATTCACGAAGTGGATCTTGCTCTCTGAATCCATGAGCAGGACGGCGTCCGGGGAGGATTCCCAGAGCAGTCGATAGCGCAATTCGCTCTCGAGCAATTTCTCCCGCGCCTCGCGCCGTTCGCGCCGGTTTGCCGCCTCACGAATTTCCCGCTCGATGGCCGGCGCGAGCCGATTGAGATTTCCCTTCATCAGGTAGTCGTGCGCGCCGGCTTTCATCGCGGCCACGGCGGTGGCTTCACCGATGCCACCGGAGATGATGATGAAGGGAAGGTCTAACTCGCTCTTCCTGGAGAATCTTTAGCGCCTCGGGCGCGCTGAATGTGGGAAGATTATAATCCGAGAGAATGATGTCCCAGCTTTTTGGCCGTCAGCGCCTTTTGCATCGCGTCCGCGACCTCAACGCGTTCAGACACGACCTCGTAGCCGCTTTTGCGGACGAGGCTCGTGATCATCTGAGCGTCGAACTCTGAATCTTCGACGATCAACACACGGAGCACTGGCTTCATAGCACGCGAAACAGAAATGAAACTTAATGGAAGCCCGCCGCCGTTAACAAATGAAAAGGGACGAACTGCCTGAACCCATCGTAGTTAGCCTTCTTTGCGGAAATGGCACCCACGACACAACACCGCCAGCCATGCGGCTCCCATCGCCAGCGCATACCCGGACGGCTCAGGAACGCCCGAGATGACGAAGCCTCCCACCTGGCCCGGGTTGGTGCCGAATAATTCCACGGGACCGGAGGAGGGAAAGACAGAGACAAAACCCACCGTGGACTGACCGAAATAAAGCGGATGGCTCGAAGCATTTTGGCCAAACAGCGTGGACCAGGCGCGCACTTGGAATGACACAGTCTGGCCGGGAATCCCCAAGGCCACGTTGCCTCCCTCAAAACGACCGTTGACGATCGTCGGGTTTGCCGCCACTGCCGCCAGGGACATCGTTTCCGCCGACTGGCCCAACGGCCCGGTGTAAAGCGCGAATTGAAACGTGTTGAAGCCCTGGATCACTCCCATCTGCCCGTTGAAATTCGAACTGATCAATGTCGTGGGCGTGTTGCCGAAATGAACCGTTCCCTGGGCGAAGGCTGAGGCAGAAAGAAGCAGGGCCACAGCCGCCCCCACAATGAGTTTCATGGTGCCAAGACGAAGACAGAGGCCGCAGGAGACTGCAAGCGTGATGACACCTGTTTTTTCCACGCCCTCGAACCACCGCTCCCACCCGTTCTTCCCCACTCCATCCTCCGTCGTTCGCTCGGCGCTTCATCCGTGGTTCAACACACAGCCCAAGCACGCCGTTTGGTTCGGCCGGGAAACAACCGCATCGCGAACCAGCCGCTCTCACGCTAGATTTCCGCGCGATGGAGAATTCCAGCATCGAAGGAACGCGCGTGGACAAGTGGCTGTGGGCCGTGCGCCTGTTCAAGACCCGCTCGCTCGCCGCCAAAGCCTGCCGCGATGGCCAGGTGCTGATCGATGGCCATCCAGTGAAGCCCGCGCGCGAGGTCCGTTCCGGCGAAACCATTACGGCCAAAGCCGCGGGCGTGAAGCGCACCGTAAAAATCCTCGCGGCGCCCGCCAGCCGCATTGGCGCCAAGCTGGTGCCGGAATTCATGGAAGACCTCACGCCGGAATCTGAATTTGAGAAGGCGCGCGAGGCCGCGCGTCCGCCGAAATTCTCCTGGAGCAAAGGCGTCGGGCGACCCACCAAAAAGAGCCGCCGATTGTGGGAACAATTCGGCACCGAAAATCCCTGAACATGTTCAAGCGCCAACCCGGCCCCCAATTCAGCCCCGGGTAGGGCACCGCTGTCTCAGCGCGCCGGGCCACACTGGAACCATCGTCACCGTCTCACTCCCTTCGCGTCCTTCGCATCTTCGCGCGAGCATTCCTCCCTCACCGCATCACCGGCAACCTCAGGCACACTGCCTCGCGATCGTTCCGGACCACCAGCAAGTCACCCGCGAGCGCAGGCGGGTTCCACGTCTTTGCGGAGAACACTTTGAAGCGCGCCACTTCCCGTTGCTCACGGGCGTCCGGCTCCACCAGCACGATGTCGCCGTTCTCCGCCGTCAGGAGAATCACGTCGCCCACCAGAATCATCTGGCCATGCCCGTAGCGATCGCCCTTCCATCGCAACTCGCCCGTCGCCAATTCCACACACACCAAAGCGCCATCATCCAAGCCGTAGAGGAACCCGCGATGTTGAAGGATGTTGGCGAACTTCGATTTGAGCCGAATGGATTTCCAGACGCGCTGCGTGCGCCAGCGATTGTCCCGGAACGTCAGTTGTAGAAGCTCGCTGCCTGTGCCGTAGCCACTCGACACCAGCAACGAATCCGTTCCGACCGCCAGCGGCGCCGCCACATGTGGATGCCCGCCGCGCCACGGATGTTGCCACAAGAGTTTCCCCGTCCGCTCATCATGCCCGGCCACGGTCTCGTTGAAGGTGACGATCTGCGCCGGTTGATCGAGGAAACTCAATCGCACGGGCGAACTCCAGTGGGCGTTATCATTTCCCGCCGTCCAGAGGCGCGCCCCCGTCCGCTTATCGTAGGCGACGAGCGTGTGACCCGCCCCACCCACGACCACGATCACCGCCTTTTCGGTTACCAGTGGCGAACCAGCCACGCCCCAATCCGGAACCTTCGCTCCATGTTGCGCCAGGACGTTCGTGGTCCAAATCACTTTGCCCGTTCCCAGCTCCAGGCAATTGAGCACTCCAGCTCCACCGATGGCATAAACGTGCTGGTCGGAAATCGCAGGCGTGGCGCGCGGACCTTCCCCCGCAATTGTCGTGGCATAGCGCGACTTATCCGCATGCGACCACACCTCGCGCCCCGTCAACAAGTCGTAGCACACCACAAGCTCTTCCTCGCCGCGCTGTTCCTGTGTAATCGCTCGGGCCCCTTCCACCGCGAAGCCCGACCACGCCGCGCCCACCCCATGACGCCACAATTCCACCGGCGGCGTTCGCTTCCAGTCACGGGCCAGTCGCGGTCCTGGCAAAACACCGTCTCGAGTGGGACCGAGGAACTGAGGATAGCGATTGGTGAGCTGGAGTCCCGCGGCATCGTTGGTGGGTGAACTCGGCGGAATCACCACGACCCTGGGTTGATTCCAACGCCCTTCCACAATGGGAAACAAATCCCCTGTGACTCCCGTGATGCGCAGGCCGAACCGGCAAAACACCAGGACAGCCACCATCCCCACGAACACCGCCCACCGCACACGCGCCGGCCACTTCGAACCAAACAAAACCCAGACCAAAAAACCCGCGAACGCCGCGAACAACAGGATGACCGTGCGGACCCATTGATCCTGCCGCTGGATATCGTGAAAGAACCACAACCACGCCAGCGCCACCGCGATCAAGCCAAGGTAAATGGCCAGCACCCGCAGGCCACGACGACGGGACGGCGGAGAAGTGGGAGCGTCGGCGATCATATTGTTCTGCGCGCGAAAGGAACGGGTTCAACCATTTCCAACAATTCACTCGCCCACCGGCCAAACGTCACGAAATAAATCCAGACCGATGAGACCGCGCAGCATTGAAACGGCAAAACGAAAAAGCCGGAACGATTTGCTCGCTCCGGCTTCTGTTGTTGCTGGGCCTGGCTTACATCGCCATGCGCGAGATGGGGTCGCTCCAATCGCTGTAGCCGGTGCTCCCGCCGATGGCGCGAGCCTGCACCGTATACGTGATGCCGGGCGTAAGGTTCTCAATCAGGATAGGACGGGAATAAGTGAACAGTCCCACCAACTGCCACCCACTGGTCCCATAACTCATGCGCACCTCATAGGCGCGCGCCGTGGGCACGCGCTTGAGGCGCAAGCCGAGTTGGGTGCTCTGGGGATTATCCAAACGTTCCACTTCAGGCTTCACCAACACCACTTGCGTATGATTTGTGCGCACGGCATCGAAGCCCGAGGAGAGCAGCATGGCGAGGTCCTCCCCGGCGATGCTCTGCACATACGCCGCTTCCTGGCGAAGGCTGCTGAGCAGGAATGTCCGCGCCGCATTCTTGGCCGCGACATTCTGCCGGCCGCCTTGCATGGCGGCGGCGATCGCGTTGGCGAACACGGTGCGGGCCGCGGCGAGGCTCGCCATGCTGATGATTGGCGCGGCAAACGATTCGTTCCCTGTCATCTTTTGCACCACGTTATCCGCGAAGGAATTGAGCGGTGAGTCGGACAATCGGGCGAAGCCTAATGAAGTGCGATATGTAGCCATAATAGTTTCCTTTCCAACCGAAGTGCCTGGAGCTTGATGCTAGGCTCGCCACACAGCGAATCTAATAAACGGTTGTTCCGGCCGGCTGCTGCCTTTTAGGGCGCAGTGGGTTGTGGCCTTGAGCCAACTGTTGCACAAATACCCGAGCACTGAGTGTGATGTCGCGGCGGTCTGGCCAATCTTAACCCCATTTCAGGGGCTCAATCCGCCTGGGCAAGTGGGAAGGAATGTGAGATGAAACCTTCAGACCGGACAGGCAGGCAGGACAAGCTGCTGCTGAATCACGATGAAGAAATCCCGGTAGGACCTGACAGAGCGCCTAGCGTCTTTTCTTGTATTTCCTGAGGCACCGTTCCGCATATCGAATGCCAACACGGTTGGCTGCTGTCCACGCCCCATTCTTCCGGACTCCTTCCTGAAAGGCAGGTAGCAATAGATCGGAAAATGTCCCACGAACGCGGGAAAGGTAATCTGCTTCCCGCTCGCATCGCGCCCCACTGTCACTCGCGGCGCCAACCCGGAAAACCATCGCGTGCTTGTCTCATGGAAAGACAGCCAACAGACACGCTGTCTCGTTTAGCAAGTCTGCTGACCGCGTTTGCAGACTTGCTGAGCGGCTGTGCAGACTTGCTGAGCGGCTGTGCAGACTTGCTGAACGACTGTGCAGACTTGCTGAACGGCTGTGCAGACTTGCTGAACGGCTGTGCAGACTTGCGGAACGGCTGTGCAGACCTGCTGAACGGCTGTGCAGACCTGCTGAGCGGCTGTGCAGACTTGCTGAACGACTGTGCAGACTTGCTGAACGGCTGTGCAGACTTGCTGAACGACTGTGCAGACTTGCTGAACGGCTGTGCAGACTTGCTGAGCGGCTGTGCAGACTTGCTGAACGGCTGTGCAGACCTGCTCCCGACGTTTGCAGGCTTGGTGGGCCTCTGGGTAACGGGGCTCGACGCTCTGGCCAGGTTCGCAACGAACGGAAGGAGGTTGCCAGGTAGGCGATGCGGAGTTCGAATGCAGAAGTCCGAATTGCGATGTCCAGATTAGTTCGACATTCCAAATTCGTCATTCGTCATTCGCTTCGTTCGTCCTTGAGCAGCTGCTCCAGCAACTCGGCGGCGACGTTCTTGTGCTTTAGGCCGCGCACTTCGGCGAGGAATTGGTCGCTCAGGATCGAGATGTCCGGCTTGGACAATCCAGCGGCGGTGAAGACGTCGATCACCTGGCCCTGGGGAAGTGCGAATGCAGAAGTCCGAATTACGAAGTTCAGCCAGTTCGGCATTCGCGAATTCGTCATTCGTCATTTTCCACTCCGTCACCACCTGCACCCAGCGCTTCTTGCCGTCTTCCTGTTCGAGGATGTTCTCCTGTCCGGCGATTAGACAAACCGGCAGCGCTTAGCTCTGCGATGCACTCACGCACTAGTCTCTTTGCTTTGGGAAGGAACTTGTAGCTGATGCGCTTCGTTGGCTTGCCCGTCCTCCCGATCAACGGATGGGATGCCATGCTTTCGTACCGGCGATCATGAACTTCCGTCGCCAGTTCATAGGTCTTGGGAAACTTCCTCGCGAGCTTGCCCGTTGGTGCGTTCAAAACGCTACCGATATGGCCGAGGTTGTAGCCACCGACGGTTCCGTCGCTGCTGACAACGGCATCCAACAGCAGATCATCAAACACATCGAGGAAGTTGACGAAACCGGTGATGTTCACGCCGGAAGCGGCGACGGTCTCGATTGCCTGTAGTTCAGCCTGGTCATAGCGCGTTCCAAAAAGTTTACGCCAGTTCAGTGCTGGAATGCGGGAATCGAGTTTGCGGAGTGCGTGATTGATTCCGCAGTAGTTGGCCGTCGAGCGCTGAATGATCCCAAGCTCACGCATAATCAGTTCGGCGGATTTGTTCCAACCCCGCCGTCTGCCGGGTGGCAGGTAGGCAGTTTCCATACCCTTCCATCCGGCGGCGAGTGCGGCATCTCGTCCTCGATCAGTCACTCCCGCCTCGACGATTTGTTGAGCGTGTTCCTGCCCAACTGAGACGGGCTGGCGGCATTGATCAGGGATGCACGAACCCACCACGCGGGCGCAACTTTGCAGGCATAGGCAATCTGGCTGGCGGACAGAGTGCCGGTGCGAATCAGGAACCGGCCCGTGGCAACCTGCAGGTCGGCGTGCATACCCTTTGGAGACCACGATTTCTTCAACAGCCGTGCCATGGCCCTGTCCTCGGCGACTGGAAGGCGCCCATCTGCTGCGTCGATAAACTCTGCGCGCACGGATTGGTAAAGCGTGCTGGCTTTCACGAGCTCGACCAGCTTCGAGGCAGGCACACGAGGCAGCTTGGCGTAGCGTCGTAGGTAGTTGCAGACGCTCCGGTAGATTTCGGGGTGCTTCTCCAGAATCCGCCACAGCCGGGCGGTCAGAATCGTGCGGAGGCGTCGCGTGCGCTAGCAGATATTTGAAGCGAGTGGGGTTGCTGATTCGATAGCGCGGGCGTCAGTTCCTCGATGCGCGTTAGCAGCTTTTTCTGATCCGTAAAGTTGGTCTTGATCGCCGCTTCCGGCGGGTTGGACACAGACTTCAGCTCGTCCTCAATGTTGTGGACGCGGTGGATGCTGATCTTGCCACTTTGCGGGAACAGACCGACATCCTTGCTCATCAGATCGAGCGAAACGAGTAGGCGACGCAAGTCGTGCTCGTTCTTGGCGAAGAGTCGAATGTCGTCCACATAGCGGAAGTAGCGGAACATCGACGCCGGGGAGTCTTCAGCTCGTCGAGATGGACAAGCACGACTTCGGAGAGGAGGCCGGACGAAACGGTCCTTGAGGGATGCCGTGACCGTGGTGATGCCCGCTCGGTCGCGGTCCACTTCTCCAGCCACCGCGGCAACTTATGCAGAAGTCCGGGTCGAGGCCGAGCTTGTCGAGGAAGTGGCGGAGCACGCGGTGGTCGAGACTGTCGTAGCAGGCGGTGAGGTCGAAGCTGGCGGTATAGACGTAGCCGCCGCGAATGCGTCTCGGGCGTATTCGTTGAAGGCTTTGTAGCCGTCGCTCCATTTTCGGTAGAACCAGGTCGATGTCTTGCCGACGTAGAGGTGCCCGAAGACTTGTTTGATGTAACGTTGGTCGACTCGGGGCCAGCTTCTCCGCGATGAGGTTGACGGCTGCTTGATAAACGATCTGGTCTTCGACGCTGGGCAACGAAAACGGACGGAGGATGCCGGAGGCTTTGGGGTGAAAAAGCTTGCAGGCCGATTCGGGTTCGTAGATGTCCGCTTTAGCCTGTCAGCGAGGTCATCAAGCAGCGCCTCCTCTGCGACGGCATACTGTTGGTAGAGCGGTCGGAAGTAGGACTTGTAGGAAGCGTCTGCATTCGACCGCAGCCAACGCCACGCTCGGCGGCAGGTTTTCTGGGTGACGCAGTTGGTTGAGGTCCGACATGCAAAGGCTCAGCCGTTGAAGATGCGGTCGAGTAGCAAGGGGTCAAGCGTTTCACATAGCTCTCCGCCTGAGCATCCCGGTAACGCTGCGCTGGAGAATAGTAGCACAGGCTAATTAGCATCTGGGATTTTAATCAGGTTCTCAACCGAACAAGCTAAAGCAGCTAACGATGATTTCACGGCGGCCGGGCCGAAAAACGCCCCGTCCTTGTGCATAACATCATTGAGTTCCGCAATCTGCTTGGTGCAGTTCGAAATGGCCCCAAGCAAATCAGAGGAGTATGGCAACCTCATTCCCGCAATCTTCTTCTTCAGTTTATTGGCGACATTATCCAGCAAATCACTGTGGCCTTTTTGCTGTTGATCGGGCGTTTCTTCATAGCAGCCCAGTCTCTTAGCGTGATGTTTCAGCGTTGTTTCAATCATGGCGCGGGTCAGCGCGGCACACGCGACTGGAAACTCTCTATACTGCTGAAGCCTGCAATACTCGTAGAAAATAGCGGACGCCTTCTTGCCCACGTTTTTTCTCAGTGAAAGAATTTGCCGATCTGTGGGAGGGGTGTCGCCTCCTGGCTGGGTTAGGATCCATTGCTACCCTCGTTGCCAGATGTACTCCCAGCGCTGCCGCTATCACCCGGTTTCCCAGCTCCAGCGGGCTTGCTGCCCTTTGGCTCTGGGGTGGGCTGTGTTTGGCTTGGAGAAGCTGGTTTGAACCCATTCGGCAGGATTGATTTCCAGAACTCTTGCCGCGACTCTTCGTTGTTTGCAGACCTACGGGTAAATCCGCCTTCAAGTGTTGACTTTGCAAATCCAAGATATGCGCGATGGATGACTTCCACGACCTCACGGTTGTTAGGAACTTGATACACGCCATCAGAATCCCAGGGCGAATCCGAGCATCTTTGGAAATGCAGAAAACGATGTTGTTACGCGCTCAAAATTGGTGATGCCATCATCTTCAAGCTGGAAGTCCGGAATGTGGATCATCATTGCTTCGTAGAGCAGCCATATGTTGATCTCCTTGCGGATTTCAGTCTGTGTAGCTCCGGTGACCTCGGCGATGTCCTGAATGGACTGTCCAGCCTTGTGATTGTCGTAGTGAGATGCATAGCGAGCTAATGTTTCCCACTCGCGAGAACCTTCATTGTGCGCCCGATACACAATTCTCTTGGCGTCGCTAATACTCGAAGTCACCCAGTATCTGATTTTGCCAGGAACCAATCCTTTGAGCTTCTCGCAGTCAGCGCGGAGACCATGCCGAGTGCTCGGCACGAGGGTGAGGTCATGGATCATCTTGAGCGCCGCGACTCGCCTATTGCCGTCAATAACCACAAGCTGCGATTTCCCTGGAGCCTTGAACACTACTGGGATTTCATTGTTTAGATATCCTCGGTCTGCCAATAGGTGCTTGATCACTTGGCTTGGAGACTGCGAACCCATCCTGCACAGTCTTTCGATTAGCTCTTTCTCAGATGTGCCACCAGGGTGGAGACGCAGGCGCGGGATTTAGTCGATGAGCAAGGCGCAAAGTTGCGACGCTGACTTCACGGGAGCTGATTTGGCAGAACTCTTTCATTTGATTGCGGATTGTGATGGGAATTTCAGTTTATCAGCGAGGGTTATAAATTCCCTCCTTCTACCTTTGTTCGCGAGTGCGTGGTGCGTGTGAATCGTTGTGTGCTGGTGTTGCTTGTAAAGTTCCAAAATCTCCGGGCAGAGGTCATAGCTCAGGACCCATGATTGATCGTGGAACTCATCAGGAAGTCACGGAGAGCCTCGTGGTCGCTGTGCGTGTATGCGTTCAGATAAAGCTCCGCAGCCTTGTGGTAATACGGTGGGTCCAAGTAAACAAAATAGTCTTCCAGCGTTTCCGCAGCTCGCCGGAGGAGTGTGATCGCATCCATGTTTCGTGCTGTGATCCGGTGCCGGTTCTCGTGTAGGAACTTGACCTTTGCTTTCAGTGCCGGTCGGTGGAAGCGACAGTCTATTGAGTAGCTGCCGGATTGGTCATAGCCGCCGATCGGCCCCCCGCAGCGCTTAATGACTCCTGACACGCAAGTTCGGTTAAGGTAAAAAGCCGCAAATCCAAGCTCAAATCCCCGTGCCCGTCCCCTCAAAATGCGGCGTTGGTTGTGCCATTCTTCGACATCGAGCTCAACGGTCTGTATGAGCTCCATGAACCGTTCACCCTCAGTTAAAGCTGCCTTCCAGAACCAATAGACTGCCGGGTCTTTGTCATTGAGTGTAACTGAGCACTGTACGCCAGTGCGTAGTAATTCGAGAGCGGCGCCTGCACCCCCTGCATATGGCTCTAGATAATGGCATCCGTTCAATCCGTTCAGTTCGATTACCGCCGCTAGGTAAGGGGCGAAAGATCGCTTTCCGCCGGGATACCGCAGCGGGCTGATATGCCTCTGCAACTGGAGGGCGACGTATTTTTCAGGCGGGCTCATTGCTTCATCGGTTCAGTCGGTTGTCCGGCCTGGTGTGCAAACCGACCTGACAATTTTGGAAATGCCGCGAGATGCGCGGTCAGTAGTGCGCCCGCGCCCGCGTCCAGCAAGCGCACCGTTCGCGGAAGCGGGCCGAACATGGAAGCCATGAAGCCAGCTACCGGCGAGGCGGTAAGGAACTGTCCGAGTTCCTCATGCCTTTCATTGGGGTTGGCTGTGGCCACAAGTCTCATGTCTTTATGCTACCAAACTGAGGTCCGTGGTGGATGAAGTGCTGCACGCAGGCGAAGTTGGCGTTGCCCTTGGGCGGCAAATCATTTCGACACCTCACCCCGGCCCTCTCCCCGTTCGAGGCGGAGAGGAGAAGAAGCGCACGTCGGCGTCCTTGCGGAACCAGTCAGAGTGGTTGAAGGGCGATATTGGCTCAGAATTCTTCATCATCGGCGAAATACTCTGCAGTTTTTTGGAGGAAGTCTGGCTTCAGCGAAGTCGCGAGGCCGAGCTTCCGAATTCCGTCCAACTTTTCCATCAACTTCGAGAAACTGATGAATCCGCAGACCTTCGCGAGGGGCTTTTCACGAAGGGCAAATGTCGGGCGTAGAATCTCCTGCTCGACTTTGTCCTGTCGTTCCTCCGGGGCGACTAGAAATAAATTGATTTCAAGGTTCGGCTGCAATGCGAGGAGGTCGCTCATGCGAAGCAGGCCAGAGTAAACCGCCGTGGTGCATTCGACCTCAAATGCGGCGACGATGGAGTTCCCCTTGAGCCAGAGTCCATCGATCGACTCGATGGTGCGGTTGGTCGCTTCGTTGAATTGGGTGGGCGACTCGGTGACCATGCGCGGAAGTTCGCCGAGCGTCTTGCCCTGCCATTTCTTGGAGCGGTCATTGCGCGCGACCCAGAGGTCGAAGCCCATGTCTACGCCCAAGGTGAGAAGGTTGTATTGAATCTCAGTGTGGCGTGTCGTCGCTGTTGCCTCCTGCTCGGTCGTGAAGTCTGGCTTGCCCGTTTGCTCTTCGGGTTCGTCGGATTCAGGGACGCTGACCTTCGTCGCGACTGTGGTTTTTCCTTTCTTTTGCTCGGCAGTGTAGAGGGGTTTGCGTGCGAGCTTCTTGGGGTCGACGGGGCGAGCGATGGGGTTGGTTTGCGCCTGTTTGAGAAGGGAGCCGGATAAGCTCGCCGTCCTTGGGATTCGTAAAGCGGTTCGGGCTGGAACGGACGAATGCCTTGAATTTACCTCGGTCTTTTCGGCCAGTGTAAAAGGCAACTTTACCCTCAAGCTCCATCATCGGGACTCCGTGTTCTGGGTTGAGTTGGATGAGTGGCTTCACCTCGAAGCGAATGGGAAATCTTCATCACCCCAAATCTTCGACTGGTCGTCGGTCGCTCGCACCACTTCCAAAGCGCCCACCCAGCGCATTACTCCAGTGAGGTAGCAGAGGAGAATGTCACCGGGTTGAACTTTCGCCGCAGCATTGCGCATTCTCTTGCGGAACCCGGAGATTCTTCAGCCCGGACTTTTGGAACTCGTTCCAAGTAGTGCCAGTGAAGAGGTCGAGCCAGTAGTTCATAGGTCAGTTCATTTCAAATTTCCAAAAGAGCTGGCCGGGGAGGGCGACCATGCAGTCCACGAGGTCGGCCTCGATGAGGGCGCGGCGGATGGCGTCAGCGTGCTCGGGGCGGAAGTTGGCGGTGATGGCGGATTTGCAGAAGCGGGGGATGTCGGCGTGATCGTGGTGGGGTGAGACTCCGTCGAACCCTAACTTCTTTCCCGGCCCGCTTCTTTGATCAGGGTTCGAGAGACTCTCACCCCACCAGGTAAATGACCACGGCAAGCGTGGTAGATGGAGACGCTTTTATGGATGGTGGCGGTGCTGTTGTTTTGCGAGTTATTGCTGGCTGTGGATTTTGGGCGGGCCATGTGCGTCCGCTGAAGTTGCCAAAGTGCGGAAGCAGGCGGCAAGGGAAAGTCATTCTTCGTAGTGGGTTGTTGTCATTCAGGAGGCGGGACGGTTTCGGGCGGGCCAGCATCGTTCTCTTCCTCTTCACTTCTTCTTTTTCAAGAGTGTGAGGAAGGCTCGCGGGTGGCTCGACGGAGTCTCGCCCCACCTACACTGCTTTCGGGTCGGTGGCGGGTTGGCATTCTGATTTGCGCATGCATTGTGGGCGGGTAGGAATCGCCAGTTTGACACGAATATGAATTCGAAACTTTTCAGCAGTGTTGTTGCTGTCACGTTGTGCGCACAGTGGGGGCTGGATGCCGCCAGTTTTGATTGGCCTCAATGGCAGGGACCGAATCGAACTGGAAGAGCATTCTCATCGCCCGCTGGACGGGGAATTGATCCGCGCGTTGCACCATGATTTCTGCGGCGATCTCGTGCCGGACATTTATGACCGGCGGCTGTCGCACTTACCGGAAGTCGTCCACGCTCAGGCCACTGCCTTCGATGATGCTTTTCAAGGTGCCGATCGGAATCGGTTTGTTCCCGTGCATGGCCACGATCACCTGCCGACCATTGGCGTGACGCCATTTCTGGTGGCTGCCTTTCTGGCTGACTTGCGCGAAGCCATTCCTGCGCAGAACACGAACCACGTCGTTCGCGTTGCAGACTGGGAACCGAACGCTCACGTGAGCGCGACTTCCAACACTTTGGCCCCGGCAGGAAGCGGCTCGGGCGATGGCTCGAACCACAAGTCCAATGCTTCCTTCGCGTTGCGCACCGCTTCCTCTTCCGTGTCACCGGCAGAAGCGCAGCCCGGCAGTTCGGGGAAAACGGCGGACCAGCGTTTGGTTTCGGAATCGTGTTCGACAACGAGCCGGAGTTTCATGCGATCAGGGTACGGAAGGTGGAATTAAGCCGCAAGCCAATGAATTGAAAGCCTATGAGCAATGCCCCGGTTCAAACGCAGGCCGGACTTGAAGCGCAACCTCCGTTGCCGGTGCGTCGTTTGCACAACTTCATCTATTGCCCGCGGCTGTTTTATTTCCAGTGGGTCGAAAACATTTTCCAGGAGAACGCGGACACGGTGGCGGGCAGTCACGCGCATCGCAACGTGGATGCGCCGTCGAAGCTGGAGGACGCCAAGGAACTCGGCCTGCCGGAAGGGGCGAAGATTCGCAGTCTCAAGCTGGAGAGCGAAGCGCTGGGGCTGGTCGGCGTGGTGGACATTGTCGAGGGCGGGCCGGAGGGCGCGGAGGTGCTCGATTACAAGCGCGGCTCGGCGCGGCGGAACGCGGAGGGCGAACGCGAGGCGAAGGAGCCGGACGCCATCCAGGTGGCCGCCCATGCGCTGCTCCTGCGCGAGCACGGGGTGAACGCGGTGCGCGGCGCGATCTATTACGCGGCGGACAAGCGGCGCGTGCCGGTGGATTTCACGGAGGAACTGTTTGGCAAGGTCACGAAGGCCATCACCGATGCGAAGCAGACGGCGAGCAGCGGGCGCTGTCCGCCGCCACTCAAGAATGATGCGCGCTGCCTGTATTGCTCGGCGTATCCGGTCTGTCTGCCGAATGAAACGCGCTGGTGGGCACAGGCGCGGAAGGAGGCGGTGCCGGAGCCGCAGTTACACTTTGCGTTCAGCCCGCCAGCGGAAGATCGATTGCGCGAACAGATTCTTGAGGCGCTGGATTTCGCCGCGGAGTCGGGCCTGCGCGTTGGTCAGGTTCACAAAGTTCGTCCGCGCAGTCGCCGCAATTCCGAAGAGCGTGAGGCGGCCACTCAGGTTCGGCGAGATACGTGTCAGTATCCAGGCGCGCAGTCGCCGCAATTCCGAAGAGCGTGAGGCGGACTCATTCAGGGCCGTGCGGTTGTTCATGTATCCGGCGCGCAGTCGCCGCAGTTCAAAGGGTATGTGGCAGTGCTCCCTTCGCTGCTGCCTTCGCCCTTCGCGGAAATTATGCCGTTGCTGCAATTCAAGAGTGTGAGGAAGGGCGTTGGCTCGACGGAGTCTCGCCCCACCCACGCCGGACTTGGCTCGGCGGAGTCTTGCCCCACCTACACTGCGTTCGGGTCGGTGGCGGGTTGGCATTCTGATTTGCGCATGCATTGTGGGCGGGTAGGAATTGCCAGTTTGACACGAATATGAATTCGAAACTTTTCAGCAGTGTTGTTGCGGTCACGTTGTGCGCGCAGTGGGGGCTGGGTGCCGCCAGTTTTGATTGGCCTCAATGGCAGGGACCGAATCGGGACGCGCATTCGAAGGAGACCGGCCTGCTCACGGCGTGGCCGAAGGATGGCCCGCCGCTCGCCTGGAAGGTGAAGGCGCTCGGAGGCGGGGACAGCACGCCGTCCGTGGCGGCCGGCCGAATCTACGGCATGAGCCATCGCGGCAATGACGAAATCGTCTGGGCACTTTCAGAGAAGGATGGCAGGGAAATCTGGGCGGTGCGAATCGCTCCGGCGCAACCTCAGAATTGGCCACAGTCCAAAGAGGGCCCGAGCGCGACTCCGACGGTGGACGGAGACCGGCTGTATGTGATGGGGCTCGCCGGCAATGTGGCCTGCCTCCAGGTGGCGGATGGCAAGGTGCTTTGGCAGCGAAACCTGGTGGCGGATTTCAAGGGGCGCAGTCCGATGTGGAGTTTCCGGGAGTCGCCCCTGGTGGATGGCGACAAGGTGATTTGCACCCCCGGCGGAGAGGAAGCCACGATGGTCGCGTTGAACAAGCGGACGGGCGAGACGATCTGGAAAAACCAGGTGCCGGACCGTGCGGCTGCCAGCCCGACACAAACTCGCGGGCCGGGCGGCAATCGCCCCCCTGCGATGCAGACGGATTTGGTGCTCTCGACGCTGGACAAGGACCAGAGCAAGGACCTCTCCGCCGATGAACTCACGGCAGCACCGACCGTTCTCCTGACCCTGGACAAGAATCAGGATGGAAAACTTTCCGAGGATGAAGTGACACCGGCAAGCGCAGGCGGCGACGGACAAGGTGCGACTCGCCGTCGCCGCGGCCCGGGCATCATGCGGATGATCAAGGCGCTCTCGGCGCTGGATGCAGACGAGAGCGGCATGATTGAAGACGCCGAAATCAAGGGCGCGGTGGCGGCGTTGAAAAAGCTGGATGGCAACGGCGATGGCACATTGACGGAGGATGAGGCGGGCATGAAATCGATGAGCCCGCCGAACACGGGAGCGGCGTATTCGTCCGCGATCGCGATCGACTTCGGAGGGCAGCGTCAGTACGTGCAACTTCTGGCCATGACGGTCGCCGGAGTATCCGCGGCGGATGGCAAGTTGCTGTGGCGTTATGACAAGCCGGCGAATTCAATGCGGATTAATATCTCAACGCCCATTTATCACGACGGCCATGTGTTCGCGGCGACGGCGTATGGCGCGGGCGGTGGACTGGCGAAATTGGTGAAGAAGGAGAACGGCGAGTTTGCCGCCGAAGAGGTGTGGTTCTCCAAGTCGATGGAGAATCATCATGGCGGCGTGATCCTTCATGACGGGGCGTTGTTCGGCGCGAACGGCGGCAACGGCGGCGGCTACCTGGCGTGCCTCGATTTCAAGACGGGCGAGGTGCTGTGGAACGAGCGCGACGCGGACAAACGCCGCGTGACCAAGGGCTCGGTTGCCTTCGCCGATGGCCGAATCTATTACCGCACTGAGGAGGGTCCGATTGTTCTGATTGAACCCAGCCGCAAGGAGTATCTGGAGCGCGGACGGTTCGACCAACCCGACCGCACGGACAAGCCCGCCTGGGCGCATCCCGTCATCGCGAACGGCAAGCTCTACATCCGGGATCAGGACACGTTGTTCTGCTACGACGTGAAGGCGAAGTAACGAGGGGGCGGAGTTCCGCGCGGGAAGCCGGGTGTTGAGTGGCTCGCGCGGACAGTTCGATGGGGCACGGAACAATTCACCGGGCGGAGGCTGTCCATGATGGTTCCATGCACGGAACCAGCCTCCTGCTTACGACCGAGCGCGACGCGACCGTTTCCCTCGAGGCCGATGGCAAACATATGAGCGTTTCTGTCTCGTCTGCGGGGAAGCCTCCTTACGAAGCGAAGCTGGTCTTGGCGGCCGGCGCAGCCGCATCGGACTCCTCTCACGCCGAGTCCGCGCAGGTCTTACTGCGGGTCGAGAGTGGCGGTAGCAATGTTGGGGCTCCCGCGACCTATCCAATGCCAGCCGGTGCGAAGCTGAATGAGTTTTTTACCTCCTCCGTTTCACCCGGAACATATCCACTCGACACGCCGCTAGTGGTCGGAACTCTTAACGCAAAGCCGAATCCTACTTACAGTTCGAAGCTCTCCGAAATAATACGCAACGACTCCTGAGAAACCAGACGCGTAAGTCATGGGTTAGGCACAAGTTGGGGAATTCATGAGGCGGTCGGGTCTTGCCGGCGGACAGCTTCCTTCTCTTCATCTTCGCCTCTTCTTTTAAGAAGACCTTCCCGTGGACCACCTCCCCCCAATCGCACCCGCTCTTTTACGGAACCTGCGGGAGAAAACCTTCCTTCGTTAGACGCGCGCAGATGCGGCCGACATGTTCGCGGTCGCGACTTTCAATCACGCAATGAACCACCACCTGGGAAATGTCGTCGCCCGCAAAGGCTCGGTCGTGTTCCACGTCCCGCACGCTGGCACCTTCTTCGGCGAGGATGGAAGCGAAGCGGGCGAGTCCACCAGGACGATCGCTGATGTGCGCAGTGATGCGGCAGAGCCGGCCATCCGCCGCGAGGCCTCGTTCGAGGATGCGGCCGAGCATGTTCGTATCGATGTTGCCCCCGCAAAGCGGCAGCACGACTTTTTTACCACGCAAGCTCCGGCAGCTGTTCCGGCGAGCAAGGCAGCGAGGGGCGTGGCGCCCGCGCCTTCGACGACTGTCTTCTCCAACTCCACCAAGCGCAACACGGCGAGCGCAATCTGGTGTTCGTCCACGGTCACGGTCTTGTCCACCCGCGTTCGAGCGAGGGCGAACGCGTTATCGCCCACCCGCGGCACCGCCAGGCCATCGGCCAGAGTGGGTTCGATGTCGATGGCAATGGGCGCGCCATGTTGCAGCGCGGCATCGAAGCTGGCGGCACGCTCAGCTTGCACGCCGATGATTTGCACCTGAGGCTGGAGCGACTTCACCGCGAGCGCCACACCGGCGATCAATCCTGCGCCGCCAATCGGAACAAGGATGGCATCGCAAGTCGGGCACTTGCTCCAGGATTTCCAGGCCCATGGTCCCCTGCCCCGCGATGATGGCCGGATCATCGAAACCGTTGATGTAAGTGAGCTGCTCCTCGCGCACGAATTGCATCGCGTGCTCGCGGGCTTCGCCGATGTCGTGCCCGTGCATCAACACGCGCGCGCCCATGCGTTCGCAGGTGCTGCACTTTCATGAGCGGCGCGAACTTCGGCATGACGACCGTGACAGGGACCCCGAGCAATCTGTCCGTGATAGCTGAGCGCGGAGGCGTGGTTGCCGGCGGACGCGGCGATGACGCCGCGCCGTTTCTGTTCGGGCGCTAAGCAGCAGCAAGGCATTGCGCGCGCCGCGTTCCTTGAAGCTGCCGGTGCGTTGCAGGTTCTCGAACTTGCAGAAGATTTCGCAACCGGTGATTTCCGAGAGCGCGAGCGACGGAGTGCACGGTGTGCGCAGCACGGCGTCACGGATCCGGCCGGCGGCGCTGGTGATATCCTCGATAGAGACCGGTTTCATTCCAGGAAGAGAAAAACGTTTTCCGCGACGGGGCAACGAGAGCGAATGCGCTGAAGCCGTATTCGGGTCACGACTAAATCCGTCTCGAAGTAACGCGTCTTCTCCCAATCGGTGACGGCATTATCGAACGCGCTTACTTCCAGTCGCGCGGTGTGAACGTAGAAATCCACCACCTCATCGCCCAACGCGGTGCGCGCGAGTTTGCTTTGGTCCAGCAGATCAGCCGCTTCGCGCAACGAGCTGCGGCAGCGAAGGCAGCTTGTTCATCGACGTAGGCGTTCCCGCGATAGTCGTCGCCGCAATCCAGGTCTTCCTCGATGCCGGCACAGCCCGCGATCAGCGTCGCTGCGAACGCGAGGTAGGGATTGGCATCGGCGCCCGGCATCCGGTTCTCGATGCGGAAGGAGCTGCCGTGCCCCACGACACGAAAACCGACGGTGCGGTTGTCATGCGACCACGCCAGCTTCGTCGGCGCCCAACTGGCAGACTGGTAGCGTTTGTAAGCGTTGATCGTCGGGGCGAAGAAATAACAGAGCTCGCGCGAATACTTCATCAGGCCGCCGAGAAATTGACGGAACAGCTTCGAGCCGCACTTCTTCTCAGCATCCCAGAATGAACTTTCCTCCCCGCGCCACAGGCTGGTGTGAATGTGGCAACTGCTGCCGGGCTCGTTCACGGACGGCTTGGCCATGAAGGTCACGGACTTGCCGTGCTGCATGGCGATTTCCTTCACGCCTTGCTTGAAGAGGCTGTGCATGTCGCCGACGCGCAGCGGCTCGTTGTAGATGAAATTGATTTCGTGCTGTCCCCGGCCCCACTCGCCCTTGCTCGATTCGACCGGCACTCTCGGCGGCCAGCATCTCGTTGCGAATCTGCCGGAAGAGCGACTCATCCGGCCGTCGGCTGCATGATGTGATAATCGATGCGGTAATCGCTGGAGGGCTGCAGGTTCCGATAGCCGCCCGTGAACGCGTCGTGATACGTGGTGTTGAAGAGAAAGAATTCCAGCTCGCTCGCGATATTGCACGTCAGACCCGCGTTGCGGCCAAGCCGCTCCAGTTGAGCGCGCAGAACCGAGCGCGGCGCCTCCGTCCACCCGGCTGGCCATCTGCGTGATGAAAATCACAAATCACCAGCGCGGTCGCGTTCTGCCAGGGGAGGATGCCGCAAGCGTCTCCAGGTCGGGACGAAACTCGAAATCGCCAAAACCCTTTTCCCAATTCGCGAGTTGAAAGCCGGTCTGCGGCTCCATCTCGATGTCCACGGTCAGCAGATAATTGCAGCCGTGCGTGCCGTGTTCCGCCACCGTGTCGATAAAGTCGCGCCCGGTGAAGCGTTTGCCCATGAGCTTCCCCGAGACGTCCGGGAACGCCACAATGACCGTGTCGATTTCACCGCTGTCCACGCGGCGACGCAAATCCTGGAGTGTCATGTTTGAGGAATGGAAATGAGATGGAGACCAAACGAACCCGTGCAGGAAGCAGGAGGAGGCTCCATGCCAATTCGAAATTCCTTCATCCTCAGGCTCATAACGCGCTGCTGCTTTAATCGGCGATGTAAATGTTCTTCAACTCGGTGTAGCCTTCAAGCGCGGCCATGCCCAGGTCGCGCCCGATGCCGCTTTGCTTGAAGCCGCCGAAGGGCGCTTCGACGTGCACGCTGGAATGGGAGTTGATGCTCAGCACCCCGCTCTCCACGCGCCGGGCCACGCGCAGCGCGCGCTTCAAGTCGTTGGTCCAAATCGATCCGCTCAAGCCGTAGGGCGACGCGTTCACCTCGCGCAACATCTCGTCTTCGTCGTCAAAGGGCCGGATGCACACGACGGGCCCGAAGACTTCCTCGCGCCAGACGCGGTCACCGGTTTCCACCTCCAGCAGCACGGTCGGCTCCAGATAAAACCCGCGCGGCAATGTGCGGCCGCCGCCACAGGCAATGCGGCGCCCTGTGCTGCCTGGCTTCGTCGATGAACTTCTCGGACGTCTCACGCTGGCTCGCCGACACGAGCGGGCCGACTTGGGTGGATTCGAGGTCCGGCGCTGCCACGCGCACTTGTTTGGTGGCGCGGACGAATCGTTCCACGAATTGATCGAACACCGGGCGTTCCACAAACATGCGGCTGCGGGCGCAACAATCCTGGCCGGTGTTGGCGAAGACGCTCATCGGCGCACTGGATGCCGCCTGCTCGAGATCCGCGTCCGCAAACACGATGTTGGGCGATTTACCGCCCAGTTCCAGCGAGACGCGCTTCAGATCGTGTGCCGCCAGTGGCCATGATGCGTTTGCCGACCTCCGTGGAGCCAGTGAACGAAATTTTGCGGATGAGCGGATGTTGCACCAACGCGTCACCGACCTCGCGGCCCGCGCCTGGCACCACCTGCAACACGCCGGCAGGCAAGCCCGCTTCAGCCGCCACCTCGCCCAAGCAGCAGCGCGGTCAATGGCGACTGGCTGGCGGGTTTCAAGACGACACAATTTCCCGCGGCCAGGGCCGGCGCGACTTTCCAGCAGGCGATGGGGAAACGGAAAATTCCACGGCACAATCGCCGCGACGACCCCCATCGGCTGCCGCAGCGTGAAATCAAACCCGCCGCGGGAAACGGGAATAGTTTGTCCGCCGAACTTCGTGACGGCGCCGGCGTAGATATTCGAAGATGCGGGCGCCGAGCGCAACTTCATCGCGTGCATCGCTGATCGGTTTGCCGATGTTGCGAGATTCAGACTGCGCGATGACTTCCGCCTTCTGGCGAATGAGCGTGCGCCATCTTGAAAAGAATTTCCGCCCGCTTGCCAGGGTTGAGATCCCGCCAGGTTTGCTCGAAGGCGTGGTGCGCTCCGGCCACCGCGGAATCAATGTCCGAACGATCGGCCGCGTGCACTTCGACGAAGACTTCTTCCGTGGCGGGATTGACTTGCGAGAGCCGCGTCGCGCCGTGGCCGGTGACGAATTCCCCGTTGAGGAACAGATGCGTCTGGAACTGGCTCATAGTGCCGCGCGATAAAGAGCCTTCAAGTCATCGCGATTCACCGGCACGGGATTGGTCAGGTGACAGGCATCATCGAACGCCTGATCCGCGAGCGCATCCAGTTGCGCTTCCTTCACGCCGTATTGGTGGAGGGAGTGTTTGACCCCGAGGTCGCCGATGAACTTCTTGATGAACTCGATGGTGCGGAAATCCGCCACTTCATCGGGAACACTCGCCACTTCCAAACCACACGCCAATCCCGACGCGGCGATAGAGCCCAACTTGCGCTGGGCATTGAAATGCATGACGTGCGGCAGGCAAACGGCGTTCGCCGTGCCGTGGTGCATGGCGGCCAGTGACGAGAGAGGATGAGCCAGGGAATGCGTGGCACCGAGATCCTTTTGGAAAGCCACGCCTCCCATCGCCGCGGCCACCAGCATGTGACCGCGCGCTGTCATGTCGTGTCCGTGTTCCACGGCGCGGGGCAGTGACTCGGACTATCAGCCGCATGCCTTCGAGCGCGATGCCATCGCACATGGGATTAAAGATCGGCGACGTGAACGATTCGATGCAATGCGTCAGGGCATCGATGCCAGTCGCGGCCGTGAGATGCGGCGGCAGATCGCGGGTGAGGTCGGGATCGAGAATGACTAGTTTGGCCAGCAGCCGTGGCAGGAACAAGACGGCCTTTCGATGGGTGCCGGTGAGAGTGATGACGGAGCTTCGGCCCACTTCGCTGCCCGTTCCGGCCGTGGTGGGAATGGCGATGCAACGTGGCAGGCCGTTCCAATCATCGTTGAAGTTGAAATCCTTCAGCTTCAGGTCGGGCTTCTTCACCAACAGGCGCAAGGCTTTGCCGACGTCCAGCGCACTGCCGCCGCCAAAGGCGATGACCGTGTCACATTTCGCTTCACGAAATGTTTTGGCTGCCGCCACGACATCTTCCTCGAACGGGTTGGAGTGAACGTTATCAAACAATTCCCATGTCTTGCCGAGGTTGGCGCGGCCCAGATGATTGGCGAGCAACTCAAAGGCGGGGGTTTGCGCGAGGGCTTTATCCGTCACGACGAGCGCGCGCCGACCGCCCATTTGTCTCAGCCGGGCCGGCAGCTCAGCGCAAGCGCCAACACCATAGAGGATTGCGGTTGGAAACGAGAACGAAGCCAGATGTCCGGGCATGGGCGAGAAGTTACCCGGATTGAGTTGGCGTGCACTGAAAAAATGATTTGAGACTGCAACGATGCCTGCCATTCGGCAGGCCTGGACGTTCGATGGGCCAAGGCCAGGCAGCCGTGGCAAAGCGCAGCAAGCGCGGGCTCCTTCCGCAACCAGGAGACGCCGTAAGTTGCGTCAGCATAGTCAGTTCTCAGTTGCAATCCACACTTGATGCCACCTATAAAGCGCGCCCAGAAACGGTCAAACACCTTAACAACATGAAAAAATTCCTACTCCTTACACTGCTATCTCTTCTCTTGTCTTTCGCTTCCGCGCACGCCGTTGCCGCGTTGCCGGGATTCGAATCGTTGCGCGCAGAAACGCTCACGCAGCTCACGATCGCCAGCAACAACGTCGCGAACGAGATCGACGTGAAAGCGAACCAGAGTTTGATCAAGACGCTCCAGGGCGCGCTCAAGCTCATCGACAAAACAAAACCCGATTACGGTTCTGGAGCGCGCGCGCTGGGCAGCCTGACCAAAACATACAATCGCACCACGGTTTCGAATGCCTTCCACCCTGTGCTCGAGGGGACGTTCAACTCCTACATCGCGTCTCTCAGGTCGGACGCCAACCAATTGCAATCCCGCCTCAACTCCACCTTCCCTGGCAAGGCTCGCACCTCGGCGGAAACCAGCATGACCCGTTTGGTCGCCGCCATTGATGCAGCCGAAACGACAGCGGACCTCGCCGCGGCCATCAAACTCCTGGCCACGGCGGGTAAGAGTTTAGGTGCGGCCCAGAAGGCGGTGGTGAAGGCGGAGAATGCTCCGTTGCCGCCGGCTCAATACCGCGCCACCATTACCGGCGCGCTGTTTGGAACATTCAATTTTACGCCCAATCCCAAGGAGGCCATCGCCGCCGTTTACAATGCGCCGGTGAACCAACTCATCATCAACGGAGTGAGCGGAACGACGAGCGGCAGCGGATTGAACACCAAGGCAACGACGAGACAGCTGGCCATCACCATTCCCAACCTGACGGACGGAACGACGACGTACGAAGTGGGGAATGGCGGCGGCAAAGCGTTTGTTCTCTACACAATCGTCCGCGGTGGAATCAACGGCTCCGATGGGGCTGATGGTTACCAGGCGACCAGCGGAACATTGACCGTGACAGTGAACAAGGCGGCTCGTACGGCCGTGGGCACGTTCAGTTTCAACGCTCCTGGTTCAACTAACCCGTCCAGCGTCGCGAGCACGTCGAATGGCACGTTCTCCGTCGTCTGGCGGGAATAAGCTTCGGTTTTAATGCAGCCGCCCGGTTCGCCGGGCGGCTTTTTTATTTCCGCGCCTCGGGTGTAGCCGTAATCACCACTCGCTGGCCATCACGCAGCACGACGATCTGCATCGGCTGCCCGATCTTCACGGCGTCCAGGGCGTAGGTATAATCATAAATGTTGGCGATCTTCTGTCCGCCAAACTCAACGATCACATCACCGCCTTTCAGGCCTGCCTTTTCCGCCGGGCTGCCCCCGCGCACACCGGACAGCTTCACCCCCGGCACCTCCGTGGCGTAATCTGGAATCGTTCCCAGATAAGCGCGCAGATTTTCGCGACCGCCCGTCCCCTGATCCTTCGAAGCCACTTTCACGTAATCAGGCCGCTCCGGGGCGTTGGCGAGGTCGAGCACCAGTGCGCGCGCGAATTTAGCCACACGTTCCAACCCCTCGTAGTTCACCTTGTCCGCCGTATCAGTGGGGCGGTGGTAATCCTCATGGCTGCCGGTGAAGAAACTGATGACTGGAATGCCGCGCGGATAAAACGCGGTCACGTCCGTGGGCAAATAAGGATCTTCCTGGAGCACGAGGTTGAAACCAGCCGCCACGTTGCGCTTCTCGATTAAACGCTTCCAAACAGTCGAAGAGCCAACCCCCTGCAGCATGAGCTTGTTCTCCCGCAATCGGCCCACCATGTCGAAGTTCACGTAAGCGACGATGTTGCTGAGCGGAACCGGGGAGCGCTCGGCAAAGTGCGAGGAGCCAATCAATCCCAGCTCTTCTCCGGACCAAAGCGCGAAGATAATGCCCCGCTTAAGCAGAGCCGGATTGGCCTCTTGCTGCGCCCGCAGTGAGCGAGCCATCTCCATTACCACGGCCGTGCCCGAAGCGTTGTCATCGGCGCCGGGATGCACCCTGTTTTCCTCCCCTGCCCGCTGCATCGCACCGCTCTCGCCAAACCCGAGGTGATCATAGTGCGCGCCCACCATCACATACTCGCGCGAACCCTCCGCCGGCAGGACCACCACTACATTCCGGTCTGATTTGCGGATGTGCTCCACGGCGGTGGTGACGGAAACGGTGACGTTGGAAATGTCCAAGCTGCCTTCAGCATGCGGATCTTCCTTGTCGAGCTGCGACTGGATCGCCGCCAGGTTTTTGCCCGCACTGGCGAACAAAGCGGCGGCCACGTTGGTGGTCACGGAGGCGGCGATGATGCCCGAACCTCCACCCGCAGAATCAGACGACAATGCGGCGAGCTCACCGGCATTGGGCGAATTGGGACCCGTCACGAAAAGAATGGCCAACGCGCCGCGCTCGCGGGCGATCATCGCTTTGTAGCGCAAGCCAGCGTAGCGATTCAGCTCCTGACGCCGCTTCGCCTCGACTTCCTCGGGGACGTATCGCAGCGCCAGCACGATCTTGTTCGAGACATCCAAGCCTGCGTACGAATCGTAGCCTTCCGCACCTTTGCCGGGCACCGCCAGTCCGTAGCCGACAAATACGACCGATGCCGAGACGGTTCCATTGCTGGTAAAGGAGAGTGGCCGAAAATCTTTCTCGGGATTGAAGGAAGAGCTGTTCGAGGAACTGCCGTCGCTGGCGGCCATCGTCAGGTTCAGCCGATTCTGATTGGTAAGGACACGCACGCCGGCGTTGAACTCAAATGCCTGGAAGGAGGAGTTACTGTCACCCATCGATGTGAGCCCGCTTGCGCGAAATTGTTGCGCGATGAACTCTGCCGACTGACGCGCGCCATCGCTGCCCGTCATCCGCCCCGCAAATGTGTCCGACGCAAGGGTCCGCACATGTTCACGCAGATTCGCCAAAAGCGATTGCGCCCCATTGGTACTGGATGGAACGGTAGTGTTGGAGGATGCGGTCTGTTCTGGCGCGGCGCCCCGGCGGGGAGCGGAGGCCAGCGCTCTTTGAGCTGCAACGTGATTCCAATCAGCGAGAAAAATCTGCGACTTCCCGTCCGTGCCTCGCGTGGAGGTCCAAGTAAGGCGCTTTCCGTCCGGCGAGAACGAGGGCAAGCCATCGAATCCATCCGAATATGTCACCCGCACCGGCTCGCGTTCGCCTCGGGCATCGACAATGAATAGCTCAAAATTCGCAAAGCCATATTTGTTCGCCGTGAATATCAGGTAATCACCCGACGGATGAAAAAAGGGAGCCCAGGACATGCACCCGAACTCACTGAGGCGTTGCACGTCCGATCCGTCCAGCTTCATGGTGAAGACATCGGCGATCACCCCATTCGTCTCGAAATGCCGCCAAACGATCCGCTGGCCGTCCGGCGAGAAAAAGGGGCCACCGTCATAGCCCGGTGAGTAGGTCAGCCGGCGCTGTTCGGAGCCGTCAGCATTCATGATGTAAATTTCTCCGAAGTAGGCGGGATCCGTTTCGAGACGTTTCAAATCTCCGGCGGAAAGGCTGTTGGTCGGATACGCATCGCGCAACGAGCTGAAGACAATCTTCTTTCCATCAGGCGAGAACGCGCCCTCAGCATCGTAGCCGGGCGATGAGGTCAATCGTCGCAACTGGGAACCGTCCCGCCGGGCGATAAAGATATCCATCTGGTCGTCGTAATCCCACGAGTAGCGCTTTTCTTTTCCGGAAGCGCGGAATTGAAACTCCGCCTTTTGCCGTTCGCGGGCATCCGGGTCCAGATGGGTCGAAGCAAAGACCACTTCATCCGTGCCCGGCCGGAAAAAGCCACACGTGGTTTTGCCCGTGCCGGGAGAGACGCGGCGCGTGTCGCCGGTTTCCATATCGAGCGTGAAAATCTGGTAGAATGGATTCTGCGCGTCCCGCTCGCTCTGGAAAATCAGCGCCCGACCATCCGGCGAGAAATAACCTTCACCGCTGCGTTTGCCTTCAAACGTGAGCTGCCGGGCTTCAGAAAGAAAAACCGACTCCCCGCTGTCCGGCGCCGACCATCCCATGCTGGCAATCCCCAAGATTATCAAAGTCCAAAAAGTTCTGATCGTCATGACGGCGAACTTTAGTGCGACAGGATTGAACTGTCAGCGGGAGAAAAAGTGCACGCCGACTTCGCCCCGCTGAAGGAAGAAGGACAGCTTCACGAACCAATTTTTTCTTTTGTCCCTTTTGCGGCGGCCTTCATTCTCCTTTCAATGTCACCTATGCGCCGGGCCGTCATCGACATCGGAACGAACTCTGTGAAATTGCTGGTCGCGGATGTGACGAAGGATTCCGTCACGCCCTTATTCGAAGAGAGCGAGCAGACACGACTTGGCAAAGGTTTCTATGAGACCCACGTGCTGCAATCCGACGCAATCCTGCATACGGCCAGTGCAGTCACGCGCTTCAAGAAGATTGCCAGCACTCACCAGGCGGAATCGATTCGAGTCATCGCCACAAGCGCAGCCCGCGACGCCATCAACCAGCAGCAATTACTCGATGCGATCCGGCAAGGTGCTGCTTTGGAAGTGGAAATCATTTCCGGTGAGCAAGAGGCAGAGTGGGTTTACCAAGGGGTGCGCTCGGATCCCAACCTGGCGGGCCAACGACTGCTCATCCTCGATGTGGGTGGCGGCAGTTCCGAGTTCATCATTGGCCGTGACCGCCAGCCTGAATTGAGCCGGAGCTTTTCTCTGGGCAGCGTGCGTTTGATGGAACAGGTGCGCCCGTCCGATCCACCGACCACGGCAGAGCTCGGCCGGTGCCGCCGTGAACTGCGCGACTTTATGCGGGAGAAAGTTCAGCCAGCGATTGGCCCTGCTCTCGAAAGCGGAAACGCGCGGACTCGTCTTATCGGAACCGGCGGTGCTGCCACAATCCTCGCGCGCATGGAATTCGCCCTCGACAAATATCAGCGTCACAAGATTGAGGGTGCGTGCATTCCTCTGGGCTCGATCGTGCGATGGATGGAAAAACTTTGGTCGATGCCGTTGGCCGAGCGAATGCACATCGTAGGCTTACCGAAAAAGCGCGCAGACGTCATCCTGACAGGGATGGCTATTTACGAAGCTGTGCTGACGCACTTTGGATTCGGCGAATTACACGCCAGCACGCGGGGCCTGCGTTTCGCCGCCGCAATTCAGAACGTGCCTGCCTGACATCCTCCGGCCGAAGGAAAATAATACCGGCGGGCGTTAATACCGGCGGGCGTCCGTAAAACAGCCATGTTTTACCGCGCTGCGGGTGCCTTCAAGTCCGCAAAGATCCGGTTTGCTTCGTCCAAGGTTTCTTTGGAACCGATGTCGAACCAAGTCCCTGGAACGTTCCACGTATAGAACGGCGTTCGCGGATACATCCACTGGACCAGGCGGCCGGGTTGATCAGGATTGTTCCCTTCGGCGATATACTGGCGAATTAGTGACAGGGAGGATTTGGGATAATAGTACAGCGCAATGCCGGTGAGTGTGCTCTGGGGTTGCTTTGGCTTTTCCTCAAAGAACGTGATGCGCCCGTCCCCATCCATTGTGATGGCGTTGTACTTTTTGATTTCCTCGAGATTCCCAACGTCGTAAACGGCAAGGACCGGCGCGTTCTTGCTGCGGCAGAACTTTCCAAATTCTTCGAGGCTTTGGCTGAACAGGTTATCGCCCGCCACCACCATCAAGTCGTCATCCACTTTCTCGCGTTCCAGGACCAGGTTCAGGTCGCCAATTGCGCCCAGCTTGTTGGAGTCATCGGTTGAACCGTCGTTGATGATCGTGAAGTTAAGCTTGGCTTTGCGGGAGCGATAATCGTCAGCCCATTGCTGGAATTGCGCCGCGAACTTGGCGTTTGTGACAACGTAGACGCGATCAATGCCGGGAATGGGCGCGATGTTGTCGATGACATGTTCGATCATCGGTTTGCCCGCCACGTCGAGCAATGGTTTGGGCCGCGTGAGTGTCAGCGGATAAAGTCTTGTGGCGTAGCCGGCAGCTAAAATCAGTATTTTCATTTTCCCTTAACTTCTCCTTGCGGCGGTATTCTATTGCTCGAACAAGCTCGGCGCAACTGACCGCACCAACTTCTGGGAACGATCCATAATCTCCGTGCCGGATTCAGAGTTCAGTGCCGCGTGCGCGATTTCCTTCGCCTCACTCATCTTCACTCGTCGCAGCAGATATTTAATTTGCGGGACAGCCTGGGGCGCCACGCTCAGCTCATCCACCCCCAGCCCGAGCAACAGCGGAATCATCAACGGGTCACCGGCCATTTCCCCGCACACGCCCACCCAGATGCCCGCTGCATGAGCTGCGTCGGTGGTCATCTTGATCAAGCGCAGGATGGAAGGGTTCGTCGGTTCGTAGAGGTGCGCAATCTTCTCGTTCAACCGGTCCACGGCGAGCGTGTACTGGATCAAGTCATTGGTGCCTATGCTGAAAAACTGAACCCGTTTCGCGAGGGCATCGGCCATGAGCGCGGCGGAGGGGATTTCGATCATCACGCCCACCTCCATCTTCTCATCGAAGGGGATGCCCTCCCGACGCAACTCATCACGATAAGTTTCCAGCAGGGCGTTCGCCTGGATCAACTCGTCGAGGCAGGAAATCATGGGATACATGATCTTGATGTTGCCCTCGACACTGGCGCGAAGAATGGCGCGGAGTTGGGCTCGAAACACATCCTTCTCCTGCAGACAAAAGCGGATGGCTCGGTAACCGAGAAAAGGATTCATCTCCTTCGGCACGTTGAGGTGCGACATGAACTTATCGCCTCCCAGATCCAGGGTGCGAATGATAACGGGGGCGGGCTTCAAGGCGGCTGCCGCGGCGTGATAGGCCTCATACTGCTGCTCCTCAGTCGGCAACGTGTCGCAGTTCAGGAAAAGGTATTCGGTGCGAAATAGGCCAACTCCCTCGGCACCACTGGCTGTCACAGCGGCCGCATCTCCCGCTTGCTCGATATTGGCGGAGAGCGTGATGCGCACACCGTCCAGCGTCACCGCGGGCTTATCGATGGTGTCCCTGAGTTTTTCTTCGAGGCTGACCTGGCGCCGTACCAATTGACCGTATTCAAACAGCGTTTGATCAGTCGGGTTGATGATCACCTGGCCGTGATACCCATCCAGCAGGGCATACTGCCCATCCTTCAACTCGGTGCTCGCTCTCCCCAAACCCACCACCGCGGGAATGCGAAGCGAGCGAGCCATGATGGCGGTATGCGACGTTTTGCCGCCGACATCCGTGGCGAAGCCGAGAACATTTTTCTTGTCCAACATCGCCGTGCGGGAAGGCGACAAATCATACGCAACGATGATGTAGGGTTCCCTCAGGTGCTTGAGATCCAGCTCCTGATAAGTGCCCATCAGATTCTGGAGCAAACGCTCGGTCACATCCCGCATGTCGGCTGCCCGCTCGCGAAGATATTCGTCGTCAATTGCTTCCAGAGTCTTGGCATACTTTTCCGCGACTTGGGCAAATGCGTATTCGATGCTGACCTTCTCCTTGGTGACGAACCGTCCGACCTCGTCTAACAGGGTGGGATCTTCGAGCACGAGCAAATGCGCATCGAAGATACTGGCGTCCTTCGCGCCCATGCCTTCATTTACTTTTGCCTGGACCGCATGCAATTGCCGGCGCGTTTCCGTCACTGCCTGCTCTAAACGCGTCATCTGGCGGGGAATGTCCTCATCAGAAATTTCGCGGCGAGGCACGGAATCGATACGGCTGTCACCCAGCAGAAGAATTTTCCCACGGCAGACCCCGGGAGACACGGCAATGCCGTGCAAAACCTTTTCTCCCTCGCTTCCGGTGTCTGGCACGACTTATGAATACTCAGAGGGACGCAATCTGGAAAGTCGTTTCGCTCAAATCACCCAACCAACCCTCAACTCCGAAGCGTTCGCATCGCCAAACCTTGCTTTGATGGCGAGCTTCAAACCATTGCGATTGAGTTCCACGGGCGAGCTCTTTAGGGTGGCGTCGTGCGTTGGCTAAGCTTTTCTATATTCATCATCCTCGCGTTCTCTGGCGTGTCGAACGCGCAATCCGATAAAATTGTGAAAGTGCTGCCGCACTTTCTCGATGCCAAGGGACGCGCCTCCCTCAGTCCCAGCCTGTTCGACCGCGATGCTTACCAGAAACAACTCAGGGACAATCCGGAGAAACGCGCAGCGCTGAGATTTGATGTGCAATGGAAGGCGAGTTATTACCCGGACCTCGTGCTACGTGTTGAAGCGAAAGGCGGCCGGGGTCTCGGGAACGTCCTTACGCTCGATCAACCGGTGAAACCGGGCGTGGCCAGTAAATGGAACGCTCTCACCATCAGCGGAGGACAATACGAACAGTTCGGTGAATTGATTGCGTGGCGCGCCACTCTCCTGCACGGAACCAACGTCGTGGCGGAACAGAAATCCTTTCTTTGGTAACGCACTTTTTCGGCTCGGCGGGGGTCATTACGTGCGTTGCTCAAAGCGCTCCGAGTGAAAATTGCCGGCAGCAGTGTCAGGCATTCAACCCCGGCGAATGGGCGGGCGCTCAGTCCGACTTGAAGGTTCCCTCAAAAAAAACAGGCGGGCTTGTTGGCCCGCCCGTCATCAAATCCCATCGATCGTTAAGCCTTCTTCTTTTTCGTCTTTGCCTTGGCAGTGGCTTCCTTGCGTTTGTTGTAAGCCACCCGGCGTTTCCGTTTTTCCACTTTGTTGTACTGCTTGCCCATAGTTGCTTTACTTTGATTCGTTGATCCGTTTGCTTGCTCGAAACTATGAAGAGTCATTCGCGCGTGTTCAATGGCTTTCTCGTTCTCCTGGTATTGACCCTCGCGACTGGTTGCGCCACGAGCGAAGAGCGGAAGCGCAAGAAGCAGATCAGCACCTTGCGGATTCACGTGGAATCGGATCAACAGTCGGACCATTCGTCCGCTATTTCAGTCATCCGCAGTGCGCCTGTGCTGATCAACGTCGAGCGCGAACCCGTCCTGACCGAGAACAATGTGGTCGCCGCCCTGATCGTGGAGCAACCCGGCGGGTTCGCCCTTGAAATCAAGTTCGATCGTCAAGGCAGTTGGATTCTGGAGCGCACAACGGTAGTCAACCGCGGGAAACGAATGGCCATCTTCAGTGACTTCGGTCACGCGCGCTGGCTCGCAGCGCCCCTCGTCACCAGCCGAAATCAATCTGGCATGTTGAGATTTACTGCGGACTGCACCCGCGAGGAAGCCGAGCGCATCACGCGTGGTTTGAACAACGCCGTGCGCAAGGCTGAGCGGCGCGACAACTGGCCGTTTCCCGGCTCCATCGATAAATAGAATTCCACCGTCCCAACAATGAAGTTACTGGCACTTTCGATTTTAGCCTTCGCCGCCGTGGCCGCCTGTGCCCAGCCCTTTCGACTGCCCACCGCGAACCGCGCTCTTTTCGAAAAAGGCGGGGAAGAAAGATATTTCGTGGGAACCATCGGGCGGCCCTGGCCCAGCGGCACGTTCGGTTGCGTGAGGAGCGACGGCTACCAAATGCATGAAGGCCTCGACATCCGAGCGATAAAACGTGACCGGCGCAATGAACCACTGGACCCAATCCTGGCTTCCGCAGATGGAACCGTCGCTTACATCAATAAGCGGTCCGGCACTTCCAATTACGGCAAATACGTTGTGGTGCGGCATTCGATCGAGGGCCTGGATATCTTCACGCTCTATGCGCATGTCAGTGACTTCGCCAGTGGGTTGGCGGTGGGCAAGGCGGTGAAGGCAGGCGAAGTCATTGCCACCATGGGCCGCACCACCAATACCCGCGAAGGCATATCCAAGGATCGGGCTCATCTTCACTTCGAGATAAATTTACGACTGAGCGATAATTTCTCGGCGTGGTACAAGAAGGAACATCCCAAGGAGAAGGATGACCATGGGATGTGGAACGGAATGAACATGGTGGGGCTGGATCCTCAGCTCGTATTCCTGGCGCAGCAAACCCACGGACCCAAGTTTAGTCTGCTGAAGTTCATTCAGGACAGGCCCGAGCTGTGCAGGGCGCTGATTCGGGACGCGAACTTTTCCTTCGTGAAGCGTTATTCTGAATTGATTCGCCCCAATTCCATCGCGCAGAAGGAAGGCACGGCTGCGTGGGAAATCGCGTTCGACTTCAACGGGGTGCCAATACAACTTACCCCACGAGCGGCGAGCGAATTCAAATGGACCCAAAGGTATAAGTTACTCTCCGTCGACGCAACGCAGCAGGAAAAGAATCCTTGCCGAAAACTGGTGACCCGCCGGGGAAACAAGTGGGAGCTGACGAACCAAGCCATCACGTTCCTGAATTTGCTGACACAATAGTTGGGTTCCCACCTCCGGCGATTCGATCGCGAAGCGGTTTCCCGTCATATAGCGAAATGGATTTTTTGCGCTATGCTTCCGCGGAAAGCTTGCTTTCAACCAAGGAGGTTCGATGCAGAAACAAGGAACGAAGAAACCGTTGCGCCCGGCCCAGGAGCAAAAGGATCGCCCGGGACACGAATTCAAGATGCATCCGCAGCCCGAGGCGGAAACAACCGAGTATCGAGGTAGCGGAAAGTTGGACGGCAAAACGGCCATAATCACGGGCGGCGATTCAGGCATCGGCCGAGCCGTGGCCATCGCCTTCGCCAAGGAAGGCGCCGATGTTTTGATTTCCTACCTCGACGAACATCGGGACGCCAAAGACGCGAAAAAGCTCGTGGAGCAGGAAGGAAAGCGTTGTGAAATCCTGCCCGGCGACATCGGCGATCCTAAAACGGCCGACAAGCTGGTTCGCCTGGCTCTGAAGGCATTCGGTCGCATCGACATCGTCGTCAATAACGCCGCGGAGCAGCATCCGCAAAAAGACATCCGCAAGATTTCGCCAAAGCAATTGGAGCGGACGTTTCGCACCAACGTCTTTTCCTTCTTTTATCTCACTCAAGCTGCCCTGCCCCACTTGAAGAAGGGCAGCAGCATCATCAATACGACGTCTGTAACCGCGTATCGAGGCAGTCCCGAATTGCTCGATTACTCGTCCACGAAAGGCGCCATCGTAGCTTTCACCCGCTCGCTTTCCCATGCGTTGGTGGAAAAAGGCATTCGGGTAAACGCCGTCGCCCCCGGCCCGATCTGGACACCGCTGATTCCCTCCACCTTTCCCGGCGCCAAGGTGGAGACGTTTGGGTCTGACACGCCGATGGGTCGTTCCGGCGAGGCCAGCGAAGTTGCACCGTGCTTCGTTTTTCTTGCCTCAAACGATTCGTCGTATGTGACGGGGCAGGTCTTGCATCCAAACGGTGGTGAAATCGTGAATGGATAACGTCGGGGCGCCATGAGTCTCCAACGCTACAAGCAGAAACGGAACTTCGGCGACACACCGGAACCTGAAGGGAAGGTGCTCAAGCGCAAGATGCCCGAGTTGCTGTTTGTCATTCAAAAACATTCAGCCAGCCACCTGCACTACGACTTCCGCCTTGAATTGAATGGCGTGCTCGTTTCATGGGCGGTGCCCAAGGGAATTCCCACGAAAAAGGCGGACAAGCGTCTCGCCATGCATGTGGAGGATCATCCCATCGACTATGGCGATTTCGAAGGCGTCATCCCCGAGGGCAATTACGGCGCGGGAAGCGTCATGGTTTGGGATACCGGAGTGTGGGAGCCACTGGAGAGCGCGCCTGATCGGGCGCTGGAGAAGGGCAAGTTAAAGTTCATCCTACGCGGCAAAAAGTTGAACGGCGAGTGGACGCTCGTCCGCATGCGTGCCCGCAGCGCGGCAAGCGGGAAGGACGAATGGCTGCTCATTAAGAGCGGCGAGGATGTCGCTCCCATTACCGCCAAACGCGATGACCAATCCGTCCTGACTCGCCGGACGATGGCGCAAATCGCGGGACAAAAAACGCGAACGTGGAAATCGAATCGCGAAACAGATTCAAAAAAAAAGTCCTTCAAGGAACGCATCGCCGCGGCGGCACAACAACGGGGAGCCCAACGCCACTCCGAAAACGGAGCGAGTCCCCAGCGCGCCAAAAAAAACGTCGCTCCGGCAGTGACGTCAAATGACCTGCTCGACAAACCTTCGCAGACTACTCCCAAGGCTTCAGCGCAAACCGGTGCGGTAACGTGGGAGAAGTGTCCGGTGGAATCTCCAAAGTTCATCAACCCGATGAAAGCGGTGCTCGTGAACACCCTGAGTCCACAAGAGGACTGGCTGTTGGAACTCAAGCACGATGGGTATCGGGCGCTCGCGGTCAAGGACGGTGGTCGAGTCGAACTTTTCTCACGCAATCAGAAAAAACTCACCGCTTCGTTCCCGACCGTAGTCCGCGCCATTCAGAAACTCTCCCCTGATAAACTGGTCCTCGACGGAGAGATTGTCGCGTTGGACGAGCGCGGCCATGGGTCCTTCCAATTGCTCCAGAATCATGAACGCATTTCCGATCCAGGGACCTTGGTTCTTTACGCGTTCGACTTGCTCAATTTCAACGGGCGAAACATCCGCGCCCTCCCCCTGGCGCAACGACGCGGATTACTCGAATCCCTCATGACCAAGGCCGATGAACCCCTCCGCTTTTCGGTAGCTCTCCCTGGTGCACCCAAGATCGTCTTGACGGAAATCAAGCGTCTCGGATTGGAGGGCCTGATCGCAAAGAAGCCCGACTCACCGTATGAAGCAGGCCGCCGTTCCAATGCGTGGGTGAAAATAAAATGCCTCAACGAACAGGAATTTGTCGTTGGTGGCTATACGGCGCCCAAAGGTTCGCGGGATCATTTTGGCGCTCTGCTGGTCGGCTACTACGAGAGTGGTCAACTTCATTTCGCCAGCAAGGTTGGAACGGGTTTCACCCAAGCCACACTTCGTGACCTGTTCAAACAATTCAAACCGTTTCATCAAAGCGCTTGTCCGTTCATCAACCTCCCGACCAAACGCTCCGGGAAATTCGGCCAAGGCGTCAGCGCCGCCGAGATGCGCAACTGCACCTGGCTGAAACCAACCCTGGTGGCTCAAGTCCGCTTCACGGAATGGACCGGCGACGGCGGCCTGCGCCATCCTGTATTTCTGGGTCTTCGATCAGACAAACGCGCCGAGGAAGTCGTTCGTGAGGTGGCCATCGTGCAGTCGGGTTGAACCGGGTTGGTTTGCGCGTTCACCGATGTGGTCCGACGGTGGGAAGCAGGAGGATCCGAATTTATGAAATCATTGTTCAACCTGGTAAGCGTGTGCGTCACGATTTTGCTCGTTGGATGCGCGACGCAAAACCAAGTCGCCAGACAGGAAGGCCGGGGCTCGAGGCAAATCTACGCGACGCCATTCGACCAGACTTGGCGCGCCGCGATCGACGCCGCGCAGGACGGCGACTTGGAAATTGTTTCTGCCGATCGAGCTCGTGGTTACATCGCGGCCAGACGAGGCGTCAGGGCGCATACGCTCGGGGAAAACGTCGGCGTCTGGGTCAAAGAGGTGACACCCACCCAAACGGAGGTGGAAGTGGTCAGCCGCCAGGCCGGGCCACCGGTCATGTGGCTAAAGAATTGGCAGAACGAAATCCAGCGGGCCATCGCCGCCAACTTGACGCGCGAGGGTTACGGCGGAGCGCCCGCCACGGCCGCGATTGAAAGTGGGGCCGCCTCTTCCCGCGCGGTTGCTCCAGATAGAATTCAAGACTCGCCTGGAGACCCCGCGGTAATGCGGAACGAAATTGATCAGCTGCGACGTGAACTGGATGTTCTCCGTACGCGGCAGGAAGGCGGAAACCGCGCCCTGTCCGCCGAAGTGGATGAGACGAAAAGACGAATTCTCGAACGTCAAATGGAACGGCTGCGGGAGGAAACGAAGGTTCTCGAAGGACGGCTGCTGGAGTTGGAACGACAACTGAATTGAGAATCAAGTCGGCTTCCTACTGGTGACAGGTGTGGCGCTCCACTCATTAAGCGCCCGCTCGCCAAGCGTGGGACTCAACTGAAGCAGCTCGAGGGCTTCGCCAATAAGATATAGGGAACCAGTCACCACGACGTACGGATCGCGCGAACAGGAATCGAGGGCGTCGCGCAAGCAGCCAGCCACTTCCACCTTGGCAGCGGGGTTCGCCTCCCGACAAGACGCCGCGAGCAGTTCAGGCTGGGCCGTCCGCTCGCTATTGACGGGCATGACCACCAGGCGCGCTGCCAACGGAGCCAGAATGCGGCAGACCTGTTCCCAATTTTTATCGTTTAGCAACCCCAGGAGCAGCGTAAGACGATGACCCGGCACGAAGTGGCGGAGCGTTGACGCGAGGGCAGCCGCGCCGGCGGGATTATGGGCTCCATCCAGAATAATTGTTTTCCCGTCGCGTTCATGCATTTGGAACCGACCGGGCCAGGTTACGGTTTGCAAACCAACCGATTGTGCCGCCGACGGCACCGGCACGAGTTTCTGCAAGACCTCAACCGTTTTCAGCGCCAACGCCGCATTCGTCTTTTGGTGATCTCCGTGCAACGCAGTGAACACATCCTGCGAAGCGACAACATGCACAGGCGCATTCAACCGCGCGGCATTAGCACGAATAACAGCGAGGGCTTCCGGCGAATCTGTCGCAGTCACGACAGGAACGCCTTCTTTGATGATGCCTGCTTTTTCCGCCGCGATTTTTTCGAGGGTATCACCCAGCCACTTCTCGTGGTCGAATTGCACGTTGGTGATGACACTCACGAGGGGCATTACGATATTTGTGGCGTCGAGTCGCCCACCCAGACCCGTTTCCCAAATCACCAGGTCACAGCCTTGTTCAGCGAAATAACGAAGCGCCATGACCGTGACTACCTCGAAGAACGTCGGGTGATCGTTGGACGGAAATTCTTGCAGCCATTCCCGCGCATCCCCGACCAAACGCACCACATCGCTTTCGCTGATTAATTCGCGATTGACCTGAAAGCGCTCACGGAAGCTCACTAGATGCGGGGAGGTATACAGACCCACGCGCCGACCACTGGAGCGGTAAATGGCTTCCAACATGGCGCAGGTGGAGCCTTTGCCGTTGGTCCCCGCCACGTGAACGAATCGCAACTGGTCTTGTGGGTTGCCCGCAAGCTCAGCCAGGCGCCGGACGCGCTCGAGACCGAGCTGAGCTCCAAAAACCTGGAGCGAAGACAGAAAGGCGATGGCGTCCTGATACGACATTCAGCCGGGAAAATTGGCAGCAAACGTCATTGGAGGCGATGCAAAGATTACGCTGGAACAGTTCAAACGCGATACAAGCCTGCCTCGTGTATCACCTCTGCCACCCCGGGAGGGACCAGGTGGTCCACGCGCAGCCCGGATCGGACACGCGCTCGAATCTCAGATGAAGAAAGTCGGATGGGCCAGCCGCCGAGCACACGGATGCGAAATGATGCAGGTGAGGCTGCAGGAACCTCACCCGGACGTGGGATGACAACGAATTCAACCAATCGGGCAAGCTCATCTGCCTCACGCCACTTGGGCAACGTGGGCACGTGGTCGGCTCCGATGAGGTAAGACAACTCGGTTTGCGGGAAGCGAGCGGCATACGCACGGACCGTTTCGATCGTGAAGGAAGTTCCGCCCCGTTGAATTTCCTGATCGTCGATCTCGCAGTTCAATCTTCCGGCCAACGCCAGTCGAAGCATGCGCAAGCGTAATGTCGAGGGCGTGGGAGGGCTCTCGGGTTTGAAAGGTGATTGCGCGGCCGGAATGAAGAACAAGCGGTCAAGAGCCAGTTCCTCACAAGCCGCTTGAGCGACGAGCAAGTGCCCGATGTGTACCGGGTCGAAGGAACCACCAAACAGACCGATGCGTTTCATGGCGCGGAGTTAATCAGGAAGAGCAAACCGGGCGAAGACTTTCGTGGCAGTGCCCGCGGTGGCAGATCAAACCACGCTCGATCCAACCGGTGATTCACGCCATCTCACCGTCATAATGACGGCGTCCTCCTCGACGAACCACGTGTGCTCCGCATCTGTCCCCCAAATGGTGTAATCGCCAGCTTCCTGCAATCGATGCTCGCGAATTTCTCCGGATACATCACGAAAACGCAGCATGAACTTTCCCGAGATCAGCACGCTCATCGTCGTCTTATCCGAACACGCTGCCCAGGCGGCCCGCCCTTCGCCCGCGCGATGTTTACCCCACTTGATTTCAACGGAGCTCGATTGGCGCAGGCCAAAGTCCGCCGGCGGTTGGCTTTTGGACCACGCGCGCAGATCTCCCACGAACCATTGGCCGAAAGCCCGTCCGTCCAAGTGCGCGTTGCCCGCGTGAATTTGCATGGAGAATCAGTGACATGAACCCGAAGCCGCGTCAAAACCGCGGGCGGGCGCGTCCGAAGAAATCAATTTTGAAGCTGCGCTTCACACGCGCGGAAACGCTGTGCGAGGAATTCTTGTTCCGACTTGGTCTCCGCCAGTTGCATCGATTTGCGAAAATAGCCGGCCGCCGCGAGCGGATCATTCAATTGCGACTCCAGTTCGCCCAGTACGGCATAGAGGAGGTAGTAGGAATCCAACTTCTCGCGATCCTGTATGGCCGCGACCGCATCCAACCCCGCCTGCGCACCGTGAACCTTGGAGATGACAATGGCGCGATTCAACGCGGCTACTGGTGAATGATCGGCCTCAACCAACCGATCGTAGAGCGACAAAATGTGTGGCCAATTGGTGGATTCGTAATCAGAAGCGGTACAGTGGCAGGCGGCGATGCCCGCCTGTAGATGATACTGTGTAATTTCGTCGCCTGCCGCGGAACGTGCGAAATGGTAAAGCCCACGCGCGATCATGCGCTGATCCCAGAGCGTGCGATCCTGTTCCTTAAGTCGGAGCAAATGCCCCTCGGCATCCAGCCGCGTCGGAAGACGCGCCGCGCTTAACAACATTAGCGCGAGGAGTGCATGAGTTTTTGGCAAATCGCCCACCGGGTGCGCCACCAACAAGGCCGCGAGCCGAACCGCATCCTGACATAGCTCCTCGCGCACCAGCCTTTCTCCGCTCGAAGCCTTATATCCTTCGTTGAAGAGCAAGTAGATGGACTGCATCACGCCCTCAAGGCGGCTGGGCATTTCTTCGCCACCGGGAATCTCGAAGGGAATTTGCAACTCCTGGATTCGCTGACGGGCCCGGGTCAATCGTTTCGCAATGGCGGCTTCCGTCGTCAGAAAGGCCTTCGCAATTTCAGCTGGGCTGAAACCGCACAAGGTCTTCAGCGCCAGCGCAGTCTGGGATTCCTGCGGGATGGCTGGATGGCAGCAGGCGAACATGAGTCGCAGTCGCCCGTCCTTGATCTCATCGTCGAAACCCACTTCGTTCGTGACGCTCGAATCACCAGACCATTGTTCAACCAGCGACGTAATCTCCGGCTGCTTTTCGTGGAACAGTTTTTCGCGACGAAGCAAATCCACCGCGAGGTTTTTGGCTGTCTGGGTAAGCCAGGCCGGCGGATTTTTGGGGACTCCATAGAATGGCCAGGTGCGTAGCGCGCGCACCAGCGCTTCTTGAACGACATCCTCAGCCATTTGGAGACGGTCCAATCCGAAGATCCCCGTCAGAACTGACACAAGCTTGCCCGCTTCCTCGCGAAACAAGTGCTCCGTCAGTCGGGAAATCTCGTGCGAGGATTGGTTGCCTCCGGCGGGATGGTCGCCGGATGCGCTCGCCATGAACCTGCCGCCTGCGCTTAGGACTGCATTTTGTTGAACCCCTAAATCCATCGCGTGATGTGTTTCTAGTTAACAGCTCCAACAAGCTGATTGCTGCCAGTGGAAATATCCAACAGCCGGGCACGCACCACGCACATATCCGCGACGGGACGCACTTCCACGACGCAGCCGTATTCGAGTCCTGGGCATTCTTGGGCAATGGCGACCGCTTCGTCTTCACCAGAAACTTGCAGGTAAAAGTAGCCGCCAATGGCTTCCTTCGATTCGGCGAATGGACCGTCCGCGACGGCGCGGCCATTCTTCCCGGAAACAATCTTTCCCTCGTCCTGAAGCGGATGTCCGCCCAGACATTTGCCCTCCTTTTTCAAACGATCAAACCACGCGTACCAATCGGCCACGACTCGTCCGCGCTCTTCGAGCGTTAATTCCTTATCCCAGTTAGTTCCACGGAAAAGCAGCATGTAATCGGACTTGGGGGCGGGTGTGCTCATAGTATTTGTGTTCGTGTTTCGTTTTTCGTTAAGCAGTCGCCATGGAAAGTTGTTTCCGCACTCGCTGAAACGTCGGGCATTCCTCGGCGATAGGCCGGACTTCGATGATTCCACCGTACTCCAGGCATGGACAGCTTTGGGCGATCAAGGTGGCGTCATTCAAATCCCCGGCGCTTAGAATTAAATAGCCGCCCACCGCTTCTTTGGATTCAGCGAATGGCCCGTCCGCAACCAGCTGGCCTTTGCGTCCGGAAACGGATCTGCCCTCTTCGCCCAACGGTTGGCCTGCCTTGATGATTCCTCGTTGGTGCAATTCATCAAACCAGCCCATGAGCTTGCCCATGGCTGCCTGAATTTGTTCGGGGGAAAGTCCTTTGTCCCAATTCGTCCCGCGGAACAACAACAGGAAATCGGATTTTGTATCTGGCTCATTCATAATTCGTCCTTAGTCACGAAATGCGAGTCGCACTTCAATGATACAACGAACGAGCCCGGCAGTTGAGGACGACTTTAATTAAGAAAACTGTCCGTTGGGCAACCAAAGTTCCGCCAAAGCGCTTATCCTTGGGAAAGTTTCTTCCGCTCAGTGCCGCTCGCTTCACGAAAATCACTCAGCTTTCCCTTTTTGAAGCTGCCATCAGCCAGCTTCAACGTGATTTCCGGCGGCCAGCCGGCTTTCGCCTCAATGACGCTCTCCACGACGCCGAGGACACCGGAAGCACGATGGACCATTGTTTCACCGACATAGCCCTGGCCCGTCGCAGATGTTTTGGATTTTCCCATGACAAGACGACTATGAAGGAGGCTCCGGGGCGTTCAATGACCGAATCGGCCCAACCCCCAGCGAACAAATGAAAAAGCGCCCCAACGAAGTCTCGTTGCGGCGCTTTGAAAAGAGCCAGGCGCTAGCGCTTCTTGCCAGCCGCGGTCTTAGCCACTTCAGCCTGCTTCTTCGCCTTGGAAGCGGAATCGTTCTTGGATTGCTTCTGTGTGGCTTTCTTGTTCACGGACTTTGGTGATCGGTCGCCCATAGTATTCTCAATTTTGATTTAACTCGTCCGCGGAATAAAAGTTTCTCCGAGGGCGTGCGTGACGTTGACGGCACACGCCATTCCGAGTCAAACGAGAAGCCAATTCTAAATGGAGATTCCGACACACATCAAATCGTTCAGGCGTTGGTTCAACGAGCCCGGGACGCTCGACGACTAGCCCCCTGCCATGGCTCCCACAATCAGGAAGGGCTCGGCTCCATTTCGCACGGGTTGAGGAAGCAGCGCCTCCGTTGGTTCAAACGACAGGTCTTCTTTGCATGCGAAGAAACGGACGAATGGACGACGTTTCGCCGTGATGTGATCTCGAATGGTTCCTCGCAACATCGGGTAGCGCGCCTCCAGCGCATCAAGCACCGCTCCCAACGTGATCGGTTCCGGAATCGCCAACGCCACCTCGCCTTCCACGCGCGCGAGCGTTCGCAAATGAAATGGCAATACCACCCGGATCATCGCAGCGTCTGGACTTCGACGGACAGCACTCCGGGCAGGTCGCGGACGATGGGATTCCACGAATTGCCACCATCCGGCGAGCAATACACCTGACCACCGGTCGTGCCAAAATAGACACCGCTCGGTTCAAGCGAATCCACCGCCATGGCGTCGCGCAGCACGTTCACGTAGCAATCCTTCTGCGGCAATCCTTTCGTCAACGCTTCCCACTCGTTGCCACCGGTCCTGCTGCGATAGACACGCAGCTTGCCATCCGGCGGAAAGTGTTCCGAGTCGCTCTTGATCGGGACCACGTAGATCGTTTCAGGCTCGTGGGCGTGAACCTCGATGGGAAATCCAAAGTCGCTTGGGAGGTTGCCGCTCACCTCACTCCACTGATCGCCGGCGTTGTCGCTGCGCATGATGTCCCAGTGCTTTTGCATAAAGAGCACCTCCGGTCGGGAGGCGTGCATCGCTATGTGATGCACGCAATGCCCGACATCGGCATCCGGGTCGGGTAACTCGTAGCCCGACTTCAATCCGCGATTGATCGGGCGCCAGGTTTGCCCGCCATCATCGGTGCGGAATGCGCCCGCCGCAGAGATGGCAACGTAGAGTCGCTTTTCGTTCTGGGGATCGAGAATGATCGTATGCAGGCACATGCCACCAGCGCCGGGTTGCCAGAGATGGCCCTTGGCGCCCCGCAAGCCAGGAAGCTCCTTCCAAGTCCGTCCACCGTCCGAAGTCTTGAACAACGCCGCATCCTCCGCCCCTGCAAAGGCTGTGTCGGGATCAGTCAGTGACGGTTCAATATGCCAGATGCGTTTGAATTCCCACGGATGCTGCGTGCCGTCGTACCACTTGTGGGTTCCCACCTCCCCTTCGTAAACGAACTTGTTGCTTTCGGCTCGCGGCATGCCATCGACACTCTTCAGCTCTTCCGCACTGCTGCCGGGTGTGTTCCACGTTTGGCCACCGTCGTCCGAACGCTGGATAATTTGCCCAAACCATCCACTCGACTGCGAGGCATAGATGCGGTTGGGAACAACAGGCGAGCCTTTGAGATGATACATCTCCCAACCAGCGAAATGAGGGCCGCTCACTTCCCAACTCTGACGCTTTCCATCGGCGTTCAAAATGAAAGCGCCCTTCTTTGTGCCGACCAACACGCGAACTTTGCTCATGGATTATTCCTGTATTTGAATTTGGATCGTGAGTCACTCCCCGTCGGGTCCAGTCGAAGGGGATGAGTGAACTCACCTGTTTTCCCAGTCACCATCGCCGTCGTCAGCTGTGTTGTTGGCCCGATGGCATGACGCTGATCATCCATCCCACTCCGAACCGATCCTGGACCATCCCGAAACGCGGCGACCAGAATGTCCGCGCCATGGGCATTTGGACCTGGCCACCTTCGGCCAGCGCCGAAAAAGCACGGTCAGCTTCAGGTTCAGTCGGGACGGAAAACGACAGCGCGAATCCATTGAAGCGGGGACTGTTTGCGCCACACCCATCCGAGGCCATCACCGTCGTCTCACCGACTCGGAAGCTTACATGCATAATTTTTTTCTCAGATCCTGGCGGGACCATGCCCGGTGGATGCGGTTCCGGGCTCTCGTCGTAACGCATCAGTATCTCTACTTCTGCACCAAGTGCCTTACGATAGAACTCAATAGCCTGCTCGCACACCCCGTTAAAGAATAGATACGGTTGGACAACGCCTTTGGTTTTCATAGTCACTCATTCCATCTCCGAACATTTTAGGTTTCCTCAATACCACGAATGAGAAACCCGAATCAGGACAACTATCGTAAAATATTTCGCCCACCCGCCTCAGCCCGGCACAACCCGCGCGCGGAGCATGGGTCGAAAAGCGCTGCGATAAGCCCAGGCCAGGTACAACTCCATGACCAACACCACTATTGCGATGCCCGTCCCTTTTGGCGCGAGGAACAGGTGAAACGTTAGAATGCCGACGAGAATCGGCGCCAGCAGAGCGAGAGCGAGAGGTACGAAACGATTGGCCAGGAGCAATACACCCACCAGGAGTTGAGTCCCGGAAACCAGTTGCATCATGTAACCCGTATTCATGAGAGCGATGGCAAACGCCACGGCCCCTTCAGGCATGGGATCTTTGGGTTCAGGAATGAATCGAAGGAAGCCGTTCAGCCCGAAGACAAGGAACATTAATCCCATCAGGACTCGAACAACTGTGGGCACATGACGACGCCATGATTTCGCGCTTTCGCCCTGCGAGTGTGCATTCGTTTCTTCTGTCATAGTTCCCTCAGCCCATGCCCCGGGACAGTTGTTACGTTTCCCTGAGCGCCGCGGCAATGGGCAATCGCGCCGCACGGATGGCGGGGAAGATGCCGCCCAGCAAACCGATGCACGCCGCCCACACAATGGCGCTGACGAGCAGTGCGGGAGTGACGGCGAACGCAAAGGTGACCTGGCTGAAGGTCTGCCAGTTTATCGTCGCCGTCTTGAAACCATCAAAGGCAAGATACGCGGCGGCCGCGCCAAGCGCGCCACCGATTAGTGCGAGAGGATCGATTCGAACAGGATGGAAAGGATCACCGGGCTGGAGCCGAAGCCGAGCGCGCGCAACGTGGCGATCTCGCGGGTGCGCGCGGCGACCGCGCTGTACATGGTATTCAACGCGCCGAAGAACGCCCCGAGTGCCATCAGTGCCGCGATGCCGACGCCAATGGTCTCGATGAACGTCGTCAGCATCGTCGATTGTTCGGCCAAAAACTCCGACTGACGCATGGCTTGACCTTAAGCTGCGGATTCGTGGTGAGCGCATCCTTGAAGGCTTGGAATGCCGAGGCGAGGACAGCCGGGCGTACACGGACTGGAAGGTTTCGGCGCGATTATACGCCGGCTGGAGAACCGCCGCGTCCGTCCAGATTTCCGATTCCGCGGCGCCGCCGCCGCCCGAGAAAATTCCGACTACGGCCCAATCGTTCTGGCCGATGCGAAGGCTTTTCCCAACTTCCAGACCTGAGAAGGCGCGCGCCGCCCCGGAGCCGACGATGACTTCGTTACGGCCCGACGCAAAAGTCCGCCCCTCCACGATCTTCACGTCCCCGCGAACATCCATGGCGGCCTCGCCCACTCCGCGAAACGGCACGTTGGCATCGGTGCCGGTCGATCGTTTCGGCAGATTGATGATTACAAATAACTCAGCCGAGGTCATCGGCCCGCCCGCCCCGCGAGCCACGCCCGGCGAATCGGCGATCAAACGCGTTTCTTCGCGGGACAGTCCGCTGGTCATCTCACTGTCAGCACCGGTGCGCAGAACGATTGCCACATCTTCGGCGCCGGACACCGTCATCGCCGCGCGAAACCCTTCCGCGATCGACAGTACACCGACGAGGACGGCGACGACGCCAGCAATGCCGGCGGCGGCGGTAAAAGCGGCGCCTTTGCGCTCGGGGATGGTGCGCAGATTGAAGGCGGTTATGGAGCCGATTTGGGAGATCCAGTTGATCACGCGTTCCTCCTCAGTGCCACGGCGATTCGCAGGCGCATGGCTTGAACGGCCGGAATGATGCCGGCAATCAAGCCAAGCGCGAATACGATCCCCACGCCGACGAAAACATAGCGCGCGGGCAGATAAAAAACGGGCAGCATGGCAGGCACGGGGCTGCCGAACGAAGTGACCAGCTTGGCAACGCCCAGTCCGGCCAGGCCACCCACTGCCGCGATCAGGCACGACTCGATTAGCACCAGAGCCATGACGAGTTCATTGGTAAACCCCATCGCTTTGAGCACGCCCAACTCTTCCGTGCGCTCACGGACGGATTGCACCATCGTGTTGCCGACGACCAGGAGAATGGTGAAAAACACGGCGCTGAGTATGGCGATGAGAATCTTGCCGATGTCACCGATCTGTTGGGCGAAGCCCTGCATAAAGGCCCCTTCCGGCTCGGCCTTGGTTTCGTGAGGCGAGTTGGCGAATTCCGAATCAATCGCCCGTGCCACTTCCTCGGCTCGCGCCGGATCACTTACTCGAACGCCGTACCAGCCCACCAATCCTTTACCTTCGGCTCGTCCTTCATCGAAGTAATCGTAGCGAAAATAAAAGCCGGACGTGTCGGTGCCTTTCTTCGCGCCCTCATAAATACCAACGATCTCAAATTCCCAGGGGCCGTCCCCTTGCCGGGGCCAGATGGGCGACATCAGCGGAATGCGGTCCCCGATCTTCCATTGGAACCGATCGACAAGCGCGCGCCCAACGATCGCGCCCGTGCGCGTTGTGAGCCAGGCCCGCTTTTGATCTTCGGGCAAAAGATACTCGGGATAGATCGAAAGAAACGTTTCCGGCTCAGTCGGGAAACTGGCAAAAAAGTTCTTCGGCTCGTTCTGGTAAATACCATTGAACCACGTGAGATGGACGGCGGAGGCAACGCCTGGAATGCGTTCCATCCGATTCTTATACGTCATGGGCAAGGTCATGATGAGCGACACCTTGTGGCGCACCACCAATCGGTCCGCTCCGGCCAGGGCAATCCCGCCAGTGAAGGATTCCTTGATCGTACACAGCAGGCCGAACAGCAGAAATGCCACGAAAATGGAGAGCAACGTCAACAGCGTGCGCAACTTTTTCCGCTTCAGATTGCTCCAGACCAATGTGAAAAATTTCATGTCGGCTGGATGGTCGAGAGCTGGCCTTTCTCCAAATACACAGTGCGAGTTGCGCGGGCTGAAGCATGGGGATCATGAGTCACCATGACGATCGTTTTACCCTGCTCGCGATTGAGCGCTTGGAGCAGGCTCAAAATCTCGTCGCCCGACTTGCGGTCCAGATCACCTGTTGGCTCGTCGCAGAGCAAGAGGGTTGGATCCGTCACGATGGCCCGGGCGATGCCGGTTCGTTGCTGTTCGCCGCCAGAAAGCTGTCGCGGGTAATGACGACTGCGATGCGGCAGGCCCACGACCTTCAGGGCAGTTTCAACATGATGTCGGCGCTCCGCTTTGGAAAGGTGCGTCAGAAGCAACGGCAACTCCACGTTCCGTTCAGCCGTGAGGACCGGCATCAAATTGTAGAATTGAAACACGAGTCCCACATGCCGGGCGCGCCAGGCGGCGAGCTGGCGGTCCGACATTGAATCGATGCGCTCCTCGGCAATTGAAACGTTCCCGCGCGTCGGTCGATCAAGGCCGCCGATCAGATTCAGCAGCGTGGACTTGCCGGAACCGGATGGTCCCATAAGCGCCAGGAACTCCCCCTTCGCCACATCCAGATTCAACCCCGCGAGAACGTGGATCTCCTCGGAGCCCCGGCGAAACGTTTTTTCCACGCCCCGCACCTCAACCAAAGTTCCATCAATTGACTCATCGCGTTCCTTCCGTCACGGGGCTGCCGTCGGTCAACTTGTCCATTCCTGCCACCACCACTTTTTCGCCGCCATTTAAACCCGCAGCGATCGCAATCTCGTCGCCACGGGAGGACCGAATGGTGACGGCTCGGCGCTCCGCCCGCGCCCCCCGGACGATCCAAACGATGTCACGGCCTTCGCGCTGCATGACGGCGGCCTTCGGAACCATGATGTTCTGCGGCGGCGCCTTCGCCTCTTTTGCGGATTGAAAGGCCACCTTTACACTCATGTCCGGCAGGATCCGCGGGTCTAGCTTCTCGAAAGCCACACGGACTTTCACCGTCGCCTTTTGTCGATCGGCGGTAGGAATGATCGCGATCACTTTGGCGGCCAGGCGGGATTCCGGGTACGAATCGAGCGTCGCTTCGGCTGGTTGCCCGGCTTGCACTCGATTGATGAAGCTCTCGTTCACGTCCACCTCAATTTCGAGGGAATCCATGTCCACGAGCGTGCAAATGCCCGTGCGCGTGAAACTGCCGCCCGCCGACATGGGCGAAATCATTTCACCTGGCTGGGCGTTTTTAGAGGTGACGATGCCGGCGAAAGGAGCGCGAATGACCGTGTCATCAAGCTGCTGTTTCCACAGGGCTACTTCACGTTCCGCCACCGTGACGTCCGACTGCTGCCTGAGCAGTCGAGCGCGCAACGATTTTGCGGCAGCCTCTGCGCGATCGAGGTCCGATTGGTTGGCGATCTTGTTTTCGAATAGCTGGACTGTCCGCCGCCATTCACGCTCGGCTTGTTCAAGGTTTGCTTTGGTCTCCTCCAAACTCTTGCGCGTGGACTCAGCCTGAGCCTCGGCCAATTGAAAACTTTTCTCCACGTTTGAGGAATCGATCCGCGCTAAAATCTGACCCGTCTCAACTTTCATCCCTTCCTCCACCAAAACCTCGACCACTTTGCCGGTGACCTTGGAAGAGACGGTTGCGGCGCGCCGGGCTTTGACGTAGCCAGAGGCATTCAGGAGTGTGCGATCTCCCGTAGTTAACGGCTGTTGCACAATCATCGTTCGAACGACGACTGGTCTGGGACGCTTGAACCACCAAATGCCCGCTACAGCGCACGCCAACACCACCAGGACGATGGCGACGGCCAGGCCCGACACTTTGTTGATCGGTCGGGGGTCGCGGTCGATGCGAAGCTGGTCGAGCGTTTGTTTGTCGGGAGTCATCGAACGACAACGAACAAATCGATTCCCCGACTGCGGGTCAAGCTTGCGACAATAACGTTTGTGCATCGGTGGCCGCACGAAAAGCGCCTCGGACCTTTGACCAACTCCTTGTTCACGCGTACTGATAGTCGCGAACCAGCACGGTTCTGACAGAAGGAGGATTTATGGCAGACGATCAGGTTCAGAAGATTTACCAACTCTTATGCGAGTTCGACACGGCCATGCTCGTCACTTACGGCGAAGGCTTCGCTCATGCGCGCCCGATGGCCATGGCCGAGATTGAAAAGAACTGTGACCTGTGGTTCTTCACCGGCAGAGGCAGCGCCAAAGTGCACGAGATACAGGAGGATCAATCCGTTCTCATCGTCTGCCAGGACGAACACAAACGGTACATCTCCTTGGCTGGCCGCGCTGAACTCGTCGCTGATCGAGCCAAAGCACGAGAACTGTGGAGCGATTCCTATAAGACGTGGTTTCCCGGCGGAGTGGAAGACCCCGACCTCCTGCTCCTTTGTGTCCATGCGGATGAAGCGGAGTATTGGGATTCCGCGGGAACCAACGGCTTGCGCTATTTGTTCCAAGCTGCCAAAGCACGGATGAGCGGGACGCAGCCTGAAATCAAGGAAGGCGAGCAGCACGGCAAAGTCAGTCTCTAAGAGCCGAGAGTGACGACCGCTTCCGGATTTTTGAAACACGGTTGAACCGACCTTGTCGACAACGGCTTTCCGGGCACGCCATTGACATCATAGACAGTTCGTTCAGGGTCGCGTTCAACGATGAATGCGCGTCAATCTACCGGCTTTGGGTTCACCCTCATCGAACTTCTCGTGGTTATCGCCATCATTGCGATCCTCGCTTCCCTCCTCCTTCCCGCGCTCGCAGGTGCCAAGGAAACGGCTCGCCGGATCAAGTGCGTGAGCAATCTCAAGCAAGTCGGTCTCGCTTCGAAACTCTTCGCGTTGGATCATGAAGGCACACATCCGTGGCATACCCAACCGGTGGATGGCGGGACTTACGGCCCCCTGGCCGCCAATGCGTGGGTCAATTTCAGCGCGCTCTCAAATGAATTGGTCACGCCGCAACTACTCGCCTGCCCCAGCGACCGAACGACGAAACAAACCGCACGCACATGGGCTGAGTTTGGTTCGGTTTCTTTCCGGTCGGAGGCCGTGAGCTTTTTTGTTGGCTTGGATGGGTTCGAGGCGCTGCCGGTCGCCATGCTGGCGGGCGACCGGAATATCAAGGGCGGCAGAACCGACAACTGCGGAAGCGTGGCGAACTCAGGCGTGCCGGCCAGCGAATTCGTGGCGGGCAACGGAGCGATCGGATGGAGCAAGGGTGGGCATGGAACCAAGGGCAACCTTGCCTTGACTGACGGCAGTGTTGTTCGCGCCAGCACTCGCGACTTTCAGAGCATCACCGACGCGAGCTACCGGGCCCTGACCAGCGGGCCGATCCGAACCGTAACGGGAAAACGGCCGAGCAATCACCTCCTCGTACCTAGGACGTGACCCGCGTCAGAGTTTTTTCGGCTCTGGCACGTCAATGCCGAGGGCATCGGCCAGGTCGATCTCGTGCTCCTGTTCCTGTTGGATGATCTTCCGCAAGGTTTCGCTGAGCGCGAATTCTCCCATGGCTTCCGCTTGACGAATCCGGTTGCGATAATGCGCCACCGTTTCCCGTTCATTCTCCAAATCAAAGCGGAGCAAATCCTCTGGCTTGTCGGATAACTTAACTGGTTTGGACACCACGACCGGCGTCCCGCCCAAGTAATCGATCTGCTTGGCAATTTGAAGCGCATGGCTCAGTTCTTCGCCAGCATGCTTCTCCAATTCCCGCGCGATGTCCGTGTAGGCTGCGCCCTTCATCATCTGGCTGTAGGCCACGTAAGCGATGATGGCTTGATATTCGCGTGCGAGATCGTCATTGAGCAAAGCGATCATCTGCTCGCGGGTGATGTTGTTGTTCTGTTCCATAATTCCCTCCGTGTTTCCCTGTTGCGCGGCAACAGTGGAGCCCACTCGCGACAAACGCAAATCCGCGTTGCGACAAGCCGGTGACGGCGCAATCAGCAAGCGCCCGCCGTCTCCTATCCTAAATGTCCTGCCTTACAAAAGGTTCGCCGCCAGCTCGGCCAACTCAGAGCGTTCACCTTTTTGCAGCTCGATGTGCGCAGCGATCGGTTGCTCGCGAAACTTGCTCACAATGTAATTGAACCCGTTTGAGGAGGAATCCACGTACGGGTTATCAATCTGATAAGGATCGCCAGTGAAGATGATCTTCGTGCCATGCCCTACGCGAGTCACGATGGTCTTGGCTTCGAGCGGGGTCAGGTTTTGCGCTTCGTCGATAATCATGAACTGGTGGGCAATGCTGCGTCCGCGAATATAGCTCAGCGCCTCGACGACGATGCTGCCACTCCGCAAAAGATCACTTCCGCGACGACTTTCATGCCCCATGTTTAAATCGCTGAGCATCTCGAGCGCGTCATGGATAGGCTGCATCCATGGATTTAATTTTTCCTCCATCGTTCCGGGAAGAAATCCGATCTCCTTGCCCATGCTCACCGTGGGACGCGCCACGATTACACGGCGAAACTCCCGGTCCAAAACCGTGCGGCGCAACCCGGCAGCCATCGCCATGAGCGTTTTGCCCGTGCCGGCCTTTCCCATCAGGGTGACCAGTTTCACGTTGTCGTCGAGCAACGCATCGAAGGCAAAATGTTGTTCGCGATTCCGTGGTTTGATACCCCAAACTCCCTCCTTGGACTCAAGGATTGGGATAAACTTTCGCCCGCTTGCATCCACCTTGGTCAGGGCGGTCCGCTTGGGATTCGCCTGATCGGTGAGCGTGCAATATTCGTTCGGGAAATATTTCTTCTCCCCCGGCACTTCGAGTTCGCCATTTACTCGAAATGCATTCAACGCCTCGCTGCTCACCGACATCTCGATCATGCCCGTATACAATTCGGTGATCAGAATGCGGTCCGTCTCGTAATCCTCGGCGTCCAGCCCGAGCGCATTGGCTTTGACCCGCAGATTGATATCCTTGCTGACGACGATGGTCTTGATTTTCGGATCTTCCTTCTGCACTTCCTTGGCAAGAGTCACGATTCGACTGTCCACCGTCTTGTTTCCAAAAACCGTGTGCCCGTTCTCGGCGGCATTATGGAAAATAATCTTCAGGCAACCGCCGTTCGAAAGGCGGACTCCTTCATTTAATCGGCCCTGTGTGCGCAGCCCGTCCAAAGTCCGTGAAACGGTGCGGGCATTCTGGCCTAGCTCGGAGGATTCACGCTTGAAGCGATCAATCTCCTCAATGACTTCAATCGGGATGAGGACGTTGTTGTCCTTGAAGTTGACGAGAGAGTTGGGGTCGTGGAGAAGAACGTTGGTGTCGAGAATGTAATTTTTCACTTACGGATTTTCGAGAGTTTGCGGTTCGTCGTTATTTTGATTGAGCTCATCTGACTATACCACTGGCGGATTCGATTGTGTTTCTCAGGCAGTGGGTGGTGACCTGAAAACTGCAAGTTGGCGAGCATTCCCCAAAGGTCGAAATCAACAAACCGGGGTTGCTCACTCAGCAGAAAATCACGATGCGCCAGCATCTGTTCGAAGGGAACGAGTCGTTCCTCCAACTCCAGACGCAGGCTGCCTTCCTGCTGGTGCCACTGCTCCAGGCAATGCCGGCCAAATTTTCGCTCCTTGAACCGCCGGTAGTTCAATTGATCCGCCGGTCGCACAAACTCCTCGAAATAAGCGTCATTCAATTTGAACGTCAGGCTCTCTACTTCGTTTTCAATGTAACGCCAGAGAATATCCTGAACGCCGTCCAGCTCATGCGGGAACAAACCAAGTTGCAGTTTCTCATCGAGGTACTTGGCGATGACCTGCGAATTCTCACTTGTTTCAAACAGAACATTCCGTCCATCCCGGAGGACAGGCACTTGATAATAGCGCTGCTTCGTCAGCTTCCAAATCAGGGAACGATCCGCGGTCGAAGGAATGTTGATCAGTTTGTGGCGGGCGCCCGAGAATTCCAGAATTCGGCGTTGCACGAGGCAATACGGACTCCATGGGAACTGGATGAGTTCGATCATCGGTGCGTTCAGTTTGTGGAGGCTTCCATGGGAGGGCAAGTGATTCTGTGCGCCCCCAGGAATTTACTAATCCTAAAATTGTTTCGTGGATGAGGGGCGGGTAAAAGGCGAAAGCCACGCTGTGAGGCGTGGCTTTCTTTTAGATTCTGTTTTTGTTCGAAAACCCGATCAGGATGTGGCTCCCTGCCCGTCCCAATCACCGAGCTTAAGATACTCCCGGACTTTCCGGCGTTCATAACGATGCTTTTCAGCTTTCTTGGGAGTGTCGGCGACCTTTCGCAGTGCCTTCTTCGAATTGCTTACCACTTCCGTGATGAGGTCTAACGTTTTTATCATACCCATTACCTTTCGTTACGTGGCTCAAAGCCTTACGCGTGCCAGCAGGAACGACCTTCGTTCAAAATCAGCTCCTGCCTCTGGGCAATCGTGGTTTCGAGCTATTCGAATTAATAGATGCCACTCGATCGGAAGTTGTTCAAAAGGAAAATCGTGGAATTATCGCCACCCCGGTCGGAAATGGGTGTCTCAATTTTTTCATTCTGCACTGTTTTTGTGTGCACTTTGAAACTGGAATGCGCCCGATCGCCATTCGCCCGCCATCCGTTGCCGGATCAGCGTCAGTCCCTTCTCTTCATAAGCCAGACGAACAGCCGGGAACTGGCTTTTGAGAATCCCCGCCAGGACCAGCGTGCCGTTCGGCTGTAACCGAGAGAGGATGCGCCGTCGTTCCTGGATCAGGAGGTCATACATCAGGTTGGCGCAAACCACGTCGTAACGCTTGGGACTGCGAATGGGCATTTGGGACAGGTCTTGTCGTAGAATCGGAAAACTTACCCGATTGACAGCGGCATTTTGCCGTGCGACCCGGACCGCCGCGGGATCAAAGTCGAAGGCCTTCACGGGCTTGTAACCAAGCTTAGCCGCGGCAATGGCCAGAATCCCGGAGCCGGTTCCGATATCGAGCAAGGATGGATGCCTGTGACCCGGCCCGGAAAGTTCCGCCACTTGTTCCAAACAGAAGGCTGTGGTGGGGTGATGCCCGGTACCGAAACTCAAACCGGGGTCCAAAACTACCATTGTTTGATCGCGATTTGGCTTCCTCTTGCTCCAGCTGGGCAAAACAAGCAGGCGGGAGCCAATTTCAAGTGGCTTGAAGTGCCGCTTCCACGATTCCGCCCAATTCTCCCGGGCGATGCGCCGTGCCACGATGCGACCGGAACCCGTCGGCAATCCCGCAGCTGCAATTCTCGTCAAAACGGACCGAATACAGCGGCGGTCTCGTTCACTGAACTCAGGCAAAAATAGGGAAGCGACCGTCGTCTGCCTTTCCGTATCGGTATACACTGAAGGAGGTATGCCGTAGAGGTCGGTGATCGCGGCCACAAACGAATCCTCCGTGTCCGCCGTAAGGCGGACCGAAACCTTAAACAGCTGCCGGCTGGGTTTTTTGATCGCGCGCGGCACACTCAAGAAACGGCCGCATCTGCCAGGGCGCGGTTTTGGGCTTCCAGCAACTGCCGAATACCCACGCGACCGAACTCAAGGAGCATATCCATTTGCGCCCGCGTGAATGTTGCCTCTTCACCCGTGCCCTGCACTTCGATGAATTCGTCCGCCGCGTTCATCACAATGTTCATGTCCACGGAAGCCGCCACATCCTCCACGTAATTCAAATCCAACAGTGCCTCGCCGCCGATCAACCCAACGCTCACTGCCGCTACAGCGCTGAGCAAAGGATTTTCCTTCAGCTTACCTTCCGCTGTCAGCTTCCGCACGGCCAGGGCCAGTGCTACAAACGCTCCGGTGATCGCCGCCGTTCGGGTGCCGCCATCTGCCTGCAGGACGTCGCAGTCGATCCAAATGGTCCTTGGGCCCACTTTCTCAAGGTTGATCGCGGCGCGCATGGCGCGCCCGATTAGTCGTTGGATCTCTTGAGATCGGCCGTCGATCTTCCCCTTGCTGATATCGCGTGCCTTCCGGGTCAGAGTGGAATAAGGCAACATTGAATATTCTGCCGTAATCCAACCGCCCGTCACTCCCTGTTCCTTCATCCATCGAGGGAGGCTTTCTTCGACTGTAACGCCGCAGATGACCCGGGTGTTGCCCCACTCGACGAGGGTCGAACCCGTGGCGTACGGAGCGATGTGATTCTGAAACCGAAGCGGGCGGATCTGGTCAGGCCGCCGCTGATCAATTCGGCCGGACGCGTTAGGTGATGTTGATGCCATGCGTGGAAACGGTAGGAACCTTCCCTTATTGGAGCAATCGTGAACTCGAAAGCTACTTCTTGGCTTCGAGCTCAGCGAACAGACCTTCAAGGCTGTTCAATGCATTGGCCGCCGGACTCGGGTTCAGGAGGCGTTGCAGGTATTCAACCGCATCACCCACGTTGCGTACGGACCTCGGCAACATCGCTCCGCTGGCATTTGGATGCCCACCACCCTGGAGTTTTTCTGCCACCCTCAGCGCCTCACCGTTCTTACTCCGCAGGCTCACGATGATCTGGTTGTTCGCCTTCCGGAAAACAGTCAGCAAGACCGGATATTTCGTGGCGCCCGATTCCAGCAACCGATGCACGATTAAATTTGTGTTGCCCACCACCGTGTCCACGTAACCCACCGTCGGACTCAGCTCGACGATATTCTTGCGGCTCCAATCAAAGCCCAACGGATCCTCGATACGGCGCTTGACGGCCATCACTTCCAGCAACGGATGGCCCACCAGTCGTTCGGGATTTCCTCCAATCAACGCGTGGAGGTTCCAGAAATTATAAACCTTTACCAGATTCGCGTAGTCGCTCGCGGTGACAAACTCAGGGTCGTTCTCGAGGAACAGGTCAGAGACATTGTTCCAGTGCACCAGCTTATCCAGGTCCGGAGTACCGAGGCCCTGCTCACGACACAACTCGTAACACAAAAGGCCAGCGGACTTCGTGATGTCGTGAATCAACCGCGCTTGCTGCGGCACGATGTCGGTGGGATGATGATCGATGACGACCCAATCCATCTTGTCGAGGCGCGCCTCGAAACTGAAATCGCACACCCAGGCTGACTTCTCGCGCAACTCGCGTTGCTTCCAAGCCTGGTAATGATATGCCTCCAGGCGCACCTCCGTGCCGAAAAGGCGTTTGGCCAGCCGTTGCAGTAGCGCGCCTGACAGGAATCCATCCAGGTCGCTCTCGTGGGTCAGAATCACTTCAGGCTTTGGCAACGCAATCATTCGAAGCCCACCCTACGATCTGCCACGACAACCTCCAAGCACCAACCGTGGCGAGGTGGAGAAATGCCCGCGATCAATCCGCCGAGCGCGCGGCCTTTTTCAATTCCCTCTCGCGCAGCCATGCAAAGATAACCGGAGTGACAATCAGAATATGGATGAGGCTGCTCACCATTCCACCAATCACCGGCGTTGCCAGCGGCTTCATCACTTCCGCACCGGTCCGTGTGCTCCACATGATGGGCAGCAGGCTGGCCACGATCGTGGCCACCGTCATGACTTTGGGTCGCAGGCGCAGGCGGGCTCCATCCTTGATTGCTTGAATCAAGTCGTCGCGATTGAAGGCCGCGCCACGTTCCAACCGCTTCTTCTCCAGCATCTCCTCGAGATAGACCACCATGACCACGCCCGTTTGAATCGCCGTTCCAAACAGCGCAATGTAGCCCACCCATACAGCGACGCTGAAATTGTAGCCCAGCAGGTATTGGAGAAAAACGCCTCCGGTCAGCGCGAATGGGACGGCAAGAATCACGTGAGCCGCCTCCTTCGCCGAGTGATACACCACGAACAGGAGGAGAAAAATGATCACGAGAACAGTCGGGACGATCAGCGTGAGAGTCCGTTGTGCTCGAATCTGGTTTTCATACTGGCCGCTGTACTCAATGGTCATGCCCCCTTCCAGCTTCACTTCCGCCCGGATGCGTTCCTGCAACTCCTTCATGAACCCACCGAGGTCGCGATCCTGCACATTCGCCTGCACGAACACACGCAACCGGCCGTTCTCACTGGCTATCTCGCTGGGGCCGCTGGTGCGGCGAATCTTTGCCACCTGACCCAGAGGCACAAACTTGCCGGAGGGCGTCGCCATCAAAACTTCCCCCAACCGTTCGATGTCATCGCGCTCGCTGCGCTCCAATCTCACCTGGATGGGAAAGCGCTGCCGCCCTTCGATCGTCGTGGTGACATTCATCCCGCCCAACCCGCTCTCCACCACTTCGAGCACGTCCCGGGCGCGCAGACCGAAACGCGCCATTGCTACACGGTCCACCTCGATCTCGATATACGGCTTCCCCTGCATTCGCGAAGCCGCCACACCGGTCGCCCCTTCCACCGAGCGGACGACGCGTTCAACCTCGAAGGCCTTGGCCTGTAACGCTTCCAGGTTATCACCCAACACCTTGACTCCCACTTGCGCCCGGATGCCCGTGCTCGATCATGAGAATGCGGTTCTCAATGGGTTGGAGAAATCCCGGCACGTAACCCGGCACCTGCGTGAGCTTCTCGGATAACTCGCTCCGCAACCCCTGCATCGTCATTCCCGCCCGCCATTCAGGATTACGAATGGTTCGCGGCACTTTGATGAATCCAAGCCACGTGCGGTTTGTGACAAGATATTCCGGTTTCAACATGATCGTCGTTTCGATCATTTCCACCGGCGCCGGATCGGTGGCCGTTTCCGAACGGCCCAGTTTGCCGGCAACAGATGCGACCTCGGGCGTTTGTGAAATCACCTTGTCCTGCCAGGCCATGATTCGCTTCACCTCCGTCAAGGATGTGCTGGGTAAAAGCACTGGCATGAAAAGGAGCGAACCTTCATTCAACGGCGGCATGAACTCGGAGCCTATTCCCTTTGTCAGGTTCGCCAGGGAGCTCAAGTTCCATTGCTGAAATTTTGCCACCACCGGGCGCGGAAGGCCGAAGGCGACAATGAGTGCGCTCGCGAGAAGCAGCATGGCGAGACCCAGCACCGTCTTGCGATGGCGCAACGCCCAATTCAGCATCGGGTCGTACATCCGGAGCAAGCCGCGCATGATCCAGTTTCGATCTTCAGCATGAAAGGGACCCCGCACGAGCCACGTGCAAAGGACAGGCACAATGGTGACCGCCAGCACCGTCGAGCCGATCATGGCAAACGTTTTGGTGAAGGCCAGAGGATGAAAAAGTTTACCTTCCTGCCCGGTTAACGCGAACACCGGTACGAACGCGAGAATGATGATCGCCATGGCGAAGAAGATGGGGCGGCCAACCTGCTTCGAAGCGTCCGCGACGACCTGCCAGGTTTCAGCAGAGGTAAGGCGGATCTTTGAGTCCTCGCCAGCATGGGCTGATTTAAGTTCACCTCCACCCCCCGCTTCACTTCCGCGCTTTCTCCTCTTTTCATCCTCCGCTTGTTCACAGCGACGGATCACATTTTCCGTCATGACAATCGCCGCATCCACGAGCACACCGATCGCGATCGCGATGCCGGCCAGCGACATGATGTTCGACGTGATCCCGAACTGTTTCATCAGGACGAACGAGGCCAGGATCGAGATCGGCAACGGCAGCGTGACGATGAGGATGCTTCGGAAGTGCCAAAGAAAAAGAATGTGAGCCAGCGTGACGAGGATGACCTCCTCCCAAAGCGCATGCCGGAGTGTACCAATCGTGCGGTCGATCAACTCGCTCCGATCGTAGAACGGCCGGATGGTGATGCCCGGGGGCAGGCTCGGAGTGATCTCGGCGATCTTCTGCTTCACGCGGGCAATGACATCCCGGGCGTTTTCGCCCGTGCGCATCACTACGATGCCGCCCACCACTTCATGACCGTTTACATCCAGTGTGCCTCGCCGGAAATCCCCGCCGATTTGGACGGTCGCCACGTCGCGCAAATAAACGGGCGTGCCATTCGTTTCCGTCAGGACGATGTTCTCGAGGTCGGCGACATTCTGCACCAGGCCCAGCCCGCGCACGACAAACTCCATCCCGTTCTCTTCGATGACTTTGCCGCCAACGTTGAGATTGTTTTCGCCCACTGCGCGCATAACTTCGCTCAAGGAAACCCGCGCCGCCCGCATCTTGGCCGACGAAACTTCGATTTGATATTGCCGCACAAAACCACCGACGCTGGCGACTTCCGCCACGCCTTGCACGGAGTTCAGTTGGTAACGGACAAACCAATCCTGTATCGCGCGGAGCTCGCCCAGGTCGTAGCCGCTTTTTCCAACAGGGGAGGTAGCCGAACTTACTGGAGCGTTTGATTGAGCCGCTCCGGCCTTCACCGGATCCACGTCGAGGTAGTATTGGTAAATCCATCCAAGGCCAGTCGCGTCGGGACCAAGTTGCGGAATCACACCCGCCGGCAATTGTGTGCCCAGATAGTTCAGCCGTTCCAGGACCCGGGTGCGGGCAAAGTAGTTATCGACACTGTCTTCAAAAATGACGGTGATTAAGCGAGAAGCCGAACATCGAATTCGCGCGCACGGTCTTGACGCCCGCCAGACCCTGGAGGTTCACCGAGAGCGGGAAAGTGACTTGGTCCTCGACTTCCTGCGGACTGCGGCCTGGCCAGTCCGCGAACACGATCACCTGGTTCTCGCTGAGATCAGGAATGGCATCGACCGGCGTCCGCAGCACCGCGTGAATGCCGGCGGCGATGAGAAAAAGCGTCGCGACCACCACGATGAAGCGGTTGCGTAACGACCATTCGATGAGGCGATTGATCATGGTTGAAAACGCGCGGCGAGCCTGCCCGCCGCGCGCTGGTCGTTACTTCTTGCCGCAGCAGGCCGCGCAGGCCGCTGCATCCTTGCAGCACTCCGCACAGTTGTCTTTGCAACATGCGCCGCATTTGCTGTGGTCATGCCCTGAATGGGTCGCGCAACCGGACAAGAGTCCAGCGGCCACCACGGCAGGGCGATCATCAATGATGCTGTTAGTTTCATGCTTTTCCTTTCTCGTGGGATGATGAGCTGACGGTCGCGTGCCCACGTTTCGCGCGTCCGAAAAGTCACGGCTTCACCTCAGTCCCGCATTCCAACATCGCGGCGCCGAAATAGGGATTGCGCAACGGTCCCTCGAGTTGAACCCACTGACCATTTTTTGCCGCGCCGGGAATCGCACGATTGACCATCGGGCAGTTGAAAATCCTGGTTGATTTGAAGGTGTCGTTCGCACGGAGTTGCTTCGCCAGATCCACCACCGCCATGCTGAGCGGCAAGAACGCTTTCCGCGCGGCGGCGAGATCTTTGGCTTTTTCGAGATGTCCGCCTTCTTCCAGCTTTTGCAACGCCGGACGCATCGACTTCACCGCTCCCAACGCATCGAGCAACGTTGGAATCGCCGCATGCACGCGTGGCGCGATTTCATTGAACGGGTCAAATCATCAGCTGCCAACGCCGCGCCCAAGTCACTCGTGAGCCTCAGGAACTCGCCCGCAGTCGCCTGCTGTGATGCCGACAAGTCTGCCAACGATGCCGCGCCCGCCATGGCATTCGTGCCCTTGGAGGTCATCTCGGCTCCGCTCGAATCCGGGCGACCGGCCATGTTTAATTGCGCCTGCGCGTCGATGAGAAGGTTGCCTGTCGTTACGACGCGTTCCCCTGCTCGGAGTCCATCCAGCACCTCGACAAGGGTCATCCCCGCGCCGGCCCAGTTTCACCGTCCGAGGCTCATACGCACCCGGCCCCACCTCCACGTAGACGAGCGGCTGGCCGGCGGACAGCACCGCCGTCCGCGGCACAGTCAGCGCCGCGGGAGCTTCAATCATTACCACACCGTCCGCGTACATCTTGTGCAACCAGCGGCGGGCTTTGCGTCCATCCACCTCCACCACGGGATTCGTAAGTTCCACTCGCACGCGCGCACTGCGCGTCATGTCGTTCAGGTTGGGATCGATGAAAGTGATTGGCGCGGTGACGGTTTCATTGGGCAGCGCAGGTGTCGTTACCTCGACCCGTTGCCCCACGCGCAGCCAGGTCAAGTCACGCTCGTAAGCCTCGAACTGAAACCACATCGTGTCGAAGTCGGCGATCTCGAACAGCACGTCTCCCTCTTTCACGTATTGGCCTTCATACACGTTGCGGGCCACCACCGTACCCGTCATCGGCGCAAGAATGTCGGTGCGGGCATCGGCGGAATCCTTCTTCGCCAGAGCAGCTAGCTGCGCATCCGAATAGCCCAGACGCTTCAATCGTTGAACGGCGACCTCCTTCAACCGAGCGCGCTCCTGCTGGAAAGAATCCGAGACTTCCACAGGATCCTTTTGTTTCACGACGCTGAGGTATTCGCTTTCCACCGCCAGCAATCCCGGACTGTAGAAAGTAGCGAGCGGTTGTCCGGCCGTGACTTCCGCGCCCACGAAGTTAACGAACAACTTCTCCACGCGACCTTCTGCGTAAGCAGACAAGCGGCGATGCTTCGTATCGTCATCATCCACCATGCCGGCCACGCGCAATGTGCGGATGATCGGACGTTCGGCAACGGGCTCCGTTTGCACGTGAATGGCTTGCACCGTGTTCGACCCGAGCATCACCACGCCCTCCTCCGCAGCAAAACCACTCTGCCCCTCGAAAACTGGTTCCAACTGCATCCCACAAATCGTGCAGCGCCCTGCTTGTGGCGACGTGATCCAGGGGTGCATCGGGCTTTGGTAGTAAAGAACTTTGCGCGCCGAGTCGGAAGCCTTCGCCGGTGCAGCGGATCGTTTCGCCGCAAACCAACCGGCGGCGCCCGCGGCTACAGCCACGAATGTAACCAAGGTTAGAGTTTTTAAATTCATGGTGACCTCCTTACGCTGGCTGGTGCTGACTCTGCATGTTTAGCCGCCAGATTTTCCAAATCACTCAATCCACAGTGCAATAGCAACTCCGCAAGGAACGTTGCCTGGTCAGCGATGGGCCCGCGCCTCGTTCACCTGCGCCTCCAACAACAGGCGCCGCGCCTCCAGCACGTCACGCAACATCCCGCGGTTGTTCAGCCAATTGGCGCGTGCTCCAGACAATGCCTGCTCCGTCCGCGGAATGATGTCGTTGCGATACAATGCAGCTTCGCGTCCCGCGTTTTCGATCTGGATCGCGAGGCGCGTGACGTCGTCGCGCAAGGTGAGTTGCATGTCGGCGATGTCGAGTTGCGCTGCCTCCCGGTTGCGCTGCTCACGTTTGATATCAGCGGCATAGCGGGACCGATTGCCCCAGGGAAGTGACAGCCCGAACAGGAGCGTGCCCTCACGAAATTCTCCGGTGTCCGCAAATTGCCGTCCTTCCAGGCCAACGCTTACCTCCGGCAATCGTTGTTTGCGGGCAAGGCGTTCGGCGGATTCAGCCTGGCGAATCGTGGCGCGCATCGTATCGAGCTGCGGAGCCATCGTCGTGGCGTGCTCAATCATCAATGCGACGGGCGGCAGGTTCGTGATCAATGGCGGCAAAATCAGGCGCGGCCACGACGAGGTGATGTTGCGATTGAGAAAGCGATTCAAGGCCGCTTCATCGGCCGCCAGGAAACTCTCGTCCGATCGAAGCCGGTTCAGCTGACGGGCTCTCTCGCTCTGAGATTGCAATACCTCCACCTGGGTGGCCAATCCGTTGCGATACTTGTCTTCCGACGTGGTTACCACAGCCTCCAGCGATGCGGCATCCAGGCGCCCCAGTTCCAGGGCTCGTTGCGCGAAAGAGACCTTCACGAGCTGTTTGTTGATGGCGCTGCGCAATTCCAACGCGCGGAAAGCAGCAGACATGTCTCAGCGTCATCGCTTCCGCCTGAGCCACGGAACGAGCCGCGTGAGCTTTCCCGAAGAGCGGCAACTTCTGCTCCACGCCGTACGATAAGTCACCATCATCGGCGCGCTTGGCGCGGTCGGCCCCCATAACGCCGAACCTGGCCATGGGATCTTCCCACGCCCGAATGCCCGCGGCATTCCACAGGGCTGCATCCGCCCGCGCATCGGCGGCACGCAATGCCGGATGATTTGTGCGGACCTCTTCCGCAAGTGCATCGATGAACTGCGGGGTCATGATGACCGCGTTAGCGCGATTCGAAACGATCTGCCCAAAAACGCTTCCAGCCACGAGGCCAAACAGACTGAACCAGAGATAAGAACCATTTTTCATAAACACCCTCCAACTGACAAACAGGAACCAGCGTGCCGCATGGGCACACTCCGTGCGGGTCATGAAAACGGGCTCAGATCAGAAATACGCAGTGGCGCAGGAAAAGAGGCGAAGATGCGGGAAAATGGGGCGGTAAGGCTGAGGCGCTATCCAGTGCACTCGATTGGCTTGGTGCGATAATGAAAAACTGGAGGATGGGGAGCAGTTGCAGATCCTTGACCAGGGAACGACTGGACGAAACCGGGACGACGGGCGCCGACGATTCTGACGGGGACGCCTTCAGACAGCAGGGGCATTGAGCCGCGCAAGAAGCTTCACACTTGGAGGCAGATGGTTTGAATGCGGCTGCGAAGACATTGCCAGACAGGATCACCGCACTGGTCATCAGAATGATGAACCATCGGGCGCTCAGCCACAGGGTTGTTTTCGCGTGACGCATGATCAATCGAGACGTTGACCCGCCGACTTACTTCTTCTTTTCGCCGGCTTCCATCTTCTTCACGTACTTGGCAGGTTCCTTGTTGAAATCGTCCAAACAACCTTTGCAGCACAGTTTCACTTCGCGACCCTGATACGTGAACACGTATGGGTCCCCCATGTCGCCACCAAATTTTTCGTCGGACACAACACAAACTTTGAGCGGATAAGGCTTGGCCTTGGCGGCAGGCTTTACGTCCGCGCCTAGCGCGCCCAAGACAACCGAGGCACTTACGATTCCCATCAACAACGTCTTCATGTAATCCTTTTTACACGATCGTAAACGCAATGCATCCAAATTTATTACACCAAGATTGGCAATGTCTCTCCCGTAGCTAGGAAGTGCAGCGCAGCGCTCCGCACCGGTTTGCCATAGATGGCGGAGAGCGCGGCTGCATAGAGCTTGAGTTGGGGGGCGTAGGCGGCCGCCTTCTCCTTAGAATTCCCAGCGCTCACACGGTCGGTTTTGAAATCCAGTATCTCAATCCCCTCGTCATCCACGATTGCCAGGTCCACGACGCCCTGAACGATGACAAATTCACCCGCAAGCGTCACTGTTTGTCAGAGCCAGTGCACTTAATTGCTCGATCGTGAACTTGGCGGTGAAGGGCAACTCCCGCCACACGCTGGCTGGGCGAGCCGCGACCCGGCGGCCTGCCGGTGACAGCCAGAATCGCAGGAGAGCTTCAACATCCAACGCGTCCGCCTCCTCGCGGGTGAGCCATCCGTTTTCGACGAATCGCTCCGCTTCACTCCGTAATTCGATCAAGCTGCTGACTCGGTTCAGTGCCACGCGTTGCTGGAACGCATGGTGCGCCGATCCGATGTCGCTGGCACTCAACCTCCCGGCGGCGCGCTTGTGAAGCACCGGAACAAACGGGTGCGCCGCGTCCTCGTCGAGTTCGGCCGCCCGCCGGCGAAGTGCCGAGACGTTGCTCTTGGCGGGTTCCATCGTGGCGGCTTGATGCGGATAGACGCGCGTGAGCTGCGCACGAAGGAATTCTACGTTCTGAACAAGGGTTTCGCCGATTCCGTTTGAGTCGGATATATCGCCACGCGCCGGAGGCAGGAGACTCTTATTCCAGCGCCGCCACATGAGCATTTCATTGGAGCCGTTTTCATCGTCCTGCCATTGCGCTGGGTTAGAATTGCGCCCCAGCCAGAGCTTCAACCAGTCCCAATAGCTGCGGGCCGAGAGCAGTTCGCGACTCAACAGCGGCTCGGTGCGCCCGGTCGGCCATGGTGTTTCCCCGGCACGCCTTCCATCAAAGCTCGTCAGGATCAGCGTGTCCCGCGCGCGCGTCATCGCGACGTAGAGCAAACGCAGTTCCTCACCGAGCATTTCGCGCTGCTCGATTTGTTTCGCGTACCACCAGGGCAGACTCGGATAACGCCGCTCGGATTCCGGGCAAACGATTTTCGCGCACAGCCCAAGATGCGGAGACAGCAGAATGTCCTGACGCAAATCAGTTTGATTGAACTGCGCACCAAGACACGCCAGCACCACGACGGGGAACTCGAGACCTTTGCTCGCGTGAATGCTCATCAGCCGCACCGCGTTGCGGGATTCGACCGCAGCTACATCCTGATCCAAGCCCGACTCCTCCTGCTCCTCGACAAACTTAAGAAAGCGAAATAGTCCCTGTCGTTGGAAGGGATCGTAGTTGCGCGCCAGTTCGAGGAGTCGCTGCACGTTGGCGGTGCGCTCGCGTCCGCGGTCCTCGGCCAGCAGCAGCGCTTCGTATTGCGTTTCCGCCAGAATGGTTTCGAGGCAGTGCGAGAGCGAGGTGTGACGCAGCAGCCGACGCCATTTCTCGAAGCTCTTGCGAAAAGATTCCACCCTGGCTCGCGCCGAACGCTCAACCGCTGTCGACGAAGAAGTAGGCCGCTTTTGTTTAAAGCGATTCAACGCTCCGAAGAATTCGCCATCCCGGCCGCCGCCCAGCCGCACGCACGCCAACTCATCGGCGGAAAACCCAAACAACGGAGAGCGCAACACTGCGGCCAGCGGAACGTCTTGCAACGGATTGTCCAGCAGGCGCAGCAGGTTCAAAAGATCGCAGACCTCCATCGCGGAAAAAAAGCCGGCACGGGATGCGGCGAGCGGAATCCCAGCCCGGCTGAACTCCTTGGCGAACGCTTCAATGCGCGGCCCCGGGGAACGGAGGAGCACCACCATGTCCTTCCACTCGACACGCCGGAAGCCACCTTCCTCCTCGTCCCAAATCAGGTGCCCTGCTGATTCCAAATCCTCCAATTGCCGCGCCACCAGACGGGCTTCCAACTCCAGATTATCCAAGTCCACGATCTCTCGGCTGGCTTCTGCATCCTCCTCGCCGTTCGAGCTACTCGACTCGACCTCGCCCCCGTGAACGACATGCAGCGCCACACGCAGCGCCGGGTCCGCGGCCGCACTTAAGGCGTGACGCCCCTCCGGGTTTCCGAAGCGCAAGCGAGCGTCCTCATCGTAATGAATGTCACCGAGTTCTGGTCGCATCAGCTCCGCAAACAGGGGATTCACGAAATCCAAAATACGTTCGCGACTGCGGAAATTATCAGCGAGCGGGATACGTGCGCCTCCCTGCCCTTCGCGCCAGCGTTCCTCGTAATCACGAAAAATCGCGGGGTCAGCCAGGCGGAAGCGATAGATGCTCTGTTTTACATCGCCCACGAGAAACCGGTTGGCGTCCCGCCCTTCGCGACTCACTGATCGGATGATGGCATCCTGGGCGGCGTTGATGTCCTGATATTCGTCAACGAACACGTGCTCGAATCGTCGCTGCCAGGCCCGAGCCGTGGGGGTGGGTTCACCCGCCGGGTTGAGCAAACACTTCAGCGCCAATTGTTCGATGTCGGCAAAATCAACGCCGCCAAGCGCCCGCTTGGCCCGGGTGAACTCGGTGGTGAATGCCTGCGTCAACTCCAGCAGCGCGCGCATCGGTTCCCGCAACCGGTGCCAATCCTCCACCATCGGGTCAGCCCCATCGCTTTGCGGCAGGAGCGAAGCGAGAAACGCGGCGCGTTCAAAAAACTTTTCGAGCGGATCACGATATTTACCCACCGTGCCGTGTTTCCATTTCCGTTGAAACGCTTCCACCACGCATCGCACGACCTCCCCGGCTTGCGCGAACGTGGGTTGTGCCGGCAATTCTCGAAGGGCTCCAACGCAGGCCCCCACGTTCTCGCACCCATTGCATGCCTCGACCTCGTCGCGAAATTCCCAGCGCCAATCATTCACTGCTTGAACGAACAACTTCGGCCAGTCGGTCGGAGTCGGCTGGGTGAGGCGCTCAATCTGACGCGACATCCAGAGATCTGGATGCGACAAGGTTTGGGAGTAGCGATGCAACCTGAGGACAAGTGATCGAATCTTCTCTTCTGAGCCTCCCCCATAATGCCGGATTAGCGCGAGCACCTCGGACGACGCAGGCGATTTGCCCTCGTAGCATTGCTCGAGTAACCCGTCCAGCGTACCATGAATAAGTGGCTGGGTCTGACTTTCATCAAGCACGCTCACTTGTGGATCGATGCCCAGCTCATGAAAATGTTCCCGCACTAACTGCAGTCCGAAACCGTGCAGGGTAGAGATGTACGCCGTGTCGAGCAGCGCCAGTTGCTCCTCCACTTCGGCTCGGGCATCACCTGATCGCGACTCCACGGCCTTCTCCAATCCCTTGCGCAAGCGCGCGCGCATCTCCGCCGCGGCCGCCTCGGTGAAGGTCACCATCAGGATATTTTCGACCGAGCAGTGCTCCTCAAGAATGAGACGCAGGCAGCGGGCGACGACTGTGCCTGTCTTGCCCGTGCCCGCGCCGGCCGAGACGAGAACGTTGCCCGTCGCCCGGATGGCCCGCAGTTGAAATTCAGTAAACGCGCTCACGGCTGGGCCCTCCCTTTCCCGGCCTGCAGCGTGGAAACCGGCGGCCGGGGCGGCGCTGCCAGCACTCGATAGGGCTGTGTCCAGGCATCGAAGCGGCAAATCGAACTGAACTCGCATTGGGTGCAAGCCACCTCCTTGCCTTTGCGATAGGGCGCAATCTCGATCGCGCCCTCCAGGATGCGACGACCAAACTGGCGCAGATGCGTTTCCACGTCATTCACGAGCGCCTCGAACACCGCCGACTCGCAAGGATCACTTTGACCGCCCAGGTTGAACTGCTCCTTGTTGCCGTCGCTCGCGAACTGGGACCGCCAACTCGCATCAAACCGGCCGGCGTGCTGGAACGTCTTGCGCTGCAATTCCTCGGCTTTCTCCAACGCATCAGTCCGCGACGAGGCGGATTTCACGCCGCCCTTCAGGCCAAGATAGAAGACGCCGGCGGGCGTGATGGTTTGCCCGTCGAACGAGGACGCATCCACCTGTCGCAACCACCCGAGATACGAGAGCAGTTGCAATTCGATGCCGTGATGAAGCTTGGTTGCGTCGACTCTTCGTCCGCTGGATTTGTAATCGATCACCACAGCGAGCTTCCCATCGCCACTGGGATGTTGCGCCAGGTCAATCCGGTCCACTCGCCCGCACAAGAGAAGCGACCGCCCGTTCCCCAAGTCGATGGTCCAGCCGGGAAGCGACTCTTTTTCAAAACCGAACGCCAACTCCACGCGGTCTGGGTTGAACTGGTAGGTTTTCATCCACCCCACGAGCGTTGAGGCGAGTCGTTCGAGGTTCGTGATCAACAATTCCGCCGTGAAGCGCCGCTCTGCATTTACGTTGAAGAGCCCACCGCCAAAGCTGCGCAGCGTTTGCAGGCCGACGTCGCGAATGATTTCACGCGCCTCTTCGGGAGTGAGATCCCGCCATTGCCGCCCACTCTGAATAATGCGCGCATGAAACTGGCTCAGGATGTCGTGCTGAAACTTGCCGCGTTCCCGCGCATCGACTTCGAACTCGATCCGCTCCTTCAACCCCAGTCCTTTGCTCAAGAAGAACTTGAATGGGCACGAGGCGAATTGCTCCAGCGCACTCACCGAGGTGCGCAAGGGGTTCTCGTAAAGGCGCGAGGCAATGTCAGCCGCGAGCGCGGAAACGGAACGGGCCGTTCGTACGCCGTGCGCCCGAGCAATGACTTCGGCAAACTCCGGCCAGTCCAGCAATTCCTTTGGGACCCGACTGGACGGACGGATGACCTCTGGAGCCAGTTCCACGAGGTGCTCAGGATTCCGCCAATCGACTTCGTTGAACGTCACTGGCTCAAGCGATGGGAACAAACGTTTCACCAGCGAGATGAATGGCGACGGATTCAACGCGCGGCCTTTGCGGTCCGCGTGCGACCAAGTCAGGACAAGCCGTTCGCACGAACGGGTGCAGGCGATGTAGCCAAAGTAACGTTCATGGGCGAGGCGGTCCTTGCGGCTGAGACCGAAGGATTTCCGTTCCCGAATCAGCGCATCGGAAAACTCGTCACGCTCATGTTCAGTAAGAATCGGAGGCGGCGGTGGTGGCGCGGGGAAAACGGTTTCGTTCAGGCCGATAATGATGGCCAGACGAAGGTCGGGATTGCGCGAACGGTCGATCGTTCCCACAAGCACCTGATCCAGCGCGGGCGGTATCACGCCCACGCTCAATCCCGCCAGGCCGGCCTCAAGAATGGGAAGCCACTCATGAATCGACAGGCTTTGGCTGGCAAAGGCGCGCTCCACATTGGTGAGCCAGTCCTCCATTTGCTCGAGCACACTGCTGTGAATCGAAACGGCCAGCGGCGCTACGTCACGCGCCTCCTCAGTCCAACGCTCGAGCGTCGCCTCGACACTCAATCCCGCCCACAACGCGCGAATGGCGGCGACCAATTCGAGGCCGTTAACCGGACTGCTGACCGCAGCGTTCAACGAGGCAAAGGCGGGCGTGACGCGGGCACGTAGCGCTTCCAGGCGGGGCGGCCCGTCCTTTTCCGAAAACGGTCGTTGCCATTGGTCAGGTTCCCAGCCACGCGCCAAGGCGGCATTCTCGAGCTCATCGATCGCCTGCTCATTCGATTCGACCAATCCCGTCTTGAGCGCTCCAAACCAATCGTCGCGCTGCCAGCCATAGGCTGCGACCCGCAAGGCGAACCGGGTCAATTCGGCGAGCGGATGATGCGCTACCGCCGCGCGTCGATCGAGGAACAGGGGAATGCCATAGCTCGTGAACACGCGGCGGACGATGTCATGGTAGCCGTCGAGCGTGCGCATGAGCACGGCGCATTCGCGATACCGCCCCCCACCCCGCACCAAGCGGCAAATCTCGCGTGCCGCAAACACGGCCTCGGCCTCAATACCACTGCACTGCGCGAGAACGATTTCATGCGAGGCAGGTTCCTGGAACGCCACGCCATCGGTCCAATGGGCTTCCAGATGAGCCAGCATCGAAGCCGACCGGAACCGGTTGCGATCCCGGTCGCGACCAAGCACCTCAACCTCGACTTCCACTCCCGGGAGGCAGTTCACTCGTTCCCTCACACGCCGAAACGTTTGGGCTACAACCGTCCAGACCGACAGCCAGGACGCGCGTGTGTCGGCAGGTTCGGCTTCGAGACAAAACGCCATCGTGGCCCGCGCGCAAAAAGGCAGGATGGCAGTGAGGAGATTCAGTTCCTGGGGCGTCATTTCCGCGAAACCATCGAGCCACAAATAGGCTCCCTCGACGCCGTGCCGAGTCCCTTTCTCGCGTGAACGATTCTTCGCCACGTCTTCCAAAGCCGCAGCCGCAAAATCGAGGTGAGTCTCCGCGTCATTCAACCCACTTGCGCCGAGCCAATCGCGATACGCGGCGAAAATCAGCGCCACGTCCTGCAACTTGCGGCGGAGTGCCGACGAGATCGTCTGTTCTTCTGAAGCCAGCTCGCGGAGGCGGTCCGCACCGATTTGCTGATGCTTGAGTTCCCGCAGCAGAGCTGCGAGCTGCTGGGCAAAACCCGGCAGACGCGCCGTGGCCCGGAACAGTGTCAGTTCCGATTGCCGCCTGGCGAGCAGCGCACGAAGGACCATCACGCGGCCTTCTTCGCTCAAGATTTTGCGCGGCGAACTGCCAAGAATTTCCAACGCGAACGTCGCCAGTCGATCAAAGGAAAGGATCTGCAATCGAGTGTATCCACGAAGGTCGGGGTCGCTGAGCAATTGTCGCTCGATTTGAAACGTTGCCTGCTTCGGGGCCAGGAACAACAAGGGCGGGCCGGTTGGCGCTCGCTTCAATTCGGCGCGAATCTCCTCCAGACACCGGAAGGTTTTTCCAGTGCCCGCGGGGCCGAGAAGAAAGCGAACGTGCACCGCGTTCTTTTCCGACAACTCAATCATGCGCGCCAGTTTAATGACAAGGGTGGGACAAATACGGGGGCACGCGGAGCCAATTAAACGTGTCGCTCCACGTCGGTTCGACGGCACGCGTGACGGACCGGGTGGTGCAAGCTCCACGATTTACCGCCGCGCACCGGCACTGATCCTGTCTCCCACCCAGCGTGTGTTGTATCTCTGGATCCACGAATCGTTCGTGAAGGAGGGACGCGGTGAGCGGCCGTAGACCTGGTAATCCATGCCGTGCCAAGGCAGCGGCTCCACAGTGGTGCCGTGACTCACGTGGAAGTCAGCGTCTTTATCCCACCCGGATGCAAAAAGGAAAAAGTCGCGGCGTTGGTGGGCAGGTTTGGCGGGAAGTGCATCGGCGTCGAATTCCACCGTAAGTTCGTCACCGGCCGCCACCAGCACGAGGGCGTCATCGCGTTCGCGAACCAGTTCATCGACTGCTCCGTAACGCGTCGCCCATCCACCAGGGGTGATGCGCCAAAGCGGACTGCTTTGGACTTCATCGTAGCTGGGTATCAACAGCGATGTGCCGGCGAGGGTTCGCATCTCCCCGTAGCCACGCCGGTGAAGATTGGTGCGCGACGGCAAGAGGCGTGTGAGGCGTGTGTCCGTTTCGTCAGCCCGCTCAAAGAGCGCGACTCGATCCCAATGAATTTCAAAGCCGGCTGTGATCCGCAGGCGCCGCGCGTTAGGCGGAAGTTTCCCGGTCAAGTCCGCGAGGATGGTCTTGGCACGTCCGGATGGAGCGCCCACTTCCACATCGAGGCGCCGCCACTGTCCATCGACTTCCGCGTCGAGAATCGGGAATGGGAACGGAAAATTCGTATAACTGGAAGCAGCGATGTTGGCCATGCCACCGCCAAACCGGAGCCAGCCTGTGAGCGCGAGGACCAAGGAGTTGTCGGCGGCAAGCGGTCCAAAATCCAGCGTGACACTGTGTGGCTCCGCCAAACCGCGCAGTTGCGGTTCACGAAGTTTTGCGGGAGAGACGAAGCGTTGGTCGATGTTCGCCAACGCACTTCTCAGGTCCGCACCCGATTCGTTTGTGGCCGAGCGCAACGCGATCCGGTTGCGTAAAGTAAGAATCTCATGCCTGCCGAAGCCGGGCGCCGATCGACTCGGAAGCATTTTCGTCGTGGAGTGCACCTCGGTTTCGGGCGGATGGTCCACCACAATCAGTTTCACTTCATCGAGGTAAAGGACTTCACGTAACTCCTCGGTAATTTGCAGTGTGTAATTCCTCGAAACGTCTTTCGCGCCTACGCGCCCCACCGTTCTGGCTTTGAAATTCTTCTCGTCGCCGATCCAGACAATTTCGTCTTCATCGGCCTCGATATAGCGACCCGGAGCCACGGGTAATCCTAGGGGCGCGGAACAAAGCAGATCGGTGACGAATCGGAATCGATCGCCGTCCCACGTGTAGAGGTAGGGACAGGAACCCGTCGGGATTGCCAATTCGACAACGCGCAGCGGGGCACAATTGGTCAGGTTGATGTCCGTGTAACTGGGACTGAGCTCGAACCAATGGACATTGATTGCGTCCAGTTGTTGGTGGGTGCCGACTCCAATTTCCACGGGCAGCTCGTGCACGCGTCGGGCGACTCGCAAGCTTCCGGCTGCCACATCGACGCGCACGCCCAGCCCGCTGCTATTGGACCGCGTGCCGTGCAATGTCAGGCGAAGCAGGTGGTTCTTGTTGCCTCCATCGTTGCGGAGAACGCGAAGGCCACCACCGGCCAGGCTCAGGACAAAATCAATGTCGCAATCGTTGTCGAAATCAGCGGACGCAAATGACTCGATACGTCCAGTAACGCTGTCCAAGCCGAGACTTGCCGTCACCTCGCGGAACCCCCTTGCTCCAAGGTGCCGCCAAACGCGAAGACCATCTCCCAGCGCAATGATGTCGAGCCAACCATCATTATCGTAATCGACCAGTTTCAACCCCGTTGGCGCCGAGCCCCGGAACGCAATCAATGCCCGATTCGTGCCGCCATTAAAGATGACTTCAATTTGCTGGCTCCCCGCGACAACGAGGTCGGGCCGCAGATCGTTATCCATGTCTCCGAGGGCGAGCACCGCAGCAGCAGGTAAAGCCATGGGCGCATTCGACCAACCGCCGCCCCGTTGCTTGAGCAGGAGCGTGACTGGGGCATTCGTCCGGGCGACAAATAAGTCCTGAGTTTCATCTTGATTCCAATCCTCAACGGCAAGCTGGCTCACGCCAGTAAGCGCCGGCGCATTCGTCGTCGTATCCACAAAATACATGTTCTGCAGGTTGCTCATGATCCGAAGCGCACCCTGGGCGTCCGTCGTGACCAGGTCGAGGTCGCCACGGAAATTTAAGTCAGCGAGCAATCCATCATTTGCGGCGAAATTATTCAGGCCTGCGAAGCGCGTCGTCTCAATGGCGGTGCCGTTGGTGGTGAAGCGGTAGAGGTGAACGCCGAGATCGCCCAACACGACTGCGTCGGGCACGGCGTCCTTGTTCAAGTCGGCCACCAGCCAGCGTGAATACTTGCCCCCGTTGGTGAAAGGGAAACGTTGCTCGCTGGGGACGAACTTCCCGCCTTGATTGAACAGCACGCGAAAGCTCTCAGCATCCCGCACGAGCATGTGATTGGTTCCATTACGCGCGAAGTCAATTAGACCCACCGGCCCACGGAAGGGCGCGACCCCGAGGGTGTCGGCCGTCGCATCCTTAAACACAACCTTGATGCCTTCCAGCGGCGGCTGTTCGAGTTGGAACGGGATGCGCGCTTCCGTGTACTTCGAGCGCTCCAATCCAGCGGGGGTAAGATTGGCTCCCGGATTTGCCGCGAGCCATTGCTGATGCGCTTGCAAATGGGTGGCGGCGTCCGCCGCGCGGCCAAGGCGCTGATAAACCTGCGACAACCGGAAATGCACTCCGGGGAAATCGGGATCGAACTGCGCGATTTCCTCATACTGAGCCAGCGCCTCTTCAAATTTGCCCAAGCCCTCATAAGCCAGCCCAAGCTGCATTGATACGGGGTTCACCCGGATGTCGATGTCCTTGGCCGACTGCAGGTATTGAATAGCGTTCGTATAATGGCGCAGCCTCAATTCAGCAACGCCCGCCACGTAGAGCGCAGGAGCTGAGGTGCGATCCGTTTCAAGGATAGACGTCGCAAGCTGCAGTGCCCGCTCAGTTTGGTCGGCCACAAGTGCCGCGTTTGCGAGATTCAACCGGGCATCGGGATGGTTGGGATTGAGCGCGAGTGCTTTTTCAAAGGCAACCAGAGCGGGTTGAGCTTCACCACGATCCAAATGGGCTTTGCCGACATTGCTCAAGCGCAGGAAATCGTCGCTGGCGGGCATCGCGCTTTCGCGCTTCCTGCCGCAACTCGCCAGAAGGAGCATACCGATGAGAAGCAGTGCCAGACGTGTGAGGGAAGCCCGTGAGTGCATCCAGAGGAGGATGAAGACCAACGTTGGGAATTGCCAGACGGGAAACATTTCCACCGAAGAAAGCGACCGCTTTAAGATTTTTCTCCGTGCGCGCCTGCCGCCGTGGTTAATGTCCGCGCCCTGTGAAGCAATCAATTGTTACTTTGGATTTGGAAGGGGTATTGGTGCCGGAAATCTGGATCGCCTTTGCCGAGAAGACGGGGATCGAAAAGCTTCGGCTCACCACGCGCGACGTCCCCGATTATGACGTGCTAATGAAGGGCCGGCTGCAGATCCTGGATGAGAATGGCCTGAAGTTGCGCGACATCCAGGACGTGATCGGGACGCTCCGGCCGCTGGATGGAGCGAAGGATTTTCTGGATGAGCTGCGCAGCATTACACAGGTGTTGATTCTTTCTGACACGTTTGAGGAGTTTGCCAAACCGCTGATGAAGCAACTGGGCTGGCCCACGATCCTGTGCCACAAGCTGGAAGTGGACGCAGCGGGAAGGATCACCAACTACAAATTGCGCACCCCGGAGCAAAAGCAGAAGTCCGTCGCGGCACTAAAGCTTTTAAACTACAACGTGATTGCCGCAGGTGACTCTTTTAACGACACCACGATGCTGGCCGAGGCGCACACTGGGATTCTGTTTCACGCGCCGGACAACATTAAGAAGCAATTCCCGCAATTCCCCGCCGTCGAGGAATACGGCGACTTGATGCGCCGGATCCAATCCGCCTTGTAGAGTCCACCGTCAGCCACGACGGCGACTCGGTAAGCCGGCGACGCTGGGAATGAATTTGCCTTGAGCACCATGTTGTTGCGAACGGTTGCTTGACCTTTTTTCTTTTGCAGCGACACTACGCGGCTCGATTCCGGGATGGCAACGCTCCGGCGTGGCCTGCTTCAATCTTCTGGCTGCTCCAGCAAGTTTGCCTCCGCGGTTCGGGTTGAGAATTATATGGAGCACATTCGAAATATCGCCATTATCGCACACGTTGATCACGGCAAAACCACGCTCGTCGATTGCCTGCTCAAACAATCCGGCACCTTCCGCGCCAACCAGCACGAGTCCCAGGAGGAACGCCTCATGGATTCGATGGATCTGGAAAAGGAAAAGGGCATCACCATCCGCGCCAAGAACGCCGCCTTCAAATACAAGAATTACCACATCAACATCGTGGACACTCCCGGACACGCGGACTTCGGCGGCGAAGTGGAGCGCATCATGAACATGATCGACGGCGTGTTGCTCGTCGTGGATTCCGCGGATGGCCCGCAGGCGCAGACGCGCTTCGTGCTTGCGCAAAGCGCTCGAAGCCGGCGCCAAGCCGATCGTGGTCATCAACAAGATCGATCGCGACAACGCCAACCCCAACAAGGTGCTCGACCAGGTGTTCGAACTGTTCATGTCGCTCAACGCCACGGATGAGCAGCTCGATTTCCCGTTCATCTATTGCTCAGCGCCAAGCAGGGTTACGCCAAGGTCGGAACTGGAGCACGCCAGCGGCACGATGGAGCCGCTCTTCGACGCCATCGTGAAGCACATCCCGCCGCCGCGCGCCCAGGCCGGCGAGGGTTTCAAGATGCTCGTCGCCAACCTCGATTACACCGATTACCTCGGCCGTATCGCTTTCGGCAAAATCTTCGAGGGCAAAGTGAAAGTGGGCGATCCCGCCGTTTGCGTGCACGGCGACGGACGCAAGATCACAAGGGCAAGATCACGGCGATCTTCCATTTCGAAGGCATGAAGCGCATCGAAATTCAGGAAGCGCACGCCGGCGATATCGTCGGCCTGACTGGCTTCGAAGATGTCTTCATCGGCGAAACGATTTGCGACTCGGAAGACGCGCGCCGCCCTGCCCTACATCCCGATTGATCCGCCGACGATTCAGATGGAATTCGCCGTCAACGACGGCCCGCTCGCCGGCCAGGACGGCAAGCTCGTCACCGCGCGCCACATCTGGGAACGGCTGATCAAGGAAACCCGCACCAATGTCGCTCTGCGCATCGCGCAGACCAGCGACCCGAAGATCTTTGCGGTCAGCGGTCGCGGCGAAATGCAGATCGCCATTCTCGTCGAACAGATGCGCCGCGAAGGTCACGAAGTTCTGGTCTCCCGCCCCGAAGTGCTTTGGAAGAAGGACGCGGACGGCAATCCGCTGGAACCGATCGAAAAGTTGTTCGTCGAAATTCCCAAGAAAACCTGGGCGACGATCATGGAGAATCTCTCCAACCGCAAAGCGGAGATCACGAACATGAACCACATCGGCAACATCGTATCCATCGAAGCCTTGATCCCGACGCGCGGTCTGATCGGTTTCGAAACCGATCTGGTCAACTCAGACCAACGGCATGGGCGTGATGAGCCATCTCTTCCACGAATACGGCGCCGGATCGCGGCGAAATTGCCGCGCGCAAGAACGGTTCCCTCGTCAGCATGGACAGCGGCGAAGCCACGGCCTACGCGCTGAACATGGTGCAGGAACGCGGCCGCTTGATGATTGAACCCGGCGACAACGTTTACGTCGGCATGATCGTCGGCGAAAACGCCCGCGAGAACGACATCCCGGTCAATCCGGTGAAGGAAAAGCGCCTGACCAACATGCGTTCGCAGGGCGACGGCAAAGGGCATTCAACTCAATGCCCCGCTGAAGCTCAGCCTGGAACGCGCGCTGGAATACATCGACGTCGACGAATACGTCGAAGCCACACCGAAGAACCTGCGCCTGCGCAAGAAGATCCTGGACGAGAACCAACGCAAACGTTCCGAGAAGTCGCGCGTGCTGAAGTTTGTCGAAGAGAATTAGAACCACGGGAGCAAGGCGGCATCGCGCTCGGCCAGTCGCAACTTTTAAAGTTGCGTTCAAAGGTTGAGCCGTTACCTTGCCCCGCTCTTAATTTTTCATGAATCCTGAACTGGCCAAACAAGCTCTCGCGAAAGTCGGCAACCCGAACGTCCTGGTAAACATCGTTTCCCGGCGGGTTCGCCAACTCAACGCGGGGGGGGGCGGAATGAGCCGCCCGCTCGTCAGCGACACCGGTAACCTGGGCCTTGGAGACATCGCCCTGCTCGAAATTATCCACGACAAAATTGGTTTCGACCTCCCAGAGCAAACGTCGGCGGTGGAACAAAAGCCCAAGCGCAAGCGCCGAAGTTAGGCCGAAAGTTGAATCTGCGGTGTAGGGAGTTGAGAGTTCGCTCGACGAGTGGGAACTTTCAACTCTCAACTTTTTTAAGGGACTGAAGAATGGCCGATATCGTTTCCAACCCAAAAGCACGACGCGATTACCACATCCTGGAGACTTTTGAAGCCGGCATCGTCCTGCACGGCACCGAGGTAAAGTCGCTGCGAGCTGGCAAGGCCCAGATCGCCGACGCTTTTGCGCGAGTGGAGAAAAATGAGGTATGGCTGTATAACGCGCACATCGACGAATTCAGTCACGGCAACCAATACAACCACGTTCCGAAAGCGCCCCGGAAATTATTGTTAAACCGAAGTGAAATCCGAAAGTTATTCGGCCTGGCTGCTGTCAAAGGAAACGCTCTTTTCCCTCTCTCGCTCTACTGGAAGAACGGGCGTGTCAAAGTGGCGTTAGGCGTCGGCAAAGGTAAGCAGGAATTCGACAAGCGTGAGGATATCAAGAGGCGTGAATCGGACCGGGAACTGAAGCGCGCCACCATGCGGACTTCCAAAGGGCGGTAGAGACAAACCTGTTTCCGAAAACGGCCTTAGGGAACAATCTGGCCCGACAGCACGGCTTCAATCCGCTGCTGTAACTCGCCAAAGATGGCTTCGGTAGGCCGATGGCCATCAATAATGGTAAAGCCGTAGGTCGACTGCATCCTCTTGAACTGTCCCTCAACCAGGGTCTGGTATTTCAGGAACGAGTCAAACATGTCGCGCGATAAACCCACGTCCATCCCACTTTCCCAATAATCCAAAGTGCGCTGTTTCCTGAAAGTTCGCTGCACCAACTCCTCAGGCGACACGTTAAGATAAAAAACTGCATCCGGAACGAGCGCCATGCCGTAAAGGTTTTTGAGCCACTGCTCATCCATGCCACGGACCAGGTCACGCGCCATCAGGGTGTAGATGTAACGATCGGCCATGACCATCATCCCCGCCCGCAACGACGGCAGGATCACGTTCTCCAATTGATCAGCAAAATCCGTGGCGTAGAACAGGCTCAATGTGGTCCGGCTCAAGGTGTTTCCGTTTTGAGCGCGTTCAAGCTCCTCGCTGACGAGGGTGGACCGCTTGAGTCCCACTTGAATGGTGGCGTGGCCACAGCCTTCGAGCCATTCAACCAACTGATTGATCTGCGTCGAGCGGCCCGAACCGTCAGCTCCTTCGATCACGATCAGCTTGCCCGCAAGGGTATCCAAGTCGGCTCCAGGAATCCCATCGCCGAAGAAGGAGCGTTTTGTCCGAGGAGGCAGCGGAATGATGTTCCGCCGCGACACGGTATTTGGCCCACGCGAGATACTCATGAGGCTTGACGCTTGCCGCGCACAAAAGAGCCGAGATCAAGCTTCGATCCGACCGTCTCGCGCACATACGTTTGTTGCACCTCGATGGGCTGGTTGGCATCGACGGTGATGAATCCGAATTCGTTCGTCATGCTTAAATAGCGTTCGAGCATGCGGCCTTGAAAGATGCGGAAGCTTTCATACGGATCGGTCGACAAGTGCAAATCCATCCCTGCCTCGAAATATTTTAGTTCCGGCCGGCCGTCCAAAATCCGCGCCAGTGAAACTTCAAGATCCGCTTTGAAAAAGAAAGTCAGGTCTGGAAGCGCCGCAAAATTATACAGGCCGCGCACCCAGGAAGGCGAACAACCGCGCACAGTATCCCGGACGTAAGCCGTGAAAATGTAACGATCGCACAGCACGATGTATCCGGCTCGCAATAACGGCATGAGCTGCCTTTCATACCGGTCGGCAAAATCCGTCGCGTGGATCAGGCTGAACGTCGTCGGCGTCAGGAGTTGGCGATTCTTGCCCTTGCTTGTCGCGGATTTAACCAGCTCGGACGAATTCCATTCGCTGAAAAAAACCTTCAGACCCTGAAGTTCCAGCCATTTTTGCAGGAGATGAATCTGCGTGGATTTTCCTGAACCGTCCAAGCCTTCCACAGCGATCAGACGGCCCGGAAAATCGAGTTCAGCGAAAGTTTTGGTCACAATTGTCCGGCAAAATGGTGCAGCAACGGGTGAAAAACCAGTTTTGTATTTTACTCTGGCTGCAGAAGCCGTCGCATCCTTAGGGCTTGCTGGTGACCTGCGCCCAATCCAATCCCTGCGCGATGGCATACTTGGCGAACGCGAGCTCATTCTGCATCAAGACCGCGCGTACCACGCTCGAATCGTCAGCCCGACCAAAACCACTCACCATGTCGGGGATGATGTTGACCTTTTTGTGCGCATACATGACGGCGAAGACCGCTCGCGAGAAGGCAGTGTAAGGCAAATCCTTGTAGGCTCCCTCTGCGACATCCTCGACGACGTCAGCCAGAAACTCCAATTGATCCACCAGGTGTGGATACTTCGGCGCATTGATTTGAGTAAATTCGACTTTCCAAAGTGGCAACTCGCGCAGAATCCGATCCACTACGGCAGGCGTAATGTAAGCCGCACCGTGATTAACAAAATCAGCAATTTCAGACATGGGGCCGACGCTAGCGATCGATCCAGCGCGAGTAAACGCGAATTGTCCCCACCACTAAGGGCGCGTCATTTGAAACGTTCCTCGATCGTATTTTGAATCGTACGTCGAGAAGAAGTTCGTCGGATTTGCATGGCCCTCGTAAGTATAGACTCCGCCGGCGAGTGCGCCCAGGTTCTCCCTTCCTTGGAAGGACACTCCACCCTCTTCCTTCGCTCGAGTTTCCATCCTTACCGTATAACCGAAGTGAACAGTGACCCACTTCTTGTAGGCAGCATGAAACTTCACGTCGTAATGGTTCGTATCCACCTGCGTAATAAGCGCGCGAAGCCGCCCCTGATGCCCATTGGCGTCGCTGACCCACCGCCCCTCCCAAGGCCCAGTAATTTCATTCGAAGGCACCGGCTTTCGTTTGGCCTGTCTCCATTCGTAATTGAATGTGGAGCAACCGGAACCCACGACGATGAGCAGTGCCACCAATCCCAAGTCAATAAGTCGTCGAGAAAACATGGCATGAAATTAATTACGTGGGTGATTTTGCGCGAGCGCAATTCAAGTGCAGAAAATTCCGTGTCGCCGTGAACCCGGCGCAGAACAACTTTGCCCCGACGCAGCACGCGCAGGCCACACCAGCCTCAGCCGATAGCACCAAGCCAATCGTCAATAACCAGGAGGAATCGGTTTCGGAATTAGGCACTGGTGCCCCAGCGCGACGAGAATACTACAGGGAGATAGGCTCACTTTGGGGCTCGCCGCCGCGCACGCTAATGGCGCTACTCAGTGGTCCCTCCACCGCTTGATTGCTGCAACGGCAATCCATCCGATGGCGAAGAACTCGATGACGCGGTGGAGCCTTACGCCGCCCAGGGGAAAAGCAAAAAAGTCTTGGAAGTGATGAAAGGAAGCCGCTCGTACGAGAACAAACGTGACCAAAAACACGCCGCCAACCAGCATGAAACCCAGCTCGCGCCAATGGTGGCGGTTCAGCCAAAACCAAATGGACACTGCCGTCAGCGCCACAGCCGTCAGCAGAAACAGGAAGATGATTTGAAGCACGCGCCGTTTTTCATACATCCCATGTCGACTCGCAAACGCCCGCCCGAACTCCATCAACAGCCCTTGCAAATCCAACTGCTTGTTGATTCCCAACACAGCGAGAACGAGCGCTAGAATCCACCATGCCCTTCGTTCCAAGACGCAATTCCCCGTGTCCGATCGTTTGGCCAAGTAGGCACAAAGCGCGGCCGTGAAGAAATACGAGAACACCGCCAGCCATCCGATCAAAGTCGGGTCCCCGATGCTCGGTTTCCAATTCATGAGCTGGAGATTAGCAGATTGATGACCTGGCAATTGCGCCATGCACTCCGTTCGAATGCGTTCTCGCACTCTCTTTCCGCACCCAAGGATACCACTCGGTGATATCTCGCAAGGAGTAGTCGCTACGGCTTGGCAAAAAATGGATGGATTCAGCTCCGAACATTCATCTGCTGCTTGTTAGAACCTTTTCCCTTCGTGACATCCGTCTGGCTTCTGTGGCAAACAGCCGCCACGAACGCATGATCACCTCATACCACACGCAGATACTTGCCCTGACGACGAATCACAGCGGTGCGATCGCCGCATAAACAAATCGTCTCTGCGCATGTGCGTCTCCACCAGCTTGCATGCTAAGGCGACGTCCTCACTCGGTTAATCACTGTGGCGTCTCTATCACGCGGTAGAACCGCCGCGGCTCGCCGCGAACTGTGTCAGTGATGCAGTTGGTGCCACCATTGCCCGCCACTGGACTCCCAAGATTTGCCCACTGATTCGTGGTGAAGCTGGAGCGGTACTGCACTTGATATGAGCGATTCGTCAGGGAATCCCAGCAAACATCCATGCACGACACACTGGCCGAGGCGGTCGGACCTCGGCGCACGCAGAAGTCCAACTGCGTGATCTCAACCCGGTTGCTCCCATCTTCCGTACCGAAAGCCACCTCATTGGCCTCCCCTTCTGCGGGCCCCCCTTCCGCCAACAAAACGTCGTCAACGTACAGGCGCCCAGGTCCACCAGTCACTCCCTCCATCCGGTAAGTGTGAAACTGCGTGGCATCGATCAGCAAATAGCCTCCTCCGATGCTGGTGACGAGCGAATTGGTCCTCAGGTAGAAGTAGTACCGGCCCAACACATCGTGATCGACCTTAACCCGGAAGGCATGTTCGCTGCCGATGGTTTGCACAACGCGCGCACGAATCCTCAGAGTGAACGCCGCATTGGAGGGCACCACTCCGAGAAGCTTGTAGTAGGCGAATGGTTCGACGTGGCCGACTGTATTCAGGAGGAGCTTGGTTCCTTGGACCGAGAAGACGTTTGTTTCAACGGAGGCCGTTGGAGGGGCAGGGTCGGGCAGGTAAAGCCAATCCTGGACCGACGGCAGTGAAGTGAAGTTGAGTTGATGACAGTCGGCACCGAACGCGGGCGAAAGCGCCACTAGCGCCAAAAGTACGAGTGTTTTCATCTGTCGTGTTAGTGTCGATATTGTAAAAGCGTCTGGCGCCTGCTCAAGTTTAAGGAAGCCTTCGACTGGAAAGTGTTCGCCAAGGAAGAGGAGAAAATGAAAAGAAGGAAGCTCGCCCGCCTCCAAAACCTCGCCGCCACCCTCAACTATCAACTCGTGCCTAACCAATGACTTACGCGCCTAGTTTCTCAGGAGGCTTCATGTGCTTCTCCGATCACAATCTGAATAACATCGCCCTTCTTCAGGCGCATGGGAGGAATGAACTGGGTGACATCCCTGCCTGAGGCGTCCACTCCCTCCACCGCGAGTTCATGAATGGTGAATCTGCTGCCCTGTCCGTCGTGATGCTCGGTGGAGCGCACCATGGTCAGCAGCTTGAATTGGTCGCGACCAACTGCAACCGCTTTCCCGTTTACTGTTACTTGGTGCGTGTTCACGAAGCCTAACGACACAATATAGGTAATCCGAAGTTAATCATGGCTGGCGAGGAGAACGCCGGGAGTTTTCCCGCAGCCAGCGGTGAATAACTTCGCTCGCGCCGGCGAAAGTGTGCGGCCTGTTTTGGATGGTGGAGGCTTCTGGTTTTCACTATCCGTGTTCTTTGGTTTTCCGCACCGGCGGGCCAGGTCTGTAACGACCCAGTCGCAGCAACGACTTTGAGCTTATCGACCGGCCCGCCGGGGCGTTCTTGGCCCTCAACGACTACTCGAGAGGACGTCTTGCTGTGATGAGGACTTCTCTATATTGCCGTCGCGGGGTCAAGACAGGCGGAGCACCAAACCATCACAATCCAACATCCACATGCATGAACTCAAGCCACCCGTTTGACCTCGTGATCGGCCTGGACCGCTCGGATCAGAAGGCCGATCTCTTTCTCATCCACACCCGCCTGGGCACGACCGGCGCGCGCACCATCAGCACCGCGCCCGAGGCTTTGCACGACTGGCTCTTCCAACTGCGCCAGGAACATCCCGCCGCCCGCGTGGCTCTCTGCGTGGAGCAGCCGGCCGCCAGTCTCATTCTCTTTCTGGAGAGGTATGCCTGGGTCACGCTCTATGCCATCAATCCGGTCACGCTGCAGAAGTTTCGTGAAGCCTTCGTGACCAGCCGGGCCAAGGATGACGGCAAAGATGCGCGTTATCTGGCGGAGTTGCTCTTCACCCAACGCTCCAGTCCGCCACATCTTCAAGCTCGGCCTGGATGTGGATCTCAAGAACATCGTCACGGCCACCGGATCACGGCGGCAAGATCTACAGCGTGAAAACCCGTGAGGTGAAAAGCCGCGTGGCCAAAGCGCTGCGCCTGGCGGCACTGAACCTCGGGCGGGCGGAGAACTACTTCGGCGATCTCTACCGGAGATGGAAGGCGCGGATGGGCGCGCCCAAAGCCATCACCGCCATGGCGCACAAGTTAGCCCGAGTGCTCTGGCACCTGCTCAAGTTTAAGGAAGCCTTCGACTGGAAAGTGTTCGCCAAGGAAGAGGAGAAAATGAAAAGAAAGAAGCTGGCCCGCCTGCAAAACCTCGCCGCCGCCATGAACTATCAACTCATCCCAACCAATGACTTACGCGCCTAGTTTCTCAGGAGGCGAACGGTCAATTTTCATAAAACGTGTCTGGCTAACCACGCTGACAATCCGCCGACGAGTGCGATAAAACCGAACGCTGCAATCATCGGCACAAACATGTATCCCAGAAAAAGCGGGACGCTCAACCAAGCCTTCTGCTGCTTGCAGCCCCCGAACACCAGCAAGTAGGAAACGCCTCGAACGAGATAGCTGCAACCGAACCCAAGGGCCACACCCAACGCAACGAACAGCAAAGAAAACCAGCCAGCCTTTTCTGAAGCCGCTGCCAAACCAGCAACCACAGGACAGCCAATGAACGTAATCAACGTCATCATGTCGGCGAGGTTCATGGTGCGAGTGCGCCTAACAGAGTAGTGAGCCGAACTTTCTCGGTACGATTGAATATTGACGCGGGCGGGACGGACGTGGTCTTTGTTCCGTGTTCACGGTGGTGATGGGACTTCTTTTCCATGACTGCCGCAAGCGCAAACGCCGAGCGGGCGCGTCCCGCTGATCCCTTATGGAACGGGGCATACCGGTGGCGGCTCCTTCCTTATCAACTCCAACTCCTGCGCGTTGGTTCGCGCAGGCGGCAGGATTTCGCCGGTGCGGAAGTTGTGCAGGAGCGTGTCGCGGCTGATCGCTCCCGATTGCCACGCTCCCACCAGCGCGGTGATTTCAGTCGCGCTCATCATCGAGGCTTCAAAGTCCGTGTTCAGTTCGTAGCTCAAGTGTTCGCTCGTCACGTCGCCGGGTTCCGCCTCGGTGGAATGCCACCAATAGACCCAGCGCAACACATCGTTGAGCGACGCCGTTACGGAGGCCGAGATGCCCGCGATGATGCTGCTCTCGCCCGCCTGCCGGATGGCCAGTGCTTCGGCGCTTTCGCTCACCCGCTTCTGGCTTTCGAGCAATCGCGAACCGAGCACCGCCAGCAATCGTTCCACGCGATCCAACGCGCGCTCGAAGGTGGAAAGCCCATCGCCCTTGAACTCCAGGAAACTCGCCGTGGCTCCAAGCGTGTCCGTGACCCAGGCCGTCGTGGCGCCGATGCGTAATTGCGCGCTCTTATCAAAGCCCGTGACAAACGCCGTGGGCAACGCGGTGAAGTGAACGCCGTGGCGAAAGTCCGCCGTCAACCGGTAATGATCGAGGTTCGCCGCCACCAGATCTTCAATCGGTGATTTCGACACATCCGGTCGCGAGTGAGACGGACCGTGAAAGATGAAGGGAATGGAACTGAGCGGCCGGCCCAGCCGCAACGGGGTGACAGTGCTGATCAAGCGCCATTCCTTTTCCTTCTTGCGACTCTTCGTTGTCACGAGTTGCCAGAGTTCGACTTGATAGGTGAACGCAATTTGCTCTGTGGTCTCATTCGCTGTGGGCACCAGCTTCAACACGCGCAGTTGGGGCACGGCTTCCACCACGAAGGGATCGGCTTCATTGGGCTGTCCCGGGGCCGACTCGGAAAGCACCACCAGGCTCAGTTTCAATTCACCGCCCAGGCGCGTCTGCCGCCAGTTCAGGATCGCCTCGGCCGCATAGGGCGAGAGATACGCGCGGTTCTCTTTTTCACCGTCCCAATCGACCAGCGTGCCCGCGCGACCCAACGTCACCATGTCGGTGATCAAATTCTTCGCGTAGCTGTCCAGGGTGGTGCCGTGCAGGTCCACGTCGTTGATGAAGGTCTTGAGCGCCGGATGCAGCGCGGCGGATTTGGACGGCAATTGCAGCACGGGATCGCGGCGGAAGATCATCCCCACGTAGCCTGAGACGGTGCGGGCGGTGGCGTTGTAAAAGGAACCACGGGCCACGTAAGCGCGGAACTCGTCGTCGGTCTGCGAGTCGAGGCGGGCCACATATTTTTCACCGGCTCGCTTGATGGCGCGGTCGCCGGCCAACACATCGCGGATGCATTGCCATGGCTCGATGTTTTCGAGGTAGTCAGCGTGGAGGGAGTTGACTGGCATACGGGAGAAAGTTTACCCGCAAGGCTGCGCCAAGTCGAATGGGGAATGTGCGTTTCACCCTTTATTTACAGGGCTTTTGATGCAATCCCAGGCAACGGCGTGCAATCAGGGGGTAGGCTATTTAATGGCGGCGGCCTATTTTTTTTGACGGGGGTATTTTGGTATTTTTTATTTTCTAAATAATTTCCAGAAGCCGGGAGGGAATGTCTTTCCAATAATTTCTTCTCCATTAATTCGGTGTTCGCAGTCGTGAAGTTTCTCTCTCGTTTAATTTTCCCTCGTCGTGCGTGTCGTTCAATTCCTTTGCGCCAATAAATTGCTCGCATCGCCAATCTGTTTTCATTCCCACCGTCTCGTCCTGCCCAATGCTTCTCTTAATTCAATGCACGTCGGGTGATTCTCCACTCGTCTCGTGTGAATGAACGTCTTCAGTGAATGTCAGTTCGCAGGCTCAGTGGAACATTGGTGCCCGCGACGCTCGCTGATCGTTGCGCTCTGCGGGCAGCGCGCGCCAACCGGAGGCACGCCGTCCAGTCAGGTGGTCACGTGCCGCGCGCGTTCCGCCGACGCTCATGCCGGGCGGTGCGCTAACCGCGCACCACGCCCGGCACCGGGGCGCCGCACGCCGTCATTCGCAGGCGCGCGGTCAGCGCCCCTTTCGCTACAGCGCGCGCGATCATCACACGTCATCCAGTTCGAAGGTTGCCATTCCAATTCACCCTGATGGATTGGGTTACAGCTACAGGGCGCGCTGTCGGCGGAAGGAACTCGGCGCTGCGCGCCTCGGTGCTGGCGCACGGTCACCAGGAGCGGCGTGAGCACGGCTCCGTGCCGTCGCCGACCTCACTTCGCGGGCATCGTGTGCGCGAGAGTGCTTCGTCCCAGTGCCGCACTGCGACACCACACTCGCGAGTAAGCGGCGGCGCTGGCGCGACCGCCGCACGCCTGCCGCCGACAGACTGCGGGCTTTGGCGCGTCCGTTCGCTCCGGCTACGGTGCTCGTGCACGGCCACCAACTGCGCGCCTGTGCCTTCGACTTCACGGCCTCACCAAACACCGCAGACTGTCTTGGCGTATGATGGATCACTGAGCAGCACCGTGACTCCGAGCTTTCCGTTCGTTGCACTTCATTCCGCAAGCTGGCGCGCGACCAGCGCAAGGCTTTCGCGAACCTCTCCGCTCCCGGCACTGGCCGTGCGCAAGCACCGCTCCATTCCGTTGCACTGCCGGAAACATCGGAGACACGCTGGAGGTGATGCTCGCTTAGGCTCGCGCTCTCGTGTGGGTGGGACACTGGCGACCCCGCAAGTTTGAGCCTTCGCTTCGTTGGTCCGGCTGTCATGAAGCACCAGCATCGCCAACGGTGCTCGCAAGCTGCGCGCCTGGGGCGATGCTTTGCTAGGATAAGTCACCAGACACAAAAGCCATTGTGTTCAAAGCCGCCCCTCCACCCGGCACCCGCTGGCGCAGGACCCGCCGGGCCAGGGTCCCCGCCGTGTCATCGCGAGAACGTTCCACGGCCCGGTTCATTGAACACAACAGCGCATTGTGTCCAGTGACTCGGGTGTCCTGTCACTCGGCTCGCATGCGGACCAGCACTGAGGATGTCCGCCTGACTGCCGAGCCGCGCGCCAGTTCACCGCCGCATCCTTCACGCCAGCCGGACTGCACTGCGCCGCCTTCGGCCAATGGGCGGGGTCGCTCATCGCCGAACGTCAGATTGACAGCGATGCTTCAACGATCAATACCCACTGGCAGACGCAACTCCCACCTACCTATGAAATACTTAATTGCCTCAGCCGTTCTCCCTTCGATCCTCTTATGCGGATGCTGCTCCACACGCCGTGTCGCAGATCCCAAAGACATCACACTCTCCAATGCACTCGTTTCAGTAACACACAGCCTTCAAGCGATGCGCCGCGAAGCAAAGAAAGAGCTGCCGTTTGGTCTTTATCCCAAAGAGGTTGAAGTGACGTTTAATCTCTCTGCGTCCGCCGAGGCTAACTCGGGACTGAAAGTGGATTTATCAGCGCCCACAGGTTCACCAGTGACCGCAGCCGTTAGCGGCTCAACGTCCTTGAAGTCCACCGCGGCGCGAGGAAACCAAATCACCATAAAATTCTCCAACATCATGGACGCGCATCCAACAAACACCTTGCTGGGTCAGAAAGGTTCGAACGTCACAGAGTTGATTAAGCATCTACAAAACGAAGGTCTTGTTCCGACCAGGTAATCTTCAGACTTCCAACGAGGCCAGTCCGCCAAGCATAGAATTCCTTCAAGCCAGCCCGCCGGCACTGCGCGGCCTTCGGCCAATGGGCGGGGTCGCTTTATCCGGAGGAACAGGCGAGGTAACTACTTCCGGCCAATACAGCACACCCTGATTGTCGGCCATGAATTGTTGCAGTTCCTTGATCGCAATCCACCGTTTCGGTCCCGGAGCACGTTTCACCTCCAGCGAGATGCCTCGGTGCTCCACCAAGAGTTTCCCGACGTGTCCAATCCGAATGCACTGCGTGCCGAACTTCCAGTGCTGACCATTGACGAACACAACAGGGGAAACGGGGACGGATGGTTTGCGAGACATCCTTGAGCTTACGCTCGATTCCTTCTTTGACCTAACGCTCATTGTGCTCCAATCGCCTTTCGGTCGGAGAGCACTGACCCGGTTAATGCGCCTCCGCCACTCGCTGTCACTTCGCGGCGTTCGGCAATAGTGCCCATGCGGCAGCATCAGGCTCTTTTTTGCTTCGCACCGTTGCCGTCCTCCATCCCATCGCCCTCCTGTTCGCGCTCACCAACCGCGGCGTCCTCTCGGGTCCCCTCTGAAGACCACTCCCCGCAGGAAGCCGCTCCGCGCTCAACCGTGCCGAAGGGCGATGGGAACAGGACGGCAATCATCAAAAAAAAAGCCATGAAATCTAAATCTACAAAATCCAAATCAGCGCCAGGGCTCCAGATCCAGTCCAGCAATCATCAATCACCGGCACCGCAGCAGACACCCGCAGCGGCACCAGCACCCTCCGAGAAGCGCGGCGTGGTTCAGATCGACTTCGCACAGCGCAAAGCCAATCGCGAGTTGCCGACCGAGCAGGTGCTCGATTTGTTGCAACGCCGTTTGCGTCGTGCCTATGAGTTGGCCGAAGTCGTGGGCCAGTGGGTTTGGGTCGCCTTCGCCGAGCCGCAGGATCAGCAGACCACCGCCGAGCTTTCGCAGCTTGGCTTCCATTGGAACTCGCGCCGTCAGGTGTGGCAGCACCCGTGCGGCGTGTTCAAGGGCGAGCCGGTCGATCCGCGCGCGAAGTATCAGGCGTTCCATCCTGCCGATCACGTTGCCGCCTAACCACACTCGCGGGCCTTGCGCGGTCCCATCCCGCGCCGGGCTTCGCACCTACTCACATGAAACCGACCATCATTTACCAATACACTCGCTCGCAGGCCGTCGCCGATGGCGTGCAGGTCGAAGTCACCAAGACCGCCGAGGAAGCGGGCCTCAAGTTTCCCGTGTTCATCACGCGCGGCGTGTTCGAGTTGTGCGTCGCCGTTCCCGCTGGCGTCAGTGGCCAGGATGAAGCAGGCCGCTTGTGGGATGTCGTCTGGATGCTGCGCTTCGCCATCCTTCGCGCACGCGCAGGAGTGCAGACGGATTCCCGTCGCGCTCTACGTGCGCAACTCCGACACCGAACGCCCGCGCCTCGTGAAGTTGATCGCCACATGCGGCCCGCTCGACATCGACGATCCCACAACCCGCCATCACCGTGATGCTGCCTGACGAGGATTGATATGATGCCAACCCGCACCCGCTTCGATCAACCGCGCTGGATGCAATGCATCCTTCGCCTCACACGCATTGTCACCATCGAACAACGCCGCCGCTTGGTCTGCCTTCCCGACCGCATGATGGCCGAGAACGAGCGCGACAAGCTCCAGCGTCAGCATGGTCCGGCCATGACCGACGCGCGCATCAGCAAGAACGGCAAAGGCAAAGACGCCACCTGGACGGTGAGCTACACCTTGCGCGAGACGCGCACTGAAGAACTGTTCTGAACATCACGGGCGCCGACTTCGTCGGCGCTTTTTCTTTGTTGCCGACCGCAAGGTCCGGGCTTCACGCCAGCCCGCACCCGGCGCCAGAGACCTCGCCTCTGGACTCCATCCCTTTCGCGCGCCAACCGAACGCCGGTCTATTCCGTGAGACTCCACAGACCGCCGGGAATGGCCGCTGTCGCCGCCAGGCGCGCGATGCCCACCCATCCCCCTGCGGCCCCTTCCACACTCCCAAGGGGCTGCGGTATTGGTTCTTCGTTGTCGCTTGAAATTGTCACGCAATGTTTAATCGGGTGCATGAAAACCATCGAATACAAACACCTGCGTTACGAATGGAGCCTCGGCACAAATCTATCCGAGAAAAAGTTCGACGCGGAATTGATGAAGATGCTCACCGAGTATGGTCAGCAAGGTTGGGATCTCAAAGGCATTCTTGGGGCTGGTGGACTCCACGCTAATTTCATTTTTGGTCGCGAGGTGAGCTAACCTCACACCCCCGCCAGCTTCCTGAGCGCCAACCCGCGCGCCTTCGTCGCAATCAAATACCGCAGGCAATCCGCCGCGTCGTCGCCACCAATCCCTTCCTCGTCCGCGTCCACCTTCAACACATCTTCCGGCCGATGCGGATCGTGTTGCAGAATGGGCAGGCATTCCAGCAACCGCGCGCATCGCCGGTGAATGAACATCGTCGGCCGCAAGCCCGCGTCCGGGTCACCGAGTCGTTGCAGGATTTCCGCCCAGCCATTGATCCGGTCGCTGTTCGCCATGCGCAGCGTGATGCCCAGCTTCGCGTATTGCGCCGCCACCGTGGAGCCGTCGCTTTGCCGGCTGAACACATCCGCGCCCGCCACGAACCGTTTCAAGTCCGTGAGTGCCAGCGGTCGTTTGTTCGTCCCCGCGCCCACCGTATGCCGCGCCAGCATCGCCTTCACCGCCGCGGCGTGACGTTGCGGCAGCCACAACCGCTCCGCGTGTTCATCCACAATGAACACATTCCCATCTGAGTCAGTGCACCCGAGAAGAACGACCGTGTAATGAGTAAACCCGTAGTCGAGTGCGCAGAACCATTCACGTGCCCGTGAATCATCGAAGTCTTCAATCACATGCGCCTCGCGCCGGAACGTCGTGAAGAACTGCCCCGCCGCGATGTCCCAATCGCCATC
>CAVXCM010000008.1:0-166045 GCA_963760275.1 uncultured Verrucomicrobiae bacterium
TTTGTCTGAAGGAGCAGGCGAGGCAATCAGCTCTGGCCAATACAGCACACCCTGATTGTCAGCCATGAACTGTTGCAGCTCCTTGATGGCGATCAACCGTTTGGGTCCAGGGGAGCGTTTCACCTCCAGCGGGATGCCTCGGTGCTCCACCAAGAGTTTCCCGACGTGTCCAATGGGAATGCATTGCGTGCCGAATTTCCAGTGCTGACCGTTGACGACAAACAGGGGAAACGGGGACGGATGGTTTGCGAGACATCCTTAAGCTTACGCTCGATTCCTTCTCTGACCTGACGCTCATTGTGCTCCAACCGCCTTTCGGTCAGAGAGCACTGACCCGGTTAATTCGCCTCCGCCACTCGCTGTCGCTTCGCGGCATCGGCAATAGTGTCCCGGTCTGCGGAAGCATCAGGCTCTTTTTTGCTTCGCACCGTTGCCGTCCTCCATCCCATCGCCCTCCTCTTCGCGCTCAACAACGCGGCGTCCTCTCGGGTCCCCTCTGAAGACCACTCCCCGCAGGAAGCCGCTCCGCGCTCAACCGTGCCGAAGGGCGATGGGAACAGGACGGCGATCGTCAAAAAAAAAGCCATGAAATCTAAATCTACAAAATCCAAATCAGCGCCAGGGCTCCAGATCCAGTCCAGCGATCATAATCACCGGCACCGCAGCAGACACCCGCGCGGCACCACACGCCACCGAGAAACGCGGAGTGGTTCAGATCGACTTCGCACAGCGCAAAGCCAATCGCGAGTTGCCTACCGAGCAGGTGCTCGATTTGTTGCAACGCCGTTTGCGTCGTGCCTATGAGTTGGCCGAAGTCGTGGGTCAGTGGGTTTGGGTCGCCTTCGCCGAGCCGCAGGAGCAGCAGACCACCGCCGAGCTTTCGCAGCTGGGCTTCCATTGGAACTCGCGCCGTCAGGTGTGGCAGCACCCGTGCGGCGTGTTTAAGGGCGAGCCGGTCGATCCGCGCGCGAAGTATCAGGCGTTCCATCCTGCCGATCACGTTGCCGCCTAACCACATTCGCGGAGCCTTGCGCGGTCCCATCCCGCGCCGGGCTTCGCACCTACTCACATGAAACCGACCATCATTTACCAATACACCCGCTCGCAAGCCGTCGCCGATGGCGTGCAGGTCGAAGTCACCAAGACCGCCGAGGAAGCGGGCCTCAAGTTTCCGGTGTTCATCACGCGCGGCGTGTTCGAGTTGTGCGTGGCGGTTCCCGCTGGCGTCAGTGGCCAGGATGAAGCTGGCCGCTTGTGGGATGTCGTCTGGATGCTCCGCTTCGCCATCCTTCGCGCACGGCCCGGAGTGCAGCGGATTCCCGTCGCGCTCTACGTGCGCAACTCCGACACCGAACGCCCGCGCCTCGTAAAGTTGATCGCCACATGCGGCCCGCTCGACATCGACGACCCACAACCCGCCATCACCGTGATGCTACCTGACGAGGATTGATATGATGCCAACCCGCACCCGCTTCGATCAACCGCGCTGGATGCAATGCATCCTTCGCCTCACACGCATTGTCACCATCGAACAACGCCGCCGCTTGGTCTGCCTTCCCGACCGCATGATGGCCGAGAACGAGCGCGACAAGCTCCAGCGTCAGCATGGTCCGGCCATGACCGACGCGCGCATCAGCAAGAACGGCAAAGGCAAAGACGCCACCTGGACGGTGAGCTACACCTTGCACGAGACGCGCACTGAAGAACTGTTCTGAACATCACGGGCGCCGACTTCGTCGGCGCTTTTTCTTTGTAGCCGACCGCAAGGTCCGGGCTTCACGCCAGCCCGCACCCGGCGCAAGAGACCTCGCCTCTGGACTCCATCCCTTTCGCGCGCCAAACGACCGCCGGTCTATTCCGTGAGACTCCACAGACGGCCGGGTATGGCCGCTGTCGCCGCCAGGCGCGCGAGGCCCACCCGCCCCGCCCCTTCCACACTCCCAAGGGGCTGCGGTATTGGTTCTTCGTTGTCGCTTGAAATTGTCACGCAATGTTTAATCGGGCGCATGAAAACCATCGAATACAAACACCTGCGTTACGAATGGAGCCTCGGCACAAACCTATCCGAGAAAAAGTTCGACGCGGAATTGATGAAGATGCTCACCGAGTATGGTCAGCAAGGTTGGGATCTCAAAGGCATTCTTGGGGCTGGTGGCCTCCACGCTAATTTCATTTTTGGTCGCGAGGTGAGCTAACCTCACACCCCCGCCAGCTTCCTCAGCGCCAACCCACGCGCCTTCGTCGCAATCGAATACCGCAGGCAATCCGCCGCGTCATCGCCACCAATCCCTTCCTCGTCCGCGTCCACCTTCAACACATCTTCCGGCCGATGCGGATCGTGTTGCAGAATGGGCAGGCATTCCAGCAACCGCGCGCATCGCCGGTGAATGAACATCGTCGGGCGCAAGCCCGCATCCGGGTCACCGAGTCGTTGCAGGATTTCCGCCCAGCCATTGATCCGGTCGCTGTTCGCCATGCGCAGCGTGATGCCCAGCTTCGCGTATTGCGCCGCCACCGTGGAGCCGTCGCTTTGCCGGCTGAACACATCCGCGCCCGCCACGAACCGTTTCAAGTCCGTGAGTGCCAGCGGTCGTTTGTTCGTCCCCGCGCCCACCGTATGCCGCGCCAGCATCGCCTTCACCGCCGCGGCGTGACGTTGCGGCAGCCACAACCGCTCCGCGTGTTCATCCACAATGAACACATTCCCATCTGAGTCAGTGCACCCGAGAAGAACGACCGTGTAATGAGTAAACCCGTAGTCGAGTGCGCAGAACCATTCACGTGCCCGTGAATCATCGAAGTCTTCAATCACATGCGCCTCGCGCCGGAACGTCGTGAAGAACTGCCCCGCCGCGATGTCCCAATCGCCATCGAGCCACGCCCGCCTTTGCCAGCCAGTGAGGTTTTGCAGCACTCGCGCGTATTCGGGATTGTTGAATTGATTGTCCCCCACCTTGGCCGGGACAAATCGCGTCTCGCGCTCCTCGCCCTTCAAATACGGCACAATGAACTTCTGCCGATACCACGCGTGACCAATGCCGCCTGGATTAGTCGTGGAGTAAATGCGCGGTCGCCAATTCGGTTTGCTCGTGCGGCAACACGTGCCAATGTCCTGATGCTTCCGACTCGTTAAAGTGGTCGCTTCTTCGATCGCAATCACATCGTATTCAAGCCCGAGATATGCATCCACCGAACGCAGTGACTTACTTTCGATCAACGCGACCAGACGCTTCCGAATAAAGGCGCGCGGAATTTCGAAATTGATGAACTACACCTTGCCTGTTGGCGCCTGTGGTTGAGCCAACGGCCCCCGGTCGAGACAAAAATCGCCACGTCCAGCAGGCTCCACGTTTTGCAGGCTTTCGAGGATCCGCCTATCACTGCTTTCAAACCTTTGTGCAGGACTCCCTCGATGAGCTCTGTTGGCACGACCATCGACTCATCGGCGAGCAACGTGTCCGCGTTATCGATTCGCGCAAGCGCTGCCGGGAGTTCCTCGATAGTTGGTAGATACTCAGCGAGGGATTTCTGAGGTGTCATGGGGGTTTTTGGACAACCAGACCAGTCGCTGCGGCTTCCCATCGCGTAACGCACCGGGGAGTCGACACGGCTGGGATAATTTGAACAAGGCAGGGTCGCAGCCCATTGCGGGCAGAACGACTTTCAATTCCGCTTCCATCCTCGCACCCGGTGTTTCAAACCAACCGTGCAAGGAGCGGCCCGCGGTATCGACCACCGCGCGTAAAGGGAGGTATTGATTGATCCAGGCAAAGAGCGCGCGCATCTCGCCTTTGCTTAGCGTATCGCTTTCCACCACCAGATGTCGCCGCGTCACGACGTTCGCATTGCTGCGCGAATGGATTCCTGCTTGGAACGTGCTGGGACACGTGAACTGCCCCGGCGCCTCGTTCTCTTGCTTCCACTCATTCACCGTCCGGAAGTGCGCGCGGCAATAGCTCTTCCGCTCCTCGCCCTCGCTTTCGCTGCACGAATCGGTAGTGGCACCTATCCACACGACATCCTCGCGTTGGAACAGGTGTTCGAGATGGATTCTCCAATGCTCAAGCGGATCGCCCATCAAGGAAACCGGTGATTCCTCAAAAAGCCGATCGGCGACGGCGGCAAATTTCCCGAGCACCTCGGGCGCAGTCTGCTTGGCTAGCCGCCCTAACCTCATCAACCGCTCTCGATCTTGTTGTGCCGCCAGGTATCCGGCCGTTGGCTGAGTGTTATCAGTGCGCTGCACCTTTAAACGCTCAATGGCCTCGCGTGCTTCGGCGACGGTCTGTACTGCGTTGCTGTCCTTGTCCACCAGAGGCACTCGCCGAGTCTTCTTCTCGCCCGTGACTGCCACAGCCCACGGATTGGCTGCTTGCGCCCGTCGACAACTTTGGAGAACCTAGCGGAATGGGCATGGCGCACAGTGCTCGTGTTCTGCTGGAAACTAAAATTATCAGCAAACGGTTAGCCGGTGTGGCGAAATGGCAGACGCACGGGACTTAAAATCCCGGGACCTTTAAAAGTCGTGCGGGTTCGAGTCCCGCCACCGGCACCAATGAATTTGGGCATGAAATGAGATGCGTCTGGGTTTCCAGACAGAATTGGCCCATTCCCAAAGTCGAGTTTCTACAGAATGCAAAGCCGGGGACATATTGGTTCACGGCAGTTCACTTCCTCGGCGAGAAAAGAGCGCGCCAGGATTTCCCGGGTTACGACAGGGTCTTATTTCGCGCTCGAGCAAAGACGACGCAGCTCTCCGTTTGTGATTTGAAAATGCTGACGCACACAAAACAGGGACAACTCGGACGCGCGGGTCATGGAAACGCTTAAGGCCTGGGGCCTGCCCCGTAAGGTGGCGGCAATGCGGTCGGGGAGATACTGCCGATTCTGGACGGCAGTTGCCCAATTGAGGCCGCGCATTTTCTCTCCAAACATCCTCCGACTAAGATGCCAAAGAGGCTCGTACCCGGTATCATCGCTCAACTGCTCGCGGCCAAAGAGTCAGACGGGACGGGTGATTCAACGGCGCCGAAGCGGGAGAACTCGCTCTGGAGTTGCTGATCCTCGCCCGCAGCGGGACCGCTTTCTCGCGTCCCTCCGCCTACGCGGGAATAAATCAGAAGCGGCTCAATGGAGCCGCGCCAACTTGGATAGGCATTGACTGAATAAACTCCGCGTTGCGAGTGGTCACTGTTCGCGGGTGCGGAAGAATCCAGCAGGGCCGCTGGGGCGAATTGTCGGGAAAGAAATCTGTCCTGACGCGGAAGAGTTCGTGGCGATTGGGTTCCACGTTGGCGCGTCCACACGGTCGGCCATTTCAAGTATGTAGCTCTTATCCGCTCGTCCCGAAATCTGGAACAAGAGGTTGGTCCCAGAGACCAGCGGCGTCACGCGAATAGCCGGCAGCACCACGAGAGAGAACAACTTGTTAGTAGCAAATCCGAGTGCATCCACGACTTCCACTTGAAGAGCGTTCGAACCCGCTGCGCTGGGCGAACCGGTAAGTGAGCCGTCGCTGTTGAATGTCAGTCCCGCGGGCGGAGCGGAAGTGAGCGAGCAAGTGTAAGGTGCAGCGCCGCCGCTGACATTGAGTTGAGCAGTATATGGCGCGCCGACAAGTCCGACCGGTAACGTGCCGGAGATGTTCAGTGGCTTCGGCACATGCACGACGCTCAAGGTGAACTGACTCGTCCTCACGCCACCCATTGCATCAGTCACCCGAACGGTCACGACGTTGGTGCCGAAACGATCGGCGCGCGGATTGATTTGAACAGTGCGATTGGTGCCATTGCCCGCAAACGTGAAGCCGTTTGCCGCAACGAGATTGGTGTCGCCGCACGCAGCGCTCAAGGCAAGTGAGTCAGGCGCCGTTTCGATGTCGCGAATTACGAACTCAATAGGAGCGCTTGTCGTGTTCTCCTGCATCGTCTGATTCGTGATCGCGGAAATTTTCGGAAGCGTGTCGAGCTTGTAGGTCAAATTGATGCGGCCTGATGTGCCGTTCACGCCATCCACCATGATGTAGTAATTTGTGCCGCCACTTACCGGGACGATGAGTGTGCTGGTGCGACTGTTGGTGCCGCTGTTGTCGTCGCACGAGAGTTGGATGAGGCTCTGGTAACCGAGACTGCGCCCATCATCCGCGTAGATCGCGAGCACCGTGTCGAACGTGCTGCCATCGGTGCTGAGCCGCAGTGTGCCAGTCTCCGGTGGGGAGTAAGTGAACCAATACGACGCGCCGCCTTCGACGCCGCAAGCATCTGGTTCGCTCGGGTCTTTGCCCGAATAAGTTCTGAAGATTTGCGAGCCTGAGTAGCCAGACGACAGCGGTGCGCCGACCTTCGCACCGAATTTGCCTGTCGCGACTTTCGACGGATCAACCAACACCCCGACCAACGGTGTGCTGCGTGCTTCGTCGAGACGGTTCTGCGCAAGGCCGGTCGCGCCTTCAGTGTTCATTTGTACTTCAGAAGCAGCGACCCAAAACTCCCAGTCCGCCGAACTCAGGCGCAGTGAGTAGGTGCCAATGGTATCAATCCTCATCGTCGGGATAAACAGGCACGCATTGGTGGCACCCGGCAGCAACACGCCGTCTTGGAACCATTGCAAGTTCAGTGCGCAGTTGAAGCGATTGCTGAACGTAACGCATAGCGAGAGGGGGTCGCCAGGGCGCGTGACGAAATTTCCCGCTGGCGTGATGCCCAACGGCAGCAGGCAATCGGTCGCAAGGAGATTCCACGCGAACGCAATGTTTCCGCCCATATCCTTGTAATACGAATCGACACGAATCTGGTATGTGACACCCGCGAACACATTGAAGAGCAAACGACTGTTGTGATAACCGGCGGACTCGTCGTCGTTCACGATGGGAGCCAGTTCACTCAGCTTTAGGCCAGAATAGACGGCTAGCACCGTGTCGAAATCGCTGCCGAGTGTGCTCAACGTGAGAATGCCGTTGGTCGGCGCAGTCCAGCTCACCCAGACAGAATCTTCCAAGCGGCGGCCGTTCACGTTCGGATCCTCAGCCTGACGTGTGGCGATCGCGTTGTTTGCGAACCCGACGCCGCCCATGCCCGTGATGGAATCGCGATCTTCAAACTTATCGCTGAATGGCAGCAGTGGAGACGTCACGCGAACGATCGCATCAGCGCTCCTCATTGCGCCCCAACTATTAAACACCAACACCGAATATCGCCCGCCGTCCTGGGGTTGGGCATTTGTGATCGTGTGCGTCGGCTGAACTGCGCCCGGAATGAACACGCTGTTGCGCATCCACTGGTAGTGCAAATCTTCACCCTGCGCACCAACGTTCAACACAATGGTCTGCCCCGGCGACGTGACCGAGCTCAATGGTTGAGAGTTGATTCCCAGCACCTTCAATTCAGCCGCAACACTAACGACGGCGCCAACCAGATTCGAGATTTCGACCCAGTAAAGTCCCGCGTCCGCAAGTGTCACATGGTCGAGGGTAACACTTGAAAGATTTGCGCCCGCGATTGCTTCCGGCGCCCCTCCCCACCGCAAGCGATACCATTGGTAGGTGAGCGAATCGCCAATCGCCTTAACGGTGAACGCCGCGCTGGAGTTTGCGTTCGGATTGTTTGTGGAGAAGGTCACCGCGAACGCATTGGACGGCTGCTGCGTGATGTTAGGTACGTCCATAACCGTGAGTGTCACTTCCACGCTGTCATCGTGGTCGTACTGGTTTCCGACGCGAACACGATATTTACCCTGATGCGATTTCTGCACGTTCGGAAGCGTCAACGTGGCATTCGTGGCACCCGCGATGACATCACCGTTGAACTTCCATTGATACCACGGCGCTGGTTTTCCGCTTGCGGTTGCCGCGAAGATCGCATTGCTGCCTGTAGCGAACGTGCTGTTGCGTGGTTGCGTGATGACGGCTGGTTTCCAATCCACGATCAGCGTCGCGACCCGGCTTGTCACCGCGCCCGCCATGTTGCTGATGACGACGAAGTATTCGCCCTCCTCATTGGGCTGCGCGCTGCCCAAGTCGAGAGTGTCGCCCATTTCCCCAGGGATGGATGTTCCCTTGAAAAACCACGTATAGTTGAACGGCGCGGTGCCGCTCGCACTCACGGTGAACTTCTGCGCCGTACCGACGAGCAGCGTGCGATTGACGAGGTCACTCGTAATGGTCGGCGGCACGTTCACAGACAAAACTGCTTCGGGACTTGTGTAGCTGTCGGACAGATTGTCCACCACGACATGATATTTGCCTGTGTTTGCGGCGGTCGCATTCGTAATCATCAGCGTCGCATTTGTCGGTCCGGGGATCGTCGCGCCGTTGAATGTCCAGCGATAGGTGATCGGCGCGACGCTCGTGGCACCCACGCTGAATACCGCTGTCCCGCCTTGATTCACCGTCAGCGGCTGCGGCGCTCTCGTAATGGTGAGCGGCGAGTAAACAGTCAAAGTAGCGACGCGGCTGATCGTGGAACCAAGGCTGTTCGCCGCAATGACGAAATACTGGCCGCCCTGTTGAGGCAAAATGTTCGGCAGCGACAGCGCGGCATTTGTTGCGCCCGGAATGGTGGCGCTATTAAAGAACCATTGCAGCGTTGCTGACGCGTTCACCGCGACCATTAATGCAGGCGACGAGAGAACATCCACGGTCTGGCTTTGTGGCTGGGTTGCGAAGGAGGGAAGGTCAGAGCTGACGGTCACGTCTCTGCCGCCGCACTTCCAAGTGAAGTAATCATCGGCGCTTGCCAGTGCGGCGAAGCAGCCCTGTTTTTTCAGGTACGTCATCACCGTGAATTGATCGCCGGCTGAGGGCACAAAACCGTCGCGACGCCAGACCTGCACCGTTCCGTCGAGGACGGCGTTCGTGCTCGAGATGAAGCGGTCGAACAAATTACTGGCGACTCCGCCGATGCCGACCCGCAGGACACCGGGGGCGGTTTGAACAAAAAAAACATCCGTTTGGATTTCCACCGGTGCATTGCCAGCGGTCACCACGCCGGCGTTAGTGAAGGCACAAAGCGTCTTCCCGCCGCCAAGCAATCCGCTGTTGAGGAAAACAAACTGGCCGTAGTTATTGATGACGGAGTTATTCGGCGCTTGCAGGTCGCCGGTGCCAGTGAAGATGACCGTGCCGCGATTCTCCAGCCGTACGCCGTCGAGTTTCTTGTTTGCGTTGCCTGCGAGAATCAATGAGCCGTTGGTGGCCACAACCAGGTTGCTGACGATGCTGCCACCGCTCCACGTGAGTTGGCCGCTCAACACTCCCGCGCCTGACGCACCGGAATCGAGCGCGCCGTTCTTCATTTCAAACGGCAGCTTCAATGCGACTGATCCGTCGAGCAACAAGTCGCCACCGTTCATGACGACATTGCCTGCCCCGCTGATGCGGCTGCCGTCTTTCCATATCCACGAACCAGATTTAAACGTGACAAGCGAATCGGCGGTGACATCGCTGACGCACACCACATCCGCCCCATCAATCAGGAACTGGCCACTGCCAGAGAGCCGCGTGCCGGAGAGGAATGTGTTCGTCGGACCTGAGTTGAAAACAATCGTGCCGCTCTGGGCGTCGATCGTGCCGCTGTTCACCAGCGCGACTTCTTTCACGAGGCTCGTGCCCGTGCTGCCGGCTTTGCGAATCGTCCCGCGATTCACCAACGTTGCGGCCGCTCCGGTGCCTTGCTGGATGCCGAGATCGTTTTGCCACTCGAACAGGTTCTCGTTCACGAGACTGGCGCTGGAACCGAATTCAAGATTTCCGTTATCCGACCAGGTCATCACACCACTGTTTGTGAGGCGTGCCGCGGCCAATTGCTTCAACGTCGCGCCACTCAGGTTGAGGAAACCACTGCTCGCTACTGTCACGTCTTTCGAGATGCGCCCACCCGTCCAATTCATGACACCCGACAGGGAGAGAGTGCCGTTGCCAGTGAGAAGACCGCTCGAAAAATCCACGACTGCAGAAGATGTCACAGTCGCTGAGCCACTCAGCGACAGCATGCCGGCCAGCGCGAGCCGTTGCGCACCGCTGCCGCCGAGCTGCAATGTCGCATTCGTGACGTTGACGCCGAGCTCTACCGTGTAATTCCCCGGCTGTGTGATAATGACGTTGTCATTCGGGAATACGGGCACGCGATTGGGACTCCAATTCGCCGCGTCGTCCCATGCGCCGCCGAGCGCATTGGTCCAATACACGGTGTTGTCCGGCGGTAGATTGGTGTTCAACGAAACGACGGCGTTCGAGCTGGTCACTTGCCCGGCCGGATTGCTCACGTCCACTCGGTAGGTTCCGGCCACTGCGGCGTGGGCATTGGTGATGGTAAACGTCGGGCTCGTGGCGCCGGCGACACTGCCGCCATTGAGCTTCCACTGATATGTGAACGGCGCAGTGCCATTCGCCGCCACAGAAAGCGTGCACATTCCGCCCAGCCCGACAGTTTGCGAGAGCGGCTGCTGAAAAATAGTTGGAGGCACAACCACAAGAACCTTTGCCACGCGGCTGGTGACAACCGCAGCGATGTTGCTCACAACCGCGAAGTAGTTCCCTGATTGTGAACCTTGCGCCGCGGTGAGCGCGAGCGTGGTCGTCATCGCATTCGTCAATCGCACTCCGTTGAAGAACCACTGATATGCGAGCGGGGCTGTGCCCGATGCCGCAAGGCTCAACGTTACGTTCTGTCCCTGATTCAATGTCTTGTCTAACGGCTGCGTTGTGATGGTGGGTGGCACATAAACCGAAAGCGTCACTTCCGCGCTCGTCACAGTGTCGGCTGCATTCTTCACTTCCACTTTGTATTTGCCAGCATCGGAACCTTGAACATTCGTAAGCAGCATCGTTGCGTTGGTTGCGGTGGAGATCGCCCCCCCGTTGTATTTCCATTGATACGTCGGCGCCGTGCCTGTCGCTGTGACGCTGAAAATCACCGTTTCACCCTGAAAATTCGTCTGCGCAACGGGCTGTTTTGTGATGATCGGCGGGACTACCACGAGAAGAGTGGCGACGCGGCTCGTGACCATTCCCCCCGCATTACTCGCCGTCACGAAATAGCCGCCGGATTGATTGCCCTGCGCTGCCGGAATCGCTAAGGACGAATTGGTCTTCGCTGCCAGCGCAGCGTCGTTGAAGAACCACTGATACACCAACGGCGTGGAGCCTGATGCCGTCACGCTCAACGTAACGTTCTGGCCTTCATTGATCGTTTTGTCCGAGGGCTGCGTGCTGATGGACGGAGCTGTGAGTGTGGCCCCGCACAAAACATTCGCGGTCACCAAACCAAAAAACAGCATCAGCGCGCGACGCCAAATTCCTGGCAACTCCGCCTTGTTCGATTCCATTGCAATTCTGTCTTGTGATTTCGCCACTACGACGCGTTCTTAGCACCGCCTGTGCCTGTATGGTGTTAGCGAACAAACCTCGAACTTACTGAAGCAAAGCGCGCCCCCGTCCGCCGTAACGAGAGGAGTGGTCCGCGAATGGACCAGGGCGGTGGCGGTTTGGTCCGGCGCCTCACATGATAAGCAGGACCGAACAGAATTTCGGGCGCGCAACATCTGGCCAATGGCAAGACTCCAGTTTTGAGGGGTCCAGTGAGTGAGACAGGCCAGCGACACGTGCGGCACGAAACCTTTCACCTAAAGAGGATGAATCTTCTGGAAGAGGGTTTCGGAGCAGAAACACGTGGTTTTGAATGCATTGCACAGTGTGAATCGTGCGGTGTTATACGTGAGTCCACTCGTACCCCGAACAGCGCGGGGTTGTCGCTGACCCCGGTTTCATGCAGGGCTTGGCCTCGCTGTGCACTGATCTCCGAGTCCGGCGCGCCCGTTGCAGGCTATCGTAGCGATTGGTCTACCCCCGGTCGCTGGGCTTTTTGGGAATGAGGAAGGCGCGACCACTCGACAGACGAACCTAGCTTTTGCAACTGCTGGCAGAGTGTATAGCCCGTTGGCCCCGCCTCGTGACAGAAACGCAACTCCGCCGCGTGCGCGGCGCTCTCGATTTTTTGATGACGCGATCCCAGTACTCCATCCGCCTGCCGATCGTGCCGTAATGGCGGACTTTGGTGGAGCTGTACGGCGCGAGGGACACGGCTACACTTTCCTTGTGGACGTCCAGGCCGACGAAGTGAATGGTTGGGATCATGGGTGTTTGGTTCCTTTGCGATTCAGCTAGGGCGCTGAGTTTCCTGGTGCTGTTTGAATTTGTGGATAGGCCGCGCCGACGGCAAACGCCGCCACTCGGCAATCCATGTCTACAACCCGAATCAAACCACCCACTCACTCCGAACGCTGAGCCCCAAGGTCTAGGCGTCGCTCGCATCACATGAAACGCACGGCTCTATTCCTCTTGGTTTCGACGCTCGTTCTCGCTCCGAGTTCCGGTGCCGACATCGACAAGCCGCGTGTGCCGCAAGTGACAATTCCCAATGGCAGCAAGCCCATCAACGCGCCGCCGGCACCGATGAATGATGGTCTGCGCTTGGGCAGTTGGAATCACGGTAACGGCGTTTTGTGGGTTACGCTCCTTCCCCAAGGCCAGCTCACAATCTCCGAGCCTGCGGAAAAAGATTCATCCTACGAGTTCAAAGGATACTCACGCGTGAAATTCGGCTGGTGGCGCGGCGTTCGCGGCAAGTTTAGCATAGACGGACGCAGACTGGATGCGCCCGCCCCGCCTTTGCGTGCCAAGGCTGACACCAGCGGATACGGCGATTTAGGATTCTGCCCGAGCTATATGTATTTCCCGACGGAAGGCTACTGGGAAATAACCGGTCACGTCGGCGACAAGAGTCTGACCTTTGTGATACACGTTATCAAAGCGCGATCGAAAGCTCAGTAGACAATGACCGCAACGCCTAATCACCGAAGAATTCGAAAGAACCGGAGCGCGCGGGGATGGATCGATTGGAAGTGTGGGGTCATCGCGCGAAGGGTCCTTTCAATCCGGGGTTGACCCCGCCTCGTAAAACCCTGACGGCTCACGGGGCAAGCCCGGGGAACTGGCCAACTCCTCTTTCCGTCCCTCCCTTGCCGTTTGCTTTTCGGTCTCTCTGTCGGCGCCGCCCATCAGCCCGCGCCGTTTTCTCCGTCCGCCCGCTTCCGGCGGCGCCGGTGCGGGCGTTTTTCGGCCCGATCGCGGTGCCTGGGTCGCGCGTGAGCCGCGATCGGGCGGCGTCCGCGCTGGTTTTCAGCTTCACTTTCCCCGCGGGCGCGCATGGTCCCGGCCCGGCTCCCCAAGTCTATCTCACCCGGCGCGCGTTTCACGCCTCATGTTCTGCGCGGCGCATTTCACCCCGCACGGCGCGCGGGAGGCGCGTGCCGATCTGCAGGCCCGAGGCGCCCATTGCATTTGCCCTTATCCTTCGCCACATTGCGCCCGCTCGGCTGTTGCGGAAAACCAGCCGGTGCCAGGAAACAAAACCGCATGATGTCAGAAGAATCATTCACCAACTACACCGCGCGCCTGCGAGCGTTCATCACCAGCGCCCGAGCGGAATGGGCTTCAGGCGAGGAGGATTTCAACGCGCTGGCCTTGTCCCTTTTCCAGCTTCAGTTTGAACACAACCGGCCTTACCGCGCTCTCTGTGAGTTGCGAGGGAAGACGCCCGCGCAGATCCAGCACTGGCGTGAAATCCCCGCCGCTCCGACATCGGCGTTCAAGGAGATGGAACTCACGAGCCTCGGCAGTGAGGACCGAACCTCGGTATTTTTTTCCAGCGGTACCACGGAGCAACGGCGCAGCCGGCATTTCCATTCCGCGGCTTCGTTATCCGTTTACGAAGCTTCCTTGCTGCCCGCCTTCGAACGGCATCTCCTGGCGGATTTAAACACTCTGGAGGAGTTGCTCAGCCCCCAGGACAAGCTTCCCCTGCTCTGCCTGACTCCATCGCCAGTTCTGGCTCCCCATTCCTCACTCGCCCACATGTTCGAAACGGTGCGGCGCGAGTTCGGTGCGCGCGATTCACTTTTTGCAGGGCGCGTGGACGCTGGCGGCGCCTGGGTCCTGGACACAAACACGGCTGTGTTTGCGATCCGGAAATCCATGTGCGCCAATCGTCCGCTCATGTTGCTCGGCACCGCCTTCAACTTCGTCCACCTGCTCGACCACTTTGCGGCGAACAACATGAGATACCATCTTGCCCGTGGATCGCGCGTGCTCGAAACCGGCGGCTACAAAGGTCAGTCGCGCGAAATCGCGAAGCCCGATCTGCATGCCTTAATCACCAAACACCTCGGCATTCCGGCCGAGTCCATTGTGACGGAATACGGCATGAGCGAACTGAGCTCGCAGGCTTACGACCAGATCGTGATGACGAGCGGCCCTGAATTTTCGCGGGATTCCGACCCGCCGACTTCGGGGCATGGAAAATCTGCCGCGGCGGAAAGCGAACGCATCTTCCATTTCCCGCCGTGGTGCAGGGCCCAAGTCATTTCCCCGGAAACCGATGGCGAAGTGTCCGAGGGTGAAACCGGGTTGATCCGCATTTTCGACTTGGCGAATGTGCGAAGCGTGATGGCAATTCAAACCGAAGACCTGGGGGTGCGCCGCGGGGACGGATTCCAATTGATTGGCCGGGCATCCCAGGCCGAACAGCGCGGTTGCTCGCTCATGAGTTTTAATTCGAACGGATGAACTGTCCGCGCGTCACTTCTGACAGATGAGCGAACCTCACGATCATCGCGGCCGCACTCTCGCCCTTGCCGGGGTGCTGCACGCCTTCACCCACATCTACCAGATGGCGCTGATCCCACTTTATTTGCCCATCCAAAACTTCTACGGAAGAGACACGGTGGACGATGCGACCCTGCTCGTTACGGCAATGCTGGTTGCCTACTTCCTCCCCAGTTACGCGATGGGAATTCTCGCGGACCGGTTCAGCCGGAAGAAGCTGTTAAGTTTCGGGCTGGCGCTCAACTCGATTGGCTTCATCGGACTTGCCGTGGCGCCGACCTACCCTCTGGCGTTAACGGCGGTGGTGGTGGCCGGACTGGGCGGAAGTTTTTTTCATCCTGCGGCCACGGCGTTGGTCGCCCGCCTGTATCCCAGCACCACTGGCCGGGCGCTGGGTTTTCTCGGCATTGGCGCGAGTGTGGGCTTCTGCATTGGTCCGCTTTATGCCGGCTGGCGTGCGGCCCAGGCGAACGATTGGCGCGCTCCCGTTTTAGAACTGGGTATCGCGGGATTGGTGGGCGCAATCCTCTTTGCGTGGCTCGCCACCGAACACGCGGCAGAAACGACCGCGCACCGGGGTGACACCGGTTCCAGAATGAAAGAGCCCATGTTTCCCACTCCTGCACTGTGGATCATGTTCATTAGTGCGGCGTTTATTTTCCTGCTGCGTGATTTTACGGGCAGCAGCATGGGCACAGTGGGCTCGCTCTTCTTACAACAGGCGCGAGGTTTCGATATTCAGAAAACAGGGTGGGCGGTCAGCCTGATTTTCATCGCTTCGGCATTAAGCAACCCGCTCTTCGGTCATTTCAGCGATCGCTCCCGTCTCAAGTGGGCGGCGGCGCTGATCGTCGTCTCCGCCGCGTTTGTCGCCGCGTTTCCCCACATGCCTTCGGAGTGGCTCATTCCCACGCTGGTCCTCTACGGCTTTTTCTTCATGGCGAGCTACCCCATCGTGGAAGCGGCCTTGATGGAGTCCGTGCCGGACTCTGTACGGGGCCGCGTGTTCGGGTTGTTCATCACCATCGGTGGGTTGCTTGGGAATCTTTCGCATTGGCTCATGGGACATTGGGTGGCCAGCTTTGGGTCACGCGCGACGGAAGTTCGCTCCTACTACAGCCTCTATGCCTGGCTGGCGCTGTTCCTGTTGCTTTCGCTGGCCGGACTGCCTTGCTTGCGGGCCATTCGTCAGAGGGAAACTCGAATTCAATCCCGTGCCCCCGGCCCATCCACCGGCGGTATCTCGCCATGAACCTGCCCAACTATTTCATCGCAGATTTGCCGCCTGAACATGCCCTTACGCCGACGTTGGTGACGGAGGCGTGCCAGGCATTGAAGCGCAATCGCGAACAATATCTCGCGAGTCGTGCCACGAGCACCATCGTCGGCATCCTGAGCGCGACGGCTCAAAGCTGGCTCGAACCAGCGAACCGGTTTCGACGCATGGCGCTGGCACAGTCCGAGGCCGAGACCGGTTTTAGCGAAGCTACTTTGGCTCGAGGCTTGGAGGCGTTCTTCAAGCAACTCACGGCGGAAAATCTGAACGCCTTGCTCTCACAGGATCTCGGGCATGCGGAACGATTGGACCGATTCACGCAGGATCGTATCACCAACACAGCCGCGCTCGCCCGCGGGCCCGAACTGCTGGCGCATATCGCGGCCGGGAACATACCCAATCCGACGATCCTCAGCCTGGTGCTGGGTTTTCTTACGCGCTCAGCGCAATTCGTGAAATGCGCGCGCGGCACATCCCTTCTTCCGCGGCTCTTTGCCCATTCCATCTACGAGGTGGAACCCAAACTGGCGGCCTGCCTGGAGATTGCTGAATGGCCCGGCGGCACCGAACCGCTCGAACAGGCGTTGTTTGCGGAAGCCGACTGCGTCACCGCGACTGGGTCCGACGAAACTCTCGCGGCAATCCAACGCCGTCTGCCGTGGCGCGCGCGCTTCCTCGGATACGGTCATCGCATTAGCTTCGGCTTCATCACTAGCGAGGCCCTGGCGCGCTATGAGCTAAAGAAGACGGCGCAAAACGCAGCCCGCGACGTGGCGGCGTGGGATCAAATGGGATGCCTCTCGCCTCACGTCTTCTACATCGAGCACGGCGGCGCAACGACCGCCGAACAATTCGCCGAACTGCTCGCGCAGGAATTGGCCGCATTCGAATCTCATGAACCGCGTGGGAAACTTTCAGCTTACGACGCCGCGGCCATCGCACTGAAGCGCAGCTTCTATGAAGTACGTTCCGCTGCCGCTGGTGATGTGAAACTGTGGCAAAGCAAGAACTCGACGGCGTGGACGGTCGTTTACGAGGCGGACCCTCAGTTCCAAACCTCCTGCCTGAATCGGTTTGTGTATGTGAAGCCCTCGCCGCATCTCACCGAGACGTTGCGTTATTGCGAACCACTTCGCGACCGTGTCTCCACTGTGGGTCTGGCGGCGGGCGGCGAGCGGGCTCAACAACTTGCCACGCAACTGGCACGCTGGGGCGTTACGCGGGTCTGCCGACTCGGCGAAATGCAAAATCCGCCCCTGACGTGGCGTCACGACGGGCGACCCGCACTCGGAGACCTGATTACATGGACAGACTGGGAAAGCTGAGGGGCGCGTGGCTTTGGATCGAAAGCTTCGTCGAGAACCACCTAAGCTTCGATTCATGGTTTTCAACTCCAAAAATTTTAATCTGATGAAAATTGAACTCCGAAAAACGTTTCAGTTCGAGGCGGCGCACCGGTTGCCCCATGTGCCGGCCGAACATAAATGCGCACGCCTGCATGGTCACAGCTTCCGCGTCGAGGTCGTCGTCGCCGGTGAGTGTGACCCGAGGCTCGGCTGGCTGATGGATTACGCGGATATTTCAGAAGCCTTTAAACCGTTGCTCGATCGCCTGGATCATTATTATCTCAACGAAATCCCCGGATTGGAAAATGCCACTAGCGAGAATCTAGCCAAATGGATTTGGGATCAGCTCAAACCCCGGCTGCCGTTGCTCAGCGAATTGGTCATCGCAGAAACCTGCATGTCATGCTGCATCTACCGCGGCGAGTAGGTGTATTGACACGCAGCGCTTACGACGGCGCAGAAAGGCGGTCGCGATTAATGGCGCGGACCTGCAGGCTCCGGCTTTCCTCACCGCCTCCTTTCGGTTTCGAGCGGCAATTGAGCGCTCGTATGGCCCGGTTTCCATGCACCACTCGACAAACACGCTGGCTCACTCGTAAAGTTTCGCCCGATGTCAGTCGCTAATCGCCCGCTCGTCATCGCTGGTCGTGAATTCCAGTCCCGCCTCATGGTCGGGACGGGTAAATTCTCGTCGCCCGAAGCGATGCGTGACGCGCTCGCGGCAAGCGGGGCGGAGATAGTTACTGTCGCATTGCGGCGAGCCGACCTCAGCGGCAAGCACGATCCTTTCGCTAACATTCTCGAATACATTGATGGCGAAAAATATCTTCTGCTACCCAATACCAGCGGTGCCATGAACGCCGAGGAAGCCGTCCGTCTTGCGCGTCTTGCCGTGGCCGCCGGTCTGCCCAAATGGGTGAAATTGGAAATTCACCCCGACCCGCGTTACTTGCTGCCCGATCCGATCGAGACCCTCAAGGCTGCCGAGATTTTGGTGAAGGAGGGCTTCATTGTGTTGCCCTACATCAATGCGGACCCCGTGCTGGCAAAACGTTTGCAGGACGTCGGGACGGCGACCGTCATGCCGCTCGGTTCGCCGATTGGTTCCAACCGTGGCATCCAAACGCGCGATCAGATTAGGATCATCGTGGAGCAGGCGACGGTGCCCGTGGTCGTGGATGCAGGCATTGGTGTTCCCAGCCACGCCGCGGAAGCCATGGAATTAGGGGCCGATGCCGTGCTCGTGAACACAGCCATCGCCATTGCCTCAGACCCAAACCGAATGGCAGCTGCCTTTCGCATGGCCGTCGAAGCTGGACGAGCGGCCTATGAGATGGGGCTTGGTGAGATATCAGAGACCGCGCATCCGACCAGCCCTCTGACGGCGTTTCTGGAATGAGCCTTTCCAAACTCCAAATTCCAGAGTCGCACGAGTGGACGAACTCCACTTCAAGTTCGTGCGCGCAGGACAGCGTTGCCGCCGGCGAGGTTTATTTTGGATTTGGAATTTCAATTCATGACCACACTTGAATCAGCCCGCGTCCGGCAAGTTCTCACCGCCGCCGCTCGCACCCGCATCCTCGTCCTTGGGGACGTGATGCTGGATCAATTTATCTGGGGCAGTGTTTCCCGAATTTCCCCGGAAGCGCCGGTGCCAGTGGTGGAATTTGCCCGCGAAAGCTACATGCCGGGCGGTGCGGCGAACGTCGCTCGGAATCTTTCAGCCCTCAAAGTTAAAACGGATTTGTTGAGCGCCGTGGGAAATGATCCCGCAGGCGCGCAACTCAAGGCCCTGCTCGGCGAACAGAGTGTCGGCTGCCGCGGGTTGCTCGCGTTCCCTGAGCGGCCCACGAGCATCAAGACCCGCATCGTCGCCCACCAGCAACAAGTCGTGCGCGTGGATCGCGAATCCAAACAGCCGCTCGCCCCGGGTGATTCCCAAAAAATTCTACGCGCCTTGGAAAAACAGTTGCCCACAGCGGATGCCGTGATCGTGGGCGATTACGGCAAAGGAGTTGTGACCCAACCGCTGCTCGAAGGCGTGAAGGGGCTTTGTCACGAGCTCGGTGTGTGGCTCAGTCTCGATCCCAAGCCGGTGCATCATTTGAACCTGGCGGCGTTGTCGCTGATCACTCCCAACCGCAAGGAAGCGTTTGAGCTGGCCGCAATCAAGGACGACACGCGCACGACCAATCCGCTGGATGATACCAACCTGATGCGTGTCGCGGAACGGCTGTTGCATGAACTTCGGCCTGCGTTGTTGCTGATTACGCTGGGAGATTTGGGAATGCTGCTCTGCCAGCGCGATCAGCCGCCCTTCCACATCCCCACAGTGGCGCAGGAAGTATTCGATGTGTCTGGCGCAGGCGACACGGTGATCGCTTCGTTCACCATGGCCATTGCCGCGGGAGCATCCCCCGTGGAGGCCGCGATAATTTCAAACCACGCCGCGGGCGTCGTGGTGGGCAAGGTGGGCACCGCGATCGTCACGCCGGATGAATTGCTGGCCAGCTTCAGCGCCAAGTGAAAATCACTCCCGCTCAAATCTGCGCAATGAAAGGCCGCGAAAAGATCGCAGCCCTCACCGCCTACGATTATCCGATGGCGCGCCTGCTGGACGAATGCGGAATCCCGTTGCTGCTGGTCGGCGATTCACTGGGAATGATGGTGCTCGGTTATCCCGACACGACTCACGTGACGATGGACGAGATGGTGCATCATACCCGGGCGGTAGCGCGCGCCAAACCGAAGGCACTATGCGGATCGGACCTGCCCTTTCACAGTTACGACACGCCGGAACAGGCGCTTGCCAATGCCGAACGACTCATCTCGGCTGGGGCCGAGTTCGTGAAGGCCGAAGGAGGGCGCGAAATTTTGCCGCAAGTGCAAGCCATCGTCGGCGCCGGCATTCCGTTCATCGGTCACCTCGGCATGTTGCCCCAGCATGTCCTGGAAGAAGGCGGCAAGTATCGCATCAAAGGCCGGGATGAGCGCTGGCCACACCAAACTTCTCGACGACGCGTCAGCGCTTGCGGACGCCGGCGCCTTCGCCGTTGTGCTGGAACTCGTTACGCCTCCCGTCGCCACAGAAATTACCAACGGGTTTCCTTTCGCCACGATTGGAATCGGCTCCGGGCCGGACTGCGACGGCCAAATCCTGGTGACGCCGGATTTGGTCGGAACGTTTCCGTGGTTCACGCCGAAATTCATCCAGCCACATCTCAACGCAGCGGCACAAATGCGGTCGGCGGTGGAAGGTTGGAAAGCCTCATTGCAATGAAGAAGCTCACTCACCTCGATCCAACGGGCGCGGCGACAATGGTGGACGTCTCAGCAAAGCCGGTGCAATTGCGGGAAGCCGTGGCGAGTGGAGAGATACAGTTGCAACGCGAGACGCTTGACCTCATCGAGCAAAACCAAATTGCCAAGGGCAACGTGCTTGCGACGGCGAGACTCGCCGGGATCATGGCGGCCAAAAAAACCGGTGACCTCATTCCGCTCTGCCATCCGCTGCCCATTTCACACTGCGAGGTGCGCATGGAAATCCCGTCCTCGCGAGACCGCATCCTCATTACCGCTTCAGCAAAGATCGCCGCGCAAACAGGAGTGGAGATGGAAGCGTTGACCGCCGTGAGCATCGCTGCCCTCACCATTTATGACATGTGTAAAGCCGTGGATAAGCAGATGCGGATCACGGACATCGTGCTGACTTCAAAAACGAAAAAGTAACCATGCAAATTCAAGTGGGCATTATCACCGTCTCCGATCGCGCCTCGCGGGGCGAATATGACGATTTGGGCGGACCGGCTGTGAAGAAGGCTGCGGAAGGATACGGATGGAAGGTTGTAGCAGAAACACTCGTGCCGGATGAGAAGCGTGAGATTCAACGCGCCGTTCGTGAGCAGATCCACCAAGGCTGTTCACTCGTCCTTACCACCGGTGGCACTGGCGTCGCGTTGCGGGACGTCACTCCCGAAGCCGTGCGAGAAATCGCAGTGCGGGAACTTCCGGGGTTCGGCGAAGTCATGCGCATGGAGTCGATGAAGATCACGAAGAACGCGATTCTCTCGCGGAATCTCGCCGTCGTGGTTGAGCACGCACTCGTCATTTGCCTGCCTGGCAAACCAAGTGGTGCCGTTGAATGTCTGGCGTTTGTCGTGGGCGCCATTCCCCATTGCGTCGAGGTGTTGCGGGAAGTGCCGACCAGTTGCTGAACGTGTTCACAGGATCACTCCTTCCGCGCCACCAGCGTCAGGCGTTGCCACCACCAAACGGTCTTCCCATCCTCCTCGCCGATACGGAATAAGCGCCGAGCCGCCTCGGGAGCTGTGCGGATCAATTCGATGACATTCGATCGATTCTGTGCCGAAGTGGCCGCAGTGTCGAAATACCAATTGAGGTCAGGCTGCTTGAAGGGCGTCAGTTCAACGTGCAAAACCCGGAGGCCAGCTCGTTCACAGAAATCCTTCCAGGTGCGGGGCGTGATGAAGCGATGGTGACTTGGATCGCGAAGCTTCTCGACCTGATGAGACCATTCTTCCGCTTCAGGCTGTTCGTCCTCGACAGTGCCATCGATGAGTAGAAACCAACCGCCGCGCCTGAGCACTCGCGCAGTTTCACGTACGAAGGATTCCGGGGAACTGAAGTGATGCGCCGCCACCCGGCACGTAACGAGATCAAGGGATTCAGTTGCGTTCGGAAGACGTTCCGCTTCATGCAAATGAGTCCGGATGCTCAAGCGGCGCTCGCGGGCTGTAGTGCTCGCACGGTCGAGCATGGCTTGCGCGATATCGCTCAGAATCACCTCGTGACCTAGGCTCGCGAGGAGCAATCCCGTATGCCCGCCGCCCGTGGCGACATCCAGCACTTGGGACCTGGGTGGGAGCGTGATGAGATCAAGCGCGGCCCGGACATCGTCCACGTTCTCCAGGATGTGGCCCTTGCCATACCGGTCGCTCTGGCGAGCGAACTGTTCCTGTGAGGCCCGTTGCACTTCGTTAAGGTTCATTCCCGAGGAGCATACCATTGGCGCGGCAATGGGCAGTCAACATCGTTGACCGGCACGGCGCGCCTCGCTTCTACTCCTTTCACATGAACGGGGAGAAACAAACCGTGCTCCGGAAAGTTTCGGGTAGCCATGGATAGCCAAAATCTCGACAGCGTGACCCGGGTGTTGCAAGCCAGCATTTCGCCGGTGGCTTTGATCTCAGGAGTAGGGCTGTTGATCCTTTCGCAGACCAACCGGTTGGGGCGCGTGATGGACCGGCTGCGTGACCTGCTCAAACAGAAACGGGGCGCCATCACGCCCGATGCCCATCTGGATCGCCAGGTAACCGTCCTCCAACGCCGGGCGCGGCTTCTACAATGCTCCGTTACCGCCGCCGTCGTCTGCGTACTCATGGCGAGCTTCCTCGTGCTCATTCTTTTCACGAGCGCGATTTTTGGTGCCACGTTGGACAAGCTCGTGATCCTGATGTTCGCGGCGAGCCTCCTTGCGCTCATCGTCTCACTCATCTTTTTTCTCTTCGACATGAACTGGTCCTTGCGAGCCGTTAAGGAAGAGTCACTGCGCTGAAACGAATTGAAACGTCCCAAGCCCATGGTCACGGTTGAACATCGATTTCATTGAATGAAAAAGTTTCCCATCTCCGGACTCGTGGCCGCCACACACTCGCCATTCCATGCAGACGGCTCTCTTCGTCTGGCGATTGTGGAAAAGCAGGCTGCGCACTTGCTCGCCCACGGCGTGAAGTTCGCATTCATTTGCGGGACCACTGGAGAGAGTCATTCGCTCTCCATCGAAGAACGCCGGGCATTGGCCGAACGATGGATGGAAGTCACGCGAGGTACTGAATTAAAAGTGATTGTTCATGTCGGGGGGAATTGCCTCGGCGACGCGCGCACTCTCGCAAGCCAGGCGCAATCCCTGGGAGCGGCCGCCATCAGCGCGCTGGCACCCAGTTACTTCAAGCCGCGTACCATTGCCACGCTCGTGGATTGCTGCGCGCACATCGCTGATGCCGCGCCGGAATTGCCGTTTTTCTACTACGACATCCCGTCCATGACGGGGCTTGCTCTTTCGTCCGCGGAGTTTCTGGTTGAGGCACAGGAACGTATTCCAAATTTGGCAGGCCTTAAATTTACCAACCCAGACCTCATGACGTTTCAACAATGTCTGCACGTCCATAATGGCGCCTTCAACATCCCCTGGGGTTGCGACGAGAATTTGCTGGCCGCCCTTGCCCTTGGCGCCACGGGCGCAGTCGGCAGCACATATAACTTTGCAGCGCCGATTTATCATCGCCTCCTGCGCGCCTTTGCTGCTGGAGACTTGCGTGCGGCGCGTGAGGATCAACTTCGCTCGGTGCGACTCGTCGCGGCGCTGGCACGACGCGGCTTCATGGGCGCGGCGAAAGCCACCATGCAGATGCTTGGGGTAGATGTGGGGCCCGCCCGCCTTCCCAATGGCAGCCTGGACGCCGTGCAGCAAACTGCGCTGAGGAAAGATCTCGAACAACTGGGGTTCTTTGACTGGATCAAACCGCAAACATCATGACACTCATTCGTCCACTCGCCTTCACCCTGTTTGTCAGCGCACTTGTCGCCGGCGAACCACAATTTTCCGACGTCTTCGTTTCGGGACGGGACAACTACAAATCCATCCGCATCCCGTCGGTGATCGTTACCCGGCCTGGGACAGTGCTCGCGTTTGCCGAAGGTCGCGCCGCGGCGACGGACCAGGCTCAAAACGACATCATTCTGAAGCGCAGCAGCGATGGCGGCAAAACGTGGGGACCGCTGCAATTGATTCATGACGACGGCGCGCACTCCTTGAACAATCCCACGGCCGTGGTGGAGCAACAGTCCGGGCGGGTGTTCCTGATGTATCAACGGATCCCGGCTCACCTGAAGGAACACAGCACGAACACGGAGACGGGTTTTGAAGGCACCAACATTTACCGCAACCTGCTGGTATGGTCGGATGATGATGGGCGGACATGGACGCGGCCGCTGGATGTGACCCGATCGACGAAACGTGCAACAAATGCCACGACCATCGCCAGCGGCCCGGGCATTGGCATCCAACTCACCCGCGGTGCGCACCGAGGCCGGTTGATCCTCCCTTTCAACGAGGGACCCTTTTACCAATGGAACAATTTCGCGGTATACAGCGATGACCGTGGGGCCACATGGAAATTTGGCGAGAATGTCCCCGGCACCTTTGTTCCCGATGCGAAGATGGGCAAGCGCAGCCAGCTCAACGAAGTCCAAATGGTGGAACTCAGCGATGGATCAATGCGGCTCAACTCGCGACAGTTCGCCGGGGCCAAGGTCCGCAAGACATCCATCAGCAAGGACGGGGGAGCCACCTGGTCGCCGGTGCAGGACGTGCCGGCCCTCCGGGACCCCAGCTGCAACGCAAGCATTCTTCGATACTCCTTCGATGACGGATCGGGCCAGGGACGCATTCTTTTCAGCGGACCGGACAGTGCCAGGCGCGACAATGGCACCCTTTACTTGAGCTTGGACGACGGCGCCACCTGGCCGGTTAAGCGCGTGTTGTGGCCGGGCAGCTTCGCCTACAGTGTCTTGACCCGGTTGCCCGACGGCATGGTGGGTTGTTTGTTTGAAGCGGATAATTACGGGCGCATCCTCTTCGCACGGTGCAGCTTGGATTGGTTGACGCCGAAACCTTGAGAGCGCCTCAGGAATCATAAGCCATGTTCACACCCATGCAGGATTACGTGCGCGCGCAACTCGACGACATTCGCGCAGCCGGCACTTACAAGAAGGAGCGCGTAATCACCACCGCCCAGGGCACGACCATCCGCGTCAGCGACGGAAAGCCGGTGTTGAATCTCTGCGCCAATAACTATCTGGGGCTGGCTCAACATCCTGCGGTGGCTGCCGCGGCCAAAGAGGCCATCGACCAATGGGGATACGGTTGCGCCAGTGTGCGATTCATCTGCGGCACGCAAGGGGTCCACAAACAATTGGAGCAAAAGCTCAGCGAGTTCCTCGGTACGGAAGATACAATTCTCTACGGTTCATGCTTCGATGCGAACGGTGGTTTGTTTGAAACATTGCTGGGCGCCGAGGACGCCGTCATTTCGGATGAATTGAACCACGCCAGCATCATTGACGGCGTCCGGCTCTGCAAAGCCACGCGGTTTCGCTATGCCAACAACGACATGGCGGATCTGGAAGCGAAGTTGAAGGATGCCGCAAAGGCTCGTTTCAAACTCATCGCCACCGATGGCGTATTCTCAATGGATGGCTACATCGCAAACCTTAGTGCCATCTGCGACCTGGCGGAAAAATACGGCGCGCTGGTGATGGTGGATGATTCGCACGCGGTTGGGTTCATGGGACCGCGTGGACGCGGAACGCACGAGCACTGTGGCGTAATGAGCCGCGTGGACATCATTACGGGAACGCTAGGAAAAGCGCTCGGCGGGGCGAGCGGAGGTTACACGAGCGGGCGCAAAGAAATCATCGAACTGCTCCGCCAACGCTCGCGTCCGTATCTCTTCAGCAACACGCTCGCACCGAGTATCGCCGGCGCCTCGATAAAAGTATTGGAACTGTTGACCGCATCCACGGAACTGCGCGACGCGTTGGAGCTAAACACGAGGTTCTTTCGGGAAGGCATGGGCGGACTTGGCTTCACCATCCTGCCAGGCACGCACCCGATTTGTCCGGTTATGCTGGGGGATGCTGCGCTCGCCACAAGGTTCGCCGAGGCCATGTTGGCCAAGGGTGTTTACGTCATCGGGTTCAGCTTCCCGGTGGTGCCGAAAGGCAAGGCGCGCATACGAACCCAGATTTCCGCTGCGCATACGAGGGATGAACTGGCATTCGCGGTCAACGCCTTTGCTGAAGTAAAACGCGAACTGGGAGTGTGAAATTAAGTCAGCTTGGGCGCCACACAGCAGTCCTTGTCCCGGACGCATCGACATAAAAGCGGCGCGAACAGTGCGCCGAGCACCGGTGCGGTAAGATAAATCCAGAGATCCTTCATCTCACCGGAGACGATGGCGGGAGCGAAGGAACGCGCCGGATTCATGGAAGCCCCACTGATGGGCCCGGCAAACATGGCCTCCAGCGCAATCACACTGCCGACGGCAATGCCGGCAGTGATCCCTTTTTCCTTGGCGCCAGTTGAGACGGAGAGAATGACGAGCATGAGCAAGGCAGTGAGAATGAACTCCAACACAAAGGATTGCATCGCGGGGCCAAACGGTAAGGTGGCTCCGAGATTGGGATGAGCGGGAAACATCCCCCGCAGCACCGCGCTAGCCAGTGTCGCTCCCGAAAGTTGGGCCACTACGTAGGGAAAAATCTCACGAGCGGGCAAACGGCCAGCCGCAAAAAACCCAAGGGTCACGGCGGGATTGAGGTGCGCGCCTGAAACGTCGCCAAATGTATAAACCATGGCCAGCACGATGAGCCCGAAGGTCAAAGCCACGCCGGCATGCGAGATGGCCCCCTGGCTAACGTGATTAATGATAATGGCACCGGTACCCGCAAAAACGATCGCGAACGTTCCGATGAGTTCCGAAGCAAATTTTCTCATAAGTGTTCATTCATGCCGCACAACATTGGAAACAAAGCTGCGCAGCCTCTTTTTCCCGCGTCATTCTTCCGGGAACGAGCGTCCGAAGCAAGATGAGCCCCCTGCCGGCAGCTGAACTTCGATCGCGAATGCAGCGCTTGCATCTGCGGCTCCGATGTTGACGAGGGCACAAACCTCGGAACTTCCGCAGACGTTTGTCAGAATCAAAACCCCGGCGTATGGTTTATTTAGGAGGTAGAAATGAATTCTGTGACTCGAAGGAATACGAAGAACCGCGCGAACGTCGCTTGTCCTGTTTGCCAGATGGATTTGCGGGAAGCGCCAAACGGCGGATTTGCGAAAGATACCGAAACGTATTGCTGCGAAGGTTGCGCCGAAGGAACCGGCTGCGTCTGCAATCGTGTCACGGGCCGACCAACCTCGTTCCGGCGACCGGGCGACATCGGACAACGTAATCCTGAAAATTCTGCGAAGGATCGCAACTACAATGCCGAGGAAACCACATCCAGCGCTCCGCTAGGCAAGCGCAGCCGGGCTACCGTGCCTGAGGTGAAGAGCCGCGACCAGCGCCAGTGGGATCCGCGCAGCAAGCGCTTGAAAACGCAGAACAAGACTAAGGACTCCACCCGCGAGCCTGCGCGGGGACGAAGCGAACAACGAGGCCGCCTGGGACGCCCGGCCAACTCGGAAAATCAGGACAGAATTTCGCGCACGGGTAGCAAGGGGAAGTAGGGAAAGCTCCAGCGCACGTCGCGGATAAACAAACACATATGAAGAAAACCATATTGGCAGTCATGCTGGCGGTTTACGCGCTGGCCGTCGTGGGATGCAAACATACCGCCCACGGTGCTGGCGAAGACATCGAACGAGCCGGCGAAAAGATACAGAAGAAAACCAACTAATTGGTTTTTCACGGAGCAAGGGGACGCGGCCTGCTGGCTGCGTCCCTCTTTTTTTGCGCGGCGCCGAACGCGGTCCGCTATGACCAAGGTTCAGTTCTGTTTGAAATCAAAGTGGGTCGGATGAACTTCCAGGATGCAATCCTTCCAGCCGAGCCAGACCTGCTCCGTCTCCGGCCAATGATGTGATCGAGCGCTCTCAACCAGATCGTGATAATCACTCCAGCGTTTTGCGACTGATAATCGTTCATCCCACCGATCTTCCTGAGACCAGTACAGATCGGTGCCGCGTTGACGTATCACCATCCCGGTAATTTGTGGCGCCCCCAAGTGCAACCCCATGCCGAGAGAATTGTAAGTCCGTGGAATTTTGGAAGTCCAAAATGGAATGTCATCATGGGGCCGCCACCGCAGGCCAAACGCCTGCCTGCTGGAGTTGCTTCGCGGCGGTGCCCGCCCAATCGCGATTGGCGGCGGGACTGGCGGGGCTGGGGTGTAGAATCTGCGCGGTGCGCAACTCCGGCAACTTCTCGTTGATCCATTGGGCGCGTTCAAAAGCAAATCCACCCACTCCAACGATCCACTCGGGCCGTAGAATTTCAACGACGCGCAGCAGGTGGGCATCGCACGCCACCCACAGCGCTGCCAATTCGCGTTTCGGCAACTTGTCGGGAGTGAGGTTGCTGCCGGTTTGAGAAACAAAGGCCAGGGGGCAATAATTAACCACGTAGTGGTCGCGGAAAAAATTCTCGGGCGCACCAAATTGCCTGGCGAACAAACCCCACAGACGCTGGCCGCTTATTTCACACCGAGGGCAATCAAAACCCAGCACCGGACGTTTCGGATGTTCGAGCAATGGGCGATTGACTTCGCCACGAATCCCCATCCAATCACGAACCGATTGAACTTCGCCGAACGGCACCCCGGTTTGCACCATTCCGAAAGGTCCGGGATTCATGCCGAGAAAAACGATTCGTTTGCGCGATCCAGCGAATTTATTCACGAACTGCTCGTGCGCAGCCCAGGCGTAGGTGAGCGGGTTGTAAACATGGGCCACCGGCGCACTGAAACGGAGCGGCTCCACGCTGTCGCGCAGGGTGGCGGCTGCACTTAGGACGTCGGTGGAAATTTTGTTCAAACCCCGCCCTTCCGTTGCCACCAAAGCATCAGCTCAAGGCCCGCGCGGTTCGAATACGACCGGGGTACCCACCCTTGCTTGAGGTCGAAATACGGCGAGAACCGCTCCATCAACTCCTGCTGCGTACACCCGAAAGGTGGCCCCTCCGTGTCGCGTATCATGTATTGAACCGAGAGAACCTGTCCGTACGGTTTCAAATGGCGCACTATCGCGCGCGCGTAATCATCACGCCGGTCCGGGTTAATTGCGCAATAAAGAGTGTGCTCGAATATCCAGTCATATTGAAACGTGGGGGACGCAGCCAGGAAATCGCCTTGGGCAAATTCCGCCTTCAGGCCCGCGGCACGGGTTTTCTCATCCGCAATCCGAACCGCGGATGGAGCCGCATCCACTCCCGTGACGTGGAAGCCGGCTCGAGCCCACGCGCGGACGTCATGTCCCATGCCGCATCCGGGCACGAGGACAGTGCCGCGCGGGAGTTCCGGGTGCGCGTCCAGAAAGTCCACAAGGCCCGGCACCGGTTCGCCCTTTTCCCAAGGCGTATCGCCGCTTTGATAACGCGTCTCCCAGTCGGTCTCAGTCATTCAGGCAATTAACCATGAAGGCGCCAAGGCATGAAGAAATTCCGACTTTGTGTCTGGACGACTTGGTGGTTTCATTGCCCCATGAATTCCCACTCGCGCCGCAATTTCCTCAAACTCGCTGCCACCAATGCGCTGGGCGCAGCTGCCCTCCCTCGACTCTCCGCCGCTGAAACGCCGCCTCGCCCAAAAGTGAAACTCGGTGTGGCGAGCTACTCCTATTGGCATTTCCGTGGGCCGAAGGTCACGATTTCCCAAGTCATCGAAAAAGCGGGCGCGCTGGGAGTCAGCGGCGTCGATATTCTTCACCGGCAAATGGACATCGCAGAGCGCGAACCCCTCACAGTCGAACACCGCGCTCACCTTCGATCGTTGAAGCGCCAGGCGTTGCGGCACGGTGTGGGATTGATCAACCTGTCAATTCATCAGGACTTCGTTGACCCGGACCGCGAGTTCCTCCGCAAGGAGATAGAGCACACGCACAAATGCATCGAGATCGCTTACGAACTGGGCGTCCCCTGCGTGCGCATCAACTCAGGCCGTTGGAATACGATCAAGAGCTTCGATGACTTAATGAAGGCGCGCGGCATCGAACCAGTGATTGAGGGCGTGTCGGAGGAGGATGGTTTCAAATGGTGCATTGAAGGGATCGAAAAATGCCTTGGCAAAGCCGAACAATGCGGGGTGACGCTGGCGGTGGAAAATCACTGGGGGCTGAGCCGAACGCCGGAAGGTTTGCTGCGGATCGTCAATGCATTCAATTCCCCCTGGGTGGGCGCGATGATGGATACCGGGAACTTCCTCGAAGATCCTTACGACAAGCTTACGCAAATCGCGCCAAAAACCATTTATGTTCAGGCGAAGACGTATGACGGCGGAGGCGAATGGTACACTCTCGACCTCGACTATCGACGCATTGCAAACATTCTCGCGGCGGTGAACTACACAGGTTATGTGGCGCTTGAATTTGAAGGGAAGGAATCGCCCGACACGGCCGTCGCCCGCGGCATCGCCATGCTGCGTAAGGCCTTTGATGTGGCATAAGCCGCGAATCGAACCTTGTAGATCAGGCTAGCTCGAGCCTACCGATGCACGTGGAAGCCTTGGTATTCGGGATTCACTTCTGCAGCTTTCTTCATGAATTCACGACCTTCACGGATTTTTTGCGCCCGCAGGAAAATACTGCCTGCATGGGCCAGCAGGTGGGCATCCTTCGTGCCGAGCGCGAGCGCCTTTTGCATCGCCTCCACGGCGGCTGGATATTCTTTCTTCCAATAGAGAGCCCAGGCGAGTGCGTCCCACGCGTAAATGTTTTGCCGCACTTCAAGATCACGTCGCGCCCACCGTTCTGCTTCAGTGCCATCCTCGCGGACATCCGCGTAAAAGTTGGCGAGGTGATGAAAGTAATGAACGTTCCCGGCCTCAGTCTGTTTCAAGTAGGCTTCAAGCGCCCGGTCGTGAAAAGGTTTGGCCTCAGCAGATCTTTTCGCAGCGACAAGCACGTCACCCACAGCCTGCCAATATTCCGGCCGTCCGGTTCGTTCTGCCAACCGCTGAAACGATTTAGCGGCGTCATCCCACTGGCCCCGCGCCGCGAGCAACTCAGCGTGGTGATCCAGCGCTGAGAAATAGTCCGGCAGAGCTTCAAGGGCGCGCTTGTATTCAACTTCTGCGGCCATCGGCTGACCAGCGCGGAAAAGCAAGGCACCTTTCTGCACGTGTGCCCAGGCAAGGGTCTCCGGAGGGCTGTTGGTGAATTGGAGAGCGCTCGAAAAATTGGAAAGTGCCGCGGCTACATTGCCCCGGAACCAATCCACGCGGGCCACGCGGGCATAGGCAGACAGGCTCGGTGCAAGGCCTAGCAAGCGGGCGTAGGCCGATTCGGCGCCTTTGATGTCACCAATCTCCAGCAGCGCATCACCCACCACCGCAAAGGCGGGAGCTTCACCGGGCGCCTCGAGTGTGAGCTTCCCGGCTAGGGCCGCCGCTTCGCGAAACTTGTGCTGCGATACGAGAGTGGAAGCCAGCGAGACGCGGAGGGGATACGATTCCGGGGTCCATTTCAGGACATTACGGAACAGCCGTTCCGCTTTCGGGTAAGAGTCGATATCGCCGCTCTCTCGCGCTCTCTGTAGGTACGCCTTCCCTAATTTTTCCACAGCAGGGAAGTCGTCCGGGTCTTGCATAATCCGCACTTCAAGAAAACGGATTACCGCCTCGGTGGGGTTGGATGTTGCCGCGGCCAAAGATCCAGCCTCGACCATGGCCAGCAGGGAGAGGCAACAAATGAAACGCATGAAAACCACAGAGATAATGCGCCGGCCGCGATGCCAACCGCCGCAGTGCTTCAAACGACAAAACTAATTCCGCGTGTTGTCATCACCAAAGTCACGGGGCTGCTGCGGCGGCGCCAGGAACGGAAATGAATTGGGAAACGGCACATCATTCGCGTCCACGTTGTCCCCAAGCTGGTTCCCGTTTGCGACGAGGCTGAGAATAATATCGATCACATCATCACTCGGGCGGCGTCCATTTGGGAACGCATCGGGAATTGTGCCCGCAGGCAAGCCGCGGCCCACACCACTGTTCGGCACGTTCAAATCCAACCGCAGGTAATCGCCTTTCGCTACGGCAACACCGGCGAGCACATCCTTATAGGCGGCGCTCGTGCCAAGGGCGGTGAGCGTGGCAAGGATGTCGGTGGCGAACTTGCCTTTCGCGTCATCAATGCCCGTGGCCGCATTGTAGGCATTCTTTTTTGCAAATGGGATTAATGCTGTGGCTGACCGCCGGCACACCCATGCGATCGACGTTCCGCCAACTCCCCGCGGAACGCACGTCGCCGTTGGCCTTGTAAGATTCGGTTCTTCGCTGGGTGCGGCCCGACAGGCCGATCACGTGATTCACATTTGAACCTTTTGTAATTGGAGGAACAAGATTCGCCGGGATGCTGAGGGCAATGGTGGGAATGTTGTATCCCGCGAAGCTATCTCGAGCCCGGAGGAAAAAAGCTGCGTTCGGCGAACCGCCCAAGACGGAGCCTACGAACCTGTTAAAAGCGGGAATGTCGAAGAAGAAGGGATCATCCGTGAGCCCCGCAAAAAACACGACGCCGTCCTCGTTCGTCGTGAGCACTGGGCTTGGGAGAGCAGCGGCAAGAGAAGGCGCAGTCGAATACGCCGTGAACTTACGTCGATTGGGCAAAGTCACGGTGGCGAGCTGCCCGGTGCTGGTGCTGGTGCGCGCGGCAAAGGTGACGTCGATCACTTCATCCACTTTCGCATCGCCAGTCGTTTCCAATTCGAAACGGTACCTTACTTCCGGGTCGAAAAAACCAAGGTTCACATTTTCCTGCGGAGCGACGAAGCCATGTAGCGTCATCAGCATGATCAGGTTGTTGGTCTCATTCGGATCCAGGAAGAAGTAGACATCGGCGATATCCGCGCCGACATCAAGTGCGACACTAGGCGCTTCTGCATGATCGGCTGCGTGGGCGTGCCGCCGCATTTCTGCGATGAATGGAATGGCCAGGGCAATGACAGTCCCCAGAGCAATCGTTGTGAGCATTAGCTTCGTGATTTTCATAGGCATCCTGTTGGTTGTTCTTCTCCCGGTGATGAATTGGGCATAGCAAGGTGAAGAAAACCGGTCAACCTACAAACCGAGCGAAAAAATGAACGAAGCGACTCGCTCCAACTTTCTCAATCCCGCGCTTCGCGGGGCCGCATGCTGAGCGCGAGACTGCGGCGGACTTTTTCGCGGTTGCCAGCGTCGTAAAACTCCACTGGATTGAAATCATCGGTGAGCACCCGGCCATTGTTGGGATTCAAAGTCAGGCCAGGATATTCCCGGCCGGCTTCGATGATCCCGGCGTAGGCTTGCTCCACGTCACCACGCACTCGGGGATGAACGTGGCGGGTGTCAGGCGGGTTCGCAACATCGAGCGGAGCCCGATCAGAAGCGACGAAGAAGATATTCCGGTCCGGTCCCGCGGTGTGAATGCGGACGCTGGTGAAAACATTGGTTAACGTCTTGTAGAGCGACGTGGTGAAAAAATCCATTCCGGGGCGGAAATTCCCGAAGGAGTTGATGACGAGGGTGCCGCCCGGCCTGAGAACGCGACGCATGGCGATGAACGCTTCGCGCGACATCAGATGAGATGGCGATGATTCACCCAGGAAGGCATCGAGGGCCACGGTATCATACCTCTTCTCGCAACTGTTCAGGAAGGTGCGGCCATCACCAATCACGATGTTCAGCTTCTCCGGTTCCAGATCAAACCAACGTTGCGCCATCGGGATGACAGCGGGATTGATCTCCACGACATCGACCGTCGCGCCGGTTCTCGCAAAATCCATGGGCGTGATTCCGACGCCGAGGCCGATGCAGAGGACATCCTGAATATTGCTCGTGTACGTATGCGCCAGGCCGTTGAGCATGTAGGTGAAAACGGCAGTGCTCTGCCGGCCGGTGGGATCGTACGTATTCTGCACCAGATAATCGTTCAAGTAATAGCGCGTGTTCCCGGCGTCGAGCACCTGCAACATTCCGTAGTTCGAGTTGCCGTAGAACTTTTCATCCGCGCCCGCATGTCTCATTTGATCCCGGCGCACCCCGCCGTAACCAATGAACGCAAGGCTTGCGAGGACGAGGATCACGGGGGCGATTGATTCACGATCGCGGCGCCAGACAAAAAAATAGATTAACGACAACGCCGCCAGGAGAAGGCTGGTGAGATACATCGTCCACGAGTTGGGGAGAAAAGGGATCAGAACATAACCAATCAACATCGTACCGGCGAAACTGCCGAACGTGCTGACGGCAGTGAGGCGGCCCACGTTGCCGCCGACTTTGGATACTTGCGACGTGAGCACGCGCACAAAGAAGGGGCCCGCCATGGCGAGCAATCCCAACGGTACGAAGAACAGAATCAACGACGCCAGCAAAGAGCCGAGCGCGAACGGCTTGAGGTCCAGGCACCAGTAGGCCACCGGCTCACACACGGCGACCGTGAGAGCGAGGTACGCCGCCGCCCCGAGGATCGCCCAGTACAGCACGCCCACGCGCGGCGACTTATCTACTAGCCAGCCGCCGATGTAATAGCCCAACGCTAGGGCGATCATCGTAATCGCGATTTGCGCCGTCCAAACGAAGTGAGACGTCCCGACATAGGGAGAGAGCATCTTGGCGCCCAGGATCTCCACGATCATGATCGAGGCCCCGGTCACGCCCGCCGTGAAGTAAAAATAGCGTCGTTGCGCAACGGACATCTGCGCAGGTTCAGCGGCGGTTGGTTTTTTCACGCGCGTGTTCTACGGGAGCCTCACAACGCGGGCAAGTGAACGCTTGCTTCAGTCTTATTTTTACTCGTACTCCTAATCGCCGTCTTCAATGCTGAGGACGCACGGGCCGGCGTGTAGAAGAGGAGAACGGAGCAGCATGACAACTAGAGAGGGAACGGAAGCGGGGTGAAAAAGTATCTCCACGTCCTGAATATCGGGATTCAGAATCAGCTCGTGTATCGGGTGAACTTCCTGTTCCGCGCGTGCTTCTCGCTCCTGCCGCTGATCGCCACCATCTCACTTTGGAAAACGGTGTTCTCCGGCGAGGAAGGCAAGATGGTCGGCGGCTATACGCTGGCCCAAATGGTCTCGTATTATCTTGTCGTCACGCTCGTGGACATGCTTACGGCCGTGAATGAGGACGATTGGCAAATTGCGGCGGACATTCGGGACGGCAACATCAGCCAGTTTCTCGTGAAGCCAATCGATTACCTGAAGTATCGACTGTGCCTTTTTCTCGCTGGCCGCGCCATTTACACCGCCGTGGCCCTGATCCCTGTCGCTCTGTTCATTTTCGTTCAACGAGAATATTTCGTCGCCCCGGCTGATGGAGCGACCGTCGCGTGGTTCATGCTCTCCATCGTAATGACCGCGCTGCTGCAATTCTTCACCTCATACGCCATGGCACTGCTCGCTTTCTGGGTCCTGGAGGTCTCAACCTTCATCTTCATTCTGTTCGCCTTCGAATACATCGCGGGCGGCCACCTTTTCCCGCTCGATATTTTGCCGCCGGCCGTTTCGCAAGTGCTGGCTTTCACGCCGTTTCCGTATCAGCTTTTTTTCCCGGTGAGCATCTACGTGGGCAAGTCCACCGGCGCGGCATTGTATCAAGGATTGGCGATTCAATTCATGTGGGTGGTCGTGGCCTATCTTTTCGCGCGATTCATGTGGGCCCGGGGCATCCGGAAATATTCGGCAGTAGGAGGATGAGATGAATCGCCAAAACCCACCGGCAAAAAAGGAATCGGCACAAAGCCCGGTAACGCCTCCATCCCAACGCGGGTCATCCCTCCGGCGCTACTGGACCGTTTATGTCGCCTTGTGGCGCAACTCGATCATCCGCGAGATGAGTTTCAAAACAAACTTTCTCCTCTGGATCGTCGTCGAGCTGCTTTGGTTTGCCCTGCAACTTTCTTTTATCGCTGTCCTGTACTCGCACGTCGATCACATCGGTGACTGGACCAAGTGGGAAGTGGTGCTTCTGATCGGCGCATCGCACTTCATCCAGCAGATCTTCCAGGCATTTTTCCTGACGAACTGCACGGAGCTCTCGGAGTTAATCCGAACGGGCCGTCTCGATTTCATGCTGCTCCTCCCGGTGAACACGCGATTCCTAATCTCCCTGCGCAAGGTTGATCTGGGATCATTCATCAACGCCGGCTCGGCCCTCGTCGTCATCGGATATTCGCTGCACAAACTGGCGCTCGTCCCCTCCCCGCTCCAGCTTCTAGGCTTTGCGCTGCTCGCGGTGGGCGGGGTCGCCATTCATTATTCGCTGATGTTTCTGCTCACCACGATCAGCTTTTGGACCGTTCGCGCTCAGGGAATCGTGTGGGGCTACTACAGCCTCTTCAACATCTCGCGCCTGCCAGATTCGGCATTTCGTGGCGCATTCAAGGCTGTGTTCACCTACGTGCTACCGATGATTCTCGTCGCCAACGTGCCGGCCAAAGTTCTCGCCAATAAAATACAGGCTCCCGGCCAGTTGCTTCTTCTGCTTGTCATGGTGATTGCCTGCGCGGCCATATCGGAGATCGCCTGGCGGCTCTCCATGCGTCACTACACCAGCGCGAGCAGTTGAAGCCGCCCGTTAGGAACACATTGATTGGAAACCTTATCGGTTGGAGCTGTCCCTTGATTTCAAGCCAACCGCCCCGCGGCGTTGGCGCCAATGAGCGTTTGCAGGTGCACGCATGCAGAACGCCGCCACCGAACCAACACTGCCTCTTTTCGCCGCGCAGTCCCCACTCTTAATCATTCAGCTTGTCGCCCGCAGCCCGCTTATTAACTTCGTGGACATGCAAAGACTCACACTTCTCGCACTGACCGCCGCCACGTTGCTTACCGGCTGCATGTCTCCCGATGCAGCAACGCGCGATTCCGCGGCGGAGAATTGGCCGCGTTTCCGTGGACCGAATGGCCAGGGACACTCGCGTGAAACCGGGTTGCCGGTGCATTGGAATGCAACGTCCAATGTTGCGTGGAAAACCACCATTCCCGGTGAAGGCTGGTCCTCGCCGATCGTCTGGGACGGGAAAATTTTCCTGACGAGCGCCACGGACAACGGATCGAAGTGCCATGTCCTTTGCGTCGATGCAGCGAATGGAAAAACTGTTTGGAACAAGCACGTCTTGGATCAGCAGCCGCGTCGCAAAGAGGGCAAAAACTCCTACGCCACTCCCACCCCGGTGACGGACGGCAAGCATATTTATGCTGTCTTCGGCGATGGCAGCGTTGTGGCCCTGACCATGACGGGCGATATCGTGTGGACTAATCGCGACGTGAAGTTTTACAGCCGCCACGGGCTCGGTGCGTCCCCCATGCTTTATGAGAATCTGCTCATCATGCCTTACGACGGCAGCAATCCCGTCACGGCTGCTGGCAATTGGCCGAAGGTGGACGACAACGAAAAGACGGGCTGGCAAATCCCGTGGGACAAAGCGCTCGTCGTCGCCCTCGACACCCAGACCGGCAAACGAGTTTGGACCGGAAAGCGCGGTCTCTCCCGCATAGCGCATGTCTCGCCGCTCATTGCGAAGGTGGACGGTAAAGATCAAATCATCAGCGGTGCCGGCGATCGTTTGCAGGGCTTCGATCCAAGGACGGGCGAACTCATCTGGTCCATCTACGCTCAAGGGGAAGGGGTCACGCCATCCCCGGTTCTCGCTGAGGGCATGGTCATCACCTCTTCCGGTTTTGAGAAAACAACATTACGCGGGGTGAAGCTGGGGGGCGCGAAGGGCGACGTGACAGAATCGCACATTGCGTGGGAACAGAAAAAAGGCGTCCCAACCCAGCCGTCGCCCATTTATGTGAAGCCGAATCTTTACGCCATAACGGATGGGGGTATTGCCACCTGTTACAACCCCACCAACGGGGAACTCATTTGGCAGGAACGCGTGGGTGGAAATTTCAGTGCCTCGCCCGTCTACGCCGATGGCAAAATTTACTTCCTCTCTGAAGCCGGCGACACAACCGTGATTGAAGCCGGGCCGCAATTCAAAGTGCTGGCGAAGAATCCCCTCGGCGAGAAATGCCAGGCCTCAATGGCTGTGTCGGGAAAACGCCTCTTCATCCGCTCGGACAAGAGTCTGTTCAGCATCGGCTCGGCACCTTAGACCTAACGGGGTTGCTCGGCGCTAACACGAGATTTGGCTTTGCGCCATCTGCCGTTCCAATGGCGCATTGCTCACGTGCTCTCCCGAGTCAAAAGCGTGCGTTTTCGTTTCACACCCCAGCGGTAACCCGACAGGCTGCCGTCCTGGCGCACGACGCGGTGGCAGGGAATCGCCACGGCAATGGCATTCGCCGCACAAGCTCCGGCAACCGCACGGACTGCTTTCGGCGAGCCGATGGCGCTCGCCACATCGCTGTAAGTTGCCGTGTTGCCCACCGGGATTTTTTGCAGAGCCTGCCAGACTCGCTGTTGGAATGCCGTCCCCCGGATGTCGAGCGGCAGTCCTAATCCGGACTGTGGGGCTTCGACAAATCGGGCAACCTCAGCGATCCACCGCGCGAAGTCGTTTTCAGCTCGAGCCAATGTGGCTTTCGGAAAGCGATGCTGAAGATCGGCAATGAGTTCCCTGCGGGTATCGCCGAGCAGAATCGCGCATATTCCCTTGGACGTGATGGCGACAAGGACGAAGCCGAGGGAACATTTCCGAACCGCAAAGTGAATCACCACATCAACTCCGCCAGCGCGAAATTGCTTCGGAGCCATGCCAAGGAACCGCCGGGAGTCCGCGTAGAAGCGCCCGCTCGAATTAAAGCCAGCGGCATAAATGGCCTCGGTCACGGTGGCGCGCTCGGGTAAAAGCCGGCGGGCGCGTGCCGCACGAAGGCCCGCGGCATAAGCCTTCGGCGTCACGCCTGCAATCCTAGTGAACACCCGATGAAAATAAAACCGGCTCATTCCGGCGGATGCCGCCAAGGCCTCCAAGCTCGGCGGCTCTTCCGCTGCTTCGATCAGGCGACACGCCGCCACCATTTTCGCAACGAGCTCCTCATGCGGCGATACGCCCGCCGGGCGACAACGTTTGCAGGGGCGAAATCCCTCGCGCGCCGCATCAGCACACGACTCGTGGAATCGAACATGTTCGCGACGCGGCAACCGGGACGCACATGAAGGACGGCAATAAACCCCGGTCGTGCTCACCGAATAACAGAACATCCCGTCCGCCCAGGCTTCACGACCAACAACCGCCTGCCAGCGCTGTTCGTCGCTGTGAAATGTTCCACGGCCCGGCTTTGCTTGTGACGATAGCAAATCAGTCATTATGGAAACCTACAGGGTGCATCCAAAATGAAACTCCGGTTCTTGCTCTGAAATAAAAACATTCATCCACGCTTGCGCGCGTTCAAAGCGACCACCTCATCATGGCGAAAACACGAGAGCATGTGATCATTCACTATTCCTACCGCCTGCATGAACGCGTAACAGATCGTAGTGCCGACAAAACGAAATCCGCGTTGCTTCAGATCGCGGCTCATCGCGTCCGACTCAGCAGTCGACGCGGGAATATCACGCAATGACCGGCGTCGATTTTGCCGCGGCTCACCTCCCGTGAACTGCCAGATATAATCGTCGAAGCTCCCAAACTCATCGCGCACTTTGAGGAAGGCTTTCGCGCTATCGATGGCGGCTGCAATCTTCAACCGGTTCCGGACGATCCCTGCGTCAGAGAGCAGACGCGCCGTGTCCTTTTCATCGAACTGGGCGATCCGATCGGCGTCCCAATTCGCAAACGCGCGACGGTAATTTTCCCGTTTGCGCAGAATCGTGATCCAACTCAGTCCCGCTTGGGCGCCCTCCAGGATCAACAGTTCGAACAAATGACGATCCGTGTGCGAGGGGACGCCCCATTCCTCGTCATGATATTGCACGTACAAGGAATCATTCCCGCACCACTCGCAGCGCCTCTTCATCAGAAGATTCAGCGGAAGCTCCGCATTGGACGCAAGCATTAGGCTCCACCAACAGCAATTGGACGGGATGCTGTCTTCTCACTGAAAACCCGACTACGCGTCCCAAGGTAGTCCACTTTCAACTGGAGCAGCCGCGAACCAGCCACCAAATCCGGTTCAACGCGCCCCGCGGGCTGCTGCGCGATGGCGATGCGCGTCGCAGTCGGCGATTAACACTGTGCGTCGAACGCTCACGTTCCGCCTGTGACCGTGTAACCCTGGGCGCGAAGGTCTTCCGCGAGTTCCTTCTCCATTTGCGCGGCTGCTTCGAAAGGCATTGGGTTCAGGTGCGCGAAGAGTTCTGGAAGCAAGCGCACTCCATAACGTGTGACGACGTAGGCCGCCTTGACGCTCTTCTTGTGGTTCCAGAATCGCTCTTCGGGCTGCAATCCGGTCATACCCACGTACACGCAGGGTTTTTCCGGATCTCGCCCGGGATTAGCGGCGCGAACCTTCCTGTTCTTCACCACACTGGTCTCCAGCAACACCACATAAACATGATGATGGAATTGCGATTCTGTCTTTGCCCTGATTTGTCGAAACGTCCGCCGTCGCATTGGAAACCAGTATACTTCTCGCGCACGCGAAACGAAGTCTGAAGACCTGAATTCCCATCGGCGAAAACTCCATTCCCATCGCGTCCATCCGTTGGTTAAGTTCCGCGAGTGAGAATTCTTTTCATCGGAGACGTAGTGGGTTCCCCGGGTCGTAAAGCGGTGGCGCACGTAGTCCCAAAACTGCGCGCGGCGCACGGGATTCACTACGTCATCGCCAATGGAGAAAATTCTGCGGGCGGGTCAGGAATCACGCCGGCCACGGCGGCGGAACTGTTCAGCGCAGGCGTGGATGCGATCACGAGCGGGGACCATCTTTGGGATCAAAAAGAAGTGATGGCGCTGTTGGAGAATGAGCCGCGATTTGTGCGGCCCGGTAATTATCCGCCGGGAACGCCCGGCAACGGCAGCACGGTGCTTGAGCGTGACGGATGGCCACCGGTGGCGGTGATGAACATACAAGGCCGTGTTTTTATGGCGGACCTTGAGAATCCATTCTCGTTTGCCCTGACCGAGGTGGCACGGCTACGGCAGCGCGCTCACATCATTGTGGTGGACATGCATGCAGAGGCGACATCTGAGAAGATTGCACTGGCTCGAATGCTGGATGGGAAAGTGAGCGCGGTCATTGGGACGCACACCCATGTGCAGACCGCCGATGAACAAATTTTCCCCGGCGGCACGGCATTCCTTTGCGACGCGGGATTCACGGGAGCTCACGAGAGCGTTCTCGGGCGGGACATCGCGCCGATCATTCAGCGGTTCATGACGAACATGCCGCAGCGATTCACCGTGGCGCGGGAGCGAGTGCTCGTTCAGGGGGCATTGGTGCAAATCAACGATGTGACGGGCCAGGCCGAAAGGATCGAGCGTATCTCGGAGCCATTTGTCGAAACCAACTAGCTATGCCGCCAAAATCAAAAACGCAGTGGGATTTCAGCGGGGAACTCTTCACTGCCAAAGAGATGCGCCGCGTTTTTTCCGTCAGCGAAATCACCGGCACGATTCGGCAGTTGCTTGAAGAACGCGTGGGGGCTGTTTGGGTAACCGGCGAGGTTTCCAACCTGCGGGCTCAAAGTTCGGGCCACATTTATTTCTCGCTGAAAGACGCGAACGCTCAACTCACATGCGTCTGTTTCCGCGACGACGCCCGCTCCACGCGGGATTTTCTTCAAGATGGGCGCAAGGTGGTTCTCAAGGGCGACATGACGGTTTACGACATTCGCGGGCAATACCAACTCATCGTGAAGAGCGTGGAACTGGAGGGAGTCGGCGCACTCCAGGTCGCCTTCGAGAAACTGAAGCAAAAGCTGGCGGCTGACGGATTATTTGCTGCCGAGCGTAAGCGCGTCATACCGGATCTTGTCCATCGCCTTGGGCTCATCACTTCGCCGACGGGCGCAGCGATTCGCGACGTGTTGCATGTCATTGAGCGCCGTCATCCAAGTTTGGAAATCATCTTCGTCGCCACGCGTGTGCAAGGTCAGGGTGCCGCGGACGAAATAGCGCGGGGCGTTTCGCTCTTGAACAAGTGGGCGGAGTGCGGAAATCGGTTGGATGCCATTCTGGTCACGCGCGGTGGCGGCAGCCTCGAAGATCTGTGGGCATTCAACGAGGAAGTTGTGGCCCGTGCCATCTTTCAATCGCATGTTCCAGTGGTCTCCGCCGTGGGGCACGAGATTGATTTCACCATCGCTGATTTTGTGGCGGACTTTCGAGCCGCCACCCCGAGCGCCGCTGCGGAACTTCTCACGGAGGGTATGATGCGGCGGCGCGAATGGGTGTCACAAGCCGAAGCCCACTTGTTCGAAATCGTCCGCACTCATCTCGTCGGCCAACACGAACAACTGGAATGGCTCAGGGCGCGGCTGTCACGAGCTCACCCGCAGCGGCAGATTGGGGCCAAAGCGCAACGCCTGGATGAGTTGCAAGTGTGTCTCGTTCGTTGTCTGCGCAAGGAACTCCGGCGGCATGGGTTGATGTTGTGGAATTCGGCGCAGCGACTGGCGCGAGTGAAGCCGTCCCGAAGCCTGGCGCTGCGCAGGCAAGCACTCGACGACATAGCGCGCCGATTGCACGAGGATCCGAGGCGTGCACTCGATTCAAAGAGGCAACGCCTGCGCGAACTGGAAACCAGACTGCGTCTGCTCTCGCCCGAACATGTATTAGAGCGCGGTTTCTCGATTACGCGCGACGCTGTCAGCGGGGCCGTGCTGCGTGACGTTCGCGCCGTCAAGCCTGGAACCCGGCTCCTGACACGGTTAAGCCGCGGCGAAGTGGAGAGCACCGTCCAAGGCGGGAAAAAATGAGCTGCCGAACCTCCGGGATTCAGGACCCGAAAGGTTCAATCCGTCGCCTGCAAGTCGGGGAGCGATGCTGAAACTTCACTGACTTGACTCAGAATTCGACGCCGTTACTGTGCCGCATTTATGAAATTACCCTTGTGTTCCCTGATCGCATTCAGCCTGTGCGGGACGGTATGGGCCGCGGATGAAAAGCCGGCGGTGCAGTTCAAAGATACCCGCGACAAAACCAGTTACAGCCTGGGCGTAAACATCGGTAACAGCATGAAAATGCAAGGCGCCGACATCAACGCCGACGAAGTTTCCAAGGGCCTGCACGATGCCCTCGCCGGCAAAGCCAAGCTCGACGAGAAAGAAGTGCGCGATGTCCTGACAGCCTGGCAGCAGGAAATGCGCACCAAACGGATGGAGAAGATGAAGGCGGAGGGCGATCTCAACAAAAAAGCGGGTGAAGCGTGGCTCGCCGCCAACGCCAAGAAGCCCGGCGTTAAGGTCATGCCTGATGGTCTTCAGTACAAGGTTCTCGTATCCGGCAAAGGACCGAAGCCCAAGCCAACCGATACCGTATCGGCGCATTACAAGGGAACGCTCACAGACGGCACCGAGTTTGACAGTTCCTATACTCGCGGCCAGCCCCTGACCTTGCCCGTTATGGGCGTGATTCCCGGATGGCAGGAAGCCCTCACAAACATGAACGTCGGCGACAAGTGGGAACTCTACATCCCTGGCAATCTTGCTTACGGCGAACGCGGTTCACCGCCGAAGATTGGCGCGAACGCAACGTTGGTTTTCGAAATGGAACTGCTTTCCATCGAGCCACCGAAGGACAATGCGAATCCCGCATTCCCTTCCCTGAAGACGGCGCCGGGTTCTGCGCCTCAGATTAAAGTCCAGCCTGCGAAGTAATCCCGATTCCAATTTCCGATAAGACGGCGTGGCGACACGCCGTCTTTTTTTGGCAGGCGAGAATCGTTTCAGTGTCAACGAACCGCTTCAGCTGAGGCCTCAATGTATCCATTGAGTGACGGAACCCGCAGTTGGACTCGACGGCGGCCTTCCCGCTATCTTCCATCACGTGATTCGAAGTCAGATTTTTTGGTGTTTCATTATTTGCGTCCTGGCGTGCGGTTGCGGCCAGGACCGCGTGTCCGCACCCACCCAAGGTACTTACGGCCCGCCCACGCGGTCTGTGGCTGGCCAACCACCCAAGGGCAGGATCGATCTCTCCAGCTCGCAACCGTGGAAGACCGGAGAATTATCTGTGATTCAAACCGAGTTGAGCCCGGCGACGATGTATCACAGCAGAGGAAAAGCACTTTCCTTTTTCGCGGGCCTGACACCGGCTGGGATCGGTGGTCCGACATTCGTGGCGATGTCCACGGAACTGGGGCCTAAAATTTTTCAACCGGGGCAGAAGATTGATCCTGCGCTAATGCGCGAATCCTGGTTTGTGGTGTGGTTTGCGGGCGCCACGAACTGGTTGGAATGGGATTCTCCGCAGCTCCTAACGTTGCAGCGAAGGCCCTCGAGCATTCTATTCGATACCAACGGACTCCACTTCACCTTCGCGACAAACGCCGGGTACGCCGCTCTGATGCCGTTGTATGGATATTACAAGCCGGCGCAACTCGCTTATCAGCCACTGCCCATTTACGACGCGGTGGAAAAGAAGAAGCGCGTGCTCACTTGGGAATGGTACAAGGCATTGCCCGCGGATCCGCTGGCGCGTGCGCGCTATTGGGCCAGCGTCCTGCGGGAGTTTCCCATTTTCTGCGAAGACAGCTTCAGCCTGGACACGGAAAGCGACCGATTGATCGTCCGGCAATCCTTTCGCTGGTTGTCGTGGGAAGATGATTGGAAAACCAAACATTGGAAACTCGCGCCGCTTAGTCCTGTGTTGGCGCTGGCCTACAAAGAAGGGCTTCCTGCGGAGTTTTCAAAGAAGCCGTTCGACATGGAGATCTTCACGACCTACGGCCCCTATTATGGCGTGGAAAACGTAGATTCCTACGAGCTCACTCTCCCCCTTCTTGGCTACGTGAACACGACCGCCGGCGTGGGTGACAGTGCAACGGGATGGACCAATGCGGCCTGCTTCGACGCCTGGCGCCAGGCACACGCCGATGGCAGTTGGGAGCCACTCCGGGCGCGCTGGCCGGAATTGCGAAGTTCGTTTGAACGCGTTGGTTCCGCATCGTGGACTGCCTTCGCTGCCTTGGGAATTTCGCCGCTCGAGCAGGCCGCCAACGCTTTAGGCGCAGCGCGCATCGGATATCGACTGGGCGACATGGACGCTTATGCAACGGCCTGCAACTGCTTCGCCCGCGCTTTCACGCAGCTCTACGCTCAGCGCCGCGGCGTGCAATACTTTCGTGGACGTCAACCCTGGCATTCCTCCAGTCCAATCGAGGAAGGCGCGAGACTCGAAACTATCGGGGCCGACGGATGGCAAATCCGATCTCAACCGGAACCGGCAGCGAACCCGGATCCCGATTTGGCGCGGCTGGTCCGTGACACGAGATCTTCATCCCAGGAATCCGCTACGGCGCAGCGGAAGCTGGAGCGATTGATTCCTGGCCATGGGGGGACTCAATTTATCGCCGTTCCAGACGCACCGGCAGCAGGCGGCGCGAATCTCGTCGGCGAGTTGGAAACACGTTCATTCTCAAACGCGTTTTTGCCCGCGTGGCCACATCGAATCTGGAAAGAGTGGAAGACGCCTGTGGGAACGCCATGGAGTTTCGGGCACGTAACCCTTTCGACGAATCAACCCGCACGAGCGACCACAATGAGACTCAATTGGAATACAACCATCACGACGTACTCGACGCATTGATCGCGCTCATCTAAGGAGTTGTAATCGTCGCGGTCGTGGCTCGGGGGCTTTCAGCCAGTTCCACAAAATTCTCAAGAAGCTTCAGCCCGACCGCCTGGCTCTTTTCGGGATGAAATTGGGTGGCGAACACGTTGCCTTGCCAGACCGAGGAAGCAAACGGTTCGCCGTAGGTGGTGCGAGTGGCAACGATGCTTTGGTCTTTTGGTTGCGGGAAAAAGCTGTGGACGAAGTAAACGTAACTGCCGCTCGGAATTCCTTTGTAGAGCGGACAGTCCGGCCGGGCGATGTCGATTTGGTTCCAGCCAATTTGTGGCACCTTCAGCCCGCTTGCTTTTGGAAATCGAACCACCTTGCCGCTGAAAATACCCAAGCCCGCCGCGCAACTATTGAACTCCTCACTGCCGTCGAACAAAGCCTGATAACCAACGCAGATGCCGAGGAACGGCTGGCCTGATTGGATCCATCGACGCGTGGCCGTGAGCAGTTCCTGTTTCTCAAGCGAGTTCAGGCAATCGTCGAAAGCCCCCACCCCCGGTAGCACTATCCCCCTGGCACTCTCGATGCCCCCTGCGGTCGTCGTCACGCGAACATCCGCGCCCACCTTCTTCAGCGCTTTCTCCACGCTGCGCAAATTGCCGGAACCGTAATCAAGCAGTGCAATCACGGTCGAAGTGAAACCGATTTGGGAGGTGAGCGCAAATGTGCGCTCCAATTTCGAACCAACAGGAGCGACAGTTAACGAAAAGGCTGGGCCGGATTAAGCAGCTTCAGCTTCTTCCCCGCTGTCGTCAGATGAAGCGGCCGGTTCGGACAAGCTGCCGCGCTCGCCTAATCGTGTGCGGGCCACCGAACCGGAGGCTTCCAACTCAAGTTGGGCTGCCGCCGAAAAACGAGTCCACGGAATGGCGGCGAGACGTTCCTCCTCAATCGGCTCGCCTGAAAGTTCGCAGATGCCAAAGCTCCCATCGCGAATCCGCGTGAGCGCAGCATCAATCTCAAACGCCGCGTTTTGATCTGAGCTCATCATGCTCAACGCAAAGTCGCGATCAAATTCATCCGTGCCCGCATCGGCCATGTGCAGGCTGAAAGCGCGCTGTTCTTCCCGGGCGATTTCAGTGAGGCCGCTCTTGCGTTGACCCAATTGCGCGCGCAGATCCACGAGCATCTCGTAGTGCTTTTGCCATTTCGGATCGATCCGAACGATGTGGTTGGCGCCACCCAGGATTTGCGAGGTCGTCGCTTTGGCGACCGGTCCGTTGGTCTTCTGATTTTCGTTCTGCATAAAATGTTATCGGACGTTACACGCGTTCTGTTAGCGGAAGAAGCAGGGCGATGCCGGAAATCATCTCCGGTCGCCTCCACGATTCATTCCTCAGGCGAAGGCGCTGCAACGAGCGGATGGGATTACGCGAACAACGGATCAAATGCAAATGCGCATCCCGAAATCTTTGGTGCCGCAAAATTACCTGCCTCCCGAAATGGTTGAAACCATCAGTGCATTCGCCGGCGACGTCTTGCGCCGGTAGGTCACCACCTGAAACGGTTTGTTCTTCTCATAGCTCCCCAGCATTTCCGAAAGGCGCATTAGCACCCACGGCTGCTGCGTGTTCGCACCGTTCTTCGTGAAGACGACGTCGTCGGCAATGTGGACGCACATGTGAAGCGCTTCATCATCCGCGCTCAGCAACAACAGGAGATCGCCGAACCGCCGCGGGCCGGGGGGATTTCGAACATAATCCTTTTTCAACGCCTGAAGCGTGTAGTCGGAATTAAAAAATCCATTGTCCGGCGCGTTATTGAAAAAGTTCATCGAACTCCAGAAGCAATCCTGACGATGGATGTTCGGATCGTTTGGGTTGGGATACGTGTAGAGGCGAAGCCGGGCGAAGGGCGGGAGGAAAAAGGAAATGTTGATCTCCGAGCCCTCTGGCACCCGTGACATGGATTCGAGCAATGGCTTGTAGGCGAACGCCGGGCCGAGCAAGCCCCAATACTTGATGACGGCGCCCACGTCCGTGCTGGGATCCACGCGCAGTTGCATGACGAAAGTCGAAACGCGCCACAGACTCTTTACGAGGCAGAGGGTTTCATCCGGGGATGAGAGTTGCGCAAACGTCGCCGCATCTGCAAACGCCAGGTTGCCGTCGTGCTGGTAGGTGAGTTTTCGGACGAGCGCGATTTTTTCCGCTGAAAGACCGCAGTCAGCAAACCAGTCATCGAAACCATCCGAACGGAATAGGAAGGGCGTGGTGTACGGCACGTTCTCAGGGTCGCGCGCGAGCATCGCATAGAGTCGTGCGCGTGTCTCCGGCAGAAGGCTGATGACCACTTCCGGCGGTGGCTTAATCCGCACGAGCGGACCGGCGACTTCCCAATGTGTCTCGTCGGTGAGCCAGGTGCGGGCGGCAGGAGGCAGCTCCAGAGTCTCAAATAAAGTAAGCAGGTCGGCCTTGCTTTGGTTGCGAAAAGTCCACGACACCGCGAGCCGGTGTTCGAACTGGTTGGTGAAATATTCTGCCGGCCGATCCAGTGCAATGGGGACGTAGTTAATGACCGCGCCCCACGGCAGATTACTGCTGACGGCGGCCGGGGTCGGTGGCCGGGTGGCATTTCTCTGGCGCCACGCGAGTCCATGCCCTGGCCAGAATAACGATTCGAAAAGAAACATCAGCAACATGCCTGACGCGACGAGGACCACCTTCGAGAGCAATGCGCTGCGAGGCGCGTCGGCCGTTGAAGATTTTTGCTTCGGTCGTTTCAAAATGAGTTGAGGACCTTACATGTGCTCCGGGAAAAAACAATGGCAGTGCGGCGGTGAGCGCGATGTTCGCAGGAATGTATCCTCGGAAATTGCGCCTCGCGCAAGCAGCTCGGGCTGAATGGGATTTATTGTCGACGCCGTGTTACCCGCGCGGTCGTTCATGCGTGGTCAACAACACGAGAATGGCGGCTAAACTGCCCAGTGCGCCGCACGAACCCCAAAGCCACAGCGGCTGCCGGGCCTGAATCCACAAGCCAATGCTGGGGCCAACAATCAATCCTAACGCCCACATGAGACCGAACATGCCCATGTAGCGTCCGCGCATGGCGGGAGGGAGCGACCCAGCGATGTAAGAAGATGAGATCGGCATGGCGATCATCTCTCCGATAGTGAGAACAACCACCACGGTCGCCAGGGCGGGAAGAGTGGTGGCGACCGCGAGGCCAGTGAACGCGAAGCCAATCACGGCAAAGCCGGTGGCGATGGTGGGCGTTGTCGGCCAGCGGCGAGTGAACGCCGTGATGGGCAGTTCCAAACAAATGATCATGATGCCGTTCAGGGCGATGAGGCCCCCATAAACGCGGGTCGAAAAACCCTGACTGGTCACGTGCAGGCCGAACGTGGAAGTCATTTGGAGAAACACCAGAGCAATGGCGAACTGCGCCAGCAGGAGTTTGTGCAGGCGACGATCGTGTCGCATGACTCGAAACGCCTCGGACCAGTTCGAGTCGTGAGCCGTGGCGCGGACTCCGTGCGGCAGTGCGAACCATGCGAGAGTTCCAAAAAGGATCGATGTGATGGCATCGCCTACGAAGAGCCCGAGGAAGCTGTGTTCCAAAAGAAACCCACCTATCGCCGCTCCGCACGCGAAGCCGGCATTGACCGCCCATCGCAATGCGGCAAAAGCCGTCACCCGTTGTTCCGCGGGGACCAAATCCGCCAGCAACGCTGCACTGGCTGGCCGGTATAATTCCGTCGTTAGACCGGTGAGGCTGCTCATCGCGAGGATGGCTGAAAACTCGTTGGCCTGGGAAAGCAACAACATGGACGCGGCCGACGAGAACATGGAGAGCGTAATGGTCTTACGCCGACCGATCGTGTCCGCAAGATAACCGCCCAAGCCTGAGGCGATGAGATGACCCACGCCATAGGCGAGCATGGCCAAAGCCGCCTGGCCGTCGGAAAAGCCGCGCTTCCGCAGGTAAATCGCAAGGAACGGAATGACGAAGGATCCGAACTTGTTCAGGAACGTTCCCGCGAAAAGAAACCAAACCGGGCGCGGCAACGCCCGAAGGTTTTGAAAGAGGCTGGTGGATGCGGGGTTCATAAATGGAAAACCCTGCTCGCCTTTCGGTGAGCAGGGTTGCGCAAATCGGACGCTTCGATCAGTCCGGCCCTTCCTGCCCGCCGTGTTCGACGATGACTCGGTATGAATGCGGACGCGGCATCGTCGGCATCTTCCACTGTTCGGATTTCCAATTCGTCGTCATTCGAAGCGAATGCACTGTGTCATTCGCGTGGGATCGTTCAAGCCCGGCTTACGGGTTTTTTCCCCAACCGGTCGCCCATGCGAGCGTAGAGTTCGAGGCCCTGCCGGGAACTGGTGATCAAATCCTCCGCGAGTTCAATGCGGTCGCGCTCAAACAAGGTCACCGTGGAGGAACCGCCAAATTTGAAAAACCCTTTTTCCGTACCTTTGGCGACGGGTTCACCGGGCTCGAATGTGTACTCAAAGCTTCCGACGCACGTTGCTCCCACCTCCAGCATGACGACTGTCCCAAACTCGTTGGATTCGATCCGCGTGATCGCCCGCTTGTTCTCGGTGAAGATGTGAATGTTTTGGCGCAGTGCGATTGGGTTGACCGAGAAAAGGGGGCCATCGATAAGGCGGGGCGCGCCGGGAACACCGCTCACAGGAAAATGAAATCGATGGTAATCCACCGGACAGAGACGCGACAACACCATGGCGCCATCGCGAAAGCGCGACGCCAGTTCGTCATCCTTCAGGAGTTTGCGCAGATCAAAAACGGCCCCTTTCACAAAGATGCCTTCCAGTTGCGACACGTCTTGGAAGCCGAAGTGCCGTCCGTCCGCCGGAAATACTGCGCTATCGGGGTCAGGGTCGATGGGGCGGGCGGCTGGCTTAAGTTTTCGATAAAAGAATTCGTTAAACGTGCGATACGAATGCGAAGCGTCGGCGAATTCGCCGGCGTCCACTTTATAGCGAGTGATGAAGGGAGCGACTTTGCTCTGGCTGGCGAGGGTGTCCATGCGGCGGCCGTACCAGCGTGAAAAAGCGGCACGTTTGACGAGCGCATGCAGGGAAAGTCGGCCAAGAGGGTTGCCGTAGGTCCATTTCAGAAAACGATCCCCATAGACTTCTTCTGTCTCCGTGCGACCCGTGTAGCGGTTGAAATAGTGTATCGGCTGCGCTGCCATGTCCGCATTCTAGCATACGGAAAAATTGTGCTCGAGAAAACGCGCGCGCCCGAGTGTCCGATTGAAAATGCTGCAGGGCGTTGGAGAAAACACGGGCAAGACAGTCTAGGAAGAGGGCCAGCAATTACTTCACAGTCTTTTTCAAGAAGCAGCGACGACCGCAAACTTTGCCAGCGACGATTTTACTAATTCAAGTGATCGCTACGAACTCGACCACGCCAAACAAATCATCGACCACGGGAATATCCTGCGTTTGGATGAAGCAACACGCCGTTAACATGAAATTCTTGGGAAAACTGACCTTTGACATCCTTACTGCATGGCGGTCGCTTGCTTTCCTGGCACTCCTGGCAAGTGGTTTAATGCTTTCCACGACGGAAGCCGCCGTGCGGGAACTTTGGCGGGTTCGTTCGACCAACACGATGGAAGCGCACAGTTTCACCGTGGCCGCCTCAGCGATGGACACGAACGGCAACATTGTCGTCGCGGGAACTTATTCCACGGCTCCAAGCAAAAACCTGTTTGTTGCCTCGTACGATCCGGCTGGAAACAGGCTGTGGGAGTTTACAGGACAGCCGACCTCTCGCGTGTTCGTGGATGGCTTGGTGATCCGGCCGGACGGCGCGGTGGTCGTCTCGTTTGCTCATACGGACGGCCGCAGCTTCTCCATCGCGTCGCTGCTGTGTGTAGCGGCGGGGGAATTGCAGTGGGAACGCACCGAGCCAAACGTTTTGCTGGATGCCGGTTTCCGAAAGCTGAAGGTCAATGGCCGCGGAGAGGTGTTTGTGTACAGTTTTAATTATTTGGTGCAGCCACCGGAATTGAATTATCCGGCGTCCATCATCAAATACGACTTGGAAGCCCATGAAGTGTGGCTTACTCGCCCTTCCTTCATCTCCATCGGTACGGGTTATTCGCGCGAACCGTTCGATTTAAACGCCGCCGGAAATCCAGTCGTGGGCGGAGTCGGCCACGACGGTTTTCCCAACGTCGTGGCATGTCTCGATGCAGTGACCGGCCGGGTGCGCTGGCAGCGCCGCCCGCGCGGAATTTTTTCCAACAACGTGGCGGTGCGGGCGGGACCCCGATCCATCTGCGTCGCCGGCGACGACGGCTACGTGATCTATTCCAACAACGGTCGCCGACTCGCATCCCGTCGTGACCACCGATACTTCGCGGACAGAATCACCCCGACTCGCGAAGGGGGCTTCCTGTTATTATCGCCTCACGGCGGGAAATTTTCAGGCCGTGCTGAGGTCCCTCCGGCCGGGTTCAGGTGGAATAACTTTTTGGAGCCAATCCCCGCCATTGGATTTTTTGAGGACGCCGGGGATGGATACGCCCACTTCGGAATCACAGGGCGTTCGCTTGTCTTGCGGCGCTTGGGTCAGCACGGAGGCTTGGTAAGCTCGCAAATTCTGGGAGAATATTTGATCACCTCTTGACCTCCACTTGGCATGAAGGTCCTGGCAGCGCCGGATGGGACCTGGCGGGTGGTGAACAATCAGGACGGATACGGCGGATTTGTGATCGTCGCCTACGGAGAATAGCCGGACGCCGTGGCTGAACATGAAAGAGAGAGGCTGAAACTGTTGTTTTAAATCTCTCCGCCTGGGTTGAAGCCTGGAACAGCGACGCCCGGGATGCATACTTACCGCTGAAATTGTTTATACAAATTCACCCAGAGTGGTGTCTATCGGTTGAAACACGCTGTGGACTGGCAACGGCAACTCTACGAACTGAAGGCGAGCGAGCTCATCTTATATGGACGCGCCCTGGGGCTGAGTCATGGCGAAGCTGAAGATGTGTTGCAGGAGACATTCGTCGCGCTTTTAAGAATGGAGCATCAGCCGGGCAACCCGCTGCACTACTGCATTCGGGGTTTTCGAAACAAGGCGTTGAATTACCGGCGGGGGCTGCTGCGCCGTTTGACTCGCGAACTGGAATCGCTGCGCTGGTTTGAGCATCAACCCGGAGAGACGCCGCAGGAACGGGCTGCGATGCGCTGCCTTCAGAAGCTGCCCCGAGGAACAGCGCGAGGTCATCGTGCTAAAAATCTGGCATGAACACACTTTCGAGGAGATGAGCGAACTTTTGCATCTCTCGCCAAACACCGTGGCAGGCCGCTATCGCTACGGAATGGAAAAGCTGCGTGCCTGTTTGAAAGAAGAGCAATATGAAGACACCGAATTCATTGGAAGAGCAGACGCGGTTGTGGGTGCCGCGGCGGCCTTCCGCGCGACTTGAGCAGGAACTCTTTGGCTCCCCCGACTCGGCTGACACACACCGGCCGGCGAAAGCTCGCTCTCGCGCCGCAGCGCTGCCCTGGTATCAAACCGTGGGCGCGAGCCTGGCAGGATGTGCCGTCGTGCTGCTTACGGTGCTGAATTTCTCGCACCTTGCCGCGACTCAATACCTTTCCACGCCCTTTGCGCCGCTCAGTAATCACATGTCTTCCCTGGCCCTCGCCAGCGCGCCCGTTAACACCTGGACCGCCCCGATTTTAGGTTGGACAAATGACGGCGTGGTCGGCTCCACTCACCGCTCTTTTGACCTGTTGAACACGAATCGCCCTTTGCACTGATATGGCTTCTGAACATCCGAACCAGCCGGTTAAACGCCCGGCCGCGCCTTTATCGTCTCCGTCCTCCTCAGGTTCCGTCGTTCCCTTGGCGACCGCCAAGCCACCGCCGCTGTTTCGCCGCATCGATTGGATCGCCTTCGCGCTGACCTTCGTGCTGGCGTTTGCGGGTTACCTTTACACGCTGGCGCCGGACCTGACCTTGCAGGATTCCGGTGAATTGGCGGTGGGCTCGATGTATGCCGGGGTGCCACATCCGCCCGGGTATCCCGTCTGGACGATTTACACCTGGGTCTTCACAAAGATCATTCCCTTCTCAAACATGGCGTTCCGCGTTGGCATTTCGTCGGCCTTCGCTGGCGCTTTGGCGTGCGCGTTGATCGCGCTGATGGTTTCCCGCGGAAGCAGCATGTTCATCGAGAGTGTGGCTGAATTAAAGACCATCGACCGCCGAATCGAGAACGGGATCTGCCTCGTCAGCGGGTTCGTGTCCGGGATGCTGATGGCTTTCAACGCCTTCATGTGGAGTCAATCCATCATCGTGGAAGTTTATTCCCTCAGCATGTTGTCGTTGACCGGCGGCGTCCTTTGCCTGCTCCACTGGACTTATAATCCAAACCAATATCGCTACCTCTACCTGTCCTGGTTTCTCTGTGGCATTTCATTCAACAACCACCAATCCCTCTTCGTCATCACGGTGGCGATGGAGGTGTTGATGATCGCGGTTCAACCGCGCATCGGCCGCGCGATGTTGTTCTGGAACAGCATCTTTTACGTGGCAGGAATGATCCTCTACAACAAAGACGATCTCTCGGTCCTGGCAGGCAACGTGCCCCTCCTGCTTATCTTCAATCTTGTCGGCCTGGCCTCCATTTTCGGCTACGTGCTGCTGTCCATTCGCACCAAGGTCAACGGGACAGAAATGATGCGAGACATCGTCCTGGCCGTGGTCTCGCTTCTCATGGTGATGATTAAGGGCGCGCGCGGAATGGTGATGGGCGCAGCCCTCGTCCTTCTCGTTTACCTGGCGATCGATATTTACGTGGCCTCAAAGAAACAGGCGCTGCCCTGGTCACCCGTCTGGCGCAAGGCGATCGCCTGCGGGATGGCGTTTGTGCTCGGAGCGGCCTTCTACCTTTACATGCCGCTGGCTTCCATGACCAATCCGCCTTTGAACTGGGGTTATCCGCGCACCGTCGCCGGGTTTCAACATGCCTTCACGCGCGGGCAATATGAAAAGATTCACCCGACCTCGGGCTCCGGCAAAAACATCGTCGAGAAGACCGTCTCGTGGGTGACGACCTACTCCAAGCAAGTGCGCTTCATCTTGATTGAAGGTCCCATCGAAGAGTTCAGCCTGGGCTATCTCCTGATTGGATTGGTGCCCCTGCTCTTTTACCGGCGATTCCAACCGCGGGAGCGAGCCTGGCTGCTGGGGTTAGTGGCGTTCTATATTGTACTGGGACCGTTCCTCCTCGAGCTGTTCAACCCGGCACCGGACCGGCAAAGCATCTCGCTGAACAAACCGTTCTTCATCGCCTCCCACGTCTTCATTGCGATGGGCATTGGCTACGGAATGACGCTGTTGCTGGCCAGCCTGGTCACCAACTATCAAAAATATCGCGTCCCTGTTTTGATCGGCCTGGGTGTCATCGCCATGGGCGCACTTTGGTTTGGCGTGGCAGAGACGTTCAACGAACAAACCCCCTATTGGATTCCTCGCTTCGCCGCAGTCTGGAGCTTCGGATTGGCCGTGCTGGCCACTCTGGCGATTGCTTTCTCCAAGCAACGAGCCCCGATTTTCGCGCTGCTGGGCATCTCCGCCTTGCTGCCAGTGTGGACGTATGCCGCGCACTGGTCTGACGTCGAACAGCGTGGTCACTACTACGGCTATTGGTTTGGGCATGACATGTTCACGCCGCCGTTCAAGGGCAAGGATGGCCGGCTTAGCTATTCGAGCAAAGAACGCGCGGAACTGCTTAAAACCCCGGAAGGCCAGGCCCGCATCTATCCGGAAATGACCAAGGACACGATTCTCTTCGGTGGCACGGACCCGGGTCGTTTCTGTCCCACCTACATGATTTTCTGCGAGAGCTTCATGCCCGCCAAAGACAAACCGCGCGATCCTGAGTTTGATCGGCGCGATGTTTACATCATCACCCAGAACGCACTGGCGGATGGCACCTACCTGCAGTACATCCGCGCGCATTACAACCGCTCCACGGAAAAGGATGTGCCGTTTTTCAGCGAACTTTTCCGCAGCGAGAAGGAGCGCGAGCTCAACTTCAAGACGAACCTGCTCGCCAAGCTCGTGGCTGTTCCGCTGGATAATTTCTTCATGGGCAATGGAGCGCGCATTGAAAAGGAACGCCGGGTGGGCAGCTCATTCTTCAAGCCGGATCACTTCCTGCGCCTGCCCGAGTTCGCCCGGAAACTGGAACAAGCCGCAGCTCCAGCAGACTTGTCTCAATACCTGCGCAGCCATTTGTCGGAAGAAACCCGCAAGTTGCTGGGCTCGGCAGGCGCCAATGTAGCCGAGCCGTTGGCCAAGGATTTGAACCGTATTCTGGACGACGAATGGAAGGCCAACCTGCAGTTGCCGGACCTCCGCGCAGAGTTAAACACCGTTCAGCAGCAGTTGGCCGACTCCACCACGCCGCAGAAGCGCCGGAAGACTCTCACGAAGCGAAAGGATGAGTTGGCCAAGCAGGTGCAATATTACACATCGTTGACGCCGTTCTTTACCCCGGCCCGATTCACCAATGTCGCGCTGTCAGACCACCTGCAAAAGTTTCTCAAAGAAAACCCCACGAATCATACGCGCATCCGCATGAGCCGACTGCTCTTGGAAGCCGCCTACGCTGGCGACATCACGCGCAGCCCCGGCGGTGTTTATCCTGACACGGAAATTTACACGCCGTCGAACGAGGATTCGCAGCGCTGTTTCCAGGAATACATGGCTGATGCCCAGGAACGGATGAAGAAGAACCAACTGCGTCCGGGCGAAGACGTTCGCATTGTGGATAATCGCGTTCAAGTTTCCGGCCAAGTGGCTGTCATGGCGATCAACGCTCTGCTGGCAAAGGTCATCTTCGATCAAAACCCGAACAATGATTTCTTCATCGAGGAAAGCTTCCCGCTGGAATGGATGTATCCGCACCTGACGCCGTTCGGCATCATCATGAAGATCAACCGCCAGCAATTGCCGGAACTGACGGAGGACATCGTGAAGAAGGACCACGAGTTCTGGAGCGATTACTCGGAACGGTTGATTGGCAATTGGATCACCTACGACACGCCGATCTCAAACATTACCCAGTTCGCCGAGCGCGTGTATGTGAACAAGAACTACAATGGTTTCAAGGGCGACCCGACCTTCGTGCGGGATGAAGACGGCCAAAAGGCGTTCTCAAAATTGCGCAGCTCGATTGCCGGCGTTTACGCCTGGCGCATCGCCAATCAGACCGCAGGTCCCGCCGCCCAGATCGAAGCGCGTCTCCAAGCCCAGCCGAATGCGCAGCTCTCACCACAGGAACGGCACGCGCTGGATGTTCACAACCGGATGTTCCGCGAAGCTGAGTTCGCCTTCAAACAAGCCTACGCCTTCTGCCCCTACAGCCCGGAGGCACTGTATCGCTACGTGCAATTACTCGCCGGCGCCCGACGTTTTGATGACGCCATTCTGCTGGCTCAAACGTCACGAAAACTGGATCCAGCCAACGGCAACCTGGCGAACCTGGTCACGGAATTGCAACGGATGAAGGCGCAGGCGGGACCTGGCGTGGCATTTGCCAACACCGACCCGAATCTCCCCCGCATAGAAGCCGCCTACCGCGCAAATCCCGGAAATTTTTCCAACGCGGTCGCCCTGGCACAGGTATATGCCTCGATGGGCCGCACTGCCGACGTGCTCCGCATCGCCGACGATGTGGTGGCCAATCCCCAAGCTGACGCGACGATGGTCAATTTTGCGGCGCAGGTTTATCAGCAGCTTGCCAACTATCCGAAACTGGAAGGCGCCTTGAAACGGTGGACGCAGGTCACCCCAACGCCGGAAGCGTGGCTTGATTACGCGGCCGCCCAGGCAGTCCAAAGCAAGCGAGCCGAAGCCATTGCTTCGCTTCGCCAGGCGGTGCTCATGAGTAGCGCGCGAATGAAGACCAATAGCAAAGCCGAGAATCTCGCGCAGAGTATTCCAAACGATGCCCGGTTCGCCTCGCTCAGAGATTCGCCTGAGTTCCAGCAACTTCTCGCCACGAACCGATAGAAGTCGTCTGCGCCGCTGATTCGCGTCAGGAGACGCCTTGGATCGGCGGCATCCCACCCGGCGGGATAGGCCGTGCGTGCGCAGGGTTGATACCCATCCCCGCTTTGTTTACGTTCCGGCAGCCTTGAAGGCTAATGAGATGAGTAATAAGGAAACTGTAGATAACGAAACGCCGTCGTCGGCTGAACCGTCCGAACCGCTGACCGAGCAACAGGTGATTGAGTTAAAGGAACAAGCGGGGAAGGCTGCGCAGTATTACGAACAGTTGCTGCGCACTACGGCGGACTTGGATAATTACAAGAAGCGAGCAGCACGTGAACGGCAGGAGGCAATAAAATACGCCAATGAGTCGCTACTCGAAAAGGTCATCCCGGTGCTGGATAATTTTGAGGCTGCTCTGGCCGCGGCCAATGCCCCGAACACCTCCCTCCAATCAATGCAGGCAGGTATTGGCATGATTCAGACTCAGCTTAAGTCCGCCATGGCGGATGCCGGCCTGGAAGAAATTGAGGCCAGTGGAAAACCGTTTGATCCGAACCTTCACGAGGCGATCTCCCAGCAGGAAACGACCGATGCGCCGGAAGGGTACATCGTGCAGCAGGTCCGCAAGGGTTACAAACTTCGCGACCGCCTCCTCCGTCCCGCCAGTGTGGTGGTGGCAAAAAAGCCGGCCCACTAATCCCTAATGTCGAAACGAGACTACTACGAGGTCCTCGGCGTCGCGCGTGGTGCGAATGAAGAGGAAATAAAGAAAGCGTACCGCAAGCTCGCGGTAAAATTTCATCCGGATAAAAACCCCGGCGATAAGGCGGCAGAAGACAAGTTCAAGGAACTGGGTGAAGCCTACGAAGTCCTGAGCGACCCGCAGAAACGGGCGGCATTTGACCAATATGGCCACGCGGCGTTCGACCCTCGGCGGCGAGCCTCGCGGGGCGGGGGCGGTGACTTCCACGATCCGTTTGAAATCTTCCGCGAGGTTTTCAATCAACAGGGAGGCGGAAGCATCTTCGACGATCTCTTCGGCGGCGGCGGCCGGGCCAATGCTGGCGCACCGAATCGAGGCGCGGACTTGCGCTACGACTTGGAAATCACCTTTGAAGAAGCAGCACGAGGTTGCGAAAAAGAAATTTCGGTTTCGAAGCTGGATGCCTGCCCTACATGCCAGGGGTCAGGAGGCGAGGCCGGAGCGCGCCAGCAAACTTGCCAAACATGCGGAGGACGCGGCCAAGTCGTTTCATCCCGCGGAATATTCAGCATCGCCCAAACTTGTCCAAAATGTGAAGGGGCCGGCCGCACCATCGACAAGCCCTGCCGAACCTGCAAAGGCAGCGGTCAGCATGAGCGGACTTCCAAGATCACCCTGCGCATCCCTCCAGGGGTGGATACCGGGTCCCGCCTCCGCTCCAGCGGGAACGGGGAATCAGGAAAGCGTGGCGGTTCGCCAGGCGACCTTTATGTGATTATTCACGTCAAGGCGCATGAAATCTTTCATCGGGATGGAGATGACCTTCTCTGCGACGTACCAATTAATTTCACGACCGCGGCACTGGGAGGCGAAATCGATGTCCCCACGCTCGAAGGCTCCGCCCAGATTAAAATCCCAAGCGGCACACAATCCGGTACCGTTTTCCGTTTACGCGGCAAAGGTATTCGGAACGTTCACGGCAACGGTCAGGGAGATTTGCACGTGCAGGTTTCGGTGGAAGTACCGGCCAAGTTGAACGCAGAACAACGAGCCAAGCTGAAGGAATTTGCTGAACTGTGCGATGCCTCAGTCAACCCGCGCAGCAAATCCTTTTTCGAGAAGGCCAAAGCACTGTTCACCTGAGGCGGGGAGCGCAATGCACCGCTGCTACGTTCCACCTGAAAATTGCGGAGCTGATACGATCCTCCTGCCACGGAGCGAGGCACATCACGCACGGCACGTCCTTCGCCTACGCGAACACGATCACGTCGCCGTGCTAGACGGCGCAGGTACGGAACTTCAGTGCGAAGTTTCGATCGGTCACGGCGACGCTCTCGCCCTGCGAGTCCTGGGACGTAAGACAATTCCTCCGCCGCCAGCATCGATCACGTTGCTGCAGGCGATCCCCAAAGGAAAAATTGTCGAAGGCATCATCCAAAAAGCCACTGAGCTTGGGGTGACGCGGATTGTTCCGATCCTAACCGATCGCGTGGTAACTCAACTGGACGCCGACGGCGCTGAAGCCAAAGCCGATAAGTGGCAACACGTTGCGATCGAAGCGATCAAGCAATGCGGCAGCGCTTGGTTGCCAACGGTGGAGCGTCCGGTGAGTCTCCGGGAGTTTCTCACTCGCCATGAGCACTTTGAGCTTCCGCTAATCAGTTCCTTGGAGAATGGCAGTTCTCATCCGCGAGCCTGGTTCAATCGATTCGTAGCGACTCATCAACGCGCCCCGCAAAGCGTGTGCGTGTGGGTGGGCCCGGAAGGCGATTTCACGGCAGAAGAATACGCATTGATCAAAGCATCTGGCGCGCTCCCAATAACGCTGGGGCCCCTCGTCCTCCGTGTTGAAACGGCTTCAATCTACTGTTTGTCGGTGATCAATTACGAACTCCGGGCACCACGTTGATTTGCTGCCGGAAAGTAAAAGCAAAGCGAATCGCACGCAGCGGTTACTGCGGACTTACCAACTCGTGCGTTTGAAACTTAATGTCTCCTTTCGCCTTACCGTCGGTGAGATAAAGGTGGTACGTGACATCTGGCTGCAACGGTTCGGCCTGCGCCCGTGGAACACTCGGTTTCATACCGGCTACTTTTGAACCGTAAACAAGCGCCTTGAGCGGAACGGAGTTGGAATCCGAGATCATGTGCCACACGGCGTGCGGGAATTTGTTCGTCTTCTCATCTTCCACAGAGACCACTTTGATTTCCTTGAACTGGTATTTTTTGTCGAAAGCAAACGTCACGGGATAGACCGGAATATCCCCCACTGGCGTGCGGGAACCTCTTAAGGGCGGGCGAATCTGAGGCAAAATTTGAATGCGCGGCGTTTTAAACCAGTCGAGGAATACGACGGCGTAAATGGTGGCTAATACCACAGCCACCGCAATCAACATGATGCTCTTTTTGGTCATACGGTGTGTTGACGCTGAGTGGGTCAGATTATTCGTAGCGCCATAGTTTCGCGATAAAACTTTTGGTTCCTCAAACCGGCGCGAGTTCGCACTAAAGCGCGCTCACAAAAAAGTCGAAACGCATATAAACACATGAAACTTAGAAATGAAACTCGCCCTGGTCGGGGTGCGTTCACCCTTATTGAGTTGCTGGTTGTGATCGCGATCATTGCGATTCTCGCCAGCATGCTGCTTCCGGCGCTTGCCAGGGCCAAGGAATCCGGCAAACGCATTTCCTGCGTCAACGGCCTTCGTCAACTGGGACTCTCAATGCAGATGTACACCGATGAGAATGAAGGGCGGATGCCCATGCACACTGTAAATCTCCCCGGCGGAAGCTGGCCCACCACGTTGCGTGACTATTACAAGGACTTGAAGGTGCTGGTTTGCCCCAGCGACCTGAACCCAGTGAGCAACCCCGCGGCAAACTCGAATGATGATCGGGCGCCGCGCAGCTACATTGTCAATGGATTCAATGATTATTTCGAATCACAGGGAATCGCGTTTGCAAATATTGAGGGACAAAGAATGCCCGAGTCGGGAATCAAGGAACCGAGTGAGACGATTTTGTTCGGCGAAAAGATGGGCGAGAAACCGCCTGGCGATGCGTCGGTGCATTTTTACATGGACTTCATGGAAGTGGACGCGGCCACGCTCACCAGCAACGACTTCGACCAGGTAGACCATCAAAAGCACATGCGTACCTCAGGAGCTTCCGGGGGTTCGAATTACGCTTTCGCCGATGGCAGCGCCCGCTACTACAAACACTGGGCCACGGTGCGTCCAAAAAACCTTTGGGGCGTCACGGATTTGTGGCGCGATGCGACCTTTTGATCGATCGCCTACGGAGGTTGCACGGTTTAGCGCGCGTCTACGGCAACACTCTCGGCCATGACGGCGATCAAATCCCTTCCGAAGCGCAGCCGGTCGTCTACGGTCGGCGCGCGACCCAACTTGGTGCTGAAGCTGATGCGCTGCTCCATCAAAACCACCGGTATCCTGCGTTGGTGCCAAAGTGAATTTGTATCGCTGACATCGTCTTTAGCGATGCCCAAGGGGGCGTCAGGATCGAACGATGTTTTTTCCACCAGACTTTTCTCGAGCCTTTTTATGAGTTCCTGAATGCCCGAATCACCCACCTGCGTGCGGAGGTATTCCTCCGTTTCCGTGTTGTGCAGGTTAACCATCAGGTCGATGCGCTGACGGGAATCAAGCCAGGCGAAGATCGCTTTCTTGGCCGCCCAAATTTCAGGCATCTGATCGCGAAATGTTTTACTCTCCCAATTTGCGTCATTCCAATGTCGATTGATGTCATAGCCCCTCAGGTTGAATCGCACCTTCCCGCCAACGACGCCGTCCTGCGCCATCATGGGTAAGAACTTGAAAATGGTTTTGGCGCGTAAAGCCTTCGCGTAGGGATCACGGGAAGTGATAAAGCGCAGCGCACCCTCCATCACAAATGATGTGCCGGCTTCCCACGCGTGCTGACGGGCGATGAACCAAACCACTTTCTTGCCGCGGTCGGGAGTAACCGAGTCCGTCACCGTGACGAGAGGCAAATCACGGTGTTCGACCGTCTTTCCAATCAGTTCGATGCGCGCATCAGACGTTACTTTCAACTCCGAAAGCAACCCATCCAGGCGTGTCACGGTGTAAGGGGGAACGTGAGCAATCCAGACTGAATCCCGCTCAGGGCTAACCTTCACGGTTGCTTCCTTGGCCCCCTCGTTCCAAGCCATCGTAGCGAAGTGCTGCCAATGCACCCCATCGTGACTGTAAACGGGGATGGTCCTGGCATTCATCGAGACGGCCCCGGGCTTGTCATTGTATTCGCCAACAAGGTTGGTAATGGACACCGTTAATTCGCGCCCACTGACCCCGTCCGCTTGAAAGTAATACCACGTCGCTTGACGATTGCGCCCACGCTGATCGGTCTGCCCCTCTACGTGACAACGGATGTGATTGCTCCCGACGATTTCAATTCGGTCAAAGGATCCACCTTGGAAATCTTTATGGAATGTAACGGGGGCACTCGCGCTGGAGACAGCGAGACTAAGGGCAACACCTAGAAACAAAACGAATTGCATGCCCGGTTCTACCAAAAGAATCCGGAAGCTCCAACCTGAAGGAAAAAGGTCAGCGGATAAGAGAGAAATCTGACCTGCGTTTTTGCCTCATTAACTAGGTTAGCCCTCCGAGGGTGGCCCGTAAGCCAACCGCTGCGTTTCGCCAATCGCCTTACTCGTGAGGGCGATAATTTCGGCTGCTTCCTCCGCTTCGGGCATTTCGTGCTGCTCGAGCTTTTGTTTCAACGATCCAGCGAGGAAGGAAATGCTTGTAAGCAGTTGACCTAATCCATCGTGAAGAACCTGCCTCACCCGCTCGCGTTCGCGTTCAGTCGCTTGAACACACGCCTCAGCGGAACTCAGTCTTTCCGGAGCATGGCTTGGGGTTAACGAGTTCACGTCAAAGTCTTTGTAATCAAATCGCTCCCACGCGGTTGGCCGCAGTTTGTCGGCGCAGCGGCCCTTCGAGCCACACACGGCGGCTCGGAACGCCCGCCGCTTCGGAGATTTCAATGGTCCCAATTCGAACCTCAACAGGCAGTTCCCACGAGCTTGTCTTGAAGGACCCGATTTCAATTCGACGGACCGTTTGACCTGGCAATTGCTTAGGTTCCCGCTTCTTCATGGGGACAGAAAAACACGAGCGGACAATAACGAGAATCAGGTGTTCGCCTGAAAGGGTTTTCCCCGTGGCCGGAAAAATGCCATCGGGGAATGTTCCATCTGAGGGTGCAAAAATCTCTGTCCGAGGCTGGGGCAAATTAGAGCGCCGGTTCCGACTTCATCCACTGAATCGCGTGCTGGATTAATTCAGCACCACTTTTCACGCTCAACTTCAACTTCAGATTCTCCCGGTAGGATTCAATGGTCTTGATGCTGAGATTGAGCTGCTCCGCTATTTGCCGCGTCGCGAATCCATTGCCGAGCAGCTGAAAAACCTCCAGTTCGCGATCGCTTAAGTGGTCAAGGGGTGAGCTGTTTTCCTCTGGGATTTGGTTGCTTACGAGGTGTTGCAGCATCTTCTGCTTCATCCGGTCGCTGACGTAGATTTCGCCTTTGAGGACGCGGTTGATGGCGAGGACCATTTTTTCGCTGGGTTCCTTCTTCATGACATATCCTCGTGCGCCCGCTCTCAACGCGCGCTCTGCGTAGAGGGACTCGTCATGCATGGAAATGACTAACATCGCCAGTTGTGGTTTTTCCGACTTCAATTGCTTGATCAGTTCCAGACCATTGGTCTTCGGCAAGGAGACATCGAGGCAAACCAGGTCGGGCTTCAATGCACGGACCAGTTCCAGAGCCTTGGCAGCGCTTTCAGCCTCGCCGACGACCGTCAGACCCGGCTGGTGGTTGATAAGTTGGGCGAGGCCTTGGCGGACAATGGGATGATCCTCCACAAGAATAATTCGGTGCTTTTTGTTATCGGCACTGGCCGGCGAGGCGACAGCGGTCTCATTCGAAGGGGCCCGTTTGGCTTTGGCAACACTCGCAGCTTTCATGTGAATTCTTCCTCTCCTGTCTTGGTACCGGTGGTAGTAGAAAGGATTACCCATCGCAAGGCAATTCTCCCGGGTACCGCGTACTCCTGAGGACCTCCTTCAATAGCTTCCTCCGATGCGTTCTTGGTTACGGAACGCAACCGCTCAATATGTCGTTTGCGGCCGAACACTCCTGCGCTAGCGTGGCGCCGATGGAAATGCAGGAACAATACGACGACGCCACGTTTGACTACACCACGGGCGATTACGCTTCGGCGCTGAATAAGTTTCAGCAGATTCTTGCCGCTCATCCACAGCACTTTGACGCGCAGCTTTCGGTGGCGATGTGCCACTATCGAAAAGGAGATTTCGCCCAGGCCATTCTCGAAGGACACAAGGCCGAGAAGCTGCAACCCAACGAGCAACTCGTGCACACGAACCTCTCGCTGTTTTACATGAAATCCGGAGATAAAAAAACTGCGGAGCATCATGGGTTGCAGGCAAGGATTGCCTCGTGGCGGGGCAACATGGAAAAGCCGGGCACTAGCGCTCCTGCAACCGAAGATGAGCTCAAAATGGCACAGCCGAAAACGCCATCACCGAAGGTGCCCACTGAATTTCCAGACATGCCTTGGAAGAAGAAGCCGCCGACCCATTAACGGCGGAGTGAGTTGGACCCAGGAGCCCAGCGAGATACAGCGTGAATCCGCCCGACTGGATTTTAGAGAATGAAATTATGAAATCAGCCTACGAACTAGCGATGGAGCGGCTTAACAAACAGGGACCGCAGACGAAAATGACTGAAGCTCAGAAGAAAGAGCTCGCGGAGCTGGATTCAATCTACGCAGCCAAGATTGCCGAACGCGAAATTTTCCTGAAAGGCGAACTCGCGCAGGCCGTAGCCAAGGGTGACGGGGAAGCCTATGCACAATTGGAAAAGCAGCTGAGCAGCGAACGCCGTAAGTTCCAAAATGAGCTGGAAGAAAAGAAGGAGCAGGTGCGGCAACGAAATGCCTGATGTTCAAAATGTCAGGGGGAGATTCTGGAATAGGTCAGATACCCGCGCCGAGCCTTCATGCCGATTGCCGATCCGTGCGCATGTCGGGAAGCTCAAACATACTCGACACCGAGCGCTGCAATCGTAGCGTAACGCCGATTTTAACCCAATGTGCCATGAATAAGACTGCGTTCACGTCCCGCTTAAGAATGGGAGCCTTCATTAGTTCAGCTTTCCTTGTATTGGGAATCCTCACCCTCCAGGCCGCCACTCCTCGCCCCAATATCCTTTGGCTCATCGCCGAAGATTTTGGCCCGCACCTTGGTTGCTACGGAACGAAGGAAGTCTCCTCGCCGAACCTCGACCGGCTTGCAGGCGAAGGCGTCCGATATACCCGTTTCTACACGACCGCGCCGGTGTGCTCGCCGAGTCGTTCCGCTTTGATGACGGGGATGTATCAGACGACGATCGGCGCGCATAATCATCGTTCACATCGGGACGATGGATTCACACTCCCGGCCGGGGTGCGCGTGCTTACGGACTGGCTGCGAGACGCCGATTATTTTACGGCCAACGTCCGTGAACTTCCCGAGCCAATAAAGTTCAGGGGAACCGGCAAAACCGATTGGAATTTCACCTACACCAACAAGGCGGGCGTAAACCGGGCATTTGATTCAGAACGTTGGGCGGATCTGAAATCTAACCAGCCGTTTTACGCACAAGTCAATTTCTCGGAAACACACCGGGTGTTTAAGGCGCCAAAGCGTGCCGACGCGTCGAAAGTGGATCTCCCGCCGTATTATCCTGACCATCCCGTGGCGCGCACGGATTGGGCGCAATATCTGGACTCGGCCACAGAACTGGATCGCAAGGTGGGCGTTGTGTTGGAGCAATTGGAGAAGGACGGCCTGGCCGACAACACCGTGGTTGTTTTCTTCGGCGACAACGGCCAGGCGCATGTGCGCGGGAAACAGTTTTGCTACGAAAGCGGGCTGCACGTGCCTTTGATCATTCGCTGGCCAAAGGGCGTCCCTCGACCTCGCAACTACACCCCTGGTTCGGTGAACAACCAGTTGCTCGAAGCCATTGATTTGGCCCCGACGATGTTGGAGATCGCCGGTCAGAACATCCCCGCCAGAATGCAGGGCAAGGCATTCCTGGGCGAGAGGTCCGGAGCGGCGAAAGAATATGTATTCGGCGCACGAGATCGTTGCGATGAAACGGTGTTCCGATTTCGGACTGTGCGGGACGCGAAATACCGATACATCCGCAACTTCACGCCGGAGCGTCCACTCCTGCAAGACAACGACTACAAGGAAAAGCAATACCCAGTCTGGAATCTGATCAAGCAGTTGAACGTGGAAGGTAAACTCACGCCGACGCAAGCCAGACTTGCCGCGCCGTCAATGCCGGAGGAGGAGTTGTATGATCTCGATTCAGACCCGCACGAGATAAACAACCTGGCAGGCTCGAAGGGGCATGCGGCGGTGCTCCAACGATTGCGGCGTGCATTGGAGAAATGGATTGTCGAGAGCAACGATCAGGGTCGCCAGATGGAATCGGCTGAATTGGTGGCGCGAAAAGGGCTCACCAAGACCAATTTGAATACGAACGCGAACCACACGCCGGAGCGAAAGCGACCCAGCTCACCGGACGGACGGACGCCGGGGAGAGACTGAAGGCAAAGTTCTCAACCTTCGCGATGGCTTTCAGATATCGAAGCTGACCGAGGGCTTCGCGCGATCGGCCTTGCTCATGATCTTGGTCCTCACATCGTCGGGAACCACAACGGATCCGGGCGGGACACTATGGGTTAAGAAGACATTCGCGCCAATCGTGCTCCCCTCCCCCACGACGGTGTCCCCACCCATGATGGTGGCGCCGGCATATATGGTGACACGATCCTGAATCGTGGGATGGCGCTTCTGTCCGCGCAGGGCCTGCCCGGCTGATAGGGAGCGTGCCACGAGTCCAACGCCCTGGTACATCTTAACGTGGTTGCCGATCACACTCGTCTCGCCAATGACCGTCCCGGTGCAATGATCCACGAAGAAGTGCGTTCCAATCTGCGCGCCGGGATGCAGGTCCATTCCAGTTCGGCTATGCGCCCATTCTGCCATGATCCGGGGAATGAGCGGGACGTTCCGTTTGTAAAGCTCATGAGCCAGGCGATGCACCGCGACGGCTTCCATGAAAGGATACGCGACGATGATCTCCTCCTTGCTGAGAGCCGCCGGATCGCCGCTGAACGCCGCTTCGGCGTCCATTTGCAACAGGTCGCGCAAGCACGGGAGATTGAGAAGCAACTCCAAGGCGGCACTGCGTGCGGCGGGGCGCAGCTCCTTTTTCGTCATGCCCGGCGGCGTGCGGTACTCCAGGCTCTTGCAAATCTCATCTTCCAGCCGTCCCAGGACTGAATCCACCAAGGCCGACGTTTCCACTTTCAGCTCCGATGAGTGGATGACTTGGTCGTGAAAGAAACCTGGGAAGAGAAGCCGCAATAAATCGACCGTGATTGAGCAGACCGCGGTCTTGCTCGGCAAGTTCTTGCCATCCAGATGATTGATGCCGCCGACGCGCGCGTAGGACGCGAGCAATTGGTCGGTAATCTGAGTGACGTTCACGATCCGGAGTAGAAAACAGTGGAATCTAAAATCCAAACACCAAATCCACTGACAAGCGCCGTGACACGGCGTGCGAAGCGGCCAGCGAATATCGCTTTGAATGCGAAGCGATTGCTCGCTCGTATCCTGTTCACGCGCGAGCATTTGAGTTTTGTATTTTGGGGCTTCTTCCGTTTCAGTTCGCCGCAGATGAATTCCATTCCACTTTCAGCGCGCGCGCTCGGGCTTTTCTTGCTGGCCTTCACTGCATTCCTTCGGGCGGCAGCTCCGGATTCCCCGGATTACCGAAAGTATGCACCCGACCGCGAGATCGACATCCTCCACCTGATTCTGGATGTCACGCCGGACTTCCAACAACGCACGGTGTCTGGCAGCGCCACTTGGAAATTCAAACCAATAGCCCGCGCGTTTGCTGAGCTGAAGCTTGATGCCGTTAATCTCAGCGTTGCCTCGGTCAGTTCGACCGAGAAGATTCTTGGTTATCAAGTCACTGACGAAAAAGTCATCGTCACATTTGCTGAGCCCATTCCCGCCGACAAAGAAGCGAGCGTTACGGTGCGTTACAGTGCCCAGCCAGATAAGGGACTTTACTTCCGCACACCGGAACTGGGCTTCAAGGCGGAAGACATGCACATCTGGACCCAGGGCGAAGCGGAGGAAGCCCGGCACTGGTACCCTTGCTACGACTATCCCAATGAGAAGTTTACCTTCGAGGTGATCTGCCGCGTGCCGGAGGGAATTGTCGTTCTCTCCAACGGACGAAAAATCTCCGAGGAGAAGGATGACCGAGGTTTGATCGCCGTAAAATGGCTGCAGGATAAACCTGTCGTGAATTACCTGCTGGCATTGGTGGCGGGGAAATTGAAGTTCATCGAAGACAAGCATGGCGATCTTCCAATGCGATTTTGGACCCCAGCCACAGAAATCGAGCACGCCGAGAATTCTTTCAAGGGCACCAAGCAGATGATGGAGTTTTTCGAGAAGGAGATTGGCGTGCCGTATCCGTGGGATAAGTACGATCAGGTCTGCCTCCAGGAGTATCACTGGGGTGGAATGGAAAACGTCTCGCTCACGACGTTGAACATCAACACCCTGTTCCCAAAAAGCTTTGAGAATCTTCGCAGCAGCCAGGGTCTCGTGGCGCACGAACTTGCTCATCAATGGTTCGGGGATCTCGTCACGTGCAAGGACTGGAGCCACATCTGGCTCAATGAAGGCTTCGCCAGTTTCTATGACCTGCTTTACACGGAGCATAAGGACGGCCGAGATGAGTTTCTGTATCACCTTTATGAAGGTGGCAAGGCGCTCACCACGAGCACCAACACCGTGAAATCAATCGTATGGAGGAAGTACGGTGACGCGACCGAGCAATTCGATTCACTCGCTTACGGCAAAGGATCGTGGGTGCTTAATATGTTGCGCAATCAACTCGGGCCGGACCTGTATCGCAAGTGCGTCAAGACCTACGTCGAGCGGCACAAGTTCGGCACGGTCGTCACCGAAGATTTACGCGCGGTGGTGGAAGAATTGTCGGGGCGATCCTTCGATCAGTTCTTTGACCAATGGGTATATCACACTGGGTTTCCGCGTTTGGACGTGGACTATAGTTGGGACGAACGCGGCAAACTGGCGAAGCTGACAATTCGCCAGACTCAGCCCGTGAGCGAGATGGTGCCCTTGTTCAACATCCCCCTGCCTGTCCGTTTCCGATCCAAATCAGGCGTCATTGACCGAGTGTTGGCTGTAAAGGAAAAGGCGGAAGATTTTTACATCCCGCTTGAAGCACAACCCGATCTCGTACGTATAGACCCCAACATCACCGTGCTTTCGCAGATTAATTTCCGACCTGCTACCGCAATGCTGACGGCGCAGCTCGCTGATACGACGGACGCCATTGGACGTTACCTTGCGGTCGAGCAGTTCGGCGAAAAGCGCGATCACGAGTCGATCGGGAAGTTGAAGCAAACGGTGAACTCGGATCCGTTCTATGCAGTTCGGATCGCCGCGGCGCGCGCCCTCCGCATGATTCACACCGACGAGGCATTTGAGGCACTGGTCGCCTCGACGAATCAAACGGACGCGCGTGTGCGTAAGGAAGTAATCGGCGACGTGCTGGCATTTTATCGGCCTGCTGCGTTCGATTTCGCTCAGGCCGTGCTCAAAACGGAAAAAAATCCAGACATCATCGCGACGGCCATCAGATCCCTGGCACCGACAGGCACCAATGCACGGACCACCCTGATTAGTTACTTGAACACCAACTCCTGGCGGGAACATCTGGCGGAAAGTGCGATTACCACGATGCGATCGCAGAGCGATCCGTTCTATGTGACGCCCTTGCGCGAAGCGCTCCAGAACCGCAAACAGGATTTCGGTGGCCGCACCACGTCCTTCGCTCTCGACGCCCTCGCCGTCCTCGCCCATGACTTGGAAGATAAAATTGCCGAACGCGAACTGATTGCCAGCTTCACCACGGACCCGCGACGCAACGTAAAACTCGCCGCCATCAATGCCCTCGGCACACTTCGCGATGAGCGCGCCATTCCGATCCTCGAACGTTTCGCGACCGCGCAAAAGAGCACGCCAGAACGCACTGCGGCGGAACGAGCCATTGAAAGCATTCGCGCCAGCCGTAAGAACACGCTGGAGGTGGGGGACGTGCGCCGCGAGGTATTGGAACTGCAAAAACAAAATCGCGAACTTCGCCGGGAGTTCGATGCCATGAAAAAGAAGTTGGAAGCTGGAACTCCAAGCAAGGCACCGAAGAAATAGAATTGCTGTCTCGCGGCGACGCGACCGGCTCGTCATGAGCCGATAAGTTTCTCGGCCATTTTTTACTCCCTCACCGGAGAGCGACTTCGCACAAACGTGCCCTGCGCGTTTTGAAGCCAATCTGATTCAGGCTTCAATGGTTGGTAGAAGTCCCATCGCTGTTGTGCGGTGGCACGTAGCAGTTGCGCAGCACATCGTCATCATCGTAGGCCTCGAACTTGATGGGAATGGTGACGCCCGACCCGGTCTCCTCAACAACATGGAAGTGCAGGTGCGGGCCGGTCGAGCAACCGGTGGTGCCCACCTTGCCAATAATGTCGCCGCGATAGACACGCTCACCTTCGCTGACGAACACGCCGTTCTGCCGGAAGTGAACGTACACACCCTCGGTGCCGTCCTGATGCAGTATCTTGACGACGTTGCCCGATGCGCTGCCGGTGCAGTTCACGCAGTCCGATCCGTTCCAGCAACTTTGCGAACTGCTTTCCTTGGCCTTCGTCACAAAACCGCCGCGCGCCGCCCGCACGTTCACGCCCGAGTCCTTGGGAAAGTCGAAGGCATACTTTTGATTACCGTTGTGCGTGAACTCGCCGTTGTTGCCCTGGCTCACATCCCACTCGCCCGCAAAAGGAATGCGGTAGTAAGTGTCCGTTCCATTGCACGCGTGCAGACGGTCACGCACGATCTTGGGCAGGGTCACGCGATAGGTGAAGGGACGACCGTGGTTGATGCCGCTCACGGACGGCTGATTCAGGCCGCGTTTCTGATCGTTCGGATGCGCAAAGAATTGTTGCTCATTCGGGTCGTGGAAATGCACGGCGAAGGAAGTGTTAAGCTGGATCGGGTGGATGTCCGGGTAGGACGAACTGCTCCCGTTGACCGTGAAGCTCCACGCCTTGAAGGTTTGTTGAGCCAATGGTTGTAGCGTGAGCGGAAAGCTCTGAATAAGGCTCTCCACTTTCGCAGTTTGAAACGACGGATCATTCGGGTCATCTTCCAATTCGAAGATTGTGCGGCTGTAGCTCGCCTCGGCAAAGTGGCCCCAATCGTACATCTCAATGAGTAAGGTTTCTTCCGCGACCAACTCGGGCGTTCCCAGCGAACCTCCAGACTGAATCGGCGCTCTAAATTCGCGGACCAGAATGGGGAATAGGTGGTTTCTGGGCAGGTCCTTTTCAGCCAGCACGAAGGGAGGAGAATTCTCGGTCAGGGAATTGATCAGATCCACGAAATAGCCGTCGTTATCCCCATCCTTCTGGATTTGCACCCAATGGCTGTAACCCGGGTCTCCCGAGGAATTGCGTTTCACCACCGCGAAGGCCATGCCGTATTCGAGGAAATGGTAGCCGCCGTCGTCCGTAAATCCCCATTTGTAGGCACGCGGCCGGTGGCGCACACCGGTGTCCCAGTCCGGCAGGCTCAAGCTGGCGGGGACAATTCGAAGAGCTAGCGTGCGCGGGTCCAACTTGTGGATCATGCCAGGATTCACCGGGAATTGCGCCTCAGCGGAATGACCAAACCACGTTCCGTCCGCCAACTGGCTTACATGCACCTGAACGCCGCTGCCGCCGTGAAACACGCCGGGGATTGACTCCAACGCCGGGGCACCGGGGGATTTGGCTCGCGGCAGAACGATGAGTCGTCCATCCGTCAACCGCGCGGTTCCTTTTCTCGCATCAAAGGATTGGATGGTGACCAGACGGCGTTCGCGAATGTCGAGCGCTTTGACGACGTTCGACAAGTTAACGAGGCTCCGCTCGCTTTGCAGGAGCACGTCAAGCAAGCCTTGCTCAATCTCCTCCAGCCTCTCCAACTCCCAATCCTGGGGACGCACATCGGCGTGTGCGGCCTCGATCGGACGGATGGTGCTTTCGATCTCCGCAATGCGCCGGCCTTTGCGCGCGAGGAAATCGTTCAGCACTCCACGCATTAGGTGTACGAAATTGGACTGCACCACGAACGCTTCCGGCACGAGGCGCTCGCCCAACGGAACGGATGGGCTGTTGGAATTGACCAGCGCGGGGGATATCCGGGAAACCAAATCCGGGAAGCCGCCGTCGAGCTTGAAGGAGTCACGAGTCAGGCCGGCCAGGACTCGTTCAGCGCCGAAGACCTGTTGCGGCGTGGTGAGGAGATCGATCAACGCACAACCGTATTGATCGACCGGCAAACCGGCCGGTGTTTCCGGGCAACGATCGCGGAGGTCAGGAACGCCGTCTGCGTCCATGTCCGCCGGGGGCAGCAGGTCGAGCAGGCGCAAACGAAGGAAACCCTGGCCGCTTGCGGGAACGACGCGCAGCACACGTTCGACACCGTTGGATTCGGGAACGCCGCCGTGCGGGCGCCAGAGCGCTTCGTCGCTGAGGGTGTCCGTGAATTCAACCACAGCGTCGCCCGTCCAGCGCATTTCCAGCAGGCCCGAGCTAAGGTGCGCCATCCGCATCGGCGCCGGACGGTTGACGGTCACCGTGAAAGTGCATTGCGCGACGTTGCCGTTGCCGTCCGTGCCTTCGCACAAAACCCGCGTTTGTCCGACGGGAAATACGCTGCCGCTCGCGGGGATGCAGCGGACGCGCACCTGCGGCGCGCAATCATCCCGCCCGGTGACGTTGAAGGTGACCACGGCCCCGCGCTCGCTTTGCGCGGCAACAGTCAAGTTGCTCGAACACGTTAATACCGGTGGCGTGTCATCGATTACCTCGACCGTAAATGAAGCAGCCGCTTGGCTGGCGCCGGATTGAGCGGTGCAAACCACGCGCGTCAAACCCACGGGGAAAATAGTTCCACTTGGAGGAGAGCACGTGACGGAAAGTGACGCTCCGGTGCAACTGTCGCGCGCGGTTGCGGAAAAATTCACGACGGCGCCGCCCGTTGTGTTGCAGCGCGTTTCGATGTCTTGCGGAACGGTGAGCGCGACGCAGTTTCCCACGCCGCAACCGTCGGCCACGATTACTGGGAATTCCTGCGAACTGCGATTGCCGCCCGCATCGATTGCGGTGCAGGTCACATAGTTCGTTCCGACGGGGAACAGGCTCCCGCTGGGTGGACGGCACTCGACGATCACGGCGGGATCGCACATATCGCGAGCCGACGCGGCGAACTCCACGATCGCCCCGGCCGGGCTGGTGCAAGGCACGATGATTCGCGCGGGCACCACGAGTTGCGGCGGGGTGACGTCGCGGACGGTCACGAGGAAACGGCAAACATCCTGGTTCCCCTGGCTGTCGACGGCGGTGCAGTGAACGACCGTCACTCCGGGCGGGAATAGGCTGCCGCTCGGAGGCACGCAGTTGATGACGACATTGCTGCCGCAGCGCGTAGTACCGGTGGGATTGAACGTGACGACGGTGCCGCTCCCGTTCGTGCAGTTGACGATCACGTTTGTCGGGCAGGTGAGCGTGAGACAGTCGGGCGGGATGGTCAGTCCAGCGGTTTGAAAACTTTTGAAGGAGAACTCTGGCAACACAGTGGTCTCAACGCAGACCTGATAGAACTGGCCGAGGAACTGTGGCTGAGCGGTGAAAGTCGCACTGGTGGCGACGTAGAATTGGCCATTCACGCCCACGGTGGTGTTCGGTGGAAAGTGGGCGGTGAAGGACTGCGGCCCGGAGTTGCCGCTGATGCTGCTGGGCCATGCGTCGGAGGCGAGCAATGTCGCGCCATTGATCGTCAGAGGGCCGCCCGAGACCCGGTTTACCGTGATGCTGTTCGCCGCCGAGCTGGCGACCGTATTCTGAATCGTGCAATCGTCCAGCGGCAGCGAAGTGGGCGTGATGCGCAGGCCGCCGAAGTTCATTTCCTCGACGAGTTTCACGTCCACATAACCGTTGTTGCACACCGGCGGGTTGAAGCCATCAAAGGTGCAGAAGCCGGCCACACCGTTCATGCCAAGCGTCCACGGCCCATAGGCCGGCGAGCAATCGCCGAAGGGCTGTTGCCACCCAGGGAGTAAGGCCTTGGAAATGGCGACATCCGAGACTGTGAGTTGCTGCGGACCGTACGCCTTGACCCAATGATTGCTGTGCAGGAGCGAGATTCCCGCGACATCCAATCCGCCCGGCGGCAGCGTCACATGCACGTACTTTGGAGCCGGCGGCCCGACGAAGAGATTGAAGTAAAGGCGGATGCTGTCGCCGGTGGCAATTCCACCCGTCGGACCGCTGACGTGCTGGCCGGTGAGAATTTGGACGGAGATGGGATCCTTGAAGTTGGCGAAGAAGTAGGCCGTGCTGAAGCCCATCGTGAACAGACACGCGTTGGACGGCGCGTTGACCGCAGTGTCGCCCCCGCCCGTCAGGTAGTAACGTGCCACCAACTGGCCGGCGTTCCATACTTCGATAGCCTTGCCGAGGGTGTTCATCGGCTGCGACATGGTGATTTTGGTGAGGCCAGGGATGACCGAGGCCGCGATAGCCACCGTTGCCGTCGTGCCGACACCCGTTGGCCAATCGATGGAAACACCATTGTGACCTCCAAATAATCCGCCGGGCGTCTGGCAGAACGGCAGCTTACCGAAGCCAGGCCCAAAATCGAAATCAAGCTGGAGCCCGTCGGCATCACCGCCGTCTATGTCAATGGTCGCGGGGGCCCCGTTGGAATTGACCGTGCGCCAGGAGATTCCTTCGCCTTGATGGATCGAATACCCATTGTTCAGCGAATAGGGCACGCCAGACAGTGTGCTTTGCGGCCCGCAATAGGTCAGTTCCAGCCGTGCGTAATCCACCATCGTCTCGGTGCCAATGGCGAATTCAAGACGATGATCCGCACTGAGATTCAGCAACAGGTTCACGCCACCGGGCAGCGCGGCGAGATCGAGGGTGAAAGTCGTAGGAGAATTGGTGTTCCAAGATCCGTTTGCGCCCGGCAGCGAAGCGATAGGTTTCGCGAAAGCCCACAGGCCGGCGCCGCCGCAATTCGTCAGGCCGATGCGCAAGACGTCATCCTGCGACGCGGGCTGGGTCGGCTTCATGTGCAGAATGAGTTTCGCAGTGGCGATGTTGTTGGGCAGTCCCTGGAAGCTGTGCGCGAGATGCCGGCCCGGCCACGACGTATCGAAGGGCATCCCGGTCCAGAATCCGCTCCCGCCCAGGCACGGTCCCGTGGACGTAGCTTCAAAGCCGCTCGGAAGGAAGTGATCCGCCACGCCGGCTTGCAGTGTCTTGGGAAATCCTTGCGGTGCGATCACGACCTTGAACGAGCACCGGCTGACTCGTCCGCAAGCATCACGCGCCTCGCACAGAACCGTGTTGGTGCCGACTGGAAAAAAGCTTCCGCTCGGTGGCACGCAGCTGACGACGGGATTGGGATCGGTGTCGTCTGTCGCCGTGACGTTGTAGAAGACATTCGTTCCTCCTACGCCGCAGAGATAGACGATGTCGCGCGGGCAGCGGATCTCCGGAGGCAGGCTGTCGCGCGCAACAACAACCTTGAACGAACAGTTCGTGCGATGGCCCGCCGTGTCCGTGGCGGTGCAGATCACGGTGTTCGTGCCGACCGGGAAGACTGATCCATTTGTCACGGGGGTTCCAGTAACGAGCGCGCAACTGACGGTGAGATTGGTGTAACAGCGATTGGTTGCCGTGATGGTGAAGTTGGCCGGCGCGCCATTGGAGCAGGTCTTCAAGAGAATGTCAGAAGGACACGTCAGTTGGATGCACGGACAGCACGTGGCTGTGACGGTCAACTCCGCGCGTAATCCGGTCGGTCCCGGCGGGCCGCCAACTGCAGGCGGAGTGTTGGTCACGTAGAATTGAAGATTGTTCGAACCGACAGGCAAGTTGGACAGCGTGAACGCGGTCCAGTTTGTCCAACCGCTCGCCGGCGTCGCGATTGTAATTGCCGCGCCGTTGAGTCGCAGCACACCCCGGTCGCTCGCCGCATAGCGTCCCGTCACCACAGCGCCCGCGCAGGGCGTGGTGAACTGCAACTGGTAAACGTAAGTCCCCGCGACATCATCGCCGGTGTCCGGCGACGGTCCTATCCACTGCGAATCGGGGCTGGTGGAATTGGAGATCCATGCCGAGGGCGGATTGGTTACGACATACACATCAGGCCGGTTCGGGAAGTTCACACTCGTGCCGTCGAAGAAGGGATCCACGGAGCCGAGCCGCAGCTTGGCGCCGCTGGCCGACATGCCGGTGCCGAACTGCATCACCGTTTCGCACGGATACGTTTGCGTCTGGCCGTGCGCAGACGAAAGGTTGAGGAGACTGATCGCGAAAGCCAAGACGCTCGAGAAAATGCCCGGCCAGCCGAACGAGATAAAATGGTGGTTGGTTTTCATAGAGTTCACGGGTGAGTGCCCAGTCTACCGTTTCACGGTGAAAGCATGCGGTTGAAGCGCGAGGTCGCGTTGCGTCCGGCAGCGGCTATAAACTCGTCGATACAACGAGCGTTGGCCGCGTTGGTCGGAGCGCCGGCACAGAACGGATTCGCGCGATAGGTTTGTAACTTCATTGGTTTTCGTTTCCACCCGTCTCTCCAGCAGAGACGAGAACGAACCGTCAGTGGGCAATAAGGCGAAAGCGGCTGAAGGTTGCAGGGAATGTACGGACAGTCTCAGGCGAAGAGGACGCACTTGGCGATCGCGCCCGCCGCGCTTACTTCCAATCCAAAGCTAACCGCGCCAGTTCCGCACGCACGGTCGGCAGGTGCCAAAACTGGATGTCTCCCCGCTGTCGTGCCACGGCGAGAGTCAAACTGTCTGGACTGAACGCCATCTTAAGAATGTTCCCGTCACCCGGACCGTCCAGCACGGCCACGGTGCGACGGGTGGCGAGGTCGACGAGATGCACTTCGCGTTCGCGTTGCGTGGCGGCGAGCCAGAGCCCGTTGCGGCTCAAGGCAGTGGTAAACGAGCGAACGTTATTCGGGGCCAGAGGCAGAAGCGGGCCTGGCTCCCAGTTGCCCACGCGCCAGAGTCTAGCTTGCGTGCCCACTGTCAGGAGCCATTCTCCATCCCAGGTGAACAACGGCTTGATCCCCGCCTGCTTCAATCGCACGGGCGCACGATCCAGATTATCCATGTCCCACAGAAACACCTCCTCGACAAAGTCCGACGCGCTGGCGAGCCAGCGTCCGTCGGGACTGAAGTCGGTCAGGATGGGATTAGCCGAAGTGGTCAAACGCCTTCGCGCCCCGGTTTTCCGATCCAGCCAGTGAACCGCCGAGAGGCCAAAGTCGGTCACGGAAACATGGCCGCGCGAGGATGCAGCCGCGCCCCCGAACTGTCTGCCCTCGATTAAGACGCGCCGGGAGGTAGGCGGCGCATTCCATCCCTCGCCAAATTCCAACTCCTCGAGCCGTCGCCCATTGTGACAGAGCAACCGGCCATCGCCGTCAAAAAGAACCGCGGTCATTTCGGGCAGGCGCAGAATGGCCGCTTGCCGTCCCGATGAAGTGTCCCAGATGACTGGCCCCTCCGCAGTGAGCGAGGCGAGCCAGCGACCATCACGGCTGTAGGTGAGCGATTGTGAATAGGCAGCTGGAGATGCAGCGCGCCAGGTTTGAAGCATCACGGGAGGCATCCATTCCAGCCAGAGCGGACGGCCGCCATCCAGGAGAGTGCCGAGCTTGAGTCCCGCGGAATCAAAATGCAGGTGCCAGGCGGCAGCGCTGTCTGCAATGTGCGTTTGCCCGCTCCGCAAATCCAGAAAGCGCGTGCCGGCCTCCGCACCGCTCGTGACCAGGCGCGCGCCATCCCGGTTGATGAGCGCCACCGAGGATTCATCCGTCCGCTGGCTGAACATTTCCCCATCCCGTCCATCGATCGCCGACAAGAGGATTACTTTGTCCCGCGCCGCCTGCATCACGATAAAGCCCGCGCGATTGTTCCACGTTACGTTCCATAAGGTTCGTCCGATGTCGCGCTGCCAGCGTACGGCTCCGTTCGTCGCATCACATACCGCCACGGTCGTGTCCTTCAGGATCAACGCCACAGCCTCCCCCTCGGGCGACCAGGCGATCGACTTCAAGGTCATACCATCTGGCAATGGCCACCCGCCGACACGTCGCGCCAGCTGCGAGGGAGTCAATTCATACAATCCAAGCCGCCCGCCTTCTTCGCCACGGGCAAAGCGCCGGCCATCCGGGCTGAACCCGCCGGAGCTGAACTTGCGATAGCCTTCCGCACCGTTCGTCCCCAGCACACGCATTGCGGCCGCCACGTCCCAGATTTCGTGAATGGTGCCGTAACGCATGGAGATGAATCTCCCGTCGGCGCTGAAGGCTTCCATTTCATCAGGCATTCTCGTTTTCCACGAGGCAAGGCGCTTCCCGTCGCTGAGCCGAAAGACCTGCGCTTCGTAATCCGTTTCGCTCCAGAGCGCCGCATGTTCGAAAGTTGGATCCAGACACACCGCCATCAGGTCCGTGGTGGGCGGTAGATTGGTGATCCGATGACGGCGGAGGTCTGGCCGCGACAACGTGGCAATGACCTCCTGCCTTAATCGCGACTGCAAGCGTTGGGAAACGTCCAATCGACGCGCCTCCTCCAGGCGCTCCAACGCCGCAGCGCGATGGCCTGGCTCGCCTGCCACCCGCAAGGCGCGGGCTTCGGAAAGGAGCGATTCGGCAAGTCGTGCCTGCGCCGCATCGCGCGACACGCGGACGCGCGCGGCGCTCGTAACCGACACCACGACGACTGTCGCCAGCATCAAAAGGAAGAGCCCGGCAAGAGCTGCGGTAAGAGGGTGTCGCCGCATCCACCGTGCGCCTTTGCCGAATGTCCCGATGGGGCGTGCCCGCACTGGTTCACCCCCGAGAAAACGGCGGAGATCTGAAGCCAGTTCTTCAGCGCTGGCATAACGGCGTGCGCCTTCCTTCTCCAGCGACTTGAGGCAGACGGTTTCCAGATCGACGGGAACGCTGGCGTTGAGCCGGCGCGGGGGCACCGGCTCCGCTGTTTTCACTTGTTCAATGACGGATGACGGCGAGTCGCCCTGAAATGGAGGCAGGCCCGTGACCAGTTCGTAGAGAACGGCGCCGAGGGAATAAATATCGCTGGCCGGTCCAATTTCTGCCGCGCGGCCCAGCGCCTGTTCCGGCGACATGTAGGCGGGCGATCCCAGCACACTCCCGGTCAACGTTCCGCCTTCGCCGCCATCGAGAAATTTCGCGAGTCCAAAGTCCGTGACATGCGGCTCGTCATTGGCATCGATGAGCACGTTTGCCGGCTTGAGATCACGGTGCAGCACGCCTTCGCGATGCGCGTAATGCACTGCCTCGGCGATGCGCGCCAGATACCGGGCGGCACGCGCCGCTGGCAAGGGACCGTCGCGCACGATATCCGCCAGCGTCCGTCCGTCGATGAAGGCCATGGCATAGAAGGGTTGGCCTTCGAATTCGCCCGCTTCATACACCGGCACGATGTTCGGATGTCGCAAGCGCGCCGCTGCCCCTGCTTCCATCTGCATCCGACGCCGGCCCTCCTCGCCAGCCAGCGTGCCGCCCAGCAACACTTTCAGGGCAACGATGCGATTCAAGCTGCGTTGCCGCGCGCGATAGACCACACCCATGCCGCCGCGCGCAATCTCTTCCTGAATCTCAAAATCCGCCGGGCCTCGTTTGCGTTTGGCCGCCTCACTGGCCGCGCTGATATCTTCTGCGCTGGAATCCGGCCAAGCGTCGGAACGCATCGCCCCCTGAAGTAAACAGGACGAGCAAAGTCCCAGCCCAGCGCTGCCGCGAATGGTCGCGCCGCACGCGGTGCATGTCTTGTTGAGAGCCAACATGAATCCTTACGGGAACAGAGCGCGACGGTTGCAGCGCCATCAGGAACCAAGCGCCTCCACCAGGTTACGCAACTCTGCCTCGACCTCCACCGGCGTGGTCACCGTCTCAGCGATCAACTCCCGGAGCAATTCGCCATGCCGCAGCCGCGCGCGGTGCAAATGGGACTTGAGCGTGTTGACCGGCAAACCCAACCGGGCCGACTCCTCGATCAGCGTCGGCGCATCTGGATCGCCCAGTTGATCCAGGATGTGGAGCACCTCGATACGCCCAGCCTGGCTGAATTCGCTTTCCAAACGGCTCCGCGCTTCCGTCAAGAGTTGCTCCGCCCACGCGCGATCAAACATCTGCTCCGGCGTGACTCCGTCCACTCCTTCGAGATAACGACCCTCGGCGGCCTCGGCCTCGATCGAAAGCAACACCTGGCCGCCGCCCCGTTTTTGCGCCTGTGCCTTGTCCCATTCGTCGGCAAGAAAGTTCTTCACCGACTGCGCGAGAAACGAGCGAAACCGTCCCCGCTCCCGCCGCGCCTTCGACAAACCATCCCGCGACAACATGCGCGAGAAGAATTCCTGGGTGAAATCACGCGCGGCCTCGACGTCGAATCCGCGAGCGCGCACCAGCGCGTACACCGGAAACCAGTACACCTGACAGAGCGTCTCCAGCGCAGCCCGACCGGGTTCGGAATTGTCCCCGGCGCAAAGCACCACACTCCAGCGCGTGGTGTCAAAAATACCGCATTCACTGGAACGCGGGATCGGCGCTTCCGTCTTGGGTGCAGATGTTTCCACGGTAACGTCGTATTGGGTTTCTCTTCGCTTATCCGTGACCAGAACCAAGCCGGAGATTAGATCGAGCTCACGTCAGTCGCAACCGTGAAGCCCCGGTCGGCGGGCAGAAAGCCAAGTCCGTCCAGTGGGGTTCCCGGCACGGCGGTGACCTTATTTTTTCAATACCTGGCCTCGCGAGGCTTGCGGAGAATGGTTTGACTGAGGCATTCCAAATGGATGCAAACCGTATTGGCTTCCGTCCGATTCCTGACACGCGACTGGTCGCAGGTATGTCGCGCGGCCTGTATTCTGTTACTGCCGGCTTTCATCGGCCTGCCCTGCTTTGCGGCTCCTCCCCACATCATTGTTGTTCTAGCCGATGATCTGGGAGTGGGAGATGTCGGCGTTTACGGTGGCAAGGTACCCACGCCCCACTTGGATGCGATGGCCCGCGAAGGAACCCGATTCACCCAGTTCTACGTGGCGGCCCCCATCTGTTCGCCGTCCCGCGCAGGATTGATTACGGGCCAGTTCCCGGGGAGATGGCACATCAACAGTTATCTCCAAACACGGAAAGGAAATCGGGCGTGCGAGCAGGCAGACTTCCTCGCGACGAATGCTCCGGCTTTGCCACGTGTCCTGAAAGCTGCGGGCTACGCCACGGCGCACATCGGCAAATGGCATCTGGGCGGAGGCCGTGATGTCACGAACGCGCCCCGGTTTTCCGCGTATGGATATGACCTTGGACTTGGCACGTATGAAAGTCCCGAGCCTCATCCCGAATTGACGGCGACCAACTGGATTTGGTCGCCGCGGGATAAAGTGAAACGCTGGAACCGAACGGAATGGATGGTCGATCGCACGCTGGAATTCATCCGCACACAAGGGAGTAAGCCGTGCTTCGTCAACATGTGGCTCGACGACATCCACACACCCTGGATTGCATCACGGGATGTGCAGGACGATACCTCAATGCGTGGCGACACCCGGGCAAACCTTCGCCCCGTCCTCACGGAGATGGATCGGCAAATTGGCCGCCTGCTCGAGAGTCTCCGACGCGAGGGCATCGCTACTAACACTCTTGTCCTCTTCCTCGGTGATAACGGCCCACTGCCCACGTTCCAGCAATCTCGGACGGCCGGTTTACGCGGCAGCAAATTAAGTTTGTATGAGGGCGGTATTCGCGTGCCACTCATTGCCTGGTGGCCGGGTCACGTGCCAGCCCTCCGCGTCGATACAAACAGTGTTTTGAGCGCCCTCGATATCGCGCCCACTCTTGCGCATCTTGCGGGCGCGACGCCCAACAGCTTGATGTCTGATGGCGAGAACATTTCCGCAGCCCTGTCAGGCAGGGATTTTACACGCGCGAAAATGCTGTTCTGGGAATACGGCCGGAACACCAACGCCTTCGCCGTTCCCGGCATCGCACAGAATCGAAGCCCCAATGTGGCTGTGCGTGATGCCCAATGGAAACTTCTCATTAACTCCAATGGCATTGGCGCGGAACTTTTCGACGTGGTCCGTGATCCCAACGAAACACAAAATCGGATCGGGGCCGAAGCCGGCGTATCGAATCGCCTCGCACGAGCGGCGATTAATTGGAGACGGTCCCTGCCATAATTTCGGTAAAAAAACGGCCCCACCGGCACGAGCCAGTGGGGCCTCTCTCAGCAACCGAGCTACTATTATCGGTTGTCTTTCGCGATCGAACCGTCTTCGTTCAAGGTCAACCGCGTGTTTTTTCCATCCCGCTCAAACTCTACATCGTACTGGGTGCGACCTGCATTCACTTCGCGCTTGATTGGCTTCAAAGTGCCGAGGTTTCCCTGGTCGCGGATGGCTTTTTGGACGGGCGCAGGCAGTTGCTCCATGGCCACAACATTGTTATTGCGCAAGGAACGATCCGTGTTGGCGCTGTCTAAGGCGCGACCGTTGTCCCGGTCATCAACTCCGCGAACGCGTTGGCCTACTGCACTGCCACGGTTACCGCTGTCGCTAATCAACGCGCCGCTTTCCGCGATCTTAAGGTGACGATTAAGCCCATCTTGGCGTATCTCCACATCGTACACCACTTGACCATCTTCCATCTCGCGGTCGACATCAGCGACCTCGGCACCGGCGGCGGCACTCTTGACCGCGGCTTGGACGGCGGCGGGGGTTTCGCTCAATTGGGCGCCCATGTAGGTATTGCTCTTGGCATCCTTATTGACGACCAACGAACCATCGACCGCCACATAGACGCGGCTATTGGGTCCCTTTTCTTTGAACTCCACCTCGTAAACGGTTTGGCCATTCCAAGTTTCCTTGTCGATATCCTCCACGGCCCTGCCACCTGCTTGTTCGCGCACCGCCTTTTGAACGGCAGCGGGCAAGTCATTCACGTTCATGGAGGCCTTGCGATCCATACGTCCAAGCAAGTTATTACGCTGCTCGGGCATAACCCTTCCGTCAGCGCCAAAGGTCACACGACGATTGATCCCGTCACGTTTGAACTCCGCCTCATACACGGTCTGGCCGTTGCGAGTCTCGCGTTCCACATCCTTCAGCGTCTCGCCACCGCTCTGGGTCTTGATGGCTTGCTGCACCGGTTCAGGGATTTGGGTGAGCGGCACACGGTCCGCATAGACAGTAAACGTCCCAGTCAGAAGAGCGACGCAGGCGACGGGTATTCCAATAAAAGTTTTGTTCATAGTGTTGTCCTTTCCAGATGACTTCGCAGTCGCCGTACCAATCCAACGTCCTGCTGTTTTCGCCCCGATTAGTCGGATTTTAAGCCTGAGCAACGGCAGTTTGCGCGAGAGTAACTCTTTAAAGACCGCAAATTGCCCGCTGCGGGTAATGGTCAGCAGCTCAAGAGGATAAGGCGAAACGCCTCGTCGCAATCAATGATGGCTAAGCATCAATAAGATTGCGGATATGGCGGCCGCGAAAACGGAGAGAGAACCCCAGACTAAGGGCAGTCCGACTTTGCGCTGGGCAATTGTGCCCAGCAACAGTGTGAAACCGACCGCACCGACAAGGACAGCTGCGCCTGCGAATCCAGCGGCGGACCAAAATGGCCAAACTAAGTTAGGAGGAATATTCAACGTGATGTCTACGTCCGCTTTCGACGACGGCGGTTTTTGCCTGCGTCGTAGTGCGGTCGGCAAGACTAAACCGCTCGGCCGCTTGCTGAGATGGCGCCCCGGCTTAAGATGTGGCGTGCAGGGAGAAGGAAAAACCAGTGAGCGTGGCTTTATCGTCCTCGCGTCATTCGCGCTCGTCGCGGCGATACTCTATTTTTCCAAGGCCGTATTCATCCCATTCGCGCTCGCTCTTCTCTTCACTTTTCTACTGTCTCCTTTGGTCATCCTCTTGCAGAAGTGGAAATTCCCCAAGGCGCTGGCCATTACGGTCACGGTAACATCCACGTTTGCGCTGATTGCGTTCGTCACCTGGCTTGTAGCTACACAAGTCATTGGGCTCGCCGGACAGCTTCCAAAATACGAGCAAAACCTGCACGCCAAGGTTAAGGCTCTTAAGGGCACGCAGCGTCCAGACGTTTTCACCCGTGCCGCGGACATTATTAAGAATGTTCAGAAGGACTTCGAAGTTTCATCGGTCGATCCGGCGAATCCCGCGCCTGAACCTGGAACGGGGGAAAGGCCACTGGCGGTGGAAGTGAAGCCGTCCAAACCAAGCGCGTGGCAACTGGTTGGCCGCACGCTGGGACCCTTGTTGGGACCCGCTGGCACGGCGGGTATTGTCGTGCTGCTCGTCCTCGCGATGCTCTTTAAGCGCGAAGATTTGCGCGATCGCTTCATCAAAGTAATCAGTGGCGGACAGCTCAACACTGCCACCGAAGCGGTGGATGACGCCGCTCGACGCATTTCCCGCTACCTCGTTATGAACCTGGTGGTGAACGCGACCTACGGCGTTCCGATTGGTCTGGGGCTGTATTTCATTGGAGTGCCTAACGCGCTCTTGTGGGGATTGCTCGCCACATTGCTGCGTTTCATCCCGTTCCTGGGCCCATGGATAGCCGCGCTGTTCCCCGTAGCCCTGGCTTTTGCGGTGGATCCCGGCTGGTCGAAGCTTCTTCTGACCATCTCTCTTTTCCTCGTGATGGAATTGATCAGCAACAACCTGGTTGAACCGTGGCTGTACGGCGCCAGCACCGGCGTCTCCTCAGTCGCCATCATTGGCGGCGCACTTTTCTGGACTTGGTTGTGGGGGCCGATTGGTTTGTTCCTTTGCACACCGCTGACGGTTTGCCTTGTGGTGATGGGGAAATATGTCCCGGGCCTCAAGTTCCTCAGCGATATGTTTGGCAGTGAACCGGTCCTCGAACCTCACGCGCGGTTTTATCAACGCATGCTGGCCATGGACGCCGAGGAAATGATGCGAATCGCTGAGGAGTTCCTGGAGACCCACGATCTCATCACCTTCTACGATCAAGTCATGATCCCGGCGTTGATCCTTGCTGAAGAAGACCGTCAGACCGGCCATCTCGCCGAAATCCGTCAGCAATTCATCGTGCAGAACAGTCGCGAATTGATCGAAGACCTCGGTGAAAAGGAATGCGTTAAACGGGGTTATCCGCTCGCGAATTTCGGAGCGATGCCCGAAGTCGTCTGCCTTCCTGCCAAGGACGAAGCGGACGAAATCGCTGCCGTCATGCTTGTGCAGGTTCTGCACGCGGAAGGCATTTCCGCGCAGGTAATCGCAGCCACCATTCAACCTGGCCAATGCGAAAGCTACCTTCAGCGCGGGAACTTCCGGTCGGTCGTCATCTCTGCCCTGCCGCCAGCAGCGCTGGCCCCCGCGCGGCGTCTCGGCCGTAATCTCAAGGAGAGTTGCCCCTCATTGCCGGTGATGATTGGGCTTTGGACACCCATCTCTGCCTCCACCGATATTAAACAACGGCTCGTGAGCATTCGCGCGGATGCGATTTTCACTACTTTGAAAAGCGCGGTGCAACAACTGACCGCGAAAGACAGGCAGCCCACCGCCACTCCGGCGGCCACGCCTTCAATCGCTCCGGTACCCGTTGATGTATCCACCTTGGAAGCATGTGAACCGGAGGAATTGTTTGACCAAGTGAAGCGCGATGTGGCTCGCATCTTTGATGTCCCCCTCGCCTTCGTCTCCATCGTTGAACTCGACGTGGATTTTTGGAAGGACCACGCGGCGGAGTTGCATGATGCCGAGGAAGAAAATGGGCTGCTTCGAAATTCGTGCGTCTGTGCGCAAGTGAGTGACGCCGCCGAACCAGTCGTAATCGAGGACGTTAGCAAAGATAAAAGTCTCGCCACCGACACGTTTCTCCTCACCCGCGGCATCCAATCCTACGTTTCGGCACCTCTAAGAACCGAGTCCGGTCATACCGTGGGAAGCCTTTGCGTACTCGACACCAAGCCACGCTCCATCACTGAAACGGAACTGGCACCACTCCGTACTGTCGCTGAGAGTTTAATGCGATCGATCGAATCACGCCGCCTTCATCCCGCTTGAGGAGCCGTAATGAAGCGCGCTTATTTGCTTCACCGTGAAGGCGTCAATCTCCGCGGTCTCATCGCTAGCCATCAATTTCCGGTTAAGAACTTCAACAACTCGATCTGTTCTCGCTCACTCAGGGATTCGAGAAGTCCTTCCGGCATAAGCGATTGCTCACCCAACCGGCGCGAAGTGATGCCGGACTTGGGGACGACTGTTTCACCTGTGGTAGTGCGCAGCGTCAACGCAGTACCTGTTTCATTAACCAGAAGTCCGGACAATGTTTCCCCGTCCTTCGTTTCCACTGAAGTCAGTTGGAAGTCGGTCCCGACGACGGCGTTCGGATCGATCACATTCTCCAGGAAGTAACGCGCCCCGTGCTTACCTGCGCCGGTCAACTCAGGGCCGAGTGGCGTGCCTTCTTTGCCGAGGCGATGACACGACATGCAAAGTTTCTGGAAGTGTTTCCTGCCCGCGCTCGCATCGAACGCCCAGAGCGGCGCTTCGTTAAAAACTTTTTCCAGCTTCGCCACCTGCGCTTGTTTCTCAGCCGAGCTTTTTTGAATGCGACCCCACGCCGCGGTGACGCGCTTATCGACTTCAGCGTTCTTCAAGTTGAGGAGTCGCGTGATGTGAAAAGCTGTGAGCTGGTCGCGCGGGACCGCACCAGTTCCCACAGCATCCAGCAACGCGAGAGCGAAACTGGGACGACTGGTCAGTGCGTCCAGCGCCGCCGGGCGATCAAGAAGCGAAAGATGAGTGAGCCGTTTCAGCAACGCGGCCGAGACGTTCGCGTCATCAAACCGTCCAAGAACATTGATCGCAGGAGAGCGGAACGAGTCGTCATCCAGAAGTTTGATGAACACGGGCAGGGAAGCGCGGTCCTGGGCGCGGCTCAACACCGCAAACGCGTGTTGGCGTGCGCCCTTGTCCGCCTGCGCCGTCGCCAGGGTGTCGCGCAAGCGGGGAAAGGCGTTTGAGTCACCAAATGCTGCCGCCAATTTCTCCGCCAAGCGCTGTACTTCGAGCTTTGGAGAGGAATAAAGGCCCGGCCCAAGAGTTCTCCACGCCGGTGGCATGGGGACATTTGCCCGCGCTTCCATTGCGAGCCAGATGCCTGCGAGGCGGCGATGCAGCGCATCGCCACTCAGATCGTTCAACGTCTCTATCACGCGATTGAGCGAGTCCCCTTCGCGGGTGGCGGCATACCAGTGGACCCATTCCGTGAGTTGCGGAATCTTCGTCGTGCGCGCAAGCATGAGTTGCTGGTCCAAATCGTCGTTCGCCCAACGCGCTGCCGCACTGTGCCAGAGCAAGTGAGGCAGGTTCCGATCCGCATTGTCTTCGGTGCGCGTGGCAAGGTTGCGAATCATTTCCAATCCAAACCCTTTTGGCATGCGCTGGCTCGCGGACGCAAGGTAGCGGCGCACCACGGGTGAAGGTTCGCCCTCGGTTAGCGCCATCAGCCGGCGGGCAATGACAGTGGATTTGGGCGTTCCATCATCCACCGCCAACTGAACGGCCCATGCCCGGGCGAACGGATTCGCATCGTCCGCAAGGACCCTCTCGAACTGTTGCTCCGTCAAGCCCTTCGCCAAGTGCAAACTCCACAGAGCGTTCAACCTCCACTGGGTGTTCGTCTCGGTGCTGACAGATTGCGCGAGGACTCTCACCGCTTCCTCTGAAACGCCTCCCGGCCGCTGCGCCCGTTCATGCAACAATCGCCGCGCCGTCCGGGAGTGCCATTGATTCTTGTGGGTTTGTAGTTCGACCAGTTCCAAGTCAGTCTTCTTCGTAAGATCCACTTTCACCGGCTTGTAGTTCGCCTGCCATTGCATCCGGTAAACGCGGCCATTACCACGATCCCACCTCTCCGTGTTCGGGTTGTGACAATGTTGCTGATCGTACCAATCAATGAAATACACCGCGCCGTCGGGCCCGTACTGCAGGTCGATGGCGACATATTTCGGGTCCGTGCAGAAAAGCACGTCACGACCGGCGTGCACTGTGTCATAACCGGAACCCAACGGCTTGTTGATCTGCTGATTGATCTGATGACCGCCGAGATTGTGCGTGAAAAGGTTCCCGCGATATTCGTCAGGCCAGTTGTCGCCGAGATAAATCATCGTGCCTACATGGGAATGCCCGCCGTAAATCGCATCGCTTCCGCGGACGCCGGCGCCGCCCGCGCCGTGGTCGTAGCGCGCGGACGCGAGCAGATAATTCCTGAACTCAGGAAATTCCCGCGGTGGATTGGCGATGATGAAGGGTGCGTAGTTGGCGTTCACCTGATTCCAGAATTGGCCCCCTTGGATGACGTGGGTGGTCAGCCCTTTACCCCAGTAGCTGCGGCAGTGCGTCATGAAAAGCTGGCCATGTTCGTCGTAATCTAGGCCCCATGGATTGCTGCCGCCGTGGGCGAAAATCTCGAACTCATGCAGGATGGGATGATAACGCCACACGCCGGCCCGAAGTTCAGGGCGCTTATCATACGGCACGCCCGGCTTGCCAATGCGGGCCGTGTTGAACACGCCTTGGTTACCGTAGAGCCACCCGTCCGGTCCCCAGAGAAAGCTGTTGAGCGTCTCGTGCGTGTCTTGAAAGCCAAACCCGTTGAGCATCACCTCCGGCGCACTGTCCGGAACGTCATCGTGATTGCGGTCGGGTATAAACAACAATTCTGGCGCCGCACCGATCCATACGCCGCCGTGGCCGACTTCCATGGCGCTGACGAGGTTCAACTTCTCGGCGAACACCTTTCGCGTCTCAAACGTTCCGTCACCGTCTGAATCCGCAAGAATGATGATCCGATCCAGCCCCTCACCTGCGGGCTGCTTCGTCGGATAGCTAAAGGCTTCGGCCACCCAGAGGCGTCCACGCTCATCCCAGGCAAACGCGATGGGCTGACGAACGTCGGGCTCCGCTGCAATGACTTCGACCTTGAATCCATCCGGCACATACATCTGGCGAACCGTTTGCCCTGCCTCAGATCCAGCCACCCCTCCTCCGACGGGATTGGGTCTGAGGTGTTGCAACACCGGGCTGGATTTTAATCGTCCGACTTGCGGCAAAGGTTCCTCGGCAAGACCCCGGGCCAGGCAGAAAAGAAATACCACAACGGCGGTGAAGCGAGAGCCGGAAAAAGTTTGTGATAGGCGCGGGTGCACGGTGTTCCGGTAGCGAAAGCGGTGGGCCAAGTCAAAACTCATTCCTCATTTAAGTCGGGTGGAATCGAGCATTGAACACGACCGCTTCGGAGTAGTTACTGACCACGAATGTTTTTCCCCGGGCGCTGGGTCAACGAATCTCCCAGATCCTCCCTAGCCGCTTCTGCAATGGTTTTTAGCCGCGCTACCACTTCCGGATGTTGGGCGGCCACGTCGTTCCTTTCAGTCACGTCTAGCTCCAAATCATACAAAGCCAGCCCCAGGCGTTCCTTGGAATACCTGCCCGGCGACCCCCCTTTCCCGGCGCTGCCAGATGCGAATAGTCATGTTCGAGGTGCAACTTCCATTTCCCGGAACGAACAGCTTCGAGGCCTCGGTTCCAGTAGTAATAGTACGCGGCATGCGGAGACTTCGCATTCGGGACGCCAGACATCAGGGGCCAAATGTCCCGCCCGTCAATCGTGCGATCCATCGGTGCATTGGTCCCCGCGAGCCGAGCGACGGTGGGAAGCAAATCCATGGTGGTCGACAGTTCGCGGCACACTGACCCAGCAGGAATTTTTCCCGGCCAACGCATCAGGCACGGTACGCGCACACCACCATCGAATGTGGTGGCTTTGCCTTCGCGCAGTGGCCCAGCGCTGCCGGCGTGATCTCCATAAAGCAACCAAGGGCCATTGTCCGACGTGAAGACCACGAGCGTATTGTCGTCCAAACCGTTCCGTTTAAGCGCGCGCAGGATTTCTCCAACGGACCAATCAAGCTCTTGGATTACATCGCCGTACAACCCACGCCCGGATTTCCCCTCAAACCTCTCGCTCACGAACAGGGGCACGTGGGGCATGTTGTGCGGCAGGTAGAGAAAGAAAGGGCGTGCTTTATTGCGTTCAATGAATTGCACCGCGCGCTCGGTATACCCCGTGGTGAGAAAGCGCTGGTCCGGCATCAATTGAACAATGGCCTCATTCTCATATAGAGGCAGCGGTGGATAATTGGTGCGCGACGTGGGATGCAACGGCCACATGTCGTTTGAGTAGGGCAGGCCAAACCATTCATCGAAGCCGTGCCGGGTTGGGAGATGTTGCGGTGCATCACCGAGGTGCCACTTTCCAAAAATGCCCGTCGCATAGCCTCGCCCTTTCAGGATTTCCGCGATCGTGGTTTCGCCGGATTGAATCCCATTCTTTGAACGAGGCCGCAACGCGCCTTGAATGCCGATGCGATTCGGATAACAGCCCGTCAGCAACGCCGCGCGCGATGCAGAACACACCGCCTGTGCAACGTAAAAGTCTGTGAACCGCATGCCTTCGCGAGCGAAGCGTGAAAGATGGGGCGTCGGCGTGGTTCCGCCAAATGGTGCAATGTCCGCATAGCCCAAATCGTCGCAGAAGATGACCACGATGTTCGGCGGCCCTTTGGCCGGTTTGGACAGATTCGTCGGCGACGAGCAACCGGCGCCCAAGAAAATCCCGCAGACGATCACGAACACCGTCCACCGGGCAGTCGCCATCGTTCGACACCGCGAGCCGCAAAAGTTCTTTTGGATTCTCATGCGCGCGAGGCTGCGCTGCATGCAGGCGAACGGCAAATCCTGATTCTATCGTCGGAACACAAGCCGGTGCTCGATTCGTTTCGTCTGCGTGTAATCCAGCGGCGGTAAATTGGTCTCCGTCGGTGAATCCGTTTCATTCAGCGTGGTCTTGGCAAGGTGCTGCAATGCGGTCCAACGATCCCAATCAAGGGCCGGCGAGTTGGCTATGCGGCGCAGCATTGAGCGCCATTCGATGATGATTCGATCGATGTCGCCGGTGCCTAAAAAATCAGTGACCCAGCGGGACTTGCTCAATGGATCTTTATGGACACTTTGGACCACCTCACTCGCGCCCCAGCCGTAATGCGGAGGCACACCGTTTTCGAGGTAGCCCGGGATGCTTTGAACGCCATAAGCGCGCTGGCAATCCATTGCCAACCGCCCGCCCCATCGATTCTCGTCCTGAGCGAAACGAAAGCCTGCGTCCAGGTTTGCGAGGTCATAAATCAATTCATCGAGGGGATAACTTTCGTCCTCAAGAGCTGCGGCGACGGCCAGCCCATCACCTTGGGAAAAGAAACTCATAACCCGCCCGCGCCGCGTCGGCACGCCCACCGAGTTAACCAAACCCAACCGCCGCCAAAGCATCGCCACGCCCGTGGCTGCTGAGAGTTGTCGGCAAATAGGAACAAGAGAGCAGATGGTGCAATCGCGCGGCATCACCTCTCGTTCGATCGGCTTCCAGATTGGGACGCCATAGGCATCAACCGGCACGCGCATCGTGAGATCGGCAATGCTCAAGACGGCAATGATCTTATAATCATCGTCTTCGAACCGAATGACGGGAGTGCGACGGGCGGCCAATCGTGCCTGGATGAGCGGCGCCACTTTTTCCTTCCACGACACGGGTGACGCATCGCGTCCATGCCAGTTGATCAGGCGCCGAACCCATTTCACGAGAATGATTTTATCGTGCCCCGCTCGTTCCGCCACGGTGGTGCATCGCCCGTAAAATCTCAACGGGGTCCCGCCTGTTGCTTTTTCTGGTGGGACGAATTCTTCGCCCGCGGAACAGAGAATCCCCTGCCCCACTTTCTCCAGCGCCTCGGGCACAGATAGAGCAGGTCGGAGACGAATAATGCCTTCGCCTTCAGGAGCTGTCGCCGCGCCCTCCGTCGCAGCGTTTGGATTCATCCTTATCTCGTGATGGGCCGCAGGCGGCAGCGTCATCACGTTGGCCGGTAACGAATCCGGACTATCAACACCGGATGGGGGCGCGTTATCGCCCACGGCTGCCACTGGGTTCCCCAACTTGAGCAAGCTCAGCGCGCTTTCCGGGATGGGTTCCATCACGAAAACCTCGCGCACTGGTTTCTCCGTGTACACCGGCGTCAGTTCCCATTCACCGCGGCTGTTCAACATTTGCCGGACTCGTTTCCGGACGTGGCGTGCCCGCTCCGAGTCCGTCTTCAAACCACAAGGGACGTCCGGATGCTTCATCGATTCTTCCACACCCAGGAGGATCGGCTTCGTCGTGAAAAGACGTTGCTGCACCTTCACTGCCTCAGCGAAGGGATCGCGTCCATGCTGCGCAGCGGCCGTCATCAGGCCAAGTAACGCGTTCCAGTCAACCATGCCGCTGCGCGAGAGATGAGCAGGATAGCCATCGCGAATTCGAATCTCATTTTGGTTCACCAACACGTAACCGATTTCATCGATCCCGCGGCGCCCGGCCCTTCCAAACATTTGTAGAATCTCGTCCGCCCGCAAAGGCTGCTCTACGAAATCACGGCGGTAGGAATCTGCCGCGAGCGTCACGCTGCGCAGTGAAAAATTAATTCCGGCAGCCAACCCCATGGTGGCGACGACGACCCGCAGTTGCCCGGCCTTGGCCAAAGGTTCGATCACCCCGGCGCGGACCGCGTAGCTCAGCCCGCTGTGATGATAAGCGACCCTGGCCTTCAACAAGCGCTCGAGATGCGGGCCTACGAGCGTTTTCTGCTCCGGCGTCAACGTGAGTGGATTTGGATTGGGCAGGTAACGTGCGATTTCCGCCGCCAACGTCTCAGATCCAGCCCGGCGGGGAGCAAAAATAAGAATGGGGCCAAGATTCTCAGCGAGCGCCTTTGCACAGAAACGCGGCCAATAGCCACGGACCTCGCTTGGCACGTGATAACTCAAGCCATTCGCGAAAACCTCCTCCAACGGCACTGGCCGATGATCCGTTCGAACGAGCTCGGCCTGGCGCCCCAGCCGTCGCAACCATTTCACGATGTCTTGTGGGTTGCCCACACTCCCGCTGAGCAACAACAACTGCGTCTGCGCAGGCGCCAAGGCAATGGCGAGTTCGTAATTCAGCCCCCGGTCCGCATCACCAATCATTTGATACTCGTCGATGACGAGCAACGAGGGGCCATCGCCGGCGATGAGCCGATTCTTCTGCGTTTCCAAGGTAGCCACCAGAACGGGTGCACTGAGATTCTCCGCCAGGTCGCCCGTCGCAATGCCCACATTCCAACCACGGGCGCGCCATTCCGCCAGCTTGTCATTCGCCAGTGCCCGCGTCGGCACGGTATAGATTGCCTGGCCGCGATTCTTGCCGCCATTGGACCACAGCTCGAAGATCAACGTCTTTCCCGCACCAGTGGGCGCATGGACGACGACGTCCTTGCCTTCGCGCAAAAAAGCCACTGCCTGCTGCTGCCAGATGTCCGGAAGGGCGACGTGATTGAAGCCCGGAGTGTTTTCAAATTGTTCCGCCAGCGTTGGCACGCGCAGAACATAAATGAACTTCGCGGCGAATAAAGTCCGTGCACCCTTGGCGAGCCCAATTCCGACTTCTCACACGAGGACAAGCGTGTTTGTGACACCATCCTCCGAAGCAGGGGAACAGCCTACCGCAGGGTTTGACTTGCCGATCCGGCGCCCGTAACTTGCGCGCAAATGTTGGCCGCAGAAACCAGAGTGGCGCCGCCCTCGGATTCGAATGCGTTGCTCGCAAAATCCCCGGTCGATTGGAAGCAGATCATTCAGCCTCTGGAGCCGTTCCTCCAGTCGGTTTCCAAACGCATGGGAGAGCAGATCAGCGCTTTCGAGACCGACCTTGCCGCCTACGCTTCCTACGCATTGAATGCGCAGGGTAAGCAACTCCGCCCCGCCCTGGTTGGTTTAAGCGCAAGTGCCACGGGGAAAATCCAGGACAGTCACGTCACCGTCGCGGTGATCATCGAAATGGTGCACCTGGCCACGCTCGTGCATGACGATGTGATGGACGAGGCGACTCTGCGACGCGGGCGGCCGACGTTGGCGGCAAACTGGGGCAATGAGATTTCTGTCCTGCTTGGGCGATTGCCTGTTTGCCCATGCGCTGCAATTGGCAGCGAGTTTCCCCACGACGGAGGTTTGTCGCGCGGTTGCTTCTTCGACTAACACGGTTTGCAGCGGCGAGATCCTGCAAACGCAGCGCCGTGGACGCTTGCGACTTCACTCGCGCTGAATATCTTGAAAGTACTCGGCGATGAAGACCGGCGAACTGTTCGCGCTGGCCTGCGATCTGGGCGCGTATCTCAGCGACGCGTCTGTCGCGGAGCGCGGGCCTTGCGCGGTTACGGCATGGCATTAGGGACGGCTTACCAGATTTACGACGACTGCCTTGACGTTTTCGGCAGCGAAGGCGCCGCGGGGAAATCACTGGGTACGTGATCTCGCCAAAGGAAAAATTACGTTGCCCATGCTGGTGTTGCTGGAAGGCCCGGACGTCGCCATCAGCCGCAAACTGGACGCGCTTATTGGTGATTATCAGCCCGCGATTTTGAAAGCGTCGTCGCTTTGCTTCGCCGACATGGCGCTCTCACGGAGTCGCTTCAGGTCATCGAACATTATCTAAGATCTGCCAGAGAGTTTGCGGCTGAGTTGCGCGCCAGTCCCGCGCGCATGGGTTTGGTAACATTGTGCGATGTCCTCACCGGACAAACCGAATTATTGGGAGGAGTTTCCTGATATGGTTTACGACAATGAAGCCACTGGCAATTTCCAAGATCGGCGCAGGCTGAAGCATCGCAGGCCGATGAGTTGCAGCGACCGCTCCCGCCCCGCGCCCAAGGATGAAGCTGATAAACAGACTGATGTGGAACTCGTCAAGGCCGCCCGGAACGGCGACATGCGGGCCTACGATCAACTTGTGCAGCGGTATCAGGAACGCATTTACGCGACGGTTTACCACATGACGTCCAACCATGAGGACGCGAACGATCTCGCCCAAGAAACATTCATCAAGGCCTATAGCGCACTCAGGTCTTTCAAGGGTGACTCCAGCTTTTACACCTGGGTGTATCGAATCGCGGTCAACAAAACGATCAACTTCCTCAAGCAGCGCAAGAACAAGGTTTCGTTGAGCCTCAACGACCTCGACTTCAACATTGAAAACGATCCTGAACTGGTGGCGTTCGTTTCCGATAAAACTCCGCGACGTGACATCGCCTTGAGCGAGTTGCAGGAAAAATTGAACGGGGCAATGCAGAAGCTGTCGGATGTTCACAGAATGGTTGTGACCCTGCACGATGTGCAGGGTCACTCGCATGAGGAGATTGCGGAAATCATGGATTGCAATGTGGGCACCGTTCGGTCCCGTCTTTTTTATGCCCGTCAGCAACTTGCAAGCGTATCTGTCGGATTACTTGAAATGAATTATGGGTACCTCGCCAGACAAATGATTCGGTGGAAAAGCTCTTGCGGTTAAAGCGGTATGAACAGCCGCCACCGCGTTACTTCAGTGAGTTTTCGAATCGGGTCATTTCCCGCATTGAAAAGGGCGAGGGGCGCTCTTCCTGGTGGGAGCGCTTGGGGTTTGATCTGCGTCCGGCCCTCGCGGCGGGAGCGGGAGTCGTGGCTTGCGGCTTGATCGTGTATGGAGTTGCGACCACGGACGGCGTCGAGGCTGGTGCAACGGCGGGTTTTTCAGTGCCGATGGAAATTACCACTGCAGCGTCGGTGGATTCCCAACCTCGGTTTGCCATTCCCGAACAGACAGCTTCCGCAAACAGTACAAATCCGGTGGGGTTCTATGGCACGCCCATTGATCGCGCTGGCTTTTCTGGCCAGGTCGTTCCCGTCCTTTTTCAAACTGGATTGCAGTAAGCCAGAGCAGATCCTCTTCGAAATTCACCCCAGAGGCCGCGATCACACGGCGATCGTTTGCTAATCTTGGAGGCGACGGAAAGAAAGCGCCTTCCCTTCGAACTGCAAGGAGAGCTGGCCGTCTTGAAGTTTGGCTTCAGAAGTTGCCGTCCCATTCTTATTGCCCAACGTAATCAGGTAATTGGGGGCGGAGCCGCTCCATTTGCCTTTGGCGGAAAACGTTGCGTTCGTATTAAACCAGCGTGGCACGTAATTGGTGACAATTTGCCCGTTAGCTAACCGAGCGCTTGGGGTGCCGATGTAGGAAGTGGCTCTGCCCTCCATTGCGGGCGCCAAATCATACTTCGCCTTCTCGTTGTAGAAGGCGGTAAGGACCGAGCCTGCGAAACGCTCGCTCAACTCATTCTTCATACGAAACCAACTGGAGGCCGGGACTTGGGAGTTGAGTGCCTTGTTCAACTGCAAGGTGGCGAGAAGGTCATAATTCCAGCGCCCGAGCAACTTCTCCTTCTCGAACTTCGGCGACACACCGGTTTCCAGGTAGTGTTTGAAATCCTTGATATCAAGCTCCATGACGCGCGCTACAACGTCGGAATTGGTCATCACTTCCTGGACGGAAGGCTTGTTCAATATTTCCGAAAAGCTCGCCTTGTTCTGGATCATCGTCTCCAGTTCCTTGTCTGCACCCAGTGTCTGGTAAACCGGCTCTTCGGCCATGGCGGCGAAAACGGGGTAGTTCTCCAGTCGTCCGAGAAGACTGCGATTGTGATGCAAAAGACCCAACGTATCCGCCGCATCGAAATATTTCTCCGGTGCCGGATTGAATCCCGCGACCACCTTATCCATTCGGGTGTCTTGCAGGTCCTTGGCAGACTTGGAGAGAAAGGAGAGCACGGTGGAATCCGATTCGTCGCCACCGGTTTGGAGCGTGGTGTAACCAAACACTGCGACCAGAAGGGAGAAGACAAGGAAATACACGACGCCGTTGAGGACACCAACGCATGCGCCCACCCGCTTGTACATCACTTCCCATACTGCACGTGACGCGTCATCCCGACGGTAACGAAAGTGATATTCAAGTTTGCGATGGAGAAACGCCGCGACCGCCTTGAAAACGAATGACACCAAAAAGAAAGCGATGATTGGGCCGCCAAACTGGGGGGCGAGTGGATTTTTGAATCCCACTAGTGGAAAAACCCAGGCGAACAAGGGACTCAGCGGAATGGCGAGAAACGCGGCAACAATCAGACCAATGAAAGAAACAGCGGCCCGAACGGCACCCTGTTTATACCCGAGGCCCGCTGTCAAACCGATGAGCACCAAGGCCGTAATCCACATGATCATGTGGCGAACGTAGTTTTCGATAGGTTCAAAATCACGCAGAAAATATCGAAAGCATGAAACAAGCAGCGGCTCAGTGCTTCGAGCAAGCAGGCAACGGAAAAGTTGTTTGACTGCCCCTCCAATCCGCCTCCTACTCTGCGCCCTGATTTATGACTGACCCAGCGCAAGTGTTGAAAGATTTCAAACCCTCAAAGGAATTTTTTGTCGGCATTGATTCCGACGGCTGCATTTTCGACAGCATGGAGATTAAACACAAAGAGTGTTTTACCCCCATGTTCATCAAGCACTTTGGATTACAACCCGTCAGCAAGTATGCGCGCGAGGTCTGGGACTTTGTGAATTTGTATTCGAAGACCCGGGGGGCAAATCGTTTCCCTGCCCTGGTGCGCGCACTGAATTTGTTACGGGAACGTCCGCAGGTCCAAGCGAGAGGCGTCATGGTGCCGGACACGAAAGCGTTGGAGGAATGGATCGCTCGCGAGACCAAATTGGGCAACGCAACCTTGGCCGCAGAAGTGAAAAATGGGAACAAGGGATTGGAACAAGTGAAGCGCTGGTCGGACGCGGTCAACGTCCAAGTCGAAGACATCGTCCATGGTGTGCCGCCGTTTCCTCTAGTGGTGGAGTGCCTTAAGAAGATCAATGAACGAGCCGACGCGATGTGCATTTCACAGACCCCAGCCGATGCACTGAAACGTGAATGGGCAGGAGCCAAGATCGATCACTTCGTAAAAATGATCGCGGGCCAGGAGATGGGAACTAAAACCGAACATTTGCGATATGCGGCCAAGGATAAATATGCTGCGACAAAGATTCTGATGATCGGTGACGCGCCGGGTGACTTCAAAGCAGCGAAGGGAAATGGAGCTCTTTTCTTCCCGATCAATCCAGGGGCTGAAGAAGACTCATGGAAACGCTTGCACGATGAAGCCCTCGCAAAATTCTTCAACGGCACCTACGCAGGCGAATACGAAGCCCGGTTGGTCCAGGAGTTCGAGGCTTGCCTGCCCGAGAACCCAAGTTGGTGAGGACCGCAACGGCAGCCCGCCAAAAACCCGGATCATCATTCAAATGCGGGTCATCGCCTTTTACGCACCGTAAACGCCTTTTTCGGAATACTTGGAGTCGTACGAATAACTGTAGTACGGGTCATAACCGCCTGCCAGGCGCCGACGGACTTGGCGGTTCAGGACAATGCCCGCCAGCGGTGCGTCCGCTTTGAGAAGCATTTCCACCGCACGACCCACCGCCTTGCGCGGCGTCTTACCCGAACGCACTACGACAATAACCGTTTGGATTTTGTGGAGCATCAGGAGTGTGTCGCTGACAGCGTGAACGGGCGCGGAGTCCACCACCACGCGATCAAAACGCAGCAAGGCTTCGTCAATGAGTTGGTCGAAGTTCCTCTGACTCAACAATTCAGCAGGGTTGGGCGCGATCGTCCCGGCGGGAATGTAGAAAAAGTTTTCATGGCTGATGGTCTGCACGATGTCATCCAATTGCTTCTGACCTGTGAGATACTCAGTCACACCCGGTCGTCGCGCCCCTTTCGGCACCAGAGATTTTTCGATGGCGGGCCGTCGCAGGTCACCGTCGATGACGACCGTCTTAAGCCCCTGTTGAGCCAGGCAAAGCGAAAAGTTAAGCGAACTAAACGTCTTGCCTTCCTGCGGGACGGCGCTGGTGAAAAGGAAGGTTCGGCGATGCTCTGCACGCCCAAGCATCGATACGGAAGTGCGGAGAGTACGAAACGCTTCGGCCGCGGGTGACTTGGCGTCATCGTCCATCAGCAATACATGCCCGTCTTTGCTTTTCACGCGCGGAACCGCGCTGAGTACGGGCAGATGAAGGTAATCCTCGGCGTCATCAACTGTCTTGAGGGAGCTATCGAGCGCATTGATTCCGAGGGCAAAGAGCACCCCGAGAACGATGCCCGCCAGCGTTCCGCGGATCATCAATTGAGTCTTGTTAGGCGAGAAGGGCTTGGCGGGCGCAATGGCTCGTGAGTTCAGTTGAACCTTGCTCGGCTTCAGATCCCGAGTAAGTGCGGCTTCCTTCAAACGATACTGCACGGCGTCATACAAAGTGCGATTCCCGTCCACATCTCGTGCAAGCCGGTTATAGTCGGTGAGCGCTTTGGTGAGTTCGCGTGAAATTCCTTCCTGCCGCTGCAACTCCTCCTGTAACGCCGCTTCGGACGCGGTGGCACTCTCGTATGCCGATCGAAAACTTTGGGGCACCTTCAACACGGCGTTGGTCAGAGCACGCTGCCAGGTATCGATGGTGCTGACCATCTGGACATATTTTGGATGACCCTCTTTGTAACGCCCCTTGAGGCTCGCAAAGTCGCTTTCAAGTTTGGACAAGGCTGACTTCGCTTCCGCAACAATTGGGTCAGCGTTGACGGCGGGCATGACCAGCAGCGCGGCGACGCTTGTCCCGAGCTTTTCAACCTGGGCCAGCTCAGCCTTAAAGCGAAGCGTGGTGGAATTAACCTCCGTCAATTTGCCGTTCAACTCTTTGAGACGAGCAGTCACGATATCGTTGCGCTCTTCAAGGGACACGGATTTGGTGCGATCGCGGAATTCCTGTAGCGCCTTTTCCGATTCCTCGAGCTTGAGCTGCAACCGGCGCCCTTCCTTGCTCAAGAAAGTCGTGGCTTCAGTGGAGACCGCGGCATTTTGCTCATAACCTTGTGCGACAAATTCGCTGACCACGGCATTGGCAATGTTCGCTGCCAGCTGCGGATTGAAGTGCACCACGGAGACATCCAGCAAGCGGGTTCCCTTGCGCAGCCTTACCGCCACCATGCGATCGAGAATCGCCGCCACTTCCTCACGGGTCGGTTCGACGGTGGACGAAGTGAAATTGGGATCCTGGTGTAGCTTCAGCGAGTCCACGACACGCTCCAGGACCGTGCGGCTCTTCAGCGTCTGCTCAATCGTGCGGAGGGCGTCAGGGAACCTCAAATCGTCAGACTGGAACTTCTCCACCTTCACGACGCGCGCTTCGTCCTGTTCGACCTGCACCACGGCACTGGCCGAATAAAGCGTTGGCTGACGACGGATGTAACCGGCGGTGACGAGCACCGCCAGCACAACGCAAATGGCTACCAACCATAACCGCTCAATGAGCGTGTGGTAGAGGCGTTTAAAATCAAAACCGGTTGAGGGAGCGGGCGGTCGAACCGCATTGGGATTCACGGGCATATTAGAATATTTTTTCGCCAACGGTGATGGTGTCTTCGGCCAGAACTTCAAAAATCTTCACATTCTTGTCTTTGGCCATGGAATCGGCATCGAGCCTGAACGTCTTTTTGTCGGCGCCTTGACCACGCTGCAACGTGATGCGGTTTCCAGCGCCTAATCGCGTATAGCCGCCAGCCATTGAGATCGCTTGCAGCAGGTTTACGGATTCATCCCCGGGTATCTCAAAAGACCCTGGGCGTTGCACCTGTCCGAGGACGGTGAAGCGACGCTTGGAGTATTCGGCGATATCCAGAGACACTTGAGGGTTCACCAGATACTTGGCCCCGAGCAATTCTCGGATCAACTGGGCCGCCTGCTCACGAGTCTTGCCTCCGACGGTCACCGAACCAAGCAGCGGCAGCACAATCGAGCCGTCCTTGGAAATGCGCACTTTGGCATCGAGGTCGTCTTCTTGGTACACCTTGACCGTCACAATGTCGTTCGGCACCAGAACGTAATCCGGACGCGAGTTGGTCGGGCTGATGCTGGGCGAAGGTGCGTCCTCTGCCCCCATGCCAGCGGCGCAACTCACGGCCAACGCGATGATAGAAAAAAGTTTTCTAAAGTTCATTTGGATGATGTCAATAACCCCAACCGGCTTGGATGCCGACCTGGTTGTTCTCAAAACTAAAGCTCTTATCCGTGGAAATATCTTCGCGGTATTGATGAAACAGGCCCACAGTCCAGTTCCTTCCGATGATTGATTCCAAACCGTACCGCACCATGAAGTAGTCATCCTGCCTCGTCGTGCGGACGTTGCTCCGAGCCGGCTGGTAATCAGAATGATCATACAACATGGTGACGGTGGCAAAAAGCCGATCACGCAGCCGCTGCCGAGTGGTGATAGAACCGCCTGTAGCGATGAAATTTTGGCCATTCAACACGGCAGAATTCTGCTGCCGGCGATGCCCTTCCACAGAAAACGTCGTTCCTTCAAAAGGGCGATACGTTCCTGCCAGTGCAAAAACCGGGCTGAACGCTTCACTCCCATCGGAGTAGTGACGCCATTCGCCGCCCACTGACACAATGAAATCTGTCTTCTCGGTCGTCTTATAGGAGGCACGCAGGGTTGGACCGAAATAAGTTTGCGCTTCAGAATTCTCTGTGACGAATCGGTTCGTTTGTCCGCCGCTGACGACCACATGCGGAGTTTGCTCCGCAACGTACAACTGCCCGACGGTCAGACCCAGGCCGACGGAAACTTTTGGGGAAACCTGATAGTTCACCGTGGGGATTGCGTTCCATTCCTCAGAATCCGTTAGCGTCTCATAATCCGTGACACGATAGTTTCCATCCAGCTGGGCAAACGTCTTCTCGGTCAACTCGTAGCGGACGCTCACCGCCGTCATGTAGTTTCTTTGCGTGACTCGAGAGCCGACGTCCACGACACCGCCAGCCGTGGACTGGAAAGTCTGCACGAGGCCCAAGGTCATTTTTGTCAGCGCGTAGCCAAGATCGACTCGCGCCGAATGATCGATCGAGTTCTCTTCATCGTTCTTCATGAAGAAGATGAACGCAGGGCTGTATTCAACGCTGAATACGGATCGTGAACTCTCACCCAAGGCAGCGGGTCGGGTCACGATGATGCCGGGGGAAAACGAATAGATGAAATCGCCCCCTGAGGGACTTCTACGGAATTGCGTGATGCCGCTCGACGTCTCGTTCTGGTCATGAAGACTGATGTTGTCGTCATAGATCAGCGACGTGGATGCTCGGGCGTGCAGGTCCAAGGGCCCCACCTGCAGCAATGCAGGTCGAGGCTCAGTGAGGAGCACATTCGCGGGCGGCAATTGCGCCGGGCCGTACGCGGGAGTGCCAGTCAGCAGCACAAACGCGAACAACTTGGGCGAACAAAACACACGAGCGTTGGACATTAGTTTCTTAATTTGAAAGGCGGAGAAGTAATCAGGTTCCCACGCCACGAGCAACGGGAAAGCAAACGCGAGGCCAAGAGAGTTTTGGCGGCATCATTCTAAGTGCCCGATGGCATAAACAGTTGAAATAGCCTTCCGCTGCTTGCGACGATGCACGCCAATGAATGCGCGCGTCATCCTGGTGACCGGGGCCAACGGCGGCCTTGGACAAGCGATTGCCCGCGCGTTTCTCGAGGAATCGGAGACAACGCTGGTATATCTGGGAGCGCGGAGTAACCGCCAGAACGCCATCGCATTGGCCAGTGAATTCAACACCCGGGCGCGCATAGTCGATTTGGACGTCACTGCCGCTGCCCAGTGGAAGCACGCGGTAGAATTGATCCTTACCGAGCACAAACGGCTAGACGTCCTGGTAAATAATGCCGGGCATCATGCCGACGGTCTGTTGGCAACCATGGCGAAGGAATCGTGGGATGGCGTGATCTCCGCCAATTTGAACGCCGTGTTTCACGGCTGCCAGGCTGTGATGGCCCCGATGATTTCGCAGCGCTTTGGAAGGATTATCAATATCGCTTCATTGAGCGCCCTGCTCGCCCCTGCTGGACAGGCCAACTATGCTGCCGCCAAAGCGGGGGTGGTGGCCTTGACGCAGTCATTGGCGAAGGAAGTGGCGCGAATCGGAATAACAGTCAATGCGATCTGCCCCGGCTATATTGAGACGGAGGCCCTGCAAGCGATGAACGCAGAGGAGAGGAAAGGCGCCCAAAGCCGCGTACCCATGCGCCGGTTCGGTAATCCTGCAGAAGTGGCGGCGGCGGTCAAATTTTTCGCTTCAGCAGAAGCCAGCTACATCACGGGCGCAGTACTGAAGGTGGATGGAGGGATTTTTTAATGGAAGACACGATTCAACTCAAACGACGCATCAAGGAAATCATGGTCGAAAACCTGATGTTGCAGGTTACGGCCGACGACATCGCCGATGATAAACCACTCTTCGGACCGGAAGGGCTGGGATTGGATTCTGTCGATGCGCTGCAACTGGTAGTGGCGTTGGACAAGAACTTTGGATTGAAGATTCCCGACCCTGGCGCTGCCAAAGAAATTCTACAGAGCGTGAATACGATTGCGGCAGCGGTTCAAGCGAAGGAAGCCGACTCGGCAACAGGGCACTGATTACTCCAAGCCTTCACAGTTGATGCGGTAGAAGCGTTGTGCAACTCGGGCATCTTCGGGATCCTGCACTTCCACGACGCGTCGGAACGCTTCAGGCGGAATTGTTTTCAGAAGAACCCAAGCACCGCCGAATCCGTTCTGGCATTGGAGCGAGTAGGTGCGGTTAGGCATGGCGGTGAACCGCAAGGTCTTGGAACTGGTCTCGGCATTGATCAGCGTCTGAAGACGCAGGACGCTGGTAGAATCTCGGGGATCGGTTCCGCATAAGAACTCAGCCAGGTTGGACATCCCATCTCCATCCACGTCCCGATGAGCATCGGTGGCATTGAACGGATCCAAGCCTGCGTCCAGCTCCCACGAATTCAACAAGCCGTCCCCGTCGCTGTCGCCGTCCGTAACCGTCAGCTCCGCCACATGGCTGGCGACAACGCCGGCGGCATTGGAAGCCATCACCCAATAATGCCCAGCTTGATTCGAAAGAGTGCCCGGCAACACAAGCGTGGCATTCGTGTTCCCAGCCAGCCGGTCACTTCCGAAATACCACTGGAAGGAGACGCTGGCTCCCGATACCGAGACTCGAAAGGCCGCCGACAGGCCAACCACGACATTGGTGTCTGAGGGTTGGCTAAGAAACACAATAGGCGAAATCTGAATCTCGTTCGCGGCCCGGGGGGTAGCGCCCGATGGAAATGATGTTACCGCAGGCCCGCCGTCAGGAATACATCCCTCCGAGACGCCCGCCTGCTGCAATCCGAAATCCAACCCCGTCAGCAAATCCAAGTTTTGATCGTATAACCTCAGCGATTCTCCTTCGCGGCTCAGGTTGAAATTAACATGATTGCGGCCTGTGCGACCTTCGTCATCTGCCAGCCACACAATCCAACCCTTGCGATCCACAAAGGATAAGGCCGGAATACGAAACTTCGTGAGACCAGCCAATGAAGCATCATCCGTCAAAAAAAGCCCCCCCATGTTCACTGGCAAATCCGCCCCATTGTAGATTTCAAACCAATCGCTACCGGTCGGATTGTCCGCCAACCATTCATTAAATCGAAGCGCTGTTACACTGCCGAGGGACGCGGGATTGGAGTTTACAGCGCCGAGTGTGGGCGCTGCCATCAATCGCCAGTCTTCCCCCACCCTGCCGATAGAACGACCAATTTGCTGACCGTATTCCACGGAGTCCACGAGTTGGCCATTGATGTTGAACAAACAGACTGCCCCGCTCTCATCCTCAAGACTGAGACCGGTATTCAGATTGGCCTCGATGACGAGTGACGGAGACCGCTGTGAATCACACCAAACCACCAGATAGCTTCCTGCGCCGATAACAGTTCCATTCGGAAACCTCCATTCGCCCGCCATGTTTTTCCCTGTGCTCAGGCTCATGCCGTCCATGGAAAATGAGGTGCTCCCGGGGTTGTGCAGTTCTATCCAGTCCGCAATGCGGCCGAGTCCATCTGAGATGGTCGCGTTACGGGCAAAAATCTCGTTCAGGCGCGGACCTACGTAATTTTGGATGTAGTTTGTCGCGCCCGGACTGCCCGTGCCCGGGAAGGAAGCGATCGTGGCGGAACCATCAGGCCATCGTCCCTCGCTCAATCCGTCAATCTGGGGACCAAACGCAACACGATCGACTTCTCTGCCATCCGGAGAATTAAGAACCAACGTTTCGCCACTCGCCGATAACTTGAAATTCAGATGATTAACTCCCGGAGTTTCCTCACCCACAAATTTCAGATGGCCATGGGGTGGCACAAACGTCAGGCGCCGAATGAACTGGATGCCGTTGCCCGCGGTCAGGAAGTGGCCGCCCAATGAGACCGGAAGGTCAGAGGCGTTGTGAATCTCCACCCAATCATTAGCGCCGACGGGCGCACTCGCCATCCACTCATTCAGACGCAAGCTGGCGGCTGCGCCGAGCGATGCGGGGACATTCGCGGCACGAGGCGTGGGAATGGTGAGTTGCCAGACGTTTTCTACGCGACCAATGGAACGGCCGGCGATCTGATTTCCAAAACTGACTCCATCCACCCTTGTACCTGCGCCGTCATGCAAAGAAACCGTCTCGCCTTGACGATCGAGATTGAACCCGCTGTGGATGCCCAAGCCAGAGTTGGTGTCGCACCAAATGAGAAGATAGCCGCCTGCGGCAACAATCGTCTGGGTTGGAAAGACGAACTTCCGCGCGTTGCTGTCATCGGTGCAACTCCAGCCGCCGATATCGACGTCGGTCGCTCCCGCGTTCAAAAGTTCAATCCAGTCAGAACTTCCGCCGGTGTTACCCGCCACGACCTCGTTAATCCGAAGAGTCGGAACAATCCCTGACGCCGGGGCCACCCCTGGAGTGCCATAAGAAATACTCGCGCGCCAATTCGCAGGATCATCAGAATCGCCGGCCGGATCGATTCGATCCAGGGAAGCGCCAGAGCCATCCGCTGCCGATGGCCAACCGCTCTCATCATCATAAGCCACCGAGTCAACGACGCGACCGGCAGCTTCCCGAAGCGTGATTCTCTCCCCGCCATTTGAGAGCGCGTCGTTGAAATACCCGAACACCGAGACATTGGGATAACGCGCTGCAAAGGCGGCAGGGTTAATACTGGAAGCGAGCACCCACGTCGCCCTGGCATTGAGAATTGAGCCCGCGGGAAAGGAATACGCGACGCCAGACAGGGTGCAGCCACTCAAGTCCACCGCGGCATTGCCTGCGTTTTGAATTTCGATGAATTCGTAACCGGAGCCGCCCAACGGGTTGTACATGATTTCCGTAATACGCACCGGCGACTGGACGTGGGCAACTTGGAAGGACGCTGAATTCAGCGCGCTCCAAGTGGATCCCGACAGTGCTCGCGCCTTGATGACGCAGGAGGCATCCAGAACCCAAGGACCACGGTAAACCTGGGCGTCGGCCGAAACAGCGCCGGTTGCATAAACACGAGGGTCAGTTCCGTTTGTGGTGAAATAAATTGTTCCCTTCGTGTTGGCCATCACGAGGGCAAAGTTTAGGGGCACGGAGCCACCCTGTTGGTTAAATGTGGGTGTGGTCACCCAGAACGCGTTCGGGTAAAGGCCGCCCGTGCGAAACTGGTTTACCACATTGCTCGAACGCTTCGGGAAGTAGGAGTTTCGCAAAAAATTAAGCTCTGCAAGCCATTCGACATTCCGTGTGTAGGGCAGGTTTTCCCTTCCCGGCGCATTATCCCCCCAACGGGCAGACTCCAATACTATGGCAGGATCGATTTCCGCGATGCGCCGGAGATACATCGCGGCCGGCATGTTGTTCTCCGGATGTGCCGGATCCACCACCGAGTTGGTCGGGTTCACATAGAGGATCCCCCCCTCGAAGAAGTGCCGCTGGACGTGGTCAGCAAACAGCAACCTGAACTCGGCATTGTTGCGCAGGAACGCGAAAAGTTGGCCGGGGGAGTTGGGATGATTCATTCCCAGTGCGCTGTAGTTGACGTCCTTAAGCGTGTGCTCTGCATCCCATGACACAAATCGAAAACGTCCGGACGCCTCTCGCTTTCGGAAAGCGTACCAGTTGTGAAAGGGCCAGTCGTCATTTCCGGAGTAGAGGTTGGCGATCAAATAATCGATAAACGCCGGCACATCGAGGTACTGTTTGATCTGTTCGTATTGTGCCAGGTTCTCCAAATCCGCGTTTGCCAGCGCCATCATGGCATTCCATGCCACGCTATTTCCCGAGACCTGCTCGAACGCCTCGGTGTTTTTAATCACATCGTAGTCTTCCGGTGCACCGCCAGAAACAGCCGCGGCAAAATCTTCGTCCGGCCGTTCGTGGAGGTTATAGATGCCCCAATACAGCCCGTTGAGATACAGGTGGACGAACTTCCCATGCGCCGCGGGATAACCCATCGCTAATTGCACGTCGCTCACAAATTGATCCCTAACGTATTGCCCTCTTGGGCGCTGACTAAGGTCTGTGCGATGTGTCCACGTGAGGTTCAGACCCGCATCCAAAATCAGGGTGTTGAACTTCTTCACCGGCGAGTCGGGGAAAAGTTCATGCTTCAGCTCCCCGTCACCATAGTCGCCGCGAAAAAAGAGTCGGAACGAATGTTTATGCGTGCGATTGGGGTCCCGACTCGTGCCACCTTGGATTCGGAGACCGGCCTGCAACGAAAAACCATTGCGCCCGTCGGGCTGAATATATTGCACGGAAGCGGCCCGTTCCCACGCCGCGCGCTCAGCCAGCGGAGGGCCTGGGTTTGCGTAGATGCCAGTTGCCTGCCCGAACAAGTCATTCACATCCAGAACAAGAGAAAGCGAAGGAAGATTCGTTAAAGCGCGTTGGGCGAGGGTTTCGTAGGCGCTATTGGTCAGGACCTGCTGATCCATCTCGTAGTCCGCTTGGACAGAGCCGCCATCAACAGTGTTCCAAGTGGAAGGAAACCCCTTTAGACTAGCGGACTGAAACAGCACTTGTTTGGGGAAAATGTATGTCTGGGTGACTGGTTTCGATGACAGGTAGCCCGATTTAAACGAAGCTGCCCGAACCGTCACCACGCCAGAAGCTGGCGAACTGGCGATCATGATTGCGCCGGTGCAAAGCTGGCTCGAAGTGGACGGCTCGCTACCATCTAGTGTGTAGCGAATGTCCGAGCCGGGCGTTTCACCAGAAAGGGTCAGGGCGACTGGGTCGCGGAAAAATCCGCCCGGAACGCTAAACCTTGGGGGGAGCGCCACTCCGTCGTAGGTGGCCCCTTCAGTGTTTGCAAAGCCAGGCGTAGGCGTAGACAGATAAGTGTAGTTGGAAGCGATCAATCCAAAAGAGACGCCCGACCGCTGTTCGGGATACGCCGGCGTAAACTGAGTCACTGGCTGCCCAAATGTATCGAAAAAGCCCAAGTACTCCCCACGGGCACTGAGCTTGAAGTTTGTGTGAAGTCGGACGCTATTTGTTCGGTCCTTGGCTGAAGCAAGAACCACGATGTATTCTCGAGGGCCAAGGCTCATCGCCGGAAAAATCCATTTGTTGGTTCGCGATGGATCGTCGGTGAGAGTCCATCCCTGGAGGTTAACCGTCTGCCCGCTTTTATTGTAGATTTCTACCCATTCCTGCAATTGACCATCTTCGTCCATTATCCCGTGTTGCTCCCCCGCGGATGCGAGGAATTCGTTGACGACCAGCGAAGAAGAAGAAGTGAGCGCATCCCCTTCAAAAGCAAATGACGCTCGCAATAGGCACGCGAGGTTGAGGGTTAGGCACAGAAAAAATCTCATCAGCACGCTAGGAAAGCACCTGATGTGCCCCCGGGGAATAATCCTGTCCCCGAGGCCGGAAAGTTCAAGAAGCGGATAGGGAGATTTTTACAATTTCGGTGGGGTTCGCCTCGGTTTGTCCACAGATGAGACGATCTTGTTCAAGTTGAAGACAGTGACCGGTGGAGGCGCCGATTCAGCGGACGACACGAACTCGATAAAACCGACCCGCGACCGCAGAAGCGGAAATCGCGTCGGTAAAAGACATGTCGGATTGTGAAGCAGTACGAGGCCAATCGCCGGCCACCGGAAGAAAGTTGTTCACTGGGGAGTCAGAATATTCGAGAAGGTACCTTTTCCCGATCACCGAATCCCACGAGATTCGAACCAGATCCGGTTCTCCTATTTCCAACCTGACATGCAACGCTGACCGAGGGTCCTGCGGATCAGTGCCGGAAAACTGCTCCGAGTAATTCTTGAAGCCATCCTGATCGGGATCTCCGTCCGCGCCCGATTGACCTTGTGCCGATCGCGCATCGAGACCGTGTGCAATTTCCCATTCATCCAACAGGCTGTCGCCATCCGTGTCGGCTCCAGTAGAGAGATGAATCACTAGAGGCTCGATCGTGATCAGATTTGTTCCGGAACCGGATAAGTGACCTACCACTGCTGAATCGAAATCGCGCACCCGAGCGTTCACATCAATACCCGAACCACCCACGACAACGGCCACTCTGATTGTTTGAGAGTGACCGAGCGCTGAAAGAGGAATAGCGATTTCGATGAAGTCCGCATTTTGTTCTGCGCGAAACCCTTGATGACCGACATCGTTCGTGATCTGCGGCGAACGATTGAATTGTTGAACCCTCGCATTCATGACCTCGGGGTACGAGTTGGAAAGAAAGAAAACACCCTGCCCTGTTCCCAAGCTGCTACCGCCACGATTGAATTCGCGAAAAGTTCGGTCTGCTTTTTCGTCTCCGACAATAGCTCCAATAGCTGGGAAGAAATTGGTGAAACGAAGATTCTCTGCACAGGCAAGCGCGATGGCCCCAGCCGGCCCCACGCCTCCATTGCCCAGCTCGGCCAACTGGCTCACTCCACTGCCTGGCGCGCCCTCCAAAAATAAGTAGATATCGCTGTTGTTCGGAATCATTACGTCTCGCAATCCAAGGTAAAGATTCGTGCTGTCGTTGTTCACATGGAACCTCCCGAGGTTGGACCATTCGCCGGATCGGGTGACATATTCCGGGCCATTCAAATCGTACTGTTGTCCGATAATGTTCCCGTCTCCATCATCTGCCGTCGTGGATTCCACGAGAGGAGTGTGCCAGACCGAGTCATGTGAAGAGGACTCGCCTCGCGAAATTATCATTTCGTCGAACACGCTACCGAATTGATCGATTGCCTGGATCTTGAGGCTGTTGGACGTTAATGAGGCGCGAAGAAAATGATACCTTGCGTAGAACTGCGCACTCGTTTGGTCCCGCTGAAACATAGAGTAAACGCTGCGACCGCCGCCTCCGGAGACGATGCGATGCACCCCTTGAACCGGGGCGAACCGCTCGAAGTTGTGGTCATGCCCATTGAAAATGCCCTGGACTCCGTATCGACGACCCAACGGAAGAAGAATCGCCTGAAGCTCTTCTTGGTCTGAGAAATTATTTGCGTTCTGATCCTCGCCCGAGTGAAACGAAGAGGTGCTCACTGGCAGATGAAAAAACAGGAATTTCCAAGGTTTTGAGCTTCGAGCGAGGTCATTGGTCAGCCACTGGTATTGAAGGGAGTCGTTCGTTAATGAGAGATGGGCGAGGTCCGGGCGAAACTTCAGGTCAGGAACGAATAGGCAGACAAAGTGCGCATCTCCATGATCGAATGAGTAGTAGTGCTCCGTGCCGGATATTGGGTTGGTCGGTAGAACCAGCGTGTCTAGATAAGCCTGATCCCGCTCCGAAGCGTCGATATCGTGATTGCCAATGGTTGTGAACCAAGGAACTCCGGACATCTGGTCGCGGTAGACGCTCAAGAACCGGAGGTCAGCAGAAGACGCCTTGAAGGTGTCGTAAATGATGTCTCCGAGGTGCAACACTAGGTCCGGCGCCGATAGCAGGAGTTGCCGCGCGACATTGTATTGAGCGACGGTTCCTCCGCCGGTGTCGCCGATTACAGCAAAAGTGACATCACCATACTCACGAAAGGTTCCGAAACTGAATATTGGAGACACAGAGGGCGGCGCACCGCTGGAAAAACTCCGGACCTGATAAAAGTAGCGCGTACTTGATAACAGATTGGTCAGGGTGGCGGTCTGGGTCCAACCGCGTGCCATGCTGGCGAAGCTTTGGTTCAGATCATTTGAGGTCAGTCCAACTACTACTTGGCCCAGGATCGATTGAGAGCTTTGCCAAACAATCTGAGCCGAGGTCGGGGAGACGTTTTGGACAAAAGGACCGCGCTGAAAGTTAGCCAGCAGCTCCAATACAAACATCTTACGATGTGGAGTGTCGAGAGCGCTGTGCAATTGCACGGCCAAGATGTTCTCCCCAGCAGTGAGAAGATTTGTGAACGCGGTGAGAGAAATTTCCTCAGCAGCGCCTTGCATCCTGGATGTAGGAGCGTAAATCCCGTAATCGATTTCACCTTCGGGCAATCCTTTCCTCGCCACTTCTTCACCATTCAAAAACGCAGCGAAACCGGAGTTGTAATTTACACGAAGAATAAGCGACTGGATTGCCTCGGTGTTTTGAACGACGAACGACTTCCGGAAGAGGACGCTCGCCGAAACGGCAGAGTTGGTTAACCAAGTGGCCTCTTCCCGAAGAGTGCTGAAGCCAGAAAGTCCAGATGGCCACGCTGCATCGTCATAGCCCACTAAACGCCAGGATGCATTGGTGGGAAAATAATTGCTGTCCGAAAGGTACTTCCAAGACGTCCCGACGCTGACGAGGCCGATCGGTTCGGCGCCTTTCGAAATCAACGCATTTGAAAACATGAAAAACCACAGCAACTGCATCGCGACGCAGCAGGCCGAGGGCACCGTATGAATAGATTGAGACAACACAGCCGAGTGAACCAATTTGAGGAGTCTCGCCTGCAAAAAGAAAAAAGCCACAGGAGACCTGTGGCTTTGAGGTTGAAAAGTTTGACTTCAGGCGCGCCTGCGCATTCCCATCATCAACAGACCCAAGCCGCCGATCAGCGCCAGAGTGGTGGTTCCGGGCTCCGGGATTGGTGCCACCGTAAAACCCCGCACTAGAATGTCGGCGTCAGCCGGTCCGATGTGGCCCAAAAGAGTCGCAAGCCCCGTCGTAAGGTTGATGCGATACAAATCCGCAGCGCTACCACCGCTGGAGGCAGGGGTCGCAGCATATCCAAACCCGGTCAAACCGGAGATGTCGAACCCGTTAAAACGAGACGGGTCGATTCCCAGTAGCCCGACCGTAGTCAGCGTTCCATTATTGGGCGGGTTTTGGATGCCCAGTGAGTTCTGAAGGGAATCGAGGACGTAGAGCGTCGTAGTTGCAGCGCCGGGGACATTATTGGCATAGGCAGCACCATTGACGTTGGGGCTTTGCCCGAAAAACGGGTCCCCTGACGCGTAGTTCAAGACCGAGTCGACGACCACAGTTCCATCATTTGGATTTAGTCGAAGATTCTGATCTAAGTCGCTGACCACCCGAATCCGGTCCGCGACTGGATTGACGTCGAAACCGAACGTGGTGCCATTCAATAAGGTTGTGAATTGTCCGCTGCCCACTTGAGTCGCCGCGCCTGTATTGGGATTGATGGTGTATAAACGACTGGAGTTACCGAGCGCATACAGCAACCCATTCGCAGGACGGAAATCAATTCCCAAGAGGGATTCTGAATTTTGTAAACCTGTGATGGCAATTGCAGAAATCAAATTACCGGGAGACGCTGTGTCGAACGAAATCAATTGATCTAATGAAGTGTAGGCATAAGCAAGTTCGGCCTGGGCCGGGATCGTCACACAGAAGGCCATCGCTGAGGCTACGGTAATTAATTTCATAAGTTCCCTGCGTTATATTTTTTGGTCGGCTGAGCGAAACTAGAAACTTTACGGCCGGAAGCAAGCCCAATTTTAAGGAGATACGGCGGGCGGATTTTTAAGCGTATCGTCGTCTCGCCGCCCAAGCTCAAGCCCGTCCGCAAAGTAACATCTTGTAGGCGCAGCAATTGCAAACCATCTCGACCTGGCACTTAGTCTCGGGATGCACCAACGATTCGTCTCATTTTTTCGAGTAAGCGCGGCACGGCTGTCCATGGGTCTTCAGAAGCTTCGTATTCGAGGGTGATGTAGCCTTGGTAATTTGCGTCCCGCAAGATCCCCGCAATCCGTCCCAGATCGGCGGCCTGTTTCTCCATCGCTCCGCGCGGCCGCATCTCCGCTTTCCACTGCACGTTTACCGCGTACGGTGCGATGAGCTCCAAATCACGGTACGGATCCTCGGTATGAAAGTTACCCGAATCAAAATTCACTCCGCACCATGAACTCTTCACAGCGCCCACAATCTGCAGGAGGTCGGCCGATTCGGACACAATGCCTCCATGATTTTCCACACCAAGCATCACGCCCTTCGTACCGGCGTAATCACAGCATTCCTCGAGGGCGGCGATACAGAGCTTTTTCGCTTCAGCGCGCGAAGTCTTTTGAACCTCGCCGGCAAACACCCGAATATGTGGCGCTCCAAGGACGGCTGCGTGATCAATCCATCTCTTTACGGATTGGATTTCTGCATCCCGTTTTGCGCCTGGCGGGTGGGTGAAAACATTTCCCACTGCCGTACCGCTAATGGGGACGCCACGGAGAAAGGCGTGCCGCTTCAAATTCACCAGAAACTCATGAGTGGGACGGGGCGGGAAATAATAACTGGTCACTTCAGCCGCACAATTTTGTTCTGCGCAGTAATCAATGAACTGAAGCAGATCAATTTGTTTACTCACCGCGGCTCCATCCGCTTCACGGCCTTCGTTGAAGTATTGTCGAAACGAATAGGCCGCCAGCCCCAGTTTTAGTCGAGAGGGTCCTTTGCGGCGAAAGGGTTCCACAGCACTCACCCGGGACCCGAGCCATTGCAGCGCTACACAGCCGCCCAATGGAAGGACCAAGCGCCCGAGAAAACCTCGACGTGTTGTGTGCCAACTCATGTATCTATTGAACACAACTTAAGTTGAGAATGAAGGCAATTCCTTGGCCCGCCGACATGGTGTTCTATCCAGGCGTACAAAAAAACGGAGCAGCAACACGCTGCTCCGCACAACGAGCAAACGAACTATTTCGTCGCATCTTTAATATTATCCCCCGCGTCTTTGACCGCGTCTCCAGTCTTGTCCGCCGCCTTCTCGGCTCCATCCTTTGTTTTCTCCACGGCCCGATCCAACTTATCGCCAGCGGTTTCTTCCTTGCATCCCTGCACTGCGAAAAGGGCTGCGACGAGCATCGGCCAAACAATCAATTTTTTCATGTTCTGTGTTCTGATTAGTAGTTTAAACGTCCCCGAGGACATTGACTTGATCACGTGCATCCGCGCAAGAGGAAGAGAATTAACAGGATCGGGATTGGAACGCCTAAGGCCCAAAGTAAAACCCATCCGACTTTGGCCGCCTCCAACTTCCTTACAATCATCGTCTTCATGACACCTACCCTAGCTTCATCGATGCCATGCTCGACCGGCGGTAGATCAAACATCAAAGCGCATTGTGTCGCGGGCGGAACGCAGGAAATGCCTTCTGCACCATTGCATTTGGCCCCATCGCACCATTTCGATTGATGCGTTCCGGACCCCTCGCTATGCATTGGGCCGCACGAATGCCGTCATGCTGACAAACAATATTCTCCTCTACGGGCACGATGAACTGCCGCTTAAGCCCACCGTGCTGCGCGCGGGTCCTCTTACGCTTCTCTTCGAGCCACACACAGCTTTCCTCCGTTACGTCCGGCTCGGCGACCACGAGATCGTCAGGAATATCTACGCCGTAGTGCGCGATCATAATTGGAACACCATCGCGTGGAGTGTTTCGAACCTAAAACTTGACAGCCGACCTGACTCTTTCGACGTCCATTTCGATGTCCAATGCGAGGAACGCGAAGTGAACTTCCATTGGAAGGGGGAGATCCGCGGTGATAAGAATGGAACAGTAACATTTTCCTTCGATGGCACAGCCCTTTCAGCCTTTCGTCGAAATCGAATCGGGATTTGTGTTCTCCATCCCATGCTAGAATGCGCGGGGCAGCCAGTCTCGGTGGAGCACACCGATGGACGCACTGTGGACGCGGTATTCCCGAAGAGGATTGCACCCTGGCAGCCGTTCAAAGATGTCCGCGCTCTCACCCATCAAGTAGCGGCGGGCGTTCGTGCCGAGATACGATTTGAAGGGGAAACTTTTGAAACGGAAGATCAGCGCAACTACGGCGACGCGTCGTTCAAGACCTACAGCACACCCCAGGATTTGCCGAAGCCGGTCAGCATAAATCCAGGCGATCAAATTCAGCATAGAGTTACCATCAGGCTAATCAATCCGGAGCAGAAAAAAGTGCTGCCGATTGTCCAAGGCCGCGAAGCACAGCTCTCGATCTCCACCACTCCGGTCACGGCCAAGCCAGCGCTCGGTTTGAGAATGGCCAAACATGGAAAGGCATTAACCGAACGCGAAGCAGAAAGAATTCGATCACTTCGCCTGTCGCATTTGCGCGCAGACATAACGTTTTCTGGTGATTGGAGAACGGAGTTTAACGTGGCGACCGCTCAGTCCAAACAACTTGGCCTTCCGTTGCTGTGCGCGTTGCATGCGGGCGCAGATGCTGACGCAGACCTGACGACGTTCACGCGTGAGTTGGAACAATCTGCACCGACCGTCTTCCTCTGGGCGATTTACCAACAAGGGCACGGCACGGCGCCACCCGCCACCGTGGAGCTTGCGCGGCAAAAGTTGGCTCCCTACGGAAGGCAGGTTTTGGTGGCAGCGGGCGTGACTCCTTTCTTCACCGAATTCAATCGCAACCGCCCGCCAGCCGAGGCTACCGCACTGCCCTGCTATCCACACACGCCTCAAGTGCATCTGACGGACCCGTTGACGATGATCGAAAACACCGCAGATATTTTGGAGACAATCGAGACTGCAAAAACCATCTCTGCGCAACAAGTCGTCATTTCGCCGGTCACGTTGAAGCCGTGGCACAAAGTGCCACATGGTCCGGATGATCTCTCTTCGCAAACCCTTCCGGGTGATGTCGATCCCAGACAGATGTCGATCTTTGGGGCGGCCTGGACGGTGGCGCACCTTTCTCGACTGGCCCTTTCCGCGCACGTCCACAGCGTCACTTATTTTGAAACCACGGGATGGCGGGGTGTTATGGAAACGGAGACAGGATCGTTGTCTGCGAAATTTCACTCCATTCCAGGCGGAGTGTTTCCGCTTTACCACGTGTTCGCGGACATGGCGGACTTCAATCGCGTTTGCCCGACCCACTCGACGCTGCCTCTTCAATTGGAAGGCCTGACCTTACTTGACGCCCAAAATCGCAAGCGAATCCTTATCGCAAACCTCCTGCCCGAAGAGCAGGCGATTAAGATTAAGACAGGAACTTGCGAAGCACGGGTGAAACATCTTAATGCTGCCACCGCGGAAGAGGCGATGCGCGAACCAGAGAAGTTTCGTGATACTCGGGGCGAAACGGTGGCCTCAGTGTCAGGCAAGATCGAACTGCGCCTGGCGCCGTACGAGGTGGCGCGAGTGGATATTTGTTGAGGGCCTATTTCACATCGTCCGGGACCACCTGCACCTGCGTGGACAGCTTGTATTCATGGCCTAGGGAATTGGTGAGAACGAGTTCACCCATAAAGGCTCGGTAGCCAGCGGCCGGTTTTTCAATTTTCGCATCAGCGATGGCACTACCGGCTTTGATCTCGAGCTCCCGGCTCGTCCAGCGATCGTTGCGGAAATCGCGGTCAGCAGAATCCGCCGTCCAGACCCGGATGGCTTTGGCTGAGCGGTTAACCTTTAAGTGCAAGTTCGGGGATGCGCCATCGGTTAGCTTCCATTCGACTTGGGGCAACTCCTCTTTATCCGCGATCATCTGGAAGAACGCCGCGAGGGTTTCCGTGGCCTGCTGGCCCCCGGCTAAGTCGTGACCTGCATTAGGCGTTTGGAAAACCAGCTTCACGCCCGGCAACTCGTCCCAGTAGTGGCGCAACGCATCCACTGTCCAATACGGGTCATTCGTCCCGAGCAGTAACAGCTTGGGAATGTTCCGGTAGCGCGCGCGGTAACTGTAAGGATCCACGAACCCACGCAATTCCACCATGCGCGGATGGTCCATCTTCGAAATCAAATCAAGGTTGGTGTAGTCGCTAATTTGTTCACTTTGCCTGCCATAGACTTTCTGCGCCCACTGGGTTTGGGCCTTCATGTTCAGCATGTCGATCACCATGGGAGCAATGGCCGTGACCCGCGGGTCAACCGCGCCGGCGAGCCATGTCGTCCACCCGCGTTTCGAAGCGCCGGCCACGACGAACTTTTCGATTTTCTCCTCATGTTCCTGTTGAGAGAAAGCCTGCACCGCATCCATGGCGCGCACCGCGCTTTTCACCATGGGCAATAGCGCTGGCCACGTTTCATCACCGGTCTTCATATACTGTTCAAACGTGAAGGCAATAAGGGCATCCTCCTTCTTCCCGCCGTAGAGCGGTTGGTTCGGCACGCGAGTCACCAGCGCAGCCGGCGCGCCCGCTTCATTTGCTAACCGGACGAGCATCGAAATGTAGCGGCTGCCGGAGCCATCTCCTGTCACGAAAAGAAAGGCGATCTCGGGATGCCTCATCTTGGCCGGCCGCACGATCTGAACGGTGTGAGTCCAGATATTACTCCGCCACGTCTGCGAAGTGAGGTTCAAGGTGGCGTTTTCAAAACCGTTGGTCTTGGTGCGGGATTTTATCTCCCATTTGTAAGAGTTGTCCGGCGCTGCGACATAGCGCTCAAGTGGATCCGCCGCAAACGAGGCGACGGCACACAGCAACAAGGCCAGAAATGGGAATGCTCGCATTGCAGTCCGCGGGATTGATGTCATGCACGGTAACATCGCGGGCCGGGTTGAGCCGTCAAGAACGTTCCCCGGCCACAGCAAACGAGTTGTCCCTTGCCCGCTCCATGCGCGTGCGGCATCGTTTTCGCGCCATGCCTGCTGCATTTCCGATTCGCTGGCAAATCAACTTGCGAGGAGAAGCCGCCAACCGACGGTTGGTGGTGGCGTTGATCATTTCGCTGGCACTCCACGGGCTCGCTTATGCCGGATGGCGGGTCGCGCCTCCCGTAGTGACGAGGGTGAAGCAAGCGTTGCAGAACATCTGGCCCAGAAAATTCTCCGAGCTACGACCCGCGCCAACGCCGAAGGTCGTGGAACAGCCCCCGCTCCGTGAAGTGCCAATGGTCTTTGTGGAGATCGATCCCGCGCTCGCCGCCAAAGAGCCGCCCAAGGAGACAAAGAATTATTCGACCGACCATTCCATTGCCGCCAATCCAGAACCGAAGAAAGCCGACGTGCCTAAAATCGATGGCTCGCAGAAACGAGTCCTCCGCACCATTGATGCGCCCAAGCCCAAGCCGCAGCCCTTACAGCCCGCGCCGCCGGAACCCAAGCTCGTCAAGCCTGAGCCGAAGGAACCTGCCGCGAAGCCCCCGCCAGTTCCCGCCATCGGTGATTTAGCGCTCAACAAGCCAGCACCGAAGTCAGTGGAGCCGCCCGCGAAGTCTGACGGCGAAAAGGCGACGGAGAAACCGCGCGAAAAGCCTCGCACCCTTCGCGAAGCGATGATGCGAAACCCCACCATTGCCGGACCTAAAATGCAGCAGGATGGTGGCGTGAAGCAGCGGGCTCACGTGGCGATGGTGGATGCTCGTCGGTCGCCGTTCGGAAATTATGATGCGGTATTCATCAGCATCGTGCAGGAACGCTGGTACAGTCTCCTCGAGAACAACCAGTTCATGCTGGACCGTCGTGGCAAGGTGTCGCTCACGTTCCGACTTTTCCACGACGGGCGGGTTGCTGAATTGAAGACGGCCGAAAACGATGTGGGCGACGTGCTCGGGTTGCTCTGCGAGAAGTCCATCCTCGATCCCATGCCGTTCCCCCCATGGCCGAAAGAAATGCGGCAAATCGTCGGCAGCAATTACCGGGACTTGCGCTTCACGTTCTTTTACGACTGAGCGAATGAATTCCTTCCCTCGTCCGATGTTTCTGAATCGACTTCCGCCACCCTGAACGCCATACACCGCCGCTGAGTTTTACGATGCATACATTTTTCATAGTCATCCTGGTGCTCACCTCGGTCGTGGCACTGACGTTCATTGTGGAGCGCGCCCTGGCCTTGCGGTGGAATCGCGTCATCCCGGCAGCAATCGGCAATGGCATTAGCTTTTATAAAGGAGCTGCTGACCTTCCGCGTCTGCGCGCGTTGTGCGAAGAGAACCCGTCCACAGCCGCACGCCTTTTGGTGTTTGCATCGCACTATCTCGATTGGTCTCGCGGTGAAGCGTCGGAACTCATCCAGACCCGCGCCCGGCACGAAGTCGCGCAACTGGAACGCGGCCTGGTGGTGCTGGAGATCATCGTGGGAATCGCCCCGCTTCTCGGGTTGGTCGGAACCATTTACGGATTGATCACCTTGTTCGGCAGCATGAGCGCCGTCACGGGTGTGGACAGTGTGAAATTCGCCCAAGGCATCAGCACCGCACTGTATGCCACTCTGCTGGGTTTGCTCGTGGCCATTCCCGCGCTGATCTCGTGGAGTTACTACAGCAAGAAAGTCGAGAATCTCACGGTGGAACTGGAAAGCCTGGTAGATGAATTCCTGCGGAAACATTATCACGGCAAGAATTCGGCAATCCGGCGGCTGCATCCCCGTCCTCCAAGGCGTCATGAATTTCTCCCGGGCCAAACGCCGACGCGCTCCTTCGGTCATCATCGTATCGCTGATCGACGTGTTGCTGGTCGTGCTCATCTTCCTGATGGTCACGACGGCATTCAAGGATACGCCAGCATTCAAGCTCACGTTGCCGGAGACTTCACAAAAAGCGCCACAATCCGGAGTGAACGACAATCCGCCGCTGATCGTGACGATCACGACGAACGCGCCAAATTTTTATCTGGGGAAAACCGTGGTGACTCTTGAACGGTTGAAAGCGGAGCTGCTCCAGAAATCGAAGGAAAATCCCCGGCTCATTGTGGCGATTCGTGCCGATGACCAGGCCGCTTACGGCAACGTGGTAAAAGTGACGGAGGCCGCGCAGGCGGCGCATGTGAAAGAAGTGCGAACGTTCCTGAAGCCGGGCATTCGTCCGGAGTGATCCTTGTCCCGCGGAGAACGCCGGCGTCGAGGTTACCCAGACCTTGGTTATGAATCGGAGACTTCCTCAACCAAGGCCGAACCCTTCCGTCCGCGCTGGCCAAACTTGATTTCTGGCAAGAGCAGCAAGGTGGCCACGACGATCAGGGCGGCGCTAAGGGCGGCCAAAAGTCCGACGGAATAGCTCTGCACCAAAGTGAAGGCGACGGCCGGCGCGATAACGCCGCGCACGCCAGTGAAGAAGGTGTGGACGCTCATGTAATCAGCCACGCGACCAGCTGGCGCGAACTTAGTGACCCACAAGCTCCACGCGACGTCGCCGCCGGCGTTTGAGATCCCAAAAATAATCGCGCCGGTCACCAATCCCCAGAAGCTGTTACTGACGAAGAACGTCAGAATGCCGATGGCGAACCCGCAATTCAGTGTCACGCGCAGCGCAAAAAAGTTCATTCGATCGAAGAGATGGCCCCACACGGGACTGAGCACGAGCCGGGCGAGGTTGGGAATGACTCCGGTGAGCAGGGCGACGATAATCACCGGGTTGAGCAACCAAGTCGCCGCGCCGGGCGCGTGGTGCGTCAGCCATTGAACGAAAGGACCCGTCGGCCGCACATCGTACTTCGGATTGGCAAGATATTCGACGCGCAGCGGTAACATCATCAGGTTCGCGAATCCCATCAGCATCCAGCAGATCAGCGTGCGACGAAATAAAGCATCCGTCCGGACGAACCGCATGGCGCGGAAAGGATGCGCCCCGCCGTCATCATGAATCGCGTGCGATGGAACGCGAGCCAGGCACCAGCCACCAAAAGCCATGGCTCCACCAAAAATAAGAAGCAGCAAACGGAAGTGATCGAAATGCCGTGAGAGTGCCCAACCTGCCACTCCGCTGAAGACCGCGGCGGAAGCGATGCGGATTATGACCGTGCGGGAGAACAACTGGCCGCGCTGCTTCTCTGGATAGTTCTCCTGGTAAATGTGCGTAATCAGAGGAATCGCCGAAGCGGCGGCCGCCATGGAGAGCATCGATGCGATGGCAAATAGCGGCAACCAAGCAAAGACGGCGGCGACGCAAAAGGCACCGGCACCGATAAAAAAAAGACGGGAAGCCGCGGTGGAGGGCGGCAGACCTCGCGTCGTAACGATCGACACCACGACTGGCGTGAGCAGCAACCCCAAACTACTTCCCGCCGCCACAGCCGCTTTCCAAAGTGCGCCAGAATGGAATGCGCGAACGGCGATGGTGAGTAGAAAGGTTGTGCCCGCGCTTTCAATGATCCCGCCGCTCAGAGCGCGCCAACGCTCATAGCGATAGGTGATGGCAGTTCGATCAATTTCCAACACGCACCGCAGATTACGGACGACGAAATGCCGAACAAACAGAATTGCGGTGGAGACGGCGAAGAAGCAGTTGCTCGACTCGTATTGGGTCAATCGCGCGCCCCAGAGGCGGCAGGAGAGGGCAATTAAAACATCAAGCGAAGCAGTTGGACCGAAGAAGCGTCACGAGGCCTGGCAACGGTGATCGATCACCAAACGGGGAGGTAAACAGTGAACTTCGTCCCCTGCCCGACTTTGCTACGGACATGAATCGCCCCTTTCGCGCGACCCACGAGCCGATGCACGATCGACAGCCCGAGGCCTGTTCCTTTGCCCGTTTCCTGCGTGGTGAACGACTGGGAAAATATTTTCTTCATGTTGTCGGGCGAGATGCCGGGACCCGTGTCTTCAACACACAAGGCGAGAAGCGGCGCTGTATTGCGAAAAGAATCCGTGCTGACGAAGCGCTCCTCAGCCCCATTTCCCACCGCTTTGAGATCGATAGGATCTGCAACCAGGGCGCCGTGCACTAAAACCCGATGTTTGTCACCGGTGCATTGGAGAGCATTGACGATAAGGTTCCGCAGGATCTGGATTAAATCCGTGCCATTGATCTGAACCATTACATCTTCGAGGATCGGAGCGATGATCAGTTCATTGTGCCGGACCGATGGATGCACGCGCATTAGATCGCCCAGATCAGCCAGGCTTTGGCAGGCAGACACTCGCATGGTCTCGCCCGGGTTTTGGCGCAGGAAACTCAAGTAACGCCGGGAAATCTCGATGCAGTTTGTCACCTGCTTCGTTATCCGTCGCAACCGATCTTTCACGTTCTCCAACTCTTCGCCTTCGATTTTCGCCTCGTCGCCAATGCGTTGGTTGATGAGTTGAAGGAAGCCGGAGATGATCGTCAGAGGGCCGTTGATGTCGTGAATGATGCTGGCGTAAATTTCTCCACGGGAACGAACAAGTTCTTCTTCCAACCGCTGATTTTGCAATTCATCGGCAAGCTCGCGGAGCTTTTCCGTATTGGCCTTCACTTCGACGGATAGGCTGCGGCGCTCCATCGCGTTCGCCACGGCCGTGCGAATGGCTGGAATGTCGAAAGGCTTGTTCAAGTAATCGCACGCCCCCAGTCGCAAGGCCTGGCGAACGGTGTCGATTGTTTCGTAAGCAGTCAGCATGATTACTTCGATGTCCGGATCAACGGCTTTCAAACCTTGCAACACATCGATGCCAGACATGCCGGCCATCCGGATATCGAGGACAGCCACATCAATCTTCTGGTGCTTGGCCATCTCGATAGCACGTGCGCCGTCGTCAGCGAGGAGCAACTCAAAGTCATTCTTAAAGACGACACGCAGCGACTGGCGGGGACCTTCTTCGTCATCCACGACAAGCAACTTGCGACGACGAACCACTTTAGCGGGATTTGCCGGCGATATGGGCACAAGCATAGGCAAAGCAGAAGCAACCATAGTTTAGCTTATTCGAAATCGCACACAGTACCGGAACTCATCCATTCAAACGTTTGCACAGCATGAAAGCAAGACTGCCCTCTCAAAAATGGTATCCCACGGACAGGCTCAAGGCGTGGGCCGTGAAGGTGTAATGCCCGGACACGGCCGATCCAGCGACCGAATTTTTGATATCAGCACCAAAGCCGCGGGTGAACTGATACGTCGCATCCCACGAAAGCCGCTCGCGTTTTCCGCCCAGTCCGATACTGAACACATGCATGTCCTGGTCCGGCACCAGCGGTGTAAATGTTTTGTCAGGGACCGAGTTCTCGAGAAAAACGTAGCCCGCACTAAGATGAAGCCCATTGTCAAAGTAGCGGGTGCCACCGACCTCCACGGCAAAACTGGATTTCCATTCCAAGGGCAATGGGACGGGACCCGGCGGAGTGCCCTGCCGGAGCACCGGCGTGTTCACGCAATTCCAATCCGTCCAATCCAGGTTCACCTCCAAATTCCACTCGGGCGTTGGCCTAAAGGAATAGCCGCCGATAATGACCTGCGGCATTGGCAACTTCACGCGGGCGTCCTGATCCGGAATGCCATATCCCGCGGGACTTACGGTGCTCGTCCCCTCCAAATCGAGCGTTGTCGGACTGCGATAACTTAGCCCAAAGGAATGCCTGCGCGTGGGCTGCCACAGCAATCCAGCCGTCGCACCGAAGGCGAAGGAATCGCCGGTGAACTTAAATTCGTCCCCGGGAGCGAACACGCCGCGACGCAGATCCGTGTAGGCATAATTGAGAGTGGGGCCGGCAGCGATCGAAAGCGTTTTGGTGGCTTGCCAGGCCACAACCGGGTTAAGCGTGTGGTACTGGAGTTCGCCATGCGTCGTGTTCGTGCGGAATGGGCCGTTCTTGGGCCATTCCATCGAAAAACCGAATGGCATATAGTAACCAACGCCAAGGGAGAGTGCGGAATTCGTTGGTGAATACGTGTAGAAAAAACCCGGCAGCGGCAGAAACTGATCGCGCGTGGAGATTTCCCCAGCCGTCTTGCTGTCGAACTGCGCATCCGCCGTAATGATATTTAACGCGCCACGGACGTGGTGCCCTTCCAGTTGCGTGATGCCGGCGGGATTGTAGTAAATCGCCGACGGGTTATCAGCCGTCGCGACAAACGCATCTCCACGGGCCGTGGCGAATGCGTCGTGATCGAACAACCGAATTCCCAAAGCAAATCCACAGGTCGGCAAAGTTAAGCCGAGTGCCACAGGAACGAGACGATGCGCAAGCATCCAATGATATTCGGCGAAATGCCTAAGAAGCTGAAGAGGTCTTTGGACGAGACACCAAAATACCAGTCGTAGTTAAGGCGCAATGCAACGATATGAGCCTTCGAGGCAACTCATGACCGGGTTCAACGGCAACGGGGGCCTTCTTCGTCCGGGTTTCGTCACTAGCACATCACCGCCCAGGACCTCGGCAATGCGTTACCGATTTGTCTGAGGTAACAGAATCCGCACCGTGCCGCAGTCGACGTTCCCGGTCTTTACGATCTCCAAAGTGCCGCGATGCGTCTCGATGATTTTTCGGGTGACCGTCAAGCCAAGTCCCAGCCCGACAGTTCGGGTCGTGAAAAAAGGCGACGGTACCTTGCTCAAGGCTTCCGCGGTAAACCCGCCTCCGTTGTCCTGAACTTCTATTTGCGCCCAGCGCTTGCCTTTGCCACCCACGTCCTGATCGGCCTTCATTTTTACGGCGACGCGGGCATCCTCCGGGTTGGCTTGCAGGGCGTTGACGAACACTTCCACGAACGCGTGTTTCAATGCGGCGCGATCGCCTGCCACGATGGAGGGATGCTCACCGCCGTCGTATTTGAGGAAGGCAGCTTTTACGGGTTGGTGGGTTTGCGCTTCACGAAATGCTTCTTCCACAACCGGGCCCAAGGGAAAGGATTCCTCCGCGACCAAACTGTCGCGCGAGAGAAAGCGCATCTGGTTTACGAGACGAGAAATTCGCTTCACACCATCAGACAAAGCCACGTTCAGCGAATCGCGAAAATCGGAATCAAGGTATTGATCCCCCAGCAACTGTTGATGAGTAGACATGGGCACCAAGGCGTTGCCGATCTCATGTGCAAGGCGATCAGCCATTGATTTAATCAACCGCAGATGCCCCGTTTCGAGTTCAAGTTGATGCAACTGTTCCGTTTGCGTGCGGTCTTCGAGGACCATCAATGCCGAATCAGGCAAACTCGCCGGGCGCGATTGCAGTGGCACCATGGAAACCTGGAATACCGCCTTGGAATTGTCCGCGGGTTGAAATCGGAATGGCGCGAGTGCCGCGCCGGATTTGAGCACCTGATACAGTTTACTCCCCAGGACCACCGGCAGGTCGCTGAACTGCAACTCAGCTTCTCGGCGTGAGCCGAGGAGAAAGCGCCGAGCCGTATCATTACAGTGCAATACATTCAAATCACGCCCCACCACGACACAGCCATTGTTAAATTGTCGCAGAATGTCCGTGAGCATTTGCTGGTTGGCCGCCAGCTGATCGTGGAACCATACATTCCGGATTCCCAAGCCCATTTCCTCAAGGACATGGAAAATAATTTCCAACTCCTCCCTCGACAGCGACTCGCCTGTAATGCGGGAATCAAATGCCGCCACTCCCACCAAAGCCTGCTGGTCAAGGATAGGCACCACTACCTGAGCACCAAGCAGCGCGAACTCACGTTCGATCTCCGAATCTCCGTGGGCTTCATTGCTATCACGCCACAGGATTCGGCCATGATGAAAAACGTGGCCACCGATCCCCGATTCCAAAGATAATTCCAAGCCCTCCAGTGCACCGGTTGATAAACCGATGGCACAGGCCGAACGTAGAAACCTTCCTCCCCCCATGCTCTGGGCATAACCCGGCACGAGAACGGGCGGACGCAAAAAAATTGCTGCGCGGTTGATGCCGGTAATCTCCCGAAGCTGCAGCAAAAACTGTTTGAGCAACGCCTCGGTGCTCAGCGAGTTCGAAAGCAAACTGGCAAAATCCCGCCAGCCTTGTAATGCACGCATCGCGCCGTCATTAGCAGGGCGCGAAACAGCGGGAATGTTCGCCTTGGCCGACGAGGCGGGAAGCCCAGCGACCGCAGCTCGCGGGCGAGTACCTGCCTGTTCCAAAACCGAATCCAACAAGCGGGCCCGCACCGGCTTATGCAAAACATGCTGAACTCCCGCTAGGTAAGCTTCCTCTTCCAACGCCCAGTTGCTTTCCCCCGCGTACACGATGAGTGGGGCATTTGGCAGGCGTCTCCGAATCTTCTCAAAAACCCACATCCCCAACATCTCCACCACCTCGGATTCCAGGATGCAAATGTGAACGAGGCCATGATTAAGCAGTGGCTCAGCCTCGTCGCAGTTAAGGCGATGGACGATACGGTAGCGTTCCGGATCTAACGCAGATCGGACCGCTTCCGCCAACTCGGGATGGTTGGCGAGCACTAAAATTGTCTTCATCTAGGGGTTTCTGATCAAGGTTTCATCCGGATCGCAAACTCGTGAACGTAGTAAAGTTAAGCAATGTATTCCAACGAACAATAACCATTTGCTGACTTTGCCATCATTTGCGTTTTGCATACCGGAACGTGTTGAACGCGTAGGTTGTAATGGGAATGACTGACCCTTGAGTAGTCGCACGCACTACGGCAGACACTCTCCGGGAAATACGGTGCGCGTCCGCAACTGTGGCACCTACCTCATCCCGTGTTGCGTACGACGACTACACAACTAGCGGTGAGATTTAAGAAAGAAACGGAGGGTGATCTTGAACGATCCACTGCCAAAAGAATGAGTGCAACTTTCTGAAGAGGGATGGTGGACGCTGCAGGTTTCGAACCTGCGACCCCTACCGTGTGAAGGTAATGCTCTACCACTGAGCTAAGCGTCCACGGGCGGCGCCCAAAGTAATCATGACCTTTAGGATTTCAAGGAATTCCTGCAACACGGATCCCTTAACGGCTGGGAGTGATTCCTGAGGAAAACCTTCTACCGCAGCAGAGGATATTTGGTGGCTTCCCCGATCTGTTTGAGCATATCCAGCGCGATGGCGTCCTGCGGATTCAACTTCAACGCCAGTTGGAATTGCTGCGCAGCACCTGCGAGATCCCCCTGCTCCGCGAGGATCAATCCCAGGTTGCCGCGGGCGCGTGCATGCTTCGGATTAAGTTGCAACGCCGCTTCAAATTCTCGACGAGCTGCCGCGAGCTGTTTCTGGCTCCGGAGCCCCAACCCGAGAAAATAGTGAGCTTCATCATATTGGGAATTGAGCTCGATTGATCTACGCAAATGGTTCATCCCCACTCCCTCCTTCCCCAGAAGTATGAGAGCCGTTCCGACTTCAGCGTGAGCCCGATAATCGTTCGGATTACGGCGCAAGATGGCTTCGTTGGCGGCGATTTGGTCATTGAGAAACCGGGGCTGAAGCGCCCGATTAAAGCTGGCGAAGTCCTGCGGCGTATTCATCACAACTTGGAGCCACAGTTCACCCATCTCGTCCGTAGTCTGCGAGCCATAGGTCACCCTTTGCGGGGGCCGGTGGGGATTACGTGGGTTGTTCGCAGAATTGTCGTACGTGTATTCCATGACGAGCCGCGTGCCTTGCGGCAACGAAATCGGAGTCGAATACTCATAGTCGCCCTGCCAATTAAAATCCCATTCGTCGATCCACATCAGCCACTGACGTTTCCCGTCCGGCAAATCAGCGTACGCCCGCATTTTTTTTGCGAGGTAATGCGCATGCGGAAGAACTCCGCGCAGCTCGACATCCACCGGCAATGAAAAAGAATCCGTTGCGACGTAGTTGCTCATGCCGGCGGGAATATCGATCGTGAACGTGTTGAGCGGGATTTTGGAAGCGATGGCAGTTCCTGGCTTATCGGTAAAAAAGAAGGCAACCTCAGGCGCCACCCATTCTTCCTTTCCTAGCGTTTGCAGATGAATCTGAACCACGAGATCCGTGTTCGTCTCGACGGCCCACGCGAGATCGTGCGCATAAAACCTGGGGGTCTTGCCAGGTTGCCAACTTGCAAATGTGATCGGGCTTTCGCATGAGCGCGGAGCGTGGATTCCGCCAAAACCTGGCTGTCCATCCGCCCCATCCAAGGCGCGTGCCTGGCCTGCGCGATCCGTCTTCAGGAACGCGTGATGTACTGCACGGCTGTTGGGCCGGAATTCCAAACCTTTCACGTAACGGCGAGCGGCGATCGGCAGCGGAATTACCAAGTTGCGATAAACGTCCGGGCCATCCGCCGGGAGAAGAAAGGGACGTGCCGGTTTTACGACCAGATCCGGCTCTCCCAGCAGCCATCGCTGGTTAAATTGCGGGATGGGTGGAAGCTCAGCCGCATTGCCTTCAACCGCACCTTCCTCGGCCCATTGTTTGATCAAACCCAACTCATCGATTGTCAGGCTGCGCTCTCCCACTAAATGGACGATGTTCGGATCCGGCAGCCAGGGGGGCATCGAGCGGCGTTGCGTTACCTCGACAATTTGACGAGCATGTTTCCGCACGTCGCTGTACGCGATTAACTCGAAGGGCGCGGAGCCTCCAGCATGATGGCAACCCACACAATTCTGAAACACGATGGGCGCAATCTCCTTGCTGAAAGTGACCGTGCCTTTCGGCCGCGCGCTGTATCGATTCGCATCTGTATTCTGCGATTGGCGGCAGGCTGTCAGGGCGAAGACGCACAACGCAAAGGAGAGCCAACGATATGGAATAACGTTCTTCAAAGCACAAAAAATAGAGTCTCTGACGGCACAACGCAACGCCGGGACCGATTCAGGATCGATGTGGTGGGAGCTAAAGAAGGTACCAACCGATGTTCGCCCACCAGGGACCGCAACGAGCCCGTGCCGAAAGGCCTCTTAGCTACAAAAAAAGCGAGACCCGGTAAACGGGTCTCGCTTGTTGAAACGGACTCTCTTAGTAACGATCTCGACCGCCGCCGCTGCCGCCGCGACCGCCGCCACCACCGCCACCGCCGCCGTAATCACGACGCGGTCCGCGACCACCGCCGCCACCGCCGCCACCGCCGGAACGTTCCTCACGGGGACGAGCCACATTCACGGTCAATGCTCGACCGTCGATTTCCTTGCCGTTAAGCGCTTCAATTGCTTTCTGCGCTTCTTCGGGAGTGCCCATTGTCACGAAGCCAAAACCGCGAGGACGACCGCTCATGCGATCCATCATAAGGTTGGCTTCAACGACCGTGCCGTGCGCCGCAAAAGCGTCGTGCAGATCGTTCTCGGTTGTGTTGAAGGAAAGATTTCCAACAAACAGTTTATTACTCATTGCCAGTTTGCTGTCCAGACGACCTCTGCCTTCACGAGACTGTTCCCGACCACCGGGTTTCAAACCTTCACTGAACTGAGTTCACCTGACGATTTACCATGCCTTGGAAGCGACAAGCTATCTAACAGACTGGACGCACCGTGAACTTTTGAAAAAAATTTGCAACCAGATTTTCGGCCGATAAATCAGTCGAAGCAGTACTTCGAATTGTCTCTCTTGGCGGGAGAAGTCAGTGGGCTGCGCAAAGACGGAAGCCGGTAACTTCGCCCCTCACAAACAAGAGAGGACATCGGCGAGGTAGGTGAACTCGGCAGGCGAATTATAAATCTGCGCTGATACACGGAAGCAACGAAGGGCGCGCTGTCCCATGCGGCTGAAGGGGACTTCGATTCCAAACTCGTCGTAGAGCCTCAATTGTTCCGCATCAATCCTACCAGATGGGGGCACGTCTTGGAACCGGTCTGGCAGTGGAATAGTCGCCATCGATCCCAACATTGCGGCGGGACAAGGCGCCTCTACACCGAGCCGATCGCAAAGCAATTGGCGACCTTGGACGGCCAAATCGTGGTTGCGCCTCCTCAGTTCATTCCAGCCTCCCGGCAACAGGTTTCCCATCCACTCGATTGCTTTGCCTACACAAAACCAAGCGCTTGGATCGAACGTCCCCGGCCAGTCAAAACGATCCTGAAATGGCGTGTGACCCTCGCGCGCTCGGTTTTGGCCGTGGCTAATCACCACCGGGTTGAGTGCACCCTGACGGTCTTCGCGAGCCCACAAAAATGCCGCTCCTTTCGGCGCACACACCCATTTGTGCAAGTTCCCTGTGTAATAGGCAGGCCGTAGTTGCGAAAGGTCGAGGCGCAACATTCCCGGGGCATGTGCTCCATCCACCAACGTATCAACCCCGCGGGCTTCAAGTTCCCGAATGATGCGGGCAACTGGCAAAACCAACCCTGTATCACTCGTCACGTGGTCGATCATTGCCATTCGAGTGCGGGAGGTGACCGCACGAAGTATGGGTTCAATCACTTGATTCGCATTTCCAATGGGAAACGGAACGGGCGCTACAACAATCCTGGCACCGGCCCGCCGAGCCGCTTCGCGCAGCACGTTTCGACACGCATTGTAATCGGCATTCGTCGTCAAGAGTTCGTCGCCGCGCCGTAATCGAATGGAGCGTGCCACGGCGTTCACTCCCGAGGTGGCATTCGTGGTTAAGACGAGATCCTGCGACCGGGCACCGAGGAACTGGGCGAGCACAGAACGCACCGGGTCAAGCCGCTCTTCAAAATGCCGCCAAAGGAACTGAACAGGCTCCGCTTCCATTTGCGCCCGCAAGTCTTGTTGAAGCTTTAACACCGGGCGCGGGCAGGCGCCGAAGGAACCGTGATTTAAAAATACGACATCCGGTCGAAGAGCCCAATGCCGGCGAAACCGGTTGGGGCGCGGCCGAACCAGGTGTGTCTGATTCCGCATCGGTTGCAAGAATGCCGGCCGCCTATTTCGCCGCAGATTTGAGATACTTCGGCTCCAGTTTGCCGCACGACCACAGGAGGCCCCGGGCGACGAGATTCAAGATAGCGTGCGTCGCCTACCGTTTGAGTGTTGTGTCCCAGGGTGGTGCTGAAGACTCGGGTATTCTCGTAAGGATTCGTCCAAGCCACGATTGCCTCAACCTCTTTGATGGTTCCATCTTTTTGCTTCACCCACTGTTTTCCTCGAACCAACGGAACCGCAGTATCGAAGATCTTCACGTTGTTGTAGAGCTCCTCTTTGATGGTGGTCCATTCGCTCATGCCGGCTGTAATCGGATTCTTCGCGTCGAGAAAAATCAGCGCAATCGGCTCCTGCGGCCCATGGCTGCTGGATTGGATGCCCACAAACTTGAACCAATCGGGTGTGCCCGTGCGATAGCTGTGCATGGCGCAGTGAAGATTCACGGCCGGAACGCTCTTGTGTGCGGCGAGGATGTTTTGCACATACGCCACCTCCTTCACGTCCGCAGAACATTCGTCGTGAATGACGACATCGTACCCATCCGCCCAATCCGGCTTTGCGTAAACGTCAAAGCGGGCCTTGGTGCTGGTGTCATTGGTATAGGCAAAATCCACTTGCACATGAATGCGCTCTTCAAGGCCGGTCTTCAGCACCTCTTTTTGCTTTGCGTAATCGTGACAGCAACCACCAGCCACGAGGAGGACTCGCAATGGTTTAACTTCCGCCGCGAAGGAACCAACCACTGACGCAAGAGTGAACAGGGTGAGAAAAAAATTAGGGCAACGCATGGCCGGACTGATACACGCCGAGGATTCACCTGTCGAGCAACACATGATCATCGGCGCCTAATCATGTCGCTGCATAAAAATAAAGGCCGGGGCGTTACCCCCGGCCTTTCTTATGGACTCGTTAATTGCCTACGGCTGCACTCGAATCTGGTAGAAGCGGTTCGCCGGCAGCGGGCCCATGTCCGTGAACGTCTTCACAGTTCCATCACCCGTGATCGTGGTCAGGAACGTCCAAGACCCCGCGTTCAAGGCGTCCTTGTACTCCACGATGTAAGTCACACCGTTCGCCGTGGCGAATGAAGCGGAGAACGTCGCACCGTTATAAACCGGCGTGCGAATCTGGATAGGCGCCGCGGCCGAGATGTTGACGGTGACGAGCCCAACGTTTGTGCCTCCAACCTGACCATCAGTCGCCAGGTAGTAGAACGTATCCGTCCCCGTCACTCCGGCCGGCGGCGTATAAACAACGTTGCCGTTCGTGAGACTGACGCTACCGCCCAGAGCCGTGTCTTCAGCGAGGAGGTCAATGCTCAGATCATCGATCCAGTGCGCTTCAAACTGGCCGCCAGTTCGGGCGAAGATACCGAAGCGACCGGCTTGCGGCACCCACGGAATCGACACAGTGCCGAAGACGTTTGTTCCGTCCACGACGACCGTCACCTTACCGTCCATGGTGAGCGTGATCGACACAGGGATGAAGTTTGGATTGTTCCAAGTGGGTATCTGCACAAACGCCATGTTCGTGTAGCCATATTTGATTTTCAGGCCGGACGTATTGGCGAGACCCGTTCCGGCATTCGCCGCCGTCGAGCCAATGCCACCGAACGGCAGGGCGCGGTAGTTATCCACGGCGAACGTGAAGCCAGTGCCAACACCGTCTTCAGCGCCGAAGGCCCCATACGGAGACGTGTAGGTCGCCGCGTTCGGAATGTCGCCAGCAAAGTTGAAGCTGAAACCGTCCGCCGGCTCGCCGCTCGTGTCACTGATCCGCAAGTTGAAGTTGGCAGTAAACGCCAGGACACGTTTGCCACCCCACTCGTTGCTGAGGACCATCGAGCCAGACTGGCTGGCCGCTCCGTTGTTGAGTTTCACGACTCCGGTGTTTGCGGTTCCGCCCGTGCTATCGTTCGTTGCGGACCCGTAGTAGGCCGCACCGGCCAGCGTGCCAGCATCGAAGTTCGTGGCGATCGTGTGCGGATAATAGACGGCCAGAATCGAAAGGGGATCGCCTTCCAAATCGAAGTCGTTTGCAGTGAGGGTTGTGTTCGTCACGCTTAACGGGGTGTCAATCGTCGCTGTCAGCGTATCATTCGTTGTGACGAGGATGGTGTTGGTTACGATGAGCTGCAGTGGCACGCTGATCGCCCCGCCGCCATTGTTAAAGACGACCACGGTATAGAAACCCGAATCGCTTGCGGCGAGGTCGTTGATAGTCAGGTTCGCCGCATTTCCATTCGCCACCGCAACACCATCCCGGCGCCACTGATATTGAACGTTACTACCAGCTGCAATGAGGTTGGAGAACGTGACGCTTTGGTGAATGCCCAAAGTCACGAACGCCGGCTCGGGCTGCTGGACGATGGAGGCGCCCTGAGGGAAGTCGAGGTTGCGGTACTCCACGTAGGCGTTGTTGTTCAACGCACGAGTTTGGTCATGCGAAACGGTACCCAACCCGACTTGCAACGTGTCAGGGAATACCCCGCCAACAATGGTCGCAGTGTCGCGCTGGAGCATGACGGTCCAATCCGTCCCGTTGGTGCTCCAATACCCGTAGAACACAGAATTGCTGCGTTGCAGGCGGACCCAGGCATTGGGATACCCAGGAGCAACAGCGTTTTGCACATTCGCCGGCGCACCACCATCCGTATCGCGATACTGGGCTGCAAAGAAGTTGTTGGGAACTTGCCCCGAGACCGGAGTGGTAGCGGGAGTCGCAGCCATATAGACCATTCGGCTATTCGCATTGGTAGACGGCCGGGCCATGATTCCCGCCTTCGACCACTGGTCCGCACCGACGAATTTATCAATGCGGGTCTTGATGTCGAAGTTGCCGGTCACTTCACGGTAGGTGAAGTGGAAGCCATCCGCCGTGTTCCAAATGTCCCAACCATTGGCCGAGACATCGATGCCACCATTCGTGAACGTCAGACTCGATCCGGGTAGCAGTGCGTTGTATCCGCCGGCGCCAATCAACCCCGACGTACCGACGTCAAGGGCACGCAGGTTCTGGACGGAACCAGTTGCCGATGTTACTGCGGTGTAGTTGGGAACGGCCGCGCGATCGTAAACGTCCGATTTTTCCACCACGAACGTGCCAGTTATCGGCGCTTCCAATACCAGAATGACTTTAGTCGGGTCATTGGGTTGGATGGTGGCTGTGATTACCCCAGGGAAACCGCCATTGATGGAGTAGAACGAGGCTTCCTGTCCCGTCGGCACATCCACAGGTTCGCTATAAGCCACGCCGATGGTGCTGCCATCCAAGCTGCTGGCTGAAACAATCGCGATAGGATTGGTGTCCGTAATGACGTGAAGCAACGTGGGCATCACCAAAGTCGTGCCCGGTATCGTCGCCACTAAGCGATACGTCGCGCTATCATCTTGCAGGGATGCGTAGAAGAAGAGGCTCGACATGGTCGCGCCGGGAATGTTCGTAAACGTCCCCGTAACCGAGTTGGAACGCTGCCATTGATAAGAAATGTAGGGCGTCAATGACGGGGGCGTGGTGGTCGCCGCAAAAACCAGGTTCACCGGGTCATTCTCTGTCAGGAATAGTTCCGCCGGCGGAACTTGTGTGACGTTGAATTTGTTCACATCAGGATTGCCGGTGGTGGTGAAGGCGCCGGCGCCAAGGATATCAGCGGCGGCAGGTGCGCCGAGCGGCGGGTAATCTGTGAGGGTCGCCTGATCGACGGAGCGCATCGTGACTTCCATGTGATCGCCGCCCGTGCCTTCCTTGAAGATGGCCTGCATGAAGTAAGCGGAGCCATTCGTCATTGAAATTGGCATTGAAGCACTGCCTGAAACGAGACCGTTATTCCCGGCAGCACCCTGGCCATTGTACCAAGTGCTTGAGTTGGCACCGAGGTTGGCAGCGACGAGCACGGCGCCGTTCGGATCAGTCCCATTGGTGTTGATGTAGAGTTTCGTACCGTCATCGCCACGGACGAAGAAGCGGTAGAGACCATTGCTCGGGGGCATGAATAAACCAGTCACACGCGCACCCCAGAAGTTGCGCCCTGTTTCCGCGCCAAACTGTCCGGCTGAGAAACTGTTGGTGTAATAGGAACCGTCCGGTTGGTTGTTGATGTACTTCGGATCGTTCTCCAAGGCTGCGTACGAACCACCGAGCAGGTTGGTCCAATACTCGACGTAAACCGTGCCTCGGCCGCCAAAGCCCCAAGCGGTGAAGTTGGCGGTTGCATTGACTGCCGCGTTTCCAGCCAGCGACAGATCCCGCACCCCATTGACCGTCACTGTGTATTGAGTGCTAGGCATCTGCTCCGTGGTGCGAAGTGTGACTCGATCTTTCCTCACCGGGTCAAAGGTGACCGAGAGGACAGAGACTCCCCCGTTGATGCGGTAGTTAGACAACTGGCTTGCCGTGTAAGGATCAACGTCTTCAGTGAAGGTCACGACCACGAAGGTGTTGAATTGCGATCCAACAGCCGTGGCAATAGCCGGGGGCGTAACGTCCGCCGTGACCGTAATTGTTGTGGATTGCGTCACGACGCTGAACAGATTGGAAATGACCACGCTGTAAACCGCGCCGTTATCGGCCATGGTCAGCGGGGGTGTGTTGTAATACGGCATCACCAATGCACCCGCGGCACCATTGATGGGGGGGGCTGCCTGAACCACGACGCCATTTCTAAGCCATGCGAAATAATAGGGAGGCGCGCCACTGATACCTCTCGGGAAGAGCGTAACCGAGCCACCTTCAGGGATGGTTGGATTAGTCGGCGTCAGCGCCGGGCCGCTTCCGGCCTGACTAAAGTTAACCGCGCCGATTCGGGCCAGGTTGGTGGGGAACTCGAGCATACTGCGAGGAATCATCTCCGTCACAGGCGGGGTGCCCGCGTCGGCACCTGATCGAACCGCCACGGTCATGCCTTCGCCGCTGCCACCCTCGCGCCAATGACCTTCCATGTAGTAGCGCTGGCCGCCGATCAGGGTCACAGATGGAATCTGAGCCATGGCATAGTTCGCATTACCGAAGGCGTCCTTCTGGTAAAGTTTTACCTTTCCAGCGGGGTCGGTGCTGTTGACTGCATTCGTGTTGAGGAACAAGAGGGTGGTGTCATCACCGCGCACCCAGAACTTGTAGTTACCGTTCGTGGGCGGCACGAAGTAGCTGTAGAGCTTGCCCAGATAATTGTCGTGCGCCGTATTCCCGAGGTTCGTCATGAACGCGAAATACTTCTGGTAGGTCAGCATATCGGGGATGCCTGTGATGAACTTCAGGGTGTTCGTGGCAATGATGTAATCCGGCAGGTTCCCATTCCCAGAGATGCCGCCGGTCAACAGGTTCGTGTAGAGTTCGGAGATGGCCACGGGCGTTTCCGCCACCGCGTCAGGGAACGCGAACAAATCCGGACCCGCCGTGAGAGCTTGCGCCGGTGCTGTCACGCCATTGGTATTACCGAGGGTCACCATCACGACACCACCGTCACCACCGCCGCCTTCTTTGAACAGGAACTCGGTGTAGTACCTTCTGACCTGCGACCAACGTCGGAGTCGTGAAGCTGTTGGTCAGCGAGTAATTGGGATTGTTTGCGCCAAGAATTTGAGCGGCCGTGACCCCTGCCGGATTGGTGCTCTGCAACGGATCGGAGTTGGTGTTCATGGAGAACCGGGCGAAGTCATCCGCGCGCCACCAGAAAGTGTATTGCGCGTTATTGGTCGGAACGAAATAGGTGTACATCCGAACGCCGTAGTTGTCCGCCGGCCCGCCTTGGGCTGGGAATCCGCCACCGATGTTCCAACCGAAGGCGTTGCTGTAAACCGTGTAGTCGGGTGTGTTCGCGAGGAATCGTACGTTGCTCGTGAGGTCGCCCAGGTTCGCCGCGTTGGCAAGGGCACCGTACCAGTCCATAACGATCGGAGCCATCACGCTGTTTTGGACCTGGCGGAATGTCCGCGTAACAGTGGCGATGGTCTGGCCGCCCAAATCCTGCACGCCGGAAACCCGCAATCCGTAAGTGCCAGCAGGCAAGGGATTGGCCGTGGTAATGATGACCGTCCTACGGTCACCGGTCCAGGCGTAGGAGATATTCGCGATGCTGAACACCGTGCCGGCGCTGTTAGTGAGGGTGTAATTGGCCGGGTTCAAGGCAGTCGCAGAAACGTATTCTGAGAACGTCAGGGAAATCCTGTCCGTCGAATTGGTCGGGACGACGATTCCAGTTGTGGCGATCGTGGGAGCTGCGGAATCGGTCACGGTCACAGTCACGACGCTGCTCGTTACATCGGGGGCGCCCGGCGCCCTGACAATGACGCGATACTGGGCCTGATTGTCGCCGCCGAACAGGGCGGGCGTCGCGAAGACCGCATTGGTCACGCCCGCATTCGCCAGATTGGTCCAACCGCCGGACAGGCTGTTGGTGCGTTGCCAGACGTAGGTAAGTTCACCGCCCAAACCATTCTGCGGGACGCCCGTGGCAGTCGCGACCACGGTGAAGGTTGCAGCGGAACCAGCGGCCACCGTGACATTGGTCGGCTGGGTGTTGATCGTAATGGCTGCTCCAGGATAACCCGCGAAATCTCCGAAGTTATCAATCTGAATGTGGTTCGGGAACTGGACACCGCCAGCGCCCACATTGCAGTTGCCCGCGATACCGACGTAGAGCGTATCCGGCCACTTGAGCGCGCCGGGTTCGGGTGAAAATTGTCCATCGCACAACCAGTTCACGCCGTTGGTGCTGGAATAGCGCAGGAACGTTTGACCGGAACGACGGAACCGCAGCCACGCATTCGGATACATGGCCGCCGTGTTCGTGCCCCAGGAGATGCCGCCACCTCCCCAAACGATTCGGGCTGTCGCCTCGAACCGATTCAACTGAGGCGAAGGCGCATCGGCAAAAGCGCCAACATGGGGGCTGAACGCATCCAACGAAATACGCGCGTCAAAACCAGCTTTCTGTGAGAAGCGGAACGCATCCTGATACGGAATGCGCATCTTGATATCAAAGTCGCCGGTCATCTGCTTATAGACAAAGCGGAAGCCATCGAAAGTGTTGAAAATGTCGTGTCCACCAGCCGTGACTTCAAAGTTGCCCGGCCCGAAACTAAAGCTGTCTCCAGGATACGTGGCAACTGCACCGTTTGCGTTCGGAGCCCCTTCAACCGTGAAGAACCCGCTGTTGTTTGCATCGACGTCGTAGCCGACCAACCCGGCTACTTGACCCGTGGCGGAAACGCTGCTTCCCAAGGCCGTGCCGGAGAGCGTCGTCACGCCGGAAACGGTCACGGTGAATGTTCCAGTAAGTGCGGACGCTGGAGTGATGAGCACATCAGAACCGTTCGGCCGGACCTGGGCCGCGACAGCCGGGGCGCCGTCGATCAAATAGTTCGCCGCCATCGTTGCCGTTGAAGGGTTAACGAGTTGATTGAAACGCACTCCGACGACGCCGCCATCGACGCTGCCGGCAGAAACCACCATCAACGGGTCCGCCGTCACTGTGACGGTTCCCGGGTTGCTCGTAATTGTGTTGTTCGTGCTGGTAACGGTGACCGTGTATTGCGCTCCATTGTCGCTCAAGGTCAGAGCGGGAGTGGTATATCTCCAGTTGCCCGCGCCGGGTATAGCGACACCGTTCTTGAACCATTGGTAGGTGTAAGGACCGTCACCATCCACCATCGCCTTGAACGTTGTCTTGCGGCCTTCCTGGACGGAGACGTCCGCAAGGGGTGCGACGAAATAAATCGGGCCGTTGGTGGTGCTGATGAAGATGTTATCCCAGTAATCGAGACCCGCCTGCTGACTGGCGTTGCGGAGTGCGAAGAACAAGTTGGTTTGATTCACTATGTCGCCGTTGGTTTGGACAAGCGAGCCGCCCGTGCCCAACACAATGGCGCCGGGCGTGATTCCCAGCGGTCCCATTTCTTGAAGCGTGGCATTGATTGTAAAATTGCTGGAAGCCAGACCCGGTCCCTTGATGTTCATGAACTGCACGGTCAAGCGATACCAACCGTTCGTGCCCGTCGCCGGGGTCAGCACGCCGGGAGTGGTGTTCAAGTTGTTGGAGGGGGAGTTCACGATCGTTTGAAGTGCGGGCAGCGTGGCTGTGCCGGCGATGACCTTGTGCTGCACTTCCAAGGCGTAGCTGCCGCTGGCGGCAACGCGAGATTGGAGAATCGCCGACATGTAACCCTGCCGATCGTTGCCGTTGATACCTTGAAATTGATTGTTGTAGTTGGTCGTCGTGACGAAACCGATTTGGGTATTTCGATTCGCTACTTGCGGGTTACGAAGTTTGATCATGATCGACGCCGTCAACACCTTGCCCGAGCTGGAGAAATCAAAGCCGGTGGGAAGAAGGAGTGCGCCGCTATCGATGTTGTTGTTGAACACGTGACCCAACGCACCGCCGCCCAGTGCCACCCCGACACCGCCCGTGGAGACTTCGAACGTTTGAATCTGCGCACCGCCCGCCGCAACGACGCCCATCGAGACTGGGTTACCACCGGGCGTATTGTTCGCCGCACCGAAATTAATCCAGTCATTAACCGTGTTAGGACCCCAGTTATACGGAGCATTTGTCCACTGTCCGGGAGTGTCGAAATCGTAACTCAAACCGAAGATGGGCGTCACTGTCAGCGTCGCCGCCGAACTAAGCGCTGTGCTGACACAGTTGGAAACCTCGACGCTGATCAGAAGGCCGTTGTGGCCCAGGGTGAGATTGGAAATCGAGTAAGTCGAAGCTGTGGCACCCGGCACGTTCACGCCGTTAGTCTTCCATTGGTAACCCAAGGCGCCCGCACTGGTAACGCTCACACCAAAGACCGTGCCATTACCCATCGGAACCGTGATATTGCGAGGGCTGGCCGTAATCACCGGGGCGGCGACCACTGTCAGGGTGAAGCTATTGCTCACGGTGTTGCAGTCGCCGGCGACCGTTACGGAATAAGCGCCGCCATCGGCCGGGGCCACGGACGGAATGTTGAAGGAGTTATTGCCATCCGGTCCTTGAACGACCGTTCCGTCCTTGCGCCAGGTGTATTGAAGCGTCCCCGAACCTGAGGCCGTCGTGGTGAAGGTCGCCGGTGACCCGGGACAAACCGTTTGGTTTGCCACAGCGGAGGCAATCGTTCCCGTGCCCGAGATGCTGACAACAGCCACGGCGCTCGTGACGGCGCCTGCAGCATTCGTAATGACGACGGTGTAGTTACCGGCGTTGGTGTCCTGAAAACTGCTGATCGAATACGAGGAATTGGTGGCGTTGGTGATGACATTAACGTCATTGAAATACCATTGATAACGCAACGGGTCCTGGCCGGTGGCTGTGACACTGAAGGCAATGGGCAATCCAATGCAGGCATTCGTGCTTTCGGGCTGAGTGGTGATCATCGGGGCATTGCCGAGGTTTGGAGCGACGCCATTGTTGATGGCGAGGGTCACGGCCCGGATGAAAACAGATTCACCCGTCGGAGTTAAATTGTCCTTGCCTGCGGTATCCACCGCCGCGGTTTCACGAGTGCCGCTGGCAAAAAACATGCGGTAGCCACCGAGGGTGTGAGTCCCGGTGCGCACCGACGTTCCAGCCGGAAATTCCACAACGACTTTGTTCGTTCCGAAACCGGTCGCCAGGATATTACCGCCCGCGACAGGAGCATCGATGGTCTGGGTCGTATTCTGGTCCAGCGCTTCATCGTAGTTGCTGGCGGTGTTGGTGCCATTCAGTGCAACGCCTGCGAACAGATAGGCATTCTCCGGATCGTTCGGGCTCACGATACCGAGCGGCATGGGCACGCCGTTACGGGCGTCGGTGCCAGCAAACCATCCAAGCAGATTGCTGCGCGTGAGGAAGGCGCTCTGGCAAATGAGAGGCTTGGTAATAGCCGTATTCCACTGCGCGCCCTGGGCTCCGCCGAAAGCCGCGCTGCCCATCGAGCGACCCAAAATTACCAGGTCGTTGGTGTTAATCGCGTCGATATCCGCCTGGCTCAGCAACACCGTGGCGCTGTTATCTGAATTGTAACGGATGACAGTGTGGCCGGCGCCCTGAAGGAGATTCGTGACGAACGCGTCATCAGCCGTGCCGGCGATCGGGCCGGAAAAACCGGGGGCGTTGGTGGGGTTATCGCTCACCCAGACGATGTTCGCACTTCTGCCAACCTGGCAGAATAGCGTGGCGAGAAGCGCAAGAATCAGGACTAGCGGACGAGTGGTTTTCATAGACAGGCGGGGTGTGTTTCTCGATGGAGCAATACCGCCTCGATCGGCAGACACGGATGTCCGCAGCCAGGAGCAGGCGAGCATAGACGCACTTCGAAACACTCTTTTGTTTGGGTAACAGCCACCACAAGCGAAGACGTCAATGCGCTCCGCTCCAGTGACTTGTGATGCCGATTGTTTACACAATTACCAAAATTTGTAGCAAGGCAAATGGGCGCGTCACTGCATGTTCCATGTAACGTATATCCCAATCCACGGAGGCCCGTTGTACCGTTCAATGACAAAAAAAATCCCGCGACACCTTTCGGACGTCGCGGGACATCAACTTTGAAAAACGTTGAACGCGATCAGAACTTGCCGCCGTAAACCGCGTTCCGGCCGAGCAGTTGTTCGATGCGGAGCAGTTGATTGTACTTCGCCGTGCGGTCGGTGCGGCTGAGAGAGCCGGTTTTGATTTGCCCGCAGTTCGTCGCGACAGCGAGATCGGCAATGGTCGCGTCTTCGGTCTCGCCGGAGCGATGGCTTAGCACAGCCGTGTAGCCGTTCTCCTGCGCGAGTTCGACCGCGTCGAGGGTTTCGGTAAGCGAACCAATTTGGTTCACCTTCACGAGAATCGAATTGGCGGTGCCACTGTCGATACCGCGGCGGAGGAATTTCACATTGGTAACAAACAGATCGTCGCCGACGAGCTGGACCTTGTCGCCGAGCTTGTCGGTGAGGGCCTTCCAGGTTTCCCAATCGTTTTCGGCGCAGCCGTCTTCAATGCTGATGATGGGATAACGCGAAGTAAGGTCCGCATAAAACGCCACCAAATCGGCCGGGCTGAGTTTCTGTCCCGTGCTCTTCTTGAAGACGTATTGTTTCTTGTCTGCGACGTAGAATTCAGACGCCGCCACGTCCAGCGCGAGGAAGATTTGTTTGCCGGCCTTGTAGCCCGCGTCCTTGGTCGCCTGAAGGATCACTTCGATCGCGGCGTCGGCGCTGTCGAGCTTGGGAGCGAAACCGCCTTCGTCGCCGACGGCTGTGCTAAGACCCTTTTTCTTCAGGACTGCTTTGAGCGCATGGAAAATTTCGGTGATGGCCTGTAATCCCTCGCTGAAAGTGTCGAAGCCCTTCGGCACGATCATGAACTCCTGGAAATCAATCGGAGCGTCTGAATGCGCGCCACCGTTGATGACGTTCGCCATCGGCACCGGGAGCACCTTGGCGTTGGGTCCGCCGATGTATTTGAAGAGCGGCTGGCCGAGGGCTTCGGAAGCGGCTTTGGCAGTCGCGAGCGAAACGGCAAGAATGGCGTTGGCGCCGAGCTTGGACTTGGTCTCAGTCCCATCCAGCTCCAGCATGGTGCGATCAACGGTGAGCTGGTCGAGAGCGTCCAGGCCTTGCAGTTCTGGCAGGATTTTCTCGGTGACGTTGGCGACGGCTTTCGAGACGCCTTTGCCGAGGTACCGTTTCTTGTCCTGATCGCGAAGTTCCAACGCTTCATGCTCACCTGTGCTGGCGCCGGAGGGAACGGCGGCGCGGCCCACGGCACCGCCCGCCAGGATTACATCGACTTCAACGGTGGGGTTGCCGCGTGAGTCGAGGATTTCGCGCGCCTGGATATCGACAATAGTGCTCATGGTTCAGTGTTCAGAATTTCAGATTTCAGCGTTCAATTTCAAAAGAGCGCGCATGATATTCCCGAGCGAAGTCGAGTCAAGGGGCGACCCGGGTCACACATCGACAGGCGCGTCGTGGGAACGGCTGGAAAAAAAGCGCCGACAGCGCGGCGAGAGCACGAGAGCCACTAGCACTAGAAGGAGAAGGCCTCCGGATATCATCGCGCCGATCCGAAACATTTTATCTTCGTAACGGAGGCGCACTCGATGCTCACCCGCCGGAACTTCCACCGCCTGAAACGCATGGTTCGCACGCCATAGGGAAACCGGGACGCCGTCGACGTAGGCTTTCCAGGCGGGGTACGCCGAGTGGGAAATTGTCACCATCGCGGGCGACGGCGTGGTCACTTTAAAATTCATTTCATGGGAGTGAACACCCTCCACGGCAACAGACGCCCCGGCAGTCCTGAGGGCTTTCACCTTGCCTTGTGCGCTCGTCGGTAGAAAAACCGTGCTTCGCGGGTCAAACTTTTCCTCGGCCATGGCACGCAACGTTTCCGCCGCCGCCAGGAACACCGGCGCTTGTCCCGCGGAGACGATGGCCAGCGGATTCGTCCGGGCGCTCCACTCGAAGAGTTTACCCGGCGCCGTCATGAATGTGATCGCCATGGCATCCGCGATCGGCTCGCGAATGGATAGTTCATCCAGGTACAATTTGAACTGCACTTCCTGCTGCGCGGCAAGATACAGCGAGAAGAAACCGTCCGGTTTTGCGAGGCCTTCCAGCAAGTTCAAGTTGTGCGATTGCCCCATGCGCCGCGCCAGATAGCTGTTTGCCACTGTGGTCACGGGAGACTGATGCAGGTAACGGCCGGCTGCGAGGCTTGGCATCAGTCGATAATGGCTCCATGGGGCTTGTTCACGCAGGGGTTGCAGCTCGGTCAACCTCGGTTCCAACATCGGAGCGCTGATCGTTGGATTCTGCCACGGCACATGCGTCAGGAAATCTGCGAGCACGATCCCGAGCCAAGCACAGGAGACGAGAGCGAGGCGGCGGCCATCCGTTCTTCGCATCCACTCGAGACCTCCTGCCAGGACCAATAGAAACAAAGCCCGCATCGCTCCATTCCACAACGTCGCGGTCGTATTTTGCTCCTCGCTGGGATGACGCCACGCCACCCACAAGATGAATGCGATGCCACAAACCATTGCCACGGTCAGCAAGCCAATGACGCGCGCAGAGATCGGCGCCGCAGACTTGGACGATGACGTAATGGTCTGTGCGACCGGCGGCTTTCGCAGCAGTTCTGCCGCGCCCAAGGCGGCCAGGAGGGTCAGCGGCATCACCACCAGAAAAACCAGTTTCACCGGAAAACGCATAAAGCCCAATGCGCCGACATGCGTCTTCAACCAGGGCCACGCGTAGCCCGAATCTCCAAGGGCCAGCACCAAACCGATTATCACGAGCGCGACGAGCGTCCAGACACGCGCGTTGCGCAAACGCACCACCGCGACGAGCGCGAGCAAAAGGGTGACGACGCCAAAATAATAAGAGGACGTCCATGCCTGCCCGATTTGAAACGGCACCCCACTGATGGAGGGAATGGTGCGAAACAGCGGCACGAGCAAGTTGGCCCAACCCCACGGCGACATCGCCCAACTGCCGGTGTCAAATGCCTCGCTACGTTGGGAGTGCTGAATCAATTCCAGGAGCGGAAGTAATTGCACCGCGCTCATCGCCACGACGCCGAGGACGATCGTGGTGAAGCGCAAAAATGAACGAACGATGTCGCCGCGATGGGTGATTGCGTGAGCCAACCAGACGAACGCAGTGACAATCCAGGTGAACAAAAAGGCTTCCGGAGCCCCGGCCATGAATTGACACGTACCAGCAAGGACCGCGGGCAACAGAGACCAACCGCCTCGTGACCAGGCTCGCTCGACGAGCATTAGAATCCACGGCATCCATCCGAGCGCGGCCACGTTGTTCGGCCACATGAGGCAATGCAGCGCAAGACCATTGAAGGTGAATACCAGTCCGGCGAAGGCTGCGGCAAAGTTGGAACCGGACCAGCGTCGTGCCAGAAAGAAAATTCCCAAGCCACCGAAGTATAGGTGCAGAAGGCAAAAGAGGTTGAGCGACCAGGGCAATGGCAGCAGGAGATAAATCAGCGACCCCGGGTAAAAGACCATTGTGTTCCATTGCGCCATGAATGGCAGGCCACAATTGTTGAGGGGATTCCACAACGGAACTTCCCCACGCCAGAAACAATCCCGGTAATACGAGGCGAGCGGATGACCAAACACTCCGAAATCGCGGAAGACGAACGATTGAAATCCCAGCAGCACGGGCACAAAACAAGCGCCGACCAAGATTGCCAAAATGAGCGCAAAGCGGCGCGGGGCGAAGAACGAATCGACTCGCAGCAGGCTCTCCATGTGATTCATCCGCGCGACTGTTTCAAAGCGGATCGTCCCGCCCAAGATCTATTTTTTGGCGCGCAGTGACGGGACTCGCAACGCGCTTCCCTTCCCTGCCCTCTCCAGCTACAACTCGCCGCGATGAACCCAATACGCATTTTCCTGGCGGTGTTGTGCTGCGCGCTGCTGACGTTCACAGCGTGCAAACAATCCAAGTCGAGCAAGATTGCCTACATCACCAACGGCGTGGATCCGTTTTGGAACACAGCCGCGTCGGGCGTGAAAGCAGCCGCGAAGGAATTCAACGTGGACGCCGAGGTTCACATGCCCGCCAAGGGGATTGCGGACCAGAAGCGCATTGTGGAATCACTTCTCGCCGGGGGCGTTGCCGGCATCGCGATCAGTCCCATCGACGCCAAAAACCAGGTGGGCCTCATCAATGAAGCGTGCGCAGTCACAAAAGTAATCACGCATGATTCGGATGCGCCTGACTCCAAGCGGCTCTGTTTTGTGGGCATGGACAATTACAAAGCGGGCCGCGCTGCTGGCAAACTGGTGAAGGAAGTGATTCCCAAAGGCGGCAAGGTGATGCTTTTTGTCGGCCGTCTGGAACAGTTGAATTCTCAACAACGCCGGCAGGGAATCATCGATGAGCTCTTGGACCGGCCTGAACAATCCGGCCAGACGAAGATTGATCCGCCGGGCCAGCCCCAGTCCGGGACGCTTTACAACGTTGTCGATACACGCACGGACAACTTCGATTACGCGCGCGCCCAAGCGAACGCGGAGGACGCCATCACCTCCACGCCCGATCTCGCCTGCATGGTGGGGTTGTTCGCCTACAATTCGCCCATGTGCTTGCAGGCCCTTAAAAGCGCGAAGAAAAACGGCCAGATTAAACTGGTCGCCTTCGACGAACAGGACGCCACGCTCCAGGGCATCATTGACGGCGACATTCACGGCACCGTCAGCCAGCAACCTTACTATTACGGTTACGAATCCGTGCGCATCCTGGCAGGTCTCGCGCGTGGTGATCAGTCCGTGTTGCCCAAGGGCGGGTTCCTCGAAGTGCCGATCGTCCAGGTGCGCAAAGATAACGTGGAGAAGTTCCGGAGCGAACTGAAGAAGTTGCAGGCGGGCAGCCAATGACAACACCGAACCCTTCAGGGTTCCATGAAGTGCGCGAATGAATCATCTCCTGGAAGTTCGCTCCATCTCCAAACGATTCCCGGGCGTCGTAGCGCTTGAAAATGTGTCGCTCACTCTAGCGCACGGAGAAGTGCTCGGCGTCGTTGGAGAGAATGGCGCTGGCAAGAGCACGCTCATGAAAATCCTCGCGGGCGTGCAGGAGGCTGAATCCGGGGAAATTCTGTTAGAAGGCGACCCCGTCCAGGTTTCATCCGTGCGACGCGCCCAGGAGTTGGGCATCGCCCTCATTCACCAGGAACTGAACCTCGCCGACAACTTAACCGTCGCGGCCAACCTGTTTCTGGGTCGCGAACCACGGCGGGGCGGGTTCATTCGAACGCGCGAAACGGAAGTTCATTCAACCGGGATTCTGCAACAAATCGGACTCGACGTTTCCCCTCGCGACCTCGTCGGCACTCTCTCCCTTGGGCGACAACAGATGGTTGAGATTGCCAAGGCTTTATCCGCTCGGGCCCGGCTCATCATCATGGACGAGCCGACTTCATCACTGTCGCAACATGAGAGCGACGCCCTGTTCGCCGTCATCCGGGATTTGCGCGAGCGGGGAGTCAGTATCATCTACATTTCCCATCGGCTTGGAGAAGTGAAGACCCTCGCGGACCGGGTGATCGTTCTGCGTGATGGAAAAAATGCGGGCGAACTCAGCCGTGAAGAAATCACCCACGACAACATGGTGCGACTGATGGTGGGCCGGAATTTCGAGGTATCGCGCAACCGAAGCACCACCGCCGATCAGTCCAGGCCTCCAGCCCTGGAGGTCCGCGAACTTCGCACAGCCGAGCACCCCCATCAGGCGTTGAACTTCAAATTGCAAGCGGGCGAGATCGTTGGCATCGCCGGCTTGGTCGGAGCGGGCCGCACCGAAGTGCTGCAAGTGCTGTTCGGGATTGAGAGCGCCGCTGGAGGCACCGTGGTGATTGAGGGTGTCGTGCGCACAATAAGCAGCCCGCGCGCTGCGATTGACGCGGGCCTCGCACTCGTGCCCGAGGATCGAAAACTTCAGGGCATCATTCTCGAGATGGCAGTGGATGAGAACTTGAGCCTGCCTTCCTTGCGACGTGATGCGAGCCTGGCATTCATGAATCATCAGTGTGAGCGCAACCTCAGTGACGAAATGATCACGAAGCTGGGCATCAAGGCGCCGAACTCCCGGCAGCTCGTGCAGTATCTGTCGGGGGGCAATCAGCAGAAGGTCGTTATCGGGAAATGGCTCGCCCTCAGGCCACGCGTGCTCTTGCTGGATGAACCGACCCGCGGTATCGACGTCGGCGCCAAACAGGAAATCTACAGCCTCATCCATCAGTTGGCTGGAGAGGGCGTGGCGATTTTGTTCGTGTCCAGCGAGATGGAGGAAATCATTCGCCTGTCGGACCGCACGTTGGTGATGCATGAAGGCCGCCTTACCGGTGAACTGAGCCGCGCCCATTTGACGGAGGAGAATGTAATGCGGCTGGCCACGGGAAAATCCATCAGCGTATGAAGAAGCTTTTCGGTATCAGCGGCCTCCTTCTCTTCGTGTGCATCGCCACCGCGATTAAGGAGCCGAACTTTCTGAACGCGTACAATGTTCAGAACACCATCCGCTGGACGGCGCTCTTTAGCCTCATCGCAATCGGCGTTTCATTTGTCATTATCACGGGGGGGATTGATCTATCCATCGGCTCAACCATCGGCTTGGTGGGATCATTGTTCGCCTATCTTCTCACGATTAAAGGTTGGAGTGTCGGGGCCGCGCTCACAACCGTGATGCTTGCTTCGCTCGGCATCGGAATTGCCCACGGGTTACTCATCACCAAGATGCGTCTGCAGCCCTTCGTCGTCACTTTGTGTGGGCTGCTCATTTATCGCGGAGTGGCGCGCTACATTACGAACGACCAAAGCCAGGGCTACGGAAACACATTCGAGTCACTGAGATGGATTGCCACGGGCAACATTGCACTCCCATTCACCGGCGGCTTTGCCCTCCCCTTTCCCTTCGTCATCATGTTGGTTTTCGGAATCGTCGCGGCGCTTTTTCTGCATCGCACCATTTACGGCCGCTACCTGCTCGCGCTTGGCCGCAATGAAACCGCGGCGCGCTACAGCGGCATCAACACCGACGCGATGAAGATGATCGCCTACGTGGTCTGCTCTGGGTTGGCGGGCGTGGCGGGAATCCTCTTCTCGCTGAACCTGAACTCGGTGCAACCGTCAGGGCTCGGAGAATTCTACGAACTCTACGCCATCGCCGGGGCGGTGCTTGGAGGATGCAGCCTGCGCGGGGGCGAGGGCTCGATTCTTGGCGTGATCATCGGCACCGCCGTCATGCGCGTGCTCTACAATTCAATCAACATCCTGCGCATTCCCACCCACTGGGAATTCGCCATCATCGGCGCAGTGATTCTCTCCGGCGTGATCGTGGATGAATTGGTTAAACGCGTCGCCGCAAAACGGCGCCGGTCAAAAACCTGAACCCGGACAGCGGTTCCTGTTCAATACCGTCCCCGGGTCGAAATCGAGATTTCCTTGAGCATCTGCCGCAACGCCGGGCGCGCATAAGTGGGCTGCTCGAACAAGCGCGCCGTGACCAACCGATCGGCCAGTTGAATCTGGAACACGGCACGTTTTGCCGCCACCGCCTGCCGAACCAACGCGAGTGGAACGACGAAATGCCGGCTACTCTGCAGCTCCTCGTTCACGGCGAACACACGCGTGGGCGGATCTGTCGGCGTGAATGCCGTACCCGCCCCATCGCACTCGATTTTCAAGCCAACGATGTCGCCGCCGCCCATCACCACGATCTCAAGGTTGAAATCCCTGGGGGATTTTTCACTCCATGAACCACCTGCCTTGGCTGGGGTGCTAAAGCCGCCCCCGTAGAGCCAGCCTGGGGCCACTGAGATCTCGCGCTCACCCTCGATGCGCGAATGGTGCGTTGGAACTCTTCCCGAAAATGCCGCGCAACCACACAGCAACGCTGCTGCGACGAGAGCTAGAAACCTATCCATGACCAGCGCGCTTGTTTACTCCCCGGCGAGCTGCCGGGCGTGTTTAAGGGTACTCTCCTCGCGGCGATCGAGTTCGTTGCTCACCGTCCAATGGTAATTCCAAATGAGGTTGTTCGTCTGCTGCGTCCGCGGATCGGGATCTACAAGGAGCAAGGTCCGCTGAAAATCATCGAGCAACTGGCGATCGGAAATCTTTGGCATCCCGAGAAGCAGCCGTTGATACAAGGTCCGTGCTTCATTGGTGTAACCCCGCGTGTGCAGGAGGATGAAGGCCTCGCGCACCTCCACATGTTTGGATTGTTTGGCGCTGATCTGGCGCAGGACCATGACGCTACAAAAGATGAGGAGCAGAAAAAACAAGAGGATGAACCGATACTGGCGCAGGAAACGCATGGGGTGTCTTTACGAGACACGATGGTGTGCAGCAACCTTGAATTGGATTCCGAACGAAAATGACGGCATCCAGGGTTGAACATTTGCGTCAGCCGATGTTCGCTGGAGCGATTGAGAATTCGCCTTTTAGTCGCATGTCTGCTGTTGACCGGCCTCCCGTGTATTCTCGCGGAAACCAATGCCCCGATCCGTGCCCTGCCCGGCGGAAGCTTTCAGGTGGGACTGGTGCGCCTCGAACAAAGCGCCCGCTCAGCGAGCTTCCCGGCTTTCGTTAATCTGCGTGAGGTAACCACGGAATATGTCGTGGTGCATAAAACGGGGAAAACCCATGAAAGTATTTTTCGGACGGATGCGCGCCCGCAGGACGTCCATGTGGCCATGCTGCTGTTGGGTGTAAAGCCAGCCATGACGAACGCCTTTGGTCCGGATGGCAAAGGCGTTCCGACCGGCACGAGGGTTTTGTGCAACATCAGTTGGACCAACGATGGCGCCCGAGTCGAATTTGCCGCGGAAGATTTGGTGCTCAATCGGCAAACGCAGGAGGCGATGTCACGTGGTGAATGGATTTACAACGGCTCGAACTTCTCCGAAGGCGCGTTTACGGCCCAACGCGATGGCTCAATCATCTCCACGCACATCGATCCCGATGCGCTTATCAACAACCCAAGGTCTGGGCGTGAAAATGACGATTTGTACGCTCCTTTCGAGGCAAGGCTTCCGCCCATCGGCACACCGGTGGAAATCACGATTCGGGTGGGAGGAAAATGAACAGACCCGATCACAACACAGTCTGAAAACGCGATGAGAAACTTTTTGGTATGGGGATGGTTAGTGACCGTCATTGGCATTGATGCCGCGGAACCCAAATCGTTGCGCGAGCGTGACGTCTCCTTCCGTTATGAAGTGCAGCGCGCGATTGAAAAGGGCAATGACTTCCTGAAAGCCGCGCAGAATACAAACGGTTGGTGGTCCACGGCCGATCATCCAAGCGTCACTGCACTGGCGCTTTCGGCCATGATAAACGAGCCAGCCAAGCGGCTCAATTCATCGCACGAGGTGCGGACCGGCTATGCATTTTTGCTCAGTCGCGTGAAGCCTGATGGCGGCATCTACGGCACTGATCTCGCAAACTACAACACCTCGATCTCGATGATGGCGCTGCTGGCCACTGGTGATTCCAAATACGATGCGGTCCTGCGACGGGCGCGCGGCTTCGTCGCCGGAATGCAGGCCGATTTGGGAGAACGCGGAAAGGTAGACACGGCTTGGGACGGTGGCATCGGCTACAGCCACGATGCAGGGCGTTCCGACATGAACAACACGCTGACGGCGCTGGAAGCCCTTTATCATTCCAGGCATTTGCTCGGCGACAAAGCTGACGGGGACCCAAAGGATTTGAATTGGGCCGCTGCGATTCAATTTCTCCAAAACTGCCAAAATCTTCCCGGCGTCAATACACAGCAATGGGTCTCCACGGATGCGCGTGATCGCGGAGGATTTGTCTACGATCCAGAGTCGAGCAAGGCAGGCACGACCACCAACGCCAGCGGCCGCGTAGCTTTGCGTTCCTACGGCAGCATCAGCTACGCGGGCCTTCTCAGTTACATTTACGCAGACGTCAAGCAGTCGGATCCACGCGTGCGGGCGGTCATGGATTGGCTGCGTGCCAACTATTCGCTTGAGGAAAACCCTGGCATGGGAGCGCAAGGCTACTACTACTATTTGCACCTCATGACGAAGGCTCTGAACGCGGCCGGCGTGGACACGCTTGAAACCAAGGATGGACGGAAACTCGACTGGCGGCGGGACGTGGCGATGCGTTTGATCAACCTGCAAAAAGCCGATGGCTCCTGGCAGAACGACACCGGCCGGTGGTGGGAGAAGGATCCCAACCTGGTCACCGCTTACGCAGTCATGTCCCTGGAGATCATCCATCGCGGACTGTGATTGAACCGCGGAATTCCCGTCACCGCTTCGCGAATGAAGGCTCGATCCGTTTCTCAAGTTGGCCGCATGCGTGCCGCTAATTCACGGAAACGCTATGAGATGTTCGGAAGCCCTTGAGTTGATTACGCATTGCTCGGCCACCATGAATGCCCGTTACGGGAGCGTGGTTTTCGACGAATGGGCTCTTATTTCGCTGCAAAAGGGGGACGAACGAATCATCGGATATCAAGGGCCGCGAAAGGAGCATTTTCAAAAAAACTTTGTTGCCGATCTTGGCACCTTGCGCGGTGAACTTCTCGCCTCCAGTCATGAACCCGGGTACTTCGACTTTTCCCGGCACGCGGTGGGAACCCACTTGGAAGCTTTCGTCTGCGTTGGCGACGAGTTGTATCTGCTCTGCAACAACACCCAATCCTCAATGGCCGTCATCACGCAAGACCCGCGCTGGCTGGAAGCACAAAAAGCGTTTGCCGAACTCACGGAGCGGTTTGGAGCAACGCCGCTCGTAGCCTGATTCTAAATCTCCAGCACCTTCTCAAACTTCGTCAGGTTTCGCGGGCCGTTCGCACTGACCAGTGCCATGTCCTCCAAACGGACTCCACCGACTCCAGGATAGTAAAGACCCGGCTCCACGGTCACGACATGGCCGGAGAGCAACTTATCCTGTGAGTTCGCCCCAAGCCGGGGCGCTTCATGAAGTTCCATCCCCACCCCGTGACCTGTTCCGTGGAAGAAGCCTTGCATCCGGCCGTTGTGGCGCCGGGTTTTGTAGCCTTCCCGCACAAACAACTCCTGCACTTGCCGGTGGATTTCGCCAGTGGCCGCTTGGTGTCGGAGCGCAGACAAGGCCAGCTCCTGCCCTTTCGCAACAGTCGCGTAGAGCTTACGAACAGCTTCGCTCGCGCGTCCTTTCACCACCGTCCGCGTAATATCGCCAAAATAACCCGTGCGCTGGGAGCGAGGGAAAACATCGATGACGATCGGCTCTTTCGCACGTAACACACCGCGCCCGCACTCATGAGGGTCGCAAGCCTGCTCACCGCCTGCGACGATCGTATGGCTGGCAATGCCGCCTGCCTGGAGAATGGCAGTATCGATAATCGCCCGCAGTTTCTCGGAGGTGAGCGCATTGTTGCGGTAGAGCAACTTTCGATTGCGACCCACGCGCGAGTTCTTCAACGCCTGCATGCCTTCCGCCAGGCCCACCTCCGCCATCATGAGCGCAGCGCTGATTTTTTTTACTTCCTCCGCGGTTTTGCGCGCGCGTTCTGGAAAGAAAATCCCCGGCTTGCAATGAACTGTCAGCTTCAAGTGGCGCAGTTCCTCCGCCAAGCCCAGGGGAAAATCAAAGGGGACCGAAATCTTACGGATCCGTTTCTCGCGCAACACGGCCTGAATGACGTGCGCTGTCGATACTCGCGTGAGCCCTTCCCGACGGAGCTGGTTGGCGCAACGGCTCCAGGAAATCACTTTACAGTGTGGGGCCTGTTTGCGTGCGCGGTCGATCTCCAGGTCGTTCATCACGATGTGGCACTTGCCACGCAGGCGAAGGTAAATGAACGGATCAGGCACAAACATGCCTACGGCGTAGAGCATGTTCGCGTCGTGATCACTATCCGCCACGATGAGCAGATTATCCGTCATCTTCTGATTAGACTCCGAAAAGCCGATCTCCGGCATCGCCCAGGCCAGGCACAATGAATCCGCGCGCGTTCAGCTTTTCGTCAATGGCGGCCGTGAAAATAGGAAGGGTCGCATATCGTGCCCGCACCGCCCGGATACCTTCAGGGGCTGCCACCAGGTTGACGAGTCGCACATGCTCCGCGCGGTGTTCAAAGAGCAATTCCAGGGCAGCAATGGCGCTGCCGCCTGTTGCGAGCATTGGATCGATGAGGATGATTTCAAACCCGCTCAAATTATCTGGCAAGCTTTTATGATACGCCGCCGCCTCCAACGTCGCTTCATGCCGCTTCAACCCGATGAACCCAACGCGGGCGTGCGGAATCAACTGCAGTATGGAGGGCAACATTCCCAAGCCCGCGCGCAAAACGGGAACCAGGATTACCTCCCGCATGAGCTCAAATCCGCCCGTGGTGGCCAGTGGGGTTTTGACTCGTACCTTTCGAGTGGGGAAAGATCGCGTCGCTTCATACACCATCAACGTGGCGACTTCAGAAAGGCATCGTCGAAATTCCTCCGAACCCGTTCCCTCGTGGCGCAGGCGTGTGAGACTGTGCTGAACGAGCGGATGCTCGATGACGGTGACGTTTTTCACCGGGGCAAGGCGCGAGGCCAGATGAAATACATGCGCCCCATTTGTAGCTTGGGAGCATCCAGGCCTATATCCACCTTCAGAGTGGTCTGCGCCTCGCTCTGACCAAAGATTCCAAGTAAATCCCCCAAACCAAACACGGGTTGATATTCGATCAAGTTCGCATCCGGAATCTTGGCGACCTTGAGCGCCCGGGCCACGGCCACATCAAAATTTCCCAATTCATCGACGAACCCGTGGTTCAACGCCTCCTTGCCGGACAGTATGCGGCCGTCGGCATACTGCACCCAGTTCTCCGCGAGAGTCCGCCCCTTCTCGCCCAGGGAACTATTTCGTTTGGCCGCTTCCGCGCGACCTTCCGCGATGATTTCCTTAAACTTGCCGAACGTCTCGTTAACCATCGACTGAATGATTTCGCGCTCCTCCTGCGTAATGTCTTCCTCACGCTTGTCCGGGCTGAGCATGTCCTTGAACTTGCCGCTCTTGAAAACCTCGGGACGCACTCCCACCTTGTCCATCAAGCCACGAAAATTGTAGCCGTGCATGATCACGCCGATGCTCCCCGTGATCGTCAATTCATTGGCAACAATCCACTGGCACGGAGCGCTCACGTAATAGCCGCCCGATGCCGCAAGGCTGCCCATCGCCGCGATGACCGGCTTGCGACTCTCGCGCTGGAACTTCTGAATGAGATTGTAAATGTCATCACTGGCCAGCACTTCTCCGCCGGGAGAGTTCACTTTCAGGATCACCGCCTTCACTCTTTTATCCTCGGCCGCTCGTCGCAATTGTTCCTCAACGACCTCCACCAGCGTCGGTCCGCTGCGGCCCATGCCCTGCGACGAAATCACCCCTTCGATCGGAACGATGACGATGCGGTTCTCGCTCCCTGTATCCTTTACCCAATTCTCCTGTAAATGCGGCCCACCCTGCCGGCGATGGGGCAACGGACCATCGCCTTGGAACATAGTCATGAACAAATGCAGAGGGTTGAACACCAGCGAAACCACGAGCAGCAGGCACACCAGCAAAGCGAAAATTTTCCACCCGTTCCCCCGACGTTGCACGCGCGTCGCAGGCGTGTAATACGGCTGTGTCAACGGCGGCGGCGGGGGGCGTAAGGGCGGCGGCGGCGGGACTGGCGCTCCCGAGGGTTCCGGAGCCGGCGGCGTGACATTCTCATCCATAGCGCGCGCAACCTACTGAATGCCCAAATGCCGGGCAAGTGCGCATGACGTCGGCGCCCGGCATTCCTGCCAAACATAAACGCCGGATGAGTGAGCGCCCATCCGGCGTTTGATCGAGCAGGCATCCCCTTCTCCCTCCCCGCTGCGACTTGTCACTTCTCCAAGCCTCCTTCGGTTCGAAATGAACCGTCTTCGATTAATGACGCGTTCACCTTAGTGGCGCCCCATTCCCGCCGCTACCGGGCCAACACCTTAAAATCAATTGGGGCATTCCTCTTCGCCCACGTCAGAACGTATCGCGCCGTCAGCCCCTTGGTTTGCCTTACTGCGGTGGGTCTCTCGCAATTCACCTTGCTCGATAATCCTCACGGTGATTCGATGCGAGCGCGTATGAATGACGACCCATCTCCCCCAGTGTATCCACCCACGCCTCCGGCCAACGAGCGCGCTTGGGCGATGTGGTGTCATATGAGTGCGCTCGCCGCCATTCCCTTCCCTGCCTTCGGTGCCGTCGTGGCGCCTCTCATCATTTGGCAACTCAAACGAAACGAATCTCCCCTCATCGACGAACACGGCAAGGAAGCGCTCAACTTCCAACTCTCCGTCTTTATTTACCTGATGGTTGGCGCCGTCGCTGCCGTGGGGGGAATGTTCTTCTGCATCGGTTGGGTGCTCGTCCCGTTCCTCATCGCCATCCATTACGCTGCCATTGTGTTCGGCGTCGTGGCCGGCATCAAAGCCAACGAAGGTCTCTTGTATCGCTATCCACTCAACCTGCGGCTGGTGAAATAGCGCCCGCGATCCAGCGTTTGATTCACGACACGTTACAGTAATACAGGTCCGCTCGCCTTCTCACCCATTACGGATTCTGAATGACACGATAGAACTGTCGTTCCTTGGATCGCGTCGGCGTCACGTAGCTTACGGATTGGCCCGTGCCTGCAATGGCCCCCCCTATGTTCTGCCAGCCGCCGCCGAGCGAAGAGACCGCTTGAATCTGATAATTCCTGCCCACCTCGCTGTTGAACGAAATCTCGGCTGCCGTGTAAATGTGCAACCGGTTTGTGGACCCGCCTATCGAGCTGCTGCTCGCCCATACCACTCCGTCAGGCACCACCAACCCCGCAACAGTTGGATTCAACCCCAACGCATACTTGAGCCAGTTCGGGATGCCGTCCCCCGCAGGCGTCGCATTGGGACTCGCCCCGGGAGCATTGACGTTGCCGAAATATTGAATCTGCCACGAGTCCGGCAACGCGTCGTTGTTCACATCGCCCGTCAGGTCCGCGATGGATGCCTTCAACACCCCGACGGCGTACGGCGCATTATGAACACCACGACTCCCCTCCACGTTGACGAACTGCCAGTTCCACGCCGCTTGCAAAAACTTCGTCGGCCAATTGGTTCGAACCGTGACGCTCGATTTGACTAATCCATCCGCCACGTAATTGCCGTCGGCCCGGTAGGTGGCATTTGGCAACAGACGCGACAGCTTGTTCATCAGGTTCTGGACCTCGGTCTGCACGCCCTCAATCTGCCCATCGCCGTCGTAATCCTTCCGCGCGAAATTGAATCCCTGGATTTGCCCGTGGCACTTCACGCAGGCGTCCACCAGGTCCGCTGAATTCGTGACACCGCCGCTCACCGTCTTGTAGGTCATGCTGTACGTATGCCCGCCTGCCTGGCCGAATGCGGGATGCGACACCGCCACCGGCTGCATGTGGCAACCCACGCACACGTCCGGGATCACCGCGTTGTGCGAACCACTCGGGATGACCTTGCCATACGTAATGGCGTTCACGCCTTCCACCATGTCGCCGGACGTGCTGTTGTGCGGGCCGAAGCTCGAGCCGCCCGCCCAGGTCGGTTTCAGCAGTTTGTAATTGGCGATGTTTTGGTTCGCCTCACCGTTGCGACTGTGATGGCATTCCATGCACAACGCGCCGAGGCCCACGTTCGTCACCGTCGTCCCTTCCGGCAATGTGTAGCTGTTCGCCGCACGCAACTGGTTCGGGTTCGTCCCATCATGCGGGTCGTGACATGCCACGCACGTAATCGCCTCGTATGTGGTGTTGGTTACGTAGCGGGCTCCGCTCGCCACATTCACGACGAAATTCTGGAAGCCCGGCGCCGTGTGGCAACGCACGCAATTCTCCCGCCCGGGACCCGCCCCAGTCCGCGTCGCCCGCGCATGCGCCGAGTTATTCCATTCCGTTACCTTCATGTCATTCGGCAGGCTGTCATGGCATTGCGCGCAATTCCCCACGCTGTAGCTCGTCCCAATCCGCGGCCAGTTCAACGCGTTTGTATTTCCCAACGCCATCGCATGCTCGCTGCCCGGACCGTGGCAATTCTCGCATTGCACGTTCGCCAGCTTCGTGAGACTCGGATAATTGCTCTGCATCGACGACCAATTCCCCGGCGCAAGGTTCGTCGGGAAAAGCCATCCCAACACCGCCGCCACATCGTCAAATCCCTCGTTCACCGCAGCCGCATTCGTATCAAACCCCACCGTGTGTCGCGGGACCCTGCCCGCGTGGTAATTGGTGCCTTTTAATCCATCGATCGCTTTCGTGAAGTAACTCGCATGCGCCGTTTGCGACCACGGATGATACTTGTCCGGTGCCAGTATCCCGCCGCTATGGCACAGCGCACACGTCTCCGCCCCCACGTAATTTCCTGCCGTTAACTTCTGCGTCAGGTTCGTGCTGCCGCTGCTCGAGGTTTGGATCGTCACGCTCACCGCATACTGGCCGGTCACGTCCGGCCTCAGCAGAGTGCGTCCCGCTACTTTGAACACCGCCGCTCCTGACGAGTTAAAGCGGTCCGCCATGTTGGACGTGGGAACATGGCTCCCCAGCGGACTCGCCAAAAGCGTCGCCGACGATCCGTTCGGCTTGCTCGTCAATGTCCACGTTACGTTCGTAATATCCGCATTCGTCACCGCACTGTTCACCAGCGCCTCGAAATACGCCGGTTGCCCCACCCCCACCGCGCTCAATCCGCTCGCTCCCTGCAAATCGGTCAATCCATACGTCACCATGTCCTGCGGCGTGAGCGGGCGAAGGGTCACCTGCCCCTGCAACGCGGGAGCTGCGCTCGCCATCTCCACCCCCACCAGCAGCAGGAACGCCACTGCCCTGAGCCAACGCGCCGTCAGTCCAAATCGTGTGTTCATATCGTTCGCTCCGTTGCCGTGGATTGACTGCGCACCGCCGCCTTGCCCCGCGGGTTGAAAGATTCCAAAAAAAACTGCGCTCAACCGATCGATGTTCTGCCTGACATCCATTTGAGCCGCGCCGTGGTTTATTTCCCGCGACTGCAGACACTCCCGGGAACGAATCACATCCCATTTGCGAATACACACCTTCGCCGGTGTCAGCCGGTTTGCCTTTGATAGGCAGAACGACACAGCGCGATGGTGAAGCGCTACCGTTACGAACCAAACCGGCAGGAACAGGGTGCGCATCAACCCCCGTCCTTCGCGGATGCCCTCGTCCACCGGCACACCGTCCTGTTCTCCGGCCTCTGGCTCCTATTTCTTGAACTTCCGCGAATACTCAACCAAACCCCGGATATCTTCGTCCGTCGCTCCCTCCACAGGCTTCATTCGCACCTTGTCGCCTTCCTTGATGCCTTCCTTGATGGATTTGAACGCCCTCGCGTCATCAAGGTTCGCCTGCCACTTCGGGTCGGTCATATCCTTGGCCTCCGCCATTTTCCCGGCCTTGGTTGCTCCCCGGCCATCCGCTCCATGACACTTCAGGCACTGTTTGTCCCAAATCGCCTTCACATCCGCCGCCTGCGTCGTGAGCGTCACGCCCGCCAAAACGGCAAGCGTCAAAATAATCGATGTGTTCATGCGAAGTTCCGTGCGTTAATCAGAAATCATTTTTCGGGCGATGCAGCGAGCAACAGCTTAGCTTTCTCCCGTTGGCTTGCTTCGCCCAAATTGGCAAATACCTGCCCTTTCTTGCCAAAGCGCCTACCGAGTCAAAGGAATGCAAAGGGGTTCAGGTGAGCCATCAACCATGCGCCCCCTACAGCAACGAGTCCTGCTACAAACGCTCCCGTCAGCCACCAGCCTAAAAATAAAAAAGCCGGAACGATTTGCTCGCTCCGGCTTCTGTTGTGACTACACGTAATTAGATCGCCATTACATTGCCATGCGCGAAACCGGGTCGCTCCAATCGCTATAGCCAGTGCTCCCGCCAATGGCGCGAGCCTGCAACGTATAGCCTAGACGAACGAGCGTCTGAACGTTCAACGCTCAACTTCCAACTCCTCAACTACCACCCAATCACCGTTCAGGCTTAAACGTTGAGAGTTGAGCGTTCAGGGTTGAACGTTTCTCCTTTGATGCCGCTGTTTGCACTAACGAACGAGGGTCTAAAAGTTTCTCCTTCGATGCCGCCGTTTGCAGGCTCTTGGCAAAGATTCGGATCAACTCGTCAGTTTCATCCACCAGCGGTTGAACCGGGGCTGCCTTCAGCAGAGGCACGCGCTGAATCAGCCGTAACCATCGATGCGACTCCCGAAGTTCCTTATGGCAAATCTTCATCTTGTGAATGAAATCGCGCCGCGACTCCGCGCCCTGGGCTTCTCCGTGATTGGGAAGTGGTGAGGTGCCCGAGCGCAACAACTGCGCGGCCACATGGTTCCCCGTGCGCGTACTAGGTAACTGTTCCACCAAGCAGATCACGCGCGCCGCATATTCCAGCAGCCGCTCCTCCAGATCATAGACCTTCTGCCCATCCCCAGCACTCCGCGGTTGGACGATTGATTTTGAATGTTCATTGTTCATAAACGCTCTTCCGCGCGTCCGATCGATATTCGATATTCGATATTCGATATTCGATGTTCGATATTCGATATTGATATTCGATATTCGATATTCGATATTCGATGTTCGATATTCGATGTTCGATGTTCGATGTTCGATATTCGATATTCGATATCGATATTCGATATTCGATGTTCGATCGTTCGATGTTCGATGTTCGATGTTCGATGTTCGATGTTCGATGTTCGATGTTCGATGTTCGATGTTCGATGTTCGATTCATCACTCGCCGCTACCCATCCAGCGGACTCCGCACTCCCAAGCCCGGCTTCGCCATCACATGCGTGTAAATCTGCGTGGTCGCCACATCCTTGTGCCCCAGGAGATCCTGCACCGTGCGGATGTCATACCCGTTCTCCAATAGATGCGTGGCCTGCGTAAAAGGCTCGCGGCCTCGCCTCACGCAGTTCGCCGCGTGGAGCGAAGCGGATATTTCTTAAGATGATAGCGCAACTGATTTTTCAAAAACCGGCGACCACCGCCACTCTTCAAAAACTGCTCACGCCCGAGCGCATCAGCCTCTTCCAAATAAGCTTCGTAGTAAATCAAACGCCAGGGTCCACGGTAGGACGTTGCGAAGGATTTCCCGTCGCCATGCTCCTTCAGCCTCCGCCGCAAATCGGCCGAAAATCCAATATAAAGCCCGTCATCCGTCTCAGATTGCAGCACGTAAACGTAGAACACGGCTGAGCCCTTCCAAAAATCGCGTGGAGCGAAGCGATTTACGCGACCTCCTTTGTGAGCACTACCGGCAGGCGCGCCGGCCGCGTGGGCCGCGCCAATTCCTCCAACTGTCCCAGCGGCCGGTGCAGCACCTGCGCGTACAAGAACACCAGGGCATTCAAAGCCTGGGATTGGGTGGCGGCGGCCACATCCCGCCGCGTCGCCAGATGGGTGAGGAACGCATGCACTTCCGCGGTCCCCATTTCCTTGGGATGGCGCTTGCCATGAAAGAGAATGAACTGCCGGATCCAGCCCCAATACGTCTCCTCCGTCCGCACCGCGTAATGCTTGAAGCGCATCACCTCCCGGACCTGCTCGCGCAGGCGCAATTGGGGATTGGGAATGAGCCGATCAGCGGGACGCGCCCGCTCGGCGTTTGCGCTTGCGGCATTCATGGAAAAGGAGTCACATCACCACCGTGAACACGGAACAAAGACCACGTCCGTCCCGCCCGCGTCAATATTCAATCGTACCGAGAAAGTTCGGCTCACTACTCTGTTAGGCGGCATCGGCCCATGAGCGCATTCGAGCATGAGTAAGTTATGGATAGCCATTCGACGATTCTTATGCGGTTGGTCGCTCCCGAAAGCGCCAGCCGGTCAGCGTTGGATCGTTTTCGACGATGGGCGAGTTGCGTTCCTTGCTCCGACGGATTACGCGATGCACCGGGAGCGCGACGAGACGGTTGCAGTCCATCCACCGGGCGACGACAGCGGCATCACGCTTCGCTTTTCACTCCACACGGACCAGCTTCATCCGCAGATGCCCGCCGATGTCGCGGAGCAGTTTGTCACGGCCCACGCCGCCACGCAGGGTTTGCCGCTCACACGCTTGAACGACCGCGTTTTCTTGTCCGAGAGCCGCGAGGACGATTGGCCAGATCGTCGGGTTATGATGCACTACTGGCAGGTTGGAGCGGGTCGCATTCTCGTGGTTTGTTCCGCCACGGTTTGGGGAGCGGATCGCGAGTCCGTTACGGTGCAGCGAGCCTTGGCTGTTGTGCCACAGGTTATCGAGAGTTTCAGGCTCACATGATGCCGCCTAACCATGCGCTGATATGAAAAGCGTTGGCAAGAGACACTTCACCCAAGGCGACGCCGAAAGAAAAAATCTTTTGGCAACGCAGGACGACTCTCGAACGCCGACACGGCATCACTCGCCGCCAGGGGTCGCGCGCTAAAACTTTCCTTTCGTTTCAGCTCGCGAACGTGGCCTCGCGCTCTTTTTCTTTCTCTCGCCGTCCGCGGACTGGTGGGACCGTGCTGGAGTGCTTATCGCTCTCAGGCAGACATGGGGAAGTCATCCCGCGAAGGGGAGCTTCAGGGTCACATGGGAGATGACGGAAAAGCCGGGTCAATCAGCAGCCGGAACTCTCGCTCGTGTCGTTTCACAACGGACAAGACTCGGTTCAGCGCATGGTAGGGACCTCGGGCCTTTCTCCCTTCCGCTTCGGGACGAGCTGCGCCAGCGCCGCTCCTCCAGTGACGGAGCGCGCCGCACGGGGCGCGTTCTGAGTCAGTTATTTAGCGGTCGGGAAAAACTTCTCCTCGTCCCACTCCTTTCCTTCCCGCCAGAGCGTCCACCAGGCGCGAATGAGTTTGCGCTGGGTGTTCAGCCGCGCGTGCGTCGCGCTGCCGGTGTTCTTTTTGCTCCAGAGGAAAAATTGGTGAACCGCTCCGCTCTGCCGCTTCATGGCTTGCAGCCAGGCGCGGTAGCTGATGGCCTTCAACACGCCGTGGCCGTGGCGATCGAGTTGCTCGTAGCCCAGCGGCTTGTCGTCACTGCTGCGGTCGCGAATGCCCAGCCGGCAGTAGCGGATGAGTTGGCTGGGATCTTTAAAGCGTTTGGGCTCGGCAATGTAAGCGGCGAAAACGTGCGCGCCCACCACGCCCAGGCCCGGCGCGCTGGCGAGCAACTTCACTTCGGGAAAACCTTTGCCCAAGCGCACCATGAGCCGGCGTGTGTCGCGCTGCGTTTGCACGGCCTGCTCCATCGAGGCGTAGAGCAACTCCACCTGCGCGCGCAGATCGGCGTGCGGCAATTTCCTGAGCCAGGTGCCGCGGCTCTCGGGTGAGTAGAGCCGCGTGCCGGTGGGAAAGAAGCCCCAGTGCTGGAAGGTGGATTTGATCTGTTGCTTGAGCTGCGTCTGGCGCAGGACCGCTTCCTCGTAGCTTTGCGCGGCGCTCTTGAAGAGGGCGCGCTCGTCGGTGGGCAACTGCCACACCGGCTTCAACTCCTGCAGCCGGAACAAGCGCGCCAGGTTGAAGGCGTCGCGCTGGTCCTTCTTGTTGGGATGTGAACTGATGAGCTTGTTATGCCGCGCGTCGCATACGACGAGTTGCTGCACGTGCGGGCGCAGGAGCTGCCAGAGCCAGCGGGCGAGATTGGACTCCTCCAGCGCCAGGCGCTTGTCGCGCGCGGGAATCGCCCGCACCTGCGCGACGAGCTTCTCGCCCTGCGTGGGCACCCGCCAGAACTGGCGCTGGGTGCCATCGTCATCGAGCTGGGCCAGCACGCAATTTTGGGCGTGCGCATCCAGCCCCAGCCATGCGATAGAAGAGTCGTGCGGAGCGGAGTGAGCGGTTGGGTGATTGTGAACTTTGTTCGGCATATAGACCTTATGGTTTATTTGTTTAATGAATCAGCGGACACCGGTTGGACGGGATGTTGTCCCTTCACTGAGGACCTAAATTACTCCCACCACCCGGTCGTCCGCTTTTCATTTGACCAGCAGCGAACGGCTCGGTCGCGCTACTGTTCCAAGGCGGACGCGCTCAGCTCGCCGTCGCTGAGCTCACCTCTGAGGTAATCCGCCAAGGGGTTTTTTAGTTTTTTTTCACGCGGCGATTTTCCCACGTTCGATTTGGTCCAGCCGCGCCACCAGTGGGCTGCCGCTTTTCTTGAGGGCCGCTTCATAGGTTTCTTCCTTGTAGGGCGTGCGGCGTCTGCCAGCATTTCCAGATGATGCGCTGCCATTTGTAGGCCAGCGAACGCACGGCCGCGTGGTGGCCCGCTCCTTTCTGGCGTTGTTGCTGGTAGTGCGCCGCCGCCCAGCGGCTGTGCCGCACCGATTCCTGCGCGTATTCGTGAAAGGTTTGCTTCAGGAACACCGGACAGCGGTAGCGCCGGTGGATGTAACGCGTGCCGCCGCTTTGCTTGGTCACCGGCGCGATGCCGCTGAAGCGATTGCAGGCTGGCCGCGCTCTCGTAGCGTTCGCGCTCCGATCCCAGGCTGGCCAGCAAGCCGCGGCGCCAGCACCGGCCCGGCGCCGGGCAGGCTCTGGAAAATCTCGCGGTCGGGATGCTGGCCGAAGACTTCGGCCAGGCGCTCCTCAAACTCGTCCACGGTGCGTTGCACGTCCTGGAGCTGGCGGCAGATGAGTTGCACGCGCAAGGTGTGGCTCTCGAGCACGGCCGCTTCATCGGTGAGGGCGATCGGCTTTGGTGATGAACTCCAGTCGCTCTTCGATCAAGCTTCTGGCTGCGCGAACCGTGCAGGTAATAGAACTGTTTGACCGTGGCCGGTTTGGCTTTCTGCAGACTTTGCAGCGTGGGCCACTTGAGCAGGAAGGCCGTGGCCAGCGGCCGCCACAGATCTTCGCCGCACAGTTCCAGGGCCTGGGGAAAGTATTGTTTGAGCAATGCTTGCAGGCGATTGGTGAGTGCCGTGCGCTCGTCGACCACCGCGCGGCGATGGCTGACCAACTGTTGCAGCAACCGCGTCTGGCTGTCGTCGGGTTGCCAGGCCTTGAGCTTGTCGTGGTGCGTCAAGAGCAACTCCGCCAGATATCGCGCGTCCTTGCCGTCGTCCTTGGCCCGGCTGGTCACAAAGGCTTCGCGGAACTTCTGCAGCGTGATCGGATTGATGGCGTAGAGCGTGATCCAGGCATACGTCTCCAGGAAGAGAATGAGACTGGCCGCCGGCTGCTCCAGGCAGATGGCCACGCGGGCGGCGGGATGTTCCTGGCGCAGCTGGAAGAGCCAGTCGTGCAGCGCCTCGGGCGCGGTGCCGATGGTTTGCGCGCGCCGGTCGTGCCCGTGCGGGTGTCGATGAGATGGAGGTCGGCCTTGTGATCGGAACGATCCAGGCCGATGACGAGGTCAAACGGATGGCGTTGAGTGGTTCATGCATGTGGATGTTGGATTTGTTGATGGTTTGGTGGCTCCGCCTGGCTTGACCCGGCGACGGCAATATAGAAGAGTCGTCATCACAGTATGGACGTCCTCTCGAGTAGTCGTTGAGGGCCAAGAACGCCCCGGCGGGCCGGTCGATAAAGCTCAAAGTCGTTCGAGCGACTGGTCGTTAGCAGACCTGGCCCGCCGGTGCGGAAAACCAAAGAACACGGATAGTGAAAACTCAGAGCCCACACCATCCGAAACGGGCCGCAAACTTTCGGCGGCGCGAGCGAAGTTATTCACCGCTGGCTGCGGGAGAACTCCCGGCGCTCTCCTCGCCAGCCATGAATAACTTCGGATTACCTATATTGGGTCGTTAGGCCGCTGCACACGCCATGCGCTCTGTGTTCATCCGGTTCGGTATCAGTGCTGCGGTGGTTCTCGCCGCCAGTTCGCTTTATTTCTTTCAGGGGGCAGTGCGCAGCGCTGCAGGAGCGCCGTGGTTGTGGGCATTTCTGTTGGACGCCCGGGAGATCTTACCGACTTCCCCGGTCATCTTGTTTCTCGCTACAGCAGTTTTGCTCGCAGTCGGCGCTCTCCGTCGCATCGCTTGTTTCATCATCACAGGCTGGTGCGCCGCGAACGCCGTGGTAGCATTCGTCATGAACTTCCATCTCTATGCAACTG
>CAVXCM010000009.1:0-466627 GCA_963760275.1 uncultured Verrucomicrobiae bacterium
CCCGCCGGCACTGCGCGGTTAATTCTGAGTGGCGGGGTCGCTGGGGGAAGGCGTTGCCGATGGAGGAGTCGGCGGCCAATACAGCACACCCTGATTGTCGGCCATGAATTGTTGCAGTTCCTTGATTGCAATCCACCGTTTCGGTCCCGGAGAACGTTTCACCTCCAGCGAGATGCCTCGGTGCTCCACCAAGAGTTTCCCGACGTGTCCAATCCGAATGCATTGCGTGCCGAACTTCCAGTGCTGACCATTGACGAACACAACAGGGGAAACAGGGACGGTTGGTTTGCGAGACATCTCTGAGCTTACGCTCGATTCATTCATTGACCTAACGCTCATTGTGCTCCAATCGCCATTCGGTCGGAGAGCACTGACCCGGTTAATGCGCCTCCGCCACTTGCTGTCACTTCGTTGCCTCGGCAATAGTGCCCATCCGGTAGCATCAGGCTCTTTTTTGCTTCGCACCGTTGCCGTCCTCCATCCCATCGCCCTCCTGTTCGCGCTCACCAAACCGCGGCGTCCTCTCGGGCCCCCTCTGAAGACCACTCCCCGCAGGAAGCCGCTCCGCGCTCAACCGTGCCGAAGGGCGATGGGAACAGGACGGCAATCATCAAAAAAAAAGCCATGAAAACTAAATCTACAAAATCCAAATCAGCGCCAGGGCTCCAGATCCAGTCCAGCAATCATCAATCACCGGCACCGCAGCAGACACCCGCAGCGGCACCAGCACCCTCCGAGAAGCGCGGCGTGGTTCAGATCGACTTCGCGCAGCGCAAAGCGAATCGCGAGTTGCCCACGGAGCAGGTGCTCGATTTGTTGCAACGCCGTTTGCGTCGCGCCTATGAGTTGGCCGAAGTGGTTGGCCAGTGGGTTTGGGTCGCCTTCGCCGAGCCGCAGGATCAGCAGACCACCGCCGAGCTTTCGCAGCTTGGCTTCCATTGGAACTCCCGCCGTCAGGTGTGGCAGCACCCGTGCGGAGTCTTCAAGGGCGAGCCGGTCGATCCGCGCTCGAAGTATCAGGCGTTCCATCCTGCCGACCAGGTTGCCGCCTAACCACACCCGCGGGCCTTGCGCGGTCCCATCCCGCGCCGGGCTTCGCACTCTACTCACATGAAACCGACCATCATTTACCAATACACTCGCTCGCAGGCCGTCGCCGATGGCGTGCAAGTTGAAGTCACCAAGACCGCCCACGAAGCGGGCATCAAGTTCCCCGTGTTCATCACGCGCGGCGTGTTCGAGTTGTGCGTGGCCGTTCCCGCCTGGCGTCAGTGGCCAGGATGAAGCAGGCCGCTTGTGGGACGTCGTGTGGATGCTGCGCTTCGCCATCCTTCGCGCTCGCGCCGGAGTGCAGCGGATTCCCGTTGCGCTCTACGTCCGCAACTCCGACACCGAACGCCCGCGCCTCGTGAAGTTGATTGCCACATGCGGCCCGCTCGACATCGACGATCCGCAACCCGCCATCACCGTGATGTTGCCCGACGAGGATTGATTATGATGCCAACCCGAACCCGCTTCGACGAACCGCGCTGGATGCAGTGCATCCTTCGCCTCACTCGCATTGTCACCATCGAGCAGCGCCGCCGCTTGGTTTGCCTTCCCGATCGCATGATGGCCGAGAACGAGCGCGACAAGCTCCAGCGCCAGCACGGCCCGGCCATGACCGACGCGCGCATCAGCAAGAATGGCAAAGGCAAAGACGCGACCTGGACCGTGAGCTACACCTTGCGCGAGACGCGCACCGAAGAACTGTTCTGAACATCACAGGCGCCGACTCCGTCGGCGCTTTTTCTTTAATGTTCACCGCAAGGTGCGGGCCTCACGCCGACCCGCTCCCGGCGCCAGAGGCCTCGCCTCTGGACTCCATCCCTTTCGCGCGCCAACCGAACGCCGGTCTTTTCCGCTCTGCTCCACAGACCGCCGACAATGGCGGTGTTGCCACCAGGCGCGCGATCCCACCCATCCCCAACCCAATGCTCGCCCCCTTCCGCAGGCCCAAGGGGGCTGCGCTGGTAATGCGTTTGCCAAAGCGTACGCGAAATGATTCAATGTTCGCCATGAACAAAGCCCCTCGGGTCTTCGTTCCAGGCCTTCTCACCCTGGCCTGCCTGCTGGTGGCGGTGCCAGCCATGGCGCAGGTCAACTACGGGAGTTCCGGCAGCACCGCTTTTGTAAAGGCCAGCCCCAACGCTTCCGGTGACATTGTCATCGCCTCCAATTACTTCGGCGGTCCCTTCGCCACTCCCGTCACCTGGATCCTGCCTTGTGCGTTTTGCAGCTGCACGAACCTGACGAGCGTGACGATTCCCCACACCGTCAACCTCCTCGGGAGTCCGAGTCCGGTGTTTTCAGGCTGCACGAGCCTGATGAACATTTCAGTGGATGCCGCCAATCCGACTTTTAGCAGCGTTGACGGAGTTGTATTCAACAAGGCGCAAACGACCTTGATGGTCTTTCCGCCCGGTCGCGGCAGTTACGTCATTCCCAACAACATCACCAGCATCGGGGCTGGGGCGTTTCACAACTGCACTACCCTGACGAACGTGACGATTCCCGACAGCGTCACCACCATCGGGAGTGGGGCGTTTACCGCCTGCACCAACCTGACCAACGTGACCATTCCGAACAGCGTCACCGCCATCGGAAATGGAGCGTTTTCCGGCTGCACCCGCATGACCAACGTGACCATTCCCAACAGCGTCGTCAGCCTCGGGGGGTCTGCGTTTTCCGCCTGCACCGCCCTGACGAACGTAACCATTCCCAACAGCGTCATTAGCATTGGGGATTCGGCGTTTGCCGGCTGCACCAACCTGACCAGCGTGACCATTGGCAACAGCGTCACCAGCCTCGGACTTTTCCCGTTCGACGGTTGCAAGAGCCTGACGAACTTTTCGGTGGATGCCGCCAATCCGGCTTACAGCAGCCTCAACGGAGTCTGGTTCAACAAGGCGCAAACGACCTTGGTCTTGTTTCCTCCCGGTCGCGGCGGCAGTTACGTCATTCCCGGCAGCGTCACCAACATCGGGGATCGGGCATTTGAAAACTGCAAAAGCCTGACGAGCGTGACGATGCCCAACGGCGTCATCAGCATCGGGAATGAGGCATTTTACGGCTGCACGAGCCTGACGAGCGTGACAATTCCCAACAGCGTCACCCAGATCGGAACTTCTCTGTATGCCGGGGGAGGGAACGCGTTTGCCTACTGCACCAGCCTGACCAACGTGATCATTGGTAACAGCGTCACGAACATCGGGACCAGGGCGTTTTCCGCCTGCTCGAACCTGACTCGCCTGACGATTCCCGCCAGCGTCATCAACCTCGGGTATGCGGCGTTTTACGGCTCCTCGAGGCTGACGAACTTCACCTTTCTGGGCAATCCGCCGACGCGTATTTTGACATGGATGGAGGATATGCCCAGTTCGACACCGTTGGCGCAGGCGCGAAGGTTTATTATCACTGCGGCACCACCGGCTGGGGAACAAGCTACGGCGGCTTGCCCACCGTGATGCTGTGCGCGCCGGGAATGGCCCCGCGTAGCGCGGGCCTGAAACCGGGCGGCTTCGGCTTCACCCTCACCTCCCTCACCAATCAAACCATTGTGGTCGAGGCCAGCGCCAACCTCCTGACCTGGCAACCCATCTGGACCAACTCCCCGCCCGGCACCTTTACCAATTTTGTCGACCCAGAATGGCTCAATCACTCGATCCGCTTCTATCGCGCGCGTCCGGATTGAAGTGCGCTGAAGGAGCAGGCGGCCTCGGTCCAGCGCCGCCTCAGTCACACCCCCGTCAACTTCCTTAACGCCAACCCGCGCGCCTTCGTCGCAATCAAATACCGCAGGCAATCCGCCGCGTCGTCGCCGCCAATCCCTTCCTCGTCGGCGTCCACCTTCAACACATCTTCGGGCCGATGCGGATCGTGTTGGAGTATCGGCAGGCATTCCAGCAACCGCGCGCATCGCCGGTGAATGAACATCGTCGGCCCGCAGGCCTGCATCCGGATCCCCGAGCCGTTGCAGGATTTCCGCCCAGCCATTGATCCGGTCGCTGTTCGCCATGCGCAGCGTGATGCCCAGCTTCGCGTATTGCGCCGCCACCGTGGAGCCGTCGCTTTGCCGGCTGAACACGTCCGCGCCCGCCACGAACCGTTTCAAGTCCGTGAGTGCCAGCGGTCGTTTGTTCGTTCCCGCGCCCACCGTGTGCCGCGCCAGCATCGACTTCACCGCCGCGGCGTGACGTTGCGGCAGCCACAACCGCTCCGCGTGTTCATCCACAATGAACACATTCCCATCTGAGTCAGTGCAGCCGAGAAGAACGACCGTGTAATGGGTGAACCCGTAGTCGAGCGCGCAGAACCATTCCCTGGCGCGAGTGTCATCGAAGTCTTCAATCACATGCGCGTCGCGCCGGAACGTCGTGAAGAACTGGCCCGCCGCGATGTCCCAATCGCCATCGAGCCACGCCCGCCGTTGCCAGCCCGTCAGGTTTTGCAGCACCCGCGCGTATTCGGGATTGTTGAATTGATTGTCGCCCACCTTCGCCGGCACGAACCGCGTCTCGCGCTCTTCGCCCTTCAAATACGGCACAATGAACTTCTGCCGATACCACGCGTGCCCAATGCCACCGGGATTCGTCGTGGAGTAAATGCGAGGTCGCCAGTTCGGTTTCGAAGTGCGGCAACACGTGCCAATGTCCTGATGCTTCCGGCTCGTTAAAGTGGTCGCTTCCTCGATCGCAATAACATCGTATTCCAGCCCCAAATACGCATCGAGATCCGACGGCGATTGATAATGTCCCGCGATGATTTTCGATCCGTTCGGAAATTTCAGAATGCCCCGATACGCGGAAAACTCATGACGCAATTGACCAAACAACCGCCGCCGCAAATCGTCGAGATTCTCCAGGTTCGACTTTGCCAACCTTGCGCAACAACAAACACTTCAACCCCGGCACCCGCTGACAATCATCTGCACCCATTTGCGCCAGCAGCCAATGCGACTTGCCACCACCACGCGCACCGCCGTAGCCAATCGCCGTGGGACCATCCCGCCGATCGCAGAGCCGCGCCGCCGCGCTGGCCGCCAGTTGCCGCGGCTGCAGGATAATACCCGCCCGGAGAAACCGATCCATCTGCCCGCGCGGACATCCCGCCGCGCGCCCCGCCGCCAGGTGCATTTCCAATGCAGTCATGCCGCACGCTCCGGAAGTTGCAGGGGCGAAGGCGCCTCTTCCACATCAACTGCTGGCCCATAAATTTTGTTGAGCGCCGCCGTCAACTCGATCTGAATCGGCCCGCCATCTTCGCCCGTGATCTCCGTCTTATCCGTCGCCATCCCCGACGCCAGCCGCCCGAGCTTCGAGGCCACTTCGAGGATGCGCGCAATGTCGCCCAGGTTGGCATAAACCTTCTCGCGTTCCATGAACGCCGCCAGCGCCTTCTCCGCCGCCGCGATGCACTTCTCATGCAATCGCCATTCACGCTCGCGCACCTCCGTCTGGCGCTTCAGCCATTCCGCCGCCTTCCCCCGCGCCAGCACCTCCGTCGCCTCCCGCTCCAAAATCGCCAAATGCGCCGCATGCGCCTGCACCCGGCTCGTCCAATCGAACCGCGCCGACCACCGTTTCAATAACTGTTCACTCTTGGCCAACTTCCTGGCCACCACCGCCAGCGACCGCTCAGGCCCCAGGTTCAGGTAAATCGAGAACGCCGCAAACGCCTTCGCGCTTTCCTTCGGTTGTTGTTCAAATGGTAGGCTCATAGTTCAATCGAGGTATCCGCAGTAACCGCAGCAAGGGAACTTACTCTCCAGAAAATAGAGTCGTTTTTCAGAATCTTTAACGGGTTGCTGCCGTTGCTGCGCTGCTGCGAAATCCTCCATCTCATAGTTTCAGGAATGTGTAGGTTTTTGATTTGAATCCACCCCCGGCATTAACGTCATTACGCGCCACGGTATGCTCTTCGCGCGCGACCCGGTAACCATCGACATCAAGCGTATCCGAATCCCGGAATAGCTTGGCCATGATCGACCCGATCACGCGCTTCGCCTTGTCCTCATCTGCCGCTGCCCGAAGGCCGGGGATGGATATGTCATTGCTGTCGCACAAGGAATGGATCTCAGTCGCCGTGAGGGGTTTACCGGATTCCCCTGTTTGTTCGGCTACAAGGGCCACACTTCGGATCCAAACCTGCGCCGGATTGCTCACTCGCTCCTGAGCCTCTCGGTGGCCCTCCATCACGGGTGGCGCCCCAAAAAGGTTCTGAACTATCCAATCCACCACTTGCACCCAATCGCGAAAATCATGCCCGGTTTCAGCACTTCTCGGCTTCCCTGCCCGATGCCATTCTCGAATCACCGCAAATACGCATCCGAGGTAAAAGGGTTGCCGCGCCCGCACATGCGCCAACAAATCCCCTTCCGGATAAGTGCGGAACGCAAAACCGGAACGCTTCTTCCGAATTCGGATGATGTTGCTGCGGTTTGCAAAATCCCGCGTCGTATCCACACCGTTCGATGTGAGCAGCACAAAAAAATTCTCGGCAGGCACCATGACTTCACCTCGGTGCGGCACGCGGCAGGGGAACGCACCTTCGGAAGTCAAAAACGCTTCGAGATGCGGACTGCTAAATCGTCCCCGGAAGTTGTCGAATTGAATGAATGGGCGCCCGGCGATCAGTTGCTGATTCAGACTTTCATCCACCGATCCCACGCCGCCGTCGCGGTTGGTGATCAATGACAACCTTTCATTGTAAATTGCCGCCAGAACCTTTTGCCGGAACGTTTTTCCAGATTGGGATTGGTCCGCTTCCGCCACATCAGCGGGCACGCGTCGATGAATATAGCCGCCCATCTTGAGGGCTGGGGTAATCAAACTTGCTATCGCACGCGACTTGTCAGCCGGAGATTGAAAATCGAATTCGGAGAGCAGGTCCAACAACGCGGTCACGGCTGCGTCTCGTTCCACTGCTTCAGGTTTGCTCCCGCCGGTAACCAGCAGCCGGGTATGCTCATCGTAACCAAGCTCTGCAATCACTGGCACGCCATCCACGTCCCGGATGATTGGGCAATTCACCAATCCCTCTACACGCGGCAGGAGAGTTCTCGCTTCCTCGCTTTGAAGCAGCGCATCCGCCATATCGTGCGGGCAGGTTGTAGGCTTCAGCACGATTTGCCCATTCGCCCCGCTCCGCCACGCACCCAGCTTCGCGTGCTTTTCAAAAGCGGAGCGCGCTGCCGCCGGCCGCAGAATATCCAACGCGAGCATTCCATCGTCTCGCTGCACCGGTGCGGTCACAGCCCCGCCCCGGCAGAACATTGTCTTCGTCGGACCAATGAGCCGAAAAAGCTTGTCCGCGCATTCGGTAATGTTCACGTGGGCACTTGGCAGCACGACGAGGGGCAATTCTGCAACTTCCTCTGCCCAAGTCCGAAACGATTCCATTTGCTCAGTGCTCAAGCCACCACCTCCTGTGCCTTTGCCAGAATCGGAACTCCATCCGCTTCGGGATTCAAGTAAAGCAGCCGCTGTAACCGCGACCCACGTTGCGCCTGCGGCAGACGTGTCAGCCGCACCGCCGTCAAGGCGCCCGGATCAGCCCCCAGGGTAATCAGGATCGGTTTGATCGGTGCCACCAGCGCATCCCAATCCGCCTTGCTCTCCGCATCCACTCGTACTAGCGCATGAATCGACCGCCCGCCTGACTCACATATCGAAACAATTCGCAGCGGCATCTGCACCAGCGCCCGCAGCCACAGATCCGGGTCCGCCTCATCACTCTCCAGCACCAGGTAACGCCAGCACGTCACCGCCTCCTCCGACCGGCGAGAAAGCTTCCCATCCGTGCGCGGGTTTGGGTGAAACTCACCCGTCACCGGCTGCGGTAGAAACCACACCCCATCCGGCCCGGCTGTCAGACCATCCGCCAGCAACCGTTCATTCCCTTCCGCTCGCCACACCAACTGCCCTTGCGATTGCATGTCATTAAACAGAATCACCTGCTCGCCGGAACCCGGTGGATAAAGCCGCCAGAGGAAACTGAGGGACGACTCGGCGACCACCTTCAGCGGGGACTGCTCCGCCAGGAACAATTCCATGTCTTGGATGCCGCCGGCCTTTGCCGCCACGCGCTGCAACGCTTTCGCATTGAACGCTGCCTTGGGCGGAAGCTGAGGCAATCGGGACGCCGCTCGATTACCCACTCGGACGTTCTCTCCCAGCAAATACCCGCGCGGCATTTGATGCACCGCACTCCCCGCCGACCTCACCTTGTGAACCAGCTCCGCCACACTCCATGGCGGCAGGCATCCCCGGTTGTATTCCTGCAGCACGCTCATCGCGTCCGCTTCGCTCAACGCAAAGCCATTCACCAGCACCGACGCCACGTGAAACGTTTGGTTGTGTCCTCCCTGCTCACTCACCGCGGGCGCGCATTTCTGCACATACCGCCGGGCCCGTTCCGTTACAGTCAGCATGGCGTTAGGGGATTAAAGTGCGCCGGCAAACCTGGTGGTTCGCTTTCAGATGTTTCACCACATCATCCCAGCAAAACAGCGTCACCTTTTTGATCTTCAAAAAGGGGATAACGCCGTAACGCGTCCAATTTTCAATCGTCCTGGTCGTGACCTTCAGGCGCGCCGCCACTTCCTTTTTATTGAGCAACTCAGTGCCGGTCGGCGCCGCCGCTTTTTGTGGCCAGGTGGAGGGTGGCAGGATCATGCGCCCCCCTTTCTCGGGGCCTTATGCTCCTTGGCAAACTCGCCCGCTTCCGCGCGCCGTTGGAACTCTGCAATCGCCTCGGGCGTCAGATAGACGCGACCTTGGATGTTGACGATTCTCAACCAGCCCTTGCGCCTCCACCGCCAGGCTGTCACCGGCGTGACGCCCACTTGCTCGAGCCAGGTATTGAGCGCCACAATCGTTCCGTTTTTCATAACTGCGGGAGGATTATCATTCAGCACTTTCATGGTTTCGGGGGAGGCCTTCATTTCACCGTGGTGTGGAGAAACCGCTGGATTTCCGTCAGCGGAATCAGTTTGTGGCGAAGGGCCGTGGAAGAACGCAACTGGCCGCGTTTCAGCAGCCGATGCACCGTCATGTAAGAGACGCCGAGTATCCTCGCCGTCTCCACCATTGAATACGCAAGTTTTGGGAGCGCTTGCGCTTCGTTCGAGTTCTCTATCGTAGTCGCACTGTTCATTGCGACTACTTATGCCCCCTCTTCTTAACCCATGTTAGAATAGGGGAGCGCGCTGCTCCCTAACTATTGCTTCCGCGCCTTCGGCCCAGGATTCCTGCCGAACAACTCTAGCTTCAATCGGCGCTTCTTAATCGCATCAGAAGTCAGTCGAGGTAGGCCGTAACCGGCAATCTCACGAGCGATTTCCTCGTCCGTCGGCAAGTCCCCTTCCCGCGTGTAGGCCCGCACGATGCAATAATCGATCTCTTCGTCTCTATCCCTTGAGCCTTGGTAATGCGATTCGAATTCAAACGCTGCCACTGCACGAATTCGATCCCGGTTCAGGATCGCATCGACCGTGTTTGGCAGGATTGGTTTGAGCACTCGCAGTTGAGCCTGCGTGAGACCCATCGGCGTATTCGGCAACATTGGTTTCGGAGCCATGTTGCCGTTGATTACTTGCTTCGCGTGCATGCGGACGAATTTCTTCTTCGCCACTTCTCTTACCTGCGCGTCATACTGTTCGAGGCAGAAGTATCCATGGCGTTTCCACAGCTTGTGACTTTCTGCGTATTGTTCGCGGGCATCCGCCTCTGCAAATTGCAGGAACATATAAAACCCTTCGAAAAGAGAAATTTTCTCTCCCGTCCGAGTTTCATTCCAATGAGAAATCGCCCACTGCGTTTCCGTACCGCCAATGGTTTCCGGCTGATTCAGCTCTACCAATTCCAGCGAGCTGATTGGTGCATTTGGAATTCGGTGTGTCTGCGGATGTTTGGACACCTGACGTTCGCGGATGTGCACAACGCAGTCATGCACCAACATTCCGAAACGATGCTTCGCCGCGGCGAGCGCAAAAAAACCAGTGTTCGGAACCGCAATTACACCGACGTCTTGGTATTTGGGGATCATGTTTTTGGGAGTGGTGGTTTAGGACAGCAACCAGTGATACTCTAACATCGAGGAACTTACCGAAATTTTCGTAATCGCATCAAGGACCAGAATTGCTTTGTTGCCCTTTTCGGATCTCCTAACGTGTTCCCGCCCCCTAACTTGGAGAAAGATAGCCGCTCACGCTTCCTCAAAATAATCACTATCCACCCGCTTGATTTCATACGCGTAGGCACGGGCCACGCCGATGTTGTGCTCGATCATCAGTTCAGCCAGGCGCTGGCCGTCGATGAGGATAACGCGTTGCGGAAGGTTTTTGACATATTCACGCGCGCCGGCGCTGAACTCACTCGTGGTGATGAAGATGCCCTTATGCGCGTGTTGTCCCGCCAAGGCGCCGACGAAGTTTTGGATCTCAGGACGCCCCACGGAGTTCTGCCACCGCTTGGCTTGCACATAAATCCGGTCCAATCCGAGCCGGTCTTCATTGATTAAACCGTCGATCCCTCCATCGCCGGAACCTTTTCCCACCTCGGCCGCTTCTGCGCGCGTTCCGCCGTAACCCATGGCGACCAACACGTCCAAAACCAAAAGCTCAAATCGCCGTGGGTCCATTGCCTGCATTCGTTCCAGCAATTCAGAGGCGAGATTCTTTATCAGGCCGCCCGCGATGCTGGCCATTTGTTCCTCAGGAGTGGCAGTGGGGAGCGAAAGTTGCGGGGGGGTGCCCGCGCTTTCCTTACTCGCGGGTTCCTGGTGAAACCAGTCACGGTGATCCGGAAACTGATCCAGAAACTTGAGGTTCAACGCTGTGGGATTCTGCTTCAGCACTTCGCCGCCCCGTTCGGTGATTCGGAACACACCCCGCCGGACGTATTCTAACAGCCCCGCCTTTTTCATGTGCGTTCGCGCCCAGCCGACCCGGTTGTCCAATCGGGATTGGTTCCCTGTGGGCAACAATTCCTCGCGCTCTTCGGGCGACAGTTTGAAATGTTCGGCGATGAAACGAATGCCATCTCGCAACTCGTGTTCCTGGCCATCGCCCGAAAAGCGGAGCAGCGGCAACATCATGCTTTGGAAATCGGGGACAGGCATAGGTTTCAGGTGGGTTCTGGAATGGATGAATTCAGCAGCGAGGACGCCAGGAGGTTCCGGGTGGTGCGGGCGGCAGTCAACTGTATATCGCTATCGCACTTGAGAACCACGCTCATGGTCGCGCCTAAAACTTTTGCCAGAGATGTTGGAACAGTGAGCGCGAGGCATTGAGACCGCACGGGTCGGATATATTGGCAGGGAACGCTTTTCGAAAGGGCGCTTAACCCCCGTATTCGCGCGTGAGCTTCCCGTTCTGCGTCACGATGCCAGTGCGGACGAGCGAATCAAATCGCTCTTCCACCGACATCTTCCTGACCGTTTCGACGAAGCGAGAATGCAATCTTTCCCCTGATGCCTTGTGGGCAGAATTGGCCTTTACCGGGAGATAGTTGTGATTCTTGTTCATCGAACGCTGATTTAACTAACGGCTGTTTGCGCAGAAAAGTCAAGATTTGGCCGAAAATATCCCAAAATGCAGTTGGGATCCCGCACGGCAATTTGGATGTGAGACTTGTGCATGAGTTTGGAGCCGTCGAAGGCGGGCTGACCTTCCGCAAAGGCGCCACGCACCGTCTGGTAATTCGTATGGCCTTTCTCCTTCAACAAATCCAACGACCAATTGATGACCGCGCAATCGAGGAACCGCATAATCAAATCATCATCCGTCGGGTTTAGCCCTTTGTTGACAGGGAGCGGCGCGGCCTTGGTGGCAAATGCTTCCACGAAAAGGGGATACATCTCTCCCAAAAGTGCGGTGTATTGCGTGTCTAGAAGATCAAAACACACGCCCAAATTGATGTGCGCTCCGATTACCCCCGGGTCCTTGATCTTGTCGCGCTTTGCCGAATTGGCGCTGCGAAACTTGGCCCACTCGTAAGCACGTCGCGGCCCATGCTCCCAGAAGTAGATGCCGTGCCCCAGCCAGTCGTAATCGTTTTTGCTGTAAATCAAAGTGTCTTTGCCCAGCAGAACTGCTTCCGCCAAGGTTCTGTCACATCCATGATACGCGGTCACGGTGCGGTGGTAGAGGTGCGTTAGCATGGCCGGTCCGGTCTATTTGACTCACGCAAATTCGTCCGGGCCACTTTGCTGAACCAGCAGGAGCTGGGTTTGCCCGTAAAACAGCGCGGCGAACAATTCGACAAAATGGGATTTCGATTGGGACACCTTCAACAGTGTCGTGACTTGCCCGATGTGTTCCTCCAGCTTTTTCTTCGCGTGCTTTTCGATGAACTGGTGCAGTTTCAACGCATCGGATTCTGTGCCGCCCCCATCGGCGCGGTCCCGGCGACGCCGCTTCAACTCATCCGACAACCCGCCCCAGAGGGGATTGTAGATGAAACGATTTGTCCACCGCCCCACCCAGCTTGGGCGGTTCTCGGATTTGTCGAATACGTCCCCGTAAAGTTTCAGCAGTGCAACGTAGAAGTCATCGGGGAAGGTTTTGCGCCACTGGTCAGGAATGGACAGCAAGGCATGGTCAATCGGCCGCAACTTGTTGCGGGCGTCGCGGAAAGCGATGATGAGTTTGAGTCGAAACTCTTTGGTGGCCTCGGTGGGCTTCGACAGCATCAGGAGAAGCGCGACCTGGTCGAAATTCAAATACGTGAACTTTTCCTGCCGACCTCCGCCTTGCGGGCGGGCAACGCCATTTCCGATTTCAAATCGGATATGGCCAAGTTGTTCAAGCTGTCCGAGATGCTCCTCAATCAGTTTGCGCAAGCTCTCATGCTGGACATCGAAAAGCTTGGCAATGGCCCGTGAATCAACACGCAGCTCTGAACCTTGGTTGTGGATTTTAATCAGCTCTTTCATGGCGGGAGGATGTGTCGGCCGATTGAACCATGATTCTGGCCGGTGCCAAGCTCTCTCTCTGCGAGTCAGGCAGCCGATGGCAATGAAATTCCCGTGATCGCCTTGTAGAGGGATACAGCGTAAGTATCGGTCATTCCGGAGACGAAATCGAGCATGTCGAGAACACGCTCGTAAGGGCTGCGCGATCGCAATTCATCCCGGTCACTGCTAAACTCAGCGGGAATGTAACTTTTAATCAGCTCGCTCCGCTTAGACGGGCCTTTTCTTCGCTTCCGACCACAGAGTTCCTCATTTGCTTCGACGAACGTGTCCAACAGCGTTTCCAATAGGCGAAAAGCAGGCACCTCCACTTCAATTACCTGGCGTGCTTTGAAAACCTCACACTTCATTGTTGCCTGAATCGAATCGAGAGCATCCCGAACCGGCTTCTCGAGGCCGTTTACGAGAGAGGCTATCGGTTTGCCCTGCATGATGTCTGGCTCATTTCTGTGATACGCCTGCGCCACCTCCATGGTCAGTTTGGGGAGCAGTTTACGGGCAAGAAATTCCGCTTTCCCCTTATCGTCATTGCAGCTCCCTCGGAAAGTGGCTGAACTTTTGCCCTTGGGCAGTACCCGCTCAAGTTCCTGGAACAGCTCAAGAACCTTGTTGAATCCCAAAATGCGAAGACGCGCTGCATCCTCAAGGTCGATGATGCGATTGCAAATGTCGTCGGCTCCTTCTACGAGGTGAGCCAAAGGGTGTCTGCACCACCGCTTTTTCGATTTGAAGGCGCGAATCAAACCAGTTCTTGCAGCAACCTCCCGAAAGGCAGTCCGGTCATTCTGGAAAAAGCCGTATTTGTGTGAGTCGGAAGTTGGATTCGCTCCAGCTTCCCAAGGATACTTTGTCATCACGGCCAGGGTGGCGTAAGTGAGCTTTAACCCCTGCCCATTTCCTTGCAATCTGGTCAGCAGCCGAAAACCCTGCGCGTTTCCCTCATAATGCTCCAATTCGAGGCGTTGTGCGCTCGTCATCTGGCGCTTTAATTGCCGAACAATCTTAGAGGATTTGAACCACTGGCGAATAGCCTCCTCGCCGGAATGCCCAAATGGTGGATTTCCGATGTCGTGAGCAAGACACGCAGCCGCGACCAAAGTTCCGTAGTTGGACGGGCGCGGCGTATTCTTTCTTGGGCGTTTTCCCGGTGCGCAGGTCAGGTTCTGCACCATCGACCCCAGTGCCCGGCCGTTGGTGGCTACCTCGCAACTGTGGGTCAAACGAGTGCGCACATAGTCGCTGCCGGACAGGCTGAAGACCTGCGCTTTGCCTTGCAGGCGGCGGAAAGCCAAGGAGAAGATGATGTTGTCGAAATCTTCCTCGAACTCCGTTCGGTGCTTGTTCCGATGCGCATCGTCACCACCGTAGCGGCGGTCGCATAGCAACTTGCTCCATTCCATGTTCATTCGGTGTGGGTCATTCCTTGTTCGCCAAATCCCCAAGCGCCGGCAGCGCATTCACGATCTTCATCGTCTCCAGGCTCACGGTGATGACGCGCAGGAAGAGTTCGAGGGGATACTTGGCGTTGCCCATCGTCTCGGTGGCCCAGAGGTTGGCGTCGTTGACGATGCCGCTGTCTTTGTCGGTGGTCACGGCCTGGCGCTCCATGACCCATTCGAGGGCGGGCTTGCCGTTGACGACGTAGTCGTAGGCTTCCAGCGGGATGTTGCGGATGGTGATGCGCTCGTTGTAGATGACGGTGGTCTTGTCGTTGACGCTCTTGCCGGTCCGGCGTCTTGGTCTTGCCGAACTTCATCTTCGTCGACGCGGTAGTCGGCGTCCGGCTGAGTGGTTGACGGGCGTTTTGCCGGTGTCGAGCTTGCACGCCGGGGTAGAGGCGACGGTTTCGTAGTTGAGGTGCCAGTGCGCGAGGTCGCGGCCGGCCTTGGAGAAGGCGCGGAAGTCGGCGAACGGTCTTCACCGCGGGGATGCGCGGGAGTTCCTTGCCGAGGTTGTCGGCGTAGCGGCTGCGGTAGTCGGGCGAATGCAGCAGGCCGTAGATGTAGTAGAAGAGGTCTTCCTTGGTGATCGTCTCGCCGGGATAGGCCGCTTGGAAATGCGCCAGGCCCGCGTCGGTGATGCGCGTCGCGCCGGGTGTAGTTGGCTCGGTCGCGGTCTGGCGCGTCGGCGAACAGTTCGTCGTTCCGTCAGTCCTCGTCGCGCTTCTCGTAGAGGTAGAGCGGGAAACACTGTGATCCCACCATGTCTGCAGCATGAAGGCTCGGCGACGTGATCGGTGATCAGCACCGAAACTGCCTGCGATGACTCCGATGCCTGATACACCAATCACCATGTTCTCGACGTTCGCATATCGGGAAGATGCGACGGCATCTGATAACCATCTCGTTGAACATGCCGGTCGAAATAGAGCCACTGCTTTGTAGAACGGGCGATAAAGAGCGATCGTGACAGTCGCTCCTGCGTCAAAATCTGCGCGTACCGCTTTCGCGAAGCTCTGCTCTCAATGCTCCACGTCCAACTGATCTGCGTAGGATCGGTTTGATACGTCGTCGAGACTCGATCTCGCTGCTTCGTCGAGCCTGTGCTTGCTTCGAAGCGTTCAAGCTCGCAGTTGTAGAATGCGATCATCGCTTTCATGTTGGCCTCCAGCACGCTTTCGCGAGGAATTGTAAGCACCATGCATCGCGGTTGGTCTTCACGCCGCTGGAGTAGTTCTCGAAAATTGACAGCGGCTCCGCTCTCTCTTGTCACCGAGGACGATGATAGTTCGCGAAGCCTGCGTCTCGCTGCTTCACCCAGTCGCCATGGGCGTCGGCAGTGATGCTTCGCCAGCCGTTAGCTGCTGCGATTCCGGCGATGCTGCCGAAACTCGGCTGATGCTCGCGAGCTTTTCTTCGCGGTCAGGTAGTCGCCGATGTCGTGAAAATGAATCTCGCCCGTTCTTTGCGGCATCTGGGTTCTTGACCAGCAGCGTGATGGCAATCGGCGCGCGGCTGCCGCTGCCAAAGATCTTTGCCGCCTTCCTTTGCGTGAGCTGCTCCCCTGATGTTCGCTGGTTGCCGCGCAGATGGAAGACGTAGATGCTGCAGAACTCCTCGGCGAGGCATTTGCGCAGTCCATCGGCGGCTGTTGCCGTCGAGCAAGCCCGCATTGGTCACAAAGCCAACGATGCCGCTGTTGCCGATGCGGTCGCTCGCCCAGCGGATCGCACGGATGTAGCTGTCGTAGAGGCTTCTTGGATTGTCGCGTCGAGACTGCGCGGCGTAGGTGTCGCGAATGCGCTCATCCAAGCTCGGGATAGTCGACGTTCTGGTTGTTGTCGTTCTCGCTCTCCTGCCCCACCGAATACGGCGGGTTGCCGATGATGACGCGGATGTCGAGCTCCTTCTGGCGCTTGCGGCGGGCGCTGTTGTCGGCCAGCAGGTCGCTGACCAGGTCGCCCTTCTCGTACAGCTGGAAGGTGTCGGTGAGGCAGATGCCCTCGAACGGCTCGTACTTGCCGCCGACGATGCCGTGATAGACCGCCTCGATGTTGATGGCGGCGATGTAGTAGGCGAGCAGGACGATCTCGTTGGCGTGGATCTCGTGCTTGTATTTGTGCGGCAGCTCCTCGGGCTTGATCAGGCCGCTCTGCAGCAGGCGGGTGATGAAGGTGCCGGTGCCGGTGAAGGGGTCGATGATGTGGACGCCTTTGCTGCCGAGCGTCTGGCCGAACTCGGTCTGCAGGAGGTCATTGACGCTGTGGATGATGAAGTCCACGACCTCGACCGGCGTGTAGACGATGCCGAGGCGCTCGGTCATCTTGGGGAAGGCGTTGCGGAAGAACTTGTCGTAAAGCTCGACGACGATCTTCTGCTTGCCCTCGGCGTTGTCGATGCCCTCGGCGCGCATCGGCGACGCTGTCGTAGAATTTCTCCAGCGTGTCGGCTTCCTTGTCCAGACGGTGCTCGTGCAGCACATCGAGCACCTCCTGCATGGCCTGCGAGACGGGGTTGTTGCTGGCGAAGCGAGTAGTCCTCGAACAGCGCGTCGAAGACGGGCTTGGTGATGAGGTGCTGGGCGAGCATCTCGATGACCTCGCCATCGGTGATGCTGTCGTTCAGGTCGTCGCGCAGCTCCTCGGCGAAGGCGTCGAACGCCGCGACCTCCTTCGTGTTCGCCGGGTTCGCGACGATCTGCGGTGATGCGGGTGATGTGGGTGTTGGCGATCTTGGCGATGTCGTTCGCCCAGTCCTCCCAGTGGTTGCGGTTGCCGCACTTCTTGACGATCTTGGCGTAGAGGGCGCGTTCGAGCTCGCCGACGTCGAACGGCAAGTTCGCGCCTGCTTCTCTTCGGGGTGCCTGGCTCGGGCGTCGCCGATGGTGAAGTCGCCCTTGGCCTGTCTGTCCTTGTCGTGGCGCCTGTCGTCTTCTGCGCCTTCTTCTGAATCTTGTCGGTGATGGCGATGACTTCCATCTTGCGCGGGTCTTTGCCGATGAGGTCGAGCTTGTTGATGATCGCGTCGAAGCGGTCGTCGTGGGAGCGGAGGGCCTGCAGGACCTGCCAGACGACCTTGTAGATCTTGTTGTCGTTCAGCGCCTCGTGCGGCTCCATGCCGGCGGGGATGACGACGGGCAGGATGACGTAGCCGAGCTTCTTTTGCCATCCGGCGTGCGGCGCATGACGCGGCCGACGGACTGGACGACATCGACCTGCGAGTTGCGCGGGGTGAGGAAGAGCACTGCATCCAGCGCGGGCACGTCCACGCCTTCGGAGAGGCAGCGGACGTTGCTGAGGATGCGGCAGGTGTTCGCCGGCGGCTCGGCCTTGAGCCAGGTGAGCTTCTCTTCCTTCTGCGCGGCGTTCATGGTGCCGTCCACGTGCTCGGCTTCGCAGAGCAGGGCGACGTCGCGAGTCTTCCTGCTCCTGGTAGGCCTCCACGACCGCCTGGAACATCGCCGGCGATCTGCTTGGAGCTGACCTTGTGGGTCTTGCCGCCTTTCTGCCGCTCGATGACCTGGCAGAAGGCGACGGCGCGCTGCATCGGGCTCAGGGTCGCAGCTCAGGTCTTCGGTGAGCCCCTGTTTGCGCGAGCGCCTTCCAGCAGCCGATGATCCGGGCGGCGTCGTCCACCTTGAGCTGGTTGTTGTCGTCCTTGAGCAGGTTCTGAAGGCGGCGGCTGACGTGGGCTTCGTCGACGGTGAGGACGAGGACCTTGTAGTCGGTGAGCAGCTTCAGTTCGACGGCCTCGGAGAAGGTGATGACGTGGAGCTGCTTGCCGTAGAGCGCCTCGTCGTCCATCGAGCAGATGGCGACGTTGTCCTTCTCTGCCGTGGCCTTGGCAGCGTCCGCCGTAGATGCGCGGCGTGGCGGTCATGTAGAGGCGCTTGGCGGCGCGGATGAACTCGTCGTCGTGGATGCGGACGAAGTTGCTTTCTTCCTCGCTCTCGAACGTGGCTCCGGTGGTGCGGTGGGCCTCGTCGCAGATGACGAGATCGAACTCCGGCAGGCCGTAAAGCTGCTGCGCGCGGCTGATGACATCGAGCGAATGGTAGGTGGAGAAGATGACGCTCATGTGCTGGGCGTCGTGGCGCTTCTCCACTTCGTCGGCGAGGCGCTTGGCGTCCGTGGTGGCGGGGTAGCGCAGCTCGTGGGCGAAGGTCTCAACGATGTCCTCGTCCTTGCTCGCGCTTCTTGCCGACTTCGGCATCGGAGCAGACGGCGAAGCTGTGCAGCGGGATGGCGCTCTCCTGCGTCCATTCGGTGAGGGTCTGCGAAAGGAGGTTGAGGCTGGGGACGAGGAAGAGGACGAGCTTGTCCTTGCCCGGCGACTTCTTCGGCGATCTTGAGGCTGGTGAAGGTCTTGCCGGTGCCGCAGGCCATGATGAGCTTGCCGCGGTCTGCGGATCTTGAAGCCGAGCAGGACATTGGTCCTGCGCGCTGGTCTGGTGGGGGCGGAGCTGCTTCTTCGGCTTGAGCGCCGGCGGCGACGCTCGGCTGGTACTTCGCCCAGTCGATCTGGCTGTTTTCGAGGTCGTGGAGGTCGATCTTGTAAACCGGCGGCTGCTGATTGCTGCAGCGCATTCTCGGCGTTCTCGCTCCAGTCGTTGGTCGTGGTGACGATGATGCGCTGCGTGAACGGCTTCTTGCCCGGACGCGGTGAAGAAGCTGTCGATGTCGGCCTTCCGCACGCGGTAGTCGGGCGCGTAGCACTTGCACTGGATGGCGTGGTATTCCTCGGTGCCGCGTGTCTTCGCGACGAGGTCGATGCCGGTGTCCTTGGCGGAGATGCCGAACTGCGGGGTGCCGATCTCCTTCGCCCAATCGGCGAAGAGCCAGACGTCGCTGTAGAGGTCGGCGTAGCTGGCCTCGTAGCGGAAGTAGGTGCGGATCAGTTCCTCGAAGTAGGTGCCCTTCTCACGCTCGGTCTGGGAGGTGGCGCGGTATTTGGCGAGGATGCTTTGGAGTGCGGTCATGGTTTCAGGCGCCGGCCGGTGTGGTTCGTGTGGCGAATGTTCCTCATGCGTTGGTGGCGGGCGGGTTTTTGCCACAGAAGCCCGGCGGATGTCACGAAGGGAAACATCAACTAGGACGTTGCTTGGAGTTCAACAGCTTTTATATCCCGTAATCGTCGCCAATGCCTCTTCGACCTGGTTTTTTTTATCCATCGTTGAGCACGCTCCGTCGAGTTGCGGCTCTCATCTTTTAGTCGAATTCGTTGGAGGAGTCGGAGAATGCCAGCTGCGCACCATCACGGCTTTTACGATGTGCCTTCTCCGTTCCGCTTCGCGAACCTGCCCGGATGGTGTACGGAGCTGTTAGCCCTGAGCGCGGGCCGCGCGTTCGGATGCCCTGCATCCTCTGCATCAGCTTTCGCCGCTGCAATACGGCCTTCAACCCCTTGTCGCTGAGCAAACCCGCCTTGTGGAACTTCAGGGCCAGGTCGCGCTGTCGTGCGCCCATGCTCGCCTTCTTTTTCGAGTTCACCCGTTGTGGCATCAATTCGAGATTCGCCATCACGTTGTCGAGCTCGGGCACGACCTTCCGAGGAATGATGTGATCCACACTGAGTTGGTCGCCGGCATACGGGCCACGTCGCACCGTAGCCGCGTTCCCGCGTCGCATTTCCTCGAGCCCCGCTGCGTCTAAGGCGCCCAACTGATTGGCGATCACCAGATTCCGGAGCAATGCGTCGGCGGTGAGCTTGCGCTGGGATTTATTCGTGATGGCAACGGATGACATTGCCTGCCTCACTACGTTTGTGACGTTCACCTTCTCCGCCTGCGCCGTGGCCAGCCAGTAAACCACTTTTTGCACCCGCGGATTCGCGCCGCGTTCCCCAAGCGTCGCTAATTTCGCCGGGTCGATGAGCGCGGCCACTTTGCTCGCGTAATCGCTGACCGTTGCCCCGCGCACAAGCGCGGCGCTGAACAGCAGGGCAACAATCCAGGTTAGAACAATTCTCACTGAACGATGATCTCGCCAAAGTTTATACCAGCCGCCCGCGACCAGGTTCTCTGGAATTTCTTTGCCGGTCCGCAGGATGCGGAAGCGCCGTTGCCACAGCGAATGAAAATAGACGGCGGCCGGGTCATGCCCTTTCCCTTGCTTGCCTTTGCCCCGGCCATCGTCCGCCGCCTTCTCCGCTTCCACTTCGAGCCGGCCCAGTTGTTCGTTCACCGCCCGTTGGATGGCTCGCGTGATCACGCTCTCCAACTCCGCGCGAATCTGCGGCGGAATCTGCGGGAAATGAGCCACGACGGCTCGCGCACGGTCTTCAGGCGACACGTGTCGATAACTATCCGTGTGAATAGTGATTGGCAAACCAATTTAGCTGAAGCCGAATTCCTGCTGGGGAATGACGATCGGTCGATGCAGTCGGGTGTGTATGGCGGGCGTGGCTCATTTGCCGGGTCACGGGCCAGTGGTGCAATTCTGTTCCCCCGTGGCAATGCGCCCAAAGTTCTTCCACGCTCCAGGGCTTTTGCGATAGCCAGCCGTCGAGGGCGTCCGGTTTCAAAATAAGCGGCATCCGGTTGTGCATCGTGGCGATGAACCCGCTCGGAGGCGCGGTGAGAATGGTGTAGCGATCGCCATCGCGCAGCGCGGCAAACCAAAACGAATCGTGCGTCGGCAGAGTGTAGTAATAGGGCTGCATGCCGTCGGGCATGGTGCGCCAGTCATAAAAGCCATCCGCCGCGACAAGGCAATGCCCTTGCTTCCAGGCGTCGCGGAACAACTTTTTCTCGTGAGCGGTTTCACTGCGTGCGTTCATCACCGGTCCGGTGTGGCCGCTAAAGCCCCACCGCAATTCTTGCACGGAGGCTTCGCCGCCACTTATCACGGCCACCGGCGCCGTCTGAGTAGGGGCGATGTTGTAGCGCTGCAACGCTTCGAAAATGATAATCCGCGCAAACCTGGATTCCAGCTTGATGCGATCCTTGGTCTGCGAATAGCGGTTACACATGCGGGACTCTCTCACGAATCGCGCGGGCGAGCGCATAGTGCTCGAGCGCCCACTGTGGTTCCTCCAGAATCCCGTCAAAATAATGGCCCAGCGCTTCGTGGGCTTCGGCGCAGTTGGGATCCAATTGCAGGCAGCGTTCGTAACTCTGGGCGGCGAGCGCGCCGGCGTGTTCGCCTTCTGCGGCCATCATCACTTCGGCGTGGAGAAACCAAAGGCGAGCGGAGTGAGGGAATGCCGTGACGGCGGCCTGAGCGGCAGAAAGCGTTTCCGGCGAGGTCCGCAGGGGATCCGCGTGGAGATCCAGAACAATCTCGATGCGCTCCGCTTCCGTCACGGCGCCAATGGAATGCCGGGCGGAAGGGGAATCAAGCGGATTGGGATGTGGCGCCGAATGGGAACGGTCAATCCCCTCTACGTCCCGGATGCCAAGACGATCGCCCTCAATAAACGCCAAGAAATTTCAGGACAACGACGATTACGACAATCACCCCGATAATGTAGAAAATGTTCATGGTTCCTCCCTGACTAACCGTATCACGGATTGGTCCCGTTGCCACCCAGGCGGCAAGTGCCGTCAATCCACGCCCGCCGCCACCACCGCACGCAGATGCATAGCGCGTGCTTGCTTCGTTGCTTTCACCTTGGTCGGCTTAATCCCGAACCACTTCGTCGCCTCCGCTGGTCGCACGAGTTCCCGGTAATGTTTGAAAATCATCTGCGGCGAATTCCCCGCTTCCAGCGCCACCTGATTCGCGTTCTGAATGTCCGCCACGCGGTAGCTAATGAAACTGTGCCGCAGTCCATTGTGCTTCCACTTCACTTGCGGCGCCTTTTCCGGGTCCTGACCGTCCACATTCGCCTTTGCCCTCAATGCCGCGTTCACGTCATCCACCAGCCAGCCAATCTGCTTCGACACATTATCGAACGGCATCACCCGGCCCGCCTCCTGCGCGCGTCCCTTCAGCCACGCCGCCAGATTCTCCGTGATCGGCACAATGCGCCGGCTCGCCGTCTTCGCCTTGCCCGCCTTGATCTCGATGAACCGGTCCGCCAGATGCACTTCGCTCCAGTCGAGCCGCGCAATCTCCGCACTGCGCAATCCCGCAAAAGCGCCGATGGCCAGGAACGGAATCATTTCCTCCCGAGCGTGCGTAAGATACTCCGTCATTTCCCACACCGTTAGGATTTCAATGTCGCCACCTTTCTCGCGGAACTTCGGCACAAACTCGATGCCTTCATGGTCCCGCGTCAGCCATCCGCGTTCTTTGCAGAACTTGAAAAACGCCCCCAGCGTCGCGCGATAATTGTTCTTCGTCCGCGGATCGGCCGGCGCGCAGCGTGTTCTTCTCTTTCGGGCCCACCGCAAGGTCACGAAGAAAATCCGCCACTTGGCTCGTCGACAGCGCCGCACCTGACCCGGATACGCCTTCGCAAACTCCCGCAAATGGCGCCGCAACACCTTCAGATAAAACTCACTCGCCCCTTCCGCTGCCCTTCGTTGCGATCATTTCCTCCACCGCATCCGAAACCGTTTTGCTGGGCAGCTCATGCAACTTTCGCCGTTTCGTAATCCCGCGCCACTTCCACTAGGGAAGCCTTCCCGCCGAGAATCCGCCACATCTCCGCGTACTCCTTCGCCGCGAGCTCCAGCGATACGCCCGTCGGCCGCAAATGATTCACAGCGGCGATATAAATGCGGCGGTCCACGCTCCGCAGCTCCAGCACATCCAATTCACCTTGCGCCATGGTATTCGCGATTGATTTCGCGTGCGCTTTCGCTGCCTCGAAATCCGCGAACATCTTCTGCGTGCGCTTCCCTTGGGCCGAATACGACACCATGAAACTATCCCGCGCCACGTTCGTGGCCGTGTGAACTTTATTCTTCACCCGATAAATTTTAACCACGACCGACCCGGTTTTGACCTCGAACGGGAACGTGATTTCCTTTTCCACCTTGGCAGCTTTCATAGCCGCCACCATCATGTTAGGAAACTGTTAGGATTGGAAGAAAAATCGAAGAAAACCCAAGGAAAGAATGGTCGGGGCGGAGAGATTTGAACTCTCGACCTCTTGCACCCCAAGCAAGCGCGCTAGCCAGGCTACGCTACGCCCCGACCGAAATCCTTGTCCGCGCGAACAGAGTTAGCGCGCCGATTACGTTGCACAGCCGCGCATTCAATTGCAAGGGCCGAAGACCAAATGATGACGAGGAACGGCTGAATGACACGGCCGCCCCGAAGTTACGGACACCAATACGGGAAATATCGAGATGGTTGAAACCGACCAGAACTGGAGAGCACACTTGTCCCAACCCAAACAGCTGCCACGGAACGTGCCCACGAATGGGTTACATCGCGGCTAAATGCATAAACGTATGAAACCTGCATCATCCTCATTTCGAGAAAATCCAAATACACCGGCTTCACTGTCTGGCCGGCCGATCACCCGATTGGTGGCCGCGCTTATGACGACGCTGGCTGCGGTCTCGTTGCAAGCCGCTAACATCGTCTGGGTCAGTGACGTTCCGGCTCCCGGATTTTCGGGACCAGGAACCGGACTGACTGACTCGGGATTTGTAACGCTCCTCCAAAATGCGGGACACAACGTTATTCGTTTTAACGGACCCGATAGCCAGAACACATTGTTAACCCCCGCTGAGTTGGCCGCCCTCAACACGAATGATTTGATCATCATCGGCCGTGCTGCTGGCAGCGCAGCCTGGCAGCACCCACAAGGATCGCAGTGGAATACGAACGTAACCAAGCCGCTCATTTGCATGAGTCCGTACCTCGTCCGCACCATCGCCGCCAATCGAATGGGCTGGTTCCTAGGCGATGTGGGACCGGATGATACACCCACCGTGCTGACTGTTTCGAACGCGTTTAACCCCGCGTCAGCTTATTTATTCGAAGGGGTGGCCATGAATGGAAACAGCACGGCCGAGTTGTATGAAGTTCCCATGGATCGAAATACGAGCCACATCCTCGCGGCTCCAGTCCCGGGCGGGATCGTCTATGCGACCGCCACGTTTGCGCGCGAAGATAACGGGGCAATCGTCACCGCTAATGTCATCGTGGGATTCCCCGTCGAGACGGCGGTCGCAGGTGGTTCAAATATCCTCGCCGCCTACCGCATGTATCTGGCATTCGGCACCCGCGAATCCGCCGCGGCCCCGAATGCAATTCCATTCTACACGGGTCGAGAAAACCTAACGCCAACCGGAGAGGACATTTTCCTGCGCGCGGTCCAACTTGCGATTAACAGCGGCATTCCCCCCGCAACACCAAGCGGCCCCGTCGAATTTACGCGATCACCGGTCAGCATCACATCGCTGCAAGGTCTGTCGGCCACATTCTCCGGCTCCATTACGGGAGCCGCGCCAAGAAACCTTCGTTGGCAGCGGGATAATGGCGATGGAAACTTTGCGGACATCCCCGGAGCCGAAACCGCGTTTCTGATCTCAAGCCTTACGGTCTCCAATCTAACCACGGCTGACAGCGGCGCACGCTTCATTCTCATCGCCTCCAACTCCATCAACACAGTCACCAGCCAGGTGGCTGTGCTAACCGTGACGCCAGACACCACCGGCCCCGTTGCCCTTTCTGCCGGCAGCGTGAATGGCTCGAACATCACCGTTTGTTTCGGTGAACTCTTGGATACGCTCGGGTCCGCAACGGAGTTGGGTAACTACACTCTGAATTTGGGCGCGGGCCCGGACATCACCGCCATTACACTTCGTCCGGACGGCCGCTCGGTGACGTTACAACTCTCAGTATCGCTCGCCGCTCCGGCGGAGCTCGTCATCACCGATGTGCTCGACCGCTTTGGCAATCCATCTCCCGGCGCAACATTCCTCATCACCAATCAAGGCTTCAGCAGCCTGGACGTGGGTGCGGTCAATCCGCCGGGCAGTGAGGTCGCCTGTGATGGATCGAGCGTGCAAGTCACGTCCGGCGGACTCGACGTCCTCGGCACCGCCGACACCCTCCGGTATGTTTATCAAAATGTGACCGGCGATTTTGACGTGCGGGTGCGAGTCGCCGCGTTTGTCGGAACACCCGATCATTTTGAAACGACCGCCAAAGCGTTGTTGCTCGCACGTGAGACGACTGCAAATAATTCTGCCAGCGTCAGTCTTTTCTTAACCCCGCCGCCCCCGGGGGATAACGCCGTTGGATTCCAGGTTCGCACCAATACTGGCGCGACCAACCTCGTTCGTGGAGCCACCGTCGCACCGAGCGGGTTGCCCAATGCGTGGATGCGAATCCAACGAGTCGGTAATTTGTTTTCCACCTTCCGCAGTCCCGACGGCATCAATTGGTTCTCCATGGGCAGCACCAATCTGCCTCTTTCGTCCACCATGACCGTGGGCCTCGGAGCGACGTCGCATCGCAACGGCAAGTCAGTGACCGCTACCTTCAGTGATTTCAAGGTGGGCGCAGTGGCCAATGCTTCGACCTTGTTCAATCCCAGATACACCAGCGGCCTCTTCTCCGCGTCCTTCTTGACTCAATCCAATGTCGAATACCGCGTGCAGTACAAGAATGACCTCAACTCAGTTACCTGGACGACTTTGACCAACGTCATTGGGGATGGCCTGATCAAAACGCTGAACGATTCCGGCCCATCGTCACCGACGGGCCAGCGCTTCTACCGCGTCTTCACGCCCTGACAAATCCGTTTACGATGCTCCAACCTCGCCCCGGCGGGGTTGGAGCCCAAGTGCCAGCCGCCGAGCACGCCACGAGCCTCTTCGACATCATTGCCGGTTTGATTGGAGCAGCTCTTGGCAGCTGCGTGCTTCTTGGGGATTCCTGAATATTAAAGGCTTAGACTTATGAAACAAATTAAGGAGGCAACTCCAAAGCAGGCTCGGTTCTGGAAGACGGCAGTTATTTTGACATGGGGCACTTTGTTCACGCTTTTGGCACTCCATTTTTTGGACGTTCTGTAAGTCGTTATGCAGCCGCCTAATCAACGAAGGATTGGAAGGAAGGGAGCGCGCGGGGGATGAACGATTGAAGTGTGGGGTCAGTCCCGATCGCGGTGCCTGGGCCTCGCGGGCGGAGGGTTCGCCTGCGTGCGCGCTTGTTTTCAGCTTCACTTTCCCCGCGGGCGCGCGCGGTCACAAGCGCGGTCTCATTGGGCGGCGTGGAGCTTCTGGAGGAAGCGCAACACGTGCTCATGCGTGCCGCCTAGGATGCCCAAACGCCGCACCTCGGTGGAGTCCGAGGGCGCGACCGAAACGGCGATCGGGTCGTTATGAACGTCCAGCCCGATATGGAGCGTGAGTTGTGCGCCGGGGCGGCCTTGTCCCTCGACAGCGGGCCATGTTTGGAGTGTAATTTTCATCGTGTCTGCTTTCCTTTCTAGTTCATGTTTAATGACTAACCACGGTGGCTCGGCACTCCGGCACACGTCGGCGCGCAACCCACGTTCACGGAAAGCAAACACACTTGCTCCCACCATCGTTAGCCATAGTGACTAGGCGGCATGACACGTCATGAGCATTCGAACGCTTTTCTTCACCCCCTTCCTGCGTAAGCAGGAGCGCCGAGGCTCTTGGGTTTACCTACTGTGGTTGGCTGGCTACTGCACGCTTGCTTTCATCGCCACCACTTACGCTGCCGTGCTCGGCCAGGATTACTTGGGCGCGTTTGTCTTTTTCCTCATCCCAGCTATCGTCGGCTACGTGCAGTTTCGGTATCCGACGACGGTTGGCTGGTTCTTGCTGTTCGCCCCGACGGCGATGTTCGGAAGCGTCGCTGCGTTGCTTGCACCGATTTCCGTTCTGAATTCAATTCGTAGCGGTGAGATTATTCGTGCGCTCACGACGTTGTTACTGTTGCTGGCGGTGGCAGGCGTCTTGTGGGGCTTCATTCGTTATCGACCCTTCTGGCGGAGAGACGCCGCCTCATAAGAAACACGCAAGTTGTTCGACGTTGGCTACGAGTTGCGCCCATCCGAGCGTTCATCTCACTTCTCGCTTCGACCGGACACTCTATTGCGGGTTTCCCACCTTGGAGCGAATTTCGCGGTGACCTATTACCGATTCAACACGAATGACAATACGTGAGGCTGTGTGAAAAGGATTGGCAGTTTTGATTTCACGTCCCGGGCGCGCAGATTCTTCGGCGGCATATCTTTGGTGGGAACTTCCCCCGTTGCTCTCGGTTCCCTTCGCTGAGCGGCCGAACATACTGGAGTCCTTACGCTTTCGGGCAGGCGTGAGCGTTTCCTCCCTGCCGATCAAGTCTCTCCACAACCTTAAGTTCTCTTAACTTCCTGCCGACCATGCATTTGGACGGGTGCGACGGGATGTAATGGGCTTGGAAGCGCAGGCGTCCACGGTAGCAATTCAGAAGAGCCGCGGAGCAAGTATTTGAAATCAAAACACGATTTGCCCCAGGACCGATTTGGTCATTTGGAACGAGCAGAGTCTTTGGCACGACTTGAACGCCTGTCCGATGTGCGACGCTGCGTCGTATTACGTGGAAGGGCGCTTGTCGCGAACAGCGGGTATCCCGATAAAACCATCCTCTCCCGAATCAGCCATCTCTTGGTGAGTAAGCTATCGAAGTAATCAACGGCCCCGGCAATCACGCCTGAGTATCTCTCCAAGCGGTTCCCAAAGCGCGGGACGGATGGAGATTCGGGGTGATCTCAATTTCTCACTTCTTCATTGGCTCCCGAATTCCGTTGGAGCTGCAATGCGCTTCGCCGCCTTTTTGCCACGCGGCGGTCATGTCCTGGAGGCCGATTATAATCTTCTCCCGTTGAAAGATCATTTTCCACGCGACCAGGAACGGATCCTCATTGTTGTTCTCGAGTTTCAGCGGTTGAGAGATCACTAAAATGCCCGGATCGTTTGCGTGCGGGTTGATGACCTGGCTGTTGGCTATATTGCGCGGCCAACCCCGCAGGTGTGCGCCTCCCACCGGGGCGGGAGTGGGTGTCTCGAAGAACATGCCGGGAAGGCGCAAAACCTGCACACCCTCGTCCTTCAGGTGTTTTTCAACCGCCGCCATACCTTCACGATATTTCTTGGTCCACGCCTTCCCAGCTTCCTTGTTATCGATGTAATCCAGAATTTCCCGATAGGTCTTCAAAACACCCGGCTGGCCCCCAGGTACAATGCGCAGGGCGTTGACTTCGAGTTTCAAGTTCGCTGCCAGAATCGCGCGACCTGAGTCCCAATCTGGCATCAGCACGATCCAACCTTCTTTCTTGGGCACGATGGCAATCATTTCGTCCACATGGGGGAAACCCAGGTCTTTGAGTTTCAACTCAAGTCCGTACTGAACACCTTGTCTTTGGAGGAATAACTTGAGTTTGGCGGACATGAAGTCGCCATGAACGATGCGTCCGAACGGGTACCGATCCATGGGGGGCAGGCATTCGAGATTTCCCCCTTGGTCGCCTGCCTTGTTCTGTCCCTGGAACTCGTAATAGTCTTCGACATCGTCGTTCTTGTGCCAGCCAAAGACACCTACCTTTGAGCCCGCAAATTTCAGCGCATGCTCGTCTTCGCGCTCGGTGTAGAGGCGTAGAGCCGCGATCATCGCCCGCCCGTTCGCGGCCGTCTTGTGGCGTCGCAACTGGTAGCCCCACTCCACGCCGTCCTGGACAAATTCCAAACTGGCACCCGCGACAATGCGCTTGGAGCCGTAGGCCTTATCAAAAGGGAATGACTGCGAATTTGGCAGGTTCCCTGGAATCTGCCAGGCGTCCGTATCCGCCATCGGTTGTTTGGGGTGATTCGCCAGCCACGGAGTGGTCGCGACTCGCACAACATCCTGGGCAACCGTTTTCCTGGTCCGTGTGTTGTAAATTAAAAGCTTCAGCTCGACCTCGGTTGCAAACCGGAATCCTTCCAACAAGAACCTTCCGTCGTAACGTTGTTTCTTGCCGCCAGGGAACAGCTTCTTGTCATCGGTGTCGCCCATGACCTTTGCGCCGTCCAGACGGCTGCCACGCCCATCGGCGATGAGTGCGTGCCCGTTCTTGCCGGCTCGTTTATCCATCAGCCGAATTGGCGGCACCACCTTCGGATCCGGTTTACCCGCGGCATCGAAGGCGAGGAGCGTCAGCATCAAAACTTCGTCCTGAGCCAAGTCACGCTTCAGTTCCAAGCTGATGGGTGACATGTCGTTTTCATCGTCCTGGCCCGAAATGACTCGATCATCAATGTCCCGTTTATCATCACCCGGTTTTCGATCCGTCCGGTCGGCGTCGCAATTCACGAGCACCAACGCTCCCTTGTCCTGCAAGTACTTGACCGGTTTATCTTCATCGGTCTCATCCCCTTCGTTTTCGATGGCGTCGCTGCGGTCGGTATCGACGTCGATATCCACATCCACGGCTGGCACTGGGTCAGTCTTGGCCAACCGGACAAAAAGATCTTCGCCTTGTTTGGGCAGAGCAAGCCGGTATTGCGACCCGGTGATCTCGATGGGATGGAAGAGAGGCTGCCATTGGATGGGTGGTGTCAAACGGTCCGCGGCCTCCAGCGCAAAGCCTTCGAAGCGCGCAGGCCAGGTCAAAACGATGTATCCCTCGAAGCACGCCACATTCAATGTCGGCGACTCCTGCGGCGCGTCATCGTCGTCGTAAATGGTTAGCGTCAAACTGCCATTGGATCCCACCACGCCATTCGTGGAGCCGTGCAACGAAAGTGAAAACCATTCGATCGATTCGACCTCAGCGTCGTCCAGTAATTCGACGAGGATGCTTTGGCTGTTCTCCCCTGGCGCAAAGTTCAACTGGCCGGAATGCGTAAGGAATTGGTAGTCGGAATTCGCCGTGGCCGTGGCCGCCACCACCGACCATCCGACCGTCATCGCCCAGTTCAAGTTGCCGACACGTTCAACGGTTATGCTCGTGACTCCGGTTGATTCCAGGACGGCGAACTCACCATGACCGAATTGCACCACAGAAGCTGATGTATCCACCACGGTGAAATCCGCCTCGACATCGGCGGCGAGCGGCGTGAAACGGCTGTCTCTCGGGTAGAATGTGGCTCCTGAAAGAAAGGGCTCAACCGTGTAATTTCCGGAAGGGAGATTTGGAAAATGGTAGGAGCCCTCCGCATCGGTGACGAGGGTCAACGCGCGGTCCCCCCTCAGACTCACGATGACATTGCTCAAGCCAATGCCATTGGTTGCCGTGATGGTTCCACGGAGGGAATGCATGCGCGGTGTCCCGTTCGTGACAGTGACATGCACTTCCCCCGTGCTACTGCCGCCGTGCTCATCGCTAATGGTGTATGTAAAAAAGTCCACGCCTGTGAAATCCGGATTGGGGGCGTAGAGCAATGGTTCCTCAAAATGGGAAAGCACCCTTCCCGATGCGGGCTGTGTGCAAGTGACGATATGGAGTGAATCAGAATCCGGATCGTAATCGTTGCCCAGCACGAACACAGGCGTTATCGCACCTGCCTCGACGCCGACAGAATCCGAGAAGGCGACTGGCGGGCGATTACTGGTCGAATCAAATATCGCGGTGAAAAAGATTTCATTGCTCGTGCGCGAACCATTCGTCGCTGTGGCCACTGCCAGCAGACTGTGAGAACCGGGAACCACAAATGGCCAAAGAGCGAAGCTGTTCGTCGCCCCAGACGGGTCCCTCGCCACGAGACCACCGTCTCCAAAATACTCCAGGCTAGACAATTGGCCTGGCCGCGTGTTGACGTGCGCGTTCATCACAACGTTAGGCCCGGAAGGAATTACAGCTCCTTCCGCGGGCGAGAGGAGGACAATTGAGAAGTCCAACGGGTCCAAAAACTCCTGGAACTCCAGATTCAACGCGGTCTCGCCGCTGGCCCCATCATAGCCATCGATGGCGATGCGATAGGCGGTGCCGCTTTCGACGGGAAGCGAAACTGAACTCCAGCGCATGGGTGGCTGCGCATCATCATTGGCTTGTATGAGCGTCAGGGCATTGAGACCACCGCCCGTGTACACCGCCAACAAGGTGTCGAAGTCGGCGCCCTCTGTGTCCAGATACAGAATCCCGTCCGCAGGCGCGGTCCACGTCCACCAGATGGATTTGCCGCCCGGATTCGCGGCGTGCTGCGGTTCGTCAGTCTGTTTGGTCGCGCACACAGTCGCAGCAAATTTACGGAGCGCGGGCGGTCCGCCCAGACCCGTGGCGTTGGCCAGGTCATCGTTGGCGGGTGCAAAAGGTGTGAACTTCAATTCGAACGCCGGCCAATTCGTGTTCGACGGCATGTGCCGGTCGCGCACGTTGTTCACCATAAGAGTTTGTTCACCCGCGTCGTGGGCGAGGGCGGGATCGATGGTGAGCGTGACGGTGTCAGCAGCCACGGTTGCGGCGGTAATCCTGTGACCGTCCAGGGTGTAATGGTTCGTCATGGCGCCAGACGTTGGTTCGATGGGCCGGTTGAATCGGACGACAATCTGGTTGCTCCCAGGCCCGCAGACGGAGGCGTAAAGGGGATTGAAGGAATCGGTGATAAACTCCTTCAGGAAGGCGAGCCATGTGTCGTCGTTCAATCGTTTCGCCAGAGGAGGCATTTGCTGTATGCCACCACCGGGAACCAGCGCGCTATCGCGGGTGAAGAGGATCGAACCATTCCAGTCGCGGAAATACACTTTGGGATCTTCACCGCTCAGCATGGTCAGCGGTGCGACATCGTAGCGCGCGTCGAAAAGATCGCGTGCACTCCCCGGCCGATGACAATGCGCACAGTTGGCATCCATGTAGGAACGGAAGCGGCGCATGGCATCCACGTTAGTGTCTGTGATGGACGCCTGCGCAGGTAGAGTCGAAGGCGCGGGGACGATGTTGGAAAAGCGGTTGCGAAATTGCGCCGCCTGAATCTGGTTCACCGGCGGGCATTCCGGGCCGTAGGCGTAGACGCGATTCATCTGACGCGTATTAACGCCCAACACCCCGCCAGTGCTTGGAGTATGGCATTCGAGACATTGCGCCTGACTCGGATAGCGCCAACGTTGGGTGCGGTTCCCGGTGGGTCCCGTGATAACAATGTCGTCATCCATCCCTTCAGTTGAGACCAGAAAGGCGTCGGCTGCATTGGAGGGATCCCAGCGGTACGTCAGGCCGTAAACTTTCTCAGCCCCCGGCACGGTGACGATGAAGCGTGTCTCCAACCGCCGCGTTGCGTGTGTGGTCTCGTTGATCTCGAGATCAAAATGTTTCACAAAGATTGAGCCATTCGGAAAGGTCCATGAGCCAGTCGAGTTGAAGATGATTTGGGTATTCTGAGGAATCCCAAACCAGCGCCGCTTCAATGCTGCGTCCGACCATAAGGGGGTGTTCACATCATAGGGGATCAGGGTGGCTACGGGCGTAAGATCTGCCGTCGGGTCGAAGGCCCCGATTTGAGAGAGGCGCACGGGATAGCTGGCACTGTTGCTGGAGGCCGGAAAAGTGCCGAGGTAAGCCGGGATGCCGAGGCCGCTCGGAAGGCAAGGATCGGAGTCGTTATCCGCAATGATCAGGGTGGATGCGCTCGGGAAGCCAAGAGTCGCGCCCGCCGGATTGAGCAAAACAACGCTGATCGTTTCGTTGGTTTCCACTAACAAGTCATCGACGAGTTGAAGAGCCAGGTCCTGGAATACAGTTCCCGACGGGAAACTGACTGTGCCGCTAGTTGGCCCCGTGAAATCTGAAGGTGACGTAGCAGTTCCGGAAGTGATCGCCCACTCCACGGTGAACGATTCGTAAACGTTGCCCAGCCGCTCAATGCGCAGGTAGGCGGGTCCATTCGTTTCAGTCACAATCTGGGCCGTGGTGCCGAAGGCGACTTGTACCGGCAGATCGTTGTCATACAAAAAAAGGAAAGCGTTGCTGATCGTTCCCAAGGCGGCATTGACCGGATCACTCAACTGAACGGTCAGATACTCAACCGGCTCCACCGCGAAGTCATCCAGGGTTTGAATCGTGATGGTCTGCGTGCTCACACCCGAGGGAAAAATCAACGTCCCGCTGGCCGCCAGGAAATCTTCTCCAGCGGTCGCGCTGCCGAATCCGGTCCGCCACGACACGCTGACGGCACTATCGGAACTGCCCTGCCGCCGAACACCCACGATGGCCCTGCTACCAAAACCTTCAACTGGCCCCGCGATACTACTCGCCACAAACTCAATCGAGGTCGGGACTGCATTCGTATCGTTATCAATGATGGTGAGCGTGGCAACGTTCGAGTGGCTAAGGGTCGCGCCAGTGGGATTACCAAGTTGCAGAATCACCGTCTCGGCCCCTTCGGCTAACACGTCCTCCAGCACGGTCAACACGATGGACTTTATCGTTTCACCGGGTGCAAAGCTCAATTGCACCGACGTGGGGGCATCCCAATCCACACCCACCGTGGCGGTGCCCCCGGACGGACTCCACTCGACTTGCGCCGAAGCATTGGTGGTCCCGGTGCGAATCACGCTAAGAGCGATCGACCCCTCTCCTTCGTCTGCGGCGTAAGCGACTGGGCTGAATTGAATGATTGATGCCGGAGGCGTCTCACCCAATCGGTCTAGAGCCGCGACTTCGCTGGCTGTCAGCGCGCCTTCATACACGCGCAATCGTGCAAGCACACCCGGTGAGGCTTCACCCGGAAAGATGGGATCTTCATCGCGGAAGAAGCGCAATACATTGACGCTATCCACGAGGGCGAGGCTGGTTGCATCAACAAAGTTAAACTGAGAAATGCCGTCCACGTATCCCGCCACGTTCTGCGCGGAGTCGCGGGTGAGCACCACTTGCACGAACGCGCCTGGAGCAATGGGCGCCCCCGGCCCAAGCGCCTCGTTGTAAAAGTTCAGCGCCCCTTGATAACTGTAAAGGCCGGTATCGCTGGTGGCATTCTTGAAATCGAGAATGCGACGCCAGCGACTCACCTCGTTGAACGCAAAAAGGGCCACGATGGAATAGCTGCTGCCCGAAACAACGCTGCTGAAAGGGGAAAGGCTTACTCCGTCATTCACTGCGAAGTTCAACACGCGGCGCGAAACTCCATCGACAGTGCCATCGCCAAAGGTGACTGGACCAAGCGGAGTGAGGGCAGGAACACCGGATGTCGCGCTCTCGAAGGAATCCATCAGTTGATAGTCCGCTCGCAACACCGCCGCGACGGAGCCCCCGGACGAATAGGCAGGCAGCCCTGGGCTGTCAGCGACGGAAGTAGGAACTGTTGCGACAATTGCGACGCTCGCCAACAAGATCCCCCACCAGCCCACCCGGCAGAGGCGAAAGGTTTTCATAGAATGCCTCAGTTTTGACCCCGCCCTTCGGAAGGCGTTCAGCACTCCGAGAGCGCAGTCGATTCAACTTCGACATCCGCATCAGCCATTCCATCTCGCGAAAGAGATTTTTCCGAGGAGATGGGTATCGGAACCGCTACCTTGCGATCGTTGGCAACGAACGGTAGTCCGCGTTAGAACGCGTTTGGATTGAATGGGATCCGGTGCGGACGGGAAAGCGACGGCGGTTGGAATAACCGTTTATTAAGGATTTGCGGCCAGCCAAAACCGAATGGACGAAGCCTGTGGGCTGCGTGGTTCCAGCTCCAGGAACCTTTGGTAATGGAGGCGCGCCTTTGCCCGCTGGTTCAACTGCTGCGCGTAGAGGTTGCCAAGTGCCAAATGGGCCCGGCCTTCATCCGGCTTGCCTTCAATTATTTTCTCCAACTCGTTCACGGCATCCTCCGGATAGTTCGCTTGTTTCAGAGCGAGGGCGAGGCTGTAACGTGCGTTAACGCTCGCAGGCTCAAGGGCCAACGCCATCTCCCAGCCTTCCAGCGCGCGATTGATTTCGCCGGCTTGAAAAGAGAGCAAAGCCGCGTTGTAGCGTGCCTCGAAGTAGGTTGGGTCAGCATCAATCGCGGATTTATACAGGAGCAAGGCTCGATCGGTGTTCCCATCTTTGTGTGCCTTTTGCGCGTCACGCAGTAACCGCTCGGCGGTAAGGCGATCGCCAGCAAGCGGACGCACGGGCGATGTGTAGGCGTAGCGCGGGAAGCTCGGCTTTTCGTTGATGGACGAGATGGCTTCCACCGGCGCGGCCTGCGGCGCCGTATTCGCCACCCCGGGCCGCACGGACCCGTTGGCAGGCGCTTTCGGCTTCCCGCGAAATGGATTTAAACGTGAGAGCAGACCGGGTTTGGCGCCCTCCGGCTCCCGACGCGAGATCAGCGGCGGTGGTTCCTCGACCGGGGCTTTCCGAGGTTCGACTTTTGGCGGGACAGGTACCGGGGTTGAACGCTCAGCAATCACCGGTTGAGCCGCGGCCACCCGCGGCGCAGCCGGGTTGGTGAGCGCAATCACTGTTACCGGAAGACTGGTTGAGACCGGCGCAGCGGTCGTGACCGGGGCACTAATAACCGGAGCTCGGATCACAGGGGGCAGGCTTGCCACAGGCGGAGGGTTGCTGGGCAAGACCGCCTGGTTCGACTTGAGGACAGCCGCGAGCGCGTTGGACTTGGCCACAGCGAGCGACGGCCGCGTGTCTGCGACGGGAACCGTCATGACCTTGGGTGCGTTGCTGTTGAGAGTGGCGACGGGATTCGCCGGCGGGGAAGATCGGGGAGCCAAATCTGATTCCAGTTGGCGAACCACGGCCCTCACCGCATTCGCCTGCGGCGAGTTGCCGTGAGAGTTCAAATAATCCCGGTAACGCTGCAACGCCGTGGACCGTGTGGCGGCATTCTGCTGCGCCACGATGGCTGAGTTGAGGAGCGCCGGTCCATGCTTGGGATTCGACTGCAACGCGGCATTGAAGAACTGCATGGAGTCGCGCTGATTCCGTTGCGCGTGAATGAGGCCGATGCCATTCCAGGCTTCGGCGTTCCGCGCATCCATTTGTAATGCCAGTCGGAAACTGTTTTCCGCAGCGTCCCATTGTTGACGGATGCGCGATTGTGCGGTTCCAAGTTGGATCAGCCCGGCCACACTATTTGTGATTAAGGTGTAGCTCCGCAACTCATCCACAGCAGCCGCCGCGTTGTTCTGTTCCAGCAACAGGCAGCCGAGATTAAAATGGGCAATGGCCACCACGTTACTTCGATCCCGGGTCAGGGCCTGGCGATAAGCTTGGGCGGCTAACTGAGGTTGACCGGCTCGATGATAAGCGACACCAAGCAAATTCCAGCCGCGCGGCTCGTGGGGCATCAAATTTGTCGCTCTCGTCAGTTCTTCAATGGCTTCAGCGGGCTTGCCGGCGCGTAGCAACTCATCGCCTCGCAGGATCGCCTTGGGGCCCGGCGGCATGCAGCCCGTCAACAACGCCAATCCCGCCGCCGTGAGCAACACGAACCATTTCGGCGTGGGAATTTTTGTGGCCAGCATGTTGGATCGTGGTAGCATTCGCTGACTGAACGTGTCAAGGAACGCCCGTTTTTACTCATTACTACTGATGTCCGTGCTTTCGCTCGCGCGCCTCCTGCCCGCGACCGCGGCCGATCCCATTCCCAGTGCTTCAAGCCGCCCTACGGTTGTCATCGTCCAGGATGACAACGCCACCGATGCGTTTCAACCCGATGCCGAGATCGTGCGCATTCTCGTGCAACGCGGACTAACGAACTTCACTCAATTGCCCGACGTTAAGGCCGCGTGGTTGAGCCTGGTCCGCACGCAGGACGTGATTGGCATCAAGGTTTTCTCGGCGCCCGGACCGCAGATTGGGACGCGCCTTCCCGTGGTCGCCGGCGTCATTGAAGGCTTGCTCGGCGCGGGCGTGCCGCCGCATCACATCGTCGTATGGGACAGGCAACTTTCGGATCTGCGCCGGGCCGGGTTCAGTGAATTGACGCGGCGCTATGGAGTAAAGCTCGCCGGGAGCGTCGACGCGGGTTGGGACACCAATAGTTTCTACGAGTCATCTCTGATTGGCCAACTGGTGTTTGGCGATTTGGAATTCCCGCGAAAGGGCGACAATGCAGGGCGTAAATCGTACGTCAGCAAGCTGCTGACATCCCACCTGACGAAGATCATTAACATCTCTCCCCTGCTCAACCACAACACCATTGGTGTTTGCGGCAATCTCTACAGCCTGGCGATGGGCAGTGTGGATAACACGCTCCGCTTTGAAGGGGATCCGTCCCGCCTTGCCCAAGCCGTTCCCGAAATTTACGCCCTGCCCGGCTTGGGCGATCGCGTAACCCTGAATATCGTCGATGCGTTGATTTGCCAGTACCAAGGTGAAAACGTCAGTCGCCTGCATGACTCCTATCCCTTGAACCAATTACGCTTCAGCACCGATCCTGTTGTGCTCGATGTCCTGTCAGTTCAGGAAATTAATGCGCAAAGGTTGCGGGCTGCCCAATCGTTGGCCGCGCGCACCAACCGGTTCGAACTATATCGCAACGCCGCGCTGATGGAATTGGGTCTGGCCGATACGAACAGGATGGAGTTGCGCCAGACGCACCTGAACGATTAGGTAATTTCCCGGAGACTTTTCCCTGTAAAGGGCTGCATTGTTCAATCGCGGGTGAGGCTGATACATTGATTGCCACGTGGAACACCAAATGAGACGAATCCTGGGTTCGGTGCGAAAAGTTGTGGGCTCCTCGACCGCGCCGGACACCCTATCCCCGAGCCGACATCGCTTTCTGAAGCTCCTCGCGCTCGTCGTTCTTTCCTTCTGCAGTTATTTGTTTTTCAGCCACGTCGTCGTCAGTGCTGTCGAAGTGAAAGGCGCAAGCATGGCCCCCACCCTTAAGGCGGGCGACCGCCTCCTCCTCAACCGCTTCGCCTACCTGCACCGTGAACCACAACGTGGAGAACTCGTCGTGTTGAAAGATCCGGAAACCGGCGACCTCATCGTGAAACGGATCGTTGGTCTACCTTACGAAACCGTGGTGATGCAAAATGAAGCGGCCTACGTAAACGGCCAGCGCATGGTCGAGCCTTACGCCTCCGTTTCCACCCGTCCGGACCGTTCGCCGTTGGGAAAACCGACCATCGTCCCGAAGAACCACTATTTCGTTCTAGGCGACAATCGCATGCGCAGCCTTGATAGCCGCGACTTCGGTCCTGTCTCGCGCGAAAGCATTCTCGGAGTTATCACGCTATAATTGTCGCTCATTTGCAGCGTCGTGTGACCGGACGCGGATTCGCTTGACCACTCCCGCATTTGAAACGATAAAAAACCGGGCGCTCGCGAAACAATTCCGGGTTCTTAACATGCCGCCGTATTTGGCCCACAGAGGCTGCATGCTTCACGGTTGGAGAGATGGCTGAGTGGCCGAAAGCGACGGTTTGCTAAACCGTTATACGGGTTAAACCGTATCGGGGGTTCGAATCCCCCTCTCTCCGCCACCTTTCCCCAAGCAAGCCTCGTTACAAAGAGTCGTACCATTCAGTCAATCGTTCCAAGTCCAATCCCTCGGACTTCTGGTCCAAAAGCCAGCGCAAGTCCGCTTTTGCGGCCGTATTGTTCCGGGCCCTCACGTGCATTCGCGCCCGAATCAAGCGATCCGAAATCGAATTGGGATTCACGGCCAGAATACAATCCAGATAGCGTAGCGAATCCGTCACATTTCCCTCTCGTTGCGCTAGGCCCAAGAGGTTGTTGAGCATGCGCAGGATAATCTCTCGTTTGCGGGCGGGCTGAAAATCCTTATCCGCAATGGCATCGACGTTTTCCGCGACAAGTTCCACTGCTTCGCTACGGGTTAGCACCTTGCCGCCGTCGAAGACATCGATGATTTGTTCCAAGCCACCCGCCGGTTTGAAACGGACCATGAAACGCGTAGGCAACGGAACTCCGGCGACATTGGTCAAACCAATCCCCCACGCCAACTCAAGATAAAGAATGGCCAGAGTGATGGGTAACCCCTCGCGGTCATCCATTACTTGGTTCATGTAGCTGTTCGCACGATTATAAAAATCGGTGCGGCTGCCGTGGAAGCCTTGGTCCACGAACAGGAATTTATTGAGGGCTCCTTGTTTCACTGAGTCGTCAGCTGATCCCTCCACTTCCCGACGCAATGTTTCGCACAGCCGGTTCATCTCGGCACGATACGCTTCGATGTCCAATTCCGGATTGTCGAGTTTGGCGACGAGCAGAGCAGCGTGAAAGAGGCTCACCTCATGCTCCTCACGATTCAACAGCGCCACCAACTCGGCTTCGACTGATCGGGCGTGCATCGTGTCGGCCAGGCGCCGCATTTGCTGCGCCTCAAACTCCAGTTGGCGCGCACGTTCGCGGATCACGTTGCGCGCCGGCTCATCCGTGGTTTTCAATTTGCCCGCGATCTCCTCCACGCTCTTCCCAGCGGCGAGCCCGGTTGCAGCGGCAATGACGATCTCCGGAGCGATGGTCAGGCGGGTCGCCGGAGGATTAGTGCCCAAATAAAAGTTTTTGAACTGCGCCCTCGTGTCCCGAAATTTGGCCAACCCCACCCTGCCCTCCCGCCGTTGGGCGTCATTTGATTCCATCACCTGCTCCCCGTTAACGTAGCCGACAATGCGGTTGGTTTCGACACGGACTCGAAGCGTGTTCCATTCCCCGGCTTTGTAGTGAGGCGTCTTGAACTCCTTCAGAATCGTCCATGAGTAAACATCGGGCCCATCAAATCGCGTGAGGCGGATCTGCCCCGCCGTCGGATAGAAACCGTAATGCCGGTTTCCGCTATCAGAGGCGAAGACAAGGCCAGCCGCTCCGGATTCCTCGTCCAGCTTCACCGTCACTGAAATCTCATACGGCAACGCGGGAATATTCTTTTGCCACAGACACAAGGCACGCCCGCCAAATCCCTCACCTGGATTCTCAACTTGGATCCGACCCGCCTTGCGAGTCCAGCGCGCGCCCAAGACAGGCTGCCATTCGCCCGGATCCAGCGCGCCGAGGAGGAGCCATCGCGCGATGGGTACTGGATTAGGCCGGTCCAAGAGAGAACGCAGCGCACTCGCAGGCAGCGCGAAGCCAAGGTTCGCCGTGACCGCGGACTTCATATTTAACAATCCCTGAACCCGGCCACGACGATCCAGAAGTGGGCCGCCGCTGTTACCTGGTTCGATTGGAATGGCGAGCTGGATCATGTCCACGCCTCCTATTTCCCGGATCGCTGAAACCACCCCTTGCACCACACTGTGTTCGAGGCCGAGGGGATTGCCGATGGCGATCACTGGCGTTCCTTGTTTCAGGGCGGCGGAATCCCCGAGCTTCAACACGGGCAGATTTGTCGCAGCGATTCGGATTACGGCAAGGTCCAGCTTGCGATCGGAAGCAAAGACTTCGATGGCCTCGAAACGCCGTCCGTCCGTCAGCTCCACCCGGATGGGCCGCGCCTCGTCGATGACGTGCAGACAAGTGGCGATCAACCCGTCCTCCGACACGATGAAGCCTGTGCCCACGCCGTTCTGTTTCCCATCGCGGCCGTAGTGAGTGACGATGGCCACGGATTTTTTTGCACGCGCAGTCAGTGCTGCAACATCAAGGCTTTCTGAGTTTGTCGAGCGGTTTGCGGCGCAGGCGGCGGAGTGGGACCACCCCAGGAGGAGGAGGGTTGCACAACAGATTTGCCCAAGTTTACTGATCCTCATAGTCGCAACGGAATGTAGGGAGGGCGGCTTGAATGACAAGGGGGGCAATGCCCTGACCGGCGGCTGGTTTGGATTAAACCGCGCCGACGCTTGCCAAAGCCATGTCCCCGCTTAATTTTGCCGCCGTCATTCACCCGAGGATTCTATGAAAATGTTGTTTCGACTGGTTTCGTTTATGGCGCTGTCAGCGTTGACCGCGTTGACCATCTCCGCGGCGGATACGAATCGGCTGCCCATCGACCCAGCCGTGACCGTCAAAACGCTGCCGAACGGGCTGACGTATTACATCCGTCCCAACCGAAAGCCGGAGAACCGTGCCCAATTTCATCTGGTCGTGAATGCTGGGTCCATCCTGGAGACCAAAGAGCAGCAGGGCCTGGCACATTTCCTTGAGCACATGGCCTTCAACGGCACAAAGAATTTCGAGAAGCACGAGCTCATCAATTTTCTTGAGCGGATCGGCATGCAGTTCGGGGCGGATCTCAATGCGTCCACGTCTTTCGATGAAACCAATTACCGGTTGGAAATCCCCATGGATAAACCGGAGACGGTGGCAAAAGCGTTCCAAGTGCTGGAAGATTGGGCTCATCAAATCACGTTTGACGCGAATGAGATTGAGAAGGAGCGCGGCATCGTGATCGAAGAATGGCGCACGGGTCGAGGCGCGCAGGGACGGTTGCGCGATAAACAGATCCCCGTGCTCTTCCACCAATCGCTTTACGCGGATCGATTACCCATTGGGACCACCAATTGTATCCAGACTGTCACCCGCAAAGACTTCCTCGACTTCTACCAGAAATGGTATCGACCCGACTTGATGGCGGTCATTGCCGTGGGTGACTTTGACCCAAGGAAAATTGAAGCGCTCATCGTCGAGCATTTTGGAAAGCTGAAAAATCCACCCAACGCACCTAAACGGCCTTCGCCTGTGGTTCCAGACCATACAGAAACGCTCTTCTCCATCGAGACGGACAGCGAGCTTTCGTCAACGAGCGTGCAGTTGATGTACAAGCACCCGGTTTCGCCGGACGGGACTGCAGCGGATTACCGGCGCGATCTGGTGGAGTCACTTTATTCGCGCCTCCTGAACCAGCGATTGAACGAACGGGTGCAGGAGGCGAATCCGCCTTACATGTACGCGGGCGTAGGAAAATCCCGCATGGTGCGCACAAAGGAAATCGCGTCGCAGGTGGCGGGAGTGAAGGAAGGACTGTATGCCGAAGGGTTAAAAGCGCTCCTCGTGGAATCCCGCCGGGCCAAGCGCGATGGGTTCGGCGCCGCGGAATTGGCACGCGCGAAAACCGAAATGCTCCGGAGCTTTGAACGGGCCTACCAAGAGCGTGACAAGACTGAATCCGGCGCCTACGTACGCGAATACATTGGAAATTTCCTCGAGGATGAGCCGATTCCCGGCATTGCGGAAGAAGTGCGGATGGCACGGCGGTATCTGTCGGAGATTACCCTCGAAGAGGTAAATCGCGCGGGCGATCGATGGATTACGGATAGCAATCGCGTCATCGTATTCAGCGCACCTGCGAAGCCTGGCCTCAAGACGCCGACGCAGGCTGAAATTCTCGCCGTGCTCAAGGAAGCTGAAGCCATCGAAATTTCAGCCTACGAGGACGGTGTGTCGGATGCGCCGTTGATGGCGTCGGTTCCGAAGGCGGGCAAGATTGTTTCCGAGAAACATCATCGCGCGGTCGATGCCACGGAGTGGGTTCTCTCCAACGGAATCCGTGTATTACTTAAACCGACCACCAATAAAAATGATCAGATCTCCATGAGTGCGTTCAGCCCCGGCGGGCACAGCTTGGTGAAGGACAAGGAATACCTTTCCGCCGCCATGTCCGCGGGGATCGTTCAACAGAGCGGGTTGGGGAACTACGACTTGATTCAATTGCGCAAAAAGCTGGCTGGAAAAATTGCAACGGTCGGGGCGTCCATCAGTGAACTTTACGAAGGGATGTCCGGCTCTGCGTCACCCAAGGATTTGGAAACTTGGTTTCAATTAATGCATCTCACCTTCACCGCGCCACGAGCAGATGAGAAAACATTTCAGTCGTATCTCACCCGGCTCAAGGTCGGCATCGAGAATAGGGATCGTAATCCCCAGGCGGTTTTCGGCGACGCGATCGAAAAGGCCATGTATGGCGACCATCCGCGTCATCGTCCCATGTCGCTGGAGTTGTTGAAGGAGTTGGATCGTGAAGCGGCCTTGCGCATTTACCGAGAGCGGTTTGCCGATGCCGACGATTTTACGTTCGTCTTCGTGGGCGCTTTCAAACCGGAAGATTTGCGGCCTCATGTCCTCACGTACCTGGCCAGCCTTCCCAAGTTGGACCGCGAAGAACGCGGACGCTATGTGGGAGACGAGCCCAAACGGGGTCAGATCACGGTCGAGGTTAAAAAAGGCATTGAACCGAAAAGTTCCGTGCGCCTGATGTTCCACGGTGATGCCAAGTGGAGCATGGAAGAACGGTTTGCTTTGAGGGCGGCGGTGGACGTGTTGCGCATCCGGTTGCGCGAACTTTTACGCGAGGACAAAGGGGGCGTTTACGGCGTGGGCGTTTACGGTGACTTGATCCGCCTGCCCAAGGAGACTTTTTCGTCGGGAGTTTCGTTCACCTGCGACCCATCCAATGTCGCTGACCTGACACAGTCTGCCTTGGACGAGATCAAACAATTGCAGAAGGAAGGTCCAAGCAAAGATAACCTGGAAAAAGTGAGGGAGACCGTCCTGCGAAACTACGAAAAGGGCCTGAAGGAAGACGGCTTCTGGCTGGGCAACCTCACCTTTTACCGCGAGAACGACCTGCCCTTCGAGGGCATCCTGAGACTCCCCGAACGTGCGAATGCACTGACCGCAAAAAGAGTGCAGGAGGCGGCCCAGAAGTATTTCTCGACGGAAAACCTGGTAGTGGCGCGATTACTCCCGGAATCAATGCAGAAAACCGACGGGACAGGGAAGGAAGAGTCGCGGCCGGCAGGGACGACAAATTGAGCCCTTAGCCCACCGGTAGCACCTTGATCAGCGCCGCAGTGAGGCCCACGACATTCGCAATGACGAAAATGTCCAAGGCCGAGGGATCCAACCGCTGAATACGAGATAGCATGCAACTGACGAGCAGTCGCGGTGCCGTCGACCTAACGCATAAGAATCTGCGCTCGGAACAAGCGCACGTTTGAATGTGGGACAGTGGTGTCTCGTTCGTAAGCTCCCGCGTCGGTTAGGGTTTGGTGCTGGAACTCATCCTCACTGGTCTCGACCAAGGTGTAGAAGACGGGGGGCCACCCATTTGCCGTTTCTTTGAGTCGTATGCCCGGGCCGCAATCCTGTCCGCGGCTTTCATCTTGATTGGTCCCCCGTAGAGCAATGCGTTCGAAGAAACGCCGCCTTGCGACATCCGGGGATCGGACCCGTCCAACGTGTAGTAGATGGTGGCATTGGTCGACGCGCCAAGTTCCCACCCTTTGTCGCTTTGAATTCGAAATGGCGGCTGGACGAGCTGGCTGTCGATAAAATCCAGCCGATTCGAAAGCCACTCTTTCATCAGGTCCAACTCGCTTTGATACGACCCTCCACGGGCTTGCAAGCCCCACCGCGCGTATTCGCGTGGCTGAGCCTCCCGGACCTCGCCGGCCAGGCGGTCGATCAGGCTGTACAGGTGCCCAAGCGAGAATTGAGCGACACGCAATTGCTGCCAACGATCGACCCAAAGCTGCCAGAAATCTGGGTCGCTAAAAAGGCGCGGCCACCATTCCCCGCCAAAGAATTGTCCGGTGTTCCACTGCCGGGGATAGGCATCGCGTTCATCGATTGAACCCAGCGCGCGATCGAAGTCCCAGTGGGGGCCACAAATGATTTTCCCGCCGCGCGGTATGTGGAAGTACGTGCTGAGAACCATCGCGTCCACATTTCCACTGAGCAACTCAAGGACGTGAAAGTCGATGGCCGCCTCGACGTCGAGGTAAGCGCGGTAGCCGGTTTGCGGATCCTTCCAATGAGGGCCATGCAGCGCCCGAGAGAATTCGCTCATGAACGATCTAAGATAAGCCAACTGCGGTGCGCGCTGAGGCAGGCGAAGGGTTTGCTCTTTCGGCTCCGCAAAAACCAATCCCCGTTCGCCGCTACCATAAAACCCGGCCTCCCCCGGGCCCACCCGATCGAACTTTAACAAGTAGCCGCCGGTAACTTGGGGCGGTTTCAGATCATACCCCCCTACCCGATCAATGTTCACTCGATGCTTCCCAATTTTAATCTTCTCCGTGAGCACATAAATGCCGTGGTAATTATTTGCCGCCACAGGACCCGAGTTCCGCACCAAAAAGACTTCGATGAAACGCGTGCGTGGCGAGTAATGGCCCATGTCGCGGCTCAATTGGTAAATGAACGGGTTATGAATCATCACGGGGTCGTAAACGTTCGGCGCGTAAAGCACCCAATCGGAATCCGCCGGCAGCCCCAACAGCCCAAGGGAACGTTCGTCGTTGAACTCATCCAGCATTTCGATGGCGAACGGTGTTTGAGGAAAACCCGAGGAGGTGGAACCGCGCACATGAATGCCGGCGCGCGTTACCAGAGTCGGCGGATTAGTGAGCGAAGTCTTTCCATGGATTGGTTCATGCAATGAAAGCCGGGCGAAAGCCTCGCCTGGAGACACCGAAGCGTTTTGGCCGAACGTTTCCACCATCAGAACGGGCAGCGTCGAGGAGAAGGCCAGGACGTTGGTGGCCAGCTTCACGTACGCTTCACTGGTAGGCGGACCAGGAAGCAGCTTCTCGTGAAAAGCTCGAGCCCGCACGTGAGTGGTATTCGTAATCAGCAGGGGCGTCTCGTAAACCGGGGAGTTGGTGGAGGGCAAGGTTCCATCCTGCGTGTAATGAATCACCGCGCCTTTCTCTGCTGTGGAAAGTTTCACCGCAAATGACTCTGTGAAATTTCGGCTCGATACCGAGAACGTGACTTGGCCGGCAAACGTGGAGGAGCCCCCGCTCGTGTTGGCGCGGCCGGGCGTCGCTTTGACGAAGAATCCCAGCCGTGAGGGTTCGCCTCGCACGCGGCCAAAGGAAACATCCGGCATCTGGTTGGGATATGGCGCGAATTCGGAAACGACGTTTGACCTGACGTTGACGAGTGCGAGGTAACCGCCCTTTTCGCTCAGCCGAAAGTTGGAATGCAGGTGAGCAAGATCGTTCGTGCGATCTTTTCCGGACGCGAAGACGACCAGGAACTTATTGGGCAGCAGGACGACGCCGGGAAAACGCCACTTGGTGAGGTTGGTGGGAGTGTCCGTGAGGAACCAGCCCCTCAGGTTGATAGGCGCCGAAGCCGCGCTATGAATCTCAATCCACCCCACGCGCTCACGATCGTCGTCCACCAATCCAGTTTGATTGGCGGCGAGAACCTCCGAAACGTAGGCCGAGGTGAAAGAATCGGAGGCGTGGAGGCAATAACTCGCCGTCCCTGCAAGCAGCAGGCACATGACGCGACCGCCACGACGCAGCCAATTCATCCGTCACGAATCTAGGGGCGATCCGCGAAATGGGGAATCGAAACCTTGATCGAGAGTCGGAATTCCCTGTTGAGGCTGTGGGAAAAAAACGCGGTCGCAGACCAAAGTCCGCGACCGCGGCGCCAGAATTTAAACAGGCAGCCTAGCGAGCCAGCCGAAAGAATTGATCCCCGCTGGGGCTCACGATTGTAACGACATTTCGATCCCCCACCACGATGGGCGCATTGGTGACAGCTTCCCAACTAACAGGATTCAAACTGCGAGTGTGTTGCAGGGCAAAGCCGCTCGCGGCCGTAGGCCATGACACCTGAATATCCGAGCCTGCCCGCACAATCGCGAGTTGCGGCAACGAGACGTCTGCGTCTCCCGAGAAGGTGACCATATCCAGCCACAACGTCCCACCGGAGCCGTAGGTTGAACCGGCCTGGGTTGCCACATACTCGGCCGCGCCGGCGCCTGTGGCCGTGCTTTGGAACTCGCTTACAATGCGCACGGCGAAGTTTGGATTGTCATTCGCCCCGCCGATGCCCGCGAAGCTCGCACCCGTCGGGAAGAACGTCGTTTGCACGGGATTGGTGTAAACGACGAAGTCGATGAAGTTCACGCCATCCAACGAGTATTGAAGGCGCCAGTATTTGCTGCCCGTCGCACTGTTGTAATGATCCCACGAGATGGCGATATCGCGGTATCCAACCGTGCTCACACGAAATTCCGCTCCACTGGTTTTGTTGTCCGTCCCTTGCGCAGGGAAAGCACCGAAACGCCACTTTGAATTGTCCGACGTCGCGGGATCAAAGCTGCCGGCGGACACATTGCTGTTCAGCGAATTCGTGGCGGTTCCCACGCTGGTGGCGGTCCCCGATCCGATCGCGGGATTCAGCGTGCCAGTCGTGACGCTATTGTCCGGCGGAACGCTGTTGAAGTTCCAGAGCGTGATAACCTCCGCACGAAGCACCTTTAACATGAAGGAGGTCGCGTTCGTAAGCGGTCCATCAACGACGGTCACGGTGATCCACGACGCGCCGGCCTCCTGCGCCACGGGAGTGAAGGTTAGCGAGCGAACGCTGCCGGTGGGGCTCACGAGAATATTCGAGGGCGGAATCAGCCGTGGGTTCGACGAATCAACGACAATCGTAAGATCATCCGGTGCGGTCTCGGCGTCGCCGACGGTGAAGGTCGCATTGGTTGAGGTGTTGGCGCGCATCGCTACATGACCAATGGACGAAATGGTAGGCGGCGTGTTGGCCGGAAGGACGACCAGGTCAAACGTGGTAAAATTAAATTTCCCCTCCGCATCCGTCACACGAACCGAAATAATCGCGGTCCCGGTTTGGTCCGGGTGTGGAGTAATGGTGACCGTCCGATTGGAACCACTGCCGCCAAACACGAACGCATCCGCGAGCAAGGGATTGGAGGAGGTGGCTTCGACGAACAGCAGTTCCGCGGCGGTTTCGGCATCACCGATCAAAACCGGGATCGGCGACGTGGCCTGACTTACGCGAGTGGTTTGGTCGTTGATCGGGGCGATGGTGGGTTGTGCATTATTCGTGTTTTGGGCGTTCCCGATGAACGTCACCATGTCCAGACGCAGCGTGCCGCCTACGGCATAGTTGGCGGTCGGGCTGTTCACCGCCACGTAACCGGCTGACCCTGAGCCGGTCGCTGTGCTTTGAAACTCGCTCACCATGCGGACGGTAAAGTTCGAGTTATTGTTCGCGGCGGGCACGGGCGTAAAGTTTACGCTGAAATTAGTCCATCCAGCGGAGACCAGATTCTCAATCAGAGCGTAATCCACGAAATTCGTGCCATCCGCGGAATATTGAATGCGCCAATAGCGGTTGGCCGAAGCGCTGTTGAATTGATCCCAAACGAGGGTGATTGCCTCAAAGCCAGTCGTATCAACGCGGAACTGGACGCCGGAAGTTCTGTTACCGGTCCCTTGCGGGGGAAAAGCCGCCAAACGCCAATTGCTGTTATCGCCCGTATTCGGATCGGTGCCGCCGTTGGAAGCCGTGAAGGACTCGGTGGTGGCACCGAGTTTGGATGCAGTGCCCGCGCCGGAAAACGGCGCCAAAGTGCCGGTCGTGGGATCAAAGTCGAAAGTGGGACTGTTAAAATCCCATTGAGCAACGGTCGCACCTCTGGTCAACCAGCTGAACGAAATGCAGAGAATCAGGATCAGGTTTGTTTTTTTCATAGCATGTTCAAATGAAATCAGCCGCACCCGTTCAGGGCGGGACTTGTCGATTGGTGTCCTGGGAAATGTTCCAGACTTTCATCCACTGGTTGCGCGTCACGAACTCAGCGTGCCCGTCGCAGAAGTTCATATTGCTGCCTTCCGCCGTGTGGTTGTCCTCAGGGTCAGGATAATTGCTTCGGGGACCGCCGCCCGCATCCGCATCCACCATCAGGAAAACGTCGGACGCCCCGAAAGCCGCGCCCATGAAGGGGGGATAGTTTCGAATGTTGTGGGAATTCACCGACGCCTCGGTCTTCTTCGGACCACTGTTGCCACGAAAATTTCCCAATAGTTCGTAGCTATGTCCAAAGCCCCCTCGCTTCGTGGCAATCGTCGTGAGGTCAATGACCACTTTATCAGTAGTGCCAGGCTTGGTCGCTGTAGCGGGTCGAATCACGTGTTTGGCACTGGGGCACACGAAGCTTTCGGAAGTGGGGACGTAGTCGGGTTGAAGCCACGTCATATCGTCGTCGCGCGAGTCCCGGTCCGAGCCGGGCGTATCAAAGGGCCGGTAGGCGGGCAACCAGGAAGGTCCGCTAAAATGTCCTTCATGGTCGTCGGCATAAAGCTGACTGCCTAAACCGAGTTGTTTGAGGTTATTCAGGCAGGCCACGCGTTTGGCTTTGTTCTTTGCCCGCCCCAGCGCAGGCAGGAGCAGGGCGGCGAGAATCGCAATGATGGCAATTACCACCAATAATTCGATGAGGGTGAACCCGCGCCACCCGCTTGACCGTTTATCAAGTACTGAGCCAAACCGGCGTTCCAAAATCCATCTACTGTTCGTCATTTTAACGGCGACAAAGTGTTGCGTTGTTTGTCCGGTTTCAATGATTCGACTGTTAAGCTAGCGTGACAGCCGTCACCACATTTTCACAAAGCTGCTCCGTTTCTTTGTTGGGCGGTGACGGATGCAGAATAAACAGTCAAGGCTTTCGCTTGCGAGCATTTCGTCAATTCCCAAGACTCAAGCGTGATTCTTCCTTTTGCAGATGGATGGTGCCGCCTGAAGTGCCGCCGCCTTAAATCCGAGCAACCACTGTTCAGCACGCGGGGGGTGATGGCGCTGTGGTTGATGATTCTCAGTTTCGAAATGGAGGCCGCCACGGTTACCAATTGGCCGCAATTTCGAGGACCCGACGCGACGGGTGTCGCCGATAACCCCAATTTGCCCGAGCACTGGAGCACAAACAAAAATGTGGACTGGAAGATCGAAGTGCCCGGGCGCGGATGGTCTGCACCGATTGTTTGGGGCGAACGCGTTTTCGTAACAACCGTCACCACAGAAGGGGAAATGGAAGCGCCCAAAAAGGGCCTCTACTTCGGCGGCGACCGCAAAGAAATTCCAAAAGGCGCCCATCGATGGCTCACCATCTGTTATGATCTTCAATCCGGCCGCGAGGTCTGGCGCCAAGAAGCACACCGGGGCTCGCCGGCCAACCAGCTTCACGTGAAGAACAGTTACGCCTCGGAGACACCTGTGACCGACGGCGAGCGCATCTACGCCTACTTCGGGAACGTGGGCCTGTTCTGTTACGACATGAATGGGAAAAAGCTCTGGCAGACGAACTGGCCGCCGGTGAAGACCCGTTACGGCTGGGGTCACGCGGCTTCGCCGGTCCTGCAGGGAGGACGCGTCTTCATCGTGAATGACAACGATGAAAAATCGTTTGTTGTGGCTCTCGATGCCAGGGATGGCCGACAGGTTTGGCGGGTCGAGCGGGATGAAAAAAGCAATTGGGCCACCCCGTTCATTTGGAAAAACGAGCAACGAACGGAACTCATTACCTGCGGTACCAAACGCGTCCGCTCTTACGATCTTAATGGAAAACTGCTTTGGGAACTCGGTGGCATGTCCACCATTGTCATTCCCACGCCCTTTGCCCAATCCGGACTCCTCTACATTGGCTCGGGCTATGTCGGGGATAAGACCCGTCCCGTGTTCGCCATCAAGCCCGGCGCCTCCGGCGATATCAGTCTCAAGGCGGGCGAGACCAACAATGCTTTCATCGCATGGTCACAGCCGACTGCCGCGCCGTACAACCCCTCGCCACTGGTTTACAGGGACCACTTTTACGTGTTGTTCGATTTCGGATTCCTGAGCTGCCATGATGCCCGCACCGGCCACGTCGTTTATGACAAACAACGCATTCGCCCCGAAGGCAACACGGCGTTCACCGCCTCACCGTGGGCTGCAAACGGAAGAATCTTCGCGTTGAGTGAAGATGGCGACACGTACGTCTTTTCTGCTGGTCCTGAATACCAGCTCCTCCACAAGAATTCCCTTGATGAGATGTGCATGGCGACGCCTGCGATTGCCGGAGACCGGTTGCTTATTCGCACGCTGACAAAGCTGTACTGCATTCGTTCCAAGTAAACCCGGCGTCGTTTAAACCTTTTCAGGCTTCAGTAGTGAGTAGTCATCGGGAGCCGTGCAGATTGCTCCGAACTGCACACGCTTGCTTTTGGCTTTGGGAATGCTTAGTGAAACTCGATGAAGCCGCAGCGCATTCTCGTTGTTGATGATGAACCCCAGATCCGGGAAATGCTCTCCATGTATTTCACCCAGCAGGGCTATGAGACAGCCAGCGCCACCGATTCGACGGAAACATTGCAGATCGTGGCTGACGGGAATGTGGATGTCGTAGTATTGGACATCGGCTTGGCGGAGGAGGACGGATTGAAACTGCTGGGTAAGTTAAAAGCCACGCATCCGGAGTTACGGGTGATCATGCTCACTGGGATGGGTTTCGTTGAGGATCTCCTGCATGAAGCGCAACAACACGGGGCAGATGGGTACGTCAGCAAGGTTTTGCCCCTTGATGAATTGCTGGGAGCCATCCAGCGCATTCTAAAAACCGCGACGGCCTGACCGTCAGGTTCCTTCCTGAATTTTACCTCTTCCGGCGCGTCTGGTATCCGCGGACACGTAAATCATCAAATCGCTTATGAACTACAGCCTGGCCGCCGCCCTTTCCATTGCTTCGATTGCTAGCTCCGCGCTCGCCGCCACCTTTGATTGGCCACAATGGCGAGGACCGAATCGCGACGACGTCTCTAAGGAAACCGGCTTGCTCAAAACCTGGCCGGAAGGAGGACCTAAACGGGTCTGGCTTTATGAAAAGGGCGGGAACGGTTACTCGGGACCTGCCATCGCCAGCGGGAAACTATTTACACTGGGCACGCGCGATACATGCAGAAGTGCTGATCGCCCTGGATGCCAACACGCGGCAAGGAACTCTGGGTCGCTTCGCTCGGCGGCGTTTTGGAAAACAGGTGGGGCGGCGGCCCTCGCGGAACGCCCGCCGTGGACGGCAACCAGGTTTACGCCTTGAGCGGCAAAGGAACATTGGCGTGCGTCAACATCTCAGACGGGAAAGTCATTTGGCAAAAAAGCCTGACGCGAGATGGGCGGGAAAGTTCCGAGCTGGGGTTACACGGAGTCGGTTCTGGTGGACGGCGACCACGTCCTCTGCACGCCGGGCGGATCGCAAGGGCGCGATTGCTGCCCTCGACAAAAAGACCGGCGAAGTGGTCTGGCGTTCCACCGAATTCACCGATGGCGCGCAGTATTCCTCCCTCGTTCCCGCTAAGATCAACGGCACGCCCCAGTATGTTCAGCTCACCATGGAGAGCATCGTCGGGGTCAATGCCAGAGACGGGAAAGTTCTCTGGAAGTCACCCTTCCCCGGCAAGACCGCCGTCATTCCCACCCCCATCGTGCGCGATAACCTTGTTTACGTAACGGCCGGCTACGGCGTCGGCTGCAAACAGATCAAGATCGGCGCGAACAACGAAGTCACGACCGTGTATGAGAACAAGGTCATGAAGAATCATCACGGCGGTGTGATTCTCGTGGGCGACCACATTTACGGCCACGCGGACGCAGGCTGGACCTGTCAGGATTTCAAAACCGGCGAAGAGGTTTGGAATCATCGTGGCTTCGGCAAAGGCGCGGTCGCTTACGCGGACGGAATGCTTTACTGCATCGACGAAGGCAGCGGGCAGGTGGCGCTTGTCGAAGCGTCGCCCAAAGGCTGGCAGGAACACGGCCGCTTCAAGCTCGATCCGCAAACGAAGATTCGCAGTCCTCAAGGCCGCATCTGGACGCATCCCGTCATCAGCAACGGCAAGCTCTACCTGCGCGACCAGGATTTAATCTTCTGCTACGACATCAAGAAAAGCTGAGGGGTATCGAAAGCGATTCCCTCCAACCGCCGGGTAGGCGTGTTTGTCCGAGCGCGCCGAGCCCCAAGCCGGTATTAAGCCGCTTCCTTGAGCACGCCTCAAACCGGCGCGCTGAGCAGACCGCCTCCCCACTTGCCGAAACCGCCACGCCCTGCTGAAATCTCACCATGCCAGCCATCCGATTCGGGAGGACGCGATTCCCATTTCCCCGCACGTCTATCTTTTTCGGGACGATGGCTCGTTCGAGCAGCTCGCCAGAGTATGAGTATCCCGCCTGCATCACATCGCTTCGGGAACTATTTCGCCGAAGACTGCTTCGCGCAGTCTTTCGTTTGAGATTTCGGGACGGCATGATTTTGCGGCAAACTTCTCTTTCCGTTGTTTACCATGCGATTTATTCACATCGACAGTGGACTGCCACAGTAGTTGAGTGTTGCGGGCCGTTCCTTTCGTAGCGGCGTCGGACTGGATTTCGTCGAGTCCGATGTCGTGGAGATTGTTGATGAGACCTCAGCAAAAGTTGTCTACCTACACGCTCACTTGACTGTTTTTGACGGTGAGCTGCTAGTTTACGATCTATTTACGATGGACCTTTGAGTACTTTTGGTTCGGCTTAGCCCTTCGCCCCTTCGCGGAGAACATCGCTCGGAAATGCCGCCCAATAAAAAAACCGCCGGAGTTGCCTCCGGCGGTGTTCAGTTCCTCCCGACCCAGATTCTAGTAAGCGGCCTGCGCGCCCTTGATGTTGCGCTTGTGCATCCACGGCATGAGCGCGCGGAGTTTTTCGCCGGTCTTCTCGATGCCATGTTTCTCGCCGGCTTTCAGCAGCGCGTTGTATTTCTTGTAGCCGCCTTGGTATTCCTTCACCCAGTCCTTGGCGAACTTGCCGTTCTGGATGTCCTTGAGCGCCTGCTTCATCCGCTTCTTCACGCTGGCGTCGATGATCTTCGGGCCCACGCTCACGTCGCCCCACTTGGCGGTTTCGGAAATGGAGAAGCGCATGCCGCCGATGCCTTTTTCGTTCATCAGATCGACGATGAGCTTCAGTTCGTGCAGGCATTCGAAGTAGGCCATCTCCGGGTGAGTAACCGGCCTCGACCAGCACTTCGAAACCGGCCTGCACCAGCGCCGTGGTGCCGCCGCAAAGCACGGTCTGTTCGCCGAACAAATCGGTTTCGGTTTCTTCCTTGAAGGTGGTTTCGATGACGCCAGCGCGCGTGCCGCCGATGCCCTTGGCCCAGGCGAGCGCAATCTTCTTCGCGTCCTTGCCCGGGTTTTGATAAACCGCGATCAGCGCGGGCACGCCTTTGCCTTCGGTGAACTGGCGGCGCACGATGTGGCCCGGGCCTTTCGGCGCGACGAGGATGACGTCCACATCCTTCGGCGGCACGATGGTTTTGAAATGAATGGCGAAGCCGTGGGAGAAGAGCAGCGTCTTGCCCTTGGTCAGGTTCGGGCGATGTCCTTCTCGAAGCACGCGGCCTGCTTCGTGTCGGGCAGCGCGACAAAGATCACGTCGGCGCGGCGCACCGCTTCTGCCGTGGGAACGACTTCGAACCCCTTTTCCTTCGCGACGGCGATGGACTTGGAGCCTTCGTAGAGGCCGATGATGACGTTCAGGCCGCTCTCCTTGAGGTTGAGCGCGTGGGCGTGGCCCTGCGAGCCGAAGCCGAGCACGGCGAGGGTTTTGTTTTTGAGCACGCTCAGATCGGCGTCTTTGTCGGTATAGACTTTTGCCATAATGTTTTGTTGATGAATTAGGGACTCAGGAAATCAGGAATACGAAAAGACGGGTGCCGCTCTTCGCGTCCTGAGTTTCAAATTGTTGCTCCAACTTACTTTCGCGCCAGCGCGACCTTGCCGGTGCGGGTCAGTTCCACCATGCCGAAGGTCTTCATCAGGTCGAGGAACTTCTCCACCTTGCTTTCGTTGCCGGTGATTTCGATGGTCAGGCTCTTGGGCTGCACATCGACGATCTTGGCGCGGAAGATGTCGGTGATCTGCATCACCTCGGCGCGGGTCTTGGAATCGACGTCCACCTTCACCAGCACCAGTTCGCGGTCCACATATTCGCCTTCGCGGAAATCCTGCACTTCGATCACGTCCACCAGCTTCTTCAGCTGCTTGACGATCTGTTCGACCGTGGCGTCATCCCCGCGGGTGACGATGGTCATGCGCGAGGTGTCGGCGTTCTGCGTGGGCGCGACGTTGAGCGTGTCGATGTTATAGCCGCGCCCGCAGAACAGGCCGGCGATGCGCGTGAGCACGCCGAACTTGTTCTCCACCAAAACCGAGATCGTATGTCGCATAAACTAAAAATCCCGCGTCCTCACGGAACCGCGGGCGACCATTCAAGCAACGTGTCTGGTCGCCGTTCAGAGAACGACGACTACTACCATATGTGCCAGAAATTTCATCGGGGCGTGACGCTAGGGAATGAGTGAGGGGTGGTCAACAGGTTTTTCGGGAGTTGCCATGCGAAATCCCCCGCCGCTCGTCGAGCCATCAGTCCTTTAACATCACGACCTTGGGCGGGTGGGCGTAGTCGTTCCACAGTCGCTCCAGTTCAGCCGGATCAGGCGCACCATCCGCCACCACAAAGCGGTAGCGCAAGGTGAGCGGCTTCTCCGGGGTGATTTCGAGATCGCCCGCTTGCTGGGGCGCAAGATTCAGGAAGGGCTCCGTGGGATGAATCCGTTGAGGTTGAGGCGCACGCACATTCTCCGGATGATCCAGCACGGCGATGCCCGTCAGGCCGCCATCGACCAGTCCGCCCATGTGCGCCCATCGCCCCACGGTCTGGCTATTATCGCCTTTGGTCCGGTCCCGCATGCCTTCGCTGTTTAGGAAATTCAGCTGGTCCTTTCCGTTCCAGGCCCAATTTCCGCGCACCCCGATTCCTCCATAACGATACTTCGGGAGCTTAATCGGTCCGTGCGCACAAGTGTCGGTCACCTTCAGATCAAAGAGAAAATAGGGCCGCGCCCCCCTGTTACCCACCGCGAACAGTTTCACATCCCAGGCTTCCAACAATACGGTTTTCGGTTTCCCCGTCTTCTCCGTCAAATCCATCTGCTGATGCTGACTGCTAAATCCCCCATGCACCGGACCGCTCCAGACCTTGTCTAGCGATTCAAATGTCACAAAGCCTTTGCCGTCGCCCATGTTCCAAAAATCCGGCGCCCGACCTTCAAACTCCGTGTGCGTCCAGGCGAACCAGATACCGTGGTGATGCTTATGATTCGGCGGATAGTCATCGGTGATATGCTTGCCGCTGGGGCTTAGTACCGGATGGATGTACCCGCCGCGCTGAAAGATGGCGCTGAGGTCGGGACGATTGGGCGGCAGTGGCGTTTTTTCCGTCCGATAAACCAGGGCCTTCTTGTTGAATGCTTCCAGGATCACCGTGTCTTCCGACTTCGACGCTCTCGCGAATTCGCGCGCGCCGGTATTCCCGACCACGAAAATTTTCTTCTCACCGCGCTTCAATGCAGGCAAGACGAACCACGCCTCGTTTCCTTCGTGTTGGAGGGCCACGCTCAAACCATCATTCATAAGCGCATTGCCTTGAAGCCTGTCGGAGAGCGGGAAGCGCACAACTGTTTCGTGACGATTGAACTCACCAGCTTCGACAAGAATCTTGGTTTCGCCGAGTACGGCCAAGGTCGAGAGGCACAGGAGAGTCGCCGCAACAATCGAAGCGAGTGATTTCATAACGCCGACCGTAGGCAAATCCGCATTCGATGCAAAGCGCTCGTAACAGCAAAGGCTGTTCGTTTGAACTGCCGGCATGGGGTTAGCGGAAGCCCAGCAGATGTCCACCGTGCCAGGTAATGAATGCCAACACCCAAGCCAGCGCCGTCATGTAGAGCCATTGAAACACAGGCCATTTCCAGGAATTGGTTTCGCGCCGCACAATGACCACGGTGCTGACGCATTGGAGCGCGAACACGTAGAATACCATGAGCGTGATGCCCAGAAGCGGCGTGTAGAGCGGCGAACCGTCTTCCCGCTTTTGACCCTGCAACATCGTGGTCAGGCTGGCGGTCCCCTCCTCGTCCGTATCGGCTTCGCCCACGTTATAAACCGTGGACATGGTGCTCACGAAAACTTCCCGGGCGGCAAATGATCCAATGATGCCGATGCCAATTTTCCAATCAAAGCCCAGCGGCTCGATGAGCGGCTCAATGGCCCGGCCGAGATAGCCTGCAAAGCTTCGGCGCAAATGTTCACCGCTCTCCGTGGTATTGATCGCGGAGATTTTCGCTTTCGCCGCTTCGCTGGCTTGAGCTGAATCCCCAGCCTCGGCCTGAATGGAAGCGCGCTGAACATCAAAGGCCTGCGTGATTTCGGGATGCCTGGGGTAGGTGGCGAGAAACCACAGGATGATGTTGATGCCGAGAATGATCGTTCCAGCGCGGCGAAGGAAAAGCTTCGACCGGTCCCACATGTGGCGCAGCACCACTTTCGGGCACGGGATGCTTGTAGGGCGGCAATTCCATGATCAGCATCGGCGCGGGCCCCTTCAGCAGCGTCTTCTTGAACAGCCACGCCATGAGCAGCGCCACGACGATGCCGAGCAGATACATCGCGAGCATCGTCAACCCTGGGAGTGAGAGAAAGCCCCAGCACGCGCTCTGCCGGAATGCAGGCCGCAATCAGCACCGTGTAAACCGGCAAGTCGCGCCGAACAACTCATCAGCGGCGCAACGAGAATTGTGACGAGACGGTCCTTCGGAGACTCAATGGTGCGCGTGGCCATGATGCCGGGAATGGCGCACGCAAAAGAACTGAGCATGGGAATGAAACTCTTGCCGTGCAGACCGACCTTGCTCATCAGACGGTCCATGAGAAACGCCGCGCGCGCCATGTAGCCTGTGTCTTCCAGAATGGCGATGAAGAAGAACAGCAAGCAGAATTTGCGGCAGGAACACGATAACCGCCCCGACACCGTTGATCACGCCATTGACGAGGAGGTCATTGAGATCCCCCTCCGGGATCTGATGACCGACCCATGTAGCCAAACCCGTCCACAACAGCGGTGAGCAAATCCATCGGCACCTTGGCGAACGAGAAAATGCTCTGGAAGAGCAACATCATGATCCCCACGAAGATGACGACGCCCCAGATCCGATGGGTCAGCACGCGATCGAGTTTGTCGCTGAAGTTTTCCCGATCCATCTGGGTTTCGGTGGTGACGGCTTCCTGGATGGCCGAAATGCGAGCGTAACGCGCTTCGATTGCGACACTCCGCCAATCCACATTCTCCGCCTCAAGGCGACGACGCGCCTCCGTGACTGCGACGCGAATCTTATCCGGATAATAAGCCCCGCTGGAGACGAGGAACTTTTCGTCGCTCAAAATCAAGCAGCGCCTCAGCCATCGCCTGGAAGTGGGTCGCGGGAAAAGTCTCTTCCAACAATGCGACAAGCTTCGTGACTTCTTCCCCAAACGTGACGGGCAACTCGACAAACAAACGCGGGGTCACCTTCCCGCGCGTGGCTTTAAGGAGGGAGATGATCTGTTCGCGCAGCTCCCTCAGGCCTTCGCCCTGACTGGCCACCATCGGTACCACCCTCACGCCCAGGGCTTTGCTGAGTCCGTCCGCATCAATCTCGTGGCCGTTCTCGCCCGCCACATCGATCATGTTCAGGGCTAGAATCGTCGGGTAGCCGAGTTCGATGACCTGGGTGGCAAAGTAAAGATTACGTTGAAGGTTCGAGGCATCGACCACCACGACCACCAGTTGCGGCGGCGGCACTTCCCCGATGCGATGAAAGAGGACATCCCGTGCAATCTGTTCGTCCAGCGATTGCGGGCTCAGGGAGTAAGTCCCCGGCAAGTCGAGAACTTTGATGCTCGCATCCTCCACACCGAGGAGCCTGCCTTCCTTACGCTCGACGGTAACGCCAGGGTAGTTGCCGACCTTGGCGCGCAGACCCGTCAAACCGTTAAACAGGGTGGTTTTGCCGCAATTCGGATTCCCGGTGAGAACAATGTTTGCGTTCACTTGGGCGTCACGAAGATCTGTTCCGCCTCATGACTGCGCAGAGAAAGATTGTAGCCGCGCACCTTGATCTCCACCGGATCTCCCAACGGCGCGAACCGGATGAGTTCGACGGGGGTGCCTACGAGCAGCCCCATTTCCAGCAATCGCGCGCGGTTTTCGACAGGAATGCGGATCTCAGCTACGACGGCGCGTTGGCCGACTTCGATGGAAGTCAGAGCTTGAGTAGCTTGGGACATTACGCGGCAAGGCGTTGGGGCTTTATTTTCTCAACCCAAATGAGGTTGGCTAGCTGGGAGCTCAACCCAAGCCGTGCGTTACAAACCTGGCAGATGAGATTCGGATTGCGGCTCAACAACTTCAGGCGCTGCTCCTCGCAAAAGCCCAATTCTCGCAGACGTTTGGTCACCTCCGGAGAGGCGGAGAGCTGTTTGATACGCACGGAAGTCCCAGCCTGCACCTCGCTCAACGGGAAGAGCGGTGCGGGCGCGTCATCGTCTTGCAAGTTTGACACGGCTTTCTCCACGCGGGATGGCAACTTATGGTCGTTGAGACTCGGTTGCAAGACGTGAATCAGTGACGCGGAGGTTCCCTGATGATGAGGCGATTCCCTTAGGTGTTTTCCTCCTTCGACCCGATTTTCACCCGCCGGCGTCTGCCCTAGCGTCCGCTTAACAAGAAGGAAAATCTGATGAAGGTTGTATTGTTTTGTGGCGGGCTCGGCACTCGCATTCGTGATTTTTCGGACGCCGTTCCCAAGCCAATGATTCCGGTTGGATACCGGCCGATCATTTGGAACGTGATGAAGTATTACGCCCATTACGGCCATAAGGAATTCATCCTGTGCCTGGGCTACAAAGCCGACCAAATCAAAAACTACTTCCTGCATTACGACGAATGCCTTTCGAATGATTTCGTTTACAGCGACGGCGGCAAGAAGCTCGTGCTTTCCAACAGCGATATCCATGACTGGAAGATCACCTTCGTGGATACCGGACTCAATTCCAACATTGGCCAGCGGCTTAAAGCGGTCGAAAAGCATCTCGATGGCGAGGAGATGTTCCTGGCCAACTACACGGATGGCTTGAGCGATTTCCCCTTGCCGACGCTCATCGATGAATTTGTGCGCAGCGACAAGCTGGGCGCGTTTTTAGCGGTGAAGCCGAATCACAGCTTCCACGTCGTGGCAATGGATGACGACGGTCAAGTGCAAGGTTTGCGGGACCTGACCCGTTCAGATATCTGGATCAACGCCGGTTACTTCGTGCTACGACGGGAAATTTTCCAATACATCCAACCTGGCGAGGACCTCGTCAATGAGCCCTTCCAACGGCTGGCGGATATGAAAGGGCTCATGGCTCATAAGTACCGCGGGTTTTGGGCATGCATGGATACGTTCAAAGAAAAGCAGAACTTGGACGACATGGTTGCGAGGGGAGACACACCTTGGGAGGTGTGGAAGCGGCAGGAGAAACGTCTCCCGAGCTCAAGCATTGTGCTGGGCCAGGCGACCCAGGGGTTGCGGACGTTGAGCCTTAAAGGAGAACCCGTCTCCGCCCCGGTGGGTTCCCACGCCGCTGCCTAGCATGCACGCACTGAAAGGTCGCGTGGCAATCGACAGGATAAGTCTGAAGACAACCCAGCCCTGACTCTTATGCTCCCACTCAGTTTCGATAAGGCGGAACGAACGTTGCGAGTGCTTTGCCTTGGCGCGCATTGCGACGACATCGAGATTGGTTGTGGTGCCACCCTGTTGAGGCTCATTGCGGAGGGCTGGAAACTCGATGTGCAATGGGTAGTGCTCTGCTCAAACGAATCCCGTGGCGAGGAAGCGCGGACCTGCGCAGAAGAATTCCTCGTCGGCTCCGTCAGACGGGAAATTCACATTGAACGATTTCGCGATGGCTTTCTTCCTTATGTTGGGCCGCCAGTTAAGGAATATTTTGAAGAGCTCAAGAAATGGCCGTCGCCGGATGTTATTTTCACTCACCACCGGGCCGACTTTCATCAGGACCATCGGCTCATTTGCGAACTTACGTGGAACACGTTTCGCGACCATCTCATCCTGGAGTACGAGATTCCCAAATTTGATGGCGACCTTGGGTTGCCCAATTTTTTCGTCCATCTCAACGAAGCGTTCGCACGGAGGAAAACGGAACTGCTGCTGAAACACTTCGGCTCACAACGTTCACGCCATTGGTTCACCGAAGACACATTCCTGTCCCTGCTTCGTCTGCGCGGTGTGGAGTCGCGGTCGCCGGGGCGCTACGCCGAGGGATTCCATTGCCGGAAAGTTGTTCTTTAAACCCGCACGGCCCGGTCCGCCGCCTCACAGCCTGGAAGTGATTTTGGGAAAGCTGTAAGCCGATTTTTGTCTGCGCCCTTGCGAGCGGAGAGAATCATTTGTCTCAGCAGCCCATACCCGGAACCCGTCCGCTTGCGCAGACATGCAGCGAGCCGCTGCGAGGTTCCCTATTTGGCCTTGCACCCGATGGGGTTTGCCGTGCCGCGTCGCTTACGCTTCGCGCGGTGCGCTCTTACCGCACCTTTTCACCCTGACCTGCATGTTGCCACGCCGGCGGTTTGTTTTCTGTGGCACTGTCCGTCGGAAAGCGTCTCCGCTATTCCTCCCGCGTGTATCTGGCATCCCGAAGGATGCAGTTACGCGGCATCGCGCTCTGTGGTGTTCGGACTTTCCTCTCGCCGCTTTCGCGGCGAGCGATTCTCCGCCTTCCCAAAATCGCCGCGAACCTAAAGGCGGCTGACATGCATGGCAAGGTTGCAGCAGGCTCCATCCGTTTCTCGTCCGCACGGGTGCCCATTGAAATTCCAACGGCTCGCCGCGGGTGTCGGAAATCAGCAGAACAATCGCGTCATTGGCGGATATACGCGATCAAGTCCGCCATCAGTTGCGGAGTCAACACCGCTTCCAACCCCTCGGGCATCAACGACAAACCGGAGCCGATCAATGACGTCAGTTCGCCTCGCAGCACCGTTTCATCCGGTTTGTTCGGGGCTCGCAGCGTGAGCGTAGTGGGCGTCTCGGCGATGATGATCCCGCTCGCTTCATCCCCGTCCTTTCGCGTCGCGCTGAAACTTTGATAGCGCGCCTCTAGGGCTGCATTGGGATCGAGTATGGATTGCACAAGTTGCTCCACGGGTTTGGCGCTCATCATTCCGAGGTCTGGGCCCACCGCCACCCCCTCGCCTCGAAAATGATGACAAGCCGCACAGTGTTGTCGGTAAAGCAGCGAACCGCTGGCGGCGTCGCCCTTGAGTAAAGAAACACGGGCGTACTGAGCCACGACCTTTTCCCGCTCAGCCCTTTCCGCTGGCGAAACCACATTCGTGCGCTCCAGCAAAGCGGGCTTCGAAGTCAAATCCGCTTTCGTCGCTTTCATCTTTCGAAGCAAGGCGAGGCTTTGCCTGGCGGCGTCGTTGGGCGGGGACGCTTCCACGGCAGCAAGGACCGCCGCCACATGGCGGGGTGCGGAACTCAGCGCAGCGTTGCGGATGTTTTCATCGGGGTCGCGGATTAATTTCACCAGCGCCTCCGCCGCCCGTCCGTCATTCCACTCCCCCAAAGTGAAAGCCAATTGGAACCGGACACGGGGCTCCGGATCATCCGTCAACTTCAGCAAGCCGGTGTGAATTGGCTCTCGTGACGCGGGAACGTGAAGGACGCCTCCTGCTTTCAACTTCCGTGGCTCCACCGCATTCACGGCAAGTAACTCGGCAACCGTTGTCTGAGAAGCGCGGGCGATGGACGAAAGAGTTTCCCCCGGTTTAATCAGTTGCATGTGCGTCATGCGCATACCGGCGATGACCCGTTCAGCAGCTCGAATGGCCTGTTCTCGCACCCGGGACTGCGTGTCCGTGAGCGCTTCGATTAGCAGGCCGGCGTCAACGTGCTCAACGGCAGTCATGGTTGCCAAAAGTTGAACGCGCACGCGTGAGTTGGAGTTTTTCCAGGCCGCGGTCAACAGGGAGAACGGCAGCGGCCTTCGTTGTTCCACCAGAAGACGCTGTGCGGTGTCACGCTGCCAGCCATTCGGACTCTGCAACGCCATGGTTAGTTCAGACGCATCCGACTGATCCAGGCGCGGCACCTTCCGCAACGCCGCACCGGTGGGATAAACGCGATAGATCCGCCCTTTACCTTCGCCAGCGCGCAGGTCGAGGCGTGCCTGCATCTCCTTGGGAATCCATTCCGGATGTTCGATAACGAGTCGATACATGTCTGCGATATAGAGCGCACCGTCCGGTCCGGTCCTGAGCATGGTGGGCCGAAACCAATTATCACTCGAAGCCAGAAACTCCCGGTCTCTCTCATCGTCGGCTCGTTGCGAGGTAAACGAAACCCCATCGGGCTTGAGCACTTCACGATGCACGAGGTTATGCACCGGTTCGCTGATGAACACACTGCCCGCGAAATCCTCGCCGAACAATTCATCGCGATAGGGAGTGGGCGAATTGCCGGACGTCACATGATTCGCCGTGTGCGCGTCGTTGAAGCGAGACAGTGTGCGGCTCACCGGAAAACAACGCGTCGACTCCGCGTAGCTGGCGAGCATTTTTTTGGTGGTCTTCAATGGCAACAGTGGGTTGCGGATGAGGTAGCGCTCAGGGAAGAAATAGTGCCACAGCCAGGTCGGGTTGTTGTTGCCAAACCAGTTTCCAAAATCATCTCGATGGCGCCCGAACTGGGTCTGTCCCTCAATGCCTTCAATAGTCCGGTGATCCGGGTGCAGGCGAAAATCACGGCCTCTTAAATTGACTACCGGAGTCTCAACCAAAGTGTTTCTGACGGCCCTCACATCACCGCCGCTGTCTCCGTTGGCCCCATAAAGCCAGCCATCCAAACCGTAATCGAATCCATTGGCTCGATGCTGCTGGTTTCCGGGTGTGAACCCGGTGAAAAGCACCTCGCGGACGTCAGCCTTCCCATCCCCGTCGGAATCCTCGGCATAAAAAATATCTGGAGGCGCACTGATGACGACACCCTTGCGCCACGGATATATCCCGGTAGGGAAATTCAACTCATCCAAAAACGTCACCGCGTGATCGTAGCGTCCGTCGCCGTCTTGATCTTCCAACACCCGCACCCTGCCGCCGGGTTTACCTTTGCCATCGATGCCATTGGGATAATCGCCCATCTCCACCACCCAGAGCCGTGCATCGGCGCTCCACTCGAAGGCGACGGGCGATTGGATCAACGGCTCGCTCGCAACGAGTTCCACTTTGAAGCCGGGCCGAACTTGCATTGCCCGCAACGATTCCTCGGGAGAAAGCGCGCGAGGTTGAAACCCCGACAACAATTGCTTGAACGACCGGCGATCCACTTTGTCCGGAAGATCTGCGGTGTCTTCATTCTGAATCCAAAGCGTGCGGTTCCTAAACCAGGAGCCATTATTCCGATTGGGGCCTCCCCGCACGATGGGTGGAACGGGATCCTTCAGCGCATCAGCGCGAACGCCACCCAGCACTTCATCCGTCCAGCCCGGTTTCAATCGAAGCTCCCGACCATCCTTGCGAAAGAGGTGCAGCGAATAACGTTCGTGGTTCGAGAACAGCACATCGTCGAATCCGTCTCCATCCACATCGATGAAGCGCAAGCCAGCGTCACGGCCTTGCGCGTCGACGAGGCTGGTGCCGTCCGGCAGACCGAAGGGCACACGGGTCCAACGCTTCTCAGCCAGACTCCACTTGAAAAGAACGTTTTGCGTTTCGTTGCCGACCAGAAGTTCGCAACGGCCGTCACGGTCGATATCCCGCAGTCTCAAGCCGGCATCGCGCTGGACCTTGAGGCGGGTACGATCCAGCTCCAGGCCTGCATCCCAGCTCTTGTCTTCGATCCAGTTCCGTCCATCGAAGTGCCATGCGCCTTGCGTTAACGGGCCCAAGCCGAAGGCCGTCACATTTCCATCCGGTCGCAGCACGCCAAACCTCACGCCTGTATCGAACCGGGAGCCGTTGGAGTTTGAATCAATCACCGCAAGCGGGAACTCCACCTCACGCCACGACCGACGATTGGGTTCCCACACGCGAGTAACGCGCCGATCCTGAAACCCGAGCGTTACGTCGAGGAATCCGTCATTGTTTACGTCGAGCAAGCGCACGCCGTTGTCGCCACCGTCATCGCTGCGCCGAAGTGTCTGGCCGGAAAGGAGGTTGCGTTGCAGACGGTCCTGCGCCTCGCGAAAGTTCAGGAACTTGACCCGCTTGCCGTACTTCGTCGCGGCGTAGTCGATGAACTCCACCATTTGTTCTGGCTTAATCCAGCCGTGGGGATGGAACACAATCGTCATCACGCCTTGCTTCAGAACGACCGCATCGAGCGCGCGCTCCCAATCCTCGACGGTCTTCGGATTGTTCGGCTTGTGCAGGTTGTTCGCCTCCCAGTCACTCGGGACAATGCACGGAAATTCCCAGCACAGCTTCCCGATGACGTATGGGTAGGGATAATCCTCAATCGTGGTCGTGAATGAGCCCATGCTGACACGCGTTGTCGCATTCGTCTCGGTGGGGAGATACTTACGGAATCGTTCGCGGCCATCCGCATCCATGACGAGCTCGCGAGGCAGCGACGTGTCGTTCGTGGTTAGCGTCACCATCACGCTCGAATCGATGCTGAGGAAGTTTTCCGTCGGCGATGTGCGATTGAAAATCTCGGCGAAGAACCGCGGTGAGGGTGAATTCATCGAGTCGCAGCAAGGCATCCGAAAGGCCACGGGCCGATTGCCGGGAATAGCCGCCATCATATCCACGCACTCGTGATAGTTCGTTGAGGCGGCGTGGAAATCACCGCGCTGACAAAGAGGACATGGATGCTGGATTGTGTGAACTTCGAGCGAGACCCCTTCCTTGAGCCAGGACTGAAGCTGCGCATTCGTCGGAGCAATCGTGTTCACCATGATGCTCGCCGGAGCGCGCCCATCGATTCTCTTCAACCGCTCGAGAATGGGCCGAAGCATTGTTTCATACTTTGGCGTCTCGCGCATGTCGTCGATCGAGAGAATCACCACGGCTTCGACTCCTTCCTCGCCCACCCATTGCGGCGTGGTCAGTTTCGGAAAATCACGCCCCACGTAGAACGGATCGTCGGAATCGAGATAGATGAGCCGATTGCCGTTGGTGGAGAAAGGCGCGGCGCCGACAAACTGAATCGCCGCCAGGAGAACCGCTGAGAGCGCACGCAATTTCATAGGAATGACGAAAGATTAAGCCGGGGACCGGTCCTCCCCGCTAGAAATTTCAGAAACGGAATCTCTGGCGAAGAAAGCGAAGAGCGCCAGAAGCAATTGAAAACATGACACTGAAACCAACTTCACGTGGGGTTACGCCACCGCCCCGCGAATTGCCTTTGCCGTCCGCTCTTCGCGCTCGCACGCGAAACAAGGGAGCCGTTCCAATTAGGGCTTCAGGATGCAGTTGCTGTAGTTCGTATCGCCGGTGTTTTGCAGATGCGTCAGCAAGCCGAACTGAGTGAAGAGTTGGACGCTTCCGTCCACCAACGCCATGTTGCCCTCGTTATTGTGCAGTTCCTTCGTCCACGCCGTCGCCCCGCTGAAAGGATTCAACGTTGTGGAAACATTCACCAACCCTGCGAGAGAACAGCTCTTGGGGAAACTGCCATTGATGCTCCGGTCCGACACGATATGCATTTGGGTGTTCCCCTCAGTCGCCTCCGTGCCCACGGCGTAGCTGAGCGCATTGTTGCCCTGCGCGACGAAGCCATCGGCACCATTGAACGTATCGGCGCTGGTCTTTCCCTTGTCCGTCGGGCAGTGCAGCACTTTCGGCGTGCTTAGCTCATTGGAGATTGCCGCAAAATGTCGCCAAGCCTCCGGAAGGCCATACGAGCCGCCCTCCTCCGGCTTAACCACCCAGGGGTATTTCCCTTCAAAATCCTGCGACCAAAGAATGATGCCCACGCCGTTTTGCTTCATGTTGTTTACGCAGGCGATGCGCTTGGCCTTGGCCTTGGCTGTCGCAAGCGAGGGTAATAACATGGCTGCCAGGATCGCGATGATGGCAATGACCACCAGCAGTTCTATCAGGGTAAAGCCCCGCCGCTTTGTCGAGATCACATGCATCACGTATCATGAGACGACAGAGTCGCAGCAGGTTTCAATAGTTTTACAGTTCCCACAGGACGAGTGCCTAGCGCCCGCGGGAGCCGCGTTGGAGATTGGACTTTAGCTTTTCTCTTGGGCATTAATTCCCGCCATGCACGATTTTCGGTATGTCGGTAATAAGCTGTATTGCGAGCGGGTGAACGTCGAAACGCTTGCCAAAAAATACGGCACGCCCCTTTACGTCTATTCCCAGCACACCCTGGAGGATCACTTTCAAAAGCTGGACATGGCGTTGGGCGACCTCGACCACATGATTTGTTACGCCATGAAGGCGAATTCAAACCTCGCCGTCATGCGGACCTTCGCAAACCTCGGCAGCGGATTCGATGTGGTGAGCGAGGGCGAACTAAGACGCGTCATCGCCGCGGGCGGCGACGCCACGAAATGTGTGTTCGCAGGAGTGGGCAAGACGGAACAAGAAATCGAATTCGCACTCCGCAAGGGCATTTATGCCTTCAACGTCGAAAGCGAACCGGAGTTGCAACGCATCAACAAAGTGGCGGCGCGTCTAAAAAAGATGGCCCCGATCGCGGTGCGGGTGAACCCGAACGTGGACGCTGGGACGCACGCAAAAATCACGACGGGCACTTACGAAAACAAGTTCGGCATCGCGTTCGAGCAGGTGGAGGGAGTTTATGCCCGCGCCAGCAAATTGAAAAACCTTCGGCTGCGCGGCATCCAGATGCACATTGGATCTCAACTGACGCAAGTGAAGCCGTTCGAGCTGGCGGTGAAGAAAGTGCTACCGCTCGTGCAGAAGCTGGCGAAGAAATACAACTTCGAATTTTTCAGCATCGGCGGCGGGCTGGGCATCATCTACAACCCGGCGCTGGCCAGCGGTTCGGCGGATTGGTGGAAGTCAGCGGCGGCCAAGGACATTCTTACCCCCGCGAGTTACGCCACCCGCCTCGTACCGCTGCTCAAGCCGCTCGGGCTGAAGATTCTCTTGGAGCCGGGCCGCTTCATGGTTGGCAACGCGGGCATCCTGGTCACACGCGTGGAATACGTGAAGCGGACGGGCAAGAAGAACTTCGTTATCGTCGATGCCGCGATGAACGACCTGATTCGTCCAGCCTTCTACGATTCGTTCCACGAGATCGTGCCGGTTTTAAAGAACGGCAAGGCCACCATCTCCAGCGATGTCGTCGGCCCCATTTGCGAGTCCGGCGATTACTTCGCCAAGGACCGTCCGCTGGCCAGGGTCGGCGAAGGCGAACACCTCGCGCTGCTCAGCGCGGGCGCCTACGGATTCGTCATGGCTTCCAACTACAATTCGCGCGGGACCGCGGCCGAAGTGCTGGTGAAAGGTAATCGCGCCGAAGTGGTGCGCCCGCGTCAGGACGTGGAGGCGATTTGGAAAACAGAGAGCATCCCCGCCTGGATGTAGCGGACCATTGCAAGGTCTCGGCCCGTAGCGGGGTTAATCCCCAGATGCGCCTGCCGTGGCAATCAAGCGATCGACTTCGTCCCTTTCAGGGATGCTGGCCTGGGCACCGCGACGGGTGACGGAAAGCGCGGCGGCGGCACAGCCGAACTGCGCGGCTTCCAGTGGTGAAGCTCCTTCTACCAGTCGCACCACAAAGGCGCCGATGAACGTGTCGCCCGCTCCCACCGAATCCACGGCCTCGACGCGCACTGCGGGCACGAGACCCGTGAACACATTGGTATCCAGCCAGACGCCCTCGGCGCCCAGGGTGATCACGACATTCGCGCCGGACCTTGTTCTCAGCGCACGGGCGGCGAGTTGAGCGCTGGGGATGTCGATGATTTCCACGCCGCTGAGTTGTGTCGCTTCATGTGCATTGGGTATCAAGTAATCGCAAAGCTTCAACACATCGTCCGGGAGAGAAACAAATGGGGCCGGGTTAAGGACGGTGAGGACGCGCGCGGCTCGCGCGAGTCGCAGCGCCGCGATCACACCAGGCAATGGTGTTTCGAGCTGAACAACCAAAGCCTGGCTGCGGCAAATCTGTTCCTCCCTGTTGTGCACCACCATCTCCGAAAGAGTGTCGTTCGCACCGCCGGCCACGACGATTTGATTTTGTCCCGTGGCATCGATCCAAATCATTGCCATGCCACTGGGAACATCATCCCGGCGCAAGACGGAAGAAATATCCACTCCCGCCAGCCGCAACGCCGCGAGCATTTCATCACCTGCCGTATCGCAACCCACCGAACCGATCATGTGAGTCTGCATTCCCATCCGAGCCATCGCACACGCCTGGTTGGCCCCTTTCCCACCACAAGCGCGACGAAAGTTCTTACCGAGAATAGATTCGCCGGTCGCGGGGAAACGTGGCACTTCAATTACCAAGTCCAGGTTGAAGCTGCCGACGACAGTGATCATCCAGCGTAGAAAACAGAGTTCAGAGTGGGATTAATGGAAGAGCAGCAGACGCCCTGGACGTTGATCTCGGGATCCATCTCAGGTTCCGGCGTCCGCCTTACCGCGACAGCGCTGCCGGCGAGAGCTTCGTGGGGCAGCGCATGGTCCGCACATCAATCGCTTCCATGCCCGCGGCGCGAATGGCCTGCATGCCCAAATCCGTATCTTCGTAAGCGCGACAAAACTTCGGCTCCACTCCAATGCGGCGTGCCGCCTCCAGGAAGATATCCGGGGCCGGCTTTTGATTCTCCACCATTTCGCTCGTGACGACTGCAGCAAACATTTCGCGTATCCCCAACTGTTCGAGCACCGAGCAGATGATCGGTTGAATGCCGCCCGAAGCCACTGCCATCGGAATCTTGCCGTAATGCGCGCGCGCAATTTCCACGACTTCATGCACCGGTCCACACTCATGCATCAGGCGGAGATAGGCGTCTTCCTTTTCATGCGCGACAGCCAGCGGATCGATGTTGAGGCCCTGTTCCTCGCGCAATAATTTCAGGATGTCCCGCGAGGGCACGCCGCCCATGGCGTAAAAGCGTTCCTCCGGAAAATGCAGCTTGTGCTTGGTAGCGATCGCATTCCACGCGCGCCAGTGGATCGGCATGGTATCGGCGAGGGTGCCGTCGCAATCAAAGATAAGACCTTTAATCATAGGGAAAACCTTCTGCGTTCAAACCTTCAAGGCCGCGAGTTTCTGTTCAAGGTCATGGATCATCAGCGGATTGACCAGCGGATCGATGTCGCCCTCAATCACGTTGGCCAGGTTATAAAGTGTTAATTCGATGCGATGATCCGTGACGCGATTCTGCGGGAAATTATACGTGCGAATTTTCTCACTCCGTTCGCCGGTGCCCACTTGATCCTTACGTTGCGCTGCATATTTCGCGTTCTCCTCGGCAATCTTGCGCTCCAACAATCGAGAACGAAGGACGGTCATGGCCTGAATACGATTCTTCTGCTGTGAACGCTGATCAGCGCAGCGCACGATCAAACCGGTCGGCTTGTGAATGATCTGAACGGCAGAATCTGTGGTGTTCACACCCTGCCCACCCTTGCCTGAAGCACGGCAGGTGTTGATCTCCAATTCGTCGGTCTTGATCTCGATATCGACCTCCTGCGCTTCCGGCAAGACAGCGACAGTGCACGTGCTCGTGTGAATCCGTCCCTGAGCCTCGGTGGCGGGCACTCGCTGAACGCGGTGCACGCCGCTCTCGTACTTCAATCGCTTGTAAACGTCATTCCCTGTCACGTTGAAGATGACCTCTTTGAATCCGCCGAGGTCAGAAGGATTGGAATCCATTGGCTCGACCTTCCAGCCATGATCCTCCGCGTAACGGGTATACATTCGAAAGAGATCGGCAGCGAACAGGGCCGACTCAGACCCGCCGGCACCCGCACGAATCTCAATGATGGTGTTGCGCGAATCCGTCGGATCGGGCGGGAGAATTCCAGCCTGAACAGCGAGGACGAGTCGTTTCTCCTCGGGCTCCAGCCGGGCGATTTCATCCCGAGCCATCTGCGCTAACTCCGAATCCTCCGATTCGCTGGCCAGCAATGCGCGATTGTCCGCCAGGTCCCGCTCGACCCGCAGATAGGCTTCCCCGTCTGCAACCAACTCTTTGAGCCGGGCGTATTCGCGCGATAACTCCTGCGACCGGGTGGTGTTCGCGAACGTCCTTGGATCGCTCAATACCGTTTCCAACTCGGCAAAGCGCTGGCGAAATTTTTCAATGTGCGGCTTAAGGTCCATGAATGATTCGGTGAACGTGCACTGCCCGATTTCGAGTTTAATTCTCGCAGGACTGTAAATCTCCGGCGGCCATCCATCCTCGCGCTGGCGATGTGATAAAAACAATCCGCCCGCCGTGCGCGAAAGCACAGCGGGCGGATGCGAAAGTCGTTTGCTACTTCTTTTTCTTTTTGCCGGCGTTTTCCGCCTGGGCAGCCTGTGCCGCCTGGGTTTTGGCCATGCGCTGCTGGAACTTGTCCACGCGGCCGGCAGTGTCGATAAACTTTTGCGTGCCCGTGTAAAATGGATGGCAGTTGTTACAGATGCCAATGATGGTGACCGGCTTCACGGAACGGGTCTTGATCACGTTGCCACAGGCGCAACGGATTTCCGCTTCGCGATAGTTCGGATGAATATCAGCTTTCATAAAAGGACGGGCAAAGTATCAGCGAACGTTTCTTTGACAAGAGGGAATTTCAAAGCGTCCCGCCACCTTGCTTTCAACCTTGTCCAACCTACATTCACCACATGCAACTGCCTGACGCGGTGCCGATAATGACTCTACCGAGCGCGACGCTATTCCCGCAGGCGCTCCTTCCTCTCTATATCTTCGAGCCGCGATATCGCCGAATGCTCGCGGACGCTTTGGAGACGGATCGCATGTTTTCTGTCGCCATGCAGAAACCGGGACGGAGCCGTGAAACGCCCTGCCCCATCGCCGGCCTCGGGTTGATTCGCGTCTCCGTGGGGCACAATGACGGAACATCGCACCTGATCCTTCAGGGTTTGACCCGCGTGAAACTTCGAGAAACGGTCCAATACAAACCCTACCGCGTGCAACGCATCCAACCGCTCGTGTCGGACGATTCGGACAGCGTGACGGTCGATGCTCTTATCGCCAAGGTTCATGAACTGGTTGAACAGCGTCTTGAACTGGCCCCTTTCCCCTCCCCGTTTCCAGTGAAGAAGATGGCAAAGGCGGGCTCGCATAAGCCTACGGTGTTCTCAAAAAAAGAGATTCTGAATTATCTTGAGCAGTTGCCCGGTGCCGACCAGGTCGCTGACCTCGTTACCTGCGCCTTGCTTTCGGATGCAGCCGAACGGCAGACAATCTTGGAGACGGTCGATATCGAGGGACGGCTCAAGCACTTGATTCATTTTCTGATGGGAGAAATCACTCGGCGCCAAAGCGGTAATTTATGACTGATCGGGTCGAGGACCCCCTACAAACCCTATCCCGCGAGGAGATCCTCTCCGCTCTTTTCGAGCAGATGATCATTCAACACACCAACTTGGCGTTGATGTTCCTGGGTCGAATGCCACACCCCCAATCTGGACAACGCATCCACGACCTCCAATCAGCGAAGCTTTTTATCGATCAGCTCGAAATGTTGGAGTTCAAGACAAAGGGCAATCTCTCGCGCGATGAGGAAAAGTTGCTCCAGCAAGGCCTCATGCATCTGCGCGCGACTTTCGTGGAAACGATCAACAAAACATTGCCTGCGGAGGAAACAGCGAAGTCCGACCGATCGCCCCCTCAGCCCGCTGGGAATCCCGAGTCGGCGCCGCCTGCCGACGCCGAACTCAATCGCCGTCAAAAAAGTTGAAACAAGTCCCTCGAGCAGACGGGGGGAAAACAATCCTCGGAAGATTTTGAGTGGGCGAATCACCGACGGAAACGCAGACCGCCCGGCCTTCTCCGCTTGATCAAGGCGGGTTGCGGTTGCCACCTTGCCTCCAATGATTCGGCTCGTTCTATTCGACATCGACGGCACGCTCATTCATTCAGGCGGGGCCGGTGAGAAGGCTTTTGCCCGGGTCTTTGCCAATTTTTTCGGGGTCATGCATGGCACGGAGAAACTGAAATTTGCCGGACGCACTGACGTCGGTATTCTGCGCGAGTTTTTCGTACAGAACGCCATCGAGCCCTCCGCGGAGAACATGAGTCAGTTTTTTGATGCGTACGTTTTCCAACTCGAGCACATGCTCCACGCTTTGCCGGGTGGTGTGCATCCAGGCGTCTGGCGCTGGCTGAATGACTTGCGTGCCTTGCCCCAGCGTCCGGCCATTGGGTTGCTCACGGGAAACATCCGGTTGGGGGCCGAAATCAAACTTCGGCGTTTCCACCTTTGGGAACAATTCGAATGCGGCGGGTTCGCGGATGACTCGGGGGATCGAAATGAAATTGCTGCAATCGCAAAACTACGCGGCGAAATCGTGCTGGGCCGAACGCTACAGGGCGATGAGGTGCTCGTGATTGGCGACACACCGCTCGACATTGCGTGCGCCCACGCCATCGGCGCCAAAGTTATTGCGGTCGGCACCGGGACTTATCCTGCGCAAGACCTGCTGCCGTTCAAACCTGACTGGGCTGTGACGAATCTTGAACAACTCAGCGCCTGGGAGATTTGCGCCTGATTTCTTCCCCGCTACCACAACTCCACTTGCTCTTGGCTTGCCTCCCGTTAATTTCGTCACACTCAATCTGATGAGCGCAGCCATCTCACATCTCAAGAACCTCGATTATTCGGTGGTGCAGCAGTGCATGCACTGCGGCATGTGCCTGCCCACCTGTCCGACCTACGACGCCACCAAGCTGGAGCGCAACAGCCCGCGCGGACGCATCGCGCTGATGCGCGCCATCGCCGACGACCGGCTTGAAGCCGACGAAGACGTTTGCGGACGAAATGTATTTTTGCCTCGGCTGCCTGGCGTGCATGACCGCCTGTCCGGCGGGTGTGAATTACGCCGAACTGTTCGAGCACGCGCGCGCGGAGGCGGAGCGTTCCGGCGTGTTGGCCAATCCCAAGCGCAATCTCATCCGCGGCTTCACGCTGCGCTGGCTGTTCATGGATCTGACCCGCCTGCACTTGGTGGGACGCGTCGATGCGGCTCTATCAACAGCTCGGGCATCCAGACGCTTCATTCGGCGCAGCGGCATTCTGAAGCTGATGCCGAAGCGCCTGCGCGAACTGGAGGCGATGACGCCGCAGGTTCAGGCCGAAGTTTTCCGCAGAATTGATCGCTCCCGTCACGCCTGCACGCGGAACGCGCCGAATTATCGCGTGGCCATGCTGACCGGTTGCGCGCAGGATTTGATTTTCAGCGACGTGAACCGCGACACGGTGGAAGTGCTCGCGCGCAACGGCTGCGAAGTCATCACGCCGCCGGAGCAACATTGCTGCGGCTCGCTGCACGCGCACAACGGCGAATGGGAGCTGGCCCAAGTGCTGGCCCGCAAAAGCATCGATCAATTTCCGCCCGAAGCAGTTCGACGCCATCATCACCAACGCGGCGGGCTGCGGCTCGCATCTCAAGCATTACGCGCACCTGCTGGCACGACGATCCCGCGTTACGCGAAGCGCGCCGAGCTTTGGGATGAGAAGGTCAAGGACATTCACGAATGGCTGGCACAAATCGGCATCGAAGCGCCGCAGGACCGAATGGCACCACGCCATTGAATGTGACTTATCACGAGGCGTGTCACTTGTGCCACGGCCAGAAAATCACGGCCCAGCCGCGCCAGGTCTTGCGCGCCATTGGCAACGTGAAGCTGACCGAGCTGCCCGAGAGCACCTGGTGCTGCGGCAGCGCCGGCATTTACAATATTATGCAGCCGGAGATGGCCAACGACCTTCTCGAACGCAAAGTGAAACACATCCAATCAACAGGTGCCGCAGTGGTCGCCACCGGAAATCCGGGCTGCATGTTGCAGGTTCTCAACGGATGTCGCCGGGCGGGCATGGACGTGCGGATCGCGCATCCCGTCACGCTGCTGGCGGAAGCCTATCGCGGCGAATCGTTAAGCATGCGCCTCACGGGCAAAACGCTGGTGATCATCGGCGGCACGAGCGGCCTGGGTCTTTCAGTCGCCAGAACTTTCGTCGCTCAAGGAGCTTCAATCATCGTCGTTGGCCGCGACGCTCAAGCTGCCGATGCAGTTGCTGCCGAGACTCGGTCGCCCGCGCGAAGAACAGATGGTGGCAGACGCATGCGAATCCGGCGACGGCTGCAGCGAGCCATATCCCTGGCGGTTGAGGCGTTCGGAGTTCTGGTTTCACGGCCTTTATCACGTTGCCGGCGGCAGCGGTCGCAAGTATGGCGACGGCCCCCTCCACGAGATCACGGACCCGGGTTGGACCTACACGCTGAACGAAAACCTGACCTCGCTTTTCTTCTCCAATCGCGCGGCAACGCAGCAATTCCTCCGGCAGGGCTGGGGGGCACCGTGTTGAACATGGGTTCGGTCCTCGGCTTTTCGCCATCACCAAAGTTTTTCTCCACGCACGCTTACGCCACGACCAAGGCAGCCATCATCGGCCTGACCAGGAACGCCGCCGCTTATTACGCTCCGCAGAACATCCGCTTCAATGTCGTGGCCCCGGCCCTCGTCGCGACGCCAATGTCTCAACGCGCGCAGGGTGATGAGCGAATCATGAACTTCATTAAAACAAAACAACCTCTGGATGGCGGTCGCATTGGCCAGCCCGATGACTTGGACTCAGCAGCTGTTTTTTTCATGAGCGACGAATCGAGATTTGTCACCGGCCAGGTGCTGGCTGTCGATGGTGGATGGTCTCACAGCGAAGGACAGTATTGAGCCATCATGAAATTCGCCTTGGGAATCGATCTGGGCGGCAGCAGCGTCAAAGCAGTCGCGGTCACGGATGCGGGCAAACTGTTAAGCCAGACCAACACCCCGTTCGAGCCAGGTGAAAAATTCGATTGGGCGCGCCGGATTCAGCAACTTGTGCATGACGTTGAAGCCCGGCAACACATCCGCGCCGACGCCATCGGCATCTCCGCTCCGGGGCTGGCGGCATTGGACGAGCGGTCCATCGCGGTAATGCCCGGGCGCCTAAGCGGGTTGGAAGGCTTGAACTGGACAGAGTTTCTTCGGGCACCTCAGACCGTCCCGGTGTTGAACGACGCCCACGCGGCGTTGCTGGGTGAAGCGTGGCTCGGTGCTGCCCGTGAATTTCGAAATGTTTTCATGCTCACCCTCGGCACTGGTGTCGGTGGCGCGACGATGGTGGATGGCAGGCTTCTCAAAGGGGCGTTGGGCCGCGCCGGACATCTGGGCCACGTTTCGCTCGATGTGAATGGTCCGCCTGACATCTGCGGCATGCCCGGCAGTCTGGAAGTTCTGGTGGGCAACTGCTCGATCGCTCAACGGTCGAGTGGACGCTTTGCCACCACCCACGCACTCGTCGAAGCACACATCGCGGGTGATGAACAAGCCACGAAAGTTTGGCTGCAATCCCTCCGCGTGCTCGGATGCGCCGTCGCGTCGTTCATCAATGTGCTCGATCCGGAAGCGGTGATAATCGGGGGCGGAATTGCCCGGGCCGGCGATGCGCTGTTCAAGCCACTAGAAAAGTTTGTACGCGAAGTCGAATGGAAGGTTTCAAACGAGCCAGTGAGAATCATTCCAGCGCAATTGGGAGAACTTGCCGGCGCTTACGGCGCCGCTTGGAATTCGATAAACCAGACCACGCCTCGTGGCGCTGGATAACCACCGACGCCTGACGCTCACCGGCTCGCCTCCAATTTTGTGTGCTCGCCCCAAACTTGGTTCCGTGTGAAAAGCTGGTAACAAAAAGGGCGCGCCGGAAATCCGGCGCGCCCGTGTTTGAAATAGTCAGCTTAATTTGCCGGTTCGGAATGGTCGCCGCCCGCGGCACGAGGTTCTGCGGGAGGACGATTTTCACTCGGTCCACGCGATTCGCCACCACCACGCGATTCGCCACGAGGAGCGCCCTGATCACGACCGCCGCCACCGCCACGGCTGTCGCGCGGGCCACGGCCGCCACGATCACCACCACGGGAAGGACCCCGGTCACGTTCGCGATCACCCCCACGAAATTCACGACGTTCCCCGCCGCCACCGCCACCCCCGTGAGAACGGCCGTCATCGGCGCCATGCTTGGCTTCGTATTCGGACTTCTCCTTTGCCGCCGCGTCCTGGTCACGCTCTTCCATCGCAGCCTTGCGCGAAAGACGCACCCGACCCTTCTCGTCCACGCCCAGGCATTTGACCCAGACGTCGTCGCCGATTTTGGCGATGTCTTCCATGTTCTTGACGCGGAAGTTGGCCCATTCGCTGATGTGCACGAGACCATCACGTCCGGGCAGGAATTCGACGAAAGCGCCAAATTCTTTCACGGTGACGACCTTGCCGCGGTAAATTTTCCCAGGCTCAGCTTCCGCCGTCATGCCTTCGATTTCGCGGCGGGCAATCTCCATGCCTTCGGGCGACGTGGAGATACATGTTCACGGTGCCATCGTCCTCGATGTTGATTTCGCAGCCCGATTCATCGACGATGCGCTTGATGTTCTTGCCGCCAGGTCCGATGAGCGCGCCGATCTTCTCAGGGTTGATCTTGATCGTGACGATGCGCGGAGCGTACTTGCTCATCTCCTTGCGCGGCTCGGAGATGACTTTGGCCATTTCCGCGAGCACGAACAAGCGAGCGACGCGGCGCGCTCGATCGACTTCGGCCATGATGGCTTGGGGCAATCCCGGCAGCTTCAGGTCCAGTTGGAAACCAGTGATGCCCTTGTCGGTGCCGGCGATTTTGCAGTCCATGTCGCAGAACGCGTCTTCCCAGCCGATGATGTCGGTCAGGAGTTTGTATTTCGAAATGTCATTCCCGCTGTATTCGGTGCAGATGCCGACGCTGATCCCGCCGACGGGCCGAGTCATCGGGACACCCGCATCCATCAAGGCCAGCGTGCCGCCGCAAACGGACGCCATCGAGGTGGATCCGTTGGACTCCATGATCTCGCTGGTGACGCGGACGGCGTAGGGATAAGTCTCGCAGCGGAAGCATTGGCTCGATGGAACGTTCCGCGAGAGCGCCGTGGCCGATTTCGCGACGGCCCGGACCGCTGATGCGGCCGGTTTCGCCGACGGAGAAATTCGGGAAGTTGTAGTGCAGGAGAAATTTTTTCGTGGTCTCGCCGCCGGTGTAGGAGTCGAATTCCTGGACGTCTTCGCCCGTGCCCAGCGTGACCAAGCGTGACGGCCTGGGTTTCACCGCGTGGAACAGAGCGGAACCGTGCGCGCGCGGCAGAATGCCGACTTCGCCGGAAATCGGACGCACTGCATCAAGGCGCGACCATCGAGGCGCTTGCCGTCCTTCGATGAATAAGCCGCGGACGGCTTCCTTCTGGATGTAGTAGAACGCGTCCTTGAGAACGAAGTCGGTGACTTTCTCCGCGCCGAATTTTTCGACGAGCTTCTTGCCGACTTCGTCGGTGACCGCTTTGACGGCGCCTTCGCGGCGAGTTTGCCGTGCGTCAGCAACGCGGGACCATCTTGTCCCGGCGAGGCTCTTGGCTTCCTTCAGGATTTCCTCGGGAACGATGTTCAGCGTGATCTCGCGCTTCTTCTTGCCAACACTTGGCGGCCAGTTCCTTCTGCGCTTCGATGACCGGCTCGCACGCTTCCTGCCGAATGCAGGGCCGCGCATGAAATCGGCTTCGGTGATTTCCTTGGCCGAACCTTCAAACATCACGACTTCGCCCGTGGCGTTGCCGACATAAACGAGGTCCAGATCGCTCTCGGCCTGTTCGGCGTGCGTCGGGTTGGCGATGAATTCGCCATTCACGCGTCCCACGCGGCACGCGCCCAAGCGGGCCGTCCCACGGAATGTCGCTGACCATCAGCGCGGCCGATGCGCCGATGATGCTCAGGATGTCCGGATCGTTTTCGCCGTCCGCGCTGAGCAGAATGCTTTGCACCTGGACTTCGTTGTACCAACCTTTGGGAAAGAGCGGACGAATCGGGCGATCGGTGAGACGGCAGGTGAGAATTTCTTTTTCGGTCGGGCGGCCTTCGCGCTTGAAGTAGCCGCCGGGGAACTTGCCCGGCAGCGGCGGCTCTTTCGCGGTAATCAACGGTGAGCGGGAAAAAGTCCTGGCCGGGCTTGGCCTTTGGTGGCAGCGACGGCGGCGACGATGATGATGGTTTCTCCGAGTTGAACGGTGACGGCGCCGTCGGCTTGTTTGGCGAGTTTGCCGGTTTCGATGTGGATTTCTTTGCCACCAACTGTGGCTGTGACCTTGTGAGGCATTTGTTATCTCCTGTGAACCGCCGCCCCCAGAGGAACTTCAGTGAATCCCGATGAGGTTCGGGACTGAATGAAATTACCCGGAGGCGGGCAGTTTCCATACGCGTTTGTTGTTTGAAGTCACCGAGCCGCCGCGTCTCTGCAGCTCGGTGAAAATGAAACGCGCGCCGCAGCAGGGCCGGGCGCGCGTCTCGAAATCATTTACGCAGTTTAAGCTTCTTGGTGATCGCCTGATAGCGAGGCGCATCCTTCTTGTGCAGGTAATCCAGCAGACGGCGGCGCTGGCCGACCATCATGAGCAAGCCCACGGCGCGAGCTGTGGTCTTTCTTGTTCTTCTGCAGGTGTTCGGTGAGCTGGTTAATCCGCTCGGTGAGGAGCGCAACCTGGACGTCGGCGGAACCCGTGTCCTTGTCGTGGATGCGCACACCTTCTATGACTTTCGCTTTTTCCATATTGGAACTGCTTCTTTCTTCGTAATTGAGCGGGCGAATTTAGGTGTGCTGCCATGGGGGTGTAAAGCACTTTTCCCAGCCCGGAGGTTAGCCCCAGCTAAAATCCCCTGCTTTGTGCAGTAATGCCAGGTCGTTGACGGGTCTTGGAGTCATTGATTACGCAAAAATGCTTCCATCTCGACCAAGTGGTCAGTGCTCAACAGATCCACCCCCGCAGCCCGTAATTCCTTCCAACCAGCCACATGGTCTGGCGCTGCCCACAGGCGCAGCTTCCGTCCTTGCGCGTGGGTTCGCCGAACCAGTTCATTCAGTTTCTTTCTGTCGGTCGACTGTATCTCCTCCACTCCACGCCATTGAAAGTGCTTCGTCCAATTGTCGCTGATCAAAGGGACGAGAGCCACGGGAGGATTCTGAGCCAGGTCTGGCAAACGACCATCCAGAGCAGCGTAGCGGGTGGATTCGCCTCGCATGATGTTCACTGCCCTATTCCCAGAGATAAGGACGGTCACCGCATTTGTGTAGACGATTCCGTTTTCAAACCGGGTAAGGACGTCCGTGTAATCCTTGAGAACATCACTGAGCTTGGCGTAGGTGGATTTCGCCTCGGACTTCACATCGACAAGCAGGGTGATGAACAATCGTTCTGGCCCCTTGGAATTAGTCCGGACAAACGCGCGCAACGGTTCAAGGTAAAGATTCTGGAGCGTTCTATTTACACTCGTCTTGTCCAAGTCGTGCGCCACGAGCAAAGCTCCGTTCGTCAACCATACGTCAGCTTCCACACTACGAAATCCGTGCGCCAGCGCGTCGGCGAGAGGGCGAGCGTGCAAATAATCGTTGTGGGCATGCGCATGGATCAACGAGCCCCGATTGTTTTCCTGGCCGCAAGTCGACGCAACCGCGCAGAGAACCAGAGCCACCATTCCAATGCTACGCCGCATGCGCCAGCTTTCCCATGCCGTCAGTCGTTTTCAAGCTGTGATGCGCGTGAGCGCACGACGCATTTTCGGCCATCGTGATGGCCGGGGGGACAATAAAAAAAACCCCGTCCGGATAAGGGACGGGGCTCGTGCAAAGACGTGGGTTTAGTTGATCGCGTGGCCGGTGATGTTGCAAGCCGGGCGGGTGTCCACTGCGTTGAGCGTGTAGACGCCGCCAGCGGGGCATTCGGGTTTCACACGGATGTAGAGCGCTGAACCGAACAGGTCCGTGTCAGCCATGGTGCTGGAGTTGACCTTCTTGTTTTCCAGAGCCCAAGTGTTCTTGGCACCATCGATCTGGCGGAGGTTGGCGATGCACGCATTCTTCTGCGAAGCTTCGCGAGCCTTGATGAAGTTGGGGATGGCGATTGCGGCCAGCAAACCGATGATCGCGACAACGATCATGATTTCCACCAACGTGAACGCGCTGCGGCGTGAGGTATTGATCTGCATATGTTGTTAACCTTTCTGACTGCTGCGGCGTGAACAGGATGCACGAGCGGTTTATCCAATTATTTCGGCTGTCCACTGATTGCTCGTGCAAGACCGCAATTCCTGACTTAGCAACGGGAATGCCAACAACCCCGGCTTAAGCCCGGCTCGCTATTCCCGCGCCGCAGCAAGGAGATTCATACAAATCGAGCCGTCTCGATGTCTGAATGCCACACACGGTTGTCCGCATGTCCAACCCTGTCAGACATTTCTCACGTAACGGCGTGAAGCGGTTCCACGAAGAAGCAATTCACGTGAAAAGCACCTGGTTCGCTGGGATATGAAGTGCGCCACGAAGGACGATGGGCGAAGCGGGTCCCTCTGCGGAAGGAGTGCTCGGAAAAAAGAGAAGACCCGCTGCAACAGGCAGCGGGTCCGCTCCACTTGCGATGCGGAGAATATCAAAAAACCGCATCGCATCAAAATTATCGGCAACTGCGATACCGACTTTAAGAGAAAGTCAGGCGTTGGCAGAAAATCGAGCAGCAGGCGCTTTCAAGAATTCCAACGGTCGAAGGTAAACAGGCTCAAGGCTGCGCCCAGGGACAAAATCCCGCCGCGCCGAAGCCCCCAATCCCAAATAGCGCGCATCAGCGAGAAGAACGGGTTCTTCGCCGAATCTCCAGGGACCGGGATCCGCTTTGATAAATCTCTCACCTGCGTCTCGCCGCCGCGCTTCTTCCTCGAGGGTCAATAATCGAAACTGGCTTATGGCACGTGGCTGATTCGCCCCGAGGTCGAACTGAATGGCATACGATTCGGTGCGCTGCGCATCGCACACAATATTAGCGATGCCGGCAAATGGCGTTCCCCACCCCAACTCCGCCATTCCTTCCGCCGTTTGCGCGCGTCGAGCAATGACTTCGGCGCTGCTCACTCCAACCAACTTCACATCGCGAGCCAGTTGCCAACCTTGGGCAATCGCAATGGCCGTACGGATACCAGCGTAACTTCCCGGCCCCAGTCCAACGGCAATGCATTCCACGTCGTCGCGGGTCATTTTCCGCGAGGCCAAAAGCTCCTGGATCAGCCCTAACGCCCGCGTGCCCTTCGGAATCTTTTCGACGGCAAATCCCAAAACAACGTCGCCGTCCAACAGCGCGATGCTTCTTTGAGGCGGCGAAAATTCAAGGGCGAGAATCTTCATAAATCAGTCGTCGCTCGCTTCCGCTCAGGGTCTCAATGCGGACGATGCGGGCGATTCCGTCGGGTCTTAGCTCCTTTCCTGTCCAACGTTCAATCCACTCCACCACGGCGATTCCATCGGGAGAGATCAAGTAATCCTCCAGGCCAGCGCTAAACACGTCCTGGCGATCATTCAGCCGGTATAAATCGAGATGGAATAAAGGAAGGCGTCCCCCCTCGTATTCGTTGATGAGGGCAAAGGTGGGAGAATGAACCCGCGCTGGCGAACCCAACCCCCTGGCAATGCCCTTGACGAGTTGCGTCTTGCCCGCGCCCAGATCGCCGCTCAATCCGATTACCCAACCGCGCTGCGCTTCCTGGCCCCACCTTTCGCCGATTGAAAAGGTTTCTTCAGGACTTTTCGAAATGAGTGTAACCATGAACGTTCAACGGTCGGACGCCATTCTTGTCGCACAATCTCAAGCCGGCCTCAGCCGTAATTCGGCCGATGCAAGAAAGAGGGACGTGCGGAAACTCTTTTTTCCAACCATCCAACAACCTTACCGCATCACTTCGCGCCACCGTGAACAGCAGTTCGAAATCCTCGCCGTCCGTGAGTGCGGCAAGCAAGGGTGGCTTGGCTGAAGACTCCGCTCGCGCCGCTAGTTTGGCTTCACGGCTGATTGGAATTGAACGCGCCAACAACTCTGCCCCGACACGACTGGCCGTGAGGATGTGACGAAGGTCGCTGGCCAATCCATCGCTCAAATCAATCATCGAGTGCACCTCGAAATGGGCGCGCAACCAGCGTGCCTGTTCTAGCCGCGGTTCGAATTCCAGGTGCCGTCCATGGAGCGAGCCGCCCAGCGTCCCGCTCACGAAAACGGCGTCTCCGGCCAGCGCCCCAGACCTTAGGACACATTTGTCTTTTTCCACGGTTCCGAGCAGCGCGATGGATATCAAGGTCCCCCCGGGATTGGTGGTGGTTTCCCCGCCCACAATCGCCACCCCGTGCACTGAGGCCAGCGCGTTCATCCCTTTGTAAATCGCCTCCACCCGTTCCGGATCGAAATCCTTCGGGAGTCCGAGGGTAACGAGTGCCGAATTCGGCCGGCCAGCCATGGCGGCGATGTCACTAAGGCATCGAGCCAGCGCCTTGCGGCCGACTTTTTCGGGAGGTGTGGCGGACGTGAAGTGGATTCCCTCCACCACGGCATCGGTCTTGAATAGGATGAGTTCGGGCGCTCCCAAATCCAGCACGGCACAGTCGTCTCCGCTGGCCACGATGACAGAATCGTTACGCGGTAGAGTGGGGACGAGACGGGCGATGAGTTCGACTTCGTTCATTGCTTGATCAACTCCTGCGCCCATTCCGGGTTCGCCACAATAAGTGCAAAGCTCAGCCCATTGAAGCAGCTATGCAGCAGGATTGGGGCGAGAATGTTTTGTGTGCGTTCATAAATACCCGCGAGCACGACCGCCATGAAAATGAAGGACAGAAAGCCAACGGGATGGAGATGCACCATCGCAAAGAGCACCGAACTCACCCAAAGCGCGAGCCTCGCATTGCCCCGTTGCTTGATGAACGAATAGATCACGCCGCGAAAGATAAGCTCCTCGGAGACGGGTGCGATGACGATAGCCGCCACGCCCTGCAAGGCGACGAGCGACCACGGCCATTCGTTGCGCAGAATCTCCACGATCTGTTGCGGCTCTGGTTTGAGCCACTCCCAGTGCAACGCGCCGTGCAATGCCTGCAGTATGGCCGCTGAAAGATTGCCCAAGAGCGCCATGCCGATGAAGACAAAGACCAACGCGAGAAGCGCCCACCCGATGCAGCGGCCGTAATTGCGTTGGGCCAGCCCGAAGGCCTCCCCCCAAGTGGTGGCGTTACGCTTCAGGAATAGATGGATCCAAAGAAGAGAGGCGCCCTGGATGCAGACAATTGAAATGATGACGCGCACCAGGTCCATTTGATGGCCGGTCAATTGGGACTTCAGAAAAAAGCCCGCGAACCCTGCCAGGGTAATTGCAGCAATCATGCTCCCCACTAGCAACACACCAAACTCCGCCAGGCTGGATGCCTGCCACTTTTTCTCTAAAATCACCAGCCAACCCTAGGCAGTGCCTACAGGCAAAACGAGGAAAACTGTTTTGCGCACCTCTCAAGCGATATTATCGTGCCGGCGTGTCGTGGAAAAACAGGGCAGGAACCATGAGTGCGGCAATGATGCTGTTAACCTGGACCGCCTGCCACCAGGAGACCAAAACCATTTCATCCATGAGTTCAACCGTCACTAATGCGACCGCTCATCGTTTCACCAATCGCCTCGCACGAGAGAAATCCCCGTACCTGTTGCAGCACGCCCACAATCCGGTGGATTGGTTTGCCTGGGGCGACGAAGCGTTCGAAAAGGCGAAACGCGAACACAAGCCAATCTTCCTCAGCATCGGCTACTCCACCTGTCACTGGTGCCATGTGATGGAGCGCGAATCGTTTGAAAGCGAGGAACTCGCCAAGTTTCTCAATGAACACTTTGTCAGCATCAAGGTGGACCGGGAAGAACGCCCGGACGTGGACAAGATTTACATGACATTCGTCCAGGCGATGACGGGCTCCGGCGGCTGGCCGCTGAATGTGTTTCTCACTCCGGAGCGCCAGCCATTCTTCGGGGGCACTTACTGGCCGCCGGAAGCCAAGTATGGGCGGCCCAGTTTTCTCCAAGTGTTGCAGCAGCTCATCGCCGCCTGGCAAACCAAGCCCGACGACATATTGAGCTCCGCGCAGAAGATGCATGGGCAACTCGCTGAAATGACGGCGCGCGAAAATACGAATCGTTCTGTCCTGACCCAGGCCACTCTTCAAAACGCGGGTTTGCGGTTGAAGCAGGGATACGATGAAGCCCATGGCGGGTTCGGAAGCGCGCCGAAGTTTCCGTCCCCGAGCCATCCTCGGTTTTTGCTCCGCCATGGTACGCGACACGGGGACGAGGAGGCGGTGCGAATGGTTTTGCACACGTGTGAACGCATGGCTGCCGGCGGCATTTACGATCAGATTGGCGGAGGCTTTTCGCGCTACTCGGTGGATGCCCAATGGTTGGTGCCGCACTTCGAGAAGATGCTCTACGATAACGCCCAACTTGTACAGCTTTACCTGGACGCCTACCTGATTAGCGGCGAAACGCGTTATGCCGATGTCGTGCGCGACGTGTTGCGTTACATTCTGCGTGACATGACTCATGCTGCAGGCGGCTTTTATTCCGCGGAAGATGCGGACAGCGAAGGGAAGGAAGGAAAGTTTTACGCCTGGACCACGACGGAATTGCAGCAACTGCTCAATCCGGAGGAATACGTGCTGGCCACCAACTACTTCGGGGTCACCCCGCGGGGGAATTTCGTGGACCATAGCGATCCGAACCCACTACCGAACCAAAACGTGCTCAGTCTCGCCAATCCCGATACGGCAAAGGGCCGGGAGGCCATGCTCGCTTCCATTAAGAAAAAGCTGTTCGACGTACAGTTCCCGGCGGGTCCGGCCGCACCTGGATGACAAGGTGCTGGCTTCCTGGAATGGCCTCATGCTCGGCGCCATCTCACGCGCGGCCGTTGTCCTGGGTGACAATGCGTATCTCAGTGCGGCTGAAAAGAATGCCGCCTTCCTCAAGGCAAACCTTTGGGACGCGAATACCAAAACGCTTTATCACCGCTGGCGCGATGGCGAACGCGATAACACCCAACTACTGGAAGGCTACGCTTTCCTACTCAGCGGCGTGATTGATCTCTATGAAGCGACGTTGAAACCAGAGCACCTCGACTTCGCCATTGCCCTCGCCGAGAGCATGGTTGAACGCTTTCACGACCCCAAAGAAGGCGGATTCTGGCAAAGCACGAGTGATTCCAAGGATTTGATCCTGCGCGTCAAAGATGACTACGACGGCGCGGAACCAAGTGGCAACGCTGTCGCAACCCAGTGTCTTCTAAAACTGGCCGCCATCACCGAGCGGAAGGATTTCAGACTTGCCGCCGACAAGACCCTCCAGCTGTTCTCCGATCGATTACAGCAGCTGCCCCAGGCAGTAACGTATCTGCTAAGCGCACTGGATTTTTCATTGGAAGAGCCGAGGCGGGTGGTGATTGCCGGACATGTCCCGAGCACCCCCGCCCTGCTTCAAGGAGCGCATGGAATCTACCAACCCAATAAAGTCGTTCTAGGGACGAGCGGTGCCGTGGAGCCTTTTGCGAAGACCCTGCCAGTGAAGGATGGCCAGCCGACGGCCTACGTTTGCACCGGCGCCGCCTGCCAGGCGCCTACGCACGAACCTGCGAAACTCAAAGAGTTACTGCGTTAGCCGGGCCTTAAAAAGGCCGCAACGGATTGCACGAAGCGATCCGTTGCGGCCCGACACCCCGCCCGTTAACGCGCCTGGGGGGTAACGATTCGATAATATCGCTCTCCCTCTGCGGGCAAAAAGACGTTGTTCAACTGAATCGTGCGCACGCCGGATTGCCCGCTGATGTTGGTGAGATTTCCCCAAGCCGCGGACGAAAGGTTTGTGCGCCACTGCACGCTGTAGCTGATGTTGGTCTGCGCCACGAATTCCAACTGCGAACCGTTCGTCGCGCTCATCACAATCTTCAGCACGCTTGAAGCATCTGTTGGATTCGTTCCCGCCACGTATTCGTCCCGGTTGATCATTCGGTCCCCATCCGGATCCAGCAACGCGTTGGCCGGTGTGTTGGTTGTATTGTCCGATCCGAAGTAGTTCGTTTCCCAGGCGTCAGCCATGCCGTCCTGATCCACGTCGGGCAACACAGTAAGTGTGACACTTCCGGACGGCAGACTGAAAACGCCCGATGGAGTAGCCGCGTTCGTGATGCCGACACGATAGGTGTTACCGACCTGAACATTCGTCAGCGTCAGCGTCGGGCTTTGATTGGTAAGGAACGCAGCGCCTCCGCGAATCCAGCGGTACCAAAGCGGCGGCGCGCCCGTCGCAACCACGCTGAACGTGACGGTGCCGCCTTGCAGCACCGTCATTGGCTGAAGCTGCGTCACCACTCCCACGCGCACCATCACATAGATGAACGCATTCGAGCTGACCGCCGCGCTGATATCGTCATACGCCACCACCGAGAAATTGCCGTGATGATTGCTGAGGTTCGCGCCCGTGAAACTGTAGGTGGCGTTCGTCGCATTCGGAATATCTGTTCCCTCGAAGCGCCACTGGTAACGAATCGGCCCCGTGCCCTCGGCAGTGGCAACGAGTGTCACGTTAGTTCCCGGTTGCACAAACTGGTTCACGGGATTTCGCGTAAAGCTTACGGGGCTGGTGACCGTCTGGATGGCATCCTCACTCAGGACGGAGCCCGCGTTGTTGAAAATCACGATGCTATACGCGCCCGTCTGACTCAGTTGGACATTGGTAAGCACCAGCGTCGCATTCGTGGCTCCCCGAATGTAACTGCCGTTATGACGCCATCGAAAATTCAGAGGCGCCGCCCCGGAATAAGTCACCGTGAAGCTCGCGTTGGAACCGATGACTGTGTTCACGCTTTGGGGTTGAGAGAGAATGGTCGGGGCCGCGCCCGTTGGGAGATCAGTGCCGGGACTCACCGCAGCAGCGATCCAGTTGGTGGGTTCATTGCCATACGAGCCAGCAACCCGTTTTTGCAAGGAGGGGCCACTGCCATCCGCCGCGGCCGGCCACGGGGCTTTGTCGTTGTAGCGCACTTCATCGACGGTAATAAACGGCACGCCGTTGGTGCCCGGAATACCCGGCTGTTGTAATTCCAAGCGTTCGCCACTGTCCTGAAGGCTGCCGGTAAAGGGTCCGAGAATCGTCACTCCCGACGGCACGATGTAGCGCGCGCGGAACACCGCCGGATTCGTCGCGACAACCAGAACCAGCTCGTTGGCTCCCAGGGTGAAGTTCGTCGGGAATGAGAACCCAGCGCCATTGACCCGCCAGGTGTTGGTCGGAAACGTGGCGTCAAATAAAGCCACCGGACTCGCCGTGATATTTCTTATCTCAATGAACTCATCGCTGCCCGGTTCCGGATTGTAGTTCACCTCGTGGATAATGACGGGTCCGGTGCGAGGCCCTGCATTCGTGCTCCCAAACGTCCGGGATACTTGCGCTGGGAACAGCTCTTCACCCGCGGAATTGACGTAGCGCCCAAAACTTTCACCGTCGGCCGCCGCGCCAAAGCCAATGCCGTAGTCGTAGCCGGTCAATTGCGCACCGGCGTCCGCGCTGAACAAATAGAGTTCATCGCCGATGGAACTGAGCGTGAAACTTACGCCCATGCCGGGCGTTGGATTGAATTCATCTTCCGTAAACGTGGCGAATGCGCCGGGCGCCAGCGGCGCGCGAGCCGGGATGCGAAACTTTTGCGGCAACTTCGGATCATCCGTGAGGTACCAGCCGCTGATGTCCACGTTGGTGGAAGAGGTGTTCAGCAGCTCGATCATGTCCTTCAGCGGCAGCGTGGAATTGCTGAGAAATTCATTGATGACAATCCCACCTGGACCGTCCGCCCCACCATCGGCCCCGGGATTACCAAAGCGTTCCGCGCTCGCGCGGTAATCACCGGCCGAATCACGCACCAGCGAGAAACCAAAACCATCTGCCGTGGCGGGCCACGGAGCGCGATCGGTCCAGGTGATGGAAACGATCTCGCCCGCGGTCGGATGTTCCACCGCCACGGTCTCGCCGTCGTTGTTCAATTTGCCGGTGAAAACCCCGTGCACGACGACGCCTGGATAACGGCTGGCCAGCACGGAGGGATTACGCGCCAGCAGGAAGAGGGCTCCCGGCGCGAGCGTGGTGCCGTTGGTGAAGTTGAAGTCGATGCCCTGAGCGATGAAAAGACCGCTGAGGTTGAGCGTGAAGGTGCCGATATTCTTCAACTCGACGAACTCGAATTCATCACCGTCGGTCGCGCCGGAACCGGGCGGGTTATACATCAACTCGTTGAACACCAGGTTCGTGCGCAAGATGCTGATCGTGTCGCGCGGGCTCGGCACGAACTCGGCGGGAAGCGACCAGGCGCTCCAGCGTCCGGTGTCGTCCTTGTGGCGAACGCGCGCCCGATAGCGCCGTCCAGCTTGGACGGCAAATTCCGGGAACGTGTTATTGCTGTTGAATGCAGAAAGTTCTGGCGAGGTCCAGGCGGCATCCCATTCCAGGCGCAATTGCGAGACGTTGCTCACCGGCGTATTGGTAGCCAGCACTTCAGCGATGCGCCATTGCATGGCGGCAAATGTCCCATTCCCCTGCGGATCAGCGAAGGGGGACGACTGGAAGGTTAGTCCATCCACTGGGAATCCACTTGTCCCCATATACGAAATCGTCGGCCGATTCGGAATGGCGGTGTCCGTGATAAGACCATCGAAAACCGTAATCCATCCGCCAGCCGGGACACTGGTCCCAAACGTCGGATCACTCGCCCACCAGGGATTGTTGCCGCCCACGAACATGAAGTTCTTCATGTCCTGCGCGTAACTGGTTATGCCGCCGGTCACACCGGGGGTGTTCGGAATCAGCAATCCGTTGTAGCTGGCGGGCGTCGGCGCAAAACGCCAGCGATCGTAGTCAGCCGCAGCTACCGGCAGGAGCGGGCGGAGGTGCGCATCAATGACGGCATTGATCTGGTCCGGCTGCAGCAGAAGGCTCGAATTTCGCGCGCCACGTTGCGGAACTCCAGTTGCATGGCAGGATTGGCGCCGGAATCGCCGCCAGTCGCCGCCGATGCGTAGATGCCGTTGTAAAGGATATCATCGCCGTTGTTCCACGTGGCGCCCCATGTGTCGGTGCTGTCGTAGGGCAGCTGCATCATGCGCCCGAAGAAACTATTCGACGCGCCGTAAGGCGGCTCGAAATACCACGCGCCGTTCTTGTTTGCACTCGGCCAGGTGTCGTAATGGCGAATGGCGCGGGCAATGGTGAAGTAGCGGTACCAGTTCGTGTAATTGGCGTGCGCCTTCAGCCAACTCTCGCTTTGGAAGCCGGTCAGGTTGTTCTCGATGTTGAAGAAGTCTTCGGCGTTCGTCACCGCGACGGCTGCCTGATAACGCCGCTCGTCATTCCCCAAGACGTAATTGTCCACGAGCTTGTAGAGGTTGCCCTTCGGCATGTCGTGCGAGTCGAGGAAGTTCACGTCGTACTTTTCCTGCGCCCAATTAATGCCCCAGAAATCTCCCGCATACTGATCTGCCGGCGTTTCCTGCGCGCCGCGAATCACGCGGAAGTGGAAATGGAATGTGCGCGGCGCGGGCACTCCCACTTTGTTCCAAAGAAAAAAGTTCACGACTTCGTTCAGCGCGAACTGTTCGCCGCCGCGATTGCTTTGGCCTTTGCCCGTCGTGAGTTCGCGCCACTTGGTCGGCATCTTGTTCCCATTCTGGTCGCGCGGTTCCAAGAGCGAGCCCTCGTTGAAACGGATGCGAAAGCTGCGCTTTCCAGGGTGATAACGGCCATTCGCGCCGCGCAGCCGGTAACGCACGTGGTCGAATACCTTCCCTTCATAAACCACCGCGCCTTCCCAGTTGAAGTGAAGCCGTCCCACATTCCGCCCGCCCAAATCCTGCGGCAGTTGATCACCGCCATTGAACCAGGCAGCGCATTGATTGATATCCACGTCCCGCGTGATGAGCGAATACACATCCAGCGTCTGGAGTGCGTGCGGCGGTGTGGCTGAGATAGTTCGGAACGCCGTCGTAGACGAAGTAGGCAAAGTTCAACGATTCATCATCCTCGAAAGGCGCCCGCCGCGAAGCACCGAAGGAGTCTGTGCACGTGATGCGATAACGCACGAGTGTGCGGTTGGCCTGCGGCGGCAGAACCGCCGTGTAGATGGCATCTCCCGCCTTCGCGTCTCCGTTCAGCCCGTCGTCCTGCATGGTTACTGTGACCCAATTCGCGGGATTCTCGAAGGCCGGGTTCAGCGCATTGGTCAGATTGGGATTGGTGTTGATGCTGTTCAACTGCGCGGTAGTCAGCGGCAGCGTCGCCGGGATGTAACTTCCCGGGGCGACCACTTGATACGCGAGCGTGACTGAGGCCACGCCTTCCGGATCGGTGACCTTGGCCGTGATGACCGCCTGGTTTGTGGAGCTGGGAACTTTGGGCGAGTGATCCACCTGGCGAATGTTTGGCGCGGCATTCGTGGAGAAGACGGCGTTGATGGCGCCGGGCGTCGGCGGTGTGCCGCTGCGCCAGGAACTGCCAAGGTCATTGTCGAGCGACGGATTCACCAACTGCATCGAAGGGCCGCCGCCGTTCGCCGCAATTGGCCACGGGAACTCGCTCTTGAAATCCACGCGATCGACCACGTCGTTGAGCGCGTCACGCAAGGTCAATTCCTCGCCCTCGTTGTTCAGTCCGCCTGTCCATGGCCCGAAAGCGTTCACACCGTAGCGATCGAAAACAGTCGCAAGATCCTCCGCCACGACCACAAAACCACGGGCCGGGATGAACGTGTTGGCCGGGAAAAAGAAATCCACGCCTCCCCGCACCCGCCATTGCGAGATGTCGATGGCGCTGTCGGTCGGGTTGAAAAGTTCGATGAACTCCTCGCGCATAGGGTTGCGGTCGGCGTTGTAATGGATCTCGTTGATAACCACATTGCGAACCACCTCCACAACACGAAGCGTAAACGACTGTTCATAGGTCAGCGCGGTGCTGTCCGTGGCGCGCAAACGAACACTGAACGTTGCGCCCAGGCCGCCCGCAAACGTGGGCCCGGCGGTCAGCACATTTCCGCTCAAGGTGAACTGGGAGTTGTTTCCAAAGCCCGGCACGAGCGAAAAAGTTTGCGCGTCTCCGTTGGGATTATTCAGGTCCATCGCCTGTAATGCGGCAATGAACGCGCCGGGCAACGCACCGGGCGAAATGTTGGTGGAGCTAAGTAGAATGGCTGTGGGCGGAACTGGCGGCGGGATGACATTGATGCTCACCGTGGCCGGGGCGGAATCGAAGGTGCCGTCGTTGACCTTGAACGTGAACGAATCGAGGCCGTCGTGATCGTTGGTCGGTGTGTAAGTAACGTTCGGCGGCGTGCCGGCGAGATCGCCGTACGCCGGCAGCGACACGATGATGAACGTCAAATTGCTGCCTTGCGGATCAAAGCCGGTCAGCGTGAGGGCCCGGGCCGTGTTGCGTGGTGTATTCGTGGAAATGTTGTTCGCTGTGGGCACGCCCGGATCGACCGTCACCGTCGTTGTCACGAGCCGCGCGCCGTTCACGTTCGTGGCTGTGAGGGTGTAAGTGGTCGTAACGGATGGCGTCAGGACGATGCTGTTGCTGGGCGATTGGGTGCCGATGCCTTGGTCGATGAACACTGAAGCGGTGTTGGAGACGGCCCATGCGAGCGTGGTGGATTGCGCGAGATAAATTTGGGCCGGGTTGGCGGCGAAGGAGTAAACGCGCGGCCCCTTGGGCGCCACTGGCGCGTTGAGGCCGGCGGTCACAATCGCGTTGCCCTGCGGTGTGCCATTGTTGTTGCCGCCGGCGCGATCCGTAAGGTCTCCCTCGAAATTCCAGTAAGCCACCAACCCGGGTTCGTCCCCATTCAGTTCACGCTGGAAATCGGCGGCAATTTCGCCGGCGGTGCGACCGACATTCCAGACGCGCACTTCGTCCATGTAGCCGTGGAAGAATTCCCCGCCCGGACGCGCTCCAATGCGATGATTCACCGGCGCGACATTCACGCCCACGGAGGTGCGAGGATTGCCAATGGCAACGCCGTTCCAATACCAGCGCGTCTGCGTGCCGTTCCAAGTGAGGGCGAAGTGGTGCCATCCGTTCGAGTTGGGGCCCGTGGTGTCGGGCAGAATGTTGATGGGCAGATTCTCATCATGATCATTGCCCCAGAAGAAATGGCGCAAGCCCGATTGCCCGCGGAGACGGAAGCCGTTGGCCTGGTTCCCGGACTCATTGCCCCAGAATGTCATCTGCCCGCCATTCTCGCCGCCGGTCGGAATGGTGGTGGGGTTGATCCAAGCTTCAATCGTAAAGCTGGCGCTCCCACTCGGAATGCCGCTCGCCGGGAACGTCACGAAATCGCCAATGCCGTCGAGATCCAGAACGTCCGCTCGGGCTGATGGGATTAAGGCGCACGTGACCAGGAGTGCCCAAAACGAAATGAGATAATTTTTCATAGCTCGACGTTGCAGCCATGCACCTGGAAATCGTGCTGAGACGACAGCACAAGGGTTCGCTGGAGCGGGCTGAGTTTGTGAATTTATGGCATGGGTCAATCGCGGGAGCAATCAAAGGAATCCACCACGATCAAAGCCCGGCGCATCTCAGCTTTTATGATGTCCTACTTCCAATGGCTGAACCGTGCGCCAAGCCCGGAGGGCTTGAACATGAATAGCCTCCGGTGTGACCGGGGGAGCGTCGTTGAAGAAAGATCGACCCTGTCGGGTCGAACCCGAGGATTGACGAACGCCAACGGATTCAACCGCATTCGGGGTTGCGGCTGAACGGATGCGATCCCCGCGTTCGCTCGTCCCGCGCGACCCGGGGCTATTCACATTCAAGCCCTCCGGGCTTGGGCGTAGATACCAACAAAAACCTGATATGCGCCCCACCCCTTGACGCGAACGTGTCCGCTACGACCCGGTTTTGTTCTCGGCACGTCGGATTATCGGGCGAGGCAGATGAAGTGAGTGACGGAGGCGCGGGCCTGTCCAATACAACTTCCGAATGTCGTAGTCTGGATTCGGGCGCTCCACGGTCATAGTGTGTGGCTGCTCGGTCAGCAAGAAGACAACACCAAGCACGACGAACACCGGCTGCGGCAGGAGCAACGTAGTGCAAAGCCACTCCAAGCTTCCAAACGACTCTGGCCAACCATCCCAAAACGGGAACGACGCCCAAATGGAAACGCCCAGCCAGATGACAGAGAGAAAACCGAAGAAACGCGCACGTGGTCGGCCCACGGTCTGGCGTGTAACCCAGCCCCCGCCTTCGACAATGTCTGATTGTGATTTCATGCGAAACACGCATCGCGGTCTAGTCACGATGGCTGGCGATGCGGGGAGTAAGAATAACTGCTTTCGGGGAAAAACTTAACGCCTGCCAATTGAATCCTCATGGCGAGGCTACTTTGTCATAGTTTGTGTCTGAACCTTCGGACAATAGCTCTGACGACAAAGAAAACAAAGATACTTGGAAGCGCAACGTAGACCAGAAACGCAACCGAGCCGCCAATGGCGAACTCTCCCCAAGTAAAGTCTGCAAGCGTCGGTGACACTATTAGTGGCCTCGTGTGTGCTGAAAGAAAACTTAGCCTGTGCAAGGTGGCCTGGCGTTCCGCCGGGATTGGTGCAGCCGCATGTTCAGCCTTCATTTGAATTCCAACCATACGCGACTCCCTTCTCAGGGTGAATCAACAGATACCAAGTCTTCCAGCGGTCCTGCTTTTGCCGATAAAGCTGAAATCCTTGAGACAGGAGCACATCAGTGTGCCCAGTCCGGATCTCACGCGGCACCCATTCGCAGCGGCGAACGATCCAGCGGGGCCCGGCCTGCCGGGCCGCAGTGGAATCAAGGAGGGTCATCGCTGGAAAGCCCTTCGGGAAATCCTGCGGCGCAAATGAGAACTGAACGACAACAGTGCCGTAGTCGATGTTCTTCTTCACGCGGATATCACTCATCGAATCAGGCAATGCGGGGAGCCAACCGCTTTGCATCTCACTAATTGCATCTGCGCGTGTCCGGTAGTGCCTTGTGTCCGTTTCGTCACGCAGTGGATCGCGAATGAAATCCCGAACCGGACGCGATGAAAACAGAGCGGCGGCGCCGATTACCGCGAACACTACACACCCTAAAATGGCGCGACGCTTTGCCATGACGGGATGCAGACCAACATTGAATTCAGCCTTTTCGGGAGATTCACCCCATCCCTACTTAATCCCCAACAACTCAACCTCAAACACCAGCGTGCTGTTCGGCGGAATCTTCGAGCTGGGGCTGGCGGGGCCGTAGGCGAGGTCGGGCGGAATCTCGAACTTGAACTTGTCGCCCACTTTCATGAGTTGAAGTCCCTCGGTCCAACCACGGATCACGGCGTTCAAGGGAAAGCTGATCGGCTGCCCGCGTTCCACGGAGCTGTCGAACACCGTGCCGTTGAGCAGTGTGCCGTGGTAATGGACGTTCACGGTGTCGGTGGCTTTAGGCGACACGGTGCCGGTGCCTTGCTTGAGTACTTCGTATTTGAGACCGCTGGCGGTTGTTTTCATTTGGTTGGTTGAACTAGTCGTGGAAGCGGCGGGCGAAGGCGTAGAGCCGCCACCTGATGTTTTGTCGCCGCTGGTGGAATCTTTGCAGCCCGCCGAAGCGAGGGCGGCGATCGCAAGTGCCGAGAGTAATGATTTCATAATCTGCGCGAAGGCTGTGTTGTGATGAGCGAGATTGGGGAGTGCCGCATTCAGGGTCAAGTCGCGGGACAACCGGAGACAGGCCCGGCCAGGTTTACTGGCATCATAGCAGTCCCCTTGCGGAATAACCGAATCGATTGCACCGTCATACTCCCAATGCGTCTGCGCCTGATAAGCCTGTCTGTGATCGCTCTGGCAGTTTCCGCTTGTGCGGAAGCGGCCTCCGCACCGTTGAGTTTTAATCGCGATATCCGCCCCATCCTTTCCGATCAGTGCTTCCGCTGCCATGGCGCGGATAAAAGTTCGCGGAAAGGGAAGATGCGTCTCGACCTGCGGGAAGAGGCGCTGGCCAAGGAAGCCTTCGTGCCGGGCAAGCCCGACGAGAGTGAGCTCGTGAAACGCATCTACACGACGAATGAAGATGACGTGATGCCGCCGGCCGATTCGCACAAGACGCTCACGGTGGCCCAGAAGGATTTGCTCAAGCGCTGGATTGCCGAGGGCGCGAACTACGAGCCTCATTGGTCATTCATCAAACCCGTGCGCCCGGAACTACCGAAGGTCAGCGAACGGAATTGGGTTAATAATCCCATCGACACGTTTGTCCTCGCGACCCTCGAAGGGAAAAAAATCAAACCCTCCCCGGAAGCGGACCGGCGCACCTTACTGCGCCGACTGAGCCTGGACCTCACCGGCCTGCCGCCCACGCCAGGCGAAGTGGCCAGCTTTGTCCAGGATAAGAGCGCTGACCGCCTACGCCAGGCAGGTGGAGCGTCTGCTCGCCTCGCCGCATTTCGGTGAGCGCATGGCGGTGCCGTGGCTTGATGTGGTGCGCTTTGCGGACACGGTGGGCTATCACGGCGACCAAAACGTAAATGTGTTTCCGTACCGCGACTACGTGATCAATGCGTTCAATCGCAACAAGCCGTTCGACCAGTTCACGATTGAACAACTCGCTGGCGACCTGTTGCCGAATAGCACTGTCGAGCAACGCGTCGCCACAGGCTTCAATCGCTTGAACATGGTAACGCGCGAAGGAGGCGCGCAGCCAAAGGAGTATCTCGCCAAGTATGGCGCGGACCGGGCCCGCACGGTGGGCATGGCGTGGATGGGACTGACGGTGGGCTGCGCCGAATGTCACGATCACAAGTTCGATCCATTCAGCACGAAAGACTTCTATTCGCTGAAGGCGTTCTTCGCGGATGTGCGGCAGTGGGGCGTTTACAGCGACTACAAATACACGCCGAACCCCGACCTGAAGAATTGGAGCAATGACCATCCCTTCCCGCCGGAGGAAGTGGTGGAGAGCCCGTATCTACAGCGGCGCATCGAAAAGCTGCGGGGGCAGATCCAGAATCTGGCCGATGCGGCGGCCGCGAAGCGACAAGGCGAAGTGGAGGCGTGGGGCGCGTCGCTCCGCAGGTCTCTGGAGAACTCTCAAGACGGCTGGCTGTCGCCTGCGCCTGTCGTGATGGTCCTGACCAATATCACCGTGGTAACAAACAAGACGAAGCTCACGAACGTTCTCGCCGCCACGGAGAGTTCGGCTGCGATAACGAACGTCACGAATCAGGTCGCCTATAAAACGAACCACAGCGTGATGACGAATTTCGTTGTCCAGTCCGACGGCTCCCTTTTGTTCGGCACGAAACCAGACAACCACCCAATCACGCTCCGACTGACCGAAGGCACTCTCGCAGCGGTGCGCCTTGAGTTGTTACCGCATGAAAAGCACGGTGGCACTCTCTTCCGTGGGAACAAAACGACCGCCAATGTTCAGCTTTCCGCGTCGCTCAAGCGTGCGGGTGAAAAGAAAGAGACCAGGCTCTCCTTCTATTACGCTGAGGCAGACCGCAAGGAACCGCGTTACGCCAACGGCTTTGAGATCATTGGCATCAAAGACACATGGAAAGTCTCGCGCGATCATGGCAACGAGAAGCAAACGGGGGTTTGGCTCGTCGACCCGCCACTTTCCACGAAGGAAGGCGATACGTTGGTCCTTAACTTGAAGACCAACCAACTGGGCCGCTTGCGGATTAGCGTCTCACCGTTGGCGACGGAAAACCCGCTCCTCACGTTGCGGAGACCAGTCACCAAGTCGGAGCTAAATCGCGCGTGGCTGGCCAGTGCTGCTCCGGAAACAAACGCCTTCAACCAGTACAAGAAGCTGCACCGCGACATCCTCGAATGCCGCGACGGCAAAACTCCGACGGTCGTCACGGTCGCGTGGAAACCAGAGACAACTCGCGTCTTGCCGCGAGGCAACTGGCAGGCGGACGACGGCGAAATCGTCGAACCGGCGGCACCGCATTTTCTTCCTCAACTGCGCAAGGAAGGGACAAATCACCTGACGCGCCTGGACCTGGCGAAATGGCTGGTGTCTCCAGAAAACCCGCTGACGGCGCGCACGGTAGTGAACCGCTTCTGGAAACAATTCTTCGGCGCGAGCCTCGCGAACCCGGTCGATGACCTGGGGCTTCAGGGCGAACCGCCCACTCATCCGGAGTTGCTCGACTGGCTGGCCGTGGAGTTCCGCGAGCGCGGCTGGGACGTGAAACACATGGTCCGGCTGATCGTGATGTCCGCGACGTACCGGCAGAATTCGAAGGCTGCGCCCGGAATTGCGCGATCTCGATCCGAACAATCGTTTGCTGGCCGCGCAAAATCCGCGGCGGCTGGAAGCCGAATTTGTGCGCGACAATGCGCTGGCGGTCGCCGGGTTGCTGAATGGCGAGATCGGTGGACCCAGCGCCCATCCGTATCAACCCGGCGGTTACTACGCGAACCTGCAATTCCCCGATCGCGATTACGTGGCGGACAAAGACGACCGGCAGTATCGCCGCGGCGTTTACTCCCACTGGCAGCGGACGTTCCTGCAACCCATGCTGGCGAACTTCGATGCACCTTCCCGCGAGGAATGCACCGCAATCCGAACCGTGTCGAACACACCGCAGCAGGCACTGACGCTCCTAAACGATCCGACGTTCGTGGAGGCGGCGCGCGTGCTGGCCCAAAAGGTCCTGGAGGAAACGGCGAAGTCCGATGACGAGCGGCTGCAAATGGTCTACCAGCGCGTCATTGGGCGCTCCCTCAAGGCCAGCGAAGCCGCATCGCTGAAGGCGTTCCTTGCCGGCGCAGCGAGAACATTTACAAAGCGACACCGATGAGCCAGTGAAGATCCAGAAGGTTGGCCTCGCGCCTGCGCCAAAAGGAGTGGACGCGATTGAGCTGGGTGCCTGGACCAGTGTGTGCCGGGTGCTGCTGAACCTGCACGAAACGATCACAATTTATTAGGCGCATGAAACTCTTTTGACGAACAGCAATTCGCCCTTTCCATCAATCGCCGCACGTTTCTCGTCACGCTCCGCCTACGGTCTGGGCGGCATCGCACTGGCATCCTTGTTCAACCCGCCCGTCGCCAGGGCGGTCGAAGCGTTGACCGGCCAACTGAAGTCGGGCGGCGTGATTCATCCGCTCCATTTTCCGCAAAAGGCCAAGCGCGTCATTCATCTCTGCATGGCGGGCGGGCCCTCGCACCTGGAGACATTTGACTGGAAGCCGAAGCTGAAGGAGCTGCACGGCAAGCCGTTCCCCGAATCGTTCACCAAGGGGCAGCAGCTCGCGCAGTTGCAGAACACGGAACTGAAAGCGCGCGGACCTTTCGTGGACTTCAAGAAACACGGCAAGTCGGGCCAGGAGATTTCCGGTCTCTTCCCGCACATCGCGGAGTTGGCGGACGACATCTGCATCATCCGCTCGATGCACACGGAGCAGATCAATCACGACCCGGCCCACGCGTTCATGAACACCGGCTCCATCATCAAGGGCCGCCCCAGCATGGGTTCGTGGCTGCTCTACGGACTGGGCGCGGAGACCGACAATCTGCCGGGCTACGTCGTGCTGACCTCGCAAGGCAAGTCCGGCGCGCAACCGGTCTCGGCGCGGCAATGGTCGGCGGGTTTTCTGCCGAGCAAATTTCAGGGCATTCAATTTCAGTCCAAGGGCGACGCGGTGCATTACGTCGGCAATCCCGGAAGGCGTGTGCCAGAGCACGCAGCGGCAGGTGGTGGAAGAAGTGCAACGCCTCAACGGCATTCTCGCCGAGGAGCAGCTCGATCCGGAAATCCAAACGCGCATCGCCCAGTACGAAATGGCGTTCCGGATGCAGACGCTCCGTTCCGGAACTGACGGAATTTGAGAAGGAATCGAAGGAAACGCTCGAGATGTACGGCGTGAAGGAGCCGGGCGATGGCACCTTCGCTTCGAATTGTCTGCTGGCGCGCCGTCTCGCCGAGCGCGGCGTGCGCTTCATCCAGCTTTATCATCGCGCGTGGGATCATCACGGCGACATCGAAAAGGAAATGCCCAAGGCGGCGCTGAAGCGTGCGACCGGCCCAGCGCCGCGCTCATCAAGGATTTGAAGCAACGCGGGCTTGCTCGATGACACGCTGATCATTTGGGGCGGCGAGTTCGGCCGCACGCCGATGGGCCAGGGCAGCGGACGCGATCATCACATCAATGCCTTTTCCATTTTCCTGGCCGGCGGCGGCATCAAAGGCGGGGTGACCTGGGGCTCGCACCGATGAATTGGGCTACAAGTTCATCGAGGACGACCAGAAGGTTCACGTGAACGATCTGCACGCGACGATGCTTTACCTCTGCGGCATCGATCACAAACGGCTCACCTATCGTTACCAGGGCCGCGACTTTCGCCTCACCGATGTCGCCGGGCATGTCGTAAAAGGTATCCTGGCATGACGGGCCACTCGTTCAGCGCCCCGGCTTGGTGCGTATCGACATTCAAATTTCAACTTCGGCATGGCAGTCGTCGTGCAACTTTCCGGGCTTACTTGATGTTTTGAGCCGCAGCACGCGACGCCACGCTTGTTACCACTGCGCTCTTGCTGTTATTATCCTCCAATCCAGACCAATTCATGAAACACAAAATTCTCCGCTGGCTCGCAGCGCTGTCGTTCCTTGCAACGCTCTCCGGGCTGAATTCAACCACGCACGCCGCCGACATTCGCCAGGGTCTGGTGGCGTATTGGCAAATGGAAGGCACTGATGGAATCATCACGCCGGACGCAACGTCGTTCAGCAACCACCTCCGACTGGTGAACATGGGCCCCGGTAATTTCGTCGCGGGCCAGTTTGGAAATGCGGTTTCCCTGAATGGCACTTCCACCTACCTCACCAATCTTCATTCGACCGACCCGGCGATTAGTGGGCTGCCCATTTATCGAGCCGGCAGCTATACCATCAGCATGTGGGTGCGCGGCGCCGCCCAAACGGGCCGGTTCCTTTTCGCCGAAGGCAACACGAACGCTCCCGGAAGCACCGCCGGCCAAAATCCCCTTCTCATTCTCCAAACGGGTCAGGCCGCCGCGAACAACAACAAGTTCGACGTGATCATCCGTAACGATGCCGGCGGCACCCTCGTGAACCATGTTGTCTCCAGCAGTGTGGTGTTTGACAACACGTGGCATCACGTCGCCTGGGTCGACGACCGGGGAAGCGTAAAGCTCTACGTGGATGGAAACCTGGACTCAGCCAACTTCAATTACACGCCGTCGGGTAATTTCACCTTGAACACGACCACGATTGGCGCGTTGGTTCGTGCCAATGTGGCCGGCTATTTCAACGGTTTCATCGACGACGTTGCCTTGTGGAGGCGCGCGCTCACGCAGGCGGAGGTCCAGGAAGTGCGGACGAATAGTTTGCAAACCCCCATCCCGCTCTTTCCGGCGATCATTGTAATGGACCCGGTGGGCAGCACAAATCAGGTGGGTGATCGTGTGACATTTACAGCATCAGCTGAAGGCGCCACTCCCATCACGTACCAATGGTTGAAAAATGGGGCTGAGATCCTGGGAGCGAATACGAGTTCCCTCAGTCTTTCCAACCTCATCGCGGACGATTCCGGCGACTACGCTCTTCGAGTAGCGAACCTTTACGGCACCAATGTAAGCCGCACTGCAACACTCTTCGTTGCTTCTGACCCGGCGCCCGACTTGCGCCAGCGGATCGTTTCCTACTGGCCGGTGGACGAGCAGTTGGAGGACGAATTTGCCAGACCCTACCTTCCTGATCTGTATAGCAGCAACCACTTCAAGGTCGTCGCAAACACGTTCTTTCTCGACCTCATCCCCGGAGTCCAAGGTAACGCTGTCGCCTTCAACGACCCGAGCCAATATGCGATCCGTCAGGGCGGATTTCCCATCTACGCTACGCCCACGTTTACGGTTGCCATGTGGGTCAACGCTGTGGGGACGAACCAGGTCGACCGAAAGTTTTTCGTCGAGACTGCGACCAACAGCAACAACACGATATTCTCCATCGGGACTCACGCCACGGGCACCAACGGCACGATTCGCATCCTGGTCCGCAATGCTTTGGGCGGCACGCTATTAGACCGTCATTCGACACGCACAGTGCTGGATGGAAATTGGCATCACATCGCATACACGGAGAACAATGGCCAGGGACGGCTCTACATCGACGGCCTTCTGGACGAAACCAGCTTCTTTTACACCCGCGAAACACTCGCTCTCGACGCCACCACGATTGGGGCTGCGTTGCGCACAAGCGGCTCCACCAACTCCTTCAATGGGTTGCTCGATGAAATCGGAACGTGGGGCCGGGCGCTCTCGTTCAGTGAAGTGCAGATGCTTCCGGACGTCGGAATTCCCGCACCGGCCGCCCCATTGCCTCCGACCATTCTTTCACACCCCATGACTCAATCGGTTTTCACTCGTGCCAGCGTCGCTCTCTCCTTTACCGCCAGCGGTGCCGGCCCCCTCTACGCACAATGGCGAAAAGATGGCACCAATCTCCCGGGCGAAACCAACATCACGCTACTGTTCAGCAACATTTCTCTTTCCGATGCCGGTGCCTTCGATGTGTTGGTGACGAATGCCGTTGGTCGAGCCACCAGCCAGGTGGCCACGCTGACTGTGACGGCACGGCCCATCACGACCGATTTGAAGATCGACTTTAACAACCTCGGACTCGACGACAGCCCAGCCACAACCCAACCGGGCTTCTCATCATTCACCCTTCCCGTGGCAGCTTCCCCGGGACCGATCACGCGCACTTTCGGCGGAGCCCACGTCACCCTCTCTGGTGTCGGCGGCATCAGCATGCAGAGCCGGCGACGAACCGCTCCGGTAAATGCCGGCGGGTTCACCGAGGAGCGGTTGCTTCAGGATTTTGTCTTCGCTCCGGATACCACGCTGGGCCAGGGACTCGATGTCGCGATCGATTTCCTCGAGCCCAACCAGACTTACACGCTCACCATTTGGTCCTACGACAATGCGAACAACGCGCGCGTCTCTGACTGGACGGCCAATGGCACGGTGATCACGAATGGCTACCTCTTCAACGGGACAAACCTGCCCACGAGCAATGCGATGTATCAATTCTCCTCCTCCATCACGGCGGATGCCCAGGGAAGCATCCGCATCCAGGCCCGGCGTAGTGATTTGGCGACGGCGGCGAACAATGTTTTCCTGAACGCGCTGCAGATCATCGCGCGCGGCGAGCTGCGCATCACCCGGATTGAACGCGTTGCGCCCTCAAGCCTGCGTTTGACCTTCAACGCCATCAACCCCGCGGCAACCCATGGCGTTCAGGAAAAAACCAGCGTGGACGACCCATTGTGGACAGATGTGACCGGTGCAGTCTTCAGCGCCCCAAACGGGAATACCATCGAAGTGACCCTCCCCATCCCGGCAACGAACACGCGATTCTATCGGGTGGTGGAAACGCCCGCACCCTGAATTAACCGCAGGACTTGAACGACAATCAGCACGGAGTGGGACAGCTCGCTTCGTGCTCTTCGTAACCGCCGTTTGTGAGTACACGCCGCGTCGGGTAAACTGGCGCTGACCAATTGTTTATGACCAAGAGTCTTTTGCATTTACGAGTCCTTCGTTGCGTACTGGCGGCATTGCTTGCCGTTACTTGTGCGGCCCGAGGAACGGTCGTTATCACCGAATTCATGGCGGAGAACGACGGATTCCTCAGCGACGTGGATGGCGATTCGCCGGATTGGATCGAATTACAGAATAAGGGTAGCAACGCCATCAGTCTCAATGGCTGGTATCTGACTGACGACCAGACGAACCGCACCAAGTGGACATTCCCAGCAACAAATCTCGCGGCTGGCCAATTCCTCGTTGTATTTGCGTCAGGCAAGAACCGCGCGACCAATGGCCAGCAGTTGCACGTCAATTTTCAATTGGCCAATGACGGTGGCTACCTCGCGCTTGTGCAACCCGATGGAGTGACTATCGCCAGCGAGTTCCGGTATCCGCAGCAACATCGCAACATTTCCTTTGGGCCCAACTCCCCCGCGCCGACGGCGTTCCCCTTTCTGAATGCAGGTGCCCTCGCTCGCTGGTTGGTGCCAGCCGATGACGCGCTGGGACTCTCGTGGACCGCGCCGAATTTTGACGACTCAGGCTGGAGCAACGCATCGACTCCGCTGCACTTCACCGCCGGACCCGCGCCGGGCGCACCCGTGCTCCGTGTGGATTTCAATGACGATGATTCCGGCGAAGTGGGCGCTGCCAATACGGAAGCGGGCTTTGACTCAATGACACTGAGCAGCAATCCCAGCACCTTCGGTGCGATCACGGTGCAGCTCGCCGCGCTCAATGGTGGCGTGCTCGACGACAGGGATCGCGGGTTGCCCACCCAGAGCGGCAACCTCACGCTGGATCAACTTTACGATGACAACATTTTCGTCATGGGCACGACCAACGGCAACGGTGCGCGCGTCCATATCACGGGTCTCACTCCCAGCACCAGCTATCGCCTGACGGTCTGGTCCTTCGATTCGCAAAATGCTGGCGCGAGAGTATCCGATTGGGTGGAAACGGCCGGCGGATTCAATCGATTCATCACCAATGGCTACAGCTTCGACGGAAGCATTTTGCCGACGCGGGATACGGACGCTACATTCGGCGCCACCCTGCCTTCGTCGTCCACAGGCGCGCTCACGATTGAAGGCCGTCGCAACGGCGGCACCTCGCACGGAGTTTTCCTGAATGCCCTTCAGCTCGCACCGCTCACCGGTTTTGCGGTTTCAGGTAACGTTGCGCCCATGTTTGCCAGCAACGCCTCCCTCTATTCGCGCCTCCCTTTCCAGGTGGGCAACACCAACGGCCTGAACGCCCTGACGTTGCGCGTGAAGTACAACGACGGATTTGTCGCCTATCTCAACGGCACCGAAGTCGCGCGCCGCAACGCGCCGGCCGCGGCAACTCACGATTCAACCGCCACGGCCACCCATTCTGCGGCTGTCACCGAGGACGTGGCCCTGCCCGGTGCGCCCAGCCTGCTTATGCCAGGCGCCAATGTGCTGGCCATTCACGGCCTCAACCGGCATTCCACCAATGCGGACTTCGTGCTCGAACCGCAGTTGGTCGGGTCCATCGTTTCCGTTGCTCCGAATGGTTACACCAGTCCTGCGACGCCCGGCGCCAGCAACGGTCCGGCTTACTTCGATGTCGTCAGGGATACAAAATTCAGCGTGAACCGCGGCTTCTATGACGCGCCATTCTCTCTTTCGATCACCTGCGCGACAGCGGGGGCGGAGATTCGTTTCACCACGAATGGGAGTGTTCCGTCGCTCACGAATGGATTCGCCTTCACCGCTCCGATCCCCATCTCCGGCCACAGCTTCATTCGCGCCGCAGCATTCCTGTCCGGTTGGATCCCCAGTGAGGTCGACACCCATAGTTACATTTTCCTGCGTGATGTGCTCCGGCAATCGAACAACATACCCAATTACCCGACGACTTGGCAGGCAGCCTACCCGGCTGACTACGCGGTGGATCCAGCCATCGTGAATCATCCTGTATACGGGGCAACGATCAGCAACGATTTGCGCAGCATCCCAAGCCTAATGATTGTTTCAGACCATGCTGGCCTGTGGGGACCTGGCACGGGGATTTATCCCAACTCGACCAGTACCGGCCCGGCGTGGGAGCGAGCAGCGTCGGTGGAATTGATCGACGGGGACGGGAGCAGCGAATTTGCCACGACAAGCAAACTCGAGATGCATGGCAATGCGAGCCGCGATAACGTGCGCACACCGAAACATTCCATGCGCCTGAGTTTCAACTCCACTTACGGGCCCACCCGATTGAACTACGATTGGTTTGGAGGCGGAGTAGCGGAACACAATGGAATCATTTTGCGATCGTGCGGCTTCGTCGATGGGTGGGCGGGGCGCTATGCCGACGCGGGGATTTACACGAGCACAGAGACCGGTGAGACGTTTCGCGGACTGCGCTACCGGCCAGAGAATACGTGCTACCTTCGCGACGTTTGGGTGAAGGAATCTTTTCGCGCGATGGGATGGGGCGCGAGTCGCAGCGCCTTTGTCCACCTCTACATCAATGGGCTTTATTGGGGACTCTACGAACCGTCCGAGCGATTGGATGGTTCCTATTTTTCGTTGCTTCACGGCGGGGAAGAAAACGCTTGGGACGTGCTGGTGGGGAACGACGTGGGCGGACCTCCCGATATCGTGAATGGCTTCGGCACGGATTGGACGAACGTCCTGAACATCGTCAATGCCGGCATCACAAATGAAGCGGCGTATCAGGCAGTCGCTGCGAGAGTCGATCTCGATAACCTGATCGATTACATGATGCTGCACATCTTTGCAGAGTCCGAGGATTGGCCGCACCACAACTGGTTTGTCGCCCACCGCCGCGCCACCAACGGGGTGCCCGGCACGAAGTTCATCTTTTCAGTCTGGGATCAGGAACTAACCCTCGATCGCCTGGTGCGCCGCAATCGCATCAATGTCAACAACTCCGGAGGTGAAGTCTACGGTCCCGGTCGGGTTTACGCTCAGTTGCGTGCGTGGCCTGAGTTTCGGCGCCAATTTGGCGACCGCATTCAAAAGCACTTGTTCAACCGCGGCGCGCTGACCCCCAGCAACAACGTCGCGCGGCTTCTGGCGCCGGCGGCGATCATCCGAAACGCTATCGTCGGCGAGTCGGCGCGTTGGGGAGATGCCCGCAAGACGGGCGTACCCTCCGGGCAGGTCGGCACAGGGGTCACCTTCACGCGTGACGAGTGGTGGCAACCCGAGATTGATAAGCTCGCCACAAATTTCCTCCCAAAACTCACGGCGGATAACGTGGCCCGTTTTCGCGCGGGCAACTTGTATCCCAATCTCGGCGCGCCGGAGTTCAATCAGTTCGGGGGCAGCGTACCGAGCGGCTTCGGACTCGTCATCACACACACGAACTCGAGCGGCACGATTTACTTTACCACTGACAGCAGTGACCCGCGCGTTTACGGCAATGGCGGGGTGGCAATAGAGGCGCAGGCCTTTTTCGGAACCGTCACCATCAATACGCCCACACTGATTCGGGCGCGCGTCTTGAATGGCGGCACCTGGAGCGCGCTGGTTGAAGCCGTGTTCTATCCACCGCAGGATTTATCAAAGCTCGCGCTCACGGAAATCATGTATCACCCGCCGGACGTTGGAGCGACCAACAGCGACGAGTTTGAGTTTGTGGAGCTTAAGAACACCGGCACGAACGTCTTGAATCTATCGGGCCTGAAGTTCAGCGGCATCACCTTCACGTTCACCAATGGCACGTTGCTCGCGCCGGGAGGATTCTTCGTGCTGGTGCGAAACCCTGTTGCTTTCTCCGCGAAATATCCCGGCGTCCCCGTGAACGGTGTTTACACAGGCCGTCTCGATAATGGCGGTGAATCCCTCGCACTGACGCACGCGCTGGGCGGTGGCGTTTTCTCAGTGACGTACGATGACCTCGCGCCCTGGCCGGTGACCGCCGATGATTTCGGCTTCTCTCTTGTGCAGAAGGAACCCGGCCTTTCCCCGGCGCCCGACGACGGTTTCAAGTGGCGCGCCAGCAGTTCAGTGGGCGGTTCGCCGGGCAGGGATGATCCGTTGTCTTTCATCGCGCCTGTGCTCATTAACGAGATCCTGACGTTTCCGTCCTCGAACCCCGATCCCGTTCCTGTCGATCGCATCGAACTGTTCAATCCCACCTCCACCAACGTGAATATTGGCGGCTGGTTTCTTACGGACGATCCCGCGTTCCCGAAGAAATACCGCATCCCCGATGGCACCGTGCTCCCTGCCGGTGGGTTCGCTACCTTCGACGAGTCCCAGTTCAATCCGACACCGGGCACCAACAACAGCTTTTCCCTGAGTTTGGCGGGCGAGCAGGTTTATCTGTTCTCGGCGGATGCCTCCACGAATCTTACCGGCTACGTCCACGGGTTCGCGTTCGGTGCGGCACAGCGATCGGTTTCGTTTGGCCGCTACGTGAACAGCATCGGCGAAGAACAGTTTCCACCGCTTGCTTCCAACACCTTCAATTCGACCAACGCAAAGCCACGTTTCGGCCCGATCGTGATCAACGAGATCCATTATCATCCAACGCCGGACGGTGATGAGTTCATCGAGCTGATGAACGACGGAGTCCACAGCCGCCCGCTGTTCGAGATTGGCAGGCCAACGAACACATGGCGGCTCAGTGGAATCAACTTTGCATTGCTGGAACCCATCATGCTTCCGCCGAACGGCCTCCTGCTGATCGTGGCGACCAACCCGGCGGCCTTTCGCGCCAAGTATTCCGTGCCCACCAATGTCATCATAGTCGGCCCATTCACCGGAACTCTTCAAGACAGCGGCGAACGGCTGGAACTGCAATACCCTTACACCTATTCAAACGAGGTGCTGTACGTCACCGTGGACAGCGTGCGTTACAACGACAAGTCTCCCTGGCCGCCCGGCGCCGATGGCGGCGGCATGTCGCTCCAGCGAACTTCAGTTTACGCTTACGGCGATGATCCAATCATTTGGCGGGCGGCAGCACCCACGGCCGGTTTTCACAATGGGGAATCGGATAGAGATGGAGATGGCATGCCCGACGCCTGGGAAGTGGCGACAGGAACCGATGTCAACCAAGCGGATGGAAATCGGGATGATGACGGCGACGGCTTCACGAACTACCAGGAGTTCCTCGCGGGTACTCATCCGCGCGATGCGCAAAGCCGGCTGCGCGTGGATCGAGTCGACGCGGTAAACGGCGAGGTTCACTTCGAGTTCACTGCCGTGTCCAACCGCACCTTCACCGTGCAGTTCAAAGATTCGCTCAACGCGCCCTCCTGGCTGCCGTGGACGAATATCCCGGCCGCTCCGCAAACGCGGACTATCAGCATCTCGGTACCCACCAACAACAGCCCGCGTTTCTACCGGCTCGCGGCGCCGTAGCGTGGGGAGAAGGGATTTCCCGTGCAGGGGCGGAACGAGGCGAAGGGGCCTGAAAGCCTGCCTTCAACTCGGTAATGTCGACATGAGCGGAGGAGGAGGCGTCAGACGCCCTGGCCTTCGAGCCCTTCGCGCGAAATCCCCTCCAAGGTCCGTTCCCTACACGCCGGACAGTTCCTGCCATAGGTGCGCCGCCATGCGCATGCCCCTGGCAAAACAGTCGAGGTCAAACTTCTCGTTGGGCGAGTGGGCATTGTCATCGGGCAGCGCGAGCCCGAGCAGCAAGGTATCGACCCCCAGCACGCGCTTGAAATCATTCACGATGGGAATCGAACCGCCCTCACGCATGACGATGGGCTCGGCGTCGAAACCTTTCTTTAAGGCGCGCAAGGACGCCTGCGCCAGAGGACTGGTGGGAGAAACCAGATAGGGCGTGCCTCCGTGCCCGCCCTTGAGTTCCATCTTTACCGTGGGCGGACATAGCTTGCGGAGGTGCGCCTGCACGAGCTTTTGGACTCGCCCAGGATCCTGGTTTGGCACGAGACGCATGGTGATCTTCGCGCTTGCCCAGGAGGGAACGATTGTTTTGCTCCCCTCCCCTTGATAACCGCTGGTCAAGCCATTGACTTCAAACGTAGGCCGCGCACTGCGCTGTTCGTGATGCGTGAAACCTTTTTCCCCGAAGAGCGCGGGCACGCCCATCAGCTTGCGAAATTGCTCGGCGTTGTAAGGCAGCTTCTGGAACTGGCTGCGCTCAAATTTCGAAAGCGGCTCCACGCCATCGTAAAATCCGGGAATCGCCACGCGCCCGTTCTTGTCGTGAATCCTGGCCAGCAGGTGACAAAGGGCCATGGCGGGATTCTCGACGGTGCCGCCAAACAAGCCGGAATGTAGATCGCGCGAGGGACCTGTGAGTTTGATTTCCAAGGCTGTGATGCCGCGCAACGCATACGTCAGCGCCGGGGTTTTCTTGTTCGGCATGCCCGTGTCCGAAATCACCACCGCATCGCACTTCAATTCCGCGCGATGCTCCTTGAGGAACTTTTCGAGGTTCTTGCTGCCCACTTCCTCTTCGCCCTCGATGAGGAACGTAACGTCCACCGGCAACTCGGTGCCCGTCTTCAGGTACGCCTCCACTGCCTTGAGATGCGCGAGATTCTGTCCCTTGTTGTCACTCGCACCGCGTCCGAACAACGAGCGTCCCTCGATGCGCGGTTCGAACGGCGGCGTCTTCCACAATTCAAACGGCTCTGGCGGCTGGACATCGTAGTGGCCGTAAACGAGGAAACGCTTGCGGCCTTTACGCCGTGGAGTATGGGCGACGAGGATGGGATTGCCCGCTGTCGGATGCAGCGCCGCATCCAGGCCCAGCGCGCGACAGTGCGCCAGCAGCCACTCAGCGCAGGCCTTCATATCCGCGCCGTGTTTTTCAGTCTGAGCGGACACACTGGGGAAGCGCACGTAATCGCAAAGTTGATCCACGAAACGCGCCTCATTGTTCTTCAAGTAAGCCAAAACTTTTTCCATGCGGGCGAAAATTAAGCGTAATCCGAAGGACGACGCGAGCGACGAATGCGTGGGTGGGTCCTCAAGACGCGGATTGGCGGGTCCATTGGTGGAGTACGTGGCGAAGTGGCGAAACGCGGCAGAAACAAGTCGTAGACCCCGGAGGAATCTCCGCGAGACCCGTCGCGACCGCCGGGGCTTGTCCGGAGTCAACTTGCGGGGGAGCCTCACCGGCTGCGTTCGTTTCAGGCAGTTGCGCCGCGCTGTTGTTTCGCTTCGGCGATCCCAGTAGAAACAGGCCGTGCCGGCAGGCACGGCGATGTCCAAGGTTTATTTTTATTATTCGGCGATGAACGCGGGGAAAAGCACGGTGCTCCTCCAGTCCAGTTACAATTACAACGAGCGTGGTCTGAACACGCTCGTGTTCGCACCGGCACTGGATACGCGCTCCGGCGCTGGAAAGGTCGTATCAAGAATCGGCCTTTCCGCGGATGCACGGGCCTTCTCGCGGGACGAGAACCTTTTTGCCATCGCAGAAGCTGATCACGCTCAGCGCGGTCTCTCATGCGTGCTGGTGGACGAAGCACAGTTCCTTGCGAAGGCGCAGGTGGAACAGTTGATGGATCTGGCTGACCGGCTCCGAATCCCCGTGTTGTGCTACGGCCTGCGCACCGATTTCATGGGCAATCTTTTCGAAGGCAGCCAATGGTTGCTGGCATGGGCCGATAACTTGATCGAGTTGAAAACCATCTGCCACTGCGGACGCAAAGCCACGATGGTGCTGCGACTCGACGCCAATGGGGTTCCCGTCAGGACCGGCGCGCAAATCGAAATCGGGGGAAACGAACGCTACGTTTCCGTCTGCCGTCGCCATTACAAAGACAGCCAAAGCGCGTGGTTGCTTTGAGCTTCTGACGAGGCGGTGGGTCAGTGCGCCAGTGATCAACCAGCGCTCAGGATGCGCCCGAAGCGCTCCCAATCCGGCACGTGGTCACAAATAATTTTCAACGCGAGCAGCAACGGGATGGCAATCAGGATGCCCGCAATGCCCCAAAGCCATCCCCATAACATCAGGGATACGAAGACCAGCACGGGGTTCAAGACCAGGCGTTTGCCCAGCACCATTGGGCTGCCAAAGTTATCCAGCACCATCACCCCGAGGTAGATGGCTGGCGGGATCAATTGCCGAGGAAGCGTTTCGAAAGAGATGAACGCGGCCAACCCGGTAATGACGAGGCCCGTGATGGCGCCCAGGTAAGGAATAAAGTTGAGCACGGCATGCAAGGCACCCCACAGCATCGGCGTGGGCATCCCGACCAAAGCGAGACCAGCGGTGATGATTGCACCTTCAGTCACATTGATGAGGGTGACGGTGAAGAGATAGCGCGAGATGTGCCGTTTGATGTCGTGACTGATGGCCAGGACCCGTTCGCGCTGCTCGGAATTTGAAACCGCGGCGAGAATGCTGGTCAGGAGCGGATCGCCGGCAGCGAGAAGAAAATAGAGGATGATGAAAGTCGTTCCCGCCACACTGACCGCAGCTCCCGTGCTGGCCGCCACGCGCTTAAGCCAGCCGGGCTGTTCGAACGAGAGTGCCGAAGCAGGCGATGGCGAAGAATCCTCGACTTTCTTCTGTGGCAGAACTTTGAAATCCCGGGCTGGCTGCATCAACGCCTCCACCCGTGCTGAAACGCGTGACTTAATTTCGGGTCCTCGTTCGATCCAGGTGGATAACGGGCCGGCGAGAAAATATCCGGCCAGTGACAGAAGACCGAGGAAAGCGATGAGGACAATCGCAGATCCGGCGGCGGTTGGAACGCGAAGGCGGTGCAGCGCACGAACCGCCGGCATCAGAATCAAGGCGAACAGTAACCCGAGGGCGATCGGAATGAAGAAGTCACGTGCCACGTAGAGGATGGCAAACGCGGCACAGAAGAAAAGTCCGGCAACGAACGGGGAATTGCCTTGGGTGATAATGCAGACACCGACTTGTTCAACCGGTTCCCTCCCAACAGCCCCTTTCTGCTTTCGACCAAATCCCAGTATTCCCATACCCCTCCCCGGTTCCAATCTTCCATCTCCCGGCCAGAGAGCAATTCCACTCTCGATCGACGACCCTGGGGACCTGATAGAGGGCGTTGGAACGAATCTCCCATACATCCCCCAGTGGCCGCTTCGAATCCTCTCGCGATTGCCTGTAGCCTGATGAACTCTTTCGCTGTCTTCCGCTCTGACAACTTTATGGCACGAAGCAAAGGAACTCGCTGGTTGATGTGGCTGATAATCCTGCTCCTGACGGCTGGGGCTGGGTATGCCGGCTGGCGTTGGTACGGCAAGCGCGAGAAAACTGAGGCCATCGAATACAAGACCGCCACCGTGGCGCGGGGCGACCTGGTGCAACAGGTCACAGCCAATGGCCAGATCTCACCGGTAAAAAACGTGACCGTCGGGACTCAAGTTTCCGGGATCATCAAGGAGATGTTCGTGGACTTTAATTCGCGCGTGACGAATGGGCAGGTCATCGCCCGGATCGATCCCTCGACTTACGAGCAGAATCTTGAGCAGGCGGAAGCAGAACTGGCGAACGCCAAAGCGGCGCTCGAATATGCGCAGTTGAGCTACAACCGATCGAAGGAACTGAGCGCCGCCAGGCTGTTACCGACCGCGGACTATGATAAAGCGGCGGTGGACCTTCATCAGGCGGAGGCGGTGTTGCGGACGCGCGAAGCGGCGGTGCGCCGCGCCCGGGTGGATTTGGAACGAACGACCATCTTCGCGCCCATTGACGGCATGGTGATCACGCGCACCGTGGACGTGGGCCAAACCGTTGCGGCGAGTTTCAATACGCCGACCTTGTTCAACATCGCCAACGACCTCTCAAAGATGCAGATCGACGCGATGGTTTCCGAAGCAGACGTTGGCGGAGTGGAAGAGGGACAAAGCGTGACGTTCACCGTCGATGCGTTCCCGCAGCGGAAATTTGTCGGATCGGTGAAACAAGTTCGCTTCGCTCCGTCCACCAACCAGAATGTGGTGAACTACACGACCGTGGTGGAGGTGAACAATGCCGACTTGAAACTCCGCCCCGGCATGACGGCGAACGCCAATATCCTCGTGGCCGAGAACAAGGATGTGTTGCGCATCCCCAACGGCGCGCTTCGGTTTCGCCCGCCCCCCGGAGCGATAATTCACGGCGTCACGAATGCGCCAACGCAGAAGTCCAAGGCCGAACTGGCCACGAGCGGTCCGTTTGCCGGGCTCCCGATTCCACCGTGGCAATCCACCGGCGAACGGCGACGCCCCTCCGACGAGGAACGCGCTGCCTACGAGGCTTCCTTAACCCCGGAACAGAAACAGAAGTACCAGGAAGTCATTGCGACGATGCGCGCTCGCATGGCTCAGGGCGAGGGCGGCGGTGGAAGCGCGAGTGGCGAGCGCCCGCGGCGGACGGAGTCCACCGGCCCACGCACCCAGACCGTTTACGTCTTACACAAGGAGCCGGGCACAACGGGCGAACAAACCCTCCTGAAGCCAGTGACAATCAAGGCGGGCATCTCCGATGGAGCAAACACAGAAGTGCTCGAGGGCTTGAAAGAAGGCGATGTGGTCGTCGTTGGGACGGTGAGCACCACGGCGACGGCGAGCGGGCCAGCCAACCCATTCAGCAGTCCCTTCGGAGGAGGGCGACGCTGAGTAAAACCACTCCTGTGAGCACCCCCATCATTCAGCTCGAAGATTTTCGCAAGACCTACATCAGCGGGGAAATGGAGGTCCATGCGGTGCGCGGCGTGACTCTGGCCATTTATCCCGGTGAATTCGTCGCCATCATGGGCGCTTCCGGTTCAGGCAAGAGCACCATGATGAACACGCTGGGCTGCCTGGATCGACCCACGAGCGGCCGCTTCCTTCTCGACGGCGTCAATGTGATCAACTTGAACAGGGATGAACTGGCCGATCTTCGAAACCAGAAGATCGGGTTTGTTTTCCAAGGTTTCAACCTGCTCTCCCGCACCACTGCCCTGGAAAACGTCGAGCTCCCGATGCTCTACTCTCGGCCTCCCCTGCCCCATCGCCAACAGCGAGAACGCGCCATGAAGTCGTTGGAGATGGTCGGGTTGGGTGAGCGCTATGATCACACCTCCAGCCAACTCTCCGGAGGGCAGCAACAGCGAGTAGCCATCGCACGGGCCCTCGTGAACGAACCCAAGCTGCTGTTAGCCGACGAACCCACCGGCAACCTCGATTCCCGCACCAGCATTGAAATCATGGGCATCTTCCAGCGTTTGAATGAACAGGGCATGACCGTGGCCATGGTCACACATGAACTTGATATCGCGCGTTACTGCCGGAGGGTCGTGGTAATGCGGGATGGACTCATCCGCAGCGACGAACCCGTTCGAGATCGTCTGCTGGCGACCGAGGAACTTGCCAAACTGGATGCCGAACAAAAAGCCGTTCAACTCGCCTGAACATGATCGCTGTTTTCAAAATCGCCTTGCGCGCTCTGCGTCGGAACATTCTCCGCTCCTTCCTCACCATGCTCGGCATCATCGTCGGCATCTCGGCCGTAATCGTGGGAGTCAGCATGGGCACGGGGGCCAAGGCTGAGGTGGATAAACGCATTGCCAGCATGGGCCAAAACCTTCTTACCGTCATGTCCGGCAACATGTCGCGCGGCGGCGTGCGCGGTGGCTTCGGCATGGCGCCGAATCTCAATCCCAGTGATTACGAAGCCATTCGCAAAGAGGTCTCCGGCATTTCCGCGGCGAGTCCCGAAGTTCGGACCTCCGCACAGATCGCAGCGGGCAACCAGAACACGATGGTCCAGATTTCCGGCGTCAGCGCGGAATACCTCGCCGCCCGTTCCTGGAATCTTCGCGCCGGCGATAACTTTTCCGAGGCGGATGTGCGTAACGCCAACAAGGTGTGCCTGATCGGTGCAACGACCGCGAAAATGCTCTTTGGGGAGAACATTGATCCGGTGGGCCAGGTCATTCGAATCAAGAGTGCGCCATTCACAATCGTCGGATGGCTCGAAGCCAAAGGGTCCGGGAGCTTCGGCCAGGACCAGGACGACGTCATTCTGCTGCCTTACACCAGCGTGATGAAGAGGCTTTCCGGCGACACCCGCTTTCGCTCGATTTATGTGCAGGCCGAATCCCCAGGCGCCATTCCCGACGTGCAACAGCAGATTACTGAACTCCTGCGGCAGCGGCATCAAATTGGCGAGGGGAAGGACGACGATTTCATGGTTCGCAGCCAGCAGGAAACTTCCGACTTCTTCAATGCCAACAACCGGATCATGACCATCCTCATCGGTTTCTTTGCCGGCATCTCGCTGGTGGTGGGTGGAATCGGCATCATGAATATCATGCTCGTGAGCGTAACTGAACGGACTCGTGAAATCGGGATCCGCCTGGCAGTCGGTGCGCGGGGCCGGGATGTCCTGCGACAATTCTTAACCGAAGCCGTGTTGCTGAGCATTACTGGCGGAGCGCTGGGAATCGCCACCGGCTATTGGCTGGCGCCCCTTTTAACCAAATTTGCCGGCTTTCCGACATTGATCTCGCAGACATCGGTACTGCTCGCCTTCACCGTCAGCGCCATTATCGGCATCGTTTTCGGGTTCTTCCCAGCCTTGAAAGCCGCACGCCTGGACCCGATTGATGCCCTGCGATACGAGTGACGTGGCCTTGGAGGAAAGCGCCGACTGCATTAGCCTATCCACAGTGTCCCGAATTTTCTTTTCCCGCTCTTGGAGACAGGTCGTGGCGACGACGGCTGTAATCCTCCTCGGTCTTGCGGTCGAACTGCCAACCCGCGCCCAGACCCCGTCCTTTGCTCCCGGGGTCGCAATCGGCCGCGTCGACACCTACGACATCTCAGAAGCGTCAGGACTCATTGCCAGTCGTCAAAATCCCGGAGTCTTGTGGACGCAAAACGATTCCGGATTCCCTGGCAGCCTGTTCGCTCTGTCTACCAATGGCGCTGCTCTGGGCCGCTACGAGATTGCGGATATTTACTCCGGCGACTTTGAAGATCTTTCATTCGGTCCCGGCCCCTCGCCGTTCTTCGATTACATTTATCTGGGGGATATTGGGGACAATTTTTTGACCCGAACGAACCTCCGCGTTTTCAGATTCCCTGAACCTGCGGCGTATCACTTCCAATCGAACTCGTCTGCGGTTTTCCCGCTCGCGGGTGCCGAGGAAATAACACTTTCGTATCCGGATGGCCCGCACAACTGCGAAGCCATGTTGGTGGATCCGATCACGGGCGACTTATTCCTCGCTACCAAGAACACAAACTTGACCAGGATCTACCGCGCACCGCGCGCCGCATTGGAAGGCGGGGCTTCGGTGACGTTGACGTTCGTTCATGAGACCACGGCCATTCGTTCCGTTTCAGGCGCCGGCATTTCATCTGATGGCGCATGGATCGTATTACGGCGTCCCGGTCGGGCGAATTTATGGCAGCGTCAAGCGGGCGAAACGGTCGGTGCGGCTTTGAGCCGGGCCCCATTGACTATTCCAGTCATTGGCCAGGCGAATGGCGAGCCGAACGGGGAAGCGATCAGCTTCGCCTCAGACCACTCCGGCTACTACACTTTGAGCGAGGGCTACCAGCAACTCATCTACTTCTTTGCGCGCAGGGATGGCGCGCCTGTTCCGAAACGGTCCTTCGTGTCTGACGGAGCCTCGTGGCTCGTGGAGAATTCCGGCACGCCTTTGAACGAGACGTGGCGCAACAGCCTGGACGACGACTGGCCACGCTACCCGGCTCCAATCGGTTATGGCGGCGGCGAGTTGAGCACCCTTTCGCCGAACGATGATGGGACCATGCCATCGATCTTTTTCCGCCACGTTTTTATGGCCACCCTTCCTCCGCCCAGTCATCTCGCGCTGCGGCTTATCTTCAATGACGGAATCGAGGTGTCTCTGAACGGAACGGAAATTCTGCGTCGCAACCTGGAGATCGCCGCTGACCCGACGGATTACGCGACGGCGTCCAATACCAATACAGGGCGCACCTGGCACTCCTTTCCCGTCAACCCGGCGTTGCTGCGCAACGGAACCAACGTGCTCGCGGTGGCGATTCATCGGGCGGGCCCGGAATTCTCGGGTTTCAATTTTGACGCGCAATTGGTGGAAGCCGCGCTGGAACCGGCAGTGCGGATAGCGTCCATTCGATCTACGGAGGGACGCTGCACCCTTCATCTCACTGGCCCGAAGGGGAAAAAGGTTCACGTGGAATACTCGCTGGATTTGCAGGACTGGCATCCGGCGCACGAGTTGGTGCTCAGCGAGGGGGCCGCCACGATGACCGAGGTGATTGCCGGAGCACGGCGATTCTACCGACTGGCACCGTGACCTGACGGGTAAAGAATGGAAGAAGATGGCCCTCCTCAAAATGTTTCACACGGAAGGGGCGGCTTTGTAGCTTTGCTTTGCCATGAACTTGAAAATATCGAAACCACTGGGACTTCTGATCCTCCTCAGCCTCGCTACGACCGTGCTCACCTCATGCCACGCGAATCGGGAGCGTATCTCGCGAGGAGGATGGCGGCCGTTGTTTGATGGTCGTTCCACGGAGGGCTGGCAAATGGTGGGCCCGGGCGAACTGAAACTGCAGGAAGGTGAATTGGTCACTCACGGCGGCATGGGCCTGCTTTGGTACACTCGCGAGAAGTTGGGCGATTGCCGCATCCGCGTCGTCTTCAAACCAACGATGTCAGATGACAATGCCGGGGTGTTCATCCGCATCGCCGAACCGCCGAAAGATCCATGGGACGGTGTTCATAAAGGCTACGAAGTGCAGATCGAAAACCACGGCGATGACTGGCACCGAACCGGAACGCTCTACAGCATCAGCAAGGCGAAGAACAAAGTGAACGCCCGTGTCAACGAATGGAATACCATGATCATCACGCTGGATGGACTGCATACGCGCGTGACGGTGAATGGCGTCCTCGTCACGGATTTCACGGAGGGCGACCCGGTTCCCCCGAAGACCAAGGAGTACGAACCCAATCGCGGGCCCCGTCCGAACGCGGGCTACATCGGTCTGCAAAATCACGGCGGCGATGCGCACGTTCATTTCCGGGAAGTCAGCGTGGCCCCTTTGCGTTAAGCGACCCCGGAACAACTGCCCCTTGAGCACCATCACCCTTTCGCCTCTCATTCACCTGTGACAGAGAACCAATACGACGCGATTGTCATCGGGGGAGGACCAGGGGGCAGTTCTGCGTCCACCTTTCTGGCTCAAGCCGGAAAGCGAGTTCTCGTGCTGGAGAAAGAGAAGTTTCCGCGGTTTCACATTGGGGAGTCGTTACTTCCCTACAACCGCATTCTCTTCGAACAAATGGGTGTGCTGCCCACGCTGGAAGCCGCGGGTCTCTTCCGCAAATGGGGCGCCCAGTTTCACACGGGCAATGGGACCAAGGTTCTAAAGCTGGTCTTTCGCCGCGGACGGTTCACGCGGGAACCCTCCGCCTTCCAGGTGGAGCGCGCACACTTCGATCATATCCTGCTCAAACACGCAGCCACGAGCGGCGCGGAAGTGCGCGAGGGATATAGCGTCACTAACTTTTCGTTAAACGCGGACGGCGTCACCGTGGATGCAACCGCGCCCGGTGGCGTGAAGCAAACCCTCCGCGGCAGTTTCCTCATCGATGCCAGCGGCCGCGGCAACGTGACCGGCAACCTTCAAAAATTACGTGTCGTGCATCCGGATCTGAAAAAGATCGCAATCTTCGGCCACTTTTCCGGCGTTCCGCTCGATACCGGGGAATCACGCGGGGACACTGTCATTGTACGTTTGGAGAACAAGTGGTTCTGGCTGATCCCGTTAAGCGAAGAAAAAATCTCGGTCGGCTGCGTGATGGATGCCGATGAGTTCGCCCGGGCGCGTAAATCGCCTGAACAAGTCTTCAATGACATGGTGAGGTCCAGCACAGTCATGCGTGAGCGCATGGCCGAGGCGCAGTTGCTCGGCCCCATCCAAACGACGAGCGATTTTTCCTATCACAACCAGCGACTGGTTGACCGCCGTTTGTTGCGCGTGGGCGATGCAGCAGGTTTCATGGACCCTATTTTTTCCGCGGGCGTTTACCTGGCGATGTATTCCGGAAAGCTCGCGGCGGAAGTTGTGCAAGCTTCGCTGGCCGCCGGAGATGATGGCACCAAGCGATTTCCTGCCTACGAGAGGCGCGTTTACAATTCGATGACTTACTACTGGCGCATGGTGAAAGGCTACTACACCACGCCTTTCATGGAATTGTTCATGGAGCCCCGCGACAAATTAAGCATGCCGGCCGCAGTCACTGCTTTGCTCGCCGGAGAAATTGAGGGCGGGTGGAAGATTCGCTGGCGGCTTTGGTTATTCTTTCAATTCGTGAAACTGCAGAAGGTGTTTGGCCTGGTGCCGCGACTGGACTTCAAGGAAAGGGTTCCGGCGGAGGAACGGGATGAAGTAGCTTCAGTAGCGGCGAAGTAGAATCCACACGGGACGCCCTGGCTTGGCCGCCCGCTATTGCTTTTGCAGGCGTTCCCGAGCCAGAGAGGCCTTTCGAGCCAGCGCATCGTGCAACGCTGGAATCTTCTCGCTGAGACGCGTGTAGATGGCAATGGCGCGCTCCCAGTTTCTCTGCGCTTCAGAAATCTCTGCCGCTCTCAACGCAGCCTCGCGCACCCAGAACAAGTCCACTTCCTCTCCCGATGGTTCGTTGTAGAACACGTCCAGGTAACTCTTCAGCGCGGCATCCATTAAGGACACGGCTTCCGCGGTCGAGCCAGCCGCCTGAGCCAGTCGGGCTTGCGCGCGTTGCACGTGCCCAATCCCTACCTGCGCTTGCTGTCGCGCTGAAACATCCGCTGCCGGATCGGCCAGTATTTTTTCGTAGAGCTCCCGTGCCTTGTCGAATTCCTCGAGCTGCAAGTGACAGTTGGCCATTTCACCGAGCGCCCGTGCCACCAAGGGGTCCCCCGCGAAAAACTGCGGCACCTGCCGGTAAATCCTGAGCGCCTCTCGAAAGTTCTCCTGCACGTTGGTGTTGGGCCGTTGGAGGTAAGCTTCACCATAGGCAAAGTAAGCCTGCACCACGATCGAAGTGGGACAGTTTTCGGCGTTGATGATGTTGGCGAAGTAATTGGTGGCGTTGGCAAAGCTCGGCCTGAGCAATGCCGCGCGACCCGCTTTCAACCGGGCGAGCCAACTGACGGACGTCGTGGGCCGATCCTGGTAAACAAGCTGATAGTTTCGCTCTGCCATTTCGTATTCCCCCCGGCGAAAATAAAAATCTCCCAACCATTCCTGGGCCCGCGGCGCCAAGGCGTTGGTTGAAAATCGGACCACGAAATTCGTGAACAGCACAAAGGCATTGGTATCGCGGCTGGCGTAGAAGTTCGCCATCGCCCGACGGTATTCCGCCGCTGGCAAACTGGCATTCGTAAGAAAATCGGCGACCCACTCTTCATATTTGGCGGCCGCGGCTGGCCAGTTGTTCTCACGCTCGTAACTGCGCGCCGCAGCCAGTTCCACCTCCGGGCGCAGTGGGGAATTGGGAAACCGCTCTGTAAAATTCGAGAACACATTGCGGGCAGCGGCCGGATTCTCGAATTCGTCCAAAGCCTGGCCGAAGAGAAGAAGGCTGCGCTCCCCATACTGGTTCGGCGGATACTCGGCGAGTATTGCACGTACCGTCTCATCCGCCGAAGCGACGTCGCGCGCGGCAATGCTCGCCTGCAATATCTGGTATCGCGCCCGCGGCACGAGTTCAGATTGGACCCGGGGCAAGGGCGCGTAATCGGAAAGGACACGTCGGTAGTTCTGGAGAGCGTTGGTAAAGTCGCCGAAACGAAAAAAGAGATCACCGGTTTTGAATCGCGCGACGGCCTGCGATTCCGACCAGGGCAACGTCTCAGCGGCGACGCGGAAGGCTGCCTGACTCTCAGCCAGCTTTCCTTGGGCGAGTAATGCCCAGCCGCGGACAAACTGCGCCTTGCTCGCGAAAGGACTATTGGTGGGAACCCGCTCGCAGTCGGCGATGGCTTGGGAAAGAAGCTCGGCCGCAGCGGGGACCAATCCATTCGTGCCGCCCGTGATTAATTGGTATTGCTTTAGCCGCAACTCCGCCAAAGACAGTGAGGCAATATCCAGGCCTGCTTCGGCCGGATGTTCATTAACAAAGCTCTGTAACCGGGCCAGCGCATTGGTCAATTGCCCTTCTTGAACTTTGAGTTCGACGATTTTGAAAAGCGCCTCACGCATCCGCTCCGGCGGCATCCCAGGGCGCAGATTTTGTTCATACGCCGCCATCGCGGCTTCGGGTAAATGAAGCACCTCCAGGATTTCGCCCTGAAGCGCAACGCCCACCGCTTCCAGTGCGGGCTGACGCGCGGTAACGGCGAGACTAACGAGGTTAGACGCTGTGCTGAGAGCCGCCTCAAGTTTTTGCGCAGCGAATTGAGCCCTCGCCCGCAAATGTTCCCGGCGCCACCTGGCCCGTCCGAGCGCCGCATTCTCCGGGATTGCTCCGACAACCTGTTCCGCTTCAAGAAAACGACGCTGCTCAATCAACGCCTCGGCCAGTAACAGGCGCCCCTCCACCGCGGCATCGCTTTCCGGAGTCTGGATCACCACTTGTGCAAAAACACCGTCCGGATTCTGTAACGAACTGATGATCCGAGGCCACTGCTTCAATTTTGTCCGCGCTACGGCTTCTTCCAAGGTCGCGGGCAGACGCGAGGGGGAATTGGTGTAGGTAGCCACCAGAACGGCATAATTCTGAGCCGCCGCCTCGAAATTCCCGTTCGTGAAATGACTGCGAGCGATCGTGAGTTGGTATTGATCGGCGAGGCCTGCGGCCAAGGGCAAATTCGTCGTCAACAAGGAGAGAGCCACCTGCGTTTTCTGCTGGGCCAGCGCTGCCTTGGCCTGGAGAAGCATGGCTTGTGAAACCCGAGGGGACGCTGGATATCTGCTGGCGAATTCCGAAAGCGATTTCTCAGCGAGGGCATGAAAGCCGTCGTCGAATTGTTTTTGCGCCTGGTTGAAAGCACGCGACTCGACGTCTGCTCCCGACGCGCATACAACCGTCACGCACAAAATCAGCGCAGCGGCAAACGCGAGCAACAATCTACGGCAGCCAGGGAACATCTTCGTTCGTTATCCGACATGGGGCTTTACGAGGCCATTCAAAAAAGGAACCGGACGCGTGGATCAACTCAGTCTGCTTTTGAAATCACGGCATGCTCGGGTGATATCGGAGGCATTGAGAATGGCCGACACAACGCAGACGCGCCGCGCGCCGGCGGCAAGCATTTGTTCGAGGTTATCCAACGTAATTCCGCCAATCGCAAACCAAGGCAGCCGCACATGCGCAGCCGCCCAGCGCACATATTCCAGCGTCACCGGCGCCCGGCCGGGCTTGGTGCCCGTGGCAAACACTGGTCCCACCGCGATGTAATCAGCCGCTGCTTCGATGGCGCGCAGTGCCTGTTCAGGGGAATGACTGCTGAGCCCCAGTTGGGCGTTTAGCTCCGTGAGTTGCGACCGATGGTGCAGGCCGGCGTCAAAAAAATCCTCTTGTCCCAGATGAACACACTCGGCCCCGAGCGCAGTCGCTAGGTTTGGGTAGTCATTAATCACCAACGGCACTCCGGCAGCACGGGTCACCGACAAAATGCGATGCGCCATCTGCTTGATGACATCCGGAGGTTCATTCTTGGCGCGAAGTTGAATGATATCCGAGCCTCCCGCGCACAACTCGCGTGCAACTTCGGCTGGGTCACGCCCGCGCAGGAAGGCTGTATCGACGAAGGTGTAGAGCGTGGATTCGCCGAAGGATTTCATCGCTGCGGGCTCAGTTGGCCTAGGCTTTCTCTTCGATCAATTCACGCCGCGCCCCGCCCAACAGTTGCTCGATGAAATTAGTGGAATAGACGCCCCGTCGGAAATTCGGATCCTGGAGGATGGCCATCTCGAAGGGGATGGTCGTCTTGACTCCGGTGATCATGTATTCGCTCAAGGCACGGCTCATTTTATCCATGGCTTCGCGCCGGTCCTTTCCAAACGTAATGAGCTTTCCAATCATGGAATCATAATGGGGCGGAATCGAGTATCCCGCGTAGGCGTGAGAATCAACACGCACGCCACGCCCACCGGGCGAATAATACATCTCAATGCGTCCCGGGGATGGTCGGAAATCATCGAAAGGATCTTCAGCGTTGATTCGACATTCGATGGCGTGGCCTTTGATATGGACGTCGCTTTGGGAAATGCGCAGGGGTTCGCCCATCGCGATCATGATTTGCTGTCTTACCAAGTCGATACCGGTGACTTCTTCGGTGATCGGGTGTTCGACTTGAATGCGCTTGTTGACTTCGAGGAAAAAGAAATTTCCGTGGTCATCCACGATGAACTCGACGGTGCCAGCGTTGGTATAGTGAGCCATCTCGGCAATCTTTACCGCGGCCTTGCCCATCGTTTTGCGCAATCCCTTGAATTTGTGCTCCAACAGGGGCGAAGGGCTCTCTTCCACCACCTTTTGATTCCGGCGCTGAATGGAACAATCACGTTCGTTTAAGTGGATGATGTTGCCCCGGGAGTCTCCGAGAATCTGAAATTCGATGTGGTGCGGGTTCTCGATGAATTTCTCAATGTAGACCCCTGAATTTCCAAAGGCTTTCTCCGCCTCACTGCGCGCCGTGTGGTAGCCCTTCACGAGTGATATGTCATTGTGCGCCACCCGCATGCCCCGCCCACCGCCGCCAGCCACCGCCTTGATCATCACCGGATAGCCAATGCGGCGGGCCGTCACCAAAGCGTCCTGCTCCTTCTCGACGGTGCTTTCCGAGCCGGGCGGCGTCGGCACACCTGCCTTTTTTGCCAGCGCCCGGCTAACCGCTTTATCCTCAAGCGCGTTCATCGCTCGCGAACTGGGACCAATGAATCGGATGTTACAGTTCTCGCACACATCTGCGAAGTGGGCGTTCTCCGAAAGAAACCCGTAGCCGGGATGGATCGCATCGACATCGGCAATCTCCGCCGCGCTGATGATTCGGTCGATGCGGAGGTAGCTTTCGCTGCTCGGGCTCTTGCCGATACAAATGGCCTCGTCTGCCAGTTGAACATGCATGGAGTTGGCATCCGCCTCCGAATAAACCGCGACCGTGCGGATGTTTAACTCCTTGCAGGCGCGAATGATTCGCACTGCAATTTCTCCACGGTTGGCGACAAGAATTTTTTCGAACATGAAGGTAGTGGAGCGGCGCTATTCAGCGCGCCGCAGCTGCACGATTACAAAGGACGAACCTTGAACATCGGCTGTCCGAACTCAACCGGTTTGGCGTTGTCCACGACGATTTGAGTGATAACGCCTTTGACCTCCGCCTTAATCTCATTCATCACCTTCATCGCCTCAATGAGACAGACAACGGTGTCCGGGTTCACCTCTGACCCCACTTCCACGTAGGCAGCAGCCTCCGGCGACGGGGCCCGATAGAACGTACCGATCATCGGAGATTTGATTTCAATTTCGTTTGTAGCCGGCGGAGGAAGTGACGCGGGGGCCTGGTTCTGGATGGGGGCCTGGCCTGCTGAACCCAATGATGCCATCGCAGGCATGTAAATTTGCGGCGGCGCATCTTCGCCAGCGGGAACAAACGTGCCTCGCTTGAGCTTGATTTTGAATTCCTGCCGTTCGAGTTCGAACTCCGAGATGGAGTTCTTTTTCATCAAGTCGATGATGGCCTTGATATCTTTCAGGTCCACAAGTGTCCTCTCGTTAGTAGGCCAGGATTAAGCGGCAACATCATTTAAGTAAAAGAGCAGTTACCGTTTGGCGGCACTGCTCGCTCGTTTGTTTGAACTTCGCGGGAAAAATAGGAACCCGGCCGGGAAAGCGTCAAGTAGCATTTGCCGCCGCCATCAATCCAGTCGTTGGCCTTCATAGACGTGACTTATCGGTAACGGCAGCGCCCAGCGCCAACAGATACGAGTCAACCCCGAACCCTGTGATCTGGCCCCGACAGACCCCGGCGATAAGACTTTTATGCCGGAAATCCTCCCGAGCGTGAACGTTCGACAGATGAATCTCGATCGTCGGGACTTGCACTGCAGCAATGGCGTCTCGCAAAGCGATGCTGGTGTGGGTGTAGGCCGCGGCATTGAGGATGATCCAATCGAATTGCCCTCTGGCTTCCTGAATCCAGTCGACCAGTTCGCCTTCACTATTGGTCTGGCGAAAATCAATTTCCGAATTCAATTCGGTCGCGCGCGCGCGCACCCGCGATTCAATCTCCGCGAGGCTTGTATGACCGTACTTTTCCGGCTCTCGTGTCCCCAGCAAGTTAAGATTTGGGCCATTGAGAAAGAGAATACGCACGCGCCGCAAGCTATCCGGGGCAAAAGCGAGTGTCTACGCGAAACCCGCCCTCCTCTGTCCGACGTACGATGGGGCTTGGGATCATCAGTAACCCAAGCGAAAGCCCCAGAGAATGCAGTTGTTCAGTAATGGTACGGATTGACCGCTTTTGCTGAAGTGGAGCAATCATCGGGCATGGAGAAAAAAGCATCCACCTATTCCCGCCTCCTGGAGACGACCTTCAATAAGGACGAAATAAGCTTCTTGAAGAAACAACCTCATTTTCAGACGGCGGTGTCTGTGATGAGGTCGTTCAGCGATTTTGACCGCGTCTGCGCCATCGGACGCCGGTTACTCGCAAAGAAACCCAATCGTGAGGTGTCACTATCGACTGACCGAATGCCCTCCAACTTCCTACCCCAAAAAGCCATCGTACGCGTTGACTTCAAAGGCGATGGCCAGGCATCGCGTGCTAGACCAGATCAATGATAACCCTCGGCGACTGATCCGCGACATGCGGCAGGTTGTTCCGCGCAGGTCGCTTACCCTCCCTCCAACTGGATTTACTAAACCGGAAGCAAAGTCAGTCATCCGCATCCCTTGCCGGAGTGAAAGAGATTCAAACGGATTTGCGAGGACTTCTCACGTAACCCGGCCCCCTCGCAAAAGTACACGGCTTCGACTATTGGAAATACGGACCCTCACACGCGCGGTTCCACGGATTTCGGCCTGCCACTGATGATGGCAAGCTGCGGGCCGATTTCCACAATCGGTCTTAGGTGCGAAGGGGACAACGCAGTGACGAGCTGCGGTTGTGGAATAAAAATCAGTTCGTCACAACGGTACCGCTGCGGGCGCCAGCGGACTGTCCCCAGCGCCCATCTCTAGGACATCCCGGGTTTCAACAATTCGTCTTCTTCGTCGATCGAACTCATCGACTTTGCGGGCGTCTGGGCTGTGGCCCGAAGGGGCGATGTTGAAACGCCATCAAGGCAATCGCGAACGGTTCTGACCAATGAGTTTAAGGGATACGGCTTGCGGAGAAGAACGTGGTTGCTGAGCGAATCAAAACGACGGTTGACCGTGTCCGGGTCGAACCCGGTGGAGTAGATGATTTTTAACTGCTCATTCTCGGCCCGAATTGCATCCGCGAGTTTCCAACCATTCATTGCGCCAGGGAGAACTATGTCGGTGAACAGAAGATCAATTCTCTCCTTCCGACGAACGATGGCCAGCGCCTCCGCCGCCGAGGGCGCGTCATGGACGTCATACCCATATTGCTCCAGGACGCTCCGTGCGAGCTTGCGCAGCGCTGCGTCGTCCTCAACAACGAGGATTGATTCAGTACCGCCGGCGGTCGGCGAATCATCCAGCTTTTCGGGGCGACCCGAGGGCACTTCAGCCGAAGCCGGAATGAAGACTTGAAACGTCGTGCCTTTACCGGGGTTGCTGCTGACTTCAACCCACCCTTTGTGTTGTTTCGCGATTGCCTGCACGGTGGCCAGCCCCAATCCAGTCCCCTTGCCCGGTTCCTTCGTGGTGAAGAACGGTTCGAAGATTCGCTTAAGCGTCGCGCCATCCATGCCGCACCCGGTGTCCGTGACGGTAAGCACCACGTGATTTCCCGGAAGGGACTCACAACGCACTGAAGCTTTCGCTTCGGCTAAAACCACGGTGCCGACGGAAACCGTGAGCTCCCCTCCTCCCTCCATGGCGTCACGTGCGTTGATGGCGAGATTCACGATGACCTGCTCCATCATGCCCGGGTCAGCGCAGACCCACGCGGGAGACGGGTGGGGCACGAATCGCATTTTCACATCCGCACCAATAAGCCGCCGCAACATCTTTGAAAGGTTGATTAACAGCCCGTTCATATCCAAGGGCCGCGGTTCCATAACCTGTTTCCGGCTGAAGGTGAGCAGTTGGCGGGTCAGATTTCCGGCGCGCTCTGCCGCAATGAGAATCTCCTGCAAAGGCTCGGCGACGTTGTCGGGCAAATCTTTGCGCATGATCACGAGACTGGTGTAACCCTGGACCACCGCGAGCAGGTTATTAAAATCATGCGCCACGCCCGCGGCCAACTGGCCGATCGATTCAATTTTCTGCGCCTGCCGCAATTGAAGCTCCAAGCTAAGTCGGTCGGTGATGTCCTGCGCATACGCATGCACGGACGTGATTTCGGGGATGGGAAAGAACGACCATGAAACGGTGCGATCGTTGAACTTCACCTGACACTCCTGTTTCGGATACGGAGGCGTCAGGGCGCGGCCAACCACCTCGACAACGTTCGCCGGCAGCAGATCCTTCACAAAGGCGCACTTCAAGCTTTGCGTCATTTCCTGGGCCGCCTCGTTCCAATACGTCAGCGTACCGTCTGCAAAAAGTTCCAGCACCGGGTTCGGGCTCAATTGCGCAAACGAAGCCTGCTTCTTAATTTCGGCCTGGGAACGCTTCAATTCATGCAACAGCTTGGTGGTTTCTTGATGCCGCGATTCCGCGATGCGGCGGCGCTCCCAATAATAGAGCGCCAGCAACGCCAGCAACCCCGCAATGCCCAGCGTTAGATAAAGTGGCGTGCGAGATGGAGGCGGTGGAGGCAGGGGCGCAGGGGGTAGGAACTCCAAGTCGGCCGGCCGTCGCAAGAGCAAGGAGAGCGGCTCATTGGCAGCGCCTCCGATGCGAACGGCGAGTCCTAACACGCGCACCTTTCCTCCCTTCCAAAGCCGGTAATTAAACTGGCCTTTGTCCAGCAACAGAAAGTCGGGTTTGAAAACCAAGGGAGTTTGTCCCGTGCCATCCCGCACATAAAATGCAATTTCCTCATCGCGACCCGAGGAACGCACGACCTCGCCTTGAACACGCACCAACTGCGAGGGAAACAAACCACTCCTTAGCTCCTGGGCCGTGGCATCGCGCACTGTGGGGGTCAAACCCGTTCCCATCAACCGGACTTCATGGACGCTGAACCCGTTTTGAGTCAGGACACCGCGCACTTTAATTTCGTCCCCTTCGTCGAAGTTTGGCCGTGAAGATTTTGGGTTCGCGAGCCGCCCATCATCGTCGATTAAGCGCAGGCCTCCCGTGGCATCCTGAAAGAAAGCGTTCCATACGCCATTCGTCAGCATGGGCCGCAGCGTTAGCACACCGCGCAAGGTAAATGTTTTACCAATCGCCTCCGGGATGCGGTCGCCGTTCTCGTCTCGCAAGATGGAAAAAACCTCCGTAGTAGGAGCATCCTTCAACGACACGAATCCAGCTCCAAGGGCGGCCGCTGACGCCATCCAAATGCCTCCGAGCAGGGCCAGGACAGATCGAGCCTGAATTGTTAGTGAAAGTATGGCACGCATCGCTGTTTGGAATCGTTTTATCACACTCGCGTCACGACACAACCGGCGAATGAAAGGAAATGCCTGTTCACCCATTTCTTCTTTGGGCCGTTGGCAAGCGAGACTGGCGCGCGGACTAAACCGTGCAGCCTCCACTGAGAACAACCGTCATTTTTGAGGCACACTGGCCAGTGCCCAATAAAGGAAAATGGTCTCCACCATCTTCAGCAACTCGCCGTGATCGATTGGCTTCACGAAGTAAGAGTGCGCGCCCAACTCGTAGGCTTCCGATACCTCTTCAGGTGGTCCGGAGCCGCCCACGACGACGGTCGGTATCACGCGACAGCGCGGGTGTTCCCGCAACCACCGCAAAAAATCGCGGCCACTCATATTCGCCATTCGATTGTCTGTGATGATGAACTTGGGAAAAATGTAGTCGGAACAATCGGGTGTGTTGCAAGAACGCTCCAGATAATCGATCGCCTCGCGCCCATCACGGGCCACATGGACATTGAATTGCAAGCCCGCTGACTGCAGGGCGCGCTTGAACAAGAAAACGTCAGCCTCGTTATCTTCCACCAATAGCAGCGTCGACGCGTCGTTCACGTTCTAACGTTGGTCGTTGCCGGGTCGAATTCAAGTGACGTACGGGGGACGCTAACTATCACTTGCGGCATCCTCGTTCCGGTCTATCTTCCCGCCGAATTGCCCAACCCCAGCGAGTCGTGAACAGCCGCGTCGGCTCTTCGTTCTGCTGGTACGGACCCGATCATGTTTACACTTTGGATATCTCGACTTGCCTTGCTTAGCCTGGCGCTGACCAGTGTGGCTTTTCGCCATCCGTCATCACCTCCGCTGCCCAACATGGATGCGCGTCCGCGCGCGACCGGGGTCGACACTGTAGAAAGAAAAGCCATCATGGCTTTGAGGGAAATGGCGCCCGAAGTAATGATCGAACTCGATCCCAGCACCCGGAGCGTCACACATGTGAAGGCGCAAAACGGTTTTCTCGCCCAGGCCGACGAAGCGGGACGTGCGGTGGGTGAAGAGGCTCTGCGTGCCACGTCCAAAAATGATCCTCATCGAGCCACAAAAGCATTCCTGCGGCAGCATCGACAATTGTTCCGTCATGGGCCGGAGGCGCTGGACTCAGCCGCCATAAAGCGAAACTTCCTCAATAAGAAAAACCGTTTCCGCACCGTGGTGTGGGAACAACGAGTGGAAGAAGTCCCCGTGTTCGATGGATTGTTCATTTCGCACACGACGGCGCAGGGCGACTTGGTGAGCGTGTCCAGCCAGTTTGCATTCGATACCGCCCGAGCCCCTCAAGCGCTCGCTGCCAAGCGCCCGGCTAAGCTCAAGGCGACGCATGCCGTTCAACGCGCGGCGGCGAATCTGGGATTAAACCTGACCTCAGCTGAGATCACCGTCCTCCAGCAGGAAACGAAGGGCGAGCAAAAGCATCGACTTGGCGGCAACGCTCTCACGGGCGACACCACAGCCGAATTAACGTGGCTGTCCTTCGGCAAAGATGAGTTGCGTCTCTGCTGGAACGTTGTCCTGAAAGTGCGCTCCCGGGGCGAGTATTACCGCGTGCTGGTCGATGCGAACACTGGCGACGTCCTTCTGCGCCGTTGCCTCACCGCCTATCTGACCAATTCCACGTTCCGCGTTTTCACCAGCGACAGTCCAACGCCGTTCTCACCGGGTTGGCCCAGTCCAAATACCGGACAGCCAGGGAGCGCTGACCGAAGTTTGATTTCGCTCGCCGCCATCAACACAAATGCCTCTCCCAACAGTTGGATCGACGCTTCCGTGAACGAGACGCGCGGCAACAATGTGGATGCGCACCTGGATCGCGATGACAACGATTTGGCTGACCTGCCCCGCCCGCAAGGGTCGCCTCATCACGTCTTTGATTTCCCCCTCGACTTCGCTCAATCGCCCACCTTGAACGGCAATGCCTCCGTCGTGCAGCTGTTCTACTGGTGCAATTTCATGCACGACAAACTCTATGAACTGGGGTTCACCGAAGCCGCCGGAAATTTCCAGGCGAACAATTTTGGGCGGGGCGGCCTGGGCAACGATGCGTTACAAGCGGATGCCCAGGATGGCGGCGGATTCAACAACGCCAACATGTCCACCCTCTCCGATGGGCTGGCGCCGCGCATGCAGATGTATCTCTTCAACGGACCCAACCCGGATCGCGATGGCACGTTCGATTCGGAGATCGTTCTGCATGAATACACACATGGCTTGAGCACGCGGCTCGTGGGCGGAGGCATGGGAATCTTTGAGGCGCAAACCGAGGGCATGGGTGAAGGGTGGTCGGACTTTTACGCGCTGGCGTTACTCAGCGAGCCTGGGGACAATATTGATGCCCCTTCGGCCATGGCCGGTTACGCGACGTACCAGTTCGGCGGCCTAAGCCAGAATTATTACTTCGGCATTCGTCGTTATCCCTACTCAACCGACCTCACCAAGAATCCACTGACGTTTCGAGACATCAGCCCCGCGCAAGCAGCCGCTCACGCAGGAGTGCCGATCAGTCCTGTCTTCGGCGGCGGCGCGGCGGATGAAGTTCACAACATGGGCGAGGTATGGTGCGTCGCCCTTTGGGACATGCGCGCGAACCTCATCCGCAAGCATGGCTGGACCAACGGCAATCAACTGGCGCTGCAACTCGTCACGGATGGAATGATCCTGTCGCCGGCGAACCCCAATTTCCTTCAGGGGCGTGACGCCATCATCCTTGCCGACGAGCTCAACAACGGTGGCGCCAACCGGGTCGAGCTTTGGACGGCCTTTGCCAAACGAGGCATGGGCGCCAGCGCACGCTCTCCGGACAGTTCGACGACGGCGGGTTTGCAGGAAGGGTTCGATCTTCCCGACGACCTCAACGTCTTTCCTCACGAAGGCCTCACCTCGAGCGGTCCGGTGGGCGGCCCGTTTCTGCCGGCAGATTTGGATTTCTCGCTACGCAATACAGGAACCAACTCATTGACGTGGACGGCGGTCAATCCGGCGAACTGGCTGGACCTTTCGTTGTCCGAAGGCGTTCTGGCCACCGGAGCCACGGCGAGCGTCCGCTTCTCGGTGAATACGCAGGCCAATCAGTTGCCCGTTGGCGTTTACACCAGCGTGGTGCATTTCACGAATCAATCCAGTGGCATCGCGCAATCCAGGGTGTTCACCCTGCGGGTTGGGCAACCGGACTATTTCACCGAACTTTTTCGCGACAACCTGAACCTCTCGCATTCCGTGTTCACCTTCACCCCGGATGGATCCAGCAGCTTCTACTCAGTCTGCCGCGAGGTGGCGACAAACTTCCCGACGGACCCCACGGGTGGAACGACGCTGACAATGACGGATGATTCCCTGCAAAGAATCTTTCTCGCTGACGGTAGGAAGGTGTCGCTTTACGGGACGAGTAGCGGCTCCCTGGAATTGGTGAGCAACGGTTTTCTTACCTTTACTGGCAACGATGTCGATTTTTCGGAATCGGTCTCTGACCATTTCCAACTACCCCGCATTGCGGCTTTGTTCCGCGACCTGTATCCGCCCGGCGGCGGGACCATTTCGTGGCTCCAACTTTCTAACCGGTTCGTGGCGACGTATGAGAACGTCCCCGAGTATGTCGCGGAGAACTCGAACAGCTTTCAGATCGAATGGTTCTTCGATGGCCGCATTCGCATCACTTACCTGCAGATCGACGCCCGGAGCGGGCTGGCCGGACTTTCGCGAGGCGCAGGACTGCCCGCTGCATTCAAGCAAAGCGATTTCGACAGTTATGGAAGTTGCTCCCAACCGCTCATGCTCGCGTCGATGGCGGCGGTCAGTGAAGGCGCTGGAACAATCACCAACGGTGGCAGGGTGGATTTAAGTCACGCGCTCGCCACCAACTTTACCGTAACGCTCGCCTCCACCGACACGACAGAAGTGACCGTCCCGCCCTCGGTCGTGATTGTCGCGGGAGAAACCAATGCATTCTTTGATCTAATGGTTCTGGATGACAGCGACCTGGACGGAACACAAACGGCCACCATTACGGCGGAGGCGCCTGGCTTCATTTCTGAACTGCGGGCATTCACCGTGAACGACAATGAGAGCGCTACATTGGGAATCGAGTTGCCTTCACTCCTGGTTGAAGGAAGTGGCGTTCAAACTCAGGGATTGGTCACAATCAGTGCGCCCGCTGCCGCGGATGTGTCCATCTCACTTCATTCAAGCGACGCGTTGAAGCTCGAAGTGCCCGCGCACGTTTCCATGGTCGCTGGCCAAACCTCAGTTCTCTTCGCTGTCACGCTTCCCGAGAATGCTTTGATCGACGGATCTCAAACCGTCGCCGTCACTGCCACGGTCACGAACTGGAACGCGGCCACCAAACTAGTGACGGTCATGGACAATGAGATGACGAATCTGACCGTTTCATTTGCTGCGCCGCAACTTTCCGAGAGCGATGGAACCCTGGCCGGATTTGGTTCAGTTCAGATCCCTGGCGCAGTGCCGTTGGATCTAGTGGTCTCGCTCAGTTCCAGCAGCGGGGAGTTGGCTGTCACCGCCGAGATCGTGATTCCCGCGGGCCAGACAGCCGCGCCATTTTCCGTCACGCCCGTGGATGACGATGTCATCAACGTCGCCCGCTTAATCACCATAACGGCCTCAGCGACTGGGTTTATGCCCGGCACTAACACGCTCGCGCTACTGGACGACGAAAGTCCCGCTCCTCCTTCGACGCCGTTTCCAGCCCACCTGGCCGCCAGCGTCATTGCCAACAGCGCACTGGCTTGGAACGCCGGGCCCGATACCACCAACGAAGTTTACTTCGGGGTTAACCCTGCTCCGGGGGCTGCGCAATTGGTCGGCACCACCGAAGGGACCAATTGGACCCTGCCTTTGCTCGCGCCAGCCACGACTTATTATTGGCGAATCATTTCCCACCGCATCGGCATCGCCATGAGTCCAGTGTGGAGCTTCACCACCCGTGGCTTGCACCATTTTGTCGCCAGCAGCATCGCGGGCACGCAGTACGTCGGCATTCCGTTTCCCTTAACCATCACGGCCAAGGACGAATTCGACTCCACGGTGAGTAACTTCACCGGCGTGGTTCAGTTTTCCGCGCGGGACGGCTCGGGTGAAATTTTCCACGCTGACTTTGATTCCGGACTGAACGGCTTTGCATTGGACAATGACTTCGGGCGCAGTAACGGCCTCTGGCATCTTACTACGGCGCGCGGCACGGAACCCGGACACAGTGGCCCCACATCCCTTTACTATGGGCGCAACGAAGGGCCGGACGGAAATGGCGATTACGACACCGCCCGAGGGAGTGAAGGTGTGGCCACCTCTCCCCTGATCAATCTCAGTCACGTTGCGCCCCCGATCACGTTGACGTTCCAACATCTCATTCAAACCGAATTGGCCACGAACTGGGACCACGCCACGGTGGAAATCTCCACGAACGAAGGGGCTACCTTCTCCGTTCTGGCCGCTCGTTCCCTCGCCTTCACAAATGATTCGAATGGGCTGTGGCTCAGGGAAGCTATCGATCTCACGTCATTCACCAACGCATCAGCCAGGTTGCGATTCCATTTCGATTCAGTGGATGGCGCCGGGAACAATTTTGAAGGCTGGTTCATTGATGACATCACGGTCACCGGATCCTCGGTATCGATTCCGATGACCCCGGCCACCTCCACGACATTCACAAACGGCGTTTGGTCCGGTTCAGTCGCCGTATCGATAGCAGCGAACAATGTGTTTATCGCCGTGGAGGATGGGACAGGGCATAAAGCGGCAACCTCCTCGTTCGTCGCAACCGGGGCGCCGCGCGTCACGCTCACCATCGTCGGAGAAAACGTGGTCCTGACGTGGCCTTCGGTTCCAGGAGGGCGTTACCGTTTGGAATCCAAGACACACTTCGAAGAGCCTTGGACGAGCGATGGACCCGAGGTGCTGACGCCAGGAGTAATGGGGGCCGTCACCAATTCTGCGGGCTCCAGCGGCCGGTTTTATCAGCTGCGGCTCCTCCCCTAGAGGCGAGCCTTAGGCCAATTGCACCGAACCAGGTGCGTCGAAGCCCGCCGGGAATTCATCGCGGGCCGAGACGGGGCATCACGCCGATTGAATCAATCGACCTAATGGGCTTTGGGGGAAAACGCTTCCCACACTTTCGCGCCTTCCTCATTGTCATGGAGATTCCAAATCCCATGACGTGGTATTACGTGAAAGAGGGTGACGCCGTCGGGCCAATCACGGACCAGGAGTTGCGGGCCATGCTGCGAGGGGAACTCTTGGCACCGACAACGCTGGTCTGGAAACAGGGTATGCCCGAATGGCAGCCCGCATCGCGGATGATACCTTCGATGACAGTCAGTTCAATCGCGACGGCTCCGGAATTCTCGTCCATATCGAAGCTCGCCAGCGGAGTTCCTATCGGTTCGGCTCCCGGCATTCCGCCCGTGCTGCCCCACTATTTCTGCACTCACTGCGGGATGATTATCCCGGCGGATCAACTTGTGCGCATCAACGAACGCGCCGTCTGCGGTGCCTGTAAACCCACTTACGTGCAACATGTGCGGGAAGGCTTGAAAACACCGTTCAAGACGCCGGTCATTGGCGTTTCAGCCGGCTTATCCGGAAACCCGCAGGAGTTGGGCGGGGCCGGCTTGCTGCCCTTCGCCGGGTTCTGGATTCGCGGGCTCGCCATCCTTATTGACGTTGCCCTCTTCTTTTTTCTCGGCACCGCGATTGGCATGGCGTCGGGTATGACTTTCCGGGAAGCTGCGGGCATCGATGGCGACGATTGGACCACTCGCGATTCGCTCCTGTTAGGCATGGACCTGATTCTTGGCACTATCTACGACACGGTGCTGGTCGCGAAATACGGCGGCACCTTGGGCAAACTCGTTTGCCGAATCCGGGTCGTAACCGCCGACGGCCAACGATTGAGTTACCACGCCGCTTTGGGACGTTCATTGGCGTCGTGGTTGAGCTTTCTCACCTGCGGGTTGGGCTACGTTTTTGCCGCCTTCGACAAGCAGAAGCGAACGGTGCATGACCTGATCTGCCACACTCGCGTCATCTGGAAGAAAACATCATGAACTGGTTTTACGCAAAAGAGGGACAACAAGCCGGGCCGGTCGATGATGCTGAATTCGAGCGATTGATCAAGGAAGGCACGATTCAACGCACCACCCTCGTTTGGCGGAATGGCATGGCACAATGGCAGACACTTTCAGCGGTCAGGCTCGATTTGACGGCGCCTCCTCCGCCCGGTTCCGATTCTCTTCGGCCTGCGGATCAAACCACGTGCGCCGAATGCGGAAAAATGATGAGCGTGGAAGAGATGGTGCAGATCGGATCAACGACGGTTTGCGCGGCTTGCAAGCCAGGGTATGTGCAGAAACTGCGCGAGGGCGCAGTGCCGTTTGCTGCTGGCGTGGCTGCAAGTGAGATGCGCTACGCGGGATTTTGGATGCGCGTCGCCGCCTACGTCATCGATATGGTGATCCTCACCGTTGTCACTCTGCCCTTAAGCATCTGGCTGAATTTTAAGATGCAACAAGCTCTGGCATTCCAGGGCGGCCAGACGCCGAACTGGGCGGAGTTCGCCGGCTATTGGGCGATGTCCATGGCGTGGAGCACCGGCATCACCATCCTTTATGGCTGGCTTTTTGTGGGCCGATACGGAGCCACTCCAGGGAAGATGTTGTTGAAACTCAAAGTCGTCACCGAGGATGGCGGGCGTGTCAGTTACCTGCGCGCTCTGGGCCGGCAAGGAGGCCAGCTGGTCAGCAGCTTTACTTGCATGATCGGTTTTTTGCTGCCGCTGTTCAACGATGAGAAACGTGCGCTCCACGATTACATCTGCAAAACGCGCGTAATTTATAAATGACTTCGCCCGTTCTTTGCCCGCGTTGTAACTACCCGATTGCTGCCAACCAATTTGCCGCGGCTCAACTAACGCGCTGCGGTGACTGTGAAACGCAATTACTCGTGCGCGCCTTTCCCGCCCTCCTGCGACCCGCGCAGCAAGGCATCGTCGGCGAACGCATCACGGACGCAGGACAAGCCGCGTGCTTCTATCATCCCGGCAAGGTCGCGCATGTGCCTTGTGATGCTTGCGGAAGATTCATCTGCACCCTTTGTGAGGTTGAGTTGCACGGCGAACACCTTTGCCCGTCCTGCATCGATGCTGGCCGACGCAAGGGGACACTGACCACCTTGGAGAGCCGTCGAGTCTTGTGGGACAACATTGCCATCGCGATGGCCATCTTCCCTTTCCTGTTTTGTTTTTGGCCCGCCGTAATTGGAGCGCCTGCCGCAATCTTTCTGGCCGTTTTCGGATGGCGCAAGCCACGCAGCGTGGTTCCCCGCCGCACCAGCCTCCGATTCAGTTTCGCCCTCCTATTTGCAGGACTGACCCTGGTCGGCTTGGCCGGGATGATTTATGTGATGATCGAGTCGGCCAAGGGCAACAATCCATTCGGCGCATTCAATACAGACCAATGAAGGCATTCCTTTATACCAAACTTCCCGGACGGGGTTGGACCTGGACGGGCCCCTCTCGCCTTTGGCTGGGAGAGGACCACGTGCTCCTCGTCGGAAGCCAGACCTTCTACGAATCCTATCGCCGCTTTTTCTTTGCCGACCTCCAAGCCATCGTCGTACAGCGCACGCACACCGGCAAAATCTGGAACGGCGTTTGGGCGAGCGGACTCTTGTTTTTCGCCACCCTCACAATGCTGACTGATGACCGGACCCTCGCCTCGGTATTGCTGGGAATGGGCGCCCCCTTCGGCATTGCCCTGCTCGTCAACACACTGCATGGGCCCACCTGCCGCTGCCATTTTCGCACCGCCGTACAAACCGAACGCGTTCCTGCCCTGAGTCGTATGCGCGCCGCCCGTCAATTCCTGGCCCGGGTTGAGCCTTTGATTGCGTCAGCGCAACAAGAGTTACCTGCTGACCAGTTCGGCGCTGCGCTCGCGGAGCTTCAATCCCGCACCGGCGCGACCCCGCCCATCGTCGCAAACTGAAATGGCCGCACTCGTCCATCAACGTTGCTTCCATCACTCGAACCGCGAGGCCGTGGCACGCTGTCTGGAATGCCGGCATTTCTATTGTCGCGAGTGCGTCACGGAACATGATGACCGCCTCATCTGCTCGGATTGCCTTGCTCGATTAAGCACCCGGGTGGCGCCACGCCGCCTCTCCTGGGCATGGCCGGTGATGCAATTATCGGTGGGCCTGTTCATCGCCTGGCTTGTTTTCTACCTGGCGGGTGCGGCGCTACTCTCCCTGCCTTCGCAGTATCACGAAGGCACCGTCTGGATTGACCGATGGTGGAGCGGACGATGATGAAACCGCGCACTTCAACAACAGGTCTCGGGGGGCTCGACCTGGTCGAGGAGGCAGTTCAAGCGCTGCGACTGGCCCCGCCGGGCGCCCTGCTTTGTTATTACGTGGGCACTGCGCCGTTCGTGCTGGCCGCTCTATTTTTTTGGTCTGACATGAGCCGCAGCGGACTGGCCGCCCAGCATCTTTTTCCCGCAGCCCTGGGATTGAGCCTGCTCTTTGCCTGGATGAAACTATGGCAAAGCGTGTTCACGTGGAAACTGTCCAGCTTCATCGCGAAGGAGCCGTTGCCGCGCTTGGACTCACTGCAAACTATGCGCGCCCTGGCTTCGCAAACCGTGATTCATTCCACGGCGCTCGTGGTGATTCCAGTCAGCGTTATCATCCTGCTGCCGCTGGCGTGGGTCATTGCTTTTTATCAAAGCGTCACGGTCCTCGGATTGCGCCAGGCCTCAACCACAGCCCTCTTAAAACACAGTTGGACCCAAGCTCGCCTTTCTCCCATGCAGAATCATGGAGCACTGCTGGTGCTGAAGCCCTTTGCGCTTTTTATCCTTCTTAACGTAGCCGTCACGATGCTGACCCTGCCTTTCCTCTTAAAAATCCTCGTTGGGGTTGAAACCAATTTCACGCTCAGTCTGGGTTCGAGTCTGAACACGACCTTCCTCATGGCCGCTCTGGGCGTGACGTATCTCTGCTTCGATCCGTTGCTGAAGGCGACTTACGCAGTGCGATGTTTCTACGGCGAAGCGCGAACGACGGGAGCTGATCTGCGCGTGAGCTTGCGCGCCTGTCGCGCTTCGATGCCTGCCGTCGTTGGCTTGCTCATTCTCGCGGGTATGCCCTGTTTCGGCGCTGCCGAGGTAAACACCAAAACAGCCGTTCCAGCGTCCTCAGAAAAAGGCGCCGCCCTGAATCGTTCCATCGACGACGTGCTCAAGCGCCCTGAATACGCCTGGCGCGCGCCGCGCCTGAAACCGGAATTTCACGACCAGGGAGCCTCGCCATGGAACAAACGGGTCCGGGAATGGCTGCGGCGAAGCGCGAAGAGCCTTCGGGATTGGGTTGAGAACCTGATGCGTTCCAAGACGCCTCCCGCTGGGCCAAGCCGCTTCTCGTTATCCGCCGAAGGGTTGGTTTATATCCTCACCGCTCTTGTCGTGGTCATCCTTGGTTTTCTCCTGTGGCTCGTTTGGCGCACGCGCGCACGTTCCGCCGCCGGAGAACTCCAAGCCACCCCAGCCAGTGCCCTTCCCGATCTGGAGAGCAACAACGTGGCTGGTGACGAATTGCCCGTGGATGGATGGACCAATCTCGGCCTCGAACTTCTCGAACGGGGAGAGTTCCGGCTCGCCATGCGGGCGTTTTACCTCTCCAGCCTGGCGCACCTCGCCGCGCGCGACCTGGTCAAAATCGAAAAGTTCAAAAGCAATCGCGACTACGAGCGGGAACTCGCCCGACGCAGCCACGCCTTGCCAGACATCACAAGGAACTTTTCCGCGAATGTTTCCGTGTTTGATCGCGTGTGGTACGGCCGGCATGCAATCGATGGCGAACTCATTCAGGAATTCCGCCGTAGCGTCGAAAGGATCAAGGAATGTTGAACCGGCGCCTTGGAATCATTCTCGCCCTACTCGCGGTGCTCGGCCTGTTCAGCTACGGCGTGCTCCAATTATTTCAGCTGCGCTTCGCCACCGGCGATTCCTATCCGGCGTACTCATCCCTTCGCGGCGATCCGCTGGGTTGCCGGGTTTATTTTGAAAGCCTCGCGGAAATGGGCGGCACGCCCCCGCGACGTTTCATCCAGTCGATTGAAAAACTTCCGCCCGGCCGCGGTGCCACTCTGTTTGTATTCGGCTTGCCCTGGAGCGAAATGTCCGCGGAAGAAGACGAATACAAAGCCTTGGAAACCTTTGTGCACGGAGGAGGCCGGCTCGTCATCACGCTTTATCCAGAACTGGGCAAACCTTTGTCTTTTAACGCTGGCACTGGCACGAACCGTCCGGTTTTCAAAAATCCGTTGCTGGACGAGGAAGCCCGGCTCCCGGAAGTAAACCTGCGCGCCAAATGGGGCTTCGGCTACGAGTACAGTTCCCGGCACGCGCGAGAATTTCATCCGCCAGTCCGTCATCGCCCAGCGCGTTGCCGACGCTCCTCTGCCCCAGTCCATCACCTGGCACAGCGCCATCGTGCTCACCAACCTGAACCCAGCGTGGCGTGTTCTCTACGCCCGCGGCAACGACCCAGTGATGGTTGAACGTTCGCTGGGCAACGGTTCAATCGTCGTCGCCACGGATTCCTACTTCGTCAGCAACGAAGCCCTGCGCGAAGAACGCGCGGCAGACTTGCTCGCCTGGCTGCCCGGTGGCAGCGACCTGATTCTCTTTGATGAAACCCATCTCGGAGTGCAGGAACAACCGGGCATGGCGACCTTAATGCGACGCTACCGGCTGCATGGCGGCTTGCTTGCCCTCGTCGCACTGGGCGCGCTTTTTATTTGGAAAAGCTCCGTCAGCTTTGAACCACGAACCGATGAACCAAAGCTCACCGAGCCGATGCTGGGCCGCGATTCGGCCACGGGACTTGAAAACTTGTTGCGCCGCAGCATCACTCCCAAAGACCTGCTCCAAACCAGTCTGGACGAGTGGCACAAATCAATCTCCCTCGACAGTCGAGCCAACACAGTCCGCCGCGAAAAAATCCGGTCCATCTTGGAAGCGCACAATGCGCGGGAGAAACCGAACGCGCTCGAGACGTATCGCCAGATCGCACGCATCCTCAACCAGCAGTAACGCACACTATGCCCAACACCGAACGCCTGAAGGAAGTTCTCGTCCAAGCCCGCGAGGAAGTAGCGAAGGTTATCATCGGCCAGGCCGATGTTGTGGACCGCTCCCTTATCGCGATCTTCACCGGCCAGCACGCCCTCATCGAGGGCGTGCCCGGCGTCGCCAAGACGCTGCTCGTCCGCACCCTCTCTCATGTGCTGGGCTGTGAGTTTTCCCGCATTCAATTCACCCCCGACCTCATGCCGGCCGACATCACCGGCACCAACGTCTTCAACTTGCAGCACAATGAGTTCACATTGATCCGCGGGCCAGTCTTCACCGGGTTTCTCCTCGCCGATGAAATTAACCGCGCGCCCGCCAAGACCCAATCCGCCCTGTTGCAAGCCATGCAGGAGAAACGCGTCACCATCGACCGGGAAACCCATGCGCTGCCGGACAACTTCACCGTGTTCGCGACCCAGAATCCGATCGAATACGAAGGCACTTATCCCCTGCCCGAAGCCCAGAAGGATCGGTTCATGTTGAAGATCACCATGACTGCCCCGGGCCGTGATGAAGAATTGATTCTTGCCCAACGCATGTTGGGAGCGGATTCCCCCGAAGCCACCCTCGAACGCGGAGCGGTGCGCGCGGTCATCAAGCCTGAGGATCTGCGCGAACTGCGTGCGAGCTTGCAAGGCATCACGCTTCGCGAAGAGTTGCTGGGTTATATCGTGGATGTGGTTCGCGGCACGCGCCAGCACGAGAGTGTTCTCGTCGGAGCCGGCCCGCGCGCGACCCAAAGCCTGCTCCTCGGCGCCCGGGCTTTTGCGGCAATGGCCGGCCGCGATTTTGTCACGCCGGACGACATCAAGGTCATGGCGTTGCCGGTGCTCGAGCATCGACTCATTCTGCGGCCGGAGTTTGAGATTGAAGGACTTTCCGTGCTCGAGGTTATTGAACGGATTCTTCAGGAGGTCGCCGTTCCCCGATGATCATTCCTGTTTCAACTTCGTGGCGCCGCCGCTCCCTTCGACTGATCGAGAACCGGTGTAATCGATCAGGGCAGGCCGGCTTTTTCGCGCCATCCACAAGCGCATGATTGTTCCGCGCACACGCTTGCTCGTCTGGTTCACGTTGTTGGCCGTGCCCTTCGCCACCCTGGCGGGCGTGGAACCAAACGCGACCATTCCTGCCCTCGCGATGATCGCTGCCTTCCTTGTCGTGGGCGTCGTCGATGCAGTTCTAGCGGCGAATTCGCTGCGCGGGGTGGAAATGGAATTACCGCGGCTCGTGCGGGCTACCCAGGGACGGCCATTTGCGATTGAAGTGCGGGTGCGCAACCCATCACTGAGAGCCCGCAAGCTGAGGCTCGCGCTCGCTTTCCCTCCTGACGTGGTGCCGACGGTAAGGGAGTTCACCATTGATCTGCCGGCTAACTCCGAATGGTCCGCATTCGACTGGCCGTGTTCCGTCCTGCAGCGCGGAAATTTTTCGATAACAGTGGGACGCCTCGAGGCCGCTTCACCCATCGGCTTTTGGTCTCGATGGAAAACCGTCGTGCTGACCACTGAATTCCGGGCCTATCCCAGCCTCACGCGCGAGCGGCAAAGCCTGGCCGCACTTTTCCTGAATCGCGGCGCTTTCGGGCTGCATGCGCAGCGGCAAGTCGGGCGCGGACGGGAATTCGAAAAGCTGCGGGAGTATATCCCCGGCGATGGTTTCGAGGATGTGCATTGGAAAGCCACGGCCAAGCGCGGGCATCCAGTCACGAAAGTTTTTCAGATCGAGCGCACCCAGGAAGTTTATGTACTCATCGATTCTTCGAGACTCAGTGGGCGCAGGGTTGATGGCAAGACTGTGCACGGTAGAGGCCTGGACGGACGCCACGCTCCCGATCCTTCGTGGCCATCGGTCTCCGACCCTGAACGCTCGACCATTCTGGAGCGCTTCATTACCGCCGCCCTTGTCCTCGGCCTCGCCGCCGAACAGCAGGGCGATCATTTCGGTCTACTCACTTTTAGCGACAAGATTGAAAATTTCCTGCGCGCCCGAAATGGCAAAGCTCATTACCACGGCTGCCGCGATGCTCTTTACGCCCTGCAACCGCGCGATGTTTCGCCTGACTTCGACGAGTTGAGCACCTTCATCCGCCTCCGTCTGCGCCGGCGCGCCCTCCTGATATTCCTGACATCTCTCGATGATCCCGTCACCGCTGAATCATTCGTGCGCAACATGGAGTTGATTCGTCGACAACACTTCGTGCTTGTGAACATGCTGCACCCCCCGGGCGCGCGCCCGTTGTTCTCGAGGGCCAGCATCGAATCCGAGCCTGACATCTACGGAGAACTCGCCGGTCACCTGCGCTGGCATGGACTGCGTGAATTGGAAAAGGTGTTGCAACGCCGGGGCATTCGGCTCTCGCTGATAGCGAGTGAACGTCTCGCCGTGGACCTGGTGTCGCACTATCTTAACGTTAAGCAAAGGCAGGTGCTGTGATTATCGACCTCCAAAAATTCAGCACGATGGAACGCCCGGCTTGGGAAGCGTTGGAAAAACTACTGCGCCGATTCGAGAGTGATCCGACGTTTCGCCCCACCTTGGAGCAGGCACGGCAATTCCATTACCTTTACGAACGCACCTCGGCCGATCTCGCCAGACTCGTCACCTTTTCCGCCGAACCGGAGTTGAAACGTTACCTTGAGAACCTCGTGGCCCGCGCCTATGCAGAAATTCACGAGACACGTGGATCGCGCCAGCGTTTCGTCCCGCTGAAATGGTTTATGCAGACGTTGCCGCAAGCATTCCGGCGCCATGTGAAAGCCTTCTACCTTTCGGTCGTCGTGACTCTGATGGGCTGCGCCTTTGGAGCGCTTGCTCTCGCCTTCGATCCTGAGGCAAAAGCCGTGATCATGCCCTTTTCGCACTTGGTCGGAGATCCCTCCGAACGCGTTGCCCAAGAGGAATCTGTAAAAAACGATCGCCTCATCGGCAGCAAGACCACGTTTTCGGGCGAACTCATGACGCACAACACGCGCGTCTCGATTCGCACGCTGGCGCTCGGAATGACTTGGGGTGTTGGCACGATCATCACGCTTTTTTACAATGGAGTCATCCTGGGCGCCGTCGCCCTCGATTACGTAAGGGCAGACCAGACCAGGTTTCTTCTTGGCTGGCTCATGCCGCACGGCGTCATCGAAATTCCCGCCATCGTGATCGCGGGGCAGGCTGGGCTGATGCTCGCCAACGCGCTGATTGGGTGGGGAAAACGCGAGCGTCTCGGCCTGCGATTCCGCGCCATTGCGCCTGACCTAACGACATTGATCTTCGGCGTTGGTCTCATGCTGGTCTGGGCCGGTTTCGTCGAAGCGTTTCTTTCCCAATATCATGAACCGATTATTCCCTATGCCGCTAAAATTGCGTTTGGCTGCATTGAGCTGGTTCTCTTGATCTTGTTTCTCTCTCGCGCGGGACGGCTAAAGAAAGCTCCCGCAAGCAACGCGCCGCTCACGGCGGCAACATGAGCCGGACCAACACACTCGTGATTAAAACGCCGGAGGGCGTGGTCTTCTCGCAAACCCTGGCCGGACCCGCGGCGCGTTTCGTCGCGTGGCTCATCGATCTCGTGCTGGTGGTGGCCATGATCCTTGGGGTTGGGTACGCTCTGACCTTTGTTTCAGTGTTCACGCCGGACATCGCCTCCGCCCTGCGCGCCGTCCTTTTCTTTGTGATCTCCATTGGCTACTCGATGACGCTGGAATGGATTTGGCGCGGGCAAACCATCGGCAAGCGAGCCATGGGATTGTGGGTGGTGGATGCGCAAGGATTAAGGCTTCAATTCAATCAGGTAGTGATCCGCAACCTCCTCCGCGTCGTCGATTTACTGCCCGGGCTCTACGTAATTGGCGGGATCGCGGTGTTGCTCACCCGCCAAAGCCAGCGCCTCGGAGATCTCGCCGCCAACACTGTCGTCATCCGTATTCCAAAGCTGTCTCAACCCGACTTAGCGCAATTGGGCAGCGACAAATTTAATTCTCTCCGGGCATATCCGCACTTGTGCGCGCGCCTTCGCCAGCGAGTCACCCCGGTGGAAGCCAGCACCGCACTACAGGCCATCGTCCGCCGACATGAATTCGAAGCCTCGGCCCGCGTGGTTCTGTTTGCTGAACTGGCTGATCACTTCAAAAACAAAGTTTCCTTTCCCGCCGAAGCCACAGACGGGATAGCTGACGAACAATACGTCCGCAACGTTGTAGACGTCCTGTACCGCTCACAATACAAGACCGGGACAGACCGGACTTTCGCGACAGGAACCGAATCCACGGTGGGAAAAGTTGTATTATGAAATCGGGTGCGCTTCATGCCTGGCACTACTCAACCGGTCGGCCAGTTCAAGTGACATGGGCCGAAGGGCAAATCACGGCGATCACTCACGTGCAAGAGGAACCGACAGAAGAAGTCTGGGTCGCGCCATCGCTCATCGATTTGCAGATAAACGGTTATGCGGGAGTGGATTTTCAGCAGGACGACTTAACCGCCGCGCAACTGCTTCAGGGCGTGCGAGGATTGCGCCGGGACGGGTGCGCCCGACTGTTTTTCACCCTGATCACCGCGGAGTGGCCAACACTCATTCATCGTTTGCGCCAAGCTGTGGCACTCCGCGCGCAATCGGTCGAACTCCAGTCCGCCATCGAGGGCTGGCACATCGAAGGTCCATTCCTCTCCGACCAACCCGGCTTTCACGGCGCGCATAATCCAGCCTGGATGCTCGATCCCAACGGAGAGCACATCCGTGAATTGCGCGCTCTCACGGACGGCCAACCATTGCTGGTCACGATCGCCCCTGAACGTCGTGGAGCCATCGAAGCAATCCGACTCGCCCGCTCGCTCGGAATCGCTGTGAGCCTCGGTCACACCAACGCCTCCATCGGTCAACTGCAAGAGGCCATCGAAGCGGGCGCCACGGGTTTCACCCATCTGGCCAATGCCTGCCCTCGCGAACTTGATCGTCACGATAACATCCTCTGGCGCGTCGCGGATTTACCCGGCCTGGCCCATGTGAGCTTGATACCCGATGGCCATCACGTGTCGCCGATGCTGTTTCGCCTGTTGCATCGGCATCTCACAGGGAGCGGTCGCTCTGTTTACTTCACGACGGACGCCATGGCCGCGGCCGGCGCGCCTCCGGGACGTTATCGCCTTGGCGCGCTCAATCTGGATGTGGGGCCGGATCAAATTGTGCGTGAGCCAGGCAAAACCAATTTCTCAGGCTCGGCTCTGCGGCCCATTGAAGGCGTTGCGCGCGCAGCGGCGATGCTCGGTGCAACGTGGCAGACTTGCTGGGAGCACTTTTCCTCCGCGCCTGCGAAATTTGTCGGAATCGAAATCGGCTTCGAGGTTGGCGCCCCGGCGACATTCTGTTGCATCAAGCCTTCTGCCGGTTCGCTGGATGTGAACTGGTGTTGGGAGGGAAACCTGTTTCGTCCACCGCAGACCCGATCACAAGCCGCACCATGGCCTGAAAGATTTTTCTGACGAGTTCACGCCAAGGCGGGCGGCTCACTTACCGTTTTTGCGCCACTCCATTTTCGGCGGCTCGGGTAATCCTTGCGCGCGCAGCGCCGTGCGAAAATGCATTTTGGCGACCTTCGGCAAATTGTTAACGCCGTGCTTGGCGATGAACTCTTTGGCCGCTACGTCCACCGCGGCCGAAGCGCCTTTGGGCAACCTCATGCCGAATTGCTTTTCCAACGCCGCCAGGCGCGTCACGAATTCATGTCGGGCGAGGATGGACGCCGCCGCAACCGCCAAGTCCTCTTCGGCCTTGTGCCGTTGCACGAGCTCAATCTCGCGCCCGAGCGCCATGAGCGACTTGGCGACGACCTCCTTGCTCGACGCGAATTGATCGCTGATTGCCCGGACTGGTGGCGGATTCATGCGATGCCTTTGCAACATCAAATTTTCGATGATGCGCGCGTGGCCCCATGCCAGCAGCGTATTCACGCTGCGCATCTTCATGTAGAGCCGGTTATAAGCTTCATTGCCGATGGGCACCACGCTCGTGACGCAGCCAGGGGTGTCACGGATGAGGTCGGCAAACTCGGCAATTTTTTTGTCGCTGCCAATATTTTTGGAATCGCGAATGCCGGCATCCTTCCAGGCGCGCACCACGGATTCGTTTACGTAAACGCCCGCCACGCACAGCGGTCCAAAAAAATCGCCTTTGCCCGATTCATCGACGCCGAACCGCGGGAGCAACAGATCGGGGTTCAGCACTTCTTCGTAGCCGAGCTTCACCTCCTTCAGGATTTCCGGCTCCAACACGAACTCGACGAATTCCTGCGTCCCCTTCCCTTGCACGACAAGTTTGCCGCTTTCGTAAAACACCACGTTCAACTTGTCCTTCGCGCCTGCGAAGCGCGCGTACGGCACGGAACGAAACTCGAAGCTGCTTCGCTTCAAGTGTTCATGAAGCGCGTCAGCCTGTGTGGCGCTTAGCTTCCCGGTGTAACTCGTCAACGGCGGTTTCACTTCCGCGAGCGTATGGATCAGGTTTATCGTCGGCAACTGTGCGGCCCAAAAAAGTCCGGAATCCGAAGCAAATAATCAACGACGCCAAGTCCGTTGGCGCGCGGCGTTCACGCAGGTTTGACCCACGGACGGCGGTGATTCCCCAGGGACAAAAAATTACACTGATACAGGACGCATCGGAGCCGGTTGATGGTCGCGCTCCCGAAGCGCTCGTCGCGTCGTTGCTGTCATGGTTCCTCATTCACGCCCGTGACCTGCCCTGGCGTCGCACCCTCGATCCGTACGCGGTGTGGGTGTCCGAGATCATGCTTCAACAAACGCAGGTGAAAACGGTCATCCCGTACTACAAACGCTGGATGCACGCCCTCCCGACCATCCATTCTCTCGCCGAGGCCTCGTCCGAAAAGATTCACAAGCTATGGGAGGGATTGGGTTATTACACCCGGGTTCGAAACATGCAGAAGGCCGCTCAATCCATCGTGGAACGGCACGGCGGAACGTTCCCAACTTCATTCGATGACGTCCTCGCGTTATCCGGGATCGGCCGATACACAGCGGGCGCTATCTGCAGCATCGCGTTTAACCAGGCCGCACCGATTGTAGACGGAAACGTCATCCGAGTGCTGACGCGGTTGTTCGGCATCCGCGGCAACGCGCGTGCCAAGGAAACTACCGCAAGGCTTTGGAAGCTCGCGGAATCACTTGTCGTCGCGGCTGATTTCAGCGGGCTTGGGACCCCTTCACCAACGGCAGCGTCGCCAGCAGGTCCTCAACGTTCAATTAGCGGTGCCTGCTCCGCACTCAACCAGTCGTTGATGGAACTTGGCGCACTCGTCTGCACTCCCCACCAGCCGAAGTGCGAACAGTGTCCTCTGGCATCGGTTTGCGTGGCGCGTCAGGAAGGGCTGACCGAGCAACTACCTAATCTCGGCGAGCGCGCGACGGCCACTCCGCGACGATTCGTTGCAGGCGTGGTTGAACGTGATGGCGCAATCCTGGTGCGACAAAGACCGCCGGGGGAAGTGAATGCGCACCTATGGGAGTTTCCAAATGTCGAAGTTCCTTTGAATGCTTCGGCGTTGCGACAAAAACAAGGCTTGGAACAGGAACTCGGCTGCGCGGTCAGATCGCTAACGCCCCTCACAACGGTTCAACATTCGATCACGCGTTATCGTATCACTCTTGTCGCGTCGCGGGTGCGACTCAACGGGAGCAGCCCCGTCGGCTCGGCCGGGCGCTGGATCTCAACCAACCAACTGGACAGCCTTCCGTTTACCAGCGCCCACCGAAAAGTGTTGGCGGCCCTGATGCGCCCGGCGAATCAACTAGACGCGATCGGTGCAGCGGAGAAGCGCGAGGCGTGAATTTGGAACATTGCCGGGGCGTCAGGAGACCAGTAGTTTCAAAAGACAAAATGGGACATCACGCGTTTAATCCGGAACACCTCGCGCTGACGCGGCGGGAGTTTCTTGGCCGGTGCGGCATGGGCATGGGCGCGCTCAGCCTCGCCTCCATCCTTGGCAGTTTGAACACATTTGGATGCAGAGCCCGCGCAGGCGGCCGGATTCATTAATCCACTGACCCCGAAGCAGCCCCAGTTCCCCGGCACCGCCAAACGCATCATTCACATCTTTGCCAACGGCGGGCCGTCGCACGTCGATACCTTCGATCCCAAACCGTCGCTGGAGAAGTACCACGGCAAGGCCATTCCGTTACAACTCAAGACCGAGCGCAAGACGGGCGCCGCCTACAAGTCACCGTTCAAGTTCAAGAAATACGGACAGAGCGGCATTGAGGTCAGCGAACTTTTCTCCGAACGTCGCCGAAAGCATTGACGACATTTGCGTGATTCGTTCCATGCACGCGGATGTGCCGAATCACGAACCCTCGCTTGCTGCTGATGAATTGCGGCGAGGCCCGTCTCGTGCGCCCGAGCATGGGTTCGTGGGTCACGTATGGACTCGGCAGTGAGAACCAGAATCTGCCTGGGTTCATCGCCATGTGTCCGGGCGGTTATCCGATTCAGGAATCACAAAACTGGCAAAGCGGATTTCTGCCCGGCGTATTTCAAGGCACCTACATCAATACCGAGCACACGCAGATCGAGAAGTTGATCGAGAACATCCGGAACAATTACACCTCGATGCCCGAGCAGCGCGCGCAGTTGGACCTGCTGCAGAAGCTGAATCGAAAGCATCGCGAGAAACGAAAGAACGACGCACAACTCGAAGCGCGCATCCAGTCCTTCGAACTCGCCTACCGCATGCAGATGGATGCGACGCGATGCCTTCGACATCACGCAGCGAGCCGGAGCATGTCCGCAAAATGTACGGCGAGGGCACGCAGGCGCGGCAGCTTCTGATCGCGCGGCGGCTGCTGGAAAAAGGGCGTGCGCTTCGTGCAGGTCTGGCACGGCGCGGGTCAGCCTTGGGACAACCACGACGACATTGAGGTCAATCACCGCCGGCTGGCCAAGGAATGCGACCAACCCATCGGCGCGTTGCTCAAGGATTTGAAGCAACGCGGCATGTTGAAGGACACGCTGGTGATTTGGGGCGGCGAGTTTGGCCGCACGCCGACGGTCGAGTTGCCCACGCCCGGTTCAAACGCCGGCAAGATCAACGGGCGCGACCACAATCATTACGGGTTCACCATGTGGATGGCGGGCGGCGGCGTGAAAGGCGGACACGTCCACGGCGCCACCGACGAATTTGGCTTTCAGGCGGTCGAGAACAAAGTTCATCGTCGCATGATCTGCACGCGACGATTCTGCAATTGCTCGGCTTCGATCACGAGAAACTGACCTTCCGCAGCGCGGGCCGCGACTTCCGTCTCACGGATGTGCATGGGCACGTCGTGAAAGACATTATTGCGTGAGGCCACCCCCTGATCTTGCGGAATCGCCCGGAATCTTGGTGAGCGGAAATGCGTCGGTCGGGCTTTAAAACTGAACTTACGAACCTTCAACTCGCAACAGTAGTGGCTTCCGGCTCGACCCACTTACCGTGTTCCTTGATTAGATCCACAAGTCTTTCCACCGCTTCCGCCTCAGGGATGTTAAATTTGATCGCCTGCCTGCCTACGTAGAGGTTGATCTTGTTCGGCGCCCCACCCACATAACCGAAGTCAGCATCCGCCATTTCTCCCGGCCCATTCACGATGCAACCCATGATAGCGATCTTAACGCCCTTGAGATGTTGAGTGCGTTCTTTGATACGCGCGGTGACGGTTTGGAGATTGAACAACGTGCGGCCGCAACTCGGGCATGCAACATAGTCGGTCTTGAATGAACGGCAGCCGGCAGCTTGAAGGATATTGTAAGCAAGCCGCAGCGATTGCCCGGCTCCTGCCTCGCCACGCACCAGGATGGCATCACCGATTCCATCCGCCAGAAGTGATCCCACAACAACAGAGGCGCGGAGCAACGCTATGTTTGGCGGCAACGGCGTCTCGGGAAAGCGGAGCAAATCTTTCAGCAAGATGGGATTGTTCACGCCGAGGCGTTTGAGCTTTGCCACGAGCAAACGAAACGCAGTAATGGGCGGCAGCGCGACGCCATCTCTGACGGTGACCAGCTGTGTGCTGCAATTGACGGTGAAATCCTGGCTTGGATCTATTTCGAGAACGTTGAGGTCCTCATAAACTGCCTCGGGCTTTACATCATCCTTGGGGCGAATCTTGGGCGCCACTTTGTCGAAAGTCGCACGAGTGACCACCACCCGGATCAATTGTTCGCCGCCACACCTCATACCGTCGAGACCGATTTCGGTTTCGGGAGTCACGCGCCGCTCAAAGCCAAACGGGTCGAACGGGAAGGAACCATCCGACGCGAAAGCGTCACGATTGGTGAGCGTGGGAATCTGTGCGAGCAAATCGTTACACACCTCAATTTCGCGCGGCGAATCCTCCGTGAGCGAGACGCGAATGGTATCGCCCGAGCCCATCGCAGAGCAGCGAGCCAATGCCGATCGCGCTTTTGATGCGGCCATCTTCGCCTTCGCCCGCTTCCGTGACACCAAGATGAATGGGGTAATTCCAGTCCGACCCCAACTCGTTCAAGCGCGCGACGAGCAAGCGATAGCATTCGATCATGACCTTGGGGTTGCTCGACTTCATCGAGAACTTGAAGTTGTGAAAGTCGTGCTGTGCGGGCAATGCGGGCGAATTCCAGCGCGCTCTCCACCATGCCCAGCGGCGTGTCGCCGTAACGGTTCATGATGCGGTCAGATAAGGAGCCGTGATTGGTGCCGATACGAAGCGCACGCTTCAGACGCTTGCTCTCCAGGACGAGCGGTGTAAATGCTCCTCGATGCGGCGCAGCTCCGCTGCGTACTCGATCGTCGGTATATTCCTTGATCGCGAACTTTTTCTTGTCCGCGTAATTGCCAGGATTGACCCGAACCATCTCCACCCACTTGACCGCTTCCATGGCGGCCTCTGGTTTGAAATGGATGTCCGCCACGATCGGCACCTGACATCCGCCCGCGCGCAATTCGCGCACAATGTTCTCCAGGTTGGCGGCGTCCTTCACCGTGGGGGCCGTGATGCGAACGATCTGACAGCCGACCGCGACGAGGTCCAGCGTTTGCCGTACGCAGAGCGCCGTGTCCATCGTGTCGCAGGTCAACATGGACTGCCTCACGACCGGATGGTTGCCGCCAATGATGACCCCACCGTTGGCTGGGTCGCCCACGATCACTTCGCGTGTTTGGCGGCGGTGGAAAACGTACGGAGACTGGCAGTAGTGCATCGTTACTTCGGCTGTTGCGTCGGGAAACTCAACCTGTTCCGTTTTGTCTTTCCGGAAAAATGAAAGCTCCTGCACGTCGAAGAAAGCGATGTAAACCATGAACGCGATCAGCGCTACGGCACACCCGGTTTGGATGTAATTCAAGACCTTCGCATTGACTGGTTTGCGGCGAATGCTCTCCAGCAAAGCGAGGGTGATGTGTCCGCCGTCGAGCACGGGGAACGGCAACATATTCAAGATCGCAAGGTTCACATTCATCAACACGCTGAACCAAAGGGCCAGTCGCCAACCCTGATCGCTCTCAAAAAGAATGTAGTAGACGCTCAAAATCTTTACTGCGCCGCCCAGGTGTTGCGGCTTGATGTCCGACTTGCTGGAAAAGAGCGCCGCAAAGGTGCTGACCATGGCGTTTACACTGCCGCGCATTTGTTCAATCGGGCCCGGATGCGCCAATCCCATGCGGCCCCCGTGCATCCAAGCAATGCCGATCTTCGGGTCACCATTCGTGCTGTTGACCGGAACAACCGGGGTCACCGTGACTTCGAACGGCTTTCCACCCCGCAGGCCCTGCAAGGTAACCGGCGCCGCTTTATTCGCGCTCACAAAATCCGAGACGCCGGCGTAATGCCACAGTCTCCGGCCGTTGACGGCGTGGATTTCATCGTTGGCCTTCAGACCCGCCAACTCCCCAGGACTGCCCTTGACCACTTCGCCAATGATCGGAGTTTGAGCGGCATCGATCTTAATCTGGCGCAAGCTCTTGCGCTTCCATGCCTTGGTTTCCTCTTTCACCGGGGTGACCTGTGCCACCTGAGTTTCGAGCGCGCCGGATACCTCGTTCGAACGAATGTATTTGATGGGAATCTGAGTCCCCTCGCTGCTGACAACCCGCCACGTAACGCTGTCGCCCATGCCGCCAAACTTGGTCACGGGCTTGTTCTCGATTTCGATGATCCTGTCGCCCGGCTTCAACCCTGCTTTGTCTGCTGGGCCGCCTTTTTCCACGTAGCCGATGACCGTGGTTTTTTCGGATTCACTTTCAGGCCGGCCAACCACGTAAACGATGACGGCGAACACGAGCGCGAGCAGAAAGCTGAAGAGCGGGCCAGCAAATGCGACAATGATCTTATCGAGTGCCGTGATGGGAGGAAGATGTTCCTTATCGGGGTCTCCTTTGCCCTCAATCATTTCCATCGGCGCCATCTGCGGGAGCGATACGTAGCCACCAGCGGGGATTGAACCGAGGCAGTATTCCACTCCGCCAATCTTTGTTTTCCAAATCGGCTTACCGAACCAAATCGCGAAGCGTTCAATCTTCAAACCACGCCAGCGAGCTGCGAGGAAATGTCCCAACTCATGAACAAATATGAGGAGGTTGAAGAGCAGGAGCACTTCAAGGCAGATAAAGATGACTTTCACAACATGCATAATCGGCAAAACCGGGCTAAAACGGAGCCGGAATATACCGTCGGGCAGATTTGAAGCAATGGAACTTTCCGCCGCCAGGGACCTCGACCAGAGGCAGGTATTATTTCCGGGTGATTATAGAACCCGTTTCGCCTCCTGGCGAGCCCAGGCGTCGGCTTCCAGGATTTCTGGCAGTGTAGGATGGCTCACCACCTTATGCGCGTCCATGGTGCGGCGGACTGTTGCCGTGATTTCTGTGAAACCTAGGCGTCGATTCACAAAGGCTTCAACCGCGACCTCATTGGCCGCATTCATTACAGCAGGCAGCGTCCCGCCGACCTCGCCAGCGCGGCGCGCCAGTTCCAACGCCGGGAAACGGTCGACGTCAGGTTCTTCAAAAGTAAGCGACCCGTATCTAGCCAGGTTCGTCTGGACACGGTTACTGGCGGCGCGCTCCGGATAAGTCAGGGCGTACTGAATCGGCAAGCACATGTCCGGGCTCGACATCTGGGCGATGATCGATCCATCCACAAACTCCACCATGGAGTGAATGACACTTTGCGGGTGAACCACCACTCCCACCCGGGCCATCTCAATATCAAAAAGCCACCGCGCCTCAATCATTTCCAGGCCTTTGTTAAACAAGGTGGCCGAATCAATGGTGATCTTCTGCCCCATGACCCACGAGGGATGTTTCAGTGCGCGTTCCACGGTGATCTCCGGGAATTTTTCCTTTGGCCATGCCGCTCGATCGCGAAAAGGACCGCCGGATGCCGTAAGCCAAAGTTTGCGCACCGACGATGGCGGCTTGCCGTCGAGGCACTGGAAGATGGCCGAGTGTTCGCTGTCCACGGCCAGCACTTTCACGCCATGCTGGCGCGCCTCGTTCATCACAATCTCGCCCGCCATCACGAGGATCTCCTTCGACGCAACGGCGATGTCTTTACCCGCACGGATGGCTGCGAGGGCCGGTTGCAAACCAGCGGTGCCGACGATCGCAATGACAACGATGTCCGCCTCCGGCAGGGTGGCAAGTTTCAGCAAACCCTCGTTCCCGCTGTGCACATGGGTGGAGTCGAGAGCCGATTTAAGCGGCGTTACCTTTGCGGGATCAAAAATGGAGAGGTGGCCTGGCTGATGTTGACGGGCCTGTTCAAGCAGCAGATCCGCATTGTTTCCAGCGGCCATGCCCACAAGCCGAAAGCGTTCCGGCAAATCTTCTACAACCTTGACCGTGCTGGTGCCAATGGAGCCGGTAGAACCGAGCAGAACGACATTCTTCATCAGTGCGTCAGGATGTGCCGGAGATACAGATACATGAGCGGCGCATTGAACAGCAGGCTGTCCATCAAGTCGAGAATTCCGCCTATGCCTGGGAACCAGCGGCCCGAATCCTTAACGCCGGCTTCGCGCTTGAAGATGGACTCGATCAGATCGCCCACCACCGCTGTGGTGCTGAGAAGCACGCCCAGAATGATCGCATGGACCCAGTTCATTCCGTAGAGCCTCTCGCCTGCAAAATGCGCAAACGCCAGGCTCACCAGCGTGGAGACGACAATCGCGCCGCCAAACCCTTCCCAAGTCTTGCCCGGGCTGATGCGCGGAATCATTTTGTGCTTCCCGATCAGCGATCCGGTGACGTAAGCGCCGAGATCGCTGAATTTAGTCACGAGAATGAAGTAGAGCACATAAAAGTTTCCGTCCACGTCCACGGCTCTGCCGCTGGGCTCAATCACATTGGGAAAAAAATGGAGCTTCTGAATGAAGTTAAGCAACCACGGGACGTACATGAGACCGAAGAGCGTGGTGGACATGCGCAACAAACCCGACCCACCCCTCTTGGAAAGAAACTGACGCAGGCAAATGCCGAGTACGAAGAGAATCAGAATTCCAGTCTCGAAGTCGTTAGCTTTGCCGGGCGAAACGTTGGCTCGAATTCCTCCTTGCACGTAAAGAAACGTGCTGGTCATCAAGACCAAGCCGCCGGCCAATCCCCACTTGCGGAAGCAATCCAAACCCGCTTTCTGGACCAGCTCGTAAAATTCTTCCAACCCAAGTGCGGCGATGGTGAGCATCACGAGAAGGAACAAAATGTCCGCGTACAAGCTGTTCCCGGCGAAAAGCGCGATCAACACGAAAGTCCAGAGCGCAACCGAGCTGCCGAGGCGCCGAAAAAAGATGGTGGCCCGGCTGGGTGGTGTGCCCTTGGGTGTGCCTGGCGCAGGAGCCGCTGGATTTGATTCAACCATGCGCAAAAAGACTGGCGCAAGTGCGCGGCCTTTGACAACGGGCAACTTCGAAATCACCTCGATTGCAGATGGACCCCGGAGATCGGATAGTGACGGCGTGGGCGGGGAAATTCAGTTCAAGGAAACGATCGTCTGTGATGTCTGTGGCCAATTCGGAGCGTTTCAATTCACGGGACGTTCCTTATGCGGCCAGTGTTACGAGAGCTGCGGTTCGTGCTGCCCGGAGTTCGGTCGGGAGGAAAACGAAGTGGATGGCCCCACCTCGCCGCGGCCGGAACAAACGTCGCCCTCTACACGCGCTCCGCACTCGGCCGCTCATTTGTCCGCAACCAAAACGCGTCCACAGTCTTGAGTGTCTCCACCAATGCTTCAAAGTTAACCGGCTTCACCAGGTAAGCATTCACCCCCAAGTCGTAGGCCCGGTTGATATCGATGGGTTGCCTGGAAGAGGTAAGCATCACGATGGGGATACGCTTCAATCCCTCTTGTTGGCGCACCCATTCCAGCACCTCGATCCCCGACTTACGGGGTAATTTCAAATCCAGCAAGATGAGCGACGGAAGCGGGAATTCGTCACGCACCGCAAAAGCACCCGCACCGCTCAAGTAGTGGACCGCTTGCTCGCCGTCATGCACGACCTGAAGCTTCACGGAAATCTCCGCCTTCCGGAAAGCTCGTGCGATGAGCAGGACATCATTCGGGTCATCTTCGACGTGCAGAATTGTCAGTGCGTTAAGGGACATAATTATTCCGAAATCAAGCGGCAGGCAGTTCTATCCAGAATCGGCTGCCGTCGTCCGGCTCGGAAAAGACCCCGGCGCTGCCGCCCATCCGTTCCGCTCCTTTTCGAACCAGCGCGAGGCCAATGCCCGTCCCCGGGTAGGCTTGGGCGGTGTGCAATCGTTCGAACAATCCGAAAATCCGGTCGCAATGCTCATGGGCAATCCCGATCCCGTTGTCCTCCACCCAGATACGCACGTTGGCTTTGTTCGGTTCCGTTCGAATTCGCACTGCTGGGCTGCGTTCAGGGTGGCTGAATTTCAACGCGTTGCCGACGAGGTTCGCTAGAATTTGCCGAATGGTTCCGGGATGTGCGAGCACCGTGCCCGTCGCCAGATCAAGCGTTACTTCTGCCTGCTTGCTGGTGATGTCGCCATTGAGTTGCACCAACAACTCGGAAATCTCCCGTGACAAATCCACGGGCACCCGCTCCAACTCGGCACGGCTCAGCCGGCTGTAATCGAGAAGGTCATTCAGCAGCGCGTCCATGTATCGCGCGGAATTAACCACCCGCCTGGCATATTCCCGCCCCGTATCATCCAACCGATCAAACTGCTCCTCCAACAACGCGTCTGCAAAACCCTGCATGGAGCGCAGTGGCGCCCGAAGATCATGGGAAATCGAATAGCTGAAGGCTTCGAGCTCATGAATGATGTCGGTCAACTCCTGAACGCGTTGCTTCAACTGGCCGTTGAGCGACTCGATCTTTTGCTCGTTCGTTTTCGAATCGGTGATGTCGCGCGCAAAAATGTAAATCAATCGTTCTGCCGGAAAGGGGGACGCTGACCAGCCCAGCCAGCGAAAGGATCCATCTTTGCATCGATACCTGGCCTCGAAATAAGTCGAACTGCTCCCCTCTCGCAGGCGGTTTATTTGCTCAATCATTGCCGCTCGATCATCCGCATGAACAAAGTCCGGCCCCGGTCTGGATTTAAATTCCTCTTCCGGAAACCCCAACGTCTTCTCCCACGTAGGATTCAACTGGAGCATGTAGCCGTCGAAATCAGCGATGGCGAGCATATCGAGGGACAGGTTGAAAAAGCGGTTCCGCTTCGTCTCCGCTTCCAATTTATCCACCGCATCGGTGAGCTGCCGTTTGAGCGCCGCCTCCTCCAGCTGCCGCAAGCGTTCACCCTGCCGCTTGATCTGCTCAGTGCGCTTGTGAAGTTCCACGAATACCGAAACTTTGCTGCGCAAGACCTGCGGAATGATTGGGCTGAGGATGTAATCGACCGCCCCCAACTGATAGCCGCGCGCGATGTGGTTCTCCGACTGGTTCATCGACGTGACAAAAATGATTGGCGTGTGCTCGGTGGCCGGACGCGTGCGAATCAATTGCGCGGTTTCAAACCCATCCATCCCGGGCATCGAGACATCCAAAAGGATTACCGCAAACTCGGTTTGCAACAGATGCCGAAGCGCCTCTTTGCCGGACTTAGCGACGACGACATTCTGTTTCAACTCGCTAAGAACAGCCTGCAAAGCGAGCAGCTTGTCCGCGCGATCATCCACCAGGAGGATGTTTGTCATGTCCTCGTCCCGGGCCTCGCTCTCCAAGCTCCGCCCCTGTCGCGCAGCGACAACCGCAATGTCACTCCCGGTATTGAACTGTCGGTCTGGAGGCAGGTTCATACCGGCGTAATCCATTCCTTTCCCCGCAGGGAAAGACTCAGGTTCAGCGGAAACGCATCTTTCATCGCAATGCAGCCTTGGAAACTCAGCGATGCAACCACAGCCGCAGGACGGAACGCAAATGTTCCGTGTCCACCGGCTTGGACAGATAGTCCGATGCCCCTGCAGCGATGCATTTCTCGCGATCGCCCTTCATTGCTTTCGCCGTCACAGCAATGATGGGCAAATCCTTGAAGTCTGAGATTTCCCGAATCGCCCGCGTCGTCTCGTAGCCGTCCATCGTCGGCAGCATGATGTCCATCAGGACGATGTCGATCCCCTTGGTCTTGAGGAGCGTCTCGATCGCGTCGCGGCCATTCTCGGCCGAGACGACCTGCATCTTGAAACGCTCCAGCACGCTCGTCATGGCGAAGATGTTCCGAATATCGTCGTCCACCAGCAGCACTCTTTTACCCTCCAGGACGGCATGGTGCAGATTCTCCAGCATCTTGCGCTGCCGATCAGGAAGCTTCGAGGCATTGCGGTGAAGATGCAGTGCTGTCTCATCCAGCAAACGTTCCGGCGAACGCACATCCTTGATCAGGATGCTTTCGGCCAGCGATTTGAGCCGCGTCTCCTCTTCCTTCAGCAAATCCTTCGCTGTGTAGACAACGATGGGCAGGCTTTTCGATTGTGACTGTTGCTTGATCTGCTCAATCAAATCCACACCGCTCATGTCCGGCAGGCCTAGATCGAGAACCATGCAGTCGTATCTCTTTGACGCGAGTTCGGCTAGTGCCTCCCGGCCGCTCGATACCACGGTCGTTTTTACGTCCCCGTTTCCAATCAGTTCGCGGATGCTCGACGATTGGATCTCGTCATCCTCCACTAACAGCAAGTTCTTCACGGGGCGTTCCACAAACGTCTTCAACGCCTCAAAAGCGTCACTCAACGTTTCGGGTTTTTCAGACTTTCGCAGATAACCCAAGCTCCCCTGGCTCAAGGTCGGTTCCGTGTTCTCGTCCACCGAGATCATCTGGATGGGGATGTGCCGCGTCGCTAAATCCACCTTCAATCGATCCAGCACCCGCCAGCCGTCGAAATCAGGCAGATGCACGTCCAGGGTAATGGCGTCCGGTTTGATTTCCCGGGCCATGATCAGTGCAGCGGAACCTCGTGGAGCCACCACGCCTTTGAATCCCTTCTCGTGCGCCATCTCGAGGAGCACCCTGGCGTAATGAGGATCGTCTTCCACGATCAACAACACGCGATCCCCTTTCTCGATCTTCCCGCGATCATCCTCAATCGTGATTTCCGGCGGCAGGTAATCTGTCGGCAGATCTCCCGTCAAAGCCGTGTCCACCACCGCTGCGCTGTTGTTATCTGAGGGCTGGATGGCGCGAGGCGCACCGATTGCATCTCGTTCACGTCGCGCCGAGCGCGGGGAGATGTAACTCTGCGGCAGATACAGGGTGAACGTGCTCCCCTGCCCAACCGCGCTCGCCAGCCGAATTTCGCCGCCCAGCAACCGGGCAATTTCGCGGCTGATGGCAAGACCCAGTCCCGTGCCACCGTACTTGCGAGAGGTCGAGCCGTCCGCTTGTTGGAACGCTTCGAAAATGATCTGCTGTTTCTCGGGCGGAATGCCAATGCCCGTGTCGCTGACAGAGAAGGCGATCACAGAGCGCGCCTGGTTCAGCGAATCCCGATCCGGGCTCCAGCCTTCGGTAACCTGCGCCACACTGAACGTAACGCTCCCCTTGTCCGTGAACTTGAACGCGTTGGAGAGGAGATTGCGCATGACCTGCTCCAAACGCTGGCTGTCCGTGAACATGCTGCGCGGCAGATCGGGGTCGATATCCGATTGCGAAGTTCGAGCCCCTTCGATTCCGCCACATGCCGGAACGTGCGATCCACATAATCGTGCAGTTCGCCGAACCGCACTTCCTCGACGTCCACCGTGACCGTGCCCGATTCGATCTTGGACAGATCGAGAATGTCGTTGATGAGCGTGAGCAGGTCGTTGCCGGAAGCATGAATCGTCTTCGCGAACTCGACCTGCTTCGGATCAAGATTGCCGTCCTGGTTCTGCGCCAATTGGTCGGCCAGAGATGAGCAGCGAATTGAGTGGCGTGCGCAACTCGTGCGACATGTTCGCCAGGAATTCGGATTTGTATTTCGAAGTCAGCGCCAGCTGCTTGGCTTTTTCTTCCAGCGCCTGGCGGGCCTGTTCCACTTCGCGTGTTTTTGCGTTCCACTTCCGCGTTCTGCTCGGCGAGCAGCTTGGCTTTTTCCTGCAGCTCCTTGTTCGTGTTCTGCAATTCCTCCTGGCGGCTTTGCAAGTTCCTTGGCCAGCGACTGCGATTGCTTGAGCAGATCCTCCGTTCTCGTATTCGCTTCAATGGTGTTCAGCACGATGCCGATCGATTCGACGAGCTGGTCGAGGAACGCCTGGTGAATCGGGCTGAAAACTGCTCGAACGAACTCAGTTCCATGACCGCCTTCACCTGCCCTTCGAAGAGCACCGGCAGCACGATAATGTTCGTCGGTGGTGCCGCGCCCAGACCGGAAGTAATCTGCACGTAATCCGCCGGTGCGTTCGTAATCAGGATGCGTTCCTTCTCCAGCGCCGCCTGTCCAGCAAGCCCTTCGCCCAGCGCAAACTTGTTGGAGACATTCTTGCGGTTGCGATAGGCGTAGCTCGACAAGCAGTTTAAGATGCGCCTCACGCTCCGTCTCTTCATGCGCCTCCTCTCGTCCGGGCTGCATCACGTAAAATACGCCATGCTGCGCGCCAACGACCGGTGCCAGTTCGGACAGGATGAGTTTCCCGACGGTGAGCATTTCCTTTTGCCCCTGCAACATGCGGGTGAACTTGGCTAGGTTGGTCTTCAGCCAGTCCTGCTCGTTATTCTTAATCGTCGTGTCCTTCAGGTTGCGGATCATCTCGTTGATGTTGTCCTTGAGCGCGGCCACTTCGCCTTTCGCTTCCACCTGAATGAACCGCGTGAGATCGCCCTTCGTCACGGCCGTCGCCACGTCGGCAATGGCGCGCACCTGCGTGGTAAGATTGGCAGCCAGCTGATTCACGTTGTCGGTCAAATCCTTCCACGTGCCGGCCGCGCCGGGCACGTTGGCCTGGCCACCGAGCTTTCCTTCGACACCGACTTCGCGGGCCACTGTCGTCACCTGGTCGGCGAACGTCGCCAGCGTATCGATCATGGAATTGATCGTGTCCGCCAGCTCTGCGATTTCGCCCTTGGCTTCCACCAGCAGCTTCTGCTTCAAGTCGCCGTTCGCCACCGCCGTCACCACTTTCGCGATACCACGCACCTGGTTCGTCAGGTTGCCGGCCATGAAGTTCACGTTGTCCGTCAAGATCTTTCCACGTGCCGGACACACCGCGCACATGCGCCTGGCCACCGAGTTTTCCTTCTGTGCCGACTTCGCGCGCCACGCGCGTCACTTCGTCAGCGAAGGATGAGAGCTGGTCCACCATCGTGTTGACCGTGTTCTTCAGTTCAAGAATTTCGCCCTTCACATCCACGGTGATCTTCTTGGACAAATCACCATTGGCCACGGCCGTCGTCACGGCAGCGATGTTGCGCACCTGCGAGGTGAGGTTGGACGCCATCGAATTCACGTTGTCGGTTAAATCCTTCCACGTACCAGCCAGACCGCGCACGTCGGCCTGACCGCCCAGCTTTCCTTCGGTGCCCACTTCGCGGGCCACGCGCGTCACTTCCGAGGCGAACGAGCGAAGCTGGTCCACCATCGTGTTAATGGTGTCTTTGAGTTCAGCGATTTCGCCCTTCACGTCCACGGTGATCTTCTTGGACAAGTCACCGTTCGCCACTGCTGTTGTCACCGCGGCAATGTTACGCACCTGGGCGGTGAGGTTGGACGGCCATCGAGTTCACCGAGTCGGTAAGGTCCTTCCACGTGCCAGCCACACCGCGCACGTTGGCCTGACCGCCCGAGCTTTCCTTCCGTACCGACTTCGCGGGCCACGCGCGTCACTTCAGCAGCGAACGATGAAAGCTGGTCCACCATCGTGTTGACGGTGTTCTTCAGTTCGAGAATTTCGCCCTTCACGTCCACGGTGATCTTCTTGGACAAGTCACCGTTGGCCACAGCCGTCGTCACGGCGGCGATGTTACGCACTTGCGCCGTGAGGTTACCGGCCATGGAGTTCACCGAGTCGGTCGAGATCCTTCCACGTGCCGGCCACACCTTTCACGTCAGCCTGACCGCCGAGTTTTCCTTCAGTACCGACTTCGCGGGCCACGCGCGTCACTTCAGCAGCGAACGAACGAAGCTGGTCCACCATCGTGTTAATGGTGTCTTTGAGCTGAAGAATTTCGCCCTTCACGTCCACCGTGATCTTCTTGGACAAGTCACCGTTGGCCACCGCGGTCGTCACGTCAGCGATGTTACGCACTTGCGCCGTCAGGTTACCGGCCATCGAGTTCACCGAGTCGGTCAAATCCTTCCAGGTGCCGGCGACACCTTTCACTTCGGCCTGGCCGCCCAGCTTTCCTTCGGTACCGACTTCGCGGGCCACACGCGTCACTTCGGCTGCGAACGACGAGAGCTGATCCACCATCGTGTTGATCGTGATCTTGAGTTCAAGAATTTCGCCTTTTACGTCCACCGTGATTTTCTTCGACAAGTCACCGGTCGCCACCGCCGTCGTCACTTCCGCGATGTTACGCACCTGTGCCGTCAGGTTGGAGGCCATGGAATTCACCGAGTCCGTCAAGTCCTTCCACGTGCCGGCCACGCCTTTCACGTCAGCCTGACCGCCCAGTTTCCCTTCAGTGCCCACTTCGCGGGCCACACGCGTCACTTCCGAGGCGAACGAGCGAAGCTGGTCCACCATCGTGTTAATCGTGTTCTTGAGCTGAAGGATTTCGCCCTTCACGTCCACCGTGATTTTCTTGGACAAGTCACCGTTGGCCACGGCCGTCGTCACGTCAGCGATGTTACGCACTTGTGCCGTGAGGTTACCGGCCATCGAATTCACCGAGTCGGTCAAATCCTTCCACGTGCCGGCCACACCTCTCACATCGGCCTGGCCGCCCAGCTTTCCTTCGGTACCCACTTCGCGGGCCACACGCGTCACTTCGGAGGCGAAGGAGCTGAGCTGGTCCACCATCGTGTTGATGACGTTCTTGATTTGCAGAATTTCGCCGCGCGCATCCACCGTGATCTTTTGTGTTAAGTCGCCATTCGCAATGGCCGTCGCCACCTTCGACATGTCGCGCAACTGCACCGTGAGGTTTGACGCCATCGAATTCACGTTGTCGGTCAAGTCCTTCCACGTGCCGGCCACGCCGCGCACATCAGCCTGACCACCGAGCTTTCCTTCCGTGCCGACTTCGCGGGCCACGCGGGTCACTTCCGAGGCAAACGATGAAAGCTGGTCCACCATCGTGTTGATGGTGTTCTTGAGTTCGAGGATTTCGCCTTTGACGTTGACCGTGATTTTCTTGGAAAGGTCACCATTAGCCACAGCCGTCGTCACCGTTGCGATGTTACGGACCTGCGCCGTGAGGTTTGACGCCATGAAATTCACCGAGTCGGTCAAGTCCTTCCACGTGCCGGAAACACCTTCCACCTTCGCCTGGCCGCCGAGAATTCCTTCCGTTCCCACTTCACGCGCCACGCGTGTCACTTCCGAAGCAAACGAGCGAAGCTGGTCCACCATCGTGTTAATGGTGTCTTTGAGCTCGAGGAACTCGCCTTTCACGTCCACCGTGATCTTCTTGGTCAAGTCACCATTGGCCACAGCCGTCGTCACGGCGGCGATGTTACGGACCTGCGACGTCAGGTTGGACGCCATCAGGTTCACGTTGTCGGTCAAATCCTTCCAGGTGCCCGCCACGCCTTTCACCTTTGCCTGACCGCCAAGCTTTCCTTCCGTGCCGACTTCGCGAGCCACACGAGTCACTTCGGAAGCGAACGCGCCAAGCTGGTCCACCATCGTGTTCACCGTGCGGGCCGTGCGGAGGAATTCGCCTTCGAGTTTGCGGCCTTCGATCTCCAACGACATCGTTTGCGACAAATCGCCTTTGGCCACAGCGCCGATCACGCGGGCCGTTTCGCTCACTGGCAGCACCAGCGAATCGATCAGCGTATTCACAGACTCGATGCGCCTTGCCCAATCGCCTTGCGCTTCACTGCGGGACAACCGTTCGTTCAACTTACCTTCGCGGCCTACGACCCGGCTGATGCGACTCAAATCCTGAGTGGACTGTTCCATTAGCTCTGCCAAGTCGTTGAAGCTATCGGCGATTTTACCCGAAACACCGGCCCAGTGCAGCGGAAGCCGGGCATTGAAGCTTCCCTTTTTCAACGCGGTCATCGCGCGTAGGATCTCGTTCAAGTTCGCGGTTTCATTCCGCCCATGGCTCTCTCCCCCATTCGTATGAGCCAACTCAGGGGCGGCATCTTTGGCTTTGCGGCCCAGGCTTTTTCTCGCGGTGTAATCCCCCGAAGGTAGAACAGGACCGGATGGGGGAATGAGTGAAGAACTTTTCTTCATAGTGCGCTCCGCAGCATTTGGGATTTTGATTTTGGGCATTTGACCGGGATATGTGAAGGCAGGAAAGCCACCGAGCAAACCGGGGCATAACCCGATTGTCGCCTCAGGCGAATTCCCTTCCCCCGCAATCGGGCCCACCTTTCTGCAAAGACATCACTTGCGAAAAACCGCCCCCTTGCGAAAACATCTCATTGCACATGACCCGTCACACACTGGGATTCGTTCCCCGATCGCCTGGCAAGTCGTTGGCTTCGCCCCACGTCTGCGCCCGGGCCGAAACGTTTGGCGACGCTTCCTTCGACGCCCACCCTTCGCTCCCCGCAGGTGGCGTCCTCGTTGAACCATGACGACCAAAAGTCAGACGCTGCGGTCACGACCGGTCCTGTTCTGGTTCCTCGCGGCGGCTGGCCTTACGCTGGCGTTCGGTTTGTTCTCGGGCTTTCAAGCGCTGCGCTCTGCTCGAACAGAAGGTTCACCACTCCTATTTCATGTGGCCGCCAGTTTGAAAGCCCCAGCTGAGCAAATCGCCGCGGCATTCCACCGTGAAACCGGGATGCGGGTTGAGCTTTCACTCGGCGGTTCTCAAACGTTGCTGGCCAATATTGAGATCACGAAGTTGGGAGACCTTTTCCTGCCAGCCGACGATAGCTACCTCGTGCTCGCAAAAGAGAAAGGTCTCGTCCACGAAGCCTTACCGATTGGCCGTCAAACAGCCGTGCTCGCTGTGCCGAAGGGAAATCCGAGACGTATCCAGTCGCTAAACGCTGAAAGCCTGTCGACCGTTCGTTTATCCCAAGCCAGCCCCGACACCGCGGCCATCGGCAAACTTTTGCGCGCGGCCACGGAAGCCAGTGGCCTTTGGCAAACGCTGAGCAATCGCACCGTAGTTTTCAAACCCACGGTCGTGGACGCGGCGAACGACTTGAAACTCGGTGCTGTGGACGGGGCCTTCGTGTGGGATTCGATGGAACATCAGTATCCGGATTTGGAATTCGTGCGCCTGAGCGAGCTGAACACGGTGAACGCGAATATTGCCGTGGCCGTGTTGAGTGGCAGCCGGCAACCCGAGGCAGCGCGGCGGTTCGCGCATTTCATCGTTTCCGAACAGGGACGCAAAAAGTTCGTGAACAACGGATTCAAAGGCGTCCCCGCCACACCTTGAACGCGGACCCGAGCCACTCACCCCGCGTAGGATCTCAATCTTCGGATTGGGTTTTCTTTGCCGCCTTGGCAGTCATGGGTGGAACGTATGTTGCCCTGATTTTGGCGATGGTGCTGGCCGACATTCTCTATACTTCGCCCGGCCAAGTTATTCGGGCGATGGCCAGCCCGGAAATTCGTTACGCACTTCGACTGAGTCTGATTTCCTCGACGGTCACCGCCGTCTTGTCCTTATTGGTAGCCATTCCGCTGGGCTACTTGCTGGCTCGCTGTCGATTCCCCGGACGCGCCCTGGTCGAAGCGCTTCTCGACATTCCCCTCGTCCTTCCGCCGCTCGTCGTTGGACTCAGCCTCCTCATCTTGTTCCAACTTAAGCTCGGGGGCTCGTCATTGGAAACCCGCCTGACGCAACTCGGCTTGCCGGTCACGTTTCATATTCCAGCCGTGGTGCTGGCCCAATTCGCCGTATCGGGAGCGTTCGCCGCCCGCACCATGCGCGTCAGTTTTGAACAATTAAATCCCCGGGCTGAACAAGTGGCGCTGACCCTCGGTTGCACGCGGGCTCAAGCCTTCTGGCGCGTCGCGCTGCCCGAGGCGCGCCGCGGCGTGCTCGCTGCAGCAACCCTCGCATGGGCACGCGCACTGGGAGAATTCGGCCCCATCCTTGTTTTCGCCGGAGCCACGCGCATGAGGACGGAGGTTTTGTCCACGACTGTCTTCCTCGAACTGAGCGTGGGAAAGATCGAAGCCGCCGTGGCCGTCTCCCTGCTAATGATCGGCGCCGCCGTAACGGTGCTGGTCCTGATGCGCGCGATGGGCTCCGACCACTTGTTCAACCGCTCCCCTCGCCCATGATTCGCCTGGATCAAATCACGGTTCGGTTGGAGTCGTTTCATCTGAAGGAAGTGTCGCTCCAGATCGCCACCGGGGAATATGCCGTTCTGATGGGCCGCACCGGCAGTGGCAAGACCACATTACTCGAGGCCATCTGCGGGCTGCGCGCTTTGGACACCGGTCGTGTTGTTTTGAACGGCCATGACGTCACGAATCTGCGACCCTCGGAGCGGGGCATCGGGTATGTCCCGCAGGACCGGGCGCTCTTCCACTCAATGAGCGTGCGCGAAAACGTGGCTTTTGGGCTACGCCTGCGCCGTACCGAGGGGGACATAATCTCGGAACGCGTCCATCAACTCGCCGACCTTCTCGGCATCCGCGGTCTTTTGGATCGGCGCCCCGCTCAGTTGAGTGGCGGCGAAGCGCAACGCGTTGCTTTGGGTCGCGCCCTTGCCATTGAGCCGAGTCTACTCTGTCTGGATGAGCCATTGAGCGCGCTGGACGACGACACACGCGATGAGATGCATCAATTACTCCGCTGCATTCACCAACGGACCGGCGCGACCATCCTTCACGTCACTCATCATTGGGCGGACGCCCAAAAGCTCGCTGACAAACTGCTGGTCCTAAAAGGCGGGGTTATAAAAGAAGCTTTTTTGAATCGATAATTATTTGACGAAAGCCGCCACAACGAGGAGCCAGGTGGAGTCGTCGAGGGATTCAAACCGATCCCCAAAAAAAGTAACGGACCCGTGACCGAGGCCAGCGAGTCCGTTTGGTTGTTTGGGTAGCTCAGTTGTAAAATTGGAAGTGGTTTTTGTCCATCACCGATTGATGATTTGGCCACTTTTTTTCTACGTACAAACCCTTATTTTTCCGACCCTTTGCGGACCCACGCTTTCCAATCTTCCTCCGTATCGACATCGCTCAAAATGCGCAGCAACTGGATGCGCAGGCCAAGTGATTTTGCACGCGAGAGTGTCTGCGCCAGCACTTGATCGGAGCTCCACGAAATGTCGCTAAACAAATCCACATGCGCAGCCTTCAAGCCGATTAGCCAATACCCTCCGTCCACCGCCGGCCCCACGACAACGTCGTGCAAGTCCAATTCCTTCCAGGCGGTGCGGACGTCGGATGATTTTATCTCCGGACAATCTGACCCCACAATCACCACGCGCTCAGCGCCACTGGCGAAACCTGAAGCAAAAGCGCGGAGCAAACGTGCGCCAAGATCTCCCTCTCCCTGCGGCCGGGCTTTCCATGTCTCGCGCAGCAAAGGCTGGATCTCTGCCAGTGCATCGTCTGGTGAAAACCGCAGCTCAACGTTCTGCAACGACCCAAAGCGATCCAGGACGATGGCAGTCATCTCCTTATAAATCGCGCAAGCCCGTTCCGGACCGGTCGTCACGGCAATCCGGGTCTTCACCCCCCCAGGCCGCGCAGCCTTTAGGAAAATTATCAGGAGATCTCTCGACACACGCGCACTTTGACAAATTGCAGTTCCAATCGCGACGCGTTTTCGCGAAGGATCCGCCATGCACTTCTACCCAGCCTTCGCGCCTGCCATAGGCTCGAAGAGGAATGGCCAAACATGGAAATCGGAGTTCTGCCAACTCAAGCGAAGGATACTCATTGCCACCACGATCCTCGCCTTCGCGCTTGCCGCCCAGGCCCAATTACGCGTGCCTGCCCATACCGCTTATTTGGATCCCGACGTGAGCGGAGCGCGCGTGTCCCAAACCTCCGGCATCACTTTCTGGAAAAATCCGAACTTGAAGGTGCTTTGGTTCGGTGAACTCAAGTCAACCGGCGAACTCACCGCGTCACTCGCCCTGCGCCTGCCCTCGAACGCCTTGAGCCGGCTGCGTCTGACCGTGGATGGGCAATCACGCGTCTCGGACGTGCAGGGTGCAGGAACAAACACCGTCATGATGCGCTTCGGTTCATTCGCGGTGAAAGGCGCTGGCTATCATCGCTTCACCCTCCAATCGCTCAATCCAGAGGGTTCACCTTTCGGGGACATTGAGGCATTGGTGCTCGAAGGCTCAGCCACGAAAGACGCGCATTTCAATCTCAAGCCCCGGCGCAACGCCGCCTCCGTTCACTTGAACTATCCTGTCCCGCGCGGCACCCATGTCGCCGCGTTCTACTGCGAAGTCACCGGGGTGGACGAACCCGTCGCGACTTACTACGAGGCGACCGGCTGGCACCGCGGCTATTTCGGGATGCAGGTCAACAGCGCGACTGAACGGCGGATTATCTTCAGCGTCTGGGACAGCGGCAGCGAAGCGATCGATCGCAAGAAGGTGGGTGACGAGAACCGAGTCACGCTGATTGCCAAGGGGGAGGGCGTTTACACCGGCGACTTCGGCAATGAAGGCACGGGCGGCCACAGTCATCTGAAATACAACTGGCGCACCGGCGAGAATCAACGGTTCATCGTTACCGCCCACCCCACCAACCAAACCTTCACGATTTACTCCGGCTACTGGTTTCATCCCGACAGGAAGGAGTGGATGCTCATCTCTTCGTGGCGGGCTCCCAAGGATGGAAGCTGGATGCGCGGCCTCTATTCGTTTAGCGAAAACTTTGGCGGCAACACAGGGCACTTGCGGCGCAAGGCGCTCTACGGCAACCAATGGATTCGCTCCAACCTTGGAGAATGGATGGAACTCACGACGACCAGCTTCAGCCACGACGCCACGGGCAAAAGCGATCGCTTCGATCGGTTCATGGGAGTGGAGAATGGACAATTCTTCCTCAGCCACGGCGGCTTCGTGCCGGGCTTTACCAAAGCCGGTGAAAAATTCACGCGTCCCGCGACCGGACACCCGCCGAGCGATTTCAAACTGTTCGCCGTGCCGCGGCCGTAGCGCATGGAAACAGAATTCAAAAAGCGAAGTGCGGCCTGGTTCTTTCGCCTCGTCACCCTCCTTCTCGTCGTTTCCTCGTCGAGCGCGGCCGAGAACTGGAATGGGAAACCACTTCCGCCGCTTCCCGATACTTTGGGCGTGGCCGCCCCCTTTGCCGGCGTAAGCGGCGGGTCATTGCTTGTGGCAGGTGGCGCAAATTTCCCCGACCGAATGCCATGGGATGGGGGCAGGAAAACCTGGCACGATCGCATTTGGCTGCTGGACAAACCACACGGCTCCTGGCGCCCCGTCGGGAAACTCCCGCTCCCGCGGGCTTACGGAATTTCCGCGACGACCCCCAACGGCGTCGTGTGTGTAGGCGGCAGCGATGCGGCGCGCCATTACCCCGACGTCTTTCAGTTGGCATGGCGTGACGACGTTCTCGTAACCGAAACGTTGCCATCACTACCCATCGCGCTCGCCAATGCGGGCGGCGCCCTCGTCGGCAAGACCCTGTTCGTTGCCTGCGGCGCGGAACAACCCGGAGAACAATCGGCCACCCGTCGCGCGTTCGTGATGGACCTTTCTGGGAACAAACCGGTCTGGCACGAAATAACCTCCCTCCCCGGTCAGCCGCGAATTCTCCCCATCGCCGCCGCTTATCGGAATGCTTTCTACCTTTTCGGCGGGATCGCGTTGGAACCGAACGCCACCGGAAAAGTTGAGCGGGTTTATCTTCGCGACTCCTGGCGCTACGACAGCGTCACCGGATGGAAAGGGCTGGCCGATTTGCCCAAGCCCTTGGCTGCCGCTCCATCCCCCGCACCGATCATTCAAGGTGAAGCTCTGCTCTTGGCCGGTGACGACGGTTCCCTCGTCCACTTCCAACCCATCGCGAAACATCCCGGCTGGTCGCGAACCATCCTCGCATACGATTTCGCGCGCAACCGCTGGCGTGAAGCCGGCAAATCCCCCGCCCCGCGCGCCACCGCACCTTGCGTCGAGTGGAACGGCCGGTTCGTCGTGCCCAGCGGCGAAGTCCGTCCCGGCGTGCGTTCGCCGGAAGTGTGGGTGCTTTCTCACTAAATACATGAGCGCTACTCTGTCTTCGAATCCGACACTTGCCCGCACTGCGTGGCTCGTCGTGGCGTTGCTGTGGCCGGTGGCGCTGCTGAATTACCTCGATCGCCAGATGTTGGCTTCGATGAAGTTTTCCGTGATGGCCAGCATTCCGGACATCGGTTCGGAGGCGAACTGGGGGAAAATGCTCGGCCAATTCAAATGGGTTTACGCATTCCTCAGTCCCATCGGCGGCTACATCGCCGACCGCTTCAGCCGACGTTTCACCATTTGCGGCAGCTTGTTCGTTTGGTCGGCGGTGACCTGGGTTACAGGGCACGTGACTACCTACGATGGTTTGCTGCTGACCCGTTCACTCATGGGCATCAGCGAAGCCTTCTACATTCCGGCCGCGCTGGCGATGATTGCGGATTATCACACCGGATCAACTCGTTCGCGCGCGGTCGGCCTGCACCAGATGGCGATCTACGTGGGCGTGATTGTCGGCGGGTTCAGCGGTTACGTGGCCGACTCCAACTTGGGCTGGCGCTTTGCCTTCGACGCGTGCGGGATTGCAGGGATGCTTTACGCGGTGCCGCTGGCCTTCGTGCTGCGCGATGCGCCCAAGTCCGCAGTGTCCATCGCCGCGTCGAAAAATACCGCTCTTCAATCAGCGCGCGAACTTTTGAGCAATCCTTCGTTCCTCCTGCTGGTGCTTTACTTCACGTTGCCCGCGCTGGCGGCGTGGGTGGTGCGGGATTGGATGCCGGCCATTCTCAAACAACAATTCAACATCGGTCAGGGCAAGGCCGGCGTCTCGGCGACGCTCTACTGGCAGGCCGCTGCGATTGTCGGAGCGGTCTTGGGCGGATGGCTGGCAGACCGATGGATGCTGCGACATCGACGCGGCAGAATTTTCGTCAGTGCGATCGGGGTCAGCTTGATTGTTCCCGCGTTGTTTGGAGTTGGTGAGGCAAGTACTCTGGTCGTCGCCATCGCCTTTCTCGCGCTTTTCGGATTGGGCTGGGGATTCTTCGATGGCAACAACATGCCCATCCTCTGCCAAATCGTGAGGCCGGAATTGCGCGCAACCGGTTACGGGATCATGAACCTCGTCAGCATCAGTTGTGGTGGGTTCGCAGACTGGGGCTTTGGCGCCATGCGTGATGCCAGGGTGCCGCTCAACGTCATCTTTAGCGCCTTCGCCGGTGCGGCGATCGTCTCCGTGGCGCTGGTACTCATGATCAAGCCGAAGCCGGAAGCCACGGTGGAGAACCCTTAGCCGCGCTCAAGCCACAACAATGTTCACGAGCTTCTTCGGCACCACTATCACTTTCTTGACAGCTTTTCCCGCCAGGTAAGGTTGCGCCTTTTCGGAACCGAGGGCCGCCGCCTCAATCTCCGCCGCCGCGGCGGTCGCAGGGATGCGGATCACGTCGCGGAGCTTTCCATTCACTTGCACCGGAATCTCCAGCGTGTCTTCGACCAGGAGGGCGGGATCAAACTGAGGCCACGGCGAGTAGGCCAATGCCGCCGGAGCGAGCGCGAATTGCGAATGAAGTTTGCTCCAAAGCTCCTCGGCGATGTGCGGCGCGAACGGCTGAAGCAGGATGAGAAATTCGCGCAGCACCGCCACCGGTTTCACCGGCCAGGTCAGGGCGCCATTGACGAAAATCATCATCTCTGAGATGGCCGTGTTGAACCGCAAGCCGTCCAAATCCTCAGTGACCTTCTTGATCGTCGCGTGCAGCAATTTGAGCTGTTCCTTGGCTGGGTCCGCTTTCTGGATCGTTGAATTGAGTTTGATCAATTCCAACAGGTCTCTGCGTCTGCTCGCGTCTGCGGTCGTTGAGGCTTGTTCGAATTCGACTTCGCTCGCTTCATCCACAAACAACCGCCACACGCGTCCAAGGAATCGATAAACTCCCTCGACCCCTTTTGTGTTCCATGGCTTCACCATTTCAAGCGGGCCCATGAACATCTCGTAGAGCCGGAAGGCATCCGCGCCGTATTCCACGAGGATGTCATCGGGGTTCACCACGTTGCCGCGCGACTTGGACATTTTCTGCATGTCTTCGCCCAGGATGAGTCCCTGGTTCACGAGCTTGAAGAACGGCTCGGGCGTGGAGACGTAGCCGAGATCAAACAGCACCTTGTGCCAGAAGCGCGCGTAGAGCAGGTGCAACACGGCGTGTTCGGTGCCGCCGACGTAGAGGTCCACGCCGGGCGTGGATGCCCTTTGTTCGGAGTTCAAAGTTCGAGGTTCAAGGTTCAAAGTTTTCTCCTCGGAGCGGGAACTTTGCACTTTCAACTCTGAACTTTGAACCTTGAACGGGGAACCAATCGCTGTGCCCATCCAATACCGCTCCGCCTCGCCGCTCACAAACGCCCCGTCATTCCCCGCATCGAGGTAGCGCAGGTAATACCAGCAACTGCCCGCCCACTGCGGCATCGTGTTCGTCTCGCGCACCGCGCCGTCGGGCAGGTTCACCCAATCCTGCGCGCGCGCGAGCGGCGGCTGGCCGTCGGGCGTGGGCTTGTAATCGTCCAGCGCGGGCGGCAGCAACGGCAGCGCGCTCTCCGGCAGCGCCTCGTGATACGCGTTCCCGTTCGCATCCTTCTTCCACACGATGGGGAACGGCTCGCCCCAGTAACGCTGTCGGCTGAACAGCCAGTCGCGCAGCTTGTAGTTGATGGTCTTCTTGCCGAGCCCCTTCGCTTCGAGCCAGGCGGTGATTTTCGCTTTGGCTTCGGCGGTGGGAAGTCCGTTGAGGGAAATCGTCGACGTTGGAAGAATTGAGAGCCGTGCCTTCATCAACAAAGCCCCGCCAATCTGTTTTCAGAGTCAGGCGGTTGCACGACTTGGACGATCGGCAGGTTGAATTTTTCCGCGAACTCGAAATCGCGCGTGTCATGTCCAGGCACCGCCATGATCGCGCCCGTGCCGTAGCTCGCGAGCACGTAATCCGCGATCCAGATGGGAATCTTTTCCTGGTTTACTGGATTGATGGCGTAAGCGCCGGTGAACACGCCGGTCTTTTCCTTCGCCAGTTCCGTGCGTTCGAGATCGCTCTTGCCCGCGGCAAATTGCTGATACTGCTTCACAGCCTCGCGCTGTTCTCGGAGTCGTGATTTCCGCCACGAGCTTATGCTCTGGCGACAGCACCATGTAGGTCGCACCGAACAGCGTGTCAGGGCGTGTGGTAAAGACGCGAATCTTGTCTGCGCGGCCATCAATCTGGAAATCCACCTCCGCCCCCTCGCTCTTCCCAATCCAGTTCCGCTGCATCTCCTTGAGCGAGTCGCTCCAGTCGATGGTGTCGAGATCGTCGAGCAATTTCTCGGCGTAGGCGGTGATGCGGAGCATCCATTGGCGCATCGGCCTGCGCACCACCGGGAAGCCGCCCACTTCGCTCTTGCCGTCGATGACTTCTTCGTTGGCCAGCACGGTGCCGAGTTCCGGGCACCAGTTCACCGGCGCTTCGCTGACATAGGCGAGGCGCTTCGAGTCGCGATAGGCTCGTCGATCGGCCGTCGGTTTTCACGTCCGCCGGAAACTTCAGCGTCTCAATCGCCTCGGCCTTGTTCGTCTCGGGATTAAACCACGAATTGTAGAGCTTCAGGAAAATCCACTGCGTCCAGCGGAAGTATTTCGGGTCGGTGGTGTCAATTTCGCGCGACCAATCGTAGCTGAAGCCGAGGCTTTTGATCTGCTTGGTGAAGTTCGCGATGTTCGCCTCGGTCGTCTCGCGCGGATGCTGGCCGGTCTTGATCGCGTACTGTTCGGCGGGCAGTCCAAACGCATCCCAGCCCATCGGATGCAGCACGTTGAAGCCGCGCGCGCGACGGTAGCGCGCGAGAATGTCCGTGGCCGTGTAGCCCTCGGGATGCCCAACGTGCAGACCCGCGCCGCTCGGGTAGGGAAACATGTCCAGAACGTAGAATTTCGGCGGGAGATCGGTGGCAGAAACTTTCTTGCCCTCCAGACCATGACGCTGCGCAAAACGGTGCCCGTGCGGAAGCACTTCGTTCGGATTGAACGCCCGAAAGCTCTGCTGCTCCTCCCAGAATTGCTGCCACTTCGGCTCGATGAGATTGAATGGGTATTGCTTCCGACCGCTCGACATAAGCTGCGGAATTTGCGGGAAAGCCAAAGTCGGCGCAATCCGAGAGTTGCCCACTACGGGGGCATCGTCACGTTAATTATGGTGAAGGGCGCAAACACGTGTTTAACCCATCGGCTTCGCCGTATTGGCCACCGATAATTTCCCCGGAGACCCGTTGTGTCAGAGACAAGCGCCGCGTGGAGCTCGCTCCCGGCCGAACGAGGCGTTCCGGCAGAATGGCATTCCCAACTTCGCGCCGTTTCCTCTAACGTCGCGCGAAATCCCGTAGCCATGAATGAAACAAACACGACTGTCGCCGTTGGTGAACGCAAAGATGTCCGCCACCTCCGCGACCTCTCGCCGCAGCAGGTGAAGTCCGGCGTCGCCGCGTGGCTAGGCTGGCTGTTTGACGGGTTGGACATGCATCTCTACGGCCTGGTGGCCGCCCCCTTCGTCGCCTTGCTGCTGGGCCTTGCTGCGACGGATACGGCCAATGCGCTCGTGCGGGAGAAAAGCTCCTGGATCCAGGCCGCCTTTCTCGTCGGATGGGCGCTCGGCGGCGGTTTCTTCGGACGCCTCGGTGACCGGCTCGGTCGCAGCAAGACGCTGAGTCTTACCATCCTGACCTATGCGATATTCACCGGACTGTCCTGCTTTGCGCAAACCTGGTGGCAGCTACTTATCTTTCGCTTCCTCGCTGCCCTCGGCATCGGGGGCGAATGGGCGGTGGGTTCCTCGCTTCTTTCCGAAACCTGGCCGAAACGCTGGCGGCCTTGGATTGCAGCCGTGCTGCAAACCGGTGTGAATCTGGGTGTGTTGCTCGCCTGCCTCACCACTTACCTCATGGCGGACTTCCATCCAAAATATGTCTTCCTCGTCGGAATCCTCCCGGCACTGCTCGTGTTCTGGATTCGACGCCACGTGCCGGAGCCCGCGGAATGGCATGCCGCCAAAGATAAGGCGCGCGGGAAAGAGCCCGGCATCCTCGACCTGTTCGGAGCCCGCATCCGGCGCACGACCTTGCTCACGATCGTTGTTTGCGCCTGCGGTTTGACGGCCTGGTGGGCCTTCATGTTCTGGCACATTCAGCACCTGTTCAACCTTCCGGAACTCAAGGTCTGGGCGGAAGCAGATAGAAAGAAACTGGTTAGCATCGCGTTCTTCCTCGTCATCGCGGCTTCGATTGTCGGCAACTTTTTTGCCGCCTTCCTCGCCCGCCACTTCGGTTACAAGCGATGCATCGCCATGATGTATCTCGGGTTCTTCCTCGCCATGTTTCTCACCTTCATGCAGGTCCGCGATTACAAGTCGCTCGTATATTTTTGGTTTCCCCTGATCGGCTTCTTCTCCGGGGTCTTTGGCATCTTCACCATGTATCTGCCGCCACTTTTCCCCACGCTTCTGCGCACCACGGGGGCCGGCTTTTGCTACAACATCGGGCGCATCGCTTCGGCCGCGGGCGTGATTACGTTTGGCTTGTTCGCCAAGGTGGGTGATTTCCGCACGGCACTTCTCTACGCCTCATTTCTGTTTGTGCCGGCCATGGCGGTCGCGATGGTTTTGCCAGAACCAGGTGACGAACGCGGCCCCGCCTCAGCGCCAGCTGAGTGATTGGCCCAGGTCGGAAGCGCTCTGGCTAGGAACCAACCGGCTCGGGCAGCATGGGCGCAATCGGAGTCACCTTCGGCTTCCGGGGTGTTTTCTCTTCCGAGAACTTAAACTCAAATCCAAATTGCCCGCGATTCCGCCAACCGAGGTAGAAGCTGAACGGCCCGCGGTGATAGGACACGAACGGCAATCGCAGCAGCTTGTATTTGCTCACGCACCAATTCCATCCGTCGCTCGGCGCAAACACTCGCTCCGGATGCTTGCCCGTGCGCACGAACGTCTTGTCGGCAATGCCGATGACGTAAAAGGTGAAATTGTGGAGTGGATTGCGCCAGAGCCAACGCAACCGGCGATGCTGGCTGTCCGGCCAGAAGCGCCGGGGCGGCATGGGCCGGTCGTAATTGTCGAACCAGAACAGGGGATTGAATTTCCACAGCGTGGGAATGCGCACCTGGTTCGTCACAACGACGAAACGGGCCGGCTCGCGCTTCATGGCCGGATATGGCTTTTCGTCGCGAGGCTTTCCGAACGCGATCCCAGCGCACAGGATCAGAAAAGCCACTGCGACCCTCATCATCACCTATTGGAGTGCCGCCCGCTCTGAGCCCTTCTCGCCAATGCACCAAAGCGCCTGATGCGTGCGGATGAAAATCTCGCCATTCGACACAGCCGGTGTGGTGTTGCATGGCTCCTTGAGGGGATTGGTGGCGAGGAGCTCAAACTCTTTGGGATTGGCCCGGACCACAAACGTGTCACCGGATTGATTCACCACGTAAAGCTTGTCGCCAACGAGAATCATCGAACCCCACGTCTCGCCGTTTGCGCCCGTGGCTTTGAGGCGTTCCTCCCACACTTGTTTCCCGGTCGCCAATTCCCGGCATTCCGCCACGCCGATCGTGTTACTGATGAAGATGTGTCCATCCTTGATGACCCCGGAGCTGAGAAGATGCCGCTTTTCGCGCCTTACCGACCAAACTTTCTGAGACGACAGGTCGCCATTGCCTCCCGTCTTCACCGCCACGGAAGCGCCAAAGAACCCGCCGAGGCCCACCACGTAACCTTCCCCCGCCAACGGCGAGGTGTAGAGCAAAGGATTCAAGCCATCCGTTCGCCACAGCTCCTTGCCTGTCTTTGGGTTGAAGCCGCGCATGTCGTTCGCAAACGTCATCAACACCTCATCCCGTTGCGGCGTGCGGAGCACCAACGGCGTGCTCCAGGAACCCATGATGCCATCGCTCTTCCCCGCAAAGCCATCGAAGCGCTCGGCTGGATGCTTCTCCGGCACATCCACTTGCCAGAGCGTCTTGCCCGTCTTCTTATCGAGGCCGATCAGGAAACTGCGCGGGCCGGGACCGAAGTAGAGGATGCAAACGTCTTCGTACAGCGTGGGTGAACTGCCATAGCCCCATTGGTGAACCTGTTTGCCGAGATCGCGCCGCCACAATTCCCTCCCCGCCAAATCATAAGCGACCACTCCCGCCGAGCCGAACCACGCGATGACTCTCTCACCATCCGTAACCGGAGTGGCTGACGCGTGGGGATTAGTGTCGTGCGTCTCCTCCTTCTCGGGATAACTCACACCCTGCTGCCAGAGCAGCTTTCCGTTCGTGCGATCAAAACACATCACGGTGCGCTTCGGGCCTTCGGCCTGGGTGATGAAAACTTTATCGGCCCAAACAATGGGTGAGGCGTTGCCCTTGGCAGGGAGCGCCGTGCGCCACCGGATGTTTTCCGCAGGGCTCCATTTCAAAGGCGCGTTCTTCTCTGCTGAAATACCGTGGCCATCATTACGAAAGCCTGGCCAATGAGCCGCGACGAGTTGCGCAAGTGAAATGACCAGGACCCCAGCCAGAGCAAGTGTTGTTTTCATGTGATTTGAATTTGGACGTCGAGAGAAAGGCTTCCCCAAAAGTTTTCTTTTTTCCAGTTCCAAGCACCGATGCTCGCTCGGCACTTCGGACACGATGGCTGCAAGCCGTTCGGCACGGCTCAGCCGCGGTAAACCACCAACACCCCGTAGTCCGTCACCCACGCGCGCGTGGCCAGATCCATGTGAGTATACGTAATGGGCGTGATGCTAATGATGTTCGGCTCGCCAATCTTTTGGAGGATTTGGGAAACATGTTCATCGAACAAATCCTTGCCCACCTCGACATGATCCGAATGGCGGATGGTGCGGACCTTGATCTGTTTGTCGGTGTGCCGGGCGGCGGCCTCAAGCGGGACGAGGGGCTTCTCAATGGCGGCCGGAGGAGGCGCCTTGTCGTACGTGGGGACTTTGAAATGTGGCTGCTCGGCGCGGGCGGCCGCGGAACTGGCCATGGGATTGAGCGCCCCCGCCATGGGAGGCGGCAGTGCTGCGGGCACCGTCAAACGGCTATTGCACGAGGGGCATTCAATCTCCGCCCCAGCGCCGGACTCCTCCACTGAGAGTTCCTGATCACACTGCGTGCATTTGAAAATGATATCCATAGGTGTGTGGAGCGAAGAATAGATTTGTGCGGAGGAGAGGCGAGCAAAATTCCTCTCGTTGAGCCTTGGGAAAACTGCGCGGCCACAAACAAACCTTTTTCCCGGCTCGCGCGTGCCGTTAACTCTCGCTGCGATGCGCTGCATCATTACCGCCGGACCAACCTACGAGCCGCTCGACCAGGTGCGAAGGCTCACGAACCATTCCACCGGACGCCTGGGGTCGGAGCTGACCAATTATTTCAGCGAATGCGGGCACGAAGTAACGTTGCTCGTCGGACAGCAGTCGACCTGGCGCGGCAACCGCAATGCCGCCCGCGTCGAAACCTTCACGACCACTGACAATCTGCGCCTGCGCCTACGCTCTCTCGCGGACGAAAGCTGGGACGCCGTCCTCCATGCCGCAGCGGTCAGTGACTTCACGTTCGGCAAAGCGTTCAGTCGCGATGCCTCCGGGGCCCTCCACCCGGTGTTGTCCGGAAAACTTTCCACACGGGGCGAACCGCTCCTCGTCGAGTTGATGCCCACCCCCAAGATCATCGCTGAACTTCGAGGATGGTTTCCTCGTGCCACGATCGTGGGTTGGAAATACGAAGTGGATGGGTTGCGCGACGAGGTGATCGAAAAAGCCTCCCGACAGATCTTCGAAAATCAATCTGACGCGTGCGTTGCGAATGGGCCGGCCTACGGGGAAGGCTTCGGATTGGTGACGCCGGATGGCTGCCTGTCGATTGCGGATGCGAATGCGCTCTACCGTGAGTTGCACCAGTTCCTCACGAGCTAGCGATTCGCCTCCCGCTTCTCAGCCGCCACCAAGCTTACGGGATTTTTCGGCAGCTGCGCGCACGGCGTTAATCAGAGTTCCCGACAGCGCGCCCTTTTCCAATTGATGCAGGCCTTCAATAGTCGTCCCCCCCGGGCTGGTGACCATGTCTTTAAGGACGGCTGGATGCAGGCCCGTCTCCAAAACCATTTTCGCGGAACCCAGCAGGGTCTGAGCCGCCAGGCGCGTCGCCACCTCCCGCGGTAAACCTGCCGCGACTCCCCCATCGCTCATCGCTTGGATGATTTGAAACACATAGGCGGGTCCACTGCCGCTTAATCCAGTCACCGCATCGAGCAAAGATTCCTTCACGGCGAAGGCGACCCCGACCGCGCTGAGGAGTTGCTGCGCGAGCTTGCCATCTTCCGCCGTTGCGTGTGAACCCAGCGCGTAACCAGAGGCGCCCGCACCCACCAGCGCGGGAGTATTTGGCATGACGCGAATCACGCGCGCTGGGATGGGAAAGGCGGCTTCCAATTGAGTGAGCGGAATGCCGGCCGCAATTGAGATGAACAAATGTTCATCCGTGCAGAGTGGTTGAATCTCCTCAAGCACGTTGGCGACCTGGTCCGGCTTGACCGCGAGGATCAACACGTTCGCGAAGCGCATCACTTCGGCGTTGGAAGCGGCCACGGCCGCACCGACTTCCTTGGCAAAGGCCGCCCGAGCAGGCTCCATCACATCGCTGGCCATGATCTGTTGGGGCGTAACTATCTTCGAGGCGACAAACCCCTTCGCCAGTGCGGAAGCCATCTTGCCCGCGCCCAGGAAACCAATTTTCAACGTGCCAGCCATCTTGTGAAATTAGAGGCAGGCGCTTGGCTTGGTCGAGCGTGGATCTTCGTAGCCAATCGTGATGTCGTTTTACTTGTGTGCCACAAGAGCGGAACCCATGTTACCCGCGTTTCCGATAAAAACTGTGGAACTGAAATTGATGAGCGAGCCAGCAATTACCCCTGAACTTGTCCAGAAGCACAACCTCACGCCCGGAGGAATTTGCGAAGATCAAAGAAATCCTCGGACGCGATCCGAGCTACACCGAATTGGGAATCTTCTCCGTGATGTGGAGCGAGCATTGTTCCTACAAAAACACTCGGCCGTTGCTGAAAACCTTCCCGACCAAGTCGCCCAAAATTCTCGTCGGCGCGGGCGAAGAAAATGCCGGCATCATCGACATCGGCGACGGCATCGCCATCGCCTTCAAGATTGAATCGCACAATCATCCGAGCGCGGTGGAACCATTCCAGGGCGCGGCCACGGGCGTGGGCGGCATCGTGCGTGATATTTTCACGATGGGCGCGCGTCCCGTTTGCGCCTTGAATTCGCTGCGCGTTTCGGCGAGCTTACGTCTCATCCGGATGTGCGCCGACTCTTCAGCGGCGTGGTCAGCGGCATCGCTCATTACGGAAATTGCTTTGGCATCCCGACCATCGGCGGCGAGGTTTATTTCGACAAAACCTACGAAGGCAATCCGCTCGTCAACGCCTTTTGTCTCGGCGTGCTGCGGCACGAGCAAATCGCCCGCGGCGCGGCCAAGGGCATCGGCAATCCCGTTTTCTACGTCGGCCCGGCGACCGGTCGCGATGGTCTGGCGGGCGCCGCATTCGCCTCGCAGGATTTGACCGAGGAATCGGCCGAACAACAGCGCGGCGCCGTGCAGGTGGGCGATCCCTTCATGGAAAAGCTCGTGTGCGAAGCGTGCCTCGAATTGCTCGCCACAGGCGTTGTGGCCGGCATTCAGGACATGGGCGCGGCGGGGCTCACCTGTTCCACTTGCGAAACAGCAGCCCGCGCGGGAACCGGCATTGAGATCGAGTTGGACAAAGTTCCGCAACGCGCGCCGAACATGACTTCCTACGAGATCATGTTCAGCGAATCGCAGGAACGGATGCTCATCATCGTCAACAAAGGTCGCGAGGCAGAAGTGCAGCGCATTTTCGACAAATGGGATTTGCCCTGGGCGGAAATTGGCTTCGTCACGGACACCGGCCGCATGGTCGTGCAAGCATCATGGCAAGGTGATCGCCGATATTCCGGCCCGAAAGATCGCGGACGAATCTCCGATTTATCATCGCGAGTCAGTTGAGCCGAAGTATCTGAACGAAGTGCGCGCGTTCACGCTTGGACGGAATGCCTGACACCGCCGATGCGATCGGAAACCTTAAGACGTTGCTCGCCTGGCCGACCATTGCTTCCAAGAATTGGGTTTATCGCCAATACGATCACATGGTGCGCGACAACACGATCGTGGCGCCTGGCAGTGATGCCGCGGTGCTGCGCATCAAGACGGATTCTGTGCCCGAAGGCGATGGCAGCGGCAAACCGGTGCCGGACAAGTACATCGCCATGACGGTGGATTGCAATGGCGGCTACGTTTATCTCGATCCCTACGAAGGCGGCAAAATCGCCGTCGCCGAAGCTGCCGCAACCTGGCCTGTTCCGGCGCCGTCGCCGCTCGGCGCCACCGACAATTTGAATTTCGCCAATCCGCATAACCCGGAGATTTTCTATCAGCTCAAGGAATCGGTGCGCGGCCTGGCCGAGGCCTGCCAGTCTTTCAACGCTCCCGTCACGGGCGGCAATTGCTCGCTCTACAACCAGAATCCCAACGGGCCGATCGATCCCACACCCACCGTGGCGGTGGTCGGTCTGATCGAAAAGCCCGAACACATCACCACGCAGTGGTTCAAGGACGAGGGCGACGCCATTCTTTTGCTGGGCGACGCCGTGGACCAAGGTGACAAGCTGCAGGGCCTGGGCGGCTCGGCTTACTTGAGACTGGTTCACTCCAAAAAAACTGGCACGCCGCCCCGAATGGATTTGGAAACGGAGAAAATGCTGCACGACGCCTTGCGTGGCTGGATTGCGCAAGGCCTCGTCAAGAGCGCGCACGATTGCAGCGAAGGCGGGCTCGCCGTTGCGCTGGCCGAAAGCTGCATCTCCCAACAAATCGCGCGCGACACTCCCCGGCTCATCGGCGCCACCGTCGACTTATCATCCGCGAAAGACGCGCGGCTCGATGCGTTGCTCTTTGGCGAAACCCAAAGCCGCATCGTCATTTCCACCACGCCACAGAACGCCGCGAAAGTGCTGGGTCAAGCCAAGGCTTTGGGGATTCCGGCCGCCAACCTCGGGAAGGTCGGCGGAAGCGAATTGAAGATCAAAACTGCCACTGCTGACTATGCGTGGCCGCTCGCGGAGTTACATGACCTCTGGTGGAACTCGATTGCCCGGGCGATGAAGTAATTGAAACGTCGGCAGCCATGATTACCCCTGTGACGCTGCCGCTCCCGCGCACGCCCTGGTATCGCATCCTTTACGTGCAGGTGCTGATTGCCGTCGTGGTGGGAATCCTGGTGGGCCACTACGCGCCCGGACTGGCCATAAAGCTCAAGCCGCTGGGCGACGCGTTCATCAAGCTGATCAAGCTCCTCATCGCGCCCATCATCTTCTGCACCGTGGTCCACGGTGTCGCTTCGATGCGCGATCTAAAAAAGCTGGGACGCATGGGCGGCAAGACGCTGCTCTATTTCGAAGTCGTGTCTACTCTGGCTCTCATCATCGGCCTTGTGGTGGTGAACGTGCTGCGCCCGGGCGACGGATTTAACGTGGACGCCAAAACACTCGATCCCAAATTGAGCCAGGCCTACGTGCAAGGTGCGCAGCACGCTACGACCGCTGAATTCCTGCTCAATATCATTCCCAACACATTCGTCGGCGCATTCGTGTCCGGGGATTTGCTCCCCGTGCTGTTCGTTTCAATCCTGACGGCCTTCGCCATTTCCGCCCTCGGTGAACGCGGCGTGCCTGCGCTGCATGTGATAGACCGGGTCGCTGAAATTTTCTTTGGCATCATGCGTATCGTGGTCAAAGCAGCTCCGATCGGGGCGTTTGGCGCGATGTCATTTACGATTGGCAGCTATGGACTTGATTCGCTCAAGAATCTAGCGGCGCTCATGACCGGCTTTTATCTCACCGCAGCATGTCTTCGTCGTGATCGTGCTCGGCGGAATTGCGGCGTGGTGCGGCTTTTCCATCTTCCGATTCCTAGGTTTCATCAAGGAGGAATTACTCCTCGTGCTCGGCACCAGTTCCTCGGAAACCGCATTGCCGGGCATGATTCAAAAAATGCGCCGACTCGGTTGCGCCCCTGGCACCGTGGGCCTGGTCATACCCACTGGCTACAGCTTCAACCTCGACGGCACCAACATCTACATGGCCATGGCCGCCGTGTTTCTCGCCCAAGCCACCAACACGCCGCTCGATCTGCCACACCAGATTGGCTTGTTGCTCGTGGCCATGATTACCTCAAAGGGCGCGAGCGCGGTGACCGGGGGTGGCTTCATCGCCCTGGCTGCAACGCTCGTGGCCGTGCCGGGGATTCCCGTCGCCTCCCTGGCACTTTTGATTGGCATCGACCGTTTCATGAGCGAATGCCGCGCAATAACCAACCTCATCGGCAACGGGGTCGCCACCGTGGCCATCAGCCGGTGGGAGGGAGAGGTCAGCAAAGAAACGTTGCGTGAACGACTCGGCGCGGGGAGGCAGATTGTTTCCGGCGAAGGCGTCGAACGAAGCGAAGAAAGTCGATGGAGCTAAGGCAGATTCTCGTCAAGCGATCCAATTTCTTTCGCTGACTTCGCTTCCTTCGGCTTCGGATGAAACGTTCTCTTTCAAGACTTCACATTCTTCTCAGATTCCGTCGTTGCGCGCACCGCCCAGCGCAACTTGGCTGAGGACGCGCGCGAGTTGGCTCGAAGTTCCTCAGCCCCGGCACGAACCACGTCGTGCGATATCGAAGCGTACAATTCCTCGCGCAGTCCCGTTTGGAAGGCTTTCTTCACGCGCCGGTCTTCACCAGAGTGGAACGTCAGGATCACTACGCGTCCGCCGGGGTTCAGGCATTGCGGAAGGTTGCGCAGAAAATTCTCCAGCGCGGAAAACTCGTCATTCACCGCGATGCGCAGCGCTTGGAACGTGCGGCGCACCGACATCTCAATTTGCTCGCGAGCGGCAAACGAACGAGCGGCCGTAACTGCCTCCCGCACGATGCGGGCTAAATCCTGGGTGGTCGCAATCGGCTGCTTCTTCAGGGCCAGGGCGATGACGCGCGCGTGCGGTTCATCTGAATTCTCCCCCAGCAGACCAATCAACTTATCCTGCGTCACGTGAGAAAGAAATTGCGAGGCTGGCGCCCCGCGCCCGGGATTCATGCGCATGTCCAGCGGGCCGCGCTCCTTGAAAGTGAAACCGCGCGCGGGATTATCGAGTTGCATCGAAGAAACGCCGAGGTCAGCCAGGATGAGGTCGGCTCCGTTCAACTGCTCCTTCGCCAGCACTTGCGGCAAGCCGGCAAAATTACTGCGATGCGCAACGAACTTTTCTGGCCCAAAACCCGCCGAGCGCAAACGCTCTTCCGTGCGCGGCAGTTCCAAGGGATCCACGTCCAGCCCGATCAGTTTCCCCCCCGGTTGAATCCGCTCCACGAGCAGGCGCGCATGTCCGCCATAACCAAGTGTGCAGTCCACGGCTATTTCCCCGGCGCGAGGCGCCAGCACTTCCAAAATCTCCTCCACCATGATGGGGCGGTGCATGCCCGCCGGAGTTTTTCCTGACTCCAGAATCTTCGCCACATCCGCAGAATAACGTTCCGGATTCAACTCCTTGTACTTCTCGTGGAACTGTCGCGGGTGCTTCCCCGCGTAGCGGGGCCGGCGACGGTGGACAGGTGCGCCCGTAGGCGGCGTCGATTCATCAGGCATCACGATCCGTTGTATGGGCGATTGCGCGCGGTGGAAACAGTATTGTGTAATTGGGTTTCCAACTTCGGCTTGCGGGTGAAGCCGAAATATCGACCACGGTCCGCCCTCTGCCCCTGAGAGGTGCCTATGCGACAACCTTTCCTTTCCGTGAAAATAAACTGTTGAATACCGCGCGCATCCGCCTACTTATTTTCGATAGCGATCGAATCGCGTGAACATCCAAAAGTGAAACCTACTGACCTTCGCGGCATCCTGCAGTACATCCCGCGCTTCCGCGAAAAGATCTTCGTGCTCAGCCTCGATGGCGCCATCGTCACCGAGGAGAATTTCTCGAACATCCTCCTCGATGTCGCCGTGCTGCGCTCGCTGAACATTCGCGCGGTGATCTGTCACGGCGCGGCCGCCCAGATTCGCGCGCTGGCCGAGGAACAAAAGTTCAAGGTGTCGGATACCGACGGCTCGGGCATCACGGACGCCGAGACGTTGAAGCTCGCCTTAACAGCGGCGAACCGGCTCACGCACGAGATCCTCGAAGGCCTCAGCACGAATGATCTGCGCGCCGCCACCACCAACGCCATCATTGCGCACCCCATGGGCATTCTCGGCGGCGTCGATCATCTGTTCACCGGCAAGGTGGAGCGCGTCGATACCGAGATGCTGGTGACGTTGCTCAACCAGGGCATCGTGCCGGTGGTGCCGCCACTCGGCTTTGATGGCGAAGGGAAAACATATCGCGTCAATTCCGACCACATGGCCGTGGCCGTCGCCGAAGCGCTCAAGGCCACCAAAGTCATTTTCATCACGACCTACGATGGATTGATCAACAAAGGACAATTGATTCGCCAGATGCTCGCGGGGGATTTGGAGAAAGTGCTCGCGGACAAACGGAACGATCTGTCGCCTGAAATGTTTTCGAAGGCCTCGCATGCTGCGGTCGCCTGCAAGGCCGGCGTGCCCCGCGTGCACATCATCAATGGCCGGGTGGACGAAGGCTTGCTCGCGGAAGTGTTTTCCAACGAAGGCATCGGGACGCTGATTTACGCCAATGAGTACCAACAGATTCGCCGCGCGTTGCGCAAGGACGTGCGCAGCATTCAGCAACTCACCAAGGAAGGCGTGGAAAGCGATGAATTGGTGCGGCGAACACGGTCGGTGATCGAGAAACAACTGGCCGACTATTGGATCTTCGAAATCGACAAGCACCCGGTGGCTTGCGTTGCGCTGCATATTTATCCTGAGCAAAAGAAGGGCGAACTCGCCTGCCTCTACGTGAGCGCCTCGCATGAGAATCAGGGCATCGGGCGGAAGTTGATTCAGTTCATTGAGAACAAGGCGCGTGAACAGGGCGTGAAAGAGTTGATCACGCTCTCCACCCAGGCGTTCAACTACTTCCAATCCAAGGCGGGATTCACCGAGGGCTCGCCGGATGATTTGCCGGCAATGCGGCGCGAGAAATACGATGCGGGTGGTCGCAATTCCAAGGTGCTTATCAAGAGGCTGACGGGCGAAGCGCCCGCCGGAACGCTTCCGACCAAGCCCGTCCTCGCGAATCTGCCGCCTGTTTAACAGCGGCCGAACTTTCAACTTTCAACCCACACTCGCCCGCCGCCATTCTCGCGCGCATGTCAGAGCCCTTGTTGCAAATCGATCTGCCCGGCATTCCCAAAATTAGAAGCGGAAAAGTGCGGGAACTGTTCGACCTCGGCGACGCCTACCTCATGGTGGCCACGGATCGCATCTCGGCCTTTGACTGCATCATGCCCAACGGCATTCCGCGCAAAGGCGAAGTGCTGACTCAAATTTCCCATTTTTGGTTCGAGAAATTTGCCACGCTCGTGCCGAATCATCTGCTCGCCAAAGCCAACGATCCGTTGCCGGAGAATCTCCGCCGTTATTCCGAGCTTCTTGAGAACCGCAGCATGATCGTGAAGAAGGCCAAACCTCTGGCCATCGAATGCGTCGTGCGCGGCTATTTGTCCGGCTCGGGCTGGAAGGAGTATCAGCAGTCGCAAACTGTCTGCGGGATCGCGCTGCCCACTGGGCTCACGGAATCGTCGCAATTGCCCGAGCCCATCTTCACTCCAGCGACGAAGGCTGAGACGGGCCACGATGAAAACATTCCCTTTGCGCGCGCGGCTGAAATCGTGGGGGACAAGATCGCGGAACAGGCACGCACATTAAGCCTTCAGATTTACAACGCGGCCCGCGCCCACGCCCGCGAACGGGGAATCATCATTGCCGACACCAAGTTCGAGTTTGGCCTCTTTGATGGAAAACTCATTTTGATCGATGAGGTTCTCACGCCCGACTCGTCCCGATTCTGGCCGGCCGACCTTTACGAAGCGGGCAGCAGCCAGCCGAGTTTCGACAAACAATTCCTCCGCGATTACCTCGAACGCATCCATTGGAACAAACAACCGCCTGCGCCGCCCCTACCCGATTACGTGGTGCAAAGAACGCAGGAGAAATACCTCGAAGCTTACCTGCGTCTCACCGGAAAAGCGTTGTAAACGGCTAGGGATCAAAACGCTGTGGTTTGGAATAGAGGTAATTAGAGAATGCCACCTTTGGCTGCCTGAGTTTTAGTTCCCCCCGTTCAAATAGTCCGCTCTGGACCGCGGCACGGCTTGCGCCGAACGGATGTTAGAGGAAAACTGCGGGCGAGCATGAATTCGAATCACACTGTGTCCAGGGAGAAAACCAGCGCCCTCGCGCCCCACCGCGACCTCCCGGAGTTTTACGAGAGCCGCGCGCAACGCCCGGAATTCGTCATGCACCTTTTCGATCAGACCGCTCGTTATTACGATCGGATCTCCAGCGTGCTTTCGTTTGGCTCCTGCAAGCTCTACCGCAAAATGGCGCTTCGCCGCACTGGCCTTGTCCCAGGGATGCGTCTACTGGACGTCGCCACCGGAACCGGCCTGGCAGCGGAAGCCGCGCTCGGCTTGGGCCTTCAGCCTTCCGACATCGTCGGACTGGACCCCAGCATTGGCATGTTGCGCGAGAACCAAAAACTTCGTGACGTGCGCCTAATCCAGGCCCGCGGCGAGGTTCTTCCTTTTGCCGACAACTCATTTGATTTCATTTCGATGGGTTACGCCCTGCGGCATGTGGAAGATCTGGGAATGCTGTTTCGTGAATTTCGGCGTGTGCTCAAACCGGGAGGCCGCGTGTTAATCATGGAGATCACTCGCCCGCAATCGCGCGTCGCGTTTGCCATCGCCAGTCTTTATCTCGGCCGCATTCTTCCGGCAGCGACGCGCCTGTTTACGCGCAATGCGGACGCCGGCCAGTTGATGAAGTTCTATTGGGCGACCATTGCGGAATGTGTGCCGCCGCAAAGCATCCTGAACGCGCTGTCCGCCAGCGGCCTTAGCGAAGTGAATCGAAAGAAGACCGGCAGCCTGCTCAGCGATTATTCCGCGCTCAAACCTGCGGCAGTTTGAAATCGCATCTTGGCTAAGCCCGCCCGCGCACCGCTCTTCCCAGGATTCGATCCAGGGAATCACTGGTCTGGTACACCAGCGCCTCGGGATAATGCGGGTAGGGATGAAAATATTCGAAGGTCACGTAGCCGCGGTAGCCCGTCGATTCGAGCGCATCCATAATCGCCGGCCAATTCGTCGTTCCATCGAGCAAGGGGCGGAACGTTTCCAGTGAATAGTCCGTGCCCTTCTTCGTAAACTCCTTGAAGTGAATGTTCTGGATGCGCTTGCCGAGGATGGGCACCCAATGCTCCGCGAACTGGAACATGGAAATGTTCCCCGTGTCGAAATGAACCCGGACATGCTCGCTCTGGAAACTGTCCACGAACGTGTTCATCTCCATGGGCGTCATCAGGTACCCGTTAAAGAAAATGTTCTCGATGTTGAGGAACACTTTCAGTTTCGCGGCGTTCTTCTCCAGCGTGGCAATGGCCTCGCGTGCGCGTTTGTCGCAAACATCATTTGGGACCGGCTCGTGATCGGTGCGCCACGGAATGTGCACCGCGCCGGGCACGACGAGAACGTTTTCCACACCCAGATCATGCGCCGCTTGGGCAATCTTGCCCGCCAGTTCGATTCCCCGTGCGCGCTTTTCCGGATCGTTACTCGTCAACGGATACGGCCAGAAGAGGAAAGAACAGAGACCGCTGATCTGAATCCCAATTTCGTCGGCCAGCTTGCGAATCTTTTCGTATTCTTTCGTGCCTGATTTCGGAGAAAGGTCGTTGTCCAAATCATAGTTGAGTTCGATGCCGTCAAAGCCCGCGTCCTTCGCGAGTCGCAGGCATTCCTCCAGATTCATCCGCTGGGGATAGGGAAAGGCCCAAAGGTTGATCGATTTCTTCACGTCGTAACGCTTGGGCGAGGCGCGACGATCATCAGACCGCGGTTGTTCAGCCGCATGAATCGCCCGCGGACTCAACGCTGCAGCGGTGGCCAGCAGAGCAGCAGACTTGAGTGCAGTGCGCCGACTGAACAGTGATTCCGCAGCGGCGTGCGGACGCGGGAACAAACCGGTGTGGGAATTCATGCGCAGTTGATCGCAAGAACAGCACCGACTTTCAATCCGTCTTTCCATTGCAGGCGCCCATGTCCGTATGGGCGAGGCGCGGCATACGGTTGCAGGGGACCACAGCCGCCCCGACTGCGGTTTGGCGCACCCTCGCGCAGAACACAAACCACAACGAGACACGGCGCCGCGGCGTTCGCATCGTGGTTCAACCCGGGACGAGAACACTCTTCAACGCTTCCCAGCGCGCCGTGGTTGCCAACGCTTCATTGGCTTGTTCCAGCGTGAACCGGTGCGACACCATTTCGGCAAAGGGAAAGCGTTGCTGGTTCGCGTTGAGGAATTGAATCGCCGCCGCGAGGTGCCGTGGTTCGCTCGACCATGAGCCAAAGACCTGAAGTTGTTTGCGCGTGATCACATGCGGATTCCACATCACAGGCCCGGCATCGCAATAATGGCCCAGCACCAGATATTTTCCGCCGTCCCGGCACATCTCCATGCCTTCGCCAATCGCCGTGGGAATGCCCACGCACTCCAGCACAACGTCTGCGCCGAAACCGCCCGTGAGCTGCCGCACTGCGTCGATGCGTTGCGCGGATTCCCGCACCGCTTCGAGGTCAATGACTTCATCAGCGCCGAACTTCCTGGCGATCTCCAGCCGTGCCTTCGGACCACCAATGACGATGACGCGCGAGGCGCCGGCGCTTTTAGCCACCGCCAGTGCGGCGATGCCGACTGGACCGGCGCCTTGCACCACCACCGTGTCCTGCCATTCGATGCCCGTGCGCTCCACCCCATGAATCGCAGTGATCAAGGCGCAGCCCGCGCCAATCACGGACTCGGTGGGCAAACCTTTGGGGAGCTTGAAAATCGTGGCGCGCGGCCGCAGGTAATGAAACTCAGCGTACCCACCGAGAAAATGCGGCGCTTCGTCGCACCGATAACCAATGCCATAGGCGCGGCGATGTGGACAACGGGTGGGCTGCTTCTTCACCGCGCAGTAGTAGCATTGGCCACAGGATGTGGCGGAATTCCAGGTCACACGATCACCAACGGCCAGTGGTTGCCCCGTCCAATCCCGGTTTAATCCATCGCCTAGCGCCACGATGCGCCCAACCGTTTCGTGGCCAAGAATGACCGGCAGCTTGATCGGCAGCTCGCCTTTCCACAAATGAACATCGGTCCCGCAGATCCCTGCCATCTCCATTCGCACCAACGCCGCCCCGGGCTCTGGTAAGGTAGGCAACGGAAAGTCACGCGACACCAAGGGGGCTTTGAAATGTTCAAGGACGGACGCTTTTGCATTTGCCATCGGGCAAGCGTGTGGATGCGAATCACCGCGCGCAATGTGAAATCACCCTCGTAGATGCCGGACCTGCCAAGTGGCTTGCTTGACGGGATCAACCGCTTCAAACACTGTCTCGCCCATAAAGGACCGTCGGTACTATACTCGGTATGAGAACTCGACTTCTACCAGCCCTCGCGACCCTTCTCATCGTCGTTACCAGCGAGGTTCGGAATCACGCCCAGGCGAGGTTTTCCGAAAATATCGTCGGATTTGCTGACGTGCATTTTCTGGCTGGCTCCAATCTCTTTGCGAATCCTTTCAACGCCGGAGACAACTCGATTTCAAACGTGTTGCGCGTTCTGCCGGATGGCAGCGTTCATTTAGCCTGGGATAAGAATTTGCAAACTTATCCCGCGAGCAATGTATTCAATGCGGCAGTGGGCTGGAGCAATCCCACGGAATCGCTGGCGATTCCCACTGCCGGGTTCCTTTGGCTGCCTGCCTCGCGCACCGTTGCCTTCGCAGGCGATTTAGGTTGGACCATCCCACCGCCGCTACCGCCCTGTTATCATTATCCCGCGGGCTCCTCCGTAACGGTGTTGCCGGTTTCGTTTTGCGGGTTTTGCGATCCTGGCCCCTGCCCTCCCGTGCCCGATGATACAACGGCTTGCCGATGGAACCGGTCGCGCAGCGCCTTCGAATGCTACACCTACTATTCGTTCCTGGGCGGATGGTTGACGGAAAATGGCTCGATCATCGATTTGCAATTGCCTCCGGGTGAAGCGGCACTGATTCAAGCGCCACAGACATTCAATGGACTGCTACCCAACACGATTACCGGCGGACCCGCTTCTTCGGTAATCCTCACCAACGCGATGCGCACCGACACCCAATTCCTTTTCCGCTTTCAGGCCGCGGGAGGCATCGGCTACACCCTGCTGCATTCAAGCAATTTGACTTCAGCCTCCTGGACCGTGGCGGAACAGCAAATCGTCCAAGCCACTAATGGTTACGTAACGGTCCAGGCTCCGGCGACTCAGCCGGGAATGGCCTTCTACAAACTGACGGCTATTGCCCCCGTCACTCGATTGTTCAATGCCTGGCGGACGAACGAACACTTCGAGTTCCAATTCTATGGCGCCCTGGGAACGAACTACATCGTGCAGCGGAAGAATCGTGTCAGCGATCCAAGCTGGATGGACGTGAAAAACGTGATGGGCACGGGTGGCTTGATGAGCGTGTCGGATCCCGCCGCCACTTCAACCAATGGCTTATATCGCCTCAGGTATTAGATGAGGGTTACGGTGCAATTGCGACGCGGTAAAACTTCGAACCGGTTCCGCCCGAAGTGTCGACCGCCACGCTAGTCCCATTCAGCGCCGTAAGCGGTGAACCGACCGACTGCCAAATTCCGGTCTCCGCGAAAGGACGGCTGTAAAGCTGGTAACGTTTGCCTGCCACACTGCGGAACGTCACGTTGGCACCGCTGGGCGTGTGTTGAACAACGTCGATTTTGATGAGGGACGCGGCATTCGTCGGATTCGTGCCCGCCAAATACTCGTGGGAATTCGGAAACCCATCGCCATCCGGATCAGCGTTCGCCGTGGCATTGGTCACCGTAAAGAGCGGAAAGTATTTGCGCTGAAACACATCGTCCACGCCGTCGAAATTGTAATCCGGGGCGACAGGAGCGATCTCAATAAACCCGTTGGCGTAGGCGCGATTAGTGCCCTGTACCACCGTGAAGGTGCGTGGTCCCGGCACGGCATTGCTGGCCACGTTCACGACCGCGGATATGAAATTCAGGCCGGTGCCACTCAAATTACCAGCGAAGGTCGCGGCTCCCACCGTGACACCGGTCCCCGACACAGACAACGCAGCGCCGGACGTGGGGAGCGTGGAGGAGACGACCCCAACCGTGTAATTGCTCTGACCTTGCCACAGCGTGATCGGTGTTCCTCCCCAACGGTACGAACCTGAATTCGCCGTGGGGCTGCGGATATCGGTGATGCGAAATGGCGCCGTCCCGCCCAGGACGGTCAAATTCAAACTGTTCGTGCCGGCAGGAATGTTCACAGGCGTATTCGCCGTCGGAAGAAAGGCAGTATCCGCGGCATTGTAGGTCGATGAAATCTCTGAGCCACGCACAAGGAAGTCACCGGTGTTCGGATCGAGCGGACAGACGCGCACCTGATAACTTCCAGGCTGAAGCGCGAGCAACCGGTAAATGCCGGAACTGTCGGTAACCGTTCCCGCCACCAGATTCCCGTTGGTGTCTTCGAGGAACACGGCAGCACCAAAAACCGCCAGGCCATTCCTCGTCACGGAACCGGTGAGCGCTCCGAGATTCCTGAGTTGGTTGGTTTGGGCATAAATCAAACGCGCGCCCGAGATGTCATCCACCGCCAGACCCACCTGGCCCTGGATCCCCTCACTCCCGACCCACAACATGGAGGCGTTGCCAATCGGGGAATGGCTCAGGCCAATGAAGTGTCCAATCTCGTGGAGAAGCACTCCTTCCGCGAAAAAGTGCGTGGTGCTGTTCGATGAAAAATCCGTGTACCAGTCATTCTCGGCGGCGTTCAACACGATGTCTGCCTGCACAAAAGTCCCGTTTGCATTGAACGATGAGTACGTGACCCCGAGCGAGCCACTGATGTCCGCCATGCCGCCGTTGACGAGGGTGCTCGTGGACCAATACACCACATTGCTGTTGTCGGAGGTGTTCACATCGGGATTGTTCATCAAGCCCGCCTCTTCGAATTTCAGGACGGTTCCGGAGACGGCCTGCCATTGCGCAAAACTGGACCGGATGGCATTCAACTCCGCGGCTTTGTTCGCAGGCGAGTAGCCATTTGCCCCGAGATAATATCGAATCGCGCGCGTGGTTCGATTGACCACATTCGTCGGCACCGACGAGGGCAACGTCACCAAATCCCAGCGGCGTTGATTGCCTCCGGTCGTTTGGCTGACGACAAAGGCGGGAGCACTCGCTGCCATGGCGAGGAATACAACCAGGATGAGATTCAGTTTCTTCATTTCGATTCGCCACGAACACGCTGTTTGAGTTCTGTCACGGTCAAGGCAGGGGTTGCACTGGATTGCAAATTCGCGCCCTGCTCACGCGCTTTGCCGTGAAAGCCGTTGCTGACAGTTCGTCCTTTCACCTTGTCGGTAACGATCTTGAACTTGCCTTGTGATACGCCGATCACGACGCCTTCCCGGCGCGGGTTCAAAACGAGGAACAGGGCGACTTCCTGACCAATCGCAAAATCGTCCTGGCCCGAAACAGTGACGACTTCCTCGCCCAGCACCCCTCCTGGTTGCACCACGACAAAATCCGGCGGCACCTGCCCCTTCCAAACTTCAACCACGTCGAGCAGGACTCGAGTGTAGATCCTGCCCTCGAAATCGCGCTGGCATGACGTGCTTCTAACCGTGCCTTCCAGGACCAAATCCGCCTTGCGCGTGAGTTTCTCAATGCTTAGCGGAATGGCCTGGTTCGCGACCGAGTCGAACACGCCAACCAGGACGCCAACCAGAATACTGCAGAGCCGTACAATGATGTTTTTCATAGTTTCTTATTCAATCCGGGAAAATTGGAGGCGAAGTGTAGCGCACCTCATGGGCTGTTGCGAACGGCTATTTCTAGTGGCGGGCATGGAGCGGGTCCGCACTGCCACAAGACCCTGTCTGAATTCGATGACATGACCTGTTCATCGGCAAAGCAACAGGTCACTAAAACGCATCGGCCTCGGCCCGAGGCAGCGCGCCTTCAATGTTGGCGCACTAGAATGCGAACGGCTTTTCGATGCGCACCGTTCCGTTTTGATCGATGACTTGAAGCAACACTCTTGGTTTCGCCGAACTCCAATCAACCGTGATGAGGCCCACATTCGTATCGTGATAAGTAGGCCCATCCCGGAAGCGATTCGGCGTAGGGGTGCCTCGTTTATGAGCTTCGGTCAAGGCGCTGGAAGTCAGATCGTAAAGGGGATAAATGCCCGGTCGATCCATGCGTGACAGCTCAGCGAAATGGCGATCGCCACTGATGAAGACGACGCCGTTGGCCTTGGTCCGCTCCAGGAGATCGAGCATGCGCTGCTTCTCGCGCGGCAAATTCGCCCAGGCTTCCCCACCGCTAAACTCCGCAATGAATTGGATGCTCGAACCAATGATTCGCAAATCCGCCGGCACTCGCAATCGCTCCTCCAGCCATTGCCATTGCGCCTCACCCAGCATGGTCACGTTCGGGTCGGGATGTGGAATGTAATTCCCGCCGCTCGGCACCACGTTGTTTTTGCCCTTCGCCAGGGGACTGCGAAAATAACGTGTATCGAGAAGAATGATCTGCACGCGCCTGCCGGGCCGGCCCGTAAGGTAAGCCTCGTAAACCCCTTCGCGCTGGCGCCGGGGCGAATTCAACGGTTCGTCCATGAAATCGAGGAAGATTCTTTGGGACTCAACCTTCATGACGTAATTGGACCCGGCGTCGTTGCTTCCGTAGTCGTGATCATCCCACGTGGCGAGAACTGGCGCCTTCTTGCGCAAGGCCTTGAAGAAAGCGCTCTCTTTGCGCACGCGATATTTCTCCGTCATCACCGATGCGTTAGTGGTGTCAGCATAGACGTTGTCGCCCAACAGGATGAAGCGGTCAAAGGAGAGCTTGAGGACCTGATCCAACGTTGGGTGGGACGCAATGTTGACGCAGGATCCGAAGCCAATTCGCGTAATCGTCGCCTCCGAATCCGCGTTGCGCGTCGCGCAACTCGAAAGCAACAGCAGGCAAAGCAAGAAGCCGAGGCGAATGGGCTGCCTTTCCGAAAGGAGCAGGCTTGCTGGATTCATCGCAAGGCCTCTCTCACGCGGAACGCACGAGTCGTTCTGCTTTTTGAGTCTCGGAGGCCAGATCGGTTTTGGAATCAGGCCGGCTGGCATGGATGGACGGGTTCACGCCCAACGTTCCCCGTAGCGACGTCAGGTATTCCGCCTCCTGCACCCGCTTCGACTCTTTCCGCGCCAAATGTAAACGCTGCTCGATCCCCAGCCGGGTTGCTTCCTCGGCGTAATAAGGCTTGGTGATGAACTTCGTGAGGTAAGTCAGATGCCGTTGCCACAACTTCACATCCACCGCTTGCTTGGCGCGCAAACGTTCCGCATACCAATCGCTGGCCAGCAGATTGTCGCGCGTGAAGAGGGCGCGCACCTTGGCATGCCCAAGGTCACGACCTTCCCATTGGCCGTGCGCCATGATGTGCAGCAACGCATGGAGCGGCGGGCAGGCCATCTTGATGCTGTCATCCTCGAAATAATGGAGCGCCACACTGCGTTGCGTACTCACAATGTTATCCATGCCATCCGCAAAGACGCCGGCATCCTGCGTCTCTGGCTTGAGCATGGCATCGGTGAACACCTTGTCGGGATGATTGAACATACGCCCAAAGTAAGTGCGCACGAAGCGGGCGGTGATGCGATAACCCAATCGGCTGGCCAAGACGCGAGCGCCGTTGTGATCAAAGTCCCGGCACTTCTCAAGGTAACCGTTCTCAATCAGAAACTTTGGTTCGCGTTCCGGAACGGTCATGCGCGACAAAATCTCCGGCACCAGGAGGCTCACATCATGGTCGATGCGCACCTGCGGCCCGACGTATCCGGCTGAAGTGACGAACGCCTGGTAACCCGTGAGAAGATAGCTGACCAGCGCATCGTTCAGGTCGAGGATCGGCGGCAGGCAATTGAACGGCCCTTTGGTCAGGGCGCCTTCGCTACCCGCGCCGGTGGTGGAAGGCGACTTCCCCGTGAGCGAACAGATGAACTCCATGAATAGCTCGGGCAGCTCCATGAAGTGGATTGGGTTGTACACCGCGAGCGAACGCACTCCAGGCTCGGGCGGATTATTACGACGTCCGGGCACCACCACATTGACGGGCTTGTGCACCGGCTGCCCGAGGGGCACGCGACGCTGGAAACGCATCGAAACATCCGCCACGTAGGTGTCGCGCGGCTCCATCAGATCGGGCCGCGGCTGCAAGTAACGCGGATTCTTGGTGGGCTTCCCGTTGATGACACGCGGATGGGAGGTAGCCACGAGATAATTAGCATCCCCCTTTTCCACGAAGTCACGAATGAGCCGCTGCACTGGTTCCGTGTATTGGCTGAAGGAAATGACGTCTTCGAGCATCTGTTTCGCCGTGGCAAGATCGAGCGGTTCGTAGTTCGAGAAAAAGTTTCCGCCGCGCGAGAAATCCAGCTCAGCCTGTTTGTCATAGCCGCGGTGAATGGCGTCATCCGGGCGTTGGAACAATCGATTCTCGCAGTTGCGGGAAAACTTCGCGCCCGGATTCTGGAACGTCGGATTCATCCCGGTGAGCTTCTCCACTGGCACGACCACGCTGGCGGTGATGTCGTCCTCCATCTGAATTTTTGACGCCGGATGAAAGTCGCTGCGCAAGCCAAACGTCCGCCACGAGCCGTCCGGTTCGTACCCCACTCGCACGTAACTGGCCACGAGCTTGCGATTCTCGAACTTTAATTCATTCCCTGGGACGCCATTGATCACGTCCACGCTGAAGTGCCGGCGCCAATCGTCGCCCCACTCCGGCTTGTAGAAACGTTTCACAACGAAGAGCAATTCCTTCACATGCTGAGGAATGCTCCGGAGCCACGCGTTGTATTCCGTCGAGTACTCGCGCGAAGCCGGCGTGAGCAATTTAATCACGGAGCCTATACTCCGCTCATGGCTGAGGATGGGGCGCGAGTCCTGGTTATTCTTCGCGGCATCTTTGAATCGGTTGCGGTAGTCGCGCTTGATCAACTCGCCCACCAGCGCAAAGTCCTTGTTAAAATCCGTGACGAACACCGGGCCTTGCAGGATCGAGTCCGTCACCGCCTTCGAAATTTCCGACTTCCCACCCCCGCTAACCGTGCACGGCTTGTGGCAGAACACCCCTTCCCCCACCGTCCCAATCAGGCGCCAGTTCTTCGAGCCCGCAATCCGCTCCATGTGCACTTTGTAACCGGACGGCCGAACATAAACTTTGCCCGGCAATAGCTTGATGGACTCCAAACCATCCCCGTGTGGCCAACTGACCCGTTGCGCGCGCAAATCGAACTGTACGTGTTCACTCACGTAGATGACGTCGGGATTCTTCTTGTCGAGGGCGTAGCCCTGCGGTTTCACCTCCATGAGATCGCCGTAGAGATTCACGACTTCTTCGAAAGAATAATCCAGCCGGGGCATGTGCTTCCTCCCGATCATCTCCTCGCCCAGATCGTAGCTGGGGAAAACAAGCGCGCCGCCGGCGTGTTCTTCTTCCGCCATCCCAAAGAGGTTTGCCGCATAACTGATCTGCGTCTTCACCTCTTTCTTGCAGTAACCGAAATAATTGTCCGCGATGATCGTCACCACCACGCCGCGTTCATCGCGCGCGGTCACCTTGAAGGCGTTGCCGCCGTTATAGAGTTCGTCCTCGCTCTTCCAGCACATGCCGTCGCGGCGCTGGCGTTCGGTCGCGTCATCCCATTTTGGAAGACCAACATCGCGCTTTTTCACGCGGATGAGGTGCGGGGCGAGAATCACGCAGCCGGTGTGGCCGGTCCAATGCTCCACATCGAGCCCGGCATCGTTCTGCGGCAGGAACGGATCGCCGCCATTGCCGAAGATCGTTTCTACGAAGTCCAAATTGCTGACCAGATTCCCGGGCGCAAAGAAACGCGTCTCCATCCGCTTCTCGGCGATAAATCCCGGCACTTCCGGCACAACGAGCGGTCGCAACAGAAGCGACACAAAGCAACGCGCCTGTTCGTCCTGGGTCGCGGTGAAGGGCAGCCGCGCTAAATCGTCCGGCATCTTGACGGCCCGCTCCAGCAACTCGGCGAACGTCCGTTTCGGCACGCCCTTCTTGTCGTCAGGAATGGGCAACCCACCTTCAGTCACATGAAACACGCCCTCCGTCGTCCGGCGGTCGCTCTTGGGATTGTGCAGCACGCCCTGCTTCACGCGATACGACGTGAGGATGTCTGACGAAAACACATCTTCATCCGGAGGCAGCGAAAGCGCCCGGGCAACTCCAGGACGGTCCAGCACGAAGGTGCGCGAAGGCAGCTTGGGCGCCAGGCCCGTCTCGTAGAGGTAATCATCAAGGAACTGCTGAATGCGCCAGTCCGCCGGGCACAAGTAGTTGGCGAGTAACCGCTCCGTCTCTCGCTGATGAAGAAGCAGCGACGAAACAAGTTCCTGGAATTCGGCATCCTCGGCCGCGCGTGCCGTGGGGCAACCAAGCGCCGCGAGCTTGAGGTTGATGTAGGGCCAAAGTTTCTTTTCAGAATCAGGGATAACACGCGTCGCGCTCACGGGCGGCGAAGATAGCGACCGATCTGGACGAAGCAAGTGCGCACGCGGCTCCGCAGTCTGAATTGGTTGAATCAGCAGCGTGAGCAGGTTCGCTCACTGCCTTTCTGCATCGCCGAAGACTGCCTTGGAGCGCGAGCGGATGCGGCAGCCCAACATCTAGACGGGCCAATTCGAAGCCCTACTCCGGGCGAACGATGGCTTGTGCCAAATGCAAGACCCCGCTTCGGAAGGCTGGAGTTACACACTTTGACTTCGCTTCGGGAACCCTCAAAGCTGCCGCCCGAATATGTTGAAGGAATGGAAAAAGGTGGGCTCCCAGGTCGCCGGCGACTATCGCATTTTCAAGGTCCGCACTGATCAGAAGGTTTCTCCCCGCACCGGCCAGCATTGCGACTTCTTCGTCATTGAATCCGTGGATTGGGTCAATGTCATCGCCGTCACGGCGCAGGATGAGCTGGTGATGGTGGAACAATATCGCCACGGCTCGAACACCGTCGAACTGGAGATTCCCGGCGGCATCATGGACCCGGGCGAAACCGACCCCGTTGCCACCGGCGTGCGGGAACTGCGCGAGGAAACGGGTTTCGAAGGGTCTGGCGCGCGCCCGCTCGGATGGGTCTTCGCCAACCCCGCCATCATGAACAATCGCTCGCACTTTATTGTGGTGGAGCACTGCGTTCTCCGGCACGAATGCCAGTTCGATCACTCCGAAGATCTGATCACGCGCCTGGTTCCGTGGGCCGAGATTCCCGACCGAATTCTTCAAGGCCACATTCGCCACCCGCTCGTAGTTGCGGCGCTCTTTCACTATGACCTGTTGCGGCGCAAAGGTTAATTGAACACCGGGGCTCGTTTCAGGCTGCGCGTTGAAGTGACTTTGCCTTGCCGCCGGCGAGAGGCTGCTTAACGTCAGGACGCGTGAACTCCTTTCAGAAACCAATCGCTCTGGTGATGCTCCTGGCGTGGCTCGTCCCGCATTCGGTGGCCCAACTACCGGAGAAGGCGAACGACGGCGCCACCAATGCCGCCACCCTCGACAATGACACTCAATTGCTCCGATCGTTTCTTCTGCTTCAGGAGCAATTGCGCGCCACGCAGCGCGCCGTGGAACAAGCGCGGGAGGAAGCCCAGGCCGAGGCGCAGCGCACCGCCGAAGCCACGACCGCACGTATTAATTTGCTCGAGCAATCCTTGAACATGCAGCGCCAGCAGCAGATGGACGCGTTCCAAAAATCCACCTCCAACCTGTTGAAGATAATTGGCTTCAGCACGGCAGCCGGATTTCTCGCCGTTATCTTCGCAGGCTTCACCCAGGTGCGTGCCAGCACTCGACTCGCCGAAGTTTCACGCCAATTACAGCTCGCCCTTCCTTCCGCCCGGCTACCGGAACTGGGTGCAGGAACGTTTACCGGTAGTTCGAATCAAATCGAAACCGCCAACAACCATCTGCTCGGCACCCTCGACCGCCTGCAGCATCGACTGCAAGAATTGGAGAATGTCCAAGCCAACGCTCCGGTTAACAATGGGCACAAGCCGGCCGTGGTCACGACGGGTGGTAATTCACAACTCGCGTCGCTGTTGGGCATGGGGCAGACGTTGCTCAATCTCGATAAGGCGGATGAAGCGCTGCAACACTTTGAGCAAGCCGTGGCGTTGGAACCGCACAGCCCCGAGGCGTTGATCAAAAAGGGAGCCGCGCTGGAACGGTTGCAGCGCATCGACGAGGCGATTGCGGCCTACGATCGGGCCATTGCTGCGGATGCTTCACTCGCCACCGCTTACCTTTTCAAAGCAGGCGTCTACAATCGGCAAAAAAAATACGCGGAAGCCCTGGAGTGCTACGAGAAAGCCTTGAGCGCCCAGCAAAAGTCACGGCTTCCTCAAGCCAGTTGAAGCGCGCCAACTTGCCGCCCCAACTTAAGCCCTTTCCTGGGCTGCGTGCTCTTCGACCGTTTCCGACAAATCTCGCACGGCGACGTCAGCCACTCTTTCCTGTCGGATGAATGCTCGCGCACGCTCGGTGGTGCCAAACTGAATGGCCTCGGTCGCCCGCGCCACCCATTGACCGAAGTCCTTGAAAAACATGCCACTCAATCGACTCTGCAGTACCGTCATAAGGAAAGCTTAGCCACGAGAACATCGTGGCGCATTCGGTGAGGAATCTGATTTCGACTTCGGGAATTTCTCCTGATGGCATTCCGGAAAGACAGGGAACCATCCGATAGTCGCAACGAAGGGCGGAGAAACTGCGGTGATTAAAGCAAGCAATCGTGCCGATAACCACCGGACGACCATGCAAGTTAATTTCATCACCGACAATCGTGACACGCGGCTTTCGCGGGACCCGTCCCAACCGCGGCCCGCCCTGCCCAACAGCAATACCGGCCTGTCGACCAGCGTGCGATGGGCTCGGCGATGCGCTCCGCCTGCGGAGATTTCTCTCGAATCACGCGCGGCGCTTGGGGCAATAGAGGCCATGGCCGTTCGGCAAACTTTCTACGACCAGCGCGCCGCGCGCCGTCCGGCGGAACTAAAGCGGCGTTACCATGGGCTGCTTGAAAGCTATTTCGGCTTTCTCATCCCTCCCGGCCAGCGCGTGCTGGACCTCGGCTGCGGCCTCGGCGAACTGGTCGCCAGCCTAAAACCAAGTCGCGCCGTGGGTGTCGATTTCAGCCCCGCCGCCGTCGCCCTGGGGCGCACGATGAATCCGTCCGTTGAGTTTCATGTGGCTGATGCGGCGCAATTTCAATCGGCGGAATCCTTCGACTACATTGTGATGTCCGACTTGGTGAATGATGTGCCGGATGTGCAGCAACTTCTGGAACGGGCGCGGACCAATGCCACACCGGACACGCGATTGGTCCTTAACTTTTTCAACAACCTCTGGCGGCCCGTCCTGACCCTTGCGGAAAAGCTCGGCCTCAAAGCCCCAACCTTGCCGCAGAATTGGCTTTCGTTGAGCGACATTCGCAACCTGCTCCACCTCGCCGGATGGGAAGTCGTTAAATATGATGTGCGAATCCTCTGGCCCATCCGCACCCCGCTGTTGGAACGATTCTTTAACCGCTGGCTCGCGCCGTTGCTGAAGCACTTCTGCCTGACCATCTTCGTCGTGGCCCGGCCGAAGCCGAAGGTGGAGCCAGACACGCACTACCGTTGCACAGTCGTGATTCCAGCCCGCAATGAATCGGGAAACATTGAAGACGCCGTGAAACGAGTGCCCGAGATGGGCCGCGGCACGGAGATCATTTTCATCGAGGGCGGTTCCAAGGATGACACCTGGGATGAAATTCAGCGCGTTGCCAAAGCTTATCCCCATCGCGACATCAAAATGTTGAAGCAACAATCGAACGGCAAAGGAGGGGCCGTGCGTGAAGCGTTCGCCGTGGCCAAGGGTGACATGCTGTTCATCCTCGATGCGGACCTGACGGTGCCGCCGGAAGAATTGCCCAAGTTCTATGAAGCTGCCCGCAGCGGCACGGCCGATTTCGTAAATGGAGTGCGACTGGTCTATCCGATGGAAGATCAGGCGATGCAATTCCTGAACATGATCGCGAACAAATGTTTTGGCTTCATGTTCAGTTGGCTGCTGGGCCAGCCAATCAAGGACACCTTGTGCGGCACGAAAGTCCTGATGCGCCCGCACTATGAACTGATCGCTCGCAATCGTTCCTACTTTGGCGACTTCGATCCCTTCGGCGATTTCGATCTCTTGTTTGGCGCCGCCAAGTTGAACCTGCGCATCATCGACCTTCCGATCCGTTACCGCGCCCGGACCTATGGCGAAACCAACATCTCGCGCTGGAAACATGGCTGGCTTTTGTTGCGCATGACGTGGTTTGCCGCCCGACGCTTGAAATTCTTTGCATGACGCCGCTGGAGCAACACCAAGTTGAGATCGAGAAGAACCTGGCGGCGTGGACGAACAAGCCGCTGTTGCAAAAAATCTACGCCGGTTTCTACGAGAAGATTCTCCAGCGCATCGACCGGACCGCGCCTGGCCGCGTCGTGGAAATCGGCTCTGGAATCGGCAATCTCAAGACACACCTGCCTTCAGCTATCTGCACCGATCTCTTTCCTAACCAATGGCTCGATGTCGTCTGCGACGGCTACGACCTCCCCTTTGCCGACCACAGCCTTTCGCACCTGATTCTGTTCGATGTCTTGCATCACCTTCGCCGGCCGAGGGCGTTCCTGAAAGAAGCCCGGCGCGTGTTAAGCGAGCGTGGCCGGATCATACTTTTCGAGCCTTACATCAGTCTCGCGAGCTTCCCCATCTACGGTTTGCTGCATCACGAGCCAGTGGCGTGGAACGCTCCCGTGGATTTGGCCGAGGAATACCCACGTCCGCACGACTACTACGCGGCACAAGGCAACGCCACCCGCCTGTTCTTCCGCAAACCCACGATGAATGCCATGAACGATTGGGAGGTAACGCACGCCGAAGCGTTCAGTGCGTTCAGCTATCTCTTAAGCGGCGGCTACAGCAAACCCGCGATGTATCCCAGCCGTCTTCTTGGAATCCTGCAGAGAATCGATGACGCCCTCACACACTGCCCGACGTTGTTTGGAGGACGTTGCCTCGTCGAATTACGCGCGAAGTAACCGACCTCAAATCTTCACCTTGAACTCCTCGCCCTTCTTCAACGAGAGAGCGAAGGCGGCCATCAACTGCGGGATCTGTTCGAGGTCCTTCAAACTCACCACTTCCACCGGTGAATGCATGTAACGGTTGGGAAGGCTGATCAGGCCCGAGGGAATGCCGCCGCGCGTCCAGAAAATCGCGTCTGTGTCCGTGCCACTGCTGTTCGACATTGCCTCGTGTTGTAATTTGATCTTCTGCTGCTTCGCTACCGCTTCGATTCGCGCAATCACTTCCGGATGATTGCAGCCGCCGTGAGTCAGCGCCGGGCCATGACCCAGCTTCACATCGCCGTGCGCGCATTGGTTAATGGTGGGATAATCTGTCGCGTGTGTCACATCGACCACCAGGGCCAAGTCGGGTTTCAGGGAGTAGGCGATTTGCCGGGCGCCGTAGAGGCCGACCTCTTCCATAATATTTGAAACAGCCAGGATTTCTGCCTTCGGCTTCTTTCCGCCTTCCTGCAGGAGCCGCAGCGTTTCCGCGACAGCAAAAGTCCCGATGCGATTGTCGAAGGCGCGCGCAATCGCCACGTCCCCGCGCAACATTTCGAATTGATCGGTCAGCGTGATGGAATCGCCGATGCGGACAATCCTTTCCGCTTCCGGCCGGCTGCGCACGCCAATGTCGATGAACAGATCCTCCATCTTTGGCACCTTGCGTTCGCCTTCCTGCTTGGTGAGATGCGGCGCTACGTTGCCGATGACACCGCGCACATCCCCGTCCGCCGTGTGAATGCTGACGCGCTGTCCGCGCATGATTCCCGCATCGATGCCGCCCACTTTGCGGACGTAGATAAAGCCTTCCTTGGTGATGAAATTCACCGTCATGGCAATCTCATCCGCATGGGCGGCCAGCATGAGCCGCGGCGACCCGCCCTTGTTCAAGACCGCCACACAATTGCCGTAGGAGTCCCAATAGGTTTCGTCCGCGTAATCCTTGACGTAGTCCAGCCACACTCGCTGCCCGCGCAATTCATTGCCGGACGGGCTCGGGGTGTTCACTAATTCTTTGAGAAACTCAATCGATTCGGATCGCATGGAGCGCAAGCTATTGAGTCGCGTGGCGGGAGTCGAGGGACGAGTCGCGCGGATTGATGCAATAAGGAACTCATGGTTTGAACTGCGTCCGGCTCGACTCGTTTCGAGGGTTTTGCTACCAACTCCGCACTCAATGCGCAGTGCACTTAAGAAAGCCAAACGTATCGTGGTGAAACTCGGCACTGCCGTGCTCACCGACGAACGCAAGCAACCAGACCCAGCCCAGATGGGGCAGCTCGTGGCCCAGATGGCCGCGTTGCGAGCTGCGGGCAAAGAAGTCGTCATCGTCACCTCTGGAGCCGTCGGCGCGGGCATGGGCGTGCTCGGCTTTGAAACCCGGCCCACCTCCGTCGCCGATCAACAAGCCTGCGCCGCCGTCGGCCAATCGCGCCTGATGGCGACCTACGAAAAACTATTCGCCCGCTACGACCTGCACGTCGCGCAGGTCCTCGTCACGCACGCCGACCTTCAGCATGAGGAACGACATCGCAATGCGCGCAACACGCTCACCACCCTGCTGCGCCGCGGTGTCATTCCCATCATCAACGAGAACGACGCTGTCTCCACGACTGAGTTGAAATTTGGCGACAATGACAAGCTGTCCGCCCTCGTCGCCGCCCTCCTGCCTGCTGACTTGCTGGTCATCCTCACCAGCGTGGATGGAGTCATCGAGAACTTCGGCAGGGCGAATGCCGAACGAATTTCCGTTATCGAAGCAATTGATGAACGCATAGAAAAAATGGCAGGCGGCACGACCAGCGCCACCGCTGTCGGGGGAATGAAATCCAAAATCCAGGCGGCAAAAATCGTGGTTCGCACGGGGATTCCCCTGGTCATCGCCCCTGGCCGCAACAAGACCGTGCTTCAAGGCATCATGGAGGGAGAGGATGTCGGCACGTTGTTCGAACCAGGCGCGGGAAAATTGCGCGGCCGCAAACGGTGGATCGCGTTCTTTCATCATCCCCGCGGCTCGGTGTTCGTGGATCCTGGCGCCAAACGCGCATTGATGGAAAATGGCCGAAGCCTTCTGCCGCCCGGCGTCACACGGTGCGAGGGGGACTTCCAGGCAAGGGAGATCATCAGCATTTGCGACAGCGACGGAGTGGAGTTTGCCCGTGGCATGAGCGCCTTCGGCTCGGAGGAAATTTGCGCGAGGAAAATTGCACGCGGCGAGATCGTGCATCGGGACGACCTGGTCATTTTGTGAAACGAGCGCGAAACAACAAACAACCAGCCATCGAGCAACTCCTGGCAATCATGGCCCGACTGCGGTCTCCCACGGGGTGCCCGTGGGATCGAGAGCAGGATCACATGACGCTGCGCTTCCACGCGGTGGAGGAAGTTTACGAATTGATCGACGCCATCGAATCTAAAGACGACCACGAGATGGCGGAGGAACTGGGAGACCTTTTGCTGCAAGTCATCTTCCATTGCCAGCTTGCGGCCGAACGCGGCGCGTTTGATTTCGAGAAGGTGGCCCGCACCATCAGCGACAAGCTCATCCGTCGGCATCCCCACGTGTTCGGCGATGTGAAGGTGCAAAATATCGATCAGGTGTGGGCGAACTGGGAGCAGATCAAGAAGGCGGAGAAACACGGCACCAGGCATGAACGGCCTTCTGCATTTGATGGAATTCCGCGGCATCTCCCCGCCCTCCTTCGGGCGGAGAAGCTGGTCAAGAAAGCGCGAAAAGCAAAGCTGCTCCCGGCAAAACGCGCGGCACGAAAACCCGTCCGAGCCAAGCTGGGCCAGCAGCTTTTCGATTTGGCCGAGGTGGCGCAGGAACAAGGCTGGTCTGCGGAGGAACTGCTGCGCCGAGAGATAAAGGCCCGCGAGCGAGCCTGGCGTAACTTGGAAAAGAAACAGCCGCGGTAATTCCGCGGCTGTCGAAGATTACTCCGCCACGTCCGTTCAGAACTGGACGCCTTCGAGAAATTTCAAACTGCCCGGGATGTGCTGCCCCGCAGCGTCAGACTCGTCCTCGATGAAATACCACTTCACGCCGGCTTTCTTGGCCGCTGCCAGGATCTCCGGCCAGTCCATGATGCCCGTGCCCAACTGCACGTCGTTGTTCACGTCCGACTTGCCTGTAAGATTGCGGGGCGTGCCAGCTTTCATGTCTTTCAGATGCATCAACTCGAAGCGGCTGCCGTATTTTTCGAGCAACTTCGCGGGACTCTGGTTCGGATGCACGATCCAGAACACGTCCATCTCGTAGCTCACCAGCTTGGGATCGGTTTCCGCCATCAGCAGATCGAACAAGGTGCCGTCTCCGTGCGGTTGAAATTCATAGCCGTGCGTGTGGTAAAAGAACTTGATGCCATGCTCGGCCAGCACCTTTCCCGCATGGTTGAACACCGCCGCCGCCGCACGTGCTTCCTTCTCGTCGAATTCGCCCGTGTGCGGAATCCAGGCGCACCCGGCATACTTCAACCCAAGCGCCTGGGCCTGATGGGCCACGGCGTGAATGTTGGTGCGATACAGGTCGTAATTGAAATGGCCACTGACAGCTTTGAGTTTATTGGACGCCAGCAACGCGAGAAACTGTTCCGGCGGCATATTGTAGGTGCCCGCCAGCTCCACGTACTTGAACCCGTATTCATTGACCCTCGCCATGGTGCCGGGAACATCCTTAGCAAAATCCCCGCGCAAACTGTAGAGCTGCAAACCAATCGGGCCTTTGAAGCTGGCACCCGTCCCGCCCATTCTTGGCGTGGAGCAACCAGTCAAAAGCGCCGCCGTGAGCGACGCAGAACAAATGAACGCCATCAGCGTGGGTGATTTCATGCGCGCGGTTTAGCAGCCCCTCGCGGCGGCGGCAAGATTCGATGCGCGCCCGCAACTCCCCGGGCGGGAGATCATTCCGATCCGCAAATCCAGAAACTTGGAAAGCCTCCAACCTCCGCACCAAGATCAGTTTCCTTCGTTCTTCCGCACCGGAGCACCTCTCGTGGCCATCCAACCGCTTGCATCGAGCCCGCACCGCAGCCACACTTCGCTTTCATGCTTACAGTTTCCAGCATCAGTAAAAGCTTTGGCGGACGCACCCTGTTCGAGGATGTCTCGTTTCAAGTGAACCGCGAGGATCGCATCGGGCTCGTTGGCCCGAACGGCGCCGGCAAGACCACGCTCTTCTCTTTGTTGCTCAAGCATGAGGAACCCGATGACGGCATCATCACCATGGAACGCGGGATCACCCTCGGCTTCCTCCCGCAGGAGAGCGCGCCCATCTCCGATGAAACCGTGCTCGAACTGGCCACCGCCGTGTCGCCCGAAATCACCGCCATTCGCCGCGTTCTGGAGAAACAAACAGCGGGCCAGCACGACGAGCATAATCACGAGGACATTGGCGCCATGCAGGCGCGATTTGATGAACTGGGCGGCTACAAACTGGAAGCTGCCGCGAAGAAAATCCTGAATGGGCTGAGCTTCCGCGAATCCGATTTCAATCGTCCTGCCAGGGAAATGTCAGGCGGATGGGTTATGCGGGCTCATCTTGCCCGATTGCTCGTGCAGGAGCCCGACTTCCTGATGCTCGACGAACCGACGAACCATCTGGATCTCGAGGCGCTCCTTTGGTTCCAAACTTATTTGAAGTCTTACCCGGGCGCGATTCTCATGATCTCGCACGACCGTGAATTCCTGAACCAGCTCGTCACCAGCATTCTCGAAATCCGCCAGTCGAAGATCTTTCGCTACCGAGCCAACTACGACGAGTTTCTTGTCCAGCGCGCCGCTGCCGAGGAGCAGATGCTGGCCGCCTATAAGAATCAGCAAAAGGAAATCGCGAGGCTGCAGGAATTCGCCGATCGCTTCCGCGCCAAGGCCAGCAAGGCTTCCCAGGCGCAGTCCAAGCTCAAGCAGATTGAACGCATGGACAAACTCGAGGCGCCGGAATCCGAGAACAAGCACGTTAGCTTTAGCTTTCCCCAACCGCAGCGCAGCGGCCAGAAAGTGGTCAAGCTCGAGGACATTCACCACGCTTACGGCAATCATGTTGTTTACACTGGCATCGATTTCGAAGCCGAACGCGGTGAACGCACCGTGCTGGTCGGGCCCAATGGCGCCGGCAAATCAACGCTGCTCAAGATCCTGGCAGGCGTGCTCACGCCAACCGCGGGCACCCGCACCCTCGGGCACAACACCAAAGCCGGCTACTACTCGCAGTATCGCGTCGAGATGCTTCAGCCGAATCGCAGTGTCCTCGACGAAGCCCTCGACACGCCGCAGCGCATTACGGAACAAAGCGTTCGCACCCTGCTCGGAAGTTTCCTGTTCCGCGGCGACGATGTTTTCAAAAAAGTTTCGGTGTTGAGCGGTGGAGAAAAAAGCCGGCTCGCCCTGGTGAAGCTGCTGCTGGACCCGCCTAATTTCCTGTTGATGGATGAACCGACCACCCACTTGGACATGCCGAGCATCGACGCGCTCATTGGCGCGCTGCAACAGTTTCAGGGCACCCTCGTGTTCATCAGCCACGACGTCTATTTCATTCGCGCCATCGCCACGCAAGTGGTGCATGTGAAGCTCGGCCGCATTCACCGTTATCCCGGCGGCTATGATTATTACCTGGAGAAAACCAAGCCTGTGTCCGAACGCGCCGGGCTCACAGCGGGCAGCGACGGTTCCAGCCACGCCCGCGTCCAGGCCATTCGACCTCCGGAGATGTCGCGCAAAGAGCAGAAGCGTCTCGAAGCCGAGAAACGCCAGTCCCGCAGCAAGGAGCAGCGCGCCCAGCACCAGATCGTTCGTGAATACGAAAAAGAGATTCAGGAACTCGAGAAACGCCAGGCAACGCTGGCAGCGGAACTGGAGAAGCCCGAGAGCTACGCCGGCGGACGTGCACAGCAGATCAATCGCGAGTTAATGGAGGTGGTGGATGATCTCGCGGCAAAGACCGCCCAGTGGGAAGCCGCTGCCACGAAACTCGCCGAGATGGAAACCAACGAAGCCAGCACTGCGGCGAGCTGACTGCACAAACGCGCGGCTCTATGCGCGAGCCGTCTGAGAATCAATCGTCACTTTGGCGTTCGTCGCATGCTGTGGCTGGGCCCGGACACAGACGCGCTCCAGAGCCCCACATATTACTTCTTCGCGGGGACCAACTCGATCAGCCCGGCGTCAATGTATTGCCCGCCGGTAGTTTGGCGGCAGTGAACGGCGATCACGTTCCTGCCCTCACGCACAGCATTGGCCGCTGCGGGTTCCACATCGAACTCCTGGTATTCACCGATGTGCCGCGCCGCCTTCACCGCCAGCACGCCGTTGAGATAAACCTCAGCGTCCTCATCGTGGTTCATCATCACCCTCAAGTCGCGCGGGTTGCCTTTCACTTCGAATTCCCTTCGCAGCCAGATTTCCGGCGTCTTCCATTCTGTGCCAATCATCGAGCCGGGTGTTCCTGCTGTGCCAAATCCCGCGCGCCCTTCCTTCCATGAGCTCGTGTCAAACCCCGGCTGCGCCCAATTCGCCGCCGGCGCTTCGGTCGTGTACCGCCATGTTGCCCCGACGTGCTGGGCTGCCGTCGGCGAAAGAACTTTTTGCGCAGGTTCCGGCGGGAATTGAAAACGGTTGGCTCGCGCCACCGTCGCAATTGGCATCTTCACGATCGCGCGGTCGTACGTCATCAAGCCGTTGACTTCCACTTCCACGTCGGTCGTTTGGGTGTAGATGGCGGCGGAGAGCCCGTGTTGCTCGATCATGGGTTGCAGCTTGCGGATCAAGTTCACGTAGTTCTTCGTGAGCGCCTCCGAGTTGGTGAAGCTCCGGTAGCCCCAATTCTTTTCCGACTGCCAGGTGCGTCCCTTGATCGGAAGCCCAAGCCCGCCGAATTCACCGAGGACCATCGCGCGGTCGGTGACAGCCGCCGGCGCACCGGGGCCGGGATACTGGTGATGATCAATAATGTCGCCGGCGGGAAAATGATTGCCGCCGCTGGGACCGTCCACCAGCCGTGTCGGGTCCAGTCGCTTGGTCAGGTTTAGAATGCGGACCGTATCAAACTGGCCCCAGCCCTCATTGAACGGCACCCACACCACGATACTCGGCACGTTGTAAAGCCCGTCGATCATGGCTCGAAGTTCGCGCTCGTAGATGGCCGCAGATTCCGGCGTCCGCTTCATCTCTTCGCCATCGAAGCCGCTCGGTCCCTTCCAGCGCGCGCTCTTGTCCCCGTTGGGCAGGTCCTGCCAGACGAGCAACCCCAGCTTGTCCGCCCAATAGTACCAGCGCGCCGGCTCCACTTTTACATGCTTGCGCGCCATGTTGAAGCCGAGCTTCTTCGTCATCTCGAGATCGTAGCGCAACGCCTCATCCGTCGGCGCCGTGTAAAGCCCATCCGGCCACCAACCCTGATCGAGCGGGCCAAGTTGAAAGTAATTCGTGTTGTTCAACTGCATCCGCAGGCGGCCCTGTTCGTCGCGTGCCATGGAGATTTTCCGCATGCCGAAGTACGACTTCACTTCATCCACTGGCTTTTCATTGTGCGTCAACACCACCTCCACGTCATAAAGATGTGGCGATTCCGGCGACCAAAGTTTCGCGTCCTTCACCGGGAGGGTGAACTGCGTGCCGGCGCCGCCCTTCGCTTCATACACTTGCCGCCGCCCATCTAACACCCTCACGTGCACCCGGTAATCGCCCATCACATTCGTCACATACGGCTCCACGCGGACCGCGCTGCGATCGAGGAGTGGCGTGAGCTTTACCTTTGTCACGTGCGCCTGACTGACCGGTTCAATCCACACCGTCTGCCAGATGCCGCTCACCGGGGTGTACCAGATTCCGCCGGGCTTGCTCACTTGTTTGCCGCGAGGCTGTGGCCCGGCATCGGTGGGATCCCAGACGCTCACCAGGATCTCGTTCTCCTCTTTCGCCTTCAGCGTCTCTGTGATGTCGAAGCTGAACGCGTCGTAACCGCCCTGGTGCTGGCCCACTTCCTTTCCATTCACCCAAACCTTTGTTTCCCAATCGACTCCGCCGAAGTTCAGTAAAACGCGCTTCGTTCCCCAATCGCGCGGCACCTCGAAGCGGCGCGAATACCACAGGCGTTGCGCTTCACCCACGTTCGTCATCACGCCGGAAAGCGCCGACTCAACCGGGAAGGGAACAAGAATCTTCCCGCGCCAGTGAGTCGGCGCCGGAGCGTCCTTGGCCGTGATGGCGTAATCCCACAACCCGTTCAGGTTCTGCCAATCCTCACGCACGAATTGCGGGCGCGGATATTCGTTGAGCGGCTTCTTCGGCGAAACATTTCGGGCCCACTTCGTCATCAAGGGACCTGCGGCGGGTTTCCATTCCGCTCCGAAACTCGCGGAGACGACGCACAACAGGAGGATGAGATGCAGCAACGGCCGAACGATGAAGCGTTTGTTTGGAGTCACGGGTCGTTTCGTAAAGCGTTTGTCGCCCTGATTCAACAGCCAACTTCCCGAGACTCTGCTCGTCGCAGGAGGAATAATCATGGCAGCGCGACGGCTTGCCGGCATTTCTTGGGACGCTACCCTCGCGGTCATGATTCCATCACGTGTGACGCGCCGCTCGTTCGGCAAACAGCTTGGCTTCATCGTGGCGGCTTCTCCCTTCGCGCTCCACGCCGCGACAATCGGAGAACCGCTCACAGCCGCCGTCATCGGACACACCGGGCGCGGGGATTATGGCCACGGACTCGAAAACATCTTTCAGAATCGTCCCGGCGTGAAACTGGTCGCCCTGGCCGATCCCAACCCCGAAAGCCGCGCGCGCGTGGCTGCCAGGATCGGCGCGCCAAAAAAGTACGCAGACTTCCGGGAACTCCTTGAACGCGAACGCCCCAGGCTCGTTAGCGTCGCCATGCGCCATGCTGACTTGCATCACGAAGTGATTCTCGCGTCGCTGCGGGCGGGAGCGCACGTTTACTGCGAGAAGCCGTTCACGACCACGCCGTTGGAGAGCGACGAATTACTGCGCGAAGCCAATCAGCGTCAGCTCAAGATCGCCGTAGCCCACACCATGCGCATGATGCCCATCGTCGTACGTCTCAAAACCGCCTGGCGCGAAGGAGCCTTCGGCGAACTGGTGGAGATGCGCGCCTTCGGCAAACAGGATGCCCGCTCCGGCGGCGAAGACATGATGGTCCTTGGCTCGCACTTATTTGATTTGATGCGCCTGTTCGCCGGCGACCCGCAATGGTGCACCGCCCGCGTGCTGACGCAGAATCGCGACATCACCGCCAGCGATGGACGCCTCGTAAAGGACAACGTTGGGCTCGTCGCGGGCGATCAGGTTTACGCCCAGTTTGGATTTGCCCGAGGCGTCATGGGCACGTTCACAAGTTCCGGAAAACTTCGCGAAACCGTGGGCCATTGGGGGATTGAATTGCTTGGCAGCAAAGGCGCCGTCCGCATCAACTGCGACATGAGCCCCAATGTTTTTGTGCGGAGTTCGAGCGATTGGAAACCTGGCGGGCGCACCGATGAATGGAAACCGATGGATGCCGCTCTGGTCAAAGCTCCACCCGAACACAACCTGGGGCCGGTGGGCGATTGGCTAGACGCCATCGCCAGTGACCGCGAGCCCGAATGCAGCGGGCGCAATGGGGCGTGGGCAGTGGAGATGGTCATGGGTGTCTATCACGCGGCGCTGGAAAAGACGCGCATCGCTTTTCCCCTGAAACAACGCACACATCCGTTGGGCACCGCAGCTCGGTAAGGGGTGGGAGTAAAGAGAGCCGGGGCGCTTTCCCAGGTAGCACCTGAACTGGAGCGCGGCGTTCACGCCGCTTGGAGTTTGAGATGTATTGCAGCATCGGACGTTGAAGCGGCGTGAACGCCGCGCCCCGCTCGCCTTCCTCTCTCAGTACTTGCGGCTGCTGATGACATCCTTCGCCACCGCTTGCTCAAACACTTCGTCCTTCACGATGGTTTTCTTGGGTACGGTCTTGCCGGCCTTCACCGCGGCGATGGCATCGAAGGCGGCAGGCCCGAGCAACGGATTGCATTCCACGGTGCAATTGAGTTTGCCCGCCACCATCGCCTCGAATGCGCCTTTCACGCCGTCAATTGAAACCAGGATAATGTCCGTGCCCGGCTTGAGCCCCGCTTCTTCGATGGCTTGGATGGCGCCGAGGGCCATGTCGTCGTTGTGCGCGTAAACGGCCTGGATGTTTTTCCCTTCGGCCTTGAGAAACGCTTCCATCACTTCCTTGCCCTTCGAGCGCGTGAACTCGCCGGTCTGCGACTTGATGATCTTCAGCCCCGGATTCTTCGCGATGACTTCTTCGAAACCCTTCTTGCGATCAATGGCCGGAGCCGCGCCGGGCGTGCCTTGCAGTTCCACGATGTTGCCTTTGCCGTTCAACTTCTTGGCGAGCCACTGCCCCGCCAGACGTCCCTCCTCCACGAAATCCGAGGCGATGAGCGTGGTGTAGAGCGATTGGTCCGAAACCTTGATGCCGCGGTCCACAAGAATGACCGGAATCTTCGCGCGCTTCACTTCCTTGAGCACCGGCTCCCATCCCGTCTCGACCACGGGCGCGAGGATGATGGCGTCCACGCCCTGGGCGAGGAAGGCGCGGATGGCTTTGATTTGGTTCTCCTGCTTCTGCTGCGCATCCGAGAAACGCAGGTTCACGCCGCGCTTGGCCGCTTCGGTGCGAATCGATTCCGTCTCCGCCGTGCGCCACGCGCTCTCCGCGCCAATTTGGGAGAAGCCAACGGTGAGTTTTTTGTCCGCCGCCGAAAGTGAAGCCGCACCGGCGATCGTGAGAACCGCCACGGAAAGTAGTCGCAGGAATTTCATGGGCGCACTTTCGCCAAAAGGCGCGCCTCAGTCAAAAGGGATCGAGGCCCCGAACAGGGTGAACGCGTTAGCCGCGGAGCGGCGCCAGAGAGTAGCCCACGGCGCAAGCCGTGGGTTCGCAAAGCCGGCGGACAAAGCTGCGGAGCAGCGACACCCGGTTCATTCATACCGGTTCGGCCTGCGACTCTTTCGCCCCGCTGGGGCTTTCGTAGCGGGCGGCCCCCAACCCACAGCTCACGCTGTGGGCTATGCTCTGCCGCTGTGCCGCAGCTTCATTTTGAGATATCAGTGGGAGACCGCGTGTCATGGTCGAAGGATTGCGCACCTGCTGTGCGGGTGGGGACATCGCAGCGCCATGTCCCTTCCCGAGAATCCTGACGGGGATTCCAGCACGCAGCCCAAAGTTGCGAAGTCACGAGCTACAAAGGTAGGGAGCTATCGTTTAAGGTATTCAATTCTGCTCATTTTAAGATCCTTCACAACGCTTGTGACTACACCAACAACGGAAGTCGCGGACTGTCTTCCTCGGCCTGACTCATACATCATGTCGCCGACAGAAGGATCGAACCAAATCGTGCCAACAGTATTCGCCCGGTCTTTGTAACGGAGTTTGGGATACCAAGCTGAATTGGTCATATTCGTAGAATCAAGGAGTCCAATTACCAAATAGGCGTGCCATCGATCTCCATGCACGAACTCAACCATTTGCGCAATATCCTCTGCAATACTGCCATGCGGATTGTTTGTTGCTCTAGTGGAAAAAACGACCTGACCAGGAAGTGCAGGAGCCGGCCCAAGGTCTTTTATCGTGACTAAACCTTCGGTCTGAGCTCTTGCCAAAACTTTGCGATATAAGTCGATCACACGGATCATTTGAGGACGGCATATTTCTTCAATTTCTCGCGCCTTAGCCTCAACCGGTATTCGTTCCAACGCTTCCTTGTTTCGCATGATGGCAACCTCTTTAACAGCTGGCGGGATACCCTTAAACGCATCTTCGAAAGCGGCTGCAATGCTCGGTGAGGAAGGTAGTGGGTCAAAAGGTGAAATAGATTTCGGATCGACCTTGCCGGTATTGATGGCCTCTGCCACTTGCATTCGTTGCCGCTCAAGATCATTTTTTAACAGAATGAACTCTGCGGTTGAAGCCTCATACCGCTCGCGCTCCTTTCTCAAACCGGCTTCAAATTGCTTGCGATCATCTTCCTTCTCCCGTGCAAACCGTTCTCGTTCCTGCTCTTTTTCTGTAGCAACGCGTGCCCGGTCATTCTCTCTTTCTTTGATTTCCGCAAGTTCCTTGTTCCGGGTCCGCACGCTTTCAGTGACTTGTGCGAACAAGGTTACCAAACCACTACTGATCAACAGAACTAGCGACCATTTACCCCACTGTGTGAGACGGCGTTTTTTCTTTGGTGCTTGGCCAGGAACAAATAAGGCGGTCGCAATGTCTCGTTCTTCCCAATTCTTCGTCGTAAAAAAACTGAGGAGGCCAATGGCACCCGCTATTGCGAGACCTACAAACTTTAGAATGACAATAGTTGTGTCCAAGTTTTTAGTAAAAAGCCGGAGGCGCTTTCACGTCTCCGGCTTGGTTCCTACCGACCCAGTCAGAGACGAATTAGCTGCATCCCAGGCTTTCGCCGCAGTTCAGGCACTTGTAGCAGGCGCCGTTGCGCACGGTCACGCTGCCGCAGTTCGGACAGGTGGGTGCGTCCATCTGGTTCACGAAGCTGCTGGTCACGGTGTTCGCGTGGCCATGGCCGTTGCTCAACTTGGGCAGCGGCCGGATGGTGATTACTTCCGAAGGATTGATGGTGGGCGGCAATTCCTGTGAGGTGCGGTTCGCCACTTGTTTCTCGATGTCCGTGAGGCCGCTCATGGGCAGGTCCTGCTGCGGCGGGCGCGGCGCGGTGCATTCGCGATAGCCTTCCACAAACTGGCAACCCATCCAGCGGAACACGTAGTCGATGATGGAGCGACGCGTTGCGGATGTCCGGGTTCTTGGTGAAGCCGCTCGGCTCGAAGCGTTGGTGCGCGAACTTCTTCACGAGGCGCTTCGAGCGGCACGCCGTATTGCAGCGCCATGCTGGTGAGCGTGCCGATGCTGTCCATCAGGCCGCCGATGGTGGAACCTTCCTTGGCCATGGTGATGAAGAGTTCGCCCGGGCTGGCCGTCCTCGAACAGGCCGACGGTGAGGTAGCCTTCGTGGCCCGCGATGTCGAACTTGTGGGTGATGGCCGTGCGCGTTTCGGGCAGGCGGCGGCGCAAGCGGCTTGCCGGCTTCCTTGCGCAGCCCGATGACTTCCGGTTCGCAACTTCAGCAACTGCGGTTCGAGCGCGAACCTGTCGACTCGGTCGAGCTGGCTGCTGCCGTCGTGGTGTCGGCGCTGCGTCGCCGCCTTCGTTGGTCTTCTTGGTGTTGAGCGGCTGGCGAGCGCTTGGAGCCGTCGCGATAAATGGCGACGCACTTCAGGCCCATCTTCCAGGCGTCGCACGTAGGCATTGCGAATGTCCGCCACGGTGGCTTCGTTCGGCAGGTTGACGGTCTTGGAAATGGCGCCGCTGATGAACGGCTGGGTGGCGCCCATCATCTTCAGATGCGCCATGTAGCTGATGCTGCGCTTGCCGCGATGGGCCTTGAACGCGCAGTCGAACACGGCAAGGTGCTCGGGCTTCAGGCCGCTGGCGACGATGCTGCCGTCGTCTTCCGTGACGTCTTCGATCGTGTCGTGCTTCTCGACGTGGGCGATGATCTTCTCGACGCTCGAGCGGCGCGTAACCGAGACGGCGCAGAGCGCTCGCGGCACGCTGCGATTGACGATCTTCAACATGCCGCCGCCGGCGAGCAGTTTGTATTTCACCAGCGCGATGTCGGGTTCAACGCCGGTGGTGTCGCAATCCATGAGGAAGGCAATCGTGCCGGTGGGCGCGAGCACCGTGACCTGCGCGTTGCGGTAGCCGTGCTTCTCGCCTTTGGCGAGAGCGCGAGGTCCCAGCGTCGTGCGGGCTTCTTCCTTGAGGTAATTGAAATCCTCGCTGGGCTGGATTGCTTCCACCGCGTCGCGATGCGGCTGAATGACGCCGAGCATGGATTCGACGTTGTCCTTCTTCAGCGGCTTGTCCACGCCGGCGCAACGCGCATCGCGATAGCCTTCGAAGGCGCCCATGTGCGCGGCGATCTCGGCGGATTGCTTCATAGGCCTCGCCGGTCATGATGGCGGTGATGCGCACCGGCCAGGGCGCGGCCTTCGTCGGAATCATAAGGCAGGCCGTAGCTCATGATGAGCGAACCGAGGTTCGCGTAAGCCAAGACCGAGCGTGCGGAAGATGTGGGAATTTTCCGCAATTTCCTGCGTCGGGATAGCTGGCGTTGTCCACGAGGATTTCCTGCGCGGTGATGTAAATGCGCACGGCCGCCTTGAAGCGTTCGACATCGAACGTGCCGTCTTCGCGCTTGAACTTCATGAGGTTCAGCGAGGCGAGGTTGCACGCGGTGTTGTTCAGGAACACGTATTCGCTGCACGGATTGGTGGAGTGAATCGGCTCGGTGCCCTTGCAGGTGTGCCACTTCTGGATGGCGCCGTCGTATTGCAGGCCGGGGTCGCCGCAAATCCAGGTGCCTTCGGCGATCTTGTCGAGCAGCGTGGAGGCATCCTTCTTCTGCAACGGCTTGCCGATGGTCACGGTCTTGGTCCACCATTCCTTGCCATCCAGCGCGGCCTGCATGAATTCATCGCTGACGCGCACGGAGAGGTTCTCGTTCTGATACATGACGCTGCCGTAGGCATCGCCGTTGTAGGAGCCGTCGTAGCCCTGCTCGATCAGCGCCCAGGCTTTCTTCTCTTCCTTCTGCTTGGCAGTCGATGAATTCCTCGATGTCGCCGTGCCAGTCGCGCAGCGTGTTCATCTTGGCCGCGCGCCGGGTTTTGCCGCCGGACTTCACGACGTTGGCGACCTGATCGTAAACCTTGAGGAAGGACAGCGGGCCGCTCGGGCGTCCGCCGCCGGAAAGTTTTTCCTTGCGTGGAACGAATCGGGCGACAGGTCGGTGCCGGTGCCGGAGCCAAACTTGAAGAGCATCGCTTCGCTGTAGGCGAGGTGCATGATGTTTTCCATGTTGTCATCCACGCTCTGGATGAAGCAGGCGCTGCCCTGCGGATATTCGTATTGGGTGCGGGCGCGTTCGGCCTTCTTCGTCTTGCGATTGTAAAACCAGTTGCCCTTCGTCGGACGCCTTGCCCACGCCGTATTCGTGATACAGCCCGACGTTGAACCAGACCGGCGAATTGAAGGCGCCGTATTGGTTCACGCACAGCCAGGTCAGTTCATCGTAAAAGACTTCGCCCTGCTCCTTGGTGAAATAGCCATCCTTGATGCCCCAATCCGCGATGGTGCGGCGTGACGCGATGGATCAGTTGTCGGACGCTCGTTTCGCGCTCGCTGGTGTTCTGTTCGCCGTAAAAATATTTGGAGACGACGACCTTCGTCGCCAGCACCGACCATGACTTCGGCACTTCGACGTTCTCCTGTTTGAAAATCACCTTGCCGGCGTCGTCGGTGATTTCGGCGGTGCGCCGGTCCCATTCGATCTGGTCGAAGGGCTTTACTTTGGCATCGCTGAATACGCGCTCGACGCGCATTCCTTTCTTGGCGGCACCGGGCTTGGAGGCGCGGACGGAGACGTTCGCGCTGGGGCGGCGCGGCGACGACTTCGACGGGGCAGACGACAGAACTTCTTCGCGTGCGTCGATCATGGCTTTTTCCTTTAGTTTAGAGTTGGCGGCGTTGTCGTCCGGCATGGTGCACAAGTTACCGTGCTGGAGCGACTTTGTCCCCACATTCTGTGGTGCTTTTCGGGCTGGTACCCGAAGCGAACACCCACAATTACGTGGGGAGCGTCGGCGACGTTAGCACCATATATAGGGGCGACAAGAAATTTTTGGGGAAATTTACTCAACGCTTATTGGCGCACTTTTTCACACTAAAAAGCGGTGAAAAACCTGAGGAAAAGTCACGTTTTGGCAAGTTATTCGCACGTGTGAACAAGGCGTCCAAGGCCCGGCAGGCCGCAAAAAAATTTTCCCCTTTTTGGCCCTCGGTCATCTCCAAAGGGAAGCCGCCGCGGTTCCCAGCCGCTTTACGGCTGATCGGCGCATTCAGGCACTTGGGCCGGTCATGTCACGCCTCTCGGCGGACGGTCCGCTGCTTGGGCCGTCGTTCGGCATGGCGCTGTTCGCGTTCGGTCCTCAACTTGAATTTGCGGATCGGCGCGACGGTTTTCGGGCGCGGCTTCGCCACGAGCACGATCGGGCACCCTTCGTAGCCAAAGGCCCGCCGCATTTCGTTCCCGAGATGCTTCTTGTATTGGTCGGAGAACAATTCATCGCGGTTCACGAACATCAGGAAAGTCGGCGGCGATTGCCGCACCTGGGTGGCGTAATAAAATTTTAACCGATGCCCCGTGGCGCTGACGGGCTGCCGCCGTTCAATGGAATCGCGCAGCGTACGATTGAGCAGCGACGTGGGAATTTGTTTCTTCAACTCCGCGGCGACGTAACGCACCGCTTCCAGCAAGCGATCAAGATGAAAACCGGACTTGGCAGACGTGAAAATGACGGGCGCGTAGTCGAGGAAGAACAACAATTCCTGCACCCATTCGCCAAATTCCACGAGCGTTGTGAGTCGCTTTTCGCCGCGCACCTTGTTGTTGCGCCGTTCGATTTCCTCCTCACGAGCTTTGCGGACGGCGTCTTCCATCAAATCCCATTTGTTGATGACGATGATGCACGCCTTGCGCGCTTCGGTGATTTTCGCCGCAATCTTTTTGTCCTGTTCGAGCACGCCGGATTCCGCATCGAGAACAAGCACGCAGATGTCGGCACGCTCAATGGAATCCTCAGAGCGCTTGACGCTGAAGAATTCAATCGAGTCATCGACCCGGCCTTTTTTCCGCATCCCCGCGGTGTCGATCAGAATGTATTTTTGCCGCACCCCATCGGTCTCGACTTCAAACGGAACGTCGATCGCGTCGCGCGTGGTTCCGGGGATGGGACTGACGATGACGCGTTCAGAACTTGTGAGCGCGTTGATGATGGACGATTTGCCGACGTTGGGACGTCCGACGATGGCAAGCTTGAGTGGCTCTGTGCCGAACGGAGTGCGCGGCTTCTTTTCTTTCGGGGCCACTTCCTCGTCCGCATAAGGCAATTCCTCCGGCGGCGGCGGTTCTGCCAGCGTCAAAAACTTGGCTGCTTCGGTCATTAACTCGTCAATGCCTTCACCGTGAATGGCCGTGACGGGAAAAATCTTATCGAAGCCCAAGCGTCGAAAAACATCGGCCTCGGGAATGACACGTTCCGTGTCCACCTTGTTGACCGCCACGAGCACGGGGCGTTCGGCACGGCGCAGACGTTTGGCCACTTCCTCGTCGAGCGGAGTGATGCCTTCCTGCACGTTGACGACGAGGATGATGACGCTGGCCGATTCGATCGCGAGTTCCACTTGTTCAACCGTGGCTTTGACGATGACGTCGTCGGATTTCTCGCGGCGTAACAACCCAATGCCGCCCGTATCGACCAGCGTGTAAGGCGTGCCTCGCCATTCCACTTCGGCCGTCACCCGATCCCGTGTGACGCCCGGCTGATCGTGAACGATCGCGATACGCCGCCCCGCGATGCGATTGAACAACGCGGACTTTCCTACGTTTGGCCTGCCCACAATGGCGATTAAACCTGACATTGGCTTAACATGCCGTGCGTGAGGAGAGGCGGAAAGAAAAAGCTTTGGCGACGGGCTCAGTGAAGGGGTAACGCCAACTTTAGAAGTATAATCTTGAGCCGGCGGCCACTCGGGGGAAAAGGGACCGTTCGCGGAACACTCGTCTCCGCCCGCCGCCCGGCTCTCACCCTGGCGGGTACGCGGTCATACTCTTCCCCGGACCTGCGGCGGTGCCAAACCCGCCGAGTGTGCTATTATTCCGCCGAGGAGAATCGTCATGAGGGAAACTGAGGAAAAAACAGCGATTACGGAAATCGAAGTGCGAGAAGTGGGGGCCGACGCAAACCGGTTCGAACTAAAATCCATTTCAATCCAGCAATCGCAACTGTCCGCGGAGTTGGCCCGCACCGCCAGGGTTTCTGCAATCATTGCCGCCTACAACGAACAGGATACGATCGTGGAAGTGATTCGAGCGGTCGAGGGTCATCCGCTCATCGACGAAATCATCGTGGTGGATGACGGATCGAAGGACGCCACTTCGGAGCGCGCTCGAACCACTTCGGCCAATGTCATCACGTTGGAAAATAATCAAGGCAAAGCCGGCGCCATGGACGCCGGTGTGAAAGCGGCACGGAACGACACGATTCTTTTTCTGGATGCGGATATTCTTGGACTCACCCACCAAATCATCACGTTGACTGTGACGCCCGTGCTGACCAAGCAGTGCGGCATGTTCGTCGCCATACGCGCGCGCCGGACCTATTGGATGAACAAGCTGCTTTATTTTATCCCAGTGCTGGGGGGTGAGCGGGCGTTGACGAAGGAAGTTTGGAGGCGGGTTCCGGGCATGTATCGCAAGGGATTCCAGATTGAAATCGCTCTCAATTACTACACGAAGAAGTCGGGGCAGAAGATGGGCTTCGGCGTCATGCCCGGGCTGTCGCAGGTGATCAAAGAAAAGAAACGCGGCTTCTGGCTGGGAATGTGGCAACGGATCAAAATGTGCGCTGAGGTGCTATGGATTTCCTTCCGCCTCTACGTCATTCGCACCATCGCCACCCTGTTCGGACGCGGCGATCGCCCCGCGTCACGGCTGGAAGCCCGACCCGCGGCGAACAGTTAGAGTTGCCTACCTGACGGGCCCGGCACACGTTTAGACTTCCGCCGCCGATTCTACATGTTTGCGATGATGTTATCGCCAAACTCAGAACACTTGATTTCCGTCGCTCCCTCCATTTGACGCGCGAAATCGTACGTCACACGTTTGCTGGCAATAGCGCCGTTGAGTCCTTTGAGGATTAAGTCTGCCGCTTCACGCCATCCGAGGTAACGGAACATCATTTCACCACTGAGCACGACGGAGCCGGGGTTCACTTTGTCTTGGTTCGCGTACTTGGGGGCGGTGCCGTGCGTCGCTTCGAAAATGGCGTGGCCGGTGATGTAATTGATGTTGCCGCCCGGGGCAATGCCGATGCCACCGACTTGGGCTGCGAGCGCATCGCTCAAGTAATCGCCATTCAGATTCAACGTCGCGATCACATCAAAGTCTTCAGGGCGAGTGAGCACTTGCTGCAAGGTAATGTCTGCAATCGCGTCCTTGACGAGGATTGCTCCCTTGGCAATGGCCGCCTTCTGCTCCTCATTCGCGGCGGGCTCGCCCTTCTCTTTCTTCGTTCGCTCCCAGCGCGACCAAGTGTAAACCTTGTCGCCAAAAATCCGTTCCGCGGCGTTGTAACCCCAATCGCGAAAGGCACCCTCGGTGTATTTCATGATGTTGCCCTTGTGCACGATGGTCACGCTTTTGCGCTTCTCGCGCAGCGCGTACTCGATCGCCGCCTTCACGAGACGGATGGTGCCAATGGCGGACACAGGCTTGATGCCGATGCCGACCACGACTTCCGCGCTGGCGCGCGTGTGATCAGGAGCAGCCTGTTTCATGTATTCCATGCCCTTCTCCGCCGTGCCGAAACGAATCTTGGCGAAGTCCTTGGGAAACTCGTGCGCGAGAAATTCCAGGACGCGATTGCGATTCCGGCGAGCCGCCAGCGAACTCGATGCCGGCATAAATATCCTCGGTGTTTTCGCGGAAAATGGTCATGTCCACCTTCTCCGGATGCTTCACAGGCGAGGGAACGCCGGTGAAATATTGCACGGGCCGCAGACACACATAGAGGTCCAGCATTTGCCGGAGGGCGACATTCAAGGACCGAATGCCACCGCCAACGGGAGTGGTCAGCGGGCCTTTGATCCCCACCAGGTATTCCTTGAAGGCTTCAACGGTGTCCTCCGGCAGCCAGTTGTCGAATTTGTTCTTGGCGGCTTCGCCAGCGAAGACTTCGAACCACGCGACTTTGCGCTTTCCACCGTAGGCTTTCTCCACTGCGGCATCAAAGACTCGAACACTCGCGCGCCAGATATCAGCGCCAGTGCCGTCACCGCGAATGAAAGGGAGAATGGGGTTTTCCGGCACAGTCAGCTTGCCGTTGTTCACCGTTATTTTACCGCCGGCGGGCGGAGTCACGTCTTTGTAAGCCATGTTCGTTTGCGTCCGTTAAAAATGCCTTGGGTGTTTAACTGACGCTCCGGATGGCAGCAAGGAGTTTGCATTACCTTTTGAGACGAAACAGTGCATTGCCCGCGGAGGAAACTTGGAAGAGATGCCGGCAACTTTTTTGTAACTGAGGAAATCGACTCCTACCCTCATCGTGTCCCGAAGATTTGGCGCGAGGTTTCGTTTGCAATGGAAGGAATGGGCGATGAGAGCATCCCACCGTCGCCCGCGATGGATCAGAAGGGGGCGAGACCTACTCACTTCGCTGCCGAACTCGCCCCACCGTGCCCTCTACGGTTTCGCTATGGGCAGCGAAATTTTGGTGCGGCGACCAACCGAGAGGACGCCACAACTTTCATGGAAAAGAGTCCGTCCTCCGCACCCAAACTTATTCTCGGTATAGCCGGTCTCAACCTAATTGCCACCAGTAAAGACGTTACTTTTCAAAGTTGCGCTGCTCAGCCGCAGCGCGACAGGCCTCGGCCACGTGGGCAAGGTTCTCCAGAAAGCTCTCACGATTGCTTTCCGGCAGGCCCGAAAGCACCTCGCCCTGCAAAGCAACGGCAATCGCTCGCGCGCTTTCGTACGTCTCCCGGCCTTTCGCCAAATGCTTGATCCTATGCGCTCGGCGATCGCTCTCGTGTGGCTGGCGTTCCACGTAGCCGGCCTTTTCCATCCGTTCCAAGAGCGACGCCACCGTGTTCGGATCACTGGACATGAGCCGGGCCAGTTCGCGCTGGGTAAGACCGCGGGTGTCGCCTTCAAGCAACGTGCGCAAGACGGTGAATTGATCCGGTGTGATTTGGAGATGAGCAATGCGGCGGCGAAATGCCTGGTTCAATCCATACCAGGAGCGGCGCAGTAAAACGGGCAGCCGCCGTCGGTTCGGTGAATCGATGGGGTCCGTTGATTCCGGCTTGGAATGGGGCATGGTCAAGACTTTGCAGCCGTCAGGTCCGCGACTTTTTGCTCCAGTTCGGCCAGGCGTTTGAGGACATCTGGCAACCGCCGCGCACTGATCCACTGGCGTTTCACTTCCCGGTCAGGACCCGCGGGCGTGCCGATCCATTTTTGTCCGGCCGGAACGTCACTCATCACTCCCGACTGTCCGGCGATGGTCACTTGATCCCCAATCTTCAAGTGGCCGCCGATGCCAGCCTGGGCGGCGACAATCACATAATTGCCCAGGACGGTGCTGCCCGCAAAGCCGGATTGGCCAACGAGCAGGCAACCTTCCCCCACCACCACGTTGTGGGCCACTTGGACGAGATTATCTACCTTGGTGCCGCGCCCAATGATCGTGGCGCCGAGCGCGCCGCGATCGATGCACGTGTTGGCGCCAATCTCCACGTCGTCGTGAATGATGACGTTGCCCAATCTGAAGCACCTTTCGATGCTGTCCCGCATCGAAAACGTAGCCGTAGCCATCCGCGCCAATGACCGTACCGGCGTGAATGCGGACGCGGTTTCCGAGCTGGGTCCGCGCATACAGCACCACGTTGGGGAACAGCCATACGTCATCCCCAATTCGTGAATCCTCGGCAATGTGGTTGCCGCCGAGAAACGCTGAACGGGCTCCAACCGTCACCCGTTCACCGACGACGCAGTGCGGTCCGATGTGAGCCGACGCGTGGACCGAGGCAGATTTGGCAATCACCGCCGTGGGATGAATGCCGGGAGCAAACTGCGTCTCCGGAAAAAACAACGGTAACACTTTCGCAAACGCCACTCGCGGATTACTGACCCGGATCAACGTCTTCACCGATGAACCCACCGCGTCACCGATGAGGATGGCGGAGGCGCCACCCTGTTCCGCTTTGGCGAGGTACTCCTTGTTTTCGGCAAAAGTGAGATGTCCGGTTTGCGCTTTGTCGGCCGAGGCGAAACCGGTGATCTCAAGCGAACCATCCCCGATGACCTCGCCATTGAGCTGCGAAGCCAACTGCGCAGCGGTAAATGTCGGCATGGTTAAATCCCCCGATGGTTCACGATGGCATTCTTGCCGCCGAGCACGATGACGCGTGGCTCCCACTCGGCCGCCTGCGCCTCGTCGATGAGCGTAAAGCTCATGATGGTGAGCAAATCGCCTATCTTGCCCAGATGCGCTGTCGCACCATTCAGCACGATGTCGCCGGAGCCGCGCTCGCCGGCGATCAAGTAGGTCTCGAACCGGTTGCCGTTGGCCAAGTTGCTACAGAGCACTTTTTCGTACTGGCGGAACCCGACTTTCTCCATCAGATCGAGATCGATGGTCAGGCTGCCTTCGTAGTTCAGGCTCGCGCCGGTTACAGCAGCGCGATGTATTTTTGATTTTAGGATGTGAATCTGCATTCAGCGAACTTGCGAATCGTTGACTCGCAAATGTCGCGGAATATAGAGTCCGCGCGAATTTCCGCGCAATAACTTTGGCGGGAATCAGTGAAGGTAACTCGAGGCACAGGTATTATGAGTCGAAAAATTCGTTACGGGATGGTGGGCGGCGGTCGTGGTGCGTTCATTGGCGCAGTGCATCGAATCGCGGCGGCCATGGATCAGCAAATTGAATTGGTTTGCGGCGCGTTTTCCTCCGACCCCGACCGTTCCAAAGCCAGCGGCTCGGACCTGTTCCTTCCACCAGACCGTTGCTACGGCACCTTCGAAGAAATGATCAAAGCCGAGGCGACGCTTCCCGAGGGAGAACGCATGGATTTCATTTCCATCGTCACTCCCAACCACATGCATTTCCCCCCGCGAAGATGGCGCTGGAAAATGGATTTCACGTTTTGAGCGACAAGCCGGCGACGCTGAATCTCGCGGAGGCAAGGAAGCTCGCGGAAATCGTGAAGACGCACCGGCCTGCTCTTTGGGCTTACCCACAACTACACCGGCTATCCGCTCGTGAAAGAAGCCCGCGACCTGATTCGTGCGGGCAAGTTGGGAAAGATTCGCAAGGTCGTAGCCGAATACCCACAAGGCTGGCTCGCCACCCGCATCGAAGCGAGCGGCCAAAAACAGGCAGCGTGGCGCACGGACCCGAAGAAAAGCGGCGCGGGCGGATGCGTCGGCGACATCGGCACCCACGCGGAAAATCTCGCGGAATACATCACCGGCTTGCAGATCGAGGAACTTGCTGCAGACATCACCAGCTTCGTGAAGGGCCGAAAGCTCGACGATGACGCCAATGTCCTGCTCCGTTTCAAAGGCGGTGCGAAGGGCGTCCTTCATTGCTCCCAAATCTCAGTCGGCGAGGAAAACAACTTAAACATCCGCGTTTACGGGGAACTGGGCGGGCTCGAATGGCATCAGAACGAGCCGAACACCATGTTAGTGAAGTGGCTCGACAAACCGATGGAAGTTTATCGCACGGCAAATGGCTATCTCGGCACCGCCGCCAAGGCGGCTGGCCGCACGCCCCCCGCGCACCCGGAAGGTTACCTCGAGGCGTTCGCGAACATTTACAAGAACTTTGCCAGTGCCATCCGGGCGCGTAAGAACGGTCAGAAAATTGGCAAAGACGATCCTGCAAATGACTTTCCCAAGATCGAGGATGGCGTGCGCGGTATGGCCTTCATCGAAGCCGTCGTCGCTTCCTCCAAGAAGAATGCGAGCTGGACGAAGCTGGATGTGTGAAGCGCCTTCGCCCCTGAACTGGCCGTGGAATCAACGCGCCGAACCGCGCGGACTCTTCACTCGTAATTGACGCTGAGAATTTCGAGTTCCTGATCACCGCCGGGAAGTTTCAGCGGAACGCGTTGGCCCACGCGCGCATTGAGCAGCGCCTTGGCGATGGGCGACAGCCAACTCACCCAGTCACGATCCAGGTCGGTTTCATTCGCGCCCACGATTCGGTAGGTCGTCTCCTCGCCAGCCCCGTCCCGCACCGATACGGTGGCACCGAACCGAACCACATCGTGGGGCTTCTCGGGCGGTCCGGTTACGACGGCGGTGTTCAACGAGTACTGCAAATAGTGAATCCGTTGGTCCAAAGCCTGGAGCTGCCGCTTCGCCGCGGGATCACTCGACGCCGCCAACTGTGGACGCTCTTGTTCAACCATCCGCTCCAGCTCCTGACGTATCCGCAGAGCGCCCGCCGGGGTGATTAGGTTTTTGATCCCGGGAGGCAAGCCTGCCATCGCCCTCGGCGGGACAAACCGTTCGGGGACATCATCCAACTCCCGCGTAAAAGCCTTGCTCATACCGTCGTGAATATACTCGCGAAGCGACGGCGCGCGAGGGGGGGGAATAGGGCGTAACTTGACACTACTCTTTACTCGCCAATTAAGGACGGAAGTCTAGGATGCGAACGTTTTCCCACTGTTATGAGAACGAATCTTCTTTCGCTCCTTTTAGGCTTAATCACCATCACTCTGACCGCTTCCCGGGCGCCTGCTCAATTGTTTGATAACCTCCGGGCCTTGGGAGGTGCGCGCTACGCCGTCGGCAATCCGGACCTCGTCGTCACCAATCTGTACGGGGAACGCGTGGACGGGCCGAAAGACATCGGAGTGGGCGACTTCGACGGCGACACGAATCCCGATTTCGCTGTCGCCAATAAGGACGGCACGGTAACCGTCCGGTTCAATATGGGTGACGGCACCTTCGGCCAACCGTTGCATCTGCTCACCGTTACCAACGGGCCCGGTGACCTCCGGACTTTCTCCTTCACCAACTATTCCACCAACGTCGTTTGCAACTTCACGGCCTCCTTCGTTTACCGAACCAACAGCCTAAATCCGTTGAGCGTTTCTTCGAATCTGCAATGGATCTGCAATGGGACCTTTTACACGAACCGATTCACAAATGTTTCGAGGGTAGATGGCCCCATCGGTTTGCGCGGTCTGGCTATCGCCGATTTCACGGGCGACGGGCTGCCAGACATTTCCGTCGCCTCCCCGGGTGAAAGCAGGATTTACCTTTTTCGAAACCTTGGTGGCCGAGTCTTTTCAAGCGCGATGATTCTCCCCGGATGGTTTGGCGTGCGGGATCTGGCGGCGGGCGATTTTGACGGCGACGGGCTGACCGATTTGGTGGCGGCCGGTTCAACCAACGGGGTGGCACATTATCGTTCCCTCGGCAGCGGAAGTTTTGTCGTCGTGACAAACCTCCTCAAGCTGAGCAGTACCGAAAACAACGACGGCGATTACGATTTTCCCCAACCGGCTTATTACCTGAAAGTCCTGCGTCAACCGGGCGACTGGAAGGATGAATTGCTGGTGAGCTTCTCGCAGCGGGGGAAGATCTGGATCCTGCGCGCTGACCCGGAAGGGCGTCTGGCAATTGCTGGCGATATCGAAAACACGTCCATTACCGCCTTCGATGCTGCTCCGCTCTTCACGCCCCGATCCAATAACGTGCCCGATCTGGTGACGTCATTTGCCCGCAGCGGTATTGTGGATATTTATCCTGGCACCAACACGGCGCAGCGCTTCAACGGGCAACCCCGCGTCCGCCTCTACATCCCCGGTGGGCCGCGCAATGTCCGCATAGTCGACCTGAACAACGACGGCTGGAATGATCTTGTCGTGGTTTCGCAACTGAGCGACACAGTCCTCATCTACAAGAACAACGGGGGCCAGCTGACGCAGGTGGCGGAAGCCATCGCAGGAAGATTTCCTCGCGAAATGGACCTTGGAGATTTCAATCACGATGGCTTTCCCGACCTCGCCGTACTCAACCGTCTTTCTTCTGATGTCAGCATTCTACTCACGGCCACGAATCTCGAGGCGACCGTGGGCTTCCTCGCTCTCGACAGTGTCTATCCCGTGGATGGCGGTTTGAGCGGACTGGAATTGCGCGACGTCAACGAAGATGGCCGGCCGGATGTGGTCCAGCTTCATCGTGACAGCGGTGAATTCAGCGTTCGCATTACGGACACCAACGGTCTTCTCGGCGCGCCTGCTTTTTACCCCCTGACCAACGCCTTTAACCCCGCCGCACAAATCATGAGCGACGTGAACCGGGACGGACGGCCGGACATGATCTCCGCCAACCTCTCAGGCTCCGTGACGGTCCGGCTGGGTTTGGACGGAGGCGGGTTCGGCAACCCGTTGACTTACGCACTTCCCTCCAATGCCAATGGATCGCTTTTTGCCTTGGTGCCGGGTGATTTCAACGGAGACGGCCACGTGGATATCGCGGCCGGCTACCTCGATTGTCGCGTGTCATTCTTCCGCAACAATGGGGCGGGAGCGTTTACCTTCGCCGGCACGCACCTCTTCATTTACGAGCCTCGGTCCATGATTGCAGAAGACTTCGATCAGGACGGCGACCTCGACCTCGCGGGTGGCGGGTGGATGGGAGATTTCGTTGTCGTAAACAATCCAGGCACACTTCTGGACGTGGCGACGTTGGACAAAAGAATCTACCGCGGCGTGATGGCCTCAGGGTCCGCGATGGTTGCGGTGGACCAGAATCGGGACGGCGATCCGGATTTACTCTTCGGCCACGAAGGTGGATTCGACTTGTACCTGGGTGGACCCGGGCTCACGTTCACGCACCAACCGGTCAACAACAACGGCAACCGCATCACCAGCTCCACATTCGTTTATGCCGACTTGAACGGCGATGGCCAGAATGACATCGCCGCCATTGGCACCTCCAATTCCGTGTTGAGCATCTCCGTTTTCACCAACGGCTCATACCGTCCGGTGCTGACCGTTCCCGTACCAGCGACCCGCTACCTCGCTACTGGAGACCTGGACGGCGACGGCTTTGCAGATCTCGTTGGTTCCGGCGACGTCTTGTGGGTCGCACTGAGCGGTCATCGCGCCAGTAACGTCCCGCCCGCTGCAATGCTGGTCTCCCGTGGCAGCAACAGCCGCGTAGTGATCAATGAAGTCATGGCACTCAATGACAGTGTGGCAGTCGCGGCGGACGGCAATCGGTTCACCGATTGGGTCGAACTTTACAATGGAACGACCCAAGCCGTTTCGCTGCTCAACTGGCGCCTGCGCCTCGTGCAAACCAACATCACGATTTTCTCGGTGACCAACCGGATCGGGGGCACCAATCGAATCACTTCCATCACCAACATCATCGTGCTCACCAACACCTCCGTCGTGAATACAAACGCGGTGTTGCCACCCGGTGGATTCCAGGTCGCTGTTTGTTCCTCTACGATTCGATCCCCATTCCACACAGGCTACGCGCTACCGGCTACGGGTGGCCTGCTCATTTTGCTGAACGACCAGGGGATCGAGCAGGATCGCATCAGCTATCCCGCGCTGGATGCCGACCTTTCCTACGCACGCTACCTGGACGGCTTGCGCAGCTTCGTGGTCAACAACATCCCCAGCCCCGCCGCACCCAATGTGGATAATGGTGCCGTCGATCCCGTGGTCACGTTCGACGGTATTAATTTGGAGGCGTTGCGGACAGAGGGAGTGCCCGTCCGATTTCAAGTCACCGCCCGCGACGATCAGGGCATCATTAACGTCAGTGTTCTCTGGCGCCGACTGGACGTCGTGGACAACACGACCAAGCGCGAAATTCTATTCGATGATGGGATGAACGGCGGCGACACCGTGTTGAATGACGGGGTGTTCCACGGACGAATCAATGTCCCGGAACCGTTCCCTCCCGGCACAGAAATTCAATTCTACATTGAATGCACCGACATCAGCGGGCAGGTGGTCACCAAGCCTGGCAACGGCCGTTTTGCGGCTCCCGGCGTGCCCGCAAACGTTTATGCGTTTGCGATTGGCGTGCCTGCGTCCGGGCTGGAGATTTCTGAAATCGTCGCGGACAACGCCGGCGGCCTGCGAGATGAAGGCGGCAGCAGTCCGCCCTGGATCGAGATTCGCAACACCTCCGCGGCGCGCGTCCCCCTCGCCGGTGTCGGGCTGTCGCAGACGTTTTTTGGCAACGGAGATCGAATGGTTCTCACCAACGTGCCTTCGCTCGCCGCAGGCCAGCATTTGATTATCTATGCCGACGCCAAACCGAACCAGGGTCCCATGCACGCTCCGTTCAAGCTCAGCCCGGCAGGCGAAGAACTTTTCCTGACAGGCACGACCGCGCGCGGCGCCCGTTTCCTTATCGATCACCTGGCCTACGGGCCGCAGGCGCGAAACACGGCGTCCGCGCGCGTCGGGCCCGGCGGTCCGTGGGTGGCGACCTCTCCCACTCCGGCCGCAGGGAACATTGCCGGTGCCTGGAAAAGCGTGTTGCAACCCGGAACGTTCACCCTGGCTTACCCCACGAGGAACGACCGTTCCTACGTGGTGCAATACAGCGACAATCCTGGCACGAATTGGACCTCACTCCCGGCTCGGCCGGGGTTGGGTGTCGAGCAAGTCATCACACAGCCCACCCAATCCCGTCGCTTCTATCGCGTGCGGGAGCAGTGAGGTTTCATTCCTCGCCGTTTCCTCCGCGGGGAGGCTGGGACGCTCCAGAGAAATTTGGATTCAGGTCGTGCGACACGTCACAGAGCGGAAGTTCGTTCTTCCCCTTTTCCAGGACGATTCCTACAGTCCGCCGCTTTAATCCGAATTGAAATCAATCTATGGCCGCTGATACATCCGTCGCACAACAAGTCGAAGCTCCGCCGCTCAAGCCGCTTTCGCTCAAATCTCGTCTCGCGCCCACGCCAACCCAGATTCCGAAATACTCGGTAACGCTCAAGAACGCACAGGGCGAAGAGGTGATCACCGCCGACCCTCGCGCAACGCGCGCGCTGCTGGCGTTGATGAATGTCCATGCCGTTGTCGGTGGTGCGGCTTGCCATTGGGGCGGTCCCGCGGCCTATGCGGAAATGATGGCCGCCATCCATGCCATCATGTTTGCAACCAAGGATCGGCCGTGGCATGAAGCCTACAATTTCGTCAATGACGCCGGCCACGCCGAGAACGGCATCTACGCGTTGCGCTCCCTTTATGGTTTCGACGGCATGACCTTTGACGACCTGAAAGGTTTCCGCAGCATCAAGAGCAAGCTGACCGGTCATGGCGAAGCTCACTTAAATCCCGAAGGCGTATTGCTCAGCAATGGTCCCCTCGGCTCCGCGCTTCCACAGGCCCAGGGCCTCGCCATCGCCGACAAGGTGGCAAAGCGCGATCGCGTCACGCTCTGCGTCGTCAGCGACGGAGCTTCCATGGAAGGTGAAGCCAAGGAAGCCTTTGCGGCCATCCCAGGCCTGGCTTCGAAGGATCGCGTGAACCCATTTGTCATGCTGATTTCAGACAACGACACGAAGCTTTCGGGACGCATCACGAAGGATTCGTTCTCGATGCAGCGCACTTTTCAGGCGATGGGCAGCCTGGGTTGGAACGTAATTTCAGTTGCAAACGGGCACGACCTTCCGGCCGTGTATCTCTCGATCGAAAAGGGTATTGAGCAGGCGAGGAAGAATCCCAATTTCCCAGTGCTGCTTTGGATCAAGACGATCAAGGGCTACGGAGTGAAGTCCACGATGGACAACGCCGCGGGCGGACACGGCTTCCCGCTCAGCAATGGCGAGAAGATTGTCGAGTTCGTAAATGAAATCTACGGCGGCGAAACTCCCGAAGAATTCGCCACCTGGGCCAAGGCTCTGCGCGCTGAATGGGAAAAGAAGGAAGCCGAGAAAAAGGCCAAGGCGGCCGCTTCGCCGTCCTCAGCGCCGGCCGGGGTGAAAAAGGACAAGATCCAAGCGGGTCTCGCCAAGGCCGCGATCCGCGCCGCCGTAGATGGCCTGCCGGTCTATTCTGTTTCGTCGGACGTCCAGGGTTCGACGGGCATCAGCACGTTCCAGAAAACGTTTCCCGAACGCTATGTGGAAGTGGGTATTGCTGAAGCCAACATGGTGAGCACGGGCGCGGGCCTTTCAAAGGCCGGCTTTATTCCCATCGTGGATACCTTCGGCCAATTCGGCGTTACGAAAGGCAACCTCCCACTTACGATGGCCGCCCTCTCGCAGGCCCCTGTCATCGCGCTGTTTTCGCACGTCGGCTTTCAGGATGCCGCGGATGGCGCGTCACACGAAGCCACCACGTATCTCGCCGCCACGAGCGCGATTCCGCATACCGTCGTCATTGCGCCGAGTTGTGCAGATGAAGCCGAGGCCTTGATGTATGAGGCCGTCAAGCGCCAGGCCGCCGATCGGACTGCGGGCAAGGATGGAGATAGCTACATCTTCTTCGTTGGCCGCGAAAATTATCCGTTGTCCTGGGTGGAGAATGCCACGTATCCGTGGGGTAAAGCGCAGGTGCTTTCACAGGGCAGCGATGTAGTGCTGGTCGGATGCGGACCGTTACTGGACAAGGCCATCAATGCCGGTAAGAAACTCGCCGAACTCGGTATCAAGGCTACCGTCATCAACAATCCGTTCATCAACCACGTTGACGTCGAAACGATCGGCGCGGCGGTAAAGGCGGCGAACGGCCGGCTTGTGACGATTGAAGATCACCAAATCACGGGCGGCATGGGGGCACAACTTTCCCATGCGTTATCGCAGGCCGGGATCGCTCACCGAGCCCGCACCTTGGGGATTCCCGGCGAGTTCGGGCGCTCCGCCTACGTCGCGGAACATTTGTATCAGCACTACGGATTGACCGCCGAGAAGATGGTAGAAGCCGCGCAGCAGTTGATGAAGTAATCCACGGATATTATTCGCGTGGACGGCGCCCATCCGGGCGCCGTCCCATTTAGAGGTGGCTCGTTCTTGTCGATGATTGCCGGGTGCAATCGATTTCACTAAAGGTTCTCCTCTTCAGCATTCTGATCGCCTGGGGCGGAGTCACAGTCACCGCTGGGATTACCGGCGAGGACCGATGTCCTGTGTGTGGTGAGAAATTTGGGACCGGTGCCACCGTGTTCGGCGTGGCCAAGCGCGGGCTGGAGGAGAAAGTTTATCTGTGCGGCAATTGCGCCAAACTGGAAACCGCCTGCTATATCTGCGGCATTCCGGTGAAGAACCGGATGACGCAGTTGGCCGATGGACGACTCCTTTGTTTCGATGACACCAAGCTGGCTGTCCTGACCCAGGAGGACGCGGAAAACCTTTTCGAAGACGTTAGGCGCGACGCCCAATCACTGCTCGGCGCGCACGGCACGCTGCCCCACCGCAACATTCGTCTTGTCCTTGAAGCCAAGGCGCGTCTCGACAAAAGCGGCTCGGATTTGATCTCGGCTCACGACGATCGTTTGCTGATGGGCCTGACGCGAACAACTTCCACGGAAGGCGGCGGTTTTGAACACAGCATTTTTCTTCTCCATGGCCTTACCCGTGAACGCATGATGGTGGTAGCCGCTCATGAATACGCGCATGCCTGGCTGCATGAGAACGTCCAAAGGCAGCTGAGTCCGGACGCGGTGGAAGGATTTTGCGATTGGATTGCCTATAAAATAATTTCGACCCGAGCTCATCCCTTCGAAACGAAAACCTTGCTCGACAGCGATTACAGCAAGGGGCAATTGCAGGCCTTCATGTCGGCCGATGACAGATACGGCCTCTACAGGGTGTTGCAGTGGACGAAGGTGGGAGCCGATCCCGAAATCGATCCAGCGCGACTCGAACGCGTCTTACAGTTGCACCAAAAGGACGGTGCATCCGAGGTTGTGTCACTCCACCTTCCTGTCGCGCCGCGCATCGGGCCGACTAATTTGGTCTTGAAAGGGTTGTCTGGGTCCAAAACGCGGCGATTCGCACTGATCAATGACGCGACCTTCGCCCTCCACGAACAAGGCAAAGTGCTGGTGGGAACCAGCAATGTGGTCCTGCGTTGTCTGGAGATTCGCGAGAATGCCGTCACCATTCAGGTCAGCGGGGAGAACGCGCCCCGCACGCTGGTATTGCCGCTGAAAAATTAGCGACTGACTTGTGCCTCACTGCTCTCCGTTACCCTGCTTCCCCACAGCATGCGGCCGGTTCCCGCCGGTTGAACACCGGTCACTGTGAGCGACATCATTCCACCTTGGATTGACAGTTTCGGCCCCTGGGCTCCCTGGGTTTGCCTCGGCCTTTTTCTCGTTGGCTCACTCCTGATGGTCTGGCGCTTGGAATCAATGAGCGCGGCTGGGTTGGAAGGCACCGTGCTGGGCACGCTCGTCATGCCGTATTGTTCAGGGCTGGGAAACATCCTCTTTGCATTCCTGCTCGCTCGCAATGGCGGCTCGAGCCGCGAGGTAATGACCAATTGCCTCGTGAATAATGTGACGAACATGACCTTGCTGATCGGCCTCCCCGCTCTCGTTTGGGGCTTGTCGCTGACGACAAAGAAATCCACAGCCAGGAAGAGCCCCGGGCCCAAGGAGGCGCAGCGCATCAATCGCCTCTCGCTGTTGCTTACGATGTTGGCCGTGGCCTTCTTCACCGGCGCAATTTGGGCTTTGGGGCGCGACGGCCAAATCTGTTTCGCTGACGGCCTGGTGCTCGTCGGCTTATTCCTCTTCTGGCAAACCATGCAAGTCTTTGAAGTCTTAAAAGCCAACGTGCAGAAGAAGCGGTCCTTCGGAGCCCGCTTCATCCTCGATGTCATCGTGCTCGGGGCGGGGGCGTACGCGGTTTACTTGGGCATCGACTGGCTGGTGACCTGGGTCCAATCGCTGCGAGGCGGATTCATTCGAGCTGAACATTTGGGCTGGTTAAGTGCGTGGCTAATGGTCCTGCCGAACGCGTTATTGGCTGGGTATTATGCTTGGAAGCGCCGGGCCGAAGTCGTCTTCAGCTCGCAGATCGGGGACGGTCACATTTGCCTGCCGCTGTGCCTGGGCGTGTTCGCATTATTCCGGCCGGTGCCGGTCCCGGATTTTTTTCAACTCGGGGTGTGGATACTGATCGGGGCGGTGGCGGTGCACTTCTTATCCGTGCTGATCCTGGGAAGATTACCGAGGGCCGTGGGAGCGCTGCTCGTTGCCGGCTACGGCGTGTTTGTTTTCAAAGGGTTCCTTCGCTGAAGCGTTCGCATTAACCGGTTCGAGCCCATGATTAGGAAAATGAGGTTGCGATTTCGCCTCTCTTCCGTTGATGTTCGGAGCACATCATGAAACGAGGAATTTTTTACGCCGCTATCGCTGCATCCATCGCCTCTCGCTTCGCCGTCAGCGCGCATGAAGTCGATTTCAAGCACCTTCACGGCAGCACGAACCCCGCGACGCCCCTTAAGATTACACTGGAAAAGAGCGGTCCGGTAAGAACGCCCGCGGCCTTGAAGGAACGAGTCGCCACAAGCGGCCAGGGATTCTGGAAATTTGCGGCAATGAAGGACCTCGTGCCGACGCCGGAGGAAACCAAGCCGTTCCACAAAGGCGCCCACGGCACGATCGTGGTCGATAAGGAACGCGACATCGTTTACTGGGGCCTCGAGAAAGTCGGGTGGGTTGCCTTCAGCAACAAGCTCACACAGTCCTGGGTGGTAAAGGGCGATCCGAAGTTTACCAGCGGCAACCTTCATGGCGCAGATCTCCTGCCGCGCAAAGGGAAGCTTCCGCTGGTCGTCGCCGCGGACAATGCGGAAGGCGAAGTTTATCTTTCCGATACCAGCTTTGGTCAGGCGCAGATTCTCGGGCGCCCCGCCGGCCCGTACAAGGGCAAGGCCGGGTTTGCTCCCACGGACGCCGCTTTCATCGACCAGAAGGATGTTTACGTGACCGACGGCTACGGCAGCCAATGGTTCATGCACGCCACCACTGAGCCGTTTCAATACGATGGAACGTTCATTGGGGGCCGGGAATTCTCCCGCACGCCCCACGGGATCACGAAGAGCGATCACGATACTCTGTATGTATCCGCCCGGCCGGAAGCGACGATCAAGGAATACTCATACAAGAAAGACAAATGGATGGACTCGGTGGGATTGCCCCCGGGTAGCACGGTGTGCGACATCGACGTGTGGGATGATTACGCGCTCGCGCCCTGCTTGGACGGACCCAAAGGCCCGGATGGCAAAGCAACCAAGGGCCCCATCTACATCGTGAACCTGAAAAAGAAAACCATCGCGAGCATCATCCGCGTAAAGGAAGACCTCGGCTACGAACTGGCCGACCACATTCACGACGCGGCGTGGTACATCACGGGTTCAGGCCGCAACCGCGAGGTTTACATCCTGTTCACCAATTGGAATCCGGGCGGCATTGGCGCAATCAAATTGGTGAATGTGCCCGACGCAAAGTAACGCTCGCCGTTTCTCACATCAGACCGCACGTCAGGTGCTCCCACTTTGGCAGCGACACTTTATGATCTGATCCCGCGGACCGGGCCATCCGACAGCGACGAGTTGCTCGGGCGGTTCCTGGAATACATCGAGGCGCGCAAACTCCAGCTCTACCCCGCCCAGGAGGCGGCGATTCTGGAGTTATTCGAGGATCGCAACGTCATCCTGAACACTCCCACTGGCTCCGGTAAATCGCTGGTGGCTTCGGCATTACATTTCAAGTCTCTCGCCGAGGGAAAACGCTCCGTTTACACCTGCCCCATCAAGGCGCTTGTGAACGAGAAGTGGATGTCCATGTGCCGCGAGTTCGGGCCCGACAATGTGGGGCTCAGCACCGGTGATGCGACGGTGAATCGGGACGCTCCCATTCTTTGCTGCACCGCGGAGATTCTCGCGAATATTGCGTTGCGCGAAGGCGCCGATGCCAAGGTCCACGATGTGGTCATGGACGAATTCCATTATTACTCGGACCGCGATCGCGGTGGCGCGTGGCAAATCCCTCTGCTCACCATGGCTCGCACGCGCTTTCTCCTGATGTCCGCCACACTGGGAGACACCACGTTTTTCGAAGAGGAACTGACAAAGCTCAATGGCCGCGTCTCCGTGACTGTGCAGTCGAAGGACCGTCCCGTACCTCTGGAGCATCGCTATTCGGATCTGCCTCTTGCCAAGACATTGGAGACGCTCGTCTCAGAAAACAAAACGCCCGTTTACGTGGTTCACTTCACGCAGCTGGACGCAGCACAAAGCGCGCAGGATTTCACGAGCATTAACGTTTGTTCGAAGGAGGAAAAGAACGCGATCGCCCAGGCCATTGAAGGATTCAAATTCAACAGCCCATACGGTCCGGAGATCAAACGCTGGTTGCGTCATGGCATTGGCCTTCATCACGCCGGCCTTCTGCCCAAGTATCGCGTTCTGGTCGAACAACTCGCCCAACGGGGATTGCTCAAGGTGATTTGCGGGACGGATACACTCGGCGTCGGGATCAACGTGCCCATTCGCACCGTCCTCTTCACTCGTCTTTGCAAGTTCGATGGACAAAAGACCGGCATCCTGACCGCCCGGGATTTTCACCAGATCGGCGGACGCGCCGGACGCAAGGGCTTTGACGACCTGGGCTGGGTGGTGGCCCAGGCGCCGGAACACGTCGTCGAAAACTTAAAGCTGGAAGAGAAATCCAAGCGCGACGGCAAGAAGGTCGTGAAACGCCAGCCGCCGGAAAAGAATTTCGTGAACTGGGATAAGCAGACCTTCGCCCGTTTGATCACTGCTCCGCCGGAGCGTCTGACGTCCCGTTTTCAAGTGACGCATGGCATGCTGCTCAACGTGTTGAGCCGCCGGGGCGACGGTTGCAGGGCCATGCAGCAATTGATCTCGCGCTCGCACGAATCGCCGAAACAAAAGCAGGCGCACATCAAGCGCGGATGGCAGTTGTTTCGCTCACTCGTGGAGCGAAAGATTATCGAGTTCATTCCACCGACCGCGGACGGAGCTTCCCTGCGGGTGAACGTTGAATTGCCCGAGAACTTTTCGATGGATCAAGTTCTGTCCCTGTATCTCCTGGAAACCATTCCCCTGCTCGATCCGGAGTCACCGACCTACGCGCTCGATCTCATCACTCTGGTGGAATCGATCCTCGAAGAATCCCGGACGCCATCCTGCGCAAGCAGCTCGATCGAGTGAAGGACCAGAAGATGGCCGAGATGAAGATGGAAGGCGTGGAGTATCAGGACCGCATGGACGAGTTGGAAAAGCTCGAATATCCCAAGCCGAACCGGGAGTTCATTTATTCCACATTCAATGCATTCGCGGATCGGCACCCGTGGGTCGGGCAGGAGAACATCCGCCCCAAGTCCATCGTGCGCGAGATGTTCGAGCAGTTTCGATCCTTCGCTGATTACATCAAGGACTACGAATTGCAGCGCGCCGAGGGAGTGTTGCTGCGGCATCTGTCGAGCGTTCACAAGGTGCTTACCCAAACCGTGCCCGACGCTGCGAAGAACGACACCGTGCGCGAGATGGAGGAATACCTTCGCGCCGATGATTCGGCAGATGGATTCCAGCCTCATGGAGGAATGGGAGCGGATGCGCGATCCAAACTACGTTCCGCGCTCCGAGGCAAAGGAGGTGCGCCCACCTGGCGCGGAGGAGGCGGCGCGAGACATTACGCGCGACACCAAGGCCTTCACGGCTGCCATCCGCACGCGCGTTTTCAACTTCCTTCGCGGCGTTGCCAATGGCGATTACGAACAAGCGCTGGCCCATCTCAGTTCACCCGCGAAAGTGGAGGGTGAATCGTGGACGGAGCAGGCCATCAAGGAACGCGTCAACGCTTATTACGCAGAGCACGAATACATCCGCCTCGACCCGGAAGCGCGCAACACCCGGCACACCTACGTCGTTCCCTTGGAGGATAAGACAAACGTGGATTGTGCAACAGGTGCTTATCGATCCAGAGGAGCACAACGATTGGATTGCTGAATTTCGAATCGAGCTCGCAGCTTCACGGGAAAGCGGCGAACCGGTGGTAATGCTGAACCGGATTGAACCCGTGGGACGATAAGTTCAGAGCGAGAAAACGCGACCGGCCCTGAAAGGCTCAGCCGCGCTCCCGGATTGACCTCAATTTTTGAATGCGGCGTGCTGCCGATTGCCTGCTGATTCCATATAGGCCAGCAGGTCGAGAATCTCCTCCCTCGTGAGGAGGTTCGCGAGTCCCTCCGGCATCGGCGAGAGCTTGGACGGCGTGCGGCTTTTGATGTCGGACTTTTTCAGTTCAACTCTTGTCGCCGGTCAGTGGATTGACGACGAGGACCAGCTTCGAATCCGTGTCCTCAACAATTCGGCCGGTCACATCTTCACCGTCCTTCTTCGTCACGGTCATGTTTTGGAACTGGTCGGACAAGACCTTCGACGGCTCGAGGATCGATTCGAGCAAATCGCGCCGCGAGTATTTCGCACCGGCACCGGTCAGGTCCGGACCGATCGCGCCGCCTTCGTTGTTCAAGCGATGACACTGCGCGCATTGGGCCGCGAGGTAGGCTTCGCGGCCATTGGCATAATTGCGGCCGCGAGACGGCCCATTCAAGGCGTCGGCGAAGTCGGACATTTTCCACTCCCGCACGAACGTGTGTTCCTTCTGCGGCTTGGGCAATGGCGGCGGGCGCCACGGCATCGGTGAGCAACGCGCCCAAACCTGCTCGTTCAACATCGCTGAGCCCGGCGATCGCCTCTGCTTTCAGTTTCTTGATGAAGTTATTGTAGCTCGCGCCATTGCCGGCCTTGCAGGCCCACATCGGTAAACCATTGCTCGAAGTGCGCCGGGTGCTTCGTGCTGGCATTGACGAAATAATTACCGCCCGCCGGATAAGTCGCGCCCTGCGTCCTGGCCGGCCGACCGATTCTGGAACCAGCTGAAGTAGCGTCTTGCGCTCGTCCATCGTCCACGTCTTCGCCTTGCGCAGCGCCACGATGTAATGCAGTTGCTCCTCCTGCGTCTCGCGCCTTGCGCGACGAGCTCGAGCGTTTTCGCCACCACCCCGGGCGCGTCGAGATAAATCAGGATTTGCGAAAGCTCGCGATTCAGCGGCCACGACTTCGCGGGATAGAGCGGCGAAAGTTTCTCGATGCCGCGCTGCACGAACTTCATCCGCGGGACGGCCGTGGCGGGCGATGCTGACTTCAATGACGCGCAGCTTCAGCAACTGCTGATCTTCCGGCAACGATGCCGTGGGAAACTTGGCGAGCGCGTTGAAGACGTCAGTTTGGTCAGCCGCATTCGCCCACGCGCGCCAGCGCCAGCAACGCGGTGAGACGCCGCATTCGGATTGGTTTCAGCCAGTGCCTTGCTCTTTCCACTCAGACAACGGGCTGCGATTCAATGGCGACGCGCGCCGCGTAGCGCATGAAGCGATCCGGCCTGTTCAAGTGCGGCCAGAATTTTCCAGATCCTGCGGTCCGGCTGTGGGATGACCATGCCAGCGTTCAATGTTTTTTCGAGCGGTGCGCTGTGCGGCGGCGGTTGCGCTCTGCGAATGTGGATGAATCTATCCGGGCCCAGAATAGCTGACCCGATACAAGCCGGACTGCGTGCCGCGCCCGCCGGTCGCGAAATAGAGCGCACCATCCGGCCCGACTTCCATGTCCGTGACGTTCAGCGGCTTTCCTTTCACCAACGTGTCGAACGTTCCCTTGTAGCTCGCGCCGTTCGGCTGCAAATGCAACGGCCACGATACGTCCGTAGGACCAATCCATCATCCAAAGCGCATTGCGATACTCGGGCTGGAAACTTTGCTTTCGTCGGCACCAAAACGCCCGTTGGCGAGCCAATCCCGATGTCCACCACTTCCGGCAAACTGTCCTGATAGTAAGTCGGATATTTGGCGGAACCTTCGCGGAAACCCTGGTCGCCGCCGCTCACGATGTGATACGCGCGCGTCGGGCGATACCACGGCGAGCCCCAGTCCCATTCCATGTCGCTGTCGAAGCCAAACAGTTCGCCGTCCGCATTGAACGCGATGTCGTAGGTGTTGCGCTGGCCGGAGGCGAACAGCTCGCAGTTCTTTCCGTCCTTGTCCATGCGCACGACGTAACCGCCCGGCGGCTTGCGGCCCGCGCCAAAGCCATTGCCGTCTTCCATGCGCGGCAGCACCAGGTCGTCCGCGTAATTCTTGTGCGGCGAGGTCGGCAGAATGTCGTCCGGCACATCGACAAAATTGCCGCACACGACGTAGAGCTTATTATCCGGCCCGAGCACGATGCCGTGCGCGCCGTGTTCGCCCGTGCCGCCCTTCCACTTTCGCAACAACTCCGGCTCGCCGTACTTCCCGTCGCCGTCCGTGTCGCGCAGTCGATACAGATGATATCCCTGCGGGCCCTGGCCGTTCACGTAGAGTGCATCAAAGGCGTAGAGCAATCCCATCGCGCCACTCACTGGCGTCTCGAGTTTTTCGAGCTTGGCAATCTGGCCCTTTCGCATCGAGCGTGATGCGCAGCATCGGCTCCTTGCCTTGCGGCGAAATAATCAGGCGGCCTTGTGGATCAACCGTCATCGCAACCCACGAACCTTCGCCAAGCTGCGCGCTGCGGAGCAGTTCCACTTTGAAACCATCGGGAACGCTGATGGACTCTGCCGGCGTAGCGGGCTTGCTCACGCCACTGGACTCGCGCTTGCCGCCTGCCGAACCCGCGGCGGCAATCATCCCCCAGGGCTGCACGCCCATCTTACCAAGAGACTTTGCCGCCACCCATTTCGCCGCCGGCTGAAACGCCACGCCCTGCCAACCTGCGTCAGCGGTCGCCGCGGACTGCCATGTCGCATCACTGACGAGGGATTGCCGGTTAGTGCCTTCGCCGCGCAATTCGATTTCCACCATCAAGCCTGCCGGCCCACCGTCATTGCGGCCTTCGACGGCGACCACATTTTCGCCCGCCTTTAAATTCTTCGCGATATCGAAGCGCCGGAACTCATCCCAGCCCGTCGCTTCGCCAACCTTCTGACCGTTTACGTAGGCCACGAAGTGGTTGTCCGCTGCCACGCTGAGGTTGGCACGCCGCGGGGCCCCCTCGATTCGGAAAGATTTCCGAAAGTAGCGCACCTCGGTGTCCCCAGGGCCCACTCCGTCATTTGCATGCCAAATCCATTCCGGCACCGCTTGGGCTGCGGCAAGAGTAACAGAGAGCAAGGCGGCAAAAAAAACTCCGACGATTTTCATAAGCCTATCAACGACGCTGAGTTGAGTGACACTGTTCAGCGTATTTTTGCGCTCGCGAATGCGGCAAGGAGTTTGTCGATGCACCGCATCCCTCAGTGCTCAGCCGTGAAAGGTTTCTCTCAATCAACCCGGCCGTCGTGCCGATACCAAAAACACGAAGTGAAGAAGATTCTTATCATCGAAGACGACTTAATTGTCGGGACCGTTTACAAGCGGTTCCTTGAAGCTCATGAATTCATCGTTGAATTGGCGCGGGACGGCGCAGCAGGACTGGAGGCTCTGGCTTCCTTTCGTCCGGACGCCGTGTTGCTCGACCTGATGATGCCGAAAGTCAGCGGCTTGGAAGTGCTGCGGAACATCCGCAGCAAAGACGCGTTCCGCGAGTTGCCTGTCCTGGTTCTCACGGCGGCGTGCGTTCCCGCCTTTGTTGAAAAGGCAATCGCGGCAGGGGCAAACCGTGTTTTCGACAAGGCGAATGACAAACCCCTCGCCATTAGCGGCGCTCTCCACGACCTGCTACGCACGACCTCCGATCACCGTCTTCTGGCACCCAGCCAGAGTGGCAACCCAGACTCCGTTCTCGAGCACTGGCCCACACGCGTGGATGAATGCCTGACCTGACGGGGCGTTGATCAGACCGCGTCCACCGCCAGCCTGTTTCAGACGTCTGGCCTGCAGCCTCCTTTTCCCAGTTGAACTAACGGTCCGTTGCGTCAAGTTACGAACGCAAAGGAGCTGTTTATGATCGACACAACCAGGACGCCGGATGGGGACAGAAACTCAACTCAACCCACGAACCGGCACGACGTGACGCGCCGGGACTTTGTGAAACTCACCGTGGCCAGCGGCGTCGTGCTGGGAGCAGGCGCACATAGCTGGGCGGCCGAAACGAAACGCGGCGATATGATTTATCGGTCGTTGGGACGCACGGGGGAACAAGTGTCCGCCATCGGGTTGGGCGGCTTTCATATTGGCGAACCCAAGGACGAGAGTGAGGGGATAAAGATAATCCGCTCAGCCATCGACCGGGGCATCACCTTCATGGACAACTGCTGGGACTACCACGAAGGCGGCAGCGAGATTCGAATGGGCAAGGCTTTGCGGGACGGGTATCGCGACAAAGTCTTTCTGATGACGAAGATCGACGGTCGCTCCAAGCAAAACGCTGCCCGGCAAATCGATGAATGCTTGAAGCGCCTCCAAACCGACCGAATCGACCTCATGCAGCACCACGAAGTGATCCGGGTTGAGGATCCCGATCGCATTTTTGCCGAAGGCGGCGCCATGGAGGCCGTGGTGGATGCTCAGAAAGCAGGCAAGATTCGCTTCATCGGATTCACGGGGCACAAGGATCCGTTTGTGCATCTTCGCACCCTTGAGATCGCCCGCGACCACGGCTTCCGGTTCGATGCTGTCCAAATGCCGTTGAACGTCCTTGATGCGCACTTCCGCAGCTTTGAAAAGAAAGTGTTGCCCGAACTGATCAAGGACGGAGTCGGCGTGCTCGGCATGAAACCATTGGCGAGCGGGCTGATCCTCCAAAGCAAAGCCGCCAGCCCAATCGAGTGCCTGCATTACGCGCTCAACCTTCCCACGTCCACTGTCATCACGGGCATCAACAAAATGGAATATCTGGACCAGGCGATGGAAGCCGTGCGCACTTACAAGAAGATGGACGAGGCGGAGGTCGCTGCCTTGCTCGACCGCACGCGGCAGGCGGCCAGCCGTGGCAAGTTTGAACTTTTTAAGACAGGAACGCGCTTCGACGCCACGGCATTGCATCCGGATTGGGTGGCGTGAACACCTTTGTTTGAACAGGGGGTCAGCCTTGGGGCTCGTCAGCCTGCGTTGCTCTCCACTCCGTCAACGTTCGGATGGCGTCCATGACCGCTTGTCCGCTGCTTTCCATCCGTCGCGATGCCTTTTCATGGGCGTCGTGGCTGGTGCTCGACTCAAAGCGAATACGCTGCGTCGTGCCATCCACACTCCAATGACCCCAGTGCTGTAGCATGGTTTCAATCAGACCCCGGCATTGCCGCCGATGCTCAAGGAGCGCCGCCCGAAGCCGGTTCACGTGGGGCATCTCGAGACTACTTCGCTCGTTGAAACACCTTGCCAGAATCAGAATGAGTAACGGGTCCAGGTTTTCCGCCTTGAGCAGTCGAAGATATTCCTCTCCGGACTGAAGGTGAAAAGCGCGCCAGGATTCGATGTCACGGGCGGTTTGGTCCAGAACCCTTAACTTTGATTGGAGATCGGCTGCGCTCGACACGCCGGTTAAACTTACAGCGGATTCGATGGAATCGATCGAGACTTTAAGACTGTCGGCAGCGCGCTGATGGGATTGCTTTAAATTCGCCGCCACCGTGGCCAAGCGCCTGGCGTCACCGGTCAATTCCTCCAGGTCGCTCCCGTGGCGAGAGGCTCCGGAAATACTCTCTTTCGTTTCTGAGCCGGGAGGCGCCTCAGTCTCAACAAATAATGACTCCACGTCGGAAACATTCACCGCGGACCAATCAGCTACGGACTCAATCGCCCGTCGATCCAACTCCGCTCCCACCTTGCCATTCAAGGCGAACCGGATGCTATGCACGTAAGTCGCGCAGTGCTGCAACAGGCAGCGGCTGAAATTCGCCACGGTCGCTCTCTCTGGCGACCGCGGCAAATGCACCAGCACTTCAAACTCCGTGAAACGATCGACGTGCACGGAAATACCGAACTCCGGCGGCGCGCAGGCGCGCGCGGTCTGTTCAATCATCTCCCGCAAAGTCAGATCAGGATTTCTCGTGGCAAGGCTCAGCGCGCCGCCGAATGCTTTTTCGACATCGCGCTGGCCCCGGCGGGCAGCCTCCTCATCGATTGATTTTCGCGCCGCATCCTCCCGTCTCCACTGCTTTCCGCGCGTGAACACCTTATCCTGGTGTCGAGTCCACGCGCTATGTTCGAGGTCAGTCTTTCGTCCGTCCAAAAGAACCGAAACGAGGAGCATCCCCGCCATCGCGCCGCCTAAAACAAAAATTAAATTACGGTAGTTCACCTGCCTAGAATTCCAGTTGACCGGCAGGATCAACCGGTGTGCCTAAAGGGCTGGTCCTGGAAATGGTGAGCGTTTTCAACCCGTCGCGTTCAACCGCGAGCATTCCCACCACCTTCGGGATGGAAATCTCACGCCAATTGCTGACCAGGCGCGCTTTGTCCTGCGATAAGCTGGTTCGATACAAGTTCGCCATGACTACTGGTGCACGCCGAAGCAACTCCTCTCTTTCTCGTGGCGTAGCACATGGCGGGTGGATGGTTCTCCGCAACGCATGATTGCACGAAACGGAAAGAGTCTGGATGCCTCGTGACCCGCAGTAATCGAAAAGATCTTTCATGACTCGCCCGGACAGTTCTTCAATCTCACGCCGCATGCTTTCCGTCGTGTGATGCTTGGTCACCGCCCCGGCCTCCTGAGCGGTGAGCGTGGACATGCGAAATGCGACCCGAACGGCGAAGCGCCCGTTGTGCAATTTCACCTCCACGCGCGACCCACGTGGTGCGGCCAAGGTTGCCACTTGCTCCAAAGCTGATTGCGCAGACACGGCCGGATCATGACCGAGACGTTCCATTTTCAACTGATTCGTTTCGAGGACCGACGCCGCCATGCTCGGGTCGTGCTTGAGGCGCAGTGCCCACTCCGCGACATGACGTTCGCGAGCCAGCGCTCCGGAAAGAAATCTTTGGTCTTTGAGGCGTGCATGATGTTCCGACTCAGCGGATTCAAGCCGTGTTTGCCTCGACGTCTCCTCCCAGCGAAAGGCGGCATCCCGCTGCTGTTGCAGCCGGGCGAATTCAGATTCCAACCCACGTTCGAACCGTTTCAATTCCACGGACTGCCAGGCCCAAGCCCCGCTCACAATCAGGACGCAAAGCGCCGCCACCCTCAAGATGAGTCGAATCATACTCCTATCCATCAACGGAGATTGGGGGTGGGCGTGACCGTCGGGTACTGCGTCCGTCATGACGAAGGTGGTCCCGTGACAATAGGCGCAACGTAGAACGTTTTCCGAATTTTCCCGGCGACAGACGTAGCAACGTTTCATGGCGGCTGAGGTTTAACCTTGCAGGAATTATGGACCCGGACCCGAAAACTATCGACGCTCCCCGCCCCTGTGAAGATCCAACTTTGTCGTATTAACGCGATCAGAGCGTTTGCGTTCCTCGGCGGAACAGACAGGGAGAACCATGGGACGGCGCCACGTTCAGAAGCGTTCGGATACTCAGTGGCAGCTACACACGTTGACACCGTTGTTGGCTGCTTCGTCGTGCACTCCATCACGACAAAAAAAACCAGCCGGAACAATTCCGGCTGGTCTGATGAATCAACAACGTTACGCCCTCTCGCAGCGCATCCGTTGATTAGGCCCGCGCCAACTCCTCGTTGTTTGCGCCGTTGATGATACGAAACTCCTCGGCGTGCAGCACTGCATCGGACCGGAAGATGAGTTTGCCGTAGTAGCGCTTCTCCATCTCGGTAATGAGCTTTTCGTCCTCGTTTCGCAATCGTTCGAGGACGCTGGGATGAACGACGATCTTGAGCTGGAAATCCGATTCGTCGCGCGTGCGCTTCTTCAGGATCTCCGCCAGCTTGCGTTGGATCTCCACGCTCATGGTGATGGCACTCTTCACCTTGCCGCGGCCTTTGCAATAGGGGCAGTCGTCATAGACCGCGGCGCGCACGCTTTCGCTGTGGCGCTGGCGGGTCATCTCCATCAAACCGAGCTGCGAGATGGGCAGGATGTGCGTCTTGGCTTTGTCCCGGCGCAGACCTTCTTTCACGCGCTGATAGACATTCTGCTGGTCGCGGCGCGATTTCATGTCGATGAAGTCGAGCACGATCGAGTCCGCCCATGTTGCGCAGGCGAAGCTGCCGCGCAATTTCCTCGGCGGCCTCAAGGTTCACTTTCAGAATCGTTGACTCCTGATCCTTGCCGCCTTTGTGCCGGCCGGTGTTCACGTCGATGGCCACCAGCGCTTCGGTTTCATCGATGACGATGTAGCCGCCGCTCTTGCAGATGCACCTGCCGGCTGAAGGTGGTCTCCAACTGTTTGGTGATGTTGAACCGATCGAAGATCGGCTGATGCTCGGCGTAGAGTTTCACCTTCGAAAGCGAACGCTTCGAGATGCGGCCGATGATATCCTTGATTCGCTCGATGCGCCGGAGTGGCTGTCGATGACGATGCGCTCGACTTCCTCGGTGAGAAAATCGCGCACGGTGCGCTCGATCAGGTCCGGTTCCTGGAACACGCAGCTCGGCGAGCGGCCTGGTTTTAATCTTCTCCTGCACCATCCGCCACTCCTCCAAGCAGCAGCGCCAGGTCGCGGACGAAGTAACGCTTCTGCTGCCCTTCGCCCACGGTGCGCATGATCACTCCCATGCCTTCTGGAATGGTCAGCTCGCGCAGAATTCTTTTGAGGCGCTGCCGCTCCTCCTGATTCTCGATCTTGCGCGAGATGCCGCTCTTGTCCGAGTTCGGCAGCAGCACGAGATAGCGCCCCGGCAGAACGAGGTTCGTCGTGACACGCGGTCCCTTGGTTCCGATCGGCCCCTTCGTCACCTGGACGATGATGTCGCTGCCCGGGCGGATAGACGCGCGGAATGTCGCTTCTGCGTGATCTTCGGCTTCTCGGCGACGGCGCCGATCCTCGCGCTCGACGACTTCCACGCCGCTGTCGAAGTTGTTCGGCACGATGTCCCAGTAGTGAAGGAAGGCATTCTTCTCGAAGCCGATGTCCACGAAGGCCGCTTTCAATCCATCTTCAAGATTGCGCACGCGTGCCTTTGTAAATGCTGCCGACCAGACGTTCCTCGGTGGTGCGCTCGATGGTGAATTCCTCGAGCTTGCCTTCCTCCAGCACGGCGACGCGGGTTTCGAGCGATTCGGCATTGATGATCACTTCCTTGTGGATGTGCTTCACCGGCTTGATGAGCCGCTGCACTTTCTTGATGACCTTCTGGGCGGCCATCTTGATCGCATCCACGAGGCCCTTGGGTTTCTCCTGAATCTCGCACCGGCTTGAAGTCCTCCTTCACCTCGGCGGGCGTGTCCAGATGCGGCTCGCGGAAGTCCCGTTTGGCATGCGGCTCTGGCGACCGGTGCTCGAGTCCGCGGCGTCGCCTTCCGGCGGCAAGCCGGCCGCGACATTTTCAGCGCGCTCGATTTCGTTCTGGCGCGATTTGTCGAAGACCGTTCATTGCCGTCCGTGGCGTCGGTGGTCGCCGCGGCGCGGGCCTTGGGCTCGCGCGGGTTTCTGTCGGCGTTGATTTCGGCGCTGGGGCGGAAGCGCATTCCACCGCGTCGGCGGCGGGAAAAGTTTTTTCCTTCACTCATAATTTTTAATAAGACCTGCGATACAGGTTCACGTTTTGCAGGATGCCAATCGCGATCAACGAGCAGAGCACCGAAGAGCCGCCGTAACTCAGCAGCGGCAACGGCACACCCGTCACAGGCATCAAGCGTATGTTCATGCCGATATTGATGAACACGTGGCTGAAGAGCATCGTGACGACGCCCACCGCCAGCAGTTTGCCCAGGCGATCGCGTGCCTGGCCGGCAATGCGAATGCCGGTGAACAACACCACGGAGTAAAGCGCGATCACGATCACGCTCCCCATGAATCCTTTCTCCTCGGCAATGACGGAGAAAATGAAATCGTTATGCGCCACGCGCGCGCGGCAAAAAGCCGAGCGCGTTTTGCGTGCCGTGCTTCCAGCCCTTGCCAAAAAGACCGCCCGTGCCCACGGAGATCAACGCCTGTTCGACGTTGTAGGAATCATTCTTCTGCTGCACGCGTGCGGCCTTGCCGCTGCGGCGTCAGTCATGTGGCCAGCGGCGTAATCACGACCAAAATAAACAAGCAACCGGCGCTTCTGATAGTCCTGCAACTTGATCTGCCATTGCGGGGGCGCGTAACAGAACGTCCACCAGGAACAGCGTGATTAGCAGCGCCAACGGCCAGCAGGAGGCGGCGTAGAAAAACGGCCGGAACACCCGCCACAAACATCATGACGAGGCCGACGGGCAGGAAAATTAGCGCGGAACCCAGATCGGGCTCCTTCATGATCAGCACGAACGGCAACGCAATCATCCCCAAAGCACGAAAGAAAACTCGGGGCAGGCGCAGCTCATCGATCGGCCGGCTCAGGAAATTGGCGAAGGCTACGATGAACGCGAGCTTGGCAAACTCAGACGGTTGTCCGGCAAACGGCCCCACATCAATCCAACGACGGGCGCCCCAACCGTGCGTGCTGCCAATCCCGGGAATGAGCACGAGCACGAGCAACAGGATCGCCAGCCAATAACCCACCAAGGACCAGCGAGCCAGGGTGTGATACTCGATGAAACAGATAACGACGGCGGCGGTGATGCCTACTGCGTACCAAACCATTTGCATGAAGAATTGCTCGCGATACCACGGGACCGCATTGGTCTTGTGGGCGAGTGTCGCGCTGTAGATGAACGCGATCCCAACTGCCATCAATCCGAGCAACGCTAATACCTGGAGCCATTCGACTCGGGACTGACGTTCAGGTTGTGCGAAGGAAAACATTTTAATTACTTGCAAACGAATTTCGCGGCGGCGCCAGCAATCGTTCATCGCGCAGCTTCAAAGCGCGATAGATTGCCGCCGCCACCGGGGCACACGAACCGCCACCAGAAACACCATGATCAACCATGACGACCACGGCGTAACGGGGATTTTCGAAAGGCGCATAAGACGCAAACCAAACCGTGTAGTAATTCGGACCATTCGCTTTCTCGACCTGGGCCGTGCCGGTTTTGCCGCAGACTCGATAGCCCGGGACAAACGCCCGCACACCTGTCCCCTCTGGATCTTCCACGTCCGCCAACATTGCCTCCTGGACAATGCGCAGGGATTGCTGGCTGACGCCGAGGTCAGCGCGCACGCGCGGTGACACGAACGTGCTTTTGGGCTCAAGCAATTCATCAGGATTGGCAATCTGCAGAACAAGTTGTGGCACGAGGACTTTTCCTCCATTTGCTACCGCGGCCATTGCCACCGCCAATTGAATGGGCGTGACGTCCAGGGCACCCTGGCCAATGGAAAGATTGCCCACGGCGGCGGGCGACCAGGCTCGCGCGGTGCGGCGAATGTATTCCGTGGTAGGCAGCAGCCCGCGGCTTTCCTGCAATGGAATCCCCGTGCGTTCGCCAAAGTGAAAACGTTCGGCCAGTTCCACAATCCGGTGCGGGCCCATGAGCAGTCCATGCTCGATGAAATAGCTGTTGCTCGAACGGGCAAAGGCGCGCCGAAAATTATAGTCACCCGGCGGCGCTGTATCGCGGAATAGTTTCCGGCCCGCCACATACGCTCCGTGCGCCCGATCCGACGGATTGGGTTCGACGCGCATGATTTTGTTGGGGTCGAGTGTTCCAGCTTCGAGCCCGGCCAGGCCCACCACGATCTTGAAGATGGAGCCGGGCATATAATTTCCGTAAACCGCCCGGTTGAGCAGCGGCCCCACCTCCTCATTGGTGTAAGTGTTCCAAACCTTTTGCGGGAGATACGGGACCCAGTCATTCGGATTGAAGGTGGGTGAGGAGGACAACGCCAGGACTTCCCCGGTGCGGACATCCATGACGACAACCGCTCCCCGCACTGGGCGCGTGACCGACAACGCCCCGGCCAATTCGCGGTCGGCGACGATCTGGATATTCGTATCGATGGTAAGGGTGACATTTTTCCCGGCTTGAACCGGCGAGAGGATCGTCTCGGCCTGGCGATAACCGAGATTGTTCACGAGGACCGACTTGGCGCCCGCGCGGCCACGCAATTCCTCGTCAAAGGAAAGTTCCACGCCAAATAAACCCCGGTAGTAGGGCAGCGGATAATTATAGGAAGCCAGCTCATCTTCGACGGATTCTTTGCTGCGCGTGAGGTAACCGAGCAGATGGGCGGCCGTCGTGCCCAAGGGATAGTAACGCGTGGGCTGCACATCCATTTCAATCCCGGGCAGGTTCAGGGCCAATTCCTGAAGCCGTGCGACTTGGAATGGATTAAGGTCCGAGACGATGGGCAATGGCAAAGCGAGGCTTTGTCTGTAGTGCTGATGGAACCGCGCCTCATCAAGAGTCAATGGAAGCTCCAACGCCGCGCTCAATTGCCAGACGATATTGCTAGTCACTGAATAACGCGCCTGCCGTTCCAATATCTCCACCTCGGGGCGGGGGATTTTGCGCAACTGAGTCAGAGTGGGCTGATAGCCAAACTGAGAGGCGACTCTTTCCACCAGGTTGGGTTGCCGATTCGTTGCACCAGCGCGGCGGGCCGCGTTTCGAGTCAAGGTATAGCGTTGTTGAACCGCCTGCCGCCAACGCGGGTCTTCCAGAAAGAGAGTCACGTTGTAGCTCGGACGATTCTCTGCCAAAACCGCACCGTTCCGATCAAAGATTTTCCCCCGAGGGGCTGGCACCCGGACGGTTCGATACGATTGTGTGCGCTGCCCTTCGACGAAATGACGCGAGCGCACGACTTGCACCCACCAGAGTCCGGCAAGCAGAACGACAACGCCCGTGGCAATAACCCACGAGAGCACGCGCAGGTGGCGGTCCGCTTTATTCAGTTGGTCGAAAATCAACATGGCCAAAAGGAGCACTCACTGCGCTCCCCAATCCAAACAACACACAAAATCCACAATCCCGATCCTAAATTCCAGCAAGCCCTGCCCACCGTCGGCGATGGCAGCGAGTGAAGCGTGCGTGAGGTTCGAAATGGAGAACCCACAGTTTTCATCCTCTCCCCCTTTTTATCTCGCGATCGTGGCGAAAGCTGGGCTCGGGGACCCGTTCGTAACCAAGGGTCCGATAGACCTTATGGAACAAGTTGAAGTAGAGCGGCACCAGGAGACCGCCGAGCAGTGGTCATCACAAACCATTGCCAGAGAAGCCCGAGCCCGATCATGGGTTCGGCTCCGCATGAAAACAGAATGAGCAGCGTAAAAAGCGGGGCGAACCCGCTGCCGCAAAACCAAGCACCAGTTGCGCGTAGGTCTGATCTCGCAGAATTAGGTGGCTGAATTGGTGCACCGCGAAACCCAATGACAAACAGTGGCAGGATGGACACTCCCAAGGGATTGGCCGACAGGGAATCAAACCAAAGCCGCCCAACACGGCCAGCAGCGTGATGGTCGTCATGCCCGAACTCAGGCTCGCGTAAACCATCAGGCCGGGAAGCAAATCCACTTGCAGCCCCGAGCAGACGCCGGAACGTGCCAAACGAGGATTCTACGAACACCGCGACGAACGCGACCGTCAGAATAAAGATGGTGTTGAGAACGTTCATGGCATCATCACCAAGACCTCGTCCAGCAGGTTCATTTTCACCGCTAGCTTGACCCGCGCGACGTGGACCAACCCAAAATTCTCAGGACGAGTGTCAACCACTTCGCCAATGACGATTCCCGCAGGAAAAATACTGCTGTGACCACTCGTCCGCACGAGATGCGCCGGGTTTCACGGCCTCCGGCTTGGAAAGAAAACTGAGCTCCACCATGCTCTCGTCGAGTACGCCGGCTCCTCCGGTGATGACGCCCTGGTCGATGGTTTGTCGTTTGATCGGGTCGAGAACCTCGGCGGGCACGCGGCAGTTTGCATCGCCAAGCAACACCACCCGGGAACTGGTCTCGCTCACTTCGCTCACACGGCCGACTAGCCCCTCCGCGGTCCGGACAGGAAGGTCGACCCGCAATCCGTCGCGCTTGCCCGAGATCGATGCTGCACGTTTCGCCACCAATTGGCAGGGTCTCGTGCGATGACGTGGGCTGGCTTTAGTTTGAACGGGGAGGTTTTTTGGAAATTGAGCATACCGCGCAGGCGCTCGTTTTCGCGCTCCAACTCAGTGTCCCGTTGAACCTGGGTCCGCAATTCGGCGTTCTCACGACGAAGCTCGATCGTTCTGCTTTAACAATTCCCTGCGTGGCACGACCGCGTTGCCTGCTTTTTCCGCCAGTTGATGACTCGAACTGGCGAGGCCGAACAGCGGGAGAAACAAGCTACCCATCGCCAGCTTAAATTGGGTGGCGGCGCGCGGCGGCAGTTTCAGCACAATGATCGTCAGAACGAATGACGCACGCAAAAGCGATGTAGTGGCCCCTTCTCATGGCGCACCTGCCGGGAACGAAGACTTCCGAGGAAGTGATGTGACGCAGGCTTCAGAAACCGCGGGGGGCCTCGAGAAGGAGCGCATCGGTCCGCATTCCTGGTCAGGATGCAGACTTGGGGCCGCGCTCGGAAGGCGCGTTAAGATTACTGGGCTCTCTTTTATTTTGTTCACCACGTTTACGCGCAGCCTCCGAATGGAGGCGGCACGTTAGCGGCGAACGCGAACTAACCTTTTCCGGAACTGGTTACGCGCTTCAAGAATTGGAGCTCCTGCAATACCCGACCGGTGCCATTGGCCACGGCGGTGAGCGGATCATCGGCGATATGCACCGGCAATCCCGTTTCTTCCGCCACCAGCCGATCGATGCCGCGCAAAAGCGCGCCACCGCCAGCCATGACGATTCCTCGATCGACGAGGTCCGCCGATAATTCAGGCGGACAACGTTCCAGGGTGATTCGGACAGACTCCAAAATACTTGAAAGCGGCTCCTGCAAGGCCTCGCGAATTTCTTCCGAGCGGATGGTCAGCGTCTTCGGCAGACCCGCGCTCAGATCGCGGCCTTTGACTTCCATGGTCAATTCCTGTTCCAGCGGAAAGGCCGATCCGATCCGGATCTTGATTTCTTCCGCTGTGCGTTCGCCAATCATCAAGTTGTAGGCGCGCTTCATGTGCGCAACGATCGTCTCGTCAAATTCGTCTCCGCCCACCCTCAGGCTGCGGCTGAAGACGATGCCGGCGAGGGAGATGATTGCGATTTCGCAAGTCCCACCGCCGATGTCCACGATCATGTTGCCTGCCGGCTCGTGCACGGGCAGCCCAACGCCAATGGCCGAGGCCATCGGTTGTTCGATCAGGTACACCTCGCGCGCACCCGCATGGGTGGCCGAGTCTTTGACGGCACGCTTCTCCACTTCCGTAATGCCTGATGGCACAGCCACCACCACGCGGGGCGCGATGAGCTTCCGGTGATGCACTTTCTGGATGAAGTGCCGGAGCATCGCTTCGGTGATCTCAAAATCAGCGATGACCCCATCTTTCATCGGGCGGATGGCCACGATGTTACCCGGAGTGCGCCCCAACATCCGCTTGGCTTCTTCGCCAACGGCGAGGACGTTGGTGGTGCCGGCCTGAATGGCCACGACGGAAGGTTCACGCAAAACGATGCCTTGATCCCGGACGTACACCAACGAATTGGCCGTGCCCAGGTCGATCCCAATGTCATTGGAAAAGAGGCTTTTAAGTTGCGCGAACATGAATTGTGCCTACGAGCGCGAGATTGAATGGCCCGATCACCGGTGGGTCAAGGAGGAACTTCCCCCGGAGCAGTTCAATCTCCGCACTGTGAGATCTCAGTGCGGCGCACCCCGAAATGTTGTCCCGGTCTAAAGAGCGAAGCCGCTCCGTCCCGTCAGACATTCTCCACTGAACGAATACCGTCGGCCCGGCTGGCACCTATACCATCGGGTACGGATGGAGCCCAGCACTGATACGACTAGGATGTGACTCGTGAAGAAAACCCAGGTTCCGGGAGACAAACTAACCGTCGCTTGGCCGACTCCGGCCGACTCCTGGAATGTTGTCGTATGGTCACCTCCTCGAACCGCGTCCTCCGTTCAGCACTGTTCGCGTTGGCGATCCGTTTCCCGGCGCGACACATCTCCACGTGATGGCCCGTTTCAATAACACTTGTTTTCCCACGCCTACGAAACGCCAAGCGAAACCTGTTCGTCACTCGAAGATGGCCTTTGGTCAGGCCAATGAGGCAACCCGACCCGGCTTAACCTCGCAACCGAGCACCCGGGCCTTCGCTTCTCGCTCATGACGGTCAGCTTTGAAAGTCTTTGTGACTCCCAAGTCACACCATTCAATTGGAGGTGGGGTGCGGCATCCGATGCCGCGACTGGCGCGTCGTGCTCGCGTTGGTTGTGCTGTAAAAGCCGCCCTGCCTCCAATATTTTCCCTTCGCGAACACCCATCGCACCCGGTCGAGACCGAGGTATCACTGATCGCCAGGTTTGATGAACGTTTTGCTTGGGGAAAATCACCGGCGGCAGATTCAAGGCGCGCCCTCGTAAATCGCACTTGCGACTGAGAAGGCAAGTTCCCCAACGTCAACTCCTCAGTTTGTCTTCAAGCCGGGTAGGACGATTCATCTTGCTGCTGTAAATCACGCTTGCGACTGGAGGAGCAAATTCCCAACGTCGGCCCCAAATGAAGTTCGGCATCTGCAATGAGATTTTTCAGAACTGGCACCTCGACGACGCCATGGCGTTCGCAAAAAAAGCGGGCTACGACGGAATCGAGATAGCACCGTTCACGCTCGCGAAATATGTGACCGACATTCCTGCCCAGGAGCGGCGGCGCATTCGGGAGAAGGCCGCGGAGTTGGGAATTGAGATTTCTGGGATCCATTGGGTGCTGGTCCAAGCGGAGGGAATGTATGTGAACCATCCGGAAGCGGAGACGCGCGCCCGGACCTCCGAATACTTTGTCGAGTTGGTTCGCTTCTGTGGTGACCTCGGCGGAAAAATCATCGTGGTTGGTTCGCCGAAACAGCGCAATGTGATGCCCGACGTCAGTTATGATCAGGCATGGGATTGGGCCACGCGCACGTTTCACGACGCAGTCAAACGAGCTGAGAACGAGGGGGTAACCATTTGTTTTGAGCCGTTGGCACCAAGCGAAACCAACTTCATCAACACCGCCGCTGAAGCAATCCGGTTCACAAAACAATTCAATAGTCCGGCCATGCGAATCATCCTTGATGTGAAAGCGATGTGTTCGGAAGAAAAGCCGATCCCACAAATCATCCGCGAATCATGGCCAAACTTTGCCTACTTCCATGCGAATGATCGCAACCTCAAGGGACCGGGCTTTGGCGACGTGGACTTTCGTCCCATTGCCGCCGCGCTCAAAGGAATGGGCTACTCGGGTTACGCGTCGGTGGAGGTGTTCAACTTTGAAGAAGGCCCCGAGACCATCGCGACCAAAAGCCTCGATTACCTAAAACGCGCATTCACCTGACCTCGTTCCCGGACGGTGAACCCAACCAGGCGGACGGCGGGTTTGTCTTTGCCTGGAGAATCTTATCGCCGACCGCTTCATGGTGCCGATTCCTGGCACGACACTCATGTCCCGGATCGCGGCACAGTGTCCGTAAAGCGGATAGCTTTCGGGCGCTCGTATTAGTTTCCCATCACGCACTCGCCCCCGAATTCAACCGCGGGAACGCTGGAGTTTTCCCCCTGGCATGCTGGTTTCACAGGGTTGTCACGAGATGGCCTGAAACCTGTTACTCGATAGCGACAAACTATTTGAGCTATGACATGCCGCTACGCGCACAAACGAGTTGCCCTGTTGTTCACGGCCGTCCAATCCACGACAGCGGCCCGCGTGATTAATTGGCCGCAGAAACTCACGAGCACAACCGAGCATCGAAACCGCGTTCCAGCGAGCAACAAGCCACAGCAGGAGATGACCTATGCGAGTAAGTAAGGAACCCATGGAACCGTTGCGCTCGTGGAAGGACCTGTTCTTCGGCGAATGGACCTCCAAAACAAAGAAGCAAACACGTCAGCTTCGACGGCGCTGCGAAAACACCGGCCTGGTCAGCAACACCGCGCACTAGACGGCCCGCGACACTTCCGGCTCTGTTGCCGTTCCCGTTGGTCGTTTTCTTCTCCGCCAAAACCGGCCTTTTCCCCAATCGTCGAAAATAGAATAGCTGACGGGCGTCACGAGCAAAGTCAGGAGCAGGCAGAGCATCTGTCCCCCGATAATTACTTTTGCCATCGCCGCGCGCCCTGCCGAGCCCGGCCCCTGCCCCACTGCGATCGGAATCATCGAAACAACGAGCATCATCGTCGTCATCAGAATAGGCCGCAGACGGACCTTGTTCGCCTCAATGATGGCTTCCTCCCGCTCCATTCCCTGCGCCCGAAGTGTATTTGTGTAATCCACCTGCAGGATTCCATTCTTCTTCACTATGCCAAACAGCATGAACAAACCGAAGAGCCCAAAGACGTTCAAGGGCTCCTTCAACAGAATCATGGTTAACAAGGCGAACGGCAGCGAGAGCGGAACGGCCAGCATAATGGAAATCGGGTGAACGAAGTGTTCGAACTGTGCCGCCAGGATCATATACATGAAAATCATGGCGACTCCGAACGCGAAGAGGAAGTTGCCGAAAAACTCCTGGAAGGACTTGGCCCGCCCCGTGAACACCACCTGATATTCCGGCGGCAGATTCAGCTCCCCGATGGTGGCACGCACACTCTCGATGGCCTGGCCCATGGCAAAATCGGGCGCGAGATTCGCGACCACCGTCACTTTTCGCTGTCGCTGAAAGCGATCGATCTGATTCGGGCCTCGCGACTCTTCAAGCCGCACGAAGTTCACCAACTGGACCTGAGAATTCGTTTCTGTTGTTGAGATGAGTCCGCCGCGCACAGATGCGCCGACACGCATGGAGATTTGCTCCAGCGTTTCCGCTGTCCGGCGATTCGAAGCCTGAGCCCGGAGCCAGACGTCATACTGGTCGTCAGCTTCCTTGTACGTGCCGACAATCTCTCCGCCAATCAACGTGCGCAAAGTGCGGGCGATATCGGCAACCCGAAGGCCAAACTGACTCGCCTTCACTCGGTCAATGTGGACCTGCAACTCAGGCTTCCGATTGGATAGCGTCGTGTCCACATCCACCAATCCCGGCGTCTCGTTCATGCGGGCCACGATCTTCCCGGCGTAGTCGGTCAACTTCGCCAAATCCGGGCCCAACAGATTGAAAGAGAGTTCGGAGCGTCGTCCGCCGCTCCCGATGCCGGACAACGTCTGCACACCTCCGCGAAGATCCGGATAATCCGCCAGAATTTTCCGGGCGCTGGCCATGGCCTGAAACTGGGACCATTGTCGCGACGTCCCGAGGAGCGTGGACCAAAAGCCGCCCAGTTCGGGCAGACGACAGTAGATAACCGCCGCCGTCACGTTACCCTCACCTTTGCCTACGCGGCCGCTGGTTTCCCCGATTGTGACCAGCGAATCCAGCACCACCTGCTGGCCATCGATCTTAATCGCCTTCAGACGCGCTTCGACTTGTGAACAAATTTCCGCCGTGCGCTGCAACGTGGAGCCCTCCGGGGTTTCAATCGCCACTTCGAACTCGCTCGCATCATCTTGAGGGAAGTAGGTAAACCTCGTTTTTGGTATGAGAAAAAAGAGTGAACCAACACAGAGTCCCGCGGTGATCATCACCACCCACCGATGTCGCAAACTCCACTTCAAAATACCGATGTAATGCCCGCTCAAAAAGCGCAGAAGAAAACCGCCCTCAGCTTTCTTGCGTCGAATTTTTTCATCCTTCGTGTGGCGCAAAAATCTCGAGGCCAACATCGGCGTCAGTGTGAATGAGATGAAGAGTGACACCAGGATCGCAAACGCCACCGTGATGCCATAGCTGGAGAAAAAGCGCCCGACCCGCCCCTGCATAAACGCGAGGGGCAGGAAAATAACCACCAGCGAAAGGGTCGTGGCCAGCACAGCGAGAGCGATTTCTTTCGTCGCCACATGCGCGGCTTCCATCGCCGAAAGTGCCTTCTCCTCCATCGTCCGGTGAATGTTTTCCAGGACGACGATCGCGTCGTCGATCACGATGCCGACGGCGAAAACAAGCCCAAGCATGGTGAAATTGTTCAGGGTGAAATCCATCGACCGCATGAGCGCAAACGTGGCGACGATTGAGGCTGGAATAGCCACTGAGGCAATCACCGTCCCGCGCCAGTCATGCAGGAAAAAAAACACGGTCAACGCGACCAGGACGGCTCCGAAGATGAGGTGGAAGCTGACCTCGTGGAGAGAACGTTCGATGAAGATCGACTGGTCCCGCACGATCGCTATTTGGAAATCCTGCGGAATGACATTCTTGAGTTCCTCCAGTTTGGCTTTGACCCGTTCAATCACGGCCACCGAGTTAACGCCTGATTGCTTGCGCACCACGACCGTCACCGAGTTCTGGCCGTTCAACCGCGACAGCGAACGAGGTTCCTCCACGCCATCCGTAACCGTCGCTACGTCACGGAGGGTGATGGGTTCGCCGCGAAAGTTTCCGACAATGATCTGATTGAAGTCTTTCACCGCGGCCATCCTGCCGAGCGTGCGAACCACCAACTCGCGGCTCCCCTGCTCCACCCGGCCCTCGGGCAACTCCAGGTTTTGCTGTTCCAACGCCGCGCGAACGTCTTCGATCGTCAAGCTCCGGGCGCGCAACCGATCGACGTCCACCGCCACCTGTACCGCCCGCGTGCGCCCCCCCACCAGGTTCACGGCCCCCACATCATTAACCGTCTCCAGGTTTTGTTTGATCTGCTTATCAACGATGTAAGTGATCTCGCGCAGGTCCCGCGGCGCGCTCACGCAAATGGAGACGATCGGCGTCGCGTCCAAATCGAACTTGTCGATCACCGGAGTGTCAGCGCCATCGGGCAGTTGCGATACAATCGAACTGACTTTGTCGCGCACATCCTGGGCGGCATCATCCCGATCCCGCTCGAACAGGAATTGAACGGTGATTCTCGAAACGCCCTCACGACTAATGCTGGATAACTCATCCACGCCCTGGATGGTGTTGATGATTTCTTCCAACGGCTTGGTCACGCTGGTTTCAACCTCCTCTGGAGAAGCGCCACGCAGCGTGGTGGTCACCGTGACGGTGGGAAGTTCGACGTTGGGAAATTGGTCGATGCCGATGTTATGAAAGGAAAACAACCCAAGCACGACGAGGAGCAGGTTCATCATCGTCGCAAAAACCGGGCGGCGTATGCTCACGTCCGCCAGGCCGACTCCTCCCCCCGTCACGCGCCGGTTGGCGCCGCTAACTGGGTTTTCCATTCTGCTCCTTCACCCGCACCCGGGCGCCTTCATACAATTTGGTCAAGCCCGTGACAGCGATCACTTCCCCTGGCTTTAAGCCCGCCACGATCTCCTGCTTGTCGTCCAGAACCCTTCCCAATTGCACTTCCCGCGCCCGGGCGATCCCGCCTTCGATAATAAATACCTTCGTGATTCCCGCGAAGTTGACCACGGCTTCCAGCGAAACCACGGGGGTGGGAACATTGCGCTGCAAGCGGACTTCCCCTCGCGCAAACGTGTTGGCGCGCAAAATTCGGTCCTCGTTCTGCACCAGCGCTCCCAAACCAAACGCGCGCGTGGTGGTGTTCACTTGTGGACTTATCAGGAACACTTTGCCCTCAAACACGCGACCCGGGTGCGCGTCGACGGTGAAGGTGACAAGTTGACCTTTCTCAATCTGGCCAGCGTACCGTTCGGGTGCCTGCACGATGTATTTCAGCACCGCGTCATTCACCACACGGAACAGTGGTTCACCCACTTTCACGAAATCGCCAGCGCTGGCGATGCGCTCGGCAATCGCGGCATCAAAGGGCGCGCGCACATGCGATCGATCCACGTTCAATCGCGCCACGGCTTCCGCCGCTTCAGCGAACTTCACTTCGGCCCGGGCCTGTTCCGCCTGGGCGAACGCTTTGTCCGATTCGGATGGCGCCGCAATGGTCCCCAATTCTTGAAAACGCGCGAGCTCCTTTTCCGCGTTAGCCGCTGTCGCGCGGGCCTTGGCGACATTCGCCGACGCTTGGCGGGCCAGGGCTTCGTACGAAGTGGTGTTGATCAACGCCAACTCCTGCTGCGCCTTCACACGATCGCCAAAGTCCACCAGCGTCTTCTCGATACGCCCCTCAACTTCAGCGCCAATCGTTGCTTCATCTTTGGCGAAGAGAGTCCCGACGATGGGCAGGGTGCGATCCACTTCGAGGAGGCCGACCGGCTGGACGTCCACGGGCACCACAGCTGGTGCTCGCGTTGTCTGGGCGGGTTCCTTGGGTTTGTCGCAGGCGGAAGTGATAAGGCACAGGGCGATTGAAAACAAATTCAGCGCAAGTGACCGGCGGATGACAGCACGTTGATCGGCGGCTCTCAGTCTACTTCTCTTTTTCTTGTTCGCTGTTTTCACTCGGCTATTCGCTGCATCCCCTGTTCATAGGAAAACGTTGGAAGCAAAGGGCCGCCACTCTATTCAGCCCGCACGCCGTCCCCGGCTGCTGGCGTTGGCGCGACCCGCGCTTCGCGTTTGAAAAATCGCCGCGTCCGCACACCCAGGTCGGTGAAGAGAGTGTAAACGACCGGAATGATCAGCAGCGTCAAAAACGTGCTCGATATCATCCCGCCTACCACGGCCATGCCCATCGGCCGCCGGCTTTCCGCGCCCGCGCCAAAACCAATCGCAATGGGTAGAATGCCGGCAATGGTGGAAAATGCTGTCATGAGAATCGGGCGCAGCCGCACGACGCCCGCTTGCAACATGGCATCATGGGCATTTGTTCCGAGCACACGCTGCTGGTTCGCGAATTCCACCAACAGAATGGAATTCTTTGTTACCAGGCCCACCAATAATACCAACCCGATGAGACTGAACAAATTGATGTTCATCGCGGGCAGCGGAGATATGAGGCCGCTCGCTCCGAGCGCATTCATGATCCAGAGCAGTCCCGCCGCGCCGAGCCCGGCCAAAGGCACGGCGAGCAATACTGTGAAGGGATGCAAGAGGCTCTCGAATTGCGCGGCCAACACCATGTAAACGATGATCAGGGCGAGCACCAATACCCAGATGAATTCCGTCCACGAGTCCTTGAAGTCCCGCGATTCGCCAGACCATTCATAGGAAAACCCTGGCGGCAACTCCGCCTTCAGGATTTCTTCAACCCGATTGACCGCGGTGCCCAGTGGCACCCCATTCAAAGAGGCAGAGATGGTCGCGCTGCGCAGCCGGTTGTAATGCTCGATCGCGTTGGGCGCCGCCCCTTCCGTCCGGTTCACAATGGCGCTGAGTTGGATCAACCGTCCTTCCCGGTTCCGCACGTAGAGGCGATCCAGGTCCTGAGGCAGCAACCGGGATTGTCGCTGCAATTGGGCGATCACCTCATACTCCTTGCCGCCCAACTTGATCCGACTGAGGTCCAGGCCTCCGAACAGAATTTGCAGCGTGCGCGAGACTTCCTCGATGCTGACGCCGAGAGCCGCCGCACGATTGCGGTCAATGTCGATGCGCAACTCGGGCTTGGTGACCTCGAAACTGCTGCGCGCGTTTACAAGGTATGGCTGGCCGCGCAATTTGTTGAGCACGTCCGTGGTGTAGCGATTCAACTCATCCAAATCCTGAGCCTGCAAGACCAGCTGGAACGAAGCGCCGAATCCACGGCCAATGGCCTTGGGAATGTTGGGCACGGCGATGGCGCCCTGCACTTCATTCCAGAAACGTTGTCGCAAGCCGCCGGGAGCGTTGACGATTTCCTGAATGCCGCGATCTCGCTCGTTCCTCTCTTTGAGTTTCACGAAGACGATGGCGTTGTTGGCCAGCCCCGGACCCGCCATCGCGAATGCCGTGACGCTGCCGTAGGCCTCCACCTCCGGCGTTTCGCTTAGGATCTGCTCCATTTTTCTCACCTGGCGATCGGTGTATTCCGTCGTTGAGCCTTCGGGTCCGAACACAAAACACAGCAATCGGCTCTTGTCTTCCTCCGGCAGGAATTCCCCCTCCAGCCGGCGGAACGCTTCGTAGGTGAGCCATAAACTTCCGGCGGCGATCAGAACCACTACGAACCGGTGCCCCAGGGACCAGCGCAACGCCCGCTCATAAATGCGGGTGAAAAAACCCAGCATGGAATCAAACCAACGAATGACGATGAACTTCCTCTCGCCGTGGTTGATCGGCTTCAAGAGGCGCGCCGCCATCATCGGCGATAACGACAGGGCGACGAAAGCGGAGACAGCCACCGATCCCGCCACGGCCACGGCGAACTCGACGAACAACCGCCCCGTGGCGCTCTTCTGAAACGCGAGGGGCAGGAAAACCGCCATTAGAGAAATGGTGATCGCAATGACCGCAAACGCAATTTCCTCCATCCCCTTGAATGCCGCGGCCATCGGTTTCATTCCCATCTCGATGTGCCGGTAGATGTTTTCGAGCACAACGATCGCATCGTCCACGACGACACCGATCGAAAGCACCAGTGCCAGCATGGTGAGGATGTTGATCGAATAGCCGAAGGCGTCGAGGATCGCGAAGGTGGCAATGATCGAGACCGGGATCGCCACCGCCGGAATGATGGTGGAACGAATGCTCCCGAGAAAAAGCCAGATGATAATAACGACCAACACAAACGCCATGGCCAGCGTGCCCCATACTTCCTCGATAGCGTGAGCCACGTAGATGGATTCGTCGTAGTTGAATACCATTTCCACGCCCGCGGGAAGGACGGCCTTGAGACGCCCAACCTCCTCCTTGATGCCGTTGGCCACATCGACGGTGTTGGCCTTCGATTGCTTGACGATGCCGAGAAAGATGCAGGGCCGTCCATTGTTGCGGGCAATCGTCCGCTCGTTTTCCACACCGGCACCGCGCTTCGCCGATGTCATGCAGCCTCACCAATTTTTCAGCATCGTTTCGGATGACCAACAAGTTGAATTCTTCCGGCGTCTTGAGTTCACCACGGGTTTGGATGGTCATCTCGCGTGAAAGATTTTCGACCCGTCCACTGGGCAACTCGACATTCTGCTGGAGCAACGCCCGCTCGACATCCATCACTGTGATCTGGTGCGCCGCCATCTTCTCCGCATCCAGCCAGAGGCGCATGGCGAAGCGCTGCTCGCCGCCAATCAGCACCGAAGAGACGCCCTTGACCGTTTGCAGCCGGTTCTTGATTTGTCGTTCAGCCAGCGTCGTCAGTTCCAGCGGCGTTAGCTGTGCGCTGTTCATCCCAATCCACAGAACAGGCTGTGCGTCAGCTTCCTGCTTGGCGACGATCGGTTCCCGGATCGACTCAGGCAACCGGCCACGCACCCGCGCCACACGATCGCGCACGTCCTGCGCTGCCTGATCAATGTCGCGCCCGAGATCAAATTCGATCGTGATGCTGCTGACCTGCTCGCGCGATTGACTCGACAACGTCTTGATGCCCTCGATGTTGTTAATTTCTTCCTCGAGGCGCTCTGAAACCTCCGTCTCCACCACCGATGCGTTCGCTCCCGGATACACCGTCGTCACAGAAACGATGGGCGGATCGATGTCCGGCAATTCGCGCACCGGCAGTCGCGTCAGGCCGATCACGCCAAAGAGAATCAGGGCCAGGCTCATCATGGAGGTGAGCACCGGGCGCTTAATGCTGATGGTGGGAAGAAACATGCCTTTCCTAACTTCTCTATGCCGTCGTGTCGGCTGCAACCTGCTTAAACTCCACCACGCCCGGATTAATGATCCCAACGACGCCGGGCTGTAGTTGCGGAGAAATCAGTCGCCTTTCCTGGTGAAGAAGAATTCTCATCAACACTTAAGAGCGCTTCGCGACATTCGTGCCGGGTGGCGAGTTGGGTGGCGCTGCGATCTGCACCTGCGCTCCTGGACGCACCTTCTGGATTCCCTCTGTTACAACTTTTTCCCCCACAGCCAATCCCTCCTTCACCTCAATCTGATTGGCCGTGCGCAACCCCACTTTCACCGGGCGCATTTGAGCTTTGCCCTCGGCATTGATCACATAAACGGAAGTGCGTTCACCCTGGCTAATAAGCGCCGACTCGGGAATCACCACGGCATCCTGCCGCAACGTCAGCGTCAGATCCAAGTTCGCGAACATGCCCGGTTTGAGGCGGCGCTCTGGGTTGGCCACCCGAGCCTTGAGCAGGAGAGTGCGTGTGTTTGGATCGACCTGGGGCGCGAGAAAATAAACTTCACCGGTGAATCTCTGTTTCGGGTAGGCAGCCACGGTCAATTGAATCTCCTGGCCGGGTTTTACTTCACTGAGAAAACGTTCCGGCACGTTGAACTCCGCTTTCACAATCTCCAGGTCCACAAGCCAGGTGAGCGTCGTGTCTTTGCTGATCACCTGGCCCGGGCTAATGGTGCGCGATCCGGTCACCCCTGAGAACGGCGCGAAAATGCGCGCATCCGCCAACTGTCGCCTCCGCAATTCGACGCTGGCCTTGTGAGCCTGATACGTGGCTGCCGCCTGATCAAACTCCTGCTGGGAAATCAGCTTGTCGCGATACAAAACCTTGCTCCGTTCAAACGTCGTGGCGCTCAGCTCGAGGTTGGCCTGCGCTTCGGCGAGGGATGCAGCCAATTTGGAATCATCCAGGCGAATCAACAAATCGCCTTTCTTCACCGGTTGACCTTCGCTGAAAAGAATCTCCGCGATCGTTCCCTCCGTTTCGGATTTTACCTCGACGGTTTCGTTCCCGGCTAACGTGCCAACCAGCGCGAGCGTTTCTGCAATGGGCGCGCGCTTGGCCTCGACCGCCAGGACCGTGGTGGGAGGAAGCGCCGCCCCGGCCCCTTCCGCCGGTTTCTTATTGCAGCCCGGCGTCGCGAACAACGCAAGCAACCCAAAGGCAGCAAGGCAGGCTGACGTTTGGATGGAAAATGCGGGAAACCCTTGAGTCATTACAGCAGGCATTCTCACGACAAGAAATCGCGAAGTCAATTTTCACGGCAGGCCCCAGACCTGATCTGGTAATAGAACACAATCAGCAAAAACGCTGCTGACAACCCGGGGAGTCCGCCACACAGTGTTCACGTGAACCCCGTCCCCACATTCCTCCGCGCCACGACGGGAACCCATCGCCAACTTTTCGGCAGACCAACCAGATGAATTATGCCCTCAACAACAAAACCAACGCATTCAACAGGAAGCTATCTCCTCGAACTCGACGGCCAAACTGCAGCCTTCGTCACGACCGTTGAAGGCGGCGAGCCTTATGCCGCCGTCATCGAAGGGCCAGTGGATGCCGACGGCGTTGTGCCCAAGCATTGCGGGCCGGTCGAATTTGCTCCTATTACGGTGACGTTTGGACTGGGCGCTGACCGGTCGCTTCTGGATTGGATTACTCAGTATTTAGACCGCGAGGATTCTCCGCGGGACGGCGCGGTCATCTTCCTTGATCGTAACCGCAAGGAGTCATCGCGACTGATGTTTGAACAAGCGCAAATCGTTGAACTGGCTTTTCCGGAACTCAACGCCACCAGTGGCAAGAGCGCCGTGCTAATCAAATTAACACTGCAACCTCGCTCCACCCGCCGCAGCCAGGATTCCGCCGGGAAAGCCGTTTCTGCCACCACGTCAAAGTCCCAGAAGGCAATGTCCGCATCGAACTTTCGCCTGTCCATTCCGGGTCTGGAAACAGTGGGAACCAAAGTAAACAAAGTGGAATCCATCATCGTAAAACGCGAACCGTCGAAAACCCGCGGCCGTTCCGGGGCAGGCATTCTGAGAGTTCCCAACATTGTGTTCACAACCGCGGATTTTTCAGCGCAGGAGCTTTTTTCCTGGGTGGAAGAGTCGCTGCTGAAATCGCCAGGGTCTCAAGCCAACGAACGCACCGGCAAGTTGGAGATTCTGGACGTCACACTGAAGAAGGCTCTGTTTACGCTTTCACTGTTCCAATTGGGGATCATTCGGGTGCAAAGCGAACGGCCTGTCGCTGCTACGGAAGCTGTCGCCCGCCTGAGAGCGGAATGCTATTGCGAGCGGATGGCTTTTTCTCACTCGGATTGATAATCCCGCCGCAACCACGATCCGCGTCCGAGACGGCTGCTCGCTTCCCGATGGTTCGATGGCCGGCGCTATCGGACTAATTCAACGGCATGCCGCGCCGGATGTAGGTTGGCACATCGAGATCCTGGCCTTGATGAACGGTCGGCTCGCTCTTCTCGAATCGGCCCTTGGAGATAATCTCAAGCGGGAGCTGCCCCTGCTTCATCTTCGAAATCTTCCGTTTTCCCCTCGCGTTACTGCAGAATTTTGTCAGTTGTTTCCTGCGTCGTGGCAGGCGCGGGAGCGGTGAAGCGAGAGGGGGAACGAACCGTTGTGGAAGCGGGTGTCTCAACCAGGTGACGATCAAAATCAGGCGTGTCCGTGGAAACTTCCTCATCGCGCGCTGCGGCCGGCCGTTTCGAAGCAACGACGGTGACAGACAACTTCCCCGCAAACGTCTCCTCGATGGCCGCGCCCATGATGATGTGTGCGCCTTCGCACTGGCGGTTGATCTGTTCCATCACGCGATTGACTTCGGCCATGGTCAGGTCGGGGCCGCCCACAATGCTGACGAGCACGGAGGACGCTTCGTTTAGCGCCTGCCCGCCATCGAGTAGCGGGTGCTTCAAAAGTTTTTCCACTACCTCGCGGGCGCGGTCTTCGTCCGAGGCTTCTGCGGTGGCGAGGGAATTCTCGGAATGCTTGCCGCGCGTCACAGAACAGAGGTCGGCAAAATCAACATTGATGAGGCCAGGGCGCATCAGCATGCGCCAAATGCCGCGCACGCCTTGCGCCAGCAATTCGTGCGTGATGGCAAACGTCTCGACCAGGCTCGTCTTCTCGTCGATGAGCTGAAACAGCTTTTGATTCGGCAGGCAAATGATGCCGTCGGCCGCACTCTTCATCTCGTGCAAGCCCAACTGCGCCTGTCGCTGGCGGCGTCCGCCTTCCCAATCAAAGGGAAGCACCAACATGCCGAGCACGAGCGCGCCACATTCCTTCGCGATGCGAGCCACGACGGGCGAGGCTCCCGTGCCCGTGCCGCCGCCCATGCCAGCCGCGATGAAAACAACGTCTGCGCCTTCGCACAGCGCTTTGATCCCCGCGGCGTCTTCCTCGGCCGCAGCCCGGCCGCGGTCCGGGTCACCGCCGGCGCCCATGCCGCGTGTGAGCTTGGATCCGATCACAAGCTTGTTTGCCACGGTCACCTGGCTGAGGGCCGCGGCGTCCGTGTTCAACGCGATGAACTCGACTCCTTCAAAGGGCGTGCGCGCGATGTGGTTCACGGCGTTGCAGCCGGCGCCACCAATCCCGAAGACTTTGATGCGGAAATTGCGCGTCCCGCTGGCGGTGGAATCATGGGGCATCATGCGTCAGCTCCGTTTGAAAATATTGGTGAGCGTGTCCTTGAGGTCTTGCAATCCAAGGCCGCCATTTTTCTTTTTGTGTTGAAAGCTGCCGTACTTCACCAACCCGATGCCGGTCGCAAACTCAGGCTGGTCGAGCGCTGATTTCAATCCACTGATGGAGTTCGTCCGTCCCAGCGAGGTCGGAAGCTGCAGGATGTTTTCCGACAATTTGTGAATCCCTGGGATGTTCGCGCCGCCACCGCAGAGCAGGACGCCGCAGCGCAGATAATCGAGCAATCCCTTCTCATTCAGTTCCTGCTCGATGAGTTGGAAAATCTCCTCCAGACGCGCTGACATGATGCGGCGCAGATGCTCCAGGTTGATGGTGCGCTCGGGCAAGCCATGTTCATTCGGCAGGGTCACGCTGCGCCCTTTCACACTGTCTTCCATGAAGGCGCCGCCGTGCTCGATCTTCAATTGCTCAGCCCGGCCCAGCGGCACTTTCAATCCGTAGGCCAGATCGTTGGAGACATGGTCGCCGCCCACGGCCAGCACGCCGGTGTGCTTGATGATGCCGCCGCCATACACCACGAATTCGGTGGTGCCGCCGCCAATGTCGATGACGAGCGCGCCCAGTTCCTTTTGCTCCGGCGTGAGCAGCGCCAGCGCGGAGGCCAGGCCGTTGAAGACGATGGCTTCGACGTCCAGTTGCAAACCTTTCACCGCGCGAATCGGATTCTGCAGGCGATTGAAATTGCCGTGCACCACGTGCATGTCCACTTCCACACGCGCGCCCAGCATGCCCGACCGGATCGGCAATGCCCTTCCTGGCCGTCGACCAGGAAGTGCTGCCGGATGGCGTGCAGGACATAATTTTCCGCCGGAAGATTGATGGCCTTGGCGTTCTTGATCACGTCCTCGACATCCTGCGGAGTGATCTCGCGGTCGGCCGAGACGACGGGATGCACGCCGCGATTGTTGAACCCGCGCACGTGGCCGCCGCTCACCCCGAGATAAACGCTGCGGATTTCGACATCAGCCATTTGCTCGGCTTCGACGATGGCGTTGCGGATGTCCTCGCAGGCCAGCGCCACATCGACGATTTCGCCTTTGCGCACGCCGCGCGAGCGCGCCTGGCCCACGCCCACAATGTTCAGCGCGCCTTGCGCGTTCACGTCGCCGACGACCGCGCACACTTTCGAGGTGCCGACTTCCAGTCCAACGATGATCGATGACGGATCAAACATGTTTCTTCTTGTAGGGTGAGGTTTTTCGGAGTTTGGTGGCGGTCGGGGGAACAACGGCGGAATCGAGCCAGCGCAAAGGAACGTTATCCACCACGGACAAATCGAGAGTGGCGATCTGCCGCGCCTGTTGCTGGCCCGTATTGTAAACCAGCCACCAGCGATTCAACTGCTTGTCGAAGTCGCTGGTGCCGAAAAGTAATCTCATTTTGTTGGGCGGTGAAAACCTGCAGAACATCCGGCGCGCTCACATCCACGCGGGTGATGTCCACCAAAGGCGCCATGGCCGAGTGGTCGAAGGCTCGAAGGAATTTCAAAGCGGCACGCACCTGCGGCGATTCCACCTGGTGACCCGCCCGTAGTTCGCTCGCGTTTACTCCCGTAATGATGGGCCAATGCTCTCCTGCCTGGACTGGGATGGAGCGTTGCTGCGGCTCCAAGCGGGAGCATGGCATACCCTTCCTCATCGAGCTTGGTAATCTTGGATTTGCGCGATGGGTTCCCGCTCGATGACGCGAATCTTGAAGGGTATGCGGCAACACGCGTTCTACGGCGACAGTTTGGATGGCTGGAACCAGTTCGAGATCCCGTTTCACCCGCGCCAAATCGAGCGCGAACAGATTCTGCTCCCGTTTCACCCCGGCCCAGCGCCGCAGTTGCTCGAGCGAAATGCACACCGTCGGTTTGGATATCGATCTCGTGAATGGCGAACGCTTTGTTTTCGTAGATGAACCGGTTCATCGCCCATTCGCCGGCTCGCCAGAGAAAGTAAATGGCGAAGAGCGTGCCGAGGGAAACTCTCGCCGCCAGGGTGGCCACACGGACCCTTTGCCGCACGGCTTGGCGCCGCGCGATTTTCACGTCGAGCACATGGCGTCGTTCAAACGCCCGGTTCTTGGGCTTGCTATTAAACCACATCGGTTCCTTCTGCGGCAAACAGTGTCGTCTGCCGATGCGTTATACGGCCTGCATTGAACTGCTCCGGCGATCGAGCGCCAGCTCAACCATGCGTTGACAGAGCGATTCGTAATTGAGTCCGGCTGCCGCGGCCGCTTTCGGCAACAGACTCGTTTCCGTCATTCCGGGCAAAGTGTTCACTTCCAGCACGACCGGTTCACCATTCGCGCGCACCATCACGTCCACCCGTGCGTAATCGCGGCCCCCGATTGCATGAAACGCATCGAGGGCAGCCTTCTGGATGGCGGTCGTTATCTCATGAGAAAAGGGTGCGGGGCAAAAATATTCCGTCGCGCCCGCCGTGTATTTATTGTGGTAATCATACGTGCCAGCCTTGGGGCGCACTTCCACAACCGGCAGCGGCCGGTCCGCTAGGATGCCGACCGTCGTTTCCCGGCCTTCAATTTTTTCCTCCACGAGCAACTGCGTGTCGTAGCGAAATGCGTCTCGCAGTGCCTTCGCCCAATCCTCAACCCGATCCACAAATTGCAATCCAACGCTCGAACCCTGGCGAACTGGTTTAACCACCACGGGCGGCCGCCAGCCGCCCGGCCACGGCGTGTCTTCCTGATCGACTACAAAGAATCTCGCCGTCGGCACCCCCGCGGATACACAGCGTTGCTTGGTCAACACTTTGTCGAAAGCCACGCGGCTCGCCTCGGCACCACAGCCGGTGTAGGGAATTCCGAGTTTATCGAGCTGCTGCTGCACTGTGCCGTCCTCGCCATACGTGCCGTGCAAAGCGAGAAAAACGACTTCCGTCGATGGCGGAAGAACCCAGTCAGGGGAGACCGGATCCAGTTCGTGCACGTGATGGCCTAAAGAGCGCAATGCCCGCGCCACAGCTTCGCCCGTCCGGAGCGATACTTCGCGCTCGGCACTCGGCCCGCCCAGCATTACCGTGATATTCAACCGCTGGCTCATTCTCCAATGATCTCCACTTCGGTTTCCAACTCGATACCCCGCTCCGCCCTAGCTTTTTGCTTGATGAAATCAATCAGCTCCAAGACATCCTTCGCGGTGGCCCCTCCGTCGTTGACGATGAAATTGCCATGCACTGTGGACACCATCGCTCCACCCCGTTTGGTTCCCTTCAACCCGAGCTCGTCGATGAGCTTTCCGGCCGGCACTGTTTTTGGGTTTTTGAAAATACATCCCGCACTCGGCTGAGCGGGCTGAGTCTCCCATCGCTTGGAGTTATATTGGTTCGCTCTTCCCTGGATCACTTCCTTTGAAGAGGGAGTGCCGCGCAGCACAGCACCCAGGGCCATGTGCGTTTTAAAGAGCGGGCAGCCGCGATACTCGACATTTACTTCACTCGCCTTGCGCTCATGCACCACACCGAAAAAATCCATGAACCGTATTTGCTCCACTACTTCGAACATCCACGAACCCATCGCCCCGGCATTCATGCGCAGGGAACCGCCGACACTGCCGGGAATACCCTCAAGAAACTCCAAACCCGCCAGGCCGGCACGACGCGCCTCAACCGAGATCGTTTTCAATCTCGCTCCAGCACCGCAGTGCAAATGTTCACCAATAATTTGGACACGAGAGAAATTCTCATGTCCCAGCGAGATGACGACGCCGCGGATGCCGCCGTCCCTAATCAACAGATTGGAGCCGCGACCCACCATCGTGAAGGGCAGTTTCAGTTCACCGCATAATCGCAACAGGGCGGCAAGGTCCTGTTCATTCGCGGGCTCCGCAAAGTAATCGGCCTTTCCACCCACGCGGAGCGTTGTGCGTTTGGCCAACGGCTCGTCCTGGCGCACGACCGTTTCCGCCGAGACGGCCGCGCGAAGCTTATTGCCTATGTCGTTCATACTCATCGTTTCGGTCGACGGAGACGCTGGAGCCCCGCCTGCTTTCAATACGCGCGCGAGTTCATGCGCCGCCTTTGTGATGTCCCCAGCTCCCACGAATAAAACCAAGTCTCCGCTATGCAACGCCGCGCGCACGGCGGGGACCAAGCCAGTCCATGCGGCAATATATTCGACATTCCCGCCACGCGCGCGAATCGCATCAGCGAGCGCTGCGCCATTTGCCCCGGGAATCTCCGGCTCGCCCGCGCCATACACATCCGTAAGGAATAGTTTGTCGGCGTCGCCGAACGCCGCGGCGAAATCCGCCATCAGGTGCTGTGTGCGGGTATAGCGATGGGGCTGGAAAACAACGACCAGTCGCCGCGGATTTTGCTCCTTGAAGGCGCGCAGGGTGGCAAGGATTTCGTTGGGATGATGTGCGTAGTCGTCGAAGACCTGGACGTTGGAATCAGCAAACAATTTCTCCTGCCGCCGGACTGCGCCGATGAAATCCTTAATTGCTTCGTGGATGGCATCGACAGGGAAACCCATTTGATGCAGCAGCGCAATGACGGCCGTTGCATTGGAAATATTCTTCTCCCCCAACAGGCGGATGCAGAAGGCGCCGAGTTTTTCACCGCGATGCCAGACGGTAAATTGACTTGCGGGTTCAGCCGGGACGCGTTCGCCGGGGCCTGTTTTAGAGGATGCTCTCTCGCCGCAAGCGTCGTTCGGGTCGGAAGCAACAACACGATATTGCGCCAGCGCATGGAACCCGTAGGAGACGGCGCCTGGTCGCGTGGCAGCAATTTCTGCAACGCGCTCATCGTCGGCGCAAAAGATTACGCTCTCACGGGTGTTAGCCACGAATTGCTCAAATTCGGCGGAGACAGCGTCACGATGTGTGAAGTAATCCAAATGCTCGTCATCGACGTTGAGAACGATCGAGTGGGTCGGCTGGTAGTAGCGTAACGACCCATCGCTTTCATCCGCCTCCACGACAAACCAGTTTCGTTCCCCGGGCGAGAAGTGGGCGTGAGCCGGCATCTGGGGAACCAAAGCTCCAATCGCCCAACTCGGTTGGACTCCGAGTCTGGTTAATGCATAGGCCAGAAGAGCCGCAGTGGTCGTTTTGCCATGCATCCCTGCGACGCAGACGGCCCGTTGCCGACTCGCCAGGGCGGCCAGTAGAATCGCGCGTCGGACGGTGGGGACACCGCAAGCGCGAGCCACCTCCAATTCAGGGTTTTTCGGCCTAATCGCCGGCGAGTAAGCGACCAATACCGGCTGTGCTGCATGGAAATATTCCGAGGCGTGTCCGGTATGAATGATCGCACCACGTTGACGAAGCTGCCGCACTTCCTCGTTTTCAACCATATCTGAACCGTGAACCCGAAATCCATCGTCGAGGAGCAGGTGTGCCAATCCACTGACGCCACAGCCACCGGCGCCGATAAGGTAAATCGTCGCGCCGGCTCCGGCCTCACGCAAAAGCGTGCTGACTTGCGTTGGACCAAGGTCACTCACTGGGCACTTAAGAATGCAATGAACTCAACTTAGACCGAGCCGCCTCCATCTCGTGGGAGGGAGCGTCGGAACAATTGGAAAAAGAGTCGGCGCTGCGACCGTGCGACGGCCATCCGGGAATTTTCTTCACTATCGCGTCGGCAATTTTTTGCGCGGCCTCTGATTTATGCCAATCGGCCAGCGCGCTCGAAAGGCGGCGGCGCTCGGTGGCGTTGGTCATTAGGTCACAGACCACCCGCGTCAGGTTCTCTGGAGTTGAATGTTGTTCGCCGAGCATTCGAGCCGCACCCGTCTCAACCAGAGCCCGGGCGTTGTGGAATTGGTGATTGTCCGTGGCGGCAGGATACGGAATTAGAATTGCCGGCAGCCTGAGCGCGGCGAACTCCGCGAGCGAGGAAGCTCCGCTTCGGCTCACGGCCACGGTAGCGGCGTTGAGCGCCAGTTCCATCTCCGTCAAAAACGGGCGGACAATGGCGGACGCACCGGCATCTCGATAGGCCACGGCCACTTTGTCGTGATCCTTGGGGCCGGTGAGGTGGAGGTATTGAATCTCCGGCAATTCGCGGCGCAAATCGGGCAGGCAACGCATCAGAAGCTCATTGATCGCGCTGGCGCCCTGGCTGCCACCGACGATGAGTAGCGTGTCTCGATTTGGCTTCAATCCCAGGGCGATCCGGGCGGCTTCTGTGTTGGCGCGCGTGAATTGAGGCCGAACCGGCGTACCCGTGACCAAGGTATCTTTTGTCCGGAGGCGTCCGGCGCAGGACGGGAAACCAACGAATGCCTGGGAAACAAACCAGGCAAGAAACTTGTTGGCACGTCCTGGAATTGTATTCGACTCGTGCAGGAAAGTCGCAGCCCGGACTTCCCGGCCTGCCAGCACGGGCGGCGCGCTGGTAAATCCGCCCATTGCCAATACTGCCTTTGGCGGCCGCACGGCAAACACTCGGCGAGCTTCGCGCTGGGACGCTCGAAAGCCGCGAACGAATCCCGCCAGGTTGCCTCGCACCAATCCGACGGCCGGAAGGGTCACGACGTCCATCCCCACCGCCGCCCGCACGGCTTGCTGATCCACTTCCTTGGGAGAAATAAGCAGCGCGACATCACATCCGCGACGCACCAGTTCCTCGCCGACGGAGAGGCCCGGAAAGAGGTGGCCGCCCGTCCCGCCACAAGCAATGGCGATGAGCGGTTTTGACTCGGGCTTTTGCATCAAAACACTTGGGTGGATGGAACGTCGGCTGGATTAAAAGGGTTGAATCCTCGTTCCCGCCGAACCGGTTCATGTGCGTGGCGGGCCACATTGAGCAGTAAACCAATTCCGATCAGCATCATCAACACACTCGAGCCGCCATAGCTGACGAAAGGCAGCGGCAATCCCTTGTTGGGCAAGGCGCCTGTGACGACCCCTATATTGATGAACGCCTGTAGTGAAATGAGAAATGTAATGCCGCAGCCGAGCATCATTCCGAACCGATCCGCTGCGTACGATGAAATATAAATCCCGGAAATGGCGATGCCAAGAAATGCCAGGACGACCCCGAGCGTGGCGATCAGCCCCAACTCTTCGCCAACAATCGCGAGGATAAAATCCGTGTGATTTTCCGGCACATAACCGTATTTCTGCCGGCCGTCGCCAAGCCCCACTCCAAAGACGCCGCCCGAGCCGAGCGCGAGCTTCGCCTGGTATTGTTGGAAGGCGGCGCCGTCGAGATGTTTCTCCGGATTCAGGAAGGCGGCGATGCGCCCCGCGCGATTCTCGTTGTTCTTAATCGAGAAACTGACCGCCAGCAAACCAGCCAGAACAATCGGGACAATCAGACGAAGCCGGGTGCCCGCCGTAAACAACATCATCGAACCCACCGCAGCGAGCAGGAGCGTGGTCCCGTAATCCGGCTCTTTAAAAACCAGAGCCAGCACTGATCCGATAATGAGGCCTGGCAGAAGAAGGCCCTTGATAAGGGCGGGTTTGTAAAGAATCGGCATCTGTCGCCCAAAGCGATCGATGTAATGCGCGAGCGTGATGATTAGCGCTAGTTTCGCCAGCTCAGAGGGTTGGAAAGAAACGAAGTGCAGGTTAAGCCAGCGATTCGCCCCATTGATTCGCATGCCGATCTTGGGAAAGAACACCGCGGCGAGAAGCACCAGCGTGAACGCAAAGATCAACCACGAAAATTTCTTGAGCTTCCGGTAATCGTAGAGGGCAGTTGCGACACATGAAATCAGCCCCAGTCCCACCCACATCATCTGATGCAGGAACCGCGAGGAACCCGCCGGTGCGCTGCAGAGCATAACGGCCCCGAGCGCCAGCAGCGCAGTCACGCAGAAAACCAAAACTGTTGTCGCCAACTTCACGTTCAAAAACTGGAACGCCGGGCTGAGGTGGCCCGGCGTTCCTGGACTTTATTGAGCCGGGGGAGGCGTCGCGCCACCCGCAGGTGCCGCCGCGGAATGCGGCGGCAGTTTTAATCTTTGCGAGACCCTGATCTGGGTCGTTGTCAGGCCATTGAGCTTTTGCAGTTCGGAAACGGTCGTGCGATGGCTCTTGGCAATCTTGCTCAGGGTATCACCCGATTTTACGACGTAAACGTCGCTTTCGCCTCCGGTAGCCGTGGGGCTGGCCGTCGGGCGGATGCTGGCGCTCTTCGGCGGAATCTTAACTTTCTCCCCGAGCTTGAGCCGGGTGGGAACCAGGGTGGGATTGGCGTCCTGAATTGAACGCGCGCTCACCCCATATTTCGTGGCCAGCGTGGCAAAACTATCGCCTCTCACAATGGTGTGCTCGATCAGGGGCGCTACATCCGGATTGACCGGTGTCGGCGTCGGCGGGACTGGCGTCAGCGGCAAGGGATTCGTCACCACTGGCGGGACATTGACCAAGGGGGGCGGATTCGATTCAACGATCGGGTTAGTCACGTTGGCGAGGTCCGACGTTCCGGGGAACGGAGGAATGTCATTCGTCATGGGCGGAGGCGTGGAGGCTACCTCCTCCACTTTCTCGTCCCGCTTGCAACCGAGGATCAACAAGCCGCCCAACACCACCACATGAATGGCGAGGATGCTGAACACGGCGATGCGCACATGGGATTTGCGCTGCGCCTGCGCTTCAAACGAGCCTTGCGGCACTAACGGACTGGGTTCTTTCATTTCTTTCTATAGGCGCCCGAAGGCGTCCTTTCTGAGGTTCATTTTTTCAATTTTGATCCGGCGTTTTCCCTCAAAAAACTCCCGGACAAATTCATCAGGTCAGCACCGCATCGAAGGGCTTGTCCGGATCGGCGAGAACACACTCAGCGCGTTTCGCGGCACCTGAATTCTGGAATTGCTTCACGGCCTGACGAAACACTTCCCCCCTCTGCTGGTAGTTTCGAAACTGATCAAAACTGGAACAAGCCGGCGAAAGCAAAATCACATCACCGGGAATCGCACGCTGCGTCGCTGCCGAGAATGCTTCTAGTAAGTTCTCCGCGACGGTGCAAGGAGTAAACAGGCTCCAAGCCGAACGAATTTTTTCGCGGGTCTCCCCGAATAGAAACGCGCCTTTCACCCGCTCCGACAACACCGGGCCGAGGTCATGGTAATCGAAGCCTTTGTCCTTCCCGCCTGCCAGCAGCCAGACGTTGGGTTGCCGGGCGTTGTCGCTCTGGGGCATCGCTAACAGGGCTTTCTCAACCGCATCCACATTTGTCGCTTTGGAGTCGTTTACGAATTTCACTCCATTTACCTCGGCGATGAATTCGCACCGATGCGCAGCCGGTTTGAACGTTTTGATTGCTTCCACCATGCCTTCGAGCGGGATGCGCAAGACCCGGCCCACGGCCAGGGCGGCCATGATGTTTTCCGCGTTATGCGGCCCTTTCAAGTGCACGTCATCCATGTTCAACACGCGACCGGACCAATTCTCGATTCGGCTGATGATTTGTCCCCGATCCAGGTGGATATCGGCGGATTCGTCCACGGCACTGAAGGTGATAACCTTCGATGGGATTCTCACTCCCAGGGTTTGCAGGTAGGCCAGTGCTTCGCTTTGAATAATCGCCCAGTCAAAGGGCTGTTGGTTCTCGAAGATGCGAGCTTTGGCTCGGGCGTAATCCTCCATGCTGGCGTAACGATCGAGATGATCCGGAGTGATGTTCATCAACACCGACACCGCCGGTCGAAAAAACTGCAATCGTCTCTAACTGGAACGAACTCACTTCGAGCGTGATGAAATCAAGGGCGCGCGTCTGGTCAGCGATGGCGCACAGTGGCGTGCCAATATTTCCAGCCGCCACTGTGATGCGGCGGTTCGCGGTCAGTATTTGCTCGACCAACTCCGTCGTCGTCGTTTTTCCGTTTGTGCCCGTAATCGAGATGTTGAGGGCAAGGGATTGCTGATAACCCAGCTCCAGTTCCCCGATGAATGGGATGCCGGCGGCTTTCAGCTCCAGGACAAATTTGTTTTCCAGGCCCACGCCCGGGCTCAGGACCGCAAACTCAAAGGACGCTTTCTTCGTGGCAGGTCGGGCGACCCGCATACCTGCGCGAACGGGAACCCGCGGCGCTGGCGGGATTTGATTCGCTCCCAGAAGCACGGTCACGCCGTGGGCGCGCAACCGGGCGGCCTGCTCCTGCAAGGGAGCCGAGTCGGCAGCGTCGATTGCCACGACCCGGGCGCCGCGGGCCGTCAGCAATTCTGCCGCGGCGACACCGCTCACCCCCAGGCCGAGGACCAACACGTTTTTATCTTCAAGAACGAACATTTTGAATTCTTCCCTTTTACCGAATCTTCAAAGTACTCAGCGCCACCACCGCGCACAGAACGCATAGGATATAGAACCGTGTGACCACTTGCGATTCGTACCATCCTTTCTTTTCGAAATGATGATGCAACGGAGCCATCAAGAAAACCCTGCGCCCGACGCCGTATTTTCGCCGCGTAAATTTGAAAAAGGTGGTTTGGATCAAAACCGAACCGGCTTCTGCCACGAACACGCCACCCGCAATGACCAGCAGGAACGGTTGATGCACCAGAACGGCAATGATGCCCAACGCACCGCCCAACGCCAGGGAACCCGTATCTCCCATGAATACTTTGGCCGGGTGGCAGTTGAACCAGAGAAAGCCCAAGCCCGCGCCAATCATCGCGGCGCAAAAGACCGTCAATTCTCCGGCGCCCACCACATGCGGTATCGCCAGATACTTCGCCGTGACAGCATTGCCTGAAAGATACGTGACGAACAGGAAAACGACCGAAACGATGATGGTGCATCCAATCGCCAATCCATCAAGACCGTCGGTCAGGTTCACCGCGTTGGAACTGCCGATAATCGTCAGCATGGTGATGATGATCCCGAGCACCACGCTGCTTGCGACCGGATATTTGTAAAAGGGCACCATGATGTCGGTCACGAGATGGCGGGTGGCCGGAAGCCATGCGAGATAGAGGGCGATGAACAAAGCCAGCGCACCCTGGACAAACAATTTGATTTTCGCGGCGGCGCCCGGCGCCGGTCTGCTTGGTGATCTTGGCGTAATCGTCGTAGAAGCCAAGCCCGGCGAACACGAGCACGGAAAGGAGAGTCAGTTGAACGAGCGTGTTCCATTGCGCCCACAGCACTGCCGTCAAATCCATCACGGCGACAATCAATATCCCGCCCATCGTCGGCGTGCCTTTTTTGCTCAACACCCGTGCGACGAGACTCCCGCCCTCCTCAGCCTTGTCGTGGTAATCCTGACCGAACTTCAAGCGCTTCAGCCAGTTGATGATGCGCGGCCCCAGGATCCAGCTCAGTAACAACGCCGTGATCGCCGCCGCCAGCGCTGCGAAACGTGATGTACTGCACGACGCGCAAGCCGGATAACCGGTCCTGCCAGTCCGTTCCTTCCGAAGCACTCAGGATGTATTGGCTCAAGTAGTAAAGCATCAGCTCAGGCTCTCGCTTACGCGTTCCAATCCCGTCACGCGCGAAGCCTTGAGCAGAATCACGTCGCCCTCGCGGGCCATTTTTTTCACCACCGTCGTCGCTTCCGCAACATCGCTGCATTCCGTCACATCCACCAAGCCGGCATCACGGGCTGCTGCGGCCGTATGGCTCGCCATCGCTCCCACAGTCACCAGCCGAATACCGCCGAGCTCGGCCACCTTGCGACCGACCTCCGCATGCGCAGCAAACGTGTGTTCGCCCAATTCCGCCATGTCGCCCAACACAGCAATGCGACATCCGGAGCAGGGAAAATCATTCAACGTTTGCAGCGCGGCGAGGACGGAATCGGCGTTTGCATTGTAGGCGTCGTTTAAAATGCGAACCCCATTCGATTCGAAAATCTGCAGCCGCATCTTCGGCGGCTGGCAGGAAGCCAGGCCTCGAAGGATTTCATCGCGGTTCAACCCGAGCTCCGCGCCGACAGCAATGGCCAGCGTTGCGTTTGTCGCCTGGTGACGGCCCAACAGATTCACGCGATAGTCGCCGGAGAATTTCTCATCCGGCGCGGTCAGCTTGAAGGTTACCCCTCGATCGTCTCCGTGGATTTCATGTATGCGCCACGGGTGTTTTTCGAGATTCCCTACGAAGACAACCTCGGCTCGGCACCGTCGAGCTAAGTCATCGGCGAACTCCGTATCGCCATTGATGAAAAGCCTTCCCTGGGCGGGGAGCAACTCGGCGAGCCAACCCTCTTCCTGAGCCACGCCTTCGACGTTGCCGAAGAACTCCAGGTGCTCGCGCCCAATGCTCGTGATGACGCCAAACTGCGGTTGGATCATGGCCACAAGCGGCGCCAGTTCGCCTGGATGATTTGTGCCCACTTCAAACACCGCTGCTTCGTGATGGGATTCCAGCCGCAGCAAGCGTCAACGGAACACCGATGTCGTTGTTGAAACTTGCTTCACTCCAGAGCGTGGAAAGCTTTTGCCGCAGCACGGAGGCTATCAGTTCCTTGGTCGTTGTTTTCCCGTTCGAGCCGCGCGACCGCCATCGCGGGCAGCTTGAAGTCGTGACGGTATTCGGCGGCGAACCGAGCCAGCGCCTGGCGGGTGTCCTCGACCGCTATGACTGGACAAGTCGGTGAAGGAACGGGCAGCCGTTGTCGATTCACGACAACGGCTGCGGCGTCTTTACCCGTTACCTCCCTTAAATAGTCATGCCCATCGAACTTATCGCCGCCTAAAGCAAAGAACACGTCGCCCGCCCGCACCGCCCGCGAATCCGTGCAGACCCGCCTCGCCATTGTCACGGGCGAACCGGTCAATTGCTCTCCCGCGCACGCTTTCGCGATGTAACTCAAACTTCTGGGATCCATGCTTGCTACCATGGTCAGTGGACGCGCGGCCTGCGCGACCGCGTTGGATAAATTGTCCATTCTTGCGGAGGCGTCATCCTTGGCGCCCTCCATTTTTCAGATGCTCCACAGCTTCACGGGCGTATACCCGATCATCGAAGGGCACCACGGTGTCTTCAAATTCCTGGTATGTCTCGTGGCCCTTGCCGGCAATCAGCACCGTGTCGCCCGTTCGCGCCATGGAGATGATCCCATCGATGGCACGCTTGCGGTCCAATTCGACCGAGTAATGCGTGCCTTTCACAGACTGATAGCCCTCCTCAATTTGCGCGGCAATTTTCTCCGGGCGCCTCTTTCCGCGGGTTGTCACTGGTAATAACCGTGTAGTCCGCCAACTCAGCCGCAATCCTGCCCATTTTGGCGCGCTTGCCGGAGTCACGATTACCGCCGCAACCGAAGAAAACGAGCAGACGGCCGGTGGTGATTTCACGCAGTGTCGTCAGCACATTGCTGCAACGCATCATCGGTGTGAGCGTAATCAACAAAGACGGTTGAAGGACTGACCGCACGACACACTCTCCAGACGGCCGGGCACTGGAGGCATATGCCCGAAGCGCGGATTGAATGACCCGGGACTCAATGTCGAGCGCAAGGGCGGCGCCGGTTGCGGCGAGCGCATTGTAAATGTTGTGACGGCCAATCAACGGCAACTTGCACGCGAAACTCTTTTCCTTCGTCTCCACCGTGAAACTGGAGTCGTGGGCACCGAGATGCACTTTCGTGGCGCGTACGCTGGCGGCGTTGCGAATGCCGTAGGTCAGCTTTACTTCAACGTCCGATTGACCGGCCAGCCGTGCTCCGCAGGCGTCATCGATGTTGACCACCACCGCGCCTCGTTTCGAGCCATTGGCCGTCATGGTGAAAAGCTTTTGCTTCGCCGAGAAATAGTTCTCCATCGTGCCGTGGTAATCGAGGTGGTCCTGCGTGAGGTTGGTGAAAATTGCCACGTCAAATTCAATACCAGCCACGCGCTTTTGCTCGAGCGCGTGGGAGCTGACCTCCATGACGCACGCCTTGCAGCCACTGCGTCACCATCTGCGCCATCATCTCGTGAATCTCGAGCGATTCCGGGGTGGTCCGGTTTGCCGGGATGACGCGCTCGCCAATCTCGTAGCGCACGGTTCCGAGCAAGCCCGTCTTGATACCGGCCGCCTGCAAGATTTCTTTGACCATGAAAGCGACGGTTGTTTTGCCATTCGTGCCGGTCACGCCGATCACTTGCAGCTTCGTGCTCGGGTGATGGTAGAAGGAAGAAGCCGCGCGAGCGAGCGCTTCACGCACATCGGGAACTTTAATCTTCGTTGCGCGTGGCAGAGCTGAAACCATTGCGCTCACAGATGATGGCTGACGCGCCGCGCTCGATGGCGCGTGTTGATGTAGTCGTGTCCATCCACGTGCATTCCCGGGAATGGCGACGAAGACCATCCCCGGCGTCACGCGCCGGGAATCATAAACGATACCGGCGACCTCGCGGTCCAGTGAGCCTTCCACTCGCAGCACCGGAAGTTGTTTGACGAGTTCCTTCAGTTGCATCGCTCAAAGCTTTCCACGGACGTGCAGCATGCCGCCGTGTTCGGGAGTGCGCTCGGCAGCCATCACGTCAGTCGGGCGCACGGGTTGCACGTCGGGCTTGATGTTGAGAAAATTGGCGGTGCGCTCAGCGATGCGCTTGAACACCGGACCGCAGACGACCCCGCCGTAATAACCCGTGCGCTTCAACGGCTCATCAGCGGAGACGTAGATGCAAAGCTCAGGATTATCCGCAGGGAAAAAGCCGATGAATGAGACGTAATATTTTTCGTGGGAATACTGCCCGTTCACGACTTTTTGGGCGGTGCCGGTCTTGCCAGCCACGGTGTAATATTCCAGCGCGGCCTTTTCCGCCGTGCCTTTTTCCACCACGGATTTTCAGCGCTTCCACCGTCGTTTTGGCAGCCTCCTCACTGATCACACGCCGCACCATTTGCGGGTCGTACTTCGCCACAACGTTGCTTCTGTCGTCCACGAGGCTGTCCACAATCATCGGCCTCATCAGGACGCCGCGATTTGCTACCGCAGCCAGCGCCATCGTGCGTTTGCAAGGCGGTGGCGGTGACTCCATGGCCGATGGGAATGCGGGAGATGTGAATCAGCTTCCAGTCTTTCGAGTTCGGGTATGTAACCCGAAACCTCGCCGCTTAAGCGGCAGCCCGGTGCGTTCGCCAAACCCGAAATCCCAGATGTATTGATAGGTGCGCTGCGCGCCCATCTTGATCGCGACCTTGGCCGTTCCGATGTTCGAGGACTTGGCAATAATCTGCTGCACCGTCATCACCGGATAATGTTCGTGATCGTGCAGGATGCTTCCCGCGAAACGAGAACGTGCCATGCTCACAATCAAACGGTATCGGTGAGTCGCACCAACCCGTCGTTGAAAGCGCCCGCCATGGTCACAGTCTTGAACGTCGAACCCGGCTCAAACGTATCGGTGATGACGCGATTGCGGCGCGCGCGGCCGCATCTTTGCCGCGGCAGGTTGGGATCGAAATTCGGCAGCGTAGCCATCGCCAGGATTTCTCCCGTCTCGGGACGCACCACGATGGCGGAGGCGCTTTGGCAAAAATGCTTCGTCATGATGCGCCTGTAGTTCCTCTTCGACGATTTGCTGCACGCGCGCATCCAGCGTCAGGACGACGTTCAATCCGGGACGAGCCTCGACGTCCTGCTCGCGGAACATGAAAAGCTCCTGCTTGCCGGCTGGTCGTTTCCGTTTTCACCCAGCCACGGGCACCGTGCAGCTTTTCGTCAAACGTGGCCTCGATGCCTTCCGCTCCCGCCGACGACTGAGTTGGTCCGCCCGTGGGCCACCACGTTTTTGAAACCCGTGAAACCCAGCACATGCGCGGCGAGTGCGCCGTTGGGGTAGGTGCGAATTTGATCGTCTTCCGTATAGATGGCGCGAGTCCAAGCGAGCTTGGCTAAATCCTTGTCCTTCTTGCGCTCGTAGGTTCGTTTCGCGCAATAACCGTGGCGAAGTGATTGGTCAGTGCAGAATCGAATTGTTTCCCAATCGTCGATAGGAAGCTTCTGACTTGCAGGACGACGTATCGGGAGGAGACGACGCTTCCGGTCCCTGTGAGATACGTGCGGCAAAAAGCATTGATGCAAGAACACTCTCGTTGGTCTGGAGCAAGGGCGCGAGGAAGCGGGCGATTTCCAGCTTCATGCCCGCGCAGTGAGGAAGGGTCAGCGCACAAACGTTTGACCGGAACACTCGTGGCGAGGGGGCTGCCCGCGGCGGTCCAAATGTCGAGCCGCGCGGCGCCTCGCGGTAGTAGACGTGATCGTGCTGTTCCTCCGCCAGGCGCGCGAACTCGTCGTGCTGGGTCCAATGCAGATTGACGAGCCGGCACCCGAGTCCGACGAAACAAAGGGTGACTATGCTGGTCAACAAGATCAGCCGGCGGCGATTCTTTGCGGCTTCCATAAAGTCTCCCGAAAACTTTGCCTGCCACCCGGTGCCGATCGGTTCCTCTCCGACGGCGTCACCGGGCGGCGGCAAAAATCATTTAAGTGCGATGCGACCGACCTCGGCTCGGGGAGGGGCGGCTGGTTCTTCGGAACAGCGGTCGCCGGCACTTCCACTATCGTCAAAATCTGGGATCTGAGCAGGTTGGACCAGCCCGAGTTTCAGTTCCCGCACGCGTTCTCCAGAGTAATACGGTGGACTGAAGCGTCTGCAGCTGTGCATGCAAACGGGCATTCCCATCGCGTCAACACTCTTCAGGTGCTGCTCGCTTCTTTTGGATCTGCCGACCCAGTTCGATCGAGCTGGTTTTTCTGATAAACGTAGCCAATCGCCGAGCCGCCGAGCAGCAGGCAAATCAACGCCGCCTTCGCTCCCGGCACGAGCCAGGTCGCTGATCCATTTTTTCGGTTCCTTCCCATCTAAGTTTTTTCCAATACTCTCAACTGCGCACTACGGCTGCGTGGGTTGGCCTCCATCTCAGCTTCACTCGGCTGAATCGCCTTGCGCTGCACCCACCGCAGCTCCGGCACGCGTGGCTTCCGCAACTCCGGGACATCGACCTCACCTTCAAAGGTGTAGTCCCGCGTGCGTTCCCTGTCCGAATTCCTTCACCAACCGATCCTCGAGCGAGTGAAACGTAATCACCGCCAATCGCCCGCCCGGCTTCAAAATCTTCACCGCCGCCTTCCAAGCCCGCGCCGCAACGAACCCAGTTCGTCGATTCATCGCGATCCGCAGCGCTTGAAACACCTGCGTTGCCGGATGCGTTCGCTTGCCGTGCCGCGGCGCCAGCCGTTCAATGAAATCCGCCAACTCTTTCGTCGTCGTGAACCGCTTTGCCTTCCGCTGCTCGACAATCTGCCTTCGCAAATCGCCGCGACTGACGTTCATCACCGAACTCCCAAAAAATCCTCGCCAGTTCCTGCTCGCTTCCCTCATTCACCAGGTCAGCCGCATTGAGGCGCTGCCGCTGATCCATCCGCATATCGAGGGCACCCTCCGCTTGAAAACTGAAACCACGCTCCGCCCAGTCGAGTTGCGGCGAACTCACCCCAAGGTCCAACAACACACCGTCGCAACTGGAAGCAGGGACCCAATCCGCCAGCTCTGAAAAATTCCCCCGCCTCAACTCAAAACGGCCTTCAAACTCTGCTAACTTTTGCCGCGCTGCCGCCAACGCGTCCCCGTCGCGATCCATTCCAAAAAGCAACCCACTCGGGCGCGCTCGCTTCGCAAAATCGCCTCTGCGTGCCCGGCCCCTCCCAAAGTTCCATCCGCAACCCTGCTCCCCTCTTTGACCTTCAATGCTTCCAGCACTTCGGCCAGCAAGCACCGGTGTATGAGCAAAGTCCCGCACGCATGATCCCCGCTACTTCGAGCGGCGAAACAACGCATAAATCCGGTCGCGCCAGGAAATCCTTCTGGCAAACAGAGAATCGCTCGCCTGCAATTTCTGCACACTGAGCATCGGCTCCGGACGCCGGGCCACCAGTTCAAGGTCTGAGTCACTCAGGTCATTACGCACCGGCTTCACTTTGTCCAAAGACAGCTCCCCTTGCACCACTCGACGCGACGCAGCCGGCCTCGCTGGCCTGAAAGGATTTACTTTTGCGACCCACCCCGCCCCCGACTCGGCTGGAGCCGCTGCCTTTACATCGCTCATGTCGGTGCTCATTGATTGCGTTTCCAATTTTCGCGTTTCCAACTGGCCGTCATTTCGCTGGGGCGCCGCCCGAGTGCCCACTTCAAAACTTTTCTCCAGCACAGGGCCAGGAGGATTGCCAAACGTTGGCAACGCACCGTTCATGAGCTTGTAACGATGCGGCCGATTCCGCGCCTCGCTCAGGCTCCGCCCTACAGTCAGCAAATTCATTAATCCCATCGCTAGAACTGGCTAAAGGCATCCGGCGCCAGCGCATCCACCGCCGCACGCGTCTCTTCGTACCGGTCCGGATTCCAAATTTGAAACCGGTCGAACATCCCGTTCAGAACCGCCTCGTCCTTGATTCCGACCGCTGCCGCCATCCAATCCGGCAAACAAATCCGACCCGCCTTGTCCAACTGCACCCGGTCCGATTTCTCTCCCAAAATTCGTCGCAGTGCCTCAGCTTTTCGGTCGGCGAACGGCATCGCCGTTATCTTTTGAACGAAATCCGCGAAAGCTTTTGGCGGCAGCACGAGCAAACACGCATCGGGCTGTCCGTTGTGCGGCCACAGAACCAACGCGAACTGAACCCCGTCCGCTTCTGGTCGCCACTTCGCCGGAATCTGCACCCGCCGCTTGTCGTCCACCCCATGTCGGTAGCGCGACTGGTAGATCGTCTCGATGGATTCGTTCGACATTCGTGCATTGGCCATCGGAGAAGCCGCGACTCGCTCCCATTAGCTCCCCCACAACGCCCCACTTTGTATTACTATTGCCCCACATCGTCAACCACTAATTCCACTGTGGAATGGGTGACTTGTGCCAAAGTTCTTCACAAACCGCGGAGTTTCAGGTGTTAACCGATGATTTTGATTTTCATCTACCGTCGGAACTCATCGCCCAGCAGCCAGTTCCACGGCGCGATTCCTCGCGGTTGCTGGTGGTGCATCGAGCTGAGAACTGCTTGGAGCACAGAGCATTTTCGGACCTTCCCAGCCTCTTACGGCCTGGAGATGTGCTGGTCTTGAATGATTCACGGGTGATCCCGGCGCGGTTGCGCGCCGTTAATCCGCTCACAGGTGGCGCATTGGAAATTTTCTTGCTTGAAGAGAACCAACGGAATGATTGGTGGGTCATGGTGCGTCCCGGCAAACGTGCTCCAATCGGGTTCACTTGTACCTTGGTTAGCTTGAGCGGTGATCGTAGTTCCGTCCTCGCGCGGGTGATCGACACAAATGAGGCCGGACATCGCCGGGTTGAGTTCTCCGGCCAGGACGACATTCGCACGATGTTAGGAGATTTCGGCGAAGTTCCGTTACCACCGTACATCAAGAGAAAGGCGGGGTTATCGACCGAAACAGATTTGGACCGTTACCAAACCGTATACGCGCAGCAGAGCGGTTCAGTGGCGGCGCCGACGGCTGGTTTACACTTCACCGAAGAATTGTTGGCCGAGCTACGAAATCGCGGCGTGGAGATCTGTCACGTAACACTGCATGTTGGTCTCGGCACCTTTGCACCCGTGAAGGTGAACGAAGTTCAAGAACATGTAATGCACCACGAGCGTTTTCATGTCGCCAGTTCTGCGGCAGAGACGATCAACCTCGCGAAAGCTGAAAACCGTCGGGTGCTTGCTGTCGGCACCACGACTGTGCGCGTGCTTGAATCGGTGGCGCGGTTGAATGACGGCAGAATCGCAGCCGACGCGGGAAAGACGAACATCTTCATTTACCCGCCGTATAAGTTTCAAATTGTCGATGGCTTGGTAACCAACTTCCACCTTCCCCGATCGACGTTGCTGATGCTGGTGAGTGCGCTGGCTGCGCCGGGAGATATACGCGGACGGGAGATGATCCTGGCGGCATACGAAGAAGCCATACGGAAGCAATACCGCTTTTTCAGCTACGGGGACGCGATGCTGATTTTATGAACCCGCATCGAGCAATTCAAAATCACACGCACGGCGACCGGCCCTTTGTGTTTCTCAATGTCGCCAGCACAGCGGATGGGAAGATCGCTCCGGCAAACCGGAAGTTCGATCCATTTGGCAGCAAGACAGATCAACATTTTCTGCATGTGTTGCGCGCCCGCGCCGACGCAGTGATGGCGGGCGCGCGCACGATTGACAGCGCCGATGTCACCATGGGGCCCGGTGGGAGGAATTACCGTGAATTGCGCCTAAGGAACAAACTGACCGAATACAATTTGCGCGTCGTGGTGAGTGGTTCAGGAACGCTGAACCCACGCGCGAAAATCTTTGAGCAGAAATTTTCGCCCGTGATCGTTCTCGTCAGCAATCGCGCGACACCCAAAAAAATCGATCGCCTTCGCAAACTTGGTGCAATCGTCCACGTTTCGGGTTCGGAGAGCATCGATTTTCCCCGCGCTTTGCGTTGGTTGCACGAGAAATGGAACGTCCGTTGGCTCCTGTGTGAAGGTGGCGGCGAACTCAATGACGCGCTGTTTAGGGCCCACCTTGTGGACGAAGTTTACCTGACGTTGTGCCCTAGGATTCTTGGAGGCCACAAGGCGCCCACTATGGCAGATGGGAGCGGCTCGTTGTCACTGGAAGACTCGACGCCTCTTAAATTCAAATCGGCTGAGCGTATCGGTGACGAACTTTTCCTCCGCTATGCAGTTCGCCGCGGATGAGTCGGGACCGCAAGAAACCCTTGTCGCTTGACCTGCGGCAGGTCGTAGCGGAGCCTTTGCGCCGGCTTTGTTCAAAATGTTCGAGGCCAACAACACGAATCATGATTTCGAAAACTATTCTCGGTCTCGGCATGGCAACACTCTTAACCACCACCCTCGGCGCTCAGGAAAAACTGGAACTGAAGGACGCAAAATCAAAATCCAGCTACGCCATTGGCATGGACATCGGCGCGAACTTCAAGAAGCAGGAATTGGACATCGACATGAAGGCACTGTCGGCTGGAATAGCAGATAGCGTAGCCGGCAAACCGCAATTGACCGACGCTGAGGCGAAGGCAGCCCTCAATGAGTTCCGCACCCAGATGATGGCGAAGATGGAGGCGAAGCAGAAAACCGATGGCGAAAAAAATATCAAGGCAGGCGAAGCTTTCCTCTCATCCAACGGGAAAAAAGAGGGCGTGAAGACGACGGCGAGTGGCTTGCAATACAAGGTTCTCAAAGCAGGCGACGGCAAAGGCAAGACACCGAAGTCCACGGATACGGTGAAGGTTCATTACCACGGCACTCTCGTGGACGGATCGGTGTTCGATAGTTCAGTTGAGCGCGGCGAACCAGCGACCTTTGGCGTCAACCAAGTTATCCCCGGCTGGACTGAGGTCCTTCAGCTTATGAAGGAAGGCGACAAATGGCAGGTTTACATCCCGGGCGCCCTGGCTTACGGCCCGCAAAGCCCCAGCCCTAAAATCGGCCCGAACAGCGTGCTGGTCTTTGACGTGGAACTGCTTTCCGTCGAAAAAGCTGGTCAGTAATCCCGAGACGATTTCATGGGGTGTCCTTTAAAGGGCGCCCCTTTTTTATTGGGGCCCTCCGTAGCGTGCGATTGTCGGCTTGCGCGGTGAACTTTGTTGCCTTCAACCTGTGGTCCATCATGACTACTCGAACACTTCGGCCTTTGTTCCTCGCCCTCTTGCTTTCCACGGGCACGCTTGTTTCTGCGCAGTCGGGCTCCCATTCCGCCATCGTTGCCGCACCTCGCCCCGACAAGGGATGGCAGGATCGCGCCAAGCTGCTGGATGAACGGCTGCGGCAAGTCAACGACACCGAGATCCTGTTCATAGGCGACTCCATTACGCAGGGTTGGGAAGGCGGGGGCGCCCGGGAGATTTGGGAAAAGTATTACGCGCCTCGCAAAGCGGTGAACCTCGGCATCGGCGGCGATCGCACTCAACACGTTCTCTGGCGTCTCGAAAAGGCGCCACTCGATGGCGTGAAACCCAAAGTCGCGGTGGTCATGATTGGCACAAACAATTCCAATGGCGAAGACAACACGCCGGGACAAATTGCCGAGGGTGTTGCGGCTATCGTCAAAAAATTGCGTGAACGTTTGCCCAATACAAAAGTCCTCCTGCTCGGCATTTTTCCGCGCAGCGAGAACTTCAGTCCGCAACGTGGCAAGCTCACCCAAATCAATCAGGTCCTTGCCAAGCTCGACGACGGGAAGAATGTTTCCTACTTGGACATCGGACATCGCTTCTTGAACAGCGACGGAACTCTTCCCGCCGAGATTATGCCCGACTATCTCCATCTCTCGCCCAAGGGTTATCAGATTTGGGCGGATGCGATTGAACCCAAGCTCGCCGAGTTGTTGGTCGAGAAGAAGTAGAGAGAACGCCGCGAGGCGATGGGGATGGTGTATGGCGGCTTCGCCAGGCGAGACCTTTTTCCCACGATGCCCCGGCACGATAGCCCCTCCCACTGTGAGGTGGTCGATGAAACAGTAATCGCCGAGGTCCGCTCTGAGAGCCGATCAATGCGGCACCCCACACGCGCACGCGATGCGCGCATTGGCGGGAAAATTCTGTTCGGCTGGATTGTAATTCAGGTACGGTCCCGAGCCAGCGCTCCACTTCCGTCAACGTCATGCCTTTGCGCACGTGGTAATCGATGAGTTGGTCGCGGCCCAGTTTACCGACCGCAAAATATTTCGATTCGGGATGCGCGAAGTAGAGTCCGCTCACGCTGCTGCCCGGCCACATCGCAAAAGACTCCGTAAGCTTGATCCCGGTCTTGCTCTCGACGTCGAGCAACTCCCAGAGCGTTCCTTTCTCCGTGTGATCCGGGCACGCGGGATAACCTGCGGCCGGGCGAATGCCGCGATACTTTTCCTCGATCAAATCATCCGTCGTTAAACCTTCCTCCCCGCCAAAGCCCCATTCCTCCCGCGCCCGCTTGTGCAGGTATTCGGCGAATGCTTCCGCCAACCGGTCGGCCAATGCTTCGGCCATGATGGCGTTGTAGTCGTCGTTGTCCGCCTTGAACTTCTTCACCAATTCGTCCAGGCCAATGCCGCTTGTGACTGCGAATGCTCCAATGTGATCCGGCAATCCCGTGGACTTGGGCGCGATAAAATCCGAGAGGCACCAGTTCGGCTGGCCGTCCGGCTTTTCGATCTGTTGGCGCAGGAAATGGAAACGTCGTCAGCACCTGTTGGCGCGTCTGATCCGTGTAAAGTTCCACGTCATCGCCCACGCGAGTTCGCGGGGAAGAAACCGTAGACGGCGCGCGCCTGGATGAGCTTTTGGCTCACCATCTTCGCCGAGCAAGTTCCTGCGCATCGGCAAAAAGTTTGCGCGCTTCCTCGCCGTGCTTCTCGTGCTCCAGAATCTTCGGATAACGCCCGCGCAATTCCCACGTGTGGAAAAACGGAGACCAGTCAATGAACGGCACGAGTTCATCAAGCGGGAAATCCTGGAGCGTGCGCGTCCCAAGGAATTCCGGCTGGGGAATGTCGGCATTGTTCCAATCAAATTTCGGCGCCAGCTGGCGTGCTTCTTCCAAGCTGAGCAAGCTTGGCTTTCTGACCGGCGTGCGTGCGCGCGAAGACGATCGTAATCGGTCTTGCAGATTCGATACGAAGGCCGGTTTAAGTTCCTCGCTGATCAGGCTGCTCACCACCGGCACGGCGCGGCTGGCATCGAGCACATGCACGACCGGCTCGCTGTAATGTTGCGCAATTTTCACCGCTGTGTGCGCCTTGCTCGTCGTTGCGCCGCCAATCAACAACGGAATCTTGAATCCCTGCCGCTCCATCTCACGCGCCACGTGCTGCATCTCATCCAGCGAAGGCGTGATCAGTCCGCTCAAGCCGATGACATCCACCTTATGCTCTTTGGCGGTCTGCGAGAATTTTTTCGCACGGACACCATCACTCCGAGATCGATGACCTCGTAGTTATTACAGCCAAGCACGACGCCCACGATGTTTTTGCCGATGTCATGCACGTCGCCCTTCACGGTGGCCATGAGCACTTTGCCCTGGGCTTGGACAGCTTTGCCCGCGGCGACCTGTGCAGCCTTCTCGGCCTCCATGAACGGGGTGAGGTAAGCCACGGCGCTTCTTCATCACGCGCGCTGATTTGACCACTTGCGGCAAAAACATTTTTCCTGCGCCGAACAGGTCGCCCACGACGTTCATGCCGTCCATGAGCGGACCTTCGATGACGAGCAACGGCTTGCCGTATTTCGGCGCGCGCTTCCTCGGTGTCTTCGTTGACGAACGCATCGATGCCTTTGACCAGTGCGTGCTTGAGACGTTCTTCCACCGGTGCCGCTGCGCCAGGCTTCGTCGATCTTCGCTTCAGCGGCGCCGCCTGTGGTCTTTCTTTTTCAGTTCCTCGCCATGCGCCACGAGGCGTTCGGTGGCATCCGGCCGGCGATTGAGCAGAACGTCCTCGACGAGTTCGAGCAGGTCCTTGGGAATCTCCTCATAAACTTCCAGCATCCCGGCGTTGACGATGCCCATGTCGAGCCCCGCCTTGATGGCATGATAGAGAAACGCGCTGTGCATCGCCTCGCGCACATGGTTGTTGCCGCGGAAGCTGAAGGAAATGTTGCTGATGCCGCCGCTCACTTTGGCGCAGCGGCAGGTTGTGCTTTGATCCACTTGGTGGCATTGATGAAATCGACCGCGTAGTTGTTGTGCTCCTCGATGCCGGTCGCGACGGTCAGAATGTTCGGATCGAAAATGATGTCCTGCGGCGGAAAGCCCGACGTTGTTCGTCAAGCAGGTCGTAGCTGCGTTTGCAGATCTCGCACTTGCGTTCGAACGAATCCGCCTGGCCGTGTTCGTCAAACGCCATCACCACCACCGCCGCACCGTAGCGCCGGACCAGCTTCGCCTGTTCGAGGAACTTCTCTTCGCCTTCCTTGAGCGAAATGGAGTTCACGATCGCCCTTGCCCTGCAGGCAGTTCAGTCCCGCTTCGATCACGTCCACTTGGACGAGTCGACCATGATCGGCACCTTGGCGATGTCCGGTTCGGCCGCGACGAGATTCACGAATCGGTCATGGCCGCAACGCCGTCGAGCATCCCTTCGTCCATGTTGATGTCGATGATCTGCGCGCCGTTCTCGACCTGCTGCTTGCGCGACCGCCAGCGCTTCGTCGTAATTCCCGCCGAGGATCAGCTTCGCGAACTTCGGGCGAGCCGGTGACGTTCGTCCGCTCGCCCACATTCACGAAGTTCGTCTGGGGCGTCAGCGCTGAACGCCTCCATGCCGCTGAGGCGCAGGTAGGGCTGAACCGCGGGGATTTGCGCGGGGCGGCAAACCGCGCACCGCATCCGCAATAGCCTTGATGTGCTCCGGCGTGGTTCCGCAGCAACCACCCACGATATTGACCAGTCCCTGCTCCGCCCACTCGCGAATTTGCGGCGCCAGCGACTCCGGGGTTTCAGAAAAACCAGTCGGCAACAAAGGTTCGGGCAAGCCGGCGTTCGGATAAATGCAGACGAAGGTGTCGGCCAGAGTTGCAATCTCCTCTACGTGTGGACGCATCAAGTCCGGTCCCAGCGCGCAATTGAAGCCGATGGAAAGCGGACTCATGTGGCGAACCGAATTCCAGAAGGCTTCAACGGTCTGCCCCGTGAGCGTGCGGCCCGATCGGTCGGTAATGGTGCCGGAAATCATCAGAGGCAATTTGACTCCGCGCGCTTCGAACACTTCCTGGATGGCGAAGAGCGCCGCCTTGGCGTTCAGCGTGTCAAAAATCGTTTCCACCAGCACAAGGTCCACGCCGCCATCGAGCAAGGCATTCACCTGCTCGGAGTAAGCCTGCACGAGTTGCTGGAAATTTACGGAGCGAAAACCCGCATCGTTCACGTCCGGCGAAATACTGGCCGTGACCGACATCGGTCCGATGGCGCCGGCCACGAACTTGGGCTGCCCTGTCTTCTTCGTAACGGTATCAACGGCCGCCCGGGCCACGCGCACCGCCGCCAGGTTTAATTCGCGCGCCAATGATTGCAGAGCCTGGTCGTTAATCACGTCGTCGAAGAAAGCCTGGTCCTTGCGCCCCTCGCGATGTTTGAAAAAGAAATCGTGCTGCCCAATGGTCGTTGCTGAAAAGGTGTTGGTCTCAATGATGTCCGCGCCCGCTTCGAGATAGCGCCGATGGATGTCTTCAATGATTTCAGGCTGGGTGAGTTGCAACAACTCGTTGTTCCCCTTGAGATCCTTGCCCTTCCACTCTTTGAATCGCTCACCCCGGAACCATTCTTCACCCAGGTTTTGGGATTTCCAATGCAGCTGGATGACTGTCCCCATCGCGCCGTCGATGACCACGACGCGTTCCCGCAACAACTGCTCCAATTGGTCCAACCTGTTCGACTGTTTGCTCATTGAGGTGGCAAATGTGCCTTGGGCAAACTTTGAAATCAAGGCATCTTGATTTGAAGATATGTTGGTGGCGCCCGGGTTGGGAATTGACGTCACCCCGCCGTTCCGACTCTGTTTCCCCATGGGAGCGAAAGATTGGCTAGTGGAAAAAGCAGCGGCGGCAATGATAAACCAAGCCGTGTTAAAACCCTACGGAACGCTGACGGGGTTGAAACTCGACTCCACCGCAAGAACCATCGATGCCCACCTCGACCTCAAAGGCGAAACCAATCCAGTGCAAATTCAAATCCGCGGATATGAGGTGCACGAAAGAGGCGGGCAAACGTTTCTCACGATTAAGGACATGAGCACCTCCCGGGAATGGCTGACGACATTGGCGCGGGATTTTGCCGTGGACCGCCCCTTTGAGGTTCCCGAGTCCGTGAAGAAATTCCTGCCAATGCTTCTCGGAAGCTGACGCCCTCCTTGCCCTTCGATCCCGCGCTCAGCGAACAACGTTGCGCGCCGCATCATCGGCTCGATTGAACTCGTTTCGAGCAATTGCGCGGCGACCTACATTCAAATCCGCCACCCGGAACGGTAATGATGTTGGATGAGAGCGTCGGCTTCCGGACAGTTTGAAGCACGCAATCGTTCAGCATCCCACTCCAGACTTCGTCCAACTCGATAGGCGACATTCCCGAGGAGCGCGGCTTCGGTGAGCGGACCCGAGTAGCCGAAATGACACGAGGGAGTGCCGCCCGTCTTGATGGCTTCAACCCACTCTTTGTGATGGCCAATGGAGTTGGCTATGAAAGGTTGGGGCGGTGTGGAGTCCTTGAACTTCTCTTCGGGCAGGAGCGCGTGCCTGCCGTAATCTGATACGAGCATTCCTTTCTCACCCACAAAAAGGACGCCGCTCTTGAATTTCGTGAACAGAGCATCCGACACCATTTCCGGACGCTTGCCGCCGTGATACCAGGTCAGTTTCAAAGCAGGCATGGGTGCCGAAGGATTTACCGCCTGCCTGGCTGGGAATTCGTAACGAACGATAAGCCAGGGCGGCGTCGCCTCAGCATCCACCGCCGGGCCGGACAGTGGCTCAACCTTGGTGGGATATTTCAGATTGAGCGCCCAAAACGGAAGGTCCATGAAATGACAGCCGAAGTCCGCCAGAGAACCGCCGCCAAAATGCCACCAATTACGCCACTTGAACGGCACAAACTCCGGATGGTAAGGCCGAGCTTTCACAGGCCCGAGCCAAAGGTCCCAGTCCAGGTTGCTTGGCACAGAGGGTCGTTCTGTAGGCCACTTGCCACCGCCGTAACTTGATGCAACCCACACATGCACCTCACGCACCGGGCCGATGACTCCACTTTGCACTAACTCAACGACGCGTCGGTAATTGTTCCCCGCGTGAATCTGCGTGCCGATTTGCGTCACCAATCCGGTCTTGCGCGCCAGCTCCGTAATGGCTCGCGCCTCGGACACGGTGTGCGTCAGAGGTTTCTCACAATAAACGTGACGGCCGCTGCGCAAGGCAGCGCCCGTGGCCACCGCATGGGTGTGGTCTGGTGTAGCGATGACGATGGCGTCGATATCCTGTTGATCAATGAGGCGCCGGAAATCCGCGTAGGTTCGGGCGGCGGGGAACTGCACCGCGGCTTTGCCAAGATTCGTGGAATCCACATCACAGAGCGCAACGATGTTTTGATCCTTGAGGTTGCCGATGCTGAAGCCGGCCTGACCCGCGACCCCGATGAAGCCGATGTTCAGCTTCTCATTGGCGGCGATTCTCCGGGGCCGAACAGTGCGGCATCCAGTCAATGCGAAGCCGGCGGCCGCCGCGCTAAGCGTGCTGATGAATTGGCGCCGGGGCAATTGAGCCGGTGCGTTCCCTGAATTTTTGCGTGGCATGCGAGGGAATTAACAGAGCCGCCCGATGCGCCGCAATGAAATGCTGCATCACCGCCCGGCGGACCGAGGCAAGGCAGCGTCATTCAACAGAATTTTTAGAAAACTGCCTGCCCTACGACAAAACGGCGCGGACCTTTCGATCCGCGCCGTGGGTTGTTCGGTTCCTCCAGAGTCAGCCTCGCGGCTGAATAGAATTACTTCGGCACCGTAGCGATGGTTTGCAGGATGCGGCTCGCAATCTTATACGGGTCGCCCTGCGAGTTCGGACGGCGATCTTCCAGGTAGCCCTTGTAACCGTTGTTCACGAAACTGTGCGGCACGCGGATGGAAGCCCCACGATTCGCGACGCCATAGTTAAACTTATCGATCGATTGCGTTTCGTGCAGGCCCGTGAGGCGCAGGTGATTGTCCGGGCCATAAACGGCAATGTGCTCATTTTTGTATTTGTCGAATGCAGCCATGAGCCTCTCAAAGTAATCCTTGCCGCCCACTTCGCGCATGTGCTTGGTCGAGAAATTGGAGTGCATCCCGGAACCGTTCCAATCCACATCCTTGCCCAGCGGTTTGCAGTGATAGTTGACCTCCACTTCGTACTTTTCACAGAGACGGTTCAGGAGGTAACGAGCCATCCAGACCTGATCAGCAGCGCTCTTGGAGCCTTTGCCAAAAATCTGGAATTCCCACTGGCCCTTGGCCACTTCGGCGTTGATACCTTCATGGTTGATGCCGGCCGCGAGGCAAAGGTCGAGATGCGTATCGACAATTTCACGAGCGATGCTGCCGACATTCTTGTAGCCGATGCCGGTATAGTATTCGCCCTGGGGAGGGGGGAATCCGCCGCCACTGGGGAATCCGAGCGGCACGCCGTTCTTGTAGAGGAAATATTCCTGTTCAAAACCAAACCACGCATCGGGATCGTCGAGGACCGTCGCACGGGAATTACTGGGGTGTGGCGTCGTGCCGTCAGGCATCATGACTTCGCACATGACAAGGGCACCGTTGGTCTTGGCAGGATCGGGGTAAATCGCCACGGGTTTCAGCATGCAGTCAGAGCTGCGCCCTTCCGCCTGCCGGGTCGAACTGCCGTCGAATCCCCACACGGGCAGTTCCTCTAAACTTGGGAAAGCCTTTGAATTCCTTTACTTGGGTTTTGCCACGGAGATTCGGGACGGGTTCATAACCGTCCAGCCAGATGTATTCGAGTTTGTACTTCGCCATGTGCGTGCTGTGATTCAGGTTTTTAAGATTAAAGCTGCCGCCAAGTTTTGACTTGAGCGTGCAGGTCTTAGCAACGCGGGTGCCACGCCGCAAGTACTCTGTCACCGTCCCGGTCACGATCACAAATCCTTCAATGTTCACGGCGAATTCGTTGAGTAACGTTGCCGCTCGCTCTAACGTGTAGGCATTCCAACCGTGGCGATTTTTGCGCGCCCTGCTTGGTTCTATCCGCCATGTATTCTTTTTCTGCATCGATTCGAGAGATGAAATTGATGACATCATCGGACGTGATGACTGGGCGGATTTTTTCTCAGGAGACAACCGTGAGAGGTCACGGCATCTTCCCGCGCGTCACATGTTGAAAGTTAAGGATACGTTACGCGCGACAGTGAACCTGACCTTCGATGGCCGGGTGATTAAGACTTACCATGGTCCTAACGCGCTGGAGCGGTTCACCAACGAAGTTAAAATCCTGCGCCATCTCGAAGCGCGAGGCTGCCCGTTTGTCCCACGGTTGCTGGAGGCGGATCCCGAGCACCTGCGAATTACCACGACGAACTGCGGCAGCCGGGTCGAACATCTGGACGAAGCGCGGACCAAAGAGCTCTTTGCCGAACTGGAACCGTTCGGCGTTCGGCACGACGACCCCGACATGCGCAACGTGACTTATCGCCAGTCCGACGGACGCTTTTGTTTGATCGACTTTGAGCTGGCCACCATCCTTCCCGGCTTCGAATCGATGCCGACGACATGAATCAAAACGAAGTTTCCGCCGCTGCCTCACTGAAATGGTTTGGTTGGACCGATCGTGGCAAGGTGCGTCCGCATAACGAAGATTCGTTCGTGGGTCTTCAATTCGATGCACACGAAGTACACCGGTTGGGTAAGGTGGGCGAGGCCTCAATCCAGCACAATGACTACGCGTTTGCCGTTAGCGACGGCATGGGCGGGGCAATGGCCGGTGAATTTGCCAGCCGGATCGCCGTTGAAAAAATCACGACTCTGCTCCCACGTTCGTACAAGCAATCCGCCGCGGGTCTGGCCGCGGGCATCGAAGACGTTTTTGGTGAACTGTTCGATCAAATCCATAAAGCGCTGGTTTACGTGGGCAGCTGTTATGACGAGTGCCGCGGCATGGAAACCACGCTCAGTCTTTGCTGGTTTACTCCCGGTTGGATGTACTTCGGCCATGTCGGTGACAGCCGAATTTATTATCTGCCGAAGGCAACCGACACCATCAAGCAGCTGAGTGAGGACGATACCCACGTTGCCTGGCTGCTCCGGAATGGGCACATCAAGGAATGGGAAGCTCGCACGCATCCGCGGCGTAACGTTCTCCAAAAATCTCTAGGTGGTGGGAACCAATTCGTGGATCCCCAAGTAGGTGCCGTTGCCTACGAACCCGGTGATCAATTTCTCCTCTGCACCGACGGATTAACTGAAGGCATTCACAGCAACCACCTGCCGGAAATGTTGCGCGCACCGGAATCGTCGGATTCCTCCAACTGCGCCCGGCGCTTGGTCGAAACGTCCGTGCAAAACGATGGTCGCGATAACACGACCGCTCTTGTCATTCAGGCGCTGTAACCTGTTTCTAACAAAGAAAAAGCCGCGCCCGAAAAACCGGGCGCGGCGTGGGTTCCGTCAGGTTTCGATTAACCGTGGTAGCCTTCTTCGCCGTGCTCGGCCAGGTCCAGTCCGACCGTCTCCACTTCCTCGCTCACCCGGAGACCCGTGATGGCCTTGACCACGTAAGCGACGACGACCGTGCCCACAATCGCAATCACAAGGGTGATGCCAATGGCCTTCAATTGCTCAAGCCACAAACCATTGCCGACCAGTTGGAACAAGCCGTTGGCCTTGGCGTAGCTGTTGGCCTCGGTGAGGTTGCCGTTCACGCTGCTGGTCGCCAGGAAGCCCGTCATCAGGGCACCCAGCGTTCCACCGACCGCGTGAACACCAAAGGTGTCGAGCGCGTCGTCGTAGCCAAACCAGGCTTTGAGCTTGAGCACAGCAAAGAACGGGACGATGCCCGCGGCCACGCCAATGATCATGGCGCCCGTTGCATCCACGAATCCCGCCGCCGGAGTAATCACCACCAGACCTGCCACCGCGCCGGAGCAAAAGCCGAGAACGCTCGGTTTGCCGCGGAACATGTATTCCGCCATTGCCCAGACAAAAGCCGCGACGGCTGCGGCGAGAGTGGTCGTCATGAACGCGTTCGCTGCCACGCCATCCGCCGCGACGGCGCTGCCCGCGTTGAAGCCGTACCATCCGACCCAAAGCATTCCGGTGCCGATCATACACATCACCATGCTGTGCGGCTGCATGGGCTCCTTGCCGTGAGCCCAAGCGTTTGCCCAGGATCAAGCAGAGGATCAGCGCCGACCAACCAGAGGACATGTGAACGACTGTGCCGCCGGCAAAATCGATCGCCTTGATCTTCGCGTCGCCGTTCCAGCACGCCATTCATCAACCCATCCACACCCCACACCATGTGCGCGAGCGGGAAAGTAAACGACGAACATCCACAGCGTGACGAAGAGGAGGATGGCCGAGAACTTCATCCGTTCGGCAATGGCGCCAACGATCAAGGCGGGCGTGATGATGGCGAACATCATTTGATACATGGAGAACACGTTCTGTGAGACCCACGCGGCGTAGTCTGTGTTCGGCGCCGCATCCACTCCTTTGAGGAACATGAATTTAAGTCCACCGAGGTAGGGAGTGTTGGCGGAGAACACCAGGCTGTAGCCCACCGCATACCACAGGATTGTAACCAGGCCCGCGATGCCGAGACATTGGGCAAGCACCGAGAGCACATTTTTCTTTCGCACCAGGCCACCATAGAAGAGGGCAAGGCCGGGCAAGGTCATGAATAACACGAGCGCCGCGCTGGTCATCATCCACCCATTATGCCCGGGGCCGGGGCCGGCGATTTTTGAAGGGGCGTTAGTGCTGCCGTTGCGGGCACCGTTGTTCACATACGCTTCCAGGTCCTCCAATCGTTCCGCCACGGAGCGTTCAGGGGCAGGAGCGTCCGCCGCGCGCACGGCGGCCACGGATACCGAGAAAAAAACAGCGGCGATCAAACTGAGGGAGAGAAATAGTTTCTTCATAGTTGTTTGGTTGCAGATTCTGTTGAGGCTCAAACGGCAGCTTCGCCTTTCTCTTCGGTGCGAATTCGAATGGCTTCATCAACGGGCGAAACGAAAATCTTGCCGTCGCCGATCTTACCGGTCTTGGCAGCCGACACGATGGCCTTGACGGCGGCCTCCACGCGGCTGTCCGGCAGGACGAGTTCGAGTTTAATTTTGGGCAGGAAATCGACCGTGTATTCGCTGCCGCGATAAATTTCGGTATGGCCTTTTTGGCGGCCGAAACCTTTCACTTCGCTAACGGTCATGCCTTCGATGCCAACTTCACCAAGGGCGTCTTTAACTTCCTCCAGTTTGAAGGGTTTAATGATTGCTTCGACTTTCTTCATGATTTCTTACGAGCGTTGTTTGCGGACGAGGGAGCGGAACCTCTCGAACAGCGAGAAGCCCGAACGGACGGCGATTGAGGAAAGCAGCGAGCCGCTGGCGAAAGTCGAACGCGTGTTCACATGCAGGAGCGCACGGGAAGGAACGTTTCGAAACAAATGCAGGCCTCGGGTTTTCAAGCGCAAGCCCGTTTAGCGGGCTGCGTGCCAGCACTTCCAAACGGAGGACAACATCTTCGAGAGCCCCGATTCTATTGCGGAATCTGCGCTAATGAATTTTTCGCGTGGGACCTATGCGCCTGTTGCCTTTTGTTCACTGTAGGTTTTTTTCAACATCAGTCCGAACCAAACAACTCTGTGCCATGCAGTCGAATGAGCGGCGACCGCTTTCTTCTCCTGCCCCGCTTGCCACGGACTCGCCGAGGCGCTCAAGGAGTGATTGGTGCGCCGGAACCCACCCAGGCCGGGTCGTTCCACAACGTTCCATCGTGGCCAGAGGATGTACCGTCACCCAGGGTCATCCCCATGCCCTCATTGAAATTCCAGTAAGCAACGAGTCCCACTTCCAAGCCGGTCAATGGATGATGCCGCAAGGCGCGAATTTCCTCCCCCGTCAAGGCGCGGCTCCAGATCGACACGTCGTCTAACTGCCCGGCCCACGGCAGGCCCGCACCACCGATGTAAGTGCCCAAACGCAGAGGCTCCGCGGCCGCCACAGCCGCAGCCGAACCAACCCAAACGTGGGTGTTGACCAGCGTTCCATTGATGTAGATGCGCCCGCTCACGTCATCGACCACGTAAGCGACATGATGCCACTGGCCATTCGCTACGAAGCGTCCATCGATGCCGTCATTCGCATCCCAGAGGTAATTCGCGCTGTCGGCGTAATACCATGCCGTCAAGCGCCCGTTGTCTAGTGCGAGGGCGTAGCCGGCGCCCGTCCCTCCAAGATACTTGCTGACGATGGACGGGTACGCACCGGCCGACTGCGTCGTGCTTATCCATGCCATCAATGTCAGCGGAAAGGCATTCAACGCGGGGTCATGCGGCACATCCGCCCGATCGTCCACGCCGTCGAAGGCAAGGGCCGTCCCCGCGATGGGGGTTTGATCCGGCACCCACGGCACTGCGCGATAGAACCGATGGGGATAATTGTTCGCAGCCAAATCAGTGAAGACGATTGCACTCAAATAGTTGGCCGTGTTGGTGCCCAACGTCTCCCAGGTGATCAAGTCCGTGGAGGCCTGAATCACAGCCACATCACCCGCACCGCCCGGCCAGCAAAGCAGAATACTCGCGCCGTCCCCCGTGAGCGTCACCGTGCCAGCGCCCGCTGTCTTGGATGCGAATGGCTGCGTTGCGGTCGGTGCCAGCGTGACACTCACGGTGGCGGCAGCACTGTCGAAGTTTCCATCATTCACCACCAATTGAAAACGCAGGGTCGTGGAAACGCCCGGCATCGGGGCTTCGAACAGGGCCATAGGCGACCCGCTGTCTTGCAGCACAACGGGCGGGCCGTCGATCTGTGTCCAGGCAAAGGTCAATGCATCTCCGTCCAGATCATAACTGCCACTGCCGTCGAGCGTGATGGTTCGCGACTGGGTCAGCGACACGACGCCTGGCCCGGCCGCCAGCGCCACTGGCGCGCGATTTTCGGACGTGGGCAAGGCGCCGAACTGCGCGGACGTCCACGTCGCAGGATCGACGACGGAGGCGTTGGCCGGCCACGGAACGGGATTTTCCGGCACATCGAGGCAGCCAAATCCAAACGGCACGCAGGCGAATCGTTGGAAGACGAAGGCGATGCCAGCGCCGTGATTCCAGCCTCCGAGCAGGCTCTCCGGAATTTGCATCTCAATGCCCCAAGTGGTTTCGCTCCGAGCAATCTGAGCGCTGAAACCCGGCGAGGTGGTGACCTCATTAAGGAAGTTCGTGCCATCGCCACGCGCCTGCGAAATCACGCCGTCCTCGGTCACCGCGAAGCCACGGTCCCCCGACTGGGGTGCGTTATCGCGGGAACCATCTGCGTCGATAAAGATCCGCACCGAGGACGGTGAAACGCCTGCATCGGACAGCGGATTCCCTTCGATGCTTACGTGCAGGAAACCATTGGCATGGACGAGCCGGGCGCTTGGTTCCGGGCTGGTGGTTCGCAAACTCACCGGCGTCGCCTCTGCGTACCCTGCGTCTGTGCTGAAACCATCGAGGACGGGTGCGGGTCCATCCAGGACAACAAGAGGAAGAACCTCGAATTCGAGCGAGGCCATGGACTCGTTGGCCTGTGCATCCGTCGCCGAAAAAGCCATCGTGTAAGTTCCGGGAGCCAGTCCTCTTAAGGGGAATTGCCCGCCCGTGCCGGAACGCACTTCCTTCCCGCTGACACTCCAAGACACCGCAGCAGGGGGAAGCCCGCCATCCTCCGCGTCGTAAGCAACCGCTCGCACTTCAATCGTTTCGCCAAAGGCAAAACGCTGCCCATCCCGTACTCCGGCGTAGTGAATGACCGGTCCCTTTCGCGGCAACACAAATGGATCGGTCATGGCCACCACGGTGTTGAAACCGTCCGTCGCGAGGACGCGCAAGCGGCATGCGTCGCCGCCCGGCAGCAATGCGGTGCCAACGGACATGCCAAAGTCGGCTTCCCGCACCCGCAGCGTTTGCCAACTCACGCCATCGTCCGGACTAAATTGAGTCGTGAAGAGCACTGCATTTCCATCCGCGTCGGAGGCCGCCCAATCCAGCGACAGGACTCCATTCACGAGATCGAGCGCCGGAGCATTGAGCGTGAGCACGGGAGGATTTGCGCTCGCGGTAATTTCACTCAGCACGACATTGCCATGGATTAAGCGCAACCGTATGGCGGCCGGGTCAAAAGGAATGAATTGTTGGAGGCGTCGTTGCGACTCAGCCATCTCACTCAATTGAATGGTGAGCGCCGCGCAATCCACAAGAACCGTGCCGTTCGCGTTGAGCAATTGCATGCGCAACGGTGCATCGAGCAAAGCGGCGGCGGCCGTGAATGATTGCTGCACCCGCGCCTCATCGAAGACGCCCGCTTCCCCATGAATAGCCGGCAGAAGCGTTCCGGAGTTTGCCGCCAAGTCAATGAAACCTTGGACGAACAGGACCGGCCCTCCGGGAGCGGGCGGCGCGGCGGCAAGGGATTTGGCGAGGAGCGCAGGCGCCGGGCCCGGAATTCCAAAAAGCAATCGCGACCATGTTTGTGCCGATGTCCAGCGCGTATCGGCATAGCTCATAAGATCTCCGGCTTCTGTGGGCAGCAGGTAAACGTTTGACAACAAGTCGTAGCCCATGGGCGATAGCGGCTGCGCGAGGTTGGTGGGTCCGAGAGTGCACGGGTCAAAAAAATACGGATCCAGGATGCCCCCCGGCTTGTCCGTGCTGCAGTTCTGCGGAGACAACGTTTGGTCGATGTGTCTCAAACCGTAATTATGCGCCAGCTCGTGGGCCAGGGCGAACCCGCCACGAATGGACGTCCAGGGCAACGCGGCATTCCCCTGGCTCAGGCCCATACGAATCAACAGGTCGGTGCCTGGCGTGTCGCCCACCCCATTGAAGTTCGTCACTCCCGCCGGGAACATCCCGACCCAATGTGTATCGGGACAGCCATTCGGATTCTTCTCCAAGGCATGCGCGGCCGAAAGTGCCGTCAGGGCGAGACCTGAATTCGTGGAAACGAGAAACGTTCCGCCCGCCGAACCGTTGTTGATCGTTCCCGCTCGAATCCAATAGGTGAATCCCGGCACGGGCAACAACGAGAGAGCACGATCCAGAATACTGGCGAAGCCGGACCCGGGCGCGGTGGGATTGTAGTTCGGGAGCGTGCTATTCATGACGTTGAACACGAGGCAGGGCGTGCCGGACGAAACCACCGTGATCGTCGTCGAGACGGTGTTATTCGCCAAAGGCGTTTCTCCCGTCTCCGGAACGCTTAACGTGGGATTGATCGTGGCGATGAGTTGCACGTCGCCCGGCTGGGCAAACCATTCCCCGGGCAGATCCACTTGCAAGCTGGAGGCCGCCGTGGCGCGCAAGGTGGCAAGGTTGCCAGTGGATGGCAGCAGCGGCCGATTCCACGAGTAGGCTTCCGGCGGGGACAAAGGTTGGTTGTTCCGGAAAGCACGAACGCGCGCTTTGACGGGCCACAGGATTCGTCCCGAAGTGTTGATTAGTTGCTGCGCGTAGACACGGGCGGAGACTGGCGCGCCACTGACGACCCATAGCGAATTCCCAGCGTTCTGCACCGCCTGGCCAGCCTCGATGCCGATGGCGCGGTAGTCGAGCTGCACGGCTGGTGTCTCGGTCTTCGATCGCTGAATCAGATCCTGGTGTGCCCAATAAAGCCATTGGCCATCGGAGCGCAGATTGCGTCCCTCCTGTTGCAGCACAATGCTTTGAAAGGACCCGCCTGCGAGCTGGCCCCGATTCGCCGGATAGCTCGAGCGCAGGATCTGGCCGTTGTTGCGATCGTAAACGTAGCCGCCAAAGCCACCGCCCCCTTGAAACACCAAAGGCGTGCGCGTGATGTAAACCCGCGCGCTGTCTGTGGTGACGCCCGTTAATTGCAAGTTCACGTCGCCAGTCTGAAACTCGATGGCGGTTCCGCCGTTGGAAAGGTCCACACTGATCAAGCGACCCTCCGTTCGAGAGCCGGAAAGATTCACGCCCGTGGTGAAATAAACTTTCGAACCATAACGGCGCTCAAAACCAAAAAGACCCACGGGCACAAGCCAGGATTCAATCCGCGCGGCAAAATCCGAGACGTTGCTGGCCAGGAGCGCAAGCCCTTCGTGGTACGGCTCAATTTCAAACTTGTAGAGCAACCCGCCAGCGGTGAGCACAAGGAGGTCAGTCTCGAATACGCCTCGCCCTTCCGGATCCATCAGGTCAACGACGCCCATCTTCACAATGGGGCCGACATTGTTGAGGGAGAATTCAATCACGTTGCCACCGCCGGGCCCACCGTTCACGTTTTTGCTGTGAACCTGCGTGACGTTTCCCTGCACGACACTCCAGAAGAGCGTGTTGCCATGCACCAGCATCGCGCCCGCCTGAGATGAAGGCAGGCCACTGAAGTCGATGGCGGACGCGGTCGGATTTGAAATCGGCCGGCGCATAATGCGGAGACCCGCACCAGCATCTTCGAAATGGAAAAGCCACTCGGCGTTCCGGGCCACACTTTGATACGGAGCGCGGATGGTATTGCTGCGCAACAGAAAGACCGACGGGCTGGAGACACGGTAAATCCCGCCATCGCTGAGCAGATTGAGCGTGGCGATCTGTCCCCGGCGCGGCGGTGTGATCTCATCGCCGCCGTAGCCACTGTTCCACCAGTAAAGGCCCTTCCCGAAAAGCTCGAAGCCATTCACGGGACCAAAATCAGTTTGCTCAATTGTGCCGACGACGGCGCCCCGCAGCGGAGAACCGACCAAGCCACTTAACCCAACCACGGCGCAAAGGATGCGAATCAGAAATGAATTCATAAGCGGGTAAACTGCTCCCACTGGTTCCTTGTGTAGAAACGCGCAAAGGTTACACGGAGGGCCAACTCAACCGCGGCGCAAACCTAATTTCGAGTGAGCTTCAGCTGAACAATTCCTGGATCTCGTCCCAACTGAGCGCCGCAGTAAATTGTTCCTCGCCGAGCGTAGCTTTGATGACGTCGCGCTTCTTTTGTTGCAGCAGCAGAATTTTCTCCTCCACCGTTCCGCGCGTGATGAGTTTGTAACTTGTCACCACGCGTGTTTGCCCAATGCGATGAGCGCGATCGGTCGCCTGGTCCTCAACCGCCGGGTTCCACCACGGGTCAAAATGGATCACCGTATCGGCACCCGTGAGATTCAATCCAACGCCGCCGGCTTTGAGGCTGATAAGAAACACGGGAGTTGTTCCGCGCTGAAATTTCTCCACGACCTCCCCGCGCTGCGTCGTCGATCCGTCCAGGTAGCAATAATCAATGGCCTGCTCCTCCAGCGATTTTTTCAACAACGCCAACATGCTGGTGAATTGGCTGAAAACGAGCACACGATGCCCGCCGTCCACGATTTCCTGAAGCAACTCCTCGAAGGCTTCCACCTTGCCGGAGGTTTCAAATCCGTCGGACGCGGCGTTTGGGTCCCTCTCCCTCGGCGCGAGACTACTGGCGTCCCCGCCCATGGCGTCGCTTTGGGAAGAGGGCGCGGGCGATTCCTCGTCTGCTTTCTTCAGCAGCCGCAAGTCGCAGCAAATCTGGCGAAGCCTTAGCAGCGCGGTGAACACGACCATCCGGCTTTTCGCGAGGCCTTGCGTGCCGACCGCTTCCAGCACTTCCTTGCGGCTAAACTCCATCACCTTTTGATACAGCGCACGCTGTTCGTCGTTCAGCTCGCAGTAGCTCACCTGCTCAATCTTGTCCGGCAAATCCTTTGCCACCTCGCGCTTGAGCCGCCGCAGAATGAAGGGCTTCAACCGTCGAGCCAGGCGGCTTTGGGCGTCCACATTCTTCTCCCGCGCAATCGGCGTCTCGTAGCGTTCCTTGAAGTCCTTCGCGCTGCCCAGGTAACCGGGCATGAGAAAGTCGAAGATGCTCCACAGATCGAGCACGGAGTTTTCCAACGGCGTTCCCGTCAGCACCACCCGGTGCCGCGACCGAATGGCTTTTACGGCCTGGGCGTTCTGCGTGGCGCGATTCTTAATGTGCTGCGCCTCATCCAGGATGACCGTGTCGAACTCGAAATCCTTGTACCGTTCAAAGTCCCGGCGAATCAGCGCGTAACTCGTTACGATTAAATCAGCGCCCGCCATTTCAGTGAAGAAGCTGTGGCGATTCGGCCCATGCAAGGCGAGCACCTTCAGCGCGGGAGTGAATTTGCGAGCCTCCGCCACCCAGTTGTAAACCAATGACGTCGGGCAAACGACGAGGAATCGCCCCCCTGGAATCCCGCCAGTTGGGCGCTCAAGCGATCGGAGAAATGCCAGAGTCTGGAGCGTTTTTCCCAATCCCATTTCGTCCGCCAGGATTCCGCCAAAACCATTAGCTCGGAGAAATCTCAGCCACGCCACACCTTGCTTTTGATACGGGCGCAGGACGGTTTCCAAATCCCCCAGCGGCGGGCATTCCAACTGCGCTTCGCCGGTTTGCTGCCGCGCTCGTTCGCGCCAGGAAGCCGGCGCCTGTGCCTGCCAGCCCTGTTTCGCCAGGGTCGATTCCAGAAAGCCAGCTTGCACATTGCTCAAACGATATTGCCCCTGACGCTGCTCGGGCGAAGCGTCGAGCAGGAACTGCTGCAACTCCTCCACCGCGCCCGTGTCGATGAGCGCGACTTTGCCGCTCTTCAATCGCGTATGATTCTGGCCGGACAGAATGAGCCGCTGAATGTCCGCCGCGGAAAACTGTTCGCCGCCGCTCGCGGTGAACGACACGCCGAAGTCAAACCACTGCACCCCGCTGGGCGTGATCTCGAACCGAGGTTCGATCCGCTCGATCTTATCGCGCGTGCTGCGTTGGAGCCGCTCCTCCAGCGTGACTTCCCACTCCTTCTGCATGCGGGGAAATTCGCGGGCAAAAAAGTTCAGCACACGGTCCTGACCCAGCAATTGGTAGCGCCCGTGGTCATCCGGGCTGGCGAAACCTGCGCGAAGCAAACGCCCCAACGCTTGCTGTTCCGCCGCAAGATCGCGCAGCACATAACGCGTGACGTGCTTCGCGTCGGGCATCCACACAGAATCATCCTGCCCCACCCTCCCGGCGGTGATGATGCGCGAAGGATACTTGCATTGAAGTTGTGCGGTGAGTTGCGCGAGGCCTCCCGTGAGAGTCAGGAGGAACACGGGTGGCTCTTGCACCACTTCGAAATCTTCCATCGCAAAGTTCGCTTCCAGCGCTGCCGCGCCAACTCCCAACGCCGTTCCCTGGCTCGATGCCGCATTCAATTTTGGCCATTCAGTGTTGAGGAAAGCCGGAACCTCGGCGCGCTTGATGCGCAGTGGCGCTTGCAGCACGGACATAAAATGCCGGGACAATCCAACCGGTTGCAGGAGGTGGCGGGAAAATATCCATGCCCCGTCGATCAATGCCGCGCCCGGCAATGTTTCTTTCAGTGCAAGAGTGATTTCGCCGTTTGCCTCCAACGTCGCCCGCAGTCGGGGGACCCACGGCTCGCGTGAAATGCGGACGCCCGGTCCTTTCCCGAGCGTCACCCGCGGGTGTCCAGCCAGGGCGGGCAACAACTCCACGAACTCGCGGGTGGCAATCACCAGCATGCCGGCCGGTTCCCCCGCGAGATCCTCCACACGACTCAAAACGCGCTCGTCCTCGGCGCTCAATTGAAACGGCTGCGACTTCGGCAGCACGTTCAGTGGGGTGCGCCCCCTCCCCCATTGGCCCTCAAGGACGAGCATTACTTTCCCCTTGGCCGCAGCGTCTGCGAAATTTGGCGGCAGAATGATGTGAATCTCCAATGGCTCCGAACTCGCCTCATCCGCTGCGGCGCGGCGTAGTCGAGTGGCAGAGTGAGGAGATGGAACAGCGCTGACCGTCTTCTTCTCGCTTTCCACCTTACGCACTTTATCAATGGGCTCAGCGGCCGCCGGCTTCAAATGATGCAACCCCACCGCCACCGAATGCGCACAAATCGTCCCCCAATCCCGCGACGCGCGACAGGTGCACAGGTTCTCCAGATCGATGCCACTCTTCAGCACAAGGCCAGAGCGGTAGGAAGTCGTCCCTTCCTGCACCACACCCTTCAAGATCGGCGGCGTGAAATTCGAGCTCAACACTTTGCCCGCTGCCATCAGGGCACGCGCCGCCTTCATCGCCTCCCAACCGGCAATCTTCGCGAGAAACGCTTCGTTCAATTCCACATTCACGAAGGCGGAACTTCGCTGACAGAGGGAGGAAATGACAAGTAGCCATGATTTGGCTCTGCATTCCTGCCCGTATCCGCCCTCTGCCATTCCCGGGAAACGAACCTGATTTGAAACCACCGGCAACCCGATGCGCGCTCGCGCCTAACCGGATCAAAGGACGACAACGAATTTGATTGGGAATAGACCAACGGGGCGCTGCCACTTGTCATTCAGGCCGCTTCTCATGGAATCTCTGCAGCCATGCACGTCATCCACGTCACCGCGCTCGATCGGCCCGAGTTGATTCCTTACGCCACGCTGCGACAGCACGAAGAGCATCGCGCGTCCGGCATCTTTGTGGCCGAGGGCGCCAAGGTCGTGCAGCGCCTGCTGGAAAGCCACTTCGGCGTCGTCTCTGTCCTGTTACCAGAGAAGCGTTTAGCCGAGTTCCAACCATGGATTCGCGCGCGCCCTGAAGACGTGACGGTTTATGTCATGGAAGTGACGGAACTCGAGAAGCTCACCGGCTTTCCCTTCTTTCAAGGCGTGCTGGCCGTCGGAAAAATTCCGAAGACTCACACACTCGAATCCATTCTGGCGATAACCCGGCGTCCGCGGTTTCTCATCGCGTTCGATTCACTCGCCAACGCCGACAACATCGGACTGATGGTTCGAAGCGCGGCTGGGTTTGGAGCTCAGGCCATCATTGTGGGTGAGACTTCGGCCAGTCCGTTCCTGCGGAGGGCCGTGCGCAATTCCATGGGTGCGATTTTCAAGCTGCCGGTGGTACAGACGCCCCATCTGATCTCGACACTGCGGCAACTGCGCGAAGCCGGGGTTCGGGTGATTGCGGCGCATCCGCATACGGACGGACGGACCCTTCATGACGTGGATTTCCGGCAGGATTGTTGCGTGCTCTTCGGCAACGAAGGAAGTGGCCTCGCGCAGGAAACGCTGGCCGCTTGCGACGAAGCGGTGGCCATCCCGATGAGCAACGAAGTGGATTCGCTCAACGTGGGAACGGCGGCAGCGGTGTTTCTTTACGAAGTGGCGCGGCAAAGAAGACTGCCCCGAAGTTAGCGTGACTCCACGTGCCCGTCGGCAAAAAGGGAATTCAGCCGGCCATTGGTGCTGCCCCGCGTGTGGAATGGCTCATAATCGTAAAGCACTCTTACACGAGCCATGTTCGGAGCCTGACCAAAGCGGCGCGAAGAACCGGGGGGTCTGTCCATCGGCTCGTTGTTCAGATTGTAGTTCCATCCGTAACTGGAGCCCTCACGTTCGAAATAGCCCGCACGATCCGCCGGACAACGAAAAATCTGCATCGCACCACCCACTTCATTCGATAGGACTTCACTGATTCGGGGTTGAATGTTCGTGGTGTAAACGGGAATGGATGGCACTTCCTCAGCCGAAGGAAATCGCCCTTCGTGATCGTCCCCCCACACCATGACGGCAATGCCGAGCTGCTTCAGATTACTGATGCATTTGATCTCAAGGCTCTTGCCTTTGGCACTGGCCAAGGCAGGCAACAGCAGCGAGGCCAGGATGGCGATGATGGCGATTACCACCAACAGCTCGATCAGGGTGAACGCCGACTTTTTGGATGCGGAAATTTCTTTCATTAATTACCTCTGCCTCCGCCGCCACGCAGTTTTCTATCGGCGGCACGCCGGGCTCTCTCCACTCGCTGCTCGGGCGTGCTGTATTTGAAATTATTGTTCATGCGGTTCTCCATGCGTTGTTGGTTTTGTTGCATGGCCGGGCTGTTGGCGAATTCCTGGAATGCCTGCTGGCGTTCTTCGGGCGGCAGGTTGCGCAGCTCCTCCATCTTCTTTTGCTCCTCCTTCAGTTTGTGCTTGTTCCTCAGGCGTCATGGTGGCGAGACGTGCCTCCATTTCACGCTCGCGCATGGCCGCGAATTGCTCAGCCCGAGCCGTCCGTTGGTCTCGTCATCGCGATTGCGGAAACCACGGCCACCGTCTGGCGGTCCATCGCCGCGCCCGAAAAAATCCTGCGGCTCAGCCTGCAAGGAATAGAAAACGTCCCACTTGCGATTAGCTTCCTTCGCGACTCGAGCGACCGCTTTGGTAAAGGGAACTTGCGATAGCTTGAGCAGTGATCAATCCATCCGCGCCGTCTTCGGGCACGACTTGGGCATTGGAATAGCGGGCCAGGGCCAGTGCCGCGAAGCCCACATCCTTGGCGCTGATGTTCAGGTTCACCAAACTATTCTGTGACCGCACCGTGTCGCCAAAACCGCCAAACGGCCCCCCAAACCCGCCGCCCCGGCCGCCAGGTCCGCCACGGCCACCACCGCCCGCCCCCAGCAGGCTGAAATTCGTCCAGCCTGCTGTATCCCGATAAATGTCGCCTCGCGCCAACTTGCGCAGGTTCACGATCGAGTTGTTCTTCGAGTAAATGGGATACACCGCCATGGAACGCGAAGAGGTTTGTTCACCAATGATGCCCAGGACTTCTTCGAGCGGCACGCCACGGACATTGAGAGTGACTTTCCCTTTCACGTCCTTATGCACCACGATGGTCTCCCACGTTTGCCACTGACATTTGCGCACGACGTCCCGGACATCGGCGTCGCGCACGTCGAGAGTCACGAGATTTTGATGCGCCCGGTACGCGCGATAGCCACCCCAACCGAGGAGGATCACCGCTAGGAGGGATGCCCAGATGTAGATGCGACGTTTCACAGGCCATAACGACGGGGTGGGATGGGGCGTGGTTACGTCAACACAGAACTCTCTCGCACTCGGAGACTCAGAGACGGCCACACTCAGGCATCGAATTGGAAGTCCGGGTGCGGCGAAAGGAGTCTGAACGGGCGCTCAATTGATCGAGAGGCGGGCACTCACCGATTAACGTTCGGGGCGGCAGCCGTGCGCTTGAGCAATAGTCGAGCGACCCGTGGCCCTTCCATCTGTTCCACTCGCAATTCGTACAGCCCTACTCGTACGACATCACCCATTCTTGGGAAACCGCCCAGTTGATGCGTGACCCATCCGCTTGCGGTCGTCACGCCTTCCTCGACCAACGGCTCGCCGATGACGTCGGCGAGATCGTGCAGCGGCAGTGAACCATCGACTGACCAGGTGTGTTCGTCCTTCTTCACCAGCAAGGGCGTCTCCTGATCGAACTCGTCCTGAATCTGGCCGACCAGTTCCTCGAGAATATTCTCCATTGAGAGCAGGCCCACGGTGCCCCCGTACTCGTCCACCACGAAGGCGAGTTGGACTTTCCGTTCGAGGAAAACTTGCAGCAAACGCTCCAGCCGGGCGGTCTCAGGGACGTAGACCAGCTTCTTGGCATAAGCCATGAGATCGCGCCCAGTGGTCGCCTTGGAGCGCGCGGCGAAAAGATCCTTCACATGCACAAAGCCCAGCGCTCGATCGAGATTCCCCTTCTCCAGGATCGGGAAGCGTGAGAACCGCGTGTGCTCAGCGATCTCCAGGCATTGCTGGATCGACGCTTCTGTATCCAGGCCAACCACTTGCTGGCGTGGACGCATCACTTCGCGAGCAATCCGGTGCCGCAGATCAAACGCGTTCAGAACAATGTCGCGGCCCAGGACCGAGCCGCCGGAATGTTTTTGGGAGGTGCCCAGGAGCAAACGCAACTCCTCCTCCGAATGGACGAGTTCTGCTTCACTGGCAGGCTCTATGCCCGCCTGTCGCAGAAGGAAAAGCGACGTCTTGTTGAGCATCCAAATCAGCGGATAGGACAGCCGATGGAACCAAAGCATCGGATAGGAAACCCACAAGGATGTCTGGAGCGGTCTCTGGATCGCGAGCGACTTGGGCGCCAATTCCCCCAGCACAATGTGCAGGAACGTGATAACGGTGAAACCAACACCGAATGAGATGGAGTGTTTCACTTGCTCTGATTTCACACCCAAACCAGTCATCAGGGGATCCAGCAGGGAAGCGAAGACCGGCTCGCCAATCCACCCCAGGCCCAGGCTCGCCAGGGTGATGCCGAGCTGTGTGGCGCTGAGGGAAGCATCCAGATTGCGAACAATCTTTTGGGCCATGATTGCGCGCTTGCTCCCGCGCACCACCAGTGGGTCGAGTTGGGTCTCGCGAATCTTGACGAGTGCGAATTCTGCCGCGACGAAGAACCCGTTCAGAAAGACAAGGAACGCCACTGCCAGCAGCTTCAGCGTAATGATTAGGGCGGCGTCGAAATCCATCAAAGTTTTACCTCTCCAAAGATCGCCTTGAGAATGTCCTGCAGACTCACGATGCCGACTTCCCGCCCATCCCGCCCCAAGACCACGGCGAGGCGCTGGCCAGCGCGTTGCAAGTGGCGCATCGCTTCCTCCAAACGCATGTCCGCATCCACAAACGTGGCCGGTTTCAGGTAATCACCCACTTTTTTTTGCGGGTCCAGGTCAGCCCGATAGAGCAACGACTTGAGGTTGAAGAGGCCAGCGATGCGGCGGCCGCTGCCATCGGTGCGCCAGACAGGCAGGCGACTTAAACTTTTCTCGCGACACAACTCCAGCGCTTGGCGCACCAGGGCCTCCGTCTCGATCGTGGCCGCCCGCGAGATCGGAACGAGCACATGCGATACGGTCAGATGTTGAAGGTCCAGGACCCGATTAATCATGCTCCGTTCCTCGGAAGAAAGGTCCTGTGCCGATTCCTGCATCACGATGCGCAGTTCCTCGCGGGTTCCGAAAAGCCGCCCGACAAAGGCTTGTCCTCCCGACCAGCGGAGCATACCCGCTGAGATCCAGCGGAGGATGGCCACAAGCGGCTGGAGAAAGAAGTGCGCGGCGCCAAACGGGATGGAGAGCCACAGGCACAGGCGGTTGGGATAAAGGCGGAAAAGCATCTTCGGCAGCAGTTCGCACAAGGCATAAAAGAGAATCGTGCCGGCAAAAAAGCCCAGGGCGAAGAGAACGGGATGCTCCCGCAGCCAGTCCTTGGAGCCAATGACAACCAGGCTGGCCACGCCGAAGTTGGCGAGGGTGTTGCCAGCGAGAATCGTCCAAAGGAACTCCTCAGGCTCATCCAAATAACGAATGAGGCGTTTGGCGTTCGCGTTCCCCGAGCGCACCAGTCGCCGGATGCGCACCCGGCTCAACGCAAAAACGCCCGCTTCCATTCCCGAAAAAAAGATCGCAAACGCCAGGCTCACCCCGATGAAAATGAAAAGGGCTGAATTCATTTTCGCGGCGAAGCATGGAGCACAGGCCCACCGCGTTTTGCCACCCGTTCCACGGTCACTTCGCGGACGGCCCGATCGTCGACTCGGGTAGCCACAATCTTCAGCCCACGAAAAACGGCGCTGTCGCCCGCGTTCGGCACCACGTCGAGTAACATCGTCAGCAGACCTCCAATCGTTTCCACTTCCGGCACCTCGCCGATGTCCGCGCACTCACGACGGAAATCACCGATGGTGACCGCGCCACTAACACGCCATCGGGTTGGGCTCAACTTTTCCATGACCAGTTGCTCCCCCTGCCCTTCGTCCCGGATTTCACCCACCAGTTCTTCGAGAATGTCCTCCATCGTTACCACGCCGGCGGTGCCGCCAAATTCATCTACCACGATGGCGATGCCCCGGCGCTGGCGCTGCAATGCGATGAAGAGCTTGAGCAAATTCATGCTCTCGGGAACGAACGAGGGAAACTCTATCGCCTCTGCAAGGTCCACGCCGGGATCGAGCAGCAGTGCCTTTGTGTCCAGCACCCCCACAATCGTATCCGGCGTCTCGTCATACATGGGCAACCGCCGATGCCGCATTTCACGCGCGGCAAGGATCATCTCCTCGACGGTGAGGTCGTCTCGGATGGACGCCATTTGTGAACGTGGCGTCATGACGTCGGCGACGGTTTTTTTGTCGAGGCCGATGATCTCGACGATGATTTCCTTTTCACGCAAAGCGAGCGTGCCCTGTTGGGCGGCCAGCTCGAGCAACTCGCGGTAATCCTCCTCCGTGACGCCAGTTTGCGGCTTGATGGTGCGGGCTACAACGCGATGCAGGAAAAAGTGGTTGAATGCCTGCGCCAGCTGTTGCGCGGGACGGGCGATGTTTTGCAACCATGACATCGGCTGGGCAATCCGCATCGACCACAGATCTGGAGCACGGACCGCCAACGTCTTTGGAAGAACTTCACACGCGATGAGAATCAAGACGACCAGGCCTGTCAGGACCAACGGGATCGAGCCACCCATCCAAACTGTCACTCCAAGCCCCACGGCCACGATGACTGCATTGGCCACGGTGTTGCCCAGGACGATGGTGGCGAGCAATTCCGAAGGATGTTTTAAAAGCTGCGCCACAACCGCTCCTTTTCGCGGCGAACGTTCCGCCAATTGTTCCACCTGCCATTTGCTCAATGCGAACAGAGCGGATTCGGCGAGAGCAAAAAAGAAACTCGCCGCCGCGAACACCAACACTCCAAGCACAACCAGCCAAGGCGTGAGATCCACGTTGAAAGGTATTCAGAACGTTTCCGCCGACAAAAGCCTAAACTCGAAAATCAACGGTTGCAGAGGTCACGCTTGTTCGCGCCGATTCCAAGACAACCGTCCCACAAGTCACGAAGCCGGATGAGCCGCAACCCGCCGCCGGGATTTAAACCCTGCGAGCTTACTGAACCGCTCTTCCCTTCCTTCCTCACTTTGAGAGTCATTTCGCCGACGTTCTGGTTTCGGCTCTAACTCCGAAACCGAAAAATACTTGGCAACGATTCGCCGCACCGCATTATCCGCGCATGAAGCACCCCGCGGCAGCCCAGCCAAAGAAACGCTCCCGTTCTGCCGTCAATTCAGCCCGCGCCGCCAGTCGAGCGAAGATTCATCCGGTGATCATTTACCCGTTCCGGCCGAGCAAAGATTATTCAGACCTGAAAGCCCTGTATGAGTTGGTGGCCCGCCTCGACAGCGACCCGGAATCCTACGCCCGCCCCATCACGGTCATGGACCGGAAGACTTTTTACGGATTGGAAGGCGATAAAATCTTCCAGCGTTTCCGCAGTGAAGTTGTCCAGAAACATTCTGACATCCTCGACGCCTGGTGCGTGGATACATGCCAGATGTGGTACTCCGGGCTCGGGGCTGCTTTCGAAAAAGGAGGCGAACACGATGTCTACTGGTTGATCCCCGGAGACTTTAATTACGGCAGCACCGCTGGGCACCACGTTCTCGGGCGCCTTCATGACTTGCCGGAAATCGTCTCCGAGCTGGATCAGGACTTCTGCATCGGTGAAATCGCCACCGATCACAACAACCCGAAACAACTGATCGACACCTACGGGACCTTTGCGCTGCTCTACAATTGGTTCCCCGCTGAAGCGCAGAAGATTCGTGAAATGACCGAGCGCCCCCGCTCCGAGTTCTTTGCCATCCGCCGCAGCTTCCTCCGCGAAGTGCTGAAAGAACGCTGGTACGCCTACGAACAAACGGTCGTGATGTTGTTAAAAGCCGTCGCGACGGATAAAAAGATCTCCCGCTTCCTCGTTGGCGACCTTTCTGACCTTCCGGAAGGCCGTGAATATTTCACTTCCGCCATGCCGCAAATCGAACGCACCGAGCGCGTGCTTAAAACGCTCTGGCGGCAGCGCCACGAAACCAACAAGGATTGGTATCAGGAATACTGTTCGCTCGAAGCACAGTCGGAAGACGTCCGCCGGACGGCGATGACGGTTCTGCGAAACCTTCTCGGTTAAAAATTTGTCTCAGGCACATTTATGAGTTCATTCGGACGACACACGCCGCGGCACAACTTGCGCGCGATGAATTTCATCTGCCAGGCGCCGGAGGCCAAGTCCGTCTCCCTCGTCGGCGACTTCAATGGCTGGAACGCCTTCGCCCATCCCATGAAGCAACAGACCGATGGCGCCTGGCTGCTGACCGTGGAACTCAAGCATGGCCACCATCGTTACGCCTTCATGGTCGATGGCGTCATGACCCTCGACCCCCGCGCCCAAGGTATCACCCGCGATGACCACGGCGCCCGCGTATCGCTCATCCCAGTGAGCTAATATTCAAGAGCCAGCCCGACCATGGAGCGCGGCTGTGTCGCAGACCAACCGCAGCCCGTAAGACAGAACCAAGCGCGCCGTCTATTCCAAAAAGTGCTGCGACTAGCCAGGGAGACACCGCCGCGCTCCGGGTTCCTCAGAAACACTCCAAGGGCAAAAAAACCCGGCTTCGAATCCGAAACCGGGTCCTGAAATCTTTAGCGCGTTGATTATTTGAACGCTTGCTTCAGGAACTTGATGCCCTTCGTCGCAATCTCCTCCGTCGTCGGCTCCATGCGCCGCCAGATGGCCGCCGCGCGCGCGATCACTTTCACGTCCGTCGTGAACGATTCGATCACCACGTCGCCGTCGTAGCCGATGTCCTTGAGCGCCTTCACGATCGGTTTCCAATCGATGTGATCGTTGCCCGGCGTGCCGCGATCGCTGCCGCAGGCGTGGAAGTGCGCGAGCAACTTGCCCGCTTTGCGAATGGCGTCGCGCCTGGTTCTTCTCCTCGATGTTCATGTGGAACGTATCGAGATGAATCTTCACCGCCTTCGAGCCCACATCCTTCACCAGCTTCAGTGCCTGGTCCACGGTGTTGAGGAAATCCGTTTCGAAACGATTCAGCGGTTCGAGGCAAATCTGCACGCCCTTCTTCTCCGCGTACTTCGCCAGCACCTTCAGGTTCTTCACCACCAGCGCCCACTCCTTCTTCTGCTGCCGCCGGTTCCACGGCGTCCGCCTTGCCGACCACGGAATAAACCGGGCCGATCAGCGACGGGCAGCCCAGCACCACCATCTGGTCGATGAGTGTTCTTGCAGTAATCCATCGCCGTCTTCTGCTCCGCCGGCGTGCCGCGCAAATCGCGCCCCGGTCCCATGCACGCGCACACGCTGCCGCAGACGAGACCGTTCTTGTCGAGCGCCGCCTTCACCTTCGCCGGATCGATGTGCGACGGATCTTCGACGGGAATTTCCACCGTCTCGAAGCCCCACTTCTTGAATTTGGGAAACAGCTTCGTGCTTTCCGTGGTGAACGGTGACGTGAACAAAAACGTATTGATGCCGAGTCTCATAAAATAGTTGGGTGTCGTTAGCGCGGCGAGGCTAAGGAAAGACGAAGCGGAGTCAAACCGGGAATTGGCTCGTCCGGAAACCTTATTCGACCCTTCCACATTGAACACGGTAAACCTGGCCAGCTGATCGACTTGTAAATTGTGTTTGGCCTGCGACCGTAGTTTCCGGCGGGACGCCGCGTGCTCCCTTCAATCAAGGCCGCTCACGCAATTCACTTTCCGCTCTTCACGGGCATTGCTACAACGCAGCGCATGACGGAACCGTTGAATGCCCATGCCCTGGCCAAGTACATCGATCACACGTTGTTGAAGCCAGAGGCCACGGCGAAGGACATCGAACAGCTTTGCCGCGAAGCCATGCAGCATCATTTCTGGAGCGTGTGCGTGAATGGTTCGCGCGTGGCGCAGGCGTATGCGTTGCTCGAAGGATCGAGCGTGAAGGTCGCCTGCACAGTCGGCTTTCCGCTCGGCGCCATGACGGCGGATGCCAAGCGTCTCGAAGTGGAAGCCGCCATCGATGAAGGAGCGCAGGAGATCGATGTGGTGCTGAACATCGGACGGCTCAAGGACGGTGATGACGCTTACGTGCTGCGTGAATTGCGCGACGTGGTGGAATCCGCGGATGAACGCACGGTAAAGGTAATCATGGAAACCTGCCTGCTCTCGCGGGAGGAAAAGATCCGAGCTTGTAAGCTGGTTCTCGAATCCGGCGCGCACTTTGTGAAGACCTCGACCGGCTTCAGCACCGGCGGCGCCACCACGCATGACGTGCAATTGCTCCGCGAATGTGTGGGGCCAGACTTCGGTGTGAAAGCTTCTGGTGGCATCCGCGATCTCCAGATCGCCCTCGGGATGATTCAGTCCGGAGCAACTCGTTTAGGCACCTCTGCCGGCGTGGCGATCATCAAAGGCCTGGCCGCCAGCGAGAGTTCCTACTGAACGCGGGCGCGGGGCATTCCTGCGCAATCGGCAGCGTGAACAGGGAGAAATGTCGCCAGCTGCGTCAAATCTTTTTTCCTTCACAGAAAAAATAAATGCGTTTGCAGCCCATGCGCTGCGACGTAGCTTCGCTTCAATCCACGTTCAGGGTTTCCTGGGCGAATTGAAACCGGATGACCGTAAGAATAAACAGCGTGCCGAACTCGCCTGCCGAACTGGTGGGCGATGTGCATCCCCTGATCGATCAGCTTGGATCGGCAGAGGATCTAGCTGTCACCAGCACGGTAGCCGAAGCCATCGATCTGCGACGCGTCTGCGACGTGACTTCGTTGCGAAGCTTCCTCGATTCATATCGCGCTCAAGTGCTCATCCCGCTTGAACTGCCGTCGATCATTCGCGCTTTTGGCCATGCCAGCCGTGGGGAGCTAGTCGAATTGACGGAACTGGATCGGGAACTTTCGGAGAATCCCACGCTGCGGAAGTTCGCTCCGGCGAGTTGCCGCGTGGGTCAGCGCCAGTTGAGCAAGCTGCGCCCGATGCGCGACCAGCGCACTGGTGCAGCGCTATCTTCTGGCGATCGAGAGTCAAAAGGCGCGCGGCTGGCACACGCTGGTTTACGGAGTCAGCCTTGCGATGTTTTCGCTTCCTCTGCGCCAGGGGTTGCAGAACTACATCGAGAAAACGGTTCAGGGTTTCATCTATTCCTCGGCCAAATCGCTCCGCCTGTCCGAAGCCGAATGCCTGGCCATCGATGGTGATCAGCAACTTCATGTGCCTCCCGCCCTCGATACGGCTTTGAAGGCCCACACCACCTCGTCGCTCACGACGAGACTGAAGTAATCGCCGCCAGTTCCGAAGCCCGGAGAGCCGCAGCCTTCCAGGGTAAGCGCGCAGATTGCGTCCCGTTTCCACGGAAAATTCTCGCTCCGAAATGTCCCGCGCAGTAATTCAATCCGCGACATGCCGCAATTTTTTAACGCTGGCGACTGGATGGTCATCGTCGGGTACCTGGTCGGCATCATCGCGCTGGGCGTGTGGTTCGGGAAAGATCAGCGCAACACGCGCGACTACTTCCTCGGCAGCAAAAACATTCCGTGGTGGGGCATCGGCGTCTCGATCGTCGCGGCGGAGACGAGCGCGCTGACGATCATCGGCGTGCCGGCGTATGCGTTCGCCGACGGCGGCAACATCATGTTCATCCAGATCATCGTCGGGTACGTGATCGCCCGCATCATCCTCGCGATCGTGATGGTGCCGCACTATTTGAAAGGCGAAATCTATTCGCCCTACCAGTTGCTCGAGCAACATCTCGGGCAAGGCCCTCGACGGCTGGCGGCCGCGTTGTTTTTGTTTCTCGAAACCATGGCCGCGGGCGTGCGCGTTTACGTCGCGTGCATTCCGATCCGGCTGATGCTGGGCGAAAGAGTTTGCAGCCTCGGCGGTCTCGTGGACCCAATCCTCGGCGCGATCCTGATCTTCGTCGGGCTTTCGCTGCTCTACACCTACATCGGCGGCGTGAAGGCGGTGATCTGGACGGACGCGGTGCAATTCGGGCTGTTTCTCGCCGGCGGAATCTTCGCGCTGTTCTACATTCCGACGCTCATCGAAGGCGGCTGGAGCGGCGCCTTTGCGACGGCCGCGGCCGCGGGGAAAACCGAGTGGCTCAACACCAAATTCACGTTCTCCGCGCCCTTCAACATCTGGATGGGCGTCATCGGCGCCACGGTCATGGTGATGTCCACGCACGGCGCCGAACAACTCATCGTCCAGCGCGTGCTCGCGTGCGGCAACGTGTCCGACGGCCGCAAGGCGCTTTGCGCTGAGCGCGGTGCTGGTGTTCCCGCTGTTCCTGATTTTCCTGCTCGTGGGCGTGATGCTGTGGGTTTACTACAAAGGCACGGGCCATCTGATGCAAATTCCGCTGCCCGACGCGCGGCCCGGCATCAAGTCGAACGATTTCGTCTTCCCCATCTTCATGATGACGGAGGTGCCGCATATTCTGAAAGGCTTCCTCATTGTCGCGATTCTCTCGGCCGCGATGTCGTCGATCAGTTCGGCGATCACATCGCTCGCTTCGGTCTCGACGATGGACTTCGTGAAACAAATCGTGAAAGGGCGCGACGAGGAATATTTCCTGCGCTTCAGCAAATACTCGACGGTGTTCTGGGCGGCGATGCTGGTGCTGACCGCGTTCCTGACGCGACAGGTCACCTTCGTCCTCAATGCCGCCTTCTCGCTGCGCGGACTGACGGCGGGCGCGTTGCTCGGCTCGCTGATCGTCGCGCTCTTCTGGCGGCGACTCGGCGCGCGCGCGACGATGGTTGGGATGATCACGTCGGTGCTGGTGATGTGTTCGATTTACTGGCCGGCGAATATCCCTGCCACGCGCGATTGGTGGATGCGCACCTTCGGTGGCGAAGTCTTCTGGCCGTGGTTCACGCTCATCGGCTTGGTAGTGACGGTTGGCACGGCGTGGCTCGTCTCGCTCGTGCTACCACCACGCGCGCCAAAGTCACCCGGCCGCGCGAACGGAACCGCTTGAACTGGCCGATGCGCCATGGACTTCTCTGGCTCTGCGTCTTTGCTTTCGTCGCCGGACTCGTCGATGCGATTGTGGGCGGCGGCGGACTGATTCAACTGCCCGCGTTGTTCCTCTTTCTACCTGCTGAACTGGCCGCGTCGGTACCGCTGGTCTTTGGCACCAACAAACTTTCCTCCCTGTGCGGCACCAGCGTGGCAGTGGCTCAATACGCGCGGCGCATTCCAATTCGTTGGGCGTCCATCCTGCCAGCAGCAATGACGGCGTTCGTGTTCTCTGCTCTTGGGGCGCGTGTGTTGCAAAGTGTGCGAAGCGATTTTCTGCAGTCCGTTGACGCTGGGGCTCCTCATCGCGGTGGCCTTCTACACGTATTCCCGAAAAAACCTGGGAGCTCTTCACGCGCCCCGATTAAATCCAAACCCTGAAAGGCTGCTCGCCGTCGGCGTCGGTGTTGTGATTGGATTTTATGACGGGTTCTTCGGTCCGGGCACGGGCAGCGTTCCTCATATTCATTTTCATCGGCTTCTTCGGATTCGACTTTCTGACCGCCTCTGCCAGTGCCAAGGCCATCAACTTTGCCACGAACCTTGCCGCATTCATCACGTTCGCCGCTGCCGGTCAGGTGCTTTACGAATACGCCGTGCCGATGGGAGTGTGCAATGTGGCCGGCGCCTCGTCGGCACACGGCTGGCCATGCTCAAAGGCAACCGGTTCGTGCGACTGCTCTTCCTGACCATTGTTAGCCTGCTCATTGCTCGATTCGCTTACGAGCAGTTGGGGAAATAAATCGGCGCGCGGATAAGTCGGGAATCAAGGGCGCGGGCCGAGGTTCCAATAGTAAATCGCCACGCCCGCTGCAGCGGACACCACCAGGCCAACACCCACCGAACACCAAAACAAAAAGCGGCGTTTTTCGCGATTGGACCGAGTCATCCCCGGGAGGAGATAATACAGACTGTGCTTCTTCTCTTTGCGACCGAACATATTGAGCTGAGGGAAACTCGCACGGCGTTCACGGCCTTGCGCGCGCCCAAGAGAACATGTCACCGCCACCGGCGCAAGCCGCAGGGTTGCCGACAAGCGTCTCGAATTGGTTCAGCATCGACGACGGAGGAGCTTTCACGTAATTCCAAGCGCACGGGCTTTCGCGATCGAAGGCGCGCGTGCGTAATCCGAAAATCTAAACTCTTGCCATGAATCTAACTGGAAAAGTCGCCCTTGTTACCGGCGGCACACGAGGCATTGGAGCCGCCACTGCAATCGGGTTGGCCCGGGAAGGAGCTGACGTCGCGATTGTCGGCCGAAGATCAGACGACGCCTCGGTAGCGACACGCGACGAGATCCTGAAATGGGGTCGACGCTGTGAAATCATCCAAGCCGATTGCGGCAAGCCGGACGAAGCCACCCGTTGCGTACGAGAGACGACCGAAAAGCTGGGCTCCGTGGATGTGCTGGTGCATTCGGCGGGTGGTGCGGTGAATGGTGGATTGCTGGACCTCACCCCGGAAGCATGGGCGAGCGCCTTCGACGTCCACGTTCACGCGGTGTTTCATCTCTGTCGCGCGGCCATTCCAGTCATGCGCGGAAAGAAGGAAGGCGCCATCATTCTCATCTCCTCAACCGCCGGCATCCGGGGAATTTTGAGCAACGTTGCGTATCAAGTCGCCAAAGGCGCCCTGCCTCAATTTGCGCGAGCACTGGCCCGGGAGTTCGCCAATGACAACATTCGCGTGAACTGCGTCGCCCCCGGCGTCGTGCGCACTGACTTTCACAAGACCATGAGCGAAGAGCAGCGACGATTGAACCTGGAACAGCGCATTCCTTTGCACCGCGAGGGCACGCCTGACCAGGTGGCAGACGTGATTCTGATGCTCGTGAAGAACGATTACATCACAGGCGAAACGATGACCATCGACGGTGGTTTGACGATGAGGATCGCCTGACGGGCAGACAGCAATTTGGGGTCGGGCGCGTTTGAAAGCTTAGTGCCCAGCCGCCGTCACCACCATCACCTGCTCAAGGGTCGTGAGGCCTTCCTTCACTTTCTCGAGCGCGACCAGCCGAAGCGTTTTCATGCCCTGGCTGATGGCGAGGTTGCCGATGTCCATCGCGGAGGCGCGGGAAATGATCAGCTTCCGAATCTCGTCTGTAATGCGTCATGGCCTCGATGATGGCCATACGCCCGGCGTAGCCAGTGTTGTTGCAACGCTCACAACCACGTCCGCGGAAGATCTGCGACGCCTTCGAAATAACCGGGCGGAATGCCCAGGTCCCGGATACATCTGCGTGGGATAAGTCACCGGTTCCTTGCAGCCCAGGCAGATGCGGCGCACCAGTCGTTGCGCACAGGCGAGGATGACCGAGGAGGAAATCAGGAAAGGAGCGATGCCCATGTCATCGAGACGGGCGATGGCGCCGGCGGCGTCATTACAATGCATCGTGCTGAGCACCTGGTGGCCGGTGAGTGCGGCTTCGACGGCGATTTCCGCCGTTTCAGTATCGCGAATTTCACCGATCATCACGATGTCCGGGTCCTGACGCAGAATGGATCGAAGCGAGTTGGCGAAGGTGAGCCCGATTTCTTTCCGCACGGGCACCTGATTGATGCCGGGCACCTGGAATTCAACCGGGTCTTCGACCGTGACGATGTTGTATTCCGGATTGTTCAGCTCGTTGAGCGCGGAATAAAGCGTCGTCGTTTTGCCGGAACCGGTCGGACCGGTCACCAGCAGCAAACCATGCGGGCGCGGCCACGGCGGAAGCGAAGCGCCGGAAGGTTTCGGGGTCCATGCCCGAGCTTCTCCATGGTGGCGGAAAGATTGGACTTGTCGAGCACGCGCAGCACGACCTTTTCACCATGCACCGTGGGCAGAAAGGAAACGCGCAGATCGTAGTCGCGACCATTCACCTTCACGCGCATGCGTCCGTCCTGCGGCAGGCGGCGTTCGGCGATGTCGAGGTTGCTCATGATCTTGATGCGCGACATGAGCGGGACCTGCAAGATTCTTGGGCGGCGGCGTGCGGTCAATGAGGACGCCGTCCACGCGGTAACGAAGTCGGACCATTTTTTCGAACGGCTCGATGTGAATGTCGCTCGCACGCTCCTTGATGGCCTGGACGATGATGAGGTTGGCCAGCTTGATGACGGGCGCTTCCTCGGTCGAAGCGGAAAGCTGATCGATGTTCACCTCCTCGACGACTTCCTTGATCGTCTCCAACCCATCCGCCTCATCCGCCGCCTGCTTTTCGGCGTCCTGGATGATGTCTTCCATCGTCCCGGTCTTGGCCCCTTCGATCTGGTGCAGCTTGTCCGTGATGGCCCGCTCAGAGGCGATCATCGGCACAATCTCAAGCTTGGTGATCCGCTTGACGTCGTCGATGGCGAGAACGTTTAAGCGGATCGGCCATCGCGAGGAACAACCGGTTCTCAAGACGCGAGACTGGGCAGACGCGGTAATTGCTCGCCACTTCGCGCGGGAGCAAATCTGAAATATCGGCGTGGATGTTCGTGCGGGCGAGATTGACGGGCGGGACGTTGAGGACGCGCCCCATGGAGACGGCGAGGTCCTGTTCGCTGACGTAACCTTTCGTCGGTCACGAGTTTCAGGACGCGAACGCCTTCCTTCTTCTGTTGGTCGAGCAATTCCTCAACCTGCTTCGCCGTCAGCAGCCCGTCTTCGACGAGGGCGTCTGCAATGCGTTCACCGAAAGATTTTAATGGAACAGCCATATCAACGGAAAGCGCGCTTCAACCACTTCATGATGTCGACCGGTGGCGCCAGGTACCAAAGCAATCGCGCCTGCGTCGCGGCCTCGATTTCTTTGGCTGCTTGACGATTAAAAGGGTTGGCTGTGGCGACCAGCACGGACTTGCTCATCTTGTCGAAAGGAAGCACACACCAGCGCTGGCAGGACTCCATCGGGAAAGAGCGGGCCAGATCGAGATCAGCATCGTACTTGTCGAGAGGCAGATACCCGAGGCGCGACTTGTCCGAGAGCAGCTTCAAGGATTTCTCGACTGAGCAACGTACTTTTGTCCGCCAGCATTTGAATGAACGGCTCAATCGGTCGCCCCGGCGGCAGATGCATGTTGGGAGTTTGCCAGCACAAGTCGAAATCGCCCTGCGTGATCAATTTGCCCTCCACGAACAGCTTATGGATGGTTGATCTTGCCATCATCGACATCCGTGGGAACAACTCGGGCTGTCCCTTTGAATGGGGAAGTTCCATCGGCTGAACGCGTTCCACTGGCTCGGCGATCGGGCATCGCTGGCGCAGGGTCATTCAGGCTGTTCGCCTTGCTCTCGATCTCGCCCAGATGCAGCCAGGACACCTGCATCATCGGGCCGGCGCTGCAAGATGCTCTCATATTCGAGAATGGCCGACGAAAGCTGGCCCAGTTGGACGTAGGCCTCGGCGATGCGGCGTGACGTTTCAACCAACTCGTCCTCGCGGCCGAGCTTCATGTACGCTTCCTTCAGAATTTCCAGCGACTGGTAATCCTGCGGTTGTGACTGGGTGATCACCTCGAACATCTCAATTGTCTGCAACAATTGAGACTCTTCACCCGGATTCAGCGTCGTGGTCATGCTCAAATCTAATGCCGGGGGCAAGTGCCTCAGCAGGAACAAGATCGGATGCTGGGAGGCAAAACTTGAGGGATCTTTTGTAGAGCGACGGCGCCGCCGAGCCACTCCTTCGTTGCCTTCATGTTCACCGCACGAAATGATTCCAGCACAGCGTATGAAGAAATTATTCCTGGCCCTGCTCTGGCTCGTTGTCGCGCTTCTCGGCGCGGGCGCGTACGCCACCATGGCCCTTAAACGCCATGAACCGATCAATTCAGGGTATATCCTCATCGCGGCACTGTGCACCTACGCCATCGGCTATCGGTTCTACTCCAAGTGGATCGCTGCCCGGGTTCTAACTCTAAATGACCGGCGCGCCACCCCTTGCGAAGTCCACGACGACGGCAAGGATTTTGTTAAGACCAACAAGTGGATTGTTTTTGGACATCACTTCGCGGCGATTTCGGGTCCCGGTCCGCTCGTTGGCCCCGTGCTCGCGGCGCAGTTTGGCTACCTGCCCGGCACGCTCTGGATTCTCATCGGCGTCGTTTTGGGCGGCGCGGTCCAGGATTTTGTCATCCTTTTCTCCTCCATCCGGCGTGACGGCAAGTCGCTGGCCCAGATGGTTCGGGACGAGTTGAACACCGCGGCCGGCGTCATCGGCGTGATCGCGATTCTTTCGATCATGATCATCCTCCTCGCCGTCCTGGCGTTGGTAGTGGTCAACGCCCTTGCTGATTCGCCCTGGGGTGTTTTCACCGTGGCCGCCACCATCCCGATTGCTCTCTTAATGGGCGGCTACCTTCGCTGGGTGCGCGCGGGCAAGGTTCTGGAAGGCTCCATACTCGGCGTCGCACTGCTCCTGCTCGCGGTTTGGGGCGGGCAATTCGTTTCGGAACACGCCACGCTGAAAGCCCCTGTTCAAATGGAGCGCCCCGACGCTCGCCTGGTCCGTCATCGGCTACGCCTTCGCCGCGAGCGTGCTGCCCGTCTGGTTGCTGCTCGCCCCGCGCGATTACCTCAGCACCTTCATGAAGCTCGGCACCATTGTCCTGCTCGCGCTCGGGGTGCTCATTGTGCTGCCGAAGTTACAGATGCCCGCCCTCACCCAATTCATTGACGGCTCGGGACCGGTGGTGCCCGGCAAACTGTTCCCATTCTGCTTCATCACCATTGCGTGCGGGGCCATCAGCGGATTTCACACCCTCATTAGCAGCGGCATCACGCCCAAGATCATCACTCGCGAAAGCTACGCCCGCCCCGTCGGCTACGGGGCGATGTGTCTTGAATCGCTTGTAGCCATCATGGCCATGATCGCCGCCTGCACCCTCGACCCGGGCGTCTACCTCGCCATGAACGTGAAGGTTCCTGGTGCTGATGCCGCGGCCATCGCCAGCGCCACCGTCGCGAAGGTAAATGCGTATGGGCCGGAATTTGCCCTCACGACGGAGCGCATGACCCAACTTGCCAGCGATGTGAAAGAGGAAACGCTTTATGGCCGGACGGGAGGCGCCGCAACGCTGGCCGTCGGCATGGCGAATCTGTTTTCCAAAGTAGTCGGCGAACGCTGGCTCGGCATCTGGTACCACTTCGCGCTCATGTTCGAGGCCTTGTTCATCCTCACCACGCTGGATGCCGGCACGAGGGTGGGACGATATCTTCTGCAAGATGCGCTGGGCCATGCCTGGAAACCATTGGGCAACGTCCGAAGCACCTTGGCCAATCTCATCGCCAGCTTCCTGGTCGTGGCCGCGTGGGGTTACTTTTTAATCGCGGCAGTTTATGATCCCGATGGCGGAATCAAAGCGCTCTGGCCCATCTTCGGCATCGCCAATCAACTCCTCGCCGCCGTGGCGCTCTGCCTGGCCACCACGGTGATTCTAAAAATGTCGCTGGGAATCCCCGCTCTCGGCTCAGCGCTCGCCTCGGGAATCAAATCCACTCTCCAGACCAATAAGTCGCCCTCTCGCTCGCCCGCTTTCGCGCTCGTGACCTTCATTCCGCTGTGCTGGCTGCTCGCTGTCACCGGCACCGCATCAGTGCAGAAGATTTGGAGCAAGGATCCCAAGATCGGTTTCCTTGCCGGGGCTCAGGATGCGGAAGACAAGCGGGCGGAACTAGCCAAGGCATTGAACAACGCCGCGCCGTCCCAAAACCCCATCCAAACCAAGGCGATCGCCCGATTGACGAAACAGAAATTCAATTTCACCCTGAACGCCCTTGTCACCGGTTTTTTCCTCGTCCTGGTCGCCGGCATTTTCCTCATCAGCGTGCGCGAGTGGATTTTATTGCTAGCCCGCAAAAAGCTCGCGGTGTTGCGTGAAACTGAGCCGACCTGGCTGCCGGATTACGCGGTTGCCGAAGGAAAGTCACTGCGTACGGCGGGAATCATTGCGCTTGGCCTCGCCCTGCTCCGTGAAATCTCCGGCGAAGCCCGGGCCGATCGGCTGCAACAACAGTGCGCCTGCGTGACGAGTGCTCGTGTGCGTCTCAACGTCGATGAAACCAAACCCACCACATGCCTCACGCGCGGGGAAGCCTACGTTCAGACGGCCGAAGAACGCTTCACCGGCGTCAATCGCTGTTGTTGAACAGAGCGCTCTAATCGCTTTGGCTTAACTGGGCGATAACCGTGAAGTCCTCGACTGTCGTCGTATCTCCTTTGATCTCCACCCCGCTGGCGACCTGTTTCAGCAGGCGGCGCATGATTTTTCCGGACCGCGTTTTGGGCAGTGCTTCGGCGAAGCGAATATCATCCGGCTTGGCGACTGGGCCAATCTCCTTGCCAACGTGCTGGCGCAGTTCCTCGCGCAGTTCGGGCGTGGCATGCACACCCGTCTTCAGGGTGACAAAAGCCACGAGTGCCTGGCCCTTTAGTTCATCCGGCCGGCCCACCACCGCGGCCTCGGCGACTTTCTGGTTGCTCACCAGCGCGCTTTCGACTTCGGCGGTGCCGATGCGATGACCCGCCACGTTCAACACGTCGTCAATGCGTCCTACGATCCAGAAGTATCCCTTCTCGTCCTGGCGACAGCCGTCGCCCGTGAAGTAGCTGCCTTTCACCTCGCTCCAGTAAGTTTCCTTGAATCGCTTCTTATCGCCCCAGATGCCGCGCAGCATCGACGGCCAGGGTTTGCGAATGACCAGTTTGCCGCCGGAATTGCGCGGCACGGCGTTGCCCTTGTCATCCACCACTTCGGGATAGACGCCAAAGAACGGCAGCGTTGCGGAACCCGGCGTCGTAGGTGTGGCGCCAGGAAGGGGGGTGATCATGATACCGCCCGTTTCCGTCTGCCACCATGTGTCCACGATCGGGCAGCGCTTGCCGCCAATGTGCTCGTGATACCACATCCATGCCTCAGGATTGATGGGTTCGCCGACTGAGCCGAGCAAACGCAGCGAACTCAGATCATGCTTTTGCGGCCATTCCACACCCCACTTCATGAAGGCGCGAATCGCGGTCGGTGCCGTGTAGAGAATCGTGACCCCGTACTTCGCGATGATGCGCCAGAAGCGATCCGGTTCAGGCCAGTTCGGCGCGCCTTCATAGATGAGGCTCGTTGCCCCGTTGGCCAGTGGCCCATACACCACGTAGCTGTGCCCCGTCACCCAGCCAACATCCGCCGTACACCAATACACATCCGTCTCCTGGATATCGAAGACGTACTTGGTCGTCATCTTCGCTCCCAGCAAATAGCCGCCGGTCGTATGAAGAATACCTTTGGGTTTCCCGGTGGAACCGCTTGTGTAGAGAATGAACAGCGGCGCTTCCGAATCCATTTTCTCCGCGGGACAATCCGCATCAACGTAATCCAATTCGCGATGCCACCAGACGTCGCGGCCTTCAGTGAAATGGACTTCGTTGCAAGCGCGTCGCAGCACAATCACTTTCTCTATCGTCTTCGCGAGATGCCGCCCTTCCGCATCCTTCAAGAGCAGCGCGTCATCGACGTTCTTCTTCAGAGGCACAATCGCGCCGCGGCGGAATCCGCCATCACAGGTAATCACCATCTTTGCCTGACAATCAAAAATACGGTCGGCGACAGATTGGGCGCTGAAACCACCGAAGACCACGGAATGAATCGCGCCGATGCGGGTGCAAGCGAGCATCGCGATCGCCGCCTCGGGCACCATGGGCAGATAAATGATGATGCGGTCGCCCTTCCGGATGCCGTTGCGCTTCAACACGTTTGCAAAGCGGCAAACCTCCCGATGCAATTGCTTGTACGTAATGACGCGTTCCTCACCAGGTTTCCCGTCCGTGGCCGGCTCGCCTTCCCAAATGATTGCTGCCTTGTTTGCCGTCGGCGTGTCCAGCCAGCGGTCCAGACAATTGTGGCTGACATTGAGCTTTCCGCCCACAAACCACTTGGCGTCCGGCGCCTTCCACTTGAGCACTGACGTCCAGGGTTTGAACCAGACCAGTTCATTCTTCGCCTGCTTCGCCCAAAATTTGTCCGGGGTGCGAATCGACTCAAAATAAAGGTCGCGGTACTGCGCGAGTGATTTGATGTGGGCGCGCCTGGAAAATTCTTTCGCCGGCGTAAACACGCGCTTCTCGTGCGAGAGCGAAGTGATGTTGGTCACGTTCTTATCGGGCATAGGGGCGCGAGTGTAGAAACGCCCGACGAAGCGTCAACGTGGAAACCCGTTTCGAGCCAGAGAAGAGACGCTTCGTTGCCGGTTCTTGATAGCGGCGCACCCTTGGCCGGACGCTGGCGGGAATTGCGTGACCTGACTTCCGCAATCCCCACCCAGCGTCAGGGTTAAGGCGAACGCAGCCGATAAAAACCCTTCACTCCGGGCGCAGGCAGTGCGACTTGAATCGTTCGGTTAGTCGGGACCGCCGCGTAGTTGGTCACCGAGTTCCAGGCCCCGCCCAGCGCAGTGGCAAACACCACGCTGCAGCTTTGGTTCGCTGGCGCGCTAAAGTTGATGAGCATTTGCCCGCCAACCAGCGGCGCAATGAAATTCATGGTTAAACCATTTCCCGCCGTGCCAGTATTCAACGCCAGGCGATAGAATCGTCGCGTCCCCGTCGTGGGCACGGGTATTTGGATGACTCGATTCGTTGGCGCAGCCGCGATCGTTTGCCAGGGCTGCCACATCCCTCCGAGAGAATCCGCCGCGACGACGCTGTAAGCGAAGTTCGAAAGCGCGTTGAACTGCAACGTCGCCGCACCCCCAACCGCAACGATGTTCAACCTCAAGCCGCTCCCTGCACTGCGCGGATCGGTGCCGAGTTGGAATTCCTGCAAGTTCGTCAGCCCGTCGCCATCGGAATCCAGCGAAGCGTCAGCCGGATTCAGCCGGTCAAATCCGTTGGCGATTTCCCACGCATCAGGCAACCCGTCGCCATCCGTGTCGAAAGCGGCTGCGACCGGCCCCGGCGTGGGCGTGCTCGCCATCCAGTTGGTCGCGTCATTGCCAAAGCCGGTTTCGGATAAACGATGCAGCGAGAGGCCGGTGCCGTCGGCGCTGTTCGGCCAAGGCGCCGCATCGAAGTAACGGACACGCTCCACCAGGATCGAGGGGACATTGTTGGAATTGGGCGCATCCGGCCGGCGCAGCTCCAAGTCATCGCTATCATTGGCGAGCCTGCCGATGTACGGGCCCACGATGGGTTGGTTTGACGCGAGTGAGTAGCGAGTCCGGAACTCGGCCAGCACGCTCGGATTATTGATTGGATCAAAGCTCACCACGAGCAGCGTTGCCCCTGGGGCGAGGACTGTTCCCACCGCGAAATCGAAATCCACTGCGTTGCGCAAACGCCATCCATTGGTCGAGTCGAAGAGAGGCACCGGCGCGGTGGAGGTGTTGCGCAGCTCGATAAACTCATCGCGTGTGTTGTCGTTCGTGCCGAGATCGGGCGGGCGATACATGATTTCACCAATGATGACCGGTCCGACTTTCGGATACGCATTGTTCAAGCCGGTGCCGGTGCGGAACTCTGCGACGCTCGCCGGATCATCCACGCCAAACGTGCGGGCGCCTTGGGCTACGAACTCACTCCGGCCGTCGCTGGTCACGTAACGTCCAAACGAAACGCCATTGGCGGCGGCGCTGAAATCAACCTTCGCGCGATATCCGGTCAATGTCCCGTTGGACGCAGCGGACAAGATGACGTCGTCCCCTTGCGAGCTGAGAGCGAACGGAATCGCGGCTGTCGAATCGTTGGTGAAGACGGATTCGTAAAGCACCACGAAGCCATTGGGCGGCACCACGGTCGGGACGGGGATTTGATATTTCATTCGCTCATCCTCGTCATCGCTCAACCACCAACCGCCCACGTCGATGGGTTGTGCGGTCAGGTTGCGAAGTTCGATGGCGTCTTCAAACGGCAAATCCGTGTGGGTCAGCACTTCGTTAATCACAATGTCGGACAGGCGGCGCCAATTGGATTCCTCCGGCGAATCCGTGCCCGGGAACGCAACGACGTTCGTTGACCCATCCGGGAATCGGCCTTCCGATACGCCCGTAAGCTGGGCCAGAAATCTCACTCCGTTGATTAACGCCCCGTTGGTCGTGGAGATCCCGATGTCCTCGCCTCCCGCGCGCAGCGAGAAGTTCACGTGGTCTGCACCGGCTCCGATATTCCCATCCGCCCGGAACTGGAGGAACGCATTGGTGCCAGTGCCGATGAACGAAAGCGGGGCAATGGGCGACTTGGTGCGATTGTTCAGGTCATCCGTGAGGTGCAAACCGCCGAGAGCCACGGGCAACGAGTTCGGGTTATAAACTTCGAACCAATCGTCGCCGCTCGCGGGGTCCGCCATCCATTCGTTCACTTTCAAATTCGAGACGCTGCCGAATGCGGGCACGGCATTGTTGGCCGCATCTGGAGTCGGCGTGTTCAACACCCAGTTCCCGCTTCCGCTTGGCACGCGGCCAATGGAAAGGTTCGGCGTCTGCACGCCATACACAATTGAACTGACCAGCGCACCGCCCGTCGCTGGACTGCTGAACAAATACACCTCGCCGCCCGTTGCGCGCAGGCCGAAGCCGGTGTTGTTGTTCGTGGCGGGACGGGCATCATCACCGAGGATCCGCAGGTAACCGCCGGCCGCGATTTGGGTGTTATTCGAGAAGACAAACTTGCGCGGCATCAAGGTACTGTCCGTCAGACTGAAGCCTGTGAGATCAAGGACGTTGGTCGTGCCGTTATACAGTTCAATCCAGTCGGGCGTGCGTCCGCTCAATTCCGGCACGGCCGTATTGTTCGCGAGCACTTCGTTAATGACAAGCGCACCTCCGAACGGCGTTGGGCCAATGGCTTGCGGGTTCGGCGCACCCGGCGTCGGCGTGGCAAAGAACACCAGATTGCTGCTTCCGTTCGGACTGCGGCCCTGTGAGATGTTCGGCAACTGCGACTGGTAAAACACACAGTCGATCGCAGTCAGGTTCGACGTAAGGACTGCGATCGTTCCTTCGTCCGCGCTCAGCGTGAAGTTCAAATGGTCCGCGCCCGCACCAGCGTCACCATCGGCAACCAGGCGCAGGAAACTACTCCCCTCCATGAACGTCAGCGCGGGTACCAAGTGACGTGCCGGCCACCCAAGCAGGTTGTCGGTGAGGTAAAGACCACCAAGCCCGACTGGCAACGCGTCGCTATTATAAAGCTCCACGAAATCGCTGTCGTAAGGAGCTTGCGGGACGGCCAGCCATTCGTTGATGCGCAGCCCGCCTGAATCCCCCAACTGTGCAGCACGATTCGCCAAGCCGAAGGTTGGCTGAGTCAGCGTCCAACCACCATCTGACAGCCGGCCGATCGATCGGTCGATCAATTGCAGGCCAAACTCCACGGAGTCAATGAGCGCGCCGCCCGCAGACGCTGCGTTATAGAGGAAGAGCGATTCGCCTTCCCCGGCCAGGCTGAAGCCCAAGTGATGTCCGGGCGTGCCGTCCGTGTTATTGGCATATACGACGAGATAGCCGCGCGCGGGAATGCTCGCGCCATTCGGGAAGATGAACTTATCCGGGTTACCCACTTCATCAGTCAGGCGCATGCCCGCGAGATTCAACGGCGCGTCGCTGGCGTTGTAGAGTTCAATCAAGTCGGGCGTGGTGCCGAAGTGATTTACCGCGCCGCCATTGCTTGCCAGCACTTCATTGATTCGCAACGGCGACCCTCCCGGCACCACCGTCCAAGTGCGCGACACGGTAACAACCGCGTCCTCCCCGTAAATCGGATCGTCCTGATAGAAGCCAGCGTCGCGTTTGCCCGTCACTTCGACATAGTGCGCGCCGCTGCTCAAACCTGTGAGCTGGATCGGGGTGGCGGTGGGGGTTTCGGCGCTCCACGCACCGCCATCCAGACGCCACTTGTAATGTGTGAACCCTGAGCCATTCGGAAAACCATTCGTCAGCACGCCGTTGCCAGTGCGGTTGGCCCCGACGAACAGCGTTGCAGTCGTGGAAGGGGTTGTGCCTACAGGCTCGCCGGAGATCGAGACGCCAAGGGGGACGACCCCGCCTTGATCGCGGCCATTTGGTCCCATGCCCAACGCCGGCGAACCCGGGCGCAAGCTGAACCAATCCCACATTACCTGCGCGCTTTCCCACGAAGTGAAGTTCGTCGTCTCGCGTAGTTCCGGGACATGCACAAGCAATGGATCCGCGGTGACGTTACCACCTCCGGGCCCGGTCCAGGCCGGCCCACTGACCTGGTAAAATAAATTGTTTGAGTACGTCACCAGCGCCGTCGTCACGTTGCGAATCAAACCTTCCGCCTCGAGGATGATGTTCCCCTCAAGCAACACGCCTGCTCCCTGCGGCGTGCCGTCATCGGCGAGAATAACCACAGCGGTATTGGTGTCCTGGCTGCCGACGCCGTTCTGACTCACGATCGTGTTGTTCAACATCGTGTAGAAGTTGCCTTGTTTGGCGTTGGCAGCCTGGTCCACGTCGAAGAACAAGTTGCCCACGATCGTTATTTCGGAAGTCTGGCCGCTGTCATTGCCGCCGCTCACGGCGCTGGCGGAGTCCGGCGAGTTAAAGCGATGCGTGTGCAGGAAAATGTTTCCTTCGACCCAGGCATCCGTGCCGTCGAGATCGAGCAGGTCATCATCGCTGCCCATGAACACGTTGTTGATCACCTGCAAAATGGGCCCAGGCCGATTGCCGCCCGTGAAGTCAAACGAGTCATTGTAACCCTGGATTTTGCCCCAGAAATTTCGCCGCACGATCCCGCGCCCGCCTGCCTTGATGCCGCCGCCCCCATGCACCGGCTCGAATGCCCCCGTGGTCGGCGGAAACACGCAGTGCTGCACCACAAATGACGCACGATCCATCGAGAGATATTGCCGTCCTCGATTGCCAAACGTGAGGTGGTCCAGGAACACGGTGCCGTCAGTGACCTGGATCGCCGTGTCGTTGTTGTTGTCAAAGTGGACGTACGCCAGACGCGACTCGGGCGAGCCCGGCCCTCCGTTAATGGTCAATCCACCCCATGTCGCTCCACCCGGCGCGACGCTGAAACGAATGCGTGCTGTGTCTGTGCCTTCCGCGAGCAAACGCCCGCCGTTCGCCACAACAACGTCTGCGGCGGGATTCAGGAACACCGTTGTGCCCGGCTGGATCGTCAGGGTGGCGCCCGCGCTCACCGTCAAATTCGCCGTCACTTGGTATGGGCCCTGAGCCGAGGTCCACACCGTGTCACTGGCAATAGCTCCGCTCACAGCCGTCACGGTTCCGTCGTCGTACCAGATATCCAGCGTCGTGCGGGCGAACTCGACATTGTTGCTGTTCATGGACTGCACAAGGACGCGGTTGATGCCGGGTTGCAACGTCACCGTGTTCGTCCAGCGAGCTTCCCACGGAGAGCGGTTGGCCGTCAGGCCGTTGACCAGCACCCGCCGCGTCGCAATCGCGTGCGACTGGCCAAAGAGGGTGACCGCCGACGCCGGGCTATAGAGGAATCCGTTGGACGTGCCGAGCGCGCCGCCGCCTGTTGCCGTTGCCAATGCCGTGAGCGTGAGCGGAATTTGCGCAAGGGCATTGGCCCGCCGGTTCTGCGCGTGATTCTTCATTTCCGCGATGGTGGTAAGCGTGGGGCCGTTCCCCCAGTTGGAGAGCAATTGGTCGAACATCGGGTTCAACTCCGAGGGATCGAACACCGTCTCCGCCAGCCGTTTCACTTCCGCGAAGAAGATTGGCGCGAACTGTTCGTTGGTCATGAAGCGTCGCAGCGCCGCGATATTCGGAGCGTTGCCGCCAAAGCCGCCGCCGCCGACGTTGGGCGGGTTCATCATGATGAATATGGAAGCATTGGTGCGGAGCGGATAAGCGCCGTTGCCCGTATCGATCGAATCGCCCTGCCCGAACACCGTGTCGAAGTCGTGGCCGATGGCCACAAACCGCGGATCGATCTGCCCCCGATACATCGCGTAGTCGTCACCACGACCGTTGAACAACGATGTCTCGCCGTAATTCATCAACGTGCCCAGGGCGAAGTAACGCATCCACGCCTCGACGTTCACGTTCGTGCTCATGGCTGCAAAATACTCCGCGCTTGATCCCGCCTGGCTGAATGCGTAGGTGAGCGACGTCATGTCCGACCAATCATTCTCCGTCTGGTTGGAGGTTTTGAAATACCCGTCAGCCAGGAAATTGTCGGGGTTTGTTCGATAAAGGAATTGGGCGGAATGGGCGCCGATGGAGGCGCGGTAGACGTTGCCGCCGCCGTCATTCGGAAACAGTTCTTCCGCCAGATCCCCATTCACCGGATGCACGAGAACGAACGTCCCATATCCAGCGCCGTTGCCGCTGCCATTGACCGGGGCCCCGATGGGCGATGGGTTCACGCCATTGATCCGGTACTGGACGAGATGCGCGGGCGACGCAGGCACTCCGGCCTTTTGGGCGACGGCTGCGCCCATCAATTGGGCGTGAATGAACTGGCCATTCAGGTTTACTGCGGCGAGGCCGTTCCATCGGTTGTCGTTGGGAATGTTCACCCGATTGTTTGGCGGGGTGCGAGTCCGTGAACCAGCACCGCGAACGCGCGCTCCGGCGAGGTAACGAACCTTGGTTCCTTCGCCACCGGTGCTGATGAACGTATTGTTCGCCTCGGCATCGCTGTTGCGACTGGCGGGCGGAAAAGTGGCGCGCTCGGTGCCGCTCAGCACGATGCGGATCGTCTGCATGAGATTTGTGATGCTCTCGTCATCCACCTGGTAAAGCGCGTTGGCGAGCTGACCGAATGTCCCGTTCGTGTCCCACGAGGGTGAGGGCCAGGTACGGGACAAGCCCATCGTGTCCGTGGCCTGAAGATAAAATTCAATGACCGTGCCGTTGGCGAATGCAGGCAGGACAGCCCCAAACAATCCGTCCCCGCTCAAACCATCGCCGCGCATGCCGTCGTCGAGCATGTTCGTGCTGCCAAACGCACCGGGATTGGGCGCGGTATGATTGCGATAAAACAACGTCACGGTTGCAACGCCGGAGCCCAATTCATCCTGCAACCGAGCTGTGATACTGACGTCATCCGTCGAGCGCGGCACAGCCGGAAAATGGGTGACATCCAAAAGCAATGGCGCGCTGTTTGTGCGAGCCGTGGTATTCGCGACGCCCGGCGTGCCACCGCCATTCGTGCTGGGCAACCAGTTTTGACCTGAAGTGTTCGGCAGCCTCGTGTTCACCAATTCCATCGAACTGCCAAAGCCGTCCGCCAACGAAAACCAGGACCAGCCCGTAATCCCATCGTCCGCCACCTGCCTTGAAATGATGTTGCCGGTGGCCGGTGATGCGGGAGTGCCGGGCACAGTAATGTTGAAGGTACTGACGCCCACGCCGGAAACGGCAAAGGTGCCATTATATTCCGGCTGATCCGCGCCGGAAATCTGCACCACGTCCGGGGTGCCTCCCCCGAAGCCGCCGCCCGCTGTATAGCCGTGCCCGAAGATCCGAACGGTGGCCGTGCTGCCATTACGCGTAATGCTTTCGACCAACTCCGCGCCGTTCCCCCGTTCGCGCCGCGCCCAGTCGCCTTGCGTCGCGTAATGCACCGTGTTCACGGTTTCTCCCTGGGTCGTCTCCAGCTCGATTGTCTCATCGCTATTGGCGAGCGAACCGCTCCATCCGCCAATCACATTCGTGACATTGGGATAATTCGCCTGGAACACAGTCGGATCCGCTGCCACGACCAGGTAGCCATTGGGTGGAATGCTGACGTTGGGGAAAGTGAAGTTAACGCCTCGAGTAAAGCGCCAGCCAGCGAGACCGATGGCGTTGGTCGAGACATTGCGCAGCTCGATCCATTCCTGCGAAGGCAGCCCTCCCATAGGGTTGAACATGATCTCGTTGATAAGCACCTTGCCTGCGAAGGTCGCCCCCGGATCGAGCGTGTAGGTCCACTGGCCGCCGCCAAACGGATTCGGCGTGGGCGTCGCCAGATCCGCGATGCCGTGTCCGGCGATCCAGCGCACGACGACGACTCCATTCGTTGGGGGCAAAAAGCTGAACGTATAGGGACCCGCGCCCGAGCCGCTCACCGAAAGCGCCGCCGCGTTGTTGATGAGCAGATCGTTCGCACCCACGCCCGTGACGGGCTCGTTGAAGGTCACGCGTATTTGCGTGAGCCCGGGCACAGTGACGAAGGGTGCGGGATCAAGCGTGATTAAGTTCGGCGCCAGCGTATCGGGCGAGCTGTAACTCCACGTCGCACCAGGTGCCGTGTTGTTGAATGAGTTCGGCGCGGCCGCGAGGTCGCGAATGCCATGAGTGTTGACCCAGGTAAAATTGATGAGCGTGGCGTTGGGTTGCGCGAACGTAAAAGTGTAACTCGTTCCCGAATCGCTCACGCCGAGGGCCGGCACGCCGTTCACACGCAGGTCGCTGGCATTCACGCCGGTCACAGGCTCGCTGAATGTGACGGTGACTTGCGTGAGGTTTGTCACTTGCGAATTGGCGTTCGGATTCAGTGAGACAATCGTCGGCGGAGTTTGATCCACGAGGACGTAGCTCCACACGTTGCCCTGACGTGTGCCGTCCAACGGATTCGCGGCGGGTTCCGTGTCCGTGATGCCATGACCCACCGCCCATCCGATGCTTACGGGTCCGTAAGCAGGCTGGGCGAAATGGAATGTGTAGCTCGCGCCGGAGCCGCTGAGGCTGGTCGCTGGCACGCCATTCACCAGGAGGTCAGCGGCATTCACGCTCGCGACGGGTTCGCTGAACAGAACACTGACTTGATTGAGCACATTCACGGTTGCTCCTGCCTGCGGCGTTTGTGATGCCACGGTTGGGGCGCTGGGATTCACCAGAGTGTATTGGAAAGTGGCCCCCGGCCCCGTGCCAATGAAGGCTTTGGGCACAGTATCAAAATCCACAATCCCGTGCGTCGCCGCCCAAGTGATGGTCACCGGTCCAAAATTCGGGGACGCAAATCGGAAAGAGTACGTGGTGTTGGTGGTGCTGGTCATGGCCTGGGCAGGCACGCCATTGATCAGCAAGTCGCTGGCATCCACGCCGCTGACCGATTCCGTGAAGCGCACGACAAGGTTGGTAAGATAAAACAATTCGCCTGCGGAAGGCGTGACCGTGGCCACGCGCGGCGCGACAACGCCGGTGTCAGGCAGGTAGGCATACACCTGCGCGTTAAAGCCAAAGTCGCTGCTCTGGGTCAGGGATTGGTTGAGCGCATGAATGGCGATGACGTTCTCGCCCTCCACGAGGTGAGCGGCCGCATTGAAAAGGTTCGTCAGGATATACGCCGCGCCACCCACGCCGCCGAAGCCTCCGGGTTCCTGGGCAGTGGCGGAGGCGACGCCGTTGTACGGCACGTCCCCGGCAGGAGCATTGAAGCGGAAGATTTCCACTCCGTTCAACCACGCCACCAAACCGTCATCCATCTGGAAATTCAGCAGGAGATTAGTGATGGCGCTGGCCCCCGTGACGTTGAATTTCTGGCGTAGGTAAATGCTGCTGTAGGCGCCCTGCATGTCAAAGAGGAGTGTAAAGGCGGGAACGTTGTTCGAGTATGGGTCGCCAAAGAAAAACGGCGCGGGCGCATTGGACCATCCGGAATCGTCGAAGGCAGGCTGCCGCCAGGCGTCAATGGGCGTTGAGGCCTCGGCCAGGCCTTTGACGAAGCGCCAAATCGAGTTTGATTGCACCAGCACAGTCCGGTTATCGAGCGTCACGTTCCAGCCGGCCGCCGCGCCGTTGAAGGGATTGGGCGAAGGCGCGAGGTCCGAAATCCCATGCCCGCCCGCCCACGTGAAGGCAACGGAGCCGCCGGGTGGTTGAGAGAAACTGAATGTGTAATTCGAGCCAGCCCCAGTCAGTCCAAACGCAGGCGTGCCGTTGATCAACAGATCGCTCGCGTCCACGCCGTTCACCGGTTCATTGAACCGAATCGTGGTCTCCGTGAGGTTACTGATGATGCTTCCGGCAGCGGGGATTCGCGCGGCGATGAGGGGCGGACGCTTATCCAGAAAAGTGTAGGTCCAAGTCGCGCCGGGCCCCGCCGCGTTGAAGGCGAGGTTGGAAGGAAAGCCGAGATCGGTTATCCCGTGGTTTGCAGCCCACGCGATGGAGACCGTTCCAAACGGCGGCTCAGGAAAAGTGAATGTGTAATTGGAAATGGCTCCGCTCACTCCCGTTGCGGGCACCCCGTTCACAAGGAGGTCGCTGGCATTCACGTTTACGACCCGTTCGTTGAAGAGCACTTGTACCGAAGTGAGATTCGTAACCGTGGCCTGCGCCTCTGGGATCTGGCTGACAATCGTCGGCGCAATGCTGTTCGTGGGCGGAATCGTGATGGTAACGCTGACGATCGCCGACGTGCCCCGCCGCCCATCCAACCCAACCGCCACCGCCTGGAGGGCATTGCTGCCAAACGCGGAGGCCCACACCGCGGCATAGGGCGCGGTGGCGTCACTCGCGAACGCCACGCCGTTGGCGAGGAACTCGACGTTCATGACGCTGTCAACCGCCGCTGCGATGGCGCTGACGGTGACGTTGGTCGGCCCTTCCACGGCGTAGCCATTGGTAGGTGCCGTGACGCGCGCGAATGGAATTCCGGCTCCATTCAAAACAACGATGCCCACACTCGCGGACGGAGCTGAGTTGCCTTCGTTGTCGGTGGCGACCGCGTGCACGAGGTGATCGCCCAGGGAAGGGCTGTTCCAAGTTAGCGTGTAGGGACTGATTGCATCGTCTCCTAGTTTCACGCCATCCGCGAAGAAGGCGACATTCGTCACGGTACCGTCGGCATCCGCGGCCGAGGCGGCGAGTGCGATGCTGGCGGGCGCGACGAATCGCGCGCCATTGGTGGGACTCGTCAGGTCAACCGTTGGTGGCGTCGACAACGGCGCACCCGCCGTCACGCGCAGTGAAAAATTATCCACTTGAAAGGGGGCGTCGGTCCCGAAGCCGCTCGCGTTATCGTCGATCCACAAGAGAAACAAATTTGAACCGGTGAACCAGTTCACGGCCAGGTTGGTGGAGTTCAATTGAGATCCGGTATTCACCGCTGTGGCATTGAAGGTAGGAACATTCACCCAGGTCCCCGTGGTGCCGGTCAGGCTGTAATAGACGCGCGTGCCGCGACCCGCTTCTTCAGCGACGCCCGCCAGCACCGTGGACAAATAGTCCACGCCGATCTCAGTGGCGTTGGTTCCGGTGTTGTTGAGGAACTTGCCCATCAAAGCGGTGAAACGGTTTCCCGTCGGTCGGGTTTGCAGAAGTTGCCCGGGCGTACTCCAGGTGGCGATGCCGTTTTGGGCGGCGGGATTATTCGCATCCGCGAAGGTGGAGGCGACGAATGCCGCGGCACTGATGCTGAGGTTCGCGTCCGCATCCACGTCATAGTTGTCCCCGGCGCCCCCGGCCCGGCTGAACGTGGCCCAGTCCGCCACTCCCGGTTGTGTCGCAAAATCGTTCGTGTAGCCGGTGGGAGTCACGATGGCAGCCCGGCCTGCGGAGGCGGCGCAGAGCAACACCAGACTCAATGCAATCCAACGCGGGAGTTTCTGATCCGTGGACCGATTCGAAAAGGAATGGCGGCGAGTCCTTCGGCTGACTGCAAATAGTGCCACCATGGTTATTAGCGATTGAAGACGAGTGTTGCGCATCATGTCTTAATGCGTGGCTCACCGCGAAATCCCGCCAGAAAGATTTGGAGCGTCTTCGGGTGCGACGGTTTGGAGGAACTACCGGAACAAATCCAACTGCGGGGCGGGGCCGAGCTGCTTAAGCTTCTCACGTTCTCGCTGCGCAGCGGGCCGCCGCACATTACCTTCAGGCGTCAGCTCGGACTCCTCCAGGTTGTGCAGAATCTCTTTCGCGCGCGCCAGAACCGGCTTCGGCACACCCGCCAGTCGCGCCACCTGGATGCCGTAGCTCTTGTCCGTGCCGCCTTCCACGATCTTGCGCAGGAAAACGATCTGATCGTTCCACTCGCGCACCGCCACATTGAAATTCTTGAGGCGCGGCAGGCGGCCCGCCAGTTCCGTCAGCTCGTGGTAGTGGGTGGCGAACAACGTTTTGGCCCCAACGACATTGTGCAGATATTCCACGATGCTCCACGCCAGGCTGAGCCCATCGAAGGTGCTGGTCCCGCGGCCAATTTCATCCAGCACCACGAGGCTTTGCGCCGTGGCGTTGTTCAGGATGTTGGCCGTCTCGCACATTTCCACCATGAACGTCGATTGTCCTCGGGCCAGGTCATCGCTGGCACCGATGCGCGTGAAGATGCGATCCACCAGATCGATGCGCGCCTCCCTCGCGGGGATGTATGAACCGGTGTGCGCCAGCAGCGTCAGGAGCGCGACCTGCCGAATGTAGGTGCTCTTACCCGCCATGTTCGGCCCGGTGATCAGCGCCAACTGTGCGAACGGAGCGCGGTCATCGGTCCGCTTCAATGCTGGATCCACTCCGGCGGTTGAAGCGGGCTGAAGCCCGCGTTCCAAGTGGACGTCATTCGGCACGAAGCGTTCATCGACCAGGCGCTGCTCCAGGACCGGATGTCGGCCGTCTTGGATCAAGAGCACACCTGCGTCCGCCACGTGGGGCTGCACGTAGTCGAAAAGCCGGGCGTTTTCCGCGAAGGCGGCCAGCACGTCCAGTTGAGCGAGAGCCTGCGCCGTTTGCTGGATCGCTTTCAAACTTCCCAGCACTTCCTCACGCACTTTGAGGAACAGCTCGTACTCCAGCTTCACACTCCGCTCCTCCGCCCCCAGAATCTTTCCCTCCATCTCCTTCAACTCTGGAGTGATGAACCGCTCGCCGTTCGCAATGGTCTGCTTGCGCACGTAAGCAGCGGGCACCTTGTCGAGATTCGACTTCGTGACTTCGATGAAATAGCCAAAGACGGAATTGAACCGCACCTTCAGCGAGGCGATGCCGGTCCGTTCGATCTCGTCCTGCTGCAACTTGGCGATCCAATCCTTGCCGCCGCGCTGTGCCGTTCGCAACTCGTCGAGGCCCGCGTCGAATCCATCGCGGATCAAACCGCCTTCTTTGAGAGCGAGCGGTGGTTCATCGACAATCGCACGACCGATCAACTGCACGACGTGCGGAAGTTCGACCAGAGACCTTGCCAGGTCGTGGATCAATGGTGCAACGCCGTCGTTTGCTTCGCCGTCCGGCACCTCGATAGCCAGTTCGTTCAAGGAATCGGGAGGTGCGGCATCCATCGCGGCCAACGTTTGTTTCAACGGCGGCACTTGCTCCAACGCCAGTCGGAGCGCTTGCAGGTCACGGCCGTTGCCGGAGCCAAGACTGAGCCTGCCGATCGTCCTTTCGAGATCGCGCACTTCCGTGAGCTGGACCCGGAAGGCTTCCAGGGATTCGCTGTTCGCGAGAAAGGTTTGCACGGCTTGCTGGCGCCTCGTGATGTGCTCGACGTTGGCAAGCGGTTGCGAAAGCCAATCCCGCAACGCTCGCGCGCCCATCGGCGTGGAGGTCTTGTTCAGCGCACCGTAAAGCGTCGCGTTCCTGGGAGCGTCTTTGTGCAGCGGCTCAAGAATCTCCAAGTGGCGCAACGTCGTAGTGTCGAGCTTGAGGAACTGCGACGTCTCGTAAAACGAGCACGACGTAAGATGCGCCAGGTCCCGCCGCAAATGTTGCGTGAGGTAATGCAGCACAGCGCCCGCGGCACCGATTGCCGCGAGACGATTCTTCAAACCGAAGCCATCCAGCGACGCCACTTTGAAATGGTCTCGAACCGTGAAGACCGCTGTCTCGGGAGCGAATACCCAGTCGTCGTAAGATTGTAGCGCCTTGGAAACCGTCCGCAGCAGGGCATTGAGTTCGCTCGCCTCTGCCGGCAAAACGATTTCCGCAGGGCTCAACCGATCCAACTCTGCGAGCAGTGCCGAATCGTTCTCCACTTCCGTCAGTTTGAAACAGCCGGTAGTCAAATCCACCAGTGCGAGGCCGAACGTCTTTCCATTCTTCGCCACGGCCGCGATGTAGTTGTTCCGCTCAGCCTGCAACATCCGCTCGTCGAAGTGCGTGCCGGGCGAAAGAATTTGGGTCACCTCACGCTTCACGAGCTGGCCGGGCTTCGCCTCTTCCGTCTGCTCACAGATGGCGACCTTGCGGCCGGCCCGCAGCAGCCGTCCGATGTACGTGTTGAAGGCATGAAACGGAATGCCGCACATCGGGATCACGCCTCGTTTGGTCAGGGAAACATTGAGAAGCTGCGCGCCAATCTGGGCATCATCGAAGAACATTTCGTAGAAGTCACCGAGGCGAAATAGCAACAGGGCATCCTTGGGCAGCTCGCCTTTAATGCGGCGATACTGCGCCATCATGGGCGTGAGTTGCGGTTCGGGTGACGACATGGCGCGGGGCGATTAAACGATAATGGCGAGAATGAGCGAAAGAAAAAGAATGTCGTACCGCCGAAGCCCGCTGCGGTTGCGTCACGGTTCACTCGTCCGGTAGGTGGATAGGATTCGTCTTGAGTTCTTGGGAACCATGCTGCCCATCCATCCTTGAGCAGGGACCGCGGCATCGACTGATTAGCAAATTATTGAAGCAGACAGAACCTTCACCGCACCACCGTGACGCCGGCTTCGGGCGGCACCTTGGCCAGCCGAGTCATTCGCTCTAGGCGCTTCTCTTTGCTGATTGAAGCGAGCGCTTTGGCTTCGGCGTAAAACTTCGGCAGGTCACCGCCGTTTTGCGCGAGGAGTTGTTGGAAGGCGGGCACGAGTGTGTAGTAGGCGGCAATGGTGTTGAGGCGCGCATTGTTGATGGGCCGCTTGAACCAATGATCGTAGCCGCTGTAGCCACCCCACCCGGACTTGAGTTGTTCGTAATTGGCGCGGAGCCGGGCGAAGACCTGTTCCTTTTGCGCCCACCGGGCCGCGACCAACGTTTCGCTGCCCGCTGTCCCCTCGCGATGCGGTGCATGGGCGGATTCCTCGCCGTAAACGTGCTTCAACTCTTCGCGCGCCCGCATGATCAGCGCGACGAATTGTTCCTTGCGGCGCAGATGCGCTTCGTAATCCGCGCGCGCTTTCGCATCACCATGCGCGGCAATCCAGCGGCGCACGCCTTCCTCGCCGACCGCCGTGGCGAAGGCTTCGTTGAAATCGGTATCGCCACGCGCGAAGACGCGTTGATGGGCAAGCTCGTGAAAAAGGATCTCAGCAAGCTCGGTGCGCGGGTGATGGATGAACGTGTTCAGAACGGGATCTTTAAACCAGCCCAACGTCGAGTAGGCATCCACACCGCCGACGTAAACATCGTAGCCCTCCTTCGCCAGGCGCTCGCCGCATTCGCGCGCCTCCTTCTCGGAAAAGAAGCCGCGATATTTGAGCTTACCGACGACCGGATACCACCACGTCTTCGGCTCGAGGGAAAACTCGGGCGCGGCATAAACATTCCAGACCACGAAACGGCGGCCCAAGTCCGCATACTCGGCGTAATGACCATCGGTCTTCAGCTTGAGCTCGCGCTGGGCGAACTCCCGAATCTCGAGCACCAGTTGCAATTTCTCACGCAGGGCTGCCGGAGTGGCCGGTCGCGCCAAAACATCGGCGATGGGTTCGCATCTAGAGAAAATTTCGTATTGCCCGGTGGCGGCTTGGCGATAGTAGCCGACCGTGTTGCAGCCGGTGACGAACACGGCGAGAGCGAGGAAAACAAAAAGATGCCGACGATACCGACGGCGCCTGCCGGGAGGTTGTGGAATGGACGGCGACATGCGAGGGCATTCGGTAATCCAACCCGGCACGAATCGCAACGGCTGGGTCAAAGAAAGTAGGAAAAAGACGGCCGCATAGGGACAGGCGGAAGTTGGAACCGCAAGTGCGGAACAAAAAGAACGAGCTGGCGCACCGCGGCACGCCAGCTCGTGACTCTGAAGCTGTTTTAGAGCTCCCAGCCCTTGCGATACTCACGCTTCACGTACTGCTCCGCCGCCCGCGAATTTCTCGCCCGCATATTGGGCCCATCCCAATCCAGTCGCTGCCCGACGCCCACTTGCATGGCCACGCATCCGAGGAGAATGGTTTCGGTGAGGTAAGCTGCGATGTCGAAGTTCGAGTAAGCGGGCGCACCGCCGCGCATCATCTGGAACCATTCCCACTTCTGCTTTTCGTCCGTGCTCCAATTTTTCTTCGGATCGGCGCTGGGAGGGCCTTCCGCACGCTTGATGGTTTGCGGCACAGCCATGGCCGCCTCGTGCTTGCTGCCGTCCGTAAACTTTTTTTCGTTGTCGGCCAGCATGAAAAAGCTGCCGCCGTAGTCGTCGGTTGAAAAGAGTTTACCCTTGTCACCGATCACGAGTGCGCCACTGGCGGGCAGGCTGCCTTTGAGGTCAATTATTTCCCGGGCAATATCATTGCTCGGGCGCAGAAGCTTCACCGACTTATCACTCGGGCTACCGTCGTACCACCAAAATTTCAGCGGCGGCAATCCATCACGCGAGGGAAACTCGAAACGAATTCGCGACGTCTTGGGATAGGTGTCGGCATGCAATTCAGAAGTCTCCTCGCATTCGACGACATTAGGATATCCCATCTTAAGGGCACGAAACGGCATGTTCACAGTGTGGCAGGCCATGTCGCCAAGGGCACCGGTGCCAAAGTCGCGCCACCCGCGCCACTTGAAGGGGTGATAAGTATCCTTCTTGTACGGACGCATCGGCGCGGGTCCAATCCACTGATCCCAATCCAGGTTGGCCGGAACGGCGTCTTCTCCAATGGGCCGCTCCATGCCTTGCGGCCAGATGGGACGATTGCTCCACACATGCAGTTCCAAAGGTTTCCCGATGACGCCAGCCTGGAGGACCTCGACGGAGCGTCGCAGCCCATCTCCGGCGCTGCCCTGATTACCCATTTGGGTGGCGAGGCCATTTTCCCTGGCCAAACGGCGCAGCAACCGCGCTTCGTAAACCGAATGCGTGAGCGGCTTCTGGCAGTAAATATGTTTTCCCATCCTCATCGCCATCGCCGCAGCGGGCGCATGAGTGTGATCAGGTGATGCCACAATCACCGCATCAATCTGGTTTTCCATTTCCTCCAGCATCTTGCGGAAATTTTGGTACTTCTTCGCGGCCGGATAGGTCTTCTGATTGCCCTTGGGGTTGGCCGCGGTGCGACCTTCAAGGGTGTTCTTGTCCACATCGCAGAGGGCCACGATTTCACCACCGCACGTCGCCGCGTTATCCGTGTCACTCGATCCTTTGCCGCCCGCCCCGATCACACCGATGCGAATGCGGTCATTGGCGCCGATAATTCTCCGCGAATTTTCGTTTGTCTTACAACTGGTGAAAATGAAGGGAGCCCCAAACGCAGCTACACTGGCAGCGATGGAAGTGGATTTGAGAAAGTCACGACGGGTCCTGTAATGGAAGGTTTTCTTTGGCATCCGCGTTTCCTACGCCCGCACCGGATCGGGAACAAGAAAATTCACCTTCTGCGTCACGATTACTCGAGACAACAGAATTGAATATCCTCAGGCGGAGTTGTGCCACGACAGCGACGATGTGCTTCGCAGCGTCGGCCCCTCAATCGCTTCACGCCATCGCCGTTTCGGGCTTCGCAGATGCGAGCACGGAATGACCATAACGCAGCATTCGTTCCGTCGTTTCCCAACTGAGGCAGGCGTCCGTAACTGAGATGCCAAAAGCGATGTCGGCGGGATTCTGCGGCACCGGCTGATTCCCCTCAAGCAGGTAGCTTTCAACCATCGCCCCGATAATGGCGCGCGTGCCGGCGGCCCGTTGTTCGATGAGCGAACGCCATACGTCCTCCTGCCGCGCATGCTGCTTGAGCGAATTGGCGTGGCTGCAATCCACCATCAGCACGTTCGGCAGATGATTCTTGGAGAGGCTGGCACAGCTTTCCGCGATGCTCTGTGGATCGTAGTTCGGACGGGCACGCCCGCCGCGCAGCACGACGTGGCCATCAGGGTTTCCCTTGGTCCGCACAAGACTGGTGAAACCATCCTGGTCAATGCCGAGAAAACTGTGAGGCGCACGCGCTGAACCCATCGCGTCGATGGCAATTTGAAGGCTGCCGTCTGTTCCGTTCTTGAAACCCACCGGCATGGAAAGTCCGCTGGCCATCTCCCGATGAGTCTGGCTCTCAGTCGTTCGCGCACCAATCGCCGCCCACGATATCAAGTCGTCGATATACTGCGGGACGATCGGATCCAGGAATTCAGTCGCTGCGGGCAGGCCCAGATCGTTGATCTCGAGCAAGAGCTGGCGCCCGATACGCAGCCCTTCCTCGATCTCGCAGGAACCATCCATTTTCGGATCGTTGATCAACCCTTTCCAGCCGACGGTAGTGCGGGGCTTTTCGAAATACACCCGCATGATGATGAAGAGCTGGTCGCTCAACTCCCGGCTAGCCACGGCGAGCTTCCGGGCATATTCCATGGCGCCCCGCGGGTCATGAATGGAGCAAGGCCCGACCACCACCAGGAGCCGTGAATCGCGTTGCGCCAGGATATCCTGCACGGCCTGACGACCTTGCACGACGACCTGATTAGCGCGTTCGGTTATTGGCAATTGCGTCTTGAGCGTGCGAGGCGTTTGAAGGCGCTTGGCGCTGGCAACGCGCAAATTCTCTGTTTGCTGCATAAGGGACGAGGAGTGTAGCGAGCAAAGGATTCTGGAGCAAATACGGATGTTGCGACATCCCCGGGTGGCCGGACCGCTTGGTCCGGAACGGAACGTGCCTGCGGCACGCTAGGCCTTCTTTAAAACTGGCGCAGGAAGAACGGCAGTCGCCACTTTGCGGGGTACGAAGGGAGCCCGAAACGCTTCGTCGAAATCGTAGCCTCCTTTGAAGTCTTCGCGGCTGTCCTGCTCGGTTTTTGCCAGCAGGGAGTTTTCGACCATGTTGAAAACGATTTCGCCAAAATCTTCGCACCGGCAAATACCCGATTCCTGAAGGACGGTCAGCGCCATCGGACCATATTGCTGGAGCGCGTATTCCCGAATTCCCGCAAGCAATTGCTGGCCGGTGACGTGTCGCGGCAGGTCATCGCGCGTCGGTTTACCAACAATTTTCTGCGTGTGATCCAGAGCCTCGCGCACAAAAATGTAGGCTTCACGCGTGTATCGCGCGTCCCTGGCCACAATCTGATCGAGAACTTCGTCGAAGTTGATTCCGTGCATCGCTTTCAGAACATCGGCACTGGATCAATTGATCTCAAGGTATTTGAGGGGTGAATGCGTGGAAACGGCCAACGACGTCAGCGAATCGCGGGGCGATAGCCCGGCTTGGGTGCGCCGGTTTCGTCCAGTTTGTCACAGGCCCAAAGCAAACCCCGGGCAACAAGGCTGAGATAGACGTCGCTCCGCATTGTTTCATTACCGTGCCCGAGTGTCGTGGCAAAGACCCGGGTCGAGCCATACGTGTTGAGCCAGATACAGACATGATCCTTTTTCGTATCTTCGCCATATGCCTTGGCGAGCGGCACCATGTTCGGCCAAATCTTGTCGTTCTTGTAGAGCTCGTCCTGGGCATTGTGCCATTTGGACGGAAACCCTTTCATTACCGGATGATCGGCTTTCACGACTTCCACCTCCAAATCACGCCGCTTCTCGTGGCCGAAACTCGAGATGCCCATAAGTTTACGCCACTCGTCAGTCTTAGCCATGCGATAGCTGTGAGCTGAGCAGTGCAACATGACGGCAGGCACCCCGGCGGCGTGGGCGGCAACAATACCCTCAATGAATTTGTCGTCATTCTGATGCCCGAAACATTCGTTATGCAGCACCGCATCGTAGCCCTGCCACCAATTGGCCTTCTCGTAAATGGAGACGCGATTGGTCCGGTCGGTTCCTTCGTGGACGATGGTAAATTCCACGTTCGCGCGCTGCCGAATCCCTTCGGACAGAATCGTTTTTTGGTTCTCGTAGTCATGGCAGCAACCGCCACAAACCATCAAGACACGGAGCGGTCGCGGGGCGTCCGCTGCCCTGCTGTTTGAAGGCAGGACCGCAACAACGATGGCAAGGAGCGAGAAGAGGAACGTGTGCATGGCGGTGGAAAGTATCGTTAAACAGGAGAACGTGAAGCGCCAAAATGGGCGGGCGTTCCGTTCCCCGTCTAATGGCCGCGCTTCTCAAGCAATCCTCGTTTTGCCAATCTGACGCCCATGAACTACGCGCTTGCGGCACTCATCGGTCTTTTCGGCGGCATCAGCAGCGGCCTTTTCGGCGTGGGCGGTGGAGTCGTAATGGTGCCGGCCATGTTATTCTTCGCGGCGCTGGGAATTCGTGACACGCAGCAGGCGGTTGGCACCTCACTTATTGTTATCATTCCAACCGCGATAATTGGGGCTCTTCGTCATCAGACTTTGGGAAACATCAACTGGCCCATCGCGTGGATGCTGGTGCCGGGAGCCATCTTGGGCGGTTGGGTGGGTGCCACTCTGACGAAGGAAATCTCCCCGGAGAATCTAAAACGCCTCTTCGGCGGCTTCATCATTCTGGTCGGCTGCCGATTGCTGTTTTGGAAATGACTTTAGCGCTGCAATTCAGGGCTGGTTAGCAGCAAACGACTCGCGTCAGAAGCAAGTCTTGATGCTTCTCGGCCTCCGCGTTCGCTGGCTTGCGAACGTCCAAACTTCTTCCGAATGCGAACCGCTTGACTCAGTGAGCATCGGTTGCCGGCGCTTCCTCGACCGCCGCTCGAATCTGCTTCAGAAACTTGTCCACCCCTTCGTCAAACCCTGCCGAGATGGGCAACACGGGGGTCTTCTTCACGCGGCGCTTAAAACTTTTCAAGTTCGCCTCGGCTTGGGGCTCATCCATTTTATTGGCCACCACCATGCGGGGTTTCTCGAGAAGCATAGGCTTGTAGAGCTTCAATTCGCGGAGAAGCTGCTCGTAATCGTCCCAAGGCTTGCGCCCATCGGTTCCGGCCATGTCGAGCAGCAACACCAACACCTTGCAGCGTTGAATGTGACGCAGGAAAGCGTGGCCCAGACCGACGTTATTGTGTGCTCCTTCAATCAGTCCGGGGACGTCGCACACGACCAAACGCTTGAAATCCGGATACTCCACGATGCCAATTTGTGGATGCAGCGTCGTGAAAGGATAGGGCGCGACTTTGGGGCGGGCTTTGGAAATTGCTGTGAGCAAAGTGGATTTCCCAGCGTTCGGATAACCCACCAGGCCCACATCCGCCAGGATCCGCAGCTCCAGCCGATACTCGCCTTCATCACCCGGTTCACCGGGTTGGGCAAACCGTGGCGTCTGCCGGGCCGCCGTCGCGAAGTTGCGATTGCCCAATCCACCGCGTCCAGCCTTGCAAAGAGTAAACCGCTGCCCGTTTTCGGTTAAATCGGCGACCAGTTCGCCCTGGGCCTGCTCTTCACTTGGCTCGTCGTCATCTTCTTCTTCCAGATTGAATTCCACGGCGTGGCCGCCGCCGGTGCGAGAGGATTGAATGAGCGGTCGCTTTGCGGTGCTCGATTGGATCAGTTTGATGGAAGGGCTCTCGTCCTCCTCATCGTCGTCGTCGCGGCTTTTCAGTTCAGGCTTGGGCTTGGTGTCGCGCACCTTCCAGACGAGCGTGCCACAGGGCACCTTGATGATGAGATCCTTGCCCGCCGGTCCATCCATGCCCTTCCCCATCCCGTGATGGCCATCTTCAGCAATCAAACGGGGTTGATAGTACTGGGCGATGAGATTGTTGAGATCATGACTCGCCTCCAGGATGACATCGCCTCCACGACCACCGTTGCCACCACTCGGGCCGCCTTTGGGTCGATAGGCTTCCCGCACAAATGCGATGGCGCCTTTGCCCCCGTGACCGGCCCGAGCGTAAATTTTTATCTCATCGATGAACATGGCAGTAAAACTAACAGAAGGACGGCAGAATCAAATCTCCAACCCGCTGGCCAGGCGGCAAACGAGCTCGAATTACAGAAAAGAAAAGCGGCTGACCTGTCGAGGCCAGCCGCTCTGAGATTGGGGAAAAATTTTACTTTTTTTCTTCTTTCTTCGGATTGCACTTCTCGCAGGTCTTGCCGGCTTTAACGGCTTTCTTGCAGCATTCATGGGCGCATTCCTTGCCAGCGGCTTTGGCTTTATCGCAGCAGGATTCAGCACGAACGGTGACAGCGGAGAGGACGGCGAACGCGCAGGTGATGGCGACGAGTGACTTGATAGCTTTCATCTGTTTTACCTTTGGTTTGCCGGTAAACAGACCGGCGACTGTATTCGTTACACACGACTCCTCAAAGCGACCCAGCCTTTTGGAGTCACGAATGGACGAATTGAGGCGCAATATATTCGACGGCCCGTGCTTGTCGATAGCGAAGTAGTCGGTGGCTCAACCCGATGTCTCCGGTCGATCCATTTGGCCGCGGGTCACCCCCAACTGGCTCCGCAGCTTCAATTGTCGCCATAGATCGCCCCCACTCACCTCGCCTCGCAGGAGGCGACGGTACATCGCCACTGTCTGCTCCACCTCGGCCGGGGTTTCGTTCAAGAACTCAATGCGGAATTGCCGCGCGCCCAGTTCAAGCAGTCTCCCGACGTATTCAGCGCCGCTTTGGGCCCTGGCATTGAATAGCGTATTGCGACACCCGGCATCCGCCTTCAAAAGGTGTTCCGCCCCGACCCGATCGCGCAACTTAACGTCATGCCCGTCACAGGGCCGGCCGCAATTTCGAAAATCCGTCCCGTTGGAAAGGAAGGCACAGAACACGCAGTGCTCCATGTGAAACATGGGCATGTGTTGATGAATGGTGATTTCGAACCAATCGGGAGGCGCCGAGATGAGAAGCGCCGTGAGCTGCTCGAAGTTGAGATCGTAGGAAGCCGTGACGCGCTCCAACCCGTAGCGCTCAACGAAATATTCCGCCGTGAGCGCATTAGCCACGTTGAGGGAGAAATCCCCTCGCCGCCGACAATCTCCAAAGAATTTAAGGTGATCGTAATTGCGCACGAGGTAGCCGTCCGCTCCACAGGAACGCACCTGCTTCAAAATCCATTCTTCGCCCGGCTTGGTGATGCGCGGGGGCGCCACCCAAATGGTCGTCTCGGGAGATTGACACCCCGCAGCGCACCGGACGGTCGTCACGGCTTCGCGATATTTCTTGGGGTCTTCGAACTCGCAATAAATAACCCGCACTCCACACCGCAACGCCGCTTCGAGCTGCGGCATGGATCGCACCAGAACGTTCAGTTCTGCGGAAAAGCTAGCTGCGGGGACGGACTCCGGCGCAGCGGTGCTCAATCGGAAGTCAGTCAGCGTCCACCGTTTGGGCTCTGCCCGCTGGGTTTCCAATTGGCTGACAACCACCCGTCGGAGGCGATTAAGTTCACTGACAGGCAGGATCACGTCGCCCTCGATTCGATTCAGGAGATTGCCCAGCCGAAAAGGGGTTCCGCCCAATCGACCCAGTTGATCCCTCAAGCGCTCGGTGGATAATGGCTGGTTTTGCGCTGCGCTCAAAAGCATCTCCGAGACCGCCGTGGCAACATGCCCCAGTTCATCCCGGGCAAAGAGAGTAAGCGATGAACCAACGTGCCCGTGAACTTCCAAATCAATGCTGCGTTGAAATTGAGGTTTATCGCCCGCAAACGTCTGGCGCAATCGACGGTCCATTTCCGGGTCGCTTGTTTTCCAAACCTTGTCGCCGACGTGAATCTTCCCAAAATCCACAGCGCCCGGCATGAACGTTATCCCAATCTCCTGGTTAGGAGTATTTCCCCTGCGGGCTTTGGACGGCGAAGACGCGACCGCCCTGCTCTTCCTGTTCCGGATGTCCCTCGTCGAAGACCACGCCATCGCCAGCTTTGACCGGAGCCGCGGGCCGTAACATGACCGCCTCACGTTGCACCCTCGTCACCTCGCCCAAATACACGCCGCGTTTCTTGCCGAATCGGGCATGCACCAATTCCTGATTGTTGATGCCGCGAAACCAGCCCGTGTACAGACCCCGGGAGAATGCCATCTCGACGTTGTACTTTTCCGTATCGCCGGGAAGCCGGGCTGCCTCATCCGTTACCGGTCGATCGCCATTCGACGCCGTGAGCCGATCCAGGGCGGCGCGATAGGTCCGTGTGATATTGGCGACGTATTCAGGCGTTTTAAGGCGCCCTTCAATCTTCAGCGACGTCACGCCGCTCCGCACCAACTCGGGCAAGACATCGAGGCCCGCCAGATCCTGCGGGCTGAGCAGATATTTTCGATCCCCCAGCGGAATCAATTTGCCGTCGGAAATTAATTCATAAGGCATCCGGCAGGCCTGGGCGCATTCGCCGCGATTGGCAGACCGGCCACCCAACGACTCACTGGTAAGGCATTGGCCGGAGTATGCCACGCACAACGCTCCGTGGACGAAAACCTCCAGCGGCATACCCGACCGGACGCCGTGGGCCACATCAGCCCCATTGGACAATCGCGTTTGTTCACTCCAAATCGCCTCGATGTCTTTCAACGAACATTCGCGGGCCAGCACTACCAGGTTGCAACCCAACTCCCGCGCAAACTCCACGCCTGCGGCACTCGTAATCGTCATCTGCGTGGAAGCGTGAATGGGAAAATCCGGGGAGAGCTGGCGAATGAGACGCGCCACCCCGATGTCCTGCACGATGGCCGCGTCCACTCCCGCAGAAATAATGGAACGCAAATACTGCGCGGCATCCGGCAGTTCATTCGCGAAGACCAGTGTGTTGAACGTCACGTAGCCGCGCACCCCCCGCCGATGGAGGAACTCCATGAGCTTGGGCAAATCTGCTTCGGTGAAATTGTGGGCACGCATCCGCGCGTTGAAACGCTCGAGCCCGAAGTAAATCGCATCCGCTCCGTTCTCCACCGCCGCCTTCGCGCACTCCCAATCGCCCGCGGGCGCGAGCAATTCCGGGCGCGGCAGGGCAACCGCGGCGGCAGCAGCGGGTAAAAGCAAAGGACTGGTCGAAGTCTCGGACATGAGCAGCGGGCAATTAACCACGTTCCGCGAATTCAACAAAGTGTTTGTTGCCATTCGCCTCGCCTCCTTACCTTCAGGAATCGATGCGTGCGCTGATCATTGGCTGCGGTTATGTGGGCCTGCCCCTGGGAGCGGACCTCGCGCGTCGCGGTCACGAGGTCTTTGGAATTCGGCGCAGCCCCTCCGCAATGGCCGAGTTGGAAGCCCATGGAATTCAGCCGATCATCGCTGACATCACCCGGCGCGACGAGATCATGCGATTGCCCGGCTCATTTGACTGGGTCGTTAACACTGTGTCGTCCAGCAAGGGAGGCGTCGCGGAGTATCGCGCGGCGTACCTAGAAGCCACTCGGGCGCTGATCGAGTGGCTCACGGTGAATCCACCTTCCAAATACGTTTATACGAGCAGCACCAGTGTCTATGGGCAGCGCGATGGCTCACTCGTGACCGAGGAAAGCGCGACCGAGCCGCAAAGTGAGACCAGCCGCGTGCTCGTGGATACCGAACAACTCCTGCTCCGGGCCGCGCGTGAAATCCACTTGCCCGCGATCGTCCTCCGCGTCGCCGGCATTTACGGACCGGGCCGCGGACACCTCTTCCATCAATTTCTCCGGGGCGAGGCGAGATTGGCGGAGGACGGGTCGAGACTCATCAACATGGTGCATCAGGATGACGTGGTGAACGCCATTATCGCGGCGCTGGAACGTGGCCAACCGGGCGAAATTTATAACGTGGCCGATGACGAACCCATTACGCAGCGCGAGTTTTTCTCCTGGTTGGCCCTCCAACTTGGAAAAGCCATGCCGCCAGTGGCCAATAACGAAGAGCCAACCAGCCGCAAACGCGCCATCACTCACAAGCGCGTCTCCAACCGAAAACTCCGGCTGGAACTTGGGTGCGAATTAAAGTATCTCAACTTCCGTCAGGGTTATTCGGCAGAGATAGCCAGGTTGCAAGCGGCTGGGTCGTCGCCGGCGGGAGCCGGAAAATGACATGTAGGGACGCTCGCTCCACTGAGACGTGCTATTCTATCGCAACAATTTTTCAGCATGAGATCGATACGTGTCACCTTAGCCCTCCTTGTTCTGACTGCGGCAGCCGTCTTCGCGGCCGTGCTGGAGAGAAAAGAGCAGAAAGATCAAACGCTCGTTTCCGACCGTTACACAAACGCCAGCCCGCGCGGGCCGCTCTCTCCCGGACCGGATGACGCCCGCATCGCCCGGGTGACCGGTGCTTTTCTGGAACGAGGCCATTACTCCCAACAACCCTTTGACGACTCCGTCTCGTCGAAGTTTTTCGACCGTTATCTCGACGCGCTTGATCCCGCGCACCTTGTTTTCCTGCAGACGGACATCGCGGAGTTCGAGAAGTGGCGCCATCAGCTCGACGACCTGACCCTCAAGACGGGGGACACAACTCCCGGCGACGCCATCTTCAATCGATTTCTCAAACGCTTCACCCAACAGGTCGAGTATGCCACGAACCTGATCGCCACCGAGAAATTTGAGTTCCACGGAAAGGATCGCTACGCACCGGGTCGAAAGGATGCGCCGCGTCCCAAGGATTTGGACGAAGCGAAGAAGCTATGGCGCGACCGAGTGCGTTTCGAATGGCTCAGCGAGGTGCTGAACAAGGAACAACCGGCCGCCATCCAAACGAACCTAACGCGCCGTTACACCCGCCAGTTGAAGGCGCTCCAGGAATTTGAAAGCGACGATGTCCTGCAAATCTATCTCGACTCCCTGGCTCATGTTTACGACCCCCACTCGGATTACATGGGCAAGCCAGTGCAGGATAATTTCAACATCAGCATGCGTCTTTCGCTCTTCGGGATCGGGGCGCTGCTGCGGGCTGAAGATGAGTACTGCAAGATTGAAGAATTGAAAGAAGGCCCTGCCCGCAAGAGCGGCCAGCTCAAACCCAACGACAAGATCATCGCCGTAGCGCAGGGCTCCAATGAGATGGTCAATGTCATTGGCTGGAAGTTGAATAAAGTCGTCGATCTCATCCGCGGCGAAAAAGGCACGGTCGTCCGGCTCACGGTCATCCCGGTGGACGCAGCCGACCCATCCGTGCGCAAGGTTGTTTCGCTGGTGCGCGATGAGATTAAACTGGAGGATCAAGAAGCCAAGGCCCGCCTCCTAGAAATACCGGCGGAGAACGGGCATCCCGCCCAGCGCGTGGGCATCATTGACCTGCCGTCCTTCTATGCGGACTTGGAAAACCGCAGTGCGGGTCGCAAGAGCACTACAGCCGACGTGTCCAAACTGTTACAGAAACTCAAAGCAGAGAAAGTCACGGGTGTCATCCTTGATTTGCGACGAAACGGAGGCGGTTCCCTCGAGGAGGCGATCAACCTAACTGGCTTGTTCATTAAAGAAGGCCCGGTGGTCCAAGTAAAGGGTTCGAGCGGTGACATCACCGTGGACCGGGACACGGACTCGGACATCTTGTACGATGGACCACTGGTTGTCATGACCAGCCGATTCAGCGCCTCCGCCTCCGAGATTCTCGCGGGCGCCTTGCAGGATTACGGCCGCGCACTCGTGGTCGGCGATTCCTCAACTCATGGCAAAGGGACCGTTCAAACGTTGCTTCGGGTTGGCCAGCTCTTGCGTACTACGGACGAGCTGGGTTCGCTCAAAATCACCATTCGTAAGTTCTACCGAGCCAACGGTTCTTCCACGCAACTCAAGGGCGTGGTGCCCGATATCATCCTGCCGTCGGTGGCGAATTACATGGACGTAGGCGAGGCGGCGATGCCCGATGCGATGCCTTGGGACACCGTGCCCAGCGCGAAGTATGAACCCGTCAATATCATCCCGCCCGTGCTCCCGGAACTTCGTAAACGCTCCGAAGCGCGCATCAGCAAAGACAAGGACTTTGCCTACATTCACGATGAAATTGAGCGCTTCAAAAAAGCGAAGGATGAAAAAACGGTCTCGATGAATGAAGCGGAGCGTTGGCAGGAAAAGCGTGAGAATGAGGCTCGCGACAAGGCACGAAAACAGGCCCTGCGCGCCCGCCCCCAGCCCACTTACAAGACCTACGAGTTCACACTTAAGAATGTGGATGAGCCCGGGCTTCCCGCGCCCAAGACCAACACCGTGGCGGCCGCGAAAAGCAAACCCACCAATACTGTAGCCAAAGCAACCTCACCCCATGGGGAATCTGAAGAACCTGCCGACGATTCGGGCCTTCCGACGTTGGACAGCATCGCCTTGGACGAGGCTCGGAGAATTCTCCAGGACTTGGTGGAACTCACCGGCAAGCCCGCTGGCAAACCGGGCGGGCTCGCAGTCAAACCTTAGCTAGAACCGTCAGCTGTCAGTGGGCAGGCGAAAACTGAGATGCCACTCTTAGCCACGGAAGTGTCAGTGTGATCATCGATTGCTGACCGCAGTGCTGCCAACCTCTTTGCCCTGGCAGCGGTGCACCCGACGTTTCCGCGCCGGCATTTTTTTCTGCAGCTCATCTAGTACTGGCCGTATTCGCAGTTGGATCTCCTGGGCCACAGCACCACTCGGGATTGTTGGTTTTGTGGCTGGATTGTGCGGAGGGTCCTACGAGATGGGCCTCGTGAGAACCAAGTCCTATGTCTCTTGGTCACGGGCCAGTTTTAAGTCCAGCGCGGCAGCATTCTTCTAGCTTTGGGCTCGGATCCATTCGACTGGGCGGTTGCAGTTTCCGCACCGCTCCTTTACTTCTCTCGGCCATGCGCTTTATCGCGACGGTCATCGAAAAATTGCAGCGGCATCCGAAACGCCTGGTGTTCCCGGAAGGCAGCGAGCCGCGCATCCTCCAGGCAGCGCGACAGTTTCATTCCTTGAAGCTCGGCGCACCAATTCTGCTGGGGGACCGGGCGAAAATTAAAAAGGCCGCTGAAGAATTAAGCATCTCCCTCGAAGGCGTGCGCATTATCGATCCCGAATACAGCGAGGAACGGGAAGGCTTTGCGCAACGCTATGAACTATTGCGGCGCGGCAAGGGCATTCAGTTGGAGGAAGCGCGCGATGCCATGCTCAATCCCAATTACTTCGGCGCCATGATGGTCGCCATGCACCAGGCGGATGGCGTCATCTCCGGCGCAAGCGAGCGCATGGGCAGCACCCTGCGCCCGTTGTTTCAAATCATCAAAGTGGCACCGCAGACCACGACCGCTTCCAGTTGCATGATCATGGAAGTGGAGGACACCCGCTTCGGCGAGCAAGGCGTGATGTTCCTCGCGGATTGCGGCGTCATTCCCGAGCCGGACGTGGAGCAACTGGCGGACATCGCCGTCTCCACGGCTCAACTTGCGCGGCATTTGCTCGGCACCAAGCCCCGGGTCGCCCTGCTCTCTTACTCCACCAAAGGCAGCGCCACGCATCCAAGCATCGGCAGGGTCCAGGCCGCCACGGCGCTGGCGAAGCAAAAGGCGCATCAAAAAAATCTCCAGGCGGATTTCGACGGAGAGCTGCAAGTGGATGCGGCGCTGATTCCCGACATTGCCGCGCGCAAACTGCCCGACAGCAAAGTCGCCGGACGCGCCAACGTTCTGATCTTTCCTGACCTCAACTCCGGCAACATCGCCAGCAAGCTTGTGCAACACATCGGGCGCGCGAACGCTTACGGGCAGATTCTCCTCGGGCTGGACCGCCCCGCCGCGGACGTTTCGCGCGGCTCCACGACGCATGACATCCTCGGCGTGGCGGCGATCGTCGGCGTTCAATCCATCTCCTACGATCAGCTCTACCCGCAGGCCGGCCAGCGTTTGCCAGGTGAAGTCGCGTAACCTCCGGTGCCATGAACGAAACTACTCCGCGCGTTTTCATTGCAGCCACGCGCCAGAACGACGGTAAAACCACCACCTCTCTCGGCCTGCTTGCGGCCTTGCAGCGCTACCACCCGCGCGTCGGTTACATCAAACCGGTCGGCCAGCGTTTCGTGGAGATCGCCGAGCATAAGATCGACGAAGACACCGTGCTCATGGACAGCGTTTACCGGCTGAACTGTCCCCTCGTGGACATGAGCCCCATCGCCGTGGAGCCGGATTTTACCCGCAAGTATCTGGCCAACGCCAATTACGACGCACTCGTTCGCAAAATTCAAAAAGCCTTCGACCGCGTCGCTTGGGAAAAGGATTTCGTCCTGTGCGAAGGCTCGGGACATGCTGGTGTCGGATCCGTATTCGATTTGTCCAACGCCCAGGTCGCAAAACTACTGGGTGCCAAGGTCATCATCGTCACCCGCGGCGGCATCGGCAAACCCATCGACGAAGTCGCGTTGAACCAGGCGCTCTTCGAAAAGGAAGGCGTCGAAGTCATCGGCGTCATCGTGAACAAGGTGATGCCCGACAAGGTGGATTATGTGATGCGAGTTTCTCCGCAGCGGCCTTAAGCGTCGCGGCCTGGACCTGCTCGGCGTCATCCCGCACCAGCCAATTCTTTCCCGCCCCACGTTGCAGTTGATCTGTGAGGAACTGGACGCGGAGGCGGTCAATAAATCCTCCCAGATGACCAACCTCGTGGAGGACATCGTGATCGGCGCAATGAGCGTCCAGAACGCGATGCAGTTTTTCAAACGCGGCGTGCTCGTCATCATTCCCGGGGACCGCGAGGACATCCTCCTCGCCGCGGCCGCCGAGATGTGCAGTGTCGATCACTCCGGCCTTGCCGGCATCGTGTTGACCGGCAACTTGCGCCCAGGTGAACACGTCATGAAGCTCATTATGGAAATGCCCTTCCCGGTGCTGCTCGCCCGGCAGGACAGCTACGAGGTCGCGTCCAAAGTCCACGACATGACGGTGAAAACGCGGCCCGATGACACGGAAAAGATCACGTTGATTCGCGACATGATCGCCGAACACGTGGACGTGAAAAAAATCCTCGGCTGCGCTTTAAGATTATGGCCCTCCCGCTCAATCCTTGCTCTGAAGCAGTTGCCGGTTTACCAACCCGGCCGGCCCATCGAAGAAGTGGCTCGCGAACTTGGCCTGCCCGCCTCAGAAATCATCAAGCTCGCCTCGAACGAAAACCCTTTCGGGCCGTCCCCGCTGGCGCTTGCAGCCATGGAGAAAGCCTTGCAGCTGACGCATCTTTATCCCGACGGGAACGCGTTTTATCTCAAGCGCAAGCTCGCCGCAAAGCTGGGAGTGGAGCCGGCTAATCTCATTCTGGGCAACGGTTCCAACGAGATCATCGAGTTCGTTGGACACGCTTTGCTGGACGCACGAATCCGAAGTGGTCGTGTCGCAATACTGCTTCGCGGTTTATCCGATCGTCACCCAACTGTTCGGCGCCACACTGGTCACCGTTCCCGCAAAAGACTTTGGACATGACCTGACGGCAATGCGCGCAGGCCATCACGCCGCGGACCAAAATCATGTTCGTGGCCAATCCGAACAATCCGACCGGCACGCACGTCACGGAGACTGAACGTGCTCGCAACTGATTCAACGGGCTGTCCGCCGCATGTGTTGCTCGTGATGGACGAGGCCTACATCGAGTTTCTGGATCGACGCCCTGGACTTGCTGCCTCTGATTCAGCGCGGTGAATTCCCGAACCTGCTCCTCATGCGGACCTTCTCGAAGATTTACGGCCTGGCCGGACTGCGCATCGGCTATGGGATCGGGCATCCGGAACTCATCGCCGCGCTCGAAAAAATTCGTCAGCCCTTCAACACGAATCTCATCGCCCAGGCGGCCGCGCTGGCCGCGCTGGACGATGACGAACACGTGGCGCGCACACGGGCCGAACAACCTCGACCGGCCTGCGATTCTACGAAACGAGCCTTTCGCGACCTGAAACTGGAGTTCGTGCCGTCCGTGACCAATTTCATCCTGGTCAAAGTGGGCGAGGGCCAGCGCGTCTTTGAGGAATTGCAGAAGTGCGGAGTGATCGTGCGGCCGATGGCGGGCTATCAGTTGCCGGAGTGGATTCGCATCTCCATTGGAACCGGCCCCGAGAACTCGCGCTGCATCGCTTCGCTGCGCGAAGTGTTGGGACGCTGAACGAGGGCGGGGTGAAACGCGGTCCGGGATTGCCGCCCGAAGGAGACCTCTGCTACACAACGCCGATGCATCATCCGGAGCCGGCCAAACCCGACATTCATAGTGAATCCTTTTTGCACTCGCTCATGGCGCGGCAGCTCAAGCTCTCCATCGCCTGTGCGCTGACTTTCCTGATCGCGCTGCTCGGATTGCCGCTGCTGAATTACTTCGCGCCGGAATTCATGGCCAGGCGCGTCCTCGGTTTCACGCTCACGTGGTTCGTGCTGGGCGTACTGTTCTTCCCGTTCGTTTGGGTGATTTCGTGGGTGTTCATCCGACGGTCGATTGCGTTGGAGAACGCCGAAGTCGCAGAGGTTTCGCGCGAAGAAGCGAAGGGGGCGAAGTGATCGGGGAAGAAGAAACCGGCAAGCAAGTCCTTGATGCTGCGTTCAAGGTCCACACGACGCTTGGCCCCGGCTTGCTTGAGTCGGTGTACGAATCCGCGCTGGCGCTGGAACTTGAAAAGCGAGGATTGTCCGCCGTTAGGCAACAACCCATTCACGTCAGCTACGAAGGGACACCGTTGGAAATCGGTTTTCGTGCTGACCTGATCGTGAACGGCACTGTATTGGTTGAATTGAAGTCCGTTGAAAGTCTTCTGCCTCTTCACAAGAAAACGACAACCAGCTATTTGCGACTCATTCCGCTCAAGCTCGGCTTTTTGGTCAACTTCAACGAAGTGTCCTTAAAGAATGGCATCGTCCGCGTGGTGAATGGCATCGAAGGGAAGCCGTTCCTTTCCGTGGATCTTCGAAAAGGCGCTGAACGTCAGACAAATCAACCGCCGCATTTTTAACTTCGTTCCCTTCGCTTCTTCGCGCGCCATCATGAACATCGACCCCTACATCCTCGCCTTCACCGCCGTCACGGTGCTCGTCACCATCTGGATGGGCTTTCGCTCGGCGAAGAAATCCAAGACCGCCAGCGACTTCTTCGTCGCGGGCCGCAGCGTGGGCGTGGGCTGGAACGCCAGCGCCATCTCCGGCGAATACCTCAGCGCGGCGAGCTTCATGGGCATCGCGGGCATGGTGATGTCGCAGCGGCTACGATGCGCTGTGGTATCCGGTCTGTTACGCGTGCGGGTATTTGTTCCTGCTGCTGTTCATCGCGGGGCCGCTGCGGCGGTTCGGCGCCTACACGATTCCCGATTTCGCCGAGGGCCGGTTCGACTCGCCGGTGTTCCGCAAGATCGCCGTGGTGTTCGTGCTCTTCATCGGGTTCTTCTACACGATGCCGCAGATGAAGGGCGCGGGGACGACGCTGGCCTACATCTTTCCCGGGCTGCCGTATTGGGCGGGCGTGGTGCTGGTGGGCGCGGTCATCACGCTCAACGTCGCGCTCGGCGGCATGAAAGGCATCACGCTGGTGCAGGCGTTTCAGTACTGGGTCAAGATGTTCGCCATCTCCGTGCCCATCTTCGTGCTCATGGCGGTGTATGGGCATTATGGGAAACAGGTGGGGGTGAATGGGGATATCGAAATCAGTAATTATCCGGCCCGCATAGTTTTTGATGGAACAAATTATTCTGTACCACTGAATGAGAGACGCGCGATCCAGAAAGCAAACCAGGCAATCCAAAAGGAACTCGAATCTAACAGTATCACCAACGCCATAGCCGCGGAGGTCGTCGAAACGATCGTTGTAGCAAATCGCAAACCTCTCCCTCCAAAAGCCCCAGCCGACACCACCTGGCTCAACCCCTTCGGCCCGCTCACCACCAAGGCCGCCAAGACCGCCGCCGCCGCCATCGGCAAGAAGGCCGAGACGGAATTCCCCCGCGAAGGAGCGAAGGGCGCGAAGGCAAACGAACTTCCCCCTTCCCCCTTCGGGAATGTCGCCCCTTCAGGGGAAGCCATCCCCCTCCGCGCGGGCCTGTCGCCCGAGCAACGCATGACGGTTAATCTCGATTCACTCACCGTCGCGCAGGCGTTCGGCGTGTATGCGGAACTCACGGGCCGCCAACTTTTGCCCAACACAAATTCCTTGGCGCAGCGCGCGGATGATTTGCTCGGTGGGAAGTTGAGCCAGTTGAAACTCGTTAAGCGAACGAGTGGCCCCGACAGCGGCGTGCGCGAACATGGCGATGGCGCCTTCACGGCCGCTGAGGTGAAGACGGCAATCGAAGAGCGCTTGCACGCCAGCGGTTGGGTTGTTCAAGCAGTTGGAGCAAGTTCATTGCGTGCGGCCCCTGTGAATCGCGCTCCCGAAGTGAGTAACACGGACCAAGGACAGCCGGGTTCTTATTCCGCTCAAACCTCTGCTTCCGGCGGCGCCACGTCAGCTGATCGAGGTAAGGCAGCCGAAAAAGCCTGGCTCGCCAAGCACGAGAAGCCGCTCGCGCTGCTCTACACCTACTCGCTCATCATCGCGCATCGTCTGCGGCACGGCAGGATTGCCGCACATTCTCGTGCGCTTCTACACGAACCCCGACGGCGTCGCCGCCAAGCGCACCACCATGTGGGTGATGATTCTCATCGGCGTGTTTTACGTCTTCCCGCCGGTGTTCGGCGTGATCGGGGCGCAACCTCCTGCCGGAACTTTACAGCGGCGTGGGCGCGAAAGGGCACCGACAAGATCGTGCTCGAACTGCCGCGCATCCTGAACGAGAAATATCGCGCCGCTCGGCTCCATCCTCAGCGGCATCACCTGCGCGGGCGCGTTCGCGGCGTTCATGAGCACCTTCAGCGGATTGCTCGTCTCCATGACCGGCGCGCTGGCCCATGATGTTTACGGCAGAATCCTCCGCCCCAAATCCACGCCGGAGCAGCGCATGAGGATGTTCAAGATCGGCGCGGTGCTCATCGGCGGCGTGGCCATCCTGCTCGGCATGCAGGTGGAACAGCTCCAGATCAATTTCATGGTGGGCCAGGCCTTCGCCATTGCGGCGGCGAGTTATTTCCCGCTGCTGTTCATGGCGTGTGGTGGCGCGGCATGACGATGAAGGGCGCGGCCACCGGCATGTTGACGGGCGGCATCGCCGCGCTCGCCTGCATTTCGCTCACCAGTTTCAGCGACCTTGCGGCAACCGCCAACGCTTCGGCCTTGTTCAAGTTATTCGCGGGCCTGAATCCTTTCTGGGCGGCACATCCGCTGCTCCGCATCCTCTGCGAACAACCGGCGATCTGGGCCGTGCCGCTGGCCATCACGCTGATGATCATCGTCTCGAAGCTGACCGCGCGAACGGTGCCGAGCGACATGCCGCATGAAGATGCTCGTGCTACACGCGCCCGAGCAACTGGGCCTGAAGCAGGAGTATATTCAGGAGCATCAAGCGGGGCATTGAGGCAACGCGATTGTATCAGCCTTGGCCAGAGCACTCGGAAAAACACTTGTGCGCGACGGCGGGACGAATACATTGCGACGCCTCGCGGACGCCAGTTTAGCTCAGTGGTAGAGCAACGGTTTTGTAAACCGTCGGTCGTCGGTTCAAGTCCGACAACTGGCTCCACTTTCAATCAAACGCTCCTCTCTATTCCAAAACCGCGCTCGGACCTTCGAGACCGTTCGTATCCGCTCGTTAACAGTTGGTTAAACCGGTTGCGTCTCCCAGTCAGCCTGTCCACACTTTGAACCCAAGAAGCCTGTTCCCCGGCCACTTAAGGCATGTGTTAAACGCAGAAGGACAGAAAGGACACCCATGGAAACACCGGTCACCCTCTCCACCTGTTCAGCTAACAGCTCGAAAGCGGGCAAGCGGCAGCGACTCGTCATCTGCCTGGATGGCACCTGGAACAATCGCGACGACAACACCAATGTGCTCCATCACTTCGGGCTCATCCGTGAAGGCGAGGTGCGGGATAAGGACGGCGGCACAATTTTTCAGTGCTCCGAATATCATCGTGGCGTAGGAACCGGCGTGTTGGATCGGGTGAGCGGCGGCGCCTTCGGCTTCGGCCTCGAGCAGAACGTCCGCAATGCCTACAACTGGCTGGTTCAAAACTTCGACGAGAGCGATGACCGCGGCCGCCCGAATGAGATCTACATTTTCGGCTTCAGCCGTGGCGCTTACACGGCGCGCTCACTAGTGGGCTTCATCGGCCGGTGTGGATTGTTGCGGCGTGGAGCTCCGCTGACCGTGAATCAGTTGTGGGAGCAATACTGCATCCTCGGCCGCCAGCATGAGGAGCGGCGCAGTCTTTTCGAACGTGCCTTTGGGGCTACGCCCACGCGGATTCGCCAGATCAGCGAACTGGTTTGCGACCCCTGGCAGGTTGGCGAGTTTGAAAAAAACCGAAAACCCAATCCGGATGCGCCCGATCCCGCCGACCGGGTTCCCGGCCAACGCGCACACGACTTGAACGAGACGGAAAAGCTGCTCGTGCGCTGGTCTCGCCGCGTGCGGATTACCTTTCTGGGCGTGTATGACACCGTGGGAGCCATGGGCTTGGACGCGCTCGCCATTCCCGTGCTGAAGAGCAAACTCGCACTGCATCACAACATGCGGCCTACAACGCTGATTCAAAACTGTCGTCATGCGCTGGCGGTGGACGAGCACCGAAGCAGTTTCAATCATACTCCGTTCGTTGCCTACATGGGACACGAGACGGTGAATGAGAGGCATGTGCGAACCGGCTCGACTGAAGTTCCACAACAATACGAGGCGGGTGAGGCGGGCACCGATCTGACTCACCGGCAGGACTGGCAACGCGTTCGCGCGATGTGGAATCGGAAGATTGAACAGCGCTGGTTTGTGGGGGCCCACTCCAATGTGGGAGGCGGTTACCCGGACAACCGGTTGGCGGAACGGCCCTATCAATGGGTATTGCAAGGGGCGATCGATGCGGGCCTGGTGTGTGAAGACGTGCCAGCCCCGCCGCCACTGGCCGATCCACTGCCGATACCGCGTGATTCATTTTGGGAATTTGCCCGCCCCTTTTGGACCATGCTATTCCGGGCCAAGCCATTCTACCGCCCCATTGATCCCCAACCCGAAGTGCGAGCAACTCCGAAGGCAATGAACAACGCTCTCGTTCAGCCAGGGTTCGCGCTGGAGAACATCAACGAGCGCGTGGACGACTCCGTCTTCGCCTACTGGGCAAAGCGGCAACGCCCGCCCAACCTCGCGGAATACGCGAAGCGAAAAATACCCGGTGAAAAAGCGGAATCACCTGAAAATAATCCCGCCCATCCCTGGCTCGAAAACAAGACTGCCGAATACGTGGCGCTGGTTTTGTGGGCATCGCTGGCGGCGGTGGGAATCGCGTCGGTGCGCGGCGTGGTGCTCGCCAGCCATGGCGTCTCCGACTGGATGATCCGTGCCCTTGCTTTCGCGGCCTTCGCGTTCGCACTGGTCGATTGGAGCGAGAGCAAAGCCAATTTTGTTTTGGCCTCCGGCCGGCCCAGTCCGCGCCGGCGGGCTTTCCTGGATTCGATTTATTGGACACGCGCCTTGGGAGTCGTGCTCTGCGTGGCAGGGGCGGTGGCCGCCTTCAACCACTTAACGATGCTCGGCTGGAACGAAGATGATTTCTCAACCGCGTTGCTCAGGGCCGTTCAAGTGATGGGGCGGTGGTGGCCGGTTATGGCGGGCGCCGTGGCAGGAGTGTTTCTGGCCAATCTCTGCGACGGACGAATTCAGCAATCGCGCCTGACCGCCGCCTGTGGCGCCGTTTTCGGAGGTCCAGCTCTGGCGGTCGCCGCGATCCTTTCGGTGGTTTTCACCACAAGCTTCATCGGTGCGGTCGTCGCCCCGCTTCTAAACCTGGGCACGATTAAAATCCACGCAGCGCCGGAATTGGCTGCGTTCGGCGGTCTGTTATTATTGCTTCAGTTCGGCGCGATGTATTTCCTGAAAGCGTTTTCTTGGTGCGGCGAACCCATGTTGAAGGCCAACCTCGGGTCCATCGTGCCCCTGCAAATCTCCGGCACACCCGGGCGCGTCAAAAAATGTCTGGATACTTGGTGCTACCGGTTGAATGGACGCGCCCATTCTCCTTCTCCCGCCCAGCCATCACCCCAATGCAATATGTGCCGGCTGGTGAGCGAGTCGTTATGGCGTGACTTCATCGGTTTCATTCCCATCTACGCGCTCGTGCTTGGCTTCGGATTGTGGTTTGCGGCAGTTCCTTTGGAATGGACCTGGCTCAGGACTGAAATATCCCTGGCATCGCTCGATGTCCCGCTTTGGCTCTTAATCCCGATCGCCACCGCCGCTGCGGACTATCTCGAGAACTTCCTTCACTTGCGCTTTCTTCACCTTCACACCCGCGGGCGAACGCCTCCTTTCGCACTGACCTTGGTGGCATCGCTGGCAAGCCTGATCAAAGTGGCCGGGTTTTTCACCGCGGTTCTGCTGACTTCTGGTGCCATTGCCGAAGGAAGCTGGCGCGGAGCGGTTTACTCAAATCAGGTAGGTTGGAGAGGGCCCGTTGCCTTTTCGATTTCCGTAATCGCCGTGGCAATGTTGCTCATCCTCTTGGGTGGCTATCTCTACCAAAAAATCCGACGTCGCTAACGCTCACCACCGGGGGAGCGGTTCAAGAATCCAACCTGTAAACTTGCAGGCGGCCCCAGGCTGCCCATTCGCCATCCTTGCGCTGCGGTTGTCCGTTCACGCCCGAAACGATGAGTGACCGGCCGTCCGCCGTAAAACGTGCGTGGGTGATCCGATTCTTCGTGTCGATCGAATGGACGAGATTGCCGTCCGCCGCAGAAAAAATGGCTGCGTTCCAATTCCCCTGCGCCTGACGACCCGCCATGACGAAGTGCTTGGCATCGGGCTGCCAGTCCACTGTCTCCATCAGGCCTGAACCTCGCTGGTCATCTTTGATCTGATCGAGCCGTTCACCCTTCCGCCAATTCCAACGTTGCCAGGTCATCCTTCCATTGCCCGCCATGGGATCCGTCATTGGCCCCATGCCGCAGCAAACCAGCGCTGCATCGTCCGGAGAGAAGGCCAAACCATAAATTCCGCCACAGTAATGATGCGTTTTGATGGTTCCCCACGAAGTGAAGTCGGGCGATGTCCATTGGGCGACGGGTTTGGCGGCGTTCTCAGCGCGAACGGCCCAAATGCGCACTTCACCCATCATGTTGGCGGCAGCCAGGTGCTGACCGTCGCGGCTGAATGCACAGCTCAGGACGGGCGGAGTGTGCGAAAATTTACCAATCACCTCGCCCGTGGTTGTGTCAAAAATCTTCACCGACGGCTCAACCTCAGGCGCGGGCTCGTACTTCCAACCGCCTGGCAAGTATTGGCCGGTTGTGGTGGCCAGCAATCGTCCGTCCGGCGAAAGGGCGAGTTGCCAGTTCCAAAACTGATGGGCTTGCACGCGACGGAGGCACCGGCGCGACTCGACATCATGCCAGAGCAATTTCCCATCGTAGCCGCCGGAAATCAGGGTGCGCCCGTTGGGAAGCAGCACGCATCCACTGGCGAACGACTCATGCTTTCCCTCCAAGGCATCCGCTTTTCCGGTGGCCGTATCGACTGCATAGACCAACCCGTCCGCGCAGGCGGCAAAGGCGCGTTTCCCATCGGGAGTTATGGCCAGCCCGAGGGCTCCGGCAGGGAGCTTATGATCGTGAGCGAGATTTGTTTTCATGGGTTCACGCCAGGAGATCGCGAATGGGTTCAGCCCTGTTTTCCACCCGATGAAACGTGGGCATGCCCGGCAAATCGTATTCCCCGTGGGGATCAATGCCCAGCGCGGTAAAGATGGTAGCAAAAAGGTTCTGCTCGTTGAACGGCTTCTCGATCACGTCCACGCCATCGACATCTGTAGCACCCACGACCACGCCACGCTTCAGGCCGCAACCGGTCATCATCATGCTCCACGCGTTCGGATAATGGTCACGTCCCCGCGCCGGATTCATCCACGGGGTGCGGCCGAATTCACCCATGGCAATCACGAGCGTGGAATCCAACAGGCCCCGTTGGTCGAGATCAGTGACAAGATGAAAGAGCACGCGGTCCAACTCCGGAACCAACATTTGATGAATCTCATGCTGGAAGACGTGGTTGTCCCAATTCATGCCGTTGGCGACCATGACGAACGGCGCGCCATTCTCCACGAGATGCCGCGCCATGAGCGAGTGCTGCGCGAAGCTGCCTGGGCCATAACGCTCGCGGTCCTTCGCCGGGAGCTTGTTCACATCGAAAAGGTTCGCGCTGGCGGCCATGCCCTTCATCCGCTCGAACGCGGCATTCTGGCTGCGGGCGATGGTGCTCCGGCGATCGCGCTCATACTTTGACGTGAAAAATTTCCGCAACGTCTCCCGGGCTTCGCGATCGTGCTGTGGAATCGACTCGGCCGCGGAGTTCGCGAGCGGGGTGTAATCACCTCCCATACGAACAGGCGCGTGCTCAGCCCCGAGCCATCCCGCCCAATTCCCCGCCTTAAACGTTTCGAACTCGTTGCCGCCCGGAATGGGATCCAGAAACACAAAGTTTGGAATCGGCGAATCCAACTGTCCCATCGCCTGCGACAGGGCGCTGCCGAGAGTGGGTCTCGTGAAACCGGCGCGTTCGGGATTGCCGCGCTGCAACAAGGTGATGGCCTGCAAGTGCTCCGTCTGCGCCGTCTTCATGCTGCGCACGATGTTCAGTTTGTCGGCAATCCGGGCACACTGCGGCATGAGCGACGAGAAGTGGACACCGGGAATGCTCGTGGGAATGCTTCCAAATGGACCGCCGCTGGGACGGCCCGGCTTCGGATCCCACGTTTCGAACTGACTCGGCGCGCCGCACAGCCACAACAGGATGCAATGTTTCTGCGCCTTCTTGGTTTGGGCGGCAAAGACGGGGTTGTGGAACAGACCGGTGAAGCTCGTCGTGGCTGCCAGCGCGCCCCCCGTCAGGCCCTTGAGGAAAAGACGGCGATGAAACGTGTGCTCGTTGGTCGGGCACCGGCCCGGGTTCGAGGCTTTGGATTCAGATTTCATGTTACGGCATGGTCAGGAATTCAGCGCTCGTCATCATGGCCCAAAGCAGATCCCGGATCGCTTCGGTCGGCCGGTCGGCGCGGCCTTCAAGAAACGCCTGCGCTTGCTTTCCTTCATCCGCGTCTGCGATCCGGCCATAAACAGCGAGGAAAGCTCCGGCAACGCGGTCTGATGCCTTGGGCAATGCGACCAATCTAGCCGCGGTCCCCTCGGGTCCAGGCTTGAGGATTTCTGCCAAGGCCGGCGAATAGGAAAGGAACTGCGCCTGTTGAAACGTGGCGTTGTATTCACCCGGCAATGCCTCGGGCATCGCTGCAATGATTCCGCGGCGAAGTGAATCATCCTCCATGGGAAAGCCAGCGGCGATGCGCCACGACCTCGCAACTTGCTCAGCGGAGAGGGGACGCTCCAGCGCTCCAGCAAACATATCGGGCGCTGCGTCTGAAAGGCCCAAGGAATACGGCCGGCTCAAGACAATGGCCCGAACGAGGCGGCGGACGTCGTGCTGATGCACCGCAAAATCCTGTGATAACCAGTCCAACAATTCCGGATGACTTGGCGAATTGCGCGCATTGATTTCATCCGCCGGATGCACAATGCCTCGCCCCAGCAGCACCGACCACATTCGATTCACAAACGCCCGGGCAAGGAGAGGATTCTCCTTCGTAGCGGCCTCGGCGAAAGCTTCGCGACGCGAGAACTTCGGGACTCGCACCTTCGCCTTGGGGTCCACGTAATTGTCATCGCTGTCTTTTTCCTTCTGCCCTTCGGCGGGCCATGTTTCCGCGATGACCCGGCCATTGAGCAGCGCGATCACGGCAGGTTGCGATTCCTTCTTCAGGTTGGTGAAATTGACGAAACCGCCGGTGGCTGACTCGGTGACCTCATTCCCTTTTTCGATGTTCTTGCTACGGTTGAACGCCGCGACGAGCCCCCAGTAATGGGCCTGTTTAATTTCGCGCGCCAACGGATGGTCGTGGCATTGCGCGCAATCAATCTTGGTGCCGTAAACGATCGGGGCGACCGCTTCGGCGATGGCTTGATGTTCGTTGCGTCGCTCGTAAAGAAACCAGGAAGCGCCTTTGTCTTCCGGGTTCGCCGGCCTTGCCAGGAGGATTTCACGCACCGTTTCGTTCCAAGGCTGATTGGTGCGAAATGAGTTTTCCAGGTAGGTCCACCAGCCGTTTTGTTTACGGCGATCCTCGTGGCTCTCACGCTTTGTCCGCCCCATCAGGATCGTGTCCCACAGCTCGCGCATCCGCACAACGTAGTCCTCAGACTGAAGCAACCGCTCAACAAGCGCGGTACGTTTTGATTTCGAACGGGATTTGAGGAATTCGTCGAGTTCAGCCCCGGTGGGAATGCGTCCAGCCAAATCCAGATAAACCCGGCGGCACCAAGTGCGGTCATCAACAGGCGGGGCAGGTTTGATTCCACTTTGCTTCCACCCTTCACTGATGAGCATGTCGATGGCGCGGGTCGGTGATTCAAACTTCCGCGGCACCTTCGCCTCGGTGGCGCTCTTTCCAACTTTGGCTGGCTTCAGATCGAGGGCCGCAATCCACTCGCGGACGTCTTCACGTTGCGCCTCGGTCAACTGCTTCTTGGGCGGCATGTGAGGGTCTGCGTCCGCTGCGAGATATTGGTAGAGGCGACTTTTCTCCGGCTGGCCCGGAACAACCACAACTCCTTCGTCGCCGCCCTTCAATACCGCTTCCGGAGTATCCAGTTCCAAACCGCTCTTTTGTTCAATGGGGCCATGGCACTTTACACATTGGACATCGAACAGCGGGCGCACCCGACTGGACCACAACGCGGCCGCATCCGCGCCTAACGCTAACTGCGCGGCGGCGAAGAAAAAAACAATGGGAAAGGCTGTCCGTCGGAACATGTCGCGAAGACAGACGTAAATCCAGGACCGCCCATTCGGCAAACAGTAATTTTACCCGTAATCCACTTCAGACGGGAATGGCTCCCACTGGATGGTGCAAGGTCGGAAAAGCCGCGAAGTCACGAGCTTTGAGACGGGGCCGGGGCCACGACCGGCGGCGCGGTTCGCTCATTTGCAGAGACTATCCGCGCGCTCAACCCCGCCAATGAGCATCCGCCAGCTTGTAGGTTTTTGCTGCAGGTAACTGTGATGAGTAAGTCCTGCTCATGCGATGCATCATGTCCACGATTTGGCGGGGCTCGAATGGCTTGAGCAGAAAGCCGTTCGCGTGAGACCGATCGGCATCGCTGTGGCCGGTCATCAAAACCCGGGGAATGTGCGCGGTCGCCGGGTCGGAAGCCAAGGCGCGAAAGACGTCTGTTCCCGCCATGTTCGGCATCTTCATATCGCACACGATGACTGACGGCTTGGCCTCTCTCGCCAGGCGCAAGCCGTGGAAGCCATTGCAAGCGGTAGCGGTGGAAAGCCCGGCCGCCTGCAGCATCTCCTGCACGGCCTCAACCATCGAGACATCATCATCAATAATAAGGACTGGACCCGAAATCATGCGGGGGATAGCGGCATCGCGCGGAAAAACTTCACTACTTTGCGGAGCCGGGCCGACCGCCGGCACCCCGTCTAAACTCTTTAAAGGCGACGCCGCTATGAAGACCATGAACGTTGAAAATCTCTACAAGCTATCGAGCGTGTGGTCGCACGTCTCTCTGCCTGCCAACGAAATCGAAAATCTCGAGCGTGATGGACTGGTAGTTCGCCGCGGGACCCGTTCCAAAATGTTCAAGCTGACCCTGCGGGGCCATAAGGCCAAACTGGGACTCATGTTGGATCAAAACGAACCGTCGGATTTCTAAACGACTCCGCAGGTTTCGAAGGCCGAAACAGCCGGGCCGATCGGATGTCCCAGTCCTCCCTAAGCGGGGCACCCCGACCGCGTCGGCTCTGGTCGATAAAGCGTCCCCAAAATTGCTGCCATCGGCCTTGGTTGGCTGCTCACCCCACGGATGACGCGGTTCGCCCCCTACATCCGTCGATTCACAAAAAAATGATCGTCACATGAATCAAGTTGGGGTTGGATTTTTTTTATCAACCCTAACGTCATGAAAACTCCCGCGATCCTCATGCCCGCACCGGTGGACCGGCGTCAGCCCTTGACCGTGGCCGGCTGCGCTTTGGCTCTTCTGGCGTGTTCTGCCTTTCCACTCCACGCCGCCGCCTCAAACAGCATTGCTCGTGTCTGGAATGAGCGTGCCTTGACTGCCATCCGCAACGACACTCCGCACCCGCCGGCGCAGGCGCGCAATCTCTTTTGCCTTTCGGTGGCGATGTACGACGCCTGGGCCGCGTACGACACCAATGGCGCCGTCGGTTTCATCTACCGAGGCAAACACGCTACCGCGGACGTCGCAGCAGCCCGGCACGAAGCAATCAGCTACGCGGCGTGGAGGCTGTTGAAGGAACGTCATTTATTTTCCCGCACTGCCGCCGCGACGCTGGCAGCGGATGACGCTGAATTGGTAGGGCTCGGCTACAGCACCAATAACACGTCCCGGAATACTTCGACGCCAGCCGGCGTGGGAAACGCCGTTTACGATGCAGTGTCGCTCTGGTTCAGCAATGATGGTTCCCGGCAAACAAATGGAATCCCTTTCCCCACCGCAAACCCGCCCGTGGCTTATCCTGACTACCCGGCGGGCCAGGGCGGCTACGCGTTCGTAAATGGTCCCTTGGCCACGGCTCTTCCCGGCATCACGGACGGGAACGGAAACACGTTGGTAGACATCAACCATTGGCAACGCCTCCAAGTGGTGAATGCCGTGGATCAAAACGGTTTTCCCGCCGGTCCCATCCAAGGCTACCTCGGAGCGCAATGGCTCGGCGTCCGCCCGTTCTGTTTGGCTCGCACCGACGCAGCCAAGCCATGGATTGATCCTGGGCCGCCGCCTTTCTTCGGGGGGCCAACCCACGCCGAGTTCATCAGCAACGTGGTTGAAGTCATCCGCTACAGCAGCCAACTCACCCCGGATGATGGAGTGCTCATCGACATCTCTCCGGCATCGCAAGGAAACAATAGCCTCGGTGCAAACGACGGTCGCGGCCGTCTTGTGAATCCTGTGACTGGCCTGCCCTATGTGCCGCAGATCACCAAACGGGGCGACTTCGCCCGCGCGCTCACTGAATTCTGGGCTGATGGTCCCAGCTCTGAAACTCCACCCGGCCATTGGAACGTGGTGGCCAACGACATCGCTGACGATCCCCGAACGATCAAACGTATCGGCGGCACCGGGCCTGTCGTGGATGATTTGGAATGGGACATTAAAGTTTTTTTCACGCTGAACGCCGCCGGTCACGACGCCGCGTGTGCCGCCTGGTCGCTGAAACGCTACTATGACGCCTGGCGCCCCTTGAGTGCGGTGCGTTTCCTGGGAGGTCTCGGCCAGGCGAGCGACCCAGCGCAACCCTCCTATCATGCGCAAGGGCTTCCACTCATCAGCAATCTGATCGAGGTCGTTACTGAAAGTTCAGTCAATTCCGGACGCCATGCCGGTCTGGCTCCCGGCAAGATTGCCGTGCTTTCATGGCCTGGGGAGACAGGACAACGGATTGCGCCAAATGGGGTTCGATGGCTGCACGCGGATACCTGGACAACCTACCAGCGTTCTAATTTCGTAACCCCAGCGTTCCCCGGCTACGTTTCCGGCCACAGCACGTTCAGTCGATCAATCGCCCACGTGTTGACCTCGATCACCGGGTCAGAGTTTTTCCCGGGCGGCATGGGATCCTACACCATCACCAACTTGTTAAATGAAAAGGGGCCGTCCGCTCCCGTCACCTTGCAATGGGCCACCTACTTCGATGCGGCTGACCAGGTGGGCATCTCCCGCATCTGGGGTGGCATTCATCCCCCGGCCGATGACTTTGCCGGCCGGCGGGTCGGCGCCGAATGCGGCTCGAACGTCTGGGCCCTGATGCGACGGTATTGGGATGGATCGGTGACCAACACGCCAGTCACCATTGCCCGACGCGGCTCTGGCGCCGTGGAAGTGCGTTACGAAGCACTGCGAGGATTTAACTATGACCTGCAATCCACTCTGGACCTGAACCAGCCGTTCACCAACGACGTGGGAGGAGTTACTCAACCATTCGACGCCGGGTTCGTCGCCCGCACGAATTCCCTCAGTGGGCCTCATAAGTTTTATCGAGCCGTCAGCCGGTAACGCCCCTCTATTACGGTCCATTCCCAAATCAGTAACAACGCGATATGAACAGTAACGCACGCTTCGCTATCCGCGGTTTTACCCTCATCGAGTTACTCGTGGTGATCGCCATCATAGCGATTCTCGCGAGCTTGTTGTTGCCCGCGTTGGCGCGCGCCAAGGCCCGGGCGGCGCGGATCAGTTGTGTGAGCAACCTGAAGCAAATCGGGCTCGGCATGCTTCTCTACGCCAATGACCACGATGGAAAGTTTCCGTGGCGCGTGGATCAGGCGGACGGCGGCGGCAAACCCGACGGCAGCGGAAATGCCACGGCTGATTTCCAATTCCTGCTGGCATCCAACGAAATGGTCACGCCCAAACTGTTGATTTGCCCCGCCGATAAACCGCGTAAGCAAGCCACCGATTGGGTCACCTTCGACGAAAACAATGTCAGCTACGTGCTCGGCAATGACGCCGATCCAAACAAGCCCAACCACATTCTTTCTGCCGATCGCAGCATGAGCGGTTACGAATTCGCTGGCTTGCCGGACAATGCCGCCTGTTACGTGATCAGCAACCCGTCCGGCGGCTTGAATGCGCGGTGGGACAAGGACCTCTGTCATGGCGCCAGCGCAGGGAATCTTGGCTTGAGCGACGGGAGCGTCCATCAACTGACCAACGGCAAACTTACCAACACAATTCGCACCATCCGGCCCGCCGACTGCGTGGATGGCAGCACGGTGCGAATGTTCATTCCCTGAAAGAAAGTGGCTGGCGGCAAAGCGGGGGCTTCTGGCGAGTGAGGGGTAACGTCCCGATCAATTCCTGCAATCTCTCTCGTCCGGCAAGGTGAAGTAAAAGGTCGTGCCCTGTCCTATTCCGGATTGCGGCCAGATCCTTCCACCATGGCGAACGACCACGCGATGCACCGTGGCCAGGCCGACCCCCGTGCCAGGATACTCCGCGAGGGTGTGAAGACGTTGAAACGGGCCGAAAAGCTTCGCGGCGAACTGCATGTCAAAGCCTGCACCGTTGTCGCGGATGAAAAAAACCCGCTCCCCATTTATGGTAGTCGCGCCGAAATGGATCGTTGCCTCGCCTTTCAAGCGCGTGAACTTGAACGCATTATCAAAAAGATTTCCCAGCGCCAGCCGTAGCAATTGGCTGTCACCCCCGGCACGAAGATTGGGTTCCACCTGCACAGTGACCTGCCGATGAGGCAAGGCCTTTTTCAATTCAGCCGCGATTGACCTTGCCATCTCGCTCAAATCAAGCGGTTGCATGTGGACATCCGCCCGAGCCACGCGGGAGAGGTCTAGCAGATCATCGATCAACTGCGCCATGCGTTGGCTGGCAAGGCGGGATCGTTGAAAGAGTTCCTTGGCCTCGGGCGGCAATTGCGCACCGTAATCCTCCACAAGCGCCTGGCTGAAACCATCGATGGCTCGCAACGGGGCGCGAAGATCATGCGCCACGGAATAACTGAATGCTTCGAGTTCGCGGTTCGATGCCTCGAGCTGAGAGGTGCGCTCACGCACCCTCTGCTCCAGGGTCTGGTTCATTTGGTTTACATTTTCTTCTGCCCGCATCTTGTCGTCGATGTCCGTGTTCGTTCCGAACCACCCGCTTACGCTGCCTGTTGAATCACGCGCCGGCAGGGCACGCTGGAGGAACCAGCGGTACTCGCCATCGACCCGTCTGATTCGCCCTTCCGATTCGAAGACGCATCCCCGCTCAATCGCCTCATGCCAGGCACGCACACAGCCCTCGCGATCATCGGGGTGCAACGCTTCAGTCCATCTCAGTCCCAATGAATCCTGCGGAGTCCGTCCCGTGAATTCATACCAGGGCTCGTTGAAATAGACGATGGTGCCGCTGGCGTCCGCGGTCCAAACATGCGCCGGCACGGCATTGGCCAGGTGCCGAAAACGTTCCTCATTCACACGCAACGCCTCGGCCCGCTCCTGGATTTGCACCAGCATGTGATTGAAGGCGTCCGTCAGAACACCCACTTCGTCGTTGCTCGATTTGACGGCGCGGACCGAGTAATCGCGCCGCGACGAAATGGCCTGTGCCACCTCAGCCAGGGCGAGAATTGGCTGCGAAATACCGCGCTGCAGGAAACGGGAAAGCAGCACCGCGACGATCATTGAAACGCCGAGGACCGTGGCGACAATTAGCGCATATCGTGCGAAACGCTCGCGCCGCGCCCCGAAATCTGACTTCAAATAAAGCGTCCCGAGATGAGCACCCGCACGGGTCACCTGGTGAAAATATACCAGCGAATCCGCTGACTCAGAGAACCCACCGGAGTTTGGACGCAGGGGAAAGGAACTGGGGTCTGCATTTTCCGGCCAATGCACAAACAGCTCGCCGTCCGCCCCATAAAGTGCCGCTGCCTGGATGTGAGGATCAACCGAGATGGTGGTCAATGTTTCACGAGCCGTGTTGAGATCTCCAAAACTCAGCGAGGAAGCGCTGTTCAACGCGATTATGCCAGCAGTCGTGCGCACATGCGATTCCATCCCCTTTTTGAACGTGATGAACTCGTAAGTGACGAACCCAGCCGTCGTGAGCAACAGCACTGCGAGGGTGGTGCCAAGGATGGCGAAAGTCAGCTTGGACTGAATGGACGTGGAGCGCCGAATCATCGTGGGTTAGTTTCAGAGTCAGTATCCCCGGCACAAAGCCGCCCCTTACCACATAGCCCGCATTTCCTGGTTGCCTCCATAATTCCTTCGCTTGGGCCGAAGTGAATTTACAGGCAACACGACCGCCTGCCTACGGTAAAAACGCCGCTTTTCGCGTAACGTCGTTGCCCTGCTCCCACAACAAAAACGGCGGACAGTATTGTCCGCCGTTTGAAGTTGCACCGGGCTACGTTCGCTAAGGCGATTGAGGCGTCACAACGCGCAGGTATTTCTCCCGTGAAGCAGGTGCCGTTGCCGCGTTCACCTCGATGGTGCGCATTCCCGACTGCGCATTGATGTTGGTCAAATTGGACCATGCCGCCGCGGAAAGATTGGTCCGCCACTGCACACTGTAACTGACATTGGTTTGCGCCACGAAGTGCAGCTGCAAGGCATTGGTCGCATTCATCAAAACCTGAAGCAAACTCAATGGATTAGTGGGGTTCGTTCCCGCCACATACTCGTCCCGATTGATCATGCCATCACCGTCCGAATCCAGCAGTGCGTTTGCTGCGTTGTTGGTCGTGTTCACGCTGCCAAAATAGTTCGTCTCCCACGTGTCCGCCATCCCATCCCGGTCAGCATCGGCGAGCACGGTGAGCGTCACGCTGCCCGAAGCCAAACTGAAGACACCTGCGGGACTCGCTGTGTTTGTCACGCCCACCCGGTAAGTACCGCCGACCTGGACGTTCGTCAGGGTCAGCGTCGGGCTTTGATTGGTGAGGAAGGCTGCCCCTCCGCGAATCCAGCGATACCAGAGCGGCGGCGCACCCGTGGCCACCACGCTGAAGGTCACGGTGCCGCCTTGCAGGACCGACATATTCTGCAGATGGGTCACGATCCCCACGCGGAGCATGACATAAACCAAGGCGTTGGAAGTGGTGGTGGTGCTCAAATCATCACTGACCACCACCGTGTAATTGCCATGATGATTATTCACGTTCGCCCCCGTGAAACTGTAGCTGGCGTTGGTGGCACCCGGGATGTCCATGCCCTCAAAGCGCCATTGATAGCGCAGCGTGCCTGTCCCCGTCGCGCCTACGGTCATGGTCACATTGGTGTTGGGCTGCACGAATTGATTCGTCGGAGCCGCGTTGATTACCACAGGCGAGAGGACGGTCAGGGTCGCATTGGAACTGACCACTGAGCCAGACGATCCATAAGCAAGGAAGCTGTAGCTGCCCGCCTGGGCGAATTGGATGTTATTCAACAGGAGCGTGAAGTTCGTTTCACCCGGAATGGGGTTCCCATTGAAACTCCATTGATACGTCAATCCAGCGCCGCTGACCGAGGCCGTGAAGTTGGTCGTGCCAAACGCGTAGAGGGTCGAAGCGCCCGGACTGCCCGCGGCGAAAACCGTCGCGCTGGTCGGTTGCTGCGTCACGACCGGCGGCGTCCCGCCCGCAAACGGCGAACCGGGAGAAGGCGCCGCCGCAATGAAATTGGTCGGATCATTCCCGAAGTCTCCGGCCACAATGCGTTGCAAGGAAGCACCGAACCCATCCGCAATCGGATTCCACGGCAGCGAGTCATGATAGTGAATGTCATCCACGATCACGTGCGTCACTTGCGCCGGGTCGGAACGGTCTGGTTTGCGCAGGCGTACCGATTCCTCGTCATTATCGAGTTGGCCGCTGAACGGCCCCAGGATGAGGACGTTGGTGTTCACGTTGAAACGGGAACGGAAGCCGGCCAACTGAACAGCGTTGGTCGCGGGATCAAAGCTCACCACAACCACAAAACCGCCGGCCGGAACCGTGTTGGTGGGGAATGTGAAATCCACTGCGCCAGTCAGCTTCCAACGATTGGTCGGATAAGCCGGGTCAAAGAGCGGAACCGGCGAGGCCGTGATGTTTTGCACCTCGATAAATTCATGGTCCGTGTTGTCACGACCGACGACGGTGCCATTGGTGAGCACGTAATTGTCGGCCGGGTGATACATGATTTCACTGACCACCATCGGCCCCACCCTGGGCAGCGAGTTGACAGAGCCAAGCGTCATGGAGGCTTGGGCAACGAATTGTTCATCCCCATCGCTCGGAACGTAACGTCCAAATGAGACGCCCGTTTCGGAGGCTTCGAAGTTAAAGCCATGATAGTAGCCGGTAAGATTGCCAGCGGCGTCGCCCGAGAACAAATACGCCTCGTCGCTGTTCGAGCTGAAGGAAAAGCCAGCGCCACCAGGATTGAATTCAGCTTCGGTGAAGGTTCTGTAGGCGCCGGGAGCGATGGTCGTCCCTGCCGGAATGCGATATTTACGCGGAACGAAAAAGTCATCGGTGATCCACCAGTCGCCAATGTTCGCCACATTCGTGCCATTGTTCCAAAGTTCGATGGCATCGACAGCCGGCAGGTCACTGTTGGCCAGCACTTCGTTCACAAGCACGGCCACGACGACGCCGGGGGCGGGATCGGTGGCGCCCGGAGAGCCATTAATCACGCCGCTCGCCCGCCATCCTTCTTTTTGGTCCCACACGTCGAAGGGCGCATTTTCATTCACAACCACCAGTGAGAAACCCAAGCCATCGGTAATGGGATACCAGGTGTTGTTATAGGTGAAGTCCATGATTTGCTCCCCAACGCTGTCGTCGAGTTTCACCCGCTCACCCTTGCTGTCGAGGGCTCCCGCGAAGGTGCCGGCGATGGTCGCGCCTGCGCCGTAGCGCGAAACGTAGGCGGCGGGGTTCTTGACGAGCACCACGATCTGGCCGGGAGCGAGTGACGTGAGCGCGTTGGTCGCCGTGAAGGCGAACTCCACACCATTCGTGAAATGAACGCCGACGAGGTTGAGTGGAGACGGGCCAATGTTCTTCAGCTCAATGTATTCGTAGTCTTCTCGCGGATAGGGGCTACCGGCGTTTGTCGCCGCAGGATGATACATAATTTCCGTGATGCGCAGATATTGCTGCACGAGGCTCGGAGCGCCGATGAATCCGTTTGTGTGGACAAGACGCCCGTTGTCATCAGCCAGCCGGACGATTTCGCCGCGAGCATCCAGCGAACCCTGATAATCACCGATCACGTATAAACCTTGCCCAACGCGAGGCGTCGTCGTGCGCGTGCGGAAGGCTTTGAGATCCGGCGTAACGTAAAGCACGCCATTGCCGGGCATCACCGTGCCGGGCTTGAAGGTGAAGGATACACCGCCCTCGAGACGCCAACCCGAGATGTCCACAGCAAAGGAATTCGGGTTTGTGACCTGGATGAATTCATGCGCCTGATTTCCATTGCTCGGGTTGAATTCGAATTGAGCGATGCGCACCACCACATTGGAGGGCTGAGCCAGCGGAATGCCCGCATTTTGTGTCTTGGAAATGCCAATGGGCAACGCTGTGTTGGTCACGCTGTGCTTGCCGTAGAAGTGCTGGCGGCGCGCGCGAAAGAATTGCGCGAGCATGTCGTTCACCCCGTTGGTGATATTGATGCCCTGCGCAAAATTATTCTGGCCACCCACTCCCGGCCATCCCCACCAGGCTCGATCCCGCATCGCTTCCTCGGCAATCAGGTCGCGATTGGCCAGGACGCGTTGCTCAATCAACGTCGTATTGGTAGGCGTGCCAATCGGTTTGATGTACGTGTCCAACAGCGTCCGCAGACGGCGAAGATACATTTGACGGGTTTCCGGCACTTGGAAGAACGCATCGTAAACGCGGTTGTAGGCACCGCCCGGCCCGCTCAAGGCCAGTGCCTGCGATGATCCATAAAGGGGATGCGATTTGTGATTGTCATTCGTGGCTTGCACGCCCGTGTAAAGACTGGCATCGCCTTCTGCGAAGATGGCGCCCCACGAAAGATTCATATCAAAAGGAAAGACACGCCACCGGTTGTCACCATCGTTGTCGTGATAAAGGCTCAAGTTCGCCCAGATGTCGTCGTTTTCGTGCACCCAACGGGCGACGACGAGGTAGTTGAGGACCTCCGGCACATCGAACAACTCGAAGATATTCGTGTACCGAACAGGGTTGGGAACCGTCTCCGCAACTCGCGCGGCAAGATCTGCGTAATCCGTATCCGCTTCCCATGTCCGGGTTTTCTTGTCGAAGCCACCCGTACTGGCCCGGCCCGGCGTCACTTGCCCCGCAGCATTGTAAAGCGCGCCGTTTGGATCGAATCCAATGCGTTCGAGGAACTCTTCGCCGTGGACATCGTTGTGGTTGGCGAGTTGATAGAACTGCCCGTTCAACTGCAGCCTCATGGGGTAATAAAACGGAGCCGGGGCGCCAAACTGGTCAGCCAGCCAGAACGTCAGTTCCTGCCGCATGTAGGTGGGATCGGGGTAATCGGCCGTGAAGGAAGTCTTGCGGATGCGGGGGAAGCCGGGCGCATGGCGGAAGGGGTGTTCACGGTTGAAATCCACCCGGTGCGATTTCTTGTTGAAGCCGGCCGTGCTGTTGCCGCGCAATTCCATCCGGACGTTGTCGTAAAATTCACCGTCAAAAAACACGGATACCTGGGCACCGGCCTGTGAATCCGCGCCAGTCTGGGAGGTGGTCGGCCCGGGCTGTAAAATGTTGGGCGGCGCGAAGAAATGAACCACGGGCAATTTGCTCACCACATTGGTCGGATCGACAATCGTGCCAAGGAATTCTGCCGACTCAGTCGGACTTGCGAAGAGCGGCCAGCGCGATGCGTTGCCCTGTGTATCGGTCGCCCGGAAATACCAGCGCACCATTTGCCCGATACTCGACGCGCTCTCGGGAATCGTAGCACCGAATACGCCGTCAAAGGCTGCGCCGTCCCCGTGCACGCCATCATCAAACATGGTCAACGTCACCGGCGACCCAAACATAATCCGATAGGTCAGCGAAACGCTGGCGACGGGGAAGAAGGTGGGAACGATTCGCGCCGTGACAATCAAATCCTCACCATCCTTCGGCACGTTCGGCGTATGAAATGGGTTCAGGATGGCCGGACCGGGGTTCGCAATGCCGCTGCCATTCTCTGCCCCGGGCGTCGGTGCCGTGAAATAAACCGGAACAGGACTCACCTCGGTCAGGCTCGAAGCGGTCAACTCCGCTTGAATGAGAAAATCCTCGTCATTCGCTGCGGCGTTCAATCCTTGAATCGCCAGCACATTGACGCCCTCACGCAGCAGACGGGCATTGAAATTGAAGGTTTCCAGCGCCGTGGCGGAATGCGAGTTCGTCGCCGCAGAATTGTAGGTAATTGGATCAACCGCATTGGCACGGAACACTTCGACGCCGTTCAGATGAGCGACAAACCCGTCATCGTATCGCATCTTCAAACTCAGCGCGGAAAAGTTTGAAGCGCCGGTCACGTTGAACGGCAAACGCAGGTAGGCACTGGCGTTGACATTCGACATGGCCGCGCTGACATCCGTGCGGACGAAACTTGCCGCGGACGCCCCGACACCATTCGTGCCCGCACGGTAGAGAGAGAGCACCTCCGCATCGCTCAGGGCCCGATGGTAGGCGACTACTTCATCGATCTGGCCCGTGAAGAAATTGCCGGACGCATCCTGGACGCCGCCACCGCCGATGTTAAACGCGGAGCCAGAAGCGCCGTAGTTCGCTGTGGCGCTGCCACCAGATGCGGCCTGCACACCATCGATGAAGATGCGGATGGTGGAACCATTTGCTACAGCCAGCACATGGTGCCATTCGTTCAAAGGATAGGGATAGGGCACACCCGTTACTGATCCACCGCCAGGCGTCCAGCACTCGAGAGTGGTCCCACTGATGAAACCAAATTCAACGCAATCGTTCTGACCAAATAATCCCGTGCGTGCCGGGGGCGTCGCCGTGGGCTTTACCCAGCCACCGACCGAGAAGGCGGCGCGCCCATTGAAAAATCCAGAGGGCCCGCCCACATAGCTGGAGCCTGTAAACGTGGGTGCATTGTTATTCGCTTCGAAACCATTCCACGCCGGCGGACGCGGTCCTGCCGTGCCGAGTGTCGTGCCATTGTAAGCCGCGTTGAGTCCAGCTCCAGAGCCGGCGTTGGCCGCCACGGCGCCGCTCGTCTCATTCAGGCGATAATAAGCGACAGGTGCCGTGGGCATCACGGCGGCGCCGTAGTCGGCGTTGAACGCATTCGTCACGCCATAGCCGACGCCGTTCGTCCCGAGGGTCCACGCGCTGTCATCAAATCCGGCGTAAAGCCAGTTGGTGCCCTCGGCGGCGCTGGCAGGAATACGCACACGGACCGGCGTGCTGGTGGAGATCATGGTGACGTTCGAACTAAGCCTTCCGAATCCGAACGACACATCCAACGTATGCTGGTTGGTGGCCGAGAATTCCGTCACCCGAGTGACACCGTCGGGCTTTACCAAGGCGAGGTACTCGCCATCCGCACTCAGGCTGAAGCTCGTGTGCAAGGGAGCGCCCGGAGTCCGGCGGTCCTTGCCGTCGGCGAAAATTACCATGTAGGCACCGGCGTTGATATTGGTCGCCGGGAATCGCCACTTGGTCGGATTGTTGATCGCATCAGTGAGAGACCAATCCAGAAGATTGATCGCATTGGTGCCGGAGTTATGAATCTCGATCCAATCCGGATAGAGGTTGTCCTCGTCCTTGATCGTCCGGGTGTTGGATGCCATGAACTCGGTAATGCTGAGCTGTTCGGCCCCGGGCAACGAGACGGCGGCACAGGTGAGCAGCCCCCACCAAAATGATGATTTACGCATAGGATGTCTGGGATTTCGTGCTGAAATTGACACAAACCAAAGAAGCGAGCGAGCGTTTTTCTGGCGCTACAGTCCTTCTTTTGAGCGACGGATGTTCTTTGACCCGTCCTTTTGATGGATAGATGGCGGTTCTGACCCGCTCGGATGAATCAATCGGGGCGCTGGCAAATCAATGCCGCCGCACATCCACATGTTGCGGCCAGAACTACAGATGTAACGCACGCCGTGAGGCCAAGGGCGGTTGCGGCTTGCAAATGGGTGTAAACGTAGTGCGCAGGCCAACTCAATAGTCCGAGGTCCGCGCCAATCAGTGCCGTCGTCGTCAACAGGCGAGCCACCAGTGCGCCATCACTTTCCCGGATAGACGTGGCGGGAGATGCCGGCGGCGGGGCGATAGGATGAGGTTCCGCCAAGCCAGGCAGCTCGAGCTCTCCCGAAGCTCCTTTAATCAAAATGCGCAGGCCGACGCCGGTCGTGTTGATACCGGATACCGCGGTCTGAGGCGCGGCACGCTCGGTCCCCAGCAGTTCGCCCAAGCCTCGACCTAATTTGGATTTCGACACGACCGGGGAAACGCGTGGTTAATCTTCCGAGAACAAATACTCGAGATCGGTCTGCGTCAGGTTCCGGGCAAAGCCTTCTTCACCGAGCACGTCGGAAATGGTCTGCGCCTTGCGTTGCTGAAGCTCCCAGATTTTTTCCTCGACGGTGCCGGGCGCGATGAGACGATAGGCATTAACCGTCGCGGTTTGGCCGATGCGATGCGAACGGTCGATGGCTTGTGCTTCCACGGCGGGATTCCACCACGGATCGTACAGCACCACGTAGCTGGCGGTGGTGAGGTTCAATCCCGTGCCGGCGGCGCGCAGACTCAGCAGAAAAACGGCCGCCTGCGGTTCGTCCTGGAAGGCCTGCACGATCATCTGCCGGTCCTTTGTTTCGCCCGTGAGGATGTGGCTGGAAATGCTGCGCTGTTTGCACTCGGCTTCGAGCAACTTCAGCATCTGCACGAACTGCGAAAAGATCAGCACCTTCTGCCCCTGGGCCAGCAACGGCTCGAGCAACTCGAACAAGCGTTTCGGTTTTGCCGGAAGGCGAATCGTTGCCCACGAGCGTCGGGTGACAGCAGATCTGCCGCAACCGCGTGAGCGCCGCAAGCACGTGCATCTTGCTCTTGTTGAGGCCTTTCTCGGCCACGATTTGCGCCACCTGTTCGCGGCTGCGTCGCAGTTCCGCGAGATACAGCTTGCGCTGCAAATCGCCCAGTTCGCAGTCGCGACGTTCCTCGATGCGATCGGGAAGATCCTTGGCGACCTGCTTCTTCAAGCGGCGCAACATGAGCGGGCGCAGCTTGGCCGCGAGCCGGCGGCGCGCCAGTGCGTTGCGTCGCTTCCACCTGCTCTTCGTCGCCTTCACCACGCGGCTGATAGGTTTCATGGAAATGCTCCTGCGAGCCGAGGTAGCCGGGCTGGATGAAATCCACGATGCTCCACAGATCGAGCAGGCGGTTTTCCAGCGGAGTGCCGGTCAGCGCCAGCCGCTGATCGGACTTCAACTGCTTCACCGACTGCGTGATCTGCGCGGCCGGATTCTTGATGAACTGCGCTTCATCCAGTACCACGGCGCTGAAGGAGAACTTCTGCAACGCCTCAAGATCACGGCGAAGCAACGCGTAATTCGTCACGATGATGTCGTGCTGCGGAATCTGTTTGCGCAGGTTGTGCCGCGCCGCACCGCTTTCGAGCACGAGCACTTTCAAGTGCGGCGTGAACTTTTCCGCCTCGCGCCGCCAGTTGTGCAGCACGGACGCCGGACAGATGACCAGCGTGGGACGCGGGCTGCCTTCTGTTGATCACGCAACCACGCCATCCACGAAAGTGTCTGCAGCGTTTTGCCCAGGCCCATGTCGTCCGCCAGAATGCCGCCCAGCCGGGCGCGCGTGAGATGACACAGGAAATCAAAGCCGTCTTTTTGGTAGGGCCGCATGTCCGCCTGCACCGAGCCGGGCAAGCCCACGGCGGGAACACCTTCGAAGTCCGCCAATCTGCGCCTTGAGCGCGTGGAGTTCGGGCGAATCCGCAAACCGCTTCAACTCTGCTTCGTCGAAGTGCGCCGCTTGATCCAGGCCGATGCGTTGCCCCACGGGACTGAGCACATCCTGGTTGAGATCAGCCATGGTCTCGTGGGCGCGAGATACCGCCGCCGTGTCGAGTTCAATCCAGCCCGCATCCGGCAAATGAACAAAGCGCGAGGTCGCGGTCGCCAGGCGTTGCAAGTCCGCTGCGCTCAACTTCAAGCCCTCCTGCTCCCACTCGGTGGAAACGGTGAACCAATCGATGCCACTGCCCTTGACGATCAACTTGGGCTTCAACTGCCGGGGCGCCATGAAGAGGCGGTGGAACGCCTGATTGCCCAGATAATCAGCGGCGTCCGGGCGGTCCGGCCATGCCTGTGCCAGGGTGCCGAGAAAATTTTCGTTCGCATCGCCGACCCACAGTCCCGGCTCGGGCGTGAACCAATCGAGCCGACGCAGCCAATAGGTGGCGGGCTCGAGGCGCGCGTCTTCAAGGATGTGCGGCTTGTCCGCATCCTGTTGGCGCGGCGTATCCAACATCCATTCCTGGCCGGTCCAATGCCATTCGCTCTCATCGCGCTCACTCTTGGCGCGCAAACGGAGGCGCACCGTGTCGTCGAGCAGCTCAAACACAAATTGAGGCTTGGCGAGATGAGCGACGCAGAGTTGCTCCCAATCCACACCATTATTGGTTTGCGTGCGACGCAATTGGGTGCGCATCCGCGTGCTTAGCTTGCGGACAGAAAGGCCAGGGCTCTCGCTCCAAAATTCCAACAAGCGCGAGGAGGGAGCATTCCGCAGGAGGAAGAAATGCGTGTCGATCAGCGCCAGCGGCGGTTGCCCGTCGAAGAATTTAGCTTCACTGATTTTGCGATGCTTGCCCTCGGGAAGATTTAAACGATGAGTGAATGCCAATTCTTTATTCTCATTCTCCAGGTAGGGGCTCAACTCGGCGATCCGGCCATCGAAGGAAAAACTTGCGGGCTGATTCTCAAATTCAATGCGCCCCAGATGCCCCCAGCGCGCAAGCCACTGCAACAATTCCAAGCCCGAAATCTGCAATGAAGTTTCCGTATCCCGATCCGCGTAATGCTCCCCCAGCCAGAGTAGAAACTGCCAGTCGGCAGGCGCGAATAACTCCTGTTCATGGGCGGAGCGAGTAGTGATTTCGATCAGTTCCCCGATGGAACGGTGCCGCTCTCCCGTGCGGGGTCGGAACAAATTGAAATGAACGCGAAGCGCGTGCAGTTTCGGGTTCTCCTCCGACGGGCAAATGTCGCCGAACACATGCAACTTGGCACGTGGACCGTCCAAATGTGCTGGCGCGGCGGGGAACATCCAGTTCTCCAAATCAGTCAGCACTTGTTGCTCCTGCTCCGCCTGCTCGATTTCCGCAAATCGATCCAGATTTGCATAGCTGGTCAATTCTGTGGGGAGCGGGCGGTTGGCTCGTAAAAATAAAATCGCGAGTTCCTCCAGGCGGTTGCGCCCTTTGGCCGCCAGGATGCGCGGCCACCAGTCCTGCGCGGTGAAGTCCTTGCGGGAAAGGGAAAGCTTTTCAAAGTAATCTTCCAACAACAACCAGGCCCGCTGGGAGTCCGCACAAGTGGCGAACAATTTCAGAATTTCTTCACGTTCCGCCACTCGCGGCTTGGAGTCGGCGAGTTCACGACGCAAGTCCGCCAGTGCTCCGTAGGTCTTTGAGAGCACGGTGTGATGAGCGTCATATTTGGCTGCAGCAGCCGAAAATCTCGGTCCGCGGGGCGTTTTCTTTACAAGTTTCGGCATTCCGTTTCTGAGCGTTAAAAGTGGTTTACTATCTCGTCATGGAACGCAGGTCAGGGTCAATGGAAAACCACTCGTCGAGAGAAGCCCTGACGTTTACCGGGTCGATTCCCTCGGAATTTGAATCATTGTGACAAAAAAGATTTTTATGGCCTTGCCCGTCCCAAGCTTTCCACGACTATTCACATGAATAGTTATGCAACCGTCAACCATCATCCAAATTCGGGAGCTGTTGCGGACTAAATTCCCGGGGCTGCGCACCCGTGCTGATGAATTGCCGGTCAAAACGCGCGATAGGTGGGCCAGTGGCATCCATAAGTTGGATGAACAGCTCTGTGGTGGCTTTCCCCGACGCGCCCTGAGTGAAATAATAGCCCCAAGAAGAGGCTGCGGCAGCGCGTTACTGCTCCTCCAATTACTTCGGAATGCCGCTGCCACGCATCAATTCTCCGCGTTAGTGGATGGCTTGGATTGCTTCGACGCCACCGCGGTAGATCCACAAACTTTGTCTCATCTGCTTTGGATTCGTTGCCACACCGCCGAGGATGCAATCAAAGCAACCGATCTGGTCCTGCGCGATGGCAATTTGCCCGTGGTGCTGGTGGACCTCGCGCTCAATCCCGACGGGCAACTTCGTAAAATTCCAGCGCCCACGTGGTATCGGTTCCAGCGCATTGTCGAGGAAAGCGCCGCCACATGCATCATTCTCACCCCGCGCCCCATGATTTCTCCCGCGCAAGTGCGTGTGACGTTGCGGTCGCGCTTCGCCTTGGAACACGTCGAAGCCGATCAAATGAAACTCACCCTCGCGCTCGACTTCGATGTCAGTGAAGGGCGGACGAGTGAAGAATTGCTGCGACGCAGTGCATGAGCAGGAGGCTTTGTGTTTGCCGTCATTTGCCTGCCCGATTTTGAATTACAAGCGGCTCTCCGCCATGAACCCGAATTGCACTCACAATCCGTCGCGCTTGTGGAGGGCGAGGCCGCCAGCGCCGCAAAGGCGTTCGTCCTCCAATGCACTGAAAAAGCAGGGGCGGCCGGCGTGGTTGCAGGATTGACGGCACCCCAAGCCCAGGCGCGCTGTGGAGAATTGTTGTTGCGGCCCCGCTCCCTTCACGCCGAGAAAGGCACGACGGACATCCTGCTGCAAACGGCATATGCTTTCTCCCCACATCTGGAGCATACCGCACCGGGGATTTGTACGATCGATCTGCGCGGCTTGGATTTTTCCAACACGAAAGCGGGACGCCCTGCCCTCTTCGGCACGACGATGTCGCGATGCGAAAACACCCCGCCCGGCGCCGCACAACAGAGCTTCCTCTTCTTCCACGAAGCCGCCTCGACTGTCCCCTCCTCGGGCAAAGACGAAGACAACGCTCTTCTGATCGAGTGGGCACAAAAAATCATCACTGCCCTTCAACCTCTCCATCTTCGTGCGCAAGTGGGATTGGCTGCGACGCCGAGCCTCGCCTTGCTCGCCGCGCGGGCTGCCAAGCCAGTGCGGATGGTGGATCGGGTCGACACGTTCTTTCACTCGCTGCCTCTCGCCGCGCTCGAACCTTCGCCGCACCTCGGGATGATTCTGCATCGTTGGGGCATTCACACCGCCGGCGCCTTTCTCGCGCTGGGCAAGGATGCCATCGTGGATCGACTGGGGGCAGAGGCGCTGGAGCTATTCGCGCGAGCCAGCACCAACACTATTCGTCCGCTGAATATCATTGCACCCGCAGACACGTTTGAAGAACGGAGCGAATTTGAGGTGCAAATCGAAACCATTGAACCGCTCCTCTTTGTCCTGCGTCGTTTTGTTGAACAACTTGCGACACGCATCGCGTTCACTTATCGCGTCGTGGCGGAATTGCATCTCACCCTCACGCTGGAAAACGGCGCGCTGCATGAACACACTTTCACAGTGCCCGCGCCGACCGCTCAGGTGGACACGCTCTTCCGCATGCTGCACACGCACCTGGAAAATTTGCGCACCGAAGCGTCCATTACCTCGCTGAAGTTGAGCGCGACCCCGGCGCGGCCCGAGACACAGCAATTTGGTCTATTCGAATCCTCATTGCGCGACCCTAATCATTTTCATGAAACGCTGGCCCGACTCACCGCCTTGCTCGGCTCCGAACGCGTCGGAACCCCTCTCGTTGAGGCCACGCATCAGCCTGACTCATTTCGAATGCAAACGCCTGAGTTCGGGAGCAAATCGTTGCCGCTTCAATCGGCGAAGGTCGAAGGTCCAATTCCCTCCGGCCTGTGCCTGCGCCGTTTTCGTCCTGCACTTCACGCCGATGTAGAACTCAAAAACGGTGAACCTGCCTTCATCAACACCCTCGTGGCCCGCGGCACCGTGAGACGCGTACGCGGGCCTTGGCGTCTCTCTGGCACCTGGTGGGATCCGCGGCGCTGGACACGCCAGGAATGGGACGTCGAGACGCGGGACGGTGTGGTCTATCGGCTGTTACATGCGAACGGCGATTGGCGGCTGGAGGGGGTTTATGATTAATCCGCAGAGTTTGCAGATGAATCTCATTTTCCCACACGCGGGCGCTCGAACTTCTGCCCATTCTGGGTGATCTGCGATGTACCTCGAACTCCATGCCCGCACCGCGTTCAGCTTCCTTCGCGGTGGCTCGCGCCCGGAGGAGATGGCCGCGTTCGCGGCTGCCCAACAAGTGTCCGCCATGGCGGTGTGCGATCGAGATGGCCTTTACGGCGCGCCGCTCTTTACCGAAGCCGCAAAGGAGCAAGGCATCCGTCCCATCGTCGGCGCCGAAATTACTTTGGAAGATGAATCGGTGTTGCCCGTGATGGTGGTGAATCGCACTGGCTACCGAAATTTATCGCAACTGCTCACTCGCGCGCATCTCCGTGCCGAAAAAGGCAAACCGCGGGTGCGCTGGGATGAACTGCCGGAGTTCGCGCAAGGATTGGTGGCGCTCACGGGCGATGAAGAAGGCCCTCTCATCGCAACCCTGGCCAGAACGGGTTGTTTCAAGTTAGCCGCAGATCCAACGCATACGCGGCGCGGCGAGGATGCCACGCCTTGCCACGTGCTTCAAAAACTCACGCGCGCCTTTGGACACGACAACGTCTTCGTAGAAATCCAGCGCCACCATTTGCGCGGCGAAGAGCGATTGAACACCGCCTTAATCGAGCTGGCGCGCGCGGAACGCCTGCCCCTGCTCGCAACCAACGGCGTGCTTTATGCCAAACCCGAGGGACGGCAGGTGCTTGATGTGTTCACTTGCCTTCGTCATCACACCCATCTTGACGGAGCGGGCACCCTGCTGGCACCGAACGCTGAGCGTCACCTCAAAAGCCCGCAGCAAATGCGCGCATTGTTCCACGACTTGCCCGAGGCCATCGAGAACACCCTGCGGCTTGGCGAACGGCTGGAATTCTCACTCGAAGATTTGGGTTACGAGTTTCCCAAGTATCCAGTGCCCGACGGCCACAGCATGGATTCATTTCTGCGTGAGCGTTCATTCGCGGGTGCGCGCCAACGGTACGGGGAAGTGCCGGAAAAAGTACGCCGCCAGTTGGAAGAGGAATTGAAACTCATCGCGAAGCTGGGGGTCGCGGGATACTTCCTCATCGTCTGGGACATCGCAGAATTCTGTCGCGCGCAAAACATCATGTCCCAGGGCCGCGGCAGCGCGGCCAACAGCACTGTCTGTTTCTGCCTGGGCATCACGGCGGTGGACCCGCTGAAGTTCAACACCCTTTTCGAACGCTTCCTCAGCGAGGGCCGAAAAAAGTGCTGGCCGGACATCGACATTGATCTGCCGAGTGGCGAGCGCCGCGAGCGCGTCATCCAGGAGGTTTACCGGCGTTACGGAAAGACCGGCGCCGCGATGACGGCGAACGTAATCACTTATCGCGGGCGCAGCGCGGCGCGGGAAATTGGCAAGGTGCTCAACCTCGGCAGTGGATGTGCTGGATCGGTTCTCCGCGCTCTTTGCCAACGGAGACTTTCCGCACACGATGGATCTTTCCGCGCAGATGCAGCAGTCCGGATTGCCCAGTGAACATCCGCGCGCCGCGGCGTTCCTGACGCTCTACAACCAGGTTCATGGCTTGCCGCGGCACCTTGGCCAGCACTCGGGCGGAATGATCATTTGCGAGGGCAAACTCGATTCGGTGATGCCGCTGGAAAATGCCTCCATGCCCGGCCGCGTCGTCGCGCAATGGGACAAGGACGATTGCGAGAACATGGGTATCATCAAAGTCGATCTGCTTGGTCTTGGGATGATGTCGGTGTTGCAGGATGCGGTGGAACTCACGCGCCAGCGCGGCCACCCGGTGGATCTGGCGCAACTGCCGCAGGATGATGAACGGACCTTCGACATGATGTGCGAGGCGGATACGGTGGGTGTGTTTCAAATTGAGAGCCGCGCGCAGATGGCGACGTTGCCACGCATGAAGCCGCGCTGCTTTTACGACGTGTGCATTGAAGTGGCGATCATTCGGCCCGGGCCCATTCAAGGGAACCTGACTCATCCCTACTTGAAACGGCGATCGGGAAAGGAGGATGTCACCTACTACGACGCCTCGCTCGAACCCATCCTGCGTCCCATCCTCGAGCGCACGTTGGGCGTCCCCCTTTTCCAGGAGCAGATGCTCGAGATGGCGATGAAGCTCGCCGATTTCACCGGCTCGCAAGCCGAGGAATTGCGGCGCGCGCTGAGCTTTCATCGCTCGGACAAGGAGATGAAGAAAGTCTCAGCCAAGCTTCGCGCTGCCCTGGAAAGCAAGGGCCACAAGCCGCACGTCGTGGATGGCGTCCTCAACGCGATCACCTCCTTTGCCCTCTATGGTTTTCCCGAGTCGCACGCGATAAGTTTCGGGCACATGGCCTATTCGTCCTCGTATCTGAAGGCGCATTACGGCCCGGAATTTTACGCCAGCCTCCTGAACAACCAGCCCATGGGATTCTATTCCTCAGCCACGCTGATCAAGGATGCGCAACGTCATGGCTTGAAGTTCAAGCCGGTGTGCGTGATGCAGTCGGACTGGGATTGCACCATAGGAGCCGATGATTCCATTCGTTTGGGACTGCGCGTGGTGCGCGGGCTGAATGAAACCAATGGCAGACAGATCGCAGCCCGGCGGCCCTTTGTTTCACTGGAGGATTTCAAACAGCGGGTGCGCCTGAGCAAAGAGGAACGACGCACTCTGGCGGAGGTGGGCGCTCTGAATTGCTTTGCCGCGCATCGGCGTGAGGCGATGTGGGAAGCGGAACGCACGAGGCACGACGACATGCTTGATCCACCGCCGATAACACCGAGTTCACAACTCAATGAGAGGCCGAATGCCTCCGCGGCCATTCGTGAAAGCCGCGCCCCTCTTCCGCCAATGGATCCGCTTGAACGTCTGCGCGCGGACTTCGCCGGCATGCAACTCACCGTGGGCCAGCATCCCATGGCGTTGATTCGTCCGCAGTTGAAGGACGTGTGGCGCGCCAGCGAACTGCCGAAGGCAAAACACGGCGACTGGCTGCGCATCGCAGGCAATGTGATTTGCCGTCAACGGCCCGGCACAGCCAAGGGCTTTGTCTTCATCAGCCTCGAAGACGAAACCGGCATCAGCAACGCCATCGTGCGTCCCGATTTATTTGAAAGTTTGCGTCTGCTCATCACGGAGGAATCTTTTTTATTGATCGAAGGGGAATTGCAGAACGTGGACAAAGTCATTCACGTGCGGGCCGAAAAAATTGAACGACTCCACCACGCGCAACTGGTCGGCAGCACGTCTTACGACTTCCATTGAAGTTAACCGTCATTCGAAGATGCAGATCGAAAATCTCATCCCGGCAATCCACGTCTCCAATGCCTCACCGCGCGCGCGTGATCCGCACTTCAGGGCGGTATTGAACGCGCACCAAAAGATCTCCACGACCACCTCGCGGCTTGGGCAAGCCTTCGCCGGAAATACGGATCACCTCGCCACGGGCGACGCCGCGCGGAATGGTCACCCGCAGCTTGCCCATCACACCCTGCACCATCTCGGCACCGCCAAGCGCCGCGCGTTGCGATGAAATGCGCAAGTCCACCCGCAAGTCAGAGCCGCGTGACTTGAAACGAAAGTCCGGCCGCAGTCGCGTTCGAACGATCACAAAACCACCGCCAGCCCGGGGCACCCGGAATCGAGTGCCCGGCGCCGTCCCTGGCGGAACGCTTAACCCATACGTTTCCGGTCCATCCGTCATCCCCGGATCGTTCACACGAACGTCCAAAGTGATGCCTCGGAAAAATTCTTCGATTCGCAGAGGCACATCCTGTGAAATATTTTGCGTCGCTCCTTTCCGGCGCGAGGATTCGCCGTGTGACCGCGGCGCATTCAAGAGGGCGTCGTAATTACGCCGCTGTTCTGGATCGCTCAGCACCTCATACGCGGCATTCAATTGTTGGGTCTTCGCCGAAGCCTCACGCGATCCGCCATTCACGTCCGGGTGGAATTGCTTGGCGAGCACGCGGTAAGCAGAACGAATTTGTTCAGCGCTGCAGTCCCGGTCCAGGCCGAGAACCGCGTAGTGATTTGATGAAATGGGTTCCAATGCGGTGAGCCTAACGGAATCAGATTCCGGCGTCAGCTACTGGCTTGGCTCTTGAACGCTGACCCGGCCGTTGGTTAACGACGGAGGCGCCAAATTTCAGAGACGACACTCCACCACACACACGGCGTTGGCGCTCTGATTTCCCGCTTAAAGCCAACGTCGAACTCTCGAGCAGTAAGTGGCGAAATCTTTCCCAAACTTTGCGGACAACGCGGTCTCTTCGGGCTGGATTTGAAATCGATTCATGTACCAGACGAAGACCGGCAGGAAAATGAAAGCCAGCCCGTTCGACAAAAAGTATGCCCAACCAAACAAGCTGAGAAGCAGACCGAGATACATCGGATTGCGCGTGACTCCATAGATGCCCGTCACGACCAGGGACGACGCAGACTCCGGCTTCATGGGGTTGACGGTGGTCCGGGTCCGCCATAACTGCATGACGCCAAGGGTGCAGATGACAGCGCCCGCCGTGGCTGCAAGCCAGGCGACGGGATACCGGCCCGGCAGCGAAACCCGGCACGAGGGCGCCAAAGATGCCACATATTTCATTCCCAATCCCATCGTGAGAACCAGGAGGAGCGGCGGCATCTTTAATCGGACGTTCATGGCACTAATCACCTTGCTCACGCAAACGGTGGAAAAGCCAATGTCAAAAACGCTTAGTCCTTCCCAACCGTAATAACAAACGTGCGGTCATCGCAGTGGCGGATTGTGAACGAGCACGCGAAACGAGTAGGGTTGCCGAAGCGGCAGTTACAATTCTGACGGGACGGGTCCGGCCTGGAAATTTTGTGGCCGTCCCATTGCCAAGAAACGGTTGGAAATGTGATGGAGCCGACGGGTATTTGTGTGTAGCCCGGCGAAGAAAGAGTGACGTTGAGGACTTTTGAGAATGAAAATGCGTATGAGAACGAAGCTGAATCGTGGTGGGAAAGCTCTGGTGTGGTGCGCTGTCGCCCTGTTGGGCTGGATGCTAGCCGTCCATCGCGCGTCCGCCCAGAGGCAAGCCGAGCATGTGGTGCTGGTAGTGTGGGATGGCATGAGACCGGACTTCATCACGCCCCAATATTGTCCGACGCTGTATTCACTTGCGACGAACGGAACTTTCTTCCGCCGCAACCATTGCGTGTTCGTCAGCACCACCCAGGCGAATGGCGCGGCGCTGGCCACCGGCTCCAGTCCTGGACGCAACGGCATTCAGGCCAATGTGGATTTCCGGCCTGAGCTGAACTTCCTGGGCACCTACGCTTCCGAAAGCCTGGATGCGGTGCGCCGCGGCGACTTGCTCACAGGCGGGCATTACCTCGCCGTGCCGACGCTGGCGGAAACGCTCCAGGCAGCAGGCATTCCGACGATCATCGCAGGCGCGAAGCCGGTAGCGCTGTTTCACGATCGCTCGACGAAGCGGGAGTCCGAAGCCGCGAAGAAGTCCGTCACGCTGTTCGAGGGCAAGACCCTACCGCGCAGTGTCGCGGACAGTTTGGCAAAGGTGAATGACGACAGGGCGTTTCCCGGCACCATAAAGTATCCCAATGTCGATCAGGACAACTGGACGGCGCGTTCGTTGCGCCACGGCCTGTGGAAAAGTGGGGTGCCCAAATACACCCTGCTCTGGCTCAGCGAACCGGATAAGAGCCAGCACGAGCATGGCGTCGGTTCCAGCAACGCCCTCATTGCCATTGAGAACAGCGACAAGAATCTCGCAGACGTCATCAAGACGCTGAAGGAAAAAGGTGTCTACGAGAAGACCGATATCTTCGTCGTCTCGGATCATGGCTTCTCGACCATCAGCGCGGCTCCGGACATCGAAAAGATTCTCAAACAACAGAAATTCTCCGCCGGAAAAAAGTTGGAGGATCCGGAACGCGGTGATGTCGTGGTCGTGACCCTGGGCGGCAGCGCGTCATTTTACGTCATTGAGCGCGATGAACCGGTGATCAACCGGTTGGTGGAATTCCTGCAAACCGCGGATTTCACTGGCGTGATCTTTTCACGCCTCCCGATCAAAGGAACATTTCCCCTGGAGTCTGTGGGTTACGACGGCAGCAAAAAGACCGCGCCGGACGTGGTCATTTCCCTGCGCTGGAATTCCAACCGCAACGATAATGGCGCGCCGGGCATGATCATCTCTGCCGGCGGGACGCGCGGAAAAGGGACGCACGCCTCGCTCAGTCGCTACGACATGAACAACACGCTCGTCGCCGCCGGCCCGAGCATCAAAAAAGGGCTCATCAGTGATGTACCCAGCGGCAATATTGATCTCGCACCGACCATTCTCCATTTGCTCGGCGTGAAGCCGATCAAGCTAATGGATGGCCGCGTTCTCCACGAGGCTCTCGTACACAGCCAGGAGCCCGCCCCGAAGGTGAACGTGAAAAAGCTCGAGGCCAGTCGCGAGACCGGACTCTTCCGTTGGTCACAGTATCTCCAATTCAGCGAGGTTCATGGCACAATCTACTTCGATGAGGGCAACGGCGAGCCGATCCTGAAATAGTTCGCAACGCGTTCGAGATCCGAACTTCATCCAGTTTTAACCTAAAGGGCGGTGGATTACGGGGGGCTCGTGGTGTCGAAAGGGCGCGAACGAGTAAGAGATTAGTGACGATGACCAACAGGAGCCTGAACTTGATCCGAAATGGACCGCCGCCGGTGATCGTGGCCCAAACCGAGATGGACGTTTAAAAGACCCGAGGCGGCCCGCGACGCGCGCTCACGGAAAGGCGACGCGACACAAAAGTCCAAGTGCTTCCGATGAACAAACGAAGCAACGCGAGAACCGCGTTCGATGAACTCACGCGCTCCTTCATTGGCTTGCAGCTTTCGCGTCCGTGGCGTGGCTGCGGTTCCGCACTCTTCGCCGAGGTTGGCCCCCTTTCGCTCACGTATCCCCACTCCAATCATTCCAAAGCTGAGCGCGGACTGGAGTTCAGTTGGTCGTGGCGTGTGGAGTCAGAACGCTCAATCCTTTTCGGCAGTTCCAGTACAGATTGCCGCATCAATCAGGGCATCAAGTCGATGGAGAGTCTGGTCATCGAAAGCATTTACCTTTGCGGGAGGCTGCCGGAGCTTCACGTTCAGCTATCCACTGGACGCTGGCTTTGCTCATTTGCCGCATGCGAGTCCCAGCCCGATTGGACCGTTTTCTTACCCGATGGTTCTTGGCTCACCGTCCGACGCGGAAGAGTGGTTCGCGAAAGGAACAAGCAATTCACAATCTGACTGCAAAGGCCTAAACAGACACAGAATCGACAGTAGAAAACCAAATAAGAAAAACGGCCCTGAAACCTTCGTCTCAGGGCCGTAAATTGGTTGCGGGGGCTGGATTTGAACCAACGACCTTCAGGTTATGAGCCTGACGAGCTACCGGGCTGCTCCACCCCGCGGTTAAGTGGCGCGAAATATAGAAGTGCCCTTGGAAAGGGCAAGCGACATTTCAAATAATTCTAGGACGTGACCGTCATTGCGCCGTTAAACCTCACAGTAAGTCTGAAGGTGAGCGCGCAATCCGAGGATGGCTTGAGAATGAATCTGGCAGATGCGGGATTCTGTGAGGCTGAAGATCTCCGCAATTTCTCGCAGCCGCATGTCTTCAAAGTAATACAGGGCAAGAACCTGGCGCTGCATTTGGGGCAATTGTTGAAGATGCTTGGCAATTAGTTCGGCCATCTCGTTGCGGGCGACACCATCCAGCGGATTCTCCTGTTTGGAATCCGCGAACGCCTCGTATTGAGAAGGGGAGCTGTCGCCTTCGTCGCCCATCGCCGCGTCCAAACAAATGAAAGTGGCGGGGCGAATCTCTTCCAACAAGTGATGATAGTCGTTTAGTGAGATGCCGAGCGCTTCAGCAACTTCGACCTCGGTGGGAACGCGGCGCTTCTTCTGTTCGAGCTGCTTAATGGTTTCCTGAACCTTCTTGGCTTTACTGTGAATTGAACGAGGGACCCAATCCATGCGGCGCAGTTCGTCAAACACAGCTCCACGAATGCGCACACGTGCATAAGTTTCAAAAGTCGATCCTAGCTTGGGGTTGTAATGACGGATGGCATCCAAAAGGCCCACCAACCCTGCGCTGTAGAGGTCCTCAGCGTCCACGTGCGAAGGCAGTGACATCTGCAAGCGGCCAACGACCGTCTTGACCAGCGGCAGGTATTGCTCAACTAATCCGGCCTCCGACTCGGTCCTGGTCGCCTTACGTCGGTAGCTGCGCCAAAGGGTGGCTTCTTTGCTGTTACGGTTGATTTTTTTCTCTTCGCGAACTTGAACGTTGAGCATCATAGGGGAGTGGGAATTGGAGGTTTGGTGTTTAGGTGAATGGAACCGCCAAGCAGAATTTCCGACCAGCGCCTTGCCTGCGTTGCGCGTCGTTTCGGGACATGTTTGCGTTTCCATTGCTGTTGAGGGTTATGCAACGGGTGTGCCAATGTAAGAAAGCGGCCTACCAAGCTCATTTCCCCCAACTCAGAACACGTCATTTGCCCTGTAGGAATTCAAGAAAGGCAGCGCGCCTGCCGCTATGCTTTCCGTCCCACTGTCCCAACGAACTGTCTTCGTATCGTCTTAATGCCTCACTCCGTGACAGAAACCAGTCCCAGACAAGAAGGTGCTGACAAAAGCGACCTCCTATTTAGTCCCCCAATCGACCGGGTGAGCCGGATGGAGGCACGATCCTTCCAGTTGGGAATGGAATCGGAACAGAAAAATAGCCTGCGCTGCCGCCTTCAAAACTTTTCAGAAAAATCGCTTGTGAAAAATTTCACGACGCGGCAATTTTTCCGTCCGCTTTCGGGAAAATTTGCGGTAACCGAAAGACGGGCGTGGTATTCGGTTCAATTTTCGCAGCGTGAAGCATTTTCTAAGAGCATTAGTAGCCGGGTTACTGTTGCAGGTATCCTTCGCCGTTGTCGGTGCGGAAACAAACACAGCACTCGCGACCCCTACCGACCACTCCGTTGCCGCGGAGGAAGGTCTCCCCATGAAGGCTCCGCGCCTACTGGGTTCTGGTGAAGAGCATCTCTTCCAGATCAGCAACTCATTGGTCGCGATGTTTATTGTGGCGGCAGCCCTCATCCTTTTCGCTCAACTGGCAACTCGAAAACCCCAACTGATTCCCTCGGGTCTGCAAAATTTTGCCGAATGGGTCATCGAATCATTGATTGGTTTCCTCAGCGGGATCATGGGAGACCGTCTAGCCCGAAAGACTTTTTGGTTTTTCGCTACGGTTTTTATTCTGATCCTGTCCGCGAACTGGTTTGGCCTTCTTCCCGGCGTCGGTTCCATTGGTTGGGGCTACGACGGCGCGCATGGATTTCATGTCAGCCGCCCCATTCTTCGGGGCGCGAATGCCGATTTCAATATGACCTTTGCGCTGGCAGTGGCGTTCTTCGCGCTCTGGATCATCTGGAGCTTGCGCGCCAATGGCGTCAAAGGTTTCCTCTCTCACATCTTCGTGTATCATGGCGATGCCTCGGGACTGATGCGGGCATTATTGATCCTGATTTTCTTTCTCGTGGGTTTCCTGGAAGTGATCTCCATCATGATCCGGCCCGTTTCACTTACCTTCCGGTTGTACGGCAATATCTACGCCGGAGAATCGCTTCTGGAAAAAATGCTGCACATGGGTGGCCCTTATTTTGGTTGGCTGGCTGCGCTACCGTTTTTCGGTTTGGAATTGATGGTGGGCTTCATTCAGGCGCTGGTGTTTACACTGTTAACCGCCGTCTTCACCGCCTTGATGTGCCAGCACGGCGAGGAGCACGCTACAGACGCCCATGGCGCAGGGGCGGGCGAAGGGCATTCGGCCCATTGACATACAATTTGGCGGTTTGACCGTGGCAAGACTGCGGGAACCGCTGGCAACAAAAACAACAAACAAAAAACAACATGATCCAAGGTAGCATTGCAGTCGCAGGCGCCGCCCTCGGCGGTGGTCTGGCTCTTGGCTTGATCGGTATGAAGGCTTCAGAAGCTGTCGGGCGCAATCCCGGCGCTTCCGGAAAGATTCTCGTTCAAGCGCTCCTGAGCGCCGCTCTGGCCGAAGGTGCCATCATCATCACGATCCTGATGGCTGGCAGCAAGTAACTCAATTTCACGCAGGGCCGCGGTTGGCCCTGCGTGGAGCTTCCTCGATCCCATTTTTATGTTGAGCACATTTTTCTTCGCCGTCGCGAACCCGGCTCCGGAAATCATGGAGCGGTTCGGCTTCAACAAGCAGTTGTTCACGATGCACCTCGTGGGTTTCGCTGTTGTGGCCTTTGCATTACACCGTTGGGCCTACAAGCCGGTTCTGGCCATGCTCGATGAACGGCGTAATCGTATCGCGAAGAGCCTGGCGGACGCCGAGCAGATCAAGCAGGACCTCGCGAATGCCCAGACCAAGTCCCAGGAAATTTTGAACCAGGCCAGTGCGCAGTCGAACAAGATGATCGAAGAAGCGCGCAATGGGCGCGGCAAAGGTGCAGGAGGTCGAAACGCAGAAAGCCATTGCCGCGGCAAACCAGATCGTGGCCAAGGCCAAGGAAGCCAGCGAAGCCGAGTTGGCGCGCATGAAGGCTGAACTTCGCAAGGAATTGGTCCGCTGGTCGCGGAAACCACGGCGAAGGTCAGCGGCAAGGTGCTGACGCTGGACGACCAGAAACGTCTGGCGGAGGAGACAACCCACCAACTCGCTGCGTAATTGCGTTCTCCTGCCACACGAATGAAGATCACCAAACAAGCCCGCCGCGACGCGAAGGACCTCTTTCGTGCCACCCAGGTGAACGGTGTGCTGGATGAGAACAAAGCGCGGCAGGTCGTGGATGAAGTGCTCGCAGCGAAGCCGCGCGGTTATCTCGCGATTCTTTCCCATTTCCAGCGCCTGGTGAAGCTGGACCTCGATCGTCGCAATGCGCGCATCGAGTCAGTCATTCCCCTGGACGAAACGCAGCAGGCGACGTGAAGGCCACGCTGACCAAGCGGTACGGAACGGGCTGACTTTCACGTTTGCTCACAATCCGAGCCTCATCGGCGGGATGCGAATCAAAGTCGGCAGCGATGTTTATGACGGCAGCATCCAGACGCGCCTGGCGCAGCTTGAGGAAGTTTAACGAATTTGTATGAGCACATTATTGCAAGACATTGAAGCGAAAATCTCCGGCGTGAAGACCGATGTTGCGCGCCAGAACGTCGGCATCGTCCGCGAAATCTGGCGACGGCGTGGCCAAGATCGAAGGTCTGACCGACGCCATGCTCAACGAGATGCTCGATTTCGGCAACGGCGTCATCGGCATCGCGCTGAACCTCGAAGAAACCGAAGTCGGCGCCATCATTCTCGGCGATTACACCTCGGTGAAGGAAGGCCAGGAAGTCAAGACGACCGGCAAGCTGCTCTCCGTGCCGGTCGGCAAAGGGTTGCTCGGCCGCGTGGTGAATACGCTCGGCCAGCCGATCGATGGCAAAGGGCCCATCGCTTCCGACTGTGTCTTATCCGGTCGAAAAAATCGCGCCCGGCATCATCAAGCGCAAATCGGTGAGCCAGCCGTTGCAGACCGGCATCATGGCCATCGACGCGATGATTCCGATCGGCCGCGGCCAGCGCGAATTGATCATCGGCGATCGTTCCACCGGCAAAACCACCATCGGCGTGGACACGATGATCAACCAGGCGCGCATCAATCAGAGCGGAAGCCGCCAAGGAAAAGGATTTTCGCCCGGTTTACAGCATTTACGTCGCGATCGGCCAGAAGCAATCGAACATCGCCCGCGTCATCGCGACGCTGGAGAAGGAAGGCGCGATGCCCTACACCATCGTCGTGGTGGCTGCTGCTTCGGATTCCGCCACCAACCAATATCTCGCTCCGTTCGCCGGCGCGGCGATGGGCGAATGGTTCATGGATAACGGCATGGATGCGCTGATCATTTTCGACGATCTCTCCAAGCAGGCCGTCGCTTACCGCCAGGTGTCGCTGGTGCTTGAAGCGTCCGTCCGGTCGCGAAGCGTATCCCGGTGACGTGTTCTATCTGCACAGCCGTTTGCTCGAACGTTCCGCGCGTGTGTCGAGAAGTACGGCAACGGTTCACTGACCGCGCTGCCGATCATCGAGACGCAGGCGGGCGACGTTTCGGCCTACATTCCGACGAACGTGATTTCGATCACGGACGGCCAGATTTATCTGGAAACGGATTTGTTCTATCAGGGCATTCGTCCCGCCATTTCCGTCGGTCTTGTCCGTCTCGCGCGTCGGTTCCGCCGCGCAGATCAAGGCGATGAAACAGGTCGCCGGCCGTATCAAGCTGGACCTGGCGCAGTTCCGCGAACTGGCGGCCTTCGCGCAGTTCGGTTCCGACCTCGATGCCAAGACGCAGGCGCAGCTCGAACGCGGCAAGCGCATCGTCGAATTGTTCAAGCAGCCCCAATACAACCCGATGCCCGTGGAAGTGCAGGCGGCGATTCTGTGGGCCATGCAGAACAACTTCCTCGATGACGTGCCGGTGGAAAGGTCAAGGATTTCCAGAGCGAAGCTGACCGACTTCCTCAACACGCGCAAAGCCGAGTTGCTGGGCAAGATTCGCGCCGGAGAAGGCCTTCAGCGACGCGCTGGCCGCCGGAGTTGAAGGCGGCCATCACGGAGTTCAAGCAGACGTATCGGTAAGCGTTGAAGTCACGAACGTGATCGTCATAGAAACTAACATGCCCAGCACACGCGACATACGCCGACGCATCAAGTCGGTCAAGAACACCGCCCAGATCACCAAGGCGATGCAGATGGTGGCCTCGGCCAAGATGCGCAAGGCCCAGCAGGCCGCGCTCGTCGGGCCGCCCTTACGCGACGTTGATGAACAACGTGCTCGCGGCGGTGACCGCTGGCGCGGGCGATTTCACCCATCCGCTGATGGAAGTGCGCGAGGTGAAGAAGCGCGCGCTCATCATCATCAGCACGGACAAGGGACTGTGCGGCGCGCTGAACACCAACCTGCTGCGCGAAGCGGCGAAGTTCGACAAGGACACACACGATCTACATCACCGCGGGACGCAAAGCATCGCAATTCGTCGCGCGCACCAAGCGCGAATTGGCCGCGGAGTTCACTTACAAGGACAACCCGCTGTTCGCGAGGCGCGCGCCATTTCCAAGTTTGCCCAGGAACTGTTCCTGAAGGGCGAAGTGGATCAGGTGGACGTGCTCTACACGAACTTCATCAGCACGCTGACGCAAAAGCCGGAAGTGCGACAGTTGCTGCCCATCGGCGAGATCAAGGCGCTCGACGCGGATGTTGATGGGGACGGGCGGCGGCAACGCGCTGCAAGACCGACACGACCGAGTATCTGTTTGAGCCGAGCGGCCGGCGGTGTTCTGGGCGGCTTGCTGCCGCACTACCTGAATTTTCAGGTCTTTCAATTTTTGCTCGAAGCCAAGGCCTCCGAGCACAGCGCGCGCATGGTGGCGATGAAGAACGCGACCGACAACGCGAAGCAGCTGATCAAGGACCTGACGCTCGAATACAACAAGCTGCGCCAGGCGAACATCACCAGGGAACTTTTGGAAATCACCAGCGCCGCGATGGCGATGGGCTAAGCAATTTACGAAAATGAACAAAGGCAAAATCGTTCAAATCATCGGTCCCGTCGTGGACGTCGAGTTCTCCGGCGAACTTGCCGGCGATCTTCAACGCGCTGACCATCGAGTTCACTCCGCCCGGCGGGGCACTCACCAAGCTGACGCTCGAAGTGCAGCAGCACCTCGGCGACAACTGGGTGCGCGCCATCGCCATGTCCACCACCGAGGGTCTCAAGCGCGGCCAGGAAGTGACCGACACCGGCAAGCCCATCTCCATGCCCGTCGGCGAAGCCGTGATGGGCCGCGTGTTCAACGTCACCGGCGACGCCGTGGACGAACAGGGCCCGGTCAAGGCCGACAAATATAATCCGATTCATCGGCAGGCGCCGCCGCTCGTGGACCAATCGACGTCGCCGCAGGTGCTGACCACTGGCATCAAGGTCATCGATTTGATCTGCCCCTTCTTGAAGGGCGGCAAAGTCGGCGCGTTCGGTGGCGCCGGCGTCGGCAAGACCGTCGTCATCATGGAGTTGATCAACAACATCGCCAAGCTGCACGGCGGTATCTCCATGTTCGCCGGCGTCGGTGAACGCACCCGCGAAGGCAACGATCTTTACAACGAAATGATCGAAGCCGACGTCATCAAGGTCGAGAAGGACGAGAAGGGCCATCCGAAGATCGGTGCGAATGGCTTGCCCATCATCAAACCCGGCTCCCGCATCGGTCTGGTCTACGGCCAGATGAACGAACCGCCCGGCGCGCGTCTGCGCGTGGCGCTTTCCGCGCTCGCCGTGACGGAATATTTCCGCGACGAAAAGAACCAGGACGTGCTGCTGTTCGTCGACAACATTTTCCGCTTCTCGCAGGCCGGTTCCGAAGTGTCCGCGCTGCTCGGCCGCACGCCGAGCGCCGTCGGTTACCAGCCGACGCTCGCCGCCGAAATGGGCGACCTGCAGGAACGCATCACCTCGACCAAGAAAGGTTCCATCACCAGCTTCCAGGCTGTGTATGTGCCTGCGGACGATTTGACCGACCCCGCGCCGGCGACCACCTTCGCGCACTTGGATGCGACCATCGTGCTTGGAACGTTCCATCGCCGAGTTGGGCATTTTCCCCGCCGTCGATCCGCTGGCTTCCAACTCCCGCGCGCTCGCGCCGGAAATCGTCGGCCAGGAACATTACGACGTCGCTCGCGGCGTGCAGAAGGTGCTGCAACGCTACAAGGATTTGCAGGACATCATCGCGATTCTGGGCATGGACGAACTTTCGCCCGAAGACAAGCTGACCGTGTTCCGCGCGCGCAAGATTCAGACGCTTCCTCAGCCAGCCGTTCACGGTGGCCGACAGTCTTCACCGGCCGCGCAGGCAAGCAGGTGCCGGTGGCCGACACCGTGCGCGCGTTCAAGGAAATCCTCGAAGGCAAGCACGACGACGTGGGCGAAGGCAACTTCTACATGAAGGGCAGCATCGACGAGATCAAGGAGTGATCTGCTCCTGATCTCGTTCTCACAGTCGTTGCCGTCGAGCAGACTGAGCAAGAGTAGGATAAAGAGTAAGATTACGAACAAATGGCCAACACACTGAAACTGGAAATCGTCACGCCCGAAGGCGTGACCTACTCGGAGGATGTCGAGATGGTCACGCTGCCCGGCTCGGAAGGCGAGATGGGCATCTACCCGAACCACGTTCCGCTGATGACGCAGGTGGCCGCCGGCGAAGTGGCCGCGCGCCGCAAGGCGGCAAGGATTAGTTTCTGGCCGTGGGCGAAGGCTTTGTGGAAATCACCGGCGAACGCGTCGCCATCCTGACCGACATGGCCATCAAGGCGGACAACATCGACGAAGCCAAGGCCGAGGAAGCCCGCAAACGTGCCGAGGCCCGCCTGGCCGAGAAAACTCGACGACGAAGAAGCGGCGATGGTCAGTGCGGCACTTGCCCATTCGCTGGCGCAGCTCAAGGTGAAGCGTCGAACCCATTCTTGATTAACGATCGACTGTAAGAACGGCGGAACGCAAGTTCCGCCGTTTTTTCATTTATGTGAGCGACCCGAAAAGATTCTGATTTCCTCCGGCGATGCTATGGCCCGAAATAGGCCGGTTGCCATGAACATGAATCACTCGCTGCCGCTTGTCGCACCGCGTCTTACACCGGTTCTCGACGCCTCATTCCGCCCCGCTTCCCTTGCTACACGCGCCTTTCGCGACGCCGTGCGCGCGTCAGGTCGGAAAGAAGTCGTCCGGCTCGCTCTTGAGCAGGCAGATGGCTCCGTCTTTCATTTCGAGACGGAGATTTATGAGCGGGATAGTGCGGCCAACTTTCTCCATATCGAGCGACTCGTTAAGTTCCTCCTCTGGAGCCGGGGCGGATGGCGGATTTACATTGAGGGCGCGGATACGCTGGCCGGGCAACTCGCCGCGCATTTCTCTAAAACCGCCACCGGTCAGTTCGACTCCAACATCATCGGCGAAAAAATTTTTGACCATGCCATCACGGTCACGGCGACGCGCGAATTGCCTCCCGCCCGGTCCGCTACCAAGCCCTTGGGCCGCCACCTCAATGGCTGCCGCATCGGATTCGACCTCGGCGGTAGCGACCGTAAAGTGGCAGCGGTGATTGATGGCAAGGTGGTGTTCAGCGAAGAAACGGTTTGGGATCCCTACTTTCATCCCGACCCGCAGTATCACTTCGATGGAATCATGGATTCCCTCCGGAAGGCAGCCGCGCATCTTCCTCATGTGCGATGCCATCGGGGGGAGTGCAGCCGGATGTTACGTAAACAATCGGGTTAAAGTCGCCTCTTTATTCCGCGGCGTGTCCCCTGCCCTTTTCGATCAACGGGTTAAGAATTTGTTTTTTGAAGTTCAAGCCGCGATGGGCGGCGTGCCAATCGAGGTGGTGAACGATGGCGAGGTCACGGCGCTGGCTGGTGCCATGTCGCTCGGCCGAAATGCCGTGCTTGGGCTCGCCCTTGGAACAAGCCTGGCTGCGGGCTACGTCACGCGTGAAGGGAACATCACGTCCTGGCTCAACGAACTGGCATTCGCGCCCGTGGATTATAATCCCGAAGCGCCGCGCGACGAATGGAGCGGCGACTATGGCGTTGGCGCGCAATACTTTTCCCAGCAAGCGGTGGGACGTCTTATTCCCGCGGCAGGCATTGAATTGGATCCCACCCTGCCGCTGCCTGAAAAACTCAAGCATGTGCAGACTCTCATGGCTCAGGGCGATGAGCGAGCGCGGCGGATTTACCAGACGATTGGAACTTATCTCGGCTACGCCATGGCCCATTACGCGGACTTTTACGATGTGGATCATGTATTGATTCTCGGACGCGTGACCAGTGGTGAGGGTGGCAATGTGATCCTTCATGAAGCCAAAGCCGTATTGCAGGCCGAGTTTCCGGAAATGGCGAAGGCAATCTCCTTCCATGTCCCTGACGAAAAAGATAAGCGCCACGGCCAGGCGGTCGCTGCCGCGAGTTTGCCAAGCGTCTGAAGCAACTCGCTCACTGGAGCGTCACAACCGGCTATGATTCCGTTTCGATTCCTCGTCATCGGTCTGGTGGCTTCGCAACTCTTTGCCGCAGATCAGCCGCAATGGGGCCAGGCATGGTCGCGCAACATGGTTTCACCGGAACGCGGACTGGCTTCGGACTTTGATGTTAAAACCGGCCGCAACATCAAGTGGAGGGCCAAACTCGGGAACGAAACTCATTCAACACCCATCGTAGCCAACGGCCGGGTCTACATTGGCACCAACAACCACGACCCGCGTGATCCCAAGCATCAGGGCGATCGAGGGGTCTTGATGTGTTTCGAGGAGAAGACGGGGAACTTTCTCTGGCAACTGGTCGTTCCGAAAAGGGAGGAGGACAAATATCATGACTGGCCCAACGCAGGGATCTCGTCACCGGTGACCGTGGAGGGTGATCGAGTTTACGTTGTTAGCAGCCGTGGAGAAGTCCTGTGCCTCGATGCGAAAGGAATGGCCGATGGAAATGATGGGACTTTCAAAGATGAAGGATTGCACTTGGTGCAGTTGCCAATGTCCGACAGCACCAACCAAGCGATTCGCGTTGGCAACATCGCAAGGCCTGTTTCCAAACTAGGGCCAATCATTCCTGGGCCGTTGGACGCCGACATACTCTGGAGGTTCGACCTCACAAAAGGCGCTGGCATCTGGTCCCACGATGGGGCGCACAGTTCCATTCTGATTTACGGCGATCACCTTTATTTGAACAGCGGCACCGGGGTGGATAACACACATCGAAAAATTCGCACTCCCGACGCGCCGAGCCTCGTGGTCTTTGACAAGAACAACGGCCGATACCTGGCCCGCGACGGCGAAGCCATTGCCTCGAATATCTTTCACTGCACTTGGTCGGCCCCGTCGGTTGGCGTCGTGTCAGGCAAGCCAGTGGTGTTTTTCTGCGCCGGGAATGGAGTCGTATATGGCTTTGAACCGCTCACGACCAACCTGATGATTCGAGGGATGCCTTCGCGTCCAGAATCATCCGCAGGACCGCAAAGGCTCAGGAAGCTCTTCGAATTCGACTTTGATCCAAGCGGCCCAAAAACGGAGGTGCATCGGTTCACCCTAAACCGCCGAGAAGGGCCGAGTAATATTTACGGAATGCCTGTGTTCCTCGACGGCAAACTCTATGTCGCAGGTGGTGGCGACATCTTTTGGGGCAAGAACGATGCCTGGCTGAAGTGTATCGACGTCAAAGGGCTCGATGGGGCCGTGCGTACGAATGTGCTGTGGAGCTACGCTTTGGAAAAACACGTCATGTCGACTCCAGCGGTGTACGAGGGGCTTGTCTTCATCGCCGATGTGGGTCGAAAAATGCATTGTGTAGAAGCATCCACTGGTCTGCCCCTATGGACGCATGACATCAAGGGAGAAGCTTGGGCCTCGCCTTACGTTGCGGACGGGAAGGTGTATCTCGGCACCCGCAGTGGGAACTTTTATGTCTGGGCGGCGACTCGAGAGAAAACGGTTCTGGCCGAAATGGATTTGAAAAGCCCCGTCAGTGCGACGGTCACCGCGGCGAATGGCGTTCTCTACGTGGCGACAATGCAAAACCTGTTCGCCATTGCTACGACGAGCGGACAATAAATCGTCACGCCGCGGACCCGCTCGTTGCAGCAGCCAGATAATGTTCCAAGCCCCGAGCCACCCCATGACCCCAAGGCTGATGACTCACGTAACCCTTTTGCTCCCGGACCAATTCCTTGATCGGCGGTATGGCGTTGTCCGGGCACACAATAAACCGCGCGTAACGGCCTGAAAGCATGGGGACATCATTGTAGTGGTCTCCGGCCGCAAAAGTTTCATCTGCAGTCACGCCCAGCATCCGACCCAATTCGGCCAGCGCCGTCCCTTTGTTGAAGTCCACATGGCTGAAACGGGAATAGACATCGTTCCGCACCACGGTGAGCCCGCTTACTTCCGCACAAAACGCTTCCATCCGTTCTTGGATGGTGTCCATTTCTGCGTTCGTTTCAGCGATGATGCAGAATGGGGAGTAGGCATCAGAGTAAACCGTAGCGCGATTGCGAGCGCGCACCCACTCCACCAAAGGGTTGAGTGTGCGCCTTACGACATTAAATAACTCGGCATGGACCGCCTGGCACCGATTGTTCCACTCAGCGTGTTCAACGAACCGCGCTTCTGTGTGGACATAAATTTCCCGCTCCACCACCACGATGTAGTCAGGCTTGATGCGCAGGCGGGCGCGACCCAACGTTTCCATCAAACTCCCCAAGTCACGCCCGGTGTTAATGACCCACTTCGCACCGCGAACTTGAAGCGACGCGATCAATTCCTGCAAGTCATGCGGGACGGGTGGATCCTCGTGCTCGGCGTGAAGCGTGCCGTCGAAGTCAGTCGATATGAGTTTAATTGGGAGGGGACCGTTGAATGCCACCGCCGAGGAGAAGTGAATCGGCAGACTCTTGTTATGAACTTCGCTGCCAGAATTTTTTTGAAACAGTGCCATGAGAATAAGGCGCGAAGTTCAAGCTCGCGGGGGCAGAACCGAGGGACCGGAAGGGAACGAGTTCATTTTCCTGGGAACCATTGGTACAGCATCATGTAAATGAGGACGCCCGTGATGGAAACGTACATCCACAATGGCCAAGTCCAACGCGCAATCTTCCGATGCGCCTCCCAGCGTTGCTTTGAAGCGCGATAAAGGGTCGTCAAGATCATGGGAACGATGACAACAGCCAGGATGATGTGCGTGATCAGAATCACAAAATAGAGATAACGCACGAAACCCTGCCCCTGAAATTTGGTCACCGCCGTCACGGTGAAATGGTAGGTCAGATAAGATGCCAAAAAAATTGTCGAGGTGAGAAAGGCCGCGATCATGCAGTTGCGGTGAGCGTCGCGCCTTTGTCGCCTGATAAAAACGTAACCGAGCGTAAGGAAGACGGTGCTCAGTCCATTGAGGCTCGCATTGACTGCAGGCAAATCGCTGATGCTCATGGGCTACTTTTCCCGCGCGAGTTTCTTCACTGCGAGAAGCAACTGTTTGCGATCCTCGTCTTCTGCGCCTTCAAAAATACCGCGCATCCGCCCCTGTTTGTCCACCAAGGTGAAGTGCGAACTATGGATGAAATAATCATCCGGCACCACGCGGTTGGTATTGTCGAGGACGGCGAACTTCAAGCCGTTGACACTCAGGTCGTAAACATTGCTTTTGACGCCCGTCAGAAAATTCCAACGAACCTGATCAACCCCATGCCGCTCGGCATATTTCTGCAGAACCGGGGGCGTATCGAATAATGGATCGGTGGTGATGGAGACGAACTTGACTGGCGAACGCGGCGAAACTTGCTTTTCCAACGCCAGCATCCGCTGGGTCATGCGCTCGCAACTCATTGGACAACGCGTGAAGATGACGTCTGCGACCCAGACTTGACCAAGGAGATTGCTGCGAGAAATGGGCAAACCGAATTGATTCGTGAGGGTGAAGTCCGGAACCGTTCCCAACACGACGAGTGGTTGCTGCAGTCCCCGGGCCTGCAGCCGGGTCCACACGAAAGCCACAGCGATGCCTGCAACCGTCAGAGCGAGCGCCCCCCAAACCAACAATTCAACGCGATGGCCGGGTTTCTTCGGAGGTTCTTCGTTCATCTATGCTGTGAGCTGCCTCACCGCTGCTCGCAACCTCGTAAGCACCGGCACGACGGCGATGACTATTCGAAATCACCGCCACCGCTCTTCTCCGCGAGCCACTTTTCGTAGTCCGCCTGTTCCAAGACTTTCAATGTGCCCTTCATGCTGTAATGACCAACGCCGCAAAGCTGGGCACAGTTGATGGGATACGTGCCGACCCGAGTGGCCTTAAAGTGAATGGGAATGCTCATCCCGGGAATCGCGTCCTGGTTTACTCGGAGGGGAATCACTTTGAAGCTGTGAATGACGTCCAAGCTGCTGATGTGAACAATGACGTTCGTATTGACCGGAACGGCGACCTCGGAGCCGGCCAGCACCGTCACGTCGTCCTTCATCCCCGGGTCATTTTGGTCAATGCCCATGGGGTTGGCACCAGTCACAAGTTTGACGTCCTGCTTGCCGAAGAGACCATCCTTGCCGGCATAACGCGCGATCCAATTGAACTGACGTCCCACAACTCGAACTACCACTGACTCCTTTTCCGCGGGAAACTTCTCCACATTGCGTGCCCAGAGTGGAATTGCGAATCCGATTAGGAGGACTGCTTCCGTCACGGCTACACCGACCTCGACGTAGGTGGAAAAATGGCTTTGAACGCCGATATGGTCAGCGTTGGCGTTGCGAGTGCGGCGAAAACGCAGAAGCACATAGACAAAATAAATACCCCAGCCCACGAACAAGACGGCCATGAGCGCGTGAATGTACCACGTGAGGGAGTCGAGTGCCGGCACCGTGCTCAGAGGCAATCAGCGGCGTGCCGAAAAAGTTTTTGGTCATTGGTTAAGCCTTCGATTCAGTTGATTGATTTTCGAGCGCGGCCGTGGCTGCGGCCCTGCGCGCGAGGAAAATAAAGAGTGCGACGAAGCCGCCCAGGACCGACAGAACGACCAGGAGAAGGACCAAGACGCCTGCCAGCATCCCCTGGGTCATTTTCGAGTCACTATTGCCAAAACAAACGGAGCACGCATTCGCGGCTTGTGGCACCAGCACAAGGCACAACGCCAGGAGACATGGGATTCTCTTAATCACATTCACAGGTAGCTGATATCCTTTAATTTTCGAAGCATCGCCTTGCTGTAAATGATCAGCAACAAGGCGGTTGTAAGCGATCCAACACCGAACCACAGATGACTGCGAGCGCCGCCATGCGAATATTCGTTCAACGACCATCCCCCAAACCCAAGCGCCAGCACGATGGAAGCAACAATGAATACAACATGCAGGGCTTTGAGTGACATATCAGTAGTTGATCGTGGTGAAGAACGGGAAGTCGTGCATGGACCACAACGTCAGGCCCATCAGCGCAGCAAAGAAGAAGGCAGTGGTGGCCAGCGTCGCATAGATTGCCTTCTTCTCGGAAATCAAATGCATGAAATAGCCGGCTACCAGAAATGACTTCACACTGGCGATAAGGAGCGCTACGGCAATTCCAGCCACGGGATGTGTCTTGTTAAATTCAAGCGTGGCAGCCCACACGGTCAGAACCGTACCAACGAGCAGCGCGCCGAAAATGAACATGTAAGTCCTGACGGACTTCTTGATGTCTTCTGGTGATGAATGGTCGCCCATAGTTTTTTGGTTAAAGGAGATAAAGAACCGGGAACAAAAAGATCCAGACGAGATCTACGAAATGCCAGAACAAGCCCGCCACCTCGACGCGATTGGTGAGGCGATCCGGCTGGGTTCTCCACATTCTGCCGCCGAAGAAAAGCAGGTAGGCCATGACGACGGCTCCTCCAATAACGTGCGCGGCATGGAGGCCAGTCAGCGTGAAATATATCGCGAAGTAGGTGTTGTGACTGGGCACGTAAGCCGAGAGGTAGGTCAGATCGCTGACGTTGATCTTCTCATAGTGGTGTTCCCCCGTTGCAACGGGTTTTGCCACTGCCGCCCCCTGCGCTGCTGCCGCCCCATGCGTAGCATCCGGCGCGAATTCAATCGTCTCGACATTCTTGTCTTTGAGCTTCTTCAGGTTCAAAAAGTAGGGAGAACCCTTGATGTGACCGTCCATCGTCCGGCCATCCGCGAGGCGAATTGAATAATGGGTGAACTTGTCCTTGTACTCGACTGTCTTGATCCCGACGAATGCCAGCGCACAAAGGATGGTGACGCTCATGTAAACCTTGAACTTGTTGTACTGATGCAACTTCAAGGAAGCCCAGGCCATGACGACCGTAACGGAAGAAGTGATGAGCACCGCTGTGTTGAAGGTGCCAATCGGAACATTCAACAAGCCGTGCGGCCATTTATCCGCACCGACCCGCAACAGGACGTACGAAGAAAAAAGCGCTCCGAAAAGCATCACTTCTGACGCGAGGAACAACCAGATGCCAACTTTGGCGTTGTAGAGCCCTGTGTCGCGCCGGGCGGTAATTGTGTACGGGATTTCCATGAATGTCCTGGGGGTTAAATAGGTTGGTTCTGGGGCGCGTAATCCGACTTCGCACCAGGAAGGCTGTAATCGTACGGTCCACGATGGACTTCGGGCTCCTTATCAAAGTTGCCGTGCGGCGGTGGAGTGGGTGTTTGCCATTCCAACGTCGTAGCCTGCCAGGGATTATCGGATTCCACCTTCTTGCCGTGCTTAATGCTCCAGAAGAAGTTGATGATGAATGGAATCTGGGCCACACCAAGCATCCAGGCTGCGTGAGAGATTCCCTTGTTGAGGTTGATGATAGACTCGCTGAGTGCACCCTCTACGCCCGGTGAGTTGGCGATCGAATAGGTCGCACCACCATCGGACATGCGGCGCAACATTCCGGCCAGACCCTGCAAAAACATGGGTCCGAAGATGAGGTTCATGAACACGAAGGAGAGCACGAAATGGACGCGGCCCCAGAACTCGTTCATGAAACGGCCGGTCGCTTTGGGATACCAAAAGTAAATGCCCGCCAGCAGACCGAAAATCGTTCCCGGCGCCACCACGTAGTGGAAGTGCGCAATGACGTAATAGGTGTCGTGCAGGAGGATGTCGCTGGCGTTGAAACCGAGCGGCAATCCGGTAAGACCGCCAATGCCGAACATCGGAAGAAACGCGAGCGCGAAGAGCATCGGCGTATTGAAGCGGATCGATCCGCCCCACAAGGACAGGAACAACGCCGTCAAGAATGATGACCGACGGGATCGAAATGATCATCGTGGTGGTTTGGAAGAAGGTGCTGATCTTCGTACCCATCCCCGTGAGATACATGTGATGCGCCCAAACGATGAAGGAGAGAAAACCAATCGCGAGGACGGAGTGCACGAGCGCCTTGTAGCCCCACAGTGGTTTACGTGTGTTGCAGGCGATGATCTCAGCCACAATACCCATCGCCGGCAGGATCAAAACGTACACTTCCGGATGACCCAGGAACCAGAACAAGTGTTGCCACAAGAGAGGACTGCCTCCGCCGCTGACGTCCATTGTTTGCCCCGCGATAACAAGACCGCTGGGAAGGAAGAAACTCGTGTCAAAAACGTTGTCCATGAGCTGCATCACACCGGCGGCTTCCAAGGGAGGAAAAGCCAGGAGCAACAGGAATCCAGTCACGAATTGAGCCCAAACGAAGAACGGCAACCGCATCCAACTCATTCCCTTGGTCCGAAGCTGGATGATTGTGGCGATAAAATTAACCGCGCCCAGCAGCGAGGAGGTAATCAGTAACACCATGCCGATGAGCCAAAAAGTTTGCCCGTCAATGCGGTGCGCCAGATCGGCAATCGACGCAAGTGGTGAATAGGACGTCCAGCCGGATTTCGCTGCGCCGCCAGGGATGAAGAAACTCGCCAGCATCACAACGCCGCCCGCGAAGTAGCACTGGTAGCTCACCATGTTGATGCGGGGAAAGGCCATGTCCGGCGCCCCAATTTGCAGCGGCACCACAAAATTGCCAAAAGCACCGAAGGCCAAAGGCACGATTGCGAGAAAGACCATGATCGTGCCGTGCATCGCCCCGAATGCATTGTAAAGATCGGGGGTCATAATGCCCGGCGTCTTCACCTCGGTTTTGGTGCCATCGGCATTGACAGTTTCCACTGTCTTACTCGCCACCATGTCATCCCCGAGCGCCTTCTGCATCAGGCCGCCAACGACGGGAATGGGGTCGTTTGGGTAGGCGATCTGCCAGCGCATAGCCGCCATGAGGAGAAACCCGAAAAGCAGAAAGAGCAGCGCCGTGATGCCGTACTGAATCCCGATGACCTTGTGGTCTGTCGAGAAGATGTATTTGCGCATGAAGGGCAGCTCGTGATGAACATGCGCCTCGTGCGCAGGATGGGTCGTCGTGTGTGTCGCAGCCATGGGTTTCGTTAATTGTTACGCACTGCCGAAAAAATCAAGGGGCGGAAAATATCTCCGCGCCAATTTCAGTGTCAACGGCAGATTGGGTTTTCATCGTTCAATGCCTGACTTTGTCGAGGGCCATCAGCCCAAGCAAGATCGGCAAGTATAGGATTGATGCAAAGAAAAGTTGTCGCGCCCGCGGACGGGTTAATTCGCGCGAGAACTGAATGGCGCACCAGAGGAACGCGAGTCCCAACAGCAACGCGCCAAAGAAATAGATGACCCCCGCTGTTCCGAAAAGGGCGGGGCACACACTAACTGGAATCAGGCCAAGGGTATGACTGATCGCCTGGCGTCCCGTTCGAACCCCACTCGGATCGCGCACCGGTAACATGACAAAGCCGGCTTTGGCATACTCCTCGCGATACATCCACGCGATGGCCAGGAAATGCGGCAACTGCCAGAAAAACAAAATAGCAAAGAGTGCCCACCCCTCCCGGGAAACACTGTCGCGAGCGGCGGCCCAACCCATGAGCGGCGGGAGCGCTCCGGGAATCGCTCCAATCGCAGTATTCAAAGTCGTTATGCGCTTAAGCGGTGTGTAAACGAGAACGTAGCTCAGCAATGTGATGGCCCCCAAGACACTGGTGAGCAGGTTGACGAAAAGGGCGAGATGTAACAGACCGCCGATGGAAAGTGTTCCGCCCGCCAGCAAGACCGTCGTAGGCGAAAGCTCCTTGGCCGGCAAGGGGCGGGTCTCAGTGCGTGTCATCCGCGCATCGTGTTCCCGTTCCCACCACTGGTTCAGGGCTGAGGCACCACACGCAACCAAAGTCGTTCCCAGCAATGTGTGAAACAGGAGGACCCAGTCCAACGCACCTTCAATCCCGGCATAGAATCCCGCGAGCGTCGTGAGAAGAACGAGGAAAGTAAGCCGCGCTTTCACCAAATCAGACCAAATGGCAAAAGCAGAGCGCTCACTCACGTCAGCAGGAAGCGTTGTTGTGACGGCCGCTTTCATGCGTGGCTTAACCCCGTGGAATTCAAAACAGGCCCGGAATCCAGGACCGTGGCCAATTCCCGTGTGCCCCCCCGTGAATCTAGAAGGCAACAGAGCCAACCGACCATGAGCGTCAAGGCGCCCCCGGCCACGTGGGCGGTGGTCAAATCAACTTTGCGTTGGGACAGAATGGAAAGGATGCCCAGGGCCACTTGAACGAACCCGAGCACAAGCCAAACGAGCGACACTTTCCGCAATACCGAGCCGGCCGGCGTTTTCCGCCACGCAATCACTGCGCAGGCGATTATTGCGAGCAAAGCCATTACCCCAACGTAGCGATGCAGCATGTGAATGTGAATGTGAAATCCAGTGATGGGTCTTTCCCCGCCAGCTTCGAGACGGTGTGCATTGTAGAGTTCGACGGAGGCTGGATCTGTCGCCGGCCACAGTTTGCCATATGCCAGCGGCAGATCGGGCACAGCAAGCCCCTGATGTTGATGGCGCATGGTGGCCCCCAAAGCGATCTGGAGAAAGATAAGCGCTGTAGTGGCCGCAAAAATCCTTCTCAGATTCGGCGCGTGAGCACTCTGGGAAATTCCATCCCCGGCCCGCTCCCACCATTTCGAAGTAATCAAGCAAAGGGAACAAACGAGAAGAAAAAACAATTGAGCCAATAGCGCGTGGAAAATCCCAAATTCAGTGCCCCAGCCATGTTCATCCAACACGACCCGCAATCCACCGAGGACTCCTTGAATGATGACCGCTGCGAACAAAATCAGTCCCAACCACCGCAAGCGGCGCGGATCGCGTCGAGCGCGATAAATGGAATAGGCAATGACACCGACGCAGCCGCAGGCGACGACGATGAATATCATCGGCGTGCGGAAACCCATGAGGCCTAGACCCGCAAGTATTAAACCGATTCCGACCCAACGCTGTTTACCGGCGGAATCACGGTTCCAAACCCAAAGGGCAAATGTTGCGGCGAGTACCCCGACCAATGATGCCCAGAGACGGTGGGAGTGTTCGTCGAATATCCCCGCCATCCATTTCGACGGAGGGAAGAAAAACATGTGGTCACCGTAAGTCGTTGGCCAGTCCGGCACGGCCATTCCGACGCCTTTGGTTGTCACGATGCCACCAAGGCCCACTAGAAACAAAGTCGCACACGCAAGAGCGCACGCGAACCGATGAAGCCAAACGTTATTCGTCGAACCAACCATTTCCTCGTTAATGAGAGATGCCGCTGCGACCCACGCCGCAGCGGCATCAACATCCTGTTTTGCTTATTGCCCGGGAGCTTTTGCTTCCAGGGTGAAATCCAGACTCTTCTTATCGTCCGCACCCACTGTCACCTTTTGCGTGGTGCGACCCGCCTTCAAGTGCACAATTTCGATCGTGTAATCGCCGGCCGGCACATTGGCGATTTTGAATGAGCCGTCTTTGTCAGTCACCGCGAAGTAAGGGTGATCAACAACGCCGACGTAAGCGAACATCCAAGGATGCACCTCGCACTTGAATTGCACGAGCAACTCCTGCTTTTCAAAAACGAAATCAGTCTTCATGGGCACAGGCTGACCAATATTGCGCTCCTTGTTCCCGGGGACTTTGGGAAGCGTGTGAACGTTGTGCAACAACGGGTCGGAATTCTTCACATCGAAATGCTGACCGGTCTGTACACCCATGACGTAAGGAATGTATTGGCAACCAACCTGGTCCAGCATTTGCCCCTTCTCCGTGGGCGCAGCTACCGGCTTCGCGCCTTCCTTGATGTAAACGAACACATTCGCCAATCCTTTGTCCGCGCCGACCACGTAATGGCGGGTAGTGAGCTTGGGTGAAAGCTTACCGCACGCTGCATCCGGGGTGATTGTCTTTTCAGGCGGCGGAGTGCCGTTGAGCTTCACTTTGCCGGAAATTTCACCGGCGGAGGCAGCGCCCGCAAGGGCTGCAAGAGTCAGAACCGTCAACGTGGTTTTCATAAATAAGTCAGCGAAACTAGCATTCGTGTTTTTGCGATCAAGAATTATGTGAAACATTTCACAAGCTCTTGATTCTTTTCGACGAACCCGCTCAACAGCTATTCAAGGCGCACCTTTGTTCGCGATGAAACTGAACTCATTTTCGTGCGGACGGAGGCAGGCCTGCTGAGTCTGGGAAAACCAAGAACGCCGGAGCAGGCGACGACTGTTCCATCTGACATTGACGGCGTCGTAGCATCGGAACGGGCGGGTTCCGAGTCCGAACCAGCGCCTTCTCCTTCGGAACGCGCGCGTTCTGCTCCGAGATTCCGGCTTTCCGTGTCGCAACGTGTCCCATCGGTGTCCTATTCCGCACGTTCCAGTCAAAGACGCGCGAGCAAAGCGTTCATTTCAATCGCCGTCAGCGCCGCTTCCGCTCCGCGATTGTGGGTCTTGCTCAAGCACCGTTCCTTCGCTTGTTGTTCATTCTCCAAAAGAAGAACTTCGTGAACCACCGGAATCTGCGACTGCAAGGCGATCGTACCCAAGGCATAGCTCACCACGTCGCTGATGGACTGCGCATGGGAGGTCGCGCCGCGGATGATCACCCCAAGACAAATGATGGCGGAAGGTGAAGGTGAACCGCTCGCCACTTTGGCGACGACAAGGGGAATCTCGAACGCGCCAGGCACGCGGATGACTTGAATTTCCTCGGCTTTGGCTTTTTTCAGCACCGTCGTGGCGGCACGCAACATGGCATCGACGTAACGCGCATTGTATTTGGAGGCGACAATAACGTAGTGGCCGCCCGTCGCCTTCACGTTGGTGACTTTGATCTCTTTCAGCATGAGAGGGTAGGCCGGTTGAAAGTTAAAAACTGCAGGTTTGTAATCATGACGTGCTGCCAACTTGTAACGTTCCGCATTCGAGCTGCAACTAAATCAAATGCCCCAACCGGGTGCGTTTGGTGTCGAGGTAACGCTTGTTGTGCGGATTGGCCTTCACGCGAATCGGCACCTGTTCGGAGATTTCCAAGCCGTATCCTTCCAAGCCGACGATCTTCTTGGGGTTATTGGTGAGAAGGCGAATAGTCTTGAGTCCGAGATCGACGAGAATTTGCGCCCCGAGGCCGTATTCGCGCAGGTCCATCGGGAAACCCAGCTTCAGATTGGCGTCCACCGTATCCAGGCCTCCCTCCTGCAGTTTGTATGCTTGAATCTTTGGCCCCAACCCGATGCCGCGGCCTTCCTGCCGCATGTAAACAATCACGCCCCGGCCCGCCTCCGCGATCTGTTTCATGGCCTGGTGGAGTTGAGGGCCGCAATCGCAGCGTCTGGACGCAAACACGTCTCCGGTGAGACACTCGCTGTGGACCCGCACCAGCACGTTCTTCTGGCCCGCCACGTCGCCCTTCACCAGGGCGAGGTGATGCTGTGCATCCAGCGTCGATCGGTAGAGCACCAGTTGAAAATCCCCGTAGTCCGTCGGCATCGCAATCGATTCGACTCGCTCGACCAACCGCTCCTTGGCTCGGCGGAATTCAATCAACGCCTCAATCGAACAGATCTTCAGCCGATGCTTGCGCCCAAATTTAATTAACTCGGGCAGGCGCGCCATCTCGCCGTCGTCCCGCATGATTTCGCAGATGACTCCAATAGGCCGGCAGCCGGCGAACTTGACGAGGTCGACGGCTGCCTCGGTGTGTCCCGCTCGCTGGAGCACGCCCCCCGCCTTGGCCCGCAACGGAAAAACGTGGCCGGGCTGCACCAAATCCTCCGGAAGCGCAGTCGGGCTCGCCATCACCTGAATGGTCCGCGCGCGATCCGCCGCGCTGATGCCGGTGGAAATGTCCTTGGCCGCATCCACGCTCACTTGGAAATCAGTTTTGAAGCTTTCGCGGTTGCGGGAGACCATTTGCTCCACCCCCAGTTGCTTCAAACGTTCTTCGGTCGTGGGAACGCAAATCAATCCGCGCCCGAACTTCGCCATGAAGTTGACGGCCTGCGGTGTGACCTTCTCCGCCGCCATGATCAGGTCGCCCTCGTTTTCGCGGTCAGCATCATCGACCACGATGACCATCTTGCCCTTGCGCAGGTCAGCGATGACGGACTCGATGGAATCGAACGGTTGTTTTTGTTTCATCAACGAGCGGCGAATGTAGGCGGGACGAGCGGCCAGGCAAAACAAGAAATGCCGCACGACTACAAACGACGAGATAAACCGGTGTCGCGGGAATCAACGGCAATCGTCAGGCGCCGTTAGGTTCTTCGGCACCTCTGCGCCACCTCAAACGAAGATGAAGAAAAGACGCCCCGGTGGGCGTTCGAATACCACACACAGTTTTTTGGTATTCGCCCATCCACTCGGGGCAGATAGATCAAGCCACTCTTGAAAGGTTGGGACGTCTCAGCGTGCGAACACGACACGACGGCGCAGCTTTGTCTGGGTTGCTTGAATGCGAAACTCTTAATCGAGGGTCGAGCCTTTTTCCAGAATTATGTCCTCGCGCGGCGAAATTTTCTCCGCGATCAATCGCAACGCCTCCAGCAACGCGGACCAGTCCTGGGGCGTGGTTTCCCACCCACCGCTGAAACGCAGGGCGCGGGTGGCATCCGCCGATGAATAGCTCATCGCTCGCAGCACATGCGAAGGCTCTTCCTTTCCGCTAGCGCAGGCAGAACCGGTCGAAACGGCGAAGCCCAGCTTGTCGAGCTTCACCACCCAGCGCTGCCGGCAATCCGCCTCCGGCATCAACGCGCAAACGGTGTTCCAAAGGCGCGGGGCCCGGGAGGAAACGATCTCAGCGCCTTCCAATGAAGCGAGCAGTTGCCGTTCAAAATTCTCGCGAGCTTGCGAGGCTTCCTCGTGTTCACCCGCTGCGATTTGTTTCTCGCGAGTTTCCAAAGCGGCGAGCATGGCCAGCACACCCGGGACATTCTCGGTGCCGGCGCGGCGCGACTCTTCCTGGGGACCGCCTCTGATCAAGGGTTCGATCGCCAGCGTGGATGGCACCTTCAAGAATCCCACTCCCCTTGGCCCGCCGAATTTATGCGCCGCACCCGTGAGCCAGTCACAGTTGCCCAACCCTCGCGCGGGCAGTTTGCCGATCCACTGGGCCGCATCGCAAAAGAAAGGCACGCTGCGCTCGCGGCACAATTGTAAGAGCTCCGGCCACGGCTGCAGCGCGCCGGATTCGTTGTTCGCAGCCATCACAGCTACCAGCGCAGGACGGCCCCGCTGTAGTTCACGCTGAAACGTATGGAGATCGACGACGCCATCATGCCGAGCGGGAATCAGCCGCAGCCGCTGGCCAAAATAAAACCTCGCTGGCTCCATCACGCACGGATGTTCAATCGCCGACACCCATATCTCCGCATCAGATGGCAACGTGCGTGCACAATGATTCAGCACCGCGTTATTCGATTCGGTCGCACCCGAAGTGAAAATGACTTCCGCCGCATGGCACCCGAGGAAGGCAGCCAGTTGCTCACGCGCCTCCTGCAATGCTTTATCGGCTCGCGCCCCCAGCCGATGCGGGCTGGAAGGATTGCCGATGAAGCTCGCACTGGCTTCAAGCCACGCGATTCGGGCTTGGTCGAGTAGCGGGGCCGTGGCGTTGTGATCAAAATAAATCACGCTCCAATTTCAGGGACGAGATGACTCGCGGCCAGTTTTTTCGCAAAGCCGGGCCATGTGAATTGTCTTTTACGAACCCCGACGTTCCGACCCGTTGATTCACCTGCGCAAGAAGGCAGCCTGCCTCCAATGAAACACCTCATTGGATCGCCTTTCTTGGCATGACCCGTCGCATCACAAGGTCGCGTCGTTCCAATCTCGCTTGCGAACAAACTTTCGCCGCCGTTAGCGTCCGCGCCGTGGATACCGGCAAACCGACGACTCTTTTTTACAAGCGCTCGCACTTTGTCACGCATCTGCCAACGGATTTTCTCTACAGTCGATCGCATTTCTGGCTGGCACCACAATCGACCGGCGAATGGCGCATCGGTCTGACTAAATTCGCCACGCGCATGCTGGGCGACATGGTGGATCACGGATTCGAAGCAGAGGCAGACACGCCTGTTTCAACCGGCCAGATCGTAGGCTGGGTTGAGGGATTCAAAGCCATCTCTGACATTTATTGCGTCGCCACCGGCACGTTTCTGGGCGGGAATTCAGCGCTACGGGAAAAGATAGCGCTCATCGACAAGCATCCTTACGCCGAAGGCTGGCTCTACGCAGTCCAAGGCACGCCCGATGAAAAGTGCCTCGACGTGAACGCCTATCGCGATCATCTCGACCGCGCCATTGATCTAATTCTATCCAAACAGAAAGGTGACGGCGAATGAATCCCCAGACACGAACCGAGACGAGGTCACGCTACATCATGATTGGCGGATTCCTCGGCGCGGGTAAAACCACCGCGGTCGCCCGCCTGGCGGAACGCCTTACAAAACAGGGCCGGCGCGTGGGACTCATTACCAACGATCAAGGCGCTGAACTTGTCGATACCGCCATGCTCCGCTCCCGAGGTTTTGCGACGGAGGAAATCCCAGGTGGTTGCTTCTGCTGCCGGTTTGATTCCCTCGTCGAGGCCGCTCAAAAACTGACTGAGAGCACTCGTCCAGACGTTTTCATTGCCGAGCCGGTTGGCAGCTGCACCGACCTTGTGGCGACCGTGACTTACCCGTTGAGCCGGATTTACGGCGACAATTTTTCCATCGCGCCGCTCAGCGTGGTGGTCGATCCGGTGCGGGCAGCGCGCATCTTCGGATTGGAAGCGGGCGGCAAATTCTCCGAGAAAGTCCTCTATATCTACGGCAAGCAGCTCGAAGAGGCTGATTTGATCGTGGTCAACAAGAGTGATTCGGTGCAGGCGAAACAACTCGACCTGCTGCAAAGCCGGCTGCGCGAAAAATTTCCTCGTGCCCAAGTGCTAATCGCATCCGCGCGCACCGGCCACGGCCTGGAAGAATGGTTTAAGTGCCTGGATTCCGCCGAACAAGTCGCGCGTGACACCATGCCGATGGATTACAGGCTTTATGGTGAAGGGGAGGCGCTGCTCGGCTGGCTCAACGCCACGATCCGGCTACGCGCCGCGCAGGGTGAATTCAATGGCAACGAAGCGATTGGCAACTTTTGCCGAGCTCTGCAATTGCGGCTCACCGCTACCGACGCTGAAGTCGCTCACCTTAAAATGACCCTGAGTCCTGATGAAGGTTTGTCCGACCTCGCCGTGATCAACCTGGTGCGCAGCGACCATGTGCCGGAACTTTCCCAAACGCTGGGTGACGACATCGCAAGCGGCGAACTCATCGTCAATTTGCGCGCTCAGGCGGATCCGGAATCCCTGCGAGCTGAGTTGGAATGTACGCTTGCCACCGTTTTTCCCGCCGGCGGGGAGGTAAAGGCCACGCTTGAACACATGGAAGCATTCAAACCCGGCCAGCCGCGTCCCACCCACCGGGACGTGATCGGTTCACCGTAGCGAGTGGGATAAATCGCGCCTATCGCGGAGCGATACCTCGTCCCCGCTTTCCACACGCATCGTCGATGTCAGGCCATCTGCGATGCCTGGTAAGTCAATACTCGGGGTCAGCGATAGGGCTGGTGGAGATGAACCGGCTCCACTTTCTTCTTCGTCCGCATCTTCAAATTCAACATTTCCACGCCGACGCTGAAGGCCATCGCGAAGTAGATGTAGCCCTTGGGAATTTCCTTATGGAAGGCCTCGGCCATCAGCACCACGCCGATAAGCAAAAGAAAACTAAGGGCCAGCATTTTGACAGTCGGATGCTTGTCGATGAATCGGCTGATGTAACCGGCGAAGGCGAGCATGAAAGCGACGGCGATGATCACTGCGGCAATCATTACGGAGAGGTGGTCGGCCATTCCAACGGCGGTGATGACCGAGTCGAGCGAGAAGACGATATCAAGCAGAAGGATTTGAGTAATGACAGAGGCAAACGTCGGAACTGCGCGCTTGGTTTTCTCCCCGTCTTCACCCTCGAGTTTTTCATGAATCTCACGGGTGGCCTTGGTAATGAGGAACAATCCCCCGAAGAGCAAAATCAAATCACGCCCCGACAACCCGACGTGGTATTTGCCAATATCAAAGCCAAATAGTTCGGCCTTGAGCCCCATGATCCAACTCAGAGCGCAAAGCAGCAGGATGCGGGTAATCAGCGCCAGGCTCAGCCCAAGTTGGCGTGCCTTCTTCTGTTGTTCGGGGGGTAGTTTACCGGCAAGGATGGCGATAAAAACGACGTTATCGATGCCCAGAACGATTTCCAGAATGGTGAGCGTCACCAAGCTAACCCAAACCGCCGGGTCGGACAGGATGGAAAAATCAAATGCTCCCAACATAAACATGTTCGTCATCGCGCCCATGAAGTGCCGCAGCGTGACTTCTGGAGCAAGCGTAAATCGGCCGTGAAATTTCGGGGGCCGGACTCAATGCATGAACCCACTTTGCGATTGGCACCGGAAAATGCGGGAATACTGGCGAAGCGTTGAAGGCGACCTCGCCAGCCGCGAACGGCGGTCCTCAAACCAAGGGCAGCAACTTCGCGAGGACAAACGTTTGCAAAAGCCCCATCACCGACGTGACCGTCAACATTACCGTCCAGCTCTTGAGCGTTTCTTTTTCGGTCATGCCGCTGAGCCGGCTCACGACCCAGAAGCCACTGTCATTCATCCACGAACAACAGAAGGCACCGAAGCCAATGGAGAGAAAAAGATACATGGGATGGAAACCAAGCTTTCCGCCGACCGTGGCGATCAACTGGCTGGCTGGAACATCACCGCCAGGGTTGATCATATCCCAAACGATCGCGGACGTGGTGAGCATGGCCACGGTGGCGGAGCCTTGCGCAATGCGGATGACAGCGGCCGTCAACCACGCGAGAACCAGCAAATTGATGGAATACTCTTTGGCCAGCCCACCAATCGCATCCCCCACCCCGGCGTTCCGCAACATTCCCCCGAATGCGCCGCCCGCCGCGGTGATCAAGATAATGACTCCCGCGGTTTCCAGAGGCGGCCCGATCAATTCCTCCAGCTTGCGGAGTGTGAAATTTCGTTGCCGAGCCAGCACCCAGAGCGCGATGACGGTCCCGATGCCAAGCGCGATATTCTTGTGCCCAATGAAGTAGGCGATACGCGCCAATCCCTCGAAGTTCTCAACACTGCCGAACCAGGCTTGCGCCGCTGTCCCCTTCACGATTTTGAAAAAGGATGCGGTGGTGATGAGCAGGATGGGGAGGATAACGGGCGTGATGCTCCAAAAAAAGGAGGGCAATTCACCTTCAGGCTTGCTGGAAATACCTTGCAGCTCGCCGAGGCTGGTACCCGGCGTTTCGCGCAAGGGCACTTCGCTACGCGAGTTAATCCATCGGGCGATAAAGTAGCCGAAGGCGCAGGGCAGCACTCCCGCCGCGATCCCCACCAGCAGCGAGAGTCCGGCATCCAGTCGCAGGTTGTCCACCGCAGCCAGCGGGCCCGGATGCGGCACGGTGAGCGAATGCGTCACGACGCCGCCGATACAAATGCACATGAGGTAGAGCATGTAATCGCGTCCGGTTCGCAGTCGCAACGCCTTGGCCAGCGGCACCATGAGCATGAACATGGTGTCGAAAAAGATGGGGATAGATAAGATGTAAGTGCTGGCCAGCAGTGCCATGCCGGCACGTTTCTCGCCAAAGACCGCTAGGAAACGCCGCACCACCTTGTCAGCCGCACCACTTTCCATGAGGCATAAGCCAATGATGGAGGCGAGGCCGATGGAGATAGCAATCGCCCCGGCGGCTTTGCCGAATTCGATGGAAGACAACTCCACCGCAGCGACCCATGAATTGGATTTGGCGTCTTCCCGCATGGAGGCCGGAATACTGTTCAGCGTTTCAGCCTTGAATTCGTGCGTGAGGAAGCCTGCCACGAACGCCGCGAGAATCAGCGCGACGAACGCGTGCATGCGCAGCTTCGTGATCAATACGATGATCAAGGCCACCGAAACCAGGAGCACGATAAACGGCCACCATGAGGCGGCAGGCGCGGCAGCGGCAATGAGGTGCGTCATGTGTGAGGCGCTAGTGCTACAGAACTCAGCGATGGGGTCAAGACGCAGATGAGCCAGAGCGTGCTAAACCGGACGTGACGCACGTTTGACCCTTATGCGGCTCCAGGACGGCAAAGGGAGCGTTCCGCAGTTTTGAATTTCCTCGCTGGAATTCGGCACCGCGCGTTGGGAGACATTGCCCAATTCGAAAATTACAGCGTCCACCCATTACCAGGGCGTGGGCGCCCTCCCCCATCGACTCCCTTGCTTTCAACCGATCCTTTCTGCACTTTGCGGGCCGCATTTTTTGAGATGAGCGAGAAGAAGAAAGCCAGTTCAGACCCCAGTCGCGGAACAGCCGCCCAAGCCGGCGGCGCAGCCCGCCGACGGCAACGGCCATGCCCACGTCGAAGTGGAAGCGGTGACCGAAGAAATCATCCATCGACCCTTTGTGCCGGCTCAGATTGAGCAAGCGTTGCACAAGCGGGTGGATCGTAGCTTCCTCGATTACGCGAGCTACGTGATTCGCGACCGCGCCATTCCCAATCTCGCCGACGGCTTGAAGCCGGTGCAGCGGCGCATCCTCTGGGCACTGCACGAGACGGACGACGGGCGCTTCATGAAGGTCGCCAACATCGTGGGCGAGACGATGAAGTATCATCCGCACGGCGATGCTTCCATCGGCGACGCGCTCGTGGTGCTGGCGAACAAGCGTTACCTCATCGAGCGGCAGGGAAACTACGGCAACATCTTCACCGGCGATCCGGCGGCCGCTCCCCGTTACATCGAGTGCCGGCTCACCGAACTGGCCCGCACGCGAAATCTTCAACGACGAGCTCACGGAGTTCGTGCCGAGCTACGACGGACGCAAACGCGAGCCCGTGACCCTGCCCTGCAAGCTGCCGTTGCTGCTTGATGCTCGGCACGGAAGGCATCGCCGTCGGCATGTCGGCGCGCATTCTGCCGCACAACTTCATCGAGCTGCTCCAGGCCCAGATCGCCATTCTGAAGAAGGAGAATTTCAAGTGCCTGCCCGATTTCCAGACCGGCGGCCTGATGGACGCGCGCGAATACGCAGACGGCAAAGGCTTCATCAAGGTCCGCGCGAAGATCAAGGAGAAGGACGAGAACACCGTCGTCATCAAAGAGATTCCGCCCACCACCACGACGGATTCGCTGATGGCTTCGATCGAGGACGCCTCGCGCAAGGGCAAGATCAAGGTCAAGAGCGTCAACGACTTCACGTCGGAGGATGTGGAGATCGAAGTGAAGGCGCCCCGCGGGCGTGAGCGCGCAGCAATTGATCGACGCGCTCTACGCGTTCACGGATTGCGAGGTCACGCATCACCAGCCGCATCACCGTCATCCGCAACAATCGCCCGGTGGAAATGACGGTGAGCGAAGTGTTGCGCGCGAACACGGAGCAGCTCGTGGACTTGATGAAGCGCGAGCTGGAGTTGAAGGAGAAGCAACTCCTCGAGGAACTGCACGCGCGCACGCTGGAACGCATCTTCATCGAGGAGCGCATCTACAAAAAGATCGAGCAGTGCAAGACGAACGAGACAGTGATGGCCGCTGTGCATGACGGCTTGAAACCATTCCGCAAGGAAGTGGCTCGCGATGTGACCGACGCGGATGTGGAACGCCTGCTCCAAGTGCGCATTCGCCGCATCTCGCTCTTCGACATCAACAAGCACCGCGAGGAGACGGAGCAAATCAAGGCGGACCTTGGCGAGACGCGCAAACATCTCAAGGACCTGACCAAGTACGTCATCAGCCATCTGGAAGCGTTGATCGCGAAATACGGCCCGCAATATCCGCGCCTGACCAAGAGCAGCCGCTACGATGAAGTGGACGCGAAGGAAGTGGCATTCAAGGCCTTCAAAGTCGCCTACGATCGCGAGAGCGGTTACGTCGGCTACAAGGTTTCAGGCGAGGAATTCCGGATGGAATGCACCAAGTTCGACAAGCTGCTCCTGGTCTTCAAGGACGGCCATTACAAAGTCGTCGAGCTGCCGGAGAAGATGTTCGTCGGGCCTGATCTTTATTACTGCGGATTGCCGGAGCGCGACCGCGTGTTCACCTGCGTTTACACGAACCGCGACGCGACTTACCTCAAGCGCTTCACGTTTGGCGGCACGATTCTCGAACCGCGACTACAACTGCATCCCGGAGAAGTCGCGCATCCTGTTCTTCGAGCCGGACACGCCGAAGGAAATCTTCATCCGCTACAAGGCCGCGCCGCACCAGAAGATCAGCCAGCAGACCTGCAACCCGTCCGAGGTGGACGTGAAGAGTCCCAAGACGCCGCGGCCGCCAGACTCTCGATCAAGGAAGTCGCCGCCGTGAACAGCAAGCCGCCCCGCGGCTGGGATTCGGAAGCGCCCACGACGAAGTTGCAGTTTATGTAAGCTACACCAACTGCTTCACCACTTTGCCAGCCACATCAGTCAGGCGAAAGTCGCGACCTTGGTAACGGTAGGTGAGCTTTTCGTGATTGAGGCCGAACAAGTGCAGGATGCTGGCGTGGAAATCGTTCACGTGAATCGGATCTTTCGCGATGCCCCAGCCCAATTCATCCGTTTCGCCAATGACCTGCCCGCCGCGCACGCCGCCGCCTGCCATCCAGACGCTGAACGCAAAGGGATGATGATCGCGTCCACTGACCCGGCCCTTGAACGCGGGGCGATTCTCGCCGAGCGGCGTGCGGCCAAATTCCGAAGCCCACACGACGAGCGTGCTGTCGAGCAGGCCACGTTGCTTCAAATCCCGGAGCAGTGCGCCGACCGGCTGATCGACCACCGCGCAATTGAACGGCAAGTCCTGATCGATATCGTTGTGATGATCCCACGACGCGTGATGAATGCTCACGAAGCGCACGCCGCGTTCGACGAGCCGGCGGGCCATCAGGCAATTGCGGCTGAAGGTCTTGAACGAGCCCACTCCGCCGCCGCGCTGGGTCTTTGGTGAACTTTCCCGGATCGCGATTCACGCCATAGGCTTCGAGCGTCTCGGCTTTCTCGCCGGAAAAGTCCGTCAGCTCGGGCGCGGAGAGTTGCATGCGCGCCGCCAGTTCGTAGCTGGCGATGCGGCTGGCGATTTCGGGATCGCCCACGACTTTCTGCCGCATCGAATTCAAATCGCGCAAGGCATCGAGTCCGTAGTGGCGCATCTCCGCGGTGACGCCCGCCGGGTTGTTCAAGTCCATCACCGGTTCGCCTTCGTTGCGGAACGGGACGCCTTGATACACCGAAGGAAGGAAGCCGCTGGAGAACATCGTGTTGCCGCCGCTCGCCGCGCGGCCGGCCGTCAGCACCACGTAGCCGGGAAGATTTTGCGAAGCGCTGCCCAGCGCGTAGCTCACCCACGAGCCGACGCTCGGCCGCCCGAAGTTTTGGAAGCCCGTGTACATGAGCAATTCACCGGGATGGTGATTGAACGCTTCGGTGTGCATAGAGCGCACCAGCGCGATATCGTCAGCGCACGCGCCGATGTGCGGCAACATGCCGGACATCTCGGTGCCGCACTTGCCATAACGTTGAAAGGGATACGGGCTGCCAAGCAAGGTGGCGGAATCTTTTTGGAGGAAGGCGAAGCGAATGTTCTTCGTCATCGAATCAGGCAGCTTCTGTCCATTCAACTCGTTGAGCTTTGGTTTCGGATCGAACAGGTCGAGCTGACTGACCCCGCCTTCCATGTAGATGAAAATGCACTGCTTTGCTTTGGGTGCGAAGTGAGGCGGCTTCGGCGCCAACGGATTGAACTCGGTGGAGTTTTTCTCAGCATTCGCCGCCAGTAAACCGTCCTGGGCCAGCAAGGAGGCGAAAGCCAGTCCGCCCACGCCGCGAGCTGCGCTGACCAGAAAATCCCGTCGTGTGAGATCGATGACGTCGCGTGGTTCCATGTTCATTTTTTGTGCGTCACTCGCGGGTGAGAAATTCGTCCAAGTTCAGGAGAAGCTCTGCGACCGCGCGCCACGCTTGGGATTCCGTGGCATGGGCTTGTTGCTGCTCATCGCGCCAGAGCTGTTCCAGCCTATTCAACTCCGCGCGAGTCGGTTCGCGCCCAAGGCAAATTCGAAAGCTTTGCTTCAAGCGCTCACGCGGCTCTCCCGCCGCAGCCGCCATGCGCTTTCCCAAAGCGTCCGTGCACTCCGCGAACACCGGATTATTTAACAACGCGAGCGGTTGCAACGGTGTGTTCGACCGTTCGCGTTTGGCGGAGCACTCATTTGGATTAGCCTGATCAAACGTCATGGCCGTCGGATAAGGAACGGTGCGGCGGTTGGCGACATAAAGGCCACGGCGATATTTTTCCGGGGCATCTGTTTCGTTCCAGGGCCCGCCCACGCCGTAGCCCGCCGCCTTCACATCGCTCGGGATCGGCGGATAAATGCTGGGCCCGCCGAGCCGATCGTTAAACAGCCCACTCGCGCTCAGAAATAAATCGCGAACAATCTCCGCCTCGACCCGAAAGCGATTCTGCCGGGCCAACAAAATATTTTGTGGATCACGCTCCAGCATTTCACGACTGACATGAGACGCCTGTCGATAGGTCGCCGACGTCACGATCAAGCGGATGAGTTGTTTGCGACTCCAGCCATTGCGTGGAAACTCATCCGCCAGCCAATCCAGCAGCTCCGGATGCGACGGGGCCTCACCCCGCGTGCCGAAGTCCTCCGGCGTGTTCACAATACCGCGCCCGAATAAGTGCTGCCACATGTGGTTCACGGCGACGCGTGCGGTCAGCGGATTTTCCCGGGAAGCAATCCAGCGCGCGAGGTCCAGCCGATCGGGTTTGGCGGCTGAACTGCGCGGCTTGAATGGATGCAGCACGCGCAACACGCCCGGCTCGACCTCATCGCCGCGGCTCAGGAAATCACCACGGATGTGGACGAAGGTCTTGGGCGGCTGAGTGAGGGAGGCAAACATTAATACCTGCTCCTCACGAGGCTGCGGCACCTGCCGCTGGTGCGCCTTGAGCTGCGCCCCGAAGTTTTTCATTCCCGGATCAATCTCGCGGTAATGCTTCCAGAGGTCGCGCTTCTGCGCGGCAGTCCGTTTCTCCCCGGGAACATTCAAGGACGTGATCAGCGCCGGCGGAAGAGAAGTACGATTAACGGTGCGCTGCCAATTCAGGAAATTCGTCTGGGCAACGGTGTCCGCGTATTGGGAACGCGCTGCCTCCAGACGCACCTTTTCCAGCTCCCACGCCTTTCGTGCCTGTTCGAATTTTTCCCGCTCACCGGGATCAGGTGCCGGCACATCCAATTCCTGGGCGGCGTTGAAGAAGGCGTAGAGCTGATAGAATTCACGCTGGGTGATGGGATCGTATTTGTGCGTGTGACACTCCGCACAGCCCACGGTCAATCCCAGCCACGCCGTGCCCGTGGTCGCCACTCGATCCACTTTGGCTTTGCACTCGTACTCAGCCTGATCCACGCCGTCCTCTAGGTTCGACAGCGTCATCCGATGAAAGCCCGTGGCAATCTTCTGCGACAGGGTCGCATTCGGAATCAGATCGCCGGCCAGTTGCTCAATGGTGAACTCATCGAAGGGCTGATCGCGGTTGAACGACTCCACCACCCAGTCGCGAAACAAGTACGCGCCCGGGCGCACCCGATCGATTTGGTATCCGGCGCTGTCCGCATAACGGGCCAGGTCCAGCCAATGGCGTCCCCAGCGTTCTCCGAAATGGGGAGAGGCGAGCAGGTCATCCACCAGGCGTTCGTAGGCATCGTCCTGCTTATCATTCAAAAACGCATCCACCTGATCGGGCGTCGGCGGCAAACCCATCAGGTCGAGGTGTAATCGCCGGATCAAAGTGGCGCGGTCGGCTTCCGGAGACGGCTTCATTCGCTCACGCTGCAAGCGGGCGACGACAAAGTGATCGATGGGATTGCGAATCCATTTTGTCCTTTTCACCGGCGGCACCTTTGGCGGGCGGACGGGCTGAAAGCTCCAATGGACTTTCGGTTGAACGGCGGAAGACGTTACCGGCCAAGGAGCGCCGCCATCAATCCACGCCCGGAGCGTCGCGATCTCGTTCGCCGACAACCGCTCGCCCTTGGGCGGCATTCGCTCGTCGAGATTAGTCGTGATCACTCGGCGAATCATCGCGCTGGCGGAGCTGTTGCTGATGGTAATCGCCGACTGGCCCGAATCACCTCCTTGAATGGCGCTCACTCGATCATCCAGGCGATAGCCGCTTCTCTGCTTCTCGGGGCCGTGACAGCTCAAGCAATGCCTGGAAAAAAGAGGTGCAACCTCTCGGGAAAAATCGACGGCCAGCGCAGATGACGCGGCCGCCAGCGTCAGCGCAAACGAAAAGGAGATGTGCAGATACGAAAGCCGGGCCACGATGTTCTCTGACGGGAGGCGCAACGGACGTGATTCAAAAAAAATTCCGGCCGCCGCCTTGGAACACGCTGACCCTGGCTTGCGCTGTTGCGAGCACAGCGCCCCGGCACCGGACGGGCAGTTACGGCCGTTGGGCAATTTCCATCCAGAACTTCAACATCACTTCAAAGCGGAAAAGCCATTCTTGAAAGTCATCCGGCTTGAGGATGAACGAGGTGACGCCCAAGTCGTAGGCAAACTGAACTTCAGCGGGGCTTGCAGCGGTGGAATAGATGATGCAAGGCAACGATCGAATTTTGGGTTGATCGCGAATCCAGGTGAGAAGCTGAAGTCCTTCACCCAAAGCGTCACGATCGGCAAAGACAACCGATGGGAACGGATATTGAGCTCGGTCGCCGTAGTTCCCTTGGCCAAGTAGATAGTCCCGGGCTTCCTCCGGCGACCGTACATGGCACAGCTTCAATGAGTGTCTCGCTCCAGGGAGGGCATTACGCAGGCGAAGAGCGTCCTCGTCGGACTCATCCACCATGAGCAAGTTGAAGTCTGAATCCATTACAAGGATACCTGAATTACAAATGCGCCACTTCTCGATGAGCGTCCCCGGCCGTCCTCGCATCCAGACATTCCCGCACTGCCTGGGCGAGTGAGATCGGATCGTAGGGCTTCTGCAAAAAGCATTTGCCTGAAACCGGCGTGTTTTTTTCGTCCATGGGATACCCACTCGTGAACAAAACCGGCAGGTCCGGTCGATCCTGGGTAATACGTTCGGCAAGTTCATAACCCGACATCCCCTGCGGCATCATGATGTCCGTCAGAAGAATGTCGATTTCGCCACAATGTTCCTGCCACATCGCCACCGCCTCCGCGCCGTTTTCCGCGGCATACACTTTGTAGCCTGAATGCCGAAGCACCTCGATCACCAGCAACCTCAACGGCTCTTCATCTTCCACGACCAACACCGTTTCTGTACCGCCGGCTGGCTCGTTTGGACTGGACGGCGGCGGCGGCACATGGGCTTGTTGGGCACTGGCGGGGAGAAGAATTGTAAACGTAGCGCCTTCCCCCTCCTTGCTCTCCACTTCAAACCAGCCTTGATGCTGCTTGATGATTCCGTACGCCGTGGCCAGGCCCAGGCCCGTCCCCTTGCCGATTTCCTTGGTCGTGAAGAACGGCTCGAAGAGATGCGCCAGGGTTTCTGCATCCATGCCCGTTCCCGTGTCGCTGACGCGAAAAGCCACAAAATGCCCAGGCCGCGCCTCCCGTACGCGCCGCGCGTACTTCTCATCGATGTCGCGTTTGCTCGTGGAGATGGCGATGCGCCCACCGCGCGGCATTGCGTCGCGGGAATTCACCGCAAGATTCATCAACACCTGCTCCATCATTCCCTCGTCGGCTTCCACCGCCGGCAAATCATCGGCCAGGTCCAGGTCGATCGAAATGGAATCCCCCAACAGCACGCGCAACATGTTCGCCACCGTTTCGACCGTCGTGTTGAGGTCGAGTGTCTTGGGCTGGGCCAGTTGCTTCCGGCTGAACAAGAGCAACTGCCGCGTCAGGTTTGCGGCCCGCTCCGCCGCAATGGAAATCTGCCGGAGCGAATCTTCCGACTTCTCCGACAGTTTCTGCCGCTGCAGGAGCAACGAGGAGTGGCCCTGAATGACCGTAAGGATGTTGTTGAAGTCATGCGCGACGCCGGCAGCGAGCTGGCCGATCGATTCCATTTTCTGGGAGCGGCGCAGTTGCGCTTCCAGATTGACCCGGTCGGTGATGTCTTCCGCGTAACAATGCACCGAGTGCGCGGGTTGGATGGGGTAAAACGTCCAGGCCATCGTGCGCCCCGAGATCGTCGTTTCCGCATTTTGCCGACGCGCGGTAGTGAGACAGCGGTGAACGAGTTCGGTGGTGTTTCGCGGGAGAATCTCCTGAGGATGGCCGAACCCGAACGCCTGCGCCATCAACTGCGCTGCGTCATTGAAATAGCTAAGCGATCCATCCGAGGAAAATTCCAGGACTGGATTGGGATTGAAGCGAGGAAACGTCGCCAAATGCTGAATTTCCTGCTGAGCGCGTTCCCGCTCCGTGATGTCGCGCGACACCATCACGACTCGGCGGGGCTTGCCGTCAGCCTCGGCAGGCAGGCTGGCCGCCGACTCGAACCGGACCCACTGGCCATCCCGATGTTTGTGGCGCAATTCCGCCGTGCGCTGCCGTCGTTGCCGGCGCGCTTGCTCCAACGCCGTGCGGGCATGCGGCGCATCTTCCGGGTGAATTAATTGGAAATAATCCGTGCCATGCAGTTCATCAGGCCGATAGCCCAGCACCAATTCGTAGGACGGACTGGCGTAGAGAAATTTATTGTGCGCATCCAGCAGGCAAATCAGATCCCGGGTGTTCTCGGTAATGAGCCGGTATTGCTCCTCGCGCTGCTTCAACGCCTGCTCGGCCGCCTCTTTGTTTCGCTCCGCCTCCATTTTGCGGAGAGTATTCTGAATGGCGTTCGGCAAACGCGTGAGACTGGCCTTAAGGATGTAATCCTCAGCCCCCTCCTTCATGCACTCGACCGCTGCTTCCTCGGAATGCGATCCGGTGACGAGGATCACGGGCACCGTGCTTCTTTGCTGCTGTAACAACTTTAAAGCTTCCAGCGCGCTGAATTGCGGCAGGGAATAATCTGCGAGAATGATGTCCGGCTTGAACTCCGCCAGGGCTGCCAGGAACTCCTCCTTCTTCTCCACGCGCTTCAGCTCGTATTCGATGTTTGCCTTGCGCAATTCCCGCTGCAGCAACTCCACGTCATAGGCCACATCTTCAAGCGATAAAATCCTCAATGCCATTTATTGCGTGCAACATTCACCAGTGCCGACAGACGGTCAAACGGCTGCGCGCCCGAGAGTTTTCGTGCAGCCCATGCGCGCCTTTGCTACACGTTCCTCACATGCGCACCGACTCCACACCCTCGATCGAAGCGACCGGGATCTCGCGGCGCTTCGGAGGCGTGGTGGCGTTGGATTCCGTGACTCTCGGCATTCCTCGCGGCGAATTCTTTTCCTTGTTGGGCCCGTCCGGTTGCGGAAAAACGACGCTGCTTCGGATCATCGCGGGACTGGACGCCCCGGATTCAGGCTCACTGCGACTCGGCGGCCGGGACGCCCTGCCCATCCCGGCCCACCAGCGACCGGTCAACACGGTCTTTCAATCGTATGCGCTCTTTCCGCATCTCAGCGTGCGCAACAACGTGGCATTCGGCCTGCGCATGAAAAATTACCCGAAAGCCGACATAGAATCGCGCGTGCGGACCTTCATGGAGCTCACGCGTATCGCCGACCTGTCCGCGCGCAAGCCCACCGAGCTTTCCGGCGGACAAAGGCAGCGCGTGGCACTCGCGCGCGCGCTCATCAATGAACCAGAGGTCCTCCTTCTCGATGAACCGCTCGCTGCATTGGACCTCAAATTGCGCAAGGAGTTGCAGGGCGAGTTGCGCTCACTCCAACGCCGCACCGGTACCACCTTCATTTACGTCACGCATGATCAGGATGAGGCATTGAGCTTGAGCGATCGGATCGCAGTCATGGACCGGGGACGCGTCATTCAACTGGGGCGGGGCGAAGAACTGTATGAACGACCGCGCAACCGCTTCGTGGCGCAATTCCTCGGGGGCTGCAACCTCATCGCGGCACGCGTGCGCCAGCGCTCCGGAAACGACGTCGTCGCCGACACCGCTGTGGGCGAAATGCGTTTTTCCACCCCGGATACCCGACCGGATCTGACCCTCGCCATTCGACCTGAGAAAATCCACGTGGGGCGCGGGGAAATAAACCAATGCTCGGCGCGGGTCACTGAAACCATTTACACGGGAGCCGAGACTCAGTGCGTGGTTCGCGTTGATGGTGAAGTGCTGCGCGTGGTGTCAGTTAACGCCGACTCACATCTGCGCCTAAAGCCCGGCGACGAGATCCGCATTACCCTTCCACCCGAGGCTTTGACGGTCTTGGAGGATTGATGAAGCGCCCTGAACACGCGACCGTCCGGACGGCGTTCCTGCTCAGCGCGCCAGCCACACTTTGGCTGGTCGGCCTTTTTCTTGCACCGCTGGCCGTGATCGTGGGCGCTGGTTTCTTTTCGACTGGCACCTACGGCGAGATCGAACGCCCGCTTACCCTGGAACATTATCAACGGGTCATGGGATTCACGGATGAAGGTTGGGACGGTCTTTACCCCTCCATTGTCGCGCGCAGCATCATCCTTGCAGCCGCAACCACGATGCTTTGCCTGCTGTTGGGATTGCCGCTGGCTTTCTTCATCAGCCAGCTGCCGACGCGCTGGAAAAATGCGGCCCTCATCCTGATCGTCATTCCCCTCTGGACGAATCTGCTCGTGAGGACCTACGCCTGGCAATTATTGCTCTCGCGCGACAGCCTTTTGTCCCGCGCCGCCGCCGCCCTCGGATTTATCGACACGGGTGACGCTCTCTATCCGGGTATGTTCGCCGTCCTCGCTGGCCTCATTTGTGATTACCTGCCCTTCCTCGTTCTCCCCCTTTATGCCTCCGTGGAAAGAATCGATTGGACGATTACAGAAGCCGCGCGGGATCTCGGTGCCTCAGGCAGCAGGGTATTTCGGCACGCCGTGCTTCCGCAGATCCTGCCCGGCATCGCTGCGGGCACCACCCTGGTTTTCGTTCCCGCCATCGGTCAATTCGTCATTCCCGATCTGCTTGGAGGATCCAAGACCGTCCTGCTGGGCAATGTCATTCAGCAACAATTCGGGCCGAGCCAAAACTGGCCGTTCGGCTCCGCCCTGGCGACGGCCGCCGTGCTCATGGTGTTGCTCATCCTGTGGCTGAATGCCCGCTGGGCGAAACAACGTGGGTCCGCTCAATCGCCATGATGCGTCGCAGCCATCGCTTTCTCCTCGTCACGAGCCTGTCGCTCTACGCGTTCCTCTATGCGCCCGTCATCAGCGTCGTGCTCCAGTCATTCAACAGCGCGCCGCGCGGCACCGCCTGGCACGGCTTCACCACCGATTGGTACCAAATGATGGGGCGCAACGAACTGATCCGCCATGCGACGTTGGTTACCCTCGCCCTTGCCGCAATCAGCACCGCGGTCTCCACCGTCCTGGGCACCTCGCTGGCGCTTGGACTGGAGCGCGGACCCTTCCGCGGGCGGGGCCTCTCCGAAAGTTTGCTGCAAAGCGTCATCGTCGTGCCGGACATCATCATGGCCATCGGCCTCCTGATGTTTTACGCGTTTGCGCGGCGCTGGCTGGATATCTTCGAGCCGGGTTTGCTGACCATGACGCTGGCTCACATCACCTTTCAGATTCCGTTTGTAACACTCGTCGTCCGGGCGCGCCTGAAGGGCTTGGACTCACAGCTCGGGGAGGCCGCGCGGGACTTGGGGGCGAATGGATGGCAAATTTTTCGGCACATCACCTTCCCTTTGATCTGGCCCGGCGTTCTCGCTGGCGCGCTGCTCGCCTTCACGTTGAGCCTGGATGATTTTGTCGTGAGTTTTTTTACGACCGGTGTGGGCGCCACCACCTTGCCCATCCTGATTTACTCCTCCGTGAAACGCGGCCTCACACCTGAAATTCATGCCTTATCCACAGTGCTGATCATCGCGTCCATCGCTGCCACGGTTGCGGTCATGTTGCTCCAGAAGCGGCCTGACGCCGCCGGAGCCCCTCGTTAAAAATTTGCACCGGAATTTAGCCTACCCCCGTATTTGTCCGACCCTGCGGCGCATTCTGGGCGCATGACAAAGACACAAATGGAACTGGGATTCGATAGCAACCAAGCCACTTCCTGCCGCACAGTGCGAACACGGCGTTCGCCGGGCGCCCGCTGGTGGTTTGATCAGATGCACACCGTCGTGGACCGCGCGTTCGAATGGAGCCGCAACACCCAAGCCCGGCCGGAACAAATCTACATTGCCTTCGGCGGAAGAAGTCGGCACGGCAAGGCCTGAGGACCGCCGCGACTCGCGGGGGCGAACACTCATGCTACCGTGGGGCATGGACCGCCAACCGAGCGATGAGCCACGCGGACGAGGGCGCGCACAATTCGTGGAGACGGCCGCGCCGCTGATCCCTGCGCGGCCCACGCTTTCGAAGCTTCGAACGATCGCGCGCGATTGCCGGGCCTGTCCGTTGTGGAAAGTGGGAACTCAAACCGTCTTCGGTGACGGCCCGCGGAAAGCGAAGGTTATGTTCGTGGGCGAGCAACCCGGCAATGACGAAGACCTCGCTGGCACACCGTTCATTGGTCCCGCCGGAAAGCTGCTCGACAAGGCACTCGCCGAGGCAGGCATCGAACGCGATTCCGTTTACGTGACCAATGCGGTCAAGCATTTCAAGTGGGAGCCCCGCGGGAAGCGACGCCTCCATAAGAAACCGAACGCGCGAGAAATGGCGGCATGCCGGCCGTGGCTGGATGCAGAGATTCGCGTGCTGCACCCCGAGTTCATCGTTTGCCTCGGCGCCACGGCGGCCCAGTCGCTCTTCGGGAGAAATTTCAAAGTGAGCCAGCGCCGCGGTGAACTCGTGCCATCGCCTCTGGCCCCGCACGTCACCGCCACAGTTCATCCCTCGTCCATCCTCCGGGCACCCGACCCAACGAAACGAGAACTCGAGTACGCTCGCTTTGTTGCTGACTTGAAAAAGATTGCCCGATTACTCCAACGCGTAAGCTGAATCGGCAGCCTCAAGTCCCGAGGAAGTTGAGAAACACCGTGATGTTCAGGGCGTTCAGGACGTCGATGAGAAACCCACCCACGACCGGCACGATCAGGAAGGCGTGCGGCGCAGGGCCAAACTTCTGCACGAGCGCTTTCATGTTGGCGACGGCATTCGGCGTCGCGCCAAGGCTGAAGCCAACCTGGCCAGCCGACATGATCGCAGCATCGTAGGAACGGCCGAGGAGCGGGAACGTGACGAACCACGCAAACAAGCCCATGAGCACCACCTGCACGCTGAGAATGATCAGCATGGGCAAGGCGGCATTCGCAAGTTCGGCAAGGTTCAGGCTCATCATCGCGATGGCCAGGAAAACACCGAGCGTGACTGATGCAAACAGGTCCACCATTTCCGTGCTGATGGCGCGCGGGGCAAAAGCGTCAGCGACATTTCGCACCAAAACCCCGAGCAAGAGCGCTCCCATATATACCGGGAACGTGATGTCCGTCTGTTGAATGAAGTGGCTAACCCACGCGCCGCCTTTGATGCAGAGCAGCAAAACGATGAGATGCAACAGGAACGCACGCCCGCCACGAAGCAGCGCGATTAGATCGTGGACGATTCCCGATTCGCCAGACGCTCCCTCTTCGAGAAGCACATTCTTCGACGCGTCGGATTTAAGTTTGTGCTTTCGGATCAATGCTCCTCCGAGTGGGCCGCCCAGCAAGCCCCCCGCCACGAGGCCGAACGTGGCCGCCGCGACGCTCACCACGGCGGCATTTGCGAGTCCGGCTTTTTCCAATTCAGGCGCAAATCCCAGCGCGGTTCCAACGCCGCCCGTCAACGTCAGGCTTCCGCACACCAATCCGAGCAGTGGCGAACTGCCGAGCATCTTTGCGAGCGGCACGGCCACGAGATTTTGCGCGATGGCCAGCAACGCGGAGAGCAGCAGGAACAGAAGCAGCGGCCAGCTTCCTTTGCGCACAAGACTCCAGCTTGCGTTGAGTCCGATGCACGTGAAGAACGCGACGAGGAAGGGCTGGTTCACGTTGCGCGACGGTGCCTTGAGCCAGTCAGGCTCAATGGTGACGAGCCACGTCCACCACTGGGCGGTAACGCCCGTCTCAAACTTCGCGGTGAACCAACCGGTGAGATTTCCCACCAAAACAACAAATGCGATCACCAGCCCTCCGGCAACGGGCGCCGGAATATTGAAGCGCGCGAGCAGCGGGATGCGCCGGACAAATTGCTCGCCGAGCAGCAACACAGGAATCGCAAGCGCCACGGCGAACCACGCGGGAATGGTCATCGGCAAGAGAAAGCCCGCGGAGATTGTCAAAAGTCAAACCCTCCGTAAGATCGCTCGGTGACCGCACCAGGGGGTACGGCTACGGCGGAGACCAGCCGCAGCATTACCGCGGTTCAAACGCGCTGCGGCGGGTCGATGACGACAAAGCCGCGCTCTGCTGACCGATTGACAGGGCAACCTCAGTTTTAATCACATTTAGAAAATGACCTCCATCAAAGTTGCGCAGTTTGGACTCGGACCCATCGGCATCGAGACACTCAAGCTCGCCGCCACTAAACCGTGGGCACAAATCGTGGGCGGCATTGATGTGGACCCTAACAAGGTTGGGCGCAGCCTGGCTGAGGTCGCAGGCATTCCGACTTTGACTAACGCAAAAGTATTTCGCTCGCTGGATGAACTGATCGCCCATGCCAAGCCCGACGTTATTTTTCACACCGCTGTTTCCAAAATACGCGATGCCGTGGTGCAAATTGAGCCGATGGCCCGCGCCGGCATCAGCGTCGTGTCATCATGTGAGGAACTGCTCTTTCCGGCGTTGCGCGAGCCGGAATTGGCGAAGCAACTCGATGAAGTTTGTCGGCAGAATGGCGCGCGCGTTCTGGGCACCGGCGTGAATCCCGGCTTCGTCATGGACGTGCTGCCTGTTTGCCTCACCGGCGTGTGCCGCAAAGTAAGGGCGCTCGATATCCAACGCGTGGTTGACGCCACCAAACGCCGTGGGCCATTGCAGAAAAAAATTGGCAGCGGCCTCCCGCCCGCGGAGTTCGAGCGGCTTTTTGCTGAAGGCCGAGCCGGCCATGCTGGTCTGAAGGATTCCGCCGCGCTCATCGCCCATTGCCTCGGCTGGAAAATCTCCGAAATGACGGAAACCTGCCGAGCCGTCGTCGCCGAACACGACATCAAGACGCCCTACGTCGAAGCAAAGGAAGGCCAGTGCTGCGGCCTCCACCAACGTTGCGAGGCGAAGGTGGATGGAGAGGTGCGACTCACCCTGGATTTGAAGATGTACCTGGACGCACTCAACCCACACGATGCCTGCCAAATCGAAGGCGATCCGTCCCTCACCATGAGAATCGATGGCGGGGTCGCCGGCGATGCGGCGACCGTAGCCTCCCTGGTGAACGCCGCACCTCGCATCCTCAAGGCCCAGACCGGCTTATTGCTGATGACAGATATCGGCGTGCCGAGCTGGCAGTGACTACTATCTGAACATCGCGTTCTTCCGATCGCCGCCGGAGAGGATGTAGGCCGTGAGATCCTGAATTTCCTCCGCCGTGAGCAAGCCAAGCAATCCTTCGGGCATCGGCGACACTTTCGATGGCTCGATGTTCTTCACTTTCTTGCGATCGATCGTTTCCTGCTGGAAGGGATTTGCCGGGTCGGTGTTCACCATCACGTTGTCGCCGTTCAGGTTCACGATCACGCCCGTGACGGTCTCGCCGTCGTTCTTGGTGATGACCATGGGGACGAATTGTTCGTTGATCTCCTTGCTCGGGTTCAGAATCTGGTCGAGCAGATCGCGGGGTGAGTAACGGCCCGCCGCGCCGGTCAGGTCGGGACCGGTCATGCCGCCTTCGTTGCCGAAGCGATGGCAGGCGAAACAGCCGGCGGCGCCGAACATCTTGCGGCCATTCTCAAAGTTGCGCTTCTTCAAGCCGCGCTCCACGCACCGGCGCGAGCTCGTCGAGCTTCCATTCCTTCACGGTGGTGCGGCCGGCGAAGACCTCGCGCCATCGCTTCAAGCGGCGACTTTTTCTCCGGCTTCTTCGCGAGCACCGTCTGCAACGCCACCTTTTCGTTCGCGCTCAAACTGGCCTCGGCATCGGTGCGGATGAACTCCAGAAATTTCTCGAAGCTGGCACCGCCGCGATAATTCGCTGCTTTGAGGAACCACTCGAATTGCTCCGTGCGCAATGCCGTGGTCCAGCCGTTGGTCAGGAACCGCAGCGAGCGCGCGTATTCCAACTGCTCCTCCTGGCCGGGCGCGTTCTTGATCATGGCGATGGCTTTGCCAGCTAGCGTGGGGGATTGCAGATAGACCAGCGTCTCGCACAGCAGCCAGTTCAGATCGAAGCTGGGCGCGGGGAATTGCGGATCCAGTTGTGCGAGAATGCGCCTCGTCCGCGACTCGTCGGGCTGGCCAAAGCGCACGAAGGCAATTTCATAAGTGCGCACCAGCGTCAGCCGTTGCTCGTGCGTGAGCTTCTTCCAATCGAGCTTCACGAGCGCATCGAGAATCTTCGCGCCCATCGCCTTGTCCAGCGGCGGGTCGGTTCGGCTTGCGATGCTGCGGGTCAATGCCGGTGGCGCGGGTGAGCGCGAGCAAGGCTTCCACCTGGCGTCCGGAATTCTTCTCGCGTCAACGCTCGATCCGCCCAGGTCGCTGGCGGCTGATGTTCAATCGCCGTCCGGGCAGCCCAGCGAATGAAACGATCTTCATTATCCAGTTCCGGCCACGCCGTCTTTATCGCCTTGGGATCTTGTTTGCCGTGGAAAGCTTCGAGTTTGTGTCGTTCCTGGCGCGCCTTCGCGCCCGCGGATGACCCGGCCTTCGCCGGTGCTGTTGATTCATTACCCGTGTAAGTGACGCGATAAAATCCCGACTGCACCTTGCGTCCGCCGATGGCGAAATACATCGCGCCATCGCCGGGATGAATGATGGCGTCGGTCAGGGGCAAGCGGACCGCCCGAGAGAAATTCCTCCTTCGTCGCCGTGTAGGTGGAACCCTTCGGCTGGAGATGAACGGCGTAAAGTTTGCCCCAGCTCCAATCCAGCGCGAAGAGTGCGTTCTGGTATTTGGCCGGGAACTTTGCGCCGTAACCAAAGGTCACGCCCGTCGGCGAGCCCGGCCCGATGTTCAACGCCGCCGGCAGATTGTCCGGATAAAATTCCGGGCGCTTGCCCGCGCCATTGCGCCAGCCCCATTCACTGCCGCTCGTGACATGATTGATGCGCGTGGGCCGATACCACGAGGTGTTGAAGTCGTATTCCATGTCCGCGTCGTAGGTGAAGAGTTCACCGTCGCGATTGAACCCGGCGTCAAAAATATTCCGGAAGCCGGTGGCGAACACTTCCCAGTCTTTGCCGTCCGGTGAGAACTTGTAGATGATGCCACCGGGTGCGAGCCGATCGCGATTGTGCCCGCGGCCATCCGGCATGCGCGCAAGCACATGATCCTCGCCCCAGTTCAAAGGGACCCGCGAGCGGTTCACGTCGGTCAGGTCGGCGTTATTCCCCGTGATCAGGAAAAGTGATTGGCGATCGGGCGCGAGCAGGATCGCGTGGACACCGTGATCGCCGCCGGCCTTGATGGCCCGAAGCAATTCCACCTTGTCGAGCTGATCATCGCCGTCGGAATCCGTGATGCGATAAACCCCGCTGGCAATTTTCTTTTCGTAATCATTCACGCCGACGTAAAGAGCGTCGAAGGCCCAGAGCAACCCATTCGCGGCGCGAATCTGCGCGGGCATCTTCTCAATCTTCGCCGGGTCAAGCGGTTGTCCCGGCGCAGGCGGCGCGAAGCGATAAAGGCCACCGTATTGATCGCTGGCGATGATGCGCCCCTTCGGGTCCGTGCAAAGGTTTACCCACGAGCCCTGTTCGTTACCCGGCACGGAGTAGAGCAACTCGACCTTGAAGCCGGGCATGGTTTTGATGCGCGACGGCGGCGTGGCTTTGTTTTCTCCGATGGCCAATCCAGTGGAAGGATTGGCAGCACGAGCCGGACGAGTGCGGGGGGGCGCGTCCGCCGCCATTAAAGGAATGGCGAACAGGCATTGGGCCACAGCAAAAAAGCGAATCAACGATTTCATGGAATCGGCAAAGTCAACATGACCCGCGCGGCGAAGGCAACCCCGGCGGGGAAAAGTTGCACTGCGCCCGTTAAACTTGCGCCGGCTTCAACCGCGGGACCATCAACTGGATCACCGCGAGTGCGACGAGGTACGCCAATCCCGCAATGAGGAAAATCGTGCGGTAACTGCCGGTGCGCTGGAGGATCTCCCCGACAATCAGTGCCATGGCCATGCCGCCAACCGCGCCGGCTGTGCCTCCGATGCCCACGACGGAACCCACCGCCCTCCTGGGAAACATGTCTGAGGTGAGGGTGAATAGATTCGCCGACCATCCTTGATGCGCAGCCGCTGCGAGACTGATTAGCGCGACGGCCATCCAAAGATTCGTCACCCTCGAGGCAAAGACGATCGGCACGACGGCCAGCGCACAGAGCAGCATGGCCACCTTGCGCGCGCGATTCACCGTCCATCCGCGATTGATCAACCACGACGATAACCAGCCGCCTCCAATGCTGCCGACATCCCCGACAAGATAGATGACCACGATCGGCAGGCCGATGGAGCCGAGGTTCAATCCGTGGTTGGCCTTTAGAAAGTCCGGCACCCAAAACAAGTACAGCCACCAGATCGGGTCAGTCATGAATTTGCCAATTGCGAAGGCCCAGGTCTGGCGATGCGGAAGAAGCTTCCTCCACGGAATGTTGATGACGGGATCGGGCGGATCACTGCGAATCAAGGCAAGTTCTGCGGGGGAAAGTTTCGGGTGCTCGGCGGGCGGACGATACATGGGTAACCAGAAAGCCAACCACACGAACCCAATCGCGCCCGTGGCGAGGAACGCCCATTCCCAACCCCAATGGCTTGCGATCCACGGCACAGTGAGGGGCGTGATGATCGCCCCGACATTGCTTCCCGAATTGAAAATGCCTGTCGCGAGAGCCCGCTCACGTCGGGGGAACCACTCGGCAACCGTCTTGATGCACGCCGGAAAGTTGCCGGCTTCGCCAATGCCGAGCGCGAACCGGGCGAGGGCGAATCCCGCGGCGGCACTCGAAAGCAGGATGAGCGATGGCGCAAAGGTGGGCGGCTTGGCAGCCGGATCACTCAGGAGCAGCGTGGGAAAGAGGAGGCCGGGGAACCAGTTGGCTGCCGCATGCGCCATTGCGGCCAAGCTCCACAAACCCACCGCAATCGCAAAACCCCGGCGCGTGCCGAGCTTGTCCATCAGGCGCCCAGCCAGCACCAGGCCGATGGCGTAGGCCAGCTGGAAGCTGAACACGATCGCGGCGTAATCGCGTTCCGAGAACTTAAACTCTTCCTGGAGCGGTGCCTTGAGCAAACCGAGAACCTGCCGGTCGATGTAGTTGATGGTGGTGGCAAAGAAGAGCAGAGCGCAAATGACCCATCGAAGATTCCCAGGACGCGGGATTGGCTGAGCCGGCACGAATGACGAGGCGGAATGCGCGTTCAAATGATTGCCTGAAGTGAGCGCCCGTGGAGCGCTGGTTTTGATTTGGCGAACATGGGCTGTGCGAGAAGGTAGCCACGATTTGAGAAAAATGTCATTCGCTTCTGCAATGGAATGGCCGTTCTCACGCCGCTGATTGCCAAGGGGTTGCGCGTTGCGATAACGTCCGCGCGCCGCATGACTCTTGAATCCGGTGCCAGGCCACGGTCTGAAAGCGAAGTGCTGAACGCGCGGGGAATCACCAAAAGTTTCCCCGGCGTCAAGGCGCTGGCTGGCGTGGATTTCACGGTGCGCCGCGGTGAAGTGCATGCCTTGATGGGGGAAAACGGGGCGGGCAAATCCACGCTGATCAAATTACTCACAGGTGTTTACCAGCGGGACGCGGGGGAGATCTTCGTCGACGGCCATCCCGCCAATCCTCGTTCACCCCAGGAAGCAGAAGCACTCGGCATCTCGACCGTTTATCAGGAGGTAAACCTCATCCCATATCTCTCAGTCGCCGAAAACATTTGTCTCGGCCGGCAGCGAACCCGCTGGGGACTGATCGATTGGAAACAGATTCGCGCCCGCGCTCGCACGGCGATGTCACGGCTCGGGATCGAGATCGATGTTACGGAACCAGTCGCCAGTTACTCCATCGCCATCCAGCAGCTCGTCGCCATCGCGCGCGCGCTGGATGTCGAAGCCAGGTTGCTCATTCTTGATGAACCCACGTCGAGTCTCGACGAAGGCGAAGTGAAGCGGCTCTTTGGAATCCTCCGGAGACTGAAGTCAGAAGGGCTTGGAATTGTCTTTGTCACTCACTTCCTCGATCAGGTTTACGCCGTCAGCGATCGCATCACTGTCCTGCGCAATGGCCAACTCGTGGGCGAGTATCACGCCGCCCGCCTCCCGCGCATCGAACTTATCTCGCGGATGATGGGCAAGGAACTGAGCGACGCGGACTTCAATCGCGACATTTCGCCCAGCTCAAAGGCCGAAGTGAAGAAGCCGTGGCTGGAACTGCGTGGGGTCGGCCGGCGCGGCGCGTTAGAACCAATCACACTTGCGGTGAACGAAGGGGAGATACTGGGCCTTGCGGGCTTGCTGGGTTCAGGCCGCACGGAAACTGCGCGGCTTATTTTCGCGGTGGATCGTCCGGATGCCGGAGAAATACTTGTGGATGGAAAGCCGGTTTCGATGCGTTCGCCGCGCGACGCGATGGCGCACCGGTTTGGTTTTTGCCCGGAGGACCGCAAGGCCGAGGCGATCATTCCCCACCTCTCGGTGCGCGAGAACATCGTGCTGGCGCTGCAAGCAACCCGGGGTTGGGCGAACTACGTTTCGGAGGCAGAGCAAAACCAACTCGCCGATCGGTTCATCCAGGCATTGAACATTAAGACACCGAGCGCCGGTCAAGCCGTCGGACTGCTCAGTGGTGGCAACCAGCAAAAGGTGATTCTCGCCCGCTGGCTCGCTTCGAACCCGCGATTGCTCCTGCTGGACGAACCGACCCGGGGTATCGACGTCGGCGCCACGTTCGAGATCGAGAAACTCATGCAGAAGCTCACCCGCGAAGGCATGGCCATTCTGTTCATCTCTTCCGACTTGGAAGAAACCGTGCGCAACAGTCATCGCATCGTGGTGTTACGCGATAGGCGGAAAGTCGCGGAATTGACCGGCGCGGAAATAACCGAGCACAACATCATGCACGCCATTGCCAAAACGGAGGATGCCGGATGACCACGTGGCACAAACTGAAGTGGCCGCTTGTCGCCCTGGCCGCTGCGCTGCTCTTTAACGCCTTGTTCACCGCTGGCTTTTTCCAGTTCACGATCCGCGATGGCCGGCTTTACGGCAGCGTCATCGACATTCTCAATCGCGCCGCGCCAGTAATGTTGTTGTCGCTCGGCATGACGCTGGTCATCGCAACGGGCGGGGTGGATCTATCCGTCGGCGCGGTCATGGCAATCACTGGCGCCGCGGCTGCGCTGCTGCTCACCAAAACAACAATGGGAGTTCCCGCCGTCCTGGCGTTGACCCTTGGCATCGCTCTCGTGGCAGGTGTGTGGAACGGCCTGTTGGTGGGCTACCTCAAAGTCCCGCCCATCGTGGCCACCTTGATTCTAATGGTCTCAGGCCGTGGCATAGCCCAACTCATTACGGACGGGCAAATCATCACGTTCGAGAACAAGTCTTTCGAGTTCATCGGACGAGGCGCGTTCGCCGGATTGCCATTCACCATCACTCTCGTCGTCCTCGTGTGGATGATTCTTTCGCTGCTGAAGAAAAGGACGGCGTTGGGCCTCTTCATCGAGTGCACTGGCGACAACGAAACGGCGAGCGGTTACGCCGGGGTCAACACCCGCCTGGTTAAACTTATTGTTTACGGAGTGTGTGCCTTTTGTGCCGGGCTCGCCGGACTGATCGTGGCAACGGACATCAAGGCAGCGGATGCCAACAACGCGGGATTGTGGCTCGAATTGGACGCCATTCTCGCCACCGTAATCGGCGGAACGGCATTGGCAGGCGGCCGGTTCCTCCTGCTTGGCTCACTCGTCGGCGCGATTCTCATCCAGACATTGACGACCACGATCCTCACTCGCGGCATACCCGTGGAGCTGACGTTGGTGGTGAAGGCGGTTGTGGTCATCATGGTGTGCCTGTTACAGTCAGAGGCGTTCCGCAAAGCGGTCTGGAAACAGAAGGCCACCGCATGAATCCGCGTTCGCTTCAACGCCACATCCCCTTCTTTGCCACACTGGTTGTCTGCGCTCTGCTCTACATCTTCGCCAGCCTGCGCTACGAGGGCTTCGCGTCGTTGCGGGTACTCGTAAACTTTTTTGGGGACAACTCGTTCCTGGGCATCGCGGCCATTGGACTCACCTTCGTTATTCTTTCAGGAGGAATCGATCTATCGGTGGGTGGAATTGTCGGGCTGGTGAGCGTCTGCCTCGCCCTGGCCCTGGAGAAATGGCATATCCATGCCGCGCTCGCCATTCCGCTCGTCCTGATCTTGGGAGTGGTGTCTGGGACCATCATGGGCGGCTTAATCCACTGCTTTGCCTTGCCGCCCTTTCTGGTGACTCTCGGGGGCATGTTCTTCGCGCGCGGGCTCGCGCTGTTGCTGAGTCTCGAGTCCCTGCCCATTACGCGGTATCTCGATGGTATTAACTCGGCGTTGAACATTCCGCTTGGTGCCTTTGATTTGCCGGCCACCGCCATCGTGTTCCTGGTAGTTTTTGCCCTGGCGTTCATCGTCGCTCATTTCACCAAGCTCGGGCGCAACATCTATGCACTCGGCGGCAATGAACAATCCGCCACGCTGATGGGCCTGCCGGTCGCTCGCACACGAATTGGGGTTTATGCATTGAGCGGATTCTGCTCCGCCCTGGCGGGTGTTGTTTATTGTCTCTACACACAATCGGGCAACCCGAACGCCGGGACCGGCCTCGAGCTGGATGCCATTGCGGCTGTTGTCATCGGCGGCACGCTGTTGAGTGGCGGAGTGGGTTATGTGACAGGCACGATTGTGGGCGTCTTGATCTTCGGCATCATCCAGACGGCAATCGTCTTCCAAGGGACGCTAAGCTCATGGTGGACAAAGATCGTCATCGGCGCACTCTTGCTACTCTTCATCCTTCTGCAAAAACTGTTTCAGGCAAAAAAGTTCCAACGTTCAAAATGAAAAAAATCCTCACGTTATTCAGGGCACTGATTTTTCTGGGTCTGATTGGTTGCGCGGGCTCCGTCTCTGCGGGCGACTACGCGAACCCCGTCATGGCGGGCGATTATCCTGACCCTTCGGTAATCCGCGTTGGCGACGAGTATTGGGCTACGGCTACGACCAGCGAATGGGCGCCCGTGTTCCCCCTGCTCCGTTCCACGGATCTCGTGAATTGGGACCATGTCGGGAACATTTTCGAGCGCCGGCCGGACTGGGCCGTGGGCAATTTTTGGGCACCTGAATTGTTCGAACACCAGGGCAAATTCTACGTTTACTACGTTGGTCGCAAACGGGGCGGTCCACTTTCCCTGGCGGTCGCAACCGCGGACAAACCTACCGGCCCATGGACAGATCATGGCCCACTCATCGGCCAGGAAATGGGGTCCATCGATGCGTTCCCCGTCGTGGACACGGACGGCACCCTCTATTTGATTTGGAAAGAGGACGGCAACAGTCGCAACAAGCCTACGCCACTGTGGATCCAAAAGCTCTCTGCTGATGGGTTGAAGCTCGTGGGCCAAATGAAAGAGCTCTTTCGCAACGACGCTCCCTGGGAGAACAACCTGGTGGAAGGCCCAGCCGTCATTCGGCGTGGCGATTACTGGTATCTGTTCTATGCCGCCAACGCCTGTTGCGGGCGGGCGTGCAGCTACGGGCAGGGTGTCGCGCGCGCGAAGAACTTACTCGGCCCATGGGAGAAGTACGCGAACAACCCCATCATCATCGGCAACGAAAAGTGGAAATGCCCGGGCCATGGCACCCTTGTGCGCGATCAGGCAGGACGCGATTGGTTCCTGTATCATGCCTACGCCGCGGACACATTCATCTATGTTGGCCGGCAAGGCGTCCTGGATCGAGTGAACTGGAAGAATGACGGCTGGCCGGTCATCAACAACGGCAAGGGCGTTAGCCTTGAGGCAACATCGCCAGGATCCGTCCTCCAACGCGCGTCGCACGAATTCTTCGACGATTTCACAGCCGCGAAATTGCAACCCCAATGGCAGTGGCTTCAGAATAACGAACCTCGCGCGACCGCAGGCGGCGGCAAATTAACGCTGACGAGCAATCCCGAACACAAGGACCCGTTCGTGGCCGAAGTGATCGCCGTCAAGACGACTACGGGCGATTACACTGCGACGGCTGAGTTAAACTGGAAGGGTCTTACGCCCACACAAACAGCGGGACTGTCCGCGTTTGGGGATCGAGAGAATGCTTTGGGTGTAAGCGCCCGCGGAAAGGAATTGATGGTGTGGAAGCGTCAGCGGAACAAGCATGTCACGTTAACCACAAACGCCATTCCCAGCAGCGAAACCCTGTTCTTGCGTATGACGGCCACTGCGGGCCACCGGTTCCGCTTCAGCGCCAGTCATGACGGAAACACCTGGCACGCTTTGGGAACTGATGTGGATGTGGAGGGCAACTATCTACCACCCTGGGACCGCGGAGTTCGCGTCGCTTTGACCTCAGGCAGCGCGAGCAGCTCAGTCGAATTTCGCTCCCTACGGATCTCACCTGCAAAGCGTTTTGGGCCGTAGAGGACCGCAATAGAGGCGAACTGCAGAAATTTTTAAGGCAGTCAGCATTAACTGGCCTCCGGAATCAGGTGGATTTCAGCCAAGGGCGGCAATGGGGCGGCATGTGCGCCACGATTTCTTTCAGGCGCTCAGTGGTTTCCTCGAACTCGGCAGGTTTGACAAAATAAGCGGTGGCTCCGTTTTCAAGGGCTACATCGGCGTCTCCCGGGGACAACGAACCAGAGAATAAAATAAAGGGAACATCACTGAACTTGGATTCCCGGCGGGTCCATTGCAGTAATTCCAAACCACTGGTCGTACCCAATTTGGAATCGGAAAGAACCAACTGCGGGAGCGGGTTGTAGTCGCGGTCCTCAAAGGGCGCCGCCCCCTCCAAGTACGCCCGAGCGGCGTCAGCATCGGCAACGCGTCGAAACATTCCGTCAAACCCAATTTTCGACAACGCGCGGCGCACTAAAAACGCGTCGTCTGCATTGTCATCCACGAATAAAATAGTGCATTGCGAATTCATAAAATATCGGGCCCCTTCCTCATGTACCTGCTCTTTCCGTGCCAATCGGATACTGCGCTCAAACACTCCAGAAGCCTCCTCCCAATAAGGCAAATTGCGAATTCGCCGGACATTTTGCAGAGGAACAACTGTCAATTGTGGGGCTCCCGCGCCACGTTTGTTTTTGGAAAATCATTTTGCGCCTCGCCGGTCCACCGTCCTAAATTCTGCCATGCTTGAAACGGTGGCCCTGCAACCAATGGCCTTGGACTCGTCTGGCAACGCACAACTTATCCAAGCTTTTCGATGGATGGTCCTGTCGCGGGTGCTGGATGATAAATTCGCGAGTCTTTATCGGGCAGGCAAAATCCACGGTGGAGTGTTTCTGGGTCGCGGTCAGGAGGCCCTCAGCGTCGCGCTTGGTATCCATCTTCGGCGCGGCGATATCTTTGCACCTTTGATTCGTGATGGCGCGGGCCGCCTGGCCTTCGGCGAACCCGTCCTCGACGCTGTGCGGACGTACTTGGGATCACCCTTGGGACCGATGCGGGCACGAGACGGCAATGTCCATCGAGGGCGGCCGCGGGAAGGTCTGCTGCCAATGATCAGCCATTTGGGCGCAATGATTTCTGTCGTAAATGGCTCTTTAATTGCCAAGCGTTTTCGCGGGGAGAGTGGATTCGTCGGAGCCACGAACCTCGGCGACGGAGCCACGTCCACCGGCGCTTTTCACGAGGGATTGAACCAGGCAGCAGTCGAAAAGCTGCCGCTGATCCTCGTGATCGCGGATAACCAATACGCGTACTCGACGCCTACCTCAGCGCAATTCGCGTGTGCCTCCCTCGTCGATAAAGCCATAGGATATGGAGTGACCCCACACTCCGTGGACGGCACTGATCTGATCAAATGCCTTCGAGTGTTGGGCGATGCCGTGCAAAGGGCTCGGGATGGGCACGGGCCGCAACTGGTTGTTGCCCCCTTGCTCCGCCTTTGCGGGCATGGGGAACACGATGACGCCCATTACATCGACCCGAAATTGAAGCAATCTAATCTGGGACGGGATTGCCTGAAGATGGCGGAGGAAGTTCTTCTCCGGCAAAACCTGGCCGATGCAGCCACGCTGGCGGTATGGCGCAGTGAAGCGATTCACGAAGTGGAGCATGCCGTCGCGACGGTCCAACGTGAAGGAGCGCCAGACCCATTTGGACAGGAGTGGTCTGCCCTTTCCACCTCTCGATTGCAAGAGGCTCAGCCAAGCATGTGACGCACTTTTTGCCGGGCCGCGATTGACCAACGCCGGCCCATCCGGTAACCACACGCCGCATGTCTTTGGAAACAACTTTAATTTTGTTTAAACCCGATGCGATCGAAAAACAGATCGTGGGTCAGGTCACGTCACGCTTCGAAAGCGCAGGGTTGCGCATCCGTGCCGTGAAAATGCTCCGGTTTAGCGATGCCCTTCTGCGTGAGCATTACGCGCATATCGCGTCCAAGCCATTCTTCCCCGAAGTCCAACAATTCATGCAACGAACACCCGTGATCGCCATGGCGTTGGAAGGGGCATCGGCCGTGACACGCGTGCGGGAGCTGCTGGGGCCTACCGATTCGAAAAAGGCATTGCCCGGCACCATTCGGGGCGACTTCGGTGTAGACGTGATGGTGAATGTTTGCCACGCCTCTGACTCGGCGGAAGCCGCGGCGGATGAGCTGAAAAGGTTTTTTCAACCGACAGAGCTGTTTTAACTCGCGAACTGGAAACCTTGGAACGAATCGCTGTGGTCCGCTCGGCTGTTCGGATTCCCGACGGAAACGCGCGAGAAAAATCGCTTTTTTGTTGCCAGTCGAGGTTCACCTGCTGGAGGAGAGCCAATAACTCGCCGGTGTCCGCGCCTTTGCGAAGGTAAATGTCGGCGCCCTGCTCTAGGGCCTTGGCCGCCCCTTCTTTCGTCCCCGTGAACACGACGACCGGCAGGCCGGTCATGGAAGGTTGACGGCGAATCCAGCGGAGAACCGAATAGCCGTCGTACCTCGGCATGTGCAGGTCTAGAATGACAATTCCCGGGAGGGGAAACTGATCGCGCTTGCCGAATACGCCGTATCCACTCAGGTATTTAACGGCTTCATGCCCGTCCCGCACGACCCGCAATTCTGCGGGAAGCGAGCAGGCACCCAGAGCATAACGAAACAAGAGGACGTCGTCGGCATCGTCATCCACGAGCAGAATTGTTGGCGAGTAGTTCATTTGAAAATTTCCTTTCTGAATGAAAGGACCCTCGCTCGTGGAAATCGAAGCGCAAGCATTTGCCAGTACGGTCAGAGGCCACAGGCATTCCCCCAAAAAAACCTATGGAGAAAATCCGCTGAGTGCCTGGTTAAAAACTACGTTTGCTGCCAAGTCTGCAAGGAAGTCTCGAGGAACGTTTCAATCCTGTCCGTTACCACCGTCTCGTTGAAATCCGAAAGGACTTCCCTTTGTGCCGTCTCAGCCATTTGCGTTCGGAGCGCAGGTGACATCTGTAATTCCTGAATCCGCGCCGCTAGCTCGTAAACATTTCCTGGCGTGTAGGTGAAGGCGTTTTCGCCGTGACGCAAAAGATCGCGTGTGCCTCCGAGGGCTGTCCCAATGACCGGCAGCCCTGCCGTCATCGCTTCCAGAATGGTGAACGAAAAGGGTTCAGGCTCTTCACTGGTATAAATCACCGCATCGTGGCGTCGATACACAGCAGGCAAATCCCGGACGAGATTGGAGACGTTGAGAAACTCAACGGGTAATTGCTGCAACGCAATGAGAGAGCGCAACTCGGCGATGTAATGAGAGTCTCCTTTCCCGTAAATGCTCAGGCTCGCGCGAATGCCGCTGGATCGTAATTGCTGGATCGCTTTGACCGCCGTCATGACTCCACTCCGTTTGTGAAGCGAACTCACCACCAGAAACTTCGCCATTGGCGCGGAGGCCGGCTTGACATCATTGACGAGACTCTGCGCGGGAATACCGGGATAGATTACGTCGCCATGCCCAACTTGGAAACCCAGTTGCTCGGCTGACTCCTTTAGCCACGCGCTGGCAAAATAGATGCGTTCAAACCGAAAAGCGTTCAGGGAATTAGGCAACGGAGTATCCACATATAACTCAGGCATTCGGTCGTAGCCCTTCATCAGCCGTGTCGGCGTTGCGTTGTCGATTCCATCACGTTGACCGGCCAGTTCCAGGGCTTTGCGCGGCATGTTCATTCCCGGATGATTCCACCAGCGCAACCATGGATCATTCTGCACTTCCAACGTCAGCCAGCGATCCGCCACATCGAACACCGTCGGCACTCCGCAATGCCGCAGGTAAAAGAGGAAGGATTTTGAAAGACCAAACAAACTGAAGACGTGAACCACATCCGGAGCGAAGTGCGCGACCATTTCGCGCAAGGCGGTATGGTTCTCGTGCTCGATTCTCTTTAGGTCATTGTAACCACTGACCAAGTCATGATTGTAAACACCGTTGAGTCTCAACCGACGCACCACCTCACCCCCTAGTTGGGCCTGGTGCATTCCATGGGTTGACGTCAGCACGAGCACCTGATGCCCGCGCAGTTTCAAATTATTAACAACGGATTCGCAGCGCAGATCGAATGTGCCCGCATGATGAGGAGGATACAGGTTGGTAACGGCGAGGATTTTCATCCGGACAAAGGATAATAGGGACCATTCGGAAGGAACGAGCTTTTTGAAGAAGGGCAATGCCGGGTTGGTGGATTCTCCCGATTTCTACCAACTCGCCGCAACTACGACGAGAACTAGAACTGGGATCCGCAATGCTAATGAATGTCCCCTGGAATTATTGCCCGTTCCCTTGACCACGCGGTTGATCAAATCGATACTGGACGCGTTCCGCTTGGATGGGGGCGTACTGGTTTCGACCATGAAGATGCGCCAGAGGCGGCATGCCGAGGATGGTTCGTTGGCCTCGTAAAACATCGGACCAAAAAATAAAAGCTAACGAAGAATTGGCTCTCGCGGCCTAAGGCCACGACGTTCTCACCGCACACCTGCTCAGGTGAAGAACGCTGCAGCAGGTTAGGAAATGCCCGGGGACAGCGCGGGCTCCTTCTGAAATAAATCCATGCTGGCTACGCGGTGGGTCTCGCGCTCGGGCGCTATCTCACTGCCGACAACTCACCCCGAGCTAAGCATGTAGTCGCGGCTGGTAATTCTACTTGGGACCCGGGTTCAACTCCCGGCGCCTCCACCATTTCGGCGGAACGGCCATCCAAAGTGCCACTCACTATAACCATCCACGTGCACCCAAAACCGACGGCTCCCCGTAACGGTTGGTTTATCGAGCCAGCCGGAGTCAGTCCCTTCCGTGGGCAGGGGTCAGATAGTTTATCCTTCAACTGTTTGTTCCTCAGTCCAAGCTGGCGCGGCAAGGTCAGTGCGCGGAGTTGACTCTGTGTAATTCTGCGGTTTCCCGGCGGCTAAAGAACTTTGAGAATAGGCGACTCCCTTTTCGTAGATGCCAAGCCAATTTTGACATGAAGAACCTGCGAATCCTCCTGGCGGACGATCATGAAATGCTCCGGCGCGGTCTTCGCGCCATCTTGACCGAGCAGTCCGGCTGGGAAATTTGTGGCGAAGCAGTCAATGGCCGACAAGCGGTGGATTTTGCCGAGCGGCTCAAGCCCGATGTCATCGTCATGGACCTTGCGATGCCTGAACTGAATGGAGTCGAGGCGACCCACCAAATCCGGCGGTTCATGCCCAAGGCCGAGATCTTAATGCTTAGTTCCGATGAATCCGAAACCGCCATCAGAGACATGCTGACCGCAGGAGCCCGCGGCTGTGTATTAAAAGACGATCCAGCAACCGTGCTTGTGCAAGCGGTGGAAAGCCTGAGCCGCCATCGTCCCTTTTTGACTACAAGAATATCGGAAGCGCTCGTGAAAGGATTTGGCCGACCCAAATCCATACCCGCTTGCCCAAACGACCCGTTAACCGATCGAGAACGACAAGTTGTCCGGTTGGTCGCTGAAGGAAAGAGCACAAAAGAGGTCGCTTACATCCTGAACATCAGCACGAAAACGGCCGAGAACCACCGGACGAATATCATGCGTAAGCTCAAAGTTAATTCATCGACCGAACTAGTGCGCTACGCCATCCGGAACAAAATGATCATGCCATGAAACGTCCAACTCGCCCGGCACGTCGGTGATGCAGAGAGATTCATTCCGTCAGGAAAGTCACGTCACTGCTCTCAACCTTCAATCCTTGGGCGAGGTCCGTCGTCGTAACCTTCAGGAAGAGCGTATGTGTTCCAGCGGTCAAATCGGCGGTGAGGTCTCCATCGCCGGCCACGGGCTTGCCGTCGATCCACACTTTAGGGCTGGACGTACCGGACACCTTGAATTTCGCCGCGCCGGCTTTCGCTGTCTGAAATCGGCTGGCGAGCCACACCGTCGCATCCTTACCTTCCAGTTCCGCCATCAGGTCCGCTTTCGGAAGCGAACCTCCAACCATCGAGTAGACCGGGGCCCAATCCGCGCCCCGCAAATCCGACTTCAACATTTCGTCGGCATTCACCGTGCCGACTTTCGAATTCAATCGCCACACGCGCGCCACATTTTGCTTGGTGGCGTCATAGGGACCGGGTTTGCCGAGTTGCGCCAGGAACGCGTAGAGGTCCAGTCGCTCCTGTGGTGAAATGAAATCCAGCAAACCAGCCGGCATGAGCGAGCCGCCCATTTTGCGGGAGGCGATGGTGCGTTTGGGAATAGAAACCTCTCGGGCCGTCGCATCACGCAGGATCAATTCCTCAGTCGTTTCTCGAACCAGATTGCCACTTAGATCTTCGCCGTCCTTCGTCGTCACCTGCACGGAGTTGTAGCCTTCCTTCACACGCTTGTTGGGCAGCAGCACGGACTCGACGATGTAATCCACCACCGGCGTGGACGCGCCAAGGCTCGTCATGTCGGGACCGACTTTGCCGCCCGCACCGCCCACGGAATGGCAGAGCACGCAGCCGAGTTGTTTCTGGCGATAAATCTTTTCTCCGTTGGCCGGATTGCCCTTCGTCACCTCGTAGGCGATCGAGTGAATTTCTCCCTCAGTCAGTGCCGCGTTGGGATCACTCAAACCACCGGCCCGATTAAGCGCCAGCACCAGGTTGGGTTCATTGCGTCCACCTTCACGCGCGACGCGCAGGCCAGCGCGCGCAGCGGATTCAGGCAGTGATTCCGTGGCCAGTGCCTTTGCCAGCGCAGCGGAAGAACCTTTAGCCGCCAACAGTGAACGCCAGAGCGCGAGCGCATCCTCTTCCTTCGTCGTCGCGGAAACGACTTCGAGAATTTGCGGCATCGAGCCATTCAAGTCCGTGGCGGCGAGGGCGGCGGCGGCGGAACGCTGGATGGAAGCGTCCTTGTCCTTGGCCAGCGAACGCAGCGCCGCGATGGCGTTGCGGCCGCCGAGATCGCGCAAGCCTTCGATGCTCGCCTGACGCAACGCGGCCGGTGTCGCGGCATCGTTCGCAAGCTTGACTAAGGCGGGTGCGGCGCTGGCGAGTTTCCAGGTGCCGGCGAGTTTGGCCGCAGAAGCGCGCACGCCGTCGTTGCCTGCTTCAATCAGCTTCGAAATTCCACTCACATCACCGCTGGGCTCGACGTTGCGCAATCGCGCCGCTTCAATGAGCGAGTTCAAAGCGCGAAGTGCTCCTTCGTCGTTGAAGCCGCCGTTCAGCACCTGATCAAACATCATGCGCAATTGCAGCGAACCGCCGGCCTGGCCGATGAGTTCCACCAAACCGCCAGAGCCGTCGCGGGGAAGCGGATCTTGTGCCAATGACTTTCGCCATCAAACGCGTGGCGAGTCTTCGGCTCGATGGCTTTGAGGGCGTATTGCAGTTGTTTCTCGCGGCCTTCGATCTTCCACGCGCCGGATTCGACGGCGGCGGCCCACGGCTCGGCGAGGTCGTTGATGGTCAGCCAGAGCGCGTATTCGAGGAAGCCTTCGACCTGGCCCTTGTCGAGCACGCTCAACGCGAGTTCCGCCGCGCGCGCCGTCGGAATGCGCGCCAGCGCCCGCAACGCTTCGATGCGCACGCGGGGTGCTCGTCCGCGATCGCGCTTGGCCAGGAGATTGAGCGCCGTGGTCGAATCCGATGCGCGGCTGTGGCGAGGCTCGGAATGCCCGGAGTGTTCCCCGCCCACCAAGCCAGCACGCGCGTCGCTGCGGCGCGAACGCGCGCGTCCTTGGCCTTCAACCAACTGGCCAAGCAGTTTCGCGCTCAACGAATATCCATGCGCTTGATGCATCCACAGGGCGCGCAACAAGAGCGTGCCTCATCCTGTCTGCTTCCTCGTCCACGCTCGTCGAAGATCGCTTGCCGCAACTTCCTTGGCGCCTCCGTTCCACGAGCAGACGCGCAGCGCTTGCTTTCGGCCTCAAATTCGTTCGGCGACAGCAACTGGTTCAGCAAGTCGGTGTTGCTCGACTTCGCCAAGTCCGGCTTCTTCACATCCTTCCCACCCTTGTAACCCACGCGCCAGATGCGCCCGTGCTCGCGGTCGCGGCGCGGGTCGCGGAAATCCACTTCGCCGTGCTGGATGATCGGATTGCTCCAGTCCGCAATGTAGAGCGCGCCGTCGGGGCCGAGCTTCACGTCGATGGGCCGGAACGTGACGTTCGTGCTGCGCAGGAATTCGTGCTGCTTGGTCGTGTAGCCGGCGCCTTGCTCCAGAATCTCGAAGCGCACCATGCGGTTCGCGCGGAAGTCGAGCGTCACGGCGTTGCCCTGCCACTCCTTCGGGAAGCGTTCGCTCTTGATCAGTTCCAGCCCGCAGAACTTCGGATACGAGCCGGGACTCACGCTGCCGATGATGCGCCGCGCGCCTTCGTAAGTGAGGAAGGTCGCCTGCGGAAAATTCCAGTTGAGGCCCGCGCCGCCCGCGCCGTCGGTTTGAAATTCCTGGCCGAAGTCGTCCCACACATGGCCCCAGCCGTTGACGAGGCCCTTCATCGTCACGCCGAGTTCCAGCGTGTCGGGGCGCAACGCGAGCGTGCCGCCGCTGTTCAGCCGCACCACGCCGTGCGGCGTCTCGATGTGGCTGTGGATGTAAATGGACTGGTTCATGTAGAGCTGCCCGTCCGGTCCCCAGCGCAACGTGTGCAGAATGTGATGCGTGTCCTCGGTGCCGAATCCGCTCAAGACCACGCGCCGCTGATCCGCGATGCCGTCGCCGTCGGTGTCCTTGAAGTGCAGCAACTCGGTGCTCTGGCCGACGTAGCAGCCGCCGTCGCCCGGCTCGATGCCGGTGGGAATCAACAGGCCGTCGGCGAACACGGTGGTCTTGTCCGCTTTGCCGTCGCCGTTGGTGTCTTCGAGAATGAGGATTTTGTCGTCCTGCGCCTGGCCCGGCTCGATTTGCGGATAGAGGGACGAACTGGCGATGAAGAGCCGCCCGCGCGCGTCCCAATTCATGGCGATGGGTTTGGCGAGCAGCGGGTTCTCGGCCCAGAGCGTGACTTCGAGATTCGGGTCGGCGAGTTGGAAGGTGGGATGGGGCTGCGTCTTGAAAGGCGTCGCGGGCTTGTCCGGCAAAGGATTCTGCTTCGGCTTGCTGCGCGAGTTGTCCGGGCGAAGGATCCTGCGGCGGCTGTTTGCGAAGCGTCGCAATCTTCTTCTCCTCGGCTTCGATGAGCGGATCAAACTTCGGAATCTCCTGCGCGTTCTTGCCCTGCTCGTGTTTGCGGAAGAGGAAGAGGTAAGTGCTGTTCTCCGGACGCCAGCGGTGGAAGAAGAGTTGGTTCTTGGCGATGATGGTTTGACGGAGAGGTTCGTAGCCCTCGAATCGCTTCCAAGTGGATGAAGTCAGTCCTCTCCACCCAATCGAATCAGCAACTGTTCGTCGCAACGCTGCATGTATCCCGGATCGTTCAGATGAATCCCGTTATCAGTCTGCAACATCGGAGTAGCGCCTTTCGGTCCAACACTCAGCGCTTGTTCGAAGGTCATTAAAGAGATTCACAAAGTGATACCCCCGCTTCTCCGCCACGCCCTGAATCGCCTTCGTGTAGCTCGCGAGCATTTCATTGTGCCGCGCCGGGTCGGGCAGCGGCGGCGGCAGCTTCTCGTGCCGAATCGGACTGAGCAGGATGAACCGCGTCTCCTTGTTCAGCGCGAGGATGCCATCGATGAGCTTGTTGTAATCCGTCACGAACTTTCGAGCCGCGTTGTCTTTGCCCCTTGCGACAGTCCTGACTGCCGCTCCATCTCTGTCGCCGCCGCATCCTCCAACGAACTCGCCATGCCATACCCGAGCACCACGACCGTGGGCTGCACCTGCCGCACCTGCTCCATGAGCACGCGGAACATTTCGCCCTCGCCCTTCGGCCAATCGAAACTCACGCGCGAAATCCCCACCGGCGTGTCCGCGCTCCAGCCCAGATTGCGGAACGTGACGTTCCGCTCCGGGAACCGCAGCGTCATCATCAGCTCGATGTAGCCATAATCCTTCTCCCGCTCCATGAGCGTATCGCCGAGGAACACCACGCGGTCGCCCTCGCGCAGCTCGAAAGGCTTGGCCGGAGCCGCGGCCGAGACCAACAGCGGGCAAAGCGTCGCCAGAAAAAAAATGATGCGATTCATGTTCGTGAAGATTTCAGAC
>CAVXCM010000010.1:0-23167 GCA_963760275.1 uncultured Verrucomicrobiae bacterium
ACTGCGCTGCTCCAACTCTGGTGCTTTGGCAATACCGATGCCGACGTGGTGGCGCGTTACCTGGTGGAGCCTTAATAGCTGGGGAGGACAAACCACCGACGCAAATCGATTTGCGCCACGATGTATTGCGTCACAAGCTCGACGCGATGGAACCCAGGGTAAGAAACGCACTCCTTATCGCTACGGCAGTGGTGGTGGCGTGGGTGAGTTGGTGGTATCGCGACAGGTCGCATTCCGACACCATTCGGGAGCCGATGACCTTTACGGTGAGTCGAGACATCGCAACGTTTCACGGAGCTTCCAGCGTGTATGGAGATAGCGTCCGATACCAAACCTCCGATCCCAATATCCTGACAACAATGCGGACGACTGTGTTGCCCCGAGTCTACGTTACCGTGCGGCGTGAATGGAAAGGGCGATGGCTCACCGCTGTCAAAGTGCTGCAAGTGGACGAAGTGCCGGTTACGTCCCCGTAAAAGCTGCCTTGCCCGCTGAAGAATCTCTTGGCGTGGGAACATCGGGGGACTTGGGGCGGTGCAAGTAAGAGTGAGCTGCGAGTTCTTCCGCCGCTTGAGCCGCTCGAAATGACTCATCCTGCATCCAATCGCGATTCCAACTGGTTTTCCACTTGGGGGCACCTCGTTTGTTTCGGATGCGTTGGTTATGAACATTTTGGATGGGTATGCGCCAGAGTCGAGAGAGAACAACGCTGGGTAAGTCGAAATTCATACGGTTCCAAGGCTCCTTGCCCGGGCTCAAGCCGGCCTGTTGGAAGGCAAAGGCTCTGAGTCTAGCTGGGCGCAGTTGGAAACCAAGAATGCGCTCGGCCTCATCTTTCGGGAGGCCCCTGATTTCTTCAAAGCGGTCCAAAACCTCTTCATAAAGCGGTGCGTCTCTCAAGTGAGATTGGAACAGCGGAGCGGGAGCGCCTGCGCGCATTCGTCGCTGGCGCATGGCTTCGCCGCTCACACCATATTCTTGGGCGAGGAGATTGTTTGGCTTCCGCCAATCGATTGGGGCCTCTGGAATTTTTTGATTCGGTCTCATCCCTCCGTGAATTTTCCATACCGACGCAAGGGCTCAAGAATCAGGTTCGTCCAAGGCGATTGTTTTCCAAAACTTCTCCGTGCCATTGCGAGCGGCTATTTCAAAGCAGAGTGGGAGGCGCGCCGACCGCAAATGAAGGCGCAATGGGAAGCTGCGGCTAAACGGCTCGACGAGTTGAAACAATCCGGCAAGGAAGTGTGGGATGTAACGCGCAAAAAACAGAGGCCGCTTTCCATGAATTGGAAAAGGGCTTCAAAGAAGCATGGGGCAAACTGAAGGAGTCAGCGAAGGAAGTGCCCGCTTTTGGCCTTCAGCGGGTTACGACGTAGAATTCGCGGGTGGAGGCGCTTTTGAAATATCACGGAGCGGATTGGGTGGGGATGATCTTCGGACTCATATCCGCCTTCTATCTGGCCAAACATCGGCGGTGGGGATTTCTAGTCGGCATCGTCGGAGGAATCGGATGGATGGCCTTTGGAATTATTACGCAAAGCATCCCCAGCATCATCGCCAACGTCCTTTTCATCATCATTAATGCGCGGGGCTTTGTTCGGTGGAAAGATAAGGGGCAAGGCGGGGAAGCCGACGCATCCGAAAAGAAAGCAGCCTCGCGACAGGCATCCCCTCGCGAGGCTTGAGTTAATTAGAGCGCGTAATTTGGGGACTGCCCGCTACGATTTGAGTGAAGCCATGTCGATGCAGAAGCGGTACTTCACATCGGACTTCACCAATCGTTCGTAAGCCTCGTTCACCTGCTGTATGGAAATGACTTCCACATTGGAGGTGATGTTGTGTTGGCCACAGAAGTCGAGCATCTCTTGGGTCTCGGCGATACCCCCGATGAGAGAGCCCGCCAGGTTGCGGCGACCGAAGATCAGGCTGAACGCGGCGACAGGCATCGGCTTCTCCGGTGCGCCCACTAGCGTGATGGTGCCATCGTGGGTCAACAGATCGAGGTAGGCGTTGATGTCGTGGTCCGCCGAAACCGTATCAAGAATAAAATCGAAGCTACCGGCGTGCTTCTTCATCTCCTTGGTGTCGCGGGAGACAACGACTTCGTCGGCGCCAAGGCTTAGGGCGTCATCCTGCTTCTTCGGCGAGGTCGTGAAGACAACTGTGTGAGCGCCGAAGGCGTGCGCAAACTTCACGCCCATGTGACCAAGGCCACCCAAGCCAACCACGCCGACCTTCTTACCCTTGCTTACTCCCCAGCGGCGCATTGGCGAGTAGGTGGTGATCCCCGCGCAAAGCAGCGGCGCAACCCCAGGCAGGTTAAGGTGATTGGGAACTTTCAACACAAAGTGTTCGTCCACGACAATGCTGCTGGAGTAACCGCCGTAGGTCACTGGTGCGGTTCCGTGCTTGTCCGGCGAGTTGTAGGTGAAGATGGAGTCCGGGCAGAACTGTTCGAGGTTCGCTTGGCATTTCGGACAAGTTTGGTCTGAGTCTACGAGGCAACCGACGCCGACGAGATTGCCCGGCTTGTGCTTCGTCACGGCTGCACCAACCTGCGTCACGCGACCGACAATCTCGTGACCGGGTACAATCGGATACACGGTGGGAATGGCGCTCCATTCATTGCGAACCTGATGCAAGTCGGAGTGACAGATCCCGCAGAACAGGATTTCGATTTGCACGTCGTAGTCGGTCGGCGCACGGCGCGGGATGGTCGTGGGAGCCAAATGTGAGGTTGCACTGGCGGCGGAATAAGCATTGGCGTGGTACATCAATTCTCCTTTTGAACAGGCGGGAAACCGCCCGGTGACTTTCACTGTATCGCGGCTCTCCCGTAAGTCCACAGCACCCGACAGTTTTCGTGAATACTCTCGAGTCCCATCATACAATTAAATCGCCGCGCCCAAGTTTTCAGCCGTTACTCGATTGAAGCACCAGCTTCGGCGAAGGGGTGGTCGCCAGCGGACTGGTGGTGAAGTCCTTCTCTTCCAACCACCGGACCCAAGCCGCGTTGACCTCGAGCAGGTCTGTGTCTGCAACAACGCTTGAGTAGCAAGTCCATGCACGCGGACCCGACGGTCCAACGAAGCGCTGTAAAGATAAAGGCGATGTGGAATGCAAGGTTCATCCGGGAAATCGTTCACTGCGTCGTGGAGCAAGTCGAAGGCTTGAAGCAGCCCGCCGCCGGCCATGTGCCTGGTGGCGTAAGAACGCCAGATGAAGGCTTCCGCGTCGCCTGGATGAATGCGAGTCAGCCCCTCGGCCACGGTAAAGGCGTTGCCCCACTTCTGCGCTTTTTCGTAGATGGGCCAGCGCAGCTTCGACACTTCGGAGTCTGTACGCGCGCCTGAGCGAATCTCTTCCATTTCCTGAAACGCCGCGATGTGGTCACCCAGTTCGAGCCAGCCCTCGGCGGCGGTCAGGTGTCTTTGATCGTCAGACGAGAGTGGCATGCAGAGCAGTTTAAGAAGTCCAAAGCGGAGAGCCGCTGCGGAGCCCGGTGAGTTCGTGGGTGTGAAGAGGTGCGCGGCGGTGGCGCGTCATGCGATGAGCTGCGTCTCCATCTCGTCCACAAAGGACATCAGGTAGTTCACCTGCCATTCTCTCAAGCTTCCTCAAAGTAATCACTATCCACCCGCTTGATTTCATACGCGTAGGCACGGGCGACGCCGATGTTGTGCTCGATCATCAGTTCAGCCAGGCGCTGGCCGTCGATGAGGATAACGCGTTGCGGAAGGTTTTTGACATATTCACACGCGCCGGCGCTGAACTCACTCGTGGTGATGAAGATGCGCTTGCGGGTGGCCCATTTGGAGCGGGAGAACCTCACCCTGCGTCACCAGCGCGACATTCTAAAAAAAACTTTGGGCATCGTCTCGACCACGTGAGGGAGTGCTACCAACTCATGCAAACCATGGAACAAGACTACTCCCGGAGCGAGTTGTGCGCGGCTTTCGAGGTCAGCCGCTCCGGTTATTACGCCTGGCAAGAGCGTGCGTCGTCGCCGCGTCACACAGCGCACTCGATTACAAATCTCCCGTTGCCTTTGAAGCGCAGTTCATGAACAACTAACCAACAACAATGACTTCCGCCCTTGTCCACTCTTTCGGGGGACCTTCAAACTTGCATTGAGCAGATGATGTGACTGTTCGATCCCGCATTGCAAAAGGCTCATGCAGAGGGGATTGTCCAAGAGGAGGTGAATATGGGCGGAGACGATGAGAACCAACGCGATGGGATGTTGGGAAAGGACCAAACCATTTTGCTGGTCGAAGATGACGAGAACGACGTTTTCATGTTCAAACGATCCCTCAAAAAAGCGGGAATAGAGATTCCAGTGCAACTGGCCACCGATGGACAGCAAGCGATCGACAGGCTGGCCGCTGTCAGGCGACCCGGCGAAGCACGGAGAATCGCCCGTTCCCTCCATCATTTTTCTGGATCTCAAGTTGCCGTACCGTAATGGATTCGAAGTGTTGAAATGGCTGCGCGCGCAACCTCACCTTCAGAATACCGAAGTCATTATTCTCACCGGCTCAGACGAACCGCGCGACCGGCGGTTGGCGGATGCGCTCGGCGCGCGTTCTTATTTGGTGAAGCCAGTGAGCCCATCCGAAATTCTGGGCGTGTTCGAATCATTGCAAACGAGCTAAGTCGAGCATTTGGAGAACACTCTTCGTGAACCGAACGCGAGTTCAGGCGCTGGGAAGTTCGATCCAGAAACGGCTGCCGCGCCCCGCCATCGATTCCACTCCGATATCGCCACCGAGCCGGGTCACAGCGCGTTTGGCGATGGCGAGGCCGATTCCGTTCCCTTCAAACATGGATTGCGGATGCACGTGCTGGAAGACATCGAAAATGCGTTGTTGATGTTCCGGCGCAATGCCGATGCCGTTGTCTTCCACCCAAAGCCGCACATGCGAATCACGCTGCTCGGCTTTGATGGTGACAACGGGAGGCACGCCGGGGCTGACGAATTTCACGGCGTTGGAAAGAATGGCCGTCAGCGCCGGTTCCAGCAGCTCTGCATCTGCCATGACCGTTGGCAACGCACCTTCGATGCGAATGTTCGCGCTCTCGGCTTTCAACGCAGGCTGCGTCCAAGACTTGTCGCACAATTTGTTCAAGGCTGACTGGTTGAAGATTGATTTGAATGCGTGAGACATGTCCGTAACGCAGCACGTCGCGAATCATTCCATCGAGCCGGTGGGCGGCGCGAGAGATGCGATCCAACCGATCCAGTTCGTCGGCATTCAGCTTTTCCGCTGTTTCTTCGCGCAACGAATCGGCATAGCCATACATCGCTCGCAGTGGGGCGCGAAGATCGTGCGAGATGGTGTAGGAAATCGTTTCGAGTTCCTTGTTCGCCTTGACCAATTCTTCCGAGACGGCGGCGAGTTGTTCCGCGTGTTGCAGAACGATTTCCATGATTCCGCTGCGCAATTCACGTGCGACGTCCAGCTCCGACGATTGCCACGGCGTGGAGCGGCCGCGCACGATTTCCGCCCAGGTCTCGAAACTTTTTCGCGGATGCAAGCGAGTGGGCTCATTGGCCGGCTGCTCCACCGGTTTGGTGGGATTGCCGCCCCACTTCACGGTCGAGACAACTTCCGGACGAAACCACAGCACGTAGTTTCGATGCACGCGTGAAAGCGGGATCGCCAACAGGCCGCTCGCCACGTTGGTGTATTCGGCGGCGGCGCGGATACGCTTCCGCTAATTTTTCAAACGCGGTGACATCGCCTTTGGCGTGTTGATGCAACCACTCCGCGAGCTCCACAATTTGCGCCTTGGTCGGCGTGCGGCCGGTCACTTCGAGCCGATCGTTCAGCAACAACGCCGCGCCCGTGGCATTGGTCAGCGCGAGCCAATCGGCGCTTTGTCCGCGAAGACTGGAAAAAATATCCTGTTGCCGCGTCATGCTGGACATCAGCCGCGTCAGCACCGAGTTGAGCTGATTCCGATAGGCGAGTTTGGCGGCTTGCTCGCGCGTGGCGATTTGTAATGACAGCACCTGCCCAAACAACTCGCACGTCGCGCGCACGTCGAAGGGAACGATTCTCGGATCGCGCCCGTGGCAGGAAATCAGGCCCCACAATTCACTGGCCGCGCATCAGCGAAATCGACATGGAAGAAGCCATTCCCATGTTGCGCATGTATTCCAGGTGAACGGGCGAGACGCTGCGAAGGGTCGAGAGGCTGAGGTCCAACGGCTCCGTTTCATTCGCCTGCGCGAGCAATCGCACAGGTTCGTAATCATTTCGCGCAATCAATCGCAATCGATTGATGCGGTAAAGTTCGCGGGCCTGGCGCGGAATGTCCGATGCGGGAAACCGCAGGTTGAGATACGAAGGCAGCCGCTCGTTACGGTCTTCCGCGAGGACGTTTCCGTTCCATTCCGAATCGAACTGATAAATCATCACGCGATCGAAGCCGGTGATCCGACGCGTTTCGGCAGCCGCCATGTTGGAGCAACGAACGCATGTCGCTCGCGCTTTCCATGCCGGCAATCAGGATGTCCATCTCGTGGTGAACACCCGGGCGCGGGTCCAGCTTAAGTCTCGCCCTCGATCGCCTCACCCTCGAGAATCACGCACCCGCCGTAGCGATGCGCCAACAAAGAGAAAGACGCGGAGCTCTGCTCAACATCGGCTCGCCCATAAGCGACAAACAAGGCGCGTTGTGTGAACAGCGGATGAGCCGCAGCTTCGCGCAATGCTGCGACTATCGAGGGCGAGAAAAGTTCTTCCACTGGGCGGCCGAGGGCAGCGGCTGGCATCGACGCGCAGAAAATTTCCCGACGTTTTCACTGGCGTAACGAACCGCCCAGGTGGTCGCGTCCAGCGCCAGGAGAAAGCCGTGCGGCTGAATTGCGCCCGGGATGTGAATCGGTTCACGATCACAAGTGGTGATGTCCACGGGTGAGGGCGGAGCGTGACCGGATACATTCATGAGCGCACCTCGTTGTTTTGGCAGAACCAGCGATGAAGAATCTCAAACGTCTCCCGCGCCGCGCGAACAATCACCGGATCGTTCGTCGCGGACGAAGCTCGAAGCAATTCGGCGCGAAACGCTTTCCATTGCGCGCCAACGTCCGGCCCGTAGCTGCGGAAATAGCGATAGCCGCATCCATCGCGCAGCCCCAACGTTTCTTCGAGATGACGCGCGATGATCTGGCCACCGAGCGTCGAGCCTTCCAGAACGTAAGCCGCGCCGAGAATTTCTGGACGCGAAGAGATCGAGGGCAACTCTGACGACGCGCGGCAACTGCTCCCGTTGCGCGCGATCGATCCCGAAAAACTCAAGGTCGTGTTCGAGCCAGCTCGTTTTCTCCCGCCCGGCGCGAATCGGATCATCGGCCGGCAAGACTTGCGCCAATGCGCGTTCCCACGGCTCAACGAAGCCAAAGAATAATTTAAGTTGTCTGAGGTAATCCGCCTTCGTACGCGGCAACGGATTGGCAGACTCCAGTTGTGCGTGCTGCGCACGAGTCTCCTCCCGAAGAGCGACCGTTAACATACGAGCAGCCTTGCACGCGCGCGGTTTCGCCGCAATGCAAACGAACCAAGCCGACCGATGCGGTAGCGGGCAACTCCTGCGTGGCTTCGCAGCATTCACGCTCGGACCCGGACCACAACTTTCCCAAAGCGAATGCAGAGATCACCTGATTCCCACGCTTTGGGCAGCAACCGGCAACGGCTGGACGTTCCGCCACGGTCGGTTGCCAGGCAACCACCATGCGATACGTTGCGCGGTGCGGACCGCGACGAAAATTGTTCTTGCGACTTCAGCCGTGGCACTGCTCCACAGCGCGCTGGCAAGTCGCTCCGCGAAACAAACCGCGGCGCGTTTGGTCGGCACCCGCAAACGTGATCTTCACTACCGGCGGTTCTACATCGCTCAATCGCTTTTGTCTTTCGGGGCACTTGGGATTTACATCGCCCGCCTTCCTAATCGTTCGATTTGGAAACTCGGAACCGGCGGCGCTGGCATCCTGAACACGATGCGAATAGCTACTCTTTGGGAGCTGTTCCGGGCTGTGCGCCAGATTGGTTTCACTCGCATCAGCGGTCTGCAAAAGGCGCCAGCACCAGAAGCACAGGGTCCCGATTTGACGGGCGACAAGCCTGTCACTGGCCCGTTTCATTATAGCAGGCATCCGTTGAACTTCCTCTCGTTGCCGCTGATTTGGCTCACGCCGCGCATGACGCGGAACCGCTTTGCGTTCAATTGCGTCGCTACCGTGTATTTCGTGATCGGGTCAATTCACGAGGAGCACCGACTACGGCTCGCTTACGGCGATCGCTACCAACGTTACCAAGGCGAAACCAAATTCTTCTTCGGGCGAAAACAGAAGCGGCAACACGCACCTGGAACGACTCAGAAAGAGTCGTTGTCCGCGAAGTTGCACTAGCTAAATGCGCCACGACGGTGAGGACGAAACCGCCGCCGTGCTTGCCGCTGCAGCGCCGCGCAAAGTGCCGCCGCGCGTCAACTTTGACGAACGGTGACTAACAGTAATGAATTGGAGCGTCTTGGTTACAGACATTGCTGTGGCTCACAACTGGCGGTGTACCAGCGAATCTCGCAAAACGTGCGAAGTTCTTTCATGGATTCTATTAATCGCAATCAACCAGAGGAGAATCGCGAAGACCTGAATGCGCAGGACGCGATCGCGAAAATCAAACAACTCGTCGGAAAGGCGGAGAGCTGCTTTTTCTGCACACGACGGACGGCACAGGATTCCGTCGGCGCGCGACCCATGGCCGTGCAGGAAGTCGATGATGCGGGAAATCTTTGGTTCCTTAGCGCGGAGGACAGTTACAAGAACGCGGAGTTGAATCGCGACTCACACGTGCGCCTCTATTTCCAAGGCAGCGCCCATTCCGACTTTCTGCTGCTCGATGGCACCGCAACTGTGTCACGCGACAAGACGCGCATCAAAGAACTTTGGAAACCGATCCTGAAAACCTGGTTCACCGAAGGCGAAACCGATCCGCGCATCACCGTCATCAAAGTCGCGCCCACCGAAGGCTATTACTGGGACACCAAACACGGCATGGCCGTGGCTGGCATCAAGATGCTGATTGGGGCCGCGACCGGGAAGACACTGGACGATTCGATTGAAGGAAAATTGAGAATGTAGGGCGTTCGCCAACGCGCCACCGCGCCGCCCAAATGCCCCGGACGGTCAACTGCGCCGAAGGGGACAAACAGCAAAAAGATCGAGCGCGGGCAACTGCGGGGTGTTGGGGCGTGGAACTGAAATAGGGAACCCACCTCGCGAGTGCAACAGCTTCCACAGACCGCGACTGTGCTGAAAGCCAGTCGCAGCACTTACGTGATGGGTGCGGGATAAGAATGTCCCGTGGCCCCTTGCCGTTTGGACGTTGCTTTGTCTGGTTCGCGACACAGCCGCGCTCCCGGTTGCGCCGCCCGTGCCTCCGAGCAGCTCGGCAAAACGGACATTGCCCGCAAGCACTACCAGCACCTCACTGAACTTGCCGCAGGAGAAAACGGTCGCCGCGACGAACTCGCGAAAGCCGCGACTTCCTTGCAAAGCGTTAGCGCTGGAAGACTGTTACGAATGGCCAATGGCAATGGCTCCGCACCCAACAAGAGTTCGCCTTGCGAAGACGATCACTACTTCGTCGTCAAAGGGCGGCGCTGGCGCAAAACCGATCCGCACATTCCCGAGAAGCTGCGTGCCGAGCTGGTGAGGGAACTGATGGCTGCGCGCCGAATTCAGAATCGGCCGCGGGTACAGGATGCGAAGGTCGCTCTCGGCGAGCGCGGCGCAAAGTGGTGGGAAGAGCCATCGGACGCAGCGGTGCGCAAGCGACTCGGCTGCGCGATGCGAACGCTCTTACGCGCTCGTCCGGCAACCTCTTCGATCTGGCCGTCGGATGCTGCGCGGGTCGTCGGCGGGCTCCGCTGGCGCGCGCTCCTTCCCGTTGCCCGCGAAATGGCGCGCTATGAAGCTCGTGCGGGTGAACTGATTATTACTCAACGCGGCAACTCGCTCGATCCCGGTGCCAGTTGGAGCGGTCCCATCCGCCTCCGCCTTCCAGGACGATCCGCTAAGTCCACCCACATCCCTTCTTCATAAGTACGAGAAAACAGCAACCCGAGGACTCGTGCTGAGAGTCAGCCGCAACAACTTAGCCACGACGATACAGGCTGAATGTTCAGATGCGCTTCGTTGCTCGGACGGTGCTGCGTCTGGTCTACGACTTAGTCGCGCTCCGGCGGGCGCGGGTGATACAACCCGGTTAGGGTTGGGAATTATTTTGTGGGACGATTACCCAGGGTAGCCGTGTGCGCCGAAATGTTCGCCTGGCAATGATTCCATTTCTGCACCTCACGATGGCCTTGGTTCTCTTTGCAAAAGTCGCCCGATGCTGGCGTACGGCGTTCTCGAAAGAGATAAGGATAAAGGCCGTGGACCGTGGCGACGGCGCCGCGAGCGCGTGCGAAATAAAAGAGCGGTGCAGAACCCCCAAGAACTGCACCGCTCGTCGCTTCTTACTTTGCCCCCCTGCGAGAACAGTGGATGTTCTCTCCTTTTGTTGAGGGTTCTTTTTTGGATCGCCGCTGGCATTCATGACATCAGGGCGATTGCTGAAAAGGTGATAGGAAGCGCCCCTGACTGGGCGGTGTTTTCTTTTGCTAAGCGCTGCCCGAAATGACCTCTTAACGCCCATTAAACGGGCGCCTTCGATGCGTTCACGCTTTTCCGCCCAATAGACCCACTTCGACGCTTCAAGACGCCGAAAAGATTGTTCAGAACTTCGGCTTGGTGCTGTCGAGTGAGAGCGCACAGACGGGCCAGCTCCCTGTGCATCTCGTCTTCCACACTCGCCGGAGAGAATCGTTCAGGCGATGAAGCTGTGGCTTGCCCACGACATTCGGAAGCGCTCATTGACCCAGGCGTGATGAGTGGGCGGGTTGCTATCCAATGATCGCTGGCAGCGGCTTCTTCATCGCTCATTCCTTGCCGCCTCTCTCTCCCCCGCGAATGGCACGACGCGGACAAGGGATTCCCCCGGTTCCCCGTTTCGTGGCAACACGAGTCTCGAATCGGCGTTGGCGTGTGTCTCGAATCCGGCGCAACCCCGATTGATGCGGCGACGCCACGGCCTAGGTTTGTCGTTAATCACCGAGGAGATTGATCAAGGGGAAGAAGGAAGGGGAGGCGGGCATGAACAGTATTTGTATCGTGCAGTTGAATCCAACGATCCCGGTGGTAACGCCGGACGGGAAGGGCGAAGCCATTGGCTGGATGGATTATGGCAAGGACGAAGACCTGCTTTGGATCGTCTTCTTGCAAAAAAACGGCGAGTGCTGGATTTACCCGAATCCGAAAATCCGGGCGTGTCCCAATATTACTTTCGGGCGGATGCCGGGAATTTCAACGGATGCGGTAAGCAAGTCCATCGGTGCTACACGTACTTCGCGCAAGGAGAAGAAACAGCGCCCGCCTGGCGTGCCGCACTTTCCTTTGCCCGCTCACAATTCTCGAAACGGAAACGGTCGCAAAACATTTTCCAAGAAATACGTTCAGCAATGAAAAAGGAATCACGAACGCAACAGGGCAAAGAGTCGCCGAGCAATAAACAGCCCTCCGATCCGCGGGAATATCCGTTGGCGCGCGATTCACACGGCTCAGCGGGACGCAACGAAATCCGTTCCGAGACTTCGATGATTTCCACGCCACGGCAATCCCGTCGGCCCATGGAACGAAGCAACCAACCGCGGGCGCACAAGCGATAAGTCAGTAAACCGCTCGCGGCGGTCATTACGGCGCGCGATCAAATAGAAAGAAAAAGCACATGAACGAAGAAAACAGAACAGGAGAAAAGAGCGGCCGGGGCACAGATGCGAATCGTGATCCCATTACGAAAGCGCCCGGGGCGCATCCCGTCGGGACAGGCGTGGGCGCAGCGGGCGGCGCTACAGCGGGCGCGGCCATTGGCGCGATCGCGGGCCCGGTCGGTGCAGCCGTTGGATTGGTCGCGGGGGCAGTGATCGGTGGTTTGGCGGGCAAAGGCGTCGCCGAAAAAATCGATCCCACTGTCGAAGACGGTTATTGGAAGGAAAACTACCGGACGCGCTCCTACGCAGACGGAAACGTATCCTACGATAATTATCAGCCGGCTTACCGAACGGGTTATGAGGGCGTGACGCGTTATCCGGGTAAAAAGTATGAGCAAGTGGAAGCCGACTTGCAGCGCGATTACGAAAAGTCCAAGGGCAATTCCAATCTGCCCTGGGACAAGGCCAAGCACGCCACCCGCGATGCCTGGCACCGCGTGGAGAAAGCTCTTCCCGGCGATGCCGACGGCGACGGGCGGTAAGTTTTGTGGCTAGTCGAGCGGGGTGGGCGGCAACAGCCCACCCCGTTTCGTCAAAGCGTCAGCGCTTATGAGAAAGCCTAAACACGGCGGGAGGGCAAAACTTCAGCGCAAAACCAAAATGCTTCTCGCGATTTTCATAACGGTGGCAGTCACTCTATTCGTCACCCTTTTGTTTTTGAATCTGCGCGCCGGGGAAAAGCAGATCCGCTATGAACTGCCCCATCGTTTTGCGGTTAGTGATCCTCAGTTTGTTCGCAGCATGGATCATCTGCTGGGCCCGGGCATCCTCACGGGCAACCGCATCACGGCATTGCAGAACGGGGATGAAATTTTCCCGGCCATGCTCAGTGCGATTCGCGGCGCGCGCCAAACCATCACTTTCGAAACCTACATTTATTGGTCGGGCGACATTGGGAAAAAGTTTTCGGAAGCATTGTGTGACCGTGCCAGGGCCGGGGTGAAAGTTCATGTGCTCCTGGATTGGGTAGGTACCGGAAAAATCGAAACGAAGTATTTGGACGACCTGAAAGAGGCGGGAGCGGAGGTGGAGCGTTATCATCCTCTGCACTGGTACAGCATCGCCCGCATCAACAACCGCACGCATCGCAAACTCCTTGTGGTGGATGGCCGAATTGGATTCACCGGCGGCGTGGGCGTCGCCGACCTGTGGACTGGACACGCCCAGTCCAAAGACCACTGGCGCGACTCTCATTATCAGTTGGAAGGGCCGGCCGTAGCCCAGATGCAAGCCGCCTTCACCGACAATTGGATCAAGACGCGGGCCCAGGTTCATTTCGGTTCCGAATATTTTCCGGAATTGAAGCCCGTCGGCAATTCCCTGGCGCAGGTGTTCAAAAGTTCGCGTGGCGAGGGCAGCGAGAGCGTGCGTTTAATGTATTTGCTTTCCATCGCTTCGGCGACGAAGACGATCCGTCTGCAGGCGGCGTATTTCGTGCCGGACGATTTGGCCATCGAGACTTTCATCAGCGCGCGCAAGCGGGGCGTGAAGATTGAAATCATCGTGCCCGGTCCGCACATGGACGCGAAAATTGTCCAGAACGCCTCGCGATCCCTCTGGGGCGCCCTGCTGGATGCGGGCGTTGAAATCTACGAATACCAACCTGCGATGTATCACTGCAAAGTTATCATCGTGGACGACGTGTGGGTTTCGGTGGGCTCGACCAATTTTGACGACCGCTCCTTTCGCCTGAACGACGAGGCGAACCTGAACATTTACGATACCGCGTTCGCCGCCGAGCAAATCAAGGCATTCGACAACGACAAAAGCAAATCGCGCCTAATCACCCGTGCCGAACTCAAGAATCGCTCGAAGGTGGGAAAAATGTTCGACGAAGTAGCGGGAACATTCCGTCGGCAGCTATAATGAGGCTCAAGAAGAAACGAATGGCCACGATGCCCTAGGACGCGTTTTGATTTGTGGCGAGGCTGAAGAGACGCTCTTTTATTTGGCGGGATTCTCCTTGCTCAATGCGGGCCCGAAGATTGGCAACCAATTTGGGCTCACCCCATGGGCTTAATCCCCCGTCCCGAATCAGGTAATCGCCCCACTATCGCGCGGCTCATGGCGACGTAGAGTGAGCTGCAAGGAAGAAAAGAATCTTATGATAACCGAAGAACCGATTCAGTACACCGAAGGCAGGGTAGCCAAAGCAATCGAACAACAAACCGCCAAGTTGCCATCGGATTTGTTTTTGTGGGCCGCGGGCGCGTCGATTGCGACCTCGCTAGTTCTAAAAATGGCGAAGCGCGAACGCGACGCAGAATTCATTGGCTTGTGGGCGCCTACATTCCTGCTTCTTGGCGTTTACAACAAGATTGTCAAAGTAATGGGCAGCGATCGGACCGACCGTAGGTAGAGGTTTCGGGTGCCCCCCTGGGCGGCGTAAGGCTCCATCGCGTTTTTGAGTTATTTGCTATCGCAATTACGGTTGCAGCAATTCGGCGGAGGAGGGAGATGCGCTCAAAGAAGTCGCCCCGCCAAAGCACAGGAGGGGCGGAGTTTATCGTATTGTAATTTGCTCGCCGCGTTCTGCCACCAGACACTGTTCGGCCTTGAGTCGGGATTTGGCTCGCTCCGGGTGTGGCCCGCGCGCTGCATTAGTGCAAAGTTGTTCTGCGTCTTCGTCACCGCAACTTACTCTGCTCGGCTGTAGTGATTGCGCACTGCCGGACAAATGACGCCAACCCGCCGGTCCATTGAAACCGTTCGCGATTCGCGCTGTTCTACTTTGTGCTACTTTTTGTGCTACTTTGCCCCCGTTAACCTCGCCCCAATGGCAGCACGGTGAATCCGGCAAAAAGTGACTTTTACTCAATAAATAAGGGTGAAATCGTGTGGGGAAGCATCCGTAAGAAACCGCGCAAAAGGGTAGAAAGTTCAATTTTAAGTCCCGTGCGTCTGCCATTTCGCCACACCGGCTACACCGTTGCTGGGTCTTTAATTTCCAGCAGAACATGAGCACTGTGCGCCATGCCCATTCCGCTACGTTCTCCAAAGTTGTCGACAGGCGCAAGCAGCCAATCCGCGGGCTGTGGCATCACGGGCGAGAAGAAGACGCGTCGAGTGGCTCTGGTGGAAAGGACAGCAACGCCGTACATACCGTTGCCGAAGCACGCGAGGCCATTGAGCGTTTAAAGGTGCAGCGCACTGATAACACTCAGCCAACGGCCGGATACCTGGCGGCACAACAAGATCGAGAGCGGTTGATGAGGTTAGGGCGGCTAGCCAAGCAGACTGCGCCCGACGTTGGGGAATTTTGCCGCCGTTGCTGATCGGCTTTTTGAGGAATCACCGGTTTCCGTGATGAGCGATCCGCTTGAGCATTGGAGATTTCATCTCGAGCACTTGTTCGAACAGCAGGATGTCGTGTGGATTGGTGCCACTACCGATTCATGCAGCGAATGCGAGGACGAGGAGCGGAAGTGCTACTGCCGCGCGCACTTCCGGACGGTGAATGAGTGGAAGCAAGAGAACGAGGCGCCAGGGCAGTTCACGTGTCCCAGCACGTTCCAAGCGGGAATCCATTCGCGCAGCATTGCGAACGTCGTCACGCGGCGATATCTGGTGGTGGAAAGTGATACGCTAAGTAAGGGTGAGATGCGTGCGCTCTTTGCCTGGATCAATCAATACCTCCCTTTACGCGCGGTGGTCGATACCGCGGGCCGCTCCTTGCACGGTTGGTTTGAAACACCGGGTGCGAGGATGGAAGCGGAGTTGAAAGTCGTTCTGCCCGCAATGGGCTGCGACCCCGCCTTGTTCAAATTGTCCCAGCCGTGTCGTCTCCCCGGTGCGTTACGCGATGGGAAGCCGCAGCGGCTGGTCTGGCTGTCGAACTCCCCATATAAAACCTCAGAACTCCCTCGCTGAGTATCTACCAACTATCGAGGAACTCCCGGCAGCGCTTGCGCGAATCGATAACGCGGACACGTTGCTCGCCGATGAGTCGATGGTTGTGCCAACAGAGCTCATCAAAGGGAGTCCTGCACAAAGGTTTGAAAGCAGTGATAGGCGGATCCTCGAAAGCCTGCAAAACGTGGAGCCTGCTGGACGTGGCGATTTTTGTCTCGACCGGGGGCCGTTGGCTCAACCACAGGCGCCAACAGGCAAGGTGTAGTTCATCAATTTCGAAATTCCGCGCGCCTTTATTCGGAAGCGTCTGGTCGCGTTGATCGAAAGTAAGTCACTGCGTTCGGTGGATGCGTATCTAGGGCTTGAATACGATCTAATCGCGATCGAAGAGGCGACCACTTTGACGAGCCGGAAGCATCAGGACATTGGCACGTGTTGCCGCACGTCGAAGCCGAACTGGCGCCCGCGCATTTACTCGACGACAAATCCCGGCGGCATTGGTCACGCGTGGTATCGGCAGAAGTTCATTGTGCCGTATTTGAAGGGCGAGGAGCGCGAGACGCGATTTGTGCCGGCGAAGGTGGGCGACAATCAATTCAACAATCCCGAATACGCGCGGGTGCTGCAAAACCTGACGGGCTGGCAACGGCGCGCGTGGCTCGATGGCGATTGGGACATCGCGGCGGGCCAGTTCTTCACGACGTTCCGGCGCGAGGCGCATGTGATTGAAGACTTCGATGATTCACGGGCACGTGAATGGTTCTGCGCACTCGACTACGGGTTTACGCATTACACGGTCGTTCTTCTCGGCTGCACTGACTCAGATGGGAATGTGTTCATTGTGGATGAACACGCGGAGCGGTTGTGGCTGCCGCAACGTCACGCCGCGGCGGTGAAGTCGATGCTGGCGCGGCATACGGTGGGCGCGGGGACGAACAAACGACCGCTGGCACTCACGGACTTGAAACGGTTCGTGGCGGGCGCGGATGTGTTCAGCCGGCAGAGCGACGGCTCCACGGTGGCGGCGCAATACGCGAAGCTGGGCATCACGCTGCGCATGGCGAACAGCGACCGGATCAATGGCTGGGCGGAAATCCTGCAACGACTCGGTGACCCGGATGCGGGCTTGCGGCCGACGATGTTCATTCACCGGCGATGCGCGCGGTTGCTGGAATGCCTGCCGATTCTGCAACACGATCCGCATCGGCCGGAAGATGTGTTGAAGGTGGACGCGGACGAGGAAGGGATTGGTGGCGACGACGCGGCGGATTGTCTGCGGTATTTGATTGCGACGAAGGCGCGCGGGTTGGCGTTGAGGAAGCTGGCGGGGGTGTGAGGTTAGCTCACCTCGCGACCAAAAATGAAATTAGCGTGGAGGCCACCAGCCCCAAGAATGCCTTTGAGATCCCAACCTTGCTGACCATACTCGGTGAGCATCTTCATCAATTCCGCGTCGAACTTTTTCTCGCGATAGATTCGTGCCAATGCTCCATTCGTAACGTAGGTGTTTGTATTCGATGGTTTTCATGCGCCCGATTAAACATTGCGTGACAATTTCAAGCGACAACGAAGAACCAATAGCGCAGCCCCCTTGGGCGTGCGGAAGGGGGCGAGCATTGGGGATGGGTGGGCGTCGCGCCTGGCTGCGACAGCGGCCATTCGCGGCGGTCTGTGGAGTCTCAGCGGAATAGACCGGCGTTCGGTTGGCGCGCGAAAGGGATGGAGTCCAGAGGCGAGGCCTCTGGCGCCGGGTGCGGGCCGGCGTGAGGCCCGCACCTTGCGGTGGGCTACAAAGAAAAAGCGCCGACGGAGTCGGCGCCCGTGATGTTCAGAACAGTTCTTCAGTGCGCGTCTCGCGCAAGGTGTAGCTCACCGTCCAGGTCGCGTCTTTGCCTTTGCCGTTCTTGCTGATGCGCGCGTCGGTCATGGCCGGGCCATGCTGACGCTGGAGCTTGTCGCGCTCGTTCTCGGCCATCATGCGGTCGGGAAGGCAGACCAAGCGGCGGCGTTGTTCGATGGTGACAATGCGCGTGAGGCGAAGGATGCACTGCATCCAGCGCGGTTCATCGAAGCGGGTGCGGGTTGGCATCATATCAATCCTCGTCGGGCAGCATCACGGTGATGGCGGGTTGCGGGTCGTCGATGTCGAGCGGGCCGCATGTGGCGATCAACTTCACGAGGCGCGGGCGTTCGGTGTCGGAGTTGCGGACGTAGAGCGCAACGGGAATCCGCTGCACTCCGGCGCGTGCGCGAAGGATGGCGAAGCGCAGCATCCAGACGACGTCCCACAAGCGGCCAGCTTCATCCTGGCCACTGACGCCAGCGGGAACGGCGACGCACAACTCGAACACGCCGCGCGTGATGAACACGGGAAACTTGATGCCCGCTTCCTCGGCGGTCTTGGTGACTTCGACCTGCACGCCATCGGCGACGGCCTGCGAGCGGGTGTATTGGTAAATGATGGTCGGTTTCATGTGAGTAGGTGCGAAGCCCGGCGCGGGATGGGACCGCGCAAGGCTCCGCGAATGTGGTTAGGCGGCAACGTGGTCGGCAGGATGGAACGCCTGATACTTCGCGCGCGGATCGACCGGCTCACCCTTGAACACTCCGCACGGGTGCTGCCACACCTGACGGCGCGAGTTCCAATGGAAGCCAAGCTGCGAAAGCTCGGCGGTGGTCTGCTGATCCTGCGGCTCGGCGAAGGCGACCCAAACCCACTGACCCACGACTTCGGCCAACTCATAGGCACGACGCAAACGGCGTTGCAACAAATCGAGCACCTGCTCGGTCGGCAACTCGCGATTGGCTTTACGCTGTGCGAAGTCGATCTGAACCACGCTGCGCTTCTCGGTGGGTGCTGGTGCCGCTGCGGGTGTCTGCTGCGGTGCCGGTGATTGATGATTGCTGGACTGGATCTGGAGCCCTGGCGCTGATTTGGATTTTGTAGATTTAGATTTCATGGCTTTTTTTTTGATGATTGCCGTCCTGTTCCCATCGCCCTTCGGCACGGTTGAGCGCGGAGCGGCTTCCTGCGGGGAGTGGTCTTCAGAGGGGACCCGAGAGGACGCCGCGGATTGGTGAGCGCGAACAGGAGGGCGATGGGATGGAGGACGGCAACGGTGCGAAGCAAAAAAGAGCCTGATGCTGCCGCATGGGCACTATTGCCGAACGCCGCGAAGTGACAGCGAGTGGCGGAAGGCGAATTAACCGGGTCAGTGTTCTCTGACCTAAAGGCGATTGGAGCACAATGAGCGTTAGGTCAAAGAAGGAATCGAGCGTAAGCTTAAGGATGTCTCGCAAACCATCCGTCCCCGTTTCCCCTGTTGTGTTCGTCAACGGTCAGCACTGGAAGTTCGGCACGCAGTGCATTCGGATTGGACACGTCGGGAAACTCTTGGTGGAGCACCGAGGCATCTCGCTGGAGGTGAAACGTTCTCCGGGACCGAAACGGTTGATCGCGATCAAGGAACTGCAACAGTTCATGGCCGACAATCAGGGTGTGTTGTATTGGCCAGAGCTGATTACCTCGCCTGCTCCTTCAGACAAAGCGACCCCGCCCATTGGCCGAAGGCGGCGCAGTGCCGGCGGGCTGGCGTGAAGGATGCGGCGGTGAACTGGCGCGCGGCTCGGCAGCCAGGCGGACATCCTCAGTGCTGGTCCGCATGCGAGCCGTGTGACAGGTCACCCGAGTCACTGGACACAATGCGCTGTTGTGTTCAATGAACCGGGCCGTGGAACGTTCTCGCGATGACACGGCGGGGACCCTGGCCCGGCGGGTCCTGCGCCAGCGGGTGCCGGGTGGAGGGGCGGCTTTGAACACAATGGCTTTTGTGTCTGGTGACTGAACAAGCAAGGCATTGCCGCCAGGCGCGCAGGCGAGCACCGTTGGCGGTGGCCTGGTGCTTCATGACAGCCGGACCAACGAAGCGAAGGCTCAAACTCGCGGGGTCGCCAGCGTCCCACCCACACGAGAGCGCGAGCCCAGGCGAGCATCACCTTCAGCGTGTCTCCGATGTTTCCGGCAGTGCAACGGAATGGAGCGGTGCTGGCGCGACGGCCAGTGCCTGGGAGCGGAGAGGTTCGCGAAAGCCTTGCGCTGGTCGCGCGCCAGCTTGCGGAATGAAGTGCAACGAACGGAAAGCTCGGAGTCACGGTGCTGCTGCATTGTCACTCATCCGCCAAGACAGTCTGCGGTGTTTGGTGTGGCCGTGAAGTCGAAGGCACAGGCGCGCAGTGGGGCCGTGCACGAGCACCGTAGCCGGAGCGAACGGACGCGCCAAAGCCCGCAGTCTGTCGGCGGCAGGCGTAGCGGCGGTCGCGCCAGCGCCGCCGCTAACTCGCGTGTGTGCTGTCGCAGTGCGGCACTGGGACGAAGCACTCTCGCGCACACGATGCCCGCGAAGTGAGGTCGGCGACGGCACGGAGCCGTGCTCACGCCGCTCCTGGTGGCCGTGCGCCAGCACCGAGGCGCGCAGCGCCGAGTTCGTCCTTCCGCCGACAGCGCGCCCTGTAGCTGTAACCCAATCCATCAGGGTGAATTGGAATGGCAACCTTCGAACTGGATGACGTGTGATGATCGCGCGCGCTGTAGCGAAAGGGGCGCTGACCGCGCGCCTGCGAATGCCAGCGTGCGGCGCCCCGGTGCCGGGCGTGGTGCGCGGTTAGCGCACCGCCCGGCATGAGCGTCGGCGGAACGCGCGCGGCACGTGACCACCTGACTGGACGGCGTGCCTCCGGTTGGCGCGCGCTGCCCGCAGAGCGCAACGTCAGCGAGCGGCGCGGGCACCAATGTTCCACTGAGCCTGCGAACTGACATTCACTGAAGACGTTCATTCACACGAGCCAGTGGAGAATCACCCGACGCGCATTGAATTAAGAAGAAGCATCGGCCACGACGAAACGGTGGGAATGAAAACAGATTGGCGATGCGGCGAATTTATTGGCGCAAAGAAATTGAACACACGCACGACGAGGGAGAATTAAACGAGAGAGAAACTTCACGACTGCGATCACGGAATTAAATGGAGAAGAAATTTTGGAAAGGCATTCCCTCCCGGCTTCTGGAAATTATTTAGAAAATAAAAAATACCAAAATACCCCCGTCAAAAAAAATAGGCCGCCGCCATTAAATAGCCTACCCCCTGATTGCACGCCGTTGCCTGGGGTTGCATCAAAACCCTGTAAATAAAGGGTGAAACGCACATTCCCCATTAGACTTGGCGCAGCTAGTGCGGGTAAACTTTCTCCCGTATGCCAGTCAACTCCCTCCACGCTGACTACCTCGAAAACATCGAGCCATGGCAATGCATCCGCGATGTGTTGGCCGGCGACCGCGCCATCAAGCGAGCCGGTGAAAAATATGTGGCCCGCCTCGACTCGCAGACCGACGACGAGTTCCGCGCTTACGTGGCGCGTGGTTCCTTTTACAACGCCACCGCCCGCACCGTCTCAGGCTACGTGGGGATGATCTTCCGCCGCGATCCGGTGCTGCAATTGCCGTCCAAATCCGCCGCGCTGCATCCGGCGCTCAAGACCTTCATCAACGACGTGGACCTGCACGGCACCACCCTGGACAGCTACGCGAAGAATTTGATCACCGACATGGTGTCGCTGGGTCGCGCCGGAACGCTCGTCGATTGGGACGGGGAAAAAGAGAACCGCGCGTATCTCTCGCCTTACGCCGCCGAGGCGATCCTGAACTGGCGGCAGACGCGCGTGGGCGGTGAATTGAAACTGAGCCTGGTGGTGCTCTCCGAGTCGGCCCCGGGCCAGCCCAACGAAGCCGATCCCTTCGTGGTGGAAGCCGTGCCCCAACTGCGCGTGTTGAAGCTGGTGCCCACAGCGAATGAGACCACAGAGCAAATTGCGTTCACCTATCAAGTCGAACTCTGGCAACTCGTGACCAACGAAGAGTCGCAAGAAGGAAAAGGAATGGCGCTTGATCAGCACCGTCACCCCGTTGCGGCTGGGCCGACCGCTCAGTTCCATTCCCTTCATCTTTCACGGTCCGTCCCACTCGCGACCGGATGTGTCGAAATCGCCGATTGAAGATCTGGTGGCGGCGAACCTCGATCATTACCGGTTGACCACGGACTTTCGTCACGGCGTTCACTTCACCGCGTTGCCCACGGCGTTTGTCACGGGCTTCGACAAGAGCGCGCAATTACGCATCGGCGCCACGACGGCCTGGGTCACGGACACGCTCGGGGCCACGGCGAGTTTTCTGGAGTTCAAGGGCGATGGGCTTTCCACTTTCGAGCGCGCGTTGGATCGCGTGGAACGATTGCTGGCGGTGCTCGGTTCGCGATTGCTCGAAAGCCAGAAGCGGGTGAGCGAAAGCGCCGAAGCACTGGCCATCCGGCAGGCGGGCGAGAGCAGCATCATCGCGGGCATCTCGGCTTCCGTGACGGCGTCGCTCAACGATGTGTTGCGCTGGGTCTATTGGTGGCATTCCACGGAAGCGGAACCCGGCGACGTGACGAGCGAACACTTGAGCTACGAACTGAACACGGACTTTGAAGCCTCGATGATGAGCGCGACGGAAATCACCGCGCTGGTGGGAGCGTGGCAATCGGGAGCGATCAGCCGCGACACGCTGCTGCACAACTTCCGCACCGGCGAAATCCTGCCGCCCGCGCGGACCAACGCGCAGGAGTTGGAGTTGATAAGGAGAGAGCCGCCGCCTCTGCCGAATCCGGCGCAGGCAGGGATGGAAACTTGAGCGGGAGAAGCCTACGGCGGCCACATCCCGCTGCGTCGCCAGAAGGGTGAGGAACGCATGCACTTCCGCGGCCCCCATTTTCTGGGAGGCGCGCCTGAAAGAGAATGAACTGCCGGATCCAGCCCCAATAGGTCTCCTCCGTGCACCGCGTAATGCTTGAAACGCATCACCTCCCGACCTGCTCGCGCAGGCGCAATTGGGGATTGGGAATGAGCCGATCAGCCGGGACGCGCCCCTGCTCGGCGTTTGCGCTTGCGGCATTCATGGAAAAGGAGTCACATCACCAATGTGAACACGGAACAAAGACCACGTCCGTTCCGCCCGCGTCAATATTCAATCCTACCGATTAAGTACGGCTCACTACTCTGTTAGGCCATATCGCACCACCATGAACCAGCTCGTCCTGATTTCCTTGGCGGTGAGCATTGTTGTTCTCGTTGTCACTCCCGGTTCGATTGGACGACGGTTGCTTATGGCGGTCGGCATTTTTGTGGTTTTGTGCGCGGCATTGATTGCTGTGCTTCTATCGGAGGTGACAAGGCAGAGCCCGGTGCTCGCACCGTTTCACCGGCAGAGTTGGATGGCCGTCAGGGACTGGAGTCTGAATGGAAACATTAACATGGCCTCCTGAGAAACTAGACGCGCAAATGACTGCAAAAGCGAAGGTTGGTTTTTTCAGTTTCTTGAGTCATTGCCCCAACCCAAGGGTGGTTGGTG
>CAVXCM010000011.1:0-758789 GCA_963760275.1 uncultured Verrucomicrobiae bacterium
CTTTTCCGGATCTTCGCCAGCCTCGAGCCGCCTAATCGCCACGTCCATCTCCTTGGGCAACGAACCGGCCGGCATGACATCCTTCATCTTTTTCATCATGTGGGCGAGATGCCGTGGATTGTTCTCATCGAGATGCGCCATCTCTCCTTCCAGCTCAGACATGGCGCGCATGATTCGTGGATCATTCACGTCCGGCATGGGACCATCGGCTTCCGCCCCTTCGGTCGGTGAGGAGGGCTCCTTTGTGCCGCGCGGCATGGCAAACGCGCTCATTTGCTTCACCATCTTTTTGTTGCTGCACTTTGGACAGGTAGGGGACCGTTCCGGATTCAACCGCTTGGACAGGAAACTGAAAATCACCCGGCACTTCGGACAGGCAAATTCGTAGATCGGCATAAACTTCGAGTTATAAAAAACGCAGAACAACGTCCATCCAAAACTCACTCGCTCCTATACCACGGGCAATCGCATTGGACCCAATCGCAAGGGCGTTTCATTCAGGCTACCCCGTCGGTATCCCGCCAAGTCCAATGTGACGTGCAAGTAGCCGAGGGCTTTCAACCGCGCAGCGACTTCCGAAAATGCCTCCGCTTCAAGCAGCCGTGGGATCTCCTCAGGCCCTAATTCGATCCGTGCCAGATGAGTAACGCCCTCTTTTCCGCCGTTCATTTCCGGACGAGCCAAACCCACCTCATGGTGCCGCACTCTCACGTCGTAGAAACCCAAATCGCGCAACACGTATTCCGCCTCCTCGATCATGCGCAATTTTTCCGGAGTAACGCGTTCGCCGTAGGGGATGCGCGAGCTCAGGCAAGCCATCTGTGGTTTGTCTGCCGTCGGCAGGCCGAGTCGTGCGGAGCACGCGCGAATCTCCGCCTTGGTCAAACCCGCTTCTTTGAGCGGGGCACGAACCTGAAATTCTGTTGCTGCCTGGGCCCCGGGGCGATGGTCCCCGACGTCGCTGGCGTTTTCACCGTAGGCGATGACTGCAAACTTTTCAGACCTCGCAATGGGTTCAAGCTCAGTGAACAGCTCGTGTTTGCAGAAATAGCATCGGTTGTTTGGATTCGATAAATAGGACGGGTTGTCCAACTCCGCCGTTTTCACCACTCGCACCGGAATATTAAAACGAGCCGCAATCTTCAGAGCGTCCGTCAGTTCACGCCTCGGCAAACTCGGTGAATCAGCAATGACGGCCAGCGCTTTTTCACCCAGGACCTCGAAAGCCACGCGCGCAAGGAAGACGGAGTCCACCCCGCCCGAATACGCCACGAGGCAAGAGCCGTATGAACGGAGGATTGAGCGCAAACGATCCATTTTTTCCACGGACGCAACCTGCCATCCCGGGAAGATGAAGGCAATGCGGGTCATGCGAGCGAATCGCGGGATTCCAAATGGCAGAGGGTTTATCCGGGGGCAATTTCATCTCTCCCCCGGTGGCACATCCCTTCAGGACATGTAGCCTGTGTACTGGAGGTCAAAACTATGAAAGCCTTTCTGATGCGCGATGATGATGGCCTGCCGAACCGGCGGGCTGGTGAATGTGTTCCGGAACCGGGGCGGCTCCCAGTATCGGGTAAGCCAAATGAGGAATCCCGTGGCGAAAAGCCACCCGCCGGTAAGACAGTGATCGTGACCAGCGGGAATATCTCAACGCGCATCCCCAGTGGTAAGTTGCGGGCGCCGGGCGCTTATCAGGTTGGCGAGTGAGCCAGCGCACGAGGAACCTTTTGCTTCAACTTGAGCACGGGCTCGAAAAGGTCCCCGTGCTTGTCCACTCGTTTCAGAACGTCTGAGGATTCGAAGACGAGCGGTAGTTTACGGCCAGCTTTTCTCGCCCCTTCCACTTCTTCCCACGTCACCGGAGTGGACACGGTAGGCTTGGTTTTGGCCCGCAAAGAGTAAACGCACACGGTGGTCTTGTGCGCATCGTTCTGGCTCCAGTCGATAAACACCTTTCCCGCCCGCAAACTCTTCTGCATTTTGGAAACCACCTCACCCGGATGTTCCCGTTCCAATTGCTGAGCCAGGCTTTGAGCAAACGGCTTCGTTTGGTCGTAGGTAATGGGCGTATTGAGTGGAACGTAGAGTTGCAATCCCTTTGAACCCGAAGTTTTGGGGAACACTTCCAAACCGTGTGCGTCGAAAACTTCTTTGACCCAGAACGCCACTTTGCAGCATTCCACAATCGTCGCTGGAGGACCGGGATCGAGATCGAACACCATCATGGTGGGACGTTCCTTATCCCGGCTCATCGCCAGGGAGGTGTGCAACTCAATGTCGGCGAGGTTGGCCGCCCAAACCAGGGTGGGGAGATCATTGGCCAGGCAAAAGTCCACGTAATCATTATTCCCCTCACTCCATACCGGCGCTGTCCGTACCCAATCCGGCCGGTGGGAAGGACAACGCTTTTCGTAGAAGAACATTCCGTCGACGCCATTGGGATAACGTTTCAAGGTAAGCGGCCGGTTCTTCAAATGCGGCAACAGGACGGGGGCGATCTTGATGTAGTAATCGATTAAATCGCCCTTGGTGAATCCCGTTTCCGGGTAGAGCACCTTTTCGAGGTTCGACACCTCTAGGGTTTTCGTGCCCACTTTCAACGTGCTGACGGTGCGCTTGCTCATTTCGAGGGAACGGGTTCCACGGTCGGCTCAGTCTCGCAATTCGCCAATTGCTTCGAGCGGTAACGATGCAACGAATGCGTCTGCAAACTTTCCTCAAACAGGCTGCGATTGATCGCCTGCGCCGCCGTCGCGCCTTCGCCCGCGGCGATAATCATCTGGCAGTTGGCCGGAGTCACACACCCCGCGGCATAGAAGCCAGGCGCGGTGGTCTCCATGCATTCGCTCACCAGCACCTCGCCGTCTTTCGTCTCCGCCCCGATCTGGCGGGCGAGCTTATTGTGGTAAATATCTCCTCGCGTGGTGAAGAGCGCATCCAGTTCCACGCGCACCTCACAATCCAGCTCAAGCCACTTCACGCTCCGGCATAGATGATGCACATCAATCACCTTCTCGCGGTAAACTGGTATTTCGTATTCGGTCAACCATTGAGCGTGCTGGGCATCCCACTGTGGTTCGTGACCGTTCAGAAAAACAAAAACACAAGGCGAGTGGAGCAGCATGCCAAGCGCATACTCGACTGCTTCATCATTCCATCCCAGGATACCGATGCGTTTGCCATCGCAACGCACACCATCACAGTCTTTGCAAAAAAACATGCTGTGGCCGAGGCATTCGGAAACTCCAGGAATGTCCGGAGGCAGATGATAAATCCCGGTGGCGAGCAGGACACGTCGAGCTTCGTATTCGCCTTGTTTTCCCTGCGCCCGGAACAGCTTACCGGAACGAACCAACTCCTCGATGTGATCTTCTGCGAATTCAGCCCCGTAATGGCGGGCATGTTCTTTTCCCCGCGCCAGCAACTCATCGCCCGCAATTCCCTGCGGGAATCCCAGGTAGTTCTGAACCTCTGGCTCCCACCGCGCCATGGACTTGCCATCATCCACGACGAGAGTGGAGCGTTGCGCCCGGGCGAGATAAATCGCGGCGGACAAACCGGCGAGACCGCCACCGATGATCACCGCGTCCCAAGGTTTGTTCTGTCCCATAACTCCTTGGCGAAAGTGTAGCCGGGTTTGGCATTTCCGCAATTGCGTCCTACCCTCCGCCATGGTCGATACGGAATCAGTCCAGTGCCCCTTTTGCGGCCAAGTCTTCGAACTCGCGGTGGACACGAGCGTGAACTCCCAGCGCTTCACCACGGACTGCGAAGTGTGCTGCAGGCCCTTTGAAATCGTGGTCGAATGTGAGAGCGGCGAAATTTTGTCGTTGGATGTCGTCAGCAGTTAATTGAAGCTCTGCCCCCTGTATGAAGCCCGAAACGATTCTCTGGATTTACATTGTGCTCCTGGTGTTGGGCGGCCTGATTGGTTTTCTAAAAGCCAAAAGCAGGGTCTCGCTCATCACGTCCGTCGCCTTTGCCATCGTGCTCGGTATTTGTGCCATGGATATCCTCCCCATTGAAGTGTCGTGGGGCATCCTAAGTTTCCTCGCCTTGTTCTTCCTCATACGATTTATGAAGAACAAGAAGTTCATGCCCGGAGGAATGATGACGCTTCTCACCATTGTGACGATCATCGCTGTGGTGTGGTACAAGGACTGACCTTCCGTGTCTCCGACGTCCCTTCCGATTTGGCAAATTCACGCCGACATCGTCGAGCAACTGCGCCGTGGAAACCGCCTGGTGCTGGTCGCGCCGACAGGTTCTGGAAAGACGACCCAGGTTCCCCAGATGCTTTTGGATGCGGGTCTGGCGGGGAACAAGAAGTTAATCGTGCTTCAACCGCGCCGCGTAGCAGCGCGAACCGTGGCGGCACGCGTGGCGTGGGAACGGAACGTCCGACTCGGCGCCGAAGTGGGCTACCAGATCCGGTTTGACGATCAGACCAGTCTCGGCACCCGCATCTGTTACGTCACGGAAGGCATTCTATTGCGATGGTTGCAGGACGATCCCACGCTCGCGGAAGTGGCTGCAATCCTGTTCGATGAATTTCACGAACGGAATCTTTTGAGTGATGTGGCCTTGGCGCTGGCCAAGAATTTACAGCAAACCACCCGACCCGACCTGAAGATTGCCGTCATGTCCGCCACCCTCGACGCTAAACCCGTCGCGGCCTACCTGGGGGATGCGCCAATTCTGGTCTCCGAAGGCCAAAGTTTTCCTGTCCGGGTGAACTACCTGGACCACTACGATGAGCGCCCCTTGAGTCAGCAGGCCGCTGACATCGTTGAACACATTATCAACTCTGGAGCACCGGGCGACATTCTCGTGTTCATGCCGGGCGTGGGGGAGATCAACGCGACGTTGGGGGCAATCCGCGCCGCGCGCAACCGGGAGAAGCTCGCTCTCATACCGCTTCACGGTGAACTCCAAGCCGAGGAACAAGATGCGGCCTTCACGCCGAATCCCCTCCGCAAAGTTGTGGTGTCCACCAATGTCGCGGAAACCTCCGTGACCATCGACGGGATCCTCCACGTTGTGGATAGCGGAGTGGCGCGGGTGGCGCGCTACGATGCGGAACGCGGGCTTGGGACGCTCTTCCTTGAGCCCATTAGCCGCGCTTCGGCTGATCAACGTAAAGGGCGAGCCGGACGGACGGCGCCGGGCGATTGCTGGCGGTTGTGGACCCAGAGCGGGCATCTTGATCGACCGGAACGCAACACCCCAGAGATCCAGCGCAGCGATTTGGCGGAAGTCGTTCTCCTGCTCCATTCGCTCGGCATCCAGCGTGCCGCGGATTTTGACTGGCTCGATAAACCGGACCCTCAGGCAGTCGAACGGGCTGAAAAACTCCTCGCAATGCTGGGTGCGCTGAATGTTGGGAAGGAGGAACCGCGCGCCGGCTTGACTCCCGTCGGTCGTCAAATGTTGCGCCTTCCCATGCATCCTCGCTACTCGCGCATGCTGGTCGAAGCATCGAAGCGCGGTTGTGTTCCAACCACTGCAATGTGTGCGGCACTGGTGAGCGGGCGGGATTTGCTGCAACGCGTGAGCCGGGACGACAAGCACATCTCGGAAGCGCGGGAACTGTTTGAAGCCAGCCAGGATTCTGATTTTTTCACGCTTCTCCGCGCCTTCACGTTTGCCAGAAAAGCCAGCTACAACTTCGAAAGCTGCCGACGCTATGGCATCAACGCACAAGTCGCCCGTCAGGTAGACCAGACCTTCAATCAGATCATCCAAATTGCGGAACGGGAGAAGTTCATAGAACGCAACGCTGTCACGGAGGAAGGTAGCGACGGATCCCACGAGGAGGCGGTGCTTCGCTGTTTGATGGCGGGATTCATCGATCAACTCTGCGTACGACGCAACCTCGGCACGCTCCAGTGCGACATGACCGAGGGCCGGTACGGAACCTTGATGCGCGAGAGCGTGGTGCAAAGCTCGAACCTCTTTGTCGTGGCAACTATTCGCGAAGTTTCAGGACGCGGCGCCGAAAACAGGGTCTTGCTCGGCTTAGCGACCGCCGTGAAGCGCGAATGGATTGAGGACACGTTTCCGCAGCACATGATCTCCGCGGTGGAGCACCTCTATGACCGCACGCACAAGCGGGTTGCCGCGGTGAAGGTGATTAAGTTCGGGGACTTGATCATCCACCATGAACATCAGCGCGAGGTCGATCCGGAAGCCTCCGGCCGGGCATTAGCTGAAGCTGCACGGGCAGGCCTGTTCGAATTACCGTTGTTGAACCATGACGTGAAACAATTTATGGCTCGGATCAATCTCATCTGCACCGCCATGCCAGAATTGGATTTTCCGCCTTACGATGAACCAGCCATCACACGCTGTCTGGCCTGGGCGTTTCGAGGGTTGACGCTGGCCAAGGAGGCGCAAACCAAACCTTTGAAGGAGCATTTTCTGAAACACCTCGCGCCCGAACAAATTGCATGGGTGGATGAACTAGCGCCGACACACATCACATGGATCGATGGCCGCAAGCTGAAACTGCTTTATGCGGAGCAACCGGTGGACGAGGAGAATCAACCGCAGGGACCCGAGTTGCCGATCAAGCTGCAGGAATGCTTCGCCGTGAAGGAGCATCCGCATGTTTGCGAAGGGAAAGTGCCGTTGAAATTGTGGCTCTCCACACCAGACGGAAAACGATTGGAAGCCACCTACAATTGGCCCGCCTTCCGCGCCAACACTTATCCAAAATTACGCTCCGCTTTGCAGAAGAAATTTTCGTCGATCCTGTGGCCTTGAATGCCGGCTTAAGGCACCCACCCGGGAATCAAATCCTTCATTTGGAAATGAGCGATCTTAGGTTCCGCTTCCTCGACTACAGGCAGATCACTTTGGACACGGGTTGATCCAAGGCCTTGAATGCTTTCCACATATTTGGCGGCACCACACTGCATCACCCCCGCCATGCGGACTAGATCACGAAACCAATTGGGAAAGCGATTTGTGAATTTCAATTCCAAGATTACGAAGCCTTCCATGCAGCGCACAGGATTCTTCATCTCCGTTGTTACGGACGGGGTTAGATTCTCCTCGCCAAAAACATTCCGGTCGATCGTCACGCGCACCTGAGCATCCGCGCTCACGTAGGCTTCCCTCATGTAGAAAATGTGGACCTTCGGCTTGGCGTGGATCGACGCCATCAATTCAGCAAACCGTTGCAGGGCGATCATTTGCTTGGGAGCCTTGGAAAGGAGGTGCTCTTCCCGCGGGAGATGACCTGAAAGCAGATACGGCACAAACTCCTGCCGCACGCCTCCGCGCTGCTTGAGAATGCAGTTGTTCATGCGCCGCTTGATCTCGAAAAAGACGGGAGACTTGGCGTTGGTATCGTAGTAACGGAGCCGAAGCTTATACCGATTCTTGTTACCGTTGATGGTTTCCCAGTAGCACTTCAAATCATCGGAATCGAGGTAGACACTGTGGACCGGGTAGGAGAAATCAGGTTTTCCGACACTGTATTCATCAAAGTCGATGTAGCATCTGACAAAGTCCCGCACCTTGAGAGCCATGTCCTCGTTGATGAGGTACTTCAGCTCGAAGCGCGACTGTTGCATCCGGTCTGCTGCCATAATTTGATAAGTAACCGCTCCCGTTCATTTAGCGTTTCGGGAGCCGAAGAGGATTCTCACAATACCCAGATGATTTCCAGTGGAGATTTGCAAAAACCCGGGCGATTCGAACGGCCTTCACGACGAGCGGTGAGGCACCGCCGTTTACTGCACGCCCCGCGGCGTGGAGAATATGACTTCCTTACTGCCGCTGGAGAGCGCGTTCAGGATGTATTCGCGCAGTTGTGGGGTGCCGACATGCTGGACACTGGCATCAGAGAGCACGATGAAACCTCGTTCCTGATGCATGGTCTTGTCGAAGTATACATCAATGGAAGTGCCCAACGCTGTGTTCCAGGTCAAATCAACACCGCCGTCGCTGCCGCCGAGATTCCGATCGCCCGCGAGGACAGTTTGTGGCTTTGATTCTTCAGCCGTGTAGCCAACGAAATAGCTGATGTGCTGATCTCCATCCAATGTGGACCATTTATCAGCGGCAACTTTCTGTTTGTCGGTTGGGCAAACCAGGATTTTCGGGGACACTAATTCGTTGGAAGCGGCTCGATAGTTGTCGGTCCAATCATCTGATTTCGGCTCGGCTCGCCAGCCACTGCCTCCGTCTTCGATCGTGACCGCCCACGGAAATTTTCCGTCGTTGTCTCCAGCCCATACACGAAACCCAACGCCGACTTGGCGCAGGTTGTTGATACATTCAGTACCTTTGGCCTTTTTCTTGGCCCCGCTCAAAGCAGGTAATAGCAACGCAGCGAGAATGGCGATAATGGCGATAACCACTAGCAACTCAATGAGGGTGAAGCCGCGCGAGTGGTTAGACGCTGAACCTTTCATGATTGCCATCATAAGTGGCCTCTTGACCGCTCAATTGTCAAACCCTTTGTCGGTCAAGAAACGGTCATTCCAGTCGCACGAGACTTGCCGATTCAACGTCAAACCAGCCGGCGCCTTGTTGCGCCCGCAGCTCGCAAACCAGTTCCACTTCGTGCTCCCGTTCGCTTGTTTCAAATGTCACCTGTAACGGTTGCCAAGGTTGACTTCCCACTAATCTCGGAGAGCGCGCTCCCTTGGTGCCTAATACTCGCAGGGCGGCGCCATGGTTCTTACCAAAGGGGAGCGGGACGATGCTCGTCGTCTTAACCGACGCTTCAAATCGGTATCGACCAGGGGGCAGCAGGGCTTTTGATCGCCACGAAGCTGCGGTCACGGGTCCGGCTTGGATCACGAGAACACGCCGGCCGGATGTCGCATTCGTCTTGAACAAGCTTCCCCCCTCCGGCACGTCAAACTCACGCCAGCCATTTAGTTTTGCCCGGCCATCAATAAACCGAACCAATTCCAATGCCGGCTGCGCCAGTTGCACATTGACCTCCTGAGCGCGAGCGCTGATTCGCTCTTTCAGTGCAAAGGCTTCCCGCTCTAGGCTCCTTACTTCTTCCGGGGAAAGATGCGGCCGCAATAAGCCGAGAGTGGCGTCAATGCGTGAATACATCCCGGGGACATTAAAGATGTTCGTGTAAAGTTGGCCTAGCCGTGCGCGATACGCCTTGCGACCGTCTTCCGATTCCATGACCGCCCGGCCGACAAGACCGTTCATCTTGGGTTCGATGGCCGCACGCGCATTGCCGAACAACACGTCCATACCGTGAGGAAGGAAAACAAGACGGTTGGAATCCACATCGTGGTAGATGCGAAAATTATTTCGAGCCAAGCAATAGCCGTCCCGGTGGCCCAGCAGGATTTCCACCGCCATGAATGAGAGAAACCGATTGATATCAAGAAAGCGCGGGATCTCCGCCCAGCGTTGGGCGGCGTCTGGCTGTTCAATCGCCTGGGCAAGCGCATCCATATCGCTGCGATCATCGGGGTTCGAACCCAGCGCCTTCTGCATCGGCTCGTTCACGTCATGGCCGCCGGGAGCCAGATCATAAAGATTCCCAGTCGGGTGACGGAAGTGGAGGGCCAGAAAGTCCTCGGTAAATCCTTCCTTCAACACGCAGAGCCCCAGCCGCCTGCCGTTCAATTCGACGATCGCATGGCCCACTCTCGCGGCAGGAACACCAGCCGCTTGAAACAGTAGGCTGCCTAGCAGCTCATTCATGTAGCTGGGATCCTCTACCGAGTTGTTTAGGTGGATCTTGCGCAATGAATAAAAGCGCTGGCCTCGCAATGACCGGTCAAAGCTGAGTGTCAAGGCGGGCTTGCCATCGAGGCCACGAAAGCTGCCCACCGAACCCTTCAGATGAACAGCCACATCCGTAAAAATGTTGGTGCCTTCCTGCACGCTGGCGGACACGTATTGGCGCGGTGCGGCGCGAAGCGATTTGATGCCCTCGGAAGGAATAGTGATCTTGATGCGCGGCACCAATCCATTAGTGAAAAGTTCGCCCGAAGTACCCTGCGCCATCAACGAAGTCCCGCCAGTGCAGATCGCGACAATAACTACCAGGTGACCAAAAAAGTTTTTGCGCACGCACCACATTGTCTTGAACTGTAATCGAACCGACTAGGAGGGAAAGTGCGGCGAGCCCGGAGAAATGCCGGTCAATGCCGGCGCAAAAGTCAGGGGGCTTTGCCTTTCCGAACAACGACAAGAGCATTGGCGGCCGGTCGTTCCTGCCCTTCGGATGGATTATTCATCACATGGCCGTAGACCCAAATGGTTGCGGAGCCGCCGCCATCGAGATTCATCGCTTCGTCGCAGCCCAGGCTCACCATGTAGTTCGCCAGCTCGGGGAAACTCATGCCTGCCGAGGTCTTCTGCCTGCCGTCCACTTCGACGAGAAAGAAATACTGCTTGTTCCATCCCATTGCGGTACGTGGGTGCCGCGGTTGGAGACCGGTGAATCTGGTTGCCTTGCCTCCATGCACCAGTGCCGGTCCGCCGCCAATGCCCATTAGAGCACCGGTCAGATCCGGCTTGGTCGCGGTGGAGATTCCCACCACATCGCCGGGCTTCACTTCATTGAGACGCGACGCCACTTTGGCTCCTGCAGAAAGCACCATTGTCCCCTCTGTAATTGGGGCGTCCCCTTCGTTGCGCACCTGACGAACCATGGCGTGGTAGGTCATCCCGACCCGGAGCGGCAGCCAGGTTGTGGCGTTGGTCGCGGGGACCAGCACCAACTCCAAGCCCCCACTGGTGCGCGTCGATTTCCCGTTCGCCGCCGTGTAGAGAACCAAATCATCGCTGGTGCGTTCTTCATTCAGCCCCATGGGCAGAACGCCTCCATGGGGCAGCGTGGCGGTAAAAAGAGACTGCACAGCCGCCAGATGGGGCTGCCCCGCGGCATCGATCCAAAAACAGGAACGGCTCGCCAATGGAGCGCTGACCAGTTCTCCCCGGATAATCTGCAACCCCTCGGGATCGCCCGGATACTTCGCGTGGCTCTTGTAAAAATCGCCATTAATGGCGGCGAGGGGACGCCCCACTTCAGGAGGAAATGCTTTCACCTGCTCGGAGACAAGGCCCATTCCCAGCTGCCGACCCGCGCCCAGGGTGGTTTCGAACTGAAGATCACCATGAGAACGTGACACCTTCACGATGTGTATTGTCCATGGGACCTCCGCCACTTCATCGCGCATGTAAGTGATGGCGCCGCGAAGCCGGTTGGTGGCCTCCGTGGCGTGCCCGCTCAACATGCCCGCCGCAGCGATTACCAGAAAGAAAACGCAGGGATGGATTGTGCGGAGAATCTCGCGCACGCCTCCAAAGCATTTACACCCCATGTTCAGAAAGGCCTCCTTGTAAGACTCGCGGTCCCATTCGAACTGCGACTCGCTCTGTGAGTCCTCCGCTCCGGACCGTGAGAGGAAACATGTGATGATCTCATGGCGGTGATGGCGTAAAGGCCACAGCTTGTATCGCGGTCAAACGCATGCGTCGATGGAAAATTCTGCGGCTTCAGACACTTTTACATTCTCTGGTCCGACGCCTCGACAAATCTGCTGGCAGAATTCGCCGAGACATTTACTTTGCGCCCCGATGTTGCTGGTCCTCGATAACTACGATTCGTTTACCTACAACCTCGTCCAATATCTTGGTGAAATGGGCGTGGATATGCAGGTGCATCGCAACGATCAGATCACGCTCGACCAGATCGAGCAGCTCAAGCCCGACCGCATCCTCATCTCGCCCGGCCCGTGCTCACCCCGTGAATCCGGCTTGTCCAATGAGGTCATTCGCGAGTTTGCCGGGCGCGTGCCGACCTTGGGGGTTTGTCTTGGCCACCAATGTATTGGCCACACCTTTGGCGCCGACGTTGTCGTCAATTACCGAATGATGCACGGCAAGACCTCGCCCATTCGTCACAACGGCCGTGATCTGTTTGAGAACATGCCCAACCCGTTCGCGGCGACACGCTATCATTCGCTCGTGATCAAACGCGATACCCTGCCCGAGTGCCTTGAAGTCACGGCTGAGACGGAGGAAGGCGAGATCATGGGCGTGAGCCACAAAACTCTTCCCATCTGGGGTGTGCAGTTTCATCCTGAAAGCATCTTGACCGAAGACGGCCGCACGATCCTGAAGAACTTCCTGAAGCTGTAGCGCGTTTGCAGACGCACTCACTTCACCTGCATTACCCAGCGGGCCGCCTGTTGTGTACCTTGACCGTGTAGCAGGCATCCCTCTCTGCGGCTTCTCCCCTGCGATGTTTCCGTCGGCCATGCATCCCGAGGCTTGACGCAACGAAACGTTCTGTTTGCATCGCCGCGATGAGAATAAATGCTTTTTTCCTGTTGGCTGTTTCAACTGCCGTCCTCGTTTTGAGCGGTTGCGTCCGAACCATCGATGGCCGTCGGGAAGCCGGCAATCCACTGGTGAAAGACAAAATCGTGCGCGTCTATGAACGACCCGTTTTACAGGTTTGGGCCGCAACCAAGGATGTCCTGAACGCCAACGGCACCGTGTTCAGCGAGGATGTCATGCAGTCGACCGTTTCGGCTCGCGTGGATACGAGGACGGTTCGGGTGAAGGTCGAATCCGTAGATTCCAAAATGAGTCGCGTGACCGTGCAGGTACGCACCAAAGCGGGAAATTCAGATTTGGATTTGGGCGGCGAAATCGACAAGCAGATCGCTCTGCGCCTTGCCACCGGGCAGTTACCTTCCAGCACCCCTGTGACGACCAAATAGTTTTAACGCGGCACCGCGGCCGCCAATCGCCGCATTCGCGCAGCCAGCCAAAGCCAGAAGACCGCGCCCACGGCGAGCGCCAGTGGCAGGAGCAGCACGGCACGTTTCAGTCCATACGCCTGCGCGGACAGCTTCAGCCCTTCCGCATCCATTGCCGCATTGGATGCCGTGGCGAATCGGTCGCGCAACAGATCGGATAGATGGCCCACCAATTCGGGCGACCACATGTCCCCGAAAAGGTGGATGGTAAAAATGGAAAGAGCCATGGCGCTGGCGCGCAAGTTCACCGGCACAGTTTCCAGAATCAGCGTGTTCACGGGGCCAGTAGCGAGGAAGAGGAAGAACATGGCGCCTGCCAAACACATCATTGCACCACTTCGCTCGTTTAAAATGAACGCCAAGGCGGCGAATGGAACGGCCACCGAGACGGAGATGCCTAGCGTCCACGCATAGCCCGCGGGCGTTCGCTTTTGCCAGGCAGTCGCAATCCACCCCCCCAGCAAGGTCCCAATCAACCCGGCAATCACGAGGACAATGCCGAAAAATCGAGCGCTCTCTTCGACTGGCACGCCATGCACCCTCGTCAGAAAAGCCGGTCCCCACAAAGCAAATGCGCCCAGCGCGAAGGTGTAGGCTGTGTACCCGAGAATCACGAGAAGGTAGTTCGGCAAGCGGAGCAATCCCAAGACGTCGGCGAACTTCGGCTTTTCCGTTTGTGCGGGCGATGGGTCCGCATCCTGTCCGCCTCGTTTCGGCTCCACGAAGGGAATCAACACGAGAGCCAGGAACAGTCCCGGAGCCCCTGCCCAGATGAACGCATGCCGCCATGAGGATGCAGCCGCGATCGCGCCCCCCAGAATATTTCCCAGCGCCGCGCCCACTGGAATTGCCGAGTAAAAAATTGTGAGGGCGTTGTTCCGTCGCAGTGGCGGATAGGAGTCAGAAATGAGACTGGGACTGATGGTGGCGTAGCTTGCTTCGCCCACGCCCACGAGCACGCGGAACGCAAGCAGCATCGCAAAAGTGCTGGCAAAGCCAGTCAACACAGTGCCAAGGCTCCAGATGAAAATCCCGCCTGCAATGAGCCATTTCCGCGAGGAGCGATCGCCCAAATATCCGAACAAAGGCGACGTGATGAAGTAGCCGAGCATGAACGTCGTGACGATCCGTCCAACCTGTCCATCGCTCAGGCCCAAGTCGTTCTGCAACGGAATCGCGACAGCCGACAGAATGTAGCGATCGAGGTAATTGAACAGGTTTAGTCCGGTGAGGATGAACAACAGCCAGCCCGGAGACAGAGTTCGCTTCATGACGATGTAAATGGTCCCGACGGCGTCAGCGATGATGCGGCCATTCGCAGGGCGTCACTTCCCCCGCAACGCTTCGGCGTACGGCAGCACCACCGCGCGCAATTGTTCCGTGGTGAGAACACCGGTGACGATGTTGGTTCCGATCATAAATTGCGGCATCGAACCGTTGCGAAAGTCGCGCGCGCTGATCGTGAACAATTCAATGCTCGTGCGGAGCAGCTGATCGATTAAGGGGTCAACACTGGCAGCCTGGAACGCACTGGAACCCACGAGCTCGACGGCTTTGTTCGTGGCGTCCACCAACGGAGGCGGCTTTTGGAAGCCGAACAACCAATCATCAAACGGTTCGATCGCGCTGGGTTTGGCGCGCCAGACAGCCAGCCCGATTTTCGCGTAGAGGCAGGCGTTGGTTTGAGACGGTGACGTGCGCCGGATGAGTGAATTGCACTGCGCGTCCAGCGGCATGGGCAAACTGACGATCGCGAGTTGGTCACCAAACATGCGGTGCACTTCCACGACTTTTGAATGCATGTCGCGGCAATGGTGGCAGGTGTAATCAAACAGACTAACCATTTTCAGCGGCGCATTGGGCGAGCCCCAGATCGGTATTTGAGACAGATCAAGGCGGACGCGCCCCCCAAAAAGGTCGAGCGCAGGATTTGCCTTCGCGGGTTCAGCTGCCTTGGTCAATAAGCTCGTGGAGACGGGGCGTCCGCTGGGGGAATTCACGTTCGTGGGCGAGTCAGGGCCACGCATCACGACGTTTGTGTCACTCGCGACTTCGGGCACGGTGGACACCGAGAAGGTTTTGCGCGGAGCCAACACTTGAGCCACCGCAAACAGGGCGAGCATAAGAATGGCGACCATCGCCAAGCGAACCACAAGAGGACGGCGGATCGAAGGATCGTTATCGCGGCGCTCCGTGGCGTTGCTCATCGGAATTCGCATGAGGAGCAGCACCGCTGCCAGCGCGCCGCTGGTATGAGCAGCCATACACCAGGGGCAGAAACGCTGAAGGACTACAGCTTGAATGGCCACGAACCATAATGCGGCACCGAGCACCAGGACCGAGCCGGGCACGAGAATTTCCCAGGCACGGCGACGCTGTTTGGGTTTGGCATTCGCGCCGCAGGAGAACGTGGTGACGAGGAGTGTGAGATCGACCAACAAAGCCAGGACGCTGACTGGAACGCCAAAGACGTAGGCCCAACGCGAGTTCAGCACCTCATCGCAACTGGATCCGGGCCCGCAGCCCACCGCGTTGCCTCCGGCCAGGGACACGGAGAGGAGATAGCCGGAGACGCCAGCCGCAACGAGAAGGAGAAAGCGAATGAGGACGGCCACGTTGCCGCGCAGGATGCCGTCACGAGTCTTGGGTTTCATCGGCGCGCAGCGTACCGATCAAAACTCGAATCGTAAACTCAAGCGTGTGGCAGTATCATGCGCCCGTAACCTGCGTGCTTCCGATACGCGCTGTTCAACGTCCATCGCACCCGCGTTGCCGAGGGATTGGAGACCGGTTGATGTTACGGGTTGAAGGAAACATCGGCAGGGATCCGGATTTCATGGGCCGAAGCGAAATTGACCTTTGAGTTTTCAGGAACGGGTGATACATCCACCGCGATTGATGCGAGGAGTATGGTCGAGCTGACAAAACGACAACAGGAAGTGCTTAGCTTTATTGAGCTGACGCGCGCCCGCGTGGGCAGCAGTCCCACCTTGCGGGAGATCGCGACTCATTTCGGCTTCCGCAGTCCCAAGGCTTCGGCCGATCACGTCACAGCGCTGCAACGCAAAGGAGTTCTTTCAGGCCAGGCCCGCAAAGCGCGTGCTTTGAGAGTGGTGTCGCCGTGGGAAACGATTTTGCAACCGGTGATGCACATCCCCGTTTACGGCACTATCCCGGCCGGTTTCGCCCAGGAAAGAGATCAACTGCCGGAAGGCTGCATCTCGGTGGATGTTCGGACCATTGGACTTCGCCCATCCGCGAAGGCCTTCGCACTTCAAGTCCGCGGTGAATCCATGATCGGCAAGGGAATCTTCGACGGCGACATGGCGATTATCGAACCGGACCGAAGCGCTCGCTCCGGCGACGTGGTAGCGGCACTCATCGATGGAGAAAGCACACTCAAGACCTTCGTCATGGAGCGGGGACAGGCGCGGCTCCGGGCGGAAAACCCCCAGTATCCCAAGTTGATTCCTGCGACCGAATTGATTTTGCAGGGAGTGATGGTGGCATTGATTCGCCGAATGCTGTGAGGCGCGACTGAGTGGACCGTTTGCGATCGCGCTTTGGAATTCCGTATCGATCCGTGGCTTGAATTCCGGCGGGCGTTGCGACATCCAACCAGCACATGAAAACCATCCGCCTGCTTTTCACCATTGCAACGCTGTTTACTTCGACCCAGCAGGCCAGCGCCGCCGACGCCAGGACTGTAAAAGAACCGACCATCATCGACGCGGGCCCGCCACCTTCGGACGCGATTGTGTTGTTCGATGGAAAAGATTTGTCGCAGTGGAAGGCGCAGAAGGGTGGGGACGCCAAATGGAAGATTCTCGCCGATGGCGCCATGGAGGTGAACAGCACCGGCAGCATCATGACGAAGGAAGAGTTCGGTGACTGCCAGCTTCACATTGAGTGGTCGACGCCGTCCGTGGTAAAAGGCGAGGGGCAAGGACGCGGCAACAGCGGTGTTTACCTTCAGGGACGCTATGAGATTCAGGTGCTCGATTCCTACCAGAACAAAACCTACGCCAACGGCCAGGCAGGCGCATTCTATCTTCACTCCCCACCCTTGGTGAACGCCTCTCGCAAACCCGGCGAGTGGCAGACTTACGACATCATTTTCCACGCACCCAAGGAAGAAGGGGGCAAGGCCATTCCGGGATCGTTCACTGTCCTGCACAACGGCGTTCTCATCCAGGATCACATACCCGTGAAAGGAGATGCGACCACCGCCGCGCTCTTCAAGGGAGTCGCACCCAAGGGCCCGCTCGTGTTGCAGGATCATGGCAATCCCGTGCGCTTCCGAAACATTTGGATTCGCAAACTGTGAACTGGGAACGCGGCGATTACCTGGTCACTGACGATCCCACGCGGCTCGACCTGGACGCCGTCTGCGCGCTCCTGAAAGCGACCTACTGGGCTGCGGAACGCTCGCGGGAAGCCACCGCCATGGCGATTCAACACTCCGTTTGCTTTGGATTATTCCATGCAGGGAAGCAGGTCGGCTTCGCGCGAGCGGTGACCGATCGCTCCGTGTTCACCTACCTTTGCGACGTGATCGTCGCGCCGGAACATCGCGGCCAAGGCTTGGGCAAATGGATCGTGGAGATCATGCTCGCACATCCTGATTTGCAAACGAACACCCAATGCCTGCGTACGCGGGACGCGCATACGCTTTACGAGCGGTTCGGATTCCAGCCGACAGATTTCCTCCGACGCTCTCGAAACGATTGGTCAAAAGAGCCTCCAAGGTAACGGCTCGGACGCCTCCAGCGGGTTACCACTTGGAACACGCTATTGCGTGACTGTTCAACCAGCGCGCAAGCACTCATGTAAAACGCGCAAGGCACTGGATTTGTTTTTTCGCTATGGCATAGTCCGCGCGCGTTACGCAGCCCATGCAAGATTATCCAAAACATTATTGCGGCGTCTTCGGCATTTACGGTCATCCGAATGCCGCGGAGCTGACCTACTACGGTCTTTACGCACTGCAACATCGCGGGCAGGAAAGCGCCGGCATTGTCACATCTGACCGGCAAACAGTTTCGCGTGCATCGCGGCATGGGATTGGTGTCGCAAATTTTCAACGGCGACGTGCTGCACAATCTGGTCGGCACGATGGCGGTGGGCCACACGCGCTATTCCACGACCGGTTCCTCCAACATCCCCAATGCGCAGCCGCTCACCGTCGATTGCGCCAAAGGCCAGATCGCCATCGCGCACAACGGCAACCTGACCAACGCGGCGCAGTTGCGCGAGCAGCTGGAGGCCAAGGGCTCCATTTTTCAGACGACGGTCGATAGCGAGATCATCCTGCATCTGATGGCGCAGCCGAGCCTGAACGGACACGCGAACAATCTCATCGAGACGATGCGCCGGATCGAAGGCGCCTTTTCGCTCGTCATCATGACGGAGACCGAGTTGATCGGCGTGCGCGATCCGCATGGGTTCCGTCCGCTTTGCATCGGCAAGCTGGACGATGGCTGGGTGCTTTCGAGCGAGACCTGCGCGCTGGATTTGATCCACGCCAAGTTCGTGCGCGACGTGGAGCCGGGCGAGATCGTCATCATCAACGAGAAGGGACTGCGCAGCATCAAGTACATGCCCGAGCACGAGCGGACGCGCATTCTGCATTTTCGAGTACGTTTATTTCGCGCGGCCGGACAGCACGATCAACGGTCGCAACGTTTACAAGACGCGCGTGGAAATGGGCCGCCAACTGGCCCGCGAATATCCGATCGAAGCCGACATCGTCGTTCCCGTGCCGGACAGCGGCAATTGCGCCGCGCTGGGCTATTCGCTGGAATCCGGCATTTCCTACGAGATGGCGTTCGTGCGCAATCACTACGTCGGGCGCAGCTTTCTCCAGCCGTCGCAGTTGATCCGCGACTTCAACGTGCGCGTGAAGCTGAACCTGATTCCCGAGCTGGTGAAGGGAAAGCGCGTCATCATCGTGGACGATTCGATCGTGCGCGGCACGACGTGCAAGGCGCGCGTGAACAATTTGAAGGAAGCCGGCGCGACGGAAGTTCATGTGCTCGTGAGTTGCCCGCCGCACATGAATCCGTGCGTTTACGGAATCGATTTTCCGGATCGCAACAAGCTGATGGCGGCGAATTATTCGCTCGACGAGATCCGCAAGTATCTGAACGCCGATTCACTTCATTACCTTTCCCAGGAAGGCATGGTGAAGGCGACCGGCTTGCCCACGAATTCGTTCTGCATGGCGTGCTACGATGGCAATTATCCGGTGCCATACGATCCGACCGTGGACAAGCAGATCATGGAACGCCGCCGGGTCCCGCAGAGCTTCGGCGATGCGCTTGTGGCGGAACAGGCGCAGATCAAATTGCTTTAATCACCCGGAACGGAGCGGCCGGGTTCGAAATACGATTGGCTGCGAATAATTCTCCGACTCGCGTGGGTTGGACGTTTTCATTTGAATGAGAGCCGATCCAACCAGAGAGGCGCTGGCAAGAATCGGGCGATTGCTCACGGTTCAACCGATCGGCCCGCGCGTGCGCCGACAGTTTTCGAAGCGTCTGATTTATTTATCCAAGTGGCAGGCAAATCCCTTTTCGTCTCGGAAAGAATCTCAAGGATCGACTGCCGCGTTGAACTGCCGAGCACTCTGTAAGGTTCGCTTCGATCCTGCCCGGACAGGATTTCCCACAAGCGCGAGTAAAGCACTTCCTTCATTGGCAATGGCAGTGCCTCGAAGGCGTCCGAGTAAATCAGATAGCTACACGGAAACTTGAAAAGTCGCGTGTGCAAATCGAAGTCGCGCAACGATCGGCCCTGCTTGTCTCTCGGTCCGCGCGACGCGAAGTCCCGGACGAATTCCGGGCTCCCTTGAATCGCGCTGGTAAGCGGAGCCTCGTCCACAAAGAGCAAATACTTCAGGAAAGCCTCAGCGGTGTTCTTGAGATACCGGACATGGCCATACTGCTTAAGGTGCACGGTCGTCTCGTAATTCAGCCGAGTGATGAAATTGTGCATGTGCATCTGATGTTCCAGAACCATCAGCGCAACAATATCGCTTTGACCGCGAACATATCGGGACGTCTCGAGGTAGGCCGACAGGTTCGTGACGTTGCCAGCATGATTGGTTTCACGTGCCGCGCGATCGCGGGCTGCTTTTCCAAAAAGATTCCCTCGATGCGATTGCCCGCCGTGTGTGCCCGTGACATACCAACCGCCCCAGCGATCCTGAAAGGGTGTGCGATGATTCACCTGGGAAATGCCGCTGTTGAAATCGACGACCCCGTCTGCATCCGTGCTGAACGAGCGGGCGAGATGGCCCGGCACGCCCATCGTTTTCGCCGTCGCGTGGCACTCGAGACAATTGTTGTTGCGCGTGAATCTCGGTTTGCCGTCCTCAGTTTGTTCCAGAGTGTAGAAAACGCCGCCCAGCTTCGGGTCGGCAATGGATAATTCGAGCAACGGCGCGCCGGGAATGTAGCCAACGTACACATCGTCGTTGAAATAAATCGCCCGTGGCGTCTCGGGAGAGATGCGTTCACGCTGAAGAGAAGTTTTGGAGAAGACGAGCATCTGCGAGGATTTCGGCACCTTGAGTTCGTCCAACACCGCCAGCAGGTAGCCATAGGTATCGTCGTGCTTCAGCGTGACGCCACTGTCTCCGATCCGCTTTTGCAGTTCCGACACCACATTCTTCGCGGGAGCCCTGTTGTAATTAATCGTGTCCTCTTCAAAGGGCATCATGTGCGTCGCACCTTGAAAATCATCCGCACGCACACAGTGCAGCGCCGCCATGGCGACGGTCAAAAGCAGGCATGTTCGAGGCGCGACGCAAATCATGGAGCGCATAGAATAAGCAGCTCCACGGCAATTGCAAAGGCGTGCAGCTGCGTTGTTCTGATGGTGGAGAGCAAAGCCCGGATCCGGTGAATACTGTCTCACTTACCGGTGAGCGCGGCGAACTCTCGGGCATCAAATGCCGGCATCGTCTCCGTGCGCACATTGCCGGCGGCGATGAGTTCAGCCAGACACTGGAGCACGGCGTCGGCGGTGTCCGCTTCGAGAATCAAAAGCCCATCGTAAGCGCCAAAGCTCCAGAGCTGGGACGCGACTTTGACTCCAGACTTTTCCGCGAGCTTGTCGAACTCGAGAGCGCGGGTGGTGGAATTCTTGATCGCACGGGCGCCTTGATCCGTGAATTTCAGCAGGCTGATGAATCGGGGCATAATGAAGTTCCTATCTGTTGTTGGTGTTTGAGTTCTCTGGTCTTGAATGAAATTGACGCGCGATGGCTGCAAGGGCCTCGCTCACGTCGCGATTCAGGCCGATGATTTGCCGCGCCGTTTCACCCCGGGAATCGAGAACCGTGATGACATTGGAGTGCGCGAACTGGCCTTGCAGAGTTCGCTTAAATTTAATTCCCAACAACGCTCCCAGCTCCAGCACATCGTCCGGGCCGCCTCGCAGCAAGGTCCAATTGGCGCCGAGACCGTGGATTCTACGATAGGCAGCTAGAGCCTCCGGGGTGTCCCGTTCCGAATCAAAACTGACCAGGACGAAACCAACGTTCGTCCGCCCGCTTTCAGAAAGTCGCGCCTCAATGCGTTGCATGTCCCTTACCAACACCGGGCATGTAAACTGGCAACTGGCAAAAAACATCGTCATGACTTGAGGCCGTCCGCCCAGCGAACTCAACTTCAACGCGGCTCCAGCATCATTCGTCCATGTGGAATCAACTTGATAGAGCGAGCCATCAGTAAGGCCAGTTGCGGCCGGCAATTCCTTCGCGCAACAGTCCGTCTGGGACGGGCGCATAACAGGAACCTCTCCGCGTGCGCTGGCGAGCGCGAAAAATAAAAAGGCGCTGAATAAGGTTGGCAGTTTCATTCTATTCGTTCGCTCAAGTTTCGGGCGCAGCGAAAACCCAAATTCTGAACGGTGTAGTGCGCCTTGAGGCTGCTGCGAAAGCCGAAGCGCATGAAAGCCGGAAAATTACCGCGATCCTTCGCCCCTTCTGATCCTGCACCGCAAAACAGTTGGCGATCCAGTCCGGTGTCCCCGCGCGCGTCGCCGCTGACCATGGCTGTATTGAAATCAGCGACCCATTCCCACACCAGCCCGTGCAGATCGTGAAGGCCAAAGTAGTTTGTGCGGCCCAGACCCACTCTCGGCAAAATTTCCCGTGACGCCGTCGAATACCAGGCGCGGACCTGGCGCGTGAATTCCGGATCATTCTCTCCGTCCGGACGCGTCGGACTAGCGGCGGCGGCATACTCCCACTCCGCTGTGGTCGGCAACCGCTTCCCCTTCCATTTGGCGTAAGCTTTGGCGGCGAACCAGGACACCTGGGTGACGGGCGCGTGTCGTGACACATTGGTACCGAGATCCAGATCGCCCGCCCAACTTTTCAGATAGTCCGCATCCGCAAAGAGCCGCTTCACCTGTGAGCGACGCCACGACGGGTTCGTACGGACAAACTCGAGGAAGTCTGCATTCGTCACCGGAAGGACATCGAGCAGGAACGCATCGACGGGAATATCCTTGGGATCGCCTTCGGCGCGGAACAGCGGCGTGTATCGTCCTGCCGGCACCAACGCCATTCCAGGGTAAGATTCAACACACGCTCGACGTTCCGAACCGTTCACCCCGTCTGCTATCAGCAAGCTAAGCCACAATGCGGCTACCCTCATTTTGAATCGGGTTTTCATTTTTTCCAGTTCGCCACTTTCCTCATTCGAACTCATTGGCGGTGGGTGCGGGTGCTTCGCTCCGGATGCGGCGGACCTCCTCCGCTCTTACGGCGTCACCGGAATTTCCAAAACTGTTCCGGACGTAGGTGAGCACATTCGCCACGTCGTCGTCGGAGAGGTAGTTCAAGGGAATCATCGTGCCATTGTACTTCTTGCCGTTCACAGTGATTTCCCCCGATTGACCGAAGAGGACGCCGCGAATGGAACGATCCTTGTCAGCCATCAGGTAATCAGAATTGGCCAAAGGCGGGATTTGTCCGGGGATGCCTTCGCCATTAAGCTGATGGCAAACGAAACAGGTTTGCATGAACACCCCCTTTCCTTTGGCGATTTGAATGTCCTTGGTGAGCCCGGCTATTTTCGGATCGGACTTGATTGCCTCCTTCATCTTCGCCTGAAGCGTGGCCACTTGTTTTTCGGCCGCCGAACCCGCGTCAGCCTGGCGTCCCAGGTAAACCGCATCCACTTCCTTGCCCGAATAGACGAGGAGATTTTCCGGTCCGGATACTTTCAACATGCCGAGCGCGCCTTTGTTGAACGCGCGGAACAAGCGAGTGATCGACGAGAACGTATGTCCCCGGCACCTCCACTTTGAAGTCCACCATCGCCGAACCGCCCGGCTGGAACGATCGTGGTCTGCACATTGCGCAGCGTGGGAACAGTGCTGCCCTCGGCATAAACGTGGTCGAAGATTTCGCCAATGACGTGGAACGAGGAGATCAGGTTCGGCCCGCCGTTGCCGACGAATAAGCGCACCGTTATCGCCGACGTTGGCGGTGATCGCTTTGTCGCCCACGAGGGAGCCGACGGAGCCATTGAACACGACGTAGGTCGGCCGTTCATCGACCGCCTTGTTCTGATCGAACAACTGCAATCCTTCCTCGCCGAACTTGCCGGCCGTGTAGAAATCGCCCTGCATGACGTAGTATTCCTTGTCCACGGGAGGCAGACCTTCCTTGGGCTCCACGAGAATCAGTCCATACATGCCGTTCGCCACATGCATTCCGACGGGCGCGGTCGCGCAGTGGTAAACGTAGAGGCCGGGATTCAGCGCCTTGAAAGAAAACTGTGATTCGTGGCCGGGCGCAGTGAACGACGAGGCGGCGCCTCCGCCGGGCCCCGTGACCGCGTGCAGGTCAATGTTGTGCGGCATCTTGCTGGATGGGTGGTTCAACAGGTGAAACTCGACGAGGTCTCCTTCGCGAATCCGAATGAAGCTTCCCGGAACGTCGCCGCCAAACGTCCAGAAAAGATAGTCGACGCCGTCCGACATCTTCTTCACGACCTCTTTCACTTCGAGCCGGACGATCACCTTGGTCGGGATGCGAACGCTTAATGGGCGGCGGGACTTTAGGCGCCTGGGTGAGGACCGCGGTCTCTTCACCAGTAAGGGTGGAATCCACGACTTTGCGACGAGCGCCCGAGGACTCACGCGAAACCTCAGCGGCGACTAACGGAAAGCTCGTCGCAAAGAGGATCGCGCTCGCAAGTGCGCAACTGCCGGCGTTGGAAAATACGTTGAAGGTCATTCACCACAACCTCGCCCTGCCAAGCGTTGGGCACTAAACGTTCATTGCCCAAGCGTGCCCGGAAATTGGCCAAAGGGCATCTCTTCCGACGGGGAAACCGAGATTCAATCTGTTGACTCGGCAATCCAAACGAAGGGAAGAACCCGTGCTGCCCAGATAAGGACGCCGGCAATCCAAAGCACGGCTCCGTATGAGTAGTGGGAGGGCAGAACCTTTGGCCACACGTCGCCGCTGATTCGGGTGACCGTTCCCAAAAGCATTAGCCCGACGGCGATGAGCAGCCAGCGATTACGTTTATTCAAGAGCGCTGCGTTGCCGCTGTGCCCGAAGACGACCCGGGTCGCCACCACAAAAGTAATGATGGCAAAGCCTCCCACCAAGGTTAGGTGCAACAACCCAACTCTGAAGTAAGGAAACAGCGCCACCGCCAGAAAGCCGGCAAGCATGGCCGCGAATGCGAGGCGCAAAGCCAGGCCGAGGGCGTTGGTCCGCGGCGCGCGACGGAAAGGCATTTCCATCCAGATGTAACCGAGAGCGGCGCCGAACCGCACCGAATACGCGGCACGATACCAGCCGGTTGCCTCCAAAAAGAACGAGCCAAGGATCAATACGCCTGTCGCCAGCGCCAGCGCTGCCTTTTGCCACCAGTTGGCCGAAGGCATCCTCGCTTCGGGAGAATCATGCTCGCTCTGCAACCCGAAGAGCCGCGGCAGAATGAAGGGGCCAATGCCAAGGATCGGGAAAAGAACAAAGCCCTGATACGAGAGCAACCGTTGCAGGGTCACCCAGAACATCCCGAAATCGCGAAAGGACTGAGCGATGGCCAGCACCGTTCCTACGATGGCGCAAAGAAAGGATAGCCCAACCAGAATAAATCCAGGAGGAGGCGTGTCCTTGCGATGCCTGGCCCGTAGTATCATGAGCCCGACAAACGCCCCGACGAGGATGAGAAACAGCAAGTCGCCCAGAAAAATCCGGCTGAAGGCAAACGCGGCAACCATGCAGATATGCGTGGCCACCAGAAACAACACTTGTGAGATACTCAGGGCCTTGGCGGAAAGCATCCGCGGCATTGCTGTGCCCAGGAATCCAAGGATGAACCCGCCGAAGAGTCCGCACGCCATGATTCGCGCGTGCCCCAATCCGGGATAGAACTCCACGACGCCGAGAAAATGCAACGGCCACAAGGCTACGCCCATCAATCCCGCCAGCACACCAGCGGGAAAGAACAGTCGAAAAGGCTCGCCCCCGACCGCGGTCAGGGTGACCCGTCGTTTCGGCGCGGCCGTCAGGTCAGCACTCATTCCATTTACTCTGCATTCCCCAGCACGAGACTGGCCAGTGCGTCTCCACGCAGCGACAACGACGGACCGAAATTCGCAAACGGCGCCCTAAGATAGAGTATTGAAGCTGGCACTGACATCTGCCGCCTAGGTTAGCCGGGGAACCTAACCTGCACTCTCCGTTCGTTGTTATTCATGCCTCGCGGATTGGGCGAACTGCTGTCGCCCTCGACGTTATGCCAACTCGAGCGCTTCAAAATAGGGCTATCCAATCACAAGCGCCGTGTAGTGCCTCATGGCGAACAGATCGATTGTGGAACACGAACGATGATGATCATGAGACGACTATCGCTGCACGGGCCAATCGACGTGCCCCAGATTTCGGAGGGCGCCGAAACAGAAGCTACCACCGGGGGTAAACCATGGATTCGCTGGACTCCCAAGCTCTAGGCGCCACGAACCCTCCGATGGATTCCCAGACGGCATTCGGCTGCCCGCGCAACTTCCTCGGCAACCGGTTTGTCTACGTGGTCATTTCGCCTCGCGCTCGCGGGCTCTCGGTGGGCGTGAACCTCAACCCGGACCGGGAGTGCAACTTCAACTGCGCGTATTGTGAAGTGGACCGGCGCGACCCGGCGTTTGAAAATGCAGTCGACTTGGATGTCCTGGCGTCCGAATTGAAAACCACCCTTCGGCTTGTCCGAAAAGGAGAGCTCCGTTTGCAGCCGCCCTTCTCTCGAATGCCGGAACCGTTGCTCAGGTTGCGGCAAGTAGCCATCAGTGGGGATGGCGAGCCCACCTTATGCCCCCAGTTTCAAGCGGCCATCGAGACCGTGGCCCACATTCGCGCCACAGCGGGAGAGCCATTCTTTAAGATCGTCCTGATTACAAATGCATCCAATTTGGCAGCAGCGCCGGTCCAGCAAGGATTACGGCTATTCACCCGGAGTGATGAGATCTGGGCGAAACTGGATGCGGGAACCCAGGAGCGAATGAATGTGGTGAACAAGACTGTGGTCCCGCTCGAAAGCATTCTCTCAAACATCCTGCACGTGGCCCGCCAACGGCCAGTCGTCATTCAAAGCTTGTTTCCGTCCATCAACGGTTGCGCGCCCTCCGAAAGTGACATTGAGCAATACGCACAGCGCTTGGCCGAGCTCGTGGCGGCGGGAGCGAAGATTTCTTTGGTGCAGATCTATTCAGCCACGCGTCGCACCGTGGAAACAGACTGCCATCATCTCGCGTTGCGGACACTCTCCCGAATCGCTCAGACTGTGCGAAGCCGGACAGGGCTGAACACGGAAATTTTTTGAAAGGGACATCATGCAAACCAACGCTTCAAACGAATCGCTCTCCGAAACCATCGCACAGCATCGCCTCTTCAAGGACCTCGAACCGCGCTACCTCGCCTTGCTCGCGGATGTCGCGATGTTCAAGGAGTTCACGAAGGATGAAATCATCTTTCGCGAAGGCGACCCTGCGAATCGGTTTTACCTGATTCTGGACGGCGAAGTGGCGCTGGAGTCCCGCCCCCGGGATGAAGCGCCGGTAATTCTCCAAACGATCAGCCGCAACGATGTGTTGGGATGGTCCTGGCTCTTTCCGCCCTATTACTGGCACTTCGACGCCCGGGCGACCGTGCCTACCAAGGCCATCTTCTTCTACGGCACATGGCTCCGTGAGAATTGTGAGCGCGATCATGACTTCGGCTACGAGATGATGAAGCGCATGTCGGCAATCATTATCGAGCGGCTGCAAGCCACGCGGCGACGACTGGCGGAAGCAGAGAAGAGGTAACCGCCGATCCGTTTTTCTCGGGCGGCTGCGACTGGGCCTTCGCAGCCGCTTCCCTTCCATGGTTTGGCTTCAGGTTTTTCCTTACCCGCACTCAGCCCATTCCCACGTACCGAAATGGGGATGGCCCAATTGAGAGGCTTCGTTGCAATCCCTAATTTGTGTTCAGCAAAACAAATTCGGCTTCGCAAAGAGAAAGCAACGATATGCAAAATGAGAACAGTCTGGTCGAAACCCTCTGCCAATCAAAAACGTATCAGGAATACGAGCGTGCTTTCAGCGACGCCACAGGGCTGCCAGTGGCATTGCGCCCCGTGGAATCGTGGCAATTGCCGCACCACCGGACAGCGCCGCGAGAATCCATTTTGTGCCATCCTCGCCGGCAAAAGCCGCGCCTGCGCCGCCTGCCTTCAGGTACAGCAGAAGCTTTCGAGAATGGCGCGCCATGAAGCCGCTTCAGAAACGTGCCAGGCGGGTCTTGTGCGATATCGTCGGTCCCCGTGCGGCTCGGCGGCAACCTAATTGGTTTTCTCCACACCGGTCAGGTCTTCCGCAAGAAGCCGAGCGGAAGCGCAATTCGAATCGCGTCGCCAAACTGGTGGGCGATTGGGGGGTGGATGTGGATCTCGAAAAACTCCGGGCAGCCTATTTTCAGACGCGTGTCCTGACCGCCAAGGAGCATGATGCGATTGTGCAGTTGCTCCAAATTTTCGCGCAACATCTCACGATGATCAGCAATCAGATTGTGGTGCAGCAGGCAAATGCGGAACCACCGGTCATCACGCGTGCCAAAGAGTTCATCAAACAACATCAGACCGAGGACATTTCACTGGGCCAGGTCGCCAAGGCGGTGAACACCAGCACGTTTTACTTCTGTAAGATGTTCAAGAAGGTCACGGGGATCAATTTCACCGACTACGTGTCACGCCTGCGGATCGAAAGCGCGAAGAATCTGTTGCTCAATCCGAATTTGCGCGTGAGCGAAATTGCCTACGAGGTCGGTTTCCAATCGCTCACGCACTTCAATCGGGTGTTCAAAAAATGATCGGGCAATCGCCCACCGAATATCGCAGCCAATTGGCGCACGCCTGAGGGTCGTGCCCGATAGGATTCTATGAAAACCAAAACCAATAAGAGCCGGGGCGCGAAGCCGTTGTCTTGGAATGGCAGCTATGCCCTCTCACACGAAGACATTGAGTTTGCTGCTTATTGCCTTTGGGATAAGGAGGGACGGCCGCCCGGGCATGATCTGGACTATTGGCTTCGGGCGGAGGCATTGATGAAGCAGGCAGACCAGCCGCCGCAAACCCGAAGTTCGTAAGCGCCTATCTGACAAATTGTAACTCCCGGAGGATTTCGTTAACCTGCGAACAATGGCCGACACTGCCAACATGACCCGCGAGGAGTTGATCACGCGCCTCACTGAGCTTCAAGGGTCAGAGGAGCGTCTCGCCGGAAATGGTGAATCCGACTCGCATTTACTTACCCAATATAAAGCGGCGTTGGACGCTCACTCCATTGTCGCCATTACGGATCCCCAAGGCCGGATCACACACGTGAACGACAAGTTCTGTGAGATCTCCAAGTATCCCCGCGAGGAATTGCTCGGACAGGATCACCGGCTCATCAATTCCAATTACCACCCAAAGGAATTCTTCCGGGACCTCTGGAGCACCATCTCGCGAGGGAAAATTTGGAAGGGTGAGATTCGCAACCGCGCAAAGGACGGGACCATTTATTGGGTGGACACAACCATCTTCCCCTTCCTAAACGAGCAGGGCAAACCCTCCCAGCACATCGCCATCCGAACGGACATCACCAAACGCAAAAAGGACGAGCAACAATTGGTCGAGCTCGCGAAATCACTGGCGGAAAAGAATAAGGAACTCGAGACGATCGTTTACGTCGCCTCGCACGATTTACGCTCGCCGCTCGTGAACATCCAGGGCTTCAGCAAGGAGCTGGCCCGATCCTGCGAGCGCGTTCACCAGAAACTGCGGGCCAGCGACAACGGCAGCATCGAGAAGGCGGAGATCGAGCGCATGCTGGGCGAAGACGTTCCTGAAGCCATCCAATACATCCTCGCAGGCGTCTCCAAGATCGATCAGTTGCTCGCCGGCTTCCTGCGTTTCTCCCGGCTGGGTCGCGCCGCGCTCCTCATTGAACGGCTGGATATGAATGCACTTATCTCGGGGGTTCGCAGCGCGATGGAGTTTCAGCTCGCCAAGGCCAATGCGATCGTGACGGTGGAAACCCTGCCCTCCTGTCTGGGGGACGCGACGCAAGTGAGCCAGGTTTTTTCGAACCTGCTCGATAATGCCGTGAAATATCGCGCCCCGGATCGGCACTTGGTTCTCACGATCACGGGAACGACAGAAAAGGGACGCTCAATCTACTCAGTGACCGACAACGGGATTGGAATTGATCCGAAGCATCAGGGTCAAATCTTCGAGATTTTTCATCGTCTCAATCCGTCGGGGGTGGAAGGCGAGGGCCTCGGCCTGACCATCGCGCAACGGATCCTGGAACGGCAGAGCGGGAAGATTTGGACGGAGTCGGAGCCGGGTAAAGGAAGCGCTTTTTTTGTTTCTTTGCCCACTGTGAACGAGTAACCCATGAAAGATTTTACGCCTGAGACGGCTGTTCCTATGACACGCAATGTGATCATCCTCATTGCCGACGATGACGCCGGCCATGCCCGCTTGATCGAAAAGAACCTCATCCGGGCTGGATTGTTTAATAAGATCCTTCGCTTCGAGGATGGGCAGGAGATTCTCGATTTCCTTTTTCGAACGGGTGAAGGGCCCAAGCGATCCATAGATGCTGCCTACTTCCTTCTCCTCGATATCCGCATGCCCAAAGTGGATGGAGTGGAAGTGTTGCGTCATCTCAAGAGTGATCCCGAACTCAGAAAGATCCCAGTCAGCATGCTCACCACCACAGACGACCCCCGCGAGGTGAATCGCTGTCATTCCCTCGGATGCAACAACTACATCGTGAAGCCGGTTGATTATGACAAGTTTTCAGACGCCATTCGCCAACTCGGCCTGTTTGTCTCATTGGTTCAGATACCGGAGATTCATCAGGGCTGAGCGCGTATGACCGCCGCCGCGCCGCATGTTCTTATCGTCGATGACGATCGCGCCTTGCTGCGGTTGATCGAGAAAACTCTCCAGCGCGAAGGGTTCACCACCGCCACTGCCGCTTCCGCCCACGAAGCGCTTCAATGGCTGCGTTCCAACCGGCCCGACCTCATGCTGCTCGACCTCAAGCTGCAAGACATGGAGGGCAAAGAAGTCATCCGTCGGTTGGCGGAGACGAGCCTGTCCGTTCCTTTCATCATCATTACCGGCCAGGGAGATGAACGGGTCGCAGTGGACATGATGAAAAGTGGCGCCCTGGATTATCTCCTGAAGGACGTCCAATTCCAGGAGACGCTTCCTGCGGTTGTCCGGCGTGCCCTGGCCCTGCTCGATCGGGATCGACGTCTCGCCGAGGCAGAACAGGAACGCAAGCGCCTCGAGCAGCAGATTTTGGAAATCAGTGAATGGGAACGCCGACGTATCGGCCAGGATTTACACGACGGGCTCGGGCAGCACCTGGCGGGGATGGAGTTGATGATGCAGGCTCTGGAACAGAATATCAGTGGCTTATCCAAAAGCGGCGGTGCGCAAGTGGCGAAGTTGACGGAGCACTTACGTGAAGCCATCCGGCAATCCAAAGATCTGGCGCGCGGCTTGTCCCCTGTGGATTTGCAAGCTAACGGGCTCATGTCTGCGCTTGAGGAACTCGCCGCCAACGCAGCGCGGATGTTCCGAATCGCCTGCACTTTTCACTGCCCCTCACCCGTGCTCGTTTCAAACAATGTCGTTGCCACGCATCTGTTCCGCATCGCTCAGGAAGCCGTCACCAACGCCGTCAAGCACGGTGCCGCACGGACCGTTGTTATTGAACTCGATCGGTCCGACGGGCGTCTGTTTCTGTGCGTGCGCGACAATGGCAAGGGCTTTGAAGCGTTTACGGTGAAGGCGGGCGGAATGGGGCTGGCTGGCATGAAATATCGCTCCAGGATTTTAGGCGGCACTCTCAACATCGAGCCAGCGGTAAGCGGAGGGACTGTCGTCACGTGTGCCGCCCCTGAGTCGATGCCGGCTTTGACGGAATCACGGTGAAACCCACATCAACAGATAACGCCCGAAAGAAAATCTTCATCGTGGATGACCACCCGATGATGCGGGATGGACTGCGCGCATTAATTTCGGGAGAAGCCGATCTTGAAGTCTGCGGCGAAGCAGAGGACGCGCTGTGCGCCTTGGAACAGATTGAAAAAGTGCATCCGGACCTGGTCATTGTAGACATTACGCTGCGAGCCACGAACGGTTTGGATTTACTAAAGGACTTGCGAAACCGCGCGCCGGCAGTGCCCGCCCTTGTCCTCTCCATGCATGATGAATCCCTTTACGCGGAGCGCGTCCTGCGGGCCGGGGGGCGCGGTTATGTAATGAAACAGGAAGGCGGCCGAAAAATCATGGAAGGGATTCGGCATGTCCTGAAGGGCGAGACTTTCGTCAGCAGCAGGATTTCCGCAAGAATCCTTGCCGCGTTTTCAGGCCGACGCGCCAGTGACTCCTCGTCGGTCGACCAGTTAACGGACCGTGAATTCGAAGTATTTCAACTCATCGGCCGGGGGATTGCCACCAAGGAGATAGCTGACCGCCTGCATGTCAGCGTTAAGACCGTGGAGGCGCACCGGGTGAACATTAAGCAGAAGCTTAATGTCGGCACCGCCGCGGAACTGATCCGGTTCGCAGTGCGATGGGTAGAGTCACAAACGGCTGCCTAGCTCATTCGTTGATCCCCCAGAAACGACATTTGCGACATTCTGGGGCGCGATAACTAGTTACGGCTGCCCGAGCGAAGCGTTCCATATTCCGCCGCGGTGCTTTCACCTCAGCGCTCCGAACGGTCCTGGCATCCGGATTGTGCAGCATCGATCTCATCTCGGCTCGCCCGCAGCGTTCCGGCAATAACAGAGTTTCCATTGGCCTCCTTGGCTTACATTTCTTGTGATAGGCGTGTTCTGGCACGTACCCCTACGCGTGAGCATGGGAATCCACCTCGAAGGTGGGCACTGCCGGCTGGGCTCTTGCCGCGAGCCCCCCCATATTCGATTCACTCCAGTTTTCATCCGAACGCAACATGCGATTCACCAAAGCGATGTAACTGACCACAATGACCATAACGAGCAGGAGGACCAAAAAAACGGCAATCATAAGTTCTCCAGTGACGATGTTCTCTCAGTTCATCCCGGATACGTCACTCGACGCCGGGCGACTCATCTCTGGATAAAATGCAGCGTCTCTCCAACCCGTTCTCTCCGGGAATTGCGGAAAATTTCTCGTTTTTTGCCAGGCTCAGGACACGTGGCCAATGGTCAGCAGCGGTTCCGAACCGCCATTCGCGGAGCTGAAAAAATCTGGCGGGATATCCGTAGTTGCGGATGCGGTAAGGGCTTCCGACGTTGCATGCCCCGGAAAAATTGGTTAAGCCGTGGACCATGGAACCCCGCGAAGCGTTTGTCGCCCTGAACATGGTCGAACACGTCGGACCGGTGCGCGTGCGACAGCTGCTTCAGCAATTCGGCGATCCTGTCTCAATCCTCAAGGCTTCCCGTCAACAGCTGTTACGGGTTCACGGCATCGGCGAGGACACCGCCGACTCCATCGCCAATTGGGAAAAGACCGTCGACCTCTCCGGAGAATTGAAGCGATGTGAAGATTTCAACTGTCACGTTGTCACGCAGGTGGATGAAGAATACCCCGAATTGCTCCGGCAAATTTACGACCCGCCACTCGTTCTTTACGTCAAAGGCACCCTCACGCCGCAGGATAAGAATGGGGTCGCGATCGTCGGCTCACGACAGACGACTCATTACGGCATCGAAGTGGCCCGCAAGTTCGGATATCAACTCGCCTACATTGGTGTGACCGTGGTCAGCGGCGGTGCCCGAGGCATCGACACGGCAGCGCACCAGGGCTCCCTCAGTGCCAAGGGACGAACCATTTGCGTCCTCGGCACCGGCATCAACATCGTGTTTCCGTCCGAGAACGCGGAACTGTTTGAGCGCATTGCCTCCAGCGGGGCGGTATTGTCGCAATACCCCTTCAACCGCAAAGCCGATAAACAATCCTTCGCCATCCGCAATCGTATCGTCGCTGGCATGACTCTCGGGACCGTCGTCGTGGAAGCCAATCTCACCAGCGGAGCACTGATCACCGCGAACTTTGCCACAGAATATGGTCGGCAGATTTTTGCGGTGCCCGGTCGCATTGATTCGCCCCGCAGCAAGGGCTGTCACGAATTGATCAAAAAGGGGGCGAAGTTGTGCGAAGGCCCTGAGGACATCCTGAGCGAGTTCGAATACTTGTTCCCGACGAGCAACCGGCCCGCTGCGGTTTCCGAAACGGGACTGTTGCCCACACTGACGCTGTCTGACAGTGAGCAGAAGGTTTACGAAGTCCTCGACGGCGAGCCCACTCCGATCGACGAGGTAATTCGCAAGTCCGGTCTGCCGAGCTCCACGGTTTCGGTAACGCTGCTAAGCCTCGAGATGAAGAGAGCGGTGCGCCAGGTGCCGGGCAAACTTTTCCTGCGCAATACATGAAGAGTGGTCAGCGCGTGCGCCAATGCCGTTTGAACCTAAGCCCAGCCGACCGCAACGATAGGGTGAACGGTGCGGAAAAGTGGCCGACACACTTTTTGCTTTGACACCTCTTTGCCTCACGAGTGCTATTCGCGCACACCAGTTGAAATATTTATGAACGTCAAAACTCTTTTTGTCTGGGGCTTTTGCGCCACGACCGCCGCATTCATCGGCCGCGCGATGGCGGAGCCCATCCCCGAAGAATATAAACAGAACGGCTTCGCCATCGGCGTGCAGGCCTACACCTTCAATCGCTTTTCGGCCTTCGAGGCCATCGAGAAATGCGCACAGGCGGGCGGGAAGGTCATCGAATTTTTTCCCGGCCAAAAGCTTACAAAGGACGGCCAGGGCGCCCTCCACCACAACAACGCGGGGGACGACGTCATCGCAAAGATTCAAGCCAAGCTCAAGCAACACGGCATCAAGGCGGTGAACTACGGCGTGGTAGGCGGCAAGGACGAAGCGGAATGGCGCAAGATTTTTGAGTTCGCCAAGAAGCTCGGCCTTTACGCAATCACCACCGAAGACGCGACCAAGCTCGACATCATTGAACCGCTCGTGAAGGAGTTCGACATCAAGATCGCCATTCACGATCACCCTCGCCGACCGAACGACGCGAATTACAAAGTCTGGGACCCGCACTACATCGTCGCCGTCACCAAGGGGCGCGACGCCCGCATCGGTGCCTGTGCCGACACCGGTCACTGGCAAAGCTCGGGCATCAATCCCGTCTATGCCATGCGCGTCCTCAAAGGCCGACTCATCAGCAGCCACATGAAAGAGAAGACCGACTACGGCGATCGCAGCACCGACGGGACCAGCACGACGCAGATTCCCTACGGCGGCGGCGTGGGCGAAATCGGCCGATGCCTCGACGAATTCAAGAAGCAGGGTTTCGAAGGCAACATCTCGGTGGAATACGAAACCAAGTGGGAGAACAACGTGGGCGATGTCACCGAGTGCATCAACTTCGTGAAGAATCACAAGACCGCGACGAAGTAGCCTTCAACACCCAACACACACGCAAGGCCGCCAGCGATGGCGGCCTTTCTATTTCGGAAAAGCCACCACTGTCGGCAGCCTACCTCTCGACCAAACGCAGGTTACCATCCCAACCAAAATTACGGGCAACTTGCAGCGGATACTTCCAGTCCGCTTCCTGTCCTCCGCGTATTTCAATTCGGGTGCGCTCACTCGCCAATGCCACCGCCTGCGGGATGTCGAGGAGGCGCAACACGTTCAAATAGTCCGGCCCGCTCATGTGGGAGTTTGGGAGACCAGTCAGCACCAGTTCATCCACCGGGGCGAGGAGCGAGGCGTAGAGAGCGTTTACGGCCATGTCCCCTTCTGCTTCCAAGCGAATCGTCCCCTGCCCTGCCTTATTTGTGCGTCGCGCTTCGCGGATGGAATAAGCCAGTTGTGCAACCCGTATCGAATCCAGCGTTCCGCCCAACAACATGAAGCGTCGGCGCAATTGGACGGACTTCTTCGGCGTTTCAAGCGGGTTGCTCGTCACTCTGCCGTCCGTCCGGTTCTCGACCTTCATCACCAGCAACCGAGAACCGTTCGCATTGGTTTCGTTTTGAAAACGAATGCTCACGATGTCGCGCAACAATTCTGAGGCGCCGGAAGATAACGGCGCCGCGAATGTCTTCTCGCGCAACGTGGTGAGGGTTTTCTCGCGCCACTGACTCCATCCCTCCCTCGTCTTGAACGCCTCCGGTGCCGCAGCCTGGACGAACGTGAACTGAATGTTTGTGTTCACGGCGTCTGTCGGCAGCGTGGTGAAAACTTTCAGTTGCGCGGGCGAAAAAAGTTTTGCCGCAGCCGTCTCCACCAACGGTTCCTCGCCCTTCAAGTGGCGGTTGAACCAGCGCAGGACTGGCAGCTGCAACTCCTGCGTGTCCTTGTGCGGGCCTGGGGTGATGACAAGCCCGAAACTCGTTTGCGCGCCGAGCATCGCATAAACGCGCGCGACTTTCGCCTGCGTGCGGGTCACACCATCCAGCGGGAAGATGTAGTCGGAATCCGTATTGCACAGGAGCAACGGACGCGGGGCAGCGAGCGCGGCAAGTTGAGGATAGTCCCAGCGATACGTGTTCACGAAAAACATACAGTCGCAATGGCCTTCCACTGCGCCGTCCACGACATGATTTTCCAGATCGGTAATCCCGGCGACCGGCGCGGCGCACTTGATGCGATCATCCATCGCCGTAACGAACCAGCTATAAGCGCCGCCGCCGGAGCGGCCCGTGATGCCGAAGCGGTTCGTATCCACCTCGGGACGCGTGCTGAGGTAATCGAGCGCGCGCATCCCATTCCAGCATTCCACGCCAGCGGGCGTGTAACCGCGCGAATTCCACCACCACAATCCCTCTCGCGATCGTGCCGTGATGCAATCCCTGAATCTCGCCGAGCTGGAGCGTGTCGATGATGAGGCAGACGTAACCATTACGCGCGAGCCACACGCCGTGATGGTGATATGCAAACTTGTTTCCGTAGCTAATCCCGTTGGTGATTACTGGGCCGTGGCCGCAAACATAAAGAATGGTGGGTGCAGGCTTTGTCAGGCCCTTGGGGACATACAGGTTGGCGGTCACGTAAAGACCGGGACTCGATTGAAAATGGAGGTTCTCAACCGTGAACGTCTCCTGTTCAAGACGGCGGGTGACGACAGCCTTCAAGTCCGTGCGCGGTGGCAACGGAGAGAGGCCCAGCATCTCCGACAATTGCGCGCGCAGTACGGGCGCTTGCCGGCTCCATTCGTTGCTGGTGGTGAGATGATTCAACGAACGCTCACTCAAAGCCCGCGTCTCGCGCCGGAAGAATTCGGCCAGCGGCTCGTCGTCCACCTGCCATTGTCGCAACAAGGCGGCCGCTGGCGTGATGATCGGGAAAAGTACTGCCCAAAGGATGAAAAGCCGTTTCATGGATGTGAAAGTCTGCTCAGCGGAGACAAGGCGCGCAACGGAGTTTCTTCCACCGACCGGTGCCTAGTTTGCGGCGAGGCTTCCTGACGAACTCACCTTCACGTCAAACACACCGGTGAGGACCTGGCCACTGACCTTTACTTGAACCCAAAGCCGATAGGCGCCGGGCTTCGGAAATGCGTAAGGGAAGGAGAGCAGTTCATGGGAAATGTTCGCGCCAGGGTCAATCGTCGGAAGTCTGCAGATCGGTTCGCCTTTCGGCGGACCAATTTTCATCGGGGCTTTGCCCTCCACTCGCAGTTCAAACAATTGTTGCGCCGCCATGGAGAACGAACCGCTCGGGTGCATGTGGGTGAACACCGCGCCGTCGTCACGCCGCAGGATCAGATGGCCGCCCATGCCCATGAAATGCTCCAGCCGGGCGGGCCGCCGCAAACCATCGCGCACCATCACCCGCAGCGTGGTATCGCGGTTCTCGATCAGCACGTTGTCCGTAGCCAGTTCCATCTCGAAGCCTGCGACGCGGTTTGTTTGTTTGACGCCGCCAGTCGCCATGCCCAGCGGATCAGCGACGAGCCAGCCATCATCGGGGTCCATGCCCTCTCGTCCGCGGCCAGCCGGTCCCTCTAACTCGGGGAGTCGCACCTCAGCGGTCAGCGTGTCCGCGAATCCCGTTTCGTAAGTGATGTCCGCGTACACCCGATAACTGCCTCCCGGCAACTCTGGCAGTGGAGTCTCGAACGTCTTCCAATCGCGCTTTACCGGATGCAAGTGTGCGAACACATCCAAGCCCGGTTCCCGCACGAGAAATAAATGCATCAGCTTTCCATGCTCCGGCACCAGCGGCCCCTGATTTTTCGCCGGGTTGAGACTGCGAACGAGGGACAGGATTGATTGGTCTCCTTCAGTGCGGACCGTCGCGGTGGCCGCTAGCGGCTGATACAGGCGATTGCGGCGGTAATCATTTGCCTCAGCGCTCCACCATTTGTGACCGAACCACAGCATTCCACTGATCCCAGCCGCACTGGCCAGCGCCGTTCCCCGCGCGAACCATCGGCGTTTCCTCGACGCGATGTTGCCCGCCGGCAAAACACTTTCACGCACGGCGGCGGCCGCAATGCTGACTGCGAGCGCCACCAGCAACACTCCAAACGCCGCCAGCACTCCACCCAAGGCGCGCGACATTTTAAGAACCCGAGTAGCGACCGCGTTCACGGGCACCAGGACTTTTCCCGTCCCAGCGGCTCCGCTTAATTCCACTTCGACACTCTGCGCGCCGTCACGCATGAACCAGAGTTCGCCGCTGAAAAGATTTGTTTCACCGCGCACGAGCTTGGCGTCGTCCGGAGGCGGCGCTCCCTTCCGACTCGTTTTCCAGTGCATGGGAAGCACGGTGACGCGCTGCACGCCATTGGTGTTAACACGGATGGAAATCTCAGCGAGGCCGGGAATGACCCCTGGGGGCCGGACAATAACTCGCACTGGATAGGGACCCGCGTTGCCTTCAAAGAAAACATTTTGGTCGCCGATATGCGCTTCCGTGACGGACGCACAACCCACGAGCCCGGCCACGATGAGGGTTCGGAACCAATGGCAGTTCATCGCCGCACCTTTGCCATCCAATTGCCCAGGACGAGCCCGATTCCTGACGCGACGGTGCAACACACAAGGGCGATGCCAAACGTGCGAGCGTACTTGGCCGGTTGGATTTCTCCCCAGTAATCAAAGCGCCGTGGTCCAATCATCTCGCTATAACCCCAGTGGCGATCAGCGGCGAAGAACCAGTTCTGAGCGTGCTCGCTCATCAGGAATTTGGAAAAGTGCCATTGCGTCAGGGAGAACAGGGCAACAAACGCGATGGAGCAAAGGAGCACGATCAAGATATCGCGCCGCCACCCGCGTCCCTGACCGATGGCATTGCGGATCAGGTCGATGGCGAAGGCGGGCACGACCAACAGCAGTGGAAAAGGCAACGGGACAAAGTGGTCCACCCGATTATTAATGGGGCCGAGCATGGGTTGGCCTTCAAAGAGCGGCAGCACCCAGGCCATGCCCGCAAAAATGAGCATGTAAACCAGCGCGATGAGCGTCGCGCTCCAGCGAAACTTTGAGGCGCGTGCCAATCCCACGAGGTAAAGCGGGTAGGTCGCCGACGACCAGGTGTAGAACTGGCTGTTGCGCTGGTCATTGGGAAAACTCATCTCAGTCAGGAAAACCGCGGCCATCGCCAGGAGCACCCCAGCCCCGTAGATGTAGAACCAACTACTTCCCAAGCCCTCGCGTCGATTCTCCACGCTGGCATTGTTCTGTTCCCGAAGCACAAGCAAGAGACATCCTCCCACCACCGACCACATGCCCAAAGCGAGAACGGCATGGGGAGGACTGATAATTTTCACATCGAGCCCGTAGGCGTCGTGCCACCAATTATCGAACGGTGCGGAAGCAAGCATCGCCAGGCAGCCCCAGATCGTTACCCAAGCGCCGAGAGGTCCGTGGAAACCCCAGAGCCTGACCGCCGAAGCCTTCGCCTCCGGCGTCCCGAAGAACGTGGTGCGCAGGACAAGCCAGCCCGCCGTGAAGCCACCGATCAATCCTCCCAGTTGAATCGCCAGATGGGCCGGCGTCCAAAACGTGTCGCGGCCGATTGTACGATGCCATGAGATATCCCAGAGGATTCCAATGACAATGCCGGTGGCTCCAAGCATCACCACGCGACTAATCCATGCCGGAGATTTAACGAAGCCGCGCGAGTATTCGTCCGCGACGGAAGCGGGCATCAATGTCTGCATAGCACGATGAGTTCGCGGCGAAGATAGGCGACTGCCGGCGCCGAGCAAGCCGAAGGAATGTACTGGCTCTCCCGCTGTCAGGGAGACAATGGCGCCGGCGCACGGCTTAAGCCCCTGGGTGTCCCACCTCGAATCAATTGTGGCCGGGCGAGCGCTCAGACCCCCACCCAGCTGAACAGCTAGGGACTCAGCACGCTGGTAAGAACTTTGCCATCTGTGCCCGGAAGCTTTTGGCCAAGGAGGTGCATGATGGTGGGGGCCACGTCGCGATTGTCCACAATGCCAAGCTTCGCCCCGCGCCGGATGCCGCGTCCGCCCGCCACGAACACCGCGTTCATATTGGTATTGGAAGCGAGATAGCCATGGCTGCCTGGGCTGCCGGAGGTGAGTGTGACGGGCGTGATCTCCTCGTCGCCCGAGGCTTGGTTGGAGAATGCGTGATTCGGACGCGCGACGAGAATGAAGTCGCCCATTTGAGGATTTTTATCCGGCATCGGCAAACCCAGCTTTCCAAAACTCTCTGGTTCGATGACCTCAATCACTCCGTCCAGTTCACGCAGCTGTTGCAGGACGCGAGGACGATCCTCTTCTTTTGTTTTGGGGTCCGTGAGATAGACCAGCGCGGTGCCACCTTCGGCCACAGATTGCACGCGCGCCTTGAAGATAGGCGGGCTGGTGCTCACCAGGTTGGTTTCCAACCAGCCATTTTTCCGCAAGAGGACATTGGGATGGATGACATTGGTCACGGTTTCGAACCCGTGATCCGCCACGACAAACAAAGTTGTGCGCTCACGGATTCCCGCGTCATCGAGCGCCGTAAGGATGTCGCGCAATTGGAAGTCCGCCTGAGCCAGCGCGGCGTAAGCGGCGGGGCTGCGGGGCCCGTAGCGATGTTGAAGGCCATCGGTGACGAGCATGTGAATCAACATCAAATTCGGTTTCCGGGTGCGAATAACGTGAGCGGCAGCGGCGGCCCAAATTTGATCGCGGCTGGCAGCGCTTTGAGCTGTAAAACTCGCGTTGCTGCTGTTCCGCAACACTCCGGCGGCAATGAGTTCCTGCCGCAATTTCAAGGTGGTGTAGGTAATGGAATCAGGGACATCGGGGAAATCGTCATCGAGCGTCCGTGATTCCCGCGTGCAGGGCCAGTTGATGCCGGCGGTCCGGTAGCCAGCCCGATGGAGGTGGTCGAAGATGGTAGGACCAATGACCAGATCCGTTTTTCCCCGTTTCGGATCAACGCGAACGCTGAGGCCAGCTCCAGCGCGAACGAGCACGCCATTGAAGAGAACGGAATGCTTCTCGGGATAGACTCCTGTGACGAGGGTCGTGTGGTTAGGCCAAGTGATGGAAGGATTCGCGACCAACATTCCCTCGGCGCTGGCTCCGTCGGCCGCGAGTTTCCGCAACGTGGGAAGTGGAGCCGTCGGATCGGTCAGGTAAAACGAAGCGAGGCCGTCGATGGTGATCAGAAGGACGTGATGGTTCGTGGAAGCGGATGCCGTGAGTGCAGCCAAACCAATCAGGGCGCTGAGCCAATAGAGCCGAATCTGCAAAACAATCATGGGTAAGAGCCTAAACTGCAGGGATTCGTCGGCGAGTCATAATCATAAAGTGGCCGCAGCTGCAACCCACGGAGGAGCGGAGAGAATTTCAGCGGCATTATGCCGAGAGGGTGCGAGCACGCTTCCGATATAGCCGGGCCCGCACAAATCGTTCCGCGGCGTCTGCTACGGGTTCAGCATGCGTGCCGGAATCCCGAAAACCTCCACCCGACTGCTTGCGGCGGGGACCGGCGTTCATCTGCATGTTCCAACGAAAGACAAATGTCATAAGGTTCCTTTGTGTGTGTGCAAACACTGTTCATTCACGAGAGGTTCGGCGAAACCGGGCGTTGCTCTGAAAAGCTTTTCAGGAAAACTCTGACAGCGCGTGGGGAAATCCACGGAACGGACTGTTCAAAATAAAGTTCGGAAAAGTATCGGCTGCGAGGCAGGAATGTTTTGGCTGGAAAGGAGCGCTGCGGGTGATGTCATAATGGTGGACCATGAAACACCTCCTCGCGCTGAGCTTTGCTCTGTCGTTCTTAGGTCTCGCCCAAGCGGCGGGACCGATTCGCATCCTGTATTTGGGGGAGGAAGGTAACGGCTCCACAAACCGCTGCCACATTCTCATGCGCGATTTGGGACGCGACGCCATCTGGTTTGATTACACGTCTGAACCTTCGGTGGCCACGGCTCAATGGGTGGGGAAATTCGACGTGGTGTTGCTGGATGCTTCTGCTGATCGGTTCCCAGCACTGCCCGCCGGAGAATCGGCCCGGGTCGTGAAAGGTGACCTTGCCGCTGAGGCGAAGTCTTGGAACACGAGCAATGGGCTGAATTCGATTCGCGAACGGTTGCTCAGCGCAGCGGGGGCGAACCGCCGGAAGGAGTGGGAAGCTTTCCTCGCTCAGCGCGAACCGGAACGCCGCAAGGCGGACCCGAATGTTGCCAATTACGAGCGCCGCCCCGAGGCCATCACCTACGTGGAACCGCTCTCCGTCAAAGGCAGCAAGGAACGAACGCAAGTGCCGATCGATATGCGCCTGGAACTTTTCGCCAGCGAACCAGACATCGCCAAGCCGATCGCCTTCGCGTGGGATGAACGCGGACGGGCGTGGGTGTGTGAAGTGCGAGATTACCCCCACAGCGTTGTCGCTACGGGCGAAGGCAACGACAGCATCAAGATCTGTGAAGACACGGATGGCGATGGGCGAGCCGATAAGTTCACCGTCTTCGCTGACAAGCTAAACATTCCGACGAGTTTGGTGTTCACGCGAGGCGGCATCATTGTTTCGCAGCCGCCGCGTTTTCTTTATCTCGCCGATACAAACGGCGACGACAAAGCCGATCTGCGCGAGGAGATCATGACCGGTTGGGGCATTGGCGACACGCACGCGCAGGCAAACAGCCTGCATTACGGCTACGACAACTGGCTCTACGGATGCGTAGGCTACTCCGGCTTCAGCGGCACTGTCGGCGGCGTCCGCAGCCAGTTCGCGCAAGGCACGTATCGATTCAAGAGCGACGGTTCCGCTCTCGAATTCCTGCATCAATTCTCCAACAACTCCTGGGGCCACAGCGCGAATGACGCAGGCGACCAGTTCGGCGGCACGGCCAATGGCGCGCCCATTTTTTACGGTGGTATCCCGGCGACAGCGTATGCGCCGAACGCACGGCGTTTGACAGCGAAGAAGATCAATATCGAGGACAAGGCGCACACGATCACGCCCAACTTCCGGCAGGTGGATGTATTTGGAGGCTACACTGCCGCGGCCGGCAGCGCGTTTATTTATTCCAGCAACATGCCCCCCCGCCTCCAAGGCAAGGCCATGATCTGCGAACCGACCATGAAACTTATTGCGCTCATGGATGTGCAACCCAAAGGCGCAGGCTACATCGCCAGGGATGGTTTCAATCTGGTGGCCAGCAGCGACGAATGGATGTCGCCCGTGTTTTCCGAAGTCGGCCCGGACGGCGCCGTGTGGTTTGCAGACTGGCAGAATTTCATTATTCAACACAATCCCACCCCGAGCGTGGAACGCGGCGGTTATCGCGCCCGAACCGGCGTGGGTGGCGCACATGAGAATCCACTCCGCGACAATGCCCGCGGCCGAATCTATCGTGTGGTGTGGGAGAACGCGCAGAAGCCCGCCATTGCGTCACTCAAGGGTGCGTCCAGCCCGGATCTCGTGAAAGCGCTCGCTAGTGACAATCAATTCTGGCGCCTGACCGCCCAGCGATTGTTGGTGGAAGGCAAGAAGACCGATGCCGTCGGACCATTGAAAACGGTGATCACGGCAACAAATGCCGGCGTCGAAGCGATCCATGCCTTGTGGAGCCTGCACGGTCTCGGCCAATTGGATGCGGCCACTCACACCGCGGCGCTTCTCGCGAAGAGTTCAGCCCTGCGCCGCAACGCCACGCGGGCACTGGGCAACGACGAGAACGCCAAGAAAATTTTCTTCAGCGCCGGCGTTGTGAGTGATCCGGACATGATTACCCGCAAGGCGGCATTTCTAAAAATCGCGGACTTCTCCACCTCGCCCGAGATCAAAACGGTGGTTACCAGCATTGCGCGAAATCCAGCGCATCGTGCCGACGACTGGTTGAACGAATGCACCAGGCTGCTAGCGAAAAAGCATGGCGCCGAATTGTATAAAGACGGACCGAACCTGTTGCCCAATCCCAGCCTTGAGGCCCTCGGAGCCGACGGCATGCCCGAAGGTTGGAAGCGCCGGGATTACGGCGGTCGGCCCGCAAACCGGGAGGCAAAGTGGGACGTCGTCAGCGGCCCCGGCAACGCGCACACCGGCGAACGCGCGGTTCGTTGCACCGCCACGGGCGACGCCGATACCAGCCTCTACGCTGATGTCCCGGTGAAACCCAACACCGAATATCGGCTTTCCGGCTGGGTAAAGGGAAGGAACCTGCGAGGCAGGATTAGTTTCAACGACCACCTCGGACGCAAGGAAACGGAACGCGTGACGCGTGGCGGCAATGACTGGCAGGAAGTGGAAGTGATTTACAATAGCGGCACTGCCACGAACGCGAGCATCAACATTCTCTTCGTCGCCAGTGGCCAGGGACTTTTCGATGACGTGAAATTCTGCGAAGTCTATCCCTCCGATCAGGCAGAGGGCCGGGTCATCGCAGGAGACGTCAAACGCGGCGAAAACATCTTCCACAATCATGTCGCGCGTTGCGTGCTCTGCCACACCTTGAATGGGCAAGGCAGCACCGTGGGCCCTCCGATGGATGGCATTGCCTCGCGCGCCACGCCTGAATACATCCGCGAAAGCCTGTTGGAGCCGAGCAAGGTTCTGGCGAAAGGCTTCGAGGGCACCGGGCTCTCACCCATGCCCCCGATGGGAGACATCTTCAGCGCTCAGGAACTGGAAGACATCGTGGCTTACGTGCGCACCCTGAAATAGTTCAAAGCGGTGAAAGACGCAGGTTGAACATCCGCTCCACGAACCAGACGACTGCGATTAGGGCGATGCCGACGGAACCAATACGCAAGGCCAGGCATTCGTAAGCCGACCTTTCGCGGAACAGGAACGCCAGCGGGAGGAACACGCCGACGATGGCGAGCTGTCCCGTCTCGACGCCCAGGTTGAAACCCAACAAGGCCAAAGTCAGGGCGCCGGTGGGCAACCCCAAATCCTGGAGGACGCTCGCGAATCCAAAGCCGTGAATGAGGCCGAAGCCAAAGGCCACGGCCCAAAGGCGACCGCGAATGACAGGGAGAAGATTGTTCAGGGCCGCCAAGACCACGGAGAAGGCGATGACCGATTCCACGAGGCGCGACGGCAACGTGACCCAATTCAGCGCTGCAAGGCTCAAGGTGATTGAGTGGGCGATCGTGAAAGCCGTGACAACCTTGAAGACATTCACGGCGGCAGCGCGAAAATCATTCACGGGCACCCACCCGGCCGCGCCGCGAATCAGCACCGCCGGCAAGAGCAACGCAACGAGGAACAGAATGTGGTCAATTCCGATCCAGATGTGCCAAATGCCTTCGGTGAAGAATCGTCGGAGGACGCCCGCGGACGAGGTTGCTTCCGCAAGGACAAATCGCTGCGAACTGTTCTCGGGCGCGAACACGGCCACGCGGGTTAGGCCCGAATTCTCGAACTGCAAAAGACCGCGATGCTGCGGGTCAACGTCGAAGAAGGCCCGGTAATCAATTCGAACGTCACTCACGCGGCTCGGAGTTACTGCGGCCAACCTCAAGACCAAGTAAGCGCCATCCGTATGATGATCAATCAGTCGATCCATGACTCTCCAGTCGCACGCCGTCCCGTTGGCGAGGACTTTCAACCGGCTCAACGCGTAGCCATCAATCACGGCCTCCCGCGCGCGCACTTCACCCCACGTAATCTGCCCGTCATCGTTCGCATCCAGACCCAGAACATATTCAAGATCCTTGAGCGCAATGTCCCATTGGCCACCCATCCCCGTCTCATCAAGGCGCAGGCGCAGATAGGAGTCGCTCGGCTTATGCGCGCAGGCAGAGACCAGCCCGAGCATCAGAAGGAGCAAGGCCAACTGTCGCCAGGATCGACCCAGTGATTGCCATTTAAGGATCATGCGGAATGGAATGGAAGGAGGCGGGTGATGAGTTCAATCGGACGTCAGCGATGCCCTGTTTTTCGATGTCTGCCTTTGCCGATTGGAGCAAGTCCATTTTTCCCGTGGCGAGGGCGGACTCCAAAAGGATGCGGGCATCGGCGGGTTCTTTTTGTACGCGCCAATTCGCTTCCGCGAGGCGAAAGGCGCGAACTGGCTCGTTGAGCAACTTGAGCGCGAAGATGGCTTCTTCGCGTTGATGCACGGTGTCTCCGCGCTGTGCAGACGCTTCAAAACGCGCCCGCAATGTCGCCACATGCTGATCAAGGCTCGGCGTGCCCAACTTCTTTTCCGCCATGGCCAGGCGCAGTAACAGAGAATCGATGCGGGGATAATGCTGGAGCAACGAGATGACCTCGGCCGGCCGCTGATGGTCTAACAGGAAATCGGCGTAGGCAGCCAAGGTGTAGCTGTCATGGGGACTCAACGTGAGGGCAGCGCGAAAATGTTTTTCCGCATATTTGTTGTCACCCAAGCGTACGGCAATTTCCGCGAGCGCAGTCATCGCCCAGGCACGCTGCGTCACCGGTGAGCGCGGGTTTCGGGCGAGCGCCTGCTCTAGAGCATGACGCGCCTCCACTCCGCGGCCCGTGAGGCTGGCCAAATTCGCCGCGCTGGCGACAGTCATTAATCCAGGAGCCAGGCTGGTGAGCGAGGCCAGAGACCGGCGCGCTTCATCGTAATCGCCCACGACTTGAAGGATGCTGGCGCGAGTGAGCCAGGCTTGGACATTGGCGGGCTCCCGCTCAAGCGCCCGGGCCAAATCCTGAAGCGCCGACTGAAAGCGGTGCAGTGACTGATGAATAGTCGCGCGCACGACCAGGATATTCACGGGTGCGCTGGTGGAACCGGTCCAACGACTCAGCGCGGCTTCTGCGTAGCTCAGAAAGCGGGGATCAGACGTCTGGCGGTTGCGTTCAATCAAGGCGATGGCGAGACGAACGGCCAGGTCACCGTTCGCGGGATCTTTCTCGTGAGCTGTTCTCAAGGCGCGAAGTTCGCGGGTCCTGGCATCCACGGGGCCGCTGCGCAATGTTTCGAGCACGAAGGAATCGCCAGCCGGCCGATACGGAGCAGCCCAAACGCAAGGGAGCAGGAAAAAGCTGCACGCGACGAATAACCAAGTTGCCCGCAAGCAACCGGTTCGATCCATGATTTGAAACGGAATCTTCACGTGGCTGTTTTCCTTTGCAATGCAGCCTCAAAGAGAACGGCTTAGCGCGAATCTGAGCGGAAGAAGGGGACGGAGATTCCTCTCCGGCCCCTCTTTCCTACAGTCTATCTGGTTACTCCCAACTCCACGTCGGGAACAGTTTGGATCTCGCCGTTGAAGGACACCGGCTTGTCGCTTGGGGTGTCCTGACGGAGGCGGAAGAATCGCTGCGAGTCGTCCGTCCTGGGCGTGATCAGTTTTTTCTTCATCTGGTTGTAGGTGGCCTGCACATCCATGAAGGGACCGGTGACCTTGGTCGAAGCTTGCAAGGTCACGAGGACCGATAGGTCATTGGGTGATCCCGGAAGCGGTGGCTTGATGTACGGGAAGGTGCTGTCGAACATTGCCGCATCCACATAAGCCCCATCGGTAAACGGAAGCTGGCCGCTGGGCGCATCGTTAGTGGATAGCAGCTTGCCCATCACAACCCGTAGCGCGATATCGACGACGTCGTCCCCGGGGCGGCGACCGTTGGGGAAGCCCGCCACATCTCCGGCGATCACCCCGAGGTTGTTTTGCAACGTAGCGGCAACCGCAGGCGTGGCCGTATTCAAACGAAGATACTCTGCAGGAGTGGCCGTCTGGTTCAATCCGGGGACGCCAGTGAGAAAAACTGTGACGAGGTCCATGCGCGGGAAATTAGTGGGAGCACGCACGCCCGCACCACCGAACAAGATTTCCAAAATGGCCGGCAACGTGGGGTGCGTCACGTAATCGATCAGCACAGCGTCTCCGGGGACGGCGGGTTCCACCGCATTGAACGCATCCTTGTCGAGAACGCCCGCCAGCGCCTTTTCGCCCAGGCCAATCACCACTTCATTGACGAGCGGCTGGCCCAAACGGGAAACCTGGTTCGTGATCTGATTCGTTCCTGCGGCCGTAATGCGGCTGGCCGTGGTCCAACCGCCAATGACGGTGTTGGTTCCGGAAACCAGGCAGGCCTTGGGAATCTCGAGGATCAGCGAGGTGACATTCTTGTCGCGCAGGCTGTCCGCCTCGGCGCCGACTGGCCCGAGCGGATTGGATATGTTCACCAGATCAAACGTTTCGCCCAGGTTGACGACGAATGGATCCTTGCGCTGACCGACAAACAGGCGGCCGGGCGTGGAGCATCCGGGAATGTCGATCGTGTAGATGAATGAGTTCGCGTAGTTCGTATAGTCAGGGATCGATTTGGTACCGATATTGTCCACCGGCTTAGTAAACAGGTTAGAGCCACCCCCATGCGTGACCGATTCGGATACGCCAGTCCGGCGCAGGCCGCGAATGATGTTCAGCCGATATTGCTCGATCCGATTGAGCGCAGAAGTGTCCGCTGCACTGATGGGACCCACGTTGATGACCGGCACGGCGTTGGTGCGGCGGTTGTTCGCGGGCCCGATGGGAAGCGAGATTTCCTTGGTGAAGTTGGTGAAGCGGAACTGGAACGTGATGTCCTCGCGGGCGTCACCGTTATTATCGATGTGAATTTCGTATAACGCATTCTCATCGAGCGCGAAATAATTTGGGCCGCCGTAGGGGTCCTGCAAGGGCAGATAGTTGGCGACGATCGTCACGAAGTTGGAACGATTGGTTTCGTAACTGTTGAACATGTAGAAGTCTGTCCCATCCAGCTTGGGCATGCTGGTAATTTGGGGAGCTTCGCGGTGACTGGAGGCCTGAACCAAGAGTGCGGCCATGGCTAGGCCGGCACCCGTTGCCATGATGTATGGCTTAAAAAACGATCTCATTCTGTTTTTTCTCCTTTGAATCGGGTTGTCTCAGAATCGCTGCCGCGAAAACGCGGAACGATCGTACGTTTTATCCGTTCTATCCCTCTCTACGCGTGGCCTCTGCAGTTGGATGCATAAGTTTTTCGACCGTTAAAATCGTTTGAATCGTAGGTGGAAGTCCCGGACCGAATTACAACGCAAGTCGGGCACTCCGCCTGTCATCCGCGCCAAACGCACGCACCACCGGCGCGTGTTTTGCGTAAACATGTGGTAACCATCTCCCGTGAACTTCACGTTCTATTTGAATCAGGGAGCCGACATTCGCAGAGTGGACCGCCTGAATATGAATCAACTCCTCGTAGTGATGATTTTTCTCGCCCTGACGCTTGGCGCCATCGCCGCGGACACCAAGTCAGGATCGCCGGACGTTACGATGGAAGCCTACGGCGGCTGGAATGAGTGCCTGATAATGCGCGGAGGCGATTGCAAAGCTGTCGTCGTTCCAGCCATCGGCGGACGCGTGCTGAATTATTCGGTCAACGGCGAGAATATTCTCTTTGATAACCCACTGGCCAACGGCCGCACGCTTTTGAATTCCTCCAACTTTCAGGCGGGCGGCTACCAATTGGACGTCGGGCCGGAGCTACGCGGGATACCGAGCCACCGATGGCTTTGGCAGGGGCCTTGGAACTGGCGTTTGCCGCGGGCTTATGCAGTCCACACGTATAGCGAACCGGAACCTGCGCTGGGCATCCTCCTGGAAAAGGAATTCGTAATCGATCCGGACTCTGGCGATCTGGGTCTCACACAACGGCTGCGGAATATCGCCAGCAACGACGTATCATTTTGTTTGTGGGACCGGACGCTTTGCAAAGGTGGCGGCTTCACGCTGATTCCGCTGAACAAAAAAAGCCGCTTCAAGGAAGGTTGGGCAATTCGAAAAGGGGACCGGGTTCCTGATTTTAGATACGATGATGACAAACCCAGCGACCCGCGCGTGCGTGTGTTGGATGGTGTCCTGGTTGTGCAGGCCAAAGGCTTGCCCGGGGCGTCGGAATTGAAAGTCGGCGCCGATAGCGAGGACGGATGGGTCGCCTACGCGCGCGGGAAAATTTTGTTTGTGAAGTTTTTCCCAGTGTTTCCGAAAGCGAACTACACCGACGGTGGATGTTCGGTGGAATTCTACTGCAACGATCGCGTCGCTGAACTCGAACCGCTGAGTCCCGAGATGAAGCTAAAGCCCGGCGAGGTTTTTAGTTTCCCAGAAAAGTGGATTCTCATCGAGCTCTCCCAGGAAATTAACAGCCACGAAAAAGCACGGGCGCTCGTGAAGCAAATTCCCCGTTCACCGTTTGCACGGTGACGTCCATTATCTCGGCACTGTCCTTGGGGGTTCTTTGAGCTTGGCGCGAGCCGTGGCCCTCCCGCCCGCGCGCACGAGCGAATCCAGTTCCATGACGAATTCTTTCAGGACACGTTCCATTTCGAAACGGTCCACGTAGCGGCGGCCGGCTTCGGCGTAGCTTTTGAGACGGCTACGATCGGCGCTCAACTGTTGCAGAGCCTGCGCGAGTTTATCCGGTTCACCTGGCTCGACATTGATTCCAAATCCTCCTTCACGCAGCGCTCGCACCAGTTCACTCTCCTCATCGGCCACGGTCAGCACAGGTTTCTCCCACGCGAGTGTCGTCAGGAGTTTGCTCGGAAAGAAAAACCCACCAGAGCCACGTTGCTGTGTGATTACGCAGATGTCCGCGTCCACCAACATCTCGCGATAATGAACATCCGATTGGAGCGGGAGCATCGTGACATTTCGCAAGCCGTAGTTCCGGACAGCAGCAGCCAACTCATCGCGTTGCGCGCCTTCACCGCAAATGACAATGCGAATCCGGGAGTCGGGACTGTGCCGCGCGGCGTCGATCAGGATGCTCAATCCCTGTTTCACACCCAAGTTGCCGGAATAAACGACGAGGAAATCTTCGGCAGAAAACTGGTTGCGCATCCGGAACGCTCCGGGTGCCGGACGCTTCGACGAATCCGGCAACACGACGCCATTTGGGAAAAGAACCAGCTTGGATTCGGGAACTCCTTTGCGCCGGAAGGCCTCGAGCATTCCCGGTGTGATGCCGCTGACGCGCGCCGCCTTGCGATAGGCGAACGCTTCCAGCCAGTAAAGCGTCCGCATCAACGCACCTTGTTTTATCATACCAAGGCCCGCCGCGGCATCGGGCTGAAGATCCTGAACGTGAAAAACAAATGGCCGCCGTTTGATTCGACCCAGCAACCAGGCCGCCGCACCAAGCAGCAACGGCGGCGAGGCAATGACGTAGGCGTCCGGCGCAGGAAGGACGAGCTGACGCAGGAAGGACGTCGCAATGAATGAAGCTTCATGAATGATTCGCTTCAATGCATTGGCTTTGGCGGGCACGTAATGCCAGCAACGATGGACCCGAACCCCTCGGACGGTATCCGTTCGAAACAGGCGCCCCCGATCCCCAAGCGCTTTGACCCAGGCCGGATAATACGCGAAGGAAGTGACCATTCGGACGTCGTGACCGTTTCGGGTGAGATGTTCGCAGAGAGCCGCATTGTAAGGTGCTATGCCCGTCATCTCGGGGGCGTAGTTGATTCCCCAAACCGTTATCTTCATGAAGATCGACTCAACGGAAATGCACACTGGAGATGTTGATCGCATCATCGCGCCGGTCATGCGAACGACGTCGTTGCCGGCGTCCACGGGCCTTGATTGCGTACCAGATTCCCCACGCGACGAGGACTCCCGCCCAGCCATTGACGATATCGAGCCAGTCGAAGTCGCGCTCCGGAATGGCGAGTTGCGCGAGTTCCAGGATGTAAACCAGCACGAGGAAGCCGCCCAACCGGCCCGTGCGATACCGGCTTGAACGAAACCTTCGGAGAAAGCGGGAACTGGATCGATTGAGGCTTGAATCGAAATTCAGCATGAACCCGACGGCAGCGAAGACGCTGAATCCGATGAAATGACGAAACTCATCCTGTTCATCAAGCCACAAGCCCCACCGTTCCGGCATCCACGAAAGCGTGCTGACATTGGTCGAGGGGCGAAAGGTGAGGAACAGGATCAAGCCCAGGATTACTACGAATGCGAAGACAGTCGCGATGATTCTAGTCGGTTTCATTTAATTGGTTCTTCCTTGCTCGGCCGCCAACGGCTCGAGATGGGTCGTTCGGGCGGGAGGCGCGCCGGTGGTCTCGCTGGCGGGAGGCGTTGCAGGTCTCGCCTGTTTTTTCAGCTCGTGCGTTTTAGCGACGCTCAAAAATTCATAGAAGCCATGCAAGCGCGCGAAGTAATACCCTTCACGCCCGTCGAGAAAGCCGCGTTGCCACACGTAAACGTAGAGAAATCGCAAAAGCGGCCGAAACGGAAGCCGTTGTGAGAGACGCTTGAGTTTGCGCCGCCAACCCACCGTGTCACTTTGCAGGTCCGCGCCACTGCCGTGCAGAAACCGGTCCAGAGCCACGCGCGCTTCCCAGTTCGAGTAGCGGTTGTGCTTCTCGACAAACACATCGACGGAGGGAAAGGCATAATGATCCATCTCACACTTCAGGTGGCCCGTTTCCCCCTGCACCACGACATGCTCGTGGACCTCGTTGTCACCGCTGGCCGTGTTCACATCCGTCAGCTTCTCGTAGCGACCAAGCCGATGCTTGAACAGGCGCAGATTCCAATTCGGATAGTACGCATGCTTCAGCCAACGCCCCATGAACATGAAGCGGCGATTGATCCAGTATCCCGTGACGGTCGCCGCAGTGTCCGAGACGATTCGGGCAAACTCCTGTTCTGCTTCCGGCGGCAACACTTCGTCCGCATCAAGGATGAACACCCACTCATGCTTGAACGGCAGATTTTCCAGCGCCCAATTCTTTTTTTTCGGCCAGGTTCCATTGAAGCGGAATTGCACGACAGTCGCGCCGTGCTCCTCCGCGATGCGCTGCGAACCATCCGTGCTGTTGGAATCCACGACGAATATTTCATCTGCCCAGGCGATTGCCGCTAGGCAGCGAGGCAGGTTTGCGGCTTCGTTCTTGATGGGAATAAGAATCGATATGGGCACCTTCATGAAATCTTCTCTAGAGTGTTCGAGCTGAAAACGGGCGGCCGTGGAGCGGAGGAGGCAGCGCCTGCTTCTCCTTGAATGACCGATAACAACCGGTCTGTAGCGCGATGAATCTCAAACTGCTGTTCGTAGCTTCGCCGGGCGGCAGCCTTCATCTGCACTCGCGCATCGGGTGCCAATGCCAGCCACTGGCGCAGCAGGGCGGTCGTCCCGGCGATGGAATCCGCTTCGGCAATTCCGCCGCCAGATTCAACGACCTCGCGCCAGATGTTCACCTCCCGGGAAATCAACACCGGCACGCCGCAGGCCAGCGCCTCGACAACGGCCATCCCAAAATTCTCCTGATGCGAAGGTAGCACGAACACTTCGGCGGCTCGCAGCGCGCCCCACTTCACATCGCCTGCCAACATGCCCGTCCAAACGATTCGTTCCGCAACGCCGAGTTGTTTGGCCAAGGCACGCCAGGGGGCCGGGTCCTGCTGCTCGGGCCCAGCCATCACGAGTTGAAGGCTGGGATCGGTGGAAGCCGTCGCCGCAAACGCGTGAATCAAGAGGTCGCACCCTTTCTTTTCGTGGAGACGACCGAGGAATAAAATGTTTCGTCGGCCCCGGCATTGCGGAAACTGATTGAGGAACGACTCGCGTTGAACGGATTCGTCGCCCGCCGGTCGGGCAAGGCCGAGCGGCACCACTTTTTCATGGCAGCGATAGAGCCAGAATGATTCCCGGGCCAACCGTCGCTCCTGTTCGCAGGTGAACAGAACGGCGCGCGCATCGCGAAGCACGCGGTACTCAGCCCACGGCCAGTAAAGCCACTTCTTTGCGTGCTTGAGCGGATAGGTGCGCTTGAACCACGGATCGAGCATGCCGTGAGGGAACACGAAATACGGTTGCCGCGTGGAGCGTAGCGCCTTCCAGGCACCGAAGCTTTGAAACTGCCACAGTCCATTGACAACGATCGCATCGAAGGAAGGCGCTTGGGCTCGTAGCCACGGAATGAATCGCGTTGAACTGCCGTAATTGCCTTTCCCCGGCCCGAGCGCTTCCACGCGATGTGGACAGCGTCCCACCCACGGATCGCCCGGTGCATCAAGGGACGCAATCGTGACCTCGTGCCCCTGCTCCTCGAGGACACGCGAGAATTGCCGCACCGTCTCGATGACGCCGCCGCCTTCGGGGTTCACGGATCGAATGGTGTGAAGAATTCGCATCGCTCAGTTCACAAAGCCGACTTCGCGGCGGAAATATTTCATCTCCGGCTCCAGGGATTTAATTGGACGCGCCGGGACACCGGCGTAGAGGCAATAGCGTCTGTGTGTAGGCTTTGTTCAGGAGCGATTTGGCGCCCAGTGCGGAATACGATGGCAACGCGCTGCCGCCCAGCAGCACGCAGTCGGTGCCAATGAAACAATAATCTCCAATCGTCACCGGCGCGGATGACTGCCGGCAGTCCATCAACTCGATGCTGTGCGTCAGGATCTGCGAACGATAGCCCGCCATGGTCGTGAATGCCCCGATGTGCACTGCCGAAGTGCAATCGATGATGTGCCGGTGCGTGATGGCGGATTGCGGGCCAAGCACCAACTCCGGGACTCGATCGACCTGATGCGCGAAGAACGTTTTGTTCTCAGCCGGGAATCCAGTGATCCAATTGCCGCGGCCAATGGAAGCGTGCGCCCCCAGGTGAACGCGCTTCAACCCTTTGCAGACCGTGAGGTGACCGATACTCGAGTGCTCCTCGAGGATCAGTTGGTCCGGACAAACAAACGAAAGTCCAATGCGACTGGTCGGGTGCAGCCGATAGCCACACATCCATTGCAGGAGAATCCGACGCAACCCCCACGGCAACGGGAGCGTCAGGGCACAAAAGATGAATTTCAGCTTCGTGCGCATACTTGCTGATAAACCTCAAGGTACTCTTTGACCATTCGCTCCGGGGTGAATCGCTTCACGTTCTCAAAGCCACGCGCAATAAGTTCGGCCCGCAACGGGCCGCGCGTGAGACTCAAGACGTCCTGGGCAAACCCGTGCTCGTCGTCCGGCGCCCGCAGCAATGCGGAATCTCCGACCACCTCGGGAATGGAAGTGCTGTCGCTGGAAATGACGGGGCAGCCACAGGTCTGAGCTTCGATCGCCGGCCAGCCGAAGCCTTCGTACTTGGTTGGGTAGAGCAACGCGAAGGCTCGATTGTAGAGCGATTCGAGTTGGGCATCGCTCGGTTGCGCGACTTCGATCACGCGTCCATTCAGCCCGATCTCTTTCTTGAGGGTGACCAATTCAGGCGACAACGCCTCACCGGCGAAAACAATGTCGCAGTCGAACTTCTCCGAAACCCTCTTAAAAATACGCAGAGCCCCCTCTCGATTCTTGCGGCGCAGATTGGAGCCCACATTGAGCAGGAACGGCCGACCGGATTTCAGCACGGGAGTGTCGGCTGCAGCGGGAAGATTGCGCCGGTGAGTCATCGTCGTTGCGACTCCCAGCATGATCACGGACGAACGGTTCTTCACTGGGGAACCCGCCAGGCGAATCAAGTCCTCTCGTGTAGCGGAGGAAACACACACGACCTTTTGCGCGCGCTTCAAGCTGCTCAGAATCCACCTCTGAAGGATTCTCCCGGTGAAGGATGCCGGACAATCTGTGTCTTCGCCAAGTGCCCCGCGCACCGCCAACAGATCATGGCAGGTGACCACGTGAGGCTGGTGCTGCACGGCCGCCACGTACATCGCATTCGAGTGGTCGCAAATGTGGACCACATCGGCCCATCGGGCTGCCCGGCGCAGTGTGTTGGGGAACAAGATAAACTTGTCGATGTAGGCGAACCATTTACGCAACGCGGACGGCAGCCATGCGACGTTTCCCAAACGCGCATCGGGTTGCACCCGCCGCACTTCCTGACCAGCCGCTCGCAAGCCCTCCTCGAGCATGGATGCGAATCGCAGCATGCTGCGCTGGCCATCAGGCAGGTAATTCCCCACAAGCAGAATTTTCACGATGGCGGCTCCATTAGTTTGCGCGTCCAGCCGGAACCCCTCGCGGCGGCCCTTCTTGCTTCGACCGCAGCCCGCTGCGCGATCACCTTCGCTGGGCGCGGGCGTTCTGGTTTTTTTGCGGCGACGACCGCCGTGGCGACGGCGCGCGGCAGATTCATCGAACCAAGACAGAGCCCGCCCACGACAACCGCAAAACCCAGTGTCGTTGATTGACCAAACTGCCCGACGATCAACGGGACGCCACACGCACCCAACAAAAGCAGAGGCATGAAGTGTCCGATGCGCGCCGCGCGGATTGCCATGGTTCCCAGCTGCCAGGTCATGAGGATACGAATGAGAAGATACATTCCGCCGAGGATGGCCCCAGATTCACTCATCACGCGTTCCCATTCGTCTTCAGCGAGAAAGAAATCGGTCTGGCCAGTAAGGAGCTTGGCTCCGACATTCGTCCCGACGCCCAGTCCATAGCCGAGGAGCGGCACATCAAACATCGTCTCAAATGGCCGCGTGAATGTCGCAGTGAAGCGGCGCAGGAAACCTTGGAAACCACCTTCGACATGTTCGGATTCCTTCATGCGCGTGGAGAAAGCATCGACGCCCTCCTGAAATACCGTTTGAAACACGGCAAGGCTGCCCGCCAAAAACACCAACGCCGCCACGATGGCGATCAGTTTCATGGCTTTGCCAATGAGCGCCGGGCGAATGATGAGGGCGATAACGAACATCGCCGCCACGATCGCCGTCATCGACACGGTGCTGCGACTGCCGCTGACGGCCAGCGCGGCTGGCACACACAATCCCACCATGGCCGTCAGCCACAGCGGATAGCTTCGTTTCTCAACCAGGCCGTAGATGAGAAACACGGTTGCCAGCGCGTAAAAATAAATGATGCCGGAGACGAATGAAAACGTTCCCGAAGGACGCACCTTGTTGCCGGTCAAAGTGATTTGCACCGCATCGGCACCCGCCCCGGTGTTCAGGATGGAGTCAGGTCCGGAACGGAACTGAAGCACCACGAGCGCCGTCATCGGCAGCGTCAAAAGCAGAACCCAGAAGCCAATGCGTTTGACGGCCTCGAAGTTAAAGAGGCGACCGATTAGGTAAATCAGCGGCAGGTGGAGAAAATTGCAACGAAAGCCAAAAACGGCCACGCCGATGCTGAAAAATTCCGCAAACAAACTGGCCACCAGTGAAAGCAAACCCACAACGCCGAGAGCAATCGTAAACTTGTTCGTGGGAAAAATTCCGCGCGCCACCGCCAGGGCATAAGTCGCGAGCAGCACCGGGTCGCGAATGATCAAAAGGGGATTGGCCAGCGAGGGGAGGAGCCACTTGCGCAAAGCGCCCTCGAAAATCAGAAGGACAAAATAACTCCAAATGAGCCAGCGTATCGGCCGCAGCTCATCAACCGGCGGCACTGCCACGGGCTCAGCGGCTGGCGTTGACTCCGCAGCCGTCCGTCGAAGGTTTCGAATCGAACGACGCTTGGGGAACGCGGAGATCATGCGGCCACCTCCTCCCGCAGCATGGCCGCGCGAACCGTGGCTACGACCTTTTCGCCATATCGTTGCCACGTGTATTCACGGGCCGTGGCCTGGGCAGCCGCCCGCATTTGGGGCAGTTCATCACGATGATCTGCAAACCATCCAATGCGGGAGGCAATCACTTCCGGAGACCGAATTGGAACGAGGAATCCGTTCACACCTTCGTCAATCAGGTCCTCCGCACCCGCATTGGCCGTCACAATTAGTGGCAGTCCACACGCCATTGCCTCCTGCTGCACGAGCGCGCGTCCCTCCACGATGGAGGGCAGCACAAATACATCACAGTCTTGCATGAGCTGCAGAACCGCCGCATGGGGACGCGGCGCTTCATAACGGAAGCTGGAAAGCTGCCGCCGATAGAATTCCACCGGCGCGATTGGCGAACCCATGACCACCAGCTCTACATCAGAACGATTGAGCAACTTGATCGCAGCGAACAGATCAGCCAGCCCCTTCCGTTGCGTCATTGAACCGGCAAACAACAGTTTGAGCGGCTCTCTCGTCGCGGGCCGCGACGCAAGCGGTGCCTGCACTGCAGGGGATCCAAACTCCGCCACGACGCAGGTTTTATCCCGGCGCGCGGCAGTAGGCAGTGACTCCAAAACAAACTGGCTCGGACAAAGCACCACGTCGGCCAGTTGGAGCTCTTCGGTTTTGCGGTCCAATTTTTCTCGGGAATCTCTCGTGCCCACGAGCGTGGGCTCCCATTCGGGCCATCGTTGCGCCTCTTCGTGAAGGAGTCTCTGGCTCGTCTCCCAATAGGCGATCGGCAGATCGTAGCAAGTCGTCCAATGGCGTTCGCGGGCCAGCCGAAACGTGTCGCGCGCCGCATCTTCGTAGCAATAAACCCCTCGGATGCCCTGCGGCTTGCTGTGGCAGGCCGAGGCGACGTGGGCGTCGAGATCAAAGCATACGGCGTCGATGCTTTCACGGCCGGCGAGGCGCAGCATTTCTTTCCAGGGATGGAATTCAATGCGGGCGCGAGTGGCGGTGTAAGCGCGTCGGGCGAGCTTGGCGCGAAATTTTTCTGGCAATGTGCGTGGCAGTAAACCGTCAGCCCGCATTCCAACCGTGGTGAAAAAGACGTCGAGCAACGCCGCGCGATCCAACGCCGCAAGCACGGCGCGAACGTTCGCGTTGCCGGTGGGATGAGACATTGCGATCATACGCGCCCCACCGTTTCAGCGAACTGATTCACCGTGCCCGTTTGATCGTGCGCTGACTCTTCGAAGGGCGAGTGTTCTCCGCGAGCCAGTCGCAACAGGCCAGCCCAGCTCCGCCCCAGGCTCGGCCAGCTGAGTTCGTGAGCCGCAAGATCCAAAAGGTGGTCGCGCATCGCGGCCATACGAACCGGATCACGGAGGCATTGAACCGCGCGGGAAATGTATTGCCTGTCATCGTTCACGAGAGCGGCGCCGCCCATTTTCCCGCGCACCCTGTCGCCCGACTGCCCGGCAATAACCGGCACCACGCCGTGCGCGGCGAAGGCTGCGAAGACGCCGGACTTGGTGAGGATGTCGGGCACGTTAGCCAGCAGTCCTGCGTGATGCTGGACCAATTCGCCGGAAATTTCTTCGCGGGAAAGATCGAACCGGTTCCTCCAGGTGATGCCGCCCCCGATCTTCACCTTCCAGTTTTCAAAGGCGCCCGCGTCGGCCGCGTCAGGACTTTTTCCCAGAAGTGTAATGGATTCGATTGATGCCGCTTCGTTTAGAACCCGTAGCAACCTCCAGTGCTTTTCCAAAGCCCACAGCCGCGTCTTCGCCAGGCCGAAAACGACGATCCGAAGCTTGGTTCCCGATTGGAAAGGATTCTCCGCCAGCGCGCCGGAAAGAGGGACATTGGTGGCGATGGGTACGATGCGACCCAGAGCGGGCGACGCGCCGAAGGAGTGCACCAGCTGTTCAGAGTAACGTTCGCAACTAGTGGCCCAGGCGTCCGAGACGACAACCAGCTCGCGAATGATCCGCTTCGCAACCGGCGCCACCCAGAAGGGTGAACGCAACGGAGAACTGCGCGCGTACATTTCATGGAACATTGTGACAACACGCCGGGAAGGCACGGCGTTGCGCCAGTGTTTCAGCGCCTGCGGGAGCCAAGTCGGAATTCCCTTGGGCTGAAAACCATAGCTGACGTAGTGCAGCACGAGGGTCTCCGCGGGAATTCCTTCAAGGATAGCTCGCAGCGAAACCGCATTATCCTGAAAACCATGGACCGCGACCTCGGGCCAGTGGGCGGCGGTCTTATCCGCATTGCGGAGGGCGAGGCAATGCCAAGCATCATCGCCGTTCGGCCAGTGCTTCCAAAGATTCCAGCAGTAGTCGCCCACCCCGTCGATAGCGGGCGGCAATTGCGGCGCGATGTGAATCAAGGAACTCATGTCGTGGGCGTGCGCAAATGGAGATCGGTGAGCGTTGCCTTGGCGGGATCGATCAACGCGGCAACGACCGCGCTCGCGACTGCGCTCGGTTGAAGGAATTTCCTCGGATCGTAGATCGATCCTTCGAGCCGACACACTTGTTCCTGCATGGGAGTCGCCGTCCGGCCGAGCATGACACTGAGGACGCGAACACCTTGCGGACTGATCTCGAGGCGGAGGGTATCCGCAATCGCCTTCAGGGCATGTTTGCTGGCAGCGTAGTGTCCCACATTTGCGTGGGTTCTTTCGCCCGCCGTGGAATTGATGAACACGATGCCGCCTCCGGCAGAACAGACCGCCGGCAGCAAAGCCTGTGTGAGAGCAAGGGGAGCCCGGACATTGCACCGCATGACGGAGTCGAATGCCGCCAGCGGCGCGCTGGCAAGGGGCGCCGCACTAAAGAGGCCCGCGCTGTGAACGAGCCAATCCAACCTCGGGCAACGTGCTTGGAGGTCGTGACTGAGAGAGCTCAAAGCCGAGTCATCGGTGAGATCGACGGCAAATGTTTGTGTTTCGCCGGCAATCTCCCGCACTTCCGCGGCCACGGCTTGCAGTTTCTCGGGAGTCCGCGCCACGAGAAGGACCAGTGCTCCCAACGCCGCCAATTCGAGCGCAATCGCTCGCCCGACACCGCTGCTGGCGCCGGTGACCAAGGCAGTTTTCCCCTTCAAGTCGGGCATGGATGAATCACTCACGGCTCGACCTCCTTCAGCAAGCCACGTGACATGAGTATATCAGACGCGCGCAAGACCTTGTCAAAAGCCAACCCAGCCCGCGCAGAGATCTGCGCAAGCGAGCGGGTCCCGTCAGAAAGATTCAGGACCCAAAGCGCCGGCATGACGTCCCCTTCCAAGGCTTCATACACGCCGTACTTTCCCAGTTGCGGTTCGCCTTTGGGTTTGAGGTTGAGGAAACGCGCGGTGCCATCGTTGTTCGCGGGTGAGTGCGGAGGTCCTGGCATCGCGGGAGCCCGATCTGCCTCCAACGCTTTGATGACCGCCAGGATTGTCTCTACGGAGGCGGCCAACGCCGATGGTGTGATGAAATCGAGATTGTCGGCGCTGGTGTGGTATTCAGCGAAGGTGCCGTGCTGGGAACGCATGAGACACCCAATGGGCAAATTGAAGCCCGGCGAACAATATTGTCTCTCGTCGTAGCCGTAGGGGAAAAAATCGATGACGCGGTGTCGGGCGCCGCCCTCCTCCAGCTGCCGCACCATGGCGCGATCGATTGGTGCATCGCCTTGTCGGGACTTTTTGTAGGTGAACGGGCCGGAGTCGCCGAGACACGTGAGGACAAGGCCGTTCTTGATACGACCCACTGATTCTTCGTTGCGTGCCAGCCAGGTGATCGCGCCGATGGTCCCGGGAACGAAGAGGAAACGATAAGAAAACCGGTGCGGCAATGTCCGGAGCGCTTTCGCCAATTCCACAGCCACAGCAATACCCGACAGGTTGTCGTTCGCCAGTGATGGGTGACAGCAATGACATGAGAACACGAATTCCTCCGGGGTTGCGCCAGGCAACAAACATTCCCCGTAAGTGAGCGCGCCGGGTCGAAGCGTCGCGTCGATGCACACCTCATATTGACCCTCTGGGATTTGTTGGCGTTTCCGATCGGACAGGCAGAAGCCCCAATCCCGTTTGTAGTAGGTGGTACGGTAGGGAATCCACTCCGGATGATCGGGCAAGGAATGCAAATGCGGCTCCAGATCGGCCCATGAGAGCTGGGCGCGAATCGGCACGCTGTAATTAACGACGTGCAGGTTGGATTCCTGAAAATCGACGAGGCGTTCGCCGCGTGAGTTTTTGATCCAGGCATCGCGAATGTTCCACTCGTCCGGAATGGACCAATCCAACACCGGCGTGCCGCTTGGTACTTCATGGAGCACGAGGGGAATTTCGTTCTGGATGCGGCGAAGCGTTCGGCGAAGTCCCTCGCCGGTGATGCTGCGGCATATCGGGAAGAGTTCACTCGCAAACGCATGCATCCGGGCTCCCAAGGAAGCACCGGACGAAGACCGTGAACCGGTCTCACCCGTCGCGGCCCTACGGTTGTCGTTTCCCTGCGTTGCTCCCGGATGGTTCATACGAAGTCCGGGTAGTTCGCATCCCGCTCGCACATGATGCGGGCTCCCACCTCAGGCCACTGAATCCCAAACGCTGGGTCGTTCCAGCGCACGCCGTCGGCAAATGCCGGAGCATGGGCGGCACTCATTTGGTAAAAAACTTCCGTGTCGTCCTCAAGGGTCTGGAAGCCATGCGCAAAACCTTCGGGTGCATACAGCATCTGCCCGTTCTCCGCCGTCAATTCCACCGCTACATGCCGCTTGAACGTGGGCGACCCGGGCCGGAGATCAATCAAGACATCGAAGATGGCACCACGCGTCACCCGCATCAATTTGGATTCCGCTGCGGGTGCTTTTTGAAAGTGCATGCCCCGCAATGTTCCCCGCTTCTTGTTGAACGACGTATTGCACTGCTCGAGATGGGGATTGAGACCATGCTGGCGAAACTCTGACGCGCAAAAAGTGCGAGCGAAGAAACCCCGTTCATCGTCCCTCCGCTCCAGTCGAATGAGGAAAGCTCCCTTCAATGCTGTTTCAAGAAAAACCATGTTTGCCCATCCGCCACTTCAAAGAATCCGAGGCTCGGGTATCGGCACGATGAATTTGCCGCCCCACTTATCGATGTCCCTCATCTGCTCCATGACCTCTTGCTTGATGTTCCACGGCAGAATCAGAACGTAGTCCGGCTGTGTTTCAAAAATCTTGTCTGGCGCGAAAATGGGCAGGTGTGTGCCGGGCGTAAAAAGCCCCTGCTTCTTCGGATTGCGATCCACGAGGTAATCGATGAAATCCGTCCGCACCCCGCAGTAATTCAAGAGTGTATTCCCCTTCGCTGGAGATCCGTAGCCGGCGATGCTTTTGCCCGCATCCTTCAGCTCAGTTAACAGACGCAGGAGTTTTCTCTTCGTGGCTTTCACCTGCTCGCCAAAACGCTCATAGGTGTCCATGCGGTTCAGGCCGAACTCCACTTCCTTGCGCCTCATGGCCTCGACACGTGCGGTCAGCGGCAGGTCGTTAAACTCCGTATGCCGCGCAAAAATTCGGAGGGAACCCCCATGCGTGGGCAACTCCTCCACATCGAAAAGAGTTAATCCATGGTGGGCGAACATTCTTTCGACCGTCATGAATGACAGATACGAAAAGTGTTCGTGATAAATGGTGTCGAACTCGTTATGCCGCATCAACTGGAGCAAATGAGGAAACTCCATGGTGAGAACGCCGCCAGGTTTCAGCAGAATCTTCAATCCACCAATGAAGTCCTTGATGTCGGGCACATGCGCCAGGACGTTGTTCCCAATCAACAAATCCGCCCGATGGCCTTGCGCGACGATCGATTGTGCCGTGCCCACCCCAAGGAACACAGGATGGCTTTCGATGCCATGATTGCGCCGGGCGGCGTCCGCCGTGCCGGTAGTCGGCTCGATGCCCAGCACTGGAATTCCGCGTTCCTTAAACCAGCGGAGCAAGTAGCCATCGTTGCTCGCCACCTCGATCACCTGGTGCTGCGGGCCAAAACCGAAGCGCGACACCATCATATCGCAGTAGCGTTTCGCGTGTTGAAGCCACGAATCCGAGTAACTGGAAAAGTAAACGTAGTCGGGATTAAAAATCTCTTCGGCAGTGGCTCCGGCGAGTTCTTCGAGTTGCACCAAGAACAACTCTTCTGACACCCAGACGTGCAGCGGATAGAATTTCTCAGGCTTGGTCAGGTCCGAAGCGCGCAGATTATTATTGGCGATCGGAGACATTCCCAAATCGACAAACGTGTGTTTCAACGGGCGTCCACTGAAACGGCAGCGAGGCCCGTCGATATCTGTTGAAGAGGCGATTTGTGGCCCCGTTGGCTGACCGGTCGGGCCGCCGGGTTGGGTAAGGGCTGGTGCGTTTTGGTTCATCTTCAAGCGGCGTGTGCCACGCGGTTGTTCGGCAGGCTTTCCACCCGGGGGAGGGGCTTCCAGAAGAACTGCGCATCCAACTGGCCCGTGCGAATCAAGTGTTCAAGCATCTTCAACCGGGTAAAGGGCCGCGCCTGAAAAATCTCCGGCGTCATTTGAATTCGCGAGAACAGCGCTTCCAACTGGCGCGCGCCTTGTTCCGCGTCCCACTCACACGAGAATTTAGGGAGCAGGGAACGAATCTTGTCGAAGTTCACACGGTAGCTGCGGTTGTCAGCGCTGGCCGGGCCAAAGCTCAACTTACAGCCGGTGAATACCTCCGCGATGATCTCCGCGATTTCTCGAACCCGCCAGTTATGCTTCGTGTCGCCAACGTTGAGGATTTGGTTGTGGATAACTTCCCGGGGAGCTTCCACGACACACGCAATTGCTTTGGCGATATCCAGTCCATGCACCAGCGGACGCCACGGGGTTCCGTCACTGGTCATCTTGATCTCGCGCGTTGTCCACGCCAGGCCGCAGAGATTGTTGAGCACGATGTCGAAGCGCATTCGCGGCGAGGCACCATAAGCCGTGGCGTTCCGAAGAAACGTGGGTGAGAGGTCATCATCCGCCATCGCCCGCACATCCCGTTCGACCAACGTTTTGCAGATGGCGTAAGCGGTCAGCGGATTCGTGGGAGAGGTTTCATCGACGAAGTCCGCCTCGGATACGCCGTAAACACTGCACGAAGACATGTAAACAAACCGTGTGACTCTGGAAGCTTTCGCGAGCCGAGCCAGGCGAACTGAACCGGCGTGATTGATTTCGTAAGTGATATTGGGCGCGAGCTCCCCCGTAGGATCGTTGGAAAGCTCCGCCATGTGGACAACGGCATCATGCCCCTGCAAATCAGCCTCCGTGATTTCGCGCACGTCCTTGCACAAGGTCCTTGGCCGGGGCAGCAGATCGTTGAAGAGCCATCCTTCCTTGTAAAAGCCCGTATCACATCCCGTCACCTCATGGCCCTGCTGGAGGAGCAGCGGTGTGAGTAATGAACCGAGATAACCTTCCGAGCCCGTGACGAAAATTTTCATGAGTAAACTCCTGCTATGCCTGCCTCCATAACTTGGGGATTAGAATGAGAGTTCATGTGAAGGCGACAGCCTTTCCTTCTACTTCACCGATGCGATTCACAAGTTCCTTCGCAATCTCCAGCGAGGCGGTGGCGGCAGGCGAAGGAGCATTGCAGACATGCAGGGAATTTCTCCCCGGCACGATCAAGAAATCGTCCACGAGTGAACCATCGGGACGCAGCGCCTGGGCGCGGATACCGGCAGCGCAGGGCGTGATGTCTCGTTCGGTAATTTCCGGGATTAGTTTCTGCAGTGAACGAACGAAGGCGCGCTTGCTGTAAGATCGCACCATCTCACGCCATCCCTCGTCCCAATGCTTGAGAGCCAGCTTGTGAAAGCCTGCATAGGAAAGCGTTTCCCCAAGGTCGCGCCAGGTGACGTCCTGTTTGCGATAACCTTCCCGTCCGAATGCCAGGACCGCGTTTGGGCCCGCGTGGACCGCCCCATCGATCATCCGGGTGAAATGTACGCCAAGGAAAGGGAAGGCGGGATTGGGAACGGGATAGATCAGGCCCTTCACCAATGAACGCTTCTCTGGAATCAATTCGTAATACTCGCCCCGGAAGGGAACGATCCGGGCACCCGGTTCGCAACCACCAAGCAAGGCAATCCGGTCGCTGTAAAGCCCGGCACAGTTCACGAGACAACGAGCCTCAATCTCTCCGCGCGTCGTCTCAATCAAATGCCCCCCATCGTGCCGCCGCACGCCGAGAACTCGAGAGCCGAAATGAAGTTCACCGCCGCCTTCCTGGATGAGTTCCGCATACTTACAAGCTACCGCCCGGTAACTGACGATGCCCGTGCTTGGGACTCGCAGGGCGCCGAGACAGCGCACGTGCGGCTCGATCTCGCGGGCCTGCTCGCTCGAGAGGGCCTCCACTTCCAACCCGTTTTGGTGGCCGCGCACTCTCAGTTTCTCGAGCAACGGCAACTCCCGCTCCTCCGTAGCCACGATCAGTTTCCCGCACACCGTATGCTCAAGCCCATGTTCCTGGCAGAACTCGCGCATGGACAGGTTGCCTTCGCGGGCCATGCGCGCTTTGAGACTTCCGGGCGAATAATAAATGCCGGAGTGAATGACGCCGCTGTTGCGTCCGGTCTGGTGTTCAGCAACGCCGCTTTCTTTTTCGATCACCACCAGCCGCGCACCCGGCTGTGCCCGGAGCAGCGTCATCGCCGTGGCTAATCCGACGATGCCTCCGCCAATAATTGCGTAGTCGTGATTCATGGACCTTTACGCGCCCGGCAGACCAGGCTCGGCCTTGGAGGGAGTTACTCCCAGCACTTTCGAATCGGAAAAAGGGCTGGGAGCAGCCTGGGCACGACCAGGGAGCAATGCCGGGACGTAGCTCAAAAGCCATAGCGTCAAGCCGCGCAGGGACCAACGTTGCTGCAAGCCGCGACGCAGATGCGGACGTCCCTCTGCCACGCGATTGCTGCGAACCAATGTCACCCCGAGGTCAATACACGCCTTCGCGTATTCCGTCCGCAAATCCTCCCAAATCTCGGCGACGCGATCGTCTTCGAAAATTCGTTCGCAGGAGGAAAGGAAACCTTGATCACCCCGCATCCGGCCTGTCGCGGTCTCCGATTGGGAATGGACGCGGTAACGAGTCAAACGTTCCGGCACGTAAAACCCTGCCTGCCCTTCCCGTGACACCAGATACATGAGCCAAAAGTCGTAACACGACGGGAGGTTCGGGATGTCATTCCAATCGATGGCGCGACGGCGCATCACGGAAGCCATCGAAAGCGGGATGGATTTGTCCACCAGCGCGATTCGGTGCAACGGGCAGTGGAGGCCGGGCTTGAGAACGTCGCGTTTCCAACGGTGGGTGTTGCGATGCGTCCGGGCGGGATCGATCGTTCCATTCGCATCGATGATGTAATGATCGGAGAAGGCGATGACGGCGCCGTAATTTTGTTCCAACGGCGGAACCAACTTCTCCAGGAAACTGGGCTCCCAAACGTCGTCATCATGCAGCTGTGCAATGTATTCCCCCCGCGCCTCACGGCAGCCGCCGATCACGTTCTCGGTGGGTCCGACATTGGTGGCGTGACGATGATAACGAATGCGTGAATCGGAGAACGTCTGGACGACTTTGCGCGTCTCATCCGTGCTGGCATTGTCGCGGACCAGCACTTCAAAATTTGTGTAGGTCTGGCGAAGGGCACTGGCAGAGGGCTTCGCGCAACAAGTTCGGCCGGTTGAACGTCGGGATGATGATGCTCACCAGCGGGTCCCGGGATTCATTGCCGTTCATGTCGTCCCCCTCCGGTAAAACCGCCCGATGGCGGAGCCCACCACTACTCCCAGCTTGCGCGAGGCGAGCTTGGACCTGGAATAGATTTGGATGGGTGACTGGGTGTAGCGCATGAACTCCTTGTCGGTCCTCGAGGGTGCGCGGCCTTTCAATGCTTCCCAGACAAACGGCTTGAGCCAACTTTTCTTGTCCCCCGCCGAATGCGACATCACGTATCCGCCCGGTGTGAAGTCCATTCCTTCCGGCCCCACGGCCGTCACCGGATGCGGCGTCAACATGAGCGCCAGATTCATCAAATCCTGATCGAGGTAGAGGTAGGGAAAGACGAAGCCGCTCAGCTCAAATTTTTTCAGATCCACGCCATCGGCTGCGCGGCAGTCAAACAGATGCTTCCAGACGGTCAGGAAACTCTGGTGCTCGCGTCGCAGGCCAAAAAAGCCGCCGTTGTAAAACTTCTCATGCTCCTGGCGAACGGGAAGTTCTTCGCGGGCCGCATAGCGCTTCCACGCAAGGCGCACTGGATGATTGCGCGGAAGGTAATGGTTCACGTCCTCGCACATGGCGATGCCGTGAGATACCCATTGCTCGAAGAAATCCCACGAGGCCTTCACGACAATGTCCGGATCAAAATAGAAGAATCGATCTTCATCCGGGCACCGTTCCATGAGGTCGAGCAGGAACTGCGGTTTGTAGTTATTGAAATGAGTTTCAATGGCGAGCGGTACAAAGTGCAGGGTCAGATCTTCGCCGACATCGAGAATCGATCCGACGCCGTTCTTGCGGACGTCCGCCGCGGCCCACGGGGGGATCTCTCCGCGATAACCTGCGTAAAAATGGCCGCGGAACCCCTGGGCATGCAGTGAGTTCACCAGCGCCCCGAGACCGAGGTGATAATTGCCTTCAAATAATGTGCAGATGACAGACATCAATTTGCGAGTGTTTGATACGCTTCCAAATGCTGCTCCGCGACGCGTGCCCAGGCAAACTTGTTTACGGCGAGTTCACGAGACCGGCGCGACATATTCTCCCGCCAGCCAGGCTGAGTTAGGTACCGCCCCACTAATTCAATCATCGCATCGTCGTCATTGTTGCGAACGATGGGAAATACGCTGCCGCCGCCGTAATCGCGGATCCCTCCCACGTCCGTCGTCACGACCGGAGTACCACAGGCGAGCGCTTCAACCACGGCGGTGGTGGCGCCACTGTCGTTCATCGGCAACAGCACCAGGTATGCGCTTGCGATGAGTGCCGCCAGTTGGTCGTCCGTAATGTTCTGATGCCAGACAATATCTGACCTTCCATTCAGCGCTTTGTAATCCTCCGAGGACCGGAGGGCGTCGGGGACTAGCAGATGGAACTCAAGCCCCCGATGTTCCTCTGCCAGGCGCTCAAGGACGCGGGCAAGCATCCGGGTGTTCCGCAGATAATGCCCGCTGTAGAAGAGGCGTTTCGGTTCGGGAGCCGGTGTTCGCGGGCGGAAGAATTCCACATCCACGCCATGCGGGACAAACTTCACACGCCCCTTGCCCACGTAAGATTCAAAGAACTCGATATCGCGCTGGTAGAGAACTATGGCTGAAGACAGGTGCTTCAAGGCTTCGAGTTCTGGATGCGTCCACTCGGCACGGGGAACGTGGAGCGTGGAGATGATCTCAGCGGGCGCCTTGGTCCATTGATCGAAAAACAGGTAATGATTCTCAAAGTGCAGGACGTGCTTGACCGGCTCAGGCACGCTGTTGGCACGGAGAAAACGGAGTTCAGCGGCCGCATCGAACTGATTTCGAGCGGGCCAGCCTCGATACAACGAGTAAGCTTTCCCCAGCATTAAATCGGAGAAGGAGTTTCTGGAGCCGATTACTTTCATCTCGGGCGAAAGCTTCTGCATGTAGCGTGGCAGTTGCTGATAACCGGTGTGATTTCCAAACCACGGAATTCTGTTGGATAAAAAAATGGGGGTCATACTTCCGCGTGTTGCGAAGAGGAAACAGCCACTGTTGTGGCCCGGGCGCTAGAGGTTTCTGAAAGGGGCCGCCTCAGATACCCATCGATCCACTGCTCGCGGCGGCGGACTTCCTGGAAGATGAATCCCCGTCGCTCCGCCCACTTTTCGATCCAGCGCAACGACTCATCCCCATCATGCAACTCGAGGAATATAAACGTATGTTCAGGCAACTCCGTCTCCAGATCCTCAAGCACTGATGTCTCGGAACCCTCGATATCCATCTTGATAAGGAGTTTCAGGTCGGAACGCTGAGGGAGGATTGAATCCAGTCGCAAAGCCATGACGTGCGTTTCAGTGGGGCCCTCGGCAAGGGCCTGATACACCGCACCCTCGTTCTGCATGAATCGGTCACCCACAGTGACATCCAACGCACATTGGAGCTTAGTCGCACTCACCCCGTTCCGAGCCAGGTTGTCGCACAGAAATGAGAATGTTGTGGGATGGGGTTCCACGCAGACGAGATTTGATTTCGGCCAGCGGCGTGCGGCGAGCAGTGTGAACAGACCGATGTTTGCCCCCAGGTCCAGCACCAGGTCGGGCGCAAACGGAACTGCTTCCAATTGGTAAACGCCCTCGATCAACACTTCATCGGCCACCCAAATGTGAGTGAGATCCGCGCCCGAAACTGTCACACGGGTTGAGTCGCCATTTCGGCCATGGCGGAATTCGAAGCGATGATCTCGAACCCATCGCTGAAGGCCCGGCAGCGCCCACCACGAACTGACCTGCGCATAGTGGATGGCGCCGCGCTTTAGACGTGCGCTTAAGCGTCCATCCAGCGGGTTGGCCGGATAAACGAAGTGTTTGATTTTCTCGAGCACCTTCTCTGATTCCTTCTGATTTCATTTTGTATCACCCGGCGCAGACAGGGACAATTCGGGGCGATTGCGGGACGCACTTAGGGAAATGTCCGCAACCACGAATACAATTTGCCTGAGAACGGACCAATGGCGCCAAAGCGGATGGATCTTGCAGGAAGCGATGAAGGGATGACCAAGCGAAAGCTGGACCTGCCCTGCGAATGCCAGGGACGAGAACGAGGGTTGCTAGGAAATTTTAGAGGTGCTTGGCGAAAGCGAAGCCCGCGTCGCTGGATGCTAACCAGGCGGCCAACCCAGTTGGCGTCCAGCCAGTAGATGACAATGCAGGTGCGGCACCGACTCACCAGCATCCGGGCCATTGTTAATCACGAGCCGAAATCCCGTGTCGTCCACGCCGAGTTGCTTCGCGATATGAGCCGCCTTCAGGAGGAGATGGCCAAGCACGCGTTCATCCTCCGCCGTCGCGTCCGCAATACGCGGGATCGGTTTTTTTGGGACGATGAGGACGTGGGTCGGTGCCTTGCCATTAACGTCCTTAAACGCCAGGACCGAGTCATCCTCGTAAACGATCTGCGCGGGAATTTGACGGGCGGCAATTTTTTCGAACAGCGTCATGCGGGGACGTTAGCGCGGGGTGAACTGAATTCAATTTGGAACTCGGGAGATTGGAAATCCACGGAGACAGGTCTTGGAATATTTCCGGGCGCATCAGACCACAAGCAGCCCGCAGGGTTGGGACGGGTTTTCGCGGCTAACACAATGGCGAAGAAACTCCACAATTTGATCGCTGAGTTGCTCACATCGCGGGCTCCAGCGGCGCGCCCCGGCGAGCTGCTTTACGCAGCTACGCAGACCGAAGAAGCGAATGAGCTCGGGAGACAGTTGCAGTTCCTTGCGCACTTCCTCTCGAAGGCGGGAAAAAAATCCGAGCTCAAACTCCTTGCCAGCTTCCGCCGCCAGCAAACGCAAATCGGATTCCGCCCGGTGGCCCGGCTTCTTGGGCGAATCGCAAGTCACATTCAGGCCGAGACCGCGCAGCGCCTTTTCCAGGGCGTCCGTGAATTCGTTGACTGTCACCTCTGTGCGATGCAGCTCGTTCTGGAAATAATGAAGCACCGCGGCTGCCGCATGTTCGACCACGTCGCGATCCACCAACTCCATGGCGGACCCCATCAATTCCACAGTGACCGACGAGGCGGAACACGGAATTTTGTCGCCGTTGCTCATTTCAAACACCAGGCAGTCGTCTCGTAAGTGTATCATGTGGCTTCTCCAGCTTTTTAATTTCGGTGAGAAACTCATCCGGCTCTTCGAACTGCCGGTAGATGCTCGCGTATCGAATGTAGGCGACCTTGTCCAAACTCCGCAGCCCTTCCATCACTCGTTCGCCCAGCACGCGATAGCTGACTTCGCGCCCATGGGTGTTAAGCACATCATTGTAAATTTTGTCCGCCAACTCTTGCATTGCCTCAAGGCTCACGGGTCGCTTCTGGCAGGCGCGCTGCAGGCTCACCAACAATTTCTCGCGGGAAAATTCTTCGTGACGGCTGTCACGTTTCTGAACCATCAACGTGGCTGGTTTTTCAATTTCCTCGTACGTGGTGAAGCGCGTCGCGCATTTGAGACACTCGCGCCGACGACGAATCGTGGCTCCATCGCGCGATGATCGAGAGTCGATCACCTTGTCGTCCACGCATTCGCATTTCGGGCATCGCATAACCGCCAAGCCTACTAATGGTGTGGCTGGCTTGAGGTAGCACCCATTTGTAGTGCTCGTCAACGATTTGCTTGGGTAAACTTGCCAACGGCGGAGGGGTGGCGAGTTCGCCATTTACGAAAGGTTTGATGCTGTTCTTCCATGGCTCCCGTAATCAACAGCGGCAGGGGCGCGAGAATTTTGGTCTCGCGGCCGGGATCGAACCGAGTGTGCCAGAGCAGGCCGTGTCATAGGTGAAGTGCTTTCCATCCGGGGACACGGTTGAAATCCCTTGGCGACATTGGTCTGGATTGATCATCAGCTTCTCCCACTCCGACACAGCGCTCGGCGAACTGGCCTGCCCAACCCTTCATCGACCGCAACAGGCATCCCGCTCGTCCTTCGAGCCGCAATAAGCCGGGTTTGGCAGCGAAGCACTAATTCGTGGCGCCTCGTTCAGACCACACCGCGGCGCCTCGTCCTCGGAACACAGTCACGTTCCACGCGAGGCTTTGGCCCGCCACTTCCGATCGCACCGACTCCACCGCAGAAAAGGATTTCTTCCTCGCTTGCGGTTCCGTATTCGCAACAATCCGCGCCCAATGAAAGCTGTCATCCTCGCCGCCGGCAAAGGCACGCGCATGAAGGAACTCACCAACGAGATTCCCAAACCGATGCTTCGCGTCCAAGGCGTGCCCATCCTCGAGCACATCGTGTTGGGCCTGAAATCTGCCGGCGTGCGCGACATCTTCATCATCACCGGTTTTCGTGCCGAGGTGGTGGAAGAGTATTTTGCTGACGGCTCGAAGCATGGCGTGCGCATCCAGTATGGACGCCAAATGGTCCAGGATGGGACCGGCAAGGCACCGGAACTCGCGCGGGAATTTGTCGGCGCATCGCCATTCGTTCTCACTTACGGCGACATACTGGTGAAGCAGGAGACCTACGGGCAGATGATCAAGCGCTACAACGAGGACTACTTCTCTGGGGTCGTCACCGTCACCGGCAGCGAGGATGTCACCAAAGGCGGATTGTTTTTCTTCGACGACAAGTTCTGCCTCAAGCATCTGGTGGAGAAGCCCAGCCAAACGCAGTTGGAGGAATTGCGGCGCACGGATTGGATCAAGCCCGGGGATACGGCGTGGTACAACGCGGGAATTTATATTTTCCGCCCGTCCCTTTTCGAGCACACGGCTGTGCTGCAAAAATCTCCCCGCGGCGAATATGAACTGACGGATGCGATCGCTGGCTTGATCAAGACTCACCATCCACTGGCCGGCCTCCGAATAGAAGGCCGCTGGGTGGACGTGCGGGATCCCGGAGTGCTGGAACGGTTGGAGAAAGAAACGGCTTAGCCCACGCGAGCCCGGGATCCGGCTTGGTCGGTCTTTAACTCACAAAATTCGGATCGAACACCGGGCCAAGCCCATGCTTGCGCAGAAGTTCAGCAAACTTCGCCAACCCGCGCTTTTCGTCGGCACCTAGATGGTAATGGATGTGCCATCCAAGATAATCCTTCCGAAAATCCAAGTCGTATTCTTTCCGGGTCCGAATGATGTGGTCGAGCGTGTCGAGGCCAAACTTCTTCGCCTCGCGCAGATGCCGCCGGAGGGATTTGTTTTCGATTCCACGGCGCAACGCCCACACCGCATAAACAAACGGGAGCTTCGTCAGTTCACACCACGCCGTGCCCAAATCATAAATTTGATGCTCATGTCCGGCTCGCAGGAATTGAATCGCGGGGTCGCCGATGAGCAGCACGGCATCGCAACTTGGCGCCATCTCGTAGTCAGGCAGTGGAACCAATTCCACCTTCAAGCCGCGTTCCGCCAACAACACCTTCAGTAGGTTCACGCTCGTGAGAGACGCAGGGTCGCAAAAGATTTCCCGCACTTCCGCGAGAGGATAACGATGCGCCACGAACACGCTCTTCACCTCGCCCAGCGAGGCGATCGACACGCCGTCGAGCACGTCGTAACGGTCATTGAAGAGCACTTCCGTCACGCTGACCAACGCCGCATCCAGCTCATCACGGCGCAACATGTCTGCAAGCTTGGAAGGCGCCACGAACAGGATCTCATCTTCCAAACCACGGGTGACAGGCACGGCATTGAGATACGGAACCGAGCCCACTCGAAACGGCTTGAGCGATTGCTCCAATTCCTGTTCCCGCAATCGTTCGGAGGAAAGTTTGTCCCGCTCCACTCGTCGCGCGAGTTGCTCGGCTGATTCCAGCGGAGCCATGCGCAGCGGCTGTTCATCCGGTTGGCTCATACTGCAGCGAGTTTCCCCTCCGCGATCAAAGATGCATCACCGTGGTCGCCCTTGGTTAGGGTTCCAACCGGTTCGACGCTCCTGACCGCTTCATAGAAAGTATTCCGCTGCACCGGCAGGCGACCCGCCTCGCGAATGGCTTTAACCATCGAAGCCTCCGTTTGCCGCTGAGGCGACGTGGCCCCCGCCATGTGAAAAATGTGTTCCTCCACAATCGTGCCATGCAAGTCATCCGCGCCGTAGCTCAACGCCACTTGCGCCAGCTTCATCCCTAGCCCAACCCAATACGCGGTAACATGGTCGAAGTTATCAAGGTAGATGCGGCTCACGGCGACCGTCCGCAGTGAATCGAAACCAGTAGGCGGATGCGTCACCGGGATGTCGTTGTCCTCCGGCTGATACGCCAGCGGGACGAAGCCAACAAATCCCCGCGTCTCATCCTGCAACGCGCGCAATTGCCGAAGATGATCCACCCGATCCGCGAGCGATTCAACGTGCCCATACAGCATGGTGCATGTGCTGCGCCCACCGAGCCGATGCCAGGTGCGATGCACATCCAGGTATTCCTCGGCGGATTCCTTGCCCTTAGCGATTCGCGACCGGACCTCCTTGCGGAAAATCTCCGCGCCGCCGCCCGTAAGTGACGCCAGCCCAGCCTGCTTCAGTTCACTCAAGGTTTGCTCCACGGATCTTTTCCCGAGCCAGGCCAGATGAAGGATTTCAATGGCAGTGAAACACTTCAGCTGTAAGCGGACATCCAGCGCCCTCAGCGCCCGCAGCATGTCGGTATAATAGCTGAACGGCAGGGACGGATGCAGCCCTCCGACAATGTGCAATTCCGTAATGCCCAGCTTCAATGCCTCGCGTGCCTTCTCGACGATTTGCTCCGTCGTGAGTTGAAAGCCATCGGCATCCCGCTTCTTCTTCGAAAACGCGCAGAACTGGCACGAGAGGATGCAGTAGTTCGAATAGTTGATGTAGCGGTTGACGATGTAGCTCGCGAGATTCCCAACCTTCCGTTGCCGCACGAAATCCGCGATCGCTCCCACCGCATTCAAATCCTTGCTCTCAAACAACCGCAGCGCATCCGCATCGGAAATGCGTTCGCCCGCGACCACTTTGTCGTAGATGTCGCGTAATTCAGAACGTTGCAAATGAAAGCTCATGCCCACCTACATCTAAATGCAAACGAGCATGAAGGGAAGGAAACGCGACCGGCCCGCAAATGAAACTTACCTACCGTGTCGAAGCTGCCCGAATCACAACCGTGGCCACCGCGCTGGTCACCGCGCCGCCGGAATTACTCACGACCACAGAATAGTTGCCGCCATCGCCGGGCGCGACGCCTGGCAGGACAAACACGCTTTCGTCCGCGTCCGGGATCGGAGAGTCGTTGAAACGCCATTGGTATTGAAGCGGTCCCGGCCCCTTGGCGCGCACGAACAACCGGAGCTTTTTCCCCTCGTTCAGACTCTTCCCCCGGGGCTGCGTGGTAATCGTCGGCGGAATTTGAATGGCCAACTCCCGCACATCCACCCCACCCACCGTCCCTCCGGTAAGCGATTGCCACCCGATGAACTGCCCGCGGACGTTAGCGACTCCCATTTTAATGGGACCAACTCGGGGCGCGAGAATCATCGCCTGTCCCGAAGCGCCGCCGCCCCGAGCCGCCTTGAGTGTGAAACTGACCGAACGACAGTCATGGAAGGTTCCCGCCGGGACGGTAACGGTCCCCGCCGCCTTTACTTTCACCGTCGCAGACACGAGAACCTCCTCCACGTCCGGCACCCCGGCGTAGAATCGACTCGAACGGCTTCCGCCTTTGAGCAGCAGACCATCACTCAAGAGTTCCCACGCTGGATTAAAGTAGAGGTAGGCACCGATGGGACCTTTTTGCCCGTAGTTGAAGAGGACGTCTCTCGCGTACGAATACCCGTAAGTGCTGGTGCCGGAATCCTCATACTCCGTGGCGGGCAGCTCCTGCCGGTAAATATCCATGGAGAATTCGGTATAATCACCAAAGTCATCTTCCGCGAACTCGAAGTAGCTCGATCCCGCCACCCCGCTGAAGTAACGGACGTCGCCGTCGTGCATCGGCCAATATTGAGTAACCAAGGTCGCGGACCTAGCCGTCAGCGGAGATGACGCCAGCCAAGCCAAACCGAATAAACGAATCAGTGTTTTCATGATCCACGAGCCTTTCACCGCGTTGTTGTGCCGACACGTTTGGCTTTCTCGATCTCCACCGGATGGCATTTGTCGATTTCCGATAATCCGGTGCTGTCTTCCACTCGCCACAGTGAGGAGCCCATGCCGCCGCCGACCATCCGGAGAAAGTAAGTTTTGCCGGCGTCCACGCGCAACGGCGTGGCGCCGGGATCCGATTGCGTCAACATCATGCCGACCAGCCCGCCGCGGCTGAAGTAGCCCATGCGAAAGCCGTAGCTGTTGGTGCCCGGCTCCGGAAAATGGACGAAATATTGCTCCGGCCCCAGCCCGGCGATCTTCTCTCCATTGTGCGACAACGCCGTGCCTCGGATCACTGCTCCCTTGGGCGCATAGACATAGACCAAACCTCGTCCGGGCGGGATCTGCGTGACGGGGCGGAACTGCGACGGTGCGCATCCCACGAAGAAGACGCTGGCGGCGACGCAGCCGAGAATGATGGCAAGTTTGAAAGTTTTCATGATGGCATTGAGTTAATGAACGGTCATTGGAATGTGGTTTGGTTGAGAACGATCATTTCGGCTGCGGCGGATCCAGTTGCCCGCGCGGGGGCAGCCAATACAAAACGTTGTGCGCCCACCGCCCTTTATAATGGTCGGCATTGGCCGGGTTCATTCCCGGCAAGCCCAGCGAGTTGCACCAGACGACCTCGGCACTCTGCAGATCGATTAAACTTACATAGCTGGAAAGCGCGGACGTGTTGTGCGCGACCACGACCACGTTGCCCAGCGTGATGACGCCCGTGAGCAGCGCCGTGCCGATGGCTTGGCCGGCCTGTTTGCCGCCCGAAACTACAGTTCCCTGCGCGTGAACCAAAAAAAGGTAGCGGATCTGACGTTTGTCCGCGATGGCCTGCAACGCGGCGCGTGTTCCCTCTTCCGCACGCAATTGGTCGGTCGGCAATTCACCGCGCTGATCGACCGCCGAGAGAATGTCGCGCATGGCCTTGGCCAGCGAATCGCGGTAGGCGGGATCGTCCTTCAACCCAGACACGACATGGAACGGTAAACTGCGCGCGGCGGGTTTATCCGCGCGCTTGTCCGCCACCGCGAATTGCAGCGGCGAATTAAGGCAGCCACCCACGAAAGGCGCTTCGACAAAGGCCACTTCGTAACCCTTTCTCTTGAGGTCGGCGGCGGCTTCGCGCACCAGGTTGCTGATGGCAAGGAGCGAATCTTCAATCACGATATAGTTGGTGCCCACCCGGTCGTAAGTGATCGCCGTGTCCACGAAGACGCCCACTCGATCGACTGTAGGCATCGTGACGTTGTAAGTCGGCCCACGCCGGACGAACCATTTATTGGGTGGCACCGTGCCGCAGGCGGTGACGAGCAACGCCAGCGCGCACAGAGCGGCGTTCAGGACTATTTCTTTTTTCATAAGTTGTATCGTTTCCGTTTTTTGGCAGGTCTTGGCGCCCACACAGGTTCAGCGCCAAGACCGGTGAACCGCTCACACAAGCGGACATCAAGGCACTCGCGGCACTTCGCGGAGCTGGAAGAACATGTGCGGATGCTCGCTCCGAATCATGAACGTGAATGGAATGGTGGTGGGCGAGACCGTCATCACGTCGTGCCAGGGGGTGGCGCATGAACACCAACAGGGCGTCGCGGATTCCTGGAGGATGTAACTTCTGTCCGTTCGTCCTTTGAGGATGCTGACCTGGTAGTCATTGCCCGATAGAGGCTGGATTTGCAGCACGGAGTTGGTCGTGACCGTTACGGAAAGGAAGTTGGTCACGCAGTAATTGGGCGACCCGTTGTCGCACAAGCGGACCTGCATGACATAAGGCTGGGTCCGGAGTTGAGCGAGCGTGGGCACCCAGCGGAAAACGCCATTGGTATCAAGCGATGCCCCCGCGGGCGCTCCAAAAACCAGCGAGAATGCAAGGGGATTCCTGGGACAATCGGCATCTCCCCAGCAGGCTAGGGGAATCAAATTCGTTTGAAGGACATCCACGGAATTTGTGTGAGCCATCAGCCACGGGCGCTCGTTCATTTCATTAACCGTCACCTTCACGAAACCCAGGTCATTCGCCTCGTTGTTGCAGTAATCGACGACATAGATGCCGATGTTGTATGTGGCCGGCCCCTGACACTCCTCCGGGGTCCAGGAGAACACGCACGTGGTTGGATCAATCGTAGCGCCCTTTGGAGGATCTATTAGTTGGCAGGTAACGCATGAATTGGCATCGGTGCCAATGACGGTGACGGGGAAGGTGAGTCTTTCGAGCTCGTTGACCGTTTTGTCGGCGATTGAGGCGATGGCAAGGTTGCCGCGCTTTACGAAAACATCATCGATGAACCAGCCGGTGGACTCGTAGTGATAATAGCCGCCACAAGCGTCACCATCCTCGGTGCTGTCGGTGTGGTGGAAGCCGATGCGCACGCGTCGGCCCGCATAAGCGGCCAGGTCGGCCTGTGCCAGCGACCACACCGGGGAATATCCGCTGACGGCCAGGAGGTTGGTCCAGCCCGACCATTGGCGGGTGGTGGGGTTGAAGACTTGAATCTGGACCAGCCCGCCATCCACAGACACCACGCGGTCGCCGCCGCCGCAAAACGTGGTGATCAGGCCCGCCCAGTATTCAAACCATTGCCAGTATTCCAGCACCAGCGTCTCCCCCGCTGTGATTACGGGGAGATCGTAAATGGGGCTGAGCAGCCGGGACTCCGTCTCGTAGGGATAGTTGCCGGCAAGCACCGTGCCTACCAGCTGCCGGCCTGAATGCGCGTTGGTTGGACCACTTCTGGGTATTCCTACTTCCCAGACGCCATTTTCCGCCGACCAACCCGTCCAGCCATTTTCAAAGCCGACCCCGCCGGGCGGCGGAGGTGGCACGGAACGGACGCTGATGTTCACATCATCGATGAACCAGCCGGTGGATTCGTAGTGATAAGCGCCGCCACAAGGTTCAGCATCCTCGGTGCTGTCGCTGTGGTGGAAGCCGATGCGCACGCGCCGGCCCGCATAGGCGGCCAGGTCGGCCTGCGCCTGCGACCACACCGGAGAATATCCGCTGACGGCCAGGAGGTTGGTCCACCCCGACCATTGCCGGGTGGTGGGGTCGAAGACTTGAATCTGGACCAACCCTCCATCCACAGACACCACGCGGTCTGCGCCGCAAAACGTGGTGATCAGGCCCGCCCAGTATTCAAACCATTGCCAGTATTCCAGCACCAGCGTCTCCCCCGCTGTGATTACGGGGAGATCGTAAATGGGGCTGAGCAGCCGGGACTCCGTCTCGTAGGGATAGTTGCCGGCAAGCACCGTGCCTACCAGCTGCCGGCCTGAATGCGCGTTGGTTGGACCACTTCTGGGTATTCCTACTTCCCAGACGCCATTTTCCGCCGACCAACCCGTCCAGCCATTTTCAAAGCCGACCCCGCCGGGCGGCGGAGGTGGCACGGAACGGACGCTGATGTTCACATCATCGATGAACCAGCCGGTGGATTCGTAGTGATAAGCGCCGCCACAAGGTTCACCATCCTCGGTGCTGTCGCTGTGGTGGAAGCCGATGCGTACGCGCCGGCCCGCATAAGCGGCTAGGTCGGCCTGCGCCTGCGACCACACCGGAGAATATCCGTTCACAGCCAGGAGGTTGGTCCAGCCCGACCATTGGCGGGTGGTGGGGTTGAAGACTTGAATCTGGACCAGCCCGCCATCCACAGACACCACGCGGTCGCCGCCGCCGCAAAACGTGGTGATCAGGCCCGCCCAGTATTCAAACCATTGCCAGTATTCCAGCACCAGCGTCTCCCCCGCAGTGATTGCGGGGAGATCGTAAATGGGGCTGAGCAGCCGGGACTCCGTCTCGTAAGGATAGTTGCCTGCGAGCACCGTGCCCACAAGTTGCCGGCCTGAATGTGCATTGGTCGGGCCGCTTCGGGGCACGCCGACTTCCCAAACGCCATTGTCCGCCGACCAACCCGCCCAGCCATTTTCAAAGCCGACTCCGCCGGGGGGCGGCGGTGTCACGGAACGGACGCTGATGCTCACATCATCGATGAACCAGCCGGTGGATTCGTAGTGATAAGAGCCGCCACAAGCGTCACCATCCTCGGTGCTGTCGCTGTGGTGGAAGCCGATGCGCACGCGCCGGCCCGCATAGGCGGCCAGGTCGGCCTGCGCCTGCGACCACACCGGAGAATATCCGCTGACGGCCAGGAGGTTGGTCCACCCCGACCATTGCCGGGTGGTGGGGTCGAAGACTTGAATCTGGACCAACCCTCCATCCACAGACACCACGCGGTCTGCGCCGCAAAACGTGGTGATCAGGCCCGCCCAGTATTCAAACCATTGCCAGTATTCCAGCACCAGCGTCTCCCCCGCAGTGATTGCGGGGAGATCGTAAATGGGGCTGAGCAGCCGGGACTCCGTCTCGTAAGGATAGTTGCCTGCGAGCACCGTGCCCACAAGTTGCCGGCCTGAATGTGCATTGGTCGGGCCGCTTCGGGGCACGCCGACTTCCCAAACGCCATTGTCCGCCGACCAACCCGCCCAGCCATTTTCAAAGCCGACTCCGCCGGGGGGCGGCGGTGTCACGGAACGGACGCTGATGCTCACATCATCGATGAACCAGCCGGTGGATTCGTAGTGATAAGAGCCGCCACAAGATTCAGCATCCTCGGTGCTGTCGCTGTGGTGGAAGCCGATGCGCACGCGCCGGCCCGCATAGGCGGCCAGGTCGGCCTGCGCCTGCGACCACACCGGAGAATATCCGCTGACGGCCAGGAGGTTGGTCCACCCCGACCATTGCCGGGTGGTGGGGTCGAAGACTTGAATCTGGACCAACCCTCCATCCACAGACACCACGCGGTCTGCGCCGCAAAACGTGGTGATCAGGCCCGCCCAGTATTCAAACCATTGCCAGTATTCCAGCACCAGCGTCTCCCCCGCAGTGATTGCGGGCAGGTCAAAGACAGGTGTAATAAGTCGGCTGGAGGTTTCACGAGGGTAATTCCCATTGAATCCCGTGGCTGCAACACCGTTGGCTTGGTTTGTCTGCGTTCCTATCTGCCAAAGATTGGTATCTGTCTCCCATCCGTTCCAACCTTTCTCAAAATGTTCGCCGCCGCTTAGAATATCGTGAAGCCCGACTTTCAAATACACTGGTGCGCTCGTGGTGGAGCCGTGCGGGTTGGTGGCGACCACGCGGTAGTTGCCTTCGAAGGCTTCGGAAAGGTTGGTCAGGACAAGAGAGCCGTTGGTTTGTCGGGATATTGCTACCCATGCAGTATCGTTACTCCGTTGCCACTGATAGCTGGGTCGAGGCGTGCCGTTGGCGAAGCTGGTGAGGCCGGCGCCCAGCAGCACATAGCCAGTTTGGTTTTCCGGTTGCCGCGTGAACCAAGGCGCGGGGCTGGGGGCGTCGGAGCATTTGCCGAAGCCAGCGGCGGAATAGAGCGCGGCAACTTCGTCGCTGGTTAACGCGCGGCTGTAGAGCGCGGCTTCGTCCACCCAGCCTTGCAGGAACTGGGCGTCACCACGTCGACCAATGTAGAGCGGCGAGTTCCCGTTGCCAGTGATACCAGTGAAGTTGGTGCTGCTGCCGACAAGCTGGCCATCCTGATAGAGCCTCACGGCGTCACTCTTCTTCACGGTGGCGATGATGTGGTGCCATTGACCCGTGAGGATTTGTCCTCCCGTGATGCTGGCACAGACGCCACCATTCGAATTCCACAGGAAGAATTTCGGTACACCGCCCGCACCAGTGTTGGTGACGCTCAAGCCGTACTCCCACTGCCCCGGGCCAACCTTGGCCAACACGGTGCGCTGATTTTGGCCGGTGACAGTATCGGGCTGCGGCAACTGGTCGAGCTTGATCCAGACCTCTACAGTCATCTCGCCATTTGTCCCGACGTGCGGGCTGAGTTCGGGGGCGTCGGGTACGGCCACGTAAGCGTTGGTGCCGTTGAAATTGAAGGCCGATCCCGCCACGCCAGGTCCGAAGGTTGTGTTGCCCCACATCGCGCCGTCATGGCGATTCACGGCGTCCAATCCACTGCCATCCGCCGGCCACCAGCCGATAAGGTTGGTAATGGACGTGCAGAAGGGCACGGAAACTCGGGCCACCGGGCTGGAGGTGGAACCAGCGGCGTTGTAGGCGACCAGCGTGTAGTTCCCGTCGTGGTTGAAGTTGATGTTCGAGATGGTGAGCGTGTAGTTGGTTTCGCCAGAGAGCGGAGCGCCGTCAAATTGCCATTGGTATTCAGGGCGCGGTGTGCCCATGGCGATTCCGGTGAGGGTAAGGGTTTCGCCGAGGTAGGCGGTCTGGCTTTGGGGCTGGAGGGCGAAGGCGGGCAAGGGAGCGTTGGTGAAGCATTTGCCGGCGGTGTTGGTCGCTATGGTGAGAATGTCGGCGGCGGTGAGGGCGCGGTTGTAAAGGCTCACTTCGTCGATGGCCCCAGCGAAAGGACTGTTGGCGTCGTTTTGCGTCACATGGCCAATGGCGGCGCCGCTGCCGTCGTCGGTGATGGCCGGAGTGTTGGTGCTCCCGGTGAGGCTGCCGTTGAGGTAGAGGAACCGCCGCGTGCCGTCATAGACGAGCGCGACGTGATTCCAGTTGGTCAACTGTAGTGCGTTGGTGCTAATGAGGCGCCTGGTCCCGTCGTTGTTGACCCACGATTCTAGCTTGCCCGTGCCGTTGTTCAGTCCCAGCGAAACAATGCGGTTTCCTTCCGAGTAGATTGTCGGGTAGGTCGCGTTGGCGAAGCTCACAGGCTTGACCCAGGCTTCGATAGTCCAACTCGGCAAGCGGCTCAGGTCGGTGCTGGTGGATTCCAGAACACGGACTTTTTCCGTGCTGCCCTCGAAATTGAACGCCTGACCGACCATCCCGGGCGCGTAACCCGCACCGTTCTGAAGGACCGCGAAAGGATTCCCGATTACGTCGTAGGTGTGGCCGTCGCCCGGCCACCAAGCGATGATGTTGGTGGGCGGGAGGGTGCAAGACTGGGCCAGCCCCGTGCCAGTAAGAAGCAAAAGGAGCAACGTCGCGACGAGACTCCACAGACGGAGCGTTCGCGCACGGCGTGTCTTCCCGGCGGTAACAAGGGTTGGTGTTTGTTTCATGGTTGGTTCCTTTGTGTTTTCGATTCGGCGTCGCATTCCACCCAGTTCCACGGTTGGCCACGGGTGGGAGTTACAGGGATTGTAAGAAAAAGTTCATAGAGCGGTTTTTTTAAGGTTCACCAGGTTTCCGGATGAGGTTGGTTGTCATTGTTCCACAGGCGGCGGCGTTCATTGGAGGCTTCGAGCCATTTGGACTGTTTGGCATATTCCACATGGCCATCGCAGAAAAGCATGTTGGCACCCTCTTGGTGAGTTTCTCCAACCCCGAAGGCACCGGAGAACTGCAAGCGGTAAGGGAAGGCAATGTAAAACAAATCCTCGGCATTCGTGGGCGGCGCTGCGAAGAGGAACGGCCGGACGAACGCTGGGCTATCACCCAAAGCGATCATCTGCGCCGGGGCGGCGACACGGCCTTCTGGCGTAGGTACAAAACGACCGGAAAGGCCATCCGGCACGAAGTCGCCACCGAGGCCGGGATTGGACGGAGGCGGATTCCGCCGGGCCGCACCGAGCGCATTGTATCCGTAGTGCGACCGGATTTGAGCGTTGCTGGGGAAGTAGCGGAGGAATTCGTCTGTGGCGCGGTTCACGAGCGGGCAATGGAAAACTTGATCATCGGCGTAGGGAAGCAGTAAGCGATGCCACGCTCCAATCCCGTTGCCGCTTGTCGCCAGCGGGTAGAGACCTTCTTCTCCCACAAAAATGGCCAGCGCAATTCCGAGCTGCCGCAGGTTGCTTTGGCATTGCACAGCCCGAGCCCTGGCGCGGGCGGCGTTGAGGGCGGGCAAAAGGAGACTCGCCAGCAGCGCAATGATGGCGATGACGACCAGCAACTCCATCAAAGTGAAAGCAGATCGTGAGTAGCAGCCGACGTCAGGAGGCTCAAATCTCGCGCGCGAAACGAAAGAGTGAGCCTCCTTACGTCGGCTGCTTCGAGCGTGGGAAAAAGCGCTCATGGTTTGGTGATGACGCGGAAGAAGCGCTGCGCTTGTGTGGCCGAAAGAGAGGTTGACCATGTGTTGCTGTTTGGCTCGCCCAGCACCTGCCAGTTGGTCGAGATTACGGTTCCGATTGTCTCGACGCGGTAACCAGAGGTGTTTGTTTCCTGCGTCCAATAAAGAACCGCAGCGGTACCTTGGCGTTTAATCTGAAGGTCCGCGACACGCCACGGTCGGACTTCAAAAACCCGACGGACGGAAGCGGCATTGGCGAAGCTCAAAGGCGGAGGCGTGGGGCTGTGTTCGGAGACGATGTGCATAGCCTTACCGACGCCTCTCGCTAGCCAGTAATACTCCCGGAAATAGTCAGAACCCAAGGGGGTTCCATTGTTCAGGTACATGTATTGGAAGGTCAATTGGTTCACGCGGAGTGCCGGCACTTCACCCAAATGCGGCAGCACGAGCATGCCATAGGCATCAATGACCGCATTGATGGTTTGTCGCGTGAGAAAGAACTCCCCTTCGAGCACATAAGTTGAGTTCCAATTGCTGCCGAACGAAACGGCGTCTGGAACATCCAGCGCGGGCGGTGTTATCGACGAGGCTCCCAGCAGGCCACCATTGAAAAACCCATGGTAGGTTCGATTCAAGCTTGGGTTAATGTGGTAATAATCCCAAATCGAATAGACATCGTCGATGAATCGCTCGGCGTAAGTTGCATTGGGGAAACGGTCTCCATGTCCGCCGTCCGAGATGGGCACGATATCCATCCGCCTCAAAAACTCCCCGTCCTGCTTGGGCTGGGAGAAATCCCATCGCTGCGGGGTGTTGGTGGCGGTCCCCACAAACGGCGCGCTGACGTCGGAGCTGACGTAAGCGCGATAGTAGCTACCGGTGGTGGTCAGCCAGTCGGTCGAGAGGAAAGTGATTTGTCCATCTCCGCGGACTCCGGAGAAAAGAAGCAAAAGTAGAATGCAATGAAGTAGGAAGACCGCCCGTGAATCGCGTTGGAGGGATGGGACCATAGGTGAGCTGTTCCCCTCACTCTGAATAGCTAGCGGGTCTTGTCAACCAACACCTCGATCAATGTTTTCGTCTGCTTTTTTTGTTCCAGCGCCCATGGTTCTTCTGGATTCGCTACAAGGATCTGATCGAGGAGACGCAGCGCGCTCGCAAGCGATCCCGCAGCAATCTCAAGCCGAATTCGACTACGCAAAGCGCGTTCATCGGCGGAAGTAAGCCGTTCCCCACGGACCAACCATTCCCTGGAGAGATCGAAAGCGCCGAGGGCGAACGCCATCTCAAAGTAAGCGAAGCTTTCGCTCGCAGTAATCGGTTCGGAGGCGAGGGCTTGGCCAATGTGTTGAAGGCACGCCACGCGCGAGGCATCCGAATCAGTCGATTCATGTCCCGCCAATTCGAGCCGGGCTGTTGCCGCGCGGAAGCGGGCGTAGCGATGCAAGCGAGGAAGAACCGACGGAGAGGCGGCGCCCATCTCAAACAGTTCGGCTTGAGCGGAAAGCAGCGGCAGATTCTTCGAACCTTGGCGAGGCTGCCGCTTTTCCAGCAGCGATGCCGCCACAACTGGCATCAGCGCTTCCGGGTGATGCTGCCAACTCGTTTTGATTTGTCGCAGGGCCGGAGCCGTATTGGAGAAAAGCGGCAGAGCCAAGCTTTGCACCGCCTTCCAACCTTCCCGGTACGCCTGAAGGCAAGGAAGCTCTGGGGTTCGAAGGTCGGTGGCGTCCGCGAAGCTTTCTCTTTGATCGGCAGCGTCCATTCTCTCGCGCGTGGCAGAATCGCTCCCGCGATCGCCGAGCAGCACGTCGAGGTCGTATTCGTCCGCCAAGGCCGCAAACGTCCTTAAACCCGCCACCAGTTGCCGACGCATTTCAGGAGTGGCGTCGCGAAGGCGCTGGACGAGTTTTTAAGCCTCGATCGTTTTACCCTGCAACATGAGCTCCACAGCTTGGGGAAAGACGGGTGAAGGGTCGTCTGGGTAGAAGAGTTGGAAGACGCGTGCGTGCGTCGCGAATTCCTGACGACGCCCGAGAATAAATTTCAGGCCCAAGCTATGACGGTTCGCGGCGTGATGGTAAGGATTCAATTGCATCGCTTGATGGAAAAGTTCCAAGGCGGCGGGCGTGGAAGGGGCGAGCAATCCCCGGGCAAAACGTTCCTCCGCGCCACTCAGTCCGAGCGCGAGGGCTTCTCGAACCCGGTGCTCGCCTTGCGCGGAAGTGGATGAATCGAAGAGTTCGTGCTCGGCGACGCGCAGGAGAACGGTTGCACGCCGATATCGCAGATTGGATCGAGCCATCAGTTGGGAAAGTTCGTCCCGCGCCCGGCGGGGCGACGACAGAATTGCCCAGGCTTCCGCCCTTGCGAGACCCAAGGTAACAGCATCATCGTAACCTGCTGCTTCCGCTTCTTCCCAATGATGCAGTGCCGCGCGCCAACGCCCGGCCCGGGCGGCGATTTCTGCTTCACGCAAGGCAGTAATTTGCCGGGCGGCATCGCGTTGCGCCTGGAGTCCGCGCGTGAAGAAAAAGGACACGGCGAGAATGAAAAGGATTAACCCCCCTGAGAGAACTTGAACCTTATGCCGCTGCGACCACCTAGCCACGGTGAGGAGCATTCCCGGCGCGCGGGCCTGAACGGGGCGCACTTCCAGAAAAGCGCGGAGGTCATTCGCGAGTTCGGTCATGGTCGAATAGCGCGACGACTTGGCATGCGCCATCGCCTTGTCGCAAATGGAAGCAAGGTCGCGCGACATCGGGCGCCGCCTCGACCGGACCGGTTCCGCCGCCTGCGCGAAAACCTTGGCGCGCAGGACGGCAGGCGCGGGCAGATTTCCGTCGCTGTCCGAATACGGCAGTTGCCCCGACAACAACTGGTAGAGCATCACTCCGACGGAGTAGATGTCCGTCGCCACGCCGAAATCAGCGGCCTCTGCCCGCAATGCTTCGGGCGGCATGAACACCACCGTCACCGGATACCCGGAAGCCGCGGTGGCAAGTGGTGACGATGCCAGGCCCCACATGGCTTGTTCGCGATCCGTGCGAATCATCGTTCGATTGAGGGGGACGAAGGACTCGCGGAAGTTCGCGCGTTCTGCTTCGAGCACATACGCGGAACCCCAATCAATGACGCGCACCTCACCGAAGGAACCCACCAGGATGTTACTCGGTTTCAAATCCCGGTGAATCACGCCGCGGCTGTGAGCGTGAGCCATGATTTCACAGACACGAATGAGCAGTTCCACCGCGCGATTCAGCTTCCACTCAACTTCGCCCCTCCCTTGAACGGACCTCCAGACATGGTCAAGCGTCGTGCCGAGCCAGAGGGGGGTAGTGTAAAATGGACGCCAGTCCGGGTCCAATCCCACATCGAAAATCGGCAGAACCCCGGGGTGTTCGAGCTGACTCGCAATCTGGGCTTCGGCCAGGAACCGATAGACGACGGACTCCGAAGAGAGATGCGTTTCGCTCAATCGCTTCATGGCGACCGGACGCCGGAGTTCCAAATCCCAGACTCTCCACACGTCACCTTGGCCTCCTTTCCCGATCTGTTCCGAAATCTCATACTTCTCGAAGAAGTCCGGGCGGACGGGGAGCGAGGATGGAGAAGTCTGCGGCGGTTTCTGCATGGGCGACCGGCTCTGCGGACCTGAAGCCAGTGCTTCGGTGAAGAGACAACGGGTACAGATTCGAAATGGATGAGACGGGTCAATGGGTCCGGCACAGATGTCGCACTTATTCATGGGACGCACTTCCCAAACCGAAAACACGCAGGATGAACCGCGCCTGCAATTAGTATCTCGAAAAAGACGCCCTCGAAGTTACACGGGCGGTTCCGTCGCTCGGGCGATGAGATGAAGAATCTCGGACTTGATCTCCTGTTCGTCCGGCCCCGCGTAGAGGCTCACCTCCTGCCACAGTTTCCCTCCCAAGGCCCGTCGAAATCGATGTAGGCCGACTTTAAACGAGGTGTGGGTCATTCCCAGTTGTTTTGCCGCTTCGGATTCAGCCATCGCCTGTGAGGAGTTCTTGTTCTGGATATAGGCAAGAAAAGCGCGCGACTGGGCATTGTCGTCTAAAACTTTGCGCAGCAACTCCAGCGCAAATATGCGGTCGAATTCATACCCCATCGGTCCCTCCGCGGCCGGGATGCTTGCTTCCTCAAGCGACTCATGGGTCACGGTGCGCCTCTCCCTGCGCTTATCGATGAAAAAACGCCAAAGCACAGTGAAGAGATAATTGCGGAACTGGTAATCGGTGCGGCGTTTGACCTTGAAAAGGAACCCGTCGCGATCGTCGAACTTGCTGCAGATTTTGTTTTCGAAAAATTCCTGAGTGAAGTCCTGCGCCTCCTCTTCCTCACAGCGCCTTTGGAGGAAGAACTTCTTCACCACCTCATAATAGCGCCTGCAGAACATCTCGAGCGCCTGATGAGCCGCTTCTGTGTTCTTCCCCGTCCCAACGTCTCCCTGAATTACGGCGATGATCGAGGTCCATTGCGTGGACGGGGAGATATCCACGGGTGAGAGCACCTCCTGTGAGTCACTCATCGTTTCCTTTCAAAAAGAGGCCCGGAGCGGCATTGGCGGCGGAGGTCATAGGAAGAATGCAGATCCACGGACCCCACCAGCGTTGGCGCACCCGAACAGGCAGGCAAGAACAATTAATGATGGGTCGACCGGTGGTTGAAACGCCGGGTCTGGCGGACAACTACCTCGTGCCCATGCCCACGCTCTGCACGGTCTGGAACAGTTTGCCTTCGGTCTTGATGCTGGGGGCAATGATGATTTCCGTCTCTTGAAATTCTCGGATGGAGGCCGCGCCCACATTGCCCATGCAGGTGGTGATCGCGCCCACTAGGTTCTGCGATCCGTCATCCACCGTGGCGGGCCCGAAAAGGATTTGTTTCAGCGAACCGGTCACCCCCACCTTGATGCGGGTGCCGCGTGGAAGATTGGCGTGCGGCGTGGCCATGCCCCAATGGTTACCGCGACCCGGAGCTTCCTTCGCACGGGCGAAGGCGCTGCCGACCATCACAGCATCTGAGCCGCAGGCCAGCGCTTTACATACATCGCCGCCCTTGCTCATGCCGCCATCAGTGATGATGGGCACATACTTGCCGCTTTTCTTGTGGTAATAATCGCGGGCCGCTGCGCAATCAACAGTGGCGGTCACTTGCGGAACACCGAGCCCCAGCACACCGCGACTGGTGCAGGCAGCGCCAGGCCCCACGCCGATGAGCACGCCCGCCACGCCGCATTCCATCAGCTCAATCGTGACGCTGTAGGTGACGGCGTTGCCGATGATAACGGGGATCTTCATCTCTTTGCAGAACTTCGCGAGTTCAAGCGACTTGTACTGCGTGGAGATGTGTCGCACGGTGGAAACAGTGGATTGAACGATGAAAACATCTGCGCCGGCCTCCTGCGCAAGCCGGCCAAATTCCTCGGCCTTTTGAGGAATGGAACTGACTGCGGCGAGCACACCTGCCTTTTTCAATTCCTGCACGCGCCGGGTGATCAACTTCGGCTTGATCGGTTCCAGGTAGGCTTTCTGGATGAGCTCGGTGACGTCCTTGGTGTCGGCCTTCGTAATGTTCTCAAGCACTTCCGCGGGGTCTTCATACCGCGTTTGCACGCCTTCGAGATTGATAACTCCCAGGCCACCCAGCTTGCCCATCTCAATGCAGAACTTGACGTCGGTGACGCCATCCATGGCGCTGGCCAGAATCGGAATTGTTAATTTAATGGAACTGCCATCGGGCTTCGGAATCTCGAAGCTGGTGTCCACTTCGGCGGGGTTGATCGTGATTTCGCCTGGCACGAGCGCGATTTCGTCGAAGCCGTAAGTCACGCGCGCTTTTCGGTTGCGGCCAATCCACATTCCCATAGTCGTTAATTCGTTTTCGTATGAGGCAGCGGGTCCGCCTCGTGTTTGGTTAAAAAAACGGCGGTCACTGACCGCCGTGCTTCAAAACTTTATGACGATGTTCAATGTGCCGCACTGTGGGCAACTGGAACGCTCGACATCGCCATCATCGGTGTAAACGAACCCGCATTTCTCGCAACGAAAAATATTGTCCTCGCTGGGCGTGGGTTCGAAGCGTCTCCGACGATGCTCGAAATATATTGCCACGAGAGAAAGGCCCGCAAGTAAAACCACGACGTAGGCAAAGATGAGCGTTTCGGGCTTCATAAATCACGGCGCCATGGAGGCCAACACGCTGTTTGTCGTCACGTGCCAGGTGAAAATGAGCCGCCCGATTGTGAGCGCCGCCAGTTCGCGTGCTTGAGCCTTACGAATCGGCAACGGCTCGAACGCAAAATGCCGCGCCACGTCCACCGCCTGACCGTCCGCGACGCGTGAACCAGAAGACGCTGTCAGTGCCGCCGTTTCCACCCGACCATCGCCGTCCACCGATACCATGACCATGCTCCGTCGCAGCACTTCAGCGGAGACGGCGCTCGGCAGCGATGGGAGAGAGAGGACACCACGATTCGAGAGCGGCCCTTCAATTCTGACGCTGGTGTTCGTGATGAGGGGCTCATCGGGCAATCGCACGACCACTAATGCCGGCGCTCTCAAAGAATCCAGCAGCCCTTCCTCCGATGTTTGATTGGTCGCGATGAAGCGCTGTAACGATCCGCCCAATCCTTCAACCGGAAGCGGAAGCCAGTCAGGCTGCGCGGACCAATTACTCGTATTCAACCCCTCTGGCCTGTATCTGAGCCAGGCACCGCCAGAAAAACCCTGAGCGTGAGGCAGCGCGAACAACATTGGATCGCGCCAACCGGTCAACTCCGCCACGCGGTGATCCGAAGCGGCATCGAGGCTGAAATGAAAGAAGGGATGGGTAGCCGGGCGGGACGCAGTGGCGCGAGGCCGCTCTGAGAAGCGCAGGATCGCGAAGGCGTGCGCGAGAAAGAGGAAAACAAAACCCCACAGCCAGAAACGCCAGGTGCCTCGCCAATCCTTCATAACTGCGGCGGCACATTCGTCCCCAGCGCAGGAGGCCGCGTGGCCAAGAGAGCTTCCTTGATTCCAGCAGACCGCGCCACAAAGCCGAGACGCTCCAGACGCTCGTGGGAAACTTCCTTGTCCGCTTGGATCACCAGGGTCACCGGTTCTCGGGATGCAGTGACCTCCTCAATTAAACGCTGGCGCAGCAAACGCTCATGCGTGAGCCGGTTCTCAAAGTAGTATTGCCCATTAGCATCAATGGCCACTACGACAGTATGCCCTATCACGCCCGGCAGGTCCTCGGCTTCGGGCAAGCGAATTGGGACGCCTGGGGTGAAAACCAGTTGGGAATGTAACAGGATGAAAATGAGCAGGAGGAAGAGCACGCCTGCGAAGGCGGCGACGTCGAGCTGGCCTCGAAAGATTTGCCGGTTGCGCGGAAAACGCATGACAGTAATTACAATGGTGCAGGGCGGAGGGAGAAACAATTCCGAGATTGGCCGTCCCAGGACATTCCGTCACGCTCGTTGGTTGGCCGCTCGCAAATCATGCCTGGGGTTTCACCGGTTCCGAAACAATGTTTACGATTTCCGAAGCGGCCTTTTCCATGTCGAGTACGATGGAATTCACGCGGCCTACCAGGTAGTTGTAGCCGGCATAGCACGGAATGGCGACGGCGATACCCGCGGCAGTGGAGATGAGCGCCTTCCAAATGCCGCCGGCCAGTTGCTCCATGTTCGCGTGAGCTCCGGCGATCTGCAGAACGTTAAAGACTTGCAGGAAACCGAGCACCGTTCCGAGCAATCCAAGAAGCGGCGCGATCTGGGCAAGCGTCGCGAGGACGTTAAGTTTTTCTTCCAGGCGCGGCACTTCCATCAGGCCTGCCTCCTCGAGCGACTCCCGAATGCCGTCACGCCCCCGGTCCCGATTGAGGATGGCCACCTTGACGAGCCGCGCCACCGGGCCTGGAGTGGCATCACAAATCGAAAGCGCCTCCACAATGTTGTCCCGCTTCAGCACATTGCGCACGCCGCTCAGAAACTCCATGGAGTTGATTTGCGCACGGTGGTAATGCAAGAGCCGCTCCACGAAAACGAGAATGGCTATCGCGCTGGCCGCCAGCAGGACCCAGATCATCAGGCCGCCGTTGGTGATCAGATTGGGCAATGCGTTGCGAGCCTGCACCGCGATGTCTGAAGCAGCGAGCGGTGCAGCGACGAGGAACGTGTTGGCCAACATGCGTGAGTTATAGAAGCTCGACGCTTCCGGTTCAAAGTTCAAAGTTCCCTGCCCCTCTCCACACGCCGGACTTCATCCGCTGCGGGCTCGATCACCCGGCGAACAACTCGTCATGCGAGAGTCTTCGGCCGGTGTGGCCATCGAGAATTGTGGCCCCCAGGCCCTGGGGCGGCGCGGCCGCGAGCTTCTGAAAAAAGTTGGGAAACGTTTTCTTCACGCACGATGGATTGCGCAGTTTGATGCCAGGCACTTTCAAGCCGACCACGGCGAAGCACATCGCCATGCGATGATCGTCGTAAGTTTCGATCTCGGCGCCATGCAGTGCCGTATCCATCACTTCCAGCGTGTCCCCTCTCTCGATCACGGTCGCGCCGCACTTCGTCAGCTCGGCGCGCAACGCCACCACTCGTTCACATTCCTGCATACGCAATCGATGGAGGTCCGTGAAGAGGATCGAGTATTTCGGCGGGTTGGACCACGCAATGAAAGGCGCAATCACAATCGAGGTCATGATGCTGTCCCCGAGATCGGTTCGCCGGGAAATGAGGGCCTTCGGTAGCAGATACTCACGGAAGCGTTCGTCAATCTGCCATCCGGAAGCAGGCCAGTGCTGCACGGAAATCACTGCGTCCGCCTGTTCCACTGAGGGCGGGCCGCTGGGCGCAAGCAAACCGATCGCCCAGAAATAGCTTCCGCTCGAGGCGTCTGGTTCGATCTCGAATGTCCCGCCGTTCCTCGGGAAAATCTTGATCATCTCCAACGTCATCGCGACGTACGGTGATTCCTCAGCATTCTCACCCACCACTTCGATCATCCAGTTCCCCCGCTCCGCGCACAACAAGAGCGCGGAGGCGAATTGGGAACTTTCCTCGATGCTCACCCGGCATCGCCCCCGTCGCGTCCCGGTTCCATGGATGACAGCCGGCAGTTTATCGTTGGTCGAGTCCACCTGATATCCCAGCTCTCGCAAGGCCCGGAACAAGGCAGCCTGGGGTCGTTCATGCATCCGTGGCACACCGTGGAGTCGATAGGTGCCCGTGCCCAGGCATACCAGCGCGGTTACGAAACGCGCGGCCGTCCCGGCGTTGCCCACAAATAGTTCAAGTGGTTTCTCGGCAGTACCGGACTTCGGGATTTCTCCGCCACGCCCATGCACTTCAATCCGACGGTTGCAAACTTCATTCGGGTCCGCATCCACCCGCACCTCGAAGCCGAGCCGTTCCAAACAGTCCACCATGACCTGCGTGTCTTCGCTCCACAGGGCGCCTTCCAACGTCACCTTGCCCGCGGAAAGCGCAGCCAGCACCAGGGCTCGATTGGTAATGCTCTTGGAACCGGGCACCGTGATTTCAGCTCGCACGGGTTGGTCCAGAGGGACGATTTCGATAAGGTCGGGCAATGGCATTTTAGTTTTCGAAGGTTACGCGAAGCGGCTCCCCTTTGTAAAAGCGGTGCGTGGACATTCCTGTGAAACCGGTGTCATCGGGTGATTCTACTCAGGTGATGGCGAGCCCAACTGGGTGCTCCAACCGTCGCGAAGTTTTTTGGCGCTTGAGAAAAACGCTTCGATTGCTCTGCCGTCACCCTTTTCAATCGCTCCGCGCAAATTTTGCAAATCATCGATAAACACTCCAAGAGCCGCAGAAATGAAATGGGCGTTGCCCATTGTGATATCCCGCCACATTTCCGGCGAGCCGGCCGCGATCCGCGTGGTGTCGCGAAAGCCGTTTGCGCAAAGCATTGATTGCTCCTTCGGGTGGCTTGAATCCAAAACGTAATTCGCCAATTCCGCCGCCACCAGGTGCGGGAGATGGCTGCACCTGGCCACCAATTCATCGTGCAGCTGCGGGGTCATGACCAATAACCGCGCGCCGAGCTTGCGCCAGAAACCCTGCAACCGTTCCACGGAGGCGGCGTGGGACCGCGGCGTGCGCGTGAGCACGCACACGGCATTTCGGAACAACGTACTGTTGGCGGCCATCACGCCCATCTTTTCGCCGCCGGCCATCGGGTGGGCACCAATGAAATGTGCGCCCACTCCGGCCATTAACGGTTCCAGTTCCGCAACAACGCAGCCCTTCACACTACCCACGTCGCTCACGACGGCACCCTTCTTCAGCGCCGGAAGCATTTGAGTCGCAAGCTCGCGCATCTGGGCCAGCGGTGTGCAAAGAATGACGAGGTCGGCATCGCGCACGGCAGAGAGCAGGTCCGTGGTAGCCAGGTCGGGCAGGCCCGCTTGGGCACACTCGGCGACAGCAGCTTCGCGCCGCACGTAACCTTGGATGATGGCCGCGAGCCCACCGTCCCGGATCGCAAGGGCCAGCGATCCACCGAGCAAACCGACCCCGACGAGTGCTATTTTTCGAAACAACACGGCGCGATTAAATCTGCGTGATGAGCCCGACGCAATGAGCAAGACGCTTATCGCGCAGCGACTGAAGCGACGTTGGTCATTTCCCGGACCCTCTCCAAGATCACATCCACAATGTGCGGCTCGTTGCCGATACTGGGCGCGTACCAGACGCGCTTGCCGTTTTTCTCCGTCGGATTGATCCACGTGGGCTGCCCCGTGCGGAAACGCTTCTGCACCACCTCCGCCGGCTCCCCGAGCATCACCGGGATATCTTCGAACGAATGGAGGCCGTCGCTGATGAAGAAGGGAACCATGACAAGATTTCGCGTTTGCGCCGTGGCGTAACAATCGGCGATGCGCGGCTCCTCTTCCATGAACGAAGGGTGCACTTCCGCAAAAACTTTCCGAGCCCGTATCAACTCGACCTGACGCTCGATGGCCTTGCGCGAGTTCTCATTGTTTCCCGTGCCGTGGCCGGCAATGAACAAACTCATGTCGGCGGGGGCGACAGCGCCGTCGGGAAATTTAGCCACCACATCGCACGCCCGGGCAATCAACACATCCGTCATGCTATCGTGGGTCCCGACCGGGCCGCAGTAGTGAAGAATCTGTGTGCCGAGCTGTTGTACCCTGGGGAAAACTTTTTCGCCCGGCTTGCAGAGCCCTAGTTCACGCGGGATGACCTCCTCGGTGAAATACCCCTCGCTGATGAAAAGCGGCACAATGAATACGCGCCTGGCAAACACACCGCGCAACACACCGCTAATGCCGGGTTCAAGCTTCCAAAAACATTCAATCACCTGGCCAAAGATCCGGCGACGGCGCAATTCATCCGCGTGTTGGTAAGTCGGAGCCGCTGAATCTGCATTCAACGTTGACCCGTGCCCCACCAGGACCAGCGCTGCATCTGCAAAGTCATCCCGTAGCATGCGGCCAGACATAAACCATGAACGGTCAAAGGCCAAAATAACTCTTTCAAGCGCCCGCGTCATTTGGCGGTTGAACTTCCGACAAAAATTGTCGCGCCAGTTCCAATTGGCTGCGTTGACCGAACAACAGCACCTGGTCGCCCGCGAGGATTTCCTCCTCGGGACCCGGATTTACTCGTGTCACCCCGGCGCGCTCAATGCCGACGATACTCGCCCCGGTTTTGGTTCGGAGCGCGAGCTCACGTATCCGCCGACCGTTCGCCACCGAGTCGGGCGGGATGGTGGTGGAATCCAGCTCCGCATTCTCAAGCAAGTCGACGAGCGGGATGGGCGACTTATCGCCTTTGACGGCGGGCGGCGCGGCCAGCGTTTCGCGGAGACTAACCTGTGCCTTGGAGTAAACCCTCACGAAGGAACGCCACAGGAGCGCGGTGATCCCGGCGACGATGACGAGCAACAAGATCAACGCCTTGCCGGAGGGCAGCAACGTGGAGCTCAACAATAGCAGGATGACGGCGAGAAGAATTGTCCCGGAGATTAACACGCTCCGCGCTACAATATTTTGCACATTGCCCCGGGTGGAAGGTTCCGAAATTTTTTGTGCCGCGGTTTCCCCAACCAGGAGAGCCACCGCCTGCACCTTGCGAAAGCTGGCTATGAGCAAGGGCATGGACACGAGAACAGCTCCCGTCCAGACCGTCGCATCCAACCAGGAGGGCGGGATGGGAAGCTGGCTTATCCAATCGGGATTGCGCGCGCGGAGAAACAGAGCCGCCACAAAAACGCCCGCGGTGAGCACCATGTTAAGCGCTATGTGCCACACCCAACGGCGGATAAACTTCCCCGCGCCGTGCTTCGAATTGCCGCTTCCCAACTCACTCACCCAGCGGGTGTAAATATCGAGTGACGCCGCCACGTTACGCGGGGCTACCCGATCAAACCAATGCACGAGGCGATCCGAACCTTTAATCAAATAAGGCGTCAGCAAAGTGGTGAACACGGAAACGGTGACGGCGATGGGGTAAAGAAAGTCGCTCGTCACTTTCAGCGTAAGGCCGAGCTGGGCAATGATGAATGAGAACTCGCCAATCTGCGCCAGGCCCATCCCGACGCGGAGGGATGTTCGACGATCGTTGCCGGCCACAAAGGCGCCGAAGGAACAGGTTAAGACTTTGCCCACCACGACGGCGACCGTGATCACGAGGATGGGCTTCCAATATTGGAGTAACAGTGCCGGTTCGATCAGCAACCCGATGGCGACAAAGAAGACGGCACTGAACATGTCCCGAACCGGCTCCAGCAAATGCTCCACTTTCCCAATCTCCCGGGACTCGGCTACCACCGCACCGATAACGAAGGCACCGAGGGCGACGCTATAGCCGAGCTTCACCGCCAGTAACGAAACGCCAAAGCAAAGGCCCAGCACGGTCACCAACAGCATTTCGTTGCTCTTGAATCTTGAGACGTAGCCCAGGAGACGAGGCACGGTCAGCAACCCCACCACCAGCGCCACGGCGAGGAAAATTCCCAAGCGCGTCACGGTCGCCACTACTTCGCTGGCCTGAAGCGTTCCGCTCATGGCGATACCCGAGAGCAGCGCAATCATCACGATGGCGAGGATGTCTTCGACAATCAGGATTCCAAATATGAGCTGCGCGAAGTGCTCTTTGGTTTTCCCCAACTCCCCCAGCGCCTTCACAATGATCGTCGTTGAAGACACGGACAGCAGGGCACCGAGGAAGATGCTATCCATCTGGCTCCATCCGAACCATTGCCCGACTTCATAGCCCACCCACACCATGAGCAGGATTTCGAGGGTGGCGGCAATCAGCGCGGTAGATCCGACTTTTTTGAGCTTCCGCAGGCTGAATTCCAGCCCCAGCGAAAACATCAGGAAGACAACGCCCAATTCAGCCAGCGTTTGTATCGTGCCCTGATCGTTAATGAGGGGAAACGGAGGCGTGTGTGGACCAATGATTACACCGGCTACAATGTATCCCAGCACGACTGGCTGTTTAAAGCGATGGAACAGGACTGTCACCAAACCAGCGACAATCATTACCACCGCCAAATCCTGGAGAAACACCACCCCGTGCATTCCCGACAAAATGGTCAGAGCTCGCGCGACCGGCAATGCCCGACTTCGCAACCTGCAAAAAAGCGGTGCGGCGCCCACAGCTTCCTCACGGGCCAGGCCGAGGGGGCGTAAAGGTTCCAAACCCACCACGTCCACAAGGGCTGACTTGGGAAAGCCGCGTACCTTTTAAGAAGCCTCCCCGCGGTTCGCCGGCATAAAAGCAAAAGCCGGAACCGAAGTTCCGGCTGTGCGACTACAACCATTAAGTGCCAAGGTCACCGATGACTGTGCCTGTCATGCCCGCGTCGGCCGTGTCCCCCATGTCCGTGTCCCCCATGACGGTAACCGTGATGCGGATGCGGCGGAGCGTAAACGACGCGTGGGTGAGGCACGTACACGACTGGCGGCGGCGCATAGTAAACCACCGGCGGAGGCGGAGGACAATAAACCGGCGGCGGTGCGAGCACCACCCTTGGAGCCGGGTGGCCGATGACGATGTGCGGCAGCGGTGGCAACGGAAAGCCGATGTGCAACCTGAAGTCGGCGCGGGAAATTACGGCCGTCCCCAGCAACATCATCGAGAGGAGAAGACATTTTTTCATATGCGAGAACTGACGATGCTCTTCAGGTTTCATTGAACGGGATGGCTGCATTTTTCGAAATTCTCTTTGAATGGCGGGGTGTCGTCCTTGCACTGACATTTCGCGCTCCATTTCACCCAAGCATTTCGCAACGGCATTGGGCTGGGAACAAGCGCATTGGACCGAATTGGCTGCCCCCTCTGAATGGTCCCTGCCATGTTGAGTCCAACAACGCTATGAAATCTATTCTTGCTTCAATCGCTCTGATCCTGGCTTTAGCGGCGCTGAACAACGCGACTGCCCAGGGAGCGAATTCCACGAACCGAACCAAAGCCGCCGTCCCGCAGAATAACGGGAACAAATCGGCTGCGACCGCAAACCAGCTCGAAGCTAAATTCAAAACCACGCTTACCAAGGCCACCATGTCCGGCCGGTGGTGTGCGCTCAAGGACGGCAGGCTCGGCCCGGAGAACGAGGACAAATACACCATCGTCAGCGTCATGAAACTGGGCGGCGACTCATGGATCATCAACACGCGCATCCAGTACAACAACAAGGACATGATCGCCCCGATTCCAGTCCAGGTAAAATGGGCTGGCGACACGGCAGTGATCATCGTGGATAAAATCCCCGTGCCTGGCGGCGGCACATATTCAGCGCGGGTTCTTGTTTACGAGAACACTTACGCAGGCAGCTGGTCGGGCGGGGACCATGGCGGGCTGCTCAACGGCGTCATCACACCGTCCAGAAACTAGAAACGTTCCTGCTTAGCCGCGCCCCTCCGCGGCTGGCGGACGACACTTAAATCATGGCGACGACAGCTGCGTTGCGTTATTCCACCACGATTCGGAAGAAGCGCGCGCTGCCTGTCGGAGCCTGCTCGAAAAACGCGGAAGTGTTGCTCGTAGCTTGAAGTGTGTCGCCGGTGGGAGTCCACGTGCCGGAGGTCAAATTGTCGCGCACCTCGAGAGAATAACGGCGCCCCGCCACCGCTTGAAACCCAATCCGCACGGTGTTGCCTGACCGCGAAATACTCAACGCAGGGCTGGAGGGAGGCGCCGAGATTCGCCCTGGCGAACCAATATCATTCGCGTTCAGCGCGCGGACCACGCCATTCACGCCCAATTGACTGAGCGAGCCGAACTGCTGCGTCGCCGGATTGTAGTTGAAGGTCACGCCCGCCGTGGCTGCACCGAAATCCACGCTGGCAACCGTGTCATTCACGTCGGTCGTAAAATTATCCCAGAGCCGCAGACCGTCGCCGCCCGCGCCCAAACTCAGACCGGCGCCCGAGTAATTGACGACCTGAAAAGTCGTCGGGAGGTTGTTCGTGCCCCACCAGTTCTGAAACTGGGTCAGGCTCAGGGCTTCGGCAAAAACGATGGACTCGCCGGGATTAATTGTGACCGGAACATTAATGACAAACGGATCGGTGAGCCCGCCCGCATTGTCGTTCAAACGCCACCCCGTCAATGTCACAGGCTGTGACTCGAAACTTGTCAGCTCCCACCAATCGGCTGTGGGCACGCCGGGACTCGCCGCGGCGCTGGTCAATACCTCCGTGATTCGCAAATCTGGTTTCGCTCGCACGGTCAGCGTGGCGGTTCTCGAAATCGACCCGGCTGAATTGCTGGCCGTGACTTCGTAGGTGCCTGCCGATGATGACGTCACATTGGACACCACCAGATCGGGCCTCGTCTGTCCCGGAAGCACTTGTCCGTTGAAACGCCACACGTAAGTCGGATCGGGAAAACCAGCAGCACCTGATCGAAACTGGACTGTGCCACCGGCGAATACCGTTTGGTTCGAAGGAGACAGGCTGAATTGCGGCGCGGCCAGACAGGTCGACCGGAAGAAATAAATCACTGGGTCGATCCCCTCGCTGATTGTCACGTAACCCGTGCCATCTCGAAGAAATCCGATGCCTTCACCGTTGGGTTCCACGGGCGGACCAACAATCGGCACAGTTTGAGGGGAACGACTCAAAGCATTCGCCAACGGCTCGCCATCACAACGCGCCCACAATGAAGCGGTCGTCTCACGTCTCAGAATAATTTGGTTTCCGCTGGCGGAGATATCGCCGGATGAGGCCTGGTTGAAGGCGACGGATTGCACAAATTGCATCGTCACGGTGCCGCCGTCCGCAACTCCTGTCAGATTCGCCCGATAAAAACGCGCGGCCCCGATGTCCTTCGTCACCACCACGAGGTCTCCGGAGAGCGGGTCTACCATCAGCGTCTCCGCGTCAAAACTGCCGTCGGGATAAACCAAGGTGAACGTGTCGCGTCCGTTGAACCCGGGCGAACGAGCGTTGGTGGCCCACGCCAAATCAATGAAGGGTTCCGGGATGCGAACAATCTTCACCGTCGGTCGAACTGTGTTCGTGCCCACGTTGCCTCCAATGTCTCCGAGATAAAGATAGGAAACGCCGGTGGCGGGCCCGGGACCCACGGCGATATCCTCGACGTCGTCCACGTTGTTGACATCGAACGTGGCGAGCCGCGCGCCGTTGGTGCTCAACGCAAAGACCTTGCCGTTTGCTCCGTCATTATGGGTCCACAACACGCCGGGATTCCGTCCGCTCGATGCAATCCCGGAAGCTTCAGTCAATGCAGTGATCGAGGCGGTCCCCCAGGACACCGGGCCCGAATATTGAAAACAGGCGGTGCAGGCAGCGCGCGAATTTAAGATTCCCCATCCGAACAGGCCCGATACGAGGAGGATGTGGACACGCAAACGTAAAGTCATCGGAGGCTATTTCTACGGCACCATCAACCGATCTGCAAATGACCGGCTGATCTTCCAGGATAAATGCTTTATCCCCACGTGAAGCACGAGCGATCCCGGTGTCGGCCGCCACCGTCAATTCACATTGGTGGCACTCACGCAGAATGGCATGCCCGGGAAATCCAGCCCGCCGCCGCACTCGAATTCGTCCGTGCCGTTCGGCCCCATTCCATAAATGGCGCCTCCTTGCAGCTCGAACACGACGCGCCCGAAACGGTAGTTGTACACTTTGCGGCCGCGAAAATCTGTCACCGTGATGATGGAAGCCTCAATGCCATGTGTGTCAGCCATCTCGGCCGCCACTGGGTCGATGAGCCGCTGATCCCGCAACCGCCGGATGACGCGCGTACCGGACGTGTCGTCCTTGATCCACGAAATCTCCCGATCTCCGCGCGAGACGGCAATGATCGTATCGGTGACATACTTTTGCGCTGTGAGACAAGTGGGGTTTCGTCCGACTCGCGTTTCTGTGGCGCGGACGATGTCAGCAGGCAACGCGGGTGCATCCGTCGCCAAGCCGCCCAACCGATAGCTGCCGACCATTCCATCCTCGGAGGCGATGTAGGCCCGGGCTTTCGACCCTCGCGTCAGTCCGGTGACGACGGCGGTGGGAGTTGGCACATCGATCATTTTGATCACCTTCGGCGTGATCGCGGGATCAGCGGTGAATGTATAGGGCCACTGGGTCGGGCCCTTGCCGAGGTTGCGGGTCTTCTGAAAGTTTTCGGCCGTCGTAAAGTACATGTCGTGGACCCGTTTGAAGAGCGGTTGCAGGTCGATGAAGGCAGCCTTGTTCTCATGTTTTGAAATGACCACCGCGTAACCAGCCGTGCTGGCGTACCCTGAATTCGCACCGAAACGAAATGAGTCCCGCGTTTCCTGCTGTGACGGGTCCCACACGACGAGCATGGCCACATGACCATCCCTTCCGACAACCCAACGACTGGCATCATTTCCCGAGGCAGCTATGCCTGTGGGAAATTCCATCCCTGGCAGATCGATATAGCCAAGCAGCTTCATGTCCGAGAGCCAGGCGGTTCCAGGAAGGCACGGATACTTGTCCTGCCAGTCGTGAACGAAGCCCGTCCATCCGCCATTTTGCAAAGCGATCACGGCCACCTGCCCCTGCTTGGTTTGCACATCCGTCATGGTGACCAGCGCGAACTCGCTTTTCGGAGTGAGTGTGATCGCGGTGATGACCTTATTGGAAGGGAACTGCCAAGTCGGGTTGGTGCCTGACGCCGTATGCGTTCCAGCGGCGCCGACTAATCCGGAGGAGAACACGATGACCCCACAATTCGCCCACCCCCCCATGCCCCGCGCCATCCCAATTGGCATTCCAGGTTTGTTATTGCGAGCGGCGGCAATCCAATTTTGCGAAATCGGTTCGGGGCGGAAACCTCCCCACCACGGGGGCTCCGGCTTTTCACTCAAGGTGCCGTGCATCCATTCGAGGATGTGCACCCGATCGACCCCGAACGCGCCCGGATCCGGCGCGTAAAGAACCTGGCCTTGCGTGCTGCTGTAGAGGCCCGGATCCAAAACCCAAGGCCCTCCCAACTGATACGGACGACCGATCGCATCCTGCTTGGTGGGAATCATCCAGACGTTCGGAAAATTCTCAGCAGGCGAATTGGAATGGTAGTAGGCGTAATCCGGACCAAGCCGTCGATCCATGCCGGCATTACTGAAATCCTGTAATTGACGGCGTAGTGCCGCACGATCGAGAGAAGCGCCATAGGCTCCACTGGCCACTAGGGCGCCAGCCAAAACGAAAGTCCATCCGGGCATTGGCCTGACGGAAAATAGTAGACGAAGTAAACGCACGGAATGAAGTAGCACAATTGTTCGCCAGCGCCACCGTTTCGTTGAGTTTACCCACGCGTACCGTTTTCTCACCTTGCAAGTCGCCATCCACCGCGGCGCGACGCATGAAAGTAACCGCACGAATTTGTTGATCAGCACGATGGATCAAGCGAAGGGTTCCGGCCCAGCAGCCTGGCTGGTGCACAATCCCAATCAAAAATGATGATTAAAAAAATCGTAGCGTTGTTGCTGGTTTCAGTTGCGGCTCACATGTTCGCCGCAAATCCAAGTGCCATTCAATGGCAGAGGACGTTCGGCGGGAGCGAGGCGGATTCTTCTTCTGCCGTCAGGCCCACCAGTGACAATGGCTATGTCGTAGGCGGCTATTCGTATTCCGATGTCTCAGGTGCGAAATCGAGTCCCGGCTTCGGTCACGGTGATTTTTGGATGATCAAACTTGATGCCGGTGGAAACAAACAATGGGACCAGACCTACGGTGGAGGCCAGTTTGACGGCCTCAAGGCACTGCAACAAACGGGCGACGGTGGATATCTTTTGGGCGGCGTGTCCTTCTCAGATCTTTCGGGAAACAAATCCAGCTTTCACTATGGCGGGGGCGACTTCTGGGTCGTTCGAGTGAATTCCAGCGGAACCAAGCAATGGGACAAGGCTTTCGGAGGCGGCAATCTTGATACATTGACCACATTGCAGCTGACGGCCGATGGCGGGAGCATCATCGGCGGCACGTCTTACTCCGGCGCTTCCGGGAACAAGAGCAGCGCGGGTTATGGGAGCGATTCCGGTGATTATTGGGTCATCAAGCTCGACGCCAGTGGGAACAAGCAGTGGGAAAAATCCTTTGGTGGCAATGAACTGGATGAGCTTTCCAACCTCCAGCCCACCCGCGATGGCGGCTACATTCTGGCTGGCCATTCTTTTTCAGGAATTTCGGGCAACAAGACGACTTCCAATCTCGGTGCGGGCACGAGCGATTACTGGATCATCAAACTTGATTCCAACGGCAACAAGCAGTGGGAGAAAGTATTCGGCGGGGACGACGCGGACGAACTCCGCTCCATCCAGCAAACCAGTGACGGTGGATACATCCTGGGCGGAAGCTCCTACTCAGCGGTCTCCGGCAACAAATCGAGCGGCAATTTTGGTTCGCACGACTATTGGCTCGTGAAAGTCGATGCGAGCGGCAACAGGCAGTGGGATAGGTCGTACGGTGGAGATAACGACGATAAACTGTGCAGCGTCCAGCAAAGGGACGACGGGAGCTACGTTCTCGGCGGCGTTTCTGTCTCGGCCGTGTCGGGAAACAAGAATGTGACCAGCGCCACGGCGGATGCTGGCGACTACTGGATCCTTAACGTGGATGCCAGTGGGAACAAACTGTCGGAACAATCGATTCGCCGGAACTACTGCGATGAAATGTCGCCGCTTCAATCCACGCCCGACCGTGCCTCTGTGATCGCGGGCATCGGAACTTCATCGGCGGCGGAGGCCGATTTTGCGGTGACGAAGCTGACCGGGGCTTTGCGGATCAACGCATCGCCCATAGGCTCCGATCGAGTCTTTCGCGTGCAAGTCACCGGCGCGTCTGGCGCGTCCTACATCCTGCTGGCTTCGACAGACCTGGTTCAATGGAAGTCGATTGCCACCGCCAATGCCGTAAACGGAGTGGTGACTTTCAGCGACCCGAATGCTGCGAGCTTTGGGAAGCGCTTTTATCGTGTCCAGCAGCAGTAAGCTACCGGCGATCCCCAGAACAACCCGTCCGACATCGCTCGTGTTCGCTCGCTTCGGTAGCGACGCGTTTGACTAACTCCGGAGGCAAGGGAGAATTGGCGTGGCGCCGGAATGAACACGGAAACGACATGGAGGGAACCTTTACAGAGATTCGCGATGGGAAATCATTCCGCGAAAACATTCCTTGCCCTCGATCTGGATGGCACGGCGTTGCTGGAAGATCATGGCAAGGTGTTCATCTCCAGTTCAGTCGAGAAAGGCGTGAAGGCAATCCACGATTTGAACGTGCCGGTGGTTTTGAACACGTTGCGCTTCCCGCTCTCTGTCATCAATACCGTCGGGCAGGCCTGGTACCAGATTGCGGATGTGCCGATTCTCACTGTCCTGCTTAACGGCTCAGTCCTCGGCTACATCAAATGCACGGGGGGCCAACTGCATTACGAGGAGTTACAGGCCTTCCCGTTGAGCCACGATGAGCTCAAATCAATGCTTGAGGGCGTGGCTCAATTAGTCAAAGCCGGCATCGATGACGTGCTTTTCTTTTTCTATTCCCGCGACTGGAAGGAGGGAGAAACTTTATGGACTCCCAAGGCGGACAAGGTCGCCGGGTTGGAAAAGAAATTTGTGAGCGCCTCCCGGGTTTTCTCCGGGCCCGTGGAACAACTGGCGGAGGAACTTCTTCGCCGCGACATCTGCATGACGTCCTTGTTCATCGATCGTCCCGAAGACACCCTGATGGCCTACCAGCACAGCAAGCGGAATACATTTTTCACCGCGAAGGGCGTGAATAAAGCATCCGGTCTTCGCGCTATTGCCGCGCAACTGGGACGTTCACCCTCGGAAGCGGTCGGTGCGGGTGACACGGAAATGGATACGTTCCTCTCGGAAGTCGGCTGCGCCGTCATTGTGGGCGACGCCAAGTTGAGCTTTCGTGGGTTGAAGGAAACCATTCGCGTTGAGACCCCCGTTGATTTGGGAAACCTCATCCTGGCTTACGCAGAACTGTTGCAAACGAAGGCTGTATGAAACAGGCACCTGCCGTGACCAAGAAAACCGCGGGCGCGATCCTCGAACATCATTTCGGGAAAAGGCCGGCGGGGGTGAAACGAATCCATGGCGGCCTGGCGAATCACGTCTTTGAGGCGCACGTCGGACGAGAGGATCTGGTGCTGCGAATCTCTGAGAAGCCGGAGAAGCTACAGGTTTTCATGAAGGAACAGTGGGCCGTCACCGCCGCGCGCGAGCGGAAGATCCCCACTCCCGAAATCCTGGAAGTTTGCAACGATGTCCTCGGCCTGCCCTACATGATTTCCCGCCAGGTGACGGGTCGTTCGGCGGCGGCCATTGGGATTAAGCGCATGGAAGTGCTGCGCGAACTGGCTCAGTTTGCCGCCATCATTAACACCATTCCCACACGAGATTTTGGACACATTTTTGATTGGTCTCCCAATAAGCTGTCCCGTAATCGCTCCTGGAAAGAATTTCTCGATAATGAATTAAACGTGGAGGAACGCCTCGAGACGTTCGCTCGACACCGCATCCTGGAGCCCGCTCGGCAAAAGCGTCTGGCGCAAGTGGTCGAATCAATGCGGCGTTGGAAAGTCTCGCCAACCCTGACCCACGGCGACATTCGGTTAAAGAATGTAATGGTCGACGAGCAGCGCCGTATCATTGCCCTATTGGATTGGGAAGATTGCACATCGAACATCGCGCCGTATTGGGAACTTTCCATCGCGCTCCATGACCTGACGATGGATGAAAAACAAATTTTCCTGGAAGGCTACGGTCTTGACCTAAAGCGCTACATGCAGATGGCCCCAGCTATCAAGGTATTCAACATCCTTAATTACATCGGCGCAGTCGAGCGAGCTGCGAACGCCAGGAGCAAAGCTGACCTACAAAACTTGCGCGCGCGCCTGAACGGAACGTTTGATTTATATTCGCTCTGAAACGCGGATGGTTCTCCAAGTGGGCGGCATGGAGTAATCCTTTCGAGCCGGCACCCGTTTCAAAAGCCCCAGCACGATGAACAGCAGGCCCGTTCCCATTTGCACCCAATCGTCTTCAAGATGGAACTCAATCAATCCCGGCACTAGGCGGAGAGAATCGCGGACGCTGAACATTCCAAACACGCCCACGGCGAGGTAGGCCGCCCCGAACGCAAAACAAAACCATTGGCGCGTGCCAGAATTCCCAACCAGTGCGATGCCGATGATCAGGATCCCAGCCACAATGTGCGTGAGATTATGCCCGATGGAATGATGCGAAGAGTCATGCCCTCCAGGCACCCCCATGAAAGCTCCAATTCCGAAGGCGATGAAAAGTGCCCCGAATAGGAGCAACAAAAGTTTGCGAATGTGATGTCGTCTCATGGCACCACGACTTAGCCCGATTCGTGCCACCGGTGTTGCCGATCGCGTCACTCAATGAACAAAGTGCGGAACGTCACTGCCCCAGCGTGGGAATCCCGTGGCTCGCTGACTAGACAAGCGGGATTTTTCCACGGGAATAACAATCACCGGGCGCGCCTGCCCTCGATCCACCAGAATGCAAACTTCGCTAAGGCCAGCTTCAACACAGTGGCGAAACGCATCAATCGACGTCGCAAACTTCAGGGCTTCCTCCGCGGTTTCCACTGGGGACATCCCCTCGCCCAAGAATCGCTGCGTCGCTGTGTATTGAATGCACACCTTCATGCGAGGGAGGATGAACCAGCGGTGTGGATCTGCCCATCAAGCCGAGTACGACTCCGAAGCCCGGGCAAGTACGGTAACCACGCGCGCACCAACACCACTTAGTGCGGAGATCCGTCCGCCATGACCGAGTGACGATGGCTTTAGGCTTTGAGGAATTCCCTGTCGTGTAGAACCGTCGGCACCTTTTATTGTGCTCCACATCGCGGTGTCACTTTAGCAGCGTTCTGAAAACACGATGCGGACCACTGACAGAAAGGAACGTCCCGGGAAAAATCCATGGGGAACTGTGGTGCTTCTATTGGCTGATTGTAAGCTTGTCAGTGAAGTTAGGGCGCGGAGGGCGCGGTAAAATTATGGAAGAAAAAATATTCAAGCTGCTGGAACGAGAAGATTACATCCCATTGAACGTTCCGGAACTTCTGCGCGAACTCCATCTTGAGCCAAGCCAACAACAGGAATTGCAAAGCTCACTCCGACAGTTGGAACAGCAGGGACTGGTCATTCGCATCAAAGGTAATCGCTACGTATCGCCACGCGACGGCGACCTGATCCCCGGGAAGATTCGCATGACCCGTTCCGGCCGTGGGTTTTTGCAACCGGATGATCCAGCGCTGAAAGAAATCGCAATTTCAGCGAATGCCACCGGTACCGCCTTACATGAAGATCGCGTGCTAGTGCGTCGTGACGTCAAGCCGCGGGGCCTACGGCATCGAGCCGAGGAGGAGAACACCGGAACGGTCATTCGCGTCCTGGAGCGCAAGCGCGCCCGCATCGTCGGCACGCTGCAAAGGAGCAAACAATTCCTCTACGTCGTCCCCGACGATCCGCGCATGCCCCATGACGTCTATGTGCCGGAACCACGCGATGTCGGCCGGCGCGCCTACGTCGGCGACAAAGTGGTGGTCGAGCTTCAGGAGTGGGAATCCAGGCAGTCCAATCCTGAAGGCGAGATCATCGAAGTGCTCGGCGCGCCGGACGAGGAGGGCGTGGACATGCTTTCCGTGCTGCGCCAATACGATCTGCCACTGCACTTTCCCAAACCAGTCTTGGAAGAGGCCCGTGCAATTGGCAGCGAAGTGCGCCCGGAAGAAATCGCGGGTCGCATCGACTGTCGCCGCGAACAGGTCATCACGATCGATCCGGATGACGCGAAGGATTTCGATGACGCCATCTGCATCCAGCGCTCTTCCCCGGAACAATGGAAGCTGTGGGTGCACATCGCCGATGTGTCGCATTACGTGAAACCGGGCACGGCATTGGACGACGAGGCGCGCAAGCGTGGCAACTCAACCTATCTCGTGGATCGCGTCATCCCGATGCTGCCCGAGGCGTTGAGCAATGAGCTGTGCTCGCTGAAGCCCAACGTGGATCGACTGACCAAGTGCGTGGAGTTTCTGATGTCGAACGACGGCCATGTATTGAAGACGAAGTTTTATCCCGCGGTCATCCATTCGCAGCGCCGCTTCAGCTACAAGGAAGTGTTCGCCATCCTCCAGCGCGATCCTGCCACTGCCATCGAGCGAATGCTCCATGACGCAAACGACCTGGCGCAAAGGATCCGCCGGCTGCGGTTCAAGGCCGGCTCGCTCGATCTGGATTTTCCGGAAAACAAAATTCGTCTCGATGAACACGGCCGTATCGAGCGCATCGAAAAGGTGGTGAACGACGTTTCGCATCAGCTGATCGAGGAATACATGCTGCTCGCGAACGAAGCGGTCGCAACCCGGTTGATGGAGCAGAACCGGAAGGCCATCTATCGCATCCACGAAGACCCGGATGAAAAGCGGCTGCAGGAGTATCGCGAGGAAGTGCTCAGCCACAACGTGCCGTGCGGGAATCTGACACATCGCCCCGAAGTGCAGAAGCTTCTGCAGAAACTGAACACGATTCCCATTGGGCAGGCACTGAAGATCGGCTTCCTGAAGTCGCTCATGCGCGCGCGTTACGCGGTGGAGCCTTTCGGCCACTACGGATTGGCCAAAAAGAAATACGCGCACTTCACTTCGCCCATCCGCCGCTACGCCGATCTCGTGGTGCATCGCGCGCTGTTCGAGAGCACCCACGGCTCCAAACATTCGCTCAAGCAAACATCCGATCATATCTCCGACACGGAGCGCAACTCGGCCGACGCCGAGCGCGACAGCAAAGACGTAAAGCTGTTCGCGTTCCTCAAGGCGCAGCTTCAATCCGGCGAACCACAACGCTATGCCGCTCTCGTCACGGATGTGCGGAACATGGGTTTCTTCGTGGATGTACCCGACCTCGGCATGAGCGGCTTGGTGCCCCTTTCAACCATGGAGGACGACTTTTACCTTTTTGAGCCAGCGCGCAATCACCTCATTGGTCGACGGACCCGCCGAATCATTCGTCTGGGTGACAAGGTCGAAGTACAAATCGCCAATGTGAATTCTTTCAAGAAGCAGGTGGATTTTCGCCTGGTCCAAGCGGTTGAGAAGCAGCGGTCTCTTGCAACGCGCGATGACACCCGGCGAACCCCCGTTCGCCCACATGAGCAACATTTCCAACGGCATGCCAATTTTTCGCGGAGCGAGCGCCCTGTCCAGGATCGCCATTCACGCCCAAAGCGGCGCCAAGGTCAGGCTCCAGCTCCGGAGGCGAACGCTGGACGTCCCTTCCCCGGACGACGTGCTTCTGGTCAGAAGCCAGTCGCGCAACGCTCGCAGCAAACACACCGGTCACAGCACCAACAGAAACGACGAACGGAGGAACACAGTCCGAAGCCAGCCCTGTTCAAATCGACGCCGCAAATCCGTTCATCCGGAGCAAGCTCTGAGCGTGGGGCGCGTGCGGCCATTCCTTCATCCCATCACCGTCCTGCGAGTTCCAGGCCTCAGAAGAGTTCGGGTCGGAGGCCAAGGCGTTCCTCTCGCCGTGGAATAGACGAGGGCCGGTAGTGCACCGCCGCGACCAAACGTTCCTGTCGAATGGCGCCCAGACACTCGTGAACTGGGGCTTCAAGCCTGCGAACTGAACGCCACCACGCTGAGCGGCGGCAGCGTCAACGCCGCGGAAAACGGCTGGCCGTGAACTTGATACTCGTCAGCCGTGACTCCCCCATAGTTACCAAGGTTGCTGCCGCCATAGATTTCGGCATCGCTGTTAAGCGCCTCTTTCCAGAAACCGCCGCGAGGAAAGCCATTACGGTAGTTTAAACGGGGTACCGGGGTGAGGTTCAAAACGATCAGCAACTGCCTCTTCAGGTCCTGGCTACGACGCAGGAACGAGAGGACACTTTGTTCGCCATTCGAGCAATCCACCCATGAAAACCCTTGGTGATCGTAATCCGTTTCCCAGACAGCCGGTTCGTCGCGATACAGCTTGTTCAAATCCTCGACAAAACGTTGGATGCCGCGATGGAACGGGCCCTCGTTCAGCAACCACCAATCGATCTGGCCATTATCGTTCCACTCCGCGCGCTGCCCAATTTCCCCGCCCATGAAAAGAAGCTTCTTGCCCGGAAACATCCACTGAAAACCAAGCAACACACGAAGGTTGGCAAAGCCCTGCCAGTCGTCTCCGGGCATCCTCGTCCGGAGCGAGCCTTTGCCATGAACCACCTCATCATGGGACAGCGGCAGGACGAAGTTTTCGTGGTAGTGGTAAACCATCGCGAACGTCAGGTCGTTCTGATGATACTTGCGATGCACCGGCTCGCGGGAAAAGTAATCGAGCGTGTCGTGCATCCAACCCATGTTCCATTTGAACGAGAAACCCAGCCCCCCAAGATACGGCGGCCGCGTCACCTGCGGCCATGCAGTGGATTCTTCGGCGATCGTTACCACCCCCGGTTGTTCGGTATGGACCACATGGTTGAACTTTTTTAGGAATTCAACTGCTTCGATATTCTCGCGGCCCCCGAATTGATTGGGCACCCATTCGCCAGGCTGCCGGGAGTAATCAAGGTAGAGCATTGACGCCACAGCATCGACCCGAAGCCCGTCCACGTGAAAGCGGTCACACCAGTAAAGCGCGTTGGCGATAAGGAAGTTATTTACCTCATGCCGCCCGAAATTGAAAATAAGCGTACCCCAGTCCTGATGTGCGCCCTGGCGCGGATCCTCGTGCTCGTAAAGCGCCGTCCCATCGAACTTGGCGAGCGCCCAATCATCACGTGGAAAATGGGCGGGCACCCAATCGACAATCACTCCGATCCCCGCATCGTGAAGCGTCTCGACAAGAAACTGAAAATCATCCGGTGTCCCGTAACGGCTCGTTGGCGCATAGAAGCCCGTCACTTGGTAGCCCCACGACGGATAAAACGCATGCTCCGCCAGAGGCATAAACTCCACGTGAGTGAAACCCATCTGGCGCACGTAGTCGACGAGCTTCGGCGCCACTTCCCGATAGCCGAAAGATTCCGCCACAGACTTCTTCATCCATGACCCGAGGTGCACCTCGTAGGTGCTCATGGGGCTGCGCAGCGGGTCGCGTTTGCGGCGCTGCTTCATCCAGGCTTCGTCGTTCCACCGATGCTTCCGGGTGTTCCAAACGATCGCGGCTTGCTTGGGGGGTAACTCAAAGAAGAATCCAAATGGATCGGTTTTAACGGCGATGTTCCCGTGGAGGTCACGAATCTCGAACTTATACAGCGCGCCCTCCCCCACGCCTGGAATAAAAATTTCCCACACCCCGGATGAACCGAGACTGCGCATGGGATGACTCCGTCCATCCCAGTTATTAAAGTCGGCAATCACGCTGACGCGCTGCGCATTCGGCGCCCACACGGCGAAACTGGTGCCGGGCACGCCGTCAATCGTGCGAAGCTGCGCCCCGAGTTTGTCATAAATGCGGCGCTCGTCGCCTTTGCCGAACAGGTATAAATCCTGTTCACCTAAAGTGGGCAGGAATGAGTAGGCATCGCGCATCCGCCACGGTTTGCCCGCGTGATCGGTGACGACGAGGTCGTAGGCATAAACATGTTGCGCCTCGCGAGTGAGCCCTTCGAACAGGCCCGACTCGTGGACGCGCTTAAGCTGGATGCGGGGCTTGTTCCGCTCGTGAACGGGTTCGATCTCAATGCGCGCCGCATCAGGAATAAATGCGCGCACAACCACACCGGAACCGTCTCCCAGCGGATGCATCCCAAGAAGTGTATGTGGCGAACGATTTTTGACTTGGACCAGGCTTTCCAACTCCGCGTGAGACAGAACCATGCGCGGACAATGACACAGCTCTCGCATGACGAAACGGAAAAGTTGCTCAAAGTACCCCAAACGTAGGCTTCGTCGCGTTGTGAAATTCTCGGAATCGTTTAGAATGCCGCTCGTGAACCAACTGCCGCCAATGCCGGCTGATCTGCCGCCGCCCATTCCTGTGCGGTTACAACGCTATGAGCCGACGGCAGCGCCCCCCAGCAAAAGCTTTTGGCTTCATCCCGGAAGCGGGCTGTTGATCCTGGCTGTGGATTGGTTTTTTTTCGCGCCGGAGGCGATAACAATGGAAGCCGCCGCCATCATCACTGCCCCGCTTGCTTTTCTGGTCACTGCGACGGGCGTTTTCTGGATTCAGCGAAAACGCTGTGGCGATTCCCTGGGCTCGGCGGTGGCCAAAGCATTATTTGGCGGTGTCGTGGCCGGAATTCCCACCAGCTTTTGCGGAACGATTGTGGGCACACTGGTCATGCTGCTCTCGGGCCTGTCGCGTTGGAATCGCCGCCGCGGCCCAGTTCACCGCTAAGAATACGCCGCACTTGGGCTCGGTGTACCTCCATCGAGCCTTCCGTCCAAATGACGAGATTCGACGCGGCGATCTTTCTTTCGATGGGCCACTGCGCGGCAATCCTCTGTTCAATCTGGCTCTCCGTCCATTCACGCGCGCGCAATCGTTCGTGCTGGGTGGCTGACGAGCAAGCCGTACAGATGAGGGCGTCGAAGTGGCTTTGAGCGTCCGTTTCGAATAAGAGGGGAATGACCACTACGCCCGCGCTCCGTCCATCTCGACGCCACTTATCCACCTCGCTCATCCAACGTTCACGGATGATCGGATGGAGCACGGATTCGAGCAGCTTCAGTTTGGAAGGGTTTGCGAAAACGATGCGAGCCAGGTCGGCCCGGCGCAAACATCCCTGTTCATCGAGCACTTCCCTGCCGAACGCGCTCGCGATCTCTGCAAGTGCCGGCTGCCCCGGCTCTACCGCCTCGCGGGCCAGAACATCCGTGTCAACGACCGCAAGCCCATTGAGGGAAAGGAGACTGGCGGAGGTAGACTTGCCCATCCCAACTCCGCCAGTCAGCCCAAACAGCTTCATTGCGCGCGGCGCCTCGCGCCAGGTTTCCAATCAGGGAACTCGTTTGAGTCGATAGAACTTCGTCCCCGCAGTCATCGGGATCGTGACGGTGCTCGTCCCGCCACTGACGCTTGGCGAGTGCGGATCGACAGTCCACGAGCCGATGGACGAGGCAGATTCGAGCACGAGGCTCGAGGAATCACTGGCCCAACTCAGTATCAGATTGCCGTTGCTCCGGCTCACGGAGATGGGCGGCACAGCGATAGTGCCACCGACCACCGTGCTGACGATGGCTCGATTGTTCTGATTGTTACCATCCGCCGTGGTCGTTCCAACGCTGGAGGCGAAGTCGAGCACGTGTACTGGTTGCAGGCGCTTGCATCGTGACGGTCAACACCGCGGACTGCGAAGGTGCCATGTTGCCAAGACTGCTGAACAACGTATTGCCGCTCTGCGAGAATCCACCCGGGCCTGAGACGTTGAGCAAGGCCGCCTGCGGAGGCAATGCGTTCGTCAGGACGACGGAGTCCGCGGCAACGGAGCCGTGGTTTACCACCGTCACGGTATAAGTCACCGTGCCGTTCAACGCGGCAGGAGTGGGCGAATCGCTAAGCGTCACCGACAAATCCGCCGAGCGAGCCACCGGGTCGGTGGAGATGATGTTCAGGCTCCAGCCGCCCACGATGCTGCCGGCATCAGACGTGTTGTCATCGAAGACGTAAAGCGACCACGCGCCGTTTGGATTGCTCCCGATGACCGTAGCGAGGGAACTGTTATTCCAGAATGTTCCGCTGGAGAACGGCGGAATGTTGTCAGCCACCGGGAAATAGTTGAACGGACGATAGGTGCCATTCGTGATCAAGGTGAGGTCGGGAATCGGGGAGGCCGCATTGTCATCGAATGTAATCGTCGTGTTGTTGACGGGATTGTTACCGCCGGCATCCGACATCAGCATGATGCTGGTCCCATTGGGCGAGACGAGAAGCACATCGATGTCATCAGGATACGTGTGGTTCAAATTGTGAAGCGTCACCGTGACCTTCGCGACATTGCCTGCCACGCCAGAAATGTTGAGTACCGACGGATAGGGAGAAGCCGGACCGCTCTCGAAAATGGTGATGGCTTGGGAATTTCCCGATGGCACGTCCTGCACCCCCAGCACGAAATCATACGACACGTTGCCGATGAACACGCCATCGTTCGTGACGGCGAGCGTCACACTGATGCGGGAGCCGTTCACACCGGATGCCGTCAGGGTAAACGGCCGCGAAACGATGCCGCCTCCAGCGCTGATCGAGCCGTAGCTCTGCGTTTGCGGAGTGCCGGTCACGTTGGGCGAACTGACCAGTGTAGCGGTCACATTCGTTGCGCCGACGCCGCTGTTGTTGCGTAGGCCCAAAAGCAACGTCACCGTCTCACCCGGGTCCACCAGTCCATTTGCGGGGATGAAGTTTTCGGACACCAATGAGGAACCCGCCGCGCTGATATTTCGAGCCCCGATCTCATCATCGGAAATCGTGACGAGAGCCGTCGGCATGAGGATGGAAGTTCCCGGCGATGGATCCGAAAGCGTCACGTTAAACGTTTCATCCGGTTCGAAGAGCGAGTCGCTGGTGATCGGGACGAAAACGGTCTTAGCTGTCTCGCCTTCCGCGAAGGTTACCAATCGGTCCGTCGCGGTATAATCGAAGGCCGAGAGCGCGGTGCCGTTGGAGGTTTTGACTCTCACGGAGGCCGGACCGCTGCTGCCGTTGGTGCGAATCACCGTGATGATGGCGCTACCGCCGAACTCCGGCACAACGAAGTTGTTCATTGAGAAAACGAACTGCCCAGCCGCGAAGTCGTTATCGACAATGACGAGAACGGTGCTCGAGGTAGCGACAGTGGCAGATCCCGTCAGGCTCGACAGGTTCAGCAGGACCGTTTCGTTATTCTCAATGGCGGCGTCATCAACGATTGCGACGTTGAAGTTCTTGAAACGCTGGCCCGGAAGGAACGTCAACGTGCCATTGGTCGACACATAATCGGAACCGGCCGTGGCCGTCCCGCCACCCGTGCTGAAGCTGACTTGAACCGTGGAGTTGGTGCCACCGGTTCTCGCGACGCCGATGGTCGCCTTGGCACTGACGGAATTCTCGTTGACGCTGTAACCAGCGGTTGTAAAGGCGATGACGCTCTCATCGTCGAAAATGGTGACGCTCGCATACGGCTGCAGTCCAAGCGTTGCGCCTACCGGGTTATTCAATTGGACGTAAGCCAGACGGTCCCCGTCCACCACGGAGTTCGGCGTGATCGGAATGGTGAACGTGCGACGAGTTTCGCCCTCGGCGAAAATCACGCTCCCACCCGTCGCCTGATAATCGCGTCCGGCTATAGCAGAGCCATCAAGCGTCGAGTAATTCGCCGAGACAGTTCCTTCCGTGCCGCCCGTGCGACTAATTGTAATCAGGGCGTTGGTGCCAGACTCGCCGACGAAATATTCAGGAGCAGAGAATTCAATTGAGCCCGCGCCCGCAATGGCTCCTCCGTAGATCCGTGCCACGTAGCGGCGCGGCTTGGAATCGTACTCGGTGAAGCCTCCGCCGAGAATAATCCGGCGATCGGACTGGATTGCCAAGGCAGCCACAAAGCCATTTGGGCCACTGCCGAAATTCATGGTCGGGTCTGTGGTGCCATCTTCGCGCAAACGCGTGATCCCGCCCCGGTTCACGTTGTTGAAGATGCGGAAATCACCACCCACGATCAGTTTTCCATCCACCTGTTGTTGGATTGCGGTGACCGAGCCGTCGGCACCCATGGTCGCACCCGCGAGGAACAAGGTATCCAAGTTGCCGTTACGATCGAGGCGAGCCAGATGCCTGCGCTCGACTCCGTTGACCGTCGTGAATGCGCCACCAATGACGATGCCGCCGTCAAACTGAACGATGATGGCGCGCACTGCCGCATTGATGGTGAAGGAAGGATTGAACGTGGTATCGAGGGTTCCGTCGGGGTTAAGGCGCAACAGGTTCACGCGGGGCGCCCCATTGAAACTAGCGAATTCCCCGCCCACCACAATCTTGCCATCGCTTTGCAATGCCAGTGCGTAAACGGTTCCGTTGAATCCGGATCCTATATCCAAGGTCGGATCGACCACGCCGTTCGTTCCAAGGCGGACAAGGCCCGCATGCGGCTCCGCGTTAAAGGTGCTGAATGAGCCACCCACCAATATCTTGTCGTCAGGAAGCACGGCCAATGCGAAGACCGGATTATCAGCGCCAGAACCAGGGTTAAAGGCACTGTCCACTTTCCCATCGGCGGCGAGGCGGGTGATGTTTCCAGCGTTAGTTCCATTGATAACACTGAACGCGCCACCCACGATCAGGCGTCCGTCGCTTTGCAGTCCCAGCACCCGGATAGGTCCGTTGGCACCGGGACCAATATCGAAGGTCGGATCCAGGGTGCCGTTGGGCCGGAGCCTGGCGATTCGGTTACGCGGCACGGTGCCGACCTCGGTGAAATCCCCGGCCATGACGATGGCGTTATCAGCCTGCAGCGCGAGAGAGAAGACGGAGCCGTTGGCGCCGGAAGCGGTGCTGAATGTCGTGTCGAGCGAACCAGCGGGCGTAGAAACATCCTCATTGTCCACAATCCCGAGCACTGCATTTGCGACGGAACCGAGGCTGCCATTCTTGGGATTGGAAAGTGTCAACAGCACGGTCCTGAGACCATCATTCGTGTTGTCGTCCAGCAAGGGGACACGGAAGGTCTTGCTGATTTCTCCCGGCAGGAAATCCAACGTAGCCGTCACGTCGTTGTAATCGCCGGTTGATCCCGGAATAGCCGTTCCGGGCGCGGTGCCGTAATCCACGGCCACCGATCCGCCAATGCCCCCGCGGCGCAGAACCGTGATCGTAGCGAACCCGCTGTTCTCATCGGTTTCGTAATAAGCCGAGCTGAAAGAGAACGCACCGTAGGCATCTCCGTCTGCAATGGTGACGTCGATATTGATGACATTGGTACCGTCACCCAATGCATCCGCAACGGAGGGGTTGAGCAGTTGCAGGGTGAACGACTCATCGCCCTCAACGATCCCGTCCGAGACGAGAGGGATAAGAATTGTTCGCGGTGAACTATCGCCACTGTTCCAAGTTAGAATTCCATTCGTGGTGCCGTAATCAGCCGGCGAGGTCGCACCGCCGGGCAGGGTCTGAAAATTGGCGGAAAGGAAACCGGCATTGCCGCCCATGCGACGCACCGTTACAGCCGCGAACCGTTCATTCTCACTGTTGGTAAACGCTGTCTTGGCGAAGCGAAGGCGTCCGGGAAGAAAGTCGTTGTCAACAATGGTCAGGGTCGCCGTCGCCACAGAATTGCCGAGGCCGCCCGGCAAGGAGGCTCCGCCCGCTGCATTGGTCAGGATGAGGACAACGGTCTCATCCATTTCAATCTGGAAATTGTCGAGCAACTGGACGGTAAACGTGTTGGTGGTTTGCCCGGAGGCAAAGGTCAAAGTTTGCGGGCCGGCGGGCGCCACGAAATCCTCGTCTGCGGTCGCCGTGCCATTTTGCAGTAAGACCCGGACTGACACCGGACCGACGCTGCCATTTGTCCGAATGACTGTAATCGTGGCTAAGCCAGCGTCCTCATTGATGGTAAAATCGTTCAAGGCAAAGTTGAACTCACCTCGATCGAAGTCGTTGTCGGCGATGGTGACTTTGACTGAGTCCCAATAGCCCCGCGCCGCACCCAAGGGAATGTACTCACCGCCCAGCGTCAGGAATGTGAAAAAGTCCTGGCCGAGGTTAATACTGCCGCGAACATTTGCCGTGGCCAGGTCGAATGTCTCGTCTCCTTCACGCAGGGAGTCATCAAAGATCGGTATATCGAAGTAGCGGAAACCAGTGAAGCCCACGCTTCTGGGCGCGACGAAATACGCCTCTTCCCAGATGGGATCAAATGTCGAACCGGAAGCATCGTCAGGGAGGCTTGCGGTGCTGCCTGTAATCATCGAAGACGCAAAAGCCGAACCCAGACGTCCATCGATGCGCCGGAGAGGAGCAGAGAAAAGCCCGGCATTTTCATCGATGTTGAAGGGCATGCTGTTGCGGTCGAATTCAATATTGCCCGGGCCATCGGTGTATCCGCCGATGAGACGCGCCACGTTGAAACGTGTCACCTTATCGGCCCGCGTGAACGGGGCATGCAGCTTTTCCGTGGCGAAGCTGGGATTGTTGTAGGAAAAGTTGCCGCCGAGGTTAGTGAACGCGCCGCCGATCATCACGTTCCCATCGGACTGCAAACCAATGGCATTCACAAAGCGCGGGGGATCGAAACTGTAGGTTTTGGTTAGACCTGCGAACTGGTTGTAGGCCGTGTCCAGGAAGCTCGTGTCGAGCGCACCATTATTGAAGAGGCGCGCAACACCCATGCGTCGGGTGCCGTTGTAATTTTGGAATACACCGCCCAGATAAATTTTACCGTCAGCCTGTTGCGCCAAGGTATAAATGGCATCATCTGCCCCGCTTCCGGTATGGAAATCGAGGTCCAGTGCCCCAGTGCTCAGCAAGCGAATGAGCGAGTTACGGGGGTAATTCTGGAAGTTCTGAAAAGAGCCTCCAAGCAGAACGCGATTATCCGGCTGAATCACCATCGAGTAAATGGGCCCGTCCACGCTGACCCCAGGGTTGAATGTCGGATCGACTGAGCCGTCCGGGTTGAGCCGGGCTACGCCGCGCAAGGGCTGATCGGCGAAACGGGTGAATTCACCCGCGAGATAAATTGAACGTCCGGTAACGGAGGGACGAACAGTCGCCTGATAAAACCAGCCACCTCCAAAGCCGCTTTCGTTCATGACGATCTCCAGTTCGGTGGAGGCGCCGGTGAAGAAAAAGGTGAATCCGCCGGAGCCATTTGTGGTGAGGTCGAGTATCCTCACCCCACCCTGATACACCCGGAAATTATTGACGTTGTTCGAGCTGCCGAAGTCGTAATTGATGGAGAGACTTCCATTCGCAAAACCGGCATCGATCAGATTGCGGTCGCCCGGCACGCCAAACGTGGAACGACGAGCCACGGTAAACGGAATGCCAGTATCGCGCACGGCGACAGCCCAAATGGTGTCGTCAGCACCAGTGCCAGGGTTAAACGAATCATCCAGGGATCCATCGGCGTTGAGACGCATGATGCCATTCACCGTCAGGTCGTTGAACAGGGTGAAATCTCCCGCCACAATCACTTTACCGTCGGATTGCACCGCAATGGAACGCACCGGTCCGTCCGCGCCGTTGCCGACATTGAAACTATTGTCGATGGATCCGTTGGGAAGAAGGCGGGCGAGGCGTCGCCGGGAAACTCCATTGTAAGACGTAAAGTCACCGCCAATCAGGATCTTTCCCGCGTTCGCAGAGCTGGAGGGATAGATAACGACGGTTTCGACGGCGCCGTTTGCCCCACTGCCCGGATTAAAAGTCAGGTCCACCGAACCGTTGACATTGAACCGGGCGATACGGTTGCGACCTGCCGCGTTGACGGCCGTAAAGTCTCCCACGATGACGGTGCGGTCGTCGTCCTGCACCGCCAGGCCGGAGACGGTATTGTTGGCCCCGGGGCTGGTATTGTAGGGAGGCTGCGTTGTGTAAACAAATTCCGGATTCCATTCCCGATCCGCGGCACCAGCCGGCTGGTCGTCGTTCAAAATGGTGACGGTAGCTTCAAAGTTCGGGCCGCTGCTGTAACCTTGCGGAACGTTTATGAACTCAAAGGTGACGTCTTCGTTGAACTCCACTGTGTTGTCATTCGTAATCGAGAATATGGCGCGTTGCCGGAACTGAAAGGGTCCGGTTCCTGGAAACGTGACTGTAGTGTCTTGGAAATCACTGAAGTCAGATTCGTTGATGATGGGCCCGCGTCCATCGGAATACGGGGTATTCTCGAATATGTCTGCGTCGAGGGTGGCGTAATCTGAACCAGCCGCGAGCTGGTGAATGTAGCGTGCAGTCGTATTCTGCAACATCCGCACAGTCACCGTGCCGCCGCCACCTCCAGGCAGGAGCACATCTACCGTCACGTTCCGAACACCGTTATTGGACGGACCGTTATTATCCAGCGGATTATACTCGTCGTATCGGTAGAGGGCGCGTTCGAAGTTGAACCGTCGGAATGTTTCATTCACTTCGTAGACCGTGATATTGGCGACGCTCCGGGTGCCGATTACCGGGACGATGGCCTCGGGTGCGTTGATATCCTCTTCGGCATCCGCCCGGGGATTCGATAACACCACTGAGAAAACGGCGGCGGCGTTATTCGAGACATCGTTGCTGTAAACCGGTACGATGAAGGAGGCACTCATCTGGTAGTCGTCAAAGACGAGCGTGCCGAAGGTGGGAGAGAAATCGATGCCTTGCTTGGCGGGAAAGGTATTTCCAAAAATGGGCCCGATGATCCCGCCTGTAGGCCGCACCTCTGTATTGTAATCCACCATGACCCGTCCGCGTGCCGGGGCACTGCGCGTCACCGTGACAACAACTCCATAGGGGCTTCGATGGCAAACACCGGGGAGATTGACGTCCCGAAGGATGCAGCTGGAGAATTGGCTGACGGCCGGCGTGAACCCACCAAAGGGTGCAGGAAAGGACTCGTTCTCCGTCCCGATATACGATGTGGAACTGAAATTGAACTCTCCCGCTGTGCTAATGCCGGGATTAAACGCTTCATCATCAACGATCGTGAGTATCGCCGACGTTGGGAATCCATCGAGGAGCGCGTTGGTGGCGTTCAAGAGCGCGAGGAAGACGGTCTTGTTGTTATTGAGGGTGAGGTTATCGAGGATGGGAATGTCGAACGTTTTCTGGGTTTCACCTGGCTCGAAGACGAGGGTTCCATTCGTTCCGAGGTAATTGGTCCCATTCACCGCCGTTCCATCCGCCGTGAAAAAATCAACCGAGACCGGGCCATTGGCGCCCCCGCTGGGATCACCCCCAAACAACACCGTGATGGTCGCAACGCCCCCGTTTTCGCTGACGGTGTAACTCGAGCTGGAAAGAATAATCTCGCCGATGGCTACGGCCGGATTAGTCCCCATCCGCCAATTCAAAACATACTGCCCGCTCGAATTGAAATTGTTGAAAAAGGATCCCCGATAGCCATCCAGCGCTATGTAATAATTCGTTCCAGCGACGACCGGAAACCGGATCAAGCTATCGTAGGAAAGATTTCCGCCGGAGTCGTCATCGCTCGCCAATTGAAACAATGATCCGACTCCATTCGTGCCTTGCAGGCGATAGGCGGCCAACACGGTGTCCAAAAACCCCAGATTGCCGGTGCCAATCGTGTCAAAGGTCACCACTCCGCTTTCCGGTGCGGTCCAAACAAACCACACGGAATTTGAGCTAAAGGGACTGCCGAGAAAATGAATGGGTTCATTCGTTTCCCTTGTCGCGCGCACATTCGAACCTGAGAAGGTTCCCTGGTAGGGAAAGGTCCCAGCGCCAAAGACAGGCATCGCATTGCTGAAATTATTGTTCGAAGGCGCTTGGGCGTTTCCTTGCGGCACCACGCACAATGCTGCCCACACGACCAGCGGGAGGAGAATCAGACGCGTTAGCCAGGCCGAATGGAATTTTCCAGGGTTTTGTTCAACAGAACTCTTCATAGACTTTGCACTTTTAAGATCGACCCGAGTGAGATTGCCCACTTCCACATCGATCCGTGTTGGGTTCACGCAGCGCACGGGACTGAAGTTTGGAAAGCTCCAGACTCAGGGTTTGGCAGCGTCCACACGGACGCGGTAAACGCGTTGAGGAGATTTCGCCGCATCCCTCACAGTGACCCGTGCGTTGACTGAACCGTTGATAAAGTTGGTCAAGGATTGCCACGTCCCGCCAGTCAGGGATTCACTGAACTCGACCGCACTGCTGGAGCCCACGGCGGCATCCCAACTCAAGACCACGTCTCGGCCGTCTTCCCCATAAGTGATCGTCAGGTTTAAGGCTGCGGTCGAGCTGGCAGAAACAGGAGACGATCGGCGGGACGCAAGCCCGCTGCACTGCTGGCCGGTCGTGTCAAAACCAGGAACGGCAATGGGCGTGCAATCCTGATAGTTGGGAAAACCATCGCCATCCGAATCCAAATCGCGAGCTCGGACCAAACCGGCATTGAAGGTGTGCGACGAGCCGTCCGGATAGGTCAGGTTCGTTGAACTCTGAGGCCCGGCAAAGCTGCTTACCCATTGGATGCGGCCATTGAAAATGTCGGCCAGCTTGTCCGGGGCGATGTTGGAGTCGGCGAAATAAATCGTGAAATTGTTGTCCACGGCGATCTTGCCGCTGTAATTCGTGGCCGAGTCCGGGAGTTCCAGATAATCCACATACAAGGCGTTGCTTCCCGACGCGCTGCGGAAATTGAATCGACTGAGCAACGCTCCATTGAGAACCAACCGGCCTACGGCAAGGTTGTCTTCGAAACCTTCCACAATCGGTCCCCGGTCTTCCGCCGCCCACGTGATCGTCGATTGCGCGAACGTGCTGGCAAACAGCGAAATCCGCGTGCCCATCAAGTCCCCCATCACTTGCGGGCGGCGCAGCATGCGGATGCCGGCGGTCGCTCGCCACTCGTTGCTCGAGGCCAGCCCGGTGTCGGTCAGGGAGTTTGTCGCATCGATCACGATCGCGCCCGGGATGAAATTATTAAAGGAACCGGCGTTGGTCGATCCGGCGAGGAGCGTCGCATGGGTCACCAACAAATTACCCGCCGTGAGTTGCAGGTCGGAGCGAGCCTGAATCAAGGCGTTGCTGATAAGAATATCGCCACCGTTGAGGATCGCAGGACCGTTGCTGGCGATCGTCGTCGAACGGGTCAAAGCCGTACCGGTTTCTTCGATGTAACCGGATCGAGCTTTGAAGGAGCCGCTGATGATCGAACCGTGATTGACGAAGTTTTCGTAAGTGATCAACCGCGGCGGTTGCGGACCTTTTAGCTTCTTCTTTTTCTTCAACGGGAGTTGAACGTAACCATCTTCGAAAACACCGAAATAAACGCCGTTCGGGACGTTCACCACGCCATGGTTCGTGAAGTTCACGATTCCCTGAATGTTCGTAAAGGCCAGATTCGCGCTACGGGGCATGGTCAGGCTGGCGTTGCTGCCGAGAGTCAGTGAACGGCCCTCGAGGAGCAGTGCCGCATTGATGGCTAGATTGTCTTCGATCACGATGTTCGTTGCGTGCAGCGAAAAACGGTGCGTGATCGAAGGCGAAGCTCCGTTGATGCAAGCACCCAGGATGAGAACGTGATAATTCCACGTTTCAAAGATGGGAACGTTCGTGCCGTTCGGGAAATTCGTAGTGATAATCGTGGTGAACCTGCCGCTGTCCACCTGCACTGACCAGTCTCCACTCCACGAATTCAAGTCGGCCTGCAAGCGCGTGACTTGTTGGGCGATCATGTTCGAGATAACGAGATTTTGGTTTGTGGTCGCTGCATCGAAATTGATGAATGGCGCATCGAGAAACGCCGACTCAATGCCGATTAGATTGGTCGCTTGAATGTTGATTCCATTCTCGGAACGAATCCGAGCCTGGGACAGGTCAAGCGTCCTGGCGCGAATATCTACGTAGCCGGGCCTGTTGGTCGGGTCACTGGCTGCCAGGGAACTACCGAGGGCAGGGAAAAAGATGAATGGATTCGCCGGAGCGTTGCTGAAAAAGAAAGAATTCGTATTGCCAATCCGTGCGGAGGCCACGGTGTAGGTGTAATCCGCGGTCGGGCTGGCGAAGTTGGTGTTGTAGAAGAGGTCTGTCGCAAGCCTGGCGTTGGCTGACTCACCTGAATCAAACTCACAATCCCGCGATCTGAAAATATTCGCTCCGCTGTCACGAAAGGTGAGGTAATTCGTCCGTTCAGCCTGCTCGACGATATCGAATTCTAATGCCCGGAATTCAACGATAGGGTTGTCGCTGAAAAAGAAACCGCTGTTGTTCGTTGGGAATGAAACGCCAACCGACACGTTTGCAGAAAGATTATTGGTGGGAACGAAAACCACCCGGATGTCGCGACCGAAGGAGTTGGTTCCAACGCTGTTAGTCCGAACGTGGACGAAGGCGTCATAGATTCCGCAACTGGGGATGGAAAATTGCGAGTTGGTCACACGATTAGTAGCGGGACCACCAGGAAAAGTTGCCAGGAACTGTCGGTATTGAAACGAGGGCGGGGCCGGATTGGTAAGAGAGAAATTGGCACCGAAGAAAAAATTAGTGCTCGTCAGGGTTGGGAGGGACAGGGGGATGCGGTTCGTGTTAACAAAGCCGCTGACTCCTGAATCAAAATAATTGTAGCTAACCGCTGGGTCACCAAAGAAGAAGAAGGGTCCGAAAAAGAAGTTGCTGGCACTGATGCAATCCGGCTGCGGCAAATCGCCGGTGCGCACCACGCCGCGCGACAGATCCGCGAATCCGTTATTTGCGTAAAGGCGAATACGTGAGTTCACATCCCCGGAGAGCACACCCGGATTCACGAGGTTGTTCGCATCGACGCGCAGGTAATCGGACACCGTGATCTCGCCACTGTTGAGGAAATTCTGGGATGGCTTGGAGAGAAGAGCCCCTTTCTTGCGCCGCTCCTTGGTTGTCATGTGCGCCGGGTTCGGCGTGTTGTCGAAACGAAAGCCGGGAATGCCCACCATAATGCCGGAATTCTCCCAGTTGACCACGCTTTGGGCCTGAAAGGGGGTGCGCTGGATGGGAAGGAATAAAAAGTCGTTCGAAAAGAAAAACGTGCTGCGGTTGATAAAGGTCAACGCATCCACTTGCGGCATCGCATCGGGCGGCGCGATCGGCTCGTCAATGAGGAATAACGGTGGAACGGGCGTCGGCTTTGGCGGACGGGCGACTGCGGAGATCAGCGCTACGCAGAACAGAGTGAGAATGCCGAGGCGCATCATAATTTCACGACGATAGTTCCGCGCGTTCATTGAGTGAGTTGTCGAGCCCTGTTGCGGATATCCTGAATGGAACTTCGAAAATAAAACTGGGTGTCTGGATAAATGACCGGGGCATTCGTGGTCCCGTCGAACGAAGCCCACACAGGACCCAGCAACCCGAAATTGCGAGCGTTCGTGTCCGTGATTAACGGTTCCGTCACGAAGAACGGCGTCTGGTTAAAGAGCAACGGCTGCTGGGTATTTAAAGTAATGAAAATTGGCGGGCTGATTACACCGGGCCCCCCAATGTCGGTCGTCCCATTGATCGCATCGTTGTTGATCCAACCGGCGGTGGTTTCGCGCAAATACAGCAGCGGGGGAAATATATCGCCGGCAGAAAAAATAATGTCAGGGACGACCACCTGGCGTCGGACAGCCTGTTGCACTGTTCGATTAGTAATTGTGACCACGTCCTTGTGAGCCAAAGTGATGGGTGTGAAGCTCTGGCCGAGCAACCCATCAAAGAAAACTTTCTTAAAGCGAAGCTTCTTCACTCCGCCTCGCAATCCGACCGAGGCAATATTGTTGGTTCCCACGATCACATTCGTGCCAAGGACATTGGTGCCCACGAATGGACTCCACGCGCCGCCGCTGGGTGTGGTGCCGGGAAGCAACGTCTCCATCACCACGTTATCGGGACGAAGCAGGAAACGGATGCCGCCAATATCGTCGCGGGTGAGACCGGTAAAATAATAACCGGAGACAAAAACAAATTGATCCGAGGCCGCGACTGGGTAGTTGATGGGTTCATTCTCCAATCCAGCGGGAAGTTCCTCCACCGCGTCCGAGAACATTACAGGGGGCGGCACTTCAAAAATGCGGTACGTCCACAACGTGCCGTTCACGTAACTGGAGGGACGGTAGGTAACGGGATCGTAGTTGAACTTGGTGATTGTATAGCTACCGAAATTACTTGGAGGAAGATTGATCCGGCGACGAATGGCGAAGTTCCATCGAATTGGGTCGGCCAAACCGATTTCCTCCAGCATCGCCGACAACGCCACGGACTTGATATCAATCAATCCAAGTTGGGCCGCCTCGAAATTAAGATGCGCCGCGGAAAGTGGAAACTCGCTGAGATCCTCCGACATTTTTGCGGTGGAAGGAATATCGTTGAGGATGCGCATGGCCTCGTCTACCGCCTTCATGCCGCGCGGACCAAAGTAACGAATGAATTCGTTGTCGAACGCGTAGGTGATCACCGGGGTGTTCCATCGATACGCGCCGAGCAAATCCACCGGCGCACCGATGTCTCCAGCAAGGTTGTATCCGATGGTCCAGTTATCATTAGCGGGCGGCAATTGCCACGCCTTCGCCACGACACCTTCACCACCACCGGGACCGAGAAGGCTGAAGGCCATTGCGCCGGTAGTCACTGCGAGCACCGCCGCCGTGGTCAAAACTGTTTTCAAGCAACGCAACATAGAAATCATGCCTTAGGGCGCGAGGTAGCTCCGCCCAAACACGTCGAAGCCGCTATCCACGGCATAACCAGACCAAAGAATAAGTGCGCGCCCGAGCCGGTCACTGGAGATGTGCGGCTGAATTTGTTTGAAGGGGGTTGAGATATTAACCCGGAACTCTTCGCCCACGCGGGTGGCCCCGATGTATGCTTGCCCGTATACTCCTTCCCATGATCCGTCCTGCCCCATGCTGGACCAGACGATGACTTGCTGCGCGCCCAATGAGGCGATGGAAGGACCAAATTGGTCGCCATACACGAATGTGTTCACGCGAGCGGTATCACTGGCGGGATTTCCCCCAGCGTCAAACGTCCGGAGATACACGTCCATGCCGCCGGTGCGCTCCTCGCTGCGCTGGGTCCAGGCTACGGTGAACGCACCGCCACTCGTCGCTGCGACCGTGGGCGAACCACAGGGCCGCTGTGATGCCGTGCTGACCAAGAACTCATTTCCGGCGGCGACACCAGCGCTCGAGAAAATCCTCGCGTAGATATCCACTTTACCCTCACCACGCTGCTGTTCAGACACCCAGGTGAGCGCAAAATTTCCGTTATCCAGCGGCGTGATCGAAGCATCGCGCTGGTTAAACTCGAGGAACTGATTCGCTCGAGTCTCGCCTCCAATTTTTTGTCCGGTGGCGGAGAAGCGCTGGAAGTAAACATCCTGCATCGAACGCGAAATAAAAGTCAGCGGGACGCGAGTCCGGTTGGTAATGAAGATGTCCCGCTTGTAATCCCACTGCAGTTGTTCGTTCAACCCAAAGGTGTTTGTCTGGTAAAAACGGCTGCTGCCGTAAACGACGACGACCGTGCCGTCATTCAACGTCGCGACGGTCGGGTTGGCGTTGAACTCCTGACGGTTGACGACTTTGTCCGTCAAGGTTTGCGTCACCGTGCGGGCCCGATTGTTCTTAATTAGTGTCCAGGTGGTCTTGTATCGGATGGTCTGGGAAACCGCGGCATCGTTGACCAGCAATTCGCCTGTGGCGAAACCACCGGAAGAAGTCAGGAACCGCGCGAGGACATTCTGAGCGCCAGACCGTCCGCTTTGATAAACAACGACTGCTCCACCCTCATTGAGCATCGCCACCTTAGGCCGCTGCTGATCACCGCCAACGGTTTGGTTCACGTGGATCAGGCCACCAACCGGTGCCAGGGAAGAATCCAACCGATGAGCGCTAATGCCTAGGCCGCTGGGATCAGTGATGTTGTCGGCCCAGACAGTAAAGCCGCCCGAAATGCCGAACGCAGACGCAGGTGTAATTTGGTCCCCAGGAAGGCCGCCGCGAACTGAAAATTCAGACCCCGACAAGGATGCTCCCTGCCCTCGAACGAACGCAGGAAGAGCCAACAGCAAGCTCAAAAGGACAATTGATTTCCGTGCGCGCGACGCGGGTGACATAGGTTTGGCAGTATTAACAATGGGCACTTTCTTTGTCCACGTTTTGTTGGCATCTGAGGCTTCGTGGTGCATGTAAAATGCGCGGAGGGAAAATTTACCACAATCGGTCACAGCAGTTCCTTCTGCGCGGGACCCGCACCGCCCAATTGCGCGAGCATCGTCTTAAAACCCCATCGCTCGAAAAGTGGCGCGAGCCGTTCCCGATTGCCGGGCCGCACTGCGAGCTGCGGCAGATCAAAGGCGCACGGCATGTCCGTGTGTAATTGAATCAGCTTTTGGTTCCGCCGAACGTTCGATTCGGCCGCCAGCAAATTTGCGCGAATCCTTTCCGACTTCACTTCGCCCAAGCGGGCATAAAGTTCTTCGATCGAACCAAACTGCTTCAGCAAATCGGTGGCGGTCTTCGGCCCGACTCCGGGAACGCCGCCGATGTTGTCCACGGCATCTCCAATCAAACTGAGCCAATCCACGACCTGCTCTGGTCCGAGACCGGTTTTTGCGCGCACCTGCTCCGCCTTCCAGATGGTTTCGGACTTATCATTGGGATTGAGCAACCCGACGCGTGGGTTAACCAATTGAAGAAAGTCCTTGTCGGCACTGGCAATGACGACATCCACTCCGGCGCGCGCTGCACAACAGGCCTGGCTCGCGATCCAATCATCCGCTTCGACACCTTCATTCACGAATGAGGGGACACACGCGGCTTCAAGATACAACTCCATTTCCGGCAGCTGACGCTCCAAATCGCCGGGCATCGCAGGACGGTGACTCTTGTATTCGGGGAGCGCTTCCATCCGTTGTGCTGATAACCCGCCGTCCCAAACCACGCAGTGATGCGTGGGCTTCAACGTCGCTTCCATCTTGGTAAACATTTTGATGAAGCCGTAGATGGCGTTGGTCGGGGCGCCATCCGGACCGTTCAGCTTTTGGATGGCATGAAAAGCCCGATAGGCGTAGGCGTGGCCATCTACGATCAGCAGTCTGGCAGATGAGGCCGCGGGCTCCATGATTCGCACGATCAGCGTGTTCAGCTGACCCCAAACAACACGCGCTTATTGCGGAACTGTTCTCTGCGGTGGAATCGAGTGCTGGGCGAATGGCATTTCCTCATCGGAGTGCAATCGATTGCCAGCCGGATCGATCAACGTTGGAGTGACAAAGATAACGAGATTCTTCTTACTGGCGACATTCGACTCGCTCCGGAAGAACCGCCCGAAGAACGGGATATCCCCAAGCATCGGCACTTTGTCCTTGGTCTTGCGCACGGCTTCCGGAGATCAGGCCGCCGAGCACGACGGTCTGGCCATCCCAGACCATCGCTGTCGTCGCCACCTGGCGGAGACGGAACCGCGGCAATGGAATTGGCTGGCTCAAGGGGGCATTCGCTCCACCTGCTGCACCAACGGATTGAACCTGCGCCACGAACGCACTCGAATCGTCGTAGCCGAGGAATTCCTTCAAGGTCGGAAGGATCGTAAGTTGAATGGTGTAACCATCCGCGTTCACGTAGGGCACCACATCCAAGACCGGTCCGAGTTCGAACGGTTCGGCGATAGGAACCACGAGTGAGCCAATGCCGCCACCTGTCGTTGTGGTTCCGCCGACCGCAGTTCCGCCGCCCGCCGCTGTTTGGTCCACATCAAGGTCCGTAACGATGTATTGAATGTCCACGACTTTGATCTGCGCCTGCCGTCCGCTCATCGTCGTCACTTCAGGAGCGCTTAGCAGATCTGAACCACTGCGTTGCTCCAACGCACGAATCACCACGCGGAATTGAGGGTCTGTAAGAATACCCGTCACGCTGGCGAGGGCCGGAGCCGTGTTGCGCAAGCCGCCGGTGAGTAATTCGTCCGTTGGCGATGGCACCGTGGGTACGGCACCGTTCGGGAACGGACCACCGGGTGAGCCCACCACACCGTTACCATTGAACGTGGGGGCAGTGCCGGCTTGGGCACCGACCTTACCGCCGCCGAAGGTTGTGTTGCCCATGTACCAATCGAAACCCAGCGCCCGGCTGTCATCCTGGTTCACTTCCATGAACTTCGCCCGAATCGTCATTTGCGGCGGGTTCATGTTCAGGATCTGGATGGCCTTCTCGATCATGTCCAGATCTCCGAGGGTCGCACGCACCATGAGCACTCCAAGGCGGTCATTGTAGAAAACAGCTTTGCCGGGTTCGGTCAACGTGACGCCCGCTGTCGTGAAGAAACTTTTTACCAGCGGAATGACGATTTCCGTGGGCGTAACGGCAGTAAGATATCGCACGCCCGCACCGATTGGTTGCTGGCCAGCACCACCTGGCTGCCCGGGTGCAACCGCCGCTGCTTGCCCGATGCCACCCTGTTGATTCTGGATACCCGCAATTGAAACCTGAGCGTAAGTGGCGCCGCCGCCGTCCTGCCCGGTCTGGTTCCCCCCTTGATTGCCACCACCGCTTTGATTGCCACCCCGTCCCCCGCCGCCGCCCCGTCCGCCGCCCCCTCGTCCACCGCCACCACCGCCGCCGCCACCACCGCCGCCCTGGCTTTCACCGAACGTAAACGCGGAGACGTTCTGCAGGCCTTGTTGGAAAGTGTTCGGATCCACGTGGAAAAAGCGCGTGTGCAAAGGCGAGGGTTCAGACGCACGCGGAGAAATGATGACGCCGAAATCTTCCACTGAATATTTGATTCTGCGGTCCGCCACCTTTTCCATGATGTTAAGGACTTCTTCAAGCGACAGGTCCGTCAGCTTGGTGCCCAACCGCATTGTGACAGCATTCAGATCGGTGCCCGCATCCGGTACTGGAGCGATCGGTAATCCAGCCGCATCCACTCCGGCGGCTGCCGCCGCGCCCGCGCCGCTATCGGCATTGGGGCTGATGATAAAATTGATGCCGGCGCCACCGACGTCCCGGCGGCGTGCTTCATCATTCAAGCTGCGAATCACTTCGCTGAGCGGCAGATTGTCGATCGGACCCCATTCATTCAGGCGAATATTGCGGAGCTTTTGGTAGATGGCCTGCCTCTTCCCGCCCGTGAAAACCATATTGGTACGGGCGTATCGATTCGGCGTTTCCAACGAATCGCGAGTGACCGCCTCCGTCCATTGTTCTTCCACCTCCAGGAGCATCTGTTTCGAGTTTACTTCGCGCAGCCGGTTCTCAGCGGAATGCTTGCGTGCGTAAACGAGATCGAGGAAGTAGGCAGCTCCCTTGTTGTCGGGATCCATCTTGATGGCGCGCCGCAGTACTTCTTCGGCCTGCTTCAGGTTGCCGGTCTCATAAAACAATTTCCCATCCTGGACCAGCTTGGCCACTTCGATGCGATTGGTTTCCGTGGCCGCAAGAGTTTCGCGTGCAGATTCATGGGGAGTGAAGGGAACGCTTTCGGCCGCCAGGCGATCATTCTGAGCCCGCAAGCTCAGAGCCGTTTTATTGCGAGGGTCCACCTTGAGCACCCGGTCGATGTGCAACTTCGCGTCAACAAACTCACGACGCTTCATTGCTTGATCTGCGAGCACGAGAGTCGTGCGTGAAAGTCCGGCAATCGCATCTGACCGTTCGGCGTCCGCTGTTTCTCCGATTCCCTGCACCAACTCCAATGCCTTGTTGTACTGCTGGGAGGCCGCCAGGATTTCACGGCGAGCTTCCGCAACCCGGGCTTGCGCGACTCGCTCCCGCGCTTCGATCACCGCAGCCTGTCGCCGGACAGCGACGTCAGAAGCGATTTGCGGATCTGTATTCTGAGCGGCGGCGAAGTTAGCAGCCAGCAGAGCCGACAAGCAAAGAGACCAGAAGGCGTGAGTCGTCATGGGGAGCTTTTTCCGTAGGTCAAGGCGTCGGGGCAGCATTGTTCCGAATCGTTGTACGTCTGTCGTTTGAGCGCGCGGAGACTACAAGTTCGTTCTCAGTAATGGCAACGATAATGTAATCCTCACCAGCCAGGGTAAGCACATCGCCGACGCGTTTATCGATCAATCTCATCTTGGGCTCCGGCGGATAATTCAGATCCACTTTGTAGCCCATGATTCGCTTGAAGGGTTTGTCCGCGCTGACGGTGACGCGTGTGCCATCGGCCAACTCAATGGCTGCCTCCGGAGGCTGCGCGGTTCGGTTAAAATCGATGAGCTTGAAGACCCTGGTCGAATGAACGCGATCGGTCGCTGAATTAGTGCTGAGGTAGGAAACATACTTGCGCCGCATCAGTGCGTTGGTATGACCCTCCTGCGTCACGCCCATGTTGAATCCAGTGCCAGCCGGCTGCTCCATGGTGATGATCAGGCTCAAGGGAGAGAGCTTGGCAATCTCCAAAGCGTTCGGTCCAATCTCGCGACCGGTTTCCACTTTGAGTAAGGAACCATCCGGCCGGCGCTGCCACTTCACTGGATTAAACAGGTTGTGCGGTGGTGAAAAATTCAGCGAGGCAGGATTGGTCGCCTGGGATAGCGCCGCCGTTAAAGCAGTCAAATCTGCCGATTGAACGGGCTTGGGTTTGCGCCGCCCGATGTCCTTGTCATAATCGGCGATCTTTTCGTTTTCAGTGCTGTTCATCTTGTTGAGGTAAACAACCGCACCGACGAACCCTAACAACGCCAGGGCAAGCAGAGCCTTTTCGTAGTGACGCTTGAGCAGAGCCGGGGCATTGCGGAGAAATTTCATCGCCCACCTCCAGGACCACCACCGCGCGGCCCACGGACGCCAGGGCCGCCAGGCGGGACCGGTTCAGGTTTGATCACTTCCAGGCGTAGCGTAACGCGCAGCATTTTCTCGTTGATGATCGTCGTGAGCGCAGGAGGCGTGTTCGTCGGCCGGTTCGGTGCCCGAGGATTGAACGGTTGTCGAAGGGGCTGGTTCGGCTGGCCGGATTGACTTCTTTCATCTGGCGCCAATTCAATGGATGGCGAACGCACCACGAACCCATAGGGCTCGCGTTCGAGAGCCTCGAGCACCGCACCCAGCTCCGGGGAAAAACAATGGAACGTCACTTCGTAGGGCCATAAGACCATCCCGGTCTCGCTGTTGGTTTGGGCGCTCCGATTTAGGTAGTCGGACTGCGAAGCGGGACGTTCGCCCGGGACCGGAGCTCGCTGAATGGAAACAAGCCGGTTGATACGGGCCTTGAACAGTATCGAGGACAACACTTTCACTTCGTGCAAACGTTCGCTCAGCGGGCGCAAGCTTTCCGCTGGGAAATTCACCGGAATCCGCCACGTCTCGAATGAGAAGAAGTAATTCGTCTCGACCTTGATCCCAACGCTCTCCGCTTCCCGGTGCAGATCGTAAATGGTCCGCTCCAACAAATTCTTGAACGACTCATTGTTCAGGGGCACAGCGGAGGGCGGAGTGGGCGGAAACTGCCGCCTCGCCTGGGCGATGAAGCTGTTCAGGCGCTCCAGTTCCCGCCGCGCAACGACCAGATTGCTCGGGTTGGGAGTGGGGTCCATCGCGACCAGACGTCCGATATCCGCCTTGGCCTGATTAATCTGGTCATCAATGGCTTTGTTCTTCTCCATTGCGGACCACAGGTAGAAGCCGCCGAAGCCGAGCAGTCCGATGGCGATAACGCCGCTGACAACCAGGGACAAATTTCTTTTGATCCACGACATACTACAGCTTCAACGGGCGCTTGGGCGCAATCTGCGCTTGCAGGGAAAAGGTGTAGTCTTTCGGATCCGTCTTCCCGATGAAGTACGAATTGGTGGGACTAAGCAAAGGACTGCTCTGCAGGTTGCTTTGGAGAATAAATCCGAGCCGCGAATTGGCCGTGGCAGACACTGGCGTTAAGTCCACAGCCTGAAGGATCACGTGAATTGTGCTGCATGGAATGTTCCCACCGGTGCTCACCCCTCCGGGTCCTCCGGGGCCGCGGCGCGGTCCACCTCGCCGAGGACCGCCCGGTGCGGGTGCAGCAGGATCGCCCGGCGCCGGCATCGGCATTCCTGACTGCGGGGTAGCCACGGCGCAATCCGGCGTAAACTTCTCAATCCAAATGCCGGCGTCTGATTTGAACTCTGCCTTGGCGGCGCGCTCCGTGTTGATCATCACGTTGCGAATCTCATTCAACAAGTCGCCCCAATAACCCCGATCTTCCAGCCATGCCGCTAATTGTAGCGCCTCATTCTGACGAACATTGAGTTGTTTGACCTCGGCTTCCAGACGCGAGTTCTCGTTTTGGAGCCGCTGCAATTGGGGTTCCAGCCGTTCCAGTGATTTCCGTTTGATGCCCGCAATCCGATCGTTGAAGTAACCGAACGCGAGTAGGATGGCCACAAACCCTGCCATCGTTGCGATCAAGTAAGGTTTCTTGGCGTTGAAACTCTGCCCTTGGAGCGCGCTCTTGGGCATCAGGTTCAATTCGATCGGGCAGTGGGCGAGGTTACGCAAACCCAAGCCCACGAGCTCGCCCATCTGATGCCCGATTTTCGCCAATTCCTCAATGTTGACCCCGGGGTCAATTTGCACATTGCGCAGCGGATTGAAGTAATCCACCGGCATGTTCAGCTTCTCGGCAAAAAATTGTGCGGTGTAAGGCAGAGTGGACGCTCCGCCGGATAGAAACAGCCGCACGGGTGCAGCACCACCTTGCTGGCCGCGATAAAATTGGATGGTTTGGTTGACCTGAATGTGCAGGCGCGTCATCACCTGCCGGGCAATCTTCGAAATCTGCCTGCTGCTGCGGATCCTCCGGTTCCTCGTAGGCCCCGCCGAGACTGACAAAGCCTTGGGCATATCTTCGTCGCCTCCGCTTCGTCGTAAGATAGTTTGGATTCCTTGGCAAAATCCTGAGTGATCGAGTTAGCCCCGATGTTGATGCCGCGCGCGTAAACGTTTTCCTTGTCGAAGAACAGCAGGTTGCTCGTCTTGGCCCCGATATCGAGGAGCATCGAGCACCCTTCGAAATCGCCATAGCTGTAACGAAATGCATTGGCCAACGCGGCGGGCGAAACATCGACCAGCGACAGCTTCGTGCCAGCGGTTTCGCTCGTGCGGAACAGTCCTTCGACGATGTCAGACTTGATCGCGACCAGAAGCACTTCCAGTTCTCCTGTCGCCGCCGCGCCGAGGATCTGATAGTCCCAAACGACTTCCTCCAGCGGGAACGGCACATTCTGTTGCGCCTCGTACTGAATGATCTGAGTGACCTTCGAAGTATCAACAGGCGGTAACTTTACAAATTTGGAGAAGACGTGGAAGCCGGGAGCGCAGACGTTGATGAACTTCGATTCAAAGCCGCCCGTCGAAAGCAATTCCTGCAATGCCTTTTGCAGCGCCGCTTCACGGGTGCTTTCCTGCAAGCCATCCGCTCCCAGCGAACGAAAACCATATTGCCGCAAACGAAGTCCGCCCGCTTCGTTGGGCTCGAACTCCGCCACCTTCAAAGTCGCAGCACCGAAGTCTGCGGCCAGAAATGATTTAACGTTCAGCATTATGCACGCCCGCTCAAACCTTCGATAAAAGATCCGTGCGGAGTTACGCTGCGTACTTCATACGAAGCACTTGGGTCAAACAAGAAAAACTTTTCCAAGGCACCCTGTAACCAAATGCCTGCTACAAACGGGCCGGGAAATTTGCGGGTGCCGCCCTCAGGCCCAACGCCCAGCCCTGCGCATCACTTTTCAATCTCGAAATCGCCGATCGTCGGGTGGCGAGCCATTGCACGCGGCTCCCCGCATGTTACTAATGGGGCTGCTTGAATACCGAACTTGAATTGCTTCCGACCGATGAAGAAGTCATCCGCATCCTCGGTGCGCGTGAACACAATTTGAAAAACATTTCCCTGGAGATTCCTCGCGGGAAATTCGTGGTCATTACTGGCGTCAGCGGCTCCGGCAAGAGCACGCTCGCATTTGATCTTCTTTTCGCCGAGGGACAGCGCCGATTCCTCGACTCCATGAATACCTACGCTCGCCAGTTCGTGGAGCAGATGGCGCGACCGGACGTGGATCTCATTACCGGCCTGCCGCCGACCGTGAGCATTGAACAGCGCACCACGCGCGGCGGCGGTAAGAGCACCGTGGCGACGGTCACGGAGATTTACCATTTCATCCGCCTGCTATTCGCCCGGCTCGGAACGCAGTACTGTCCGCAGTGCGAAATCCCCGTCGAACCCCAGACCCGCGACCAGTTGCGCTCCCATCTTCAGAGTGAGTTGAAGCAACGCGGCGATTTGCTGCTCCTTGCACCGGTCGTCAAAAACCGGAAGGGCTTCCACACCGACGTGGCAGAATGGGCGGCCAAGCAGGGCTATGCGGAAATTCGCGCAGACGGGAAAATCCATCGCACCGATCAGCCGTTTCGCCTCGATCGATTCAAGGAGCATGACGTGGAGATCGTCACGGGCGCCGTTGAACGAAAAACCGCCTCGATTCCGCAGCCACTGATCGACGAGACGCTCAAGCTCGGGCACGGAACGCTGCTCGCCCTGGATGGAAACGGCGTGGTCACAGTTCATTCCACCGAACGCGCCTGCCACCAATGCGGACGATCGTTCCAGCCGCTGGACCCGAAGATGTTCAGCTACAATTCCTCCCAAGGCTGGTGTCCGCAGTGCCGCGGCTTCGGAGAATTATTCTACCTTCCCGAGGTCGAGCGCGGTGCACGCGCGGATGCGATCGAAGAATCCTGGTTTGGCTGGCAGGAAGGCAACCGCGAGCCTTGCCCGTCTTGTCACGGCGCGCGATTGAACGAAATCGCCCGCGCGGTTCGCCTCCCCATTCCGAGCCGTAACTTCCAAGGGATGATCGGAAAACTTCCCTCCGTTGATGACGTCGCTCAACTGTCGGTGGAAGCCGTCCGCGGCATTTTTCCACGGGCTCAAATTCACCGGTCGGGAGGCGCTCATCGCTCGCGACATTCTTCCCGAGATTGCTGAGCGACTAAAGTTTCTCGATGAAGTGGGGCTTGGTTACCTGCAATTCGGCCGCAGCGTCACCACGCTTTCGGGAGGCGAAGCGCAACGCATCCGCCTTGCCGCCCAACTCGGCTCGAATCTTTGCGGCGTCCTTTACGTGCTGGACGAACCCACCATCGGTTTACATGCGCGCGATAACGTCCAATTGCTCGCCGCGCTCGAACAACTCCGATCGCGCGGCAACTCCCTGGTTGTCGTTGAGCACGACGAGGAGACAATGCGCCGCGCCGATTACATCATCGACCTCGGCCCGGGCGCCGGAGTTGAGGGTGGAACGGTGGTAGCCCACGGAACTTTGGAGGAACTGTTGCGCCACGACGACTCCATCACCGGCCGCTGTCTGCGGGCACATAAGAAATACCCAACGCGCGGCCAGCGCCGGCCAGTGACCCCGGGGGCGAAAGCGAACCAGCCGGCGCCGGAGAAACGAAAAGGAAAGTCTCCCGGCATCCTCAATACGACACCGACTCAGGCGCTCATCCTCCGCGGTGCATCGGTTCATAACTTGCGCGGACCTCACCGTCTCATTCCCGCTGAACCGTTTCGTGGCCGTCACGGGCGTCAGTGGTTCTGGAAAAAGCACGCTGATTCGCGAATGCCTGTTACCCGCGCTGGAACGAGCGCTGCCAAAGGCCAAAGGCGCGAAGACCAAAGGCGCTCCGCCCGCAGGTGAAATCATCGCCGGACACGAGTGGATTGAATCCGTTCACGAAGTGGATCAGTCGCCCATCGGCCGCACACCGCGATCGACGCCGGCAACCTATGTCGGATTCTTTGACGACATTCGCGCCCTCTTCGCGCAGACACCGGAAGCGAGGATGCGCGGCTACGGCCCGGGTCGTTTCTCATTCAACAGCGCGCAGGGCCGTTGCCCCGAATGCGAAGGCGCGGGCACGATCAAGCTGGAGATGAATTTTCTCCCGCCCGGCCTACGTGCGTTGCGAAACGTGCGGCGGCTGCCGTTTCAATCGCGAAACTCTCGACATCGAATACAAAGGCAAGAACATCGCGCAGGTGCTGGAGCTATCCGTTGCAGAAGCCATCGGTTTTTTCGAAAGTTTTCCCAAAATCAAACGGCCCATCGAAGCTTTGCGCGACACCGGGCTGGGCTACTTGAAACTTGGCCAGACCAGTCCAACGCTGAGCGGCGGCGAAGCGCAACGAGTCAAGCTGGTGACACATCTGTTCAGCGGGTTGAAGCAACCCACACTGTTTGATCCGCGGCAAAAGCATAAATTATTCGTCCTCGAGGAACCGACCATTGGCTTGCACATGGCCGATGTGCAGCGGCTTGTCGAAGTGATTCAACGACTGGTCGACGCCGGCCACTCCGTCATTGTCATCGAACACAATCTGGATCTCATCGCCGAGGCGGATTGGGTGATCGACCTCGGCCCGGAAGCCGGCGAAGCCGGGGGTACGATCGTCGCCGAAGGCACGCCGGAGGAAATTGTGCGCGCCAAGGGGTCCCACACAGGAAGGTTTCTGGCGGACGTTCTGGCTGGGAGCGCGGCGCGTGGGCGTTGATAACACCTTTGCGCTTTGTGAAAAATCCCGTCGTTACTTGCGCTGCAACGGAAGCCCATCCACATCGCGGTAGCTGCCGACGGCGATCAAGATGATGTCCACCAGCCACCACACACCCAACCCACCACACGTGCAGAGCTTCAAAATTCCAAGCCCGATTTGCCCGGCGTAGAATCGATCGACTCCGAACTTGCCCAAAAAAATGGCCAGCAGGAGCGCGACGAGCCAGTCTCGTCGTGAGACGGCAACCGGCGGTAACGAAGTTTGGTCATTGCTCATATCGAATTTCCCGGCGTTGGTGCATGGCTGATTGAGAACGGATTGGTTCTCATAGTATTGGGGCTCTCCACCAAATCAATCCATCAATCGACTCACTTTGAAGAATCCACATGCCCGACCGAATTTATCCGCGCTCGCGCTCGTGGCGGTCATTGGGATAACACACGGGCATGGTTACGCCTACGCTGCGTCAGCATGGACTTCTTTGGGTTGCGCTCACTTTGCTCGTTTCCAGTTGCGCGAGCCCGCGCCTCCCTCCTGATCTTACATTCAACCAACTGGCTGATGATTATCTTGCGGGTTATCTGGCTTGGCGGCCGACCACCGGCATGTCCCTTGGGCTGCACGAGTACGATGGGCGCCTCACCGACTTCAGCCGTGCTTCGATGGATGCCGAGTTGCGGCGCCTCCGGGAATTTGACGCTGGCCTGGCCCGAATTGACCCGCGCAAGCTCAGCGGCGAAACCGCGTTCGATTACCGGCTTTTGCAGGCCAACATTCGGACTGAACTGTTCGGCTTCGAGCAATGGCGCTCTTACGCCCGCAATCCAATGACCTACGTCGGGGCCATTGACTTCACCCAATATGTTAAGCGCGATTTCGCGCCACTCGCCGAGCGCCTCAAATCAATCATCGCCATCCAAAAACAGACGCCCCTGCTCTTCAGTGCCGCGCGCGCAAACCTGGATCGCGTCCTGCCGAAGTCGCTCATCGAGACCGCCGTGGATATCGCCGAAGGGCACCGGTTGTTTCTCGAGAAGGATCTGCCGCTCGCCATGCAAGCCGTGACGGACAAATCCTTGCTGACTGAGTTCAAGGCATCGAACCACATTGCGCTCACTGAATTGAGCAACTTTGTGGCGTGGCTTAAAACCGAGCGACTGCCATGGGCGGACAACAGTTTTGCGCTGGGCGGAGAAAAGTATCGCCACCTCTTGCAGCTCACTGAGTTTGTCGACCTGTCCCCGGAGCAACTGCTTGCATTGGGACGGCGCGAATTGAACGCAGAGCAAAAAAGATTCGCTGACGCGGCGCGCGCCATCGATCCTTCCCGCCCCGCGCAGGATGTGTTTAAGGAGATGCAGAAGGATCATCCCACCGCAGAAAGGTTGATCCCGGACACGCGCAAAAACCTGGAGGCGATTCGGCAATTCGTTGTGGAAAACAAGATTGTCACCATCCCGTCAGAAGTGCGGGTGCGCGTCGAGGAAACCCCGCCGCCGTTTCGTCGGACCAGTTTTGCGTCCATGGACACTCCGGGGGTGTTCGAAACCAACGCGACGGAATCGTATTACTTTGTCACGCCGACGGAACCCGAATGGCCCGCGGGGCAAAAGGAAGAATGGCTTACCGCGTTCAACTATTACACCACGGACATCGTCACGATTCACGAGGCGTATCCGGGCCACTATGTACAATTCCTCGCCCTCACAGCATCGGGCGCCTCGCGCCTCGCGAAAATGTTCTCGAGCTACGCCTTCGTGGAAGGCTGGGCGCATTATACTGAGCAGATGTTGCTGGATGCCGGCTTCCCCGTGGTGGCGGCCGGTTCCCGCGAGGGCGATCTACGGGCCGCGCGCTATCGCCTGGCACAATCCGGGGAAGCGCTGCTCCGTCTTTGTCGGTTCTGCGTTTCAATCCAGTTGCATACGCAAAACATGAGCGTGGAAGAGGCCACCCGGTTCTTCATGGAACATTGCTATTACGAAGAAAAGACAGCCCGTCAGGAAGCGGTGCGCGGCACGTATGACCCGGGTTACCTCAACTACACCCTGGGAAAGCTCATGATCCTAAAACTGCGCGCCGACTGGCAGGCGCAACAGGGCGCGCGCTTCACGCTGCAAAATTTTCACGATGAACTGTTGCGGCACGGAGCGCCACCGATCCCACTGTTGCGCGAGCGGATGTTGAAGGAGCCGAAGCAGTGGCGCGAAATTCTTTGAGCCAGCAGACGCGGTTAGATCTCCCGCGGCAGAGACACATCGTTCGGAACCACCAGATAAATGGTCTGCCGGGATCGCTGCCAGGCGCGGATGACCTGTTCACGCGGGAAAACTTTGCGGACGCTGTTTTCTCTTTTGGGATTGGGCCACGGATCGTTCACGACCACATCGCCCGATTCGGTGAAGCCAACAACCACGATCAAATGTCCGTTGTTCATGTCTGCCTCCTTGCCGTTCAACAAATCAAACGAAACGGACAACGCCACCGGAACGCCTGAAGCCACGCAATCTTCGACCTGCCGCAGATCATCCACCCGGGTGACATACGCTCGCAGCCCCTCGAAGCTTCCGGCGAACGCGGTATTGAAAATCCAGTTCCCCGTCCCGCCATAAGCTTCGTCGTAAACGTTTCTTGCCACGTCTGGAACCGGCAGGTCCAACTCAGGCCGCTGCCGTTGCTGCGCCCACCAGGCGAGAATCATCGAGATGGAAGTGGGACTGCACCATCCTCTGGCATTGGACCAGCCAAGCTGCGAACGCTGCGGAACATCCCAAGTCGTGCCCCAAGCCTTCCGATTCGGCTGACGTGGACTGAGTGGGACGGAGTTGTTCAAGAACGAAAACGTAATGAGCTTCAATTGGGGCAGCGCGTCCTTCTGGCCACTGAGGGTGAGCCGCACCTGTGCGCCAGTCTGCAGTTGCTTGTAAACCACAGTATCTGTTTCGACCGCGGCCTGCGCATCCGACTGATCCCGCGAACTGGTGCGCCCGGGGCCAGCCTCTGATGACCATCGCGCGATTTCATAAAAGTGCGTGGCGTTGGTCCCGTTGAACGCGCCAGCCTCTACTTTCAAAGCGGTTCCCGGAGGGCAATACGCGTTCCACGAAACAATCAGCTCATTCCAGGGCGCCACTTCGAGACGCGGAGAGAGCAAAACGAGATTATCTCCCTCCTGTCGGCGCTCAAATGTCTCGAAATGATCGAAGCTACGGAGTTGCGTGCGGTGAATCTCGGGGAGAGGCGTGGAACAGCTCGTAAGCATAAAGACGGCGGCCATGATGACTGCGGCGGTCAGGCGTTTTCGTTTCAGCACGCGGGTGAATTTAACATCGACGTTTCTGTTTGAGAACCAGTAAGAACCCGGCGCATTTATGAAACAATTTCGGCTCAACCGTTTATTTAATTCAAAGTCGAATCGCTGCTTCGACGTGGCGATCGACCATGGATTTTTCAACGAGCGCGGGTTTCTGCAAGGGATTGAAAACCTCGAGCAGGCCGTCAAGACGGTGGTGGCCGCCGCGCCAGACGCAGTGCAATTGACGGTGGGGCAGGCGCACTATTTGCAATCGCTGCCCGGCAAGGAAAAGCCGGCACTGGTCCTGCGCACGGACGTGGCGAACGTTTATGGCAACCAGCTGCCGCGCACACTTTTCAGCCGGATGGTTGAACAGCCAGTCGAGCAGGCCCTCCGGCTCGATGCCGCCTGCGTGGTGGTGAATCTCTTCCGCATCCCTGAGCAGCCTGAAGTCACTGACCAATGCATCCAGAATATCCTGCGCATCAAACCGGAGTGTGATCGTTACGCCATGCCGCTTATGATTGAACCGCTCGTGTTTCAGTCGAACCAAAAAGCGGGTGGATACATGGTGGATGGCGACCTCGATAAGATTCTCCCCCTCGTGCGCCAGGCGGTCGAACTCGGTGCTGACATCATCAAGGCTGACCCGACTGACGATGTGAGCACCTACGGCCAGGTGGTGCAAATGGCCGGCAGGATTCCAGTCCTCGTTCGCGGCGGTGGCAAAGCAGCCGATGCCGAAATATTGGAGCGGACCGAAAAGCTGATCCAACAAGGCGCAGCCGGAATTGTGTATGGGCGCAACATCATCCAGCACCTGAATCCGGCTGGAATGACCCGGGCTCTCATGTCCATTGTTCACGATGGCGCCAACGCCGCGACTGCGGCAAAAATGATTACCAGCCGATAACCAGTGAGTCCGCCGTATTTGGCGAGGCTGATTGAGTAATCTGAAACGGCAAATGACTTTGAAAGAAATGAAAGTGGGTGCGAGCGGATTCAGCACCCGGGTTCGACGCTGGATTTACTTATCCGTGTGGTGCGCTTGGGGCGGTGCGACGGCGGCCCTCGCGGCCGATTCCAGTTCCACCGATATCAAGCCCAATGATTTCTCGAGCTTGTCGATCGAGGAGTTGATGCAAGTGCCGCTCGCGGTTTCCCGCACGGATGAGCATTTGTTTCAAACGCCGGCCGCGGCCCACGTGATCACGAGCGAGGATATTCGACGCTCCGGCGCCACGAGCATTCCCGAAGCGTTGCGCGGTGCGCCGGGCATCGAAGTGGGACGGGTCGATGAACACACGTGGGCCATTACCGCCCGGGGATTCAATGACACCTTTGCCAACAAGCTGCTGGTGATGATTGATGGCCGGACTGTTTACACGCCCCTGTTCTCGGGCGTTTTCTGGGACGTACAGGACACGGTCCTCGAGGATATTGATCGGATTGAGATCATCCGCGGTCCTGGTTCCACGCTTTGGGGCGCCAATGCCGTGAACGGAATCATCAACATCGTCACCAAGACGGCGGCGCAAACGCAGGGCGGATTAATCAGCGCCGGGGCTGGCTCGTCAGAGTTAGGCTTTGGCACGGTGCGCTATGGCGGAAAGGTCAGCGACGATGTTCACTACCGAGCCTTCGTAAAATACTTTGACCGTGAAGGCACCCGATTACCCCCCAACACGGAAGATGGAGACTGGCAAATGCTGCGCGGTGGGTTTCGCGTCGATTGGGTCCCGGGACTCTCCTACGAAAACAATGCAGCGCCGTTAAACGAATACACCCTCCAGGGCGACATCTACGCCGGCGATGTGGACCAGTACTTTCACACCACCCGATTTTCTCCTGGGCTGGCGGAGAATATCACCGTTCGGGACGTGCAGAAAATGGATGGGGGAAACATCCTGGGACGCTGGACACACCGCTTCTCGGACGAAGCCGACCTTCGCGTCCAGGGGTATTACGATCGAACTCACCGCCGAGTGGTCATCTTCGGCGAACAACGCGATACGTTTGATTTGGATTTCCAGAACCGGTTCAAGGTCGGTAGCCGGAACTCAATCGTGTGGGGTGCTGGCTATCGTGTGACGGCCGACGAGACCACGGTCACACCCACCGTGGGCCTGAACCCGCAAGCCCGAACCCTGAATCTGTTCAGCGGTTTTGTACAGGATGAATGGACGCTGGTGGAGGAACGCGTGCGCCTGACCATCGGTTCAAAGATCGAACACAACGAGCTCTCCGGTTGGGAAGTGCAGCCGGGCGCGAGACTGCTTTGGACTCCAGCGAAGAATCAAAGCGCCTGGGCTTCTGTGACGCGCGCGGTCCGCACGCCCTCGCGCGCCGAAGACGACGTCCAGATCAACGCGGTCGTGGCTCCCGGCGTCGCCGCGGCCATCCTCGGCGATCGCGGGGTGGAAGCCGAAAAATTGATCGCCTATGAAGTCGGATACCGGGTGCAACCAACGCGTGACCTTTCCTTCGACGCGGCTCTGTTCTACAACGACTACCATGAGCTCGTGACGTTGGAATTCGTTCTCCCGCCGCCCGGATTCGCGCTGGCCCAACGCGTCGGCAATCGTATGCACGGGGAAACGTACGGCGCCGAGCTCGCCGCGGATTGGCAGCCGCTCACGTGGTGGCGATGGCGGGGTAGCTACACCTTTTTTGAAATGGATTTGCATCGAAGCCGATCCAGCAACAATCCGCAGAATGAGAACCCGGAAGGGCGAAGCCCGCAGCATCAATTCAGTGTGCGCTCCAGTGTGGATCTGCCTTATGACATGGAGTTCGATCTGGGTTTGCGATACGTCGATTCGTTGAGCACGCTGAGTGTGCCCAGCTATTTCAGCCTCGATGCCCGGCTGGCGTGGCGCCCCAGGCAGAATTTCGAAATCGCTATTGTCGGCCAGAATTTGCTGGATGATGCGCATCCGGAATTCAAACCCACCACCATCCGTTCTCTTCCGGTGGAAGTGGAGCGGGCAGTGTATGGAAAGCTCACCTGGAAATTCTGAGTGAACGAAGAACGCCACAAGTCGTTCCGACGGAATCCCTGCCCAAGGGAAGGAGGCGCTTTTCCACGCCCGCTATTGGCATGGGTTTGGGCAATGACGACGTCGCTTCTACTCGCGTTCGGCCAGACCGCTGGGTGGGCGCAGGGGTCGGAGGAAAAAGAAACGAAGTTGAAGGCGGCATTCGTGTTGAAATTCGCGATGTTCGTTGAGTGGCCGGACTCCGCGTTCGCATCTCCCACCAACCCGATCGTATTTGGCGTGCTGGGTCGCGACCCATTCGGTACCATTTTGGACGCCACCATGCAGGCGCACGGAATCAACCGGCGTCCCTTGGAAGTCAAACGCCCCCGCAACCTCGAGGAAGCCATGGGGTGCCACGTGCTCTTCATCAGCACCTCTGAGCGCGAACGGGTGCGCAGCCTCTTGCCACTCCTCAAGGCACGCTCGATCCTCACCGTGAGCGATATGGAGGGATTCACCGAAGCGCAGGGAATGATCGGACTCAAAAGAAAACAAGGTGCGATGCGCTTTGACATTAATCGTCGCGCTGCGGAGGAGGCGGGAATCAAAATCAGTTCCCAACTGCTCAAACTCGCCGACGGGGTGCATTAACACTTCAATCCTCCGACGTCCTCCCGGATGGGTGAGACGGGAATCCCTGGACTCCACCGACAACACTTTCTTGGAAAACGCTTCAGCGTCCCAATAAGCTCCGCGCTCACCGCGTCCGAGCGGCACTCTCATGACAAAACAAAAGATGCGACTGGGGATTATTGGCGGCGGCCTGATGGGCCGCGAAGCGGCGAGCGCCTTCGGCCGATGGTTCGTGCTTCAGGATTTTCCGGTCGACGTCGAACTCACAGCCGTCTGCGATCTGCAGCCCAAGTTGCTCGAATGGTTTCGCGCCGTCCCCACCGTGAAGTTGTTGACCTCCGATCACAAAGAGTTGCTCCGTTCGCCCGACGTGGATGTCGTTTACGTTGCTGTTCCGCACAACCTGCATGAGCAGTTGTACCTCGACGTTTTGAACGCCGGGAAAGATCTCCTCGCGGAAAAGCCCTTCGGCATCGACCTCCGCGCAGCCCGCAGCATTCGTGACGCGGCCGCAAGGTCCGGGCGCTTCGTGCGATGCAGTTCGGAGTTTCCCTTCATGCCCGGCGCACAACGTGTCATCCAATTGGCGCAGGCCGGCCAGTTCGGCAAGCTCCTCGAGATTCATTCCTGCTTCTGGCACGCCAGCGATCTGGATCCGACCAAGCCGATCAATTGGAAGCGTCAGAACAAATTCTGCGGTGAGATTGGGGTGATGGGTGATTTGGGAATGCACGTCGTTCACGTTCCCTTCCGGCTCGGATGGTTTCCCAAGCGCGTCTTCGCCCAGTTGCAAAAGATTTATCCCGAGCGCCCGGATGGCAAAGGCGGCATGGCGGCGTGCGACACGTGGGATAACGCCATGCTGCATTGCGACGTGGATATCGCCGGCCAGCAGGACATCCCGATGCGCCTCGAGATGAAGCGACTCGCTCCCGGAGCCACGAACACCTGGTGGGTTGAAGTTCTCGGCACCGACGGCGGTGTGCGCTACAGCACCCAGGAGCCAAAGACGGTGTGGACCTTCAAGCGCGGCAAGGAACAATCCTGGGAGCGCACAGAACTCGGTCACCAGATGGCGTTCCCGACCATCACCGGCGGCATTTTTGAAGCGGGCTTCCCCGATTGTTTCCTTCAAATGTGGGCGGCCTACGCTGCGGAACGGGCCGGAGCGCTCAATGCGCGCTTCGGCTGCGTGACGCCGGATGAAGCGGTGAAAAGCCACGAACTGTTCGCCGCGGCGTTGGAATCACATGCGAAGAAGGCCGTGATTAGCTTGGGTGACGAACGCACCAAAGAATAGCGCGCCGTTGGCGACCGGGATTGCGCCTGAACGACCTAGCGAAAACCGGTTGTCGCGCCCACTGCGTCAGGACAGGTCACTTCTTAAGTAAACCTCTGCTCCCCATCCAATCCGCCGCGCGGTCGGGCCACGCGGTCACCGGATTCTCCGTGCGTCGCAAGCCGTAGCCATGCCCGCCCTTGGGATAGATGTGCAGTTCAAAAGGCACGCCTGATTGTTTCAGCGCGACCGAGTAAAACAGCGCCGTCTCCACCCGCACCGGATCATCCTGCGTCATGGCGATGAAGGTCGGAGGCGTGTTGCTGCTCACCGCGGTTTCGGGATTAATCTTATCGCCCTGCTCCTTCAACGTGAGATAGGCCGGGTAGATCAACACCGAGAAATCGGGCCGGCAACTCACCTTGTCGGCATCATCCACCGCCGGATAAGTGCGCTGTCCTGCGCTCGTGGACAATGCGGCGGCAAGATGACCACCAGCGGAAAACCCGAGCACGCCGATGCGCTGCGGATCAATTCCGAACTCCGCCGCGCGGGAACGCACCAGGCCCACTGTGCGTTGCGCATCCTGTAGAGCGGCGGCGTGCTTTTCCAAACCGGGACGCCTCGGCACCCGATACTTCAGCAGCACGGCGTTCACCCCCATTGAGTTCAACCATTCGCACACTTCAGTGCCTTCCAAATCCATGGCGAGGATGTGATACGCGCCGCCCGGAAACACGACGACGGCGGTGCCAGTATTTTTTTCCTTCGGCGCCCGATACAAGGTCATGGTGGGTGTGGACACATTGCCCAAGCGGATGAGCGGCTTACCGGCAATGAGTCCTTCAGTCGGCTTAGTCATGTCTTTCTCCTCGCCGATAACGTTGGTCTCACCGGGGGCTTTGTCCGGCCAGAGTGGAAACACAGGCAACTCAGCCGCCCGTGCGGCAGAGGGAAAAACATCCACAAACAGCCCAAGGATGAGCAGAGGCAACGCGAATTTCATGTTCGGCATCGAACCGTGTTTGCAACGGGGCGTCCACTTGAATTCGGCCCGCTTCGATTTGCCCCTGCCGAAACGCCTGCCGAACGCATGATTGACACTCGCACGCAGCCGTTTCCTATTTTCTCGCGGCAAATAACAGAGCGTGTCGCCCCGAATTTGCATTTCGGGGATTTTTATTGCCGGCGCGCGACGCAAATCTATGGCGAATACAATCCTGGTCGGCGCCCAATGGGGCGACGAAGGCAAAGGGAAAATCATCGACGTGCTGACCGAGAGCGCGGACATCGTGGTCCGCACCCAGGGCGGCAACAACGCCGGACACACCGTTTTCATCGGCGACAAGAAATTCGTCCTGCACCTGATTCCTTCCGGCATCCTGCGCAAGACCAAGAAGTGCGTGATCGGCAACGGCGTCGTGGTCGACCCGGTCAACCTGGTCGGCGAGATCGAGGGCCTGCGCAAGCACAACATCAAGGTGAACGGCAACCTGTTCCTCAGCGAGACCGCGCATCTGGTTTTTCCTTATCATCGCGAACTGGACGAGCAGCGCGAAATTCTCAAGGGCAAAAACAAGATCGGCACGACCAAGCGCGGCATCGGCCCGGCCTACGGCGACAAGGCGGCGCGCACCGGGCTTGCGCGTGATCGACCTGATTCATCCCGAACGCTTCGAGGAGAAGCTCCAGTTCAAGATCAAGGAGAACAACGAAATCCTGAAGGCGTTCGGCGCAAAACCGCTTTCGTTCAAAAAAGTCCACGACGCCTATCGCGAGGCCGGCGATTACCTGAAGCCCTTCGTCATCAACACCGTGGTTTTGCTGCACCAAGCCTGCCGGCGGAAGGCACAACATTCTGTTCGAAGGCGCGCAGGGAACATTTCTCGATATCGATCATGGCACCTATCCCTTCGTGACTTCTTCGAACACGACCGCGGGCGGCGCCTGCACCGGTTCCGGCGTGGCGCCGCATCTGATGGATACGGTGGTGGGCGTGATGAAGGCCTACACCACGCGCGTCGGCGAAGGGCCGCTGCCCGACCGAGAATGCGGAGATTGCCGACATGTTGCACGCGATGGGACGCGAATTTGGCGCCACCACGGGACGTGCGCGTCGCTGCGGCTGGTTTGATTCCGTCGCCACGCGCCACGCCCAGATGGTCAATGGCATCGATGAACTCGCCGTCACCAATGTGGATGGACTCGACACGCTCGACGTGATTCGCGTCTGCATCGGTTACCGCGTTGGCTCGACGAAGTATGATTACGTGCCGAACGACATCGAAGCCTTCCAGGAATGCCAGCCGATCTACGCGGACTTCCCCGGCTGGAAAACGCCGACGGACAAGATTCGCGACTGGAAGAAGCTGCCGGCCAATTGCCGCAGTTACCTGAAAGCGATCGCAGAATTGATCCGACGCCAAGCTGTCGATCGTTTCGGTCGGGCCAGCGCGCGATCAGACGATTTTCCTTTGAGGTCGCTTCCCGGCCCGGGCCACGCCATTCTCGTTCGTGGCATGAATAATGTGGATTCAGTGGACGGGTTAGCCGACTGACATGAGCGCCCACCCTCCGCACCTCAGCACCCAGGCCAAGGCTACTTTGCCGGCCCATGTCGCCATCATCATGGATGGCAATGGTCGCTGGGCGAAGCAGCGGGGGTTGCCTCGGGTCGAAGGCCATCGCAACGGCGTCGAATCCGTGCGCGCCGTGGTTCGCGCAGCAGGAGAGGTCGGCATCAAGTACCTCACCCTTTACGCGTTCTCCGTGGAGAATTGGAACCGGCCCAAGGATGAAGTGGATACGTTGATGAAGTATCTGGCCCGGTTCCTGAAAAATGAGATCGGCGAACTCACTCGCAACAACGTCCGGCTCGAAGTCATCGGCCAGATCTATCGCCTGCCGGAATTCGTGCAGGAACAACTGAAGAAAACCCAGGCTGCCCTCGCGAAACACAATGGGCTGACGTTGATTCTCGCGCTGAGCTATGGCGGACGCCAGGAGATCGTCGAGGCCGTCCGCGGCATCGCCGCCAAAGCCAAAGCCAGCAAGCTCGAACCCGCCGAGATCAATGAGCAAATCATCTCGCAACATCTTTACACCCACCAATACCCCGATCCTGATTTGCTGATTCGCACCAGTGGCGAGCAACGGGTGAGCAACTTTTTGCTCTGGCAGATTTCCTACGCTGAATTCGTGGTGACCCCGACGCTGTGGCCTGACTTTCGTCGCGCGGAGTTTTTCGCCGCATTGGAAGAATACACGAGACGGCACCGGCGGTTCGGCGGGGTTTGAATCAGGTTCCAGAAGCGCCTGCGGATTTGAGCCTCAAGGCACTCACCCACTACTTCGCCCCAAGTTGTCCAGAGTTTGATTCGCGGGCGGATATTACCTAATCTTCGGTGTGTTTCGTCCCTGCATCGATCTGCATGAAGGCAAAGTGAAGCAAATTGTCGGCGGCTCGCTGAGTGACAGCGGCGACGGTTTGCAGACCAATTTCGTTTCCGAAAAGTCAGCCGCGTGGTTTGCCGAATTGTATCGGCGCGATGCCTTGGAGGGCGGCCATGTCATCCTGCTGGGCCCCGGCAATGAGACGGCGGCCCGTGAAGCCCTCGCCGCGTATCCGGGCGGCCTGCACCTGGGCGGTGGTGTGAAGGTCGAGAATGCCCGCAGCTGGCTTGAGGCCGGGGCTTCCCACGTGATCGTCACATCGTGGGTCTTTCGCGAAGGTCACGTGGATTGGGATCGGTTGAACCAGCTCGTCACCAGCATCGGCAAGCGCCGTCTCGTGCTCGATCTCAGCTGCCGCAAACGGGAGGGCGATTACTTCGTGGTCACGGATCGCTGGCAGAAATTCACCACCGAAAAAATTTCGCCAGAGTTGCTGACGAAGCTCGCCGCATTCTGCGATGAGTTTCTGATTCACGCCGCAGATGTCGAGGGACTGTGTCGCGGCATCGATCACGAACTCGTGGACAAATTAGCCCAATGGACGCCGTTGCCGACAACCTACGCAGGTGGCGCGAAGTCGCTCTCGGATTTGGAAGAGGTCACCCGCGTGGGCCGCGGTCACATCGATCTAACGATTGGTTCAGCGCTGGATATCTTCGGCGGCACCGGTGTGAAGTATTCGGAAGCAGTGAACTACAATCACACGCTCGCCCGGCGCCTCATTGCGAGCTCGCCCTCAGCCTAGCTCCACCTGACCGCTCGCCACTCTGGCAAAATAACCATCGCGCCGGATCAGCTCATCCGGCGGTCCTGCCTCAGTGATGCGGCCGGCATCGAGTACCACCACTTTATCCACGCGACGAATCGTGCTGAGCCGATGAGCAACCATCAGAGTGGTGCGGCCACGCATCAGTTCGAATATGCTCGCGACGACCTGTCCCTCACTCTCGGCGTCCAGCGCACTGGTGGGTTCGTCGAGCAGGAGGATCGGAGCATCCTTGAGGAACGCGCGCGCGATGTTAATGCGCTGGCGTTCGCCCACGCTGAGCCGCGCCGCGCCGTCTCCGACCACCGTCTGGTACTTGTGCGGCAGCCTGGTGATGAAGTCATCGGCGTTTGCGGCGCGGGCCGCTGATTGAATCTCGGCAGCCGTGGCGCCGGGCTTTCCGTAGGCAATGTTCTCCGCAATCGTGGTGGGAAGTAGGATCGGCTCCTGCATGACGACGGCAATCTGCTCGCGCAAATCTTTGAGTTTCAACTCGCGCAGGTCCACGCCGTCGAGTTTGACCGACCCGGCATCCGGATCAAAAAAACGCGGCATTAGGTTCATCAAGGTGGATTTACCCGCGCCACTAGGCCCGATGATGGCGCACGATTCACCAGGCATGCAGGCGCAACGTGACGCCATGCAGCACCGGACGATCTTTCTCGTATCCGAAGGTGACGTTTTCAAAATCCACCTTGCCACTCACGATATGAGCGCCAGCTTTCTTCAGGTTGGAACTCACGCGCTGCACTGCGCGCGCATTCGGGCGATCGCGAACCTCCTCTGGCGTATCGAGCACCTCAAACACACGCTGAGTCGCGGCCAGCGCTGTGGAGGTCGTGGCCCCAACATGGGAAAGCTGGTTGAGGGGCTCATACATTTGGGCGAGGTAGGCGAGGAAGACGACGAGTTGCCCCACGCTCAATCGGCCCCCCAGCACTTCGTGACTGCCGATGCCCACGATGGCCGCGGTGCCCGCGGCGAAAACGACGGAGATGGCGAACCAATAAATCAGTTCCCAGGCGTGCTGCGACATTCGCTTTTCCTGCGCGACGTTCGCCTGCTGATCGAACTGGCGTTGCTCTTGATCTTCGCGCGTGTAGCTCTGAATCAAAGGAAGCGCGCTGAGGTTCTGCTGCACGAGCGTCGTTACCTGACTGTCGGCTTGCTGGGCCGCCGTGCCGCGATCGCGCATCTTTGCCCCGAGGATCCTGATCGCCAGAATGACCAGCGGGACAGCGGCAAGCGAGACGAGCGTCAGTTTCAGATTTACACTCCACATCACGAAAATCATCAGGGCCAGGGAGAGGGCGGCGTTGAGAAACGTGAGAACGCCTTGTTGGAACAACGTTTGGAATGAGTAGGTGTCCCACGATGCCCGATAAACCAAATCACCCACGCGCGAGCCTTGGTGAAACCGCAACGACAGCCTTTGCAGGCAACCGAAAACCTGGCTGCGCACCCGCCGGAGTCCACCCAGCCCGATCTGGATGGCGACGAAATTTTGCACACCGGACAGCAGCCCGTGAAGGGTGTGCAGCGCAAATAACATCAGAGCGAAAACTAGGATTAAGTCAGCGCTGCCTGAAACCCCGCTCCCAAGCACCGCGGCCCACGAGGGAACCGGATTACCCTGCAAAACAGAATCCAGGATGAGCGCCACGGGCCAGGGTTTGAGGACATTGGCGGTGATGCTCAGGGCGCTGAGTAAGAGCACGAGGGCGATCCGTTTTCCATCGGGCCGGAAAAACTGCAGGGCGCGCAAAACACTCTTCATTCGTCCGGGCAAGACTATCGACCCACCGTCACCGGGCGAGATTTTTGCATGAATGGCCCCTGTGTATTGCATGGTTGTGGCATTGAAATGGTGGAGCGCATGAACGGATTGACCGCTGGCATCTTGTTAGCTGAACGTGTCGCGGGCGCGTACGCGCCTTGGGAAATAACTAAAAAATTATGAAACAATCATGGGTTACGGGACTGTTTTGTGTGTTGGCCACCGCGGCAGTCGCCGCCGATTCCAATTCAGTGCGCTACGACACCGATTATAACGCGGATCGGACCTACGTGGCGGATCGGCAGGATGGTCGCAACTGGGTCGGCTACGAGGGTAATGAACTTAACTTCGAGTTGTTCGGAACGGGCACCGTCGGGAAGGACACCTTGCGCAATCTTTCCCGCCGACGCGTTGAACGCGACGGGAAACTTGGGCTGGGTGGTGGACTTAGCTATTTCTTTACCCGCTATTTCGGTGTGAATGCCTACGCCTATAGCGAAAGCACGGGCGATCATTTCATCGACAATGTGGGCGGCGACCTCGTTGGACGCCTCCCCCTCGGCAATAGCGGCGTGGCGCCGTATGTATTTGCGGGTGGCAGCCGCCAGCTCGACCCCGTCACGCAATGGAACCTCGATGCGGGTGCAGGCGTGGAATGGCGCTTCGCTCCGCATGTGGGGGTGTTTGTGGACGGCCGCTATGTCTGGGCGGACAAGACGGAAGACTACGGCCTCGGGCGCCTCGGCGTTCGGTTCGGTTTCTAAGTAACTGAGGGCGCTTCGGCGCCTGATTGATCCGGCGCCGGCCGCGCGATTCATCGCCCATGGACGCGAAGGCCGGCGCACTTTTTTGGCAGCCTGACTCACTGCATCGGTAGCATAAGCTCCACTCGTTCGCCACCACGGAGAACGACCGCATTGACGCGCTCGCCGGGAAAGTGTTTTTGCAGCAAGTGCCCGAGCAACTGGCCCTCGGTTAAGCGTCCTGCCAGCCCATCCATTTCCACAATCACATCATTCTTTTGGAAGCCGGCGTTCTTGGCCACACCGTGCTTGCCATACTGACCGACGGATTTTACCAGGAGAGCCAGGGCATTGGTGGGGAGGCTTCGTGAGGTGCGTTCCGAATCCACCAAATCTTCAAGCACCAAACCACCCGCGGCCATTCCCCGCATATCCCAAGTGCCGACTCGCCGTGAAATGTCCGCGTTGCGCCGCCAATTCGGCGACAGCGCGAGCATGGTATTTTTCTGAACCGCTCCTCGTTTTACCACGACGGGGATTGAGCCTGACTCGGGCGCACAATGGAGCACCCAACTTACGTCCGCGATGGAGACCAAAGGTTGCCCTGCCAGAGAAACTATTTCGTCCCCGACCTGAAGATTGGCCCGAGCGGCGACGCTGCCGGAGGCGACCGAGTCCACACGCGCCACGGCGTCAGGTGCCAGGCCCAGTCCAATCGTTTCCGGCGCGGGCTGTGGAAAAATCCATTCTGACGGGATGGGTTTCTTTTGAGCGCGATACGATGCGCGAAAGGCATCTCCGATCTGGTGGCAATGGACGCAGCTCTGAACCACTTTGCCCTGCCAATCGAGTGCGGTTTTATATTTGCCCGAGAGCGCTGGAATTTCGACCGGAGTCTTAAAGGGCGTCGGCCCTCCTTGTTTACCCGCCAGCGCTAGCTTGTTTTCCGGAAAGCCCCGATGGATCGCCAGCACGGCCTCCAGCGCGCGTTTGTATCCTGCCACCGTCTTGTCTTTCGGGTCTTTCTGGTGCCGCCACGATCCGTAGCGTCCGTACACTGTGCCGTCGCCGTTGAAGAACAACGTGGAAAAGGAAAGGTCGTAATCAAACTGAAAGAGCGACAGGTCGAGCGCGTTGGCATTGATGACTCGCACGCAAACAAACTGGTCGAGGAGCGGAGCGAGTTCCACCTCCTGCAACACACTGGCATCAATGCCGGCGCAGGAAAGACACGGCACGCAACGCAGGACGACGAGGAGCGGTTTGCCCTTCCATTTCGCCTCCGTGAACCCTCGCTCCACGTCGTTGTAGATCCAGCGTTTGTCATTTTCCATGGCGGCCTTGTCGTTGCGGACGGCGCCTTCGCGATCCTTGACGGTCTCACCGCGCGCGACCGCGATGAGGACGATCGTCACGAGAGCGCTGAACAGCATGGAAGATTTCATGGAACGAGGGTTCCGGGTGCCGCGAAGATTTGCAACCGCATTGCCTCGTTCACGATGCAAAAGGAAAAACGCCGGACGAGTTGCCACTCATCCGGCGTGTTCGATTGTTGCAGGAACACCTTCTGATTAACCGGTCCTGCCTGTCACTTCTCCAAGCCTCCTTCGGTTCGAATGAACCGTCTTCGATTAATGACGTGTTCAATCTACTCCAACTGCTGTCACCGTCGGTATCGGGTCATTTCCGGAACGTGAGGGAAGAAATTTTCCTTCGACGGGCTCCTGTGGCGGCCTCAAGCGAGGGACGAAGGCACACTTGCCGATTCAGCGGAAGTGCGCGTCATTACACCTCGGAAAAGGAGATTACATGAAACACATAACTTTGATGGCTGCGGCCATGTCTTTAGTTGCCCTACCCACCTTTGCTGCTGACAACGATACTTCAAGTCGGGCTGCACAGGATCGAATCAGTCGCACCGAGCGTCGCGAGGCTCGGAAGGACTTTGAACAATTGGTGAAGGACATTAACGCCCTTGATGATCAGCCGGCGGCGCGACGGGCCGGCGCGACAGAAGCCGCGCTCCAGTCCGGCCTGCCTGAGGCTCGATTTGCCGTGCCCCCAAAAGGCCAGGTAGGCGCCAATCTGGGCAGCCAGTTCCTCGCCCAAGAAATTGCGAAGAACACCGGGAAGACCCCGCAACAAATCCTGAAAGCCCGCACCGACGGGGATAGCTGGACGCAAATCGTGCAGGCGAACAAACAGGACATGGCTACGCTGGAGCGCAAACTCTCCCGCATCCACGAAGCAATGCTTAATCCGAACAGCAAGGCGGTCGCGTCTGCCAATCGAGACCTGAAGACGCGCCCTGCCCCGGCTGCGGTTGATTCACCACTGGACAAAACCATCCAGACGGTGAACTCGCTGGGCCAGGAGCAGGAGGCAAGAAGGCTTGGACTCGAGGCCATCGCCCGGGAAACCCGTCTTTCACGCCGCGAAGTCGAACAGGCTGCTGAGCAAAACAAACAGATGGGAATCGGCGATTTCTTCGTCGCTCAGGAACTGGCTTTGCAATCCAAGAAATCGGTAAATGAAATTTGGAACCTCCACCTAAGCCCGAAATCGTGGGCCGACATCGCGCAGAGCAACAACTCCAGCGAGAGCCAGCTCGAACGCCAATTGGCCCGCATTGAAGACGCCATGAGAGGCCGCGCTGTCCGCAACGACGACACGGAACGCGTGCGCGCGCGGGATCAGCGACGCGACGGCGCTTCGCCAAAGGCCACGTATGACGAAGCCGCATTTGAGAAAAGTGTTCAGGCGGTCAACTCGCTCGGACAGAACGCCGACATCCAGCGCGTCGGCCTCAGAGCCATCGCCCGGGAGACCGCGATGTCGATGTCGCAAGTCGAGCAGGCGCATCAACAAAATCAGAAGCTCGGCATGGGCGATTTGTTTGTAGCCCAGGAGCTCGCCACGAAATCCAGGAAGTCGGTGGACGAAATATGGCGGCAACACTTGAGCCCGAAGACATGGGCCGAAGTGGCGAAGGACAATAATCAGGACATTGGGGAAATCCAACGCAAGCTGGCGCGAGTCGAGCAAGCGCTGCGCGACGCCGGTAAGTAATCGATGACAAGCGCCGGATGAGTGACCGATTCATCCGGCGTTTTTTTTGCGGCGGCCCAATCTTTCCAAACTCAATCCGCCTGTCCCAACCGACGACGAGCTTCTGTCCGGTGCTTGCCGTAATGATACGCCGCATAAGCAACCGCGGTGATGGCGGTCAGGGTGGCTGGAATAAAAAGCGTTGCATAACTGAATTGGTGGAAGGCTAGAGCCCCTGAGATACCGCCGACCAGGAAGCCGGTTATCACCAGACAGCAAAGCCTCAAGCGCCGCGAATCCACGGGCAGGCCACGCAACGAGTGCCCCAGGAAAATTCCGAGGTCCGTAAACATGCCGGAAACGTGAGTCGTTCGAATCACGGCCCCACTGTATGTGCTCACCATGGCATTTTGGAGCCCGCACGCGCACGATGCGGAATAGATACCGAAGAGGCTGTGACGCTGAAACAGGGGCACCGCTACACACAGGAGAAGGGACTCAACTAGAAGAGCCACCCCGTAGCGCCGCCCGAGCTGGAGCGTGCTGTCTTGAATGAGGAATCCGCTCAACACGGTGCCCGCCATGAACGAACTGATGATGGCCGCAATGTGGATTGCGCCTCGAGCGTCCATGGACGCTATGGCCGCTGCGAGCAACGACGTTGTCCCCGTCAGATGCGTTACGGCTTGATGTTCGAAGCCGAGCAACCCAACGACGTTGACCATGCCTCCTACGAAAGCCAGGGCCCATGCGCCTGCCCAAACCCAATTCGGCAGCTTGGAAATCATCGTTGAAGCAGTACCAAACGGCGCGAGCCTTTCGGGAGAGGGACCCAAAGCAAAGCAACGGTCATCACTTTCCTTCCGTCACGGCTGCTTTCCTGCCGAGGAGATGTTCATCGAACCAGTCCGCAAATCGCTTCATGTCCTGATCCATTCCCGCCCAGCCATGATCCTGCCCGGGCTTGACGATGACCTTGACGGTGGAGCCGACGGCCTCCGCGCGTTTGGCGAAAATCTCCGCCTGATAAATGGGGACCAATTTATCTGCGTCGCCGTGGACGATCAGGATGGGCGGCATGTTGGAGTGAATGAATCCAAGCGGGGATATCTCTTTGTTCAGCGCCTGTCTCCCCTCGGGCGTGTCTGAGCGCGGGCCGAACGCGGGCTTGAATCTGGCCAAAGTTCCTACCCCGACGGCGTCATCGCCTTCCGCACCCCAGTTCGCAAAATCAGTTGGAGGGAAAAAGCAAGCCACCGCCTGGACGGCGCTGCTTTCGCGGTCCACCGGATCCTTTGCATTGGGTTTGCCGGGCTTTCCCAAGGTGGCGAGGATGAGCGAAAGATGACCTCCCGCACTGCTGCCCGTGGCACCGAGCCTGGTCGCTTCCACACCATAATCCTTCGCCCGGTGGTGAATGAATCTCGAGGCGCGCTGCACATCCTCCATGATTTCTGAAATGGTAAATTTCGGCTGTGAACCATGCACCACCGCAAACACGGTGTAGCCGCGGTCGGTGAGCGGCCTGTAATAACCGGGGTTAATCGCGTCCTTACTCGAGAAGAATCCACCGCTGACCATGAAGATAATCCCGGCGCCATTTTGCTTCTCGGGTTGAAACACATCCAGGGTCAGAGCAGTGCCGAACTTCCGCCCGTAGATTACATCCTCAGTGCGTTTAACGTCAGCCGCGCTGGAGAGGCTCAACACAACTAGGAGCGCGAAGAAAGGGGCGATGCGTTTCATTCAATCACGCTATCAACGGCGCTATGTGTGTCAGGGGAAATCTTCACCACGTTTTCAGGGAACGCTTCCTCACTCCCGCATTGCTTTCCACCCCTGCCCTCGTGAATTTTGCCCCTTCTGAATCGGGAGCGACAGGTGGATTACAAAAGAGAAACAAGCAACAGTGGAACAAGATCATCAAACATTCGAAGGCCCACGCCCTTCACCTGACATCGCCGCCACGATGGCGATTCCCTTGCGCACGGACTTCCGCGCCTCGTCACACGACCGCCTTCCGACCAGCCGAGAATGAATCGCCTCATCATGACTCCTGCGACCGGCGAGCGCTTGCTGCGCTTCGTCGGCGACCGCGTCCACTTCAGCCTGCGCACCGAAGATGGCGCGCCCTTGCCCGAAGGCTGGCGCGTGTTGCTGCGCACGACTCTCGGCCGCGCCAAATCGTTACGACAGGAAATCATCGCCTCCTATCCGCGCCGCCCGACGCTGGCGAATGCCGCCTGGCATGACGTGCCCATGACGCCTTGCGGCAATGAATGGACGCGCGATCTGACGCTGGCCGAGACGGGTTTCTTCCGCGCCAAGGCTTACGCGGTTGATCCCGAAGGGCGTCAGCATTGGCCCGACGGCGAGGATGTGGGCGTGTCGATGCATCCGGATCAATATCGCACCGGCAACACGATTTACTGCGCGTTCATCCGCATGTTTGGCGAAACGAAACACGCGAAGGACACGGCGGAACCATGCGCTCGAAGCTCAACTGGCGGACCTGGACAAGCGCGGCTACACCGTCATTCCCTCCTCGGGAAAATTCCGCGACTTAATCAAGGAACTGCCTTTCATCATCGACACGCTCGGCTGCCGCATCCTGCACCTGCTGCCGGTCAATCCCACGCCCACGTCTTTGCGCGCTTCGGCCGTTTTGGCTCGCCCTACGCCTCACAGGACTTGACGGCCATCGATCCCGCGCTCGTGGAGTTCGATCAGCGCACCACCGGCATCGATCAATTCAGGGAACTCACCTACGCGACGCATGCGCGTGGCGGGCGCGTGTTCATCGACATCGTCATCAATCACACCGGCTGGGGCGCGCGCCTGCAGGAAATGCATCCCGAATGGTATCTGCGCGATGGGCAAGGAAACTTCGTCAGTCCCGGCGCGTGGGGAACCGTTTGGGAGGACCTCGCCGAACTGGATCATCGGAACCCATCACTGTGGGACGAGCTGGCGGAAATGTTCCTGATCTGGTGCCGGCGCGGCGTCGATGGATTTCGGTGTGATGCGGGCTACAAGGTTCCCCTGCCAGCGTGGCGCTACATCACGGCGCGGGTTTTGGAGGAATTTCCGGAAACGATTTTTCTCCTCGAAGGGCTGGGCGGTTCGTGGGAGGCGACAGAAGCCCTCATTACCGACGGGGGAATGCAGTGGGCTTACTCTGAACTGTTCCAGAATTATTCCGGCGTCGAAATCGCCAGCTATCTCGAATACGCGCTCCGCCAAAGCGAGCGCCTCGGCCTCTACGTTCATTACAGCGAGACGCATGACAACACCCGCCTCGCTGCCCGCGGACGGGAGTGGTCATTACTGCGCAACCGCCTCTGTGGCTTAACCAGCCCGTGCGGCGGCTTCGGTTTCACGTCCGGGGTGGAATGGCTCGCCACGGAACGGATCAACGTCCACCAAAGCCGCGGACTTTCCTGGGGCAGCTCCCCCAACATCGTGCGCGAACTCGGCCAGCTCAACGAACTGCTGCGCACGCATCCATGCTTCTTCGACGGCGCAAAGCTCACGCGCATCAGCATGCCAGAATCCACCGTTTACGCGTTGCTGCGCGAGTCTGCCGACCAGACCCACCGCGTCCTCGTGGTAGTAAATACGGATTTGGAACGGAACCAGATCGCCCAATTCCAGCCTTCCCTGTTCTGCGCGGACGATGTCGCACCCGTTTCCTTCGATCCCAGTCTGCTGTCGGATTTGCTGGGCCAGACGCTCACCTTGTCGCAGCGCAGCCTCGATGGCGCGGTCGTCATCGAGATTCCTCCGGCCGCATGCTTGTGCTTGTCCCTCGTCACCAAACACGCCGCGGCGATTCAAAGGGAAACGCTCTTATCCTCAACATGCCAGCCCGCCGCGGCGTTTCGCGTCGCGGATGTGCCACCGGTTCTTTACGCCCGCGCGCGAGCCCAGGCGGCATGGGGCGTGACGGCTCTGAGCCGCGTAATGCCGGCAGAAGCCATCGGCGCATTCGATTGGCGGGTGCTCGCAGATTGGGTCAATCGCGATCCGAAATTGTTCCTCGGCGCCGTGGCCGACTTGGAACGCAACAGCGTGAGCACGGACCTGCTCTCCGGCTTGTTTGATTCCATCGAACGAAAGCGTTTTCCCAAAGTGGTCACTTGGGAACTGATTCATCGCACGCGCATCACCCTGATTCCCGCGGACCACTGGCTGTTGCTGCATGACCCCGCTCCATTTCGGGCCACACTTTCGGTGCCCGGTGCGCCACTCGAACACGTGCAATCCATCGCCGTTCAATCCGGCCATGTCGCTTTCTTCGCCCCGGGTCCCGCCGGGTCACATCACGACAGCACCTTGCAGTTGGAACGCTACGCGGAGAAGGATCAACGCGTGGAGGCAACGCTCCGTTTCCTGACCAGCGACACAGACTCGCAGGCAGCGGCGGTCAGCGTTAAACACCCGACTGTGGCATTGCTGACGAACGGCCGCGGCGGCATGGCCCGACTCGGCGTGGATTTTGGAAACATCACTTCCAAGTACGATTGTTTGCTCGGTGCCAACCTTCATCCCCATTTGCCAGTGGACCGTCACGTTCTGGCGAAACGAGCCCGCCTCTGGCTGGTGGCGGATGGATTCGTAACGCCGCTGACTCTCGAGAATCTGAAATTGTTCGAAGCAGGCACGACCGCGCGCTGGACCTTTCTGGCCAGTGCCGGCGACGGACGCGCCGTCGAAATCGAAGTGGATGCGGAAATGATTCCACTCCAGAACGCCACCCTGTTGCGCTTTCACCGACCGGCCCGGGTGCCTGCCTTCGGCAAAAACTTGTCGCCAGAAACACGGGTCAGCTTGACCGTCCGCATCGATCTCGAGGACCGGAACTTCCATGCCGAAACGCACTACAACGGAGCAGCCGATCACCACTTCCACAGCAATACCCACACGCTTCCGGAAGGGAATGGCTTCCAGTTCACTCCCGCACCGGATCGGCGATTACACGTGCAGGTCAGTGCCGGCCGCTATCATCCGCATGTCGAGTGGTGTGTAAATGTGCCCCATCCCATCGAAGCCACGCGTGGCCAACCAGCCAGCGGCGACGCCTACAGTCCCGGCTGGTTTGAAGTGCCACTGCACGCCGGCGACACCGCCACTCTGCTCGCAACAGCCGAATGGAATGGCGAGGCCACCCAGATTCCCACTCCGCAGTTCTCGCTGGAGGCCCAAGCCATCCAGGCCGATCCCTTTTACGAATCGTTGCTTCGAGCCGTCAAAGCCTTCGTCGTGCGCCGTGGTGAGGGGAAAACCGTTATTGCCGGTTACCCATGGTTTCTTGATTGGGGTCGTGACTCACTCATCTGCGCGCGCGGCCTCATCGCCGGCGGTTTGTTGGAAGATGTGCGCGACCTGCTCATGACGTTCGCGCGCTTCGAGGAAAATGGCACCTTGCCCAACACCATCCACGGCGAGAACGCCACGAACCGCGACACCACGGATGCACCGCTCTGGTTCGGCGTCGCTTGTGAGGAATTGGCGGCACAGCTCCCCGGCTTTCGCGAAACCCTCGTCGATGGGCGCCGCACCATCGCCGACGTGTTGCGCTCCATTGCCACGAATTACATGCGAGGCACGCCCAATGGCATTCACATGGATGCCGATTCAGGACTTGTCTGGAGCCCCAGCCACTTCACGTGGATGGATACGAATTACCCCGCCGGAACACCTCGCGAAGGCTACCCAATCGAGATCCAGACCCTGTGGATTTGTCTCCTCAAACAACTGGGTGCCCTTGGCGGCCCGGCGTTGGGAAACTCGTGGAGCGAGCTGGCCGCAAAAGCGGAAGCATCATTGCAGGAATTATTTTGGATCGAAGAGCGCGGATGGTTTGCCGATGTGCTGGAAGCAAAGTCCGGTGTCTCCGCGAAGATGGCCGGACGCGGCGACGCCCTGCGCAGCAATTGTCTGTTCCCGGTAAGCCTTGGCCTGATCACAGGCGAGCGCGCCCGCCGCACAGTCGACGCCGCGATGCGCTACCTGGTGGTGCCGGGGGCGTGCCGTTCCCTCGCGCCGCTGCGGGTCACTCCACCCCACCCCATTTATGGCAACGACGGTGGATTGTTGAATGACCCCGCGTTTCCTTATTGGGCGCGATATGAGGGCGATGAAGACACGCGCCGCAAAGCTGCCTATCACAATGGCACCGCGTGGGGCTGGACCTTCCCGCCGTTCTGCGAAGCACTCGCACGCGCATGGGATTTTGATCCCTCCGCCGTTGCGGCCGCAAAGACCTATCTATGCAGCATGCGTGAACTGATGCGGACGGGCTGCGCCGGGCATGTGGCGGAAATCTTCGACGGCGACGCACCGCACCAGGCACGCGGCTGCGATGCCCAAGCCTGGAGCGTCACGGAAGCCCTGCGCGTCTGGACCTTTTTGCGCGGGAGATCGAAGTGACGAGACACCTCCGCGCGCGCTGAGCAACAATCTGAACACGTCCGGAGTTCGAGTCCGCAACTCATCGCTAGAACTTTAGCTCTTCAACTGCTTTTCCAGCTGCGGGATGGTGCGGGTGAAGATGCTGCGGTAGCTGTTGGTGTCTTTGATTTCACGATAGGCCGTCAGCGCGTTCTTTGCATCACCAGCCTGTTGGTAAGCCATGCCGATGCGGGAGTGCGCCCAATCCCTGCGCTTGGGATCTTTCACGTTGGCCAAATACATCTGATACGTGCGCACCACATTGTTGTATTCCAGGTTACGCTCGAAAATGTCGGCGCATTGCCGCAAGAGATTGTCAGCGTGGAACAGCGAGCGTGGGTTGACGTCGCTCGCAAGGTCGAGGTGAGGCAACACGTAGCCTTCGCAAATGCGGGCGGCGACGCCCCCGTTCAAGGCGTAGTTCATGGCCTGACGACTGGCAGCCAGAGCCACGGTGATTCCCTGCTTGCGATGTTCGGGGTTGCGACTGGCGAGCAATCCTTTGGCGACAAAGAGTTCTTCGCCGATGATTTTATACATCGCCTCGTAACTGCTCGCGCTCGCGACTTTTTTTTCCGCCTCGTCCACGAAAGCGGCTCGGACTTTTGTCAGTTCCGCGCCCGCTTCCCCGCCAGATTCGGCACCGGCTGCTTGGGCGGCGTAGTAGCGCTGGAATTCCCAAAGATCTTCTTCGATGGGTGCGAGAGATTCCTCCTGCGTCCGCAATTCGACACGGCGTGACGGCACCTTTTGCAGTTCCGCCAACCGTGTGGCCAGGGCGGCACCAGGCACTCCTGGAGCATTAGTGAGGCGTTCGGACAATTCCTTCAACTGAGCTTCGTCGCGCACGACACTCTTTTCGAGTGTGACGGCAGCAAGTTTGCGGGCGAGATAGTCTTCGCGCAATGCCTCGAAGCTCTTACCGGTGCGAGTTCCCGCCTTCGGCGCGTCTTGAGGGGGAACCGCGGGTTTCGCCATCTCCGCTCTGGAGGGGAACGGGAATGACACTTTGAACGTATCGGCGTGAGATTCCTTTTTGAGGTAGCGGTCCAGCTTCCATCGCACGAGCCAGGGGCGCGGTGGATTCGTCATCGAATGCCAGGCCCACGCTCCGCCCACGGCAAGCAGCGCCACCACCGCCAACAGCACCCTATTGCGACGTGAGAACCACGCTTTCTTCAGCTTGATCTCACGCAAATCCACGTCACCTCTCATTCGAAACCAAACAGAGCCAGCGGGCGTGCACGAGGTTACATGGATGTAACCCTCGCCGCGCTCGCTGTGTCTCAGGAACCGGGAATTGTATTCTATGAACACCAACTTTTTTCGAGCACTGCGCTGCCTTGCTGTTATGGCTTTCTTCCAAGTTGCCTCTGCGAACGCCGCCGATACCGAGGTATCGCCCAAAGCCCCAGTCGTGACGCCTACTCCGGCAGCGCCCACGGAAGCGAATCCGCCGGGCGGGCGTAATCGCGGGAATATCCAACGGGGCACTGTGGGCGGGGGCGGAAGTTTCAACCTGGATGAAAAGCAGCGGCAGTTGCTCCAGGAAGCGCGCCAGGTGCATGGGGATGAATTGCGGAAGCTGAACGACAAACTCGCCGAGGCTCAAAAAGAATTCGTGAAAGCCGTGGTGGCTGAAAAATACGACGAGAATGCGGTGCGGGAGAAAGCCGCAGCAGTGGGCAAAATCCAGGCCGAGATCATGGCGCTCAATGGCAAAGCCTTTGCCACCGTCTCCCCAACCCTCAAACCGGAACAGCGCGAATCGTTGGAAGGCAACATGCGTCTCGGTGCGGCAATCATCAGTCCCACTGTGTTGGGCGGACCAGGTGGAAATTTCCTTGGAGGTCCCGGCGGGCCAGGGCGCGGAGGCATGAGTCCAAGCGGCACCTTCCCTGCGCCCGACGGAGCGCAATCGAACGATCGCGGCTTCCGTCGCACAGATCCTCCCGCAGGGGACGCGGGCACGGGCCGCGGCGGCAGCCAGCGAAGGCGTGGCGGTCCCGATAGTCCCGTTCCCTAGGCACGCGCTCTCTTCACCGATGCAGACCGTCGCTCCCGGGCCGCCCGCCAGTGAGCGCCGCAGTGAGTCCGAGAAATGAGCCGCAGTGCAACACCGTCCAACCCGATGGCAACTGAGCCGACTCTATGAAGTGGAAACTTCTGATCGTTTTGGCCGGGAGCCTTCTGACGACCGACGTGATGGCTGCTAACGTCGCTTCCGGGCCGCGGCAGATGGAGAACCTTGGGCGCGGACTCGTCGGCGTTCGGACAGGGGAGACGACGGTGTTCCTATCGTGGCGACTGCTCGGCACCGAGCCGGATGGCGTTAGTTACAATGTGTATCGCCAAGGCGCAACCGGGACGCCGGAGAAGGTGAACGCGATCCCCCTTCAAACGTCCACGTGTTTCACAGACCAGAAGGCGACGCTGGCGCTGGCGACCCGCTACTTCGTGCGAGCCCTGGTTGATGGAAAAGAATTGGAGGCGAGCGAGCCGTTCACTTTTCCGGCAAACGCTCCCGTGAGGCCGTATCTCTCCATCCCATTAACCCTTCCCCCCGGCTATTCCGCCAACGACGCCTCGGTCGGCGACCTGGATGGCGATGGAGAATACGAACTCGTTCTGAAGTGCGAGCAGCGTCCGCGCGATACGGCTTCGACTGGGCTCACTGGCGAGACCATTCTCCAAGGCATCAAGCTCAATGGGGCTTTGTTGTGGAGCATCAACCTGGGGAAGAACATTCGGGAGGGCGCGCATTACACGCAATTCATGGTTTACGATCTGGATGGTGACGGGATCGCGGAGATTGCCTGCAAAACAGCGGATGGAACGACCGATGGGCGCGGCAGGGTAATTGGAGATGCAAACGCGGACTGGCGGGATACGAATCGAGATTCGCGCACGTTCGGGCGCGTGCTCCGAGGCCCGGAGTATTTCACCCTCTTTCATGGTCGCACGGGCGCGGCGCTCGCCACGACCAATTACGTTCCAGAACGCGGCGATCTCGGTGCCTGGGGCGGCAACGGCGGCAACGGCGGCAATGACAACGTGGGCAATCGCGCGGATCGATTCCTCGCCTGCGTAGCTTATCTCGACGGGACGCGGCCCAGCGTGGTGATGTGCCGAGGCTATTATGGACGAAGCGTGCTGGCCGCATGGGACTGGCGTGAAGGCGAGCTCACGCAACGCTGGGTTTTCGATTCAATGGATCGTCACCATCCCTATTCAGGCCAGGGCGCACATTCGGTCAGTGTGGCGGATGTGGATGGCGATGGGCGGGACGAGATTGTTTACCACTCAATGGTCGTTGATGACGATGGCCGGGGACTTTTCTCGACGGGTCTGCGCCATGGCGATGCATTGCACGTGGGGGATCTCGATCCGTTTCGGCCGGGGCTGGAGGTATTTGGTGTCCACGAGAACGAGGAGCAAAAGTTCGGAACCCCCGGAGCCGCGTGTTATGACGCAAAGACTGGGAGGATACTGTGGAGCCACAGCCCCGATGTGGACATTGGCCGTGGACTTTCGGCGGACATCGATCCGCGCCACGTTGGCGAAGAAATGTGGGGTGGCCCAACCGGTCTGCGCAGCGCCCGGGGCGAACGCATCGGCTCGGCGCCACGCACGGCGAATTTTGCGGTTTGGTGGGATGGAGATCTCCTGCGCGAATTGCTGGACCGCACGCGCATCTCGAAGTGGAACTGGACCAGCGCCACACTGGACACCGTACTCGTGGCTGATGGATGCGTCGCAAACAACGCGAGCAAGGCCACTCCGACCCTGAGCGCTGACCTCTTGGGGGATTGGCGCGAGGAAGTGATTTGGCGCACACCGGATAACAAAGAGTTGCGCCTCTACACTACGACGATTCCCACGGCGCACCGTTTCACGACGCTCATGCATGACCCACAGTATCGATTAAGCATTGCCTGGCAGAACGTGGGATATAATCAGCCGCCGCATCCAGGATTTTTCCTCGGCGAAGGGATGCGAAAGCCCGCGCGTGCGAGCCTTTCTTTTCCGAACCGCAGGCGGAACTAAACAGCTTCCTGCTCTGCCGGGCACTTTGTAAACTCACAGGATGAATTCCTGGTCGCGCCTGATATTGTTATTGCTCGGCTTCGCGAGCTTCACGCCTGTTGATTCTGCTGAACCGGTTAAGCCCAACGTCATTCTGATCTACGCCGACGATTTGGGATACGGCGACCTGAGCTGCTATGGCGCGACGGCAGTGCGCACGCCGAATATCGATCGCCTGGCGCGTGAAGGGTTGCGTTTCACCGACGCTCACACCACTTCATCCACGTGCACGCCGTCGCGTTACTCGATGCTCACGGGCGAATACGCCTGGCGTCGGCGTGGCACCGGCGTGTTGCCCGGCAACGCACCGCTCATCATTGAAGCCGGGCGCGTGACGATGGCGAGCGTCTTGCAGAAAGCTGGTTACAAAACCGGCGTGGTAGGCAAATGGCACCTTGGCCTCGGAGATACGAACCTCGATTGGAATGCCGCGATAAAACCGGGCCCGCTTGAGCTTGGCTTTGATTATTGCTTCCTGATGCCCGCGACTGGTGATCGGGTCCCGTGCGTTTACGTTGAGAACCATCGCGTGATCGGGCTCGATCCAAACGATCCGTTGAAGGTGAGCTTCGGCGAATACATTGGCGACGAGCCGACGGGGAAAAAGAATCCTGAGTTGCTGCGGGTTCACCCGAGTCACGGCCACGACTTCAGCATTGTGAATGGCGTGAGCCGCATCGGCTACCAGAGCGGAGGCAAAGCAGCGCGCTGGGACGACGAGACCATGGCGGATGTTTACGTGCAGCGGGCGAGCGCCTTCATCGAACGCAACAAGAGCGCCCCGTTCCTTCTTTATTTCTCCACCCACGACATCCATGTGCCCCGCGTTCCCCACGCCCGTTTCGCGGGCAAGAGTTCGATGGGAGCACGAGGCGATGTGATTCTCCAACTCGACTGGTGCGTCGGTGAATTGCTCTCGTCAATCGAGCGCAACGGATTGACCTCCAATACGCTCGTGGTCCTGACGAGCGACAACGGCCCCGTCGTCGATGACGGGTACAAAGATGTAGCAAAAGAAAAGCTGGGGGCGCACAAGCCGGCGGGACCGTGGCGCGGGGGCAAATACAGCATCTTCGAAGGTGGGACTCGCGTGCCGTTCATTGTGCGATGGCCCGGACGCGTGAAGCCGGGAGTGTCGGAGGCGTTAATTTCGCAGGTTGATTTCCCCGCGACGTTCGCTGCGCTGTCTGGACAGAAATTTGAATCCAAGACGGCGCCGGACACGCAGAATGTGTTGGACGCATTGCTGGGAGATTCGCCGAAGGGACGTTCGCAACTGGTCGAACACGCGGGCGGGCTGGCCCTGCGTTTGGGAGACTGGAAATACATTCCACAACGTCCGGGCGTGAAGCGAACTCAGTTCACGGAAATTGAAACCGGCAATAACCCAGCCGAGCAGCTTTACAATCTCGCATCCGATCCGGGCGAAACCCGGAACCTCGCCGCGGAACAGCCGGACAAGGTGAAGGAGTTGGCGGCGCTGCTCGAAAGCGAGAAGGCGAAAGGAATGCCCGCTTCCTTGCGTGAAAGGCGAACCCAAAACAGTCGCGAATAAACGCCGATCTGGGCATGTGCGCCGATCCTAGCGCGAGCTTGCCGGCACCACCGCGTTCGCGAAGATGCGAGCGCCATGCAAACTAACTCGCCCCTTCGTTGGGCACGCCTTGTCCTGCTCTTTCTCACTTGGATCGGAACGACACTCCCCAGCCTTGGCGCCGATTCGTTCCAGGTTTCGATCCAGGTGGATGCAGCGAAACCGATCGGCGATTTGAAACCCATCTGGCGCTTCTTCGGTGCGGATGAGCCGAATTACGCGTACATGACGAACGGCCGGAAGCTCATCGGTGAACTGGGCAAACTCGCTCCCAATCAGGTTTTCTTTCGCGCGCACAATCTCCTCACCTCGGGTGATGGCACGCCTGCGTTAAAGTGGGGCTCGACGGGTGCCTACCGCGAAGACGCGCAGGGCAGACCGACCTACGACTGGACCATCGTTGATCGCATTTTCGATACGTATCTTGAACGCGGCGTCCGGCCTTACGCGCAAATCGGTTTCATGCCCAAGGAACTTTCCGTGAAACCGGAGCCCTATCAGCACCACTGGACGCCGCGCGCACGCTACGATGAGATTTACACGGGATGGGCGTATCCACCGAAGGATTACGCAAAGTGGGCGGAACTGGTCTTCCAATGGACAAAGCATTGCGTGGAACGGTACGGACGCGCCGAGGTCGAATCGTGGTATTGGCAGACGTGGAATGAGCCGAACATCGGCTACTGGCGCGGCACGCCAGCGGAGTTTCGCAAGCTTCACGATTATGCCATCGATGCCGTCCGGCGCGCCTTGCCGACGGCGCGAGTGGGCGGGGCAGATACAGCGGGGAGCGGCGGCAAGTTCACGCGCGACTTCATCGAACATTGTTTGCGCGGGACGAATTTCGTCACGGGAAAGGTAGGCACGCCGCTTGACTTCATTTCATTTCACGCCAAGGGATCGCCCATTACCACGAATGGCCATGTGCGCATGGGCATTGCGAATCAGTTGCGCACGATCGACGAGGGCTTCCGGATCGTCGCCTCGTATCGCGAGCTCAAGGGCAAGCCCATCGTCATCGGCGAGTCCGATCCGGAAGGTTGCGCGGCGTGCCAGGGGCCGCAACTCGCGTATCGCAACGGCACGATGTATTCGAGTTACACCGCAGCAAGCTTCGCGCGCAAACATGACCTGGCCCGAAAACATGGGGTGAACCTCGAAGGCGCATTAACCTGGGCATTTGAGTTTGAAGACCAACCTTACTTCGCCGGCTTCCGCTCGCTCGCGAGCAATGGCATCGACAAGCCGGTGCTCAATGTCTTCCGCATGTTTACGATGATGAGCGGCCAGCGGCTCACCGCCGAGAGCGACAATGCCATTCCGCTGGAAGGAATAATGCGCTCCGGAGTGCGCGCCAGGCCTGACGTGGCCGCACTGGCGAGCCTCGATAAGAATAAACTCTGCGTCATGGCATGGCATTATCATGACGACGATGTGGCGGGGCCGGCTGCGCTGACGGCCATTTCGTTGAGCCACCTTCCCATCGCTCGCGGAACAATGAAGCTGCGACATTTCCGCATCGACGAGGAGCACAGCAACGCGTTCACCGCCTGGAAGCGTATGGGTTCGCCGCAAGCGCCGACGGCGGCGCAATATCAACAACTCGAACGCGCGGGACAGCTCGCGCAGTTGAAAGATGAAACGGTGCAGGTGACGAACAACCAAGCATCGTTGCAAATCAGTCTTCCCCGCCAGGCAGTGTCGCTTCTACTGCTGGAATGGGATTCCCCAGCCGACCGCTAAGCGAAGAGCTTTTTCACCAACTCACCGTGCACGTCAGTCAGCCGAAAGTCGCGGCCTTGAAAACGAAACGTCAGCTTTTTGTGATCGAGCCCGAGCAAATGAAGGATGGTCGCATGCAGGTCGTGGACATGTGCGGGATCTTCGATGGAGTTGAAACCAAGCTCATCGGTCTTGCCGACAACCTGCCCCGCTTTGACGCCTCCCCCGGCGAACCACATCGTGAACGCGTCGATGTGGTGATTGCGCCCGGTGGTGTCGCGGTTCTCGCCCATTGGGGTGCGGCCGAATTCTCCACCCCACACGACGAGCGTATCCTTCAATAATCCGCGCGCTTTGAGATCCTGCACGAGCGCTGCCTGCCCTTGATCCACCTCGCGACACACTTTCTCGAAGTCGCCCTGCAGATTTTCGCCCGGGCCGCCATGACTGTCCCAATTGGTGTGATACAACTGCACAAACCGAACGCCGCGCTCCACCAACCGGCGCGCCAGCAAACAATTGCGCGCGAACGAAGGTTTGTCCTTCTCCACTCCATAAAGTTTGAGCGTCGCCTCGCTTTCGCCGGAGAGATCGATCAACTCCGGTGCGCTCGACTGCATTCGAAAGGCCATTTCGTATGCGGAGATACGAGTGGTGATTTCCTGATCGCCGGTCTCCACCAGGCGCGCCAGGTTCAAGTCGCGAATCGCATCGATGGTCTGGCGTTGCTTGTTCGCACTGACGCCGCGGGGGGGCGACAAATCGAGAATCGGATCGCCACCACTGCGGAAAGGCACGCCTTGATAGGTGGTGGGAAGAAACCCGCTGCCCCAATTGACCGCGCCTCCACGCGGACCGCGCGGACCGGATTGGAGGACGACAAAGCCGGGGAGGTCCTGCGACTCACTGCCCAGTCCGTAGGTGACCCATGCTCCCATGCTCGGGCGCCCGAACTGGCCTGAGCCGGAGTTCATGAACAATTTGGCGGGCGCATGGTTAAACAGCGTGGCCTGGCACGAGTGCACGAGGGAGATGTCGTCAACGATGCCGGCGGTGTGCGGAAACAGATCGCTGACCCATGCGCCACTTTGGCCGCGCTGTTTAAATTCACGCCGTGTGCCCAGCAATTTCGTGCCGTGACTGCTGCCCATGAACGCAAAGCGTTTGCCCTCGATAAATGACTGCGGGATGGACTGGCCGTTAAGCTCGGAGAGCTTCGGCTTGTAATCGAACAATTCCAACTGGCTCGGTCCACCCGCCATGAACAGGTAGATGATGTTCTTGGCTCGTGCCGGGAAATGCGGAGCCTTGGGGGCGAACGGGTTTGGAAAAGCGGAGTCGGCGGCGAACAGTTTGTCGCCAAGCAACGACGCCAGTGCAATGGAGCCCAAGCCCATGCCGCAGCGGCTAAAGAACTGGCGGCGAGTCGTGGCCAGCAGCGATTCATTCTTAGGCAGATTCATTCGCGTGTAATCGTTTCATCGAGGTTCAGGAGCACGCGCGCCACCGTCTTCCAGGCTTCGGTGCGGCGCTTCTTTTCATCTCCAGATTCCTGCGCCATTTGTTGCGCGAGCAGGTGTTCAAGACGTTGCCGCTCGGTCTGGCTCGGCTCGCGGGCGAGGCAAAGGCGAAAGGCGGCATCAAGTCGTTCCCGGTCGCTTTGTCCGGCAGATTTCAAAACGCGGGCGGCAAGGGCTTCAGCGAACTCGTAGAATTGCTGATCATTCAGCAGGGTCAGGGCTTGTAGCGGTGTGTTCGAGCGAAGCCGTCGCGTGCAGGCGCTAATCCCATCCGCAGCGTCAAATACAGCAAGGGCGGGATGAGGAGTGGCGCGCCACCAATGGGTGTAGAGTCCCCGGCGGTAACGATCTTCACCGACACTGGCTTTCCACTCGCGCTGGGATTGCCCCATCGTCATGACCCCGTCCGGCTGTGGCGGAAATACTGGCGGGCCCCCCAGTTTCGGCGCAAGCAGGCCACTGGTCAGGAGGGCATTGTCTCGAATCACTTCTGCGTCGAGGCGAAGACGGGATTGGCGCGCGAGAAGTTTATTGAGCGGATCAGCCGTCGCCAATTCGGGCCGCACCCGGGAGGATTGTCGGTACGTCGCACTGGTCACGATGAGGCGATGAAGGCGCTTTAATGACCAACCCGCCGACGTTAAAGCGACGCCATCCGTGGTTTGGCCTGAGCCATCACTGAACTCACAGGCCAGCCAGTCGAGTAGCTCGGGATGCGTCGGCGCCGCGCCCTGCGTGCCGAAATCGTTTTCTGTCTCGACGATTCCGCGACCGAAGTACTGCTGCCACACCCGATTGGCAATGACGCGCGCCATAAGCGGGTTCGCTGGATCAACCACCCATCGCGCGAGGTCTAGTCTGTTGGGGATCTGCCCGTTCGTTTTTCCGGCGGGCGATTTGGCATCGGCGTTTGCGCGGTGCTCAACCTCCAGCGGATGCAACACCTTCAACACACCGGGTTGCACTTTCTCCGCTGGTCGGGTGAAGTCGCCCTTAAGGAACAAGTGGGTTTCGCGTGGCTCCTTGAGCTCTTGCATGACTAGCGTCGTCACTCGTTTGGAGGCCCCTTTCTCCAAGGCGGCGAGCTTTGCGTTGCGGACTTTGAATTCGGCGTCGCCTGCTTTGAATGCGGCATAGCCGGCGCGCTTTTGGTCCAGCGTGCGTTCGCTCCAAATTGTTTTCAACGCCGAGCGCACGGGACCCTTGAGCTTTGCAGTTTGTACCGAAGACAACGTCGATTCCCAGTTCGTCACGTCACTGCCCTTGGTATTGAGGTAGCGTTCCAGATCCGCGCGAGTCTCTTCCAACTCCTTGCGGAGGCTCTCGGCACTTTCGACTTCTCCGGGAATTTCCAGCATCCCACTGGGTGTGCCTTTGCCGTGGCCGTCTTCCACTGTGGAATTGAAGAAGGCATACAGCTGGAAGTATTCGCGATGGGAAATGGGATCGAACTTGTGGTCGTGACATTGCGCACAGCCGACCGTCACGCCCAGGAACACGGTGCCAAAGGTTGACACGCGATCCATCACGGACTCGACACGGAATTGTTCCGGATCAATTCCCCCTTCCTGATTGATCTGCGTGGTGCGGTTGAAGCCCGTCGCAATTTTTTGCTCCAAGGTGGCGTCAGGCAACAGGTCGCCTGCGAGTTGTTCAATCGTGAATTGGTCGAACGGCATGTCGCGATTTAAAGCGGCTACCACCCAGTCTCGGTACTTCCAGATTTGGCGGGGCGCATCGATGCTATACCCATTTGAATCTGCGTATCGTGCCGCATCCAGCCACCAGCGCCCCCAGCGTTCTCCGTAATGTGGAGAGGCCAGCAATCGGTCCACCATTCGCTCGTAGGCATCGGCGCGTGTATCCGCGACGAACGCTTCCACTTCCTCCGGCATTGGCGGCAAGCCGGTCAGATCCAAACTGGCCCGCCGGATGAGCGTGGTGCGTCCCGCCTCAGGAGCCGGTGCGATCCTGTCTTTCTCCAACCTCGACCAAATAAACGAATCAATCGGATTGCGGGGCTTGAGCTTCGCCAGAGCGGGAACATTCGGCCGAACGGGGGGGATGAACGACCAGTGCCGGGCGGATTCCGGTGCTTCATCCAGCGGAGCCTTCGCCCCTTCATCGATCCATTGCGCGAGCAACGCGACCTGCGCTTCCGTCAGCGGTGGCTTCTTATACGGCATGCGGGAGATCGAGTCGTGTGCGCCCTTCACGGCTAGAATAAGCAGGCTCTCGGCACTTTTACCGGGTTTGAATCCCGCGCCGTTCTCGCCCCCCTTCAACGTGAATGCCGCTGTATCCACTCGCAGCTCACCCTTTTGTTGGGAAGCGCCGTGGCATTTATAGCAGTGCTCGGCCAGCATCGGCTTCACCTCCCGCACGTAATCGATCGCAGCGCGGATTTGCGCCGGAGCCAGCATCACGAAGACCGCCGCCAACCCGGTCCCGACCGGGGCATGCCTTCTAATCCATGTGAAATGCTGTTTCATCAAAACGAACCTCTCCGAAAAGGAGGTGGTTCGCGCAGAGAATAGCGTGGAAGGATAAGATTCCGAATCGAAAACGTTCACGCCGTTTGGAAAAACTTTGCTGGGTTTCGCAGTCGCGCTTGGCCAGTTTCCCGTGGTAGAGAATTCGTTGAACACCAAATCTATGAACATCTTCACGCCTCGCCGCCAATTTCTTCGCAATGCCGCTTTCGGGGCCGCGTTGTTTGCCACTCCGGGATTGTTTGCGGATTTGCTTCTGACGCCGAAACAAACCGAAGGACCTTTCTATCCGGATCATCTTCCTCTCGACACAGACAACGACCTGCTGGTGATCAACGAGGGCGTCACGCCGGCTATCGGCGAGGTAACCTACGTGAGTGGCCGCATCCTCGACTCGCGGGGGGAACCATTGCGCAATGCGGTGATCGAGATTTGGCAATGCGATAACAACGGCGCCTATCTGCATAGCCGGACGGGCAACAGCGATAAGAAGGACAAAAACTTTCAGGGCTTCGGCCGGTTCGTGACGGGCTCCACGGGGGAATATCTTTTTCGCACCATCAAGCCAGTCCCTTATCCCGGACGCTCGCCGCACATTCATTACAAGGTCAAACGTGGCGGCAGGGAACTTCTAGTGACGCAGCTTTACATCAAGGGCCACCCGGGCAACGAAAAGGACGGCATTTGGAAGAATCTAAAAGCGCGCGAACGGGAGGCCGTCACAGTCGATTTCGCGCCGCTCAAGGGAGCGAAGGCGGGTGAACTGGCCGCGAAGTTCGACCTCGTGCTCGGGGTCACACCGGCAGCCTGATTCGCCCGTTTCGGGAGTCACCAGTTGTTTCGCAGCGGGCATTCTTCGTATCCTGACGGGCCATGAACCGCCGCGAATTCGTCGGGATAACCTCAACCGCCAGTGCGCACCTCTTGCTGGCCGGATGCGCCACGGGTTCTCGCGGCACCGCACTCAACGTCGAGGAAGCCACCGTGCCGCTGCTTCAGGCAGCGATGGAGTCCGGCCAGGAGACGGCTGTTTCGCTGTGTCGCAAATACCTTCATCGCATCGAATGCCTGGACCGAAAGGGCCCCACACTGAAATCCGTAATCGAGCTGAACCCGGATGCGTTGTCGATCGCGGCTGGGTTGGATGCCGAACGGCAGGCAAAGGGAGCGCGAGGGCCGCTCCACGGCGTCCCAGTGTTGATTAAGGACAACATCGATACGCATGATCGCATGACCACCACCGCGGGCTCGCTGGCGCTGGCCGGATCCATCGCCCCGCGAGATTCCACGGTCGCTCGCAAACTGCGCGACGCGGGCGCGGTTATTCTCGGCAAAACCAACCTGAGTGAGTGGGCAAACTTCCGCGGGCACAAATCGACCAGTGGATGGAGCGCCCGCGGCGGTCACACGCGCAATCCCTATGCGCTGGATCGAGATCCCTCCGGCTCGAGCAGTGGCTCCGCGGTCGCGGTGGCGGCGAGCCTCTGCGCCTTTGCCATTGGTACGGAGACGGACGGCTCAATCGTTTCACCGGCTGCACATTGTGGGATCGTGGGTTTGAAGCCGACGTTGGGATTGGTGAGCAGAGCCGGCATCATCCCCATCTCTCACAGCCAAGATACCGCCGGACCAATGGGACGAAGCGTTCGTGATGTGGCAATTGCCCTGGGCGCGATAGCGGGCGCCGATGCCATTGATAAAGCGACGCATTCGATCGCGGGACGGGCACATCAGGATTACACGCAGTTTCTGGATTCTGAGGGTTTGAAAGGAGCCCGGCTCGGCGTGGCCAGGAAGTTTTTCGGGAAAACATCGCGCGCCCACATCGTGCTGGAAAATGCCATCGCCGCCATGAAACAGGCCGGTGCCATGATCGTAGACCCGGCCGATCTGCCTACTCACGGCCAGTTCGGCGCCGCCGAGCGCGAGGTGATGCTCTATGAATTCAAGGCTGGCCTGAACGCTTATCTGGCTACGCTTGGCGCTGGCGCGCCCGTTCATTCCCTGGCGGAGGTCATTGCCTTTAACACCCGCCATCAGGATCGTGAGCTCGTTTTTTTTGGCCAGGAGATCCTTCTCGCGGCGGAGGAGAAAGGGCCGCTCACGGACCCCGCCTATTTGGAGGCGCTGGCCAGAGCCAAACGACTCGCCGGAAAAGAGGGCATCGATGCAGTCATGGATGAACACCAGCTTGATGCCATCGTCGCCCCAACCGCCGGGCCCGCCGGCCGAGTCGACTATCTCTATGGTAACCGGGGTGAGGGCGGCAGCTCCTCTCCAGCGGCAGTAGCCGGTTATCCAAACATCACGGTGCCGGCGGGTGATGTGTTTGGTTTGCCCATGGGCGTGTCCTTCTTTGGTCGTGCGTGGAGCGAACCTACCTTGCTGCGAATCGCCTTTGGCTTCGAACAATTGACGCAAGCCAGGCGCAGGCCGACGTACGCGCCAAGTGTCGACTGGAGTGACTTACCGCTCGCGTCGCCCCCCTAAACCTTGAAACATTCGGCTTCGAAACTATGGCTAAAACGCAGGATGCTCCCGTGCCCGTGAAGAGCGAAAAAATGCCGGGCGGCGTGCCGTTCATAATCGGGAACGAAGCCGCCGAACGCTTCAGCTACTATGGGATGCTTTCCATCCTCACGATTTATCTGAGCAAGCAGATGAATCTCGGCGACGACAAGGGGAAGGAAGTCGTCCACCTATTTGCCACTGCCGTTTATTTTCTGCCGCTCTTTGGCGCCTGGCTGGCCGACAAATGGCTGGGACGTTACTGGACCATCCTCATCATCTCCTTCTTCTACTGCGCAGGACATGGGGCGCTGGCAGCCTTCGAGGGGAACCTGAGCGGCGTTTACTTTGGCCTCGCCCTCCTGGCCATCGGAGCCGGTGGCATCAAGCCATGCGTGTCGGCCTTTCTTGGCGATCAATTTGGAGAGGGCAATGAGAAGGGGCTCACCCGCGTTTACGGCTGGTTTTATTGGACCATCAATTTCGGCGCGACCTTTGGATTCGCCCTGATTCCGTGGATTCGGGACCAGCACGGATACGGTTGGGCCTTCGGAATTCCCGGAATTTTTATGGGGCTGGCTACCTTGGTCTTTTGGCTTGGACGCAATCGCTACGTGCGGCAACCGCCCGCCCGCCAATCCGACACCGTCGGGATCACGTCGATACTGGCGTACGCATTCAGGAACCAACGGAATCGGCAACCGGGTCAACGTTGGCTGGACGCAGCCCTGGTGAAATACAAAGCCGAAGAAGTGAACGGGGTGCGAGCGGTCGGACGCATCATGCTCGTGTTTTTGACCATCCCGGTATTCTTCGCCCTCTATAACCAGGTAAACAGCACGTGGGTGTTGCAGGGCGAAAAGATGACGCCGTTCCAAATCCTGGGCTTCACGATGGACGGCGAACGCATGCAAGCGACAGGTTCCATTCTCGTCATGCTTTGGGTCCCGATCCTCACCTACCTGATCTACCCGCTCTGTGAAAAGCTGGGACTGCGGCCAACGGCATTGCGCCGAATGGCTGTGGGCATGGTTCTCGCCGCCGTCACCTACGTCATCTCAGGATGGTTGCAGGGGCGGATTGATGGGGGAGAGAAATTATCCCTTGCGTGGCAGCTAGTTCCTTACGTCGTGCTGGTCGCCGGGGAAGTGCTGGTGTCGGCCACCGGCCTGGAGTTCGCCTTCGGGGAGGCCCCCAAATCGATGCGCAGCATGATGATGAGCCTCTGGCTGCTGACAATCGCGGGCGGACATTTCCTCATCGCCCTCTTCACCAACATCAACTCGAACTACATCAAAGCCTCGGGAGCCAAGGAACTTTACTTTTACGCCGCCCTGATGTTCGTCGTGAGCCTCATCTTTATGGGCATCACCACTTTTGTGAATCGCCGAAAACCTTTGCACGCCTGACCTGTTTCCTGCTCTGACGATTGGCAACGTTTAATGGGTTGCAGCATCGAGACGATTCGAAGGACCGGGATTATGGCTTCCCCTTTACCCCCAGTTCTAAAGGGAACATAAAAAACGGAGCCTGACTTCAGGCTCCGTTCGCATCATCCAGTTACAACGGCTCAACTCGAAAGCGTCGCCTCTGTTCCCGCCGCCGGAGAAGCCTTCTGCGTGAAAATAAGTTTACCATCTCCCACCGTGACCTCGACTGGCTCCCCTTCGTGGAGATTGCCTTTGAGCAACTCCTCCGCGAGAGGGTCTTCGAGATATCGCTCCACTGAGCGGCGCATCGGACGCGCTCCGTACGTCGGGTCGTAGCCCTTCTCGACGAGGAAGTCTTTCGACTTCGCGTCGAGCAACAGAACGAGATTTTTTCCTTTGAGCCGCTGGGTCACCTTCTCCGCTTCCAGTTCAAGAATCTCGATCAAGTCCGGCTTGGTCAGCGACCGGAACACGATGATATCATCGAGGCGATTGAGGAATTCCGGACGAAATTGCCGCTTGGCCTCGTCCATGATTTTCTCCCGCATCTTTTCGTAGCTACTTTCGTCGGTGATTGGGGAGAAGCCCATCGAACTTTGCTTCTTGATCGTCTCCGCACCGACATTCGAAGTCATCAGAATGATCGTGTTCCGGAAATTGACCACCCGCCCAATGTTGTCGGTGAGTTTGCCCTCCTCCAGAATCTGGAGAAGCATGTTCATCACGTCAGGGTGCGCCTTCTCGATCTCGTCAAAGAGCACGACGGAATACGGCTTGCGTCGCACCTGCTCCGTCAGTTGCCCGCCTTCCTCGTAACCGATGTATCCCGGGGGCGACCCAATCATTCGCGAGGCATTATGGCGCTCCATGTATTCGCTCATGTCCAGTTGGATAAGTGACTTCGCATCGCCAAACATGGATTCGGCAAGAGACTTTGCCAGCAAGCGTCTTGCCGACACCCGTGGGTCCAAGCAAAGCGAACGTGCCGATGGGCCGTTTCGGATCCTTTAAGTCTGCCCGCGAACGGCGCAGCGCTTTGCAGATGGCGGCCACGGCCTCTCGTTGACCGACCACCTTCTTGACCATGTCATCTTCCATGTTCAACAAGCGGGAAGCTTCGCCCTGTTCCATTCGCTTAACGGGGACCCCGGTCCACTTAGCGACAACGTGCAGGATATCTTCCTCATCCACCTTCACGCGTTTCTCTTCGCGGCTCGTCTTCCATGCGGACATCACCGATTCGATATTCTCCTTGGTGTGCTTTCTCCTTGTCCCGCATCGAGGCGGCCCCTTCGAAATCCTGCTCGCGAATGGCTTTCTCTTTCTTGCCCTTGATCTCTTCTAGTTGCACTTCGAGAGCTTTAATCTCCGGCGGCCGGGTCATCGCGCCAATGCGCGCGCGGGAACCCGCTTCGTCCATGAGATCGATCGCTTTATCCGGCAGAAAACGGTCAGTGATGTAACGGTCAGAAAGCTTCACCGCCGCTTCCACCGCGGGATCGGTAATCTCTGCCTTGTGATGCTCTTCGTATTTCGGACGCAACCCTTTGAGAATCAAAATGGCTTCGTCCACCGATGGGGCCTCCACCTTGACCGATTGGAACCGACGCTCGAGTGCTGCGTCTTTCTCGATGTATTTGCGATACTCGTTCAGCGTGGTGGCGCCGATGCACTGCATTTCGCCGCGGCTCAGTGCCGGCTTGATGATGTTACTGGCATCCATGGTTCCCTCGGCCGAACCCGCGCCCACAATGGTGTGTAATTCATCAATAAACAGAATGATGTTCTTGGCACGGCGAATTTCGTCCATGACCGCCTTAATCCGTTCCTCGAATTGGCCGCGGTACTTAGTGCCCGCGACCATGAGGGCCAGATCCAGCGTGATCACCCGCTTCTCGCGCAAAATCTCAGGCACATTGCCCTTGGCGATTTCCTGCGCCAGGCCTTCCACGATGGCGGTCTTGCCAACACCCGCCTCGCCCAGCAGGACGGGATTGTTCTTGGTGCGGCGACAGAGAATCTGAATCACCCGCTCAATCTCATTCTGGCGCCCGATCACCGGGTCCATCTCACCCTTCGTGCAATTTCAGTGAGGTCGCGACCAAACGCTTTAAGCGCGGGCGTCTTCACCTCGCCTTTTTTCTCAGCCTTGCCCTCACTCGCGCCTCCTGCACTCGCCTGTTCTCCGCCCTCCTCCTGGCTGGTAAAATTAGGATCCAACTCCTTTAAAATTTCCTGGCGCGTCTGCTCGATATCCACGTCGAGATTCTTCAACACCCGGGCCGCGACGCCATCTCCCTCCCGCAACAAACCCAGGAGGATGTGCTCGGTGCCCACGTAAGTATGGTTGAGCGCTTTCGCTTCCTTGGCCGCGAGCGCGAGGACTTTCTTCACGCGCGGGGTGTAGGGAATATTGCCGATCATCTTCTGATCCGGACCGGTGCCCACCTGTTTTTCGACCTCCATGCGGACGGTTTCGAGATCCAAGCCCCATCTTTTGCAACACGTTCACTGCCACGCCCTGGCCAAGCTTGATCAGGCCAAGCAGGAGGTGTTCGGTGCCGACGAAGTTGTGGTTGAATCGATCCGCCTCTTTGCGCGCGAGTGCGAGCACTTGCTGGGCTCGAGGGGTAAAATTATTCATAGCTTCTTCGCTCATATTCTTAACTTTCTACTCATCGGAGGGTTTGTCCACCTTCGCGCCGGGCTCAAATCCAGGGGGCGAACTGAGGGGCCGGCTCACATTTCGTAAGACGCTCACGGACCATGTCAGCGCGGAGCAAATCGCGTTCGTCTGCACCAAGCTTTTCTGAATATTGCTTCTGTAGATGGGCTGGTTGGGTAATCACGAAAAGCTCGTCCACCAACCCGCGCTCAACATCAGGGAACAATCCCAGATCCACGCCCAACCGCATAAAGCTCAACAGGTTCATCGTCTCCTTGGACGAGATGCTGTGTGAGTTGGCCAGAATGCCATAGGCGCGACCGATCTGGTTCATGACCGTCTTGGGCTTTTTCTCCAGCAACGACCCGCGCGCATTCTCTTCATGCTCGATGATCTGCGCGAGAACCTTGTTCAACCGGTCCACAATGTCAGGCTCCGTCTCGCCCAGGGTCATTTGATTTGAGACCTGAAAGACGTTTCCCAGCGCCTCGGTGCCTTCGCCATAGAGCCCGCGAACAGCAAGCCCGAGCTTGTTGACGGCGGAAATGATTTGGTTGATCTGCTCTGACAGGACGAGGCCGGGCAAGTGGAGCATGGCACTTACGCGAATCCCGGTGCCGAGATTGGTCGGGCACGCCGTGAGGTAACCCAAACTAGTGTCAAAGGCGTAATCCAGTTTCTTCTCCAACTGGGAATCAAATTGATCGATGGCGGCCCACGCTTGTTTCAACTGCAAGCCCGGCCGCAGCGCCTGCATTCGAAGGTGATCCTCTTCATTGATCATCACGCACAGCGATTCTTCCTTATTCAGGACCAGACCACTGCCCGCATTCTTGGCAGCATGTTCCCGGCTGATCAGGTGGCGTTCGACGAGGATCTGTTTGTCGAGCGGCGTTAGGTTATCCATCGACTCTGCGAAAGCTCCGCGCATGGCGGTCATCGACTCGACCGCGGGCCGGACAATTTCCAGGGCGCGAACGCGTTCCGCCTTTTTTGCCCAACCAGGAAAAGCAACCCCCTTTAAGTTACGCGCCAGACGCACCCGGCTCGACATGACAATCTTGCTGTGCGGTCCGTCACGGCGAGCCGTTTCAGAAGGAGGCGCGAGAAATTCGTGAATGTTCATGGCGTCGAAATCGAGGAGAGGCGCTCTTTTGTATCCTTAATCTCATCGCGACACTGAGCTGCCTGCTCGAAGTCCTCCTCGTTAACGGCCTTCTCTAATTTTTTCTGGAGCGATTTTAGTTTCTCAGCCAGGTCCTGCGATTCGCGCAGCATCGCCGGAACTTTGCCTTTGTGGCGCGTGCCCTTATGCATGCTCTTCAGCAACTGCTCGAGGCCTTCCGCAAAAGTCTTGTAGCACTCCGCACACCCGAGGCGTCCCGCCTTCTTGAAATCTGCCTGCGTGAATCCACACGCCGCGCACTTAACTTCCGTGCCGCCGCTGGCTTGTTCCATCTCCTGCGAAGCGCCCAGTCCCAGCAAAAGGTCGGCGAGAGAAAACCCAGCCGGGTCGTTCACTCCCTTCTGCTTTGCGCATTCTTCACAGAGATCAACCTTCTGCATCTTCTCACCCGCAATTTGGGTCAGATGGACGGTGGCTTCTTTTTCTTTACAGACACAACACAACATATTCAGCAGTGGCTTCGAGCTATATCGGCTCTGGCGCAACTCAAGTCAAGATGGGCGGCAGCCAGCCAGCGCGTTAACGGAACAACCCGTTCCCATCTCGCGGTCCCTGTCAGTGGAAAACCGAGTCCCCGCGCCGGGCCTGCCGAACCGACTTAGCCATTGTTCCCGGCTGCAACGACCGCTTCAGAAAGGGCCCGGCTCCGGAGAACGCCACCCTAGGAAATCATCCCCCGCTTGCGTAGCAGCGCCTCCATTGCCTTATCCATCGCATGGTCAGCGAGCGGTTTGGTAACCTCGTCCAAGTGCGCCGTCGCAGCTTTTAACTTCGTCGGATCGCCCGTCTTGGTTTTGGAATCTTCCGTGGAGAGTACAGCGTCAATATCCTGCAACGCCGTGTCGAGTTGGGCTTTGTAGTCCGCCTCCAACTCACTGGCGAATTCGGCCATCGTTTTGCGCGTCGCCATGATTGTTTCTCCCGCACGGATCTTTGCCTCGATCCATTGCCGGGCGCGCAAGTCATCGAAAGCATGCTCGACCGATTCTTCCACCATCTTCTGCACGTCCGCATCATCCACATCCACCGCGCTCTTCATCGCTACGATCTTTTGATGGCCCGTCTTCACGTCGCGCGCCAGGGCGTGGAGAATGCCGTTGGCGTCGATTTCGAACTGAACCCCCACGCGAGGCACACCTTTGGGCGCGGGCTCAAACTCAAGCTCGAAACGACCCAGGCTCCAGTTGTCCTGCACCCGCTCGCGCTCGCCTTGCACCACGTGAATGAGCATGGAGCGTTGATTATCCACCGCCGTCGTAAACATCTCGCCAGCCTTCACCGGGATGGTCGTGTTGCGCGGGATGATCACATTCATCAATCCGCCGAAGGTTTCGATGCCCAGCGACAACGGGGTTACGTCCAGCAACAGTACATTCTTAAAGCCGCCCGATAGAATCTCCGCCTGAATCGCCGCGCCCAGCGCCACCGCCTCGTCCGGATTCTGGGACGTGTTCAGTTGCGGACCCTTGGCTTGATGAAACTCAGTGCCCAACCGAATGCTCCCACGCGCTTCCTCAAATTCCACGCACCCGAACCATTCGCTGACCAACTGGCGAACCAGCGGCATGCGCGTCTGTCCACCGACGAGAATCACTTGATCCAAATCCTTGGCCTCGAGCTTCGCGTCCGATAGCGAGCGCAGACAGTGCGCACGCGTGCGCTGAATGATGTCACGGGTGAGAGTCTCCAATTCCACCCGCGTTAACTTGTAGCTGAAGCTGAATGAAGGCGTCAGGAACGGAAGCGCGACCTCAACTTCAACGTCGCTGCTCAACCGAATCTTTGCCTGTTCGGCCGCTTCGCGCATGCGCGAGAGAAGCGTGTTATCGCCGGCAACGTTCGGGCCTTGCGCGGCATCGATTTTGCCCACGAGGAAATCCACCAGCCGTTTATCCAAATCATCCCCGCCCAGTCGGGTGTCGCCGTTCGTGGACAACACCTGGAACACGCCGTTGTTCAATTCCAGGATCGAAAGATCGAACGTGCCACCGCCCAGGTCATACACGGCGATCTTGGATTTCTCCTTCAGCTTGTCCAACCCGTAGGCCAGCGCTGCCGCAGTCGGTTCGTTGACGATTCGCTCCACCGTAAAGCCGGCCAGTTCGCCCGCTTTCTTGGTCGCGTTGCGTTGCGCGTCATTGAAATAAGCCGGCACCGTGATCACCGCACGCGTCACCGCATCACCGAAGTACGCCTCCGCGTCGCGCTTAAGTTTCTTCAGGATCTCGGCGGAGATTTCTTCGGGCGACCAGGAGCGTCCGTGCAACTCAACGCTCACTTGCCCGGCACCGCTGCCCGTGACCGGATACGTCACGAGCATGTCCTCACGCGGAATGTCCGCTCCGCGCCTTCCCATGAAACGCTTGACCGAGTAGACGGTCTCAGCCGGCTTAAGCAGCCGGATGCGATTGGCCTTGTGTCCGACGATTGGGGCAGCATCGGCGGCGGGCACATGAACCACGGAAGGTGTGAGCCGATGTCCTTCGGCGTCGGCAATCACGAACGGAATGCCCGTGTCCACCGTGGCCACAAGCGAGTTGGTGGTCCCTAAATCAATTCCGACAATTTTGCTCATACGTGCTGCAGGACTGTGCCAACGAACACTTCGAATTCCAAAATACAAATCTGGAAACAAACCGCTCCAGTTCGGCGCACAGGATTCGCGTCACATTGTGCCTGCATTGAGCCAATTGCCCTGTGTTCACTTTGGCTCATAGCGAGAAATTTAAGGCTGAAATCCTGGTTGCGGGAATTGAACCGCGGGATACGGTGCGGGCGGAGGAATCACAAACATCCATTTTTGGAGAACGCAGGCTCCGATCAAACTCAATTCTGACTGAACACGTGTTGCTATGAAAACTACTCTATTCGCCCTGGCCTTTGTGGTCGTGGGCTTGGCCTTCAGTTCAAGCCCGGTCCGCGCCGATTTTATCTCGCCAAAAATCCCAGTGCGACCCGCTCCCGTCGCATCCGCCAAGGCCCACACCACTTCGTCGAACGTCTGGACGGTCACGACGAGCAGCGATCGCGGCCCGGGATCATTGCGCCATGCGATCTCCAATGCGGCTGCGGGCGATCGAATTCAGTTCGCAATCCCGTCGTTCCACTTTCCAGGCATTTCGCTCCCCTCGGTCATCTTGTTGAAGAGCAAACTCGTCATCGACAAGGACCTGACCATCGCGGGTCCAGGACCGCACAAGCTGATCATCGCGCGCAGCTTTGCAAGGCAGACGCCCGCCTTCAGCGTGATTCAGGTCGATGCCGGCAACGTCACAATATCGGGCGTCACGATCGCCAATGGCCGTGCTCTCAACCCCGATGGCGCTTCGGATAATCTGGGCGGCGGCATTCTGAACTTCGACACGTTGACCGTGAGTAATTGCCTCGTGACCCAGAACGAGGCGCGAACGGAAGCCGGCGGGGTGGGATACGGAGGCGGCATCTTCAGCTCAGGGCCACTCACATTGCTCAACTCAACGTTCAGCGGCAATCAGGTGAGCGGTGCAGGCGGTGGCATCGGTGTTTTTCACAGCTCTGAATTCTTCGCGGAAGGTTGCACGTTCAATGACAATTTTGCCGAGGTGCAGGGCGGCGGCGTGAATTTTCAGGGTTACCTCGGGCACATCCGGAATTGCACCATCAGCGGCAACCGTGCGGGTGACGCTGGATCGGCAAGCGGGCTATTGCATCTCGTCTTCCCTGCGGAAGTTTCCGCCCTCGACATCTCTGCCTGCACCATTGCGCGCAATCGCGGCGCTTCCAATGGCGCCATCGTCGCCGCCGCACTGCCCGGGAGCCTCGGCAGCCTCACCCGGATGATCGGCACAATCGCCGCCAATAACCTGCCGCAGAACTTCGCCTACTTCGGCGGCGCGACCGTTCAAACGTTTGGGCACAACCTGGATACTGACGGCTCGAGCGGCTTCACCAACGGTGTGAACGGAGACATCGTGGGGACGATGGCCAGCCCGATCGACGCGCGGCTCGGCGCGTTGGACTTCAACGGCGGGCTCACACGCACCCACGCGCTCTTACACGGCAGCCCCGCGGTGGATGCCGGTGCCTGTGTGGACGCTGGCGGCAGTGCACTAACGAATGATCAACGGCGCTTTCCGCGTCCGCAAGGTGTTGCCTGCGACATTGGTGCGTATGAAAATCAATCTCCCCTTCTGACCTGCCCGGCCTCGCGCACGAATGATTGCCGAGCCAACCTGAATGCGATCGTCTCTGATCCCGACGGCGATCCCCTCACGTTGGTTTGGCGCGTCGATGGGCGCGATGTGCAAACCAATTTCCTCGCGCACGTACAGCCGAATGAGCCGCAAACGGTGAAACTGAAGACTCCGCTCGCTTCCGGAACGCACGCCATTACCGTCCGGGTTTCGGATGGCAAGGCAGCCGTCGTGCAATGTTCTTCCAGCGTCACGATTCAGAATTCTACCGGGCCCGTGATCCATTCCATCAAAGCCAGCCCGCGCGCGTTGTGGCCGCCAAACCATAAACTTGTCCCTGTAACCCTCACGGTTCACGCCAGTGAGTGCGTCCCGGTGCGATGCAAGATTGTTTCCGTGCAGAGCAACCAAGGCTCCGGAAGGGATGCGGACTGGATCATCACGGGTGACTTGAGTGTCAAACTTCGCGCCTCACGCTCTGGCGGACGCGATCGTGTTTACACCATCACCGTGGAGTGCGCCGATGACTCTGGCCGCACCAGCCGCGACTCTGTCCAAGTGGTTGTTTCAAAATACCGATCGAATGACGACGACCACGAAGGCAAGGGTGATGACCACGACCGTTAATCGCGAAAGCGGCTCTGATCGGAGGCCAAAGGAAGTTCCAAGTAAGTGGATGAACGAACGTTGATGGCTTTCGCCGGGCGGTGGGATTTGCGCCTGGCGGCTGGCATCTGGCGTCTTCAGCGACCGGCGAATAAGCGTTCGAACTGAAAGATTAGTTGGAGCCCGGTCACGAACAGGAATGCGAAGACCACTCGCATGAAGTTTTTCTCCGAAATGCGTTTGTTCATCCACACACCCATCCAGACGCCCAGCGGAACCAGCGGGAAGAAAAGCGAACTGAGGAAGAGCGTCTGCTGTGTTATCAGCGAGGCGGAAGCAAATACCGGCAGGTCGATCTGCGTCCGGTCGATGCAGAAGAATGGCATCTTGAGCCAGTTCACGAAGGTGAAAATGAGGACGTTCGTCGCCACAAAAACTTCCTTGGGCAGTCGTTGCGGAATCAGGAACATGCTCATGATCGGTCCCGCTCCGTGGGCAAAGGTGGAGGTGATGCCAGTCGGCGATGCCGATGGGCACGCCCACACGATGGTTTGGGGCAAAGGCTCCTTCCGCGCGAAAGATTTTTTCCTTCACCAGTTGAAATAGGACGAAGGCGACGGCGATGCAGCCAATGGCCACATTGAGTTCCCGCGCGGAAAAGCGCCCGATGAGTTGCACGCCGGTCACGATGCCAACCAGCACGCCAGGTAAGACATACTTCAAGTTTCGCACGTCCCACTTGCGCCAATAATTCCACAGCGAAAAAGCGTCTCCGGCGCAGAGCAGTGGAAGAATGATACCGATCGCATCCTTGGAGCCAAAGGCGAACACGGCCAGCGGAGTCGTGAGCAGGCCCAACCCGCCGCCGAATCCAGCTTTGGAAATCCCAATGAACAGGACCGCGATGACAGCGAATACGAGCTTCGGCGACAGTTCCGGCACGCGGCGGATGAAACACGGACGTTGTAGAACGTCCAAGCTCCAATCCAGTTGTCGTCGACCATGCCGATGCCGTGGCGGGCTGTCTCAAGTTTGGCGACTCCCGGGCCGACCGGCGGGGAGGAGGAACTGCGCCGCGTGTGGCAGCGAAAACGCGATGGCGGAGTGCTGGGAGAGGTGTTGGCGCACTTTCATCTTTGAACCGTGCGCCACGCATCGCTAATGTGGTCGCGTGCCTCGAAAACATTCGGTACGCACGGAGAACACTCCAGAGCATCGCGGGATTAACGACATCGTTGGTGTCGTATTGCTGGCGATCGCCCTCTTGTTATTCATCGCCATGTCGTCCTTTGATCGGAACGACGTGGCGAACACCACGGATCACAACGTAACGCCACACAACCTGATCGGTTCGGCGGGGGCGTGGATCGCGTATTTCTTTTTCCAGGCGTTCGGCGCCGCCGCGTTCGTCCTGCCAATTCTCTGCCTTCTCTTTGGCATCGGCTGCTTCTGGAACACGCTCCATCACTTGCGTCGACGCTGGCCGTGGGGTGTGGTTTTGTTTTTCTGCTGCGTTGGTTTCTTGGCCTTGTTCACCGATGAGAGAATCATGGTGGCCCTCTCCCGCAACCCCAATCATCCGGGCGCGGGCTTTTTCGAGAACACGGCTTTCAATCTTCGCTCCGCCACTGCCGGGGGAATCGTGGGCGTGTGGTTGAATCAACTGTTCGGCAACTTTGGACGCCCCGGCGCGACGATCATTTATCTGACTATTTACGTCGTCAGCCTGCTTTACCTCACCAATTTCAAGCTTGGTGTCTGGCTGCGCGCCATGTTCGAGAAAAAGGCGCCCGATGAGGCCGGCATGACCGATGAGGAGCGCGAGCTGGAAAAGCGCGCCAAGGAATTGGAAAAGCAGGCGCGCAAACTCCAGGAAAAGGTCGAACGCTCGAAAGGCAAGACGGACAAATCCGAGAAGCTGGGCAAGGCAGAAGAACCCGATGAAGATCGGATTCCTCTCGGCGCCGATCTGCAACCCGTACCGGAACCTTCGGTTCGCGACCTCAGCATCACGGCAGCGAAACAAACGAAGGCGTCGCGCAAAGGAATGGAACCGGTGAAGGAGATCCTTCCCCCGGACGAAGGCGTGGTGATCCCGGCCCAGGAAATCGCCGCAGCCACCACGGCGGACATTCTGGGCAAAGGCAAAGATTCCAAGGGCACAAAGAACGCTGGTGCTGAAGCCGAGGCGTCTGCCATGCCAGAACCCGTCGTCACGGTGGACGGAGCCCCGGCCATCGCGGCTGCAAATGCCCCGGTTGTGGAGCCGCCCCTCCCTGCCGTGCTCCCGAAACCTAAAATGGTGTCCAAGAAGAAGCCCATCCGGTCGCCAGCACGCCGCATGATTGGCAACTATCAATTGCCTTCGCTGGATCTGTTGAACCACCCCGAGCCGAACCTCGTGCCGAGCGAAACGAAGGAGCAGCTCATGGAGCGCGCGCGCCTCATGCAGCAGACGCTCGCGCAGTTCGACATCGAGGTGCAGCTCGGCGACATCACCAAAGGGCCCGACCATCACGCGCTACGAATTGCATCCCGCGCCGGGCGTGAAGCTGGAAAAAATCTCGGCGCTCTCGAACAACATCGCCGCCGCACTCAAGGCCGAGCGCATCCACATTCTCGCGCCGGTGCCCGGGAAAATCCTCGGTCGGCATCGAAGTGCCGAACCTCGATCAAGACCAAGGTCATCATGCGCGACCTGCTCGAATCGGACGAATGGAAGAACACCAAGGCGCGCATCCCGCTCGCGCTGGGCAAGGATGTTTACGGCCATCCGATCATCGCGGACCTCGCGGAGATGCCGCACATGCTCATCGCCGGCAGCACCGGCTCGGGCAAATCCGTTTGCATCAACTCCATCGTCGCCTCGCTGCTCTACAAGTTTTCGCCGGACCAGCTTCGCTTCGTGATGATCGATCCGAAGGTCGTCGAGCTTGCAGCAATACAACGCGCTGCCGCACCTCGTCGTGCCCGTCGTCACCGATCCGAAGAAAGTCATCCTCGCGCTGCGCTGGGTCGTGAACGAGATGGAGAAGCGCTACCAGATTTTCGCCAAGGTCGGCGTGCGCAATGTCAAATCGTTCAATTCGCGGCCCGAAGGACAAACCGATTCCCAAAGCCGAACCCGAACTGCCGCTCATGGCGAAGAAGGAAAAGATCGAAGCCAGCTCCGATGGCTTCGCCGTGGAACTGGACGAGCAAATCGTCGTGCCGCGCGACGATGATATCGTCATTCCGGAAAAGCTTTCCTACATCGTCGTCATCATCGACGAGCTCGCGGACCTGATGCTGGTCGCGCCGGCGGATGTCGAAATGGCCATCGCGCGCATCACGCAGATGGCGCGCGCCGCCGGCATCCATTGCATCGTCGCCACGCAGCGTCCGTCCGTCGATGTCATCACCGGCGTCATCAAGGCGAACATCCCCGCGCGCATCGCCTTCCAGGTCGCGAGCCGCGTCGACTCACGCACCATTCTCGATGCGATGGGCGCGGACAAATTGCTCGGCAAAGGCGACATGCTTTTCCTGCCGCCAGGCAGCGCGAAGTTAAACCGCGCGCAGGGCGCACTCATCACCGACCAGGAAATGCAGGGCATCGTTGATTTCATCGCGAAGCAGGGCAAGCCGAGCTACGAGATGGAAATTCACCAGCAGCTCTGCGAAAGCCGCGTCAGCAGCTTCAACGTCGACGAGAGCGGCAGCGACGAGGACGAAGAGCTGATCGAGCAGTGCATCGAAGTGATTCGCAGCGAACAGAAAGCCAGCGTTTCACTCATGCAACGCCGCCTGCGCCTCGGCTACGGCCGCGCCGCGCGCATCATGGATGAACTGGAAGAACCGCGGCATCGTCGGCCCGAGCAAAGGCGCGGAGCCGCGGGATATCCTGATCGATTTGGATTCGGGTAACGCAGACGGTGCCCAATCCGCCCACGGGGTGTAGCGGGATGCGGCAACACAGCAGATTTAAGGAGCAGAAGGCGGGGACGTTCCCAAGGCTGTCGGAAGCGACTCCATTGCCGGAAAGAAAGCCTTCAGGTCTGATAATTCATCACCCTTCGACTTGGTTTTAATCAGTGATCGGTTGCTGGACTTCGTTATGCGTTTGCGCGCCTCTTCAAACTTCGGCCCTTCTAAGACTTCCCGCTTTAACACCTCTTGAACGACAACATTTCGAATCTGCTCGGTCTCGATACGCACATCCGGCGAGAGGCGGCGCAATTCCCGTCGAACAACATCCAAAATCGTGTCCGTCAGAAGCATCGCACCAACAAAATAGCGGCTTAGAGCCTGTTTTTGTTCGTGGAAATCACCCAGTATAGACTTTGTCCAACCTTCCTTAGCGAGGAGGAACAAGAGGTCCAAGTCCTCGTCTTTCTTGGAGCTTAGCGCACAAAAATCGAAGTCAAATACCAACTCCTGATCGATGGGCTTTGCAAACATCACTTTGTAAACGCGCCAAGTGATCCCATTCGTGAGCACTACCCAATCAATCCCTTGATTCGCTGCGTAATCTATCGCCTGACGGACATGGTTGTCTTTTAATTCCAATCCAATCGCCTTCACCTCGATAAGCGTTTGAAGTTTGCCATCAATCTTCGTGGCAATGTCGCAATAGGTACTCCGGACCGCGAATTCGGACGTGATTTCCGTATATTTGTCATAACCAAACATCTCGGCCAGCATGTCGGTAACAATGCGGACTGTGTCGGCCTCGCCAAGGTCACGTGCCTTGGCAGCAGCGAGGACCGGTTGAAAAGTTTTTATTCCAGCTGTTAGTCTCTCTTGAACTTTCTTGGGGATGGCGGGCATGAGAAACTTTTAGCGGTCACACGCGCTACGTGACAAGGGTGGAATTGAGGCCAACCGTTTGAAATCTTCCCATCCGCGGCTACTTTGATGCATGAGGACGGTAACACTTGCTACATTCAACGACCGGGACCACGCACAACCCGTGGTCAATCGATTGCAACAAGAGGGATTCCATCCCGAAATCAAAGATGAGAGCCGGTGGCAGGCCGGGCACCTTTCTGATCGCCTGGCCAGCGTGAAGGTTCGCGTCGAAGAAAACGAATTCGAGTCAGCCAAGCAGCAACTCAAGCAATGGGATGCCACAGAACACTATCTCGATCAGGCGGTGTGCTGCCCGGAATGTCGTTCTTCGGACGTGGACTACCCGCAAATTACTCGGAAGTTTGTTTTGCCAACCCTGCACGCATTTCTCTATCGGCTGGGGTTCATGGAGAAGGAGTTTTACTGCAACACTTGCCAGCACACGTGGCCGTTGCGCGCCAAGGTGGAGTCGGAAAAGGATGCTCTCAACTGGCCGGTGAAGAACACGCCTTTGCACGAGAACAAGGACATGACGCCCTAAGGCTTCCAGCCGAGTGACGAGTTCGCATTTAAGGCTCCAGCAGAATTTTGATATCTGTGACGAGACGGTCCACGTCCTCGGCCTGGGTGTCCCATGAGCACATGAATCGACAGCCACCCGCGCCGATGAAGGTGTAGAACATCCAACCCTTCGCCCACAGACCTTCTATCGTTTTCCGGGGAAGTTCAACGAAGACGCCGTTAGCCTGGCGGGGGGATAAAAGTTTTACGCCTGGCAAGCCGCGCAAGGAAGACTCGAGGCAAGCCGCCATCTCGTTCGCGTTCGTCGCGTTTCGCAGCCACGCTCCATCCTTCAACATCCCGACCCAAGGCGCGGAGAGGAACCGCATCTTGGACGCGAGCTGCCCCGCCTGTTTGCAGCGATACTCAAATTCGTGCGCCAGTTCGCGATTGAAGAACACGACGGCGTCTCCGACCGCCATGCCATTCTTAGTGCCGCCCAAACACAGGACATCCACCCCGGCCTGCCATGTGATTTCCTTCGGCGCACAACCGAGTGAAGCCACTGCGTTGGCAAACCGTGCGCCATCCATGTGCATGCGCAGCTTGTGTGACTTCGCCCGCGCCCACACCGCTTTGATCTCGTCCGCCGTGTAGACCGTGCCCAGTTCGGTCGCCTGCGTGATGCTGACCACACGGGGCTTGGGGAAGTGAATGTCCGTGCGTTTCTTCACCATGCGTTCGACACCAGTAGGATCGATCTTTCCGTCCGTCCCTGGCACGAGCAACACCTTGGTGCCGTTTGAGAAAAATTCTGGCGCTCCGCATTCATCCGTTTCTACATGCGCCACTTCTGAACAGAGAATGCTGTGGTAGGACTGACACAACGCAGCCAACGAGAGCGAATTGGCGGCGGTGCCGTTGAAGGCAAAGAACACTTCACAGTCCGTCTCGAAGATTTCCCGGATCAAATCCGCCGCCTGCTGGGTCCATCGGTCGTCCCCGTAGCTGCGTTCATGTCCATGATTGGCCTGCTCCATTGCCAGCCAGGCTTCAGGACAAATGCCGGCGTAGTTATCACTGGCGAATTGGCGGCCTGGGTTGGCATCGACGCGACCGAACTGAACACGACTTTGCGATGGGCTGATTGGCTGCATGCGGAACTAGAATTACGGGGCCGGTCAACGCTTACGAGCACTTCTTGGTGCAGGAGCCCCGCCGCTTGAACTCCTCGCAACTGGCAATGATTTGCAGACGCTGCGTCTTCACCGCAAATCCCAGCCTGCGGGTAATCTCCGTTTCAAGGCGCGAGATTTGGTCGCTCTCAAACTCCACGATCTTCTCGCAGTCTTCGCAGATGATGTGGTTGTGGTTTGGATGCTCGGCGTAGTTGGGATCGTAGACCTTGCAATCCTTGCCGAAGTCCATCTCTCGCACGAGAGCACTTTCAGTGAGCAAAGGCAGCGTGCGATAGACCGTTGCGCGGGAGACAGATTTGTCACGAGCCCGCGACCATTCCAGCAATTGATCCGCGGTGAAGTGCTCTTCAGTGCTGAACACTGATTCAATGATGGCCTGTCGCTGTGAAGTAACGCGCAGACCTTTCGTCGCCAGGAATGCGATGAAACGGTCTTTCGCGGCTTGTTTAGTGGCGCACGGCACGGTCGGACTATATTTCCCGATCCGTTCAAGTCAACGCGGCGACGGGCGGATATGCCTTCCCGGTTGCGCCTCACCGCTCGGTCATTTCGACAATTTCTTTCCGATTCAAACGGGCGGCACTGTTTGCGAAGCTCCCGGAGTGCAGATCGAAATTATCAACACCGGCAGCGAACTGATGCTCGGGCGCGTGCTGAATACCCATCAACAATGGCTTTGCCGCCGCCTTTCGGATTTGGGCTACGACGTCACGCGTCAGGTCGCGATCTCCGACGAGGGCGCGCAGATCCAAACGGCCGTGCGGGAGTCACTGTCACGCGCTGACTTGGTGATCACGACAGGCGGACTGGGACCAACCAGCGACGACCGGACCCGGGACCTGATCGCGGATCTGCTGGGAGTCGATCTTCTGTGCGACGATGAGGTTCTGTCTCGCATCACCCAATTCTTCACATCGCGTCAGCGGCCAATGCCCGAGAGCACAAAGATCCAGGCGATGGTGCCGCGTGGTTCGATGGTGCTGCTAAACGCGAATGGCACGGCGCCGGGATTGATTATGCAGGTGCCTGCTGGAAAATTTCGATCCGCCGCCACCTGGTTGGTGATGCTTCCAGGGCCGCCCCGCGAGTTGCGCCCCATGTTCATCGATCAGGTCCTGCCATGGCTGGGCAAAAGCCTGCCGAGGGGAGAAGAGTTCATCTGCCGCACGCTGAAGACAACGGGACTGGGCGAGTCGCGAGTGGAGGAATTGATTGTGCCGCACCTGAAGCACCTCACCGATGCCGGCTTGACGCTGGGATATTGTGCACGAGTTGGTGAAGTGGACGTGCGATTCGTTGCCCGTGGTTGCGGTGCACACCAGACCGTCGCGGAAGCCGAATCCATCAGCCGCCGTTTGATGAACGACTTCGTTTACGGCAGCGATGACGAGCAGCTTGAAACGGTGATCGTGCGGCTCCTCAAGGAAAAGAAACAAACTCTGGCGCTCGCTGAGTCATGCACCGGCGGCTTTATCGCCCATCGGATCACGAATGTCCCCGGTGCATCGGCGGTTTTTTGGGGCGGCGCGATCAGCTACGCCAACGAAGCCAAGATGAAATGGCTGGACGTTAAAGCTGAGATCCTCGCCGTCCACGGTGCCGTGAGCGAAGAGACCGCGCGCGCGATGGCGAACGGAGCCCGGCACCATGGCGGAAGCGATTGGGCCCTCTCCGTCACGGGCGTCGCCGGACCCGATGGCGGCACGGCGGACAAGCCTCAAGGAACTGTCTTCATTGGACTGGCAACATCGCTGGGAACGACCGTGCAGAGATTCTTGAACCGCTTTGACCGCGAGACATTCAAGTATGTGACATCGCAACAGGCACTCGAAATGTTGCGGCGCGAAGTGGTGAAGCGAAGCTGAACGGCACTCTGACGCGCTCACTTTGAATGCATGACGAAGACGGTGTCCCAATCCGGGCCCGGCGGATTAGCCACCAAGTCCTCGCAACGCTTCAGGTAAAGGGATGACAAGTAATCTTCCGGATGTTCACGGAGACATTCGGCGAACGCAGTGACGCCTTTGGCAAATTGGCGGCTGCGGTAGAACGAAATGCCCTCCTCGTAACGCGCCAGCCACGGGGGCGGCCTTTCACCAGCAGTGAGATCGGCGATCACCGTGAAGACCCGAACCGGCTTCGTTTTACCCTTCACCTGAACCGAATCCACCGTGCGCAGTGCGAAGCGATCCTGAACGAGAGGGACCATGGATTCGCCGAGAAGCAAATCGAGTTTGTATTCCTTGGTCAGTCCTTCGAGGCGCGACGCCAGATTCACGGGATCACCGATCACCGACACCTCCATTTTCTCCTCCGACCCCAGGTTGCCAACGATGACGTCGCCCTGATTGACGCCAATGCCGAATTCCAACGACTTCATTCCCCGCTGCTGCCAGTTGATATTCAACCGCGCCAGGGCTCGCCGCATCGCCAACGCTGCTGCGACTGCACGCTGCGCATCGCGCCCGGCGCCTTCACTGGTGATGCTGCCCCACAACGCCATGACCGCGTCGCCGATGAACTTATCCAGTGAGCCATGCTCAACAAACACGATTCCCACCATCTCCTTGAAATACTCGTTGAGCTGCGTGACCAACTGCGCCGGGTCTGCCGCTTCCGTCATGGTCGTAAATCCCCGCACGTCCGAGAACAGAATCGTGACCGGCTTGCGCACGCCTTGCAGGGTGTTCAGGTAGGTCTGGGGGTTATCGAGCAACTCGCGGACAACATCCTTGGAAACGTAACGCTCCAACGTGCGGCGGGTGCGGTTTTTTTCCATGCGAAGCAGAATGAAGTCGTAGGTGAACGCTGTGAGGGTACTGGTGTTCAATGCGATAACGGGGATGACCGCCAACAGGAAAAGATCAGCTTTGCTGAAAACCAGCACTGTGATCGCAAAATAACCTCCAGTGGCAATAGCGGCCATCAGAAGCCGGCGAATGGGAGAGCGAACCACTAGCGCGAGTAGAAGCGCCAATCCACCTGACATCAGGATCAGCACGAGGTCGGCCGGATACGAGGTCTCGCGCAAAAACCCGCCGCGCAAAGCCGCCCCGAGGACGTTGAGATGAATTTCCGGCCCCAGCATGGCGCCGCCCGGATAAGGAGTACGGTGTTCATCGTGGAAGATGTTCGCGGCCGGGCCGATGATGACGATCTTGTCCTTAAAGAACGCTCCTTCGCCAAAATTGTTCTTCCAATATTGCGACAGAAAAATTTGGTAGAACGGGATGGGTTTGTAACCCAGCCCCGGCGGGGCGGAGAAGCGAAACAAATGGGAATCCCGGCCGGGAGGAATGAGATGCGAGAGATCGCACGCCGCCAGGGCGCGGGCCGTAAGCGAGCGCATGACCCCGTCCGGCGGCAAGCCATATTCGCCCGCCACTTCGAACGTCGCCCGGCGAGCCACATCGTCGATGTCGGTAAAGAAATTGACAAAGCCGACTCGTGGGTCCCTCCAACTCGGTGCGTCATTGCTTACACTCAACACTGTTTCTGCGGGCAAAAGAACGCTCTCCGTACCGCCGACGGATTTGTTACCGCCGAGAAAATTGGCGCCGATGACGACGCGACCCTGATGGCGAGCGAGCGCCGAGTGCAAGGCATCGTCACCAACTCCCGGTGCGCTGAACACTAGGTCGAGCATAACGACGCGCGCGCCGGCGTTGACGAGTCGTTCGACGGCAGAGGCCCAGACTACGCGCGACCAGGGGAAGCTGTTGGTTAGTTGAGACAGGACGATATCGCCCGCCGCCTCTTCGGGCGCGATGATGTCGGCGTAACTAGGCTGATCAATGCCGAGGAAGACGAGGCGAGGATCCGGACCCAATTCGAACCGCTCGTTCCTGAGAAAAAAATCCTTCGCCCACAGCTCCAAACGATGCAGGGAAATGTTGCCGTTGCCATAGAGGAAAAGGCACGCGCCCGTGCAGGCTGCGCACAGCAGCGAGATGATGCGAGTTCTGCGGGAGACGTGCGTCATTGAAGTTCGAGATACCGGACGGCATGGATTGCAGCAAACGAAAATCAAAGCAGGATTTGGAACTCACACGTGCCGGGTCGAAGTCGCGCGTTGCAAACTATTTCCCATTCTGGCATTGCTCTGCGCAATCACTGGAGCCGGTATGAACTACAAAACCTTGTCCCAACTTTTCCTTCTCAGCGCATTCAGTCTCGGAGCAGCTGATCTTCGCGAGAGCACCCTGATCCAAGTCGTAAATGAGGTCAAAGTCGCACCACCGCAGGCGGCGGAAAAAGAGGCCAAGGCAAACGATCTCGTGCGCGCTCCGGACAAGATACGTACCGGCTCCAAATCGCGGGCGGAATTAAAAGCGGCCGACAACACACTCACGCGCATCGGCGCCAACACGGTTTTTTCGTTCGAGCAAAGCGGGCGCGTGTTGAACCTCGAAAAAGGCAGCCTCCTCTTTCATTCACCGTCGGGTCGCGGCGGCGGGAGAATTAAATCCGCTGGCGCCAGTGCCGCGGTGCTCGGAACAACGCTGATCGTCGCCGCCACCGAGGACGGCGGCTTCAAATGTCTGCTACTTGAAGGCAAGGGCAGAATCACCCTGCCCAACGGACGGAGCCGCGCAATCGGCGCCGGTGACATGGTCCATATCCCTGCTGGTGCTCAGGATTTCGGCGCCACGGTAAAGTTCGACCTGGCCAAATTGATTGAAGGATCGCAACTGGTGAATGGCTTTGCGACGCCTCTGCCTTCGCTGGGAGAAATCCAGAACGAGATCACCAAGCAACGGCTGGCGATTATCTCAGGCACCTACGAGGAGACTGGCCTGTCGATCGGGAGCGTTGCGACGTTCAAGAATGAGTCGCGAGCGATCGATCCCACCCTGCACAATATCGCGACTCCGCTGATCGAGATCCGCAAGGGAGGCCAGGATTTCCAAGTGTCACCACGCCGTTAATCATCCCCGCGCAAACGAACCGCATGAAAAAAATTATTGCCGCCAGCATCGTCGCCGCCGCTGTTTCAGCCCAGGGCCAAAGCACCCCGGGCGTCAGCCAGTCCAGCCAATCCCAACAGCTCCGTGAAACTCAAAAGCTCGTCGGCGATCTGCGGCCGGGCGATGGCGTGCCTTCTCTATACGCGGATGAGGATTCGGATGTGGGCCCGCAATTGGTCCTGCGCCAAAGAAAGCACAAGTGGTTTCGCGCTACCGTGGATGAGCAGGTTTATTACACAGACAACATGTTCTTCCGGCGTGACAGCGACATCGACGCCGGCCTCTCCGTGGCGACAGCCGAAGCAGCGATCATCACACCACCGTGCATCACCTCGCTGGCATCGTATCGCGCGGAGGTTGGTTATCGCCATCAGTTCTTCAACTATTTCGGTGAGGATGAACCGATTGTTGCCTTCACCACGCTGCGGCGGGATGATTTTGATTTCCAAGCCTCCACCGCGTTCGCCGAAGTGCTCGCGCAGACGGCTCATTACCAATTTCGCGCGGGATTCGACTACACGCGCTTGCTGGGCTCGGAGCCATTGCGGCGTGACGACAATACCGAATTCTATCGCGAATACGTGCCACGCTGGTCGGTGCAAAGGAATTTTCGCGTCTGCGATCGCAGCCAGTTTTCCGTCGCCTACCTGGGGAGCTATCATTTCGCGGATGAGTCTGACTTCGCAACCGGGGGGGTGATTGGGTCACCAATAAGATATCCGGAGGACCGGAGTGAACGCTGGGAACACGCGGCCTTGGCTTCCTGGAGCGTGGCGTTGCCATGCCATCTGGTCGCGCAGCCTTACTATCGGTTTCAGTACACGGAGTACACCGCGGTTCCAGATTCATCCAACCCCTCCGAGTTCCTCCATACAGCTGGATTGGCATTCGGTTGGTATCCCTGTGAAAACTTCAGCGCCCGACTCTTCGGCAATTACAACTGGAACCACGCGGATGCGGGAATTCGCGAGTATGAGCAACTGAACGTTGGAGGCGGAGTCAACGTCACCCTGCGTTTCTGAGCTCGGTCACCTCGGCTTAAGTGTAATCGCCCGCAGGTCCATCACGGCCACACCCGGCTTCTTCACGGGCTTCACCGCAATTGTGTATTCGCCCGCGCGGTCCAACGTGTAGGTGCCGATGATGCGGTTGGTCCAATTGGTGAATGCACCCGTGTCGGGAACGAAATCCGTCAGAACCTGATTGCCTATCACAAAGTTTACTTCACTCCCGCCGCTGCCTTTGCCGCACGCTTGTGTGAGCGTCACGTCGAATGTGCCCGGCGTGTTCACTTTGAAATCCCAACTCACCCAATCCTCCACTTTCGTCCAATAGCCGATGGTGTTCTTGTGGGGCTGGGGTTCGTAACGAATCGTTTTGCCATGCACGACCGCATTCGTGGCGAGCAGCACGATACTACCATCGCGCTTCTGTTCGTTGGCGCTTGGAATCTCCGCGGCTGGCATCGGTGAAACAGTCAGCAAGAGGCCGGCAATCCAAATGAAGCTCAGCACCAGACCGGACCGGCGTGCACCCAATGAAGAACGCAGAGATCGAGTGTCAACCCGGTTCATTGTGAGTGAGAAAGTCATCCACGCTGTGTTCATAGTTTCCTCCAATCGTTTGAGAGTGCTAGCAGCTACTCATTTCAACAGCGCCTCGGCGTGTTTGCGCGCGGCCGCGTTGACGCCCCCGAGCATCCGCGCCAATTCCTCGACCCTTGCGCCTTTGTTGAGCAATTCCATTTCTGAAACCGTACGCCCGTCTTTCAATTGCTTGGTCACCACGAAATGGGCGTCTGCGTGGGCGGCGACCGGCGCCAGATGCGTGATGCACAAGACCTGATGGGTCTTGGCGATCTGCTTCATCTTTTCGCCCACCGCATGGGCGGTTTCGCCTCCGACGTTGGCATCCACCTCATCGAAGACCAGCACCGGAACATCGTCTTCGGCGGCCAGGACCGTCTTCAACGCCAACATCACGCGCGCCATTTCGCCCGAAGATGCAATGGCTCGCAACGGACGCGCCGGTTCGCCTGGATTCGGCGCGAATTGAAATTCGGCAACATCCAGTCCGGTGGAGAGCGGAGCGCCCTGAGTCAGCGACACGTCAAACCGGCTTTGCGCAAACCCCAGGGCGTTGAGCTCTTTGGCAACACTCCCGGCCAGCTGGGGAATCAGTTTGCGGCGCTCCTCCGAGAGTTGAAGGCCAACACGCCCCAGCTCGTAGTCCAGTTTCTCCAGTTCCGCGTTCAAGCGCACGAGCTCGGCATCGCGCTGTTCAAGCGACTGAAGCTTTTCTCGCGCATCCACCCCGAACGCGATGACATCCCCAAGGCTTGGTCCATATTTCCGCTTCAACCCCTGCAAGAGATTCAAGCGCTCTTCGACTTCATGGAGGCGGGCCGGGTCTAATTCCACCGCGTCTACATAATGCGACAGGTCGGACTGAAGTTCACGCAATGCCGCGGCGATCTGTTCATGGGCACTCACTAGGTTTTGAGCCGACGCATCCACTCGCTGCAATTCCTGCAATAAGCGGCCCAACCCCCCGGCTTGGGTTAAAAGCGAGTTGTCGCTGTCGCTCAATAGAGCCATCGCGCTCTGGCCCAGCTCGAGCAGACGCGCCGAGTTGCTCGAGCGTTTGAACTCGGCCTCGATCTCTTCATCCTCTCCCTCCCGAAGTTTTGCACTTTCAATTTCCCGTACTTGAAAGCGAAGCAGATCAAGTCGTTGCGCGTAGGTTTTCTCATCCACGATCAACGCTGCCTTCTGGCCTTCCAGTCGGGTGCGCAGTTGAAGGAGAGCCGAAAAATCCTCACGCTTCGCTTCGAGTCGGCCAAAGGCATCCAGGATGGCGAGCTGTTTTGCCGGCTGAAGCAGGGACTGATGTTCGTGCGGGCCGTGCATGTCCACGAGCCATTCACCCAATGAAGCGAGCGTATTCAGGCTGGTGGGCGATCCGTTGACGAATTGCTTGTTGGTCCCTGAGGCGGTGAACGTTCGTTTGATGACAAGCTGGTTTTCTTCGCACGGTTCCAAACCGTTCTCTTCCAGGAAACCCTGGAGGGGAACCCGCAGGGCCTTTACGTCGAAAACCGTTTCGACGGCGCAGCTATCAGCCCCGGAGCGGATCAATGTACGATCCGCGCGCTGGCCAAGGGCAAGGTTGAGAGCGCCGATGATGATCGACTTTCCCGCCCCGGTCTCGCCCGTGATGGCGTTGTAGCCTGGCTGGAGTTCCAGCGTCAGATCAGCGACGAGCGCGAGGTTTTTGATCCGGAGCGTGGTGAGCATTCGGCAAATAATTGACGGGGAATTTGCGCGGTGTGTTAGCGTTCCGCAAAAGTTTTTTATCCGCCATGCGATTCTCTTTCACCTTTCTCGGCTCCGGCACATCGCAGGGCGTGCCCATCATCGGCAAGGAGTATCCTCCCGAGTTCCTCGCCAACCCGAGGAATCACCGCACACGTCCTTCAATCTATGTAGAGAGCGCTGGCGCGAAGATCGTGGTCGATACGACGCCGGAGTTTCGCCTGCAATGCCTTCGCGAAAACATTCGCTGGCTGGACGCCGTGGTGTTCACGCATCCCCACGCGGACCACATCATGGGATTGGATGATTGCCGGCGCTTCTGCGATTTGCGAGGCGGGCCCCTTCCCGTCTATGCCGATGAGGCGACGATGGAAGCGCTGCGGCGAGTGTTCGTTTATGCGTTCGATGGACGGCAGATTCCCAAAGGCTACTTTCATCCTGACCAGCGCATCATCACCGGCTCATTTGAGATCGGCGATTTAAGCCTGACCCCCTTCGCGTTGCCTCACGGGAACGTCGTGACGAATGGATTTGTGTTCGAACAGGACGGGCGGAAGAGGCTGGCTTACTTCAGCGATTGCAAGGAAGTGCCAGACGAAGCGGTTCATGCCGCGCACGGTGTGGAAGTCGCTGTGCTGGATGCGCTCCGGCGAGATCCGCATCCCACCCACATGTGTTTGGACGAAGCCCTCACCGCCGCGCGGCGGATTGGCGCGGAGCGCACATACCTCACGCATCTCACACATGACTACGATCACGACCTGGCCCAGGCGGAGCTGCCGGAAAGTGTGACATTGGCCTACGACGGATTGCGTGTAGAATTTGCCTCATGATGAAGTCCTTCTGGTGCTGCTTGGGGTTGTTGGCTGCCATCACGCAATCCTGGGGTGCCGGGGCCGGCGCGACCGTCGTGGTCGTTTACAACAAGAACCTGCCGGAATCCAAATCGCTGGCGGAATATTACGCGAGCCAGCGCAGCATCCCCAAAGACCAGCTTTTCGGCGTGGATGTCAGCGCTACTGCGGATGCGATGTCGCGCGCGGAATTCCAGGACAAGTTACAGAAACCCCTTCACGCGTGGCTGGTAAAACAAGGCCTCTTCACGCGCAACGAAAGGAAAGACAGCGCTACTTCATTCCACCCGCTCATCGCCTCCCGCGTCCGTTATATTGTTTTGTCGTATGGCATCCCCTGGAAGATTGCGCGCGATGTCGCTCTGGTGGAGGACAACGCGGACAAGGTGCCCGAGCCGTTGCGAGGCCGGAACGAGGCCGCTGTGGACGCCGACTTGTCATTGCTGCCCGCCAGCCAGAACAAGCGGTTGCCGCTAACCGGTCCCATTGTGAGCCCCTTCTATTTGGCCACTAATGCTGCCGCGTTTCATCCCACGAATGGTTTGATCATGGTTGCACGCCTTGATGGGCCGTCGGTGGAAATCGCGCGTGGCTTGGTGGATAAGGCGCTCCAAGCCGAGACCAACGGTTTGTGGGGTCATGCTTACTTCGACACGCGGGGCATTACCAATGGCGAGTATAAGACGGGGGATGACTGGCTGCGGGGCGGCGCGGAGGTCGCACGGCGGGCAGGATTCGAAACGACGGTGGACGACCAGGAGAGCATTTTCCCGGGGGCGTTCCCCATGAGCCAAATCGGCCTCTATGCCGGGTGGTATGAACAAAGCGCGTCGGGTCCCTTCACGCGAAGCACTGCGGAGTTCATGCCCGGCGCCTTTGCCTACCATCTGCATTCTTACAGCGCCGCCCATTTGCGATCGACCAACCTTAATTGGGTTGGCCCCTTATTGGCGAAAGGCGCGACCATCAGCATGGGCTCGGTGGACGAACCTTATCTCACCGGCACGCCCAACGTAGCGGCGTTTCTCGATCGGCTCATTGTGCGGGGCTGGTCTTACGGCGAAGCGGCTTACGCGAGCCAGGGAGCCATCTCCTGGCAGACGACGGTCGTCGGTGACCCGCTCTACCGTCCCTTCGCCGAAGCGCCGGCATTGCTGCATTTCAAATTGGAACGAGAGAAGAATCCGCTGGTCGAATGGTCGCACCTGCGCGTCGTGAACCTGAACCTGGCGCAAGGAGCGACCGCGAAGGATGCCCTCCAATACCTCAACAGCCTTCGGGGCGTCGTGACGAAGAGCGCTGTATTGCAGGAAAAGCTGGGGCAATTGCTCCAGAGAGAAAAAAGAATCAGCGCTGCATGCGAGGAATTTGACGCGGCATTGAAGTCCAACCCTTCCCCACAACAGAAGATTCGCCTGCTGCTGAACCTTGCCGAATTACAGACCTTGGTGGCACGAGACCAGGCAGCCTTCGCCGCCTACAAAAAGTTGATCACAGAAGCCCCTGATTACCCCGACGCCGCGCGCATTTATCGCGAGCTCGCCAGCCTCGCTCGCAAACTAAAGAAGCCGGACGAGGCGGGGAAATTCGACCAACAGGCACAAGCAGCGGGTAGGGCTGAAAAATAATTTTCCACTCCCGGCAAGGCAATAGCCTGTCTGCTTTGCGACGATCGTGTTCGTGCTAGGCGCCCATGCCGTCTTCGAACGAACCGGCTGCGAGCGGAAAACACAGGTTGTCTCGCACGTAAGCGACACCGTTGGCACTCGTGGCATCAAGTTCGCGATAAGCGCTTTCGGCTTCGACGACCAGCGGCGCGGTGTCCCGCTTCATGGTTTCCCGGTAACGCTGAGGATAACCAGCCAGGACCAGGGCTTCGGCATAGCGGCTCATGTTCAAGTCGCCACTTGGCAAGTCGGTAAACTGCATGGCGCGCTTTTGCCAGTTAGGCTCCATCATTCGCAGGGCAAAGCCGGGCCGAATGACGAAATTCTTTACGTGAGCGGCATAAATACGAGGTGCGACTTTCAGGAAACGCGTTTCCCACGATTCACCTTCCCAGCAATGCGACGGGTCGGCATTCACGCCGAGGACAGAGTCGCCATCGCAAATTTCCACAAGCAGATTGAAATCATCAGCGCACATGGCGGCCGTTCCAGGATGAATTTCATGGCAAAGGATAATGCCGCGTTCTTTCGCCGCTTTGCGCAGCTTGGCGGTCTTTTTCACGAAGCGCTCCTTGCCTTCCGCCACTAAATCATAATCACCACCCTGCCAGAATCCCCAGGGATAACCCGTCGCCAATTCCCAACCGAATGCCACGCCCCAAAACATGGGCATGATTTTCACGCCAAGCTCCGCAGCGAGATCCATGAGTTTGAGAAGATAATTCTCCGCCCACTTTTCGATTTCCTGCGGGGATTTCTTCGCCACGTCAGCGGGGATAAAAGGATTGCCACTGCGTGTGCCTGTCCAGGCGCTCGTGTGAACCCAAAACGGGCAGTGCGCAGAGATGCCATCCAAAATCATGCCGCGCGACTCGAACGCCTCCTTAATTTCCTTGGCGCTTTTGAAGAGCTTGCCGCCTTGCAACATGTAATTGGAAGGTTGCGCGCCCGAGGCACCGGACCGCTTTGCATAATCTAAAAAATCCGGGAGACTTTTGCCGCCGTGCTGAGCGCCCTCAATGCTCGCGTGGAAGATGGGTTTTGCCATGTGGGGCAGAGAATTAGCGACGCGAAAAATGGAAATCAAACCTTAATTGCCTATCAATCCGCACGCCCGATGAGGTTTCCTGTTTGAACGATCCATGCACACGCTGGGTCAACTGATTGCCCTTTGACGGCTGCAGGGGCGTGCGTATAGTTCGACGTTTCCAATGAGTCCTGGTCCTAACTTTTCACTGACGAACCGCCGCTTGGGAGTGGCGTTGAGCGTTGTCGTGGCCGCACTCGCGGCGCGCGGCGAACCGATCCGCTTCTCCACGCCGGCAGTTCCTCTGGTCGCTCCGGCTCGGGAACAAGTCGGCCTTCCGGAAGCCCGATCAAAAGGATTCGGTTTCGAGCCGGAGATCAACCAACCCATGCCGCAGGTGCGTTCCGCGCCCGTCCGTATCATCACACCCCGGGACGATCAAGATCGGGACATGAACGATCGTCGCTGGACGCGCGATTCCAGGATGTTCCCTGAGCCAAACGACAAACTGACGGACAAGCCCGTTGATCCAAGAGCCATGGCGCCAGAGAAGAAACGCTCGCCCTGGTTGCGCGAAAATTTGGGGATGAAAGCCCCTGAAACCGTCCGCTCACTGGCCCCTGTGGATGAATTCGGTTGGGACCCCCGCAAGGCTGCATCGCCGAAAAACGCTTTCACTCCTGCCACGGCTTTCGGCGGCAATCAACGGGAAGATTTTATTCGGAGCCCGTTTGCCACACTGGATGAGCGCAATCGAAAAATTGATTCGACCCGCAGCAGCCCGATGTTCGACACGTTTGGCGCGCAGCTCATTGAAAAGGAGCGGCTGACGGCCGGACAAAAAGCGCGGGCAGCCGAATTCCACCAGATGCTGAATCCTGCCGCTGGCCCCGCTCGAGTTCCGGGGGCATTGGAACCCGTCGTCGCCGTGGCGGGCACTGCCAATCGCAACACGCCACTCACTGCGCCCACGCTGGGGGGACTGACGCCGGCACAATCGAGGCTCGACGCCGGCCTCGCGGATCCCATGACCGCATTCAATCGCCAGAACACTTCAGTGCGCGTTGGGGGATTTTCCGAGTTCGATAAGAAACCGGCCGCGCCCGCGATTCGTCCGCAGCCCGCCTCTTCCATTGAAGCGAATTTTGCGATTCCGTTAAACCGTCAGCCCACGACTCGCGAGTTTCCGAAGAGAAAGTTCTAGCCGTCCCAACGCAGCACGCGCACCACCTGTCCGGGCGTCCATGATGTGTCCGGGGGCATGCTCACCAGCCCATTGGCTCGCGCCAACGTTCCCAAGGCATGAGAAGCCTGCACCCCTGCGCTGCTGACGTTTCCCGCCGAATCCAAAATCACGCGGACGTAGTGCCGACGCGGGCCCCGGTTTTTCAATGGGTCAACCAGAACGCCCGCAACTTCTGGCAACGCGGATCGATCGACGCCTTGCATTTTCAACAAGCCGGGCCGCGCCAAAACCAGAAAGGTGACGAATGCCGACACTGGGTTGCCTGGAAGACCGAAGAGAAACTTTTTCCCGAACCGGCCGAAGAGAAAGGGTTTTCCGGGTTTCATCGCCACCTGCCAGAATTCTTCCATCCCCCCAATCGCCGTAAAGGCCTGCTTGATGTGATCGTGTTCGCCGACTGAGACGCCTCCCGTCGTCACGACAACGTCGCATTCCGCGAAAACCTGTCGCAAGGCGTCTTGCGTCGCTGCGAGTGTATCAGGCACGAGCGGATAAATGAGGGGGATGCCGCCTGCGCGGGTCACCAACGCAGCGATTGCGGTGCGGTTGCTTTCGTAGATTTGTCCCGGCCTTAAAACCTCACCCGCTTCAATCAACTCATTACCTGTGCTGAGAATGGCGACGCGCGGCTGACGCGACACGTCAATTGCGCCGCCGCCAACTGCGCCTATGACGGCCAAATGAGCGGCGTCCAATCGCTGGCCGGCCCCCACCAGCACGGCGCCGGCTTTCACATCCTCGCCGGCCAGGCGCACATTCTCCCACGGCTTGGCCCGGTCGAAGACCAGTACCTCGTCGCCGTCAGCAGAGGTATCCTCTTGCATCACAACCGCGTCGGCCCCCTCGGGCAACGGGGAACCCGTGAAGAGCCGCACGCACGTTCCCAGGTCGAGCGTTCCCTCAAAGCGTTCGCCAGCCGCCACGGCACCGACGCGCCGCAACTTCACGGGAGATTGTTCGGTCGCGCCCATAATGTCATTGGCCCGAACCGCGTAGCCGTCCATGGCCGAGTTGTCGAACCGTGGCAAGTCGATGGGAGACACGAATGATTGCGCGAGTACGCGTCCCGCCGCCGTCCCTAAAGCAATCTTCTCGCGGCTGAGCACCGGCATGAGTGCCACTATTCGCTTTAAGGCATCTTCGACCTGAAGCATGGCGCACATTATTAAATGGGCTCACACCCTGTCAGGCCGAAAGCGGAAATTCCACCCGAGCTGCCAGCCTTTACGTTGGACGTCTCGCGCGACGAACGTTTATCCTTTGCCCGTCCCAAACCAATGCGCACAAACGTATGACTTCATTCACAGCTGAACTAATTGGAACCATGCTTCTCGTCATCCTTGGTGATGGGGTCGTTGCGAACGTCCTGCTCAAGCAATCCAAAGGGAACGGGGGAGGATGGATTGTTATTACGGCCGGATGGGGATTCGGCGTGATGGTAGGCGCCTACTGCGTGGGCTGGATCAGTGGAGCGCACTTGAATCCAGCGGTGACGATCGCGTTCGCCGCCGCGGGCGTGAACAATTTCCCCTGGGCCAATGTTCCCGTTTATGTCGCTGCTCAGATGATTGGCGCGTTTCTCGGTGCCGTGGTCGTTTGGCTCGCCTACTTGCCACATTGGGGCATCACCGAAGACAAAGCTGCCGTGCGCGGCGTTTTCTGCACTGCGCCCGCCGTTCGCAAGCCAATGGCAAATCTTCTCACCGAAGTCATCGGAACGTTCGTCCTCCTCGTTGGCGTGCTGGCCATTCCGTCCGTTCGTAATCTCGATCCAAAGCTGGGCTTTAGCAGCGGACTCGGCCCATTGCTCGTAGGCTTCCTGGTGTGGTCGATCGGTTTGTCACTGGGCGGTCCCACTGGTTACGCCATCAATCCCGCGCGCGATCTGGGTCCCCGCCTCGCGCATGCGTTGCTGCCGATTCCAGGCAAGCTGCATTCGGATTGGAGCTACGCGTGGGTGCCGGTGATCGGGCCCGTCATAGGTGGTGTGGCGGGAGCACTCTTCTACAAATTCTTCTGGCCTGCTTAAATCACACGGTCCCCGGCTGAGCGTAAGGAATCCAACGCTCAGCGGTGTCATCCTCAACTTTGAAACTTCTACATCCATGAAATACATCCTCGCCCTTGACCAGGGGACCACCAGTTCCCGGGCAATCGTGTTCGATCACAGCGGATCCATCGTCTCCGTCGCGCAACAGGAGTTTCGGCAAATTTTCCCGGAACCCGGCTGGGTCGAACATGACCCCGCCGAGATCTGGGCCACCCAATCGAACGTCGCCGCCGAAGCGCTCAACAAAGTGCGCCTGACCGCAAACGACGTTGCCGCCATTGGCATCACCAATCAGCGCGAGACCACCGTGGTGTGGGATCGCGCCACGGGCAAACCAGTCTGCAACGCCATCGTGTGGCAGGATCGGCGCACCGCGCGCGCGTGTGACAAACTCCGTTCCCGTGGGTTGGCGAAAATGATTCGGCGCAAGACCGGCCTCGTCCTCGACGCCTATTTCTCCGCGACCAAGCTTCAATGGATTTTGAACAACGTTCCTGGCGCGAAAGCCCAGGCGCGTGCCGGTCAACTGGCGTTCGGCACCGTGGATTCTTGGTTGGTGTGGAATCTCACCGGCGGCCGGGTCCACGTCACCGATCCCAGCAATGCCTCGCGCACCATGCTGTTCAACATTCACACCGGTGATTGGGATGCTGACCTGTTGAAACTGTTCGGCGTGCCGCGCTCGATCCTGCCCGAGGTGCGTTCTTCCAGCGAAGTTTATGGCGAAAGCAATTTGCTGGGCGCCACGATTCCCATCGCGGGCATCGCCGGCGATCAACAGGCGGCCTTGTTTGGACAAGTCTGCACGAAGCCTGGCATGGTGAAGAACACCTACGGCACCGGCTGCTTTATGTTGATGCAAACCGGCAACAAACCCATCACGTCCCGCAACAATCTCCTCACCACGGTTGCCTGGCGCATTGGGAACCGCACCGAGTACGCGTTGGAAGGCAGCATCTTCATCGCCGGGGCCGTCGTGCAATGGCTGCGCGATGGGCTCGGGATCATTTCCGCCTCAAGCGATGTAGAAGCTCTGGCAACACAGGTGCCGGACAATGGCGGCGTTTACCTGGTCCCCGCTTTCGCCGGTCTCGGCGCCCCGCACTGGGATCAATACGCGCGCGGCACATTGGTGGGGCTCACACGCGGTTCAACCAAGGCGCATATCGCCCGGGCTGCACTGGAGGGCATCGCCTATCAGGTCGCTGACGTCCTGCGGGCCATGGAGAGCGACGCAAAAATCCGCCTCAAGGAATTGCGCGTCGACGGTGGAGCCTGCGCCAACAATCTCCTGATGCAATTCCAAGCCGACTTACTCGGGGTGCCCGTGGTGCGACCGCGCGTTTCGGAAACGACCGCGCTGGGAGCGGCATACCTGGCCGGCCTGGGCGTGGGTTACTGGAAAGATACCGCTGAGATCGCCGGACAGTGGCAGACCGATCGTCGCTTCCTTCCATCCATGAAACCGGGCCTGCGCAAAGCTCTTTCCGCGGGATGGAACAAGGCTCTGGGTCGTGCTATGCGCTGGGACGATTGACTTGGGGTTGATATCCCAAACTGTTAGACGATGAGCTGACCGCTGCCACCGGGGACTGCTTCCTTAGGTGCTCAAACCCGGTTCTTTGGAACCGTGGCGGTGAGACTCACGCAGTCTTTCAATTGCTTATTCCCTCACCATCGCAACTCAACTTCGTACTGACTTGCAGCCCGCCTCGCCTTCCAGCCTTGTTTTCCGGGCGTCTCCATTTCATGATTTTCCCCGCATGGATTTGGCGAACACTCCCAGCGAGTGCATTTCCCTCAACGACCTTCGAAACCTCATCGGTGAACTGCGGATGATCGCCCGTCGACTCCTCAGCCGCGAGGCGCACCCTCATTCATTCACCCCCACCGCTCTCGCGATGACTGCGCTGCGCCGGGCAAAGCTCGAGGAACAAAGTTGGGATGAAGTGCGTTGGGAAAACCGGGCGCACTTTTTTGCTGCGCTCTCGATGGCGATGAACCATGCGATCGTCGACCATGCGCGGCGGCGGCTTGCTCGGGGACGCAACAAGGTTGTCTACTTGCCGCCCGACGAACTCCTGTTCCATGACCTCGCGGGTCAAGCCGAAGAATGTCCCGATCGAATTCTAATCCTGAAGGACGCGTTGTCGCGTCTGGAACACGACGACAAACGTCTCTACAACGTCATCCAGCAATTCTACATGCTGGACTACACCACATTGGAGATCGCGCAACTCAACCGATTCAGCGAAAAAACTGTGGACCGCGATTTGAAAAAAGCCCGCATCCTCCTGCGCAAGCTAATGGAAAGCCTCACTGAACCGGGTGCCCCATGAATTCACCCAGCGATGAGGAATGGGAACGCGTCGAACGCCTGGCGGAAGAGCTAAAACAATTTTCGCCAGAAGAAGCTGCATCCCATCTCGCGAGGCTTGCCGCAGCGGGGGAGAATCCTTCCCTGCTCACTTTGGCGTGCAGGTGGATGGAGTTGCCGGCACCGATGGTACCCCTGAGCAAAGGCAGCGTGGTGGGGGGGCGGTATACGCTGAAAGAAAAGATTGGAGACGGCGGCATGGGTTCAGTCTGGCGGGCTGAACAGAAGCTAGCCGACCGCGACGTGGCGCTGAAAGTAATTCATCCGGCTCTAATCACTCCAGATCTCAACGCGCGATTCCTTCGCGAAATCGCCCTGCTCGGCCGCTTGAATCATCCGGGTATCGTGAAGCTTTTCGATGCAGGGATTCATGAATCGGCAAGCTTCCCACCCATTCCGTTCTTCACGATGGAACTGGTCGAAGGCTCGCGCCTGGATGAATGGTGTGCCGGCCGCCGCGAAAATCGCGCCACCCTGCTTCGCGTGATGGCATTAATCTGCGACGCCGTCCAAAACGCTCATGAGCAACAGATAGTCCACCGCGATTTAAAGCCGGCCAACATTCTCGTGCGGCAAAACGGCCAGCCGGTTGTGTTCGATTTCGGCATCGCCCGCCTTGCCGGTGCTGTCGCGGGGGAAGAACAAGGGATGTTTTCCGGCACCCCCCAATACGCCGCACCTGAACAGTTCATCGGGTCCGACGAGGATTTCCGCAGCGGCGAAAGCGTCGATGTTTATTCGACCGGCGTGATCCTCTTCCAAATTCTTACGGGCCGTAAATTATTTGAGTTCGCGAAAGGCGCTTCCTTCAAAGAAATACGCGACACCGTGGTGGAAGGGCCGGTGGCTCGATTGGCAGATGTGTTGCCAGAATGCCCGCCCATCCTCGATGAGATCGTGGGCCGCGCCCTCCGGCGGAATCCAGCCGATCGTTTTTATTCCATGGCGGCCTTTGGGCGTGCTCTACGTCGGGCGGCCCTCTCGCTCACCGAGGTTCCGAAGCCGGTCCCGGTTTGGCGGCCGGCTGCGAATGTCCTCGTCCCAGGCACGGGCTGGCGGCTGACGGAAAAAATCGGCAAGGGAAGTGTAGGTGAAGTCTGGCTGGGCCAGCACAACCAACTGGGAGAGTTCCGCGTATTCAAATTCTGCGATACGGAAGAAAATGTCCGCACGCTCAAACGCGAGCTGACGTTATTCCGCCTTCTCAAAGAACGAATCGGACGCAACCCGCATTTCGTCCAGCTCCACGAAGTCTCCCTCGATGAGCCGCCGTGGTACTTGATGATGGATTACAGCGCCGCGCGTGATCTTGCCCACTGGTGCGCCGACCAGCCCGGGCAGCTTGCGGCGGTGCCCATTGAGCTACGGATTGAAATCGTGGCGCAAGTCGCAGAAGCGCTACAAGCCGCGCACGAGGCCGGGATCCTTCATCGCGACATCAAGCCATCCAATCTGCTCGTTGGCACTGACCCGTCCACACACGGAATGCACGTGCTCATTGCGGACTTTGGCATCGGCCAGATTATCGCCGAGGAATGGCTTAAAGATGTGCGAGGCGGCTTTACGAGGACGGTGAAAGACCTGCAACGGTCGAGCCTCTCCGGCACGATGCTCTACATGGCGCCGGAAGTGTTGGAAGGCCATACGGCCACGGCACGTTCGGATATTTACAGTCTGGGCGTTGTACTCTGGCAGTTACTCACGGGCAACCTCAACGCCGCACTCGATCCGGCCGATTGGGCCACGCGGATAGAGGATCCCCTGTTGCGCGCTGATCTTGCGCGCTGCCTGGCCGGCCTGCCTGAAAAACGCTGGGCAAGCGCGGGCGAATTCGCCGCTAGCCTGCGCGCCTTGCCGGAACGGCACGCTGCCGCTGACCGTCAGTCGTTTGAATTGACACTTCGGGAACGTTCAGCCTACCGGCGCGGCGTCATGCGCACAGCGGCTGTGGCATTCGCCATCGTCGCCCTCGTCACTGGACTGGCTTGGACGGCTTGGTTGCAGCGTCGACAGGCGGAAGCCGCACGCGGCCAAATTGCGCTGGAGCAAGCCGCCTCCCTTCCTCAGCTTAACGCGACTGAAGGCCAGCGAAAACACGGGCTGCAACTGTTGGAGACCGCGGTGCGCACTGTCACGAATCGTGTGGCTCTTCGCAGCGCCGCTGCGATGGTGCTCGGAATGCCGCACCTCGTGCCGGTCACCAACCTCCCTCGCTTTCAAATCACAGCGTCACCTCCCATTGAGGTCCCGATCAGCGAACGCGAAACTGCCCGCACCATTAGTCCTGATGGTCAACTCCTGGCACGTGCACGGGACCTCGATGGAGTCAACGGCGCCGTCAATCTGTTCGATGCGAGTGGGCGATTGCGCGCGACGGTCCAGCGCAAGCCGTTCCCATGGGTGCCCATCGCCGAGCCCGCGTTGCTTCGATTCAGCTCAGATAACAGCAGGCTGGCCGTGGGGGGCGCGGCGACGAGCCGGCACATTCTCCTGTGCAACACCACTAACGGCGCTGTGCAGTCGTATCTCTTTCACGGGTCCGATCCGCTCTCGTGCGCCTGGCACCCGGACGGGCGCTTGTTGGCCGTGGGGTGCGCCGATGGAACAGTTCGCGTGTGGGACACCGCGGCCGCCATCAGTGCGACGGGGCGCGCGTCAGGCAGCAACCAATTCGACCTTCCCCCCACTCTGGACGTCCCCGCCAACGACGTGCCCTGGCGCGTTCTGCATGGCCATCGCAGCCCTGTGCTGTTCACGGCGTTTGCTGGTCAGGAACGAACCGCCCTCGTTCAATCAACGGCTTCCGCATCAGGCCACGATACTCTGTCACCCCTCGCTGCCTCGGGCTCGGCGCCGGAGCAATCGCAGAGCAGCAGCCCGACGCATGGCAGGTGGCTCGCCTCGATTGATGCGGCGGGTTATCTTCGCATTCATCATGGTTTCCCATCCGGGAGACTTCCCGAATCTCTCACAACCGACAGTGCGCAGAACATTGTTGGCGGCACCGCGGGCACCGAGCCGGCACTCGCCTTGGAAAGTCGGTTGGAACGCGCCGAGGAGATTACTGGACTTGAGACCTTTGAGGATCGGTTGACCATTCACCGCGGCACAAATGCAGCCGAAGAATTTCACTTCAAACAAGGGGAGCTGCCGGCGTCAATGCACGTGGGCTTTGGCGTGACGCAACTGGCATGGAAGGGCGACGCCACAGAAGTCTGTGCCATCACTCTCACCGATATCCATTGGCTCCAGACATCACCGCTGGGTTTCCTTCACACGGCCAGCGGCAAGAACCCGGTGGGCGTCGCTTACCTTGGGGAGAATTATTGGGCACTGCCCAAAGACGCTGAGTTCATCGAACAACAAGTGATTGCGAGTGGCCAAGGTTGGCAACTGATACCGGGGGCTGCATTCAAAATTACCGAAGCAGTTCAGCGCCAGGGTGCCCTCACCAAGCTTGCCGCTGCCAGAGACGGACGGGTTGCCGTTTATCGTGGCCGACGCATCCAATTCTTTCGCCGGCACGAGGCTGCTTCCAAAGACTCCGCCATCACGGCGCAAGTTGGCGGGGGCGAGGATCGCGATATTTTCTGGGACAACCAAGGCACGCTCCTCGGCACCACGGTGCGCGGCAGCAACGGGCTCCACCTGGAAACCTGGGCCACGACTACAAACTTCCCCCCGGAATGTCAGATGCTGGCTTCCGTTGACGTCCAGGGTGAACGCATCCTGCCCGCCCAACGCGGCGAACTCCTGATTGGACGCAGCATTCGCCGAGGCGTTTTCACTCTCGATGCGGGCACGCGCGTCGAGACCGTTCTCGATTCCTCCAGCGTGGCACGACAAAACGCGCCTATGGCGGTGAGTGCCAACGGCGAGTTCCTTGCGCTGGTGGCCGACCGCAACGTGATTCACCTCCGACAATTGCCCGCGGGACGAAACTTTGCCGAGCTGCACAGCCGAAACCCAGGCGCCCTCATTTTTTTGTGCTGGCACTCATCCGGACGTTTTCTCGCGGGACTCACCGAGGATGGACACGTGCTTGTATGGAAACTCGGAGCCTGGCGCGACTGGCTGAAGCGACACCGGTTGGAAGAATAACTTTACGAAAAGGGTTGTCCCTGCCCTGATGGCAGCCACGCCTTGTTCTATGGATGCGTTTATGTCCTCAACAACCGCCTTTGAACCGCCACCCGATTTCATCGATCCGCGTCGCCAGCCAGATTTCCTGCTTGAGCATTGGCCGCTTTGTAATGGACAGGCCGCGCCTCCCGCTGACACGTGTGACCTTCATGAACGGCGCTGCCTGGAGTTCCTCGGCTACTTTTACCAGCTCAATCTTCTTAACAGTCAACTGTTCGTTGCCCGTACCGCTTCCGCGTCCTCAGACGTCCTCAAGTCCCTCCTCGCGCAAATCGCGACGGTCACGCAGGCACTTGAATCCCTTGAAGACCGCTACGCGCCGATTGGATTTTTTGGAGACCCGATTATGGAAGGATTCCGTTATAGCGACATCGTTTTCGTCCGACCCGAACTTCCCCGCATTTATCCCAACGCTTCCGCGCTCAGCTCGTGCATTGCCATTCCGGGCTTGGACGAAATCCCCGCCTCGGAACTGCAAGGCACTGCGCGAATTCTCCGTTTCGGCCATGGAAAAATGGATTTTTGAAAACTGGCTTTCCCCCGGGGACATCGTGGTGCTCACCGCGGCCTTGCGGGATTTGCATCGCGCTTACCCGGGACGATTCATCACCGACGTCCGCACCTCTTGCCCCGCGCTGTGGGAGCACAATCCTCACCTTACGCCGTTGAATCCGGATGACCCGGAGGTGCGATCAATGGTTTGCCACTACCCGCTGATCCATCAGTGCAACACGGCGCCTTACCATTTCATTCACGGGTTCATCGAGTATCTGAACGACCAACTTGGCCTGCGCATCCGGCCGACTGAATTCAAGGGCGACGTCTACTTGAGCGACGAGGAGAAGGCGCGGCCATCCATGGTGGAAGAAGCAACAGGCCAACCGACGCCCTACTGGATCATGGCCGCGGGAGGCAAATACGACTACACCATCAAGTGGTGGCACCGGCGGCGCTGGCAGGAAGTGGTGGATCACTTCCAAGGGCAACTTCTTTTCGTGCAGGTCGGAGAACAGGGCCACTACCACCCACCGCTCAAAGGGGTGCTGGATTTGCGTGGAAAAACGACCTTGCGCGATTTGATTCGTCTGGTGTATCACGCTGACGGAGTCGTTTGCCCTGTGACTCTGCATATGCATCTCGCCGCGGCAGTTCCCCTTCCCCCAAGCCGGCACCGGTTACGCAACTGCGTCGTCGTAGCCGGCGGCCGTGAGCCCGCCCACTGGGAGCAATACCCCGGTCACCATTTCCTCCACACCATCGGCGCCCTGGAATGCTGCGCGACGGGAGGATGTTGGAAGGCTCGCACGGTGGCGCTAGGGGATGGGTCGGAGTTGGATATGCCCAACGCCCTTTGCTACGACGTTTCGGCGTTGGGGATCCCGAGGTGCATGGAACTGATCACACCCAATCAAATTTTCGATAAGATTCGATTAGAACCAACCCCTGTTTAAGAGGAGAATTATGCCAGACCACAGCGACCGATTCGACCAGCCTGAAAACCAACCACCCGATAGCAAGTTCCAACTCAAGCGCCGCATGCCTGGCTGGCGTCCCGACACGAAAAACGGTGGAAATCAGAAACTGTATCCGGAGGAAATGCTGCTCAAGGAGAACGAAAAGTTTGCGGCCTTTCGCCATCCCAAAGAAAACAAGAGCATTCTCACGGAGCCAGACCCGATGGCTCCCGCCGCCGAATGGCACGAGTTCAATTCTTGGATTGTCGGTTCACCGCTCAAGACCGGATCCTCGAAGGAGTTCGATATGTTTCTCAATAGTCTGGCTCGATTCGTTCGGCGCTACAATGCAGCGCTGTACTGGATGCGAAGGCTGCACTTTCATGAAAATGCCACTGCTATGCCAGAGCAAGAGTTCCCACGTAATTCGCATGGGGACCAAGATAACGGTGAGGACTTACCGGACAAGGGCACCCAAAAATTCCGAGACTGGGTGGCCGACGCTGAAAAAGCATGGAAGGTCCGAATTGATGAACTGAATTATTTGCTAGCAGGCAAACTTGGGGACTCATTTGACTTTGGATTCATAGACACCAAAGCCGACATGATTGAAGTCAATGGCTATATTGTCTCAATGCGCGTTGTCGCTCAGGAGAAACCTTGGACCGCAAAGGACGTAGGCATTAAACAAATTGGAGGTTCGTCCTCTTCTCACGTATCTATCAATGCTGCGTTCTCCTCGTCAAGATTGTAGAAGTGGCTTCCGTCGCTACTCGCGTTTTCTCCGTGTCACGGCGAGTGCTTTTTTGTTGGCCATGGCCATCGATAGCGATGGCGATAACCTTCCCTGCGATCGCGAGATGCGCAAGACGTTCGAAACGCTGCAAGCTTGGCGCCGGCAACACGACGGGCGGTATCCGGGGCGGATCGTTGATCTCAAACACGCCGGACTATCTCCCAGCGATGCAGCAATGTGTCCCGAGTGGCGCGCGGAGCGACTCGGCGCCGATGCCGCTCACAAAGAGATTACCAGCCGCGCTGAAAAAGGTGATCCGCCCGGCACCTACGAATACGAATTGTCCACCAGTGTCCTCAAATCTGCGGATGAGAGAACTTTCTTACCATTGGAGTCCCCGCCGTACACGCGGCAGGACTTAAAGATCCAACTTTTGCGCCGCCCCTTCTTCGAGCAGGTGCCAGTGTTGCGATGCAGCAGCCACCGCGAATCAGCACCCGCTCCGTTTGCGGGACATGACGATGTTCGACGAAATGCCACCGCGGAGGGCGGCGTTTACTGGAGCCGGCTTTATTGGGAGGAGCTTTGGGTGAACGATGTTCCTTACTGCGCTCGGGAAGCGAATGTCCTGTTCGGCCTCAAGGGACCTCCCTTTCACACTGACCAGCACCCAACCGATTCCCGCTGCCTGGATTTGCGAACATGGAACGCGGCGTTCGGCGATCACGCTTGGTGGTGGACTTACCCATTCTTTGAGCCACGCACTAATTGGCAGTCGGCGGCACACTTGGAACCATTCTTTCAAGGTCGGCATGGGCGCACGCTTGAACTTGCCGGCACGACTTGGTGGCTCAATGGGTTGGTCCAACTGCAGGGACGAATCGGCAAGAATGCATACCGCGAGCCGGGCAGGATTGCCTTCGTCTGGGAAAGGCGGGGGCTGGCGGTGGCGCGGAAATTTACTTATGCGACCTGGCTCCAAGGCACCGTCTGGGTTGCCGCTCCCGGGCAAGCGGCCGGCTGGCTCGTTTGGCATTACGCTGACGGCAAGGTTGAACGCGTGCCAATCGTGTATGGACAAACCACGGCTCGCTTTTGGGGTGACACAAATCAGATCAACAGAGAGATCAATTTCCCCAAACCCGTGTGGGAACATCATGAAACGGCGGTCGCCGTCGGCAAGGAGCGCTGGCTTCGCCTTTATCAGCAGACGTGGACGAATCCCCATCCCAACGTCCTGGTGACTAGCTTGGATTTCCTCAGCAACACGAATTCCCCCGCTGCCCCTTTTCTCATCGCAGTCAATGTCACGCCGTGAGCGAACGCGAACGCCTTACCTCGGAATCCCTGGGAACCATTACTCCCACCATCGCATTTCCAGTTACGATTTGCGTGGTCTGCTACGGCCAGAATTTCGAACTGGCGCGCCGGTTTCTCACCACGCTCTACCGTTGCACCGCACCGCCACTTTTTAGGCTGCGCGTTGGGCTGAATGAAGTCGAGCGGGCGACGCTCGACCTGTTCCACGAATACGCGGCGCGCTTTGGCAACATCGATTTGTTCGTCGAGCCGCGGAATATTTTTAAGAACCCTCTCATGCGCCGTCTCTTTCACGAGAAGCCGCTCACCACCCGCTGGACAATCTGGTGCGACGACGACACGCACTTTACGCGGTGTGATTGGCTCCACCGGCTCGCCTTCCAGATCGAATGCGCTCCGGACATCGCCTTGTGGGGTAAGCCGTTCGTGCTCTGGTCCCGAGATGCGTTCGTGCTCGAATGGATTCGCGCCGCTGCCTGGTATCGCGGCCTGCCGCCCATGCGCGAGGAGTCCCCGGATGGCACGGCAGCCACCAAGTTCGTCTTTGCGACCGGTGCCTTTTGGGCAGCGCAAACGGCCGTGCTGCGCCAACTCGATTGGCCGGACCAACGATTGGTTCACGCGAATGAAGATTTTTTGCTCGGCGAAGCGTTGCGGCAAAACGGCTGGCAACTCGGCCATTTCGAATCCGGCGTGAACGTCAATGACGCGCCAAGGCGAAATGCAGATGCCGCTGAAGTTCGCGCGCTACCGGGAACTTTCGTCCAGCCCTGATTGATCACGTCCGGCTCGCCACCCACGTCGCGCTCTGTCCCATCCGACGAACACGGGCCGAACTGATTCTTCTCACGCCAACCTGTCCCCACGCTGGCACCATCTGCGCCTGTCTCTCTTGGAAGGGTGTTGCACGACAATGAAACCATTGCTTGAAACGTTTGGAGGAAAGCCAGGTGCCCCGGCTCGAGCCCCGTTTGAACAGCGAGCAATTTGGCGGGGAGACCGGTCCGACTCCTCGATCCATCGCACGGGTGCCACGCCCAGCGGGCCGCCCGTGGCCCCTTCACTTTCCTGCAGACTGGACGTAACGCGACCGAAGCACGGGTCTTTCCTACGCATGCCTCATAGGGGCTCCTTCCACGCGGCGTTAAAACCCAGTCTCACGGCGGGCGAAAGGTCAAAACTGGTGTGTTTCACCACTTTGCCTCTCGCCAAGCCGCCTCTCTTTTGCCCCTCCCGTTACACCTCCTTCGGACAAAACATTTTGAATGTCCCCGGTTCGTCCCGGCTCACGCCTGTTTCTGTTGAACAGGGATCCGGTTCACGAACCCGGCGCGGTGAGAGAGCCAAATAGCGATTCCCTCAAAACTCGGTAAGCCGCCTTTCCCATGGTCGCAGGAGCAGCCTCTTCGTGGCGCGACTAGAAACAAAACACGACGTTTTGGCCAATGCTCAAAGCAACTAACCAAATACACGTATGAAAAAACATTCACGACTCATCACGGGGGCATCGCAATTCATGTCGCGAACAGCTCTTGGTCTTCTCGCCGGCTTGATGATGCTGGGCGCTGCACGCCAGACCGCGCTGGCTGATTCCTTCGTCCTTACGGAAAAGGCGGGCGGAAAACTCGTCTGCGCGCGTGAGGATGGCGAAAGGTATTGCGAGGTCACCCCGGCGGGAACCTTCAAGGTGGTGGTCACGATGAACTGGGAGGACTTGGTGGAGATCTCGGACATCGACGGAGACACGACCTTCAGCATGTCGATTGGGAACCTGGATATTGAGGCCGCGCTGGACGAGGACCCGAATTACACACGCGGCAAGAAATCAGCCGTCTTGCGGTATGGACACTTCGACGACAATGACAAGTTCATCGAGGACATGCGGGTGGTTTTGCGTTGGACCGCCAAGCGATTCACGGCCAAGGTGACGGGCAAAGTGAACGTCGAACAGGGGCCCATCCTCGCGGACCAATACGCCGACGAGGAATACACGTTTGAAGATACGCAGGATGCGTCTCTCAGCTTCGCGGGCCTTTCCATCGAGGATCGTCCGATCAACATTACCGGCAAGACGACGCGCAGAACTGCCTCCAGAGGCAATGGGGCGGACCGGGAGGAATTCGAAATCATTACGGTGAAGCTCAAAGGAAAACCGGCACCTCTTCTCTAACTCGAACTTAACCCCTGATAGAGCCGGGCGCGCACAAGCCCGGCTCTTATCACGTTCTGAGGCCTCCCTTCGTGAAGGAATTGCGCCAGCACCAACTGAACAATCGCACCGACGTCCACTCCCCGCTGGACTGCCGGTTTCATAAGGGGACCACTTGAACCGACTCACGCGTGATTGATCATGTCGAGCGGGTGGCCTCGCGGCGGAAGCACCCCGATAGGTGTTAAAATGGCCCAGCAGTTCCGCACAGATAGATTATCTTTGCGCCGAAATGTGCTTAGAAGATTGTCTATCCCAATGAACCGTGACGAAGCGTTGCGCACACTGAATCAAAGACACGAGCGGTGGGACGTCATCGTCATCGGGGGCGGCGCTTCCGGTCTTGGGACGGCGGTCGATGCGGCGGCACGTGGGTATCGTACGTTGCTGTTGGAACAACACGATTTTGCCAAAGGTACCTCAAGCCGCAGCACCAAGTTGATCCATGGCGGCGTGCGCTACCTGAAACAGGGAAACGTCTCACTCGTGCTCGAATCCCTGCGTGAACGCGGCCGTTTGCTCCAGAATGCACCGCATCTGGTCCACGTCCTTCCATTCATCGTCCCGGCGCATCAATCCTGGGAGAAAGCTTTCTACGGCATCGGACTCAAGGCCTACGACTGGCTCGCCGGTCGCTGGGGTGTCGGACCGTCCCGAATCATTTCGCGCGCGGAAATGTTGGAGCACATCCCCACCGCCGCGCTGCACCTCCGCGGGGGGGTGCGTTATTTCGATGGCCAATTCGATGACTCGCGCCTCGCTGTTTGCCTCGCCCAAACACTGGTCGATTTCGGAGGCGTCGCTTTGAATTACATGCGCGTGGTGCGATTCGTTAAAGCGAATGACCGCCTGACCGGGGTGATCGTCAGGGACGAAGAGGATGGCCGCGAGTTTGAACTGCGCGGACGCAGTGTTGTGAATGCCACGGGCGTGTTCGCCGATGCCGTCCGGCGCCTCGACGCCCCGGACTCCGCGACACTGGTCACCGCCAGCCGAGGCACCCACATCGTTGTGGACCGCTCGTTCCTGCCGGGAGATAGCGCCTTGATGGTTCCAAAAACAACGGACGGGCGCGTGCTGTTCGCCATTCCCTGGCACGACCATGTGGTCATTGGGACCACGGACACGGCGACAATCGATGTGTCGCTTGAACCGATGCCGACGGCAGAAGACATCGAATTCCTGCTCGGGAACGCCTCCCGCTATCTCGCACGTGCCCCGACGCAGAGCAACATCCGCAGCGTGTTCGCCGGATTACGTCCCTTGGTCAAAAGCAGCGGACAACAGACCAAAAAATTGTCACGCGATCACGCCATTGAAATTTCGCGCTCGGGTCTGGTCACACTGACGGGCGGCAAATGGACCACCTATCGCAAGATGGGCGAAGATGCCGTGAATCACGCCATGACAGTTGCCGGCCTCGATAAACGGCCAGCTTGCACTGCGGACCGACCGCTTCATGGGGCCGTCTCCACAAAGATTCCGACAAACCCGGCCCATTGGGAAATCTACGGCACAGATGCGCCGCGACTTCATGAGTGGGTGGCGGATCATCCAGAGTGGATTGCCCCGCTCCATCCGCGCCTGCCCTACCGGGAGGTCGAAGTAATCTGGTCCGTCCGGCAGGAAATGGCCCGCACCGTCGAGGATGTTCTGGCGAGACGAACGCGCGCGCTCTTCCTCGACGCCCGCGCATCCATCGAAATTGCGCCTCGCGTCGCCGCAATCCTCCGCGATGAATTGAAACGCGATGCGAGTTGGGAACGCGAGCAAGTCGCTTCCTTCATCACGTTGGCTCGCCATTACGCCCTGGGATAAGATGCCGCACGCCCGGCATTTTTCTTCACAGCAAATATATTTTGCCCAACACTCCGCCTCCCTGAAATGAAAACGAAAGCATCGAAGAAACCCACGGCGGCGCAAGCGCCGAAGAAACCGGCCTCCCGCGAACGATTTTTCTCCTCGCAAGTCGTCGACGGCGTCGAGCGCGCCGCGAGCCGGGCGATGCTTTACGCGACCGGTTTCAAGCCAGACGATTTTCGCAAGCCACAGATCGGCGTCGCCTCCACCTGGAGCATGGTCACGCCCTGCAACATCCACATCGATCAACTCGCCGTCAGCGTCGCGCAGGGGATCAACGAAGCCGGCGGCAAGGCGCGTGGTCTTCAACACCATCACCATCTCCGACGGCATTTCGATGGGCACCGAGGGGATGAAGTATTCCCTCGTGTCGCGCGAAGTGATCGCCGACTCCATCGAGACCGTGGCGGGCTGCGAAGGCTTCGACGGCATCGTGGCCATCGGCGGCTGCGACAAGAACATGCCGGGCTGCCTGATGGGCCTGGCGCGACTGAATCGTCCCGCGATCTTCGTTTACGGCGGCACGATTCTGCCCGGCGATTACCAAGGCAAAGCCGGTGGACATCGTTTCGGTCTTCGAAGCGGTGGGCAAACACGCGGCCGGTGCCATGAGCGAGGAAGAAGTTCACGCGCTCGAAGCCGTCGCCATCCCTGGCGCGGGTTCCTGCGGCGGCATGTACACGGCCAACACCATGGCCTCCGCCGTCGAAGCGCTCGGCATGAGTTTGCCGAACAGTTCGGCACAGGCCGCCATCTCGAACGAGAAGACCAATGATTGTGAGCGGGCGGGCCAGGCGGTGTTGAATCTCGTGAAACAAGGCATTCGCCCCAGCGACATCATGACGAGAAAGGCATTCGAGAATGCCATCACGCTCATCATCGCGCTCGGCGGTTCCACCAACGCCGTGCTGCACTTGCTCGCCATGGCGCACTCCATCGGCGTGAAGCTGACGATCGATGACTTCACGAAAATCGGAAAGCGCGTGCCGGTGCTGGCGGACCTGAAGCCGAGCGGCAAATACGTCATGGCCGAGTTGGTCAAGATCGGCGGCACCGTTCCGCTGATGAAAACGTTGCTCGACGAAGGCTTGATGCATGGCGACGCGCTCACCGTCACCGGCAAGACGCTCGCGGAGAATCTCAAGAACGCGCCCGAGTATCCCGCCGGCCAGGATGTCGTGCGCTCGTTCGACAATCCGATCAAGAAGGACAGCCACCTCGTGGTGCTTTACGGCAACCTCGCGCAAACCGGTGCGGTGGCGAAAATTTCCGGCAAGGAAGGAATGCACTTCACCGGCCGCGCACTTGTCTTCGAGAGCGAAGAGAAGGCGCTCGAAGCCATTCTCGACGGCACGGTGAAGAAGGGCCACGTGATCGTGATCCGCTACGAAGGACCAAAAGGCGGACCCGGCATGCGCGAGATGCTGTCGCCCACTTCCGCCATCATGGGCCGTGGTCTCGGCAAGGACGTGGCGCTCATCACCGATGGACGTTTCTCCGGCGGCAGCCACGGCTTCGTGGTCGGCCACATCACGCCGGAGGCTTACGTGGGCGGCGCGCTGGCCATCGTGAAGAACGGCGATTCGATCACCATCGATGCGGAGAAGCGTCAGTTGAACCTCAACATTCCCGCAGGCGAAATCAAAGCCCGCCTCGCGAAGTGGAAAGCGCCCAAGCCCCGCTACACCCGCGGCGTCCTCGCGAAATACGCGAAGCTCGTCACCTCGGCTCATTTGGGCGCGGTGACGGATGGGATGTAGGGCTAGGATTCAAGGAACTAAACTCCGCGTTCAGCCCCGGCAGGGCGTCATCTTTGTAGGGATTCGAGGCAGATGTATCCCAAGCTACGTAGGAGCGACATTCTCCAGCAAATGCCGCCCCGCTGGGGCTGGAAGGTTTTCTGGGGCGGTCCGTTTCTACAAAGATTGCGCTCCTACGGATCTGATCGTGGCTAGGTAGAATCTCGTCGAACCCCACTTAACCCTTTCGCCGGGCCCGCGGATGAAACTGTCGATGCACCTCTCGCAAACGGCCGGCGGCAACGTGCGTGTAAACCTCCGTGGTATTGATTTGGGCGTGGCCGAGCAGTTCCTGGATCACGCGCAGATCCGCGCCGTGTTCCAGCAGATGCGTGGCGAAGCTGTGCCGCAGCATGTGTGGCGTGACGTTGCGCTCGATTCCCGCCAAAGCCGCCCGGTCCTTGATGCGTCCCCACATCGTCACGCGCGCGAACGGGGTTCCGCGTTGCGTCAGAAAAACGTTGGCGGGCGAACGCGGCGTGACGAGCTTGGGCCGCCCGCTCACGAGGTAACTGGGTCAACGCTTCCACGGCTTTCGCTCCGCATGGCACCACGCGTTCCTTGTTGCCCTTGCCAATCACCGTCACGAAGCCCGATTCCAGATGCAGTTGTTCGAGGCGGATGTTGCACAACTCCGAAATGCGCAGCCCCGAGGCGTAAGCCAGTTCCAGCACCGCCTGGTCACAGAGCGTGGACGGAGTTTGCAACGGCGACGGCGCAAGGAGCTTCGCGATGTCGGCATCAGTAAGCGCTTTCGGCAAACGCTTCCAACGCTTCGGCAGCGACAGGTTGTCCGCGATATTGACCGGCAGGAGCTTCTCGTTCTCCGCAAAGCGATAGAAGGAACGCAGCGCCGCGATCTGGAGGTAAATGCTTTCCGAACTCAACCGGCGCGTGGATTCGGGCGCCTCGGTGTCGAGCGGGCGGTTGCGCTCGTGTTCGAGGAAGAGCATCAAGTGCTTCAACTCGACCTGCTTCCAATCCGCGAGATTCTGCGTCGCCGCCCACGTGGTGAAGCGCTTGAGAAGACTGTGGTAATTCAGTGCCGTGCTCTCGGACTGCCCCCGCTCATGGCGGAGATAGACGAGGAAGTCTTCGACCAGATTTTGCATTAGAGAGACGGCATTGCGTTGACCAAACAGCCCGGCGCCGGTTCATCACGATTTGAGGAGCCGCTCGTAAGTCGAGTGATGCCCAATCCAGAACCATTGCAGGCCGTCGGGACGTTCCCTGGCGAGAGCGCGGTAATGGAGACCGACTCGAGCCGAATAAAGCTCGCCTACCTTCTTGAGCCGAACGGACGTGTGCCGCGGATCTGACTTAAGCAGCGCGAATTTTTGGTCAGCCAGCTCACGGATACCCTTCGGAAGTTGCTGATAGTGAAGCCAGAAATCGGGGTCAGCAAAGTGATTCAAAGCGGTGTGCAGCGACCGGCCTTGTAATGCTCGTCGGCACGCTTCAGCGCAGGATCGAGTCGTCCCGCCTGCATGTCCTGCTCAATCTGGCGGTCCCACTGGTCGGCCATGAACTCCTCGAACCACTGGGAAAAGCGAGCCAGTTCAGCGGGAGGAAGGCCGGAGATGACGGATTCAATTTCTTCTACGCTCATGGCCCTAGAATAGGTTCGAGGCCGGATTCGGGGAAATAAAAGATTTCTGGACTTGGGATTGCGGCCCCCCCAACCAGTTCGAAAATGGAGCAACTGGGCGAAAAACTGAAATGGTGCGATCCGTGGGATTCAGCTTAGTCCGGTTGCCAGGTTCTCAGAAGGACTTCATTGCAAAGCTGCTTGGATGTAAACGGATTGGACTCGATCCGTCTTTGAATTCAAATAAACACGCACGTAGAATGAGTGTTCGTTCTGCAAAGGAGCAGCACCTTCGGGCCGAGACAAATTGTAATGTAACAGGCGCTGGCCCTGAGCGCTAAATCCTTTGTCAATATCGGGGGTACCGAGTGCATTTGTAACCGATTGATACGAATCGCCGCTCTTAAGTGTAACTGCTTTTTCAACGAGCTTACGTCGAGCTCCCTGAGGCAGTGAAACCCACTTCGTCCGATGGGTAACGCTTTGCGCTAACGCGCCTGCAACTACGACAACGAGCATGAGTGAAATGAGAGCCTTCATACGCAATGACGTGCGACTCCGATTAAAACAAACTCTGCACCGCAATCCCCAGCACGCTGAGCGGCCCCTGGTCTTCCAGCCCTTCCGTCGCCTTATCCAGCTTCTGCAGGCTGACCTTCACGTTTTTGTAGAGTGACTCGTCGTTGATGAGTTTGCCGACGGAGCCCTGACCCTTGTTGACCTTCTCCAGAATCTCGCGCGCATTCACCATTGTCAGCGTCATCTCGCGGTAAAGCGTTTCGTCCTTGGTCAGCTTGCCGAGCGTTCCCTGACCGGCGTTGATCTGGGCGATGATGGAGTTGGCATTCGTCATCATGCCCTTCGCCTCCAGCACGGTGGATTTCAACTCAGAAGTCCCAGCCTGCAAGCCCACAACCGCGCTGAGCGCTGTGTTGTAGAGCGTGTCGTCGTAGAGCAAGCGGCCTACGGTCCCCTTCCCGTTCGCGACCTGTTCCGTTACGGAGCGGGTGTTCTCGAGGATCAGGCTAAGGTTGGTGGTGTTGTTCTTCATGAAGTCGGTGATGGGGCCAAAGATGGGCGCGAGGCTGTCGGGCGTGAAACTTTTGGTGAGTCCTTGAATGTCCCCGGCCACGTTGTCGAGCTTCACCATGATGGCGCTCAAATCCGGTTGCTCTGCGGTGGAAAGCGTGGCGCCCTCGGCGGCAGGAACACCGCGGGGCGTCCCGAAGTCCACGGCCACATAATTCTGTCCCATCAAGCCGGTGAATTTGATCGTGGCCACGCTGTCCGTCTTCAACCCGGCGTCCTGTTTCTTGATCTTCAGCGTCACACGCACCTTGTCGTTGGCGAGGTCGATCTTCTCGACACGGCCAATCTCGACGCCAGCCATCTTGACGAGGTCGCCCTTCTTCAACTCCTGCACGGATTTGAAGTCGGCGTACACATTGTAGCCGGGCTTGAAGAAGTCAGCGACGCCGACCATTTCGAGGATGATTACGGCCACAATGAGGGTGAGGGCGAAAAAAATGCCGAGCCGCGTTTCGAGTGTGTTTCTCATAAGACTCCTCTCAATGTGCTTCCGTTAGACTGGGTTTAAAATCAACTGTCAAAAATTTCTGCACGAGGGGCTCCGGGCTGCGCCGCACTTCCTCCGGCGTGCCGATGGCCAGAATCTTCCCCTCGTTCATCACGGCGATGCGATTGGCCACGCCGAAGGCCAGATCGCGGTCATGCGTCACGACGATGGATGTGACTTGGATCCGCTCGCGCAGATCCAGGATCTCCTGCCCAATTGTCACCGCCGAAAGCGGATCCAATTCGCTTGTCGGTTCATCGTAAAGAATCAGTTGCGGTTCGATGACGAGGGCGCGGGCGATGGCCACCCGTTTTTTCATGCCGCCGGAAAGTTCGTTCGGCATTTTCTTTTCCACTCCCTTGAGCCCCAGCATGTCCAGCTTTTCGAGGACGATGCGCTCAATCTCTCCCGGACGTTTCAAGCGGTGTTCACGCAAGTAGAGGCCGACGTTGTCCGCGACGTTCAGGGAGTTAAGAAGGGCACCCGATTGGAACACCATGGCCATGCGGTATTTGTCCACGACGTTCTCCGCGTCGATGCGTTCGCCCTCAATCAGGATTTCGCCGGCGTCCGGGGTTTCGAGGCCAATGATGTGCTTGAGCAGGACGCTTTTGCCGCTACCGCTCGGCCCCATGATGACGAACACCTCACCGGGTTCGACTTGGAAAGAGACGCCATGCAGCACTTCGACGCCGTTGTAGCTCTTGCGCAATCCGCGGATCTCCACGGACACGCTTTGTTTTTCATCGCCCGGCTCGTTCATTTGTCGAAGTAGAGGAGAAACCGGGTGAGGAAATAATCGAAGATCAAAATCAGAACAATCGAGTTCACGACGGCCTTGGTAACGGACCGACCGATGCCGCGTGGCCCCCCAATGGTCTGCAAGCCCTGGGCGCAGGACACCACGCCGATGGTCACGGCGAAAACGAAGCTCTTGAACAAGCCATTGAACACGTCGCCCATGTCCACGACTTGGCGGAGGTTCGAGAAGAAGGCGCGGTAGCCCACGTTAATCTGTTCATTGGCCGCCGCGACCATGGCCCCGCCGAACCAGCCGACCAAAATGGAGAAAATAACAAGCATCGGGAGCGCGAGACTGATGGCGACGATCCGTGGCAGCACCAGATAATGGATGGGATTAATGTTCATGGTGCGCAACGCATCGATTTCTTGATACACCCGCATGGACCCAATCTCGGCCGCCATGGCGGAACCAATCCGACCGGCAATAAGGATGGCCATCATGACCGGCCCCAGCTCCTTTGCCATCGCTGCGCCCACGCCGCCGCCGATGGATGTCGAAAGCCCATATTTGGCAAGGAGTGGCCCGGTCTGGAGGGAGATAACGCCCCCGATAAACAGGGAAAGGATGCACGCCATGAGGAGGCTGGCGTTACCAATCTCGAACAACTGTTCGAAGACTTTGTGTTTTTGCCGCCAGAGCTGCGGGAAAGCCTGCACGGTGCGAAACAACAACACCACCATTTCACCGATGCTCTGAAACATAACGCTTGGTTGAGATAGCTTCGGGACGCCGCCAGGGCAAAACATTTCGTGCTCGTTCGCCCCCCATGACATCTACTGCGACCTGTGGAGGCTCCGCCTGAATGGGATCGGCTAATTGCAAGGCCGCGAGATTTCCGAGGTGCATGCTGCAATTACAGGGCAAACAGAGTTCACGTCCCACGAGTATTTTGCACTCGCCGCAGACAATTACGCGTGTGGCACGTCTTGGGCTAGGTCGTGACGTTGCTGAAGCGCAACCATGTGACCGAATTGTAACCCGTTAACTTTATGAAGAACGAAAACGAAAATAGTAATCTCCAAGACCTGCTCATCGAGGAGCTTCGCGATATTTATCATGCCGAAGGACAGTTGTTGAAGGCACTCCCCAAAATGGTGAAGGCGTCCACGTCCGAGCGACTTAAAGAGGCCTTCGAACGCCACTTGGAGGAAACGGAGCAGCACGTCGAACGGCTGGAGCGAGCCTTCGAAAGCTTGGGCGAGCCGGTTAAGGGAAAGAAGTGCCAGGCGATGGAAGGGTTGATCGAAGAGGCCAAAGAAATCATCGAGGAACATGCCCAATCGCCCATGCTGGACGCGGCCCTAATCTGCGCTGCGCAGAAGGTAGAGCATTACGAAATCGCCAGCTACGGCACGGTGTGTACCTGGGCCGATTTGCTGGGTTTGGACGAAGTTTCCGAAATCCTCAAGGAAACACTAGACGAGGAGAAGACTGCGGACGAGACACTGACCGAAATCGCCGAAAGCGAAATTAATGCGGAGGCGGTTTCCGACACCGACGACGAGTAAGATTGCAGAAAACGATAGCTACGGAGTCGTATCGACTCCGCTAACCGATATGGAGACCCGTGGAGAAGCGGGCCAGTCCCCTACCCGCTTCTCCCGTGGAATGGAATTATGCCAAAGGGAGACAAATCGAGTTACACCAGCAAACAGAAGCGCCAAGCCGAGCACATCGAAGAGAGCTATGAGAGCCGGGGCGTTAAGCCGAAAGAAGCTGAAAAGCGCGCCTGGGCCACGGTCAACAAGAGCACTGGCGGCGGAAAGAAAAGCGGTTCTGGCAGAGGGAAAAAAGTAAACAAGGCCCCGGCCCGGAGGGGAGGAAAGCGCGGCGGGCGTGCGACGGCCTCCAAGAAGAAATAGAATTTTGTGACAGCCGAGGCTGTCGTTAATGGCGTCTGACTGTTTCGCGTGCAGTGGATGCCTCACGCGGGGTGGCGCTGCGAAGCGCCACCCCGTTTCGATTTTCCGAATGCTACACTGCGCCCGGCGACGGCGCTTCCAGGGTTGTGCGTCACGCGCAGGTCCAAGGCTGCTCGCAAAGCTCCTTAACCATTCCGGGCTCCCTGCCACGCCTTTGTTCATCTCCTCCTACAGCCACACGAAATTGGGAATGTCCTCCGCCTAGGCGAACCACTAGGATTTCTTTGCGGCTTACAACCGCGCAGAGCAAAGAATCACCTCGAGCATGGGGTTGAAAGGTATCGGCATGGTTCGCGCGCGAAATCAAAACAGTCCGGGGCAGCGGAAAGTTCAATCTTTTCGTCCAGGTTGGGACGGAAAAATTGAACGTATTCTCATCACCGAACAACAAATCGCCCGGCGGGTCCGACAACTGACGCGGCAATTGCAGAAGGATTTCAAGGGACGCGACCTCGTCATTGTTTCGCTTTTGAGCGGCACTGTGATGTTCCTCGCTGATTTGGTTCGCCACCTGTCCTTGCCGTTGCGTTTGGACTTCATGGGCGTCTCCAGTTACGGCGCCGGCACCGAGTCAGGCGAACTCGTATTCACCAAACAACTGCGTCTCGACGTCCGTGGTCGGGACGTGCTTGTCGTGGACGACATTCTCGATACAGGCCGAACGTTGAAGCGCGTGGTGGCCGTCCTCCGAAAACACGAGCCGCGACGAATTCGGATTTGCGTCCTGCTGGAAAAGAAAGCGCGCCGCACGGAAAAAATTCGCGCTGACTATGTAGGTTTCCAAATCCCGGATCTCTTCGTGGTCGGCTATGGTTTGGACTTCGCGGAATCGTATCGGAACCTGCCTTTCGTCGGAGTGCTGCGCCCGGAGGCGTACGCGACACCCAAGGCCACAAAAGAACTCAAGGCAGGTTAGTCCGGACATTTCCGTGTTGGTGCCATGGGCTGTCGGGGGAAAAGCTGTTTGCGAAAACGCTTTCCACACTAATCTTCGTCATGTGCGTCACGGTTCATTTTTATTCCTACTTCAAGGAGCTTACGGGCTGCGCACTCGTCGCCGAAGAGATGGCCGAGGGAAGCACTCTTGGAGATCTGCAGGAGAAACTTTGCGCCAAATTCCCGAAGCTCGGCGAGATGCGCAATTCCACCCTCATGGCTGTGGACGTGAACTATCAGCCCAAATCGTATGGGCTGAAGGACGGCGATGAAGTGTCGCTTTTTCCACCCGTGCAGGGAGGCTGAATGGGCCACGTGGAGACACCCAGTGTTCCGTTACGAAAAGCTGGGACTCGTGGAGTACGGATCGACTTTCTATTTCAATGAATCGGCAACTTTTAATCACCACCGCTCCGATTGATGAACCCGCCCTCATCGCCTCGCGCTCAATGTCTTCGGGGATGGGCGCCGCCATTTACTTTGCCGGTGTCGTCCGCGAAATCGAGTCCGGCTCTCCGATTAGCGCCATCGATTATGAAACCTTCAGTCAGATGGCTGAACACCAATTCAACCTCCTGTTCGATGAGTTGGAAAAACGCTTGCCCATTGAATCCGTGCGACTGGTGCATCGAATCGGTATAGTACGAATCAACGAAGCGTCCCTGTGGATTGAAGTCACCGCCCCGCACCGGCATGAGGCTTTCGCCGCATGCCAATGGCTAATCGATGAGATGAAGCGAGTGGTGCCGATCTGGAAGAAGCCACTCCCTGCGAACCCACGATGATATCTTGGTCAATCATGCGCGTTGGCTGCATACACGTGCCGAGCCGTCAGCGATAAATGGTGGGCAGCGTTCTTGCCCGAGTAACCGCCCGGCTGGTAGGGACGCGCTGACAGGATTACGACCTGCCAACTCAGTCCCGGTTACGGATTAAAGCGGCCAGCGCGCAACCTGCAGCCAGCGCGATGCCCAACGCGAGGTAAGGATTGCGGCGAATAAAATCATCTGCTTCACCGAGCCATTTCTTTCCTTCCTCCTGAACGGTCTCGGCCAGTTCATGAAGCTGTTCCGGGTTTTCCATCATCTCTGAGATACGCTCCTTGGTAATCATGACCGAACGTAGCCGTGAGGAGGCAACTTGCAAATGGCCGTGAACATTTTCTTCGCGATCGATTCCATTCTGTGCGGGGTCGATTGACCTTGGCGAGACATGTGAGAAAGGTTCACGGCGGAGGCAACATGAAAACATTCACGATACTCAGTCGTTTGTACATCACTCTCGCATTGGGCCTTGCCTGGGCGGCAATGGGTCAGGCGAATCTAAAACTCGAACACAACTCCTCGTGGGAGATCGCCAACCGCCAATGCACGATCCGAGTCTCGCAGTTGGCAAATCTCGGCAACGAAGATAGCGGCCCGCTCTTCCTGAGCATCTACGCACGCACAGGCGTGGGCTATGACGGCGTGAATTCACCGGGCAAGTTGATTGCGCGAGCTTCAATCCCTCCAATTGCCGCCAATAGCGTGATCACGGACCTCGTCGTCACGACGAAGGCTGCGTCTGCTTCCGCTCGCGAGCAATACACGACGCTGGCAGTGGAAGAACAAATCAGCCGCAAGAAATACGCGATTCTGGACTACGTCGTTTACACCTCCACTTACACCTTCCCCCGCGGGCAGGCGGGAGGCGTCGGCAGCGACGATTTCTCCATCGGCTTTGGCGACGTCATCCTCCAAGGCGACATCGGTCTGACTGTAACCAAGCGCACTGCACAATTCTCCCTTGAGAAGATTCAGAATCGCCGGGATGCCAGTGAGACCGGCCTGTTGCGAATCGCGATCTATGCCACGCCCGCACCGTATGATGGCGGCATCGACCCGCAAATTATCGCGGTGAGGCCACTGGGACGCCTGGCCCAAGGGGACTACTTCACCCATCTGGAAGGCATGCTCAAATTGAAACGCCCCGGCCGCGGAACGTTCTATCTAAGTCTGGCGTTGGAAGAGGATCGCGGTGCGGGTTTCCAGCTCCTCAACGTTGTCCCCTTTTCTGAACCTCGGTCCTTTTAGTTTTTTAAAGCGTTCGCCCGAAACTTCCGTCATACTGATCGTCGTTGGAGCTGTTCCCCTCCGGGGACCGACCGACCGACGCTCATCTATGGCACGGCTGCTGATAAAGAACTTGGATCTGGTCCCCCGCGAAATCCTCCTTACTCCAGGGCTAAATAGGCTGGGTCGTGAAGGTGAAAACGATTTTTTGGTTCCACACCCTTCTGTTTCGCGCTGCCATTGCGAAGTCTGGCTGACGGAGGAAGCGGTGCTCGTTCGCGACCTCCATTCTCGGAACGGAACGTTTGTTGAAGAATCTCGAGTGGACGAAGCGGAGATTCTTACCGGACAAACCCTTCGCGTCGGCGACGTGGAAATGATTCTCGCGGAGGCTCCGGTCAAGATATCCGTGCCCGAGCTAGCAATGGCTCCGTCGCCGCACGAGCAAACTTTCCTGCCGGACGGGACGCCCTGCTGTTTTCATCATGACGGCCTTGCGGCACAACTTCGCTGCACCGGTTGCGAACATTTTTTCTGCAGCAAGTGCGTGCGGGCATTGCGGGTGGCGGGTGGCGTGCCTAGACGCTTCTGTCCGGAATGCGGTAATGCGTGCGAACCGATTGTCTGCGCTGAATCAGCGTCCAAACGAAACTGGCTGGGCAAGCTGGTAGACGCCTTCACCAAGCCGCCGCCAGCTCGGCGGCGCTAGTCTAAATCTGCCCACGACGAGAAGCACTACTGCTTCAATCGGAAAAACAAGTTCCCGATGTCGGCTGCATTTGTAAGGACGTTTTCGGACCCAACCACGACGGGAACCTGGCCAACGTCCTGCCAATTAGTGGTGTTAAGGTCGGGATTAGATTGAAGAACGAACCCCGTGGCGGCGGCAGGCCACGCAATGACGACGTTTGATCCGGAACGGAAGGCGCGCAAAGAATAGTTGGGAATGACGACCGAGACATCCACAAACTCCGTGCCCAGCTTCAAGTCATCGAACGTGAAAACGCCAATGCCAGAGTCCTGTCGCAAGGCAAAGGAGAAAACGGTTGTTGCACCCGTTACGTCCGTGGCAGTCACTCTGGGGCTGGCCTCTGACGCTGGATTGACCCACAGGGTCATCTCGGCCGTCCCCACATTGTAACGAGTTACAACCCTGTACGTTTGATTGGTGGTGAGGAAGGTTGGGTGCAAACTGTTGGTGCCGACGCTCGCAGCGGCGTTGGCAACCCCGAGACGAAAGTGTCCCGCGGGTGCCCCCTGCGCACTCGAGAAGATCCGTCCGCGGAAGTTAAGTGTGCCGTCATCTTTGTAATGGGCAAAGTAGTTGCCAGAAGAGCCGGGGAGGTTCCTGAAGTTCACCACAAAACTGGCGTACAGAATGACACCACTGCCGGGCCCAACAATGGGCGCGAACTCACGACTAAAATCTTCGCTGTTGGTTTGATTGATCAGGACTTTGCCGCCGAAGACAATTGTCTGGCCTGAAATTCCGCTGTGCTGAATCCAGTCCGTGGTGAAGTTGGCAATCTGAGTGCCATCAGGATAATTGAACGGCTCATTGAGCAGGACGCCCAGCTTAGGGAAAACGGTCAGAACGAAACTGTCGCTCGCTGTCTGGGTCCCATCGCTCACCGTTACGGTCACAAGCGTCAGACCCGCTTCTCCGGCCACCGGACTGAGGGACAAGGAACGGTTCGCCCCGCTTCCCATGACCGTAATGTTCTGGGTGGGCAGGAGTGCCGCGTTGGTGGAAGAAAGGGTAATGATCAGGCTGTTGGGAGTTTCCGCGTCGTTAACCACAAACGGGACGTCATGGAGGGGCGCATTAACCGGTGTAATCTGATTGGCGATATTGGAGATGGATGGAGCGCCCACTGTCACGGTGAACGAAGTCGTGGCGGTAGCGCCGCTGCCATCCGTCACCGTAATGGCCATCTGACTCGTGCCTTCCTGACCTGAGACGGGTGTGAGGGTAACGGTCCGGTTGGCCCCCGTGCCGGTGAACACGATGTTGTTAGTGGGTATTAACGCCGGATTGGAAGAGGTGCTAGTGAGGACAAGTGATTCAACGGCGGTCTCAGAGTCGCCAACGGTAATCGGAATGGGGCCCGAGGATGAATTCGCGGGAATATTGAGTGAAGCCACCGCGGAAATGGCGGGGGGAGAATTGGTGCCCGCCACGTCATCAAAGGAGGTACCAACGCGCAAATCATCGACCCGGCTGACGCCTTCCCCGGTAGCCTGACGGAAACCGAAGTGTGAAATGCCCTGCGCGCCGACGACCGTCGTGTCCGTAACCGACGGGTCGCCCTCACTGGCCGGATCAATCCAAAGCGTGGATGTGCCTGTGCTCAGGTCGATCCGAGTTACCACGCGATACACAACGTTCGTATCCAACTCGGCTGGCCAAGGCGCGGTGGCTGCGGTGCTCCCGCTCGTGTTGCCGATACCGATACGAACTTTTCCGGGAGCTGACGTATTGGTCAGAGATAGCCAAACCCGACCTCGATGGTTACCCAAACTTCCGGAAGCCGTGAAATGCGCCACGTAAGCGCCATTGGTGGCCGGCGGATTCAATACACGAATCCTGAAACTAGCGTAAGCGGCGACATCGATGGTGTTGGTTAGAATCCGGCTCAAAGGAGCCGCAATGTCCTCCGTTCGTCCCGTACTCAACTCCAGACTGCCATTGGTGACCAACATGGTGCCGGCCGTTCCAGTGTTATATACCCACGGTGATCCGGGAGCCCCGACGATTGCCCCATCCTGATAGCTGAACAATTCTCCGAGCACGTTCTCGCACCGGCTCGTGCATGTGGTCGCAATGACGGCGGCTAGAAACAGTAGGGCTTTCTTCATGATTGGGATGGAGTTTACGGATTCAAGGCGCGATACGGTGCATTCCAGATGAGTTCCGGGTTCAAGCCTTCGTTACTCCCGGCGCCTTTTTGGACCGCCGACAGTTTAAAAAATGCGGCATGACCGTCGAGAAAGTTGATGTTGCCTCCCTCTTCATGACGATACGCGAAACTACGCCAGCGGTTGGCGGGATTGACCGAATTGAAAGCGGGGGATCCATTGACGACACTTTCCGTTTTCGGATTAAAGACACTGTCAAAGAGAAGTACTGTCGCGGAGGGGTTTGGAATCGCCGCCAACCGGGGCATGTCCGGATAATTGTAGTTAGCGGTGGGGGTTCGCTTCTTTAAGTCGATATTCATGGCGTAGCTGAAAAACCCATACCGGCCGTTCGGATTACCCCCAACGAGATCCGATGTTTTCATTCTTGCCGATGGGCAATGCCATATTTTACTGCCGTTCCCCCCCGGAAACGGAAGGGTAGTAGAGTTGACGAGAAAATTCGGGCTGCCGGGTTCCGCCCAATAATTGGAGAGCGGTTTATCGCCCACATCAAAGCCCAGCACATTGAACCACGCATTCGGGTCCTGTGGATGACCGGTCCGCACCCCGTTGACTGTATTACCCGGATAACTGCCGTTCTCACCCATCCCGTCGCGCGGCAGACCGTCCTCGCTGTCCGACGAATAAACATGATTGGCCAACGCCCATTGGCGGGAGTTATTCAGGCATTCGACGCGCTTCGCCTTATCCTTCGCTTTAGCCAATGCAGGGAGGAGAAGGGCGGCCAGGATTGCGATGATCGCAATGACGACAAGGAGTTCAATCAGCGTAAACGCTTTATACACTGCTCGCTTATGTTGGGCATCCATCTGGTTCAGGGGAAACATCGAAACGAACTGGGTCTGTCGCTCGAACTCTGGGACACTAATCAGGAGCGTAGTCCCGGGCAAGAAGGGGTTATGAACAATCGCGCGATAAAAGTGTGAACAACCAGCGCGAGCCGCCCGTCGAGTTCATACGTGTAAGTATTATCCGGTTGCGTCGCCTGCCGAGCTACCAGATACTGCGAGCGACGAGTGAGGACAGGACGTTTGAAATCTTTACCTAAATTTCGCCAGGGCGGGGGTGTTCTGTGGCTTTGGCTGGCCACGTTGTCATTGTCTGCGGCGGATTGGCCCCAGTTCCGAGGGAACCCAGCATTGACGGGCGTCTCCACGGACACGCTGCCGGACAAACCAGTGCTGCTCTGGAGCTACAAGACAGGAGGTCCCGTAAAATCTTCTCCCGCTATCGTCGGAAGCCTGGTCTTCATCGGCTCGCATGACAGCAATCTGGTGGCGTTGTCGATCGCAGACGGAAAACAGGTGTGGTCCTTCCGGGCGAACGATCCAATCGAATCGTCTCCCTTGGTGCAGGGCGGAAAAGTTTTCGTGGGTGACATGGGCGGCGCGCTTTACGGCATCAACGCGAAAGACGGCAAGCAGGTCTGGAAATATGCGACGGACGATAAAATCGTGGGCGGCCCCAATTACTTTGGAGACGGTGCGTCACTCCGAATCATTGTTGGGAGCCACGACTACAAGCTGCACTGTGTGGACGCCACGACGGGGCGGAGCAATTGGGTTTATGAAACGGGAAATTACATCAACGGCTCCCCGGCAATCTTCGAAGGCAAGACAGTGTTCGGCGGATGTGACGCCATTCTGCATGTGATCTCGTTAAAAGACGGGACAAAGGTGAAGGAGATTGATGGCGGCGCCTACATTGCCGGTTCGTTGGCCATCGCTGATAGGAAGGCGTACTACGGGCATTATGAGAATGAGTTTCTTTGTGTGGATTTGGAAAAGGGAACCAATCTCTGGACGTATCGCGACCGGGCCTTCCCTTACTTTTCCTCGGCGGCAGTGACGCAGGATCGGGTCGTATTCGGTGGACGCGATAAGAAGCTGCATTGCGTCAATCGCGCTGATGGCAAGGAGCTTTGGAACCTGCCAACACGCGGCAAGGTGGATAGCTCGCCGGCAATCGCCAGCGATAAGGTGGTGGTCGGCTCGGATGATGGGCGTGTCTATCTGGTTCGCTTAAGCGATGGGAAGGAACTGTGGAGCTATGAGATCGGGGATTCGGTCGAGAGCTCACCTGCCGTCTGCGGATGGAAGATTTGTCGTCGGGTCGAATGACGGAAGCGTTTACTGTTTTGGGATTAAGAAATGAATTTATGAGTTCGATCACGATCGCACCACCGCCGGGAACGAGCGCACCGCCTCTTCAAAAAGAGACCACCGTCGGCAACTACTTTGTTTCAAACTATCCGCCGTTTTCATTTTGGAAGACCGACCGTGTGCCCGAGTTGCTTGCCGCCACGGAACGCGCTCCCGATCCGGGCACGCCGCTGGGGCTTTACGTGCACATCCCGTTTTGTCGCAAGCGTTGCCACTTTTGTTATTTCCGCGTCTATACGGACAAGGATGCCGCGGCGATTCGCAGCTACATCGATGCGGTCATCAAGGAATTTACCCTCTACGCAACCAAGCCGTTCATTGGGGGTCGCAAGCCAAACTTCATTTACTTTGGGGGCGGAACGCCAAGTTATTTGTCCGTTGACCAACTCAAACATCTCACCGGCGAGATGAAGCGGTTGCTGCCTTGGGATGAAGTGGAGGAAGTGACTTTCGAGGCTGAGCCGGGCACGCTTACCGATCACAAGTTAAAGGCGATTCGCGAATTGGGAGTCACGCGTTTGAGCCTGGGTGTCGAGAATTTCGACGACCACATCCTGGAGATCAACGGCCGGGCTCATCACGCAAGGAAATCGCGCGCGCCTACGCCTACGCGCGTGAAATCGGATTTCCGCAAATCAACATCGATCTCATCGCCGGCATGGTCGAAGAGACGGACGAGAATTGGCGCGAGTGCATCCGCAAGACCATCGAGATGTCGCCGGACAGCGTGACGATTTACGAGATGGAGATTCCCTACAACACGACCATCTACAAACAGATGAAAGCGGAGGGAAAACTGGTTGCGCCCGTGGCCGACTGGGAAACGAAGCGGCGTTGGGTGGACTACGCTTGGAATGAACTGACGAAGGTTGGTTACACCGTTTCCAGCGCCTACACCGCGGTGAAGAATCCTGAGAAGACGAAGTTCATTTATCGCGATCGTCTTTGGGCCGGCGCGGACTTGCTTCGGCATGGGCGTGGCGAGCTTCGGCCACATCGGCGGCGTGCATTACCAGAATCAGCACGACTTCGATCCTTACTGGCGAAGATGCAGGCCGGGGAACTTGCCGGTTCACCGCGCGCTCACGCCAACGCACGAGGAACGCTACATCCGCGAATTCATCCTCCAGCTCAAGCTCGGTAAAGTGAGCCGCGATTATTTCACGAAGAAGTTTGGCGACTGACCCTATGCAACAATTTGCCGTGCCGATTCAGACCTTGAAGGATTGGGGGTTCCTGACCGTGGATGGGGACGCCATTCTGCTGAACCGCGAGGCAATGGTGCAGGTGGACCGGCTTGCTCCATGAGTTCTTCCTGCCGAACACAGGAACGTTCGATACGCATGAGTGTTCCTCCCCAACCCTCCGTGGCCCAGCCTGCAAGCGTGCTGCCTTTTGCGTATCCGCTGGATGAGTTTTATGCGCTGTCGAAACGGGCATTGCCTGAGATTGAAGCAGGTTCGCGGGCGACGAGGTGCCCGAGCCGTATCGCCGACTGCTGGTGCACCAGCACGACATGACGCCGACGCTGGAGAAGTTTCATGACGAGCGCATTTACCTGAACGTGATCAGCCGGCAGACGCGCGGTGACTTTTATTTCCGTGAGGTGATTCTGCTCACGCGAGCGCACGCGGACGCCGGTGGAATTCGGCGCCATCAAAATCAATCTCGGCCTTGTTCCCCCCGGCAGCTCGGCAGTTAATTTTGGAGGAACAGGAACCTCTCGGGACGATTCTGGGCGAATTCAAAATCCTCCATACCAGCCGGCCCAAGGCGTTTCTGCAAAATCGAGGCGGATTCCTTCATCAAAGGGCGCTTTACAGCTCCGCGGTGCGCACACGCTCTATGGCCGGCGCAATACCTTGTTCGATCCACAACAGCAGCGCTCTGGCGGAGATCGTGGAGATCCTGCCGCCGGCCGAAGGAATAATTATGACTGATCTGGCATGATGTCTGATTATCGGCGCAGGGCCGGCGGGGGCGAGCGCAGCCGCGCTGCTCGCGGAACAAGGGCATCGCGTTCTCGTGCTCGAACGGGAAAAATTCCCTCGCTACCACATCGGCGAATCGCTGCTGCCTTTTTGCTACGAGCCTTTGAAGCGGCTGGGGTTGATCGAAAAGCTGAAGGCCTCGCACTTCATCAAGAAGTACAGCGTCCAGTTCGTGTCGCCGAACGGCAAAGCCTCGCAGCCTTTCTATTTTTTCAACCGCTACGATCGCGAGACCGTCGCCCAAACGTGGCAGGTCCTGCGTTCGGAGTTCGATGCGTTGCTCGTGGAAAACGCGCGCGCCAAAGGAGCGACGATTCTCGAGGAAATCACAGTCACTTCCCTGCTGCGTGACGGCGATCGGGTGGTCGGCGTGACGGCGCGAAGGAAAAGACGGCAGTGTGCGGGAGTATCGGGCGGCGATGACTTTGGATTGCTCGGGCAAGGAGGCTTTCGCTGCTGTGCGCAATCATTGGCGGGTCAGCGATCCCTTCCTGAACAAAGTCGCGGTGTGGACTTATTACCAAGGCGCGAAGCGCGACGGCGGCATCGATGAAGGCGCCACCACCGTGGCCATGCTCCCGGAGAAGGGTTGGTTCTGGTACATCCCACAGCACAACGACATGGTCAGCGTGGGCGTCGTCGCGGAAGGCAAATATCTATCGCGCGATGGGGTCAAAGCGCCGGAGGAAATCTTCCAGCGTGAGATTGAGCAGAACGTCTGGATCAAGAATTACCTGGCGCCCGGAAAACAGGTCGGTCCGTATTACATCACCAGCGAGTTTTCCTTCCATGCACGGCATTGCGGGAGCGAGGGCCTGTTGCTCGTGGGCGATGCGTTCTGTTTCCTCGACCCGGTGTTTTCCTCCGGCCTGATGCTGGCTCTGAAGAGCGGGGTGCTGGCCGCGGACGCCGTGCACGATGCAATCCTGGCGCGCGATTTTTCGCCAGATCGTTTTGCCGGCTACGCGACAATGTCTTGCGGCAGGGAATCGAGAACATGCGCAAGCTGGTTTACGCGTTCTACGAGCCGAACTTTTCGTTCAAGAAGGTAATCGACAAGTATCCTGACCTGGCCGGGGATATCACCGATTGCCTGAGCGGAGACGTGAACAAGGATTTCTCGAAACTCTGGGAGGCGGTGAATGAATTTGCCCCATTGCCAGAAGACCTCCCGGTGGGTCAACCGCTGACGCATCCGCAACTTCAGGCCGCGTAACTCACGCGATCACTTTCGGAATCTTCCGCGGGCGGACGGTTTCGCCCTCCATCCACGTGCCTTCGACCAGCACCGAATGCGGCAAAAGCGGGACGCCGCGCTCGTTTCGTTGGATCATGCCGATCAGAAAATCAACGGCGACTGAACCAATGGTGGGTCCGTTCTGATAGATGCCGGCAAATTGGCCGCTTTCATCCGCACAGTTCAAGTGGACGAAGCCGACATCGCCAGGCACTTGCGCGCCCAGTTTGCGGATCCAGTCCAACGCCACCTCTTCATGGCTGATGACGACATCGGGCTTCTGCGTCGTGAACCATTTACGGAAACTTTCAAAGTGTCCATTTCGCGTCGTCGGGCACAAACAAAGGGACGGAATGATCAGCTTCCAGTTGTTCGACCAGGAAACTGGCCACCCACTGGCGGTCGACCCGTTCGTTCAAGCTGGCGGGCAAAGCCAGTCCCAGGCGTCGATAACCATGGGCGCGCAGCTCGCGCATCGCCGACCGCATCGAGCGAAATTGATGGTTCACGGCGCGATGAAGCAATGGCTTGGTGAGTGAATATCCCAGGGTGACAGCCGAAAAATTCTCCCAGCCCAATTCCAGTTCGCCGTGGGCGACCGGCAACGGGGCGACGATAACGCCATGAATGCTACGGGTCAGGAGAATCTGCGTCATCCGTTCAGGAGTCAGGCCTGGCTCGCGCATCCAGAAAACTTCGACTCCGTAGCCATGTCGGTCCGCACAGTCAGCCACACCTTCGAAGAAACTTTCGTAAAGCTTTGAGACTTTCCAACCGTCCCTTGTCGGGAAATTGGTGATGAACCCAATGCTCAAGTGCGATTTCACCGGCTTGGCCGCGCGACGATAGGTCATCAAGGCTGAGACGAGTGGGTTTGGACGATACCCCAGCTGGTTTGCGATATCCTGGATCTTCTTCTGAGTAGCGGGAGCGATGTTGGATTGGTTGCGCAGGGCGCGGGAGACAGTCATTACGCTGACGCCGGCGCGTTTCGCGATTTCCGCCAGGGTGACTGGTTTCTTTGGGAGCACGCGAGGCTAGGCTAGAAGGGTGCCTCGTTTTGGTAAAGGAACTAGTTACGGTTAACTTTTCGGATAAGGATCAACCCACCACCCATTGCGGCAACGAGCACACACAGCCAGCCGAACCAATCGCCATGACGGTTGTAGAAAGTTTGCTCCGGTTTGAAGTCGGGAGCGGGCAACGGAACAGTGACGAGTTTGAACCCTGCGCGATACACATCGCGGGTTCCCTCAAAGTAAACGTCGTTCATGGCACCGAAGCGGTCGATCCAGCAGCTGATGCCATTGTTGGCGCACCGCACCAATGGCACCCCATTCTCCACCGCGCGAAACGCGGCGCTGGCCGCCTGCTGCCATTGGGCCGCGCTTTCGCCGAACCAACCGTCATTGGTGATGTTGACCAGGAAATCTATTTCGTCCGTGGCGTGTTCACGCGCGTAGTGCGGAAATACATCCTCGAAGCAAATAAGCACGGAGGTTTTTACGCCCAAGTCCTTCAACTCAAAGGTGACGGGAGCTTCGCCAGGAGTGAATCCACTATCGATCGGCGTCAAATACTTGATGAACGGCAGCCAATCCGTCAGCGGCACATACTCGCCAAAAATTACCAGGCGGCGCTTACGGTAGGTGCTGACGAACTCGCCCCCTGGCGAGATGAGGAAGCTGCTGTTGAAGTAAACAACGTTCGTGCCGCGGTAATCAAAATCGTCTGAGCCAATGATGAGCCATACCTGGTTGCTCCGCGCGAGGGAGGTGATGCGCTTCCTGTGTGGCGCGGTCGTCCCGCACCATTTTGGGGACGGCGGCTTCCGGCCAGATCAAAACGTCCGGTTTATTCGTCAGGGCAGCCGAGGTCAGGCGCATCAATTCCGCGAAACGCACGTCCGCCGCGGCCGGGTCCCACACCATCGTCTGCGGAATGCTGGGTTGCACCAACGCCACGCGCAAGGTGCGGCTTGCCTGGGGTCCCTGCGCCATTCGATGCATGCCGAACGCATACAAAGCGGCGCCAATGAAAATCGGTAGCGCCAGTTCCTTGAGCCAGACATTCCGCGCCGACGGACGGGCAAGCAGCGCGTCGAAGGCGTTAAGCAAGCGAGATGGAAAACCACACAACCAGGAAAGCCACGCCATGAATGCCCGTCCACGCAGCAACCTGAATCAATGGCAACAGTTGTTGCTGCGAGGAGCCGAGCAAGTTCCAAGGAAAACCGCTGAACATGCGCGACACAATCATTTCCATGGCGACCCATGCCGCGGCGCAAAAAAGGGCAAACGCCGTTCGAGCAGCCCAGTTGGAAAGGCTCAATTGGGAATGAAGCCGGGCGCACGCCCAGGCCCAGACGGCGGGATACAGGGCCAGGTAGGCCCCGAGCGCAAGCCAGCCGAGGATCGGGTAGAACTTCACCGGGATGTGCAGCAGCCAGGAAAGAGAGATGAGATAATGAGTGAAGCCAGCGAGATAACCGAGGCGCACGCTGCTTCCGCCGCGCGTCGCCAGAAGGATTAACGCAGGAGCTATCCAAGCCAGACCCGCGATGTTGGCCTTATGGAAGGACAGGGCCAGCGCCGTGCCCGCCACAATCGCCAGCATACGCCTGAACCAGCGCGAGTTGCTCCAAGTTGCATTCACCGCCGGCCAGTTTGCCGGATCGACCCGCCTTGACCAATCTTTGAATCAAGCCCGGGCCAGATGCGGGCTCTGAATTCCCGATTGCCTGCGTGTTGGGAAACCTTAAGCTGCGCGCCGCATGAAGAATCAGCTCGATTTCGAGAAGCCGATTATCGAACTGCAACGCAAGCTGGACGAGCTGAAGAAGCATCCGGAGACGTTGGGGCTCAATTTCGAAGTCGAAGTCGCCCAGATCGAAAAAAAGATCGCCGAGACGCGCCGGCAGATTTACCTGAACCTAACGGCGTGGCAGCGGGTGCAACTCGCGCGACATCCCAAGCGGCCCTTCGCCCTCGATTATTTCAACAATACTTTTACTGCCTTCAGCGAATTGCACGGGGACCGGCTTTTCGCCGAGGACCGCGCGGTGGTGGGTGGTTTTGCCAAGCTGGGCGAACACAAGGTCCTGGTCATTGGCACGCAGAAGGGTCGCGATACAAAGGAGAACATCCGTCGTAATTTTGGTTCCGCCCATCCGGAAGGTTATCGCAAAGCGCTTCGTCTCATGCGGCTCGCCGACAAATTTGGGCTTCCCATCATTACCCTCATCGACACCGCAGGCGCCTACCCAGGCATCGGCGCCGAGGAACGGCACATTGCCGAGGCCATCGCGGTTAACCTTCGCGAGATGATGTTGCTGGAAGTTCCTGTCATCGCGGTGGTCATTGGCGAAGGTGGCTCGGGCGGCGCGCTAGGAATCGGCGTCGCGGATCGCGTCCTGATTTTAGAGAACGCTTATTACTCCGTCATCAGTCCGGAAGGGTGCGCGGCGATTTTGTGGAAAGAACGTGCGGCGGCGGAGAAAGCGGCGGCAGCGTTGAAAATCACAGCGAACGACCTGCTCGAATTAGGCCTCGTGGACGAAATCGTTCCTGAGCCGCTCGGCGGGGCGCACAACGATCCGAGGACGACCGGAGAAACTTTGAAGAAAGCGTTGCTCCAGAACTTGGATTTATTGAGAGAACTCTCCGTCGAGGAGCGAATGAAACAGCGCTACGCCAAATTTCGCGCGCATGGGCACTTCGTGGAAAAGCAGAAGGACGCAGCGTAGCGCACGGTAATTCAGGGACGTTGTCCGGCGAGTTCGTACATGGGGGCGCGAGACAAGAGAGCAGCAGAGGTCCAGAACTCGGGCCAGCAATTAACCCTCGAGAAAAATTGCATCTCGACACTCACCAAGCCTGGGCTGTGCAGGTTTGGTTTTTAGAACACTGAAGAAGTTAACAATGATTCCGCTCTACCCCATCACCTTCACTCCCATCTTCAAGGAACGCGTTTGGGGCGGCCGAAATATTGAACGCCTCTACGGCAAGCCACTTCCTCCGAATCAAGTGATTGGCGAATCCTGGGAAATCACTGATCGCCCCGAAGGAATTAGCGTTGTGGCCAACGGCCCGCTGGCGGGGAAGACGTTGCAATGGCTCATGGAGCATCACGCTGCCGAGCTGCTCGGACCGGAGCGCGCCAGCCTGAAGCAGTTCCCCTTGCTCGTGAAAATCCTCGACGCCCAGGAGAAGCTTTCGCTTCAGGTTCACCCTCCGGCCGCACTCGCCAAAGAACTCAACGGCGAGCCCAAGACGGAAATGTGGTTCATCGCTGACGCCACCCCCACGGCCGATCTTTATGTGGGCTTGAAATATGGAGTCACGCGCGCTGCGTTCGAAGCCAAAGTTCGCGACGGGACTGTGGCGGAATGTTTTCATCATCTCCCGGTGACGAACGGCGACACCATGTTTCTTCCCAGCGGGCGGGTCCACGCCATCGGCGCCGGAAACGTCATTTTCGAGATTCAGCAAAACTCAGACACGACCTACCGTGTCTTCGACTGGAACCGGGTCGGTCTCGATGGAAAACCAAGGGCGCTGCACATCGAGCAATCCCTCGCCAGCATCGACTTCAACGATTTCGAGCCGCGCCTCATCCGTTCGGAATATTCCCGCAGCGAAACGCTCGCCGTGCGTTACCTCGTGGACGACCCGCTGTTCCGAGCCAATGCCTGGCAGTTCAAACGCGGCCAGCGCTTTCACGTTTCCAGCACGTTGCCGCAAATCTTCGGGTTGGTGCGAGGCCGGATGACGATCAGCGCTCATGGCATTGAACTTCGACTCAAGGCCGGGGATTTCTGCCTCGTTCCCGCGGCCACCGGCAGGGTGACGGTGCAGAGCGAGAAACAAGTTGAGTTGGTACATGTGGAGTTCTGATGGGGATGTTGCGGTGCTCGCCGCGAAACTTGTCACCCCGCGCCCAGTGCTTCATCCTCCGCCAGCGCAAAGCGCACACTGATGTCGGAAAAATTGAAAAATTTCATTCAGCGATGGATCATCAGCACCCTGGCGGTGCTGGTTGCGACGCTCGTATTGAACGAACGAATCACCTACGGCAACTATGTTGACCTGGTGGTGGCGACCCTGGTGCTCGGTTTGCTCAACGGTTTTCTGCGGCCCCTGCTCATGCTCCTCTCGCTGCCGCTCCTGATCTTCACGCTGGGCTTGTTCACCATCGTGATCAATGCCGTGCTCCTGCTGCTGGTGAGTGCCATCCTCGGCCCCAAGCACTTTCACGTCGATGGGTTTTGGAGCGCCTGCCTCGCCGCCATCATCATCAGCGTGGTCTCGCTCCTCCTGAACTCAATGACGGGGACCGGAGATGCCCGCGTATCCGTGCGGCGCGGAAAACCGCCCGTCAAACGGGATGACGACAAAGGCGGCCCCGTCATCGACGTCTGATCCGCCTCCGCCGGCCCATTCGTTTCCAGCTCAATTGATTCTGCGGTACGCCGCCCGATTGGTCACAATTCCCTTGGCATTGAAGCCGCGCTCAAAATCCGTCAACACCGCGGCGAGCCGGTCTGGGGTCGGCACGGTTTCAAACATTTTGTTCGCACCAAAGACTTCGGTCATTTGAGCGAAATAATCCGCGTCATCCGTGCGCAGGTAAACCGTGCCGCCGACTTGGAGCGCACCCCGCAACACACCAGTAAAACGTTCATTGATCAGGCGATGGCCACGATGCTTCCGCTTGGGCCAGGGATCAGGAAAGTAAATGTGGAAGGCGCTGACCGAGTCGCGCGGCAGCAAATACTCCACGAAGTAGCTCGCCTCGAGTCGCACCACACGCACGTTGGTGAGTCCGGCCCGGCGCGCGCGGCGATCAATCTTACGCAGGCGCCCCAACAAACGTTCCAGTCCCAAAAGATTCATGGTGGGATTCAGAGCGGCCCACTGGACAAAGAACGAACCGTCGCCAGCACCGAGCTCCACCTCCAACGGCTGCGCGTGTGAAAACAAATCACTGAGTTGCAGCCGATCGATATAGGATGCCGGGCGGAACACGATGGACTGTTCCGAGGCGCTGGCAGAGGGCGTTGTTTCCACGGGGCAATTTGAATTCCGAACTTCGTAATTTGAAATGGCAGAATCGCTTGAGTAACCGAAAATTCGTCGCGACGTCTGACGAGGACACCCGCATGAACTCACACACAACGGCCCTCGCACGGATCCTCGGTCTCATTACCATCCTGTGGGGGATTACTGCTGCCAAAGGCCAAGAGCCCCAATTCGTCGGCGTCCAGCGCCTCACGAACCGCGAGATCTTCCTCCGATTTAATGCTCCGGTCGGCACGAACTATCGAGTGGATGTCGCCACCCACTTCCCCGCGGACACCAATCTGCCTGCATGGAGCTCCCTGCTCACCTTGCGCAGCACTGGCGTGAACCATCACACAGACTCCGCCGCGCCATACCTTCCCACGCGCTTCTACCGGGCCCAGGAGCTTACCGGAACAAACAACCTCACCGGCGATCACCTTACGACAACCAATGGGGACGCGGTCATTCACCCCGTCGGCCATGCCACGTTCGTAATGAGTTGGAATGGAAAGACGATCTACAATGACCCGACCAACGGGCCGGCCGCCTACACAAGCTTTCCCCGGGCCGACCTTATTCTCGTCAGCCATAGCCATGGCGATCACTATGACATTGCCACCCTCAACGCCGTGCGCGCGACGAGCGGCGTCATCGTGGTGCCGCCGGTCATTTACAACTCAACCCCGTTCACCGCGCTTCGGCCTAACGCCATTTCCCTCGCCTACGGCACCACGACCAATGTCCTGGGAATGACGGTGGAGGCTGTTCCCGCTTATAACGGCAATCATCCCTACGGGAACAACAACGCGTACATCCTCACACTCGGCGGCAAACGCATTTTCACCAGCGGCGACTGTGGGGATGGGATGGAGATTCGCGGCGTCACGAATATTGATGTGGCGTTTCTGGCGATGAACATCCCCTTCACCACGAACGCCGTGGGAGCCACGAACATCATCCGTGCGATGCGGCCAAAGGTGGTCTACCCCTACCATTATCGCGATCAGGGCGGCACCCGGACCAATCATGCCACCTTCAAGCAATGGCTCGGCACCGATCTCGGCATCGAAGTCCGGCTGAGGAACTGGTACTGAATTGGGGCGAACCAAAGAATGGTCGGGGCGGTGAGATTCGAACTCACGACCTCTTGTACCCGAAACAAGCGCGCTACCAGGCTACGCTACGCCCCGACCCGAAGCGGCCGTGAAAATGCCCTAGCCCGAAGCGATTGCAACTGCTTTTTCCGCCATCGCACGCCCAGCAATCCATCCCGTCGTCCATGCCGATTGGAAATTAAATCCCCCGGTGATGCCGTCGATGTCCAACACTTCGCCCGCGAAAAAAAGTCCCGGGCACAGCCGGCTTTCCATCGTTTTGAAGTTCACTTCCTTCAGACGAACACCGCCGCACGTAACAAACTCGTCCTTGTTCAAACTCTTGCCCGAAACCCGCAGTTCGGTGCGCAAAAGCTGTTGTGTCAGTCGATGTTGTGCCGGGCGAGACAGGCCTGACCATCGCGTTTCCGGCGGAACGCCTGCGGCGAGCGCGAGCGCCTCCCACAATCGCGCCGATAACGGAGCCACCGGAGCGTTGATGACCAGCTTGGCGGAATGAAGTCTTCGACGCGCCTCCAACTCGGATGTCAGCGACTCCGCGTTGAGCGCAGGAATCCAATTCACATGCAGCGGGAAATGATAGTGACAGGCGTGAAGAGCCCGAGCGCCCCAGGCCGATAGACGCAGGATTGCGGGGCCGCTCAATCCCCAATGAGTCACGAGTAAAGGGCCTCGTTCACGCAAACCTGCATCCGGCACTGAGACCTCGGCCGACTCCACCGAGACCCCGGCGAGCGCGCGCAACCATCCAGCCTCCACGTGGAACGTGAACAGGGAAGGCACCGGCTCTTCCAAAGTGTGACCGAACGACTGTGCCAGTTGCCCAAGCGCAGCGGATCGGCAGCCGCCCGTGGCGATCAACAGTTGATCAGCAGAAACAGTTTCTCCTGACGACAAACCAAGTTGAAACCGACCGTGTACTTTGGCCGCCTTCTCCACCCCGCAATGCGGGCGAAGTTGCACCCCGGCAGCGCGCGCCGCATGCGTCAGGCAATCGACAATCGTTTGCGACGTGTCGGTCGTGGGAAACATCCGGCCATCGTTCTCGGTCTTGAGTTTCACGCCTCGATTCTCAAACCACGCCACCGTGTCGCTGGCTTGGAAACGATGGAACGGCGCAATAAGGGCTCGCTCGCCACGCGGATAACGCTTGGTTAACTCCCGGGGTTCAAAGCAGGAATGAGTGACGTTGCACCGTCCACCACCGGAGATGCGAACCTTGGAAAGAAACTGCGGGCTTTTCTCCAGAAGGAGGACTTCGGCATCCGGCGCGGCTTCGGCACAGGTGATGGCCGCAAAGAACCCCGCCGCCCCGCCGCCTACAATGATGATGCGAGTGCCACTCATGTTACTGGATACTTTCGATTCAATGACGCGGTGGCAGAGCATTCGCGTCAACCTTCGCCATCGCAACCAGGGGAAGAATCCTAGACAGATACATGCCGATCAACCCGGCGCCAACTGCTCCTCGAATGGCAGCGCGCTTAATCGAATCGCCTTGTTGCGATCAGCGAAAAAATCGCATGCCCACTGTTCGGTGAAGAGGATGACCGGTTTGTTCGCGACATCGTACGCGAGCTTCGCGCCCGTCGGCAGCAGGACGTCTTCGAGTGGCACGTTATTCTCGGTCTGCGCCCAGCGCAGGATTTTCCACGGCCCATGTTCGAGCCGCGACTCCGCGCCGTACTCCGTCTGCATGCGGTATTGCACCACTTCGAATTGCAGCGGCCCGACGGCGCCGAGCAACGGCACGCGCTGCGCTGGAATCCTTAATCAGAAACGACTGCACCACGCCTTCCTGCAAGCAGTTGTTCGAGACCTTCGCGGAAGCGTTTGAACTGCGCGGTGCTCGGGCTTTGCAGCCAGGCGAAACACTCGGGCGTGAAGCGCGGAATCTCGTCGTAGGCAATCGAGGCATCTTCCGCGAGCGTGTCGCCGATGCGAAAATCGGAATGTCCCGACCAGCCCCACGACATCGCCGGGATACGCTTCATCCACCGTCTCGCGTTCGCGGCCGAAGAGCTTGTGCGAACTGGAGAGGCGCAGCTTCTTTCCGGTGCGCGTGTGAATCACCGACATGTCGCGCTCGAACTTGCCCGAGCAGATGCGCACGAAGGCGAGGCGATCGCGATGCCTCGGGTCCATGTTCGCCTGAATCTTGAAAATGAAACCGGAGAAGCCATCGCTCACCGGATCGATGACGCGTTCATCCACGATCGCGCGGCTTGCGGCGGCGGGGCGAGATCGAGAAAGGCATCGAGCAGCAGTTGCACGCCGAAGTTGTTCACGGCGCTGCCGAAGAAACACCGGCGTCAGTTTGCCCGCGAGCACTGCGTCGTGGTCGAAACGCCGCGCCTGCGCCTTCGAGCATCTCCAGTTCCTCGACGACCTTCGCGTAAACGTCGTCCGCCATTCGTCTCGCGCACGATCGGCGTCGGCAAGATCATGCACCGACACCGGCGCGCGATAGGCGCCGCTCGGCACGCGCTCGAAGAAATGCACCTGCTTCGTCTGCCGATCGAACACGCCGCGAAACTCCGTGCCATTGCCGAGCGGCCAGTTCACGGGATACGCCGCAATGCCGAGCACGCGCTCCAGTTCGTCGAGCAGATCCAGCGGGTCCTTCGCCGGACGATCCAGCTTGTTCATGAACGTGAAGATCGGAATGCCGCGCTGCCGGCACACCTCGAACAGCTTGCGCGTCTGCGTCTCGATGCCTTTGCCCGCGTCGATCACCATGACCGCCGCGTCCACCGCGGTGAGCACGCGATAGGTGTCCTCGGAAAAATCCTTGTGACCCGGCGTGTCGAGCAGGTTGACGCAGAAGCCGCGATACTCGAACTGCAGCACGGTGGAACTGACCGAGATGCCGCGCTGCCGTTCCAGTTCCATCCAGTCCGAAGTGGTGGCGCGCTGGTTCTTGCGCGCGGTGACGGAGCCGGCGAGTTGCACCGCGCCGCCGTAGAGCAGGAACTTTTCCGTGAGCGTGGTCTTGCCCGCGTCCGGATGCGAGATGATCGCAAACGTCCGCCGGCGCGAAATTTCCTGTTCGATGGATGCCATGAATCGTTCCTCATCACTGCGATGAGGGCGCGGAAGCTAGCGCAGTGAACCGCCTGGGTAAAGAAACGGATGGCCCTTCAGCGAGGCTTGCCCCAATTGGTGCCCGCGACCGGAGCAGGCTCGAACAAGGCGGGCTGCGCACACTGACCGTAGCTGTTGTCACCCCAGGCCCAGAGGGAACCATCGGCTTTGAGTGCCAGCGTGTGTTGATTCCCAGCCGCGACAGATGTCCAGTTGGTTTCTGAACCGGTTTGCGAAACCCGGTTCGTGTTGAGGCGCGTGCCCGAGCCCAGTTGTCCGAAGGCGTTCTCGCCCCAGAGCCACAGCGAGCCATCGCGTTGGAGGGCGGAAGAGAATGTGCTGCCGGCAGCGATGGATAACCAATTCGTGGATGTGCCCACCTGCCCGGGCTGGATCGTGGTGGTGTTCGTGCCGTCGCCCAGCTGTCCGTGAATGTTGTACCCCCAAGACCAGAGTGTCCCATTCTGCTTTAGAGCGAGCGCATGTGTATTCAGCGTCGGACCCGTACCCTTTGCATTCGCCACAGCTTTCCAATTGAACGTATAGTCCACTTCTTCCGGAGAAGGAGATATTGAACTGGGGCCGACGCGAGAACCCCACGTGTATAGCCTGGAACCCGCTACCCCGAGGGATGAGTAATAACCCGCCGAAAAGTTTGTCCATGCGCCGGGACCGCTGATTTGGGCCGGCGAGTTCACCGTACCAATAATGGAGCCGTTACCAAGTTCACCCCGAGCATTTCGCCCCCAACTCCATAACGTGCGGTTCGTTTTCATGCCGAGGGTATGCTGCCAGCCGGCGGAGATGCGATTCCAATCCGAATCCATCCCGAGACGGATGGGCAAGTTCGTGAGCACATCATTGTTGCCGGTGCCATAAATGTGCTTACCCCAAACCCAAAGACTGCCGTCTTGTTGCAACGCGGCTGTGTGATCATTTCCGCCTGATACACTAAGCCAATTCGAGCCCGGAATCTGCCGGGGTGAAGAACTGGATGTGAAGTCTCCCACGCCGAGCACACCGTATTTATTCGCGCCCCAAGCCCACATCGTACCATTCGATTTCAGCGCGAAAGAGAACAGCGTTCCGACTGCTACTTCACTCCAATCATGGGTGGTCCCAATCTGGGCTGGCTCTTTAACCAGGGCGACCGTTCCGTTCCCAAGTTTGCCGAATTCATTGATGCCGAACGTCCAAATCGTTCCGTCGGTCCGCAATGCGAGCGTGTGGGTCGAATCCGCCGCCACCGCCAGCCAATCGGTGTTGATGCCGACACGCACCGGGAGATTGGTCCGGAGCAATCCTGCTTCGTTGGGTGCAAAGCCATGGTTCACACCCCACCACCAGAGTGAGCCGTCGCCCTTAATCCCAACGGAGTGGTACCATCCAGCAGAAACAGCCGCCCAGGTATCCATGCCGACTTGCGTCGGCTCGGAGGGCGACGCATTGCCCAAACCAAGTTGTCCTTCCACGGGCGGATTGCCACCCATTGCCCACGCCCACAGGGTCCCGTCCTTTTGCAATGCCAACGCGTGGAAGATACCCAAGGAAATCGAAGTCCAAACCGGGTTGGTATTCACCATCGACGGACCTTTCCACAAGGTGCCGCCACTCTTGATTGCCCAGTTGCCAAACGGAAATCCACCGCCGGCGACCGCCGCCCAATCGTCGCTCCCAAGTTGTTGTGCGTTTGTGAAGCTGCCCACGAACTGCCAGCGCGTGCCGTCCGCCTGCAACGCCGTGGGATTATCCGTCGGCCTGCCTTTGGGTAAGCCAATCCAGTTTGCATTCGAACCTATCTGCGTGGGGGCAAGGAGGGTTTCGGTGGAGGAGTTCTGGCTCCACACCCAAAGGGTTCCGTCTGATTTCAAACCGTAGGACGTTAGCCCTCCAATCGAAACCGCGCTCCAGTTGGTTTCGGTCCCGATTTGCGTGGGTGAATTCACTTCGGTGAAACCGATGAAACCAAGTTGTCCATACAGGTTGTCTCCCCATCCCCATAAGGTGCCGTCCTGCCGAATCGCGAGCGAATGGTATCTACCCGCTGCAATAACCGGGCGACCGCGTAATCCGCCTTCGCGCAAGCTCTCCCGCAAGGCATCTGTTTTATCTGCCACTCCATTGGCATCGAGATCCTCCTCGGCATCTCGATCATTGAGCGCAGCGCCGGAAGGGCGATGGAGCAACTCCCACATGTCACTCAATCCGTCGCCATCCGTGTCGCGCAGCGACGTGATGGGGAGCTTCTCGACGCGATAGAACTGCGCGTGGTTGGTTCGGTTGGTGTCGGTCAGGGCATTGGCGAGCGAAGTGCCGAGCGACAAGTCCGTGGCCAGGTGAATGTCGGTTGGCTCATCCCCGCGCCAGAGGATGTAGTAGAAGCCCGGCTCCTTGCTGATTTGTATTTCGGCCTGGGTATTTACCCGTCGCACGTCGTCCAGCCGAAACTCTGCCCCAGCGCTGACGAAAACGAACATCGTCAGCCAAGCGGAGAGGATCCGGGCGATGGGATTCCATGGGAGGGAATTCATCGCCCGAATGAAACAGACGGGCTCAACCAATCAAAGCCGTTTCACCCGCACGTTCTTGTAACGAATGACGCTCTTGGGGTCATGCGCCTGGAAGGCGAACGTGCCTTGATCCAGCTTGCGGGAGAAATCCTTGCCAGCCTGGCTACCCGGCGGCTCATTGTATTCCAGCACCGTCTTGCCATCGATCTTCACCGTCACGGTGCGGCCCTTCACGATGATGTGCTGCGTCCACCACATGTTATCCCGGGCCGGGGTCAGAGCCATGTTCACCAGGCCATAGAGGCTGCCGGTCTTGATCCAATCGGTCTGCGATACATTCACCTGGCATTCAAAGCCGGTCTTGGGCCAGCCGCTTTCCTGGAACTTAGTGTGGAAGTAAATGCCACCGTTAGAACCCGGCTCGGTCATCACGTCGACCTTGAGCTCAAAATTTTTGAACGGTTGTTCGTCGCCCACGTAGAACGCGTGCGAGCGATTGCCCTGGGCGACGAGAGCGCCGTCTTCGATGCGCCATGATTTCGCGTCCGCATCGCCGATCTTCCAACCTTCAAAGGTCTTTCCGTCAAAAATCTTAACGAAGCCCTCTTCGGAATCCGCAGCGCGACCGTTCAACGCCATCGTGAGAACCACAATGCCTATGAGTAAAAATGATTTCATGGGCGCCAGTGGACGAGAGGGAGAAGAAATATTCAAGCCTGCGAAGCGAGCGGGTGAACTGGAGGTCTTTCCCGTCCGGCGGATCCAAAAGCAGTGAACACCGCGCCGTCGTTGCTCGTCTCTCATGGCCCGTGCAATTTCACGGCATCACCAAAACTTGCGTATGAAACACGAATGGCGTTCGGTCCTGCTGGCGTTGGCTTTTATCTGGGTCGGCTCGGCAGGGGCAGCCGAAAAACTGGAGTTGCGTCCAGGCGATCACATCGCCGTCATCGGCAACACGCTCGCCGACCGCATGCAGCATTCGGGTTACTTCGAGGCGCTCACGTACGACAAGTTTGAGAAGCACGACCTCGTTTTCCGCCATCTTGGTTTCGCAGCCGATGAAGTGGCCTTGCGCCCGCGCTCGGAGAATTTCGGCACGCCGGACGAGTGGCTCACCAAAGTGCAGGCGGACGTCGTGCTCGCGTTCTTCGGCTTCAACGAATCCTTCAAAGGCGCGGAGGGCCTGCCCAAGTTTCGCAGCGATCTCGAGAAGTTCATCAAGGATACGCTCAAGGCAAATTACAGCGGCAAGGGCGCTCCCCGCCTGGTGATGTTTTCGCCCATCGCCGCCGAAAAGCATACCGACGTGAATTTCCCCGATCCGGCTCCAGTAAATCGTCAACTGGAACCTTACGTGAAGGCGATGGCAGAGGTGGCGAGGGCGAACAGCGTGCTCTTCGTGGATTTGTTTGCCGCGTCACAGAAGGCTTACGCTGCGTCGAAAAAAGCACTGACGATCAATGGCATCCATTTGAGCGATGACGGTTACAAGGCGCTGGCTCCCGCGATGTTCTCGGCCGTTTTCGGTGAGAAAGCGCCATCGATGTCGAGCACAGGATTTGAGAATCTCCGCGAGGCAATCAACGACAAGAACACCGTCTGGTTCTCACGTTATCGCACGGTGGACGGTTACAACGTGTATGGCGGCCGCTCCAAGGAAGCCTACGCCCCAGGGCAGCGGCAAATTCAGGACCGCAATCCGGCGCCACCTTTCGTCTCAAATTTTCAAGTGATGCAACGCGAGATGTCGCAACGCGACGTCATGACAGCAAATCGTGATCAGCGGATCTGGGCTCGCGCCAAGGGCACGGACCTCGTGGTGAAGGACGACAATCTTCCTCCAGCGATTGAACTGCCCACCAACAAGCCGGGTGAGAATCCTGACGGTTCGCACAAGTTCCTGAGCGGTGAAGAATCGTTGAGTCACATGACCGTGCCACCCGGCTGCAAGGTTCAATTCATCGCGTCGGAGAAAGAATACCCGGAGCTCTCCAAGCCCGTGCAAATGGCGTTCGACACGAAGGGTCGCCTTTGGGTGGCGGCCTGGCCCAATTATCCCGAGCGCACCCCGACGAGCAAAGACGGGGACAAACTGCTCGTGTTTGACATCGATCAGAACGGCAAGGTGCAGAAAATGACGACGTTCATCGACGACTTGAATTGCCCGACCGGTTTCCAGTTTTACAAGGATGGGGTGCTGTTGATGCAAGCGCCCGACCTCTGGTTCGTTCGTGATACCGACGGCGATGGCAAGGCAGACTCCAAGATTCGCGTCCTGAACGGGATGGACTCGGCGGATTCACATCACACCGCGAACGCGATTTGTTACGAGCCAGGCGGCGCCATTTACCTGAGCGACGGCGTCTTCCATCGGACTGGCGTCGAAACATCGACTGGCCCGGTGCGGAACAACGACGCGGCCATCTACCGTTTCGAGCCGCGCACAAGCAAGTTTGAGCGCTACATCGCCTACGGTTTTGCGAACCCGCACGGGCGCGTCTTCGATTACTGGGGCAACGACATCGTGACCGACGCCACCGGGCAACAACAGTTACTTCGCCCCGGCATTCAGCGGTTATCTCGGCGACAAGCCCGGCGACAAGCATCCGGGTATGAAACAATTCTGGGAGCGTCCCTCGCGCCCCTGCCCCGGCACCGCGATGCTGTCGAGCCGTCACTTTCCGGAGTCGATGCAGAATGAGTTTCTCAACATCAACGTGATTGGGTTTCAGGGAATCTATCGCGTGAAGGTCACGGAAGATGGCTCGGGATTGCACGGTGAGACGGTAAACCCGCCCATGGTGCAGAGCGATGATCCCAACTTCCGCCCCATCGCGGCAGACGTCGCACCCGACGGCTCGTTGTATTTCATCGATTGGCACAACCCCATCATCGGTCACTTGCAGCATAATCTCCGCGATCCCAGCCGCGACCACGTGCACGGCCGCATTTACCGCATCGTTTATCCGGAGCGCCCGCTGCTGGAGCCGAAAAAGATCGAGGGCGAATCCATCGCCGCGCTGCTCAATGTATTGAAGGAACCCGAAGACAACGTGCGCATTCGCGCCAAGATCGAGTTGGACAAGCACGATTCCAAAAGAGTCATCGCCGCCGCCCAAAAGTGGGTGAAGCAATTCGACCCGAAGAAAGCCGGGGACGCGCATCATCTGCTCGAAGCGCTCTGGCTACACCAATGGCACAACGTGGTGAATGAACCGTTGCTGAAGCAGGTGCTGCAATCACCCGAGCCACGCGCCCGGGCGCAGGCGGTGCGGGTCTTGTGCTACTGGCGCGACCGCGTGAGCGAGCCGCTGACTGCGTTGAAGGTGGCCGCGAATGATCCTTCACCGCGCGTGCGCCTCGAAGCAGTCCGCGCCGCCAGTTACTTCGAAGGCCACGACGCCATGGACGCCGCTTACCAGGTGACGAAGTATCCGACGGATTACTACCTCGATTACACGTTCAAGGAGACGACGAAGCAGTTGCAGAAGTCTGCGAAGGATTATGTGCCGAAGGATCCAGCCTTGCTCGCAGCGGCCGTTACGCGCATGTCGGACAAGGAACTCATCGCAGCGCCAAACACAGAGCCCGTCCTCGTGGCCCGGCTCGACCGCAAGACGATCGATTTGAACACACGCAGCGGCGCCTTGGATGATCTGGCAAAGTTGCGCAAAACCAATCGAGCCCAGGAGGCGGTCGCCGCATTGACCCGGTTGAACGAAAACGGCGCGCCCTTGCAGCCGGTCAATGACCTCGCACTGTTGCTCACAGCGATGCCGGAAAACCTGGCTCCGGTGCGGAATGCCCTGCAACGCCTGACGACGGAGACACATCAGCCCGCGGTTCGTCGCGCGGCTTCGGCGGCGTTGGTGGCAGCAGATGGGCAACCCGAACCCGCATGGGAGAAAACCGCCGGGAATCCAGGCGGGCGGGTTCTCTTAATCGAATCCATCGTGATGCTCGCCGACCCTTCGACTCGCGAAAAATTCCAGCCCTTGCTCGTCGCGGCCATTGCCGATGAACGAACGCGGCCTGATGTGCGCTCGTCGGCCTTGCGAGCCCTGCCGCTGATGGGCAAAGAGAACGCAGCTAAAAATTACGGCCTTTTGGCCGCACAACTGGGGAGCGGCAAAGACGTAGCGGCCTCAGCGGGTGCGATTCGCAAACTACCTCGGGAAGCCTGGGCGAGGGAACAGGCCGCCCCGATCTCTGAGGCAATTCTGAAATGGGCCAAGAGCGTTCCGGCGGCCCAGCGCACCGAACAACCTTTCGTTGAAACAGTTCAAGTGGGTATGGACCTGGCCACGCTGTTACCGCCGGGGGATTCCGCCCGCGTGCGGGGCGAACTGGTCGATCTCGGCGTGACGGTGTTCGCCGTTAAGACCGTCCGCGAACAAATGCGCTACGACGTGCAACGCCTTGTTGTGGTTGCCGGCAAGCCATTCGAGATCATCTTCGAGAACGACGACATGATGCCGCACAATCTGGTGGTCGTGCAGCCCGGGGCACGCGAAGAGATCGGAGTTGTCACGGACAAGATGCAGCCGACGACGCTCGACCGGCAGGGGCGGCCCTTCATTCCGTCCTCCCGCGCGCTCGCCGCCAAAGTTCTCGCCGCCACCAAAATGCTCGAACCGGGCCAACGCGAGACACTTAAGCTCACGGCGCCGACGCAGGTGGGCGACTACGAATACGTCTGCACTTTCCCCGAACACTGGAAGATCATGTTCGGCCAACTCGTGGTGGTGAAGGACAAGGAAGCCTTGTTGCAAGCGAGTGCGCGGCCGGTGCCGCAACAGGCGGCTGCGGCGGCTCACAATCATTGAGCGGCGCGGACGGCCGCTTTCCCGGCACATCACCACCGCAGCGGTGCTCAGTGCTTTGGTCCCGAAACCTCTGACGATGTGGCGGGGCGGGCGAAGGGTTCCAGCGGCAGCGGGGCATCATGGTCGAGAAATGTTTCGCACACGCGGAAGAACTCCGCCTTGGTTTCAACGCGGCGAATGTCATGGAGAAATTGGCCACTCGGCTCCGCCCCTGCGGCCACATAGTTCAAATATTTCTTCATCTTCTGCACTTGGGCGGCTTCGTTCACGTCGGGCGAGCAAACGGCTTCGTACAGATCGCGAATGTACTGCAGAGACGTCGCAACCGCGCGGATTGAACACAGTTTCACCTCGCAGGTGTTGACGAATCTGGTGGAACAGCCAGGGATTCCGAATGGCGCCGCGCCCGATCATCAATCCGGCCGAGCCAGTGGCGCGCAGGATTTCTGCGGCGCGTGTGGGCGAAGAGACATTCCCATTTGCCAGCACCGGACAGGGCATCGCCTCGACAGCGCGGGCGATGAAGTCGTAGTGAACTTCGCTGCGATACATTTCGAAAACCGTCCGGCCATGAACCGTCAGCAAGTCAAGGGAGTGCCTCGCGAAGATGGGCAGGAGTTCTTCGAATATCTCGGTGGAATCAAAGCCCAGGCGCGTTTTCACCGTGAATCGGCAAGGCGGCTTAATCGCCTCTCGGAGCGCCCCCAATATGGCGTCAACGCGCTTCGGCTCTCGAAGCAAACCACCGCCGGCACACTTGCGGTAAACAACGGGCGCCGGACACCCGAGGTTCAAGTCCACGGCGACAATGGGAAACTGCTGTAGTTCGCGGGCTGTGCGAACCAGCGCCTCGATGTCGTTGCCAATCATCTGCGCAATGGCTGGCTTGCCGGTGGGGTTTTCCTCAACCGATCGGAGAATGTCCTTCTCCAAAAGGGATGTCGCATGAACGCGGAAATACTCGGTGTAGTACACGTCCGCCCCGCCATAGCCGGCCATGAGCCGCCAGAAAGGCAGGTCTGTGACGTCCTGCATGGGGGCCAGCGCGAGCACCGGCGAACCCGGGGCATTGGAAATCCACGAAACCATCTGACCGGAGAGTCGCCAACGTGGCGCCGCTTTGCAACCAGCCGGGACTATCGAAGTGGACGCAGTCAAACGCTCCTCAAAGGACACTGATGGAGCTCAAACAATTCCTTGCACCGGTCACTCGGCTTGTGGCTTTATCGCCGCCGCGTAAAATCAACCCATGAGCCGCCAACGAATGACCGTATTTTATTCTGGCCGCGTGCAGGGAGTGGGGTTTCGCTACACAGTGAAGTCAATCACCACGGGTTATGAAGTGACGGGCAGCGTGCGCAATCTCGAGGACGGCCGGGTGGAGTTGATTGCCGAAGGTGAAACCGATGAACTCAAGGCTTTCCGGACCGGGGTGCGCGACTCAGGATTGGGCGGGTTAATTCAGCGCGAAGAAGAAACCTGGGGCCCGGCAACGGGACAATTTCGCGGATTCGAAATCGTAAGGTAACATTTTGCAGAATGAAGTACGCGGTCATCGCAGACATCCACGGCAACCTTGATGCGTTTGAGGTGGTGCTCGCGGACGCACGCGAACAAAAGTGCACGCACTATTGTTGCGTGGGCGATGTCGTCGGATACGGCGCCAATCCCAAGGAATGCCTGGACATCGTGCGGAGCATGAACATGCCGTGCGTGAAGGGAAATCACGACGAATACTGTTCGAGCGAGGAAGACCTGGAAGGCTTCAATCCCCACGCCGCCGAGGCCGTCGTTTGGACCCGCAAACAGCTCACCGAGGATGACCGCAAATGGCTTCGCGAGCTGAAGTACGTCCGGCTTGTAGCAAGCTTTTCGATGGTGCATGCGACGCTCGACCAGCCTGAGCGATGGGGCTACGTGTTCGATAAGCTGATGGCAGCGGCCAGCTTCACGTATCAAAACACCAGCGTCTGTTTCTTCGGCCACACCCATGTGCCGGTCGCGTTCATCCGCGACGCCGTGGTCCGCGGCGGGACGTATTCCAAGTTCAAGGTCGAGCCAGGCCGCAAATATTTCGTGAACGTCGGCAGCGTTGGGCAGCCGCGCGATAACAACCCCAAGGCGGCTTACGTTATTTTCGATTTGAACGAAGGCTCGATCGAACTGCGTCGACTGGATTACGACATTGCCAAGGCTCAGAAGAAAATTCTGGATGCGGGCCTGCCTCCCCGTCTCGCCGAACGGCTGTCCTTCGGGAAGTGAGAGTCCCGTTGGCTTACGATTCCGTCCCTGTCATTGGCGGTATCCGAAGCGCGCCAGGATTATCCATGAAATGGCGTGATAAGGCTGACGTAACGACACTCACCCTTCTGTTTTGAAGATTCTCATTCTCAAGCCCAGCTCGCTCGGCGATGTGGTGCAGGCGCTCCCGGTGCTGCGTCTGCTAAAGCAGCATTATCCCCTCAGCGAGATCTATTGGTGGATCGAAGTCCATTCCGCCTCACTACTCGAAGGAGATCCAGACCTCGCCGGAATTTTTCGATTCGAACGAGAGCGCTGGGCGACACCCTGGCACTGGAATGAAATATGGAGTTCGGTCCAGGAACTGCGTCGGCACCGGTTTGATCTTGTCATCGATCTCCAGGCATTGGCCAGAAGCGCCACAGTAGGGTGGCTGGCCAAGGGTGCGTTTTTGGCAGGCTTGCAGGACTGGCGAGAGTTGGCGCCCGGCTTCCATGATCTGAGCGTGCCGCGACCGACACAGCAAACCCACGCGGTCGATTGGTATCTGGCAGTGCTCCGCGCTTTGCGAATCCCGGTGCATGATCGATTCGAGTGGATGCCGAAGCGTCCCGCCGTGGCCGAAGAAGTGGAGTCACTCTGGAATCTCGATGGAAATCCGACCGTCGCGTTGCTGCCTGGAGCACGTTGGGAAAACAAGCGTTGGCCCGTGTCGCATTTCCACGCCCTGGTTACCCTGCTCCAGAGCCAGCACCGCGGGCTGCATTTCGTTATTCTCGGAGGAAAGTCCGACTCGGGCCTCGCACGTCAAATCAGTGGTGCAGCGCCGGAGGCGTGCCTCGACTTAACCGGCCGCACGACGCTTCCGCAAATGGTTGAAGTGTTGCGGCAGTGTAAAGTGGTGGTCACAAATGACACGGGGCCAATGCATGTCGCCGCTGCATTGCGAAAGCCTGTCGTCGGCATTTTCGGCCCGACAAATCCCAACCGGACGGGCGCGTACGGGCAAACTGAGCGCGCCATTCAACGCCACGATTTGCCGTGCATCCCCTGCATGAAATCCACCTGTGCCTATCCCGAACCGATCGCCTGTTTGCGGGGGATTTCACCGGCCCGGGTGGCGGCTGAAGTTCTGAATCGCTTGCCATCAGGGTAACTTTCGACTGGGAGTCGGGCATAAGAAGACAACGACGCCCGCGAGCCATTCGTGAAGAAACGGCTTGAACTGCAGCTTCGCAGCATTCCTTGGCTTGACGGACCGATGATCGAATTCAAACTTGCGAACCATGCGAAACCAAATTGTGCCGCTGCTCGCGAGGTGGACCCGCGTCGCTGCATTCCCCAAAGCCTCTCCGCTCCATCCGCACCTTCAGAGGCGCCGACCTTTCGCATCCCAAGACAGCTTGGTTCCCCTTCACTGCTTTCCATTCAATCTCCGGTGAAAATTCTCGGACTGACCTTGGCGCTGATTTGCTCGGTCCAAGCCGTACGGGCTGAGGACTGGCCACGTTTTCTCGGCCCGCGGGGCGACAACACTTCCCGAGAAACTGGACTCATCGAAAAGTTTCCACCCACTGGCGTGCCGATTATCTGGGAAAAGAAAGTCGGCGCCGGCTACAGCGCGCCTTCCATTCGGGAGGGGCAACTCGTGCTCCACCATCGCTTGGGCGGTGAGGAGGTCATCGAGAGCTTCAATGCCACAAATGGCAAGCCAGCCTGGCGCCACGGCTATCCCAGCGCGTTCACCGACCCCTACGGCTATAACAACGGGCCTCGCTGCACTCCCCTCCTCACCTCGAATCGGTGCTTCACATTCGGCGCGGAAGGCAAACTGGTTTGCCTCGACCGGTTGACCGGCAAATTGATATGGCAGCGCGATACGTCCAGGGATTGGAATGTGCCGGAAGCCTTCTTCGGCGTCGGAAGCACTCCGCTGCTGGAGGGGGACAAGTTGATCGTGATGGTCGGAGGCCAGCCGAACTCGGGTGTCGTGGCGTTGGATGCGAACACCGGGAAAACAATGTGGGAGAATGTCGGCCAAACGAACTGGCAAGGAGTGCCGATGCTCGGCTGGCCGGGAGACCGCACTTATCGATGGACCGGGGTGGAGAAATCCGCGAGTTACTCTTCACCCATCGCAGCAACCATCCATGGGCGGCGCCACCTGTTCTGCGTGATGCGTCAGGGCCTCGTTTCGCTCAATCCCACCAACGGCGCCGTGAATTTTAGCCGCTGGTTCCAATCGGTCGGGGCTGACTCCGTCAATGGGATTTCTGCCGTCGTGCAAGAAGACCTCGTGTTCATGTCAGCGGCTTACTTCCGTGTCGGCTCGTTTCTCCTGCGTGTGAATCCTGACGGAAAAAGTTTCGAGGAAGTCTGGCGCCAGCCGAAGTTTTACCGGGAACTGGACGCCGATGGAGCGCCGGTCGAACCGGTGCTTGGCATTCATTGGAGCACGCCCGTCCTACATGATGGATACCTTTATGCCTTCGATGGACGGAATGAACCCGACGCCCGTTTTCGATGCGTGGAGTTTACGACGGGCAAATTAATGTGGAGCCGCTCAGAGCGCTGGCAGCCACACAGTTCACCCCAGCCCCCCGTCTTCGGGCGGGGAGCCGCCATCCTCGCCGATTCCAAACTAATCGCCTTGGGCGAAGGCGGGTTGCTCGGATTGTTCAAACCCAATCCCAAAGGGGTGGAAGAAATTTCCCGCTGGCAAGTACCGTCCCTGCGATATCCATGCTGGGCGGCGCCTGTCCTTTCGGAGAAGAAAGTTTATTTGCGTAGCGAAGATCAACTCGTCTGCCTGGACTTCGCTCCCTGAACCGGGCACCCCTCTTTTCACCTGACTTCGCAGGCCGCAACACTTCGTGCGACCTCCGTTCTGGCTGCCCCGCTCGCTCTCGGACGTCTTCGCCTTTGCGTCTTGGCGTGAGGCAAATCTCGTCCTACCTTCCGCCCCATGTTCGACAGCCTGACTAACAAGCTGCAGAAGGTCTTCAAGGACCTGCGCGGGCTTGGCAAAATTTCCGAAAGCAACATTGGCGACTCCTTGCGCGAAGTGCGCATGGCCCTGCTCGAAGCCGACGTGAACTTCAAGGTGGCTCGCGACTTCATCGAGCGCGTGAAGGAAAAGTCATTGGGCGCGGAGGTCATCCAGAGCGTCCAGCCCGGACAGCAGATCGTCAAAATCATCTATGACGAACTGGTCGGACTGCTCGGGTCCGAAAACGCCTCTCTCAATCTCAGCGGCAGTCCCGCCTGCATTCTCATGTGCGGCCTGCACGGCTCTGGCAAAACCACCTCCAGCGGCAAGCTTGCCCGGTTGCTGGCCAAGCAAGGCCGCGCACCACTGCTGGTGGCAGCGGACGTGTATCGCCCAGCGGCCATGGACCAACTGGCGACCCTCGGGCAACAAATTGACGTTCCGTCGTTCGTCATGAAGGGCGAAACCGACGTGCTGAAGATTGCGCGTGAGGCACTGGCGTTCGCGGCGGCAAACAATCGCACCACGTTGATCTTCGACACCGCGGGCCGTTTGCAGATCGACGAACCGCTGGTGCAGGAACTGGTTCGCCTGCGCGATTTCATCAAGCCGCAGGAAATTCTGCTCGTGCTCGATGCCGCGACCGGCCAGGAAGCCGTGAATGTCGCCACGCATTTCGACCAGGCCCTGAAGATCACCGGCAGCATTCTCACCAAACTGGATGGCGATGCGCGCGGCGGTGCGGCGCTGAGCATGAAGTCGGTCACCGGCAAGCCGATCAAGTTCATGGGCGTCGGCGAAAAGCTGGAGGACTTCGAGCCGTTTCATCCGGAGCGCATGGCGTCGCGCATCCTGGGCATGGGCGACGTCGTCAGCCTCGTGGAACGCGCGGCCGAAGCGGTGGACATGGACGAGGCGAAGCAGTCGAAGAGAAGATGCGCAAGGGGCAGTTCACGCTGGAAGATTTTCTCGATCAAATGCGCGCGATGAAAAAGCTCGGGTCACTCGAAAGCATCGTCGGCATGTTGCCCGGCGGCGATCAGATTAAGCCGGCGCGAACTGGATCAGCAGGAAAAGGAATTCAAGCGCATGGAAGGAATCATTTGCGCCATGACGCCCAAGGAACGCCGCAATCCAAACCTGCTCAACGCCAAGCGCCGCTTACGCATCGCCAGTGGCAGCGGCGTGAAAGTCGCCGAGGTGAACACGCTCATGAACAAGTTCGCCCAGATGCAGCAGATGATGAAGAAGTTCGGCAAGATGCAGAAGATGATGGGCAAGATGGGCGGAAAAATGCCGGGAATGCGGTGATTTTCCAGCGAGATACGAAGAGTGGCCCCGAGTAAGCCGCACCGACTAGCGGCGCGGTTCGGCTGGTTCCTCGAATCGAACTACGATCTCACCTGGTTTCGCGTAGCCCAGATTGGCGCGCGCAAGACGTTCGATCGTCTTGGGATTGCTCCGGGCCGCCTCGAAAGCAGCGCGCAGTGAGCGCTCTCTTTCCTGCTCCGCTTTGATCCTCGTTTCGAGCTTCAGAAGGTCCTGGCGCATGCGCTCATTCTTGTTGATGAGCGGCAAATACCAGATGGCGACGCCGGCGATGCCGAGGAGGACCAGACAGAAAATCGCGAGCTTCGAGAGTTTATCCCAAATGCCAAGGTTCACATGCACGCGCCGAGTTAATCACAGGCGCGCGCTCAAAGTGAAGTGCGATCTGAGCCCTACAGTGGCGGGGCTATTGTTTAACCTGAGTCTGCATCCACAGAATCCAATCGCCTTCGCTGGGAGTGGGAAACTGCGCCGTCGTATCAGTGATCACCGCCACGGCGGCGCTATTTTCGCCGGTGCGGGGATTGAACCATTTCACTTCCGGCGAGGGCGGCAGTGCGGTGAGGAGAATCTCCACGGTACGCTCTTCCGGCACATACACGACCGTCAGATCCTTCTTTTCCGAGCGAGCAGCCGCAATGTATTTGCGAGGGGATTGAAGGCCCGGATTGTTCACCACCGCGCCGGGCAATGGGCGCAACTTGGTTGAAAGGAATCGAAGTGAAAAAGGTAACGAGGTTGGAAATCTCCAACGCTCCCGGAAGCGTTAGCGCCTTTTGCCAGGCCATTGGAGTGCCCGTCCCGGGGTGATCGACCGGCGGCTTCGTGCCGTCATCCCAACCCCAGACGCCGTGCCCGCCATAACTCACGCCTGCGGTGGGTGCATTCAGGAGCGACCAATAAATCGTGCGGCGAACTAGTTCGGCGGTGAGTGGCTGCTTTGATTGATAGCCGAGATGCCCTTCGTACGGCGGCTCAAGATTGATCAAGGGCCGATGCGGAGTCTTCTCCCAGTCCTGGGTGAGAGGACCTTTCGTCAACCAGGCCAGGCTTTCATCGCTGTCACCATGCCCACTCTGGTAGCTGACAAACCCAAGCCACTTCTCGTCTTTGAACTCGTTGAAAACCCAATGTCTTCCCTGGGGATGCATGGTCACAGGCGCGTGGGCGATGTCATTGAAAACGGCACGGCCGATGCGATTCCAGCGTGCACCTTCGCTCCCGAAAAAATGCCCGTCGCCGGCAAGAATCCACGACACGGCATTCGCCTGCCAACGAGCGACCATGTAGCGAGCCAAAAGAATGGCCTGATCTTCGGACAAATAGGCGCCAGGATTTTGTTCCGCGCTGCGGCCGCCGATTCCCCAGAGCAGAACAGGCACGTTTAAGAGACCTGCCTTGTTCACGGCATCCGCTTTCGCGTCGAGCCTGCGGAAGAATTCTGGATTGATGGAGATCTTTTCTTTGCCCGTGAAAGCCAACTCGCCGCTCACGTCCCCTTTTGGCGCCGCCCGCCATTGGGTTGCGACCCATTGCACGGCGGTGAACTTCTGGGCCGCTCGCGTCTTCAAATAAAATTCCCAATCTTGGGGTTTGGAGAGCAAGGCGCCGTTCCACGCCGTGTCCGCCATCCAAAAGAAAGGCGTCAGGTCATCGTGCACGAAGGAAAAACCATCCGGAGAAACCTGGATGGGTCCGTGTTGCTCGAACCGGCTTTTGCCTGCCGCAGCCGTGCAGAGAAACGAGCCAGACTGTTGATGCAATCCCCCGTTGGCCGTGTCGGAACAGGTGGACGCCCAGGTCCATTTGCCAGACGTTCTGGGCGAAAATCGGACCCGCCACGTCCTGCCGCCATCCCAGAATCCATAGACACGGTTGGTTTGGCCCGAGGGCGAGAGAAACACGACATTCAAGACGGCTTCCTGGACAGGATTCTCATAGCTCTTGGCGCTCTCGAATGTGTGTTCGAAGCGGCCCCACTTGGGGACGGAGGGTTCCGTGGCGGCCAGTGCAATCGTGCATGTACCGAGGACGGCGAGTACGATGCGGAGTAAATTTACATTCATAAGCAGGTCCAGAAAGTTGGCTGGATGAGAACGCAATTCCCGCCGGGTGTCAAACGAGCCCAGGATGGTTTCCGGGACGAAATCCCCTTCAACAGGCGCTACTTATTGGTTCCGGGCTTTCGGTTCGCCAGGACTGTCGCTGTCTGTTCGCTCCTGAAGTTTTCGTAAGCAGCCCGGAATTTCGGATGCTTACCACCCAGGATCGCTGTGGCGAGGAGGGCAGCATTGATGGCCCCGGCTTTCCCTATCGCGAGTGTTCCCACCGGGACTCCGCCAGGCATTTGGGCAATGGAAAGCAGTGAATCGATCCCCTTTAGTGCCTTGGACTCAACCGGGACGCCAAGCACGGGCAGGGATGTTTTCGCTGCGCACATTCCCGGCAAATGAGCGGCACCGCCCGCTCCGGCGATGATCACCTCGAATCCGCGACCAATCGCATTCTCCGCATACTCGAACAACAAGTCAGGCGTCCGATGAGCGGAGACGACCTCGGCTTCGAAAGGGACACCGAGCGCCTCCAGTTGCGCCGCGGCGTGCTGCATCGTTTCCCAATCCGATTGAGAACCCATGATGATGCCAACCAGCGGTAAAATCTTCTCAGCCATAAATCCGCTCAGGGAGCGACAGCCAAACGCTCCTCGTTCGTGTCCGTATTCATCAAGACACCTTGTTGCTTGTACGGCTTGAGGATGAAATGCGTCGCGGTCGAAATGACGCCGTGAACGGTGGCCAATTTCTCTGAAACGAACGTGGCTACTTCGCGTAAATTGGAACCCTGCACCACCACGAGCAAATCATACCCTCCCGACATGAGATAACAGGATTGGACCTCAGTATGCCTGGCGATGCGTTCGGCGAGGCGATCGAACCCGCCTCCCCGCTCCGGCGTGATTCTGACCTCGATGACTGCACGCACTACATCGAGCCCGATCTTCTCTTCGTTCAGGATGGCGCGGTAGCCGAGAATGAGGCGCTCCTTTTCGTAACGAGCAACGCGTTCAGTGACTTCGGCTTCGCTAAGATTGAGCATCGCAGCGAGTTCAGCGGGCTTCCACGCCGCATTCTCGCGAATCAACTTCAACAACGGATCCATGCGCGGGACGTTAACGAGGAAAAAGAAATTGGAAATCAGAAACCGGTTCATCCGGCCGTCTTCGCTTCCACCCTGTCATCACAGGTTGGTTCAAGAGCACATTACCCTTCGTGCTTTGGCAAATTAACCAGGGCGGTCAAGGCATCAAACACACGATCGGCCGCCAGACGCGACAGGCCTTGGTCACTATTCAGCAACAGAAAAGAATCACTGCGCGGCCGCCAAATGTCCGCATTCGTTTTACCCCAAAGCGTTAACCCGCGCAGCCCGACCGCGGCCGCCAGATGCGTGATCCCGGAGTCGTGCCCAAGCATCACATCATAGCCAGCCAACCGCACCGCGAGGGATGGTAATGGAAGATTCAGCGCCACGCTCAACCGCTCGATGGGTAACAAGCTTGCCAGTCGTTGCAGACGCTCTCCTTCGGCTTCACCACCCACCATCAAGATGCGCCATGGCGTTTGAGAGGCGATGCGCCGCAGCAAGTCGGCCCACTTTTCTTCGGGCCAATTCTTGTCATCGCTTCCACTCCCGGGATGGATGGCGAGGGACGCTTCGTCATTTCTGCTCTGCCGCGCGACCGTTCTTAAGCGCGGTACCGGGTCGGCATTGAAGATCGCCACGCGCTCGAGTGGCTTCAAAAAAACGTCGGTGGCGTGGATGCTTTCGTTTTCATTGGGACGATACGGTCCGGCGATGAACTGCGCCTTGGAACAGCGCGCGACGTTATCGCGAAAAATTTCATCGGGGTCGTAGAGATAAGAGATGATGATGTCGAACTGGCTGAACCATTCGCTGAGCGCGGAGTCGAGATCGCCTTTGCGCGCGAAGAAACCGGCGAGCGCCCGGGCTTCGATGGAGCGAATTTCGTTCACGCTACCATCGAGTTCGGCGAGAGCTGCGATGTGGGGATAACCCAGGACGGCGATATGCGTGGCGGGGAACTGCTTCCGCAGCGCGGCGAGAGCCGGGAGCGTCAGGATAAAGTCGCCAATGGCGCCGCCTCGAATTACCAGAATGCGGCCGCGACTCACAAGACAGCCGAGGCACCTGCAACAACGGTTTGCCTGGCCTGCGGTTGAGCAGCCTTTTGCTCAGAGGTTTTAAAGACGGTGAGACCCAGGACGATTACGAACAAACCAAAGGCCACGCGGGCACCACTGGTGAGCCGAGTGCGAGATTCGCTGGCAACCGACCAGTTCAAAATATCACGCAACCGCCACGGGGAGACTGTGAACCACATACCGGCCACCACTAGCACGTAGGCCCAAATGGAAATGACCAAACGCCAGTTCGTCTCCTCCCAGCGGGCCGTATCGACCATTAATTTTGCCACCAAGAGAAAAACCACGGCGAGCCCGCGGACAGGAAGAAAATCACGCACAAACAAACAGGTGCCAATGCCGACTGCACCGAAGACGAAGTAAAAAATCTTCTTCATGCTCGCGAAGTCCGCCACCGACTCCTGCTGCACGTAGTAAAGGAACCAGGCCGTCGCCAGCAGCGTGAGGACGTAGCCGATTGGCGTGTAGCGCGGGAACTTCCGGGCTGCGGCCGCGAACGCCCGGGGCTTGAGCAGGCCGAACGCGCTGGGCAACAACACAATCAACCCCAAAATGATCGAGAGCGTTGATAGTTTCAGATCAGACATGGCGGAGGTGTAGTGGAACAGGGGGTTAAATTCCAGCTTTCGTTGACCACCACAGTTCCTGATTGCTTCTCGGCGAAATGAAAAACAACAATCCACGCGGCTTGACCTCGGGGCAGGCCCGAAATGTTTTCGAAATTCAATTTACTCGTATGGTAAAGGCAGCGTTTGGTTTCAGCAGTAGAGCCGCATGGGCAGCCGCGGATCTCGGGGGACGACAGCAGCATGGACATTAAAGCACCCATCGTGATCGCGCTCGACGGCACCAGCGCGAGCGGCAAAAGCACAAACGCCAGGTTGGTGGCAAAGAAGCTGGGGTTCGTTTATGTGGATACCGGTGCCATGTACCGCACTCTGGCGTGGTACTGCCTGCAAAAACGCATCGACGTACATGATGAGAAGGCGGTGGCCAACGCCTGCCGGCGCTGGAAAACAGATCTTCAATGCATCGATAACACCGTGCGCCTGACCGTGGATGGCTATTATCCGGACAAGGAAATTCGGACCGCCCAAACCAGCGCGGCGGTGGCGCATATCGCCGCGGTGCCAAAAGTTCGCGAGTGGATGAAGCACAAGCAGCAGGAATGCATTCGCTTCGGCAGCCTCGTCATGGAAGGGCGTGACATCGGGTCCAATGTGTTTCCCGATACCGACTTTAAGTTTTACCTCGACGCCTCACTGGAAGAACGGTCGCGGCGACGCTCGGATCAAGGCGTGGAAGAAAATCTCGCTGCGCGGGATCATCGAGATAGCCAGCGAGCGGCCGCACCGCTGATGATTCCGCTCGGCGCCATGGTCATCAACAACTCCGGTGAAACACCGGAGCAGACCAGTTCGCGCATCATCGCCGAGGTGCAGAAACGCCTCCCCAAGCGCCAGTGAACATCGTTTATCGTCTGGGCTGGACCGTCTTCCGAGCGCTCTACGCCACGTACTTCCGCTGGCGCGTTTACAATGCGGAGCGTGTGTCGGCAAGCGGCGCCGTTCTTCTGGCATCCAATCACGCGAGCTTCCTCGATCCTCCCCTTGTCGGGTCAGGACTTCACCGCGAATGCACCTTTCTTGCCCGGGACACGCTGTTCCGCTTTGGCCCTACGCGCTGGTTGCTCAATCAATGGCAGGCGGTCCCGATAGATCGCGACGGCGGCAGCGCCACGGGCATGAAGCGAATACTTCAGGCTTTGAACAACGGCCGCGCGGTTATTCTCTTCCCGGAAGGAACGCGTACAAGGGACGGTCAGTTGCAACGTGTCCGCTCTGGTGTGGGTTTGATTGCCGCAAAAACCGATGCCCCGGTCGTTCCTGTTCGGGTGTGGGGAACCTTCGAAGCGTTTGGACGAAATGTGAAAATCCCGAAACCCAGACGCGTCACAGTGAAGTACGGCGAACCGCTATATTTTCGTGAACTTCGCGCCGAAGCGAAAGACTGCTCCAAAGAACGGCTAAAGGAAATCTACCAACAGATCGCGGACGAGATCATGGCAGCCATCACCAAACTGGAACCCAAACCGGACCAGCCGCGAATTCCGTGATAACGGTCGCGGAACCGATAAGCACCTGCCGGGTTCAGCACCTTCATCTCAAGGCCGCGCCCCGCTAACGGGTGACCGAAAGGTTTCCCGACCAATCAATTGAAACGGCCTCCGCTTGGGGCGGGATTATAGACTGGGTTGTTTTGCCACCCGGCCACTTCACCGCCACAGAAATGATTGGTCGTGGGGACGCGATTACCTGAACGCGACCATCCTGCGAGAGCCAACCAGTGCCGGCGTGGATTTCCCGAGCCGCACCCTTTTTTGCATCTGCAAACACGGGCCAGAGCAAGGCTCCAATTGCCATCGGATTACTGGCGGGACCTTGCAAGCGGACGCGCAATCCCGGTTTGGCGCGTTCGTTGCGATAGAGCTTCGTCTGGGCGCCGTTCTGGCCGATACACACGTCAACGCGCCCATCTCCGTCGAAATCACAGACCGCTGCTCCGCGACCTTCGCCGTAAACCGCAAGGCCGCTTTCCTGTCCTGCAATAGCCCGGAATGTGCCGTCCCCCGCGCCACGCAGTAGCAAACCGCGACCGGCGTCATATCGCGAAGTCATCGGTTCAACCGCGAAAAAGTTCTGCGCGAAGATCAAGTCTTCGTGCCCGTCACCATCGAAATCGGCTACCGCAATCCCAAAGACCGGCGAAAGCTGCGCTTCAAGCGGAAGGGGCAGTGCCTCAAAATTCGTTCCGCGATTGAGAAAAATCATCGACCGAAGGGTCGTGATGGCGAGCTCTTTCACCTCAGGCTTACGGTCAATCACCTCGGCGATGCCCGCATTCCCGTACTGTTCATAACTCGAAAACCTCGAAGCGAGGTATGGCAAGGCGCGTGCGACTGCACTGGCATCTCGCAGCGGAACCCTTTTTTTTACGCCTCGGTCATAGCAAGCTTCCAACAGGTCGAAGGTGCCATTGTCATCGAAGTCGCCGTAGTAAACGTGGATGGGCCTTTGGTCATACTTTTGATAGCTGGTGTTCTCACCCCAGTTGCCGGCGACCAAATCCATGCGCCCGTCCCCGTTAAAATCCCCCGCGGCAACGCTGTTCCACCAGCCGGTGAACTGATTCAGGTTGGTAGCCTGCGTTGCACTCACATCGCTCGTGACCGATGGATTCCAGGGTTTCAATATGCCTTGCTCATTCCGAAAAATTCGCAACGGCCCCCACTCACTCGCGAGCACCAAGTCCGGAGACCCATCACCGGACAGGTCGCTAAAGACGGCGCTGGTAACCAAACCGATCTCCGACAATGCCCGGGAATTCTCAACATCCAAAACCCAGCCCTGCGCTCCACTTCGGTAGAGACGTGAGGAAGCTGCTTCAGGATAACGACCCGGAATGACGCGGCCGCCAACGAAAAGCTTCAGCGCGCCGTCCTTGTCAATGGCGCCCAAGGCAAGCGGCCCGAGCGACGATTCACTGATGGGCACTGCCTCGACAATGTTGCCGGGAGGAACGCTATGCTGCAGCACCGCCCCACCGTTGGTTTGCCCATCCTCGTAATGGCTCTGGCCTAGCAACAAAAGCCGGCGCTCATCAATTTGCACTCCCAACACGGCTGTCTGATCGCGGGACGTCCTCGCATTGAGAGGAGTTTTAACCATCTTAAAACCACCTTTCCCATCTGAATGGTAGACCGCCAATTCTCCCCCGCGGCCGCTCCCGAGGATCAAGTCATCGAATCCATCCCCATCCACGTCGAACCACGTCACGCCGGGGCCGGCCTGGCTCAATTTGCGCACCAACAAGGGTTGACGATCAAAGTCGTTGAAGTCCTCGTCGTAGTGAGCATGAGCCAACTGCGCGCTGACGTCCTTGAACCAGGACTGCATCGGGGGTGTGGGTGTTTCCAATTTCGGCACCGAGCCCGCTTCCTCATCGATTTCATAAATCCGATTGGCTCGTGCCCCACTCACCACGCTTCGAAGGCCGCTTCGCCACGTGACTTCGATCGTCATGTTATCGGTGGCGCTGCCTGCGGCGAACACACGGACAAAATCATCTCCGGAGAGGAAGCGCCCGCCACAAATCATTTCCTGGGATTGCACCACTGGCCCTCCCAACACTCGGATTTTGGCGCCTACGCCACGCGTATTGGGAGATTTCCCATTCAGCCGCACCTGGACTCGCGGCGCCGTAGTGTCGTTTCGATATAACAGAGCAGGCCCATTCAGCGGGTTCACGGCCACATCGAGATCACCATCATTGTCGAGGTCAGCCAGAGCCATCCCCTGTTTGGCCCCGGTGGCAGCGAACCCCCAAGCCGCGCTGACATCTTCGAAACGCAAATTCCCAAGGTTTCGATAAGCAAGATTCTGGTTGTCGAGACGCGGGTAGATCTTGCGAAGGCGGAGCTGTTCCACGGCGCTCATTCGCCGTTCATTTTTCAGGGCTTCGACCCGGCGCGCATAATCGACATTCTGCGCATCACGCAGGTGACCGTTGCTAATCAGGAGATCCTCGTAGCCGTCCAAATCCACATCCACGAAGATCGGCGTCCAGGACCATTCACTCGCATCCAGCCCCGCGATCTGCGCCACCTCGGCATACGTGTTGTCCCCGCGATTCCAGAAAAGCGTGTTGCGCATGTATTGCGGGCGGTTGGCGAAAAGGCCGGGCATCGAAAAAGCCGGTTTGCGATCACCCAACTGGACCATGCGCCGCACATGCTCGCGGCTCAACATGTCCACAACAAAGATATCGTCGTAACCATCACGATCGATGTCGGCGACGTCCACTCCCATGGAAAAAACCGACGTCTGCCGCAACGCCAGTTTGGATATTAGACGGAACGTTCCATGGCCCTGGTTGATCCAGATTCGATCCGGTCCCTCAAAGTCGTTGCACACGTAAATGTCAGGCGCACTGTCGCCATTCAAGTCGCGCATCATCACCGACAAACCAAATTCGTACGGGGTTGAAAACCGGCCCCCCTCTTCGTCCAGAAACGCCCCATTCGTCCACGAGAATGAACTGAACCTTCCAGCCCCTTCATTTCGGAAAAGGACATCCGGCTCCCCGTGCTCTAGAATGGCGCCCTGCTCATTAACAGTGAAGCGGCCCAATAGTTCCGGGGCCTTCGTTGACCGCCCGTTCACCGCCGTGACGGTTGGTTTGCCGTTAACAATATTGACGGTGAACTTAGTGAATGGCTCGTCGCGGAGGCTGGCAGTTCGATAGTTGGTTACGTAAAGGTCCAAGTCTCCATCACCATCCACGTCGGCTAACGCCATCGAAGTGCTCCCGGTCCTTGCGCCGGTGCCCGCGGTTTTCGTGATGTTCGTGAAGCGACCTCGGCCGTCATTCGTAAAGACGCTCGTGCCTTGGCCGATGGCGTTCACCAGCAAATCCGAGTCCCCGTCTCCATCCAAGTCACCAAAGAGAACTCCGGTCGTATCAAAATCATCACACGCAACTCCTGATTCGCCGGTGATGTCTGCGAACTTCCAATTGCCCAAATTTTGGTAAAGACGATTACTTCCGTCCAGGTTGCCGAAATAAGCATCGCAACGCCCGTCCCCGTCTACATCGCCCAAGGCAACCCCGGAACCATTGTGGTAAATCTGATTGGTAAGCGACCGTTCCTCACCCAGCACGTTGGTGAAGGCAACCCCGGAATAAGCGGGACTGACGAGAGTGAAACCCGGGCGAGCGAATCCGCTCGATGGCAGATCGCGGTAACTAAAACCTCGTTCCCGCACCCAATCATCCGCGAATCCCTGGCTGGCCGAAACCGCGGCGCATCCGCATATGGCAATTATCCGCGGCAAGCTCATGGCTCGTGCGAGTTGACGTTCGTGCTGAGAACTCCTTGAGCGTTGTTGCACAAAAAAAGAGACCGGGGTTGACACCCCGGTCTCTTGCTTAGCTGACTAATTTCTTAAGGCGCATTGGCCAGGCGATAGAAGCGGCGAGGCGCCGTCATCGGATTGACCACATAGGGACTCGTGGTAGCCACCGTCGTCCAGGGCCCAGTGACGTCATCGGCTCCTTGCAGCACCTTGCCGGTTTCGGTCCAGGTGATGACCAAATTGCCGGTCACTGCTGCCACCGCGCTGGTCGCGGTCGCGCCTGGGATGTAAATCAACGCGCGATAGGACGTGTTGCCCGCGATGGTCTTGGTCGAGTAGGTGGCATTATTAGCATTCGCGATCGGCGTCCAGACTCCGTTCTCCAGCTTCTCCCATTGGTAGGCCACTTGGTTGTAGTCGCCGTAATGGTTGGTCGTGGTAACACCCACGTTCAGGGTCAGCACGACGCCTTGGGTGGTAGTGATCATTGGAGTCGGTTGCTGGGTGATGGTGATCGAGGCACCCACCGGGTCCGCCAGGGATGCCAGCAAGGATCCATTGATCGGTTGCAGCGTATCCGGGTTTTGCGGGCTACTCGTCTTCTTCACCGCCACCTGTGCAAAGTCACCGCCGGTGCCTTCTTTGTAGATGGTTTCCATGTAGTAACGCTGACCCGCGACCAGCGAGACGGAGGGTGAAGCGTGCGCTGAGAAGGGAGTGCAGCAGCCGGGCTCAAAGGCCATTTCCACCTTGCTTGCTTCCGAGCTGTTGGTGCCCAGGAAGAGCTTCGAGGCATCATCGCTCCGGATGTAGAAGGTGTAGTTGGCCGTGGACTGCGGCACAAAGTAGCCGGTCATCCGGCCTCCGTATCCCTCATGGGAGTTGTCGGGATAGTATAGGCGGCTGTCCGCGCCCCGGATGTGGGAGGTTTCGCTCGGGTTATTCGGGAAGGCCGGCGCATTGGTCAGGTCTTCAATAACCGGGTTCAAACTCAGGTCCAGGTAAACGTCGAACAGCAACGATCCCGGGCTGATGATCCACGATTGGAAGCTCACGTTGGTCGTGGTGACGATGTTGCCCGAACCAAGGTCGGAAACGTTGGCAATGTTGACAGTGTAGTTGGAACCAATTCCCAAGTTGGGCACCGTGAGGATGACGCTGCGCTGGTCGGCGCCGAGGACCGCGTTGCTCACGGTCAGCGTGCCGCCGCCGGCACGGCTCAGCGTATAGTTGGATGCTTCCTGCGCACTGCCCGCTGCAACCGCTTCGTTGAACGTGATCCGAACCTCATTGCCCGCTCGGGTGCCGCTCACTCGGGTCACCACAGGCTTGGTCGTATCGGCCGTCAGCGTCAACGTGGCCGCTGCGCTCACATTGGTTTGGAACCCACCCAAGAGACTGACCACCGCTCGGAACTGGGCTCCATTATCACCAAATGCCGTGTTCCGGGTATAGGAGCGGCCGGTCGCGCCGGGAATTGCCGTGAACGTGCTGCCTGCGTCGTCGCTGCGTTCCCACTGATACTTGGCTGCAATGGCCGCACCGCCAGGCTGCGCACCAACGGTGAAGGTCGCACCGCCGCCGGGCGTGACGTTCGGATCCACCGTGACATTGGCCGGCTGTTGGGTAATCGACAGGGAATAGAAGTAAGCCAGGTTCTCCGTCGGGATGTTCACATACGCCGTAATGGTCTTGTCGTTTCTCCAAGCCAGGCGGATGTAGTCGCCGCCGCCGCCTTCCTTCATCAACGCTTCGAAGTAGTACGGACGGCCTGAGATGAGGCTCCGTGTGCCCGAGAACTTATCGACACAGCATTGGCCAAGATCCATACCCGCCAGGAAGCTGGCGTTGGCCCGGCTGGCATCCGTGCTCAGGTATACAGCCCCTTGATCATCACTCTGAAGGCGGAAGGTGTAATTACCTGTTTCCGTAGGAATGATGTAGCCGGTAATTCTCACCCCGTAATTGTCCGCACGATCCGGACTGTTGAACGTCGTCAACATATCCGTGCTTGTGGGATTGTTCGCAACGAAGGCAGGGTTATTGGTCAGGTCCGGCAAGTTTACCCCGCCGATCCCGTCGTAGATTTCCCGGAAGATGGAACCATTGACTTGGCCAGCGATCCCGAAGGCGTTGAACCCGACTGAATTGCCAGCTTCCGTTACGGCATTGCCCTGCGTATCCGTTACGTCCGTTGTGGCCACAACCACATAGCGGGCTCCTGGGATTTGAGGGTCTGTCGTGATCCGAGCCGTATCGGGGCCCGTCGCCATCACGCTTATAATCGCCAACTCCTCGCCGAGCGAGTTGGTGATGAAATAGTTGGCAAGTTCACCCGAGGTGTTGATGGCCATGAACTCGGAGTAAGTAATATCCACTGCATTCAACGTGGTGCGGCCAAAGGCCCCAATTAATGACGGCGGAGTCAAATCCTCTACCACGTAGCTGGTGGCAGAGTTTGTTCGTACTGCGCCGGGAATAATCGTGACCACCGAGTAAACCGTGCCGTTGTCTGCAAGGGCCAACGGACTAGTCGAGTAGGTGCTTGAGCGGGCGCCCGCGATCGCTACTCCGTTGCTGTACCATTGGTAGGTCAACGGCAAACCAGCCGTGGCCGTGGCAGCAATACTGAAGGTGGCGAGATGCCCCACTTCGTTCGTTGCATCCCGGGGGCCTTGCGTTATTTGAAGGTTGGCTTCATCCGGGTTGGCGTAAACGCCAAGGAATTCGCCAGGAACAACGTTCACACCATCGATGGAAACCTGAACGTAGTCGCCGCCGCCGCCTTCCTTCCAGAGAGCTTCGTAATAATAACGAGCGCCGGGCGTCAGCCCGCTGATGGGAGCCTGCCGGGCAGAGAACGGATTGCAGCAACCGGTTTCCTCAACAACAACCGAGGCATTCGCCGGGTTTTCGTTCGGACTTACTCGCAATTGTGAAGCATCATCGCTGCGCAGGTAAACAGTCAGAGAAGAATTCGTAGGAATGAAAAGTCCGGAGATGCGTCCGCCGTAATTTTCATTAACATCCGTCGGGTAGCCGTCGCGGCTGTCGATGTGCGTGATGTAGAACCTTTGCCGCGGATAATTTGGGTAGGTTGGATGCGTAGTGAGCAGCGAGATAGGGCTGGCGCCGCCGCCGGTCGGATAAACCTCCATCAACGCATAACCCGGAGTGAAAACCCATGCGGTAAAGGAAATCGTGCTGTTGGGCAGAATCGGATTCGAAACGCCCGCCCTGTCACCAACATTATTCACCACGACCGTGTAACGCATGTTCTCAGTTTGAGGCGCGGTGCGCAGGACGACGTTGGTGTTATCACGAATGGAGGCGGAGAGAACAGCGAGCTGCACACCCGCGCTATTTGTGATGACGTAGTTCGCGACATTGGTGCCACTTGCTGTATTGACGGCTTCGCTGAAAGCAATGGTGACGTTGGTAAACACGGCGCTGCCGTTGGCGCTCAACATAGTGGGTCGCACTTCATCGCTTGTCACAGTCAGTGTTGCCACGCTGCTGGTCGCACTGCTGAATCCGTTCTGAGCGATCGCATAGTATTGGGCACCGTTGGCGTAACGAAGAGTCGGGAACGAATAGCGCTGACTCGTGGCACCCGGGACTGCCACGTTGTTGCTATACCATTGCACTGAGTAATTCGGCGAACCATCCAAGGCGATATCAAAGGAGGCAGAAGACAGTTCCAGAATCGTCTGGCTCGCAGGTTGAGCCGTAATTTGAATGGGTCCGAGCGTGTTGAAGAACACTGTGGGAGGGCATCCGAAGCTGTAGTTCGTTGAGAAGAACGAGCGTTGGATGGGAAGCATGTTGTCGGTGATGGCGGGGCCGCCAGGCATTTGCACCGCAACGGACATGTGATCACCGCCGCCACCTTCCTGGAAAAGGGCCTCCAAGTAATAGCTTCGGCCCGCTACCAAACGCACGGGAGCAGGACGAGGAGGCGCCGGGTTGCCGTTTCCGCTGACGTATCCACGGTATCCGTTCCAAGCACCCTGCGACGTGAGAAGCACCTTACTGGCAGCGGTTGCATCCGTGCTCAGATACAGTTCGGCGTTGTCGTCAGCCGAAAGGGCGAACTGATAATTACCCGTCGTGGGCGGAACAAAAATACCGAAGATTTTTGCACCGTAGTTTTCGGTGTTGGGCTGCAGGAACGTATTTCCTTCGGCGATGGTGCCGCGCTCGCTGGTGGTGTATTCCATTCCCACGTTTTCTGTCGAGCTGGAGAAATTAGGAGTCACGCACGTGGCAATCTTGTTTTTAATCGCATTGAAGTCGCCCGTGCCAAGCCAGACTTGGACTGTAAGACCCGCCGGCGCATTGAGGCCAGCCATGTGGGTGAAGGTGGCATTGGAAGGATTCGGTTCGATCAGGTTGCCTGCCGAATCTGAGACGCCGGTAATGGTGACCGTGTAGCTGCTGTTGACCGTGAGAGGAGAGACATCGAGGCGAACCGTGGAATTGTCGGCGCCCATAAAGGAAGCGCTATTCACCGTGACGCCTCCACTCACGGAGTAACGTGCGGGGTCGATCGCCGAAGCGCCCATCGTCTTTGTATAAACCACGTAAATGCGATTGGAAGGGTCGACGCGCGAACTCACATCCACGAGTTGCGGATTCGGGGCAACGGACAAAGTCGCAGGACTGCTGGTGGCGACCGTGCCATTTATCTTGTTACTAACGAACAAGGTGTAGACCAAGCCATTGTTAGCGGCTACGAGCGGGGGCGTCGTGTAGCTCCTGGAATTTGCTCCCGGAATCGCAACGCCGTTCGTTCGCCACTCAAGGAACGCAAAATCATACCCACCAGCCACACCACTCGAGAAAGTCGCCGTTTGGTTGATGAATTTGGACTGCGACACCGGCTGGAGGGTGATCTGAACTGCATTCGAGGGACTGCCGAAATCCCGGAACTCGGCGGTAGCAGTGAGGGGCTCGACATTGTTGTGGCTACTGACGGCGAAACCAAACAACGCGGTGGACGGGATCACATTCGTGAACGCCGTCGCCGGGTCATTGGTGTTGTTCATGTCGAACGCCTGAATCAGGGTCCAATTGATTCCGTCAACGCCGCTATAGGTGGAAACCGTGTTACTTGCGCGCGTCATGCGGATCCAGGCGTTTGGATAAGCTGGCGCAGCTCCCACTGTTTCATGCTCACCCCCGGTCGCGCCGCCGTGGGCCGGATTACCTGTACACCATCCGGTACTGTGAGTGTTAATGCCGTTCGGATTATCCAGCGGAAGTGCAGTGGGTCCGACGGGCGACACGTAGGTAAAGATCGCCATGGTGGACGGGTCTAAACTTTCAGCCAAGCGAAGTCCGGCTTTGGACCAGCGATTGGCGGGCGTCAAGCTTTGCGCGCGTACTCGCACATCGAAATCACCCGTCTGGGTGTAATAAGCGAATTGACCTTGGTCTCGAGTCCCCCACATCTCGTCGCCACCGCCGACAACGGTGTACGATCCTGGGCCGTTGGTCGTGATTGAACCGACGCCAACAGGAGCGCTGATATCAACCGACGTGAACTGGGCATGGGCTGCCCAAGTGAATGCCCCGAAGAGGCATGCAGCTAGGGTTTTTTTAAGGAAGGCACTACGCATATGGTTACCTTTAATCGCCTGAGTTACCGGGCACCTCGCCGAAATTTCTGTCCGCGAAAAGACTACAGATCGGATCGCGTGCAAAGTTCGGTAAAGCATTGTTTGTTTGGATTGGGCGCGATTGAACTCATGACTCGCATCGCATGCAAGAAAAATTTCCGCGTGGGATGCGTAACATCGAGATGAATGACGTAACATGCGGGGCGGGTTGCCGGTTTCCTGGGGTAGGCGCCATTGCAACTCGCTTGAGTAACGTTTCAACGTCACGTAATCCTAACCCTCATGTCGTGGCACCGAGTTGCTTTCGGTTTTGTTTTCGGATGGTTGATCGTTTTGACGGCGGCCGATTTAGAGGATCAATCGCGACTCAACGTGGCGGTCGAGGCTCTCACGCGAATGGAGGACGTGAACCTCGATCAGAAGCCGGCTGTCAAAGCAGCCGTGAATCGGGTTCTTGAGAAAACCCGCGGCTCAGCTCAATTCGTCAGACTGGTACAACACTTCAAGATGACGAATCAAACCGAAGGCCTGCTGCAGGTGGCAATCCGAAATCCGCAGGAGGAAAGCGGCGTCACAGCGATTCGGCTCATCCTCGCCAGCGCCCCCTCGGCGCTTCGCTCTGCGTTTCAAAGCACCAATGCTGCGGAGGTGGTGCCCTTGCTTGCCGCGGCCGGCAACGCCAATGAAAAACAGATTGTCCCTTGGATAATCCCGCTCGTTTCCGAGGAAAGAAAGCCAGATGAAATTCGACGCTCCGCCGTGCGGGCATTAACTCGGACTCGCGATGGTGCCACGGCGTTGTTGGACTTGGCCAAGACAGACAAGCTGCCGGATGATTTGAAGTTCATTACAGCAAGTGAACTCCATTCGACTCGTTGGCCGGAAATTAATGCGGAAGCCGCCAGGTTACTTCCATTGCCTGCGGGACAGAATTCCCAACCGCTCCCCCCGATCAGTGAACTCGTGAAGATGAAAGGTGATGCAAATAGTGGCAGCGCGATATTCCGCCGTGAAACCACCGCCTGCATCAAATGCCATCAGGTGCGAGGAGAAGGACGAGAGCTGGGGCCTGCGCTTTCTGAGATAGGCAGCAAGCTGCCCAAGGAGGCGCTTTATGAATCGATCCTGGACCCGAGCGCTGGAATTTCATTTGGCTTCGAAGCCTGGCAGGTGCAACTCAAGTCCGGAGACGAAGCGTACGGACTGAAGGCGAGCGAAACCGCGGATGAAGTGGCGATCAAGGACATCAATGGGATCGTCACGCGCTACAAGCGCAGTGAAATACAGTCCATGCAGCAAACCAAAACCTCCATCATGCCAACCGGTTTGCAGATGACGATGTCGACGCAGGAGATTGTGGATCTGATCGAATACCTCGCTTCACTTAAGAAGCCTTCGAGCCCATAACCATGATGCACCTCTCTAACGCCCGGATGGTTTTGCCGGATGAGATCGTGCACGGATCATTGACGGTTGAGAACGGGCGGATTGGGAAAGTTCGACGCACGAGTCCATCGTCAGTGCCAGGCACGATCAACTTGCGTGGCGGCTTTCTCGCTCCGGGCTTCATCGACCTGCACATCCACGGCGCGGAGAATCGCGACACGATGGAGGCCACTCGGGATGCCTTTCGCGTCATTACGGAATTCCACCTCCGCGGTGGCACCACCTCTATGGCGCTCACGACGGTGACAGCTCCCGCGGAGGACATTTTGAAGGTTCTCGACGCGGCCCGGCCGTGGTTTCGGAAGTCGTTGGGCGGTGCGCGACTCGCCGGCATCCATATTGAAGGCCCGTTCATTTCGAGAGAGAAGCCGGGCGCGCAAAATCCTAATCACATTCGCGCACCGAAAGAAGCGGAGTGGAAAAGATATTTAAGTTACGGCGAATTGATAACCCAGATAACGCTGGCGCCCGAGCAGCAGGGAGCGCTTCGTCTCATTCGGGCGTTAAAGAAGAACGGCAGCATCGCGAGCGGCGGACACACCAACGCGACTGAAATCCAGCTGCAACCTGCCCTGGCGGCGGGCTTGAATCAGTCGACGCACACCTTCAACGCCATGAGTACGGCTACCAAACTTGGCCCTTATCGCCTGGCGGGAATGGTCGAATTCGCGCTCGCCCATCCGGAAATCTCCTGCGAGCTAATTTCAGATGGCGTCCACGTCGCGCCCACGCTGATGAAAATGTTGTTCAACGCAAAAGGGCGTGATGGCGTTTGCCTGATCACCGACGCGACGGGTGGCGCGGGCATGAAGCCCGGCGCGACCTTTCAAGTGGGCGGTGTAGCGGCGCGGGTCACGGAGAACGCGGCTCTCACAATGGATGGGACCGCACTCGCCGGCAGCACTCTCACCATGATTGAGGCTGTCCGCCGCGCGGTGCAACTTGGCGGCGCTTCGCTGGTGGACGCTGTACGCATGGCTTCGCTTAATCCGGCGCGGCAATTACGACGGGCGCATGAACTCGGCTCCATTGAGCCCGGCAAACGCGCCGACCTGGTCTGGTTTGACCAAGGTTACCAAGTGCGCGGTGTGTGGTTGGACGGCGACTTGAGATTCCTGGCCTGACCACGGCCCGAGGTGTTCACGCTCGACGCATTTTCAGATCCGCCAGAGCCAAACGTTCGTGCTTGCGCAATGTCGCCTCGAACTTTGGGACGTACATCTGGGTTTCCACTGGGAGATATTGGTTGATGTCGTCGTACGTACGGCCCTTGTACTTCTTGAGCAAACCCGCCACCCGCGTCTCACCGCAATTGTAAGCGGCGAGTGCGAGGCGCCAGTCGCTGAAGCGCTCGTAGAGCCGGCGCAAATACCTGGCGGCCGCTCGCGCGTTTTTTTCGGGATGCAGCCGATCATCACGGAAAGCACCGACGGACAAATCAAGGCTGCGCGCCGTAATCGGCATGAGTTGGAACAAGCCCACCGCGCCCGCAGGACTGCGCGCGCGCGGATCAAATGAAGATTCAATCTCAGCAATCCAGACCAGTTCGGGCGGCACTCGTTCCTCGGCAAAAATTTGTTTCAACCGCGCGAGCTGTCTGTTCGTAGTCGTTGTTGCAGGTCGGTCCTCAACGACTTTCACCCAGACCGATCGTTGCAACGCCGGAGACGCCGCTGGCAGGCGTGTGGAGTTCGTGGACACTCGGACCGCCTCCTTGCGCAAAGTTTCTGAGACTTCGAAGTAATCGAGATGCGCTTTGAGCCAGACCGCGTAAGGCTGAGTCTCTTCAAAGCTGGCGAGCACGGGGTGCAGTTGAATAGCCATCTCGCGCATGGCGCCCAAATCGTATACGTAGTTCCCTTGCAACTGCTTTTGCACTTCGTGCAGAAATTTCTGCGCTCGGTCCTTGTCCACGCCCAAGGCATCCAGCGTGGCTTCATCGATATTCTCGTCGAGCCACTCGTTTGCCTGCTGAAGTAGGTCGGCCGGGATCAACTCGTCCTGGGCCGACAACGGCCTCACAAGCGACAGCAAAAGCATCCAGCATAAAAATATCTTCATCACGCTCCTCATTGAAATCACCACGAAATAAGCCGGCAACTCTCCGGCCACGCGAGGAGAATTGGTCTTCACCGCCAACATTTGCATTCGAATCCTGACATTGCTACCGATGGAGACGTGAAATTCCTTCACGTGTTCACCGGCTGCCTGATGCTGGCGATCTCTGCGGCGGCGGACCCGCCGATTTGGCGGGGGCCAATCTGCGGCGCAGTGACGCCTGACTCAGCCTGGGTGAAGGCCAAGCTCCGTTACAAGGGTGCCATCGCCCGGCTCGCCGTCAGCAAGAGCGCCGATCTAACGGAACCCATTTGGATCGGGCCCGCGACCGCCGTGACAGAACGCGGGAACATGGTTGAATTCCGCATCCAACGGCTTGAAGCAAACACCCAGTATTACTATGGCTTGGAAGTGAATGGAGCTTTGCAACTCGATCGGCGCGGGGCCTTCAAAACGTTCCCGCCCGCCGACCAGCCGGCCTCGTTCAACTTCGCGTTCGGTTCCTGCGCCAGGACTGGTTCGGAAAATCCCGTCTTTCACCGCATCCGTGAACTACACCCGCTCTTCTTCCTGAACACCGGCGATTTTCATTATCTCAATATTACCAGCAACGCGCTGGTGAAATTCCGGATGGCTTACGATCAAGTGCTCATTTCCCCTGTCCAGGCGGCGCTCTATCGATCGGTGCCGCTCGTTTACATCTGGGACGATCATGATTTCGCCGGCAACAACAGTGACCGTCGCGCGCCCTCCCATTATGCCGCGCGGATGATCTACGAGGAATACGTCCCGCACTACGACACGCCGGCGGGTGACGGGAACGTGCCGATTTACCAAAGCTTCTCCGTCGGCCGCGTGAAGTTCATCCTCACCGATCTGCGCTCAGAGCGCGACCCGGTGCGGCAGAAGGATGGCACCGATAAATCCATGCTGGGCGCTGCACAAAAGGCGTGGTTCAAGAAGGAACTGTTGGCAGCCAAGGGCAGATATCCGCTCATCGTTTGGGCCAGCTCCGTTCCTTGGATTGGTGTCGCAGGGGTCAATCATTATCCCATCCATAGCGCCCTCACCGGGTTCATTCACCATACCAACACCGGGCAGTTCAAACGAGACCCCGCGACGGCAGCGGCCGACCGCAACGCGAATAGCAACGACGACTTTTGGGGAGCCTTTGCGTTTGAGCGACGCGAGATCGCCAATTTCATTCGAGACAACCAAATCACCGGCTTATGCATCCTTCATGGCGACGCTCACATGCTCGCCGCCGACGATGGCACCCACAGTGACTATTCATCTGGCGATGGGCCTCGCATCCCAGTGATGGCCGCCGGGCCATTGGATCAGGATGCGTCCATCAAAGGTGGACCCTACAGCCAAGGTGTTTACAAAGCCCGCCCGGGCGAAGGTTGCTTCGGCTACGTGCAGGTGAAAGACGAGGGAACAAAAATCGACGTACATTACAGTGGCCGCAATTATTTGAATGAGGAAAAGGTGTGGCTCAAATTCTCCGTGTCAGTGAATTGATTCGCTGAGTCGCTCCACATCGGAAGGGATAACATCGGCACCATGGTAGCCATTTAGCATGACCGTTTAAAACTGGATGAGCCGTGCGATAAGGGAAATAGGGCGCCGCCAAAATGAAGGGAATATTTAGTCGCCATCGGAAGGTGGGCCGGTAGGTTCGAGCGATGAAGCCGCTACCTTCTTTCATTTTCGGGTGTGTTCTTTTCTCTTCACTCTCGGTTCACGCGGGCGTGTTTGATTTCCTGAAAAAGTCCACGAACGCAATCACCCGCGGATCACCATCCCTCGCGGGGTTATCGCATGACCAAGTAGCGCAAGGGTTGAAGGACGCGTTGGGCAAAGGCGTTCAATCAGCCGTCACCAACCTCGGCAAACCCAACGGGTTCTTGAATAATCCCAAAGTTAAGATCCCCATGCCGGAGAAATTGCAGACGGTCGAGAAGTCATTGCGCGCGGTGAAGCAGGACAAATACGCCGACGAATTCGTGGCCACAATGAACCATGCCGCGGAAGCCGCGGTGCCCGAAGCGATGCCCATCTTCACGGACGCCTTGAAGGCCATGACGATCGACGATGCCAAGAAACTAGTGAGCGGTGGTAACGATTCGGCCACTCAATTTTTCAAAACCAAAGGCGAGAAACAGATTCAGGAGAAAATGGCGCCCATCGTGAAGCAATCCACCGAGAAGGCAGGCGTCACTGCCGCCTATAAGAAACTGATGTCGCAGGCAGGTGGCGGCGGCACAAGCACGCTTCTCGGCCGGCTCAACCTGGATGCTGCCTCGCTGGATGTGGACAAATACGTAACGCAAAAAGCCAGCGACGGCCTCTTCGCCATGATCGCCGAGGAAGAGAAGCGCATCCGCGAAAACCCCGCCGCCCGCACCACGGAGTTACTTCAAAAAGTGTTCGGCGCAAAGTAAACGAGGTCCGCGACGGCCCACGTCATCTGCCACGGACAGATTCAATAACCTTGGGCTGCGCCGGAGCTCCATCCACGCGCAGCCGCCGGCCAAAAAGCCTTCAATCCCTCTGCATGATGCTGAAATGAGCCATTGACGGAAGGCGATCTGATAATACCCTGTCCCGCTCGTCGCCGCAGACAGAACCATTCTCCGGCCCTGCGGAGTTGTTTCTCCTCGAAGTCAGGGCGGTAACCGCTCGGCGGCCCATTGTTTCATGCTTACAATTCGAGATCTAAAAATGACCTTGGGCGGGCGGATGCTCTTCGAAAACGCCTCGTTTCAGGTGAACTACGGCGACCGCGTCGCGCTGGTCGGGCCGAATGGCGCGGGCAAGACCACCCTCTTCTCCATCATTCTCAAGCAGAAGGAGCCGGACTCCGGCGCGGTCGAGCGCGATGAATGGACCATGGTGGGTTATCTGCCGCAGGAGGCCGAAACGCACGGCGACGAAACGATCCTCGACGTCGCCACCGGCCGGGTGGATGAACTGCCGCGACTGGAAAAGCGGCTGCATGAACTGGAGGCCGCCGGCGATGTCTCGTGCCCGGAGTATCTGGAGGCCCACGCCAAGCACGATGCGCTTGAACGATCCGCAGGTGGAGACCAAGGCGAAGAAAATGTTGCGCGGCCTCGGCTATCGCGAGACGGATTTCGACCGCATGGCGCGCGAGATGAGCGGCGGCTGGATCATGCGCGCGCGCCTCGCTCGATTGCTGGTCATGGAGCCGGATCTCCTGCTGTTGGACGAACCGACCAACCATCTCGATCTGCTCTCGCTCCTTTGGTTGCAGAATTACCTGAAGAATTATTCCGGCGCGCTGCTGCTGATTTCGCACGATCGCCAGTTCATGGACGAGGTGGTGACGCAGGTGCATGAGATCTCCGAACGGAAGCTCATCGCCTACACGGGCAACTACACCGATTACCTGCGCCAGCGCGAGGAACGCTACGAGCAACAGCTGGCCGCCTACAACAATCAGCAGAAGGAAATCTCGGCGCTGCAGCAATTCGCCGATCGCTTCCGCGCCATTCCGTCCAAGGCGTCGCAGGCCATGAGCAAGCTCAAGCAGATCGAGCGCTTGGAACTGATCGAGAAGCCGATGGCGCCGCGCAAGCCGTTCCGCTTCCAGATTCCCTACGCCGCCGCGCGGCGGACAACGCGCCGTGACGCTGGAGGGCATTCACATGGCCTATGGAACGAACAAGGTTTATCACGGGACTCGACCTCACGATCGAACGCGGCGAACGCACCGTGCTCGTCGGACCGAACGGCGCGGGCAAATCCACCTTGCTTGAAAATTCTCGCGGGCGTCGTGGAATTCCAACAAGGCGAACGCAAGCTCGGCCACAACGCGAAGATTGGTTACTTCAGCCAGCATCGCGCCGACACGCTCGACCCCGAGAAAACCGTGCTCGACGAGGTGCTGGCCAGCGCCCCGACCATGCGCGATGACGAAGCCCGCGGCCATTCTCGGCTCGTTCATGTTCCGCAAGGACGACATTTTCAAGAAGACCGCCGTCTTGAGCGGAGGCGAAAAGAGCCGGCTCAACCTCGTCAAGTTCCTCGTCGATCCGCCGAACCTTCTCCTGATGGACGAACCGACAACGCACCTGGATATTCATACCGTGGAATCGCTGACGCTCGCGCTGGAACGTTACGAAGGCACGCTCGTGTTCATTTCGCACGATGTGCATTTCATCCGGCACCTCGCGACGAAGGTTCTGCATGTGAATGCGGGCCAGGTAATTCCATACGCGGGCGGCTACGATTATTTCCTGGAGAAGACCGGCACGGCCGATGACGCCCGCGCCGCGCTGACCGCCGCATAAATAACGGCCTCATTTGGCTTCATTGCGTGGAGTCCGGAAAGCTGCTGCAATCGGCGAGGGATTGCGCTTATGAAAATCAAACAACCCGGGACGCACCTGGACCACATGCTGCGCCAGACACGCGCGCATCACGTGCAGCTAAGTTCAATGGCGGACATGAAGGCGAACATGCTGCTGACCATGTCTGCCGTCGTCATCACGCTGGCAACACCGCAGGTGTTGAAGCCTGAATTCAAGTGGGCGTTCATTGTCCTGATCGTTTTTTGCCTTATCACCGTGAGCCTCGCCGTTTACGCAGTGATGCCGAAAATGAATACGAGCCCGCATCCGGCAAGCACCTCCGAGGTACACAGCCCTGCTTTCAATCTATTGTTCTTCGGCGACTTCGTTCGACTTGATTACGCGCACTTCGAACAAGCCATGGAGGAAATGATGAACGACACCAGTCAGACTTACGAAGCCCAAGTGCGCGAAGTGTACGTGCTGGGTGTTTATCTCGCGACCAAGAAATACCGCTTCCTTCGCCTGGCCTACCTCGCTTTCATCACGGGCTTATTCGCGAGCCTGGCGTTGCTGCTGACGACTGTCGCGAGCGGCTGACGCGAGAGATTTCTGCCTCAAGTATGCCCGGGCAGCGCGGCACTCGAGACGGAATGTGGGCTGCGGTTTGCCCGTTGCGCCATGAGCGGTAAAGGATTCAGTGCAAGTCACGCCGTCGGCTGCGGCTCCACCAAAACCTTCCTTGCAAATCGAAAAGCGGATTCCTACTTTTCGCGCGCATGAACGGACAGGAAGCCTCACAAATTCAATGGTACATGCCGGTGTTGACTCTTGTTCCTCGTCGCCGCGGGATTCGCCTTTGGCATGATCATTCTCTCCGTTGTCGTCGGCAACTACGTCAATAAATGGCGCCGGAAACATCTGCCCATTAAAGACATCGCTTACGAGTGCGGCATGCTACCGGTCGGCGAAGGCAATACGCGCCTTTCCGTTAAGTTCTACCTCGTTGCGATGCTGTTCATCCTCTTCGATATCGAAGTGGTATTCATGTATCCGTGGGCCGTCGTCTACAAATCGATGCTGGCCGACCGCAGCGACGCGGAACATGATTCTGTTCTCCATGATTTCTTTCCTCGGCATCCTTTTCATTGGCTACATCTACGCCGTGAAAAAAGAGCGCCTTCGACTGGAAGCGTTAAATTGAATCGACCCAAGGAGCGCAACGAGAGTGCCACGGCCCGACTGACTCCGGAACTCCGCCCGCTTGGCCACCAAGTTTATGGCATCTGTAATTAAATTCGGCACCTCAGGCTGGCGCGGTCTGATCGCGCACGATTTCACCTTCGACAATGTCCGCCTCGCGACACAGGGCATCGCGGATTATCTCAAGGCGGAATTGAAAAACAAGAAATCTGCCCATTCACGGCCGCAAGCCCGTCGTCATCATCGGTCACGACACGCGTTTTCTCGGCCGCGAATTCTCCCTCGCCGTCGCCGAAGTGTTGCGGCAAACGACCTTTCACGCCCTGCTCTGCGATCGCGACACGCCCACGCCCGGTGATTGCCCACACCATTCGCACGCGCCACGCCATTGGCGGTATCAACATGACCGCGAGCCACAACCCCGCGGAGTGGCAGGGACTGAAATTCTCCACTTACAATGGCGCGCCCGCCACGCCGGAAGTCACGAAACCGATCGAGGCGCGCGTGCAGAAACTGATCGACGCGAAATGGACTTTCAAAAGCGAGTGTCGTCGGCACGTTCAAGTGCAAGACCATTGATCCGCTGCCCGATTACTTTAAGCAGATCAAAAAGCTCATCGATTTCGACGCCATCAAGAAGGCCAAGATGAAGGTCGCCGTCGAATTGATGTACGGCACCGGGCGCGGCTATCTCGACACGCTGCTTGGAAGACGAGGGCGGCGCAAAGGTCACACGATTTCACGATGAATTAAACCCGCTGTTCGGCGGACATCATCCCGAACCGAACGCCGAAGGCATGACCGAAGTCAGTTCATTCGTGCGCAGTGGCAAGGCGCAAATCGGACTGGGCCTCGATGGCGACGCGGATCGCTTTGGCATCGTGGACAAAGACGGCACCTGGCTCACGCCCAACCAGATTCTCGCGCTCGCGCTCTATCACTTGAAGAAAAACCGCCGCTGGACGGGCGCCGTCGTGCGCACCGTCCCGACAAGTCATCAGGTGGATGAGGTGGCGAAGCTGCTCGGAGTCAACGTTCACGAGACGCCGGTCGGCTTCAAATACATCGGCGCGCTCATGGAGTCGGAACCGATCATTGTCGGCGGCGAAGAATCTGGCGGACTGAGCGTCAAAGGACATGTCCCGGAAAAAGACGGAATACTTGCCTGCCTGCTCATGGCTGAACTCGTCGCCACAGAGCGCAAATCGCTCGGACAAGATTCTGCGCGAACTCGAAAAGGAAACCGGCGAGTTCCACACCGACCGTCTCAACGTCTCGATTCCAGCCGAGAAGAAAGAAGCACTTGCTCAACAAGCTCGGCGCGCGGACTGGATCGCATCGGCAACTTTCCTGTGGAAAAATTTATCACCACCGACGGCTACAAATTTCTCTCGGCCGGCGGCGAGTGGGTCGCTTTTCGCGCCAGCGGCACCGAGCCGCTGATCCGTTGCTACATCGAGGCGAAGACCGCGGCGAGCCTAACACGCTTGCGCGAAGCGTGTCGCGCGGTGACTGAGTGCCGTGACGAGCACACTCGGCGAACAAACTTGCGGTTACCTCGACGGGCATTGATAAGGATCTGCCTCCATCGGAAGCGGGTGTGGTTCAATGGTAGAATGTGGCCTTCCCAAGGCTGAGACGAGGGTTCGATTCCCTTCACCCGCTCCACTGTCAATCAGGCACTTAACCTCTGCGTGCAGGAAAAGTACTGATTGCTCAAGATCCCCAATGATTTGCAGAGCCGAATAAAGGTTCAAGGTTATCCCTCTTGGCTCACACCTACATCGAAGATTACGATGCGGATAATCACTCGACACGAAAATCAACATGAACCGCTGGCTTGCGCTTGCGTAGTGGTCAGCGCCCTCTTCAACTCGTTCGACTCCATCGCGGCTGAACCGGCGGGGAAACGTCCGAACATCCTGTTCATCCTCGTCGATGACCAGTCGCGGAGGGCATGGTCCTGGATGGCGCGTATCACATGGGCGCTTTCAACGGCGCGGTCTGCACGCCGTCGCGGCACATGATCATGACCGGGCACACGGTGTGGCACCTGCCGATTGGGCCGGGCGCGAAGGAGCATTGTCCTCTGGACGTCGTGACCAACACGCTGCCCGCCATCTTCAATCGCGCCGGCAAGACGCGGAAATTGCGAAGTAGGCTTCTGACGGCGATTGACATGAAGACCTCACGCGGGTGTTCGTTCTCCTGAAATCCGAGCCAATTTGGTCCCACTCTGCGCGATTCTCCTTCCAGTCTTGGTGGAGAGGCGTCCACGGCCATGAGTTATCCATGGTGGCGAATTCGGAGATTGCCTCCTCGCTGCAAGCTCCCGGCAACAGGACTCGCGCGCGCGGCGCAGGAATTTTTGTTAACAATCGGGGTGTTCAGGCATTTGCTGATGTCATAGCCGATGAACGAAATGGAACACGAACGCCAGATTGTGGCGCAACTGACGGAGATTCAGTTGCCGCTGCGGCTTTACGTGCAGTCGCTGCTGCCGGGCGACCCGGCGGCGCGCGACGTGGCGCAGCATGCGAACGCGACCATTTGGGAGAAACGGCAGAGCTTCACGCTGGGGACAAACTTCAAGGCGTGGGTCTTTAGCATCGCGCGTTTCGAGGTACTGAATTATCGCAAGCAGCAGGCCCGCGATGCGCGGCTGGTGTTCAGCGAGGAACTGGAAGAGACGTTCGCCGAGGAACTCGCTACGCAACACGATGACCTGGAGAGCCGGCATGAGGCGCTTAAGAAATGTTTGGAGAGACTTCGCCCAAAGGATCGCGATCTCTTGCTGTTTCGTTATGCCAGGGCGGGAACGCTCGATGAGTTTGCCGCGCGGGCGGGCCGCAGCGCCGCCGGGCTCCGCGTAACGCTGCATCGATTGCGCGGCGCACTGCTCGAATGCATGCAACGACAGCTCGGCGCGCGGGAGGGCCGTTCATGAATCAACAGGAACGCAGCCAACTCATCGATGCCCTGATCGAGGGCAACATTTCGGAAGCGGACTTTCTCCGGCTTGAAGCGGAGTTCTCCATCGATCCCGCGGCGCGCAAGGAATACTACGACCGGCTCGCGCTCTCGGTCTTGCTGGAAGCCGAAGCCGGCGTTCAGTCTCTGGCAGCGCGCAAGTTCGTGCCGCTGCCCACGCCCCCGCGACGCTGGGTGCCGTCCTTCGCCGCGCTGGCGGCGGCGTTCGTCGCGTTGCTGGCGGTGGCGGGATTGCTTTTGCAATCAAAGTCCGGTGACCCGGTCGCGGTCGCCCCGGCGGAGCAGCGGGCCAGCGGATTCGCCGTGCTGGCGGGTCAGGCCAGCACAGTCTGGAAGAACACCACGCCGCTTGCGGATGGCGCGTTGATTCCGCCGGGCCCGCTGCAACTCGCGTCGGGCGTGGCCCAGATCGAACTGTTCAGCGGCGTGACGCTGGTCGTGGAAGGCGAGGCGGAGTTTGAGATTCTATCGCCGATGGAAATGTCCCTGGCGCGCGGCAAGGTCCGCGCGCATGTGCCGGAGCCGGCGCATGGCTTTCGCATCCGCACAGCCGAAGGTGAGGTCGTGGATCTCGGCACCGAGTTCGCGCTCGATGTCTCGCCCACACACTCCGAGGTGCATGTGCTCGACGGCAAGGTGGAGTGGCATCCCAAGGCGGAGGCGCTGCGCGCGATGGAGAAAGGCGAGGCGCTGCGCTGGGGCAAGGACGGCAAGGGCGTGGTGCTGACGGCAAGTGCCGTCGGTTTTGTCGGCATGACGGAACTCGGCGCGAAACTCGCCGCCGGGCGGACGGCAAGACGCGCAACCTGGCGAAAGTTCTCCGACGCCATGAACGCGGACCCGCGTCTCGTCGCTCATTTCCGCATGGCTTCCTCCGACGCGTGGAGCCGAAGTCTCGCGAATGAAGCCAGCGCCACGGCCAACGCCGGACTCGACGGCGCGATCGTTGCCGCAGCCCGTGCGCCGGATCGCTGGGACTCGCCGGGCGGCGCGCTCGATTTCAGCCCGACCGGTAGCCGCGTGCGGGTCAACGTGCCGGGCGAGTATCATTCCCTCACGCTGCTGTGCTGGGTGAAGATCAACAGCCTCGACCGCTGGTGGAACTCCCTCTTCCTCACCGACGGTCACGAATTGCACGAGCCGCACTGGCAGATCGTGGAGGACGGGCGGCTGGTGTTCTCGGTGAAGAAGAACGACCGCTGGGACAGGTCGAAGGGCGAGAAGGACAAGCACATGTTCTACTCGGCGCCATTCTGGAATTCATCGCTCAGCGGCCAGTGGCTGATGATTGCCACGACCTACGACGTGGACGCGCGTCAGGTGACGCATTACCTCAATGGCAGGAGCATCCACCGGGAAGCGATCCCCGCCGAGTATCTCGTCGAGACGGTGAGCATCGGCGCGGCGTCGCTCTGCAATTGGGGGCTGCCCGAGCGCGACGAACCGCGTTTCGCGGTGCGCAACCTGAACGGGAGCATGGATGAGTTCGCGCTATTCTCCGCCGCGCTGACGCCGCAGGAAATTGAAGGCATTTACGAAATTGGAAAACCATAACGAACCTGATTGGGACAAAGGAATGAGGACACGGGAATTAAAAGCAGTCCAGGCCGTTCTTCGCAGAATCCCTCTGTCTCTATTCTTTCTACAACAACGGCATCGAACGCCGTCTCACCAACGTCATCCAAGATGTGCCGGCGCAGGCTCGCGCACCGTCCCATTTTCCGTGAAATCCAACACTCTTCGCTTCCTTTCCCACTTTTTGTTGTTCGCCCTGCTTACACCGGCAATCTCCAAACCGTTTCCCTATTCAGATCCTGATAACAAGGGCGGCTGGACGCTCAATCCTGCCGTGAGCGATGAGTTCGATGGTGACTCGCTCAATCTCAACAAATGGCGCAACCTCGGCCTCAATGGTGACTACCACGGCGAGTGGAAAGGCCGGGCTCCCTCTCAATACAATCCAGCCAATGTGAGAACAACCGGTGGAAACCTGATCATCACGTCCAAGTGGGATCCTGCTTTTAATTTCTCGGACACCACCTGCAGTAACGGCCTCAGGTATGGCGGGAAAGCACCCATCACCACCGGCTCCATCATCTCCAGGGCAAAGTTCCAATACGGCTACATGGAAACACGCTGTAAGGCGGCGGACGGCCCCGTTTCCAGCTCGTTTTGGACGACAGGACAGGGTGGCGAGATGGACGTCTTCGAGCACTTTGGAAAGAGTCCGAAAAATCCGCACTCAGCCTACAGGTATCACACCTCTTTCCATGATTGGCGCAAAGGCTCGCCAACCATTGGCAAGCGGATCTGGACCAATAACCACAAACTCGATTTTCGGGTGGCCGACGGCTTCCACATCTACGGTCTCGAGTGGGACGAGAACTTCGTGAAAATCTATCGTCGATGGACGCATGGTGAAGTGCGCTACGAAGGTGGAAATTGGAGACAAGTGGGTGGTCTCCCATGAACAGAAAATCTGGATCGACTCCGAAACTTTCGAGTGGGAAACGGATGCCTCCACCCTCAAACCCGAAGACTTTGGCCATGGTCTCGAATTTATCGTGGACTACTGCCGCGTCTGGCAGCGCCAGGGTCCGGGTACCGTCGGGGAACGCAGAGTCAATCTGATCGCCAATCCTGGTTTCGAATCCGGAATGGAATCATGGACTGGTACGCGCAACGATTTCACAGGACGGGAAATCCGCACCTTCTTCCGCCAGAATGACCCGGGGCGAGGCGATCCAACAAACTGTCAGGGTCAAACCCAGCACCACCTATATTGTCTCTGCGTGGGTAAAAGCCGCTACTGCGAACGCCGCGAATATTTGGTTGAACTGCGATCTCGGCGTAAAGGACTTCGGCAAGGAGCAAACCACCACCAAATTCATCTTCCCCGTTCCCTATCATGAGCAAAGCATTCAGTTCACCACCGGGCCGGATGCCACCAGCGCTGTGATCTTCTTCACCAACGATACCAAATCCGGCCCCATCGCGGTCGATGATTTCGCGCTCGTCGAAGCTCCCAGCCCCGCTCTCCAGCCGAACCCTCCGCATCCCGCGCCCTTCGGTCCAGCCGCCGGCAACAAAGATGCGCGTTAACCATTTCCAAGTCCCGGCATCCGCTCGTCGGACATCACCATGAACACACAATACTCATCGCTGACAGTTGGATGTATCCGGACCATCGGAAAGCTGATGGCACTCCTGCCAATTATTGGGTTCTCAATTAAACTTGCCACCGCTGCCGACACCACACCCTCAACCGCAAGCGCCGAGCGTGAATTCACACTCAAGGTGCTGCCGTTGCTGAAGGCCAAGTGCTTCGCCTGTCACGGGGATGACCCCAACGAAGATCAAGGGCGACCTCAACATGCTCACGCGAGAGGCGCTACTGAAGGGCGGCGAGAATCTGACCAACGTGCTCGTGCCCGGCAATGCGAAGGCGAGCCAGATGGTGGTCGCCATGACGTGGGAGAATCCCGATCTCGAAATGCCGCCGAAGGAGAACGACCGGCTCACGAAGGAGCAGATCGAACTGGTGCGCGCCTGGATCGATGCCGGCGCCCCGTGGCCGGACGAGGTCAGCACAGAAGAAGATTTCGCGAGGCGGAACGGTCCGTCGTCTCCAACGCGGATGGCGTGATCATCAAGACCAGCGGCGGTCTGGCGGACGATTGGACTTACCGGCGCTACAAGCCGGAGGATGTGTGGGCGTTTCAGCCGGTGAAGAAGCCGGAGTTGGCCGATACGAAGGCCGCAGAATCCGGTGGATCACTTCGTCGCGGCTCAAAGCTTGCGAAGGCGAAGGTCGCGCCGGCATCGCAAGCGGATCCGCGGACGCTGATTCGACGCGCGACGTTTGATTTGATCGGTCTGCCGCCGACGCCGGAGGAGATCGCGGAGTTCGTCGCCGGCGTGGAAGACGGACGCGAAGAAGGCCTGGGAGAACGCTCATCGACCGCCTGCTCGCCAGTCCGCACTACGGCGAGCGCTGGGCGCAGCATTGGCTCGACGTGGCGCGCTACGCGGACACGGGCGGTATGGCGAATGACTTCGAGCGCTCGAACATGTGGCGCTATCGCGATTACGTCATCCGCTCGTTCAACACCGACAAGCCTTACGACCGCTTCGTGCTCGAACAGCTCGCGGGCGATCAACTCGCCGATGCGTTCCGTGGTGAAGCGGCTCGGCGGCGATGCGCAGAAAGTCGCGGAGGTGCGCAAGAAGGGACATTACACCGAGGAGGAGGCGGAGTGGATCGTGGCCACCGGCTTCCTGCGCATGGGTCCGTGGGACAATGCGATGGTGAAGGACGAGGAGGCGCAGCAGATTTTCCGCGACGATCTCGTCAACGGCATCGGGCAGACGTTCCTTGCGACGACGCTGCGCTGCTTCAAGTGTCACGATCACAAGTTCGATCCGCTGCCGACGCGCGATTACTACCGCATTTACTCCGCGATCTCCGGCGTGCAGATGGCCGAGCGTCCGTTGCGCTTTCTGCCGGAGGAAAAGCGCGATGGATTCGAGGAAGGCAAGGCGTTCGTCGAGAAGATGCTCGCCTTCGCCAGCGGCGAGAAAAACAAGATCGTCGAGAAGCGCGAGGCAGCGGCGCGCGAGTGGTTCAAGGAACACAACCTTCCCTACAAGGACGAGGAGGCGCGCAAAAACGCTGCCCGACGAGCAAAAGCCGCCGCGCGCCGTCGGGCTCGATCACGTCGAGGAAGGTCAGCTCAAGGTGCGCGAGCAGGACGAGTGGATCTGGCAGCGCGCGCTGGAGCGTTACGAGCCGATGGTTCAAAGCGTCTATGACGGCCCGGACCCGAAGCTCGCTTACAACAGCGCGCGCAAACTGCGCATGCCCGCGACCATCAACGCCAGCTGGCGTCCGGACGACGCACATCTTCATGGGCGGCTCGCTGGAGGCGCCGGGCGAGAAGGTGCGGCCCGGCGTGCTCAGCGCGATCGGTCTCGCGGTCGAGGGCGCGCAGGAGGATCCATTTGTTTTGCCGGAGGATTTGACCGGCCGCCGGCTCGGCCTTGCGAAGTGGATCGCCGATCCGCGCAATCCGCTGACCACGCGCTCCATTGTGAACCGCGTCTGGCAATATCATTTCGGCAAACCACTCGTGAGCACGCCGAACAACTTCGGCGTGAAAGGCGGCAAGCCGACGCACCCCGAATTGCTCGACTGGCTCACCGCCGACTTCGTCGAGCACGGCTGGACGTTCAAGCGACTGCACAAGCTCATCATGATGTCACGAGACCTACCAGATGGGGGCGAAGCATCCCGCAGATCGAGAAGCTGCGCAACGACGATCCGAACAACGACCTCTTCGCCTACTTCCCGAATCGCCGCCTTACCGCCGAGGAACTGCGCGATGCGATGCTCGCGGTCACCGGCGAGTTGAATCCCGCGCTCGGCGGCCTGCCGATCACGCCGGAGATGAATCTCGAGGTGGCGCTTCAGCCGCGCATGATTCAGTTCTCGCTCGCACCCGCGCATCCAGCCGTCGCGCACACCCGCGGAGCGCAATCGCCGCAGCATCTACGCCTATCGCGTGCGCGGCCAGGCCGACCCATTCCTCGAAGTGTTCAATCAGCCGAATCCGAACGACTCGTGCGATCTGCGCGACTCCGCCGCCGTATCGCCGCAGTCCTTCACGATGATGAACAGCGACTTGATCACCGACCGCTCCATCGCCTTCGCGTTGCGCGTCGAGCGCGAAGCCAAGACGCCCGCTGCGCAGATTGATCGCGCCTTTCAACTCGCCCTCGGACGATCCCCGTCGGACGCCGAGCGCACGCGCATGAAGGCTTACCTCGCCGAAATGCAGACCTATCATCGAAGCGTAAAACCCGAGCCGGCGAAGTATCCCACGCGCATCACGCGGTCGCTGGTCGAGGAGTTTTCCGGCAAGCCCTTTGAGTATGAGGAAATCCTGCCGGTCTTCGAAAACTACGTCCCCGACAAAAAGCCCGCCGACGTGAACGCCGAGACCCGCGCACTCGCGGACGTGTGCCTCGCTTTGTTGAACACCCATGAATTTACCTATCTCTACTAATCCTGCACGCCTTACCGCGATGAGAGCCATCATTGTCTTTCTCGTCCTCTGCGGCTTCGCGTCTCTGCGTGAGGCCAGCGCTGCGGACCGGCCAAACATCCTCTTCATCATGTCGGACGACCACACGTCGCAGGCGGTCGGCGCGTATGGCGGCCGGCTGGCGAAGTTGAACCCGACGCCGACGCTCGACCAACTGGCGCGCGAGGGGATGCGCTTCGACCGCGTGTTCTGCAACAACTCCATCTGCACGCCGAGCCGCGCGACGCATTCTCACCGGGCAGTATTCACAGCGCAACGGAGTGCTCGACCTCGATGGCACGCTGCCACCCGCGCGGCAGTACCTTGCCCATGGAAATGAAGAAGGCGGGCTACCTCACGGCGATGATCGGCAAGTGGCATCTGGAAGCGGAGCCGGCAACGTTCGACTACTACTGCGTGCTGCCGGGCCAGGGGAAATACTTCAACCCGGACTTCATCGTCCGCGGCGACCAGCCTTGGCCGAAGAACAAAATCCAGCGCGAGGGTCACAGCAGCGATGTCATCACCGACCTCACGCTCGACTGGCTGGAGAAGCGCGACAAGACGAAGCCGTTCTTCCTCATGCACCACTACAAAGCGCCGCACGACATGTTCGAGCACGCGCCGCGCTACAACGACTACCTGAAGGACGTGGACGTTCCCGAGCCGGAGAATCTTTACGGTCAGCCGCTCGCCGGCTTCGGATCCGTGGCGACCCGGGGCACGAACGACAGCCTGGTCCGCCGCATCGGCACGTCCATTTCGAAGCGCCATCCGGTGCGGAACTACGGCATCGATTTCAACATCGACCCGAATCTCAGCCGACAAGGAATACACGCACCAGGCGTATCAGGAATACCTCAAGCGCTACCTGCGCTGCGTGAAAGGCGTGGACGACAACCTCGCGCGGCTCTTCGCCTACTTGAAGAAAACGGACCTGCTCGACAACACGATCATCATCTACACGAGCGACCAGGGAATGATGCTCGGCGAGCACGACTACATGGACAAACGCTGGATGTATGAGGAGTCCATGCGCATGCCCTTCATCATGCGCCATCCGAAGCTGGTGAAGGCCGGCGCGAGTGAATGGCGACCTGATCAACAACACCGACTTCGCGCCGACGCTGCTCGAACTCGCTGGCGCGAAGGCACCCGAGACGATGCAGGGTCGCAGCTTCGCCGCGGCGCTCGGAGGCAAGCCGCTGCACGGACTGGCGGACCGCGACCTACTACCGTTACTGGATGCACCTGATGCACCACGACAATCCCGCGCACTTCGGCGTGCGGACCAAGGACTACAAACTCATCTTCTATTACGGTCAGGCGGAGAAGGAGACGACCTATGGCAAGCCCTCGATGCCGTGGAAAAAGGAGGCTTCCTATCGCATCGAGCCGACGCCCGCCGCATGGGAGTTCTACGACCTCCGCAACGACCCGCACGAGAACCGCAACGAATACGGCAACCCGAAATACGCGGAGACCATCCGCGACTTGAAAGCGCAGTTGAAGCAACTGCGCAGCGACCTCGGCGAGACGGACGAAAGCCGTCCGCACATTCAGAAGGTCATCGACGCGCACTGGAACCAATGAGCGCCTTTCTCTCCATCCACCAAACACGACAACCATGAACCACGACATCTGCTCCCGCCCTGTTTCCAACGCGATCACGCGCCGCCAGATGCTTCACGGACTCGGCGCCACGCTCGGCTCGCTCGCCTTCACGAAGCTGCTCGCGAAGGAAGGCACTCGCCGCGCCGCTGCTCCGCTCGGCAATCCGCTCGCTCCGAAGAACCCGATGTTCCCCGCGAAGGCGAAGAACGTCATCATGCTCTTCATGGAAGGCGGGCCGGGGCACATGGACACCTTCGATCCGAAGCCGAAGCTCAGCGCGCTGCACAAGACCGAGTCGAAGCTGAAGGAAGGACAGGAGACGGGCTTCAAGTTTTTCGTCGGCAGCCCGTTCAAGTTCAACAAGGTCGGCCAGAACGGCATCGAGATGTGCGACCAGTGGAAGTATCTCGCCGACCCGTTCGTCGCCGATGAGCTGTGCAACTATCGCGGTTGCCAGGCCGAGTCGCTGAACCATCCCGAGGCGCTCTTTCACATGAACACCGGCAGCCGGCTCGGCGCCGATCCCGCGCTCGGCGCGTGGGCGACCTACGGTCTCGGCACGGTGAACCAAAACCTGCCCGGCTACGTCGTGATGACCGAACTCGCCTTCCCGCAAGGCGGCGCGCGCAACTGGAGCAACGGATTCCTGCCCGCGAATTTCCAGGGCACGCGCCTGCGCCCGGAAGGCTCGCCGATTCTCGACCTCAACGCGCAGCCCTTCAAATCGCGCGAGCATCAGCGCCGGTTCCTCGACGAGATGGCATTCCTGAATGCGCAGCACGCCGCGCAGCATCCCGAGCACAAGGATCTCGCCGCGCGCATGGACACTTACGAGCTCGCCTATCGCATGCAGATGGAAGTGCCCGACGTCATCGACCTCAAGGGCGAGAACGAGGCCACGCGCGAGATGTATGGCCTCAATGACAAGGACACCTCCGCGTTCGGCCGCCAGTGCCTGCTCGCGCGCCGGCTCGTGGAGAAGGGCGTGCGCTTCGTGCAGATTTTCAGCGGCGGCTGGGACAGCCACGATTACCTCGAGCGCGCGCACACCGAGCGCATCAAGAGCGTGGACAAGCCGATGGCCGCGCTCATCCGCGATCTCAAGCAGCGCGGCATGCTCGAACGACACGCTCGTCATCTGGTGCGGCGAATTCGGCCGCACGCCCGACAACAACAAACGCGGCGGCGTCTATTCGCTCGGCCGCGGCCACAACGCGCACGCGATGACCATGCTCTTCGCCGGCGGCGGCGTGAAGAAGGGCATCGTCGGCGCGACCGACGAACTCGGCCTGAAGGCCGTCGATGTCGTCCATCCCATCCGCGACCTGCACGTCACGCTCCTGCACCTGCTCGGCCTCGACGACAACAAGCTCACCTACTACCACGCCGGCCGTTACAAGCAGCTCAGCCAGTTCGGCGGGCAGGTGATCAAGGAATTGATTGCGTGAAGAGGCCCGTCCCGCTCGAACGCACCGCAAAGGCGAGAGAGACGGGTAGGAATTCCGCGACCACGAAACTCGTCCGCACTCAAGTGGAGTTGCTGCGCGCGGACAACGAAATCAACATCTTCCCAGATGTCATGATGAAACGAATCCTCGCGCTCCTACTAGCGGCATGCGCTGCAAGTTCGTCATCCGCTGCCGAGCCGTCGCAACCCGTCCCGGGCCGCGCGGAGGATAAGTCCGCGATCCGTTTCAATGAGCACATCCGACCCATTCTTTCGGACAAGTGCTACAAGTGCCATGGGCCGGACGCGAAAAACCAGAAATCCGAATTCCGACTCGACACCCGAGCCAAGGCCGTGGCCGACCTGGGTGGCTACGCGGGCATCGTGCCCGGTGATCCCGCGCGCAGTGAGCTCATCCAACGCATCCACTCGAAGGACCCGGATGAGGTGATGCCTCCTCCTGATTCGCCCCTTCAGCTTGCCGAAAAGGAAAAGGCCATGCTCAAGGCGTGGATCGCCGCCGGAGCTCCCTACGAAGCTCACTGGTCGTTGATTCCGCCACCCGCCAGTATTCCCGTCCCCGCCGCCGGAGGAGACTGGGCCATCAACCCGATTGACCGTTTCATCGCTGAAAAAATCACCGCCGCCGGCCTGACGCCCGCTGCCGCCGCCCCGCGCGAGAAATGGCTCCGCCGCGTCACCTTCGATCTGACCGGCCTGCCGCCCGGCCCCGACGAGATTACGGCCTTCCTGGCCGACTCCGGTCCGAAGGCTCGTGAAAGGGTCGTGGACCGACTGCTTGCCACCAAGGCCTACGCCGAGCGCATGACGAGCGAATGGCTCGATGTCGCGCGATACTCGGACTCCTACGGCTATCAAAAGGACGAGGAGCGCTTCGCCTGGCCGTGGCGCGACTGGGTCATCTCGGCCTTTCGCCGAGAACATGCGCTACGACCGCTTCATGACTCTCCAACTCGCTGGGGATCTCCTGCCCGGCGCTGGCCCGAGCGAGATTCTGCCCACCGCCTTCAACCGGCTGCACGGTCACAACATGGAAGGCGGCATCGTGCTGGAGGAGTATCGGGTGGAATACGTCGCCGACCGCATCAACACCTTCAGCACTGCGTTCCTCGGGCTCACCATGGAGTGTGCCCGGTGCCATGATCACAAATATGATCCGCTGCCGACCCGCGACTATTATTCCCTCGGCGCGTTCTTCGCCAATATCGAGGAAAGCGGTCTGATCCCTTATTTCACGGAGGCCGCGCCCACGCCGACGATGCCCGTCTCCACCCCGGAGGCTGATGCCGCCTTGGCAAAGATCCGCACAACTCGCGATCAAGCAGAGAAGCGACTCGCTGATCTTCGCGCTGCACCCGACACCACCACCGCCTTCGACGCGTGGCTGGAGACCAAACCCGCGCTCACCTCGCCGGGACTCGCCGCTCATCTTGATTTCGAGGAGTTGAAGGACGGGAAGATTCCGAACCGGGCGAATCCCGACAAGCCCGCCACCACCGTGGGCGACAACCGTCTCGCGGAAGGACGCCTCGGCCGGAGCATTGAGTTCGCTGGCGATGACGCCACCTACATTCCGGAGGTCGGCGTCTATGAGCGTCACGACGCCTTCTCCGTCTCGGCCTGGATTCGGCCACAGCAGCATGCCGAGCGCGAAAACGTCTTCTCCCGCTCGGCCGGCGCCGACGACGCCGCCAGTTGCGGCTACGAGTTCCTGCTCATCAATGGCCGGCCGACCGCCTCGCTGATCCACTTCTGGCCCGGTGACGGTCTGCGCGTCCAGTCGCGCCACGCCCTGCCTGTGGGCGAGTGGTCGCATGTGACAATGACCTACGACGGTTCCAGCCGCGCCAAAGGTCTCCGCCTTTATGTCAATGGCCGGCCCGTGAAGACCGAGGTCATCGCCGATCACCTGACGCGTTCCATCTCCCAATGGCGTCGTATCGCTGACAATCCAAAGGATGCCTTCCGCATGCACTTCACCATCGGCGAGCGCTACCGCGACCGTGGTTTTCGTCCAGGGCCGGATGGACGAACTGCAGGTCTTCGACCGCGTGCTCGCCCCCGCCGAGGTCGCTCAACTCCACGACGGAAATCATCTCGCCGCGCTCTTCGCCAAGCCGACGAAGACACTCACGCCCGACGAGCGAGAGCAGCTCTTCGACTACTTCCTGGCGACGGCCTTTGCGCCCGCCCGGCTGCTTGGCGACGAGTTGCGCACGGCCCGCGATGGATTGGAACCGCACCTTCGACGCTCTCCCGGCCATTTCGATCATGCGCGAGACCCCGCGCCCCACGCCCACGCATGTCCTGCGCCGCGGGGCTTACGACGCCCATGGCGAACAAGTCCGCCCTGATACGCCCACGGCGCTTCCGCCGTTTCCCGCGGATCAGCCGCGCAACCGGCTCGGCCTGGCCCGCTGGCTCACGGCGCCGGATCATCCCCTGACTGCCCGGGTCGCGGTCAACCGCTACTGGCAGCTCATGTTCGGCCGCGGCTTGGTGCTCACCCCGGAGGATTTTGGCAGCCAAGGCAGCAACCCCACCCATCCCGCGCTGCTCGATTGGCTCGCCCGCGACTTCATCAACAGCGGTTGGAATCTGCACCACTTGCTCAAGCAGATCGTCCTTTCCGCCACCTACGCGCAGGACACCGTCATTGATCCCGCCACGCGTTTGAAGGACTCCGAAAATCTCACTTACAGCCGCAGCGCACCGCGCCGGCTCACCGGCGAAATGGTTCGCGATGCCAGCCTCGCGGCCAGTGGACTTGCTCGTGAAGAAAGTGGGCGGCCCGCCGACCCGACCCTACGAACTCTCGGCCGGTTTCGAACCTGCCACACCCGACACGGGCGACGGCGTTTACCGGCGCAGTCTCTACACGTTGTGGAAGCGCAACTCGCCCGCACCGGTCATGGCCACCTTCGGCGTGCCCAAGCGCGACGTCTGCAGCGTCAAGCGCACGACCTCCTCCTCGCCGCTTCAAGCCCTGGTCGTGCTCAACGGTCCGCAGTTCATCGAGGCCGCCCGCGTCCTCGCCGCGCAACTGCTCACCAAACACGGCCCTGATCCTGCCGTCTGGATCGACGATGCCTTTGTCCGCCTCGTCAGCCGCAAGCCCGACGCGGCCGAACGTGGGTTGCTCGTGAATCTCCACCAGCAGCATCGGGCGATGTTCCGCGCCACGCCGGAAGATGCAGCCGCCCTCATTGCGAACGGGCAAACGCCACCACCGCCCGCGGCCGATCCCGTCGAACTCGCCTCGGCCACTCTGATCGTCAACGCCCTCATGAACCTCAGCGACGCTCTCGCCTTCTAATGAACCAACATCACGATCTCCACGCGCCGCACCTTTGCACTGGCTTTGAAAACCCGTCGGACATGAGTCGGCGGTCTTTCCTCAACAAACTCGGGCTTGGCCTCGGTGGACTCGCCCTCGCCGACCTCACCAATCCACTCGGTGCCGCCGAACTTTCGTCCGCCTACCTCTCGGCCACCCACTTCGCGCCGAAGGCCAAACGCGTCATCTTCCTCTTCCAGTCCGGCGCTCCATCGCAGATGGATTTGTTCGATCACAAGCCGCGCCTCAACAAGGAACACGGCAAGGAACTGCCCGACTCCGTGCGCAAAGGCCAGCGCCTCACCGGCATGTCCACGAATCAGGCCAGCTTGCCACTCGCTGGCTCACCTTTTGCCTTCAAACAGCATGGCCAAAGCGGTGCCACGCTCAGCGACGTCCTGCCCTCACACCGCGGAGGTGGCTGACGATCTCTGTTTCATCAAGACGATGCATACCGAGGCCATCAACCATGGCCCCGGCGTCACCTTCATGCAGACTGGTTCGCAAGTTCCCGGCCGCCCCACCATCGGCTCGTGGCTCTCCTACGGGCTCGGCTCTGCCAACCACAATCTGCCCTCCTTCGTCGTTCTGGTGACCAAAAAAGGCGGCGGCCAACCGCTCACCTCGCGCTATTGGGACGCCGGTTTTCTTCCCGCCAAACACAACGGCGTGCAGTTCCGGCCCGACAAAGACGCCGTGCTTTATCTGAACAATCCCGCTGGCCTCAGTCGCGCAAATCGCGAGGCCACGATCAATACGCTGCGGCAGTTGCACGAGCTCCAGCTCGCCCAGCAAAAAGATCCCGTGATCGAGAACCACATCGCCCAATACGAGATGGCCTTCCGCATGCAGGCATCCGTCCCCGAGGCCACCGATGTCAGCGACGAACCCGAGTCCGTGCTCAAGATGTATGGCAACGACGTGAAGGAACCGGGCACCTACGCCGCCAACTGCCTGCTCGCCCGCCGCCTCGCCGAGCGCGGCGTCCGCTTCATCCAGCTCTACCACCGCGACTGGGATGCCCACGCCCATTTGCCGAACAGCATCCGCCACCAGGCCCGCGTCACCGACCAACCGTCCGCCGCCCTCATCAAAGATCTTGAAGCAGCGCGGCCTGCTCGACGACACCCTCGTCATCTGGGGCGGGGAATTCGGCCGCACCAACTATTGCCAGGGCAAGATGACTGCCGACGACTTCGGCCGCGATCACCACCCGCGGTGCTTCACCATGTGGCTCGCGGGCGGCGGCATCAAACCCGGCTACACCCACGGCCAGACCGATGAATACAGCTACAACATCGAGACCGGCGGCGTGCACGTGCACGACCTCCACGCCACCATGATGCGCCTTCTCGGCATCGACCACGAACGGCTCACCCACAAATACCAAGGGCGCCACTTTCGACTCACCGACGTGCACGGGCATGTCGTGAAGGACATTCTGGCGTGATGGCGGATATGATTCTTTTCTCGGCACGCTTCCACGTCCAGCTCACTGCCGTCGTTCACCTTCAGCGCATTGAGGATGCGACTCTGAAATTCACCCACTGATTCACTCTCACAGCGATCCATCCCATGAAAGCAATGCTCATCAACGCCTATGGCGCCAACGCGGTCTTCGAGGCTGCAGAAGTCGAGACACCCAAAATCAAAGCAGGCCATGTCCTGGTCAAGATCGCCGCCTCCAGCGTGAACACGGTGGACACCATGATCCGCACCATGGGCAAGGATTTGCCCTTGTCGCCGGACACCCCTGCCATCCTCGGCATGGATTTCGCGGGCACAGTCGAGGCCGTCGGCGAGGGCGTGAAAGGCTACTCCGTCGGCGATGAAGTCTATGGCTGCGCCGGTGGTCTGGCGGACCTGCCGGGAACTTTGGCCGACTACATCGTGGCCGACAGCCAACTCATCGCCCACAAGGCCAAGAACCTGTCCATGCGGGAAGCGGCTGCCTTGCCATTGGTCGCCATCACCGCCTACGAAGGACTCGTCCGCGCGGGCGTCAAAAAGGGGCAGAAAGTCCTGGTGCATGGCGGCTCCGGCGGCGTCGGGCATGTGGCCATCCAACTCGCCCGGCACTTCGGCGCGCAAGTTTACTCGACCGGCGGCGGCGAGCCTCAGATGGCGATGATCGGGCGACTGGGCGCCACGCCGATCAACTACAAGACCGAAACCGTGGAGCAGTATGTCGCCAAACATACCAATGGAGCCGGGTTTGACGTGGTGTTCGATTCCGTCGGCGGCGCCAACATGAGCAAGTCTTTCGAGGCGGCGGCACTGAATGGCCAGATCGCCACGACCGTTTCGATGTGTGAGCTGGACCTCACGCCCGCGCATTTCAAGGGCCTCTCACTGCACGTCGTCTTCATGCTCATTCCCATGCTACATCACTTCAAACGGGAAGCGCATGGAGCCATCCTGCGCGAGTTGACGCAAATCGCCGAGGCTGGCGGCCTCAAGCCTGTGCTCGATGAGCAGCGTTTCTCGCTCGAACAAGCCGGACAAGCCCACGCCCGCCTGGAGAGCGGCAAAGCCATGGGCAAGGTCGTCATTGAAAACTGAGCGCCTGACGAACGGCGAATAATCAGCAGCGGATGATCGAAACGAATCTGACGCGCAACCTTCCCTGCGCGATTCCATTCCAACACGAAACATGAAAGCGCTGCTACTCGCGGTCCTTTGTGTTGGCACGCTTCGCGCCGCCGACTGTCCCAACATTCTCATCATCCTCGCCGACGATTTCGGCTACGACGTCCTCAACTCGTATGGCAGAGACCCAAAGTGCGTCGTGACGCCCAAGATTGACCGACACGCGGCTGACGGCGCGAAGTTCAGCGAAGGATAGTGATCGCTGTCGGCTAATGAACCGATCGCTTTCCGTTCCCTCTGCGGAGTTCTCTCGGTGACAAGCCTTTCAGCCGTTTGCAAGAGGCGCTGAAGTGTTCCGCCGTGCCAAAGCCGGTGCGTTCCGCAATCTCCGCAATGCTCACCGTGGTTTGCGTGAGCATCTGCTCAGCAGCGCGCAGCCGAAGCTGGAGCACGTGGTCCCAAATCGATTTGCCGACGACATCGCGGAACTTTCGCTCGAGCAACGAACGCGACATGCCGGCGGCGCGCGCGATGTCGTTCACCGTCATCCGGTCGAAGGTGTGTTCGCGGATAAACCGGATCGCGACCGTGAGTCGTGGGTCATCGACGGCCACAAGATCGGTTGAGGCGCGCGTGGCCACGCCGATAGGTGGAATTTCGATGGCCACGGGCGCCACTTTTCTCCCGCGCATCAATTCATCCAGGATGCGGCCGGCTTCCAGCCCGACGCGGCGTGCGTTGGGGATGACGCTGCTCAACGGGGGTTCGCACAACTCGCACAACAACTCGTCGTTGTGCTGGCCGATGACGGCGACTTCCTCGGGCACGCGTAAGCCGACCGCGCGACATACATCGAGCACTTGCTGACCGCGGATGTCGTAGCACGCCATCACGCCGGCGGGCTTGGGCAGCGCCTTCAGCCACGACGCAAGTGTAAGCGAGCCCGTCCCGGAGGTGAACCGTTTGCGCCTCTCCCCGCGGATGACCGGGCCACGCGCCGCGGAACACGGGACTCCGGTCCACGCCTCGAACGTGAGAGGTTTATCAACATGCACGCGAGCCCGACGAGGAGGTGCCGCGCGACGAAACGAAAGTTGGTTTTGATTTTCATAATGCGGCAATCAAACGCGCATGAGTGAAACGGTAAATGGAACGAAAGAGGGCCTTCAAAACTCCATGCAAGTCGCGTGGCGCGAGATCAAAATTCTTGCAGCAATCGCCCGGCACCCACCAAGGCGCCTTCAAATCCGTTTTCCCGAAGCGCATACCAGAAGGTCACCGCATTGATCCCCAGGATCGGAATCCCAATGACGGGCTCCAACTTCTCCGTCACGTCAATCAAGCTCATGTTCGTGCCACACTGGACGACCGCGTCCAGTTCGTTTTCCACGGTTGCCAATAACTCCAGGATGGCCTTTTCCTTGGCCCAGTCCGGCACATGCGCGATGTGCAGGGCGTTGGCGCAGGAGAAGCCAACGCTCGAAACCACTTCGAAACCCAGGTCCTCGAACATCTGCGTTGCGAACTCGTTTCCCTTCCGATCGAACGGAGTCAACAGCCCGATGCGCTTCGCGCCATACTGCTCCAGCGCGGCGCGAACGGCCTCATGCCAGGTGGCCCAACCCAGGCCGGAGTACGACTCGATGTCCGTCATGGGCGCGCGGATCGCTTCGATGCCCCCGAGGATGTGCTCCAGGCTCATGCCCATGATCATGTATTGCGGTTGCGCCAACGCCGCCGCATCCACCGCCGCCCGCAGCCCGCCGAGGAACTGTTCCTTGTACGCCACCAGGTCAGCTTCGGTTTCCAGCTTCGGCTTCGGCGTCACAACATTCGTCGTGTGAAGGCCAACGCCACGCAGCCCATGGCCCTGGTTCTTGAAGATGATGTCCCACAGTTCGTGCTCCATGCTGGTATTCGTAGCGGGGATGATCAGCCCAAACTTCCTTCTGAAACTTCTCACGTCGGGATATCCCCGGGAGGAGTCCAACTCACCGAAGTTCGCGGCCTTGCTGCCATTGTGAATGACGCCGGGAGCCGCGAGTGCGGGCATCGGAGCAGCGTTGACATCGGGAATGGTGAATTGCTTCCCGGACAGTTTGCCGATGATCGTCTGAGGCAAGGTGGTCGAGTTCATAATCTCGGGCGGAACTTCAAGGGATCATCGCGTCGCGGAGCTTCGCGGTGTCAGTGAACTGGCGGAAGCAGATGATCCGCCCGTCGCGCACTTCATAAACATGCGCGAAGGCAGCGACGGTGGATTTGCCGGTGACTCGATGCGTGCCGCGATACTCACCGAGAGCGACAATCGCGTGTCCGGTATCCAGCCACTCGACGACGACCGCCCGCCACGGGTCCCACTCGTCGCGAAACTTCGCGAACACATCGTTCAACACGGCGTCAGCGCCCACATGCCGGCCGCCTCCGGGGAATCCTTCGTTCTGAATCCACTCGATGTCGGGCGCGAACAGTTCGCGAATTGTCGCCCAGTCGCGCTGACCAAACGCACCATACAATCGTTGGACGAGGGCGAGGTTATTCATCGGGTGTTGCGTTTCTGCAAATCATTCGTAACTGACCGGACCGCCGCGTGGCACTGGGTCGGGCACGCGATTGTGGACCGGCGGGATCGAACGCAGGTAGGCAAACATCGCCTTGAGATCTTCGTCGGTCAGTTTGCTGAAGTATTGCCAAGGCATGGGCGGGAGCAGGTCGCGGCCATAGCCCATGTGTTTCCCTTCGCGGATGGCGCGGATGAACATCTCCTCGGTCCAGATGCCAATGCCGGTGTTTTGGTCCGGCGTAAGGTTGGCGGCGTAACTAATGCCCCACGGGCCGGACCAAGCCGTTAAACCGGCGGTAGTGGCGAACCACGGGTTGCCGCTCAAGTCAGGAGGCGGCGGTAGTTTTGATTGTGCCGGATGGCCTGACAGCAAGCGGCTGAGATCATCTTCCGGCCCATTGGGGCCGAACTTTTTCGGCGTGTGGCAATCGGAGCAGCAGCCGACCGTGACGAGGTATTTGCCGCGCGCGATTGAATCAGCGCTCAGCGGCTTCGCGGCTTGTTTGCCCATTCCGGTCAGAACGATTGCCGGCACGGCGCAAGCCGCAACGAGAAATGTGACAAGGAGTAGCTTCATATCTTTGTTAACGGTGTTTATGCGTGTGGTCTGATTAGGCGCGGACCGCCGTCAACGCACGGTGGCCTCGCCAAAAGTACGCTATTGGGGTCCAAAGCATTCCCAGCGGGCCATCTCAGCCGCGAGCAGTGCCTTGCGGATTTCTTTGGGCGTCGCCGAGGATCTTGGCAGGTCAGCCGCCGGCCCGTGCTGCGCCAGGAAGCGTTCGCGGACAACTTTCGCCGTCGCGCATGGCAATAAATCGAGATTGTCTGGCTCCTCGCCGGGACTAAACTCCGAGGTTGTGAATGGGTTCAGGTCAAGCGTCGCCGTGGTCCGGGTGTTGGTTCCTGAACTCGTGACTTGTTGCCGGCGCGGCATGGCGGACAGATCGTTTGATTCAGGCCGTCTGGCGTTTTCTATTCTGTGGTTGTGCGGTGAAATCAATTTCGTATTCACGGTGCCATGAATACGGCGCAGTCACCTGACCGTAAATGGAACGAAAGGCCCAGTGCCCCTTCGGGCGTTCTGGCAGACGCTGGCACCATGTTTCAACTCCTCTTCGATCGCAGCGCGGATGCGATTGTATTATTCGACCCTCAGTCTGGCGTCTTCGTTGATTGCAATGCGGCCGCCCTGTCGCTGTTGCGCGCCCGATCAAAAGAGCAATTGCTCGACACCAGCCCCGCCGATCTTTCACCGCCGCTACAATCGAATGGTCGCCCGTCTCCGGAACAGGCCGCTGAAATCACCGCGCTCGTCCAGAAGCACGGCAGCCATCGTTTCGAGTGGTTGTCGCGGCGTTTCGACGGGACAGATGTGCCGCTGGAATGCCTGGCCACGGCCGTTCAGGTGAATGGTCGTTCGCTGCACGTCGTGGTGCCGCGCGATATCAGCGAGCGGAAGAAAGCCGAGGCGGAAATTCGAAAGTTGAACGCCACTCTCGAGCAACGCGTGGCCGAACGGACAGCCGAATTACGCGCCAGCGAAGCCCAGTTCCGCACGTTGGTCGAGCAGGCACCCGAGGCCATCGTGGTCTTCGACGGCGTGAGCGGACGATTCGAAATGGTGAATGAGAATGCCGTGCGTCTCTTCGGCCGGTCCCGCGAGGCCCTGCTCCAGCTCACCCCCGCTGACGTCAGCCCAACGCATCAACCGGACGGCAGACCTTCCGCAGAAGTAGCGCGAGAGAAGATGGACGCTGCCCTTGCCGGCGAGCGCCCTGTTTTCGAATGGCTGCATCGCCACGCCAATGGGCATCTGATTACGAGCGAAGTGAGGCTGGTGCATTTGCCCGGAGAGCGCTGCTGCCTGGTACGCGCGAGCATCATTGACCACACCGAGCGCAAGCGGGCCGAGCAGGTGCAGCGCGCCACTTACCAGATTTCCGAGGCGGTGCACGCCGCCGAAGATCTCGACCGCCTCTACCAAGGCATTCACCGCATCGTCGGCGAATTGATGTCAGCGAAGAATTTCTACCTCGCCTTGTTCGACGCGCGGTCAGAGATGATCTCATTTCCCTATTTTGTGGACGAACAGGCCGGTGAGTGGCCCGCACCGCGTCCCGTGGGCACCGGCTTAACGGGCGTGGTGCTGCGCACGGGCAAACCGTTGTTGACCACGCGCACCATGACTCAACACGCGCGAAAGATGGGAGATGCGGTGCTGCTCGAAGGAGTGGACGTGCCCTATCTCGAAGCCGGGGCCCCGGCCGCGGTCTGGCTGGGCGCGCCGCTAATGGCTGAAGGACGAGCCTTCGGCGTGATTGCGGTGCAGGACTACCGCGATGAGAACGCGTATGGGGAGAACGAGCAGCAAATCCTCACCTTCGTCGCAGAGCAAACGGCACTGGCCATCGAGCGCAAGCGCGCGGCCCAGGCATTGCGCGAAAGCGAACAAAAGTTTCGCGCCTTGTTCGAGGCAACGAGCACGGGCGTCATGATTCACGACCAGCAGCAATACCTGGAAGTGAACCCCGCCATCGTCCGGATGTTCGGCTACAGCAGCGCGTCGGACCTGGTCGGCAAGAACCCGGTTGTCACCTCACCGCCCATGCAACCCGGCGGTGCGCCCACTGCCGACCTGGCCCGGCAACATATTGATGAGTGCGCAAGGAATGGTACGGCTCGATTCGAGTGGCTCGCGCGTCACGCGGACGGCACGGACTTTCCGGTCGAGGTGATTCTCACTCGCATCGAGATGGGGGGCCGCCAACTCATGCAGGCAGTGATCAATGACATCCGCGAACGTAAACGCGGCGAGGCCGAATTGCGTGAAAGCGCCGAGCGACTGCGAGAGAGCGAGGCCCGCTTCAGCGCGGCTTTCAGGGCCAGCCCCGTCTTCATGACGATTTCCCGTATGAGCGACGGTCGCTGGGTGGAGGCGAACGATGCGTTTTTGAATTGGAGCGGCTTCACGCGCGACGAAGTGGTCGGGCGCGACTCCCGCGAACTCGGCCTTTGGTCCGATCCGGAAGCTCGCGCGCGGTTCTGGTCGGAGATGCGGTCGCGCGGTTCGGTGCGCCAAAGCGAGTGCGCGATTCGAACGCGCCGCGGTGCGATTCACACGGTGCTGCTCTCGGGTGACGTCATTGAAATCAATCGCGAGCCGCATGCCTTGCTTGTGGCGGTGGACATCACGCAGCGCAAACAAGCCGAGGCCGAATTGCTCAAGGCAGTGGCCCGCGAGCAGGAGCTTGGCGAACTAAAAAGCAACTTCGTCTCGACGGTTTCCCACGAGTTCCGCACCCCGCTCGGCATCATCCAGTCATCAGCAGAAGTTCTGCGCGATTATTTTGACCAACTGGACGCCGCCGAACGGCAGGAACACTTGCTGTCCGTCACAAAAAACACGCGCCGCATGGCGGAAATGATGGAGGAAGTCCTGGTGCTTAGCCGCCTCGATGCGGGCAAAATGGAAAGCAAACCTGCGCCAATGGACTTGCACTCCTTCTGCCGCCGGTTGGTGGATGAAGTGCTTTCCGCGACGAACCGCCAATGTCCGATTGAGTTGTCCCTGGAGAACATTCCCCACGAGGCGCAAGCCGACGAACGCCTGCTCCGGCACGTGTTCACGAATCTCCTGACCAATGCGGTCAAATATTCAGAGCCGGGCCGGCCAGTGGCTTTTGACCTGGCGCGCGATGGGCGCGACTTGGTGGCCCGCGTCAGTGACCGCGGGATCGGCATTCCTGAAGCGGACCGTGAAACGTTGTTCGAAGCCTTTCATCGCGGACGCAACGTCGGCACGCGTTCCGGCAGCGGCCTGGGGCTGGTCATCGTCAAACGCTGTCTCGATTTGCAGGGCGGTCAGATTCACGTGGAAAGCCGATTGGACGAGGGCACAACTGTGACCGTGCGCGTGCCAATATTTGTCTGAGTGATGCCATGAAGAAAATTCTAGTTATCGAAGATGAACCGGAGATGCGCCGCAATCTCACGACGATTCTTCGTCTGGAAAAATTTCTTCCGCTCTCGGCCGAAAACGGGCGCATCGGCGTCGAGCTGGCGAAACGCGAGAAGCCGGACCTGATTCTCTGCGACGTGATGATGCCGGAGCTGGATGGCTACGGTGTGATTGCCGCATTGCGCGCCGACTCGGCGACCCGCGCAGTCCCCTTCATCTTCCTCACCGCGAAAGGCGAGCGCCCCGACATTCGTTCCGGTATGAATCTCGGCGCCGACGATTACCTCATCAAGCCAGTGGCCAAGGCGGATTTGATCGCTGGAATTCGTTCGCGTCTGGCACGCGCCGCGCAACAAGCCACGCCCGAGTTCAATCCCAACTTTGATTCCGCGAAACCACTGGAGGAAGTCCTGGGCCTGACTCCACGCGTCGCCGAAGTCCTGCTTTGGTTGTGCCAGGGCAAAACCAACAGCGACATCGCAACCATTCTCGGCAACAGCGAATCCACGGTGAAGAAACACGTCCTCGAAATTTTCGCAACACTCGGCGTCGAGACGCGGACAGCGGCCAGCCTGCGAGCGCTGGAGGTGCTCAGTTCGCCCGCAGCAAAGAAGTAAGTGACGAGATGTTGTTCAGGCGACCGCAGTTGTTCGGGGCTGCAATTCTCTTCGAGGGCAGAGGCGGCAGTTCAAAGAGCTAACGGTCGGATTGTAAATAGCTGAACAAGTCCCGCAACTGTTGCGGCGTGAGCGGCTCCAGCAAACCTTCCGGCATTAATGACGTAGACGAAGCGCTGATCTCTTTCACATCGGAGCGATTGAGAATGGTGCGCTGATTTTGCGAGTCCATCAGTGTGAGAGCGTTATCGCTTTGCTCCACCAGCAGGCCGGTCAGCAGCCGCCCATCTTTCATCTCGATATTGTGGTTCACATACTCCGGGCGGATGAAGGCGCTGGGATCCACGATTTGCGTGAGCATCCATTCGGTGTTTCGGCGATCCGCTCCGGAAAGTTCGGGACCCAAGGCGGCACCCTCGCCAAACAGCCTGTGGCAGTTGCCGCAAAACTGGTTGAAAAGTTTTTTACCTTCGCCCGGGTTGCCGGTGAACCGCAGCGTGGTCCCGCTGGGATTGAGCATGAGTTTGATCTGGTTGATGGCGCTCGCCTTCTCGACCGAGGTTTGCGCGCGGACCTTCCCCCAGCGCTTCTCAACAGCGGCCGTGAGCGAAGGATCATTCTGCCGCAGCATCTGTCGCAACTGGTCCATTGAAATGTCGTTTGGTTCAATCACTCCCCGATCGATGGCCGCGAGTAATTCCATGGCCCACTGCGGGCGGCTGGCCAGCATGGTGCGGGCACGCAGACGGGCGTCTTTGCTCAACTGGGGATAGGCCTTCAACAGGTCGACAGGAATGCGGGGTTCGTCGAAATTTTGCAGCCCTGTGAGGGCGGCGAGCTGGAGCCTGGAGGTTCCGGATAGCAGTTTCAGGAGCGCCGGAACCGCCTCCGCCACGCGGCATTGCCCCAACGTTTCTGCCAGGGCGATGCGCTCACTTTCACTCCGGGCCGCGTCCTGCACTTGTTCAAGCGCGAGCTTCTCCGCTTCGGGGAAACGGATGCGCAGTCCCACGCGCACCATCAGTGATTCACTTGTCTTCCATACGGAGGCCAGCGCCGGTCGCAGTTCGGGCGCATGGGCCACGGTGCCCTGCCCTTCCCATGCCTTGTCGAAGCCGCGCAGGACAATCTCGCGCAATTCACGGTCCAGCGCCGTGGTCAGGAGCCACGCGCACGTCTGGCGGCTGACCTTGTTGGTGTCGGATGCGTAACGACGCGCCAGGCGTTCGAGAATATGGGTGCGCATCAAGGGTTGGTTCCAATCCGCAGCGGAAGACAAAATTCCGATTACAGCGCTGCCGTTGGAAGAAACTTTGTCCTCCATCGCCCACCAGAGAAGAAGCGGGATTTGCGGGTCGTTGACGTCTTCGCCATGGCGCAACAAATGGTGAATGAGCGGCATCGCCGTCGTCGCTGGCCAGCGTTTGGCGGACGAGGCGAACTGGCGCCGCACGGCTGCGCTCGTTTCATTGCGGGCTACCGTGGTCAACCGAGGCTGCAACTCCGGTGAAAGCGTTCCTGAGTCGCCGAGGAAACGAATCGTCCACGCACGCACCGGCGCGTACGTGTGGATGAGCAACTTCGCCGCAACCCCGTCGTTGAATCCACCGCTCGCATACAGTGTCCAGAGCGATTGCAAGGCAAGCGGACCGTTGGTCGATTGAAAGGCTCGTTCCGCAAGCCGCGCCAGGACCGTGGAGTCGCGACGTTCCGCCAGTAGCTGTCGGGCCTGTCGTCGAAACCAATCGTTGCGATTCGTGAGCTGGTTGACGAGATCGCCGCTCGACAACCGGGAGAGATCGAAGCGAGGGATGGGAGCAGAATTCTTTGGCGCGATGCGATAAATCCTGCCACTGGCTTTATCCCAGTTGTCCACCGGGTCCACATGCGAAGCGCGCGGGTCGCACCAGTCCACCACGTAAAGCGCACCGTCGGGACCGGTGGTGCAATCGATTGGACGGAACGTGCTGTCCTCGGTTGCCAGCAACGTGCCGCCGAACTGACCTCGCATGCTCGAACCGTTCGGCTCGAGCCGATGCCAATAGACTGCGCTGGAGAGGAGATTCGCCGCGATGTACGTGCCGTTGAAGGGTTCGGGAAACGCGCCGCCTTGATACACGATTCCCCCGCAGGTGACGTGACCGCCTTTGAAACCTTTGAACGGAAGATGCTCGAAGTATCCATACGTGTGCGGGTTGTGCAGCGGGCCGTGCTTGGCGAATCCTTTCACGTAATAGGCTCCTTGCACTTGATGCAGCCCGATTTGCTCGCCGAAGTTCGTCCCGGCAATGATCTCGCCATTCTCGTCGAAGTCCACGCCCCAGGTGTTGCCGCCGCCTTCCGCAAACAATTCGAACTGACGCGTGATGGGGTGATACCGCCAGATCCCTTGCTGAAACTCCACCCCGCGAATGTTCGCCGTGACCGTGCTGCCATGCGCCCCATAAAGCCAACCGTCAGGGCCGAACGTAAGCGAGTTGGCGAAGGCGTGCGAGTCCTCCATCCCGAAGCCGCTCAGCAACACTTCCGGCTCGCCGTCCGGAACGTCATCGTGATTCCGATCCGCATAAAAAAGCAGATAGGGCGGCTGTGCGATGAACACGCCGTCATGGCCGAGTGCCATTCCCGACGCGAGATTCAATCCCGTGATAAAATCGGTGAACTTATCCGCCACGCCGTCGGCGTTGGTGTCTTCACAAATCGTCACCTTGTCCGCGCCTTTCGGGCCTCGCGGTGGCGGCTCGGGAACGCGGTCATATTTCGTCCGGAGATATTGATCCACGCTGAGCGCCTTCAAGCCGGCGGGGTTCGGATACTGCAAGTATTGCACGACCCACATGCGGCCGCGCGCATCGAAGCTCATCGTGACCGGCTGCCGAATATTCGGTTCGCTGGCCACGAGTTTCACTTCGAAGCCCTCTGCCACGCGCATGCGTCGCAAGGCATCGGCCGGCGAAGGCACCGCGCCGGCGGCGGAAAAGGTGGGCAACTGGAACAGAGCAACAACCGCAGAAACAAACGCGCTTCGTTTGATGTGGTTCACACCCTACTTGTAGAGGCAAGCGCGCGGCTTGCGAAGATCTCTTCTGAGACTTGGAAGATTTTCCACCGGGAGCCAAGCTACCGCGCGAGCGGGGCATTTGGGCCGCTCCAACGCTCACCGCTCTGGCCGACTTTAAACCCGCAGGATCAAGCGAGCAGCGAAACGGATTACACGCCGCCTCCAATCAATGAATTTTGGTGACGTGGTTGTGGCTCCGAAGTTTGACCCTAGCGCACCAGTTCAGTTCCGACCCCGGCATCCGTGAATATTTCCAGCAACACCGAGTGCGGCACGCGGCCATCGACCAGCGAGACCTTGTCCACACCAGAACGTATGGCCGCCACCGCACTGTCCATCTTGGGGATCATGCCCTTGTCGATGACGCCCACGCGCTTTAACTCTTCGATCTGGCTGGTCGTGACTTGTGTGAACAACGTGGCGGGGTCCTTCGGGTCGCGCATCAGCCCCGGAACATCGCTCATGAAAACAAGGCGCCGGGCGTTGAGCGCAATCGCCGCCTGTGCTGCGGCGACGTCCGCATTGCAGTTATAGATTTGCCCGCTGGCATCGCGGGCGGTGGGGCTGATGACCGGCACCATTCCTTCCTCAATACATTGCCGGAGCGGAGCCGTGTTCACGCCGATCACTTCCCCGACAAAACCCACGTCGATCTTCGCACCGGGGTTTTCCTTGTCATCAAGCAACAGCTTGCGACACGTGAAAATATCCGTGCCGGCGAATCCCCTGGCCTTGCCACCCAGTGCATTAATCGCGGCCACGACCTCAGGATTGATTTCGCGTGAGAGGACTTGATCGACCACCTGCACCGCCGGCGCATCCGTGACACGCTGGCCCTGAACGAAGTGGGCTTGCAGCCCGGCTTTCTCCATCGCCCGTGTGATTGCCTTCCCTCCGCCGTGCACCACGACGGGATTAATTTCCACAGCCTCAAGGAAGACGATGTCGCGCGCGACCCCGGTGCGCACCGCCGGGTCCGGCGAATCCATGAATGAACCGCCGTACTTCACGACGAAGGTTTCGCCACTGAACCGCTGGATATAGGGCAATGCCTCCAGCAATGTCGCCGCCTTGGCAATCAGGTCTTCCATGCTTCAGCCTCCCAGGGTGCTCGGGTCCGTGACATCGCCCTTGTTGAATTCCACGTACTCCTCCGTGAGGTCCGAGGCATACATGAGCGCTTGGGCACTCCCCAGGTTGAGGTTGATGTGCAGATCGAACTCCCGCGAGGCCACGGCCGCGCACAGTTGCTTGAAAGTGGCCTTGGTGGGCTGTCCGCCCTTCAGCGAAAAAAGAATGTTCGAACCACCCGGCGCGCTGTAGCCAATGTCCACTTTCTCCTCCACGATCGTGGCCGGCGAATAACCGACCGCCTCGATGATGCGACCCCAATTCGGGTCACCACCAAACCAACTGGTCTTTACCAGGGCGCTATTGGCCACCGCGCGCGCCGCTGCATCTGCATCCGCAAACGTGCGAGCCCCTTTCACACGCACCGTGACAAAGCGGGTGACACCCTCACCATCACGCACAATTTTTTTCGCGAGCTCCAGGCAGACGTGGTTGAGGGCTGATTGGAAAGTGGAGAGTTCAGCGCTGCGGGCATGGAGCAATTCATTCTCAGCGAGGCCATTGGCCAGAACGAGCACCGTGTCGTTGGTGCTCATGTCGCCGTCCACGGTGATGCGATTAAAACTGTGGGCGACCGCTTCCTGCAAACACGCCTGGAGAATTTTGGCTTCAACGGCCACGTCCGTCGTTATGAAGCAAAGCATCGTGGCGTGCAGCGGGATGGCCGCAGGCCGTTTCCCGGTTGCGCTCATGCCGGGCTGAATCATCCCCGCACCTTTGCAAATGCCGCCAATGCGCACCGTTTTTCCGCCGAGCTTGAACTCGATCGCAATCTGCTTCGGCTTGGTGTCGCTGGTCATGATGGCTTCGGCCACGGCATCAGCGCTGGCGCCGTTCGACTGCACCCTCGGTGCCGCGGACAAAATGCCGCGCTCCACATTCGGCATCGGCATGGACACGCCGATGCGTCCGGTCGAACCCACCAGCACGAGCTCCTCGCTCAACCCGAACTGCCGTGCGGTCAGCGACGTCATGGCACGCGCATCGGCGAGACCTTGCTGGCCGGTGCAGGCGTTCGCGTTGCCGGAATTGACGACGATGGCCTGGGCAACGCCACCCTTCACTCGCTCCACGCAGAGCTTCACCGGCGCAGCGCAGACCTGATTGGTCGTGAAAAGCCCGGCGACGGCCGCCGGCACATCCGACACGATGAGCGCGAGATCCAGCTTGCGGCCCTTGTTGGAGCCCTTGCCCGTGCCAAGGCGTTTGATGTCGCAAAAAACGCCGCTGGCGACAAATCCGCGCGGCGCGACGACCGAACCGCTGACGTCACTGAATTTGAATTTCATGTGGCCGCGCAGTGTAGGAATGCGCACGCGCAACGCAAATGGTTTGGTGTGTGTCAGGCTGTTGTTAATCCCTCATCTCCGTGCGAACCCATTACAACCTGCGAATCCAGATATTCCTGAAACGCACCGGACAGCCATGCCCGGCCAGCGCGACCGGGCCGCGCGCATTCGTGACAGGTCGGGGTAATCCCAAGTGACTCGTGCCGCCAAAAATCTCCTGGTTCAGATGCACGAGCACACCGTTGTGAAACAGGGTCACACGCGCAGGCTGTTTCACTACACCGCCCTCGAGCACGGGTGCGGTGAAGGCAATGTCATAGCTTTGCCACTCGCCCGGCGGGCGACAGGCATTCACCAGCGGCGGAGTCTGGCCGTAGACCGCCGCACATTGGCCATCCGGCGCCCACTTCTCGTTGAACGAATCGAAGATCTGAATCTCGTAAAGGTCATGGATGAACACCCCGTTGTTCCCGCGATTGAACCAGGGCCCGTCGTAGTTTGCTGGCGCCATCCATTCGACGTGTAATTGAAAGCTGCCAAATGTCTCCTTCGAGCGCGGCGAAACATTGCCCGCTGCTTCCAGGCAACCCTCCACCAGGCGATACGAATTACTGCGCCACTGCGAAACATCTTTGCCGTTGAAGAGCACAATCGCATCGGCGGGCACGGGTGCGGGAGGCAATGCCGGGCCTGGATTCACACGCTTGGGCGTGGGCCGCTCCGGATCATGGACCACGTACTCGCACCAAGGCAGCTTCGGGGTGTCTTTGTGACCGTAAACGCCTGAACCGTTCGTTGCGTAAACGAGCTTTGGCTCCACGGCGACAGCGCCACCAGGTCCAAGTAAAATAATTGCAGACAAGAACACGGATTTCATCACATGAAGTTTAAAACGCCCTTCTGAAGGAGAACAAGCCCGACCCTCGCAAGACCGGCATCCGTTTCGGGATGCTGGAGCGGGCGAAGCCTGCATCGGCGGTCTGTAGGAAAGCCTGGCTCATGCCGTAGCGTTCACAACATCTCCCCTGTTGCCCTCGCTTCCCCCGTCGTTTAGCTTCACCGCCCTTATGACGTTGACGGAAAAGATCCTCGCGCGCGCGGCTGGCAAATCTTCGGTGCAGGCCGGGGACAATATTTGGGTGAACGCGGATGTGCTCATGACGCACGATGTCTGCGGGCCGGGCACCATCGGCGTGTTCAAACGCGAGTTCGGCAAGACGGCCAAGGTCTGGGACCCCAAGCGGGTCGTCATCATCCCCGACCACTACATTTTCACCGCCGATTCGAAGTCGAACCGCAACGTGGACATCCTGCGCGACTTCTCGCGCGAGCAGGGGCTGCCTTATTTCTACGACGTCATCGATGACCCGAACGGGCAGTGGCATTTCGACGCGACCAAAGGGCCGCTCAATCGCCAATACGGCTCGCGCTACGCCGGCGTTTGCCACACGGCGTTGCCGGCGAAGGGCCACACTCGGCCGGGCGAGATTTTGTTCGGCACGGATTCGCACACCTGCATGGCCGGCGCGTTCAATGAATTCGCCACGGGCATCGGCAACACGGACGCGGGCTTCGTGATGGGCACGGGCAAGCTGCTCATCAAGGTGCCGGAGACGATGCACTTCCGTCTCGAAGGCGCGCTCCAGCCCGGCGTGATGGCGAAGGACATCATCCTGCATTGCATCGGCGAGATCGGCTTCGATGGCGCGACGTATCGCGCGATGCAGTTCGACGGGCCGGGCGTGGCGAGCTTGTCGATGGATGACCGCATGACGATTGCGAACATGGCGATCGAGGCGGGCGGCAAGAATGGGATTTTTGAATTCGATGCGCGCACGAAGGAATACGTGGATGCGCGCACGCAAATTGAACGGCACGAAGTCGGAGTTACGAGCCGGTGGAACGCGACCGCGATCAGAAGTTCGTTTACGAACTGGTCGTGGATCTGTCGAAGCTCGAACCGACGGTGGCGTGTCATCCCGATCCGGGCCAGCGCAAGAAGGCGAAGGACATGGCGAACGTGAAGCTGGATCGCGCTTACATCGGCTCCTGCACGGGCGGCAAGACGAGCGACTTCGTGGAGTTCGCGCGCGTGCTGCAGGGCAAGCGTGTGAGCATCGACACCTTCGGCGTGCCGGCGACGCCGGACATCGTGAACGAGTTGCAGGCGACGCGTTGGGGCGACAAAACCATCTGGCAAATCCTGCTCGATGCCGGCGTGCGCATGACGGAGAACGCCGGCTGCGCCGCGTGCCTGGGCGGCCCGGTGGATACGTTCGGGCGCATCAACACGCCCGGCATCAAGTGCATCAGCGCCACGAACCGCAATTTCCCCGGCCGCATGGGCGACAAGGAATCGCAAGTGTTCCTCGCCAGCCCGATGACGGTGGCGGCCAGCGCGATCACGGGATTTGTGACGGATCCGCGGGCGTATCTGCCGAACTAAGCTTCAACAATTCGAAGCAGAGGATCCGGGCCAAGTAAGTGAAGGTCGGACGGGATTTGGAACTGAGGCGTAGTTCTTCAGAGACGGCACTGTCTCCACCAGATCTTCGCGGCCTTCGCTACGTCGCGCGAGCGTCCTTTCTTTAATCACCCGAACTCGTTGTGGTCAACGCCTCCGCCTAAGCCACCTGACCATCCACCAGTTGAATCACCCGGGGAGCTTTGGCTGCCAGTGTTGAGTCGTGCGTGGCGATGATGAGCGTGGTTTGTTTCTCCGCGCGCAACGCCAGCAGCAGTTCGATGATTTCGTCGCCAGTGTGGGAATCGAGATTGCCGGTGGGTTCATCGGCGAGAATCGCTTCGGGATTGTTCACCAGGGCACGGGCGATGGCGACCCGTTGCTGCTCCCCTCCAGAAAGCTCGGTGGGGCGATGCTCCATCCGTTCGCCCAGTCCGACGCGCTTGAGCAAGCCACGGGCGCGTTCAGCGGCCTCAGCGACCGGAACGCGGGCCATGCGCGCAGGCAGGCAAACGTTCTCCAGCGCGTTCAACTCCGGGAACAAATGGTAGGCCTGAAACACGAAGCCAATCTTCACGTTGCGCAGGTGGGCGAGCGCGGGATTGGAAAGCCGCGAGACGTTTTCGCCGTCGAAGAGGATTTCGCCACGATTCGGTTTATCGAGTCCGCCGAGCAAGTGCAGCAACGTGCTTTTGCCCGCGCCGGACGCGCCGCGCAGCGCCACGAATTCCCCGCGTTGCGCGGAAAAGTTCACCCCACGCAGAACCGTCAATTCGCGTGGACCCGTCTTGTAGGTTTTGAACAGATCGCGGGCTTCCATCAAGGGCTGGGAAGCGGCCGTGGGCATGGAGTCGACCTCACTCATTGCGCAACGCCTCCACGGGTTGAAGCCGGCTTGCCTTCCACGCGGGGAGAAGCCCAGCCAGCACGCAAATCAGAAAGCCGCCCCCACAAATGATCGCGATATCCGAGGGCAGGATTTTATAGGGCACTTCGGAAATGTTGTAGATGGCGGCGGGCAGCAACTCGAAGCCGACCTTGTCCCGCACCGCGTGCAGGATGGAATTCATGTTCATGAGGAACAGCTTGCCGAGGGCGAAGCCAAGCCCCACCCCGAGAATCCCAATTGCAATACTGTGGCCCATGAATATCCACATGACCTGTCGATTTGAGGCACCCAGTGATTTAAGCAACCCGATCTCCTTCATTTTGTTCACGGCGAAGGTGATCTCGGAATTCACAATCGCAAAGGCGGCCACGATCATCACCACGAAGAGAATGATGTACATCATGACTTTTTCCGTCGCGAGCGCGCCAAAAATCTCCTTGTTCTCCTCCATCCAGGGAATGACTAGGTAGTCCGGCCCCAGCGCCTGCTCCAAACGTTTCGCGGCTTCGTCAGCACGGAATGGATCCCTCAACATCACGAAAAGGCCGTGCACCCGCTCGTTCAACACCTGAAGTTCTTGGGCCGTTTCCAGCGAGGAGACAACCATCATGCGATCGAAGGAATCAAACCCGACGCTAAAAATTCCGCGCACCGTGAAATCATCCGGCACGACAATCTCGTTATCCTTTTTCCGCGCCTTCTCCCATTTCGCCATTGTGCTGGCGGTGACGAGTGCGAGGTGATCACCCACGCGGATGCGCATGCTTTGCGCGAGAGTGCTGCCGACGAGGAGGCCATGGCCGCTGACATCGAATTCGCCCGCCACGATACTCCGGGGCAGGACGCTGACTTTCCCTTCCAGCTCAGGATCGATGCCCCGCAGGACGGCGCCGGTGGCCAGCGGTTGCTCATCGGGGGACGGGGGCTGGGTTTGCAACATGGCCGGCCCCACCACGTAAGGCGCAACGCCTTTGACTTGGGGATCACGCGCGATGATCGCCGAGGGAGCGTGATAATCCTTCATCAGCCCGCTGGCGGACTCGACTTTCAAGTGAGCGGTGGCGCCGAGGATGCGTTCCCGCCATTCCAGATCGAACCCGCTCATCACCGCGATGACGATCATGAGCACAGCAATGCCAAGCATCACGCCGATGATGGAAATGAGTGTGATGACCGAAACGAACGTGCGCTTGGGCCGCAAGTAGCGCAGCGCGAGGGCAAGTTCGAATGGCAGTCGTGACACGCGGCGTAAAGTCAGAACCGCACCAGGCAAAGTCAAAAGAAAAGGCGGGCTGCTCTCGGAAACTCACATCACATTCACCCAATTGTGTTTGGGACGAACAGCTTCTTTCGTTCATCCATGGACCGGTTGAGCCATTGCCCTGTGGAAGCGGCACCGGCCGATGGAAGGCAATGCTCCTGTGGAGTCGCCCCCCTCTTTCGGGACGAGAAGCGCGACGGCTTCGTACTACCTGCCATGGCGTACAGGGAAAAGGGACCGGCTTTGTAGAGTTAAGCGCCGGCCCCCTTTTCTTTGGAACGCTCGCGCGAGATTTGGCGAACGTTTTAGGCCGCCAGTGTCGTGTATAATCTGGCGAGTGCAACTTTTCTCTCCTAGCAGAAGCCCCCATGAAGAGAGATCTCGCCAGGAGAGAGGTGGACCAGGGAGGGAAAAATTCTCCAGTGCGGCACTTTATTTCATCGCCGCCTCAAATACTTATTCACATGGCCATTCCCGGTGCAGCGTTCCCCGGTGAATAACCTCCGAGCCTTACAAGGAACGTCGATGAACATTGAGTAATTAAGCCTTCGAATCTGACGCATCGGTGAACAACTCGGTGGATATGATTCAGTTCACAGGATTGGGGATTCTGCTAGTCTCGTCCCAGTTCATTGAAAGAACGAGATGGCTGGTGGGAGCGAGAGTTTGAGCCAGTTATCTCTGAGATAATCCCGGGCGACCGGGGAAAGATGGAGCCAGGCTGGTTGGCTCGATCCCTCTGAAAACGTCGACTCAGTCGCGGCAATAAGAGGCAGGATTCACCGGTTCCTTCGGCAGCGTTCGCGCGCGGCCGTTCACGCGAAATTAGGAACCTTGCGACGAGGCGCGAAGAGAAACCGCGTCGAGTTGAGTAAAGTAAAGCCAGGGCGGTTTCGGCCCTGGCCCGAATCGCAGTTGCCCCAAGGGCAAACGGTTGTTACTGCGCACCAGCACGGAACGAATGGCTCTGGCGGTTTTCCTGAGGGAAATTCCGCTCAACGAAAAACGCCGAAAGGCGGCACAAAGGGAGCGCTCGATCCGGGAAGGTCACGAAATCTCGGCAGGGTTCGTGAAAAACTTCCACAATGTCGGCGATGTCGAAAAAGGCACCGCTGGCCTGTAAGCGAAATGCAACCTGAGAGTGAAGAGGCGAGACCCGTGGCGCGGGGCGAACGGACAGCCAAAAGCTGTTGCTGACCCAGCACTAAGTGGTGAAGACGCGAAACGAAATTGCAGGCGTGTCTTAACCTGGTTTGCAGGCCGGTGGCGCAACCACCAGTCGAAGCGAGCTGAAAAGCCTCACTCAATAATTCCGCCGCAGCGATGCGCGGGACGGCCCTGCTACGAGGCCGGAAACTCCGCTTGCCGTGGAGAATAGCGTCGGGAAGCCGGCAGCCCTCGCGAGAGGATGCGCCCAATGCCGGCATGGGAAAGAGAGCATGGCGAACTCCCATCCCCCACTTTCGTGCCCGTCGGCCGCAAGGCTGGCGGGCACGTTTGTTTTTGGCGGGCTTCTGCACCTTTCCGCGCATGGTCCATTGATGCAAAACGAAAATGGAACCGTTGTCACCTTCAGGCCAATGTGGGCGTCTCAACGACCGCTAAACCAGCCGCTTCGATCGATCGGACTTCGCCTCGCATTGGTGCCATGTGGGCTCCGCGGAAGGTGTTGAATTTGCGGTGCGTGGTTGAAGTCATAAAACGCTGACCCGTGTACGAAACGATTGACCGTGAAGAACTTAAAACGACACACACAAACCGGAGCTGGACTTTGGTCTGGCTGCTTTTGTGTCTTTTGACCCTGCCCGGCTGCACCAAATTCTACCGCCGCTCCGCCGACAAGGAGGTTTATAAGATCATCCAGCAGAAGGAGCGGTCCGCCCTTGGTCATACGAACGCCTTCTCCATCGACACCCGCTATTCCGCTCGGAAGCCCGATGACATCAAGGCGCAAGAGATTATTGATGACCGGATGCGGGAAGCGAAAATGACCGTCACCCTGCAGGACGCCCTGCGCATCGCCCTCGAGAACAACCGGCAGTACCAGCTAAGAAAGGAACAGCTTTACCTCAGCGCACTGACGTTATCACGCGAGCGTTTTGCCTACGTGCCGCAGTTTTTTGCGGGCGGCACGGTGTCGGGACAGCGCGCCGCTAATGGCGAAGAATCCGTGCGCGTGTCGCCTCGCGCCGGATTTGACACTCTGCTGAAAACCGGCGGGCGCGTCAGCCTGGATCTCGCCAATGATCTCCTTCGTTTTTACACGGGTGGAAGGGGTGACTCCGCGGTATCTACGATTGCGCTAAGTCTTTCCCAGCCGTTGCTTCGCGGGGCGGGTGCACGGATCGCGGCGGAGAATCTCACGCAAGCCGAGCGCAACGTGATCTACGAAATCCGCAGCTTCAGCTATTATCAGGACACGTTCGCCTTCGACATCGTCAGCACGTACCTGCGGTTGATCCAGCAACAGGATACCGTGATCAACCAGCACAGTAATTTTCTGAGCCGGGTCAGTTTACGCGAGCGTTCCGTGGCGCTTGCTGTGGACCGACTCGCTCCTTTTCAGGCAGACTTGGCGGCGCAGGAGGAACTGGCGGCGCGCAACAGCTACATCCTCGCCGTCGAGCGCTACCGCAATACGCTGGACCAGTTCAAAATCACGCTCGGTTTGCCGGTGGGCTTCGATATCCGCCTGGATGAATCGGCGTTGACCGATTTGGAAGCAGTCGGCTTGCTGCCGGTTCCCTTGACGGATGAGCAGTCGCTTTCAATTGCCTTGGAGAAACGGCCTGACCTTCTTAACGAGATCGATACGTTTGAAGACAGCAAGAGGAAGATTTTTGTGGCGGCAGATCGGCTGAAGCCGGACCTGCTGCTTTTCGCCGACGCTTCGCTGGTATCACAGGGCCAGACGGATTACGCCCGCTTCGATTTGAACGATTATCGGCTCAATGGAGGCGTGCAACTGGATCTCCCGTTGAATCGCAAATTGGAACGTAACAACTACCGGGCATCCATCATCAGCTTCGAGCGCCAGCTCCGGACGCTTTCGCTGTTCCTGGATGATTTGAAAAACGACCTCCGTGCGGATTTGAGAACGCTGGACCAATCTCGCCAAAGCTACGACATTCAAGTTCGCGCCAAAGCCCTGGCCGACCGACGCGTGGAGAGCAGCGAGCTTTCTTTGCAGGCGGGACGCATTCAGGTGCGGGATGTGGTGGACGCGCAGACGGCGCGGGTCCAGGCTTATAACGCCGCCACAGCCGCTTTGGTGGATTACCATCTCACGCGCATGCGTCTGTTGCTGGATCTGGGCCTGTTGAAAACACAGAAAGAGCGATTCTGGCTGGACGCGGGCGGATCTCCCTCTGCAGCCGGACGCTGTAACTCCGCCGCCGCTGGAGTGTCCAATCAATTGATTACGCCCGGAGAACTTTTTCAGAATGACAAACAATAATAACGGTGCGGAAAACAATCGCCGCGCAGTGCGCATCGGCCTGATCGCAGCGGGAGCGGTGGTCTTGGCCGGCGCTGGCTTTTTCGGCTTCCGCCATTGGAAGAAGCCTCAGGTGGAGGTGAACCAGTTCCACAAGGTCAAGCGCGGCGACATGCTCATCTCCGTCGTGGAAGGCGGCGCGTTAAAGGCGGTGAAGGAATCGATCATTCGCAGCGAGTTCGAAGGCATTTCTCGAATCATCAGCATCGTCCCGGAAGGCACCTACGTGAAGCAGGGAGAGTTACTCGTGGAGTTGGATTCCTCGGAGTTGAAGGACCGGGTGAACTTGCAGGAAGTTACCTACCAGAACAACGACTTCGCATTCATCCAGGCCAAGGAGAATCTGAGCATCCAACGCAGTTTGGTGGAGAGCCAAATCAAGGAAGCCGAACTGCGAGTGGAATTCGCGAAATCGGACTTGGAAAAATACATCGAAGGGGACGCACCACAGCAGATTAACACCGCGACCAATGCCATCATCATTCGACGCGAACAACTCCAGCGAGCGAAGGACAAGCTGGACTGGACACAGCAGCTGTTCAAGAAAGGCTACGCTTCAAAATCCGAGCTCGAGGCCGACGGGTTGAGTACGGTGCAGGCAAAGATTGCGGTGGACCAGGCGGAGGAAGATTTGCGGCTCTTCCGGAAATACGATCTGCCCAAGAGCCAGCGCCGGCTCGAATCAGCCTGGGAACAATCCAAACTGGAACTCGATCGGCTGCGCCAGCGGACTTCCAATCAAATCGCCCAGGCGGAGGCAAACCTTCGGACCAGCCAGCGGGCGCTGGAGTTGACGCAGGAGAAGCTCAAGGAATTGAAGCAGCAGCTTGGAGAATTCAAAAATCAAAGCACCGCAGGACGGGCTCGTGGTTTACGCCTCGAGCAGCTACGGGGATCGCGGCCAGATGCTGATTGAAGAAGGCGCCCAGATTCGTCAGCGGCAGGAAATCATCAAGCTGCCCGACGTGTCGCAAATGATTGTGGAGATTCGAGTGCACGAGTCGCACGTGCTGCAGATCCGCCCCGGGCTTGAGGCGTACGTGACGGTTGATTCGATTCCCGATCGGCAGTTTAAAGCGAAAGTGCATCAAAGTCGCCGTGCTGCCCGAATTCGCAGGACCGGTGGATGAATCCGAATCTTAAGGTCTATTCCACAGATGTCTTGATTGAAGAGGAGCTTCCGGATTTGAAGCCGGGCGCCTCGGCTCGTGCGGAAATTATTGTCACCAATCTGGTCGAACGCATTGACGGTGCCGCTTGCAAGCGGTGACGACGGTCAAGGGAAAGCAAGTTTGCTTACGTGCAGAACGGCAATGGCGTTGTCGCCCGTGCCGGTGACGGTCGGAAATTTCAATGATCAATTCATCGAGATCCGGTCCGGACTGAAGGAGGGCGACCAGGTGGCTCTGACTCCTCCAGCCGCGGCCAGTGAAGACATCGATTTGGGAGGATCCGTGCTGACCACTGACCATCCGCGCGCCGTTCCATCCAAGGCCACCGCAAAAAAAGTGTCCCCCGAACCCTCGCGTTTATGAGCAAACGCCCGACGAGCCGGCGTCGCCCGTGGGGGTGGAAAGCAATTGCTGGTCGTCGTCGCTGTGCTCGTGGGGGCATTACCTGTCGCGCGGCATGTTTCGTGGGCTTCAGAAAGACCTATCCGCCCAACGCTTTCTTCCAGGTGAAGCGCGGCGACATGCTGATCTCCGTCGTGGAGGAAGGAGCGTTGCGGGCCTTGAATGAAACGGTCGTGCGCAGCGGGCTGGAAGGTTTCAACCGCATCCTGCACCTCGTTCCGGAAGGCTCCTACGTGGAGGAAGGGGATTTGCTCGTGGAACTGGACAGCTCAGGCCTGAAGGAGCGTTTGAACGAACAGGAGTTGCAACATCAGGAACGCCTCTTCCAGATGCTCCAGGCGAAGGGGAACCTCAGCATCCAGAAGAGCCTTGTAGAAAGTCAGATTAAGGAGGCGGAACTGCGCATCGAAAATGCCCAGGTCGATTTTGAGAAGTATCGCGATGCCGACGCACCGCTCCTAATCAGGACGGTCGAAGCCCGCAGCGGCGTGCTGGCTGAACAGGTGCGCATTGCCAGGGAGCGTTACGCGCGCACCGAGGATTTGTTCAAGGCGGGCAATGCCACGAAGTCCGAGCTGGAAGCCGACGCGTTGAGCCTCAAGCGCGAGCAGTTGGCGCTGGGGCAGTATCAGGAAGATCTTCGTCTGATCAAAAAATACGACCAGCCGAACCAGTTGCGCTTGCTGCAATCAAACTTGGAACAGGCCAAAGCCGAACTGGAACGATTGAAACAGCGGACTTCGAATGAAATTGCCCAGGCTGAAGCAGACCTCAAGAGCAGCCAGGGTTCACTGGAATTTCTGGAAGAAGGCCTCGCCAGCCTGCGTCAGCGCCTGGAAAACACCAAGATTCTTGCGCCACAAAATGGGCTGGTGGTGTACGCGCCGGTCAGTCCGTTCCAATTTGCCGGAACTGACGAACGGCGAATGGATAGTTCTCGCAGCGGGCGCGGCGGCGGCAGCTCCCCCGGCGGTATGGGCAGCAGCCGGCGCGGGAGCCGTGGCGGCTCTGAAGATGGAACCCGGACCAGTTCAACGAGTTCTTCGGCGGCCGCCACTCTCGCCGGGGGCAACCAGCGGATTGCCTCAGCCGTAAGTGGTTCCGGCGTCACCGAGTCGACGGGGGCGGCGAGCGGAGGCAGCGGAGGCGGCGGACGTTCCGGAGGCGGAGGGGTCTCCGCAGGTGGCAAAGTGCCAGCAGTGCGGCGGGGGCCTTTGCGTCGTACCCTTCCATGCGGCCTAGTTCGCTTTTCGGCGGCTCATCCGCAGCGGCAGCAACTACGACTCTGGGCGGTGCCGGCGCGTTGAGCGGCAGCTCGGTGAGTTCCACGGAAAGCGCCCGTCCGCCATCCGGCCTCTCCAATCCGTTCGGCATCCGTTCGCAGAGTTCCCGCGACTTTGGCAGCTATGAAATGTACGGCACGCCCGGAATACTCGAAGAAGGGATCATGGTTCGCCAGAGGCAGGAGCTGATTCGGCTGCCGGACGTCTCGAAGATGCTGGCTGAGATCTCGGTGGAAGAATCGCGAGTCTCGCAGGTGAAAGCCGGGATGGTCGCTTATATCCAAGTGAGGAACATTCCAGACCGTCGATTCAAGGGCACGGTTAGACGGGTGGCTCTACTGCCGGACGCCCAAGCCAGTTGGATGAACCCGAACAAGAAAGTTTTCCCCACGGACATTTTGATCGAAGAGGAATTGCCCATCCTTAAACCGGGGGTTTCCACGAGCGTGGAGATTATCATCACCAACTTGACCAAGGTTCTTAGCGTGCCCATCCAGACCGTAACGCGCTCCAATGGTGAAAAGGTTTGCTTCATCAAGAAAGGCTCCCGCGTCACGGCCGTGCCGGTGACCACAGGGTGGTTTAACGATGCTTTCGTCGAGATCACGGCGGGATTAAAGGAAGGAGATTTCGTCCTTCTGGCGCCGGTGGGTGACGAGGACGAAGAAGCCGACGAAGAAACGGATGCAGCAGAAACCAATCAGGTGGACTCTCCCACACCGCCGCACATTGAACCCGCGGTCAACGGCCAAAGGACACCGGGGCGTAATGCCGAACCAAATGGCAATCAACGCGCGACTGAAAGTCCGCGTAATAGGCCCGGTGCTCCTCGTCGTTCACCGAACCCCCAGACCGCCCCGGAATGAAGCCCGCAATTATCCGAATCACCGACGTTGAGAAAACCTATGACATGGGCGAGGTGCAAGTCCGCGCCTTGCGTGGAGTGAATCTCGAAGTTCTCGAGGGGGATTATGTCGCCATCATGGGACCGTCAGGATCCGGCAAATCCACCCTGCTGAATTTGCTCGGCTGCCTGGATCGCCCTACGGCGGGGACCTACCATCTCGGGACAGATGATGTTTCCCAGATGACCGATGATGAACTTTCGGAAGTTCGAGGCCGCAAGATCGGATTCATTTTCCAGTCCTACAATCTGATTCATCAGCTCTCGGTCATCGAGAACATCCAGATGCCGTTGTTTTACCAGGGCCTGGATACGCCGAAAAACAACGGGCGGTGTGAAGAATTTGCGGGATTGGTTGGGCTTGGGGCAACGGCTCGATCATCGCCCGAACCAACTCTCCGGCGGCCAGCAGCAACGCGTGGCCGTGGCCCGCTCCCTGGCGAATGATCCGCTGATGATCCTGGCGGACGAACCCACGGGCAACCTTGATTCCAAAACAGGCCAGGAAATTCTGGACTTGATGGACCGCCTGAACCAAGGCGGCAAAACCATCGTTCTCGTTACCCATGACTCCAACACCGCGGCGCGGGCCCGGCGAGTGGTGCACATGAAAGACGGGCTGGTCGATCGCATCGTCGTCAATGAACGCGCGTCCCGCAGCCACCACGCAGGCTGCAACGACGGCGCTGGATGAAGAAGTGGCCGAGGGTCAAACTATCTGGCGCCGCGCGATGCGTCCATTGCGCACGATGCAGATCGGCATGAAGAGCCTGCTGCTGCACAAGCTGCGTTCCGTGCTCACCATGCTCGGCATTATCTTCGGCGTCTGCTCCGTCATCGCCATGCTAGCCATTGGCGAAGGCGCTTCCTACGAAGCCCAGGAAAAGATCAAAAAGATGGGCAGTGCAAACATCATTATCCGCGCCGTGAAACCACCGGACGACACCAAGGCCGCCTCCTCTTCTTCCGGTCGCGGTTCAGTGATCGAGTACGGCCTGACTTACAAGGACGCGAGCCGCATTCAGTCGACCATTCCCGGAATTCGTCACGTCCTTCCGATGCGCTTGATTCGGGAAAATGTCCGTTTTTTCCGGAATGAAGTCCCGGGTCAAATCATTGGCACCCATCCCGTTTACAAAGACATCTCCGGCTTGGATACACTGCGCGGACGTTTCCTGACCGAGACCGATGACCTTCATCAGAACAATACCTGCGCCATCTCCTCCGGGTTGGCCAAGCGCCTTTTTCCTTATCAGGATCCGCTCGATCAGGAGGTGAAGATTGGAGCTCATTATTATCAGGTCGTCGGGTTGGTGCGCGAAACGAGCACAGAAGAAAAGCGGCCCCAGGCCGGAGATGTCACAAGCCAGCCCTTGGACAACAACGTTTACATTTCACTCTCCGCCGCCCGCAGCCGGTTCGGCGAAACACTCATCCGACGTTCAGCCGGTAGCCAGGAGCAAGAGCGGGTGCAACTTCACCAAATCACCGTGCAGTTTGCTGACACATTGGGCGTGGAAACGGCAGTTCCTCAAATTGAGGCGCTGTTGAATCGATTCCACACGAAACGTGATTTTGAATTGATCGTTCCGTTGCAGTTGTTGCGTCAGGCCGAGGAGACCAAAAGGATTTTCAACATTGTCCTCGGTTCCATCGCGGCGATCTCGTTGCTGGTCGGCGGCATCGGCATCATGAACATCATGCTGGCAACAGTTACGGAGCGGACGCGGGAAATCGGGGTGCGACGGGCCTTGGGAGCCAAACAGAAGGACATTACCTCGCAATTTCTGGTGGAGGCGATGGTCCTGGCGATCGGAGGCGGGTTAATCGGCGTCGCCCTGGGCGTGTTGACTCCATTTATCGTTTCGCAACTGACCGACATGCGGACGATCGTTACGCCAATCTCGGTTCTGTTGGCTTTCAGCACCTCGGGAGCGGTAGGGATTCTTTTCGGATGGTACCCCGCATTACGGGCCGCAAAACTGGACCCGATCGAAGCCCTGCGGCACGAATGACGGTCCCCCGTATGCCGAGGGGGGACGGATTTGGAGTCAGGCGCTGAAGGACTGAGCAGGCTCGTATTGATCGAGCGCTTCGTTCAGTGCGTGCAGTGCCTGTAACAAAAGTTCCAGTTCGCGCTGCGTTTCGGGCAGGGGCATCTCACTGATTTCGATTTCGGCGGTTAATTCATTCATGAGCTTATGTCGTGTCTAAACCGCACGGATGAGCACAGCCGCAATCACCGCGTACCGCGCGCTACCGGTTAGCCGCAGGCGGGCTCACTGGATTTAAACTGTGCTTCATCCGTGATCAATATCTTGATGCGTCTTTGAAGGCATCCATCGAATGTCTGGCAAATCTCGTCCCGTACGCATACACGCCGGTTGGGAAAACAGTCGTCCAACATTTCCACGCGTCCTTCCAAACCGCAGCTTTCGCCGACACGCATCAAAATTGGTCGGGGCCTGAACAGGCTTGCACCCATAACGCCACCCTCTCGCCATTGGCGACGGATGCTGAATCGTTGAGGCCCCGGTAAAGTCATTTGCGTCCTCCGCCGCGGAGACCAGACCGTGCCCGGCCGAGTTCTCCGTAAGTCGCAGACATGGATGGATGCTTCAAAGTCATTTTAAGGCCATGGGGCTGACTCCCAGGGTCATGTTGCCCGCATTCTGAAAAAGCGTTGGAGCATTGGCGGATTGAGCGCCGTTTTGAGAACGACTGCCCAAGAGAAGAAAAAGAAGAATGCTGATAAAAATAATCTCCAGCAAAAATCCGCGTTTCTTCCGACTCGGTGCCATGGTCATAAAAGTTGTCTTCCTTCTAAATGAGAACGTGAAAACCTCGTTATGCGTGTAAGACCGGTTCACTTAAACCTGCCCAAACGGGTTAACCGCCTCCTGATACTCCTTAGCTATCCTTGAGCCAACTTTGAGGCAGTGTGTAATCGAATGAGGCAACCACAGCTTTTGAGGGCTGAATCGCATGGAGATAGGATTCGCTGCCAGCCCGCATCAATGCATTCCGCAATCAACCTTCGGCTTCAGGATCTCATATTGCAGCATTAGCTCCTTCGGCTTCGCGTCGAGGAACAGTGTACCTAGCCAAACATGGCCAGCGTTGCTATTGGTTCGACCGCATGTTGAGTGTGAAGAGTATTCGCGCGGGGATGGAGGGACTGGGCGAGCTGGCATTGCTTGCTCGAGAAGTGTTTGGGGCGGTGTTCACGGGAAAAATCACGAGTCGGGAATTCATTTATCAACTCTACTTCATCGGGGTCAAATCCCAGTCCGTCGTGTTCATCACGGGTGCCTTCACGGGAATGGTGCTATGTGCCCAAACCTACTTCCAGTTTCACAAAGTGCGGATGGATACGGGAACCCTGGCGTTGGTAAGCGTCTCGATGTGCAGCGAATTGGGTCCTGTCTTAACGGCCCTGATGGTGTCTGGCCGGGTTGGGGCTGCGTTGGCGGCAGAGTTGGGAACGATGAAAGTAACGGAACAAATCGATGCTCTCCGTACCTTGGCGACGCATCCCGTCGATTATCTGGTCGCCCCTCGGGTCCTCGCGACCACTCTGGCAATGCCAATCCTGACGGCGGCCTCCATTTCCCTTGGAATAGGCGCTGCGTGGGCCTTGGGGGTTGGTTTTTTCAAAATCGATCCCACGTATGCCTGGGCGAACATGTTGCACTACACCAATTCATCGCATGTACTGATCGGGCTCACGAAAGCGGTGGTTTACGGAGCCATTATTGCGACAATCAGCTGTTACAAAGGCCTAAGATGCGGGGAAGGCGCAGAAGGCGTAGGGCGAGCTACGACAGAAGCCGTCGTTTACTCGTCCATCACGGTGCTGATCAGCAACTTCTTCCTCACCCTGTTCCTCAATAACGTTCTACAAATCGAATGATCGAAGCGCGAAACCTCGTTAAGAATTTCGGTGCGCAACGCGTCCTGGATGGCGTGGATTTGCGCATCGAGTCGGGGGAATCCGTGGTGATAATTGGCCGCAGTGGTGGCGGCAAGAGTGTGCTCTTGAAACATCTGGTGGCGCTTTTGATGCCGGATTCAGGCGAAGTGAGCATCGATGGCCAGAATCTCTTCGGATTGAGCGAGAGGCAGCTCCTGAGCGTCCGCCATAAATTCGGCATGCTCTTCCAAGGCGCCGCTTTATTCGACTCCATGACTGTGGCTGAAAATGTTGGCTTTGCCCTGCGCCGCGAGAAAAATCTTACGCCCGCCGAATTGAATCGGCGCGTCTCGGAGGCGCTCGAAATGGTGGACCTCCCCGGGACGGAACAGAAAAAGCCGTCCGAACTTTCCGGGGGCATGCGCAAGCGAGTCGGGCTGGCACGGGCCATCGTCTATCGACCCCAGATCGTACTGTACGACGAGCCCACCACCGGGCTCGACCCTGTGGTCTCGGACAGCATCGATAAACTCATCGTGCGCGTGCGGGACCGCCTCAATGTCACCAGCGTTGTCGTAACGCACGACATGAGAAGTGCGAGCCGTGTCGGACAGCGCATCCTCATGTTGCACCAGGGAAAAATTTACGTGGAGGGCACGCCCGAAGAGATTTTCAGCTCGCGTGACCCCATTGTTCACAATTTCGTGAACGGAATATCGGTCAAGGAAGGAAGTTAAAAGATGAGAGAAAAGAGTTACGCGGTTCGAGTCGGGTTTTTCGTTTTCGTGGGGATCGTGCTGGTCGCCGGGTTGATGCTGAACTTCAGTCGCGGCGTCGGTTTCTTCAAACCCAAGTACGAGCTCGTTATGCGGACTCGAAGTGTGGCCGGTCTCAAAACCCGGGCCGGCGTGTTCCTCTCCGGGGTGCAGGTCGGCAACGTCAAAAGTGTGGAATTGGACTCCAAGAGTAAGGGCGTCACCGTTCGCCTCACGATTCTGCAACAGTTCCAACTGCACAAAGACGCACGCTTCGTCATCGAGCAACAAGGAGTACTGGGCGATCAGTTCGTTAACATTACGCCCGGTTCGCCGGACGCAGAGTTACTCAAAGACGGAGATGAAGTCACGGGAGATGAGCCGTTCAATCTGCTGGAAGTAGCCCGCTCGACAACTGACCTGCTGAAACGATTCGACCAACTGGGAGCGACAGTCGGCGAGACGATTGCGCGAGTAAATCGGCAAGTGCTCGATCCTCATACCTTATCCAATCTCTCCCGGACCGTCGGCAACTTCGAACGGGTTTCCGATCATTCACTGGGTGTCGTGGACAACATAGCGGGCGTGGTCTCGAACAGTGGACCAGTTTTGGCGCTCTCGTTGAGTAATTTGCTCACGTTCTCAAGAAAACTCGACGAGGTGGCGATGAAAGTAGATGAAACAATCGCCACGAACCAAATGGCTCTAAACGATTCAATGAAGAATCTTCGGGATGCAACCGCCTCGCTCAAAGAGATGACGGCTGGATTGGAATCCGGCAACGGACTCGTCGGCGCGATGCTGAAAGATGAGCAATTGCGCGGACAAGTCTCTTCGACCGTCAGTAATTTATCTGTCGCCAGTAGCAACCTGGCGCGCTACGGCCTTCTCTATAAACCAAAGCAGCCCAAGGAAACCGCTCCGCAGGTCTATCCCGGAAAATCTCCTTTCAAATGAAGAGTCCGCTGGGCGTCATTCGCGTCTTCTTCCTGACTTTGTGCACGCTGGCGGGTTACGCGGTCAGCCAGAAATTCCCTGAGCTTGTCAACGGTGCTGCCTACGGCGCCGCAATTGGGCTGGGCTTGGGAGCGCTTGTCGTGGCCATTGATGAAATGCTCAAAGGATTTTCCCTGCGGGCCTTTTCCTCCGTCACCTTTGGCCTCTTACTTGGAACGGTCATCGCCTGGCTGCTTGAGGCCTCTCAATTATTCGACGCGGCGAGCAACAACACTCGATGGGTCATCCGTCTGACGTTGTTCCTTTCGTTCGGCTACATCGGAATCATCCTCGCACTTCGCAGCAACAAGGAGGACTTCTCACTTCTCATTCCCTACGTGCGGTTTTCGTCGCAGAGCAAGCCGGAGAATGCGCTCGTCCTGGACACGAGCACGATTATCGATGGGCGCATCGTGGAACTGATTGATGCGCAACTGATCGACGGTCTTATTATTGTGCCCCGTTTCGTCCTGGTGGAATTGCAATTCATCGCCGATTCACCGGACGCTTCGCGCCGCGCTCGCGGCCGTCGGGGGCTGGACATGCTCAATCGCATCCAGCAAGGGAAACGTAACGAGGTGAAGATTCACGAAGGCGACTTTCCGGAGGAGAAGGAGGTCGATGCAAAACTCGTTCGCCTGACGAAAGCGGTGTCTGGAAAACTATTCACGACTGATTTCAATCTGACGAAAGTCGCTGAGTTGCAATCCGTGCCATGCGTCAACGTTGCCGAAGTGGCGGCCAAGCTGAAGATGGTCATTTTGCCGGGTGAAATCCTGCACCTGCGCATCGTCCGCGAAGGCAAGGACAAGGGCCAGGGCGTCGGATACCTGAACGATGGCACGATGGTCGTCATCAACCACGCGCAACATCTCATTGGGCAGATCACCTACGTTTCCGTAACAAGCCTCTTGCAGACAGGTGCCGGGGTCATCATCTTTGCGGACGTTAAACAGCCTGAGGCTGTCGCTGCATGACTCTTGTAACCGTTTACCGAAGCTTCAATGAAGCTGAAGCCCAATTGGCCCGCTCGCGCCTCGAAGCCGCTGAGTTGGAAGTGTATCTAACCCACGAACTTGCCGCCTCCGCTGCCGAAGGTTTTTCCGTCGCCACGGGCGGTGTGCTGGTGCAAGTGCCTGAGGATAAAGCAGCGGAGGCCAAGGCGCTGCTTGATTCCACGGAGTGAAGCGTCGCCATCGACGTCAGGATCAACCTCAACCACCTCACCTTCCCTGTTCCGCCAAATCCACCACGGAGCGAGACAGCCGTTTGGTAGCCCCGCCCGGAATTGAACCGGGATCAACGGTTTAGGAAACCGCTGCTCTATCCATTTGAGCTACGGAGCCAACGCGCGATTACGATAGCGAAAGACGGGGGCTTGTCACGCGACAGAATCGATGGGCAGACCCGGAAGTTCCTGCTTCAATCCTCACGTGCGAAATCCAAAGGTGATTCCCATCGCATTAACCATTGCTGGCTCGGACAGCGGAGGCGGCGCGGGCGTGCAGGCAGACTTGAAAACATTTGCGGCGGTCGGGGCCCACGGCACCAGCGCGATTACATGCCTGACGGCCCAGAATCCCCGCCGCGTGCTTGCGATTGAGGCGTGCTCAGCACGAATGGTGCGCCGCCAAATCGCCGCCGTAATCGCGGAGTTGCCACCACGCGCCGTCAAGACCGGCATGTTGTTTTCCGCGGAAATCATTTTGGAAGTTGTGCGCGCGTCTAAAAGCCTACGCTGTCCCCTGGTGGTGGATCCCGTGATGGTCGCCACCAGTGGTGCGGCCCTTCTCAAGCCGGATGCCGTGCGGGCACTGATGCAGGACCTTTTTCCGGTAGCGACACTGATCACACCCAATGTTCCTGAGGCAGAAGCCCTGCTTGGGAATCGTATTTGTGAGGTCGCTGATCTGCGCGCCGCGGCTCGCGAGTTGAGGCGGCGGTTCAAATGCGCTGCGCTGGTGAAAGGAGGGCATCTCACCAACACGCGCGACGCGGTAGATATTTTCTTTGATGGTAAAACCGAATTGTTGCTCAGCAGCCCACGTGTGCAGGGAATCAATACGCACGGAACAGGCTGCACCTTTTCGGCGGCAATTGCGGGGTACCTCGCACACGGAGAAAAACTCGAGCGCGCTGTCGTGCTCGCGAAAGATTTCGTCTCAAATGCGATTGCGAATGCACAACGTGCAGGAAGGCACGACGTCCTGAGTTATTCGTGACCGACCAATTTTCCGCCGCGTATAATTCGAAACTTTCTCCCGCGCCATTCGACATGGTTGCCCAGAAACGAGTACGCCCAAACGGCAACTTGCAGAAGGTCTTTGATCAGCACCAACCACCAGTAGAAAATACAGTCGCGTGACCGCGTCAGACGCACGTGCAACAACGTCGCGGCAGCGGCGCGACCGGCGATAAGCGCCAGCGCAATCCAAGCGGCGATCGACCGCACGCTGGATTCCATCAAGTGGAGCCGTCCGGGCGCGAAATCGTCGTAAACCGCGGAGTCAGGCGGGAAACGTCCCAAGTCGCCGAAGAGCGCGAACGCCAGGGCCCAAAATGTGACGTTGCTCAAGATGCTGAAAAAATAGGGCGCCGGCTGGCTGGCTCGAATCGTTCGAGCCCAGCGAACTTGATGATTCCAAACCGCTGGAAAGCTCGCCGCCTTGTCCCAACACTCAACGACAACGGGAGAGAGTTCAATGCGGGCGCCACTTTGCGCGATGCGATGACCGAGTTGGTAATCGTCTGCCAGGTAATCGAGCAAGGATTCAAATCCCCCGACAGCAGCAAGGTTTGATCGGCGGGTTATCATCACGGCGCCGAGGGCAAAATCCTGGGGCTTAAGTGTGTTGGATTGAAGCACCTGGCTCCAAAAGTCAGCGTTCACAGCCACCGCTTCCCATTGCATGGCAATCGTTGAGGGATTGGCGAGAGAGTAAAAACAGTTCACCAAACCAACGCCCGCATCCCGCAGCGGCAGGACCGCTTGCTCCAGAAAATCGCCCGGCACGCGGACATCCGCGTCGCTGATACAGATTAGTTCGTGGCGCACATGGCCCGCGAGTTGGGCGAGATTCGAAACTTTCGCGTTCGCGCCGATGGGTTCGCCGGTGATGACCAGGGAGGCGTCCGCGCCGGGAAACTCCTTGAGTAATTCTTGAACAATCGGACAGACCGGATCATTCGCGTCGGCCACGCCGAAAAGAATTTGCGTCGGCCCGGCGTACTCTTGCGTCACCCAACTGCGCAGGCATTTGGCGGTGTGCTCGTCGATGCCTTTCAACGGTTTCAGCAACGTGATGGCTGGGACGAAGGAGATTTTGGCGTGGCGCTTGTGCAGGGGAAAACGGCGTCCCGCCCGGCATTGCCAAAGGAGCAAGCCAAAGCTCAGGAGGGCGAGGGCCCCCAGGATCAATGTGACAAACACCGCCGTGGTTTACGTGGTTGAAGCGCGCGAGTCCATCCTGCGCGAAATCGGTGTTGGGCAAACCGCCCATCAACTCAACGGGATAAAACGATAGCTCAATTGCTCACCGTTTAATTCCATGATGGCCACGCTTCGTTCCAACTGGAACCGCTGCCTGCCCGCATAACCCGGATTGAAGAAGAGGGTGTCCCCCATCTGTTGCGCGAACGGCTTATGGGTGTGGCCAAACATCACGACATCCGGCTGTTGCGCCTTCAACTGTTCGGCGAGACGAGGCGAGAGCGCAGCGGGCGCCACGATGTGATGAATAAGGAACTTCCTGCCCACAAGCGTAAGCACTTCGGTTTCGCGCAACGGCAGGCCTTCATCCGTGTTGCCGGTGACGGCTGTAACCGGCGCCAGTTGTTCCAATTCAACAATCAGTGAGGTCTGCCCAACGTCACCTGCGTGGAGGATATGATCGACGCCGCGGAAAACTTCGAGCACGCGGGGGTCGAGATAATTGTGAGTGTCCGAGATAAGTCCAAGTTTCATCGTGACGTTGAGGCGCAGCGCAACGCAGCTCAAGCCTCCTCGGGCTGCGCTTCTTTTTCTGCCTCGTCCGATTCTTCCGGGGCATCGGCGGCTTTCTTCTCGGCCGCAGACTCCAGCCGTTCAGAGTACTTCATGGCGGCGATAAAGAGCGCCGAGAACAATCCCGCGCTCATCAAAGTGTTGCGGAAAAATTCCCAAGTGCCAGGCCATTGGCTGGTGCCAGTGGTGAGCGCAATCAGCCAGCTATTCCAATCGTGCGCATACTCGCGATTCTCAAAGGGGTCCAGGAACCATGCGGCGGTGTTGGTGATGAGATAGAAAAAAATGCCGCCCATCACCCCGCCGCCAACCAGCGTCAGAAACGAGTCGCCGGCCTTGAAGCGGCGCCCCAGCCAAAACATGGCGGCGTAAGCGGCGTAGTTCATGGCTTGGTAAACCTGGAAGCCACCCCAACCCTTCGGTTGGTAATACAGGTAATTCAACGCGACATCCGTAATGAGCATGATGCTTAACGGCACCCACCAGCCGAGACGATTACGAAAAAACACTCCGGCGCAAAACACCAACGCGTAGGCCGCGCTGAAGTTCGGCGGCATAAGGCCAGGCCAACGGCTGATCGCAAAGACGACCATTAGCAGCACCGGGAGCCAGACATTGCGCTTTTCAGGCATTCGAGGCCCATGGTACGCCAACGTCGCAGCGTGACAAGCGATTCGCGCACTCCCCCAGCGCGCGGCAAATCCTGGCATGGTTTTGGAGCTGCCCCGGGGATTGATCGCCGTTCAATGCAACCTGAAGTCGTGCCGGCGTGTTCCTCGCATTCCTCACCAACAGCATTCTTCGTCCGCCACCACGCGCGCTTTGCAGACAGGGCCCTACTGATTCTGCCACGACGTTTCGCAGGACGTATGCGTGGGTTCAGCGACCCTGTACCGCTTGTCCATGCGATGAATGGCCCGTCATTTGTCTGACTCGCCACCGTTGTCCATCAGCTCTTTCAACGTGCGCAGAGGATGAAAGGGCATCATTAAAATCTTCGGGATATAAACGGGCTGCGATTTCGGTTTACCCAGGGAGCCGGCCACTTTGTATTCGAAGAGCTTTGTCACCGGCCACAACACCTTGCTCACAAGTTGGCCCAAGCCGGGCATATCCCGTAACAATTCAGCTTCCATCCGTCCATTCACACGCCCATCGAAATCCACGATCCCATCGTAGTTCAGCCGCATTCCCGACGCGTGGATCTGAAGGTCACTGGAGAAAACCACGCTGTTGGTGATGACGAAATTGGCTGAGACCTGCCGCGCGCGACTGTTGCCCGCGCCCGGCTTGAGGGCGTTGAGGATCGGCGAGAACAGACCGAGCATCGGCACGTCCCAAAGCAGTCCTTCCTGCAAGTCAGCGTTGCCATAGCCGAACCAGCTGTTGGTTATTTCCGTGTTGGCGTTGGTAATCACCAGCAAACCGCTCAAGACGCCTTCCAGTTTATTGGTGGGGCTCAACAAATCGTTCATGAGCGAATGGAAGTTTACGTTATGCACCAGCGTGCGGAACCCAAAGTCCACCCCCTTTGGCGTTTCAAAATTAAACGCGCCGGAGAACTGCGCTCCGCCTCCATGAAGTGAGCCGGTGACGTTGGAGATCGTTAAAAGAGTTCCCGCCCAATGCACGTCGCCAGTGACGGCTTGAAAGCGAAACGAGCGCCATTCGAACGGGCCGCCCGCCACCGTGAAACGCAAGTCACTCCGCAAACCGTCCTCCAGGTCCACGAAACCATGCGCACTGGCCTGTGGCGCTTCCAGAAAACGATAGGGCGCCATAATTTCCTCGACTCCCGGCGATATGACATGGGTCACCGCAGCCACTTCCAGCGCGCCAGTGGCGTTGTTGATGAAGAGTTTCATGCGCGGTATGTCGATGACCACGGACTCCGCTCTTCCCACGCCCTCGGGCCGCACCACGACTGGAGACATCATGCTCAAGACCATGTTCGTCATCGTGATCAAGGTGTGGCATGTCTGGACGGCACGGCCACGATAGCCGGCATTCGTCACCGCGAACTGCGCCCGCGCAGCCAACTCTTTCGGCACCGACCAGCGGCCCGATACTTCCGCTTGCACGGAGGGCGGCATCGTCAGGGTAAAGTCATCCACCACGCGCTGGGCCACGGGAGCGAGCAGCGGTTTGATGAAGCGTGGATCGACTGTGCTGTCCAGAACCGCTTCGAACTCGCCTGTGTCATCCCGGGCTGTGAATTGAGAACGAACCTGGCCATCCGGGCGCGTTACGACCAAGTTCGGCAGCCGCCAGGTTCGATTCGAATAACTGAAATCCGAACGCGTGCTCGAGAGCGTTATTGCCTGAAAGGTGACCGGCCCTGTCGCCAACGAACCATTCAACGACAACGTGGGGAGCACATCGCCGCGCCATTCGATATTGGTCCAAGCTCGCGAATGATCCCATGGCGGCAAATGGACGCGAGCCGTCGCCGTGATTCTTGGGGCTTGCTCCCAAGCGATTTGCGTCAGCCACCGCTGGGCATTGGTGTTGAGTAAGGGCGAAAGCTTTTGCAGGTCGAACGTCGAAGTCAGTTCCGCCATCAAGAGCCGCGTATCGGTATCCAGTTGGGCCGAGCCTCGTAATTCGCCGCCGTACAGTGCAGCGCCCAAGTCGCGCACATTCAATTGAGGGAAGGTCCAATTAGCCCCGAGCGCCAACGTTTTAAGCTCCAGCTCCGGCGTGCGCACCCCATCCAAACGCGCCGTCACATCGCCGCTGATTTTCTGGGCTCGCGTCCACCAGGAGAGGTTTGTATTGCCTAAATCAATTACATCCCATGCCGAGAGATTCAGCGATGCCTCCACGCTTCCGGCAGCGGCGCGAGCCTGTGCCACCTCACCGCCACCGAAACTGAACTTCGTCGTCGCAACTCGCGGCCACGCATTCGACGCGGACACGACGCCAGAGGCATTAAATTCAGCGCGCGCAAAGCGGGCTTTTGTGGTCTGAAGTTGTTGGGCTCGAATCGAATACTCCGCCAGCGCCGAGGTGACATCCGACGGATTGGGTCGAAAATCCGCCTTGATGCCGAGCACCGCGGCCCGGCCCCACGGCGTCTGTGCCCGTTGCACCTGCAAGTTTAAATGCGCATTAGTGGGCGTCCATTGCGTGAGCGACGGCGCGATCTGCGCCTCCAATGCGATGTGGCCCGCATTGCCCCACCGCGTCATGGCGTCCTCGGCTTCCAGCTTCACCTCGGCGTAAATCAACGAACCGGCTTGTGGCAAAATCTCCGCAGCCAAATTGACCTTCCTGCCGTGGCCCCATGGCGAATCGATGCCCGGGGAACTGATTGTAATCTTCGCGCGAAACGTTTCCAGATGACGCGCATCCCCGGAAACGCTGCCGACAATTTCAGCCGGGGCTTCGAAGCGAGTCTCTTCGAACTGCGCCACGAGATCGTGCCAGAAAGCCTGCGGCGTTCTGGCTTCCGGCTTTTTCCGGGCCAGCTTCCACTTGCGAATCGCCGTGGCGTTGGTGATCGCCCCTTGCAGCCGAAGATTGACGCCAAACGTTTCCGCGCGAAATCCCACCAGCTCCCATTGGTCGTTCGGGAGAAAGCGCACTTCGCCGCTCACGTTCTGGACGGTCATCTCGTGCGGCTGATCGTTCGTGCCCCACACAGGGATGACGACCCGGCCGTCGCGCAGGACCACGCCTTCGATGTCGATTTGCCGGCGCAGTAACGAGCGAAGATGGAGATGTACCTCAGCCTCAGTGGCGGAGATGCGGAGGCCATTCGTTTCACCGGGGCGTCCGAACTGGATGTTGTCGGCCACGATGCCGCGGTACCAAGCGAGCCTCATGCGGGTAAAGTTCAACTCGAAGCCGCGCAACCTCAGTTCCGTCACGAGAACGTCCTTGGCGAAATCCGGCAGGCCCACCCGATTCAGCCAAAGGGCGCTGGCCAGCAACACGAGGATGAGCAACCAGACCGTGATGCGGCACCAGCGAAATACACGGCGGGTGATGCGCCAAAAAGGTTTCTTCGCCGGCCGCGCCATATCACGGCCGCGCGGCCGGGCGGGGATTGCCCGCCGGAGCAGGCAGATGGAAATAACGCTGCAGGTCGGCGTAGAGCGTCCAGGGAAACTCGAAGACAGTCGGCTGCCCCTCAATCGTCACGAGAGCATAGGGCAGCATCAAGGGTGAGCGCCCGCCAAACTCCAGAGTCAGAGCCTGGGGTTTCTCGCCCCTTAGTTCGACCGTGAACTGCGGACCGTCGGGGGCAAATCCGAACTTCTCTCGTGCGCCCTCGCCGCGACCAAGCCACATGACGGCGCTCAGTTCGCCAAGGCGCAGAACCGTCTCCTCAATCGCGAAAGGATTCACATCGCCCGTCCAGCCCGGGCCCGGCGACCAGTCATTGTTCGGCTGGCGCAACAGTTCGCGCGTGGTTTCACCCTGGCGAACGAGGACGCGGGCCACTTGGTTCGTGGTGAAGCTCCAAATGCGATGATCACGGAATTGCCACGCCGCTCCGGGCATGTGCATGTAATCGACGGGCGCGATGGCGTAGACGGAGTCTTCATCCGATCGCCGTGCGAACACTCCCGACCCATTTGTCCCAAAGGCCACCGTCACAATGGGCACATTGGTCGGACCCAACACATTTGTGACCACGGTGCCGAAAAGATACTGGCGCTGGCCCGGCGCGAGCCCAAATGAAGCGAAGTCAGTCACCACATCTTTCACGAAATCCTTCACTTCCAATCGGCTCATCAAGGTAAGCCACTCTTCTACAAATCGCGGATCGGCAACGACGTCACCCGCCTTCCATCCGCCGGCGTCCTTGCGCAAAAGGAACGTTTCCTCAGCCCGCACCTCGACCACATCCACAAACTCCGGCGCAAAGGAGACGAGCTGGCGATCTCTCAAATCCGTGTAGGAAGTGGCGAGGACATCCACAGCGGTTTTCGGGACGAGTACAATCGCATCGTGAGAAACAATGCGTGCATACACCCGCGTGGGATCGCTGGCGGGGGAACTGCCGAACTGAACCTTTCGCGCAGTGGCCCCATTCCAAACGGTCACTTCATACTGCGGAGCCTGGAGGCCGAATGCCTCTCCGTCGGCGGGCGCGTCATCACTCACGAACTCGGCTACGCGCGCGGCGAGGATTTTATCGAGCATTTGCTGCACTTGAAACTGATCTGCCCGATGTGAAGGCCGGTAAAGGCGCCATAGTTTATTGGTCGGATCGAGGCGAATCTCAAAGCCCGCATTCCGCTGGAGGATTTCAAACCGTTCCGGCTTCGCGTCGCCCAAGTGGAATAGCGCCGTGTTGCGCCAATCGTAGGCGGTGAGAGGCATGCGTTCGAGCAGTTCGGCGCTCAGCACGAAGACGCCGGGCCGGCCGATCATATCCACGTACACTTGATCGCCGGATGGCGTGCGCGCGCCGAACCTGAGTTGCTGACTTTGTTCGCCGGCCCGCTCGAGCACCAACGTGATCAACGGGGCGTCGAACCCAAAATCCGCATCGGTCTGCTTTCTAGCCAGGATGTCCCGGGGCGTGATGTGCGTTGAGGGAGTCATACGCTCCAGTGTTTGCAGAAAATTCTCCACCGCAAATGTGGCGGCAGGATAAACCGTAGGCTTCACGAAGCGCCACGTGTCGTTGGTCCGCTCCAGCATCAACGTGAACTGCTTCCCCCGGCGCAAGGTGAGCGAGGTGGCGGAGGTGGGCTTGAACTTGGCAAAAAGCGGTTTGGAAGGCTGCACCATTCCCGTGGGATTCAGGCGGCGCTCAAAAAGGAAAATGAACGCGAACAGGGCCACGGCCAGCCCGACGAGGATCCACGTGTTCTTCCAGTTCATATCAGTGACGGCGACGAAACCAAACGATGAGGCCGAGGAACAACACTGCACCCGGTAGCACAGCCAGGAGAATAATTTGCACGGAGCGGAGCTGCGCGTGCGTCATGGTCAGCCGGTAGGTCTGCACGGCGCGGCGTGGCACGTCGTTGAGAAGCACGGATTGGTTTACGAGCCAGTTGGCGGTCAACCCGGCAAAGTCGCGATTCCCATCAGCGCCAATAAAGGTGTTACCCCAGAGGCTGGAATCTCCCAGGACGACCAGCCGGGTCGAACCGCGTTGCAACGCGGGCACGCTTTTCTCCACGGCGACCATTAACGACTTCGGACCGCGCTGCGTCAGGTCTTCGCCACGCCGACGCGGATCCCAGACGATGCTATTCGGTCCAGTGAAGAGCAGTTCCTCGACTTTCAAATCATCGCTGCGCGCGCCTCCTGCTGGCAGGGCTCGAATGGAACGGGGCTGGTAAAGCAACACCCGCGAGTTGCGCAGTGGGTTGACGATCGGGTGGGTGCCCAGGGATACGGGCACCACGTCGAGTCGGGTCGAGCTTATGGCGTTCTCCTTGTCGAGGACGACGTTGTCTCCCACCGCGACTCCCCATTCAGCCAGAAGTTTCTCCAAGCCAATCTTCTTACCGAGCGAATCGCTGGTGAAGCTCACAAGCGCCCGCCCTCCCTGTAAAAGGTAGCGCTGGATCTTGTCCAACTCGGTCACATCCATCACATCCGTCGGACCCGCAATGATGAGCAGGTTGCAGTTGGCGGGAATCTCGTTGGTGCCAAGCAAGGTTAACAACCGAACGTCAAAATTATTCTCGTCCCGCAACATGGTGAGAAACTTATCGTATCCATCCGGGCTACCGCCGCTGGTGAGCCGCTGGCCGTTCCCAAAAAGATAATACGCGACCGGTGCCCGCCCCGCAGCCAGGGCGAAGATTCTGGATGTGAACAACAACTCGCCTTTGAAGTGAGTGCGGAACACCTCGTTGCTTTCGCCACTCAACAGCTTCGACGTGTCGTAGTCAGAGAGCTCCTTGGCATTCACCATCACGGGCTGGCGGCCAGCGGCTTCGAAAATGACCAGATCGCGATCGGAGCTTTCGCTCAGCTTGTAATCTTCTTTGACCTTTTTGGCGGCGGTGATGTCGCGGACGTAATCGACGAAGTTCAACTGAATGTGTGGGCTGGCGAACTGATACTCCTTGAGGAGGCCCTTCACCCGGGGGAAGAGGACATCATCCGAGTTAAAGTAAACGGTCACCTTGACCATGTTGGTGAGCGAAGCCAGCACCTGACGGGTGCGAGGAGACAGGTCGCCTTCCGTGTGCTTAGCCCAATGAGCGCGTTTGAAATGGCGGATGGCGAGGTAGTTGACCATCGCGACCAGCGCGAGGACAGCAGTGACGGTGATCAGAAGATTCAAAGCCGCCCCCCAGCGGCGCAGGAGCGAGAAACTCGGCGGTGTTCGATCGTCCCCGTTCATGATTTCCAGCGCCGGCTTTCCACCGACTTCAAGGTAAGGAAAAGAAAGAGGACCGTGAGCGAGGAGTAAAAGATCAAAGGCCGCGTGTCCACCACCCCCCGCGCGAAATCCTGCATGTGCTCATTCAATGATACGTGCCCAAAAACCTTGGAGGGCCAGCCGGCCTGTCCCTCAAGCGCGTAAGAAAGGAAGCTTAACAGATACAGGGAGACACCCATGGCGAGGGCAAACATGGCGGCGATGATTTGACTGCGAGTTAGCGAGGAGGCGAAGCAGCCGAGCGAAATGTATAACGCTCCGAGCATCGTGATGCCGACGAGCGTGCTGGCCAGAGTGCCGGGGTCCAGGAGCGTTGGCTCGTTGGTGAAATGACGGACCACGAAGATGCACACCAACAGTGGACTCCACATCAGCAGGTAGAAAAACATGGCCCCTGAGAATTTGGCCAATACCACCTGCAAGTCACTCACCGGGGTCGTCATGAGCGTCTCAAATGTCCCCGTGAATTTCTCGTGGGCAAAAGAGCGCATAGTGATGACCGGCGACGCCAGGAGTAAAATCAGCCACAGGAAAAACGGGTAAAACAACTCAGTGATGGGCTTGTCCGTTTCGCCCACGTTCAACCCACGAAGCACGATGGTAAAGGAAAGGCCGCACAGGAACACCACCGTGGCGATGATGACGTACCCCGTCCATGAAACAAAGTAGCCGCTCAACTCCCGGCGCACCAAGGTAGCCCAGACTCGCATCAGTTCTCCTCCTCCCGATCAGGACGCGTCACCCGCACAAAGATATCTTCAAGCGAATGAATGCTGTGGCTCAACTCACGAAGCTTCCAGCCTCGATCGCGCACCAAATTAAAAACCTGCGGCCGAATATCCGTACCCGGACGAGCGGCCAATGAGCATCGCACGTATTCCCCCTCGGTCGGCGCGAGGTTGAAATGCTCCACCTCCGCCGCGTGCTCGAAGACGTCCGTCAATTCATGCAGGGGCGCGGCAATCTCCGCCACGACCTGGCCGCCTTCGCTCATCAGCTTTTGCAGATTCAAGGGAGTGTCGTCCGCGAGCACCCGGCCTTCGTGAAGGATCAAAACGCGATTACACGAAATCTCCACTTCCGGCAAAATATGGGTGGAAAGCAAAACGGTGTGTTTGCCGGCGAGGTCCTTGATCAATTGCCGCACAGACCGAATCTGTATCGGGTCCAGCCCGGCCGTCGGCTCATCCAGGATGATTAACTCCGGCTCGTGGACCAGCGCATCCGCCAGACCGACTCGTTGCTGGTAGCCCTTGGAAAGCTGCCCGATCACGCGCCTGCTCACGTCTGCGAGCCCACACTGTTGTAATACGGTGTCCACCCGATCACGGGAACGACTGTGGCCCAATCCTTTCAGCCGCGCGCGGAATTTCAGGTAATCGCGGACGCGCATCTCCCTGTGCAGAGGATTATTCTCAGGCATGTAGCCGATGTGCCGCCGCACTTCATCCGCCTCGGTAAAAACATCGAAGCCCGCCACGCGCGCCGTGCCGGAGGTCGCCGGCATGAAACACGACAGGATTCGCATGATGGTGGTCTTCCCGGCGCCATTGGGCCCCAGCAAACCCACGATCTCGCCCGTGGCGACAGAAAACGTCAAACCGTTCACCGCGCGGTGTCCGGCATAACGCTTGGTCAAGTTGGCGACTTCAATCATGGAGAGCACCTGCGTGCGTGCCAGCTTAGGTCAGGCTCTTCTAGAGGCGCGAACAAAAATTCAGCGGGTGCGATTCTCAAAATGTCAGCGCACGGCCACTTCCACCTTGGCCTGCTGCAGCTCAATGTAACGCCCCACCCGCCGCGGAATGATCACTTCCAACTGCGATTTATCACCGCGCTTCTTGGCGTAGAGCGCCTTGGCGACCGGCACGTAGCTTGGCGCCGGCTGCTTCTCATACCACGCCACTTGTCCGTCCACCGTCGTGATGATCATATTCTTCTGCAACCCCGCTCGAGCGGCGGGGCTGTTATCATCGACTTCAGTAATGATGACGCCGCGCTTATCTCCCAAGCCGAGCGTGCGCACGGTTTCGGGCGTGAGCTCCTCAATGGACAAGCCGATTTTTTTGCGCACCAGATCTGAATTGAAGAAACTTTTTTCGCGCACGAGCCGGATGCGGGCGGTGTGCCTTCCGCCGTCACGAAGGGTGGTGAGTGAAACCGTATTCGTCGTATCAGCGTTAATCAGTTCGCGGACAAATTCGATGAAGCGCCGGGGAGCTTTGCCATTCACTTCCACGATTTGATCCCCGACTCGCAAACCAGCGCGGCCCGCTGGACTTTCGGGTTGGACGGAAGCAATCGTCAGCGGAACAACGCCGGGCCTCACGCGCGCTCCGAACCAGAGCGAATGCAGGGTTTCCGGGGAATACATTTCGGAGAGCGCGGCGGAAACTCTGCGAATGGGAATTGCGAAGCCAATGCCCTGCCCCTCGCGATAAACCGCGACACTGACGCCGATCAGATCGCCCCGCAGGTTCACAAGCGGGCCGCCGCTGTTGCCGGGATTAATCGCGGCATCCGTCTGCAACCAATCCTCCACTTCCAATGGTTCGTTCTCCAGGGGCGGCCGCCGGCTTTTGGAACTGAGAATTCCCTTGCTCACCGATCCACCGAGTCCGAAGGGATTACCCAGAGCAATGACCGTTTCGCCGAGCAACAGATCGTCATCCAACGCGAACTTGATGGCGGAAAACTTCTCCCGCTTGGGATTCGTGATCTTAAGTAGAGCCACATCGGTGAAGGAGGTACCGACCACGCGTTCCGCTTCCAGTTCCCGGCCATCCGTGAGGCGCACGAAAACTTTGGTGGCCCGACTCACGACATGGAAGTTCGTCAGCACCCATCCCTCTTCATCAATGATGACGCCAGAGCCGAGACTGTAGGTTGTTTCCGGACCGCGCCGTCGATAAATCGGCCCCCACAATCCCTGAAACAATTGTTCGAACGGATCGTGGCGTTCCACAATCGTCTCCGTGCGGATGTTGACAACGGCAGGCAGGGCGCGCTGCACCGCCTCGACCGTTGCGTCGCGTCGCAGGTCCGGAGCCGGAGCGAGCGCACCCAAAACAGTCTGCGCCAAACAGAGCGACGCGATAACCACCCTCCATTTTCTCCCACATGCCATCATAACGTTGTTAAACATGGCGACCATCTGTTGGTTCCGTCAGGTATTACCCACTTATCGAGCCGACTCGACTCGCTCGGCAAAAAACGTCGCATTCTCAAACCCAACCAATCTCAGGTTCGCGCGCTCCTTGCCATCAGGGCCGATAAAAACAATCGTCGGGAACGCCTCGATATTAAATCGTTCCGCCAGTTCCTTGGATTTATTACTGGGCGCGGTCAAGTCGGCGCGCAATGCAATAAAGTCTTTGGCGGCATCCGCCACCCGTCGATTAGAGAAAACCTTCCGCTCCATGGCCGAGCAAGGTGGGCAGTTTCGAGAGGTGAAATCGATGAGCACGGGGCGTCCGCCGCGCCGGGCCGCATCCATGACTTCCTCGGAATACGGTTGCCAGGGAATCCTCTCTTCGGCGTTGCCGCCCATGTTTAACCAGAGGGCAAAGGTGATCATGATGAGGGCGATCCCACGCTTCAGAAGCCGGCCGCCACCTGCTGGAAGCACCGTTGAATCAATCAAGCCAATGTGCATCGCCCCCAGAACAAGAATGCCCGGCACTAGATAAGACGGCGGACCTCCCAGAAAAATGGTGGTTAGGAAATGGGCGGCCATCGCCGCGACAATCCAAGCCGCGACTTTCAGGGCGAATGTATTCCAAACAGGATTCACTTGAACGGCGCGGAACCTAAATGCGAGCCGCCGCTTTGACAACGTTTCGGAATTTCGTCTCGCTCGGGAGGGCTAATCCGCTTGTAGAGCAAGGAGGCGCATCCATTGGTCGGAATCAATCTCATCAGAGCACGATTGGCGCGCGACTCGATTTTCCCGGGCGGACCTCAAACGCGACCGCGGAGCAGAATTTCGCTTTGCCCTGCCCGCAACGCCGCCTGTACGCTCGTCCGCACATGGACACCCTGTCAGTGGGCGTAAACCCGATGGAAGTCAGCCGCCTGGCCTACGGCTGCTGGCGAATCCTCGGCCCCGAAAGCGCGGAACCGACTGCCGGACGCGAGGGGGCGGCGCGCAAAGCCATCACCGCAGCGTTCGAGGCGGGCTACACGTTGTTCGACCATGCGGATGTCTATGCCGACGGCGTTGCGGAGAAGGTGTTTGGCGACGTGTTGAAGCAAGTGAGCGGCATGAGGGAGCGGGTGGTAATTACCACTAAATGCGGGATTCGCCGCAAAGGCTCTCCCAACCCGGATTCGCCTTATCGTTATGATTTTTCGAAGGAGCATATCGTTTGGTCCTGCGAACAGTCCCTGAAGCGGCTCGGAATTGAGACGATCGACATTTATCAACTGCACCGGCCCGATTACCTCATGGACCCCGCGGAAGTGGCGGGAGCCTTCGAGCAATTGAAGCAACAGGGCAAGGTTCGCGAGTTTGGCGTCAGCAATTTCCATCCACACCAACTGTCCCTGCTCCAAAGCGCCTGCTCGTTTCGCCTCGTGGTCCATCAAGTGGAAATTAGCTTGGGGAAACTGGATTGTCTGGAGAACGGCACCATTGACCAATGCCTCGGCGAAAAGATGATTCCCCTCGCGTGGAGTCCCCTGGCCGGTGGTCGCCTTTCGGACACGCTGCCCATCGACATCAACAGCCCCGATCACGCCCGGCGCATCGGCTTGCGCGAAACCTTGGACGACATTGCCCGCGACTATGGCGTGGCCCGTACCATCGTGGCGCTGGCTTGGTTATTGAAGCACCCGGCCAAAATCATTCCCATCGTCGGAAGCTCGAAGCCCGACCGCATCCGCGAAGCATCACAGGCCGACAAACTTCAACTGTCGCGTGACGAATGGTACCGCCTGCTGGAAGCGGCACGCGGCGAACGACTGCCTTAATGCTCAACCCTTGCCGCAATTTGTGAACTCGCCTGTCTCCCAAACTCCCACTTCCCTCGGTTATCGCATGCCCGCTGAATGGGAGCCGCACGTTGGCACTTGGTTCACCTGGCCGCGGCCTGAGGGAATCAGCTTTCCTGGCAAATACGAATCCGTGCCGCCGGTGTATGCGGAGTTGATCAAGCACCTCGTTACCGTTGAGGAAGTTCACATCAACGTCTGGCACGCGGAAATGGAACAATGGGTCCGTGAACTTTTGCACAAGGAAGGCACGCCCCTGGAAAGAGTTTCATTCCATCATTTCCCCGCCTACGAGCCGTGGTGCCGGGATCACGGGCCAATCTTTTTAGCACGCGAACAGGGACGGGCGACGAGAACGAGCCATCGTCGATTGGGGCTACAACGCGTGGGGCGGGAAGTATCCTCCGTTTGACTTGGACGATGCCGTTCCGCAGCACGTGGCGAAATGGCGCGGTTTGCCCTTGTTCTCGCCCGGCATTGTGATGGAAGGCGGTTCCATCGAGGTAAATGGTCAAGGCACGTTGCTTACGACTGAGGCCTGCCTGTTGAATCCCAATCGCAATCCGAATCTGAGCAAACAGGGCATCGAGAATTATCTGCGGAACTATCTTGGGGTGACGCAATATCCTGTGGTTGGGAGAAGGGATCGTCGGCGACGATACGGATGGCCACATCGATGACCTGACGCGTTTCGTCAATGCGACGACCGTTGTAACCGCTGTTGAAGCAGGATCCGGCAGATGAGAATTACGAACCCTTGCAGGAGAATCTTAAGCGTCTCGCGCACCCTGCAAAGACCAGGACGGTCGCCCCCTGCGAAGTGGTCGAACTACCGATGCCTCGACTCCTGGAACACGAAGGCCAGCGGCTTCCGGCCAGCTACGCGAATTTCTACATTGCCAATCAACTGGTGCTCGTGCCGACCTACCGTGATGCAAACGACCAATCCGCCCTCGAAATCCTCCAGCGAGAGTTTCCGGGGCGCAGGGTGGTCGGCGTAGACTCCACGGAGCTCATTTGGGGACTCGGCTCCTTTCACTGCATCAGCGCAACAGGAACCGGCGTAGGCGTCGGAGCCAACGAAGGTGCTCAGCCGCGCACTCATCCGGGAGACAGCTTCCCCCATTTTTTATGTCCCTGAGTGCAACCTGGACCAAGGGACAAGGTTACGAGGCGTAATCCCGCGTTGGAGCGCCCGCAAAAACAAAACCCCTTCCGGTTTCCCGGAAGGGGTTGAAAGAACCAACCAGCTTAGAACTTGTAGATCAGATTCGCTGCCACGAGGACGGCATTCTTCTGGTCGGCACCGTTCGGATTCGCGACGCTAGCCAAACCGCCAGCCGTACCGCCGAAAGGACGAGGACCAGAGATGGCCGTATCCCAGCGCACTTCCAAACGGCTCAGGACGTTCGCCCAGAGGTCGTATTGGAGCGTGCCAGTGACGCCAATGACTTCGGACGGAATGCCACCGGCCGCCGCGCCATCCGTGAAGTCAGCCCATTCTCCACGGAAGTGGAAGCTGAGCTTTTCTGTCGCAGAAACGGAGGCATACAAAGCGACCGCCTGCGCGTGCCCGTTCGGGCCGAAGCCGTTGTCGTGGGCCGCTGCGTAGTCCCATGAGGCACCGAGTCGCAACTGCTTGATGGGCGTGGCCAACGTTCCGCCGACGTAGTAGCTGGTGATGTCATTGCCAAGTCCGCTGTTGAAGCCATCAACAACGCCGACATAGAGCGCCGAACCCGCGAGAAAGCCGAAGCTGTCGGGGGCGGTGAGCGTCACAGCGCCCATGTAGGACTTGCTGGACTCTGCGCGGGGCGTACGATTGTTGATCCCAGCGGACCATGTATTTGCAACGCCTGCCGAAACACCGATGGCCCGGTTGATCTGATACGAGGCAAGCAGACCGGTGTGTTGCGTGGGCTCGATGGTGTAACCCCATGAACGGGTGTAGTTCGGGTTGCTGCCCGAATTGAACACTTCGTAGCCGATAATCGTGTCAAAGGAACCGAGCTTCAGGTCCAGCCCGTTGCCGACCGGGGCGCGCAGGGCGACATAAGCCTGCTTGATGCCGAAGTCGCTGTTGCCAGCGTTGCCAGCACCAGTGACTTGGTTGTTGAAAGAATTGTTCCAGCCGACTGCATTCGGCCCGAAGATCAGGTCAGCCTTGTATCCCGCAGACCAAGTGCCTTCATCGAGAGGTTTCTCAATGACAAGGTTTACGACGTTCAAATTGAACCCGTCCTGCTTGTTCGGCGTGTTGAAGGAATAGGCGGGCGTGTTTGCGTTGCCGGTGCCCGGATTCCAGTGAGCCGACGTGTCCACGTAGCCGCTGATCGTCGTTGAAGAAAGGGCCGTCAGGAGCTGATTCGGCTTTTCCTCCGCTTGAACGACCGCAGGGAGACTGACCAGCCCGACGGCGGCCAGACCCAATGTCCACTTATTAATGTTAGTCATGTAGTTCCTCCGCGTGTTTTCTGTTTTGTTATGCGTTTGTCACAGGCAAAACCCAGTTCGCCTGCGGCACCGACTGGTGCAGTTGGCGTTTTCTAAGGAATGCGTACCCCTTTGACAACAAGTATTTTCAAGGCTTTGCCTGCTTCAAGGACAGTTTTTGCCTCGGAATTGGCCATCAACGTGCGACTTTTGTGGACGGCTAAACCGAGCGGGGCAGTGGATCGATTTTGGAATGAGACAGAAGGTCGCTGTCGGCGGCAAAATGCGTTCGATTTCCGAAAAGGGCTCCGGCCCCCAGTCTTTTTCGCGGTTATTCCCTTCAGAAGACTTCAGGCACTCCCTCGTCCAGAATGCGGATGTGTTTGCTCATTCCATTCTTTTCCGCCAGTTCACTTAACCAACGTGGGGGCTCCGCCAAGTCTTCGAAGGACAACTTGAAAGCGCCGAAATGCATCGGCACCAGCCATTTAGCCCCAATATCCTCGAACACCTTTAATGCTTCGTCCGGCCCCATGTGAACGTTGCGGAATGAATCGGGGTAATAGGCCCCAATGGGCAGGAGCGCGATTTCGGGCTTGAGCAAGGCTCCAATGTCTTTGAATTCGTCGAAATAAGCGCTGTCCCCGGCGTGGTAAATCCGCCGCCCCTGATGTTCCAACACAAAGCCTCCGTAGCCCCGGTGCGCGTCCCGAATTGTGCGAGCCCCCCAATGCTTGCACGGCGTCAGCGTCACCTTCCAATCGCCATGGGAAAAACTTTCCCACTTTTGCAGTTCCACAATACGCCCAAATCCCAAATCCCGAGCCAAGTCGCCGACGCCCCAGGGCATCACAGCAATCTTGGGCGATGGCAACCGTCGCAGCGTAGGCCGGTGAAAATGGTCGTAGTGGGCGTGGGTCAGCAAGACGAGGTCGATGGGAGGCAAATCTTCGATGCGGCAACCTGCCCGCTTGATGCGCTTGAGCAGAAACAGCCAATTGGCAAAGTTTGGGTCGATCAGCACATTCAGGTCATTGAATTGCACCAGGAACGAGGCGTGGCCAATCCACGTGATGGCAACCTTGCCATCCGTTAACTTAGGGAACTCGGGCTTGCGGCATTCACCGTGACGCCGGGTTAACCACGCTTTCCACACCATCTCGTAAAAAAAGGTCCGTGGATTGAAGTGGTTGCTCGGCGTTAATTCCTTAAACGAGCGTGGCAGGCGCCGGCGTGAAGGAGCGGGGGAATCAATTGGCTCGCTGGTCATGGTAAAAATCTTGGAAAGAGATAACGGCACCTCGAATAAATCTCAACTGACAGTGTCAAAGGTTGTGTGACCACCCCGTGATCGGGCGTTCATGTGTTGTTGGTTGAGGGTTCTCCCGCGCGACGCGTGTCGCGCGGGAGTTTTTGTTTAGCTCCGCGGGTGGATTAGACCAGGAACATTCGGTTGCACCTGGCGTTTACCGGACTTGGTTAACGGGCGGCGTCAGCACTTGATACCGGATTTATCATTCACTTTGCTTCTCCGAACAGAATGTGTCCAAGAGGGTGCCAGTTAGCGCCTTGTGTTTTAACGCCCTCTTTGCCCGAATCCGTTGTGTGAACGCACTACGCCAGCAACTCGACCGTTTTCTCAGACGCAAGCCCACTCTCGGTCGTGGTGTTTATCTTGCCCAAACCGCCGTGGTCGTAGGAGATGTCACCCTGGGAGAGCATTCAAGCGTCTGGTACCATGCCGTTCTCCGCGGCGACATCAATCGCATCGAGGTAGGGCACCATTCGAATATCCAAGACAACGCGGTCCTTCATTTGTCCGATGACTTTCCCTGCTTGTTGGGAAACTACGTCACTGTCGGTCACTCCGCCGTGGTCCACGCGTGCACCGTGGGCGACGAATGTCTGATCGGTATGGGTGCGGTGATTTTAGATGGAGCCGTCGTGGGGGAGCAATCCCTGGTGGGCGCAAAAGCGCTGGTCACGCAGCATATGCAGATCCCCGCCGGGTCACTTGTTATGGGAGCGCCCGCTAAAGTCGTGCGGCCGTTGACTTCGGAAGAACGCAACGGCTTGAAACATTGGGCACAAAAATATGTGGAGAACGCCGCCTACTGCCTCGAGCATCAAATCAACGTCGGTCGGCCAATGTAATTTCCGTTTCATTCACCCGCTGAGAAACTCTCCCACCGGAGTGAGCGGCTGGAAATGATCACAAAAAATTTTAAGCATCATCAGCATCGGAATCGACAAGAGCGCCCCTGGAATCCCCCACAACCACGTCCAGAACATCAGCGAAATAAAGATGACCAATGGGTTGAGCGTCAGTCGGCGTCCAAGGATCATTGGCGTCACCAAATTCGATTCGATGGCGTGCAGGCCGAAGTAAATCAACGCCGGCAACACCGCTCGCCAAACCGCGTCAAAGCTGATGAAGCCGCCTATCAACAGAACCGCCACCCCCGTGATGGGCCCAAAGTAGGGGACAAAATTCAGGACGCCGGCAGGTACTCCCCACAGGACAGGATTTGGTAATCCCACGAAATACGCGGCGACCCCTACAGCGATACCCAGGGTGGCGTTGATGAGTGTGATCGTGAAAAGGAACGCCGAAAGGTTGTGTTGAAGTTCGTTCGCTATCTCGACCGCCTTCTTCTTGTCATGCAACGTGGGAAGAACCTTTACCAGCTTCTGCATGAATAGATCGCCCGCCGCCAACATGAAGAAAAGCAACACCACTGTCTCAATCAAGCCGGCGAGAAAGCTCTTGGTGTAAGTCATGACGGTGTTCAGCAACACCGGGTGCTTCACCTCAACTTGGGGAGTGTTTTCCGCCGCCGGGCTCTTCGTCATGTCCTCGACCTGGGCCGCCGCTCTCGTAAGGCTTTCCGCGCGGCGAAACACCTGATCGAAACGGTCCCGGGCCCGCTGCATCGTTTCCGGGGCGCGACCTAGCCATTCTGCCGCGGGTGTTGCCAGATGGCTCACGGCGAATGACAAGGTGGTGAAAAAGAGGGCAATCACGAGGATACTACCGATCACTTCTGGCATTCCGATTCGGGCCAACCAACGCACCACCGGTTTCAAAAGGAATGTTAATAGCCCCGCCAAAACAATGGGCATCACGAATGCCTTTGCGAAATAAAGAAACGCAATGAAGGCGAGCAAGAAGAGCCCGACCACCGCCACGGGGACTACCGCGCGGGTGCGCCTCATGAAGAGTGCCAAGTCGGATATCGGCGGGGTAGTGGGTGTCCGGGTAACAGCCGGCGCGCTGACGGAATCCTCCATCTCGCCTTCCTTAATCCTCAGTTCCAAATCAGTCGGCATGGCACCCGTCCTTTCCGGCACCGTGGGGGAACACGATCGTGAAGTCAAATGCCCCCCGGTCACTACCGCTTTCGGGCGACAAGGAATGAATTAAACATCATGTAACGCCAAGGCCCCAGATTCAGGGCGAGATCGATCGGAGCGGCCACGTACCGGTCGGTGCATTCCACGCGCTGCACTTCACAGCCGAAACGCTCCAGGAAGAACTTCATCTCGGCAGCGTTGGTCGCGACGATCGCGTCATCATCCGGCGTGAACGGTTGTTTGATGATGGGCTTCATTCGATCGAAGCGCACGGCATCCGGTTGATGACGCATCTGCACCTGCTTTTGCCGAAGCCGCCGCCAGTTACGAAGCTTGTTACCGAGGCCGCGCATCCGGGGATGGTAATCGCGAAACCCGAAGACGCGGTAAAAGTTCGGGCTGGAGAGCACGATTTTGCCACTGCTGGCGACCACGCGAACAATCTCGCGTATGAACGCTTCAGGTTCATCTACGTGCTCCAACACATTTAAGGCACCGGCACTTGAGAAGTAGTTGTCGGCGAAAGGCAACGTGCGTCCGTCATAGAGTTGGCAGCGCGGGCAGGCCTTTTGCGCGCGCATAATGTTCGGCTCAGAGACATCCACTCCATGAGCCTCGAAGCCGGCCTCACTCAAGCGGGCCACGACCTGCCCGACTCCACACCCGACATCCAGCACACGCCCGCCTGGCTGGCCCGGCTGCAAGGTGTCGGCGTACTTGGTGTAGAGATCCGCATCCCAGCCGGCGAGGTGTTCGGCGTAGGCTTCGTTATTCTTGTAGTACGATTCCTGATGGCTCATGCCTTGGCGGGCGTGGAACGGCGCGTCAGGAAAGCAACAACTGCTGCGAGGATTAGCATGAGAATGATCGCGCTCCAACTAACGTAGGCAGGGGTGAGGTCCGGCCGATACTGCCACACGACCGTGTGCTGTCCTGCGGGCACCTGAACGGCACGCATGACGAAATTAGCCCGCATCAACTTTTCCGGCTTTCCATCGATGGTTACTCTCCAATCCGGATCGTGGTGATCATTCACGAGCAATACAGTCGGGACGCTGGAGGCGGTTCGCATCTCCAGCCTCTTTGGCGCATAGCTTAGGTACTCGACAGTACCATCCGCGCCCGCGGCGACGCTGGGAGGCGCCGGGATGGGTTCTTCAACAAGGACAACGTCGGCTGGCTTGAAGTTGGGATCAGCCAGAGTGGAGAGCGTGATCGCATCATTCGTTTGCACCTGCCATTGGGAATAAAGTTTTGCACGCGGCAGCGCACCCGTGAATTCCAGCAACGCAAAGGGACCCGTCGCATTTGTCTCCACGCCATAGAAGCTGGAACCGGGCTTCTGGTTAAACGTGAATGCCATCGTCTGCCGAAAACGTTTCTGCTCAGGATCCAGTTGCTGGTTCAGCGCGTCGGCCAGGCCGGCCATTCCCAGGATGTAGCGGGTGTTGGTCAACTGCCAGTAACGAACGATGTTCGTGCCCAGATAGCGCAGGTACATTCCTTTAACACCTGAGGGGCGCCCGCCTTCATTGGCCACGTCTAGGGTCTGCACATTGAAGTATTGGAACTGATGTTGGAGCCATTCCGCGCGATAATAGTTTTGGAGGAAATCAAACTGCTCGTTGATGCGGAATGGCGCGATGGTGACACGATGCTCCCACCGTTTCTCCGAGAGCAAATCAAGGACGGGATTGGCGGCGTAACGACTCTTGTAATCGTAATACTGGATCCATGGCGCGTTCGCTCTCGCCAGGTCGCCGACCAGAATCAAGCCAAGCAATGCGCCCGCCCATCCCGCGCGGGGGCCACGAAATGTGCCGGTCTGCACGGCGACGAGTGCCCCGACGCATAAACCCAGCACGAGCACAAAGTAACCGACTTCACGGATGCTGAACTTGGCGACTTCAACAGGCTGTGCCGCGTGACCAATTGCGTTTTCGCCCATCCACTTCGCGATGTCCGCCTTTTGGGACGAGTAGAACATCCAACTGACCGCGGCGAGCAATACCACGCCAATGCAGGCAGAGGTCCAACGCCGTTCCCACGAGGTCGCGTTGGCCCACCAACCTTGCGCGCCAACCTTGGCGGTCCGCGCCGTCCGCGTCACTTTCTCCAAGTATTCCCGGGACAGTCCTTGCAGGCCGTAGGCAAACAGGATCATGAGCGTCATGTGCCCGGGATGCATGAACTTCATCGGGTTGCGAATCGTGGACATGTAGGGCAGCGCATAAAAGAGCTGGTAGAACGGCGCGTGCCGGCCCCAGCCAAAGATCACAGCCACTACGAACATTGCCGCCCAAAACCAGATCAGTTTCCTTTCCAACGGAGTGTATGTCTGCGCAGTCCGGCTGAAGGAGCGGGCGAGCGCCCAAGCCCCGATCAACACCACCAACACGCCAGCGTATTCTCCCGCGCCGGAAGACCGCCATTGAGTTTGCCGCAGGTAATTAAGCGCCTGCTGCTGCACCTGCGGATCGGGATTCTTGAGCTGCTTCTGCATTTCGGGAATCTGCATGTCGCTCCCCACGCCGCCCCAATATTCGCCGCCGCCCGGCGTATCCATTCGATAGCCGAAAACACCGGGGATGATCACCCGCAGTAATTCTTTTTTCGGCAAACTCCACATCGTCGCGCCCGCCCAGCGACGCTCCTTCGAATCCACCGTTTGCTCCATGTCGATCTTGCCGACGATCTGGGTGCTGACCAGGCTCTTGATGCTGTTGAATGCGAGCACGCCCGCGCACACGGCCACAAGCGCCACCATCCCTATGCCGCGGATGACTCTTCTCCCCCACGAACCTTCGCCCACCAACGCGAGATAAAAGGTGAATGCGGCAATGTAGAGGCTGAATAGCATTCCATTGTCGGCGCCTTCGGTGACGGCCATCCCCGTGGCGAAACCAGCTAGGATCAGCTTCAGCACAGGGTAGCCTCGACGACTGCTCCAAATGCCGGCAAGTGCCAGGAAGGTTGCAGCCAATGCCGATCCGCGCGAGCCAACGCCCCAGCACGCATTGGAGAAAAAATTACTGTTCAACTCGGCGGCAATCCCAGCCAGGAGGCATACCATCGGACGAAATCCGAAGATGCGAAAACAAAAGGCCGCTGCTAATCCCGCCACGAACACAAAGGTGGGAGCGAGGAATTTGGCCGCCATCACAGGACTGAACAGCCACATCATGAAGAAGGTGAAGGTGGGCGACGCGGTGCCGAGGCTGGCGCCCAGCCAGTTCGAGTCGAACCAAAAACCAGTGAACCCTTCGGGCAGGGAAAGATCTTCGGCCGCCATGATCCCAAGCGGCCCGTCACTTGAGAAGTGCACCAAGCCAGGCTTGAAGCTTTGGTGGAACATCACCGCCACGATGAGGGCCAGGATGGCCACGATGCCAATGCGGTCACGCCAACTCATCGGCGCAAGTGGAGCTTCGTTCATGCAAATATGCGGTTAATTGGGGCGCAACTTGCCGCAAGGACTGGAAAAGACCAAATCAATTTGCGGCGGGAGGCGGGTCGGCGCGACGAAGAAAGACGAGCCACGCGATGAACATAATCACGAAGCCGATGGCGGCCAAAATCGGCATGGTATTGAGCAAAACGTACGGATCCAAATCGGCCCTCGTCGGAGAAGCAAAATGAGCAACGCCCAGCAGCGTGGCCCAGTATCCCAAGCCAAGCCCGCCGTAAAGCAAACCCACTTTCAACCAGTGGCTGGCGAGCGCCCACATGCCCAGGGCTTGTATCAAGCCGACAAAAATCATCGTCATCGTCAGGTGCGGAATCATCGCACTGGCCTCCGGGAAAGAACGGCCGAAGATGATTCTTACGCAGAGGTCGCGGGCAAAGAACAGGACGAGTGCTCCGGCCGCCAGACCCGCCGCGTAGAGCAGGAGCAAACCAAGTGGGCCGGCGAGGCGCTTGCCCGAGCGCTCGCTCGAGCGAGCGGTGAAGAGCACAACCAGAAGCGGACTCACCGCGAGATGCAGGCCGCTGGCGATCCTAACCGCACCGAAATAAGCATCTTGATCCGCGCGAGTGAAATAGTTCCCCACGACCAGCATGTCGCTCTGGGTGAAGCACCATTGCGCGCCGACTCCGGCGGCGGCAACGGCGAGGTAACGGAAAAAATCCTTGTCCCACGGTGAAATGCGTTCGCCCGGCGTAAACACATCCCGCCACCAAAAGAAAACGGCCAGGTTCAACAACGTTCCCACGGCAACGGCGATGACGCCCACCTCGGCCACGGGATGTTTTTGGAGCACGATCCACCCAAAGGCGATCTTCACCGCGACGACGGCGAGGCTGATCAGCGCCAACCGTTTGAACCAGCCCATCCCCTGCGCGAGAGCGGAGGCGTAACCGCTCCAGAGAGACACCAGCAACGTTACCAGCGCGGCAACCGTCAAGGAGGGCCGGGGAATGTTGAACAGGTGGCTGAGGGGCTGGATCAGCAACACCCCCAGGACAGAGGCGATCAACGTGAACTTGAACAGGAAAGAGCGGCACCCGGCAATGAGCCCTCGCAGACGAGCCTCGTTGTTGGCGCCTCGGAAGTGGGCAATGTGATGAACGACCGCTGTGATCGCCATGCTCAAGGGCAGTCCCAGAAGCCCAACGAAAGCAATCGTTTGTCCGAACGCTCCAAACTCGCCGCTCAGAGTTAATGCAGTCCCATTGATTTTCAGGAAGACGAGGTTGCCGATGCCGGAAATGAAGCTCAGCAAGGTGAAGATAATTCCACTGTGGAGGATCTTTTCTTTCAAGAATGAGCTCATGGCAGCGGCTGCACGTAATCTGATGGAATGGATTTTCCATCAAGCTGATCCTGAAGGAGATCAAGGATGCACTGGGGATCGTAGAGTTGGATCACCTTGTCGCGAACGGCGAGGCAGTTTTCCCGGAGCTTGGGTTGCAAGGCCAGCGCTTCATCCAACTTTGCTTTGAATTCGGACGGAGAACTGCGCAGGGCATCGATGGTGAAAATGCACGGCCTTAGAAGCGGATATTCGTAAGGCAGCGGCCGACCCAGGACCGGAGTACCCATGCAGACGTATTCGAGGAACTTGGGAATGGAGGCCTCATGCATGCCGCCCGTCGCGATGCAGAAACGGCTTTGACGCACCACTCGGCAATACTCATCCCAACTCAATCGCCCATGCTGACGCCTGTCGAAGGTCGTGTAAGGACTGCCATCGACCTGCTTTATCCGATCGATTATTCGCTCCCGATCAAGGTAGAGGTTCGCAAAATCGTAGCGCGCGGAAGCGTAGGCACTGCGCATGAACCAGATGCCGTAGGTGGCACCGGTGAGGGAAACATCGTAGGCGGGCGTGTCCAATTTTAAAGGCGGCAAGTCATCCGGGTTAACCGAAATGGGAAAATAGAGCAGTCGTCTTGGTATTTGGATTATCCGACCGCCGACGCAATGTTTTGCACAAATCTCGAAATGGACTGGAGAGCAATGCAAGCGGTCGCAACGCCGATCCAGCCAAATGAAATGGAATCATGAGTTCCGGTTTTGAAAAAAGCGGAGGGTTCCATCCGTTCGCGAATTGAGCCGCACCGCTGTGGACGTCGATGCCGTTATAAAGATTGAAGATCAGATATTCGGCATGGTGCGCATACCACCACGGGCTGTTCCACCAGTCGATGACGACCATCGAAAAATTCTTCCGGTCACGAAGGATTGGCTTCAAGTGCGCCATTTCATTCGGCGCGCAGTCCATGCAGAACAACATGAGCGTCTGTTTTCCACAGCATCTGCTTTAGCTGCGGAAGAGATGCGGTGTCGGACTTCATCCGCAATGAGTAGTTTTTCACGCCGCGCGCCTGCAAAGCGCGTGTGACTGGCATAAAAACAGGATGCTCCGAGTGCGGACTGCGCACCCAGAAGCACTCTTCCAATTTTATTCGGCGCGGCATCAGTTTGTGGTGCAACGCGCGTCGTCGATGAGCAAATGGATCATTTGCTCGAACGACACGCTTGGCTGCCAGCCAGTGGCGCGTCGCAGTTTCGTATTGTCTCCCAGCAGCATCACCGACTTTTTGGTCAGCAGGCCCGGGCGGGTTTGGACGCATTCGCGCCAGTTCACTCCAACGTAGTCGCAGGCGACGCGTAGAAAATCCTCCACGGTATGCGGCACGCCCGTGGATACGATAAAATCATCCGGGACAAGGTGCGCAAGAATTCGGCTCATGGCGTCGACGAAATCGGGCGCAAATCCCCAGTCCACGGTGGCGCTTAAATCCCCAAGGGTCAGGCGCTGCGAGGAGTCCTTTTGGAATGCGAGGACGCCGCGAACGATCTTTTGCGAGAGAAACTTCACGGGCCGGCGGGGGGATTCGTGGTTGTAAAGTATGCCCACAGACGCAAAGACGCCTCGTTCGCGGCGGAAATAGCGACAGCAGTGAATGCCCGCGGTCTTGGTTATTCCGTAAACACCCTGTGGTTCCAGAGGTGTCGCTTCATTCTGTGGTTGTTCAAGCGGTGTTCCGAAGATGTGGGAGGAGGCTGCATAAAACAGCCGCGTCCCGGGTGAAAGCCGGTGGATGGCCTCCAAAAAGTGAAGAAGACCCTGCACATGCACCGCGTAGCTGCGCTCGAAAAGAAGCGAATCGTTCGACTCAATTTCCTTATCCTCCGCGGAGTGGTGAAACGCGGCGAGGTAATAGCACTCATTTGGTTTAAGCTGTGCCATTAATGCAAACACCTGCTCCCGCGATCCGATGTCGGGACCGGTCTTGCGAGTCAAGCCCGTTACCGTGTAACCACGTTGCTGGAGAAGTTCCGTGAGATAGAAACCATCCTGGCCGCCCGCCCCGACTATCAACGCGGTTTTCAAATCAAACCGTATGGATTTCCGGTAACGGAAACAGAAGCTTGCCGCCACGCTTCAAGAAGGCTGCCTCGCGCTGAATCACGTTTTCTTTGAAGTGCCAGGGCAGCACGAGCAGGTAATCGGGCTGGCGAGCGTGCCCGTCTAATTCTGAGATAATGGGAATCTTCGTTCCCGGCGTGAAGCAACCAAACTTGTCCGGGTTCACTTCCATAATTGCCGGCAACAAGTCCGAAGTGATGCCGCAGAACTGCAGGATAACGTTCCCCTTGGTGGAGGCGCCGTAGCCGAGCACCAACTTACCCGCACGCTTCAATTCCTGCAGCTTGTGGATGAGTTCATCGCGATGTTTGAACACGCGTTCTTTGAAGGCTTTGAACACCTCGAGCCCATCCAACCCCATGTCGCGTTCGTCCTGAAGCCACTTATTCACCTTCTCCGTCGCTTCAGGATACGCGCTCGCCTCGTGAGCAACCGTGATGGCAAAGCTTCCACCGTTGATGTCGTTCAGTTGCACATCGATGATTTTCAACCGCGCCCGATCCATCATCCACTTGATCTGCTTCAACCCGTAATATTCGAGGTGCTCGTGGCAAATCGTGTCGTAGGCATTCACCTTCAACATGAGGGGCAGGTAACTTTGCTCCAGATGCCAGACGCCGTCAGGCGCGAGAATGTTCCGCACCTGCTCCACGAAGGAGAGCGGCATCTCCAAGTCGTAGAACATGGCGATGGACGTGACGATCTTCGCGTGCGTTGCTTCCACTTGCCGGCGAAATGTCTCCGCCGAAAAAAAGTCGACGATGAGCTTCGCGCCGGGCCGGTAGTAATGCCGAAATTTTTCCGCGGAAGGATCAATCCCGACGAGCTTCACATTGTCTGGGTAGGAGCTGAGCAACGTCCCGTCGCTGCTGCCGATGTCCAGCACCGTATCGCCGGCCTTGAGGGGGCAAATTTTTTGCAGGGCAGCTGTTTTCGAACGGAGATGTTCCACCATGGATTTGTTCAAGCCGGAACGATAGCCGTAGGTGGGACCGTACATGGCCGAGAGATCGTAGGAGTGGCGCAACTGCACCAGTCCACACAGGTCACATTTCACGAGCTCCAACTGCCCGCGGGCCAGCGATTGATTCGGCGTCGCCGGAAAAATCCCCGTGAGAGACTGCTCGCCAAGATCGATCAGCGAGGTCAGTTCGCGCGACTCGCAGAGCCGGCAGGCGGGGATAGCTTTGATCATGGCGCAAGGTTTTGGGCGATACGCGAGGGGCGCCGCAAGAAAAAAGGCACCCGGCCGGGCTCATCGTTGGCGAGGTGGCGATAGGCCGCGCACAATGCCAGTCCTGCACGCAAACCTTGAAGTGGTGTTGGAGAGCCGGTACCGTCTGTGGCAAATCTCGGCTTGTGGTGCGGCAGGTTTCGCGCCCAGGGCGTGTCCCAAATGAATTTCGCCAAAAAAGTTTTCGTGACCCTCCGCAGCATCGCCCAACACCCTCTGACGGGAAAATCCAAGGCGGCCGCAATGTGGAACTTCTGCGCCTCGCAGGTCGCGGTGCGCATGGTTCCTGGCGATACGTGCGTCACCTTTCCCAACGAGACGAGGCTCTTAATATCGCCACGCATGAAGGGCGCGGCGCACTTCATCACGCCCGGGCTGTGCGAGTTTGAGGAGATGTCGTTTGTCATGCACTTCCTGCGGCCGGAAGATCTTTTCGTCGATGTCGGGGCCAATGTAGGTGCCTACACGGTGCTGGCCAGCGGTGTGGTGGGGGCCAGGTCCATCTCCTTCGAACCCAGCGCATCCACCTACGAGTTCCTGCAGCGGAACGTGCAACTCAACGGCCTCTCCGGCCGAGTCACCACGCACAATGTGGCCTTGGGAAGCGAACACGGAACCGCCCGTTTCACCGAAAATCTTGGTACAGAAAACCATTTGATCAGCAACGGCGACGAATCGGGCACTCGCGAAGTCAGGGTCGAATCCTTGGATGCAACGCTTGCTGGCTCCAAGCCGACGTTGCTCAAGATTGATGTGGAAGGCTTCGAGACGAAAGTGCTCTCCGGGGCGAGGCACACCTTACGCGAACCATCCCTTCAGGCGTTCATCGTCGAACGATCCAACATCGGCGCCACTTTTGGTTTCGATGAAGATAAGTTGCATGGCGAGATCCGCGCTTTGGGCTTCATTCCCTGCGTCTATGCGCCTTTGCCGAGGACTCTGACCCGCCTGCCCGACGACGCGCTGGGCAACATCATTTATGTGCGGGATTTTGCCGAGGCTCAGAGGCGATTGAAGGACGCTGCGCCCTACCACTTCGGTGAGCACAGAGTTTGAGGTGAGGATCCGGTCCGCACTCCGATGCAAGCCGTTTGCCCCAAATTTGCTTGGCAGCAACCGTCCGCATCCATTTAGTCTGGCAAAAATATCTGGTGCGCCCGCGGCGCCGGCTGTGTCGTAACTATGATTGGTAAACTGCTGTGCGAGCTTTCGTTTGAAGTAAGGCGCAATCGCCTCACCCGGCTGCTGCACCGTCCGGATATCGCAAAAAAGCTGCATCCCGGGAGCTCCGAGCCTGCGGTAACCGCCTGTATCGTCGATGGTAACTGGAATGGTCCGGTTTGGGATGTCGGAGGATTCGTCGGCCAACTCGCTTATGAAATCGCCCAGCGCCACAAGGTCCTGGTCTTCGAACCGAACCTTTGCAACCTCTACTATCTTTCCTACAAACTGAAGGACCTTCCCAACGCCACCATCGTTCCATGCGCCCTCACGCTGGAAGGAAAGCCGTGGCAGGCGTCCATCAACCCCGACTTCACGAAACCCGCCGATGGACCGCAGGCGATCACTCTTTCCGTCGAAGAAGCCCTTCGCAAATTTGGCAAGCCAGGGTTGATCAAACTCGATATCGAAGGCGGCGAGTATGAAGTTATGAAGTCTCCTGCGCTCGTTGGGATTCCCATGCTGGTCGAGTGGCACCGGGACATCCCCCAGCAGCTCGAGCACTGGCACGTCAAGCCCCTGGATGCCGTGCATACGCTACTAACACCGAAATAGGCGTCCTCCAGCTCATGGGTCTCGATATCAACGCCATTCAATTCCTCATCCTTGCCCGCAAGGATGGAATCGAACTGGGCGACGTCGTCATGCTGGGGCGGCAGGACCTCAACGTTTACCCGGCCAGGATGCGCGCCATCCTGGCGAAGCACGGTTTTCCCACCGATGCATTCGAGCCGGGCGCGCCGGACACCGGATTTGCCGAACCGGCTTTCAAAGCGCTCGGCGCTAAAAGCATCTCATCGTTGGACGCTTCAGATTTTGAGGGAGCGACCGTGGTGCATGACCTCAACCAGCCCTTGCCTGCTGAATTCCGGGAGCGGTTCGATGTGGTTTACGACGGCGGGACTTTGGAACACGTCTTCAACTATCCCCTGGCGCTGAAGAGTTGCATGGAAATGGTTCGCCCCGGTGGCTGTTTCATCACGCACACCGCCGCCAACAATTGGTGCGGGCACGGCTTCTACCAATTCAGTCCCGAACTATTCTACAGCGCCCTCAGCCCTGAAAATGGCTTCAAGGTCGAGCGGCTCATTGCCCATCGTGTCGGTCCCTACGGCCGCTGGTACCAAGTTTCCGACCCAGGCAAAGTCAGGACTCGTGTGGAAGCCATGACCTTTGCGCCCTACCAACTGCTCGTGCGGGCGCGGCGCGAAAAAACTGCGCCCATCTTCGCCAGAGCCCCGCAACAAAGTGATTACTCCCCGCGCTGGAGTGAGGACGCCGGCGGTGCCGCCGCAGATGCCGCTGGAAACCGTTACGCCCCTTCCCGGCCCTGGCTCGCCCGCTACTTCCCCGCGGCCGCACGCCTTTGGAATGTCATCGTTAATGGCGTGCGAATTTACCGCACTCTTTCACTGCACAATCGCAAAAACTTTCGCCCCGTGCCTCGCCCCTGAACCGCGCTTATGCTTCGCCACTTCTTGAAGTTCACCGCGCTCGGCCGGGTGGTTCTGATCCCCATCCGTCTCTGGGGCGCACTCAGTTACGCATGGCCCCAATTGGGCCTGATGCTCCGCTGGGCCTTTACCTCCAAGGAACATTACAACCACACGTATCATCTCACACCCCTGAGCCGCGCTTACCTGGCCAGCTACACGGCAGTCATTTGCGGGCATCCTGAAGCCGAGATCGAAAAGTACTTTGCCGAACTGGAACAGGATGAAGAACTCCGACAATCCCTCGTGCAACGCGCGCTCGCCAGCCCGGACAGGCACAATTCCGACGTCGAGCCGCGCTACGGCCGGCGCCTCGGGTGGTACGCGCTTGTTCGCGCTACCAAACCAATGATCATCGTTGAAACCGGCGTCGATCGCGGGTTGGGCACCGTAGTCATCGCCGCTGCCTTGCGCCGCAACGCCAGGGAGGGCTTTCCCGGAATGCTCTACGCTACGGACATCGTTCCATCGTGCGGGCACCTGATGTCGGAAACCTATCGGCATTACGCGAAAATTATTCTCGGCGATTCGGTGGCCACCTTGAAGAACTTCGACCAACCCGTGGACATATTCATCCATGACAGCGACCACCGCCCGGAATACGAATGGGCCGAGTTCATCGCCATTGAACCGAAACTCCATCCCGGCTCAATCACGATGAGTGATAACTCCCAGCAGACATCGAAACTGCTTGAGTTCGCCCATCGCATCAACCGGAGCTTCCTTTATTTCCAGGATCAACCCTGGAAACATTGGTGGCCGGGCGATGGGATTGGCGCTGCTTTCATTCCTGGCAAGCACTACTATTTTCCCGACGAAAGGAAATGACGCCCGGCCGTTCAGCGATCGTCACGGTGGCTTTCGGTCATTCGACCGAACACCTCGACTACACCTTCCTGAGCTTTGCGAAAAAGAATCCCGCGGTCCCGTTGCACGCATTTATAGTAGGCGACCGACTGCCTACTCAACGACTGCCGGAAATCACCTACCATCTCGTGGCGCCGGTGCCGGACTTTTCCCATCCCTTGCGCGAAATCTACTTCCGTCGTCACGAACTGATCGATCGACTCGAGGTGGACTACGCGCTGGTCGTTGATTCCTACGACGTGCTCTGCCTGCAGCCGCTCAACTCATTCGAGAAGATTCTGGCGGGCTTCGACATGGCCGCCGCGACGGAACACATGGGTTCGCGCTACATTCTTGGCCAGGGCTACACCTCGAATTTTCTCAACGGCGGCGTGACGTTTTGGAACGTGCCGAGGAGCCGGGATATGCGGTCTGAAATCATCCAGCGAGGCAAAACGCGCTTTCGGATCGTCGCCGACGATCAGCTCGTCATCAACGAAGTGGTCCACACGAAATACTTCGAGCGAGTGAGGATACTGCCCTGCCAGTATAATTTCCGCCCGTTCTTCCGAGGCAGTGTTCTGGAACGATTCTGGCGATGGATTCGGTTTCGGGGCTGGCCGGCAGTCCAACACCTGGACGGAGCGATCATCTACCACAATCTCACCTCAATGGATTTGGTGAAGGCACAGCCGCAGTTTAAACCTCGCGCCTATCTTCCCCAGTTGGCGACCGACGCTGGGCCATTGCACGGCAAGTGGGCTCAGAATTTCAGAAAACTCTTCCCCGGACGAACCGTCGAGCGGAAATAACAGTTTACGCCTTCCGGTAAGTCAGAAAGGACCCTTCGTCATTGTGCCGCACGAACTGATAGTATTTTAGCCCAAGATCCACCGACTTCAGTTCAGGGAAGTTTTTCCCAAGCCATGCCTTCCATTCCGCGTTGGTCCACTTGGTTTGATGCAAGTCCACGCCGTCATGGATATCAGGGCGAGAGGTGGTAGAAGCTATAAAGTAACCGCCGGGCGCGAGATGATGGACAATGTTGCGGAACAGCTGAGGCAAATCAGACGTCGGAATATGCTCCAGCACCTCCCACATCGTAACGAGATGAAACCGTGCCAACTGGGCACCATCGAACACCTGAAAGGGCTTCGTGACATCGCATGTAAACAGCTTCTTTCCGCCCAGTTCGGGCCAGTTTGCACGACCGTGCTTCAAGGAAAAGTCCGAGCCCTCCAAGCCCGCGGCAAACCAACCGAGATCAGCAAAGTCTTTCACTAACTGGCCACCGGAACAGCCGAGGTCCAATGCCCCAAAGCGCGGACCCGAAGATTCCCGTGTGATACGTTCTGCCATGAGGCAGACAAATTTCTTGTTTGTGCTGTTATCGCGCGCGGTCCCCCAGGGGATCATGTGGTCGGGGGATTCAAAGGCGATGGGATGTTTCGATTCGAGACGTATCACCGACGAATCGGGTGGCGGCAATCGGCCAAAAAAACGATACTGGAGCGCAAACAAAAACTCGTGCCATTGTTTGTAGGCACGCATCCACACCTCCGCTAGCAGGAACTTCGTTTCCCCGTGCTTAATGAGATGGCATGCCCATTTAATTGCTCGAAACAGCATAATTGCGATCGACGTTACGAACGGGGCGGAAGCCGAACCAGCAGAAACTTAAGTCACGCTATTGCCGGACTCGCTGCGGTCGTCACTCAAAGTCGCGAACTATTTCTGCAAGTTATCCCCGAGAGAATGAAAGCGCATTTGCGAAGGCGAGCGGGTTCTGTAATGAAGTGCTCAAGGCACTTCTGAAACTCGGAAATAGCGCCCGGTAACATCCACATCGAACTCGCTATCCGTTGATTCAGATTGTGCGGTAAAGGGAGGGCCAGTTGGGGTCCAATTCACCAAGTCCGTAGTCGCTTCCAATACATAGTTTCTGCCCACCATCAAGCGCTGCGTCACCCGCACTTTGCTAACCCTAATACTCAATGTCGGGACAAACGGGGGCGAGCCAATCACAATCCTCGGAGGATTTGTGTAACAGCAGCCCGCGGCAGTAATATTGATGGCGGTTACCATCCCCCCGCTAATTGTGGCGGTAGCAGTTGCGTTCGAACCGCCGCCCCCGCTAATCGACACGGGAGGAGCGCTCGTGTACCCACATCCGTAATCGGTGATCGTCGCTCCCACAACAAATCCATTCACCAAGGTAGCTGTCGCAGTCGCCGCATGGGGCGAACAGATTTCGTTGTAAGAGTATAGTTGGGCGACTTCGTTAGCGGAGAGGGCGCGATTGTAGATGCGCACGTCGTCGATCAAACCGTTAAAATAACGAAGATTGTTGTTCTGCCCGCCAATGGTGAAGTCCGTTGGAACCGAGTATGTAATTGGTCCGGCGTCCACAGATTGGTTGCCATTAATGTAAAACAACAAGTTTCCTGAGGCGCGAAGCATTACGACGTGATACCACGCATTCGTATTCCCGATAACTTGACCGCTGCTCCTCCATCCTCCGGGAGTAGCGGGAAGCAATGCCTCCCAAGTCGAACTATTGTTGAATCCAAAACCGAAACCATCGCCACTGGAACCGTTATCCATGCCGACATTCACTGCAATTCCGTGCTGGGGTAACGCCGCTGGCTTTATCCAGGCTGACAAAGTCCAATTCATGACTTGGGCTATCGGTGGCGCATTGAATTCTATCCTGCTGCTCGTTCCGTTGAAACGATAAGCGGAATTAGCGTGCCCCTGTCGATTTGACGTAAGCGTCGCTCCCACAATTGTCCCGTTATTAGTTCCAAAAACATTATTTGCGTTACCATTTAGCGGATAATGCGCAACGAGTCCGTTAGTTAGAAAAGACTGACCACTCACATTCAGCCAAGAAAGCGCCAAAACTCCGGAAACTGCCAATATCTTGTATGCGTTCATGAGGGATTCTGTATTGCGAGCGTTAAGTCATGACTTTGCAGCAACTACGATGGGGTTGGCAATTTGTTTCGGAGATCACACCTTCATTTTCCACACGCGGGAAACTAGTATTTATCTTGTAAGAACCACCCAATTCGCAGAGCTTTTGAGCTCCAGCCTAAGTTTATGAAAAATCTTCCATCGAAACCACTATCGATCTTCATCTGTCTCCTCGCGTTGACAGTGCTTTTTCAAAAGAACGCACATTCTGCACCTGCTCCGGTCAGCATCTGGCATGGCGAGAGCAACGCAATGGATTCGGCAGGGAACAATCACGGCACTCTGATGGGGGGAGTTGGTTTCACGCAAGGAGCGGTCGGTCAAGGTTTCCTCTTGGACGGGGCAAATGATTTCATCCGCATTCCTGACAGCATTTCCCTTCATCTGACCAATGAGTTGACGGTCGAGATGTGGTTCAAGCGCGCCGATGCTGCCAGCTACGGCGCCCTGATTGACAAGCGCAATTGGACAACCTGCAATTTTGGAATAATCATGTCAGGGCTCTGGGGGTTTCAACTCTACTACAATGACCCCAGCAATGGCGGGCAGTTTGAGATCTCGTTTTCATCACTGCCTTCCCCCGGCGTTTTCCACCATGTCGCCGGCACCTACCGGCAGATTGATAGCAGCCACGTAGAACTTAAAACTTACCTGGATGGGCAGTTGGTCCGTACCGATACCTTGCCAGGTAATCTGGCTAACACTTTCAATGGTGATGCCCTGTCGTTGGGGGTGGACCGCGATGGCCACGGCGGCTCCTTCTTTCGCGGTGTCATTGATGAAGTTGCCATTTATAACTACGCCCTCAGCCCTTCGCAGATCCTTTCCAATTACAGCTCTGTCACCGTGTTGCCTCCCCCGCCCACGCCCCCTGCGGCTACAAACAGCGTCGGAAGCCTGGTTGCAGTCTGGCATGGCGAGAGCAACGCAATGGATTCGGCAGGGAACAATCACGGCACTCTGATGGGGGGAGTTGGTTTCACGCAAGGAGCGGTCGGTCAAGGTTTCCTCTTGGACGGGGCAAATGATTTCATCCGCATTCCTGACAGCATTTCCCTTCATCTGACCAATGAGTTGACGGTCGAGATGTGGTTCAAGCGCGCCGATGCTGCCAGCTACGGCGCCCTGATTGACAAGCGCAATTGGACAACCTGCAATTTTGGAATAATCATGTCAGGGCTCTGGGGGTTTCAACTCTACTACAATGACCCCAGCAATGGCGGGCAGTTTGAGATCTCGTTTTCATCACTGCCTTCCCCCGGCGTTTTCCACCATGTCGCCGGCACCTACCGGCAGATTGATAGCAGCCACGTAGAACTTAAAACTTACCTGGATGGGCAGTTGGTCCGTACCGATACCTTGCCAGGTAATCTGGCTAACACTTTCAATGGTGATGCCCTGTCGTTGGGGGTGGACCGCGATGGCCACGGCGGCTCCTTCTTTCGCGGTGTCATTGATGAAGTTGCCATTTATAACTACGCCCTCAGCCCTTCGCAGATCCTTTCCAATTACAGCTCTGTCACCATAAGTGCGCCGCAAATTGTAATGCAGCCGGCCAGCCTCGCCATTGCGCAGGGTCAAACAGCGACATTTTCCGTGAGCGCGGTGGGTGCAGCTCTCCTGTCGTATCAGTGGCGCTTTGGCTCGGTCGATCTCGTCGGCCAGACAAATCAGGAGTTGATCATTGCAACGGCTCAATCCGCCGACGCCGGCCATTACGATGTGGTGATTGTGAATGCTTCTGGCAGCGTAACCAGCGCGGTCGCGGCCCTGACCGTAAGCGGGGCGGGACTTCCACCGTCCTTCACCTCGGCCCCGGCGGCGGTCACGTCCATTTCCGCGGGATCTACCTTGGCGCTTCACGCTGTCGTCGCCGGCACGCCCCCATTTGCCTACCAATGGTTTTATGAAGGCATCGCACTTCCTGAAGCGACTGCGGGCACGCTCACTTTGAGCAATGCACAGCCGCAGAATGGGGGAGTTTACCGGCTCGTGGTTACGAATACCTTCGGCGTCATTGTCAGCCCGGGATCGGTGGTCAACGTCCCCGAGACTGGTTCGGGTGGAACGATCCATTTCGCCAATTCGGCGAGCAACCGGGTATTCGATGTTGATCGTCTTACTGGCGTACCCGCCGGTGCTGGTTTTGTCGCCACGCTCCATGCCGGCTCTGCCTCCAACGCGCTGACCGCCGTGGCTGGGGGGCCCGCGGCGTTTATCACCCCGGGCCGTTTCCTGGGCGGGATCCGCACCTTGCCATCAGTGCCTCCAGGCCAGATGGCGTTTGTTCAGGTCCGAGTCTGGGATTCCGCCGTGGCGGCCACCTACGACGAGGCCCTGGCGCTCGGGGCAAGGCGAGGAGAGTCGCCGGTTTTCAACGTGATGCTGGGTGGCGGAGTGATTCCGCCGGCAAGTATTTACACCATGCCGAGCTTTGCCTTGAACGCGGGTACCGGCGTTCAAAGCCGTCGCGGCGTCCAACTGACGAGTACCGCCCCGACGCGGATCGAGGGCTTTTCACGCTCCGCGGCCGGCGTGAGTTTTGTGGTGAGTGGCCCACCCGGCGCTGCGTTCGCTATCGAGGTTTCCTCAGACCTTTCAAACTGGACGCTGCTGGAACATGTGGTCAACAACACGGGGGCTTTAAAGTTCAATGATGCGGCTGCCGTATCACAGGCAACCCGCTTCTACCGCGCCCGATTGGTTGGCCCATGATTCGAATACACTCCACCTTTCTTTAAACGCGCGGCCTGCTCGGGTCCGCCGCCAGCTCGAGGTTTCCCTTGCTCGGCGCCTTTGCTCCATCGAACAATGTAGGGATTGAGTTGCTTACAAACGATAGCGTCGGGGCCACGCCCTCCCTCCGGGACGGCGAGGGCTCCCTGAAAGAGTCGAGAAGCAGTCTTCCTACACATGGATAGCGTCAAACAGTCTAATGAGAAGGCTTGGGTCGCTCATACCGCACTGCGGGATAGGATCTACGGCTCAACGCTGCTTCGTTCATTGAATGATGTCCGGATGAAAATTTCGGCGAGCTGCAAGCGCGACCGTTTTATCATCAGGCACCTGCGGCAACACGCGCAGTCTTTGGGTCGCTCACTTCAAATTCTCGATGTCGGATGCGGCGGCGGACGTTTATATCTGAAAAATTTCGGCGAAGTGCGCGGCGTTGAGCCCGATGAAACACTCCGGCAGGCCGCAAGCCGTCAATACATCGAGGTGAAACCCGGGTTGGCCAACGACATCCCCTACCCAACAAACACGTTCGACGTGGTCACTCTTATTGATGTTTTTGGCCACATTGAAGCGCAGGGGAAGGATGCTTCCATTGCGGAGATGTTTCGCGTGCTTCGACCGGGCGGCATTTTCATCGGATTTATCGAGTGCAATGCAGATAATTTCTGGTATCGCACGGCTAAGCGCCGTCCTGATCTGTTTCAGCGCGACTTTGTGGACCGGCTTGGTCACTTCGGCTTGGAACGCGCGACGGAGGCCAATGCGCGGTTTGCGCGAGCTGGCGCCGAACCCGTAAAGGTGCTTCCGATTGATGGTTTTTTTCCTGCCGTTGGTTACTTGAACTGCATTTTTGAGAAAGAATATCGCGAAGAGTTCAAGTGGCTGAAACCGCTTGTTTCCGTCAGCAAGGTCTTGGGGGCGACCATGGTGACCGGTGAGATGTTCAATTGCCTCTTATCTCCTGTCTCCAGTCTCATGGACCGGATATCGCCACCGGATCATTGCACGGCGCTGATGGCGTGCTATCGGAAACCTGCTGCGGGGAAATAAACGTGTCTTGGATTGCCGGCAGCCCGATCAGCGCAGCAACTCCCACTGCCAAGCCATCAATTCTCCGTCCAGAGGACCTTCGTCGCGGGCGATCTGCACCAGCGCAGCGCGACTGGCAATAATCGTGGGGTCAATCCCCAACTCATGAGCCCGCCGATTCCTTTTTTTCTCCAGCTCATGATAGCGGCGCTTCTCTTCCGCGCTCTGGCGATAGTGGGCGGTGCGAACCAACTGCGGTTTTCCAGGACTGTGCAAGCCGCGCTGAACGGCCTTCAATAACGCAGCCTGCCGACGTGGCGAAAATCGCTTCGGAATGAGGAAATCGATAGACTTGCCCTCAACCGCCGCGATGGAGATCGCGATCATGATTTCGGGTTGAAGGATAAAATAAGGGGGCTTGTTGGAGGCAACGGCTTCCTTTTCGCGCCAATGCCAGACATCTCGAAGAACGGCCAGTGAGTCCGGTGCGAGATGGTAGCTTCCCTTGATGCGCCAAATCTGATCTGGGTCGGGAGTTCGCAGCACAGAGCATTCTTCGATAAGCCGCTGGCAAGCTTCCTCGTGCCATTTCAAACGGCCCTCCTTACGGAGCTGCTCCCGCAGAATATCAGCGATGGGCTTGAGGAACCGCGTATCATTGCGGGCATATTCCTCCATGCGAGGCGTCAACGGCCGTCGCGACCAGTCAGCCTTCTGAGGCCCCTTCTCCAGCTTCACGTTCAGGAACTTCTGCACAAGGTTCCCTAAACCAAATTCACGACAACCCAACAATCGCGCGGCCAGCATCGTGTCGAAAATGGCCGTGGGTCGAAACCCAAACGTTTTCCGCAGGAGACGCAGATCGTAATCGGACCCGTGCAGGATGAGCTCGTGATCATGAAAGATCTTCAGCAAGGGCTCGAGGCTGATTGAGGCCAAAGGATCGACAAGCGCTTCGACTCCTTCACTGGAAATCTGGATCAGGCAAAGCTTCTCCGGGTAGGCGTGCAAACTGTCCGCCTCGGTATCGAGCGCAATCCAAGGTGCCGCTCGCAAGGCAGGCAGCAAGGCCGACAATTTCTCTTCCGTATCGATCACGCGCACGAATATGTCGGTGCTGCGGAAAAATTTCCATCTTTCACGATGAACGATTCGAAACTGCGTCGCCCCCGCTGGGGCTTGACGCAGAAAAGGTTGGGGCATTTGATCCGGGTGAAACCAAAACATGAATCTATCAACTGCCTTTCATGATTCCGCCCAGCGGCATCTGAGCAAAACAGCGGTATTTTGGGGCGCGGACGAGATCAATTACGAGAATTTATTGATGCGTTCCCAGTTAGTCTCCTCCTGCCTTCGGAAGGAGGCCGGTTTCCGAGAGGGAGACAGGGTCGCGCTTTGGATGAAGAATTGCCCTGAATTCATCCCGGCATTGTTCGGTATCTTATTCGCCGGGGGCGTAGTCGTGCCGGTGAATAATTTCCTCAAACCGGATGAGGTCGCTTTCATCCTTCGAGACGCCGAAATCACGACAGTCATTATTGATGAGAGCCTCAGTGAGGCGGCAGAAAAGTTGGGACAATCCATGCCAGGAGTGCGGTTGCTACGTGTGGATCAATGCCTGAAGGACACGGCTGGCCCCCTGGAGGCAGCTCTTGGAAATCATCGATCAAAAGATGACTTGGCGGTGCTTATCTACACTTCCGGGACTACGGGACACCCAAAGGGAGCCATGCTTTCGCACGGGAATTTACTCGCCAACGTGGAAAGCTGCCGAAAAGTGCTGGCTGCGTTCGAAGGCGACCGGTTCGTGGTCTTGTTGCCGATGTTCCACAGTTTCATGCTCACTGTGGGTGTATTGCTTCCTTTGTTGGTGGGCGGTTCGCTGTTGTTAATTAAATCTGTGCACCCCCCGAAAAACGTCGTTGCGGAGATCATGGAGCGGCGGGCGACAATCCTGCCGGCCGTTCCGCAGTTTTTCAGAGCGATTTGCCACGCGGGGGCACCTGCCGACTTCCCCGTTCGACTTTGTATCAGTGGCGGTGCCCCTTTGCCGGCCGAGATACTGAGGGAATTCACCGAGCGGATGCCCGTACCGCTTTTGGAGGGTTACGGCCTGAGCGAGGCCAGCCCTGTGGTGACGATCAATCCGATCCAAGGACCTTGGAAAGCAGGATCGATCGGGGTCCCGATCCCGGATGTCGAAGTAAGCGTTCAGGATGATGACGGAAGGTTTCTTGAAGTGGGCGCTACCGGGGAGATTTGCGTTCGCGGGGAAAACGTCATGCAAGGCTACTGGAGGCAACCTGACGAGACCGCCAAAGCAATTCGCAATGGCTGGCTTCTCACCGGCGACGTGGGGCACCGGGACACCGAAGGGTATTTTTACATTACGGACCGGAAGAAAGACATGCTGCTCGTTAACGGCATCAATGTTTATCCGCGTGAAATCGAGGAGGTACTTTACAAATTCCCCGGCGTCAGGGAAGCGGCGGTCGTAGGGATGCCTGACGCACGGCGCGGAGAACATCCGGTTGCCTTCGTCTCTGCCATGGAGGGCGCCACCCTCAATCCAGCGGATCTGCAAGAATTCCTGCGCGAACGCCTCGCCGACTACAAAGTTCCCAAACACCTGACCGTCCTGCCCTCCCTCCCCAGAAACGCCACAGGCAAAATCCTCAAAACGGTGCTTCGCAAAAGCGTGTCCGGCACTGGCTAGCCCTGACCGTCAACTGTCTCGGTTAATTACACTCGGACGAACGCGAAGTTCAGAAGTCGCGTTTCAGGCTGATTCTATTGGAGAAAATTGCGGTGTCTCGGATCGCACGGACTGTGTCTCATTTTGAATCACCGTAAAAAATTTTGGTCGCGCCACTCTTTTTTTGAGCATTCACCCCTTTCACACAGTCTGTCGCACGTTACTATACGCACACTCAGGGAAAGTCCTGAGCGACGGTTCCGGGGGATGGAGGGGCGGACCGCCAATTAAACATTTAATGCCCAATGATTAATAACCCGATTTTGCCGCCGCACACCGCAGACCCGTGGATGATTTTCCACGAAGGGTTCTACTACTATTGCCAGAGCGCCAATGGCGACACTGGCATCCGCCTGCGCCGGTCCACCTCCATCGCTGGCATCGCCCATGACGAGGGCGTCGTCGTATGGAAAGCCCCAACCAAGGGCCTCAATTCGCGGGAAATCTGGGCGCCGGAACTCCATTTCATCGACGGCAAATGGTTCATCTATTATGCAGCAGATGATGGGGACAATGTGAATCACCGCATGTGGGTCTTGGAATCCGCGACGTCCGATCCGCTGAGTGCCTACTCGTGCCGGGGCTGTTTGCAGACCGGTGGTTGGGCTATCGACGGGACGCCCTTGATTCTGGCCGATGGGCGCAAGTTTTTCGTGTGGTCGGGATGGCGAGGCAAAAAAAACGGCGAGCAGAATCTCTACATCGCTCCCATGAGCAATCCCTACACGTTGAGCGGCCCCCGTGTGCTCATCTGCGCACCAGACCAATCCTGGGAGCGTATCGCGATGCCCATTTGTGAAGGGCCTCAGGTACTTCAAAACAACGGGAAGACGTTTATCGTTTACTCCGCCAGTGGCAGTTGGACCGAGGATTATTGCCTTGGCTTGCTGACGAATGAAGACGGAGATGTTTTGAACCCGGCATCTTGGAGCAAGCGTCCGAACCCCGTTTTCAAAAAGACTGAACACGTTTGGGGCTTGGGCCATTGCTCGTTCGTCAAGTCACCCTGCCGCAAACAGGATTTCATTATTTACCACGCGAAATCCTCCAGAAAGGAAGGTTGGGGCGACCGCGACGTGCACGCGAAGGAATTCATTTGGACGCCCGAAGGTTTGCCGGACTTCGGCACGCCCGTTGCCCGCGCCCGCACTTTGCCTTTCGACCCCGATTGGGCTCCCGCAGCCAATGCCGGCGTCGGGGCTGCAATTGCTGCGTAAAACATCCACCCCATTCCCGTAATCCTTTGGCTTTCAAAAAAACCTCTATCGCGCTACCGCGAACAGGCTCGATGACGTCACCCGCCCTTTTGGGGCCCATTGGGATTAAGCGCCTCTTCGCAATGTGGATCGCCCTCGTGACTTTGTTGAGCACGACGGGCTTCAGTTTCGGTGACGGCTTGCCCGGGAAGCTCAAGGTGATTACAGAACGGGATGAGACCGGCACACGCTTCTTGGTCAAGAATTTCGAGCTTGTCGACATGACCGCTACTCTCGAAGTCGGTGCCGTCAACATGAAGAGCAGTGTGCCGCTTCCCTGCACGCTGACCGTGCCGGCGGGAAAGACTGTTTTCGCCCTGAAGCTCACGCCGCTTAAAGGTGAGGAAAGCGATTGGTCGTTCAGCTACACCAATCATTACACCGTTGGGAGGCACGATGCAGTTCACGATGATTCGGAACTTTATTTCCTACCGTATGCCGCCGGGGCGAGTTTTAAGGTGACGCAAGGCTATCACGGAACGTTTAGCCACACGGGGCCGGATGAGTATGCCATCGACTGGAAAATGCCCGAGGGCACGGCCGTTATGGCTGCACGAGGTGGCGTGGTTGTTTCTGTAAAGGACGGCTTTGAAAAAGGCGGCCCTCACCGGAAATTCGAGGACTGCGCCAATGTGATCGTGGTCCAGCATGAAGATGGGACCATGGCTCACTACTGCCATCTGGCGCCGCGCAGCGCGAAGGTTAGCGCCGGAGAAAAGGTTCGCGCCGGAGATCGACTTGCTGCTTCGGGCAACACCGGTTTCACCAGCGGACCTCATTTGCACTTCGCTGTCTTCAAGGCCCGTAATGGTTTTGGCCGCCAAACCATCCCCGTCAAGTTCCGCACGGCAGAAAAGTCGAGTGTCACGCTCGTCTCCGGTCAGAGTTACCGCGCTACGGATCCCGCAGCGATGGCGCGGTATTAATTCAGGTATCCGTCAGCACTGCCCCGGCGCATTTTACTTTTTCACTGATACGTCCTCCTCCAAGCTCCGCCCGATGAAACCGGCGCTTCGCATGTTTTTATTGGTTCCGGCTCTTGCTGGGTTGCTTTTCTTCCTGTCGTTCAACGTGGAGAATCTCGGTCCCAAGCAAACAGTCACCGTCGGGTTCAATCTGTCTCCTTGGCTTACTTGGTCACGGATTAAGGGGATGGGAGACTTCGGAAAGAAGGTGGAGGTAAATTTTCTCTCCTGGTCGTCTGTTGGATTGGCCGCGGGGGTCGTGCTCCTTTTTCTGCGCTCACGGATCAAATAGCATTCACAGCTCGTCGGACGATTTGCGATCACGCTCCGCTTCGTTCCCAGCTTCCTCCAATGTCCGCTCCATCAGCTTTTCCTGATCCTTTTGCGCGGCTCTCCGAGTGGCTCGCAAGTCGAGAAGCGCAGTCACAATAGCTGCCATGGTGCAAAGAAAACACAGGCCCCAGTAAATGAGGAATGCGACACCCGCGAGTCGGTCACGGAGCACGGTTTGCCCCCAGACCAAAAGTCCAAAAGCGGCCGCTAAAAATAAAAGACCGAACCAACGGCGCAGTGCGTCGGCTGATTTGGGCATGCCCCGAGCATACAAAGTTCCCATTTCAAATCCCAAGTCCGAAGTGACCAATTGTTCCAAAGCGGGGGCTCGGAGCGCGAGCGTTCGCATACCCGGATACCGACCGAGATCATCTCAGTTCACTGCCCGGGCGCGCTCCAAAAAGACGCTTCACTTGGACATGATCTCGCGTGCGCGCCCATTCGCCCGCAACAACGATCCGGCCGCGTTCAAGGAATAATCCGTGAGTCATGCAGTGGGGTAAGTCGTCCAGATGATGGGTTACGATGATTAATTGCGTTCCGCGGTTGGCTACTTCTTCCAGCGCGGCCGCGAACTCGCGCTTGGAAACTACATCCAGCCCATCGAATGGCTCATCGAGGATGAGTAAATCAGGATCATGCACCAATGCCCGCAAGGTGAGCATCTTACGCCGCTCGCCGAACGACAAACGGTTCATCTGTTCGTGACGCAGGTGGTCCAAGCCAAAACTCCGCATCAAGCGACGGACCGTGCGCAACTGCATCCTGGTGGGGTTGTCCATCAATCCGACGCTGGAGAAAAAGCCTGAAGCCACCACCTGCTCAGCCGTGATCTGTTCACAGTAATGAGTCTGCAACAAAGGCGAGACGCACCCGATGCGTCGCCTCAGGTCCCAGATTGTGTTGTCAGCCGTGAACTCAAAGCGCTGAACCCGCGAGCCAAATACCGGATACAAATCGCTGGCGATCAGCTTGAGAAAAGTCGTTTTTCCTGCACCGTTCGAGCCCAGCACCACCCAGTGCTCGCCCCGGCGTAACTTCCAATCAATTCCGTGCAGCACCTTCTGCCCGTCCAGAAAGACATCGGCATTTCCAATGTCGATAAGGGGTGCTGAATGCTCGGCTGCCTTGGGTCCAGTGCGTCGGAGAAGGTCCACCGGCTTTGCTTCACGGCTTCGTTTTGCAGATGCGGCGAGTGCACTCCACTTGGCTTGGCGCAGGTGTCCGTTCTCAAATTCTGCCACATGTGTAATGACGGAGAGAACCTCGTCATCTCGGTGGGTTGTGTAAATAATCTGGGTTCCATTGCTCGCGATCACTTCGATCATTCGCAGGAGGCCACCGCGAAAATGCGCGTCGAGCCCATCACAGACTTCATCCAGCAACAGCACTCGAGGCCGGCCCACCACCGCACGGCAGACGAGGAGCTTCCTGAGCTCGCCGGTTGAAAGGGACTGCATATCCCGCTCGAGAAGTGGAGTGATCCCCAACTCGCGGCTTACTCCCTCTGCCCGTGTTTTTTGCGCACGACTCAGTTTGACGTAGAGCATGTCGGTCTGCGCAAACCCGGTTTCAATCACGTCCCGCCCGGTCATGCGCCACTCCTGTTGGAGGTAGCGCTCCTGCACTTCCGGCGAGACCAAGGCGATGTGTGGGCGCACTTCGATGGCAGTCAATTGCGTGCTGCCGTCGAGCCGATAAATTCGGTCGCCGCCCTTGGGCATCGGCCATACTTCGCCACGAAGCAATCTGAGAAAGGTGCTCTTGCCTGAGCCATTGCCGCCCCGGATTAACCAATGCTGGCCTCCATGGAGACTCCAGCTTACATCGCGCAACACGGTGGCGCCGTCGAAAGCCACATCCACATTACAGAGTTCAATCAGTGCTTCGTTGTTCAACACGAAGACGAAACACAAACCGGCGGACATCTCCAAATACGAAATCGACTGTCGGGCAGGAAAACATCCTTGGGGACCAAGGAACCTGAAAAGAAACTTGAGTTCATTCCGGCCTTTTCCTGAAATTCCCAGCCTTGAATCCCATCAAAACATTTCAAGTGGATGAATTGGCGGTGCGTGTATACGCCACACAGAAGGACCTGGCCGCCGACGCCGCGCGTGAGGCACAGGCATTTCTGATCGATTGCCTGGCCGAACGCGGTGAAGCCAGCGCGATTCTCGCCACGGGCAATTCCCAAATTCAATTCCTCGACGCACTGCTGCGCCTGGGCGGCGTGGATTGGTCCAAGGTCACGCTGTTCCACATGGATGAATATCTTGGCATCGACGAGAACCATCCGGCCAGTTTCCGCCGTTACATGCGCGAACGGGTCGAGAGTCGCGTGAAGCCCAAAGCATTCCATTACATCCGCGGCGACGCCGACCAGCCGCTCAACGAATGCGCACGTTACTGCGATTTGCTTCAGGCCCAGGAAATTGATCTCTGCTGCATGGGCATTGGGGAGAATGGTCACATCGCCTTTAATGATCCGCACGTGGCGGAGTTCGATGATCCGTGGTCGGTCAAAGTAGTAAGTCTTGATTTGAAATGCCGGCAGCAGCAAGTGGATGAAGGCCATTTTCCGAACGTGAACGACATGCCCCGTTACGCTTACACGCTCACTATCCCAACGCTTTGTGCAGTGCGCAAAATCATCTGCATCGCTCCCGAGAAACGTAAAGCCCGCGCCGTACATGATGCCTTGCGCGAATCCGTCAGCACTCATTGCCCGGCGTCCTACCTGCGCACCCGGCAGCAGGCAGTCATGCTACTTGATACGGATTCCGCAGCGCTGCTGTAAGCCTTACGCAAACAGAACCCGGGCTAGCTTCATCAAAACGGGAGCCAGGAGCAGCGCCGGCAAGTAATTGCCTATCTCAACTTTTTTGATCTCGAAGATGACCAAGGCGATGTAGGTCATAATCAATCCGCAGCTGGCATGAACGACTCCCAGCACTCCATGGGCGTCGAGCCACGGCTCCAGGCGATCGCCAAGCAGCGTGAGGCCGGAAAGCAGCGCTGCGACGGGAAAAGCCGCCAGGGCCGCAGTCCAACCGAAGAGGCGCGCAAAGGAAAAGGCGGCAAGGCAATCCATCACGGCCTTAATCGCCAGCGGTTGAAAGTAACGTTGCAGCCCATCTTCCAAAGCCCCGATCAAACCCAAAGGAGCCGCGCAAAAAAGGAGGGCCGCGGCCATCAGTCCGTCACCGGCCGCCTTCTTTCCATTGAGGGCGGCGAGTTCCAGCTTCGATTTCGCCTGCTGCCCAAGCCTATTCATCCATGTCTGGATGCCGATCAACCTGCCAATCAGGTGCCCAAACACCATCGCCAACAGAACGATGCCGAACTTGGGAAAAAACGAGCCGTTCGTGTCGGACTTCAGGCCCATCCACACAAGCTTCAACCCGAAAAACGAGGTTGCCACACCCAACAGAATTTTAATCTGCTGCTGGAGGCGTGCGGAAAGTTCGGTTTTGGTCATGAGACCGACCAAGGCTCCTAGCACGATCGCTCCGCTGTTGAACAGGGTTCCCAACATTTGAGCCCGCAGCCTAATGACGGTCAATCTTCCCTGACAACGCACAAGTGCGTCAGCCGCGAGGGAGAGTGCGAGTTCGATTTGCGCCGGAGCGCAGCGCGGGACCTGCGATTGCCGCAACGCGCCAACGCCCGTTCGAAGCATGAAGACGTGAACGGTTTAAAGCCGTCGGTTCCAAAAACAGGGTAACTTCTCAACGGAGAATCCCCAGGAATCTTGGCCGCTTGACCCGAAATTGCGTCTTGCGCCTTGGCGCTTACTCCCTATCTTCTGCCCCGCCTGAGCGCGGCGTGTGCCGATGCTCGTTGAGGCTGAGAAAAGAAAGTTAACGAACAACCGAACATTCAACCTCCGTTGCCACGGATCGTTTGCGTTCGGCAATGGAGACCAGCATGCCAATCCGCCTGCCCGTCTCCCGTCTGCGAAAGTTAGTCCGTAAATCATTATGCTCACCATGGAAGAAGCCCTGAAGGGCAGCTCCGTCGGCTTTACGACGGGTCAGATCGTCAAAGGTAGAATCATCGAAGTCCGCCCCAAGGAAGTGTTGGTGGACATTGGTTACAAATCCGAAGGCGCCGTCAATGGCGGCGAATTCGACGATATCAAAGCCGTTAAAGTCGGCGATGAAGTCGAAGTGCTCATCGAGAAACTCGAAGACAAAGACGGCATGGTCGTTCTCTCCAAGGAGAAGGCCGAGTTTAAGAAGAATTGGGAACGCATTGTTTTAATCGCCGGCGAAGGCACGACGGTGACTGGCAAAGTGAAAAGCGCCGTCAAAGGCGGCTTGGTGGTCAACATCGGCGTGGAAGCTTTTCTTCCCGCCTCCCAAATCGACGTCATCCCCCCTAAGAATTTACAGCCGTTCATCGGCAACACCTACGAGTTCAAGGTCGTCAAAATCAACGCTGACCGCCAGAACGTCGTCTTGTCCCGCCGCGAACTGATCGAAGCCGAGCGTGCCACCCGCCGCGCTGCGTTGCTCACCGACATGACCCCCGGCGATATTCGCAAGGGTGTGGTGAAGAACATCACCGACTTCGGCGCGTTCATCGACCTCAACGGCCTGGATGGATTGCTCCACATCACCGACATGAGCTGGGGCCGCATCGGGCATCCGAGCGAAATACTCAAAGTTGGCCAGGAGCTCGACGTGGTGGTGCTCGACGTGAACCGCGAGAAGGAACGCGTCAGCCTCGGACTCAAGCAGAAGCTCGCCAATCCCTGGGAGCAAATCGAAGCCAAGTACACCGTTGGTCAGAAGGTCAAAGGCAAGGTGGTCAACCTCGTGCCTTACGGCGCATTCGTGGAGTTGGAACCCGGAGTCGAAGGTCTCGTGCACGTCACGGAGCTTTCGTGGACCAAGCGCATTGCCAAGCCGTCCGACGTGCTCAAGCAAGGCCAGGAAATCGAAGCTGTCGTGCTCGGCATCAATCGCGACGAGCAGAAAATCAGCCTCGGCGTGCGCCAGCTTGAGACTAATCCTTGGGAGAAAGCCGCGGAGAAGTATCCGCCCGGCACCCGTGTCAAAGGCAAGATTCGCAACCTGACCAGCTACGGCGCATTCCTCGAACTCGAGGAAGGCATCGACGGCATGATTCACGTCTCGGACGTTTCCTGGACGCGCAAGATCAATCACCCGAGCGAAGTGCTGAAGAAGGGCGACGACGTCGAAGCCATCGTGCTCGAAGTCGACAAAGCCAACCAGCGCATCGCCCTCGGTGTGAAGCAGCTCAGCGAAGATCCTTGGGCCAACATCGACAAGTTCTACAAGGTCGGCGACCTCGTGAACGGCAAGGTCACGAAGCTCGCGAGCTTCGGCGCCTTCGTCGGGCTCGAACATGACATCGATGGCTTGGTGCACATCTCGCAGGTGAGCGAAGAGCGCATCGACAAGATCAAGAACGTGCTCAAGCCCGGCCAGGATGTGTCGGCGCGCGTGATCAAAATCGACAAGGGCGAGCGCCGCATCGGCCTGTCGATCAAGGCGGCCAGCTACAGCGACGAACAGCTGCGCGAAGAGCAGAAGCTGTTGGATTCCCTCAAGCCCGGCGAAGACCTCGTCGCGCTCCAGCACGCGTTTGACGCGGCCGAAGTTACGGACGAGAAGCCGTAATTCGACCAACAACAATTCACGACAGGCGGACTCGCAAGGGTCCGCCTGTTTTGTTTTCCGCTTTCACCTTGAGCCGACTTCATCGACTCCCGTTAAACTAGGCACTCAAATGGACATCATTGCTGAACTACAGTGGCGTGGACTGTTGGCGGACTGCACCGATCTGGAAACGCTTTCCAAGCGATTGGCCACAAGCCCGACGACGCTCTATTGCGGCTTCGATCCCACGGCGGACTCGCTGCATGTCGGTAATCTCGTTCCGTTGTTGGCGCTGCGACGCTTTCAACTGGCGGGGCACAGCCCCATTGCATTGGCTGGGGGGGCGACAGGTTGCATCGGCGACCCGAGCGGGAAGGCAGCCGAACGCCAGTTGCTCACGCGCGAGCAAATCGATCACAACATCCAGAGCATCAAGGGACAGCTCACGTCGTTGCTTGATTTTGAGACGAAGACAAACCCCGCGCGACTCCTCGACAATGCCAGTTGGACGAACCCCATGTCGTTCATCGATTTCCTGCGCGACATCGGCAAGCACTTCTCCGTGAACCAGATGATGCAAAAGGAAAGCGTGCGCGCCCGCATGGAGGACCGCGAAGTCGGCATCAGCTACACCGAGTTCAGCTACCAACTGCTCCAAGCCTTCGACTTCTACCACTTGCGCAAGGAGTTGATTTGCGAGCTACAGGTCGGCGCGACGGATCAGTGGGGGAACATCACGGCGGGCATCGACCTCTGCCGCAAGAAGCTCGGCGCAACGGTCTTCGGATTGACGTTCCCGCTCATGACAAAAGCCGACGGCACCAAGTACGGGAAGACTGCCAGCGGCGCCGTTTACCTGGATGCAAAGAAGACCAGTCCTTACCGCTTTTACCAATTCTTCATCCAACTGGAGGACGGGGATGTAATTAAGATTCTCAAGATGCTTTCGTTCGCTGACCGGGCGACGGTAGCGGACCTCGAACAGCAACATCTCGCGAACCCCGGGGCGCGGGCACCTCACAAATTTCTCGCCCGCGAGTTGACCGGCTTGGTGCATGGGCCCAACGCAGCCGAAGACGCCGTGCGCGCGAGCGATGTGCTATTTGGCGGCAACTTGGATGGAATATCCGAACGGACATTCAACGATCTGGTGGGCGAAGTGCCTTCGAAGGATCTGGCCAAAGCGCAATTGGAAGCTGCAGGTATGCCGTTGATCGACCTTCTGGTTCACGCGGGGTTGTGCCCCTCCAAAGGCCAGGCGCGAAAAGACGTCGAGCAAGGGGGCATTAACATCAACAACGTGCGCGAAGCGAACGCCCTGCGGGCGGTGACGACCGGCGACCTGCTTTTCGGCCAGCACCTGCTGTTGCGCAAAGGCAAGCGCAACTACGTCGTGATCACGGCAAAATAGCGGCGAACCGCCCGCCCGCGACAGGCTCTGACACTGGAAATATCAGGAGGCCGGAGCGCATTATTCCTGCGCAAGGAAGTCGAAGACGAAGACGCCTTTATCCGCGAGCACGCCATCGAGCAGTTTCGTAAACTTGGTGTGAGCTTCGTGTCCGAGATAAACGTCGCGGTCCTTTTCACTGGCGAACGTGATGACGAAGGCTTCATGGAATCCTTTATCGAATCCTTCCTTGCTGATGTTCGGACCATGCTGGACGGAAACGATCTGTGGAATCTTCCCTTTCAACGCCACCAAGGCATCGGCGATTTCTTTCTTCTTCGCCTCTGTAACCGCCTTCTTGTACTTGAACGCCACGATGTGAACGACTTTGCCTTTGGCCGGCGCGTCCGCCGCCATCACCGGAAGAGCAGACAACATCGTGAACACCACGAGAGCTATGAAGAAACGTTTCATGGAGGCGCAGCCTAGCGACTTCGCAATGTCTGGCAAGTGCGCGCCGAAGTAAGGGACGTAAAACAACGATCTGCCCTTGAGCGCAGCGCGGGTAATATTTTTCTGCAAACTTCCGCTCCGAATCATTCCCTGCTCCCTCATCGGTCCATTCACACATCGGATGATCCTGGTTTGATCCCGGCATCGTGCAATCACGGAGCCTTCCTTGCCTTGACCGAATGCTGCCGCTACCGTCCGGCCCCTGATGCGATTGCTCGACCGCTACCTGCTGCGCGAACTGCTCCTGCCGCTGAGCTACTGCATTCTCGGATTTCTCGTTTCCTTCATCGCGTTCGACCTCTTCGGATCGCTGGCGGATTTTCAACGCGACAAGATGAGTTTCGGGGATGTGATCGAATACTACTTCTACCGCATCCCGGAGTTTCTCGTTAGCAGTTACGTCCTGCCGATGTCGCTCCTGCTCGCCTTGCTCTATTCGTTGACGAATCATGCGAGACACAACGAGCTGACGGCAATGCGGGCGGCCGCCATTCCTCTCTGGAGAATCTCCCTGCCTTACATGGTTACCGGCCTGTTCTTCAGCGGTCTGGTTTTTTATCTAAACGAAAAATTGCTTCCCGCCGGCGTAGACGCGGCCGCGCAGGTGCGTTTGCGACATGCGAGTAACCAACCGAAAGGCAACGATAAAATATGGCAGCGGAACGTCTTCTTCCTGAATCCCATTGCCAATCGCACCTGGCGAATCGGCGCTTACCACATGCGCGCAAACGTCATGTATCGGCCCCAATTCGATTGGCGGCGGGAGGATGGCACCCGACTTCAGGTTTTGGCGGATAACGCTTATTGGATCAAGCGACGCTGGGTTTTCACCAATGTGGATCAACTTGAATTCTCCTCGGCCGTCGATGCGCTGCCGGAGATTTCCAAGACCAACCAACTGATCCTGACCGACCTCAGCGAGACCCCGCGCATCATCAAAAGTGAGATTAAAATCAGCGGCCTCGACAGTTTGCGGTCCATGCGGCGCACGCAGCTTTCATCGTTGGAGATTCTAGACTACCTGAGACTTCACCCTTCTTTGGAGCGCAAGAAGCTGGATGCCCTTCTAACAATGTTTCACAGCCGGATGGCGGCTCCGTGGATTTGTTTTGTTGTGGTATTGATCGCCGTTCCGTTCGGGGCGCTGCCGGGTCGGCGCAACGTCTTTGTGGGCGTCGCCTCCAGCATCACCATCTGCTGTTTGTTCTTCCTTACGAAGGAGCTGACACTCGCGCTGGGGAGCGGTGGTTATGTGCCGGCCTGGATAGCGGCCTGGGCGCCCAATTTCTTATTCGGCAGCACGGGGATCCTCTTGATGCAACGCGTGCGGTGATTACGGGCCGGAACCCAGTCTAGGACGTGAGGGCCTTCCAAACGACTCTTCTCCCATGCTTGGTATAAACACATCCGAGCTGCCCCCTTCCTTTTGGAAAATTCGCGCCAGATCAGCGGCGTCCTCGTCGATTAATTTCTGGCAGGCCACGCAGATGTTTTGATTCCGTGGACTCGCGACCAGCAACTTTTCCGCACAACACAAACAAATCTGCAGCGACATAGCGGTTTCCTTTCCTGTCACATATCCGCCACCGACCTTGGTCACGTCCGATTGAAATACGCAACGGCAAGAACTCTCCAATTTTTGCTCCCAACGCCGTTCGGTTTTTGCAGTCCGGACCTCCCGCACTGACGGTATTCCACTATTCCGCTCATCCCGACTTTGGTTGAATGGCTCGGCGTGAAGGACGAACTAGCAGATCTCAAACAGCGTCACGAGCGGCTCAAGCTTCTTTACGACGTCAGCAACACGTTGCACTCGTCGCTGGACGCGCAGGAGGCCTTGCGGCTCATCGTGAGCGAAGCCGTGCGTTTGACGCGCGCCAATAGCGGCTCTGTCGCGCTGTTCAATCCCACCTCCAATTCCCTCACAATTGAAGCCTCGCACGGATTACCACCCGAAGTCCTGGCGTTAAGCATGCCCGTTCATTTCGGCATCACCGGCTGGGTGGCACGTCACGGCAAATCCGCTCGGGTCCCCAACGTTCAGCAAGATCGTCGTTACATTGCTCTGCGCCCGGAGGTGCGTTCCGAGCTGGCCGTTCCTCTCGAGGTGAACGGTGAGGTGCGTGGTGTCATCAACGTGGATTCAGATCGGGAAGATGCGTTCAGCGAAGAGGACGAATCGCTCCTGGAGGAACTCGCGCGGCTGGCCGCCAACGTCATCCATCACACGTGGCTCTATGAACAGATTCGCTTCAAGGCGCGCATGTTCGAATCGCTCGTCAGCATCAGCCAGACTATCAATTCCACGTTCAACCTTGATGACGCGCTCCGGACCATCACACGCGAAGCCTGCGTGCTGATGAAATCAAAAATGAGCTCGTTGCTGTTGCTGGATACCACCGGCGCATGGCTGGATCTCCGGGCCAGTTACGGAGCCGGCTCGCACTATTTAGCCAAACCACGACTAAGCGCGGCGGAGAGCCTCGTGGGCGTCGTCATGCGTCGCAAAAAGCCGCTGCAAATTGAGAACGTTCAAACCTCATCCCGTTACCAGAGCGTCGAAATCGCGGCCAACGAAGGCCTGACCTCACTACTCAGTGCGCCCTTGATGTACAATGACGCGGCGATTGGAGTGCTCAATGTTTACACCGCGCGCAGCTACACATTTTCCAACGAAGAGATCCAGACCCTGACCGCCCTGGCGGAGCTGTCGGCGCTTGCCATCGAGAAGGCCCGCCTCTACGAGCGCGTGGTGGATGTGGAAGAACAGTTGCGCCAAAGCGAAAAACTTTCGGCGTTGGGATTGCTCGCCGCGGAAGTGGCGCACGAGATTCGAAACCCCCTCACCGTGATGAAAATGCTCTTTCACTCACTGAACCTCCAATTCCCATCCGGAGATCCCAGGGAAAAGGATGCCAAGATCATGGGGGAGAAAATGGATCATCTGAACAAGATCGTTGAGCAGATTCTGGACTTCGCCCGGACCACCGAGCCGGCCCTGCGCGCAATCAATGCGAATCAACTCATCCAGGATTTGGCCCTTTTGGTGCGGCACAAGTTGACGAATCAGGCCATTCGTTTCGAACAACACCTTGAAGATGGCCTGCCGGACATTGCAGGCGATGCCGCCCAGCTGGAACAAGCGTTTCTCAACCTCACGTTGAATGCAGTGGAGGCCATGCCGAATGGGGGCAGCCTGACCATCACGACGAAGTCATTGCGCCTGCCCCGAAACAATCCCGGCCCCACTCATCTGCAAATTGAATTTACCGACACGGGTGCCGGGATGACGCCAGAGATGCGCGATCGCATGCATGATTCGCTTCTCAGCACCACAAAGGAAAAAGGGACGGGTCTGGGTTTGGCGATTGTGCGGCGAATCATCGAAGCGCACCGGGGCAAATTGAAGATTCGGTCCGCCCCAGGCCGCGGGACGACAATGGCCGTCATCCTGCCGCTCTAATCGCCTTCATCGCCGGCATCCATCTTGAACGGCGGAATGCGGGTCAGCACTTTCCGTCCGCGTTCGTCCACGCCGATGTAGCTCCCTTCCGCCAAGGCCGTGGTCGTATCGTTCAAGTGAAAGCTGTTGTAGGAAAAGCTTTCGCCCGGATCGATCGTGGGAAACTGACCTACCACACCGTCGCCTTCAACAGCCGTGATCTCCCCACGTGAATTTTTCACAACCCACTTGCGACCCTTGATGGTTACGGAGACGTCGCTGTCGTTGTGAATAGTGATGAAGTAGGCGAAGCAATGAGGACGATCCTCCGGCGTCTGCGCCTCACGATGATGGATGACACGGTCCACCGTGACTCGCAACCCAGGCAACTCCAGGAAATCCGTCTTTACGCTCACGGGCACAATGTAGCGCAGCGATTCCGCCATACACGCACGAACTGCTGCGAACAACACAAGCTTGCACCGATCTGTTGCCTCGCGTTCTGTTTGCCGCATGAGAATCCAGTTCTGCGGCGCCACTCGCACCACGACCGGCTCCATGTTCCTCTTGGAAGTAAACGGTCAACAAATTCTCCTCGAGTGCGGGCTATACCAGGGTCGGCGGGATGAATCGATCGCGCGCAACCGGACCTTTCCATTCGACCCTTCCAAGGTGTCCGCCGCCATCGTTAGCCACGCTCATATCGATCACGTCGGAAATTTTCCCAATCTCTGCCGGCAAGGCTTTGTGGGAAACGTCTACTGCACGTTCGCCACGCGCGACCTGGCGGCCATCATGCTCGAAGATTCGGCGCAGATTCAGCATGATGACGCGGCATTTATCTCGAAGCAGCGCGCCAAGAAAGGTCTTCCTCCGGTCGAGCCGCTTTACTCGGGTGAGGATGCGCAGCGCGCCATCCAACAGTTCGTGACGTTCAACTACGATCGTCCGATGTCCATTGCCAACGGAGTGACGCTCACATTTCGGGATGCGGGCCACATCCTGGGCTCAGCGCAAGTGGTCCTCGACATCAACGAGAATGGCCGGAAGTTCCGTTACCTTTTCAGTGGCGACGTGGGGCGCGGAAACGATGAAATCCTGCGCGACCCAGATCCGGTTGAGAACGTGGACTTCCTGCAGATTGAGTCCACGTACGGGGGACGTGATCACACCCTAAAAACCGATTCCGTCGAGAAGCTCGCCCGTCTGGTCAATGAAACTGTTGCGCGGAATGGCAAGGTGATTATTCCTGCCTTCGCGGTCGGACGCACGCAGCAACTGGTTTTCACGCTCCATCAACTGACTCTCGCCGGAAAAATTTCCCGGCTGGCGATGTTCGTGGATAGCCCGCTCAGCGTAAACGCCACGGAAGTGTTTCGACTTCACCCCGAGTGTTTCAACGAGGCCACCTACCGGTTCCTTCGCGAGAAAGCCAATCCGTTCGGCATGGAGAACCTCACCTACATCCGGGAGGTGATGCACTCGATGAAGCTGAACGAGCTGAAAGATCCGGCAATCATCATCAGTGCCTCAGGCATGGCCGAGGCCGGCCGCATTCGCCATCACTTAAAGAACAACATCGGTGATCCGAAAAACCTCATCCTCTTCGTCGGCTACTGTGCTGAACACACCTTGGGAGCCCAGATCGTCGCAGGTCGCTCACCCGTGAATATCTTCGGAGAGCCGTATCCGGTTCGGGCGCAGGTCGCTTCGCTTGATGCTTTTTCCGGGCATGCAGACCGCGGTGAATTGAAGCAATACGTCAAAGCTATCACCGGCGACATAAAGAAGATTGCCGTCGTTCATGGCGAAGAATCGCAGGCCCTCGCGTTTGTGGATGAACTGAAGCAGATGAAGCCAAACGCAGAAGTGTTTGCCCCTGTGTACGGACAGGCTGCGGATTTTTGAGCGATGACGGGCGGAGGCTCTTCAGTTCCCACGCGCCCGTTTGACGAAGCCGCCCATTCGATCGATCGCCACTTGGATTTGATCGACGGCCGTTGCGAAACAAGCGCGCACGTAACCTTCGCCGCTCGCCCCGAATGCTCCTCCTGGCACGCACGCGACTTTTTCCTGTTCGAGGAGTTTCCACGCAAATTCCTTGGAGCTGAGACCTGTGCTCTTGATGCAAGGGAACGCGTAAAACGAACCCCGCGGCAAATGACACGGAAGCCCCATGTCGTTGAAGCCCTTTACGATCAGGTTGCGGCGCAGACCATACTGTTCGCGCATTTCCAACATGTCCGGCCAGCCATGTTGGATGGCTTCAATTGCCGCTTCCTGGCTGATGATGCTCGCGCATAGCATCGAATATTGATGAATCTTCATCATGGCCTCGATGATCTCCACAGGTCCGCACGCGTAGCCGATGCGAAATCCCGTCATCGCGTAGGCCTTCGAAAAACCGTGCAGAAAGATGGTCCGTTCCGCCATATCCGGCAGCGACGCAATGCTGGTGTGTTCGCCCTCAAAGGTCAGTTCCGAATAAATCTCGTCGGTAAACACCAGCAGGTTGTGACGCTTCACCAACGCGGCAATTTTCAGCAATTCGTCGCGCGTCATGGTGCCGCCCGTGGGATTGGTCGGGAAATTCAGGACGAGCACTTTGCTCCGGGGCGTGATCACTTTCTCAATCGCCGCCGCAGTGACGGCGAAGCCATTCTCCGCGCGGCACGAAACTGCCACGGGCACTCCATGGGCCATCGCAATGCTCGGCGAATAACTCACATAGCACGGTTCGTGGTAGATGATCTCGTCGCCCGGATTCGTCACCGCGCGGAAGGCGATGTCCATCGCCTCGCTCACTCCCACCGCAATGATGATTTGATTCTTGGGGTTGTATCGGATGCGGAACTTTTCCGCGATATGGTCCGCAATCACTTCACGAAGCTTCAGCAACCCCAGGTTCGACGTGTAACCTGTCCTGCCGCGTTCCAGCGCGAAGATAGCCGCTTCGCGAATGTGCCAGGGAGTGACAAAGTCCGGTTCGCCCACACCCAGCGAGATGACGTCCTTCATGCCTTGAACGATGTCAAAAAAGTCGCGAATGCCCGAACGCGGAATGTCGCGCACGTTGCCTGCGATGAATTTGTCTGCTGTGAACATGGTTATCGTGTGTTGAGTCGGTGAGTAAAATCAGGCGGAGGAAAATCCGCAACGCCGCACTGCTGGCGGTCCAGCAATGCGGCCGTCAAGCGGCAGCTTTGTCGCTCTTGGCGCGGATGAGCGGCTTGGCTTCGCCACGCACGGTGGCAGCGGTAATTTTGATGGCTGCGACGTCATCCCGGCTGGGGATCTCGTACATCACATCGAGCATCAGCCTCTCGATTAGGCTGCGCAGAGCCCGGGCACCGGTGCCTTTCTTGATGGCCAGTGTCGGCAAGCTCACGCAAAGCATCGTCGGAGAATTCGAGCTCTACATCTTCAAGCGCCATCAGCTTGGCATACTGTTTGGTCAGCGAATTCCGCGGCTCAGTCAGAATCTGAACGAGCTGGTCTTCGGTCAGTTGCTCCAGGACAGTCACCATGGGCAGGCGCCCAATGAATTCAGGAATGAACCCGTAGCTGATCAAGATCTTCCGGCTCCACGTGCTGGAGAATCTCGTCGCGATCGAATTCCGCCACTCTCTGCCCGTGTTCAACCGCACCGAAACCCATCACGCGATTGCCCAACCGGCGTTGGATGATTTTCTCCAGGCCAACGAACGCGCCGCCACAAATGAAGAGAATGCCGCTGGTATTGACGCGAATGTATTCCTGCTGCGGATGCTTGCGTCCTCCTTGCGGAGGCACATTGCACACCGTGCCTTCCAGAATTTTGAGCAAGTGCCTGCTGCACGCCTTCGCCGGACACGTCGCGCGTGATCGAAACGTTCTCTGTCTTGCGCGCGATCTTGTCGATTTCGTCGATGTAAACAATGCCACGCTGCGCGCGTTTCACGTCGTAATCGGAATTCTGAAGCAGGCGCAGGATGATGTTCTCAACGTCTTCACCCACATAACCCGCTTCGGTGAGCGTGGTGGCATCGGCGATGGCGAAGGGCACGTCCAGGATCCGGGCCAGGGTGCGCGCCAGCAACGTCTTGCCCGAGCCGGTATGGCCGATGAGCAGAATGTTGCTCTTTTCGAGTTCAACCTCGGCATCGCGCTGGGCCTTGAGTTCATCGCCGCCCTTCGCCTGCGTCGGCTCATGCAGGACGCGCTTGTAATGATTGTGCACCGCCACCGCCAAGTGTCTTCTTCGCCTGGTCCTGCCCAATGCAGTACTTGTCGAGGTAGTTCTTGATCTCGACCGGCTTGGGGACAGAGTTGATCGAGCGCTGGCTTTTTCGACTCAACGGCAGCAAGTTCCTTGTCCAGGACGCTTTTGCAGAGGATGACGCAGTTGTCGCAGATGTAAACGCCCGGCCCTGAATGAGCTTCTTCACCTCTGCGTGGGATTTCCCGCAGAAGCTGCAAAGCGTGATGTTCGTTGGACGCGCCATCCGGCGTACAACTTACGCCGATGACCGAAGTGCGGTCAGGCAAATTCGTCATCTCTTTGCGGGAAACCACGACCTCGTCCACGATGCCCAAACGCCTTGGCTTCCTCGGACGTCATGAAGTTATCGCGATCACACGCTTTCTCCACGACCTCGATCGGTTGGCCGGTATGTTTTGCCAGAATGTGTTCAAGCGCTGCTTAAGCTTGAGCATGTACTTGACGCGGATCTCCACGTCAGTCGCCTGGCCTTCCGCTCCGCCCAGCACCTGATGAATCATGATGTTCGCGTTCGGCAGGGCGTAACGTTTGCCCTTCGTGCCGCCCGCCAGCAGAACCGCGCCCATGCTCGCCGCCTGGCCAATGCAATAGGTGTTCACGTCGCAGGTCATGAATTGCATCGTGTCGTAGATGGCCAATCCAGCCGTCACGCTGCCGCCGGGAGAGTTGATGTAAAGATGGATGTCCTTCTTCGGATCGCTCATCTGCAGGAACAAGCAGCTGGGCGATGATGACGTTGGCCACCATGTCGTCGATGGGCGTGCCGAGAAAAACGATGCGGTCCACCAGCAGGCGCGAGTAAATATCATAACCGCGCTCACCGCGACCGGTCTGCTCGATGACGTGGGGGATTAAGAAATTTTGCATATTCAATTCTGGCGACAAATCATCGCGCGCGAACCTACCGAAGGCCCATGGGTGCGTCAAGGAACCGCCCCCGTCAGAACAGGGAGTAGATGAAGGGAGCCAAGGGAGACGTGGGGGCAAACGCCAGAAACAGACCGAGCAACATCAAGATGACTACGAAAGGAACAAGCCACCATTTCTTCTCCTGCCGGAGGAAGAGCAAAAACTCTTTGAAAACGGACCACACCACCGCAGTGAAGCATCAAAGAATGCTCATTGAAACTCTATTCAGCATTCTCTGGCACACAGCGTAACCTCACCCTGCCGAGGGGTTATTTTTTGTCCAATTTATCCTCAGGAGCACCAATGACCATGACGCCCTCGGCCCCGGCATTCTCCTCGGGAATGCGCATGTCGTAGAACGAGCGGTAGACAAAGATCAGGGCGACAAGGAAAAAGAAAATACCAATGCCGAGCCGGTATTGTGATATTTGGGATCGCTCATCGTCACTGCTATTTCCACTGCGAGCAGACCAAAGAGCGTTGTGAATTTGATCACGGGGTTCAGCGCCACGGAGGAAGTGTCCTTGAACGGATCGCCCACGGTGTCGCCCACGACCGTCGCGGCGTGCAACTCGGTTCCTTTCTGGCGCAGATCGACTTCGACGATCTTTTTGGCGTTGTCCCATGCGCCGCCTGCGTTGGCCATGAAGATGGCTTGGAACAATCCGAAGAACGCGATGCCGATCAGGTAGCCGATGAAGAAGTAGGCGTTGAAGAAGGGCAGTGCGAGCGCGAAGCAAAAGACGACGATGAAGATGTTCCACATGCCCTTTTGCGCGTAGACGGTGCAGATGCGAACGACTTCCTTGCTGTCCTTCTCGGATGCAGTGGTCGCATCGAGCTTCATGTTCTCCTTGATGTAAACGACTGCGCGATAAGCGCCCGTCACAACCGCCTGGCACGAAGCGCCGGTGAACCAGTAGATCACCGAGCCGCCCATGATGAGTCCGAGAATGATTTCCGGTTGCACGATGCTCAGTGCGTCGATGACCGGTTTGAAAGGCCCTCCAGCTCCAGCGGCCAACTGCACCTCATACATCTGCTGCAACAGAATGATGATGCCGAACACCATCGTGGTCGCGCCGACGACGGCGGTGCCAATGAGCACGGGCTTGGCCGTGGCTTTGAAGGTGTTGCCGGCGCCGTCGCCTTTTTCCAGTTGGTGCTTGGCATTCTCAAAATCAGGATCGAATCCAAAATCCCGTTCGAATCTCCTCCTTGATGCCTCTGCTTCCCCTCGATCTGGCTCAACTCATAAACCGATTGGGCGTTGTCCGTCACCGGGCCGTAGCTGTCCACCGCGATGGTGACCGGCCCCATGCCGAGGAAACCAAAGGCCACCAGACCGAAGGCAAAGATGGGCGCGGCGAACAGGAATTTCGCCGGCATGAGCGCGAGCAACGCGGCATTCTGGGAGAAATAATACGCGGCGCCCATCAGCGCCATGATGCAAAGCCCCATCCAGAACGCGGAGAAATTGCCCGCCACGAATCCGGACAGAATGTTCAGCGACGCGCCACCATGCTTGGAGCAATTCGTCACTTCGCGCACATGACGGGAGCTGGTGCTGACGAACACCTTGGTGAACTCCGGGATCACCGCGCCAGCCACCGTGCCGCAACTGATGATGCACGACAGCACCCACCACAGAGCAGGCTGCGCGGCTCCAGTGGCATCTCGGAAATCGCCCAGCAGCATTTTGCTCGCGATGAAGGTGACGGCGATGGAAACCGCCGAGGTGATCCAAACGAGATGCGTCAGCGGCGCTTCGAAATCGAAATCCTTCTTGCCGCCGAACATGGCTTTGCTCAGGCCTTCGTTCACGAAGTAGGAGACGAGCGACGTCACGATCATCAACGCGCGCATGACGAACAGCCAGATGATGAGCGTCGCCACGATCGCAGGCGTGGCCGCCAGCGCCAGCGCGAGGAAGGCGATCAAGCGCCACGCCCGTGACGCCGTAGGTTTCAAAACCGTCCGCCGTCGGGCCCACGGAGTCGCCCGCGTTGTCGCCGGTGCAGTCCGCGATGACGCCGGGGTTCTTCGGATCGTCTTCGGGCAGTTTGAAAACGATCTTCATCAGGTCCGAGCCGATGTCCGCAATCTTGGTGAAGATGCCGCCGCAAATGCGCAGCACGCTCGCGCCGAGCGATTCACCGATGGCGAATCCGATGAAGCACGGGCCGACCAGATCGCGCGGCAGAAACATCAGGATGCAAATCATGAAGAACAATTCCACCGCCACGAGCAGCAACCCCACGCTCATGCCGGAGCGCAGCGGAATGCCGAGCGTCGCCAAGCGGATTGCCTTTCAGCGCGGAGAACGCGGTGCGCGAATTGGAGACGGTGTTGATGCGAATGCCGAACCACGCCACGCCGTAGGAACCGAGGATGCCCAGGATGGAGGCCAGCAGGATCACAACGACATGCCCAACCGAGTTGCCTCTGCAGAGGCGCCGAAATAATAAACCATGCACGCCGCGATGAGCAGCCAGAGGATGGCGAGGAACTTACCCTGCGTGAACAGATAGGTTTTGCACGTCTCCCAAATCGTGTGGGAGACGTTCGCCATGCTGGCGTGAACGGGCAGCGCTTTGGTTTGCAAATATTGAACGAGGCCGAACGCAGCGCCGACGGCACAGATGCCAATGCCGATGTACATGAGCATGGCACCGCTCATGCCGCCCAAGCCGTCGAACCGAACGGCGCTCAGATCCGGAATCTTGATGTCAGCTTCGCTGGCGAAAAGATTCGGTGTGAATGTGAAAAGAAGAAGAAACAGAAGGCCCCAAAACGGACGTATTAATTTGCCCATAGGATTGGTCGTAAGTTGCTAAGTGCAGCGACATGAGCCAAGCCCAAACTTTGATCCAGCCCATTTGTCCGGCTTCGGCCAATCAAATCGGCAGGGTGAAATAGAATTGCGCTCCCTGTCCTGTCTCGCTCTCCACCCATACCTTTCCGCCATGCGACTGAATGATGTGCTTGACGATGGCAAGTCCCAAACCAGTGCCGCCCGCGTCGCGTGAACGCGCCTTGTCCACACGATAGAACCGTTCGAAAACTCGCTCCCGTGCCTCGGCCGGGATGCCGGGGCCGTCGTCCGATACACAGAGTTCCACCTGCCCAGGGATCGCACGGCCCTTGACCGTCACTCGGCCATTGAGGCGCCCGTACTTGATAGCATTCTCGATCAGGTTGACGAGGACTTGTTCCAATCGATCCGGATCGGCCCGCCCGTGCAGGGCCTCAGGAATTTCATTCACAACGAGCGTGCCTCGTTCCTTCGCCCTCGTTTGAAGCTCCGCGATCAGCGACGCGGTGAACGCCTTCAAGGGAACGGTTTTTAGCTGCAACGTAATTTGGCCGGACTCCAGGCGTGAAATGGTCAGCAGGTCCTCGATTAGATTGGTCAGCCGATTGGAGTGCCGCTCGATGGTGCCCAAGAATTTGGCTGATGTCACAGGGTCAGTGACCGCCCCATCCAGGAGAGTTTCCACGTAGCCCTTGATCAGGGAGAGGGGGGTGCGCAGCTCATGGCTGACATTGGCGACAAATTCACGACGCGTATTTTCCAACTGTCGAATGCGTGTGAGATCATGAAAAACGAAGATGGTGCCTTGCTGGCGGTTTTCCCGATCCACCACCGTGGCCGCGCTAACTTCGAAATACCTCGGCTCCATTCCGCCGACTTCCAACTCGCAACTCAAAACATTCCTCTCCGTGTCCAGACGGGCAAGCAGTTGCGATAACTCCGGACGGCGAAAGGCCTCGTTCAAGGTGCGGCCGCGTACATCCACATTCAGGGCCAATTGTTTTTCGAGAGATTGATTAACCAGTTGGACTCGGCCGCTGCGGTCCAGCAGCACCACGCCTTCGACCATGCTGTTAAATAAGGTTTGTCGCTCGGCTTTGGCTTGGTCTTCCAATTCACGCTGATGCCTGGCTGCAATGTCGCGTTCGTTACGCATGGCATGAAGCTGCGAATGAGCGGCGCGCAGTCTGGATTGGTAGAAGAGGACGATTCCAAGCAGCAGCAGCGCAATGCCCCCCGCCGCAATTGGCCATCCCCAGCTTGTTATTTCAGCAAGGTCGACATTCACGCTTTATCGACGAAGCGGTATCCCACCCCGCGGACGGTGTCGAGATGAGAAGCCGCCTTGCCCAGTTTGTCGCGCAACCGCCGCATGTGCGTATCCACCGTGCGGGTGTCGATGAGGTTGTCGTATTCCCAAACGTCCCGAAGAAGCGCCTCACGAGACTGGACTCGCCCCCGGCGCTCAGCGAGGACCGTGAGCAACTTGAATTCGGTGGCAGTCAGGTCAACACGCTTTCCCTCCACGAGAATCTCATGCCGCGGGATATCGATCGTGAGATCTGCGAAATCCATGTTCTCGGGTTCGGGTTCGGTCGGCGCGCGGCGGCGTAGCAACGACTTAACCCGCAACACTAACTCCCGCGGACTGAAAGGCTTCGTCACATAGTCGTCCGCTCCCAATTCGAGCCCCAACACCCGGTCAATCTCGCCGGCCTTCGCCGTGAGCATGATGATCGGAATAGTCGCGGTGATTGGCTCCCGGCGCAGGGTCTTGCACACTTCCAATCCGTCCACCTCTGGCAGCATCACGTCCAGGATGACGAGAGCGGGATGCGACGCGCGCGCTTTCTTGATTGCCTCCTCACCGTCCGCTGCGACGACTACGTCGTAGCCGGCCGCCTTCAAGTTGTATTGAATCAGCTCCAGCGCATCGGGCTCGTCATCGACAACTAGAATCTTGGGCTTCATAAAAAACTGTGCTTCCAGACCAACTGCCGTGAACAACCCGACATCCGACGCAAGGCTCAGCCGTATCGACCCTCGATATACTCCGCTGTCTTTGGGTTGCTGGGATTCAGGAATAACTGAGCCGTCGGGCTGTGCTCCACCAGTTTTCCCATGAGCATGAAGATACATTCGTCGCTGGCGCGGCGAGCCTGCGCCATGTTGTGAGTCACGATGACGATGGTGTATTTGCCCTTCAGATCAAACATGAGTTCCTCGATCGCGCGAGTTCCTTCCACATCGAGGGCGCTACACGGTTCATCCATCAGGATGATCTCCGGCTTCAAAGGCAGGAGTCGGGCGATGCAAAGTTTTTGCTGCTGTTCGAGCTGGAGCGTGATGGCCTTTTGATCCAGCCGATCCTTGAGGTCCTTCCAAAGGCCCGTCTCCGTCAGGGCTTTCTCCACCGCATCATCCAAGTCCGACTTCTTCAGCGATGAGGAAGGGTTGTGAACTCGCAAGCCGAACACGACATTTTCGTAAACAGAGATGGGGAGCGGGTTGGGCCGTTGGAAAACCATTCCCACCGACTTGCGCAGCTCGATTAGCGATACGTCCGGGTCGTAGATGTTCTTTCCGTGAAGCTGGATCAACCCCTTGGTCGTTACGTATCCGTAGCGTTCGTTCACGCGATTGAAGCAGCGCAGCAACGTGGTCTTGCCGCATCCACTCGGACCGATCAGGGACGTGATGATCCCCCGTTTGATATCGGTGCTCACGTCGAGGAGAGCCTGGAACTTGGCGTACCAGAGATTCACATCGCGCGTGATGATCGCGTATTGCTTATCCAAATCCGCCACGGAATCCGGCGGCGCGATGGTGGCGTCAGTGTTCATCCGAAAATTCCATTTACGTAATCAGCCGTCCGCTTGTCCTTCGTGCGATCGCTGAAGATGACGTCATTGCGGTCGAGTTCAATGATGTCGCCGTTCCAGAGGAACATGGTGCGGGCGGCGAGGCGACGCGCCTGTTGCACCAGATTAGTCACGAGGATAATGGTCATCTCCTTCTTCAATTCCTTCAGCACATCTTCGATTCGCATGGTGGTGACGGGATCGATGGCGATGGAAAACTCGTCGAGGCAGAGAATCTCCGGCTGATGCGACAGCGCGCGCGCGATTGTGAGGCGCTGTTGCTGCCCACCGCTGAGCTTGGTGCCAAGTGAATCAAGCCGATCCTTCACCTCGTCCCAGAGCGCGGCCTGGCGGAGACATTTTTCCACATGGGCATCGAGGAAGGACTTGTCGTTTACGCCCGAGGAGCGGGGGGCGAACGCGACATTCTCGTAAATCGTGAGGGGCAGACCGACGGGCAAGGGCGCGACCATGCCAATCTTTCTTCGCAATTCGTAAACGTTGCGCACTTTTTTCACGTCCTCGCCATCCACCTTGATGGTGCCAGTCATCCGGCTGCCCGGCGTGAACTCCAAGGTCCGGTTGATGGCGCGAAGCAACGTGGTCTTGCCGGATTGAGCGGGACCGATGATGGCAAAAATCTCGTTCGGCTCGATGTGAAAGGAAATGCCATGATGAACCTCCTTCGACCCGTAAAAGGTCCGGAGATTGGCGACTTCGACCTTATGTTGACCAGTGGCAGGCATGGGTTCAGTTACCATTTCTTCCGGGAACGGAGATAAACGCGAAACGCAATGGCCGTGGCGTTTACAATCAAAACCACCGCGACCAACACGGTCGGCAATGGCGTAGGGCGTCGCCTTCGGCACGTTATTCGCCTGCGTGGCGATGTAATAAAGATGCATGGAGAGCGCCATGCATTGGTCCTTGATCGGGTGATAAAGAAACAGGCCGGTGTTATCCAGGAGCTTGTAAGTAGCCACCCCAGTCAGCATCACAGGCGCCGTTTCACCCGCCGTCCGGCTCACTTGCAAGATCACGCCAGTCAGAATCCCGCTGATCGAATTGGGTAGCACGATGCGCCAGATGGTTTGCCAGCGCGTAGCACCCACGTTCCAACACGCCTCGCGAAACTGCCGGGGAACGGCCGATAAGGCTTCCTTGGTCGATGCGATAATGACTGGCAAGGTCATGACGGCGAGCGTCAGGGCAGCGGCGATGATGGATTTTTTCCCGTTGTTGAAGTTCGCAAAATAGACGAATGCGCCGACGCCGAAGAGCCCATGCACGATGGAAGGGACGCCCGCAAGGTTGACCACGGCCAGATTGACGACGCGGGTGAACCAATTTTCACGAGCGTATTCGCTCAAGTAAACAGCCGCGAGTACGCCGATCGGCGCGGAGATAACGAGGGAAAAGAAGACGATGTAAATGGTGCCAACGAGCGCGGCCCAAATACCACCTTTCGCTCCTCCGCTGCGCGGGTTCTCGGTGAGGAACTCCCAGGAAATAGCAGGAGCGCCTTGCACCACGAGATAGCTGACGATCATGACAAGCGGAATGACCATGGCGGCCGCCATGCCGCCAAAGAAGCATTTCGCGATCAGTTCGTTCCGCTTTTTCTTACGTATGAAAGGTGTCTCTACAAACATGGCGTCTTACTTTTTGCGGATTCCCTTTACGATGAAGTCGGCCGTGAGGTTCACCACAAAGGTGATGGAAAAGAGCAGCACGCCAATCAGGAAAAGCACCTGGTAGTGCGACGAGCCTTGCGAGGTCTCTCCCAGTTCCGCGGCGATTGTCGCGGTCAATGTCCGGACTGGATCGAAAATTGAGTGCGGAATGTTGCACGGAATGCCCCGTGGCCATCAGTACGGCCATCGTTTCGCCGATCGCGCGACCCACGCCCAGTAACACGGCAGCGAGCAAGCCGTTCTTGGCGGCAGGGAGAAGCACGCGATAAACGAGCTGCCATTTCGTGGCGCCCAGCGCGATCCCGGCTTCGCGATAACTGTCAGGTACCGCTTTCAGTGCGTCTTCACCGATACTGACCATGATTGGTACGCTCATGAGGGCTAGCAGCAACGCGGCATTCAAAAGATTCACGCCGACCGGCACGTGGAAAGTACTGATGAGTATCGGGCTCATCACGCTCAACCCGATGAATCCCCAAACGACGCTGGGAATGGCGGCCAGCAATTCAATCACGATCTTGAGTGTCTCCTTCACTTTGCCGGTGCAGAACTCGGAGACGAAGATGGCAGCTCCCAAGCCAAAGGGGACGGCAATCAGCATCGCCAGCATGGTGACGCTCAACGTGCCGACAATGAGCGCGCCGGTGCCGTACTTGGGTTGCACCGACGAGGTGGGGATCCATTCCTTGCTGAAAAAGAACTCGCTGAAATTGAGCTTCGAGAGAAAAGGAGCGCCTTCTTTGAAGACAAAGAAGAAGATTCCAAAGACGAAGATAATCGCACTAAAACCACAGATATAAACAATGCCTTCGATAACGCGCTCCCCAAACTGGGCAAGCCCGCTCCGTCGATGGCGCTTCACAGGCGCGAGGGATTTTTGGGCAGGGACCGTCGGTGCTGTATCGGTTTGTAACATTGAGTGAATGCAGGGCTGCGAGCCGCCGCCAAGGTATCAACGGCGGCTCGGAAATGATTACTTCTTCGGCAGCGGCACGTAGCCCGTGCTTTCGACGATTTTCTGCCCCTCCTCCGACATGGTCCAATCAATGTACTGCTTCAGATGCGGGGCAGGTTCGCCGGCGGTGTAAAAAAAGAGCGGCCGCGCAATTGGATAGGTTTTGTCCTGGGTCGTGGCGATGCTCGGGGCGACCGCGGGCTGACCTTTGGCTTTCGAAACTTTCAACATTTTGACAGACGGGTTGGCGTAGCCCATGCCGGAGTAACCGATGGCGTTCGGTGTCTTGCCGACGAGTTCCACGACGTCTTTCGAGCCGTTCATGTCGAGGGAGCCGAGCTTGAACTCGTTCTTCTTACCGACGACCGCTTCCTTGAAATACTCGTACGTTCCGGAATTGTTCTGGCGGCTGACACGGATGATTTCATCGCCTTTCGCTCCAGGAATGCTGGTGACGCCGAGGTCGCTCCATTTGGTGATCTTGCCATCAGCGCGGTAAATATCACCCAATTGCTCGACGGTGATCTCGTTGAGCGGATTATTTTTATGGACGTAAACCGAGAGGGCATCGAAACCAACGATATATTCCTTCGCGTCGAGCTTTCGCTTCTCCTTCAACTCCGCCGACTCCTTTTCTTCGATATGCCGGCTGCTGTTGGCGAGCTCAGCAGTGCCATTGATTAATCCCTTTATCCCAACACCCGAACCGCCTCCACCGACTTCGATGAGCGTGTTCTTGTCGACGGCGCCGTAAGCCTCCGCCCAAGCAGCTGCGAGATTGACCATCGTGTCGGAGCCGATGTTGGCGACAGTGACCTTCTTGCCGGAAGAACCGCCGCTCTCAGTGCCTGAAGAGGAGTCTTTCTTGCCGCAACCCGTCAGCATCAAGGCCGCTGCAGCCACTGTCATAAGGAACTTCATTTTCATAATTTTGTTAATCGCTGTCTTCGACCAAGGCCTGCACGAGCTCGCGCACGTGCGTGTTGATGTATTCAAATGTCTGCTCGTAAGCATCCCGCACGTCCGCCAGGGAACCCGGACGCGTCGAGGGATCCTCGACCGCCCAGTCCAATGCCACGGTCTTGGTCGGCGCGGGCGGGAATACTTTCCTGGCGTTTTTCGCCAACGCGATGATGACGTGATAGTGATCGATGTTCGGAATCTGGCTGATGGACTTGCTCTTCTGCTGAGCTATTTCGATCCCCTTTTCCTTCAGGAACTCAACCGTGCGCCAGTCGAGGGCGCGTGATTCGAGGCCGGCGCTGCTGAAAACAATTCCTTGTGTCACAAGGCTATTGGCAATGGCTTCGGCCATTTGGCTGCGGCATGAATTATTCTCGTCGACGAACAGGATACGCAGCACTTCGGCCCCCTTGTGCTTGATGTACTCTCCCGTGCACATGTAGAGGGTTTCCTCGCAAATATTTTTCGCCTGATCGGCCACTCGCTCAAAGCGGCGAGCGATGGTCTGCAACGGATTAAGCGCACTGATTGGAATGGCACCGGACTGAAACAGGCCCAAAAGTTCGACATCGAGTTTCCCGCGTAACACGTCGGCCTTGTCTTCCTCCACCATCGCTTCACGCGCCAACGCAACGTCCTGCTCGATGAACGCCCTCATGGCGTCGCGCAGCATGGGAATGGAAATCCCGGCAAGAGCGCGGAAATCGTCCAGGGGCAACTTATCGTGCACGCTACTCACCTTGAGCACCTGGCGGGAAATGCTCTCGGCATAATCGCCAATGCGCTCCAACTCCAAATTGATCTTGATGGTGGCGTAGGCAAACCGGAGGTGCCCCGCCACGGGTTGTTGTCGCACGAGAAATTCGAGACACAGCCGGTCCACCTCTTTCTCCAGCTCGTCGATGTATTGGTCACGAAGGATGACGGAGTAGGCGAGGGTCAGGTTTTTATCCAATAAGGCAGTGAGGCTGTCCCGCAAAGCCCGGTCCGCCAATTGGGCCATTGCCGAAACTTTGCTGCGGATCAGGTCAATGTCTCGCTGCAGATGCTCTTCGTAATGAGTCGTGGCTTTCAACGAGAGGACATATATGACACCGGTGTTACGCCCAAAGGTCGCCCAGGTTACAATTGTGCAACGCGTTGACGGGCCGGCAGGCGGGAAAGGGAAATGGGCGCTAGAAAATTTCGGCGCCTCGGTCCAAGTGTCGCGCGATATCGAGGCGTTCGGTAGCATTCTCTATCACGTGGCGGCGGAGACCAGCGGGCAGGTCTCGAATCTGGCTCCCTTCCTCGAAGCGGGTTTTCAAAGCGCGGGTCAGCACGTTGGCCACGGACCACTTGAACACGCCACGGTTTTCCTGCCGAAACCGTTTCATCTCGGCCGGAACGGGAGGAAGCTTCGGACGCACCATCCGAAATTCAGGGTTGTCCGAGCAATGACGGGCAATTTCCTCTGCGCCAAAAATGCCTGTGGCATAGGCGAGGGTCATGGTGGCAAGCAGGGCCTTGGGCTCGAAGTGAGGCAACTGCCGCAATTGTTCCAGCAAGTCCGGGTTGGTCCAATCTACGGAATTAAGGTCCGCAAGAATCCATTCCGCCAACTGCGCAACAGGCACCCACGCCCCCAAGTCATGGGGAATAGCCAGTTGGTGTTCCCATACCATCCTCGAAGGAATCTCGACTGTTGCCGGTTCAATCATCTGCAGCGAACATCGCACTTTTGTGTGACAAGGCGATGTCGCGATAATCACGTTTGAGCGACATCATAAGAGCGGCAGAATCTACAAAGCCGTCCTCGTCTTAAGCGAATAAGAGGCTCGGCGAAAATTAAAACCTCCACATGGCATCGATCAGCAAGCGCCCCGTTTGGCTTTCCGTCTCCTGCCCGTTCACGACGCTCGGGTCGATCAACTCAGACAGGACGTAGGTGAGGGTCAGCGTGAAGGCATCGGCCGGTGAGTAACTCGCCCTGAAGATGTGCCCTTTTACGTTGGTGCCGGCACGATAACCAGAGCCTGTAGCTGAGTTGGCAAAGGCGGTTTGATAAAAAGCCCCGTAATCGGAATCAACGACCTCCTCATACCAGGCATCGCGGTCCAGATAACGCCAGCGGTAGCCCAGTTCCCACGTCCCTTTCTTGCCGGACTTACCAGCCGTCGCCCCCACCTCGTAGCCAGTATTGTTTCGCGACGGTCCAAAATTATTCACGAACGTTCCGGCCATCCTCACCGGGAATTTGCCGTTATAACCCGGCATTGATGCAAATGAGTACGTTACCGCAGCATCCAACACCAGCGGCGTGTAGTTGTGCACCAAAGTCCCGTCCGCGGCGCGGGTGTTGCCAATATTGAGGTTCGGCACGGAGAAATTGGTGAGCGACCGCTCGTCCGTAATGGCAAGGAAGGCGGCCCCCATTGAACTCTCCCACGCTGGCGCCCATTTAGCATCCCATCGCGCCTGGACCCCCATCATGAATGGATCCTGATCGGACTGTTGCCCCTGGCTAATCTCATCCAACAGGAAAAAGCCACCCGCGAACTTCAAGGCGTGTTGCTGGTTAAGAGTGTAGGTGCTGCCAACGCCAAACCCTTCTGGCGTATAATCCTCGTCAAACACCAAGGAGGATAGGACGAAGGGATTTTCCATTTTGCCCACCGTGCCGCTGAGCTTCCATGCATCGTGGTTGATCGGCGTCCATTTGCCGTAAGCCTGATCTACCCACAGGAATTTTTTGGATCCATTATCCTGGAGAGTGCTGTTGCCCGAAATTGGATCCCCGCCGAAGTTTGACTGTGGATCGCCAGAGGTGAGACGAAATCCCAACTCCAAGCTGTCTTTCAACGTGGCAATCGCACCAACCCGAAGCCGATAACGCATACGAGTGCGGTCATGATTCGGAGCGCCCGCCGTGTCGTTGTCCGTGTAGATGCCATCGAAGCGCCCTCGAAAATCCCCGTAGATTCGGAGGGAAGTGACATAGTCTGGCAGCCCAGTCTTGGCTCGAAAGGACCTGTCGTAACCGGATGCGGATTCTTTCTTAAGCTCATCGGCTTCCTGCTTCGTGAGCACTCCTTTCGAAACCAACTTCTCCAGCAACGCATCGTTGGATTGTGCTGTGGAGGATATCGTTCCGAAGGAAAGGAGAGTCGCAGAAATGGCAGCTACTCCGAGTGCGTTCAACTTCATTGGGCACGCACCCTACCGACCTATTGTGACGACACAAGTGCGATTTCGTAACGGATGGGTTACGGGAGTTGGCATCCCATCGGAAACCTCCCTAGTTTCTCAAACGCAAGCATCCTTTCTCTCCATCTCGGATAATTTCTCGTGCGTTTCGTAACCATTCTGTAACAACTAGGGGCCATGTTCTCATTGCAAAAGTTTCTAGGCAAAGATGATCAGTTTTTTGAACTTCTTCAGGCTAGCGCGGAAGAAGGTTTGCATAGTGTCAGAGCATTGAACCGGATCCTGACGAACCCATCCATCACGCCCACCCTGGACGAATTCGTGGCGTCCCGTCGCAAAGATAAGGAAATCACCAACCAAATCAGCGAACTACTGGTTAAGACCTTCGTGACAGCATTGGAGCGGGAGGACATCGAGGCGCTCTCCAACGTCCTCTACAAGGTCCCCAAGACAATCGAGAAATTTGCGGAACGCTATATACTCTGCGCGCCCCGCCTGCGCGGAGTGAAGTTCGACAAGCAGATGCTCATGATGGAAGAGGCCATTAACATCGTGGTTTCGATGTTGAAAGAACTGAAGAAAAACGATCTCAGCTCCATTTCAAAACAGAACACGAAGCTTCAACGCCTGGAAGGGGACGCGGACAAGCTCATGCTGGAAGAATTCCGCGAACTCTACAGCGGAAAACACGAACCCCTTACGGCCATGGCGCTTAAGGACCTCTACGAACTCCTGGAGAAAGTCTTCGACCGATGCCGCGATGCCGGCAATGTGATTTCCAATGTCGTGTTGAAACATTCGTGAAGCGACCATGACGCTGATCATCACGGTTATCGTCGTCGCATTGATTTTCGAGTACATCAATGGCTTCCACGACACGGCCAATTCAATCGCCACGGTTGTCTCTACGAAGGTTTTAACGCCGCGCCAGGCGATCATTCTCGCCGCCCTGACGAATCTTTTGGGCGCCTTCTTCGGGCTGGCTGTAGCCAAGACGATTTCGAGCGGTCTGGTGGAATCGTCATTCGTGACGCAAGAGGTGATCATCTGCGCACTGCTCGGCGCCATTAGCTGGAATTTGCTCACGTGGTGGTTTGGGATTCCCAGCAGTTCCACTCATGCTCTCGTGGGCGGATTGGTGGGAGCGACGCTCGCTGCCGCCGTCTGCATCGCCGCCGCCAAACCGCTGGTCAACAAAGCCGGGCAGCCGGTGTCGGTCTGGAGCTCGATCAAGTGGAAGGAAGTTAAAGAGAAAAAAGATCACAGCCTCACTGCGGCGCCGCCAGAGGTAATTGCCGCGCTGGGCGACCGGGTGAACACAAACGGCACCCACTCCCTCCAAATAGGAACCAATAAAGTCCAAGCCGTAGTGTTCTCCGGCCGTGTGAAGATGGTCAGGGAGAAAATGAAAATGGATCGCGGCGGAGTCCTGCACAAGGTGGTCATTCCAATGATCACTTCGCCCCTGATCGGTTTTGTCGGAGGGTTGTTGCTGATGAGCCTTCTTTACCTGCTGCTTCTGAAAGCCCGCCCCGATTGGGTGAACCGCGTCTTCGGCAAGCTTCAGCTGGTGAGCGCCGGGTACATGGGTTTCAGCCACGGCATGAACGACGCTACGAAGACGATGGGCATCATCACCCTCGCCTTGGTGGCCGCAACGAACACCGGCGTTTTGAAAGATATTTCCCCGGCATTTTCCTTTCTCGTCACCCCGGAAGGTTCGGACCCGCTGCATCTTCCTGTTGGCAGTCAACTCATCAGCTGGCTGCCTTCATGGCTGCAATTCGGCTACATGCCACCCATTGGTGACGCCAAAAACCAGCTGGTTCCGCCTTGGGTTGTCGTCACCTGTGCCTTGACCATGGCTGCGGGCACCGCGGCGGGCGGCTGGAAAATTATTAAAACAATGGGCCACAAAATGGTGAAGCTTCAGCCTGTGCATGGTTTCGCGGCGGAAACCACAGCCGCAACCGTCCTTGCCGTCACCGGCACTTTGGGAATGCCAGTATCCACCACTCATGCAATCACGACCTCGATCCTGGGTGTAGGCTGCGCGAAAAGGCTTAGCTCGCTGAAGTTTAAGGTAATCGAGCGTATCATCTGGGCGTGGATCTTTACGATTCCCGCCACGGCGGCGGTGGCCTTTGCGATGGTTTGGCTCAGTAATAAGCTCGGGTTGATTCGTTTTTGAGTCATCGCGGGCGTTCACCCGACGCTGACTTGGACTTCCTCAATTAACCGCTTGCGCCATCGGAGGTCGTTCCTATAGTCCGCGTGCAGTTGTCGCCGGGGCACCGTGGATTGAGCGCGACACCAAACTCGAATTCCAAATTAAAGGACAATCATGGCTTACCAATACGTGAACAAGCAGGAAGCTCTCTTTGCAAAAGTGAAGGGCAAGACCGGCAAGATTTCCGACAAAACTCACGAAGAGCACCTCAAACTTTATACGGGTTACATCAACAAGACGAATGCGATCCTGAAGGAACTGGAAACGCTTTCCGCCACACTGGATCCCGCAAATCCGGCGCACGCCAACCAGATTTACTCAGAGATTCGCTCGCGCAAAGTTGATTTCACCTTCGCACTTGGCGGCGTGATCAACCATGAGTTGTATTTCAACAACCTCGGTGGCAAGGGCGGGCCCGCAACCGGCAAAGTTGCGGAATTGATTAACAAGAGCTTCGGCAGTTTCGACGCTTACAAAAAAGACCTCAAGGCCACAGGGATTGCCGCGCGCGGCTGGGTGTGGACTGGTTACGATGCGCAGACTGGTCTTCTCTTCAATTACTTGGGCGACGCGCAAAACACCTTTCCCGTCTGGGGGGTCAAACCGGTGCTCGCCCTCGACGTCTACGAACATGCGTACTTCGCCGACTTCTTCACAGCTCGCGCCGTCTACATCGATGAGTTCATGAACTTCATCGATTGGGATGCGGTCAATGCGCAACTTGGCTGAAACATTTAGGACTTTGCAACGCGGCGGCCGAAAGGTTCGCCGCGTTTTCTTTTGCGGCCGAATACTCCACACGACGGACAGCCGGCTTTCATGACGGGGGAAAAACTCGTTGCGCAGCCTTCCCGAGCTCTGCACATTAACGCCACTTCGGCGGAGAGATGGCTGAGTGGTTTAAGGCACACGCCTGGAAAGCGTGCGTAGGTAACACTACCGGGGGTTCGAATCCCCCTCTCTCCGCCAGGTCTCTCTGCGGCATCTTCCACTTCCCAGCTGGGAATGATTCGCACAACTCTGCAAACCTCTCATCCTGGATATCTTCACTGAGCGACGAATCGTCGCCATTCGCCCGACCGTTTTTGGACGTATTCTACCTTTCAGGGGGAAGCGGCCTCGGCGGGCGGGCGGATAAAGAACTGGCAGAAAGATTGTGTTGGAAAATTAACTTTTGTAGCGTCAACGCAAGCTCATCGGCGTTAAAAGGCTTCCAAATGAACGCATCACCGTTCATGACCAAATCACTGTCACATTGTCCACTCATAAACATGACTGGTATGCGGGCTGTGGAAGGATTCGACTTCAGAGCCACGAGGACATCCGCCCCTCCCATTCCTGGCATTCGCATGTCGCAAAGGACGGCATCAGGCATCTCCGCGCCGACTAATTCTATCCCGCTCAAACCGGAGGTGGCCACTTGGACGTCATAACCGTGAATCCGTAAAAGGGCCGCAGTGACATGGCCCACCATTTCATCATCATCAATTACAACAATTTTATACACGGTTAGATCCCAGCGGAAACGAATCGCAGTTAACGTCTTGACGGGGTTTTCAACCGGATATTCGACGAAGTTCCAAGGCGCAGTCGTTGGACGGCAAGCGTGTACGCGATAGCGGAGGGATCTCTTGCCGAATCGCCGAAAGGCTCCTGACCGCTTGCCGCATCGCGCCCGGTTTCCCTAAGGTCTCGCTTGTAGACAGCCGAAACTAACGGCACGACGATCAACTCGAAACAACATGGCTCAAATTAAATTCGGGACCGACGGATGGCGTGCAATTATCGCCGAAGATTTCACTTTCCAGAATCTCGAACGAGTGGCGCAAGCGACGGCCGACTTTTGGAAACGTCATCCCGTAGCAGGCGCTGAAAAGCACATCATCGTTGGGTATGACCGCCGATTCCTGTCGGATCAATTCGCGCGTCGAACTGCCGAGGTAATGCTGGGCAACGACTTCGAAGTGACTCTGACTTCCAACCCCACCCCGACGCCATCCGTTTCCTTTGCCGTGAAAGCAGCCCGCGCGACGGGAGGAATCATGATTACGGCGAGCCACAATCCACCGGCCTTCAACGGCTTTAAACTCAAGGCACATTTCGGCGGCTCTGCGGAACCGAGCACCTGCCAGGCGATCGAAGGACTGCTCGACGCGTCGCCAGTCCAGGCAAAATCGTTCCCGACTCAGAGCAACGGTGCAGTCCACCTGAAGGATATCCGCGCGGAACATTTCGCTGCCATCAAGGGCCTTGTGGATTTCAAACTCATCGCCAAATCCAAGTTGAAGTTTGCGCATGATCCACTCTTCGGCGTTGGCGCCGGCTGCTTCGAACAATTGCTTGCCGGCACCACCTGTCGTGTGACCACCCTGAACGCCAATCACGATCCAAACTTCGGGGGAATCAATCCGGAACCGATCGCGAAAAATTACACAAAGACCACCGCCTACCTTAAAAAGCATCCCCATGACATTTGCCTGGTGACGGATGGCGATGCAGACCGCGTCGGCGGCATGGATGGACGGGGCAACCCGCTATCGACCCATCAGCTTATCTGCCTGTTGCTTCATCATTATGTGGTTAATCGCCGGGCCAAGGGACGCATGATTAAAGCCCTTACGACCACATCAATGGTGGACAAGATGTGCGCGGCGCTTGGGTTGGAATTGGTGGAAACCGGCGTGGGCTTCAAGTACATCGCCGCCGAAATGCTGAAAGGTAACTACGTCCTTGGCGCTGAGGAAAGCGGCGGGATCGGTTTTCCAGGACATATTCCCGAACGTGACGGCATCATGGCTGGACTGATGTTGCTCGAGATGCTGGCCACGGAAAAAACATCGATCAATAAGCTAATCGCTCGCTTGGAAAAGGAATTCGGCCCGCATCATTACGCGCGAATCGATGCTCACTTCCCTGTGGAAAAGCGATTGGCATTGATGGAGTTCTGCAAAGCCAACCCGCCGTCGAAATTAATCAAATCGCCACTGGCTGAAGTAAAAGCCTACGACGGAGTGAAGTTCATTGCGCGCGACGGCGCGTGGTTGATGCTGCGAGGCTCCGGCACCGAACCCATCCTGCGCATCTACGCGGAAGCATCGACCCAGGCGGGAGCCCATCGACTGCTGGAGGAGGGATTGCGCATGACCAAACGGGTTTAGGCGCTTTGAGTAGCCAGCCTTGGTGCAGGGTTGAAACCGTCATCGGCGCACCCGCGTCTGTGTTTGTCGTTCGCAATACGAAATCTCAACACCTGCATCCATGAAACAAACACTCTTATTGATGACGCTCGGCTTATTCACTTCCGCCTTATTAGCCGCAGAAAATCCGAAGGCAGAAGTAAAGGCCGCGGCCAAGAAACTCGGTGACAAACCCAACTACAGTTGGACCTCGACGCCAAAGATGGAAGGCGGTGGCGGCGGAGGAAACTTTCGACCCGGCCCGACCGATGGCCAAACGGCCGATGGGATTGTTTATCTCAAGTCGACCGTCGGCGATCGCACGATGGAAATTGCCGCTAAGGGCGAAAAAGTGATGGTCAAAGGCGAGGAAGGCTGGGAACCGGCAGAGGAGGCGCAGGGTCTCGCACAATTTGCGTCGCGCCGCATGCGCACATTCAAAGCACCCGCGGCAGAAGCAGCCGACTTGGCAGATAAAGCGAAGTCTTTAAAGGCCGCGGACGGCGTAATCACCGGTGACCTCACCGAAGATGGAGCCAAGGCCTTATTGAGTATGGGGCGCCGATTGAACGCGGATGCTCCCGCACCCAAAGAGGCCAAAGGCTCCGTGAAGTTTTGGGTGAAGGACGGCGAGTTGGCAAAGTACCGAGTACAACGTTCAAGGCAAGGTCATTGGCCGCGAGGACAATGAAATCGAAGTGAACCGCACAACGACCGTGGAAATCAAAGACGCAGGCAAAACCAAGCTCGGGTTGTCGGACGACATTAAGAAACGCCTTTGAAGGATCTGGATGAAGCAGAACCCGGCACGGAAACGTGCCGGGTCTATAATTGCCTCCGCATTGCCTAGCCGAGTCACGATGGGAGATTTTCTTGCCGTCATCTTCCCACAAGGCATATTCCGCAAGGTTGCGCGCGTAGCTCAATTGGATAGAGCGTTGGCCTCCGAAGCCGAAGGTTGTGGGTTCAACTCCCACCGCACGCACCACTTCTTAACGAATGCGCGGAGCTGTTCCCGGTGATGGCGCATTGCCCACGGACGGAGCGTTACCTACCGATGGCGCCTTTCCCACGGACGGAGCTTCTCCAACTGACGGGGCGTTCCCAAGCGACGGCGCACTTCCCGGCGCGGGGGTTTCCACGGGCGGGCCTTTACGCTCTCCGGAATCCAAAACATTTCCAGGCGGAGCCACTTGGTTTAGTCCGTTCGTGCGCAAGCCATTCGTAAAACTGCCTGCACTTTGTCCCGCATCTCTAGCGGGGGCACCCACGCCGAGCGCGTTGGTTTGAATCCTCGGATCGCTCGGGAACACCGGCTTCAGACGGCGGTCGCTCTGGGCAGATAAGCTCGCTGCTCCAAACGTAAATGCCATCACGCCATATAGAATAATTCTGTAAGTCATAATTCCTCCTTGGCCGCATCGAGAGCGACAACCCAACCTCAATGCAATCCGCTCCCGCGCAAGGGATCCCATCTCCGGGAGATTCCCTCGGGCCGATGGAGGAGGGCGGACGCTGCCCGTCCGGAGCGGCCCACTCGACACGCATGAAGGGAATGGCCTGCGTCAGCGATAGTTCCCGCGATGCCAACTGCCCCGGTTGGAACTGGAGCGCGGAAAACTTCGGCCAGCGGTGTTACCGCCCTGCCGTCGATTCTCCCGCGGACCAACCGCGCTCCGATTGTTGCCAGACCGAGCGGCTGGGCGGCGCTCTCGATCTTCATTCGCAAATCCCGCGGGCACGGCAGCGCGATAATCGAACCCTTCGGCACGCTTACGAACGATTCCACGCCCAATGAATCGTTCGAGCGATCGCAGCGCACTCTGATCCTCGGGAGTTACGAAACTGATCGCATCACCCACCGCCTGGGCCCGACCCGTGCGTCCGATGCGATGGACGTAATCTTCCGCGTGCATGGGGAAATCGAAATTGACCACGTGCGAAATCCCATCCACGTCGATCCCCCGAGCCGCAATGTCCGTGGCCACCAGCACGCGCACCGCACCGGACTTAAAATCCTTCAACGCCCGAAGCCGTTGGTTCTGCGATTTGTTTGCGTGCAATGCCGCCGTTTTAATTCCGCAGCTTTCGAGCTTCCGCGCAATACGGTCGGCACCATGTTTCATGCGCGAGAACACGAGCACCATATCCAGCTTGGGATCCTGCAGCAGATGGACCAGCAACGCCGGCTTAAGATGTTTCGGCACTTCGTAGATGAATTGCGTGACGGTTTCCGCGGGATTCGAGCGGCGGCCGACCTGAACCAGTTTGGGCGAACGTTGAAACTCATGCGTGAGTTGTTCGATTTCGCGGGACAATGTGGCGGAGAATAGGAGGGTCTGACGCTTCTGCGGCAACGCTCGTACAATGCGACGAATGGGTGGGAGAAAACCCATATCCAACATTCGGTCGGCTTCATCCAGCACCAGGAATTGCAGGCCTGAAAAATCCCCACATCTCTGGCCCATCAGGTCAATGAGACGGCCCGGCGTAGCAACCACGATATCCACCCCGGAGCGGAGCGCTTCCATCTGAGGACGTTCGCCGACGCCGCCGTAAACGGTGGCCATGCGCAGCGGCAGATGCTTCGCGTAGGCCCGCACGTTCTCTTCAATTTGGATTACCAGTTCGCGCGTCGGCGCGACGATCAAGGCTCGAATTCCACGCCGTTGGCCGCTCGCCAGCAAGCCAGCGAGCTTGGCCAGGATCGGCAACGTAAACGCGGCAGTTTTGCCCGTGCCCGTCTGGGCAATGCCGATAACGTCGTGGCCGGCGAGAATGGACGGAATGGCGGCAACCTGAATTGGGGTTGGCTCAGTGTAACCAGCTTCCTGAACGGCTTTCAGGATTTGGGGCTCAAGGCCCAGTGCTTGAAAAGGCATAGCCGCGTAACATGGACTCCCGCGCGGCAACAACCAAGTCTTAGTTCCGCCCTTCTTCGATCGACGTTGTCGCGGTTAGAGTTGGCTCGAACTGGAACGGGCTGCTATGACTCACCCCCTTGCGAGACGAATGAAAAACGGAGCACGCCGCCTATGGAGCTGACCAAGCTGGGTTGGAATCCTGAATTGGAGGAACAGTTTGCGCCGCATTACCAGGCAGGCCTGGTTCCGGCGAGGGTGGCGGTGGAGGATAAACATTTCTATCGTGTGTGGACAGCTGACGCCGAACTGTCCGCTCAAGTGACGGGCAAGGCACTGCATGAAGCGCGCCGATTCAAAACAAAGCTCCCGAAGGTCGGCGACTGGGTGGCACTGCGGCTGACCCCGAATGAGGAGAAGGCGATGATTCAGGCTGTGCTGCCCCGGCGCACGCAACTCTCGCGCAAGCTGACCGGTCGTGACACTGAGGAACAGATTCTCGCCACCAACATTGATACTGTTTTCATGGTGGCCGCTGCCGACGCCACGTTCAACCCGGCACGCCTCGGACGCATGATGGTGATGGCGCACGAAAGCGGCGCCCGGCCCGTAGTTATCCTCAACAAGATTGACTTGTGCGAAGACGTCGACACGAAGCTGGCTGAAGCTGGGCGGGTCGCCGGCGATGCGCTGGTCCTTGCCGTCTGTGCGCTTACTGGCCGCGGCATCAAGAAGCTCGCCAGCCTCATTCGACCGGGAAATACCGTTGTGTTCATCGGTACGTCCGGAGTGGGCAAATCGAGCCTGATCAATCGCCTCTACGGAGAGGATATTCAGGCAACCGTCGAAGTCCGGACGAACGACGCCAAGGGACGGCACACTACTTCGTGGCGCGAGATGATTTTCCTACCGCAAGGCGGCGTCGTTATCGACACGCCGGGGATGCGCGAATTCCATATTTGGATTGTCGACGAAGGATCAAAGGAAGCCTTTCCAGATATTGAAGCGCTGGCCATGCAGTGCCATTTCCGTGATTGCACGCACCGGACGGAGAAGAAATGCGCTGTGGTCGATGCGCTCCAAAAAGGCGCTCTCAACCAACAACGCTACGACAACTTCGTCAAGCTGCGCCTCGAAATAAGCTACCTCCGCGAGGCCGAAAAACAGCGTCACTGGCAACAGCGCAAAAAAAGCAGCCGCGTCGCCCATCGCACCTTCAACAAGGGTGGCTGAAAGATTTCAATCTGCATTGGGACGGCGTAATGGTTTCAGGAGGACCAAGCCGTCATTGCTCCCAACAAAGATTTCGCCGCTCATGCGGTGCACCAGCAGGCGCCGGGCGGTGGAGGGGACACCGTCTTCCGGATCAAGCAAGCCGCGATACTCCCCTGCCGCATCAAGGACCGCGATACGGCCACCCTGGAAGAGCACGTACCAAAAACCCTCGCGATCGATGCCGAGATCAAGCGGCGCTCCGGGAAAGTAACGGCCAACCGGCCAACGAACGTGATTCACCTGGAAAATCACGGGGTTGAAATTGGTGCCATCCCATCGCAGAAATGTGGTGCCAGCCGCCCCCAAATCATGTGCCCGGCCACTGCGTGCGATGGCAGATACCGATTCACCTGCCAGGACGGTTGCGACGCCGTCATTCGCAATCTCCACCACCCCGGCGCGCGTCGCTGCGAAAATCGTCCGGCGATTGGGCACTTCGACCCACTGGCTGATGGTGGCTACATCCCGGCTGGCCAGCGGAACGGTGCGGACAACTCTGTTCTCACGCAGCATTTGCAAAACGCCGCCGGCATTCGGGCCGAACGGAAATGGCGTATGCGCAACCCAGACTTCGCCCGATTCACGAGCCAGCACTTGGAGGATGTTCCCGCTCTTGAGGCCATCATTCGTGCCAAGCAACGTAGGGCGGGAGTCGTTGCCCACACGCAATAAACCTTGCGAGTGAACGACCGCGACAATCTCGCCGGCCGGCGTGTACTTCGCTTCGCCGAATAGGCCTTCATTGACCTCGCGCCCGGGTCTCAGGCGACGCCCGGCCCGCCAAGGTCCATCGCGCGTTCGTTCCAATTCAACCAACCCCTCGCGATAGGAGCTCAGGAGCATACGTTCCTCCGCACGACCAGCGCGGGCGGGTCCAGAGTCCATCGGCAAACTATCCGCGGGCAACCGATCCTGAGCAGGCATGTGAATGCGTTTCGCGGCTGAACCTTTCAATTCAAAAGCACCCTCGGGCGTGCCCACCAAAACCCCATCAGCCATCACAACGGCTTTGAGCGCCGTGATCTCTTTGGGTATGCCTTCGGAAGCGAGGCTTTCAATTCTGTCACCGCGCACCGTCAGGATTCCCCGCCCGAAGGTACCGATCAAAATCCGCTGCTGCGGCCAATCGGTGACCAGGCTCGAAACTTCCGTTCCCACGTCCGCCAGCTCGGGAGCGAGGAATCTCCAGCGGCCGGTGGCAGGTTCCAGGCGCATAATGCCATGATGCGAGCGCCTGAGGGTGTCTCTTGCGAGGAAGTATTCCACCACCACTGCGGGCAAATGAGTAATGGGATCCCTCGAGGCTGCGACAACCCGCCGGGCAATGGCCCGCTCTGCGCCCACGGAAAACGCTGGCACCTCGAACAACTCCGTTCGCTCGCCAATCCGGAAAAGCAACGCGGGTTGCGGAACGTTATCTTCTTTCACGACGAGAGCGCCGATGAGCCAGCAGCCCTCCACATCGTCGAACGTAATCGACGTGAGCGTGGCGATTCCCCCGCCCGGCAGCCATTCCCGGAGTTGTCCCCCACGCCATTCCAAAAATTTTGCAACAGCCAGAGTTTGTTCGAACTCCGCCGGACGCCGGAGCTGGAACAGCAATGTTCCATCCAGAGGAGAAAGCGCAGCAGGCCCAGCGTCGTAGCCCCACGCAGCGGTTTCCGTTTCGGTGGAACCAGAGCGTGGTGGAGGGCGATGCGGGCCCACAATCATGACGGGCAACTCACCTTCCCCCTCGATCGCAAAGACTCCCTGATCGGTGCCGACCCAGGCTGCGCCCTGCCGAGAGTCGGCCACCACAAACTGGGCGGTGGAGGAAGGCAGGCCCCGCGTGAGTCCCCAATGACGCGGCTCCCCACGCGAGGTGCGCCACACTCCGCCGTGTTGCGTTCCCACCCAATGATCCGCGCCCGAAACAGCCAGATCAGTCACTCGGAGTTGTCCGCTCGGAAAAGCGTACGCTGCCAGGCTTGGGCGTTTGATGGAATAAACCTGGTTGGGCGCCCCGGGTGGAAGCGTGACGACAGCGCCGTGATCGGTGGAGATAACAAAAAAGAAATCGCCAATTTCGCCCGGCTCAAGCTCCGGGAGGTCGCAGGAGAACGTTGAGATAGGCGAAGGAGCGTCCGGGCTACGGCGGGCCGCGGGTGCCAGAGCGACGCGGCGCTCTTCGGGCCCAGCGGTTAATGAAAGACGACGCCATACGAGACTCCCGGAGAGACTTGCAGAACTGCGCAATCGCAGGCTCACGCGCTGTTTCCCGGCAGACGGATTGGCGGCGTCGGACAAACTCAAGCCCGCCAGTTCCACTGGCACGATTCGAAACGAATATCGTGACGCGGTGCGAACCGGATGACGGAAAACGGCGCCCGCGTTGTTCGTGAGCAGGAAGTGATAGTGAATCACACCGCCCACGGATTGTCCCGGAATCCCACCTATCCAGGACTTTTCCGTTTGATTACGCCGGAGCGCGACTTGTCCTTCGTTGGTGCGCGAGCCCAGAACGACGGAGTAGAGGATTGCACCTCCATTCACCTCGGCGCCCTGCACCTGCCGAAGGCTCACACGATACGGCTCCTTCGTCTCGATCGTCTCTGGATGTCGCTCGGCCAAAAACGCGGCGAGTTGATCGGGACGCACGGCGCTTTCCGCAGCACGCCCGATCACAGCGAGCGCGCACCAGAACGCCAGGGCAAGGAGGGAGAGCAGCCCATGGAGATGGCGCGCGTGGACGAGCCACGGGTTTCGGCAAAGTGAATTCAAAAGCCCTTAGTAGTCAGACATACCAGTGGCTGTGATGACTGCGTAAGGTGGATTGGCCGTCAAGTTCCATGTCCCATTGCCCGGCAGCGTGGATAGGCGTTCGTTGGCATTGGCCGCGTCCCGTGTGCGCGCGCGATAATAAATCCGCGAGCCTGCCCCACCCGCTTGCAAGGTGGTCCATTGCCCAGCCGATGGCGTCCATGTGCCGTATCCTTCCGGCGAGCCAGCGGTAGTGGGATTGGTGTCCACGACAATGAACCCGCTGTTGATGGTGGACGCCGGGGCGAATGTGGACGAGGTCGAAACTTCCACCTGAAACTGGGTGTTGCAGGGAGCCGGATTATTGTAGGTAGCTGCTCCACCGGCACCGTTCAACCGATAGCGCGGTCCTGTCCACACGCGAAACGTGGGAGCGGCTCCGCCCAGACGCAAGAAATCCACCTCAGCGTGAGTGCAGCCATTGATCGTGTAATCGTCGCCGGGAGTGTTGTCATCGATGTCGATCACGGCGTCACCCCCGTTGTCTGCGGGGACAGGATTCCCATCCAGCCGATCGTACGGAATCAGGAAAAGACCCGCCTTGGCGAAGCCCGCCGTCACTTTGCTAGTGGTGTGAGGGCCGTTATGGGCGAAGGCCGGCGGGCCACCGGGAGAACCTGAGGTCGCCCATTGATCCACCATCTTCATTTCCAAGTCATGCAAGTAGCGGTAAATGCCGGTGTCGCTGGAGCCGGGATCGGGCCCGAAGAATCCTGTGTTCTTCAGCGCCCGCGCGAACCGCACCTGAAACTGCGGCGCACCGGAAGGACGGCACTTGCTCCTCATGCCCACCAGAACCTGCCACAAGGCCGCCGACGGAATTTGCATGTCCGCGTATTCGCCCGTGGCAATGGCGCGATGTTCGGGGAAATGATCTCCGGGACTCGCGGGATTGAAGGGCCAGGTCACGCTGTGCAGCCGGGGTAATCCGCCGCCTTCACTGGTGTAGCCTGCGCAATTCAGAGCCCCGTTCACGCCGTTCTGGTTTTTGCCCACCCAGCCGGCCGTGCAATTGCAGGACTCAAACATGTCCGCCCAGAAATCCGCGAGGTCGTGAAATCGGCTCCAACCCAGCGGGATGGCGCATCCGGCCATCCCGCACCAATTGGCGGGACGTGCCTGCGTAAAGCGGGGCGTAATGTTGTGGGCCAGTTCGTGCGCCACCACCGTGTTGTCGTGGGCGAAGTTCATGTAGTTATCACCGTTGACTGTTCCGGTGGAGTAATTCGGACAAGCCGGGTCCGTGTATCCCTTGCAGGCTCCGTACTTCATGCTCGAGTTGGCGTTGCAGTAAGCAGGCACTTCCACTCGTGGGTTCCATGGCGAAGTGGGAAAGGGCGTAAAGATGCCCAGGCTTATCGACTGCTGATAATACCGGTAGAGCGAGGCGAAGAAGTTTACCTGCTGGAATCCTTTGTTGCTTCCGCTCGCGCACAGCGCCTGCACGGAGTCATTGAGGGTCGCCTGGTTAAAGTTCGCGAAAGTCGCGCTGCTCCCATTGAGCGTGGAGGAAATCGTGACGTCGGCGGCGTTGAATCCATCGTCCTGATAATCCACGCGATTCAACACGCCCGCGAGCTTCAGCACATATTGGCCACCTGCTGCGGGGTCCACCTGGAATGACGTGGTGGTGGTGACCGGCGAGCCGCCCGGGTCTCGGTTGTAAGTCCGCCCCGAAGCATTCACCGTGTTAATCAATGGGTCGAGCTTGAGCAATTCTCCACTCTCCGCGTCCATCCAAAGGAGAATGGGCCCGACATCTTCGACCGAGGCGACGAAGGCTTGCAGAATCATCCGGTAGGCATAGCGCAATTGGAACACTCCCGAGACATCGCTTCCATAAGGCAGAAGCACCAGATAGGGACCGTCCTGCAGGGTTGATTGGCCGGGCGGACACAAGCCGGGCACACGATTCAAGGCGCGCATGGCCGCCTGCACCACATTTGAAGTGCCTGTGATGGTGACGGTGTTGGAAATCCCGTAACGATTCAGGAACGTGCCGAACACGCTGTGAATGCTCTGGCCTTCCCACCGCGACGCAATCACCAGCGTGTGTTCGATCGGCACATTCCCGACGACCTGCTGGAAGGGATATTGGATTTCGACGCGCTGGATGTTCGCGACGTACTGGGTGTAGTTCATGCCGTCACCCGTCATTAACGCGGCATCAATCGCCGGGGTCGGAGCCGCCTGGCGGGTGAAAACGGCCAGCATGTTTGAGGTCTGCGGGTTGTGGATGTTCGGATTGTTGTCGTATTGAAACTTCAAAGCGAACGCGAGCCCATTGGACGTTGCGTTGAAATCACCACGGGCTTGGTCCATGCCCCGTTCAGGCAGTGAGAACGAGTTTTCGCCACCTTGAAATCCGGCCGCCTGCAGAATGGGCGCGACCACCGCACCAAACACGAAGGAGGGCGACTGCGGCACCTGTTGCGAAATGGGCAGGGTCACGAAGAGCGGGTCGCCATCGAAACTCGGCAGCTGGCCGCTCGCGCCCGACGGTAATTTGCCCGGGTCCGACTGGACCGGACTGCGCACGATGACCGGAGGAGGCGCAATGCCCGGCCCGGCGGGCGTCGTATCACTTCGCATTCGGAAGAACTGCTGGCCGGTGATCTGTGGAACCGTGTAAGGGCTAATCGCCTTCGACACTTCGCGCCACGGCAGCGGCCGCACACCGAGCACACCCGCCGCTTCCAGGACGTGATTCGCCGCGCCCTCCCACGACACCATCACGTTCGTACCCGCGCGGGTGATCTTCAGCCCAAAAGGATCGGTCAGCGCCTGGCTTGTGACAGAAAATGATCCGACGTTGGCCGCTTGAACAAAGAAACGGGTCAGCAATTGAAGCTGGCCGGGACCGCCGGCGGTGAGCAAACGCAATTGATTCCCCTGAAAACTACGGCCGTCGTTTCCGGTAAAAGTGATCACCTGCAGAAAATCCACGGGGATACAGTTGGGAAAAATAATAGGTCCAAATTTGCCCACCCTCGTCACGACGACGTTTCCGGAAAGCCGGCCCAACGCGCCGGCCGGCAAAGTCGTTCCACCGACGAACGAATTGTTGTTCCACATTTCCACCAGCACGTTGGGATCACCGATGGAGCGATAGTCCGCCATCACCTGGACGGCGTCGTTGCTATTGACGAGGGAGACCTGACCGAGGAATGCGTTGCGCCGACCATCGTGAACGCCTGCGGCGCCGAGGTGCAGGGCGCGTCCATTGTTGTTTAAGCTCAACGGCTGGAGATCCAGAGTGAAGGCAGAGGAACCGCCCAAATCCACGGCCAATCCATCCAGGCCGTTGGAACCGATGCGGCCCACCGTCAACACGTTGCTGCTGACGTTGAGCGAGGAACCGCCGAGGGGTTTGTCATTGAATCCGCCGTAGGGTGTGTCCTGGGATTTGCGGCATTCGTAGAGCGCGATGTAACTGGAAAGACCGCCGCGACTGTCTTTGCCGAGGAAGAAAACAGTCTGCGGGCCCGGGCGCGAATCCGCCGCGATCGCTCCCACCCAAATGGGGAAACCGAACGACATCGACCGGGTGAGTGGCGTCCCATCCGCCCAAACCTGACGCATGGGAATGTCGACGTTCTCGTTGAAAGCGATCTGGACGCGGATGGGCGCGCCGACGACAGGCGTCGAAGGCGAAACCGCCGCAGTGAGCGGAACAATTACGATCTGCTCACACTCATCAGGCATGGCATTGAAGTTCTGGTCCTGCGAACGGCGGCTGGCGATATCAAGGGAGTCGGGGATTCCATTCTGGTTGCAATCATTCACCGTGCGTCCGCAATTCTCCGATCGCATTGAGGTATCGACGAGCAAGGACATTCCCGCGCAAGCCATCGCCGGTGTGCCGTCGGAGAATCTGCCCTCCACACGCAACGTTGCTTCGCTGCACGAGCCATCGCCGCACTGGCCATACGAGCGAATGCCCACGTTAATCACAGCGGACTTCCCGGGTGGGATCAACGGCATGGGCTCGCACGCTTCCGGTTGGGTGTAAGGATGGTCGGGCAAGGGAACGCATTGCGAGCCGGGATTGAACATGATGGGGAAATCATCACCGAATGGACTCGAGACCGCGAAGATGCCCTGGGCTTCGTTGCCGCCCTGGGGGCGCAGGGCCCCCTGCTTGGAAGTAGCGAAGGCGGATATTTGAACGGAGTTGTTTGGGTCGTTGTTCGTGATTCGATACGTGGCCACCGTCTGATCGCCGGGGGCCATGCGTGGGAATGGTTCGCTCACCAACTGGAGGCCCAGGCGCGGCACCGTCGGCTGGTTCGGGGCTGGATCCACCAGGCAAACAATTGTGTCGCCCGACTGCGTAAGCACCATGCCGTCGGCAAAGGTCACGTTCGCCGTACCAATGACACAGTAAACGCCAGCGGGCGTTCCCACCGGCACACTGACCGTGACCGTATACGGCGTGTTGGCTCCGGCCGAGGTGCAGGCGGGCAAGACCATGGTGCCCGACGCCGTGTTAATACTCGCCGTGGCGCTTGGCGCACCCAGGGGACCAGCCGGCGGACAAGACGCTGCGCTGGGAAAGGGGCCGTAAAGATTGACCGCAAGTTCTGCGGTCACCGGTGCGCCCGCATTGGTGCAAACCGAGCCGCAGTTGTTCGTCGCAGGGCACGTCAGGAAAAGGTTGATGCCTACGTTTACCATCGTCGGTCCGCCGAAGGGAACCGGCACGGCACCCGACGGAATGGATTTTGTCAGGACCATCGATTTCAGACAACTGGCGGGAGAGATAACACACGGGAACGGCCTGGTTCCCATGCACGCCCTGGGGGCGGGAGCGAGTGAGATCAATCCCACACACAACCCTGCAACAACAGTTCGGCACAATTTAGAAAATGCGTTGGTGTGATTCATAATGATTCCTTTCCGGTGACTGGCGCCAAACACAGAGGCTGCCCTTCGGCTGGCAGCAGGGTATTCCCAGCGAGCGCGGAGTTCGTTTGCTCCATGGCTGGTAGTTGATCTGATCTGACGGAGGACATTCGGGCGTTGGTTGATTCGGCTTCCAATGAGTTAGTAGCGCGCGATGAGCATTTGGATGTACTTGCAAATGATTTTCTTCCTCCTAGGGTCGATCTGTCTTCAGGAGAGCAACCATGGTCCCAAATGACCGAGGCGCACATTTTCCAGAAAGACATCTCTTCGAGCCGAGGCGGCAAGAGAGCGTCGAATCTTACGCGCAGCTTTATGAGACCCACCACACCCTCGTCCGCGCTCAACTGCGGAAAAGCTGTCACCATCTGGCCGACGAGGACCTGGAAGATTTAGAACAGGAGGTCTGGATGGCGGTGTGGATGGCATTGCCCGGGTTCGAAGGCCGATCGACTTTTCCCACCTGGCTCATTGGTGTCACAAAAAACGTTTTGTACCGGTGGCTGCGCCATCGGCAAATGAACGAAATGGCTTTGTTGCGACTGCGCACTTGGGATGACGGCGGGAACGAAACGAACGCAGCCTGCGCGCCGGGTGACGTTCTCGACGTGGGCCAGGCGATCAACACACTCTCCCAGGCTGAGCATCAAGCAGTCGAACTTCGTTACTTCGAGCGGCGCAGCGATCAGGAGATCGCCTCTTCCCTTCGGGTGCCACTTGGAACGGTGAAAGGTCGGATCAGGAGCGGCTTGAAACATTTGCGAGAAACTTTGTTCTCCATCCCACCCGCCGAAAACCAGCCGGTGAAGAACCCGTTAGCCAAGCCCGAAGCGAGCGCGCGAAGAAACTAAAGAGCTCGGCGCGGTTACCGTCCAATCTGCAGCCGATCGTTTTGAGTCCGACACTGGCGCCTCCCCGTGAGTCGAAGGACGAGCAAAGCCTTGAGGCTAATGCTCTTCCTCCTTTCCCTCACGCTCTCGTCGTGTAACTTCCCCCGCCATGAATTGCGCTTGGGCGCTGATTTGGGCTTTACCATGATTGAAACTCTGACTGCTGTTGATTCTGCCTCGTCGGACCTGACGAATTCCCTTCCCGCCATTCCGGCTGACGTGCGGATGGTGAAGCTCGATAACGCCTTGACCCTGATCATTCGCGAGGACCAGGCGGCGCCCGTGGTTTCCGCACAAGCGTGGTGTCGCGCCGGGTCGATTCACGAAGGAGCATGGCTCGGCGCAGGTTTGTCGCACGTGCTCGAGCACATGCTTTTCAAGGGCACCTCCAGCCGTGCACCTGGCGTCATCGACCAGCAGGTGCAGGACGCCGGCGGATACATGAACGCCTACACGTCTTTCGACCGAACCGTTTACCACATCGATGTACCGAACACGGGGGCAAGAATCGCGGTGGATATTCTCTGCGACATCATGATGAACGCCACGCTACCGGCGGATGAACTGGGCAAGGAGATGGATGTCATTCGCCGCGAGATGGACATGAACCAGGACGATCCCCGCCAGAAATCGGCGCGCCGTCTCTTTGAAGTTGCCTACACCCGCAGTCCGTACCGCTTCACTGTCATCGGCTATCCGGACATCTTCAACCGGCTCAAGCCGGACGATATTCTTAATTACTACCGGGAGAAGTACGCCCCGAATAATTTGTTCTTCGTCGTGGTCGGCGACATCGATGCAAATGAAGTGGAGGAGCAAATTCGGGTCGCCTTCGCCAACGCTGAGGCGCGGACAATGTCATCACCGCCCCTGGCGGATGAACCCCGGCAATTGGCGCCGCGCGATATCGTCGAGGAGGCGCCGGTCGAACTCGGGCATCTCCACATGAGCTGGCACATTCCAGACGTGCGACATCCCGACATGCCACTAATCGACGTGCTCGCCACGTTGCTGGGCAACGGACGGAGTTCACGCCTTTTCCGACAGGTGCGAGAAACACAGGGATTGGTAAATTCTGTTGATGCGTGGACTTACACGCCCGGCGGGGCGGGGCTCTTCGGGATGAGCGCCATCGTCGACGCCGAAAAGTTTGTTCCCGCGCGCGCAGCGATGCTCGCCGAGTTGGATCGAATGAAAGAGGAATGCATCACCGAAGCGGAGCTCACCAAGGCAGTTAAGCAGTTCACGGTGGCGACGCTATCCCCGCGAAAAACCATGGGAGGCCAGGCTCAGGATCTCGGAGGCAACTGGCACCTCGCGAACGATTTGAATTTTTCGCAGCGTTATCTCGAAGCCGTGAAGCGCGCCACGCCCGCCGAAGTGCAACGGGTAGGCCGCCGGTATCTCACGGAGGTGAACCGGACTATGTACGCCCTGCTGCCCATGGGGACGACACCGGAGGGATTCCGAAGTCAGCCGGCAGCCACGAAGAATACTTTGCCGGCAGACTGAAGGCAGGTCGGAAATCGCGCCGTTGACGCCGCGTCGCGGCGGTCGTTTCGAAAGCTCCGTCGTAATCTTTCAATCTTCCCCTCGTCGCATTCACCTGTAACTTCCCGGCGCATGGATTCAGCCCGAACGATAAATGCCGATGCGGTGGCACCGAAGCCTTGCCGGTCGCTACCCATCCAAAAATTCGACCTAGCGAATGGCCTGCGCTTATTAGTGAAGGAGGATCATCGGTTGCCGTTTGTTGAAATCCGCACCGTTCTGCGCGGAGGCGTGCTTGCGGAGAATCTTTCGAACAATGGAGTAACGCTTTTGATGGCCAAAATGCTGTTGCAGGGAACCGCGTCGCGCACGGCGGAACAGATTGCGAGCGAGATGGAGTCGATGGGCGCCTCGATTGACAGCTATAGCGGCAACAACAGTTTCGGTGTGAACGCCGAGGTTTTGAGCGATGATTTCGTCGCCTCGATCGACATCCTTTCCGACGTATTGCTCAAGTCGCAATTTCCCGAATCAGCCTTTGTGCGGGAACGCGAGATGCAGCTCTCAGCTATTCGCGCGCAACGCGATCAGCTCCTCCAGAGTGGCGGCCGCCAAATGCGCCGCGCTCTTTTCGGGGACGCTGGCTACGGGCTCGACGTAAACGGAACAGAAGAGAGCGTAACCGCCCTTCAAGTTGATGACGTGAAGAACTTTTACCGGGGTCTGCTGGCGCCGGCAAATTGCGTCATCAGCATTTTCGGGGACGTGAAGGCGGAGGCCGTCCGCGAAACGATCAAGGACAAATTTGGCGCGTGGAACAACAAGGCAATCATTGGCGCGGCGGGCGACGGGCCTGCTCTCCACTCCATTGCACGCGTTAGCGACACGCGCGACAAGAAACAAGCGGTGCTTCTGATTGGTTATCCCGGCACGACGATTTACAGCGAGGATCGTTTTGCGTTGGAGTTGTTGCAGGAATCGCTGAGCGATCTTGGCTCCCGCCTTTTCACGCGCATTCGCGAAAAACTGGGCCTGGCTTACTACGTTGGGGCCCAGAATTTTCTTGGCCTCAGTCCGGGCTACTTTGCCTTCTATACGGGCACCGAGCCGGAGAAAGTGCCGCTGGTCGAAACCGAAATGCTTAAAGAAGCGGCGGCGCTTCGAGATCACGGCCTCACGGCCGAAGAATTGAAGCGTGCCAAGGCCAAAGTAGTGGGCCAAAAGAAGATCGCCCGTCAGGATCTCGGCAACTACGCGATGGTCTCAGCCCTGGATGAACTTTACGGCCTGGGCTTTGACAACAGCGACCAGGACGACGTCAAATACGAGGCGGTCACGCTCGAGGATGTGAAGCGTGTTGCCGCAAAAATTTTGACGGAGGATAAATTCGTCATCTCGGTGGTTCGACCGGGCTAGTGGATTCTCAGTGCTTTAAATGCCCTCATGAGCGCACTGGCAATTAATCGAATCAGGCTCATTGGAACCCCTAAATCAGGTACCGAAGTTCCCCTGATACCCGAGTGGCAGGGACTGACCGCATGCTAGTTTGTTGGCACTCCGGAACTTTTCGTATGAAAACTAAAACGAACGTGCATGTCGGTGGGCGGCCACTCGGATCAGCGCGCCACATTTGCGCCTTCTTTCACACCAAGGAGGACGAATATCGGGCTCTTCTCGGTTTTATTAAGGAAGGCCTTTCGCAACGCGAGAAAGCGTTCCACATCGTGGATGCAAACCAGCGTGAACAACATCGGCAACGTTTGCTTCAGGAGGGAATCGACGTTGCCAAAGCAGAAGGGTCTGGCCAACTACAGGTCGCTTGTTGGGAGGATGCCTACTTGCAAGACGGACATTTCGATCAAGATCGGCAAATCCGCCTGATCGAATCTGTCCTGCGAGCGGGCCGGGATCAGGGATTTCCCCTGACACGCCTGGTTGCGAACATGGAATGGGCATTGGAAGAAAAGGCCGGCGTGGAGGACATCGTGGAATACGAATCGCGTCTGAACTACGTCCTGCCTCAATACGACGATCCGGTGATCTGCACCTACGATTTATCCCGGTTCAATGCCGGTGTAGCGATGGACATCCTGCGAACGCATCCGATGGTCATCATTGCAGGTGTGCTCCAGGAAAATCCCCTCTACGTCCCGCCCGATGAGTTCCTCAAAGAACTGGAAGATCGTCGAGCCATGACCGCCGCTTGAATGAGAACATCCGCCCCAGAAATCTGGCGTCCGCCCCTGCCCAAGGAATCCGATCAAGCCGAAGAGGTGCTTCATTTGCGGCGAACCTTGCGCGACATGGTGGCGCTCTCGGCTCTCCCTTCCATCTGGGTCGATTCGGATATCAAGAGCAGCCTGCAGAATGTGACGGACGTCCTCCAGGCGGCGTTGCGCGCTTTCCTGGTTTGCGTGCGCATGAAGCTTCCCGATGGCTCTCACTTCGAGACCGGTTCAGCGCGAAAGCTAGGCAAGGCGGCTCCCCTGTCCCAAAGGGCGATCGAGTTACTGGACAAGATGACCGGCCAGGAAACGTCGGCTGTCGCAATCGAGGAGTTTGACGGCGCGGGACCGCTGACTGCCCTGTCTTACCCTGTCTATTATGACGGCCGTCAATTTGGATTTTTCGTAGCGCTCTACCGCCCAAACGTGGCGCCGCAGGAACATGATCGGCTCATTCTTCAGGTGGCCGCAAATCAAATCACACTGCTCCTCCAACGGCACAAAGATCAGGAGGAGAGATTCGCCCGCAAGCTGGCGGAGGAACGGTTACGCCAGACAGAGCACCATTACCAGCAACTGGTTCAATCACTGCCGGCCGCCATCTACACCTGTGATAAGAATGGACGCATCGTACTCTACAACGAAGCGGCAGCGCTGTTGTGGGGCCGTCGCCCGGTGGTAGGCGAGGAGCGATGGTGCGGCTCATGGAAAATCTTTAATACCGATGGCACGCCCGTGGCCCTTGAGAATTGCCCTATGGGAATCGCCTGTCGCGACGGGTTGCCCATCCGGGGTCAGGAAATCATCGTCGAACGCCCGGACGGAAGCCGATCCTTCGTGCTGCCTCACCCCAATCCGATTCGGGATGAGTCGGGCGAGATCATTGGCACGGTCAATATGCTCGTTGACATAGGGGGCTTGAAGCGCGCTGAACAGGCGTTGCGAGCCAGTGAAGCCCGAATGCACTCGTTGCTTACGCTGATGCCGGCAGCGGTTTACGCGTGCGACGAAGAAGGTCGAATCACCTTTTATAATCGCCGCGCTGCCGAACTTTGGGGCCGGGAACCCAAGTTGAATGACGACGGCCAGAAATTCTGCGCCGCGTATCGATGCTGGTTTGGCGACAAGGTTCTGCTGCCAGAAGAGACCCCGATGCAAATCGCCGTGAGCGAGGGGAAATCCTTCCGCAATCTTGAGCCCATCTTCGAGCGACCGGATGGCACTTGCGTGCCCGTCTTGGTGAACATTGATCCGCTCTTTGACCCCAACGGAGGGCGGATGGGCGCCATCAACGTCTTTCAGGATGTCACCCAGCTGAAACATGCCGAAGAACAGTTGCGCGGGCGGGAACATCATTTGCGCGCCATCATCGACAACACTCCCGATTGCGTAAAGGTGGTGGCCCCTGACGGAACGGTGCTGGACATGAACGGTGCCGGCCTCTCCGCCGTGGAGGCGGATGGGGCGGACCAAGTCATCGGGCAAAACATCTTCCAGATTATTGCACCGGAGTTTCGAGATGCCTTTCGCACTTTGAACGATCGGGTATGTGCCGGTAACAAAGAACGGCTGCAGTTTGAAATCATCGGGTTAAAAGGTTCCCGGCGTTGGATGGAGACCTGCGCCGTGCCTCTGCGGGATACGCAACATGGCCTTGTGCATCTGGCGGTGACGCGAGACATCACTGAGCGCAAGGAAACGGAAAAATCGTTGCGCAAGCGCGGAGAACGGGTGCAACTCCTGTCCGAGACGCTGGGACAATTGCTGGGCGCAACCAATCCGGAAACAGTCGTGCGCGAGCTCTTTCCCAAGGTGGCGGGTCATCTCGGAGTGGACACTTATTTTAACTTCCTCGTATCGGCAGACGGGGAGTACCCTCGAACTGCACTCGTGCGCCGGCATTCCGGAGGAAACTGCCCAACAAATCCGCCGGCTTCATTTCGGCCAGGCGATCTGCGGGACGGTGGCACAGACCCGGCAGGCGATTCATGCTGCGAACATTCAGGAGTCGAACTACGACAAGGCTGCCCTCGTGCGAGGCTTTGGCATTCAGTGCTACGCGTGCAACCCCTTGATGGTCGGGGAACGGCTGCTCGGAACGCTTTCCTTCGCCAGCCGCACCCGCACCCGGTTCGACGAGGATGAGCTGCAATTCCTGCGCATCATTTCCCAATACACGGCGGTAGCCCTCGATCGATTGCGGGCAGCGGAAACCCTGCGCGAGAGCGAGGAACGTTTCCGAGCGGTACTCGATAACTCGGCGACGATCATCTACGTGAAAGATTGCGACGGGAAATACCTTCTCACCAACAAATGCTACCAGGGAGCGTTGCAACTGGATGAGAATGCTTTCGTCGGGAAGACTGATTTTGATTTGTTCCCTTCCGCGACCGCCAGCCAGTTCCGCGACAACGACCTCAAGGTCATCCGCGAGAATGAAGCGTTGGAATTCGAGGAATCAGTGCGCGTGGGCGATCGAGACCTCACCTTCATTTCAGCCAAGTTTCCGTTGCGCAAAGCGGATGGCGCCATCTATGCGGTGGCAGGTGTTTCCACGGATATCACGGAGCGGAAGCGAGCCGAGGCCCTGTTGCTGGAGCAAAAAGAGTTGCTCGAATTGATCGCCAATGATGCGCCACTCCTGGAGGTAATGGAGAGTTTGATCGGCGTTATCCAAAAGCAGTCGCATGGCTTGATTGGGTCGGTTCTCTTAATGGACCCGGACGGCCTTCATCTTTATCCCTTTGCCGGAAAACACGTTCCCCAAGAATGGTGCAAGCTCATCACTCCGTTGCCGATTGGGCCTTGTGTCGGTTCCTGCGGCACCGCTGCCTATCGCAAGGAAAAGGTGATCGTCAGGGATATTTCGACCGACCCGCTTTGGGCTAATTACAAAGATGCCGCTGAGCGATTTGGTTTCCGCGCGTGCTGGTCAACGCCGATCCGGTCGAGCGACGGCAAGGTCCTTGGCACTTTCGCCGGGTACTATCACGAGCGGCGTCAACCGACTGACCGCGAATGGGAAGTAGTGGAGATTCTTTCGCGAACCGCCGGGCTGGCGATCGAACGAAAGCAGGCTCTTGAGGCGCAGCGCAAACTCTCCGCATTGATTGAGCACAGCCCGAACTTCATCGGCGTCACGGATTTGGAAAGACGACCCCTATTTTTGAATCCCGCTGGCCTGGCGCTGGTCGGCCTGGAGCCTGAGGAAGTGACACAGACACAACTCCTGGATTACTTCCCGGAGGAGGAGCAAAGGCGGGTTGAGCGGGACATCATTCCTGTGTTGCTCCAACGCCGCCATTGGGATGGCGAGGTGCACTTTCGCCACTTTAAAACCGGAGCGTTGATTCCGGTCATGTGGAATGTATTTGTCATTCCCGACGCCAAAACCAACGCCCCCGCATTTCTCGCGTGCGTTTCCACAGACATCACCGAGCGCAAACAGGTAGAGGATGCCCTTCGTCGCAGTGAAACCTTGTTCCGGGAGCTCACGAATTTCCTGCCCCAGATGGTTTGGGCTGCCCGGCCCGACGGCTTCATCGATTATTACAACAAGCGTTGGTACGAATTCACGGGCCTGCCTGAGACATACGGAGAAGAAAATTGGAGACTCATTCTGCATCCGGATGACGCCTCTTCGTGCCTGGATACCTATCACCGGTGCATCGGCGCTGAACGCCCGTTCCAAGGCGAATATCGGTTCCGGGATGGAGCGAAAAACGAGTATCGCTGGTTCCTGGTACGCGCGCTGCCGATCCGCGACGAGGCCGGCAAAGTCATTCGCTGGTTTGGCACTTGCACGGACATCGACGATCAAAAACGGGAAGAGGAAAAGCTGGAGACCATCGTGGCCGAGCGGACAGCGCGGCTGCGCGATACAGTGGCCGAATTGGAAGCGTTCTCCTACAGCATCGCCCACGACATGCGTGCGCCCTTGAGGGCCATGAACAGCTATGCGCGGTTTCTTGAAGCCGATTTTTCAGACACTCTTCCTGAGCAGGGAAAACATTACGCGCGACGCATCGCCACTGGCGCCGAACGCCTGGATTCGCTCATTAAGGACGTGCTTAACTACAGCAAGATTAGCCGCAGCGAGATGCTGTTAGCCGCTGTCGATGTAGAAAAGCTGATCCACGACATCATCGAGACCTATCCCGACCTTCGCGATTCGGGAGCCGAGATACTTATCCAGGCGCCCATTCCTGGTGTCATTGGAAACGGCGCCGCCCTGACACAGTGCATTTCCAACCTGCTCAGCAATGCGGTGAAATTTGTCCGGCCGGGAACCACATCCCAGGTGCGTATCCGATCCGAAAAACAGGGCGAGATGTTGCGCATCTGGGTGGAAGACAACGGCATTGGCATTTCGGAAGAGGGCCAGAAGCGCATTTTCCACATGTTCCAGAGACTGAACCCGGCTCGCGATTTCGATGGCACGGGTATCGGACTGACGATTGTGCGGAAGGCAGTGGAACGGATGGGCGGGCGCGTGGGAGTTGTTTCGCAGCCCAACGTCGGCAGTTGCTTTTGGTTCGAGCTGAAGCAGGCCACGTGAAGAAGAATTCTTCCATCCTCCTCGTTGAAGATGATCCCGACGATGTTTACTTCGTTTCGGATGCACTGCGGCGTAGTGGGGTGGAGCTTCCCCTTGAAATTGTTCATGACGGTCAGGAAGCCATGGCCTTCCTCCGCAAGGCCACTGAACCGATCGCCGATGCCTCGCGACCTTGTCTCGTGTTGCTGGACCTAAACCTTCCACGACGAACGGGCTTCGATGTGCTCAAGTGGATCCGCGAAGATTTGAATTGGAAGGAGCTCGTCGTGATCGTCCTCACGTCTTCCACCTCGGAGGCGGATATGGAACGAGCTTATCTACTGGGCGCCAACTCCTACCTGATCAAACCGTCGGACGCCACCAAGCTGCGCGAGATCGCACAGCTATTGAAGCACTACTGGCTGGGGTGGAACCAAACTCCGGCGCGGGCTGCGGCAACGACTTGAGCCGCGCAGTTTATTGTTCCCAGATCCGCTGCACAAACCAGCAACTGCCAGCGATTACCACGAGGGCAGAACAAGCCGGAACGCACCGCCGCGAGAGCGCAGGCTGAGCATTCAACGTCCATATAAGAGGGAGCGCCGCAGCCGCCACCAGCAATTGTCCCAGCTCCACTCCCAGATTGAACAACACCAGGGGGGCTGCGATGCCAGTACCGTGGGCACCGAGCCCGGCTTCGCGCAATGCGGTGGCAAAGCCGAGCCCATGGATTAATCCGAACACGAATGTAAGCAACACACGACCCTTCGGCATTTCGCCGCGGATGAGATTCTCCACTCCCACATATACGATGGACGCCGCAATGATGGGCTCGACGATGCTAGCCGGAACGCGCACCACATTCAGGGCCGCCACAGCCAGCGTGATGGAGTGGGCAACCGTGAATGCGGTGATAATTTTGAGCGTGGGGCCAATCTTCCTTACGACGAGCAACAAGCTGAAAAGGAAGAGAAGATGATCGTAGCCGCTGAGGATGTGTTTCACGCCAAGTCGGAAGAAATCCAGGGCGATCGTGCCGGAAGCAGGCGACAAATGGGACTCCGCATTCTTCAACTCCAAGTCCAACGTGTCGGATTTGGCGCTTAAAAGCTTTTCCGCGAGTAATTGGTTGCGGGCACCGTGAACAGTGATGAATTGCCGATGACCTGACGGGAGCGACTCAAAGCATTGGGATTGGATTCGCAGCGTGAACACCTCGGTGGCTTGGGCACGCAATTGAACGGTGGCGTTGCTCGCGCCATCGAAGCTCCAATTCAGCACTTCCCAAGTCACCGATCGCTGATTGCATTGGAGCTGCAACGCCTCTTGCGCGGCGGCTGCGAATGCCGCAGGGGCCTTCGCTGTCGAAGGGGTTGCATCCCTCAATGCCTCGGCATCTTTCAACGACAGCACCATCACGGCTTCGACGGTATGCGGGTGCATCCGAATCGAGACGGTGCTCAGTCCAGGATCGTGGGCGGTGCAAATGACAATTGCCCCGAGGCAAATCCATGTGGCGGCCCAAATGCGCAAAGAAACGATTGGAATTAGAATCGTGTTCATGGAATGCGACCTTACCGGGGTGGATTCATGAGGGGCTTTCGGACGATGTGATCGGGGAATTGATCGCGGCGGGCTTGGCTCCAGGTGAGAAATTCGGCGTGTCCATCGGTGTAAACGTAATTCGCGCCCTTGCCATGCCGGTTATAACGAATCCAACCTTCGTTGCCGTGTTTTCCCTCGCCCCAGCGAACCATCGCGGCCTCGCCCACCCATGTATCGTAATCATCCTGCGTGACGTTGCCGTAGGCTTCATTGTCAACTGCGTTCATCGCCTCGGAGTTGCGTTCCGAGAACATGATTAAGTTGGGATCAGACAAAGCGTTGATGCCGGCCTCCGTGGCGAAACCCGGCAACACGCCTTCCAGGGCGTATCGCGCGGAACGATGGGTAAAGACGGAATTCAGCAAATAGCTTTGCACGTTCAGCCCCTCGCTTTCGCACACTGCTTTCTCCGAATCAGGCGGAACTGGATCCGAGCTGTGGATCGCACCACCGTTGAAATCAGCCAGCGTCATCGCCAGGACGCGGGACTTGGGTGTGGTGTCAGTCGGACAAAACGCCACCGGCCGACTATTCAGGTAGGGTTGGAGATAAATGACCCATGGCTTTTCCGCGGCGCTGCTTCCCATGCCGCCTCCACCCACTTGGCCAAGGTCGCTGGGCAATTCCTCAACTTGCGTCCCGTCATCAAGCACCCAGCCTTCATGATGATGAAACATCTCACCATCGTTCTCATCGAGATAGAGGCGAGCAGCCACACCGAGCTGGCGTTGATTGGACAAGCAATGAGCGCGCGCGGCCCGACTCTTCGCGCTACTCAAGACCGGCAGGAGCAAAGCCGCCAGGACCGCAATGATGGCAATCACGACCAGCAACTCAATGAGCGTAAAGCCTCTCACACGACTGATCGCTTTCATGAATGTTAAAGAACGTGATAGGTGATCCGTTGAGGGAACCCATTCGTTGGAAGAAGGCGGCCGCACTCGCAGCCGCCCCCTGCCATGACTTAATTAAGGATGCGTATGGTTGCGCCCGTTGTGAGGGGTGCCGGCGTAGGGAAAGACTTTGTTGTAGCCAGAGTCATTCCTGCTTACGCCATCGATGCCATCGGCAACTCGAATCACGAGCGGGCCGCGCAAGTCACTGATGAGCGCACTGACCGCGATGTCCACCACGTCATCTCCAAAGCGGCGGCCATTCGGCCAGCCTCCGGGAATCATCCCGCCGTTCCCGAGCGGATCCTGGATTGCACTCTGAAGCGTGTCCCCGCCAAAGACGCCGAGACGTGAGAAGCCCGCATCATCCGGGTTCACCGGATGGCCCGCGCCGCTCCCTGCCACACGCGCCGGTCCCGTGGAGAGGTCCACTTTGATCAAATCCGGAATGAAGATGGCGGCGATGTCGGTGCGATTCGTTTCAATGGCCGGACCGCTGCCACCGAACACAAGGGCGTTAATCAATTTAGCGAGTTCGGGCGTCTCCGCATATTTGCGGAAAAGCGCGCTGTCAACGGAGGGGGCCGTGCGGTTGTAGCGATCCTTGTCAGCGATGGCGACGAGCCCTTCGCAGAACAGCGGGTTGCCCTGGCGTCCGACCTGAACCCATTTGCCTTTCGGTGCGTCATCACGCTCACGAAGGATGTTCACCTGCCGGCGGCTGGTCGTGGCATAGACGCCGACTACTTGCTGATCTCCGCCCAGATCGCTCACCGGAATCACCAGGCTAAGCAGATGCATGTTGAATCCGCCTTGAGAATCTTTGCCCGGACTGCGGAGCTTCAAGAGATCAAAAATCGACTGAATATCTCCGTAGAATCCGTCTTCACGCTGGCCGGCAAACGCGCGATACCCATTCGAGTAAACCATCGTTCCCTGCTGGGTGTACCGATCGAACTCGGCGAACGTAGCCCGGCCATCCTTGGCAGGATTTTCGCCGTTGTCGCCTTCATTGTAGAACGGGGTGGCAATCCCCTGGTTATTTGGCGGCACGATGCCTGTCCCAACGACCGTTTCCCGGGGAGACTTGCCATCATCCTTACCGCGACTCTTGCGGGAGCGATGATCAACCTTCGTGATCGTGTAAGTTTGAACGAGATTCTGCGCGGCATCACCGACGTCGTTAACCACGCCAAGGTATGACTGAAGAATCGTAGCCTTATTCTTGTACTGCGTGTTGAATTCGAACTGATAGCTGAAGCTGGGCTTGCCAGCGCTCACATCTTCCCCCGTTGCAACGTGAATCTCGTACAGAACGTTGTCATCGAAGTTGTACTTGTTTGGACCGACGCCGGGTTCCTCGTGCGGATAAACGCCGAGGGCGGTGACCAGGACTTTCTGCCCTGCGGCGAAGCGCACGAAGGCGTAAACGTCGGTGGTGTTGGCTGCGGGATCGAGCGTGATCAGCGGAGCGTCCATGTGGCTTGAGGCCATCGCTGCTGGCGTGACGAACGCTGGCGAGGCCATGAGCCCGGCGAGCACGAGCGATACGCCGCGCTGCCATGGATTCTTTTTATTTTTCATGAGTGGTTTTCCTGTTGTTTGTTTCTTCAGTTTCTCGCCGCCATGGATTCGTTTTTCCCAAGTGGCAGAAAATCTTCCGTCGAAGGTAGAGGCGCGGAAGCACCCGTTCGTGGCGAACCAATGAGCGCGGCGGTGGTCGCAAGCTGCTTCTTTTCACTGGGCAGCAGTTGAGGAGTGAGCCCTTTAACCTTTTCCAACCAGTGGCGCGCCTCGTTGTAATGGCCAGCGCCAGCCGCAATCACCACAGCATGGAAATAGAGCCGCGCATCCGGCGTGCCCAACGCCAGCGCCCTGCCCATCGGCGCCCGGGCTTCAGCGAAATGCCCCCCGGCAGCCAGGGCCCAAGCAAGCGCGTCGTGCGTGAAAATGTCCTGGCGATCCGCGAGTTCAGCACGCGCCAAAGCCAGTGCCCCTTCTCTTTGCCCGGCGTGGCTTGCCAGGAAAAGCGCGCAAGTACGGGGGTCAGAACCAACCCCGGCACGGGTCAATTGCTTTTCCACCCGCATCGCCTCTGTTTCACGACCATCCGCCCGCAGGGCTTCCGACCAAACCCACAGATACTCAGGCAATGGGTTGATCTGGGCAGCGGCATGAAGCGCGGAAATCGCTTCCTCGTTCTGGCCCTCGCTCAGAAACATTCGACCGCGAAGGAGAAGCGCGGGCGCACAATTGCTTTGCAGCCCCAACGCCATGTCGAGAGCGCTCGCAGCCTCTTCATTCAACTGGGATTGCCAAAGGTAGCGCGCGAACTGGGTGCATATCCACGCAGCCGACTCGGCATCGCGCGGGGACACGCCACGGACGGCCATCCGCATCAGCTCCACGGCGCCTTCAATATCTCCCTTGAGCCAGCGTATATGCGCCGCCCGCGCGTAGCCTTGTGGATCAGGCTTCAAGTCGAGCATCGATTGGTAAGCGCGCGCTGCTTCATCGACACGGCCGAGATCGACGAGGATGTCCCCCAGCAATCCATGATCGAAAGCCAGCCCGCGCTCCATCACCAATTGTTGCGCCAATGCTTCAGCGTCCTTGAAGCGATGCTGGCTGTGTAAAACATGGCCTCGCAGCAAGAGTGCTTCTGCGCTGCGCGGCTGGAGTCCATCCATAACGAGCGCGCATTGCTCCGCGAGCTTGTAAAAGCCTGCGTCGTAACTGGCGCGGGCCTTCGCCACGAAGAGCCACCCCAATCGCTCGAAATCAGCCACCGAATCTAGTCCCCCGCGAATCCGCTCCTGGCGATCGCGAATCTTGATATCAAGATCTTCGCGGCCTTCGTGAGTCGTTAGAACAAGCGTGACGGGCGAAAAGGACGAAACGGATGTGAGATCGGCCGCAGGCGGGGGGCCGCCCTGTCGGTGACAGCTGGCACAGGCAAAACCAACGGCCAGGATAAAAATGTATTCCGTGTACGTGCGGCGCGCTTTAAAAGTTTTCATCCTCGGGAAGCATTACGAGCGCCCTTGGAAAGTGGATGCGTGACGTGGCAATAAATCTTTCACCCCATCATTGGAGAATCCGCAGGGAAGCGGAGTAGCAATGTTATCGCTCGCTAATCGGCGGGTTCACTCAACACAGAATGATTAATCCGCCTCCAGCCGACGTGCCGTTCCCTCTCGGAGAGTATCCATTGCTTGCCGCGCTGCGGGAGAGGCGTTCGCGGCGCTTTGGGCGCGGCATGAAAATTCCCAGTGGACCCCTCGCCTACCAGAGCCGCCACCAACCCGTGCCTTTGACCGAAGACGAGGAGGCGGCGCTCGTTTATGCCGCGGGGGGAATGACCGGTCACGCGCTGGCAGACCTGGCCTACGGGGCGAACGATGGCGGGAACATCATGGCAGGCCTGGCCGGGCGCACCATCGCCAGCGGTGACGGACTTCAAACTGTGGCCTTGTTCGTTATCAACGATGAGTCAACGTACTTCATCCGTCGGCCTCGCGAATTGCCCAGCAGTGTGCTCGGTGAATGCCTTGAGCTGGGAAAACGAAGCGCGTTCACCGAGTTGTACTGTCGCACCCGGGTAAAAACCAAGGCCGGTCGCACCAGCATTTCCGCCGAGCCCCTTTTCAACATCAACGCGAACCGCTGGTCTGCCAATGCGCCTGGCACAACGTACTTTCTTCCGGTGAATGACCTCACCTTCATGTACGTAAACGGGTTGCTCGAAATATTGAACGAGGCGACAGGCACCTTCATTCTCGACGAGCGCAATCATTTCCTCCCGGCTGGCGTCGGCAAATTCGCGCGCAGTCGCGGAGGGCATCTTGAAGACAATCCGCACCGGGGCCGGGTCGCAACCGTGCGGCAGATCGAGCAGTTCGTTACAGAATTCGTGACGGCCGAGCAAGGCATGGTGCTGCAGAACCTCGGGCTCATGACGCAGGGCCTCGGGTTGGGCGGCTACACCAATTTCGCCAATCATGAATTCGCGTGGTTCGAAGCGCTCGGCTTTCGGATGAATCGCATGCGTGCGAGCCGATACGTTGGCGCTGGGTGGCTCCCGTCTTTGGCGATGCGGTGCCTTAGACGAGATCCATGGATTCCATATCCCGTCGGACTCGAGCATGAGGGTGAGGTTTTGCTGAAGCCCTTTTGCCCGCCGTACTATCGGTCCATGGCCGAGGCGGTCCACGCGGTGGTGGAGGCGAAATTCGGCAGCGGCGGTGTGTTTCGCAGCCCGGGGGCAGGCAGCGCGTGGAGCAAAGACGCAGAGACAAAGCAACAGGTCCCGAAAATCAGCGAGCGGGCCATCGCGGCCACGGTTGCCTACTGCGAATACGTCTGGGAACGCTATGGGCGTTTTCCGGTGTACATGCCCCCTTATCGCACCGTGCTCGGGTTTCAGGCAGCACACCTCGATGAAGAATTCTACGAGAAATTTTACCGCCCCGAAGCCTTGGGAAAAACTCAGCGAGCCGATTTTGAAAAGTTGAGAAACGCGCGGCTTTGAAAAACAGGCACGCCTCAGGACATCGCAAAGGCGACGAGCGGGTCGTCTGTAGTAAGGACGGCAAGCAAGGTGCAACCCTCGAGGGAATAATTCACTTCATGTTTCGAACCGGCATCGGCGTGGTGAAAATCGCCGGCTTCAAGCTTCTTAGCCCCCACATGCAAGTCGCCCGTGAGAATATAGAAATCCTCCGGCCCCATGTTCACGTGCGCGGGATAACGAACCCCCGGTTCCAGCTTGCCGAGCAGGACGGCATAGCCGCGTGCCGGTTCCAGAGAGAGTAGTTTGATGAAAGCGCCGGGAATGGGCAGTGGTTTCCAGCCGCGCTTGTCATTGGCATGCACAAAGGCAAATCCGGCGGGAATCGGGGGAGCGGGTTGCGATTGAGCGGCGTCCTTCTCCATCGCTTGGATTCGCTCCAGCACATTGCTCCGCAATTCCTTGCGTGGGGACGTCTGGGGTGACGCAAGCGCCAGCCGCTCGGCAGCCCGTTGAAAGTCGCGAACCAGCGCGCGCAAATTCGGATTCGCCCGAATGTCTCGCTCAAACTGTTCGCGCTGCGGACCCTCCAGTGCGCCCAAGGCGTAGAGACTGGCTAGTTCCTGCTGTTGCTCTGACATCATACGTAAGCCTTCAGGCTTTCTTTTAATTTCAACATCCCCCGGCGGATCCGCGCTTTGATTGTTCCCAATGGCTCGTCCAAATGTTCCGCGATTTCCTGATGTGTCATGCCGCCGAAGAACGCCAGTTCGACCGCCTGCCGTTGATCGGGCGGCAATTCCTGCACCGCGGCTCGCACTTTCGCGACTTCCTCCCCGCTTAGCGAATCGTGTGCCGGCAGGGTGGCGGGACGTAACAGTATCTCTGTCTCTGTTGACGCTTCATCAATCAAGCGCGAACGGCGTTTGCGGGCGCGTAAATAATCGATGCAACGATTCCGTGTGATGCTCAACGTCCAATGAAAGGGAATGCCTAATTCACTGTCGAACGTCGACGCGCGCGCCCAAATCTGGACGAACACGTCCTGAATCACTTCTTCCGCTTCCCGGGCGTCTCCGAGGATGTGAACCGCTGTGGAAAAAAGAGGGCCGGATAAGTGATCGTACAGTTCCGCCAAAGCCTGTGTATCCCGAGCCGCAATGCGACGCAGTAGCTGCGCGTGAGAATCTTCCGTCGCCTGTAACTCCAACATAATGTGCGAAATCCAACCTTGTCCCGGTGCCGGATCGGGACAGGCCAGCTTGATGATTTTGCACTGCCCGCGCCAGCATTGAAGTCGACCAACAGTCTTTGCATTCAAAGGTACTTACGCTGGCGCCGGGAATCCGGATGCAGTCTTGCGGCGACGGCGGTGTTCCCACCCGCCAAGCCCGAGGTTGGTTTGTAAACAGACGGGCCTGCTAACAACGAGGAGTCGAACGTAAGCCTGGATCGGGCGACCAAGAGAGGATGGGGTGGCCGACGGGACTCGAACCCGCAACAGCCAGCTCCACAAGCTGGGACTCTACCATTGAGCTACGACCACCATCCGGGGCGCGAAAGTAGTTTTCCGTTCGAGGTGCGTCAAGCCTGTGGGCAAATCAACGCGAAGGCACGCCAGGAACCCGCAAGGTTTGACGACTTACTCCACACGCGCCGTCCGAACCGTTAAGGGAGATCTCGTTTGAAACGTGCGCGTGTGTCCGCGTGCCGGAATGCTCACGGTGTAGGATTTGCCGTCAGGTTGAACAGATAGTTTGATGTAATCTCCGTGGCACTCGCGCTCCAAATTTGCGATTAAGGCGTCCTCGGTGTTGTTCTCCCGATCGGCCCGAACATTCTTGTGAACCTGGTACATGGCCTGAATCGATCGCGTGCTTTTCAAGGTGGCGAGAGTTTCTTTGCCGGTGCCTTTTGTAGGGCCGTTATTCATGACGCTCACGGTAGGAGAAAGCGATTTCACCAAAAGAGGGTTATTGCTGACGTCGAGTCCGTGATGGTTCACCTGGTAAACATCCACCTGGCCTATGGGATTGAAGGGACAAACCAGTTCGGCCTCCGTGTTCCAAGTTAGGTCACCACCATCGAAAAAGCGGAACGGCCCGAACTCGAGAAGCAGCGCTACGCTGTTCTTATTGTCCGAGGTGTCAGCCGCTTTCTCCCGTCCGTCTTCACACAGGGTATTCGCTTTGAATCTGGCATGGGGATAGTCAGGCTCTTTTTGGCTAGCCATAACGCATCGTAACGCAATCGCCGTCGTCCCGATTGATTTCAACGGCAGAGCGAGCCCCGCTTGGATTTGATTCCGTCGTTCCACCTTCATTTCCCGGTAAGGCTGAATGGCCGCGAGCCAGCGGTTTGTGTTTTTCCCGCCATCGGGATCCGACGCGGGAATGCCACTATCCCACACACTGCCGATCGGAATCCTGGCCGCCACTTCCGCAGCGCCACCAAAGTGGTCGGTGTGAAAATGGGTCGTGACGAGATGATCAATGCGCCTAAGCCCAGCCACCTCCACAGCTACCTTATGAATTCGATCCGCATCACGTCCACCGGGGTTCCCTGAATCGATGAGCACCGATTCGCCCGCCGGTGTGACAATGAGAGTCGAGCCGCCACCTTCCGAATCGATCCAATAAATATCCAGCGTCTTGTCAGCGGCGAACCCTGTCGACACCCAGCAGCACAGGCCAAGAAAGAGAGTTTTCACCAGCGGAAATTACTTAAGCCTTTACGACAGGGCGAGCCGGAACACGAAAAGGGCGAACGGGGCGAGGTGGTGGCTGCGGCCGGAATCGAACCGGCGACACAAGGATTTTCAGTCCTCTGCTCTACCAACTGAGCTACACAGCCGACCGTAAAGAGCGGTTATTGATATGCGCAAAATCGACTTTCGCAAGGGATTTTCTACGGCAGCACAGGGACTCGGGTGAGCCAGGTGCGCGCCGTGCGAGCATGTTACGCGATGGGAGTTTCTTTGCCGATGTGACGAATATCGCGCCCTTCGTAGAGATAAACCACCTCTTCACCAATGTTGGTGGCGTGGTCGGCAATCCGTTCCAAGGCCTTGGAAATAACCATCAGGTTCAACGCCCGCGTAATGGTGGCCGGGCGCTCAATCATGTAGCTGGCCAACTCACGGTGAAGTTGCTTGTTCATTGCGTCCACTTCCTTGTCGCACTTCACCACCTCACGCGCTTCGTTCGGATTGCGATTCACGAAAGCATTAATCGCGCGGTCAAGCATCTGAAGGCCTAGTTGCGCCATTTTCGGAATGTCCACGTAGGCCTTGAGCTGGGGCTCGCTGTTTAATTCGATGGCACGCCGGGCAATGGTGGTCGCTTCATCGCATACCCGTTCCAAGTCGTGGGATGCCTTCATGGCGATGGTGATGAGCCGGAGATCCGACGCGAGGGGCGCCTTCGAAAGCAAGTTGATCGCGACTTCATCCACCTTGATCTCAAGCTGATCCACAATCGAATCATCGGCGATGACGCGTCTGGCGAGGTTCTCGTCGCGTTCCACGAGCGCCTGCACCGCGCGGGAAACGGCATTGCGAGCGTGACCCGCCATCAGGAGAAGCAACTCCTTTAGTTCAGCCAATTCCTGATCGTGATGTGTCATGGCAATATTCGGCAGACAGTGATTGGGTTGAAATGACTTGGATGGTCGTGACGGTGTCGCGGCCGGGCGGGCCTTTGGTTACTGATCGTTCTCATTACCTTATTCACGTTCCACTGTGTTAATCAGCTTCATCAACCGAAACGTCCGGTTACGTAATCCTCTGTCTGGCGCTTTCCTGGATTGGTGAACATTTTTGAAGTGACGTCGTATTCCACAAGTTCACCCAGGTAAAAGAACGCCGTGTAATCACTGATCCGCGCCGCCTGCTGCATGTTGTGAGTGACGATGACGATGGTGAAATCTTTTTTGAGGTCGAGAATCAATTCCTCAATTTTTGCCGTAGCGATTGGGTCGAGCGCCGAAGCGGGTTCATCCATCAGGATGATCTGGGGACGAATGGCGATGGCGCGGGCGATGCAAAGGCGCTGCTGTTGCCCACCCGAGAGGCCCATCGCGCTGGCGTGGAGTCGATCCTTGACCTCATCCCACAGGGCCGCGCCCCGCAAACTTTGTTCGACGACCTCGTCGATCTTCTGTTTATCCCGCGTGCCATGGAGGCGAAGTGCGTAAGCAATGTTTTCGTGGATGGACTTGGGGAAGGGGTTCGAGCGTTGAAATACCATTCCCACCCGTTTCCGCAGCTCAATGACATCCACCTTCGGCGCGTAAATATCGTGCCCGTGTATCTTGACCTTTCCTTCGATTCGCACCCCGTCGATGAGGTCATTCATGCGGTTTAGACAGCGCAACAAGGTGGACTTCCCGCACCCCGAAGGGCCGATGAACGCCGTAACAATTTTCTCCCGGATGGAGAAAGAAATATCCTTGAGAGCGACGCTGGACCCGTAGAACAGCGAAAGATTATGCAGCTCAATGAGCGGTTCCGCGGACGTCGCGGACATTCCCCGGTCGGGAGGGGCGGCTTGCACTTTAAGCGGGGCGGGCGTTTGGAGAGTCATATTAATGCATGGCACGCATGCGCCGTCGGATTTTTGCCCGCACAAGCACAGCCACAATATTCAACGTGAAGGTGAGCAGGAGCAGGACAAGCACCGTGGCATACAAAATCGGGCGCGTCCGGTCGATGTTGGGTGATTGAGTAGAGAGCGTGAAAACATGGTAACCCAGGTCCATGAACTGGTCGGCCAACGATTTGGGAAGGCTGGCCATGTAATACGCCGCACCCGTGAAAAGTATGGGCGCCACTTCCCCGGCCGCTCGGCTCACGGCGAGGATTCCACCGGTAAGGATTCCGGGCATCGCTTGCGGCAAGACGACCTTCAGTATGGTTGCGAGCTTCGTGGCACCCAGCGCCAGGCTGGCTTCACGGAGTCCAGGTGCGATGGCTTTCAATGCCTCTTCCGTCGCGACAATCACGACGGGAAGCGTCATCACGGCCAGAGTGAGAGAGGCCCAGATGAGCGCGGGCTTGCCCCACACGGCTTCGGGGTTTCGCAGAAGGGCATCCAGATTTTTACCGACGAAGGCGATGAAGAATCCGAGCCCGAAGAGCCCGAATACAATGGATGGTACTCCAGCCAGATTGTTGATGGCTCCGCGGATGACTCGCACGATCATCGAACCGGCCCGCGCGTACTCGGTGAGATAGATGGCCGTGACCACTCCGATGGGAATGACGAACAAGGTCATCAGAATCACTCGCGCCGCCGTGCCAAAAATCATGGGAAAGACGCCGGCGTTATTCACGTCGAACATGTCCTTTTCTGTGCCGCGCGTGATGAAGCCCCAGGAAAAGCCGGCCCATCCATGCCAGAAAATGTTCCCGAGAATGAGGATCAACATGGCGAGGATAATCACCGTCGCCAGAAACGTGAGACCGCCGAAAATAGCGGAGCCCACCTCAACCTTCCCCCTCTCGAAGTGTCGTCCGCGTTCAGGGGCCATGCCCGGAATGGTGCGTTGCAGTTGAGTCACGCCCTGCCCTCCAATTTGTGCTTGAGGCGATGGATGACCAGGTCGGCGACGAAGTTCGCCACGAACGTCACGAGGAACAACAGCGCTCCAATCATGAACAGCATGCGATAGTGGTGTCCGTCCACGACTGTTTCGGCCAATTCAGCCGCAATCGTCGCCGTCATGGTTCGCGTCGAATCAAAGATATCCCACGATACGATGCTGGCGTTGCCGCTCGCCATGAGCACGATCATCGTTTCACCAATGGCGCGACCGAAGCCCAGAACGACGGCGGCGAACACGCCCGGAATCGCCGCTGGCAGAACGATTCGCCACGCCGCCTGCCACTTGGAAGAGCCCAGGGCGAGAGCGGCCTGGGTGTAGCTGCGGGGCACGCTGGTGAGCGCGTCCTCCGCAATGGAAAACACCACGGGAATAATCGCCAACCCCAGTGCAATACCCGCCACGAACGCATTCAAGCGGGATTGGTAGCCAAACGTGTTTTGCAGGACGGTAGCCATGACGATGAGCGCGAAAAACCCGAGCACGACGCTGGGAATACCCGCCAGCAGTTCGATGGCAGGCTTGAGCCACTCCTTGGTGCGGGGTGAGGCCAGTTGCGACACGTAAATCGCGGCACCGAGCGCGAGAGGAAAGCTGAAGAGCAGCGCCACCAAAGTCGCCTTAAGGCTCCCGACGATGAGCGGGACGATGTTGTATTTGTGAATGCCGGAAACGGGTTGCCAAATGTATTCAGGCTTGTCGTACCCGGTCCATTGCTGCGGGGCCAGAATGTAGCGCCATTCGGTGGTATTAATCTCCGCGTCCTTGTCGTCGGTTCGCTCGTGCGATTCTTCCATCTTCACTTCCATGAGGGTCCGGCGGGTCTCTGCATCGAAGCCGTCCCACTGTTGGGCCGTTACGCCCAGATACGCCTGTAACTCGGCAGGCGAGTACTTGGCCATGTCGGCGGGCGGGATGGCATTAAAGACGCGCGAGCTGTTGGTTTTGCCAGCCACGATCGGCCACGCCTTGTTCGCCACGAAGAAGAAGATCAGGAAGATCATCAGGATGGCGGAGAGCGATGTCAGGAAGATGCCCTTCTCCACGATCCATTCCACTGGTCGCGGTTTGTGGCCAGTGGCGAGAGCCGCCCATTCCGCGCGGATGGCAGCACGGGAACCTGCAAGGTCTTGCCCACGGAGATCGTGCTGGGGAATCGCCGCCGGCGAAACAGATTGTGGAACGTCGCTCATGATCAGAAGCAAGAGGGCGGGCAAGCACCATTCGCTTTGGAACTCACCCGCCCATGCCGATCGCGGAGGAAACCGCCGATCAGAATCAGCGTCTTACTCACGAAGGTTCTTCGGGAGCGGGAAGTAACCGATATCCTTAACCAGCGTTTGGCCTTCTTCGCTGCGAATCCAATTGAGGTACTGAGCCACTTCGCCCTTATCGATGGCGGGATTCACATAGACATACAGATAACGCCAAATCGGATACGCCTGTTTGAGGACGTTTTCTTCCGTGGGTTCAATGGCTGGGCTGCCACTATCTTTCTTCACGCGCAACGCCTTTGCCCCCTTGCCGTAAGCGATACCGCCGTAACCCACGCCGTTTTTGTCCTTGGCGATCGCCTGCAACAAAGCCGCTGTGCCGGGCATGGTTTGGGCGCGCGCCGCGAAATCACGTCCTTTGAGCACGTGCTCCTTAAAGAACTCGTAAGTGCCGGAACTGTTTTCGCGACTGTAGACTGTGATGGGAGCGTCGCTGCCGCCGAGTTCTTTCCAATTGCGCACCTTGCCAGTGAAGACCCCTTCCAGTTGCTCCAGACTGATCTCCTTCAGCGGGTTGTCTTCGTGGACGTAAACGGACAATCCGTCCACGGCGACCTTATATTCGGTGGGCCGCTTGCCGAAGGCTTGCACGCAGTTGGCGATCTCGGCCGCCTTCATTTTGCGGGATGAATTGCAGAGGTCGGTGGTTTTGTTTTGCAGAGCGGCAATGCCCACGCCCGATCCGCCTCCCGTCACCTGAATTTTGGTATCAGGATTCTTGCCCATGTAAACCTCGGCCCACTTTTGAGCCAGGATGACGAGGGTGTCCGATCCTTTGACTGTGATGTTGCCCGCTTGAGCGGAAAGAACTGGGGCCAGGATGGTGCCGATCAGCGTCAGCGCCAGCGTTGGTGTCATTTTTTTCATAAAGCTCCTTAAGATGATTTTTTAAAACTAGAATTTCCAGATGGCGTCCAATTGCACGCGGTGCGCAGCACTTTCCTGCTCTCTCACGGTGCGAGCATTGGTGCCGGTTCCCACCGTGGCCGTGGCCACAGGGGTATCGATGAGCTCAAACAGGTAGTAGGTGACCCCTACCGTGAAAGAGTCAGAAGGTGAGTAGGCGAGTTTGGCCACGTGACCTTTTACGCCAGTACCTGCGCGATAACCGGCGCCCTGCCCGGATCCAGCCAGCGCAAATGAACTGCCCGGTGTGCGATAAGCGCCCGTGTCCGAATCGACAAATTCCTCGTATTGCGCATCGCCTTCCAACCGCTTGTATCGATAGGAGAGTTCCCAGGTATTCTTCTTGCCGGATTTGCCAAAGAAAATCCCCAGCCAATACGCGTCGTTTCGAGTGTCGGCTTCAGGGTTGACCATGTATTCGCCGCCCAAACGGATGGGAAAAGGTCCCGTGTAGAGCGGGAAGGAATCCAAGTTATACGTGACGCTGGCATCCGCGACGATGGGGGCATATCCCTCGATGAGATCGCCTGCCAAGTGAGAGCCGGTCGCCGTAGCGTAACGGCTGTTGCCGACGTTGACGTTGGGCACCGCGGCGTTACCCAGGTTTTCCTCGTCGAATAACGACATCCATGCAATGCCCATGGTCGTGGAAAGTTTGGGATTCCACTTGGCATCGTAACGCAACTGCGCACCCAGCAGATAGGGATCATCGCTCGCCTGGGAGCCTTGGTTAATCTCATCCAACATAAACACGCCACTGTTCAACTTGAGAGTGTGGTTCGCATTGATGTTGTAGCCGCCCTGAAGCGCGAAACCTTCCGGGGTGTAATCCGGGTCAAAGACCATGTCGGAAACAACGAGTGGGTTCTCCATTTTACCCACCGTGGCGCTGAGAAGCCACGGCCCGCCGTTAATCGGTGTCCACTTGCCGTAGGCCTGATCGATGTAAACAAACTTCTTGGACCCGTTATCCTGGAAGGTTGAATTGCCCGAAATGGGATCGCCACCAAAACTGCCAGTGGGGTCAGACGACGTCAGCCGGAACCCAAGCTCAAACTGTTCCTTCATCTGCACCGTTGCACCAACGCGCAGGCGATAGCGGAAGCGGGACCGATCCTTGTTCGGCTCGCCCGCACCCGGCAATTGATTATCCGTCTTGATGAAATCCCATCGTCCGCGCAGGTCGCCGTAGAGTTTGATCTGATTCACCCAGTCGGGCATGCCGGTCCTGGCTTGGAAAGCTTTGCCGAAGCCGTCATCAGACTGTTCGCGAAGCTCGTTCGCTTCCCGAACCGTCAACACACCTTTATCGACGAGTTTATCGAGCAATGCGTCGGACGACTGTGCCTGTGCCGAAGGCATTGCAAGACCCGCCGCAAGAAGGACTCCGGCCAGTGAAGCCCATGTAAGTTGTTTCCGTTTCATCATAGTTGGTCGCGTTGTTCGCGAGCCAAGCTAAGGAATGACGGTGACGGACAAAGGGCGCGGATGAAACGTTTTGGAAAAGCAGAGGCGACCGGTGGCCGAAAACTGTCAGCCAAATGAAGGCTTCAGCGAAGGCTGAAGGGGCAAACCATGAAATGGCGGACTCAAAAAAAAGCCGTCCCCCATTTGAGGAGGGGACGGCCACGAGCAAATGAACCCTACGCTCAGCGTCGGAAATTCAATGCTGTGGGACCAGGCATCTCGTGAGCACAAGGCTGGTTGATCGGAGCATCCGGTTCCGCATTATTCGGCCGTACGAACTGGTTGGCCAAAAGGAACGATTCGACCTCCTCCCCGCTGATATCAGGAAGCATCCGGCCGTTGACTTCGACACAGGGGCTGAGCATCTGGCCACTTTTCTCGATCATTTCCTGACGCTGCAGAGGGTCATTGATGATGTCGCGATCCTCGAAGGGTAAATCGTATTTGCGGAACACGGCGCGGACACCCTGGCTCCAGCCACAGGACGGTTTGAGGTAAGCGATGATCTTCGGTTTTTCCATAGAGGACGGAAAATGCCAGATGAACGTCGGTTGGCAACCACTTGTTTGCGCTTTAGGCCAGGGCTCGGCCGTGAATACAACGGCAAACTCGCGTTGACACGCTGACCGCGACTTCTATATTGCCATTGCAAATCGGACAAATCCCGTCCGCTTTGAACAAGCGATGCAAATCACCAAAGCAGGCGAATACGCGGTTCTTGGGCTTATGTGCCTGGCCAGGCGGCCGAGCGGCGCAGTGGTGATGGTGGATGAAGTGAGCCGCGAGGAACACATTCCCAAGAGTTTCGCCGCCAAGATTTTTCAGTCCCTCGCCAAAGGGGGGTTGGTGAAATCCAATCGGGGGATCGGGGGCGGCTTCGCTTTACTGAAGCCGGCACAAGATATCAGCGTGCTGGAAGTGATCGAGGCCATTGAAGGTAAGATTGCGTTCCAGCGTTGCCTGTCCGAGGCCGAACCGAAATGTGAGCATTTCGGCGGTTGCGCGCTGTGCGGCTTGTTTGAACAGGCGCAGGATCGCGTGAAGGAAGTTTTTTCCCGCACTACTTTGGCGGATTTAATGAAGACCCACGTGCCGGTCGGTGAAAGCCACCGTTCCGCTCGAGGGGGTTTGAAGCTTGGAACTGAAGAATTGAAAGAAACTCGTATGAGCGAAACTTACACACTTTATAACGAAACGGTCATGGACCATTTCATGAACCCTCGCAACATGGGGGACATCAAGGACGCGGACGGCGTGGGCGAAGTCGGTGCCGCAGCGTGTGGCGATATCATGAAGATCAGCCTCAAGATCAAGGACGGCAAAATTGAAGATGCTCGTTTCAAGACCTTCGGGTGCGGTTCGGCTATTGCCAGTTCGAGCATGGCTACGGAACTCATCAAGGGCCGTTCCATTGATGAAGTGATGAACTTCTCGAATCAGGAGGTCGTCACTGCCCTGGGCGGATTGCCTCCGGTAAAAATCCATTGCTCGGTGCTCGCCGAAGAAGCCCTCAAAGCGGCGCTTGAAGATTACATGAAGAAGCATCCTGAAGTGGCCAAACAGGACGGGGCCAAACAGGACGAGCCGGTCACCGCGTAACTGTACCAACCAATTTGCATCCACGGTCGGTCGCTCGGCGAGCGGTGCCGTCCGTGGATTTTGACTTATGCGCCAGGTTTATCTCGACCATCAATCGACCACGCCGGTTTGCCGGAAGTGTTCGAGGCAATGAAGCCGTTCTTCACCGAAGCCTTCGGAAATCCCTCTTCACTGCACCAGCATGGTTTGCGCGTGCGCGACGCGCTGGCCAAGGCGCGCACGCAATACGCGGCGCTGATCAACGCCGAGTCGCCTGACGACATCATCTTCACGTCGGACGGAACCGAGTCGTCGAACCTCGCCATCAAAGGCGTGGCTTACGCGAACCAGCGCAAGGGCATGCATCTCGTCGTGAGCGAGACTGAGCATCCAGCGTGATGAACTCCATCGAGTTCCTGGAAAAGCAGGGCTTCACCTGCACGCGCGTGAAGGTGGACAAAGAAGGCGTCATTAATCCCGAAGACGTGCGCGCAGCGATCACTGACAAGACAACCCTCATCGCGGTGCATCATGTGAACCACGACATCGGGACCATCGCGCCGATTCGCGAGATCGGGAAAATTGCCGGCGAACGCGGCATCGCGTTTTACGTTGATGCCGAGGCGAGCGCAGGCTGGTTGCCGATCGATGTGCAGGCATGGGGTGCGAATCTCGTTGTCGTTTTCGCCGCATCGATTCTACGGACCGAAAGGCATCGGCGTTCTCTACCGCAATCGCAAAGCGCGTCTCGTGAGTATCATTCACGGCGGCGTGCAGGAAGGCGGACGTCGAGCAGGAACTGAAAATGTTCCTGCAATCGTCGGAGGAGGCGTCGCCGCAGAGATTGCATTGCGCGAAATGCCGCAGCGCATGGCGCACACGGCGCGGTTGCAGAAGCAGCTCTGGAACGGGCTGAAGACGCACATCAAGTTACATCAAGCTGAATGGACCGGAGCCCGGCCCAAAGCGCATTTCGACAAACCTGAACCTCAGCACCGAGTTCATCGAAGGCGAAGGCCAGTTGCTCCTGTGCGACATGAACGGTATTGCGGTGGCGAGCGGTTCGAGCTGCGTGAGTAAGTCGCTGAAGATTTCACACGTGCTCGCTGCCATCGGGCTCGATCACGCGCTCGCCCAAGGCAACATCATCATCTCTCTGGGCAAGGACAACACGGCGGAGGATGTGGACTACTTCGTCGAGACGTTCGCCAAAATCGTGGACAAGCTGCGCAACATGTCGCCCATGTGGGACGAGTTTCAGCGTGGCGTGATCGACTCCGTCATCGCGCCCACCGGCCGCGGTAAATCGTTCAGTGAACACGCCGCCGCCGTTTCCGGCAAAGCGGCGCATTGATGCTCCAGCAGGTCGGGGTTACTCCGCGCGGATTCGATAAAATCCTTGTGAGTTGGTCGCAAATGGATCTACCAGGGTCTGCATCAAGCCATTTCCCGGCGTATTTGCCACTGGAGCCCATGTCGGACTGACCAACATGGGAGTGAACTCGAGGAAGTAAGCGCGCCCGGTCTCCGTATTCAAACGAAGCGAGAAGGTGTTGCCCGATCGATCCGGCCCGAAAACGCTGAGTGGCAACGGCGCCGGCGCCCACTCGTAAGCTCCGATATCGCACGCCGCTCCTTGAGGACGCACCACGCCGCGCTGATCTACGAGCGCGACACCGCTCCTGCCGAGGCAATCTCCCGCATCGATGGCAGGACTGCCGGGAACCAACGCGAAAGTCCAGGTGAGCCCGCCGTTGTCCGCGAGCGGGCCAATTCGCGGATCAAGCGGAGCGGCGTCGCTGCCTGCGAGGTCCGTCGCCGTCCAGCCCAAAGTACCATTGGTGGTTCCAATCAAATTGTGATCCAGCGAGACGAGCGGCACCGGCGCGTCCGAGAAATCCATCATGGCAATGTCGGCATTTTGCGGCGCGCTGTTGCCGGAGATGAGTGAATGGCCGACCACCAGCGACTCCCCTCCATAAGAGCGGACCCCGCCGCCTTTGGCGAAGAGGGCGACGTTGCTCACGATGGTGCAGTGATTCAGAGTCACTGCGCCGCCGTCGGAATAAAGTGCGCCGCCGTAGTTTGCAGTGTTGCCGGACAAGGTGCTGTTCTCCAATGAAAGGACCGAGCCGGTGGTCTCGCAATTGATGGCGCCACCGCCGCGGGCGCGGTTGCCGGTGAAGGTGCTGCCGCGGATGGTCAGTCGTGCTCGCGGGCCGGTATTCATAATCGCGCCCCCCGGAGGCCGCAGCGCAGGCATTACTTGCAAACGTGCTGTTTACCACGAGCACAGCGGCGTCGAGGAAGCCGTTGTTCGCGCAATAGAGCGCGCCGCCACCCACGCCATTACCCGATTGGTTCGCGTTCAAGCCATTGCCTTGGAAGAGGCAGTTGCTAATCGTGCTGGCCGTGTATGTGTTAAACGCTCCGCCGCCGGACGAGAACTGCGCGGTCGAAGCATTTGTGTTTTCGATGAAAGCGCTGTCGGAGATCCAGGCCGGATGCGCGAATGCGGAATTTCAAATCGCGCCGCCACCACCAGAGGCGCGATTCCGCGCGAAGACAGAGCGACGGACGGTGAGACTGCCATTGAGGTTCGCCACCGCACCGCCCGCATTCAGCGACACATTGTTGGAGAAGGCACAATTCTCCAGAGTCAGTGCGCCTTCATTCAAAATGCCCGCCCCACTGGTGAACGCCGAAACCCTTCCGTTTCGTATCGCAAGTCCGGAAATATGAGCCACCCCGCTGCTCGAAATGGCGAACACACGCGTGACATTACTGCCGCTGATCGCCATCTGATCGGCCCCTGGCCCAAAGATTCGCGCGCCGCGGTCGATCACCAGTCCACTGGCAAGAACGATGGTCTGTCCATTCAGGCTGGGATCGAATTGGATCGTGTCGGCAAGTTCCGCCGCCGCAATGGCCGCGCGCAACGAACCAACTCCCGAGTTCAGCGTGTTCATGACAATGAAATTCGTCATCGGCAACGTCGTGAAAGTCGTGTCGCCACCGACAGCAGTGCCACCCACGCTCGTGGCCACCAGGCGGAAGTGATAAGTAGTATTTGGCTCCAGAGTGAGAGGTGGCAACACAGCAGCAATTGGCAGGAGACTTGTGCCGTTGCCGATAGCAGGTGGAGCGGTGACGTTCCCCTATGTCGTGTTGGTGCCGAACTCAAAATGGACCGTGGTGAAGCCGCCGTTCGGATTCACGCTGCCGTTGAAGGTTGCTTCGATCTTTTTCACGTTGCTGGCGGCCAGCGTCATCACAGTCGGCGGCGTCGCCGCAAGGACGGTCAGGTTCGCATTGGCGCTGGAGACCAAAACTCCGGCGGAAAATGGATTAGTGACATCAACGTGGTAGTTGTCCGTGCGCGTGTCGATGTCGAACCCGCTCAATTCCGCCTGTTCCGGGCTCATGTAGGAGGGCGTGCCCATGAACTGATTTAGCTCGGTGTAAACGGTGAGGTCGGTCAGACGCCCCTGCGTGGCCTTCGCGATGCCGAAATCAATCACCTTCGGCACTGCCACGCCGTCGTGCGACGCGACCAGGATGTTCGACGGTTTGATGTCACGATGAATGATTCCCTTTTGGTGCGCGTGCTGAACGGCCTGGCAGACCTGGATGAAAAGGTTGAGTCGCTGGATGGTCGTGAGCTGATGTTGGTCGCAGTAGTCGGTGATGCGAACGCCCTTCACCAGTTCCATCACGAAAAAGGGCCGGCCCGCTTCCGTAGCGCCGGCGTCCAGCACGCGCGCGATGTTCGGATGATCCATCAGCGCCAGCGCCTGCCGCTCGGCTTCGAAGCGCGCAATAATCTCGCGCGTGTCCATGCCGAGCTTGATAACCTTGAGCGCGACGAACCGGCGCACCGGTTCCTCCTGCTCGGCCACATACACCACGCCGAAGCCGCCCTCGCCAATCTTCTCACGCAGCTTGTAGCGCCCGATGCGAGCGCCAATCTGCTCGAGCAACGGCCCGGAGCTCGAAGATTTTTTCTCTTCTCCCGGCAACATCGCCGCGAGCAAGCACGCGGGACACAGCTGGTGTGGCGCGTTGCCATTCACCAGCCGCTGGCACTTTGGACAAAATGATTGTTGTGACATGAGCACCTCGAGCGGAGCGCTAGGGCGCGCCGCGTCTGACAATTACAGAAACGTTCCCGGCGAATCGGTTGCGAATTCCGCGAATTTCGCGTTCAGCCGCCCATCACGGCAAAGAGGTGGCGGATTTCGTCATCCACTTCCTCCGGGGCGCTGACCGTGTTGGAAATTTCCTCGCGAAAAATTTCCGCGTATCGCCTGCGCAGTTTATGCACGGACCATTTGAGCGACGCCTCTGTCACCTGGAGACGGCGAGCGGCCTCAGCGAACGGCTCGGCCGCCTTCCCTTCGACGAGGAAAGCTTTCAATTCCACGAAGGGGGCCGGTGAATTGCCGGCTTCCCACTCGACGCAAGAGGCGGTCGAGCACGGTTAGAAGCAGCGTCTCGGCCCAGCGGCGCTCGTAGGCGTTCTCCGGGGTGAACTGATCCGCCGGCTCGTGGCAAAAGCGTCCCTCGGCCGATTGTTCATCGATCGAGAAATGGGTGTGGCCGCCGCCGCGTTTCAGCCGCCGGGAATGTTTCCAGTCGTTGGCGAGAAAGTGATTCAGCGAAGCAATGAGGAACGAGCCAAACCGGCCTTTCCCCGGATGCACCGCGTCGAGCGAATGGCTCTTCAGCAGCCCCGAGAAAAATTCCTGCGTCAGATCCTGCGCGTCGTGCGGAGATTTTCCCTGTCGCCGCACGTAGGCGTAGAGCGGATACCAGTAGGAATGACAGAGCTTTTCCAGCGCCGCGACAGATTTGACCGAGCGATGTTCGCCCGCACGCAATACCGTGCTCCAATGCGTCGTGGCGAAAACGGCATCGGCAGGCAAGGGCTCCCAAAGTGGGTTGAGAACAGGCACAATGGTCGTTCGCCATTCCGGCTCGGAAGCGTGAAGGACAGGAGACTTAGTCATGGGGCGTTCGGAGGAGCAATCCAATTACAGAGCGATTATTTGCAACACTCGCTCGAGAGATTTCTCCGGGGAAGATGGCACATTGACCTGGACCTTCCGCCAAACCAAACTGGAGCCCATTGCAGATGGGTTGGGAACCCGACAGACGCCCATGGAAGGCAGAAGGGAACCAAGAGTCATCCTGCAACAGCACGCGAAGAACTTTGAAATGATTACGGAACAGCAGATTACAGAAGCACTGAAAGCGGTTAAATACCCCGGCTACTCTCGCGACATCGTCTCGTTCGGGATCATCAAGCACATCGCGGCGAACAATGGTGCCATCAACGTGATGATCCAACTCACGTCGCCGAACAATGACGCGGCGCAGAAAATCAAAGCGGATGCCGAAGCCGTCCTGCGCGGATTGTCGGGCGTGCAGATGGTTTCCGTGCAAGTGAATCAACCCGCGGCCGCGGCAGGCGCGTCCCCAACTGGAATGGTTCAGCCCAACCGAGTGCCCGGCATCAAGCGCATCGTGGCCATCGCCAGCGGCAAGGGCGGCGTGGGCAAATCGACCTGCTCGGTGAATCTCGCCTGCGCGCTCCAACATTTGGGCGAGCGCGTGGGATTGCTCGATTGCGATATCTACGGCCCAAGCATCCCGCTGATGATGGGCATCAAACAACGCCCCACGATCAGCGCTGATGAGAAGTTGATGCCGCCCTCCAACTACGGAGTGAAGCTGATGAGCATGGGTTTCCTCTTGGACAGCGATCAGCCGGTGATCTGGCGCGGGCCGATGATCATGAAGACAATCCAGCAATTCATCCATTCCGTGGACTGGGGTGAATTGGATTACCTCCTGGTGGATCTTCCCCCTGGCACCGGTGATGCCCAATTGTCGTTATGCCAGACTGTGCCCCTGGATGGCGGAGTCATCATCACTACTCCGCAAGAGGCTTCGCTCGGAGTGGTGCGCAAAGGCATTGCCATGTTCCAGAAAGTAAATGTGCCCATCCTTGGCCTGGTTGAAAACATGAGCTTCTATACGACACCGAACGGCGACCGCATTGAACTTTTCGGTCACGGCGGCGGTCGCTCCGAAGCGGCCCGCCAAGACGCGCCTTTTCTCGGGGAGGTGCCCATCTTCATCGAGATTCGCGAAGGTGGAGATGCTGGCCAGCCCGTCGTGATGACTCAGCCCGACTCGCTCGCCGGACGTGCCTTCCTGGATATTGCCATTAAATTGCGCGCGCAATTCATGAAGTAAAATGGGAAGATGTAGGCAGTTATCGGACGAATACATCAGCCTGCAACATGGTTCAAAAAGGTTGTCAGTAAACAGACGCGTGATACCTTTTCGCACGATCACTTTGTATGTCGATTAGCTCTCAAGACGAATCGAGCGGCGCCCAACTCCTGAAGAACTCGTCTCTTTATCGCGAGTTTCAGGCGGAACGCGAAGAGATCCTCCGTCACAAATGGATCGAGTCGGAGAAGGCGGGCTACGACATCGGGTTTGAGCGCGCGCTGACGGACTGGATCATCAAGCACCGCGCCAAGTGGCGCAGGGCGCGCCATCAGCAAACCCAGGCGGCTTAGAACGAGTTTCCTTTAAAGCGATCCTGCGAGGTCGCGAAGGACCAATGCGGCAAACAACATTGTCTACAACGGGCGAATCAGCGTGCGCTGGTTCGTTTTTTTATGCCTGACGAGGTTGTCATCCTTTCCACTGTGGCCCTCGAACGTGCATTGAAGCGCATGGCACATGAGATCGCGGAGCGGAACGAGTCTGCCACCAATCTCACCCTAATCGGGATTCAACGCGGCGGAGTCTTTCTTGCCCAACGCCTATCCGCTCTCTTGAAAGAAATCCTTGGCCAGGCACTTCCCACTGGTTCCTTGGATGTGAACATGCACCGCGACGACATTGGCACTCACGCCGCGCCGAACGTTCACCCCACCGTCATTCCCTTCGACATCACCGGAAAAACCGTGGTGCTGGTGGATGATGTCCTGTTCAGCGGGCGCACCACGCGCGCCGCTCTTGATGCTCTGAACGATTTCGGCAGGCCACAACGGGTTCAACTTGCTGTACTGATTGATCGCGGCCATCGCGAATTGCCGATCAAGGCTGATTTCGTCGGGAAGAATGTACCCACCTCGATCCGCGAACGCGTGCATGTACGACTGAAGGAAGACGCCGGGCCAGACATCGTCACTCTGGAGAAAATATGAGCTGGCAACGCCACCATCTGCTCGACATCGAGTCCCTTAGTCCGGAGGAAATCATGACGGTGCTCGACACCGCGCGAGCCTTCAAAGCCGTCGGTGAGCGGGCCATCAAGAAGACGCCCGCGCTACGCGGCAAGACCGTCATCAATCTGTTCGTCGAACCCTCCACCCGCACGCGCATCAGTTTCGAACTCGCCGCCATGCGCCTGAGCGCCGACGTCATCAACTTCACCGCCGAAGCGTCCTCGTTGAAGAAAGGCGAAACCCTCAAGGACACCGCCAGGAACCTCGAGGCGTTAAATGCCGACATCATCGTAATACGCCATAGCGCCAGCGGCGCGCCGCATTTTCTCTCGCGGGTGGTGAATTCGCACATCGTCAATGCCGGAGACGGCGCGCACGAACATCCGACGCAGGCGTTGCTGGATACGTTTACGATTCGAGAAAAGAAGAACCGGGTCGAGGGATTGAACGTCACCATTCTCGGCGACATTCTCTACAGTCGCGTGGCCCGTTCCAATATTTGGGCGCTCATCAAGCTCGGCGCAAACGTCACCCTTTGTGGACCAAGCACGCTCGTCCCACGCGTTTTCGAGCGCATGGGTTGCCGCGTGACTTATAACGTGGATGAGGCAATCGAATCAGCGGACGTAATCAACCTTCTGCGCATCCAGCACGAGCGCCAGCGGCAGTCGATGTTTCCGAGCATCGGCGAATACACCAAGCTCTTCGGCCTGAATCACGAGCGCTTCGCGCGCACCAAGCCCGACGTACTCATCATGCACCCCGGGCCCATCAACCGCGGGGTCGAGATCAACAGTGAGATCGCAGACTGCCCGCGCTCCGTCGTTCTGGAGCAAGTTACCAACGGCCTGGCTGTTCGCATGGCCGTCCTCTTCCTGATCAGCGGTGGAAAGGGGCCGCAGGAAGTCGGCTGAATCAAGCGCGGCCGCATTGAGGCAGGGGGCTATTTTGTCGTTCGCCGTATTTGAGATTGCCTTCAATCCTCCGGTTGCGAAGTTGGCCGGGTGAACTATCTCGGCCTCATCGAAGCCAAACGAGACGGCAAAACCCTGAGCGAGGCGGAACTTCGTGCCCTCGTCACCGCCTGCGTAGAGGAAAAAATTCCGGACTACCAAATGGCTGCCTTGCTGATGGCCATTTTCTTCCGCGGACTGGATCCCACGGAAACCCGAACCCTCATGGTGGCGATGCGCGATTCCGGCGATGTGCTGACGTTTCCTGCTGATCCGCGCCGACCCATCGTGGACAAACATTCCACCGGCGGCATCGGCGACAAAGTGTCACTTCCTCTGGCGCCCTTGCTCGCTTGCCTGGGTTTTCGAGTGCCGATGATTTCAGGGCGAGGGCTCGGCATCACCGGTGGAACTCTCGATAAGTTGGAATCGATCCCAGGGTTTCGCACGCGACTCAGCGCCGCGGAAATCGCCGCTCAAGTCGAGGACTTGGGTTGCGTCATTTGCGGCCAGACTGAGTCCATGTGCCCTGCGGACCGGCTGCTTTATGCGCTGCGCGACGTCACTGCCACGGTGCCTTCCATTCCTCTCATCACCGCCTCGATCCTTTCCAAGAAATTAGCCGAAGGCATTGAAGCACTCGTCCTCGATGTAAAGTTTGGCGGAGGGGCCTTCATGCAAACCCTGGATCAAGCCCGTGCCCTCGCTCAAACAATGGCGAGCATCGCAATCGATTCCGGCGTCAAGACGCGCGCCATCATCACGGACATGAACGCGCCAACCGGTCGTGCGGCCGGAAATTGGCTCGAGGTCAAAGAGGCCGTGCAATGCCTGAAGGGCAACGGTCCGGACGATCTCCAAACGCTGGTGATTGAATGTGCCGCTCAATTATTGGTGATGACCCAAAAATCCAACGGACTGGAGGAGGCCCGCACCCTGGCATCCAACACCCTGAGTTCCGGCAACCCGCTGCTGAAGTGGAATGCAATGCTGCAAGCCCAAGGAACGGACCTTCCGGCCTATCAAGCAAGACTGCAAATGGACCACACCGCAGCCATTATCTTGCCTCTCAAATCTCCGCGCGAAGGCACGGTGACGGGTGCGAACGCCCGCGTCCTCGGAGAAGTGATTCGTGACTTAGGGGCCGGCCGGGTAAGGAAAGAGGCCTCCGTGAATTTTGATGTAGGTCTCGATCATCTCGTTAGGATCGGCGATTTCATCGAGAGAGACGCCGTGCTTTGTCGCATCCACGCTCGAACACAGGAGGAGGCCCACGACGCCGCCGTGCGACTCGCTTCCGCATTCATTCTGAGCAAAGAATCAGTTCAACGGCGCTCGCCAATTGTGGAAGTGATTTGAGGCCGAAAGGATTATACCGCAAAGGGGTTGCGTCGACGTTACGAATCAGGGCTTCAACACCACGTGCTTAACTCGTTCTCGCTTCCAGGTATAAGTGACGTGCACCCGGCCATCGCGGGTCTGGATCATGGCAGGATACGAGAATTCACCAGGCCCATTCTCCAGCGTCACCACATTGTTCCAGTTGGTGCCGTCCGCCGATGCCGCGATGCTCAGTGGCGTTCGTCCTCGTGGGGTATTGTTGTAAACCAACAGCGCCGTCCCATCCTGAAGGATCACGGAGTCCACACCCGTGCTCGGATTCGGCAACTCAGTCGCGCGCAAAGCCGAGAATGTCTTCCCGTCATCGTGGGTCCACGTCTCCACCACTTTGCCCTGACGGCTGCGGCATAACAGTTGGATGCGATTGGGCGCCCAAGCGAGGATCGTCGGCTGGATGGCGGCAAACTCTTTGCCATCATTCAACGCCGGGGTGCGCGTCCACGTTTTTCCGGCGTCGGCGGTGAATTCCATGTGGAGACGCCAGCCCTCGTGTTCACTGCTCGATCCGCACCAGAGCCTGTCGCCGATCAGGACCGGCTTCGCGCGAATCGGACCAAGGATATCATTGGGGAGGCGTTCGGGTTTGGACCAAGTCTTGCCTTCGTTATTGGATTGCATCCGCATGCCCCACCACTTGGATGGGCTGGGCCCTACTTTGTAGAATAAGATCAATGACCCCGCCGGCATCTGGAACAAGACTGGATTCCAACAGGGAAATCTCCCGCCATCTTCCTGCACGCCAGTAGCCACCTCCACCGGCGCGCTCCAAGCCTTGCCATCATGCCGGGCGGTCCAGATGCTGACATCGGGCTCGCCTTCATCACTGCCGCCAAACCACGCCGTCACCAGCCCGGACTTCGTTTCGGCAATTGTCGAGGCATGACAGGACGGAAAGGACGCCCGCTCGTAAATGAAACCGGACTTTTCGATGGCCAATGCTCCCTCGGTCGGTAAGGGCATGGATGCCAGCGCTGCAACCGCCAGAAGTCGTACAAGGTGCGCTTTCATTTCTTTGCCGGAGTTGCTTTTGGTTTGGTCAGCATTTCCCAGTCGTCGGTCCGGAAGGGGGTTGCGGGAAGGCCTTCCTTATTCCACAAATTCACGACCGGATAATCCGCCCAGCCAAAACGCACGGCGGCGGGCTCAGTCACGGTTGGGTGGCTGACCACGATTTTGTCGCCTTCAATCTTCGCGGTTGCCCAAACGAACTTCTTATCAGGTCCAGCGATGGCAAACCCTTTGAGCTCGCCGCCCCGCGCTTCCAACCCGGAGCCGACATTCTCAAAGCTTAAGATTGCTTTGCCCTCTTTGAACTTCACGCCATCGAAAGTCGGACCATCCGCGACAATTTTTTCGCCGTAAGCGATCTTCCGCGCCAGCAACGCGAGTCGTGCGCCCACCGGCTGTTTTCTGGCCGGATGAATGTCGTCTTTGTCGCCGACATCGGTGATGACAGCCATACCGACCTTCTTCAGGTTCTCGGTCGCAAGCAATTGAGCCTCGCGCAGCTCTGCCCAGTCGCTCTCCACCGGGACGGCGGTGATTTCCTCGAGTGAACGCTTTTTGCTTCGGTCAAAAGGTGCGAGCTGGACTTCAAGGAAGGTAAAGTCACGGTCCCAATCGTTGCGCCAGTTCTTGATCATTTCCGCGAACAGGCGCCGATACTGCCAGGCGCGGCCTGCATTCGATTCACCCTGATACCAAATCGCGCCCTGCACGGCATAGGGGATGATATTGGCGATCATCCCGTTATAAAGTTCCGCTGGCTTCCAGCCCGCCGAAGGCTGGCGTTTGTTGAAGGCCCTGCCCTCTTTTTCGGCAGCGGCCTTTTCTGCCCTCCATGCGGCGACTGCTTTGAGCGAGCGCTCCCGGGAGCCGGCGAACGTGTCGAGAATATCGCGCTTGAATTCCTTGTCCGCCGCCATGACCTCTTCGCGGATCCATACTTCGGCAGGCGAGCCACCCCATGACGTGTGGATGATGCCGATGGGAACGCCGAGAGCTTTTTGTAAATCACGCGCGAAGTAATACGCTACCGCGGAAAACCCCGGCACCGTCTTGGGATCGCATTCCTGCCACTTGCCGTTCACGTTATTCGTGGGGGCGTCCAACTTCAGCTTAGGCACGGTAAAAAGGCGGATGTTCGCATTGGCCGCATTCGCGATGTCGTCGGCCGGTTGGAAGCTGCTGCGCATGGGCCATTCCATATTGGACTGGCCGCTCGCAATCCAAACTTCGCCGACGAGAACATCATTCACTTGGACGAGCGAGTGTTGGTCCCCGTGCACACCCGAAACCTTCAATGTTCCCGGGGCACCCGGTTGCAAGTTTTTCAACTTCACCATCCAGCGTCCATTCTTCGCAGTGGTGGTATTTTTATGTTCGCCGAACTCAACCGTGATCTTCTCACCGTTCTCCGCCCAACCCCACACTGGGACGCTGGTGCCCTGCTGGAGCACCATGTGATCGGTGAAAAGATTGTGCAGCCGCACTTCGGCCTGGCTGGTGAAGGCGGCGCATGCAACGAGCAGGGCAACAACAAATCTCCGTGGAATCATGCGCGCAGTGCAGACGATTCGCAGGAAGAGGTCAAGTCGCGGAAATTCTCCGGGCCCTGCCGCGCGCTGGCTGCTCTTGTATAAAATCCGCCTGCATCCGCGTTGCGTTTCAATGAGAAGCTGGCCTCCAAAGAATTTGCGCGAAGTGCGGACCGACGCTACAAAGGGCCATGCCAATTTGGAGGAGTTGGATTGTAACTATCGTCGTGGGCTGGGGAATAACCTGCCTGCCGGCCCTGGGGCAAATCGATCCGGACAAGCGCCAACTCCTGCACATGGGCTACAACGCTTCATTCAAGGGCCATGCTCCCATCGCCGGCTATGCCTTCTATTACCTGAACCGACCGGAATTCCTGCGCGATAACCTCACGCTGCGAATGGCAATCGCGCCGGTTTATTTTGATTCGGAACTCGGCATCTCGCACGCGCTGGGTCCCAACACAGACGTCGGCATTGGGATCGCCGGCGGAGGGTTCGCAGACAGCTACCGCGAGGTGCGCCGCGGCACCTACCTTCCAAAAGAATCTTTCGATGGTCACGGCGGCGGCGCTTCGCTGAACCTGTATCATCGGTTCAATCCCGCGCAACGTATTCCGTTGTTTGGCATCGTGCGCGGCGGGGTTCATTACGCCACCTATTCCGACACTGATGAGACGAGTTCACGCTTCGAACTGCCCGAGGACCGGCCCTCTGCGAACTTCCGCGTCGGCTTAAGGCTGGGCGGCAAGGAACCGGTGCTCTTTCCGAGCGTCGCCATGGAATTGGCAGTGTGGGCTGAATCACTCAACCGCGGGAACTCGGGCACCTATGGCTACAATGGCGACCGCGACGTGAACTCCTCGGCTCAGTTGTTCTACACCTTCGCCTACCTCGCTTACACGTTTGAACGCGGTGACAACCTCAGCCTAAGCATGACCGGTGGCGATAGTGTGGACGCGGACCGTTTCAGCGCTTATCGGCTCGGCGGCGTGCTACCGCTCGTGGCGGAGTATCCGCTGGTGATTCCTGGTTACTACTTCCAGGAGATTACCGCTCAACGGTTTCTCCTGTTCAACGGCCGCTACGCAGTCACCTTGGATGAGAAGAAACGCTGGTCCTTCAACGTGATGGCGGCGGCGGCCGCGGTCCAATATCTCGACGGATTGAAGCAGCCGGGCAACTGGCATTCAGGCGTGGGCGGCGGGTTCGGTTATCAATCCCAATCAGAAATCTGGAAGACGGCCCTCAACTATGGCTATGGCATTAAAGCCCTCCGTAATGGTGAAGAAGGGGCGCACGTCGTCAGCCTGGTTCTGCAATTCGACCTCGAGAAATATCTCTACAAGCAGCGCAGCAAAGCCTTCTGGTGGGAATGATCGAGAACGGCCCGGACTAACGCTGCGCCACAACTGTCTTTGCTGATTCCAGTGCCCCCAGCGGCTGCGTCGCCCGCGAGGCAATCGTCAGCAACGGTTGCGGATAAATGCCGATGAACAGGATTCCAGCCATACAAATGATCAAGGCCAGCCTTGATGAAAACGACACGCGAATCGCTGATACATCGGATACGTCGCTGGACCAATACATGGCGCGAACCACGCCGAAGTAATAGTAGAGAGAGATGATCACTCCCACGACGGCAATCCCAGCCAGCCAGTAGTAACCCTGCATTACCGCGCCTTGCTCAATCACGGATTTGAGCAACAGAAACTTCCCAAAAAATCCGGCCAGCGGCGGAATCCCCGCCAGCGAAACAATCGCCATCGTCATTGCTGCGGCGAGGAACGGAGACCGCCGATTCAATCCGCCCAGGGTGGTGATGTCCTCAGCCTCTCCCTGACGCGAGACGATTGTGATGACAGAAAAGCGGCGAGCACTGTAAATAGGTAGCCGCAAAGATAATAAATCATCGACATGGAACCTGCGCGGGACAGCGCCGCAAAGCCCATCAGCAAATAGCCTGCATGCGCAACGCTGGAGTAACCGAGCAACCGTTTCAGGTTACGCTGAGGGATGGCGCAAAGGTTTCCATAAAGAATCGTCACAGCCGAAATCACCATCAGGAATTTTTCCCAATGCGCGGTCACATCGGGCACGGCCGTAAAGAGCACACGGAAGCAGCAACACGATACCGGCCGCTTTGGATCCCACGGCAAGAAAGGCGGTCGTCGGCGCGGGCGACCCCTGGTAAACGTCCGGCGCCCAAATTTGGAAGGGCACCATCGCAATCTTGAAACCCAGTCCCGCGAGGATGAGTCCCAACCCAGCGACCAGCACGGGCGGAAACGTCGCGTTGTGTTCCGCGAGGTATTTCACGTATTGCGCGAGGTCGCCGAAGTTCATGCCGTTCAGCGGGTGTTGGCGACCGTGGTCGTCGCCGTTCCAGCAGACGAGCGCGATGCCGAAGACAGTAAAACCCGTGGAAAGACCGCCGATGACGAGATACTTCACGCCCGCTTCCAGCGATTGAACACTCGAGCGGCGAAAGCTGGTCAGCACGTAGAAGGTCACCGTGATGAGTTCGAGCGATACGAAGAGCAGCGTGAAGTCGTTCGCTGAGGCGGCAAACATCATGCCCGCCAGCGCAAAGAGGATGAGCGAGTAATATTCGGAGATGCCGGCCTCGATGCGGTCGGCGAACTCGGCGGCCATGATCAGCACGAGCACGGCGGCGACCAGAAAGAAGCGTTTGAAGAAAAGAGCCAGCGGATCGAGCACGTAGCTGCGGCTGAATGCCAATTGCGCTTCGCCGCACCTCCGCGAACGGACCAAAGAACGACCAGGCAAACACGCCGGCGATCGACAGCGCGGCAATGTAGCCGAGCTTGCGCTTGTGCTCGGGCGCGATCCACAGGTCCAGCAGCAGGAAACCCAGCCCTAGCAGGACCACCGCGATTTCCAGACTCATTAAGGGCGTTCATCAAAGTTACTTCAAGGCTGCTGCCCGTTTAGGCTGTTCGCCGAGCGATCGCGCTTGCCCTTGGTCATCGCCACAATTTCTTTCACCGCTGGTTCAATCTTTTGTGTCAGCAGGCGAGGGGCGATTCCGAAGAGCAGAAGGCTGCCAATCAGCAGGGCGAACGGCAGTTTGCGCCAGAGGTTCGCGTCCTGAACCGACAGACAACCCAGGCGGCATAGGCCCGTGCAGAATGTTCCGCACCGCGCGCAGCATGTAGATGGCGCCCACCACCAGCGCGCCCCACGCCGCGACGACCACGAACGGCGACAGCGTCTTCCACGCGCCGAACAGCGTGAGCAATTCGCCGGCAAAATTGGCGAAGCCGGGAAGGCCGCAGCCCGCCATCGCGGCGATGATGAGCGCGGTGCCGATGAAAGGCATTCGCTTCATCAGGCCGCCCAGCTTGCTGATTTCCAGTGTGCCGGTCTGCTGGTTCAAATAGCCGCTCAGGCCGAAGCTCAGTGCGGCGAGCAGACCGTGAGCGATCATCACCAGAACGGTGCCGGTGATGCCGATGAGGCTCAGGCTCGCGATGCCCGAGGAAGCAGAAGCCCATGTGCGCGACGCTGGAATTGCCGAGCAGGAAATTGAAATCGCGCTGCCGCATCGCCACCCAGCCGCAGTAAAGAATGTTTCCGAGCGCGAGCCACGCGATGATTTGCAAATGCGATTTCGCGACATCGGGCGCGAAGGGAATCGCGATGCGAATCAGGCCGTAGAGACCGAACTTCTTCAACACGCCGGCGTGCAGCATGGCTGTCGCGGCGGGCGCGGAGCCGTAGCCAAGCGGCGCCCAGGTGTGGAATGGCCAGAGCGACACCAGAATGCCGAAACCGAAAAGCAGCAGGGGGAAGATGAGCTTCTGCGCGCCTTGGCCATCGGCACGGCTTTGAACCGGCGCGTCATTTCCACGATGTCGAAGGTCGCGGGCAATCCACCGACCGCGGAGTTGATGTAAAGGATGATGAGGCCGATCAGAGCGATGAGCGCGCCGACGCTGAGGTAGAGCGTGATTTGGAACGTCGCGTAGTTCTTCTGCTCACCGCGTCCCCACACGCCGATCATGATGAACGTCGGCACGAGCGCCAGTTCGTGGAAGAAGTAGAAGAAGAACAGGTCGAGCGACGCAAACGCGCCGAGGATGCCGCCGACCATCACGAGCAACAGCAGGTAAAACTCCTTCACCTGCGTCTCGATGCGGTTCGACACGCACGCGGCGGCGAACGCGACAATCGCGCCCATGAGCATCAGGCCGACGTTGATGCCATCGACGCCCACGTAATAGCTGATGCCGAGCGATTGCACCCACGGAAGTTGCTGCACGAACTTGAAGCCATTGGTCGCGATCGCACTGTCGAACTTCACGAACATCGCAATGGCAAGGACCATGGAAATCAGCGTGCTGGCAAGCGCGACGAGGCGGATGACGAAGCGGTAATCACGCGGAATCAGCGCCACGACGAGCGCTCCAAGGAACGGAACCAGAATGATGTAGGTAAGGAGTGACATGCTATTTGAGAACGAAAATCAGCACCACCGCCACGCCCAGGGCGAAGAGAAACGCGTAGGTTTGGAGGTTACCCGTCTGCACCATCCGCAGCGCGCGGCCGAAAATTTCAGTCGTGCCGTGCGCACCACGCACACCGAGGCCGGCAATGATCCAGCGGTCAAACCAATCCGCCAGCTTCGAAAGCGCTTCGTGCGTGATGGAAATCAGCCACGAATAAAGTTCGTCGAAGTAGAAGCGGTTTCGCATGGCTCGGGACAGCCAGCCGAGCTTCACCGCGAGCGGGTCGGTAGTGGCGTTCCAGTAAAGCGTCGCGGCCAGACTGATTCCCACAATCGCGGCAAGGATCCCGAACATGGCCGCGAGCAGATTGTGCCCGAAGGGTTGCAAAATCGAATCGAGCCAGCCGCCATGATGAGCCGCTTCGCCGTGGGAAAACATTTTGCCGACGAAAACATCGATGCCGATGAAGCCGCCAATGACGGAGAACACCGCAAGAATGACGAGCGGCACAGTCATGACACGTGGTGATTCATGGGCGTGACCGGCCTCATCGCTCTTGGCCGGACCGAAGAAGACGACGAAGAGCAATCGGAACATGTAGAATGCGGTAAGCGCGGCGACAAACACGGCGAGGGCGAAGAGCAAGGGCTTATGCTCCGCAGCTTGTGCGAGGATCGAGTCCTTCGAGTAGAAACCCGCGAGCGGCCAGATGCCTGCCAGCGCGAGCGTGCCGAGGAGGAATGTCTTCCAAGTTACGGGCAGCTTGTTGCGAAGGGCGCCCATCTTCCAGATGTCCTGCTCGTGGTGCATGGCGTGAATGACCGAGCCAGCGCCCAGGAACAAGCAGCGCTTTGAAGAACGCGTGCGTCGTGAGGTGGAACATCGCTGGCGTGGGTCCGGCGAGGCCGACCGCCATGACCATGTAGCCGAGTTGCGAGAGCGTGGAGTAGGCGAGGATGCGTTTGATGTCGTTTTGTTGCACCGCGATGAGCGCGGCGAGCAGCGCGGTGAATCCGCCAATCCACGCGATAACGTCGAGCGCGTTCCAGCCGTTCATGAAAGAAATCGCCTCAGGCCAGACGGTGCTGGCGCCGAAGATGAAGAACACCCGGCAAAGCATGTAAACGCCAGCGGCCACCATCGTCGCGGCGTGGATGAGCGCGGAGACGGGCGTCGGGCCTTCCATCGCGTCCGGCAACCAGACGTGCAGCGGGAACTGCGCGGACTTGCCCATCGCGCCGCAGAAGATCAGGAGGCCCGCCACATTAACCCAGAGGCCGAGGGCCGCGGGATCGTGCGCCAGCTTGAGCTTCAACGCGTCAAAGTTGACGGAACCTTCCGTAAGGCTCCAAATCATGATGATGCCGAGCAGAAACCCAAAGTCACCGAGACGGTTGGTGATGAATGCTTTCTTGGCGGCATCGCCAGCCGAAGGTTTCTCGTACCAAAAACCAATCAGCAAATAGCTCGAGACACCGACGAGCTCCCAGAAGATGAACATCATCACGAAGTTGTTCGCGAGGACGATGCCGAGCATCGAGAACGTGAACAGACTCAGGCAGGCGAAGAAGCGCGCGAAGCCCGGGTCATCGTGCATGTAGCCGTAGGAGTAAATGTGAATGAGCCCGCCGACGCCGGTCACGACGAGGAGCATGATCAGGCTGAGCTGATCGATTTGAAAGCCGATGTCGATCTTCAATCCCTCCGCAGCCGGGCCGACGATGTTCAGCCAATTCCACGCCGTCGCACTCATCGAGGGCGAATCCATCAGGAGGAATTGCGCGAACAAAACGGCGCTGGCAGTGAAGGATCCGGCGACTGCCAGCGATCGAGATCTGCGCGCTGAGCTTCGGGGCGCGCTGCGTGAAAGAGCGTGATGACGACCGCTGAAAGCAGCGGCAGCAGCAGAATGACCCAGGCAAGATCTTCGGGGTAATTGAAGTTCATCAGAGTTTCATCGACGTCAGGTCTTCCACGTGGGCGGATTGCCGCTTGCGATAAAGCGCGACAATCAGAGCGAGGCCCACAGCGACTTCCGCCGCGGCCACCGTGATGATGAAGAAGACCATGATCTGGCCGTTCAGGTTGTTGTTGAAACGGGAGAAGGAAACGAGCGCCAGGTTCGCGGCGTTGAGCATGAGCTCGAGGCCCATGTACATGACCAGCAGGTTGCGGCGCAGGATGACGCCGAGCACGCCCAGGCAAAACAGCAGCGGCGCTGACGACGAGGTAGTGTTCGAGGCCGACGTGCATCATTTCAGCTCCTTCTTGCTCAGCAGAATCACTCCAACCATCGCCACGAGCAGCAGCACCGAGACGATTTCAAACGGGAGCAGGTAATTCGTGAAGAGCTCGCGGCCCAGCGCCAGCGTGGCACCCTCGATGCCCGGCTGCTTGTTCGCGCCCACGCCGGAAAACCAGATCGTCTTCACCAGAATCGCCGCGATGCCGCCGACGGCGATGATGCCCGCGCCGATGCCGAACGTCGTTGAACTTCCGCCGCGTCTTCCTCCTTCAGGTCGAGCAGCATGATCACGAACAGGAACAGCACCATGACCGCGCCCGCGTAAACGAGGATTTGCACCGCGGCGATGAAGAAGGCGTGCAGCGTCACGAAAAGCCCCGCGAGGCACGCCATCATCACGATGAGGAACATCGCGCTCGTGACCGGGTTGCGGCTGAACGGATTCGCGACGACGAGGAAGCCGCAGAGCAGCGTCAGCGCGGCGAAGATGTAAAAGAAAATTTCCTGCATGTGCGTGTGCAGCGGTCTATGGCTTCACCGGAAACGTTTCCTGTTCCTTCGCCTCCTCAGCTTTGTGTTTCCATTTCTGGATGCCGCCCTGCACGCCACCCAGCGCGAGGAGTTTTTCCTTGTCGTAAATCATCTCTTTCCGGGTCAGGCCGGACAGCGAGTAATCCTTCTGCAGGAAGATCGCTTCCTCCGGGCAGACTTCCTGGCAATAGCCGCAGAAGATGCAGCGGAGCATGTTGATCTCGAATTCCTTCGGCATCTTCTCCGCGTTCGGGCGGTCCGCGGCGATCGCCACCGGCCCGGGCGGCGTGATGCGGATGGCTTTCGGCGGGCAAACAAATTCGCAAAGCTGGCAGGAGACGCACTTGGTGTTGCCGTCCTGATCCTTCACCAGATAAGGCGCGCCGCGATAGCCTTCGGCCACGACCCACTTCGTTTCCGGATAAAAGCCGCCCGCGGTTTCCTTGGCCGCCGTGTTGCGCCGGAAGAGCGTGTTGACGAAATGCTTCGAGGTCACCTTGAACCCGCCCGCAATGGCCGGCAGATACAGGCGCTCCCAAAAACTCAGTTTTTTGCGTGGAACAATCATTTGCGTCGTGAACCACAGCACGATGGCCGTGATCAAAATGTTCGCCAGGGCGAGCGGAATGAAACGCCGCCAGCCCAGATCCATCAATTGATCGTAACGGAAGCGCGGCAACATCCAGCGCACCCAGATGATCAGCACCATGAAGCAAAGCAGCTTGCCGAGGAAAATCCCGATGTGCGCGATCCCCATGCCGATGGACTGGGCGGGTTGATCAAGGCCGCCAAAGGGCAGCGTCCAGCCACCGAAGAAGAGAACGACCATCATCGCCGAGACCGCGACCATCGCCGCGTATTCGCCCATGAAGAACAGGCCGAAGCGCATCGAGCTGTATTCGGTGTGGTAGCCGCCCACGAGTTCGGTTTCCGACTCCGGCAAGTCAAAGGGCAAACGGTTCGTTTCCGCAAAGGCTGCGACGAGGAAGATGACGAATGAAAGTGGTGCGTAGAGAATCAGCCAGCCATGTTGCGCCTGATACGCGATGACTTCGCTCAGGTTCAGGTTGCCGACAATCATGAACAGCGGAATGACCGACATGCCCATCGAGATTTCGTAGGAAATCATTTGCGCACTGGAGCGAATGCCGCCGAGGAACGGATACTTCGAGTTGCTCGCATATCCCGCGAGCACGATGCCGTAAACGGAGAGCGACACGATGCCGAAGGTGTAGAGCATCCCGACGTTCAGGTTCGCGATGACCATCGCCTGATTGCCAAGATTTGAACCGAACGGAATCACCGCCACCGTCATGAGCGCCGGAATCATCGCGATGGCTGGCGCGAGCGAGAAATAAACTTTGCGCACATGCGCGGGCGTGAAGTCCTCCTTGAGGATGAACTTCAAGCCGTCAGCCAGCGGTTGGAAAATTCCGAGTCCGATCAGGAAGGGCCCAATGACCGGGATTTTTGCGAGAAACGGCGGTGCGGTGCGATTGGGCCCAACGCGGTCCTGAATCCACGCCGAAATCTTGCGCTCTGCCAGCACCGCGTAAGCGACGATGGGCATGACCGCGAGGAAGATCACCGCGAGGATCTTCACCAAACTCCAAATGACAAAGTTCCAGTCCATTTGTTTCAAACCGCAGAGGCGCAGAGGCGCAGAGCAAAAATGTTGGAGGGACGAGTTAAGCGAGTCCCATTCTCATTAGCACCCGGCTTTAGCCGGGTGACCTCTCGCCTCAACGCATTCTGAAACCGTTTCAACGGTTTCACGACGCGCGGCCAAACCGTTGAAACGGTTCGACCAACAATCGTCACGCCGACACCCGGCTGAAGCCGCGTGCTAATGAGAGCGCCACTTCTCTGCGTCTCTGCGTCTCTGCGGTTCATCAAATTCATATCTGTACCGTCACGCCGGTGTCGCCGAGGGAGGCCCAGGTCACGCCATTAAACGCTGGAACTTCCCGGGCCATTTGGTTGAACAAACCTTCAATGCTCACAAAGCCATTCTGACCGGTGACGTTGTGAACCAGTTCGTGCAGGAATTCCCACTCGGGCCGGGCATCGCCCGCGCGGTTCGACGGCTTTCAGGAAACGCTGCACGCGGCCTTTCACGTTCGTAAACGTCCCGCGCTTTTCAGCATGCGCGCAGCCAGGCAACAGGTAATGCGCGGCCTCCGTGGTCTTGTTCGGCAAAATGTCGCTGACGATCAGTGTGTCGAGTTTCGCGAGCAGGTCAGCGCCGATGCCGTGCTTCGTCACGTCTTCGCCAAACACAATCAGCGTTTTGATTTTCCCGACGCGAATGCCGTCCGCGATCTTCGGCAGGTTGATGCCGGTTTCCGTGAAGGAGATTCCGATGAGGCGCGAACCGGTCGTGTTGGGATTTCGATCTGCGTTCAGCAACAACTTGTCGCCCTCCGCAAGGCGCGGAATCGAATCGGTCAGCGCGTTAAACTTCGTCGCGAGCTTCTTCAGCAGGAACAGTTCTTCGTTCGTCTGCCGCGCTGACGCGACCATGGCGACCGAACCGACTGGCGCGCGTTGCAGCTTCTCGGAAATCTCCCGCAACGCCTGCGTCCACGTGCTCGTGTTCTTGCCGATGCGCACTTCGGTCAGGCGCTTCTCGCTCCCGATCCACTTGTAGTTCAGCCGGCCGTAATCGCACATCCACGTGGAATTCACCGCGTCGTTCTCGCGCGGCTCGTAGCGATGAATCTTCTCCTCGCGCGAACCGATCACGATGTTGCAGCCGGTGCCGCAACTCGTGCAGATGCTCTTGGTTTCCTTGAGGAACCAGACGCGCATCTTGAATCGAAAATCCTTCGAGGTGAGCGCGCCCACCGGACAGATGTCCACGGTGTTGAGCGTGTAATTGTTGTCGAATGGCTTGCCCGGGAACGCGGTGATCGTGTTGTAGCTGCCGCGATTCACGATGCCGAGCGCGTCATCGCCGGCGACATCCTTCGTGAAACGAATGCAGCGCGTGCAGAGAATGCAGCGCTCGGCGTCGAGCACGATGCGCGGCCCGAGATCCACGCGCTTGGGCTTGTGCACTTTCGGCTCCACGAAGCGACTCTGCGACTGGCCGTAATCGACCGAGTATTCCTGGAGCTTGCACTCACCGGCCTGATCGCAAATCGGGCAATCGAGCGGATGATTGATGAGCAGCGATTCCAGCACTCCCTCGCGCATCTGCTTCACGCCGGGCGTGGTCGTGTAGATCTCCATGCCCGGCGAAATCGGCGTGGCGCACGCGATGGCGGGACGCGGCGACTTCGCAATCTTCGGCGTGCCGTCTTCGTTCAGGATTGGTTTGCGATCCGGTCCCATCGCCGGCGTGCCAAACTCGACGAGGCACATGCGGCAATTGCCCGCGACCGGCAGCTTCGGATGATAGCAGTAATGCGGCACGTCGATCTTCGCCAGATTCGTGGCCTGGATCATTGTCGTCGGCACCGGCTTGCCCGTGATCGGGTCCGGCGTCGTCTTCGGCACGACTACGGACTTGCCGTCCACCTTCACGGTGATGGTTTCGACCGCGGGTGCGGCGGGCTTTAGTTCGTTTGTGGGAGCGGCGGACATCAGATTTCTCCTCGATACAAATCCCAAACCGGAAAAATCATTTCGTAGTCGCCCCACATGAGATTTCCGACCACGACACGGAACGACTTGAACTTCTTCAACGCGCGATACTGCGTCAGGTCTGGATGCTGAGTGCGGCGCAGGAATGGTTCGAAGTCCACGATGCGAGACGTTCCATCGTTGAACGTGAGGCGAACTTTGTAATCGGAGACGTATTCGGCTCCGACGACATCAATGTATTTCGTTTTCGTCGCCTTCATTTCAATTTGCGCGTGATGCGCTCGGGATCGTTGTGCTTACCCAAAACGTGGAAATCAACCCAACGCCGGACGATGTCGTCAGCTTTGAGTCGAGCGAGTGCTTTGAAGTCGCGGAGTTTCGCGCCGGTCAAGTGGGCGGCGACCCGGAACACTTCGGAAAATGATTCGCACAACCCGCCCCTCGCGGAGAATGAACTCCGCCTTGGTTTCGCGACCCTGACATTCGCCATGAACGTGCACCGGCTCGTGCTCGTTTGCGTAGAAGTAAACAACCAGTCCAAAGTATTCATACAGCTTCGGCATTGTTACTCGGGACTCGCCGCGATTCTCATCTCGCTCGTTGGCCCAGCGCCGCTCTTCGCATGCCGCGCTTCATCCGCCGCGCCTTTGGCCACGAACTCGTCTTTGAACTTCCCGACAAAACTTTGCACCGGCCACGAGCAGGCTTCGCCGAAGGCGCAAATGGTCCGGCCGCCGGGAATGTTGTTGGCGATGCCGAGCAGGTAATCCGCGTCGCTCTTGCGGCCTTCGCCGTGCGTGAGGCGATGCAGCGCCTTGCTCATCCAGAGAGAACCTTCGCGGCACGGCGTGCATTGGCCGCAGCTCTCGTGCGCGTAAAATTCGCTGATGTTCGCGAGCGCCTCGACGATATCCACCGAGTCATCCATCACGATGATGGCGCTGGAGCCGGACATCGAGCCCGCGGCGATGAGCGTGTCGAAGTCGTACGGCACATCGAGCATGTCCATCTCGACCTCGCCCATCGTGCCGTCAGGGTTCTTCTTCTTGATTTTGAACTTTTCGCCCGCCTTGAAAACTTTCGCGGACGAACCGCCGGGAATGACGGCCTTGAGCTTCCGTCCGTCGCGCAAACCGCCGCCAAAGTTCTCGTGGAAAATCAGTTCGCCAATCGTGACCTTGCCGACTTCGATTTCGTAATAGCCCGGCTTCTTCACCTGGCCGCTCAGGCTCACGATGCGCGTGCCGGTGTTGTTCGGCGTGCCGAGTTTCGCAAACGCGCCCGCGCCCATCTCCACGATGTGCTTCACGTTGCAGAGCGTCTCGACGTTGTTCACGATCGTCGGGCACATCCACAGGCCGAGAATCGCCGGGAAATAAGGCGGCTTGATGCGCGGATACGGACGTTTGCCTTCGAGCGATTCGATGAGGCCGGTTTCTTCGCCGCAGATGTAAGCGCCAGCGCCGCGATGCACGTGAATCTCGAGGTCGTAGCCGCTGCCGAGAATGTTCTTGCCGAGGAACCCTTTCGCCCGCGCTTCCTTCAACGCCCGATTCAAAATCTTGCGCGCCCTCGGGCATCTCACCGCGAATGTAGATGTAGGCCAGCTTCACGTCGTTCGCGAAGCAGGAGATGATCATTCCTTCGATCAGCTGATGCGGATCCTTGTGAATGATCTGACGGTCCTTGAACGTGCCGGGCTCCGATTCATCCGCATTGCAGATGAGGTAAATGGGCTTGCCGCTTTTGCGATCGACGAAGCTCCATTTAAGTCCCGCACGAGAAGCCCGCACCGCCACGGCCGCGCAGGCCGGAAGCCTTGACGTCCTCTCGCAATTGTTCCTGCGGCGACAACTTTCTTGCCATCCGGCAGATCCTTGGGCGCGAGGGCGAGCGCCTTCTTCAAGGCCTCATAGCCGCCATGACGCAGGTAACACTCGAGGTCATTCGTGTAACCCGGGGCGTCGATGTTCTTGAGAATGAGGCGATATTGCTCGGGCATACTCAGCAGCTTGACTCGATAAACAAAGGCGATACCTTCACGCCCGCTTCGCACTGCCCGATGGTGTAACGGTAGCACAGCAGACTCTGAATCTGTTTGTCATGGTTCAAATCCATGTCGGGCAACCAATTCATCCGCACTTCCCCAGGATTTCGTCCGCCTTCGCGTTGCGAAACTCCTTCGTAGAAATCTTCGTTGCACATCATCACCGGCGCAGTGCCGCAGCTCGCGAGGCACTCGACAAATTCGACCGTGTATTTGCCGTCCTTCGTCGTTTGCGGACCATGCGCGTGGGAGTCCAATCCCAGCTTCTGACAGAAATGTTTATGCAGTTCGCCGGAGCCACCGAGCGCGCAGCTCAATGTGCGGCAAATCTTCAGGTGATGCTTCCCAAACGGCTCCCGCCGGAGCATCGGGTAAAACGTGACGATCTCGTAAATGTTGATCGGGTGACAGACCAAGCTTGCTGCGCCGTCCATTCGACCGCTTCCTGCGGAATCCAGCCGTGGGCTCCTGAACAGCGTGCAGGATCATGAGGGACGCGGCACGCGCTTATCGGGCGGATAATGCGTAAGGAGCTCGGCGACCTCCGCTTCAAGCTCCGGCGTGGCTTTCCATCGCGGATCGCTGCGCAACTCGTTCGGGATGGATTCGTAGGCTTCTGTGCTCATCGGTCACACTCTCCCATCACGAAATCGATCGAGCCGAGGATGCTCACCACGTCGCTCATCATGTGGCCGGGCAACACGTGCGGACAGGATGCTCAGGTTCACAAACGAGGGCGCGCGAATCTTCAGCCGATACGGCGTGCCGCCGCCGCGCGAGTTGATGTAGAAGCCCAGTTCGCCCTTCGGATTCTCCGCGCCAAAATAAACTTCGCCCGACCGGCGCATTCACACCCTGCGTCACGATGATGAACTGATGAATCAGCTCCTCCATGCTGGTCAGCACCTTGGTTTTCGAGCGGCAAAACGATTTTGCCATCCGCGATATTGACCGGCTCCTTGCCTTCATTGTCCGCGCCGCCGGGAATGCGGTCCAGGCACTGGCGCACGATGCGCACGCTCTGGCGCATTTCTTCCATGCGAACCAGGTAGCGATCGTAGCAATCGCCGACCGAGCCAATCGGCACGTCGAACTCCAGATCCTTGTAAACCAAGATACGGGATGCGCCTTGCGCACGTCGTAATCCACGCCGCAGCCGCGCAAGTTCGGACCGGTCAGCCCGTAATCTATCGCGTCTTCCTTCGAGATAACTCCAACATCCCGCGTGCGATCCACGAAGATGCGATTGCGCGTGAGCAACGTTTCCGACTCATCGAAGTTCACCACCACTTCATCGCAGAAACTTTCGCACCGCCGCGACCCAACCGTGGGGTGTATCGCGCGACACACCGCCGATGCGCGTGTAAGTCGTCGTGAATCGCGCGCCGGTGAGGGCTTCGAACAAGATTGTAGATCTTCTCGCGCTCCGTGAACGTGTGCATGAACACGGTCAGCGCGCCCACGTCCATCGCATAAGCGCCCAAGCCCAGCAGGTGCGCCGAGATGCGCGCCAGTTCGCAGCAGATCACGCGGATGTATTGGCAGCGCGGCGTGAGCTTCGTGTCGATGCCCATCAGCTTCTCGACGGCGAGCGCGTAAGCGACGTTGTTGGCGAGCGGCGCGAGATAATCCAGCCGATCCGTGTAAGGGATGAACTGGGTGTAGGTCATGTTCTCGGCAATTTTCTCATCACCGCGATGCAGATAACCGACATCCGGAATCGCCTTGGTGATGATCTCGCCATCCATCTCCAGCACGATGCGCAACACGCCGTGCGTGGACGGATGCGACGGCCCCATGTTGAGGACCATCTTCTCGCCTTCCATCTCCGAGGCCGCCGCGGTGAGCTGCCCTTCGCTATCGCCCTTGCGCGAAGCATCCGCCGCCGCGATCCTCGAAGGCGCGTCGCGAAAAGTAATTTCCTGAGTCGCGGCCATTAAGTTTTCGGAATCGCTGTGTTGGGCTGTGGCGCGTCAGGTTCGTGAGCCGCCCGGACATCATCGCGGCGCTCCAGGCGGGAAACGGTCGGCAAGCGATTCCGATTGCGGAATCCGCACGCGCGGCTCACGGGCCAATGCATCCTTACCGCCGGGAACCGTTACGAATGGCCCGCCTTCCAGGGGCGCAGGCTTGGTGAAAGCCACTTCCGGCAACTCACTCGGCTTACCTGCCAGCGGGAAATCTTTGCGCAACGGAAAGTACGGATAGCCATCCCACATCAGGATCCGCCGCAAGTCAGGATGACCACGAAAGCGCACGCCCATCATGTCGTAGATTTCCCGCTCGTGCCAATCCGCCGTGCGCCACACCTTCGTGACGGTAGGCAACTCCGCCTTTTCTTCGCTCACGCTGGTTTTGAGCCGCAGATGCGACTTCTGCTCCATGTGATAAAGCTCGTAAACGATCGTCCAGCGCGGATCTTCGCCGTAATTGTCGAGGCTGTGAAATATCCACCAGCATGTTGAATCCGAGCGACTTCTTGGCGAACTCGCAGACTTCCGCGATACGCTCCGCATCCGCGACTGTGAGGGTCACTTCGCCGCGAAACTCGGCGGGCTCGGACAACAAATCGCCGAACTTGGCCTTGAGTTGGTTGGCGAGGTCGATGGCAGCCACGTGGAGATTACGAGTTACGCGCCTGGAGCGACGCCGCCTTGCGCTTGATACCCAAACACTGATTCGCTCGCCGACCTTTTCCTGCAATCTTGATCAAGCGCATCGAGGAGCGCCTCCGGCCGCGGCGGACAGCCCGCGACGTAGACATCCACCGGAATAATGTTGTCCACTCCCTGCAGCACCGCGTAGCTGCGATACATGCCGCCGGTCGAGGCACACGCGCCCATCGCGATCACCCACTTCGGCTCCGCCATCTGGTCGTAAATGCGCTTCACAGCCATCGCCATCTTGTAAGTGACCGTGCCCGCCACGATCATCACGTCCGATTGGCGCGGAGAAAAACGCATGACCTCGGAGCCAAAGCGTGCGATGTCGAACCGGCTGGCACCCACCGCCATCAGTTCAATCGCGCAGCAAGCCAGGCCCATGGGCATGGGCCAGAGGGAATTTTTCCGGAACCAATTGAGCGCGGCATCAGCACGGGTGACGATGACATCTCCCTCGATCTTCGAGTTGTAGCCGACCTCGGTTGTGGTAGCTGGTTGTTGCATACGCACGTAGAAATCCACCCGGACTTTTCCGTGTTCGCGCAACGTACTCATCGAGAAAAAAGGCGGCAAGCCGTTTTGTGATTTTTTTCACAAACTTCCTTTCAGGCCAGAGATTGCGTCTTGCTTGAGGAAGCGATGGGCTCAGGGCTCCAGCGTCACGGCGACAAGAATTGGCCCGGCGTTAGTAACTGAAGATACGGCGCGAATGTAAGAGATCACCAGATCAGGCTCAGGATTGGTCCACGTGAAGTGCCAGAGCATGACGGGAGTCGGGCAATCTTCTTCTTCAAAGGCAACCTTTGCCTCTGCCAAGCCTGCCGAATAAAACGGCTCGTGCACTGACGCGACGTTTCTTCCATACACGATGGGAACTTCCCGGCTCAGGCCGCCCTCGTATCGAACCAAATATTTCCCGAGGACGGTGCCGACGGTAGCCACCCCGATGGCTCCATGCACGAAGTGGATACTCCGGCAGGGTTGCCCGACGCCGATGTTCGCCGTGCCGCTCGGGAATACACCGACTGCAGTGTGCTTCGAGGCCATTTGGACTGCGCCGCGAACGTCGAACCGCACCCCGTTCCAATGGGCGAGGCCCGCAGGCACTCCGGAAAGATCGATTAAATCGCGTTCGATCCAAGCCGGCTTTTGAAGCGATACATTGTAGAACTTCGAAAGGTCGATTTGTTGCGGTGTGGCCAATTCCGGGCGCGGTGGAACGACAACGAGCCGGATGCTCGTATCCTGCGCGAGCAAGTGGTCAGAAGTGAGTAGGTCCGGGGAGACGATTTCGGTGAAGTTGTTTTCCCAATACAAACCACTTTCGTAAATGACCCCATTGAAGGCGAGGTTCAGCACTCCATCGGCATGCTTCAGTGATTCGCGATGCAATAAACACCTGACGATGGGAACCACCGGCCCCACTACACGCATCTGGGCGAACTTCCATTCGCGATTGCTGTGGCCACGGGTGGATTCGATTTCGCCGGGATTGAACTCGTAAAAATAAGAAGTGTCGGGGTCATGGAGTTTCCGCCGACCGGTCACGTCAATACTGGTCCGGCCGGCAGCCTTGGCCATTGGGCACTGGAGAACCTCCCGGTCCGCAATGAAACGAGGGTGCAGATGCGACAACCACTGAGGCACGTCCTTATATTCAGAGCGGTAATGCTGAATACCGTCGTAGATCAGCATCAGGTTCGTCCGACAGATCAATTCGCGCGGGTCGTCGGCGGCCCCGCAAACCAGGGAAACCACCGACAGCATGCTCACCAGCACCCGGCGAATTAATCTGTGCCAATACATGAGTGTTTACTTTTTCTCAGTAGCCGGAGCCGCCACGGTGCGCTTATTTCTCAGAGCTGGTTTCTCGGCGACATGCCCCCGATTCATCCTATTCCAGGGGATACTGCTTGATGAACGCCCATGATTTGAAGAAGCCGATGAATTGCCGCGAATCTTTTTATCCGTCAACCAAGCCTTCAAAATGAACCTGACCGGAATATCCGTGGCCCGGTCCGACTGGAAAGCCACACTTCCTGAAATCAGCGGCACGCCGGCGCTCGCAAAGGACTTGAACCTGTAGGTATCGTTCAGGGGAAAGGTGAAGAGGTTGTGGTTTTCGCTCAAATCAAACGTGAACCGATTGAGCAACTGCTCTAATTCGCGGGCGAATTCAATATAGTGTTTTTGCGCTCTCAAGTTGTTCTTTAAGAAGCTCTCCCAATGATCGCTCGTGTCCCGGCTGAATTCGAGATTGAGCTTGGCCATTTTTTCGACGATTTGGCTCAGCCGATAGCCCGCCGCAAATGCCGCTTCGCATACCGCCTCCGTCAATCCTCCGGTGGGGATGCAGTTCACCGGCCACGGTGGGCCGTCCGGTTCCGGGAATGGAATCGGTGGTTTTCGCAAAGTGAGTACACCGAACAGTTTCTCGTTGTCGGGAGTGTAGGGGTTTTTGTCGCGATCGATTGGGATGTCCATCTGCTTGTGCATATAGGTCCTGTGGTTTGGTATTTAACTTCGACTGAGAACGAGAGCGTCGCGATTCCACCGACGATTGGCAGCATTGATGGCAACGCCGTGGACGCCCAAATCGCAGATGCGCCAGCCCTGCTGACGCAGCGCCTCGCCAAGAAAAACATCGTCGCCCAGAATTGCGAGTCGCCTGTCGGGCCAATCTAAAGCTCGAATTGCTTCTGCCCTGACGCACCACTCGCCACCGGCGACAAAATCCCAATGGCTGTCACCGCCACCCTTGCCCTCGTAATCCAATTCTCCCTTGCCACCCGGTGCCGGGAAAGGAGGTGTCAGACCTCGATACCAAGGCGCTGTCCGCACGAACTCCACCGGGTCGATGTCGGTAAATCCTGGCCCATCACAGAACAACACCTGTCCCCACATCATCACGTCCGGCTCTGAAGCCCGCGCAATCTCCAATCGGTCTTTGAGGGCACTGTCTGAGACAACAAACGAGTCGTCGTCAAACCACCAGATGAACTCACTGCGCACCCGCTCAAACATCAGGCGCATCATCGGGTTCTTGTTTAAATTCTCCGGGCTGAGAATCAACTCGTCGATCGCTTCGCGTTGGCGAAGGTCATGCAGATACTTCATCGTTTCTGCACTCACGGCGTTGGCGCCAACGATCAGTCGGTAGAGAGGCCGCTCGCAATGTCGCACGATGGAATTGATACAGCGCCGCGCCAACCGCGGGAAATCCCCGTAAGTCAGCACGCAGATACTCACTGGGTGTTGGCAGGTGGAGGTCATGACGGCACCGCCAGGTTCAGCATCTCCCGGAGGTTTTTGCGAGTGAAGGGGCGAAGGGCAATCGCTTCTGCCTCGGTCAAAGAACGACAGATTCCCCCGGCAAAGTACAATTCGATCCGGCGTAAAACGTCCTCCGGCGTGATCATATCCATGCATCGGGGTAGGTCGTTGACCACGTCCGCGCAGAGGAATTCAGGCAGATCCTTCTCGTCCCCATCGCCGAGCGGCAGAGTGCGCGAGCGCCAGCAGCCGCCTTGCGCGCAACAGGGCAGTGCTCCTACGGTGTGGATAAATTGATGGCCCGGATAGGCCTCCCAATGAGGCGCCTCACGGCCGCCCGCCACAACGACACAGGCACGACCTGTTTCATCCTTGGTTTCCACCGCTGCCGCCAGGTGCATCAGAAATGTCACGCCACACAGGACGCCTTGAGCGTGATACATCAACCGAATCAGATCCCGGGGCGTCGTTCGACCCCGCAGGTCCAACACTCCATGCAGCGGCGGATGGAAGTGCCCGGCTTCTCCCACTTGGACGAACAAAACACGATCGCGCAGCCGATCCACGACTTCCTGGTAGCGGCGAAAGTGCCACCACTTGATCGTGTAATCGTACTTACCTCCTGCCGCCACAATCCAGAACGGCGCGTCCACGCCCGTGATTTCTGCAACGGCAGAAGGCTGCGATCGTTCCGCAGGGGAAAGGTGAACATCGCCTTTGAAGGCAGTGAGTTGAATCGGGCATCCCAGCACATCGCTCAAGTGTTCAATAAAGCCCTCGATGAAATGTCGTGGGGTGAAGTTCGATTGCTGGATCAGCGGGTAATGACATTCGATCACTTGCGCGTCTGGATCATCGTCATCCACGTGTGAGATGTACGGATTGTGGTCCCAAAGCTCGCGACACGAGGTGCGCACATCAGTACGGAATTTACCGGCACAGGTCTGGTGCAAGTCCCGCACCGCCGCGGTCAGCATTAAAATATCCCCCGGCGAAAGAGAGTTTTTCAGGACCAGCTTTTTCGGAACGCAAGTCATGTTGATCAAGGCGATGGTTGCGACAACCGTCGTCGCTTTCCCCCGTGTTTGGATGGGCGTCGAACTGGGAAACATAAGGTCAGGACTTCCGGCTCCCCGGCTGACGCCTGGGGAACAGACAGTTCAACTTCCCGAATAAAACCGTCGCGGACGATCGGCGTGGCGATCATTCCTTTCCGAGCGTACCGATCCTCCAGGGCATCCCGGGCGAGGATGGCGCGCTCCACTCCCTGCTGGGCCGTGTGTACGCGCCCGCGCGAAAATTCGGACGCGGTTTGGGCAGACCGCAGCTCGCGCACGCACTGATTGATGTTGCGATAAGCAGCGACGAACTCACGCGTCATCTCCTCGAGGAGTTCAGGATTGGCCCCCGTCGCGTTCCGAAGAACGCAACGCGGCGTTAAATCATTCCGTGCGAGGCCGGACTGGGCCGTCTGAGTATCAACGCGATTCATTTTGGGTTTTGGAGTTTGGCCTGGGTAATCATCGCATCCGCTTCGCGCGCCACGGGCAGGTAAAACCTTTTCAAGATGGTGATGTCCGAAGTTTGGAGAAGGGAGTCCATCGAAGATTCAAAGAGATTTTTGGCGGCAGTCGCGTTACCCAGGCGGGCGTGCGCCATGGCCACGACCAGGCAGGAGATAAATTGGTTTTGTGCCGCACACACGGGCGTACCGAGTTCCAGGCATTTTTCGGAATCTCCCTCGAGGTAAGCCACTCGTGAAAGGCGCGCCAAAGTCCCCAGGTCGTTGGGATGAGTTTGCAGCCGTTCCTCCGCCAGTCTCTTCGCCGCTTCCAGGTCGCGCCAGGGAGGAGGGCTTTCCATGTAGCAATAAATCAGATTCTTCATAGCGGTGCTTCGTGATCCGGGGAATTCCAGGAGTTGCTTGAAGTCTGCTATCGCCTGATCGAAACGGCCCAGGCGGACGCTTGCCATCGCTCGCATGTCAAAGAGCTCGGCTTCCGGAAATAGTTCCAAGGCGCGGGTCGCGCATTCCACCACCGCTCGATCGTCGAGAAGATCTTCCTGCGCCAGAGTCAGCTTGCGCCAGCCGTCCCAATTCGCCGGGTCCTCTTCCACCATGGCGCGCGCGGCGCGCAGTTCCTTCAAAGCCTGCTGCGCACGTCCCGCCCCTCTCACATCCACGATGGCTTGGCGAAGGATCGGCGAGTTGAGCACCGGGGGTTTAACCCGAATGGGCGCGCCCGACCAATCAAGCCCGATCTCCGCCAAGCCGGCGCGCACCGCGGGAATATTCCAAACGGTCACACCGGCTGATGGCGACAAGCAGATCAAACGATCTGAATCGGGCGTGAATCGCAGCGCACTGACGCCGTTCCGGTGCGTGACTTCGAACGTTGCCTGAACGACACCGTCAGGAATAGTCGTCAGACAAACTCGGTTGGGAGAGGTGGCGATGGCCAGGGATGACATATCTGGAGCAAAAGCGAATGCGATCGGCTGGCCGGTTCGTTCGGTAATGATGCTGCCGGCTTCAGAATCCCACTGGCCTGTTTTCCATACGCGAAGTTGTTGGGGGCTTGCCAAGGCAAGCCAGCCCGAGTCAGGGCTAAAAGCGATCTCTGTCCCAGCCGCAGCGGACAGGGTGGTGGCAATCGCCCCCGACTCATAGCTCCAAACCGTAACGGTGGCGTGTTCCCAATCGGCTGCCGCCACCCATTTCGCATCGTCGCTGATGGCTACTGAATGGTACTGCCCCGCACCAAACTGCTTACGCACTTCCCGCCTGGCGGAATCCAACACCCGAAGGGCATTTGTTTCTGCTACCGCAATCAGGCCCGTCTCGCGCGGGGCGCAGAATCCAAAATTTTGCGAGCCCACGTCAAACGGCTGCGTGGGGCCGATAAGAAGCAGGTCCCGCCCGCCCAGGGTTGTAGACTCGAACGGCACACGGTGCAGCCCATAGAAGCCACCCACCAAAAGAGAATTCCCACGGTCGAAAGCAACGCTCCGAACCGCGCCGAGACTGAGAGCTGCAATTTCGCGCCCTGCATCCAGCTCCCAAACATGCACGCCCCCGTCCCCGGCGAAGGCGGCGAAGTGGCCATCCGCACTAATGGCGCAATCAGACTGGCGTTGCGAAGGCCCGTGATCCTCCGACAGCGACATCCGGGAGGTGGGGAGAGCGATTTCAAATTCCTGCACCGAAGTTTCAGAACGGCATACCAAATGGCCATCCCGCGTCGTCAGAAGTTCTGTCGCGAGCAGGGCGTCCGCGCGAACGAGTAATTCCCCCGAGCCCGCATCCCACAAGCACAGAGCTTGATCGGTTGTGATTCCGGCGAGGACAGTCCCGGAGGCTGCGAATGCAACCTGCTTCGCCGCGACTTCCTGAACCCGGATCAAAAACGATTGCCCCTGCTTGAAACCCCACAGCGCGACTTCGCCGGTGCCCGAAACGGTCGCCAGCGCCAGGCCATCACCACGCCAGACCATCTGGCACACCACGCCGCGATGGGGCAGCGCCACGGGCGGGTTTGTGGAGTTAGAGTCAAAAACCTGAACATCGAGACTCGCGCCGCTTGCCACGGCGACCAACGATCCATGAGGCTGAAATTCGACAATGGATATGGGTCGCGACCACGTGCAGAAACGAATGGCCTGGCCGGATTCGACCGCGGCTATTTCCAATCTCCCCGATCCGTCGCCGATGGCCGCGTGACGTCCATCACCGCTCACTGCCGCCGCCGTGGCGCCGGCAATGTTGGTCCGCTCCAACACAAGGCGTCGTTGGCGCACATCCCAGAGTCGAAGGATTGCGCCAGGATGAAACGCGCTCAAGTATCGGGAATTTCCCGTGAAACGCATCGCGCTGGCGGCGCTGCCCGGTCCTCGTAACGCGGCGTCAACTCCGCCTCCCGCGAGCGAACGAATGAGGATGGTGCCTGCATCATCGGTAGCGGCAAACCGCAGGCCCGCCGCATCGACGGCCGCGGACCGAGCATTCATCGTCAAGTCCTTCCAGGTATTGACCGGCCGCACATCAACCAGGCTAAGGCAGGCGATGGCCTCATCGCGTAATTCCTGCGAAGGCTCGATGCGTGCCGCGCTGCGCAACGCATTCAAACTTTCAAAACGCTGGCCGGCGCGGCCGCTCAGGCGGGCGGCGCGTGCTTGACCGAACAACGCTTTGAGCGTGGCGCGCTCAGCCTCTTTACGCTGAAGCGTTTCCTGGTTGGCGTTATGTTCGGCCCGCTGCCATTGAGCTACGATGCCCGTCACACCGGCGATGAGGAGGATGAGAATGGTGAGGAATGCGCTCGCCAACGCCGGCTTGCGCTCGCACCAACGCCAACATTTTTCCACCCACCCCACAGGCCGGGCCTGAATGGGTTCGTGCCGTAGGAATCGGCCAAGATCGTCAGCCAGCTCCTGCGCGCTCGAGTAGCGACCCGCCCGGTTCTTCTGCAAACATTTTAATGTGATGGTGTTGATGTCGCGGGGCACGCTGGGGTTCAAAACGCGTGGGGGTACCGGTTCCGTCTGAGTGACCTGCAGGAGAGTCGCCTCCACCGTGTCAGCCATGAATGGCGGACGCGCGGTGATCAGGGCATAGAGGATGGCTCCGAGAGAATAGACGTCCGTGCGGGCGTCCACGCCTCGATTCCTGCCGGACGCTTGTTCAGGAGACATGTAACTCGGGGAGCCGAGGACCTGCCCGGTCACGGTTAGTTCGATCTCGCTCGTGGTGGATGTCCCCGTTCGCTTGGCCAGCCCGAAGTCCGTCACGCGGGGCTCATCGTTCAGGTCAATGATGACGTTGGACGGCTTCAGGTCACGATGCAGGACACCTTGCTGGTGGGCGTAATGAATTGCCTCGGCAATTTTTCGCGTGTAACGCGCCGCCTTGGGGGCGGGCAATGGCTTGTCGCTAATTAACAGGCCCAGATGCCGGCCCTCGATATACTCCATCGAGAAGTAGTTGTTCCGGTCGGCTTCCCCAATTTCGTAAATGGCAACAATGTTCGGATGCCGAAGATTCGCCGCAGCCTGGGCTTCGGAGAGGAATCGTTGCACATATTCAGGCGCCGTGAATTGGCCGTGCAAAATCATCTTCACAGCCACAATTCGGTTCAGGGAGATCTGGCGAGCCTTGTAAACGACCCCCATTCCGCCTCGGGCGATTTCATCGATCAGTTCGTAATCGCCAAACCGGGTGTTGAGAGGAAGTCGCGGGCTTCGGACCTGCGCCTCACCGATGGCAATGGTCTTGTCCACAGCAACCGGTTCCGGGTCAGGGGAAGCTTGCGGGTTTTTCGCGTCGGGTACGAACGCCAACTTCCCGAGGCAAAGGGGGCAAACGCCGTTGACGAGTCCGAGCGACGACTCACGACCGCAACTTGTGCAAGTTGTCTGTCTCGATTCCATTTCAAATCCCTAGTAAGGCAGCCGCTTGTCCCGATTACAAAGCCGGCCGTTATTTTACGCCGGGCTTAGGCACCCAGGACGGAAAGCAGGTATTGCATTTCAGGATCCACGTCAGCTGGGGAGGCGACCGTTTGGGCGACTTCCGCCCGCACTAAGTCGCGATAGCGCTGGCGCATCCGATGCACCAAGACGGCGATGGTCTGTGGAGTCGTGCCCAGCGTTCCTGCGACTTCCTTGTAACCGAGGCTGTCCGCCTTATCCGTGAGAAAACATTTCAACGCCTCGAACTGAACTGTTTTGCCATCCCGCTGGAATTCGGCTTCCAACTGGCTGATGCCTCGCTGCAACAAAGTGAACGCCCATCGCCGGTCAAACACCATCTCGCTCGGCTCATTGGCCGCGGGCTCCCAATGAGCCAAGTTCTCCATCGTACGATCGTCCAGCGATAGGATGACCCTGCCGCCTCCCCGTTTCTGCGCATTCACGCGATCCCATTCATCGGCCAGGAAATGATTCGCCGAGGCGAGCAGGAATGAACGGAATTTACCCTTGTTCGGATCCGCCATGGCAAACGCGTTCTTTTCCAACAAGTGACTAAACAGCGCCTGGGTCAGGTCTCGAGCGTCTTCCGGCGCGTACCCCCGGCTCCGCACATACGCATATAAGGCCGGCCAATAGGTGGTGCAGAGCTGCTCCAACGCAGGACGCGCCGCCGCGGATTCCTGCTGTCCGGCCGCGGTGACGACCGACCAGAGTGTGGTGGCGAACCATTTGCCCTGATGAGGATCGGGTTGACTGGCAGGCGACATAACGCAGCTTGGAACTTAGTCTCTCGGACCGCAACAACGGAGCGACTCCGAATTCTTTAGCAACTGATTCCGATTGGATGAAAGACGAAAAACAGGGAGGAACCTTCGATCTAGTCGCGCCATTCTGAGGCACTCACAGCTCGTTATCTTTCCTCGGCGAAGAAGGCAGCCACGATGGGCCGATGGTCGGAGCCGAGGCCCCAGTTCGGCACCTTCACCACCAGCGCCTCGGCGCTCACCGCCTCTCTTGCCATGCCGCGGCTCAACAAGATGTAATCAATGCGTCGATACGTGTCTTCTTTTCCATAATAGTGAGTCCAAGTGATTTGTGGCGCGGGGTATCGGGGATTGCTATTCGGCTGGTCGTCCCCGTTTTGTTCCGCCGGCCGTACATCATGCAGCGCATTCTTCCGACCGATAACTGTGCGAACGGGCTTGGAATCGCGCACATCGTTCAGGTCTCCGGCCACGACTAGATTCGCGTTAGGGCGCACACTCAGTATGGAGTCTACTTTCTGGCGGAGAATGGCCGCTTCCTCATCCCGCAACTCCTGCTCGTCGGCCTCGAAAACCGTGAGCTTGGACTTCAAGTGGGCGGTGAACAACGTAAAGGTATAGCGACTATTAACGCGCAAATCGATCTCGGCAAAACCCCGTTTCACATAATGGCGCTTATTGAAGACTAGAAATGAATCGTTGGTATGCGAACGGCGAGCTACGATCGGGAACCTGCTCAGCACGGCGACGTGAATGTTCGTGTCCCATGCTGCGACGTGCTCCCAAAAAGGAAATTCCATCCCGTCGCGCATCAAGCTGTCCCGCAATTCCAGCAGCGCATTGGTGCTACCCACCTCCTGCAGGGCGATCACATCAGCGCGGGTGGCACGAATGCTTTCCCGGACCTTCGCTTTAGCTGCCTCGGATTTAGCCGGGCGGGTGCCACTTGCCGTCTCCAGGTAGTTTTGGATGTTGTAGGTGGCGACACGGAAGATTTCTGCAGGCCGCGCGAGCAAGGGCGCGATAAAAACAAGGATGGTCGCAATGTGCGCAAGAGAAGGCACGCACTCGGTGATAACAGGCACCGAACAAAACCGAAAGCGTCTTTCGCTATCCCATCAACTCGGCCGCCTTCGTTGCAATATCGCCTCGCATCAACGACTCGCCGACCAGAATCGCACCCGCCCCGGCGCGTTCCACCCGGTCCACATCCGCGCGGGTGTGAATACCGCTCTCGGCCACGAGCAGGACGTCCTCCGCGCTGCGCTCCGAAAAAGTTTTCGCCGCCAGCCTTTCCGTCGTGCCCAAATCCACCGTGAAGGTTTTCAAGTTGCGATTGTTTACGCCGATGAGACGGGCCTCGATGGAGAGGGCCCGCTTCAGTTCCTCTTCGTCGTGAACTTCAACGAGCACTGACAATCCCGCTTCGATGGCAAGGTCATGAAACTGCCTCAGCTCAGCGTCGGAAAGAATGCCAACAATCAGTAAGATCGCATCCGCGCCCCATTCAATCGCTTCCAGGATTTGCCGTTCGTCGATGATGAAGTCCTTGCGTAGAAGCGGCAGCTTCACGGCCGCCCGAATCTGCTTCAAGTACTCGAGGGAGCCTTGGAAAAAATGTTCGTCCGTGAGCACGGACAAGCAACTTGCTCCGGCGGCTTCGTATTCTTTCGCAATGCGAACCGGATCGAAATCTGCGCAGATGACGCCGGCGGACGGAGATGCCTTTTTCACTTCTGCGATCAACGCCACGGAGCCACGGCGCGGATGTCGCAGGGCGCAATTGAATCCCCGATGATCGCCACGCCGGGTGAGTGCCTTCTTGAGAGTGGCTACAGTGATAGTGCGCGAAGGCAGAAGGGCGACCTCTCGCCGCTTCCGCTCCACAATCGTTTCAAGAATGTTGTCCGCCATTTCGTTACTCGTCTTCGTCCTTAACACCTTGGATCCGTTTGGCAGGACAACCGGCGCGCAGCCAGCCATTCACAAAGGGATCCAAGTCTCCATCCATGACACCCTGCACATCGCTCGTCTGCACACCCGTGCGCAAATCTTTCACCATCCGATAAGGCTGAAACACATAGCTGCGGATCTGGTTGCCCCAGCTCACACTGCCCTTATCACCGTAGAAACGCTCCATGTCCCCCTTGGCCTGGTCGATCTTCAGCGCGTAAAGTTTCGAAACAAGCATGGCCATCGCCGTCGCTTCATTCTGGGCCTGGCTGCGTTGAGCCTGCGAGGCGGCGACCAGCCCGGTGGGTAAATGCGTCAACCGAACGGCCGTCTCGACCTTGTTCACGTTCTGGCCGCCTTTACCGCCAGCGCGAAATGTGTCCCGCAATATCTCGCTCTTGGGAATCACGATATCCGACTCGTTAATGTCGCTGAGTTCCGCGATCACATCCACGCTGGAGAAGCTCGTATGCCGGCGCTTATTCGAATCAAAGGGTGAGATACGAACGAGACGATGCACGCCGCGCTCGGCCTTGCAAAAGCCATAGGCGTTCTCACCCACCACACGAAATGTGACGCTCTTCAGGCCCGCCGAATCTCCGGCCAAGGCATCGGTGACCTCCCATTTCCAGCCGCGGCTATCGAACCAACGTCCATACATGCGGGAGAGCATTTCGGCCCAATCCTGGGCTTCGGTCCCGCCTGCGCCGGCTTGGATACTAAAAATGGCATCGCGCGCATCGTGCGGACCGCTCAAGACCACGCTGAGCTCCAGCGATTCAAGATCCCGGGAGAGCCGTGTGAGATCCCGCTCGAGCTCTTGTTGATGAGGAAGCTGTTTTTCCAGAGGCTCAGCCTCAGCCAGCTCGGTCATCACTCGAAAGTCCTCCAACTGCCTCTCTGCCCTGAGCAACGGGTCAATCTTTTTCCGCAAGGCAGCGGCTTCATCGATGAGTTTTTGGGCCTGGTCGCGGTTGTTCCAGAAACTTTCCCCGGCCATCAAGGAATCGAGTTCGGTCAGGCGCCTCTGCGCACTGGGGACGTCAAAGAAACCTCCGCAACTGGTTTGTCTTGGCGGCGGCGGTATCGATTTGCTCACGAATCGGTTCAAACATGGCTCGTGAAGCTAACGAACGCGCGACCGTGAATCCAGCAGTTCGTCGAGGGCCGGGTCAAGACGATGCCCAACCTCCCCCGCCTGCCACGGGGTCAGATCACCGTGGGGTAAAGCGGCGCTTGACCCCGATCTGCATCATCGTTAATTTCCGCACCATCATGGCCGTTATTGTTCGACATGTTCTGCTGGAGGTCGTCGTAGTAGGACGACGCCGTGGCGTCTTGTCGAGAGTTAGACGCGATTTCGACAAAAACCCACGGCTGGAAACGGTCGTGGGTTTTTTGTTGCCCACGCCGGGCAGCCAAATCAGAAAAGAAGTATGAGCAAACAGTACAGACTGCGAAACGAAAAAGACGACCAGCCACGCGAACGCGCCGAAGTCGGCCGCGCCATGAAGGGCTGCGAGATTCTCGTCGAAGCCCTGGAGCGCGAAGGCGTCGAACACATTTTCGCCTATCCCGGCGGCGCGAGCATGGAATTGCACCAGTCGCTCACGCGCTCGAAGATTCGCACCATTCTCCCCCGCCACGAACAAGGCGGTTCGTTCGCCGCGGAAGGCTACGCGCGCGCCAGCGGCAAGGCCGGCGTTTGCATGGCCACCAGCGGTCCCGGCGCGACCAATCTCGTCACCGCCATCGCCGATGCCTACATGGATTCCATCCCGCTCGTCTCCATCACCGGCCAGGTGCCGCAGGCGATGATCGGCAAAGGCGCATTCCAGGAAACGGATTTCTTCGGCATGACGCTGCCGATCGTGAAGCACAGCTATCTGATCACGGACATCAACGACATTCCGCGCATCGTCAAAGAAGCGTTCTACATCGCGCAATCGGACGTCCCGGTCCGGTGGTGATCGATTTCCCCAAGAACATTCAGCAGCAAAAAGCGCAGCCGGTCTGGCCCAAGGAAGTCAACTTGCGCGGCTACAATCCCGACAAGCCGCGCGGACGATCTGGTGCTGAATGAAATTATCGGCCTGATCGAAAAGGCCGAACGTCCGGTGCTCTATTGCGGCGGCGGCATCATCAGCGGCAATGCGGCGGAGGAATTGCGCAAATTTGCTGAAGCCACCCAGATTCCCGTGACGCACCACGATCATGGGTTGCGGTGCATTTCCCGAAACGCATCCCCTTTCATTGCGCTGGCTCGGGCATGCACGGCACCGCTTACGCAAACTGGGCGGTGAGCGGCGAATTCAAGCATCGCAGCGATCTGAACGAGCCGATGACCAAACTCAAGGACGGCGCCGATCTGCTGCTCGCGTTCGGCGTGCGCTTCGATGACCGCGTCACCGGCAAGGTCGATAAGTTCTGCGAAACGGGAACGATCGTTCACATCGACATCGATCAGTCCGAGCACAACAAGAACCGGAAGGTGCAATTGGCCGATTGAGAGCGACATCAAGTATGCCCTGCGTCGCTTGAACGAGATGATCGCCAAGCGACCAATCCAGAAAAAATTCACCGCCTGGCACACACAGATTGCGGAGTGGAAGAAGCAAAGGCACCGCTGCGCTACGAAGTCACCGACGAAGTGATGAAGTCCGCAGCACATGAAGGATCATCTCACGGGCAAGGAGAGCGAAGTCATCCTGCCGCAGATGGCGATCGAGATGCTTTACGAATTGACCAAGGGCGACGCGATCATCACCACGGGCGTGGGCCAGCATCAGATGTGGGCCGGCCAATATTACAAATACAAATTCCCCCGCCAGTTCCTCACCAGCGCAGGCCTGGGCGCCATGGGTTACGGATATCCGGCGGCGCTCGGCGCGAAAGTTGCCTGCCACGACAAACAGGTCATCGACATCGACGGCGACGGTTCATTCCTCATGAACGTGCAGGAACTGGCCACGGCGCACATCGAGAAGATTGCGGCGAAGGCGCTCATCCTGAACAACCAGCACCTCGGCATGGTGGTGCAATGGGAAGATAAATTCTACGAAGGCAATCGCGGCCACACTTTTCTCGGCGATCCGGAGAATCGTCAGCAGATTTATCCGGACTACGTGACGATGGCCAAGAGCTTCAACGTTCCCGCTGAACGAGTGATGTTCCACAAAGATCTGCGCGCGGCGATGCAACGCATGCTCGACTCCGAAGGAACCTTACCTGCTCGATGTCATCACGCCTTACACAGAACACGTGCTGCCCTTCATTCCCGCCGGGCGCACGGTCGCGGATATGATTTACTGAAAACAGCACGGGTGAGCTTCAAAGCGGCGGTTTCGACCGCCGCTTTTCTTTTTACGCGGGCTCACTTAAACGCAGCGCACGTGGCGCTAGCCACCGCAGCATTGCGATTGTTTACCACGACTCTTTGTGTACCGTGCCGCCATGAAATCCATTTTACTCATCGCGCTGGCAGTTTTTCTCGGCGCGTGCGCCTCGCATCATGCGCCTGACACCCGCAGGGACAACACACTGTCCAGCGCCGAAAAGAAGGCCGGTTGGAAATTGCTTTTCGACGGCGAGACGTTGAACGGTTGGAGCAACTTCAAGAAGACAACCATTAAGCCGGGCTGGCAGGCGAAGGATGGAATGTTGGTCTGCGTGGACCCCCACAACGCCGGCGACATCGTCACGGCGGAAAAGTTCGGCGCGTTTGAATTGCAGGTGGATTTCAAAATGGCGACCGGTGCGAACAGCGGAATCATTTATCACGTCACGGAGGAAGGCGGCGCGGTCTGGGCCACGGGCCCTGAGATTCAGCTCGAAGACAATGCCAACGCCAAGGACCCGCAGAAGTGCGGCTGGCTTTATGCATTGTATCAACCACCCCTCGATCCGAAGACGGGCAAACCGCTCGACACCACACGGCCCGCGGGCGAGTGGAATCATCTGCGGGTCGTCATCAGCCCGACCGGCTCGTTTCACGAGATGAACGACACAAGGTACGTCGAATATGTGATTGGCAGCGAAGATTTCAACAACCGCGTTAAGAAGAGCAAATTTGGTTCGATGCCAAAGTTCGCCAAATCGGGTAACGGTTTCCTGGCTCTGCAAGGCGACCACGGCGAAGTCGCTTTCAAGAACATCAAGATTCGTCCGCTCCCCGCGTCGAACTAATCATCGGTGAGCCAACGGGAATTTCCGCCATGACATCGATTCATCAACGACTGCGGCAAGGTTTGTCGGTCGTCGCCATTTCTTCACTCGCATTGTTCACGTGCGGCCTGAGCGCTGCGGATTGGCCGCAGTGGCTCGGCCCGCAACGCGATGGCGTCTGGCGGGAAAGCGGCATCGTCGAGACGTTACCCACGAACGGGTTGAAGTTTCGCTGGCGCACGCCAATTGGCAGCGGTTACAGCGGGCCGGCAGTGGTGAATGGTCGGGTGTTTGTCATGGATCGCCAGATTGCTGCGGGCGCGAAGAATCCTCCGAACGCGTTTGCACGCGGTGAAATTCCCGGCACGGAGCGCGTGCTCTGCCTGAACGAAGCGGACGGCAAAATCCTCTGGCAGCACGAATACGACTCCGCCTACACGGTGAGTTACGCCTCGGGGCCGCGCGTCACGCCCGCCGTGGCCGATGGAAAAGTTTATACGCTCGGCAGCGAAGGAAACCTGCTCTGTCTCGATACGGCCGAAGGCAAAGTGCTTTGGTCGCACGATTTCAAAAAGGATTTCGGCATCAAGACTCCGGTCTGGGGATTTGCCGGGCATCCGCTCGTAGATGGGCAAGAAATTGATCTGCCTCGCAGGCGGGCCAGGCAGCGTTGCCGTGGCCTACGACAAGGACACGGGCAAGGAACTCTGGCGCGCGCTCAGCGCGAAGGAGCCGGGCTACGCGCCGCCGATGATTTACGAGTTTGGCGGGAGGCGGCAGCTCATCATCTGGCATCCCGAAGCCGTGAACGCGCTCGATCCCGGAAACCGGCAAAGTTATTTGGCGCTATCCGCTCACACCTGCCGTCCGCTCCGGCATGACCATTCCCAGCCCGCGCCAGGTCGGCGACCTGTTGTTCCTCACGTCTTTTTACAATGGCTCGTTGCTGCTGCGCGTCGGCGCGGATCAAGCGACGCCCGTCTGGCAGAGCAAGAAGGTGAGCGAGATGGACACCGACGGACTGCACAGCGTCATGGCCACGCCGCTGATCGAGAACGGCTACATCTACAGCCCGTGCAGCTACGGCCAGTTCCGCTGCCTGAAACTGGAGACCGGCGAGCGACTTTGGGAAACCTTCGCGCCGACCAGCGGCAAATCCGCGCGCTGGGGCCATGCCTTCGTCGTCAAGCATGCCGACCGCAGTTTCATCTTCAGCGAAAAGGGCGACCTCATCATCGCCCGACTCACCCCGGAGAAGTACGAGGAAGTCAGCCGCGCGCATCTGCTCGATCCCGTCAACCGCGATCCCGGTCGCCCGGTCGTCTGGTCGCATCCCGCCTTCGCCAACAAATCCATCTACGCCCGAAACGATCAGGAAATCGTCTGCGTGTCGCTGGCGGCAGAATAGTATTAGGAGCTGCAAACAAGTCGTGGGCCCAGCGCAGGAACTCGCCGAGTGCCGTCGCCTGGACGCTCGTAATTCGGCCAAGGACAATTAAACCCAAGGTCGCAATTTCTTGGCTCCCCCGTATGCTGCGCGACTCATGCTATGGGATCGTCTTGTTTGCACCGCGTTATTTCTGGTTTGGCTTCCGTGCAGCCTAAGCGCAGCCGGGCGCACCACGCCCCAATTGTCGTTGGATGGCCGCGGGCTTACCGCCATTGAGAAATTTGTCCAGGAACAAGTCGTGGCCGGGAAAACTGCCGACTTGCGGAGGCAGTTTGGCAGCGAGACCAATTCAGTCCTACGCGGCGCGTTCCTCGAAGCGCTTCTCACACAGCCCGGTACCAACGTCCATCGCAACGGCGTTTCAATCGAGCATGCCGTCATCCTGCAGGGGATTGATTTGAGAAACACGGCGGTGCGCTATGAAGTGAACCTAATCGGATGTCGCTTCGCCGAGGAGGTGAACTTCTCGAAAAGTCATTTTGATAACAGCCTGTCGCTGGCGGGCTGCACGTTTGAGCGACCTGTAAATTTTTCCGCGATGAAAGTTTCGCGCGCAGGCACTTTCGACCAGGCCACTTTCGAAGCGGAGGTGAACGCCACACAAGTGGAGTTGACCGGTCTTTTCAGCGCCCGGGAAACGCGCTTCAACAGCCGCACTGGCGCCGTGGATTTCACCAGCTTAAAAGTAGTGGGCGATGCCTTTTTCACCGGCGCGACGTTTGCCGGGCCGGTCACATTCCAGTATGCGCACTTCGCCGAAAACTGCCGCTTCGATCGAAGTACTTTCGCAAATGCGGCCGCACTGGTGAACTTCGAAGCCGTGAAAGTCGGCGCGACCACGACCTTTGCTGAGAGCCGTTTCGCCGGATACGTGTCTTTCAAGGACGCAAGGTTTGCAGCACTTGATTTTTCCAAGGTCAGCTGGCCGGTGACGCATTTTGATCACCCCTGGCTCTGGCTCAATGGCATGACCTATCAGCGCATCTCCGCTGGTTCGGAGAAAGAATCGTGGCAAAACCTCCACACCCTGGTGCAGAGCACCGCCCGTCAATCTGCTTATTCCGCCGACATCTACGCCACGCTGGATGAGTATTATCGGCGCCTGGGTTATCCGAGTCAGGCGAACTTATTCTTCCGTGCCCAGAAACAGCGCGAGCGCGAGGAAGTGCTCACCGGACCCGCGTGGGCTTGGAGTTTTTTCCTGGATTGGTTTGTGGGCTACGGCCGCAGCCCGCAACGCGCCATCTTTTGGAGCGTGGCCATTGTGGGCATGGGCTGCCTCATGTTTCGTCCGAACCGCATGGAGCCGCAGAAGCCTGAATACAGCGGCCGTAAATACAGCCCGTTCTGGTATAGCATGGATGTTTATCTGCCCGTGATAAAACTACACGACGCCGAGATCTGGAAGCCCAAGGAGGAGTATGTCGCGGCCCAAGTCTGGCGGCGAATTCACACAGTGCTCGGTTGGGCGTTGATTCCTATCGCTCTGGCGGCATGGACGGGAATGTTGTCGCGGTGAAACGCCCGTCATCGTGGGAGGCCGCCTGAATCAAGCTTCCGCTACCGTGGTGAGCAGACTCTCAACGGGCAGGTGCCGGCAGCGCCGGGCTTTCAAGCGGTGATGTCTCCACAGGTAACGGACGTTTAACGTCAGCGGACCGAAGAGTTTCGGCCGTCGTCGCGGCAAGGAACCGTTCCACTGCTTTCGCCCGTTGTTGATCAAGCGCAGTACATTCCTCGATGGCCAATTCAACCGCGGCACGAATCCTCCGCTCGCGAAACAACCGTCGAGGATTGGTGCGAGTTTGAAGGTATTGGGTTATGACCGCGCGATAGCCGTCGGCTAATGCCGTGAGTTCGGGAGTCAGGCGCACGCGTGCCAGTTGCAATTGATTCACCTTGGTTTGCAGTAATGGCAGCTGTTGGTCGAAACTCCAGTCATTGATCACCGTTTGCAGCGCGACCAATTTCGCGGCAGAAACGGTGCCATCCGACCGAGGCGCCTGCATTGGTGTCAGCAGGATTTCTTCGAGTTTACGCTGGCCTTGCGCGGCCGTCCAATGCACGGATGTCTCCCTCGTTTTGAGCTGGTTGATGGATAACGCCCACCATTTCTCGACATCGACCATGCGTTGGAAATGGGGTTGAAATCCGCGCAGGAAAGCCGTTTGCCAATTCAAGTGCTGGGGCAGCATGGCCAGCGCTGCGCTCAACGCATCAGGCCCCCCACGCAACCGCAGCAACTCCCGAACAAACAAGTGCGCGGAAAATCGATACGCCCCGGCTCGGGGAGAATCGGGTTCATCAAACTCGGGCCAATTCAGCTCATCGATCGTCAATGCCCCAGTCGCCTGCACGCGATCGCGCAATGGTTTCAATGGATCATTGTTCCCACGGTCCCGGACACTGAAGGTGTTCGGCTGAAGGGCCAACTCTGCCAGTTCACCGGACATCAGGTGCGCCGCCAGACCCGGGACCAGCCACGGCGGCAACTCCGCAGGAACCTCTGCGGCGCTCCCATCTGCAAATTCCCGCAGAATGGCTTCGACGAGTGATTCAATCAGACGCCGACGATCGATTTCATCCGGCAGTTCCAAACGGTAGCGCCAACCGTCGGACGTGCGAAAAGGAAAGAGTTGCGGCGGCTGGTTGTCGAACCGCACGGGTCGGATATCGACGAAGATTGTCCCCCGCCATCCCCCATCCCAACCCATTGCCCGCGACACGGATTGTCTGACTCGATCGCATGTCACCACTAATAAACGGGGATCGACGTAAATAAGATCACCGCTGGAGTTGTTGGCAAACACCGACGTTTGCGGACGACCGCGCACGATGAACTGCTTGCTCGCGCTCGTAATGATCATCGGCTCCGACGCCGACACGACAGAAGCGAGCATCCACATGCCGACGACAACGACGCTGAAGCGGCGAAGGCATAGGTGGCGAGAGGAGATTAAATTGGATTCAATCATCGAAATCGCCGGGCCCCGGGGGGACACTTCACCCACGGAAAAAGCGCCTGGCGAGCGTCGAGCTTTTACCCGATGGAACTACCACGGGAAAGGTTGTTATTCGTCTTTGGACTTTGCCGCCGGTTTGGACTCCGCTTTGGCTGCGGCAGGTTTTGATTCGGTCGAGGCCGGTTTGGTTTCGCCCCCCGAGGATTCTTTTTTGGCGGCGGCCTTGTAGTTCTCGCTCCGGTAATCGGTGATGTAGAAACCACTGCCTTTGAAAATCAGCCCCGCGCCGGAACTCATGAGCTTCTTCACAGGTCCCTTGCCCCACTTCTTTAATTTGCACTGCTCCTTCGGGCATGACTTGAGAGGCTCATCCTTCATTGACTGAAAGAGGTCGAATTGGTGACCACACTTCTCGCAAACGTATTCGTATGTTGGCATTTGTTGTCTCTTAAAATCTTGGCGGGACGAACGTCAAGAAACGCTCAGCCTCCGATACAGCTCATGCTCCGGCTGGCAAATTTGAATTCTGGTTCGCCAATATGGTGGCGATCCTCCTTTTGCCAGACCACTTCCCCGAGGTAATCACGCAACCGGTCATCGGTCGCTCCGTCACGCAGGTGGGCACGTAGATCATGCTCCGCCACGCTGAACAGGCACGTGCGAAGCTTTCCATCCGCCGTCAGCCGGATGCGATTGCAGTGTCCACAAAAAGGCTCGGATACGGGCGCGATGATGCCGAGCTCGCCCTGGCTTCCCTCGATACGCCACCGTTTGGCCGTCTCCGATTTGTTGGTCGTAACGACGGGTTGCATGGCGAACCGGGCTTGGAGCCGGGCCAGGATCTCGCGCCCCGGGACCACCATTTCGCGCTGCCAGGCCCGGCCGGAATCCAGCGGCATGAACTCGATAAAACGAAAGGCCAACGATTCTCGAATGGCAAATTCCGCGAGCGCTTCGATCTCATGGTCGTTGATCCCTCGGATGATCACGGCATTCACTTTCACGGGTGAAAAACCCAGATCCCGCGCGTGCTGGATGCCGGCCAATAACTCATCCAGCCCATCACGCCCCGTGATTCGCCGGAAATTCTCTCGATTCAGGGAATCACAACTGAAGCTGACCCGGTGCAGGCCGGCGTCCCGCAAAGCACGCGCCTTTTTCGAGAAGAGAAACCCGTTGGTCGTCATCGCCAGGTCGGTGATGCCGTCGATCTGAGCCAGCTTCGCGATCAGCTTCTCCACATCCTGCCGAAGCAAAGGTTCGCCGCCCGTGATGCGAATTTTTTCGATGCCGAGACCAGCAGCGATCCGAACGACACGCTCAATTTCCTCAAACGTCAGAATGTTGTGCTTTGGCTGCCACTGGCGGGTGATGGGTGCAGGATTCACGACCGTTGCCCACCGATTGCGATAAAAATTCTCGGCCGCCTCCGTCTCCGGCAGGCAATACAGGCAACGGAAATTACAGCGATCCGTCACGCTGACTCGCAGGTCGCGCATCACGCGGCCGTGCGAATCCGTCAGCAAGGAGCCCTTGCATCATTTCGGAGCGGAAACTGTCGGTAAAGCCGCGGGGGCAGTGTTTGTCGCCGGCCTGACGGGAGGGAAATTGGTTGGGTTTACGATTCGTGCCGGCGCCCCGGGGCGAATTTCGACGTTCAAATCATAATTCGTTCCAGCACGAGTTACCGGCCTGGGATTATTCATCAACTTTTCGGCGCCGCCTTTCGCCGTTACGCCAAACAAGTTCAGGCGGATAAATTCCAGCCGTCGCGTAATGGCGAGTTCCTCCTTGAGCTTGCTCACCTGGGCGCGCAACACCGCCAGATCGTTGAACTGCCGTTCCAATTCAGCCTTCTCTGCCCGGAGCCGCGAAAGTTCCTTGGCCAGAAAATCTTTTTCGCCCTGTGAGGTGGCGAGCTTGCGTTCCGTCAGGGCGATTTGTTTCTCCAAGCCGCTGATGGAGTTGGTCAATTGATCCATCTGTTTGCCGAGAAGCAGCCGTTCGCCTTCCAGTTCGTTAATCTTCTGATCCTTCTTCACCATTTCCGCCTGAGCCGTGCGCAACTGCTCCGCCGTGGCTTTCGCCTGGGCATCAGATTTTTCCAAATCCGCGATGACCTTGCTCAGATTGTTCGAGAGGGTCGAGAGATCTTGGCCCCGGGATTTCAAATCGCCCTCCAGCGACAGATTCACCTGTTTCTGTTCCTCCAAGTCTTTGTGGGTCCGTTCCAACTTCTGGTTTTGCAACGTGACCTGTTCCTCGGTTTCCTTTTGTTTCTTTTCAAAATCGCGCTTGGTAGTGACGAGTGCCACGCCGAGACCGAGACAGATCAGAACCAAAATAATGATGGCAATTTTGGATTTCATGCGGCGGCCAAAGTGCCTTCCGGTGCCAGATTTGGCAAGGAGTGCCTTCCGCAGCCAAATCCCCTCGACAAAGTTTTTGCGGCGGCTCAGTTTTCCAACGCAGTGACAATCCGAATGTAGAAAACAAATCCAAAAACTTTTGCGAGCATTGGCTCGGTCTCATCGAAAACCGCGAATTTTCTCTTCAGGACCGCCAAAGCCCGCGCCCCTCGGCGCGGCTTGGCGTATTCCTGAAAGGGCGCTTCGCGGTGCCTCGATGAGGATGCGTTGAGTTCGCGCCCTTTCGTTTATCGTACCGCTGCTCGGGAGCAAATCCCTATGAACAAATTCTGGCTCACGTTCAGTTTCCTTCTATCGCTTGGCTTCGGTCATTCCCACGCCGCCACGAATGACCTCCTCATCACTTCCATCGCGCGCAGCGGGGATTGCACCGCGCTGGCGTGGAGCAGCCGGGCGGGGGAGTTTACACGGTGTATTGGACGGATGATTTGCGGGCGCCGATCTTCTGGCGCGTGGCGGAGGTGAACATTCCCAGTGGTGGCACGAACACGACCTGGAGCGAGGGCGATTGCTCGCAGATGTTGATGCGCAGTGGCTCCTCTTCCGGCGGCGAAGTCTCCAAGCTGAGTGAGAAGGAGAAGGGCGACCGGCTCGAAAAGGCGCGCGGTCTCGCCGAGGAGGGATTCAAATTTTTGACGGCGGCTCTGGATGAGGCGATTGCGTTGAACGCAAAGAACCACAGCGCTCTTTCCACGGAGGAGAGGTTGGAGTTGATCCGGAAGCGCGCGGCGGAAGCAAAGGACTCGTCCGCGTCGGAGGGCGCGGCGTTGCGTTCGCTCTGGGCGGGCGGCGCGAGCGGCGGGATGAAGTTTTATCGCGTGGCGCGCACGGGCGTGTCGGGGTTCGTGGATGGCTTTGGCGCGGAGCCGGGGCCCAGGCCCGCCGGGCTGACGAACGTGATTTCGGTTTCGGCAAGCCCGCGTTTTGCCGGCGTGCATAGCCTGGCGCTCAAGGCCGATGGCACGGTCGTGGCGTGGGGCGCGAATAGTTTTGGGCAATACAACGTGCCGACGAATCTCGCCGAGGTCGTGGCCATCGCGGCGGGCGGGCGGCACAGCGTGGCCGTGCAGCATGAAAAACGTTTTTACGATCAGAACAACTCGAATGGAGTTCCGATCTATGGAGATTTCATGACTAACTTTTACCGCGGCCTGCTCGGGCTGGGCGTCAGCTCCGGCTTGATTAACTAAGTTCCCACCACGTCGGAAACGTTTCGTCACGGCACGAATCTCGCCGGATTCATGAGCTGGGGATATTATGAATGGAACTCCTCCTATTCATTCTACAACGGCAATGTGCGGTTCACGGGAAATTCCGAGTGGTACATCATGGCCACGGCGGAATCCTTCAATGGAATACTGGGATCAGGCGGGCATGGCGACTATGCCGAATGGTTCTGGCATGACGCCTTCGGCCGGCCCAACTACCAGGCCACGCCCGTGGGCGCGGTGGCGCATGTGGACGAGCCTAGCTTACCGGGGGTCCAAGACGGCACCATTTACCGAGGCTCGTGGCACCGCGGAAAGTATTTCGCCATCTGCGCTTGGGCCTCGAAAAGAACCGACCTTCTCTTGGTCGTCGGTGATCCTTTCGTTCGGAGATGATTTTATGAAAACAAGAATCCTGATTGTTCTCGCCGCCATACTGGCGCGAGATGCGTTTGCGCAAGGCACGTTCCGCAACCTCAACTTCGAAGAGACGACACTTGCCGTATGACTCCGAGGCTCGTTTCGTTTCCGCGGCGGAGGCGTTTCCCGGTTGGACCGTTTACTACGGGGATGCGCCGCAATCTCAAGTGGGCTTTAACGGCGCTGTTCCGCCACCGAGCGTTATGCTTTGGACCCCGTTTTTACGCGACCCCAGCAGATTCCAGCCTCCTTTGGCTCATTTTCCGCCGTTCCATTCCCGAGTGATGCCGGGACCGTCTCACTGGCGCAGGTGGGAACCGTTCCCGACGGAATTAATTCACTGACGTTTGAAACCCTCGGACTTTTTAACGCGAACAGTTTGCAGGTGTTCTTCGGCGGAAATCGGGTGCCGTTAGAATACATCGCTGGCCCGAGCCTGCTACGGCATGATTGGCGGGCGGATTTCGGCGCCCTGGCCGGGCAAAGCGGAGAACTCAGAATCACCGCCTTCCACGACCCCGCTGCGGGCAGCTTCACGCGCTTGGACAACCTGCAATTCGTCGCCATCCCCGAACCGCGCGTCTGGGTGCTGTTCCTCGCCGGCACCGCCCTCCTCCTGGCAACCCGCCGCCGCCGCCCGTGAACACGTGAACACGAAAACCAAAATCCCAATCCTTCTCGCCGCCGCCGTGGCGGGCCAAGCCTTGGCGCAAGGCACCTTCCCCTCCTCACCGGTTGTGGCGAGGCTCAAACCGGTTTCAGGAAAGGAAAACTTGCCTGTCGGAAAGTTGTGGCGCTTACTTCGCCGGATTTTTGCAGACGATGACTCCTGAATTGCTTTCAAAGGCCAAGTCGCTCGGGTTCTCCGACCGACAGATCGCGCACCTGACCGGCCAGACCGAGGACGCGGTGCGCGCGCTGCGCAAAAAATTGGGCCTCGTCCCGAGTTATCGGCTGGTGGACACGTGCGCGGCGGAGTTCGAAGCCTACACGCCCTACTTTTATTCCACCTACGATTGCGGCGACGACGAAAGCCGCCCGTCGGACACGCCGCAAGGTGATGATTCTCGGCGGCGGCCCGAACCGCATCGGGCAGGGCATCGAGTTTGACTATTGCTGCGTCCACGCCGCGTTTGCGCTGAAGGAGGATGGCTTCGAAACGTTGATGGTGAATTCGAATCCCGAAACGGTTTCGACCGATTACGACACGAGCGACAAACTTTATTTCGAGCCGCTCACGCTGGAAGATGTGCTGCACATTTACGAACGCGAGAAATGCTGGGGCGCGATCGCGCAATTCGGCGGACAGACGCCGTTGAACCTCGCGCTCGCCTTGCAGAAGAACGGCGTGAACATCATCGGCACCTCGCCGCAGAGCATCGAAATCGCCGAGGACCGCAAGCTGTTCGCGGCGATGCTCGACAAGCTGAAGATTCCGCAGCCGCCCAACGGCCTCGCCACGAACGAAGCGGAGGCGCTCGATGCCTCCAAGCGCCTCGGCTACCCCGTGCTGGTGCGTCCCAGCTTCGTGCTCGGCGGACGCGCCATGCAGATCGTTTACTCCGACTCCGAGCTGTCAGCACTACATGCGCTTCGCCGTCGAGGCCTCGCCCGAGCGGCCCGTGCTCGTGGACAAATTCCTCGAAGACGCCACCGAAGTGGACGTGGATTGCATCGCCGATGTCGGCCATTTCGCCGACCCGACGCAAGGCACGATCGTCATCGGCGGGATGCTGGAGCACATCGAATTCGCCGGCGTGCATTCCGGCGACGCCGCGATGGTGCTGCCGCCGCACACGCTTTCCAAGTCAGTCATCGACACCATTCGCGAATACACCCACGCGATGGCGCGCGAGCTGAAAGTCATCGGCCTGATGAACGTGCAGTACGCGGTGAAGGGCGACACGGTTTACGTGCTCGAAGTGAATCCGCGCGCCTCGCGCACCGTGCCCTTCGTCAGCAAGGCCATTGGCGTTCCGCTGGCCAAACTGGCGGCCAAGGTCATGGCCGGCAAGAAACTCGACCGAGCTCGGCTTCACCGAGGAAATCTGGACCAAGTATTGGGCGGTGAAGGAATCGGTCTTCCCGTTCAACCGCTTTCACGGCCAGGACATTTTGCTCTCGCCCGAAATGCGTTCCACCGGCGAAGTGATGGGCCTGGATGCCGATCTCGGCATCGCCTACGCCAAATCGCAGATGGCCGCGAACTCGCCGCTGCCGCTGAGCGGACGCGTGTTCATCAGCGTGAGCGACGCGCACAAAGCGCGACGTGGCCGAAGTGGCCAAGCAGTTTGCCGATCTCGGTTTCGAACTGGTTGCCACCGGCGGCACCGCCGACCGTTCTGGAAAAGGCCGGATTGAAAGTTCAACGCATTTTCAAGCTGCAGGAAGGCCGGCCCAACGCCATCGATCTGCTCAAGAACAAGGAAATTCAACTCGTCATCAACACGCCCAGCGGCGCAACGCCGCGCGCGGACGAAGTGAAGATTCGCACCACGGCGGTTTACACCGGCACGCCGATCATGACGACGTTGAGCGGCGCCAAGGCCGCGGCGCTGGGCATCGCCGCGTTGAAGAAGAGCGGCTACGCGGTGAAGACCGTGCAGGAATATCACTGACGTTCGCTGGAGCTGCGATCGTCAGCCGGAATTTCACGCTCCGCAGCGGTCGCGGCGGCGATGCTGCGATGCAAGTATCGGTACTCGTCAATCTCCGTTCTCACTCAACCTTCCTTCCAAACGCGCAGACTGGTGACGCATCCGGCCAACTCTATCGCAACGAACTAATCTGCCTCGATACCGCAGATATCCGGCAGGCAGGTTTGACGCTGCTCAACGGAGGTGTAGCTTGCAATCAAGCCAATGAAATCAGTGCGGAAACTCATTTTTAGTCCGTGTCAGGACGGACAGCTCGAAGCGCCAGCCGGCGCCACTTCCTAGGCGCACGTGCTTCGGCTCTCCGTCGCCACGGCGACGGATATGAAAGTTGAAGCGACAGTTCTTCCGGGTGAATCGGACGAGGGTAAATCCGAACGGGCCGATACTGAGTTGCAAATCCCTCTCCCCGCAATCTACCACGAATTGGACTGGCCCTTTCTTCCGGTGGCGCCAAAGGCCTCGCCCACATCGGCGTCATCCAGGTGCTGGAGGAAAACGGCATTCCCATTCACGCCATCGCCGGATCGAGCATGGGCGCCTATGTCGGGGCAGTGTGGGCCTTCGGTCACGATGGCGCGACCATGGAAAAATTTGCGCGGGAGGTGGAAGGGTCCTGGGGCTTTCTCCATTTGCTCGACCCAGTGCTCCTCCCGCGCTGCGGTTTTCTTCGCGGCGAAAAGACTCGCGCCCGCTTGAAACGAGCCATTGGCGACGTTCATTTTTCCGGCTTGCAACGGCCGCTGCGCGTGGTCGCCACGAACCTGCGCACTTTGGAACGGATCATTTTCACAGAAGGCGAAGTGGCGCTGGCCGTGCAAGCCAGTTCCGCCGTGCCCGGAGTCTGCGCGCCGGTGCGAGTCGGCGATGAGCTGTTCTTCGACGGAGGCGTGGTCGACCCCCTGCCTGTCGATGTCGCTCGCGAAATGGGCGTGAACTGCGTCGTCGCGGTGAACGTCATTCCCACGCCGGCCTACATGCGCTGCCGCTTGGAATTCAGGCAGGAACAAATGGCGTTGCGCCACGCCAAACTCAGCCGGCTCATGAAGCTTTTCCGTCGCACGCGCGACGAATTCGCGGGCTGAATGTCTTCGACATCATGCACCGCACGATGCTCGGCGCGCAGATGCGGCTGGCCGAACATTCGGCCGTCACGCGGATCTCGTTTTGCGCCCACTCTCACTTCGATGGCCGCTGGCATGATTTTCATCATCCGGCCAAATACATCGCCCTCGGCCGACGGACGGCGGAGGAACATCTCGAGGAAATCAAAGCCCTCATCAGGAGACACACCCATGAACACAAAGCTGCTCACGACTCACTGGCAGTCGCTGCCTGAAACGACTATTCGGAGGCTGCAGGCCGAAAAGCTGCGCCGGTATCTGCGCGACGTGGTTCTGCCGTTCTCGCCTCACTACCGCGAAATGTTCGCTGAGCACGGCATTGAATGCAGACTCCATTCACTCGCTCGAGGATCTGCGCTCAGGTTCCGTTCACGACCAAAGCGGATTTGCTCAACACGTCCGGAGCATCCGCAACGCGCCCGCGAATTTATTCATTACGCCGGACCAGCACGTCCTTGCCCACCGGCCCAGCACCATCCTGCGGCGTTGCGGTGCACGGACGTTCTCGCGTGCAACAGGAACTGGAATCGGAATTCCGGCCGCTGTCTGCTGACGACCACGACCGGGCGCTCGGCCGACCCGATTCCGTTCCTGTTCACGCGACATGACCTGTCGAACCTGGCGGTCACCGGCCGCCGCGTCTTCGAAGTTTGTGGCGCGCAACGCGACATGCGGCTGCTCAACATGTTCCCCTTACGCGCCGCATCTGGCCTTCTGGCAGACGCATTACGGCGGCGAAGCCTTTGGGGTGTTTGTGACCAGCACCGGCGGCGGCAAGGTGCTCGGCACCGAGGGACAGTTGCGGTTCATCCGAAAAATTCAGCCCGACGTGCTCATCGGCATGCCGACGTTCGTTTATCACGTCCTGCACCAGGCGGTGGAAGAGAACGTGCGCTGCGAATCCCTCCGACGCATCGTGCTCGGCGGTGAAAAAGTTCCCGCAGGCATGCGCCGCAAACTCGTTCCCTCGCGAAGCGAACTGGGCGCGCGAGAAGTGGATGTGGTCGCGACCTACGGTTTCACCGAGTCCAAGATGGCTTTCGCCGAATGCCCGCGATCCATCGACGAACCGTCCTGCGGTTATCATCTCTATCCTGATCTTGGCATGTTCGAAGTCATCGATCCCGCCACCGGCGAGGTCCTGCCGCCGGAATCGCCCGGCGAGCTCGTTTTCACCCCACTCGATGCACGCGGCACCGTCGTGCTGCGCTATCGCACTGGAGACGTCCTTGATGGCGGGATGACTTACGCGCCCTGTCCGAATTGCGGCCGACGCACTGCCGCGTCTCGTCGGCAACATTTCGCGCCGCACTGAAATCCGCGAGATGCGCGTGGACAAAATCAAAGGCACGCTCGTGGATTTCAACGAACTGGAGCATGTGCTCGATGACTTCGCCCGAGGTCGGCGCCTGGCAGATCGAACTGCGCAAGCGCAACGATGACCCGCTGGAATTGGACGAACTGATTCTCCACGTCGCCAAGCACAACGGCGCATCGCGGAAGCGCAGCTTGCAGACGCGAACTGAGCCGAACGGGTTTGTTGCGCGGTGTGGAGATTCATCCGAACCGCATCGTGTTCCACACGCCCAGATGAAATGCGCCGCCTTGCAGGGCGTCGGCCGCGAAATGAAAGAGTGCAAGCTCGTCGATCATCGGCCCGCCGTCCACTGTCTCCGCCATGCGGGCAGAAACCATGGAGAACGCCGCATGAAACCACGTCTCGTCATCGTCGATGGAGTCCGAACGCCGTTCTGCAAGGCCGGCACCGACCTCGCACACCTGGACGCCGTCGAGTTGGGCCGCCTTGCCGTGAGTGCATTGCTCCAACGCACCGGCTTGGATCCCGAGCCTCATTGATGAAGTGATTTTCGGCTGCGTCTCGCAACCGGCGGATGCCGCGAACATCGCACGCGTGATTGCCTTGCGGTCCGGCATTCCCGAGCACGTTCCCGGCGGCGACCGTTCATCGCAATTGCGCCAGCGGCATTGAGGCTTTGACGACGGCTTACGAACGAATGTGCGCCGGGCGTGGCAGCGTTTTCGTTGTCGGCGGCACGGAGAGCATGTCGCAAATGCCGCTTGCTCTTCAGCCAGCGTGCGGCGAGCAAGTTTGGCCGCGTCGCCCGAGCCCAATCTGTCGGCAAAAGCTGAGCGCCTGGCGGCGGGTTCCGTCCACGCGACTTCAAGCCCCGGATCGGACTGCAACTTGGCCTGACCGATCCGGTGTCCGGATTGAACATGGGCGACACCGCGGAATTACTGGCGCGCGAGTATCACATCAGCCGCGAGGAACAGGACGCATTCGCGCTGGAATCCCACCATAAGGCTTTCGCCGGCCGGGCCAGGCTTGCGGAGGAAATGTTTCCTGTGGTTGATGCCAGCGCGAAAGCAAGCGTTGCGGTGGCTTGGGACAACGGTCCGCGCGAAAACCAGTCCACCGCCGCCCTGGCGAAGCTGCGACCCGTCTTCGAAAAGAAATTCGGCACCGTCACCGCCGGCAATTCATCGCAGATCACTGATGGCGCCGTGGCGCTTCTTGTCATGGAGGTGGAGCGCGCCAGGGAGCTTGGGTTAGCTCCCCTTGGCGCGCTTGTTGATTACGCGGTCGCAGGATGCGACCCGAAGCGCATGGGGCTCGGACCGCTCTACGCGATGGCGAAGCTCGAACGGCGTTGCTCGCTGCGGGTGAGCGACGCCGACCTCGTTGAAATCAACGAAGCGTTCGCAGCGCAAACCCTCGCTGTCCTGCGGGGCGCCGAATCCGAGGAGTTCGGCCGCCAGCATCTTCGGCGGGAAACCGCTCTGGGCACAATTTCACGCGACAAGCTCAACGTGAACGGCGGCGCCATCGCCCTTGGCCATCCGGTCGGGGCTACGGGCGCGCGGCTGATTTTAACAAGCTTGAAAGAACTGCAACGGCGCAAGGGCCGCCACGCTCTCGTCTCCCTTTGCGTGGGCGGCGGCCAGGGCGCGGCGTTGTGGTTGGAAAGAATATCATGAACACCCTGGAAACCCTCCCGCACCTTCATCCTGCTGAGGAGACCATTCGCACTCCCAACATTCTCCGCCAAACCGCCGGCGGACTTTGCACCCTGACTTTTGACCGTCCCAATTCATCGGCAAACATCCTCGATCACGAAACGTTGCTCGAACTGAATTCACACCTGACTTGGATCGAGCATCAAACGGCATTGCGCGGCCTGATCCTTACCAGCGCGAAGCAAAGCATTTTCATCGCAGGCGCAGACGTCCATGCACTGGCGCGCCTCGCCGATGAATCTGCGCGCGCTGGCGACAAGACGACTTCAGCGAATGAGCGACAGTATGACGAGGTTTTGGGCAGGCTCATTCAGCTGGGACAAGGCGTGTTTAATCGGCTGGAGGCTCTGCCATGCCGACCATTGCCGCCATTCACGGCGCCTGCGTGGGAGGCGGGTGCGAGCTGGCTCTGGCTTGCCAGTACCGCATTGCCACCAGCGCCCGGGCAACAAAAATTGGCCTGCCCGAAGTGATGTTGGGAATCATTCCCGCATGGGGCGGTTGCACACGATTACCGAGGCTCGTCGGCATTCCCAAGGCGCTCGACGTGATCCTCGCCGGCAAAACAGTCGCAGCTGAACGGGCGTTGAAGATGGGTATGATCGATGAGGTCGTTCAACAAGAGCAATTGATGACGATCGCACGCGAGCGGCTGCTCCGACCGGTGCAGGCCGCACCGCAACACTCATCGCGTCTCCAACAACCGTGTTTCCGCGATGCTCATTCGCGCTCGTGGCCTGCGAACTTTGGCCAACAAAACCCGGGGAAACTATCCAGCTCCCTTCGAAGCTCTCGACGTCGTAACCCATGGCATCTCCATGCCGTCTGGAAAAATCCCTCGAACGCGAGCGCGAGGCCATCCTCCGTCTCGCGCAAAGTGACGTGAGCCGCAATCTTCTGCGCCTGTTCTGTCATGAAGGATCGCGCCAAACGTTCAGAGGGCGTGGGCGTTCCATTCCGCCGCTCTGCCGTCATTGGCGCGGGCGTCATGGGCGCCGGCATCGCACACTGGTTAAGCAGTCGCGGCCTCTCCGTCATTCTGCGCGACGTCAGCCTCGATCAACTCGTCCGCGGCATGGCTACTGTCTCCGACCTGTATGAGGACGCCGTGAAACGCCATCACCTGACAGCCCTCGAAGCTCGCGATGGCAAGGATCGGATCTTCGCCGCTGCCACCGATTTGCCGATGCGCGACGTCGACATCGTCATTGAGGCCGCGAGCGAGAAGCTGCCTTTGAAGCAGGATATTTTCCGCTGTCTCGCCGCGCAGACCGGTCCGGACACGATTCTGGCCAGCAATACCTCGGCTCTTTCCGTCACCGAGATTGGCGGCGGGATAGCGGCGGCCGACCGCGTAGTCGGCCTTCACTTTTTCAATCCCGTGCATCGGATGGAATTGGTGGAAGTCATCGCCGGCGAAAGAACCTCGAGCGAAATCCTCAAGCGCGCCGTGGAGTTCGCTCGTCGCATTGGCAAGGTGCCAGTTGTGTCGAAAGACAGCCCCGGCTTCATCGTGAACCGGATTCTCATGCCTTACTTGATCGAAGCCGTGCGCCTGTTCGATCTCGGGGCGAGCGCGCACGAGATCGACGAAGCGATGCTGGATTTCGGCATGCCCATGGGTCCGATGCGCCTGCTGGATGAAGTGGGCCTCGATGTGTCATCGCACGTCGTCAACACTCTCATCCAAGCCTTTTGGTGATCGTGTCGCGGCTCCGTCCCTGATCGAGAAAATGCTCGGCGCTGGGATGCTGGGGAAAAAATGCGGCCGCGGTTTCTACGACTACGCGCAAGACAAACCGAACCACGACCTGGACGTGATGCGAAGCGTTCATCGCCACGCCCACTTCACCCACGACGAACTGGAACGGCGCATGTCGCTCCTCATGGTCAACGAAGCCGCCCGATGCGTGGAGGAAAACGTGGCGACGATTCCCGACATCGATCTCGCAATGGTGCTCGGGACCGGCTTTGCCCCGTTCCGCGGAGGGCCGTTGCGGTACGCCGACACACGGGGGCCGGCGCACGTCGTGGAGGCGCTAGCAAAACTCGCCGCAACCGCACCGCATTTCACACCCTGCGATCTGTTGCAACAGATGGCCGATCGGGGCGGATCATTCTACGTCGAGAAACCAGGTGGAGTTCAAACTGCGTCGTTCGAAACCACGAAAGAGATCTCATCATGAAAACCGCACTTGAAGAACCAGGATCCGGCTCGATCGACACCTCGAAGATGTCCGAAGGCCAGAGGGCAGCCATCGAATTGACCGAGGCTGCGCGTGAAGAAACCCAAGCCTCGAGTTTTGTCGCGGATCTGTTCCTGGGCCGCACAGGCTTGGAAAAGATGGTGCCTTTCCCTGAACAAACCCCGGAAGACCGCGATCAGGGCGATGCGTTTCTGCAACGGCTGGATCAGATATTGCGCGACGATGTGGACCCGGACGAAATTGACCGCAGCGGTGAGATCCCGGCCGAAGTCATCACACACCTTGCACGCATCGGCGCATTCGCCATCAAAGTGCCGACCCAATACGGCGGACTGGGGCTGTCGCAAACTAATTACTGTCGTGCTGCAATGCTGCTCGGAAGTTATTGTGGGAATCTGACCGCTCTGCTGTCAGCACATCAATCCATCGGCGTACCTCAGCCGCTCATCTTGTTCGGCACGTGAAGAGCAAAAGCAGAGATTCCTCCCGCGATTTGCGAACGGTGAGATCTCCGCCTTTGCGCTGACCGAAACCGGTGCTGGCTCCGATCCGGCGCGCATGCAAACCCGGGCCGAGCCCACGCCGGACGGAGCATCTTTTCTGCTCAATGGAGAGAAGCTCTGGTGCACCAACGGGACGCGCGCAGGCGTGATTGTGGTAATGGCCAGGACGCCGCCGAAAATGGTGCGAGGTCGTTCGAAGGACCAGATAACGGCCTTTGTTTTGGAAATGGAATTCGCCCGGCGTGGAAGTGGTGCGGCGCTGCCGCTTCATGGGCCTGCGCGCGCTCTATAACGCGGTCCTCCGTTTCCACGACGTGCGTGGTGCCTCGCGAGAATATTTTGCTCGGTGAAGGCAAAGGGCTTCGCGTGGCCCTCACGACATTGAACACGGGCCGCCTTACTTTGCCGGCGGCCTGCGTCGGCATGTCGAAGCGATGTCTCGATATAGCGCGACGGTGGGCGGTGAAGCGCGAGCAATGGGGAGCGCCCATCGGCCGCCACGGGTTCATCGCCGACAAGCTGGCGCGGATGGCCGCTGACACGTTCGCTATGGAGGCCATGACGCTATACACGGCCAGCCTGGTGGATAAAGACAAGCAGGCCGACGTGCGCCTGGAGGCAGCTCTCTGCAAGCTGTGGGGAACCGAAACAGCCTGGCGCATTGCGAATGACACCATGCAGATCCGGGGTGGAAGAGGTTACGAAACTGCCGACTCATTGCGCGCTCGCGGCGAGGAAGCCGAGCCAGTCGAACGCCTGTTCCGCGACTGCCGCATCAACACGATTTTCGAAGGCTCAAGCGAGATCATGCGGTTGTTCATTGCGCGTGAAGCCCTGGATCCGCATCTGAAGATCGCAGGTGGAAGCCTGAACTCGAAACTCCCCCTTGGACCAAGGCTGGCATCAGCGTTGCGGGCCGGGGCGTTCTACGCGGCATGGTATCCACGACTCTGGCTGCCCCGTTGCCACTCGGCACTTGCCGCTCCCCTGCGCACTCATGGCCGCTATGTTGAGCGAGCTGGTCGGCGGCTCGCTCGGCATTTGTTCCACGGCATGATTCGTTATGGTCCCCAATTGGAGCGCGAGCAATTATTGCTCGGTCGATTCGTGGATATCGCCGCGGAACTCTTTGCCATGGCAGCCACTTGTGCACGGGCCTCCACCAGTAGAAGTGAAGAAGACCTTCCGCTGGCTAGTTTCTTTTGCCGCACCGCCCGGGCACGTATCGACCGGTTTTTTCGGGAGTCACATCAAATGATGGATCGCGAAGGCTACCGCCTAGCTCAACGAATACTGGATAAAACCCCACATTCACTCATCACGCCCTACCGCACCCCGGCCATCGCGCCCGCTTAAAAGAAAAAGCCGTCACTCATCTCGAGTGACGGCCCATCGAATCAGTAGTGATTTACATCGCGAGTGCGACGGTGAATTTACCGCGGAGGCCATCTCCGCCCGTGAACGAACCCTTTGAATGGTTCGAGAACTTAAGTGTCAAGGCGCGTGGGTCTCCCGCAGTGGGAGACAAAGTTATTTCACCCTCGCTTGCAGAAGTGCGCTGATAGCTCCAAGTGCCGGTCTCCTCTCCGTTCCCAGTGTCCGCGATGATGTAGGTGCCGTCGGAATTCAAGGTGGCATCGAACTGGCCCTTGCCTTCCAGAGTCACGACCGTGCCGTCCAGTGAAAGCGGTGCTTTAAAAAGGCGCAGGGAAAGACGGTCCGCAACGCGCACGTCGTTCAAGGCTTTTGATGCCGCCTTGATTCTAGCCGAAATCTCGAGGTCAGTATCATTGGCGGTGCCAATGCTGGCTTCCGCGCGAGAAATGGCGTTCGCAAGTGCGGAGGGAACTTCGGAATCACCTGCCCGAGCCCGCACGGCATCCAACTGGCCCTGGGCTTCATTCACGTAGTTGTTTACAGCGTCATTGGCGAGAACACCCAGCGGTTCGTCCTCCGGATAGGCCTTTTCCAAAGCCTTGAGGGCCGAACTGAGTGCGCTCAACTCCGAGGTAAATGTCTTGGCATTGCGATTCAACGTTTTCGCTGCCGAGTTCAGGGCCTTTTGTTCAGCCGAGCTGATTTCCGGATTTTCGAGACGAATGGCTACTTCGCTGGCGAGCGGGTCCAGAAATTCGCTGACGCGAGCCGCCCCCACGCTTTGGGCGAAAGCCAGACTGGCGCAGGCAACTGTAAGCAGAATAGTTTTCTTGAGTGTTGTTTGTTTCATAATTAATGCCTCCTTTTGGCTCGTAACCAATAGCGGCAACCACGCAAGTGCGCAAGCGAGCTGAACGCATCCGTCTCGCCTTTGCGGGAGGGCACGGCAAGGCGGACGTCACAGTGCACAGTTTCCGTCATTGCCAGCGTGGAGCGCGCTCCGTTACTTCTTTGGGCCGGATGCCTACAGTCGCCGAACAATTGCGCCACGGCCGCGAGGCGATGAAACTTGATGTTCATCAAGTGGCGGAGTCCACCAAGCTCAAGACGGATCAGGTACGCGCACTTGAGGAGGGAGATTATGATTACTTCTCCGCGACGGTGTACCTGCGCGGCTCGGTCCGCACCTACGCCACCCTCCTGAAGCTCGACTCCACCAAGCTCATCACCCAACTGGACGAAGAGCTGGCCACGACAAAAAAGTTTGCGGGTGAAGCGGTGGTCCCCTCCCGGAAAAAAAGTGCGGTTGACTCCCTCATGCTTCTCCTCTCCCGATTGAATTGGGGGATTGCGGGCATCCTCATCGCCCTCGCGGTGCTCGCGCTCATCGGACAAGTTTCCTATCGCGCGCTCAAGAATCGCAAAGCGGCGGACCCGCTTAAGAAACTCAGCTCCGGGATTTATCAACCCGTCGCCACTGGTGGCGACATTTTGCCCCTGCCTACGAACGCCCTCCGACGCCAGCCCTGACGGACCAGGCGCATCGCCCTTTCACCGTTGCACTCGCGGTCTTTTGACGTAGCTTCTGCGCCCTTGAATGAGCAAACCAACTGAACAGCGCCCGCTCCGGGTCGGTGTCATTTCGCTCGGCTGCGCCAAGAACTTGGTGGATGCCGAAATTATGCTCGGCTCGCTGCTGAAAGGTGGCGTCGAGATTACCAACGACGCGGCCAGCGCGGACGCCGTCATCGTCAACACCTGCTCCTTCATCGACTCCGCCCAGGAGGAAAGTGTGGACGCGATTCTGGATTCCAACGAAGTGCGCGAAGCCAGCAATCGCGGGCAGGCGCTTATCGTCTCGGGCTGTTTGCCGCAACGCTTTCGCGATGAACTTCCGAAGCTGTTGCCGGAGGTAGATGCGTTCATGGGCATCGATCAAGTGGCGCAGGTCAATGACATCGTGCGACGGGCGCTGTCCTCACGCACTGAAAAATTGCGGGCCGGCGCCCCGTTGCTGAGGATCCCGAAACCCAAGATCAGGTCGCGGGTCGCGGAATTAGACCGTTCCAGTGGAACTCCGGCGCACGAACATGAAGAGGCGTTGCGCGGGACGGATCGTTTTGGAAAAACCAAAGTGGCATTGGTAGCGGGGGCTCCCGCTCCCGCGCCGATTGTGGACGTCACCGTGCGCCCCAATTTCATCCCGGATTTCGACACGCCACGCTTTCGCCTCACGCCGAAGCACTTTGCCTATGTGAAGATCGCGGAAGGATGCAATCACCCCTGCAGCTTTTGCATCATCCCCAGGATGCGCGGCTCGCACCGATCGCGGCAACAGGCTGACGTGGTGCGTGAGGTCCGCCAACTCGTCGCGGACGGCGTGAAGGAGATTAATTTGATCTCCCAGGATTCCACCTATTACGGGCTCGATTTGCGCGCCAATCATAGCCGGGCAATTTCCTCGCCGGAAAAATTCACGGCGGCGGCGAGGGCGCTGCCGGCAGACGCAACTACCCTTGCGACGCTGCTCCGGGAATTGAACGCCATCGAGGGCGACTTTTGGATCCGCCTGCTTTACACCCATCCGGCGCATTGGACCGATGAGCTGATTCGCACCATGGCTGAGTGTCCGAAAGTGGCGCGCTACGTGGACATGCCGTTGCAACACATCCATGAGAACATGCTCGAGCGGATGCGCCGCGAAACCTCCCAGCAATACATCGTGGACTTGATCGCCCGGATTCGCGCGGGCATTCCCGGCATCGCGTTGCGGACGACGTTCATCATCGGGTTCCCCGGCGAGACGGAGGAGTATTTCGAAACGCTGGTTCAGTTCATTCGGGAAACACGATTCGAACGACTGGGCGTATTTACCTATTCGAAGGAAGACGGAACGCGCGCGGCCAACATGGAGCAACAACTGTCCGACAAGTTAAAACAACAACGCCGCGATCGAGCGATGGTTGAGCAACAGAAGGTGGCTCAATCGGTGGCTCAGAATTTTGTCGGGCGAACGATGCGTGTGTTAGTGGAAGGAGTGGCGAGTGCACGCGAGCTCCAGAAAGCGAAGATCAGCTCCTGGGAGCACGGGCTGATTCGCGGCGCAGATGCCACGATGAGCCAACTCAAAGGAAAGTATCTGGTGGCGCGCGGCGAGGCGGATGCTCCGGATATTGACGGCCGCGTATACATTCGTGGCAAGTTGCCCGTGGGAGAATTCGCCCAGGTACGAATTGTGGGCCACACCGATTACGATTTGATTGCCGAGCCGGCGTAGTCTTTTGACAGACGACTCAAAACGCACACAATAGCCGCCACGTGAGATGTGTGTGTCGAAAACAACTGGGTAGCCGAGCCGGATGAATCTTCCGAACAAATTGACAGTCTCCCGCTTTGGCTTCACAGCCGCGTTTCTCGTCGCCTTTTTTTCCGAAAGCCTGCCTTACAACGAAACATTGGCGCTGATCTTCTTCTGCCTGGGCGGCATGACGGATTTCCTAGATGGCGAGATTGCACGCCGCCGCAAGCTCATCACAAATTTCGGCATTCTGATGGATCCACTGGCGGATAAGATCCTGGTGTGTTCCGCGTTCATCGCGTTCGTGGAGTTCCGCCTGGTGGAGGCGTGGATGGTGGTAATCATCGTGGGGCGTGAGCTGGCGATCACCGGTCTGCGTTTACTCGCTGCGTCCAAGAATCAGGTCCTGGCCGCCGAAGGGTTGGGGAAGCACAAGACGATTTCTCAAATCACCACCATCATTTCCATTCTCGTGCTCGTTTCATACCAGGAATGGGGCGCATTCGGGCGGTTGTTCGCGTTCGAAGTTTTTACCAGACCGTGGGTCGTTTGGTTCGCTGCGTTAACCAAATGGTTCACCGTGGCCCTGACGATTTTATCAGGAGCCATGTATCTTTGGCGCAACCGGGCCGTTTATATGGACGAGATGTAAAGGTCACATGCCCCTCGCTAAACTCGCCGGCGGCTGGGAACTCCTCCTGCTCCTCACTATCGGTGCGATTCTCGTCGTTGCGATTAAGATGCTGTCGGCGCGCCGCAATCGTTCATCCAAAGCTCTCGATCCTCTCCAGCGAATCGAATCGCGGGACGGTGCCGAATCATCTGCCCGATTCAGCATTCGGGTGTTCGTTGCCCAAGGCTTGGGCCTGGGAAGAATTCCGTTTGCGCCGGGCACGTTTGGTTCATTCCTCGGGCTGGTTTGGTTTGCAGCACTGATTTCCACGGGAAACTTATGGGCTTACTTTGCAGGCGCGATTGAAGGGGTTGCATTCTCCATTTGGCTTTGCGACGACGCAGAGAAGATCATGGGCGAAAAAGATCCCGGCTCAGTGGTCCTAGATGAAATCATCGCAATTCCGTTCTGCTTTCTGCCCTGGGTGGCGAGCGAATGGATCCAGAGCTCAACGCTTCCACCCGTTCCATTTTTTTTTGAAGGCGACGGGCTTTGGATCACGCTTGGGCTTGTAGCGCTTTTTCGCTTGTTCGACATCTGGAAGCCCTGGCCTGTACGTCAGCTTCAGAATTTGCCGGGCGGATGGGGCGTAACGATCGATGATCTCTTTGCCGCGGCGTACGTCGCGCTCGTCTGGATAGGGATCCGCCTGTGCCAGGGAATTTGAGCCACTAGACCGCTCCGCGCCAACCCGTGAGGCATCAACCGTAGCGATAAGGTGCCGAAAGTTGAAATGTGTTGGGCAGGTGCCGCACCTCGCGAACTTTGCCATCGGCCAATAACACCTCGACGATATCGAATCGGATCTTCACCTGCGGTTGCTTCAGAAGCTTGAGGTAATCCAACCCGCATTGCGAAAGCAGCCGGCGCTTACGGGCATTCACGGCAGCAGCAGGACGAACCCACTCTTCGGAAGAGCGCGTCTTAACCTCCACGAAGACCAAACAGTCAGCTTCACGAAAAATCAGGTCGATCTCCCCACGCGCGGACCGGAAATTCGCCGTGAGAAACTTGAGGCCGAGCTGTTGAAGGTGTGTCTTTGCAATGCGCTCTCCCAAAGCACCGTGGCGCAAATGTAATGGACGGACAGGACGGAAAATCTGCTTCTTAAACCAGTTCCAAAGCCTCACGCGTCCGAAGTCTTGCCAGGGGAAGAATCGGATGCACGCACCATTTCATCGACCACACGCTTGAACTCGCCCAACCCCGTAGCAGGCAAAATGATCGTGTCGCGCCGGCCACCCACGTCTTCTGTAATGCGCAAAAAGCGTCCCCGCGGATTCTCCTTCAACGAAATGACAAAGGTCTTCCGTTCGATCTGAATCTTATCCGTCTTGATTGTTTCCTCGGACACGGCAGGCCGGTTGGGACCCGAGTTGCCGCCAAGGCCCGTGCCGCCTGAAAACCCATGGGGTGACTGGTGCTCATTCATAAAAATCCCGTGTTTGCCCGCGACTCTTTGGAGTCGAAGCTAATTTTGATTCGATGAGCCGAAAGTCAACCCCTGAACTTTTGTGCACTGACGAAGCGCGTGTGTTCGAGCGGGTTAGTAACCTGCCAGGTGTAGATGAGAAGAGCGATTAGACTGATAAGATTTCCGGTGGCGGAGACCGCGTGAAGGCGAGCCATCTGCTTTTCAGCTGCAGGCCTTTCAACCGGACTGCCTCGGTATTTGACGTGATGGACTGCTTTGATTCTTGGAGTGAATACAAAGGCGCCCAAGAGTCCGAAAGTGAGGATTAGCAGAAGGAGCGAGACGGTGAATCTGCGAAACGATTTCCCGGTGTACACCATTTCGGCAAAGAAATGAATCAGGGCAATGACGCCGCAAATCAGGTTTAGCGCGAAGAAGCGGCCGATCAAATTCTGCGCAATCAATCCGAGGTAATAATCCCCAAGCGGGGCGCCAGCGGGAGCAAAAATCCTTTTCATCTCGGGCGAAAAGATTCCCGGCGCCACAATAAAGGTAAAAAACACCGCTGCCCCCAGCCAAATGGCCGCATTGAAAATCCCGATGAAACGCAGAACGACGAGCACGAGCGGAACCTAGCGATTCAAGATCTCTCTGCCAAGCGGCGATACAAAAGCGCAAAACATTGCGAAGTGAGCTCTCACAGAACACGAGATGAAGTTAATGCAATGCTTTCTGGCAAATTGCCGCTGGCTGGAAGGACAAATTAGAAAAGTTCGCTGAATCGGCGGAAACTTTTTGAACGAGTTGGATCGTGTGCTATCTATTCACCATCAGTTTCGCTGTTCGTTTAGGGTTGGCAGAGAGGTCTTGCTCGTAGCGCGGTTCGAACAGCGACAATAGTTGGCCGTGCTACCCTTCTGAGCGTCTGGGTGAAGGCGTATATGACCTCGTCACCATTGAGCCGGAGTCGATCCGGCTCTTTTCTTTGTACGGGTGCGCTCTGCTTTCCCAAATTGACATGAAGGGATGAAGCACAGACAACAAGGCACTTGTATGGCGCAGCTCGATAATCAAATTGCGGTCGTAACGGGAGCCGGTCGCGGCATTGGCCGCGCGATCGCACTGAAATTCGCGGCGGAAGGAGCGCACATTGCCTGCGTTTCTCGCACTGCGGAGAACTCTGAAAAAGTGGCGGCTGAAGTCCGCGCTCTCGGCCGGAAAGCGTGGGCCTATGCTGTCGACGTTGCCGATTCGGCCGCCGTGAGCTGCTGTCGGTGAGAAGATTTTGGCCGACGCGGGACGAGTGGACATTCTCGTGAACAACGCCGGTGTCACACGGGACGGGTTGCTGATGCGCATGAGCGAAGAGGATTGGGACGCGGTGATGAACACCAACCTCAAAGGCGCGTTCTCTTTCACCAAGGCGTTCACGCGCAGCTTTCTGAAGCAGCGCTCGGGGCGCATCATTAACGTGGCCTCGATCATCGGACTGATCGGTAATGCCGGTCAGGCAAACTATGCCGCGAGTAAGGCGGCTTTAATTGGCTTCACAAAGTCGATTGCTCGCGAGCTGGGTTCCCGCGGAATTACCGCCAATGCGCTCGCGCCAGGGTTCATTGAAACTGACATGACGGCAGCGCTCAGCGACCGAGGTGCGGGAGACATTGCTGGCCAAAATTCCTCTCGCTTGTTTCGGGCAAGCCGAGGACATTGCCGACCGCTGCGCTGTTTTTGGCGGGAGCGACAGGGCGTTACGTCACGGGGCAAGTTCTGGTTGTGGATGGCGGGATGGTGATGTGACACGGTTGATTTCGATTCCAAGCTTGACGCGTCTTGGGTCGTGGCATAGAGAACGCGCACTAATAACGGAGAAACCCATGGCTGAAAAAAGTATCGAACAGCGAGTTAAAGACATTATCGTCGAGCAACTGGGCGTCAATGCCGACCAGGTGACGCCCGACGCCAAGTTCATCGAGGATTTGGGCGCGGATTCGCTCGACACCGTCGAGTTGGTCATGGCTCTGGAAGAAGAATTCGGCCATGAGATCCCCGACGAGGAAGCCGAGAAGCTGCAGACCGTCGGCGATGTGATCAAATACATCGAAGACACAAACAAGTAATCGAAGGATATCTTTCGGGGCAGCTTCGTGAATCAAAGCGAGGCTGCCCCTTTCATTTATGGCGGCAAACTGGTCAGAACGAAGAGTGGTGATCACCGGCCTCGGTGTCATTTCACCGTTGGGCCGCACAGACGACTTGTGGAAGAACGTCATTGCAGGGGCAATGCGGCATTGACCGCATCACCCTGTTCGACGCCGCCAAGTTCGACACCCAAATCGCGGCCGAAGTGAAGAACTTCGATCCGATCCCCGCCTTCCCATCTCCCAAGGAAGTTCGCCGCACCGATCGCTACGCCCAATTCGGCATCGCGGCTGGCTTCGACGCACTCAAAGATTCCGGCTTGGATCTGGACAAAGAAAATCGCGACGAAATCGGGGTCTTCATCGGCTCCGGCATCGGCGGACTACAGACCGTCGAAGAACAGCACACTGTTCTGATGGAGCGCGGCCCCGGGCGGCTTTCTCCCTTCATGATCCCGATGCTGATTCTGAACATGGCTTCGGGTCTGTTCTCCATGTACTACAAGTTGCGCGGTCCAAACGTCGCCACCTGTTCGGCTTGCGCCACCGCCAACCACGCCATCGGCGAAGCCTGGCGCACAATCAAGATGGGCGACGCGAAAGTGATGTTTGCCGGCGGTACCGAGGCCACGATTGTTCCAATCGGCATCGGCGGCTTTTGCGCCATGCAGGCCATGAGCACGCGCAACGACGATCCCAAGCGATCCTCCCGGCCGTTCGACAAGGACCGCGACGGTTTCGTGATGGGTGAAGGCGCGGGCGTCTTGGTTCTGGAAGAACTCGAACATGCCAAAGCTCGCGGCGCGCGGATCTACTGCGAACTGGTCGGCTACGGAAATACAGCCGACGCCAATCACATGACCGCCCCGGCTCCCGAGGGCGAAGGCGCGGCCCGCTGCATGCGGATGGCGCTGAAGAACGCCCAGCTTAATCCGACCGACATTCATTACGTGAACGCTCACGGCACATCCACGCCACAAGGCGACGTGTGCGAAACCCAAGCCATCAAGACGGTCTTCGGCGAACACGCGCGGAAGCTGGCAGTGAGTTCCACCAAAGGCGCCACTGGCCACATGCTGGGTGCCGCCGGCTCGGTGGAAATGGCCATCTGCGTAAAAGCCTTCGAGACGCAAGTGGTGCCACCGACCATCAATTTGGAAAACCCAGATCCGCTTTGCGACCTCGACTACGTGCCGAACACGGCTCGCGACAGCAAAGTGGATGTGGTGCTCAACAACTCCTTTGGTTTTGGCGGCCACAATGCGTGTATCATCGCCCGGAAGTTTGTGGGTTGAATGTTTTTTGGCTGAACAAATCCTCGGATTCTGTTTCCGACAAAAGAAAAGCGGCGGGAACAACCCGCCGCTTCTTGTTTCTAACCAAACTTCCCGTTAATCAGTTGGTGATATCCAATCGGTAGCTCGGCGAAAGTTTGCTGCTCTTTTCCGGTTTGCCAAAGGTGCGGTATTGGTACTCCACCTTGAAGTGATACAGCACGAAATTCTTGTCCGGCGGCACGGGGATCACGGTTTCCCACCGGTTCTTGATATCGAGCGCCGGGCGCATCGGATATTGGTCGAACCCGATGACGACATACGGCTTGATTGAGTCGTAAATGATGGTGCTTTGATCCGAGTCCCACACAAACTCCACGGGATAAACTCCTGAAGCGTTCCGAGGCTGGCGAGTGGTCGTGAGATTCGTGACGCTGGACGTGGCGCACCCCGATACGACGAGGGCACAAACCGCAGCAATCCAAACAAAATTCCGCATAGTCTGCGCAGAGTTACATGCGCCAGATTTGGATGTAAAGTTGGATTTGCCTATTTACTCGCCCTCCACCCGATCGATCCTCGCGCCGAGGCTTTTCAGCTTTTCGTCCAACTTTTCGTAGCCCCGATCCAAATGGTAGATGCGATTCACCTGCGTTGCGCCACGGGCTGTCATGCCCGCAATCACCAATGCCGCGGAGGCCCGCAGATCGCTCGCCATCACCGGCGCACCGCTCAACGGCTGCCCACCCTTGATGATGGCACTGGGACCTTCAATTGAAATATCGGCGCCAAGCCGGGCCAGTTCGGGAACGTGCATGAAACGCGATTCGAAGATGCGCTCCGTAATGATGCTTAGGCCCGGTGTCAGCGCCATTAACGCCATCATCTGTGCCTGGCAATCCGTGGGAAACCCCGAGTAAGGCAATGTCGTGATATCCACAGGTTTCAGGCGCGTACCGCGTTTCACCACCAAGTCGGGGCCGTTTCGCTCCACCTTCACACCGGCCTCGCGCAGCTTATCGAGCACCGCGTGCAAATGATCCGCACGCGCCCCTTTGATGCGAACCTCGCCGTTGGTCGCGGCCGCCGCGATGGCGAAGGTTGCTGCTTCAATACGATCGGGAATCACTTCGTGCTCGGCTCCGTTCAACGCCTTGACGCCAGTAATCGTAATGGTGGGACTGCCCGCGCCGACAATCTTCGCCCCCATGGCGTTCAAGAAGTTGGCCAGATCGATGACCTCCGGCTCGCACGCCGCGCTTTCGATAATTGTCAGGCCTTCCGCCAGCGTCGCCGCCATCATGACGTTGGCCGTTCCAAGTACAGTGGGTCCCGACCGGCCACCGAGAAATAATTCAGTGCCGACCAAACGCGGTGCTTTGGCCATGACGTAGCCTTTCTCAATGGAAATCTTCGTCCCAAGACTTCGCATTCCTTTGAGATGCAGATCAATTGGTCGCGTCCCAATGACGCAGCCGCCGGGCAGCGAAACACTGGCCTTACCCAGGCGCGCCAGCAACGGTCCTAGAATACAAATTGACCCGCGCATCTTCCGAATGAGGTCGTAGTCGCCGTGGCCTTTGATCTTCGCGGCCTGCACCGTCACCGTGTGGCCCTCGATTTTCACTTGAGCCCCCAGTGAACTGAGGATCTTCCCCATAAACCCGACGTCGCTCAGGTCAGGGACGCGATGAATCACACACTTCTCCGCCGTCAGTAGAGTCGCAGCGAGGATGGGCAACACGGCGTTCTTCGCGCCGCTGATCTGGACCTCGCCGTGCAGCGGCACGCCGCCTTTGATGAGTAAGCTTTCCATGAAATTGTGTTCGAACTGCGCGGCGTTGTTTCGTCGTTACTCACTGAGTCGCGCGATCAGGATTCTTGGCCGCGGACTGTAGTCATCGAGGATCTCCGCCACAATCCACTTCTCTTCGGAAAAGATTTTTTCCAACGCCGGAGCCTGGCCATCGCCAAACTCAAGCATCAGCTTGCCGTGTGGCTTCAAGAAAGCCCGGCCTTCCGTGGCGATGAGGCGGTAAAAATCCAGCCCGTCTTCGCCACCAGCGAGTGCCAGTTTGGGATCGAAGTCCCGCACTTCTGGATCCAAAGCGGAAATTTCAGCGGTCGGAATGTAGGGCGGATTGCTTACGATCAGGTCGAAACGCAAATCATCCGGCAGTGCCGAAAAGGCATTCCCCAAATGAAATGTGATGCGCTCGGCCGTCTGGTGGGCTAATGCATTTTCTTTCGCCAGTAATAATGCTTCCGGTGAGATATCCACGGCGTGCACGTGGATCCGCCCAACACTCACCGCCAACACAGTTGCGATGCAACCGGTGCCCGTACCCAAATCCAGGACCGTGGGCGAGGCGATATCAAGTGACTCCAAGAATTGTCTTCCGCGTTCAGCCAGCAATTCGGTCTCAGGGCGCGGGATCAACGCCGCCGGCGAGCATTTGATGTCCAGTCCGCAGAAGGAAGTGCTGCCGAGGATGTGTTGAAGGGGTTCACGGGCCGCACGCCGTTTCACCATTGTTCGCACCTCGTTCAACTCCTCCTCGCTGAGGATGCGATCGAAATTCAGGTAAAGCCTGAGACGCGGAAGCTTCAACGTGTGCGCCAGCATCAGCTCGATTTGAAGCCGTGGTGACTCCACGCCCTTTTGTTGCAGGAATTCACTGCTGCGCCGGATGATTTCGAGGACGGTCAAGGCCCGTAAAGAACCGCAACGCGCCCGGCAATGGCAAGCGTTCCATTTCTGAATTTGTATTTTTGAGGGGCAAAACCTACGGTCCGCCCCGGTGCATCCAATTGCCTTCAAAATCGGCTCATGGCCCGTTCACTGGTACGGGGTTCTCGTAGCCTTTGGCTTTCTGGCTGGATTATGGACAGCCAGTCGGCGCGCGCGCTTATACGGTTTGCGACCCGAGCAGATTGGCGACGCCGGCCCGTGGTTGATCCTCGGCACCATCATTGGCGCTCGCGCCCTTTACGTGACGACTTACTGGAACGAAAAGTTCGCCGGCGGGCCTTGGTGGGAAATCTTCATGGTCCAACACGGCGGGCTCGTGTTTTACGGGGGACTTATCGGCGCTTCGCTCGCAGTGATCTTTTACTGTGCCGCGCGTAAAATCCCGTTGTGGAAACTGGCGGATGCCTTCGCTCCCAGCATTGCGCTGGGTTACGTTTTTGGACGGCTCGGCTGTTTAATGAATGGTTGCTGCTACGGTCGCGCCTGCTCGTTGCCATGGGCAGTTCGGTATCCGATTGGACATGAAACGTATCCTGATGCCGGCGCGGCCACCCCCGTGCATTCGACCCAGGTTTATGATTCATTGCTCAACCTCGGCCTTTATCTTTTCCTGGCCTGGCTCTATCGCTGGAAAAAATTTGATGGTCAAATCTTCGCGGCGTATCTCGTCTGCTACGCCGTGATCCGTGCGCTGGTGGAATATTTCCGCGGTGACTACACCCAGGCACATATCCACGGAGGATTCATGACCCCGGCGCAGTTGATCAGCGTGGGAATTCTAGTGACCGGAATCGCGCTGGCAGTCGTGCTCACTCGACGATCCAAATCGCGAATCGCGACTCCCAAATAGGTCCCGGCTTCAAATTCCAAACCCATGGAGTCTGGAATTTTCCGTTGATGCCTTCTCCGTCTTCCATCGCGCTCGTCGGCCCGACCGCCTGTGGCAAATCCGCCTTGGCGCTGGCGCTCGCCAAAAGGGTGGACGGCGAAATCATCTCGGTCGATTCGATGCAGGTTTACCGCGGGCTCAACATTGGCACAGCCAAGCCAACTGCGCCGGAGCGCGCAGAGGTCCCGCATCATCTTGTCGATGTCGTCGAACTGACTGAGCCATTCGATGCCGCGAAGTTCGTGGAGGTGGCGCGCGCCGCGGAATCCGAAATTAGGGCTCGAGGCAAACGCCCCATTTTCTGCGGTGGCACGGGGCTTTATTTCAAAGCTTACCTGCAGGGACTCGGGGAAGCCCCGCCGCCCGATGCAGAGTTGCGAGCCGAATTGGAAGCCACTCCGCTGCAGGCGCTCCTGGAGGAACTCCAGAATTGTGACCCCGCCACTTACGAACGCATCGATCGGAGCAACCCGCGCCGGGTCGTCCGAGCCCTTGAGGTGATTCGCCTGACGGGCAGGCCTTTCTCCGAGCAACGCTCTGATTGGCGCCCGGTTTCGGAGGTCGTGCTCAATGGGGTCTCCCTCATCGGGCTGCAACGCGCCTCCGCCGATCTTCATCGCCGCATCAATGCCCGTGTCGAGGCCATGTTTGCCGGCGGCCTGGTGGAAGAGACCCGCGAGTTGTTGCAACGCGGCCTGGATCGCAACCGCGTGGCGATGCAGGCCATTGGCTATCGCCAGGTTGTCGAGCATCTGCACGGAGAACGATCGCTGCCTGAAACGGTGGAGCTTGTTAAAACGAAAACGCGTCAATTTGCCAAACGCCAGATGACTTGGTTTCGCCGCCAGCTTCCTGTGCGTTGGGTTCCCGTCGAACCGCAGGAGGATATTGAATCGATGATCTCTCGGATCAATTCGATGATTGAGAGCTGAACCCGGTCGGGCTCGTTCTCCGACCCGGCGGTTTACTTCGGCTTCAGCTCGATCAGACGGCCCGGGAGCATTGGAACATCGCCTTTGTGATTAAGAGGACGCGAATACTCGAGCACATACAGGTTGCTGTTTAATGCGACGATGTCGAGCGGACGGGCGAGAGGCGCCAACCAACTCGTGGTTTCAGCCTCGCAACCCGTGGCCGTTTTGCGCACGCGCAGTTGAAGCACATCAAAACCCACGTCCGGGTCGCGCTTAAGCAGGTTGCCGTAGCGGGTGACGAGAAAACTGCCGCGTAAATTTTCCGGGTAAGTCTCTCCACAAAAGATGATCCCTGCCGGCGACGAATGAGGATCGAATGTTGAAACTGGATAACCCGCGTGACTTCCGTTCGGGCCGACGTTCACCACCGGCAGGGTGAAACGCAGGCCGGCGGGCATGGTTGGCGTGTAAGGATACGGCTTGTTCGTCGTGGAGCCGAACTGCATGGGGAACCCGTAATGTCTGCCGCGCTCGATGACGTTGAGCTCTTCGGGCATGTCCGCGTCGGGTCCGTTGTCGGTGGCGAACATCACGCCAGAATCATCCCAGCAAAAGCCAAACGCATTGCGCAGGCCGCTCGCAAAAATCTCAGGCTCCTTCGCACCATCGGCCGGTAACCGCCAGATGCACGCCGTGAGGGGAACTTCGCCACCTTTGTAATAGCGCGGATCCTTGCCGGGTTCGCTGCCATCGGTGCGCGAACCGCTGGTGATGTACAAAAAGCCATCCGGCCCTTGCGCGATGTGGCTCACACCGTGATTAAACCCGCCGATGCCCCACGGATAATAAACCCGCACGTACGGCTCCAGGTTGAAGGGCGCGGCCGCACTCACGCTGCGGTAAATGGTCACCTCGTTCGTCACGTAGGGCTGTGTCTGGATGCGGCGGTTGGAAGTGACGAACAACCGGCCCTGTTTGTCGAACGTGAACCCCATCGAGCCGGCATTGCCGCGTTTGAGTTCGAGGTATTGATCGCCGCGCACGGACTGAGTGATGCGGCCGGTGGTTTCGACGCGCCAGATATTGCCCGGCTCCGTCAGGACAAGAAGATCTTTGCTGCGAGGTCGGACGATGATTCGCACTGGATTCTCGGTGAAGCGGCCCACTTCGCGAATCGAGAAACCTTCCGGTGGCTTGGGCAGGGGCGCGTAATCTGCCGCTGCCTTTAGCGCCGCGTACGTTCTGAAGCGAGACTTAGCTCGGACTTCGCTTACTTGCATTGGAGTAATCGCCTCTGTGGCCCCATTCCAAGCAATTCGTATAAAGCTCAGCACGGCCGCGACCTGCTCGTCTGTCAGCAGAATGGGCGGCATGGTGTTGTTGTAATTCGATCCGTTGACGGTGATCGGCCCCGACAACCCTTCAACGATGGGCCGGATCCCATTCTCAAGCTTCGCCATCAAATAGTCGGAATTCGCCAGCGGAGGAAACGTGCCGGGGGTGCCTTGCCCGCTGCCTTGATGGCAAATCACGCAATGCTGCAAATAGAGCAACTTGCCTTTGTTGATCAGCGCCTGGGTATCCGACGCGGCACCGAACGAAGAGTGGAGGCTCAAACCCAGCAGGACCGTAACGAACAGGCGGCGCAACATGGCAAAAACGTATCGGCGCGCTTCGATCCGTCGAGTCGAAAGCTATGCGCTCGTGGGCGGGCGATGCAGTTAGGCCAGATTGAAATCCCGCGTTGTGCGCCTCACTTGCTGCCCGGCTTTGTGGGTGGCAACGCTTCGAGGTCGGGTGGTAATTTGTCGGGATGAAAAGTTTCCACGTTGAGGGCAATGACGCTGATGAGCGGGACTCCCAGGTTCAAACCGCCGCCGGACCGATCGACCAGCATCGCCGCCCCCAGCACCTCACCGTGGTGTGCACGCACGATGTCGATGGTTTCCTGCACGCGTCCGCCCTTCGTCACGACGTCTTCAACGATCAGGATCTTCTCGCCGGGGTTGATTTTGAACCCCCGCCGCAAGACGAGAGCGCCTTCTTCTTTTTCGGCGAAGATAAAGCGCACGCCCAGTTGCCGCGCCACTTCCTGGCCAATGACCAACCCGCCCATGGCTGGCGCGATGACCGTGGAAGCATTGAGGTGCCGAACTTTCTGGGCCAGGGCTGCGCCGAGTTTTTCGACAGTCGGCATGTCCTCCAGCGCCAGCGCGCATTGGAAATATTGGCGGCTGCGAAGCCCGCTCCGAAGAATGAAATGACCTTCGAGCAAGGCGCCCGTGTCGCGAAAAATTTGCAGAGCGTCGGATTCAGTCACGGCGCGAGATGAAATCGAAGAACGCGGTGTGGGGCAATGAAGAATCGGAACGGTCCCGCGGACAGATGCTGGATTGACTGATTCGTACACGACTCTTGATCCGATCGACCATCTGACATTTTGGACTGTACAGCAGTATGCAGACGACGAAAACACCAACAACAATCGGTGGGGAACTTGGATTTCCGAGATACTTCCGAATGTGCAAACGCCATAAAAAACGACACGCCAATGAAAACGCTCAATGCTTTTATCGTTCTGTTAGCAATTTGGACCGCTGCTCACTCCGCGCCCACTGACGGCGAATTTCTTTTTTCGAATTTAAGAGCTCCGCCGCGCATTGGTGCGGCGAATGGCCCATTTGCCGGCCCGGGAATATGGGGGCAGATGCTTGTAGGGACCAACACAGAGAGTCTCACTCCAGTTGCCATGCCGAGGGAACACTTCGGCAATGGTCATCTTTCCGGTCCTACGATATCGGTTCCCGGTATTGAGGGCGGCACATACGTTTATATTCAATTGGTCGCGTGGAATGGATTGCAGTGGGGAACCTCTTTGTCCGGTGTGCCAAATGATCAACTTGGCCGCACTGACATCGTGGGGCACTACTTGAGTTATTCTTTCCAGCCGTCGTTTGTGCCCGCTTTCACTGAATCCGCTATCGTGCCCATTCCCGAACCGTCCACGGTGGCGCTGGCGGTTATCGGCGCGGGCGGGTTCTGGCTCGCCACGCGCAGGCGACGCAGGAAATGAACGCGCGCACTTTTAGTCTGCACATTGGTTCCGGGTTTGTGTGATCTGCAAAACCGCTGAACATTGCAGGTAAGTTGTCTATGACTCTCAAACAAAATTCTCAAGCTGCCTTGATGTTTTGCGATTCGTCCAAGACGCGGATGGCCTCGTGCAAGCGGCGCTCCACCAGCTTCAGCGTGGCGGGGTCCTCGATCTTACGGCCCAGAATGTCGGCGACGTAGAAGCTGTCCACGGCGGCGCCTTTTTCCGTCAGGATCTTAGCCACTGCGATGTTCAATTCCAGCTCCGCGAAGACCTGTGAGATGGTGTAGAGCAGTCCGATCCGGTCCTCCGTCTCCACCTCCACAATAGTTCGCAGGGCCGAGCTTTGGTTGTCGATTTCGATACGGGTGGGAATGCGCTCTCCTTCGTTGGACTGGTAGAGTGGGCGGGCTGACCGTTGCCCGGCAATGAGCGCCGGAAGATCGACGCCCTCGCCGGTCAGCACGTGGAGCAGGATCTTTTCAAACTTCTCCCGGCCTTCACGACTGACGAGCGTCCCACCCTGAGCATCGCAAACGTAAAACGTGTCGAGCGCGATGCCATCGGAACGGGTGAAACTTTGTGAACTGAGAATATTAATACCTGCTGCGCTCAGAGAACCGGTTATTTTGCTGAACAATCCCAATCGATCCCACGTGCAGATTTTGAGCGTAGTGTAGCCTCGATCGCGCTCGTTGTGCCAGGAGATCACGGGCTCCAGCGCCTGGTCTTCCTCCGTGATTTGAAGATGCATGAAACGGTGGGTGAGACCCAGGTCATGCGCGATTTCGCGGGCGCCGTGAATCTGAAAATAGCGGGCAGGCAGGTGTTCGAAATGGGCGTTCAGTTCATCTTCGCCAAACGTGCGCGGAAGGGAGCGGGCGATTTCCTCCTGCAGCAATTCACGTTCGCGTTCCTCTGCCCGGACGTATTCGCTGCCGCCCGAGAGCAGGGCAAACGCCTTGTTATACAGAGTCAGCAGCAGGGAGTCCTTGAAACTGTTCCAAAGCTGATCGCTCGTTCCCATTGAATCGGCAAAGGTGTGCAGGGTGAGCATGCGCAGGTTCTCCACGGTTTGTACCTGCCCCACGAAATGGCGGATGTTGGCTTCGTCATCCAAATCACGGCGCTGGGAGGTGGTCGCCATCACGAGATGATTTTCAATGATGAGCCGCAGGGAATGCGTGGTAGCGCCATCCAACTCGAGCCGCTGGGCCACTTTCAAGGCGAGGTGCCCGCCTACTTCGCTGTGCTTCCCCGTGTGGTCAGCCTTGCCGGCGTCATGCAATAAAAGCGCGAGATACAAGACGAACGGACGTTCCACCTGGGCAAACATTTCCGTGTAATGACTGTAAGGCGCGGACGAGGCTTCCCACACCTGGTCGAGCTTTCCCAGACACACCAGCGTGTGTTCATCCGCAGTGTATTGATGATAAAACTCATGTTGCACCAGGCAGGTGAGGCGGCCGAATTCCGGGATATACTTCCCGAGAAACCCCACTTCGTGCATGGCCCGAAGCACACGGGCAACATTGCCGCGGGAATTGAGAATCTCCAGAAACGTCGCTCCCACGTGGGAATCGCGGAGGAATTCGCGGTTCACCAGGAGCAATTCCTTGCGGATGAGTTGCGTAAGATCCGGGTGCAGCTTCAAGCCTCGCTGCTGCGCATACAGAAACACGCGCATGAGTCGCTCCGGTTTGTCGCGGAAGACGCGCGGAGTCGCGGCTCGGATGTCGCCATCACCCAGTTTGAAGCCATCCAGAATCTGATCCTTGACCTTGCCAAACGGAAGCATCCGCCGAAAGCCGGGCAGGAATTTCGGCCCAGGCAGAAGGGCCAGGCGTTGCTCCACCGTGCGCGTGATGAGATAAATGTTTCGCGAGTGCGCATAGAAATCGCCCATGAACTTTTCCAGACGCTTGCTGGGCGAGTGATCCTTGTACCCGAGGTTATTTGCGACAGCGGGTTGAACGCTCTTCGAAAGCACATCGACTGCCCGTCCAGAATGATAATGGAGCTCGTTGCGGGTTCGCAGGAGATAATCATAAGCCGCTTCGAGCTGGCGGCCTTCCGCATTGCTGATCAGCTCATGGCGCACCAACTCTTCGCTGGTGCGGGTGCGGTATTTGAAGAAGGCCATCCAATGCAGGTTTTGAAAATCGCGCAGACCGCCGCATCCATTTTTGATGTTAGGCTCCTGCATGGTGGCGGAATTGCCGAACTTCTGGTGACGCGCAGCCTGATCCTTGACCCGCATCTCAATATATTCTTCCTCGTAGCCAGTGACGCACCGATCCACGAGCTGGCGTTGAAAAATTTTATAGAGCTCTGTGTTTCCAGTAATGAACCGTGCCTCGATCAAGGAGGTCTTGGACTGCATGTCAGAGTTCGCGACGTGAATGCAGTCAGCAATGCTGCGCACGGAATGGCCAACCTTCAGGCCAATGTCCCAGAGCGGGTAGAGCAAGCCATCCACGATGGCACTCATCACAGGCTTGGGTTTCCCGTCCGAAACCAGTTCGCCATTGTGGAGGAACATGAAGTCGATATCGCTGTAGGGATTCAGCTCGCCACGCCCGTAACCGCCGATGGCCACCAATGCAATCGGCGGGAGATTTTTCTCCGCGAGTTCCGGCGTCGCCTGACGGGTGGATTGCAGTATGTAGAGCAACAGCAAATCCATAATGGCCGCACGCGCCCGGCACACCTCCCGCCCGCTTCCGCCCGCCCGGTGCACGATGCGAAGCCGGTGCGATTCGACCTTGAGAAAGTTACGGTAGCGCGTCAGCTCTTCCGTCGGCTTACGACCCGGAGGCAGCAGGAGACGAGCTTCGGCATTGGCTTCGATTCTTTCCAACAAACTGGGCACGCCAGGATGTTACAGAGATCACCAATCAATGTCCAAAGTGGGAGTTGCAAACACGTTCGCCGATGCCAGTGCGCACTCACACCGCTTTTGAAGAGCGGGAATAACTCACAAGACTTGTGCATCTCACGAGTGGCAGACTTGCGGATGGGCCGCAATCGAGACCGCTCGGATTTGTTGGGTTTAACGAGTCTGAACCAAAGGTCTCGGTGGCGCGGACCTGTAAGCAGCGTTCGCAATGAACGCACTGGAGCTTGCGGGATAATCCACGAGTCCGGTTCATCCGTGGTCTGCCGGAATTTTGGCAGCAATTGACGGCGTAAGTGGAGAAGGTACGATGGCAATGGGTCTGGAAGGATTAAACCAGTCTACCGCACTACTGTATGCCGCCCGACGAAAAAGCTTTTGAAGAAGCCGTGAGCGCATACTACGAGCCTCTCTACCGGTTCGCACTCGGCCTAAGCCGGAGCGAGGCGGACGCCTCAGACCTGACTCAGCATGCATTCGAGGTCTTTGCTGAGAAATCCGGCGCCCTGCGCGACAAGACCAAAACCAAGACCTGGTTGTTCACCACGGTCTATCGCGACTACCTCCAGCAAAAACGACACACGACTCGGTTTCCACATTCGGAATGGGATGAAACGATGGACACAACGATTGTGGAGTTGTCCCGAGTCGAAGCCGCAGCAGATGCCCATTCGGTGATGGCCGCACTTCAGGCCTTGGAAGAGCCGTTTCGCTCCACCTTGACTCTGTTTTATTTGCATGAGCACTCCTACCGCGAAATCGCGGGAATCTTGGACGTGCCTATTGGGACCGTGATGTCACGTCTGGCTCGCGGCAAGGAGATGCTCCGTGCCGCCGTTGATTCTCCTCGTGACAACGTCGCGAGGGCCCAAGCCGTGGGAAAAAATTTACAGCCATGACTAAAGAACAAGCCAAGGAGACTCTTTCTGTTTACCGGCCCGGGACGGATGACGCGGGCGATCCTTTGTTTGCCGAAGCGCTCGAATTCGCGAGACAGAACCCGGAGGTTTCCGCGTGGCTTGCCGAGTCGACCACATTCGACGCGCGAGTCTGCCGTGATTTAGCCCGCGTTCCCGCCCCTGTCGGATTGCGTCAATCGATCCTTGCTACCCGAAAAATCATTCGGCCGACACCGTGGTGGCAACATCAGATTAGCCGCCGGCAAATGGCGGCCGCAGCAGCTTTGATACTGACGGGATTGATCGGGAGCTTTTGGATTGGCAGGAGCCCGAAAACGTTCGCCGATTTCAGCCGGGAGATCGTTGATCAAGCGTGGGGTTCCTCACCTCATGTCGAGGCGAGGGCGGCCGATCTCCGGGACATTCGCGATTTTCTAGTGTCGGAAAACATAAGCACCAATTTCTCGGTTCCGTCCGTACTGGCCCAATCCACTGTGCAGGGATGCACGGTGGTGAATTGGCGCGGCCACAGGATCCCCGTCCTTTGTTTTTTTTCCGACGGGCAGCACCTGCATCTCGCCATCGTTGATCGAAGCCTGTTTCCAGATGCGCCCGACGTGCCCGAGACCGATCGCTGGTTATCGTGGCGCATGGCAAGCTGGAGCAAGAATGGCCACACCTACGTGCTCACGGGACTGACCACGGCGTCATTCGTGAAGAAGTTCCGGAAAGAAAAACGCTGGGATTGGGAGGGGTGACCTCAACGACTTTCGTTGAAATAGATTTTCACATTCTTTGTGGCTCGACCGGACGCGATGATGTCGAGCTTTCCGTCCCCATTGAGGTCGGCGAGGCACATGTCTTCGCAGGCCATTTGGTTGTCGTCCACCACGGTGGCGCGCCACTCCTTCAAATCGTCGGCAACGGGCGTATACATCTTCACACCAACCCTGGCTTTGCCTCCCATGGCACGCCACCCGGCGACAATCTGATCCCGCCCAAGCCCGAGCAAGTCGCCGCATGCCAATGCATGCCCATCCACCAAGGATGAATCCAACACGCGACGCTCCCAAAGCACCTTCGGATTGGCAGGAACTCGTTCGGTAAACAACGTTACGTTCGTCCCGTGCATGGGTTCGATTGCGGCAATGAAATGGTTGTCCCTGCCAGCATTGCCCATGCGGACCTCGCCCACGCCACCCACCTCGTTCGTGGCGACTTGCGTGACGACAGCCTGCGTCGTGTCCCGATCAATTCGGAATATGCCTTCTTTCGCAGCGATCAGAACGGACCGCCCCACCGGGTCCAAGTTGTGCGTCTTGTGCCATTGTTTGGTGAGGACGTTTGTCTGCCAGCCCTGACCGGATGACCGGTGATAGGTCATGATGGGGACTCCCTCTCCTTCCCCGTTTTTATTTCCAAAGCCATGCAACGGGAGGGACAACAAATCAAAGCCTCTTCCGGGTGATTCCACCCAACGCATGCGGTGAATGGTCGGCACGTGGGGAAGCGCGACTGGTTCCCATTTTTGGGTGCGGTCGGCTGGAGCTGTCAGATAGAAGACAGCGCCGCTGCCCGTGGTGTCATTGGGATTCCACCCGCCGCCGACGGCAACTTCCGCTTTGCCATCGCCGTCAATGTCCCGGGCAGCGATGCAAACGTTATCCAGAGTGGTCAGGTTTTCGGCTAGCAAGAATTTTTCCCACCTTGGATTGCGATACCAAACAAACTGCTTTTGATCCGCGAGCACCACATCGACTTTGCCATCGCCGTCCACATCCGCAGTCGCAACGCCGTATCCAATTCGAATTTTGTCATCAATCGTCACAGCCCGGAACTTCGGCTTAGGAAGGTTGGCTGCTTCGCTGGCAACGGTCCAGACGGCGGCTAAGGCGATGAATTTGACGTTCATATCATGTTCCTTGTTGGTGCTTGCAGGATGCTCTTTCGAATGACCTGAGTCATCGAGAATAAAAAGCGCGTGCGGTGCTGTGACAAACCTTTCGGCAAGACCGCGGCAACTTGCCCGAAACCCGCGTGAATAAGGAACGAACTTCATAATTCGAACATTGCAACCTCGGGAGCTGAAACCTAAAGTTTGAGAGCCTAAAACCCGTTACAGAACGATGCGTCACGTGTTTACCCCTGCACGATCGCTCGCGATGATTGCGATCCTTGCCCTCTTGGCCACTTTCAGCCAAGCCGATGAGCTGTCGCCTGAAAAAATTTACGCCCAAACTCTTCCCTCCGTGTTGACTCTCCGCGTGGAAAGCAGAGGCGGTGATCGTTACGTGGGCTCCGCCTTTCTCGCAGGCAAAGATGGATTTGCGGTGACCGCCTGGCACGTCGTTTACGATGCGGTGAAAGTCACAGCCAAGTTTTCGGACGGGACAAGCTGCGAAGTGGCGGGCTTCGTTGATTTTGACGAAACGAAAGACTTGGCACTGATCCAAGTGGAATCCAGAGGACGCGCCCTGCTTCCATTGGCCGCGGGGGTTCCATTGGTGGGAACGAAGACCTACGTAATCGGCTCTCCGAAGGGCTACGAGTTTAGTATTGGTGATGGCTTGCTCAGCCAGATTCAGAGCGTGGACGGTTTTGACCAGTATCAAGTTTCCTGTCCGTTTTCACCCGGAAATTCTGGCGGGCCAATCCTTAACAACCGGGGCGAAGTGGTGGGCATCGCCGCTTGGACGCGAAATGGTGCACAGAATGTAAATTTCGCCACGCCCGCCCCCGAACTCTTGCGCCTGGACTTCAACAAGCCCGTCACACGATGGCGGCAGCAGGTGAAAAAGAAGCAAGCGCTCGCCAGTTCTGAGAGCCGCAAGCGGAATTCACCAGCCAACGAATCCGAGCAAAGCGCGCAAGAATTAAAGCGACTCCTTGCCAAATCGTCTGGGAAAGAAATCACGATCACCGTCCTGCAGGAGGGCCAACAGGAACGGTTTACCTTCACGGTACCACCTGATTTCATGAAGTAACCGGGTGCGCCGCCCACGCGAGAGAGGCTGGTCATCGAAATGGGTGCTTGCAATTCCGTCCCCCACGACTAATTTCTGCACTCTTTTTTGGGAAACCAGCCGCAGCCGTGATGGGGCTGCGCAGAAAGCAGATTGATTTATGGCAGTTCGAATTCGCATGAAACGGATCGGGACGAAAAACACTCCCGTCTATCGTATCGTCGTTGCTGACAATCGCAGCCCTCGCGATGGCAAGTTCATCGAGGAGATCGGCACGTACCAACCGCTGCAGAAAGACAATAACGTGTCTCTCAAGTTGGATCGCGCCGAATACTGGATCAGTAAAGGGGCCCAACCCAGCGACACCGTGCGCAGCTTCTTGAAAAACGCCAGGAAAACCGCGAGCGCTTAACGCGCCATGCAAGGGTTTTTGGAATTTGTGGTGAAGGGCTTGGTCGCCCATCCAGACGATGTGGCTATTACGCCCATCGAGAGAAATGGTGCGACGATTTTTGAATTACGCGTCAATCCAGAGGATATGGGACGCATCATTGGCAAGCAGGGCGTCACAATTAACGCCATTCGGTCCCTCCTGCAGGCAGGGAGCGCACGTCAGGGGACGCGGTGCCTGTTGGAAGTAGTGGAGTCGAACTCTGAGAGTTAGTTTCGGCGGAGAGCATGAAGATCGACGTGCTCACCTTATTCCCGGACATGTTCGCGGGTCCGCTGGATGTCAGCATCGTAGCGCGGGCTCGCAAGGCGGGGTTGCTTGATCTGCAGGTTCGAAATTTGCGGGATTGGACCCACGATCGTCATAAGACGGTGGATGATAGGCCTTTTGGCGGGGGTCCCGGAATGGTGCTAAAGCCGGAGCCAGTCTTTGAAGCGGTCGAAGCGTTGGCGGACAAAGATACGTATGTGATAATGATGACCCCAACAGGGCGCCGATTTCACGCAGCGTATTGCACGAGAGTTGGTCGGACAGAAACATCTGTTGTTCCTCTGCGGCAGTTACGAAGGATTTGATGAACGAATCCGGACGTTGGTACGGGATGAAATCTCAATTGGCGATTACGTGCTGACCAATGGAGGGTTGCCGGCAATGGTGGTGATTGATGCGGTGACACGACTTATCCCGGGAGTTCTCGGGGACGACGAAAGTTCGCATGACGAGTCGTTCAGTCATGGGTTACTGGAGTATCCGCACTACACACGTCCGGCTGAGTTTCGTGGGATGAAAGTGCCCGAGGTTTTAATGTCAGGAAACCACGCGGAGATCGAGAAGTGGCGGAGAGAGCAGGCGGAACTGCGGACCAGAGAACGACGACCGGATTTGTTGGATTAAAATTTATCGCGGCGGGAGTCGCTGCGGGAGAAAAATGTATGAACCAGGCATTGTTGGACAAAATTGAAAAAGAGCAGCACCGCAAGGAAGCTTTAAACTTCAAAGTGGGCGACTCCGTGCGCGTGCACACAAAAGTGGTGGAAGGCGACAAGGAACGAATCCAGATTTTTTCGGGCGTCGTCATCGGTCGTCGCGGACACGGGCTGAACGAAATGTTCACCGTTCGCCGCATCAGCTATGGCGAAGGTGTCGAACGTATTTTCCCAATTAACTCCCCGCGGGTTGACAAGATCGAAGTCGAACGCCACGGCGATGTTCGTCGCGCCAAGCTCACCTACCTTCGCAAGCGCATTGGGAAGGGAGCGACGCTGGTGAAGGAACGCGAAAAGGTGGCCGCGCCTGCCACACCCGCCGCCGTCGCTTAGTAATTAACATTTAACAAATCCAAGCCCCGCCTCCCGCGGGGCTTTTTGCTTACTGAAAAGCATGCCGCGGATCGACTAACGTTTTTCTGTGAAACTTGCGGCAGGATTCTCAGTGGTGCTGGTGACAGTGCCTGACTTGAAAATAGCGCGAAACCTTGCGCATGCGGCGCTGAGCAAAAAGCTCGTTGCATGCGCGAACTTCATCCCAAAGGTCGAATCTCATTACTGGTGGGAGGGAAAAATCACCTCCAGCTCGGAGGTATTGATCGTTTTCAAAACCAAGACAGCGAAGTTGTCCGCCTTGGAAGCTCTTATCCTCGCCCGACATCCCTACGACACTCCGGAGTTTATCGTTTTGCCTTTGAAGGCGGGTAACACGCGGTATCTGAACTGGCTCGGAGCCAGCCTAAAGTAACCTTCCACTCCCGTGTTTCGCTGCGTCTCAATGCTGTTACTAGCTCTCGGCTGCACGACCGTCGTCGCGGCGGAGTGGCAGCGTGCCGCCGGCCATCGCGTCGCGTCGCTTGCGCTAGCAAATGCGGGCAAAGCCGGATTTACCATCGTTCCCGAAAGTGCCACCGGGATCGGGTTCACCAATCACCTGGCCGACCGAAGCGTGGCCGAGAATCAGATTCGTCTCGTTGGCTCAGGCGTTGCGCTAGGCGATGTGGATGGTGATGGACTTTGCGACATCTACCTATGCCGTCTGGAAGGCAACAACTCGTTGTATCGTAATGTCGGCAACTGGAGATTCACAAACATCACCGGTGAGAGTGGTGTCGCCTGCGCTGGGCAGTATTCCACCGGCACCACCCTGGCGGACATCGATGGCGATGGCGATCTGGATTTGCTCGTCAACTCTCTCGGCAACGGCACCCGTTGTTTTTTCAACGATGGCGGCGGCCGATTCACGGAGAATAATTCCGGCTTGCTGCAAAAATTTTGCGCCACCTCCATGGCTTTGGCCGACGTGGATGGCAACGGCACTTTGGACCTCTACGTTGCCAACTATCGTACCACCACAATTCGCAGCACTGGGCTGCAACTGCTTACGGTCAACGGGAAGCGCATGTTCAGGCCGGAAGATCGAGACAGCTACGAACTGACTCACGATGGTTTGGTGCTCGAACACGCTGAACCGGACGTGCTTTATCAAAATGATGGAAAGGGACACTTTACGCCCGTGATGTGGTCAGGAGGCCAGTTCGTCGATGCCGACGGCCAACGCCTCCAACGCGGCGATAGGGAATGGGGCCTTTCGGTGATGATGCGCGACATGAACGGAGACGGCGCTCCGGACATTTATGTGTGCAATGATTTCTGGAGTGCGGATGCGATTTGGTTGAATGACGGCCTCGGCAAATTTCGCGCCTTGCCAAAACTGGCCATGCGCAACTCAAGCACCTTCTCGATGGGCGTGGATTTTGCAGACATCAATCGCGACGGACTGGACGACTTCCTTGTGCTCGACATGCGCAGCCGCGAACACAGACGTCGGATGACGCAACGGGCCATGGCGGGCGCTGCGCCGGCACTGTCCAGGATCGATGACCGGCCGCAGACGGAGCGCAACACCCTATTCCTAAATCGAGGGGACGGCACTTACTCGGAGATCGCCCAACTCGCCGGGCTGCAAGCGAGCGAATGGTCCTGGTGTCCAGCTTTCCTTGATGTTGATCTGGACGGCTTCGAAGACGTGCTCATCACGACTGGCCACGGCTTCGATACCCAGGATGTTGATACAGAAGATCGCATGGACCGTGGCCCACGGGTTCCAAATGAGAAAGTGGGCGACCGGATTCTCCGCTTTCCCCGGCTGAACATTCCCAGACAGGCTTTTCGCAATCGCGGAGACTTGACCTTCGAACCCGCTGGACACACCTGGGGCTTCGATCAAGTGGGTGTGTCACACGGAATGGCGCTCGGCGATTTGGATGGCGACGGCGATCTGGATGTGGTGGTGAACAACTTGAATAGTGCAGTGGGCCTGTATCGAAACGAGTCCATCGCGCCGCGCGTCCTCGTTCGCCTCAAGGGTGAGAGCCCAAACACCGCCGGAATCGGCGCGAAGATAAGGCTCCTTGGAGGCGCCCTCCCACAATCACAGGAAGTGGTAAGCGGTGGACGATACCTTTCGAGCGACGATACCGTCCGGACCTTCGCTGCATGGAACGTGACCAATCATTTCTCGATCGAAGTGGTTTGGCGAAATGGCGGTGTCAGCGTCATCTCAAACGTATCCGCAAACAGTTCCTGGGAGGTTCAAGAGGAGGCCTCAGTTCGCCAGACAACCAAACACAAAATTGCGCCTCTCTCGTTATTTGCGGATGCAAGTCCCTCTTTGGCGCACCGTCACCACGAGGAGGCATTCGATGATTTCGCCCGCCAACCTTTATTGCCCGCCCGGTTAAGCCACGGGGGGCCTGGTCTGGCATGGATGGATTCGGATGGGGACGGGTGGGAGGACTTGGTTGTTGGCACGGGCCGCGGCGGCGAGATGGCCATTTTTCAGAATATGAACGGGCTGGCATTCCACCGCTCAACGGTGCCGATTGTGACAAAGACGCCCGACGATCTTACGGCCATAGTTGGTTGGGCGGGTAAATTAATTCTCGGGCAATCCCATTACGAATCGCCCGCCACGAATCGTTCCGCAGCCGCGGTCTACGGATTTCAAGGCGGAGGCTGGTCCCTGGCTCAAGCCCTTCCGCCGCACACCTCGAGCAGCGGTCCCTTGGCGGTCGCGGACGCGGATGGAGACGGCGATCTCGATCTCTTTGTCGGCGGTCGCTTGATTCCCGGCCGCTACCCCGAGCCGGCGACTTCGCGATTTTTCAGGAATGAACCGCATGGATTCGTGTTGGCGCAGGAATTCTCGAAGGTCGGCTTGGTGAATGGAGCAGTCTTCACTGATCTGGATGGCGACGGGGATTCCGAACTCGTCCTAGCTTGTGAATGGCAGGCCTTGAAAATCTTCCACAATCGTAACGGTGTTTTCGCCGAGGCAGACGTTGGATTGGGAAAATTGCGCGGGTGGTGGCAGGGAGTCACCGCTGCTGATTTCGATGGCGACGGGCGGTTGGACATCGTGGCCTCCAACTGGGGCCGCAACAGTCCCTACGAGACCTCCGTGTGGGAGGGACTCCGGATTTTTTACGGGGACTTCGCGGGCTCTGGAGGAGTGGACATCGTCGAGGCATACGTCAGCGAAGGACGGGTAGTGCCCTGGCGCGATCTTGAAACACTCTCGCACTCGCTGCCCTGGTTGCGACAAGCGTTTCCAACTGCTCATGCGTTTGCGAACGCTTCCGTGAGCGAAATCCTGGGTCGGCGCGCAATAGTGGGAAGGGAGCTTCTTGCGAATTGGCTCGATACTACCGTGTTTCTGAATCGAGGAGACAAGTTCGAGCCGCGGCCGCTCCCCATTGAGGCCCAGTTCGCTCCCGCGTTCGGTATCAATGCGGCTGACTTTGACGGCGATGGCTCTCTAGACATTTTCATTGCGCAAAACTTTTTTGGAACCGACGGAGAAACTTCCCGCTACGACGCCGGCCGAGGTTTATTGTTGAAAGGAGGCGGTCATGGGAATTTCGTCGCCATTCCTGGGCACAGAAGCGGATTGCTCATTTACGGAGCGCAACGCGGATCCGCGCATGGCGACTACGACGGGGATGGTCGCGTTGATTTGGCGGTCAGCCAGAACAGCGCGGAGACAAAGTTGTATCGCAACCAGGCTGCCAAGCCCGGATTGCGCGTGCGCCTGCGGGGACCCGAGGGCAATCCCGCCGGCGTGGGAGCGGTCGTCCGTCGAGTCAGCGGCACCTCCCGCGGACCCGCCCATGAGGTCCATGCAGGCTCAGGTTATTGGTCGCAGGATAGTTCAACGATGATTTTATCCGGCGCCGGAGATGAGATTTGGATTCGCTGGCCAGGAGGGCGAGAAACGACGTCCCGTTTCCCGACAAACAGTAAGTCGTTACTAATTCGTTCATCGGGAGAAGTTCAGAGCGTTCGTTAGCAATGAAGAAGTTCTCAATCGTCACACCCAGCTTCCGGAATTCTGAATGGCTAAAACTGTGCGTGGCTTCCGTGGCAGATCAAGGAGTCGAACATGAGCACATTGTCCAGGACGCGTGCTCGGACGATGGCACCCTGGACTGGTTGCTTGGGGATGAAAGGGTGCAGGCGGTTGTCGAGAAGGATGACGGGATGTATGACGCGATCAACCGCGGGTTGCGCCGCACAACCGGAGAAATCATCGCCCATTTGAATTGCGACGAACAGTACCTGCCCGGCGCCCTCGCGGCCGTGGCGGAATTCTTCGAGGCTCATCCCGAGGTAGAAGTTTTGTTTGGCGATGCGGTGGCGGTGAACACAGCCGGTGAATACCTTTGGCATCGCAAAATGCTGCGGCCTTTACTCTGGCACACATGGGCTTGCCAGCTTTCAACCCTTACGTGCGCCACCTTTTTCCGCCGAAGCGTGCTGGATCGCCGGGGCGGCTTCTTCGACCCCTCGCGGCGTATTGTGGGAGATGGCGACTGGATGATTCGGTTACTCCAGCAGCAGACGCCCATGGCGGAGCTGGGACGATTCACTTCCGTATTCACACACACTGGCGACAACCTCAGCACCACAGATGTCGCCCGCATTGAAACACTCGCTTGGAACCGCAGCGCTCCCCTCCCGGCTCGCGCACTGAAGCCCTTCGTCATCGCACACCACCGTCTCCGGCGCTGGTGCGGTGGAGTGTACGCGCAAACACCCTTTGAATTCGCTCTCTACACCCGGACTCAACCCGGGACGCGAGTGACCAGGCGCGTCCACGATCCGACCTCACGGTGGCGCTGGTAACGCTTGTAAGGGATGGAAACGCCCTCAGTGGCAGTAACCTTGCGGGAAATCGAATCACTTGCCTGCATCGGTCCGGCTCGGGAAAGCACGGATTGTCCGCTCACTTTTTCTTCTGGGCCAGAACACCGAACGTGTTTGCACACTGAAGGCGTTGACCAAGGCGCTGGAAGAAAGTGGATTGGGTGCTCCAGTAGGTGTGGATGGAGCAGTCAAAGCCGGCCTCGGTGAAGAAACGTTGAAGCGCCAGCTGATCCACTCCGTTGCGCACCACGTGATATTCCGCGGTGTCCGCCGCCAGGTCGTCTCGATAATTTCCTGTGAGGCGACGCATTCGCGTCTGCAAGCCGCGCATGTAATTGCCCTGGAACAGTCGCCACCAGAAGTAGGAGGCCCGATCGAATGCGTAGACGGCTTTCCCTAACGTGTCGTAACGAAGCGGATCCTGGACAGTGAACAGCACTCCGCCGGGACGGACCAATCTCGCGCCGCGCCGGCAAAGTTCGAGGTAATCCGGAATGTGATGAAGAAACGAGCTGGCGCAGACGATATCGAATTGGCGTTGTTCCGTTTCCAGAATCGCCAGTGAGTCGAAAATATCCCCGGGCATCACCCTGAGGGCCTCATGTCGCAGCCCCGCTTTTTCCCGGAGGCCCTGCAACAGTTCATCGCTCGCATCCGCAGCGGTGACGAAAGCCCCCTTCTCCAAAAATGGCTGGGTGAGCATGCCTTCACCTGCGCCCATATCCAGAATCTGAGGCGGACGCCCCGCGGGAAGTGCCCGTTGCCAGGCGTACGTCGCAAGTTGGCCGCACAATGCCCCGACCTCGGCGTGTTTGAGGTGCGGGGATTCCTCAATAAGAGCTTGCCCTCGCTTGTCGTGGAAATATTGCTGATTGATGACGACCGTGCCGGACGCGGCGGAGTTGATGAGGTCTTCAGGCATGAATCAGCTCCTGAAAACCTGCCGAAGACCGTAAGCCCGGCGCAAATCAGTCATTTCTGCAAATAGAATAGTTATCACGCGCCCCATGGAAAACGGACCGCAAGGTGAGTCAGCACGCTGGAGAGGTCAAGCGAACGCCACACTGGGCGCTGGTTTACGAAGCTTTAGCGTCGAGTTGAGAAAACGGATTGTTAGAAAAGGACGGGGTCTCAACGTTGGGCTTCACCGTGGACTGGACCTTGGCAGGACGCTCAGTCGGCGCGCCGCTTTGGGTGGAGGCGGTGGAGGGCTCGCCAGTCTCGCGCGGATGTTTGGCCCGCTTGTTCCGCGGCAAGGGACTGATCATCGCGTTAATTCCTTTGCCGATGAGCTTGGGCTCGAAATCGGGATGCCCCCACGGCGCCAGGGCTGCCATGAACTTCTGCACCTGCTGAAATCCGAATTCCTTGTGCGCCATTTCCCGCCCACGGAACTTCAAGGTCACCTTCACCTTCATATCGTCGGATAGGAAGTCGATGGCGTGATTGAGCTTTACGCCGAAATCGTGCGGATCAATTTGTGGACTGAGCTGCACTTCCTTCACTTTGTTGGCGTGCTGGTGTTTTTTTGATTCCTTATCCTTCTTCGCTTGTTCGTAACGGAACTTGCCGAAGTCAACAATGCGACAAACGGGAGGCGTTGCGTTAGGCGCGATCTCAACCAGATCGACCCCCAGGCCTTGCGCCTGCCGAATGGCATCGGTCAACTGAAGGATGCCCAGTTGCTGGCCATCGATACCGATGACACGTACTTCACGAGAACGGATTTTCCCGTTGACCCTGAATGTTGGACCACTATTCCACGAAGACCGAGACGGAAAAGGGCGGCTCACTGCGCCCTCCTGTTGGGGATATTCATGCAGATTTGATTGGCAAACATGCGGCCATACTTGGCACTTTTCGCGACGTTAATTTATCCAGAGTGCCGAAGCTGGCAAGCCAAAAGTCCCCCCTGTTCAATGCGGGCTGCCCGTCATCTTCAAACCCACAATGCCCACCACAATCAAGGCGATGCTGGCGATTCGCCAGGCATCACGCGGCTCGCCGTAAACCATAATACCCAGGATCGCTCCACCCACCGCTCCAATCCCTGTCCAAACGACATAGGCTGTGCCCACCGGAATTGCCTTCAGGCAAACGGACAGCAAATAAAAACTCAGAGTGCCCACGACGAAGACCGTCACCGTCGGCCATAGCTTGGTGAAGCCCTCCGATTGTTTCATTGCCACCAGCCACGTCACTTCCAGTGCGCCCGCCACCAATAAGAGAATCCAAGCTAATCCAGTGCTCATAGCCTTCAGACAACAGCACTCCCCACTTGCGCGCAATTAGTTGATGCGGAGTCCACACGTAAGGGCCACTTGGCTGTTATGGGGAAATGTCGCCGATCAGTTCCTTCCGCAGTTCACGTGTCCACGGCCGCTGATCGCCAGGCGGATTCAGGATGAACATCATCAAATCGCGGAAATCTTTGTCCGGCAATTGCTCCAGACCTTCGGGCATGAGGCTCACTTCCTTCTTGGTGGCCTTGAGTTTGCCGTTCACGACCGCGATGTCGCTCTTCGCAATCACGTATTCCACCGGGCCGGCGTTCACGAGCTTGATGCGCGTGTCGCTCTCCTCGACGACGCGGCCGGTGTAAGTCGTGCCGTCCTTGGTCTCGACCTCCGTGGTCTCGAAGCCGTTGCCAATGACTTCGTTGGGATCAATCACGTTGTGCAACAGCGCATCGAGCGTGCTGCGGCCCACGCCGGTCAGGTCGGGGCCGATGTCCGTGCCTTCGCCGTACATTTTGTGGCAAACGAAGCAGGCGCGCTTCGCGACTTCCAAACCGTTCTTCAAGTCCGCCGCGCCGCTCAGGACCACGGCGCGCTTCTCGGCAATCAACTTCACCTTGTCCGCACCGCTCGCGCGGTACTTGCCGAGCAACTTGTCGGCATTGTCAGCAATGGTTTTGTCCTCGCTGCCGGCCAGGGCGCGACGCGCAGTGGCGGAAATGTCAGTCGGCGAAACCACTTTGCGTTCGACTCCAGCGAGCAACGCGCGCCCGGTCTTCGTCCCGCGCACGAGCACCTCGGCGGCGGCGATGCGCGTCATGGGCGGCAATTGCGGCCAGGCATCGACGACGGCGTAGGCGTTGTCGTAGCCGAGCGCGATAACGGCGCGGACAGCCTCGGATTTCAGTTGGGCGTGGGCAGGGCTGGTTCCGGCAAGCGGTGATTTAATGAGCTTGAGCAACTCGTCGCGCGCGGCGTCGCCTTTCGCTTCCTTCGCTGCCGTGATGCCTTTCAACCGTTCATCGGGCGTGGCTTTCGGATCGTTGATTTTCGCCATGAGCAGCCGAGCGGCACTCTTGTCGCCAAACACGGCGGCAAGGCGCTGGGCCTTTTCGGTGAGCGCAGGATTGGAATTCAGCTTCGCGAAGATGGGCTGCAAATCGATCGTGGGCGGCGCGCCTTTGCTTTTGAACGCCTCCAGCAAGCCATCGATGGCGGCAGCGGCGAGTTGCGACTTGGACGGCGTTGTCGCCGAGCCATTGCACGGCGGTATTGAGATGCTTTTCGCGCGCCGTGGCGTCGGTGAGATCGCAAATCCGGCGCATCACGCGGCGCGCGGCATAAGCGGCCACGGACGTGTCATTCGCCGCGAGCAACGGGAAGAACGGCGTCGGGTCCTGCGCCACGCGCGGCTCCATCGCCATCCAGACGATGTGCGGGTAGTAGGTGTCGGCGGGGACGCTGGGGCGGGCGAGGAGTTCTTCTGAAGGTGCGGATCAGCCAATGCGCGCGACATACTGGCGAATGGCATTCGTACTGCGCTGGCGGAGTGTTCACAGTGACGGTAACCAGACAACGCTAGTCGAAGCCGCGCGGCCACCTCTGACCGGACCAGTGGACATTCATCTTTCGCAGCGAGCAAAGCTCCCGACGAGCCTGCTGCAGCCATCTCGCGAAGCCGCCCGACTTGATTCTGCCGATCGTAATCCAGGCGGCCGCATTGAATGCGCGCCATGCACGCGTTACGTCACTTCAGGAATCATGCAAAGAAAATGCTCCAGCGAATCTCGACCGGAACTGAAGTCCACAGCGTGGAGACGCTCGAAGATCTTGACCTGTTCGCGTCTGTGCTTCGACAGTGGCAAGTGATAAAGCTGTGTCATTGCAGACAGATCTCTGGCCGTTCGTGAGTAACAGTCGCTGCGCCATGTCGTCGTTGCCACGAGTTATCGGATTCCAGCAGTTCGACGAGTTGCCATCGCGTTGGGATCAAGCTTATTCAGATCCATCTCCTTGCTCGGCCGACTCGCCACCTTCTTCCCCGGCTCATCCCCCATCCACACCACGCGCCAGATGCGCCCGTAAACGCGATCCACACCTTCGGGATCAGCCTGCGCGTTTTGGTAGCACGGATATTTGTCGTACCAATCCATGACCCACATCGCGCCGTCGGGACCGGTCTGATTGCTCACCGGGCGCACCCACGGATCGCGACTCACGAAGAAGTTGCCGGGGCCGACGTGTTTCCACTCTTCACCCTTCTCAATCTTCTCGCCCGTCTTCTGCGCGAATCGCTTCGCCGGCCGGCCCGAGCAACTTGGATTCTTTCTCCGCCGTGTAAGTCGAGCCGAGCGGCGTGAGGCGATCCACGTTCAACGCGTTCTGGTGAATGTTCCCGAGGAAGACGAGCCCGCGCCATTCCGCCGGCCATTGGTCGCCCTGGTAAATGGCAGATGCCCGCGTGCGCCGCGCGGTAGTGACGGAAGTTCACAATCGCCGGCAGCCCCTTGCGTCGGCAGGTCCTGCACGTAGCCGTAGGGATTCGGCCAGGTGCCGCCCTGGCGATTGTAGAGTCCGCCGGGCGCCATGTGGAACAGGTGCTGAATCACGCACGCGCTCACGAAGGCATCGCCGCGCTCGTTCCAATCCACGCCCCACGGATTGCTCGTGCCGTCGGCGAACACTTCGAACTTCTTCGTCACCGGATTGAAGCGCGCGAGCGCCGCGTCCATCTGCACGCCGAAACCATCGGGATCGTGGCCCGTCGGGTCCGCGCCTTCCGGGAGCTTCACCTTCGAGTGCGTGAAGACGCCGTGCGTCATGTAAAGCCAGCCGTCCGGTCCCCACGCGAAGCCGTTCAGCAACTCGTGCCGATCCTCCATGCCGAATCCGGTGAGAATGATCTCCTGCGAGTCGGCTTTGTCGTCGCCGTTTGTGTCCTTGAGAAAATAAAGATGCGGCGCCTGGCCGAGATACACGCCGCCGTTGCCGAGCGCGATGCCCGTCGCGAGCGAGAATCCATCCGCGAACACCGTGACTTTGTCCGCTTTGCCGTCCGCATCGGCGTCTTCGAGAATCTTGATGCGGTCGCGACCCTTCTCACCTTTCGGCGCGCCCTTCGGATATTCGTAAAGCTCCACGACCCACAAACGCCCGCGCTCATCCCACGTCATCGCGACGGGATTCACGACCATCGGCTCCGCGGCGAAGAGGCGCACCTCAAAGCCCGGCGGCACCTGGATGAGCTTGCGCGTTTCGTCCGGAGCGAGCGCCGGCGTGCTGGCGGCGCGCCGCACCGGATCGTTCGGGAGCATGTTGCCAGACGGCGCGTTGGTGTAGATGGGGAAATCGTAATTACCGCGCGGCGGTTGGTAATCGGCCGCCGCCGAAAACGAGGCGGCGGAACACAAGACGGCCACGAGGCTGATCAGTTTCATAGGCTTGAGTGAACGTGTACTAGCGGAGCGAACTTCACGTCGCAAACGATTTTGCAACCGCTGCGACCCTTCTCATGACCATCACGAACGTGAAGTCGAAGCGGAGCGTGGATTGAAGTTCAATTGGGTTTCAAAGCGCAATTGCGGCCATCTCCAGAACTCGCCATGGCCTTAAAAAGGCCGGACTGGTTGAACATCTGTACGCTGCCGTCGGCCATGACCATGTTGCCGGAGTTCACGTGCATCGTGTTATCCCAGCGCGGGTTTTGGTTTGTGCCGAGTTGTGTGACGACTCCGGTGAGCGCGGCCGGCCCGCAGTTTTGTCCATCCACGCCGTTCAGATTGCGGTCAGCGGCCAGATGCATGCCTGGCTTGTCAGGCGCAGCACTGGTGCCGATGGCGTAACTCACAGCGGTGTTCTTCAAGGTCCGCAGGCCCGTGGGTGAATCCGTGAAATCCGTCGCGCTGCGCCTGGCGCCATCACTGGGACAATGAAGGACCTTTGGCGTGACCAACTCATTCGACATGGCGATGAGATGTTGCCACGCCTCCGGCAAGGCCTGGCTGCCGCCGTCAGTGGGACTCACGACCGAAGGATATTTATCCTCGTGATCCTGGCTCCACATGGTGAAGGAGAGTCCAATTTGCTTTGCGTCGTTAACGCAGGCGATGCGTTGCGCGCGCGCTTTCGCCCGCGAAAGCGCAGGGAGCAATAGCGACGCGAGGATGGCGATGATGGCGATCACCACCAGTAATTCGATGAGGGTGAAGCCCCGCTTTAACGAGGTATTGTTAACTGGAATCTTGGATTTCATGGCGACAGAGAGGATGGACGAATCGAAGGCACTTCTCTTCAGGTAAACTCAACCATCGCAAGCAGCGTAGCAACGGCGGGATTTCTAACGGCCCGGTTCTCTTGGAATCGAGGGGAACGGCCCGACGCCGCCGGCTTCCCTCGCTCTAAGCAGGGCATCCAACTCCTCCAGACCGGCATGCGAGCCGATCTCGTAAAAGCGTTCCTTCACTTCGAACCCAGCCAGTTGCTTCTCAGTAACGAGCTCACGCATAACTTCCGCCAGATCGAACGCACGGTCCGGAGGGTAACGATCAAAAACCTTCGCGCGAAATACGCTGAGTCCGTAGTCGATATGCCGCATCTCCGGCAGCCGCTGTTTCTTGTCGTAAACCACGACGTTGCCATCACAGAAGATCACGTTGCTCGTATCGTATTTCCCTTCGTTGCGATAGACGGTCATGAGTCCCAGCTTGCCGCTGCGCTCGAACGCTTCGGCGATCGGATTGAATGGTTCGGGCAAATACGAATCGCCGTAGAGCACGAAGAACGCCTCGCCAAGGAGGGGCAACGCACGCTTCAAGGCACCACCGGTTCCCAGCAGGACAGGCCCGTCATGCGAATAGTCGAGATGCACTCCGTGTGCGCTGCCGTCGCCAAAGTCGCGCTCGACCATTTCGCCGAGATGGCCAAGGCAAAGGACGGCGCGTCGGATGCCTTGGGATCGGAGCAGCGCAAGCTGGTGCGCGAGGAATGGCTTGCCCGCGACAGGAACGAGGACCTTGGGAATTTTTTCGGTTATCGGTTTGAGCCTGGTCGCAAGTCCACCGGCGAGGATGGCCACCGGAATATCTTTCAAGTTCATCTGCGGCTCACGCGGAGATTTGCCCGATCCTGAAAATCATCGCTCGACCAAGAGTGAGTCATAGGGGTCTCAAGAAATGACCAGCTTGGTTCCCTCGAAATCAAAACGAAATCGGACTTCCTTCAAGCCGGCCGTGCGCATGGCGTGGCGCAGTTTTGATTTATCCTCTTCCGCATAGAACATCAAAAAACCGCCGCCGCCCGCACCGATGAGTTTACCGCCGAGTGCGCCATTCGCGCGGGCCAGTTCATACCACTCGTTGATCCTGGGATTGCTCATGCCTCCGCTCCGCGCCTTCTTCCGCTGCCAATGTTCATCCATCAGCCGTGCGAATTCCCGCAAGTCACCGGTCTCGAGAGCGCGCTGGCTCGCGTAACCAATTTCCTTCGTCTGGTGCAGGTTCTCCAACATCGCCTTGTCGTCCTGCTTGGATTTCTCGTGCTGGTCTTTGAGGATGCTGCCTGCGCTGCGGCTGTAACCCGTGAAGAACATCACGAGATTGTCTTCGAGATTGTAACGCGTTTCTTCCGTGATCTTCGCCGGGCATGCTTCCACCCGGCCGTCCTGATGGAATTGGAAGCAGGTAATGCCGCCAAGAGCCGCGATGTATTGATCCTGTTTACCGACCGGTTCCTTCAAGCGATTGATCTCGATCTCGCAGGCTTGGGCCGCGATTTCGGAGTTGGGAACCAGATTCCGTTTGTACGCATGCAGCACCTTCAGGAGCGCCGTGGTGAAACTCCCGCTGCTGCCAAGCCCGGTTCCCGACGGAATGTCCGCCATGCTCGTCAGTTCCAGGTACCCGCCATCAATCCCCATCATCTGGAAAGCCTCGCGAATGATCGGATGCTCGATTTGTGCGGCCTGCGCCACACGTTCCAGCTTGGAATATTTGATGATGAACTCCGGTACAAAGGTCTCGTGCAGTGTGATGTAAATATACTTGTCGATCGCGGCCGTGATCAAAAAACCCCCGAAGCGTTCATAATACGACGGCAGATCCGTGCCGCCGCCGCCGAGGCTGATGCGAAGTGGTGAACGGGCGATGATCATTTGTTTGCGGAGGACGTTGTAATCGTCCACGACCTGAGACGGCAAGGTTCGCTTTCGAGGCGGTTGCAAGGTGGCTTAACCAGTGGCATATCCACATTGCCCGCCGCCAAAGCGCCTGTTTCAGAGACTGCGCCGGAAGTCGGGGCCGCGTAAGAAATTTTCGAGGAAGTGCTCAAGTTCGGTACAGAAGTGTCGATAGTTGACTCAGAAGTGAACAAAGTTATGAAAATTGAAACCAACTTTCCGGTCGAAGCGCGCGAGAATATTCGCAACGTAAACTCCAAATCCGCCCGCTCAACCGTTAATGCCCCAACCCAGCCGGCAGCCGCCGACCGTTTGGAACGCACCCCACTCAATGCGCCTGATGTCCGCGCCGAGATGGTGGCCCGGGGAAAAGCTTTGATTGCGGACCCCAATTATCCATCCGCCACGCAAATCAAAAAAATCGCCGGGGTGCTGGCCGCAAACTGGACTCAAAAGGACGCGTCCACAACGAACGGGCCCGAATAAACACTGCGGCCACGGTCAGGTCAGGCGCGCGTAAATCCGTTCCACCACCCGCAAGACTGCCTTGGCCTCCTTGATTCCCGGCTGCGGGGTACGACTTAACCGTATGTCCTCGAAAAACTCCTCCATCTCGAGCTTCCAGGAGTCATCGCCGCGCGGAAATTCCCAGACGGTGGTTTCAGGCGGGCCCATCTGGGGCAGCATTTTGTAGTAAGTGAGTTTCTCCACGCCGTAGCTGCCTCCCAATCCTTCCATGTGCAACTTTCCGTCGCGGCCGTAGATTTCGAGTGAGAATAGGTTCTTCCATTCGGTGCAGCTCGCGTGCAGCCACGCCGTTTTTCCCTCCGCATTCCGCAGGCTCAGGAATGCGTTGTCGTCCACGGGCATGTCCCAGAAGTAAGTCGCCACGTGACCCTCCACCCGACTGAAGTCGCCCAAAAAAATTCCGGCCAGGTCAATTAAGTGGACGCCTTGATCGATGAGTTCGCCGCCGCCCGAAAGTTTCGGATCCGCGCGCCACTCCTTGTCGTAGCCAATGCGACCACCCTGCCCGTAACGCCCGCGCAGAAACATCATCGGCCCAAGCACGCCGCTTTCGAAAATCTCCCGCGCCTTGAGGAAGGCGGGGTGGTATCGGTGGTTGTAGCCGATGCGATAAAGTGCACCGGTCCGCACCGACATCGCTTCGAGTTCCTCCAGTTCCTTTAGCTGAATCGCGCCTGGCTTTTCCGCCAGAACATGTTTTCCCGCCGCGAGGGCCTGCTTCGCGATCGGTGCCAGGGCCGCATTCAGCGTGGCAATCATCACGCAATCAACGTTGGGCGAAGCGACCACTTCCTCCACAGACGTCGTCGCCGCACAACCGCCACTCAGCGCGGCAAGTTTCTTCGCGCGGTCCAAGTTCAAATCGCACGTCATCGTCACCGTTCCCGGCGTTAGCAGCTTGATCCGCTTCTCACCCACCAGCCCACAACCAATGATGGCTACCCGCGGATTGCTCATGACCATCTCATGCCCCGATCCTCTGGAACAATTCTCCGCAGACAATAGATGTCTGACTTGGCGAGAGCCTCCCGGTGCTTCTGCAAATCGCGCCATGGATCCCACTGGGCGCTAATAAGCTTGCCCGTGATACCATCGCTCTCCCCAGAGGCCAGATACACACAGAGGCTTGCACCCAGCGCCAGCGGCGTCGCGCCTTCGGCCGCCCACTTTTCATTCTTGGCGTAGAAGGCAGCACCGACTTTTTCCGCCCCAGCGGCGAGCACTTGTTCGACGAGGCGCGTCTTCAGGGCTCCGGGCGCCACTGCATTCACATCCACATGGCTTTCACGCAGTTCCTCAGCCAGCGTCTCCATCAGACGCACGGCTGCAGCTTTGGAAGCCGCATAGCAACTGATGTTCGGCAGCGGATTCGTCGCGCCACCACCCGAGAGGACGATGATTTTGCCATAACCCGCTTTCTTGAAGTGTGGGATCAAGGCGCGCGCCGGCAAAAGCACGCCGAACAAATTAATCTCCAACGCCTGCCGCCATTCCTCCAAGCTGACGGATTCGGTCGGGCCCATTGGCCCGTATACGCCCGCGTTGGCGACGAGAGCGTGGAGGGTCCCAAGTTCATGCAACGCGAATTCGACCACGGCATTCACCTGGGTTTCGCTCGAAACGTCGCACACACGCGCCAGCACTTTTTGTTTGGGCGCCATTGCCGAGAGCTCCTCCTGCGCCCGAGTGAGGTCGCCCTGGCTACGGGCGCAAAGAACGACATTCGCACCCTCACGCAGGAATTGTTCGGCGATGGCTTTGCCCAAGCCCTGGCTGGCGCCGGTGATGATGGCGTTGCGTCCTGAAAGTTTCATGTGCGACCGACCGAAATGTGCTCAACGCCCGTGACCGCTTGCAATGGCTTTTCCAGGAATCGGTTGGGATCGACGATCAACGCGCGACGCATCTGCGCGACCGCCTTCGTCCAATCCATTTCCCGAAATTGGGGCCACTCCGTGCAAACCACCGCGGCGTCCGCTTGCTGCAACGCGTCTTCCACCCTGTGCACGATCGCCACTTCATCCAGTTCGCTGGAGGATTTTAAAATGACCGGATCAAACGCCCGGACTGTGGCACCCGCATCCTTCAATTGATGGCACAATTCGACCGCAGCGCTCCGCCGCAGGGTGTTTGTATTCGGTGTATAAACCAGGCCCAGCACCGCGACGGTGCGATTGGCGAGATCTCCCAGCCGCGCCTGGACCTGGCGCAAGGCCCAACCACGATGGAGATCGTTGCTCTGCTTGATGGCAGGAATTAAAGCGAGGCTTTCGCCCGTCTGCTCGCCCAACCGGGTCAACGTCACGACATCCCGCGCCAAGGTACCGCCCGCGAATGGCCCGCCCGGCCCGAGATAAGCGCGCGGTCCAATGCGGGGTTCGCTCTTTAGGCCGGCCGCCACTTCCTTCGCGTCCGCGCCCACGTGTTCGCAGAGTCGCGCGACTTCGTTAATGAACGTGATGCTAACGGCGAGGAACGAGTTCAAGGCATGCTTGACCATTTCCGCCGACTCCGTGCGCATGAACAAGACGTGCGAGGTAAACGGTTTGAAAAGTTGCTCCAGCAACGCCTGCGGACTGGTGTCACGAATGCCGACAATGACGCGGTCTGCTTTCTCAAATGCGTCGATGGCTTTGCCGAGTCGCAAATTCTCCGGCGAGCAGGCGAAATGAAACTGCGGAAACTCACGCTCGAGAGCGGCGCAGGTGCCCACGGGAAGTTGGGACGATATCAAGATCAGAGTTCCCGCCGTGAGATGCGGAACACACTCGCGAAGCCGGTTGAGCACCGATTCCACATCTGACTCGTCACTGTCATTCACCGGCGTGTCATGGCACAGCCACAATACATCCACACCGGCGCATGCCGTCGCGGGGTCCGTGGTGAACTGAAGGGACTGGCTGGAGAGGCCGGCGGCCAACGCTTCGTTCAAACCCGGCTCAAGAATGGGCGCTTGCGCCTGCTGCAAGTTGGCGATGACAGCGGCATCAAAATCGAGCCCGCGAACGAGAAAATGTTTTGCCGTGCATGCGGCCGTCACGGCACCCAAGTGCCATAAACCCACAACCACGATTCGAATTGGACCTTCACGCTTTTCCATTTTGCAACGGCGCCTATTCGCCACGATACCGTGCCGCGTGTCCATGCCGGATTACATTCGGACCATTCGAAAACCTTGCTCAGACGCAAACCGCTTCGCTCCGCTGACTCTCCCTGTGGCGATCTTGCGAACCTGCGCCGTCCGTTCGCCCAGTCGGTGCAATCAGCAGGCCACCGAGGCTTAATGCGGCGGGGCTGTTCTTCGACGCGAACACAGGTTCGGAGCCGCTCAAGCGGCGCGGGGCGGAGCCGATAGGTAGGTAACCGTGCAATTCACTGACAGACTGCAAAAGCGTTTAATCCGGCTAACGGTCGAAGGTTCGACCGCATCGGCCAGGACGTCCGGGCGCGGTTACGTTTCAAGAAAGCGGTCGACGCAAGGAGTGTGGTCGTGAGCGACTCCGGCACTTTGTTAATCGATAGCGCGCTCGATCGTGCGCGCAATGCTTCGGAACAAACCGGCGATCGGGGGCTGGAACTATCCGTGGTGATGCCATGCTTGAATGAAGCGGACACACTCGAAAGCTGCATTCGCAAAGCCCAACAGGCTCTGCTTGAAAACCACATCCAGGGCGAAATCATCGTGGCCGATAATGGCAGCACCGACGCCTCGCGTGATATCGCTGAGAAACTCGGGGCACGCGTCGTCTGCGTTAAACAGCCTGGTTACGGGAGCGCTCTGATGGGTGGAATTGAGGCCGCGCGCGGTCGTTACGTCATCATGGGCGACGCTGACGACAGCTACGATTTCCGGGAGATTCCCAAGTTCATCGAAAAGTTGCGGGCTGGCTACGATTTGGTTCAAGGCTGCCGATTCGAATCAGGCGGCGGAAAAATCATGCCAGGCGCGATGCCACCTCTGCACTACTGGCTGGGCAATCCGATGTTCTCATTCCTCGTGCGTCGCTGGTTCAAGTCTTCGGTCCACGACGTGTATTGCGGCTTACGCGGTTTCAGCAAGCGCCTGTTTCTTCGATTGGATCAACGCTGTCGGGGCATGGAATTCGCCACAGAGATGATCATCAAGGCGAGCTTGCAGGGCGAGAAGATCGCTGAGGTGCCCATTACGCTTCACCAGGATGGGCGCAAGTCCCACGCGCCGCACTTGAAGACGTTCCGCGACGGATGGCGCACGCTCCGGTTCTTTCTCATGTGCAGTCCGCGCTGGCTCTTTCTCATTCCGGGCGCCGCCCTCATTGGGCTGGGCTTGATTGGTTACGGCGTTGCATTACCGGGTGTGCGGGTGCGAGGAATCGCCTTTGACGCCCACACCCTGTTGTTCGCGAGCCTCTTCCTGCTGTGCGGCTATCAATCGATCCTGTTCGCCGTTTTCGCCAAAACGTTTGCGGTGACCGAGGGCTTGCTCCCGGAGAGTCCGCACCTCACACGCCTTTATCGGTTTGTGAACCTGGAGAAGGGATTGATCGCCAGCGTCCTCGCCATGCTGATCGGGGCTGGCTTGTTACTTACCGCGATCAACAATTGGCGCATGGCGGCGTTTGGCCCGCTGGATTACGCGACCACCATGCGCCTGGTTGTGCCGGGCGCCTCATTGCTCGCGTTGGGTTTTCAAACCGGCCTTTCCAGTTTCTTCATTAGCATCCTGGGGATGCGAAGAAAATGAACCTCGTCGGAAAGCTCCACGGCTCCTGCGTCCATCGTCGCCGCGTGCACGTGCTGGGGCGCCACATCAGTTCACTGCTTCCTTCCGGAGGCTCGGTGCTCGACGTCGGGTGTGGCGACGGCTGGATCTCCTCCGAAATTGCCCGGCGACGACGCGACCTCGACATCCGGGGAATTGATGTGCTGAAGCGATCAAACACCCGGATTCCGGTGGAGGAGTTCGACGGCATCACGATGCCCTACGAAGACCAAAGCTTCGACGTGGTTCAATTCATCGATGTGCTGCACCACACGGTGGATCCCATGACGCTGCTCCGGGAAGCCCGCCGCGTGGCGCGGGTTGGCATCCTCATCAAAGATCACACGCTGAGCGGACCCTTCGCCGGGCCGTTGTTGCGCTTTATGGATCGGGTCGGCAATGGACCGCATGGCGTTGCGCTGACTTATAATTACTGGACGCCGGAACAATGGGATCGAGCGGTGCGGGAGCTCGGAGTCACCGCCGCCGTCTGGAACAAGGAGCTCAAGCTCTACCCCAAACCCGCATCCTGGATTTTTGAGCGCTCGCTGCATTTCCTCGCCTGGCTAAAAATCCCATGAACTGCGCCCAAGCCACTCACTCCCTTGCCATGGCCACCAGCGAACAGGCTCCTACCGAATGGGAAAAAGCCTATCTGCGTTTTGAAACCTCCGGGCAGGAAATCAAAAAGTTTCGCAAACGCCTGAAGCGAGTCGGTGCCCTCCAATGGCCCCGGGACTCGAAGGTGGTGGAACTCTTTTGTGGACGTGGCAATGGGCTACGCGCTTTGCACTCGCTTGGGTTTAAGAACGTTGAAGGCATCGATCTCTCGCCACAGCTTGTAGAATGTTACGAAGGGCCGGGGGACTTGCTGGTGGGAGACTGCCGACGCCTGCCTTTCGCCGACGCAAGCCGCGACATGCTCATTGTCCAGGGAGGCTTGCATCATCTTCCAGGATTGCCGACCGATCTGGAGCAGGCGCTGAAGGAAGCCGCCCGAGTGCTGCGGCCTGGAGGCGTCTTTGTCGCCGTGGAGCCCTGGCTCACGCCGTTTTTGCAGATGGTGCATTCAGCCTGCGAATCTAAGTGGGCTCGTGCCTGTTTTCCGCGGCTCGACGCCTTGGCCACCATGATCGAGCACGAGCGGACGACGTACGAACAATGGCTCAATCAGCCGGACAAGATTCTGAACGCGCTACGGAGCCATTTCATCGTTCAGGCCCAAACGACCCGTTGGGGCAAGCTGTCGTTTGTGGGGAGGAAACCTTAGCCCAAACTTCCCTGCACCTCACGCGCTAGCCTTTGCGCCCCGCGACGCTTTCCATCACCTCGTGATTTTCCTGTAGCCAGCGCAAGGTTCGTCCAATGCCCTGTTCGATGGTGAGCTGCGGCTTCCACCCGGTGGCCCGCACTTTCTGCGTATCCAAAAAGATAAAGGGGTTGTCCCCCACCCAACCCCGCTCGCCCCCTGTGAATTCCAAGCGAGGGCTCAACCCCAGCGCGTTGCAAATAAAACCAATCGAGTCAGTGACCTTCACAAAATGATCGGTGCCCAGGTTGAACACTTCGACGCGATGCTTCGCCTTCGCCGCCAGCCCTGCATTCATCACGTGCAACATCGCCGAGATGCAGTCCTGCACATACAGATACGACTTACGCTGGGTGCCATCGCCGAGCACCTTCAAAAAGTCCGGATGGTCCCGAAGCTGTTTGTAGAAATCGAACACGTGCCCGTGCGTGTAACGTTCGCCGAGAATGGAGACGAACCTGAACACGTAGCCTTCCACACCGTAGCCTTCGCAGTAGGCGTGAATAAGCGCTTCGCCCGCAACTTTCGAAGCCGCGTAGAGCGACGTTTGAATGGGGAACGGATGATTCTCTGACGTCGGAATTTTCTCCGCCTCGCCGTAAACGCTGCCAGTCGAGGAGAACGCAATGACTTTGGCACCCGTGGCGCGCATCGCTTCCAATACATTAAATGTGGCGATGGTGTTTTGCTCAAGGTCCTTGCGGGGATGTTGCAGCCCAAAACGCACATCGGCATTTGCGGCGAGATGAAAAACGGTGTCACACCCGCGCATCGCTTCCGTCAGCGCCGGAAGATCAAGATTATCGCCCCGCACCAGTCTGTAATTCGGATGGGAGACCGCGCCGGCGACGAAGTGTTCCTGGCCGGTTGAAAAATTGTCCCAGCCCACCACCTGCCGGCCTTGGGCAAGCAAGGCATCAGCAAGGGTGCTTCCGATAAAACCGGCCGCGCCGGTAATAAAAATTTTGTTCACGTTGGCGCTGTGGCGACGGGTGCCGTCACGAAGCCGGGAACTGATACCAATGGCGGCACGGGGCCACTACCCTTTTTTGCATTTGAAGGGTTCCAGGGAAACTGACGGCACAAACTCGTAAGTCGTGCACGCCCTTCGCAGTCGCTGGATTTGGATTGGTTGATTCACGATCGCCTTTTGAGGAACAGTCTCGCGACCATGCAGGCCGAAGCCAGTCGACCGCAGATGATTCACATCCGCCTCACCAAGCGGCTGGCGTCGCACACGCTGGCGCTGATCGCGCTGCCTCTGCGCCTGCTCAATGCCTGGCGCGCTACACCTCCCGACCAACTCAGGTCAGTCGTAATCATCGAGCCATTCGGCCTCGGCGATATCATTTCGCACGAACCTCTTGTTCGCGCGCTACGTCAGGCGGGTTGGAAGGTGACGCTGTGCGGCCGGCCGGAGTGGCGCGTTCTTTTTCCTGGAATCCCTTGGGTGGATTCCGAGGCGCCTTGGGGGCGCCACGCGCGGGCCGAAAAATATGTCCTGCGCGAATACCTCAGCCCGGCCTTTGCCCGCTTTCTCCGCGCCCTTAGGAATTCAACCCGTGGAGCCGTGGGAATTGATACCCGCGGCGACATTCGAAGCGTGCTGTTGCTCCACCTCGCTGGGTGTCGAAGGGTGATCACGATTTCGAATTACGCAGCCTCGAACCTCCGGATTCTGCCCGGCGCCGCCGAACGCATGGAGTTTTCCAACCGACTGCGCCGATGGCAGATGAACCTGCGTTGCGCCGAACCCCTGGGATTAAACGCGGCAGGGCTGACGCCCCCGGCGTTTCCGCATTTGCGGGTTTCCGCCGCAACCCGGTCCTGCGTGGGCTTGGTGCCCATCGCGCCGTGGAAAGGGAAATGGTGGGATCAGGAAAAATGGATTCAGCTCGCGGTGCAGCTCCAATCGTTCGGCCTGGAAGTCCGCGGATTGTGCGGGCCGGGACAGCGGGATTTGGCCCGGGCGGAATTGGGCGGAAACGTCGAGGTGCTCGAGTGCCGCACGGTCGAAGAGTGGGCGCGTCGAGTGCAGGAGCATGTCGCCGTGGTGACGCTGGATTCCGGGCCGATGCACTTGGCTGACGCTTTGGGAGTGCCCGTCATCGCTCTGTTCGGGCAAGGGTCGCTGCCGCTATGGGCTCCCAGCGGTCCCGCCAGCATCACGGTGCATCATCAGACGGATCCCGACTTCAAATTGGCGATGCCGACCGAAGAAAACACCGCGTCAGGCCGCCAGTTCATGGGGCGCATTTCCGTGGAGGAAGTTCTGGCTGCCCTCGCACGGAGCATTCCGCAGCCGCGGCGCTGAGGCTCGATTCTTCAAGGCCAACCAGCCGCCCAGCGCGCCGAGCTCGCATGTGTCCCCCACACCGCGCTGCCGGCCTATTGCTGTTCCATGACCTTTATCTTACCCGCCAGGCGATCGGTGACCTTCTGAACGTCGGCATCGACCATCAACTTTACCAAGTCTACAAACTTGGTCTTCGGCTCCCAACCAAGTTTCCTCTTGGCTTTGCTGTAATCACCGATGAGCAGGTCCACTTCGGCAGGACGGCAATAACGTTCGTCGAACTCCACATAGTCTTCCCACTTCAACCCGACATGCGCGAAGGCGTGCTCGAGAAACTCGCGCACCGAATGCGTTTCATTCGTCGCCACCACGTAGTCGTCCGCCTTCGGGCTGCTGGAGCATCAGCCACATCGCTTCCACGAATTCCTTCGCGTAACCCCAGTCACGCTTGGCGTCGAGGTTGCCGAGATACAATTTCTTCTGCAGTCCGTGTTTGATGTTCGCCACGGCACGCGTGATTTTGCGCGTCACGAAGGTTTCACCGCGGCGCGGTGACTCGTGATTGAAGAGAATCCCGTTGCTCGCGTGCAGCCCATAGCTCTCACGGTAATTAACAGTGATCCAATACGAATAGACCTTGGCGCAGCCATACGGGGAGCGGGGATAGAATGGTGTGGTCTCCTTCTGCGGCACTTCCTGCACCAAACCATACATCTCACTGGAAGACGCCTGGTAAAATCGCGCCTTGACGCCGGTTTCGCGCATCGCTTCCAGCAGCCGCACGGTCCCGGTCCCCGTGATGTCAGCGGTGTATTCGGCCGAATCAAAACTCACGCGAACATGGCTTTGCGCGGCGAGATTGTAGATTTCCTCCGGCTGTATCTTGCCCAGCAAACGAGCCAGCGCGCTGCCATCGGAGAGATCGCCGTAGTGAAGGAAAAGCCGCTTCCCGCTTTCATGCGGATCCTGGTAAATGGGCTCGAGCCGCCCCGTGTTGAATGTGCTCGCGCGCCGGATGATGCCATGCACCTCGTAGCCTTTGCTCAATAAAAGCTCCGCGAGATACGAGCCGTCCTGCCCGGTTATGCCAGTGATCAATGCCTTCTTTGCCATATTCGAGGCCGGAAGGTGCGAAACTTCCACGAGGCTGACAAGCTGCAATCCTACCGCGGGATACGATCCGGAGGTCTGGTAAATTCCCGGATAGCCCTCGCTGGAACCCCTCAAGACAAGTTCGATAGTCCGATTCTTAAAGCCTCTGCGCACGGTGCGAGATTCCAAAACTAAGAAACGGAAGGAACGCTCGCTGGTACTCCTTGGTTTCTGATTTCAAAAACGCCTCGCGTCATCTCGTTCGACAGCAGCCTTCCATTCCAGGACGAGAACGCTCCAACATGAATTGCGGAAAACGGGGAACGCCACTAGCGTGCCGCCCGGTGGGAGGATTAAATGACATTTGAAATCGGACTATTACTATTGCTCACGCTTGCCGCGGTCATTCTCTTCGCCACCGAAAAGGTCTCTCCGGACGTCACAGCGTTGACGCTCGTCCTGGCGCTCGTGTTTACGAAGCTGCTTAAACCCGACGTCGCCTTCCAGGGCTTCGGCAGCGAGACGGTGATAATGATTCTCGGCTTGCTCATCCTCACCGCTGCGTTGATGCGAACGGGCGTGGTCGATCTTGTCGGTGGAACAATCCTCAAATACACGGGCAGCTCGCCCATGCGACTGCTCCTGGTGGTCATGATCGCCTCCTCCACCCTTGGCGCTTTCATGAGCAACACCGCATCAACCGCGTTCTTTGTTCCAGTCGTCATGGGACTCGCCAGACGCGCCAAAATGAGCCCGCGCCAACTTCTCCTCCCCCTCGCCTTCTCCTCCATTCTCAGCAGTTCCGTCACGCTCATCAGCACCTCCACCAATATCGTCGTGAGTGGACTCATGACTCAGTACGGGCTGAAGCCCATGGGCATGTTCGAACTCAGCCCCGTCGGAATTCCCATCGTGGTGGCCGGGTTGATCTACATGGCGATCGTGGGTCGGATCTTTCTGGTCGGACCCAAGGGGCAGGAGAAAAACCAGTCCGAACCGGGCCTCAGGGCTTACCTCAGTGAAGTGATCGTGTTGCCCGAATCGCCACTCGTCGGCAAGACACTCGGCGAATCCGCCTTGGGCCAAAACCTGGACCTCACTGTCCTGCGCATCGTTCGGGACCAGACTCAATTTCTAGCGCCCAAAGGGAATAGCGTTATTCAAGCGGGAGACGTCCTCATGGTGGAGGCCAGCCCGGACGATTTGCTCAGGGTAAAAGACGTGGCCGGTATCGAAATCAAAGCCGACCTCAAGCACGGCGATCCAACCATTCCCATCGAAGACCTTGGCATCGTAGAGGTGATTCTCCTCTCCCGTTCACCCTTGATTGGGCGCACCCTTAAGAGCGTCGGATTCCGTGACCGCTACGGGCTTCAAGTGCTGGGCATCAGCCGACATGGAACCATTCTGCACAAGAAAATCAGCGAATTGCCTCTGCGGCTGGGAGACATTCTTCTCATCCAGGGTCCCCGGGCTGAAATTGCCGCCCTGGAGGACGATCGCTCGTTCCGGGTGATCCAGACCATTGACGACCGTCAGCCGAACCGTCGTCGCGCCCCACTCGCCATCGGCATTTTCGTCGGCGTGTTGTTGCTCGCCACCTTCAAAATCCTGCCCTTCTCCGTGGCAGTCATACTCGGCGCCGTGGTGGCATTCCTCACCAAGTGCATCACGCCGGAAGAGGCCTATCGCGAACTGGAATGGAAAGCGGTCATTCTCATCGGCAGCATGCTGGCGCTCGGCGCTGCCATGGAGCAGACAGGCACCGCCAAGTACCTGGCCTCGCTTATCGTAAACTTCACCGAATCTTTCAGCATCACCTGGGTGCTGGCGGGCTTCTTTGCCCTGACCGTCCTGCTGACACAGCCCATGTCCAATCAAGCGGCGGCCGTGGTTATCCTCCCCATCGCAATCCAGACGGCCCAGCAACTCGGCCAGAACCCGCGCACCTTTGCCATGATGGTAGCGGTGGCGGCCAGTTGCTCCTACCTCACGCCCTTGGAACCGTCGTGCCTCATGGTCTATGGGCCAGGCGGCTATAAGTTCTCTGACTTTCTGAAATACGGCGCCGTGCTCACGGTGATAATCGGCGCCATCGCGGTCACCTTGGTACCGCGCGTGTGGCCGCTCCATTGAGATTACGCCCGGGCCGTTGACACAGTGCCCGCCGCATTTAAGTTCCGGCGCACATGTCGAAAGCGTCAGTGCCCAAACTCATTCGCCTTCGCGGCGTGCGGCATCACAACCTGAAGAACTTCGATCTCGATCTACCGATCGGGAAGCTGATCGTCGTCACCGGCCTGAGCGGCTCGGGCAAGAGTTCGCTCGCGTTCGACACCCTGTTTGCGGAAGGCCAGCGCCGTTACATCGAGACGTTTTCACCCTACGCGCGGCAGTTTTTCGACCGCATGGATAAACCGAAGGTCGATCGCATCGAAGGTATTCCGCCCGCCATCGCCATTGAGCAGCGCAACGCCGTCAAGACCACGCGCTCGACCGTCGGCACCATGACGGAATTGACTGATTACATGAAGCTGCTCTGGCCGCACCTCGCCACCCTGCATTGCCGTCAATGTGATGAACCTGTGCGGAAGGAATCTCCCAACGACGTCTGGCTGGCACTCACCCGGCCCTCAACCAAGGAGCGGCCGATTTCCGAAGCGCTTATCACCTTTGACCTCGCGCTCTCGGAAAAGCTGTCGCTGGCAGAATCGCTGAAACTCGTAGTGAAGCCAGGGGTATCAACGCTTGTTGCTCAATGGCAGTGTGGTGCGAATCGACTCACTGGATCAGGGAACATGGGCCCAGCCGTCCGTCCTCACCGTGGTGCAGGATCGTCTAAAGCTTTCGCCCGAAAACCGGTCCCGTTTCGTCGAAGCGCTGCGAGCAGGCTTTCACTTCGGCAAAGGCAAGCTCACGCTGTTCGACATCGGGACACGCGGGATTCCGGCGAATCCCAGGTTCTTCTCCAACCGGTTTCATTGCGCCACCTGCGATATTGATTACCGCGAACCCTCACCCGCCCTCTTCAGTTTCAATCATCCGCTGGGCGCTTGTCCCAGTTGCAAAGGATTTGGGCGCACCATCACCATTGATTACAACCGCGCCATTCCCGATCGCTCAAAAACGCTGGCGGCGGGTGCGGTGAAACCCTGGCAGGTCGGACATGGACTCGAGTCACAACGCGATCTCACCCGCACCTGCAAAGCCCGGGGTATTCCGATGAACGTGCCCTTCGCCAAACTGACCGCTGAACATCAGCGTGCGGTCATCGATGGAGATGCCGGACTACGGCACTGACGAGGAACACGAATGGCCGCGCGCCTGGTACGGGGTGAAAGGCTACTTTCGCTGGCTGGAAAGCAAAGCTTACAAGATGCATGTGCGCGTGCTCTTGTCGCGTTACCGCGCCTACACCACCTGTCCTGAATGCAAAGGCCGGCGGCTTCAGCCGGACGCCTTGCTCTTTAAACTCAACGGTCTGACGCTCTCGGATTTTTATCTGCTCCCGGTTCGCGACGCGCTGAGGTTCGTCGACGATTTGCATTCAAGGCACGGTTATCCCTCAGCTCCGGGCCACGCTCAAAACATCAGTCGTCAACTAGCGGAAACCTCCAGCCGTCGGGTTGGCGACAGCGCTCCGTACCCGACCGCTCTCGCATCGAACACGCTGGCATTGAACGACGCCTTGCCTGACCGAACCAACGGCACGAAAAGGGTAACACCCACCGAGCGCCCATCTGTTTCTTCAAACGACCCTCTCCGCCTGGCGATGCAGGAGGTCCGTGCACGATTGCATTACCTGGATGAAGTGGGCCTCGGTTATCTCACGCTCGATCGGCCCACGCGTTCTTTGTCGGGCGGCGAGACTGAGCGCGTCAATCTCACGACCTGCCTCGGCACGCGGCTCGTGAACACACTCTACGTGCTCGACGAACCCAGCGTGGGCCTCCATGCGCGCGACACGGATCGACTCGTCCGGATTCTTCGCGAGCTGCGTGACCTGGGAAACACGGTCGTCGTCGTCGAACACGAACCTGCCATCATGCGTGCCGCAGATCACATCGTGGATCTCGGTCCCGGCCATGGTGAACGCGGCGGACAGGTTGTTTACGCCGGCGATTTCTCCGGAGTGCTCAAAGACGCGCATTCTCTCACCGCCAAGTATCTGTCCGGGCGTCAGCAGATTCCTCCGCGACCGTCGCGCCCGGTGAACTCATGCACGCCAAAGCTGCGGATCGAGAATGCAATGGCGCACAACTTGAAGGACGTGACGGTGAACATCCCGTTGAACCGTTTCGTATGCCTCACCGGCGTCAGCGGTTCCGGCAAAAGCACACTGGCGAGAGATGTTCTTGTGCCGCTCCTTCAGGAAAAGCTGGGCCCGGTCGCCGCTCTCCCCACGGCCGTCGAGCAGGAAGAACCGGATAAGGAAGGCGAGACGGATGTGGCGGTTCCGCCCTTCGCCACGCTCACGGGTTTTGAATCCATCGGCGACGTGATGCTGATCGATCAATCCGCGTTGGGCCGCACGCCGCGCTCGAATCCCGCCGTCTATGTCGGAGCCTTCGAGCCGATTCGCGAACTATTCGCCCTCACGGAAACGGCGCGCCAACGCGGCTTGAACGCCAGCGCCTTCAGCTTCAACTCCGGCCAGGGCCAATGTGAAAAATGCCGCGGGGCCGGCTTTGAAAAGATTGAGATGCAGTTCCTGAGCGACGTCTTTGTCACATGTCCTGAATGCAATGGGCGCCGGTACCGTGAGCACATCCTCGAGGTCAAATTGCAGCCGGAGGCCATGGCAGCTACCTCGGACCAGCCGAACAACCGCCGCCGATCCCGCAAGAACCTCACCATGGATTCAGCGCGCACGGGTTCGCCAGGGTTGAATTTACCCGCCTGGTCCATCGCGGATTTGCTGGATGCGACCATTGACGAAGTCGTTACCTTTTTGGGTGCGCTGCCCGAATCCCGGCATCGGACCAATGCATTGATCAGCATGAAGCTGTTGCAGGATGTGGGACTGGGATACCTGCACGCGGGCCAACCAATCAACACGCTCTCGGGCGGCGAAAGCCAGCGCCTGAAACTGGTCAGTCATCTGGCGGAGTCGGCCCGGGGAGAGCAGAGCGCCAAGCCGAAGCTCTTCATCTTCGATGAACCTACCACCGGGCTGCACTTCGACGACGTGCGAGTGCTCGTCGATGTGTTTCAACGCCTTGTGGACGACGGCCATTCCCTGCTCGTCATTGAACACAACCTGGAATTAATACGCTGCGCCGACTGGGTGATCGACCTCGGTCCTGAAGCGGGCGATCGCGGCGGCGAAGTGGTGGCCGAAGGAACGCCTTCGACCGTGGCGCGAAATCGCCGCAGCCTCACAGGCCTCGCATTGGCGAAGCTCGCGCCGAGCCCGGCAACGAGGGAAGCCGTCACTGCGGATTAAGAATGGGTTCGGGGTTTAGCAACAAGGTCGCCTTCTCTGACACCTTGGTTTCGAGCTCTCCTTGTTAAGCGGCGAGGCATGAGGCAAAGCCGGCGCGAATCCCAGGTTCATCCAATTCCCGACCTATGAACACCATCTGGCTGACGCGTCGTTCTCCAGCGTTCCAAAACCGATCCGGGGCGGAATCCAAGAGCATCTGCACGCCTTGCACCACGACCCGCTTCCCAATTCCCTTGATGTGCAGCACGCCCTTGCAGCGATAGATGTCGGCGCCCTTCGTATTGAGCAACTCGCTCAACCACTGCTCCAGCCTGGGCAAGTCCAAAGGTCGCTCCTCCTCAATGGAAAACGAGCGCACGGATTCATCGTGATGTCCCTGCGGTGCGGGAGCCTCTTTGTGGTCGCATTTGCCATGCTCATGGTCGCAATGGTCGTGGCCGTGATCGTCCACGGGCGTCAGGACCATTTTGTTCGGCCGGGTGAATTCAAGCGGCGCGCTCAATTCGCGGGCTTTGATGTTCAACAACTTGCCCATGTCGATCTGCGATTGCTCGGTGCGATAAATTTTGGCCATCGCATTCATGCTCCGCACGTGATTCTCGATGCGCGCAGCATCTTCAGCGGTGACCAGGTCCACCTTGTTCAACAGGACGACGTCTGCGAAAGCGATCTGTGCGCGTGGCTCGGGACCTTGTTCCAGTTCCTGCTCGAAATGCCGCGCGTCCACTACCGTCACGATCCCATCGAGTCGCAGCTTATCCGCCAGCTCGGATGCCATGAACGTGTGGGCCACCGGACTGGGATCGGCGAGGCCCGTCGTTTCGATCAGCACGTAGTCGAAGCGTTTCTTTTTTGCGAACAGCTCATTGAGGCTTTTGATTAAATCACCTCGCACGCGACAGCACAGGCAGCCGTTGTTCAGCTCCACGATTTCTTCATCCGCGCCGACGACGAGCTGGTTGTCGATGCTGACTGAGCCAAACTCGTTGATGATAATCGCGCAACGATACCCATGCGGCTGCGTCAGCAGGTAGTTCAGCAGGGTGGTCTTCCCCGCGCCGAGGTAACCGGTCAGCACCGTGACTGGAACTGGATCTTTCTGTTTCATTCGAGCCGGAGAGTTAACCACGAGAAGGGCGCAGAACCAATGCTTGGTTCCGCGCGGCGCTACTCCGGCAGGAATGTATTTACCGCAACCGCACCACGAGATTGTAGAAGCGCAAGCCGGCAGAGGCGGGAACGACCACCGTGTATTCGTCCCCATCCCGGGAAAACGCGACCGCAATTTCGCTGAACGGAGTGGCCAGGTTGCCGGCTTCGCGCAGACCGAACGAAACTACATTGGCGTATTGCTCCGGCCAGTTCCACCGCAGCGCCACAAGGCCGTCCGGCAGGGGGCGCACCCGCATCATCGGCCGTGTGAACGCGACCGGCGGCGTTGCGGGCACGCTGGTTAGGTCGTCGGGGTCGCTGCCAGCCAGCATCTCCTGAAAATTCTGGTACCCGTCGCCATCGGCATCAAGGAACGGTCCACTTGTCGGCCCGCCGAAGAACTGAGCTTCCCACGAGTCGATGAGCAGGTTGCCATTCAGGTCCGGGTCACTCGCCACGGGCACGGCCAACAGTCCGGCGGAGATGACCTCGAGAGCATTACTGCGACAGGCTGCCGGGACGGCCGAGGAAACCTCCACGTCGGTGAAGGCCATGATTGAGAGCTCGCTCCCCGGCAGCAACGCGAATGTCTGGGGCAGCGAAAAGGGCTGGCCTGCACTGTCGAAAAGTCGCGTGACGCCGCCACTCGTCAGGTTGTCATAAAGGGAAATGCCGTTGCCGCAGGAATCGCCGCGCAAGCGAAGCGCCACGTTGACGACAGACCGGGGAACGGGCGCGGCCAGCAGATTGGAAACAGCGGCGCGGGCGCTCACAATCTGGTTGCTGGTCAACACGATGACGGGTGCGTAATTGGAATGAATGGGGCCTCCCGCGATGAATTCGCGCAACGCATCGGCCGGCAACGGATACACGCCGGGCGCCGCGTTGTTCGACAACATGCTGATGCGATACAGCTCGGTGGTGAGCAGCTTAAGCGCATTCACGCCGCTCAAACTGCCGCTTGCCACGTTGGTATGGATGGCGTCGAAGATTGAGACGAGCCGGTGCGCAGGATGGGCGGGCCCCGCGTACTGTTCCAATCCGCGCAGGGTTTCCATCGTGACATTCGAGCGGATGACGTCAGCCGCCCGGTGCGGAAACAGGCTGAGGTTTGTCCCGTAATTTGTGCCGCGGTGGAAAAGCAATTCACCAAACTTCCGTTCCGTCAAAAGTGCCGTGAGAGTGTCGTTCTTGAGAAAGGTGGCGTCCACGATGCGGGGCGGCGCGCTCGTGATAGCGCTCGTGGCTGCCGCGATCCAATTACTCGTGTCGACGGCCGCGTTGACTCCGCTGTAGGCAGCATTGCTCACCGAGAGGGGAGCGTAACCGGGGATGGGCAGGAGGCTGAGCAATTCACGGCCGATCCGCGTATCGGAATTGGTGGTTTCGATGTCGAAGTGTGGCTCAGTGCTGATGGAAAGCAGGCGGTGCGAGACATCCGCGACAATGTTGCTAAAGCGCGCGGCGCGTTCGGCCGGAAGCTGGACCGTCTGTTCGTCGAGGAAGGCGCCGGGCAATTGATGCAAGCGCACGATGGTTCCAAGCTCCGACTTGACCACTTGCTCAGTGAACGGATCGCCCGGCTTCGGCCTGGCTTCGATCAGGAATCCGGCGTTCATGCTCACAACCTGTCCTGCCGTGCCGGGTTTGCTCGCGGCGGACGTTGGATCGGTGCCATTGACCAACTCCTCCAGATCACTCCAGCCATCCCCGTCGCTATCGCGGCCCAAGGTCGGATCGAGACCCTTGTTCCGCTCCACGTAATCCGGCACGCCATCGCCGTCCGAATCCAGCGTGGGAAGCGGGGTGGAAATCGTGTAGGTCGCCGACTTGATTACGGAGCGAGCGGTTCCAGACCCAGGCTTGCCGTAAAAATTTATCGTGGCCGTAGCGCTCACAACAAGGGGCGCGGAGTAGAGAGTCCAATTACCCGTGTTGTTCAAGCGATACCACACTTGGTGCGTCGCGTTTACTGGCTTGAGTGTAAGAGTCACCGCAGTGTCGTAAACGCCCGGCGCTGGTTCGATGCGCACGTCACTCACGACGTCGCCGATGGGCCGCGTCAGGCTGAAGATGGACATGAAATTGGAAATCTGGTTGCCCATCCCGAAGGTCGCGCCGGGCGGAGTGGCCCCCAAGCTCACTGAACTGGGCGTGCCGACACCGGTACTCGCACTGATGAATGTCTCCTGCGTTGCGGTAACGCTCGGCGTGACGCGAATGCCTGAAGACCAATCGCTGGCATTGCGGACGGCCAGCAAGTTCGGCGAAGCCGCAACAAAAGGCTCTCCTTGGAATAGCAACACGTTGGCCTGCCCGGCGAAATGAGCGAGGGAGGGGAGCTCCATCGGCGCGCCATTGGTGTAGGCCGATCCATTCCATCGAACGGACCGAGCCGTGGTGGTGCGACCTGAGCCGTCGTTACTGCTCAATCGCAGAAAGCCAAAGTTCCCCAACGGCACCGCGCCTGTAACGGCTTCCCCTGGTGGCGTGTTGGTTTGAAGGATGACAACAGGTGGATTGGTGGTGCCGTCCCAGGAAAGAACCGCCTCCCGTCCAGCGGTGTCGTCGAACACGAACAAACGAAATTCACTGCCGCCCGGCAACATGATCACATTCGCGATGCGCATCCCAAGCTGGAAGGTGGTCGCCGGACCAAAGACGAAATTGTTGGCGGTGGGTTCCGTGATTGGGATGCGCACCAGGTTGGAGAGGCCAGGTTGCCAGGTGAGGAAGCGAGCCAGGCTGGAGTTGGTTTCGAAAAGATTCGCCACAAAAAGAGAGCCGGGCGCAACGGTAGCTTGTGCGCTGGTCGATGGAACGCCGTTGTAGTTGCTTGAAACAAGCAATGTGTCATTCGCGCCGCCTCGGAGCATCACGGCCGCGTGAAGTGGCAGCCCGGCCCTGAGGCGCACGGGGTTCGCCCGCGCAGGAAGGCCGGCGAGCGCGCTGTTGCCCATCGTGGTGAATGAGTTGAGATCATTGCGCAACGTGGTCTGAAAGTGCGGAACAGTGCCGTTCCAAACGGAACCAAGGTAAAGATCATCCACGGCGGGATTGTTGCCGGCGCCTCCAATGTCGAGCGCGGTCATGGTTATCGGACCATGGTTCGTGGGATAACGATTGGAAATCAGCCCCGGCGCAACGGCAGAGGTAATGGACAGCAGATTGACGCGGTTGGCTTCCGGACCGGTGAATGCCAGTGCATCGGTATTGGTTGCAAGCAGGCGCCCCGTTGTTCCGCTGGTCACGTTGCTGAAACCGACATTCATGTGCGGATGCCACGAGGATTGGTTCTCGCGTTGCATCGACATTTGCACCTGCAATGAACCGCTGGCTTTTCCCGCCACCGCCACATCGTCTGCCCCGTCGCCATTGAAGTCGCCCACAATAAAGATCTCGTGCGATGACTCGTAGGTCCATCGGTCTGCGCCCGCAGCTGGGAACACCAGCGACAGCAACAGTGCGGCGCCCAGGAATTTGATGTGCATCGAAGCGATTTTTTTCACGGCGTTACCTCCACTTCTCCCAGCGGGATCACTTCCTCCAACTCATGGTCATCCCTGAAACGCACAAACGCGTATCGATAGCGGGCCCCCACAACCACAGGTTGCGTGTCCTTCAGAACGATGTCCCACACGCGGCCCCGCTCGGGAAAAGACATAAAAAAGAACGGATCATCCAGGTAGGTGTAGTTCCCGCTCGGCGAAGTGAAGGCGATATGTTCAATCAAGGGCGACACCTGGACAACGTCGCCGGAGACATTCGGGAAAAAGAAATTGGCGACCTGCTGCCGGTAAAGCACCACCGGCATAAAGTTCGAGCCGAAGCGGTCGCTCGCGATCGACACCGACGACGCTAACAGTTGAATGTTGGAGCATGAGCCAGCCGATTCGATCTCGGCCGTCCCGACCCGAATTCCAATTCCGTCGAAGCAGACCGTGTTCACATTCATCGGAAGGATGGCGGGACTGAACACACGATTGGTGGAGAGCGGCATTTCACGCGCAGGCCAGGACACTTGGGGCGACAGTGTAAACCGCTTGAGACTGGTGCGGAATTCCTCCTCGTTACTGAACGGCCCAGTGTTGCCATGAATATCAACCGCGCGAATCTTGATCGCGTGCTCGTGGCCAGAACTCGTCGTGGCCAAAACTGAAAAAAGATCATTGCTGCCGAATGCAGCCCCGACGCGGGGAGTTCGATAAATGGTATACTCCAAGGGCGCCGAGACAACGGGAGCGGGCGCCGGACCAAACGGCGCATAGGCAAAAACCGGGACGCGCTGAGGGACTACCGAGAGATTGGGCGCAACGATTCCGCTGGCATCGGAGATCCATACTTCAAAATGATCCACCCCGGGCGATGGGCAGAACCAGGAGATGTTCATGATGCTGCCTGCCAGCGTCACAGCGCTACCGGCAATGGGTAGCTGTTGCGGCGCAGGCAGCACTCCGGCGACGGGCACGCACGGATCCAGACGGGTCAGCGGACCGGGATTGCCGTGCTCGTCGAAGGGTTGCGAATAGTAGCAAACCGTGCAGGAGTTAATCGGTAGCGCATTGTCCGTGATCGTCACGGAGTTGGTGGCGTTCGTTCCTTGGCTCACCAATCCCTTCGCACCTCCATCCACGCTCCGGTAGAGCCGGTATTCTTTGGTCCCTGGCGGAAGGTTCAGGGTCACGGCAATGCCATCATTGGTGCTCACTCCAATGCCGCTGGATGGATAGGGCAATTGACGAACATGCGAATAGCACCCGTCCGTGACGTCAGGCGTTCCAACAATGACAGAGCGATTAACCCGGGCGCGGAACGTCACGATGTTCATCAGATTCGGCGAGCAATCGCCCACGGCGCATGCCCCGCTGAGGTCCTCGGCACCGTCCGCCGTGCCCACGCGGCAATAGAATTGGTAGTTCGGTCCTGACGGCAGGTAAATGTCCTGGAACACGTTGGTGCCTTTGTTTGAGAAATAGAGCCGGGCAATCGGGTTCGTGGAATTGTCGCGATAAAACTCCGCCCATTGAATCGACTGGTTCTCGCGATTGCACACCAAACGGATGTGGCACTGGCCGGGATGCGATGCCCCTGGTTCGGGAACAGTCGTGCTTCCCACGCAGGTCACCTCGGGCTTGAAACAGACGGAATAGACAATGCCAGTGGCGCCGCTCGGCCCTGACCAATCGCGGCATGTCCCCCAGGCGGCGGCGCTGGGTTGGGAGAGATTCGTGCCGCACGCTGTCAATTCTGAGGCTCGCACCACATACCAGAATGTATTGCTGCTCCCATTTGTGCAGGGCCGGTCTATGTAGGTGAACGGTTCGCTGCCAGCCGCAAAGGTGAGCGGCCCCGCAATCCGGTTAGATCCCGGCAAATGCCCCAGTGCCTGCAACTGCTGCCGCGATTCATAGCGATACACATGGTAGGCGTAATTGATCGGTGGGCCGGGCGGAGGGAACCAGCTCAACTTCAAGCTTTCCTGCCCCTGGCCTCCCGCGTAGCCATGGGTGCTCATCACGCGCAATCGCCGGGGCGCTTGCGGCGGAATGCGATCGCAGGCACGCGCCAGCAACCCAAGCGAGGGCTGGCCATCGCGCCCAAGTAAATCCCGGGCTGTCACGAAATAATAAAACGCCTCGCCATCGGCAAAGGGCATGTTCCCCGGCAGAAAGAATTTATTGTCGTCAGTAAAGAAAAACGTTTTCGGATCACCGCTCGTGGAAAAGTTCGCCACGGTCGCCGCGGTGAAATACTTCGCCGCGAGGATTGGCTTCTCGTTCAAACGCTGGCGGACATTGCCGGGTGCTGCCAGAAGCTGGGCCAGTGGTGGGCGGCGAGAGGTGAAAGCCCTGCGACTCCGCGTAAGCCCGCGCTCACACGCCAGACATTGAAACCGTGCGTCGCCATGCCAAGACGCCGCAGCGGGTCCGTCATGGGCCACCGCAATTTGATGTTCAGGTTCCCTGAAGCGGTGACATCCGGAACTTCGACGGGCGTACCGGGCGAAGGCAGCACCAGCGGAGCGCCCGCCGTAACCGTGACGCGGCCAATGACCGCCAGATCCAACTGGCGCGTCGCATCCCATTGGCGCACTTCGAACGTGAGAATCGAAACCCCAGTCGGGAACAACTCAGCCACCGCCGTCCCCAGGCAAAGCGCCACGCCGGGATGACTGCGCGAGAGCAATGTGAGATTGCGATAGGCGCGGTCGTTGCCCGTGGTGCCACGCAAAACCGCTGACAGCTTCGAGGCAACGCCGAGCGTGCCCGCGGGCACGATGTTCCCGAACAGCTTGTCGATGTCGCTCTCGAGAGCCGCAAGTTCGCCATACAACCCGCCGCCCAAATCACCATCAACACTGACGAGATTCACCGAGCGTTGCAGCAAAGGCGCAATCACATGCGTATCCTGCTGCCGGGCCACGATCGCCTTGCGCTCATACTGGTTGGTCGACGTGGCAGGGCCAGTCTTGGCGTACACGGCAAAAGTTTGACCCGCGACGGCGGCGGAGTTGGGTGATTGCCACACCACGTACGCCCAATCACGGCCCGAAGCATCGCGGTGTGCGAGGCCCACCGTGGAGAGCAGATCCGGTTGGGCCATGGCCGAAGTGGTCAAAACCAAGCCAGCCAAAAGGGCACGTGCGAACCGCAGTGTCGACGGCCCTCCTCGGATGACGATTAAAACGTGTCGCGCTCATGATTTATTTCTCCTGGTGGTCCACCTTCCACTTGTTGTTTTCGAGCGAAAGGGTCACGCGGAAGGCGTGGCAAATCTCAAATGGGTCATGGCCGATGCAGCCGCCGACCTCCCCTGTACCTTGGAAGCTAACGCCGCTTTCACTGACCGAGCCGGCCAGGGTTACCTCACCGTAAATGTTCACCAGGCAAAGCGCATCTCCGCTGACGCCAGCCTCGATTTTGGCGATGAACTCGTGCCCTTCCGAACGATATCCAGCACCCGCACCCATGCTCGCACTGATGCAAAAGAGGCAGGAACATGGAACGCCCAGCACGACTTCCGTGATGGGTATGCTCACGCGGGCGAATCCATACGCGCCGGTGAACGAACCATCCTTGAGCAGCGATCCGATGTCCGGGTCCACGAGCTTGATGGGATCCAGGGTGCAAGCGTGCCCAAAGAACAATGAGCCCCCGGCTTGATAGCCGTTGAACTTCATCCCCGCGCTCGCACCAAGGTAATTCTCGGTCGCGCCGAAGTAGGCCGTGGCGGAGAGGTCCGTGACGGTGAAACTTTCCTCCAGCGTAAATTCACCGGTGGTCTCAAAACTTCCGCCCATGCCAATCAACTTCGCGTTGGAATCGAAGCTGAACCTTCCGGCGACGTTCACGCGCAGGTCCGGCGCGATCCATTCCATGCCCACATCCGTCGCCCCGATCGTTACATCCGTAATGCTGCCGGCGACGCCCGCGCAGGTGTCATCGCCTTTCGAGTTCAATTCCCGGATCAAGGCGTAACCGTCAAACTTCGCCTCGTCCGGCACGTTCCAGCGCCAGCGCACATCGATGCGCGCCTCGTCCAGCGAATCGGCATTGAAGTGGGCGTAGCCGTTCACGCGCCCCGCGCCGAGCACGGCATTCACGTCGCCAACCAGCGGGTTGATGGTGTCGTCCACTTCCGCCAGCGATTGGGAAATCAAATCGCGCATCGTGCGATTGAACTGGGCGAAAGCGGAATCGATGGCCTCCTGCGTCGCGGAATCCACCTCGTGAAACCAGCCGCGCAATATCGTTTGCAGATCCGCTGCCAGTTGCTGCCCGTAAAATGCGTCTTCGATCTGCCGCCGGATCTCTGCCTGGATTTCCTCCGGCGTGTAATACGCAAAGTCCGGCTCAATCTCGGCCAGCCACGCGGTGATGGTTACGCAGGCATTCGAGGTGGCGAAATCGATCTGCGACTTGCCCGGCTGGAAATGGCGTCGTTCAGCTCACGGCCCAATCCACCCGCGGAGATCAATCCCTCGCGCGTTCCCGTCACCGTGTCTCCCAAACTTTCCAATGATTGATCGAGCGCATCGAAGGTCGGGTCCGCAGCCACCAGCATCTCGTCCAGGATTGCGCCCTGGACATTCACCACATACTCGGGCGCGCTGTTGCCCACGATGGCGTGAATCAGGTTGGAACCGACGGGCCGCCTCGACGATCCCGCTGGCGTTTCCGCAATAAGGAAACGGTTCGTCTCAATCATTGATTCGACCCTCAGCAGGCGCGCGTTGAGATCTTTCACTGCGCCGTCAGCGTTGGTCGAGAGTTGCGACAGCTTGCTCAATTGCGCAGCCAGGTTGCTGGAAACCGTCCCGCAGGTGCCGCGAATGTATTGGTCGCAGAGAGCCTTTGCCGCCGTCGCAAAAGTGCCCGGGCGAGTTCGAATACGCCGTGCCCAATTCGCGTTGGAGTTTCGCAATCGTCGGATCGAGCAGCTTATCCAGCAGCGGATCGAAAAACTGTTCCGGCAAGTCGGAGAGGATGTCGTCCAGGTCGGTCAGGCCATCCATGATCGCGTCGCGCGCGGCATCGTGACGTCGCATCGACCAGTGCAGCGCGCGATGTCGGAGTTCTCGTCGAGAGATCGATGGCGAGGTTGGCGAGGTTGATCTGAGGCAGGCCGTCGTATTGCAGACCAAAGGTGAGTTCCAGCTTCTCGGCGCTCATGTAGGGAATCTGATGGGCCGCGCGCAGGATGAGGAAGTCCGCCTCCTTCGGTTCAAACGAAGCGAACGATCGGGAACTGGAAGACCACGCGAGCGGGTAATCAAACTCAACGACATCGAGCCAGAGACGCTGCGCACGAGGGTGATTCGTCTCCGTGCTGCTGCTGCGATAATCGTTCAGGAACGAAAGGCCGGTGGGCCAGCCGCGATTGTTCGGGTCAAAATAACTGGCGGTGAAAAAGTCGAGGTTACTGCCATCGCGCCACCCGTAATTGGGGCGCCCGTCCGTGCGCGGCCATCCGCCCATGAGGTAAATGGGCGAAACGAAATCCTCCTTCTGCGCGGCCGTATGCAGGTGGACTTTCAGATCCTCGAAGAACGGCACGTCAATCGTCCCCGCCATGTTCAACCAACCGATGTTTGAACCAACGCCATTGTTCGGCCGCGTTCCGTAGCTGTTCAGATAGACATCGGCGGAGGGCGTGAAGTGATACGTCTCGGTGCCCGGCCCCGCAAACGTCACATTGTTGGCCAGCTTCAGACGCGAGTCGACGTCGGCGAGTCCCACGCTGTCGGCGAAGTTTTTGTTGATGAGGTTGCCATCGCTCTTGAAGCCCCAACTTCCGCTTAGTGGAGTCGTGAATTGCGACGCCCACGCTTGCACCCCGAGCACGAGGTAACCCTCGCCGGGATTGCATTCGTCCGGGCTGGCAAAGCTGAACGACTTCGGAGTGAAATCGGCGAGCCAATACTTGAGCTGTTTCAGCGCTGTATCGCCCGCGGGCAGCTCCGCGGAAAGCAACCCGCCCGGGCACGAGAATTTGAGGTTCGAGAAGTTCTGGGTGTAATCACTTGGGTAAGGCAGCACCAGGTTCCCCACGGTTCGCGAATCGAGATTCACTCCGTCGAGGAATGACAGCGTGTAATTGGAAAGTGTCGTCTGATAGCCGTAGAGCCGCACATCCGCCGGAAAGCCACCGGCCGTCGCTTCATGAATGCCCGTCACTCCGCTGGGGCGAACGTAATACTTACTGCGCCCGCTCAAGGGCCAATGACTCACCTTCACGCCCGCGAGGATGCTGGTGGCGAAGCGCGCGCTGTCAGACACGACGGCGAAGTTCATTCCCGCGTAATCGGCAAAGCCATTTTGATACGCCGACAAGTTGCTGGTGAATGCCTGGTCAGGCCGCTCGATGTAGTCCAAGTTCTCAGCGTCCACGCCCGTCAAAGTGAGGACCGCACCGCCCAAATCTCCACTGGCCGCGACCGACCCGCCGCGCAAGCTGCTGCCGGGCATGTGAAAACTGGCCGTAGGAAACACTTCGGTGCGATTGGCGAAATCATTACTGGCAACGATGAATCCCCAGGCCAGCGCGCCATTCGTCGTGGAACCGGTGCCGATCAATCCCCCGTCACGAGTTAGGCAACAATTGCCCACCATTGGGCGCAATGGCCGTGTTCGTGCCGTTGTCGGTGGTGCCGCATCCTTCACAGTCGCGTGGGTAATCCACATAAACCGGCACGACGCCCGCAAGAAAACTTCCGCCATTGGTTTGCGAGACGACGCCGTCACGAATGCGGAGTTGGCCCCCGTTTGTCCATTTCACCACGCTGCCGTAAGGGAAGTGAGCGGTGAATGCACTATTCTCATTGGCGTAATTCAGATCGGTGAAAAGGCGCGCGAATCCATTGCTGGTGCTGATCGTGACAATCGGGCGTCGGCGACAGGGAGATGGACCGGAAGTGGTTGTAATTGCCCGGCCGTTCCCCGTTGGGGCGATTGAATTCATTGATGGCCACGTGGCCTGCCACCGCCAACGCCAGGGAGAAGGCGCCCGCTTGCGGGGTCCAAACCAGAGCGCCTGCCGCGAACACGAGCGGATGCGAATCACACGAGGCGAACAGCGGCCCGGGCAGAGTCAACGGGCCACTGGGCTCCAGAGCCTCGACCAACGGCGCGTTTGAGAAAATCGCCGTCCCCTTGAATCGCCGCGACGCGCTAAGAACGGTCGTGTAGCCGAAACCTGCAGGCAGAACCACCGCAAGATCCGCGCGACCGCCCTCGTGGTCCAGTGTCGTGCCTGCGCGCAAATAATTCACTCCATTGATCGAGCCGGCATCCAGGGGAGGCGCCGTGACCGCCACGTTCCGGACGTTGGGCGTGAAGGGCGGCACGGTGGCCGAGACGTTGTTCGTGGTGAAAACGGACGTGCCATCCGCCTGAAGGTAAACCCCCATGCGCTCGTTGCTTCCGAAGGTCCGCCCCGGCGCGCCGGTGATGGTTCCGGATTGATTGATGATGTGAAGTAACGCCGGAAACTGGGTGGGGCTGCCAACGACAGGAATGATTTGCGGATCGCTGGACAGCTCCGAGAACCACGCTTCAATCAGGCCAAACAGGAGGCGTCCGCTGAAATGGAAAAGCCGGGTTGGGGCCGAAGATTCCACGGTTCCCGCGACCGGCGCGCCACCCGGTATATTCGTAAAGCTGACCGAAACGGCGAGGCGGTACTGTTCGTTGATCGGGTCCAATTGCACGCCCGGTGCCGGGATGAGCACCAGCTGATTGGTTCCGTTCACCACCGCCGGAACCCGAGGCGCACTGGACGCGAAGCTGGGCACGGGCACAAACGACGTAGTTTGGCTCGTCGTCAGGGGAATCACGGAATTGCTATTGAGGCCACGCAACTCGTAGTTGAAACGCAGCGCGACGATATTGGTGACCGGCGCTGCATTGGAGAATCCATCGAAGCGATAGACGGTAAAGGGAACGTCGGCGCGAAAGCTGTTGCGAGCGGCATCCGTGGCAACGGCAATCGTGTCGTTCAGGTCCACGCGATGCTCGACGAGGAGGTTGAGCGATGAATCGTTGTTCACGACGTTGGTGAAATGTTTGTAGAGGCGCGGAATATCGTTCGACGTGGTGCCGGAAGGCGCGAAGGGACTGGTGACAGCCAACTGCAAGCGATAGGGCGAGAACGAATTCAGCCGCGACGCCAGTTGCAACGCGACGGTATTGGTAGTTTGCCGGACTGAGCCAGCCGGAGCATTGATGACATTACTGAGCGTGAGCGTTCCATTCGTGGTGCCACCGGGAAGGATCAGCGGATGCGGGTTGCCATCGGAGTCGATGAGGCGGACTGAGAGAACGTTGGTGTAAGTGCGCGCCGTCGCCGCCGCAGAGTTGTCGGATTCCACAATCAGTTCAGCCCGGATCCGGTCCCGGTCGTAGCCAGGAGCTGAGGTGAGCGCGTCCGCCTCGATTACGTAGCCCGTGTAGTTCGTGACGGCGACGCGACGAATCCTCTCGGCGCCCTGCGAGAAGGATTCGAACATGAGGATGGCGCCCGCGAGCAGCCAGCAGTTAACAAAGTGGAATCTCATGTGAGCCTTTCATTCTGGTTTTGCTGTCGGGACGAGATGGCCGGCCTCCCGTAGCATCTTGTCATACTCGCGAACTTGTTCGGCGGTCAGTTGCTGCCGGATCCTGGAACTCGTTTGTTCGAAAAGTTCCCGGCCTCGGCGGCGTCGGCCCGCATTCAAGCGCTGCGTTTCTATCGCGTGCCCCTTCAAGCACGGGGCCGATGGTCTCGCGTTGGGCCGCGGTCAACTTTAGCCGCTGTGTAAACTCTTCGAGTTTCACCTCCGCGCGCCGCTCGGAATCCACGGGCGCAGGACGCAAAAACGGCCTCGCGGTGTCTGGCTGGAAACGCGGTCCGAGCTTCACTCCGGTGATAAGCCCAGCGGTGAAAATCAGCAGGAGCAGCGCAACGATTCGAATGACACGAGGAGCATCCATGAAAAACCCTTCACCAATCGGATTCCACCGCTTCAGCTTCTCGCGCCAGTTCGGCGAGGGGATTCGGCGGTGCCTGACCTTGTCCAAGGAGGATTGAGATGAGAGCGACCAACGCGGCCACGCTCGCGCCCCAGCGGGCCAGATGCTCCCAGGGTGCCAGGTGGTCTGGCTTTATTCCAGTGCTCAGGGCGGCGACCCGTGTGCTGAATCCGAATGGCGCCTGCGCGGGAGGCTCCGACCTGCCGCGGCGAGCTGCCTCAAGAAATTTGTCGAAATCCATGCGGTTCATAACTTTTCCTCCCCCAACCGTTGGTAGAGCGCCTTGAGTTTTTGGCGGGCACGAAATGCGCGGATGCGCACCACGCCTGAATTCCATCCTGTAATTGCACTGACTTCCGCCGCCGTTTTTCGCTCGAGCTCCATCCATTGAATGATCAGCCGCTCCGCCGGCGCGAGGCTCAGGAGCAATTTTTCCAACACTTCCCAGGCAAGGATGTCGCGATCTGCCGCCTCGGGTATGTGTGTGGCCGCCACCCCCTCCAGGACCGCCTGTTGCTCCTCGCTCAAGTCCGACCAGCGACAAACCGGGCGACGGCGTTGGGCCCGCAAACGATCGATGCAGGTGTTCACCGTCAAACGCGAAACCCAATGTTCAAAGGGCAGCAGGCCATGATATTGGTCCAGTCGGCTGAACAACTTGAGGAATACGTCCTGCATTAAATCCTCCCTCTCTTCGCTCCGCGGCAGGTGTGCGCCCACGATCTTGGAGACGAGCGGATGCAGGTAGTCCACGAGCGAGCGAGCCGCCGCCTCATCGCGGGCGCGCACACGTTGCAAACATTCCTTGATGTTAAATGATTCATCTGACATGGCGGGTCTCGATTCGCCTTGGGGCTCCCGCAGTTATGAACGATGACGCCGAGGGACGAAAGCTGTTACGCGCCCACAGGCCGAAATATTTGGAGCGGCGTTTTAGTGACGTCTTCTAAAACCCGGGGACTTGGCTGGAAGCAGGGAACGTTTATCTTCCGGCATGGCGTTGGTGCGAATACTCGTGGATGGCTACAGCCTGCTGCATAGCTGGCCAGAACTCGCCCCCGGCAGGCCCCGGTTTAGCGCGACAGCCCGTGATGAGTTAGTGCACTTGATGCGCCTCTACAGCGATGCGGTGAAAATCCCGGTCACGATTGTTTTCGACGGCGGCGGGCACCGCGGCGCGAAAGGCGAAACGCAGTCCACTCCCGAAGTGGAGATTCTTTACTCGAAAGCCGGGCAGACGGCGGACCAAATCATTGAACGTGTCACGCATCGCATGAAGGATTTCGGAGAGGTGCTTGCCGTCACCAATGACCATGCCGAGCGCGATACGGTGATCGCCCTGGGCGGATTCGCTTCGAGCTGCGATAGCTTCATTGAGACGGTGCAACGCGCGTTGAGCGATCTCGAACGGGAGGTCAAACATTACAATTCCGCAGAGAAACGCCGATATAACCGTTCGTGAACTTTCTTTCGAACGTGTCCGGTAGAATCAGAGCCCTCGGCATCTGTGCCTTTCTCGGCATCGCCACCTTGATCGCGGCGCCTGCCTCAGGAGCGCCCGTTACTCCGAGTTCGAATCGCTTCCTCTTCATCGTGGACACCTCGGCAGGCATGAAGGCGCTCGAGACGCCCGTCCGTGAGGCGCTCTTTGATCTCGTTTACAGCGGCGCTCGCGGGCGGATGACGAACAACGACACGTTTGGGATTTGGATGGTGAATGACAAGAATGACACTTCTTTCCCCATGGAAGTGTGGCGGCTAAAGAACAACGTGGAACTTGCGGCCAACGTTGTGACCGCCCTCAAAAAACAGGGATCCAAAGGCAAAGCGCGCCTCGATCTGGCTATGTCTGACTTGGGAAATGTCATTAAGAACGTCGATTACCTGACGGTCGTGCTCGTTTCAAACGGCGAGACGCCCATCAGCGGCACGCCTTTCGATAGTGAGATCAATGCCCGCTTTCGTGAACTGGCGCCGGGAATGAAACGCGCCAAAGCTACGCTGAACCTCGCGCTGGTCGCCCAAGACGGCCAATACGTCGCGTGGGCCGTGAATTCTCCTGAATTCTTAATTGAAATTCCTTTTGTTGCGCATAAACCGCTACCCGCTCCCGTTGAGACATTCGAAAAGGCAGTCACGCCTCCGGCCTCCAATACAATTCACGCCGCAGCTCTGCCCGTGCCCTCGCCCCGCATCGCATCTTCGCCGATTATCATTACTAAGGAAAGCGTGGCACAGGAGCGGCGCAGCTATGTTTCCGCCGCCACTCTTCCGGAAATAACACGCCCGTTGACCAACACCATTCCCACTGCGGTGATTCAAGCCACCAACCCGCCCGTTGCCATCGCCCCGGTCGTTGTTCAAACCAATCCGCCCAGCGTGGCCGCGATCCCCGTGACAATGCCTCCGACAAACGAACCGGCCGCTCGCGTGCCCGTTCATCCCGCGAAATCAGAACCAACCGGGCTGGCCCTTCCCAAGGCTTCTGAACCGATGCCGCCCACTCTTCCATTGGCCACTCCCGCCGTTTCAATTCAAGTGTCCGGCTCCAGTTCAACTCTTTGGTGGGCCATCACCGGCGGGAGTGTGACGCTGGCCTGCGTATTCGGAATCATGCTCCTCCTGCGCGGTCGCCGGCGTGAAGGCAGCCTCATCTCTCAATCGCTCATTCGCGAACGCCTGAAAGCCGGCTGAGCGCTGCTCCGCTTGCCGCGCGCGGTTTACTGTTTCACTGGTTTGCCGTTCCTCAGTACAATGACCCCGCATGAGTTTTGTTCAGCAGTATCTCGAAGAAACGCAGAAGGTCGTGGCGGGTCTCGACATTGCCGCCCTTGAAAAGATCCGTCGATGAACTCGCGCGAGTGCGCGAACGGGGCGGCCGCCTCTTCATTCTCGGCGTCGGCGGCAGCGCCGCAAACGCGTCACATGCGGTCAATGACTTCCGGAAGATTTGCGGCTTCGAAGCCTACGCGCCCACTGACAACGTGAGCGAACTGACCGCGCGCACCAACGACGAAGGCTGGGCGACCGTGTCTCAGTGAATGGCTGAAAGGTTCGCGGCTCAGCGCGCAAGGACGGTCTGCTCATTTTCTCCGTGGGCGGGGGCAACGCTGGAAAAAAATGTCAGCCCCAACCTGGTCAGCGCCATCCAACTCGCGAAGCAAGTCGGTGCGAGCATCGTTGGCATTGTCGGGCGCGACGGCGGCTACACGGCCAAGGAAGCGACGGCCTGCGTCATCATCCCGACGGTGAATCCGGATCACGTCACGCCGCACTCGGAAGCCTTCCAAGCCGTCGTCTGGCACCTGTTCGTTTCGCATCCCAAGCTCAAGGTGAACAAGACGAAGTGGGAAAGTGCGAAGTGAACGCCAGGATTGCAACGCGCCGTCTTCCTCGATCGCGATGGCGTCATCAATCAGGTGAAGGTGGTGGATGGCAAACCCTACCCTCCGCAGCCATCGAGGAATTCGTCCTTCTTCCTGGCGTGGAAGAAGCCTGTCGCAAATTCAAAGAGGCGGGCTTCCGTCTCGTCGTCGCGACCAACCAACCGGATGTCGGACGCGGCACTTTGAAGCGGGAGGTCGTGGAATCGATTCACCAACACATGCAACGTCTGCTGCCCCTCGACCGGGTGGAAGTGTGCTATCACCCCGGACAGGGTGATTCCAACTGCGACTGCCGCAAGCCTCGAGCCGGGAATGCTGCATCGCGCGGCCGGCGAGTTAAACATCGACTTACACGCGAGCTGGATGGTGGGCGATCGCTGGCGGGACATTGATTGCGGCCATGCGGCGGGATGCCGCACGGTGTTTCTCGATTACGGCTACGACGAGGCACTCAAACAGCAGCCCGATTTCCGCGCCCGATCCTTGCTGGAGGCGGCGAAGATCATTTTGGGAAGCCAGCCCAGACACTGAGCGACTGCGGGCCGGAAACCCGGCCTTGGCCCCAGAGCGCTGACACTCAACGTGTCCAATTCTATTCGCCACCCAACGCCACAAGCCGTTCCAAAAAAAACCCACGGTTGCCGTTCCAACCGTCCGCTGTTACATTCGCGCCTCCAAATGAATCCATTGTCTCAGCTCAAAGTAAAAATTTTCGCCGACGGCGCGGACACAAGAGCATGCTCGACCTGTACACTAACCCGCTCATCCAAGGGATGACCACCAATCCGACGCTCATGCGCAAGGTTGGTATCACTGATTACGGAGCGTTTGCCGGCGAGATTCTACAGACGGTTCAGGACAAGCCGATCTCCTTCGAAGTTTTCTCCGATGATTTTCCGGAGATGAAACGCCAGGCGTTGAAGATCGCGGCGTGGCAGAAAAACGTTTACGTCAAGATTCCGATCATGAACACGCGCTCAGAGTCGGCGTTGCCGCTAATCCGCGAATTGGCGCAGCAGGGGGTGCAATTGAATATCACTGCCATTCTCACTCTCGATCAGGTCCGTGGGGTGGCGGAGGCGCTCAATCCGAAAGTGGCCTCGGTGGTTTCCGTTTTTGCCGGGCGCATTGCCGACACCGGAACCGATCCGGAGCCGATCATGCGGGAGTCCTTGAGCATTCTCAAAGCGAAGCAGCCGAAGGCGGAACTGCTGTGGGCCAGCGTCCGGGAAGTCCTGAACATCTGGCACGCCGAGCGATGCGGCTCCCACATCGTGACCGTGCCGCATGATATCCTGAACAAGGCGATCAAGATGGCGGGAATGGATCATCTCGCTCTCTCGCTCGACACAGTGAAAATGTTTGCGAACGATGCGCAGGCCGCCGGGTTCTCCGTTTAGCCGTTGGTGGATTCACCTTTCCGCGCCTGGGGGTCCACTCTCTTGAGCGAGGCCGATTTAGAAATCTCTTTGCGTTCCGGATGTTCTTTTGCCGCAATTCCACCAGATGAAAATAGCTCTTGCGCAAATCAATAGCACGGTCGGCGACCTGCCCGGCAATGAAGCGAAGATTCTAGCGGCCTACCGTCGTGGCGTGGAAGCCGGCGTCGAAATCGTTGTTTTTCCCGAGCTGGCCATCACGGGATATCCGCCGCGCGATCTCCTCCTCAAGCGGCATTTCGTCGATCAGAATCTGGACGTGCTCAATCGCCTCGCTGCCGCCACGGGTCGAACCGCGATGCTCGTCGGTTTTGTCGGTAGGAATGAAGCGGGAGTGGGTCGGCGCGGCGACCAATTCCACGGCGCTGCTGCAGGACGGAAAGATCCTCGCGACGCGCAGTAAGACCTTGCTGCCGACCTACGATGTCTTCGATGAAGACCGTTACTTTCAACCCGCCCCCTCGAACCTTCCGGTTGAATTCAACGGCCGGAAAGTGGGCTTGACGATCTGCGAGGATGTCTGGAACGACGAGGAATTCTGGGACGAGCGGCGTTACCAGGCGAACCCACCGGCGCAACTCGTCGCGGCCGGCGCCACCATCCTGTTCAACAACTCAGCTTCGCCCTGGCACCTCGGTAAAAACGAAACGCGCCACCAGATGCTCTCGCAACTCGCAGCCAAGACCGGCAGGCCGCTTATCTATTGCAACCTGGTGGGCGGCAACGATGAGTTGATCTTTGACGGCGCCAGCGTTGTTTTCAACTCGAACGGCCAGCTCATCGCGTCTGGCAAAATGTTTGAGGAAGATTTCATCGTGTTCGACCTGGATACGGCACAGCCCGTTGCATCCCTCGAGGTCTGTGATGAGGAAAAAGTTTACCGCGCCCTGGTGCTGGGCTTGCGGGATTATCTGCACAAGTGTGGTTTCAAGGCCGCAGTCCTGGGCTTGAGCGGCGGCATCGACTCTGCGTTGGTGGCGGTGCTGGCGGCCGCGGCATTGGGCAAGGAGAATGTGCGCGGCGTTTCGCTACCCTCGGAATTTTCCTCGCAAGGCAGCCGGGACGACGCACGCATGCTGGCGACCAACCTGGGAATTCATTACGACGTCGTCCCGATTCAACCCGCATTCCAAGCGGTCAAGGGTCAGCTCGCCACTGTGTTCGAAGGAATGAAGGAGGACGTGACGGAAGAAAACATCCAGGCTCGGCTGCGTGGACTGATCCTCATGGCCATGTCCAACAAGTTTGGCTCCCTGCTTCTCACCACCGGCAACAAAAGCGAAATGGCGGTGGGTTATTGCACGCTCTACGGCGACATGAACGGCGGCCTCGCCGTCATCAGCGATGTGCCCAAACTCATGGTCTATCGCGTCTCCCGATGGATCAATCGCGACCGCGAAATCATCCCTGCCGCGTCGATCACCAAGCCGCCTTCCGCCGAGCTGCGCCCAAACCAGACGGACCAGGATTCGTTACCGCCCTACGAAATCCTCGACGCGATCTTGGAAGAGTATGTCGTGAACTTGAAGCCCACGCGCGAAATCATCGCGCTGGGCTTTGACGAAACGACGGTGAAACGGGTCGTTCGGCTCATTGACCTATCAGAATACAAACGGCGTCAGGCCGCGCCGGGATTGAAGGTCACGAGCAAAGCGTTCGGTGTGGGGCGACGCATCCCCATTGCGCAGCGGTATCGTGATGTGTGAATCGCTCCAAGGCATGAATCGGTTCACCAGCGTTGTCGCCGTTGAAATTCTTATTACTCTCTACCACTCGTGACATCATCGCGTTCCATTTTCTCACTGCTGCTGCTGAACGTAGCCTGGCTCGGCGTGGGAAGTTATTTCCTGGCGCGCCATTTCAAAAGCTCCAGCGGAGAAAGGCGCGTCGAATATGTGACCAATTACCTCCCCGTGCTGAAGTCCGCCCGCGGTAACCTCATGGTTACGAACGTCGTGGCGGATACGAACCAATTTCACTGGGTGCAACTCGAGTCAGAGGATTATCGCACTTACATCACCCGATTGCGCTCGGTCGGCTGCCCGGAACAAACAATCCGCGACATCATCATTGCGGACGTGGACAAAATGCTCGCTCCGCAGTTCCAGGCGTCGAGGCCGCATCCACGCGAAGTGAAGTACTGGGAGCCTGTCGAGCAGGACTTGTTTGACGGCGCTGACCAGAAGGAAGCACTCCGTGCGCAGCGGACGCTTGATTTCGAGAAGCGCGAAGTGATTCGAGAGTTACTCGGCATCGATTTGGTCGGCGAACGATTGCGAGTGGCGGGACTGGATGATTTCCACGGACAACGCTTGAGCTTCCTGCCGGAAGAGAAACGCGCTCGCGTCCGCACTGTTCTCGATCAATTTGCGGATCAGGAGCGTGAATTGTTGGAGGAACAAATCGAGGAAGGCGCCGGTGTGGTGGTGACTCCGGAGTTGGCGCGTGTGCGGGAGCAAAAAGAAGCGGCCCTCGCCCCACTTTTAACGTCGGATGAGCGGGAGCAATATGATTTGTGGTTTTCGGATTCGGCAGCGCGAGTGCGGGAAAGTGTTTACGGCATGAACGCATCGGAGGAGGAGTTCCTTAAGCTTTATGAGTTGCAGCGTCAGATCGACGCCAAATACAACGGCCCGCTTCCGCCCGGAGGTTCGGAATGGAACGACGTCCAACAGCAAACGCGGGCCGTTCTGGGTGAGGAGCGATATGCCGAATGGGTGAGAGCGCAAGATCCCGATTACCGGGAGCTGGTCCGGGTCGCGGCGCGATTTAAATTGCCGGGCACCGTCGCGTCCCAGCTCTATAGCTACAAAGAACCGGTGGAACAGGAGCGAGCCACTGTGGACGCTGATCCCAACCTCACCCCGCAACAAAAGAATGCCGCCTTCCGAGCCATCGCCAACGAAACGCAACGGGCCTACAAGGAAGCCTTGGGAGAAAAAGCGTTCCGCTATTTCGAACGCAGAACCAGTAATCCGTGGATTCGCGCGGGCAAACCGTAAACCTCACGCCCCAGAATGCTCGTGCTCCGGACACGAGCCACCTTCATCCGACCCAAACAGCACAGTCCTGATTCTTGCGGGAGAATCACAGATTGGATCTGCTGCCGCGGCTTGAATAGGGCGCCCATCCTCATTTTGCGACTGGCTCGATCACAATAGCCTGAGCGCTGTCTTCGAAGACGACCACCCTGCGGTTGCTGAATTCAACAGTCTTGGTGGTCGTGGTGACCGCCGCCGCGTCAGAAGGAAACCGGCGCGTAAAATGATATACGTCGTTGCTGCCGCGGTGCTCCACGAATGACCACGCGACCACTGACACCTTGCCGGGGAAACCGCATGTCATCTTGCCCTTCGCATGTTGAGCACCATCCGGCTGAAAGTTGGCGACGGAGCACGAACTGCCAGAGTCGAGCTTGCCATTGAAACAAATAACGCGGGCCTTGAATCGGGGGGATAATTTTGTCGCTGCCTGCGCCGCGACAACGTCGAGCGTCAGGGAAATCATCGCGATGAAGAGAAGCGAAATGTTCATAATGCTTGTCGAGATAACGAGGCGTTCCGCCCCCGTCTAGCACCAAGGCACCCCGAAGGCATCTCGAATCTTAGCCCACCCAGCAAAACCTTGTTCGCGCGCTGTATACTACAGGACGGTGCTGATTGAATTTGCGGATTCTTGCGAGCGTTGATTCCGGAGAGGGGAGAAACTCATCAGAAAAAGTTCACTATCCGACTTTCCTTAGCAAAAAGTGGCGACCCTACCGGGAATCGAACCCGGGCTACCTCCGTGAAAGGGAGGTGTCCTAACCGCTAGACCATAGGGTCGTCCGCGAAGAGCGGCGCAATATAAGCAGCAACTCCTCGCTGTCACGCGAAAACTTCCCATCGGACAAAACACTTCTGCTTCGCGCCGTTTTTGCTCTACTCACCGCATGTCAGTGCCCGTCATCACGGTGGCGCAGATGCGCGAATGGGAGCGTGCGACTTGGAATACCGGTCAAACAGAAGCTGCGGTCATCGAACGCGTCGGCGAATGTCTTGCCCGCCGAATCATGGAATTGACCGATGCCCAGGATCGCGTCGTACTCCTGGCTGGCATAGGTCACAACGGCGACGATGTGCGTGCCGCGCTTCCCCATTTGCATGAACGCAGGGCCTTCTTGATTAACGTGGTCGAGCCTGAAACTGCCGTGGGAGAGCTGGAGCAAGCGCTTGCCCTCCGACCGGTTTGGATCGTCGATGGTCTGTTTGGAATAGGTCTGACCCGCCCCTTGGAGCCTGAGTGGCAACGGCTCGTCAACGCCGTGAACAATTCGCACTGTGACGTGTTGGCGGTGGATGTGCCTTCAGGCTTGGATGAAAAAGGGCGCGCATTGCCAATCGCGGTTCGCGCTTCGATTACCCTCTCCATAGGGGCAGCGAAGACCGGGTTGTTAAAGACGGAGGCAGCGGAGTTTGTCGGCCGATTGGAAGTGGCCAGTGATGTGGGCTTGGTGGAATGCCCCTGCGTCAGCGAATTGCGTTGGGTCTTGCCAAGTGATTTCCAAAGTTATCCGCCAAAGCGACCCGTGGCTGGCCATAAAGGAACATTCGGTCACGTGGCAATCATGGGGGGGAGCGTTGGTTTTCACGGCGCTTCGATCCTCGCGTCGCGAGGAGCCCAACGCGCCCGACCCGGGCTCATTACGGTATTCACGCAGCCCGAAGTTTACCTCCCGGTCGCCGCTCAGCTCCAGGCAGTGATGATTCGTCCGTGGTCCGAAGCGCAGGATTTTTCCAAGTTCACCGCGGTGCTGTGTGGCCCCGGCCTGGCGGCAGAGACTCTTCCGAGGAGTTTTACGGTGACGGTGCAGGAGCTTTGGCAAAGGAGCATGGCGCCGGTGGTGGTGGATGCGAGCGCATTGGCCTGGATCCCGCGCGGTAGACAGTCGTTACCGGGCGTCCGCGTCATCACGCCGCATCCTGGCGAAGCGGCGCAACTGCTCGGCAGTACGGTGAGCCATGTTCAAGGTGATCGGCCCAGGGCTTTGAGGGAGCTGTCGATGGCATATGGCAATTGCTGGGTTGTGCTCAAAGGTCAGCACACGCTCATCGGTCGGGCGGAAGGCGATCTATACGTGAACAGCACCGGCAACTCCGGCTTGGCCCAAGGCGGTAGCGGTGATCTCTTGGGCGGCTTCATCGCGGGATTATTGGCCCAGCCCGCCTTGCAAACCGACGTGGGTGTTGCACTTCGTTTCGCCGTTTATGAACACGGTGCCGCCGCAGACCGCCTGGACAATCAGCGTCAAAACTGGCTCGTGGAGGAACTCGCGGTCGAATTGGGGCGCTTCTGATCGAACTAAATTGATTTGGGGACTGAAGGAAGGGCGGTTCTGATGCAGGGGGATTTTTGCTTTCGTTGGCCGAAGTGCTTTGTTATCCAAGCCACGATGTTTTTCAGACTTACAATGTGGTTGGCGTGTCTGGCCGCGTGGACGGTGTGCGGGCAGACTACTCAGACATTGAAGTTTACGGATGGCGGCAGCGTGGTGGGAAGAATGGTGGCCTTCAAAGACCAGCACATCCAAGTGGCGCTGGAAGGCGGCGGGGAAACGCCGGTTTATACAAACGTGGCGTGGGCTCGGCTTTCGCAGGAAACGCTGCAGCAGTTGGCCACGAACCGCCAAGCCGCCCCGTTTGCGGCTATATTCCTCGACCCTCCGGTACGGGAACGTTCAGCCAACGCCCCCAGAAAGTTAACCCTCGTTACACCGCCCCGGTTGGATCGTCCCCAAGGAGGAAGCTTGTTTGCCTCGCCGGTCATGCTCGTTGTCTTGCTTCTCGTTTACGTGGCAAACATTTACGCGGGATGGGAGATCGGCATCTATCGGCAAATAGCGCCGGCGATGGTGGCCGCAGTGGCGGCCTTCGTTCCCATCCTCGGACCGGCCATCTTCCTTGCCATGCCCCCTCGACGTGCCAGGAAGGAAGAAGTGGTTTATGAAGCGCCTGCCGCCGAAGAAATACCGGTGGAGACAGAAGAAACGCCCGCGCCCGTCGAGGAACAACCTGCGCAGCCAGAGCTGCCGAAGCCGGTCGTTTACCCTCGCGGCCAGTTCACTTTCAATCGCCGCTTCTTCGAAACAAAGTTCGCGGGCTTCCTGAAGATGGTCCCTGGCGAAGCCGAACGCGACAAAGTCATCCATATCAAATCTGCCCGTGGCGAATACACCGGGCATCGCCTGAGCAAGATCGAGGCGAATGAGTTGCATCTGCAGGTCAGGAAGGGCGCCGCCACGGAAGACGTGATGATTCCGTTCAGCGAAATTTACGAAGTGACGGTTAAGCACAAGGACACTTAGACGTTCGTGAATGGCAGCTCTAAACCCCACGGTCCTGTTCCGACCCAATCACCCATGAAATATCGGACGGTATTATTGTTCGGCGCGCCTGGCTCGGGTAAGGGAACGCAAGGCAAGATCCTCGGCACCGTCCCGGGCCTTTTCCACTTCGCGTGCGGGGATGCTTTCCGCAACCTGCGCATCACTGATCCGCTGGGCCGTCTGTTCATCGAGTATTCGAGCAGAGGAGAACTCGTTCCCGATGAGCCGACCATCGACTTATGGCGCCGCAACATCGAGGCGAGCACGGTCAATCACACCTTCGATCCCGTGAATGACATCCTGGTACTGGACGGCATTCCACGGAATGTGCGCCAGGCCGAGATCCTTCAGGACACTCTGGACGTCCGGGCCGTATTTCACCTGACGTGTCCGGACATGCGGAAGATGGTTGAACGTTTGCAACGGCGGGCCCTCCGCGAAAACCGGCTGGATGACGCGAACCTCGACATCATTAAGCAACGCTTGGAAACCTACGAACGCGAAACAAGGCCCGTGCTGGATTTCTATGGGCCGAAGATTGTTCATCACATGGATGCCACGCAGACCCCGCTGAACGTCCTGCGCAACATTCTGGATCGGATTGCCGAACTGCCCGTGAAGGGGTGAGGAAGATTGCGCTTCAAGCGGACGTCGCCTTTCCATCCTGACTATTCCCCTTAAGCATAATTTTCAACCACGGCGCCTCTGGCAACGAAGTTACGAACAGAGAACGAGTGAATGTGGTAGCGCGGGGATAAGGACCCGATACTAAATCTGATGCACCCCTTGCGCCTCATCTTCATGGGCACTCCGCCGCTCGCGGCAATGATTTTGGGAACCTTGTTGGGGCGGAGGGAATTCCAGATCATCGCTATCGTCACGCAGCCTGATCAGCCAAAGGGCCGCGACCTCAAACTACAACCCTCCGCGGTTAAGGAACTGGCGCTCAAGCATGGATTGCTGTTGCTGCAACCCACGCGCGCGCGTGAAGAATCGTTCATCACCCAGGTGCGCACCTTGTCGCCCGATTTGATCGTTGTCGCTGCCTATGGACAAATCTTACCGCAGGCGTTGCTGGACGTTCCACGACTCGGCTGCCTCAACGTTCACACCTCCTTGTTGCCGAAGTACCGAGGCGCCGCACCGATACAATGGGCCATCCTGAATGGCGACGCAGAGACCGGTGTAACCATCATGAAGATGGACGCCGGGCTCGACACGGGGGCCATCGTCAGCGAACAACGCACACCGATTTTGCCCGATGATGATTCCCAAGTGTTGCACGATCGCCTGGCGCGGATTGGCGGTGAACTACTGGTGCGAACCATTCCCGAGTTCGCGGCTGGCAACCTGGTTCCGGTTCCCCAGCCTCCCGAGGGCGCCACTTACGCGCGCAAGATTAAGAAGGAGGATGGACGGCTGGATTGGTCCCAGCCCGCTCGCGTGCTTTGGAATCGTGTGCGGGGACTGACGCCGTGGCCAGGCACCTTCACCACACTTCAAACCGGCACAGCAACGTCGCTGCTTAAAATCTGGCGCGTTGAACCGTTGGACGACGCTTCCGGGGCGCCGGGCGAAATCATTTCTACGGAACAGGAGGCTCTCGTCGTGGCATGTGGACAGGGCGCGCTGCGGGTCCTTGAACTGCAACGTGAGGGCGGAAAACGCCTGGGCGCGGCTCCGTTTCTAGCCGGGCATCCCCTCCGAGTGGGCGATCGCTTGGGGTGAATCTGGCGCCGGCATTTAATTTCAGGCCGCGAAAGACACACTCTCCGCGCGAAATGCCGGAACTCCCCCCTTTCGCTGACGGCAATGGGTGACTAGGCTCCCACCATGAAAAAGCTGATTACGCGGGCGTTCCTGGTCGGATTGATCCTCGTGGTTCTCGTGGTCGTTGGTTCATTTTTCTTCATTGGCGCCATCGTCAAAGCCGGCGTGGAAAAGGTCGGGCCGCGCGTGGCCAAGGTTCCTGTGAAGTTGGATAGCGCGACGATCTCCCTCTTCAACGGCACAGGCACATTGAAGGGATTCGTGCTCGGCAATCCCGAGGGCAGCAAGACCCCAGAGGCCATCAAGGCGGGCACCATCGACCTCTCCCTCGTTCCCGGGTCCGTGCTCAAAGAGAAAAAGCACATCCGCTTCATTCGAATCGACAGTCCAGAGATCACATACGAAACCGACCTCGGCGGAAGCAACCTCGGCAAGATCCTGGACAACGTCCGGGGCAGTGCGGATCAGGATAAGAAAGCACCAACCAAAGAGGAGCAGACCAGCAAGACAAAGTTGCAAGTGGACGAACTGGTCATCAGCGGAGCCAAAGTTCACGTGAACGCAATGATTCTGGGATCCCAAACCATTATCCTGCCCGAGATCCGGCTTTCGAATCTGGGCGAGGGGCCCGACGGGATCACCTCCGCCGAGCTCAGCCAGAAAGTCCTCAACGTTATCTTAAACGAAGTGGTCAAGGCCGTCGGTGCGAATGCCGGAAAAATCCAGGATGCTGGCAAGGCATTGGGCACCGGCGCCATCGATCAGCTGAAAAAAGGCGGCTCAGGCGTGGGCGACCTGTTAAAGAAAAAGTAATCGTTCGGTCCACGGGTCCGCTTGCGCACGTGCGGCGCATGGCCGAACTTCCCGAAACGGGAGGGCTGCCATGGATCATGTTTACCTCATTGCCGAAGACGATCAGGACACCCAGTTACTCATCCGGCGAGCCTTCAAACAAGCCGATCTGGCCACACCGATCTTTTTCACTCCGGACGGGTTGCACACCATCGACTACCTCGCGGGCCGTGGAAATTATGCCGATCGGACCCTCTTCCCCATGCCGGTTATACTTCTGTTGGATTTGAAGATGCCGTTCCGGGACGGCTTCGACGTTTTGCGCTGGATCGATACCCAACCGCAGCTTCGGAAGCTCGTTGTAATCATGTTCTCCGGCTCCAGCCTGGAGCGCGATGTTGAGGAAGCGTTTAACCTCGGGGTAAATTCTTTCGTGATGAAGCCAGTTTCCTTCTCGGAACTACTGCAAGTGATCATGGCGATTCATCACTATTGGTTCGGGTGCAACCATTTTCCCCAACCGGGCGGCCTCCATATTCCCCGCGAGACTCGGTTCATCGTTACGCCGCGAGATAATCCTGACGCCACATGATGTCTGGAGCTCGGCGTCGCGCTTCTTGACCCTTTTCCTCGCTCTCACGCATCCTGAGAGAGCCATGGCATTGTCCGAACAATCATTAGCAGAACTGCGCACCCTCGTCGGTGCTCCCAATGTGCTGACCAGCTTGGAGGATTTAATCCCATACTCCTTCGATGGCACGGCGGCGTTGCAAGTGATGCCCGGCGCTGTGGTCTTCGTCACGACGACGGCTCAGGTTTCTGAAATGTTGAAATGGGCCAACCGCACTCAAACCGCCATCGTCACGCGCGGCTCGGGCACCGGCTTGAGCGGCGGGAGTCTGCCTTCAAAGGATTGTGTCGTCATGTGCACCGTCCGGATGGATGCCATCCTCGAGGTGGATCGCGCCAACCTCACCATGTTGGTGGAGCCCGGAGTGACGACAATTCAGATCGCCGACGAGGCTACGAAGGTCGGTTTTTTTTATCCGCCCGACCCCGGCTCGATGAAGATTTCCACCATCGGCGGCAACGTGGCGGAAAATTCCGGCGGGCTTCGCGGGTTAAAATACGGGGTGACGCGCAATTACGTGATGGGCATGGAAGTGGTCCTGCCAAATGGCGATGTCACCTTCCTAGGCAATAAATGCGTGAAGGACGTCGCGGGCTATTCCCTCAAGGATGTATTCATCGGGAGCGAGGGAACGCTCGGCGTCATCACCAAAGTGCTGCTCAAGCTGATTCCCAAACCGCAGGCAAAAAAAACGATGGTGGCGACCTTTGCGAAGATGGATGCCGCAGCTGAAACGGTGTCCGCGATCATCGCCGCGCAGATCATCCCCTGCACCCTGGAATTTCTGGACCGCACGACGATTCATTGCGTGGAGGATTACGCGAAGATCGGACTGCCGCTCGACTGCGAGGCGTTGTTGCTCATCGAAAGCGATGGTCACCCGGCAGTGGTCGCTGAAGAAACCGCGGCCATGGAGCGAATCGCCCGCGACCATGGCTGCCTCGAAGTGCGCGTGGCCAAGGATGACGTCGAAGCCACCAAACTGGCCAGCGCGCGGCGATCCGCTTTCTCCGCACTCGCCCGCGTCGCGCCCACTACCATTCTCGAAGATGCAACGGTGCCGCGCAGTGAACTGGCGCACATGATTCGCTTCGTCGAACACATCGCCAAAAAGTACAGGCTGAAGATCGGAACCTTTGGACACATGGGGGACGGCAATCTGCATCCCACCTTCCTCACCGATGAACGGAACAAGGAGGAAATGCATCGGATAGAGGAAGCATTCGTGGAGATCTTTGATGAAGCCATTCGCCTCGGCGGAACAATCACGGGAGAACATGGAATCGGCGTGGCGAAGAAAAGTTTTCTGCCGAAATTCGCAGGCGAGGCGCAGATGCGGGTGATGCGCGACCTGCGGCGCGTGCTCGATCCCAACGGTGTATTGAACCCGGGCAAGATGTTTGATTAAGACGCCTTGTGCGCCCTGCACAACGTTGGCGCTGAACGATCTCCGTCGCCTTGGCTGAAGCTGAAGTCGCCCGGGCGTTGGACTGCAGCCGGGGATTAGGAAGCGGAATTACGCGAGGTTTGACGCGTCCACACCTTGGTAGTTGCACCGCTCCATTCCGTTGCCCACATTCCGCCCGGCCTAATGAACGCTCTCGCTCCAGCTCCTTATTCCCAACCGGCTCCGGCCGTGGAGAGATTTTTCACACCCCTCTCGCGTCCGGAAAAGAGCGGGTGGCAACTCTTCAAGGAAGTGCTTCAACATGGCGGGCCGGGCTATCTTCAGTTCGCCATCACGAATATCTGCAACGCCAAGTGCGACTTCTGCGGGTTCGCCGTGGATAAGTTTAATCCCAAGCAACGGCGCAGCGTCACGCTCGAGGAGGCGCAGGACGTCATCGACATCGCGGTGCGGAACCACATCGGCTACCTGCTGTTCGTCGGTGGGGAACCGCTGGTGCATCGCGACTTGCCGCGATGGTGCGCTACGCGACGGAGCGCGGCATCCAGGCGATGGTCTGCACCAATGGCTCGCTCTGGACCGAGTCGAACATGCGCGCGCTCGCGACGGATGGATTGAGCAGCGTCATCATGTCGATCGATGCGCACGACGCGGCACGGCACGAAGGAAATCGCGGCTTGCCGGAAGTGTGCCGGAAGATCCAACACGCGAACGAGGTCTTTGCGGAACTGGGCATTCAAACCACCGCGAGTGTCACGGCCAGCAAGCTGATCGAGGATTATGAAAAGCTGCCGGCATTTTTGCGCGAACTGGGTTTCAGCAGTTGCACCTTCAGTTATCCGCTCACGACGCTGAACTCCAGCTATCTCAGCTTCAGCGGATCGAACCTGGTGAATTACACGAACGAAGAATTGGAAAACGTCTTCGAGCAAATCAAGAAGCTGAAGCAGGGCAGCGGCTTCCCGGTGATGAATCCGACGGAATCGTTGCAGGAGATGCAGCGGCACTTGCGCGGCGAAAAGGAGCGATTCGGCTGCCTGGGCGGACACAAATATTTTTACCTCGACTGGCACCTCAACCTTTATCGCTGCCACTTCTGGGAGAAACCGATGTGCAGTGTTTACGACTGGGACGAGACGAAACTCATCCGCGACGGCTGCACGCGCTGCATGATCGACTGCTACCGCGACCCCAGCGTGCTTCAATCCGTCGCCATCAACGCCAGCGATGCGTGGCATGCGTTGCGCCGCGGCAATGTGGTGAAGGCCGCCAGCCACGTTTTCGATTCGCGCAACGTCACGGCGCTCAAAGCCGTGTGGGAAGAGCGCAAATGGATTGGCGGCGTCTAGCTCGGCTTCTCCAGCTCACCCCACGCTCACCACGCTGATCTTATTCTTCTTCGCCAGCACTTCGATCTTCTCGCGATCAAGCAGGAGCGTCTTGTCTGCTTCGACCGCAAGCACGCTGAGCCTGGCGGCAATGCAGGTCTCCAGGGTTTGTTCACCCACGCAAGGAATGTCCCAGCGCATGTCGTGCTTCTCCTTGGCCACCTTGACCGCCATCGCGCCGCCGTCTTTGCCGGAAAGTTCGCCGCCGCGCAGCAGGCATTTGTCTGTGCCCTCGAATCCCTCGACCGCCAGCACCGCGCCATTCTTCACGACCACCGACTGGCCGATCTCGAGGCGGGAAATTTCCTTCGCGATGCGGAAGCCGAACTCCACGTCTGCTCGCTGCTCATCCGACAGTTTCGGTCCGATATGAAATCCAGCCGCGGGCATGATCGGTTTCAGCCAGCGCGTGGCCGGCACCAGCTCAATGCCATCCTTCTGCAACTCGTCCGCGAATGCCCCGAAGAGTGTGTGCGCGTTTTTCTCCTTCAACTTCAGCACCGCCATCGCCACCCGCAGGTCCGGGCGCACATCGAAGAAGCTTTTCGGCGCAATCTTTCCCACCATCACGCAATGCCGCACGTCGTGTTCGCGGAAGGCATCGATAAGTTTGGTGAGCTGGCCGAGCTTCATCCAAACCATCTTGTCCACGAGCGGTTCGAGGTCGCGATTGCTCTGGTCCTCGAATCCGATCGCGATGAGTTTGCGCACGCCCAGCGCGCGCGCCTGTCGGGCCAATAGCAGCGGCAGGGACCGATCGCCTGCGATGATGCCCAAAGTTTCAATTGGATCTGTCATGGACGCGGGACGGTAGGGGGAAAATCCAAAATCCAAAATCCAAAATCTGCACAAGCCTCAAGCGTTTATTACAGGTGAGCAACTGGCACGAGGTCACGGCACCACCGAGCCCGATCGCTCGGAGACGGTCGGCACTGGAATCGTGGTCGCCTCACTCCGAGGCACAGGACAGCGACGCTCCACGGCGATGCCAGCCTCAAATCGCGATTCATTTCGGGTTTGAGCGTCTTTCGCTTTGACTGTCGCATGGAATTCAATTGGCATGACGCGAATGAACACCTTCGCCACGGCTGTTGGATTTCTCGCAGTTGCCGCCTTTGTTGTTGGCTGCAAGACTGGTAGCACCCCCATTAAGGACACGCGCGTTTATGAAATGCGGATTTACCACGCTGCGCCAGGCAAGCTGGATGATTTGAACAAACGCTTCCGCGATCACACCACCAAGCTGTTCGAGAAGCACGGCATGGAGAACATCGGCTACTGGACACCCATCAATAACACCAACAACCTCTTGATCTACGTCCTCGCTCACGCGAGCCGCGACGCGGCCAAGAAATCGTTCGCAGCTTTTGGGGCCGATCCCGAGTGGAAGGCAGCTGCCAAAGCCTCCGAGGCCAATGGCAAACTGGTCAGTAAGATCGAGTCCTACTTCATGGTCCCGACGGACTACTCGCCCGCGATTAAGGCGTCGAAAGGCAGCGGGCCGCGCGTGTTTGAGCTGCGCGATTACACCACCACGCCCGGAAACCTCGCCGCGCTCGATTCCCGCTTCCGCGACCACACGCTCGGCCTGTTCAAAAAGCACGGCATGAAAAATCTCGCTTACTGGCACCTCATGCCCGACCAAAAAGGCGCGGACTCACGGATGATTTACATCATTGCGCATCGAAGTCCTGAATCGGGCGCCGCGTCCTTCGCTGCCTTTCGCCAAGACCCGGAGTGGAAAAAGGCGCTGGCGGATTCCGAGAAGAAAGCTGGCGGTTCGTTGACGGCACCCGGCGGCGTGAAGTCCACTTACATGAAGGCGACGGATTATTCGCGGACGCAGTAGGAGGGGTTCAACTCGAACAGGTTTAAGCGGACTCCACGTTTTTCATGCCTAACTTTCCCGTCATTATTCCGAGCGAGAACCACCGCATCGTGGAGTTTCGGCAAGAAGGACTGCCGGGGATTGCCGTTATCAACGAAACCCTCGCGAGTTTTGAACCAAAGATCGTTTTCGCCTGGCATCTTTCAATCATGCTTCAGTTCGAGGATCTGATTCTTAATGGCATGCCTTCGCAAACAGAGCGAGATGTCATCGACCCATACGGAGACTTGCTCGACGCTGCGCTCAAAGGCGAGAGTTTAGAAAAGCCCAATTCGTTGTTTCTCGCCCGAATCACTTGGAACAAGACAAGAGAACTCATCTACCGCGTTTTCGATCCGGAACCTGCAAACCAATTCCTTGTGAACGTCATTGAAACCAAGTCATCCCCGAGAACGTTCGACTATCGCATCGACCATGATCCTGAATGGAAGCTTGCCGAATGGCACCTCACAAAAGCAATCGCAACGCCTTTCCGCCAAACATAGCTTTGATTTTAGCCCGTGCGGTAAGAGCGTGGTTGGGAACGGGGATGTGATGCAGGCCGGGAGCTAACCCTCGGCTGAATCACGCAATCCGTTTGGGATGGTCCGGAGGACCGGCGATTGTCAGCTGCCAGCGACCTCTCACATCTGCTCCAGCACTTCAATCCCCAACACTTCCAGTCCTTGCTTCAACACACGGCCGGTGACATCGCACAGCGTCAGTCGCGTCGCCCGCTCATCGCCTTCTGACTTCAATACCGGACACGCTTCGTAAAAGCGCGCGAAGTGGCCGGCCAGTTCGTAGAGGTAATTGCAGAGAAAGTTCGGACGGTAATCCTCCACCACCGCTTCGAGCGTGAGGCCGAAGTTCAGCAGGTGCTTGGCGAGCGCGAGTTCTTCGGGCGCGTTCAGTTGGAGGTCGGCGGTTCGAGGTCCGAAGTTCGAGGTCTCGCCGGCCTTCCGGAAAATGGAGCGCACGCGGGTATAGGCGTACTGAAGATACGGCGCCGTGTTGCCCTGAAGCGCGAGCATCTTCTCCCAATTGAATACGTAGTCGCTCTGGCGATTGGGCAGGAGGTCCGCGTACTTCACGGCGCCCAATCCCACGACGCGCGCAATCTCTCGGCGGCCTTCTTCGGCCAGTTCGGGATTCTTTTCCGTAACGACTTTCAGCGCGCGCTCTTCTGCTTCGTCGAGCAGGTCAGCCAACTTCACCGTGTCGCCACTGCGGGTTTTGAATGGCTTCCCATCATCCCCGAGAATGGAACCGAACCAAACGTGGGCGAGTTTAACGGAAGCATCTGCCTGCCACTTACGGAACGCCGCAAAGAGTTGCTGAAAGTGGAGCTGCTGCCGACCGTCCGTGACGTAAATGATTTCCTGCGGCTGCCACGTCTCGATCCGATGCTGTAGTGTGGCGAGATCCGTTGTCGTATAGTTGAACCCGCCGTCGCTCTTCCGTACCAGGGCCGGCTTGTCTTTGAGCTGCGGCACGTCGTCGAAGAAAATCGCGATGGCTCCCTCGCTTTCACGCGCAATGCCACGCGCGACCAAGACATTCACGACCGATTGAAGCCGGCGATTGTAGAAGCTTTCACCGAGGGTAAAGTCGAACTTCACGCCGAGCCGCGCGTAGATGGTGTCGAATTGAATCTGGGAGAGCGCAATCATCTCGTGCCAGATGCGCAGATTCTCCTCGTCACCACGCTGGAGTTTGACGAGTTCCTGCCGCGCATCCTCCAGCACGGCGGGCGTCTCCTTGCAGGCCGCGCTGACAAATTTGTAGATGCGCTCCATCTCGGCGATGGCGTCGCGTTGCAGGGCCGCACGGTCCAGATGCTTCTTCCAGCCCACGAGCAACATGCCAAACTGCGTGCCCCAATCGCCGATGTGGTTGTCGGTCACCACGTGATGACCGAGCAGGCGGAGGACGCGCGCCAATGAGTCGCCTAGGATGGTCGAGCGAATATGGCCGACGTGCATCGGCTTGGCGACATTGGGCGAACTGAAATCGATGACCACGGTGCGCGGCTGGGCGGCTTTGCTGAAAAACAGATGTTCGCCGCGTGCGGCGGCAGCGACCGCTTCGTTCACCGCACTCTTTTGGGCGCGGAAATTCAGGAACCCTGCGCCGGCAATCTCCACCGGCTCGCAAATATCCGTGACATTCAGTTGCGCCAGCACATCCGTGGCAACTTGGCGCGGGTTCATCTTACGCTCCTTGGCCAGGCCCATCAGCGAGTTGCTTTGGTAATCGCCGAACTTCGGATCAGGACAAGGGCGCACTTGAACGGAGGCGAGGTTTGCGCCCGGCAATACTTTGGCGACGGCGTCTCGCAAACGATGTTCGATTTGCAGGTGAATCATGACAGTGCAAGGAAGACGGAAATTACAGGCGTGGCGGAATGGCCCCGCAAGAAGTGCGCTCGCGGACACATTTCTGCGCCTGACGAAGGGGTCACGGTGGGGAAACTGGCGGCAGGCTCGGCTTCATGCTCCAGGCCGCAGCACTGCGGGCCGGTCGACAATCCTGGTTGAAAGCAAAACAGCATGAGCGGGCGTTCCAACAGCTTTCTTCACGTCCGTCCGGTGACGAACAATTTAAGCTTTCGAGCCTGAATGGGATTTAATCACCTGATACATCGCGGCGGCGCTCGGAGCGTCTTCGAGAGCTTTTCGGAATTCCTTCTTATGAAGGAGCTTGGCGATCTCGGCGAGGGTGTGAAGGTGTTTTTGGAACTGGCCTTGGGGAACCAGGAACAGCATAACGAGATTGACGGGCTGGTTGTCGAGAGCGTCGAAGTTGGTCCCTTGCGGCGACCTGCCCAGCGCGCCGATAACCTCGTAAATGAGGTCTGTGCTGGCATGAGGAATACCGATTCCGAATCCAATCCCAGTGCTCATCGAGGTTTCCCGTTTGCGCACCACGGCAGTAATCGGTTCACGATGCTCCGGCTTGATCTTACCGGTTTGCACCAGGCTTTCGATCAATTCGTCAATCGCTTCCCAGCGATCTTTGGCCCTGAGTTCAGGGATGATTTGGTCCGGGCTTAGGATATCCGCCAGGTTCATAGCACGAAAAATGCGACCGCACTTTCACTCACTCATTCCGGCCATTGCAAGTGGTAAGTAAGTTCACTGAGAGCCACGCGCCGTTCGGGTGCACGCCTCCGTGGTGACGACTGAAAAAATTTAAGCGGAAAAGGTGCAATCACCGAAAATGGAGTAAAATCCTGCGGAAGGGTTCACGGTGAACCCACTTGCAAAGAGGAGACGTTATGAATGGGAGGTTTGTTTTATTATCCATGAGCGCCGCGCTGCTGGCAGGCTGCGCCACTTCAAACAACCAACACGCCCAAGCCAATCGGGACACGGTCCGGCACGAGGGAAATTACCGCGGTTCCTATCAACATCGCAGCGACACGGAATCCATGGCGCGAGGCAAACACGCGGAAGCGCTGGGTTGGAGCCGGGACGAGTATTATCTCCACCCGTCTCGATGACTGGATTGCCGATCGGCGGCTTTGTCTAGCGGACGACCAGACAATGCCCGCCGTTCGGTTAAAATCGCTCTTAGACTGTCCGCATTTGAACCGCGTCAACAGTCGACCCACCCGCGGCAATGGAGCTGATCACCACGATTGTGTTTCCCGCTTTCAGGACTCCATTTGCGCTCAAGGCCGCGACGGCATTCTCAATCGTCTTGTCGGGTGTGCCGTGATTGAAGTCGATGACCATGGGGGTGACGCCCCAGTTCAAGGACAGCGCGTCCGAGATCGCCCAGCTATCGCAGAACGCGTAAATCGGTGAGAATTTCGGACGCATCCATGCAGTGTGACGGGCCATGTTGCCGCGAAGTGTCAGCACGAGAATCGCGTCCGCGCGTAATTCATCGGCCATTACCACCGCACTTTTGGCCATCTTCTGCCGTGGGTGCGTGAACTCCGCTTGATCGTGATAGTTCGCTCCACCGCTGGCTTCGATGCGTTTTGAGATTCGGTTAAACACTTCCAGACACTGGAGCGGGTATTTGCCCACCGTCGTTTCGCCGCTAAGCATGATGGCATCAGCTTGTTCGAAAACCGCGTTCGCCACATCGGTGATCTCCGCTCGAGTGGGCATGGGATTCTCAATCATGCTTTCCAACATGTGTGTGGCTACGATGACCGGGCGACCCACTCGCAGGCACGTCTTCACAATCTTGCGTTGGATGATGGGCAACTCTTCGTAGGGTACTTCAATGCCGAGGTCGCCTCTCGCCACCATGATGGCGTCGGCTTCCTGGACGATCTCGTTCAGGTTTTTGACGGCTTGTTGATCCTCGATTTTGGCGATGATCAAAGGCTTGTGTTGGGAACGCTCACAAAAGGCTCGCAGTTGCTGCAAATCCTTTGCCTCGCGAACAAAGCTCAGCGCGATGAAATCCACGCCCAATTCCAGGCCCAGCTCCACATCGGCGAAATCCTTGGCCGTGAGCGCGGGCAAACTCACCCGCACTCCGGGCAGATTGATGTGTCGACGGCTGCCGAGCTTGCCCTCCGTCAGGACCTCGCAGTCCACCTTGTTGCCAGACTTGGCAAGCACCTTCATCCGAATGGTCCCGTTGTCCACAATCACTACGTCCCCGACTGCGATGTCGTTGATGAAGTTCTCGTAATTCACATCCACCGAATGCAGTTCCTCACTTTTCTCGCCGCGCACTGTGAGCGTGAAGTTCTGGCCCGGCTTCAGATCAAGGGCCGCCGGCAAGTCACCGGTCCGAATCGCGGGACCCTGGGTGTCCATCATGATTCCGACCGACATTTTGCGCGCGAGCGCCGCCTCGCGGATCGTGGCTACGACGCGGCGGACCCAATCGTGTGACGAGTGCGACATGTTAAGCCGGGCGACGTTCATGCCCCCGTCGATCATTTTACCAACCATCTCCGGTGACTCGGTAGCCGGCCCTATGGTGGCGACAATTTTCGTCTTACGCATTGCGGGCGGACGGTAGGAGACCGGGTGCAAAAAGGGAACGATTTGTTCGATTGCCAAACTGGTCCTGGCGAACGACCCGGAGGCGTGAAGGAGGCTTTTTCCGATGCCTAAATAAGCGAAAGTTTCTTCAGAAAAATTTTGAAGTCCATGCAGGCTTCTGGTGTCATAACTCACGCAAGCCGGAAGCTTGGCGTAAAATCGGTTCCTCACGACCAAGTAGTGGTTTCCAAACTACGGAAGAATTGTGTAGTGATGTCGTGAGAGAATGAACGTACTATTTTTCATCGCCGCAGCCGCCAAACCGAGCGAGATGGAGCTGACTTACGTGTGGAACCAGTCCACCGTTGAAGGCAAAATCGTCATCGCTTTCCTCCTCATTTTTTCCATTTTTTCGTGGTCAGTCATGGTCGCCAAAGGCGTACAGATGCGCCGGGCCCGGAAACTGAACCGTCTCTTCGAAAACGAGTTTCGCACCCAGAAAAAACCTCTCGATGTGTACGATCGGCGTGTGAACGTGGAGGATTGTCCGCTCTTCGTGGTCTATCAGGAGGGCTGCAAGGAAGTCGATGCCAGGCTCAGGACCCCGGAAGGCACGCGCAAAGCCCAGCTCACCATCAAATCCATGGAGCACGTGAAGCGCACTCTGGAAAGCGCGGTCGCTTCGCAATCATTGAAGCTGGAATCGGGGTTGATTTCGCTCGCTCTCGCGGTCAGCGGTGCCCCTTTCCTGGGCCTGCTGGGAACCGTCTGGGGCGTCATGAGCGCCTTCAGTCTCGTCGCGCGCGCCGGACGCGCGGATTTGGCCACGATGGCGCCTGGCGTGGCGGCGGCACTGGTCACCACCGTCGCTGGTTTGCTCGTGGCGATCCCCTCGATGTTCGGTTACAACTACCTGGTTCATAACCTGCGCGTGCTAACTGTTGACCTTGATAATTTTGCGCAGGCTCTGATGTCGCAGCTGGAAACTGAATACTTGAAAGACGAGTGATGAGATTACAGAGGACGAATCTCGGATACCGATTGAAGTGTGGGCGCAGCGAGTGCTCGTTCCTCTTTTTTTGTAATTCTCCATTCTAACATGCGCCGCTTCTCACAACGCAATTCCTTGGTGACACTGAGTGAAATCAATATCACTCCGTTGCTGGACCTCGCCTTTGTGTTGTTGATTATTTTCGTCATCACCACGCCGTTGCTCGAACAAAGCCTTTCGGTGAATTTGCCCAAGGGCGGCACGACCACCAAAGTGGAACGCGATGACGTGAAGACGGTCGAGATTTCGCCGACGGGTGTATTCGCGCTGGATAAGACTCGCATGACCCCCGCTCAGATCGAGCAGCGCTTGGTGGCGGAATTTAAACGCAACCCGGATCTGGTTGTGGCGATTCGCGCCGACAAGGATGGGAAAACCGAATACCTGATTGACATCGTGAATCGTTGCCAGCGCAACGGTATTCTTAAAGTCTCATTTCGGACTTCGCCGGATAAATGAGCCGTCTGGAAAAAAAATGCTTCGTTGGTTCCGCAGCCTTTCACGGGTTGCTATTCGTGGTGCTTATCTGTGGCGCTGCGTTTCGTCCCTCGAAGAAAACCGAGGAGCTTCCCGCGATCATTACGCTTATCGGCGCCCAGGTCACTGACCGCCCAATCGCCAGTGGCGGAAATCCGAATGTCGCGCCGACGCCCGCTCCTCCTCCTCAGGCTCCGGCACAGCCACCGGAGACGGTGCCACCCAGACCCGAACCGCCTCCCCCCCAGCGCGAGGCGAAACCTGAACCCAAAGTCGAAGCAAAGACGGTGGTGAAGAACAAGCCCAAGCCGGAACCTAAGAAAGAGTTGGTTGAGAATAAGGACGGTGACCTCCCTGCCCCAAAGAATACAAAAAAGGACGTTACCCCTCCCAAGCCGCTGCTCAGCAAAACCATAATTCGCCGCACGAACGACACCGCGCGAATCCAGCGGGAAACAGCAGAGCGCCAGGCGCGTGAGCGTGAGCAGGAACAGTATCGTCGAGAGTTGGCACGCATCGGCGAGCAGCAGCGAAGGATCGCCAGCGAAGTCGGGAGCATCATCGGCGGGGTGAGCAAATCCATCGGCAAGGCGACTGTGGTGGAAGCAGCAGGGCCCGGTGGTGCGGCATACGTTAATTACGGGAGTCTTGTGGGCGAAGTATACAAGCGGGCGGTTTACGCCACGCATCCGCAAAGTGATCAAGACGCCGAAGCTGCGATCCGCATTCTTGTGACCAGGGACGGGACAGTGCGCAGCTCCCAGTGGGTGCGTCGCACGGGTAGCCCCGTCTTGGATAAGGCGGTGGATCGCGCCATGAATTCTGTTCGTTCACTTCCTGGATTTCCGCCGGAGGCCAAGGATTCCGAGCGCACGTTCAACATCACTATCGCCTTTGAAGCAAAACGAGTTTCAGCATGAAGAAAGTTTTATTTTCCATTTTAACCGCCTGGTCCCTCACCGCATTCGCCGCCAGTGACAGCAACGTGAAAGTTCGTATTGGTGTCGATCCACTCGGCTTTCCGCTGCCGATTCCTGTCTCGTTGAGTGGGTTCTCGGGCGAGGTGGATTCTGTTCTGCGCTTTGACCTCTCATTCATGGGCTTCGAATTCGTTGCCCCGGACAAGGCGCGCTACAACATCACAAAGAACAATGCGGCCGGGGTGGGCGCTCAAATAATTGATCCGCTCTCACGCCAGGGCATTTACAACAAAGCGTTTACCGGGGGCGGGACGCGGCAACAAACCCACGCTCTGGCTGATGACATCGCGCAGGCACTCACGCAGAAGCCTGGCATTGCCCAGACTCGCATTGCGCTCAAGGCGCGCCCGAACGACTACGGTCCGGGCGAGATCTACATTGCGGATTACGACGGCTTCAACGCCCAGCCCATCACCAAGGACAACACCATTTGCGCGGCACCGGCTTGGGCCGGACGCGGCACGCTGCTCTACATGTCCCATAAGCTGACCGGCAACTCGGCCATCCTCTCCCATAATCTCTCCAATGGGTCACGCAAAGCCGTGGCACGCTATCCGGGTATGAATTCCAGCGCAGCAGTTTCTCCGGATGGCCGACGGGTTGCGATGATCCTCAGCAAAACCGGCAGCCCCGACCTTTGGGTCAGCGATTTGGACGGCGGGAACTTGAAGCAGCTAACCAGCACGAAGGAAGATGAATCCTCGCCCTGCTGGTCGCCTGACTCGCGCACGATCTGCTTCGTGTCGCGCCAGAGCGGCAAGGCTCAACTCTACACAGTTGCGGCCAGCGGCGGCGCAATGCAACGGGTGCACATTGCCGGTGTCGCTAATCCCAGCGAGCCGGACTGGTCGCCCGACGGCAAATACCTTGTTTTCACGGCTAACATGGGCGGGTTTCAGATCTGCATTGCGCCGATGGAAGGTCCGCTCCGCGGAACGGCCTCGACTCTCGCTGCTGGAGAAGATCCCGTGTGGGCGCCCAACTCCCGCGCGGTGATGTTCGTGAAAAACGTCAATCATCGACACGTGCTAGCTCTATTGGACGTGCCAAGCAAATTAACGAAGGAAATCAACCGCATCCCAGGAGATGCCTCCCAGCCCAGCTGGGCGAAATAACTCGGTTCAAAAAATATCATGAAAACACAAACACTGTTCGCTTTCGGTTGCGCCCTCGCGCTTGTCGTCACGGCCACCGGCTGCAAGTCGCCCACAACGCGCCTGAGTAAACTTCCCGATTCCGGGACGGCCACCAGCGGCAGCGGTGCAAGGTCGGCTGCCTTGGTCCCGGGAGACGGCGCAGCCATCACCGGTTTGGACACAGCAGGCTCCAGCTCCATCCGGGGAACCGAAGTTACAAATCCTTCCGGCAGCACCGGTTTGGCCGATGAAGATAAGTTGCGCGACCGCGAAATGGATCGCTCCGAGTTCGCCCAGCAGACGGTTTACTTCGAGTTTGACCGCTCGAGCATCAGACCGGACGAAGCCTCAAAAATCGATCAGGTGGCCGCCGCATTTAAGACCAAGGGCGCTGATTTCGATCTCCTGATCGAAGGCCATTGCGACGAACGTGGTACCGAAGAGTATAATCGGTCGCTCGGGGAACGCCGCGCTCTGGCCATTCGCGAACTGTTGGTAAAATCCGGAGTGGACGCGGGACACGTTTTCACGCGCAGCTTCGGCAAGGATCAACCGGCTGTTGTTGGCCATGACGAAACGGCCTGGAGCCGCAACCGCCGCGGAGAATTCATCCTTGTGTTGCCGAAGAAGATCATTACAACCCAGAACCAGCAATGAAGTTAAATACACTTTCGACCCTGCTCCTGACCGCGGTTTTCGCCGCCAGCATCGTGGGCTGCAAAAAGAAGATGGATCGCGTCACGCCGCTGCCCGGCTACGGCGGAAACGCCAAAATCGGTGATGTCGCGCCCCGGGATCTGGACCCAGGCCGAAACCTGCCGGTGGGGGACGGAGCGAATGCGAATCCCAACGCCAATCCCAGCAACTTCAACCCCAACGCCAATCCGAACGGCATCCCGATCACGGGTGCCCGCAGCATTGAAGGACGTCCGCAGGATCGAGAGAAATACCGCGCCCAGACGGTGTTTTTTGATTTTGACCGGTCGAATGTCAAGGCCAGCGAAGCTGCCAAGGTCCAGGAAGTGGCCAACCGTTTCCTCACCGAAGATCAAGCCACCGACTTATTGGTCGAGGGTCATTGCGATGAACGCGGGACGGAGGAATACAATCGATCCCTCGGCGAACGTCGCGCTCTGGCCATCCGCGAGTTGCTGGTGGCCTCTGGAATTCCGGCCGATCGAGTTCATACGGTCAGCTTCGGAAAGGATAAACCGCTGGAGTTCGGTCACGACGAAGCGGCCTACAGCAAGAACCGGCGTGGTGAATTCATCCTGGTATTGCCGAGATAATTCCCAAGTTTTCTACACAGAGCGGCGGTCGAAAGACTGCCGCTTTTTTTATTCCCGCGGGTGCACCATTGGTCCCCTCGTCGATATCACCGCAACTTTGTGAAAAACTCATGGGCCGCTTCGCACGTGGCCCGGCTGAGTTCGGTGAGAGTGCATTCCTTCACTTGGGCGATGGTTTCGGCAATTTCCTTCACGTAAGCAGGCTCGCAGCGTTTGCCACGATACGGTATGGGCGCGAGGAATGGGCAGTCCGTCTCCAACATAAATTCGCCAAGCGGAGTCGCAGCAACGGCCTCGCGGACATTCTGTCCGTTCTTAAACGTCACGATACCCGTGAAACTCACCAGCGATCCGATTCCTTGGATTCGCTTTAACGCGGGAATGTCTCCGGAAAAACAATGGAACACCCCTCGAGTTCTGCCAACAAACGGCTGCATGATCGCGAGCGTATCCTCAAGCGTTTCACCACGCTGGTGAATGACGCAGTTCAATTCCAGCTCAGCCGCGACCTCCAACTGCTGTTGAAATAACTGCGCCTGCTTGCGCTTGTACTGTTCGTCATCCGCGGGCGAGCCACCCTTGGTGCTGGGTAATCGATAATAGTCGAGGCCGGTCTCACCGATGGCGACCACCTTCTCGTGCTTAGCCATTTCCCGGAGCATCCCGCGCACGTCGTCCGGAGCTTCGAGGGCATCGGACGGATGCCAGCCGACGACGGCAAAAACTTCAGCATGTTTCTCTGCCAACTCCAGCGCACGACGACTGCTTCGAATGCTGGTGCCGATGGAAATCACCTTCGTAATCCCGGCCGTGTGCGCACGTTGCAGGACCTCGCGAAAGTCCGGAACAAAATCCGGAAAATCGAGATGCGCGTGCGTATCATAAAAAGTCTCCATGCCGCTGGAGTTCACGCTGAGGCGGGCGAGCGGACAAGCCAAAGCTTGCGTTCGAGCCGTAGTTGATTGGCGCAAATTGAATCAACGAAGGCCGGCCCCCGGATCTTCCACCATCGGAGAGTCGTAAACGATCCGCGGCTCGAAACCGGAAGCGCGAACAACGAGTGCGGAGTGGAGTTCACCTAAGGAGCGCTCAGGCGCACCCGGTAAAATTTCTGCGTCGTATTCGTCACGTCGCCGACTGTGACCGCGTCCGATGTGCTCGGGTAAGTGGGGCGATTCCCAGGTACGTTCAGAAACTGCCAGTTCACCGGGGCCGCGAGGTTGGTGGCACTCTCCACTCGGTAGGCGCGGTTCGCCGGTTGAACGAACTGCACCGTAGCGCCGCCATTCGTCGCACTGACGCCGATGCTGAGCGGGGAAATTTCGTTGCTCCATCCCGCGGCGAGGTCATTTGTGATCCATGCGCTCAGGAGCGCGATACCTTCCGTGTCCAGAAGTGAGGTGGCGAGCGGCGGCATTTGCAAAGGGCCGCGGGTGGAAATCCGTGTGAGCAACATGGAATTGCTCACCGAACCCGGAACGATCACGCGGGCACTGGGATTACCGCCGTTGTTGTTGAGCAAACCGTAGATCAAACCGGAGTTCGCGGTGGAGTTGGTGATGCTCGCGTTCCAACTGCCGAGCGCACTCCCGCCCGGCTGGTGACATTGGGCGCAATTAGCCGCCAGGTAGGAACGCACTCGCCATTCGCGGCTGACGGTTTCATTGGTTGCCGCCGACAGGGCGCGTAACGCATGAAGGTTGCTGACCGGGTTTCTGAAATAGCCTGCGGCGCTCATCGCGGCGATTTGATTTCCGTTTGTGCCGAAGTCTCGGTTCATCTGTTGGGTGTTGAAACCGAGGGCAAATCCGCCCGCAGGCGTGTGGCAAATAAGGCATTCGCCCCGACTGGGATAATGCCAGACCTGGGTACGAATCACGCCTCCATCATTGATCGCGAAGGCCTCATCCAACCCCTCCTCAGCCACCAGAGCCGCATTAGTCACCGAATCGCCCCATCGATATGTCACCCCATAAACGCCTCCCGCATTTTTAACCAGGACACGCGTTTCAATGCGCCGTGCCGAGGCGGCGACACCGTTCGTCATTTCCAAATCAAAATGTTTCACCCACGCCATGCCGGGCTCGAAAGACCAGTTTCCTTCCGGCTCAAAACCAATCTTCGTATCAGAGGCCAGGAACCAGCGGCTCTTGTGCGCGTTGTCCGACCAGAAGGGGACGTTGATGTCGTACGGTATCAACCCCGCGTTTGCGGAAAGAGCCTGGGTTCGATTCGTGAGTGAAGTTAGGTTTGTAAAGGCGCCCGTATCGGCCAGTGTCGGCGGAAGCGGGGTGCCCACACTCGAGTTCGTGTCGTAGGCAAGCCGGTAAATCGATCCATCCGCAAGGCAGGCAAGCAAAACGTCCTCGTTGGAAGGATCGATTCCGAAGGAGGAAATCCCCGCGCGTCCCGCGATGCGCTGGAATGGAACCGTGTTGGTGCCGTCGTATCTCAGCCGCCAGATGTTCCCGCTCACGTAATCGGCAAACACATACCACCCGGTCATTTGGGAGAGCCGGTTGCCCCGATACACGACACCGCCCGTCACTGAATTGCCCTGATCACCGCTGGTGCCGTGACGGTATTCCTGGATCGGAGGGATGAGTGGCCCCACCGTCGTATTCGTCGGCCGATATCCCGGATGCGTCCCTTCGAGGTAAGCCCATCCGTAATTCCCCCCTTTGGTGATGACGCTGATTTCTTCCCAAACGTCCTGTCCGACATCGCCGCAATAGAGAAACCCCGTCGCAGGATCGAAGGAGATCCGCCAGGGATTACGAAAGCCCACCGCATAAAATTCCGTGCGCACTTTGGCAGGATCGATCGGCCGACCGTCGAAGCTGGTGAAACCGATGTAAGGGTTGTCGGCCGGAATTCGATAATTGATCGCATTGCTCCCCGCATTGGTGTTCGCGGCGTGTGGATTCGGCATGAGGCTGTCAGGACGCGGCGGCATGTCCACGTCGAGGCGCATGATGGCGGAGAAGAAGTTGGAAGAGATGATCTGGCTGTGACGATCTCCATCGTACTGTGTGCCGCCGTCACCCACCGAAGCGTAGAGAAGTCCATCGGGACCGAACTGAAGGTCGCCGCCGTTGTGATTGCCGGCAGGATCGCGCTGTTGGATCAGGACGACTTCGGTGGTGGCCAGCGCCTGGTTTGGATTGGAAGGGGAAGTTTGGAACCGCGAGATGCGCTGGTGAAGACCGCTTCCCGCCGGCGAGTTGGTGTTCAGTGAATAGAAAAGGAAGAAGTAGCGATTGGTCGGGTTTGCGTAGTCGGGATGGAACGCCAATCCCAGCAGGCCCGACTCGCTGCTGGTGAAGACCCGGCCCGCGAGACTCATGAACGTCGTGAGGGTGGGATTGGCCAAGTTGGTGATGACGTACATTTGACCGCCCTTACTGAGAACAAAAAGGCGGTTCGTTTCTCCCGGCGGCGCCGCAATGCACACCGGTTGTCCAAAGTTCAAACCCGGAAACGCATTGACCGTCGTGTAACCGGGAGTGGGGAGATTCAATGGAAAATTCAACGGCGCCGGCGTGAGGTTGAAACTGGCGCTCAACGCACAGCCGAACGCGATGTCGCTGCTACCGACACTGGATTGGTGCACTTCGATGGCCAGAACGTTATCCCCGCGAACCAGGTTAGTTTCCACAAGCGGCCCGCCAACGGTGAGCACATCCACCCCTGTCGCCTCATGATTCGCCGCGAGAGTGGCGTAGGTGACTGGCGCGGTGTTGTTACCCATAAACTGCCGGGCAATTTCAACGCCGTTCAGGTAAATGACCGCGCCGTCATCCACGATATTGGAAAACGTCAGGGCCACGCCCCGCGTGTCGTGGGCAAACTGGAAGTGAGTGCGGAAGTAGTATGTAGTGCGTCCTAATGTGAGGACTGTGTTCGTCCGCGTCGTCACAAAGGCATTGCCTGCATCCTCCCTTCCGAATACCCCGCGACCCAATGGCAGGGTGCTGTCATCGAAACCCGGCGCCGTCCAGGCAACCGCGTCATAGGAGGTGGTCTGGTTGTAACGCCACGCGTTGGTGAAGCTGAAAATGAGAACTTCCGATTGCGCGAAAGCCGTGGAGGCTGCCACCGCCAGCAACGTGACGAAATGGACCAGGAAGGATCGAAGGGCATGCATCGTTAATTCTTTCTCGAAAATGATTACACGGCGCACGTTTTCATTGTTGGTTGAACATGAGTTGCTGGCGCCAGAGCGGAAAGGAACGCCATTTCGACGTTGAAAGCAACTGAGGGAACAAAGCACTTACTTGACGCGTACTCTCGGTGTGCGACGGGTAAGAAGCCAGAAAGGGAGTGGTTTGGAATTTTCCAACGGTAACAACACGGACAGCGCCGTAATTTTGCTGATTGAGCACGATGACAGTGACTCTTTCCTGTTTCGTCGCGCCGTCGCCAAAGCGGGATTTACAGGCGAAGTCCGCGTTGTGGGAACGGCGACTGAGGCGCGCGCCTACATGGAGAGCACGGTCGCCACACCGCAACAGGACGGAGGCGAACACTTCAAGAGGCCCACGCTTATATTCTCCGACTTTCGGCTTTCCGGCCACACCGCCACCAGCTTCCTGCGCTATCTCCAACAGCACCCGAGTTTCGCGGACATTCCCGTGTTCATCCATTCCGGTGTGGCCGGTGGTTTTCCCGTTGAGCGGCTGGCGTCGCTCGGTGCTGTTGGATTTATCCCAAAAACGCCTGACGTCGAAGCCTTGGCCGCAGCGCTGGAACCCTATTTGCCGCACTCCCATCTGCGCGCGAAACTGGAGGGCATGGACGAGGAACATCCCCTCTGACACCCGCGCGGCCCGCTGACACCAGAGAAACAGCGTTACCAGGCCTCGAGCTTCTTCCTCCATGCAGGATATTCCTGGACCAGCAATGCTGCCGGCCAATACCCAAGCCATGCGTACCCATTCCGGCGTTCATACTCGATCTCCGCCAGCGAAAATTTCTTTACGCCATTGCGACCGCAGAAGATTGGCCGGTTGGACTCAATCTCATAGAAACGAGCCCACATTGGTTTGGCAGTCGGATCGACAACCACCGTTTTATCCTTTCCACTGACAGTGCCAGGCGCCGCTTGTTCCACCAGACGAACGCTATTGATCCTCGCCGTATCAAACCACGCGATGGCGGAATCCACGGCACAAATCACTTCGCGGCTCGGCTTCGGCAATGACATGAGGAGGCGCACGAGACCCACGGATTCCGACCCGCTCAGGGATGCTAACTCGAATGATCGCGCGGGCCGGGGACTCAAATCTATCTCATCATGTTGTGCGCACCACGCCGTCAATGTTCCATCCACTCGGATCTGACACTTAAGGATGCAATCAATGCCCCGGTCAAAGGCGCGTTGCGCGGCTTCGCGATGTGGTAAGTCCACGAACTGATAGCGGTTCGACGTTGCGACCTCTCGCAAAAAGTTCATCAAGCGCACCATCGAGTCATCATTGAACGTGATGTAGCGGTGGTATTTTTCCTTCGGCGGCGGGTAAAACTGCGGCCAGCCTCCGTTCGGATACTGGGCCTTCAGGATGTGTTCCAGGCCACGCATGAACGCGTTGGAGCATCCTGGCGCTGTGTGAAGGCGCGCTAGGAACCGCAGTTCATCGGTGGTCGCGCCATTGTCGAAAGTGGACTGAAGCTTATCGCGGTCGCCCGCGTAGGCTGACGTCGTATCGGTGTTCTTGGGCCACCCGCCAGTGGATGCCTGCCACGATAAAACATTCCGAGCAGTTCGTGCGGCTTCCTCCCCTTGGAACCACGCATCCGCGTTTTTCAAAAAGGATGCGACAGGGCTTGCGAACGCGACCGGCCCTCGCTCAAGGCCCGCCAGGCACGCGATGGCAATCGCGACTTTGAATAGGTTCAACACGGTCTCCGTTCGACCCTTGAAGGTCGCTTTTCAAAACCCTCCTCAAACTCAATCGTTCCTTGCGCCAATACTGCGCCGCTGAGCCAGTTGTTTGGCCAGGCGAATCGCAGCAATCATGCTCGCCGGATTCGCGACGCCCCGCCCCGCGATGTCGTAGGCTGTGCCATGGTCAGGAGAAGTGCGGATAAACGGCAAACCCAGCGTCCAGTTTACCCCACTCTCGAAGCCGATCATTTTTAGCGGAACCAACCCTTGATCATGATACATCGCCACCACCGCGTCGTAATCACCGCGAAAAACGTGGTAGAAAAGTGCGTCGGCTGCAAAGGGCCCGTGGACGTCCCACCCGCGCTGCTTCATCGCTTCCACGGCGGGGGAGATTGTGGTGATTTCCTCGTCACCGATCTTGCCGCCCTCGCCCGCGTGAGGATTCAAACCGCAGACCGCGACGCGGGACCGATACAAACCCAGATCGACGCACGCGCGCGCAGTCAGTTCGATCGCGAGCTCAACTTTATCCTGGGTTAAACACTCGGCCACCTCTCGAATGGGAACGTGAATCGTCGCCAGTGCGACCCGCAACCAGCGTTCGCGATCGTCACAGCCCAGAAGCATCATGGCGGTACGGTTCGTTCCAGCCAACTCGGAGAGCAACTCGGTCTGCCCCACAAACGATGACTCGCCGGAGCGAATGATCGCTTCTTTATTCACCGGGGCCGTCACCAGGGCAGAGGCTTCATTGCGCAAACAGAGATGAGCTCCGTGCCGAAGCCAATCCAGAGCCGCGCGTGAGCCTTCAGGTGAACCGGGGCTCAGGTGGGCGGGTAGCGTGCCCAGGGACGTTGTCACCGTGACTCGTGCCCCGCGATCGCTCGTCGCCTCCCGAATATCCAAGTTGGTTTTTAGACGGCCGTTAAGTGAACGGACCAAGGATGGATCGCCGATAAGAAGGTAACGTTCCGAGTCCTGAGGCAATTCGGCGGCAACCGCCTTCAAGGCGACTTCAGGGCCGATGCCGGCCGGATCTCCCAGGGCGATGGCTAACATCGAATCGAGCGGCCGTCAGCCGCAATAAGTTCAATAATAACGGACGAAGGATTTTTCGCGCAGCCGCTTGACCCATTTTCTCTCCTGCCGGGCGCTCTCTTCGATGCGCAGGGTGCGCTCAATCTGATCCCGCACTTCTGCCAGGGGACGGACCCGCGCAGGACGACGGTCTTCAACCTTCACCAGCCAGCAGGAGTCCGGCAGATCAATCACGCCACTGTGCTCGCCCGGCTTGAGCGCGAAGGCGGCGTCCGAAAGTTCTTTGCGATCGGCGTCGCGCTGCACCCACCCACGGTCGCCGCCCGCCGCTTTGTAGGGACCGTCCGAATGGATCTTGGCCATCTCTGCAAAGGGAGCGCCCTCGTTGATCTTCCGGAGAATTTCCTCGGCCAATTGTTTCACCCCGCCATTGTCAGCCGGCGGCTTGTTTAGGACGATCATTCGCAGCTTCACCTCTTCGCCCACCATGAAGTTGGTTTGGTTCTGCTCGTAGAAGTTGAGAATCTTTTGTGGGGAAATGATCACGTCCTGCGGAGTCTTCAACTGGCGCATGGCAATGACCAGAATCTCATCCCGTTGCTGCTTGCGGAAGGTTTCGTAGGTAATCCCCATCTCGCGCAAACCCTGCATCAATGTCACCCGGTCGCGATAGCGCTGCTTGATACGATCCTGGATTCGATCTTCGATGATCGTTTCCGGGTAGTTGTAACCGGCTGTTTTATATTCGGAGAGAATCAGTTGCCGCTCGACCAGTTGCTCCGTGCCATCCTCGCGTAATTTCCCCAGCTTTTGATCCAGCGCTTCCGGCTCACGAGAGTAGGTGCGGCGAAGGACAAGTTCGGATGGCCCGATGAAATCGTTAACCTCCTGCCGAGTGATGATCGCTTCATTCACGATTGCCGCGATGCCGTTAATCGCCCGCAACGGTGGCGCCTGGTCGGGCGCTTGGGCGAAACTGCTTCCGGCGAACAAGGAAGCGCTAATCAAAAAGCAAAAAACTTTCATGAGCGAGGGCGATACTAAGGTTGACCAAATTCAGGTCAAGCGCGTGGGAGAAAACCTGCATTCACCTTGTCGCCGCAGACAATCCCACAGGATCGGGTCAGGGCGCTAAGAGCTCGCGAATGCGGGGCATTTTCCTGTTTGCCGCTTGATGTGGTGCTTGTTAGTTTGCCAGCCATGTTAACGGGCAGCTTTCGATGCAACCGGTTCGGCGGCTACTTTAGTCGCGCGACCCTGCGGAGGCTGCGTTAACTCGCTTCCCACTGCCGCAGGTCGCACCTGCGGTTCCGTTTCGGTGACGACCTCCGGCCCAACTCATTGAACTCATGATCATTGTTCTCAAACCGGATATTTCAAAAAAAGACGAGTCCGCCGTGCTTCGTGAAATTAAGAAGCTCGGCTACAAGCCACACGTCATGCGCGGGGTGGAACGGGTCGTCATCGGCGCCATTGGTGACGAGCGCACTCATCACAATCTCGAAACGCTCACGACCTGGCCGCAGGTCGAGAAGGTCATGCCCGTGCAAAAGCGCCACAAGCTGGTCAGCCGCGAGGCACACAAGGGCAACTCTACCATCACGCTGGCAAACGGCACGGTGATCGGCGGGAACAAGTTTGTCGTGATGGCCGGGCCCTGCTCGGTCGAGAGCGAAAAGCAATTGCTCTCCACCGCCGAGGCCGTGGCCGAGGCCGGTGCCACAATCCTGCGCGGCGGCGCCTTCAAACCGCGCACGTCGCCGTATGAATTCCAAGGGTTGGGTGAGAAAGGTTTGAAGATGCTGGCCAAGGCCCGCAAGCAAACCGGTCTGGCCATCATCACCGAACTGCTTTCCGAACAGCATGCCGAGATGGTGGCCGAGTACGCGGACATCCTGCAGATCGGCGCTCGCAACGCGCAGAACTTTCAACTGCTCATCGCCGCGGCAAAGACCGGCCGCCCCGTTCTGCTCAAGCGCGGCCTCTCGATGAAAATCGAGGAATGGCTTCTCGCGGGCGAATACATCCTGGCCAATGACAATGCCAACCTGATGTTCTGCGAACGCGGCATTCGCACGTTCGAAACTTACACGCGCAACACACTCGACCTCTCGACGATCCCGATCATCAAGAAAGAATCGCACTGCCCGATCGTCATCGATCCGAGCCAGGGCGCGGGCAAAGCAGACCTCGTCGCCGCCATGAGCAAAGGCGCCGCAGCCATGAACGCCGACGCATTGCTCATCGAGGTTCATCCTAATCCCGCCGAAGCGTGGAGCGACGGCGCCCAACAATTGACCCTGGAAGGTTTCGCCCGATTGATGGTCGAGCTGAAACCATTCATCGCCGCAGCGGGGCGCACCTAACGTCGATCGGCATGTTGCTGGAGATGAGCCAGTCCTTTGCGAACGCTGCCGGGATGGTGACAACGGAACGATTGGTCGCCGCCTTGCACAAGGCCACGGCCACCTTATTGGCCGAACGCAATTCAACCGGCTTCTGGGAAGGCCATCTTTCGAGCAGTGCGCTTTCGACGGCGACCGGAGTGACCGCACTGGCGCTCGCGGGACGAGGGGCTTCTCCATACAATTTTGAATCATCTGTTGAAGCCGGTTTACGGTGGCTCGCGGAACACCAAAACGCGGATGGCGGTTGGGGCGATACAACACGGAGCCTGAGCAACCTCAGCACGACGACGTTGTGCTGGGCTGCGTTTGGTGCGGCGGGAGCGGATGCCAAGTTTTCCAGGACGATGAATCAGGCGGAGGGTTGGTTGCGTGACCACCTTCGCAATAGTCCCAACCCGGCTCCCTCCGGGAATGTCTCAGGCGAAAGTCCCTCGCGCATCGATGTTGATGAACTCTGTCGCGCCGTCATCGCGCGCTACGGAAAGGATCGCACTTTCTCCGTCCCTATCCTGACACTGTGCGCGCTGGCTGGACGGCTTGGCCAAGGACGTAAAGCGTGGCGGCACGTAATCCCCTTACCGTTTGAACTCGCTGCCGTGCCTCATCAATGGTTCGCCGCGCTGCGTTTGCCAGTGGTGAGTTATGCCCTGCCGGCTCTCATTGCGATTGGGCTGGCGCGCCATGTTCACTCTCCTTCGAGGAACCCACTGGCCCGTAGCCTGCGCTATCTCACCGTGAAGAAAACGTTGCGCGCGCTCACGGCGATTCAGCCGGCCAACGGCGGGTTCCTGGAAGCCACGCCGCTCACCAGTTTTGTCACGATGAGCCTGGCGGCAAGCGGGTACCTGAACCACGCGGTAACGCGCCGGGGCTTGGATTTCCTCATCGCATCCCAACGCCCGGATGGGAGTTGGCCGATTGATACAAATCTTTCCACGTGGTGCACGACGCTGGCGATCGAAGCACTTCCCGTCGCCGAACTTTCAACTGACAAGTCCCAACTCACCGCGTGGCTGCTCGGGCAGCAGTATCGAACCGAACATCCTTACACGCATGCGGCTCCCGGCGGTTGGGCCTGGACTGATTTGCCCGGTGGCGTGCCGGACGCGGATGACACCGCGGGTGCGCTCGTGGCATTGGCACAACTGTGGCAGGCGGACGGCAAAAGGCCGACGGCGGACATCATCGAATCAGCCCAAGCGGGCGTTCATTGGCTGCTCGGCTTGCAGAACCGCGACGGGGGCATTCCCACGTTTTGTCGCGGCTGGGGCGCTTTACCCTTCGATCGCAGCAGCGCGGATATTACGGCCCATGCGATTAGGGCGTTGATTAGCTGGCATCCGATGATGGATGCGGCGACGCGGTTGCGAATCGAGCGGGGCGTGAGCGAAGCCTTTGCGTTCCTTTCGCGAACGCAGGAAAACCACGGTGGGTTCGCTCCATTGTGGTTCGGCAACCAGTTTGCCGGCGATGAATCGAATCGCACCTACGGAACCAGCCGTGTCTTGAAAGCCGTCGCGCTCGCTTCGCAAACCTCGGGGTTCAAAAGCTCAATCGCGTCCTTACTTCACAACCGATGCATTCAGTGGCTGTTGACGGCGCAAAACGCGGACGGCGGTTGGGGTGCGGAGGCGAAGGTCGCCTCCTCGGTTGAGGAAACTGCCCTCGCCGTGGAGTCGCTGGCTCTGGCTGGGAGCAGTAACATTCCGGAGCACGCCGAGGCGTTGCAGCGCGGCATCCGGTGGCTGGTGCAGGCCGTCGAAGCGGGAGTGTGGGTTGAGCCATCCCCCATCGGCTTCTATTTTGCCAAGCTCTGGTACTACGAGCGCCTTTACCCACTGATCTTTACGGTCGCTGCACTGCGGTCGGCAGTTTCCGCGCCCGTCACTTGCCCGCCAGCCTGAACGCCTTACACTGACTCTTTGATGGATTCGCCAATCATTCTTGATAATCCCGACCTGGTGCGGCGGGAGATTCGCTCCATGAGTCCCAGCGCACGCAGTCGGGGCGAAAAATATTTTGCGGAAGGGCGCGTGCAGAATTTGCGCGCGGGCGAACAGGCGGGGGAGTTTCTTGCCGAAGTTCTCGGCTCTGAACTTTACACGGTACGGGTGCAGTTGGACGACGAGTCCGTCTCCGAGAAATCCTGTTCCTGCCCGATGGGTGAGGATTGCAAACACATCCATGCCATGCTGAAGGCGCTCCTAGTCGAGCATACGCGCGGGCACGTGCAGGCGTTATCATCCCGGCAAGAGGCGAGTCCCAACGCGGATCTGGCAGCCCAAGGACCCTTCGACGAACACGTGGCCACGGCGCTCGGTCGTAAACTGAATCCTTCGGAGGAATCCTTCCTCCAGCAACTCACGCGCGTGTATGAGCAATGCCAGCAGCGTCGGAACATTACCCATGCAGATTTCCACGAACTGGGCCTGGCCCTCGGCACGAACAGTTGGGGGGCGGTAAAGATCTGGCCGTCGTTTCCTAAATCGTTGCGCCAGTTCTGGCTTTACGTCGCTTACGCCGCGTCCCAGCAGGGCGTAAGCATCCCCAAGTTTCTGGAGCCAGTCACAGACTTCAACGAAATCGAAGAGGGACTGCGCCGCTGGCAGCGCGCCAAGGAGATTGAACGCTGGAAATCCGCCCTGGCCCAGACGCATTCGGTGCAACCCGTATCGCTAAGGAGCAGCGCTCCGCCTCGCGTTGTCGATTTGCGCGCCACCTTCGGGCCACACGCCGCGCTGCTGGAATGGCTGCCGGCGGGCAAGGACACCTTTAGCCTGATCAAGCCGATGCAGGCGCGCGAACTTCAGCGTCAATTGCGTGCCGGCGAGGCAGAACTGACGCCCGAAGCCGAGTGGTTGTGGCAATCCTTTGAAGCAAAATTCAATTCGAGCGGCACAACGGAGTTGCAGTACTACGAGCCACAGACCCAGCGCTTCCTCGCACGATTCTTCCGCCTGCCGGCGTTGCGATCGCGGCTCGTGAACAGCCGCGGCGAACCGCTCCAGTTTATGACAGAGTCCTTGCGCTGGAATCTCGAGCCCGCGCAAGGCGACGAGGATGATTATCGAATCCAACTGGGCCAGGCGGATGGATCGCCCGTGGCACCGTTGCTCTGCGTCCTTGCCGGCCAACCCCGGCTCTACGTGACAGCGGACAAGGTTTTCCCGGGACCAAACCTGGATGGGCAGGTGCTCGACCCACACAGCGAAAACCGAATCCCGGCCCCCGCCATGGAAAGCCAGGGAGGCGTGTCCTTGTTGCGGGGAGCGGGCATTGAACTGCCGGCACGGCTTCGCGAGCGCGTCCATGTCGTGCCGCTTTCGGTTCATCTCACCTGCGAACTGCGTTCCTCCTATGTCGGTTCAAATGCCGAGGCCTGCACCATCGGAGCACACACCGCGACGCCTGACGGTCGCCTCCGCGAGCAATGGAATGGCTATACCTGGGAGCGCGTGGCGGAGCGCGAAGCGAAGGAAGCGAGGAAGAACGGCGCCATCACTTATCACGATCGCCAGGGACTGGACGAACCTTCCTCCCTCATGGCCAGCCTGGATGCCAAGTGGGACACGTATCAACGCGCATTCTCCCTCCGGGTCACCAAAAAGTTTCCCGAGCAATTCGCCGCGTGGCTCAAATCCCTGCCACCCGATGTCCATCTCGAGTTAAAGGGTGAACTGGCTTCCTTCTCCGAGAACGCCATTGCCGGGCGCGTGAAACTGGAGGTGTCCGAGGCGGCGATCGACTGGTTCGACCTGCGCGTGGTGCTGGATGTGACCGACACGACGCTGACCCAGGAGGAGATGAAGCTGCTGCTCAATGCCCGCGGCGGCTACGTGCGCCTGAAGGACAAGGGCTGGCGACGCCTCGAGTTCAACCTGACTGCGGACGAAGATGAACAACTGGCTCGCCTTGGATTAAGCCCGCGCGAATTGAGTGCGGAGCCCCAGCGGCTGCATGCGTTGCAACTGGCGGATACCGCAGCGAAACGATTCCTCTCCGAGCCACAATTCGCTCGCATCGTTCGGCGGGCGGAAGAAATCAAAGCCCGCGTCACCCCGGACGTTCCTTCGACCGTGAACGCTTCGCTGCGCCCATACCAGACGGAAGGCTTTCATTTTCTTGCCTACCTGTCGGCCAATCATTTTGGCGGCATCCTGGCCGATGATATGGGTCTCGGCAAAACGCTCCAGGCTTTGACGTGGCTGGAATGGCTGCGCTCACCATCCAGCGACGTGAAACCAGGAAATGCTCTTCGCCCATCTCTGGTGGTCTGCCCCAAGAGTGTCACCGATAACTGGCGCGCTGAATCAGAACGGTTCGCTGCCGGATTGCGCGTGAAAGTCTGGGGCGCGAATGAGTTGAAAGGATTTAGCAAGGGACTCAGCACCGCCGATCTTCACGTCATCAATTACAACCAGCTCCGATCCGTCGGGGAGGAGATTGAACCTGTGCAATGGCTGGCCGTAATCCTCGACGAAGGGCAATACATCAAGAATCCCAGCTCCATCACGGCCATGATCGCACGGTCGTTACGCGCCCAGCATCGGCTCGTGCTCTCGGGGACGCCGATTGAAAACCGGCTGATGGACTTGTGGAGCCTCATGTCCTTCGCCATGCCTGGCGCGCTTGGCAGCCGCGCGCAGTTCACGAAGCTCTACGACTCGAAGGAAGATCCTTTCGCGCGGCGGCGATTATCCGCCCGCGTGCGACCGTTCCTCTTGCGCCGCACCAAAACCCAGGTGGCCAAGGATTTGCCCGAGCGCACGGAGGAAGATTTATTCTGCGAGATCGAGGGGGAGCAAAAGACATTGTATCGCGCCGAATTGAAGCGCGCCCAACAATTGCTTTTGCGGCTCACAACCCAAAAACAGCTCGCGGAGGAACGCTTCAACGTTCTCACCTCGTTGCTCAGGTTGCGCCAAATCTGTTGTCACCCAAGGCTGGTAAAACCGGATTCCAAGGCGCCGAGCGCCAAAGTGGAGGCCTTGATGGATCAGCTGGAACCGCTCATCGAGGAAGGTCACAAGGTCCTGATCTTTTCCCAGTTCGTGGAGATGCTCGATATCTTGCGCGAAGGCATCACCGAGCGAGGCTGGCCGATGTTTTATCTCGCGGGCAGCACGCAGAACCGCGGTGAACTGGTGCGGAATTTCCAGGCAGCGGAAGGCGCGGCTGCATTCCTCATTTCGCTCAAGGCGGGTGGTTTCGGCCTTAATCTGACGGCGGCAAGCTACGTGGTGCTCTTCGATCCATGGTGGAATCCCGCCGTCGAAAACCAGGCCATCGACCGCACGCATCGCATCGGCCAGACACGCAACGTGATCGCCTATCGATTACTCATCAAAAACAGCATCGAGGAAAAAATCCGCGCACTGCAAAAGACAAAGTCCGCGCTGGCGGACGACGTCCTGGGCGAGGAGAAGTTCTCGCAGAGCCTCACCATCGACGAATTGCGCTACCTGTTCAGCGATGACGGCTCAACGGATTGATGATTTGCAGACGCTAGTGTCGTCCGGTTGCCGGGCAGAACGGATGCAAGGCGCTGGAACTTAACGCATCGCAACCCACATGCGGCTGACGTTGAAGACGGCAAGGTAGCGTTGCGCCTGAGTCGGATCATTGAGACAAAGCCACCCCTCGCGAACCTTGAGCAGCGGAACGCCTTCCAGTCGCAACGGAAAACTCTCGCTCATCCTTTGCGCGTAGGCCTGAAAATTCTCGAAGCCTTCCTTGCGCGCGGCACTGCCACTGATGATTCGAAACTGTCCAAAGCTCCCGGGCGCGGTGCGCTGCATGAGTTCCACGGTCAAACGACCCATGGTGTAGCGCGGATTGATTTCCACGATGGGCTTTAGCCGCGCTTCCCCCGCAGGTGTGCGATAGACAAAGGCATCGATTCCGAGTGGCCCGATGTAATCAACACGCCGCAACTTCTCTTCAAGCAGCAAAAAAATCCCGCCGTATAAAGCGTGCAACCGCGCAACGACATCGCGCGGTTCACGGAACAACGAGGTGACGGCATCGGGAAGACGGCGGAGATAATTGGGCGCGGCCCAGTTGGCTTGGAACTGTCCCCGGCGATCGTTTATGAGGCCCGTGTAGCCCCGGAGTTCAAGCCCGCCCGTGGTCATCTCGAGTTGCACCGAGAAATCGATTTCGCGTTCGAGCCAGGGCTCAATCACCAGCAACCGCCTGTTCTCGATCGCGTTGCCGATCCAGCGTCGCTGAGCCTCCAAAAGCTCCGGCTCCCACAAACGGATCGCATTGTGTCCGGCCAATCCGAGCGCCTCCTTCACGACCACTTTGTGATGGCCGCGCTGACGGATGCTTTCGATGGCAGCGAGCGCGTCATCCAGGGTGTCGGCCGCAATGCCGACTTCCGCCTCGGTGCAAAGCCACGACTCGCCGGGCCGGGCCAGAACACGCCTGAGGAAGTCCGCGCTCCATACCTTTGAATACAGCTGAGCGATGCCATCGTTGAAACGTTGCCACGAGGTCCGGATCTCCCCCGCAACCTTCGGCAACAGCGGGGCCAGCAGTTCGACGCTGTCTGGTCCCCAGGCCCACGGTCGCAAGCGTCCCAGAGTGCGCGAGGCCAGCCCCGTCATTCCGTTTAGCGTGACAAATTCAGGCAAGGCGAACCCTGCCTGCTTGAGGCCGCCGAGGAAATGAACGGACGGACGCTCGGACACAAGAACAACGTCATCCTGGCGGCAAAGGAATTGAGGCAGGTTTTCCAAATCACGCGCCAGTTCGGCCTGCTGCCTCACTGGCGAGAATTTCTTCCCGTGCGCGATGTAGCCTTCGGCAAACGGATTGAACACGAAGACATTGGGTGTGCGACCCTTGGATTGAGCGTGAACGTTCAGTGCATCGATGAACGAATCCTCCAGCCCCGCGGCGCGCCGGCCTTCCACGTTCAGAGTGAGACCTTTCGCGCGACTCGGCGAGAGCGGGAACTTCAACTGTCGGCAGAATGCAGTCCAATCGCTCTCGTCGGGATTCTTCCAGCGACGAAACCATTTCAGTCCGTAGGCTACGTGACCAATTTCATCGCGATGGATTTTTCCGAGAAGTTGCGCCGAGTCCGCATCCCCCACGGTGGCGAAGGCGCGGGCAAAATATTGCGCAAAATCCAGATTGGCCTGCTCGAACGTGAGACTCAGCCCGGCGACGTAATCCATGGGATTCTCCATGCCGGAAATCGCGCGCCAGAAATAACCGCTGACAGGAATCTCGCCGAACTGAATGCCGCACTTAGCCATGCGTTCGATGTACCAGCGCGTGTGTTCCTGTTCGTCCTTGAGCGTTTGCAACACACCGCGTCGAAAGGCAGCGGGCGCATCGGGAAATTTCAGGAGCACCAACGCCATTAATTCCGTGGCGAGCAGTTCATGATTCGCGAAAAAATGGAGCAGCCTGCCGCGCTCGCGCTCCTCGTCCAAACGATGCAGCCCGGGCACTTCGCTCCGGGCGGCGCCTTGCGGCTTGAAACGTAAATCGCTGGGCCGCCCGGGAAGCTCGGGAGTGAGGATCGGCGCGCCAGGGTGATCGTCGGTAATGTCCGCCGGTGCCCGAAGCTTTTCTTCAAGGGTCGTGGCAAACAAAACCTGTTCAGCAAAGTCACGGAGTTCCATGCGCCTGAAGATTCAGGATGCCGTGTGTCGGGGGCGCGGTAAAGGGTGGCGCTGGCGTCACGGCTTGGCTTCAGGGCAGCGCGCCATTTGCGGAGCCTGGAGCGAGCTGCGGTGAAGACCTGAAGCAACGAACCCAGTACAGTGGACATCCGACCCTGCCCAGGCAGCGCGGGCCTCGTTCTCCTCACCGTTTGCGGCTTAGCGCGATGCTGGCGCTAGCGGTTAATCATCCGCGCACCGCTTTGAGCCCAAGCCTCACGATGCGCTCGATCAACTGTTTGTAAGTGATGTTCGCTTTCAACGCGGATTGCGCGAAGTCTTCATCCGCCGCGAGGAATGGGTTGGGATTCGCCTCGATGAAATAGACCTTGTTGTCTGCCGTCACACGTAGATCGATGCGGGCGTAACCATCGATGGTGAGCAAGTGGTAAATGCGGCGGCAGGTCTGCTCGATTTGCCGCACCACCGCAGGGTCAAGGCCCTCCGCAAACTGGTTCGTCAGGCCCCAGCGTTTCTGATATTCCGCGTCCCACTTGGCGCGGTAAGTGGCGATCTTCGGCTCGTCCGGCGGCACTTCCTTGAAAACGAGTTCGCGAATCGGAAACACCTGGAGCCGATGATTACCGAGGATGCTGACATAAAGCTCCCGGCCTTCAATGTACTCCTCGGCGATGACGTCGTTGTTGAATCGCTCGTGGATGAACAGCACTCGCTCGTTGAATTGATCGTCGTTTTCCACGAACGAGGCCTGCGAAATACCGTAGGAAGCCTCCTCCTTCAACGGCTTCACGAGGATGGGAAACTTCAAACGTTTGGGTCGCACGCAGCGTTTGCCGCGCGGTACGATCTCGAAAGCCGGCGTGTGAATGCGGTGGTAGCCGAGGATTTTTTTCGAGATGCCCTTGTGTTTGCACAGCGTCAGGCCGGTCGCGCCGCAGCCCGTGAACGGCACGCCCTGCATCTCCAGGAAGGAAACGATGTTTTGATCGAAGGCACGGTTCTGTTTGAACTCATCAGCCAGGTTGAAAATGATCTCGGGCTGAAAGTTCAGGAGCTTCTGCCGCAGGACTTCGAGATCATCGAAGAGGGCCAGATACTCGGTATCGTAGCCCAGCTCGCGCAAAGCCGCTACGACGTTAGCCTCGGTCTTCCATCCTTCTTCCGTTTCGAACTCGCCGCTCAGATCCTCGTCGAGCTTCATCGGTTCACCCGCGGTGAACAGGGCCAGGACTCTCAGCTTCTTTTTCAATCGTGCTACTTGGTGCGTTTAAATTTCCCGGTGAACAAATAATTCATCACCAGCGTAGTGATGTAGGCGGAGACCTGCAAATTCTGATGCGCGTCGTCGGTCCGGATGTGGAGGTTGAGCTCGTCGCACCGTTCAATCAATCGGGCGAGCAGCTTGTTGATCCGATACTTTTTCTCGTTGGTCCACTGGCAAACCGAATTCATCAAGGGCCGTCGCCGCTGCCGCAAATAGGTGGATGCCTTCATTCGATCGGCCACGTCCGGACCCGCGGCGAACAGTTGCTTCAGATCCTGATCGTAAAAATCAGGGTAGGAATCCTCGTAGAGCTTCCGCTTGCGCGCGTAGTGAGTCTTGAGTTTGACGTTCAGACAGTCGTGATCGGCCACGCGATACTCAGGTTGATGCAGGGGCGGCTGGCCCGCGATGGAGCGCATCAATTCGTCGACATACTCGAGCTTCTGCAGCGCTTTCCAGCCTTGATACCGCACGCGCCAATCCGAGTCCGGCGTCAGCCACACCGCGAACGTTTCCGCGAAATCCTCATCGGGATGACTCTGCGCGTACCAATCGTCGAGGTGCATGACGTAGGATCGGCTGTAGGGCCTCGGTCGATAAAACTGAGGTGTCTCCTCCGTCGAAGTGAGCCCGAACGTCTGCTGCCATTTCTTTTTGCGGAACAGCTGGTAGGCGTAGGCGTATGCGTGCGCGGTTTCGTGGCGCATCAGGCGCATGAACCAGTCAGGGGTCTCGCCCTCCACTTCCAGAATCATCTTCCGTTCGAGCTTCCGCAGCCGTTCGTGAACCAGGAAGAACGGAATGAAAATGGCCGGAATACCCACCGGCACGAACCATTCATCGCCCAGATGGCAGGGCGGATGAAACGCGAGGCCCTTGGCGGAAAGTTCTCCGTACAGTTGCTGGATGAGCGGCTGCAGCTCACTGCCCTCCAGCTTCAGGTCGAGTTGGGAAATCTTTTTCTCGAGCAACTCGTCGTCGCTGAGATTCACCCACTCGGCTGGTTCCATGCGGAAAGCGTAACCAGCGCTGCCTATGGCTAACAAGCACGCAGGGCGGGGTTCGACTTCGAAATCAGCAAGCCGCAATGCCGGAGGCTGATTTGCTCGGGGAATCCAGTATTCAACCAAGGCTCGTCGTTGGCGTTGGAGACATTTTCTGGATTCCGGGATGACGGGGGAAACAAACCTTGCTGCGTCGGGAGCCGTCCGCTTAATTACGCGCGCCAGGGCCCATGGAATGCGGACTTACGAACCCCGCCAGGGCCGGAAGGCAGCAACGGTAGTTTGCTCTGCATCCGCCGTGGTCACCCTGGCACTTTTTCCATTTAAGATTTAGGATTGACGATTTACGAGTTTGGCGACGACGCTTGCGTGAGTCAGCGTGCCATTCGCAAATCGTGAATCCTGCATCGTAAATCCTAAATGTCTCGTATCAGGTCATCGCGCGAAAGTATCGGCCGCAACGTTTCAGCGACGTGGTCGGCCAGGAGCACGTCACGCAGACGCTCAGCCAATGCCATCGAGGCAGAATCGGATCGCGCACGCCTATCTTTTTTGCGGCCCGCGCGGCACCGGCAAGACCACCATCGCCCGCATTTTCGCCAAGTGCCTCGAATTGCACGGGCGGGCCCAAGGTGGATTTCCGCGACGACGATCCGCGGTGCCGCGAGATCACCGAAGGCCGCTCGCTCGACGTGCTGGAAATCGACGGCGCCAGCAACCGCGGCATCGAGGAGATTCGCGAACTGCGCGAGACCGTGCAAATACGCGCCTGCCAGCGTCCAAGTTTCAAGATCTACATCATCGACGAAGTTCACATGCTCACCAAGGAGGCGTTCAACGCGCTCCTCAAGACGCTCGAAGAACCGCCGGCGCACGTGAAGTTCATGTTCGCCACCACCGAGCCGGAGAAGGTGCTGCCGACCATTCTCTCGCGCTGCCAGCGCTTCGATCTGCGGCGCATCCCAATCCAGCTGATCGTCGATCATCTGCGGCACATCGCGAAGCAGGAGAAGGTCGAGATCGACGACGCCGCGCTGCACGCCATCGCGCGCGGCGCCGACGGCGGCATGCGCGACGCGCGAATCCGCGCTCGATCAGCTGATCAGCTTTTGCGGAGACAAAATCGTGGAAACGGATGTGCTCTCCATGTTCGGACTCACGTCGCAGTCACAATTGCTCTCCCTCAGCGAACGCCTTGCTCCAGGGCGACGTGCCAAACGGTTCTGGCGAATTCAATCGAACTCGCCAAGCACGGCAAGGATCTGGGCAAGTTCCTCGGCGATTTGCTGCATCACTTGCGCAACCTGCTCGTGTTCCAGATTTCCCGAGGCGATACGCGCTTGCTGGAAGTGTCCGAAGCGGAAGCCGCCACGCTGGCCGGAGCAATCGGCACTCGTCGGCAGCGACGGCCTGACGCGCATCATGGAAGTGCTCACGCAGACGGAAACGCATCTGCGCGACGCTTCCTCGAAGAACATTTTCATCGAGGTCGCGCTCATTAAAGCGATTGAGGCGCGCAACTGCCGTCAGCATCGACTCCGTTCTGAAGCGACTCAATGAATTGCGCGGCGACGGGCCGGGTTCCGCGCCTGCCATTCCGCATGCGGCTCCGGCCTCCGCACCCGCGCGTCCGGCGGCCCCACCACCGCAGGCTAGGAGCAAGCCCGCCCCAGTCACGAAGCCCGAACCCGCGCGCACGACGGAAGCGGCTCCGCCAAATGAAACCACGCCCGCGAGTCCACCGCAGTGACGTTGACCTGGGCGCACTCTGGCCCAACCTCGTGGACGCCATTGGCCGCGCCAGTCCGTTCGCGCGCAGCTACTTTCTCGAAGCGCATCCGGTCTCCTTCGTCAAAAACGTGTTCACCATCGGCTTCGATCCGGAGTTCGCCGACCACATCGGGATGGTGGACAACGCAAAGAACCACACGCTGATCGCGACGAAACTCGCGGAACTGGGCATACCCGGCGCCCAGGTAAAAATCATCAAGGCCGAACGCCCCGAGCATTTCACCGCGCCGGCGGCGCCCATCCCGGCCCCTGCGATCAAGCCAGCGACGCAAGCTGCAGGCGCTCCGCGCCGCCGCCACATCGGCCACTGTACCGTCCAGTGCCAACAGCTGCGGCCAAACCGGTCCAGCTTGACCCGAGCGACTTCAAAAACGATCCGCTCATAAAGAAGGCCCTGGAAGTTTTCAAAGGCACCATTGTGGAAGTTCGCGCCTGAGGCTTTGAGCGTTAACGTTTCAAATTCAACCTAAGAACACATGTCGAGCATTGGAAAATTGATGAAGCAAGCTGCGCGCATGCAGCAGCAGATGGAGCAAACTCAGGCCGCCCTCGCAGCCAAGACCGTGGAGGCCACCAGCGGCGGCGGCGCCGTCAAAGTGGTCGCGAAGTGCGATGGCACCGTGGCATCGATCAAGATCGACCCTGCCGCGGTGAACCCCGCCGATGCACAGTTGCTGGAGGACATGATCGTAACGGCGGTGAATCAGGCTTTGACCCAAGCCAAGGACATCTCCAATGCCGAGATGGGCAAGATCACACAAGGGCTGAATTTGCCAGGAATGATGTAAGCGCACCGGTCCAGGAGGACGGAGCGAGCTGTGCGAGCGTTGCTCCCAACACAAAAGTCACGGCTTGCCAAAGTTCTCCAGACCAAGACGCCCTTCGTTACCTGGTCCGTTGAGATGAATGTTTACGGTGACGGGGCAAACGACCGCATCACTCACTTCTAACCCACGTGCTTCCCGAACCAATCACGGCCCTCACTGCTGCACTCGGCAAGTTGCCTGGCATCGGTCCACGCTCCGCTGAGCGCCTGGCCCTGCACCTTGTCCAAGCCGACGTCCCTGCCGTGCGTCAATTGGCCGAGGCCATTCTGGCCGCGCGCGAACGCATTCGGCTCTGCTCCATTTGCGGCGCCCTTACGGAAGTCGAGCCATGCGCCATTTGCACCGACCAACGGCGGGACGCCTCCCTCATTTGTCTGGTTGAACGGCCCACGGACATCCTGAGCGTGGAGAAGGCAAATTCGTTCCGGGGAAAATATCACGTGCTCGGCGGGAAAATCTCTCCGCTCAACGGCGTGGGACCCGAAGACCTTCGCATCGGACAGCTCGAAGCGCGGATCGCCAGCGAACCGATCCGCGAAATCGTCATCGCGCTGCCCACCGACGTGGAGGGCGACGCCACCAGTTTTTATCTCGCCAAGCAATTGGCGGCGCGCGGCATCAAAGTCACGCGCATCGCGCATGGCCTGCCGGCCGGCAGCGGACTGGATTTTGCCGATGAACTCACGCTGACCCGCGCGCTCGAAGGCCGGAGGGAAATGAATTGAAAGTCGAAGCGGTCGTTTTCGATTTGGGCAAGGTGCTGGTGGATTTCGATTACGGAATAGCGGCCAGACGTCTCGCTGAGAACTCTTCTTCCACCTGCGGCGAAATCCGCACCGTCATCGATCAATCACCACTCTTGTTCCGCTACGAAAGTGCGGCGATATCGACACAAGAGTTCTTCAACGAAGTGAAAACACGCATCGGCTATCGCGGGGCCTTCGATCGCTTTGCCGCCTGCTTCGGCGATATTTTCACTGAAATCCCAGAGATGATCGGGCTCCATGCTCGTCTTCGCACGGAGGGTGTGCCGACCTACATTCTTTCCAACACCAACGACATCGCCGTGCATCACATTCGGCGGCGCTTTCCCTTCTTCGCCCACTTCACCGGGTACATCTTTTCCTACGAATGCTCCGCGTTGAAGCCGCATCCGCCCATCTACCAAGCCACCGAACACATGACGGGATGCCGTGGGGCCGAAATTCTTTTCTTGGACGACAAGCCGGAAAATGTGGAAGCGGCTGCCCAACGCGGTTGGCAGACCATTTGTCACACCTCGCCGACTGAAAGTATCGCCAAGGTGAAAGCGCTCTTGCCTCCGTAACCAACCTGCGCGGCGCTGCTACTTCAACACCGATCGCCATTTCCGCGACGGCGGTTCCGTAACGAAGATCGGTCTGCTTGCTCAGCATCGAGGCGATTCTGCGGCGATCAAAAGGGGCCCCGGGGAACGCCGCTGTCGCGCATCGACAGGACGCGACCGCTACGATAGAGGAACTGCCATGCAAACACGTCACTGCCTTCATGCAATTGCCGGAATCCTGCTCCTTTCAGCGTGTGTCGCTGTCGGCGAAAATTGGCCCCAGTTCCGCGGCACCCAAGCCAATGGCGTGGATAACAGCGCGGCGGTACCGGCGAACTGGAATGTTGAGAGCGTCAATAATATCCGTTGGAGCACTCCCATTCCCGGACTCGCGCACGCTTCGCCCATCGTTTGGAGTAATCGCGTTTTCGTGACCACGGCGGTGCGTCCGGGCAAGGCGGACTTGAAGGTGGGTCTCTACGGCGACATCGCGTCGGCGAACGACCAGGTGGAGCATGAGTGGCGCTTGCTCGCGCTGGACGAGAGGAGCGGCAAGGTGCTGTGGGACAAGCTCGGCCATAAGGGCATTCCACGGGTGAAGCGGCATACGAAGGCGAGTCATAACAATTCCACGCCGGCCACGGACGGGGAGCGCATCGTGACCCTCTTCGGTTCCGAAGGGCTGTTTTGCTTCGACATGAACGGCGCGATCGTGTGGAAAAAGGATCTGGGTCCGATGGACTCGGGCTACTTCCAGGTGAAGAGCGCGCAGTGGGGCTTCGCCAGTTCACCCGTCATTCACGAGGGCAAGGTGGTGGTGCTGGTGGATGTGCAGACGAATTCGTTTCTCGCCGTGTTCTCGCTGACGGACGGCAAGGAACTCTGGCGCACACCGCGCAAGGATGTGCCGACCTGGAGCACGCCGACAGTGGTGAACGTGGGCGGGCAAACACAGATTCTCGTGAATGGGTGGCATCACACGGGCGCGTATGATTTCGCGAGTGGGAAGGAGATTTGGAATCTGGATGGCGGCGGGGACATTCCCGTGCCGACGCCCATTGTGGCGCATGGCTTCGCGTACTTCACGAGCGCGCATGGCAAATTCCGCCCGATGCGTGCGGTGCAACTGGAGGCGAAGGACGACATTACTCCGCCCAACCCAGGCGACACAAATGCCAGCATCGCGTGGGCGCACGCACGCCAAGGGAATTACATGCAGACACCTATCGTCGTCGGCGACCTGCTCTACGGCTGCACGGACAACGGCGTGTTGACCTGCTTCGATGCGAAGACGGGAGCGATTCGTTACAGCGAGCGGTTGGTGCGGGGCGGCGAGGGCTTCACGGCGTCACCAGTGTCGGATGGGCGGCATCTCTATTTCTCCAGCGAGTCGGGGAACGTTTACGTGGTCCCGGTGGGGGAGAAGTTTTCGGTGGGTGCGACCAATCAACTGGGCGAAACCTGCATGGCCACGCCGGCTCTCAATGCCGGGACGCTGTTCTTCCGCACGCGCGAGCATCTGATCGCAGTAGGCGAGAAGCGGTAGAACTCATCGCATCAAGGCGCGCGGCTATGCGCGAAGCGTCAGACGCACCAAGCCTGGGAGTTCACTTCAGCTTTGACCATGCTGCGACTGGTCCTGCGGACACAGTCGCGCTCCGTTACTTCTTCGGTGGATTCTCTCGCCAGAAACCGAGGACGCTCTTCCACCAATCCGCCGATTGCGCGGCGATGTCGTTGTGGCCGACGCCGGGAATGATTTCCAATGACTTCGGCCCAAGCAGCCGGTCGTGGAGTCTTTGACCAAAGCGCGTGGGAATAATGGTGTCGCGTTCTGCGAGGACGATTTTGATTGGGCCACGATAATCCTTGAGCCATTCGGCTGGGCGAAAGCGATCCCGCAGAAGCCACTTCACGGGAAGGATAGGCATCTGGCTCTGGCCCACGCTTGCGAGGTCGTCATAGGGCGCGAAGCATAGCAGGCCGGACACCGCCGTGCCGTGAGTCCTCGCCAGGTGCGCTGCCACGCCGGTACCAATTGATTCGGCCACCAGGTAAAGGGGACGGTTCGTCGGTAACATGGCCAAAGCCTCTTCGGCGGCAGCAACAAAACTCCGCATGCTGGGTGAACCTGGCCGCGCGCCATAGCCGGGATATTCCAGCACGAAAACATCCACGGGCGCGGCGGCGTGAATGGGTCCGGCAATGTAACCACGATGCACCGCGCTACCGGCGTTGCCGTGTAGGACCAGCACGCTGGCTGTGGCGTCCGTCTGCGCGGGCTGGCGCCAACCGATAACTTCGCCGGCTGAATTCCGCCAGGGCATGAGCCCTTCGTTTCGCGCCACCTGCTCCGCGGCATCCGCCGAAAATCGGGTTGGCACAAAGATCAACTTCCGCTGCACCAAGGCCACGAATACGAGCAGCAGCAGATATCCCAAGACGAAAGCGAAGAGCAAATACACGGCGCGACGGAAATGAGTGTTTGTGAAACTGACCATGGCACCAACGTTGATGGGATTGTGCGTGACCGTAATTGAATCACAAGCCCTTCCACCGCGGCCATCTCGCGAATCGACACGCCGAACTCCACGCGCTAAACCGGCCGCATGACAACACACCTTCAGCGCGCCTGCCTCGCCGCCGCACTTTTCCTCGCGACACTGGACATGGCAGCGGATTCATCGATCATCGCCCCTGGCGCCAAAGTCGAGAAACTGGGAGGGGGCTACTCCTTCACCGAAGGGCCGGCGGTGGATCGCGAGGGCAACGTTTTCTTCACCGATCAGCCGAACGACCGCATCGTGCGGTGGGATGCAAGCACAGGAGAATTTTCCGATTGGTTGAAACCAGCCGGTCGCGCGAATGGCACTTACTTCGGCAAGGATGGCAACCTGTTGGCGTGTGCGGACGAAGAGAATCAGCTTTGGTCCATTGCGCCAGACAAGAAGATCACGCGGTTGGTGTTCAACTATCAGGGCAAGCTGCTCAACGGTCCCAATGACCTTTGGATTCGCCCGGACGGCGGCCTCTATTTCACCGACCCGCTTTACAAGCGTCCGTATTGGAAACGCGACCCGGCGATGCAGCAGGATGGCCAGCACGTTTACTTTCTCACGCCCAACCAGAAAATCGTGCGTCGTGTGGCGACGGACTTGAAGCAACCCAACGGCATCATCGGCACGCCCGATGGCAGGACGCTGTACGTCGCGGACATTGGCGCGCGCAAAACTTACTCATACGAAATCCAGAGCAATGGCTCGCTCACCAACAAACATCTCTTCTGCGAGCAAGGCTCTGACGGCATGACAATCGACAGCCGGGGCAATGTTTATCTCACTGGCAAGGGCGTAACGGTGTTCGACAGGACCGGGAAACAGATTGAACAGATTCCCGTGCCCGAAGGTTGGACGGCCAACGTGACCTTCGGCGGCAAAGACCGCGACCTGCTCTTCATCACCGCGAGCAAGAGTGTTTACGGACTGAAGATGCGGGTGAAGGGAGTGCGGTAGGAGCGCGTTGCTTTCCGTGGCTTGCGGGCGTTCACTTACCCACGCAGAAAAGATGTTTGTCGCCGCGGATGATGATGCGGCCCGCAACCTGTTTGTCGCCGCGGAGGACAGGCGCGCGCGGCACGGGGGAGGCAATGATGCGCTCGCCCATCGGATTTTCGCCGAGCAATTCAAATTTCTCTTCCACCCTGACCGTGAAAACGGTGCCGTCCTCACGCGCGGCGTAGAGAACTCCGTTCGCAATTACTGGTGATGAGTAATATGGCGCGCGATGCTTCGGGAAGGCGCCAGTCCAAATCGTTTTGCCAGTCGCCGGATCGAGGCACACCACCTGTCCCTTATGGCGCAACAGATAAACGCGGCCTTTGTATACGGTGGGTGAAGTCACAAACACGCCAAGGTCATCGCGTTTCCAGGCGCGACTCGTGGTGGTGACATCGCCGCTCCCGCCGATACGAATGCCATGCAGACGCGCCTGGCCTGCGCGATCGTCGCGCCCCACCGGCACCACCGCGATGTTGTCCACGATCGCCGGCGTAGCGATGGCCGGCCAGTAGCCTGTGCCCTGTGGATTGAAGCCGCCGCAGGACCAGAGCACTTTGCCGCTCGCCGCTTCGTGAGCGGTCAAATGATCCGCGCCCCAAACCAGCAGCGCTTTTTTTCCGGCGTGCTCGAACAACAGTGGCGTCGTGTAGCCATTGTCGTTCTCGGTGGGCACTTCGTAATTGCGCGGCTGCTTCCATCGCAGTTCACCCGTGGCCTTGTCGAACGCCGCCAGCCACGATTCGCCATTGTGCAGGCGCGCCATAATGACGTGCTCGTCCGTCAGCATCGGCGACGTGCCCTGGTCCCAAAACAAATCATCCCGGCCAAAGCGCTCCACGAGATTGATCTTCCAGCGAACTTTCCCATCGAACCCCACCGCCGCGAAATTACCGCTCTTGAAATAGACGAACACCGCTTTGCCATCCGTAACGGGAGAAGCATTGCCACTGGACGCGAGCGTGCGGTGCTTGGGCGGGTCTTCGCGCCCGAGCTTCACCTGCCACACGCTGCGCCCGTTCAAGTCGTAAGCGAGCAGCGCGTCCTGTCCGTCGGCCGGAGACGTCACGTAAATGCGCTCGCCATGCACGATGGGCGTGGAAGTCCCTTTGCCGGGCAACACGACTTTCCACGTGACGTTGCTGGCGTTCCACTTCACAGGGAACTCTCCGGAAGTCACGCTGCCGTTCGCATTTGGTCCACGCCAATGCGGCCAGTCATTCACCGCGTGAGTCGCGAACGCGACCAGGACGACCGCTGAGGCGAGCACAAACCGGAGACGCACAAGCGCAGACGAGACCATGGTGTTCATGGCTGAAACTTCGCCGCAATCGCGCGCCAATGACAAGCCCCGCAAGCGAGCGGGTCTTTTGACAGCACATCCAGCCTGCCCTGCTCGAATCCCAACGGGTTGCTGAAAACCCACCAAAGACTTGAAAGGCGATGAGGTCGCGGATCACGGGTTCAGGACCGCACGGAAGAAAACTGCGGAGTTTGTAGCGGTGGCAGGCACGGCTATCGCCTGCGTTGGCGTGAAAGCAAGGCTCGAATCAATGCACGACCAGTTCTGTAAATCGGCGCTGGCTTCAAGCGCGTAGCGAAGACCCGCCAGTCCGCTCAACCAGATGTCCGTCCCTGTAGGTGCGTGTTCAATCGAATTAAAACGAATGCGAGGTTGGTCTACCCATCGCGCGATTCCATAGGCGGGATAGCCCCCGGCGCTTGTGAATGCGCCGCCCAGGTAGAGATCATTGCCGTGCGGCAGCAAGGCCAGAACGCGCGGCAGCGACGTTGAAATGCTTTGCGCGTAATCAACGCCGGAGCCGAGGCTCGACCAATTGGTGCCATCCCATCGGGCCAATCCTCTTGCCGCCACGCTGCCAGCCATCGTGAAATTTCCGCCCACGAACAAGTCGCTGTTTATCATCGCGAGCGCGAAGACCGTATTGTTGACGCCATTGCATTCAATATTGCCGAGCGGTTGCCAATCGGCGCCATTCCAGTGCGCGATGTTGGTTACCGTGCGCGAGCCGGCCATAGCGAAGCGTTGCCCGGCGGCGAAGACATTTGATCCGGACACAACCAGCGCATTGACGCGGGAGTTTGTGCCGCCAATGCCGTCGCCAAGTGCCTCCCAAGCGCTGCCGTTCCAACGCGCGACCCGGTTCGCCTCGGTGCCACCCGCGTTCGTGAACGCCCCGCCCGCGTAGAGAAATCCGTCCGCCCACGCCAGCGCGGCCACCGCGTTATTCATGCCTCTGCCCAATGATGCCCAATTCGTGCCATCCCAAACGGCTATGCAATTGCCCACTGAACCTTGTTCCTCCGTGAAGAGGCCTCCCACGAAAAGCCGCGCGCCATCTGTAGCCAGCGCAAGCACATTGCTTTGAACGGCGTTGCCAAATCCGCTCCACGCAGCCCCGTCCCAGCGCGCGAGGTGATTTACCGCCACGCCACCCGCGTTCGTAAATCGTCCCCCTGCGAAGAGATTTGTGCCCATCACCGTGAGCGCGAGAACACGGTCGCTGAAATTCGTGAACCCGATTCCGACATTCGTCGCGCCGGCGGGCGTCAGGCGTGCCAGTGCTCCCGAACGGACGGTTCCCGCGCTGCGAAAGATGCCACCCGCGTAAACGTCCGGCCCATGTGTTGCCAACGAAAAGACGAAGCCAATGCTCTCGCCGACTCCCCGGGCAGTGTCCGGGCCGAGCGGTTGCCAATGAACACCGTCCCATTCAGCGATGTGACCCGTGGGACGGCCCCGCAGCGACTCGAAGTAACCACCGATAAATATGCGGCCGTCGGGACTGGTACCAATCGCCGCTCGTCGGTCATTCACCGCCATGATATTTGTCCCCAGCGCCTCCCAGGCGCCGCCGTTCCAACGAGCCACCCCATCCATCGGGCTCGAGCCTGAGCGCGCGAAATCTCCGATGGCGTACAACACATTCCCAGCCGAGTGCAGCCCGTCCACGGAATCATCATCCACTCCCTCCAGTGGCCAGGTCGCGATGCCGAGGTGTTCACCCACGGCCGTCCAGTTCGTTCCCGTCCAGCGCGCGACGTTCGTCACACTGTCGCTCGTGACATTGTCGCTGATGGCGAAAAATTGACCGGCCACAAAGAGCTCGCCGCCGTGAAAGGCGACATCGCGCAGACTGCCACTCACGTTCAAAGGGAATTGCTTCCACTCCTGGCCGTCGAAGCGCGCGTGTCCCCCTATGGGCAGACCAGCCAGATAGTTGAACGAGCCAAGGAGGATGATTTCCTCCCCGCTCACCGCGAGCGCATGAACGCTTGCCTCACCACAGTGAAAGCAAGCCTTGACCACGCTGCCGAAAGTTTCCCATTGCGCCCCATCCCAGCGCGCCACGGCATAGCGGTTGGTGTCGCCCGGGAATCCGAGCACGCCGCCCACATACAACGCATCGTTCACCACCCTCAACACCCCCACACGGCCGGTCACACTCTCAAAAATGTTCCAATTCGTGCCGTCCCACACGGCGAGTCCGTGAGTCGCATTCGTATCCGTGAAAGAAAACTGGCCGCCTGCGAATAACCGTCCACGGAAACTGGCCACCGTAGTGACGAGGTTGGGCGCCGCGGCGTAAAAGTCGCGCGGAGTGCTCAGCCCTCCGCCCAGGGGCCAGAAATTCGTGCCGTCCCAGCGAGCGATGCCATTCGCCACGGCATGGCCTGCGCTGTAAAACCATCCGCCCAGGTGAAGCTGCTCATCGTGCCACGCGAATGCCGTCGGCGAATTGTCCAAGCCCACGCGGCCGAATCGAAAATCCCAGCGTTCGTCACCGGGCATCGGTGCGGAGCGACCGTCGGTGGCCACGCAGATCCACCCGACTAAGCCGAAACAGAGCGCTAGTAATCTCTTCAAGCTGGTCGTCATAGGTGAACCCTTATGCCACATTGGGCCATTCACGATTCGTGCGGGAAATGCATTCAGTCGGTTTGTAAAACGTACCGCCTACCCGCGTGTAACTTCATACGCTTGCTCTTGTTTGCGGACAAGACGGTATCGAAGGATGAATGGGCCGACCCCAAGTTCGCTCACGCTAAGAGTCAAGCAAAGCACGGTGCCGGTGGCAATGCGTGGGCAGCAGCGTTACTCCGGCTTCACCTTCACTTCGATGTAGAGAAGATGGCGAATGAAAAGCCGGGCCAGATGTTGCCGCAGCCAGCCAGCGCAACTCTTGATTCCGCGTGTCAGCCATCGCGTCCACGCCGTTGGTGGTTTTCGGGATGGCAAGTTCGATTGCGCCTTCACGCGCAGCATCGCCTGGTGGTGCCGCGACGGTCGTACGAAGCGCATTTCGTCGATCCTACTCGGGCACCACGCCGGAACTCCGCACGCGGAAGAAGGTCGCGGGACTACTACGAATAACTTTGCGGGAGTTGTTCAGGGTGTTCGGTGTGACCTCGCTCCAGTCACTTGGTACGAGCGTGGAGCTTGCTTCAATGACGAAAGGTGGCACGCCGTTGGCCCAGCGCAGCGTCCATTCGCCCTCGCCGACCGGTTGAAGCCCGGTGATGACAGGGAGCGCGCCAGGCAACATCACAGGCCCGAACGTGGAGTTCGTGAGGCCTTGCGCGTAATGACCGAAGTGGCCGAAGAGGGCGCCGGGCACTGTCCACGTCACCAGGTTCGTCGTGCCGAAGTTCACTTGGATCGTGGTGTCGTTCGTGCCGAGGCGAAGAGTGAAGTCGTATGTGCGGCCGGCGACCCATGGAATATTGTTGGTGTGCCAGGTGGTGAGTCTGGCGGGATCCGCTCCGGACCACAGATCCGCTTCGGTCGGCGCTTCACCACCGGGAATGTGGAAGCTGCGCCACCTCATGCCGGTGGGCGCGGTTCCCCACTCCGCATGGGCGCTGTTGGTGCGCCGCCAATCGAACAAATGAAAGTGTCCGTGATCCAGAGAGCCGAACACGACGCCCACGGTTCCCGTCCCGGTGCCGGGCGTCAGGCGCGTGCGAATGACTTGATCGAACACGGCGAATTCGGAAAGGGAAAACACCGGCGCGGCGCTGTAGCCCGCGATGGTGGTGCGGTTAGCGGAATCGAGGGACCACACCGGCGTTGGCAAAGCGTTGGTGCTGAAGTTCACATTCACCGAGCCCGCGAGATCGAGACTGCCTGAAGGGACGAACGGCGCAAGACCCGCGCGCTGTCGCAGATATTCCTCGACCTCGAACCGTTCCTCGACGCTCAGGACGCGGTCATAAACCAGCCATTCCACGAGGTCGCCGCCAAACGCTCCGTAGCCGGGAGAATTTCCGAGATACAGATTGGTCGCGACGGCTGTGTAAGCTCGCCCCACTGTGGTCCGCGTAGCGAGAACCCTCTTGGCGTTGACCATCAAGCGATGCTGATCGGGAGAACCCTCGCCAAACACCTGCGAGAACACAAAAAAGTTCGTTCCTACAATGGCGTTGTCCGCGTACGAACCCGCGGCGCCATCGAAGTGAAAGGCGTTGTCGTTGACATTCCGCGCGAGCGTCATCATCAGGCCGGAATAGTTGATCGTGCCAAACGAGTAAACGTAGCGGCGACCACCGCCGGTATCCAGAAAGCGGACCAGGGTGAAGATGGTGGAATTGCTCAACGAGCGGCCCAAGTTGCCACGGAGTTGAGCGTTGGCACCGCCGCTGATGCGTACGGCCGGTGGTCTTCCATTGGTGCTGGGCATCCAAACGGGGCGGGTCGTCGCGGAGGGTGCGCTGAAGACGAAATTGTTCCCGGATTGGTCAGTCCAGGAAAGCACGTTGGTTCCGTTGGTGAGAACGAGTCCTGCGTCCGAACGGAGCCACACCAGCAAGTTGTTCAAGGCAGGCAGGGTACCGGGCGCCTTGGCAGGATCGGAAAGACCCGACAGGAAAAGGACCATTGTGCCGCCCTCCTGCAAGTGCTGAAGTGGACGGTTCAACGTGAAGGGCAGCAGGCTGACGACGGTGGCAAACTCTTCCCCCGTGCCGCCGGGATCGATCACCACTCGGTCCCCTACGGCGAACACCGGCTTTCCGGCAGGCCACCCAACCTCCGAGGCTGGCAGCACCGGAAGAACGCTGGTTCCGGACGGCACGTCGTCCGTGATGTAAGTGTAGGGCGAGAGCTTCAGTCCGGTGCCGGCCGCGCCACCACGAGCCTCTTCCTTCGTAGCCGGACGCCATTGGCCGCCGGCGGCGCCAGGTGGCGGAACTTCACGAAGATTGACCCATCCTCCAGCGGCCAACTCGTCGAGGATGGCTTGCAGTTCCTGCTCTGTCCCAGCGTTCTTGGTCCGCACGGTGCCCGAAGAGCGCAGGGGCGCCGGCTGTGGGGCTGGGGGACTGGCCGGCGCAGGATCGTAAATCTCGGGAAGTCCGTCCGAACCCATTCGTATCGCCTGGCCTCTGGAGCGATCTGCCTCCGCGTCCAACTCGTCCGTCATACGAGCGAGCGCGCTGATGGTGACGAGAGGAACCACCTCGGTCCGGATGGCTTTGGGCAGGGCGTCGGAGGCGGTGCGTTCGAGGGTATTGACCTCGGTGAGCGCGCCGTCGAGGAAGGCGAATTCTCCACGGCCGATCTTGAGGGCTGAGTTCGGACCGCCTTCCACGATAGACAGGTTATCCCTGAAGGAGGTGGTGAGCAGCTCGCCGTAGGGCGTGACGGCGAGCATCTTCTCGCCTTCCCCACCGCTGACCGTGGGCGTGCAGCAGCGTAGCCATTCCTCTCGGCGATCCTTAAGGAAGAATGTGAACGATTCACCATGCTGCAGACCCAGCCTGACCATCTTGCTGTAGACTCGAATACGCTTGAGCAGGCTGGGCATGGTGCCGTCGGGGTTCAGAATGAAAAGGAAGTCGGTATCGCCGGTAATCGGTTTGAAATTCCCGGCACCATCGTCCATGAGCAGGCGGTAGGTGTTGCGTCGCTCGCCGGTGATGGGGTCGAAGAAGTGGTCCGGCTCCATGCGCGCGGCGCGCCTGGCCTGGTTGTTCGGAAGAAGAAAACTTCCCAAACCGATCTTCTGCTTCTGCGCGTGGAAATTTACATCGATTCCCTCGCGGCTGTATTTGATGAAGTTCTGCGCCTGCTTCGGCCATTCGTCCATCTGGTGCGCCAGCCGCTCGTAAACTTGCTCGCGGAGCCCGCGGGACGCGTCGGTTCCCAGGTTGAGGTCCGGGAAACGATTCAGGTAGTTATTCGCCGCATCGATAAATTCCGGGCTCGCGATTTTGTTCTTCTTGTCCAGCCAAGGGTTGACCCAAGGAATCGGCGGCTCGACCAGCACACACTCCGCTTCAAACTTGGATGGGTAATTGAGGTACTGCATGTCAATCTCGTTGACCGTCTTGATCGAGACACCATGGGGCTTTAACAGGTGTGTCGGCGGGATTGCATCGAGCAGTTCCGCGCTTCTTGGAGAGCGCGAGCGCCAACCCATGATCACGCCTTCCTCCTTGGCCACGGCAAGGTAGGCATCCACTTCTTCCTTCCGTGAGCCATACGCATCCCGGTACACGCGAGGCTCATTCAGGACGTTGACGCCGGTGGGGAGGTCGTCGCTCGTGGGCAGGTCGCCGAGGGCGCCGCGCGCCGCGTGGTCGTCCACCGTGCCGCCCAATTCGCGGGCCTGACGTTCGAAGCTCTCCTCGAGCGCCTGTTTGGCTGCGGATTCTGCGCCCTCGCGCACGAGCATCGCTTTGCGAAGAGCTCGCGCGGCGATTAGCCCTTCGAGCGGCACGTCGATGTTCTCAGCCGTGATGCGGGCCAACGCACCGGACATCTGCTTGAAATCATTCGTTTCAACCGCGCTGCCGGCCTCAATGATCGCTCGCTCGATAGCCGGGCCAATGCTGTCGGCCGCCAGTTCGACCCCGATGAGGGAGTCGACCCCCACCTCCTTGAGGGCTTGCAAGTCGAGCGCAACCTCCGTCGCCAGCCGCGCACGGGCGGCGGGGTCTTCGAGGCCGTCCAGCGTCTGGCCCAGCGCCCAGGCCCCCCAGCCGATCATCCGGATGGAACCCAAGGCGATCTCCTTCAGCCCGTCTCCGACCAGCATACCCATACCCGCCAGGCTGCCGCCCAAGATTGCCCAACCCCTCCGTAAGGCGACACGACACGAATCCGCCGTAGGAGAGGTCTGTGGGGCACGTCAGCCATGGATCGGTGATTTCCGGCACGCCAGCCATCGCCACCACGTGCCGCGCAGACCATCCTTCGGTGACCTTTTCGATGACCACAACTTCGTCGGGCCGGGCGCGCCGCGGCTTTGGCCCTTCGCCATGAACATACCCAACCACCTGGTACGTGACCGTGATGCTTCCGTCTCTGGGGATTTCCGCGGTGGGAATGATGGCGCTGATCTCAATCTCCTGGTCCGGCGCGACCATAAACGCCGTCGGCCCGTCGGGCGTGCGACCGCCGCTGCCTTTTAAGAACGCATAGCCCAGGGTGCCATTGCCCTCGATCGTTGGGTAAATCACCACCCCCACCGTTTTGCCTTCGTCAATCACCTCGCCGCGGTTGTTCTTGAAACGGGAGACGTTCTTGAGTGTGCCGAACACTCGTACGACCTGACCGAACTTGTACGGGCGGTCCTCCACGTCGAAGCGTGCCTCGATCAATGTCTCGCCTCCCACCGCAACCTCACCCGCGCCGCGCGCCTGCACGCCCGTGTCTCCAATTTTGCCTTGGAGAAGGATTGAAGCCTCCGCGTAGGTGCGATCCTCCGCGATGTACACGTTCGTGCGGACGATGCCATTGGCTGTCCCGGGTGCGATGGTGCCGAAGTTGCCCGGCGGCACGTTGGTGGGAAATATCCAGATATTCAGGTCCTGCGCGAGGCTGGTGAGTTGGATCGGATCATCCACGATCACCGCCTTCACCTCAGTGATGTCCTGGCGCGAAACGTTCGTTATGCCGACGATCAACTCGACCAGTCGGTCCAGTTCGTTGGTTTCACCATCCCCGTTGTTGTCCGCGCCTAGCACCAGCTTCGTTGGCCGCTGCGTGATCCCGGCGATGAGTGCCGTGACCTGCCCGTTCGCGGCTGCGCTGGCTCCGGTCACTGTGCGACCAATGGCGTCCTGGCCGCGCACGCCACTCGCCAGAAGCGAGAACTGGCCGGCGAGATCAGCACGCAACGTCCAGTCGAACTCGCGCCGCTCTCCTGGTTGAAGCGTGCCAATATTCGTCTGCGATGGGCCGCTCAGGTTGGTGAAGAGGCTGGGAATCGTCAGCGCCGGCCCGGTAAATACGAGATTCGTCAGCGGACCCACCCCGTTGTCTGTCGCCTGCACGGTCACGCGCACAGTGAAGACCTCGTCGATTTCAATGCGGTTGCCCGAGTGCTTGCTGAGCAAACGTACGGAAACCACCGGTCTTGGCGCGGGCACGACGATGGTTGTCGTGGCACGATTCGTCAGCGTGTCCGAATCGGTCGCCGTGAGCGAAAGGGTAAATGACCCCGGCAAGTTGTACTGATGGCTCACGCTTTCGCCGCTGGCCGTGCCGCCATCGCCAAACGCCCAAACCTCGGTCACCGGGTCGCCCTCCGGGTCGGTTGAACGCGACGCGAAGCTCCAGCGCCCTGGCTGCGCGGGGTCTGCCTCGATGCTCTTGAACGCCGCGAAGGGTCCGCGCCGCCGAATCTCCACATACCAGTCTGGATGCTGTTCTCCGATCGCCGTAGGGCAAACGGCGTCAAGGTTGCCTGTGTCGATCCCGTTGAAGTAGCAGTAGAAGCGGAAGCGCCCGCCCGGAGGGACGGAGCTCTGCGGGGTTGGTAGTGATTGAAGGCCCGGCGTGTAAATCGTGTAGGAACTGCGATTCGTGTAATTGAGGTAAACGGGCCATTCTCCATACAACTTTACGCCGCACGCTTTGCCGCTCCCATCCTCATGCGGAACGTTGTACGTCTCCCGCACCTTTTCGATTGGAATGGTAACGACCGGTCCAAACTGCTGGGCGTGTGCCAGTTGGCCGATCAGGCACACTAATCCGCAAAGGAATGAGAACACGCCCCCTGAAGCGTGCAGCACCGCAAATCCCTGTTGGCGGTTTGTCTTGCGGGCGATTGTAGAGTCGTCGAGGGAATCGCTGGGTCTGCCGTTGTACATAATCGATTCAAGGTCTATGCGAGCGGTTCCTAACAGTTAGCGCATCAGCGTGTTAGGACAAGCATTCTTATTGGCTGGCTCATTGTCCGCAGCACATCCTTTCAACGTTTCGGCCTGACATGGCCGCTCGCAGCCGGCGTTCGGTGCTCCTGGTGTAACTTCGCCGCGGCCGTGTACGAATCGCGTTCACTCAGCACCGCCTGATGTAATGCGAACCGCGTCAGGACGGACCGATTCGGTGACTGGGACTCAACGAACGTGAGCGCTTACTCACTCCGCCTTCTTCACCTTCACATCGATGTAGAGATCGCGCAGTTGCTTCGGGGAAACCGGCGTGGGCGTGTCGGTCATCAGGTCCACGCCTTTGGCGGTTTTCGGGAAGGCGATCACGTCGCGGATGCTCGCGGTGTCGGCAGGCGAAAGCGGTCGGACTCAACGGCCGATTGCCGGCGCTACACAGATCTTACCTAGCTCGCACGATGTCCGGTCGCCGAGTCGTTTAACATCAGCGATGCGGGCGGTTTCGCTGCATACGCCATTAGTTCTTTCGCTCCCGCGAGCATTCCCTCCACCCCGATGTCGCAATCGAGGTCGGGCCAATGAATAGATGAAGGATAAAGTTCGAAGTTGCGGCGTTGTGCGTCCGTGGCGTTCTCAAGCGTGGGGTAGAATGAAAGAGGCACGCTGATGATCCGGCCATCGGTTAGCTCGAAACCGAATCGGTCCTGCGTGAAGTGGACTTGCTTAATTTCCACGTCGTTCATTCCAGGCAGATCTTATCACAGCGTGATTGGCCGAGACAATGTCGAGCAGTTCACGAATTTCGTGGTCCCGGAACTTCTTGTTCCACGCCAGTGAAAGCGGGTCCATCCAAACCTTCGCCTCCGCGCCACCTTTGGTGACGTGAACGTGCATTGGCTCGCCGAGATCATAGCTGTAAAAGCCGAACCGATATCCTTTCTCGCGGAAGATGGTCGGCATCGTTCAACCTCCCGCCTCACTCCGCCTTCTTCACCTTCACATCGATGTAGAGATCGCGCAGTTGCTTGGGTGACACCGGCGTCGGTGTATCGGTCATGAGGTCCACGCCTTTGGCGGTTTTCGGGAAGGCAATCACGTCGCGGATGCTCGGGGTGTTGCAGAGAATCGCGCAGAGGCGGTCGAAGCCGAGGGCGATGCCGCCGTGCGGGGGTGCGCCGTAGCGGAAGGCTTCGAGCATGTAGCCGAAGCGCAGCTTGGTTTCGTCTGGCGGAATCTGGAGGAGTTCCTCGAAGATGGTCTTCTGCACGTCGGGTTGATGAATACGAATTGAGCCGCCGCCGAGTTCCACGCCGTTCACCACGATGTCGTAGTGCTGGCCGCGGACTTTCTTCGGGTCAGTCTTGAGCAGCGGGATGTCCTCGGCCACCGGCGCGGTGAACGGATGATGGCTCGAATACCAACGATTCTGTTCACGGTCGAAGCCGAGCAGCGGAAACTCGATGACCCAGAGGAAATCAAAACGCTTCGGATCGATCGTCAGCTTTCCCTGCGTCTTCAGCACGTCGGCGCAGTAGAGGCGAATCTTCCCGAGAATCTCGCACGCGTTGAGCCATTGGTCGGCGGCGAAGAGGATCAAATCGCCTTCCTCGATCGCGAGCTTGGTCTTGAGCGCGGCCTTCTCAGCCTCGTTGAAGAATTTCACGATGGGCGATTTCCATTCGCCGTTCTCGACCTTGATGTAGGCGAGGCCTTTCGCGCCGAAGCTCTTCGCGTATTCGGTCATCGTTTCGATTTGGCCCTGCGTCGCACCGGCCATGCCTTTGGCGTTCATCGCCTTCACCACGCCGCCGCTGGCGACTGCGCCGGAAAACACTTTGAAGGTGCTGAAGCTTTGAAATCTTCCGTGAAGTCCACGAGTTCCATGCCGAAGCGCGTGTCGGGCTTGTCGATGCCCCAGCGGTTGAGCGCTTCCTCGAAGCTGATACGCTTGAAGGGCGTGGGGATGTCGATGTTAAGCGCGGTTTTCCAAACGGTTTTCAACAGACCTTCGATCAGCGCGTAAATGTCCTCGCGATCGATGAAGCTCATCTCGATGTCCACCTGGGTGAATTCGAGCTGGCGGTCGGCGCGCTGGTCTTCATCGCGGAAACAGCGGGCGAGCTGGTAGTAACGCTCCACGCCGCTGACCATCAGGATCTGTTTGAACTGCTGGGGCGATTGCGGCAGCGCGTAGAACGTGCCGGGCTCGCGACGGTTCGGAACGAGAAACTCGCGCGCGCCCTCCGGCGTGGACTTGAAAAGAATCGGCGTCTCGACTTCCAGAAAGCCCTGCGCATCCATGAACACGCGCGTGGCGGTGGCGACTTTCGAGCGCAGACGCAACGCGTGCGTCATCTCGGGCCGGCGCAAGTCGAGGTAGCGATATTTCAGGCGCGTTTCTTCGCTCACCTTCGCGGCGGCTTCCGGGTCGTCGATTTGAAAGGGCAAGGGGTCCGCGTGGTTCAGCACCACCAGTTCCTTCACGAGCACTTCGACTTGGCCCGTGGCGATCTTATCGTTGTTCGTGCCTTCGGGACGTTGACGAACTTTGCCGGTGATTTGAATTACACTCTCGGCATGCAGCTTCGTGGCATTGTCGAAGACTTCCTTCGACAAATCGGCGGGATCGAACACCGTTTGTGTCCGCCCTTCGCGATCGCGCAAGTCAATGAACAGCACGCCGCCCAAGTCACGGCGTGAATGGACCCAGCCGGCCAAAGTCACAGTTTGCCCCGCGTGGTTGGGGCGCAGTTCGTTGCAATGATGTGTTCGTTTCATGCCAAAATCTTCGCGGCGGATACGCCACGGGAGCAGGCAATGTGGCGACTGGTGCCTGCTAATTCAAAAGGATTCTCAACTGTCGTCGGGCGCCGGGCCAACTGATTGGCGTATGTTCGGTGAGTCATCCCATGCGTTACCAACCGAGACGAACGAGTTCCGCGGCAGGGTCAACCTGGGAGCGCTTCATCAGAGTGTAGGTGACCTTCGCTGAGATGCGATCGCTCGGCTCCATCACTGTAAGCGGCCCGAGAAATTCCAATTCAACGTACTCCCTCGGGTCAGGGTTCGTGTAAACCTCGGCGCTGGAACCCCGATCGGGATATTCGGCCGCCGAGTCGCGTTCTGATGACACAAGGCACATTTCCTTTTCACCCATCCAAAGCAGCTGTTCAGCGTCGCATCCCATCTTGTGGGGCGCCTTGGGATCACGAGTGATTCGAATGTGCTGATTCGTCACTTGGAGTTGCGGCCAAGGCTGATTGCCAAAAACGAAGTGGCCCTGGGGAAAAATGGAATTTGTCTTCGTCGGAACATAGACAGCGACCGGATTCTTGAACTGCGTAATGACCCATACGCCGATCTTCGATGGCGCACCGGCCACGCGTTCATAGCTGGTCGCAATCTGCAAAATGTTGGAATAAAGGTGCACGCGGCGAATGGTTCGCATTTGGTAGAATGGATCGATCGGGGAGGTGAGGATCAGGTCGGAGCCCTCGATTGTGGCTTGCACTGGCAGCGAGTCGAATGCTGGAGGCGGACGCCATTCCTTGCGCCCGGTGTAGTCACTCCACTCCGCCTCGGGAGACGGCCAGGTTTTGTCGCCGCCAAAGTTCACCCATTCCTTCGCCTCCCAATCTCCGCGCTGGCCATCCAACGAACAATCCTCCCAAAACACATTGCGCCCGCCCGTGAGACGAAAGCTCATCACACGACCGATATCAGGCACCACGACCACTTCCGCCGTGCGGTTGCGGATGCGTAGAGAGTTCTTCCAGCCGTGATAGGTAATCCTATCTACCGTGCTCAGGCCTCCGTCGGGTCGCGGTTTCACCACAGGGGGACCGGGCGGGATTTTACATCCCGTGCTAAGAAGCACTGCGGCAGCGAAAACCCAAAGAACGCCACGCAAAGTAAGAGCCCTCATTCCGCCTCCCCGGTCATTTCGCGCAGCAGCTTGAAGAAGCCGCGTTTGCGCTCCGAATTGATCCCCCAATTCACTGGGACGCTCTGGTAGCCATCTTCGTAACGTTCGCCTTTCATGCGAAAATCAAAGTAGCCCCATGACGCCCGTTCGCTGACGGCGGCAGTGAAATTGTTCTGCGGCTTGTCGAAGTCGAAGTGATCGTCCTCGTTGAAGAGAATGGGCATCGCACGATATCCGGGCACCGCGCGCGTCTGCCGCACCATTTCAGAAATCTTCTTTGGGTCGGAAACGCCGTTGCCGTGCAGGAGGAGGAAATCAGACGACCGTACGACGTTCTCTTTGGGAATGGTTCCGCCCCCATAAGAAGTGCTCACCAGAAGACGGCGTTCATCACGGACAATCTTCTTCACGCGATCGATGAGTTCATGCACGCGATCAGGTTTCAAGAGCGCGTGGTCATAGCGGACGTTGCACTCGTTGTTGATCTCAACGAGCACGTTGCGATAGCCGCGGTCGAGAACCCATTTTGTGGCATTGTCCGTTGCGCGTAGCACGGCGGCTTCGTCGCGCAGGCGCTCATCCTGACCGAAGTAAAAGTAGCCGAGAATGACCACCATCCCGAGTTCATCCGCGCGGTCGAGAATGCGCTCCAGGCGGGCCATGTAAGCGGGATGAAGCGAGCCGTCCGGATTTATGGCGGAGTTGTGCCACGGCTGGTCCTTCGAGTAACCCTGCGGCGAACCACCCTGCAAATTGATCGTGAACGCCAGCAGCCCATGCGCACGCCACTGGGGCATCGCCGCGATGAACTCGCGTGTGTTGCGCTCCGCGTCCCATCGCTTCGTGTCGGGATAAGCCCACTGCTTCGCAGTGTTGGTGTTCTGATCATCGAAGATGCCCTGCACCATCCGCGAATTCATCAGCAGCCCTTGGATGTTGTTGCCGTTCCACCTTCGGCCTGCGTAGGTCGGTTTGCCGTTCAGGTGGAATTCCTCGCCAACAATGGAAACGGTGGTGTGCCGTTCCGCCCCATGCGTTGCATTGAACCCAACGAGCACGGCGAACAAGAGAATCATCCTGGCAATCATGAGGCGCGACGCTAGCCACCCATCGAAAGTGCGGCAACCTGTAAGGAAGCTGCCCCGCAACCTCGCGAATTGAATCACACCGCTATGTTGTGCTTCCCAACGTGGAATGGTTGCAGAATGGTCCAGCGGGAATTTTGAAATCATGAAGACCAAGGACGACTCCGCCCCGTCGCTCGATACCATGCGCTTTCAACTCGCCAATGGGCCAAGGGTGGCTGACGACTGGCGCCGGTGGGGGCCTTACCTCTCCGATCGTCAATGGGGGACAGTGCGTGAAGATTACTCGCCCGGCGGAACAGCGTGGGAATACTTTCCACATGACCACGCCCGTAGTCGTGCCTATCGCTGGGGTGAAGATGGCATCGCAGGAATCAGCGACGACCGCCAGAGACTTTGCTTCGCCGTCGCGCTGTGGAACGGACAGGACCCGATTCTGAAGGAGCGTTTCTTTGGGCTGACGAACAGCGAGGGCAATCATGGCGAGGACGTGAAGGAACTGTACTGGTACCTTGATGCCACTCCTTCGCACTCCTACCTCAAGATGCTCTACAAGTATCCGCAACTCGCTTTCCCGTATGCACCACTCGTGGAGGAAAACGCGCGCCGCAAAGCCGACCCATCACTGCCGGAGTTCGAACTACTCGACACCGGAATCTTGGACGAAGACCGCTACTGGGATGTTTTCGTGGAATACGCGAAGTCCTCGCCGGAGGATATTCTGGTGCGCATCACCATTCACAATCGCGGCCCCGAAAAAGCGACGCTGCACGTGCTGCCGCAACTGTGGTTTCGCAACATCTGGTCCTGGAAGCCCGATGGCAAAACCCGTCAACTCCGCGCGGGCGACGATGGGTCCATCGTCGCAGAGCATCATCGACTCGGTGAGTATCGACTTTACGCGAACGCGGAGCGCGAATCAGAGAGTGCGGAAGACATCGAGTGGCTCTTCGCTGAGAATGATACGAATCCGCGCTTGTTTGGGGAGACGCGAGCGGGGTTCTTCAAGGACGCGTTTCACGAATACGTCGTCCGCGGAAACAAAGCAGCGGTGAACCCCGCGCGCACGGGAACCAAGGCAGCAGGGCATTTTATCGTGGCTGTGCCGGCGGACGGTTCACGTGAGATTCGCCTGCGGCTGGTGGGGCGACCGGACCGCGGCACGCCGCTCGAAGCAGGTGGCGCCTGCGACGATGCGATGAAACCGTCTCCCGCGGAACTTTTCTCCGCATTTGATTCCCTCTTCACACAGCGGATCGCCGAGGCGGACGCATTTTATCGGGAGTTGCAGCGGGACATTCCCGATGCCGACGCGCGGCTCGTGCAGCGTCAGGCTTTTGCGGGGATGATTTGGTCGAAGCAATTCTTCTATTACGATGTGCCGGAATGGTTGAAGGGCGATGAGCCTTGCCCGCCGCCCCCTGATGAGCGCAAGCATGGCCGTAACTCAGAGTGGAAACATCTCAACAACGCCGACATCATTTCGATGCCCGACAAGTGGGAATATCCTTGGTACGCGGCCTGGGATCTGGCCTTCCATTGCATCCCACTGGCGTTGATTGATTCCGAGTTCGCCAAGTCCCAACTCGTGCTCCTGACCCGCGAATGGTACATGCACGCCAATGGCCAACTCCCCGCGTACGAGTGGGCGTTTGGCGACGTCAACCCGCCGGTTCATGCCTGGGCGACCTGGCGCGTTTTCCAGATCGAACGGAAACAGCGGCGCATCAGGAACTCCGCAGACCCGGGCGATCTAGTGTTCCTCGAACGCGTCTTTCACAAGCTGATGCTGAATTTCACCTGGTGGGTGAATCGCAAGGATGCGCAGGGCCGGAACATTTTTCAGGGCGGCTTCCTCGGGCTGGACAACATCGGGGTGTTTGATCGCAGCGCGCCATTGCCCACGGGCGGCCACATCAACCAGGCGGACGGCACCAGTTGGATGGCGATGTATTCGCTGAACCTGATGCGCATCGCGCTCGAACTCGCGTTGCACAACAAGGTTTATGAAGACATCGCCACAAAATTCTTCGAGCACTTCCTGAGCATTGCCGCCGCGATCAATGACACGGAAGACGGCAAGGGATTGTGGGACGCAGGCGATGAGTTTTATTACGACGAACTGCGCACGCCCGGCGGACGCGAGCTGCCGCTGAAAATCCGCTCCATGGTCGGGCTCATTCCTTTGTTTGCGGTTGAAGTGCTCGAACCCGAATTGCTCGAGCGCCTGCCGGACTTTCACGCGCGCATGAAGTGGTATCTCCAATACCGCCCCGACCACGCCAAACTCGTCTCGCGCTGGGAGGAAACCGGTTCAGGCCACCGCCACCTGCTTTCACTGCTCCGGGGTCATCGCATGAAATGTCTTCTGCGCCGGCTACTGGATGAATCGGAATTCCTTTCGGACTATGGCGTGCGCGCTTTATCCAAAGTCCACGAGCGCGAACCGTATCGGTTGATGTGCCACGGGACGGAGCTGGAGGTGCGTTATTGGCCGGGCGAATCGATGAGCAATTTATTCGGCGGCAACTCAAACTGGCGCGGACCAATTTGGATGCCGGTGAACTTTCTCATCATCGAGTCATTGCAACGCTTTCATTATTATTATGGCGATGATTTCAGAATCGAATGCCCGACCGGCTCCGGGAGGTTTGTTTCCATCAACGACGCCGCGGAAGAAATCTCGCGCCGGCTCGCCCGCCTGTTCCTGAAGGACGCCTCCGGGCGGCGGCCGGTGTCGCAGTGCCATCCCAAGCTCGCGACGGATCCGCACTTTCGCGACTACGTATTGTTCCACGAATACTTTCACGGGGACACGGGCCGCGGTGTTGGTGCCTCGCATCAAACAGGTTGGACGGGGCTGATCGCAAAACTGCTTCAACCGCGGGTGCCGACCGAATGCACCGAGGAGTTGAGGGCGAGCGTTCCTCGAAACGCTTACGGCTCAAAGCCCAACGGGGCGGACACGGAAAGGGCGGCGGCTGCCGACCCGATCGCCTGAAGAAGCCAGCCCGTTGTTCACCGCCAGGGGAGCAAGGAAATTCAAATAGAGTCTCTCCAGCTGCGATGCTATCGTCACCAGCATGAAGTCACTTGCGATTCTGTGCGTAACAGTTTCAGCGTTGCTGGCGAGCGGTGCCGACGCTGCTGAGGAGAAACGGTCCGCAAACACGAGCACGAATATGCCGGACAAACTTGAACCGATCACCAGAACGGATGCCGAATGGCGCAAGCAACTCACGCCCGAGCAGTATAAAATCACCCGGCAGAAAGGCACCGAACGAGCCTTCACGGGAGCCTATTGGAACAACCATCAGACCGGAGTGTATCACTGCGTGGCGTGCGACCTGCCCCTCTACTCCTCGGAAACCAAGTTCGAATCGGGCACCGGCTGGCCCAGTTTCTGGCAGCCCATCAAAGAGGCTTACGTGAAAACCAAAGAGGATAACGGCTTCTTCATGAAGCGCACCGAAGTGGTCTGCGCGCGTTGCGACGCTCACTTGGGCCATGTTTTTAACGACGGTCCCAAGCCCACCGGAATGCGCCACTGCATCAACTCCGCCGCCTTGAAGTTCGAGAAGAACAAGTAGAACTCGCACGTTACCTTCCTTCGAACTCTGACCAACCTGGTCCAGCCCGCGAATACCTCTACATACCCGAGTCTTCGCGTTTCCCTATACTGACCGACAACGCCGGCGGATTGATGGATCGGGCGCTCGATCCACCAGCCTTGGCTCCGGTTCTGCTAAGTGGGCGGAACGGAGCCGGAAGCAATGCGGCACCGAAACCAATTCATTGATGACGCAACCACTGGATACACGGCAGCTCCGCGCGTTTGTCACGCTGGCACGCCGCGGAAGCTTCACGCAGGCAGCACGCGATCTTCACCTTTCCCAGTCGGCCGTGAGCCATTCGATGAAGGCGCTGGAGACGGACTTGGGTTGTCGTCTTTTTGACAGGATGAGCAAAAAGGTTTTGCTCACGCAGGCCGGCGAGCATCTGCTGCAACATGCGGATAAAATTCTGATGGAGATGGCGGCGGCTCGCGAAGCCATTCAGCAATTGGGAAAATGGGGATTTGGCCGTTTGCGAGTGGGCGCGAGCACGACAGCATGTCAGTATATCCTTCCGGAGATCCTCAGCGAATTTAAGAAGAGTTATCCGCAAGCGATGATCAGCGTAGAGCCTGGGGACACGCGGGAAGCGATGGAACTATTACGCGCCAACGAGGTGGATCTGGCGCTCGGCCTGGAGCCCAAGCGGGATGACGATTTTGAATTTATTCCCCTGTTCACGGACGAAATGCTTTTTGTCACGGCTCCTTCGCATCCGTGGGCCGTGGCCGGCCGCGTGGTGCGCGAAGAAATTCCCCGGCAACACTACGTGCTCTACAACAAGAGCAGTTTCACGTTCGGTTTGGTGGAGGAGTATTTTCGAACTGAAGGGATGGTGCTGAACATGGTCATGGAGTTGGGCAGCATGGAAGCCATCAAAGAACTGGTGAAGCTGGGCCTGGGAGTGAGCGTGCTGGCTCCATGGATTGCCCGGCGCGAGATTGAGGCAGGCGAACTGGTAGCGCTCTCGCTGGGCAAACGAAAGTTGAAACGGACATGGGGCTTGCTGCACTGGCGCGAACGGCGGCTCACGATGGCCGAAGAAACGTTCGTGAACCTCTGCCGAGCGAGCACAGCACGTTTCGGCACGTCGTGAGGGTTGGAGCCTTCCCAGGTTGAAACCTGCAGGATCCTCCTTCCGCCAATCCGGTTTTATGGCCGGGGAGGTGTCGCCGGAACCGGAGGGACTGGAGCCACGGGTAATCTGCTGCCAGGAGCAACACCGCCTGAGCCCAACCCACGCCCAACCCCGGTTCCCACGCCGCCGCTACCGGTCCCCAAACCCCGAATGGCGTTCGTCGCGCGGCCGAACCCACCCCCTGCGCTGCCCAACCCACCGACACGATTGGCTCCTATGCCTGTACCTGCGCTCCCGGATCCGAGTCCGCCAACGGTGCCGGGGCCGCCTGTAATTGTTGCGGGATTAATCGGCCCGCCCAACACGTTCGTGTTTAAGGGTCGAACACCCGCGTTGGGCGGAAGAACGCCGGCATCGATCGCACCGCCGCTCACGATTGCGCGGTTCCCAAGCCCTGGCACTCCGCCAGGGAGGGGCGCACCGGGAGAATTAGTCAGAGCCCCGGGGCTAGCGATGATGGCGGGAGGATTACCCGTCAGTATGCCGGTTCCGCTAGGCGTGGTGCCCGGACCGCCGCCGATAACCGCTCGATTCTGTCCCATCAATGCAAAGCCTGAGATACCAAACACCAAGCACACTCCAACCAGATGATTTTTCATAAGCCGTTTCATTCGTTCACGATCACTCCATCAAAGTAACCGGGTAACGAGGGGGCACCACGGGGCGGGAAGATGAAATCCGGCTAGGAAGGCGTCCGGGGGCCAAGGGAGCTCAGCCCTGAGAGCCAGGGATCGGCTCAACGTCCAATGAAGCTCTCCGGCTTGAAATTCCTCCGGGCGAATGCGCTAGAAACGGGGGTGTCCGAGGTTGAAGGGCGGCGCGGCTCGACTGTCCCGACGCGTCCTTGAATCGTTTTGACACTCCCCAGCACGGTTGGCAGTGTTCGCGCACTTTATGGGAGAACTACGCGGAAATTTGCTCGTTGCTCAGTCCGGCGGCCCCACCGCCGTCATTAATGCCAGTGTGGCTGGCGTCATCCAACAGGCGGGCAAACAGGAATACATCGAAGAGATTTACGGCGGGCTGAATGGCATCTACGGCATCCTCAACGAAGACATTATCGATCTCCAGGAAGAGACCAACAAAGCCATCGAGAGCTTAAAGCATACGCCTGCCGCTGCATTGGGAACCTGCCGTTACAAAATTGATTTCAAGAAGAGGCCGGAACAGGCGGCGAAGGACATGGACCGGCTGTTCGAAGTGTTTCAGGCTCATAACATCCGCTATTTCTTTTACGCCGGCGGTAACGATTCCCAGGACACGGCGAACAAAATCCACGAGGAAGCCATCAAGCGCGCCTGGGAAATGCGGGTCATTGGAGTGCCTAAGACCATTGATAACGACCTGCCGCACACGGACCACTGCCCCGGCTACGGATCGGTCATCAAGTACAATGGCGCCACCATCATGGAAGTCGCCCTCGACGTCGGCAGCATGGCCACGGATGACGGCGCCTGTTGCATCATTGAGGTCATGGGCCGCTCAGCCGGCTGGATTGCGGCAGGATCGGTCCTGGCAAAACGCCAACCGGACGACGCTCCGCACATCGTTCTGCTCCCGGAAATTCCTCTCGATGAAGAAGCTTTCCTCAAACGTGTTCAGGAAGTCGTGGACAAGCTGAAATATTGCGTCGTCGTGGTGGGCGAAGGATTGAAGAACAAGGCTGGCGAGGAAATTGCCGCCGATAAATCACGCGTGGATGCGTTCGGTCATGCCGTTCTTTCCGGTGCCGCGGACCATCTGGCTGACACTGTTTCCGATAAGCTCAAACTCAAGAGCCGCAGCGTAAAGCTTGGCTATGCCCAGCGCGCCGCCGCCCATTTTGCCAGTGCCACCGACGTGCTGGAGGCCTCCGCCTGTGGCGAAGAGGCGGTCAAAGCTGCCGTCGAAGGTCACAGCGGGTTCATGGTCAAAATCGTCCGCGTCCAGAACCACCCCTACAAATGGAACCTGGGGCTTCAACCTCTCGGGGACATCGCCAATGTCGAGCACCTCGTCCCACGCGATTGGATCAGTGAAGATGGCTTCATGCCCAACGAGAAATTCGTCGAATACGCCCGTCCACTGATCGAAGGCGAAGTGAAGATTCCCATCGAAGGTGGTTTGCCCAAATACGTGGCGCTCGAAAAGATGCGGATTGAAAAGAAGCTCCCACCGCGGAGTTGATTCCCAACCGGCGCAAGAGCAAGGCGAGAGGCACTGGCTGCCCCTCGCTTTTTTGTTGGAGGGACTGGCCTACTGATAATGCGGCGGTTTGGCGTTGGTGGCGCGCACTCGGTCGCCTTCAATCGTCTCCATCGTGTCGGAGATTTTCGCCGCCTCCTTTTGCAGTCGCGCGAGCAGCTTTCCCTGAGCAATGACGACTTGATTCAACTCCTCATATTGACGCTCCAGATGAGCGACGTGGGACTCCAGGATTTCCAGTCGTTCGGGCGATTCACTCATGGTGGAAGTGATACACCATCCCTCGCGGGTGGCGAAGCCATTCACACTTTCGCATTCCGCAAGGGCTCCGGCCGGAATGGTTAGAATTTCGGTGACGCCGGCCGCGTCGTAAGGAACAGTTTGGCGTTCACCCTTTTGAGTCATGCGAAACATTATTTTGCTGGGAACCTGTGTCGGTTGGCTGAGTCTGTTTTCCCAGGCCAGCGCCGCGCTTGATGCTTCCAAGCTCCCGCCCGCCGCTACGCGCCCGGTCGATTTCATCAAGGATATCCAGCCCATTTTTGAATCTTCCTGCTGGAGTTGTCATGGGGCGAAAAAACAGGAATCGGGCTTTCGACTGGATGACCGGGCCTCGGCGTTGAAAGGCGGCGAACACGGCGGCGACATCATTCCAGGTAAGAGCGGCGAAAGTCTCTTGATTCACGCTGTCGCGGGAGTTCACGACGAGATCAAGATGCCCAAGAAAGGCGAGAAGCTGTCATCAGAACAGGTGGGGCTGCTGCGCGCATGGATCGATCAAGGGGCGTCCATGCCCGAAAAATTGGCTGGCGGAAAAGATCCTCGCGACCACTGGGCGTTCAAGGCGCCCGTGAAACCGGCCCTCGCCACAGTCAAAGACGCCCGGTGGGCACGCAACGAAATTGACCGGTTCATCCTCGCGCGACTGGAGAAAGAACAGCTCAAACCTTCGCCGGAAGCCGACAAAGTCGACGCTGCTGCGCCGCCTTTCCCTGGACCTGATCGGACTGCCGCCCACCCCGCAGGAAGTCGATGCATTCCTCGCTGACAAGAGCAAGGACGCCTACACCAAACAGGTCGAGCGCTTGCTCGCCTCGCCGCATTACGGCGAACGGTGGGGCCGCCACTGGCTGGACGCGGCACGCTACGCCGACAGCGATGGGTACGAGAAAGACATGTCGCGCGAGATGTGGCCCTATCGCGATTATGTGATCAACGCGTTCAACCGCGATCTGCCCTACAATCAATTCATCATCGAGCAACTCGCCGGCGATCAGATTCCCGACGCCAAACAGGATCAGATTGTTGCCACCGGCTTTCTGCGCAACTCCATGGTCAACATGGAGGGCGCCATTGATCCGGAGCAGTTCCGCATGGAAGCGATGTTCGACCGCATGGATGCCATCGGCAAAGCCGTGCTCGGCGTGACGATCCAATGCGCGCAATGTCACAACCACAAATTCGATCCGATCTCCCAGGAGGAATATTACCGCCTCTTCGCCTTCATCAATAACGACCACGAGGCGCGTCCGGTGGTGTATTCTCCGGAGCAGCAAATGAAGCTGGCGGAGTTGCACCGAGGGATGGCAGAGATCGAAAAGGATCTGAAGCATCGGGCGCCGGATTGGGAGAAGCAGATGGCCGCATGGGAGGAATCGGTCACGGGCAATCAGCCGGAATGGATCGTACTGAACGATCTCCATCACGAAGGTGACAAGCGCACAGCGCTACGAGGATCAGGGAGACGGCTCGTTCCTGGCGTGTGGTTATGCGCCCACCAAAATGACGCAATGGTTTCGCACGACGAACGATCTCAACGGCATCACCGGCTTTCGCATTGAGTTGCTGACCGATCCGAATCTTCCCTACGGCGGACCCGGCCGCGCTTTCAACGGCACCTGTGCCTTGAGCGAGTTCATGGTGGAAGCCATGGACGCGAAACAGATCACGAACAAGACGAAGGTGAAGTGGAAGGAAGCCACCGCCGATGTCGACCAGCCTGAGCGAAAGCTGGAGATGAATTTTTACGACAAAACGACCAACAGCCGCACCACCGGTCCAATCAAGTTCGCCATCGATGGCAATGCCAACACCGCCTGGGGCATTAACGTGGGGCCAGGCCGCCGCAATCAGGAGCGCAAGGCGGTCTTCGTCGCAGAGAAACCCGCTGGATACACCAACGGCACCTATTGGCGCATCGGGTTGCAGCAGAATCATGGTGGCTGGAACAGCGATGACCACATGAACAACAACCTCGGCCGCTTTCGCCTCAGCGCGACAAAGGCCACGGAAGGAGTGAAGGCCGATCCGTTGCCGAAGAAAGTCCGCGACATTCTGGCCATCCCGCGCGAGAAGCGCACGCCCGTCGCAGGTGGCGACCGTGTTCAGTTACTGGCGCACGACGGTTCCGGAGTGGAAGGAGTCAAACGAACGGATCGAAGCGCTCTGGAATGAATACCCCGATGGTGCGACTTCCATGACGTTGCTGACCCGTGAGACGCCTCGAGAAACCCGCTTGTTGCGGCGCGGCGATTGGCTCAAGCCCTCGAAGCCTGTGACTGCGGGCGTGCCGGCCATCTTGAATCCCTTGCCCGAAGGACGCCGACAACTCTCGCCTGACCTTCGCGAAGTGGCTGGCGGATCGGAAAGCTCCGACCACTGCGCGCGTCATTGTGAACCGGGTTTGGATGGCGTATTTCGGCACCGGCCTGCGTGAGCACGCCCGAAGATTTCGGTGTCGCAAAGCGAGGCACCGTCCCACCCCGAATTGCTCGATTGGCTGGCAGTTGATTTCATGGATCACGACTGGAGTTTAAAGCGCCTTCATCGGCAAATCGTGACCAGCGCCACGTATCGCCAGTCTTCGAAGGTCACGCCGGAAGCCTACGAGAAAGATCCTTACAACCGCTTGCTCGCGCGCGGATCGCGGTTCCGGGTGGAAGGCGAAATCGTGCGGGACATCACGCTGGCCGCGAGCGGGTTGCTGAATCCCAAGCTGGGCGGCCCAAGCGTCATGCCACCCGCGCCGGCGTTTCTCTTTGAACCGCCGACGAGTTACGCGCCATTCCCGTGGAAGCACGAGACGGGTCCCGACAAATATCGCCGCGCCCTTTACACATTCCGCCGCCGGTCCACGCCGTATCCCGCGCTGCAGACCTTCGATGTGCCAAACGGGGATTCCGCATGCGTGCGTCGTCAGCGATCCAATTCGCCGCTTGCAGGCACTGGTTTCGCTGAACGAACCGCTCTTCGTGGAATGCTCTCAGGCGCTCGCCCGCAAAACTCTCACGGAAGGCGGCAGGACGGATCGAGGAACGAATCCGCTACGCATTCCGCCGCACGCTGGCCCGTTCTCCACAGCCGGATGAAGCACAGGAGCTTGATCGCTCTGCTGAACAAGGAACGCCAGCGCATCGCCGACGGTTGGGTGAGCGCGGCCGAAATCGCCACCGGCACCAATGCGATTCCAAAGGACCTGCCGCCCGGCGTCACGTCCCACCCAGCTGGCCGCCTACACCCTGGTTTCGCGGGTGCTGTTGAACCTCGACGAGACGATTACGAAGGAATGATTTTATGAACTGCCAGTCCCATCTTTATCGCGGCCAGAATCGAACGGAAATCACCCGCCGCTGGTTTTTCCAGCAGTGCGGCTTGGGCCTGGGCTCCATCGCGCTTGGAACGTTATTCGGCAACAGCGGCCACGCCGCCCCGCTCTCGCTCAATCCGCTCGCACCGCGCCAGCCACATCACAAGGCAAAGGCCAAGCGGGTCATCTACTTGTTCCAGGCAGGCGGACCGAGCCATCTGGAGTTGTTCGATAACAAACCGGAACTGGCGAAGTACGACGGAAAGTTGCCGCCGGCAGAATTGTTGAAGGGTTATCGCTCCGCATTCATCACACCGAACTCGAACCTGCTCGGGCCGAAGTTCAAATTCAAGAAACACGGCCAATCGGCGCGGAACTATCCGAACTGTTGCCGCACCTCTCGGAAGTGGTGGACGACATCGCGATCGTGAAGTCGATGCACACGGATGCGTTCAATCACGCGCCAGCCCAAATCTTCATGAACACCGGCTCGCAGCAATTCGGCCGGCCGAGCTTCGGTTCCTGGACGACCTATGGGCTGGGCAGCGAAGTCGCAGGATCTCCCCGGGTTCGTCGTGTTCAGCACCGGCGGCAAAGGCACCAGCGGCGGCGCGTCCAATTGGGGCGCAGGGTTTCTGCCGTCGGTCTATCAGGGCACGCTCTTCCGCAACGTGGGCGATCCCGTTCTTGTATCTTTCAAACCCGCCCGGCGTGGACAAGGAGATGCAGCGCGACACGCTCGACACGATCAACGCGCTGAACAAGAAGCGTCTCGACGTCGTGGGCGATCCGGAGATCGCCACCCGCATCAATTCCTTCGAGATGGCCTACCGCATGCAGGCGAGCGCGCCGGAATTGATGGATCTCTCCAAGGAATCCAAAGCCACCCTGGAAATGTATGGCGCAGAACCGGGCAAGTCCTCCTACGCCAACAGCTGCCTGCTGGCGCGCCGCATGATCGAACGCGGCGTGCGTTTCGTGGAGATTTTCCATGAATCCTGGGATCAGCACGGTGACCTCACCAACGGGCTTGAAAACCAATTGCAAGACGACGGACAAGGCGAGCGCGGCACTCGTGAAGGATTTGAAGCAGCGCGGCCTGCTCGAAGACACGCTCGTGATTTGGGGCGGCGAATTCGGACGCACGCCGATGGTGCAGGGCGGCAACGACGGGCGCGATCATCATCCCAATTGTTTCACCATGTGGATGGCGGGCGGCGGCGTGAAGCCGGGACTCACGCTCGGCCAATCGGACGAATTCGGGTTCAACGCCACGGAGGACAAAGTCCACGTCCACGACTTGCACGCCACGTTGCTGCACCTGCTCGGCTTCGATCACACCAAGCTGACCTATCGTTTCCAGGGACGCGACTTCCGCCTGACCGACGTGCATGGCGAAGTCGTCGACGAAGCTGCTGGCGTGACCGCGACGTTTCGCCTCCCTGCAAGGTGGTGTCCACGGGTCGGGGAACGTTTTACTTCTTTTCTGATTTCGAAATTCAACCCTAGCTTCACAGCGCATGGAAAAGGATCAGGTCGCGGACATCCTCATCGATATTGGATTGCTGCTGGAGTTGAAGGGCGAGAATCCCTTCAAGACGCGCGCGTATCAGAATGGCGCGCGCACGTTGCAGCAGTTGAATGAACCGCTGGCCAAAATTGTAGCTGAAGGTCGCCTCGGCGAAATCAAAGGCATCGGCGAAGCGTTACAACAGAAGATCACGGAGCTCGTCACCACCGGCAGGCTGAAATACTACGACGACTTGAAAGCGTCCATCCCGCCCGGCATGCGGGACATGCTGGAGATCCCCGGCGTCGGCCCCAAGAAAATCAAGGCGATGTACGACAAGCTGGGCATCGACACGGTGGAAAAGCTGGAGCAGGCGTGCAAGGACGGGAAGAGTGGCGGCGCTCGCGGGTTTCGGCGAGAAGACGCAGACGAATATCTGCGCCGGAATCGATCGACGACGGACGTACGCTTCGCGACATTTATTGGTGAAGGCGTTGGCCGCCGCCGAGCCCATTCTCGAGAATTTGCGCGCCCATCCCGACGTCATCCGATGCGCGATGGCGGGCAGTTCGCGGAGACACAAGGAGATTATTGGCGACGTGGATTTTCTCGCCTCATCCAAGAGGCCGGCCAGCGTGCTGGAATTTTTTGCGCAACAGCCGGGCATCATCTCGGTCAGCGCCAAGGGCGAAACGAAAGCGAGCGTGGTGTTGGAAGGCGGCATCCAGGCGGACCTGCGCGTGGTGAGCGACACGGAATTTCCGTTTGCTCTCGCCTACTTCACCGGCAGCAAGGAGCACAACATCGTGATGCGCCAGCGGGCGATTGCGCGGGGCTTGCGGTTGAATGAGTACGGGTTGTTTCGTTCGAAAGAAGAGACGCGCGATCCGAAGCTGCTCGTGCCATGCCAGACCGAGGAAGAGATCTTCGCTGAGTTGGGATTGGATTACGTGGAGCCGGAATTGCGGGAGGACTCGGGCGAGTTTGAAGCCGCAGAAAACCATCGCCTGCCGCGGCTCGTTGAGTGGACGGATTTGAAGGGTTCGTTGCACAACCATTCCAACTGGAGCGATGGACGAAACACGCTCGATGAAATCGCGGCGCACATGCAGGAGTTGGGGCTGGGTTATTGGGGGATTACGGATCATTCGAAATCGTCCTTTCAGGCCAACGGTCTCGACGCGGCGCGATTGCGTGAGGAAATAAAAGCGGTGCGTGAATTAAACCGGAGGCTCGAGGATTCGGGCACTGACTTCAGGCTGTTGATTGGAACGGAGGTGGACATTCTCAATGACGGCCTGGATTTCCCCGACGACGTACTGGCCGAATTGGATGTGGTGGTCGCGAGCATTCACCAGGGTTTCACGCAGAGTGAGGCAGAGACGACCAAGCGCCTGGTGCGCGCCGCGGAAAACAAATACGTCCACATGCTCGGCCACTTGTGCGGTCGCCTTTTGCTCGAACGCGAAGGGTGCAATGTGAATCACAGCGCAGTCATCGATGCGTGCGCCGCCACGGGGACCTGGATCGAACTCAACGCCAGTCCGTACCGCTTCGACATGGATTGGCGTCATTGGAAAAACGCGAAGAGCAAAGGAGTGAAGTGCGTGATCAATTGCGACGCCCATCGCTTCGAGCATGTCGGCTACTTGCGTTTGGGGGCTGGCATCGCCCGGAAGGGCTGGCTGACGAAAGCGGACGTCGTGAACACGCTGCCATTAGGCGAACTGCGCGAGGAATTGCGACGCAAACGGGAACGAAAATAATCCGACCCGAAGGATGCGCACCACGCGGAAACGTCAGTAGCCATGGAGGGCTTTGCCGCGCTGAAGAACCTTTTCCGCCGCGGGAATCTTCAGCTCGTAGAATGCCTTCTCCCAGTCGCCATACATTGGATTGGGCAACACGATGTAGCGGCGGCCGAACTGTTCGCGGGCCGCATCCGTCGCCGTGATGCGGGATAATCCAACGCCATCGAAGTCCCGGGCGAAGTCGCCAAGATTGTCTCCCATAAGCAAAACGATGCGATGTGCCCGGGACACCTCCGCGCGGCGCACTTCCTTGCTCGATTCGGAAGTTCTGAGTCGCAGGTGATGTGAATCGGCATGAGGGAATCCTTGGTGTTGCAGGTTCAATAGCGTCGCAGCCCTCTGATCTTCAGTGCGGTTGGAAATATAAAAAACTTCGAGTCGATTCGCCGCAAACCGATTCGTGGCGTCTGCGAGCAGAGCAACGACTCCCGGCAACGCCGACGCACGGAAACGTTGAACCCAGTCATGCCATGTGTTCGTGGCATACTGCTCGCCTCGCGCGATGAGCCGTCCCTGGTAGGGGCTGTTGTCGAGCACGGTCTCGTCGATATCCACGACGATGGCGACGTTGGTATACCTGGGAACCTCGGCGGTCAGAACGTCGTGGGCGACGTTGCATGCCTGGTAGAATAATGCGCGGCACTCGGCGGCATGTTGGAACCAAAGGACGGCAAAAGTGGTTTGGTCCGCGAGCCGGGCTTCGGGACCTCGCGCCGTGGCGCACCCACTAAAAACCAGCGCGGCGCCGGTCGTGAAAAGGAGAATTGTGAGGCGCAGGATTTTGGGGAAGAGACTGGGGAAGGACATGGCGCGAACGCTAGACAGAATGGTTTGGGCCGCAATGCAATTTCACCACCCACGCCGCCCGGGGGCAATCAGCTGAATTGTTTTATCAATTCCCGAACCAGACATCTCGAATGGCCTTTCCGCATCGTCCCGTGTAAATCCCTCTTCATCGTGACGATGCAATGAAAGCCATGCTCCGTTTCCTGGTTCGACTGATGTTCCGTTTCCGCGCCTATAACGAGGAGGCGCTGAAGACGCCGGGACCGGTGCTGCTCCTCCCAAATCACGTTTCCTGGTTCGACTGGCTGTTCCTTTTGGTCTGCACGGATGAAGACTGGCGGTGCGTTGTGTCTGAACGGACGGCCCACACATCCTGGTTTCATCGGAAGATCATGATCAACCGGCGCACCTTTCTCATCGATACAGATTCGCCCTATGCGGTGAAGCACATGGCCGAATTCCTCAGCAAAGGAGGACGACTGGCGCTCTTCCCAGAGGGTCGTCTTTCACGCACGGGCACGCTGATGAAGCTCTTCGATGGCACTGGCTTTCTGCTGCACAAGACCGGCGCCAAAGTGATCACCTGTTACTTGCGCGGGGCGCATCGACTGCCGCTGTCGCCCAATCCCAACGAGAAGGAGTGGTTCCCAACGGTCACCGCGCACTTCAGCGATGCGTTGACGCCACCCCACGTGGAACACATGAGCACGGCGCGGGCTCGGGAACTGTTCACGACGTGGCTCCGCGATAAAATGGTGATGCAACAGTTCGAGACGGAAATGCAGTTTGGACCGCGCAGTCTCGCCCAGGCCGTAGTGGAGACGGCGGCGCGGTTCCCCCGACAAGTAGCTCTTCAAGACGTGAACGCCGAGATTACCAACAGAAAGCTTCTTATCGGGGCTGACCTGATGGGATGGCAACTCTGCCAGGTTTTGGGCCGCGACTTAAAACGGGTGGGCGTCTTGCTGCCGAACGTAAACGCCACCCCCGTCGTGCTCCTGAGCCTATGGACGTTGGGGAAGGAGCCCGCCGTATTCAATTACTCCGCCGGTCCCGCCATCATGCTGGCCTGCGCGGAACTGGCGGGCGTGAAACAGGTCGTCACCTCGCGCGCCTTTCTGGAACGAGCAAAACTGGATGTCACTCCGTTGGTAGGTGCAGGGATTGAATTCATTTATCTCGAAGATATCCGGGCCAATATCTCTGGCAGCGCCAAGCTGCGGGCGCTGTTAAAGCAAAAATTAAATCCCGGCCTTCCCCTGCGTTCCGGAGGAGCCGAATGCTGCGGCCGTCATTTTGTTTACCAGTGGTTCGGAAGGTGTGCCGAAGGGAGTCGAGCTCTCGCATCGCAACATTCTCGCGAACGTGCGCCAGATGCTGGCGGTGACCGACCTCACCGACAAAGATCGAATCTTCAATGCCATGCCGCTCTTTCACAGCTTCGGCCTTACCGTGGGCACGCTTCTGCCACTCGTGCGTGGCATGCCCGTCTTCATTTATCCGTCTCCCCTCCATTACCGGGTGGTGCCGACCGCTTTCTACAACACCGATTCCACCATCCTGCTCGGCACGAACACATTCCTGAACGGCTACGCGCGCAAGGCTCATCCCTACGATTTTCGCAGCTTGCGCTACCTGTTCGCGGCCGCGGAGAAATTACAGGAAACCACGGCAACAACTTGGGCACAGCGCTTCGGCGTGCGCGTGCTGGAAGGCTACGGCGCGACGGAGTGCGCTCCCTGCGTAAGTGTGAATACTCCGTTGCAGGCCAAGTACGGATCCGCAGGCAGAATCATGCCGGGCATGACTTACAAGATTGAACCCGTGGAAGGAGTGGCGGAGGGCGGGCGGCTGTTTTTGCGCGGGCCCAACGTGATGAAAGGCTACTTGAACGCCGACGCGAACGCGAAGTTTCAAGCCTTGGACGGATGGTACGACACCGGCGATATCGTTCGGGTTGATGAAGATGGGTTTGTGTTCATCCAAGGCCGCCTAAAACGTTTCGCCAAGATCAGCGGCGAGATGGTGAGCCTTACCGCGGTCGAGGATGCGCTGGCCGGGGCCTTTCCCCAGTATGGCTTGCGCTGCCAAACCGCCGTCATCGCCCGGCCTGACGAAGACAAGGGTGAAAAGCTCATTGCGATTTCAAACGAAGCCAGGCTCTCACTCGACGAAGTGCGGGCGGCCATCAAGGCAAAGGGTCTGCCCAACCTCGCCGTGCCGCGGGAAGTGAAGTTCCTGCATGAAATTCCGAAGCTCGGGACGGGCAAGGTGAATTATCGAGAGCTAGAAAAGCTCGTGTGAAACGAGAGCCTAGGACTTGAATGGAAACGATTCAGGTGCGCGTCCACGGCGATAATTCCTTACCCACTCTCATCTACCTTCCCGGTCTCCACGGGGATTGGACACTGGTTTCGAGTTTTCGCGCCGCCGTCGCCGGGCGCGTGCGCTTTGTCGAGTTCACTTATCCCCGCACCGTCACCTGGCGTTTGGAAGATTATGCCGAGGCAGTGATCACCAGTCTGACGGAAAACGATATTCACGCGGGCTGGCTGCTGGCGGAATCCTTTAGTTCTCAGGTTGCTTGGAAGATCGCCGAGTTGGTGCCGACGAATCCGCCCGCATTTCAGCCGACCGGATTGATCCTCGCCGGGGGCTTTGCGCGGTATCCCATCCTGACCGGCGTTCGATTGGTCCGCCTGATCAATCGCCGGATGCCGGCGTGGATGGTCCAAGTGGCCCTGCGCATCTACGCACGCTACGCCCGCCTTCGGCATCGTCGCGCGCCAGAAACTCTCGCCAGCATCGACGAATTTATCGCGCGCCGCACGGAACCGGATCGCCAGGCGATGCTGCATCGCTACGGGTTAATTCTCTCCAGCGACGCCGCCGGAAATGCCTGGCGTTGCACGTTACCTGTGTTTCATGTGGCGGGATTCGTCGATCCAGTGGTCCCGTGGATGTTCGTCCAGCCCTGGTTGCGCCGCCATTGTCCGGGCTTCTGCGCCTCAAGCATCATCTTCAACGCCGATCACAACGTTCTGGGAACCGCGCCGCAGAAGTCAGCGGAGCAAATTCTGCAATGGATGCGAACCGGCGCTTCCGCCCCGACTAAAAACAAGTAGTGCCAGCACCCGCGCCCCAAGGAGCCGTGTTTGTCGCTGGCCCAAGGAACGGTGGAATTCCTATCATCGGCTCATGAGTCAAATTCGAGTCATCATCTGGAACGAGTTCGTGCACGAGCGAACCAACCCGGGCGTGACCAGCATTTATCCGCAGGGGATTCACGTTGCCCTGGCAACAGCCTTGGGGGCGGATGCCTCTTTGTCGGTCTCGACGGCGACCCTGGATGAGCCGGACCATGGGCTCTCCCAGAAACGTTTGAATGAGACGGATGTCCTGCTCTGGTGGGGCCACGCGCGGCACGACGACGTGAGTGATGAAGTGGTGGGCCGGGTTTGCGAGCGGGTGAATGCCGGCATGGGATTGATCGTGTTGCATTCCGGCCATTATTCAAAGGTTTTCAAACGGCTCATGGGAACCACGTGCAGCTTGAGGTGGCGCGAGGCGGGCGAGCGCGAACGGCTTTGGGTGGTGAACCCTTCACATGAAATTGCCGCCGGTGTCGGCGAACAGATCGAGATTCGGCACAGCGAAATGTACGGCGAACCTTTTACCATTCCAGAGCCGGAACAACTCATCTTCATCTCCTGGTTTGAAGGCGGGGACGTGTTTCGCAGCGGCTGCTGTTGGTCGCGGGGTGCGGGGCGAATCTTTTACTTCAGCCCCGGGCATGAGCTGTACCCGATCTATCATCAGCCAGAGATCCAGCGCGTCCTCCGCAACGCTGTCCGATGGGCTAAACCTCGCGGCCCGGCCGCCAATGTGCCACGCCAGGTGCCGGTGGAGGAAGCGCGTGAACGAATCGCACACCAAGGCTCCCGCCTGCATGAAGCTGGGGGAAAATTAAAGTAATGCCCCACTTCACCCACGACGGACTCGAGTTCCACTATCGCGAGACGGGCGCGGGTGTTGCCTTTGTCTTCCAACACGGTCTCGGCGCGGACGTGAGCCAGATCTTCGACTTATTCCAGCCGCCCACGGGGGTTCGCCTGATCTCTTTCGATTGCCGAGGACACGGCGAGACGCGCCCACTTGGCCCGGAGGAAAAAATCGGGATTGGGCAGTTCACCGACGACCTCCACGCGTTGCTTGACCATCTGGAAATTGAACGCGCCGTAGTCGGCGGCATCTCCATGGGCGCTGAGATTTCGCTGAACTTCGCCCTCGAACATCCGGAGCGCGTAATGGGCCTCGTGCTGTCACGCCCCGCCTGGTTGGATCAATCGCGGGAAGACAACATGCGGGTGTTCTCGACGATTGCCGAGTTCATCCGAAAATACGGGGCCTGGGAAGGGGCTCAGCGGTTCCAGCAAACAGAAGCCTACCAAGCTGTGCTGCGAGCCTCGCCGGACAATGCGAACTCCCTGGTTTCACAATTTGTTCACCCGCGCGCCGCAGAAACGGTCGCCAAACTGGAGCGCATTCCCATCCACACGCCCCGCCACACCCGCCTGGCGTGGAAACGTATTCAGGTGCCCACCCTCGTGCTGGTGAACCGGCAGGATGCCGTGCACCCGTACCAGTTCGGCGAGGTCTTCGCACAATCCATTCCCGGCGCAACGCTGATCGAGGTGACGCCCAAATCGGTGAGCAAGGAGGGGCACTTCGCCGACGTCCAGCGAGCCTTGGTGGATTTCCTAACGAAACATGTCCTCTGAAAGAGGGCGCGAGCGAGTAAGCGCAAGTTGGCCATCAGGAACTAAGCCCGTGGGATAACGAACTCCAATTTTGGGTCGCCCTCGGCAACGGCTTCAAACAAACCACGAGCCTGCGTGTTGCTACAACTCGGGCGAATGAGCCATTTCAGGTAAGAGTCACCAGACCTCGACCGGCCCCTTGGGCACGGGAATCGCCTCACGCGCAGCGACCGCCGGCTCCTGCATGAAAGAGGCGACCATCGGCCCGAGCCGGTACCGCGCTTGCAGCTCTCCGTCCGCATCGAGAAACTGTTCTCTCCACTGGAAGAACTCGCGAAGGATTTCATCGAACTCCGCCCGGGACTGCAGCAGCACGACCCGTTTGTTGAAAACGCTGGCGGGTCCAAATCGCTTGGCATACCAGGGCGCCACCTTGCGAAACATGCGACAGCCGTGCTCCTCGCCAAACACCTCCATCATCAAGTCAAGGTGCCGGCTCATCACCCGGATTCGTTCGCTGAAGCGGGGCTCGGGCATTAGTTCGCCCGTGTCGAGATAGTGCCGGGTGTGGACGAAGATCCACGGATTGTAGAAGGCGCCACGCCCAATGCTCACTCCCGCGCAGCCGGTTTCGTCGAACATCTTCTTCGCGGCCTGAGGCGTGGTCACGTCACCGTTGCCGATTACGGGAATGGTATGGACGGCTGCGACCACTTTGCGAATGCCACCAAGATTGATCGTCCCGCCGAAACCCTGCTCGCGCGTGCGTCCATGGACGAAGATTGCGGCCACGCCCGCATCTTCCAGCGCGCGCGCCAACTCCGGCGCCGTGATGTTGTCATCATCCCAGCCCAGACGCATCTTTGCCGTGACCGGAATTTTCACGGCATTCACCATGCCCCTGACCAGCGCGGCCGGTCCTATCCAGTTCGGTCATCATCGCCGAGCCACCGCCGACGCGGCAGACCTTCTTCACCGGACAACCCATGTTGATGTCCACCGACGAGATGCCGAGTTCCTCCAACATCACGGCGGCATCGCGCATTTCCTCAGGGACGCTGCCAAAAAGTTGCACCGCCAGGGGACGGTCCGCCGGGCAGGTTTCAATCAGCTTGAAGGCTTTGGGATTCCGCTCGATCAACGAGCGCGCGTTGACCAAATCGGTCGTGGCCAAATCCAGTCCGCCCACCTCGCGCACGGCAAGACGGAAAGGCAGGTTCGTGTAACCGGCCAGCGGCGACAGGAACAAATTGGAGTTCAGCCCAAGCGAACCGAAGCGAATCATGTGGCGCGGAATATAGCTGAATTGAGGACTGAAGGAAGCACCCTCGCGATTTCACGCTTGCACGCTGCCGGGGCAATCGGCTCATTCGTGTTTCGTGGCCGAGAAAATTTCAACGCCGTCGCCGCTGGCCTTGCTGGTGCGCGCCAACGTCATGCAATCGTGGCGCCGGCTTAAGGCCATCCGGGAGCAGTCCGCCTTGCTGACCTTCGTGATTGTGCTCTTCATGGTGGGTTACCTGGCCCTGTCATTCTGGCTGTTCCTGCAAGGGCTTCATTTTGTCGCGGTGAAGTTTCCCGGCCTCGGCACCTTGCTGTTGGAGCGCCTGCTCTATTTGTTGTTCGCGTTTCTGTTCATCCTCCTAGTGCTGAGCAACCTGGTCATTAGCTACAGCAACTTCTTTCGAAACCGTGAATCGGCGGCGCTGATGACGTTGCCGGTGAGCGCGCAGACCATCTTTCGTTGGAAGCTGATGGAATCGGGTGTCATTGCTTCGTGGGCGTTCCTGTTCCTGATCGCACCGTTCCTGGCGGCGTATGGAATGACGCGCCATGTGCCGTGGCATTTTTACCCGTTCACCGTTCTACTCGTGGGGCTCTTCATCATGCTGCCTTCGGTGCTCGGGTGTTGCCTTTCGACATTGGTGGCTCGTTACATGGATAGGCGGGTTTTCCAAATCGGCGCATTAGGGATCATGCTGGTTGTGATCGGCTTAATCGCTGTCTGGCTGAGGCCCGAGCAGAGCTTGGAAGGAAACACGGACACGCGCGTTATCGAATTGCTGGACAAGATGCTGACGCGCACGCGCATCGCCCAGTTTCCATTGCTGCCCAGCTATTGGCTTTCCTCGAGCGTGTTGGAATGGGCGGATGGCGCGGTGACCAGCGCGAGTTTCTTTGCCCTGGTATTATTGAGCAACGTCCTTTTTTTCAGCACGCTCGCCTGCAATTACACCGGCCGATTTTTTTACGCCGCCGCATCCGCCGTGCAAGGCCGCAGCAGCGTTTTCCGCCGCTGGCGATGGTTTCAAGTCTGGCATCGCAAGCAGCAACTGGGCGATGGCCTGCCGGGCCGCCTGGAACGGTGGGCCGCGCTCGTCCCCAGGCTCCCCGATGACGTGCGGGCTCTGGTCGTCAAGGACGCCCGCATGTTCTGGCGCGACACCACACAGTGGGGCCAGTCTCTAATGCTGTTTGGACTGCTTGGCGTTTACATCATCAACCTCCGCCATTTTTCCCAGCAGTTGACGAACATGTTTTGGATCAACCTCGTCGCCTTTCTGAATCTCGGCGCCTGTTCGCTGAACCTTGCCACCATCACGACGCGATTCGTTTATCCGCAATTCTCTCTCGAGGGCAAACGCCTCTGGATCATCGGGATGGCGCCGCTCGGGCTTGTGCGAGTGGTGAAGGCCAAATACGCAACTGCTACCGCCGCCTCGCTCGTGGTGACCCTGGGCTTGATTTGGCTTTCCTGTCACATGCTGCAAATGGATGCGAGCCGTACCGTGTTTTTCACCGTGGCGGTGGCCGTGATGACCTTCACCCTGAACGGCTTGGCGATCGGGCTTGGAGTGCTTTATCCCAACTTGCGCGAAGAGAATCCCGGCAAAATTGTAAGTGGCTTCGGCGGCACCTTCTGCCTCGTCTTGAGCTTCCTCTACATCCTCGCCTCCGTGGTGCTGCTGGCATTGGGAGCGCCGTGGGGACAACTGCGTTCCGGTGAGGCGATCCTGCGCAGCGTCGTCTGCCTCAGCGCCTTCGGCGTTCTGTCATTTGGGTTGGGCTGGGTGCCGCTCCAAGTGGGACTGCAACGCGTTAAGAACTTCGAGATGTAGGCCGTCTCCCGAGCAAATTCTTGCAAGTGTGAGATTCAATCTCATGTTATGCGAGTGCCTGCTCTGGCCAAGACATTAGAAACCCCGAGAAGCCGTCCGCGCGGCGGTTCTGCCTTTAGCGAGCGCAAGGCGTGGGAGTGTGTGGGACCGGGCTGGCATCAGTTGCACGGCAGTTACGGTGAACTCGGCTTCAGCTTCGAGTGGCATGACTTCACGGCGCGGCATGCCATCGATTGGGCGCAAAGTTTTCACCCGGGCAGCCTGGAACTCTGCCTGAACCTCACGGGACACGGACGGGTGCGTGGCGACGGTGCCGAACTCGCTTTCGCACCGATGACCGCCGGGTTTTATTGCCAACGAGACGGCTTGCTGGCGGCGACTCGTAATACGGCCGAACGGCATCAGTTTCTCACCGTCGAATTGTCGCCGTCCTTTCTGGGGAAACATCTCGCCGGCAATGAAGCCAACCTGCATCCCATCGTGCAGGATATTTTGCGGGGAGCTGAGCGATGCGCACTCTCGGAAGTCATCCGCTTGAACGCAGAGCATCAACAACTCATCAACAGCCTTCGGCATCCGCCTGTCTTCGCCAGCGCTCAAGTGATTTGGTACCAGGCGAAAACGATGGAGCTGATGGCGGCCTTTTTGTTTCGCACGCCACCCGAAAAGGAGTTCTTTTGTCAGCGACAGAAGCGTCTCAGCTTGGACCGAGTCGACCGGGTCATCGCGGTCTTGAAGAATGACATCGCCCAACCGCCGACCTTGGAAGCGCTGGGAAAGGAGGTGGGATGCAGTTCCTTCTACCTCAGCCGGATTTTTTCCCAGGAAATGGGGAAAACCATTTCGCAATACCTCCGGCAACTGCGCATGGAAAAAGCCGCGGAGTTGTTGCGCTCCGGAAAATTGAACGTCACGGAAGTGGCGATGGAAGTCGGTTATTCCAGCTCAAGCCACTTCAGCGTGGCCTTTCATGAAACGTTTGGCTGTTGCCCGGGCCTTTACCCGATCGCCACGCTGACCCAGCGTTCCGGGCGACGCCAGCCGAGGGAAATTCCGGATTAGACGGGCGCATCCGGGTGACTCGGTGGCGGGCACGCCGCTCACCTTCGCAACGATCTCTCTGCAACTTTATTCCGGGCCAATCCCGACGGGTAACGACGGCGGCAAACTGTGCGTGGAAGACACTTCTGGCGCGGAAATTTGTGAAACTTCCCCCGGGCAGGATTCAAAGCATCCGTCGCGACGACCGCCAGCGCTCACTGCTCTACGAACTCGATCTGTCCATTCAACGGCCCGGGCGCAGCCTGCCGAACGAGCCGGCACCGCAACAATCCTCGGTCCAACTTACGGGCGGGTGGGGGGAGTTTGACCGACTTGAGGAGCGAATTTATGGTTTTTCTTGGGGCGGGCGTTGGAGACCGCAAGGAACCGCTAAAGATTCGCAAGCCGCCGAATGCGTGCGGAACCATCTCCCCGCCAATCTCACCGGTATGAACTATTCGACCCAGAGTCATGTGGCAATGCGAAGAGGGAAGGCGATGCCGGCGTTACTGTCCATGTCAGCGCTCATCACCTCGGGCCTGACAGCCAACACTCACGCGCAGGCTACCAATGCCGAGCCGCCCGTCACTCAACTGCCCGGCATGGTTGTGACCGGCGAAGCGGAATTTGAAGGGCGCGTGCAGCCGATGTTCCTTCCGCCAGTGCAAGGCACGGAAATTTATTCGGGCAAAAAGGCGAGCGTCATCGATCTCGACGCCCTGCCCAAGGTGCAGGCGAACAATTACCGGCAGGCGCTCGCTCTGACACCTGGCCTGCTTTACAGCGAGGAATCATCGCCACTCGTGAGTCTCGGGTATCGCGGCATTGGCGAGCCGCATCGGATGCAATACATGCAGGTGCTCAAGGATGGCATTCCCATTCACGCTGACATGTTTGGCTACCCGGAGGCGTATTACACGCCGCCGCTGGACGTCGTGGATCGAATCGAATTCGTGCGGGGCGGCGCCTCGCTGATGTATGGACCGCACCACGCCGGTGCACTGAATTACGTGACCTACCAGCCGCGGCGCGACAAACCGTTCTCCGCTCGTTCGCAACACATCTTCGGCTCCGACTCGCTCTATTCCACATATAACTCAGTGGATGGCACCCAGGGGCGCGTCGGCTATCTGGCCTATTTCAATCACCGGCAGAGCGAGGGATTTCGCGACGCGAACAGCGACTACCAACTCGACGGCGGACATTTCAAAGTTCGCTACGATATTGATGAAGCGGCGAACGTCACGCTGGCCCTGGACGCTTACGAGGAGGAACACGGTGAACCGGGCGGGCTGACTCAGGCGGGCTTCAAAGCGGACCCCGACACCACAACCAGGCTTCACGACCGCTTCCGGCTGCGACGTTACATTCCGTCCGTGAGCTACGAGCGCACGCTTTCGGATCAGACCCTAGTGACCTTGAAGACTTGGGGTGGCTATTATGAACGCTTCAGCAAACGCCAGCGGGGCGGTGGTTTCGGCACGCCCGCCACCGGCACGGACAACAGCATTGAGCGCCAGGAATTCTACACATTCGGAATTGAGCCGCGGGTGCGTCACGATTACGCGTTCGGAGGCGGCAACCATACATTCATCGGCGGCCTGATGTATTACGGCGCGGACTCTCCGCGGGAAGATCGCCGTGGCGCCACGCCGGATGCCGATGAGGGCCGGCTCACGGGCAAGTCGCAGCGGGACCTGCATTACGGTGCAGTCTTCTTCGAGAACAAGTTCAGCTTTGATCGCATTTCGGTCACACCGGGCTTCCGGTTGGAGAACATCAGCCAGGATGTCGAATCGAAAATCTACAGCCCGACCACCGGCGCGCAGACGGGCGCGGGTCAAAAGGATAAGCTTGAGGTACAGCCGCTCTTCGCCCTCGGTCTCGCGTATCAGGCGACGAAGAACTCGGAAGTTTATGCGAGCGTGGCCGAAAGCTACCGCACCACGATTTTCTCGGAGTCGGTTGTCCCCGGTTCAGGTGCCGTCCTGCCAGGCGATGTGGATCCGTCGGTGGGTTGGACTTACGAACTGGGTTATCGCGGCACGGCTGGTTCCTGGTTGACATGGGATAGCAGCGTGTTCCTGATCGACATCGACAAAAAGTTCGGTTCCACAACCGTGGGAGGCACCACGGTGCTGGGCAACGTGGGCCGCATCGTGAACTACGGCTGGGACGGCGCGGTGGCCGTGGACTTGGTCAGCGCATACGACACGTGGCGCAAGACAGATTATTCGAAGCAGTACGGATCCGTAAGCCTCTACGGGAACATCAGCCTGCTCGAAGCGGAGTTTCAAAACGGCCTCCAGGAAGGCAAGCGGCCACAGTATGCACCTGATTATCTGGCGCGAGCCGGCGTAATCTACAACTGGCGCGACCGCGTGAAGGTGGCGTTCCTCGGAACCTTCGTGGATGATCATTTCGCCACCGACGACGAGAATCCCACGCGCGCCGTGCCGAGCTATGTGGTGTGGGACCTCACCGCCGAAGTGAAGGTTTACAAGGACTATGTGAGCGTGATGGCTGGCATCAACAACCTGTTCAACGAACAATACTACGCACGTGTCCGCAGCGACGGGATCGACCCGGCCTACGGCCGCAACTACTACGCGGGTCTATCATTCACATTCTGAAAACGCTGTCGGTTGGTCCCTGAGCCGGAACGATGAAAATTGGGAAAGTTATTTTCTGGCTCCATTTGATTGCCGGGATCGTGGCGGGCGTGGTCATTCTGGTCATGTCCGCCACCGGCACGGTGCTGGCGTTTGAAAAGGAATTAGTCGCATGGATGGAACGAGACGTGCGCCGCGTCGTGCTGCCGCCGAACGCAGAGCGGTTGCCCCTGGATGAACAGCTCGCCAAGGTGCGCGCCGCCCATCCCGAGATGCGCCCCTCCGGCATTACGGTTTATTCCGATCCGACGATTGCCACCCTCGTGAGCATCGGCCGCACGAATGGTTTCCACGTCAACCCGTACACCGGCTCGGTCCAGCCGCAGGGTGCGAAGAGGACGCGTGCTTTCATGCAGACGATGGTCGAATGGCACCGATTCCTGGGACGGCACGAGAAGCAGCGTCCCATCGGCAAAGCCGTCACCGGCGCGTCGAACGTCGCGTTTTGTTTCCTCGCCGTGAGTGGATTGTATTTATGGTGGCCGCGGCAGTGGACACGGTCCGCCCTTCGTGCAGTTTCACTGTTCAATTGGAAACTAAGCGGCAAAGCCCGTGACTGGAACTGGCACAACGTGGTGGGCCTTTGGAGTGCTCCAGTGCTGATCGTTCTCACGCTCACTGCCATGCCCATTTCGTATCGCTGGGCCACGGACGTGATTTACTCAGCCACCCGCAGTCAGCCTCCAGCGCCTGGCGGAGTTCCTGTAATCGAATTGCCCGCAGCTGCCACCGACGTAAAACCGTTGAGCCAGGACACGCTGCTTGGGCTTGCACAAAAGGAGATTCCACAGTGGAACCAAATCACCGTGCGTCTCGGCGGACCGCGCGGACCGCAGCCTGCCGTCTTCGCGGTTAAACAAGGTTCTGGCGCACCGCGATTTGCCACCGCCCAGTTGACTCTCAATCCCTTTACCGGAGAAGTGGTGCGCGCGGAAAAATATTCTGACTACAACCTGGGTCGACGCGTCCGCTCCTGGAGCCGTTTTCTTCACACCGGGGAAGCCCTCGGCCCCGCCGGCCAGTTCATCGCCGCACTTGCGTCACTTGGCGGCGTAGTCTTGGTTTACACCGGGTTTGCGCTTGCCTGGCGCCGTTTTTTCCATCGCAAGGATTTTAAGCGAAGCGTTGTCGCTCAGGCCCCTGAGGCCGCGTCATCCCACCGATGAATGCTGCAACTTCAGAACTGCCGCACCCGGAAGCGGGTCTTGTTCCGATGCTCACCTTGGTGGTTTGGAGCGGCAGTCTGGCAATTGGGGTCGCCGGACTGGTGATGCCGTATCTGCGTCCGCAGCCACCGGCCAAAATCGCGCCGCCGATCACCGCTGAGCTGGTGCATGTGGAATTGACCAGTGATCCCCTTCCGCCGCCGAAACCCGCACCGGCTCCTCCTAATTCGTTGCCCCCGCCACCTGTTGCGCCCCCAGTGAACATGCCCTCGCCACCACCCCAGATGGCCGCGACGGTCCCTTCGCCCGTAATCACTTTTGCGGTCCCGGTCTCAGCCCCGGCGCCGCCAGTGACTGCGCAGCAGGCGTCCTATCGCACGGTGGAGACTCCGACCGTCGTCGCAGCCCCTGCGCCCTCGCTCGCGCCGCAGCCACTGACTTTTGGACTCGGTGAGGGCAAACAGCCCGCGCCAGAATACCCGCGTGAATCCTTGCGCCGCGGGCAGGAAGGAACGGTAATCGTGCGAATGACTGTGAATGAAACCGGTCGCGTTCTCGCAGCGGAAGTGGCTTCACCGGCGCCGTGGCCCTTGCTTAACAATGCGGCTGTGCGCGTCGTAAAATCCCGCTGGCGTTTTGCGCCAGGCCCGATGCGCGCCTACGAGGTCGCCATCCGCTTTCAACTCAACAAGTGATTCCCATGCAACCTCTCCTGGCCAACGTCGTCGTCGATTTCTTCATCCGGGGCGGTCCCATCATGTGGCCGATTCTGTTCTGCATGGTGGCCGCACTCGTGGTCGTCGCCGAACGCGCCGTCTGGTGGTGCTCGCTCCAACGCCGCGTGAACGACGAAACGTTGAACGAAACCTTCGAGGCCATCGCGCAGGGTCGTTTCGAGCAGGCGGTCAAACTCACGCGCCAGGGCAGTGATCCGTTTCTCGCCACCGTCCACGAAGGCTTGATGCACGCCCACACCTCGTTGTTGGGCGCCATGCAGTTGCGCGCGACGGATGAGATCGACAAGGCGGAAAAGCGGCTCTGGATTCTCGGCACGTTCATCACGCTCGCGCCCTTGCTGGGCTTGCTCGGCACGGTCATCGGCATCATGCACTCGTTCAGCTTCGTCGGGGACGACCAACTCGCGGCCTCGAAAGTCAGCGGCGGTATCGGCGAGGCGCTCATCGCCACGGCGTGCGGGCTCGGCATCGCGATTCTTTGCCTGCTGCCCTACAATTATCTCAACCGCCGCCTCGCCCATCTGCGTTCGCGCCTCGAGCGCACCATCAACCACGTCGAACTGATCGTGGAGTCCGCCAAACATCACGGCCACGACCTGGATGAGTTCGCCCGCGCCCAGGCCATTAACGCGCGCGCAAGATTGGATTCCGGTCCATCGCTCACCTCATCCCGCTGATTTATGCCCGTAAGACTTGGCTCCAAATTGCCGGAGAATCATGAGGCGCGGATCGAAATCATCCCGCTCATCGACATCATGTTTTTCCTGCTCGCTGCGTTCATGCTCGTGAGCCTGAGCATGGTGAACATGAAAAGCGTGAAGGTGAATCTTCCCACCGCCACCACCGCGACTTCGGACACGAAGAAGGATTTCATCAATCTCTCCATCGATCGGGGCGGCGCCCTCTTTCTGGACCAGCAACCGGTGGGTCCAAACGAACTGGCCCGGCAGCTCACCGCCATGCAGCTCACCAATTCCGACCTGCGCGTGTTTATCAGCGGCGACGAGGACGCGCGTCACGGGGATGTTATCGCCGCGCTCGATATGGTCCGGGGAGCAGGCATTCATAACGTCGCGTTTGAGATTCGGGAATCGTCGAGGAAATGAAACGGCTGGCATGGATCAATCTGTTCGGCGTCCTCGTCCTTGCGGTTCTCTGCGCCGTGCAATGGCAGCGCGACCGGCGTTTGAACCTGGAGCTGAACCGACTCGAGAAAGTCCGGCAAACGCAGCGGGAAAAAATTTCCGAACTGGAAACGGCGGCAAAGGGGTCGGCTGCCGACCTCGCACGCTTCAAGGAGCAATTCATGGAAGCCCACTCCGACGCGAATGATGCCCACAAGAAGCTCCGCGCCCTCGAACAGAAGTTGGACCATCTCAGCCGGGAGCGTGACCAACTGAAGGACAGCGTTACAAACTGGGCGGCCGCCGTCACGGAGCGGGATGCGAAGTTGAATGAGGCCAACCAGCGATTGCGCGACACGTCGTTGCGCTGGAATGAATCCGTCGTGAAATTCAACGAACTGGCCTCGAACTACAACGCCTCCATCCAGCGCTTCAACGAGCTGGCTACCAATTACAATTCGGTCGTCACGCAGCTCAATGCGGCCCGGGGTGCCAGGCCCGCAAATTGATCGCCGGCTACTTCAGCAGGAACTCCCGGTAGAATTGAATGGTCGCGAGGAATTGGTAATCTGCGTTGCGCTTTTTCGCGAAGCCGTGGCCCTCGTCTTTGGCCATCAAGTACCAGACGGTGCCGCCGTTGTCCCGGATTGCCTTTACCATTTGCTCCGCTTCGGTCACTGGCACGCGAGGATCGTTTTTTCCCTGCACCACGAAAAGAGGCTTGGCGATTTTCTTCACATGGGTTGTGGGTGAAATCTTTTCCAGGAATTCCGCCATCTTCGGATCGCGTTCATCTCCATACTCCACGCGGCGCAGGTCGCGGCGATAATCCTGCGTGTTCTTGAGAAAGGTCAGGAAGTTGGAGATGCCCACCACATCGATGCCGCAGCGCAAGGCCTCTGCGTAATGCTGCATGCACGCCAGAGCCATGTAGCCGCCGTAACTTCCACCCGTCACGGCGATGCGCCCGCCATCCAGCCCACCATCGCTCTTGATGAAGTCCAGCACGGCCGCGATGTCCTTCACCGAGTCCTCGCGCTTAAAACCGTTGTCGAGCGTGACGAAAGTTTTCCCATACCCCACCGAACCCCGCACGTTCGGGAAAATCATCGCCACCCCCAGCTCGTTGATAAAATAGTTGTTCCGCGCCTGGAAGATGGGGCGCGACTGGCCTTCCGGACCGCCGTGAATGTTGATTATGACGGGGCGCTTGCCGGGAAATTTTTTGGGCTCTGGCCGATAAACGAAGGCGGAGATTTGCAGGCCATCGAAGCTCTTGAGCTTCACCAGTTCCGGCTCGACGAATTGCTGTGCATCCAGGCCGCCCGTCTCGCTTTCCGTCCAGCGTTCGATTTTTCCCGTCTTCACATCCACGGAGTAGGCGTCGTTCGGAGACTTGGCCGACACGAAATTGAAACCAAGGTCGCGCCCGTTCTCGTGCCATTCCAGTCCCGAGGGAATACCCAGCGGCAGCTTCGGCGTTTTCAGTTCCCTGCCGGATTTGGCGTTCATCAAGTGCAGCACACCCACGCCATCTTCGTTGAGGATGTAGGCGATGGTCTTTCCGTCCGGTGAAAGTTCGAATTCATCCACGTCCCACTGCGTCTTCTCCGTGAGCGCCCGCAACGACCTGCCGTTCAAATCCATTTGCACCAGCCGTTGAAACTCCGCGTCGCGATCGGTGGTGACGAAAATGGATTTGCCGTCCGCTGCAAACTGGCCGCGTCCGTAGGCGACGCCTTTTTCAGTGGGTGAAGTAATGGATGTCCGCCGGCCGTTGGCCACCGTGAGCAAGTGCAAGCGGCTCTCGTTCACGGACACATACTCGCCGAGCAACAGGGTCTCTCCATCGTGCGACCAATCTTCAACACTCCAGCCGCCTCCGCTCACTTCGTGGAGCAGCCGGGCGCTTTTCGGTTCCAACGGATCGATCACCCACACGTCGTTGTCCTTGCCGGTTCGTCGCGTGGACGTGTAGGCGAGGAGTTTGCCGTCCCGCGACCAGCGTGCTCCCGTGTGACGCGACTTTCCATCCGTCAACAGAGTGATGCGCCCATCCGCCACGTCGTAGCGATAGAGTTGGTAGAATTCGCCACCGCCTGTGTCCTGCGAAAACACAATGCACGCGCCCGTCTTCGGCTGGAATTTCCCGCCGCCCACGGGTTCAGGGAGAAAGGTGATTTGTTTTCGCGCCGCCCCGGGCGATTTCACCCAGTGCAACTGCATTGAATCGGCGAATCGGGTGGTGATGAGCAGTTCGCGCCGAGTTGGATGCCATGAATTAAACGCCGCCGCGCGAAACTCCATGTAGCGTGCTGCATCCGCGCGCAGCTCCGCCGGGAACGCCGGAACGCCTTCGACCACGAGATTGTCGGGCACTTGAGCAAAGAGATTCGTCATCATCAAAGTCGCTGCGAGCACGGGAGCCGTTGCTTTCATGGAGTGAATTCAAGCACATGAAACTTTCTCGATGCACGCGAATCTTCAAGATGCCGACGATTCGAAACCGGCACTTACCATCGCGCCGCTGTAACTTCGTCCCGAAGGGACACCCGGAAATTAGCCAGATACAAAGTGTCTGGTGACGTGGAACATGAATCCGTTCCGCAATGACGTTGGAACGGTCTCTGTCCGGCTGTCTCTACGGGCCATGGTCAGGCGACTGGCGTGGCCTGCTTCACTGCTTCGACGCAGCGGGCGCAAATGGTTGGATGCGCTGAATCGGAGCCCACGTCGGTTTCGATGTGCCAGCACCGTTCGCACTTTGCGCCGTCGGCCTTCGCAACATCAGCGCGCAGCTCGGTACTCTCGCTGCCAAATCGAAGCTGTGAGACGTTGAGCAGTTCGCGGAAGATATCGGCGTGGCGGCGGGCGGAGGCGATTTGATCCGACGGTCCGCTCAATGTGATCTTTGCTTCCAACGATTTCCCAATCAGCTTCGATTGCCGCGCCTTTTCCAGTTCCGGCAGCAAGAGCACGCGCAATGCGAATAGTTCATTCCATTCCCGCTCTTCCTCGGCGGTCAGCGCCAGGCGTGACGCCACGACCGTCTCCTCATGCACCGAGGGATGTTCAACGCCAGGCACAAATTCCCACGCTTCATCCGCAGTGAACGCGAGGATCGGCGAAAGTAAACGGCACAAGCCGATAACGATTTGGCAAAGCGCTGTCTGCGTCGAACGGCGGCGCGGTGAATTGGCCGCGTCGGTGTAGAGCCGGTCCTTCACGAGGTCGTGATATTGCGACGACAGTTCCACCGCGACGAACTGGCTGATGCGCTGATACACGACGTGAAATTCGTATTTGTCGTAGGCGGCGAGCACGTCGCGTTCGAGCTTGGCGAACTCGTTCAGAATCCAGCGATCAAGTCCGGTCAAATCCTTGTCCGCGACGGCGTGGTGCGAGGGATGAAAGTCGTAAAGGTTCGAGAGTTGATAGCGCAGCGCGTTGCGGATGCCACGGTAGGTCTCGGAAACTTTCTTCAGCCGCTCTTCGCTCACCACGATGTCGTTGCGATAATCCTGCGATGCGACCCAGAGGCGAATCACGTCGGCGCCGTAATCCTTGATGTAGGCTTCCGCTGTTTGCGGTTTCTCATAGGCCCCCTGGCCTTGCTTGCTCTTGGAAATCTTCTCGCGATCTTCATCCACCATGAATCCGTGCGTGAGCACGGTCTTGTAGGGAGCAGCGCCGTTGCCCGCGAGCGAGAGCAGAAGGGAGGATTGAAACCAGCCGCGATGCTGATCCGATCCTTCCAGGTACAGGTCGGCCTGCAATGGTTTATCCTGGCCGCGAATCTCAGGCCGACGCGCAATAACCGCGCGCGAGGACGAGCCGGAATCAATCCAGACGTCGAGCGTGTCCTGCGACTTGGTGACCGCCTCGGCTCCGGTCCAGTTCTTCGGCTTAACGCAGTGACCACAGCTCAGCCGCGGATTTCTCAAACCAGACGTTGGAGCCGTGTTGCTCAATGAGTGTCGCCGACGTTGCGCACGATGTCGGCGTTGAGAATCGCTTCGCCCTGCGCGTCGTAGAACGCCGGGATCGGCACGCCCCAGGTGCGCTGGCGCGAGATGCACCAGTCGGGACGCGTCTCGACGGCGCTCTTGATGCGGTTCACGCCCCAATCGGGAATCCACTTCACGCGATCGATTTCAGCCAGCGCACGTCTGGCGAAACTGATCGTGATCGATGCGGATGAACCACTGGTCCATCGCGCGGAAAATCACCGGCGTCTTGCTGCGCCAGCAAAACGGATAGCTGTGCTGGTAAGGCTCGGCATGAACGAGCCGGTTGTTCGCGCGCAGAATGGCCAGCACGGCTTCGTTCGCTTCGCTCTTGCCGTCGCCCTTTTCCAGAATGGATTTGCCGATCAGTTCCGCGCCGAACTGCTGCTCGAGCGGCAGGTCATTGTTCGTCGCCAGTTTGCCGTCGTCATCGACGGGCGAGTAAATCGGCAGGCCGACCTGTCGCCCCAGATTGTAATCCTCCAGGCCGTGTCCCGGCGCAATATGGACAAAGCCCGTGCCCGTGGTGTTCTCCACAAATGAATCGCCGGCGTGGAGTTTGCCGGTGCGATTGATGAACGGATGCTGGTATTCGAGTGGCGGCAAGCTGGGAGGCATCGATGGTGCGAACGATTTGATACCCATTCCACCCACATTTTTCGGCGAGGCCCGGTAAAAGCATCGTCGAGACAATGTAAGACTCCTCGTTCACGAGCACCTGCGAGTAGCTGAAGGTGGAGTTGTAAGCGACGCGCGAGGTTGGCGGGCAGCGTCCAGGGCGTCGTGGTCCAGATGACGATGAAGGTGTTCGGCTCGCCGACGACCGGGAATTTCACGTACACGCTCGTGCTGGTGTGGTCGTGGTATTCCACCTCGGCTTCGGCCAGCGCGGTGCGGGCCGGGATGCTCCAATAAACCGGCTTCTTGCCGCGATAAACAAAACCCTTCTCGACGATGTCCGCGAACAGGCGCAGTTCGTCGGCTTCGTATTCCTTGTTCAGCGTGAGGTACGGATTCTCCCAATCGCCGAGCACACCCAGGCGTTTGAATTGCGTGCGCTGGAGGTCGATGTATTTGCGCGCGTAAGCATCGCAGGCGGTGCGGATGGTGGCCGGCGTCGGCCGCTGTGTCGCCCGCCTTGCGCATCTCTTGCGACACCTTGAATTCAATCGGCAATCCGTGACAATCCCAGCCCGGGATGTAGGGCGCGCTGAAGCCACGCAGCGTTTTGTATTTAACGATGATGTCCTTGAGAATCTTGTTGAGCGCGGTGCCGATGTGGACGTCGCCATTGGCAAAGGGCGGACCATCGTGCAGGACAAATTTCTCGGCGCCCTCGCGCGCGGCTTGAATGCGGGCGTAAAGATTCTCCTGCTCCCACTTCTGCCAGACGCTGCGGTTCGCGCGCCACGAGATCGGCCTTCATCGCGAAGTCCGTGCGCGGCAGATTCAATGTGTTTTTGTAGTCCATCCGCTTTTCCAAAGAGCGCGCACAGTATCGGTTCAATTTCGCGTGATCAAGGTGGCAGGTAGAGCCGACGACCATTCCTGGCGCGACGCGCTAAGGCTGGTTTTCAACACCGCGCCGCGCCGTCAAATGAGAGGTTTTTCCACGGTGCGCAAAAGACGCCAACCGCACCCGCGCTCGGCGTGACTGAGAAAAAGTGTCCGGCGGGGTCACAAGGACGGCCTTGGCATCACACGAGAATGATTCCCATGAGGCCAGAGAAAGATGCGTTCGATTCACTAAGGCGGCTGGATGTTGCTGAGTGTATTGCCACGGCTGGCACACGCGCAGCTTAGGTGATGCGTGATTTGGATCAAAACAGACGCGGTCCCCCGTGACAATTGCGGGCAAACGATTGGACGCGTTAGCGAATGACACCGTCGCCGTTGCCACTTGTGGAAGAGCTGTTGGCCGCGCAGCAAAGCCTGACCGCCGTCGATCGGTTTTCGCGTCAGCATGGGGACGCACCGGGCGCCCAGGCACGTGTGTATCGAGACCTCATTCCTTTCGATGCGCCCAAAACTGGTGAGCAATACGCGTTCGAAGTGGCGTTGGACAAATGCTCCGGTTGCAAAGCGTGCGTCACTGCCTGCCATAGCCTCAACGGCCTTGACGATAATGAGACGTGGCGCGATGTGGGATTACTGGTCAGTCCCGCCGCAAAACCGTGGAAGCCGGCGCCGTTGATACAACAGACCATCACGACTGCGTGTCACCATTGCGTCGATCCGGCCTGTCTCAATGGATGCCCTGTGTTGGCGTATGAAAAAGATCCCATCACGGGTATCGTGCGCCATCTCGATGATCAGTGCATTGGCTGCCAATACTGCGTGTTGAAATGCCCGTATGACGTTCCGAAGTACAACGAGCGTTTGGGTATCGTGCGTAAATGCGACATGTGTTCGAGCCGGCTGTCCGTTGGCGAAGCCCCGGCGTGCGTCCAGGCCTGTCCCAATGAAGCCATCCGCATCACGAAGGTCAGCACGAGCACCGTCACAATTGAGTTTCGAAAACAGAGCAAAGAGTTTCTCACGGGCGCACCCGCAGGCGACTACACGCTCCCGACAACTCGCTATGTATCGTCCGCTTTCGGCGCCAAGGCCGGCCCTTTGCTCATCGCTGCCGATGGTGCCGCCCTGATGCCGCAGCCCGCACATTGGCCTTTGATCGTCATGCTCGTGTTGTCACAAGCATCCGTAGGCGTCGCCATCTTCTCAGCACTGATCCATTCCTCTGCGATGGTGTGGCTCGCCGTACTCGGTTTGGCGGTGGCAGGTTTGGGCGCGAGTGTTTTTCATCTGGGCCGTCCGAAGGGGGCGTGGCGTGCGTTCCTGAATCTGAAGCGTTCCTGGATGAGCCGTGAAATTGTTGTGTTTGGGATGTATCCCCCGCTGTTGACCCTCGCGGTCACACTCTCGTTCTTCAATCCGGAACCCGCGTGGCTAATGAATCCCCTGCGAACCGGATCGGGTATCCTCGCTCCGTTCGTCGGACTGCTGGGTGTGTTTTGTTCCATCATGATTTACCACGACACACGGCGACCGCTTTGGAATTGGATACGGAGCGCGCCGTTGTTCTTCGGAACGATGCTAACGCTGGGCGCGGCGGGGACGGCTATTTTATTTCCCACCATTCAAATCCTGATGCTGGTTTTTCTCCCCACCGTCGCCAAGCTGTTAGCGGAGATCGTGACCTTGCGTCACGTCACGCAGCCCACACTCACGCCGCTCAAGAAAAGCGCGCTGCTCATTACAGGAAGATTCCAACGAGTCGCGTGGACACGCCTCCTGTGCGCGATCCTGGGCGGGATGGGGATTCCTCTACTGGTTATGGTGAATGTCTTTCCCGCCACTTCGGGAATAGCCGCGATCATGTTCACTCTCCTGTTGGCGGGTGAAATCATGGAGCGCTTCCTCTTTTTCAGTGCGGTCGTGGCGCCGAAGATGCCGGGAGGATTGCCCTCATGAAATCCGTGGTGGAAAAGCTCGCTCCCGTGCTGCGCCAATTCTCCGGCCCGCTTACCGAAGAACTTGTCCTCCGTCCCGGCGACTTTGGCCTGGGCAAAGTTCCCGCCCGCCTTCATCCCGATGCGACGACCACGATGGTGTGCGGATTCTGCTCCACGGGTTGCGGGTTAAATGTTCATTTGCGGGACGGTCAAGCCATCAACTTGAGCGCTGCGGCCGATTACCCGGTGAATCTGGGCATGGCGTGTCCAAAAGGCTGGGAGGCACTAACCCCGCTCGCGGCGGCGGACCGCGCCACCACTCCTTTGATCCGCAACCGCGATGGCGCACTGGTGCCGACTGACTGGGACACCGCCTTGCAAACTTTCACCGTGCGAATGAAGGCGATTCAGGATCAACACCGCGCCGAGTCCGTAGCGTGGATTGGGACGGGCCAAATTCCCAACGAGGAACTGGCGTTTCTCGGCGCCCTCGCGAAATTCGGCATGGGCGTTATTCACGGCGATGGCAACACGCGCCAGTGCATGGCCACCGCAGTCACAGCCTACAAAGAGTCCTTCGGCTTTGATGCCCCTCCCTACACCTACAAAGATTTCGAGGAGTCGGACGTCATCGTGTTGATCGGTTCCAACCTCTGCATCGCGCATCCGATAATGTGGCAGCGGGTGCTGATGAATCCGAATCAGCCGAAGATCATCGTGATCGATCCGCGGCGAACGGAAACAGCCATGGCCGCCACACAGCATGTTGCCATTCGACCGAAGAGCGATCTGGTTTTGCTCTACGGGCTCGCGCGGATTCTCATCGAACGCGGTTGGATTAACCGGGAATATATCGCGCGCCACACCCACGGCTTCCCGGAGTTTGAAGCATTTTTGTGGGCGGTCACACCGAGCGTGGATGGACTGAATGGCGATGGCACCTCGCCACAGCATTGCGGTTTCGCCGTCGAAACGGTCGCCACGATTACCGGTCTCTCGGTTGCGCAGCTTCTTCAACTGGCGGAAACGATCCATCGAGGAAAGCGCGTGTCGTTCTGGTGGACCATGGGCGTGAATCAGGGGCACGAGGCTACACGGACGGCGCAGGCCATCATCAACCTGGCGTTGATGACCGGCAACATGGGCCGGCCCGGTACGGGAGCGAATTCCATCACTGGCCAGTGCAATGCCATGGGCTCCCGGCTCTTTAGCAACACGACAAACTTGTTGGGCGGCCATGACTTCACCAAGCGTGAACACCGCGAGAAAGTGGCTGGTGCTCTGAAGATTCCCGTGGAGCGAATCCCCGACCGGAACAGTTGGGCCTATGACCAAATTCTCGACGGGATTGAGCACGGGCAGATCAAGGCGCTCTGGATTGTGGCCACCAACACCGCTCATTCCTGGATTCAGCAAAAGCGGGCTCGGGAGTTACTGGGCAAGCTTGATCTCCTTGTGGTTCAGGACATGTATGCTACGACCGAAACGGTTCAACAGGCGCACCTCGTTTTTCCCGCGGCCGGATGGGGCGAGAAGGATGGAACTTTCATCAATTCAGAACGGCGGATAGGCCTCTTGAAAAAAGTCGCGCGCGCGCCCGGGCAGGCGCTCTCCGACTTCCGCATCTTTCAATTGGTCGCTCATTACTGGGGTTGCGATGAACTATTCCGCGAATGGACATCGCCCGAAGCGGTTTTCCAGATTCTGAAACGTGTCACCGTAGGCCAGCCCTGCGACATCACGGGCATTCGCGATTATCGCATGCTGGACGAATGCGGCGGCGTGCAATGGCCGTGGGCCGAGGCCAGTCGCGGGACGGATGCAAAAGAGGCTGCCGAGTTACCGTCTTCAACCTCCGACATCCGGCCTCCCCTTGAGCGGCGCCTGTTCACAGACGGACGGTTCTTCCATCCGGACGGCAAGGCGAAGTTTCTCTTCGAAACCCCGCGCGCCGTTCCAGAGCCGACATCGCGGGAATATCCGTTCGTGCTGCTCACGGGCCGGGGAAGCTCAGCTCAATGGCACACGCAGACTCGCACCGGGAAGTCCGCCGTATTGCGCAAGTTGTATCCGGCAAATTTGTACGTGGAGATCGCCGCGGAGGATGCCGCCCGGCTGAACATTGAAGACGGCGCACCTGTACGAGTTTATTCGCGTCGGGGCGAAGCGGAGGCAAACGCCTTCATCGCCCCGACCGTTGCCCCCGGCCAGGTTTTCATGCCGATGCACTACGCCAGGACGAATGACCTCACGCTTTGGAACGTGGACCCTTATTCCCGTCAGCCGAATTACAAATCGTGCGCCGTGGCGATTCGCCGTGCGTGATCTCCGGCCTGGTTCTTGACCGTCGCACGGGCCTGTCCATGATGCGCGCATGATTTCTTCACGGCACCTGTGCCTTCTTGCCATGGTCCTGGCGCTGACCTCCGTCGATCGCGTGTCGGCTCAACTTCCGTCCTCCAAAAAATCGACGCCCCGCCTCGCGCCCATCCCCCGAAATGCGATTCGCGGTGGCACGTACCTCGAGCTCGGCCCGCTACTGGGAGACGTCGGCCCGTCCAACGCCACCGTGTGGCTGAAGGCATCGGGCGAAGCGCTACTGTCCGTGGTCGTCGGCAAGGAAGAAGATCTTTCGGACCGGACGGGATTCAAGGCTCCCAAGTTGGAAGGTTCCAAATTTTTCAGCACAAAGGTGGCGGTGACGGGTCTCAAGCCTGATACGCGTTACTACTACGCCGTCCTCCTGAACGGAGAGCTTGCGACGCCGCGCCCTTTTTCATCCTTTCACACTGCTCCCCTCGATGGGTCCGCTGGGCGGCAGCGCATCGCCTTTGTTTCCTGCGTTGGCTATTCAGGATTCGATTCCGCCGCAACGTGGGCTGATGCCGCAACGCGTACAAACTTCGATGCGTTGCTCATGCTGGGCGACAATCACTACGGAGATACCACCGAACCCGCAAAGCACTTCGAGGCACTGGGCGTGCAACGGCGGCTCCCCGGCTATGCTGACCTGTGCCGGCGCATTCCCCAATATGCGAGTTGGGACAACCACGATTACGGCCCGGCTCCGACCGATCATCGACAAAAAGGCAAGGCGGACTCTTTGCGCGCGTTCAAACTGTTGTGGCCCAATCCCGCCTTTGGCGAAGCGGATAATCCGGGCGTCTATTTCAAGTTCACCCGCGGCGACATTGAGGTCTTCATGACGGATGATCGCTATCACCGGGATCCCAACGACGCGCCTGAGAACGGTCAAAAGAGTTACCTCGGCAAAAAGCAACTTGCCTGGCTCAAGCGCGAGCTCCTGGCTTCCAAGGCCAAGGTTAAGATCCTTTGCAGCGGCGGCGAATGGCAGACCCACAGCCAGCCAGCTTCCTGGGCAAGCTTCCTGCGCGAGCGAAACGATCTGTTTCAATTCATCGAAGACAACAACATCACCGGCATCCTGCTCGTGTCCGGCGACCGACATTTTACGGCGGCTTACCAGGTTGCCGGGAAATTTATTGAGGTCACGAGCGGGCCGGTCGGCAGCCGCACCGCCGCGCCGGTCGCGTCGCCGGAAATGTTCTGGAACGGCGGACGGACAGGTAAGTTCTATTGTCTATTCGACATCAATACCGAAGCCGCCGAGCCCGTGGTCACCTTGGAAGTTTACAAAGCGGGAGAAGGTTTGGCGCTTCGGCGACCTTTCACGTGGAGCGAAGTCTTGGGCAAGTCAGCGATTCAATCGATGCTACCGAGCGGCAGGAGTGAAGCGTCGAGGCAACGTGCCGGGACAATCCAGTGAAGGGGATTGTTCCTTTACACGTCCATAGCAGTAACTTATTTTTGCCAGCACTCGATTTTGAATTTGTTTATGAACACGACACTCGCAGCATTCCTCGGCGGATGGGAAATCATCCTGATCCTGGCGGTGGTTCTCATTTTGTTTGGCGCCAAGAAGCTACCCGAGCTGGCCAAAGGCCTGGGCCAGGGCATCAAGGAGTTCAAGAAAGCCTCCAATGAAGTGACCAGCGAGCTCCAACGCGCCGCCGATGTCGATAGCTATCCTCCGCAGCAGGTCCAATATCGCCCGCCTGAGAAAACCATTGAGGCTTCGACGTCCCCGTCCCAGCCCGCCGCTGCAAACCCGCAGCCGAACCAGCAGAAAGCCTAAGGCCCGCGCCTTAACCTCATGGCGTCACCGGGGGAAGACGAACGCCTCGAATCCGAATTTCACGACGGAGACGAGGGCGGGCCAGTCAAATCGTTTCTCGAGCATTTGGAGGATCTTCGATGGGTCCTCATCAAATGCGTCTGCGCCGTCGCGGTGCTGATGATTTTCTGCCTGATTGGCGCTGACTACGTCCTCGCTGCCCTCAAATGGCCTTTGACCCGGGCGGATAAATACCGCGTTCAACCCACGACGGAATTGACTGTCTTCACCGGGACCAATGCCCTCACCACGTATCCCGGCACGAATTTTTTCCATCAACTTGGGTTCTCGAACCAAACCAGGATGGGGTTTGATTTGGTTCCAAAAATGGTCGGTACGGATTACGTCCTGACGGTCCAAGTCGTGACAAACGAAGCGCGTCTGACCAGTGCCCGCCCGCGCGGCACATTGCTGCGGACCCTCAGCCCGGTAGGTGGATTCTGGGTCGCCTTTCAGGTGGCGATGTACGGGGGAATTGTCTTCGCCGCTCCCTACCTTATTTACGTGATCGGCGGGTTCATCCTCCCTGCGCTCAAGTACAAGGAGAAGAAATACGTCCTGCGGGGCTTTGGCATTGGCACAGCCCTTTTTATGACGGGCGTATGTTTCTGTTATTTCTTCCTGATGCCGATGGCGCTGCGTGCCTCATTCCAATATTCCGAGTGGCTGGGATTTTCAGCGGATGAATGGCGGGCGGAGGACTACATCAGCTTCGTCTGCAAATTCATGCTGGGAATGGGTGTGGGCTTTGAACTGCCCGTCGTGATTCTAACCATGGTCAAGATTGGCGTTTTGGATTTCGCCAAACTCCGGGCAATGCGTCGTTACATGATCGTGGTGAACCTCATCCTGGGCGCCTTGCTTACCACGCCCGAAGTCATCACCCAAATCCTGATGTTTATCCCGCTTCAGGGACTTTACGAACTCAGCACGTGGATTGCCGGTTATTGGGAAATGGATGAGCGACAAAAGGCCCGTTCACGTCTGAAGTTGCTGGCTGTTCTCGTCGTATTAGCCGGTCTGATTGCCTGGGCGATGTGGCATTTCAAGATTACCAGCAAACAGCTCATCGACTTCGTGATTGGCTGACCCACCAGAGCGACGGCTCGCTCAGGTCCCGGCAAATTAGTAGGTATTCAGCACGTCCACCAACTGGCGCAGCCTCCCGTAATGTCGCCGGTCAAAATCGAAGCAGATGCGCGGCAAGTCCAGATGCTGGTTATCTTCGCGTTCCTCCGGGAAGGGTTCACACACGCGGATTTTTTCACCCACGATGATTTCCGCAAAATCCTCATTCAACGCTTGGAGCGCCGAATCAGACGGCACATGGCGAAGCCGGATCACCAGCTTGTCATGCACGAACCGCATGGAGTGATAGTTCCGATAAAAGCGCGTTATCACCCTCACGGCGTGGTCCACGTCATCAGTGCATTCGTAGAGGTGCAAATCATCCGTTGAGATGAGTTTGTTGCGGAGCAGGTGTTCTCGGATGGTGCGGTCCCAAGTGGCCCAATACTCAGCCCCAGGCGGATCGAGCATGATCAGCGGCATCAATCGGCTTTTGCCGGTTTGCATCAGGGTGAGTGCCTCAAAGCCCTCATCGAGTGTTCCGAAGCCGCCGGCGAACAGAACGATCGCATCGGAGTTGCGCACGAAGGTGAGCTTGCGCGTGAAAAAATAACGGAAGGTGATCAGCTTCTTGTCTTTTTGAATGACGGGGTTGGCGGACTGCTCCCAAGGCAAACGAATGTTGGCGCCAAAACTATTTTCCAAACCGGCGCCCTCGTGCCCCGCCTGCATGATACCCGGCCCCGCCCCCGTGATTACCATCCAGCCTGCAGCGGCAATCTTCCGCGCGAAGTCGGTAGCTTGAAGATACTCGGCCTTGGTTGGCAGCGTGCGGGCGGAACCGAACATGGTCACCTTGCGCCGGTCTGCGTAAGGAGTGAAAAGTTTATAGGCCAGCCGCAATTCCCGGATCGCGATTGCCATCACACGTGCGTCACCACGATCCGGCACGTCACGTAACATTTTCAAAGCATTCTCGATGATATCCGTGACCAGGTCGGGATTGGACCCGCCGCCTCGCAGTTGAATCAGCTCTTGAATGCGCCGCCGGATTTCCGCTTCCACCACGGGCGACCGTTCCAGTTGTTCCATGTCAGGCGAGTCTAATGCGACCCGCATCCCGCTGCAAACCTGCAAGCGCGGCGCAAAGCGCACACGGCAGATCAGCGGCGCCGCTCTTCGCGCGATCGGTCGACGACTTTCAATTCCTTCCGGAGGCTAAGCCCGCCGCCAGTGCGCTTTCCGACAGTTGAACCGTTCGGAACGAAACGTTAGTGTCCGCGCTCCCCGCCTTCGGGGAGCCAACAACTATGCTGAAAGCTGGAATCGTCGGGCTGCCCAATGTGGGCAAGTCCACCTTGTTCAATGCCGTTACGCGCACGCGCAAAGCGGAGGCTGCCAATTACCCATTTTGCACCATCGACCCGAATATTGGCATCGTGACGGTGCCTGACGCGCGGCTCGCTGTGCTTAAGGAGATTGCGAAAACGCAGGTGGTGATTCCGGCCGCGATTGAGTTCGTGGACATTGCCGGACTCGTCAAAGGCGCGAGCGCTGGCGAAGGGTTGGGCAATAAATTTCTCACCCACATCCGTGAAGTGGATGCCATCGTCCAAGTGGTGCGCTGCTTCGAAGACCCGGATATTCACCACGTGGCAGGTAATGTTGATCCGGTGCGGGATATCGAAATTATCAACACCGAATTGGTGCTCGCGGATATGGAGAACGTCACCAAGCGGCTGGAGAAAGTCGCCAAGGAAGCCAAGCGCGGCGATAAAGTTGCCATCGCCGAGCAGGCCGTCCTGCAAAAATTCCAGCCCGCACTCAACGCCGGCAAGCCAGGCCTGACAGTGCAACTCACCCCGGAAGAAAAAGTAATTGCGCGCGGCTTTTTCCTGCTGACTGACAAGCCCACCATCTTTGCCTGCAATGTGAAAGAGTCCGACCTCGCGACGGCGGACACGAATCCGTATGTGATTAAGGTGCGCGAATATGTGAAGACGCATCTGGCGTGCGAAGCGGTGTTCATCAGCGCGCAGATTGAGAGCGACCTCGTTGATCTTTCACCCGAGGAGGCCAAACAATTTCTTAAGGAGCTGGGCGTTGAGGAATCCGGCGTGGGCGCGCTAATTCGCGCGACGTATCACCTGCTGGGATTGCGCACGTATTTCACGGCGGGGGAGAAGGAAGTGCGCGCCTGGACCATTCACGCGGGCGACACCGCGCCGAAAGCGGCTGGTGTGATTCACTCGGACTTCGAACGCGGATTCATCAAAGCCGAAACTGTGGCCTACGATGACCTTGTCAAGCTGGGATCCGTAGCGGCCGCTCGGGAAAAAGGGTTCTACCGGATGGAAGGCAAGGAATACGTCGTGAAAGACGGGGACGTGCTTCTCTTCAAATTCAACGTTTGATCGGCTGCTTACGTCGAACGCAGGCGGCCGGCAATCAGGCTCACCACAAATAACGCGACGCTGACCAGCACGATGGTCGGACCGCACGGGACGTCGATTTGATACGAGAGCAACGTGCCACCGATACTTCCCACGAGGCCGATGAGGAAGCTCAGGATGAGTTGTTGCCGGAGCGTTCGGCTCAGGCTTCGGGCGGCGGCCGGCGGGATGACGATTAACGCCGTGACCAGAATAATTCCGAGTAGCCGGATTGTAAGCGCGACCGCCAACGTCAGAACGATGACGAACAGATAGTTCAACGACCGGACGCGTACTCCGCACACTTGAGCCATGTCTTCGTGCGCGGTGAGCAATGTGACGGAGGTAAGTTGCCAGAGAAAGTGAGCCCCACGACGACGAACAACCCGGCTGCGAGCCAGACTTCCTGCGGGCCAATCGCCAGAATGTCTCCCAACAGGTAGCTATGGAGTTCCCCGCGCGGACTCTTCAGTAACGTAAGAATGATCACGCCGATCGCGACGGAGCTTGAGAGCAGCAGCGCCATGATGGTGTCACTCGAGCAGATCGGTATTCTCACGCAGCCACATGATACTGAGCGCAACGAGAAGGCTCACAAAAACCATGGGCCAGGTCGGATCCTCCAGGCCAAACCAAAATCCCAGCGCCACGCCGGTCAACGCCGCGTGCGAAATCGTGTCACTGAAGAATGCCATGCGGCGGGCGGTCACGAAGACGCCCATGAAAGCACAGAGCGGCCCGAGGAAAAGCGCGGCCAGAAGCGCGCGTTGCATGACGGGTTCAGAGAACATGGGAGGGGTAAAAACCAAATCGCAAAGCCCACACTGATGGGAAACTCGCCGCGCCAATCAGCTCCCCAACTCTTCGATTAGGCCTCACGGCATTCATTTCAGTGCTGGTGATGATGCGCGTAGGGCGTGGCGTGAATGCCATAGGCCTGTTTGAGCGATTCGGCGTTCATCACCTGCTCGGGCGGACCTTCGCAGCAGATCACGCCGTTAAGCGCATAGACTCGTGAAGCATGGGAATACACCATGGAGAGATCGTGGGACACCAGAATGACGGTGAGCTTGCGCTGTTGGGCCACGCTGGCGATCAGGTCGTAGAATGTTTCCTCACCCGGCGTGTCGACCCCGGCGGTCGGTTCATCCAGCAATAACAAATCCGGCTTTCCGCAGAAGCGCGAACGCAATCAACACGCGTTGCAGTTGACCGCCGGAAAGCTGGGCGATGGGGCGATCCAAAAGCGGCTCGACCCCAATCTGCGCGAGCGCTGGGCGAATGAGCGCGTCCAATTGTTTGTGGGAATGGAAGAACCAGTGCCGGGTGGCCCGCAGGCGGAGCGCCAGAAACTCACGCACGCTCAGGATGAAACTGCGTTCCAGGGAGAGGCGTTGCGGCACATACCCGACTCGCGGCAAGGCCTTGGAGAGGGTACTCTCGCCAAATATTTTGACCTCGCCTGAATATTTTTGAAGCCCGAGCAGGCAGCGCAACAGCGTGGTCTTGCCGGAGCCATTGGGACCGATCAGCGCCACAATCTGCCCTTGCGGCACGCGCATGTTCACACCGCGAAGCACGGCCGTCTGATTGAAACTCACACGCAGATCGCGCACCTCCACGGCGAGCGACTGGTGCAAATGAATCGACTGGGTCGCCATCACCTCAAATGTTTCTGCAGGACTGTAGTGTTATGCCTCATGCGTTCCTCGTAGGCTGCGGGACTGAGGGGCCCGGTTTCAAGCGTATCGAGTTCCACCAACTCCGCCTTCAAATCAGCGGCGATTCTCTGGGCCACTTTCGTTCGCCCTCCGGGAGCGATGAACAGGACGCGGATGTTTTGCTCCCGCATCACGCGAGCCAGGCGTGACAACTGCCGCGCGGTGGGATTGACCTCTGGAACTTCCTCGACGATTCCCGCGATCTTCAAACCGTAGCGGCGCGCGAAGTAGGGAAACGCGTCGTGGTAGGTGACAAGCGAGCGATTCGTGAGACCGCTGAGTGCCGATTGAATATCCCGGTCGAGGGTTTGCAAACGCTGGACGTAACGCTGTGCGTTGGTGGCGTAAGCCGAGGCTCGGCCGGGGTCGGCACGCTGCAAAGCGGCGAGAATATTGGAGACGCCATGCGCGGCCAACTGTGGATCAAGCCAGAGATGCGGATTCGAATGATGACTGTGTTCTCCGGGGCCGTGAACGTGCTCACCGGCGATGAGGAACGGGTCCGCGCCGGTCGAGATGGTGACCACGCGGTCGCGTGCCCTGGGAGAGTTGGCGAGGAACTTGGGCAACCAGGCTTCGAGGCCAAGCCCGTTCACCACCACCACATCAGCGCGTTCCAGCTTCCTGGCATCGCTGAAGGTGAACGCGTAATCGTGCGGTTCCGCACCCATGGGAAGAAGATTCTCCACCATCGCATTTTCTCCGGCAATGTTCGCGGCCCAGGAATAGAGCGGAAAGAAACTCGTGACAATGTGAGGGCGTCCCGCCGCCGCTGACAGAACCGTGACGCTCAATAATAAAACCCACACAGCAAAAGTGTACATGGGCGCAAGGTAGGTTTCTGACCCTTCGATGGGAAGTTTCTAGAGTTGGACGGCGAAAGTCAGGACACGAGCGCCGCATCCCAATCCTTCCAGACGGGTTCGTAGCCCAGGCGGGAAATCACGCGGGCCATCTCTTCCGGAGAACGATCGTCAGCCGTTTCGAATTGGCCGGTCGCGCCGCGACGCGGGCCGGACCACTCACTCGCGCCATCCGCCAGATCGACGATGCGGCCGCGTTGAGTTAGGTGAACTTTTTCGGAGCCTGCGCCCGTGTAGCCGCCGGGCTCGGTGTGGCTGCCCGCGCTCATGAGTGTGATGCCCAGGGGAATTAATCCATCGCGGAGCTTGGCCGGCTCGCGGGTGGAGAGGACGAGGCCAACATCGGGAAGGAAAAGGCGGAAGGCGCAAACCAACTGAACGAGTTCGCGATCGCTGAGAACTGTGAGCGGTTCGAAGTCCCCGGCGCAGGGGCGCAAGCGGGGCAATGAAATGGTGACCTGTGCCTTCCAACAATAGCGCAATAGATAGGCAGCATGGGCCGCCACGGCAATGGCTTCGCGGCGCCAATCGCTCAGGCCAAAGAGCGCGCCGATGCCAAGCCGGCGAAACCCCGCGGCTGAGGCCCGTTCTGCCGTCTCGAGCCGCCAGTCGAAGTTGCGTTTCGGTCCAGCAGTGTGCATGTCCGCATAGATTTGCCGATCGTAGGTCTCCTGGTAAACAACCAGCCCGTCCGAACCGGCTGCCACGAGCGGTTCGTATTCCTTCGTTTCCATCGGACCGACTTCAAGCGAGACGCTGGGAATCTCTTCGTGCACGGCGCGCACGCAATCCGCGAGATAGCCGTTGGAAACGAACTTGGGGTGTTCGCCCGATACGAGCAGGAGATTGCGGAAGCCCTGCTCCTTTAAGGCTCGAACTTCCCGGAGCACATCGTCGATGGAAAGGGTGACGCGCAGAATGGGATTGTCGCGCGAGAAGCCGCAGTACTTGCAGTTGTTGATGCATTCGTTGGAAAGGTAAAGCGGCGCAAAAAGGCGAATGACTTTGCCGAAGCGTTGGAGGGTCAACGCTTGTGATCGACGGCAAAGCTCTTCGAGGCGCAGACCTGCCGCCGGTGAAAGAAGGTTGGCGAAATCCCTGAGGGTGCGATCTGGCTTGTTGATGGCCGCCTCCACGTCGTCGGCTTTCGAGCCCAGGGAATGCTCGATGAGCGACGCGATGGGCAGACGATTAAATTCAGCGACAAAACTCACGGCCCGTCACGGTAACAAAGGGCACCGGGTTGTCGAGATGCACGCTACCTTTGGATGGCGTACCCTACCGCGGGTCCGGCTTTGCAAAGTGTTCACTGCTGAATTGAAACGCGTCTAGCGCAGCGGTTTCGTAGAGGTCATCCTTCTTATGACCGGCACCCGGGATTTGTCGGAACTCGTGAGGGATCTTCAGTGCTTCCAACTTTCCATTCAGCACACGATGGCGTTCGAGGAAATCATCCTTGGTGCCGATCACAAGGCGGATGGCGACCTGGCCACGGATCTTCTCCGCGTTCCGTTCAGCGAGCACAAGTGGGTCATTCTCCGCAAACCGCCTGGCATCGCCTCCGAACATGGGCGTATACACCTTGCCCAATCGCTTCTTGAACTCAGTGGCATCCGCGAGCGTTGAGCCATAGGCAACCACGGAGCTGAACAGGTCAGGATACTTGAAGGCCAGTTTGAGCGCGCCGAATCCTCCCATGGAATAACCGTGCACCGAGCGACCGCCTCGATCGGCCAACGTGCGAAACTTTCCATCGATGTGAGGAATGAGTTCCTTGATTACGACGGACTCGCCGGGGATTGAGCCATCCGGTGAATCGGAGAAGAAGCTGGTTTCGCCGCCATTGACGAAGACGAGGATGATCGGTCCGAAACGCTTCGTGGCCTCACGCCAATAGTCGCCGTACTTGAGATAGGAGCTCTCGTTCCCTTCATATCCATGCAGATAGTAAATCACGGGAAATCGTCGGCCGGCATTGCGGTGGTACTCGGTTGGGAGGCAGATGTTGTAGCCGACGTCGGTGCTGAGCGAGGCGCTGCGAAAAGTGCCATGCTCGATCGGTGGCGTCGCCCGTTTAGGCGGATTATTCCAGGAGGTCTTGGCGGTAAGACAAAGCGTGCCCAAAGCCAGGGCCAGTGCGACGGCGGTTCGAATTCTCCTCATAACTCACGACTATCGCGTTTTTCCAATGGGGCGCAAATCGCCCTGGCGTGTCGCTCTGGGTAGCGGAGTGACGCACCGGCGGAGAGACGGCAGAAAATCGTCCGTCGAAAACTCGACGTGACATTTTCCGTTCTTGTGACAGGCGCGCCGGGTGCTATCTTCGGTCCTAAATCAGACCCCCGACCAATTTTATGAAACGTCATTTTGCGTGCTGGGCATTTGCCGCCTGTTCGTTGATCTGCCTGGCTGAGACACCGGCGCCGGTGATGAAGAATGTGACAGTGTCAAACGGGGTCAAGACAGTGACCTTCACACCAGCGCCTGCGATTACTGCCTACACTCTGCGCAGCGGAACCAACCTGGCATTGCCGTTATCGAATGATCTGTCCGGAGTGCTGAGTGGGACCAGTTTCCGGGTGACAAATGCTGAGCCGATGCGTTTCTACGGAGTGGCGGCAACCCCCATGTCGAGCAACGCGTTGCTGACGGCCAACCTGCTCAACCGCATCGCCTATGGCCCCACCCCGGACGAGCTGCTGCGCGTGGCTGCGATGGGACCACATAATTACATCATCGAGCAACTTGCCCCTGAGAATCTTACCGAGACCATTGACGCTTATACGACGCATGTCACGAATGGCGTGCCGGCGCCCACGACTCCACAATGGCAGTTTGTCAGTTACAACGGCTTCTTTTCGTCCTCCAACGTTTACATGTTCCTGACCAAGGCGGGCGAGGGATACATCGACGACATTTCCATTAAGCCTCTGACGAATCATATCGTGACGAATATTGTCGCCGGCGTCAGCACCAACGTTGTCACCAACTTCGTTGCCGGGGCGGAGGTTTTGAATAATGGGGGGTTCGAAAATCCCACGCTGGCTCCCTGGGTTCTCACGGCAAACATGTCCGGCTCGACCATCACGAACGGGTTTGCGCACTCGGGAAATCAAAGTCTCCATCTCAGAGCTGCATCAACCGTCCAGGCGGTGACCGGCAATTCGCGCTCGGATTCCATCTACCAGGATTTGACGAACCTCACCTTCAATTTCACCGCGTCCACGCAGCGATGTCAGTTGAGCTTCTGGTATCTGCCCACGCCTACTTCCAGCCAAATCAAGATGCGGCTCAGCGGTAGCGGCCTTCTCGGCTCGGGAAACAACGAGCCACCAGCGCCGGAATGGATTTATGCAACGGCGACAGGAACAGCCGGCGGTACGCCCGCGCTCTACTTGTTCCTCTCCGGGGCGGGGGAATGCTACATCGACGACATAAAGCTAGTAGCCGGCAGCGTGCCTGAAGTGGGCCCGAACCTGGCGCGCAATGGCGACTTCGAAGCCCCGCTCACGCCCACGGATTGGAATCCCACCGCTAACTTCACGAACTCATTCATCAGCAGCCAATTTTCCCATAGCGGGTCGGGAAGCTTGAAAATTGTGGCTAGCGCGGGCGGGTCGGGAAGTGGCAACTCGATCGTCCAAGCCAGCGTCGGCACGGTCAATGGCGCCACTTACACGGTGAGCTTTTGGTATTTGCCGCCGACTCGCGGCCGCACGGTGACGGCTCGCCTTTCCGGAAGTGGTTTGGTGGCGACGGAACCGAATGGAACTAGCGGAACGATCCGCCGGCGCCTGGATAATATTCTCGTCCCGGATTTCCAGGATGGCAGCCAGGCCGTGGATACAATCGGCGGCGCCAACCTGCGGGATCTGCGAGCGTGGCATGTCATGAATGCCGTCGGCGCGAAACGCCAGTTAATCGAAGTGCTCACCCAGTTTCTGGAGAATCACTTCGTAACCCAGCACGCCAAGAGCGTGGACTACTTCGATCGCTTCTACGATGACGGCAACCTAATGGACGTGCTCGCTACAGATTGGGAATACCGCGAGATCACCAAGTGGCGTCAGGCGCTTTTGAATCCGAACTGCAACTTCAACGATCTCCTCCGCATCAGCGCTGAAAGCCCGGCCATGATCGTGTATCTCGATACGGTGGACAGCCGGGGCAACCTCGGCAACGTCGCCAACGAGAATTACGCCCGCGAGATCCTCGAGCTCTTCACCATGGGCGCGGATAACGGCTACGACCAGAATGACATCATCGTCATGTCTCGCGCATGGACGGGTTGGTCGGTGGACATTGTTGATCCAGAGAACATCAACAATCCTCATGCCCGGCAGTCGTTGCGTGTTGGGTTTTATCCCGGGGTGGGAAGCCAGGCCGTTTCCAACCTGGTGGGCGCCTGGACGTTCAATTATAAGCCGAACTCGCACGGGACGAATCGCACTCCCATGTTCTCCGTTTACAGCCCGACGGCGCCGGCCACGAATCCGGCTGCCATTGGGCCGAAGATTGTGCCCAGCCGTTTTGGTCCGCCTTGGGCTGGAACGTCCTACCAGCTTGTGATTCCTCGCACTCCGGCGGGAATTCGCAGTGGCACCAATGGCATCATGGACGGATACGACGTGATCAATCACCTCGCAGACCTGCCGTTCACGATGGAGTACATCAGCGTGAAGCTTTGCCGTCTGTTCATCCACGAAGACTTTGAACATGGCGTCTATGATTACACGGACCCGAATCGCTCCGCGGAGGCGGAGTTAATCCGGCGGTGCATGGTGGCGTGGAACACGCCGGTGAATGGGCGCAAAGGAAACATTCGTTCCATCTTGAACACCATCTTCGACTCCGATCTTTTCCGCAGCCACGGCGGATCGCTCCAGAAGGTAAAGACACCGCTGGAATTTGCGGCCAGCACCATACGGGCGCTTCGATCCACAAATACCGCCGGCCAGCCCACGGCCAGCACGGACGGTTACTCCATTTCTGGAAGGAGCCGGACCGCGAGCACCGCACCGCTGACGCGCATGGGTTCAATGATGCTCTTCGATCGTGATGCGCCCGACGGTTACCCTGAAACGGGGGCGGCGTGGATTAGCTCGGGCACGTTGGCGGAGCGCATTCGTTTCGTCCAATCCACGCTGATGAGTGCGACCGACACGAACAAGCACGACACAATCAACGATGGAACGGTGAACAATAATCAGAACTTTAATCGGACCGACCCGGTTGGCTTGCTCAAGGCCAAGCTGCCTTCGGGAAGCTGGAACGACGCGGGCGCCGTCTCAGACTTTTTCCTTGGCATTCTCTTTCCTGCTGAGGGCAGCGCGAACCTCGACAGTGTGCGCACGCTGGCCATTAACTTTCTCAACACAAACGACAACGGCGTGGGCACGTCGTTCTTCGCTTCGCTCGGCAATACAACCCCCGCCTACGACACGCGGGTGCGGGCGATGGTGTCGATGCTCATGACTTTACCCCGCTTCCAGGAACAATAATTCCGAACTCCTATGCAACATCATCACTTGAACATCATCAGCCGGCGCTCTTTCCTCAGCACGGCGTCCAAGGCCGGGATGGCGGCGGCTCTGGCCTCAGTAGCGAACGTTCCCGGTTTTCTCAAACGAGCCGTGGCCGAGGGATCCATTGGCAGCGGTAAGAAGGTATTATTCATCTGGCTCCGTTTCGGAAACGACTCGCTCAACTCGGTGATTCCCATTTTGGACTCCGCTTACAGCACGGCCACTCGTCCAACCCTGCGGATTCCGTCCGATGCCGTCGATTACTCAGCCACAGGTCCGTGCACGTTTCCGACCGCGGGGACGGCTTCCACCTACGGTTCGTATCCCTTCGCGATCAAGCTTGGCAACGGATTCGCCGCGCTGCATCCGTCGCTGAAATTCCTCGCTCCCGTTTACAACGCCGGCGATCTCGCGCTCATCCATCGCACCGGCTATCCGAGGCAATCCCGTTCCCATTTTGATTCGCAGAACTATTGGGAGAACGGCAGTCCCAATAACAACGTAAGCAAGGACGGCATCTTTTATCGGACAATCATTGAGTCGGGCCTGGCAGGCAATGGAGTCACAGGCGTATCCATCCAGTCCACTCTGCCTCTCATCCTGCGTGGGTCCGCCGTGGCCATGACAAACCTCAAAGATCCGCTGCGCTACAATCTCCTCAGCATCCCTTCACCCACCGGCGACGCCAAAGCCGATGCCGCGATCGCGGCGGGTAACAGTTACGGAGTGGCGCCGAAGTTGAATCGCGATTTGCTCTACAGCCAATACGGCAACCTCCAACAAACGCTGAACGCATTTGCCCAGATCGACTTCAACGAGAATGCCATGCCCGGCGATCCGAGCCGGCCGGGTAACTACTATCGCGACGACGAAAAAACCGACAATGACACGCCTTGGGCGGATAGTCGCGACGGCCAGGGCTATTACCTTTTCCCCACGACCAACGACAAGAATGGCGGCTGGCGAAGGACGCCGGGCGGGGCCGTTGACGGAAACAAGTACGTTATCAATCCCAATCACCAGGCGTTCTTCCGGGACTTGAAAGCAGCGGCGTTGGTGCTGAATCACACTTCTACAATCATTGCGGGAACGGAGATCGGCGGTTTTGATACGCATCAAACGCAGGGTGGACTGACGGGCGCCCATCCGGACCTCCAGCGGGTCATCGGCTGGTCGCTTTACGGCTTGCGGAAATACTTCACGCGCTACGCCAACAACGTTCACTGGAAAGATCTGGTTGTGGTGACGCTGTCCGAATTTGGACGCACGACGCGGGAGAACAATGATAACGGCACCGACCACGCCGAGGCTGGCGTGATGTTTGTGGCAGGCGGCGGAGCAGGGGTTGGCGGCAACTTGAACGGCGGCGCTTATAATTGCAGCCCCGCCGACAACATTCCCTGGCTTACAGGCCCCACCGGTTCCATGTTCGGCGTCCAGGGAAGCTACTTGAAACGCAATACGGACTACCGCTCGGTGCTGGGAGAGATCATCCGCAAACATCTTGGCGCCACGCAGGCCCAGCTCAACCGAATCATTCCTGGTTACGTCAATGAACCGTTGCTCAATGGCGGCGCTTCGGCGGACAGCCCTACTTCGAGCACCCCCATCCGCGGTGAGGTGGGCATTCTTTCCTAGCGGTTGGCCATGAAGTTTCCGTTGTCTCCGCTGCGTCGCGCAGCGATGGGAATTCTCATTCACTGCGGCCTTCTTGTTTCAAACGCGGAGACAATCACGCTTTTTCCCACCGCCGACGCCACCCTGATCGAGCTCTGGCCCACCAACAGCATGGGAGCGGGCGGCTGGATTTCATCGGGCACCACCCAGAATGGCAACAGCAACCGCGCTCTTGTGAAGTTTGATGTGGCGGCCGCTGTTCCGGCCGGCGCCACGATCACGGGCGCGGGACTTTACCTTTGGGTAACGCGCAGCCCGGTGGACGGGAACACGGACTCCGTCTTCTCGCTTCGACGGATGTTGCGACCTTGGGGGGAAGGTGAAAACCCAACACCCGAATTCTCACCGGGCTTCGGCTTGCCCGCGCAGGGTGGGGATGCGACGTGGGCCTATGCCATGGCTCGAACGAACGCGTGGGCCATTCCCGGCGGCTTGGAGGGCGTGGATTATTCGAGCGCCGTCAGTTCCAGCGCATTCGTGGCGGGCGTGAGCACTCAACCCTACTTCTTTGAGTCAGGCGGCTCCGTGGCGGACGTTCAACTCTGGCTGGATCGTCCTGATCTGAATTTCGGCTGGATGCTCAAAAGCGAAGACGAGCTGTCCCGTTTCACGGCGCGGCGTTTCGGCTCACGCGAACTCGGAGATCCCGGCAGCTCGCCTCAACTGACGATCGATTATCTGCTGCCGCTGCGAATCTCCAGTGTGCAGGCGTCGAGCAATCGAATGACTCTCACTTTCAACACCGACCCGGGCTATGCCTACCGAGTCGAAGCGCGAGCTCCCGTGGTGGGCACCAATGAGTGGGCCGTGCTCACGAACTTTGCCGTCAGCTTCCTTTCAGCCGAGCGGAGTTTCACCGACCTGCACACGAATGCTCAGCGGTTCTATCGACTGCGTCGCGATTGAATCACCCGTTTTTCACGCTGATGGGCAAATCCATCTTCCGCAATTAAGCCACAGCCATTGGTCCAATCGCGAAGGGGCGCACTTCGACAATTCCGCACCGACGAATTGAACCGCCGCCGGAATCACACGTGACTAAGCCATCGAACTCGCCTCGTTCGATGCATCTACATCTCGGGAGGCTCCAAGTTTTTTTATTTCCAGTTCCCCTGTGTGCGCCTACAACGCTCGCGCGCATGTCTGCTCCCACTCCCAATCAATCCCGCATCCTTTGGACCGGCCTGACCGTGCTGGCCATCACCGTAATCGTAGCTTGCATTGCTGCGCTGGTGTGGGCGTTGGGGAAAGTCCTGCATCTGTTCGGTCCGGTGTTATGGCCGCTCGCCATCGCTGCCGTTCTCGCCTACCTGCTCGATCCTCTTGTGGATTTACTGGAACGAAGAAAGATGAAGCGAAAATGGGCTATCCTCTTCGTGTTCGGCGTGGCCGTGTTCGCTTTGCTTGGATTGGGCGCCGCCGTCGTGCCGCGCCTCGTGTTTGAGACGCGCGAACTCGCCGGGAAAATTCCTGATTACGCCCGGCAAATTCAGCAGCGTACGACGGATTGGATTGAACGTTCCGCCTGGCGCTCCTCCATGTTTCACCGAAACGATCCAGCCCCAGCCGTGGGAACCAATGTGACTGCCGGCGGCGAGGTAGTTATCACCCCGGCGCCCGCGAATGCGACCGTGGAAGAGTCCTGGGAACGAAAGCTGACGCATTCCGCCGTGTCCTGGCTCCCGAAAGCGCTGCCTCGAATAGGCCAATGGCTCCTCGATCAGATCTCGCGCGTTGCCGCGTGGTTTGGATTGATCGCGGGGATCGCTCTGGTGCCGGTGTATTGCTTTTATTTCCTCCTCGAAAAGATCGGCATCCAGCGCCGCTGGACGAATTACCTGCCTGTTCAGGAGTCACGCGTGAAGGACGAACTCGTCTTCGTGCTCACTTCGATCAACGACCGACTGATCGTTTTCTTCCGTGGCCAGGTTCTTGTCGCGGCGTGTGACGGTGTGCTCTACGGCATTGGGTTTTCCGTCATTGGCTTGAACTACGCGCTCTTGCTCGGGTTGATGGCGGGTGTCCTGAGCATCATTCCCTACCTTGGCGCGGTCCTGACCTTGATACCGGCCCTCGTGCTGGCGACGGTTCAATTCCACGACTGGCTGCACCCACTTTTGGTGCTCGGCGTCTTCGGTGTCGTGCAAGCGCTGGAAGGTCTCTTTATTTCGCCGAAAATTATTGGCGACCGCGTGGGCCTGCATCCGCTGACCATTATTGTTGCGGTGATGGTTGGGACGACATTGTTGGGCGGCGTGTTGGGCGGCATCCTGGCCATTCCGCTGACCGCGGCGCTTCGGGTGCTGATGTTTCGCTACGTCTGGAAAAAAGACTGAGGCCTCACTGCTTAGTCATCCAGGCATTGCCGCACTGTTTGCAGAAGTTGTTCCGCCGGGAACGGTTTCTCAATGAAGTATTCGCCACTTCGGAGGTCCAGCTCCCGGCCGGCGATCTCCACGCTGTAGCCGCTGGTGAAAATCACTTTGAGGTTGGGATTGTCCTGTTGCAGCCGTCGCGCCAATTGCTGTCCGCTTAACCCATCGGGCATCACCATATCCGTGAGCAACAGCGACACACTGGAACCGTGTGCCTCCCAGGCTTTCAGGGCTTCCACTCCGTTGATTGCTTCAATCACCCGGTAGCCGCTGCGTTCCAGCAGGATTCGCGTGACGGCTCGCACCGCGGGCTCGTCCTCGGCCATCAGGATTGTTTCGGTCCCACCGCGCGGTTTGGGCAAGACTGGTTTGGTCTCAGGCTCTTTGGGAACAGCGGAGATGGCCGGAAGGAAGATTCCAAACATCGCGCCGTTCCCCAGTTCGCTCTTCACCCGGATCCAGCCGCGATGCTGTTTGACGATGCCGAAGACGGTGGACAATCCAAGGCCTGTCCCTTTGGCTGGCTCTTTGGTCGTGAAAAAGGGATCGAAGATCCGGGGAAGAATCTCAGGCGAAATTCCCATCCCCGTGTCGCTGACGCTCAAACACGCATAACGTCCGGGAGAAGCTTCGGGGTTGAAACTGGCCACGTCGTGTCCCACGAACTTCTCCGTGGTTTCGATCGTCAGTTTTCCGCCGTGGGTCATGGCATCGCGCGCGTTCACAGCCAGGTTTAGCAGCACTTGATCGAGCATTCCTGGATCGGCCCGCGTCATCAGGGGCGATGGATGCAAGTTCAGCTGCAGACAGATGTCCTCGCCGATGATTCGTTGAAGCATTCGCGCCACGTTGGTCACCACGTCGTTCAGGTTCAGGTCACGCGATTGCATCACTTGGCGGCGACCAAATAAAAGGAGCTGGCGCGTGAGGCTGGATGCCTTTTCCGCGGCGAGCGCAATTTCAGTCAACCCTTCGTGAGCCCCGGGTGGGAGATTCTCCATCTCCGCCGTCATGTCCGCCTGCATCATGATCGTCGCGAGGATGTTGTTGAAATCATGCGCCACACCTCCCGCCAGCTGGCCAATCGCGTCCATCTTCTGGGACTGCCGGAGCTGCTCCTCAAGTTGCCGCCTCGCCGTAATGTCCTCGGCTGTTCCCACCACGCGGACGATATCGCCTTGGGAATTACGGACTGGGAAAGCCCGGTCATGAATCCATCGGACCCCACCGCTGGCGTCCACGATACGGTATTCGAGGTTGTAGCTGCCTTCAGTTTGCAGAGCCACAGTCTCCCGAATGCGGGCCGCGTCCTGAGGGTGAAGCGCGTTCGGCCAGCTACGAGGATTTCCGGTACAGACTCTCACAGGAACGTCCCCAGATTTTTTCGTAGGCGGGGCTCACATAAAGCACCTCGTTCCTGGCCGGCTCGAAGATCCAGAAAACCTCCTCAATCGTCTCCGCGAGTTCGCGAAACCGCACTTCACTGGCCCGTAATTCCGCGTCAGCGCGAATACGTTCCAACGTTCCACCACAATGATCAGCCAGGCCTTGAAGCGTTCTCAAATCTTCAGAGGTGAAGGCATTGGGGGTGTAACTCTGGACCGAAAGCACTCCCACCGGACGATCCCGCCAGCGAATTGGAACGCTCAAGAGCGACGCGGACGGGCGAGACGTGTCCCCAAACATGATGGCGTCGGGCGGCGGCACGAAGGGGGGCTGACGCAACACCAATTCCGCACCTTCTTCCATGATCCGGCGAAACTTGGGCGTCGTTCGAGCAACTTTGTTCACCAATTGAACTTCGCGCCGTTCGCCGCCGACGATGTCGTAATTCAGGATGGCCTCCATCAGGTCCGCATCCGGCAGGTGGACACTCAGGGCACCGGCATCCCAGTGCCAGATTTTGTCCGCCGCGGCAAAAATGCACCGGGCCACATCAATCGGCACCCGCGCCCCGCTCAACTCGGTTTCAAGATCCAACAGAACGTCGCGTGCCTTTTCCGCGTGTTGCCTCTGCGCCTCGCGCCGGATGATCTCGAGGGCAAAGCCGATGTCTGCCGCGAGCTCATCGAGCAGTGCCAGTTCCTCGCTGTCAAAAAACTCCAGTTGATGAGAGTAGAGGTTAAAGGTTCCGACTACTTCGCCATCCACTTTCAACGGCAGAGCCACCATTGAATTATATCCCTGCCGCAGTGCGACGGTGCGCCGGCGATCAACCTTGGATTCGTGCGCGAGGTCGTTACAGACGGCGCGTGTGCCCGTCTTCAGCGCTTGCGTGGTAAAGGCGCAAACGCCATCCGCATCCGCAAACATATTTCCCAGTATCTCCAGGCTCTCAGGGTTTGCGCCGGCATGACCCACGAGTTGTAAGCGGCGATCGGGAGCCTCGAGGAAGCCTATCCAAGCCAGTGTGAATCCACCTTTTTCAACGGCGACGCGACACGCGCTCTCGACGATCTTTTCCGGGGTCCGTTCCCGAACGATCAATTTGTTGATGTCGCTCAGCATGCCGAGCGTCCGGTTTAGCTGCCGCACCCGTTCCTCGGCCTGCTTGCGCTCGGTGATGTCCTGCATCGTACCCAGAACGGCAGGCTTGCCGCCGAACGTCGTGGCGGAACCGACCGCTTCTACAAGACGCCGTGTGCCGTCCTTGCGCACGATGGTGAATTCGTACCTCAGCACCTGCGCCTCTCCCTCCACGCGGCGCCGAATGTTTTCAATGGCGCGCGCCCGGTCCTCGTCCGCCACGTAATCTGTCGCGGAGGGGAGATTCAAAAGTTCTTCGGGTGTGAATCCAAGGATGCGGCCCTGTGCCGCGTTGGCGTAGCGAAAACGGCCGTCCTGCAGCACGTAAACCCCAACCAGCGATTCCTCCGTTAATGCGCGGAACTTCGCCTCACTTTCCCTCAAGGCCAGGTCAGCCTGCTTGAGGTCTGTGACGTCCACCATGATGCCACAAACCTTCGCAGGCCGGTCTTTCACCATGACCAACGTCACGATGTCCCGCAGCCAAATTGCCCGCCCGTCCGAGGCGATCATGCGGTATTCCAGCTCGTGATCGCGCCTCTCGCGCGTGCATTTCTGGCAATAAGCGACCGCTGCCTCGCGATCATCGGGGTGGATATGGTCAACCCAAAACGTGGGCTCATCGGTCCAGCGGGATAATGGATAGCCCAGCAACCGCTCAGCCCGTGGGCTGACAAACGTGAATTGCAACGTATCCGCATCACCTTCCCATACAATGCCGTCGATGGATTGGATGATGGTTTCCAGTTGCTCCCGACTTCGCCGCAACGCTTCCGCCGTTCGCCTCGCTTCCGTGATGTCGCGGGTGATGCCGAGCAATGAAACCACTTTGCCGTGTTCGTCCCGCAACGGAGCGGCATGAGTTTCCAGCCATCGCTTGCTCCCCTTCAGTCCCTTGATCTGGAACTCAATCGTGTCCGTCTCGCCGCGAAACACCCGTTGAGTCAACGATTCGAAGGCCTCGCGGTGTTCCGGCACGAGAAGGGGATAAACGCAGTGGCCGGCGATCTGCCCCAGGGAATCCGCCTCAATTATGGCCAGACCCGCGCGGTTCATCATCCGCAACGTGCCGTCCGCTCCGAGCACTTTCACGCAATCCGGCTCCGAATCAAAAATAGTTCGCAGGAGTCGCGCGTTCTGGGCGAGCTCACGCGTTTGACGACGTAATACCAACTGCGACATCACCTGGCCGCTTAGAATTCTCAGCGCTTCCCGTTGCAACGAATTCAGCTCGCGGGGCACCAGGTCCAGCACGCACAGCGCCCCAATCCCATGGCCGGTGGGCGTGGTGAGCGGAGCCCCGGCGAAGAAGCGGAGGAACGGCTTTCCCTTCACAGAAGGGTCTTCAACAAATCTTTCGTCCAATGACGCGTCCGGAACGATGAACAATTCCTTGTGCCCCACTGCATGAGCACAGAAAGCAATCTCTCCTTCGGGCTCATCGCTGGCTAAGCCAAATTTGGATTTGAGCCACTGCCGTTCTGCGTCAACCAGTGAGATGAACGCAAATGGGGCCTCGCAAATCTGAGCGGCCAGGGAAGTCAGTTCATCCAACGTTGGATCCGGGAACGTGTCGAGCAAGCCGTATAGCTCGAGCGCTTCCAGGCGCTCTGCCTCGTTGGGTGATCGACGTGCAGAGTTCATTCGATTTTGCCATAGCTTTAAGGAGAAAATCCAAGACTGGCGAGGATCAATTGCCCCATTGGGGAAGTAATAATTGCCAGCACGCCATCATCTGCTACGGCGCGACCGAAAGCCGGTCGTCGGATGTTTCAGGGCCGCTCGGACGCATCTGTGTATCGCGATCGTTCCGCCGGGGTAAGCGTCCTCAGGACCCGGCGCCGGGCCAGCTCAAGCAACGCTGCGGGCGGACCGCAAATCTCTGATGAGTAAATCCTGGGCGGAGCAAAGACGCTTCCCACCAAGACGCGCAGGCCATCGGCACTGAAATCCAAAGTGCGGATTTCTCCTTCCCGCCCCACCAAAGTTCCCAGGCCGCTGCCGGTGCTAGTCTCGAACAAGCGAGCGGTGTCGGAACTGAAATCGGCTGCAAGTAAACATTTGCCGTTCGGACTGAACACGAAGAATACGGGGTGCGCCGGCTTGGGAAGAATCTCAATGAGCGCGACGTTCTTCCCCGTCATCGCATCCCATACCACGATTGCGTTGTCGCGATCGCGCGCGGCAATCCATTTTCCGTCCGGGCTGAACTGGGCCTCGTGAAGCTCGGTCGTATGCGGAAAAATGGCTTGGGATGCGCCGGTGGCCGAACGCCAGCGCCGAACAGTACCATCCTCACTCGCGGTAAGAATCCATTGACCATCCGAACTGTAAACAATGCTCGAGATGGGTTTCGTATGACCTTCAAGTCTAAGGATTACTTTCCCGCTGCGGGTATCCAGAATCGCAGGCTGAAAACGCTCGCACCACGCAAGCCGGGTGCCGTCCGGGCTGAAAGCTGCATCCCGCACCTGATCGCCCAAGATCATGTTCTGGGAATAATCCACCTCCGCGATTTTGGCCCCGCTAGCGGTATCCCACAGCATAAGATCGCGGCTGAGCGCGACGCTCGCGATCCGGCTCCCGTCCGGGCTCGGAAAGGCGGCCGAGACAAGCGGATGGGCGAGCGTCAACAACGTCTTCGCCTGGTGCGCATCCCAAATCCGGACGAAGCCGTCTTCGCCAGCCGTGACGATGCGTTTCCCGTCGTCGCTATAGCAGGCGCGTCTCACTATCCCGGTGTGGCCATTCAGCTCGGTCCATTTCTTTGCTGTGGTCGCGTCAAAGATTTGCGGTGCACCGTCTGGATCCCACGCGAGAACCTTATTCCCGTCTGGAGCGAAAACGGCACCGAATCCAGACTTCCCGCCTGTTCCCAGGATGAGCGCAGGTTCCAATGGCGCCGCGAGCATTTGCTTCAACGCACTCTCTGCTTCCGCAGTCGCATGAGCGCGCAGGGCTTCTGCTGCCAGTAAAATTGCCAACTCCCTCTCTGTCGGCGGCAAATTAAGAGCTGTCGCCGCCAGTCGACGCGACTTTACTTCGTCAGCCTGCAACCGCGCGGCGTCCCGCTCTTTACGAGCGAGGGGCTCCACCATCCTGCGGGCGTTGATGGCTACCAGGGCAGTCACAACCGCGCTGAGGGTGAGAATCAGCAGGGTGGCTACCGCGACCCGAAGCAGCCGGATTGTACGCTGATGCTGTTTCACGTCTTCACCCGTGAGTTCATCCAGCGAGATGCCGCGCAACGTCGCAGCGATGCGCGCTACTGCATCGGCAAAGCGCGGGCGACGAAGTGATAAATCCTCCGCCGACTTCGCCCAGCGGAGGTCCAGATAGAGAGGTTCGTTCAAGAACGCGCCTTGCAGCCGCTGTGGCAACGCCGTGCTTTTTGGCCACTCGAAATCTCCCAACGCGTCATTCCATTCGACCTCGCCGTCCGTCCACACAATGATCAGCCGATCGGGGGAACGGTTGCGCAGCCACCAATCGACCTCCTGCTCCACCCATTTGGATTGGGCCGCGTCGGGAGAGGCCAGCAGGATGAAGTAGGCTGAACCAGACAGGGCCAGTTCAATCGAATCCCACAACGCCGGCGTCACTCCTAACCCGGTTTTGTCCCGAAAGACCCGCAACGCCCGCAACCGGTACCACGGTTTGGCCAGACGCTGGAGTCCTTCCTGCAATGCCGGGGCCAACCGTCCGTCAGCGGCGTGGCTGTAGGAAATAAATGCACCATATCGGGAAGACGACTGACCCGATGAGGTGCTGTTTGATTTCATGGGCGTGATCAAGAATTCGCAGTTTCAACTGGGCTGAACGAAGCGTCAATTTTCAGTTCGGTGGACAATTGCCCGCAAACTATTTCGAGCGTCAGCACTCCGCGAAGCATGAACTTCATTGTCAGCTTCGGCTCGAGGCAAGGTCACCTCCAAACTGGCCAGAGCCCTTTCCCGCTATTACGATGGCCCGGTTATTCGCATCGGGCATGGATCTGGATTCCGATCAGTGCCCCAAAGGGATCATTCGTTGGCAGTCGGATCTCGCAATGCGGTGAACGGGGAGTCCGCTCGGAGGACTGGGTTCCATCATGGTGACGACAAACCAAACTACAGGCGTCTCCAATCTCTGGCACGGGCTTGAATTGCCGGAGGTGATTCATCGCATTCGCGGCGATGCGACGCTGGGCCTGAGCCGGGAAGAAGCCGCGCGCCGCCTCGCTGCCCAAGGGCTGAACGCGTTGCCCGAGACGAAGCGCCGTTCGCTCTTCATCGTTTTTCTCCGTCAGTTTGCCAGTCCGCTCATCTACATCCTGTTCGTCGCGGCAATAATTGCTTTTGCGGTTGGGCATCGAAGTGATTCCGTCGTCATCCTGTTGGTCGTCTTCCTCAACGCAGTCATCGGTTCGATGCAGGAAGGCCGAGCCGAGCGCTCGATGGAGTCGTTGCGCAAGCTCTCCAGTGTGCGCGTGCGCGTGGTGCGAGGCGGCCGGGAGGAAATCATTGAAGCGCATCATTTGGTGCCCGGGGACCTTGTGCTGATCGCTGCGGGCGACGCGGTGGCGGCGGATGCGCGCCTGATGGAAGCGGCCGCACTGGAGGCTGCCGAAGCCGCGTTGACTGGCGAATCACTGCCGGTCGCAAAGCATCCGAAGCCAGTGCCGTCCGAAACGTCCCTGGCCGATCGGAGCAACATGATCTATTCGGGCACCCACATCGCGGCGGGACGCGGACGCGCCGTCGTGGTCGCCACGGGCCTCGACACCGAGGTGGGCAAAATTGCCAGCCTGACCGTTTCGGCTGCGGAGCCGAAGACGCCGTTGGAGCAGCGCATCAACCAATTTGGAAGGTCGCTCGTCGGTGCCGCAAGCGCATTGTTCGTCGTGGTTCTCGCGTTTGGAATGTTTCGTAGTCTGCCATTCACCGAGATCCTCATGGTTGCCATCAGCCAGATGGTCTCGATGGTGCCGGAAGGTTTGCCGGTGGCCATGACCATTGCGCTGGCAGTGGGCATGCAACGGATGGCTGCGCGGAAGGCCATTGTGCGGCGGCTAGCTGCGGTCGAGACGCTCGGCTCCACCAGCATCATTTGCAGCGACAAGACCGGCACATTGACCCGAAACGAGATGACAGCCACCGCTATTTGGCTGCCGGACGCCCGCACGGTGGAAGTCACGGGCGCTGGTTATGCGCCGCAGGGAAAGCTGATGGAAAACGGGCGCGAACTCTCGCCAGAGGATCCGGGAGTGCACGCTTTGCTCGAAGCCGCGGCCCTGTGCAACGACGCGCAGCTTGTTCCGCCCGATGGCTCGGACCCGCGGTGGCGCACGCTGGGGGATCCAACCGAAGCCGCGTTGCTTACCCTGGCTTTGAAGGGCTGCGTCGATCTTGAGGCGCTGCGCGAGCAACAGCCACGGCGGGCCGAAATCCCATTTGACTCGGCCGCCAAGATGATGGCGACGCAACACGGCCATGGCGCGCGGGGGCGCATTTGCCTGAAAGGCGCACCCGAGGTTGTGCTTGAACTATGCGCCACCGTACGGCGCGGCGAGCACGCAGTGCCGGCCGACATTGAATTTCGGCGTGCTTTGGAAGAAGCCTCCTCGGTCTTCGCCGCGCGCACCTTGCGACTGCTTGCGGTCGCGGAGGTCCAGGATTTCGCACTGAATGACATGGCCGGATTCGCGCAGTTCCGGGGCAAGGCAACCTTCCTCGGATTGATTGGCGAAATGGATCCGCCGCGCGAGGAAGTAAAGCAAGCGGTGCGCGAGTGCCAGCAGGCCGGCATCCGGCCGGTGATGGTCACCGGGGATCACAAGGCCACTGGGTTGGCCGTGGCCCAAACGCTTGGCATCGCTCGGGAAGGGGATCTCGCCGTGGACGGTCGTGAGCTGGAGCAGATGCCAGAACAGGATCTGCGGCATCAGCTCGACCGCATTTCCGTCTTCGCCCGGGTGCATCCAGCCCAAAAGCTCCGCATCGTCGAAGCCTTCCAATCCCGCAAACAAGTGGTGGCCATGACGGGCGACGGCGTGAATGACGCGCCCGCCCTCGCCACCGCTGACGTGGGAGTGGCCATGGGAATTACCGGCACGGAAGTCGCCAAAGGCGCGGCCAAGATCGTGATCGCTGACGACAACTTCGCCACCATCGTTCATGCCGTCGAGGAAGGTCGGCTGGTCTATCGAAATCTGAAGAAGGTGATTCTGTTCCTCTTCGCAACTTCGATCGATGAAGTCATTATCCTCCTGGCCGCGCTGTTTCTTGGGTATCCGCTACCGCTGGCTGCCGTGCAGATTCTCTGGATCAACCTCGTCACCGAGGGAGCGCTCACCGTCAATCTCGTAATGGAAGGGCCAGAAGGCGACGAAATGAGCCGGCCGCCAACGCCGCGTGACGAACCGCTGGTGGACCGCGTCATGTGGCAACGCTTGCTGGTCATGGTCACCGCATCCGTCACGGCCGTGTTCGGATTTTATGTGTGGCGGCTTTCGACCGGCGCACCCTTTGACTTGGTTCGAAGCGAAACATTTACGGTCCTGGCGGTGTGCCAATGGTTCAACGTGCTCAACTGCCGCAGCGAACTGAAGTCTGCGTTAAACATCAGCATCATCAAAAACTACTGGCTGCTCGGCGGCCTTCTCCTGGCAAACTTGTTGCACCTTCTCGTCATCTACACCGAGCCGATGAACCGAATCTTTCACACCGTTCCCATACCCATGGCCGACTTCTTCCTTATCGGCGTCGTCGGAAGCCTGGTCCTCTGGGCCGAGGAGACGCGAAAATTTTTTGTCCGTCGGCGAGCCAAGGCAGCGGCAGGTCCGTTGGCTCCATCGCGCATGGGAAAGAGCGCATGAACTACGGAGATACATCCTGCACGTCGGCAGCCCCGGGGCGCGTCACTTTCTCGCAGGAACTGCGCGGTCTCGCAGAACGCTTCACCGAGCAACCCGTCCAACTGGGTGAAATCCTGGAGGCGACACAGGGGCGCGGCTTCAACCTGTTACTTGTTTTCATCGCGCTGCCCTTCCTCACGCCAATTCCGCTGCCCGGCTTTTCCATTCCGTTCGGCCTGGTTGTCGCATTGATCGGCGGGCGTCTGGCCTTGGGCCAAAAACCTTGGTTGCCGCAAAAGCTTTTGTCCCGCGAACTGCCGCCACGGTTCCTATCCAAACTTATCAAGGCTGCCAGCCGCGTGGTAAAATGGCTCGAGTTCTTCCTGCGCCCACGACTGGACCTGCTGAGTTCTCACGTCGTCTTCCGGCGGGTGGCGGGCCTGCTCATCGCCTTGTCAGGTTTGTTCCTCCTCATCCCGCTACCGCTTCCGTTCAGTAATTCGCTGCCGGCCACCACGGTGTTGCTGCTCGCCGCGGGCGCATTGGAGCGTGACGGATTGGCCTTCCTCGCGGGCTGCGGCATGTTCGTGATCTCCGCTGCTTACTTTACACTCATCGCGTTCGGCGGCGTGCAGGCGTTGGAACACATGCGGAAATTCATTCTCGGCGGCTGACGGAACCATTACTCAACTCGATCCAAACCCTTTTCTTACCATGCCAATCCCGCAACCCGTTTCCCCCATCAAGACGGCGTTCTACGACACCAAGCCTTACGACCGGCTCTACTTCGAGCGCGCGACGGATGTGGAGCGGCTGAACTGGCAGTTTCACGAATTCCGCCTCACCAGCGAAACCGCCTCCAGCGCGAGCGGAGTCCAGGCCGTATGTGTTTTCGTCAATGACCGCCTGGATGGCTCATGCCTGGAGCAGCTCTACAATGCGGGCGTGCGGCTCGTGGCGCTGCGCTGTGCCGGGTTCAATAATGTGGACGTGGCGACAGCCAATTCCCTCGGTCTTGCCGTCACCCGCGTCCCCGCCTATTCACCGCATGCTGTGGCGGAGCACACCGTCGGTTTGCTGCTCTCGCTCAACCGCAAGATTCATCGCGCCTGGAATCGCGTTCGCGAACACAACTTCTCGTTGAATGGATTGGTTGGCTTCGATGTGGCCGGCAAGACCATCGGCATCGTCGGCACCGGTCGGATAGGGAAAATCGCGGCGCAAATTTTTCGCGGCTTTGATACGGAGGTGCTTGCCTTCGACCCCGCGCCCACGCCGGATTGGGCCCAAGCCCATGGCGTACATTACACGGATTTTGACGCTCTCCTCGCCGCAAGCGACGTGGTTTCCCTACATCTGCCCCTCACGCCGGAAACCCGGCACCTCCTCAATGCCGAAACTTTTGGACGGATGAAGCCGCGCGCGCATCTCATCAACACCAGCCGCGGAAAGCTTGTGGACACACTCGCGCTTATCGACGCGCTGAAGAGCGGGCGCCTGGGTGGGGTGGCCTTGGATGTTTACGAGGAAGAAGAAGGTCTCTTTTTTGAGGATCATTCTGGCGAAGTCCTCCTCGACGACGAATTGTCACGATTGCTCACGTTTCCCAACGTGCTGATCACGGCTCATCAAGCGTTTCTCACACATGAAGCTCTGACCGAGATTGCACGAGTCACGATCGAGAATGTGCTGAAGACTGGCACTGGCGACTACCTCCCGGATACACGCCTGGCCTGAGCAGCAATTGAATCCAGCTGGTCAGGCACCCGGCGGCGCCAGGATTTGCAGGCCGAACTTCGCGGCCAGCTTCACGACCCGCGAGCCGTCTTGCTGTTCCTGCGCATTGAGCGCGTCAACCTCCTCGAAAAATCCTTCGAAGCCAGCCGGGGTAATGATGCACATGAGCCGGCCGGTACTTTGACCCAGGTAACGGTAGGTATGCGGAATCCCTCGCGGCGCGAAAATGGTCGCGCCTGGTTGGGCGACAAATGTTTTGCCGTCAACCGTCCATTCGAAATCACCTTCCAGGACCTGAAACGTTTCGTCTTCGCGCTGATGAACGTGCAACGGCGGGCCGCCACCGGGCACATCATGAGATTCCACAATGCTGAGCACACCGCCAGTTTCGCGGCCGTGTAGGCGGATGAGCAACGGAATGCCAAGGATGTTGAGCGCCTTGCCGCCATTTTTGGGAATCTGGATTGGGTGCATAAAAACTCTTTCGGGGGGAATTATTTATAGGCCACCGCGGCACTGGATGCGCCCGCAAGAGGGATGATTTCAAAACGTTTGAACCCCACTTCGCCGCACCATTTGCGGAAATCTGCGCCGGTATAATCAAAGGCGTCGCCAAATTCGATGAGCATGTTCAACGACATGAGCAGCCCCTGGACATTCTCCCGCCGCGCGTCGTCGATCAGTGCTTCTATGGCGACAAAGGCGCCGCCGTCCGGCAACGCGTCGTAAGCCGCACGGATAAGGTGCATCTTCTTTTGCAAATTCCAGTCATGCAGGATCATTCCCATCGTGATGACATCCGCCTTCGGCAACGGATCTTTGAAAAAATCCCCAGAGGCCGTCTTGATGCGCGAGGCGAATCCGGAGGCGGCGATGAATTTCTTTGCCACCGGTTCCACGGGAGGAAGATCAAAGCTGGTGCATTGAAGATGCGAATGCTTGCGGGCTGCTTCCACACAGAGCAACCCCGTCGCACCGCCCACGTCGCAAAGGGTCGGATAATTTGAAAAATTAAACTTCTCCGCCAGGACCTCGAAGTTAGTGCGAGAGATGCCAGTCATGGCGCCGAGGAATTGCTCCAGCTTGGGCAAATCAGCATAGAGCTCCTCGAAAATGCCTTTGGCGCCATGCTTGACCTCGTTCTGAGGCTTGCCGGTGCGGAGCGCTTCGGGCAAGTCGTGCCAGAACTTGAACAACCGCACATTGAGCATCGTGAGAATGCCGCCGACGTAGCGGGCACTTTTCTCGTCGAGGAACAGCGAACCCTCAGGGGTGTTAAAATATAAAGCCGATGGCCCGTCACCATCCCGATCGAGAAATTTCATGGCCACCAAGGCATCGAAAAAATCAGGAATAGCTCGCGGGTGCAGTCCCAACTCAGCGCCCAGTTCGGTCCCCGAAAGACGGCGACCTCCTAGCATGGTGAAAACTCTGAACTCCACCGCGGTCAGGAGCACTTTGGACGACCAAAAGGAAAATGCCGTTTGTAGAATGGCAGACGGATTGACTGTTGATTCAGGCATGGCGCGATTTTGAACGCGACGACGGTAAACCGGCAAGACGGCAGTGCGGACCTGGCGCTCGCCCCCAATCGCAGAACGCTGACGTTCGCATCAACGGCCTCATTCCTGACAAGGACGAACGATCCTAAGCGCTATGGGGTTCAATGCTTGTCACGATCCGAGGAGTGGAGAACTCTGGCACCGTTCTGAATGAGGAACCTTTATGAGCAACACGAAAGCAAAGAACACCATCTGCCTTTGGTTTAACAAGGATGCGCAGGATGCGGCGCGCTTTTACGCGGCCACGTTCCCCGACAGTGAAGTCACGGCGATTCACAAAGCCCCGGGCGACTTTCCGGGTGGCAAGGAGGGCGAGATTCTCACGGTGGAGTTCACCGTCTGCGGCATTCCGTGCGTGGGTCGTTAATGGCGGACCGCAGTTCAAGCACACCGAAGCGTTCTCGCTTCCAGATTGCGACCGACACCCAGGAGGAAACGGATCGCTACTGGAATGCGATCGTCAGCAACGGCGGCCAGGCAAGCTCGTGCGGTTGGTGCAAAGACCGCTGGGGAATCTCCTGGCAAATCACGCCGCGCGTGTTGATGGACGCGATGGCGGCCGGCGGCACCGAAGCCCGCCGCGCCTTTGCTGCGATGATGGAAATGGACAAGATCGACATTTCCAAAATCGAGGCCGCCCGTCGCGGGTGATGGACAATACGGCGCACGGGCGATTGCAGGTTCTCGGAGGACGCGGTCCGGAGGGGCGATGGGCGCGACCGCGGGACGGCCATAGCCGCTCCCGGCGTAAGCGGGATTTCTCCCGAACGAAAACACCCCGGCAACAGCAACTCGGATGCGTTTTACAGAATCTGCCGGACGGGAACTCCTTAGGGTGTTTGCCGGTTCATTGGCTTAGGCGCGAGCCTTGGTAAACGGTGACAGCGGAGCCTTCGGCCAGAAAGGTTGACGATGGTTTGCGACTCAAGCTTTGGCAGAATTGCTCACCGTAGAGCCCCGCGATGTCGCAATCGAGTTGGGCATCGGCTACCTCATAAACACGCCAGCGTGGATGTTCCACCCGATATTCCAGGGTCGAGCCGTCTCGTTGTGCGTTGTAGCCCCAATAGTGTTCGGTGATGAATTCGGCGTCCGACCCTGCGCATAACACTTGCGGCTCATCGCGCGTGGTCAGCTTCAAACTGTTTTGCCGTCCGCCGAACTGCCAAGAGTATTCTACCGACTTGACCACGCCGCGTTCCTCTTCAATTCGATGAGCCATGGGCAACGCGACGTATGGCTCATTGTAAAGCTTGCGTGCGGTAACTGCGATGACCGCACGTGGAACGATCTCTCGAATGAATACCACGCCACGCCGCCAGCCGTCCTCCGCTTTGCGGCGGACATACATTCGCAGATTCACTTCTTCAAAATTACGATGGAACGGAATCGGGATTCCAAAAACACGCGTGTTAAAAAATAGGAAGCCAACGATCGAAACCAAAACCTTTCCATTCCACGAATCAAGTTCAGTGCCCCTTGGAACGAAGGGCATGACCACGGTGGGTTCCACCTCATAGTTGAGCATCGCCAGATGCTTCCACTCCGCCGTGAGAAACACTTTCTTTCTGCCTACATTCACGTGCCGAGATTAATCCTTTTGCCTACTCGACTCGACGCTTCATTCACCCTGCTCTGCACGCCACTTGGCTCACCGAACCAACGTCGCTCCTAAAACAGGGTTGAGGGCACCACCGTCGTAATTGACGAACGACCGGGCCGGGCCTCCAACAGGCTGCGTCTTACATTCAAGCGCAAGTAGCCGGGTACAAAACTTTGTTGCATAGGCAACAGAGGTTCTTCGAGCGCTGAGAAGGAAAGCGCCAACCTTGGATCTCAAATGGCTCGTGGTTGTGAAGTCGGACTGATTCCCGCAGGCGCGAGTGAATCTTCATCCGGCCCCGCCTTCGCCATTGCACCCTTCTTCATTGATGGCGGATCGGGAACGCTTTCCATCGACTCACGGCAATTGCCACCTCGGATGCAAGGGAGCTGACTACTTTGCCTTTCGTCTGGCCCCAGGAGAATTGGCTTCTCCCAGGGCGTCCGCCTTCTTCGGGTCCATGCGCCGGAGGTCTTCAGGCGTCGGGCTGCCGCCGAACTGCTTGTAGTAAAGTTCCTGGAACGGATTGATGGAGGGGATGCCGGTGACGTTTTCGTTCACGAGCAGCGGCTGCACGTCGGTCCACCATTGATCGTAGGCGGCGCGCAGCTTCGCGACGACCTCGGGATGCTCGGCGATGACGTTCTTGGTTTCGCCGGGGTCGGCCTTGAGGTCGTAGAGCTCGGTGTTGTTCACGAGCGAGAAGCGCGAATTCTGGATCGCGCACTTGGCGTATTTGGCCTCCGCGATCTTTTCCCTTGGCCCAGCGTCCGGTGTGATGCACGAGCGTGCGGTCCGCCCACGCGGCCTTCGGATTCTTGAGCAGAGGCAGCAAGCTGCGGCCTTCGACTTGTTGTTTCACTTCGACGGACAGCGTCGCACCGGTGATCTCGGCGAGCGTCGGGAAGATGTCGATGCCCGAACTCAACGCGTCGCACTCCACCCCGGCGGGAATGCCGCCGCGCGGGCCAGCGAACGAAGACCGGCACGCGGGTGCCCCCCTGATACGGCGTGTTCTTGCTGCCCTTCATGCCGGCGTTGAAGATGCTTCACGCCCGCCGTGCCGCCGTTGTCGCTGCCGAGGTAGATGACCAGCGTGTTGTCCTCGAGGCCCCAGTCCTTGAGCTTCGCGAGCAGCGTCGCCAAAGTTGGTGTCAATGTTCTCGATCATGCCGAAGAACTTTGCCGTATCCTCGCTCACGCCGGGCTTTGCCGAGATAGTGCTGGTAATACTCCTCCGGCAAGACGTGCGGGCCGTGCGCAGCATTGAGCGGGATGTAACGCGAAGAAAGGCTGCTTCGCTGTGCGCCGCGCGTCGATCCACTTGAGCGCCTGCGCGAAGAACAAGTCGGTGCAATAGCCCTTGGTCTTCTCAAACCTGCCGTTGTGCCAAAGCGTCGGATCGATGTTCGTGTTGCCCGGCGCATCGCCGCAGGAACCGGGATATGTCTGCCCGATGCCGCCGCCGCCGTGGATGTAGACTTCATCGAAGCCGCGATTCTCGGGCCGATACGCTTCCTCATCGCCGAGATGCCACTTGCCGAAGATGCCGCTGGTGTAGCCGACCGTCTTCAGCATCTGCGGCAGAGTGAAAGTCTTCAGACGTCATGCGCTCGCGCTCCAGGATGGTGTGGGTGACGCCGTTCTTGAACTCGTGCCGCCCGCTCATCAGTGCCGCGCGGGTTGGCGCGCAGGTCGGGCTGACGTGGAACTGCGTGAAGAGCAGGCTCTGCTTCTTGAACGCGTCCACCGACGGCGTGCGCATGATCGGATTGCCGAGGCACGCGTAGTCGCCGTAGCCCACGTCGTCGGGCATGACGAGGATGATGTTGGGCCTCGCTCGTTCAGCGGCGTGCACACCGGCCGGCGTCCCGAGCAAGAGGCCCATCATTATGATCAGTAATATATTCTTCATAACGTAGTGTAGTTTGCGATCGTCGTCATAGCGCGACGAGTCTGCAGAGATTCATAAACGATGCCTGCTGCATGTCAGTCGGCTGCATTTAACCAGTGCCCTTTGAGCATCACTTTGTCGTTGCAGAGCATCAAGCCAAAGGGAGTTGTTTTCCTCCGACGTGGCGCCGGTCGGCAGAGTGAGCAACGCGGCGTTCCAGTTGGCCGTCACGAACATGGCGGCGGGCACGCATCCCCTATACGCCGTGGCCACGGATGACCGCAGAGCAACAAGAGGATCAGCGACGGTGACGGTCGTTACCCCGCCGCCGATCAGGCTCAGTAGTATTGAACGGAGCGCAGCAGCCGCCGATATGCCGGGCACCTGAAGATCCTCGACGAGCGACCGGGTGATGCACTGGGGAATATCGCAGTGGCGAAGGCGTTGCTGCGCTGGAGCGCGATGGAACGCAAGGCGTGTTTGGACCCGGTGTTCAACAATCGGCTGCTCCCGAGCTGGATATTGCCGCCGCATTATCTGGGGCAACAAGCACGGTGGCCGTCCGCAAGGACCGACGGCGGGTGGAAGTGCTCCGGACCAGCCGGCAATTACGCACGTTCGAATCCGAATAGATGCTCTACAAAACCTTGTTGCATACACAACAAAGGGTTGTCCGAAAACACCGAGGTCAGGTTTTGACCAACGGATTGAGCATGCTCAGTTGAGGAAAGGCAGAGAAATCCCGGTCCGCTGACCAAAGTTCACGCACACCGTGGTGCAGACAAAGGGCGGCGATTCGGGCGTCGTGAATGCGCGGGCCTTTCAGTTGAGCCGCCGTTGCGATCTCGTGCAATTTCTCCAGGTAGCCATCGCTCTCGGCGATCAACTGAAGATTGCCACCCGCTCCCCAGGCATCTACCGCCGCAAATGCTGCGGCCAGCGGAGTGGGCGTCTTGAACACCTTCGGATGTGTCACAATTCCCACGAACTCATGCACGCACGGCCAGGGGATGGCCCACGGCGCAGAGCTTCCCCTTAGTGTCTCGATCAACTCCTTAGCGGCTTGGTGAAACGGGCTGTCCGAGCGATGGGAATAAACGAGGAGATTGGTGTCCACCGCGATCATGCGCCACGCCCCTGGTAAATTTCATCGCGGATTCGATCCCAGTTCCAATCCTTGAACTCGTCCGTCGGGCCGTCTCCGCCAAAGGTGACGAGCGGAGGGAGTTTTCGTGGTGCGTTCCGATGCTTGCCGGCGACTACCAGCCGCAGCCCGGTCTCAGTCAATTCGCGAAAGGAAGTTTTCTCCTCGCGGGCGAGACGCTGCACCCGCTTGAACAGGTCGTCTGCGATTTCAATTGTCGTCTTCATGATATGGCGACCCATACTCGCACGGCTGGCTGCCCATATCAAGGGGTGCGTTTCAGCGCGCTGGGCGCTGGAGCGCAACGGAACGCGAGGCGTGGCTTGACGCCGTGATCAACGATCCGCTGGTGCCGTGCCGGTTACTCCCGCTGACTTCAGCCCCGCACCGATGGATTCGACGATTGGGCCGCCCGGCACTCCTCCGAATAGCAACGCTTTCCCAACCCACTCCGTGGCTGTTCTCGCAATCGTCAGAGTCTTTGCATAAGCGTTCCACTTCTGACCACGCTTCTCGACATCGCGTTCCGGGCCTTCATCTTTCAAAGCGATGCCAAGCTCTCTGAAAAAAGTGGCCGGAATATTTCCCGTTCCGGACAATTGCCACGGATTAAAATCAACAACCGGCAGTGGCGTTCGTTCTCTCTTTCGATTCGCTTCCAACAGCATGTTCTTCACGGAAGTTTTTCCAGAACCCCACGCCCCGTAGAGCGCGATTACGAGTGAATCATCTCCTTCCCACGAATGAATGTCGTCCGCTAGACGCTCTGCAAATTTTGCTCTGCCGAGGATATCGTCCTTCTTCGACCCAATTGATCTGTCAGCAGAATACGATTGTTTCGACCGCTTCGTTTGTTTCGACTTCATTCAATTTGAGCCTCCTCACGTCGGCTGCTACGGGTTGAAAAGTTTCTCCACCTTCGCATTCACCGCCGCATCCATCTTGATCAACGGCGGCCAGGGGCGTTTGAAACCTTCGCCCGGCAATTTCTTCGTCGCATCAATGCCGAGTTTGTTGCCGCTGGCGATTTCGCTGGGTCAAACATGCTGGCGTTCATATCGCGATTGGATTCTTCCATTTAAGCCCGCGGAAACGGGAGAAGTCGGCATCGGTTGAGTACAGGACGCAATTGTGTTCCACAGCGAGTGCCGCCAAGTGAGCGTCCGAAACCAAATTGCCCACGGCGCTCCCGCTGCGAAGCATTTGTTGAAAGAGTGTCCAATGCTGATCGGTTGGCTGAACGACGCGCACGCACCCTTGGTTGAACCAACTTTGCACCCGTTCGGTGGCCTCTTTGAGCGTGAGCGGACGTTGATGCAACCGGGCGTTCGTGCCAATGCGGATGAATGCACTCAATACCGGCCAGCATAAACCAACTGGAACTGATCCGCTGAGTTGGGCGTCCCACCAGGTTCGCGCGACTTCGTGATGTTCCGACAAACTATCCTCGGCGTAGAGCAGAAGATTCGCGTCAACGAGAATCACTGGTGATCTTCTCCTTCAGCGGCGGCGATAAGTTCGGAGATGTTGTCGTAGCTGAAACCCCGCCGCAAACCAAGAGGGCGGGGCTTTGTCCGGTAGGGTTTAGCGGCGGGCGGGGCCAGAATTTCGTCAAGACCCACGCGAAGCGCTGCGTTGATCACTTCCTTAAAAGGCTTGTTTAATTTGGCCGCACTTTTCTTTGCTTTGGCGGCGATATCAGGATCAAGCGTCAACGTGGTTCTCATGAAGACATCATGATGCTTGTGTTTTGGGTGTCAACGTGCGCGTTTCAGGAATTCGTTTACTTTCTCCTTCACCGCCGCATCCATCTTGATCAGCCGCGGGCAGGCCCGTCTGAAACCTTCGCCGGGATTTTCTTCGTCGCGTCAAGGCCGCGTTTGCTGTGGCTGCCGATACCGCTGGTGGCGTGGTCGAGCACATCGGACGGGCCTTTGGTGAGTCCTTGCGGACAGCCACCATGCTTTCGCGTTGCGAGTCGGTGTTGGCGCAGAGCCGGAAAAACACTTCGCTGGTGTGATGCTGACGAATACAAGTTGTGGAGGACGCCATCGGCCGGGAGCGCGAGGTTCACGATCTCGGTGAAGTTCATCTTGATGGGCAGGAAGGAGTTTCACGGACGCGCCAGTGGACCGTGGGGTCGCCGAACGGGCCTTCGTCGCGCAGCGGCTCGGTCGGGTCAACGTAGCCTTATGACGAAGTCTGAATTGGCCCGGACTTCGAAGTCGTTGGGCAAGGGCGGCGTGGCAACTCAGGCCAGTCGGGTGTCAGGCAGGAAGTCTCCCGTGCCGGCGTGCAGCAGATTTTCAGTAGTCACGCGCGCAATCTCCGTCAGCGCCTCGCGCGTGAGAAACGCTTGGTGGGTGGTAATGAGCACGTTGGGGAACGTCAGCAGACGCGAGAGTTCGTCGTCTTGCAGCACTTCGCCGGAGTGATCCTCGAAGAAGAGTCCTTCCTCTTCCTCATAAACATCCAGCGCCACGCCGCCGAGACGGCCGGACTTAAGCGCCTCGATGAGTGCGGTCGTGTCCACCAGTTTTCCACGGCTCGTGTTGACCAGGCACGCGCCGGGCTTCAGGCGCGCGAAAGTTTCCGCGTTGAGCAGATGGCGGGTTTGCGACGTGAGCGGAAGGTGCAGAGACACCACATCGCTCGCGGCGAGCAGCGCGTCAAATTCCACATAACGCACGTCGTGCGGCCGCGCCCAATCCGGCGCGGGCTCGGGGTCAAAGGCGAGCACCGTCGCGTCGAAGCCGCGAAAGATTTGCGCCGTGATTTTCCCGATTTTGCCCGTGCCGACAATGCCGATGGTCTTGCCGGCGACGTCGAAGCCGACCAGGCCGGCGAGCGAGATGTTGTGTTCGCGGACGCGGTTCCAAGCGCGGTGAATCTTGCGGTTCAGCGTGAGCAGCAGCCCGATCGTGTGCTCGGCAACAGCGTGGGGCGAATAAGCCGGCACGCGGGTGACGGCAAGGCCGAGTGACTTCGCGGCCGTGAGGTCAACGTTGTTGAAGCCCGCGCAGCGCAACGCCACGAGCCGGACGCCGGCCTGGTGAGTTGCTGCAAACACGGAGCGTCGAGCCGGTCGTTGACAAACACGCCAACGGCCTGCGCGCCGTCCGCGCTGGCGGCGGTCTCGCTGCTGAGGCGAAATTCGTGGAGCTGGAGGCGAAGCCGGCCGGCGTCCGGCGCGCGCTCGAAGTATTCGCGGTCGTAAGGTTTGGTGTCGTAGAAGGCGACGGTGTTCATGGAGTTGGGAAGTGGGGACATCATTCGAGTTCAGTGCAGCAACCAGAAGAAAACAATCGCCACCAGCGTGGGTGGCAACGCACCGAGGAACAGTCCGAGCGGGCTGATGCCTTCGTCCTCGAATACTTTCGCGTCGTGCAGGATTCCGATGCCCGCAGGATTGGGGGCGTTGGCAATCACCGTCAGCCCGCCTCCGACGACCGCACCCGCGACGAGCGCATATTTGAGCTCATCGGAGATGCCTTCCACCAGGGAACCGAGATAAGTGAGCGCGGCATTGTCCGTCAGCGCCGTTAAGCCTGCGGCGCCGAAAAACAGAGCGCTGCCGCCCAGGCTCTCAATGAGCGGCTTGAGCCAATACGCCTGTAGGGATCCGAGCGTGACCAATCCCGCCAGAAAGAAGCCGACCAACAATCCTTCGCGCAGCTTGAGTCCCTCTTGGTATTCGCTCGTCGCCGTGACGACGCCGAGAAACAAAACAAAGATTCCAAAGAAAACGTCCGGATGATGCGCGAACCCGACCACCAAACCGAGGAAGGCCACGTGAATAATGGTCAGCCACGCGGGGATTGCGCCGCTGGAATCACGCTCGATTGGCACGCGCGCGAGTTCTTTGCGAAAGAAAAGGAAGACCAGAATTGTCGAGACCACACAACTCGCCGCCGCGCGCCAGCCGAAGTGGGTCAGCATGAACATCGAATCCCATTTCCATTTCGCCGCGACCATCAGGACGGGAGGCGCGGCGAAGTTAGTCAACGTGCCGCCGATGGAGACGTTCACAAACAGCAGACCCAACGTTGCGTAGGCGAATTTGGGAGTGATGCCACAATTGAAGTAGCGGCGCTTCAAGACCAGCGCCAGCAGGGTCATTGCCGCCGGTTCGGTGATGAGTGATCCGAGCAGCGGTCCCAGAGTCAACGCCGCGACATAGAAAGCCACGCCTTCGCCGACCGGGATGAGCCGTGCGGCCAGGGTGATGAATTGCTCCGCGAGCTTCACGATTGGCCGCGAAGCGGCAACGACCATCACCACCAGCACGAACTTCGGTTCGGTGAAGTTCAATCCTTCCACATACGAAACCGCGTCGTGGATGGAACCTTTGAGTGCCGCAATCCCCACGAAGAGGGCAGCCGCCCACAAGCCAAACACGACTTCCGTTTCCGCAAGGAAATGAAGCGTGTTCTCCTGAATGGAACCCGCCGGGTACCGGTGCGCCCAATGGGCAAACCGCTTGACGACGAAGGTGTGCAGCACGGCCAGGCCGAAGAGAACCGAAGCTAGAATTTCAATGGGTGCGGGGTTCATCTTGTCTCATGAATTTTGTTTTCCCGCAGCGCGGGACAGCACGTATCCGACAAGGCGGGAATTATTTCAAACTTCGATCGAGCAAGCCACACACGTTCTTCCGCCGGTTCGTGGCGACATCCGTGATTCTCATCTCTCCGCGGCTCACTTGAACAGCCCCCAAAAACGCATCACCAATCCACCGCCCGCGATGATGAGCAGCACGGCCAATCCGCCGACGAGCAGGCCCACGCGCGCCATTTCTCGCGTGGTGAACTCGCCGCGCGCATGAGCGATGGCGTTGGGCGGCGTGCTGATGGGCAGAGCCATCGACATCGACGCGGCCATGGCGATGCTCATGGCGATTTGGATAGGATGCAGGCCCCCATTTGCTCCGGGCAGCATCGACGATGAAATACCGATGGGCAGAAACAGGTTGGCCGCAGCCGTGTTCGACATGAACGTGCCCACGAACACGGTCGCCAGGACGAGCGCCGTCAGCAACCAAAGTCCGCTCTCCCCGCCAGCAGGCAGCCATCGCACCACGACTTGATTCAGTCCCGTCAGTTGCATCCCGGTGCCGAGTGAGATGCCGCCGGCGATTAAAATTAAAATTCTCCACTCGAGGCGGCCTAAGTCTTCGCGGGTGAACACGCCGGTCGCCGTCAATACGATGGCCGGCAGCAGCGCGACCACAGCGGGCGGGAGCCCATGCCACTGGTCACTCATCCAGAGCACGACGGTGACGACAAACACCCCGACCACTAGCCAGCCACGCCCGGTCAGCTTTCCGCGAGCGTGTTCCAATCGCAACCCGGCCATGGACGGCGGGAAGAATTTCCACAACACCACCCAGGTCAGAAATATCAATCCAAGCGCCAGCGGCACGGCGACGAGCATCCAATCCAGAAAGGTGACGGTGTGCCCGGCATCCTGCAGGAATCCCATGGCGACTGCGTTCGGTGGCGACGCGATGGGCGTGGTCATCCCGCCGATGTTCGCGGAAAACGGAATGCACAGAACCAGTGCTTTGCGGAAAGGTTCCTTCGGGGGCAACGCCGCCAGCATCGGCGTCAAGAGCGCCAGCATCATGGCGGCCGTGGCAGTGTTGCTCATCCACATTCCAAACAACAGCGTCACCAGCATGAAACCGAGGAGCACCCAGCGCGGTTGGCCGCCGAACGGCTGCAACAGGAAGGCGGACATCGCGCGATCGACACCTTGCTTCACGGCCGCTTGCGCCAGGACAAAACCGCCGAAAAACAAAACGAGCACGGGATCGGCGGCGGTGCTCAGGATGTCGCGGTAGGAAGGCGACGCGCCGGATGCAAAACCAAAACCCGGCCAGCCACCGGGATTGGCGAGCAGCACGGCTTGCAATCCGATCACGAGCAACGACGTGGCGAAGAGCGGCAACGCCTCCGTGACCCAGAGCAGGGCCGCGAGCGCAAAAATTCCACCCATGAATGCTGCCTGGCGCGGCACGCCGCTCATTTGCGAGAGCGACCATGAAGTCACCAACGCGATCGCTGTTGCTCCAATCAGACTGAGGAGAACGTAACGGCGCGTTCGCGAGTCTGGCGCGGCGGAGTTCGTTCCGTTGGCATCGTTGGTCACTGGTATTCGAGGCGGAAGCTCGCGTCTCACCGCACTACCAACACCGAACACGGCGCGTCGCGGACGACGCGTTCGGCAACGCTCCCGATGAAAACGCGATCGAGGCCAGTCCGCCCGTGCGTGCCCATCACGATGAGATCGGCGTTGGTGCGCTTCGCCAGCGCAGTGATGGTCGGGACCGGTCGGCCGTTGCGAAGTTCACGGCCCGTACGGGGCCAGGTTTTCTTCGTGGCGTCAGCCAGCCGGCCCAAGCGTTCGTGCGCCGCGATTTTGGCAACCCGCTGGATCTGGGTGCTGTCGAGGAACATGTCTTCGTGAAATGGCTCCATGACGTGGAGCAGAGTGATTTGGGCCTCGGATTGCCGCGCCAGGGCCATCGCATGAGGCAGCACGTCGAGCGATGTTTCGGAAAAATCCACCGGCACCAGGATCGACCGCAATTGGTCGGGCGAGAAGGTGGTCTTGACGCCGCGCTTCTCACGTCCGCGCACGACGAGCACGGGACATGGTGCGTGGCGCACGACGCGCTCGGCGGTGCTGCCCAGCAGGACATGCTTCAGTCCCGTGTAGCCGTGTGTGGCGATGACGATAAGGTCGGCTTCCCATGTCTTGGCCGCCTTGGCGATTTCATCGAAGGGCACACCGTCAGCCACGATACGCACGGGCTGGAGGTCACCCAACTTTTCACGCTCAACGAACTCCGACAGCTTCACCCGCCCGGCACGCCGCGTATCGAAAGTGATTCCCACTTGTTCGGCGGCGACGTGACTGTCAGGACGATTGCGCCGCGTGACATGCACCACGGCGAGGCGCGAGCCGAACTGCCGGGCGAGCGCGATGGCGGCGCGGAGCGCCAGGCGTGAAGGTTCGGAGAAATCCACCGGCACGAGAATGCGTTGGGGTTGCGCGGAATCTTCAGGCTTGGTCTTCATGGTTTGGTGTTCATCTGGCTTACGCTCTCCTTCACTCCGGTATCGCGTGTTCGCCGCGACGCCCGCCGAAGCGTATCCACTTTTCAATTTCCACCGCAATGAAAGCCACCGCCGCCACCGCCGCAATCCTGCAGCCACGATTCGGCCCCAATGGGCGCGGTGTGGAACAGTTTGTTCATCACCGGCGTGTAAGTGAAAAGGAGTTGCGCGCCCAGCATCGCCAGAGAACCGGCGATGACCCACCAGTTCGTGAACAGCCCGATGGAAAACAGGGAGTGATTGAGCGAACGGCAACTGAAAAGGTAGGCGATCTCGACGAGCACGATGACGTTGATGACCGCGGTGCGCGCCTCGTCCAGCGTTTCGCCCGCCATGTTCATCTCCCAATAGAAAGAGCCAGAACGCACCGGCCATCATGATGAGCGAAACCAGGCCGGTGCGCATAATCAGTGGATATGTCAGCAGCGGACGCTTCGGGTCGCGCGGCGGGCGGGCCATCAGGTCGCGCTCCTTCGGTTCGAAGACGAGCATGAGTCCGAGCAAGATCGCCGTCATCAGGTTGACCCATAAAAGTTGCACCGGCACGGCCGGCAATTCCGTGCCGAAGACAATTGCCGCCAGCAGAATCATCGCTTCGCCGGTGTTGGTCGGCAGCGTCCAGACAATGAACTTGGTGAGATTGTCGAACACACCGCGGCCTTCCTCCACGGCGGCTTCGATGCTGGCGAAGTTGTCGTCGGTGAGAATCATCGCGGCCGCGCCCTTCGCCACGTCGGTGCCGGTGATGCCCATCGCGACGCCAATGTCAGCCTGCTTGAGTGCGGGCGCGTCGTTCACGCCGTCGCCGGTCATGGCGACGACATGGCCGCGCGACTGGAGCGCTTTCACGAGACGAAGCTTTTGTTCCGGCGCGACGCGGGCGAAGACGGCGGTGCGTTCGGCGACTTCGGGAAGGTCTTCGTCGGAAATTTTTTCCAACTCTCGACCGGACAGGGCGACGAGCTTCCCGTGTTCCTCGCGGCCCTTCAGCCCGATCTGCCCGGCGATGGCGCGCGCAGTGACCAGGTGATCGCCAGTGATCATCTTCACCGCGATGCCGGCCTCGCTGGCACTGACGCACGGAGGCGATGGCGGCCGGGCGCGGCGGGTCCATCATGCCTTGCAAGCCGAGAAACGTGAGACCTGCGGCGACGTGGGCATGTTCGAGTTTGGCGTGATGCGCCTCTACGTGACGGCGGGCCAGGGCCAGCACGCGCAGTCCGCGCGCGGCCATCGTTTCCGTCGGCGCGATGCACGGCGGCGCGGTCGAGCGCGACCAGCGTGTTGCCGTCGCCGAGCGCGTCGGTGCAGCGTTCGAGCAGGCGTTCGAGCGCGCCGACTTTGTAGATGACACGGCCCTGGTGCGCTGCGTGCAACGTGGCGCGAAACATGTGCTCGGATTCGAAGGGAATCGTGTCCAGCACGGGCGTCCGGCTGTGCGCATCGGCGTGAATGACTCCGCCCTTTTCGGCGGCGACGAGCAGTGCGGCTTCGGTGGGGTCGCCCTGCACCTTGAGCCGTCCGTCTTCGCGCACGAGTTGCGATTCGTTGCAGAGCACCCCGGCGCGCAGACATTCGGCGAGCGCCGGATGTCCCGGCACTTTCACCACCGCGCCATCGAGGCGAAGGTCGCCCCTGGGTTCGTAGCCCGCGCCGGTGACTTCGTAGAGTTTTCCGCCCGCGAAAATTTCCTGCACCGTCATCTGATTTTCAGTGAGCGTGCCGGTCTTGTCCGAGCATATCACCGTGGTGCTGCCGAGCGTTTCGACGGCGGGCAGTTTGCGAATGATGGCTTGCCGCTTCGCCATCCGCGACACGCCGATGGCGAGCACGATGGTGACTGCGGCGGGCAGCCCTTCCGGAATCGCGCCGACTGCCAGCGCCACCGCCGCCATGAACATCTCGACCGCCGGCTCGCCACGCGAGACGCCCAGTGCGAACGTGGCCGCCGCCAGCGCGAGAATCACCCAGAGCACCAGTTTGCTGAACTGCGCGATTTTCTTCGTCAACGGCGTGGACAACTCGACCGCGCTGGAAATGAGATGCGAGATGCGGCCGGTTTCGGTCTGGTCGCCGATGGCCCACACGACGCCCTCGGCCTGGCCGCTGGTGATGAGCGTGCCGGTGTAGGCGAGATTTTTCCGCTCCGCCAGAATCGTGTCCAGCGCGAGCGGGTCGGCGTGCTTGGCCACGGGGAGCGATTCACCAGTGAGCGCGGATTCATCCGCGTGAAGATTGCGAACATGAAAAAGCCGCAGGTCGGCGGGCACGCGGTCACCGGATTGCAGCAGCACCACGTCGCCCGGCACGAGTTTCTCGGAGTGGACGCGGAGTTTTTTGCCGTCGCGCCGCACGGTGGTCTCGGTGGCGACCATTTTGGCGAGCGCCTCAATCGCCTTCTCGGCCTTTGCTTCCTGGAGAAAGCCGACGATGGCATTGATGAAAACCACGCCGAAGATGACGGACGAGTCCACCCATTCGCGGAGAAAAGCCGTCACGCCGACCGCCACCAGCAGGATGTACACGAGTGGCTGATTGAACTGCTTGAGAAACTTGAGCCAGGCCGGTGTGCCCCGCCGCGCGGTGACGCGGTTCGGGCCGTGTTCCTTCTGTCGGCGGCGGACTTCCTCCGCCGCCAGTCCGGTGGACAAATTCACCGCCAGAGATTCAACAACCTCTTTGGCGGACAACTTGTGCCAAGATTTATCCTTCAGATTTTCCATTGCCTACGTTTTGCTTCCATAGAGCGTGTCAATTTTTCGGCGAACTGCGGCATCCATCTTGATGAGCGGCGGCCAGGGGCGTTTGAAGCCTTCGCCGGGCAGTTTCTTCGTCGCATCGATGCCGAGTTTGCTGCCGCTGGCGATTTCGCTCGTGGCGTGGTCGAGCACGTCGGACGGGCCTTTGGTGAAGATGCTGTCGCGTTGCGGATCGGTGTTGGCGCAGAGGCGGAAGAGGACTTCGCTGGTGTTGTGCACGTCCACGTCGGCGTCCACCACGATGATGTATTTGGTGAACATCATCTGCCCCATGCCCCAGAGGCCGTGCATGATTTTGTAGGCCTGCATCGGGTAGGTCTTCTTGATGCTCACGAAGACGAGGTTGTGGAAGACGCCTTCCGCCGGCAGCGCGATGTCCACGATCTCGGGGAAGTTCATTTTGAAGATGGGCAGGAAGAGTTTCACGGACGCGCCGCCGATGTAGAAGTCTTCCATCGGCGGGATGCCGACGATGGTGGCGGGATAAACGGCGTCCTTGCGATGCGTGATGGCGGTGACGTGGAAGACGGGATACGGCTCGGGCAAGGTGTAATAGCCGGTGTGGTCGCCGAACGGGCCTTCGTCGCGCAGCGGCTCGGTCGGGTCAACGTAGCCTTCGATGACGAAGTCTGAATTCGCCGGCACTTCCAGATCGTTGGTCTCGCACTTCACCAGTTCGACGGATTTCTTGCGCAGATAACCGGCGAGGAGGAATTCGTCCAGGCCATCCGGCAACGGCGCGGTGGCGGCGAAAGGGAACATCGGATCGCCGCCGATGAAGATGCTGACGGGCATGCGCGTGCCGGTTTCGTAGTAGCGTCGTCCGTGGCGCGCGCCGACTTTCTGGAGCTGCCAGTGCATGCCGGTGGTGCGGTCGTCGTAGATCTGGATGCGATACATGCCGACGTTGCGTTCGCCGGTGTCGGGGTCTTTGGTGACGACGCAGGGCAGCGTGATGAAACGTCCGCCGTCGAGCGGCCAGCATTTGAGGATGGGGAGGTTGAGGAGAGTCGGTGGAGTGGGCGACGTGCCTTTTTGCCAATCCGGCGCGGGCGGCCAGCTTGTTGACGGGATGCGGACGCATCGAACTTATGAATCACATCTTTGCACGGGCCGCTCTTCACGGTCTTCGGCTTCGCGTGACGGAGGTCGATGGCGAGCGAGAGGAGTTTCATCGCCTCGCGCATGGAGGTCGGCGGCTTGGCCTTCATCAGCGCGCCAAGTTCGTTCGCCACTTCATCCACGGTTTCGGCGCCCATGCTCATGGCCATGCGTTTGTGGGAGCCAAGTGTGTTGATCGCGACGGGGAAGGGCGAGACGAGGCCATTGACAGTGGGCTTCTCGAACAGCAGCGCTTTGCCGCCGCCGGGCTTTTTCATTTCGCGGTCGGCGATTTCGGTGATTTCCAACTCGGTGGCAATCGGCTCGGAGATACGGATTAACTCCCCAGCTTTGTCGAGTTGGTTGACCCAGTCGCGGAATGATTCAAACGCCATGCGCCGCAACCTACCAGAGCCTCACGGCGAAGTAACGCGGACTACTCGAAATCAAGAAAAGTGCCCGCAATGTGTCGGTTGCCGACAGCCTTGTTGAAGTAGTAAACGACTAGAGCGCGCTTGTCCGTCACCATCGTGGCCCACGGGTAACCGAGGTCGCCATTTCCACCGTCATCGCGCAGTATGATTTCATCCGACGTTGTGGCGTTTGTGCACTCAGGATCCAGGATTCGCGCCCGGACGCCGTAGGGCTTGTGTCGATATCCATACACCAGGAGAACCCGGTCGTCGGGCAGACGCAGCGCGTGATGGGGATGGCCTTTGAAGCCAGCGTCTTTCCACGTGAACGATTTTCCGCCGTCGCTCGAGCGGGCGATCACCGTGTGATCATTCAACCCTTCTGTGCGGACGAAAGCCACAAGATCGCCTTTGGGTGTTTCGTAAATTGAAGCCTCGTTGAATTGAATCTTCGGATCCGCCGCGACGGGTGCGGAGTAATCCCATGTTTGTCCCTGATCGCGAGAAACCAACAGGTGCGTGCTCGTGTGGCCGGGGTTGTTCGTAGAAAAGGAACTGGCGATAACCCAGAACACGCGTCCGTCGCGTCCCTCGTAGAGCGAGCCGCGGTTGTAGGCCGGGATGACCTTACCGAAGATGTCCCGTATCACTTCGCCCGGCGCGGACGGTGGCGTGACGGGATGTTCCCACGTGCGCCCGCCGTCTCTCGAACGCAGCAGGAAGCCTCCGAGGAATGCGAAGTTCCCGTTGCGCGAAAGCGGTGGAGTTAGTTTCGCGAACGCATCGGGACGCAGCGGCGCCCACGCATAGCTGGCGCAGAGTAACGTGCCGTCACGCAGTTGAAGAAGACATGGATCCTGGGAGCCACCAAATGGATGGGCAAACAACTGTTCAGGATTGCGAGTCCATGTGCGCCCCTCATCGGTCGAACGGGAGAGCATCAAATAACTGTTTGCATCGGTGTGGCCCGTCGGTTCCCCAAACGCTTTTCGTTCCGGGGCGCGGCGAAACGCGAGCAACAACTCGCCGTTCGGGCGCCGCACGAGGGACGGGAAGGCTGAATAGAATCGAGCGTCTTCATAAACAACGATATCATTCCCCTTCGTCGGCAAGGAGGCGCCGCCGGCGGCGAACGCAGTGAGAAGAGCGGGGACGATAAGCCACAGTAAATGTCGGGTAGTCATCGGTGAAAAAACCTAACTACATCGCCATCGTAAGCCAACGGCGAAGGCGGATTTCCTGCCAACACCTGCCGCGCCAGACCGTTTCCAAACCGGCCGGGATTAAATGATTCCCAACTCGCCAATGATCGGCGTCGTGCCCACGTTGCCGCCATTAAGCAAATGTTCTGAGGCTTCGTTGGCGTAGGCCGGAATGATGCGATTCAGCTGGTTCTGAGTAGCGCCAAGATGTTCGCGGATGATCTCGCCCAGCACCGAACGGTAATCGATCGTACGCCGGAGGTAGCCGACATTCGTGTCCGCCGAAAAGAGCGCGCCATTCTTACCGCCATTGCCGATGGCCCAGTTCGGCAGCCCACCTAGCTTGGGATTCGCATTCATGTCGCATCCATGCACGCCGGATTGCACACCGCCGCCAGCGACGTACATGACGCTCGACTCGGCATGGTCCGTGCCTTGGGAATCGTTCTCAAGGGACGTGCGTCCGAACTCAGACATCGTCACGACGACCACGTCGTTCCACCCCACCTTGGCCCCTGGGATTTCGCGTGTGCCACCTTTGCCGTAGAGGGTGAAATAGCGCCAGAGACCGTAATAAGCCGCGCCCACCCGCCGCAGCAGGCTGGCGTGCCCACCGAGGTGCGGCAGCGAGATCATGTTGGCGCTGTCGTAGGTGACTTGCGCCGTGTGCGTGTCCCAACCGCCCAGCTCCGTGCCGGTAATGATGGCGTCGGTGCTGTTCAGAAGTTGCGCACAATTGCGGATGTTGCCAAGGAATCCATAGCCGCCCGACCCGACGCGGTATTGAACCGGGCTCGTGCTTGGGATGACCTGATCCTGCGCGGTAGAACTGGGGAAAAGATACGTGCCGTTCGGGTAGGCTCCGCCTTCGTCGAAGAAAGCATTCGACTGGAAGCTGGGATCCTGAAGGGTGTCGAGCGTGTCGCGAAACTGCACGCCGAGGTTGTGCACCATCTCGCGATTGTCCTTGGCCGGGTAGGGCTGAAGGTTGGCCGCATTCAGCGCATTCAGAATCTTAACGCGATCCAGGTTGGTGCTGTTCACCGAGCTGTACACACCGAGCGTGTTGTAACGGCTAATCGAACTGAGGTTCGTCATCGGCTGTTCGCCGCGCAAGCTGGCCGGCATGTTGGATTGCAGTGAGACTCCAGCGAGGGCGTGCCGTGTATTCCAGCCGGATTCCACGATGGTGCGATACCAAATCCCGTCGGAAACTTTTTGGCCGGCGGCGGTGCCATCCGAGCCTTTCTCCCAATACTGTTCCGAATCAAAATGAGACCGCGAGAGACTGCGATATCCCGCCCGATGAATGATGGCGAGATCGCCTGCATTGAAAATGGGCGCCATGTCGCGGAGCGCCGGATTCAAAGTCGCAAATCCATTTCCAAGGCGCACGGCATAGGGATAATTCAGCGGCACGGCATCGGCCTGACCTGTCGCTGCGGAGTAATCCAGCAATGGATCAGTCGGCAAAGCGAGAAATTTGCGGTTGGCGTCGGCCGTTCCGCGATAGCTCGGGTCAAGGACCGGGATAACGTTGTTCACTCCATCGTTGCCGCCCCGCAGGAAGATGAAGATCAGCTTCTTGTTGTTCACCCCGATGCTGCCTTCGGCAAGGGCGCGCTTCAGAAAGGGCGGGATGTTCATCAGTGACGCGAGGCCAAGACCGACAGCGGCGCGACCCGAGGCCGAGAGAAACGAACGGCGAGTAATGATGTTGGGCATAAAGTCTCCTGTTGAAATTATTGTTCCTGAAACCGCGGCAAGCTCATGAGAAAGCCCACCATGCTGCGCACGCGACCGTCATAAGCGTTGCCAGTCAAACCGCTGAATGCAGAGCTGGCGGTGCCGACGTCGTTAAGGTTGAGGAAAGCGATGGCGGCTTCGCGGTCGCGGCCGAGATTGGCCGTGCCTTCACCGGGGAAGAGCAACCCGAGGAAAAAATCCACGACCGCCGCATCATTGTTCCAGTCGGAAGCGGGCAACTTGCGTCTCAGCAAAGCGACGGGATCCGATGTATTAGCGCGGCCGGGCGTGCCGTAATCGGCGGATTTGAGTGAACTGCCCGCAGGCATGAGGAGATGTTGCGCGAAGCGCATGCGCTCGCAGAGATTCGCCGTATTGAGCCAGATGCGTCCAAACTCGGAGTAGCCGTCGGGTTCCGGTTTGTTGAACAGAGCCATTCCGCCCATGCGATTCAACGGATAGGTGTTTCCGTTGGTTCCCGAAATCCCGTACCCATCGCTATCACTGGTGGAGGCCACGTAGTTGTTCGTGTCCGTGGTCACCGTCCGCAAGGCGCGCACGGCGCTCACCGCAAACTCAAGCGGCGTCTTCACTTTCTGCTGGGAAGCGCCGTGTCCGCGGAAAAGGGCGGAGTTAAAAATCGTATTCAATACCGCCCGAATGTTTCCCGTTTGCCCAGCCACCGGGGTATCCCACGCCGTCATACAATCCCGAACAAGCTGCACCTCAGGCGTCGGATTGCTCACCGTGTAATCGTAAACGCCATATTGAAAATCTTCGTGCACGAACAAACGACAGAGTTTCACGCTCAGGTATTCCATGGTGTAAGGCAGGTTCGCGAGGTGCCGCGCGACGCGATACCCTTCGCCAAATCCATTGGTGCCGGTGGCGAGCGTGTTGCTGAGAATGAGCGAGTAAGGTTGTCCGCCGCGAAACTGTGGGCCAAAGCGGGCAGCGATGACATTGTTGGTAAACAACCGTTTCGTCGTCGTGTCGTGCTGGTTCGTATTGAAATGCAACACCCAAAGCCCGGGAGCGTTCGCGAAGTTCGTGAGGTTCGCCCGTGAAATGGCCGCAGCGAAGGGATTGCCCGCCACACTGGGGTCCTTTTTATCCACACGCCAGCCGGTCCACACCTTGGCCAGGTCCACAATGTCCTGCTGGATGTAGCCGTTATCGGCACCCATGCTGTGAAGCTCCATGATTTCGCGGGCGTAATTCTGATTGGGCGCGGCTTTGGAGTTTAGAATGGTATCCAGGTAAATGACCATCGCCTCGCTCTCCACGCTGATCTTGAGGAGGTCGTAAAATGTGCAGTTGGGATTGAGCAATGCTTCGCGAAGCCTGTTGTGTTCCCGCCAGTGCAGGTCGAGTGCCACCGCGTGCCGCACCCGGTCGTTGGTGTAAACGCCAACAGTGAAGTTGTTGTCGAAGTACTCTTCCGTCTTCGAATACTGCGTGGTGAAGTGATTCTGAAAAAATTGGGCGAGGATTTCGTGCAGTTGCCGCGGGCTGTGGATGGCGCGAAAAACATGCCACGCCCGTAGATCGTCCAGCGTTGCCGTGCTGTTCGTCAACTTGGAGTAGGTGGAAGCGATGGAGGGCGGAGCCGCGGGCGGCATGGGCGGTTGAGGAGGAAGAATCGGCAGTGCCACCGTCTGAGTTGCGACCCCGCTGGGACCCCCCGTCAGGCGTGACGTGAAGGTCAACGCGTTGGTGTTTTGGACGGGCAAATAATAAAACGTGAGGGTGAACAACTGGGTCGCTGCCGGTGTGTTGGTCAGGAAGATTTGGGTGAAACCGTTGTTCAGTTGCGACGCGGGGCCATTGAAGGTGAGCAACAAACAGTTGCTTCCGGAGGCGGACATTTTGTCCACCGTCGGGCTGTTGGTGATGGTCGCGCGCGTCACCGTGCTCCCCAGAACCCAGGCCGGGGTGAGGGCGTTGGTTTCAAAATCTCCATTGAGCAACAGGTTCGTACCCGCCTCGGCCACGCTGCCGTAAACGATCGAGACATTGTCCACGTAAACGCGTCCCGCCCCGTTCATATACATGCCGAAGGTGGCCCGGCCACTTCCGCCGGCTCCCGTCGTGCCGGTGGTTGAAACACGAATCCAATTGGTCAGCGGGAATGGCGGAGGCGTATAGGGAGGCGCATTCGTCACGGGCGGATCTGTGTCGATGGAATCGGGAACCGCCTCCGCGGCCAACTGTTCATTGATAAACTGCTCCGGCCCGATCGCTCGGATGCGTTCAATGTCGTCCGGGGTGGGACCGTAGGTAAGGCGATTGAGCACCGTGGCGATCAACAAGTCATTACTGTTCATCGGCGTGGCGCGCACCGAATAAAAACGCATGGAGTCGCCATTGGTAACAATCCAAGTGGGTCCGAGAAAACGTCCCGAGGTCTCGTCCCTCGCCCAGGGGCCGGCCGGATTTGCGGCGCTGAACATTTGATACTGCTGCGCGGCAGGATAGGGAAAAACCAAGCGCGGAAAATGATTTGAAGTGCGCCCGGTGAGGATTTGCGGCGGTGCGGGATTTGCCTCACCAGCACTTAACTTCGGCAAGAACGTCGCCAGGCCAATGGCCGAGAGACAAAGCAATTGCCCGATAAAATGAGAGGACTTCATAGTAACGAGCTTGTCCCATGTTGATGCACCGGTGACAAGAAACTTCCCGTTGAAAACGGTCCTTGAAGCAGGGCGACATTGCATGACGCGAACGCCGCAGATGCCGGGCCATTTATCGGCGTCGCAGCACCAATGCGGCGCATCCGAAACCAATCGCCAGCAAAACTATGGCCTGCGGTTCGGGTACTGCCGTGAAGGTGACGGAGAGGGACGGACCGAAGCCACTTTCGCGAGAAGCGAAGCTGCGCGCTGTCTTGTTCAGGGATTCCGACTCGGTCTTAAACATCCAGCCGAAGTTTGCTTCAGAATGATCCAGCCAGAATTGAATATCGGCGATGAGTGCGGCGGAGGATTCAAACCAGACTTGTTCGCCCATGCCACCGACAAACGCCGTTCCACTCATCGCTGCGGAATAATCCGTGCCCGAAGATCCGCCCGGCACCGCCCATGCCGGCCCGCCCGCAAATCTTTCATTCCAAGTGGCCTCTCCGGCGGCGGCCGGCGTCCCGAGGCCCGGACTGGACTCATCCGCCACCTGCGCCCCTTCACCCCAAGGCCGTAACATCCGGCGCAGACTGAAAATCGAATTGGGATGCGTGCCTTGAGGCTGTCTCACAATTTCCATCGAAAGTTCTGCTCCCGTAATGATGGCGCCGGGCGGGATGGCGGCCATCAAATCGAAATACATCAGCGCGCGGTTCCTGTTGCCATTGCCCGTGGTGCCTGCGTTGAAATGAATCTCACGGCCCATATTGTTCCCCGGAGCAATTTCAATCAGCGTCGTATCTGCAACCGGCTGCAGTGACACCGTCTCAGCGTGAATCGCAATCGGACCAATGCTAAAAACGGTCGCCAAGGCCAGCCGCCAAATCGTTCGGACCGGAAACGTCATGCTTCGAAACATGTCGGCGGAGGATAGTCGGAGTTAAATCCCAATTCCAGAGACAGGTTCCATTCCGGGGCACGGCAACGGGGATTCGGGACGTGACAGCGTGGGTAGAAACGACTTGCGACCCAGCGGCAATGCTGTTTCATTACGCCTCCGGTTGCGCTTATGGTGGAATTGGCAGACACGCTACTTTGAGGTGGTAGTGGGGTAACCCGTGCAGGTTCAAGTCCTGCTAAGCGCACCAACTATTTGCGGTTAGAACAGTTTTGGGTTGCGGTTCTGACTGCTTTCTGACAAGCTCAGGAATGGCAACCGCTGCTGAGTTTCCTTATCAAGTTCCCCTTCCTGGCGTCGTCGTCCGCATCTACAAAACTCCCACTAGTAACGGTTATGACAGCTTCACGATCGTGTACCGGCAACACGGCGTTCGCAAACGTGAGGTGCTGGCTGATTTCGACAAGGCCAAGAAACGGGGCAAGCAGATCGCCGATTCGCTCGCCACGGGCAAAGTTCTGACAGCGGATATGTCGGCTGATGATCGCGAGGCGTACACTTACGCGAAACAGTTGCTGAAGCCAACTGGGGTGTCGCTGAGTGCGGCGTGTCAGGAATATGCGGAGTGTCACAAGTTGTTGGGCGGCGTTCCGTTGCTGGCCGCAGTCCGGGATTTCTCGAAGCGGCAAGGAAGCGTTTTGGAACGCAAATTTGTGCGGCAAGTTGTGGCGGAATTTTTGGAGGCGAAGCGGCAAGGGCATGCCACGCGCATTCGCGGCAAGGCGACGAAACTCTCAGAGAAGTATCTCTACCAAATGGAGCGCCGCCTTGAGGCGTTCTCGACGCGGTTTGCCACCTACATTGACGCCGTGACGGGTGAAGACATCAATGAGTTCATTCATGGACTCAAGGTCGAGGGACGGACAAAAAACAACTACATCGGCGACATTCGCGCGTTAATCGGATTCGCAATACTGAAGCGATACGTGACGCGCGATCATGACGAACTCGATGCGGTGCAATCCGCGGCAGAATCGGAACTGCAGATTGAGATTTTTAGCGCGGGCGAGATTCAAAAAATTATTGGACACGGGCGAGAAGCATTGGTGCCCGTGCTGGCACTCGGAGGCTTCGCGGGATTGCGGACTTCGGAGATCCTGCGCCTCGATTGGTCGAAGGTAAATTTCAAGACGGGCCTGATCGAAACTTTGGGCAAGGTTCATAAGAAGCACGGCCGGGCGCGTCGGTTAGTTCCCATTCAACCGAACCTGGCAGCGATTTTGAAACCTCACGCGAAACACAACGGCCCAGTGTGGCCGTTTGTGGAGCAGACTTTGTATGACGCGATTGAGGCAGCCTGCGAGGGTGCTGGATTAAAGTGGAAGCCGAATGGATTGCGCGACAGCTACATCTCCTACCGCCTTGCGGTGGTGAAAAGCGCAGATCAAGTGGCGCTGGAGGCCGGCAACTCTCCACAGATGATTTTTGAGCACTACCGCGAGCTGGTCACTCCCGAGCAGGCTTTGGCTTGGTTTTCGGTGGGGATAAGTCCCGAATAACAGGCGTCGATCTTACAGCCGCTGCCTCGAACAAAATCTCGTTGTCTCCCTCGCCAGGCTTATCGCCATCACGCTCTGACGGCCATGCCGCCCATGATTTGCTGTTTTCAAGCCGATTCGTTGCATAGCTTGGTTCCAGTTCATCATGCCGATTTTTATCCGTTCACCGCAACTCGAAGAACTGTGACCAAAATGATGGCTTGGGAATTCTAATAGTGCTGTGAATAAGTTGTGGAGGCGTGTCGCTAACTAACCTTTTGCGAAGGGACAATCTGTAGTTATGTTTATAGGAGCAACGAGGAGTCCTCGTTGCGTTGACTCCCATAGTAACTATATGGACTATCCTAAAACGCACGAGCCGTTTGTAACAAAACGGGAAGTGGCTCAACATATCCGCCAGACGACCCGCACCGTAGAAAACTGGATGATGAAGGGGCTTCCCCACTACAAACTGGGACGGCGCAGGACTCGGTTCAAGCTTTCCGAGGTGGAAGTATTCCTCGCCGAGAAGTGCCGAGTGCCCATTGCCATGTAAACCAGCTATCGAATGAATACTCATATTCCTCCCGTGTTGAGGTCGTTAAGTGTCTGGCTGAAACAGGTCGGTGTGACGCCGGTCACTGGCTGGCGTTGGCGACAAAAAGGATGGCTCAAGACTACGAATATAATGGGGCGCGTGTACGTCACCGATGAGGCGATCAGCGATTTCACGGAACGGGCTGTGCGCGGTGACTTTGCGAAAGACCACGTGGCTCCGACGCGCTTCGCCTCCCATAACGGACTTAAGCGAAGAAAGGACTGAGACGCATGTCAACGTCACCACACGTGGAAGAACTTCGGCGTCTGTTGGGGATGGATGTTCTCATGTTGTCCTGGCCGAAAGGCCGAAAGGCATCCCATAGAAAATGGGGAAGTCTGACCGTCGAGGCCATGAGCGATCCGAAATACCTTGCTCGATTGGGCACGGGCAACATCGGTGTTGCGCTGGGCGAGAAGTCAAACGGCCTGTGCAGCCTCGACATCGATTCCGACGATGAGATGGCTAAATTTCTGGAGCTTAATCCCAAAATTGGGAAAACACTGCGTTCTCGGGGTAGCAGGGGCGGCAATTTATGGTGGCGGGTTAAAGCACCATATCCGCGGGTCACGTCACTGAAGCGATCAGGGGAAAAATGGGGCGAATGGCGCTCCACAGGAGGCCAAACCATCATCCATGGCACTCACCCGGATGGACCCGAGTATCGCATCGTCAATCGCGTGCCTCCCCTCGCCATTGAAATGATCGAAATTAAATGGCCCGAAGGAATCTACCCACTCTTAAGTGGAGGAAATACGAATGATACAGAGAAGACAGAGCATACGGAGATCACGGAGGGAACTGAGTGTACTGAGCTTACCGAGTATACGGAGGTTCCAGAGCCGACTGAGCGCACAGATGCGACCAGAAGCGGTATCCTAGCCACAGGTTGTTTCACAATTGCAAATTTTGAAGAAGCGGTGGCGAGAACGACGCCAACTGAAGCGCACGATAATCACCATCATTTATTTCAATTCGCACGAGCTATTAAAGCATTCGAACTCACGCGAGGCGCGAAGGTCACCGGGGCTGACCTGAAAGAGGCATTTTCCATGTGGTATATCAAAGCAATTCCATTCTTGCGTAGCGGTTTTAGCCGGGATGATTACTTCTTCGAATTCCTGGAAGCCTTTGAGAACGCCAAAACACCGCTCGGTGCGGACATCGTGGGCACCGCGTGGGCGGTAGTGAAATCCAAGGAACCGCCACCGGAAGCAAATCAGTTTGAAACGGTCGACGTTCGTTGGCTGGTTTCTTTGTGTCGCGAGTTGCAATTGCTTAATGCCGATTCTCCTTTTTTCCTCGCGAGCCGCACTGTGCAAGGGCTGTTTGGCCACGAGACACATGCTGTTGCCGCCAAGTGGCTAAACGGCCTGTACAGAGCCGGGATCTTAGACATTGCCGAAAAGGGCGGGCCCAAGACCAACCGAGCTACGCGCTTCTGGTATCGGCCGCTCCATCCTACCCATGCCAAACCCATTTGAACAACAACCAAGGGAGAGCGCGAAGGCGTTTGCGGCGTTCTCGATTTATCTGAACCTGGGGCCGGAACGGTCGCTGGCGGCGGTGGCTAGGAAGTTGGCCAAGAGTGAACAGTTATTGAAACGGTGGTCGGCGAAGTTCGATTGGACGAGCCGGGTGCAGGCGCATGCGGCGCATGTGGCCATTCTGGAGCGCGAGGCGACGGAGGTGCTGGCGCGGGGAAAGGCGGCGGAATGGTTGAAGCGCCAGACGGAAGTGCGCGAGCGCGAATGGCGATTGCATGAGAAATGCATTGCGGCGGCGGAGAAGGCGTTGGCGGCGTTCATGGAACGCGAAAAGGTTTATGCCAACTTGGGCGACATTGCGCGCATCCTCGAAGTGGCGTCCAAGCTTGGGCGGCTGGCGAGCGGCATGGCGACGGACCGGACTGAGGTCACAGGCGAGGATGGCGGGCCGATTCAGATCGAGCTGACGGCGGCGTTGAACAAAATTTACGGGCCAGCAGTTAATGTGGAAGAGGCGCCATCGCCCATGCAACTCCCGGAGCGTGCGGCATGACAGCGCTGGAACTGCACCTGGCAGCGGGGCGCGCGGCGGGATGTCCGCGCGGGCAGATGGATCGGTTTCTCCGGGCGGGCATCATTCTGCAGCCGCGGCAACTGGCGGCGAGCGCGGCGGCGCGGCTCTGCGATCGGCGGGATGGTCCGACGGCGATTGGCTACGGCGGTGCGCGGGGTGGTGGCAAGTCGCATTGGCTGCTGGCGCAAATGGGCGCGGACGATTGCCAGCGCGTTCCGGGGTTGAAGTGCTTGTTGTTGCGCAAGGTTGGCAAGTCGAACTTGGAAAACCTCGACGATTTGCGGCGGCGTTTGTTCGGTCAATTGCGCCATGAGTTTTCGGCGTATCGAGGCATTCTGAAATTTCCGAACGGATCGAAGATTATCGCGGGGCATTATCAATCGCCTTCGGATCTCGATGCGTATTTGGGGCTGGAATACGATATTATCGCGATCGAGGAGGCGACCACATTGACGAGCCGGAAGCATCAGGACATTGGAACGTGTTGCCGCACGTCGAAGCCGAACTGGCGACCGCGTATCTATTCCACGACGAATCCCGGCGGAATTGGGCACGCGTGGTATCGGCAGAAGTTTATCGTGCCGTATCTGAAGGGCGAGGAGCGCGAGACGCGGTTCGTGCCGGCCAAAGTGGGCGATAATCAATTCAACAATATCGAATACGCGCGGGTGCTGCAAAACCTGACGGGTTGGCAACGGCGCGCGTGGCTCGATGGTGATTGGGACATCGCGGCGGGCCAGTTCTTCACGACGTTCCGGCGCGAGGCGCATGTGATTAAAGACTTCGATGATGGACGGGCACGTGAATGATTCTGCGCACTTGACTACGGATTTACTCATTACACGGTCGTTCTTCTCGGCTGCACTGACTCGGATGGGAATGTGTTCATTGTGGATGAACACGCGGAGCGGTTGTGGCTGCCGCAACGTCATGCCGCGGCGGTGAAGTCGATGCTGGCGCGGCATACGGTGGGCGCGGGGACGAACAAACGACCGCTGGCACTCACGGACTTGAAACGGTTCGTGGCGGGCGCGGATGTGTTCAGCCGGCAGAGCGATGGCTCCACGGTGGCGGCCCAATATGCGAAGCTGGGCATCACGCTGCGCATGGCGAACAGCGACCGGATCAATGGCTGGGCGGAAATCCTGCAACGGCTCGGTGACCCGGACGCGGGCTTGCGGCCGACAATGTTCATTCACCGGCGTTGCGCGCGGTTGCTGGAATGCCTTCCGATTCTGCAACACGATCCGCATCGGCCGGAAGATGTGTTGAAGGTGGATGCCGACGAGGAAGGGATTGGTGGCGACGACGCGGCGGATTGCCTGCGGTATTTGATTGCGACGAAGGCGCGCGGGTTGGCGCTCAGGAAGCTGGCGGGGGTGTGAGGTTAGCTCACCTCGCGACCAAAAATAAAATTAGCATGGAGTCCACCAGCCCCAAGAATGCCTTTGAGATCCCAGCCCTGCTGACCATATTCGGTGAGCATCTTCATCAATTCCGCGTCGAACTTTTTCTCGGATAGATTTGTGCCGATGCTCCATTCGTAACGCAGGTGTTTGTATTCGATGGTTTTCATGCACCCGATTGAACATTGCGCGATCGTTTCAAGCCACAACGAAGAACCAATAGCGCAGCCCCTTGGGCGCGTGGAAGGGGCCAGCATTGGGGGATGGGTGGGCATCGCGCGCCTGGCGGCGAAGCGGCCATTCACGGCGGTCTGTGGAGCAGCGCGGAATAGACTGGCGTTCGGATGGCGCGCGAAAGGGATGGAGTCCAGAGGCCACGCCTCTGGCGCCGGGTGCTGGGCCGGCGTGAGGCCCGCACCTTGCGGTGAGTCATTAGAGAAAAAGCGCCGACAAAGTCGGCGCCCGTGATGTTCAGAACAGTTCTTCGGTGCGCGTCTCGCGCAAGGTGTAGCTCACCGTCCAGGTGGCGTCTTTGCCTTTGCCGTTCTTGCTGATGCGCGCGTCGGTCATGGCCGGACCATGCTGACGCTGGAGCTTGTCGCGCTCGTTCTCGGCCATCATGCGGTCGGGAAGGCAGACCAAGCGGCGGCGTTGTTCGATGGTGACAATGCGTGTGAGGCGAAGGATGCATTGCATCCAGCGCGGTTGATCGAAGCGGGTGCGGGTTGGCATCATATCAATCCTCGTCGGGCAACATCACCGTGATGGCGGGTTGGGGATCGTCAATGTCGAGCGGGCCGCACGTGGCGATCAACTTCACGAGGCGCGCACGTTCGGTGTCGGAGTTGCGGACATAGAGCGCGACGGGAATCCTCTGAACTCCTGCGCGTGCGCGAAGGATGGCGAAGCGCAGCATCCACACTACATCCCACAAGCGGCCTGCTTCATCCTGGGCACTGACGCCAGCGGGAACGGCGACGCACAACTCGAACACGCCGCGCGTGATGAACACGGGAAACTTGAGGCCCGCTTCCTCGGCGGTCTTGGTGACTTCGACCTGCACGCCATCGGCGACGGCCTGCGAGCGAGTGTATTGGTAAATGATGGTCGGTTTCATGTGAGTAGGTGCGAAGGCCGGCGCGGGATGGGACCGCGCAAGGCTCCGCGGGTGTGGTTAGGCGGCAACGTGGTCGGCAGGATGAAACGCCTGATACTTCGAGCGCGGATCGACCGCCTCGCCTTTGAACACACCGCACGGGTGCTGCCAGACTTTCCGGCGGGAGTTCCAATGAAAACCAAGCTGTGAAAGCTCGGCGGTGGTCTGCTGATCCTGCGGCTCGACGAAGGCGACCCAAACCCACTGGCCCACGACTTCGGCCAACTCATAGGCACGACGCAAACGGCGTTGCAACAAATCGAGCACCTGCTCGGTGGGCAACTCGCGATTGGCTTTGCGCTGCGCGAAATCGATCTGAACCACGCCGCGCTTCTCGGAGGGTGCTGGTGCCGCTGCGGGTGTCTGCTGCGGTGCCGGTGATTGATGATTGCTGGACTGGATCTCGGAGCCCTGGCGCTGATTTGGATTTTTTAGATTTAGTTTTCATGGCTTTTTTTTTGATGATTGCCGTCCTGTTCCCATCGCCCTTCGGCACGGTTGAGCGCGGAGCGGCTTCCTGCGGGGAGTGGTCTTCAGAGGGGACCCGAGAGGACGCCGCGGTTGTTGAGCGCGAACGGGAGGGCGATGGGATGGAGGACGGCAACGGTGCGAAGCAAAAAGAGCCTGATGCTGCCGCATGGGCACTATTGCCGAACGCCGCGAAGCGACAGCGAGTGGCGGAGGCTCATTAACCGGGTCAGTGCTCTCCGACCGAAAGGCGATTGGAGCACAATGAGCGTTAGGTCAAAGAAGGAATCGAGCGTAAGCTCAAGGATGTCTCGCAAACCATCCGTCCCCGTTTCCCCTGTTGTGTTCGTCAATGGCCAGCATTGGAAGTTCGGCACGCAGTGCATTCGGATTGGACACGTCGGGAAACTCTTGGTGGAGCACCGAGGCATCTCGCTGGAGGTGAAACGTGCTCCGGGACCGAAACGGTGGATTGCGATCAAGGAACTGCAACAATTCATGGCCGACAATCAGGGTGTGCTGTATTGGCCGGAAGTAGTTACCTCGCCTGTTCCTCCGGATAAAGCGACCCCGCCCATTGGCCGAAGGCCGCGCAGTGCCGGCGGGCTGGCTTGAAGGAATTCTATGCTTGGCGGACTGGCCTCGTTGGAAGTCTGAAGATTACCTGGTCGGAACAAGACCTTCGTTTTGTAGATGCTTAATCAACTCTGTGACGTTCGAACCTTTCTGACCCAGCAAGGTGTTTGTTGGATGCGCGTCCATGATGTTGGAGAATTTTATGGTGATTTGGTTTCCTCGCGCCGCGGTGGACTTCAAGGACGTTGAGCCGCTAACGGCTGCGGTCACTGGTGAACCTGTGGGCGCTGATAAATCCACTTTCAGTCCCGAGTTAGCCTCGGCGGACGCAGAGAGATTAAACGTCACTTCAACCTCTTTGGGATAAAGACCAAACGGCAGCTCTTTCTTTGCTTCGCGGCGCATCGCTTGAAGGCTGTGTGTTACTGAAACGAGTGCATTGGAGAGTGTGATGTCTTTGGGATCTGCGACACGGCGTGTGGAGCAGCATCCGCATAAGAGGATCGAAGGGAGAACGGCTGAGGCAATTAAGTATTTCATAGGTAGGTGGGAGTTGCGTCTGCCAGTGGGTATTGATCGTTGAAGCATCGCTGTCAATCTGACGTTCGGCGATGAGCGACCCCGCCCATTGGCCGAAGGCGGCGCAGTGCAGTCCG
>CAVXCM010000012.1:0-39480 GCA_963760275.1 uncultured Verrucomicrobiae bacterium
TGATGTTATGTTCATACTTCTTGGGACAGACTACGTATTGCTCGGTAAAGGGAAGAATTTGAGGCTGGAAGAGCGTGGGGCGAGGAGGGGTAAACTCCGTTGGTTTCCACCGGCTGTGATCAAGACAAAGCTTGATTCGGGGGGGGGCGCTCGCGACATTACTCAGTGTTTAACCTGAGATTTTGACCTATGGCTGACATTGCGAACAAATATCCGGACAACACGACGGCAAGTTCTACGTCGATAATCAATGCATCGACTGCGATCTATGTCGCGAGACGGCGCCGGCGAATTTCAAGCGGAACGACGACGGCGGCTACTCGTTCGTCTATAATCAACCGACGACTGACGACGAGCAAAGACTCTGCAAGGAAGCAATGGAAGGCTGTCCCGTCGAAGCCATCGGTGATAATGGGGAGTAGCGCAGCGCACGAGTTTACGAAGACCCGCGATATCCATCGCGGGTTTTTTATTACGACGCATCTCGTGCGTGGCTTAGGTCGATTGGGAGAAGGGCCCGGCGCAGGATTTCAAGCGCTTGTTGCGACGTCACATATTTGAATGTTTCTCGGTCAAAGCGATTGAGGAATTTGTAAACGCGCGATCCGTTCGCGTCTGCGAATCCAATGAAGACCGTGCCGACGGGCTTTTCTTCCTGCCCCCAGTTGGGCCGGCGATGCCAGTCACTGAAAGAGCGAAATCTGCCCCGCTCGCATGCCGAGCGCCCTCTGCCATCGCGCGTGCGGTTTCTTCACTCACCGCACCATGCGTGACAATCGTCGTGTCGCTTACTCCGAGCCATTGGACTTTCGCCTCGTTCGCATAGGTCACGACACCGCCCCACAGCACCGCCGATGCTCCGGGCACATTGGTAATGCGATTGGCGATGTAGCCACCGGTGCAGGATTCCGCGAGCGCCAGAGGTCGTTTTTGTTTCGGTCAACAGACGGACTACGCGTCTCGAGTTGTCGTCGTCGATTCCGAACAGTGTCGCCGATGGCTTCGCGCGCAATGGATTCCGCCTTCGTCACGTTTCGCAGCGCGCCGCATCCGCGCGCCACGAGCCGAACGTCCACCTCACCGATGCGCGCGCAATAGCCCAGTTCCAGGCCGGCGTCGGTCAAGGTGTTTGAGCTGGGGCGCAATGATTTCTTCCACGCGCGACTCGCCGAGGCCGGTGGTGCTGAGCGTGCGGCAGACGAATTCGCGGTGCCGGGCAGCTTCTCTTTCAGAAGCGGGACCACTTGCTCGACGAACATGGGGCGAAGTTCGCGCGGTGGGCCCGGAAGCATGCTGAGCAGAGTCGGCGTTGCGCGAGATTTGTCGGCGGGCGCCTCCATCACGAGACCGGGTGCAGTGCCGTGTGCATTCAACAACACCAAGCTGCCTTCAGGAACCATCGCCTGAATCTTTGTGCTCTCGGGCATGGGACGCTGGCGTGAGGTGAAGAAGTGCGTGATGCGTGCCAGTATTTCTTCGTGGCGACGAGTTTTACGCCGAGCAATTCAGCGATGAGATCCCGAGTGCGATCATCGCTCGTGGGACCGAGCCGCCCGTCGTGATGATGAGGTCGGCGCGAGTCAGTGATTCCCGGACGGCGGTTTGTATCGCATCGCCGTCATCGGAGATCGCCGACTGGCGCGTGACGACGTAGCCGCAGATCGGAAAGCTGCCGGCGAGAGCCATTGTTGATGTGTGTTCAACACGCGGCCCAGCATCAATTCGCTGCCGGTGTTGATGATTTCGATCTGCACGCGGGAGTTTTGCAAAGGCGGGCGGGAGATTGAAACCCAAAGACGGGGCGTGCGTTGACTTGGAAGTGGCCTGAAATATCGTGCGCCTGTGCCGTCCGCCAGCAAACAAGCCGCCAAAGCCCGCATTGTCGCGTTCCTCGCGACCCGGAATTTGCGCATGACCTCGCAGCGGCACGCCATCATTGATGCTGCCTTCAGCACGGAGGAGCACTTCACCGCGGAGCAGTTGCTGGAATGGTCGAGGGCACGGGACAAATCAGTTTCCAGGGCCACGGTGTATCGCACGCTGCCGCTGCTAACTGGGAGCGGATTGGTGCGGGAAATGGATTTCGGCAAGGACTACAAGTTCTACGACCCGAATTACGCCGAGCATCCGAATCACAACCACATTATTTGCGAGGACTGCGAGCGCATTGTGGAGTTCGAGAGCGACCAGATTTCGCGGATTGAAAACGAGATTTCCCACCGGCTTGGTTTCGCCGTGAAGAGCCAGCGGCTTCAGATAACGGCCAGTTGCCAGGAGTTGAGGCAGCGCGGTTCCTGCACGAAGAAGTGCTCGTAAGCGCCCCGCGGGCGCGGTACATCCTCGGTCCCATGTCCAGCAACGAATCGCAGAGCCGCGTCCAGTTTGCGTCCACCTTGACCGCGCACCGGCGCCAATTCGCCAGCGACAATTACGCCGGCGTCTGCCCGGAAGCCTGGGCCGCCATGGCGGAGGCCAATGGCGGGTCAGAGCGCAGTTACGGCGACGACAACTGGACCGAGCAGGCCGCGAACCTGATTCGCGACGTGTTTGAGACGGATTGCGAAGTCTTCTTTGTCTTCAACGGCACGGCCGCCAACTCGCTCGCCCTGGCGTCCCTGTGCCAGATCGTATCACAGCATTCTCTGCACGAGATGGCGCATGTGGAAACCGATGAATGCGGCGCGCCGGAATTTTTCTCCAACGGCACCAAGGTGCTGCTCGTGCTCGGTGGCGAACGGCGAAAGATCGATCCCGCCGGCGATCGAGCGCATGGTCAAGACGCCGCACGGACATTCACTTATCCCAAACCGCGCGTCGGTGAGCGTCACGCAGGCCACGGAACTCGGGCACCGTTTACACGCCCGAGGAATTAAAGCGAGTCTGGCGCGAAGTGCAGAAATCGCATGGCCTTCGACTGCACATGGATGGCGCGCGCTTCGCCAATGCCGTGGCCAGTCCCTGGGCTGCGCGCCGAAGGAAATCACCTGGCAAGCCGGCAGTGGACGTCCTTTGCTTCGGCGGAACGAAGAACGGGATGGCCGTCGGCGAGGCGGTGGTGTTCTTCAATCGCGACTCGCAGCGGAGTTCGATTACCGCTGCAAGCAGGCGGGGCAGACTCGCCTCGAAGATGCGGTTCCTGTCCGCGCCGTGGGTGGGAATGTTGCAGGACGGCGCCTGGCTGAAGCACGCCGAACACGCCAACATGATGGCGGAGTACTTGGAAAAAGCCCTGTCGGCTTGCGCGGGCGTGAACCTGCTTTCGCCGCGCCAGGCCAATGCTGTTTTTGCCGAGCTGCCGCGCACGGCCATTGAAGGACTGTGGGCCAAGGGTTGGATGTTCTACACGTTCATCGGCGCGGGCGGCTGCCGTTTCATGTGCTCCTGGGACACCCGGGTCGAAGACGTGGACGCGCTGGTGAGTGATTTGAAGCCATTGCTCTAAGCAGAAGCGCGTCGGGTCCAGGATTGAAAGTTCCTTGTGGCGGGACACACTGCGCCATGCACCTGCTTCGACAACTCATGGTGGCCGTTGCCTTTTCCTTCGCGGCGATTGGCGCTGCGGCCAAACCCAATGTTCTCTTCATCGCAGTGGATGACTTGAACAACCATCTCGGCTGTTACGGCAATGCCATCGTGCAGACGCCGAACATCGACAGGCTGGCCGCCACCGGCGTGCGCTTCGATCGTGCCTACACGCAGTTCCCGCTGTGCAGCCCGAGCCGGGTCTCGATGCTGACCGGATTGCGGCCAGACACCACGCGGGTTTACGACCTGCAAACGGATTTCCGCAAGGGCACGAACATTCCGCACGCGGTGACGCTCCCGCAACTCCTGCGCAGCAACGGGTGGTATGTGGCGCGCGTGGGCAAGATGTTCCACTACGGGGTGCCGGGCGAAATCGGCAAGCCGGGCTTGGATGATCCGCTCTCCTGGGAAAAGGCGATTTATCCGCGCGGGCGCGACAAGGACGAAGAGGACAAAGTCATCAACCTCAGCCGTGCGGTGCCCAATCCCCAACGCACTCCCAACCCGGCGCGTCCCGGGGCAAACGTTAATCGCAACGTGACCGCGCCGCGCCAGACCAGTCAACTCGGAGCGGCGGTGGCGTGGCACGAGTCAGAGGGTGCGGACCATGAGTTCACCGACGCCCTTGTTGCCGACGAAGCCATCCAGCTTCTGGAGGAGAAACGGGACCGCCCCTTCTTTCTGGGCGTGGGGTTTTATCGGCCTCACGTGCCCTGGATTGTTCCGAAGAAATACTTCGACCTCTACCCGCTTTCGAAAATCGCCCTGCCTTACAATCCGCCCAACGATCGCGACGACGTCCCGCCGCCAGCGTTCTGGGTTAAGAAATGGAACTATGAAAGGACAGACGAGGAAATGCGCGGCGCCATCCGGGCCTACTACGCGTCAATCACTCACATGGACCACCACGTAGGCCGCGTGCTGGATGCGCTCGATCGCCTTGGGCTGGCGACGAACACGATGGTCATATTCTGGGGAGATCACGGCTATCATTTGGGTGAGCACGGCTGTTGGCAAAAGCAAAGTCTGTTCGAAGAATCCGCACGCGTACCGTTGCTCATTCGATTGCCAGGCGCCCGGGGCAATGGGCGCTCCACGCCGCGAGTCGTCGAGACGCTCGATCTCTACCCGACGGTGGCGGAACTTTGCGGAGTGCGCGGGCCGGCGAATCTCCAGGGCAAAAGCCTGGCGCCGCTGCTGAACCATCCGCTGGAGAAATGGGACCGCCCTGCCTTTACCCAGACGCGGCGGGGCACGGCCAATGATTCCTTTGCGGGGTATTCGGTGCGCACGGAGCGCTGGCGCTATACGGAATGGGACAATGGCGTCCGAGGCGCGGAGCTGTACGATCATGAGAATGATCCGCGCGAGTTCACCAACCTGGCGCCGCATGAGCGCCATGCGGAGACAGTAAACGCATTGAAAAAGCTGCTGGAGCAGGCCAAGACCCAGTAATGGCTGGAATGTCAGAGTCCCCCGGGGGCCACGCCGACGGCGATGATGCTACAGGCTTGGATGGCGTTCAGTCCGAGACGTTCGCATTCGGCCAGCACCGCGTCGGATTCTGTGCCGGGATTCAAAAACAATTCGTCGCAACCACGGGCGGCAATATCGGGAAGGATTTTCGCCAACCGTGGCGGTGGAATGTAAACGGAGATGGTATGCGGGCGCACCGGCACCTCACGAATGCTCGCGTAGGCCTTCAACCCCTCCACCGCCGCTTCCGTGGGATTGACCGGGTAAACGGTGTAGCCTCGTTGCAGGAAGGCGCGCACAGCTTTGTTGCCCCATTTGTCCCGATTACTCGATGCGCCAATGATCGCGACCGATTTCATGGAGGCAATTTGGGCCGGGCAGGGCGGGCCCGCAATGGTTAACAGGGCGCCCGGCATAAGTTCCATTTGCACCAGCGAGGTTCTGCGCTACTGTGCGCGCCCGTTTGGACGGAAATGGATTGTTGACACCCTGGAGGGTTTTGATGCTATCTCCGTCCCTTTTGGGGAAAGACTTTTATGTACGCAGTCATTGAAACAGGCAGCAAACAGTATCGCGTGGCGCCCGGCGACACGATCGAAGTGGAATCGCTCGACGCGGAAGAGGGCAAAGAAGTCACTTTAGACCGCGTCCTTTTTGTCGCTAACGAAGGCAAGTTTTCCGTCGGCGCGCCGACTGGTTGACAAGGCCACGGTTGTGGCCGATGTGGTAAAGCACATCCGCGGCCCGAAGCTGATCGCTTTCAAGATGAAGCGCCGCAAGGGCTACCACCGCACGGTGGGACATCGTCAGGAGCTGACGGTGCTGAAGATTAAAGAAATTAAGGTTTAGTTATGGCACACAAGAAAGGTCAAGGCAGTGTTCGCAACGGACGCGATAGCGTCAGCAAGCGACTGGGTGTAAAGCGATTTGGCGGCGAGTTTGTCACGGCGGGCAGCATTCTGGTTCGGCAGCGCGGGACGAAGTTCCTGGCGGGCCACAATGTCGGCACCGGCCGCGATTGGACGCTCTTTGCGCTCGTCGACGGCAAGGTTCTCTTCGACAAGAGGCAGCCACCGCGTGAACGTGGTGCCGGCTGTGGCGGCGGAGAAGAATTAGTCCGCGCTTCCAGTAATTTGAAAGGCGAGGCCGGTGGGTCTCGCCTTTTGTTTTTTGTGGTGGACCGCTTCGAGGTGGAGAGACGGAGAGACAGTTGATCTTGCGCCTTTCCACCAGCGGCGGAAAGTTGGCATTGGCATGTTTATCGATCAGATCAAAGTTTACGCCCGCGCGGGTCACGGCGGGAAAGGTGCGGTGGCGTTTCAGCGCGAGGCTTATCGGCCCAAAGGCGGCCCGAGCGGCGGCAATGGCGGCCGGGGCGGCAATGTCATTCTTGAGGCCAGTCACGACCTCAACAACCTCATCAATCAATATTACCAGCCGCGGCTCATCGCGGAGGACGGCCAACAGGGCATGGGCAAGGGCATGGATGGCCACGCCGGCAAGGACATCATCATCAAGGTTCCGTGCGGCACGCTGGTCTGGAAGATTCGCGATACCAAGCCGGTGGAGGAGCCGGAAGAGGACGATGAGGAGGAGGAGAAACCGGCCAAGAAGTTGATGCAGATGAGCTCAGCAGGCCGGCCCGGTCATTCGCTCGGGACGCGGCGGACAGGCCATGGAATACAATCTGGAGGACGAGGGCGAGCAGCCGGTCGTGCGCGATGAGAATAAAGGGGAGTTGGTAGCCGATTTGACGACCAACGGCCAGCAATTCATGATTTGCAAGGGCGGCCGCGGCGGATTGGGCAACCGGAATTTCGCCACCTCCGTGCGACAGACGCCGCGCTTCGCGCAGCCGGGTGAAGCCGGCGATGAAGGCGAGTATTTCCTCGAACTGCGCATCATTGCCGACGTGGGTTTGGTGGGCTATCCGAATGCCGGCAAGTCCACGTTGCTGACTGCCATTTCAAAGGCACGACCCAAAGTCGCGCCTTACCCGTTCACCACCTTGCACCCGCAAATCGGAATTGTGGAGTTTCAGGATTACCGGCGCCTGGTGGTGTGTGATGTCCCGGGTTTGATCGAAGGAGCGCATAACGACGTGGGATTGGGACACGAGTTTTTGCGGCACATTCGACCGGTGCAAAGTCCTGGTGCTCTTGCTCGACATGGCGGGGACGGACGCGCGCGCAGCCGTGGGACGATTACCAGCCAGTTGCTTTCCGAGTTGGAAATGTACGATCCGGGGCTGGTCGAGAAACCGCGCCTGGTCGTGGCCAACAAGATGGACGAGCCGGAGGCGGAGACGAATCTCAAGACGTTCAAACGGAAAATCAAAAAGACGCCGGTGCTGCCCATCGCGGCGGCGTTCGACCAGGGCATGGACTCGTTCAAGGCGGCCATTCGCGCGGCCGTGGAAGCGGCGGAACAGGGTTCAAAGTAGCCCGGGTAATTTTTTTGGGGCCGCCTTCAAGTCACCAAAGATCCGGTTGGCTTCTTCCAGCGTTTCCTTCGACCCGATGTCGAACCAGATGCCCGGCACGCGCCAGGTGTAGAACCGGCGTGCGTGGATACAGCCATTGCACGAGCCGCCCGGGCTGGTCGGGATTGTTTCCTTCGGCGATGTATTGCTTGATTAGCGGCAGCGATGACTTCGGGATAATAGTAGAGCGCGATGCCGGTCACGGTGCTTTGCGGCTTCTGCGGCTTTTCCTCGAAGAAAGTGATGCGTTCCTGGTCATCGATGGTGATGGCGTTGTATTTCTTGATCTCTTCGAGGTTGCCCACGTCGTAAACGGCCAGCACGGGCGCATTCTGTCTCGCGGCAGAACTTGCCGAATTCCTCCAGGCTCTGGCTGAAGAGATTGTCGCCCGCCACCACAATCAGGTCGTCATCAATCTTTTCCCGTGTGAGCACCAGGTTCAGGTCGCCGATGGCTCCGAGCTTGTTGGTATCGTCGGTGGAACCGTCGTTGACGATGGTGAAGTCCAGCTTGGATTTGGTGGCGCGATAGTCATCGGCCCATTTTTGGAAGTGCGTCGGCGAACTTGGCATTGGTCACCACGTAAACACGGTCAATGCCGCCGAATCGGCGCGATGTTGTCGAGGACGTGCTCGATCATCGGTTTGCCTGCCACCGGCAGCAGCGGCTTGGGCCGTGTCAGGGTGAGCGGATAAAGTCGCGTGGCGTAGCCTGCTGCCAGAATCAATACTTTCATGCCCTTGTGTCCCTCTTAGCTTCCTTTGCGCGGTATTCTATTGCTCGAACAGGCTGGGCGCAACTGATCGCACCAGGCGCTGGGCGCGATCCAGGATTTCCGCGCCGGATTCGCAACTGCAAGCGCGACGTCCGCAATTTCCCTGGCTTCGCTCATTTTCACCCGGCGAATCAAGTATTTGATCTGCGGCACGTGAAGCGGGCGCCACACTCAATTCATCGACGCCCAGGCCCGAGCAGCAGCGGGAATCATCAACGGGTCGCCGGCCATTTCGCCGCACACGCCCACCCAGATGCCGTGCTTGTGCGCGGCGTCCGCGGTCATTTTGATCAGGCGGAGAATGGCGGGATGGGTCGGCTCGTAGAGGTGCGCGATTTTTTCGTTCAGCCGATCCACGGCCAGCGTGTATTGGATCAGGTCGTTGGTGCCGATGCTGAAAAACTTCACGCGTTTGGCCAGCGCGTCGGCGGTCAGCGCCGCGGACGGGATCTCGATCATCGCCCCGATTTCGATCTTTTCGTCAAAAGGCACGCCTTCCGCGCGCAACTCGCCTTGCGGTAGTCTCGACCAGCGCGTTGGCCTGATCAATTCATCCAGGCACGAAATCATGGGATACATGATTTTGACGTTGCCTTCGGCGCTGGCGCGAAGGATGGCGCGCAGTTGGGCGCGAAAGATTTCCTTCTCCTGCAGGCAAAACCGAATGGCGCGCCAGCCGAGGAACGGATTCATCTCCGACGGCATGTTCAGGTGCGACATGAATTTGTCGCCGCCCAGGTCCAGCGTGCGAATGATCAACGGAGCCGGGCTTCAACGCGGCGGCCACGGCCGAGTAGGCACTGGTACTGTTCCTCCTCCGTGGGCAGCGTTTCGCTTGTCCAGGAACAAATATTCGGTGCGAAATAGCCCGACGCCATCGGCACCGCTGGCCTTAACGGCTCGCGCAGTCCGCGGCCTGCTCAATGTTGCCGGAAAGAATCAGCCGCATGCCATCCAGCGTGACCGCCGGCTTTTCCATGGTATCGCGCAGCTTCTCTTCCAGGCTGTCATGGCGCCGCACCAGTTGGCCGTACTCGAACAGCGTCTGGTCGGTCGGGTTGATGACGATCTGCCCGTGATACCCGTCCAGCAGGGCGTACTGGCCGTTGTGCAATTCCGCGCTGGCATTGCCCAGGCCGACGACCGCTGGGATGCGCAGCGAGCGCGCCATGATCGCCGTGTGCGAGGTTTTGCTGCCCACGTCCGTGGCGAACCCGAGCACGTTTTTCTTGTCGAGCATGCGCCGTCGTGAGGGGGATAGGTCGTGGGCAACGATGATGTAAGGTTCCTTGAGGTGCCTCAGGTCGAGTTCCTGATAAGTGCCCAGCAAATTATGCAGGAGTCGCTCGGTGACATCGCGCATGTCCGCTGCGCGCTCGCGCAGGTATTCGTCATCGATGGATTCGAGCGACTTGGCGTATTTTTCGGCCACCTGGGCGAAGGCGTATTCGACGTTGATCCTTTGCTGGGTGACGTAGCGGTTGACCTCCTCGCATCAGCGTGGGGTCCTCGAGCACAAGCAGGTGCGCGTCAAAGATGCTGGCATCCTTGGCGCCCATGCCCGTGCTGACCTTTTCCTGGACGGCGAGAAGTTGCCGGCGGGTCTCGATGATCGCTTTTTCGAGACGGGCCATTTGGCTGGGCAATTCTTCCTCGGCAATGGTGCGGCGCGGGATGCAGTCGATGCGATTGGCGACCAGCACGAGGATTCTGCCCCGGCAGACTCCGGGTGACACGGCAATCCCGTGCAGTATGCGCTCACCCTCGTGGCTGATGTCTGGCACGTGTTACCAATACTCATGTGCGAGCCAAGTGGAAAGCCCGATTCGTCCTACAAGCACGTGAATCGGCGTGACGGCGCCTGAAGTCTGCCGGAAATAACGCTTGCAGCCCCGGGTATCCTGCCTATCTTCACCCCGCCTGAATGCCGCGTGTGCGGATATTCATGGAGGCTGAGAAAAGAACAGTTAACACGTAACCTAACCTTCAACCCTCCGTTGCCACGCAACGTTCGGTCTGTTAGGCAATGGAGACTTCGCCAGGGCCACCCGCCCGACCAAGTCTCCCCTACAGTTCAGTCAGTCACAGTCATTATGCTCACAATGGAAGAAGCCATGAAGCACAGCGCGATGCGCTTTGCTGCCGGCGAAATCGTCAAAGGAACCGTCATCGAAGTCCGCCCCAAGGAAGTCCTGGTGGACATCGGTTACAAGAGCGAAGGCGTCATCTCCGGCAACGAATTCGACGACATCAAGGCCGTCAAAGTCGGCGATGAAATCGACGTCCTCATCGAGAAGCTCGAAGACAAGGACGGCATGGTCGTCCTCTCCAAGGAAAAGGCCGAGTTCAAGAAGAACTGGGACAAGCATTCTCACCATCTGCAACGAAGGCGCGCACCGTCACCGGCAAGGTCAAGGCCGTGGTCAAAGGCGGTTTGCTCGTCAACATCGGCGTCGAAGCCTTCCTGCCCGCTTCGCAGATCGACATCATTCCCGCCGAAGAATCTGCAACCGTTTCGTCGGCAACACCTACGATTTCAAGGTCGTCAAGATCAATCAGGAACGCCAGAACATCGTTCTCTCCCGCCGCGAATTGATCGAGCAGGAACGCAACGAGCACCGCCCGAAGCTGCTCACGCGAAATGACCCCGGGCGACATCCGCAAGGGCACGGTCAAGAACATCACCGATTTCGGCGCGTTCATCGACCTCAACGGTCTCGACGGCTTGCTCCACATCACCGACATGAGCTGGGGCCGCATCGGCCATCCCTCGCGAAATTCTCAAGGTCGGCCAGGACATCGACGTCGTGGTTCTCGACATCAACCGCGAAAAGGAACGCGTCAGCCTCGGCCTCAAGCAGAAGCTCGCCAATCCGTGGGAACAGATCGAATCCAAGTACCCGGTCGGCCAGAAGGTCAAAGGCAAGGTCGTCAACCTCGTGCCCTACGGCGCGTTCGTCGAACTCGAACCCGGTGTCGAAGGTCTCGTGCACGTCACCGAACTCTCCTGGACCAAGCGCATCGCCAAGCCTTCGGACGTGCTCAAGCCGGACCAGGAAATCGAAGCCGTCGTGCTCGGCATCAACCGCGACGAGCAGAAGATCTCCCTCGGCGTTCGCCAGCTCGAAACCAATCCGTGGGATCAGGCCGCTGGAGAAATATCCGCCCGGCACCAAGGTCAAGGGCAAGATTCGCAACCTCACCAGCTACGGCGCTTTCATCGAACTGGAAGAAGGCCTGGACGGCATGATCCACGTCTCGGACATCTCCTGGACGCGCAAGATCAATCATCCGTCCGAAGTCCTGAAGAAGGGCGACGAAGTCGAAGCCGTGGTTCTCGAAATCGACAAGGCCAACCAGCGCATCGCGCTCGGCGTGAAGCAGCTCAGCGAAGATCCGTGGAGCAACATCGACAAGTATCTACAAGGTCGGCGACCTCGTCACCGGCCAGGTCACCAAGCTCGCCAGCTTCGGTGCCTTCGTCGGCTTGCAGCATGACATCGACGGCCTGGTGCACATCTCCCAGGTCAGCGAAGATCGCGTGGACAAGATCAAGAACGTGCTCAAGGTCGGCCAGGAAGTGACCGCGCGCGTCATCAAGATCGACAAGGGCGAACGCCGCATCGGTCTGTCCATCAAGGCCGCCAACTACACGCGACGAACAGCTCAGGAAGAGCAGAAGCTGCTCGATTCACTCAAGCCCGGCGAAGACCTGGTTGCCCTGCAACACGCCTTCGACGCCGCCGAAGTGGTGGATCCGAGAGCCGACGAGAAGGAATAACCGTTCCTTCCACTATTTACAAAGGCGGACCGCAAGGTCCGCCTTTTTTGTCATGCTCAGCATTCACGCTTGTAGGCCAACTCGCTAAGCCAGCCTTCAAATTCTTGCTGCGAATGAACATCTATCGAAGAGTTGCAGTGGCGGGGACTGGTGGCGGATTGCACCGACGTGGACGGCGCTCACCAAACGATTGGCCGAACAGCCCATCACGCTCTATTGCGGCTTCGATCCCACGGCCGACAGCCTGCACGTCGGGCAACCTCGTTCCGCTGCTCACGCTGCGCCGTTTTCAACTGGCCGGACATCACCCGATCGCGGTGGCAGGCGGCGCCACCGGCAGCATCGGCGATCCGAGCGGCAAGATCCGCCGAACGCCAGCTGCTCACACCAGCGACATGCTCGACCGCCAATATCTGCGCAGGATCAGGCCGCAGCTCGCCGCGCTGCTCGACTTCGAAACGAAGACCAATCCCGCGCGCCTCGTGGACAACGCCGACTGGACGACCCGCGTTTCGTTCTCGATTTCCTGCGCGACATCGGCAAGCACTTCTTCCGTCAACCAGATGGTCGCCAAGGAATCCGTGCGCGCGCGCATGGAGGATCGCGAAGTCGGCATCAGCTACACGGAGTTCAGCTACATGCTGCTGCAGGCTTTCGATTTTTATCACCTGCGCAAGGAGCTCAATTGCGAGCTGCAGATCGGCGGCAGCGACCAATGGGGCAACATCACCGCCGGCATCGGATCTCATGCCGCAAGAAGCTCAGCGCAACACGGTCTGCGGCCTGACCTTCCCGCTTATCACCAAGGCCGACGGCACCAAGTTCGGCAAAGACGGCGAGCCGGCACGATCTGTCTCGATCCGAAGACGAACCAGCGTCTATCGCTTCTACCAGTTCTTTATTCAGCTCGACGATGCCGACGTGATTAAGATCCTGAAGGTTCTCTCCTTTGCGAACCCGGGGCAGGTCGCCGACCTCGAGCAACAGCACGCGGCCAATCCCGGCGCGCGCGCTCCGCACAAATTCCTGGCGCACGAACTGACAGAGTTGGTGCACGGCAAAACGGCGGCGGAGGACGCGGTGCGGGCGAGCGAAGTCTTGTTTGGCGGCGGAGTCGAAGGACTGTCGGAGAGCACCTTCAACGATCTAATCGGCGAAGTGCCCTCGAAGGAGCTCGCAAGGTCACAAGTGGAAGGCGCGGGCCTGCTGTTCGTCGATCTGCTGGTCCACTCCGGCCTTTGCCCGTCCAAGGGCCAGGCGCGCAAGGATGTGGAGCAGGGCGGCATCTACCTGAACAACGTGCGGGAGGCGAACGGCCAGCGCGCCATCACGGCGGCCGACTTGCTCTTTGGCCGCCATCTTCTCTTGCGCAAAGGCAAGCGCAACTATGTCGTCCTGTCCGTGCGGTAACATGGAGGTTTTCATCTTTGTTCTCGTCGGCTGGGTGTTCTCCGTCTGCCTCCACGAGTTTGGCCATGCCATCGTCGCCTACAAATTCGGCGACCTTTCGGTGAAGGAGAAGGGTTACCTGACGATGAACCCGCTCCACTACGCGCACCCCGTCATCAGCCTGGTCATCCCGGTTTTGTTCATGCTCCTGGGTGGCCTCGGCCTGCCCGGGGGCGCCGTTTACATTGACGACAGCATGATCGCCACAAAGAAGCGGCGGGCGCTGGTTGCGCTGGCGGGACCGGCCATGAACGTTCTGCTCGTGCTGCTGCTCTGCATCCCGTTTTGGACCGGGCTGATTGGCGTGGAGAGCAAGTCGCTCCTGCCAACCGCGCTTGCTTTGCTCATCAATCTCCAGATCTGCGCCATCCTGTTCAACCTCTTGCCCGTGCCGCCACTGGATGGCTTTCGCGCGCTCTCGGAATGGCTGCCTTTAAACGTGCGCGAGTTCGCCCTGCGCCACGCCACTCTCTTCCTGGTGCTGCTCTTCGGAGTGATGTGGCAGGTGCCGTTCTTCAGCGCGACGTTCTGGCTGGTCGTTTACCTGATTTGCCAGTTACTGGGAATCGACTTCACCCTCATCCGCAATGGATGGGACGAATTCCGATTCTGGGAAAACCCCTGACGGCCCGGATGGGCTGCCGCGCTTCAGCAGGCTGGCCCATTCGACGGTGACCCGCATTCTCCGGCAGTTATTCCTTCGACACGAAATCGAACACGAAGATGCCTTTGTCGGCGATGATTCCGTCGAGCATCTTGGCGAACTCCTTGTGCTTGGGATGGTCCAGGTAGATATCGCGGTCCTTCTCGCTGGCAAACTTCACGATGAACAATTGGTGGAACCCTTTATCGAACCCTTCCTTGCTCACATTCGTTCCGTGCTCGACGGAAACGATTTGCGGAATGGACTTCTTGAGTGCCACCAGGGCGTCGGCGATCTCCTTTTGCTTGGCGTCTGTGACGGCCTTCTTGTACCTGAACCCAACCACATGAACGATCTTGCCCTTGGCAGCGGCTTCGGCAGCCAGGACCGGAGACGCGGCGCACAGGGCGAGAACCAACAGGGAAACACAGATTCGTTTCATGAGTGCGGAGCCTAGCGGGACGAAACCGCTTGGCAAGAGAGGAGGAGGTAAAATCAAGGGTTCGGCCCGTGCTCCGGTTTCTTCTCCCCCGCTTGCGTTGCCCCAGGCACGCCGCTACCGTCCGCAGCCTGATGCGATTGCTCGACCGCTATTTGCTCCGCGAATTGCTCATGCCGCTCGCGTACTGTCTGGGCGGTTTTTCCATTTCGTTCATCGCCTTCGATCTCTTTAGCAACATTTCCGATCTGCAGCGGGCGCAACTCACGCCCGGTGAGATTCTGGAGTATTACTTCAACCGCCTGCCCGAGTTCCTGGTCACGAGCTACGTCATGCCGCTGTCCCTTCTGCTCGCGATGCTCTACGCCCTGACCAATCTCTCCCGCTACAATGAGCTCACGGCCATGCGCGCCGCCGCCATTCCGCTCTGGCGCATCTCCATGCCGTACCTGTTCGTGGGAGTCGTGTTCAGCCTGGTGGTCTTTTACCTCAATGAGCAATTGCTGCCGGAGGGCGCGGCCGCCGCGGAACGGTTGAAAACCCGGCACGTGGGCGATCAGTTCCGAGGCCGGCGACAAAATCTGGCGCAAGAATTTCTTCTTTGTGAACGCTTCCGCCAATCGTTCCTGGCGCATTGGCGCGTTCCACATGCAAGGCGGTGCGATGCTCCAACCCTACTTCGATTGGCGGCGTCCTGATGGCACGCGCCTGCAGGTTCATGCCGAGCGCGCCCGCTGGATTGACGGGCAATGGGTCTTCACCAATGTCGAGCAGATGGTTTATGGCCCTGACGTGGGTGTTCTGCCTGACGTGACCCGCACGAACATCCTTGTCGTGCCGGAATTGACCGAGACACCGCGCATCATCCGCAGCGAGGTGAAGATTAGCGCCCTGAGCGAGAATTTCCGTTCGCTGCGCCGGGTGCAGCTTTCCTCCGCGGAGATTCTCGATTACCTGGAGCTGCACCCGAAGCTGACGCGCCGGCAGTTGAATCCCTTGCGGACCCTCCTGCACAGCCGCCTGGCCGCGCCATGGATTTGTCTGGTCGTGGTGTTCATCGCCATCCCGTTTGGCGCGGTGCCCGGGCGGCGCAACGTATTCGTGGGGGTGGCCTCAAGCGTCTTCATCTGCTTCCTCTTTCTTGTGATCAAAGACCTGACGCTCGCCCTGGGCAGCCGGGGCTGGATTCCTCCCGAACTGGCGGCATGGATGCCCAACCTCCTGTTCGCCCTGACAGGCATGACGTTGATGTGGCGGGTGAGATAAGCCGGGGGTTCCGGGAAAAGCGCTTTCAACGGTACAAACGCCGTTGCCGATTCCCCCCAGCCCGCCGATAGTTCGCCCATGGGTTTAAGGGTTCTGATCGTGCCGGATAAGTTCAAGGGCACGCTGAGCGCATTGCAGGCGGCGGAGGCCATCGCGCGGGGGTGGGCGCAGGTGCGTGTTGAAGATGACATCGAGGTCCTGCCCATGAGCGATGGCGGCGATGGTTTTGGCGTTGTGCTGGGCGAGTTACTGAAGGCTCAGGTGCGCACGACCAAGACGGTGGACGCCGCCCATCGCCCGATTCAAGCGGAGTGGTGGTGGCAGCCGGACACCGGCACTGCCATTATCGAGGCGGCACGCATCAATGGCCTCGCCCAGCTTCCACGCAGCAAGTATCACCCCTACGAGCTCGATTCCTTCGGGATAGGAGAAGTGCTCCGGGCCGCCTCCGAGGCGGGCGCGAGGCGTTGCGTGATGGGCATTGGCGGCAGCGCGACGAATGACGGTGGCTTTGGCGTGGCGCGTGCCATGGGCTGGGAGTTCTTCAATGCCAAAAGCGCAGTGATCGAGCGCTGGACCGACCTGCACAGCCTTTCGCAGATCAAGATTCCCCGGCGCGAACGCTGGTTCGAGGAGATCTCCGTGGCCGTGGACGTGAACAATCCGTTGCTGGGACCGACCGGTTGCACCCGCGTTTACGGGCCGCAGAAGGGTTTGAAGGAATCGGATTTCGAATTCGCCGAGCGGTGCCTGGGCGCGCTGGCCAGCGTGGCGCAGCAGGAATTGCACGTCGCTACATCCCGCGAACCGGGCACCGGCGCGGCGGGCGGGCTCGGGTTTGGCCTGCGCACGTTTTTGGGGGCCAGACTGACGCCTGGCTTCGAATTGTTTGGGCAGTTGACCGACCTCACCGCGCGGATCCAGCAGGCTGATCTCGTCGTGACGGGCGAAGGCGCTATTGACGAGCAGACGTTGATGGGCAAGGGCGTGGGTGAACTGGCCGCGCTTTGCCGGAAGCTCGACAAACCCTGCCATGCGCTGGCGGGCATCGTGACGGATGAAGAACGCGCCCGGCGGCTCTTCACTTGTGTGCGAGCGATGACTTCCGTCACCAGTGCTGATGACGCCCGTGCCCAGGCCGGCAAATGGCTGCAGGAAATCGCAGGCCACAGCGCCCGGCTGGTTTAGGCTCCATTTGTATTGGGTGTTTGCGAATTCTTTCCTACGCTCGCCCGAATTGCGCCCAATGACGCCGCCGGAAAAACTCCTTCGCGACCTGATCGCGCTTCCCAGCGTGAATCCCGCTCTCCTTCCCCCTGGCGATGTCCGCGCGGGCGAGGAACGCGTGGCCAATTATCTGGCCAGTGTTGCGGCGCGCGGCGGGCTCGAAGTGGAGCGAAACCGGGTGTTGCCTCAACGTCACAACCTCTTGGCCCGACTCTCACCCAGGCACCCCCGGCACCGGGTGGTGTTGGCCCCGCACATGGACACGGTCGGAAATGCGTCGATGTCCGCCGAACTTTTCGTGCCCCGGAAGTCCGGCGACCGCCTCTTTGGTCGTGGTGCCTGCGACACGAAAGGCAGCGTTGCGGCCATGTTGACCGCGGTGCTGAATGTGGCCCGTGGCAGCCAGCGGCCGCGTGAGACGGAGATTGTTTTCGCCGCGCTCGTGGATGAGGAAGTAAATCAGACGGGCTCGCGGTCTTTGGTGCAGGAGGGATTTCGCGCTGACCTCGCCATCGTGGGCGAACCGACCCGGCTGAAAGTCGTCACCGCTCACAAAGGCGACCTGTGGTTAACCCTGCGGACCAAGGGCAAGGCGGCGCACGGCGCACGGCCGGAACTCGGCCGAAACGCGGTCCATGCCATGGCCAAAGTCGTGGAAGTGTTGGAAACCAACTACGCCAAGCAGTTGGGCCGGAGACACCACGCGTTGCTGGGTTCCCCCACGGTCAACGTCGGCAGCATGCACGGCGGCACACAGCCCAACATCGTGCCGGACAGTTGCGATATCACCGTCGATCGCCGGACCATTCCGGGGGAGACGGATGCGAAGGTGATTCGCGAGATTCGCGCGTTGCTCAAAAGCCACGGCCTCAACGCGCAGGTGTTCGATGATAAAGCCCTGGCACCCTGCTGGCCGATGGAGACCGATCCCGAACTGCCTTTGATTCAATCCCTGCTGCGCGTCGTGAAACAGGGCGCTCCGGTGGGGGTTCATTATTTCAGCGATGCGGCGGTTTTCGCCTATGGCGGCACACCCGCGGTTTTGTTCGGGCCCGGCGACATCGCTCAGGCGCACACAGCGGACGAGTGGATCTCGCTCCGCTCCCTCGAGCGAGCCACCCGCCTGCTGACCACCTATCTCCAATCCCTGCCGTGAGAGAAGAACGATCCGCCTTTTTTCGCCAAAGCTCGTGGCTGCTGATTGCAACGCTGGCGGGTGGAGGATTCATGTTCCTGGTGCAGGTCGTGGCCCAGCGCTATCTGCCGAAAGACGCGACCACCGGCCGGTCCGAGTTCGGCGTGTTCATGGCGCTGATGAATGCACTCGCGCAAATGGCCATTCCAGCGCTCGGATTGCAAACGGTATTCGCGCAACAAACCGGTGCTGCCACGACGGACCAGCGCCGGCGTGAACTGGCGGGCACCGTGCGCGGAGTAATCAATCTGCTCTTCATTCTGTGGCTGGTCGTGGTGGTGCTGGCGCAGGTGTTCGAACAACGGCTGCTCGTCACCTACAAAATCCAAAACCCAACCGCGCTGTGGTTCACCATCGACGCGGCGTTGCTGGCCATGATTTCTCCCATCTTTGGCGGCGTACCTGCAGGGCCGTCAGGATTTCCTCTGGTACGGATGGATCTCGATCTGCAACGGGCTCGGGAGATTCCTGGCGGTGGCCACGCTGATCGCGCTGCTGCACTTTCAGGCAGCGGGTGCGATGGCCGGCGTGTTGGGGGGCATGATACTTTCCATGGTGCTCTTCATGTGGCGCACACAATCACATTGGCGAGGCGAGACGGCGCCCATTGCATGGAAACCGTGGGTCAAGCGCGTGATACCGCTGACGGCGGGATTGGGCGCGTTCACCTACATGCTCACGCACGACCCGATCGTGGTGCAGCGGGTCTTTGCGGACAGCAGCGGCTACAACGCCGCGCGGGTGGTGGGCGTCGCGTTGGTTTTCTTGACCGCGCCGCTGGCGGCGGTCCTCTTCCCAAAGGTGGCCCGTAGCCACGCCTTGTCCGAAGACACCAACGTGCTGTTGCAGGCGTTGGGGGCAACGGGATTGATTGGTGCCTTGGCCGCCGTGGCCTGCATGTTCCTGCCCGAACTGCCGTTGCGCGTGATCTCCGGCGAAACGTACATCACCAGCGCACCTCTGGTCCCGTGGTTTGCCTGGTGCATGCTGCCCCTCGCGGTGGCCAACGTGCTGATCAATAATCTTCTCGCCCGGGAACGCTACGGCGCGGTGCCTTGGATAGTGGCAGTGGCAATTGCCTACGGCATCACCCTGAACTACGTCCACACCTCGGTCGTCAGCGTCATCCAAACGCTGGGCGCGTTCGGAGTGACCTGCTGGTTTTGGTGTGCGTCGTGTTTACGGTTCGTAAACCTCGCGCCGGCCTCACACGACGGTAGCCGGCGCCCCGTCGGGATCCTCGCTCTCCGCACCGGCGGGCGGCACTGGTTCGCCCGGCTTGCGCGGGCCTGGATGCATGCCCATGCGTTTGCGCTTCCGGTAGAGCGTGGCGGGATCGATCCCCAGGATTTGCGCAGCTTCACCGAGACTGGGCGTGCTCATGATGATGCGCTTGATGTGCTCGGCTTCCAGTTCTTCCAGCGATGCCTTCGAGCCCACGCTCACGCCGCTGCTGCTCGGTCGATGCAAGTTTTCCGGCAGGTCCGCGATGTCGATTTCGCCCTTCTCGGCGAGAATCGTCGATCGCTCGATGACATTGCGCAATTCGCGCAAGTTGCCCGGCCACGAATAGGTCTGCAGCGCGTGCAGGCCCGCGGGCGTGAACATGCCCAGATCCTTGCCCACCTGTTGCGAGAAAAAGCGCAGCCATTCCTGGGCGATGCGCGGCAAATCTCCAGGCCGCTCGCGCAGGGAAGGCATCCGAATGGAAATGACATTCAGGCGGTAATAAAGATCCTCGCGGAACTGCCCGTTCTTGACCGCCTGTTCCAGGTCCCGATTCGTGGCGGTAATCAAACGGACATTGGCGCGGCGCAGTTTGGTTTCGCCGACACGCTCATACTCCTTATCCTGAAGGAGTCGCAGCAGCTTAGGCTGTATCTCCAGCGGTAGTTCGCCAATTTCATCCAGGAACAAGGTGCCGCCATCGGCAGCGGCGACCTTGCCGAAGGTATCGTTGACCGCGCCGGTGAAGGCCCCTTTGACATGCCCGAAGAGTTCGCTCTCCAGCAACTCACGGGAAAGGCTCGGGCAACTGACGGTGACAAACGGACGTTCGGCCTGTGGGCTGCGTTGATGAATGGAGCGGGCCAGGACGCTTTTGCCCGTGCCGCTCTCGCCCAGAATCAAAATGGTCGCCGGTGTAGCAGCCGCTTTGAAGGCCAGTTCATACACCTTCTGCATGATGGGCTCGACTGAATCGAGAATGGGCGTGGGCGCCTCCGAGGAAACGCGGGATTCCAGTTCCGCCACTTTGTTCTCCAGCTGGCGCGTGCGCGCAACTTTGACCAGCGCCTGCTGCAGTTGGTCAGGCGTGTAGGGCTTGGCGAGATAATCGAATGCGCCCTGCCGCATGGCCTGGACGGCCGTTTCAATCGTGGCGAAAGCCGTCGTGACGACCACGGCCAGCCGTGGCTGGGCTTTCAGGAGTTTGCCCATCAATTCCAAGCCGTTTTCCTCGCCCAACCTCAGATCCAGCAGGGCAACGTCGAAAGTTTCTTTCTCCAGCTCCTGCATCGCACTGCGGCTATTGGCCGCCGCCACCACGTCGTGCCCCATTCCTTTCAGGACGGGAACCACCGCGCGGCGGATGTTCAGGTCATCATCGATCAAAATTATTCGCATGGTTGGTCTCCTTCGTTTCCTACTCCTCGCACGAACAGTTGCTCATTTCCCGCGATATGCAAATGCGGCATGAATTTCGCAACGAGCCCGGTAAAAACAAAATCACCTTCCCCGTGCCTCCGCCGGTGATGGCGAAGCGGGAAAGGTGACATTACTTCGGGCCGCTTTACCGAGCGCGGCGACCGAAGATAAGCGACACCAGAAACAGGACCAGGAACACCACGAACAGCACTTTCGCGATCCAGGCCGCCGTGCCTGCAATACCCGCAAACCCGAGGAATGCCGCAATCAGTGCGACGACCAGAAAGATGATTGACCAGCTTAACATACGATTCTCCCTTGTTGGTTGTTACTCACTGGGTGGTATAAGCGGACGCTGTGCCATGAGGAGGGCTGGTGAGTTTGTGAAGAAACAGTGGCACGCTTGCGCTTGGAGACGCGTGCAATGCACGGCCTACCCGTCGTTGGATTGCAGAATGCCGCTAAACGAATTCGTGAGTTTACCCAATACGAAAGGAGATTCGGACGATCAACTCGCGTCCAAAGGCATGTTGAAGGCGGTCCAGCACCTCTTTGCGCCGATAGCGGACGATCTCCGACAACCACATGCTGTTGTCCACGTTCACAAACAAGGTTCCTTTGTTCAATCCGACCGGTTGGGCGTGAGCGGTGATGACAGGGTCGATGAGACTATTCCACGTGCGAACGATCTCGGCCTCGGCCTGGCGGCGGTCCATGCGCAAGTCTTTGAACAGGGTCGCCACGAGTTGGTCGGCGCCTTTTTCGCGGCGGGCATTGGCCTTTTCGCTGCGCACGGCCTGGAAGCCACGCCAGGTCGCCAGCACGCGATCACGCGCGGACAGCTTGGGCGGTCCCAGCGGCGGGATGTGGCGGCGTGGCGGCAGACTCATTCGCAAGTGGAGCATGACTGTGCTCCGATTGTTCGTCCAGTACGAGCACGCCGTGGGGCGGCAGGTCGTAGCTGCCCGTGAAGGTGTTGCTGGTCAGGAAATCATGCATCGGCTTGAAAAAATGCAGGCGCACCGGCGAATTCTGGTGGTTGAGCAGGAAATAAATCTTGCGGCCGTCCTTCTCCCGCATGCTGACCTCCACGGTGTCGGGAACTTTCAGCAGTGGGTGTAGGTTGCACAGGTTGCGGAGCCAGGAAACGAGGTCGTTGTAGAAATGCTGGTGGCTCATCGTGCCGATGTAAACTGCGCGCCCGTTGCCGAACGGGTTAACCGTCATGGCCGGGCTGCCTGAGTAGAAATCTTTCGTGTAGGTGCCCAGCACCGTGCAGCCTTTCGGCTCAATGATGTCGCACCACAACCGGCCCGGGTGCAAGTGCGTGACCGGAAACCCAGGACGGAAACTGAGGTGATTCTCCTGGCCCGGCGGAAGAGGATCGAACTCCCGCACCTCGAGGCCGAACACATCCGTCAGGTCATGCGGGTAACCAGAGTCCGGGGCGATGTGATGCTCATCCACCAGGCCGGTGTTGAACGTGCCCACCAGCGTGCCTCCATTCTGCACGTAGAGCTTCAAAAGATCGGCCTCGCCGCCGGCCAGCAGGCTGAGGCAGGGAGCGATCACAATCCGGTACTTTGACAAATCCTCGGTAGGACGCGCGAAATCGACTGGAATGTTCTTGTCGTGCAGCGCGTTGTAGAACAACTGGATGTGTTCCCGGTAACGGAGCGCTTCGTTCAATTGCTTCGTGTAACGCAGGTGCCAGTCGTTGTCGTGGCTGAAAAGGATGCACACGTCCGCCTTGACGCACGTTCCCTTTAGAACAGGCGCCAGGCGCTTGATCTCATGCCCGATCTGTTTGATCTCGTGGTAGGCACGCGTTTCCGGGGAACCGTCGTGGCTCAACACTCCCCCGTAAAATTTCTCGCAGCCCATGCGCGGTTGGCGCCAAAGGAAGTAAAGGACCCCGCAGGCGCCGCGAGAGATGAGTTGGTGGGTGAAGAGGCGCACCACGCCCGGGCGCACCAGCGAGTTCACCTTCTGCCAGTTTACATTGCCCGCCTTCTGCTCGATCACCCAGAAACCGCAATCTCCGTCAGGCGTTCGGATGTCCTGCTTCTTGAGGGAACGCACAATGTCGATGTCGCACGCCAGTTCGGCGGCCCGGTCGTGAATGGTGGCATTGCTGTCGAGTGACACGAAATCCAGCACCTCGGCCAAGTCGAAATGATCGTAGTTCCGGCTCAGCGCGCGCAGATTGTGCGTGATGGGAATATTCGGTGTAATTTCGCGCAACACCTCCGCCTGCATGCGCGCGTAGGCGACGATGGTGTCGCTGGCGAATCGGTGCCAATCCACGACCAGTGCAGGATTGTGTTCGTAGGGCGCGTGCATGGGCATCGGCACGTCCTCGAATTGTGTCACGCGCTGCGCCCAGAAATTCAGGCCCAGGAAATCGTTCAGCCGCTCGATCGTCTCGTACTTCGCCCGCAGCCACGCGTGCCAATCTTTCCTGGTCTCCTCATTGAAGGATACCTCCGTGGTGTGGCCTCCCAGGCCGTTGTCCAGTTGCCAGGCCACGAGGGATGGATGCGGCCCGAGTGCGGTGGCCAGCGCGCGCACGATTTTCTGGGTGTAATCCCAGTAGACACCCGAATTAAAACAATAGGCGCGCCGCGTGCCTTCGTGTCGTGCCAACCCGCGCTCGTCGACAGGCAGGATCTCCGGATGTTTTCTGGCCAGCCAGATCGGGGGTGCGGCCGTGGGCGTGCCCAGGACGACTTTGATCTTCGCCTCTGCAAAAAGATCCAGCGCGCGGCGCATCCAGTCGAAATTGAATCTCCCTTCCTCCGGTTCGTAGAGTCCCCACGCGAATTCGCCCATCCGCACCACGTTCACCCCCGCTTGCAGCATCAGTTCGATGTCGGTCTGCCAGCGTGCTTCGGGATCGTCTGGGGTACCGGCGTAGGGGTAAACCCAGTGTTCGGGATAATAATCGACTCCGAAATACATAACGCGTTCGTGGTCGTTGCTTGTTGCTCTCAGTCTAACGGCGGAGCCAGGTGCGGCAATGCCAAAGGGCGGAGAAGGTTTGTTCTCGCGTACCGTTCACTCCTGTGATGTCTCTCTTGAATTTAGACCGGGAAGCCCCGTCCAAACCGCCGCTGAAATGGGTTGGCAGCGGGCGACCAGCGCGTTCGATTGGGGTCGCGCTCGTTCATGGAGTTCACCAGAACAAGGACGCAAAATGAAAAGCCGAAACGTGGCACGACAACATCACCATCGAGACTGTGCATCCGCCGGCCGCGGATGCTCGCTGCGCGTGCGGGCCGCTGGCTTCAAACGATTTGATGAGCGCGCCCATTCGATTCAACGTGCAGGCGGCCGACGGACCGCCCATCGCGCAGGAGATTCCCTCAGTGCGTGAGCTGCCGCGAAGGCCGTCGATGAAATCAGTGACCACATTCATTTCTCAGGCAGGCGCCGCCGTCGGTTTCATGGCCGGGCTGGCTCTGGCCTTGTTTCCCGGCGCGGCGCAGGGCGCAGCGACGAATGGCCTCGCGGTGCGGTTCACTGCGATGGATGGAAAATCCGCCGATACGATGGTGCTGCCCAACCTCTGGCTTTATGTGGAAGAGGCGAAACCCGCCACGCCCTTCCTGCCGCCGGGAAGGTTCACAGCCACGTTGGAAGGAATTCTCTTTGGCGAACTGAGGGGCAATTACTTTTTTAAAGCGGAGGAGCTGGGCGGCGCACTGAAGCTCGAGATCAATGGCGCCGTTGTGTTGGAAACCAGCACGCCCGGCGCGTTGAGCCCGTCCGTGCAGGTGAACAAGGGGCCGAACGCCGTGCGGGCCACGTTTACCAGTCCAGCCAAAGGCGATGCCTTCCTGCGCATCGGCTGGACGGAGAAGGGGACCAACGTGAATCCGATTCCCAATGCCTCGCTCGCGCACGTGCGGACGCCGGAAGTGGAGAGGGCGGACACCGTTTATCTCGGACGCGAGCTCTTCCTGGAGAATCGCTGCGCGAAGTGTCATACGGAGAAATCCGAGATCGCCGGTGCCAGAACTGAGCATGGATGCGCCGGCGCTCGACGGGATGGGCGCGCGTCGCAAGCACGAGTGGCTGGCCAACTGGATTCTCGATCCGAAGTCCACACGAGCCAGTGTTCAGATGCCCCGGATGCTTCACGGCGTGACGGCAAACGCGGATGCGGAAGCCATCGCGGCCTACTTGGGAACGCTGCGGCAGGAGACGGTAAGGGCGCCGTCCACGCCGCTTCGAGTGACCCATCCAAAAGCGGTCGCGGAAATCAGCCGGCGTTCCGGCGCGAACGCCCAGTCCACGCTGGGGGAAGTCGATGAACAACCTGCGGACCAGAACCAGGAGACGAAACCCATCTTCGAGCGGCTGCATTGCATCAGTTGCCACCACGCACCGGATAGCCCCGAGGCGGGCACTGCGAAGATCTCACTCAAGCACGTTGCGGCGAAGTTTGTGGATGGACAATTGGCTGAGTTTCTCAAAGCGCCGGAGCGCCACTACGCTTGGATTCGCATGCCCAACTTCAAACTGGCCGATTCGGAGGCTAAAGAGCTCGCGCAGTTTTTGTTGAAGCATTGCGAGCCGGTGGCGGCGAAGTCTGCTCCCACTGAGCTGTCCATCGTGGCGCGCGGCCAGAGCCTGGTGCAGAGCAGCGGTTGCTTGAACTGTCATGCGGCGTCAAACCTTGAGAATCGCTTCACGGCCCCGGCGCTGTTGACATTGGCCAAGGAGGCTAAGGGTTGTTTGTCCCCGGAACGCCCGGCGGGCGCCCGGTTCCCGGACTTCAGGCTATCGGCGCGAGAGCGCGAGGCTCTGGTGGCATTTCTGAAGACGGACCTGGCGTCGTTGTCCCGGCACGCGCCGCTGGAATTTGCCCAACGCGAGGCGCGCCTGCTCAGTTGCGCGGCCTGTCATGGGGAACTGGATCACATTCCGGCGTTGGATGTGCTCGGTGGGAAGTTGAAGCCGGAGTGGGCGGCGGATTTCATCGCTGGTGTTCCGTTCAAAGTGCGCGCGGATCTGCATCCGAAAGGCGAACTGTGGCTGGCAGCGCGGATGCCGGCCTTTCGGTCGCGCGCCACGCTCCTGGCGGAGTCGATGGCGATGCAGCAAGGCTATGCCCCGCGGACCCGGCCCGAAGGCCCCGTTGATGTGGAAGCAGTCGGCGTCGGTCACAAGATGATTGGAAAAGACAACGGGCTTTCCTGCATTTCCTGCCATGCCATCAACGATTTGCCAGCACTCGAAGTATTCGAGAGCGAAGGAACCAACCTGGGCCTGACGGGGGCGCGCCTGCTCAAGCCTTATTTCTTTCGCTGGATGCGCAATCCGCTCGGGGTCGATCCGCAAACGAAGATGCCCGGCTATTTTGAGGACGGCCGCAGCGCGTTGACGGATTATTACGACGGCGATGGTGAAAAGCAGATTAACGCGCTTTACCAATACGTTCGCCAGGGCGAGGAGATGGCCGTTCCCGCCACGGGGCAATAAGGGTTCCCCCACGCGCCGGTGAACGACTCTTTTAGTTGCTCTTTTCTCCGTTCAACCAAACACCGAGCGACTGGCCGAGCCAAACGCCGAGCAGACACAGCGCAACCGAGAGCAGGATATTCGACCCGGCCCACAGCCACTGGCCATCGCGCGCGAGGCTGAGCGTCTGCAGGCTGAACGAGGAGAACGTGGTGTAGCCGCCGCATACGCCGATCATGAAAAATTGCCGGAGGGATGGGCTGATGAGCGAGCGGCCCTCCGGTCCTGTGGCTGTCGCGAACACGCCGATCAGGAATGAGCCAGTGACGTTCACGAGAATGGTGCCCCAGGGGAACGTTTCACCAACGCGCTGGCCGACGAAACCTGCCAACCAAAATCGAGCGACACTGCCGAGTGCGCCGCCGAGGGCAATCGAAAGGTAAGTGATCACATTCTGGCCGTTACGCCGCGAAGTCGCGCATGCGAGCCAGCAGGTTGCGAGTCATTTGCTGAACGCGTGCATCCGGTCCCTTCGGCCCAATGTAAGCGCGCGGATGCTGATATCCGGGCGGTTCGCTCAGGCCGTCGGCCCACCAGATCGTGGCGGCGTTGAAGACGAAGTTGCCCCGCGGGCCGGGGTAGACGGTCGCGGTGTAGGTGCCGCCGTTGGGTTTGCCCGGCGCGGAAAGCGTCGGGCCGGTGGCGACGATTTCCAGGCCGGGAATCGGCGCCGGATCGCCGTGCCATTCCCAGCCGATCAGCCCGGGAATGCCGTCGCCCTTCTTCATGCCCGGTGCCCGGCGAAGATCCAGTGCTCCGGCAGCGCGCAGATCCAGTCCGCGCCGCCGGTGACCGGCCCGGTGCTGTGCGCGCCGATCAGTTCGTTGGCGTAGGGGCGTTCGTGCGGCAGCTGCCATGTGACTCGAATTCGACTGCGTGCCGCCGGGCGGACCGAAGACGCCGACGCGCTCGAAAGCCCGGTTTGCCGTCCCCGCGCGATCCGGCGCGAACAGGATGCGGCCGCAGACCGCGTTGCCGGAAAAGAACGCCACGTTCAACCCCCGCCGCGATCGCCGCGCTGCACGTTGCGAACATCTCGATCGACCAATACTCGTCGTGGCCGACCTGAGAGAAAACCCTTCGCCCGCCGCAGCCCGGCGGGATCGCGATGCGTGTCGAGGTTGGAGATGTAGGTGACATCGTAGCCGTGCTGCTCGAGCCAGAACGCGAGCGGAAATTCCCAGAGGAGAAACTCGCCCGAACCGGTGCGAGAGCGGCGCGTCGAAGATCTGGCAGTACTTGCCGTAGGGCCGGTCGAAGCTGACCTGCACGCCGCCGCCCCAGTACCATTGCTCCTCGCCGTCGTCGTAGAGCGAGAACTGGCTCGGGCCAGCGGTTGTAGGCCTGCCAGGTGTTGTCGCTGCACTGGAAAAGGAAGATCGGCGCGGCGGTCGTCGCGCACGATGAAGATGACGTAGCTCTGGACGCCCGTCTTGCGCGCCGTGAGCTTGCCGAGATAGACGCCGCTCAGCCAGTCCGTCGGAATCGTCAGGCTCGAGGACCGCGCCCAGCTCGCAATCGCGCAGCCGCTTCGGCGCCGATCGGCGGATCGGGCTGCGTGTGTGCCCTTGGAGCGGCCGAAACGACTGGACCAGCCGCCCGCCCGGCGCCGCCGTAGTAGCCGAGCCGATAGAATGTCGAGCGTGAACTCGACGCGGGATTCGTGCTGACGAAGACTCGATCGTTTCGCCGGCGCGCACGCTGGTGTGCGAGCAGTAGCCTTCGATCCACGGGCAGCGGTATTTGGTTGCCGGATCGATGCGGGTGTTGTCGAGCATCCAGTCGCGCGTGCCGGGCCGCGCGTTTTCGAGCGCGATGAGGTTGGGGCGCGCGGTGGCGTTTCGCGTCCCGGAGACGCAGCCAGCGAGAGCTCCGCCGCGCTGGCCACTGCCACGTTTTTCAGAAATTCACGACGAGTGGACGAATGGTGCATGGCTGCTCCTCCTAGTTGAACGAATGGCTGAACACGGGGTGACAATGACAAATAGCGCGGGCACCCTCAATGAATTGATTCTGTCCCCAAAATGAAAAAACGGCGGTCGTGGGCCGCCGTTTCGTCAATCGTTCTTTCGCTTAGTAAATCATGTCCGCGACGGTGCGACCGGCCGGAATGAACGGCAGCACGTGCTCGGTGTACGGCGTCACCACATCGAGGACATAGGGCGTCTTCGCGTCGAGCATCCGCTGGAACGCCGCCTTCAGGTCGCGCCGGAACATCACGCGTTCGCACGGGACGTTGAAGCTGTGCAGACGCGCACGTAGTCGGGATAGACCTGCGTGCGGTCATCGGGATTGCCGAGATAGGTGTGCCCGCGATTGCCTGCGTAGAAGTTATCTTCCCACTGCACCACCATGCCGAGATGCTGGTTGTTCAGGATGATCGCCTTGGCCGCGATCTTCTCGACGTGCGCGGTGGCCAGTTCCTGGATGTTCATAAGGAAGGAGCCGTCGCCGTCGATGTCGATCACTTCCTTGTCCGGATGGGCGACCTTCACGCCGAGCGCGGCCGGATAAGCCAAAGCCCATGGCGCCGAGACCGGCGCTGGTGATGAATTGGCGCGGGAATTTGTACTTATACCATTGGCCGGACCACATCTGGTGCTGGCCCGACGCCGGTCGTGATGATAGGCGTCGCCCTTGGTCAGTTCGTAGAGCATCTCGATGACCATCTGCGGCAGGATGACCTGATCTTCCTGGCCCTTCAGGTGGTCCTTCATGTGATCGCTGTTGGCGATCTCGGGCGTCACGCCGTAAGCGAAGGGGGCTTTCTTTTTCCACTCCGCGATCTGCGTCGTGCCAGGCCGTGTACTTTTTCGGCGACGGGCCGCTTGGCGACCATCGCATTCAAGCCGTGTCGAGCGCGTCCTTGATGTCGCCCAACCACGGCGAGGTGCGCGCGGCTGTTCTTGTTCAACTCGGAGGCATCGATGTCGATGTGGACAATGGTGCCGTGCTTGCAGAACTCTTCGAACTTGCCCGTCACGCGATCATCGAAGCGCACGCCAAAGGCGAGCAGCAGATCCGCGCCGTCCTTGAGCTTGACCATCGGTTCGGTCGGATCTTTGCGTTGCTTGATACTCGCCGTTCACCGCCCAGTTGGCGATACGCCGCGCCATGCATGCCCAGCCAGCGGAGAGAAAGCGGATGCGTTTCCGGAAAACCGCCGATGCCCATGATGGTGGTTGTGACCGGAATCTGGGTGGCTTCGGCGAATTTGCGCAGCTCATCGGACGCGCCGCTGGTGATGATGCCGCCGCCGCAATAGAGCACCGGCCGTTCCGCCTTCTCGATCAGGCCGATGAATTTCGTTCAGAGCCAGCGTCATCCGCGCGAACGTTGGGCTGGTTGTAGCCGGGCAAACCCTTGATCTCTCGAGCGTGGGCCAGACCGGCTGCGTCTTGGCTTGCTGAACGTTCTTCGGAAAATCAATGACCACCGGGCCGGGACGGCCGCGTTTGCGCGATGTAGAAGGCTTCCTTGACGATGCGCGGGATGTCGTTGACGTCCGTGATCAGGTAGGAATGCTTCACGATCGGCAGGGTGACGCCGATGATGTCCGTTTCCTGAAAGGCGCCGCGGCCGATCATGTTCTGATTCACCTGGCCGGTGATGGCGATGAGCGGGCAGGAATCCATGTAGGCATCGGCGATGGCCGTGACGAGATTGGTGGCGCCCGGACCGCTGGTGCCCATGCAAACGCCGGCTTTGCCGGTGGAGCGCGCATAGCCTTCCGCGGCGAAGCTGCCGCCCTGTTCGTGGCGGGGGAGAATGGTGCGAATCTTTCGATTTGGTCAGCGACTGGTGGATTTCCATGCTGGCGCCGCCGGGATAGGCGAAAATGACTTCCACGCCTTCGCGTTCGAGGGCTTCCACCAAAATGTCGCGGCCAAACATGAGCGGCCCGACTTCGGCGCGTTCGGCGGAAGTGGCGGTGCGGTCTTATTCGTTTCGGTGCTGGATGCTTTGCTCATAACTGTTCATAGGTCTGGCCGGACGGCGCGGGCGACGAAAAAACCCACGACCGTTTCCAGCCGTGGGTTTTTGTCGAAATCGTTGCTTCAACTTCGACAAGCCCCCACGGCGTCGCCGACTACGACGACGAACCAGTGAAATTTGTCGAACCAGACTCAGTTCATGTGGCGCGGAAGTAGCGGCCGTGGTGCGGGTCAAGCGAGGATTCAAGCCTCTCGGTTATGCGAATTGACGCAGACGCTGTCAGGGCTTGCCATGGACTGGGCCACCGGACTTTGAGTGCCTCGCTGCGGAAGAAATGGCTCGCGAACTGATTGAGTCCAACAGGCCGTGCTCGACCCAATGCTTTCTTCAATCCACACTAAGCCGTTCGCTGTGAAACTCCAACTCGTCAAGTTATTCGTGTTCCTGGCGCTCGTGGGCGGTTTTTACGCCGTTGACGGATTCGACGGCCCCGCCGTCGGACCGGACGATTACCGCAGCCCACGGCGCATGGCACGCGCATGGACCGTTACCGTCATCATGTTCGTAGTTGGATCGGCCCTCGCCGTGTGGGGGAATGCTCTCGCACAACACGTCGATTGGAATATTCCAGATGGGGTGTATCCCATCATTGGCGTGTTGCTCCTCATCGGGGCTTTTGTATGGATGTTGATGGTCAGAGATTCAGTTCCAGCAATCCTCGGCGGTTGAATAGTCACGCGCGCACTTTGGAGCGGAGTCGCGAATGGCGACGTTACGCTGGATTTGCCACCCAGTCGTCGATCGAATAGAAACGCCGTCATGAACGAAACCCCAACCAGCCGTGGCCGGTGTCTTCTCATCCTCATCGTCGCGCTGACGGGCTTTCACCGCTCCGTGCCGCGGAGAATTCCCTCAAGCCGCTCTACCCCGGCATCACGCCCACGTGCGCATGCGAAAGCCTGACCAACCTCGCGCTGGCCAACACCACGATCGAATCGGCCGTCGTCGATACTTCCAATCGCATGTGTCGCGTGACTGCCATCGTCACCCACCCACCCGCGGCAGGGCGCGTCACGGTGTGGGTTGGATTGCCGCTCACAAATTGGAACGGACGCTTTCAAGGCACCGGCGGCGGCGGATTTCTTGGCGGTCATCCGAATAATCTCCTCGGGCCGGTCCGGCAAGGCTTCAGCGCAGGCGCCACCGATACCGGGCACGAGGGCGGCAGCGGCCGCTTCGCACTCGATGCGAACGGGCGGCAGAACTGGCAGGCCATCATTGACAACGCCTATCTCGGCATTCACGAGATGACCGTGTTAGGCAAGGCAATCACCCGGGCCTTTTACGGCGTGCCACCGCGCTATTCCTACTTCGTCGGCGGCTCGACCGGCGGTCGGCAGGGGCTCATGGAGGCCCAACGTTTCCCGGATGACTACGATGGAATCCTATCCGCTTGTCCCGCTATCAACTGGCATCGCTTCGTGGCCGCGAGTCTCTGGCCGCAGGTCGTCATGCGCTCAACCTCTAACTTCGTTTCGAAAGCCAAGCTCGATGCAGCCACGGCCGCCGCGATTGCCGCGTGCGACAACGACGACCGCGTTCCGGACGGTGTTATCGACGATCCGTTGCGGTGCACTTACGATCCCAAGGCGTTGGTCGGAACAAAGGTCCGCAACGAAACGTTCACCGAGGCCGACGCCTCAGTGATTCGCAAAATCTGGAAAGGCCCGCGCACCCAGGATGGCCGGTTCATGTGGCACGGACTCGAGCGCGGCGCGGATATGTCCCCCTACGCCGGCACGAGCGGTTCACCCTTAAATGGAAAGCCGTTCAGCATCGCGCTCGAGTACTGGCTCTATTACCTGGTCCAGGACGCGAAGTGGGATTGGAGCACTCTTACCTATGCCGGCTTCGAACAGCTCTGGACGAAATCCGTGGAACAATACGGCGCTGTCATCGGCACTGACGATCCGGACCTGACCCGTTTTCGCGACCGTGGCGGCAAGGTCATCATCTACCACGGACTGGCCGACGAACTGATACCAGCGGCCGGCACCATTGATTACTATCGGCGCGTCCAACAACGCATGGGCGGCGAGATGGCCACCGCAAAATTCGCCCGTCTGTTCCTGGTGCCCGGAGTCAACCACGGCTTCAACGGACCGGGTGCAAGGCCCACCGGCCTCAACGAAGCCCTCATCCGCTGGGTCGAGCAAGGCGAGGCGCCTGAAAAACTCATCGCCGAAAAACGCGACGCGCGAGGCCAAGTCATCCGTACCCGCCCAGTCTTCCCCTACCCGAACGCCGCGAGATACAAAGGTCAGGGCAGCACGGACGAGGAAAAGAATTTCGAGAGCAAGGAACTGAAGCACAATCAAGGGCGGCGTGCCTGAACCCAAACCAGGCTCTCGTGACGTCCGGCTCCTTGCCATTCCTGGCGAACCGGCGGAGACTGGTTCCCAACGCCTACGCCGGCACCGGAGAAACGGCGCCAAACACGTAACGCTATGCAATTGAAATTCGACTGGCTCATCGTCCTGGAAAATCTTCGCCGAGGCATCATGGTCACCGACGTCGAACTCGAAGGGCCGGCCGGTCCGCGGCATCATTTACGTCAATAGCGCCTGGCTCAAGATGACCGGCTACGGACGCGATGAACTCAGCAACGTCACGCCCCGTATTCTTCAGGGCAAGCACACCGACCGCACCGTGGTCGGCTCGTTGAAGACCAAGCTATTGAACAAGGAAGATATTCATGGCCAGACTTCGGAATTATCGCAAGAACGGCCAGCCCTTTCTCATGAACTGGTACTGCTACGCCATCTACGGCGAGCGCCCCAAACCGATGTATTACGTGGCGGAGCAGGAAGACGTGACTGAAATGGAAGCCTTGCGCCGCGAGCTCCGGCTCATGGTGGACCTTTACGACTCCGAAGCCCTCCGGTTCTTCGCCGTGTTGAACGAAGGTGCCGCCGGCCGCAGTGCGTAGCCAGCCCGATGCACCTCATTGGCGAAGCTTCGCCGCGCTCTTGCCGAGGAACGGTGAGACCCCGGGCGTTCCCGCGATTGGATGGCGGGCGCAGTGCCCGTATGCTCGCTGGCGCTGACCAATGAATCGGCAACGTTGCCTTGGCATGCGGAATCTCTTTTGGCTGAAGCCCGTTTGAAATTGGCTCCAGAGGAAGGACTCGAACCTTCAACCCCACGGTTAACAGCCGCGTGCTCTACCATTGAGCTACTCTGGAACTCGAAAGAGGCGCGTAATTTACTGATGGCGTCCGATCCGTCAACGGATTTTCCCTCGCCAACGGGTGTTGAAGCGTCATCGGCACACGACATTTGAAAAGTGCGCTGGTTTTATCCGGTGCAACAGCCTGGCAGGACGTTTCCCTTGGCTTTCCGGCGCAAGCACATCGTTCGGCGCGGTCTTCGCTCTCAAGAATCCGTTCGCGGGTGCCGAACTGTGGGGGATGGATTCAGCGGACGGCGATGACTGGAGCAAGGTGGAAGGTGGCGCTTCGGCGGCTGACTTCCGCCCAGATGCGCTGGCTGTTGGTCGGGTTGCTCGCGTTCAGTTTCCTGTGCGGTCTTTTCCACGTGTCGGACGTGGACGTGGGATATCACATCCGCACGGGTGAGCACATCATGGATGGCAACGGCGTCCCGAGCCGCAGACACTTTTCCTACACGGTGCCAGACGAATGGTGGCCCGCGATGCAGTGGCCGCCAGCCACGGTCTATGCGTGGGTTCATCGGCAGGGCGGACTGGTGGCGTTGACCACGTTCAAAACGCTGCTGGGAACGCTCCTCATGTTTTTGGTCTGGTGCAGCGCGCGTTCGGTCGTGCCGGGAAACTCGCTGCGGCCCTTTTGGGTGGTCACGGCGGCGGTCCTCATTCTTCGGGCGCGCTTCTTCGAGCGGCCGGATTTATTCACCTCCACCCTGTTCGCGCTGACGGTGTTGCTTGACCAGCGCTATGGCAGCCATCGCCGCTGGCAATGGGTTGGGCTGCCGATCTTGATGGCCGTGTGGGCCAACTGCCACGCTGGGTATGTGTATGGCCTGGTTCTGCTGGGTGCGTGGGTCGCCGCGGAATGGCTGGAATTTTTCGTGCCGGCGCTGCGCGCCAAGGACGAAGCCTCAACGAATGCGCCGCGCTGGCAGAATCTTTTCGTGCGCCCGCTCGGCATGGTGTTCGCCATGTTGGCAGCGCTCGTTTCGGTGCAATGGATCAATCCCAGCGGATGGCGCGCGCTCACAGTTCCATTCACCCAATTCCTGAGCAAGTTCTGGCAATCGGTCATCCTCGAATATTATCCGCCCACCTGGGAGAACTCGAAATTGCTGTTCATCTGGGCGGCCACTCTGGTTGTGCTCCAGTTGATCACGTGGCGGCAGATGCGGCTGCGCTTTCTGGTGCCAAGCCTCGCCCTTGGATACTTTGCGTTCAGTTCCCAGCGCTCGCTCTCCGCCTTCGTCATCGCTTCCGCGGTGCACATGGCGTTCATGCTCGGGAAACTGCCGAGACCCGACCTGACCTCGTGGATAGCGCGCCTGCCGCGACTGGCGTTGCCGCTTTCCTGGGTGGCGCTCGTGGCACTGGTGATCGTTCCGGACCGCACCTACAAGTTTGGCATCGGGCTATATCATCCCTATTACCCGGCCGAGATCTTCAGGTTCATGGAACGGGAAGTGCCCGGGCAAAATCTTTTCAACGACATGCGGTTCGGCGGCCCGATGCTGTGGAAGCTTTATCCGCGCTTCAAACCGTTCGTGGACGGACGCGGCGACGCCTACACCGAGGAATTCTGGAAGACGGTGTATCTTCCCGCCGTGCAGGGCAGTGAACGTTGGTCTGAGATTTTTGACAAATACCAGGTCACCGGGGCATTGCTCTCCAATCCCAAGCCGACGCAGGTGTCGCGCCTGGCCCAACATCTTTTCGCCCATCCCGATTGGGCACTGGTGGCTTTCAACGACGAGACAGTGCTGTTCCTCAAGCGAACCGAGGCGAACTTGCCGCTCATTCGCCGCCATTCCTTCGCGCACTTGTGGCCGGGTAACTGGAACCTCGGAGGAATCACGGCGACCAATCTTTCCATGGTGGCACCGGAGGCGGCGCGCGCCTGGGAAATGTATCCGGGCCTCTACGCCCACGCCGTGTCCGCGCGTTGTGCGATGCTGGCGGGCGACCCGGCCGGGGCGAGTGAATTGCTGGAGTATCTTACCCGGCAAAAGGACGTGAGCGCGGCGTTCTGGAGCGACTACGCCTATTGTCTCTATGCTGCCAAGAAGTACGGTCGCGCGGAACGCGCCCTGGATGAGATGATTCGCCGCAAGCTGGCCGTGGGATTCGCCTACTACCTCAAACACTTCATCGCGATGGACCACGACCGGCTCACCGAGGCCAGGGCTTCTCTGGCCAAAGCCATTGAGGCCGAGCCGGGCAACAAATCGTACCAGGACGCCTGGCAACGATTCCAATCCAGTCCTCCCACCGATCCGAAACGCCGCACTTAGCCGGCAGCCGGCGCTGCTAATCGAACCCCGAGCCTTTGGGCGGCACGGGACGAAGTTCGGGCTCCGAACTTTTGGAGCCGCTGCTAGAATTCCCGCCCTTGTCCTTGAACGCCGAACGCAGCAGCCAATGACGCTTCAGCCCCTGCACCATGTCGTCCGTGTCGATGATCAGGCGCGAGACGGAACTCACGATGTTGTTATTGCGTTGCACCTGCGCATTGAGGTTGCTCGTCATGCTGGCGAGATTCTCCAACATGACCGTGACGTTGGAGAACACGCCGACCAGGTTCGTGTTCGCGTTCGTCACGGTCGCGTCCACGTTGATCATGGTGGAATTGGCGTTGGTCAGCAATGAAGTGAGCTGCCGGTTCATGGCGACGGGGAACAGCCATTCGCCCATTGAGCCGCGCGGGTCCTTCAGATTGCTTGTGATTACCGCGGCGTTTGCCACCACGGGTTTCGCCTCCAGGAGCAGGTCATTCAGGTTCGCCGTCACTTCCGCAGCGTTGGTCAAGGTGCGGGTCAGGGCATTGGTGAGTTGCAGAATGTTGGTCAGCGACACTTTCAGCATTGCCACGGTCTGATCGAGTTGCGTGGAGAGTTCCGGGGGTTCGTCGGCGAACAACTCGAATTTATCGCCCTTCTGGTAGGCGCTGAATTCCTCGGAGTCGCGCGAGAAAATGCCGGTGATGCGGCCGCGCTCGTCCTCTTTGTAAGTCGCGTACACATTGTTCGTCACCCGCGTGCCTCCCTTGGTCACTTCGAGATAGCGCGCGCCGAGCAGGCCGGCTGAATGGACCTTCACTCTGGAATCGTCCCAGACGTATCCGTAGTGCGGCGCAAACATCACAAACTCAACATAGATGTTTTCGGTTGCCTCGGGCGGCATCGGCTTGATGACGGTGATCTCTCCCACCTCCATGCCCATCAGGCGCACTTTGTCGCCCTCCCGAATGCCGGCCGCGCTTTGAAGGTAGGTGAAGTAGGGAGCTTGGGTGATGAACCAGCCCTTGTTCTCTGCCAGGTGATAAACGTAGTAAACCAGCCCGCCCAGCAGGAGCAGCGCGGCGAGTGTGACGAACCATCCGACCGCTTTCTCCAACCGGCTCAAGCGCGTTCGCAATTGCGGAGTTAAATCCTGGCGCTGCCATTCAAGTCTCTTTCTCAGCCCCGGCTGTGAACCGCGTCATGTGGATATCATCCTCCGGTGCCACGTCGCCAAACACTTCGAACTTTCCTTCGTGCAGCATCGCAAACTGTGCGCCCGATTGCCGCCAGGGCCTGAATTCATCCGTTGACGCCACGATGGTCATCGCCCGCCCGCTCATCAAGTCGTGCCCGCGCCGGAGTTGCTGCATGAACTGCAGCCACCACGCGACGTGCCGCGCGTCCATGCCGCGCAATGGATTTTCCAGGAAGAGCACTTCGGGCTTCAATGCCAAAGCGCGGACCAATCCTGCTCGCCGCCGCCAGTGGCGTCCTATCACGCTGGGTGTGCTGCCGGCAAACGCCAGCACGTCCGCGGCCTTGAGCAACGCCGTGGTCCATCCTTCGACTTCGTCGATGGCAAGATTGTGATGATAGCGCGCGGGCAGCGCGACATTCTCGGCGACGGTCAGATGATTCAGCAGACGCGCGTCATCGAAGACCAGGCCCACGCGAAGGCGGTTGGGCAGGAACTCATCCCCGAAACGCTGGCCCATATTCTGACCCAGCAGCGTGTAGCCGCCTGCCAGCGGCTTCGTCAGCCCTGCCAGCATGAACATCAGATCGCTTTTGCCCGCGCCTTGCAGCCCGCCCACCACCCAAAACTCATGTTGATGCACCGTCCAGTTCACGTTCGACACCGTGCCCTTCTCGGCATCCCGGCGCGAGGGCACCGTCACGTCGCGCATTTCAAAAATGATCTCCTCGTTCATGCCGCGAGATAAAGGATGATGAAGGCCGCATCCAATAGCATGCACAGGATCACGCTCTGAGCCACCGCCCGGATGGTGGCGCCGGAGACTTCCTCCAGTCGCAGCGGTTGGGCGAGTCCGTGGTAACAGGTGACCGTCGCGATAATGACGCCGAAAAACATCGTCTTCAGTGCCAGCGTGATGAAATCCAGCGCGCGCAGCGAACCGGCCAACTGCGAAAAATAATCTCCCGGCCGCAACGGCACGTCCTGCAGGAACGCCCAAAGGTAGCCGCTCAGGAGAGCACCGAGGATCAGATAAACCGTGAGAGCGAACAGCCCGACAGCCATCCCGATGACGCGTGGCACGACCAGGTAATGCACGGGATCAATGCCCAGGGCTTCGAGCGCCTCCACTTCACCCATCGCTCGCGCAGTGCCGAGTTCGATGACATTGGCGGCACCCACGCGCGATAAAACGATGAGCGCGGTCAGGAGAGGTCCCAGTTCCCGGACCACAACCGTCACCATCACCATTCCCAGGTATTGCTGCGGAGCGTTCACACGTTGGAGCACGGAGACCGTTTGCCCAATGACCACCAGGCCCAGCGCGATGGCGACGAACATCGTCATGGGCAGAAGACGCACTCCGGAACGGACCAGGTGCGCGCGGATGAGTGGATGCAGCACCCGCGAGGCTGTGCCGAACTTGCTGAGCATCACGCCCAATGTGATCAACGCGAAGGCTCCCAGTCCGTGAAGGGTGAGAAAAAAACGAAGCAGCTTGCGTCCGATGAAGTTGGCGAAACCGGGCGGCACAGGCGCCCGCCACAGCGCCGTCCTGCGCTGTTCCAGTTCCGGCAGACTGGCCGTCCCTTGTTCCACGGCGCGAACGTAGGGCCGGAAAAATTGAGGGTCAAATCATTGCGCTGCCGGACTGTCACACGCCGCCACGCGATCCATCGCCACGCCGAGATACTGCTCATCAATTTCGATGCCCGGTGAATTCCTTCACGCCGCACTCTGCGCGCCGCCATCGCCGCGTTGCCGATGCCGAGGAACGGATCGAGCACGCTCAGTTCCGCATTGCGCCCGTGAATGCTGCATGCACATCTCCGCCAGCTTCACCGGGAAGGTCGCCGGATGCGGACGCTCCTTGTCGCGGCTCATGATGGTTTCGTAAGGCACGAACCAATTGTTGCCGCGGCACCGCTTGTCGCGCCCGCCCGTGTGGCCCCAGCGCGCGATGTTGCTCTTGTCCGCGTACTCCACGCCGACGGCGAGACGCTCCAGCGGCACGTCGCCGTTCTTCGTAAGGTGAAAAACGTATTCGTGGCAATCCGTGACGAAGCGCTGCGAATTGATCGGCTTGAAATGCCCCGCGGAAATGTTTCGCCCGCGCGCGTTTCGACCGTGATCGATTTGATCCAATGAAACGTGTTCTGCAGCACGAACGTGTCGCGCAACGCCAGCACCACCTCGTGCGGGAACATCGGATTCTTCGGCGACGCGCCGACGTTCAGGAAAAACGAACCGTTGTCCCGCAACAGCCGCTTCACTTCGCCGCACCAATCGACCGTCCAGCGCAGGAACTCCTCGCGCTCGCTCGTGTCGTCGTATTTGCCGTACTTGATGCCGAGATTGTAGGGCGGCGAGGTGACCACGACATCCACGGAGTCTGCGGCAGTTCGCGCAT
>CAVXCM010000013.1:0-1108957 GCA_963760275.1 uncultured Verrucomicrobiae bacterium
CACTTCCCCGTCGTAAATCTAAATCTCGTGAAAGGACTTCAGTTCATTCGTTCCCTTGTTTTGTTGGCGTCGACCGGGCTCATGTTGCTCGCCGTTTCCGTCCCAGCTCAAAACGTGGTGACGTGGACAACGAATTCCTACCCGGTGACGGGCACCAATTTCCGGCAAATTCACGAATCGATCGCGGCGGCCCGGCGGGGTTCGGACGATTTCGCCGGCGAGACGCGCTGGAGCGTTGAGTGGAGCTTCCGTTTCAACCAAGGGGCCAGTCATTGCTCGTGCACGAGCGTCAGGACCGCGACGAAGATCGTGACTACCGTGCCCCGGTGGATTTCCGCTGCCCACGCTTCTCAGGAAACTCGGGAACGATGGACGAAATTCTTCGTGGCGCTCGGACAACACGAAGCAGGCCATGCTCAAATTGGGATCGCCGCCGCCAATGAGGTGGGAAAAATCATCGCGGCAGTTCCTCCTCAATCGGATTGCGACCAATTGACGAAGCGCATCAACGAGAGCGCAGAGCGGGTGCTGGACGAATATCGGCGAAGAGAAAGGGAATACGATCGGGTGACTGACCATGGACGGAGGCCAAGCGGGTCGCGCTAAGCGGGCATTAGCGGGCTCGTTCTGGTGACCAATCTTCAGGCCATCGTTGGCGACGATACGCGAGACAGTTTCGAGCCAGGTTCTCCATCTCCGGGTTCCTGTGCGGTTCATCCATATACCAATGGAGGAAGCGCAAGCGCTCGGCGCGCGAACAGAACTGCGAAGCCGATTTATCGAGTGACGCCAAATCACGGAGTTGGCGCCGACGCCGGCCAAAGCGCGCGAAGCCGCCTCGGGGGCAATCGATCAGAAAAAGGGCGGGCGCGTGACCTTCCGGCTGGCTCACCAGGATGTTCCGCCAAACCAGATCGTAGCAGTAAAAATGTTGATCATGCAGTCGACGCACGGCAAGCGCGAGGTCCTGCAGGATCTTCTTGCGTTTATCGCATGGCGGATGGGAAGCCATGAACTCGGTGAGAGTGCAGGAGGCCGGAACCGCGCGCGTCAGGATGAAAGCTCTTTGAACCCGGCCAAGAGAATCGCGTTCCTCGCCCCACGCCATCGCCTCCGCCGCCGGCACCCCCAATCGGGAAAAGGTTTTGTAATTCGCATATTCCTGCTGGGCTTTAGAACTGCGAAGCCAGAACCGCCACGGATGCCTACTGTGTTCGTACAGTTTGAAAAAGGCATCAACCTTGCCGCTCGGTGATAAGACCTCCACCCTTCGCACCGTCACAGCGCGCCCCGGTTCATAGTCCGGCAGGAACGTTGTTATTACCGCCGCCACGGACTTCCCACCCTCCACGACTAGGGGGAGCTCAAAATTGGGATTTGTAATCAGTTGCTCCATGTTGGGCGGCGTCTGGTTAAAACCAGTATTTGAAGCGCGTCCTTTGTGGCAAAGGAATTTCAAAAGCGTTGTGCCAATCGATTCACTTCCGTAAGTTGGCCCTCACATGGCGGAAGCCAAACAATACTCACGGCGCATGCAGGAAGCCAAACGGGCACGCCTGTATGCCGAACGATTCGAGACTGGCCCACGCAAGGGAATCAACCTGCGGGAACAGCGGGCGGTAGCCAGGATTTTCAAATCCCTCCCCGATTGCCGAACCCTTATTGACGTGCCGTCCGGTGCCGGTCGATTTGCCAAGGTCCTTTCCGAAGGCCGGGAACTGATCGAAGCCGACGTGGCATTTGAGATTCTCGAGTTCGCTCAGGAGCGGGCCGCGCGAGCGAAGCTGGATGTGCGTTTCCTGCAATCCAACGCCGCCAAGATACCTCTCGCGAATGACGCCGTGGACGGAGTGTTCTGCAATCGTTTGCTCCATCATATTTTAGCCCCGGAAGAGAGGGCCATGTTTCTGCGTGAATTTCATCGCATCACGCGGAAGTATTTAGTGATTTCATTCTTTGATTACCATTCGTTTGGCAGTGTCCGGCGCGTCTTGAAAGCTCTCAAGGGCCGCAAACCCAAATACAAAAGCCAGCCCACATTGGAACAGTTCACGGATGAAGTCACGCGGTGCGGGTTTACGGTCTCGCAAGTGGTTCCAACGGGTCCATTATGGGTTTCGCAGAAATTCTTCGTCCTGATAAAAACGGTTTAGTGGTCGTAGCCGCCTTTGAATTTCCTCCTCGCCTCCGCTGAAAGCTTGTTGGTCGGAAAAACGGTGTGAATCGTCCCATTGGTCCAGCCGACACCCACTCCGTTGATACCCAGAACGGACGGAACCATTTCAATGATGTGTCCAAAAACGTCTAACGCGACATCGCCCGGTTGAAACATGAGATCATCGTAAAGGACGCGGCCGAAAGGAGTGGGTTGCCGCGGCTTGGCAAAAGCCACCGCTCCTGTTGCGTTGCTGCCGGTCAATTTCTCGCCGGGAAATGCGACGGTGACGTTGGAGATTCGCATGGATTGCTGGGCGATGATGAGCTGGGGAGTTCCGGTTGAATTGGTCGTAAAATTTACGAGCCAGGAGCCTTTTCCGGTCTGTTGCCGGTGCAGCCACGAGTAGGCTGCGAAATAAAAAACAAGGGCCACGACGAACGTCAACGTGACAGATTTCCAGTTGGGACCGCGCGATTTCATGGTCGCATCCTACGATTCTCGATACAAAAGAATAGCGCCAAGACACCGTGTAAATACGGCCTGTTCACGTTTCAAAATTTTTGTGGCGTTCTCACTTTCCTTTGTTACATTCGCCCACTCTTAAATTCGGGAACTGAATAATTTCCGTATTTTTCGACCAAGAAAAACCGATTTCCGACTTGTGATTAAAAAGAAAAACAGCGGCAAAAAGAGCGCTGCGAATGCAAAGCGCGAAGCCAACGGCGCACACGGCGACGTCTGCGTCGATTCTTGGCAGACCGATCACAAAAAGTGGCAATGCGCCGGTACCGCGAAACGGGGCGGGCCCGATCAAAATCAAACCGGAGTGGCAGGAATATTATTCCACTCTGATGGACTTGCGCGAACGGCTTGTGGCCCAGATGAATGGGCTGGCCAAGGAATCTGCTGAAGAGATGTCCAGCTACAGCCTGCACATGGCTGATTCGGGAACGGATAATTTTGACCGGGATTTCGCACTGAGCCTTCTCTCGTCTGACCAGGACGCAATGTATGAGATCGAGGAAGCACTGAAGCGCATTGAAAAAAACACTTTTGGTGTCTGTGAGTTGACGGGTAAAGCAATTCCCAAGGCACGACTCGAAGCTATTCCGTGGACACGTTTCACGGTGGAAGCCCAAGCCCAACTCGAACGCGACGGCGCGCTCCGCCAGCGGCGTTTAGGCGCTCTCGGTACCGTGGATAGTGCAGCGGGACCCGATATCGAGCCGGAGGCGACGACGACGAACCCGAAGAGAAGCCGAAGGACAAAGAATAATTTATGGCCCGAGAAATCATTACGATCGAATGCACTGAAGCACGCAAGGAAGGTAAATCGCCTTCTCGTTACACCACCACGCGCAACAAGAAATTGACAGACGGAGAAGTTGGAGATTAAAAAATTCAATCCAGCCCTGCGCCGCCACACGATTCATAAGGAAGTGAAGTAATCCTATGCCACGCAAGACTCACACGGACAAGAAAGCGCGACGGAACGCGCAACTCCACTGAACGCCGCACGCCGCGTCCGAAGCCGAAGATCGATTTCACGCTCGACGCCCTTGATTTCAAGAATACCAACCTGCTGCGGACATTCGTGACGGATCAGGGCCGCATTCTTGCCCCGCAAATACACGGGCCTTCCCGCCCACTACCAGCGTCGTCTGAACATCGCGATCAAACGCGCACGCCAGATGTTGCTGATGAAGTAATACGGGAGCGCATCCAACGATGCGATGAACACCCCGGGCTTCAAAATTTCACGCCGCCGATTTTTCGGCGGCGTTTCTGTTGCCGCATTCTGCACGCTCGGATACGCGCGATTCTTTGAGGCGGAGAGACTGCAGATGAGTCACGTCGCAGTCCCGCTGTTTGCAACGGGTCGTGAACAGATCAAGCTGCTGCACCTTTCTGACCTGCACGCTTCGCCCGTAGTGAGTTTGGATTACATCGCTGAAGCGATCGATCGCGTGCTCTTGAGTGGCAACCGGATGTAGTTTGCCTCACGGGCGATTTCGTCACCCAACGTTTTGCCGCCGGAGAAGAGTATTCACGAGTCCTGCGTCAACTTTCTCAAGCTGCCCCTTGTTTCGCGACACTCGGCAATCACGACGGCGGCCGTTGGGCGCGGGAATTGGGCGGCGGGTATCATGATGTTACGTGGATTACAAAACTCCTTCAATCCAGCGGCATCACTTTGCTGCACAACGCTTCTACCAAGGTGCGAATTCGTGGGCGCGAAATGCAATTCGTTGGCATCGGTGATACATGGGCCGATCACTTGGATCCGGCGGTGGCATTCCGATCAGCGTCAGCGCGGACGCCGACCGTGCTCCTCTGCCACAATCCCGATTCGAAGAAGGACGTAGCGGACCACCCCTGGACATTGATGCTCTCCGGGCATACCCATGGCGGGCAACTGCGCGTCCCGTTTCTGGGGATGACTCCCTTCGCTCCCGTGCACGACAAGCGGTTTGTGGAAGGATTGCACCCGTGGCACGACCGTTGGATTCACGTCACGAAAGGCGTCGGAACAGTTTACGGCCTGCGGATCAATTGTCCTCCAGAAGTGAGTTTTCTCACTTTGACCTGATGGCTCAAGGCAACGTCATCGCCAATGGCCACCCGGTTGATGCCGACCTTCCGTGCAGCATTGAAACGTTTCTCCGCGCACAGAATCTCCCGCCTCGAAGCGTGGTGGTGGAACATAACGGACACGCCGTCGCTCCGTCCGAGTTCGCACGTCGCACTGTCCAGGTCGGCGACCGACTGGAGATCGTTCGCATCGTGGCGGGCGGATGATCTGAGCGTGTTGCCTTTCCGAAACTCGCTTCTCGATCAGAATCTCCAAAGTGATGGAAATGGGTACAGGCACACGGTGGGTTGTCACTTTAAAGGGGTTCTCCTAAGGTCGGCACGGCGTGAAAATTGTTCAGATCACACCCGGGGCCGGGGGCATGTATTGCGGCGGATGCTTCCGCGATAACGCGCTGGTAACCGCGTTGCGGAAACTGGGGCACGACACGTTGATGCTGCCGCTGTATCTCCCACTCACGCTGGATGAAACTGATCAGAGCGCCGGCACGCCGATTTTCTTCAGCGGTGTAAATGTTTTCCTCGAACAGAAATTTCCTTGGTTCCGAAGGGCACCGGATTGGTTGCATCGTGCCCTTGCCGCGCCCGCACTTTTAAAAGTGCTGGGAGGAATGGCCGGCCGAACCCGTGCGGAAGACGTAGGTGAGTTGACCGTGTCGATGTTGCGCGGAGAAGAAGGGAATCAAGCGCGCGAGGTGGATGAACTGGCGGCCTGGTTGAAGGTTAATCATCCCTGCGACGTAATCGCGCTTTCCAACGTCCTGCTGGTCGGCATGGCCAGGCGGTTGAAGAAACAGTTGGGCGCGCCCGTGGTCTGTATGTTGCAAGGGGAGGATACGTTCGTGGACGGCCTCCCGGAAAAGCTCCGACTCACAGCCTGGAACATTCTCGCGGAACGCGCCGGGGATATCGACGGCTTCATCGCTCCGAGTCGTTATTTTGGCGAACTGATGGCGAAGCGATTGCGGATCCCAAGCGAGCGCGTGCAGGTCGTTTACAATGGCATCAATACTCAGGGCTACGGAGCGGTCAAGAGCCCGGTGAATTCTGGGCCACCGCCGGTCCTTGGATATTTCGCGCGAATGTGCGCCGAAAAAGGATTGGGACTGGCGGTGGATATTTTTATTGAACTGAGAAGGCGGGGGCGCATTCCGGATTTGCAGCTCCACGTTGGCGGAGGTTGTGGCCCGGGGGATGAGCCGTTCGTCGAGGAACAAAAAGGCCGGCTCGACGCTGTCGGACTACTAGCCAATGTAAAATTTTTTCCCAATGTGTCGCGGGCCGACAAAATATCCTTCTTCGAGTCGTTGAACGTCTTTTGCACACCGGCGCTCTACGGGGAGGCGTTCGGGTTGTACGTTATCGAAGCCTTAGCCGCGGGAATTCCAGTGGTCCAACCCAGGCACGCGGCCTTCCCGGAAATTGTTGAAAAAACCGGCGGCGGCGTCATTGCCGAACCCAACGCCAGCGCATTGGCGGACGCAGCGGAGTCATTACTCCTGGACCCCAAACGTGCTCGTGCATTAGGCGAAGCTGGGAGGCGCAGCGTGTTCGAAGAATTCAACGTGGAACGAATGGCCAGCGGAGTCCTGACCATTTATCTAGAAGTCCTCAACAGCCGCCTTTCAACTCCTAAACCTCAAGCCATCTAGATGCCTTACGAATTCAAGATCGAGCGCCGTGTCGAATTCTCCGAAACGGACATGGCCGGAATCGTCCACTACTCGAACTTCTTCAGGTACATGGAGACGGCGGAGCATGCCTTCTATCGCTCACTGGGCCACTCTGTGGTGATGAAACAAATTGATCCACCGCTCGGCTGGCCTCGGGTGCATGCCGAATGTGACTATTTCAAGCCGCTGCGTTTCGAGGATCTCGTGGAGGTTCATATGTTGGTGAAGGAGAAACGAAGCAAAGTGCTGACTTACGTTTTCCGCTTTTATCGGGTCGACGGCAAGCGTGAGGAAGTTGCCCGCGGGTCCCTGACGGTGGTTTGCGTCGCTCACCAAAACGGTACCATGCGGTCGGTGGAAATGCCGCTGGAGCTGGCGGCACAAATCGAAGTGGCCCCAGCGGAATTGCTGGCTTGAAGAATCTACACGTCGCGGCGCAAGACGGTTCCCTCTCTCGAAAGATTTGGCGTCTTCCTCCCTGCCCACTACGGTGTCGCCAGTGTTGGACGTAGAACAAAATCGGAAGGCGCGGAAATATTCGCGCGCGGAACTTGCACGGCGGGTGCTATGGAGCTGCGCTCAACCTCTTTTTCGCTTTAGCCCACGACCCTTCTTTGGTTGGCGCCGTTTTCTTCTAAGATGTTTTGGTGCTCGCATCGGCCGGGAGGTTCATATTTACCCCAACGTCGTAGTCACCATCCCCTGGAACTTGGAAGTCGAGGAATTCGCAGCGATCGGAGACCATGCCCTGATTTACAACCTCGGCCCGATTTACATTGGGGCACGCGCCACCATTTCGCACCGCGCTCACTTGTGTGCCGGAACCCACGACTACACCCGGGCTGATTTTCCGTTGCTCCGTCCGCCAATCCGCATCGGCTCGCTGTGCTGGGTATGCACCGACGCATTCGTCGGGCCGGGGGTTACCGTGGGCGAAGGCGCCATCGTGGCGGCGCGCTCCGTGGTCGTAAAAGATGTCGCAGACTGGACGATCGTGGGGGGAAATCCGGCAAAATTCCTCAAGGAACGCGCGCGTGAACCGCTGGCCAGGGAATCAACGCGCTAAGTCAGCGGCTCCGTGTCCGTTTTGCATCACCACGGAAGATTCTCTCCCAAATGCATGTAGGCACCGCTCGGTCCATCGGCCGGCAAGGTCGCAAGCGTCACGCTCGTCTTTGCGCCGTCCGCGAGTTCCATGGTCGCTCCTTCGCCGCCCATCTCTGTTTTCACCCAACCCGGGTGAGCCGCGTTAACCTTGATCGGCGTGTCGCGCAGCTCGTAAGCCAGCTGCACCGTGTAAGCGTTGACGGCAGACTTCGAAACGTTGTAGGCGGGGAGCTTGGTGTCGTAGATGGGCGATTGCGGATCCTGATGCAGCGCATTTGAACCGAGGATGCTCGACAGATTAACGATTCGGCCGGCTTCACTCTTCCGTACCAACGGCAGGAAAGCCTGGGTCACAGCGATGAGTCCGAAAAGGTTGGTATCAAACGTTTCCCTCCAAATATCCACCGATTGTTCACTCACGTTCTTGGTCGCGTCATCCAACATCACCCCGGCATTATTGATTAGGATATCGAGCCGTCTGAACTCTCTTCCCACCTTCTCCGCCGCCTGGCGGATGCTCTCTGCGCTCGTCACATCGAGCAGCAAAGCATGCGCATCCATACCCTCTCTGCGCAACGTGGACGCGGCGGTTTCTCCTTTGCTTTTGTCGCGGGCGCCGATCAGGACAGTGATGCTTTGCCTCCCCAGCTGGCGGGCGGTCTCGAGGCCGATGCCTTTGTTGGCGCCGGTGATCAGGGCGATTCGTTTGGTGGTCATGCTTTGGAGTCCAAGGTGACTTGGTTCGTTCAGGCTGCGACTTGCTTCACGGCCGCCGCATCCAGGGCTGCATCAATCATCCGCCGCCGTTCGCTTGCGATTTGCCAACGCGCCTGCTGTTCGGCGTCCAGCGTGCGCAATGGATCGAAGTAGAGAAAATAAGCGCCAGGCTTCACGCTGGGGCTCGTAAACACCGCGATGCCTGTGTCGCGGTCGTAATGCTCGAAGGAATGTCCATCGCGCTTACCGCCGCCGCCCATGGTATCCACGACAAACGAAGGCGTATTAAAGCCAGCTGTGTGACCGCGCACATGCTTCTCGATGTTCAATCCCGCCTGCAGTGACGTTCGCAGATCCTCCACTCCGGGCACCATGTCGTGGAAATAAACGTAGTAGGGATGAATGTTGATGTAGCTGAGCCGCCGCACCAGCAGCTGCATTGTCGCCGGATGGTCGTTGACCCCATGTTGCAAGACCGTCTGGCAGCGCACGGTGATGCCACGTTCCGTCATGCGGCCCATGGCGTCCTGCGTCACGCCCGTGATCTCGTTGGGGTTGTTGAAGTGAGTGTGGACGACGACGTCCTTGTGCAGCTTGCGACCCAATTCTACCACTCGGGTCAGCGCATCCACCCAGGCGTGGTCCGTCAGAATCTTTTGCGGCAACACGGCGAGACCCTTGGTCGCGAAACGTAGGCGCCGGATGTTTGGCATGCGCAACAACCGCTCCCCAATCATCTGAATGTATTCCGCCTTCAAGTTGTAAGTGTCGCCGCCACTAATGACGACGTCCTCCAACTCCGGACGCGACGCAATATAGGAGAACGCGTCTTCCCAGCGCGAAATACGTGAGGCTAGCTTCAGCTTTTCCACCGTCTCCGTATCCCCGCCAATGGCATAGCTGCGGGTGCAGAACCTGCAATAGACCGGGCATGAATCAATGGGCAGGAACAACGCCTTGTCCGGATAACGATGGGTCAGACCCGGCACAGGCGAATCCTTTTGCTCATGCAAAGAATCGAAACGCAACTCAGGATGATTCGCCACCTGCTGCGACGCGACTGGAAGAAATTGGGTCCGAATCGGATCCTCATACGGCGTGCTCCAATCAATAAGGCTCAGCAGGTAGGGCGATATCCGCAGGGCCATCGGCGCATGGCGAATGCCTTCGGCCACATCCTCGTAGAACGATTCAGGCACAAGGTGCTGCAACGTCTCGCGGAGCTGCCGGACATTCGTGACCGATTGCCTCGCCTGAAACGTGTGCGTGTGAAACTCCTCCGCAGTCGTCGAGGCATACCCGGGGACCCCAGCCCAAAAATCATCCCGACGCAAATCGCGATGCTCCTGGGTTCGGACCGGAACAAACGGCTCGGTCGGGTTCAGTGCAGGTGGTTCCAACAGTTCGAGTTCCATAACATTTACGTGGTCAGCATTGCCGGCGAGGTTCTGTGATCAGCCCCCGACCCCATTTTTGAAGGTTGGCAGTCCCAATCATTCTCAAAATGATTTCCCTCCTGTGCCAACGCGCGCGCAGGATTCCTGTACGGATTCAAGAACATCAGCCAGGGTGGTCCTCGCCAGCTCCCGTTGCAGGGCCGCCTCGGCAGAAGCAAAAACCCGGTCTAGCGATTCTTGGATGCAATTGCCGACGGGACAGGCCTGGTTGGGCCTTTTGGAGTGCGATGCGAAGGGCTCCTCTGTTTCCACCGCTTGATACACTTCCGCGAGGTTTATCCGTTGCGGAGGATGACGAAGGCGCGAGCCTGCTCCGGCGCCTTTGCGGGTCTCAATAAATCCCGCGGCCTGGAGCAAAAGCAGAAGCCTGCGAATCACCACAGGATTGGTGTTCACGCTGCTGGCGAGCAGTGAAGAAGTGACCGCTTCACCCTCCTTGTAAGCGAGGACCGCCAACACATGCACCGCAACGGCAAAGCGACAACTAGTTCGCACGGCGCTTTCTGTAACCCGACGGGTTACATGTGTCAAATGGCGTCGATTCCTCCGAACTTAGGGGTGGCGTTGAGGCGGCGATTGAGAAAACGCGACTTGCGCCGGACGTGAGAAATTCTATAACCGAGGATCGAGTCCGGGCCAAATTTCGGCACGGTCGAGCCTTTACCAAAGGAAGTTTATGAAAGCGTTTCGTTGGAACGGTGCCCTGCTGATCCTCTTGTCTTTTCTCGTCTTTGTTCACCCGGCGGCGTCCGCCATGGTTCTCTTGCCGACTAATGCGGCTTGGAAATACTTCGCCACCGGTGCCGAGCCCGGTGGGAACTGGCGCCATTTGAACTTCAATGATTCCTCGTGGCCTTGGGGATTCGGCCAACTGGGATACGGGGAGGGCGATGAGACGACCGTCATCAACAGCGCATTGCCGCGCCCGATCACCGTCTATTTCCGTAGCGCCGTCGTGATACCCAGCAAAGTTGAGCTCACCCTGCGTCTGCTTCGTGACGATGGCGCCCTCGTCTATTTAAACGGGGTGGAAGTTCGGCGAGACAATCTCCCGCCGGGGCTAATTCATTCTCAAACGCTGGCCTCTATGTCGGTCGGAGGCACCGATGAAACCACCTTCTTTGAATCCACAATCCCCGCGTCACTCGTCGTCCCGGGAACAAATCTCATCGCAGTAGAGGTGCATCAATATAGCGTCAACAGTGGCGATTTGAGTTTCGCCTTGGAACTTGTTGCCAACGCGGAGCCGCCACGGCCGGTCGTTACGGTGACGACACTTGATCCGGAGGCGCGCGAGATTCCGCCGTGGCTCGACATCCCGGAAGATCCCGCCGTGTTTGAGATTCGTCGGACAAGCAGCACGAACAGCGCGTTGGCCGTGGCCGTGAGAATGAGTGGCACCGCAAGCAACGGTCTCGATTACGAATTCATTCCCGGGATCGTGACCATCCCTGCCGGCAGCGCCACAGCAAACGTGATGGTCCACGCCACCGACGACTTATTGATCGAAGGCACGGAGACCGTGGTGTTGAACATTGTGCCGACGCCCTGCCCCGAGTGTTACATGATAGGAAACAACTTTTCCGCCACGGCCCGCATACTCGACAACGACGAGAGCAACGCACCGCCCACGGTTTGGATCTCCCGTCCGCGAGGGGGCGAGACGTTTACAGCGGGTCAAAACATTCTGTTGCGAGCGGTCGCCATCGATCGGGAGGACGGCTACGACATCACCGTGGAGTTCTTCGCCGGCACGAACCGAGTGGGCACAGCCACGTTTATCCCGACACTTTGTCCCTCGGTGGAATGCCCTTCCTGGGATTTCACATGGACGAATGTGCCGCCTGGTAATTTTACCCTCACCTCGAGGGCGACGGACAGAACGGGCCTGACGACTGTGTCGGCACCGGTGCCTATTGTGGTCACTCGCACAAATCCGCCGCTGCCGGAGGAGACCATTGTGCACGTGGTGGCATTGGACCCACAGGCGCGCGAGCCGGGCATACTCACCGTCGTTGAGTCCGGCCAATTCGCAATCCGCCGCTCGGGCAACCTAGCCACGAGCATCCCTGTTTCTTTCACGTTGCGGGGCACCGCTTCGAACGGAGTGGACTACGCGTACGTCAGCAACCGTGTCGTGATTCCCGCCGGTGCCACTCAAGCCCTGGTGAACATCGTGCCACTCATGGATAATTTGAGCGAGCCCACTGAGACGGTGGTGTTGCGATTGGAATCGCCCATCTGCATCGCCATTTATCCGCCTCCTCCCGAGTGCTATCTGGTCAGCGCGCCCGGCGAAGCGACAGTTTTTATTTCTGACCGAGCGGTTGCAACCAATCGTCCACCAACGGTGCAGCTCAATCACCCGCAGCCAGGTCAGGTCTTTGTGGCACCGGCCACGATCCCATTGCAGGCTTACGCGCAGGATGCGGAGGACGGCTACGGCTCCGGCACTGACGGCCACCTCAATTCGCTGACGGTGGAGTTCTTTGCCGGCACGAATCGAATTGGCACAGGCGTCTTTGTTCCCACTCTTTGCCCCGCACCGTACTGTCCATTCTTCGCGTTTACGTGGTCCAACGTGCCGCCGGGTAACTACACTCTAACCGCACGCGCCACGGATAGTGCGGGAGCGACGACCGTCTCGGCTCCCGTAACGATTACCGTGCTGCGATCGCCAGAGAACATTCCTCCCGGGGTCCGGATCACCCGGCCGACCAATGGCTCTGTGTTCATCGCGCACACAAACATCCTGATTGAGGCTGTGACGCTCGACCCGGATGGATATGCCAACACCGTGGAGTTTTTTGCCAACACGCAAAAGATCGGGCAGGCGCAAGTTGTCTTCATTCAACCACCGCCGCCCGGTCAGCCCATCCAGTTCGAATTCCTTTGGACCAATCCGCCTCCCGGCCAATACATCTTGCAGGCAACCACCATTGATGACGCAGGCGCCCGCGGCACTTCCGCTCCGGTCGCCATCACTGTGCAGCCCTCCCACACGAGCGACAGTGATGGAGATGGCGTGCCCAATCATGAGGACGAATGTCCGAATACTTCCCCTGGTTCGGTGGTGGATGTCCATGGTTGCAGCATCGCGCAACTGGTCCCCTGCCACTTTCCGTGGCGCAACCACGCCCAGTATGTCGGTGCGGTGCGGCGCGCGGCGTTCACATTTTTCCGCGCTGGATTGATCTCCCGCGCTGAACTTCGCGAAACCATTCGCGCCGCGGCCAACTCGGACTGCGGGCGTCGGCGTCCCCGCTTGAGCCTATCCCCGCAGAGTGCGAATGACTTTCGCGTCCACGGCAGCCGGCTGCTCCTTGAAGGTGACGGCGCGGCGGCGTGCATCGTTGAGTTCTCGACTGATTTGATCAACTGGCGGCCATTCAGCACCAACACATTGGGTGGAACCACAATCGAGATCCTGGATCCCGATGCTTCGTCCGCTCCAATCCGCTTTTATCGATTGCGTCCGGAGTAAACCGGCTCCGCATCCTGCGCACCGGACCGCACGGTCGGATGTCAGGCTCCGACCGTGGCGATGCTTGGGGAAAGGTCCGGGACGCTCAAGGGCCTAGCCGCAACGCGCGATAAAACACGTTCGAAGCGCCTGTCGGCGGTATCGCCACATCCACCGATGGCAACGTTGCCTGCACGTTAGTCACCGGCTGCCACGGTGCCGTCATGAGCGCGGTGGATGACTGTATCTGGTAGGAGACACCCACGTTGCCAAACAAGTTGATGTGCCTGAGGCCACCCTGCGTCGGACTGATTTCCAGGACGGGTTCAGCTCCCACGATGACGACGCGGCCATCCCGGACTACGGAATTTGCGATGGGCGTGCCGTCGAGCTTTCGCGCCACGACATCTTTCATCAGCAGCGACAGGATCAACGATGGACCATTCGACGGCACCGTGAAGCGCAACGACGCCAGCGTCTGATCGCCTTGCAACGATTGTCCTGGGGTGGCGGTCAAAGTGATGACTGAGCGGCTCGGGCTTTCCGGAGTGAGCGTGGCGGAGCCGACATCCGGAGAAAGCGTCAAGAGATTCAGGTTCGTCAATGCGGCGATGGGCTGTTCGATCGCGAACTCAATGTTCGCCAGCTCCAACCCGGACGTGAATCGCACCGGCACGCCGCTGGTCGCCCCACGATAAACGTTCGTGCGACCGAGCGTCAGGCTGAAATCGCCCAGCGTGTCACGAACGATGACCGTGAAGCGTTGAGTCGCGCTCAACGAAGGCGAACCACTGTCGGTGACGAGGACCGCAATGGAGTTCGTCATCCCACCCTGAGTTTCACTGGGACGCCATTGGAACACGCCGGATTGAGGGTGGATCGAGGAGCCAATAGGCGAACCTCCGCCCAGGCTGAAGGTCAGTGCATTGGCGGGCAGATCGCCATCCGTCACCCCGTTTGTGATTCGAAGCATGAACCCTTCGCTGATGGTTCGATCGGCAATCGCAGCCAGCACCGGCGCGGCGTTCACTTCCCGCACTACCACGCTGACGGTGTTCGTGACCGACAGCGGTGGCAGCCCGTTGTCGCGAGCGACCACGCGGAACAGATTCGTGCTCGGTCCATTGCCTTCGCCCGTGTTCCATTGGATTCGGCCAGAGGACGGATCGATCGTGGCGCCCGCCGGGCCGCCACTCAGCGTAAAGAGCAAACTCTGACCTGGCATTTCCGGATCGCTGGCGCTTGCCGTGATGACCAGCACGCTTCCTTCATCGACTGCCGTCGGCGCATTCAACGCCAACGCAGGTGCAGTGTTTGAGAGGGCGACGACCGTTTCGGTATCGGCGTAAATCGGCGCTGGCTCGCGGTTGTTGGAGGAATCGGTACCGATGGAATAGAACTCATAGCGGTGACCCGGCGTGCCGCTGTAAATGGCGCCCAAATCCGTCACTCGTTGCAACCACGGGAGGAACGGACCGCGATTCACCGCAACATAAACGTCGTAGAAAGCGATGGTGCCGCCACCATTGTCCACGCCAGACCAACTTACAGGAATCTCGGCGTTGCTGTAAGGAGGCAAAGCCGCCACCGACGTTGCCGGCGTCATGTGATCATCCGGCGGGAGCGATGTGTAGATGAGCGTGTACGAGTCCGTGCTGTCGTAATCAAGAAGGTGCAGGATGTTCTCTCGAACGGGGCGCTCCGTGCGGCCGATGAATGTGCGATCCGTCACCCATGCATTGGTGTCCACCGGAATCTCGCGGCCATCCGACCGCAACACGCGCAGCAATCGGTAGGCGCTGTTCGCCGGATCGGGCACCCGAAGGTAACCCCAACCCGCGGGCATATCCGCCGTCAGCGTCACGTTCAAGTCGCTCGCATTCGGGGCGCCATCGAAAGTCGCGACGCGCACCACCGAGACGCGATTGGTCCTGCCATCGCTCAGGTAGATGTGGTCCGGCAGGTCATCCGGATCATTCTCATCGTTTACCAGGAAGTCGGGTTTGCCATCCTCGAACGGTCCAATGGCCTGAACCAGTCGAATCATTTCGTGAATGGTCACTTCATCGACAAGCGAGAGGTTTGTTTTCCCGAGGCTGTCGAGATGTTCGAACGTCGCTTTGTAATCGATAAACAAGCCTTGCAACGTCGACTTCATGAGCCAGCGCCCGATGGCAATGCCGCCGGGCTGAATCGCGCCGAAGTCTGCCGTCAGTGATGGCGAGACGGTTTGCCCCGCGACTTCCGTGCCGATGATTTCAAAATTAATCAACAGTCCACGCTCATTCTCGATGATCTGCGGTTGGCCCGAGATGATGCGGACTTTCTTCGCTTCACCCTTGCCCGCATTCTGGACCATGACAGCTAGGCTGTAGGGCAGGGAGGGTTCAAGAATTTCCCGCGTGAAGGGATCATCCGCGAACACGTCCCGCTGATGGAAATATTTAATCCGCAGCCGGGGATCGGGATAAACCGTGATCGGCGCGGCCGTGAGTGGAATCAGCACGCGCCGACCATCGAGCGTATAGCCGAGCGAGCCGCCGACAAAATAAACCGTTGGTCCTACCGGCGCGGCCTCCGATGTGGGCACCAGGATGAATGACGCTTTCCCTGAGGAGTTCCCCGCCAGCGTTCCGGTGCCATCCACCGCGCCCATGCCTGTCACAGCAGGAGTCCGGAATCCAAAGCGGTCCGTGACGTCCTTTCCGTCAATGTCAAACACTTGCACCACCACGCCGATGTCGCTCAACGCCAACGCCGGATCGCGATTGATCAATTCCAGCGTCGCGTCGAAGGCGTTCCGCGCCATGACGAGATCCTGTTCGATACGCAATTTCACACGCGCACAGATTCCATCGCCGCCGGCTTTCGGGACGGAGATCTTGGTGCTCGTGGGTAGCGGAGCAGGGATGGGGCGCACCGGCGGCGCCTTGAACCCTTGGGCCTCCAGCGCCTTGGTCAGTGCGTCGCGAATGGCCTCGGCGAACTGTTCGGCAAACAAGGGGGCGGCGCTTTTCGCCTGGTCGCTGCTGATGCAATGTTCGCTGGTGAGTTCGGCGGAAACACTCGTGCCCCCGCCGACCTGAATGCCATTGCCCAGCGTACCGCCGATTGTGATACCCGCTGAGGCCACGACTGGCTGGAGGCAAAAACTCGTAACCGCCGGCGTGCCGTCATTGCACTCAACCGTCTTCAACGAAACGCCTGTCTTGAGGGAGACCGTTGCTTGCGCCTGGATTTCACCTAGCGCGACGCCGTTTTGAGAAACACTGAATTTCGGTCCCAGTGTGGACACGAGTTCTGCGGAGCCCTCGGCAGAAAGGGTCGTGCACGTCTTCTTGTTCTTGCCGTGGCAATCTTCCGTCGACGTGTATTGGCCCGTGGCCTTGGGAGCCAGCTTCAATTCCAACCCGCCTAGTGCAATCTGGCCGGAGAATTCATACCCGCCTGAGGAAAAGTTGGCGTCGAGATTAGCCCCGGCCACCGGGACCGCGAATTCGACGGACCCTTCCAACGACGCGGAACTCTCATCCTTCGTACCTTCGCCATCTTCATCACAACAAGTGCAGCGTTTGAAGGACCCGCTCGCTTTCAGGTTGGCCTTGCCGCCAAAAGCCGAAACTTCCGGCAGGCCAACGGAACCACCAATTTCCCAGCATGAGGGCACGAAATCTTCGCAGCCGCATTTCTCTTTTTGCGCGATAATGCGCGGAGCGAAGTAAACGCCGCTGCCGCCGCCCGAAGCCACACCATAAGGACCGAGCGGTCCTCCATTGAAGATGGGACCATTTCCCCCGCCCCCACTACTGCTGCCGCCGCCGCCGCCTGCCGCAGCCCGTGGCCTTCGAATCTCTAATCGCTGTCGTCGTGTAATACGTGTTCTCGCGCGAGCCGCATTTCAATTTGTGGGGAACGCGAATGTAATAGTAGCAGCGATTCCGCGACGAACCGGCCTTCGCCGACTTGGCCAGGGAGTGCGGGAGCATCAATCGGTTGCCGGATAATGACCGGGATGGTCATGGAGCTGTTGGCGGGCAACGTGCCGATTTCGGTGACGATGGATTGAAAGGTGACTCCGCCGCCATCGGTGGGTAATTCGATTTCACATTCTGCGCCGCGATCAGGCCATGATTCGAGATGCGGATTTCGATCTGCGACTCGCTTCCGGCAGTTCGCCAGGTCGATGAAGGCCGGTTCCACCGTGATCACTGGCAGCGGCACCACGGTTTCGAAGATCGTTTCAATCACGATGCGCGTGCGGTCCTCAATCTCCGTCGGCACCACCGTCCAGATGTATTCCACCAGCGACCGGCTGACGAACGGTTCGAACTCGTTGGTGCGCCCAGCGGTCACAAAGGTGTTCCCGCGGAAGCTGGAGTGCTGCGCCGCCTGCACGTTCACCTCGTAATAGCCTTCCACCAGCGCCCGACAGAATACACGGTCCCGTTCGCGCCGGTGTTCAAGTTCGTGATGGCGTCGTGCGACACCGGATCGCGCAACGTCACCGTCGCGTTGGTCACGAACGGCGCACCTTCCGCGTAGTAGGTCAGTTCATCGACCACGCTGGACGAGCAGATCGCCCTTCGCCGCGGACAGCGCACGAAATGTAAACGGCACATTGAGTGAAATGCGATTGTCCGTGCACAAGCAATGCGCCCTCATACGAAATCAAGTCCAGGTTCGTCGGCGGGGAAAGAATCAGCGTCACGACTGTTCGACTCACCGGGTGCCAGCGGCGGGAGCGGGCTGGGCGTGGCTGATGACAGCCACGGAATGGTCGGCAATGAAATCGCGATGGGGCCCGTGACTGCACCGCCGGCGTTCACCAAATCAAACCTCACGATCGTCTGCTCGCCGCGCACCATGCCGGAAAACAGCGAACCCGGCGTCGCGACCAACTTCGCCCGCAACGGCTCCACCGCGACTTCCAACTGCGCATCCATCGTCACCCCTTCCGCTGAAGTAATCCGTACGATGATGTTCGCGATGCCACTCGAATTGGGCGTGACGACAAAGTGCAGCGTGTTATCGCCATTGCCCGCGAGAGCGTTGTTGGTCAGCGCCAGCGTGGTGTTCCAGCCCGGTGGCTGCGACACCACACTCGCATTCAGCCCCGACAGCGGAATCGAACTCAAATTCGACACACTCAACACCCCGCGCACGACCTGGCCTTCGAGAATGTGATGGCGGCTCAACGAAGGCGAAATGCTCATCCCCAACAGAGAGAAACTGTCCTGCGGCGCGAGAAATTCCACGCCAGGATGGCCCGCCGCGATGGTGTAATTGCCAGCTTCGCGTGCAAACGGAGTAAACGTGGCGGAAAAATTCCCGCTGGAATCCGTGAGCGCGCCAATCGTGCGCTTCATCCCATCCAGCACCACCTGAATGCTCACCACCGTGTTCGCCACCGTCGCGCCGCCGGGTCGCGTCGCCGTGCCCGTCATGGGAACGAGCGTGCCCGCCACCGCCGATGTGACCGGCGTCTGCACCGTTGCCGTCCAGGGCGCGCTCACCTGTATCGGTGCGCTCACCAGCGTGTTGTTGTTCTCCAACGTTTCCACGTTGCGCCCGTCCGTGTCCGTCTGCACCACGAGGTAATACGTTCCGAGATTGCGCGGGAAACGTCCCGCAAGGCTTTGCTCGAAGAACTGTCCCGGAGGTAATCCGTTGGCCAGCGTGTATGTGCCCACCACCGTCCCGCCAAAAGCCAGCGGGTCGGTGCGCAGGTACACTTTTGTGACAAGGTTCGAGCCCGCCGTCACGCGGCCCTGGTTTTCCACGCGATAGGACATCGTGAAATTGTCTTCCGCGAGGGCCGTGAGCGGACCGACTACGTTGACCACTCGGAGATCCGGCAAATCCTGATCTGACACCGTGAGGTCAGCCGACCCACCCGTGTAGCCTGTGGCCGTGGCCGAAATTGTTGCACGCTGGGAACCATCGGTCGTGTTGTCCTGAAGTGAATTAACGACGAACGGCGCACTGTTTGCCCCCGCCGCAATCGTCACCGAAACCGGCACAAACACCTCCGTCGTATCCGAACTCGCCAGTTGCACCACCAGCGAGGATGCGGTGCTGCCGGTGCGCGACACGGTCCCGCTCGCCGCCGGCGCCAAACCTTCCGCGACCAAATCCTTGTCCAAGGCCACGCGCAATGCGGGCGATTCATCATCCAGAATTTGCAAGAGCACAATTGGTGTGGACGCCAACTGCCGTGTGCTGCCGGACTCGCGGACAAATCCCTGAAATTGCACAGACGCATTGCTCCCCAGTTGCAGGTTGTCGCTGACACTCACCGGCACGGACGCGGCCAATTGACCGGCCAGGATTGACATTTGTATCGGAACACGCGCGCGGTCTGGAGCGCTGGAAATCAGATCGAGCACCACGTTGCGACTAGCCGGTGCCGACAGACGTGCGCTTAAATTCGCCGCCTGCGAACCAGCATTTTCCGGCACCGACTGCGGGCTGAGTTCCAACGTGACGGCGGGGAGGTCATCATCTCGAATGACCAATGCGGCGTGCGCCTCGTCCAGACCACTCGCACCCGCTCGAACCAGGTTTGTGCGCCAGCCGTTAAACAACGAATCATCCGTAGCCAACACGGCAAAGACAACGCTCGCCGCGCCCGCCGGGATCGTGACGGAGAATGGAACCGTCAGCGACAGTGGATCGAAGGCCCCGATGAAGACCACCAGGTCCTGCGTCTCGACGAGGCCGCGTGAGACGGTGGCGGCGACGGTCAACCCTTCGAGCGTTTCATTCGTGGCCAGCGTGAGTGACAGGGCCCGCCGCGATTCGTCCACCAATTGCAGAAGCGCGAATCCGCTCAAATAATTCGAGGCTGTGGCACCACCATGTGCAAACACAGTTCCATCGATGAAACTGTTGTCTGGCAAAGCCATCACGAATGTCGCGCTCTCCGTCCCCGCCGCGATTGTGACCTCATTGGTCATCATCAACCGCGCCGGAAAATCGTTGCTCAGGGTGACCGTGAGCGGCGTGGAATTGTCGCCGTTGCGGTGAACGGTTCCGATAATCGTGTTGGTGCCTTCTGTAATTGATGCCGACGAAAACGTCAGTCGCAGGCTGTACGCAACGGGGATGACTGAATCGGACCGCACGACATTGTTAGCTTCAGTCTGCTCGATAATGTCGTCGTAGTAATCCAGCGTAATGAACAGGAAACCCGGGTCCGTCGGGAACTCGGCCGGGAAAAAGACTTGCTGGGTGCGCACGATGGAACCGGCCGGCGTGAGCGTGTTCGTAAGAGTGATGTCTGCCAACGTCACCAGGCCCACGACGGAATTGGAAAACGAGACGCGTTCGCGCCACACGCCATTCGTCAACCCAAGCGACCCTCGATTTGTCACCGTCCAGTTGAAGCTCATGAGAGCGCCAGGGAAGAGTTTGGTGGGCGGAACAAATTCGGCCATCGCGAGATCGGGCAACTGAGGCTGGGACAACGTGAGCGCCGCGGACGCTCGATTGTTTCCTTCATTGCTTTCCGGTTGCGAGTCGGGTGAATCGATTGCCACGACGATGAAATAACTTCCAGCCGGCAATGTAGTTTCCAACGGGATGGTCACCGACTGCGTGCGGCTCAACGATTCACCCGCGTTCAGCACGGCGCCCGGAACCGTTGCGAGCAGGCGTGCGCCAACGATCGAGGTCGAAGACACACTGAGGAAGAGACGATCATCGCCCGGAACGAAGGTGGCGGCCGTTCCGATGTTCACACGCGTCCATTGCACGGTGACGGCGCTGCCGAGAATGGCGCTGCTATTCGCGACCAGATTACTCACCACCAGATCCGGCGCGCTGATGGCGGTGCCCGTTGGTGACCACGCCACATTGTTGGTTTCGTTTTGCTCTGGCACTTGGTCCAGCGCGTCGAGCCGCACGCCGAGGTAGCGGATGCCGGCCAGTCCTTGCGGCATGACGAGATTCTGCGTGAGCGTGAGGGATGCGTTGGCCGCGATGGAGTTGGTCACCTGCGCGGTGCCGAGGAAGGTCGAGTTGGTGCCCGTTGAATCCTGCGCGAGACGGAATTCAGCGCGCCACCCACCGGCAGCCGGGGCGGTTCCGGCGTTCGTGACCGTGTAGATCAAAGTCGCGGCCTGACCTGCGAGCGCGACGGCCGGCGTGTTGATCGCTGCGACCGTGAGGTCAGGCGTCTCTACCTGCAAAGAAATCGTGTACGCATCGACCACGGCTTCACCGGGCATGCCGTTGTTGTTCTGGTCCATGAGATTACCGGCAAGGTCAGTAATGCCCGGACCCACGACGATGGAGTTGGAACCCTGGGTGAGGCTGCGGTTGAGGTTGAAACGAAAGACATTGGAGGCGAGTTGCGTGAAGCCGACGACGGAAGGCGCGTTCGGTCCGGCGATCGTCACGTCACTGGCCTGCACGCTCGCCGCACTGATCGTTTCGGAGAACGTCGCCTCCAGCGTGGTGACTTGATTCGAAATCGTGGAGCTTGGCGTGAAGGCAATCACGCGCGGACCGGTCTTGTCGATCGTGAACAAGGCAGTGAAGACGCCGCCCGTCATGTTCTGGCCCGAGACACTTTCGATGTTCGGCCCGATGTTCACCGTGTAGCCGCCTTGCTGAGTCAGAGGCGGAAGTGTGACGACGAAGGTGCGACCATCGAACGACGGATCAGGTGCAATGGCGAATCCCGCAGCGGAAACGGCGCCGGCGGGCCCGTTCACAGCCAGGTCGGCAGTAGTAAACGTGTTGGTGTTGAATGGTTGATTGAAGCGAATGGTGAAGCGGGAGACGTTGCTGGTAACCAACCCGCCCGGTGTGAACGAGAGAACGCTGAGTCCCAATCCCGCGCAACGTCCGGCCGCTCCCTGGTTATAGGTGTTGAGGATTTCAGTCTGACTGAGCGGGCGGTTATGGATCGTGGCCTCATCCACGGCCCCGGCAAAATATTCGCCACAGCAAGTGGAGCCACCGATGCGCGTGCCGCTGGTGGTGCCCACGTAATCGGGATCAGCGGGCGCGGTGCCGATGAGCATGCCGTTCACATAGAGCGCGACGTTCGATCCATTAAAAGTTCCGGCGAGGTGATACCACGTGTTGGTCTGAGCGATAATGGTGTTCGTGAGAGTGGCGCTGCTTCCGCTCAGGGGTTTATAGGTGACACCCAGTGCGCCATTATAGGTGACCAGCGACCAATCACGCGCATCACCCATGCCGCCGAGAATGCCGCGTCGGCCGGTTTGAACCTGCCGGAGTTTCACCCACGTTTGCAGCGTCCAACGGGTGCCGGGATTCCAGCCGCCCAGATTCACGTGATCATCCACGCCGTCGAAGGAAAAAGCCTGGTTCACAATGCCAGTGGTGAAGAAAGTCCCGTTGGCGAGAGTGCCGTTGAAAAAGCTCGTCATGTCGCCCGCGCCGCCGTCTGCGGGCCACCAGCCGACCAGTCCGTCCGCCAAACACGCATCCGTAACGCGAAACCGAGTGACGGTAGAGTAGTAGTCCACGGTCCAGCCCAAGTCGGGCGGAAGGGATGGAAGCAGCACCGGGTTAAAGCCGCCGCGCAACCCATTTCCAGTAACGAGGTCGAATGAATGTCCAGAGAGCGGCGTGTAACCGTTGGTCGGCTCGGCGCGCACGGTGCCGGCGGTGAGGTAGTTGTTCGGCACGCGGATGGTCCCGTAGTCGACGCCCGCTGTCGTGCCACGGAGTGGGAAATGGAATTCGCCGGGATTGGTGGGAGGGAGATTGAAATTGAGCTGGCCTGCTTCGGTGGTGATGCGCCCGTTATTTACGAAGCCTACCGTGGCCATGGTGGTGGTGTTAGCGCCTGTTTTGCGGAAGGTTCCATGGTTGTGGAAAGTGGGGCCACCGCCGCAGCAGGTCTCGGCCAACGCCGTTGCTTCGCCGCTAATTTGCCAAAGGCCGTAGTTATGGATTTGTGGGGCGTGGGCACCGTAAAGGGGGTTGCCGCCTGACCAAGTGACGATGCCGCGATTGGTGAGAATGGCAGGGTTGGCGGTGGTTCCGTCGAGCAAGGGATAGTATTCGCCGGTAAAATCCAGGCGGGCCCCGGGTTCGACGGTGAGGTTACCGGTGAGTCGACCGTGGCGCCAGATGAGCGGAAGTGGGCCACTGATGGCGCCGCTTCCGCTGACGGTAACGCCGGCCCATTGCCAGGAGCCTAACAGCGCGGTGGTGCCGTTGATCTGGGCGTTGCCGTTATTGAGCAGGACCCGCCCGGTTCCCGTGATTTGACCTCCGTTTCTCCACTCGGTGCTAGTGTCGAAGCGGAGGGTACCGCTGGCGGCATTCACGGTGGCATTGCTGTTGTTGATAGTGAGGGACTGGGTGAAGAGGGTGTCGTTGGTGCCCCCCGTCTTAGCGAGGGTGCCGTAGTTGTGGAAGGTGGGGCCGCCGCCGCAGCAGGTTTCGGCCAGGGCGGTGCCATCGGCGATCACGCGCCAGAGGCTGTAGTTGTAGATTTGCGGGGCGTGGGCACCGTAAAGGGGATTACCTCCTGCCCAAGTGACAGTGCCGCGGTTGGTGAGAATGGCGGGATTGGCGATATTGCCAGAGTCGAGCGAGGGATAATATTCGCCGGTGAATTCGAGGTTGCCACCCGGTTGGATCGTGAGGTTGCCGTAGAGGCGGGCGTTCCGCCAGACGAGGGCTATGGGCCCGCTAATCGCGCCGGTGCCACTCACGCCCACGCCGCCCCACTGCCAGGAGCCAAACAGCGCGGTGGTGCCGTTGATTTGGGCGTTTCCGCCGTTCAGCCAGACGCGGCCAGCCCCCGTGATTTGACCGCCGTTTCTCCACTCAGTGCTGGTGTTGAAGCGAAGGGTGCCGCTGGCGGCGTTCACGGTTGCATTGCTGTGGTTGATGGTGTGGGAACTGGTAATCAAGGTGTCGTTTGTACCACCGGTTTTGGCGAGTGTGCCGAAGTTGTGAAAGGTGGGGCCGCCGCCGCAGCACGTGGCATCGACAGCCGTGCCGTCGGCGTTCAGACGCCAAAGGTTATAGTTGTAGATCTGTGGGGCATGGGCGCCATAAAGAGCGATGCCGCCAGCCCAAGTGACAGTACCGCGGTTGGTGAGAATGGCGGGGTTGGCGATATTGCCAGAGTCGAGCGAGGGATAGTATTCGCCGGTGAATTCGAGGTTGCCACCCGGTTGGATCGTGAGGTTGCCATAGAGGCGGGCGTTCCGCCACGTAAGCGCGACAGGTCCGCTGATGGAGCCGGTGCCGGTGATGTTCGCGCCGCCCCACTGCCAGGAGCCGTCGAGGATCGTGTTCCCAAGCAAGTTGGCATTGCCGCTTGCTTGCAGGACGCGCCCCGCCCCGCCCCCGACGCGTCCTCCGTCCCGCCATTCGGTGCTGGAGTTGAATCGCATCGTACCGGTCCCCGCCCTGATGATGCCCCCGCTGTAATTAATCGTCGTTGACGTGTCGAACGTGCTCTCGCCACTGCCGCCGCTTTTATTGAGGAGGCCGTAGTTGTGGAAAGTGGGGCCATTGCCGGCACAGCAATATTCAAAGGCGAGGCCATCGGCGTCCATGCGCCACTCGCCGTGGTTAAACACCTGCGCGCCGTAGTAGGCGAGGAGGCGGTTCCCGCCGGAGAAGACGACCAATCCATGATTTGTGAGCGCCGCCGGATTCGTGTTCACGCCGGAAGCTAATCGCATGTATGCGGCCCCGCGTAGATTCAGGCGTCCGTCGGCCGCGACGGTGAGGGCGCCAATCACCTGGCCCGCGGTCCAGTCGAGCGCCACCGGTCCGCCGACGGATCCGTTGCCGTAAACGTTCAGGCTGTCGGAAGTCCATTCCCATCGGCCTTTGAGCGTCGTCCGGCCGCTCAGCGTCGCGTTGCCGCCATTCAGGAGCACCCGACCGGGGCCGGCAATTTGACCACCCTCATTCCACTGCGACGCAGCGCCCGCCGAGAACTCCAGCGTTCCAGTTTCAGACGCTACAGTGCCGTTGTTGATGAACGCGAAGGAGGTCATGGAAGAGGTGTTCGTTCCGCCTGTTTTGACCAGCGTGCCTGAGTTTTCAAACCTCGCCCCTGCACCACTGCAACAGTGATCAATGGCCAATCCATCCGCCGCCAGCTCCCACCGTCCAAGATTGTAGATTCGCGAATCGTTGTAGGCGTAAAGGCGCTCCCCGCCCAGCCACGTGACCGTTCCCAGGTTGGTGAAAATGGCCGGGTTGGTTTCCACGCCGGACGTCAGGCGCATATACTGGCCGCCGCGCAGAAAAACTTGGCCCCCAGGAGAAACGAGCGTGCGCCCATACAATCGACCGCCAGTCCAATCCAGCACACCGCGATATTCCAGGAGACCAGCGCCCGAAATGGAGAGCCCGTCCCCATTGGGCAGTACGATTACGCCGCGCGAGCGGACCACGCTGTGGGAGCCACAGGAAAGATTGACGTTGTTGTTGAATATGAGTCTCTGCGTCACGACTCCGCTATCCGCACCGAGCGCCAAACTGGCAATGGACGCCGAGACGTTCAACGAGACGGCGAAGTTGGATGAGCCCGTAATCGATACGTGGTCGCTGGCGAGAGGCACACGTTGAGGGTTCCAATTCGCGGCATTGTTCCAGAGGGAGTTCGCGGCGCCCGTCCACGCTATTGTGGGGGCCGGTGGCTCGGCACCCTTCGAATGAAGAGCGAACGTGAGGCAAGCGATTACGGCAACGGAAGACTTGAGTAGCTCGATTTTGTTCATTGCTTTAGGCGGAGCGAACCGCAAGTGCAATGCAGCTGCCGCGCGTGGTCGGGAAAATTACCAAGAGGGAATTAAGACGTGCTGTTGGTGCTTTTCCGTTTAGGTGAAAAAACCGTATCAGGATGCTCCCTCGGTGAATAGTGGAAACTGCCAAGACGGAGGCGTTGTCGGAAAAACGCGTGGCGTCTTGCCCGTTGGTGCGCCGCCGCGAAGACGGGGAAGAATTTTTCTCCCGTGTGAGATGCAGCTTGAAGGGCCGTTTTCCGAAATCACCTCACGAGCTTGGTGAATCCGCTCCCGCCTTTCTTCCTCGGCAGGACACGTGAATCATCTTGATTCATCGTTGCTCGCATCTAGCATGATGGGCAATTTGTTTGGTCTGAATTGATGAAGGCGATTCTTGCACTCGAAGACGGCTCCGTATTCCACGGCGAAGGTTTCGGCGCGCGCACCCACGCATGCGGCGAGGTCTGCTTCAATACCTCGATGACCGGTTACCAGGAGATTCTCACCGATCCTTCCTACAAGGGGCAGATTGTCACGATGACCTACCCGCTCATCGGGAACTACGGCGTGAATTCCCAGGACGTGGAATCCTGGCGTCCCCACGTGTCGGGATTTGTCATTCGCGAACTGTCGCCCGTGGTGAGCAACTGGCGTGCGGATTATTCGCTGGCTGAATACCTGGAGAAGAATGGCATCCCGGGTCTCCAAGGCATCGACACCCGTGCATTGACGAAGAAGCTCCGCGTCCGTGGCGCGATGAAAGGTTTCATTTCCACGGAAGGAGTGAGTGAAGGCGAAGCGATTGAGCACGCGCGCTCGTGGGAAGGCTTGGTGGGCGTGGATTACGTGAAGGAAGTAACCCATCGTGAACCTTTTTTGTGGGACCCGAAGGATGAGCAGAGCGCCAGCTTTAACATTGTTCGCGGGAATGCCGTCGCCGACGTACGCAATGTGCGCGACCCGATGCCGGCTGCGGACATCCCGATCGTCGCCTATGACTTCGGGATGAAGTACAACATCCTGCGACGTCTCCGTCAGCAGGGCTTCAAGGTGCAAGTCGTTCCCGCCACCACTCCGGCGAGCGAAGCATTGAAATACAAACCGGCTGGCGTGTTCCTTTCCAACGGCCCGGGCGATCCGGCAGCGCTTCCCTATGCGGTGCAGGCCGTGCGCGACATTGCGAATAGTGGCGTGCCGACTTTTGGCATTTGCCTCGGGCACCAGGTGCTCGGCCTGGCGATGGGCGGAAAAACGTTCAAGCTGAAGTTTGGCCATCGCGGTGGCAACCAACCCGTTAAAGATCTGGAGACAGGCAAGGTCGAAATTACGTCGCAGAACCACGGCTTCGCAGTGGATGCGAACTCACTGCCGCCTGAGATTGCGGTGAACCGCATCAACTTGAACGATCAAACCGTTGAAGGCATGCGGCACAGGACCAAGCCAATCTTCTGTGTGCAGTATCATCCCGAGGCATCTCCCGGGCCGCATGATTCCAATCCGTTGTTTGCCGAATTCCGTAAACTCGTGGAGAAGAAAAGCTGATCGTGGCGATCAGGTTTAAGCGTGCAACGGGCGGACGCTGGATCGCAACTCGCCTTGACTTGACCTCGGCACGCACCTAATCCTCATCACACCGTATGCCACGACTTGTTGTTCTCAGTGAAGGCCTCACCGGACGCTCGCACGAGTTGAAGGCGGAGAAAACCACCATTGGGCGTGTCGAAGACAATACGTTTCAAATCCCCGATCCCTCAGTATCGAGTCATCACTGCGAAGTGCTTCTGAAAGGGAATGATGTCGTTATTCGCGACCTGAATTCGACCAACGGCACCTTCATCAACGGGCAGCAGATCACCGAGACTACTCTCAAACCCAGCCAGATTCTGCGCCTCGGCCAGGTGGAAGTGAGGCTCGAGGGTGACCAGACTTCATCTGCACAAAAGAAGATGACCCTCGATCACACGCAAGTGGTGCCGCAGGGCATCAAGATGGATGAACTCGGGCAACTCGCGAAATCGGGCAGCCCGGGCTTTGAGAAGAAGAGCAACAAGGGAACAAAAATCTTCATTGTCGCCGCCATCTTCATCGGTGTGCTCGTCGTTGCCGGACTCCTCTACGTTCTCTTTGGGTCCCGCTGATTACTCGCCCAACCAGCGAGCCACATCCGCAGCCGCATAGGTGATCAGAATGTCCGCGCCCGCGCGGCGCATCGAGAGCAAGCTTTCCATCACCACGGCACGTTCATCGATCCATCCCTTTTGCGCGGCGGCCTTAATCATCGAATACTCTGCACTGACCGAGTAGGCCGCCGTGGGATATCCAAACTCCGTTTTAACCCGGTGGATGATATCCAAGTAGGCGAGTGCTGGCTTGACCATGACGATGTCCGCGCCCTCGGCGAGATCGAGTGCCACTTCCCGCATGGCTTCGTTGGCATTGGCGCCGTCCATCTGGTAGCTGCGACGATCTCCGAATTGCGGCGTGGATTCGGCAGCCTCGCGAAATGGCCCATAAAAACCCGAGGCGAACTTCGCTGCGTAGCTCATGATCGGCGTGTCGCTCCAACCGTCCTTATCCAAACGCTCGCGAATGGCGCGCACGCGGCCATCCATCATGTCGCTAGGAGCCACGATATCGGCGCCCGCGGCTGCGTGACTCGAAGCCGTACGCGCCAGCAACTCCAACGTCGGATCATTTTTGACGCGACCCGATTCATCACCGTGCTCGATGACGCCGCAGTGCCCATGGTCCGTGTATTCGCACAGGCAGACATCAGTGATGACGAATAATTCCGGGAGCGAACGCTTCAATTCGCGCACGGCGCGCTGAACAATCCCTTGGGGGGCGTGAGCGCCAGTCGCGCGGGAATCCTTTTTCTCGGGAATGCCGAAAAGCAAAACAGCCGGCACGCCCAAGTCTTGCGCACGGGACGCTTCCTTTACAAGTTCATCAACAGAAAGCTGAAAAACGCCGGGCATGGCCGTCACTTCCCGGCGCACCTTCCTGCCGGGTACGGCGAACAGTGGGAGAACCAGCTGATCCACGCTCAGACGCGTTTCAGCCACCATCCGGCGCAAAACCGGCGACTGCCGCAAACGCCGCGGTCGATACGCAGGAAACGAGGCGAAGGTTCGCATGCTCATGGGGGTGGACGGTAGCGGGCGGGCGCGACGTTGTCAGTTGTTCGTTGTCAGGCTGGGCAAACCGATTACGTTTTGCGGTGTGAAGAACCGTCTCGCCATCGCCGTAATTTGCATCGCGCTCGTCATTGGCTTGGGCGTGGCTGGCCTGCTTGCTGTCTACATCCTCAGGCGCGGCCCGGCTCCTCGAATTGCCAACACCCCTTCCGTTGTCGTGCAAATCCAGGCGTTGTCAGAGCTCGTGACGGTGAAGTACGTCATTGAGAAGGTGATTTTCGCCGAGTCACCCAAGACCACGACCATCGACCAACTGCTGCCCGGGCGGGACGACAAACTGGTGTTGCTGGCACACGGTGTTGTGAAGGCGGGCGTGGATCTGTCCAAGGTTCGCCCCGAGGATGTGGAGGTGACGGGGCAAACGATTCGTATCAACGTTCCCAAGGCTGTCGTGACCGACGGTTATCTCGATGAGAATGCAACCCAAGTGCTTGACCGGCGCGCGGGGTTGCTGCGCGCTTACGATCAAAAGTTGGAGCAACAGGCGCGGCAGGAAGCCTTGGCCCAAATCGTCCGTGCGGCGCGTCAGAACGGCATCGAGCGTGAAGCCAACGAGCGCGCCCAACTTCAACTGGCCACCTTCCTCAAATCATTAGGCTACCAGGAAGTACTGATTCAGACTCGCAGCTCTAAATAACGCGACGTTTCCCTGGTGGGGAGCCCCGCGAGGCAAACCCCCTCACTGCATTTTGACTTTGCGCGGGCGTTCTCCTAGCGTCACACCCGATGAACGTTCTTCGTCACACCGACCCTGCTTTCGCCGAACAATTACGGCGCGTGACGGGCACTTCCGATCTATTCGACAAGACGATTGAGGAGCGCACGCGGGCGATCCTGGATGCTGTCTATGCGCGAGGCGACGCCGCTGTCCTGGAGCTGACAGAGCAATTCGACGGAGCCAGCCTGACGAAGGATCAGCTGAGAGTGACGCACGCTGAGTTAATGGCGGCCTCGCTAAAAGCCGATGAGACGCTGCGCTCCGCGATTGCCCTCGCCGGCAAAAATATTGAGACCTTCAGTCGTCGTTCCCTGCGGCGGAAATGGTCTGCGACGAACGTCCAGGGAGGCCGGGTGGGTGAGAAGTTTGATCCGTTCCAACGCGTGGGCATTTACATTCCCGGCGGCACAGCACCGCTAGTGTCCTCCGCATTGATGACGGTCACGCTGGCGCGGGTCGCGGGGTGTCCGGAGATTGTGGTCTGCACGCCATGTAATTCCAAAGGCGAAATCAATCCGGCGCTTCTTTTTGCGGCGCGTACGGCGGGAGCCACAGAAATTTACCGGATCGGTGGTGCGCAGGCCATTGCCGCCATGGCTTACGGCACACCCTCCATCCCCCACGTTCAAAAAGTTTTTGGACCTGGGAACGCCTATGTGGTGGCGGCCAAACGCCTGCTTTTCGGGCACGTCTCGGTGGACCTGTTACCCGGCCCCAGCGAGGTCCTCGTGCTCGCGGATGAAACGGCTGACCCCCGTTTTGCGGCCGCGGATCTATTGGCGCAGGCGGAACACGGCTCTGGACATGAGCGCGTGTGGCTTGTCACCACATCGGCGAAGCTGTTGCTCTCCGTGGAGAAGGAAATTAAACGGCAACTCCCGAACCTGGCGCGGAGGGAGTTGATTGAGCGCGCGCTGAAGAACAATGGCTGGCTCATTCATGTGAAATCAATTTCGGACGCTGTGGCACTGACAAATCAACTCGCACCAGAACATTGTGAGATTATGACACGCCATGCCGCGAAGGTCTCGGAGGGCATTCGAACCGCCGGCGCAATATTCCTCGGAGATTATTCCCCGACTGTTCTGGGAGATTATGTAGCCGGACCGAGTCATGAATTACCCACGGGCGGTGCCGGGCTTGCCTTCGCTGGCTTGACCGTTGATCAGTTTCAACGCCGCACCAGTGTTGTTGAATACAGCCGCGGGGCGTTGAAGAAATCCCTGGCGGCCATCCAAACTTTCGCCAGCGCGGAGGGTTTGGATGCCCACGGGCGTTCCGCCACCATTCGGTCCAAGCCATGACTGAACTCTTTTCCATCGAAGTGTGGATGGTCGCCCTGGCCGTCACGGTGGCGGTGTTGACAGGCTTCGGGATCTTCGTGCGCTGGTGTGCCTTCAGTCCTGCGGTGCCCGCCGCGAAACTGGAGACGCTCCGCGTCGGTATGACCACAGAGGAAGTCATCAGCTTGCTGGGTGAGCCGCGGGAACGGAAACGGGCTGCCAACGGATCGCAGCAATGGACGTTTGGACCCCGCGTGAAACGGCACGTGTTGATCATCGAGTTTGCCGCCAGCAATAAACTGCAAAGCTTCGCACATGGCGTCCCGGTACAGCGCCGCGGATCCTCTCAGAAAAACGCATGAAGCCTGAAGCTTTGATTCGCCCGCTCGTCCGCGCCTTGCACCCATACGTCCCTGGTGAACAGCCGCAAATCCCGGGATTGATCAAACTTAACACGAACGAAAATCCCTACCCGCCTTCGCCCAAAGTGTTCCGCGCCGTAAAGAATGCGGTGGACGATCGATTGCGCCTTTACCCGAATCCCACCTCTGCGGGACTGCGTGAAAAACTGGCTGCGTTCCATGATTGCGAGCCCGCGAGTATCATCGTAGGCAACGGTTCGGATGAATTGCTCGCCCTCGCTGTCCGGGCTTTCGTGGAGCCGAGCAAGGGTTGCCTGCGGGAGAGCGAATGCACGGTCCAGTATTTCACCCCGAGCTATTCGCTTTATCCGGTGCTGGCGGCCACACATGGCGCGCGCATCAATGCGGTGCGATTGGCGGCGGACTTTGCCCTGCCTTGCCGCGCTCTTTTGAAGAAATCACGGGCATGGGATTTTAACGCCGCCCTGACCTTCATCACCACTCCCAACGCCCCCAGCGGACGCGGTTATTCGACCGTGGCGCTGGAGGAATTTTGTCGCGCGCATCGTGGCATCGTCGTGCTTGATGAAGCCTACGTGGATTTCGCGAAGGAGAACGCACTGGCGCTGGCGCTGAAGTTCCCGCACGTCATCATCGCCCGCACCTTTTCCAAGGCCTACTCGCTGTGCTTCCAACGCGTGGGATATTTCGTGGCGCATCCCCAGCTCATCGAGGCGCTGGATAAAATGCGGGACAGCTACAATGTGAACGGCCTGGGACAGATAGCGGCGCTGGCGACGCTGGAGGACCTTCCCTATTACCAACGCAACTTCGAGCGCGTGATCGCGACGCGGGAATGGCTGACCAAAGCGTTGGGGGAAACTGGTTTCGAGGTGTTCCCCAGTTCCACTAATTTCATCCTCACGCGCCCTCCGATATTTCCCGCGCAACAATGGTTGGATAAGCTGCGTGTGCGTAAAATCCTCGTCCGCTGGTTCAGCCACCCTGAGGTACGCGAATACTTGCGCATCACCGTGGGCACGCAGGCGCAGGCCGAAGCGCTGCTTCGGACCGTGCGCCGGATATTGCGCCGACGGTAGGATTTGTCCCCGGTTGCTTTCGTCCCGCCCGCGCTTCACTGAAGAACTTACCTTAATGATCCGATGACCCTCTCCAAGCATGAGCGGCTATTTGGATTTTTATGGTTTGAAGGAATCGCCGTTTACGATTTCGCCAAACCCGCGGTTCCTCTACCTGAGCGTCAAGCATCAGGAAGCGTTGAACCATTTGTTGTACGGCATTCGCGAGCGCAAAGGTTTCGTCCAGCTCACGGGCGAAGTAGGCGCGGGCAAGACGACGCTCTGCCGCACGCTGATGGATCAATTACCCGCCACGCAGTACTCCACGGCGCTGATTCTCAACCCCATCCTGCAGCCGGACCAACTGATGGCGGCCATTGCCACCGAATACGGCCTGGATGTGCGCAACAAGGACCGTTTCCAAATCCTTCAAATCCTCAATCACTTCCTTCTCGAGGAAATGGTCAAAGGCCGCGACGTCGTCCTGATCATTGATGAAGCCCAAAACCTTACGAACGAATTGCTCGAACAGGTGCGGCTCATTTCCAATCTGGAAACAGATGACCGCAAGCTTTTGCAAATTGTGTTGATGGGCCAGCCCGAGCTGCGAGACCGATTGAATGATCATTCATTGAGGCAATTGAGGCAGCGCATCACGGTCCGCTATCACCTCCGGCCACTGCGGTTCAACGAAGTGAAAGATTACATTCGCCATCGACTGCATATTTCCGGAGCCAATGGAGCACCTTACTTCAGCCTGGCCGCGCTTTGGCGGGTTTTTAGATACAGCAAGGGCATCCCACGCCTCGTCAATGCGGTCTGCGACAAATGCCTGCTCGCAGGTTTTGTGCATCAATCCAACGGCATCGACTTCGGGCTGGCGAATCGCGCCATTCGAGAATTGGAAGGGAAGTGTGCAGCATGAGCATGATCAGTGACGCCTTGAGGCGAGCGAGCGACGCAGCGAAATCCTCCGCAGCACAACCGCCACCACTTCCGCCGATGCCAACAGCGGCCAGCGGCGCCTCCCCGGTGGGCTCTTTCCAGTCTACAGGCAGCTCTTTCCCCAATTCTCCGATAGAAGAGCAGCCGGACACAGAGGCTGAGAACAGTTCAACGCGAAAGACGATTCTCGTCCTGCTGATTGTGATTCTGTGCGCAGGCGGCGGGATCGGATTTAAATTCTGGAAGAAGAAGCAAGCGGCGGAACTGGCCCAAAAGATCAAGAGCGCGACCAGGCCCGTCGCCAGTGAACCCAAGACTCTGGCCAAAGCAACGCCGGTCATTTCTTCGGTGGCAAGCACTTCCACCCCGCCGCCATCGGTTGCTGGAAAAACACCGGCGCCTGCGTCCGTGTCGGTGGCAGCCGCAGCGATGGTCAAGTTCCCGTCACTTCGCCTTCAAAGCATTTTTTACCGCCCGTCCAGCCCTTCGGTCATGATCAATGGAAAGACCCTGTATATCGCCGATGAGATTCAGGGTGTGAAAGTAGCGGCGATAAGTCCCGCGAGCGTCACCCTGGTATTGAGCGGGCAGACAAATGTTCTTACGCTGCGTTGATACGCAGCATGTTCGCCAAAATCTTTAACTCACCCGCGTTGGTGCGCGTGGTTCCGTTCGCCCTCTTCATTCTCCTGACCTCGATGCAGGAGCGGTTCGGCGATACCGGCCGCTATTGGGTTTACGCCGGAAAGACATTCCTCGGCGCGGTCATGCTCCTTGCCATCTGGAGATACATCGAGGAAATGGAATGGCGTTTTAGTTGGGAGGCCGTCGCCGTCGGAGTCGGGGTCTGGATAATCTGGGTGGGCTTGGACGGCTATTATCCAAAGACAGGAACTCTCTACGCCGAACACATTTGTCCCTGGCTGCAAAAAATAGGGCTTACGAAGTCATGCACGGCGGCTCCGGTGGCGCCTTGGAATCCAAACGAAGCCTTTGGCCCCGCGAGCGGCCTGGCCTTGTTTTTCATCGTAGTGCGCATCGTCGGCTCGTCCCTCGTGGTGCCGCCACTGGAGGAAGTTTTTTATCGCTCGTTCGTTTACCGGTACATTGCGAGCCAGGAATTCATGGCGGTATCGCTCGGCAAGTTTCTGCCCATCCCCTTCCTCGTGACGTCCGTTCTATTCGGCTTCGTCCACCACGAATGGCTGGCCGGGATCCTTTGCGGCTTCGCTTACCAGGGCCTCGTTATTTGGAAGGGTCGGCTCGGTGATGCCATCGTTGCCCATGGCATCACCAACTTCTTGCTAGGTCTGTGGGTGGTGTGGAAAGGCGCGTGGCACTTCTGGTGAGATCGCCACCTCCCGGCCTTAAGCCACTTTCACTTTCAAACGCTGACCTTTAATCCGCGTCCGGTTGAGCTTGGCGATAATGGCGTTGGCGTGTTGAGCCGATACCTCCACAAACAAATGCCGTTCCCGCACATCCACTCGGCCGATGGTTTCCTGGGGCAAACCCGTTTCGCCCATGATGGTGCCGACGACGTCTCCCGGCGCCACGTCCATCTCCGAACCGACGTTCATATAAAGACGCGTCTGGTTCACGGGTGTCGCCCGGCTGGGCTTCGCGCTACCGGGACGAACCGCAGCACCCGCTTCGGTTGTCGCCACTTCATCGGGAGCCACCCGGCCGGGGCGCGCCAACATCTTGCGGGCTTCCGGTGAGATTTCCGGGGCGGCTTTGACCGTTTCTGATTCTCCTTCCCCGCGCGGGCCGGCAGGTGCTGGCGCAGGCGCTTCCGCTTTTGCAGGCGAGGGGGCATTGGCCGGTTTTGAAACAGGCTTTGCCGGCAACGATTTCTTGCGCTCCATCGGCGCATCCCGGCGCGCATCAAAGCGGGCTGGGCGCTCCGACCCCGAACGAAAGTCGCGCGGCCGGTCAGCTTGAAATCGCTCTTCGCGTCGCTCGCGAAACCCACCGCCCCGCTCAGGCCGACTGGGACGCTCCTCCCGTTGCGGCCGGTCATAACTCTCTTCACGATGAGGCGCGGCGGCACCCGCTGGTTTGGCGGCCTCGCCCTTTTGCAAGAGATGCATCAAGGCCGAGACGATGTCGGTGGAAGTAAAACCTTCTTCAAGCAACCGTTCCACGAGGTGATCCTGCTTGGTGTATTCCCCACTCGTGAGAGATGCGCGCAGCTTGTCCAAAAACACGTTGGCCCTCGCCTCCTCCACCTCGCCTGCCGTGGGTGCCTTTGCCCGTTGCACGCGGGTCTTGGTGTAACGCTCTATTTGCTGAATCTGAAACAACTCCCGGCCGGCCACGAATGAAATAGCCCGTCCACTGCGACCCGCGCGCCCCGTGCGGCCAATGCGATGGACGTAGTCTTCCGGGTCGTAAGGCAGATCGTAGTTGAAGACTACTTGGACGTCGTCCACATCGATGCCCCGCGCGGCAACATCCGTCGCCACGAGAAATTCCAAGCCGCTCTTACGAAACTTGTTCATCACGCGATCGCGCATGTTCTGGCTCATGTCCCCATGCAGGCGGTCAGCCGAATAACCCTGTGCGTTCAAGTGGTCCACGAGATCATCCACCATTCGCTTGGTGTTACAAAACACGATGCCGAGCTTGTAGTCGTGAATGTCGATGAGCCGGGTGAGCAATTCGATTTTGAAGCGTCGGTCCACTTCATAATACACCTGCTCCACGGTAGGCACGGTCAACGCCTTCTGCTCAATGCGTACGCTCTGGGGTTCTTTGGCGTACTTGCGGATAAGGTCCTGAATCGGCCGCGGAATCGTGGCGGAGAAAAAAACCGTCTGACGTGTGGCGGGCGTCGCTTGGAGGATCACTTCGATGTCATCCCGAAAACCCATGTTCAACATCACGTCGACTTCATCAAGGATGACCATCTTGAGCATGCCCAGCTTGAGCGTGCCACGCCGCATGTGGTCCATCACCCGGCCGGGCGTGCCAATGACGATGTGCGCTCCTTGTTGCAACCCATAAAGCTGCCGGTCGTAGGATTGTCCCCCATAAATTGGCAGGGCATGAACGCCGCGTTTGAAGAACGCCAGCTTGTGCACCTCTTCAGAAACTTGCACCGCCAACTCACGGGTCGGGCAGAGGATCAGGATCTGCGTCGAACGCTGCGCGGGATCGACCTTTTCGATGGCTGGAATGGCGAAGGCCGCAGTTTTACCGGACCCTGTTTGAGATTGGCCCACGACATCCTTCCCCGACATCAACACGGGAATCGCCTCGGCTTGAATGGGCGCGGCCTGCTCGAATCCGAGCTTCTCAATCCCCCGCAGCAGTTCGGGAGACAAATTTAATTCCGTAAATAATTTTGGTGTCATGAGTTTGGACCGCCTTAGTCGCAGACAGCGTAACTCCCCTTCCCTGTGGAAAAAGCACTTTTTTGAAATCGAAAAGGACGCCGCGCATCCGAACCCTCGCCCCCATCCGGCTTTCTTAAGGAAATCCATCTGGGTGCCGAAAAACGAAGGGCATGGATTCCAATGTGGCGGACAAAAAACGGGGCACCAGCGCCACGCCGGAAGCCCCTTGCCCACGGGTGACCTGGCTTGTCAGCGCCTTGCTTGTGTTCTGCTTCCTGTGCGCTTTCTTCCATGTCTCGGACGTTGATGTTGGCTACCACATCCGGACTGGTGAACACATCATGGCGGGCCACGGGATTCCCGCCGTAAATACATTTTCTTACACAGTGCCAAACGAGCCGTGGCTCGCTCAGCAATGGTTGCCCGCGACCTTATATGCCTGGATTCATCGCCTCGGCGGGGTGCCGGCGTTAAGCACCTTCAAGGCTCTGATCGCCACCGTCCTGATGTTCCTGATTTGGTGCAGCGCGCGCCAGGCAACGCATAAAAATTCCCTATGGCCATTTTGGGTCGTCACCGCCGCCGTGTTGATACTGCGCGTCCGCTTCTACGAGCGCCCCGACTTGTTTACGTCCACCCTTTTCGCACTCGTGGTTCTGTTGGACCAGCGCTTCGGTAGAAACCTGCGCTGGCAATGGATCTTTCTCCCGCTGTTGATGGCTCTGTGGGCGAACATTCACGCGGGCTACGTGTATGGTGTCGTCCTGCTGGGCGCCCTCGCGGCCTCCGAGTTCGTTGAGATACTATTCCGGAAACTTCGGCGTTCAACGGATGACGTGGAAACGGTACTGCCCGTACGCGAACTGTGGATCCGCCCTGCCAGTGTCGCCCTCTGTGTCATCGGCGCCATCGGGTCGATCCAACTGATCAATCCCAACGGCTGGCGAGTGCTGACCGTTCCGTTCACCCAGTTCCTGAGTCCCTTCTGGCAATCGGTCATCCTCGAATACTTTCCGCCCACTTGGGCCAATTCAAAGCTGCTCTTCATCTGGGCCGGAATCATCGTCGCCCTGCAATTGCTGACGTGGCGTCAGGCGCGTGCGCGTTATCTGCTGACCACCCTGGTTTTCGGTTACTTCGCCTTCAGTTCACAACGATCGCTGCCGGCGTTCATCATCGCGTCCGCTCCGCACCTGGCTTTCATGTTGAGCCACGTCGCCCAGTGGAAGCTCGCACCGGTGTCCCGATTCTCCCGCCCGTTGCTCCCGGTAACGTGGGCCGCCGTCATCGCGATGGTCATTGTTCCTGACCGCACGTTTCAATTCGGGCTCGGGCGTTATCATGCTTATTACCCTACGGAAATCTTCCGGTTCATGGCGAAGGAGGTCCCACCTCAAAACCTTTTCAACGACATGCGCCTTGGCGGACCGATGCTGTGGGAGCTTTATCCGACCTTCAAACCCTTCATCGATGGACGCGGCGATGCCTACTCTGAAGCTTTTTGGCAATCCGACTACCTGCCAGCGGTGAAGGGCGACAAACGGTGGCGCGAGATTTTTGAGAAGCACCGGGTCACTGGCGCGCTACTAGCGAACCCATCGGCCACTCAGGTGTCTGGTTTGGCCAAGATACTTTTCGGCGAACCAGACTGGGCCCTCGTCGCCTACAATGATGAGACGCTGCTTTTCCTCAAGCGCACGGACGCCAACCAGCCGCTCATTGAACGTCATTCTTTTACGCACCTCTGGCCGGGCAATTGGAACTTCGGCGCGATCAACGCCACGAATCTTCCCGTCATGGCTCTCGAAGCCACGCGTGCTTATGAAATGCATCCCGGGATTTATGCGCAAGCCGCCTCCGCACGTTGCGCCATGGTGGCCGGCGACTACCGGGGCGCCAGCGAATTGCTCGATTTCGTTGTCAAGGAATCCGACGCCAGTGCCGCATTTTGGAGTGACTACGCGTTCTGCCTTTATGCCAGCCAGAATCACGTCCGGGCGGAACGCGTTTTGACTGACATGATCCATCAAGGCCGCTCCGTGGGTTTTGCCTACTACTTGAAACATTCCATCGCCTTGGATCTTCAAAAGCCTGGTGAGGCCAAAGAATTTTTGGTGAAAGCCATCGCTTCGGAACCCGGCAATCAAACGTACCAAAAGGCATTGAGGCGCTTCCAATCGGGCGCAGCGTCGGCCGGAGCTCCTTCCTCTTAAACTGGGTTAAGGGAACGCCATTCCATTCGAGTCATCATCGCCCGCACGGTGCCAGGTAATGCGGCCCTCGCCGCTTTTCCTTGCTGCGTCTCTGGCGCGCTCGCAAATTCCTGCGCGATGTCCGAGCCGTGGCCCAAGGTCAGTTTCATCATGCCGACGCTGAACGCGGCGGCACTGCTGGAGAACTGTCTTTCTTCCATCACCCGGCAGACTTACCCCCGCGAGCGCTACGAGATAATTCTGGCCGACGCCATGTCAAAGGATGCCACACGCGCCATCGCCGCAAAGTATGGGTGCAAGGTGGTGGACGATCGCGGGCGCGACATGGAGCAAGGCAAACGGCTCGCACTGCAACAAGCTACCGGGGAGTACATCGTTTTTGTCGATGCGGACAATGAGCTGACGCATCCCGATTACATCGAACAGGCGGTCCGCGCGCTGGCCCGGAATCCTCAAGCCTTGGGCGTGGAGAGCTATTATTTACCCTCGCCAAAGATGAGTTCGTTCTGCGCCTACATTACGGCGTTGCTTCACATCAGCGACCCGATGGCCTGGATCATGAGCGTCAAACCCAGGAGACTCGGGCGCGAGGGCGAGGTGGAACGCTGGACGGTTCCCGGTGATTCCCTGGCCTACCCGCTGGGCGCCAATGGGTTTGTATTTCGGCGGGCTGATCTGGAAACGACGGGTGTGCGGGAACACTTTCAGGATACGCATGTGGCGTTGCATCTCATGCAGAGCGGCAAACGGGAATGGCTTAGGATCCAAGGCCGGGGCGTGCATCATTATTACGTGCAAACGTTGTGGGGTTTTCTCAAAAAACGCCGACGCGCCATCGTTCATTATTTCAACGTCCGCGCGGAAACATCGGTCTCCTGGACAAATCACAAATCTGCGGTGCCAGCCTGGGTCGCCGCCCTTTATTGCGGCACGTTCCTCGGCCCGCTCTATCACACCCTGCTTGGCTTGATGCGCGATCGTGACTGGCGCTGGTTGTGGCATGTCCCGGCAAGTTGCGCCTCGTTGATCGGCACTCTGTGGGGCTGGCAAACTCAACGCGCCCGTGGTTCCGCCCGAAACATTCACGACTTGCAGGTGGAGCAATCGCTGCGCAAGCAATGAGGATGTTTCAATGAAGGAAAAACTTCGTCACCAAGCGCCGCCACTCACGCTGAATCGCGATTCCTCAATGGTCATTCGTCATCTGATTTCCTGCTCATGCGCATTCACTTCCTGACCAACGGCATTTTCTCAACCGGCATCGCGGGCGGCGACATTCACTTTCTTAAGTTGGCGGAAGGCGCGGCGAAGTACGGATACGATTTGAACTTCTTCGGCGGCCATGCGCTGCAACAGGTCATCCGAAAGCATCATATTCCCGGCACCGTGACCCTCACGGACACCGGCATCATGCCAAAGACCAACACAGGTTCACTGGCTGGACAGGTGAAGTTATTCCGCGATTTTTTTGGACGTTACCGCCGCACGATGGCCGCCCTCGACATGGTTTTGGAAGGGGACGTCGTCTACGCGGTCTCCGATTACTGGTTTGACGTTCTACCTGCGGTGAAGAGCGCAGCCCGGCGAAAGATGATGGTCCTGCACATGGAAGCGCCACGGTTCGGTGAGATCGCCGCGCGGTCCCGGCCGGATGTGGATGCGGCTCGCGCTTCGTCGCTGCATTACTGGGCCAGCCAGGAGTATTCCCTGCGGAAGTTCTGCCGCTGTTCACAAAAACACCTTTTTCACCTGCATCCCGCGATGCGCCGGCGTCTGGGTCAATTAGGGGTGCGCGAGAATGAAATGACCTACGTCTCGTATGGGCTGGAAGTCACTTTGAATGACTCTGTGCCAGCGCCGCCGCGTGAATTTGACGTTGTGTGGATCGGGCGGGTGCATCGGCAAAAGGGCATCGACGATCTTCTTGCAACGCTGCAATTCCTCGCCGCTCGAGTGGAAAGTTTTCGCGCTGTGTTCATCGGCAACGTCAAAGACGCGCTTACCCCGGAAGTGGAAAAACGCGGGCTCGCCAAGCACGTGACGTTTTCTGGCTTTGTCACCGAGGCGGAAAAGATTCGCCTGTTCAAAGCCAGTCGCCTCTTTCTGATGCCGAGCCGCCACGAAGGTTCACCGCGGGTCATCGGAGAATCCATCATCGCCAACACGCCGGTGGTGGCTTACGACATTCCGAATTATCGCCCCGTGTTCACCGACTATGTGCGCTACGTGCCACCGTTTGATTTGATGGCGTTCCAGGCGGCGGCGCAGGACGAAATCAAGAAGATGCGCACGGGAGAAAACTACCTGGAGCGTCTCGACCTCGCGGAATTCAAGAAGGCCAATTCGTGGGAGACGACCCAGGCAAAATTCCTCGCAGCCCTGGAACAGTTGAAGGCGACGCGTTGAGTGTGCCGCAAGCGGACGGATTCCGACCGAGCAACGTGATGGTAACGCATTGGCGCCCCCTTTAATTCCGTCGGTGCTATCGACCTGCCATCCACCAACTAAACAGCACCATGAAAATCGAAAGAGCGGTTGCAGCCAGATTGAGTGGAGGCGCGAGCAGAACACGGCGAAAGCGCAGCGCGATCCATCCAAGGAGCGCTCCCGACAAAAAGCCGGCGACGTGCGCAACCACATCACTCCTGGGACTGAAGCCCAGCAGCACCACAAGCAAACATCCCGCAAGCACGCCACGACCGATCAAGACTGTGCGCCTCTCATGCCTCGCCAGCACCAGTGAATGCGCAGCGAGCAATCCCAGTGACGCCATGACCACGCCTGACGCGCCGAGGCTACGAAACGATCCATCATGCAGCACCAGGCTGGCAATGTTCCCGAGCGCACCTCCCATGACCGAGAGCAGCAGCGCGAATCCCGGCCTGAAGCAGCCCATGGCCAGGCCAAGAAACACCATGCCAATCGTGACGTTGGACGCGAGATGCGCCACATCCGCGTGCAGCGTTGTAGCCGTAATGACCCGCCACCATTCCCCGCGCAGCACCGCCCCGCGGTCCATGATCCCCAAGGTCTCAAGATGGACGGGTAACGTGCCGTTGATCCAATGGAGCAGCACCAGCGCAGCGAACCAGAACACGGCGCGCGCATCGAAGAGCAGGCCAGGCCATTTTAATTCCTGCCTCCAGGCGGTCGCATTTTCCCGCTCGTAAGCGGCAATGCTTGCCGAAGCCCTTGGCCCATCTTCAGCGGCCACTTCCAAGGTCCATGCGCCATCCTCCGCCCGCTGACCGATCAGGCTCTCGATTCCCTGACTGATGAGCACCAGGCTCCAATCAAGCACCTGTCCTTGTGAGCGACTTTCAAAGACAGTGGCAGTGGTGTGCATGTGGTTTTCTGGACAACGTGCGAAAGCTGCATCATCAGGACGCGAAGTCCAATTCTCTGCGCGCGAATGAAACACGTAAAAACGCGGCCGGGGGTAATGGAAAGCTCCATGGAACTTGAAATGCTCAGCAAACAGCCGACATGTAATCAGGAACTCCTATGAAGGTGATTCAACCGAATTGTCGGGTGCAGTTCACGGCTGCAGATATTGACTTCATCGTCGCTACGCTGGGGCACAAAGCTGGAGACGCCCAGTGTATTACGGACCTTCTCTCCGACCCCGGAAGCCGCGACACCCTTCTCGACAACGACCTGTTATTCCGCGCCGTGCTGGAACATCGCGGCTGCCTGAACGTTTCGTCTCACTTCTACTTTTATATCCTCGTGCGCAACGTCCTGCACCGTGGCGGCATCGACGACCGGCTCGTTGCGGATTACATCGCAGAGATTCTCGCGGAATATTCCAACATCGAACGCACCAAATGCCGGGTGCATGGCGCACCAGAACCGCTCAACTATTTTTTCGAAATGCTCCTGGCGCTCCAGCGCGGGGATGACCGCAACAATTTCGAGCTCAGGGCGCACATTGGAAACCAGGCGCTGTTCATCACCGGCCTGTTTCCCGATCGCATTCGCGTGCGCGCGGAAAAGCGCGGCTTCCCGGACATCCGATATTTCGAAGGGATGGGGCAATCCAGCTTTCGCGTCGCCCGGGACCACCGCCTTGCCCAACGGTACGAATTGGCGGGCATCTTCGACACACTGTCCGAACGTTTTCGCACCGCGCGGGAAGCCTTGAACGGATTATCCGACCGGCTCTTTGCGTGGGACGATGACCGCTACGCCTTGCCGCTGCTCGCTTTGAATAAGCCGCATCCCTGACCCTGGATCTTCCGCAACGAAGGGATACCCCCGTTCAATCCAAGAAGGGCGTCTTGGCGCATTCGCCGCCGACAGGATTGATTCACAAGCGATACTTTCGAAGAGGCCGCTTGATCTGGCGACGGTCGCCACCGGACACGCACAGTTTCAGTTTCAATCGGGAACTTGAGCTGAAGAACAATGAACCCTCGGCTTCGGCCGCGTACATCCTGGAAGTTGAGCATGCTTGCCAGCCGCAGGGACGATGCTCTAATGCGCGACCATGATGATTGATTCTCACACTTCGCGTTTCGACGCCACGCCCATCAAGTTCTCCCGCACGATTCTGAGCGCGCTGATCGGACTGGGTTGTCTGGCCCTCAACCTTTTCACGGCCAGGGCGGCCGACGATTGGAAACCGGAGCCGGGCTTTGTGAGCTTGTTTAACGGAAAGGATCTGACCGGATGGCGCTACAAGACGAACGAGGTCTTTGACGGCAAGGTGACGACGTCCGATGGTCGTTACACCGCGCGCGATGGGATGCTGGTGGTGAATCCACACGAAGATGGAAAGCCCCGCTTCGGCCAGCTCTACACCACACAGGATTTTCCGAAGAACTTCATTTTGAAGCTCGAGTTCCGCGCGACCACGAATGCCGACAGCGGCATCTTCATTCGCAAACCGCAGCTGCAATGCCGCGATTACCTGGTAGCGGGTCCCTACAAGCAGTTGCAAAAGTACCGGCCGCAGGAGTGGAACCAGATCGAAGTCGTGGTGAAAGACAATGTCGCGCACTGCACTTGCAATGGAGAAGTCCTGGAAGCCGCGCTGAAGCTGCCGGCCACCGGGCCCATCGGCCTGGAGGCGGATCGCAATGAGATGGATTACCGGCGCATCCAAATCAAGGAACTGCCCTGACCGACATGGCAATCGTGAAACGCCTTTTCAAATCCAGCGGTAACGCCCAGCCTGATTCGACGATGATTCATCCAACGGCGCTCGTTCATAAGAAAGCCAAACTCGGTGCGAATGTGCGTGTCGGCGCCTACGCGGTCGTCGATGAACATGTCACTCTGGGATCGGATTGCATCATCGGACCGCATGCTTACGTGACCGGGCATACGACCCTCGGGGCGAGGAACCACATCTTTTCCGGCGCGATCATTGGCGAGGCGCCGCAGGATTTGAAATATCGGAGCGAGCCGACACGCCTCAGGATCGGGGACAGCAATGTGTTCCGCGAACACGTGACGGCTCATCGCTCAAACAACACGCGGGAAGACACGGTGATTGGCTCGAACAATTTCTTCATGGCCAATTCCCACATCGGCCACAATGCGCAGGTCGGGAGTAATATTATCATCGCGAACGGAGCGCTCCTGGCGGGGCATGTGAGCGTTGCTGATCGCGTCTTCATCTCCGGCAATTGTCTACTACACCAGTTTGTCCGCGTGGGAACCCTGGCCATGATGCAGGGAGGGTCCGCCATCAGCCAGGACCTGCCGCCCTTTACGGTCGCGCGGGGGGACAACGGGATTTGCGGGTTGAATGTCGTGGGGTTGAGACGCGCGGGGCTGACAGCGGAACAACGGCGGGAATTGAAGCGGCTTTACCTGGTGCTGTTCCGCGGCGGACGAAAACTCCGCGAGGCTATCGAGGAGGCGCGCGAAGAGTTCAAGAGCGACGCCGATCGCGTGATGCTTGATTTCGTGGCTGCGACCCGCCGCGGCATTTGCGCGGACACCGGCTTCATCGCCGAGTCCGACGAGGAGTAGCGATGCGGGGGCGTTCCGTCATTTTGTCGCGCGCCCTTCTCCTCACTTTACTCCCGTTGATGGTCAGTGGCTGCGTGGCGCCCCAACCGAACCCCCACGATCTCCCCACACTGCGGGCGAGGCATATCCGCCTCGATTTTTCGCCCGATGGAGATTTGACCAAACCGGTCTGGGAGGAAGCCAAACCAGTCAGGTTGGAGCGCGAGTCCCGCACCGCCCAGCCTCGCGTGGATCTTTCCACGACTGTGCGGGCGTTGTGGACAGATCGGTTCCTCTACCTCTCCTTCGACTGTCCGTTTACCCAGCTAACCGTCTTCGATCCTGTTCAGGCAGACGAACGTTTTGGGTTGTGGGAACGTGATGTCGTTGAAGCGTTTATCGCCAGCGATCCAAATGACATGGATCGCTACACCGAATACGAAGTCTCGCCGACCAATGAGCGGCTCGACGTCCGGATTCCGGAAAAGGACTTCGCGTGGAGCAGTGGGTTCCAATCAGGAACGCGGGTGAGCGAGGAATCAAAACGTTGGTCGGCGGAAATGAAGATCCCGTTTGCCGCCTTGGGCGGCCGTCCAAAAAGCGGAAGCTGGTGGCGCATTAATCTGTACCGCTGCGACTATGCCAACAAAGCTTTCCTCGCTTTTAGACCGACGCTGACCGGCACCTTCCACACGCCCGATCGATTCGGGGTCTTAAGTTTCGACCCCTGAACGAGAGCCCGCTGCTGGATGAGTTCAACCCAAGTCCACTGGGTCAATGTCCACTGCCATCTGGACGTCATCCGGCAAAGCCAGCGTTTCCTGCATTCCAGCAATGGACCGGCTCAGCTTCGTCATGGCACGAGTCCGCAGCATCAGTTGGTAACGATAATACGTTTCAGCGCGAGCGAGGGGCGCTGGCGCGGGGCCGGCAATGATGAGGTCAGCGAGCGCAGTCCCGGCGTCTTGCAGCGCGGGCTTCACTTCAAGCGGCGCGAATTCTGTCTGCGTGGACGCTGGACCAGATTGGGCGCCGGCAGGACGCTGCCCGAGCAATTTCTCCAATTCGCCCCGCACATGCTCTGCCGACAGACGCACCTTTTCCTCATTGCGTCCCTTCAAGGTAAGGAGAGCGATGCGGGCGAGTGGCGGGTACTTCAACTGTTCACGAAATTCCAGCTCCTGATCGTAGAAGCCAATGAAGTCGTGACGTCGCGCGTATTGGATCGCCGGATGAAACGGAGTGAATGCCTGCACGAACACTTCTCCCTCCACGTCACCCCGACCTGCGCGGCCAGCCACCTGGGTGAGCAATTGAAAGGTGCGTTCGCCCGCACGGAAGTCCGGCATGTGCAGGCTGAGGTCGGCGTAAATGATTCCCACCAGCGTGACGTTCGGGAAATGCAGGCCCTTGGCGATCATCTGTGTGCCGACGAGCACGTCGATCTTGCCGGCGCGGAAATCGCCGAGGATGCGCCGGTAATCCTCCTTCCGCTTCAGCGTGTCCGAATCCATGCGCGTGATGCGCGCTTGCGGGAAAAGTTTGGTAAGCGTGTCTTCGACTTTCTCAGTGCCCAGCCCCGAATAGCGAATCGCCGGGTTGCGGCACTTCGGGTCGGGACAAACAGTCGGCGCCTTGGCCGTGTAACTGCAAATGTGGCAAAGCAACTTGGCCGCGCGGCGATGAAACGTGAGCGACACGGAGCAATTCGGGCATTCGGCGACGTATCCGCACAACGGGCAGAGCAATGACGTGGAGTAGCCGCGGCGATTGAGAAAAAGGATGGTCTGCTCGTGGCGTTCCAGCCGCTGGGTGATGGCTTCCTTCAGTTGATGCGAAAAAATGGGAATGCCCTTTTGCTTGCGGCCTTCGGCGCGCATATCGATGACCCGCACGACGGGCATCTTTTGATCGTCTACGCGCACCGTCAGTTCCAGCAGCTCATACTTACCGCGCTTGGCGTTGTAAAAACTCTCCATCGAAGGCGTTGCGCTGCCGAGCACCACAATCGCGCCCTCCATTTGACCCCGCACGACCGCGACATCGCGAGCGTGATAGCGTGGCGATTCCTCCTGCTTGTAGGAATGCTCGTGCTCTTCATCGACGACGATCAGGCCCAGCGGATCGACGGGAGCAAAAATCGCCGAGCGCGCGCCAATCACGATGCGGGCTCGTCCCTGCCGGATCTTGTGCCATTCATCGTGGCGTTCGCCCGCCGAGAGATGGGAGTGCAGGACCGCGACGAGGGTGCGCAACGGGCCGGAGCTGAACCGCGCTTTGAAACGCTCAACGGTTTGCGGCGTGAGCGAGATTTCCGGCACGAGCACGATGGCGCCTTTGCCCTGCTCAAGAGTGTGCGCGATGGCCTGGAGGTAAACCTCAGTCTTGCCGGAACCAGTAACGCCATGGAGCAGGAAGGTGTGCTTGAAGGGGCTGCTACCAGGCCCTGGAACGGATGCAGCCGGTAGAGACTCGCTGGCGTTCCTGGCTTTTTGGAGGCCGGACCGGTTTGTCCCAGGTAAACTTGCGGCACCTTGGGCCATGGCGTGTTTGATCCTCTGTAGGGCCGCGGCTTGTTCGGGGTTCAGCTCAATGGGTTCAGTCGCCAGGATGTGCTCGTGTGCGTATGGGTCGCGCTCGTCCACTTGCGCGGCAATCGTAATCAGCCCCTTGTCTTCCAGCTTGCGTACCGTGGCCGGCGTCGCGCCGGACAAGGTGAGCAATCGCTGGAAAGGCAGTTCGCGCCATTCTTCAATGATGTTGAAAATATCCTGCTGTCGCGTAGTGAGCTTGGGCAGTTCACTCGGGTGAGGATTTACGCGCACGAACAGTCGCTCGCGCCAACCCGCATCCTCCTTGCGCACCGCTTCCGGCAACACGCTCTTCAAGGCAATCTCCGGCGCGCAGCAGTAGTAGTCACCAATCCAGCGGGCCAGCTTGAGCACCTTGGGGGTCACGAGGCTGGGAGCGCTGATGACTTTTGTGATCGCGCGCAGGTTGGTGTGCGTACTTTGCTCGATCAATTCCGTGATGATGCCATTCACCTGGCGCGGGCCGAAGGGCACTTTCACGCGCGTGCCGATGTCCACCTGCGCCGCGAACTCGGGCGGGATGGCGTAATCAAACTCCTTGCGGAGCGCAATTTCGAGGGTGACACGAGCAACCACGCCGGGAGGAAACACCAAACAAGAAACCGAGACACCAAATAAACGCGATCTGGAACCTCCGACAGTTTGCGGGGTCGGATCACTGAGCCTTGGGGGCGGGCGGCGCTTTCGAAAGTCGGGCAGCTCCTCTCAACATAGGGGCGAAAGAGGCGACTCGGATGCGGAACCTTCGGGATTCTCGCGTGGAACAGCCTCTATGTTGGTCCTCTCCCGGCTTTCCGGTTGAACAAAGCGGGATCGTCACGCAGTCTGATTGAATGCCGCGCCGGGCGTGGCTTCACGAATGAAACGGTTCAACATTTTCTTGCGGGTGGCGCTGTGGCTGGCACTCGCGCTCCCGGCATTTACCCAAGTCACCCCTTCCCGCACCGATCGTTTGCTGCAGGGCGAATTAAAGCAGCAACAGATTCAGCGCACGACACAGCGGGTGGGCGATCAGCTCTCCGCCATCATCGGTGAATTCGAGCGCAACGGCATCGCCGGTGAAGACGTCAAGGTGTTGCGCGCAATCCGGTCGGTGCTGAATCGCTTGAGTGAGAAGGACATGACACAAGTCGCTGACCCTCCTGCAGGAAGCGCGCACGGCGGGCACGGACGCCGCAGTGAACAAAGGCGTGGCCGAAGCCTATTCCGGCCAGAAGACGATTATTACCCAGTTGAAACAGCTTCTGCTGGAATACCAACGGCAGCAGGCGCTTTACGAAATGTCGATCATGTTGCGCGGGTTGGCGGCGCGCCAGTCAGCCAACATGCGCGTGGGCGTTTGGCTGGCCCGCCAGACAGATCAACGGCCGCTCGCCAAGTTCGGTGAGGATGAGAAGCGGTACTTACAACAGCAGGAGATTGATGAAATCGCGATCAAGGATGAGGTGGGTCTGCTTTTGAACAAGCTGGATAAACTGGCGCGTGAGAGCGATGGCACCGCTTCAGGCGAACGCCCCAAGGCCGCGCTCGATCAGGCGCGCAACGAGGGATTGCTGACGGCGTTGGAGGCCTCGGTGGAAGATTTGAAGAACGGTCGGCTACTCAGCGCCACGGGCAATGAAAAGAAGGCGCGTGATCAGATGCGGGATGTGGCGCGCACCCTCTTGCTTTCCACGGATCTCGTGGACCTGCTTCGCGCCGCGATTCAGGAGACGGAAAACGCCATTCTTCAGCAGAAGCAGGTTTACGAGCTCACGCGAAAGATTGAGCGCAAGGACGACGCGAGGGACGCGGAGGACAAACAATTCGAAGTTGTGGACAACACGGATTTAATCCGGCGCGACATCAACGATGTGGCGCCGACGGCGGCATCGTATTTTCGGAATGCCATCGATCGCATGCAGGAGGCGCGTGCCATCCTGAACGACGGCCGCGATGCCAAGACGAAGGTGCGGGAAACGCCGTCCAAACAAATGGAGGCGGTGACGGGACTGGAATCGGCGAAACGTGCCTTGCAGGAACAGTTGGCAAAGGCGGAATCGGAGTCGATGAAACCCGCAGGCGTGCTGGCGAATTTGCGGGAACTGCAAAAACTCGTGCAGGAGCTGATCCAGAAGGAGGAGAAGCTGAAGGAGGAAACGCTGGCGCTTGAAAAGAAGCCGGCGGAATTGAAAGCCAAGGCCCCGGTGCAGGGCGAGATTCGCGACAGTACGCAGGACGTCCAGCAGAAGGCTTCTTCCGATGCGCCCGAGGCGGCGCAGGCATTGAACGAGGCGGCCAACCAGATGGAGCAGGCGCAAAAGGATTTGGCGCGAAGCAAAAATTCTCCGGACGCCGAACAAGCCGCCATCGAAGCGTTGAAGAAGGCGGAGCAGGAGTTGGCTGACAAAATCGCGAAGTTGGAACAGAACGAAAAGCAGTTGGTGGCTTTGGAGAAGCTGTTGGAAAAAGTCGAAGTCATCATTCAGGACGAGCAGCAGATCCGGCTCGATACCGCAAAAAATGCCGTCAAGCCTGACACCAAGCCGATGAACGAGATCGCGAAGAGACAGCAGGAAACCGGTGAGAAAACTGCGTCGGCGCAAAAGGAAGCCCAGGAACCGGTGCCCTCGGCCGCAGCACACCTGGGGGACGCGAAAAGCCGGATGACGGAGGCGCAGGCGCAGCTCGATAAGAAGCAGGCGCGGGAAGCACAGTCTCCGCAAACGGAGTCACTGAAGTCCTTATACGCGGCGAAGAAGGATATCGAGTCGAAGATGAATGAGCTGAAGAAGGAACTCGGGTTGCAGGAAGATTTAGCCAAGGGACTGGCGGATGCAGCGGCAGCCCTCGAAAAAGCCCAGCAGGAAGTGAATGACGCCATGGCGGATATGGCAAACGCGCCCGCTGGATTGCTCGATAATTTGCAGAAGCAGCAACAGGGCATTGCGGACGCGCTGGCGAAGCACGCCGTGAATTCGCCCTCTCCCAAAACTTCCCAAGCACAGCAGGCGGCAGCGCAGGCGGCGCAACAGTTGGGGCAGAGCAATCTGAAGGAGGCGGTGAACGCGATGGAAAAAGCGCAGGAGGGTATCGAAGCGGCGCAAGCGGGGCAGAACGCGAAGCAAGCTGCGGAGACGCCATCGCTCCCCCAACTCGGTCAGGAGCAGAGAGATGTGAAAGAGCTCGCGAAACAATTGCTGGCGGCGCAACAGGGTGTCGGTGAACAGGCGATGCAGAACGCGGCGGAACATTTGGAACAGGCTTTGAATGAGGTGAGCCCCATCGCGGCAGGACAAGCAGGCCAGCTGCCCGGCGCCGCGCAACAGGCAGTTCAAAAGGCGCAATCCGCTTTGACCCAGGCCGCTGCGCAAGCCGGCGCCAAGCAATCACAGCCCGCGCAAGCGAATGCTCAGTCGGCTGCCCAGGCGTTGGCCCAGGCTCAGGCCGCAATCGCCCTGGCGCAGGCGGGGCTCAGCTCGGAAATGGCTCAAGGGCAAGGGCAAGGTCAACAGCCCGGACAAGGCCAAAGCCCGGGCCAGGGCCAGGGCGAAGGGAAAGACGGTCAGCAGCCGGGTCAGGGAAAAGGAACACCCCCACCGCGTGGAAGTGGCAAGGATGGGAATTGGACCGGAGCCGGTGGGGCCAACGGCGCGCGAAGAGCTGCCAGCGGCAGTGGAACCTTTATCGGCTTGCCTCAACGTGATCGCGCGGCGATCCAACAGTCACAGGCTGAAAAATATCCTCAGGAGTACGGACCCCTCGTGGAGCAATATTTAAAGAATCTCTCAGATCAGACGGATGAATAAACTCAACACCCTGCGTTGCAAAACCCAGCCGGGCGATTGGCTCTGCGTCACAGAGCAACGCCGCAGTCCCCGCCTCCTTGTGAAATTCGGCGGCTGGTTTTTGTTGGGGGCATGGTGTCTCGCACTCGCTGTTTCATGCGCGTCAGCCGCGGACACGGCTGCGCCCCCTGGCAGGGACCCAGTGCGTGTCGACGATAAGACGGACGCCGTAATCAAAGGCGCGCTCAAATGGCTGGCCTCCAAGCAGGCTCCGAACGGCGCATGGGCTTCGAGCGACATGGAGCAACAACATCCCATCGCCATCACCGGTTATGTGCTGATGGCTTTTCAGGCTGCCGGACACCTGCCCGGTGAGGGCGAGTATGGGAAGCAGGTTTCGCTCGGCATGCAGTACCTGCTCGATTCGATCGCGCCCGACGGGTTAATGGGCAACAAGAACAATGGCCAGTACATGTATGGCCACGGCGTAGCGACCATCGCGCTGGCGGAATTGTACGGCCAGACGAAATCGCCCGCTGCGCGCGTGAAGCTCGATCGCATTGTAAAGGTCATCGTCAGCTCGCAAAACAACGAGGGCGGGTGGCGTTACCGCCCGATCGCCTACCAGGCCGATGTATCGGTCACGGTGCTGCAAGTGGTCGGTCTCCGCGCCGCAAAGAACGCGGGAATCGATGTGCCGGAGGCGACGATCAATCGCGCGGTGGACTACGTTAAAAAGTGTTATCACGCGGAGACGGGTGGCTTTGGTTATCAGCCCGGGCAAACACCGGGGTTCGCGCGCACGGCAGCAGCCATTTATTCGCTGCAAGTATGCGGACTTTATGAGGATCCGATGGTCAAGGCCGGCTCGGCTTACTTGATCAAGAATTTCAAGGACTCACGATCGGAGTGGTTCACTTACGGAAATTTTTACGCGGCACCGGCTCAATATATGCGCGGCGGTGAGACCTGGGAGAAATGGTACGGAATGCTGCGAGACACACTGGTTAAGAGAGCATCCGTGCGAGGCGATACAGCCTTCTGGGATCCGAATGAGACGCAACTGGAAGGCGGCCGTAACGTGGGAGCGGTTTATTCCACCAGCGTTTACACGATGATTTTGGCGATGCCGTATCACTACATCCCGCTCTACCAACGCTGAATGATGCGGCGCGGCGCCGGGGCCAAAGAGCTTGTCAGGTTTTGTTGTTTCGATAGCCTCCCGCACACCAAACACAAGCAAGGCGCCAGCGGTGCGCCGCAACCAGAAAATTTTTTTATGGCCGATAAGAACAACAAGCAGCCAGAGAACGTGCCCGGCAAATGGTATGTGGACACGACTTGCGTCCCCTGTAATTCCTGCATGGACGAGGCGGGCAACCTTTTAAAATACAGCGAGGATCAATCGCATGTGTTCTTCGCCAAGCAACCAGCCACTCCTGACGAAGAAGCTGCCGCACAGCGGGCGCTGGAAATTTGCCCCACTGGATCCATCGGAAATGACGGAGTCTAGCTTTCTCCGGGCACCATCCCTTCTTTTAGACCGGACCTGTAGGACTCGTCCACGGGGAGTCAGCTTAAGCTAAGAGCAACCGCAAACATTTTGAAAAACCAAATGGCTCTATCCAACAAATGGGTTCTGATCACAGGCGCCTCCAGCGGCTTCGGCGAAGCGGCAGCCATCGCATTCGCCCGGGCCGGCGCAAAGCTGCTGCTCGGCGCACGCCGGGTTGACCGGCTGGAGAAGGTCGCTGCTGCTGCGCGCGAGGCGGGTTCTCCCGACGCCCGGGTCCACGTGCTGGATGTCGCGTCCACACCGAGCGTTCAAGCGTTCGCGGAGTGGTCACGAACGCACACGGATAAGCTGGATGTGCTTATTAATAACGCCGGCGGTGCGAAGGGGGCCGATAAGGTCGCGGACGCGAAAGACGAAGACTGGGAGTTCATGATCCAAACCAATGTGCTCGGTGTGTTGCGAATGACCCGCGCCGTGTTGCCGATGCTCATCACCAATCCCGGCAGCTCCATCATCAACATCGGATCCATCGCGGGAAGGACGGCTTACGAGGGGGGTTCCGCCTATTGCGCCTCCAAGGCTGGCGAGTTGCAAATCACACGTGCGCTGCGCCTCGAGCTGTGTGGGACCGGCGTACGCGTGTCGACAGTGGATCCGGGATTCGCCGAAACCGAATTCTCCCTGGTGCGTTTCAAGGGAGACGAGGCGAGGGCAAAAAAAGTGTACGACGGAATGATTCCCCTGACTGCGGAGGACGTCGCGGAAACTCTCCTGTGGGTCGCAAGCCGGCCCGCGCATGTCTGCATTGATGAGCTGGTCATCAAACCCACGGATCAGGCCCAAGTTTACAAAGTGTTTCGCCGAAACACCTGAGAGACATCTGCCTGCGGGAGACGCATCGTCGCCTCTTCCGTCCGCGAACTTCTTGATTCGCCTCTCAGTAGGGGCCGGGCGGAGTTATGTTTCGCCAGCTCTTCACTATTCCATTTTCCGCCACGACTTCCGCCGCCACGTAGCTGCGGGGAACGTATTCATAATCCAAATGCACCTCTGGATACCGTCCCCGACCGGCATACCGCTGACTCCAATAACGCTGCTCCTGCCAAGTGGTGCCGGAGTAAATCCAAGTCGTCGTCGTTTCGCCCGTGCTCGATTGGCCCGTGCTGATCTGCGACGGTTGCCCCCAAGCGATGTAAACGGCGTCCAGAGGGAGACCTACCTGTATCTGGCCACTGTCCACGAGGGCACGTTGCTCAGGGGTGAGCGCGGCGTAGGTGGAGTAACGTTCCTGTTTGCGGGTGGACAAATTGCTGGTGGCGCAACCGGTGATTAACCAGACCAGCGAAACGAGTGCGATGGATCTTATCCCTAACCTGTTCACGGGATGAATGTTCGCGACAAACCGGTTGAAGTAAAGAAATGCGCCCATTAAGTTCGCGCCGATCCTTGTTAAGGAAAATTCTATGAACTGGCTCTTCTTTGCATTTCTCACCGTGATCTCTTGGGGTGTGTATGGCGTGATGTTGCATCAAGGCCAGATGGGAATGATGGACAAGGAAAACGGACGGTATATGGCTTTCCTTTACGTTGGAATCGCCTACTTCCTGGTAGCCATCCTCGGTCCCATCGTTATGCTGAAGCTGCAAAACGGGCGGTTGGATTTCTGGGCTTATCCGAGCAAAGGCTTGTGGTGGTCGCTCATCGCTGGCGTGTTCGGCGCAGTCGGCGCCTTCGGAGTCCTCCTCGCGTTCGGTGCCAAGGGCACACCGGCCGTGGTCATGTCGATCGTCTTTGCGGGCGCGCCGGTAGTGAACGCTGCTTATGGCCTCTGGCAACACCCGCCAGCCGGTGGTTGGGGAAGCATCAAGCCTCAATTCTACCTGGGCATCCTGCTGGCTGCGGTGGGCGGGTGCCTGGTCACATTCTACAAACCCGCCCCGTCGGCGGCCAAACCCCATGCCGCCGCATCTACAGCGGCAAAGCCGACGGTGCGCTGATGGCCACGCCCGCCCGGTTCCCGAAACGACTGGCCATCGGCACGAGCCAGTTCGAGCAGTTGCGCACCCTGATCTCGACAGTGTACGGCCGCAATCCGTTTTACACGGCCAAGCTTGAAGCGGCCGGAACCAGTTCCCGGCCCCGACATCTCGGCGAATTGACGGACACTCTCCCTTTCACAACCAAGGACGAAATCGCCGCAGACCAACTCCAGACCCCGCCCTACGGCACGAACCTGACGTTCCCCCTCGACCGGTATACGCGGCTGTGCCAAACGAGCGGCACCACCGGGACGCCGTTGCGGTGGCTGGACACGCCGGAAAGCTGGGATTGGATGCTGCGGAATTGGGAACAGGTTTACGCGGCCGCGGGCGTTGCACGCGGATCCCGAGTTTTCTTCGCGTTTTCCTTTGGGCCCTTTCTCGGTTTTTGGACGGCATTCGAGGCGGCGGCCCGGGTCGAAGCCCTGTGTTTGTCTGGCGGCGCCATGAGCAGCGCCGCTCGTCTGCGTGCCATTTTTGACCATCAGGCAAACGTGCTTTGTTGCACGCCAAGCTACGCTGTCCGCCTGGCCGAAGTCGCTGCCGCGGAACAAATCGATCTCACACACTCTCCTGTGAAACTCATCATCGTCGCAGGCGAACCCGGTGGGAGCATCCCCGCCACACGAGCCCGGCTCGAGAAGCTGTGGCCGGGTGCGCGCATTTTTGATCACCATGGGATGACGGAAGTGGGGCCAGTTAGTTATGAGTGTCCCGAACGCCCCGGCGTCCTGCACATCATCGAAACCAGTTACCTCACGGAAATCATCAATCCGCAGACCGGGAAGCAAGCCGAGCCAGGGGAAGTCGGCGAGTTGGTACTGACAACGCTTGGTCGCATCGGCTCACCGTTGCTGCGCTATCGCACGGGTGACTTGGTGAAACCTCTGGACGACGGCGTTTGCGCCTGTGGTCGCCACGAACTCGCCCTCGAAGGAGGCATTCTCGGACGAACCGACGACATGATCATCGTCCGCGGCGTGAATATTTACCCGAGCGCCCTTGAGCAGATCATCAGCGGGTGCGATGCCGTCACCGAATACCGAGTGCGTATGCGCACAGCCGAGGCGTTGCCTGAAATCGAAGTGGACATCGAGACGGTGACGGGTGCGGACACCGCTGCCGTAATACGGCAATTGGAAGGTGCGTTCGATCAAGCATTCCGGCTACGGGTGCCCATTATCGTTTTACCCGCCGGCACGCTTCCTCGCGCTGAAGGCAAGACCAGGCATTTCGTGAGAAGTTAAGGCGCCAGTTTCTGGCTTCATTGGGTGGGTGCAGCCCGTCCGCCTTAGCTGTCGATCCCAATGCAGATTCCGCTGAGGCGGTTCAAAAATTCTCGACACCTCAGCCAACGTAAGGACAATCGTTTCCGAACCCTCCGCCCGAACTTTAGAGTATGAATACTCCAACGACTACTCATCCGCTCAATGAAGCCTTTAGCCGGGTTGAACTGCTGGCGGTGAGCGCGGCCCTCTTCCTCATTGCCCTCGTAGTGGCCCCCGCGTTCGCGAGCAACAAGACGGATGCGGAGCGCCTGGTGTGTTTCAACAACCTCCGCCAAATCGGCCGCGCGGTGCAGATGTGGGCGGGGGACCATAATCAAAATCCGCCGTGGCGCACGCTGGACACGGAAGGGGGATTGAAGCCAGTGAGTGGTACGAGGCCGGGCAACGCGTGGTTTGATTACGCCTTTATGTCGAACCAACTTGTCACTCCCAGGATCCTGGCCTGTCCGAGTGATGTGGGCACCCTGAAGGTGATGACATTCGGAGATTTCACTTCGCGGTCCAATCGAGGCAATGCGTTGAGCTACGTGATCGGCATGGAATCAGTCGGCGATGCGCCGAGGTCTTTGGTCAGCGGCGATCGTAACCTGAACGTCGGCCCGGCCGCGGGCTGTTCGGCCAACATCAACAACGTCAATTCGATAACTACCTTCAATGGCGTTTCCTCAACCCGATGGACAAACTCGATCCACGGTGAATTCGGGCATCTTCTCCTTGTGGACGGCTCCGTTGAGTTCACTTCCACACCCCGGCTCCGCACCGTTGTGGGTCAGGGAGACGACAACGGCAGCATTCATATTTTGAAACCGAGACTATGAACACCTTCCTCACCCTGCTGTTGGTATGTCTCTTCGCCGCCGACATTTGCACCGCTATGGAGCTAGTCACCAAATCGCCAACAAGTGTGTCATCTGGTGGCCATTCGTTCCGCCCCGTCATCAGCGCCGATGGTTCGCGGATCGCTTTCATCAGCCACGCCCATAATCTCGTTACGAATGATAACCGGCGTGAATGGCTCGATGTCTTCCTGCGCGACGCCGCCGCCAGCAACACCATGCTGATCAGTGTGACGGCATCCGGCAGCGGCGGAGGCGATGGCAATTCCGCCTCCGCGTCAATGTCATCGAACGGCCAATTCATCGCCTTTGCGAGTGAGGCGGGGGATTTGGTGGTGGGTGATACGAATCGATCGAGCGATGTTTTCGTCCGGGATGTTCAGGCGGGGATCACGCGCCTCATTTCCGTGGATGCGTCAGGGAACGCGCCGTTGGAGCCGGCCACAAACTCAATCATTCCGCTTTCCGGTAACCCACTGCTCTCCTCGGATGGGCGCTGGATCTTTTTCGAAAGCCGGGCCACCAATCTGACCTCGCTGCCGGACCTTACCAACGTCCAGGGAGTTAATTCAGTGGACGTCTTCGCCCGCGACCTGCACTCGAACGTCACGACGCATATCACTCGCAGCGCAGTCTCAGAGCAGGGCGCGAATGCATCGTCCGAGTTGATGAGCATCACGCCGAATGGGCAGCGAGTTGCATTCATCAGCCGAGCCACTGATTTGGAGGCCCGCTCCACCAATTTCATGGTCAATGTGTTCGTTCGCGACATGGCGTCGAACGTTACCTACTGGGCCAGTTCCTCGCTGGATTACGCGAATGGCTATCGGTGCATGAGCGCGACGTTGAGCGAGAACGGCCGTTACGTGGCCTTCGTGGTTGCGCCCACGAATGGCGTGCCGACTCTGTTCCGCCGCGATTTGGAGAACGGCGCGCTCATGCTTCTCGGTACGAACGTCAGCGAGCGTGCGACACCGCAAATCACTGCGAATGGCCGGTTCGTCGTTTTCGAAACGGGCACAAACATCTTTCGTTGGGATGGCAACAACGGTTTGACCGAGTTGGTCAATATCGCCACCAACGGTTTGCCGACGACCAATGGCATTGCCCGCCAAGCGACACTATCTGCGGATGGAAACACTGTGGTGTTCCTCAGTGACTCCAGCGAGCTGACCATGAACAACGCCGGCTCTGCCTTTCAACTATATGCACGCGACATTGCCGCTGGGGTAACGCATCTGCTGACGGTGGATGCACATGGCCAGCCAACGGGAGCGGGAAATGAAGCCAGCACGGTTGCCCTGGCTCGCGATGTGGCACGCGTGGCGTTCGACACCGCGGCAACTGGATTGGTCAGTGACGATGAGAATCGTGCGAGCGATGTTTTTGTCCGCGATGTATCCGACGCGGTGACGGAACTGGTTTCGGTCCGTCATCCTTCGTTGCCGCGCCGCACGGGCGTCGGGCACACCCTTCTCGGGACGGGTTCGGTGAGCGCGGATGGCCGATACATCGCCTTCGCCAGCTACGATAATGACCTCGTCACGGGCGACACGAATGGAGCGTCGGACGTTTTTATCCACGACACAACCACCGGCACCACGGTCACGCCGGGCTTCTCCAACTATTCTGCGAGATTCCCTGTCCTCAGTGCGGACGGCCGCTACCTCACGTATTCTCAGACGCTTTTCGGCCAACCGGTCGGGCAAATCCATCGCTTTGACCGCCTAGCCGGGAGGAACGAAATGGTGGCAAATGCGCAGCCGACTTCCCCAGGCAAACGGGCGATCAGCACCAACGGCAACCTGATCGCTTACCTTAATGGCGGAACTTTATTCCTGAAGAACATGTCGACGGGAACAAACCTCAATCTGGGTCCGGCGACCAGCATCCCGGTGCTAAACGATGTGCCCGTGGACGCTGTGTTCACGCCGGATGGCCGTTTCGTTCTGTTTAAAAGCACGGAGCTTTACGCCTACGACCTGCTCAACAACCGGCGGCATCTCGTGAACGAAGGCTATCCGGCAAATCCTTACGCTTCCGAAATATCGTGCGTCAGCGGAAATTCACGCTTCGTTGTGTTTCGCTTCACGTTTTCGAGCGCACTGGTCATTCACGACCTGTTCAGCGAGACGAACAGCTTTCTCTACAACGGGATGGACGCCGCCATTAGTGCAGAGGGACGGTTCGTGACATTCACTCCGAGTTATACCTCTGACCCTTGGTATTCTCAGATCGTGGTCCTGGACCGGCAAAGTGGAGGGATGGAGTTGGTAACTCGAACGACGACGGGCAACCCGGCGGCGGCCCAAGGGCTGCGCATACCGGTCATTAGCGCGGATGGACGCTTCGTCGTCTTCGGTGCCTCTGCCTCGAACCTGGTGTCGAACGACACGAACAACGTCGGCGACGTGTTTGTGCGCGACCGGCTCTTAGGCACGACGACTCTGGTCAGCCAGAACGTCAACCAGGGCGTCGGGAACGCCGCATCCTCCGTGCGCGTGGTTATGGCGGCGGATGGCCGCACCGTCGTGTTCCAAAGCATGGCCAGTGATCTGGTCAGCGGCGATTACAACGATAAGCGCGACATCTTCGTGCTTAAGCTCGCCGGCACGGATAGCGACGCCGACGGGCTGGACGATGACTGGGAGGCGGCCTACTTCAACACGCTCGCGCGGAACGGATTGGGCGACTTCGATGACGATGGGGTGAGTGACGGGCTTGAGTTTCGCGGCGGAACCGATCCGACGGACGCGAATTCCGTCTTCCGCGTCCTCACGCTGGCCGCGGTCGGCGGAGGTTTGAAGCAGGTGTTGTGGACAGGCAACCCGTCGCGTTCCTACCGGGCTGAATTCAAGGACAACCTGGGCGCGGCGAATTGGACTGGGCTGACGGGAAGCATCTATTGGAATGGCACAACGGCATCCACCACGGATACATCCGCTGGCGCCGCAACGAACCGCTTCTACCGCGTGATCCAATTGCCGTAGGTCTTCCGCTTCGCCCAACCAATTGCGCCAGATACCGACCCAACGTTCCCTTTCCACTAAATCGTTGCGCGAAGGTCGCGCAGTTCGCGTGAAGTCCGCTCACCGCGCCGCAATCCCGGATTGAATTCGTGGACGAAATCCTCTGGCAACTTGTCTGCTAACATCATGGGGCATGAGCTTGGCAATGGCATGAGCTGGTTTGGGTGGCGGCGGCCGAGTTGCCCGGTTAGCCGCCAGTCATTTTTTCGCAGGCACGAGCGTGCGCCGCGGGAAACTGCGTGTCGTGCGCGGTGAGCGTGCCCTGTGATAATTGAACGGCGGCTGGAACGATCGTCTGTCGTGGGCCAGCCGCCGTTCTTGTTTCCTTCGCTCCCTTAAACGGCGTGTCCCCTTCCCGTCAAAAAAAGTATCAATTTCATTCTCCCTTCGTATCTTTTGCCCCCGAATGAAAATCCTGGTGACCGGCTCAAGCGGCTTGATCGGCTCTGAAGCCGTGCTGCACTTTGATCGGGAGGGGCATCAGGTCTTCGGGATCGATAACAACATGCGCCGGGAGTTTTTCGGGCCGGCTGGCGACACCGGCTGGAACCTCGCGCAGTTGCAAACCAGGACGCGGGCATTTACCCACATTAGCCTGGACATACGCGACCGGTCGGCGGTTCTCGACCTGTTCAAACAAGAGCGTTTCGAACTCATTATTCACTGCGCCGCCCAACCCTCCCACGATAAGGCGAAGGAGATTCCCTTTCTCGATTTCGAAGTAAACGCGGTGGGCACGTTGAATCTGTTGGAAGCTACCCGCCAGTCACGGCCGGATGCCGTATTCATCTTCATGTCCACGAACAAAGTTTATGGAGATGCGCCCAATGAGTTGCCGCTGAAGGAGTTGCCGACGCGGTGGGATTATGCGCGGGCCGAAGACCATGAGGGCATCCGGGAGGACTGCCGCATCGATCGCACCATGCATAGTCTGTTCGGTGCGAGCAAGACCGCGGCGGACGTGATGGCCCAGGAATATGGACGTTACTTCGGAATGAACGTCGGGATTTTTCGCGGCGGTTGTTTGACGGGTGAACAGCACTCCGGCGTGCAACTCCATGGCTTCCTCTCTTACCTCGTAAAGGTGGCGAAGGCCGGCGAGGCTTACACCATTTTCGGCTACAAGGGGAAACAGGTCCGCGATCAAATTCACAGCACTGACGTCATCGCGGCCTTTGTCGAATACGCCAAGGATCCGCGCCCGGGCGAAGTGTATAATCTCGGTGGCGGCCGGGAGAACAGTGCGTCGGTCCTCGAATGCATCACCAAGGTTGAGCAGTTGCTGGGCAGAAAAATGAATTGGACCTACTCCGATACAGCGCGAGCGGGAGACCACATCTGCTACATCAGCGACCTGACCAAATTTCGCAGCCACTACCCAAACTGGCGTTTGACCACTTCACTGGACGCCATTTTGAAGAAGATGGTCGGGCAGGTTTAACACGGTTCACGATGATGCCAGCTCATCAGGCGAGTCCTCCTTCACCGGGTCCGACGAAAGAGATCCTCGGCACCCCGTTGCAATGCACCTCCTACGATGAATTTACCGCGTATTGCCAGTGGCGCAGCCAGCAAGCGGGTTCCATCTCGGTCGACTTCAGCAATACCCACATCGTAACGTTGCGGCGCCACGACCGAAGTTTTCGCGATGTCACTAACCAGTTCGATTATTTCGTTCCGGATGCCATGCCGCTGATTTGGGCCTTGAACCGCCAGGGAGCTGACCTGCGCGATCGCGTTTACGGCCCCACGTTTATGCGCCGTTGCATCGTCGCAAGCCCGGCCCCGCTGACGCACTACTTTCTCGGTGGTTCACAGGATTGCCTCGTTAAGTTGCGCGAGTTTTTTTTGCGGCAAAACCCGAGGATCCAAATCGTGGGTTCGTGCCATGGTTATTTTCAACGAGATGCCGAGGCGGAAATCATCGCCGAGATCAACCAGCTATCGCCGGACTTCCTTTGGATTGGGTTGGGCACGCCCAAGCAACAGGAATTCATTGAGCGGCACAAGGCAGCTATTCAGCGCGGTGTGATTTTGGCCGTTGGTTTTGCCTTTGACGTGAATGCCGGCACGAAAAAGGATGCACCGGCTTGGATGCAGCGGGCTGGATTGACCTGGCTGCATCGGCTTGCATCAGAGCCACGCAGGCTCGGGCCACGCTACTTCAAATTCAACTCCCTCTTCCTGGCGTACCTGCTGAAGGACGTAATGATGCGGAGAAAATCAAATTAGCCAGCAGGAATGCAAACTCCGCTGAAGCCACCTGTTGCTAGCTTGCTTTTCACCTGATGCGTCTGGCCGTCCCCATCCTCCACCCTTCTAAATTTGAGGACCGCCTGAGCCTTCAGCTCAACCGCATCGGCATGACCACGTAGAGGAACGGGCCATTGATCTTCAACACGCCTGGACTGAGCTCGTCGATCAACTCAATGAAAACCTCGTCGTTGCCGAGCGCGTTGAGTGGCTCGATGAGGTAGGCCGGATTGAATGCCACGGCAAGCTCCTTGCCTTTGTAATTAATCGACATCGTCTCACGCGCTTCTCCGACGTCTGGTGAATTTGCGGTGATGGCAAGCTGGTTCTTACCGAAGGCCATCTTGACGGAGTTCTGTTTGTCGCTCGTCATGATTTCCGCACGACGCAAGGCGTGGAGGAATTCTTCGCGCGGCAACGAAATGCGTTCCTTCGTTTCAGAAGGAATAACCTGGCGGTAGTTCGGGTAATTTCCTTCGATCAACTTGCTGATGATGAGCACCCCCGGCCCTTTTTCACTCTTCAGCGTAAAGGACGCCTGGTTCTCAGAAAAATTGACATCGACATCCCCCTTGTCCTGGAGCAACCGGGCCAGTTCATTGACCGCCTTGGCCGGAATAATGAATTCGCCCTGGCTTTTATCTCCTAATTCAACCTCTTCATCCACAAGGGCCAGCCGACGTCCATCTGTCGCCACCATGGTCATCTTATGATCCTTGAGGCTCAAAAAAATTCCGTTCAACACATAGCGCGACTCATCCGTTGAGATGGCGAAGGACGTCTTCTTCAACATTCCGCGAAACTTCTCCTGGGGCACAGTGACGCGCTTGTCTTCCTTGAATTTCGGCATTGGCGGAAACTCTTCTGCGGCCAAGCCACGAATCTTGAAGAAGGAAGAGCCAGCTCGAATGGACGTAACATTCTTCTCATCCGTTTCGATCTCAATTTCCGGACTAGTGAGTTCCCGAATGATGCCAAAAAGCTTTTTGACGGGGATGGTTGTGGCTCCGGCTTTTGTCACGTTTGCTTCAACGGAACAGGAAACAGTGACATCCAAATCGGTGGCGGTGAACTCAACCCGACCTTCACTCGCGCGCATGAGAACGTTCGACAAGAATCGGCAGCGTTGTGCGGGTGCTGACAACGTTCTGCACGGATTGGAGACCCGTGAGGATTTGATCTTTGGCGATGGTCAGGTTCATGGCGGCGATAGTGAATGAGTTTTCTTTTGGAAGATCAACTTAGTATTAAGGGCTGTGTATAATTGGAACAACGTCACGCGACCGCACGGGGACGGGCCGATGACAACGTTAGTCCGCTCGGGAAAACTTCTTAGGCACCTTCAGGAAAATCCCCCAGTGAGCAGTTGTTGGCGGTATCCACAAGTTGTTCGCTGCCGACCGACTTGTTATTGGGTCCCTTGTCCACGGGCGATGATGCCGGGAAGGACCTTTTCGACATGAGCCACTTCTTCCGCCGTTGAATTCCTGCCAAGAGAAAAGCGGATGAGGGAATTGGCGGCCTTTTCAGGAACTCCGAGCGCTACCATCACATGTGAAGGTTCCAGTGAACCGGAGGAGCAAGCTGAACCACTTGAAGCGCAGACACCTTCCAAGTCCAGAGCAGCGAGCATCGTCATGCTATCTACGCCTTCGATAGTAAAGGAAACGGTGTTGGTAAGGCGCTCAGTCCGCGAGCCCTGAAACCGGGCCCCCGTGACCACCCCAAGCCTTTCGAGTGAATCCACCAGACGGATCAACCGGTCCGTCAAGGGCAGTATTGTATCTCGGGGAAACACAGGATCCGTGACAAAGCGTTCGGTCGCCTCGGTGAAGCCCGCGATCATGGCCAGATTTTCCGTCCCGGCTCGTCGTTCGTTTTCATGACCCCCTCCGAAAAGGATTGGGTCGGGATGCAGAGGCGATCGAATGTACAGGGCGCCCGCGCCTTTTGGTCCGTGAAATTTATGTGCACACACCGAAACGAGGTCTGCGTTGAAAAACTCAATGCCTGGAAAGGGCTCCTTGCCAAACCATTGCGCGGCATCGGTGTGGAAAACCACTCCGCGTGCCCGACACAAGGCGCCAATTTCGGCCACAGGCTGGAGTGTCCCAATCTCGTTGTTGGCGGCCATGACGGAGACCATCACAGTATCAGGCCGAAGCGCTGCCTGTACGGCCTCGACGCCGACGCGTCCTTCCGCATCAACCGGGAGATAAGTCACATCGAAGCCTTCCTGTTTGCGCAAGTACTCGCACGGGTGCAACACGGCGTGATGTTCAATGCTCGAGGTGATTATGTGCCGCCCTTGGTCGCGCAGCAGTCTGGCTACGCCCAGTATCGCAAGATTGTCTGATTCAGTTCCGCCACTGGTGAAAACCACTTCACTGGGTTTGCATTTCCAAACGCGCGCGACCCGATCGTGAGCGTCATCGAGTAAGGCGCGAGCCCGCCGGCCTACATGATGCACGCTGGAGGGGTTGCCGAATATCTCGCCCAAATACGGGAGCATGGCTTCGCGCACCGCGGGATCAAGCGATGTCGTGGCATTGTAATCAAAGTAAACGGTTTTCATCCGGGGCGTCGGCCAGCGCGCTGAGGAAGGTAGGATTGCGTCTGGGACAAATCCACTTCCACTTCAAATGGACCCCAGACGTTTGGCAGGATGTTTTCGCGCTAACCGGCGGGCGAGGCGTCGCCACTGTTTTCTGGCGTCGGGCGTTAGGCGCGGGACGGCGAAGTATTCCCGCATAAAATAAACGCGGTCGGAGCGGCTCCATCCCACGGCATGGCGATTCAAGGTTCCCAAATCATTCATGCGCCAATTGCGAAGGGGTGACGATTTCGTTTTCTCCAGATCAATGGCACGCGCTTCCACGTCGTTCGGCGATTTTATGTTTATGAAGATGTGCTTGGGATAAAAACAATTGTGACGAAGACCTTGCGCATGGATTTGCCGCAGGAGGCGGGCTACGGCACGGACAACACTTCGCCGGACCGTTGCCTTTGGCGGTGATTCTTGCCAGCAGCGTTCCAAGTCGTGCAACGAGCGGAAGTTGGATAGCTCCTCCGTCAACAGAATGGCTTGTTGCTTCCCACCCTGACGGCGGCAGCCAAAATAAAGGGGCGTGAGGGAAGGAATACCATGGGCGCGATACCGCATGATATTTTGGAACTCACGTTCGAAAGTCGGAATCCCTCGGATCGGGTGGAGGAAGGTGCGGGTAACGTGATTCTCCTGTCGCTTGAGGAAGACGCGAACAGCGCCGCCTTCCGGCAGGCTAAGTTCACAACGGGCTACGCCACTCCATCCGCCACGGCGTTGGTTGGGTTCCTCGAACCACTGGACAGTTCTTGTCCAAAAATCTTCAAAGGTGACCAACCCATTGAAGGCGAAAATCTTATCCCACCCTGTCGCGATGAAGCTTTCCATGTTACTCAGCTGCAGGACGGCGCGTCATTTCTGGAGCACGTAAGCGGCCCACATTGAGTAAAACTTCAGGAAGTCCACGCGCTGGAGCACACGCAGCCCACACTTGGCAAATTCCTCTTCCAACACAGAGCGAGGCACCACGAACCGATCGTGGCCCAGTTTGCGCGGTTTCCTTACATGGCGCCGCGCGCGAAAATTCCCATCGATCCAGAGCGAGACGATGATTGTGGACGAGCTGACCCGCTTGAACTCACGGAGAATGGACATGCGATGCTCGGGCTTTTCGATGTGGTGCAGCAAACGAATGGAAAAGACGCACTCCACGAACTCGTCTGGCTTGGGAATTGAAAACGCGGAGGCCGTGAAAACCTCAATCCTTCTGATTAATTCGGGTGCGCGTAATTTGAGGCCGGTTTCAAACATGTTCGCATTCAGATCAGCTGCGTAAATTTTTCGATGCGGTTCTTCAGCCAGCAGTTCCCAAAAACGCCCCGTGCCACAAGGAATGTCCAGCACTGATTGCGGACGACCGGCGACGGTTAATGCCCGCCGCGCCATCTGAACCTCACGCCAGTGACTCAAACGTCGCGAGACACTTTCGTGATGTTTCTTGAAGTAAGTTTGGGCATGAACCGCCGTGTACTTCTTCGAGAATGTCAGTTCGGCGTCGCTCATAGAATCTCAGCGGGGCACCCAAACCGAGGCCCGGACGCAACCTAGTCAGTGGAACCCTGAAACGCCATGCCGAAACGGACGGCGCTCCATCTTTCTTCGCCCACTCTCACCTCGACCGAATACAACTCACGGAGTGACGTCTGCATTCATACGTGTAAGTACAAATCGATTGCATTGACTGGAAGGCTGCACAATAGTCCACGCGTTCCATTCATGGATCACATTTGGGGGAGCTGACGTGCTATGAGATTTTCAACAACGCTTTTTGGGCTGGGACTGTCGCTGGCTGTTTCACTTTCATTGTCTGCTGCCCCGGTGACGGGGTGGTTGACGTGGCGTGGCCCGTTGCAAAGCTCGGTTTCTTTGGAGAAAGGACTCCCCCAAAAAATTGACGGCAAGGCACCGCTGTGGACAGCGGAGTTCCCCGGGCAATCCACGCCTGCCATCGCCAACGGGAAGCTTTACATCAATGGCTACCGCGGCGACGGGCAGGACTTGCAGGAGTTCGTCGCTTGTTTTGATGCGGAGAGCGGCAAACTGTTGTGGCAGAAGGGCGAGAACGATTTCCTCTCCGACACCATTTACCTTCGCTACGCGACGTCGTCGCCGACCATTGATCCGGAGACGGGAAATGTTTATGTGCTCGGGACCCAAGGGCTTCTTTCTGCCTTCACAGCAGATGGCAAATCGCTCTGGCAACGGTCCATGATGGAAGAGTTTGGACGGCTCACATTTCCCAATGCTCGCACGGCGACGCCGGTGATCGATGGGGACCTGATTATTACGCGTGGGATCACCAGCGCTTGGGGCGCCCATGGAGCGGCCGGGGACCGGTTTTATGCGTTTGATAAGAAGACCGGCCAGCTCGTTTGGTCCAGCGCGCCTGGCGCTCGGCCCCAGGACAACACCTTCTCGCATCCTTACCTCGATTGGTGGCATGGCAAGCGCGTCCTTTACAGTGCGGGCGGGGACTCCAGCCTTCTCGCTATAAACGCACGTACGGGCGAGCCGTTATGGCGTTTTTCCTTCGCTAAAGCCGGAGCGAAGGGGGGAATCAACGCCTCCGTAATCAAGCACGGCAATAACCTTATCGCGGTCCATGAATCAGAGAATATTGATTCCTCGGAAATCGGGCGCATGGCGGCGTTCAAGATTCCGGCTATCGCCACCCCGAGTAACGCCTTTACCCCCCAGGTGTTCGAGCAGAAGGAGCTTGAAGTCTGGCGCAATGGACTGGGCTCGCTCGCTTCGTCGCCGGTGCTCGTCGGGGATATTGTTTACGAGGTGACGGGAACGGGCGACCTGGCGGCGGTGGATGCAAAGGACGGCAAGGTCTTGTGGAAGAAGAAGCTGGGAATTGAACAACGTCAAAGCACCCCGTTTTATGCGGATGGCCTGCTCTACGTAGCCATGTATATTTCTGCCGCGGACGCGGCCAAGGTCGGGGACACGGAAGCCGGCAGCACGTGTGATTTGTTTGTGTTAAAGCCGTCCCGTGAAGGCGTGGAAGAAATAAGCAAGACCACCTTGAGTGGCAAAGCCTTTGGTTCGCCGATGGGCTTCAACGGCAAAATTTACATCCAAACAGATCGGAAACTGTACTGCTTCGGGAAGGCTGGAAATAATCCGGGGCTCGCCGCCGCTCAGCCTGAGTACGCGCGGCAGGCACAGCCCTGGCCCAAAGCAGGTCCCGCCACGCAACTTCAGCTCATCCCGTACGAAGTTCTTTTGTCGCCGGGTCAGACTCACGCTTTCCGCGCCCGTTCGCTGGATACCAATGGTTTTACCGTGGACGAGAACATTGATCCGAAATCGCTGAAGTGGGAACCGTTCATTCCGCCGACGGCGCTGGTGAAGGCGACCATGAATGGTTCATTCAATTCCGACGGCCAGCTGGTCGCGGAGAAAACTCCCGCGCCGAGTGCCGGTCAGTTCAAGGCATCCCTTGGAGGACTCACCGGGTACATCAAAGGCCGTGTCATCCCGGCGCTGCCCATCTCGCAGGATTTCGAGAGCTTCGAGTTGAGCAATACGACCACGAACACCGTGGAGCCTGCCACGCCATTTGCCTACCCCCCGCTTCCGTGGAACAGCGCGCGTTTCCGCTTCGAAGTGCGCGAGAAGGAAGTGGATGGCGTCAAGACCAAGGCCCTGACCAAGACGATTGAAAACAAACTTTTCCAGCGAGGCCAGATTTTCTTCGGCTCACCGGACCTGAAGAATTACACCATCCAGGCAGATGTGTTGAGCGAAGGTAACCGTCGCAAGATGTCCGAGGTCGGCATTATCAATCAGCGCTACATCATCGTGCTCAAAGGCAATTCGCAGGAGCTGGAAGTGAACTCGAACCAGGAGCGCATCAAGAGCGCTGTTCCTTTCAAATGGTCCCCGAATGTTTGGTATCAATTGAAAGCCCGGGTGGATGTGGCGCCGGACGGCAGCGGAATAGTTCGCGCCAAGGCTTGGAAACGCGGCGAAGCGGAGCCGTCAGCCTGGACCATCGAAGTGCCGCACAAGATCGCCCACGCTCACGGCTCGCCGGGCTTATTCGGCTTTTCGCCGACCGATATGCGCGTCTGCATCGACAATGTCAAAGTGACCGCCAACTGATTTCCAAGAGGAGAAAAGCCAATCGTTATGAAGAAATTATTTCCCATCACCGCTGCGCTGGTGTGCTGCGGCCTCGTCACCCAGGCGCAGGATTGGCCCCAGTGGGGCGGCAACGATCCAGGTCGCAACATGTACTCACCGGCGAAGAACATGCCGACGAGTTTCGACCCTGGAAAATTAAAGTCCGGCACAGAGGACATCGATCTGGCCACCACCAAGAATGTGCGCTGGGTCGCCAAGCTCGGCTCGCAGAGCTACGGCAACCCGGTGGTCGCCAATGGAAAGGTTTACGTCGGCACCAATAACGAGACGCCCCGCAATAAGCAGCATCAGGGCGACCGTTCCATCCTCATGTGCTTCGATGAAAAGACCGGCGAACTGCTCTGGCAACTGGTCGTTCCCAAGCTCGCCTCGGGCAAGGTCAACGACTGGGAAAACCTCGGTCTTCTTCTGCTCTCCGACCGTCGAAGGCAACCGCGTTTACATCGTGACCAGCCGTTGCGAAGTCATGTGTCTCGATGCCGACGGCTTGAAGAACGGCAACGACGGCGACTTCAAGGACGAAGCCCAATACATCGTGGGCCCCGGCAAAGCCGAAGGAGGAGTTGACCGACATCGATGCCGACATCATCTGGAAATACGACATGATGGATGAGCTGGGCGTGTTCCCGCACAACGCCTCGAACTGTTCCGTGTTGATTGTGGACGACATGCTCTTTGCCTGCACCTCCAACGGTCAGGATTGGACGCACGTCAACATTCCCTCGCCCAATTCGCCGAGCTTCATCGCGGTCAACAAGAAGACCGGCAAGCTTATCGCTGAGGACGACGCCGGCATCGGCCCGCGGATTTATCACGGCCAGTGGAGTTCGCCCTCCATCGGGATCGTGAATGGCAAGAAGCAGGTTTATTTCGGTGGCGGTGACGGATGGCTGCTACGCCTTTGACACCAAGCCGGTGAAGAAAGACGACATCGATTTGTTGCCCACCATTTGGAAGGTTCGATTGCAATCCACCGGAATACAAAGTGAAGGATGCCGCCCACAAATATCCGGCGGCGGAAGGCCCTAGCGAGATCAACTCCACCCCCGTCTTCTATAAAGAACCGCATTTATGTCGCGACCGGCCAGGACCCGGAACATGGCGAAGGCGTTGGCCACCTCGTCTGCATTGACCCGACCAAGACGGGTGACATCACAAAGACGGCCGTGCTCTGGAGCTACAAAGGCATTCACCGCACGCATCTCCACTGTCTCCATCGACCCCGCCACGGGCTTGCTCTTCATCGGCGACTTCTCGGGATTCGTGCATTGTCTGGATGCCGACACCGGCAAACTGAACTGGGTTTACGACATGAAGGCTCACATGTGGGGCAGCACCTTCGTAGCCGACGGCAAAGTGTATGTGGGCGATGAGGATGGCGATTTCGTGATTCTTCCCGTGAAGAAGGATTTTGATCCGAAGAAGGAGAAACCCATCATCGAGACCAACCTTGGCGCGCCCGTTTACTCGACTCCGATCGTCGCCAACGGCGTGATGTACGTCGCCAGCCAGACGCACCTCTACGCCATTGGCGGCAGCAGCGCCGCTAGCGACCAGCCGCAAAAACTGGAAATCAAGAAGTGACGATTCCCTGACATAAAATTTTCTGCGCCGGGGGCGAGACGCCGTTCCCGGCGCAGAAGTTCTCATTGCCCTGACCCAAGCTTTGATCCACCAATCCCCAGAATGAACTCCGACCAAATTAAAGCCGCGCAGGCTCAGCTCGACGCCCATCTCCGCGAAATCATCCAATGGCATTTCTCGCCGGAAACCGGCTGCCCGTTCTGGCTCGATTGGGCGAAGAAGAATTTCGATCCGCGCAAAGAGATCAAGTCATTCGCCGACATGCTGAAGTTCCCGCATTTCCCGGACGAATCACTGCGCGACCTGCAGCCCGAGGTCTGGGTGCCCGCCCAATTCAAGGGCAAGCCGTTCAACATTTTCGAAACCGGCGGCACCACCGGCATGCCCAAGCAGCGCATCGGCTGGAACGATTACAAAGTCGATTACTCCGAGTTCAGCGAGAAGATTTCCGACGAACATTTCCCGCGCGGCGGATCCTGGCTGATGATGGGCCCCACCGGTCCGCGTCGCCTGCGCCTCGCCATCGAGCATCTGGCCAACGTCCGCGGCAGCTCCTGCTACTTCATCGATCTCGATCCGCGCTGGGTGAAGAAGCTCATCTCCAACAAGCAATTCGATGTCGCCAAGCGTACATGGAACACGTCGTCGATCAGGCCGCGACGATTCTGAAGAACCGCAAAGTCACCGGCCTCTTCACCACGCCCAAACTGCTTGAAGCCCTGGCCGAAAAAGTGAACCTGTGGGATGCCGGCATCCGTGGCGTATTCTGTGGCGGCACCACGATGACGCCCCAGTACGTGCGCTTCATCGTCGAAGAAGTTGCTTGAGAACCGCATCGGCTTCTATCCGACCTACGGCAACACCCTCATGGGCCTCGCCGCCAGCGTGCCGCTTCATCCTGAGGATAATTTCTCCATCACCTATTACGCCCCACAGCCCCGCGCCGTTCTGCGCGTGGTGAATCCCAACAACACCGAAGAGACCGTGGCCTACGGTGAATGGGGCCGTGTGGAACTCACCACACTGACCAAGGAATTCTTCATGCCCCGCTTCCTCGAACGCGACGAAGCGATCCGCCGCGAACCTCGTGCGCCGTACGCCTGGGACGGCGTGGCTGACGTCCGCCCCTTCGGCGCGATGGAGAAGAACATTGTTGAGGGTGTATACTAATGATTCCCCATCTCCCCGTCCTGCGGCTGGGCCGCGCTTACGAATCGTTGGAGAAAATCGAGGTCAAGGACCACCGCACCGGCGAGGTCAAGGCGCTCGTTTCCACGGTCAACGGCGGCATCGTCAAACGTGATTTGGCCAAGATTGCCTCGTCTCGGGCGGCATTGAAAAAGTTCACCGTGAAGCAGCTCATCGCCATGAGTTCGCAAGCGGGGGAACTGTTTCTGAATGGCACGCTGCCCTTCGGCGACAAGGGTCACACTCAAACAGCGCAGCAGTACATCGAGACGCTGAGCGGCACGAGCGGGCTTCCGCACGTGATGGTCAAGCGCAACATGGCGAAGATTCATTACGCCCTGACGCACCTCGACGAGATTCTCAACGGCCTCACGCGCGGCCTGGACCTTTCGATCCTCGATTCCGGCATGGGCGAACAGTTCGGCACCAAGCTCGCTTTTTTCCCAACGGCGGCTGCGCTCGGCTTGGTAATGCCCAGTAATTCCCCGGCCGTAAACTCCCTCTGGCTCCCCGCCATCGCGCTGAAGACGCCAGTCGTAATCAAGCCTGGCAAGGAAGAGCCCTGGACACCGTATCGCTTGATCCAAGCCTTCATCGCGGCGGGCGTGCCGGCCGAGGCGTTTGGTTTCTACGCCACAGACCATGATGGAGCCGCGACCATCCTCAATACCTGCGGTCGGGCACTCATTTTCGGCGACAAGAACACGATGGCGCAATATGCGAACAATCCTGCCATCCAGCTGCACGGGCCGGGCTGGAGCAAGATTATCGTGGGCGAAGACCAGATTGAGAACTGGCGCGATTACATCGATGTGATGGTCAGCTCCATCAGCGATAACGGCGGACGTTCCTGCATCAACGCCTCGGCGATCGTCGTGCCGAAGTACGCAGCCGAAATCGCCGACGCGCTTGCGCAAAAGCTTGGCCCCATTCAGCCGACCCGGCCCGAGGACGAGAAGGCCCGCCTCTCGGGATTCGCCAATCTTAAGATGGCGGACTTCATTGACGCACAGATCGAGGAGGGGCTGAAAACGGCCAGTGCCGTGGATACGACCGCGAAATATCGCAACGGTCCACGCAAGGTCGTCTTCGAAGGCGGCACCTACCTGCGCCCGACGATCGTGCTATGCGACTCGTTCGCACATCCGCTGGCCAACAAGGAATTCCTTTGTCCCTACGCCAGCGTGGTGACTTGCCCGCAAAAGGACATGCTGCATCAAATCGGCTACAGCCTGGCCGTAAGTGCCATCACTAAAGACCTGGCTTTCATCGACGAGCTGCAAGCCTTCCCGGAAATCGATCGCCTGAACATCGGCCCTGTTTCGACGATGAAAATCTCGTGGGATCAGCCCCACGAAGGCAACATGTTCGAGTTCCTTTATAAGAGGCGGAGTATCGAGCGTGGGTGGTGAGTGAATGCCGGGTTGCCGTCGGAACAGACCTGGTTTCGCCCCTACGGAGTAGCTCAATATTCGCAGTCGTCCTGCAAACTGTCGGATGCCCACGGGCATCTGCCTCAGCGAAAATCCGCTGATGACCGGCTTGGGCGATTCCTAGAAGTTCGGTCGGCGCATTTCCCAAGGCCTTTCGGCTCGCGATCATAGCCTCCTTCAACACGGCGGACGCAAATTGCTGTCGATTTCATTCAGTCGCTCCATAAAGTTGCGCAAGCCATGTTGCCATTTCGTTTCCAGATTCTCTTCTCGCTGCTCATCGCGTTTGTTGCACGCTCCGTTTCAGCACAGGAAACGTCGCTCGTGTTGACGGGCGCATTGGTCATCACAGTGAGCGGAGAACCGATCGAGCGCGGCGTGGTTGTCGTCCACCGCGGAAAGATTGTCGCCGTGGGACCCCGCAACACGAGGATTCCGGAAGATGCCACCGTGCGTGATGTGACAGGCCGGGTCATCATGCCGGGATTGGTCGATACGCACAGCCACATTGGCAGTCCCGCGGGCGGTGATCAGTCATCGCCCATCCAGCCCGATACACGGGTGCTGGATGCAGTTGATGTGCGGGATGTCAGCCTCCAGAAGGCGCAGGCTGGCGGAATCACCACGGTGAATGTCATGCCCGGTTCGGGGCACTTGATCAGTGGCCAGACGCTCTATTTGAAATTGCGCGATGGTAACACCATCGATGCCTTGCTCATGACCAACCAGGCGGGACGTGTGGCGGGCGGATTGAAAATGGCTAATGGGACCAACTCTCGCAAGGAGCCGCCTTTCCCAGGAACCCGTGCCAAGTCCGCGGCGCTGGTCCGCGAGAAATTCGTGGCGGCACAGGACTATCGCGACAAGATCACCCGAGCCAAAGGAGATGCCGCCAAGCTGCCGGCGCGTGATCTCGCGCTCGAGACACTCGTCGAAGTTCTCGAACGTCAGCGGGTGGTGCATCATCACACGCATCGTCATGACGACATTCTCTCGGTGCTGCGTCTGCAAAAGGAGTTTGGGTTCCGCGTGGTGCTTCATCATGTCAGCGACGCATGGAAAGTTCCCGCTGAGATCGCTGCGGCCAAGGTGCCATGCTCCATCATCATGCTCGACAGCCCTGGCGGAAAAATCGAGGCACGCGACATCGACTGGAAGAACGCGGCGGAGCTGGAAAAGGCGGGCGTGGCAACGGGCTTCCACACCGACGACCCGGTGACTGATTCACGCCTGTTCCTGCGGAGCGCGGCGTTTGCGGTACGGGCGGGGATGTCGCGGGAGGCGGCATTGCGGGGGTTGACGTTGGCTGGAGCGGAGATGCTCGATCTGCAAGACCGGATTGGTTCCCTAGCGGTCGGCAAGGACGCTGACTTCGTGGTGCTCTCCGGAGACCCGTTGAGTGTTTACACGCACGTGTTGGAAACGTGGGTGGATGGCGTGAAAGTTTTTGATCGAGGAAACGAGAAGGATCGTTTGTGGTCCACGGGAGGTTATGGGGCTGGCAATCCCCGTTCAGCACACCTTTGTTGCTTCGGAACCTGGGAGGAGGCGCGATGAAGATTTCTATCCAACAATTCGTGGCGACGATCAGCATTCTTCTTTCGTGCGCCCACGCCGAGGACCTCGCGGTGCAAGGTGAGACGGTTCATACGATGGTCGGGGCGTCGATTACCAATGGGGTGGTTCTGATCAAGGATGGCAGGATCATTTCGGTGGGCGAATCCAATGCGGTGAGAATTCCTGTGGGCACACGAACACTCAAAGCCAAGGTTGTGACACCAGGACTCATCGACGCGCATACCGTGGTCGGTCTTTCGGGGGTTCTGAATCAGCCCCACGATCAGGAACAGTTGGAGAAATCGGCGCCCATCCAACCCGAACTTCGGGCGATCGATGCCTATAATGGTCGCGATCCTCTGGTCGATTATGTGCGCAGCTTTGGCGTGACGACGCTTCATACTGGCCACGGCCCAGGGGCGCTGATTTCCGGCCAGACGATGATCGTTAAAACGCATCCGGCGAATTTGGAACAAGCGCTCATTAATCCAGCGGCCATGATCGCCGCGACGCTAGGGTCCGGCGCGGTAGCGGAAAGAAACAAGGCGCCGGGCACTTCTTCGAAGGCAGTCGCGATGTTGCGCGGGGATCTAATCAAAGCGCAGGACTATTCCCGCAAGGGTGCGACGAACGACGTCGAGAAGCGGCCGGCGCGGGATCTTCATCTGGAGGCGCTCACACGGGTTCTTGATGGCAAGCAGCCATTGCTCATTACCGTGCATCGACATCATGACATTCTCGCGGCGCTGCGGTTGGCCGCGGAGTTCAGACTGAAGATCGTTCTCGACGGGGTAAGCGATGCTCCGCTGGTCTTGCCGGAGATTGCACGGAGCGGGTTTCCGGTGGTGCTGCATCCGATCATGTTTCGTGCGAACGGGGAGACAGAAAATTTGAGCTTGGAGACGGCGGCGAAACTTAAGTCGGCTAGAATCCCTTTCGCGCTTCAAAGTGGCTTCGAGAATTATGTGCCAAAGACAAGAGTCGTCCTGTTCGAGGCTGCGGTCGCGGCGGCTAATGGCCTGTCACATAAGGATGCGTTGGCGGCCATCACAATTGAGGCGGCGAAGGTGCTCGGCATTGAGGGGCGAACTGGTTCGATCGAACCCAACAAGGATGCTGATCTGGCGCTCTACGACGGTGATCCGTTTGAGTACACGACCCATTGCATCGGCGTCGTTGTCAGCGGGGTTGTCACTGACACGCAGCCACGATGAGTCTGTCCCACTTAGGCGGCTTTTTGCTGTTGGGGACGTTCGTCGAGATGAGCACGAATGTTCGCGACCATTTGAAGGACGACGCCTACCCATGCGCGTGAGTCGGAAGGTTTCTTGAAAAAACCCGTCATTGCATAGCGTCGGACTTCCTCCACATCAGCCAGGCCATGCAAGCTGGAGAATACGAACATCGGAAGATGTTCGAACTCTGGCTGGCTACGGACCCACCGCAAGAGTTCAAGCCCGTTGAGCCGGGGCATACGCAGGTCGGTGATGACAGCGCTCGGCAGCGGATAGGCCTGCCGATCCCTGTAGCTTCCCCTGCCCAGGAGATAATCACGCGCGTCCTCCCCATCACTGACGTAGCGGAACACGAAATCTTTACAGAGGGTTCGGCAGGCGCGTTCAAAGTAAAATCGGTCGTCGATATTGTCCTCGACGTAGAGGATCACACGGGGCCGCGTGCCCGTGTTTTCCAAGTGTGCGTCTGACTCGCTCTTCATTGGAGCAGTATGGCCCCTTGGGAGGGACGGGCGCATTCAGGGAAACTACTCAAGGAATTGCCGGTGAGAACGCCGCGGCCAAGGGGTAGGAAGGTCCTGCCTTGGCTCGGATCCCTTTCAGGGCGAGGGTCGCTCTGGCGGGAGCAAGGCCAAAATGCTTTGGATCCGTTCCCGCATTACTTCTTTGCTGGCTGTCTTGGCGTAGACCAGCACCCCTAATTCGTTCGCGCGCCCCTTTTCCAACGGGGCGAAGGAACCGGATAAGAAGAGAAAGGGGAGGTCGCAGAATTTATCCTGTTCCCGGAGCCATTCCAGAAAGTCATACCCATTGGCGCCGGGCATGTTCATGTCCGAAACGATCAGGTTCGGGAGGGGATGTTCTCCCCGGTCTTCAAACGGCGTCAGACCTTCCATGTAGGCCCGGGCTTGCTTGACGGAATTCACTTCCTTGAGCGTTCCGCCGTAGTTCACGTCGGCAAGAGCGCGGCGGAATAGAACCACGTCGTTATTCTCGTCCTCGATCAGGAGAATGACCGCGTTCTTATTGGGTCCGGAGTTGACCTGGCTGGCTGGCACCTTGACGAAGCTTTTACACAAGCTTGTTGAGATGGCCAGCCCAAAATCCGGCGTACGAAAACGTGACTGTCCTGGATTGGCCATAAACGGAAGGAGGGTGACCGCGGTTTCCCGGTTTATTGTTTGAGTCATGGCTTCCGCATGCCGATAGACGGTGAATGCCGGCGCCCCGAAAACGTATTCTGGTCATTGATGACGAACCGATGATCTGCGAATTGCTCGAGTGGATACTCCGCGCCAACTACGACGTGCAAACAGCCGATGATAGCGTCAACGGACTGGAGACCGCACGGAGCTCACCTCCAGATTTAATCCTTTGTGATCTGACAATGCCCAAACTCTCGGGTCCGGCGCTCATCTCCCGGCTGCTAGCGGACCCCGTTACTGCAAGCGTGCCAGTATTACTCGTGAGCGGTGATGTGTCGGTCCACCCTGGCAGCCCGGCGTGGAAGCACATCGCAGGCGTTCTCCAAAAACCTTTCAACCCCGATGAGTTGATGCGCATCGTCGCCGACGTCTTACGCGATCGTAGCTGCGTCGATTCGGTTATGGTCAGTGCGACCTAGGAGCCGCGAAGACCAGTAGGCAGGTTCAAGCGGGTGAGCCATTCCGTAAAATGGCTGAATCGTTCTTCCACCTTCCCCGACGACGGCTGCGCGCCCGCACTCCAGGCCCGCTACGCCAAAACGTCGTGGATCACCTCACCATGAACATCCGTCAGCCGCCGGTCGGCACCATCATGGCGAAAGGTCAGTTCCTCGTGATTGATTCCAAGCAGGTGCAAAATGGTTGCGTGAAAATCGTAGGTGCTGGTCCTCTGCCGGGCGGCCTTCCAGGACCATTCGTCGCTTTCTCCGAAACTCGCGCCGCCCTTTACTCCGGCCCCGGCCATCCAGTTCACAAACGTCCCACCATTGTGATCGCGTCCATCGCCCCCTTGGGAAAACGGCATTCGCCCAAATTCGGTGCTCCAAAGCACAAGCGTATCCTCCAGCAATCCACGCTGTTTTAAATCCTTGAGCAGCGCAGCCACGGGCTTGTCGGTTGCGGCGCACATGGGTGGCAACTCCTTGCTGATGCTGGCGTGATTGTCCCAATTGTTCGTCGGTCCCGCCGCACCGCTCCACACTTGGACGAATCGCACGCCGCGCTCCACCAAGCGCCGCGCCGTCAGGCAACGGCGGCCAAAATCCTCCGTGACCTGATCGCCGAGGCCATAGAGCTGGCGCGTTGTTTCGTTCTCGCGTTTCAAGTCAAAGACTTCCGGCGCGCTCAGCTGCATTTTTGCGGCAAGTTCATACGCCTTAATGCGCCCTTCCAGCCGGGAGTCGCCGGGATTCGAAAGGAGGTGTGCGCGATTCAATTTTTTAAGGAGCGCGCGACCTTCGCTGTCCGCCTCGGCAGTTATGAATCGGGCTTCGGAGGGAGCGTGAAGATCCGCGATGGGCGTTGCCGCACTTGGGTTGATGATGGTCCCTTGGTGCGTCACTGGAAGGAATCCGGAGCTGAAGTTGCCTTTCTGATTATACGGCAACCCGCGCGTATCCGGCAGCACCACAAACGAAGGCAAATTATCGGTCTCACATCCCAGCGCATAACTAACCCATGATCCAAAACAGGGAAAACCAGGCAGTAGGAAGCCCGTGTTCATCATGTAGCTGCCCGGACCGTGCACATTCGTCTTGGAAGTCATTGCCATGAAGAATGCCATGTCATCGACACACGTCGCCGTGTGGGGCAGCACGCTGCTCACCCATCGCCCGCATTGGCCGTGCTGTTTGAACTCGAACATCGGCTTGAGGATCCTGCCGGGTTCACTCGTGGCTGCTTCGACGCGTGCGCCGTTGCCCGGATCGAACTTTTCCCCATGGCGTTTCAACAGTGCCGGTTTGTAATCAAACAAATCCATCTGGCTCGCCCCGCCATTCATGAAGAGCTGAATGATGCGCTTGGCTTTCGGAGGGTGATGGAGCCGGCCCGTCAAGACGCCGGGCACTGCTGAACCGTTAATCAACTCGGGCGCTCCCAGGAGTTGGTGCCTTCCAAGCAAGTGTGCGAGAGCGATCCCGCCCAAGCCGCCTCCGAACCGCCACAAAAACTCACGGCGATTGCTTGAATTCAATTTTGTTTCGCAGTGCATGTCAGTTCACGAACATGAATTCGTTGCTGTTGAAAAGGACGCGGCAAAGGTTTGCCAGGCCGTGAGCCCGGACGTAGGCCGCTAGCTCTGTTTGTTCGAGTTCGTTTGGTGACCTGGACCACACCAGTTCACACGCGAGCGACACTTGTTCATTCACGTTGTTGGAATGTTTTTCCAATCGACTGGCAACGCGCGAGGCGTAGCTCACGACGAACGCATCATTCCACATGGCGAGCGCCTGTTGGACGGTCACGCTCGCGTTGCGCACTGGTGTGAGTTGATCGCCAGCCGGGCAATCCAACGCATCCATGAACGGGTCAGGCAGAGTCCGGAACAAAAACCGATACACGCTGCGCCGTTGAGCCAACGAGGAAGTCACATCAAATTTTGCATAGTCCACCTTGGGCGTGACGTGATGGCCGGGTTGCAGATCGAACTGCCTGTCGCTCGGACCGCCCATACGCAAATCGAGCGTGCCGGCGATATGCAGAATTGAATCGCGAACCTGGTCCGCGTCGAGTCGCAGCCGGTTCATGTGGGAAAGCAGGCGATTGTCGCTGTCGGTTTGTGCGGGTGGCAACGAGGCCCTTGAGCTGGGCCCGCGCGTTCCAGATGAACCGTGATTCTGTGTTGAAGCCTGACGGTACGTGGCGCTCGTAACGATCAAACGATGCAGTGCTTTTAAGGACCCTTTGGCGTCATCGCGGAACCAAACGGCCAGCCAGTCCAGCAGTTCGGGATGTGTCGGGACGCTCCCCATTCTGCCGAAGTCATTGGGAGTTCCCACCAAGCCTTTGCCGAAATGATAATGCCAGACTCGATTCACGATCGAGCGCCAGGTGAGGTGGTTCGCGGGGTCCGCCAGCCACTTCGCCAGCGCCGCGCGTCGGGCTCCTTCGTCCGGTTCCTCGCTCGCTTCAAACCTTGACGGTAAATTCGAGATAAATGAGAGGGCGCCTGGTTCGGCCGTCCCGATGGGCTTATGGATGTCGCCTCGCTTGAGAATCTTGACGGGACGCGGCGCGCCGGCCGGCTTGTGGCTGCCATCCGGTTCGAAATCGCTGGCCGCGGCAAAAACAAGTGACGGTTTAGGCAATGCCGCGAGCTCGGAATTAATCCGGCGGTTCACGACAAACTTAGCAAGCCGGCGCTGTTGATCTTCGGAACGACCGGCTTCTGGAATGCTGAGGATGCGCTCGATGTCGGAAGGCAAAGCGCTCGTCACAGCGGCGGAATCTTCACCCGTCACCGACAACCGAAACTTCCCAATCAAATGTCCTTCCCCATGCAGTTGTTTGAGGACGAACGTAAGCTTTGTCCCCTGACCCAGCTTGAGCGTTTCTTCCAACTTGAATACTGCCTGGTGGGACTCGCCTATGTTCGGATGAATTCCCCACGCGGTTTTGTCCTTGCCATCCACACTGTGGGCAACGGTCCAACCTGATTGATCAAAATCTGAGACTGCGCTGGAGAATTTTATTAGGCGCGCGTTGGTGGAGCCCGAATCGAAGGAGAGCAATTCCAATTCGCTGAGGTGCAGGTTGCCGTTTTCCTGACGGCCCGGCCCGCGCTTCGGCAGAGATTCGTCCGTTAAAACTTCCAGCCGGACGGCCGAGATTTTCATCAACGGTGACACAGCGGTGACGACGTAAGTGTCCCGTTCGGGCCGCGGACCCGCGGCCAGGATTGCGGCATCCGTCTGAAGTTCCAGCCGAGCCCCTCCTGTTGAGACAAAGCTTTCCGGCAGGATGGGCCGCCACTTCTGTCGGGCTTCTTCGGTGATTTCTTCGAAAGCCTTAACCTCGCGAGCAACGTCGCGGCTTACAATCCAGGAGCGATCCTTGTTCAAGCGATCGCGTTCGTTCAACAATGCCCGGCGTGCCTGATGAATCTTTGGATCCGTATCGAAAGTTCGGTTCGCTCGATCTACTCCGGCAAACACCGCTTGGAGCGCGTAGTAGTCGTTTTGGGGTACGGGATCAAATTTGTGATCGTGGCAACGCGCGCACTGGACGGTTGTACTCGCGAACGTGTTCATGACTGTGGAAACCACGTCGTCGCGATCCACATAACGCGCAATCTGGCGATCAAGAGTGTCTTCGCGAATGTCGCGCAAGGAACTTTCATCCCACGGCCCGGCCGCCAGAAACCCAAGGGCCACGGTGGCCTGGGGATCAGCGGGTTTCAAAATGTCGCCCGCCACCTGCTCCTGCAGGAAGTCGGCATAAGGCTTGTCGCTGTTGAAAGCGGAGATGAGGTAATCGCGATAAGGCCACGCGTTCGTGCGAATCCGATCCTGATCGTGTCCATGGGTCTCGGCGAAATGGGCTACATCCATCCAGTGCCGGGCCCAGCGCTCTCCATGTCGTGGCGATGCCAACAGCCGGTCCACGGTCCGTTCATACGCCTCGACGGTATCGTCAGCTAGAAACGCCTTCCGCTCGTCCGGCGTAGGAGGAAGACCGATCAGATCAAAGTAAACCCTGCGCAGGAGCGTGCTTTTGTCAGCTTCAGGCGCAGCGACTCGATTTGCCTCCGAAAGCTTGGCGGTAATGAACGCATCGATTGGATTTCGCACGTTCCCATTTCCAACGGGAACGCTGGGCCGCCGGAGCGTTTCATAAGCCCAGTGTCGTGACTCCTCGGCCGCACCGACGGCGACAGTCAGGGAGCAAAGGACGGCCAGATGGAATGTAAGCCTTCGCACAATTTTTAACGGCCGTTGACCTCGTCACCCCAAGGTGGGCGATGCCTTGGAATTTCCGCTTTAAAATCTCCCAGGCTCGGCCACATCAGCCGTTGGTCCAAGTCCACCTCAGCGACGACAACTGATCCCCACTTTTCTGCTTTGGCGATTGTTTTGCCTTCGTGATCGTAAACGGCGGTCAGCATCCAGTTGCGGGACGTATCTTCATAGGTGCTGCTGACCAGGTAGACATGGTTCTCGCAGGCTCGCGCACTGGCGAGCAATGGGTTGCAGCCCCAGACCGGCCAAGCGATTACTTCCGCTCCACGCATGGTGAGTTGACGGGCGACTTCTGGGAAAAATCCATCGTAGCACACCATCATGCCCAGCTTGCCGAAGCGCGTGTCGAAGACGGGATAATCTTTGCCCGGCGCGATGCCGCCTTCGATTTCGCCGCGCGGAAGTGCCGTCTTGCGATATTTGCCGGCGAGTTTGCCATCCGGTCCCAGGAGCGCCGCAACGTTATACACGAGATGCCCCTCCCGCTCCAACAAGCCGGCAACAATGTAAAGGCCGTGTTCTTTCGCGAGCTTGCCAAAGGTACCACGTACTTGGCCCGGGCACGGGTTCGGCGCAGTCCACGTAAGTCTTCTTCAGTCCGTAATAGGTCAGCGTTTCCGGCAACACCACCAAGTCCGCGCGTTTCTGAGCTGCCTCGGCAATCAAAGGCGCAAACTCGCGGCAATTCTCCATCATGCTCTTCCCGCCCTGAGGACGATGATGCACGGCGGCGAGCCGAACGAGCCGGGGGGCTGGCGCGCTGGTTTCGACAAGCGAGATGCGACTCCATTCCGCCCTCGCATTGGCGGCCCATTGTAGGTGTAGCTCGACGAGAGCCCGCGTCGCTCGGGCAGGCGCTCGATAGACCCCGGTGACTTCCGTCCAACCATTCGAATCCACGCTCTGGTCGCGTGGGTGGTCGGCTTCTGCCATTCGGGTGTAGCCCGGCAAGATGTCACGGCTGACTGTCGCCTCATCCGTGGGGACCGCTCGACCCTTCTCATCCTGCCACAGCAAACGAACCGGGGCGCTACGACGGGGCGAGGGCACATTCTCCAGCTTGCGCAGGGCGGTGAAGCGATAATGTTTTCCTCCTTTCACGGGGAACATCTTGGTCCAGGAACCATCAAGTCCTTCGCGACTGTCGGTTCGAATAACAAGGATGCCGTCAGTCGCCGGACCTTCCTGGAAGGTGAAGTCCGGTTGAAGTTCTGCGCGGGGCGACGATGGAGTCCATCCCGCGTGATGCGTTGCGCCGGACACCGAAGCGCTGTCGGCTGGCTCGATGAAAGACAAGGCTCCGATCAGAATCAAAAAGCGGCCTGGCCAGTTAAGTTTCATACGGATTGTGGAATGCCGCAGGGTAGCTGCGGTGAGCGTTTTTGGCTACGAGTTGTTGATGTCTGCTTCAGGTTTCCAAGGCGACCATCCAATTCGACCGTCGACTCCGTCTCGGCATCCGCCGGGTTGATTCTCAGAGGTTGTCCATTCGTTGCGCTCTGCTAACGTTCCGGCATGAGCGAGTTCAAATTCTCCTGCCCGCATTGCGAGCAGCACCTGCAATGCGACGACCGGCTCGGCGGCAAACAGATTCAATGTCCTGCCTGTAAACATCTCATCGTGATTCCGGCATCGCCCCCGCAATTAGCTCAAGGTGGCGTTGCCCCTGAATCCGGCAAAACCTGGGCGACCTTTATCGCGCCCCAGCCGAAAGATCTGCCCTCGACCACTCCTTGAGTATTTCCAGTCCTCGATACCCTTGAACAATCCACTGCCCTACCCAGTCTTGTAGCGCCATGCAACACACTGCGATTCACACCGAAGGTATAGCCGCGCCATTCGATTTTCAGTCGCGCACGCGAATTATCTTTGGCGTGAACTCCGTGAATCGCGTGGGAGAAATCATCCGGGAGCTTGGGGCAAGGAGGGTATTACTCGTCACGGACCCCGGCATCGCCGCCGCAGGGCACGAACAACACGTTCTCAAGAGTCTCGCCGCCGACGGCGTCTCGGCGGTTGTCTTCGATAAGGTGCGGCAGAACCCGACCACACGTTGCGTGGATGATTGCCTGAAGGTGGCCCGCACTGCTCAGATCGAAGCCATCATCGGCCTCGGAGGCGGCAGTTCGATGGATACGGCGAAAGGCTGCAACTTTCTCCTGACCAATGGCGGACGCATGCAGGACTACTGGGGCGTAGGCAAAGCCACCAAACCAATGCTGCCCTTGATCGCCATTCCCACGACGGCCGGAACCGGCAGCGAATGCCAAAGCGCTGCGCTGATTGCCGATGAGCAAACGCACCAAAAAATGGCATGTCTCGATCCCAAGGCGGCGGCTCGCGTGGCCATTCTCGACCCAGCACTGACCGTTTCGCAGCCTGCCCGCGTGACGGCCTGCACGGGGATTGATGCCATCGCCCATGCCGTGGAGACGGCAGTGACGCGAAAGCGCAATCCGTTCTCACTCATGTTCTCGCATGAGGCATTCAAACTGTTGATCCCAAGCTTTCCACTAGTCCTGGAGAATCCTTCTAACCTGGAGGCTCGCGGCAAAATGCTTTTGGGGGCAGCCTTCGCGGGTACTGCCATTGAGAACTCGATGCTCGGGGCGGCTCACTCTCTGGCCAACCCACTCACCGCGCATTACGACATCGTCCACGGACAAGCTGTCGGCATGATGCTGCCACACGTGATTCGCTTCAACGCGCTGCTGGAGGCGTCGAAGCTGGCTTACGCGGAACTGGCGTCTGCCCCGGAGATCGCCTGCGTGAGCGAAGGATTGGATCAAGCGGTGGATGCGTTGGTGGCTGAAATTCAAATGTTGCTGGAGCTGGCGAACATGCCGTCCACGCTCAGCGACTGCGGTGTAAAGCAAAGTGACTTGCCGATGCTGGCAACAGAAGCCGCGAAACAATGGACGGCGACTTTCAATCCACGCCCGGTCACGGAGAAGGATTTCCTCGCCATGCTCGAAGCAGCGTTTTAAGGCTGTGGGAAACTCTTCAGCCGCCGAGGGGATTCGTCGCGGGCGGTAAACAGTAGTTATTGCTCGCCGAGGGTCAAAGGTCCGCTCCACCGATTCTCCTGTCGTGATCGTGCCCAGAGTTTTTTTCCAGGTTCGATCAGGAGTGGTGATTCATAGAGCACCGCGTTCGGGGAGATGGCTCCGCCGCGGGCGCGAGGATCGGTGCCATCGAGTGTGAAATAAATTTCCCCGCCGCTCGAAGATAGTTTCGCCTGCTTCCCTTTCCCGGTGGGTTGGATCGTCGCTGCGGGCATGGGCGGGAATTGTTTCTCGATCCAACCCAGGCGTGTCTCAAGGAACTTCTTCATCCAGCTGACTTCTTCTTCGTAAGTGGAGCCGACGAAGTAGTTCGGGTTGATGGGGCGTCCGAGGATGGGCCACCGTTCGTAATTCCTTTTCTGCGGTTCCTCGAGCCGCGCCGCCACTTGATCGATGCGCGCCAACAGCTGTGTGGTAGCGAACAGGTTGGTGCGCAACTGCGACCACCGATCCACGTAACGCTGGGCGAAGTCGGGATCTTCGAAGAGGCGGCGATACCACGTGTATTCGCGGTCATCGAGCTGGGGCCACAGCCAGTATTCTGGTATCCAGCCTTGTTTGCCATTTGCGTTCCCGAGGCTCAGGTTCCAGTCCCAAATCGGGTCCGCCCGGATTTTCCCGCCGCGATCCTTGTGATAAAAAACGCTGAATCGGAAACCATCCACGTTCTTCGTGATCTCAGTGATTAGGTGGTAGTCGATGAAGGAATCCGCATCGAGATAGGCACGGTAGCCTCTGGCCGGGTCTTTGAAGTCAGGCCCGTACAGGGCCGCCTCCACTTCGTTGAGATGTCGTTTGAGCCAGGATTTCTGGACGGAGGTAAGCTCGTCCTGTTCCGGCTCAACGAAATAGAATTCGTTGGTGCGCGTGGTGCGGAAACTTTCCTCGTCCCTGAGCGAATCGAATTCAGCAAAGAGAAAGTCATGGCTGGGATCCGCGGGTGGGCGCGTCGATGAAAATCCGAAGTGATTCGTGGTGACTCGATTCGATCGGCGACTCGAACTCGAGCTGGAATTGTTGCGGGACACGCGCGCAGTAGGTTGGAAGCCTTTCTGATCCGCAGGAAATCCGCCGGGCCCGGTGGGGAATCCAGCGCGCGTGGTTTGCGGGGGAAGCCCGCCGCCAAAACCTTCGCCGCCCATCGGTCCGGCGCCTTGGTCGACATGATCCTTTTTGAAAATGTATCCGCCAGTGATGTTGGGTTCCGCGTCATCCTCTGGCTTTAACTTCGCGATGTTCACTCGATCCTTGCCTCGCCGAATGCGTTCTTGAAGCAGATACACGCCAGCGTAATCGCGCTTCGTAAGTTTCCCCCGGCTGCGGCTGACGAACACCTCGACGAACTTCGCTCCGGGCGCCCAGTGTCCCATTTGTCCGTGCAGCTCGTAGGCCAGCGCGTCCCGCATGAGAGTCTTGTCTGGATAAGGCGCATAGAGCACCCAATCCGACTCGCGGGCAAACCCCAGAATGGAAGCGGAGAGGGGGTCTCCATCGGCTGTGATGGTTTTGACGGTGAAAGAATTCTTCGGATAACGCAGCGAGGCGCGGCCACGCACGTTCAGCAGTGCCCGGCCGGAGAAATCGATGGCCCCCACGAGCGTTGTGCGGCCGGTGCCGCCGTCCATGGATTGGATGGCACCCTCAATTTTCGTCTCATGCTCAATGTGTTCGCCAAACGAGTGAACGATCAGGAGAGGGATGTTCGAACTGAACGCCGCGACATCCTCGTCCACAATCGTATACACCTCGGCACACAAGGCACTCGATGGGCCTCCACGGGGGTAAGCTTTGGCCCGCACCAGCGTGATGTTCGAAACGGTGAGTGCAGTGGAATATGCCGGTGACGTCTCGTTCGGTTCCGTTCCATCGAGAGTGTAGCGGATGGTCGGCGAGCCTGCGCGGGCTGTTATCGTGAGGGAGACGTTCGACCCATAGACGCCGCCGGCGGGTGAGAAAATCAGAGGCGGCTTTCGCTCCGCGGCCGGAGCGGTGGCCACCATCGCGCAGGCAAAGGCAAAACATGCTGTCAGCATGCTGGAAAGCTTGCTCTGGATTGCTCTCTTGCTCATGGCGACTTGGGCGGTTGTGATGATGCTTAAACAATCCGAAACCCGCTCGTCTCTGGCAAACGCAAAGAGCCCATCTAAGGTGAATTGGGATGTAAAATATTTGATGGATCGCTAAGTTCATGCAGTCCCACGACCACGCGAGCGAGCGATGAATTTACCGGCGGAGCACGAATGAAGAAACCAACTTTGGCATGGATAAGGACGGTTGGGGGAGTGATGGCGGTTGTCGTCGCGATTCTGTTCGCGCTGCCCGCAATTTCAATTTCCGCCAGCCGTTCCGGCGGTACAAATGATTTCGCCTTCGTGGATCTGCCGCCATCACCAGCTCTTTCTGAGAGCCTCGCTCGGCGACTCTCGGTCCTGCCAAGCGGTCTGCACACGTTCGGGGGGATTCTGTTTCGAGCACAAGGCTTCCTGGCCGTCACGGGCATGGACGCCGCTCGCGCCGGTGAATTTTTCCCCAGCGAAGTCACTGGAATCCAAATCGGGCAGCGGGTCAGGCGGTTGCATCTGCTTCACGGTACAATGTTTGCGGACAAAGACGGTGCGCCCGTGACCAAAATCGTTTTTCACTACGCGGAGGGCGGCCAGGAATCCGTGCGCTTGGGATATGGCGTTCACGTGCGTGCGTGGCTGGCACCACGGATGGAGAAGCGCGTGGAGTTGTTTGATCCCAATTCGCGGCTTGCCTGGGCTGAGGTTGATGAACGACGCAACACTGCTTTCCGACTGTTCCAGACCGCGATCGAGAATCCCCGGCCGCGAGAAATCATTACGCGCGTTGATGTGGTTTCCCTATTCAGCCGCGCCGCGCCGTTCATTGTTGCCACGACGATTGAAGGTGAACATTCCACCCTGCCGGCAAACCGTCCGCAGCCTTCGCGAAAGGTCATCCGTGACTTGCGCGAGTTCAGCGATTCAGTTTACCGGGGCGAAGTTTTGGTGCGAGTGAGGGACGGTGTGTTGGGCGCCTCCGCGACAAATGCCGCAGTCAGCCTCAGCATCACGGACGACAAGGAAACGTATTTCTTTGGCGAATCTGGCGTTGATGCGGATGGAATGGCCCGCCTGCCTTATCCGCCGCTCCACACCGTTGGTCTGAACCTTTGGGCACACGCGCCGGACCGGGCGCCGGCTATTCTTACCGACTCACGGACCAATCGCGCGACGCTGGCCTTGGATTATGCGATCACGTTGAATCCCGGCTTGACCGTGGGTGGCCGTGTGATGGATGCCGGGAGTAACGCCATCGCCGGCGCTCAAGTCGCCATTCACAAAGTGTCCCGGCGCACGCCACTCCAATATCAACGGATTGATTACGATGTCGCGATGACAGGCCCGGATGGTCGGTGGACCAGCCGCTCCATCCCGGATGATCGGAACGGTCTAAATTTTCGTGTGACGCATCCGGACTTTCGCCCTGCGCATTTCGTCACGACGGGCTCCGAGGCCACGTCGAGCTTAAGCGATCCGGCTGTCTCCAGTGCTTCATCCAGAATTGTTGAGTCGCGACAAATGGATGTGGCCATGGACTCAATGAGCGCGGTCAGGCGTGCACGTGCCAGCCGTCCGCAGCCGGTGATTACGTTGAGCACGAATGCTCTGGCGGCGGGCGGTGCCGTGATGACTTTGCAGCCCGCGATGCTGCTCAAAGGTCGGATTGTGGAGGCGGGTGGTAAGCCAATATCAGGCGCCGAGGTAATCCTCCAACGCGCATTCGGCGAGAGGAAATATGTGCGCACGGGTACGGATGGACGATTCGAGAGTCGTGTCGGTGAACCGGGGGAAGCGATCGGCGTTGTTGTCGTCCGCGAGGGCTTTGCTCCGTTTCATCGAAACGTGGTCCTTTCCGCCAAAGGCGAATCACAGGACTTCCAAATCAGGCCGCCCAATGTCGTAAACGGCCGGGTGCAGGACCGAAACGCCCGTCCCGTGAGTGGCGCGCGCGTGCGATTGGAGGATTGGAACGGAATGAGCGACCTCGTGCGATTCCAAGCCGTGACGGATACCCAGGGCAACTTCACGTGGACGAGCGCGCCGCCGGACCAAATCACCTTGGGTGTCAGCAAGACAAATTACTACAACACGCGGCATTCCTTCGCGGGTTCGATGAGCAACATCACGATTACGATTAATCGAGCGCCGGGTGTCTTTGGGAAAGTTTACGACGCCGATACCAAGCAACCCATTCCCACATTCACGGTCATTCCGGGTAGAAAGTATTCACGCGACGACCGGCAGATACGGTGGGATCGTTCCGAAACACTTCGTGGACGGGAAGGGGAATATGCCTTGAAGCTTGACTCGTATTTTTTTCAGCCGGAGGCCCGAGTGCTGGTTGAAGCCGTGGGTTATCAGCCGCAAGTCTCGCGTGGATTTAACCAGCCCGACTTTTATACCAATGATTTTGCGTTGAAGAAGGGCCAGGGAATCACCGGGACGGTTCGGCTGCCGGACGGGTCGCCTGCACCCGGTGTCACCCTCGTGCTCGTGGAACGCGGTGAATTTGCCTACCTCGAGAGTGGAGGGCAATTGCGCGGAGCCAGCGGGTCCACCGCTGACTTGGTGCGGTCTGATGGCAAAGGGCAGTTCGAGTTTGCACCCAGGCTTGAGCCGGATCTTGTGTTCGCGAGTCACGCGCAAGGATTCGCTGCCGTAAAGGTTTCTGTGTTGCAGCAGGAGCGGCGGATCGTGCTCGAGCCATGGGGAAATCTGAAAGGCTCCCTCCGAGTCGGGGACGCAACCGAGTCAGAGGCGTTTGTCCGCCTGCACAACAATGTTGACCAGATGGTGGGCTCGGAGGGGCTCCCGGCGCGGCTATACTATTCCGTTAAGGCGGACGCGGGTCCGGACGGGAGCTTCTCGTTTACCAAAGTTCCGCCCGGAGAGCATCGCCTCGCTTTGGAATACCGTTTCAAAGACGACCGCGACGGGAACCCGGCGTTCAGTCATAGCATCCCTGTTGTGATGCGGCCGGCCGAGTCCAAGGAGATTGTCCTTGGCGGCAGTGGCCGGCGTGTGACGGGTCGCGTGGTGCTCAGCGGTGGTGACCACGCGAATGTGGATTGGCGGCGGGACATCCATCGTCTGAATCTGTTGCTACCGGATGAAGATCCTGACAATGCGAATCCTGCTCATTTCCGGCCGCCCATGCTTCGGCAAACGCCGGGAGACAGACGGGGACCAATGACGCCCGAAGCGCTTCGGGCCCGCCAACGTGCGGAACGGAGTTACGTTCTGCTCTTCGACACGAATGGTAATTTTCGCGTCGAGAACGTCCCGCCGGGTCGATACACCCTCACGATTCAGGTCACGGATCCGGAAGACGAGTATTACAATCGTCGCGCCATGGGGAGCGTCACCCGCGAAGTGATTGTGCCGGACGAGCGCCAGACCAAAGTGAATGCGCCCTTCGACATCGGTGCGATTCCGCTCACCATTCGACCGCGGATAAAGATTGGCCGCGTCGTGCCTTCCTTTGAGGGTAAGACCGGAGAGGGTCGAACCATCAAGCTTTCGGATTATCGTGGCAAACATGTGCTGCTTTTCTTCTGGGGCATGAGCGTCGGCTACAGCACGTATGACTTTCAAACGGTGCAGCAATTTCAGGGGAAATTCAGTGCGGATAAACTTGCGATTCTCGGCTGTAACCTGGATGCGGACGCGAAGAGTGCGGCGCAGTTCGCCACTCGCCAGAACATGAACTGGCCCCAGATTTACCTGGGAGACTCGAGCCAAACGTCCATTCCTGGAATGTTCGGCATCCACAGTAGTTCCGGGGCGGTCCTGATTGATCCGGAAGGGAGACTCAGCCTTGGCCAGATGCGTGGGACAGCGATGCGCCATGCCGTCGAGGGAGTCTTATCGGGTGAATCCGAGTAGTCGCTGCCTGGCCTGCTTGTGGGAAATCGGCTTTCAAAACGAGGTTGATGGATTAGCTTCGCGCGCAAATGATTTCAGCAGTTCCTAATCTCGCGATCAATGCGTTGGTCGCCCGGATGAACCCGGAACTGATTTTGGCGCAAGTGTTGATCCGAAGGCTCGCTGATGGCTTCGAGCTTCGTCACGTCGCCGACCGAGATGCAGATTTCCTGCGTGTTCTCCAAGTGGAGGAGTTGCGGGAACTGGCACAGCTTACGGACGAAAAGCAATTTCGGCCTTTGAAAAGCGCTCCGACGTTGAGGCGCGGATGGCGGACGAGGGTGGCTGACGTGGCTGGCTTGGAAGTGGCGCTGTCCCATTTGTATCCGGGCGCGGTCGCGGATTGGTTCGCCGCGCAAGAGGCCGAGCCACCGGTAACTCATTACCGCGAGTTTACCGCCCGACAGACAGGGATGTACCGGATCACGACCATACTCACTGACGATCAAGTTGGGGAGGTGGCGCGAGCTGGTTGCCATGCGCGCTTCTGTCTGAAGCGTCGGTTATGGGGGGCCAGGGGTTTGCCAGCGGATGCTATCCAGGAGAAGAGTTTAATCCCTTGTCTTGAACCGTGCGCCGTACTGATGGAGTTTGCCCGAACTGCAGTCCGGCTTGCGCAGCGCGAAAAGGTGGCGGTGCCTCTATGCGCCGAAGAGTGGGAGACGGTGGTAGGGACGTTGCAAGGCATGACGCATGGCGTTGGATACGCAGGCCGGGAGGCGGATTTTACGGCTCCGGAGAATCCGCGACGAATCCAGCTTTTGTTGGAGAAAGTGTTACCAGTCTTGGTAACGAAGGGAAAAGTAAGCGAATGAAACATTGGATGCGGGTCGGTGTGATCGTGGCGGCGTGTGCTGTCGCGTTGACCTTTGCGGCAGAGGAAAATGCGCCGACCGTTCCTTCGGGCGACGCGGCTTGGAAGGAATTGCAAAGTTACTTCCGCCCGCCTCCGCCCCCCGCCGAGTGGAAGACGAAGCAGCCGACGCCTGAACAGATTGCCGATTACGAACGGCAGAATGGGGTGCTGGCGGGCCGTGGAGCGGACAAAGCCAAGGAGTTCTATACCCGATTCCCTTCGCACGCCAAAGCCAAGGAAGCCCAAGCCATTGAAGTGAAAATGTTGGCTGTGGCGGTGCAACTGGGGGAGACCAATCGCCAGGCAAGTCTAACGGCCTTGGAAGAGAAGCGTTTGAACGACCCGACCTTGCCTGCTCAGGAACGGTTTGACCTGCGTGCTCAACGCATCGCAAAAATCATCATGGACGATGAGGCCACGAATCGCGTGGCTTTGTTGGAAAAGGCTGAGAAGTCAACCCGGGAGTTACAGGAGGAGTTTCCCAAGCGGGAAGAAGCCCACGAATTGTTGCTGATGATTGCGCAAGGCTATCTCGAGGCGGATGAGGTGGCTAGGGCGCGTGGGGTAACGGCGACAGTCGTGAAGCTCGCGATTGGAGAAACGAAGGAACAAGCCGAGGCACAACTGCGGAAATATGATCGAGTGGGTAAAGTTTTGGAGCTCAAATTCACGGATTTGAACGGCAAACAGGTCGATTTAAAGAGATATACTGGGAAGGTGATTTTGGTGGATTTTTGGGCTACATGGTGTGGGCCTTGCCGGGCGAGCTTGCCGGAGTTGAAGGAAACTTATGCCAGGTTCCACGGGAAGGGTTTCGAAGTTCTCGGGATCAGTTTTGATAAGGATAAGGAGACGCTCAACAAATTCGTCCAGCAAGAGGGTCTCGCTTGGCCGCAATATTTCGACGGCTTGGGTTGGGAGAATAAATTGGGGCAAACCTTTGAAATCACCTCCATCCCGACAGTCTGGCTTGTTGATAAGGCGGGTAAACTGCGGGACCTCAACGCACGCCACTCTATGGCGGCCAAGGTTGAAAAGTTATTGGCGGAAAAGTAATGGCTGTGCCGAGTATTATCTGGGACGGCAACCGGTTCTTGGGAATCGAGTGGCACGTGTGGAAGGTGGTGGGATGGGTCGGTAATCTCATCTTTTTCTCGCGATTTTTCGTTCAGTGGATTGCCACGGAAAAGCGGAAGCGCGTCACCATCCCCGTTTCTTTCTGGTGGCTCAGTTTGATTGGTTCAATCCTGCTTTTGGCATACGGTATTCGGCAAAAGGACTCCGTATTCATCTTCGCCTACGCGTTCACTTGGATTCCGTACATCCGCAATATCGTGATTCACTATCGTAATAAGGCGGAACAAGTGCGCTGCAAACAATGCGGCGTCGCAGCTGCCCATAAGGCCGTCTTTTGTCATCAGTGCGGCTCGAAGTTGGGCTGACCGTTGCAGCCGTGGCGTTGGGTTTCGTAGTAGTGAGTGCCAATTATCCGGCTTCTCGTCCAATGCGTATTGCGTAGTTGCTCAATCCGGACACGTCTCTCAAAGTCGCTGCAGATATGAAATTGTCTTCAGCAGCACTCTGGCAACGATTCCAGGAGTACTATTTCGAGTATCCAACAATTGGACTAGCGCTCGATCTGAGCCGGATGAACTTTCCCGATGGATTCTTCGAAACGCTTGAGCCCCGCCTGCAATCTGCTTATCGGGAGATGCGAGAGCTGGAAGGCGGTGCAATAGCAAATCGAGATGAGAACAGAATGGTGGGCCATTACTGGCTAAGGAATCCATCTCTTGCTCCCACGCCAGTCATTAGGCTGCAAATTGAGGATACGATTGCAGCTATAAAGCAGTTTGCCCTCGAGGTGCACCAGGGAAGCGTACGCAGTGTTGATGGCGCATTTAAAAATCTTCTAGTTATTGGGATTGGGGGTTCGGCCTTGGGCCCTCAATTCGTGACTCGAGCCTTGGGGCACCCAGCGGTAGATAAGCTGAAGGTGTTCTTCTTCGACAATACTGATCCTGACGGAATGGACCGAGTCATAGCGGAAATCGGCGATGAGCTAGCGGTTACAATGACACTTGTCATATCCAAGTCTGGCGGCACCAAAGAAACACGAAATGGAATGCTGGAAGCGCGTGCAGCTTACCAGCGCCGGGGACTGAATTTCGAGGCGCAGGCGGTTGCAATCACAGGGGCCGGAAGCGAACTGGCAAAGCTTGCCCAACAAGAGGCTTGGCTGCGAACTTTTCCGATGTGGGACTGGGTTGGCGGACGCACAAGTGAATTGTCAGCGGTGGGGCTTCTTCCTGCAGCGCTTCAGGGCTACGATATTGATAGCCTTTTAGCGGGTGCACGAGCTTGTGACGAGCTAACGCGGACAAACGGAACCAAGAGTAACCCCGCAGCCCTATTGGCGGCTAGCTGGTGGTCTTCAGGTAACGGTAAAGGGTCTAAAGATATGGTAGTACTTCCATACAAAGACAGATTAGACCTATTTTCCCGCTATTTGCAGCAGTTAGTAATGGAATCGCTAGGCAAACGAAGGGACCGCTCCGGCAATGAAGTTTTTCAGGGGATTGCGGTTTATGGGAACAAGGGTTCAACCGATCAACACGCTTACATTCAGCAATTGCGCGATGGTTTGAACAATTTTTTCGTGACCTTCGTTGAGGTTCTTCACGAGCGCGAGGGGGAGGTGTATTCGGTTGAACCGGGTGTCACATCGGGTGATTATCTGGCCGGTTTTTTCTTGGGCACACGTCAGGCCCTTTTTGATTCGCAACGTGAATCAATTACGATAACAATTTCTTCGGTATCTGCGTTTTCCGTTGGAGTTCTAATCGCTTTATTCGAGCGCAGCGTGGGTATTTACGCTGCCCTCATTGATGTTAATGCTTATAATCAGCCGGGAGTCGAAGCGGGAAAGAAAGCCGCTGAAGTGGTCATTGAGATCCAGAGCATGATTCTTGATTACCTAAACCGCCAACAGGGCTGTGCGTTCACGGCGACGGAAATTGCAGCATCTATATGCCGGACCGAGCATGTAGAGACAATCTTTAAAACTTGCAACCGACTTACCTTCAGAGAAGGCAAGGGCAAGATTTCTAGGATAGATGGCGTGAGTCCATTCCAAGCACGTTTTGGTTCGCTGAGTTAGAATTCTTCGATCGACTGCATTCCTCCTCGATATCGAACGAGGTGTCGTTCCACATCCGGTTCTGATATATTGCCCTGTATGTTTATTTATCCAAAGCGCTACGATGTTCTAGTGGTAGGCGCAGGCCACGCGGGGGTCGAAGCGGCCTTGGCGTCGGCCCGTATCGGCTGCGAAACTCTCCTTCTTACCACCAATTTGGACACAATTGGGCAAATGTCTTGTAACCCAGCCATCGGTGGCTTGGCGAAGGGACACCTCGTTCGCGAGATCGATGCGTTGGGTGGCGAGATGGGGAAAGCGACCGATATGGCTGGGCTGCAGTTTCGAATGCTGAATAAGAGTAAGGGTCCCGCCGTGTGGGCTCCGCGCGCTCAATGTGATAAGAAGGCATATCAACTTCGGCTCAAATGGGTGTGTGAGCAACAACCGCGATTAGACTGTAAGCAAGGACAGACGGTTGCCCTTGTAGTTGAAGATGGTGTAGTAAGGGGGGTTGAGACCTTATTGGGTGTCAGGTTTTTGGCGGAAACCGTAGTCATTACGACGGGAACGTTTCTTCGTGGGTTGATGCACATTGGCGAAAATCAACAGGCTGGGGGTCGTGCTGGTGAATCCGCCGCTCTTGGGCTTTCTGAATCGTTGGTCAAAATCGGCTTGAAACTCGGAAGGCTTAAGACGGGTACCCCCCCACGGTTGAATAAGCGCTCGATCGATTTCCGCTCGCTCGAACCCCAAGTTGGTGACGAACCGGTTCCTTATTTTACTTTCTGGAAGGAAGAATTGTTCCACGTGGAACACAACGTCCCTGAGTTTCAGCCGACAAAATATCCCCTGGGATCAATTCTCCATCAGGTTGGAAGCCAGCTGCCGTGTTTTCTTACGCGAACTACTGACAAAACTGCAGAGGCAATACGGTTGAATCTCCATAAATCACCGATGTACTCCGGCGCCATTGAGGGTGTTGGGCCCAGATACTGTCCCTCAATCGAGGATAAATTCGTGAAGTTTCCGGATAAGGAGTCCCACCAGATCTTCCTAGAACCCGAGGGGGTTGCCACCGATGAGTTCTACGTGAATGGGTTCTCAACTTGTCTCCCCTTTGAAGTGCAGGTCGAGTTGGTCCGAACCATTGTTGGATGCGAGAAAGCCGAAATTATGAGACCTGCTTACGCGGTTGAATATGATTTCGCACACCCTACCCAGTTGAGGCCGTCCCTCGAAGCCAAGGATTGCGAGAATCTTTACCTAGCAGGTCAAATCAATGGCACTTCTGGCTATGAAGAAGCAGCGGCACAAGGGCTGATCGCTGGAATCAACGCTGCCCGGCGCGTCCAACGGGTCGAACCGGTTATTTTGCGAAGGGACCAAGCTTACATCGGCGTCCTCATTGATGATTTAATCACACGTGGGACTTCGGAGCCATATCGGATGTTTACGTCGCGAGCAGAATACCGATTGCTGTTGCGGCAAGATAATGCGGATATGCGGCTAAGTGAAATCGGTTACAACATCGGCCTCTTGTCCAAAGACAATTATGATGTGTTCAACCGCAAGAGGCTTAACATCTCCGCTCAAATTGAGCTGCTTGAGCGTACCCGCGCCGGTGCGAATACACTGGCCGCTCTCCTCAGGCGTCCTGAGGTGGTGTTCAAAGACCTTCTGCCCGATTCGCAAGCTAGTCTCGATGTTATTGAACAGGTTGAACTTTCGATTAAGTACGCTGGGTATGTGAAACGCCAGGAGGCGGAAGTCACCCGCGCTAAGGATATGGAAACGAAGCAAATACCACTCGCATTCGACTATTCGTCCTTAGGCGGCCTGAGGCTTGAGGCTAAACAAAAGCTGCTCGCAATTCGGCCTACAACAATTGCACAAGCCGCCCGTATCTCCGGAATCTCCCCCGCCGACGTTGGATTATTGCTCTTAGCGCTGCGCAAAGCCGATTTGAGTCAGTTAAGCAGTGTGGAGAGCCAATTTGACTCATGATCTCACAGGTCCAAGTTTTTTCATAGGAACCCACAAGTCTCCCAAAACCAGCTACTTATCGCGCTAGGTTTCAGAAGGCCTTCCGTTTGCTCATTCGAAGAGTCCTGACGCGACACATTATGGCTAAAATCTTAGGAATTGATTTGGGAACGACGAATTCTTGCATGGCGGTGATGGAAGGTCCCGAGCCGCTTGTCTTGGAGAACTCGGAGGGGAAGCGGACGACTCCTTCTGTCGTAGCGTTTTCTAAGAATGGGGAACGTTTAATTGGGGACGCCGCGAAGCGGCAAGCCGTCACGAATTCGAGGAATACCGTTTATTCGATCAAGCGCTTCATGGGGCGGAAGTTCGATGAAGTCCAAGAGGAGATTAAGCGCGTTCCCTACAAGGTGGTGCGGGCTGCAAATGGTGACGCCGCCGTCGAAATTGAAATTGATGGCAAGAAGCAACAGTTCAGTCCCCCAGAAGTTTCCGCGATGATCCTCGCGAAGCTGAAAGCTGATGCGGAGATGCGGCTGGGTGAAAAAGTTACCCAGGCTGTCATTACCGTACCGGCTTATTTCAATGATTCTCAGCGCCAAGCAACCAAGGACGCCGGACGTATCGCAGGTTTGGAAGTTCTCCGCATCATTAATGAACCGACGGCCGCTTCTTTGGCTTACGGCTTGGACAAGAAGAAGGATGAGCAGATTGCGGTCTACGATTTAGGTGGGGGCACTTTTGACATCTCTGTCTTGGAAATCGGTGAAGGTGTCTTCGAAGTGAAGGCGACCAACGGCGATACGCATCTGGGTGGCGACGATTGGGATAATCGCATCATGGATTGGATCCTCGATGAGTTTAAGAAAGAGCAAGGGATGGATCTCCGGAAGCAGCCGGACGCGCTTCAGCGGATTAAGGAAGAAGCTGAAAAAGCTAAGATTGCTCTGTCTAGCTCTCAACAATACGACATCAACCTGCCTTTCATCACCGCGGACGCCAGCGGGCCCAAGCACATCAGCGCGAAGCTTACGCGTTCCAAAATGGAACAGCTTTGCGATGATCTTTTCGAACGGACCGTGGCGCCTGTGTCGAATTGCCTCAAAGACGCGGGCGTCGCGGCGAACGAAATCGATGAACTCGTTTTGGTCGGCGGAATGACTCGCATGCCTCGCGTGGTCGAGACTGCGCACAAGCTCGTCAACAAACCGCCGCACCAAGGCGTTAACCCCGACGAAGTTGTTGCGGTCGGCGCGGCGATCCAGGGCGGTGTATTGAAGGGCGACGTTAAAGACGTGTTTGCTCCTGGATGTCACTCCGTTGTCCCTAGGGATTGAGACTCTTGGTGGTGTGTTCACTAAATTGATTGAGCGCAACACAACCATTCCCACACGCAAATCTGAAATTTTCTCCACGGCGAGCGACAACCAGCCTGGCGTAGAAATTCATGTGTTGCAGGGAGAGCGACAGTTCTCACGAGATAATAAAACGATTGGAAAGTTTCAGCTGACGGATATCCCGCCTGCTCCGCGCGGAATGCCTCAAATCGAAGTCACTTTTGATATCGATGCAAATGGTATCCTGCACGTGAATGCCAAGGATTTGGGGACAGGCAAGGAGCAGAAGATCACAATCACGGCCAGCAGCGGTCTCTCGAAAGAGGAAATCGAGAAGATGAGGAAGGATGCAGAGGCGCACGCTGAAGAGGATAAGAAACAGCGGGAAGAGATCGAAACCCGTAACGAAGCGGATAACTCAGTTTATCGGTCTGAGAAATTGTTGAGGGACAGCGGCGACAAGATTTCCGGAGATTCGAAGAGCAAAATCGAGGCTGCCATCAACGATGCAAAAGAGGCCTTGAAGGGCAGTGACGCGGCCGCCATCAAGGCGGCTATCTGAAAAGCTCAACGAAGCTTGGCAGACCGTGTCGGCTGAATCTGTACAAGAGCTGCGTCGGAGCAGGCTAAGGGTCAACCTGGTGCGGGCCCGAAAGCGGATTCGACGGAGGGCGCTTCAGGCGGGAAAAAAGACGACGGCGTAATCGACGCCGAAGTTGTGGATGAGAAGAAAGTAATTTGAAGAAGGCAGTCATCTAGCGAAAGCCGACTCATTTTTCCCGCAGCCAGTGCTTCGGGATTTGCTTCACGCGAAACAAACAAACGCAAAAAACAAAAACTATGGCAGTAAATCTAAAACCACTCGGGGACCGTGTTCTCGTCGAACCGGCCGAGGAGAAGGAAACCAAAAAAGGCGGAATCATCATTCCCGACACCGCCAAGGAAAAGCCGACGGAAGGCGATTATCGTGGCGCTCGGAACCGGCAAAACCGACGACAATGGCAAGAAAGTTCCGTTTGAAGTGAAAAAGGGTGACCGCGTTCTGGTCAGCAAGTACGGCGGCACTGAAATTAAATTAGATGGCAAGGAATACAAAATCCTCAGCTCGGACGACATCCTTGCGGTTATCGAATAACTCCCAACTCAATCAACTTAAAACTATGGCAGCAAAAACACTCGTATTTGATGAAGCAGCACGGCAGTCCCTGCTCCGCGGCGTGGAAAAGCTTTCCCGCGCTGTAAAGGCCACCCTCGGACCGAAAGGCCGCAACGTGGTCCTCGACAAGAAATTCGGTTCACCCACGGTGACCAAGGACGGCGTCACGGTGGCGAAGGAAATCGAACTGGAAGACGCTTATGAAAACATGGGCGCGCAAATGGTGCGCGAAGTCGCCAGCAAGACCAGCGACATCGCCGGCGACGGAACAACGACTGCAACCGTGCTCGCGGAAGCGATCTATCGCGAAGGCTTGAAGCACGTAACGTCCGGCGCGAACCCGATTGCGATTCAACGCGGCATCCAGAAGGCCGTTGACGCGGCAGTGGAGCAGCTCGCGAAGGTCGCGAAGAAGGTTAAGGACAAGGAAGAGATCAAACAGGTCGCGACGGTTTCTGCGAATTGGGATAGCACCATCGGCGAAATCATCGCAGATGCGATGGATAAGGTGGGCAAGGACGGAACCATTACGGTCGAAGAAGCGAAGTCCATCGACACCACGCTCGACGTCGTCGAAGGCATGCAGTTCGACAAGGGTTATCTCTCTCCGTATTTCGTAACCAACGCTGAGACGATGGAAGCGAAGTTGGACGACGCTTACATCCTGAATCTTCGAGAAGAAGATCAGCAGCCTCAAGGATATGCTCCCCGTCCTGGAAAAAGTTGCGAAGGTCGGCAAGCCGCTTCTTATCATTTCTGAAGATGTGGAAGGCGAAGCGCTCGCAACCCTCGTGGTGAACAAACTGCGCGGCACGATCAACGTGTGCGCCGTCAAGGCTCCTGGCTTCGGCGACCGCCGCAAGGCTATGTGCGAAGACATCGCGATCCTCACCGGCGGCAAATTCATCAGCGAAGATCTCGGCATCAAGCTCGAGAGCCTCGACCTGAATGACTTGGGCCGGGCCAAGAGCATCGTGGTGGACAAGGAAAACACGACGATCGTCGAAGGCAACGGCAAGAGCAGCAGACATTCAGGGCCGCGTGAATCAGATCCGTCGTCAGATCGAAGAGACCACCAGCGATTACGATCGTGAAAAATTGCAGGAACGTCTTGCGAAGCTCGCGGGCGGCGTGGCCGTCATCAACGTCGGTGCGGCCACCGAGACGGAGATGAAGGAAAAGAAAGCGCGCGTGGAGGATGCATTGCATGCTACTCGCGCAGCGGTTGAGGAAGGCATCGTCCCTGGCGGTGGCGTGGCGCTCATTCGCTGCATCGCCGCTATCGACGCGCTGAAGCTTACGAACGCTGATGAACAGATCGGCGTGGAAATCGTGAAGCGCGCTGTTGAAAGCCCCCTCCGCACGCTCGCCAATAACGCGGGCGTGGAAGGCTCCGTCATCGTGCAGGAAGTGCGTCGCCGCAAAGGCAACGAAGGTTACAACGTGGCCACTGGCGAATACGAAGACCTCGTCAAGGCCGGCGTCGTCGACCCGAAGAAGGTCACTCGCAGCGCGCTCCAGAATGCCTGCATCCATCGCGGGCTTGCTCCTCACGACCGAGTGCTTGATCACGGAAGCTCCTGAAAAGGATAAGAAACCCGCTGGCGGCGGTGGGCATGACGCACGGCGGTATGGGCGGTGGCATGGATTACTAATTCGATCCTCACTGCACGCGGCGTAGTTCCGCAGGCAGTCAAAGCTATAGCGAGGCTGGGGCAACCTGGCCTCGCTTTTTCATTGTCGTGACTTGACCACTTGATCCGATGCAGTAGGCTCGCCCGCACGCCCCAAATATTACGAGCGAAAGAATTGCCATGAAAAAAGAACAAACTTCGTTGGCCGGCGAAACTCGCCGGAACTTTATTAAGAAAACATCCGTTGCCAGTGCCGCCATCGCCGCTACCGGCATTATCAAAACCCCGGTTTATGGTGCCGACACAGCCCCCTCAACCGGCAAGGTCATCGGTGCCAATGACCGGATCGCGGTCGCCGTCATCGGCGTTGGCTACGGCATCGGTATCAATCACTTCAAGGGCATGCAGGAGAAGGCGGGCGACAACAATGTCGTGGTGGCTGCCGGGTGTGACCTTTTCAAGCAACGACGTGACTGGATGATGGGTCGGCATGAATTTCCTTACGCGAAGAAGCTCACTGAGCCGCTGAAGGAGGCCGACGTTTACACGGATTACCGTAAGATTCTCGACCGCAAAGACATCGACGCCGTGGTCGTAGCCACCCACGACGTGTGGCATGCGAACATCGCATGTGAGGCCATGGAATCCGGGAAGCATGTCTATTGCGAAAAGCCGATGACCCGGTATTTGGACGAAGCGTTCCGCGTGCATGACACGGTCAAGAAGACCGGAAAAATTTTGCAGGTCGGTTCGCAAGGTTGTTCGGCGCAGGGCTGGCATAAGGCGGCGGAATTGATCAAAGCCGGAAAGATTGGAACGCTCGTGTGGAGCCAAGGCTACTACTGCCGCAATAACGCGAAGGGCGAGTGGAACTATGAAATCGATCCGAATACGAAGCCGGAGAACCTCGATTTCGACACCTGGGCGGGCCCCGTGAAGAATCATCCCGAGTTCAGCGCTGATCATTTCCATCGCTGGCGCAAATACTACCCGTATTGCGGTGGTTTGTTGGGCGACCTTGTCCCGCACCGGTTGCATCCGCTCATGCTTGCGTCTGGGAATCCAGAGTTTCCGTCACGCGTTGTCAGCATTGGCTCGAAGAACGTGCACACCGATCGGAACACGCCCGGCACGCCGGAACGCGATGTGCCTGAACATGTGCAACTCACGGCTGAATTCCCGAGCGGCTACATGCTGACGGTCACGTCGAGCACGGTGAATTCAAAGAGCCCTGGCTTCGTTATTTATGGACACAAGGCCACGCTCAATATCGCCGACCAAGGGCAGCGAATTGAACTCCTGCCGGAGCGCCCGTTTGCTGAGGATATCGAGCCACAGACGTTTACGGGGCTGCAACACGAAGACATTCGTGTGCATGAGAAGAACTGGTTCGACTGCATCCGTTCCAACAAACAGCCCAACGCGGGAATCGATTTGGCCGTGCGCGTGCAAACCGTGATCTCGCTCGCGGAGATGGCCGAACGTCTCAAGCTAACCTGCCTCTTCGACGAGAAGACCCGGAAGATCACCGACGGCAACGGTAAGGAAGTCAAACCGTTGACCTACGGTTCGGTAGAATTGTCCTAACAGGTTTGGGAAGTTTCATCAGCGGCGGTCACATTGACCGCCGCTTTTTATTTTGCCGAATCAACCAGGTTTCAGTCCCAAAAGATTTCGCACCACGATTTTGTTTTCGTAAGACTTTCACATGAGTCCGAGCTCACAAGTTCTTGTGGCCCGCCACGCCATGGCCACTCGGTTCGAAATCATCCTCAACGGTGAAAATCCTGTCGCACTACGCGCGGCGGGTGAGGAGGCGCTGGATGAAGTGGATCGCGTGGAGGCACAACTGAGTTTGTATCGCCCTGGAAGTGAAGTCTCCCGGTTAAACGCAGAAGCCCATCATCGTCCCGTACGTGTTACGCCCGGCCTGTTTAACTTATTGGAGCATGCACGCGCCCTGACTGACGAAACCGACGGGGCGTTCGATCTGACAATTGCGCCGCTGGTGCGCTGTTGGGGATTCATGGACGGGAAAGGAGCGTTGCCAGAGGCTGCGGCCTTGGACGATGCGCGTGCATGCGTCGGCGTCCGACACGTTGAATTGGATCCAGAAAACCTTACGGCTCGTTTTACACGGCCCGGTGTGATGCTCGACTTTGGTGCCATCGGCAAGGGGTTTGCCATTGATCGCGCCGTGGCGTTGTTGCGAGAGGCCGGCATTTCCAGCGCGCTCATGCATGGTGGCACGAGTACGAGCGTAGCGATCGGCCGTCAGCCAGACGGCGACGCTTGGAAGGTGGCGATTCGATCCCCAAGTCTGGAGGACAAACAGCCTCTTGTGGTGGTTGCACTTGAGAATGAATCCCTCTCTGTATCCGCCGTTTGGGGGCGGATGTTCCAAGCGGCTGGAAAAGCGTATGGCCATGTGATCGATCCCCGCACTGGCCAACCCGTTGCAGGAGCTTTGCTGAGTGCGGTCATTCTGCCTCAAGCCACAGACACAGACGCGCTTTCCACGGCGATACTCGTGGCACCCGAGTTGATGGCAAATTTGAAACGGCGGCGTCCGGACATTCGCTCTCTGGTGGTTCGGGGAGACGCTTCCGCACCCCAGATCTTGTCTCAAGGCATCGAAACATTTTGAAAGCCATGCCATCGGCACCTAGGTTCGCGGCGTGCTTGATGGAATGATGGACCGAATTGGAAGGTCGCCCCGGTTTCCGCTGTTTACCACAGCACTGATTCTCACCAACCTAGTCGTCTTTCTGGCCGACTTGCGGTTGTCCTTAGTGTATCGCGGCGCCTTGAGTCTCGTGGGTTTGCGTGAGGGCCATCTCTGGCAACTCATCACTTACCAGTTCCTTCACGGCGGGGTCCTTCATCTGTTGCTGAATTGCTGGATGATCTTCGTTTTCGGCCGGCCGTTGGAAGAAGCCTTGGGCAAGTCGAAGCTCGCACTCCTGTATTTGACGAGCGGGGTCGCGGGTGGAGCACTACAAGTTTTCGCCAGCCTCCTTTCGGATGCGCGCTTTGGCGGGCCGGTGGTCGGTGCTTCGGCGGGGGTCTTCGGATTAATCGCCGCGTTTACTTATCTCTTTCCCGAGGCGCGGATGACGCTGCTCCTCTTTTTTGTAATTCCGGTGAGAATGACCGCTAATCGACTGCTCACCGTGGCGGCAGTGATCACGGTGGTGGGCATCATGTTTCCGAACTGGCTATTGGGAAAGCACGTGGCGCATGCCGCGCACTTGGGAGGATTAGTCGCCGGGTTGATTGTCGTTCGAATGTTTCTGCGTCGCTATCGACACTGATCCGGCACCGGTCACGTTAAGTTTCCCGCTCTCACTTTTGCGCCAAACCTTTTGAGTAATACTCAGGATACTTAAAGTAGTAATACTCGCGGCTATTGGTCTCCACCGAGTTGAACACGATTCCCATCACGTTAACCTGCCGTTGATAGAGCAGTTCCAATGCGGTGCGTGCCAGTCGGGCAGAAGTGTAGGAAGCACGAATGACGAACAGGGTTCCGTCGACTTTAGGAGCGAGACTGGCCGTATCATCCGCTGCCAATACCGGGGCACTATCGAACAATACGAAGTCAAATTGCGGATGAACTTCACGCAAAAGCGCGTCGGCCCCCGTCAGGAGTAATTCACCCGGGTTCGATGGAAAATGCCCGCGTGGCAGGATCGAGAGGTTCGCAACGTGAGTCTGTTGCACAACATCAGTCCACGATTTCTCTCCGGTCAACACATCAGCGAGTCCCGGCTTGTCTGCCACCTCAAAGTATTCGTGAACGGTTCCCTTCCGCATGTCCGCGTCGATAAGCAAAACGCGGGAACCGGACAACGCCATGGTGATCGCGAGGTTGACCGCTACTGTGGATTTTCCCTCGCCGGGTACGGCGCTGGTAATCACGATCGTCCGCGGGCGTGCGCCTTCGATCGCCATGAAGATCAACGACGAGCGCAGGTTGCGATGCGCCTCCGCGTAGGCATAACGCGTATCATTCGCCGTCAGGGGTAAAAGTTTGCGATCACGTGACCGCGTGGAGTCCTCAGGAATCTGTCCCAGGATCATCTCATCAAAATGTTCCTGTAGCTCGGTGTACGAAACGGGCCGGTCATCGAAACGATCCAACAAAAACAGGAGCCCGATCCCGAAAACGATTCCGATAAAACATCCGATAATGATGTTCTTTGTGAAACCACTGTTGTCCGCCTTCGCCACCGAAGCAGGTTCAAGAATAGAGATGGATTCGACCGGGACCCCGCCTTCGATTTTCACTTTCTCCAGCATCGAAGAAATGCGGGAGTACAAGCTTTTCGCGTCCTCAATCTTGGCCCTGATGGTTTCATACTCGGCCAGACGGGCACTGGCTTCCCGTGTCTTCTGCTCCTCTTTCTCAATGTCCGACTGGACCGCAGCGATTTGCTTGTTGAGGTCTTCCCTGCGCTGTTGAAGCTGTTCGGCGGAAAGGGTTTGAAGCACTTGGAGCAGATTTGATTGGGAGGCAATTTGTTCTTCCAGCTTAACCATCTTGGGATGCTTGGGCTTGAACACTTTTTCCATCTCGCGTTTCTGCTGTTCCAGTTGCGCTAACTGTTGGCGGGCGCGGTCCTGCTCGCGAACTTCGGCCACGCCCCCCTCGCTTTTCTCGTTGGCCCGAGGCAGAGCCGGCACATTGTTCACTGATTCGAGCAATCGATAATTGCGTTTCAGTTGGGCCAAATCATTTTGCAGCGTGTTCAGCCGCAAAGCCGTGCTCTTCGCGTCCTCTTCCACGAAGGACACGTTGTGGTTGTTCTGAAACCGCACCATTTCTGCGCGACCTTCATCGACGCGCTTTTGGGCCTCGTTCATTTGCTCGGTCACGGCCCGCATCGTGTCGGCGCTAGTCTTCCCCCGGATTTCCTTCAGGTATTTGAGGAACTCATCCATGGACGCGTTGAGATAGGCCTGCGTGAACTTCGGATATTCACCGCGGGCTTGGAGAAGGAAGATGGACGTCTTCGGCACCAGGGACATTTCCAGCGTGACGGGTCGTTGTGGCAAATCAGGCTGCTCGCTTGCGATGGCTTCCCGAGCGCGGCTCGATATCAAGTTTCCCTTCAACAGGGCGATCGTAGTCCCGACAAAGTTCTCATCGCTGGAGGTCGCGGACTCCGTCAATGATGGACCGCGGTTCCCGACGATCATCTGAGCCTTTGAGACGTAGGTAAGCGGTGTCTTCGATGCTCGGTACGTTTGGGCACCCACGGCGATTCCCAATGTGATCAGGAGCACCCACCATCGCCGTTTTAGCAACGATTTATAACGCTGCATCCGGCTGAAGAACTGGGCCGCTCCCGTTGCGCGGTCACCGGCTTGAAAAGGAATGGGTTCGTTCATGGTATTCAGGGCTGGCTCTTAGTTGATTAAGACGCCCCGCTCCGGGACGATCACAAGATCGTCCGGCTCCAGCACCATGTCTTTCTCCGGCCGGCCCTTGTTCAAAATTGCATCGACATCCACCACCATCGTTTGGGTTCCCTTGCCAGTCTGGCGCACCACCTTCACGGCCGATAACTTGGCCCACTGGGTGGGCGGACCTACGATGAGGATCGCCTGGCTGAGTTTGACCATGGCGTTCACGGGGATGTTCACCGGACCCGGTTTTGAAACCTGCCCCGAAACATAGGCCTGTCCGCGGAGATTATTGATGGAATCCAAACCAATCTGAACCGTGGCGCGGACGTAATACTCCTTTTCCAGCTCACTCTTAATTTCCCGGGCTAAAGAACGGCATGTCTTTCCGGCAGCGACGAAACGGCCAAAGCCGTTGGGCAGTTCCACTTCTCCCGAGTCCGTCACCGGCAAAGTTTTCGCATCCTCCCCGTCCTCCACCACACGGAAGCTGAGTTTATCTCCGGACCGCAAGCGATGTTGGTCATCGAGAATCTGGCTTGCAGCGACGGTGGGACGAGTTGAACTCGAGAGAGTGCTCCCAGAATTCTGAGTGGAGATTTGGGCGGGCAATGCGGTGGCCAGCAGCGTTAAACAGGCAATCGCCCACCGCCATGTTTGCGTGAACTTCATGTTTGCAACGTGCTTGGTCGGTTGTGAAACGCAACCGGCGATCGGTGGTCCACTGACTTGCTCAAAATGCATAACTGAAGTTCATGGTGACGCTGTTCTGCAGATAATCCCGGTTCGGCTGGTCGGAATCCTTGTAGAGGAACTGGTATCCAACGCCGACGTTCATTTTGCGGCTCAGCGGGACGGTGACACCCACACCGAGACCGAGCCGTTCCAGGTGCTCCGAGACGCCGCTGCGTTCCCGCCCATTTTCATAGAACAGTGCTGTGCGTAGAATCGAATACTGATTCATGTTCCAACTGTTGTCGTAGCGCGCGTACCAAAGTGTAACGAGCTCGGAAGCGGCTCCGGACAACGCTTCCCGACCCAGCGAAAGCTTGTGGCTCATGAACTGGTTGAGTTGGTGCTCCACGCTCACGTCGGCATAAAAATCATTCACGGTATCCGGGGCGGACGATCGCCCGGTTTCTTCAAAGTCCGAACGGACGTAACCGCCGGCGGCCCGAGCTTTGATATCCCGCGTGATTTGGGCTTCAACGAAAGGGCCAGCGCTTAACTGAGTATTGTCGTTGAAGAAATCGCTGTCGTAAGTGTTGAGCGCGCCGCTGGCTTCCAAACCGGTCGTTATGGCGGGCGAAATTTTCACGCCCGCCCGGCCATAGAACAATTCGGAGGAACGATCCTGAATGTCTTCCGTGTCGCCCGGGCGCGCTCCATTGCGAGCCTGAACCGTCTTGGGAACACCGGAGCCGGTTGAAATGAAGTTGTAGTGATCATACCCCACCGAGAAGGTGAGCCGGTTCAAATCCCAATCAACGCGTGTGCCCACGGTATTCTCGATGCCACCAAAGTCACCCGTGCCGCTGACCGTGGGATCGCTGACGGGATTTTGCGTATGCGAAAACCGCTCGTGAACGTTGATGACAAAGTCGCCGGTATAAATATCCAGCGCGATCTCCGAGCTAGGCGCGACGACAACGGTGTCCAAATCCGTATTGTTCACATACTTCACGTAGCCGAGGCCGAGATTCATGGAGAGGGCATTCCGGGAGCTCAAAGCCCATAAGGCGCCAATATTGAGCTCAGGGCGGAAGGCGAAATCAACTTCTTCGGGGTCTTCAACGAGCTGCGGGTTGTCGTTAAACTCAAACCCCATTAGGGCATCGAAGCGCATCAGGACTGGCCCGGCCTTGAGATTGTAGAGATTTCGATCGATGGCTTGTTTGCGGAGAGCTCGTCCGTGCTCCACCGCAGCGGCTCCATCCAGGGCTTCCTGGCCGAGAACAGGGACTCCTGCCAGGCAAATTCCGCAGGTAAAGAGAGCGCGCGACATAGCGACACTGCGCCTCGATGATTCTTTCTGGATGTTCATACCTCCTTCTGACGGCGCAACGTTGCTTCCCACAGCGACTTTGTCAATTGCCCGATCGGGGCCCGTCCCCTCGCGCTTGGTGCTTGGAGCATCGCAGCACGCTCATTACTTTTCTGCCGATGAATTTTTTGGTGACAGGGGGAGCGGGTTTCATTGCATCGCATGTTTGTGAACGATTGTTGCGCGACAATCATCGCGTGTGGGTGCTGGACGATCTGAACCCGTTTTACGAACCGGCCATGAAACAGGAAAACCTGGACGGTCTGGCCAGGACGGGAGGAGGCCGATTTCAATTCATCCAGGGCGACATCACAAATCGTGGCACGGTGGACGCGGCATTCGAGGCGGGGCGGTTCGATCAAGTGGTTCACCTCGCAGCCCGCGCGGGGGTACGTCCCAGCCTTGAAGAACCTGCCTTGTATCAGCGCGTCAACGTCGAGGGCACCGTCAACATCCTCGAGGCGGCGCGCCGCAACGGCGTGAAGAAACTGGTCATCGCCTCCTCGTCATCGGTCTATGGAGTGAATTCGAAGGTTCCCTTCTCGGAAACCGATCCCATTTTCAACCCCATCTCACCCTACGCCGCGAGCAAACTGGCGTGCGAAGCGCTAGGCCATGTCTACCACCACATTTATGGCCTGGATGTGACCATGCTCCGGTTCTTCACCGTGTACGGCCCGGCGCAACGGCCGGATCTTGCGATTCACAAATTCGCCCGCTTGATGCATGCAGGGAAGCCCATCCCGCTCTTTGGCGACGGCAGCACCGCTCGCGATTACACCTACATTGATGACATCGTCGCTGGCGTGACGGCGTGTACGCAGCGCGAATTTGGCTTTGAAGTTTTCAATCTCGGCGAGTCGCACACGGTGACGCTGGCTCGCCTCGTGGAACTGTTGGAGCAATCACTCGGCATCAAGGCTTTGATCGACCGGCAACCGACGCAACCCGGGGACGTGCCGCTGACCTTTGCCAACGTGGATAAAGCGCGCCGGCTCTTGGGATACAACCCGTCCACCACAATCGAGGCTGGACTCGCTAAATTCGCCGAGTGGTTCCTGGCCAGAAATCCCAAGAGTAAAGCCTGACGGTCATGTCATTGCCCTACCGAGTTGCGACACTGCTTTATTGTTTCAACGAGCGCGACCAAGTGTTGCTGCTCGAACGAAGCCAGGAACCCAATCGCGGATTCTGGAGTCCTTGCGGCGGCAAGCTGCACACGGACGAAGGCGAGTCGCCCTACGCCTGCGCCTGCCGGGAAGCGGAGGAAGAGCTTGGCCTGAAGATTACGGCGCGGGATTTGCATCTGACTGGCGTCGTGAGTGAACACGCTTACGGCGGGCAGGGTCATTGGCTCATTTTTCTTTTCGAAGTCACGAAGAGGCTCAGTGATTGCCCACCCGATCATCGTGAAGGCCGGTTTGCCTTTTGGTCGCGGGACCAAATTCCGTCGCTGCACATACCGGAAACGGATCGGGATATTATCTGGCCGTTGTTCTGGGAGCATCGAGGAGGCTACTTCGCCGCGCATTGGAAATGGTTTCCCGACGGGCGGACGGAATGGATGACCGAGGAGTCGCGACCTTCGGCGGGTCGTCATCATTCTCCCCAGCCTAATCCTGCGAAGGAATGAGAGTAGGGTGAAAAGAAAGATCCGGATTAGGATTACGACAGAGGACTGAAATGGAACCAAACATCATCGACCTCCAAAGCGACCATTATTTCATGGGCGAAGCCTTGCGCCAGGCGGTCAAGGCATTCGAGGCCGAGGAAGTGCCCATTGGCGCGGTGGTGGTGCGGGCCGGCCGCATCATTGCCCGCGCCTTTAACCAGGTGGAATTGCTCAAGGACGCGACCGCCCACGCCGAGATGCTGGCAATTACCCAGGCTGAAGGAGCTGTGGGAGACTGGCGCCTTACCGACTGCACGCTTTACGTGACGAAAGAGCCGTGTCCGATGTGTGCCGGTGCCATTGTTCATGTGCGCTTTCCGCGAATTGTTTTTGGCGCGAGTGATCCCAAGGCTGGCGCGGCGGGCAGCGCCATGAACCTACTGCAATTTCCCACCCTCAATCATAAGGCTGTGATCACCTCTGGAGTGCGTGGAGACGAATGCGCGCAATTGCTCCGCACTTTCTTCCAACAACAGCGTGGCAAAGGACAGTCCCTCGCAGAGTGATGGAGTCCACAAACTCAATCGCCGACACCTCGATCGCGCAAACCGCAGCGCCTGGCCCGCTTGGATTCTAGAATAATCGAATCGCTCTCCCGCGAAGAAACGCGGCGTCATTCGTAGCGAAGCGACTCCACCGGATCGAGGTTCGCGGCTTTCACGGCGGGGTAGGTGCCAAAGATGAGGCCCACCAGTGTGCAGACGATCATCGCAAGAATTGCCCAGTCGAAGGGAAACACGGGAGGCACTTTGAATGCGAGGGCTGCTGCGTTGCCGGCAAGAATTCCCAGGACGGCGCCGACGACACCGCCGAGTTGGCAGATGATCACCGCCTCGCTGATAAATTGCGTGAGGATGTTTCGCCTCTTGGCCCCGACGGCTCGGCGGATCCCGATCTCACGCGTTCGTTCCGTCACGGACACGAGCATGATGTTCATGATGCCGATCCCTGCGGCGAGCAACGCGATGGAACTAATGACGGCCGCGCCAGCACGGGCGGCGAACGTGATGGCGCGAAACTGTTCGATCAACGAGTCATTGGTGAACACTTCAAAATCGTCCGGCTCTTGCGGCGGCACCTTCCGAATCACGCGCAACACCCCTCGGACCTGTTCCATGGTGTCGTCGAGCAACGCCTCAGTGCGGGCTTCCACGAGGATGGCCAGGCTGCGGTGAGCCGCTCCATATCGGTTCAGTCCAGTGCTGATGGGGATGGCGAGAAACGTGTCCTGGTCTCCGCCGAGCGATTGTCCCTTCGCTTCCAGGACGCCGATGACCGAGTAATTGATGCCTTGAAACTTCACGCGTTCACCAATCGGCGAGCTGTGCGGAAACAGCTTGGTGGAAAGTGTCTGGCCAAGCACGCAAACCGACCGCGTGCTATCCACGTCTGAACTCATGATGGCGCGCCCTTGTTCGACGTTCCAATTCTTGGCGGCAAACGACTCCGGGGAAACGCCCAGCATCGGCACGTCCGTCTCCAGTTCGGCGAAGCGGGAACTCACCACGTCGCGACTGAAGTAGGTTTCCACCGCGATATTCCTCGCCAGCGTGGCCTTGTCCTTCAGCGACTGGATTTGCTGCCATGTGATATTCTTGCGGCGCCAGAATTTTTCCCAACCTTCGCGTCCGCCGACAAAAATGGCCGGGAACTTCTGCACGCTGAAGGTGTGCGCGCCCAATTGCCCCATCTCTTTCTCAATGTTGGATTGCAGCACACGCATCGCTGTCATCACGACGATGATTGAGAAAACGCCGACGGTTACCCCCAGCAACGTGAGCGCGGATCGAAGCTTGTGGGCGCCCAGCGCAGCTCATCGCCATGAAAAAGCTTTCGTGCAACTCAGCCCGAAGTTGCGCTCGTCTTCCACGGCGTCCGGTGGATGGAGGGACAGCACTCATTCGGCGCGCAAGGCATCGACCGGACTCATCCGCGCCGCGCGGTAGGCCGGCAGGAAACCCGCAACAAGGCCGGTAAGCAACGACACTACGATGGCCAGCGCTGCGACGCCCGGAGACATTTGAGTGGGTAAAAACTTTTTGATGCCAATGCTCGCGCCCCAGGCAATCGCCAGGCCGATGAGCCCCCCGAGCAGGCAGATGACCGCGGCTTCGATCAGGAACTGGAGCAGGATTGTTCGCCGTTTGGCCCCCATGGCTTTGCGAATCCCGATCTCCTTGGTGCGCTCCACCACGGAGACGAACATGATGTTCATGATGCCGATGCCCCCGACGAACAGCGCCAGTCCGGTGATGAACAAGCCGACCGAGGCGATGATCTTTCCAATCTTGTCGAACTGCTTGATCATCATGTCCTGCTGATTGATGGCAAAGTCATCTTCCATGCCCGGTGGCACGCGGCGCAGCGTGCGCACGATGCCGCGCAATTCCTCCCTGGCATCCTCCATTTCCACGCCGGGCTGAATCTTAACCATGAAAAAAATGTAAGGGTTGCGGGCAAAGTCAGCGGTCAGCCGTGTGATGGGAATGATCACTTGATTGTCCATGTTCGCAAAAAGGAACTGACCGAACTTTTCGTTTACGCCAATGACTTCGAAGTTTTTGCCGCCGACTTGGATTCGTTCGCCAATCGCGCCGCCTTGCGGGAAGAGGTTGTCGGCAATCTCGGCCCCAAGCACGCAAACCGGCCGAGCCCCGGCAACGTCCACCTCGGAAAGAAAGCGGCCTTGCTTAACGTTCAACTGGCGGACCAGCGCACTCTGCTCGTTGTTGCCGCACGACCCACGCCGCTGAGGAACTGCGATCCTTGTATCGGACCGGCAGCGTCATCGAGTTTTCCACGGAAACCGCGAGGGCGCTCACAGACTCTCGTTGAATGATCTTTGCGTCGCTGATGTTAAAATCGCGCCGATTGCGGATCTTCCAAAACGAACCTGCTGCCTTCCCAAGGAAACTTCTCGATATAGAAAACGTCCGCACCGAGCGCCGAGATGCTACGGATGAATGACTGGCGCAGTCCTTCAATCGCCATGGCCATGAGCGACACCGTGACGATGCCGATGACGATGCCCAGGGTGGTGAGTCCAGAGCGCAACTTGTTCGCAAAGATTGCATGAAAGGAAATCTTCAGGCCTTCGCCGAATTCGCGCGCGAGGTTCATGGCCGGCCGAAGCCTGCAGTGGCAACACGTTCATCGGCTGCTATCAGGCCATCACGGATTCGAATAATGCGAGCGGCGTGCCGGGCGATTTCCTCCTCGTGCGTGACCACCAGGATGGTGTTGCCCTGGCGCGAGAGGTTCTCGAAGAGCGCCATGATCTCGGTGCCGGTTTTGGAATCCAGGTTTCCTGTCGGTTCATCGGCGAGCAGGATGGATGGCTTGTTGATTAAGGCGCGCGCCACGGCTACGCGCTGTCGCTGTCCGCCGGAAAGTTCGTTCGGGCGATGATGCAAGCGGTCCGCCAGGCCAACACTGGCGAGGGCCTCGCGGGCGAGCTTCTGGCGTTGGTCGGCATCGATGCTCGCATAGATCAAAGGCAATTCAACGTTGTGCAATGCATGCGAGCGGGGAAGCAGGTTGAACGTTTGGAATACGAATCCAATCTCTCGATTGCGCACCTCGGCCAGGTCGTTGTCATCCATTTCGCTCACATCTGTTCCATTCAATTCGTATTTGCCCGAGCTGGGGGAATCGAGACAGCCAAGGATGTTCATGAGCGTGGATTTTCCCGAGCCGGATGGCCCCATGATGGCGACGTACTCGCCCCGTTGAATCTCCAGCGAAATGTCGCGCAGCGCATGGATGGTTTCTGAACCCATCTGATAAATGCGCGAAAGGTTTTGCAGCCGGATGAGACTCATGGCGCGTTTAATTCTTCTCGTCCTTCTCCGGCTTCACTTCGGGAGGACCAACCTTAACGCGTTTGCCGTCTTCCAGCTCACGGTTGATCGCCTTGTAGCCGCCAGAAACGACTTCCACATTTTCAGCCACGCCGTCCGTGAGCTCGACAAAGGTCTCGTCGCTAATGCCACGTTTGACGGGGATCACCTTGACGCGATCTCCTTCCAGGGCGAACACCACTTCAATGGGCTTGGCTTTCCGTTCGTCCTTCCCCATTTCCGGAGAAACCACCGGATTTGCCTTCGACGGCGGCTTCGCGGAGACCTCCATCTTCTTCGGCAATCGTGTGGTCACGCTTTGAATGGGAACCGCCAGAATGTTCGTGCGATAGCGGGTTTCGATCTCGGCGGTCACCGACATGCCGGGGCGGAACACCTCCTTTTCCAAAAGCCGGATTTTCACCTCGAACTTGGTTGCTTCCTGCTGCGACTGGCCACCGCTGCTACCGCCGGATGCCGACCCGCCGGCGGTCTTGGCCGAGTTGGCGATTTCAGTGACACGCCCATTGAACTTCCGATCACGGAATGCATCGACTTCAAGTCGCGCAACCTGGCCGGTTTGAATAAGCACAACGTCCACTTCGCCGATGTCCACGCGCGCCTCCATCTCGCCAAGGTCGGCGACGGTCATGATTTCTGTTCCCGCCATGAGGGCTGTGCCCACCACGCGTTCGCCCCGTTGCGACTTGAGCTTGGTCACAATGCCTGACATGGGCGCGTAGATGGTCGTCTTCGAAAGATCGTCCTCGGCCTTCGCGCGAGTGGCGACGGCTTGTTCGATTTGGTGGCTGCTCGTCTCAAAGCTGGCCTTCATCACGTCGTAGGCCGTCTGAGCATCCAGGAGTTGTGACTCAGAGATCAGGCGGCTCGTGAACAAATCTTTCGCCCGTTTCAATTCCAACTCCGCCTTCCTCAGATTGGCTTGGGCCAGAGCCTGGGCGGCGACGATGGACCTATAGCTGGCCTCGGCGGAGTTTCGCGCCGCCAGATAATTATCAGGTTTGATCTTCACGAGGAGATCTCCCTTCCCGACGGGCTGCCCTTCCTTGACTGGCAGATCAATGATCTCACCACTGACCTCCGGATTGATGACCACCTGCATCACCGGTTGGATTTTTCCGTTGGCAATGACCAGTTCCGTAATGTTTCTGCGGGTCACCTTTTCGGTTTGCACCGTGATGACCGTTTCCCGTTTGCGAAAGTGGAAGAACGCCGCCGTTCCGGCTGCAATGGCGATGGTGAGGGTTACCCAGAGAAGCCGTTTTCTTCCTTTTCGCTTTGTGTTTGTCATGAGCGTTGGCGGCAATGGATAGACACGGGGAACGCCGTAGTTGTGTCATTTATTTTGCATAGATGACAAGGAGCGTCTTGCCTCAGCGATGCGGAGATACGCCTCGGTCAGCTTCCCGCGCTCCCGAGCGGTTTCGATGAAGGTTCCGGCGGTGCACCGCCGGCTTGCCCTTTTGAGCCCGGCGTGATGGATTTCTTTGCACGAGCCACGGCGCTTCCGTAAGAGTCCGCGCATGCAATCACCGCGTTCATTCAATCGCCGTGCGTTCATTCGAGCGACGGCAGCCAGTTCCATCGCCTTGCCGTTCTTCATTCCGCGGTTGATGTCCGCGCCGCCCTCGGAGCGGGTGATGCACGCCAGTTTCGGGGCTGGAGGTATGGCACGGCAGGATCTCAGCGCCATCGCCACGCACCCCAACGTCCAGTTCGTCGCCGTGGCAGAAGTGGAGCCGGCAAAGGCGGCGGACTTGAAACAGAGATTTCCCGACCTGCGCATTTACCAGGACTGGCGCGAAATGCTGGATAAGGAAAAGAATCTAACCAGCGTCAACGTTTCCACGCCCGATCACATGCACGCGCCGATGGCGATGAGCGCCATGCGCCGCGGGCTGCACGTCTATGGGCAGAAGCCACTGACCCATGATCTCTATGAAGCGCGGCGGCTCACGGAATTCGCGCGCGACAAGAAGCTCGTGACGCAGATGGGGATCCAGATTCATTCGAACGCGGTTTATCGCAACGGCGTGCATCTCGTGCAGAGCGGCGCCATCGGAAAGGTGAAAGAGGTTCACACCTGGAGCAGCAAGAAGTGGGGCGATACGGGCCCGATGCCGGCCACGACCGCTCCGGTTCCCGCGGGATTCAATTGGGATCTGTGGCTGGGCGTGTGCGCGTCCCGCCCGTTCATCGGCAACGGCTGGTATCACCCCGGCAACTGGCGCAAGCGCCTGGATTTTGGGACCGGAACGTTTGGCGACATGGGCTGCCACATTTACGATCCTGTGTTCAAGGCGCTGGCACTCACCGCTCCCCTGAGCGTGCGCAGTGAAGGTCCTGCTCCCAACGATCATTCGTGGGCCACGGACGCGATCATTCGCTACGTCTTTCCTGGCACTCAATTCACCGAAGGCAACACGGTGAAGGTAACCTGGTATGATGGCGATCAGCGGCCGCCGGCGGAGATTCAGGAGCTCGTGAAGCCGCAGAACCCGGCGCCCGATGCGAAGCCATGGAAGCTAACCGATCAGGGCAGCATTTTCATTGGGACCAAAGGCGTGATGCTTCTGCCGCACATCGCTCGCCCGAAGCTGTTTCCGGTAGAACAGTATGCCGGCTTCAAAATGCCGGAACTACAAAGCGCCAATCATTGGCATCAGTTCGTAAACGCCATTCTCGGCAAAGATAAGACGCAGGCGAACTTCGATTACGCAGGCCCACTCACGGAGGCGGTGTTGCTCGGCAGCGTGGCGACGCGTTTTCCTCACCAGACCCTGGAGTGGAACGCGAAGAAGATGACGTTCAACGTGAAGGACGCGAATCAGTTCGTGCGCCGCAAGTATCGCAAGGGTTGGGAAGTCAAAGGACTTTGAATGACACCCGATTTCGAAAATCAAGTGGCGAGCCTGAAGGCCTCGGCCATCTCCGTTATGCCCGAAGGGTTGCTACAAACTCTGAATCCGATGGCCTGACGCAAATGAATCCTGTGGCGAATCCCGCTGCGGGGCGGATCACATCACCGGAATGAATCAGTTCGGCGTGCGGCTTGGACATTGGCCCCGAGCGTGAGCTCCGTCGATTTGAGACGTTGGACCAGGGTCTCCGATCAGGCCGCGAGATTTTCTTTTTGCCGCCACTTCACTTTGCCCCTTTAATTCCATCATGACTCGTTGGTTTGTGCGCTTGTGCTGCATCGTGGTTTGCGTGCTGGCATTTCCTTATCGCTCGCCGGCTCCGCTCGTTTACAAGCCGGGCGAAGGCTGGAGTTACGAGAAACCAGGTGAAACTGGCTCCTGGCAAAAGACGCGCGCCAAGGATCAACTCGAGGTAGCGCAGGCGGCGTTCGACATCGGGAATTACAAGCTCGCCCTGAAATCCGCACGCCGCACCGTGAACAACTGGCCGCTCTCAGACTACGCGCCGCGTGCCCAGTATCTCGTGGCACGTTGCTATGAAATGCAGGGGAAGGACCAGGTGGCGTTCAAGCGCTACCAGGAGTTGCTGGAGAAATATCCAAAGATCGAGAACTACGACGAGATCCTCAATCGTCAGTTCGGCATCGCGAACCGTTTCCTCGGCGGGCAATGGTTCAAGTTGTGGGGCTACATCCCCGTTCCGCCTTCAATGGATAAGACGGCAGAGATGTACGAGAAGGTCGTGAAGAATGGGCCTTACAGCGAAGTCGGACCGCTGGCGCAAATGAACATCGGCGAAGCGCGGGAGAAACAGAAAGACTACCCCGAGGCCGTGAAAGCCTACGAACGGGCAGCTGATCGCTATGCCGATCGCGAACCCATTGCGAGTGACGCCATGTACAAGGCGGGCATGGCGTATCTGAAAGAGGCGCGCACAGCAGACTACGATCAGACCATCGCGTCGAAAGCCATTTCAGCCTTCAGCGATTTTAAGACCTTGCACCCGGACGACACGCGTGTGCCAGACACAGATCGACGCATCGAGATGTTGCGCACGGAGCAGGCGCGCGGTGCTTACGAAATCGCGAAGTTTTATGAGAAGCGCAAGAAGTGGGAGGCGGCCAAAATTTACTACAATGAAGCGCTGAACAAGGATCGGAGTTCGCCCTATGCCGAAATTGCCCGGATGCGAATAGAGGAATTGAACAAGCGCACGGGGACGAATCAGTAGGGCATTGACCCATGACTCGCCCCGCGTATTTCGGACAAACGGCGGCTTGCTCCGGTTGGCACCAGCCACACCTATGGACGATTACCGGGAACCTGACTCGTTCGAGAAACGCCTTCGCTTCTCCTGTGGCTTTCTCCTTGGCGGCCTGGTTTCCTTCATCGTCACGCTCCAGGAAATGGGAACTTCCACCGTGGCCTTTTGGGGATTGTCGTCGGCATCTCCCTCGTCTGCGGCTTCTTCGCTGTGCGTTACGGCGATTCCTTCTGGCGAGGGGTCTCCGACTGGTTTCGTTGGTAGCCCGTCCATTTTTGTTGGTTCGTGTCAACGTGGTCTATTTTCCCCGGAGTCGTACGATGAAGATTTTGCGTAATACATTTGTTTTTGCGAACGCCGCTGCATTGCTGCTGCTCACCGGTTGCGCCGGATACAAGCTCGGGCCAACCAACGGATTGGAAGCGGGCTCGCGAACCATTCAAATCAATCAGCCCGTCAATCAAACCTTCGAGCCGCGGCTGGCGGTCGAATTAAACAAGCAGTTGCGGAAGCAACTGCAGCGTGATGGCACTTATCGTCTCGAGACTCGCGGGGAAGGCGACGTGTTTGTCACGACGACCATCCTGGGTTACCAGCGCATCGGTGAGACCTTCCAGCCTCGCGATACCCTCACGGTGCGAGACTTTCGCGTTGTTCTGACGGCCCACGTCACGGCCTATGACCGGGTGAGCGGCAAGAACCTCGTGGATCGAGAATTCCGCGGTCGCACCACGGTGAGGTTGGGAAGCGATCAATCGAGTGCGGAACGCCAGGCCCTGCCGTTGCTCGCTGAAGATTTGGCGCGAAACATCACCACCGCGCTCGTGGACGGAGAATGGTAAAATGAAAACAACCGCGAACTTTCTCGGGTGCCTGTTGCTCACCTCCTTGCTTCAAGCCGCGGATTGGCCGCAATGGCGTGGCCCGCAACGCAGCGGTCATGCTGCCACCACCTCCATCTCTTCATTGCCGAAAGAACTGAAGCCGATGTGGAAGGTTGCCATCGGCCCAGGCTTTTCTTCTCCCGTTGTGGCGGATGGAAAACTCATTTATCTCGATGATCAGGACGGTCGCGAGATTGCCCATGCGTTGAATGCCGCGACAGGCCGGGAGTTGTGGAAGACGCCATACGCGAAGGCGGAGGGGGACGAATGGGGCAGCGGTCCGCGCAGCACGCCGTTTGTGGACGGCGATCGCGTTTACGTACAGATCGATGGATGGCGAGTTTCGCTGTTTGAACCTGGCCGACGGAACGACGCTCTGGGGTTTTCCTTTTAAAAGTTACGGCATCACTTTCAGCACGAAGTCCGCCGAAGGCACTGCGGCGCGCCGGGGCAACAACGGCAGTGGGGTCGTCGAAGGCGATTACGTTTACGTTCCGGTGGGCGCGAAAGGGGCGAGCATCGTGTGCTTCGACAAGTTGAAGGGACGGGAGATTTGGAAGACCGGCAATGACGAGGCGGCCTACTCGTCCTTTGTTGTCGCGAACCTGGCGGGCACGAAACAGCTTGTGGCTTTCACGGCGGACGCGCTGACGGGATTGGATTTGAAAACCGGCGCGACGCTCTGGCGTGTGCCGATGAAGACCGGCGCCAAACGGCATGCCTCCACTCCGGTGATCGACGGCGACACTGTCACGGTAAATTCCCAAACCCTCGGCCTCGTGCGCACGACCATCAGCAAGAGTGGGAATGGATTCGTGGCAAGCCCGGCGTGGGCTAATAAATCGTTGACCATCAATCTGGCTACGCCGGTGTTGGTGGATGGGCACTTGTATTCTTACGGCCCGATTCGGACCAAGGACTTCGTGTGCGTCAATGCAGTGACCGGTGAGTTGAAATGGACGCAGAGTGGTTTCGGCATTGGCAAAGACCAGACGGATTACGCGTCCATTATTGCCGCGGGGAAAAATCTCCTGGTTCTTACCTACGATGGGCAACTGGTGTTGATGGCGGCCAACCCCGAGAAATACACGGAACTCGGGCGGGTGCAGGTATGCGGGAAAACGTGGAGTCATCCGGCGCTCGCCGACGGTAAATTGTATGTGCGCGATGGGCGGGACCTGCAGTGCTTCGACCTTCGGGCAAAATCGATGGCGACGCGTTGACTCGTGTCCCATTCGCCGGGCGCTGGGCAGTTACCGTCTTGTCTTCTTTAATTCAGCGCCAAGCAGTTGCTCCTGAACCGTGATCTGGTACCGCAGCTTCTTGGCCTCATCCTCAATTTGCCGAGCGACAGCCTGGCTGGGCGCTGCGGCTACGAGTCTCGCCGTGACTGCATTCAGACGCGTGGTCAATACCCGGGATCGAAAGACGTTCGTGGCCAACTCCGAGAACCGCGTACGGAACTGCTGTTGGAATTGCGGAAGTTCCCACAACGATTTCAACAGTACGCTGTCCTGTGGCGGTTGGAAACCGGAGCTGCCAAAGGTGGACTCCAGTCCATGCGGGATGAAGACCAGCTTGTCCGTCGTGGGATGATGATAGATGCGATAGTTGTTCTTCTTGAAGGTGTAGCCATCGATGCTGGCCGTCAGCATTTCCATCGCGACGAAGGTGGTGAACTTGTCCACGTCGAGCACGGACCGCATTGTTGCGAGGCGTTCTGCTACAGGCAAACGGGCGGCCTTCACCAAGGCCTGTATATCCCGCTGCGAGGTATCATCGCCATTCTCCTGATCAAGCCGTTCACTGATATCTTTTGTTTCACCTTCGTAAAGGTTGCCGCCCGGCGCCCCGAACTCGCGTTTGAGAAACCCTTTATTCATAGGCTCGACGAGCACGTAAAAACCGAGGTCGCGGCCGTTCAGTTGCAGGAGAACATGGGTGCAGCGCGCCGAAGGAATCCCTGCTTCCCGGAATAGCTCACTCGCGAGGTATTCACGCATGAAACCGGGGTCCTGCAGCGAATTGTTCAGGGCCATCTTGCTCAGCCCGCGATACTCCTGGCCGGAAACAAATTCGTTGAACTTGATGGAGAGCGCGGGCTTCTTATCCATCGGTTGAAAGCTGGCATGGCCTTTCAATCGAAGTCCGGAATCCCGAAGGGTGAGGCTGCCTTCAGAAAAGGTGGCGCGCACGTATTCCTGTTTGGGTTGCTTAAGGAGCGCGAGGCTTGCCGCGGACACGTCAATCCGTAGCGTCCGAATCGTCGGATCGCGAAACAGGCCGTCGGCTCCGTCGCCGCTGCCGCTCTTTTTTGATTCGGCCGAATGTGCCGCCGGAAGGACAGCCAGGAGGACGGGAAGAATAATCCTTCTTAACCACATGAAAGAGGTGGACGGCCCACGGAGTGGAAAATTCGCCCGAACCTCCCAGCAGCGGAGATTTTACAGCTACTCGGGCCGAACCTCGTCACCGTCATTCGCCGAGCCGGAGATGATGTCGCCTACGGTGAAACTATCTGCGGCAGGGCCGGAAATCTTCATTTCTCCCACCTTGGTTCCAGCACGGAAAATGGAGAGACGAGTGTTATTGGCGGGTACTTGGCCGACGGGAAAGTTCACGACGGCAAATTTTCCTGGCTGATTGACCGAGGAGATTCGTCCGGTCGCTGGCTGAGCCGTCGTCGTGGAGACCGGCTGGGTCGCACTAGGTCGGACCGCAGACGCTGGGTCTGTCTTGACCTTTTTGCGTGAGAAACATCCCGTTACCGCCACGAACAGAAGGGCCGTTATGGCCACGGTGGTAAGTCCCAATTGACGCTGCGCACGAATCATTTCTTTCACGGGCCGTGAAACTAGCGAGTCATGGCCCGGCTGTCACCCGTCAATTCTTGGCAGTCACCCGTTTAGCAGCGCAAGACCGTTTGGATGCCGACTTGAGCCGGCTCTTTTTTGTTTTAACTCCTTCTTCAGCATTCGAATGAGCGGCCAAAAAAGTGCCAGATAAATTAGCCGATGCCATCAAAGGAAGGCGCACGCCTCAAGAAGACCCTGAGCATTGTAACGAACCGCACATGAAATGAATGACCCTCCATTCGCGCGGCGTCTGCCCTGCTGATGAATTGGCTGAAAATCTTTTTGATGGTGGTGCAGTTAATCGGTGCCAGCGCTCTGGCATTGGCAGGCACGAACTCTCTCTACAACGAGCCTTATCCCACGGCTCCCTCCAAAAAGGGCCTGCAGGTTGAGATCGTCGACGATGCCCTGGCCTTGGGCGTGAAACACGCCGCTTTAAATTTCAACTTGTCCCAACTCATCGATCCGCAGGGCACGTCCAATAGCCCGGCCTGGCGGCTTGACGGCCGCGAGTATCATTTCAAGACGGGCTATCTCGAGAGCATGGACCAACGCATCAAGGCGCTTTCAGACCGCGGCGTGCTCGTCAGTTTGATCGTTCTTACGTATCAATCCGGCCAGCCGGAAGTGAATCGCATCATGATTCATCCACGCTGCGTTACGATCGCGCCCAATCGCCTGGGCAACTTTAACACTGTCACCGATGAAGGCCGCCGATGGCTTCAGGCAACGATGGAGTTTTGCGCTGAACGCTGGTCGCGGCCGGACCAGAGACATGGTCGCGTGGTGGGTTACATCATGGGTAATGAAGTAAACTCGCACTGGTGGTGGGCGAACATGGGCCGGGTGACGATGCGGGAATTCGCCGATGATTATCTGCGAACCGTCCGCCTCGCCCACGATGCGGTGCGAAGGCAGTCGAGCTGGGCGCGGGTTTACCTGTCACTGGAACATCATTGGAACGTGCGTTACGACGCGAAGAGCGAGCACACTTCGTTTGCCGGGCGTGAATTCATCGACTATTTCGCAGCGCGCGCAAAGGAAGGTGGAGACTTCGACTGGCACGTCGCCTTTCATCCCTATCCAGAGAATCTTTTTGAGCCACGCTTCTGGAATGACAAGTCGGCAACGACGAATGTGCTGACCACGCCGCGCATCACGTTCAAAAACATTGAGCTGCTACCGGAGTATTTTCGCCGCGATGAGCTGCTTTACGGCGGTGAACCACGCCGCATCATTTTGAGCGAGCAGGGTTTTCATACGCCGAAGGGCACCAATGGAGAAATCATCCAGGCTGCCGCCTACTGCTACGCTTACAAGAAGGTGGAACGGCTCAATGGCATCGACTCGTTTATCCTGCACCGGCATGTGGATCATAAGGCAGAGGGCGGGTTGTTGCTCGGCCTGCGCGGATTCACGCCGAACGATACGGAGGCGCGGCCCAAGAAACGTAGCTACGAAGTGTTTCGTGCGGCGGATACCGCCGGATGGAAGGAATCGTTTGAGTTTGCGCTCCCCATCATCGGATTAAAGTCGTGGGAGGAGGAACCATGATTCGAAAAGCATTTAAGATGTTTGTTCACCCGGACCAGCACGCAGAATACGAGCGCCGCCATAATCCTATCTGGCCTGAGCTGGAAGAAATGCTGCGCGGACATGGCGTCAGCAGCTACTCCATCTATCTCGACGCGACGACGAGCGAGTTGTTCGCGTGCGTGGAAATCGAAAGTGAAGAGAAATGGAAATCCGTCGCCGATACTGAAGTCTGTCAGCGATGGTGGAAGCACATGCAGGCCGTCATGCCCAGCACCCCAAATGGAGGTCCGGTCTGCCACGAACTTCGCGAAGTTTTCCACATGGAGCGGCCGTAGCGGCGCCTGCTCGCAAGCGATCTCAATGGCCGCACTCTGATACCGCCTCTGGAGTTGGCGCCAATCGATCGCTCGCGACGGCCAGGTATTGCTCGTCCAGTTCGATGCCGGTGAACTGCTTCACCCCGCACGCCCGCGCCGCCACCGCTGCATTGCCAATCCCAAGAAAAGGATCCAGCACGCTCAACTCGGGATTGCGTCCGTGAATCTTGATGCACATCTCGGCCAGCTTCACGGGAAAGGTCGCAGGGTGCGGACGATCCTTGCTGCGGCTTATGATCGTCTCGTAGGGCACAAACCAGTTATTCCCACGACAACGCCGGTCGCGCCCACCCGTGTGTCCCCACCGGGCAATGTTGCTCTTATCCGCATACTCGACGCCGACGCCGAGACGATCGAGCGGCACGTTGCCATCCTTCGTCAGGTGAAAAACATACTCGTGGCAATCTGTGACGAACCGCTGCGAATTAATCGGTTTGAAATGCCCGGCGGAAATCGACTCCCCTGCCCGAGTCTCCACGGTGATCGACTTGATCCAGTGAAAGGTGTTTTGCAGCGTGAACAGGTCGCACAACGCCAGCACCACTTCGTGCGGGAACAACGGGTTCTTGGGAGACGCGCCGACGTTCAGGAAGAACGAGCCGTTGTCCTTCAACAGCCGCTTCACTTCGCGGCACCATTCGATCGTCCAGCGCAAAAATTCGGTTCTCTCGCTCGTGTCGTCGTATTTACCGTATTTGATGCCGAGATTGTAAGGCGGCGAGGTGATCACGACATCCACCGACTTCTCCACAAGCTGGGGCATCTGGAGCAGGCAATCGCCATGAATGAGCTGGAACTTCGTCTTGGTCGCTGTCGGCGCTGCGCTGGGGGCGGACACTGTGCCGCGAGCAGCATCGGGTTCGCACGCGAGATTCAATTGAGTCGGCACGTGAGGCTTGTAGCAGACGCACCCCCGCTCGTACCAGCCAAAACTGATCACCAGTGCTTACGCTATCGGCGGGTGGAGTTGCCTCACGCGCACACCGCACTCACGCAAGGGCGAATCCAAGGGCGATGTGGATTGAGAGACATCGTCGGTAGCCTTCTGATTTGAGGCTCACGGTTTCTCGGGCACTTCGATGACATCGCCATCGCGCAGCCATAGGTCGAGGGCGGCGGGCAGCTTGCTTTGGGCGCTTTCCATGCTGAAAGAGATCGTTTGTAGGTTCACGGTCCAAACCCTGTCTCCTCGCGTGACGCGGACTCGGGTGGGGTCCGAAGAGGCCCGGAGCATTCCTGATTTGTAAACAACTTCCTTCAGGCGGAAGGAGGCGAGCGTGGGCGTTTCGTCTCTCACGGTGGATGTTGGCGCTGTAATGGCGACTCCGCTGAAGGCTCCGCCGATGGCGGGCATCCCGGGCAATCCCGGCGAAGGAGGCATCGCTCCCATTGGATTTCCAGTCCACGTCAGCCGCATCTCATTCGTTACTCCTTTCACCACGAGGCGGATGGTACGCGGCAAACATTGCTTGAACATGTCGAACGCATTCGTAGGCATGGCTGGGGCTCTTGCGTTCAACGGATGATCCAGTTCCGGGAGCAGAACTCGATCGCCCCATTCGAGCCAAATATCGTTTGAACATTGGCCGGTGGCGAACATTGCCGCGAGATTCACGGGCACATTGGTTAACGTCTGACCGCTCACCCGCTCGATATAGGCATTCGCCCAATCCGCCCATGGAAAGGTGCCGATCGATCCGGACAACACTTCCAGTAACGTGTAGCGGTTCCAATCGTTCGTGCCGCGTGAAAAGGGAGTCGCGAGTGCATTGGTGCGATAACCAATCGCCATGCTTTGCTGTCGCTGGAAAAACGGGTTGGCGCCTCGCGCGAGCAGGAGTTGCGCAATCTCTGTCGCGGCCTGGCGAGCGTCGGTACTGTTTTGATTGCCCATCCCCGTTTGAGCGGCGCTTAACGGTGTGTTCCCATATGCCACCACGTCCGGATCCGCCCCCGCCTCAAGCAACACTTTTACCGCGCCGGATCTGTTGCTGTAAGCTGCCAGCGAAAGAGGGGTGACCCCGTCCTTCGCCGTGACATTTACCGGGGCGCCGCTCTCGATCAGCAACTGAAGCGTTTCGAGCGAACCGTTTTGCGCTGCGAAGTGGAGCGCCGTCAAACCATCCTGGTTGGCCTCCTTCACATTCACCGGATGAGCGAGCAAGGCCCGGACAGCGTCGGTTTGTCCGATGGCAGCAGCGAACATCAAGGCAGTTTTGTCATTCACGCTGCGTTGGGATGGATTCGCTCCCGCCGCAAGTAACAGTTGCATCGTATTCACGAACCCTTGCCCGGCTGCATGCGACACCAGTGGCGCGCCCACATTGTCCCGGGAAACCCGCGCGTTCACGTCCGCCTTGTTTGATACCAGCAACGAGACGAGGACGGAGCTATCCTTGGCAACGGCGATGGAAAGCGGATTCTTCGCGTAAATGGTTCCCGTGCTCGTCTCAGAAGCGACGCTGCCTTTATTTGGATTTGCGCCGCGCGCGAGCAAGAGCTCTGTCATCGCGCGGTAGCTGCGACTGACAGCGATCATCAATGGCGTATCGCGCTGACTATCCAAGAGATCCATGTCGGCCTTGGCGTCGATCAGGATCTGGGCGATCGCCAGGAATCCTGAGCCGGCTGCAACATGGAGGGGTGTGCGCTTGGAGTTGTCACGGGCATTGACGTCAGCGCCGGATTTCAGCAGCACCTCGACGATTTCACGGCGGTCAACAGCGACAGCTACGTGAAGCGGCGTTTGTAGCTGATTGTCGCGACCGTTCGGATCAGCCCGTTGGCTCAGCAGAAAATTCACGACCGAGAGCCAGCCCCGATTAACTGCCTGATGCAGCGGCGGACCAAGTTCCAATTTATTGACCAGGTCGGGATTATCGCGCACCTGCTCTCGCCAACTGGCCAGGCGTTGCGCCTCTTCCTCCGCCCCCTTTCGTTTCATTTGTTCAGCCACGCTCGTGCGTGTGGCGGCAGTTACCGAATTGCTCCCCAACATCGAACGACTCAACTGCGTGAGTTGCTCCTGATCCGAGAAGTCGCGGAGAAGGCGCTGATACTGCGCGGTCGCTTCATTGGTGCGGCCTAATTTGCGATAGCATTCGCCGAGACGGAACAGCGCGGTGGCGATGACTTTGCGTTGCTCGTCGGATTGCGCGACGACAGCCTGATACTCTTTGATCGCCGCATCCAAGTTGTGGTTGGCCTCCTCCTCGAACAGACCGCGCTGGAGTTTTTCGGTAAGCACGTCCGCCGCGCCCACATGGAGTGCGCACATCCAAACCGCCACGAACACATTGAGAGCTTTCATACGTTGAAACCCTGTTTAACGAATGGGTGCTGTCGTGTTGTCATGTCTATGTAAAAGCGTCCATCCTCCGGTAGCGGCTTCATTTCATTTCCAATCGATAGCCCACGCCATGCATCGTCTTGATCCAGCGCGGCTCCTCCGAATTTTTCTCCAGCTTCCGGCGCAGGGACGCGATGTGCATGTCCACTGTGCGCGTTGTGGGAAACGCCGCACAACCCCAGACCATGTCCAGGAAACGCTGGCGTGAGACCGGCTCGCCTTTCGCCTCCGCCAGCAAACGCAACATGGCGAATTCTTTGGCTGTGAGGTGAACCTGCTTTCGTCGGCGCACCGCGTTCTGGCGAACGAAGTCGATTTGCACCTCGCCAATCGCGATCTCCCTGACGGCCTCGGATGGGCGCCGTATTCGCCTGAGCAAAGCCCTCACGCGCGCAAGCAACTCATCGGTGCTGAACGGTTTCACAAGATAATCATCCGCGCCGGCGTCGAGGCCATTCACGCGATCACGCACCTGGCCTTTGGCGGTGAGCATTAACACGGGCGTGGCTTGACCGAGGCGGCGCAATTCCGCGCACACGGCGAAGCCATCGAGCCGCGGCATCATCACATCGAGCAAGATGAGGTCGGGCTTCTCCTCCAATGCGCGCTCCAACCCGCGCTCACCATCCGCTGCTGAGAGGACGCGGAATCCTTCGTTGGTGAGACAATCCTCCAGCGCCGTCCGCATGGGCCGTTCATCCTCCACCACAAGAATGCGTGCGCTGCTCAACAGGCGCGACTCGTCCGGTGTGGTATTCATGAGTTGCCTACTCCTTCTTGCACCTTCGCGCTTACTGGAAGTTCGATCGTGAAGCGGCTGCCCTTGCCCACCTCACTTTCCACCCGCACGTGACCGCCGTGGGCCTCCACGATGTGCTTCACGATGCTTAGACCGATTCCCACTCCGGGAGTCTCGCGGCGCAACTCAGACCCAAGCCGATGGAAACGCTCGAAGATCTTTTCGTGCTCCGCTGCCGGAATGCCGGGACCGTGGTCAGTGATGGAGAAGCGGATTTGAGGAGCCGGGCCGGGCGTTGAAGATTCGGGAAGTTCCAAGCCCACAACCACCTCCTCTCCGCTGGGCGAATGTTTGATCGCGTTGTCGATGAGGTTCACCAGTGCTTGTTGAATGGCATGGCCGTCGACGTTAACGGCGGGAATCTCGGGGCTGGAGCCGGACCCATGGATATTCAAGGTCAGCTTTACGCTGCGCTCCGCCGCATTCGGTTGCATCAACGTGACCGTCTGCTGAACCAAGGCGACCAGGTCGGTCGGCTCGAATTCGTATTGCTTGCGTCGTTGCTCGATGCGCGCGAAATCGAGCACGTTTTCGATCATGGATGAGAGCCGCCGGCACTCCTGGGTGATGAACCTGAAATATTCACGCTGCTTCGCCGGGTCAGAAATGGATCCTCGCTCCAGGCCCTCCGCCATCAGGCGGACCGAGGCGATGGGCGCGCGTAATTCGTGTGACACACTGGATACGAAGTTCGATTTCATTTCGGCGAGCCGGATTTGTTTATGAAAGGCGCGCCAGGCGAAGAGGAAACCGACGACTGAGGCGAGGGCGGAGGCGCCAATCAACAGCTTGAATAGGAAGGCCCGCTCCTCTTGTTGCGCGTAAAGGAGCCCGGGACTGATCAGGTGAACGCTGACGGTGAGCAGGGCGCGCGGGTCTTCGCCGCGCCTAGCGGAGGCGAGGACGGGTGGTGGCGTGATCGCATTGTTCCGCTTCCAGAATTGGCCGCCGCCTTTTCCGCTCACGACATTTTCAATCACTTGCAACTGATTGCTGTGAATCAAGTCATGGCCTGCCAGCCGCACGCTTGCTTCAAGATACTCTGGCTTGCGAAGCCGTTGCATTGCGGCAGCAACGGCGCGTTCCACCTCGTGAATGGCACGGCAAAAGTACGTCGAGACAGCACCATTCGTGGTTCGCAACACGAGCCATTGTTCATGAGACGCCAAAGAAACGTCGCGTGCCGCGGCAGTCGCAGGAGGATTGTTCGAGATGGATTTCCTTTCGGCGGCGCCGCGTTGCGTGACGAAATCCTTGTGCGAGTCGAGGGTCACCCAGAAAAGGACCGGCGGGATAGTTGGGGACAAGGCGAGCGTGAACGGCTGAACCGTGCTGCGTAACGAACCCGCCACGGGACGCTCCAGCTGCGGGCGCGCTGCGGTGTAGATCCGGCGCAATAGTTCGGCTTCATTCCATTCCAATTCAGCTTCACGTCGCAACTCCTCCGCCGCGGCGGTCATGTTCAGATGGGAAGATGCCCGCACAATGTGCGGCGTGAGCGCTGATGGTTCCTCCATTGCGGACCGGAACAACTCGGCGCTCGCCTGGCGTACTTCATCGTCTGGGACGTTGTCGGCCTGGCGTTTCATTTCCAGACGCCGGAGTTGCGCGAGAACCCTGAGGGGAAGGCCCGCTTCGCTGAGCGCATTGGAAGACCCCCGGATGGCCGCAGAGAATTCCTTCGCCGCCGCGAGCCAATCATTCGCTCGCGCAAGAAGTTGCCCTCGCGCAAAGTGAGCCACAGCGGCGAACCGTCCAGGCGGATCGGTGGTGAGGAAGTCTCGAATGGATTCCGCAGCGGCGAGACATGCCTCTTCACCGCCCAACGCGGCGTTGCGCTCCATCGCTCTCGCAGTTTCCCAGGCTGCTTGTTGTGAGGTCGACAGCTCGTTCGCATCGAGCGGCGCGGGAATGGGCGCGCTGACATAGGGCGGCGGAACGACGAGACGCCCGCCGTCATCAACCTCGAACTTACGTGCGCGAACCACGTCTGCCACATGCGGCCATGTTGTGGTCACCATTGGAGCACCCCGTGCGGGGACTTTGGGAGCAGGAGGCGACATCGGCGTGAGCAAGTCATTCCAGATGGCGTGCGCAGTTGCGTCCGCGACCTCTTGTGCGCGCAATTCGGATTCATGCCGCGCCATGCGTTGATCCTGGGAGAGGGCAAGCGAGCCGAGTTTCGCCAGCACCAGCATCGGCGCGAGGATGAGGACGCCTTGCCAGAAAAAGCTCGGCTTGCGGTCAGTTCGTTTCACGCGGTGCTGCGCCATGTCGTAACAAAAGGTAGCGAGGGAGCGAAGGACGGATGTGATGGATTTGTAAAGAAGGGCCCGTCATTGCACACCAGTGGGAACCTCCGTCCTGACGGGTGGGAGAGTGGAAGGAGCGGTGGACAGCAGGCCCGCGAGCTTTTATTTTGCGCCGCCTTCGGCAGATGGTTTTTACACGGCAATCGTGGGGAAGTGGTTGCGGGTTCAACGCTTTCGTCGGCACATTGATCGTCATCGCCGTCATTCAAAAAGTATGAAAAGTCTTTTGCTGGTCCTGTTATCCACGACGCTCTCGTGTTTCGCGGCGGTGCCGCCCGCGGAAAAGTTGTTGCCCTCCGACACGCTCGGCTTCCTCACCGTGCCGAGTTGGACCAATGGCCAGGTGAGTTTTTCCAACTCCGCCGTCGGACAACTTTGGGCCGACCCGGCCATGAAGCCGCTCAAGGAAAAATTCTTCGAGAAGTTCAACGCGGAGAAGATTGAGCCGCTTGAGAAGGAGTTGGGTTTTAAGTTCGCCGATTACCTCAAGCTGGCGCGCGGACAGTTCACCATCGCGGTGGTGCCCAATGGCTGGGACGGACGTTCCGAGAAAACTCCCGGCGTGGTCTGGCTCATCGACACGAAGGAAAACAGTTCCCAACTCAAGACCAATCTCGTCGAGCTCCGACGGAAATGGACGGATAGCGGACGGCGAATTCGAACGGACAAGATTCGCGACGTGGAGTTCACAACGGTAGTTGTGGACGCACAGGAAATCGGCAAGTCGCTGCAGAAAGTGGTGCCGGGCCAGAAGGCTGCGGCCCTGGCGGATCCCAAAGCGGCAAAGCAAACCGTCGAATGGGTCATCGGACAATCAGACACGCTTCTGATTGTGAGCGACGCGGCGAAGGACGTGGAAAAGGTCCTGGCGTTGCAATCTGGCGTTGCAGTTCCGGCCATCGCGGATCAAGCGGCGTTTGCAGCGACAGCGCCCATGATGCGCGATGCGCAGACGTTTGCCTGGATCAACGTGAAGCCAATCATGTTCACGCTGGCTCGCAAACCAGCGGAGCCCGCGGGGGAGCCGTCGCTGTTTGGGTCAATGCCAACGATGGAGAAAATCTTGAACGCGCTCGGATTGAATGGAGTGCAGACGATTGCCTTCAACCTGCAGCCGGGGCCGGAAGGCTTAATGGCGAATGTGGCCATGCGAGTGCCCGCAAGCGGACGGAAAGGGTTGTTCAACATTCTCACCGTCGATCCAAAGGATGCCGCTCCCTTACCCTTCGTTCCAGCGGACGCGGTGAAGTTCAGTCGTTGGCGGATTGATTTGCAGAAAGCGTGGACGACGACTGAGAACATGCTCACGGAGATTTCGCCGCAGTATGCAGGCTTCTCCAAATTGATTTTGGACACGGCGGGCAAGGACAAGGATCCCAACTTCGATTTTCGCAAACAGCTACTCGCGAACATGGGCGACGACGTGATCTCGTACGAGAAGAGTTCACGCACGGGGAACGGAGGCCCGGCTCCCTCGATTACTTTAATCGGTTCCAAGAATCCGGAGCAAATGGCGATGTCCCTGCGGGCCGTGACTAGCATTTTCCCGCCGGAGATGATCAAGTACCAGGAGCGGGAGTTTCAGGGGCGTAAAGTCTATTCGCTGCTGTTACCGACGACCGGCATCGGGGCGGACAACAAACCGCGCCCTTTAACTTACGCGGCGAGCGGCGGCTATGTAGCTTTTTCCACGGACGTGGCGGCGCTGGAGGAATATTTGCGCAGCGGCGAAGGGACCTCGAAATCGTTGCGTGATTTTCCGGGCCTGAATGCTGCCGCCCAGAAGGTAGGCGGGACGTCGAGTGGTTACTTTTCCTTTGAGAATCAGGCCGAGACGGCCAGGGCAGCATTCGAGGGTGCGAAAAAAGATCCTTCTGCCATTTCCTCCGTGCTGGGCGCAGGTCAGTTGACGAGCATTTTGGGATTGCTCGGCGGCGATAATAAATCATCAGACGAAATGTTCGATGCCTCGCTGTTGCCCGCCTTTGATCGCGTCTCAAAATATTTTCATTTCAACGTGAGTGCGGTGCAGGTGACGCCCGAGCAAATCACGTTCAAAATGTTTTCACCGGCACCGCCGCAGTTACGGAAATAGACGTCTGTGCGGAACGAGCGGCACAGCAAAAATTTCTCGCGATGCAGGACAGGCTGCCGCACATTCCGCGCTCGCGGGAAATCCGCCGATATGAAAGCGAAGATTATCATTACTCCAAAGAAGGCCGTCGTTGATCCGCAAGGCAAGACGGTGCAGGGGGCGCTGGAACACATGGGGTACAAGGGGATTGGCGCTGTGCACGTGGGCAAGTATTTGGAGATCGAGCTGAACGGCAGCGATAAGGAAGCCGCGCGCCAGCAAATCGATGATGCGTGCCACCGGATTTTGAGTAATCCCGTGATTGAAGATTATCGCCTGGAGATCGAGTGATGCATTGGGAGCGGACCATTTAAACGTTTGCTGATTGGTGGCTGAGAGCCTGAGCTTGAACTCAAAAATTACGAAATGAACTTTGCTGTTCTTCAGTTCCCCGCCTCGAATTGCGATCAGGATGCCGTGCATGTATTGCGTGATGTGCTTGGGCATTCGGCGCGCTGCATCTGGCACAAGGAACCGTCCCTGGGCGACGTGGATGCGGTCGTGGTGCCGGGCGGCTTCAGTTACGGGGATTATTTGCGCACGGGGGCCATCGCCCGATTTAGCCCCATCATGCAAGCGGTGCAAAACTTCGCTGCTCAAGGCGGGCCGGTGCTGGGGATTTGCAATGGGTTTCAGATTTTGACCGAAGCGGGATTGCTCCCCGGGGCGCTGGTGCGGAACCGATCACTTCAGTTTCGCTGCGAACAGATTTTCCTCAAGACGGAGAACAACCAAACTCCGTTTACCCAGACAATTCCTGCCGGTAAGCTTTTGCGCGTTCCCATTGCGCACGGCGAAGGCTGTTATTTTGCAGATGCGGAAACACTCGCGACGCTGAACGCAAACGGGCAAGTGCTGTGGCGCTATGTCAATGCGGAGGGCAAGCAAACCGAATCGGCCAACCCAAACGGTTCGCTTGAGAACATTGCAGGCGTCTGCAATGCCGGGAAGAACGTGGCGGGTTTGATGCCGCATCCCGAGCGTGCGAGCGAAGCCCTTTTGGGGAGCGCGGATGGGAAGCTGATTTTTGAAAGCCTTATTCGCTGGATGGAAACACGTCCTGCTTCCAAAGCCGCGTGAACAGGCCGGTGGCAGCGCGATTTGCATGTCACGAGTGAGAAGTGCGGTCCGCCCGACTGCGCTGGCCCGTTCAAGGTCTTTTTGTTTACACCACCAAACACGCTGCCTAGAGTTCCATGTATGGCCACTGAATTTGATGCCTCCGAGTTCGTGGATCGCGAATTTGAAGCCGCGCAAACTTCGTTTCGCGGCGCTACTGCCATGACTGCTTCGCATGATGCCGGTCGCGCGCCCACGCGCGATGAAGTTGATTCAAAGGTTGGGGATCTCCAAACCAAACTCGCCGAGCTGAAGCGCGCGCAGAGTGAACTGGAGCGGGAGCGGGGCGCCCTCGAGGAAACGCGCCGCCGCCAAACGGAATTCACCACGGGCCGGGAGGAAGTGATGCATAACCTGACCCGGGGTGTCGCGCTTTTGGAGGAGTCGGAATTTGCCGCGCGACGCGATGCCGAGCAAATGGCGCGGACGCTGGCGGAGTTACGCGAGGCTTTGGCCAAGGTTCAGGCGATCAATGATCAGGCTTGGACCAAGGATGATTTTCAACTGGAACTGACCCGCGCGAACACAGCGATTGAAAGCGCCCGCATGGAATGGAACGGCGCGCGTTTGAAATGGCCCATCTTGTCGGGAGAAAAGTTCGAACAGATGGCGGACAAAACCAAGCCGGCGGTCAGGACGCTGGCGGAGAAGAACTTCCTGGAACTTTGCCAGCTTGGGATGGCGCTTACGTGGCCGGTGGTTCTGAGCGTGCTGGCACTAATCATTGTGCTGCTTCTGCGGCAGTGAGGCTTGCGGTATGGGACTCTTTCACAAGAAGCGCGATCCCATCTCCGAAAAAGCGCGGGCGCTGAATGAGCAGATTCAAGCCTTGGAAACACAGATCAAGCAGCTATCCGCAGAAGCGGAATCTCCCCAACCAAGGTTTCGGTCTTCCACGAATCCCAAGGGTGCCGCGCTTCAGACGATGTCGCCTCCTCGTGAGCCAACTCCCCGCGAGCATTTCGAGCCTGTGGATCATTCTCCACTTCAATCCTCCGCCGGCCCCGTACCGCGGGAGCATTTTAATGATCTCGGGGTGCGCAAGTACGATCTCCTGGCCACCTGGGAGCGGGTGAAGAATCTTTTCCGGACGCCACCGGCATCTAATCCAAAGCTGGTTAACTATCTTGCGGCCGGCAGCATCCAGGGCCTGCGCCCGTTGAGGTACGAAAAACGTGTCGCGCGCAATCGCTTCATCTTTCTCATCGTCGTTCTGCTGCTGGTCTTGTGGGGTATCATTGCTGTCATCTTCAAACGCTCGCTTTGATCCGCGTCAAAACCAGAACGACACCCCCGCAAGAATCAGGTGCGTATTCACCCCGGCATTGGGCTGTTCGATGCCCGCATTGGACAGGTGGAACAGGCGGTACTCGAGGCTCAGGGCTGCGCCATCCGTCACGAAGTAATTCACGCCCGCACCGGCGTGGAGATTAAACTGAAAGGTGGTGCTCAAGTCGGGTCCTTTGATGTTAGTGGCGGTGCCACCGACTCCGAATTGGATGAAGGGAACGAAATGCGTTCCACTCGCCAGATGATATCGGAACGATGGGAAGGTGGCCCCAACGACATACCGTTCCGGACGCAGTTGTATCCCTCCTAGAATTTCTGCCCGCAGCTCCCAGTTGCCCTTGAGCCACGTTGTTGGCAAGAGCGGTTCAGTGAAGATCCAACCGGCATTGAGATACCCCAAGGCGAAATCATGAACCCGGGTAGTTCCGTAAATTCGCGCGCCAAATCCGCCTCCGGCTGCCGCCCCAAACTGAAACGTGTTCTCCTGGAAACCACTACCAGGTTCCCCGGCCCAAATGCTGCGCATCGAATCGGGCTTCTCAATCTCCGAAGCGCCCAGCGCCAGGATCGAAACAAACAGCCCACCCAAAAACCCCCCTGCTGCTTTCATTGACGCTACCCTCGGGATACGCCGCGTCGCTGGCAAGCTTGACTTGCGTTGGGGGCGCGGCGAGTCCTTTTGTTCCATGACGGTTGAAAAGGAAGGAACTCAGGCGGGTCCGATCCAAGTCTGCATTCTGGCGGGCGGAAAGAGTTCTCGCATGGGAATGGACAAGGGTCGGGTGGCGTTCGCTGGCAGGACCATGCTGGACTGCATTCAAGCAGTAGTCCAAACCGCCTTCGAACATCAGCCTGACATTTCGTGGCGCGTCATTCGGAAAGATTGCGTTCCCCGGTGCGGCCCGCTCGGCGGAGTGGTAACGGCAATGCGTGATACCCGCGCGCGAGGGCTGCTGTTTCTGGCCTGCGATATGCCTTTGATCTCCCCTATGTTGCTCAGGCGAGTCCTTGGCGCCAGCCGCGCGGTGTCACGCCCTGTGTTCGCGATTCAGCAAGACCGGATAGGCTTTCCCTTTCTTCTTTTGCCCGTTCATCGCCCGACGGTCGAACAGCACATTAAGCTAGGAGACTTTTCACTCCATTCATTGGCCATTGAATTGAATGCAACCTATCTCCCGGTGGCAGCCCGGAGCCGCCTGCTCGCCAACGTAAACACTCCGGAAGATCTGCGGGCGGCGGAACGCACTTGGACCCGGAGATTAAATGCACGCCGACCCGCGAAAACTAAGGCAACTTTGACGCCTCGCTTGTCTAGGTCGGCAGTGCCCCGTAAACTGCGGTCATGAAGAATGGGCTGCTCTTATCGCTGCTTCCAACCCTCGTCTTGGTCGAGACGGTCTCGGCGGATCACATCGAACTGCGGGATAAGGCGGCGGTTTCAGGCGCCGTCCTGGCCGAGAAGCGCGATGCCGTGGTGGTGGATTTGGGGTATACCGTCTTGACGATTCCTCGCAGTCAAATTGTCCGGATCATCCGGGACGAGGAGAAGCCAGCCGCAACGCCAGAGCGGGAGGCCAGGAAGAAGTCCGGCAGCACAAACGTTGTCGCAATGTCTGAAAAAGTCGCTCGAGCTAAAGCACAATCGAAGGCTGGACTGTATTTCGAAAGTGTTTCTCCCCCTCCGGAACGATCCGTCCGGGAACTGGTAAATCAGTTGGGAGAAGCCGTGGTCCAGGTGCGCACGCCGGGAGGGCTGGGCTCAGGTTTCTTCCTGAATGAAGAGGGTTATTTGATCACGAACTTCCACGTGATTGAAGGTGAAACGCAGATTTCCATCGAGGTGTACGCGCAACGCAACGGCCAGCTCGAGCGTTCGAGTTACAAACAGGTGCGCATCGTGGCCATGAACAAGTTTCAGGATCTGGCCTTGCTGAAAGTGGAGGACAAAGACGCGCCGAAGTTTTCTCACGTCACCATCGGCGATCCGGAAACGTTGTCAGTCGGAGAACGCGTATTCGCCATCGGCAGTCCGCTCGGCCTGGAGCGCACTGTGACCGAAGGCATTGTGAGCACGAAGACGCGGCAGATGCAGGGGGACCTCTATTTGCAAACGACCGCCCAGATCAATCCTGGTAACAGCGGCGGGCCGCTATTCAATATGCGGGGCGAAGCGGTCGGTGTGACCAACATGAAAGTGGCCTTTGGCGAAGGCATTGGATTCGCCATTCCGATTGACGTCGTGAAACGGTTCCTGAATCACCGCGATGCCTACGCTTACGACAACGACAACCCCAGTAGCGCGTACCGCTATCTCGCGCCGCCCAGTCGCTTGAGCAAAGCCGCCGCAAATAACGAGCCGTTGCCCTAATTCCGACAGGATCGGCGGATCAGCGCCCAAGAGCGACGTTTAGCGCGCGGATGAGGAAAGGAATGGGTGTTCGAAGCTAGATGCCCGGGCTGGAGTTTTTCTGCCCATGTTTTCGTATCGCAATCCTTCCGGACGTCGCAGCTTATCAGTGCATGCTTGTCCTTCGTCCGACGGTAGCCGGCAAGCGGCCGCGCACAGTCCGACGACAAAGAACATGGAGACCAGGAACCAAGCACAACCACCCAAAACCAGAAACGTTTGCATCGTTTTCTGCCGTATTCGTTTTTGCACGCACCTGTCGAACGATTGACCAAACCACCCCAACAAAAGGTAGGACTCCTCGCTAAGGAGGCCGGATGTTGTGGGTCGGGAAGCGAAATAACAAATTAGGCAGACCGTGGACCAGCGAAATCTTCCGGGTTGGCGGCGGTATGTTTTCCATTCAACGCCAATTGATGCAATGTCGCGATAGCCGCATAGCGGTTTTCGACTCCGATTTTTGGATAAACACGGAGTGCATGGGTTTCAGCCGTTCGCCCCGCGATTCCCAAGATTCCGCCAATTTCGTCATTGGTTTTTCCCTGGCATAACCAGAACAACACGTCGGTTTCCCGCCGGGACAGATCCCACGGCGTATGATCCCGGAGCCATTCGTGAAAGCGGTCTTCGTCCACCAGCCAGCCGGTGGCGTGTTGCGAACCAGTGCGAAGGCGCCGTTGCGATTGGGAGACGTGAGGTAGGATCAGATTCAGGATGGCCCGCTCCCTTTCGGAGAAATTCGCCCCTTTGCGGTGGAGGCTGATCAGGAAGAAAGTTCCTGACTCGCTACTTTCGGTTAGAACAGCCGTCAATTCGCAATCCACGCCCAAGGGGCGGTAAAGAATATTGTAGAGTTCGGTCTGATGAAAGGCGCGGCGGGTGATGACATCCGAGAGTATCCAGGCGCGGGCGGGGTTGGAGAACAGGACGGCATTCAAAGGATGAGCGTCGGTGAGGCGCCAAAATTCTTCGTGCATCGCGGGTAGGGGTCGCAGGAGTGGATCGTAGAAGGCGGCGATTCGGTGGCGGGAAGGCTGGATGCGGTGACAGGCGCCGAGTTCGTGGGGAATGATGCGCTGCAATGAGCTGAGCACGAGTTGCGGTAACTGTTCGAGTTGCTCAAGCGCACAGAGGGTGCTTGTGAACTCCATGAGCTGCCCGCACTCCGATGGTATCAAATGAGTCATGGGTGATGGTCCTTCGCAGGTGAGAGACCTCAACAGAGGAATGGTTCCCAAAAACATTCAGCTCACCGGTAAAAATTTGCGGCTCGCTGCCCTGAAAATGCGCGCCAATACTGGCCTGCGTTTTCGTAAAGGCGCCGGGAACCAATGGTTCCCTCAGGACTCTTACCTGCGAGCCATCAATGCATGGGGACATGGACTTCGAACGGTTGATCGATGAACACTATGCTTCCTTGTATCGATTCGCCATCAGCCTGTGTGCAAACGAAAGCGATGCTTGTGATCTGGTGCAAGAGACCTTCCATCTTTGGGCCTCGAAAGGCCATCAACTCGCAGACCCTTCCAAGGTGAAAAGCTGGTTATTCACGACTCTCTACCGGAGGTTTCTGGGCGGCCGCCGACACTTGCTGCGCTTCCCCCATCAGGATTTGGAGGAGGCCGCGGAGCAACTACCGGGTTCCCCACCTCAGCTCAACTCGCTGGACTGGCCTGTCCTGCTCCAGAACCTGGCGCGGCTGGACGCAACCTTCAAAGCGCCCATCACGTTATTTTATCTTGAGGATTACTCCTACGACGACATCGCCAAAATTCTCGAAGTGCCGCTCGGCACCGTCAAATCCCGTATCTCCCGCGGAATTGCGGCGCTGCAGAGGATGTTTGAACCGTCGCCACCTGGACATGCGACAGGAGGTTCGCCCACGTGAATTCCTATGACGCAAAAAGCGTTCTGTCTGCGCACCGGCCGGGCATGGATGAGGCGACGCCCGATATCCTCGAAGCATTCGAGGTCATCCGACATGATCCGGCGCTGAATCGTTGGTGGAAGGAACAGCAGGCCTTTCATGACGGGATGAAGAAAAGTTTTACGGCGATTCCGGTTCCGCCGGAGCTGCGTGCCCGGCTCTACCGCCGTTCGAAAATTGTTTCACTGCCTTGGTGGCAACGTCCCCAGCTTTGGGCCTCTGCCGCCGCTGCCATTATTCTGGCGGTGGGACTATTTGGTTTCCTGCACCAACGCGATGGTGACGCGCCCTTTAACACCTTCCGGTCCCGCATGGTGAGAACTGTTCTCCGGCAGTACCGCATGGATTTGCTGACGAACGACATCGCGGCAATCCGACAGTTCCATAAAGCCAACAGTGCGCCTGCTGATTATATCCTGCCGCTTGGTTTGGAAAAACTGACGCCAATCGGCGCCGGCGTCTTAAGCTGGCAGGGGAGCCGCGTCTCAATGGTGTGCATGAAGGGGCCTACGGGAGACACGCTTTTCCTGTTTGTCGCCGACGGGTCCAAGATGAAAGCCCCACCGGCTACGACCGCCCAATATGAAACCGTTAAAAAGTTCTCCACGATCAGCTGGAGCTCGGGAAAAGAAGTTTACGTTCTGGCTGCCGAAGTTCCGTCCGCGGTGCTGGAGCAGCAATTTTAGTAGGACGCCGCGGTGGGCGGAGGAGTAGGCGGCGACACTAGAACGGACGTGCGTGAAAGGACCCAATAGAGATCCCCACGTTGCCCGTCGGGAACGGTGAAGGGAAGGTCGGCCGCGTCCGGCAGTGGCGGTGGCCGGGTGCTTCCAACGCTCCATCGGCGCATCTCCGAGTGGCCATCTGCAAACGCGAAATTTGCGCCGTCGTTGTGGTACGACGCGGGTAAGTCAGTCCATTCGTACGTGTAGAACTTGTTGAGAAAATACCCGTCGTTGATGCTGTCGGGATGCTCTTCCACGAAGGCAAAGATTCGCGCCGGGTCCGGTACCTCTGTCAGGCGAAGGAATTGTTTGTAGCCTGGATTGTTGGTGTTGACCGAGCCCGCCATAAATTCGCCCGCATCACCCAGCATCGCGTTCATCGAATAGCTGCGAGTTCTTTCAATCCACCCTGCCTCATGTTGGACGTCGCTTAAGATACGGTCCGATGGGCACTTGAAAATTCGAGCGACCTTGTCCAGATACGGACCAAGGCCTCCGGCTGTTAACAAGGTGGTGTTCGTGTTCTCACTGTCCAATTCCCAGCTCATCACGTTGTTGGCCCAGTTCTCATACTCGCCCATCGCCACGGTCCGATGCGTTCCCTCCGCGCCCATGTTGTAAGGCAGCAAATCATCGTGCTCTCCGGCATAGACGTGGGTGGCCAGCCCCAACTGCCGGAGATTGTTGAGACAAACAGTTGCTCGCCCGCGTTCCTTTGCGTCGCTCAACGCAGGCAGCAGAAGCGCGGCGAGTGTCGCGATGATGAAAACGACGACCAGCAGCTCGAGCAGCGTGAACCCGGCTGGGCAACCAGGAGGAAGCGCGACTCCAGCGCCGTGGCCTTGTGGGGAAGGCCGATGCCGCCTGGGGTTCATCAAGCCAGTCTGCACAACATGGCGCGACTCGCAGCGAAAATTTAGGCGAATTTTCGCCGCACCCCGGGCGGCTATCGTCCTTGTTTCCGATCAGGAATTATCGCCATCGAGCAGCCGTCCAATCCCGCCGAGGACCGAGCCTTCCTCACGCCCGCCGCGTCCCGTTTGCGGGGCGGCTGCGACAATGCGGCCGGCGAGTCTACTCAGTGGCAATGATTGCAACCACACTCTGCCTGGGCCGCGCAGGGTGGCAAAAAACAATCCCTCACCCCCGAACAAGGCACTCTTCACACCGCCCACCATTTGGATGTCGTAATCCACAGAGGGCTGGAAAGCCACGATGCAACCGGTATCCACGCGCAAGGTCTCACCTGGCGTGAGATCCCGTTGATACAAAGTTCCTCCGGCGTGAACGAAGGCCAGTCCGTCCCCTTGCAGGCGTTGAAGAATAAATCCCTCGCCACCAAACAAGCCGGCCCCAAAGCGTTTCGTAAAAGCGATCCCCAGGGAAACGCCCTTGGCGGCGCAGAGAAACGAGTCCTTTTGTGTCAGCAACTCACCGCCAAGTTCCGAAAGATGAACGGCGATAATTTTACCGGGATAAGGCGCTCCAAAGGCGACCTTCTTCTTCCCAACGGCCCGATTTTGAAACACCGTCATGAACATTGATTCGCCGGTGATCAATCGCTTGCCCGCGCCCAGCAACGCTCCCAGAAAACCCGTGTTTTGCTGCGAGCCATCGCCGAAGATCGTTTCCATCTGGATGCCCTCTTCCATGAACATCATGCCACCGGCCTCAGCAACCACGGCCTCCATCGGGTCCAGCTCCACTTCGACGAATTGCATGTCGTCGCCATAAATCTTGTAATCAATCTCGTGCATTAACGGCATAAGTGTCTCCTGTGTGTTTTAGTCCCAAGCTTTTCGTACTGCGGAAGCTGAATCAAGACAGCGCCGAGATCGCCGCGTCGTAGGCGGGTCCCACTTCCTGGAAATCGGCCACTGTCACATTCAGGTCTCGCAGCAGCCCATCTTGCAGTCCGTAAATCCAGCCGTGCACCGTCAGTTCCTGACCGCGTTCCCAGGCATCCCGGGCAATAGTCGTGTGGCAAACGTTGGCCACCTGCTCAATCACGTTCAGTTCGCACAACCGGTCAGAAGCTTGCGTGTCACCGCCTGCGTTGGCCAAATGTTTTTCATGTTTCTGGCGCACGTCCTGCACGTGGCGCAGCCAGTTATCGCTCAGCCCCAGCCTTTGATGACGGAAAACGGCGCGCACCCCGCTGCACCCATAATGCCCACATACAATGATGTGTTTAACTTTGAGCAGGTCGACGGCGAACTGCATCACCGACAAACAGTTCAAATCCGTATGGACGACCACGTTCGCGACATTGCGATGGACAAACAATTCTCCGGGCAACAAGTCCACGATCTCGTTGGCCGGGACCCGACTGTCGGAACATCCAATCCAAAGGTAGCTGGGAAGCTGCTGCTGGGAGAGTTTCAGGAAAAAATCCGGGTCCAGTTTCCGGATCCGTTCCGCCCAGGATTTATTTTTTTCAAACAGGTGATTAAGGCTTCGCATACGTACTTTTTAACTGGAGCCTCAGCCCGCTGGCAATAATGAGGCAACGTCGGCTGAGTGCCACGCTGTCCCCGCCGGGAGCCGGCGTTTCACCTCTTGCGGCAGAGCGCCACGATCCTACACTTCGCGGATGCGAACGTTTGTGTGCCCTCTCGTGTGGCTTGCTGGCATCGCCGCGGCAATCGCGCAGGTGAACGTGGAACTGGTCTTCGACCAGGAACAGTTTCTGCGCAGCGAGTCGTTGCCGGTGCGCGTACGCATCAGCAATTTTTCAGGGCAACCTCTTCGACTGGGCGGAGAGCCGGACTGGCTGGCCTTTTCCATTGATGGGCAGGAAGGCAAAGCTCTCGCGAAGTCCGGCGTGATCCCGTTGCCGAAGCCTTTTACGATCGATTCGGCCAAAACTGTTTCGCTGCGGGTGGACTTGATGCCGTATTTCGAATTGAACGAGGCTGGACGTTACAAGCTCATGGCGCGAGTCAAGGTCTCTCAATTGGAACGCGAATTACTCACGGTGCCTAAATACTTCGACATCATTTCCGGTTCCAAGCTTTGGGAGAAGGAAGTGGGCCTGCCTGGAACTACGCCGCCAGTGGTGCGGAAATATGCCCTTCAACAGGCCACCTTCCTGAAGCAGGCGCGCCTTTACCTGCGGCTGACCAACCCTGGGGAAACCGAAGTCTTACGCGTTGTGCACCTCGGCCCGCTCACGTCGTTCAGCATGCCGGAAGCGGCTGTCGACAGCGTGAGTCAGCTCCACGTGATTTTTCAATATTCCCAACGCGGCTTTCTTTACGCCGTCATTACCCCCGAAGGGGACCAAATTATTCGGCAGACTTTTGACATGCTCGGCAACAGCCGCCCGCGTTTGCGGGCAGAAAAAGACGGGCGAGTCATTGTGCACGGAGGTCAACGCAGAATTTCTTTGAGTGATTTACCGCCGCCACGCGTCGCAGAAACCAATGATACGATTCAGTCGAAATAGTGGCATCCTCGCGCTGACCGCCTGGCTTGCCGTCAGCAGCAGTTTCGCGCAGACAATTTCACTCGATTTGAAAACGGGGGAACGGATTACCGGTCAGATTGTGTCCGAAACCACCAACCGCATCGTGCTGAGCAACGCATGGGCACGCGAATTAACGATTCCATTGGCGGAGGTTCTTAAGCGTACGGTCGTTCCGCTGGCGGTGGCTGCCACTCCGACCAACGTTCTTGCCATCCAGACCACTAATCTCGCAACAAAGGCTAGCCCGGCGCCGAAGACCAACCTGACGGCCCTTGCCAAGTCGAGGGCGGCCACGAATTCGCTGTTCAGTTCGTTCTTCACTTCACCCGCGTTGAAATATTGGCACGGCGATCTCCTGGTCGGAACGGACCTGACCTTCAGCGAACGGAATCGTCAGGTTTACAACGCCAAGGCCAAGCTTACTTATGCAAAGAACCGCTTCAAAACCGTCATCGATTACGATGCCACGTACGGTCGCAACCAAACCGAGGACAGGAAGACGGGAGAAATCATCAGCACCACCGACGCGAACCGGATGTATGGGGCCGTAAAGACGGATTATGATCTGACGAAGAAATGGTACGTCTACAACATGGCGGGGATGGGCTATGACGAGATTCGTCGCATTGACCTACGCTACGAAGTGGGCCCCGGCGTGGGCTATCATTTGATCCAACGAACGAATTTCTTCATGAACGTGGAGGCGGGCGCTAATTACCAGCATGAGAACCGGACCGAAAGCGAGACGGTGAGCACGTTCTATTTCCGGTTTGCGGAAAACGCCACGTGGAAAATCACTCCGCGCCTTTCGTGGGACGAAAAATTCGAATACATGCCGCAGGTGGACAATATGACCGAGTTCCGCATGCGTTTCGAAAGCAATCTACGCTATGCGCTTCTCCAGAATGTTTTTGTGAATCTGTCGGTGGTGGACATTTACGATTCTCAACCAGCGAATCGTGTCACCAAAAACGATCTCCAGATCCGTTCGTCCCTCGGCGTGAAGTTTTAGGCACGACTACGGCAGGAGGTCTTTGGGCGACGTAATGCGTGACTCCATTGATTTCACGATAGGCAGGGCGCGCGCCAAGCCATTACGCTCCGTTTGCCCGAAGAACGTCGTCATCTCCACTCTCACCGCGCCCACCGTCTCACCGTTGCGATCGTGCAGCGGCATCGTGACGACGGCGATATCCTTGCCCTTGCCAAAGTAGGAGCCGCCTTTCTCGATGCAGCTCTTTTCCACGGTGTCGCCCGGTTCCCCGATATTCTTTCCGTCGTGGCTGGCCACCACTCTTGGCAAGGGGTCCGTGCCGTTGACTCCGTAAATCTTAAGCCCCAGTAAGCGCGGGTTCTGTTGCATGGTTTCGCGAATGAGCGTCTGCGCAAAGGGCTCACGCGGCGTGTAAACGATGGACGCGTCGGCAAAATAGGCCACGGTGTCGGCCTTGGTCCAAAAAGCGATTTTGCCAGCGGAGAAGACGCCTTTGCTCGTGCCGTCCGGAAATGGAATGAGGTTCGGCTCAGTCCATGGCAGCACCTCACGTTCGTTCAGGAGCGCGCGCAGTTTGCTGCCGCGGCATTCAATGGTCAGGTGATTCCACTCGCCTTTCTTCACCTCCGCGGGCTGGGAAATGGCCGCCGATCAACTCGCCATCTACATAGCGGAAGAACGCCACGTTCTGGTCCTTGGCGTTGGCGCGCACGTAGTAGTAATTCTTTTCGTCCTGAAGACGAAACGCGACGCCAGCCATCTGTTCGACCTCGCCACTGACAATCTTGAAGCGGGTCTTGAACGTGAAATCCGCGTAGGTATCGCCTTCAAAAATGTAGAGCAGCGCACGGGTTTCCTCGCGGTCCTGCGAGAGCTGCGCCAACACGGGACGTTTGGAGACGATCGGTGATTTCGGCGACTCGGCGGGGATGATTAAGGGGCACGTCCTCCTGTAATATCCTCCAGTCGCCGGGTTGCCCACGGCCCGTCACGGCGCTGTGGAAACGGTTGGAGGCCTGCTTGCCGCCAAGTTCGCCGAAGTCAAATGTGCGCTCGGCGGCAGAAACGCCCAGAGCAAGGAATAGCAGGATCAACGATCGTGAAAACATCGTATCCAGCCTAACAGAGGACGAATCGCGGACAAGGTTTTGTCCCTGCGCCCGCTTCCTTCTGCCGCATTAAACCGCTGCCGCGATCGCGTCGCCCATTTCCCGGGTGCCGACCCGTTTGGCCGTCGAATCCGCCGGATTGAAAATGTCGCCCGTGCGCAACCCCGAATTGATGGCGTTCGCCACGGCATTCTCCACTGCGGCTGCAGCTTCATTCAGTTTGAAGCTGTAGCGCAGCATGAGTGCGGTGGAGAGAATCTGCGCGATCGGGTTGGCCAGGTTCTTCCCGGCGATGTCCGGCGCGGTGCCGCCGGCCGGTTCGTAGACGCCGAACGTCTGTTCGCCGCCCGCTGTCGTCGGGCGCCGAGGCTGGCGCTGGGCAACATGCCGAGCGAACCGGCCAGCGCCGCCGCTTCGTCGCTCAGGATGTCGCCGAACATGTTTTCGCAGAGCATCACGTCGAACTGCGTCGGCTTCAGCATCAGTTGCATCGCGCCGTTGTCGACGAACATGTGTTCCAGCGCCACGTCGGGATATTCCTTGCCGACGCGCGTGACGACTTCGCGCCAGAGGACGCCGTTTTCGAGGACGTTCGCCTTGTCGATGCTCGTGAGCTTCTTGCGCCGCAATTGCGCCGCCCGGAAGGCGACGTGGGCGATGCGTTCGATCTCGGCCGTCGTGTAGACCATCGTGTCGATGGCGCGCTGCTGGCCGTTGCCGAGATCTTCGGTCTTCTTCGGCTGGCCGAAGTACATGCCGCCGGTCAGTTCGCGGACGACGAGGATGTCGATGCCGTCGCCCTGGCGCTCCGCTTGCAACGGGCAGGAATGGGCCAGCGCCTTCTGCAATTGCACCGGGCGCAGATTGGCGAACAGGCCGAACTCCTTGCGGATGCGCAGCAGCGCCGCGCGCTCGGGACGTTCTTCCTTCGGAATCGTCGGGTCGCGATCGGGCAGTCCGACCGAGCCGAACAGGATGGCGTCCGATTGCCGGCAGAGCGCGAGCGTGGCGTCGGGCAGCGCTTTCCCCGCGGCGTCGATGCCGGCCCAGCCGACCGGGGCTTCGGTGATTTGAAAGCTGGCGGCAAATTTCTTTTCGACCGCGCGCAGGACCTTGATCGCTTCGCGCATGACTTCCGGACCGATGCCGTCGCCGGCGAGCGCGGCGATTTTGTAAATCGTCATAGAGCGCGGGAGACTAGAAGCGCCCCGACGGCGAGTGAAGAAAGTTTTTGCCTACGTGGACTGCAGTTCCTCAGAGATGAATGGCTCGAACTCTCTGCGCAGGTGTGGAGGAATGCGTGCCTTGAAACGTGCGGCTTTGCCTTTGTAATCCCGCTCGATCACTTGCGCGACCTCGTGGAGGCGGGCCATCACTTGGGGAAGGTCGTGTGGGATTTTCAATTCCACGAATTCCCGGATTGGCCGCAGCGCCGTCCCGATTTCCGCGAGCAGCTCCGGAATTCCCTCCCCGGTTTTTGCCGAGACCGCCACGGCATTGGGAAAACGCTCGCGGTGCCTTGCGAACTCCCCGTTCATCTGAAAGCGGTCGATCTTGTTGAAGACCATTAATGTCGGCTTGGCGATGGCGCCGAGCTCTTCGAGGACTGCGTTCACGGCCACAATTTGCTCCTCGGCTTTCGGATGGCTCACGTCCACGACATGCAGGAGCAAATCGGCGGCGACTACTTCTTCGAGCGTTGCCTTGAACGCATCCACGAGATCATGAGGGAGCTTCCGGATGAAGCCGACCGTATCGCTGAGCAAAACGTTCTGGTTTGTCGGCAGGCGCAGGCGCCGCGTCGTTGGATCCAGCGTGGCAAACAATGTGTCTTCCGCCAGCACCGCGGCGCCGGTCAGGGTGTTGAGCAAAGTGGATTTGCCGGCGTTCGTGTAGCCCACGATGGAGGCCAATGGCCATTGGTTACGCTGACGGCCCGCCCGCTGTGTGGCGCGTTGTCGCCGCACTGTTTCCAGCTCCACGCGAATTCGGTCGATGCGCTCGGATACTTTTCGGCGGTCCGCTTCCAATTGGGATTCGCCTTCACCCCCGCGCATGCCGATGCCGCCGGACTGACGGGATAAATGGCCCCAGTAACGGGTCAGTCGCGGCAAGAGATGCTCCAGTTGTGCGTACTCGACTTGGAGTTTTCCTTCCCGCGTGCGGGCGCGCTGCGCAAAAATGTCGAGAATCAGCGAGGTGCGATCGAGTATCTTGCACTCGAAAATCTTCTCAAGGTTGCGAGCCTGGGCGCCGGTCAGCTCATCGTCAAAAATGACGGTGTCCACATTTTCCTCTTTGCATCGGGTGGCCAGCTCGCGGGCCTTGCCGGTGCCGATGAACGTCCCCGCGTGCGGTGACTCCATCTTTTGCGTGGCGCTGCCGGTGACGAGGCCGCCGGCCGTTTGGGCCAGTTCGGAAAGTTCTTCGAGTGAATCCTGGATTTCCCAGGTGGAGCGGCCTTTGAGTTCTGCGCCAATCAGGAAGACCCGTTCCGTCCGTCGATTGGCTGTTTCGATCAGTGCTTTCAATTCGTGTCAATGGAAGGACGACTCTTGCGTCCACGTTCATTGTTGGCTGGTGGAAGGTAGCACGAAGACCGGCGTGGGGAAGTTGAGTTTTCGCCATCCCCTCAAAACTGTTCCTTGCACCCCTGGCGCAAAGAAGCTCTTTGCTGAACTGCTTGAAACTTGAAAAGTGGGTCAGGCGTCTCATGCGCGACCGAGAGTGCTGCGCTTCGTCGAATGAGGTGTCCTCGGAACCCAGACTAATGAAAATCGTTTTTCTCGCGAGCCTTTGTGCCATGCTCATGGGCCTGTTCATTGCCGGTGCCGGCTGCTCCCGTCACTCCGCGCACACTCCCCCCAAGGCAGTGATTCAGGAGTATCACGGCATAAAGGTCACTGACCCGTATCAATGGCTCGAAAACGGGACGAATGCCTCCGTCCGGAACTGGACCGCGCTGCAAAACACCAAGGCCCGCGCCCACCTGGATAAGCTACCCACGCGGCCCATGGTTGCGGATCAACTGGAGCGGATGTTCGCGCAGGCGTCGCCCAATTATTCGGGCCTCAAATGGCAGGCGGGGAAACTTTTCCTGCTCAAGTTTCAACCCCCTGCCCAGCAGCCCGTCCTCGTGACGTTCACTTCAACTCAAGACCGCAAGACGGAGAAAGTGGTGCTCGACCTCAACGTTCTTAGCCCGGACGGTGCCATTTCCATCGACTGGTTTGTGCCCTCGCTGGATGGGTCGAAGGTGGCGGTTTGCCTTTCCGAGAATGGCAGCGAGGATGGGACGCTTTGGATTTACGATGCGACGACAGGAACGGCGTTGCCGGATAAAATTCCCCGCGTTCAATATCCAACCGGCGGCGGCAGCGCGGCGTGGAACGAGGATGGCACCGGCATCTATTACACTCGTTATCCTGCGCCCGGCGAGCGAGCCGAGGCCGATGCACACTTCTACCAGCAGATCTTTTATCACAAGCTCGGCACGCCCGGCGATCAAGACACCTACGAAGCCGGCAAAGATTTTCCACGCATTGCTGAGATTGAATTGAAATCCAGTGCGGACGGGCGGCAGGTGCTCGCTCAGGTCGCCAATGGCGACGGGGGCGACTACGCGCATTACTTGCGCACGCTCAAAGGCGAATGGAAGCAAGTAACCCGCTTCGAGGATCAGGTGAAGCGCGCAGAATTCGGCCGTGACCCGCTCTACGTGGAACTAGGCCGCAACGATTCGCTTTACCTGCTTTCGACCAAAGACGCTCCCAAAGGAAAAATCCTGCGACTCAAGCTGAGCCAGCCCGATCTCGCCAAAGCCACTGTGAGCGTCGCGGAAAGCACCAACGTGATCCAAAGCTTCAAACCCACTGCGAGTGGCATGGCGATCGTTTATTTGCGTGGCGGCGCCGCGCAGTTTCGTTACCAGGACTTTTTGAACACCGCCCTAAGCGGGCCCAGCAGTCGGTCGGTGCAACCGGATTTCAGGATTCCCACTTCCATCGACGAGATGCTCGTGACGGGCGGTGATGAAATCCTTTTTCGAACTGAGACTTATACGGAGCCATTCATCTGGTGGCGCTTTGACGCGAACAAGACGCGCGACAATGCGGAGGCGACGTCTCTCAAGGGGACTTCGCCCGCCATCTTCACAGATGTAGAAGCCGTGCGAGTCACAGCGACATCGAAAGACGGCACCGGCGTGCCGATGACCATCATCAAAAAGAAAGGCACGCGGCTCGACGGCGAGAACCCAACCGTGCTCGAAGGCTATGGTGGTTACGGCATTAGCATCACGCCCAACTTCGATTTCACACGGCGACTTTGGTTCGATCAAGGCGGTGTGCTGGCCATCGCCAATTTGCGCGGTGGCGGTGAGTTTGGCGAAGAGTGGCACAAGGCCGGCAATCTTACGCGCAAACAGAATGTGTTCGATGATTTTGCAGCCTGCGCGGACTGGCTGGTACGCTCGAACTACACGAAGCCGGCCAAGCTCGCGATTCAGGGCGGCAGCAACGGCGGGCTGTTGATGGGCGCAATGCTCACGCAGCATCCCGAGAAAATGCGCGCTGTGATTTCGCACGTGGGGGTCTACGACATGTTGCGGGTGGAGTTGGATCCGAATGGCGCGTTCAATGTAACCGAATTCGGTTCCGTAACGGATCCGGAACAGTTCAAAGCCCTTCATGCCTACTCCCCCTACCATCGCGTGCAGGACCAAACGGCCTATCCCTCCGTGCTGATGATGACGGGCGAGCACGATGGTCGGGTGAATCCGGCACACTCGCGAAAGATGACGGCACGACTGCAAGCCGCCACCTCATCCGGACACCCTGTATTGCTGCGAACCAGTTCGAGCAGCGGCCACGGCGTTGGAACCGCCCTGAATGAATACGTTGAGCAGTTAGCGGATGTTTACGCGTTTCTGATCGAGCAGTTGGGGATTGATTACACTCAGGTCGAACGGGGCCCATTGAGCGGCGGCGTCAGTTCCACTTCCGCCACGATCAAGGCCAAGCTCGCGCGGGAGGGACTCATGGCGCGGTTGGTCGTGAGCACGAATCCAACGCTGGCCAACCCGTTTCACTCCTCCGTCGTCCGTTCAGATTCAAACCGCTATTCGATCGTGACCTTTCCGTTGGAGAACCTGGACCCGGGCATGCAATATTTTTACGGACTGGAGATAGACGGGCGTCTCGACAGAAAAAAGCGGGGCCAGTTTAAAACCTTTCCAGCGCCGGGACCTGCCTCGTTCAAAATTGCGTTCGCGTCCTGCGGGCGCACCGGATCCACGAGGGATGTCTTCGATCGAATTCGAGAACACAACCCGCTCTTTTACATGAGCATGGGCGACTTTCATTACCAGGACATCCGGACCAACAAACCCGCGGCGTTTCGCAGTGCCTACGACATGGTGCTGGCTTCGCCCCAACAGGCAGACCTCTATCGCAACGTGCCACTGGTTTACATGTGGGACGATCATGATTACGGCGGCAACAACGCGAATAAGAAATCCACCACGCACCAGGCGGCCCGCAACACTTACGATGAGTATGTGCCTCATTATCCGCTGGTCGATACCCAGGAGGAGGGTGCCATTTACCAGTCATTCACCGTCGGCCGGGTGAAGTTCATCATTACCGATTTACGCTCCTATCGTGATGACCCCAAGGATAAGGATGACGCTAAGAAATCCATCATGGGCACGAAGCAAAAGGCGTGGCTGAAGCAGGAGTTGCTGGAGGCGAATGGAAAGTATCCGCTCATCTGCTGGATGAGCACTGTGCCGTGGATTGGCGAAGCCGGCAAAAGCCCCTACCGGACCGTAAAGACCAACGAGTTTGGTTACATTCATCACACGAACCTTGTTTCCCGAACCAATACAGCGGGAACGGTGGGCGCGGCTGAAGCAGCGGATAAGGCGACCAATGCCACCGAAGTGGCCGAGGCTGATGCCCCGGATTCATCGGATACCTCGAGCGCCACAAACGGTATCACGGCATCTGGAAATACAGTTGGCAACCGCACCACGAACACCGCCAACCGCGCCACCGCACGACGGGGTGGAAATCGCGCAGCCGGGCGAGGGGCGAATCCGAACGGCGGAGGCGGGGACGAAGATCATTGGAGCGTGTTCACAACGGAGCGCCGGGAAATTGCTGACTTCATCAAAGCCAACGGCATCCGCGGTGTCTGTATTGTACATGGTGATTCTCACATGCTGGCGGCAGATGACGGCACTCATTCGGATTATGCCACGGGTAAAGGGGCGCCCATTCCGGTGATGTGCGCCGGGCCGCTGGATCAGAATCCCTCCATGAAAGGCGGGCCCTACAGCCAGGGTGTTTATCGCGTGCGCGACAAGGAAGGCGAAAGCGGGTTTGGACTTTTGGATATCCAGGATCGCGGCACTGCTATCGATGTGTCTTTCAGTGGTCGTAACAACCGGGATGAGGAAAAAATTTCGCTGAGATTTAGCGTTCCGTCTCAAGGAACCAGCAGCGCTCAAAAGAAGTAAACCCGCCAATACACCACCAATTCTTATGAATCTCCGAATCAATGGTGCTCTCACGATCGTGCTGGCATTACTCACACTCAGCTTCACGCTTCAGGCCGCGGAGGCGCCGAAAAAGAAGTCGCCGATCGAGGGCACGTGGCTATGGAGTTTTACGAATGCTGACGGGGGCCAGGTCTCGCCGCGGGTCAGATTCAGCATGAAAAATAATGAGTTGATCGGCACTTCACGCTTCCGAGCCGGCTCGGAAACCCCGGTCACGAACCTGACGTTCCAAGGCGACCAGATCACGTTCGACGTTGTGCGATTTCATAATGATGCCGAGGTCGTGACTCATTACGCGGGTCGGTTGAATGGCGACACTATCCAGGGAAAACTTTCATCGAAGGCTGGCGGTGAGACTCGGACCTATGACTGGGTGGCTCGTCGTCCGGTGGGGGTGGATGGTGCGTGGAAAGTCAGCATCGCTACGGGAGGTGAGTTTCCGATTGAGTCGCGCCTTACATTGAAGCAGGAGGGCGAAAAGATTACTGGCAAACTCAAAGGGCGGGGACCCGAGAGCGACATTCGAAAGGGTCGTATCCGCGAGGGAAACATTTACTTCGAGGTGGAGCGGGCGGGACGCGACGGCGAGAAATCCACGAACCGTTACCGGGGCAAGCTGGTTTCCGATGAGTTGCGAGGCACCGTGGAGATGAATCGCTTCGGCGGAACGGGGCGGCAGACAAATGACTGGGACGCCGTGCGAGCGGATTAAAGGCAGCGCCATTCGACGGTAGTCGTTCATGCATGGTGTGCGCCGCGCATTTGTCGAATGGCAGCGAGGGTGTAGTTTCTCGCCGCATCGTAAACAAACCGTGGCAGGTCTGCCGCGGAAAAGGAGAACCATGAAAAAAAGCAGATCAGCCAAGGCGGGTGCTTTGTCGCAACCGGCCGAGACACACCAGACTACTACCGACCCGCTCCAGTCGATTACTACCAACCAGGGGGTGGTGATTGCGGACAACCAAAACTCACTTAAAGCGGGCGTGCGCGGTCGCACGTTGCTGGAGGATTTCATCCTTCGCGAAAAAATTACGCACTTCGACCACGAGCGCATCCCGGAACGTATCGTCCATGCGCGCGGCTCGGGCGCTCATGGTTACTTTCAGGTTTACGAATCGCTTGCGGACATTACCAAGGCGGCTTTTCTCCAGGACCCGAAGAAAAAGACAGAAGTGTTTGCGCGTTTCTCCACGGTCGCAGGTGGCGCAGGCTCGGGAGACCTGCCGCGCGATGTGCGTGGGTTTGCCGTGAAGTTCTATACCTCCGAAGGGAACTTTGATTTGGTCGGCAACAATATCCCGGTGTTTTTCATTCAGGATGCGATGAAGTTTCCGGACCTCGTCCATGCGGTGAAGATGGAGCCGGACCGTGGCTTTCCGCAGGCGGCGACGGCGCACGATAATTTTTGGGACTTCATTTCGCTTACGCCGGAAAGCATGCACATGATTATGTGGGCGATGTCGGACCGGGGCATTCCGCGGTCCTTGCGCATGATCGAAGGCTTTGGGGTGCATACCTTTCGCCTCATCAATGCCAAAGGCGAAGCGAACTTCGTGAAGTTTCACTGGCGGCCAACCATTGGCGCGGCTTCGGTCGTTTGGGATGAAGCGGTGAAGATCAATGGCGCCGATCCGGATTTTCATCGCCGCGATTTATGGGAAGCCATCGGCTGCGGGAATTTTCCCGAGTGGGAGCTGGGCTTGCAGGTGTTTGATCAGGAAACAGCGGATAGCCTCGACTTCGATGTGCTCGACCCGACAAAAATTATTCCTGAGGAAGTCATTCCGTTGCGCATGGTCGGCAAGATGGTGTTGAACCGGAATCCGGATAATCACTTCGCCGAAACGGAACAGGTCGCCTTTTGTCCGGCGAATATCGTGCCGGGCATTGATTTCACGAGCGACCCTCTGCTGCAAGGACGACTCTTCTCCTATTTGGATACGCAATTGAGTCGCTTGGGCGGGCCAAACTTTCATCAGATTCCCGTTAACGCGCCAAAGTGTCCGTTCCAAAACATGCAGCGCGACGGCATGCACCAAATGATGATTCCCAAGGGACGCGTCAATTACGAACCGAACTCGCTCGCGCCCAATTCGCCGCGCGAGAATCCCACGAAGGGCTTCACCAGTTTCCCTGAAGTCGTCACGGGCGAAATCCTGCGTAAACGGGCGGAGACGTTCGCCGATCATTATTCCCAGGCGCGCCTCTTCTTCCGCTCCATGACGGAACCCGAGCAACGACACATCGTCAGCGCGCTGGCCTTTGAGTTGGCAAAAGTCGAAACCGTGCACGTGCGCACGCGTGTGTTGGGCCATCTCGCCGTGATTGATTCCTCACTGCATAAGCAGGTTGAGGAAGCGCTGGGAATGGAGGGCAAGGCGGATAAAGTGCAGCCGGCCATCGCCCCGCGGGATTTGGATCCATCACCGGCGTTAAGTATCATCAAGAAGGCGCCTGTGACTCTGAAAGGCCGCAAGGTCGGGGTGTTGCTCACGGACGGATTCGACGCCGGGTTGCTCGCTGCGCTCCGTGCGGCCGTGAAGGCGGAGAAGGCACAACTCGACCTCATCGCTCCCAAAGTGGGCGGTTCTACTGACAGCGCTGGGCAATTGACTCCGGTTCACCACTCGCTTTCAGGCGCGCCTTCGATCTTCTTCGACGCCGTGGCGATTCTCACCAACGAAGCAGAGGCGGAAAAGCTAAGTGCGGAAGCGGACGCGGTGAATTGGGTGCGGGATGCCTTTGGCCATCTGAAAGTGATCGCGCATACCTCGGCTGCCCAGCCCTTGTTGGATCAGGCGGCGGTTGAACCGGACGAATGCGTCCTCGTGATGGATGACAAGAAAGCTGTCAGCGCATTCATCAAGAAAGCCAGTGAAGGCCGGCTTTGGGAGCGTGAACCCAAGCTCCGTTCACCGGGCTGATTAAATGGTGGAGTCGGGCGCAGGAGGTAGTCCTCATGGCTGCTTCCTGCGCCCTTTAGGCAGTCGCAGAGCCGACGCGGATAGGGGCCGAAGATAACCCGCCGAAACTGCCACCCGGCGACACACCTCGTAACAATTTCAAACCGAGCAACGGAGGTTTTCTTGTTAAAGAGATACCGTAGCGTTTATAAAAGAAAACAATGCGGCTGTTCTCCTTCATCCTCCTTGCTCTCTTACCGCTTCTCGTTGGGCGAGCAGCTTTACCTTATACGGTTTGGTCTCTGCGAAGCCCCACTCCAACAGCCCAGGATTTGAACAGTGTCGCCTTTGGCAATGGAACTTTTGTAGCTGTCGGCGCAAGTGGGGCCATGATTGCTTCCACCAACGGTACTCATTGGCGGTCCCTCCCAACTTTAACGGGACGCAATCTGAACAAAATTATCTTCGCCAAGGGACGTTTCATTGCTTGCGGGGATGCAGGAACTTCTTTTGGTCTGATGACAGTGTGAACTGGAACGACGCGAGCCTTTCCATTGCTCACGACGTGACGGCTCTCGGTTTTGGCGCAGGAACTAACCTCACAACAGGTTTGGTGGTGGCGTTGGCCTTTCGTAGTGCGAGCGGATCATCACCGCCGAACACCATTAAGCTTACGTCTGCCGACGGAACGAGTTGGACCACTAACACGCCCGGATCGGATGAACGTTACGAGGCCAAGTTCAGCAATATCGCGTTTGGAAACGACCGATTTGTGGCGACCGGCGACACCTTTTCAGGGGTGCGGGGTGTAGTTTCGATTTGGGGCACCAGCTGGAGTTACACCGTTGGCGGGGTGCAGGGGCCAGTCGCGTTTGGAAACGGTTTGTTCGTCAACGCCTGGTTGTTCGACGTGAAGAGCACGGGCACAACCGTTTTCGCGAGCACATCAACGAATGGTTACATTTGGTCGTCGCAGAACTACGCTGGCAACTTCTTGCGTCCATTAGGAATCTGCTTCAATGGCGAAAAATTCCTGACCGTTGGGCAAGGCGGCCAAGTTGCGATTTCATCCGACGGCACGAACTGGGCAAGTCATGTAGCCTCCGTGGACGGCGCGCTGCGAGGCGTGGACTGCGGAGGGGGCCGTTTTGTGGCAGTCGGCGACGCCGGAATCATAGTTAGTTCGGAGGACGGTATCGCTTGGACTTTGCGTAGCGGCGGAACGGGTCGGCACCTGAATGCCGTCTCGGCGTATGGCGATGGCTTTGTGACAGCCGGCAATTTCGGTAGTTTGGCGACGTCCACGAACGGGCTGGACTGGCATGCGGCCCGCGCTCCAACCACAAACGCTTTGCGTTCAGCCTTGCACGCAAATGGCCATTTTCTTTTCACCGGTTTCCTCGGCACTGTCGTGAGTGGCTTAGAAATTACAAATCTCGAAGTGCGCGCAAGTCCAACCACCCAATCACTTCTGGCCACGGCTTTTGGCAATGGCGTCTTCATTGCAGTTGGGGCAAATGGAACAGTGATCACTTCCATCGACGCTACGAATTGGTTTAGCCAATCATTGGGAGTTCAAGATCAGCTAAGAAGTATCGCTTTCGGAAACGGTAGCTTCGTCGCTGTCGGAGATTCAGGGTCGGCATTAGTCTCGCCCAATGGAACTAATTGGACCAAACACGAGATGGGAGGTTTCCTTTCGCTGTCCAGCATCACCTACGGAAATGGTCGATTTGTCGCGGTGACGGGGTTCCTTTCAAGCGGGCCTGTTGTCTCGGTCGTAACTTCGACGGATGGAATAATTTGGGACCACGTCCGGGGAATCTTTCCCGTCTCCGGAGTGACGTTCGGAAGCGGGCTTTTCCTGACTGCGGACAACAGTCCCGGAATTTATGTTTCGAGTGATGGCTTGAGGTGGGATCGGTATGCCATCTCGGTTAATGCACCTGTTAGAACGGCCTTGCTTTTAACAATGGAACCTTTGTCGGGGCGGGCCGTTTTGGGCGAATCATGCAATCCGATCCCGTCGTCCGGCTGAACGTATCCTACCAAGGCGTGCCTCGTTTAACGGTCGAGGGGCCGAAAAACAGAAATTATCTGATCGAGGCGAATAGCGCCATGTCGGTCACCAACGCGTGGACTCCACTGACGAACATATCCAGCGCTCCTCATTCCTTCACGGATTCACAATCGAGCTCTCTACCAATGCGGTTTTATCGAGTAACAGTGATTCCGGAAAGTGGCCCTTAGCCGTCACAACCATCTCATCTCAGAGCTCGCTAACCGACCTTTCCCTACCTCGCGGCCTTGTCTTCGGGCCCGCATCGCGGTTTGCCGACGTTCCAGCGTGGGGAGACAGATGCAGCAGAGCGGCAGGTAGGACCCTCGCGACGCGAGTCCACTTGTTCGTCGCACCAAGGGATTCGTTCAAAAAACCTAGCAGTTCATTGAAAAACCCGCTCGCCGTCGCGTGGAGTCGTCTTGCGTCGTCGTGAGAGCTGTTAGGGAGTTGGGGGCATGGGCGATTTTTCATACGCGTTTTCCTGTTTTCCCTGTGTTCAACGCCTTTTTTCGGTCGATGGACACACGGCGCCACACTGCGGCCCTCAGCAGGCCGCACCCAGCACCGGCGGACCGCACAGCAGCTTGGCCATGCGCACCAAATTATATGTCGCCACCACCAGCGCGGCTTGCAGGGCCACCCGCTCGGTGCCGCGATGTTTGGTCCGCCGCAATCCGCCAATTTCTTTGCACCAGCCGAAGATCTCCTCGATGCGTTTGCGAATCTGCTGGCTGGTCTGGTAGCCCAGAGTGGACGTGGTGCGTCCATCCAGTCCCTCGACTTTTCGATCCTTCACCTGGGCCACGTGCGGCCGGATGTCCTGCGCGCGGCAGAAGGTGACGAACTCCTTGTTGTGAAAATGTTTATCGCCACCCACGCTCGCCGGCGCCACTTCGCTCACGTCGATCTGCCGGGCCAGGAGCTCGCGGCTGGCGCTGGTTTCGGTTTGCGTGGCGCGCGTCACTTCCATCTGCACGCACAGGCCGTGTCGGTTTTCCATGAGCGCATGCAAACCATAGCTGAGTTTGGCTTCCTGGCCCGCGCCCTTGCGCATCAACTGGGCCTCTGCATCCGTCGTGCTCTCATGCGTGGCATTGCTCCGTTTCTGGCCTTTGAAATCCACGCTGGGGTTGCCCGGATCGCCGTCGGTCTTTTGGGCCGCGCCGTCTTTGGGCGCAAAACTTTTGAGACTGGCCCAGGCTTGGATGAGCGTGCCGTCGACACTGAAGTGTTCGTCGGACACCCAGCCATGTTCCTGCGCCAGGCCAACGACACACGCGAAAAACAAATCCGCCGTGCGATGCTGGAGCAGGCGCGCCTGGTTTTTGGAAAAGGTGCTGTGGTCCCAGATCGGGTCCGTCATGTGCAGGTCCAGGAACCAGCGGAAGAGCAGGTTATAGTGGAGCGACTCGACCAAGAGCGTCTCGCTGCGAATGGTATAAAGGGCCTGGAGCACTTTGGCTTTCAGGAGCCGTTCGGGCGGGATGGAGGGACGGCCGATGTCGGCATACATCTCATCGAAGAGCGGCGCCAGTTCGCCCAGCGCCTGATCGACAAGCTTTTTGATCGTGCGCAGCAGATGCTCTTTGGGCACGACCGACTCGGGCGAGAGGAGAACCAACATGTTGCTTTGAGGATCGACGATTCCGCGCATGGGGATCCGATCCCCTCACCCCCTGAGGTGTTCAAATGTTTTTCGACTTTTTCAACGAACTGCTAGTCGAACTCCAGATTTTGGGCGCCGTAAAATGACGTTAGCAGTTTTTTGAACGGATTATGTCGTGTGTTTTGAGGGCGTGGGGCAATTTAAGATGGCTCCAGAGGTAGGGCTCGAACCTACAACCACACGGTTAACAGCCGCGTGCTCTACCATTGAGCTACTCTGGAATCCAAAGGCCGCGTAATCTACTAACTGCGCCCGTTCCGTCAACGATTTTGCCAAAACTCACGCGATTTCCTTCTCGCGTTCCGTGATGAAATGCACCGCCCCTTCGAGGGTCTCAAAAATGAAGTCCGGCTGCGCGGCGTGTTTGCCATCCGCCCCGCCGTGACCCGTGCGGACCAGGACCGACTTGAGTGAGGCATTGTGGGCGGTCTGTATGTCCGTCGTGGTATCCCCGATGAACCAGGAGTGAGCCAGGTCGATGTTCAGTTCTCTCTGCGCCCGGAGGATCATCCCAATTTTCGGTTTCCGGCAGTCGCAATCGAATTTCAACTCCGCCCGCTCCCCCGCGAACCCCTTCTCGGGATGGTGCGGACAATAATAAATGCGATCCAAGAAGGCGTGTTCGCGCCCCAGAAGCGTCTCCAGCTTGTTGTGAATGGATTGAATGTCAGCCTCGTTGCAAAAGCCTTTCGCTACCACGGGCTGATTGGTGATCACCACGGCACGAAGGCCCGCATGATTCAAAGCGTGAATGGCGCCGGGCACGCCGGGCAAGAGTTCCAATTGCTCAACGGCGTGCAGCCCTTGGGCGCTGACTTCCTTGATCAAGGTCCCGTCGCGATCGAGGAAGACCGCCCGTTGGGGGATCGCCAGAGTGCTCCGTTGCACGATCCCAGCACTGTATTGCGCGCAGACGTGGTCATAACGCTCCGGCGTACCAATGTCCTTGATAAACTCGGGGCTGTTGTAGCCCAGAAGCGCTGCGCCTTGGGCCAGCATGGCTGGGAACAAATCCTTGCCGAAGTCAATCGACCGCGTGTTGTCTCGCCACGGCTCGAGAGCCGACCGTTCCAAGACATAGAGTCCCGCGTTGACGAGATTCTGGAAGAATTTATCCGGTGGATGAGGTCGATTGTGAAAGGCGGTCACCCCATCCGCCGGGTCCGTCTCGACCAAGTCGGAGTCAAACGGGTGGTTGTTGGGGTGAAGGAAAAGTGTGGCGGCTGCACCGGATCGTTCGTGGGCATTCCAGAGACGAGTCAGGTCTACGTTCACCATGGTATCGCCATACATCACGGCGAAGCGATGAGCCAGGTGCTCGAGTCCAGCCAGCACGGCGCCGGCGGTGCCTAAAGGCTCCTTTTCAATGATGTAGCGGACGCGCAACCCCCATCGCGAACCATCGCCGATATGCTCTTGAATCAAGTCGGCGCGGTAGCAAACAAACAGTAACACCTCGTTAAAACCGTGACCGCTGGCGAGTTCGATCTGATGTTCGAGCAGGGACTTGCCACCGATTGTGATCATCGGCTTGGGCAAATCGCCCAGACGATCTTTGAGCCGGGTCCCTTTACCCCCTGCGAGGATGATGAGTTGCTTCATCGGGCTTCAGCAACGATTTCTTCCGCCGCCTGGTCCACGGCTTCATGCGAGGTCAGGCGCGGCATCCAGCCCAGGCGCTTGAGCTTTTCGATGGAATAATTGAACTTCGGCACATCCCCCACCCACCCTTTGTTCCCCCCGGTGTAACGGATTTTCGCGTGCGGCGAATGGCGCTTAATCACAGCCTCGGCGATGTAGCGAACCGTAGTTGTCGTGTCTGCGGTACCAATGTTGAAATAGTTTAACTTGTCCGATGCGCGCTCGACGATGAAGAGCATCGCGTCCAATAAATCGGAGACATGGAAATAAGGTTTCTCCTGTGTGCCGTCCCCCAGCACTTCCAGCTCGGCGGGATTGGCATTCAACTTCTGGACGAAGTCATGAATCACACCGTGGGTTGAACGGCTGCCCACGACATTGGGAAAGCGGAAAATAAACGCGCGGTCCAGATATGCTTCGGTAGCGGCGGATATAGACGCCTCTGACGCGAGTTTCATCGCCCCATAGTTGGAAATGGGAAACAACGGCCCCATGTCCTCCTCCATCCGGCCCGGGAGCACCCCGTAAATCGCGGAGGTCGAAGCGAAGGCGATCCGCGGAATGTTCAACTCCCGCATGGCTTTCAGGACGTGAAACGTGGTCAGAAATGTGTCGCGCAAATCGACTTCCGAATCCGCGACGCCGGCGCGAATGTCCGAATTGGCCGCCAGGTGCCATGTGATTTCGAAGGGTTGTTCATGGGAATGTTGGCGAACCGCCTGGACCAAGGCGGGCACATCATTCACATCCAGTTCCACGAATTTGAACCTGGGATTTTCAAAGGCGCGGGCGAGATTGGACCGACGACCGAGCTTCATGTTATCCACGCCCAACACGGAACAGCCACGCTCCAGAAGGCGATCCACCAAATGACTGCCGATGAATCCCGCCGCTCCGGTGACCAAACATTTCTGGCTCATTTTGAGGGCCGGATAAAAGCGGCCAGTGGGTTCTTTGTCGATCTCGATTCTGTGGGGGGTGTCGGCGGACCAGAATTGTCCTTGCTGAACGCGTCATCCATGCGTAATTACACGCCGACTCTGGTTGCCCACGTGGCGGAATTGGCAGACGCGCTAGATTCAGGTTCTAGTGAGTAACATCGTACAGGTTCAAGTCCTGTCGTGGGCACCACCTAAAAAAGTCAGTTCTTGCCTCGTTCGCTTACGTCACCCACTCATTCGAAATCTTTTTGTCGCGGCCAGCCTCATTCGAAGGTAAACAATCAGGATGTTGCCTATGCTTCCGTCAATGACCTGCCTGGGTTTTTTAGTGTTCCTCTCGTTCCTGATTCCGTCTCTTGCCAGCGGAGCGATGGTTTACGAATCGGAAGCCAGTTTTCTTAACAAATTGAGTCCGAGCAATTATTTCAACAGCTTTGAGAATTCTGTTCCAGGCGATCAAGGAGTGACCAATGCCACGGTGTCAGGTGGGACCCCAATCTTCACCGTGCGTGCCTCGACGGATGGAACAACCAATAACAATTTGTATATCGTCAGTGGTACTTTGCCGAGTGGGCAGGCTTTAAGCACCGCGACGGAGGCGACGGTCCTCACGTTGGACTTCACCAGCGGAAACGTGACAGCGATAGGCGCAAACTTTTTCCTGAGCGACCTTGCGGAAAATCGGGTCCCAGGAACATTAAGCATCGTATTGAACGACGGCACGTCTAACACGGTCGCCAGTTCCTCCAGTGGGCCGGCTGCATTCCGGGGGTTTACCTCAGCGAATCCAATCACGAGTATTAAACTTCGATCCGCCTCGCATTACGTCACGATCGATAACCTTTACGTGGGATCTGCGGCTGCGGCCGAATCGACCAACCGTTACACTCTTTCCATCCGACGCGTAAATTCTCTCCAAGGGGAGATCGCTTGGCCTGTCGTCAGCACTGGGGATGTTCTGCGCTCCAAGCCTAGCCTCACCTCAACGCAGTGGACGGACGTCGGTGGTATCGGGAGCCCGTCCAATGGCCTGCATCGGGTCTTGATCGATACCGGGGAACCGACACGATTCTTTCAATTACAAAGGCCCTAACGGTCCCGTTGCGAGTTGGAAGCTTTTGTAGCTTCATCGACGGCTTCTACCAATTCACCGGGACGCCAATCTTCTTGCCGAATTTGTTCGTGAAATAAATCTGGCCGTTGGTCATGCCGAACTCGTGGACCATTTTCGTGAGTTTCACGTCGAAGCAGCAGTACTCGGCGATGTTCATCATCTTTCCTTCGCGGAACCACCGGATGGCCTGAAGCCCTTCGCTGGTTTTCTCGACGCCAAATGTCGCGTTCGCAATGGAGTCGAGCGAAAGGCGATGCTGCAACTTGTTCTGCAGATCCACCATGAGGTCCATCGTGGGAACCTGTTCGGGATCGAAGAAGTCGTTGTGCCCTTGCAACACCGTGTAGTCGAAGCGCTGGCTGTTGAAGCCGACCACCAGATCGGCGCGGCGCAATTCCTCAATCAGCTTGTTCACTTCACCCTCGCCGTAAATCCGATATTCACCCAACCCGGTGCTGTAAGTGACGCCAATGCTCATCCGCATTTCGCGGATGTTGTGCCAGCCTCCGACTTCTTCAGCTGACTTCTGCGTTTCCAGATCGAAATAAACAATGTTCTTAAGTAACCGGGCGGACATTCAGGTCGGTTTCTAGCAGAGTGGCCTCGCAAACAAAAGATCGGGCGCGAAAATCTTCTGCATCGTTGTCACCGCTTGTTCCCTCCGAGCGCCTCATCAACACTCTCGTGCAAAGCCGAGACAATGCGCCGCATCTGCGCGGCAGTGGTGCAATAGGGCGGCATGAGCACGACTACGTTTCCGATTGGGCGCGTCAGCACCCCGCGACTCGCCATGGCTTCGCAAACACGAATGCCCGCCTGCTGCGACAAGGGAAACGGCGTTTTGGTCCGCCAGTCCCGCACGAGTTCCACGCCCGCCATTAGCCCAACCTGACGGATGTCGCCCACTTGCGGCAGCTTCCACAGCGCTTGGAGCGATTCTCTCAAAACGGATTCCAGTTTAATCCGAGCCTGAATCCCGGATGGAGATTGCAGCAGATCCAGGCTTGCCAATGATGCGGCGGCGCCGAGTTGATTGCCTGTGAAACTGTGGCCGTGGAAAAACGTTTTAAACTCCGCATACTCCCCGAGAAACGCGTCGAAGATTGGCTGTTGGATGAGTGTTGCCGCCATCGGCAGGTAGCCGCCCGTCAGTCCTTTGGCCAGCGCCACTAAGTCAGGCAGCACTCCTTCTTTTTGGCATGCGAAGACCGCCCCCGTGCGCCCGAAGCCTGTCATCACCTCATCCGCAATTAGCAATGCCCCGTCGTGGCGCACGACTTCAGCAGCGTCGCGCAAGTAGCCAGCCGGATGCGCGATCATGCCCGCAGCTCCCTGGATCAACGGTTCCACGACGAAGGCCGCGTAGGGATTCCCCTCCTTCCGCCGTTGGCGAAACTTCGTTTCAAGTTGTGAAACGCATTCGCGCTGGCAGCTCACATATTCCCGCGCATCGCGTCGCTCCGGCTTTGCGCGATTGAAAGGGCAGCGATAACAGTACGGCGCCGGCGCTTTGTCCGTCTTGAAGAGCATTCCGGAGAAGCGTTTGTGAAATAAGTCGATGTGCCCAAGGCTCACCGCTCCCACCGTGTCGCCGTGATACGCGCCATCCAGAGAAAGGAAACGCGGGCGCTGCGAACGTCCTGATCGGCGTGTGAATTCGTAGCCCAATTTTAATGCGACCTCCATGGCAGTCGATCCGTCATCCGAGAAGAATACTTTCGCCATCCCTTTGTTCCCGGGTGGGAAGTCAGGAAACGAGTTGGCCGCTTGAATTAATTTTTCAGCAAGCAGACTGGCGGGTTCATTGGCGAAGCCCAGCGCCGAAGAATGCGCGATTTTTCCCAACTGACGGGTAATCGCCCCGTTAATCTTCCGATGACCGTGGCCGTGGAGGTTCGTCCAGATGGAAGAGTTGGCATCGAGATACTCTCGCCCGTGCACGTCGCTCAATACGGCGCCCTTCCCACTGGTGATGACGATGGGCTCGCGCCGAAGCCAATCCTTCATCTGGGTGAAGGGATGCCAGACGTAGCGATGGTCCAGTGCGGCCAGTTTATGCACGGGAAACTCTTAACCCAGCGACGGAAGGACGCGGAGTGAAATCGAGTGCGATCCAAAAACCGGGGGCGACTGGTCAGGCGTTCAGCGCCGCAATAAGTTCACTGATGTCATCCGACGTGTGGTCGGCGGTGAGGGTAACCCGAAGGCGAGCCGCGCCGCGCGCCACCGTCGGATAGCGGATCGCAGGCACGAAAACGTTTCTCTCCCGTAAGTGAGATGCCAATTCCACGGCGTCGGCTTCCGCCCCAATCAAGACCGGAACAATGGCGCTTTGCACCACGGGGATACTAAACGCACTGCCCACCAGTGCGTTCTTTAACTGGTCAACCAGAGACCACACGCGAACCCGGCGTTCCTCTCCTTCCTCGGATCGCACAAGTCCAATTCCGGCCCGGGCGGCGGCCGCGGCCGCGGGGACCGGGGCGGTGGAGAAGATGAAGCTGCGCGCGCGGTTGATAAGCAGGTCGATCAAGTGTCGGCTCCCGCACACGTAGCCGCCACTGGCTCCGAGCGCCTTCCCCAAGGTGCCCATTTGAACCTCGATTCGATCGCTGATTTCGTGCGCTTCCGCCAACCCGCGACGACCGGGGCCAAACAGACCTGTCGCATGCGCCTCATCGATCATCAGCCAGGCGCCGTAACGATCCTTCAGTTCGACGAGATCGCGCAGTGGCGCCAAGTCGCCATCCATGGAGAAAACACTTTCGGTAACAACCAGCACGCGAGGTTGTCGGCTCTCTACTTTGTCCACCGAATCGGCGCGACGCGCCCTCGTCCAGCGAAGAATCTTTTCCAAATCATTCAGATCGTTGTGGCCGAATATCCGGAGCTTGGCGCCACACAGCCGCGCTGCATCCACGATCGAAGCGTGAACCAGTTTATCCAGAATGAGGATGTCATCTTTGCCAAGCAGTGCGCCAATGGTGCCGACCGCGGCGGCGTAGCCAGTCGAGAAAGTGAGAGCCGCTTCCGCATCCTTGAAGTGAGCCAGAGCCTCCTCCAACTCGTGATGGGGCGCCAGGGACCCGCAGATCAAGCGCGATGCGCCCGTGCCGGCGCCAAAGTTTTCCACCGCTTCAACGGCTGCGGCTTTCAAAGTGGGGTGGTTGGCCAGCCCCAGGTAGTCGTTGGAGGAAAAGTTCAGAAGCGCGCGGCCGCCAATCTGGATGCGAGTGCCCTGCGGCGAATCCAGCCGGCGAAGTTCACGACTCAGACCCGCCGTTCGGATGCGTTCCAGCTCGCGGTGCAATTCCAGTTCGAAATCCGACATCACGCGCAGTGTTTTCGATTCAGGTCCACGGAGCAATGCGGCTGTCGAGCTGGAATACCTGTCCGGAAATGTTTTGTGTCGTGACGAGGAAAGCGATGAAGCGCGCGACTTCCTCGCTGGAGTTGATGCGTCCCAGTGCGTTGCTCTTCGCGAAATGCTCGAGCCGGTCTGCGCTCAAGTGAGCCGTCATTCTGGACGGCATCACTCCGGGAAAAACAGCGTTCACTCGCACGTTCCGGGACCCGAGCTCTTTGGCGAGCGATTGAGTGAGGCCGACTAATCCAGCCTTCGAGGCAGCATAATTCGATTGTCCCACCGGACCACTGCGAGCGCCAAAACTTGAAACGTTCACAATCTGTCCCTCTCGCTGGCGCATCATGGGACGGGCGACTGCCTTGGAACAAAGGAACGCTCCACGTAAATTCACGTCCAGTACATGTGACCAATCAGTCTCGGACAGCTGGGAGCATAACCCGTCGGCGGTTACCCCCGCGTTGTTTATCAAAACATCGATACGGCCAAATTGTTCGGTGATGTTGTTCACCACCTGGGTGACTTGTTCCGACTGGGTAACGTCGAGAAGTACGGCTGACTCCCCGGCCCGTTTGCGAACCGCTGCGACAACGTGCCAGCCCTCCGTCGTAAATATCCGCACCAGCGCGCTGCCCAACAAACCACCTGCGCCAGTGATCAACACTACCTTTTTTGGATCGCCTTCTTTCATGCCCGTGGAATGGCCCACGTTCCGCCAATCATCGACGCCGAGACATCCCCGCGATGGTTGAGCACCGTTTCATAAATCTGACTCGAGCGGTCGCTGCGCACGGCGATGATATCCGCCTGCGCGCCGACCGCCAGCCGCCCAAATTCCGAGGCGCGGCCCACCGCCTGGCTTGCGTGAAGAGTGGCCATTTCGAGCACGCGCTTTGGTTCGAGCGCGGGGTAGGTGTTGGAGAACGCGCGCATCTCGGAAAACAGATCCAAGGCAAAGGGTTCACCACGCAATTTCGACATCGTGGCCATGCTGTCCGTTCCCAGACAAATGTTCACGCCAGCGTGTTGCAATTCCTCCAGGGGAAAAGCGGCGTGGCGGAAAAAGCCGTGGCTGCGCGGACAATGCACCACAGTGGAGCCGCCGCGGCCCAGCAGCTCCGCATCGCCCGGCGCGAGGTAGTTGGCATGCACGGCCAGAAATTGTGGAGACAACATCCCATTCCGCGCGAGATGAGCGATGGGTGACACGCCATCGCAATCGCTCATGTCACGCTGGCGCTTGAGCCAGTTGAACATGGCACCACTGCCCTGTTGATACATCTCGAATTCGTCCGCTGATTCCGAAACGTGAGTCGTGATTGGAACGTTGCACTCCCGCGCCGCTGCCGCCGCGCCACGCAGCAACTCAGGAGTCGTGGTGTAAGGAGCGTGCGGCGAGAGTCCGCCGCTGTGTGCTGGGAGCGAAGCGAGGACATTGAGGGCTGCGTTGACCATCTGGCGCGCGCTATCCCGGCTGCGGACGGACAACAATTCAATGCACGAGATGACCCGCAAGGGAGTGCTGGTTACCACGTCCGGCAGTAAGGCGGGAATGGACTCGATATCCACCACCGTGGTGGTTCCTGACCGGAGCAACATAGAGGCGCCGCTCAACCAGGATTGGGCAAAATCGCTGTAGCTCCACTGTGCCTTCAGCGTGACGATTGCTTTGATCCAATCTGAAAAATTCCGGGTGGGCGAGAGTTGGCCACCCATTCCAGTGTAGTCGAGATGGCAATGGGTGTTGATGAGGCCCGGCAGGAGGATGACTTCACCTAGATCAATGACGGGAGTGCGATGCTTGCGTCGCAATTCGCGAAAGGACCCCACCGCGCCAATGCGCTGTCCCTCGACCAATACCGCACCGTTTGGGACGGGCGGTGAACTGACTGGAACTATGGTACGCGCTCGGAGGAGCATGGGGTGCAGATCTTCCTCCGCTCTTCAAAATAGATATCCCACCAAACGCTAATACCTAGCGTTCCGAGCTTAAGCATCTGTTCAGACGTCAGGAACGGTCCACCCTGCCCAGTCGAAACCCAGTACGAGACGATATCAACCTTGCATCGCTCTTGGTTAAGGGCGTTAACCGCGTCGAGCTTTCCGTCCAGCCTGTCGAGGATCAAATCAATGTGCCGACGCGTGTCCCTTGAAGAAGAAAGGCTTTTCGTGGAGTAAAACCAGCCATTGGATTTCCGCTGAAGCTGTCCGTGTGTATGCAACTCACCTTTCTGAAAGACTTTCGTGGGTTGGATCTGGAGAATCCGAGTAATTTCTGACCCGGCAAGGTCATCTGAGAAAACGCGAAGCGTAGAATATGTCTCAACACAGGTCGGATATGAATCATCATAATCCTCCTTGCGCTTCTTAGACATGCCGTCTGGTCGGAAACTTTTGGCTCTTCAGATATCCGCTTCTTGACGGCGGCGTTTCCCCTTGGCGGCTTCGCTATGATGGCGCGCCTTGAATTTGCTTTGGCGTTTGCGGATTTGCTGCTCGATCTTTTTCATCACCATGTCGATGGCAGCGTAGAGATCCACTTCCCAATCTTCTGCGTAAAGGTCAGGCCCGGCCACATCCAGACGCACGGAACACTTGAAGCGATTATCCGTGGTCTTGGCCGTGTCATTCTCCAACGTAACGCGAGTCGCGAGCGCGCGATGGTCCAGGTGCTCCAGTTTTTCAAGCTTGGCAAGAATGTGATCTTCTATGGCCTTAGTGAGTGTGACGTTGTGCGACGACAAGATCAATTTCATGGGTGTAACGTGGTGGTTGAGTGAATTAAAATCCAGTGCGGGTTTATTTTGTCTTCTCCAAACAATGAGTCAGGTACGGCAGCAATTGCTTTTTCCGGGACACCACGCCTGCCAGTTCGTAGATGCCCGTCTCGAGTTCCGGGTAGCCGATTTCCTCGCGCACCGCTTCCGAGCCGGCAATCAGCAGCAATGAGGATTGCTCCACCACATCGGTGACGAGCAGGGCGGAGAAGACGTAGTTGTGTTCGCGGCGATAATTCTCCAGCGCCTGAATCACCTCGTCCTTGCGCTTCCAGAATTGATCGAAACCAATCTCCTCGATCTGCGCGACGCTGAAGGTGCGGCCCAGCTCGCTGTATTCCTTGCAATCGTTTGTGATGGCCTGGGCCGCGGGCTTGGAGATCAACACGGAGCCGGAGGCGAAGAGCTTCTCGGTGAAGTCGCGCGCATTGACCCCGGAAATCTTTTCGAGCTTTGCTAGAATCTGCACGTCCCGATCCGTGGTGGTGGGCGAGGTGAGGTTTAACGTGTCGGAGACCAGGCCTGCCAGTAGAAGGCCCGCGATCTTTTTCGGCAGTTCAACCCCGTAACGAAAAAACGAATCCGCCACGATGGTGCTAGTGGAGCCGACCGGCTCGTTGATAAACAGAATCGGTTGCCGGGTCGTGAGGGCGCCGATGCGATGATGGTCGAGGATCTCGAGAATCTCCACCTGATCCGCACCATTGACCGCCTGGGAAATCTCATTGTGATCCACGAGGATGAGCCGGCGGTTCACGTTCTTTAGGAAATCCGATTTGGAGAGCACGCCCACGGTGCGGTTGTTGGAATCCACCACGGGGAACGCCTGGAAATGCGACGCTGCCGCGGCGCGTTCAGCACTGGCCAGCAATTCATCTTCACGAAAAGTCACAAAGTCTTCGTGAATCATGTGCCGGATCGAAATAGCAGCGCGGCAAAGCATGGCAGTCGTGGCCGTGTCGTGCGGGGAGATAATCAAAGTGACCTGTTGCTTCTGCGCGTAATCGATCATCGCCTGGGAAACGGGAAGCCCGCCCGTAACGATGACGCACCGCACTTTTTCGCGGATGGCGAGGTCCTGGATGTCCACGCGATTACCCACCACCACAATGAGTTTGGAGCGCTCATACTTTTGCAGTCGTTCGGCAAAGGACTCCAAGTTCATCGCGCCGATCATCAGTACGAGGTCTTCTTCCGAGTAGGGATTCACCCCAAACACGATCGTGGCGCCTAATGTCGCGGCAAGATTATGGAATGATGCGAAGACCCGACGGGAATCGAACAACCGGCTCGTCGTCGGGAAGAAGAATTTCGTCATCTTGAAGACGGAGACGAGCCCACGGCAGACGCCGTCCTCAAGCACGGGAAGGACGCGGATATTACGCTCATCCATGACGCTCAGCGCCTCGGCGACAGTGGCACCGGGAGGGACACTGATCACCTCTGAGACCATCACGTCGCGCACTTTCGGCGAAACATCCGCAACGAAGCGGGGGGCCGGCACGCCGAATGTGTCGAGAACGAAGTCGATGCGCTCATTTGTGTCTCCACACCGGGCGGCGATGGCGCCGGGCATTCCAGTCTGGCGTTTGAATTCCGCATAGCCAATCGCGGAACAAATCGCGTCAGTGTCAGGATTCCGGTGTCCGATGACTAAAACTTCGCTCATGGGCGCGCGAACGTAGAACTCACGAAGAACCGCCGCAAGGAAAGTCGCATGCGCTGGCGTATTCCACATCCTTGCCACGCGATTGCAGGTTTCGGCAGTATCACTTTCCTGAACGAACTGATGACGCCCGAGCCATGCTTTTTAATTCGCTGACGTTCCTCATCTTTTTCGGCTGCGTTTTATTGTTTTACTATCGCCTGCCGTTCCGGGCGCAAAATATTTTCCTGCTGGGCGCCAGTTATTTGTTCTACGGATGGTGGGACTTTCGCTTTCTCTTCCTCCTCATCTTCACGTCTGCATTCGATTACGTCCTCGCGCAGATGATCGAGAACCAGCCGGATCGGCGCCGCAAGCGCTGGCTGCTTTTCTTCAGTCTGGGCTCGAACCTGGGCGTGCTGTGCGTTTTCAAGTATTTCAATTTCTTCGCCGTGGAGTTGGCTGCCTTGCTCAACACCTTTGGCTGGCAGGCTTCATTCCCAATTCTCCACGTCGTTTTGCCAGTCGGTATCTCGTTCTACACGTTCCTCTCGATGAGCTACACGATTGACGTGTATCGCGGGGAGCTGAAAGCCACCCGTGACCCCGTGGCCTTCCTCCTTTTTGTCTCCTTTTTTCCTCACCTGGTCGCAGGACCCATCGTGCGAGCATCCTATCTGCTTCCGCAATGCGAGGCGCCGCGCACGATCAAGAGCCAGGAAGTCGTCAACGGCATCTGGCTCATCCTGTTGGGATATGTAAAGAAAGTGGTCATCGCCGATCGCTTGGCGGGCTTCGTCAATCTCGGATTCGCCAATCAGCAAGCACCACTTTTCACGGACGCCAACTCCTGGCTCGTGCTCTACGCGTTCGCGTTCCAAATCTACGGCGACTTCTCCGGATACTCCGATATTGCGCGTGGGCTTTCCAAGATTCTGGGATTCGAACTGCCGGTCAATTTCCGCGCTCCCTACCTGGTGACGAACCCTTCCGCCTTCTGGCGCCACTGGCACATCACCCTTTCCACATGGTTGCGCGACTACCTCTACATCCCGCTTGGAGGCAATCGCCGCGGCGCAGCGCGAACTTCCTTCAATCTGCTTCTCACCATGGTTTTGGGCGGACTCTGGCATGGCGCGGGCGTCGCCTACGTCCTGTGGGGTTTCTACCACGGAGTTCTCTTGATCGTACATCGTTGGGTAACCCATTTGCGCGAGCGGGTCTTAGGACCCGGCTCTGGCTCACCCAGCAATTGGCGAAAAGCGGAACACGTCTTCCTCGTCGTTTTTTTCTTCCACCTCATTTGTGTGGGCTGGCTGTTTTTCCGGGCCGGTGCGGTGGGGGGCAATGACCAGTTCCCGTTGATCCAAAATTATCTCGCCGCTCTTGCAAACTGGGATCTGGTTCAAGGTCTCAGTCCGTTCGCCCGCCCCGTTTTGTTGCTGGCGGCTCTCGGCCTTTTTTTGCAGTGGAAGAATGAGACGATGGATTCCTTTCACGAGTGGCGGTTGGCGTGGCAAGTCCTGGCCGTTGTCGGCGCCCTGGTTGGGATCGCGGCGTTTGGGGTTTTTGACCGGACGGAGTTCATCTATTTTCAATTCTGAATGAAGCGGTTGCTCATCATTGTCGCGGTCCTGATTGCTCTGGGCTGGGGCGTCCTGGCGTCGGCCGGCCACCCGCTGTCGGAAGCGCTGGCCCGGCGACTTGGACCTGCGCTGGGCAAATTGGGCGAGGGCAAAATCAGTTCGCCGACGGCGTTCATCCATCAGCGCCTTCTCGAAGCCATGTGGCTCTTTACGCTGCTGTTTGCCTGGGCCGCCGCCCACTTTCTTCTGGCACGCGTCCCGTGGCGATCGACGCGTGCCATTCGGTTTGCCTGGGTCATTCATTCCTTGGTCGCATTCATCTGCCTGAACGTTTGTTTGGCTCAAGCCGCGCGGTCGGGATTGTTTTGGGGCCTGATGTGGCAAGGGAAACAGACGACGAACCTGGCGCGCTTTCATCTTAAACGGATCCTGGCGGAGGAAAATTCAGCTCCGGTCCGGGCTACGTTGATGGGAAGCAGCCAGACTCGCGCGCAAATTGATGAAGAGCTGCTGAACACGCTGCTGGGCACCAACCTCTACACCACGGAGCTTCACTACCCGGGCTCGAAGGGCTACGACCACTTCCTGCTTCAGCCTCTCATCGCCAAGACGCGGCCGGACTACGTGATCATCTACATCAGCGAAACGGATTTCTATTCGGGTTCGATGAGCGAAGTCGTCCCGGATTTTCTGACGTGGGTGGACGTGCCGGATTTAATTTCGCGGGGAGGGATGAACTACATTCCGAAGGAACGCATTGCCGCAGGTCTGCTGGCCAGCACGGTCCCGGCGTTTCACCTTCGTCGCGTCATCACCCAGCGCTTCCTGGGGCCGGAGATTACTCAGCTCAAGCAGGTGCAGCACAACACCGGCGTGACCAATGTGCTGCCCGCCACTCCCGCCGGCCCCAAGCTGGCCATTGACGGTGAAAGTCACTTTCAACGAGTTGCCATGGAGGATTTCGTGAAGCGCTGTCAGCGCGCCGGACAGCGCGTCATCATTCTGGTCGGCCAACTCAACCCGCGATTCAGCCAGACCATTGATGCCGCCATACGAAGAGAGATGCTCTCCACCCTTCAGTCTCTGGCCGCGAAATTTCCAAACATCACTTTGGTGGAAGGACTTCCCGTCCATTCCGCAGAAGATTATTTGGACATGACACATGTGAATGAAGCAACCCAGGCGAAGTTTACCCGATTCATCGCAGCATGGCTTCAGGCCCATCTCAAGGCGGCCCCGGCGCAAGTCCGTTGAAATCTTGCACGTGCCCCGTCGCGCCCCTTAAATCCCGCCGTGCCGACCAAAGTCATCGCTGTCGCAAATCAGAAAGGCGGAGTGGGTAAAACCACGACTGCCGTGAATGTGTCCGCGTGCATGGCTTCGGTGGGCAAGAACGTTCTCCTCCTCGACATCGATCCCCAAGCCAACGCAACCAGCGGTGTCGGCTTGGAAAAGACGGAGGGCGCCAGTGCCTACGGACCGCTTTTGGGCGAAGGGGACTTGGCGGATAAAATCCAGAAGACCGCCTTCGATCGTCTCTCCGTTATTCCCAGCGAAGTGGACCTGTGCGGCGCGGAACTGGAATTGGCGCGCACGGAAAACCATCTTCAACGGGTGCGCAACGCGTTGGAACCAATTCGTGCCAGCGGACGCTTCGACGTCATCATTATCGACTGCGCGCCTTCGCTCGGCATCCTGACTTTGAATGCATTCGCGGCGACCGAGCGCCTGCTGGTCCCGCTGCAATGCGAGTATTACGCGCTGGAAGGTATTTCAATGATCCACCGCGTCATTGGCCAGTTGCGCGATAACGGGGTGAATCCAAACCTCGAGTTACTCGGCGTCGTGATGACAATGTTCGATGGCCGCACGAACCTATCCCAACAAGTCGTGGCCGAGGTGCGCAAACATTTTGGCGAAGCGGTTTTCGAAACCGTCATTCCGCGCACCACGCGCCTGGCCGAAGCGCCGAGCCACGGCAAGCCGATCATTCACTACGATAAATACAGCGCCGGCTCATCCGCCTACGAAGTGTTGACGGGAGAGATTTTGAAACGCCTGGACGCTCGAGCTTGAATTGGGACCAGCCCTCTCAAGGGTTCCAATCCCAACTCAAGCGGAAGAATACTCGCGGCTGATTCAAATGATTGGTCCGCGTGACCATTCCGCCACTGGGCAGCGCGCCCGTATCCTCCAGCAGAGTCCAATTCACCAGATCGGAAGAGGATTCGATGCGGTAGCTGATTCCCGTCTGGCCGACGAATGAAACGTGTGTGGCTCCGGCAACGCGCCGGAAAGCCAGCGGGGGGATGAGCGGGCCCGCTTCGAAGGCACCCACATCCATGCCCGTGCCATAGGGCCGTGGAGCGCCGCGCTGATCGGTGTTGGGCGCACCTGTTGCATTGGCGTAATCAATCGCGGGACTTCCCGGCAACAAAGCCATGGTGCGCGCGGGGCCGCCATTGTGGGCGAGCGGGCCCAGTTTAGGATCCGTGAAATTAAAACTGGTGCCGCTGTTGAACGCAGCGCTTTCGTCAGAGCTGATGTTAAAACCGCTATCTCCCACGGCGCCCCAGGCATTGGTGTTGGCGCCGGCAAGGAGTGAGTTGCGCAAGCGGAGGGTGCCATTGGTCACGGCCAGATTCGCCCCCAAACCAAAACCGCCCGGAGCCAAATAACTAGCGCCACCGACGGCCAGGTTGCTGGCGACCGTTGAATTCATCAGGAATGTATCGAGTCCCCCATCGAAGATGCCGCCGCCAAGACCGTTGCCTGCACGGCCTCCATAGCTTCCAGTTTGACCGCCAACGCTCTGGTTCAGCGCCACGGTTGAGTTCGTGATGTACATGGTCCCACGGTTGTAAATGCCGCCGCCGAAAGCATCTGCGCCTGGATATCCGCTGCCCTGAGACACGATTCTACCATATCCGCCCAACGCCAAGTTGTTCTCCAAAGTAACCCCATTGAGAATCAGCGATCCAATATTGAAGACGCCTCCTCCTTGCGCTTGTGCGGGTGGACCGCCACCGCCTGCGGTGGCTGTGTTCGAAACGATAGAGCAAGCTACTGCCAGCAACCGCGAACTGTTATAAACGGCGCCGCCCGACGCCGGACTCGCTACCGCGTTGCGCGAGTAACCACCGCTTGCACTGTTGGCGACCAGGCGCACGGAATTCAGTGTCACGAACCCATTTTGATTTGGAATGCTCAATTGTAAGTACAGGGCGCCGCCATGGACCGCTGCGGGTGAAAAAGGGCTGCTGGTGAAGTTGGAAGGCGTGCCGGCGTCGTTGCCTATGAACGTGCTGTTCACCGCTTCCAGAATGGTGCCGTCGGCAAAAATGGCGCCGCCAGCACTGAGAGCGGGTCCCAACCCCACGTCACTGAAAGCGCGATTGCCCCTGAACTCAACGTCGATCAAAGAGACTTGTCCCTCTCGAGACCAGACGGCACCTCCGCGCGCGGTGCCATTCGTTCCCCCTCGCTCCGGTGTTCCTCCCATGCCCCCCGTGGCCGAATTGCTGATGACGAGACAGCGAGTGAGCTCGACCGTTCCAAGTGCAGTGTAGATCGCTCCGCCGCCGCCATCACCACCCAACGTGACCCCGCTGCCGCCAACTACGTGGTTATTGCTAAGCACGCACGAAACAAGCCTCACCGTCCCGCCGTTATTCTCGATGGCCGCACCTCGCCCCACGCTGCCAGTCACGCCGGTGTGACGCCCATTGGCGAGAACCACATTGGTGATTTGCAAACTGACTCCATTTGGAACGCTGAACAGGCGAAGACTCCCGCCACCGTCCAACGCCACCGCTTGTCCGAGCGCATCCAATGTCACATTCTTCCCCACCGTGATGGTGTTCGTGAGGGCGATGGTGCCGTTGCAGCACAGGCGGATCTGGCCACCCGCCGCGATGGCGGAGCGCAAGGCCGCATCGCTGCAATCGGTGATGATGTTGGTGCCCTCGCAGTTAACCGTCAGCACGGCCACCTGGCTGGTCGCGCTTCCAAAGTCATTACGAGCAATAACGCGGTAGTTTCCCGCCTGGAGCGATTGAACATTGCTGACGGAAAGCGTTGCGGCTGTGGCGCTCGACAACACAGTTCCATTCCAGAGCCATTGATAGCTGAGCGGCGCGCTGCCGCTGACTCCGGCAGATAAGGTGACGCTCGATCCCGCGCTGACGACGGCTCCGACCGGCTGTGAAGTGATCGTGGGCGGCTGACCAAAGAGCGCGACGACTGTTTTGTTCGTATTGACCGTCACGTTCAGAGGATTGGCCGAGCCAGTTTCCGATCCCGTCCAGCGGGAGAAAATCCAACCGTTCGACGGCGAGGCGGTCACCAAAACGATCGTGTTGCTCGGAAAGGTTCCGCCGGAAGGGGAGACCGAACCGCCGCCGCTGGCGCTCACCAACAATGTAAAAGTGGGGATCGCCGAAAAGGTCGCGGTCACGACCTTGTCGGAATCCATGGTCACATTGATCGAATTGGTGGGGCCGCTCGCGTCACCGCTCCATGAGTTGAATTGCCAACCCCCCGCTGGATGCGCCGTCAACGTAACGACTGAATTTTCCGGGTACGCAGCGACGTTTGGGTTGCGGTTCACAGTCCCATTGCCGTTGGTGTGGATGGTCAGCGTGTGCGTGGCGGCTGACGCGCTTGACGTAATAAGAAGCAAGGGAGCCAGAAGGAGAATACGAAGCAGGAGTCCGGTTTTCATGCAAGGTTTGCTGTTTGGATGGATTTTGGCTTCGAGCGGATGCTAGCGGGTTAATGCCTGGCAGCAAGAGCTTATCTGCCCGATGCTCCTTGAATGCCGAGCGCGGTCATCCGTCAGACACAAATTGATTGCGTGACCAACATTAAACCACTCCAATTCCATTCGATGAACATTCGTTACTTCGCGCCCAGTTTGTTCTGCGCCGCCGCCTTGCCGCTTTTTGCCGCCGACTGGCCGCAATACGTTGGCCCTCAGTTCAACCGCTCGACCCCGGAGAAGATCCAGAAAGCGTTCCCGGTGGGTGGGCCCAAAGCAGTGTGGCGCGTGCCGACAACAGACGGCTTCAGCTCATTCGCTGTTAGTGGCGGCAAAGCGTTCACACAGGTTATGCGCAGCTTCGAGGGGGCGCCACGGGAGACGTTGATCGCCTTGGATGCGGCCACCGGCAAAGAGCTTTGGGCCAAACCTCTCGGGCCCATTAAGCTGGGAGACGGTGGCCAGGATGGCACGGCCGATAACAAGGGCGGCGATGGTCCCCGCTCGACGCCCAGTGTGAACAACGACCGCGTCTACGTCACTTCGGCGAAGCTGCTGGTGGCCTGTTTTGACGCCGCATCGGGAAAACAAATCTGGTCCCGGGATCTCATGAAGGAACATGCCGGGCGCAACATTTCGTGGCAGAACGCCGCTTCGCCGCTCGTGGAAGGCAACCTGGTCTTCGTGGCGGGCGGCGGACCCGGCGAATCCTTGATCGCACTCGACAAGGCGACCGGGCAGGTGACTTGGAAGGCGCACGACGAGAAGATTACGCACGCCACGCCGACTGCCGCCACCATCTTGGGGCAGCGCCAGATCGTATATTTCACTCAATCGGGCCTCGTGTCTGTGAATCCAGAGGACGGCAAACTTCTGTGGAAGCACCCTTTCAAATACAACGTCTCAACCGCCGCCTCACCTGTAGTCGCAGGAGACATTGTTTATTGCGCGGCTGGCTACGGCGTCGGGGCTACGGCGGCGCGCATCAGCAGGGAAGGCGGCAGCTTCAAGACGACGGAACTGTGGCGCACGACCGGGAATCAACCCGTCGCGAACCATTGGAGCACGCCGGTTCACCATGATGGCCACCTTTATGGCATGTTCAGCTTTAAGGAATATGGCAGCGGTCCGTTGAAGTGCGTGGACATCGCCACCGGCAAAGTGAAGTGGGAGCGAGCGGGCTTCGGCGCAGGACAGGTCATCCTCGCTGGCGACACGGTGGTGGCGTTGAGCGACAAGGGGGAAATTATCACCGTCGAAACGAATCCGAATCAGTACAAGGAAATTGCCCGGGCCAAAGTGGTGAGCGGTAAATGCTGGTCCAGCCCCACGGTGGCCAACGGCAAATTGTACGTACGCAGCACCAAGGAAGCGGTCTGCCTGGATGTGAGTGCGCCGATGGCCGGGAACTAAGCGCCTTTTCCTCCCGCCCGGTTGAGGGATGCCTGCGGAGCCTGCGCGCTCCCGGTGCCTCGGACCCCACTTGGGCCGATGCGTCGAGGGTTTCCGAATGGATCGCTCCTGCCGCAATCCATTCGTGCCTTTACAGCCCAAAGCCATTCCCTATCCTGCCGCCCGCAACCCGAAAATATTTATGGCCAAAGGCCCTGCTGAAATGGTGATTGAGTCGGTGAAGATGGAATTACCGGATACCAAGACACTCCACATCAAATGGCCGGAAGGCTATGAGTGCGACTTCAAAACGGGGCAGTTCATCACCGTATTCTGGCCGGACACCACGAACTACAAACGCGCTTACTCCCTTTCGTCCTGCGCCCTGGATCGCGGGTCTTTTGAAGTGACGGTGAAGCGCGAAGGGAAGATGGGAACGCGCGTGGTGGATTGGGCCAAGAGCGGCGACAAATTGATGGTTATTCCGCCCGTGGGAAAGTTTCTGCCGGTGTACGATCCGCCGGGGAAGCATTTGATTTGCATCGCGGGCGGATCCGGGGTCACGCCCTTTCGCGGCTTTGTTCGTGAAGCGACGCGGCGGCAGTTGGACACCCGCATCACGATTCTCTACAGCGTTCGCACCACCTCGGATATCATCTTCCACGAAGAGTTCCGCCAGCTCGAATCGGAGAATCCAAAGTTCAAATTCCTCGTGACCTGCACGCGCCTTGGCGAAGCTGACGCCTGGCCCGGACGCCGCGGGCGGATCACGCCGGAATGGGTCAAAGAAATCGTGGGAGACGACCAGGCCAACACCATTTTCTACGCGTGTGGTCCAAATGCGTTGGTCGACAGTGCTGAGCATCTCGTTCTAAATGAACTGGGCTTGCCGAAAGAGCAATTGAAGCTGGAGAAGTGGGGTTGACCTGATCGTCACTTGCAAGTCCCAGCGCGCCAGAGAAATCATCATCCAATGTCACTCAAAAGAACGCCGCTCTTTGCCGCACACGAAAAGCTAGGGGGCAAACTCATTGAATTCGGCGGGTGGGAGATGCCGGTGCATTACTCGAGCATTGTCGACGAACATCTCGCCGTTCGAAAAGCGGCCGGCATCTTCGACATCTCGCACATGGGCGAGATTTGCGTCAGCGGCCCGAGTGCGGAGGCGTTCCTTAATCACACGCTCACCAACGACATTCGCAAACTCGCAGTTGGCCAGGGGCAATACACCCTAATGTGCAATGAGCGCGGAGGCGTCGTTGACGACCTCTATGTTTATCGGCTTGGCGACGAAGAATATCTGCTGATCGTCAACGCCTCTCGAATCGATGCAGACTGGGACTGGCTGCAGGATCAATATGAGAAAGGTGTCGTGAGCGGCGAGATTCGTATCCGCAACTGTTCAGAGGAATTCGGTGCGGTGGCGATTCAAGGGCCGCGCGTCGTGGATTTCATCAATCAGGTCGTTCCTGGCGGTTCGATTAGTGGGACGTTTGTTACCCAGGCCACCGACTTGAAAAAGAATGAGCTGGGTGCATTCGTCTTTGATGCCGCGACCATTTACGTCGCCCGAACGGGCTACACGGGCGAGGATGGATTTGAAATCATCGCGCCGGCTGAGATGATTGAAGCGATCTGGAACCGCGCGCTTGCGTTGGGTCATCAGGGTTGCCTCCAGCCGGCCGGCCTTGGTGCGCGCGATACCCTTAGGACCGAGGTTTGCTATCCACTTTACGGTCACGAGCTCGATGAGAAGATCACTCCCATCGAAGCTGGCTTGGGGTTTTTTGTGTCTCTGGAGAAAGGCGATTTCGTCGGACGCAGCGTATTGGCGGAGCAAAAGGCGAAGGGAACAGCACGAAAACTCGTCGCCTTCAAAATGACGGAGAAATCCGCACCGCCTCGTTCACATTATCCACTCTGTGCCAACGGCGCTGTTGTGGGCGAAGTGGTGAGCGGCACGCAAAGTCCCTCGCTCAACGTCGGAATTGGGCTTGGTTACGTGCCGACGGAGTTCGCCAAAGCTGGAACGAAACTCGAAGTAGAAATCCGAGGCAAACGTTCGGCGGCCGAGGTGGTATCAAAACCCATTTACCGGAAACCGGCTTGAACCAATGCGGCCGCCCGCCGAGGGCGAAAACCTATCGGTACTGAGCCGTCGACGGAAGCTCATGACCCGCGCTGAGGTTTCACTTCCGCAAGAAGTTCGGTTGGCAAACTCAAGCGGCTTCCGTAACCTCCGGCCCAGAATTTTATGAGCTCAAAAGTTCCTTCCGACCTGAAATATGCGAAGTCGCACGAGTGGGTGCGTTTGAACGGGGACGTGGCCACCGTGGGCATTTCCGATCACGCCCAACACGAATTGACGGACGTCGTTTTCGTGGAATTGCCCCAGGTGGGCCGGAAGGTCAAAGCGGGCGAAGCGTGTGCTGTTGTCGAATCGGTGAAAACCGCCAGCGATATTTACGCTCCCATCTCAGGAGAAATTGTCGCGACCAATGCCAAAGTGGTGGAAACGCCCTCGCTGGTGAATGACAAGCCCTACGACGACGGGTGGTTTTTCCAGGTCAAGGTCAGCCCTGCGAACGAGGCGACTTCGTTGTTGAGCCCTGCGGATTACGCGAAGCAAATCGGCGGTTAAAATCGTGTAAGCCCATTCCGTTTCCGCCGGGCGGAGACACCGTTGGCAGTTTCCGCGCCAGTACTACTGTGCCAAGGGGTGCCCGGAGCAGAACGCAGGACCATGCCCGCTCGTTAAGTGATGTTTCACATTTGGTTCGCATAAAATCCTCCATCGATCGTTTCTGTCGTGGTGCCAGAATCATCCCCGGCGACGGTGGCCGTGAATGTGTTCGAGCTGCGGTAGGTAGAAATATCCAGCCAGCAACCAATAATCCGAGCTGGCCGGCCCTCAACGTCATACTCGAGCTTCATCTCATCTCGCACCCAAACGTAGCGGCCGTCGCCGTGCCGGAATCGGTATTCGATCACCTGCTCTCCGTCGCCAAAAAGCCGGGTCATCTCCTCGAAAACGCGCGTGGAATCCTCGCGATGAATGCGCACTGCCCAGAAACTGGGATCGGACGTGAAGTCCGCCGGCGCGTAGCCAAGCACATTCTGGGCATTCTCCGTTACCGCGATGGTGCTGCAGTCACCTGTGACCTTGCACGCATACAGCACCGCCGGGCTGGCTTGAACGAGGCGCGCCAGCAAACCTTCGTCCTGGGATTCCAGCCCGGCGGATTTTGATTCAAGATGAGGTGACTCGCGCATGATCAGTGAACCTCCATCGGTTCGAGATTTCCGGTCAGATGGGCGAATAAATCACGCAGCTTCTCGAACTCAGTTGTCTTGTCGAAAAAATGATCCGCGCCATGTTCCAACGCGCGTTTCCGATATTGCGGGTAGGGAAAATTAGTAAAGACCACGACGGTCGCATTGCCATGTTCGCATCGGATCTCTCTGAGCACGTCAAGGCCTGTCCCTTGCGGCATCTGAATATCGAGCACCACGGCATCCGGCTTCAGGGCGCGGATGGAATCGATCGCGTGATGCCCATTTTCAGCGCACCCGAGAATCTCTATGCCGGGGATGTCGCGTAACATTTCTACCAACCGTTCACGAAGGACGATTGAGTCATCGGCGATGAACACGGAGATGTTTCGACAGATACTCATTGGAGTTACTTAACATCATTGATCGGTGAGCTGTGCGCTATTGGAGTGGGGATGAATATAGGGTCCGTTGGTGTCCTACGGTTCTGTACGTAAACGAATGATTCCTGGCGCGGGCTGCGACGGGGTTCACGCCATGTTTCCAGCTTCACGTCATAAAATTATCCGGTAGATTTCGCTCAGATGATTCACGACGCATCACTCGACACATTGCTCCAAAAGGTCTGGGATGGCGGACGCACCAGTGCCGCTGAGGCGCTTCGCCTCTACCACTTGCCCTTGGAAGAGTTGGGCGCGCTCGCGGACCGTCGCCGGCAATTGATGCGCGCTCAAACCCACGGCGGACGCGGCAATGAAGTCGTGACCTACATCGTGGACCGCAACATCAATTACACCAACGTCTGCAATGTTTACTGCAAGTTCTGCGCGTTCTGGCGGTCGGAGAAAGACGCCGGACTCCTACGTCATCACGCACGACGAGATCGACCGGAAGATTGAGGAGACGATTGCGCTGGGCGGGACGCAGATTCTCATGCAGGGCGGGCATCATCCCAAGCTGACGAAGCAGTGGTATCTGGATCTGCTGTCGCACATCAAAGCGAAGTTTCCGCAGATCAATATTCACGGTTTCAGTCCGAGCGAGATTCATGCGTTCTCAGAATTTTTCAACGAGCCGGTGGAACAGGTGCTGAAAGATTTCATGGCGGCAGGGCTTGGCTCTTTGCCGGGCGGCGGCGGCGAAATCCTCGTCGAACGCGTGCGCAATCGCATCGCGCCGCTCAAGGCCAACGCCACCGAGTGGATGGGCGTGATGGATGTCGCGCATCGACTCGGACTCGCCACGCAGCATCACGATGATGTTCGGCCATGTGGAAACGGTGGAGGAACGCATCGAACATTTGGAGTTCGTGCGCCAGCAGCAGGACAAGTCACTCGCCCGCCTGCCGCTGGTAGGGCACGCTGTCTCCAGCGCGCCGGGCTGCGAGCGCAATGATGAAGTGGTGGTTGCAGGCGATGGTGAGGACGCGGCGCCCTACCCAATTGAGCGCGCCGCGGCCTTCGCCAACTCTCTCGAAACCGGCACGCTTTCCGGCGGCGCCTTCACCGCGTTCATTTGCTGGACCTTTCAACCGGACAACGCCGTGCTCAAAGCGCCGACGGTGGGCGCGCACGAGTATCTGCGCACGCAGGCGCTGAGCCGCATTTACCTCGATAACATTCCCAGCGTGCAAAGCTCGTGGGTCACGCAGGGACTCGACATCGGCCAGGTCGCGCTCAAGTACGGCGCGAACGATCTCGGCAGCATCATGATTGAAGAGAATGTCGTCAGCGCTGCGGGCACGACCTTCCGCATGGGCGTCGCCGACATGCAACGGCTCATCACCGACCTCGGCTACGAAGCGCATCAGCGGGATAATTGGTATCGGTTGCTTACCTGAAGTTGAACGGCATTAGCTTATGAGCGTGAAAGAGTCATTTGAGCGCGATCACGAAAAGACACCGCTTCGTTGATTCTTGAGTTTGAACGTCCACACCTTCCTTGTTGGATCAATCCTTCCACTCATGGCACAGTCCGCGTCCTTATGGGCGCACAATGGAAACAAGCCGGGCGCGAAATCAACGCGCAGAAAAAGGGCCAGATGGTCGTCAAGCTGGTCCGCGAAATCATGGTCGCGGCCAAACTCGGCGGGCGCTGACCCCGACCTGAACGCGCGCCTCGCTGCCGCCGTCGAAAAGGCCAAGAAGTCTTCGGTCTATCAGGACACCATCGAGCGCGCGATCAAGAAGGGCGCCGGCATCGGCGATGACGCGGTGGTTTATGAACTCGTGACGTACGAAGGGTTCGCGCCGCACAAGGTGCCGGTCATCGTCGAATGCCTCACCGACAATCGCAACCGCACCGCGCCGGAGATCCGCCGGATGTTCTCGGCAGGTGGCTCGCTCGGGCAGCCTGGCAGCGTGGGGTTTTTCTTCAACCATGTCGGCGTCATCGAGGCCACGCACACGGACGCTAATCGTGACGTGGACACGGATGCCATCGAAGCGGGCGCGCAGGAAGTCGAGGCGTTGGAAGCGGACGAGGAAACCGAGGGCCACAAGGGCGCGCGCTTCATCACGGAAATGAAGGAATTGGATCACGTGACCAAGGCTTTGAAGGCGGCGGGTTGGAAGGTGACGGCATCCGAGATGCGTTACGTCGCCAAGAGTTATCCAGAATTGAGCGAGGCGACGCACAAGCAAGTGGCGGCCTTTCTTCAGACGCTGGACGACCATGATGATGTGCATCATGTGTACGCGGCGATGAAATGAGTATCTTGGGAAGTTCTCCAACGCCAACACGCAGACTCTCTTTGAGCTCCAAGCTGCCAACTTCCTTCCCAGGCCCAACAGGCGTCGGGTCACCATGGTGGCGGGATTCGAAACTCGATTGGATACTGAGTTTTGGAGCTGGGAGATTCCGCGTGTCATGATCAGCGCGATCGAGCAACAACCCGCCGGTTCCGGCGTCGATCTGGTTCGCCAGGTCGAGGAAATTTTTTCGCCCACGGGCATTCTGTCGCGCGCCAAGAATTTCGAGTATCGCCCGCAGCAACAGGAGATGGCGGTGGCGGTTGCGCGGGCCTTGGAACGTCGCGAACATCTGGCGGTCGAAGCCGGCACGGGCGTGGGCAAAAGTCTGGCGTATCTCGTCCCGGCCATTCTCTTCGCCGTCGCGGAGAAGAAGAAGGCGTCATCTCCACGCACACGATCAATCTGCAGGAGCAGCTCATCGCAAAAAGATTTGCCGATGCTCGAAGCGGTGCTGCCCGTGAAGTTCGCTTTCACCATGCTCAAGGGGCGTGGCAATTACCTCTGCTCGCGCCGGCTGCACAAGGCGATGCTGCAGGCCGAGCAGCTTGTTCACCTCGCCGGAGGTCGAGGAATTGAAGCGCATCTACGAGTGGAGCAAGAAGACCGAGGACGGCAGCTTGTCCGATTTCGAGATCGAGCCGGATCCGAAAGTCTGGTCGCACGTCTGCTCGGAACGCGGGCTTTGCTCGCCGAAAATTTGCGGCCACGCCTCGGACTTCGCGAAAGACAATGGCATCTGTTTCTTCCAGCGCGCCCGCCACCGGATTCTTTCCTCGGATGTGCTGGTGTTGAACCACACGCTCTTCTTCACCCTGCTGCCCGGCGTCGATGAAGACCAGGAAGGCGGCATTCTTTTCAAAAATGACTTCGTGATCTTCGACGAGGCGCACACGGTGGAGAACGTCGCGGCGAAGCATATCGGCGTGAGCGTCTCGAGCGGGCAACTGCGTTACGCGCTGAATCGACTGTGGAATCCGCGCACGGAGAAAGGGCTTGCTCGCCACGTTGCGCCAGGGCGCGCCCGTGAAGTTCGTCGCCGATACTTCTCGAGCGAGAGCGACAAGTTCTTCACCCAGGTGGAGCAGGCGTGCGAGGAAATCGCGAGCAGCCAGAATGACGAGCGTGCCGTCGAACCATCCGGACGTTTGGCAGCCGCGAAGGCAAGCGACGCGCCAGTGGACGGAGCTGCGCATCCGCCGCGCGGATTTGGTGGAGGACAAGCTGACGCTGCCGATTCAGCGCTTGCGCGAAGCGGTGAGCGAGCTGATCAAGGGCAGCGAGGACAAGGACACGGGCCAGGAATTGATGGAGTGCAATCGGCGACTGGCGGAATTGCGCGAAGGCGTGTCAATGTTCCTGAGCCAGACGGCCGGAGGACTACGTTTATTGGGTCGAGCGCAGCGGCAAGGCGCAAAAGAATCTGTCGCTCAACGCCGCGCCAGTGGATGTCGCTGCTTATCTGCGAGCGCGCTTTTCGGTTCGGACACTTCGGTAATCATGACGAGCGCGACGCTGGCGGTGGCGGCTGAGGCTCAGAGTTCACAGGCAAAATCTGCGGGCCGTCCTAACGCGCCGATGATGTATTTCGCGCGCAAGGTCGGCGCGGAACGTGCGACGCTGCTGCAAGTCGGTTCGCCGTTTGATTACGAGCGGCAGATGAAATTGTTTGTCGCCGCCAAAATGCCGGACCCGCGCGATCGCGGTTACAGCGACGCGCTGGTGGACAACATCGAACATTTCATCCGGCAGACGCATGGCAAGGCGTTCGTGCTCTTCACGAGTTACAAGCTGATGCAGGAAGTGGCCGAGCGGATGCAGCCCTTCTTCGATACGCTCGGGCTCGCCTGCTTCGTGCAGGGCACCGGCACGCCGCGCTCGGTGATGCTGGAAAAATTCAAGGACGACATCGGACTCGGTGTTGTTCGGCACGGACAGTTTCTGGCAGGGCGTGGATGTGCCGGGCGAAGCGCTTTCAAATGTCATCATCACGCGGCTGCCGTTCGCGGTGCCCGATCATCCGCTAATCGAGGCGAAGATTGAAGCCATCGAAGCGCGCGGCGGAAATTCGTTCGGGGAATTTTCGTTGCCCGAAGCGATTTTGAAATTTCGGCAGGGTGTGGGCCGCTTGATTCGCACCAAGAGCGACAGCGGCATCGTGGTGGTGCTCGATAATCGGGTGCTGAGCAAGCGCTACGGGCAGGCCTTCCTCGACGCGCTTCCCAAATGTCCGGTGGAGATTGTGTAATCACTTCCCTCGCGTGAGTTCCATCGGAGCATGTGGTTTATTTTTGCTAATCTCCATGGCGGATGCTCTGCTGGCTCGAAACCAAAGGGTGCTTACATGAAACGTTTTTTCTTTGTGATTTTCCTGGCCGGAATGGTCGCCTCGACTTCGGCGCAAATGGGTAGTCCCCCAAGCGGGATCAACGCCGCGATGCTGAAAATGTTTGGGGACGTTAAAGCGTTCACCGCCAAAGCGGAGGCGCGTATCCTCGACAAGAATTCGAACGTGGTCTCGGCCATTCCCATGACTCTCAGCATGCGTGACGAGAAACTGCGTTCCGATATGGACATCTCACTCATGAAAGGCGGTTCGATTCCGCCGGAGGCGGCTGCCATGATGAAGCAGGTGGGCATGGATAAGATGGTAACCATTGTCCGGGCGGACAAGAAGGCAACCCTCATTAGTTACCCGGGATTGAAGTCATACGCAGAGGTGCCCTTCTCCGAAGGCGAGACTGTGGAAGGGAAAGTCGTAATCACTGACCTCGGGAAGGACACGATTGATGGGCAGGCCTGCACGAAAACAAAGTTATCGGCCGCAGATGCAAAGGGCCGAGCGCAAGAAGCGTTTGTGTGGCATGCGGAAGGTAAGAAATTCCCGGTGCAGATTCAGATGGAACAACGGAAGAACACGCTGGTCTTGAAATTTATTGAACCAAAGTTGGAGACGCCGGAGGCATCCCTTTTCGAAACCCCAGGGACGTACGCCAAATACAATAGCGTCCAGGAACTCATGCAGGCGGCGATGATGAAGATGTTCAGCGGAGCCGGGGAAAAATGACTGGGCACGTGACGAGGATAAAAAAACCGGGCGTTCTTGCGAACGCCCGGTCAACCCAAACAACCAAACGTACCCCCTTTTTCGCCCACTGGGGCGATACCCTATGGAAACGCGGGCCGCATTGCACAGCACCGCAATCATTCTTCCTCTGTAGTGGAAGCCTGATGCAGTTAAGACGTCTTCGGAACGGCTCTGTTCAAAAAAATATGCCGGAACCAAAACCCGTCACCCTGCACATGGGATAGAACGGTTACGAGGTCTGGAAGTTGCAGAAAAATTAAAATTTATGCGCATTATCAATCTCAATCCTGACACGGACATTGGCGCCAGCGCCTGGTTTGTCGACTTGGAGGGTCATCGCATCCTCATGGACGCCGGCGTGCATCCGAAACTGGATGGGCGCGAAAGCCTGCCTCTTTACAGCGCAATCGCCCACGAAGAGTTGGATGCCATCGCGCTTTCGCACTGCCACCATGATCATGTGGGCTCGTTGCCGGTGGCCATGCGTCACTTTCCGAAGGCGCACGTGTTCATGACGGACTTAAGTTACTTCATCGTTGAGCGGGTCCTGCACAACTCAGTTAACGTCATGACCAGACAGCGTGAGGAACTCGGGATCGCGGAGTATCCGCTTTTCACGCATGACGAAGTGGATGAGATCGAGCCGCTCTTCCAAGCCTACAAATGTAATCGCGAGATTGAATGGGCAGCCTTTCACAAGCTTCGTTCTGGACTGCCATCGCCCACCCTTGAATTCACGGATGCCGGTCATGCGCTCGGAGCTGCGGGGATTATGTTGCGCGGCCAAAAGCAAACGCTCTTCTACACCGGCGATGTTTGCTTTCACGACCAAACGATCCTGAAGGCAGCACGCTTCGAGGATGTGAAAGCGGATGTCTTGATCATGGAAACCACTCGGGGGGCACGTGATCCCATGCCTGGTTTTACTCGCGAAGGCGAGATCAAGCGACTGGGTGCCGCCATCGAGAATGCACTGCAGCGCGGCGGTTCCGTGTTGATCCCCGTGTTTGCCCTCGGCCGTACCCAGGAGATCCTCGCGGCGCTCGCGTTATTGATGAGGAGCGGGCAGTTGAAGAAACAACAGATTTACATCGGTGGTCTCGGCCGGGTGTTCACTGAGATTTATGATCTCGAGGCCCATCGGACTCATCGCAACCTTACGAATCTTCGCCTGAATGAGGCACTCGAACTCGTGGTGCTTGACAAGAACACGATCGAGAACATGAAACTCAACAGCCGACGGATTTTCGTGGTGACCGCAGGGATGATGACGGAGAAAACGCCGGCGCACGAACTGGCGGTGCGCATGATGGGTGACCCGAAGCATGCCATTTTCTTTGTGGGCTATGCGGATCCGAACAGCCCGGGCGGACGATTGAAAGCGGCTAAACATGGTGAGACGTTTCCCTTCAGTCCCAGCGCCGGTGAAGTGACGAAAAATTGCGAAGTGGGAGATTTCGATCTCAGCGCGCACGCCAACCGGGATGAGTTACTCGACTTTGTGGGTGATGTTAACCCGCATACCGTTTTCCTTGGGCATGGAGACGCTCCTGCTCGGGCCTGGTTCGAAGAGCAAATCCGCGCGCGCTGGCCAAAGATGAAGATTCATCAACCGCAGCCGGGGAAGACGATTGAGGTATAAGTTGGTTCGGGTGCCCAGCTTGGTTGGTGTCTAGATGCCGTAGATCCTATTGATGATTTCCGTGACCTGAGTGGAGCGAAACCATCGCACGACTGGCTGGGCAAGCTTTATGTCCTCCCAAAATGGGTTCGAAAGATGGCCTTTGATCAACGCTTCGGAATTCTGTTCGTAGAACTGGATCAGCTTCGCAGGCTGGCGTTCCACTTCAGCCAGATACGGCGTCAGGTCTTCCCGACCTTTGGCGACGGCACAAATCCAATCATCAACGGCGTCACCACAATCCTCCTGTGAAAGTACTCGGAGGAAATTTACCCAGACAAAGATACGAATGGCAGAAACCTGCTCCGCTGGCCACCGGTGCCAGCCAGCTTTTTCCATCTTGTCGAAAACAATGGCCGGTTCTGGCCACCAACCGTTTTCTGTCGCGCATATTTCCAAGATGCGCGGGGCGAAATACTGGAAGTCATCCTCAGTGCCTACGGTCGTCAACGCTTTCGATGCGTATCGGGCGAATTCATTCGGCGTAATCTTACGCAGTGGTTTCTCGAGCAGGTGCTTAAATTCATCTTCGGAAGTGCAGCACGGGCAACCCTCCACGCTGCGTGGCGTCGGCACGTTCTGGAACGCGGCATACAGCCGGTTAGTCGCCGTCTCGAAGTCGGTGTTCACTTCACCGTGCTCACCACCAGATCGTCGAAATCAATCGGAGTGCCTGCGAAAGGGTTTCCCCAAAGGGAAGCGCGGCCGGCGGTCGGCTCGGAGGCTTCGGTAAAGGTGACGGACCACTTGTTGGGTTCGGGCGCGCCTTGCTTCCACACTTTGCCCTCCACCACGAACTCACCGTCTTTGACGAGGCGCACTTGAAGCTTCAGCATCGTCCATGAATCGGACTCCAAGGTGAATGGGGTCGTCCCAATGACTTCGTCGCCTTTGTACAGTTCCACGAGCTTCTTGGCGGCAGAAACCTGCAGTTTATAGCCCGCGTTGCCGTTGAGGCCGAGCGCGAAAGCCGATTCGCGCCGCCCTTTCTTCGTAGTGTGGACGCGTCCGCTCACGGCGAGGTTCGTGGACGCAGTGGGGCCGAAGAGTACTCCGAATGTATCCAGTGGCGCACCGGGAAGCCGCAGCACCTTGTTCCCGCCGACATCGTGCAACGGCGAATCCGCCATCGAGTAGCAGCATCTCATCGGGCAGTTTCCCCAGTTCACCTTTGGAAAAGTCGTTCTGGTATAAGGGTGTCGCCGCGAGCGCGGGAAATCCCAGTCCAAGGAGCAGGATTCCCAACAGACTCAAACTCTTAAATTTGAAAACCCGGTGAAGCGCCCTAGCAATAGCTATCGCTGGTCGCCCGCTGGCGGTGGGCTTTTGAAGCCGCGCCATCAGGGCTGATTTGGAGTCCCACACTCGGCACCAGCTTGCTTCGGCACTCATCATTCGTTCATTCATTTCTCAATCCTTCCAACAGGTTGCCTCTCACAGCCACGCGCGTCGCGAGCCATGTGGAAATCATTCCAAACACCAGCACCCCGCCCAAGGTCAACGCCAGCGACGAAATCGGCAACTCGCCGCGCGGTGAAAACAAGCTGGGCAAAACGGCGACGATGGCGGAGATAACGCCAATCACCAACCCAAGCCCGAGCAGGGCCGCGTGTTCCGCAAGTACCAGTTTCTGCACTCGCGCGCGTCGAAAACCCACCGCAATCAACAAGGCCAGCTCACCCCGACGTTCGAGGACGTTCCGCAGGACGACGATGCCCAGTCCGGCGCTGCCAAGCAAAAGTCCCAGCCCACCGAGAACCTGGAACGTGCTGAGATACGTGTTTTGCACCGCGTTAAATGCCGCGAGCCGTTGGGCCGCCGGCGTCACTTCAAATCCGTAATCCTGAAGGGCGCGCGATAGCTCCGCCGAAACTTCCGGCAGCGCGTTCGACGGGCATTCGATGAGGAACATTCGATAACCGCTCACGCTGGGGAAGCGCTTCGTGAACTCAGCTTCGTCGATGATGAGGGAACCTTGCAGGATGGAGTTAGCCAGGCCACCGATGAGCCGAAGATCGAATTCACCCCCTCGCTCATCACGATAGGCCAGAGTTTCACCGATTTTTTTGTGCAGTGCCCACTGGATGGAGGCGGCGTCGCCGATGGCGGGGATTTGGGGATGGGTATGCGGAGTCGAGTGGCTGATGGCATTCGTGAGTGAACCGTCGAGCGATTCCCACGAGGATCTGTTCGCGAAAGTGAATGCTTTCCGATTGGCCAAATGTTCGGGCTTCACTCCCAACAATCTTGGCTGCTGGGCGCGATTCAGATTCAGGCAACTGGCGTCATCCCCTTCCCGCACACGAAACGGGACGAACGAAACACCTCGCAGAATCTTCTCGTCGAGGCCCAGTGCGTCACGGCCGGCACTCGTGTTCAGATCTTTCACGATAGGTAGCGTGCTCTCACCAATCAGAGCAAATCCACCTGTGCCGGAACTGCGCTTCCACGCGTTCGCATCCGCATCGAGTCGGAACGCTCCAATGGCCGCAATGAGGAAAACCCCGCAGGCGATCAGCGCGACAGTCGCCACGCTACGGGATTTGCGCCGCGCCGCGCCGCGAATGGAGAGAATGGAAGAATCAACGGACGCCGCTGCTGGGCCACCGCGCCCTACCATGCGTTGCAGCATCCAGGAAGTCGCTGCCAGCCCTGCTATGAGACAAAGTGCGCCGACGCCAAAGAATGCTTCCGACTGCATGGGATTGCTAAACGCCAGCGCCACCCCTGAAATCACAGCAATCACACTCACGGTTCCGGGCCGCTTAAGCCAACGGAAGGAACGACGAACGAACGAAGGAGCAAGATTCTTGTCCAAGGCTGCGGCGCTTTGCCCCACTTCGCCCGCCAACAATTCCCGCGCCGGCTGCTTCGCTTGTTTGCGCAACACGATCCAAATGGTGAACACCGCGACCAAGGTGCCGCTGATCAGTCCCGTGGCAATGGCAACGGGTGAGGCGTGAAAGGACAGGGCGCTGGTGTTCGTCGCCGTCCGCCAGATGGTCGTGAGCCCGTGCAGCATCACTCGCGCGTAAAGGATTCCGCCCGCGACGCCGATCACGCTCCCGATGAAGGCGAGCGCTGCGCCTTCGAGGAGAAACATGCGCCGCACGTGTTTGGCGCGGAAGCCTAGAGCGAGCAACGTCCCGATTTCCGTCATGCGCTGTTCCACGCCGAATTGAAAAAGGAGCGCCATGAGGATCAGTGCGGCGATGATAAGGAAAAAACTGAACCCGATGAACAACCCGCCGAAGTCCTGCGATTGAGAGGCAGCGTTCAACGCTTGTTCGCGGATCGGTGTGAACGCAAAACCCATGCTGGCGGCCGAGAGGCGCGGTGCAGTGGCAGGCAGGGGGTTGAGCGTGCTCATTTGGAAAGGACCGCCCAACGCCTTAATCAAGGACGAGCGCAGCACTTGCTCGGCCTGACGCACCCTTTCGAAAGCCGCCTTCTCATCGGCGATCATTCCGGTTTCTACCCGCACGGCGGTCAGGTTTCCAAACCGGCTCGACCAGATGGTTTGTCCAGCGGCGAGAGAGATAAACGCTTTCGGAGTGCCGCGATACTGTTGCCAATACTCGTCGTCCTCGGGCCGAATCTTATGCACCAGCGGGAAACTTGTTTCCCAATCACCAGCGCGTTCGGCTGTCGCCACACCGGGAAAGTCGGGCATGAGGCTGCGGTCGCACAACGGATGGGTCATCGGGATGACCGCTCGCACGCGGAAGCGATTGGTGCGCTCGATGAGTTGCGACACCTGGTCGGGCGCAAAATACGTGAGCGCGATTTCCGTCCCCGGTTGCGCCTGCAAATCATCTGCGAGCCATTGGTTGATCACGATTTCATCGCTGCGCAAATCGGCGGGAAGCAACGGCGAGTCGAGCGCGCTGACCATGGAGTACGGCGTGGTATTGGTCCCGGCGCGCAACAGGTTCACCAAGTAGGTGAGGATTTGCACCGGACGCTGGTTTGTGTTCACCCCCGAAAGGCTGGCTTCCTCTGCCAGAATCTGAGAGATGGGTGGCTCAATGAAAATGCGCGACGAACGAACCTCCACCCCGGTGTATTGCGTGAGCCAGCGGAAGCGCAGCTGGAGATCGTCCATGGTGATCGCCCGCTGGAGACTGTCCTGAAGTCGAGAGAGCGTGTTGCTCCCGGTAAGTACATTGGTGCGCAAGACGATGTCCGACCGCAGCCAGGACCAGCCCAGATCAAATCGCCGGCCCAGATCGCTCACGAAGCGTTTGCGATATTGCCACGAGTGCTCTTGCACCGGCCCGGTCAGCAAAAGATTCGCGCGGTTCGATGCGTCCACCCGGTTCTGGAGCTCGCCCAAATTCACGAACGCGTTGTGCGGCGGCACCTGGTTGGCGCGCAGGCTGAGATTTCCCACGGCCGCGTCCGGCACAATGGCCTTCACCTTGAGTCTTACCGCGACCGAACCATCACCGGTGGAAACTGGCGACTCTGCCGAAATGGCTTCGGGCTTACGCAGCCGGAAGAGCACTTGATCGCCGGGACTGAGACGGAGTTGGGCGGCGAGGGCCTGATTGAGCAACACGTCGCCCGGTGCGAGGCCGGAGTAGAGCGGTCTGCCCGCCAAGTTTGCGAATGAGGCATCGATGCCGAACACATTGATGTGATTTGCGCGCGTGGTCGCGTCTGGCTTGGCCGCCGTTCCGGTCACGTGCAATAGAGCGGTGGAGTTGACGACGTGGTTAGTCAGGTTGTTTGGAACCGTAATTGCGCCCGCACTGTTCCCGCCGCGCGACATTTTTATCCAGTCCGATGGTTGCGGACCGAAGGCGTTGTTGATGCGGGCGGGCAAATCTGCGACGAAAAGTCGATCGCCGGAGTCGATGGCGAAGTGCGTGGGGCCGAGTCGCTCCAAAGCACGTTCCCGCAAACTTTCGCGCACAGAGTCGCCCACGATCAGAGCACCGATCAGGGCCGCGCTGCCGATGGCGGCTCCGAGCACAACGCCGAGATGCGAGCGCCAGTGGAAGCGAAGGCTGCGTTTGATGAGAGTCCAGCGAGTCATTGTTGCGCGAGTTGGCCGTCCTGAATCATGAACACTCGACCCATCTGCCGCGCGAGATCGAGAGCGTGGGTCACGACAAGAAGCGTGACGTTTTCCTCACGGTTCAATTCCCCCAGCAGCTTCGCCATTTCCTCGGCGGAGACGCGATCCAGCGCTCCCGTGGGTTCATCGGCCAGCAGGAGTTTGGGCTGGTTAATCAGGGCACGCACGACGGCCACGCGCTGCCGTTCGCCGCCGGACAGTTGGCCGGGGCGATGTTGCGCGCGATGGTCGAGGCCCACGCGCTTGAGCAATCGTTCTGCACGTTGGGTTGCACCTTTGGTTGCGCCGGAAGACTTATTGGCCAGGGTAGGCACGAGAACGTTTTCCCAGACGGTGCAATGGGGAAGCAGGTGGTGCGCTTGGAAGATAAACCCAATAGCGTGATTTCGGATTGTAGCCAGCGAACGTTCGTCTTGCGCACTGAGGTCCTTCCCGTCGAGCCACACTTTGCCTGAATCAGCCTGGTCGAGGGTGCCGATGATGTTCAAGAGGGTGCTCTTTCCGGAACCGCTGGGACCGATGATGGCGACAGATTCGCCCCCGCCCACTTCCAAGGAGACCTCGCGCAAGACCAGTACGGGCGCGCTCCCTTCTGCCGCACGATAATTTTTGCTAACCCGCTCCAGCTTTAATAATGGCCCGGTTCCCATGGTGACTTCGTGACACAACGACGGTGCAAGCTCACGGAAATTATTCTTCGGAGCGTGCATTAATGCAAAAATTAGCGTGCGTGTAACGCTAGCCAATGGGACCGCGTCTGGGTTGCAGTCCGTTATTCGGGCTTGTCCTTGAAAGGGCGACCCGGTCAGGCAAAAACAAATTAAAAAACATATATGCGTAGCCAAACATTCGTAGCAGCAATCATCGTCGGTGCCATTGTGGCGTTCGGTTCCGTGGCACAAGCTGCCGATTCCAAAGGAGTGACCGGCACCTGGTCGTGGACTCAACAGGGCCGTGGTGGCGCCAACGCCAATGCGAATGCCACACCCCGTAAATCGACCCTCAAGCTCAAGGCGGACGGTGACAAGCTCACTGGCACGCTGTCGCAGCCGGGCCGTGGCGGCCAGGGCGGCGGAGGCGCAGGCGCGGCACCCGCTGAAACTGAAATTTCCGACGGCAAGATTAAGGGCGATGAAGTGTCCTTCAGCGTGAAGCGTGAATTCAACGGCAACGCGTTCGTGACGAAGTATTCAGGCAAGGTGGAAGGTGACACCATCAAGGGGAAGGTCGAAATGCCTGGGCGCAATGGCGGCGATCCCATTTCCCGCGACTGGGAAGCCAAGCGCGAAGCTGCGGAAAAGAAATAATGATGGCCCGTCCCAGGGATGTGCCCGCTTGTTGACTCAGGCGGGCACTTTCCTTTTATGGCTAATCTGCGCCCGCAGAACGGCCCCGTTGTCTTCCAAGGACGTCTCGGTTACGACTCTCGGCCATGATGCAACAATTTCTCAGCTTGAGCGTCGGGTTAACCATCTTGTGCGCGCTTGCGCGGGCGGACGGTCAGGTGGCCACTAAAGCGTTCATTGATGGCACTGGCTTAGGGTGGGTCGCTTTGGAGTCAAAGGATTTCGCCCCCGTCAATTGCGATACGAATACGTGGAGTTGGACCAATGGTTTTGTTCATTGCACAGGTCGGCCAGTGGGCGTCATCCGCAGCACGGTCCTGCACACAAATTTCGAGCTGGTCGTGCAGTGGCGGCATTTGCAGTCGGGCGGTAACTCCGGCGTTTTTGTTTGGGCCACTCCTGAATCCATCAAAGCCCTGGAAGCAGGGAAAGGGCGCCTTCCCACTGGGATCGAAGTGCAGGTGCTGGATCATGGCTACACCCAACAATATGAGAAGCAAACCGGGAAAAAGGCGGATTGGTTCCGGACGGACGGTGATGTATTCCCGACGGGTTCAACCAAGATGAAGCCGTTTCCCCCAGTCTCCCCAAACGGCGACCGAAGTTTTCCGCGCAAGAACCTGAGCAAGGGAGTGGGCGAGTGGAATCATTACTATGTGCGGGCAATCAACGGCGAGGTGCGGTTGTGGGTGAATGGCGAGGAAGTGTCGGGCGGCACCGGGATCTCTCCGGCGTGGGGTTACTTGTGCCTCGAATCGGAAGGAGCGCCGGTCCAATTTCAAAACCTTCGACTGCGTAAACTGCCCTAGCCGCTGGACGTGAAACAGATCGTTCGTATTGTTCGTTCTCATTTGAGTCGCGAATTATCTGTATGAGCACTGAACTACAGGCCGAATCCACCACTCCCACTGCGAATGCGATTGTTTGGATGGTAGCCCATGTGCGCCCGCGTTGTGAGAAAAAGCTGGTGGAATACTGTGACCGGCTTGGGATTGAGACCACGCTGCCGTGCTACCAGTCCGTGCGCCGATATCGTGGGAAGAAAGTTGTCTTCGAGAAACCGCTCTTTCCTGGCTACGTCTTCCTGCGTGCCGTTCCCGAAGATCGGGCGGGGATTTACCAGAGCGATTACGTGGCGAACTTGCTTGAAGTGTTCGATCAGGAACAATTTGCGCACCAACTTCAGGACATCCTCCGGGCGCTGGAGACGGGCTTGGAGATTGTGTTGGTCCCGGAAATTGGCAAGGGCTCCAGGGTGAAGATTAAATACGGACCGCTGGCTGGGATGGAGGGGTGGGTGGAAGAACGGTTCGGGCCTGCGACGGTATTGCTGCGGCTGGATTTTATCGGCCAGGCGGCCGCCGTTAAATTGACGGCGACTGAGTTGGAACCGAGTTAGGCTGCATGCCGCAACTGGCCGACTTCAGAATCCTGACGGGGCATCCGCTTTTTGGCTGCGACGCAAAGGGCGACCACGAACAAGCCGGAAACGGCGAGCCAGGCTGCACCAACGATGAGTAACATAGAGACCATGGGCCGTTCTTCGCATAGACCATGCCCGAAGGTTTCCTGCTTGAAGTGTCTTCGAGTTGGGCGGTTTGCGTCCTGACCTCTGTCCTACGTGTCTCGGAATGGGATTCGCAGGATTGACCTCCTCCGCAGAATTTCCCACATTCACCACTGGCTGATCCCGAAAACGCACGCACATGCAACCGCGCAATTCAGACGCCTCTCGCGCCCCGACGCAGGTCTCCTTCGCATCGCCAAACGAACCGCACCCTTCCGCCTCATCTCACCTTGGTCCGCGTCATCGAACGTCCTGGTTCAGCAAGCCGGCTTTCATCTTTAGCGTATTCATCCTGTTGGGTGCCGGTGTAGCCATGTGTTATGCCTGGTTCACGCGGCCGGTTTCTGCTCATACTCGCCTGTTGGTTCGGGCAGGCACTTTCGGGGATGCCGCCGATGCGGCGGAATTCGTCGCATCCGTGAACGCCGTTCCCTCCCTCATTGCCCTTAATGAACGCCTTCCCGCCCCCTTAGGCGCACAGGAGCTAGCTGAAATTTTTCATGTCGAATTCTCGGCGGCCGAAAGCTCCGTCATCATTTCCGCCTCCGCCGACAATGCTTCGACCGCCCGCCGTAGAGCCGCCGCCATGGTGGCACATGCAACGGGTTTCGCTGAGGAGTGGAATGCAAATCGGACATCCGAAGTGGACGGCCAGGTTCTGCGGGTGGAAAAACGACTCCATGAGCTGCGTGACCGGTTCTCGGGTTTTGATTCTGCGTTGTCGGTGGGGGACATGCATTCGCTCCAACAAAAGTTGGAAAAGGCGGCGGTGGATCAGAATGGGAAAGCCGAACTGTTGCGGATTCAGCTAGCAGCCTTGGAAGTTGAGGAGCGTAAGCTGATAGCCTCGGCAAAGCTCGAGCAACCTGCGCTACGGTCCCTTGAGCAGGAATTGCAACGCGCTCTGGCGCGGTACACGGAGGAACACCCGCAAGTGAAGGAGTTGCGCGCCTCCATCGCGGCCGTGGAAAAGGATTCCGAAGTACGCATTCGCGTGCGCCTTCGTGAACCGTTGGAGGAGCTTCACGAGCGACGTGAGGCATTGCGTTCTCAACTGGAATCGGCAGAAACGGCGGGCAGGAAGAGCAGCCTCGCTGTGCAGACTTTTGGCACCAATGCCATCGAACTGACTCGGGCGCAGAGCGAGTTCGCTGCCTTGGCCTCCCGCCGGGATGAGTTGATCCAAACGCGCGTCGCAGTTGCGAACAAGGGGTTGAATCTGTTGCAACCCTCAAATCGCATCACGACGGTGGGGCTCATCGACCATGTTCGCCTTGGACAGTTTGCGTTGATGGGGGCTTTTTCTGGTATCGTTTTGGCAGGAACGGTCACCACCTTCTCCAAACGTCGATCGGGCCTGATCCGCGATGCAGCAGGGTTGGAGAAAGCCACGGGGTTACCCATGCTGGCCGAACTGCCGCTATTAACAACCATGAGCGCGGGGCAACGTGAGTATTGGGGAGTTGAAACCCTGGAACGCTTGCGTCACGCGGCGACCGGTAGCCGGGACGGTTGCTTTGTTTGCGGAGTCATCTCCGCCAGTGGTGGCGAAGGTCGTACCACCTGGATTGACTTGCTGGCGCGGGCGGGGTTGCGCAGCGGTTATCGAGTCTTGGTGATTGACCAGGGGAGGCCAGCTTTCATGCCCAACGCCAAGTTACCTGCTCCGGCTCAGAGTGCTCCGGACGGCACACCCGTCAGTTTAGTTCCCGCCGTGACGCAGCCCACGATTTCACGATGCACGTTGAACGTGAATTCGACTGACCTTCCCTTCCGTGAAAACTGGAATCAGGCGATGCAAAAGTGGCAGGACGAAAAGAACATGATTGTTCTTGTCGAGTTACCGCCGGCGGATACTGCCGAAGCGTTGCTTCAGTCCCGCAGCGTTCCAAACGTTTTATGGTTGGGCGCTGTTTCGATGGCACACTCGAGCAAGACGTTGCGCTGTGTGGCCGGTTTAAGAAATACTGGCTGCAACTTGATTGGTGCTGCTCTGAATATGTGTTCTGCCTCGACCCGTCTTTGGATGTTAACCGCACTCCTTTTGTTCGCCGGCATGTTTAACGGGGGCGCGCAGACTAATCCCACCAACACTCCGCCTGTCACCAATGCCATCTTCCGCAGCAAGACCCCGGTGTTGGATCCGTGGCAGCAGCGGCTGACGCTGGGGCCCGGCGATACTGTTGACGTGAGCTTGTACGGCCAACCCGAGACACTCCGTGCTGGCCTCACCATCGCGCCTGACGGCCGGTTCAGTTATTTGCAGGCCACGGATTTCATTGCCACGGGCCTGACCGTTGATGAGCTTAGGAACAAGCTGGAAGATGTGCTCGGCAAGTTCCATCTCTCACCCCGTGTGGTGGTGGTTCCGCAGTCATTTCGCAGCAAGAAATATTATGTGTTGGGAAACGTGGCACAGCGGGGCGTTTTTCCGCTGGATCGACCGACAACCGTTTTGGAAGCAGTGGCCAGGGCACGTGGCTTTGTCGCGACCGGCCAGCAGCGAAGCAGCTATAACCTCGCGGACCTCGGCCACTCCTTTCTAATGCGGCGGCGGGCCGATGGCACCTTCTCGCGAGAGCCTGTCGATTTTGAAGGGCTTTTCTTACGTGGTGAACTTCAACACAACAAGTTTCTGGCTCCCGACGACTACCTGTATTTTCCGCCCTTGGGAGTGGAGGAAGTGTATGTGCTCGGTGAAGCTCGCGGAGTCGGGGTGGTGCCCTTTGTTCCCAATCTCACGGCGTTGGCGGCGATCGCGCAAAAGGGTGGTTTTTCGGAAAATGCCTTTAGGCAGAAAATCCTGATCGTTCGTGGGAGCTTGGAGAGGCCCGAGACCTTTGTCATTGATCTCCAGGAGACATTGCGTGCACAGGCACTTGATTTCGTGCTGCAACCCCGTGACATCGTCTACGTGCACCGGCAGCCTTGGACCAAGGCGGAAGAGCTGTTGGAAGGCGCTTCATCTGACTTTGTCCGTGCCATCGCCATCACTTGGGCTGGAGAAAACATTGGCTCCTTTAAGAAATGAAACACGTCGTCCACCTTCTTGCCTTGAGTGTCCTCGTTTGCTGCTCTTGTCGCACCAAGGGGCCAGTCTTCGACCCGATGAACGTGACCAGGGACGAGCACTTTGAACCCACGACGTTGACGAATCGGATCCAGAAGGATTGGTTGAGCCCATCTACTGAATTATACCGCCTGGGACCCGGGGACGGATTCGACGTGGAAGTACTGGGCGATAACGCTTCCCGCACCTCATTGACGGTAGGGCCCGATGGGAAAGTGTATTACAACCTGCTGCCTGGAACCTCTGTGTGGGGCTTGACGCTCGATGAAACGCGCGCCCTTTTGCAGAAGGAGATGAGTAAGTTCACGCGGGCGGCGCCCGAGATGGTTCTGAATCTCCGCACGGTGGGCAGCAAGCGTTTCTGGATGCTGGGCGCCGTGGGTGCAGGAGCATACACCCTCGCCGTCCCGACAACATTGTTGGAAGCCATTTCTACTTTGGGAGGTCTTCCGACCAGCGGCGTGGACGACGTAGTCGATTATCAGAAAAGCTTTGTGCTTCGAGATGGTCGGATGGTTCCGGTGGATTTTGAGCGATTGCTCAAGCACGGCGACCTCGGGGAGAATATCTATCTTCAGGCGGACGATTTCATTTTTCTCCGGCCGGGGGATGCTCCGAGCGTCTCTTTGCTCGGAGCAGTGGCCGGCCCGACTCTGGTGCCACATACGCGGGAGCTTACGCTGGCCCGGGCAATCATCGCCGCAGGTGGGACCGTTAAATACGCTCAGCAGAACCAGATCGTCATTATTCGTGGCTCGCTCTCCCAGCCGCAGATCGCCGAGGTTGATTATCGTTCCATCGTTCTAGGGAAAAAACGCGACGTCAGGCTGTTGCCGGGCGACATCGTTTACGTTCCTTTTTCGCCTTATCGCAAGATCGCCAAACTTGCGGAAGAAATCCTGGATCAAGTCGTCCGCACCACCGCCGTCAACGAAGGTGTGCGGGTCGTGAATCCTAACTCTCAACCGGTTGGGTTTAGCGCTGGGTTCGGCGTTACCCCTGGATCTGGGACGATAAATACGGGTCGCTAGTCCTTTCAGTGCAGCGACGTTATCACGCGATAAAATCTCATGGAGTGATTCGAGACCGGCCCATCCGTCACTTCGAACATGCCGTCGGTTTCAATTTGGCCGGACTGAACACGTTCCCAAGTGTGCAGGTCTTCAGATGCCTGAACCCAATAGTTGTCGCCGGTGTTCCCGTAGAATGAGATCGTTGTAACTCCCGCGTCAGTGGTCAGGCGTAAAGGAGTTCCAATGGCGTTGATCCCGTCAATGGGTGAGGTGTAATAAATTTCGTCCGAGTATCCGCTTTCCACCGATTCCACCGTGTAGGCAGTGATGGCGAAATAGTAAGTCAGTCCCGGTTCGAGTTTTGTCAGGGGGAATGAGGTGGATGGTCCAACGTCGACCGCCCGATCGTAGTCCCGGCTGCCTTCACCACAATAAACTTTATAGCCTACCACAGTTGGATCCCAAGATGGATCCCACTCCAGCAACGGGGTCTGGGCTGAAGAATAAAAAACCGATCCGAAGATCGCCAACGTTATAAGAATCAGGCGGCACGCCCGAGTATTTTGGGTCATGCGGGCGCCAAGGCAGCTTTCGTGCCGAACCCGGTTTTACGGCCGACAAATGTGAGGGTTTGGACTACTCGGTCGTGAAATAACCGCGGATGTCTCCCGAAATTTTTCCTCGGGTAGTTCCGAATTTCAGAGTGAGTGAGGTGGCATTGGTCAGACCGTCGAGGGAGATGATGAGTTCGGCTGAATCGAACGTGATTCGCTGATAGACATACGCGTCTGTGCTGAGGACGTTGCCATCCAAGTCTCGAATGGTCAGCGAGCCGTCGTTCGCGAAGGAGAGCTGGCGATGGACGGTTTTTCCGGTAATGGAGAATCTGCACCAAAGAACACGATTAGAAAGAGTTGCTGGGGCCTTGTTCCCGGACGCGATGTATTGGTCCACCCGCCGGAGCGAGGCCGCCGAAGACAGTAATTTTTTGGTGCGAGCGGAGAGGGTGTCCATACTCGCAGCTTGTTGAAGTTGATTGGAAATTGCGGCGACTCTTTTGTCAGCCAGCGTTACCCATTTCGAAGCGAGAAGGCCATTGATGCGGGTTCTCCGTTTAGAAACTTCGGTTTCCAAATTCGCCGCCAAACATTCGATGGCTGAATCGAGGGCCACGTTGAGTTCGCTATCCCTCAATTTCTCCAAAGTCCGGGCGAGTGTGTAGAATTGGATCAGTGCCGATTCGAGACATGTCGAATTTTCGGGCACTCGTACATTCTGGAGAAGACTGTTGTAGGAGCTACCGCGGGTGCTGAGGAGCTGTTCGAGTTGCAGCAGGCATTTCGGACAAGTCGATGCATTGGTCAGTTCCTTGATTGCAATCGTTACGACAGTGGATGCGGAAGTAGCCTTTCCATCCGTCACTCTGTAAGTAAAAAAGTCGGTTCCCAGGAAATCAATTCCCGGCAGGTAGGTGAAACTTCCATTGCTGTTGAAGGTGAGAATGCCGTTGGCTGTGCTGGTCGTGAGCAGAACTGTAAGCGGGTCGTTGTCAGCATCCTGGTCATTCGAAAGAATGCTCGAGGCCGTAAGCAACGTGTTCGCGCTCGTCTCAAAAAAGTCTGTTTGTGCGACTGGCACTTGATTCGGAGGCGTTACGATAGTCCCTTGGACAGTAATCGAAACCGTCGCCAGGCCAGACGTCGCTTTCCCGTCTGTGCAGCTATAAGTAAACGTGTCGGTGCCGGTGTAGCCTCGAACGGGCAGATACGTAAAAGATCCGTTATTCATCAGGTTAAGGACTCCATGAGCGGGGTTGCCCATGAGCAGCACAGTCAAGGTGTCTCCGTCCCCGTCGAAATCGTTGCCAAGCAGGCCGGAAGCACTGTTGATGGTGAGTAGAGTATTCTCCCATGCTTGATAAGAATTGAATTGCGCAACGGGAATCTGATTGGTCACGGGCATGGCTGAAACGTTGATAGTAACCGCGACAGTCAGGGAGCGGTCTTGACCGTCTGTGCAGCGGTAGGTGAATGAATCATTCCCGACGAATCCCGGGGTGGGCGAATAATCGAAAGCACCACTGGCATCGAGAGCCAGCACCCCGTGTTGGACGGTGTTCACGAGAGTTGCTGACAAGGTGCTTTCCTCTGCGTCAAAATCATTATCCAACACGCCATCCACAGCCGAAACAGTTAGTCGTGTATTTGCGAAGGTCCGATACGAGTCGGACACGGCAATCGGCGGTTCATTAGTGCGTGGTTTGGCGTAGGAAACCTCTTCCGAGAAATCACTTTCCAGATTCTCCGCGCTGTAAGCCGTCACCGCGAAAAAGTAGGTCTTCCCTGGCGCCAGCGCGGGGAGTTGCACTGCCGTCTCATTGCTTGCCTCGATGATTCCATCATACGTCCGGCTGCTTTGCCCGTAATAGACTCGGTAGCCAGCCACACTCACATCGCTGTTTCTGTCCCATTCCAGCCAGATTGAGTCGGCGAAAGTTGAGAACGAAAGAAGAACGGCGGCCAGCAACTGCGCAACGGCTCGGCTCAATCGGCAGGAATTCCTTGATGTAATATCCACGTGAAAGCCACCTTGCAAAGTTTGTGCCGAGACACTTCCAAGGCTCAAATCCTTCGTAAAACCGTGGTTCCAAGACAAAGTTTGTTCTTGTATCAGACAGTGTTTCTTCACACTTTGGACACCAGCTCAATTTCTCAAGCCTACTTTGAGCTGCGGATGGGGTAGGGGATTTTCGGAGCATTCGTACCGTGCATGACACCTCACCGAATTATTGACGCAGGACGGGTTCTCCGAGCAACCTACAGTCAGCAGTAGATGATTTTTACCGCATCGCTTTGGTAGTCGCTCCACGCCACCAAGGCCGGAAATGTCGAATCTGCAGGAGCAACGGACGCATGATAAACGCACCATCAGGGGTACCGCTCAGGAACCCACTTCCATTATGGAAGCGAATACTGGACATCTGTTGTCTGATCGCTGCCGCGCCAGCCCTCTTGTTCCTCATGGCGATCATCGCTCTCGCCATTCGACTCACTTCCAAGGGTCCCGTCCTCTTCCGCCAGGAGCGCGTTGGCCTTTATGGTCGGATTTTCGTTTGCTTGAAGTTTCGCACGATGAAGACGGCCGCCGGAGTCCAGTCTCATAAGGACTATTTGGAGAAACTGATCAATTCCTCTACTCCGATGAAAAAGATGGATGCCGACGGGGACGTCCGCATCGAACGGGTCGGCGTTCTTTTGCGCGCCACGGGGTTGGATGAGCTTCCGCAGGTGTTCAACATTCTTCGAGGCGAAATGAGCCTGGTAGGACCTCGGCCCTGCATCGGCTATGAGTGCGAAAAGTTTAAGCCTCAACACCGGGAACGTTTCAATGCCGTGCCGGGACTCACAGGTCTCTGGCAGGTAAGCGGCAAAAATAACACGTCTTTTCAAGAAATGATCGATTTGGATATTAAGTACGGCCGGGAATTGTCGTTATCCAAAGACGTGGAAATCATTTTTCGAACCTTCCCTGTCTTGCTGCAACAAACGTCCGAGGCGATGAAACGCAAGAGCGAGCGCAGGCGTGCTCTCCAGCAAAACTCACGCACTGCGCCCCCTAATTTCACTCCCGTATAGTCCTGCTTATGAAAGCGCGAATCGGTGTCGGCATTGTCGGCTGCGGTTATTGGGGACCCAACCTTTTGAGGAACCTCCGTGGCCTTTCGGATTGCGAGGCAAAAATAATCTGTGATTTGGATGTAAAGAGGCTCAATCACCTTCAGGGTCTGTATCCCGGGATTGAGACTTCAACCGACTTCGCGCAACTACTCGCGCGGCCCGATCTCGATGCCCTGATCATCGCGACCTCTGCGAAATTCCATTATGCCATGGCCAAGCAGAGCCTTTTGGCAGGAAAGCACACTTTTGTAGAAAAGCCCATGGCAACCTCCGCCGCTGAATGCGACGAACTGATTCAACTCGCTGCTGCCCGGGGATTGACGTTGATGGTCGGCCACACCTTTCTGTATTCGGCGCCGGTTCGTCGGATTAAGGAAATCATTGATTCCGGAGAAATTGGCGAACTTCGCTACATTAGCGCCCGGCGGTTGAATCTCGGATTGTTTCAACGTCACATCAATGTGACATGGGACCTCGCGCCCCACGACATTTCAATCATTCTCTACGTCACCGGCATGATGCCGCAGACAGTGAATTGCCAGGGGAATTCTCATGTCACCAAGGGCATTGAAGATGTGACCAACCTTTGCATGAATTTTGACAAAGGTGTTTTTGCCACGGTTCAGAACAGCTGGCTGGACCCTCGCAAGGTGCGCGAGATGACGATCGTTGGGTCCAAGCGCATGATTGTTTACGACGACGTTCAACCCTTGGAGAAAATCCGCATTTACGATGTTCGGGTGGAGGTGCCTTCCCACTACGACACGTTCGCGGAATTTCATTTTTCCTACCATTACGGAGATAGCCACATTCCGTTTATCAAACAGGAAGAGCCTCTCAAGGTGGAGTGTCAGCATTTCTTGGATTGCATTCGTTCCGGCCGGGCACCGCTTACAGATGGCAAGCACGGCGCAGAAGTCTGTACGGATTTTAGACGCAGCCAGCAAATCCCTCAAACACCAGGGTGGTATGATCCCGGTTGAGGCCGCCGCCGAACCCGTAGCCTTGGCTTCCAACATTAAGACCGGGCGTATTGCCGCATGAGTTTTCAAGAGTCACACCTTTGTTTAATTGCGCCGGACGTAAAACTCGGATGCAACGTGCGGATGCGCGCCTTCGTGAACTTATACGGCTGCGTTATTGGTGATGACGTTCGCATCGGCACCTTCGTCGAAATCCAAAAAGGAGCGGTCATCGGCAAGGGTTGTAAGATCTCCAGTCACACCTTTATCTGCGAAGGCGTTACTTTGGAGGATGAAGTTTTCGTCGGCCACAACGTGACGTTCATTAATGATCGCCTGCCCCGGGCAACCAATGAAGGCGGAGTACCGAAAGGCGATGGCGAATGGACCTGTGAATCCACTCTGGTCAAACGTCGGGCCTCAATAGGATCGGGGGTAACCATCATGTGCGGCTTGACCATTGGTGAGGGCGCCCTGATTGGTGCGGGCAGCGTTGTGACCAAGGATGTTCCACCCGGCGCGGTGGTGGCGGGCAACCCCGCCCGTATCGTTCGAAATTTAGCCACGAGTTAAAATGCAAGTTCCCTTTCTTAACCTTCGTCTTCATCACGAACCCATCCGAGCTGAATTGCGCGCTGCGATCGAGCAGGTCATTGAAACGAGCGCATTCGCCGGCGGCAGTTTCGTTGAACAATTCGAGCGCGAGTTTGCGGCCTTTACTGGCTCCAAGTATGCCTGCGGCCTTGGCAACGGTACCGACGCGCTCTGGTTTGCCTTGCTCGCCTTGGGCGTCGGGCCGGGCGACGAAGTAATTACGGTGCCAAGTACTTTCATGGCCACCGCCGAAGCAATTACCTACTGCGGCGCTCGCCCGGTCTTTGTCGATATCGACGAAGAGACCTACACGATGGATGCGACGCAATTGGAGCGGGCCATTTCGCCGCGTACCAAGGCAATCATTCCGGTGCATCTTTTCGGGCAAATGGCGGATATGGATGAAATCGCCTCGGTCGCCCGCAAGCACGGGTTGCCGATTGTGGAAGACGCCTGCCAGGCTCACGGAGCTCAATACAAGTCGCGTCCCGCCGGCTCCATTGGAGACGTCGGTTGTTTCAGTTTTTATCCCGGCAAGAACCTGGGAGCCTTGGGCGAGGCGGGGGCTTCGGTGACCAGCAACGCGGATCTGAAAAAGAAGATGGATGTGTTGCGCGACCACGGGCAGACGAAAAAATATCATCACACGGTCGTCGGCTGGAATGGGCGCATGGATGGAATCCAGGGGGCCGTTCTTTCGATCAAACTTAAGCGACTGTCTGACGGCAATGTGAGGCGTCGCGAACATGCCCAGCATTACGGGAATCTGCTTGCGGGACTGGACGAAGTCATCCTTCCGGCAGAGGCTCAGGGTCGAAGCCATGTTTATCACATCTATGCGATCCGCGTGGCGCGCCGGGACGAGATGATTCAGGCCTTGGCGCAGCAGGGAATCGCCTGCGGCATACACTATCCCATCCCTGTTCACCTGCAGGAAGCCTACACGTCGCTCCGATTGCCCCGGGGTTCCTTCCCTGTCTCTGAACGATGCGCTGACGAATTTGTCTCTCTGCCGATGTATCCTGAACTTACAGCAGAACAGGTCGAGGTGGTTTGCCGAGCCGTTCGAAGGTGGGTTGAGGATTCCCTCGTCGCAGTCTGATATGATCGGCTCCTCCAAAACTTCCGCGATACGTGAGTCGAACTTTCTCGTGGGGTCCAAGGAGACATGCAAAATTGTTGATCCCACCACGACGCCTGATTGGGATACCAAGGTTTGTCAGCATCCAAGCGTGACGTTTTTTCACGGTGCAGCCTGGGCCAGGACCCTCAAGGACGCTTACGGGTTTACGTGTCAATACATCGCTGTCACGGAAAAGGAAAACTTGTGTGGCCTGCTGCCAGTCATGGAAACGCGAAGCTGGCTACGGGGGCGGAAGGGGGTGTGCCTGCCCTTCACCGATGAGTGCGCTCCGTTGGAATCGGTGGCGGTAAGTGCCCACACTTTAATGGAAGCTGCTCGGCACCACGGCCAGGCTCGACATTGGAATTATCTGGAACAGCGCGGCGGGGTTCACTCAGGTGGCGACAAACCTACATATTGGGCTCACCGTCTCCCCTTGGACCGGTCACCAGGAGTTTTGTTAGGAAGCTTCGACAGTGCTGTCCGGCGCGCCATTCGCAAAGCTGAACGGGCGGGGGTGACCGTCGAATTCCGTACGGATATTGAATCAATCCGAACGTATTATCGGCTGCATTGCCGGACGCGCACAAAACACGGGGCACCGCCGCAGCCATTTCATTTTTTTAAAGCTCTCTGGGTGAACGCCCTCCAAAACGACAACGGTTTCGTGGCACTGGCGTTCCACAATCAGCGCCCCATAGCCGGGGCCGTCTTTCTGAAACTGGCCCGCCACGCCATTTACAAGTTCAGCGCATCGGACGAACGCTTCCAGGATCTTCGCGGTTCAAACATTGTGATTTGGAAGGCGATGTGTAAGCTCATCGATGCTGGCGTCACAGAATTGAATTTTGGAAAGACCTCTTTGTCCAATGAAGGCTTGCGCCGGTTCAAAAGAAGCTGGGGCTCAGAGGAATATGTGCTGCACTACCAGCGGTATTCTTTCGCTCACGAACGCTTTGTGAAGGTGGAAGATGTAGCATCCGGCGCTCAAGCCCGAGTTTTTGCCCTGCTGCCGATTTTTGTGTCACGTTGGATCGGTCGTGCGGTGTATCCGCACTTAAATTGATTTTGTCCGCATGAATGAAGGAAAACAAAACCCAAAAGGCCCATCCGAGATGCCCTCGGTCGGGCTGAAGCTGGGTGACATCTACTACATTGTTTTCCGCCAAAAATGGTGGATTCTGGCCTGCCTGATCGCCGGTACAATCACTGCCGGAATCATGTACACCTCGCAGAAGCCCATGTACTCTTCCGAAGCTAAGCTGTTGCTTCGTTACGTAGTGGAGAACAAGGCCGCGGAAGCTGGGGTAGGTGCTCAAACGCGATCCGTTGGTGGCGCCGCCGAGAGCATCATTAGTTCCGAGTTTCAGATTTTGACCAGTTTGGACCTTTGTGAGGAAGTGGCCGTTGCGGTCGGTCCGGACCGCATTCTCGGGCCGGGCGGCAGCAATAACATCATGGGAGCCGCCATGGTAATCCGCGATGGGTTGAGCGTGGACAACCCCCCACGCAGTTCCATCATCGTGGTACGGTTTACACACGCCGACCCGACCATTTGCCCCGATGTCTTAAGGCAATTGATTGAATCCTATTTGCTGCGTCACAAAGCTGTTCACCGAGATCCGCGAGAATTCGATGAAGTGTTATTTGAGCATGGGCAAAAACTTTTGGCGTCCATCCGGCAAAACGAAGACAAGCTGCGCCGTCTCAAATCCGATGCGGGAATTGTTTCGGTCGAGGAAGCCAGGAAGAGCCTCAGTGAGCAATCGACCAAATTGCGTCAGGAACTTTTCGGTACTCTGGCGCAGCTTGCTGAATACAAAACGATTCTAGGAACCCAGAAGGATGAATCGCTCCAACAGAAGGAAGCGGCTAAAACCGCGCCGTCTCGTGAAAAAGTAACCGAATACACCTCCCTTCGGGCACGAATCGATTCGCTCCGCAACCGGGAGTTCGATCTCCTTCTTAACTTCACGGAAGAGAATCCCCAAGTCGTTCGGCTGCGCGAGCAGATTGCCATCAACGAGAAAAGGCAAAAGGCATTGGAAGCCGAGTATCCCAAGCTCCCTGCCCTATATTTCGGTGCCACTACTGCTTCGAATACTCAACTCGATCCCAACCGAATTCCCGCGCTCGAATCCCGCCTGGAGGCAATTACTAATCAGTTGGCGCAAGTGCGGACCAACATTACCGAACTGGATGCGTTGGACAGCGTGATTACCGACATTCAACGTACGTTGGAACTTGATTTGGTCAGTTACCGCCATGTCACCGCCAGCTTTGAGGCGGCCCGGTTCGATGAGGCGTTGAGCACGGTTAAATCCTCGAACATTCAGTATGTGCAAAAACCTTCTCCCTCATCGATGAATGTCATCCAAAGGGCCAAGCGCGTCGGAGGCGCGTTTGTCGGCTTTCTTCTGGCGGGTTTGGGAATCGCCTTTTTGATCGAGATGTTCGTGGACCACAGTGTTCGGCGACCGGCCGATCTGGAAACGAAGCTTAAGATCCCCTTGTTCATGTCGATCCCCAAGCTCAATTTCAACGGCCACGCTAAAATGCTTCCTTTCCCCGCGCGCGCGCTTGCCACGGTTGGCGGCGACGGTGATGACGACCTGAAAAAAACCTGGGCCGATGAACATCCATTGCGCGCATACATTGATGGATTGCGCGATTCTACCCTCACTTTTTTCGGGGGGGACCCTCACAAACCAAAGCTGATTGGCGTCACCGGTTGTAAGGACGGTTCCGGTGTCACTTCTCTGGCGGCCGGGCTTGCGGGAGCGCTTTCTGAAACTGGCGACGGAAACGTGCTCTTGCTGAATTTAAATCTCGACGGCCAGGCTGTTCATCCATTTTACCGCGGTGAATTGGCCTGTAATCTGACGGAGGCGCTCGAATCCGATAAGCGGCAGAACGGCATGGTGCTTCAGAATCTTTATGTGGCCACAGCAGGTAATCCCACCGATCCAGCTGCCACGAATCTTTCCAAACAACTGGCCCGCGTGGTGCCTCAACTGCGTGTGAGTGACTACGACTACATCGTATTCGACCTTCCCCCAACGACGCCGACAACCATGACGGCGCGGCTGGCAGGGATGATGGATCTGGTAATTCTCGTTGTTGAGTCAGAAAAGGACAGTCAAGACACAGTCAAGCAGGCCGCCCGTCTTCTGGCTCGTTCACAGGCGAAGGTCAGCGCCGTGTTGAACAAGGTTCGTAACCCTGTTCCGCGATGGCTGCACAAGGGTGCCTAACGCAGGAAACCTTCGTGTTAGACGAATCGTTCGCTTCTTTGTAAAAATCCGCTTCGCATGGTTTCAAGGAACGCTCAATTTGGTCGATGAGACTGTGGTTCCCCGGTTCGGGGAACAAGCCCGCCATAGTCGTGTTCTCTGTTCGCGAATTTGGTTTCGCGGTATGACGGGGCCTGTTGCGAAAAAATGAACTTTGCTGAACTCAATCGCGTGTCTGCGAATTGACGGGGACGGAGTCTGCCCCGGTGTTTCGAATGCTCTTCAATCCTCTCTACTATCAACTCAAGCCGTTCCTGCCTTGGCGGATTCGGCTCGCTTGTCGGCGTGCCCTCGCCGCGCGGCAGAGAGCTCGGTTCGCGGAGACATGGCCTATTAACGAAAGCGCGGCCTCGGTTCCGGAGGGTTGGTCAGGATGGCCTCACGGAAAGCGTTTTGCTGTGGTGCTCACCCACGATGTAGAGGGACCGATAGGGCTCAAGCGTTGCAAGCCGCTCATGGAGTTGGAAAAAACGTTGGGTTTCCGCTCCGCCTTTAATTTCATTCCTGAGGCCGATTACGCCGTCCCAGAGACGCTCCGGAAGGAACTCGGTGAGGACGGGTTTGAAGTCGGCGTGCATGATCTTCGCCACGATGGAAAGCTCTTCCGTTCTCGCGCCGCGTTTAAGCCCCAAGCCGACCGCATCAATCGCTATCTTCGCGAGTGGAAAGCCGTTGGCTTTCGGTCCGGTTTCATGCTTCGGAACTTGGATTGGATTCACCATTTGGACATTGAGTACGATACGTCCACGTTCGATACCGACCCGTTTGAGCCGCAACCCGAGGGCGTAGGCACCATTTTTCCGTTTTGCGTTACTAATGCCGTCGGCGGCAATTACGTTGAGCTGCCTTACACCTTGGCGCAGGACTCGACGCTGTTCATCTATTTACGGGAGCGCGATCCCTCCATTTGGATACGAAAACTTGATTGGATCGCTCGCCACGGTGGCATGGTTTTGTTGAATACCCATCCCGACTACATGGCGTTCACAGGTTCCGCGCGCAGCAGTCGGGAGTATCCTGTCGCGCACTACGGGGATTTTCTAGAACACCTGAAGAAACATTACGAAGGTTCCTACTGGTCCGCCTTGCCTCGTGAAGTGGCGGCTCACTGCAAGGAGCATTCAACTCTCAAAGGAGTGTCGCGCAAACGCATCTGCATGCTCTCCTACTCTTCATACGAGTCGGACAATCGCGTCATGCGGTACGCGGAAGCGCTGGCCGCTCGTGGCGATACAGTGGAAGTGCTCGCTCTCCAGGCCAAGCCCGAACAGGCCCTCGAGGAGGAACTGGCTGGCGTCAAGCTGTCCAGAATCCAGAAACGCATCGGCAAGAATGAAAAGGGCAAAGTTAGTTACCTCCTTCGCCTCCTGCGCTTTTGCCTCAGCTCTTCGCTGCGATTGAGTTGGCGCCACTTCGTCAAACCGTACGACCTGATTCACGTTCACAATATTCCAGACTTCCTCGTGTTCGCCGCGTGGCTCCCCCGGTTGACCGGGGCCCGGGTCATCCTCGATATCCACGACATCGTCCCAGAATTCTACGCTAGCAAGTTCGAAGCGGCTGCGGATGGGCTGCTATCAAAATCTCTGCGGGCAGTGGAGCGATGCTCTGCGGCATTCGCCCATCACGTTATTATTTCGAATCATCTCTGGCACCAGAAACTCATTGCTCGGTCTGTTTCGCGCGAGAAGAGCTCAGTCTTTTTGAACCACGTCGACCTGCGCGTCTTTTTTCCCCATCAACGCACGCGGCACGACGGCAAGCTAATCATCATTTTTCCTGGAGGTCTTCATTGGCATCAAGGCGTGGATATTGCGATCCGGGCTTTTGCGTCGATCAGTCCTGACCTTCCTCACGCCGAGTTTCACATCTATGGGCAGGGAAGTGCTAAGGCAGAGTTGCTGGCGCTCGTCGCTTCCTTCGGCTTGCAACAAAAGGTTCGTTTTTTCGATAACGTGCCGCTTGCCCAAATTGCCACTGTGATCGCGAACGCGGATATTGGGGTTGTTCCGAAACGAGCGGACTCGTTCGGCAATGAGGCCTACAGCACCAAGATCCTTGAGTTCATGTCGCAGGGAATCCCCGTTATCGCTTCACGCACCAGGATCGACACCTATTACTTCAACGACGACATCGTCAGCTTTTTCGAGTCCGGCAATGTCGAGGATCTGGCGCAAAAGCTATTGGCTGTAGCTCGCGACGCCAGGCGTCGCGACTCACTGGTTCAGAACGCCCTTGCGTATGTGGGCTGCAATAATTGGCAGACCCGCAGGCAGGATTACCTGCGGTTGGTCGATTCGCTGTCCGGCTCTTCGGGGCGAAACGGTCCTGGTGGCAAACCCAAGGCCACAACCACTTCCTTGGAAGAAATAACGGCTGATGTCGCGTTGCATTCATGATTTCACCTGAGGACCAGACGATTCGCCGCTCTACCGAGAGCGACCTGTTTGAGCGCAGTCGGGCGGCTGTGCAAAAGTGGGTTGAGGAGCGTGACTATAAGGGATACGACCCCGGTGATGGTCTGACTTCCTTTCTGCGCCCTTTTACCTTCGGCAATATCTTCGCGGAACGCATTCTTCAGCAGGCGATATGGAAGTCTCCTTGGAACGTGCGACCGCTCGTTGGAGTAAAGCCGCTGGATTCCACCAAGGGACGGGGGTTCATGGCTTGGGGCTATTTGCTCCTGTTCAAATCCACGGGCGAACCCATTTGGCGAGAGAAAGCGTTCGCTTGTTTGGATTGGCTTCGAGCGAACAAAACGAAAGCGTCTCCCTTTTATTGTTGGGGAAATCATTTTGATTTCTCGAGCCGCAGTGGCCGCATCCCCGCCCATCAGCCTACCATCGTGTGGTCAGGATTGATCGGTCAGGCGTTTCTGGAAGCATACGAGCAGACCCACGAGTCTCGTTTTCTCGAGGTGGCGAGCAGCATTTGTGATTGGATTCTGACGTTGCCGAGGGAGGAGACGGAGACGGGTTTTTGCATCAGCTACGTTCCTTTCGCGCAGTTTTCCATTCACAACTCCAACATGCTGGGCGCTGCCTTGCTTGCCCGCACTTGGAAACACGTTGGCAAACCGGCGTATCTCACCGCGGCTCGGGCTGCCATGCTTTACAGTTGCTCGCGCCAGATGAAGGACGGTTCCTGGTGGTACGGTGAACATCCGAAGTACCATTGGATCGATAATTTCCACACTGCCTACAATCTGGATTGCCTGAAGCGTTACCTGCAAAGCACTGGCGAAACGCGTTTCCAGTCGCATCTGGATCGAGGACATCGATATTTCGTAGACACCTTTTTTGAGGATTCAGGATGCCCGCGTTACTACCACAACAACAAGTATCCCGTGGATATCCAGTGTGCATCCCAAGCCATCGACACGCTTTGCTTCTTCTCTGAGGAATATCCGGACGATCTCGCCTTGGCGGAAAAGGTGGCGCGTTGGACCATCCAGAACATGCAGGACCACACCGGCTATTTCCATTATCGTCAATACCCAGCCCTCACTTCGAAAACGCCGTATTTTCATTGGGGACAAGCCACCATGTTCAAGGCCCTCGCCCACTTGCAACTGAAGTCTGCGGCGTGACCGCTCGAATTGGATTCCAGATTTGATGCCCTACGTTCTCATCACCCCGGCCCGGAACGAGGCCGACTTGATCGAAGGCACCATTCGATCCGTTATCGCCCAGACGGTTCGACCAGTGCGTTGGATCATCGTAAGTGATGGATCAACCGACGGGACCGATGAGATCGTCAAGCGTTACGCAGCCGAACATCCTTGGATTGAGCTGCTCCGCATGCCGGAGCGCCGCGACCGTCAGTTCGCCGCCAAGGCGCATGCCTTCAACGCCGGCTACGCTCGTCTCACCGGGAGCACCGCGGGGAACATAGGCGCCTCGCCTGTCTCAGCGGGCACCCCGCCCGTTGCGCCGACCTCTGGCTTCGATTTCATCGGCAATCTCGACGCTGACATCACGTTTGAGCCGGATTACTACGCTTTCTTATTGGCTCGCTTGGCGGAGCGTCCGCGGTTGGGAGTTGTCGGCACGCCATTCGTGGAGGATTTCGACCGCCCCGATACACACACTTACGATCACGAAAACGCGAACCTCAAACACGTTTCCGGCGCGGTGCAATTTTTCCGGCGATCTTGCTTTGAACAGGTGGGAGGCTACATCCCGGTGAAAGGCGGCGCCATCGACTGGATCGCCGTGACCACCGCGCGCATGAAGGGTTGGGAGACGCAGACATTCACGGATAAGGTTTGTTTTCACCATCGCAAGCTGGGCGTTGGCACCGGCACCCAGGGCACGTTGCGGATGCGCTTCCATTACGGTCGCAAGGCCTATTACGTGGGCGGGCATCCCATGTGGGAGATTTCCCGCGGCTTGTTTGCCATGCGTCGCCAACCGTTGCTTTTGGGAGGCATGTGGTTTGTCGCCGGGTATCTTTGGGCGGCACTCTGCCGCGTAGAGAGACCAGTCTCTGAGGAACTGATCCGATTTCATCGCGGCGAACAGATGGCGCGGTTCCGCAAAGTATTCCAGCGTCGGGATTCCCTCCGTGCCCGGACGGCTTAGGCCTTATTTTTGTGCCTTCCATGTCTTCGATGAATTTAACGTCCAGTCCTGCGCCCACCTCGATTCCTCCATTGCGCACCGTAATGTCGCGCCCCGTGCGCATTGTCGCGATTCAAGATGAGGAATGGATTGAAGGTGAACCTGTGTCGGACCCCGATTCGTTCGTTCGAAGTCTGCGCCAGCATTCGCAGTCTCCTGACATTTTTACCTTTGCCCGTGCGCTACCGCAGAATGAACCGGCTTACTCTTTCCACATTGAGTGGGACAACGTCGCTGTAGCTGAACTTTCCGCCGGATTCAAACCGTGGTGGGAATCGCTGCCGCAGGAAACTCGCAAGAATGTGCGCCGCGCCGGAAGGCGAGGTGTAACGGTGGAACGTGTTGGTTTTGACGACGCCTTGGTCCGCGGCATCAGTAACATCTACAACGAGACTCCGCTGAGACAGGGCCGCAAGTTCTGGCACTATCGGAAGAGCCTGGATCGCGTAAAAGCGGAGAATGCGACCTACCCGGACCGCAGCCAGTTCATCGGTGCTTTCTTTAATGGGGAATTGATCGGCTTCATCAAGCTCGTCCGCGTCAATCACTTAGCACGCATCATGCAGATCGTTTCCCTCGAAGCGCATTTCGATAAACGCCCCACCAACGCCCTCCTTGCCAAGGCGGTGGAGATTTGCTGTGAAGACAAGGTTTCTCATTTGGTTTACGGAAAGTTTGTTTACGGCACGAAGGAAAACAGCCCGGTTACTGAATTTAAAAGGCGCAACGGTTTCGAGCGCTTGCGCTTCCCCCGCTATTACGTGCCACTGACAGCGATGGGTTCAATGGCTATTCGATGCGGGATGCATCGCGGCCTCAGCGCCATGGTGCCGGAAAAGATCGTGGACCTTTTCCTGGCCACCCGCGCGGCCATCTATCGCCGTCGTTACGCGAGTCCTGTTGTGAATGATCAGCCTGTCGTCGCTAAGGGGCCTGCAACCGTTTCAGACAGCGATCATTGACACGCGCCTCGCACTTTTGAAATCCTTCGCCCACTTTTGCCGGTGTAGCTTAACGCTAGAGCAGCTGACTTGTATTCAGCAGATGGAGTGTTCAATTCCTCCCGCCGGCTCCAGTTCTCATTTCTTCAACGCTTCCTGCTAGAACATCTCGTGTCTGGTATTGCTGGTATCTTTGGAGCCGCGGTTGTCCCTGAAACCGACGCTTCAGTGCGCTTCATGTTGCGACGGTTGCAGCTACAGCCTGGCACGGCTTCAGTTGTGCATGCGGAAGCGAAGTTGCGCGCCATAGCGGGAGCCGTTGACTCGCAAGGGGCCGCACCAGCGCTGGTTTGGAATGCGAGACGTGACGTTGGGTGCTTCCTATCCGGCCAACCCTTCGATGGCGAGCTGACCGCAGATGTCCCGGCCACGTTGATCGCTTCTTATGAGAAGTGTGGAATTGACGCCCTGGTCTCCCTCCACGGCTGGTTCAGCGGTGTGCTGATCGACTTGCGGCAGCAACGCGCCATCCTCTTCAACGACCGTTACGGACTCGGCCGCGTTTACCTCTATAAGTCTTCAGGACGAACCTTCTTTTCCTCAGAGGCAAAATCCTTGCTTGGTCTTTTCCCGCAAACCCGCCGACTCGATCCGCAGGGCCTGGCTGAATGGCTGAGCTGCGGTTGCGTGCTCCAAAACCGCACCTTGTTCTCCGGAATCACTTTGCTACCTCCGGGTTCCGCTTGGTCTTTCACGCCAGACGGGAACGTGACGCAGAATTGCTATTTTGATCCGCACTCTTGGGAATCGCGGGCTGTGCTCGCCCCGGGAGACTATCAGCGGCAACTGGCTGAAGTATTTCCCCGCGCACTACAGCGTTCCCTTCGTGGCACCGCACCCATCGCCATGTCGCTCACCGGCGGCTTGGACGGACGCATGATTATGTCATGGGCGCGTTCTGCTCCTGGCGCGTTGCCCTGCTACACGTTCAACGGGCCGCATCGGGATTGTGCTGACGTCCGGATTGCTCGCCACGTTGCAGAAGTCTGCGGCCAATCCCATCGCGATATTCCCATCGAGGCTGATTTCTTCGGTCGCTTCCCTGGGTTGGCTGAGGAATCTGTTTTTCTTACTGATGGCGCCATGGATGTCACCGGAGCGGCCGAGCTCTACGTCAATCGTCGCGCCCGGGTCATTGCGCCCGTGAGGCTCACTGGCAACTACGGCTCGGAAATCATCCGTCGCCATGTAGCGTTTCGTCCGCGCGGTTTGGCCGCCGGATTGTTCACATCCGAACTGATGAACGAAGCCCATCGCGCCGCTGCCACCTACAGGGCAGAAGCGAACGGCAATCCCCTCTCCTTCATCGCTTTTAAGCAGGTTCCTTGGCATCACTTCGCGCGCTTCGCGGTCGAACGCTCCCAACTAGATGTTCGCTCCCCATTCCTCGATCACGAGCTTGTTGCCCTGAGTTTCCAGGCCCCACCGGAATCGGCGACCCAACTGGAGCCCTCCCTAAGGTTGATTGCCGAAGGAAATTCCGCCTTGGCTCGCATCCCGACCGATCGCGGCGTGTCCTGGCCTTCCTCGAATGGATGGTTAAACCAGCTGCGTCACCGGTTCCACGATTATGTCGCCAAGGCTGAATATGCCTACGACTACGGAATGCCAGACTGGCTCGCCCGCGCGGACCGTTCGGTGTCGCGGCTACATCTTGAACGCATGTTTCTGGGACGGCAAAAGTTCTGCCACTTTCGCTCGTGGTATCGCGGCCCGCTTTCTAAATACGTAAAAGAGATTCTACTGGACCCTGCCGCGAGCGGGCGTTCGTATCTTCAGCCCGGCGCCGCGGAAAAGGCAGTCCAGGTTCACATGAGCGCTGACGGAAACCGCACCGTTGAACTCCACAAGCTCCTGACGCTGGAATTAATCCACCGCACGCTCCTTCGCGCTCCCCAGGACGTCCCGACCATCTCGGGAGGTTCAGAATCGACGACTGTCACGACAACTGAATCATTGGTTCACTAGCTACCTGAAGGTCACCCGACTCACGCGAATCCTGAATGCGACTCCGGAACAGGCTGCCACATTCGTAACGGTTTCTTCTGATGGGCCTCTCCCCAATGCTCCCTCACCTCACCATCTGTATTTGCACCTGCGGTCGTCCCGCGATGCTGGATCGTTTGTTGAGGGACATTGCAAAGCAGGACACCGCCGGGGAGTTTACCTTTTCGGTCGTGGTTGCGGACAATGACGCCACCGAGTCCGCGCGGACCATCGTGGAAACCTTCGCCCGGGAAGGATCCATTGCAACTCGTTACGTCGTTCAGCCGGAAAAAAATATTGCCTTAGCTCGCAACACGGCTCTTTCCCAGGCTACCGGCGATTTCATTGTCTGTATCGACGACGACGAATTTCCTATTCCCGGCTGGCTGCTGCACCTCTATCGCACCTGCCAGCGCTATCAGGTTGCCGGCGTCCTGGGCCCGGTTAAACCTCACTTCGATGCCGAACCTCCGCGTTGGGTAGTTAAGGGCCGCTTTTACGAACGCCCAACGCATCCGACTGGGTTCGTCATGCCGTGGGCCGAATGCCGCACAGGCAACGTCCTCTTCCGCCGCTCCATTCTTCCGGTAAACGAGCCGGTCTTTCGGCGCGAGTTTGGAACCGGTGGCGAAGATCAGGATTTCTTTCGCCGCATGATTCAAGCTGGTCACAAGTTCATCTGGTGTGACGAGGCGGTCGCTTACGAAGTCGTTCCTCCGGTTCGCTGGACGCGCCGTTTCATGCTCAGCCGCGCGCTGCTTCGCGGAAAAAATTCCTTACGCCAGCGCCGCGGTCGGCTGAAGAACCTGCTCAAGGCCTTGGTCGCCGTGCCGCTCTACGCGCTGGCTCTCCCGTTTCTCTTTCTGGCGGGCCAGCACCATTTCATGAAGTATTCCGTGAAGATGGTGGACCACTTCGGTCGCCTCCTCGCGCTGCTCGGACTAAACCCCGTCCGCGAACGCCCCATGTGACGATCTGACTCCTGTTCCTACTCGTAATCCTAATCCTAATTGTATTCTTATTCTGATTCCTCCGCTCAGCAATCAGACCACGACTCCATGAGTCGCAGCGGGCCAAGGTCACCTCATCCCTCATCGCCACCTTCGCCCCTTCGCGCGACATCATCTGACCCTTGACCCCTGACCTTTGACTCCTGTCTCCAGTCTCCTGAACAATGCTCTACCGCTTGGTCATGGTCATCGCGCTGGCCGGCTTCCGCTGGTTGGTCAAGCGCGACAACACCCTGCGCGATGGCATATCCAAGGCCCTTTGGATTCCAACGTTGTGGGTCATGATCATCTCGTCTCGCCCGCTTTCCATGTGGGCTGGGTTCGGGGGCGGCTCCAGCACCATGGAGGGCAGCCCACTCGACGCCCTGTTCTATTTCGTCCTGATTGTTGCTTCATTCGTCGTCCTTGCCCGGCGTCGACTGAATTGGGGCCTGCTAATATCAAAAAATTGGCCGGTCTTCCTCTTTTACGGTTACCTGCTCGTCAGCATTCTTTGGGCGAATTCCACCTTGGTTTCCTTCAAACGATGGTTCAAGGAGTTCGGAAATATCGCGGTCGTAATGGTCATCCTCACCGAGGTAAATCCCCAGCAGGCTTTGCGGACAGTTCTGGTGCGCACCGCCTACCTCATGTTTCCACTGTCCGTGGTTTTCATTCGTTGGTTTCCTTCGTTGGGTCGGTTTTACAGCAGCCATGGGGGCGAGGGGGAGTTCGTGGGGGTAGCTACTCAGAAAAATGCGTTGGGTGCACTTGTGCTGGTATGTGGTCTAATCATCATCTGGGATTGGCTTGAGTTACGGCGTGAGCAGGGCGCAACTCAGTGGATGCGGGTGCAAAAGAAGATCCATTGGGGACTGTTAGTTAATGGGCCTTTACTTGTTCCGAATGTGCAACAGCGCCACTTCCATGCTCTGCTTTGGCATCGGCACTGGTCATAATCGGGGCCACGCGTCTGCGCTTCCTTCAACAGCGCCTTCGGATGCTCGGCGTTCTCTCCATTGCTGCCGTCCTGGCTTTCCTGGTTTTTGACGCGTTTTTCGGTCTCAAGGAAACTTGTCGTGGAAGGATTGGGCCGGGATATGACCTTCACGGGCCGGACTGATGTTTGGCGCGAGCTTCTGGCCCTCAAAACGGATCCCGTGTTTGGCGTCGGGTTCATGAGTTTTTGGGACGATTGGGACTACCGTCAGAAATTACCGGACTGGATCGCGTTCTCCGCTCACAATGGATACATCGAAGAATATATCACCGGTGGATGGGTCGGAATCTTCTTCCTGTCGCTGATGATTATCGCCACGGGCTTTCGCATTAACCAAAGACTGATGTGGGATGGCGACTATGGCGTTATTCGTTTTGCGATATTCGCGATTGCCTTGGTGTCTAACTTCTCCGAATCAAATTGGGCCTGCATGACGCCCATCGGTTTTCTTTTTCTCCTTGCCGCCATCGGATACGCTCCAGGCTTCGCGCAACAGGCGGACGATCAAAGCATGGTAGAAGAAGAATCCGACTGGAAGGCGACGGGCGACGAATTCCCAACCGCCTCCGGAAATTCTCTCCATGCCCGATAAAATCCCATTACGCGTGATCCAGACGGGCAGGACCCGTCCGCTTCATGGGATGCCGCGCGCGGCTGCAGCTAACCTGCGTCTTCTACATCCAAATTGGGAATTCCTCTTCTTTAATGACGAAGAAGTAAGGCGTTTCGTCGCCGATGTTTTTCCACAGTATCAATCCGTTTTCGAGGCGTTCCCCAGGCCGATTCAACGTTACGATTTTTTTCGCTACCTCGCCGTTTATCATTACGGCGGCTTTTATTTCGATCTCGACGTTTTCCTTTGGCAATCACTCGACCCCCTTTTGGATCAGGCCTGCGTCTTTCCCTTCGAGGAACTCACTCTAAATTCCTGTCTGCGCGAAAAATATGGAATGGATTGGGAGATCGGGAATTACGCATTCGGCGCCGCCCCTGGGCATCCGTTCATGAAAGCAGTCATTGAGAACTGTGTTCGATCTCAGCGTGAACCGGCTTGGGTGAATCCCATGCTCCAGAACATTCCCGCACTCTTTCGTCGCGACTTCTACGTGCTCAACACTACGGGACCCGGCTTGCTTTCCCGCACCTTGGCCGAGAACCCGGAAATCGCGGCTGATGTTACCGTCCTCTTTCCTGTCGATGTTCGCGATGAACAGACGTGGCACCACTTTGGATCATACGGCATTCACATCATGGACGGCTCTTGGCGGGACAAAGGAAACTTTTTGCGTCGCCGCCTCGCCTCCCTGTGGGAGGTCCGCCAGCGCCGCAAGCTCATGCCCCAGAGCATTCAATCCGGACCTGCTCGTTCGTCTGCTACCCCCCGGGTCCCAGGGACCGCGGGCGCCTCGCCCGCTGTTTTCGACGCCTCGCCGAAAACCGCCGGCTGACCTCTGCCCGTGGCTCTGGACGCCTGTTCCTTGTTTTCGCATTTCAGTAACTTGGTGCCTCCGTGTCTTGGTGGTTATAAAAGTCTAAGCAGCTTCGCGACCTTCGCCCCTTCGCGCGCTAAAATCCTCCGAGGAATGTCTTCACTAATCCAACGCGTCCACGGTCGCCTCCAGCGAACTCTCGCGTATCATCGCCATCGTCGCCCGGCAGTTATCTCACCGAGCCAGCCGATTGTTTCCTTCACTTTCGATGATTTTCCCCGTTCGGCACTGATTGAAGCGGGCGCTACTCTTCGCTCCTTCGGGTGGCTCGGAACCTATTTCACATCCTTCGGTTTGATGGGACGGACTGCACCGACCGGAGAAATTTTTACCGCCGATGATTTGCCTGAGTTCATTCGGCAAGGCCACGAGATGGCATGTCATACCTTCGACCACTGCCACTCTTGGGACACCGCGCCCGGAGACTTCGATGCATCCATCCGGCGTAACCAGCGTGCCGTCGCAGAATTCCTGCCCGGCACTGCACTGCGCACCTTTTCGTACCCCATCAGTGTGCCCCAGCCCCGGACCAAACAATTCGTCGGCCGCCATTATTCCTGCGCCCGCGGTGGAGGCCAGACCTACAATTCAGGGCTGTGCGACTTGAACCTGCTCTCCGCCTTTTTCATCGAGCAAAGTCGTGATCATCTGGACGCCATTAAGCGTGTCATCGACAAAGCGGTCGCTGCCCAGGGTTGGTTGATTCTGGCGACGCATGACGTCACAAAATCCCCAACTCGTTTTGGATGCACGCCAGCATTATTCCGGCACATTGCCCAACACGTGGCCGCCTCCGGCGCAACAGTGCTGCCGGTGTGGGGCGCGTTGCAGCTATGTCTGTCCAAGGCGCCTGAACCGCGAGTTTCCGAATATTAACTTGTTTGACTTCGTGATTGGGGGGTTAACCTCCGCCGCGCTGTCCTCTGATTTTTGTCCTCTGACTTCTGATTACCGACCTTCACCCCTTCGCGGGAAAAATCCGAGTGGGGTTCGATTTCGAAAAATCTGCGCCATCCTGCGTCTGGCCGGTCAATGTCGGGAAGTCGGTGCCATGCTCGATCCATGATCAAGAATCCGCTCCCATTTCTAACCCGTCGCACCGACGACTGATTATCGATCCTGCTGTCTTCTGATCCGTGTCCTCTGATTAATGACCTTTGACTACTGTCCTCTGACCTCTGTCCCCAGATGACATCTGACCTCCGACCTCTGATTTCCGTCTCCCCTTCGCCCCTTCGCGGGAACGATTCTCCCCGATTGGTCGCGCTCGACTGGGTTAAAGGCGCTCTTGTCATTTTCATGGTGATTTATCACACCATTAACTATTCGCCTTATCGCCCCGTGGCGTTTCAGTACCTGGCCTTTTTGCCTCCCTCTTTCATTCTCATCGCCGGTTTCGTCGTGGGCCAACTCTACGCCTCCAAATACGATCTCACGCAATGGTCGCCCTACGGACGCTTGCTCGTTCGAGGCTTCAAGCTCATCGCCTTGTTCACCCTGTGCAATCTCCTGCTTCACATCTTCGAGCACCGCGCCTTCGGATGGACCGACGGCTTATTTGAATTCGCCGACCGCGCCGCCGACATCTATTTAGTAGGAAATGGCCGGGTCGCCATCTTCGAAGTGTTGCTTCCCATTGGCTACTTTCTCCTGGTGGCTCCCCTGCTGGTTTATCTCTCTCGTTATTCGCGCGCGGCCGTGATGGGAATTGCCGTCGTGGCGTTTGCCCTCTGCGTTGGCTTGGAACGGAGCGGACGTTCATTCGACCATCTCATCCTGTTTAGCTGCGGACTGCTGGGTATGGCGCTCGGTGCCATTCCCATGAAATCAATCAACGCCTTGGCGTCGCGTTGGACCGTGGTGCTTCCCATCTATTTGGTTTATCGCCTGACGAGCCATACTTACGGGGAACGTTATGCAGTTCAGGTATTCGGCGCCTGTGCGACGTTGCTCCTCCTTTACGCCATTGCCTTGCGCTGGCCGGCGCCTCGTTGGCTCTATCAACACCTGGTCCAGTTGGGGGTCTATTCGCTATTCGCCTATTTTGCGCAGATTGTCATCTTACAGGCGTTGGTTCGCGGACTGACCGGTAATCCACAGCGGCCTTTGTCGGTCGCCGCTACCATCGTTCTAGTTCTCATGGCCACCAGCGCGGCGGTATTGCTGATAGCCAGACTTCGATCCTCTCACTCCGCACTGAACTCCAGCTACAAGGCCATCTTCGCCTGAGCTCCGGACCTGGACCACCGTTGGCTAAAGGATCGTCGTTTTTGTCGGGGTCGGATATTCATGAATGTAGATCTCAGTTTGCTTGACCTGAAATTTGTCGGTCTGTTGGCTCTAGTCGCCATTACTCGGCCCTTTTGGCCGAGCCGGTATTTTGCCTTCTTCGGCGTTCTTTCCAGCGCTGTTCTAATTGGCCTTGCCTCGTTCCAAACATTGGTTGTCATTGCTGGCCTGACTCTCTTCATCCTCTTTCCTGCCCACCGCCTTTTAAGAATTGCTCATGAAAGGAATTGGCCTCGCTGGGCTACGGTTTCAGTCTTGGCTGTGAGCATCGGAACCTTCGTTCTTCTTCTAGTCTTCTTTAAAATCTACCGGCACTTCACGCTCCCCTGGGTGTCCGGTTCGTGGCTGGATGCAAAAGTGTTGGCCCTCATTGGGTTTTCTTATTTCGTTTTGCGCGCCATCAGCCTGTTACACATCCAAAGCATTCTCAAAACGGACGAGAAAGGTCCTTGGACCATCCTGTGGTACGCGCTATTTCCGCCCACTATCACAAGCGGTCCCATCCAGAAGTTCCAGGACTTCCGTGATCAGGTCGCTCAACCTGTGCCCTTGTCGAGGCCTGTCCTGACTGCCGCCGTTTACCGCATCACGCGGGGCTACTTTCGCAAAGTCGTGCTCGCCTTTCTCCTGAACGGAATGCTGGAAAAAATGCTTTTGGCTAAACAGTTCAATATCGTTACCAGCATCGCCATCATCGTTCTTCTCTACCTGTATTTTTATTTTGATTTTGCGGGTTATTCGGACATCGCCATCGGGTTTGGTCTGCTTATCGGAATCAAAGTCCCTGAGAATTTCCGAAAGCCGTTTTTAGCCACAACCGTGTCCGAGTTCTGGCGTAACTGGCACATCACGTTGGTCGATTGGTTTCGTGATAACGTCTTCATTCCACTCGGGGGCATGCAGGCCTCGCGGAAGCGCGCCGCCGCCCTCGCCTTTTTGATTATGGTGCTTTGCGGTGCCTGGCATGGCTTGACATGGCCTTTCCTCGCTTGGGGTACGTGGCACGGAATGGTCCTCTGCCTGGAAGCGTTGAGCGGCTCCAAACCAATTCCGCCCGCCCGCCGGAGCGGTCCTGCTTACTGGTGTCAGGTTCTTTGGACTAACGCCCGCGTCGCTCTCCCGTGTGTGTTTTTCCTCCCGGCAGGGGAAACCATGGGCCGTATTGCACGTGGCCTCGTTCGTTTCAGTTTCCCATGACAACGGGTTTGCCTCCATCGGCTCGTTCGCAAGGCCTGGCATGCCTCAAGTGGGCGCTAATGACCGCTGCTCTTTTCTGGGTGGTCGTTTTCAAACTCTCGCAGGCCAAAATTCAGTTGCCTGATTTTGTCTACGTGAATTTCTAAGCATGACTCGTTGGAAGTCGCTCGTCCTCATCCTTGCTGTCTGGGCCGTCTCAGCCTGCCTTGCAGATGTTATCTTTCGCCTGCTCGGCGACGCCCCCTCTGCTGACTTGGGTGGGATGTATGCGCCGTTTGAGGAAGGGACCTATAAACTCGCTGCGTCTGTTGATACCGATGCGGCATGGTCCGCCGGCCATTTTTCCGTTCACACCGATGCGCTTGGTCTACGCTGCGATGCGGCGCGACGCCTCGCGGCCCAGCCCGGCGGAAGTCTCGATGTTCTCCTCCTCGGCGACTCTCAAGGGTTCGGCAATGGATTGAATTACGAGGAGACCTTGGCCGGGGCAACGGCCGGACTCGCACTCGAAAAGGGTCTCAAGGTGGGGAACGCCTCCGTGGGTGGTCACGCTTTTTTGAATCAGCTTCGTTTGGCGAAATGGTTGAGTCAGGAACACTTCCTGCAAGTTTCCAATTACGTCGTCTTGCTGACACCTACAATGGTCAGGAATGGCCAGGGATTGGTGCGGGCCGCCGTGGGGGAGGATGGTCGCCTTTACGAGAGACAGCTCAGTCGCCTCGGCACCTTCGTTGTTTGGGTTAAGCGGAATACCGTGATCTATGGCCGCCTCCGCGATGCTATCCGCAATAGCGGCCTCGCTGGCAAACCAGATGGAGCCGCCCCGTTCGTCCTTCAGGTGTACCAGGCTGGCGTGGAGGAACTGGAATCCGAAGCGCGCCTGCGTGCTTCGCTCTTGGAGGCGAAGCAGTTTGCGGCTTCACGCGGCGCTCGCCTTTACGTGGTTTACATTCCGTTGACCGTCGAAGTGGATTCGTCTTCGCTAATCAAATCCGCGACAGCTCGGGCTATGAAACTCGATTTGGAATTGCCCTTCCGCGTCTGTTCCTCGGCCGCGCAAAGCCTGGAGCTGCCCGTTTTCAGCTTGAAGCCTGTTCTGGAAAAATTTCATCACGAAGGTCGTGCTTTGAATCTGAAGGCCGATTTTCATTACAACGCCGACCTGTCCCGTGCCTGCGCCACTTCTCTGTGGACCCAGTTGAAGCCTGCTCTCGCTTCAACTGCTTCCGTCTCTGTCCGGTAAAATTATGAACGACCCGAAAATCGAACCCATTAAGAACGCTCTCATCACCTTCGTTCGTCAACGTTTCTCCGTGCCCGATTCAGACAAGGATTTTTCCGCAGACATCCATCTGTTCGATTATGGATACGTTGATTCTTTCGGAGCGGTGGATCTCAACACGTTCGTCGAACAAACCTTTGCCATCAAAATCAGCCAGACTGATTTGGTTGCCTACCCACTCAATACCGTTCAGGAAATCGCCACTTTCGTCGCTAAACGCCAGCAAGGATTAATCTGATATGCCCAAAGTTACCGTTCCCATCACGGATCTGGATAAAGATTTGTTGTCTCAATTGGAGTATGCCCTGACCTTCGTTTCCGAGGATGTCGCCTCCTACCGGATCGACAGCGTCGCGCAAAATATCGAAGCCGAAGTTAAAACCGCCGAGGCTTGCCCCACCGTCACCAGCAAGATCCAGGAGCTGGTCGCCCGTTATCAGAAGCGCGAGTTCGGCCTGCCCACCGTCGTTCACTTCAAGCAGGAACGCGACTTGCCGAACATCGATACTTGGCGCGGCTTGCTGGAACGCAAATGGGCCACTGAAGTCGGCTTGGGCCACGTCATTCTCCGTGGGCCCGCCGCACGTCTCATGAGCCTGATCGATACCAAAGCCCAGGTGGCTTTCGGCGGGCGTTTCCAGGCTGAATTGGAAATCTATCCTTCCACCATTCAGTGCCAGACTCTCGATCGCTGCAACCATTTTACCTCCTTCCCGGAACACATGGATTTTGTCAGTCATCTCAAGCAGGACCTCGATGTCTTGAATAACTTTTCCAACAACTGCCGCGATAAGAAATGGTCCCCCAGCCTCCACGAAGGTCAGATGGCTGAATGTGATTTGGCCGTCAGTCCATCGTGCTGTTACCACTGCTACGAAGGGATGGAAGGGTGGCAGATGGAAGCGCCACGCTGCATCACTGCCGTTCTGGCCTGCCATCGCTATGAAGGTGCCAACCATACGACCATGACGCGTCTCCGTGCCTTTACCATGCGTGAAGTCGTCTTTATCGGCACTCCCAAGTTTGTCATCGATTCCCGCGCCGCCGCGGAGGAAATGATCATTCAATGGGCAAAGGATTGGGAACTGGCCTGCTCCTTTGAGACCGCTAATGACATGTTCTTCACCAAGGATTACTCAGTGAAGGCCTCTTTCCAGCGTCAGCAGCAGGCCAAAAAGGAAATGCTTCTCAAGGTGCCTTGCGAAAACAAATCCATCAGCGTCTTTTCCTCCAACTTTCACGCCATGAGTTTCGGTAAGGCCTTTAACATAACCATCGGCGGAAAACCCGCCACCACCGGTTGCATTGCGTGGGGCTTGGAGCGCTGGGTTTACGCCATCTTCAGCCAATTCGGCTTCGAGATTGAAAAATGGCCGGCCAAGTTACGGCAGGAGTTTGAACAGTTTCATCCCACGGGGACCGCGCAGGCATGACCACCATTGAGCCTCTGTTGCCGGAACATTTTGAGCAGGTCGCCCGCTGGCTTTCCAATCCCGAGATTAACCGGTGGCTCACGGGGGAATGGCGCAACCGCGAAGCGACCCCATCCATCGTCGCAATCGCCGTGCGCAACCGCGCAACCGGCTTTTTTTGGTGCGACAGGACCAGGTTGCCTGCGGACTGGTCGGTTTGGCCGACATCGACTTGGTCGATAAGATTGCCATGGTTTGGTATTGTCTCGGTGAAGATCGTTTCGCCCGGCAGGGCGTCACCACCGCCGCACTCCAGCAATTGGCTCACGTCGCGTTCACGGAATTCGGTTTGGCCTCTTGTATGGCTGGATCATGGAAAATAACCATTCGTCTCGCCGGGTCTTGGAAAAGGCAGGTTTTCAGGAATGCGGACGCGTCCGAAATTCTGCCGTATCACAGGGCAGACAGGTCTCCCGAATCTATTTCGATCGTATTGCTTCCACGGCATGATCTCCTTTTTTTATGCTTACCGGGCCCGGTGACCCAGTTGGGACACTCATGTCTCGTTTTTAACCGGCTTGTTCCGTTACGGGACAAAAAATCCACGGGAACAACTTTCTTGCGTAACCGCCGCGCGATTACTCCTTTTCAAAGATGGGCTTATTTGGGCCGTCCTGACCACAAGCATATGTGTGGCGTACAAGTTGCTAAATTTCCTTCTCATGGTTTTTACCCATAGTCGTTTGCGTCGGGATTGGTGTCTCGCCTTGATTGCCGCGTTTTGCTTTGCGGCACTGGAAGGCATCGCTCAGGTCATCCCCGAATCCAATCGCGTCGCCTGGGTTCCTGGCGTAACGGTGGGGGTGCAAAGCCACGTCTCTCGCACGCGGACCAATCTGCTCAACGCGCACACCACTTACGGCGCGGACAATACGGGTGCAACCAACGCAGCTACCGCTATCAATGCCGCCATCGCAGCGGCGGTCAGCAATGATGTGGTGTTTCTCCCTGCGGGCACTTACAGGCTCGATGCCACAGTCACCTTGGACAAGAGCTACGTTACACTTCGCGGCGAAGGGACCAATACCATTCTGAGTTGCACCACTAATACAGTTGGACACGCGGTCTATATGGGACATCCTGCAAACGAGGCTGGTGCGGTTTCAATTGTTAGTGGTGCAGTCAAAGGTTCTACCAATTTATTACTTGCATCCCTGAACGACTTCAATTTTTTCGATTCGTTCGGCGTAGGGTCCATGGTGAGGATTTCCACCAAAAACAGTGATTTTGATAACATGCATGTTATTAGTGTGGCAGGCGCGGAACGGTTGATTACTCAGACTGTGACGGTCCAGTCTATAAACGGCAGTAGCATTACCTTCACGCCGCCATTGGTATGGGACTTTAACAACGACCCCGTGGCGGTGCAAATTTACCACAAGCCGCGCAAGGGCGTCGGGCTGGAGAATCTCGCCATCACTGCAACCAACCACATCACGCACGCCTACGGCACTCCGACCTTTCTCGTAACCGCCGCCATGTTAGTTAACTCATGGATTACGAACGTCGACATCGGCTACGCAAAAAACTACGCCCTATACTTAACCCATGCCATTCATTGTGACGTGGACGGAAATGATATTCACCATCAACTTGACGGGACAAGCCCAAACCACGCCGGTGTGCTTGCCGAATACACCACAGGCTGCTTGATCCAGAATAACATTATCAGAGAAGGACTGTTTCCCGCCGTTGAGTTCAATTCAGGATTTGCAGGAAACGCTGTGTTCGGCAATTATTTTATCAATAACAGCTATTATGATATCAGTTGCCATAATACTCATCCCATGATGAATTTGTTTGAGGCTAATGTCATTAACCAAAAAATAAATCTGGACGGCTATTTTGGCAGTTCCTCCCATCACACTTTTTTCCGCAATAAGTTGGCCACGCAGTTCCTGATAAAACGTTTCAATAGCAACTTGCAAATCGTAGGCAACGTTTTCGGCCAGAGTGAATACTCTCAATCATTCTGCTACACAACTGAAGATTCTGCATATGGTGCGCCTTATCCTTTTCTTGAGATGGGCTTTCCACACATCGGGAATAATTTCTACGCCGGTACAACTCCACCAACGGCTTGGAACTACCCCGGCAATTCGTTTGTTGACTCAATTTGGACACGCAAAACTTATCCCAATGGATTCTTTATCATCACTAATACCCAACTTCAAACGACGAACATCGTGGGTAATTTCACAAATGTGCCCCCCCGGTATGGACTAGGCTTCACGATTAAATTTCAGGATTCGGTTAACACCAACAAATACTGGCCCGACGACGGCTACTTGGTGGCAGTCAGTGCAGGCACCATCTCCAATCTTCATGTGTCGCGACCTATAAGTGTTTCTAATGGATGGCGAGTCTTTATTGCCAGCCAGGACACTTATTCACAGCTTCAATCTTCTGATAAGTTTACGCACAACATTACAGGGAACCTGTTCTACACTAATGCCGCTGGAGTTCTGGTGTGGAGCGAAAACACGAATCGCTTTATTCCTGATTCCTTACTTTACACCAACGGTGCTCCAAGCTGGTGGGGCACAAATCGCTGGCCTGCGATTGACCCGCAAGGCACGACGTTTGTTTCTACGATTCCAGCGCAGGATCGGTTTGCGGGGATTCCTCTCAGAAGCGGAGATGAAACCCCTCCTTCAGTTCCGTTGAATTTGGCTGCGGCCTCTGATGGCTACGATCGAACTCTTCTGACGTGGGATTCTGCCACGGATAACAATGGCGTTACGGGGTATCGAGTGGAGCGGTCAACGGACGGCAGTTTTGTTTCTGTGGCTGTCGTGACGACGAGTGGCTTTGCGGATTCGGGTTTGTTGGGCGCCACTGATTACAGTTATCGGGTTCAGGCGTTGGATGCCGCCGGAAACCACAGCGATTTCTCATCCATCGCCAGCGTCACCACCGGGGTGGCGCCTCCGGATCAAACACCACCGTCCGCTCCATTGGGCTTCACAGCGAGCGTCGCCGGTACGGACCGGATCAATCTTTCCTGGCGGCCCGCTACGGACAACAGGGGCGTTACTGGTTACAAAGTGGAACGCGCCGAGGGCAACAGTGGATTCGTTGAGGTGGCGACTACCGCCGCCACCAATTCGAGCGATGGCTCCCTCACCCCCGCCACGACCTACAATTATCGTGTTCGGGCCGCTGATGCCGCCGGCAACTTGAGCGACTATTCCCCGCTCGTCACCATCGCCACCGCGGATATGCCGGATACTGTGGCGCCCACTATCCCTCAGAATACGGCTGCTACCCCGGTGGGCAGTGATACCATCATTTTTTCTTGGAAGGAATCCGCTGATAATGTCGGAGTCGCTGGATATCGTATCGAAAGAGCGCAAGGAACCGAAGAGGGAGTTTTTGCTGAGATTGCCAGTATGGCCGGGACTTCGTTCAGCGATGCCGGTTTGGAAACCGGTGCCACCTACTACTATCGTGTGCGCGCAGTGGATGCGGCGGGGAATGCGAGTGCGTTCTCATTCACCGCGAGTGCTGTTGCCGGTTCCCCAGCGCCCGTCATCGGCCTCGTGGCGGCGTATAATTTCAATGAATCCTTGGGATCGGCGGTGCTGGACGGATCGGGATTGGGGAATGCCGGCACCATTTCCGGGGCGGCCCGGACTGACTTGGGCAAGTATGGTCGAGCCCTCGCATTCAATGGCGTGGATAATACCGTTCTCGTGAACTCCTCCTTTTCACTCAACTCCACCTCCGCAATGACCATGCAGGCTTGGGTAAAACCCAGTTCCATTCACGCCACGTGGGCAGCGATTCTCCACCGTGAACCGGATTCGTTCTACCTCCATGTCAGCAGTCCGGACGGTGCCATGCGTCCGGCCGGCGGTGGTGTGATTGGCGCGGGAGAATACTACGTAAGTGGCCCGTCCACCGTCCCGCTCAACGAATGGACCCATCTGGCCACCACATACGACGGCAATACCCTTCGTCTTTATGTCAATGGCGCCGAAGTGTCGTCCCGTCCCATCACCGGGGGGATTCAAGGCACCACCGCTCCCTTGCGCATCGGCGGCAACACGTACCCGGGCCAATTCTTCGACGGCCTTATTGATGAAGTGCGTATTTACCGTCGCGCGCTCACTGCCAGCGAAATTGCCGCGGACATGAACACGCCAGTGGTGAACGTGATTCCCAAACCGGCCGTCCCCGGAGGAGCCCGCATTTCCGTAAGGTAGGCAGCATCGTCATTAGAAGGGTAGGACGCGCTGTCCCAGCGCGCCGCCCCGGGGATCGAAGGGCTCGCCTGTCCTAGTTGGGCGCCCAGCAATTATCTAGGCCATCGTTGAAGTTTTCCCTCCGAGAGCCGCTAGAATAAGTCGTGCATGAAATCCCTGGTTGGCCAATGGAGCAATCAAACAAAAGCGTTCCCCACGAAGTGTCTGGAATTCGGCCATTCTACCATCATATCAGCGCAATTAACGTTTCATTGAAACTGTCCGTCTCAGCTTCTCCGCGCCATTCATGAACATCCTCGACGAACCCGTCCGCCCGGTCAGCGTCCCCTCCCGTCCGGAAGTCACCACTGAGTGGACCACCACCATTACACCGCACCGTGGTTGGCTGGATTGGCGTCTGCAACAACTCTGGCGGTATCGCGATTTGATCAGTCTGTTCGTCTGGCGGGATTTTGTCTCTGCCTACAAACAAACCATTCTGGGGCCGGCTTGGCACGTCATCCAACCTTTGCTCACCACCCTGATGTTCACCATCGTCTTTAGCAAAGTTGCCCGGCTTTCTACCGATGGGGTTCCGCCATTTTTGTTTTATCTGTGTGGAACTGTGGCTTGGACCTATTTTGCCAACAACCTCACGAAGACCTCTGCCACCTTTGTGGGTAACGCCCACTTATTGGGTAAGGTTTACTTTCATCGGCTGGTCCTTCCTATTTCGGTTACCATCTCCAATCTCATTACCTTCGCCATTCAACTCGGCATCTTTCTCGTGGCCCTCGTTGGCTACCGGTTGTCCGGCGCTTCCATTCATTTCAATGGCTGGATCCTGTTCACCCCCCTGTTCCTTTTCATGTTGGCCGGGTTTGGGTTGGGTGGTGGCATTATTGTTTCAGCGCTCACGACCCGCTATCGCGACTTGGCCAACCTCGTCAGCTTCGGAGTTCAATTGTTGATGTATGCGACCCCTGTCATCTATCCAGCCTCCCAGGTGCCGGAGCGTTACCAATGGGTCGTCAAACTGAACCCGCTCGCTCCAATCATCGAAGGCTTTCGCACCGCCTTTCTCGGTTCCGGCAGCGTGGACCCGATTCAGCTCGCCATTAGTTTTGGTGTCATGGTCGTCGTGTTGCTTATTGGCTTAATGCTCTTCACCCACGTCGAACGCACCTTCATGGACACCGTGTGACAAGGCGCTGGCCGGGCGAAGAGCGGACAAGGAAGAGAGGAGAAAGAATATGACCTTTGAAGATCTGGAGAGCTGGCAACAGGCCCGGCGACTGACCAAACAAATCTACTCGGTTACACGCGAAGACGGGATCGCTCGAGACTTTGGCTTGTGTAGCCAAATCCAGCGCGCGGGGGTTTCAGCGATGTCCAACTTGGCCGAAGGGTTCGAGCGCCGCCATGTTCAGGAGAAACTTCAGTTTTACAATGTGGGACACGCCTCGACTGCCGAAGTCCGCTCGCTGACTTACGTAATCGAGGACAACTACCCGAAGTTGGCGGTGGAGGCCATCGAACTTCGCAGGATGGCAATGGGAACGGGGCAACTCGTGGGTGGTCTCATCCGCTCCACTGAGGCCCGCAAGTCGAACCTCGCCAGCTTTCTCTCTCCTTTCTTCGCATTCCTCACCTGAGCATGAAGCGACGTAATATTAGCTGCAAAAACCCACTCTACTCTCTGCCCTCTCCGCTCTCCAACTTTGCCATGCTCCCTCCGTTCTTCATGCCCCTATGAGCAACACCGTCATCTCAGTCGAAAATTTATCAAAGTCCTACCGCTTGGGTATGATTGGGGGAGCCACGCTCAAGGAAGATGTCTCTCGCTGGTGGGCAATGCTGCGTGGACAGCCCAATCCTTTGCTCAAAATTGGCCAGGAACATCACGCCCGGTTGGTGGGCGAGCAGTTCTGGGCATTGCAGGACGTAAGCTTCGAAGTCAAGGAAGGGGAGGTGTTGGGTATCATTGGGCGCAACGGCGCAGGGAAAAGCACCTTGTTAAAGATTCTTTCTCAGGTCACGGCGCCTACCTCCGGACAGATTGGAATCAAGGGCCGCATTGCCAGCCTTCTCGAAGTCGGCACCGGTTTTCATCCGGAACTCTCCGGTCGCGAGAATATTTTCCTGAATGGGGCCATTCTCGGGATGACCAAAGCCGAAATTCGTCGAAAAATGGACGAAATCATTGATTTCTCCGGCATTGAGGAATTCATCGACACCCCCGTTAAACGCTATTCTTCAGGCATGTATGTGCGGCTGGCCTTCGCTGTCGCCGCCCATCTCGAACCCGAAATCCTCATCGTCGACGAGGTGCTGGCCGTGGGAGATGCGGCGTTCCAAAAGAAATGCATGGGCAAAATGGGAGATGTGGCTCGGACCGGCCGCACAATTCTGTTTGTAAGCCACAACTTGGAAGCAGTGCGGAAACTTTGTTCTCGTGCTGTTCTTCTGGAAGATGGAGAGGTCCTTTTGGACGGGTCAACGGAAGGTGCGATTAACAGATACATTAATTCCAACACAACCCTCCAAGCCTCATTTCATCTCCCGCCGCCTGCTCAGAGCGAATGTCCTGCCGTTGCGACAGAACTCACAATCGAGAATCTTGCCGGCGTCCCGACAAATGGCTTCCGCATTGGCGAGGCTTGGCAAGTGCGCGTCACTTTCAAAGTTTTCCAGAGAATGGAGAGCTTCCGCGCGGCAGTCGGTCTAACGAGTGACAGCAATGTCCCGGTGTGGACGATTTGGAGTGATGCAGTTGATTTGGAACCTGGAGATTACCAAGCCGTTTTTCGCAACGAGGAAGTTTTACTTTGTACGGGTTCGTATTCAATCACGGTCGGGCTCTCCACACACCTGCGGACCGTACACTATATGGAGGACGCGGGATACCTGGCACTCGCGGAAGCGAGTCAGAATTCAAATGGCGTAACAGTTAGTGGAAGTTGTGGAATTATAGTCAATGCAGCGGCGGTTACGATTAATCTTACTAATAAGAGGTTGGGCTAATGCAAAAATTTGTGAAAAACGTTTTCAAGAAATTCCTCGGGTCGGATAAGCGCGCTGATAACGGTAGGCCAAGCCCCTCGGACGAGGAGATGAAGCATCATCGTGAAATGCTTCAGTTTTATTCTCAATTCATAAAGAAAGGGGATTTCTGCTTTGACGTAGGCGCGAATGTTGGAAACAGGGTTAAGATTTTCTTAGAGTTGGGAGCAAATGTCCTCGCGGTCGAGCCACAAGACGAATGTGTCCGGGTTCTGAAGCAAGATTTTTCGTCCGAAGGGCGTTTCAAATTGGTTCAGACAGCACTGGGTAGCGCGGATGGCGAAATGGAAATGCTCATTTCCGATGCGAGTACAATTTCATCCTTATCGTCCGATTGGGTTCAGACGGTTGAAAAAAGTGGTAGGTTTAAAGGTCATCGGTGGGACCGTAAGCAAAAAATCAACGTGACTACGTTGGATTCGCTCATTGAAAGATTCGGCCGTCCGACCTTTGTAAAAATTGACGTGGAAGGATTTGAATCGCAGGTGATTTGCGGCCTGTCGAAACCCGTGAATTTCATTTCTTTTGAATTTGTTCCGGAATTCCTGAGCGCCACGCGAGGCGCGATTTCTCACCTCCGTTCTATTGGAGATCCTCGCTTCAACTACGCGATGGGTGAAACTATGAGACTTGAGCTGGCGGAATGGACTGATGCCGACGGTATTGAAAGAATTCTTTCTAAACATGAAAACGACACTTCGGTGTTTGGCGACGTGTACGTCCGCTACGCAAGGGCTTAATAGCGAACGGTTTCTTACCATCATTCGAACACGACATGCGTTTAAAAGCTTTGTTGCGTCGGTTTTCGAGCCGCGCATGTAGAGAGGACGCCAACTTCCGTCGTGAATTTGACAGATTTAATGAATTATCACGAGGCAGTGACGCCCGTTTCGATGTCCAATGGAATGACCGTTTTCCAATCCTCAACGAAAAAACAGTTACTACCGGTTTTGATCGCCACTATGTATATCACACGGCGTGGGCAGCGCGAGTTGTGGCGGGGCTAAGACCGGTTGAGCACACTGACATTAGTTCCTCGTTGTACTTCTCTGCGATTGTATCGGCCTTCACTCCAGTTAAGTTTTACGATTACAGACCCGCCGACCTTCATCTTAATAATTTGCACGCCGCTGCGGGTGATTTACTGAATCTGCCTTTTCCTGATAGAAGCATTCGTTCTTTATCCTGCATGCATGTGGTCGAACACGTCGGACTTGGTCGTTATGGCGATCCCCTCGATCCTATCGGTGACTTGAAAGCCATGCGGGAACTTTTACGGGTTCTTGCGCCGGGCGGGTCATTGATCTTCGTTGTTCCGGTTGGTAAACCTCGCTTATGCTTTAACGCCCACAGGGTTTACAGCTTGCAACAGATTCGCGAGTCCTTCGCTTGCCTGGACTTAAAAGAGTTTTCTTTAGTGCCCGACGACCCAAGCGCAGGGGGGTTGCTACTTAATCCATCCGCCCATTTGGTTAATTCACAAAATTACGGCTGTGGGTGCTTTTGGTTCACTCGTGGCCTGAGCACGTAAGCTGAGTTCTGTGAAGGTGAACAGGTTGGCGTGAGGGAGAATTTATGTTGATTGTAGGCACAAAAAACGAGGACACGCGTTTGAGATGGGTGGAGAGTAAACTGGCGGAAATCCCGAAAGGATGGAGAATACTCGATGCAGGGGCCGGGGAGCAGCCACATAGAAAGTTGTGCTCACACCTGCAATACGTCTCACAAGACTTCGCCCAATATAAGCCGGACGCTGCAAAAGCGGGTTTGCAGATGGCACAATGGGATTACGGGAAGCTCGACATTGTTTCTGACATTACAAATATCCCGCAGCCCGATGGTTCTTTCGACGCGATAATGTGTCTGGAAGTACTGGAACACGTTCCAGACCCCGTGCTCGCGATTCGCGAGTTGTCGCGTCTCGTACGTGCCGGGGGGCGCCTAATCTTGTCTGCCCCGTTTTGTAGCCTGACTCACTTTGCGCCCTATCATTACAGCACAGGTTTTAATCGTTTTTTTTATCAAAAACACTTGTCGGATTGCGGTTTCCGCATCCTTGAAATGACCACCAATGGCAACTATTTCGAATATCTCGCGCAGGAACTGCGCCGGGTTAGAAGTATTGGTGCCACCTATGGTGGCGGAAAAGTGAATAGATTAGAGCGCTTGGCCAGCAAGGTAATCTTGAGGATGCTGCAACGATTTTCGCAGGTTGACACGGGTTCCGACGAGCTATTGGCTTTTGGGATTCAGGTAGTGGCCGAGAAGGGGGCGTGAGCCAGGCTTCGAATGATCTGTGTCCGCTTAATGGGGGGCTTGGGAAACCAGATGTTTCAATACGCCGCGGGGTTGCGCCTCGCAACAATGCGGCAGACGAATTTAAAGCTCGACCTAAGTTTCTTATTAGACCGCACACCTAAAGAGAATTTTACATACCGCAACTTTGAACTCGAAGTATTCAAGGTTCAGTGCGAAGTGGCATCGGAATCAGAGCTGAAACGTTTTCGCCTGCCCGCGAAATCCGCGAAGGCTTCGCCTTTGAGGAAAATACGGGATTTGTTCGACCGCAAAACTTACTATTTGGAACCGAGCCTTCACTTCAATCCCAGAGTCCTTGACCTTCCTGACAACTCATACTTGGACGGTTACTTTCAAGACGAAAGATACTTCGTAGATGTTGCCGATAGCGTCAGGACAGCTTTCACGTCATTGGTCAACGAGGCGCGGCTGCCAAGTCCTGCCAGGAAGGTTGCTGAGGCCCTCAAGGAATCACAAAGCGCATGTTTGCATGTCCGCCGCGGTGACTACGCCAAACTGGCCGCTCTCCGCCAGATCTATGGCCTCTGCGAGAAAGATTTTTACGCTTTGGCGTTGGCCGAGTTGCGGGCGCGGCGCAATTTCGAGAAGGTTTTCGTGTTTTCGGACGATACCGCGTGGTGCAGTCACAATTTTAAGGAGCAAGACGGTTTCGTTGTGGTGGGAATGGCTGACGCTGAGTCTAACCCGTGGCTTGATTTGTGGGTCATGACACACAGCAGCTATTTCATTATTGGCAACAGCTCATATGCGTGGTGGGCCGCGTGGCTTTCCAAGGCTCAAGATAAGATGGTCTGTCGGCCTGACCCCTGGTTTGTGCATCCTGAACTTCGGAGCGTGGAAGTCTGCCCTGAGAGTTGGCTGAAAATCTCCCGGTCTTAGTTTTTACGTGAAACCAGAAGTTACTTGGCTGCTGCCGGTCAAAAACGGCATGCCATTTCTGCCGGCAACCCTTGCTTCAATAGCAAATCAGACCTACTCCAGTTGGACAGTTCTTGCTCGGGATGATGGCTCAACCGATGCGACGTTGGAGACATTGCGCAGTTGGATACCTTCCCGCATTCCGGGGCGGGTGATCGTTGGTGATTCAATCGGATTGGGAAGATCGCTGCGACAGTTAGTCGAAACGGCGCAAACCGAATTTTGCGCCCGAATCGACGCTGATGATATTAATACGGCAGACCGACTCGAAGTGCAGGTTGAATATCTGAGGGAGCATGCCGACGTTTCTGCTGTTGGTGGCCAGATGACGACGATTACCGAAGCGGGGATACCTTCAGGACCATTTCCCACGTTGCCATTGTGTCAGTTAGAAATCTGTTGGCGTCTCCTTTATGCTTCAGCCCTGGCGCATCCGACTGTTCTTTTCAGACGTTCCGCCGTGATCGGGGTTGGGAATTACCGAAACACCTTACTTGAGGACTATGACCTGTGGCTGCGATTGGCGCCGCGTCACAAATTGGCGAACCTCGATCGGGAGATCCTTCGCTATCGGATTCACGGTAACAGTTTTACAACGCAAGTAACTTCAGGCAACCGTATCGGTCCCGCCGCCATTGATTGCGTTTGTGAGAATGGAAGGGCGCTTTTTGGAATTACACCGACAGAGCTCCGTTTGTTGAGAGAAGGTAAACATCCCTGTGCACTGTATGCACTCTTTCGAATGAGCCGGCACCTCAACCGAATAACAGGGGAGCGATTATCCAGCGCGCAACGAGCGGGTATTTTTTCAGACGTGCTGAGGAAGTACCGGTCTCGCACTGATGTTATTTCTCGGTTGTTTCTCAAAATCAATGGAGCGCCGCGTAATGCGATTTCCATAAACTAGCGCACGGGTTTTCAATAATGTTTCGAAGTCAACAACGACGGTTCTGGTGACGGTCCTGCCCGAATCCACTAACGAATGAAGGATTTTCTTAAAACACACTTTCCAAATGCGGTCGGCGTCTACCGAGCCTTAAAAAAACGTTTAATACCGGGCGATGAACGCATGACGGCGGTCTTTTCCGAAATCTGCCAGTCAAACGCCTGGCTGGGAGCCGAATCCATTTCAGGACCAGGGTCGGACAGTGTGAACACCGCGACCATCAAACGAGAGATTCCCGTGCTCCTCGGCCAGCTCGGCGTCAAATCCATGTTGGACGCGCCATGCGGCGATCTGAATTGGATGAAGGATGTCGGCCTTTCTTTGGAGCGCTATATCGGTGCTGATGTCGTTCCTGAAGTAATCGATCGAAACCAGAAATCGCATGCCAGGGCCAACTCGGAATTCAAAGTGCTCGATATCACGAGAAGCCGGCTTCCACGCGTGGACCTTATCTTTTGCCGGGATTGTCTGGTTCACCTCTCCTATGAGCAAATCGGAGCGGCCCTCAAACGATTCCAGGAAAGTGGTTCGCGATATTTGCTCACCACCACATTCACCAACCCCCGCGTAAATACGGACATGCACACCGGCGGTTGGCGGCCGCTCAACCTGGAGAAAGCTCCCTTCAACTTCCCCGCCCCTCTTCACGTCATCAATGAACAATATGTCGGGGACAACGGGATTTACACGGACAAGAGCCTCGGTTTGTGGGAGCTCTCCGGTCTCGATGTCGCGGCTGTTTCCCGAAGACTTCGGCAAGGCTGACCTCGTTTCCGCCGTTGCCATATCTTGTGAGACTCGTCCGGGTTTGCTTCGTCGTTCACCTTGCTAGTAAGGAGGGGGCGGGCCTTTTCCTTCTGGATCAGATTCAGTATTTGAAGGGCAAAGGTTTCGAGATATTTGTCATTCTACCTTCCCTTGGGCCTTTGGCCGACGCTTTGGCTCAGTTGGGAATTCCTTTCAAACTGATTCCCCATCCAATCTGGGTGTCTCCTTTGCAAGTAGAGGCAAATTCACTGCCGGTAACTACCGATATGGTTCAGGCCGCCGGTGCCATTGCCCGGAACTTGCGCGAATGGGAGGTCGACCTCGTTTATACGCATACCGTCGTGATCCCCTCGGGTGCCATGGCAGCCTCCTTCGCGGGGAAGCCACACATCTGGCACATTCACGAGTTTGCCTACAATACCGGAGGGTACCCAAATGGCCGTTCCCATGCCGGCCTTGGCGCGTTTTATCGATCTGAGTTCGAACTGGATCTACTTCAATTCCCGTGCAGTCCGGCGCGAATGGGGGGCCCTCCTGCCCGAGGCCAAGACGCGGATCGTTTATAACTGGATAAAGCCGAGGCCGCACGCAAATGAACCCGTACCCAAAGTGATCTCCGAGCTGCTCGCTCGCCGATGCTTTATCGCCATGCAAGCCGGGTCAGTCGCACCCGTCAAACGTCCTCTCGACGCAATTCATGCCGTCTGGAAACTGGTACAGGAAGGCCGCAACGTCGCTTTGGTGCTTTTGGGGCTCACTTACGAAAATGCGTACGGTCAGGAAATAAACGACTTCATTGCCCAGCATCGATTGGAGGACCGCGTTTATCTCGTCGGATATGTCGAGAATCCTGACCTTTTCATGAAGCATGCTCATGTCGGTTTAATCTGCTCCGCCCTGGAAGGCTTCGGGCGCTCCACGGTGGAACTGATGGCACAGGGCGTTCCCGTAATCGGGACCGCCGCAGGCGGCACCTTGGAGATAATCGAGGACGAGTTATCCGGCTTGCTATTCCCCGTCGGTAATGTCGATGCACTGGCGGTCCAGATGCGGCGGCTCATGGATGATACGCCATTGCGGGAGAAGCTCTCCCGGAATGCCCGCGTTCGCGCGCAACGTTTCGCCTCGCCACAATCTGAGATGGAGCCGGTAATGGATCATCTGCGGCAATTGGTGCATGAAAGAAATCCCTCGTGGCCTTTGGGTGAAATGGTTTCTCCAGTGAGTTCTCTTAACCAGTCCAATGGACCCGGTAACCTCTCTTGGCGCCGTCGGGCTAAACGGGCATTACGTATATTGGTTAAGGGGCGCTAAAATCGCATGAATATGTGTTTAAACAACGCTGGCTTCACATGGATTCGATGAAGTCACCCGCGATTAGCATTTGTGTCCCGACCTACAACGGGGCTGAGTTCCTCGAAGCTTGCCTGGCGAGTATCGCCCAGCAGACTTTCCAGGATTTTGAAGTGCTCATAGTGGATGAGCAATCGGCAGACGAAACGGTCGCAATAGCCCGGAAATTCGTCCAGGCGGATTCGAGGTTTCGTCTCTCGATTAATGAAAAGCGCCTGGGTTTGGCCGCCAATTGGAATCGTTGCATCGAGTTGGCTCGAGGTAGCTGGATCAAATATGTGTTCCAGGATGACCTCTTGAAACCTCAATGCTTGGAAAAGATGTATCAGGCCGCGGTCTCCACCGGCGCCCGCTTTGTTTGTTGTCGGCGCGATTTTATTTTCGAAGGAAACGTCTCGGGTGAAACACGCAACATCTATTTGAAAAGCGCGCGGGACATTGAGGACTTCTTCGGCGGTGTAAACATCATGCCTCCGGAGGAATTTGCGCGGAAGGTTGTGGCCCGGTTCCAGGATAATCTCGTGGGGGAACCAACCGCCGTGTTGCTCCACCGCAGCGTTTTCGAGCAATGCGGCTTCTTCAATCCCCACCTGATCATGTGTTGCGATTATGAATACTGGTATCGCGCTGGCAGCACGGTCGGGGTGGCCTATGTTCCCGAAACCCTCGCCACTTTTCGTGTTCATCAGAAATCAACCTCGTCCGAGAATACCGCCCGCCGAGCGTTCCGAATGACGTTGCTCGATTGGTTTATTCTCCTTCACGACGTTGTCTTTTCCCCCCATTGCATCCATCTGCGCCGGGCCGGCGCAAAGGAATATGGTCGCTTGTTCATGCGTCGGCGTTGTGCCGGTCAGGCCTCGCTTGCCTGGCAAACTCTCCGGCGAGCGGAAGCTGAAAGTCCAGCGGCGGCCCGCCTTTTGCAGAAGGAATGGGCCGGCGTTGTTGAGCATTATCCACGTCTTCGACGTCTCGCTTGGGAGGGATATCTTTGGGAAAGGTTCCGGGGCTTCCGAGCTCTCTTCGGCCCAAAGCCGAATGGCCTCGCCAGTTCCAGTCAGAGAGCTTCCGAACCCGGCGTCACCTGACCAACCTCGCTGTCTCTTACGCCCCGTGCACTCCGCCCACCCCGGCTTCAGGCGGTCATCCTCATGCGCTTAGCAATTTACGCACACTATTCCAGGACTCCCGCGGTCCAGAAACATGTCTTCTTCTTTCTGCAACAGTTGCGGGAGGTCGGATTCAGGATCTGTTTTGTTTCGAACTCCGTACTGTCTCGCTCCAGTGTTGCCACTTTATCCGATTACTGCGAACGGGTGATCGAACGTGAAAATGTTGGCTTCGATTTCTCAATGTGGAAGCAGGGTCTCTCCACATTTGAACTGAATCAGATTCATGATTTGCTTTTGACAAATTCGAGCATCATCGGCCCATTACCGTCGCTTTCGCCCGTTTGGAAAAAAATCCAGGGCATTTCCGCTGACTGGCTGGGCCTTACGGATAATTCGGACGCGACCCCGCATCTACAGAGTTATTTCCTCTATTTTCGCAGGGCACTTGTTCAATCACCCTCTTTTTCACGTTTCTGGTCTTCGGTGATGCCGTACGCCGATAAGCTCCAGGTAATTCGGAGCTATGAAGTGGGACTGACCGTCTGGCTTGAGCAGCATGGGTTCACTCGTTCGGTCCTTTTCCCGCAACAGGAAATTTGGAAGCGCTATCTCGAAAGCGAAGCAGATGAGGGAGATTGGACGTGGCGCCATCGCTTCCTCCGCCGGCTTTGGCGAAAAGGTTTTCCCTCGATGCCGTCTTTCCCCGGCGAGAAGCTTTGGCGCCCCATTTTGGCGAACACGAATCTTTCCCCCCGCGCCCTGTCGCGCATGGATCGTTTGGGATTGCCCGGGGTGGATACCACCGTTTGCTATCCCCGGTTGCTGCTCGAGGCGGGGATGCCTTTTTTGAAGGCCTCTCTCTTGCAATCCGGAAACCCTTACATGAATCCACAGGCTGCCTATTCCTTACTTAAGGAATTCGGTCTGCCAGATGAAGTGCTTGCAGAATTGGACCCCGCGGCATCATCGCCGAAACCACAGGAAGTCCAGGATACCGGCATTCCCCACGCGCAACTTCACGGCCGGGCATGAGTCTGAAACAAGTCATTATTACAGTGCCGGTCTATCGGCTCCCTCTGACACCGGACGAGAAAACCTCAATCCGACATTTACGCCATTACCTCGGTGGATTCGATATCACCATTATAGCGCCCGAGTCTCTCCACCTTGCCGAACCCCTGCTCGCCGACCTGCCGGTGATGCGATTCGACCCGGCGTATTTCAAAGGAATCGCCGGCTACAACCAGCTCATGCTTTCGACCGAGTTTTATCGTCGCTTCCAGAAGTATGAGTATATCCTCATTTACCAATTGGATTGCTTGGTATTTTCTTCAGATTTAAGCGCGTGGTGTCAGAAAGGATGGGATTACGTCGGTGCGCCGTGTACAAGAATCATCGTGTCGAACCCCATGACGCGCTATCAACAGAAGGCTTATGGGCGGTGGGAAACGGAGGCTTTTCGTTACGACGCGTTTCGGCTTGTTTGGAGGTGTTGCGTTCCAGACGCCTTTTGAGGTCCCCTCTGGAGCTGGCACGAGCCACCCCACGGTTCCGCGAGTCCCCGGCTCTGCGACTTGGCGTCGTGACGGCTTTGACCGTTCGATACGCCTGCGGTTACCGCAACACGGCTCCATCGTTTGTTAGGCATTCAAATGACAACGAGGACCTGTTTTGGTCAGTCGAGGCTAAACTTGCCGTTCCATCATTCACAATTCCTTCGCCTTGTGAGGCCCTTGCCTTTTCGTTTGAATGGTCACCACGATACTGCTTCGAGATGAACGGCGGCAAACTCCCCTTTGGATGCCACGCGTGGGTTCGCTCCGATCCCCAGTTCTGGCGCCCATATTTACTTCAGACGGGTGATACTGAAAACGATTGCGCTTCTAAATCCCGATGAGGGTCAGCCTTCTCCTCACTTTCCTACGATCGTGAACAATTCCGCATTTCAGCCCGTTTCTTGCCACCTTCAACAGGCGGCAACCGGTTGTCATCGGATCTGTGTGACGCCGGCCCGCAACGAAGCGTGGATCATCGAGCCCTTTTTGAAGGCGGCGCGAACTTGGGCGGGCGATGTAATTGTCGCGGATCAGGGTTCAACCGATCAGACGGTTGCAAGGGCGCAGGTGGTTCCTGGTGTCAAAGTCGTCCTCAACGATTGCCCGATCCTATGACGAGTTGCACCGCCAAAGATTACTGCTGAACGAAGCACGTCAGGTCCCCGGCCAACGCGTGATCATCGCTTTGGATTGCGATGAGGCTCTTTCCGCTAACTGCCTCCACAGCCAGGAATGGAAGATGATAGATGATGCGGCCCCTGGGACGGTGCTGCGTTTTCGTTGGGTCAACATTCTTCCTGGCTTCCGGAAGGCGTGGATACCTCCCGAACCAACAGCGTTCGGCTTTGTCGATGATGGCTCTGAACATAGGGGCGGCAATTCACAGCCGTCGCCTCCCATGGCCTGACGGCGCACCGGTTCTGGATCTAAAGGAAATTGTTGTGCTGCATTTTCAGTACGTTGTTTGGGAGCGCATGCTCAGCAAACAGCGTTGGTATCAAGCGTGGGAACACGTCAACCATCCCCAAAGGCGCCCGCTCGAAATCTTTCGCCAGTACAACCACATGTTCGGCAGTTGGGCCGAGCATGAAATTTATCCGATCAAACCCGAGTGGCTGGAAGCCTATGATCGGGCCGGAGTGGATTTTCGCTCGTTGCAGTGTGAGCCCCTCACATGGTGGGATAAGGAACTGGTGCAGATGTTTCGCGAATACGGGCCGCAGCACTTCCGCAAATATGCCGTCTGGGACAAGGATTGGACTAACCTCGCGGGCGTTTTGGATGTAAACGCTCAGCTGCTGGATCCTCGATCCCCTGCCGAAAAATGGATTCACCGCATGCTGGCCACCTCCCAAAAGCATCGAGGCAGCTTGCCGGTGCGTGCTTTGGAAAAATTGCTGCGCAAGATGGGTTGGTGAACCTCAGTCTCGACGGCGCCCCTTGGAAATCTTCCGCCAGTACAACCACATGTTTGGCAGTTGGAACGCTGATGAAATTTACGGGGTCCAAACTGAGTGGCTCGAAGCGTACGATCAGGCCGGCGTGGATTTTCGCGCCTTGCACTGTGAGCCGATGACATGGTGGGATAAAGAAATGGTGCAAATGTTCAGCAAATACGGGCCGAACTATTTTCGCAAATATGCTGTCTGGGACAAGGATTGGAGCACCTTCGCTGAGGCGGCCGGTGTAAACGCGAGTCAGTTACAAGACCCACGCTCCCCCACCGAAAAATGGATTCACCGTATGCTGGCAGCCTCCCAAAAGCATCGCGGCAGTTTGCCGGTGCGTGCTTTGGAAAAATTGCTGCGCAAAATGGGTTGGTGAACCTCAGTCTAGCCATTTGAATTCCCTGAAAGTTCCTCGGAAAGCACCGGACTCTGCCAAATGTGCCTATTAGGTTAACCCGCAGGCGGGAGAATCGGTATATTTTAACTTGGGCCGTCCCCCCGTCCAATAGGTACGTACGCAAAATGACATCGACCAGCTTTCAACAGCCTTCAGCACCTGCTCAGCTCCATTATGGACGGAATCGTTGAGCGGCAACAGGGAGGCATGATCGTGCTTTCTCCAGCCTCTGGACGGGTACGCCGCCGTATCCTCCACGTCAATTCCTACGGCGGTTCGTTTGTCTGGAATTCCATCAAGCGAGGGGACTTGCCGGCTCATCAGTTGCTCGGCTGTCTGGAACTCGTCCGTTTGGGCTACGAAGTTGCGCTGGCTGATCCTCTTCCCCATTTCTACCTTTATCGCCGTCCTTTCCCGCACGACCTGCGGCTCCTCCGGATGGCGAAATCCTGGTTGCGCCCCGACGACATTGTTTTTTGCGGACACACGCTTCTCTATTGGTTGCCCTTCCTCAAAGCGCTCGGCGCTTTGAATCGCCGTCTTGTTTCCATGATTTATGCGCGGGAACATCTGGATTTGGCGCGTGCTCATTCGGGAATTATCGCCCTCACTCCCGCGGCGGCGGATCAAGCCAGGAAACTGGCGCCAGCCGTCAAAGTGGCGCATCTGGGATGGGGAGTGGATACTCGCTTCTTCCCAAAGTTGCCCTATAACCCGGAATGGTTTTTTTCCTGTGGCATTGCCAACCGGGATTTCCGCACCTTGAGTGCAGCCGCAGCCCAGTGTTCGCAACCCATTCGCGTGATTTGTCCGGGAGAGCTCCCGGGATTGAATTGGTCATCAAATGTAACGTTGGTCGATGGCGGAAGCGGATGGCTTATTTCTAAAACCAAAAAGCTTACCGTTCGTGATCTGGTCACCGATCATTATCCGGGTAGCGCGGCCACCATGGTCGTTATCAAAAACGATCCAGCGGAGATCGACCGCCAATGGCTTCACCAACTTGATCGAAGCCATGTCGATCGGCCAGCCAGTCATCGTCACAAGGACCGGCGCCTTGCCCGGGGAACTGGATGTCGAGAAAGCCGGCTGTGGCTTGCACATCCCTCCCGATAATCCAGGCGCCCTCGCCAGCGCCATCAAGACTCTGGCAGCCGATCCTGGCCGCGCCGAAGCCATGGGGCGGAGGGGACGCCACCTGGTGGAAAGTCATTATAGCCTCGCCCACTACGCCAATCGCTTGCACCGCTTTTTCGAAACCTTGTGAGATGAAACAACTCTTCAAAAATCTCCTCCGGCGCGTTTCCCGTCCTCTGGTCAACGAGCTGGAGTTGGACCGCGGCAGTGTCTTCCTTCACAACGAACCGGCGGCGCAAAAGGCGCTCATGCAAAGCTATCGTCTCCTCGCCAGCCAGGGAGTTGACCGCTTACCACGCTTCGATGACGTGGGCTTTCGTAAATATTCGCAGTTTGAGGAGGATGGTATCCTCTTATACATCTTTTCCCTCATCTCTCCCGTAAACCGCACCTGTGTCGAAATCTGTGCTGGCAACGGGCGGGAATGCATGACCGCCAACCTGATCATCAATCATGGGTGGTGGGGGCATCTCTTCGACGGGAATCAGCGCAATGTAAACAACGCCGACCGATTCTATTCCAACAGCAAGGATTGTTTTCTGAGCCCACCTCGTTTCACTCAGGCTTGGGTAACGGCCGAAAATGTGAACCAGTTGATTGGCGACTCCGGCGCCTCCGGTCCCGTGGGTTTGCTCAGCCTCGATATTGACGGGATGGATTACTGGGTCTGGAAAGCCATCAAGGTAATTGATCCCCAGGTGGTCGTGTGCGAAATCCACAATCAGATCCCTGCGGAGAAAGCTCTCACCGTCCCTTACGATCCGAAGTTCGTTTACGAATCAGAAGATTTTCGCGGGGCTTCCCTGGCCGCCATGTGCAAATTGGGACGCGAGAAAGGGTATCGTCTCGTCGGGACCCATCGTTACGGCTTCAACGCCTTTTTTATCAAAAACGGCGTGGGCGAAATGTACTTCCCCGAGGTTTCGCCCGCTTCCTGTTTGCAGGACCCGGTCACGCAAAAGCTTTGTCGCGAGCGCTGGCCAAAGACTCAATCGTTCCCCTGGCAGGAAGTGTGATCTACTTCTGTCGCTCTTGCCTCTTCCCAAACGGATGCCCCTCGCTGCTCCTCGAATTCTCTACATCACCCCTTGTTGGCCTCATGGTAAGGCTTACGGCGGGCAGCTGCGCGCACTCCAGATCGGACGCGCCTTGCAGCAGTGCGGAGAGGTCTCGTTGGCAGTCGTAAGTTCAGACCTGCCGGAGCCGGAGGCTCTCGAGCAAACACGATCGGAGTTCAAGCTCGAAGCTCCAGTTCGAGTCCTCCACTCTCCCAATCGCTCTCTCACCCAGCGTCTTCGGTGGGCCTTCGACACCCGTTACCTCAATGTCCACGGGTGTGTCGCGGACGATCGGGACCGTGCCCGGATCATGGACCAGTTGTCCGCGTTTGATTTGGTTTGGGTCCTCAATTCTCGTACGCCCAATATCCTGAATCGTTGGGATTGGCCTGGCTCCGTTTTGGATTTGGACGACGTCCCCAGTACCTTTCAGCGCACGGTATGGCAAAAGGGGGCAACGCTCGGCCAAAGACTGAAGGCCGGACTTCAAATGAACCTGTTGCGCCGCCGCGAACGGCGTTGGCGGGAAAGGTTTACGGTCCTCTCTGTTTGTAGCGAAGCCGATCGCCAATATCTCGGCGCCAGTCCGCACGTCCACGTTATCCCTAATGGATTCGAACAGCCGCGGCAGACCCCGTCTCCAACTCCCCTCGATCCTCCTCGTATCGGATTCATCGGCCTCTTCAGCTATCTCCCCAACGCCGAGGGTGTGAGCTGGTTTGTCCGCGAATGCTGGCCCGCTCTTCGCACACAGTTTCCTGGTATACGTTTTAGACTCGCCGGTAAGGACACTGATGGACCACTTCGTCCGACGGGGTCAGATATCGATGCCTTGGGTTGGATTGCCGATCCTGCTGCTGAAATCGCGACCTGGTCCGCCATGATCATTCCAGTGCGCCAGGGCGCGGGCACTCGGGTTAAAATTGCCGACGCTTTCAGTCGCAAATGTCCGGTCGTTTCCACCCCGTTGGGCGCCTACGGATATGATGTGAAGAATCAGCGGGAATTGCTGCTCGCCGAGTCCCCCGCAGAGTTTATCGCCGCGTGCAGTGCCCATCTGCGTGACCGAAACGCAGCCGCAGCCATGGCTGAACGGGCCTACCAGGCGTTTCTCACGAACTGGACCTGGGAAGCCATCACTCCCCGGGTGAAAAGGGCCGCCCAGGAGGCTCTTGGAAAAGCACGTTCCCAGACCGGCGCCAGCGCGCCCCTTCAAAGCGTTAATTAAATCCGCCCTCGAACTCTTGGTTGTAGGTCAAAGTGCCGATAACGACTTCGGACTCTTTAGAATAAACACATGAAAGGAATCATTCTCGCCGGCGGTGCCGGTTCGCGTCTCTACCCGCTGACCTTGGTCGCCAGCAAACAGCTCCAGCCGGTTTACGATAAGCCCATGGTTTATTACCCTCTCACCACCTTGGTCGAGGGAGGCATCCGCGAGCTTTGTCTCATCTCCACCCCTCATGATCTCCCGCGCTTCCGGCAATTGCTCGGGGACGGTTCGAGCATGGGGTTGTCGATTGAATATCGTGAACAGGCCAAACCTGCCGGCATTGCCCAGGCGTTCCTTATCGCCGACTCGTTCATCGGCTCTGACCCCGTCACCCTCATCCTCGGCGACAACATCTTCTGGGGCGGCGATGTTTTCACCACCGCCTTCACTGAATTCAAGCAGGGCGCTGTTATCTTCGGCTATCATGTTCAAGATCCGGAGCGTTACGGCGTGGTGGAGTTCGATGCCACTGGCAAAGCCGTTTCCATCGAAGAAAAGCCCAAAAAGCCGCGCAGCAACTACGCCGTGCCCGGTCTTTACATCTACGACAACGAAGTGGTTTCCATCACCCGCAATTTAAAACCAAGTCCGCGCGGTGAACTCGAGATTACTGACGTTAATCTGGAGTATCTCCGCCGTGGCACCTTGAGCGTTTACCGTTTGAGCCGCGGGTTCGCCTGGCTTGATGCTGGCACCAGCAGCAGCCTCCACGAGGCGTCCGCTTATGTGCAAACCATTGAACGGCGGCAGGGCGAAAAAATCGGCTGCCCCGAAGAAGCGGCCTTCTGCCGTGGCTTCCTGTCATTGCCGAAACTCGAAGCGTTGACGGCACAAATGCCCAATTGCGAATACCGGGACTATCTCCTGGCCGTCATCGCCGAGGCCAAACGCGCTCGCTGAACGAAGGCGTCCTTTTCCCATCCGGTGGACAAATCCAAAAACCCGGTGGGGCGAGACTCCGTCGAGCCAGTGTTGCCTCGCATGATGTTTTCTCCGATCCGTTCGTGGTCTCCACCTCTCTTCCTTCGATTCTTGGCGGGAAACAAATTCCACCTCTGCCCGATTTTCTTAATGCCTTTGCGGTGAACAGGGTCGTTCTCTGCGTCGCCGCGTCACTGCGGTAAATTGAACCAATATTCTAATGCCCAAAATACTACTCCTTGGTGCCACTGGTTACATCGGCCAGGCCTTTCAATCTGAGCTGAACCGCCGCCGCTGGGATGCCATTCCACTGTCCCGCTCCGCCGTGGATTACACTCAATTCGAGCCCTTACTCGGCTTCCTTCGTGAAAGCCGCCCCGATTTCCTCGTCAACGCTGCCGGTTACACCGGCAAACCCAACGTGGACGCCTGCGAGTCAGCCAAAGCCGAAACCATCGCCGGTAATGTGGTCCTTCCCCTGACCATCTCGCATGCCTGCCACGTGGCCGGCATCCCGTGGGGAAACGTTTCTTCTGGTTGCATTTATTCCGGCGCTCATGTTCAGGATAATGTGTCCAGCCGTGTCGAACCCAACCTCATGCGGCCAGACGTCTTGTCCGTTTGGGAGAATAACCGGGCTGCCCTGCGCGGATTCACGGAAGAGGATGAACCTAACTTTTCATTCAAAAACCCGCCCTGCAGTTTTTACAGCGGCACCAAAGCACTCGGTGAGGAAGTCTTGGCCCGGTCCCCGCAAACTTACATCTGGCGATTGCGCATCCCCTTTGACCAATACGACAACTCACGAAATTATTTGAGCAAGATGCAGCGTTACTCACGCTTGCTGCAAAGCGCGAACTCGCTGTCGCATCGCGCCGACTTTGCCCGCGCCTGTCTGGATTTGTGGGAACGTCGCGCTGCCTTCGGAATCTACAACGTCACCAATCCTGGCTGGATAACGACGCGTGACGTGGTCGGCCTGATCCAAAAACACCTTCCCTCGCAGCGGGAATATCAATTTTTCTCCGGTGATACGGAGTTTTATTCCACCGCTGCGCAGACCCCACGTTCCAATTGCGTCATGGATTCCAGCAAGCTCTTGAGTGCGGGAGTCACCATGCGCCCTGTTCTCGAGGCTCTCGATGACGCCCTTCGCCACTGGCAGCCAGAAAAGGAAACAAAAGTCGCTTGATGAACTCGTACGCCTGCGGCACCCACGGTCTTCGCTAAAAACGGATCGCGGCTGTGTCGCTGAGACCAGCCGCAGCAGATCCAGAAATGAAAGCGGCAAAGCACTGCAAACGACATCCCTTCAGGGTGGGGCGAGACTCCGTCGAGCCAAGTTGCCTCGCATGATGTTTCCTCCGGTCCGTTCGTGGTTTCCACTTCGCTTCCTTCGCCCCTTCGCGTGAAATGATTTCCGACTCCAGCTCGGAAGCCTATCCCAACGGAGCGCGGCTGTGTCGCCGGGACCAGCCGCAGCAGTTCCAGAAAATGAAAGCGGCAAAGCACTCCAAACGACGTCCCTTCAGGGTGGGGTGAGACTCCGTCGAGCCAACGCCCCCGCGCATTCATTAGCGTACGGCATGGCTTCCCGAGCGGCCTCTCATGGTGGGCCCTCTGACTTTTCAACTAATACAAAATTCCGAACTTATCTCTGAACGAATGCACTTACTCATCACTGGCGGTTGCGGCTTCATCGGTTCCAATGTCATCCGGCGCATCATCGACTCTCCCGAGATTACGCGCTTGGTGAACTTGGACTGCCTTACCTACGCGGGCCATCCGGAGAACGTCGAAGACGTCGCCCGCCATCCAAAATACAGCTTTGAAAAAACTGACCTGCGCGACGCGGCTGCCGTCCGCGATGTCATCGCTCGGCATCGCATCACCCATGTGATGCACCTCGCCGCCGAGTCCCATGTCGATCGTTCCATCGGTGGCCCGGGTGACTTCATTAGCACCAACATCATCGGCACCTTCAACCTCCTCGAAGCCTGCCGCGCTGAATGGCTTTCTAACCCTCAACCGTCAACCCTAAGCCATCAATCGTCGCCACCTTGCCGCTTCCATCATGTCTCGACGGATGAAGTGTACGGCAGTCTCGGCGCCACCGGTTATTTCACCGAGACCACGCCTTACGCTCCCAACTCGCCCTACTCAGCCAGCAAGGCCTCTAGCGACATGCTGGTCCGCGCGTATCACCACACCTACGGACTTCCTGCCGTCATTACCAATTGTTCCAATAACTACGGTCCCTACCAATTCCCGGAAAAGCTGATTCCCGTCGTCATTCAAAGTGTTGTCGCCCGCAAGCCCATCCCCGTTTACGGCGACGGCATGAACGTCCGCGATTGGCTCTTTGTGCAGGATCACGCGGACGCCCTGTGGAAGGTGCTTCGCGATGGCAAGAACGGCGAAACCTACAACATCGGCGGCAACAATGAATGGGCCAACCTGCGCATCGTGGAAATCATCTGCGATCTCGTGGATGAAGCTAAACCGCAGCTCGGCGGCGGATCACGCAAGCTGATCACCTTCGTCAAAGATCGCCTCGGGCATGACCGTCGTTACGCGATCGATGCCTCGAAAATCCGGGACGAACTCGGCTGGACGCCCGCCTACACGTTCGAGCGTGGCATCCGTGAAACCGTTGAATGGTATCTCAACAACCAACCATGGATCGATCGCGTCACCACCAAATGAAGGTGGGGCAGGACTCTGTTGAGCGAATGGGTGGCGAGACTCGTGGGGATGGGGGGCGAGACTCCGTCGAGCCCCCTGCCGCCTTTAAAAGCTTCGCCTCCTTCGCCTCCTTCGCGCGAAACAATTCCCCAAACTCCGCCTCCGTATTAAGGAAGTGCATCAGGTGGGGCGAGACTCCGTCGAGCCAACCCTGCCCCGGGTAAACCTCTTCGCCTCCTTCGCGCGAACCATTCCCGAAATTTGGTCTCGGAGCGAGGCTGTCGCGGCAGCCGGTGCGAGCATAAGGGAGCATCCTTTCAATGAGAACAGGGGTCGAATCTTTCAAGCACTGCTTTAGCACATTCGCCTTCTTCGACCCATGCGGGCTTAAATCTGTAGAAGGTTCGGGCCCTGATTTTCGATCTGGTCCCTGCTTTCAATGGTCAGTTAGTCAGCGTAGCGCTTCCATCTGTTGGTGTCGACGCACCTTTGCGCGAGACTCTCTTGAGTCGAGTCAGTCGTTCTGCCTATTGACTCTCCGATCCGCACTTTTAGGAATGCTTAGGGCTCGACGAAGCGCTTGCATTGCCATTCGATGAAGTCCGCCAAAATGGAACATTACCACCACAAAAGCGGCAGGCGGTTCTTCCACCTCAACCGCTACGAGAGTGACTTCCTGTATAAGGAAATATTTGAAGATAAAGTTTACTTAAAGCACGGCATCGAACTCTGCGAGGGGACTGTAGTGGTCGATGTAGGAGCCAACATTGGTCTTACGCATGGTTCATCAACGAGTTTTTCCCATCCACGCAACTTTACTTGGTTGAGCCTTCACCCACGCTTTGCGCCATCATTGCAGCGAATGTTCAATCGTTTTGTGATCGCACCAGCGTCATTCAGGCTGGGATTTCCGATCAAGAGAGGTCGGCCGAATTCACGTTTTACCCAGGCTATTCCATTCTTTCTGGATTCAAAGCGGACGTGACAAGGATGCTGAATTCATTCGCGGTGGCATTCGGAATCAATCGGCCAGGTTGCGTCTGCCCAGGATAAGGAAGAGGCATTCATTAAATCCCTCATGCAGGGTAAGCTGGATGCCCCCCAAAAATTCGAAGCCAAACTGACCACCCTTTCGAGTCTCATTCAGGATCACGGGCTTTCTCGCACGACATTTTAAAAATCGACGCAGAAGGTTGCGAGTTGGAAGCCGATCAAGGGTCGGCGCGATGATGCGCCCAAAATTCGGCAGATGGTAATGGAGGTCCACGACAATGATGGACGGGAGATTCACGCTATTATGGAACTTTTGCGCAAAAATCGTTTCCGTGTTCTGACAGATCAGGAAGAAAATTTTCGGGCTACAGGGATTACGAACCTTTATGCTTTTAACATGGCCACCTGATTCCTTCGGCCATTTAATCTCCAATTTTGGTGAATGAGAAAACCATGCAGGGCCGGGCTCGACGCTAATGCTCTTCGGCCTGCTCACTCGCAGAGAACGTTGGGGCCTCTCGTGGAAAGGTTGGTTGATTGCCGCGCTGTTCTGGCGGCTTCAGCCACTATCATTCGTTCTCCGAGCACATCCCTTCCTCGCCGTGACGCACCGGCTCGATACCCGATGGCTTGCTGTCGAAGGTTGGATCGATGCTGATTCGATGCGAGCCGCCGTTCAGGAGTTTAATCACGGCGGCTACGAAAAAGTCTTTACCACGGGCGGCCCGGTCCATGGGGCAGGTCCAGAGCGTAATCCGTATAGCACCTCAGCCAGCATCGGTGCCGGAACGCTCAAAGCTGCCGGCCTATCTCCCAACGCGGTCCAGATGGTTCCTTCCTTCGTGCAAGGATCGCGACCGCACCTACAGCGCTGCTATCGCCTTGCGTGATTGGCTGGCGCAAAACAATCCGGGAGTCAAACGCCTCAACGTGTTGACTCGAGGTGTTCACGCTCGCCGTTCGCGTCTGCTCTTCAAAAAAGCATTCGGCAACGAGGTCGAGATAGGCATTATCGCTGTCCCGGATTCCGCCTACGACGCCTCTCACTGGTGGCGCTACAGCGAAGGCGTAAAAGAAATCGTCAGCGAAGGCGCTGCCTACCTCTACGTCCGCCTCTTCTTCTATCCCTCCTGACATCCTTCTTCTCCCATCCACTTCTGCATTCTGAACTTTGCCCTCTGAAGTCTGCCTTTAAACCCTGAATCGACCTTTCGTTGCCAAGGCCACTATCCCGCGCACGGCGTTATTCCCTGGCTCCGCTCTGAGTGGCTGTGCCCGTACGGAATAATTTTACATTATACGTCTGTTTTTAGTGCGCTTTAGCTGTCACGGTGCGTTAACCCATTATCAGGTGGCCATGCTCACCCGAACCATTTACGGCCTTACAATCGCACTCTTCCTCGGTTTCATTCCGTGGTATCTCTCATGCGGTTAACGTGGGGTACACTTGGCGGGATTTAGGTGGCACTCCGTCCAGCGGTTGGGTCTCTGTGTCGCCGCCAATGTACACCTTGGGCGCCAACTGCTGCTCGATTCCCTTAACGGGAATTGATTATAACTCAATCTTCGCCTTTTCCGTTGCTACACCAGTCGGCGGCCTCCTTTTTGGTGCCGACCCGTTAGCCAACCCATCGATGATCCTCTCCCACGATCGTTCGCTGCTCTTTGCTTCCGGCTGGGTTGAGCAAAATATTGGAAGACCCCCAGCCAACATTTACGCACGCTTTTTGTCTCAGAGCGACGGCTTTACCACTTGGTCCGTCACTTATGCGGGGAACCAATATGCGGGTGCCGGCTTCTTTGTCCGAAATGATTTGGCCTTGCCTGAAAACTTGGTCCGGGGCGTCCCGGACATGGTTTCAACAGTTTCTCTCTTTGGAACGATAGCACTGCTCGTCTTCGGAGTTCACCGACTTTCCCAGCAGCACGAATCAAGCGCCCCAATCCCCCTGACTTCACCTAAGCTACTTTGCGAGAAAGAATTCAAACACTCATCGATTAAGGTGAGAACGCGTTCCGCCAAGTGCGTAGTCCGCGTTCATTTGCTCGAACTTTCCCCGTTTTCATAGGTAGCCGCTTCGCGCACTCCTCACCCTGCCTTCTCCATACCGCACCTAGCGCTGTCCCTTTACCCTTTCCCTTTTTCTTACTGGCGAAGCCCGTCAAGTTTAGATTTCAAAAAAAACCTTCGCGTCCATTCGCGATAAACGTACTTCCTTTCCTCTGGATGCGCCCTGGTTCTAACCCGCTTTTCCTGGTCCCAACAGTTTCTAGGAAACATCCATATACTGCGGCCGATGCAAAATGCTGAAAATCAACAACGATTCGTTTCCCTGCGCTCTCAAGGTTGGAGCTATACGCGTATTGCCGCGGAATTGGGCGTTTGCAAACGCACTCTGATCAATTGGAGCCGCAAGTTCCAATACGAGATCAATAATGCCCGCGCCATTGAACTCGAGGCCTTGCAGGAATCACTCATCGCCACCCGCGAGACTCGCGCCCGCGCCTTGGCGGCACAGCTCACCGCCGTCGAGGAGGAGCTAAAGACGCGCAACCTCGCCGATGTGCCGACCGCGCGACTTTACACCATCGCCGACTCGCTTCGCCGCCAAATCATGCGGGAAACCGGTTCCGTCCAATTCACCTCACCCATCACCGAAATTCCCAGCGAGGAGTTTCACGATGAAATCCAAAACTGGGCCGCCTAGCTCGATTGTAAATGGAGCAGCCTCGCATTGGAGGCTGTCCCGGCATTTAAGATTTACCCGTCCTGTCATCGGCATGGAGCGATGCCCGCTTTCCTCACGTGTTCAGTATCTTCGCTCCGTCGCGGGAACTCATTTCGCTTTGAAGGCGAACAACGTTTGCTCCCATGCGCAGTCGCCGTTTTCTTAATCGCCGCCTGACGCGTCGTTTAACCCGCCGCACGACCACGATGCTCGGTGGTCGGTGCCGTCGTCGGCTCGTCAATCATCTGGCTAATGCACTTCAGTCTCTCCGTCGCGCAATCCGTGCGCATCGCCGCTTGATGAAACTCGATCCGGCTCGGTTTGATGCCGCGGTGATGGATCACGCTGAAGCCGAACGCGAAAAGGAAGCGAAACGATTGGCTTCCTTCAAGGAGGCGCTGGTGAAGGTGTATGGCGAAGACGCGCAGCCGTACATCGAAAGTCATTTCGCGAGCAAACCCATGCGTGGCTTTTCATCGCGAAAGGAAGCCGAGATTGAGCGTGAAATGATGAACTGGGAGGTTTCGCTCGCGATGGGGCGGGCTTCATTCCTTCTGTTCCACCGGCACCATCAAGAGAGCCGCGTTACACTCTCGACGATCTGCCAGTTGCTCGAAGTCGCCAGCGCGTTGGGCCGCCTCTCCACGGGACTGGAGACCACGCTCGAATCTCCGTCGATGGAGGCGAATGAAGGACACGATTTCGAGGAAGCCCTGCGAAAAGTTTACGGAACGCCGGATGCGGATTGCACCAGCGTCTCAAATTCCCCGGTGCAGTAATGGTGCAAAAAAGTGCAATGTTAACCTGATTCGAAAAATGGACGGGCAAGCTATGTTTTTTTGGGGCGCTAAGTCTTTCTTGCAAACCGGCCTTGAAGACACCTAGGTTTTCTCCGTAGCCGGTCGTTCATCATGGCCTTGATTGTCCCTCATCATGCTACGGTGCTGCGCCAGAACTATTCCCTGAGCGAGTCTGAGCGGCATACGTTGCTGTGTGAATGGAATCAGACAGCGCGAGACTACCCGCGAGATTCCTGCATCCACCATTTGTTCGAGGAGCAGGTCGAGCGCACCCCGGAAGCAACTGCACTAATCGACGGCGAGTATCGACTCACCTACTCGGAGTTAAACGAACGTGCCAATCAGCTGGCGCATCATCTTCGCGGTCTGGGAGTCGGGGCTGACACCTTGGTCGGCGTTTGCGTGGAACGAAACTGGAGAATGGTGGTTGCCATTATGGCCGTCTTAAAGGCGGGTGGGGCGTATGTCCCCCTCGACCCGAAATACCCGCCAGCTCGCCTGGCCTTCATGTTGGACGACACAAAGGCTCCGGTGCTTTTAACCACGCAATCTTCAAGCACGATCACTCCTGGTCCAGAAACAGCCGTCGTTTGTTTGAATTCCTGTTGGGCCGAAATGGAAAAGTTGAGTCGGCGCAATCCGGCCCGCAAGACGACAGCCAGCGATCTCGCGGACGTCATCTACACCTCTGGTTCTACCGGCGTGCCAAAGGGTGTGGCGTTGGAGCATCATGGCGCGGTAGCCCTCGCGTGCTGGGCTCGGGAAGTGTTCAGCGATCAGGAGTTGGCGGGGGTGCTTGCCTCCACTTCGATATGTTTTGATTTGTCCGTCTTCGAGTTATTCGTCCCTTTGTGTTGGGGCGGGAAAGTGATCCTGGCCGAGAACGCATTGGCTTTGCCGAAGCTGGCAGCGAAAGACGAGGTCACTCTTCTCAACACTGTGCCGTCGGCCATCCGCGAGTTGCTCCGGATCAAAGGCGTCTCCCAATCCATTCGAGTCGTAAATCTCGCCGGAGAACCGCTCGCAACAGAGGTGGTGAACCAAATACACGCGCAGACATCAGTGCAAAAGGTGTATGACCTCTATGGTCCCACGGAGACGACCACCTATTCCACCTTTGCTCTTCGTTCACCGAATCAGCCACCCACTATCGGACGCCCGCTCAGTAACGAAACGGCGTATCTCTTGGACGAGTTTCAGCAGTTGGTGCCAATCGGAGCCATCGGAGAGCTTTACTTGGGCGGTGATGGTTTGGCGCGCGGCTACCTGAACCGACCCGAGCTGACTCGCGAAAAATTCGTGCCGCACCCCTTTCAGCCCGGCCAGCGCCTTTACAGGACGGGCGATCTCGCACGTTGGCGTACGGATGGGAATCTTGAGTATCTGGGGCGTGTGGATCTTCAAGTTAAGATCCGTGGTTATCGGGTGGAACTGGGAGAAATTGAGGCGGCGCTAAACAAACTGCCCGGCATCCGCGAGTCTGTGGTGGTTGCCAAAGATCACCCCTCGGGGCAAAAGACCTTGGTCGCTTATGTCGTTCAGAAGGAGGAAAGCGTAATCAATCCGTCGGTCATCCGGAAGGCACTCAAAGAGGAGTTTCCCGATTACATGGTGCCGAGCTCCTTCATCACTTTGGAACGATTGCCACTCACCACGAGTGGTAAAGTGGATCGCAAGCATCTTTCCTCCCTCCCCGTTGCGCCTCGGAACAAGCCGCAATCGCCGTATTCAAATCTCTCCCCCGTTCAGTTGCAAATGGCCCGGATTTGGGAGGAGGTGCTCCACATTAACCCTGTCGGAGTTGAAGATACCTTCTTCGATCTGGGCGGTGATTCTTTACTCGCATTCCGGCTTGTTGAACGTATTAACGAAAAATTCGGTGTGGCCCTGGATCCTGCCGTTCTGATCGCCTCTCCCACCGTGGCCGCCTTGGCTCGTGTCGTTGCCACTTCCAGGCAATCCAGTTCCGACCCTCACTTGGTTTTGGTTCAGGACGGTTCAACGACCCCTTCTGTTTGTTTCCTGTCGCCCCCCCTCGACCTGTTTTGGATGATCTCGGAAGCGCCTTTTCCCTTTCCGCTCTTCGCCACCGGAGCACCTTTTAGAGAGAGTTGGCTGCGGGCATCGAAAGACGAGGACATTAAACTCTACCCAAATGTTGCCCAGATGGCGGAGACGCATGTGGACCTTATCCTCAAACGCAGCTTGAAGGGTTCTATAATTCTGTCCGGCTATTCCTACAACGGCATTCTGGCCTTCGAAGTCGCGCACCAATTACAGAAGCATGGTATTGAGGTTCCGTTGGTTTGCCTCTTCGACACCAACATACCGCTTTCAGGGTGGAATTGGCTTCGCGGCATGGCCCGTCACTATTGCCGAAAGATGGCGAACCCGCGTGTCGTGCGGCCCACCGCGAAGCTAACGAAGCAGCTGCCACCGTCTCCCCGCACGCCTTCGGGTCGCCAAAACAGCGAACCCGAGCCAAGTAGTTCTGCTTCTCAGGTCTCCCAAGAGTGGCCTTTGATGGAGCGACTGTGGAAGCAAGCCGTGACGCATTATCGCCCTATATCTTTGCCGACCCGCGGCGTGCTCCTCAAAGCCCGGGAAACGATCTATGGGGAAAAGGCCAACCTCGATGGATGTTTGGGTTGGAGCAGTCTCTTCCAGCGCGGCCTTGACGTGAAAATGGTGGAAGGCGATCACTTCTCGATGTGGAAAGAGCCCCACGTTCGAAACTTAAGTGAGGCGTGGCGGCATTCTTTGGAACGGTGGGGGCGGCACGATACGAGTCGGAAGCGTTAAAATTTCCTGCCTCACCGCCGCAGGGCCTCTGCCTTTTTTTTGTCGGTTAACTTTACGTTTTGGCTAAAAAGGCGCGTAGCGACTGCTTTCATCAAGCCCGCCGCAAATAAGCGAATGGCAGACACTTGTCATGGTTAACCGCGTCCGCTGGCCGGAGGGCCGACCTGCTTGGCACCGTTCGTGCAAACCAGTTAGACCACCAATTGAATCAGTCACCTCGCCCCGAATCAAAGCCCTAATCAAAATTGTGAAAACCCTTATCGTTTTGCTCCTCGCCTCGGCCTGGTCTTCATTCGGCGTTACCATCAGCCAGTGGACTTTTGAGGTGAACACCCCGGCTGATGTCAATAATTCCACCGCTGGACCGAGTGTGGCTGCCGACGTTGGAAACGGAACGGCATCTGGATTCCATGCAAGCGCCTCGACGGATTGGAACACGCCTACCGGAAATGGTTCGGCGAACTCATACGGTGCCAACACATGGGGTGTGGGCGATTATTTCCAATTTCGGCTCAGTACGGTGGGGTTTAATGGGATCGCAGTAACTTTCGACCAGGCGAGCAGCCCGACTGGACCCGGGCTGTTTAACTTCGATTACAGCACTGATGGCACGGTGTTCACGACGTTTCACGCGAACTATACAGTCCTTCTGACCTCGGGTTCATGGACATCCGGTAGCACTACTGCGGGCAATACCCTAAGCTTCAACTTGGGTTCGATTAGTGCCCTTCAAAACGCGCCGGACGTGTTTTTTCGTCTTGTAAACCAAAGTACAGTTGCCGCCAGCGGAGCGAACCGAATTGATAACTTCACAGTAAGCGGTAACTCCACCCGGGTTCCCGATTCGCTTCCAACGCCAGTTGGCCTCTTTGCGCTGGTCGGCCTCTTCGCTGCCTTCCACTTCAACGCCCTTCGTCGAACGGCATAGCCAAAGTTCCTTGGCGTTCTTCCGTTGTGTTCTTCGGCTTGGCCTCTTTCTGCCGGCGTTTAGTTTCTTGATTCTAACGCTGACAGGTGGCGGCCTTTCGGCCATTTCCCATTGAGAAACCATTCGAAAAGTTCCAGTCTCACCTTCGAGATACCGATGATGTTCCAAGATCGGAGTTTTTTGAGTCTTTAGAACGCACATGAAAATTGCTGTTATCGGGATGGGTTACGTCGGTTTGCCGTTGGCGATGCAATTCGCCCATGCGGGTGTTCACGTCATTGGCTTGGATGTGGATTCCAAAAAGGTGTCGGCCATCAATGCGGGCCAAAGCTACATTCATCACATTACCTCGGAGCGAATTGCCGAGTATGTTGCCTCTGGCCGGTTGGTCGCATCGGATGATTTCGCCCGGATTGCGGAAGTCGAGGCGGTGATCATTTGTGTGCCTACCCCGCTTAATAAGAATCGGGAGCCCGACATTTCCTACATCGTCGAAACGGGAAAGTCGATCGCGCCTCATCTTCAATCAGGTGCGCTGGTCGTCTTGGAATCGACGACCTATCCCGGGACCACCGACGAGGACCTGCGAGGAGTTCTTGAAGCGCGATCCGGTTTGAAAGCCGGTACAGATTTTCACTTGGCTTTTTCACCAGAACGCGAAGACCCCGGCAATCCGGATTCCAAGGTCGCCACCATACCAAAAGTTGTCGGGGGATACACCGCCGCCTGTCTTGAGAAGGCGACGGCCCTCTATTCCAAAGCGATCAAAACGTTGGTGCCCGTTTCAAGCTGTCGCGCCGCCGAGGCGACCAAGCTGGTCGAGAATACCTTTCGCGGAGTAAACATCGCTTTGGTCAATGAGCTCAAAGTCGTTTACGCCGCCATGGGAATTGATATCTGGGAAGTTATCAACGCGGCGAAGACCAAGCCGTTTGGCTTCATGGCGTTTTATCCTGGGCCTGGACTCGGTGGTCATTGCATTCCAATTGATCCTTTTTACCTCACTTGGAAAGCCCGCGAATACGGACAGAATACGCGCTTCATTGAATTGGCTGGAGAAATTAACACCTCCATGCCTCTGTACGTCATCCATCGCGTCGCCGACGCCTTGAATGATAAAAAGAAATCCGTAAAAGGGAGCCGAATTTTGGTCTTGGGCCTCGCTTATAAGCCGAACGTCGATGACGATCGTGAATCCCCCAGCTACGTCCTGATGGAAATGCTTTCAGAGCGCGGAGCCGCTGTAGATTACCACGATCCTTACGTGCCGGTCATTAAGGTCACGCGGGAACATCCGCATTGGGCAGGAACCAAATCGGTTGAATGGTCACAGGCTTCCATCGGAAGTTACGACTTGGTCCTGATTTCCACCAATCACGCGAACGTCAATTATCAGGAATTGGCGGATTGGGCTCCTTGCATCGTGGACAGCCGGAACGCCATGGCCCCAGTAAGGACAAAGCCCGGTCAGGTATGGAAGGCGTAAGACGTCTTTAGAGGGGAAAGGGCTTTTCTATATCCCAGTTCGAATAGCATGCAGGTCAATTCGCTGAAACACTCTTAGCGTCCTTCGTTGACGCTGTGTCTCGTTTGTTCTACTGCTATCCCTACCCATGAGTCCCAGTCCCCAACGGCTCGATGCGCCTCCCGATAAAGACCTGACCGAGAGAGTCTCTTCGTCGACGACCAATCAACGGAAGCGACTAGTCTTGTTTTTCGCCCTCGCGGCGGCGTTGGCACTCGCTTTCGCGGCTCCGCTCGGGAGCCTAGTTCGGTTTGCTCTGCAAAATGACCTGCAATCTCACATTTTGCTCGTCCCGTTCATCTGCCTTTACCTTTTTCGACTGCATAAACAGCCGTTGATTCCTGGCAAATCTACTTTTGGGGGTGCTGCATTGTTTGCCCTAGGCGGCGTGGCTGCGCTTTTCACAATGCGTTGGTATTCAGAATCCCCGACGAGTGCTCTCACGCTAACGAGCTTGGCTTTCGTCTGTTTTCTTGTGGGAATCGCGCTGTTTGTATTCGGAGCAGTCAACCTGCGGCCACATCGCTTTGCGCTATTCTTTCTATTTTTCATCGTGCCACTTCCCGACCCGGCGGTGACCGCACTAAGCGTAGCCCTACAACATGCGTCAGCAGAACTATCCGACATCACTCTCCGGCTGACCGGAATGCCTGTTTACCGTGAAGGACTACGCTTCCAAATGCCCGGCCTTCTCATTTTCGTAGCGGAAGAATGCAGTGGCATTCGCTCAACCTTGGTGCTCTTCCTGACAAGTATCTTGGCGGCCCACCTTTTTCTGCGCACCGCATGGAAGCAATGGCTTTTCGTCCTGATTGTTTTTCCGTTGGGAGTCCTGCGAAATGCGTTTCGAATCACCACGATTTCGTGGCTCACGGTGAATGTCGACTCCGGGATCATCGACAGCCCCTTACATCATCGGGGTGGTCCAATATTCTTCATCATCTCACTGGTACCTCTCTTTCTCGTCTTGTGGGCCCTGCGGCGCACGGAGCCGCGTGTCGGAAAATCGTGCTGATGCCGTATTTTCCCTTAGCCGGGGCTCAGGATAAACCGCTTATTACAAGGGATTTATTCAACCTGATCGAGTCGGTAAACTTTACAACTTTTACTTCCTTGTAAAGTGCATGTTCTTCGCTAAATCGTTGTTTTCCAGCAGTTTGGTCGGGCAAAAAGAATTATATTCATAACGGCGCGCACATTGCTAAGCATTGGTATCGTGAGTTTTATGAAAAATTTTAGAGCCCTTCTCGCCTCCTTAATCCCCGTTTTCGTGCTCTGCCTTTCCGCCGGGAATACATCCGCGAACACGGTTTACGGAGAGGTGTTTTTCGACGGTAGATTTACCGGCAATGCGCGTGTTTTCGGCGCGATGACAAGGTTCAATTCATTCTCCGATGTCATGGTCACCGGCGGCAACGGCTCTTACCAAGGGTTGCCCTCAGTTCCCGTCTCAATGCAGGGCTTTACATTTTCAACTTCACTGGTCCTCGACAATGTATGGAACTTCTCGATTGGAGATACGGCCTATAGCTTTGATCTGAGCTCAGTCCGTATCGTTTCTCGGAACCGCAGTGTAATGACCTTGGAAGGCACCGGGACCGCCGAGATTTCAGGCCTTCAGTCTGCCTCCGGCACTTGGACGCTGACGGCTAATGGAACGACCAAGAGGTTCACGGCCGCGTTTGACCCGCCGGCCAACGCGGTACCTGACCGTGGAGCTACGACGATCCTTCTCTTGGCAGGCGCCACTCTACTGTTGGTTGGATTGCGACGGGGCGCTGTGCGCGCCTAACGGCTCGCGCTTCCGGAATCTCATCCTGCCGGATCCGATTCCCCCAGCTCACCCTCCCTTTCTCAGAAAAATCTTGTCAGAATCTGGCAAGGCACCAAAATAAAGTTAATGTTCTATTCTCTTTTGCAGCCGAAACAGATTTTGTTTCTGGCGGGGCTTTTGGCTGTTTCGATTTCAAACGCCGCAGTCATTTATACCACAGAATCTCAATTCGTCTCAGCCTTGGCCGCCGGCTCGTTCAAGAATGAATTTAGCAATCCACCCTTTGCTGTAGGCGATCAAGGGGTATCCAGCATCTCGCAGTCTGGTGGCACTCCGACCTTTACCTATACCCTTGCCACACCCCAGATTGGGCCGGGTGGGGGTCAGAATCTGTTCGTAGTGACGCCGATACCCGCGATCACGTCTCCCTCGAGCGGTCAAGCCATGAGCACGACAGTGGATGCGCATGACCTTTTGGTTACGTTCACCAGCGGCAACGTCACCGCTGCCGGAGCGCACATTTTTTTGAGCGATGTGGCCGAAGGGCGACTCGGTGGGAACCTCACGGTGACCTTCACCTTTTCCGGCGATTCCTTGCCGCCTCAAACTGTCACCAGTTCAGCGTCGGGCTTTGCCAATTTCTTAGGCGTTTCCACCGACAGCGGCACTATTTCTTCGATGTTGATTTCAGGGGCCGCAGCCAATGAATACGCTACATTCGATAATTTCTACGTTGGTCAGGTTACGCCAGTTCCTGAACTCTCCGCCAAGTTCGCGGTGGGAATGCTCTGCGCGTTTGGTATTGGCCATTTCGTGCTGTTGCGCAAACGCAAGCAGCGCACCCGGTCGGTGAGTTAAACCGTTCTCTCGGGGGATCTGACCACTCCAGTTGAGGGTGACCGGCGCGCCGAACGTTTGGTGCGCTTTTCGTGCTTTCTCTTTCTTTCAGCTTCGTCCAAATTCTCACTCGATAAATCCTGTACCTCGCTTGCTGTCTCGTGATTACTTAATTTTTATGTGGAACCTGATGACGAAAAAATCCTGGTTGTTTGCCTTGTTGGTCGTGCTAACAAGCGGATTGGTGGGTTGCTCCTCAGACGCGAAGCGCGAGCGCCACATGAAACGTGCAGAGTCCTATTTTCAAAAGGGCGAGTACATCAAAGCTGAAATCGAATATCGAAATGCAGCCCAGTTCAGCAAGGTGCCGGACCCCCGCCTGGTTTCCCGCCTTGCGACCATGTATTATGAGCAAGGCCGCATACCTGAAGCCTTTCCCCTACTCACCAACGCCGTTGCGTTGAATCCCACAGATCTGGATCTCAAAGCAAAGCTGGGAACGGTGTGGATTAGCTTCCGCAATTATTCCAACGCTCAAGCGACAGCAATGTCCGTTTTGGATAAGAATCCTTCCCATCACGAGGCAATGCTGGTGCTCGCCGATTCAGCCGCAAATAGCCCCGAACGGATTGCCGCGGTCCGGGCGAGAATCAACGACATTTTGCGGAGGTCAGGAGAGACGTGGTCGGCGCACGTCGCACTGGCGGCATTGGCGATCCGCGAAGAGCAACTTCCAACCGCTGAAGCCCAGTTGCAGCTTGCGGCCAAGTTGGATCCTAAGGCCGCACAAGCCAGCGTCGTTCGCGCGCAGATCGCAGCGTTGCGTAATCAGCCGGCTGAGGCCGAGAAGTTCCTGCGGATAGCAGCGGAGAATTCTCCCGCTCGCTCACCACGACAATTATTGTTGGCCCAATACAAGATGGAGGGGACCAATATCGCTGAAGCAAAAATATTGGCCGACAAGCTCAACAAATCGGCGCCTGACTATGTTCCAGGCTGGGTTTTGCGGGGCCAGATTGCTCTTGGTGAGAAGGATTTTGCCGAAGCCGCCCGCATTTCCGCCTCCGTGCTTGCTTGGAATCCCTTAAGTTACGAAATCCGTTTGCTTCGCGCCCGCGCTTTGCTTCTTCAGCAACAACCGGCCAAATCTATTGAGGAGTTTGAGCGGCTCATCGCAACCTACGGCAACCTTCCTGAACTCAAGTACGAGGCGGCCATCGCTCATTTGCAGGCGGGCTCCACCACAGAAGCCCTTAAGAAACTGGACGACGCCGTTCAGCGTTATCCTGATTATGAAGAAGCCGTTCTTCTACGGGCAGAGTTACTCTTGCGGTCCGGCGCGGTGGATCAGGCCGTGCAATCCCTCGCTGCCTACACCAAGAACCATAAGGGTACCACCCGAGCCTCGCTGCTCTTAGCCAACGCCTACCGAATCGCGGGCAGGTTTGATGAGGCGCTGGTGCTGTACCGGAGTTTTATCGGGAAGTCGCCGACCGTTCCGGAATTCTGGTTTTTCGAAGGCATGGTCCTGCTCCAGCAACGAAATATCGAAAAAGCACGTAGATCTTTCGAGCAGGCGCTTGTTCTCGCTCCAGGCTACTTCCCTGCCGCTGAGCAAATGGTTGGGCTGGACCTCGCGAAGAAGGATTACGTAGCGGCACAGAAGCGGGTGGACGAGCAGCTGAAACTTTCCACGAATTCACCAAACGCCCTCCTTCTGCTGGCAAAGGTTTGCGCTGCCCGAAGGGATTTCGCCGGCGCCGAGGCGGCTTTGACTAAGGTCATCAAAGCAGACCCTGCAGCCGTCGAACCGTATTCAATGCTGGCCGGTATTTACGTGGCTAGCCGTGAGCCTCAAAAAGCTCTGACTCAATTGAGGACCGCTGTTCAGCAAAATCCGAAAGATGCGGGAGCTCTTCTGCTCATGGGAACAATCCATGATAGTCTCAAAGATTATGACCAGGCAAAAAAGGCCTACGAAGAGGCAATCCGGGTCAATCCCAAAATGTGGGCTGCCATGAATAATTTGGCGTACATGCTATCCGAGAATCTCAATCAAGTGGATGAGGCTCTTTCTTACGCCACCAAGGCCCACGAGTTGGTCCCGAACGAAGCGGGGGTTGGCGACACACTTGGCTGGATTCATTACCGTCGTGGTGAGCTTGCCAAGGCATTACCCCTGTTGCGCTCTAGCGCGGCGCGAATGCCGGAGCAAGTGGAGGTACAATACCACGGTGCCATGGCAGAATACGCGTGCGGGTAATGAACCGGCTGCACGTGCTGGATTCGCCCGCGTCTTGCAGCTCGACAAATCATTTGCTGACGGAAAGGGCATTCAACGTCGGTTGGCCGTTTTGGACCTTAAAGTCACAGACGCGCAAGCAAAGGACGTGTTGGAGGCGGCGCTGCGGGAAGACCCCAAGGATTACTTCGCTTTGCTAAAGGCTGGACAAGTTTATGACCGAATGGGGGCACACGAAAAGGCGCGAGCAGCGCTGGAGCTTGCGGCCAAAATTCAGCCTAACGCGGCTCAGCCACATTTTCTTTTAGCCCTTCTCAACGATGAAAAGTTCAAAGACGTGCCCAAGGCGGTCGCAGCCGCACGGGAAGCTAGAAAGTTGTCACCTAACGACCCGGCAATCGCCGGGTCTGCTCGGCCGTTTATCGTTTGCGGTTGGGGATTACGGTTCCGCACGGCATTACTTCAGGATTACTCGCGGAGCCCTGCCGCTGACACCGAAGCGGCATTCGACTATGGCTCTGGCGCTTTTCAGTGTCGGGCAAATAGAGGAAGCGGCGATAACTCTCCGCAGTTACATTGCGGGCTCTCGCGGGAAGCGCGTCATGGAGGCGAAGGATGTGCTGGCATTAGTGGACTACATTTCCGGCAAAGGCGACCTCCGAACCTCTGCTTCGATCGTTCAAGCCCGGTTGAAACAGGATCCCAATGACCTCCCGGCACTGATGGCTTCCGGACTGATGGCGCGGAGCAACGGAAAATACTCGGAAGCCGCCAGCGTTTTTGAACGGATTGCTGCTATCGATAAGCAGTTCCCAGCCGCCCATCGGCAACTGGCTATCCTCTATGCCGGCCCCTTGGTCAATGTCCAAAAGGCTTACGATTCCGGTTCGAAAGCACGACCCGCCTTTCCGAATGATCCAGAGTTGACTGCTGCCATGGGCAAGACCGCTTACCGACGAAACGATTACCAATCCGCGGCGCGGCTTTTGGCCGAGGCGTTGCGCACCAGTCCCCCCGATACGGAGGCTCACTACTTTCTAGGAATGGTCTATTTCAAGACCGGCAGGTTTCCCGAGGCGAAAATCGAATTGAAAAAGGCGGTTTCCGGACAATTGGAAGCAAGCCTCACGGCCGAAGCCACCAAGGCTTTGTCACAAATAAAGTGACGCACCTGGTATGACATCCCTTCCTCTCCAAGAGTCGTTCGGACCGCCCCGTAGACGCACGTGGTCTGCCTTACATGCCTGCTCGCAGAGTCGGGATTGCATCGGCATACTTTCACCGCAGGAGACTTTGTCGGTTTCTCTTACATTTACCTGCAATCGTTTTTCGAGCGGCATCGGTAAAATGCTAATTTCACGTTGGTCATGGATTTGGCACCGACGCTGCTGAATCAGTGTGTGCCGGTGCAACAGTTCCGGTGCGAAATCAAACACGGAACAAAAACTTATGTTAAAAAAATTAATGGCTGTCTTTGCCGGGGCGATAGTGGCTTCCGGTTTATTGGTTCAAAACGCGTCCGCAATCCCGATTACCGGCGATATCGGCTTTGACGGAACCGGAACGGCAGTAGCCGGGGTTGTAAACACGTTGACGTTCAATAATCCTATGTTGGTTGGCGCGCGGAATGGTGACTACACGCCCGTTCCTTCGCTCACCCCCTCAAATTTCGCCCCCATCTCGTGGATCGGGTCCGGAATCACTGCGGTGCTCACTAGCGTCAATAGTCCGGAATGGACCTTAACAACCGGAGGTACGACATACTCGTTCAACCTCACGGCTCTCACATCTGCAACCTTAACTGGTGGAGCTGTTTCGCTGCAAGGCACCGGCACGGCGTTTATTGCGGGTGCGATTAACCGTGACCCGACATTCGCCACCTTCAGCGTCCAAGGCACGGGCAATAACTTCACCTTTCGCATCGTGCAATCCTCTACATCGGCTAACGGCCAAGCAGTTCCGGACAGCGGGATGACGGTGTCCCTGCTCGGATTGGCCGTCACTGGTTTGGGCTTCGCTCGTCGTAAGCTTGCTTAATTAGCGAACTATTCTACGCAAGGCAGGGTTTAATTACCCTGCCTTTTTTATTTGTTAACGTCTGCGCTATGCCCGAATCCAACTCACGGAAAGAGGAAACGAAGGGGAATTTCAGAGGCGCGATATTGTCACTCCGCGTCGCTGCTAAAGGCAGGTGCAGATACCTCAGCTTCTTTTTCGCCATCAGCCTGCTCACTTTCCTTTATCGGGACACCGTCCGCGAATGGTTCACCTACCTTTATCGAAGTGAATTGCAACAGCATCTACTTTTGCTTCCGTTTCTTTCGGCGTTTTTGGTTTATAGGCAACCTACCGGTTTACGCATCGCTTTTTCCGCACCCTTATCCGGAGTAGGGCGTGGTCTGGCGGTGGCAGGGGTGGCATTCGCATTCGTGACAAGTTTGATTTTTAACCTGCCGGCCTTTTCGGGTAACGGCAGTCTCGCGTTGCGATTGTTCTCCTACCTGGGGCTCAGTTTAGTTTCCTGTTGGATTTCTGTAGGATTTTCGCCACTGCGTGCTCACTTTTTCGCGATTGGTTTCCTTGCCCTCGCAGTTCCGCTCCCAGACTTTGTTATTGATCGGATATCCTCTTTTCTTCAGCACGCTTCAGCGGAGACGACGCACGCATTCTTGTTTGTAAGTCGAACACCATTTTCCCGTGACGGACTATCATTTCGATTTCCCGAGTTTAGCGTAAACATTGTCGAGGCGTGTAGCGGGATCAGGTCAACGATGATCTTATTTATTACGAGTCTTTTCGCCGGGAAAATGCTCCTGAACAATTGGAAGAGTCGGTTGCTGCTCGTTAGCATGGTTTTACCCATTGCACTATTGCGTAACGGATTCCGCATCGCCCTCATTAGTTGGCTGAGCGCCAATGTTGACATGCGGATCATTGAGGGACCGCTCCATAACCGAGGTGGTCCGTTCTTTTTTATAATTTCTCTTGTTCCCTTGTTCCTCTGGCTTCAATTGCTGCGAACGTGGGAGCCCCATCCAAGCCAAGTTTCGTACGTCAAATGACTTTACAAATTTCGAGCTACACGAGAATTCCATCTACTGATTTTTCGGCCAAAACCTGAGTTTAAAAGGCGCACGCGATTAGGCATCCAGATTGCTTTTCGTCTATGTTCAAGGTTCGTTTCATCCAGAAGCGAACACGGACACCTGAAAATTATGACAAAACTATTGTTTGTTTGTGCCGTATTGCTTGCGGTCGGGACTCTGCAATCCGCAGTCGCCGCTCCTAGTTTCGATTCACCAGACGCAGGGAGTAGTTTGGGTTTGCTAGGTTTGGCGTTGGCGAGTGTTGCGGCTTTCGCTCGCAAGGCAAAGGGCTAGAGGTTCTCTCAATCCCACTTGAAAGCGTTATTCCTCTTTCAAGTGGGTTTTATTCTGTCCGCATTTCGGTCAGCGAATCTTCTTCCTAAATCAGAAATCAAATCACATGAACTCTTCATTTAATCGCTTTTTTGCTTCATTCAATTTCCCTTCACGATCGTCCACGTTCAGTGTCATTCTCGTTCTTCTATGTCTATCCACATTCAATAGAGCCTTGGCGGCATTGGGCTTTCCGGACGCCGTCCCATTTCGTGTTTATCAAAACAATGGATTCTATTGCTTCACTAATGGGGGTAGCTACTTCAAGGCGGACATCAATGGGTTTGGTGAGTATTTGGCGTGGTGTTCGGATGCTTCCGCCGACATTGAAATATCGATTCGCCCCTTCGAAACTTGCTACCCGACACGGGATTTTCCTTACTTGACCACACAAGTAATTGATAGCGTGCGTGCCAGTTCCCCGATTTTGGACCCATCTGTTCCTTCCCTTCTCTACGCGCCGGAGGCCGGGTTCACACCGGATCCAGAGGTCTGGAATGAAATTAACTACGTTATTAATCACAAGATCGGTTCTAGCGCCGATGCAGTCCAGATGGCAATCTGGGACTTGATCTCTCCAGACTATGCCGGCTTTATTTTCACTCTCCCGACTTACTCAGACCCGCAAGTGCAAGCTGACCGAGCTGCGATGGTGGCGGCGGCCCGATTGAATCGAAACTACATTCCTGGACCGTGTGACATCAAAACTGCCATCCTCTACGTGAATGATTCCGTTCAATTTATCTTTATCGAGATAACGCCTGAGATCTTCTGTCCGCCCTCATCGGTGACTGTTGAATGTGGGAGTTCCACAGAACCGGCCCAGACTGGCATTCCTTCGCCGCTTTGCGCGAACGCTTCTTATAGCGATGTGATTGTGACGAATGCGTGCGGTAGAACCATCACCCGCACGTGGCGCGTTACGATAAAAAATGGCGAGCCTAAAATCTGCACTCAAGTCATAATCGTTCAAGATACGACGAAACCCGTTATCTTGGGGGTCGGCGGTCTGTTGACCAATCAGTGCGACCAAACCATCATGTGGAGCACTCCCACAGTCAGCGATAATTGCGATTCGAACGCCTCCCTCACATTTAACGATGTAACGACTCCCGGGAACTGCGTGCAGGATAAAACCATTACTCGCACGTGGACCGCGCGAGACGCTTGCGGGAATACGAGCACGGCGAGTCAAACCGTCACCATCCAAGACACGACAAAGCCGGTCATCAGTGGCGTGGGTGGTCCGTTAACCATTCAGTGTGATCAGGCTGTTGTTTGGAGCAATCCGACGGTGAGCGATAATTGCGATTTGAGCCCCTCCTTCACGTTTAACGATGTGACGACTCCCGGAAATTGCCTGAAGAATTATACAATTACGCGCACTTGGACTGCGCGTGACGCGTGCGGAAACACGAGCACTGCTACCCAAACTATTACAGTTCAGGATACTACCAAGCCCGTGATTACCTCCGCGCCTGCGGGCGGAGAAATCGCTTGCGATGCGACAATGCCTACGGATGCAAGCGTTCGCGCACTAGTGACGGCGACCGACAATTGCGGCACACCCAGCATTGTAGTGACGAGTGTGGATAGTGGCAGCCCCTGCGCCCCGGTCCGCACGTTTACAATCATCGTCAAGGACTCCTGCGACAACACGACCACCCGTTCCATCGTTTACACAAAGAATTGTGCGGTTCCGTGTGTCCCCGGCACATTCAACTTCAGCACGAGCAGTGGCAGTGCGCTGGATGGGGCGGACGGTAATATCCGTACCTTCACCGCGGCGAATGGCGTCTCGGTGAAAGTATCAGCCTTCAGCCGCGTTAAAGGAACGGGCGGGGCTTGGGCACCGGCCTGGCTTGGCCAATACGGTGGCGGCTTGGGAGTAACGGATAGCAGCGAGGGTGGCGGCGGTGGCAATACCCACACCGTGGACAATATCGGCCGCGACAACATTGTGTTGTTCGAATTCTCGGAACCAGTCGTGATTAATCAGTTTTGCGTTGGATACGTCGTCACGGATAGTGATGTGTCACTTGGGATTGGGACTTTCTCGGACCCTTACAACAATCACTTAACGCTGAGCGACGCCCTCCTTGGATCGCTTACTTATAGTGAAGACAGCTTGACCACTAGCAGCAGCCCACGCTGTGCGAATGTGAATGCCGGAGAAGTGGTGGGCAACGTGTTGGTCCTTACAGCATGGCCCGGCGATGACACTCCGGACGACCAATTCAAAATCAGCTCACTCGGAGTTTGCAAACGCCAGTGTCTGCCATTGGCTTTGGCGTGTAGTTCGGCCACCGGTCGGGTGGGCACCCCTTATTCCTCGGCATTGACTCCGAGTGGTGGCACCGCTCCTTACACGTTCTCCATCGTTTCGGGAACATTGCCTCCTGGGTTGACGCTGAACCCAAACACGGGCGTCATCTCCGGGACACCGACCACCGCTGGGCCGTTTAACTTCATCGCGAAAGTGACGGATGCGCAGGGTACCACCGCGACCACAAGTGCGGGCGGTTGCACCATTACAATCACTTCATGTGCGGGCAGCATCTGCGGGTATGTGCTCCGGGATTGCGATGCTGATGGAGTCCTCGCCGGCGAAGATGGCCTCGAAGGATGGACCGTTACCTTGAAAACAACTGCCGGCGTTACGGTCACAACCACCACCACTTCGGCCAATGGATCCTATTGCTTCAATAATGTTGCGGCCGGCGTTTACGACGTCGTGGTCACACCGATGGCCAACTTCGTGCCTACCTACGGCTGCGACAGCCTCAATAAGATTCGAGTGACCTCGAATTGCGATGCGAAAACTGGCGTGACGTTCGGATACACAGGCAAAGCACCCGGCGTCGATCTGACCGTCACGGGTCCGGCGACGGCGAAATGCGGCGACACCATTACTTACACCTTCACGGTGAAAAACACGGGCAACACCTGCCTCTACGGCGGAATCCGTGTGGAAGCAGCTCTGCTCGGTGGCCAAATTTTCCATCAGACCCCCGTCGAGCCTGGCCAACAGTTCGTCTTCACCAAGACTTATGTAGTGAAATCAACGGATTCAAATCCGCTGAGGCTCACTGCGACCGTCATTGGCGACCCTCCGGGCAGCTTGGCTAACGTGACCAAGACGGTCTCCATGGACACGGCAGTCACCTGCCCGGTTCCCACCACCTGCGTGGAAGGGACCTTCACCTTCAACGGGGGTACCTCTTTGGATGGCCCGGATGGCAACATTCGCACCTTCACCGCGGCAAACGGCGTGAGCGTCAAGGTCAGTGCCTTCAGCCGAACAAAGGGCACTTCAGGCACGTGGAGTTCCGCGTATTTGGGCCTCTACTCGGGCGGCTTGGGTGTTACCGACAGCAGCGAAGGTGACGGAAGCGGCAACGCGCACACTACCGACAACATTGGTCGCGACAACTACGTCCTCTTCGAGTTCTCGCAACCGGTGCTCTTGAACCGCGCCAACCTGGGATACGTGGTGCAAGACAGTGACCTGAGCGTCTGGATCGGAACGTTCACGGATCCGTTCAATAATCACATGACTCTCAACGACGCCAAGCTCGCCAGCTTCGGTTTCACTGAGGTCAACATGACTGATAGCGCCTCCGCACGCTGGGCTGACTTGAATGCCGGCAACGTGGTGGGCAACGCCGTGGTTATTGCCGGTTGGACGGGCGATGTGGATCCCGAAGACCAGTTCAAGATCGCGATGCTGGACATCTGCCGTCCGGGCGCGGTTTTGGCGCCTTGCCCCAGCCCGTGGATTCCCAAGGACATTGGAACCTGTGGCCAGTCGGGGATGTCGAGCTACGCGAATGGCAAGTTCACCTCCGAAGGCTCGGGCGATGACATCTGGAACACGGCGGACAGCTTCCACTATGTGTATCAACCCGCGAGTGGGGATTGCACCATCGTGGCCCGCGTCACTGGCGTGGAAAACACGGATGGTTGGGCTAAAGCAGGCGTAATGATTCGTAGCACCTTGGCCAGCGGCTCCCCGCACGCCTCTATGTTCATTACTCCAGCGAATGGAGCCGCGTTCCAATCGCGTTCGACTCTGAACGGAGTCAGCGCCAATGCGAACATCGCTGGACCCGTCGCTCCCTATTGGGTGAAGGTTGTTCGCACAGGCAGCACCTTCAAAGGTTATTACTCGCCCAACGGGACCACCTGGACGCTCATGGGAACTCAAACCATCTCGATGGGAACAAGCGTTTACATCGGATTGGCCGTCACCAGTCACAACAACAGTACGGCCTGCACTGCCGTCTTCGACAACGTCACGGCAACGCCTTAACCGGCTACCCCTCCGCGGCGATGAATGGGCGGCCTCCAGCAATGGGGGCCGCCTTTCTTATTTGATGATGAGTCCGGAAGAAACGCCCTCTAGTATCGCGTTGTTCCGACCGGTAGACCGTTCGTGTTGTCCGAGGTAACCATGATAACGTCGGGAAGATTAAATTGAGCCATGCCGTTCTTGAGACAAAATGCGCGGAGAATTTTAGGAGTGGTGGCATTGGGCGTGACGGCTATTGCCTTGGTCTTTTGGCAAATGGAATGGAACCCGCGCGTCAGCCACACTGCTTCCGGACCGGCGGGACCTTCCCTAGGACTCACCGCTACAACGGCTGTGCCAACATCGACGGGAACCAATCCGGTTGACTCTCCGAATGTATTCTCCAACGCGACGCCGTTGGATGATTGGTGGCGATCGAAGCTCGATCGAATCTATTCCCTGAAGGATTTGAACGAGCAGACTGCAGAATTGCAGAGATTGAGTAATGACATCGCCCTTAAGGAAATCCCGGGACTACTTGATTCATTGCGAAAAGATCAGGGGCCATTGGAGTCTGAATTTCGAAATCTGCTGTTCGGTCGGTGGGTGGGCCATGATCCGAAGGCTGCTTCAGCCTGGGTCGAGCGAACGTCGGAAGGTGCGGCGCGACAGACTGCACTCAACCGAGTCGGGATGATTTGGGCGGAAAAGGATCGTAACGCAGCTGCCGATTGGGCGAGGAGCTTGCCGGATGCGAATGACCGTAACAGCGCGTTGACGGGTCTCGCGTATCAGGTGAGCGGAAAAGATCCGTCCTCGGCAGCTTTGTTCATCTCCCAATTGCTGCCTGGACAGAATCGCGATGAACTGGCGGCCCATGTCGCTTCACTTTGGACCGCGGAATCCTCGGCTCAGGCTTTGGAATGGGCGGAGGGGTTACCGGATGACGAAACGCGTCAGCGTGCAATCGCGGCGATTGCAACCACCCTGAGCGAGACGGATCCACTCGCCGCCGGCACGCTGGCCGTAAAATCTTTGCCGTCCGGAAAAGTCCAGGAGGATGCCGTGATATCCGTGGTGCAACGATGGGCGCAAACTGATCCGTTGCAGGCGGCCGCCTGGGTTGCAGGCTTTCACGAAGGCACCTTGCGCGATACGGCTGTGGAGGAATTGGTAAAGCTCTGGGCCGATAAAGATTTGGAACAGACGGGCCTGTGGCTGAACAGCCTCGATGCGGGCCAAATTCGTGATACAGCGATGGGTGCGTACGTTGGCGCTTTGGCTCCGGCGTTCCCAGAAGTTGCCGCAGAGTGGGTGAACGAAATTCGGGACGAAAATCTGAGGTTCAATGAAATCGAAAGAATTGCCGAGCTCTGGCTGGCCAGCGAGCCGTCCGCCGCGAGAAACTGGTTGGCTGGTACTTCATTGCCAATGGCTCGTAAGGTCAAACTTCTAGAGACCAGAGCGAATTAGGACGGAGACGGGTGACCGCCTGCTTTCTTAATCTGAAGGGTCAAACGTGCCGCGAAAAGCGCTCCCCCTTCATTCGTCACCGTCAGCCTTCGGCGCTTTCTGAATGCCGAGTTTCTCCATGATTTCGTAGAAGGTTGGCCGGCTTATTCCTAATTCAATCGCGGCAGCGCTAATCTTGCCGCCATGTCGCTTCAGCGCCTTGGTCAACATCTCGCGCTCCAATTCATCGCGGGCTGCGCGGAGATTCAGGGACGTGGTTTCGATCATCGCGCTCAGTCCCAAGTCTTCGGGCGTGACTCGGCTGCCGTCGCACATGACGACCGCCCTTTTGACGCGATTCTCCAATTCACGCACATTGCCGGGCCAGGAATACGTCTTGAGAGCCGTGATGGACTCTTTGGCAAATTTCAATTTTCGTTTGCCTTCATCCGACGCGAATCGCTTTAGAAATGTCTCCGCGAGCAAGACGGCATCATCCTCGCGATTTCGCAGGGGAGGTAGGGTCACTACCACGACCGCTAGCCGATAGAAAAGGTCTTCGCGAAATTTGCCGACCTTCATGGCCTGTTCCAGATCGACGTTCGTGGCAGCAATGACGCGGGTATCCACTTGGATTGGTTTTCGGCCGCCGATGCGTTCGATCTGTTGGTCTTGAAGAAAACGCAGAAGCTTGACCTGCAACAGCATGGGCAGTTCGCCGATTTCGTCGAGGAAGAGCGTGCCGCCGTGGGCGGTTTCAATACGGCCGGGACGTGCGGCGTGCGCTCCGGTAAAAGCTCCCTTCTCATGACCGAACAGCTCGCTCTCAATGAGCGTTTCCGGAATGGCTCCGCAGTTGATGGCGACGAAGGCGTTATTCGCGCGGCGGCTGCGCCGATGAACGGTGAGCGCGACAACTTCCTTGCCGGTGCCGCTTTCGCCGAGGACGAGAATGGGCGCATCGGAGGCAGCCAGTTTGCGGACGCTGGTGAAAACCTGCTGCATCGGCGCGCTCTTGCCGAGCATTCCTTCGAAGCCTTCGGCATCGAAGTTTTGCTGCATGTCGCGATATTCCCGCTCCAGCCGACCCACATAAACGGCTCGCCCAATGATAGATTTCAGTTCGGCAACATCGACCGGCTTGCAAAAAAAGTCGTAGGCTCCCTCGCCAATTGTTTTGAGCGCCGTCTCTTTTTCGCCCTGACCGCTGATGACAACCACCCGGATGACATCGTCAGCCGCCCGCAGTTCGCCGATGAGCGCCAAACCTTCCTGGGAGTTGCCAGGATGCGGAGGCAGCCCCAAGTCAACCAAGGCCACTTCGGGCTTCTTCTCCTTGAAGGCGGCCATGGCGCTCGGCCGGTCGCCAGCCTCGATCACTTCATAGTCCTGGCTCAGCGCCCAGCGCATCTGGGAGCGAATGTCTTCATCATCATCAACTACAAGGATTAGCGGTTTCAATTTTCTCCTTCCAACAATGGCAGCAGGACGCGAAAGGTGGTCCCCTGGCCTTGAACCGACTCAACTTGGATTCTACCTCCGTGAGCCTCAACAATCATCTTTGTGTGAAACATGCCGATGCCGATTCCTTTTACCTTGGTCGTTTGAAAAGGTCGGAACAGCTGGCGTTTCATAAATTCCGGACTCATTCCGCAACCCTGATCGCGTACTGTCAGCACAGCGAACCGCCCGTTTGGCTCAGTGCCCACGCGGATTTCACCCGTGCCCTTCGTTGCTTCCTTTGCATTCAAGACGAGATTGGCGACGACGCGTTGCATCTGTTCGGCATCGATCATCGTGCGCGGGGTGGGATGCAACGTTTTTACCAGCACGGTATCGGCTAAACCTTCGAAGTCCTTCAGCGCCGCAGCGACCACTTCAGCGAGTTCGGCCGGTACTAGGTTCATGCGAAACTCCTGCCTCAAGGAGCCGAGCCGCGTGATCAAGTCGTTGATGCGCCCCACGCTCTTGCTTAGTGCTCGGACCGCATCTTCGCGGAAGTCAGGCCGGTCGAAATGTTCGCGGAGATTTTGCACGAGGAGCGACAGCGTCGAAGCCGTGTTCTTCAAATCATGGACGAAGAACGTCGCCATGGTTTGGAAGGCTTGGATTTCCTTGGCCTCGGCGAGGTGATGCGACAGTCGCAACCGAACCAAATCACCGGCTACCTGGCCCGCAATACATTTAAGGAGGTCCAGCTCCTCGGCGGAAAAGGGAACACCTGCGACACGGTCACCCAGCATCATTACGCCGGTTAGTTCACCCGCGCTGATGACTGGAATGCAAAAGCGATTGCCTCCATGCGAGAATTTCGCGGGGTGCCAGAGCCGGGCCGTCTCCACCCAGGCCTCGCGGCTGGCGTCGATGTCGATCGGGGCGGCGTGTTCCTTGAGTTTTTCCAAGGCGGCGGGAATGCCTTCCTTCGATTGGATAAGTTCAATGGCGGCGTCCTCAGATATCGACGTGGAAGCTCCGAATAAGAGTTGGCCGCCTTGGGGAGGGACGAGCCAGAGGGTCACGGAGAGAGTGTCGAAGCCTTCCGCAATCCATTTCACCGTTGCGCGGCTCAATTGCGTTTCGTCAAGCTGCCCGGCGGTCGCTTCGCTGAATGTTCTCCAGACTTTACCGACGTCATAAACAGGTCGGCGCAAATGGGTGCTCACGAACCGTTTCACCCAGAGGCGAACCCGGTCCGAAACCAGCAGGAGTCCCAACACCACCAACCCAATCAGGAGAAGAAAGGCTTGGAAAGGAAACGAGGTGCTCCCCCCCATATAGCGGACTGCGTCCGCCAGAAATCCCACGGCCAGGAGGTATCCGCCCACCAAGAGAACGGCGACGGATCGATACACGAGCGTCGGAGAGGGATACAGGTCCAGGTTGAATCCCTGCGCCCGGCGCAAAGAAAGAAAACCGAGGCCTACGAAAAGAATCAGGGCCACCGCATTGTAAACATCGAAGGAAGCATTGACGGATGAGAAGATCAGGACCTGCGTGCTCGTATAAATCCGTGTCAGGAAAAGCGCCGAGAGGCCGATGACCATGAACTTGAGCCGCCAGCGCATTAAACCAACGGAGGCGTGGAAGGTGCGCTCAATATTCATCAGCACGGCGGTGGCTCCGAGGACCAGGCACACTTGAACCAGCCGGCCAGAATAGCCGAGCCGCCATCGCCCGGAGATCTCATCAAAAAGGTGTTCGTGAAACGCCAGCGCGGCAAAGGGGGCGGCGATGGCAAGCGCGGTGATGACAGGCATCCAGCGTTTCCAGAATTGGCGATAGTTCCCGCGCGCGTAGGTGACGGCAAAAAGTAGCCAGACTGCGGGGACGAAGGAGAGCGGCAGGAAACGCCACGAATACCACTTCAACGCCTGCTGATGGCTGTTCGCGGCCAGGCCTAATGCGCCGAGAACGGCTTCCAGCGCCAGCAACCCCAAGCCAATCGCGAACGCGAGCGTAGGGATTGAAGTCTTCTCGCCGTAAACGACCCGCAACGCCAGCGCGACCGCCAGCCCTGCTGCCGTCAGCAGTATGATGATTGAGATGTTCACGAAAACGGTGACATGGTTACCACCCTGGGCAGCCGTGACTGCACAAGGCTGCTAAACCAAAATGCCCGCGATACACGCCGTCATGTAGCAAGCCAGGAGTCCGCCGACCATCGCCCTCAATCCCAGCCGGACCAAGTCGGGTCGCCGGGCGGGCACCAACGCCCCGATGCCACCGATTTGGATGGCGATGCTGCCGAGATTCGCAAAGCCACTCAGGGCATAGGTTGCCAGCGTGTAGCTGCGTTCATCGAGCAATCCTTTCTGCGCGCTTAATGAAATGTATCCAAAAAATTCGTTTAGAACGATCCGTTCGCCGAGGATTTGGCCTACTGCCACGCAATCTTTTGCGGGAATACCCATCAGCCAGGCAAACGGGGCGTTCAGGTAACCGAAGACTTCCTGCAACGGCTTTTCTGTATTCCAACCGAGAGGACTCACCAAGTTGCCGAGCACCCAATTCGCGGCGGCGACCACTGCGGTAAAGGCGATGAGCATGGCGATGACGTTGATGGCGAGTTTCATGCCCTCGCTGGCGCCCACGCACACCGCGTCGATGCCATTGATCGTTTCGCGTTCAATTTTGGCCGTCGCGCCACCCGCCGTCTCGCTCACCTCAGTTTCAGGGACCAACACCTTGGCAATGAGTAATGCTGCCGGAGCGCTCATGACAGATTGAGTAATGAGATGCCCGGCGGGTATTTTCAACATGCCCGAATAAACGGCGAGCACTCCCCCCGCGATGTTGGCAAACCCGCCAATCATCAAGCAGTTCAATTCACTCCGCGTCATCCGAGGCAAATAGGGTCGGACGACCAAAGGCGCTTCGGTCTGGCCCATGAAAATATTTGCCGCCGCCGCCAACGTTTCGCTGCCGCTGGTGCCCATCACCTTGCGCATCACCCACGCCATTCCGCGGACGATGAGTTGCAGTATTCCGTAATGGTAGAGCAGGGTGGAGACAGCGGAGACGAGGATGATCGTTCCGGTGACGGTGATAACGAAGAAGAACGTGTTTTCCGCACCGAAGGCCTTGGTAAGCACTTCTGGTTTTGACAACGCCCCGAAGACGAGGCGGTTTCCAGCGTCAGCGAAGGAAATAAATCGATCCACCAGCTTCTGGCAGCCGTTAAAGAAAACGACCCCGGCTTCGGTACGGAGCACGAAGAGGCCGACGGCAAATTGAAGACCGACGCCCCACAAGACGGTTCGCCACGGGAAGAGTTTCTTTTTCTCCGATAGAAGCCATGCGATCGCCACGATCGAAATGAGCCCGAAAGCGCTGATGAGTTTGAGCATGAACCGCGCGAAAGTTATTGATTCGACTTTCCAGTGTCGAGCTTGAGCTCGCCGGTCTCCCCGAAGTAGTACCGGGCGAAGCCGGGCGTTTCGCTCACTTCAACTGCAGCTTCTGGTTTGCGGGTGACCCGTGCGGAAACTCCGGGCTTTCGGCGAATGAATTCGAATCCGGCCTCGGGCCCCAGAATGCTCACGACTTTCGTCAAGCTATCCGCGGTCATGCAATCCCGTGCGATCACATTGACAAGACTGTGATCGGTTAAGCCGAGGCCGGTCCTGGGATCCACAATGTGCGAATAGCGTTTGCCCTCAATCTCCACGTGTTGAAACAGGTCTCCCGAGGTGGCCAGCGCACGGTTTTTCAGGAGGATGAATCGCGCGGCGGGCGCAAGGGTGGCATCGAGAGCGGCGAGCTCGATGCGCCAGCCTGGCTGGCCAGGTGGCGGCTCCGCCGCTGCCATGTCGCCGCCTCCGGTCACGAGCGCGCGCGAGATGCCGTTGCTTCGCAAGACCTTTAGCGCTTCGTCGATGGCGTATCCTTTGGCAATGCCGCCCAAGTCCAGGCGCATGCGAGGAGCGGTAAGAACGGCGGTCCGCTTGCGGGGATCGAGGACCAATTTTTGATAACCCACGCCTGCCCCAAATTCCTTCAGCTTCTCAGCGGTCGGGAGCTGTTTCTCGCGCCGCGCCTTGCGCCAAAGCGCCGTGTAAGGCCCCACCGTTATGTCGAATGCGCCGCTACTTTCCTGGGCAAGTCGCTGGGACCGACTCAGCACTATCCACAAATCCTGACTGACTGGACGGGCTCGTCCTTCGCCTGAAGAGCGGGACAAAGTGCTCAGCTCGCTGTCGAATTCATAGTCGCTCATCACATCGTTCAATTGCTGGATGCGGGCAAAGGCGCGATTCGATGCGGCTTCAGCCTGCGCCCGGGTTTTTGCGTAAAGCACCATCCGGAACGGCAATCCCATTTGGGGTTGTTGGAATTCGTAGCGCTGGAGTGTCGGGGCGGGGAAGACGCAGGATGAAGCAAGGATTGCTGTGATTCCTGCGACCAGCAGGTTCAGCCAGCGGCCCGCTTTGGATAAGGTGAACACGCGCAAAACTTCCGGGAGTTGAAACCGGTTGTCGAGCAGGCGGGTTAGCGGACGGCGACTTCGTGTCCTCCCCCCAGGGCGGATTCGTAGCAAGCCGCCATTACTCGCTGCGTCTTCAACGCCATCTCGGCCCAGTTGGAGTTAAGCTCACGAGACTGCACCTGCGCGGCGAAGGATCGAAACAAGTTGGTTTCCTGCGATGTCGGATGGCTGTTGCTGTATTCAGGCACTGACACGTCTTGCTCGCGCGCCTCCATGTTGAAGTCACAGCCAGCGACGACCAATTCCGCATTGTTCACGCGAAACACTAATTCCGCGCCGAAAAAAGGCATCACGAAGTCCGACACGTCCAGGGACCCCTTGCTTCCGCTGATCCGCGCCCTTTGTTCATTGTGAGTCAGGAACGAACAGTAGAAGCCGGAGGAAGCTCCATTCGCAAAGAACAGTTCGCCGGAAAATTCGGTAGGCACCGGGGCAGAATCACCATGGGCATTTGCCTGGGAAAGGATGCGGCCGGTAACTCGTGTCGGCATGCGCCACTCCAAGGTCCATAGCGCGAACCGGATGCAGTACCAGCCCAGATCCCCCAGGCAGCCGTGCGGCTCCAGTGCGCCGTTCGCACGAATGTTGGCGTCGAAGAAATCGTTCGGGGCGCAAAAGCTGAAGGCGGAGGTGACACGTCTTACAGTCCCAACGGTGTTCTTGTCGTTAAGGATACGCCGGATGCATTCCAACCTCTGGCTGTGCATGAACATCACACCATCGATAAACTGCACGCCATTGGAACAGCACGCTTCGAGCATCTCCTCGAGGTCCGTGGGGCTAACCGCGCAGGGCTTCTCGCACACGACGTGTTTGCCTGCTCGCGCGGCTCGGACAACCCACTCCTTCCGCACGCCGGTGGGAAGCGGAATGTAAACGGCCTCCACATCGGGCGAGGCGAGTAACTCCTCGTAGCTGCCTATGGCTCGCGGCGGGGGATCAAATGGTGCGGCGGCCTGACATTCGCTGATGAAAGTCTGGGCTTTGGACAGGCTCCGGCTGGCGATGGCGACTAGGGTGCCATTGCCGCTGTTGCGGATGGCTTTCCAATTCTTGCGGCCAATGTGCGCTGTGCTAAGAAAGCCCCAGCGTAGTTTGTTTCCCGTCGTCGAACTCATAGTTTCTCCCCACCATTTCGCATGAACATCCAACTATCGTGAAGGCTGCCGATCGGCTGCCATTCGCCGGGACACCCGGGCTCAAGTGGCCTGATACACGACCTTGCCCGCGACGATGGTGCCCGTGGCGCGCCCCTTCATCTGCCAGCCATCGAAGGGCGAGTTCTTTGACTTGCTGGGGGATTGTTTTCGCTCATAAGTCCACTCCCGGTCCGGATCAAAAATTGTCACGTCCGCGATCGCGCCGACGCTCAAGGTTCCTTTGTCGAGCTTCAGCAAACGGGCGGGAGCGACGGTGAACTTTGCGATTACGGCCGAGAGCGACAGTCGTTTGGCATGGTAAAGCTGCATTAGCGACAAGGGTAATTCGGTGTCGAACCCAGTGATGCCGAACGGGGCGTAGTCGAATTCCACTTCCTTTTCATAGTCACAATGGGGGGCATGGTCCGACGAAAGAATTTCGATGGTGCCGTCGGTGAGGCCGTCGAGGATTGCCTCGCGATCGGCAGCGGAACGGAGCGGTGGGTTCATTTTGAAGTTCGTGTCGTATTTGGGCCACCTGGCCGCCGCGACGCCCGTTCCGTATCCAAACACTTTTTTTCCGTCCTCGCGCCAGAACTCGTCGCTGCCTGCTACAGCGGAATCGGTTAGAACAAAATGATGCGGACAGGCTTCGCCGGAAATAGGAACGCCACGTGACTTCGCCTGTCGCAGCAATTCAACAGAGCGTGCGGAGCTCAAGTGCTGACAATGGATGTGAGTGCCCGTGAGTTCAGCGAGGAGGATATTACGAGCCACAATCATGTCTTCGCCCGAGGCGGGCCACCCGCGCAGGCCCAAAGCCGCGCTCCAATAGCCTTCATGCATGACGCCGTCGGAAACGAGAGCGTAATCCTGGCAATGATCCATCACCGGCAGGTCAAACATGCGCGCGTATTCCAGCGCGCGGCGCATCAGTTCATTGTTTTGGACGCAATGTCCATCGTCCGTAATGGCGACGATGCCTGCTTGTTTGAGGGAACCAATGGGAGCCAGTTCTTCGCCGGCGATGCCTTTGGTGATGGCGCCAGCAACGAGCACATGAACAACGCCTTCACGTTCCGCCTTCTCTTTGACAAGGGCCACAGCGGCCGGGTTGTCGATCCGGGGTGTCGTGTTGGGCATGCAGACCACGGTGGTGAAGCCCCCGTGCGCTGCCGCACGGGTGCCCGTCGCAATGGTTTCCTTGGCCGATTGCCCGGGCTCGCGCAGGTGAACGTGAAGATCAATCAGTCCCGGGCAGACGATCTTTCCGTGAGCCTCGAGACGTTCGCAGTCCGGAGAAGCTTGTTTGGCAGCATGGGAGCCGATGGCCGAGATCTTGCCGTCGTGCAGCAACAGATCGGAGACAGCGTCGAAGGAATTGGCGGGATCGATCACTCGGCCGCCAGTAATCAGGAGCGAACTCATCAGCGCGGCAGCTTACTGGCGAGGAAAGCCGGGTAAAGAACAAGTGTTCTCAAGGGGCGAACGCTGAAAGCCATCGGCGTCCTGCGGGTAGAACTGACAATTCGAAAATAGCTTTTGAATCGCCGTCGCACGCCTGTTTGAATTACGCGAAATGCAAATTCGCACCGCGCAGATCAAGCGCGTCACGAAAGAAACCCAGATCGCGCTCAAGCTGCTTATTGATGGTGAGGGAAAATCATCGATTAAGACCGGCGTGCCGTTTTTCGATCACATGCTGACTCTTTTTGCCAAGCATGCGGTCGTCGATTTAACCCTCCGCTGCAAGGGTGACTTGGAAGTGGATGCGCATCATACGGTTGAGGATTGCGGCATCGCGCTGGGCCAGGCGTTTTTACAGGCGCTGGGCGACAAGAAAGGTATTCGCCGTTACGGAACAGGATTTGATCCGCGCAATCCATTATCAGGCGAAGCCTTCGTCCCCATGGATGAATGCCTCGCACGGTGCGTCGTCGATTTCAGCGGCCGACCCTATCTGGTATGGCGAGGTTTGGATAAATACGGCTACAAGAGCGTGACTCGCAGAGAGAAAGAGCAGGACATGTCGAGCGCCTTTCGATTTGGTTTGGCGCGCGAATTTTTTCAGGGATTTGCCAATGAAGCCCGATGTAATCTGCATCTGGAATTGCTTTACGGTGAAGAGCCACACCATGTTAGCGAAGTGTTGTTTAAGTCTTTTGCCAAGGCAGTTGATTTTGCCTGTCAACGAGACCCCAGAATCACAGGGAGATTGCCGAGCACAAAGGGTCTGAACTGTGACTTTTGAATAGCGCGGTACACACTCCCGTCAGAACCGATGGCGTCGAAGAAAGATTACCCGAGTATGGACGACGTAGCGCTGTTTCGAGCAGCGCAACGAGGTAGCATGCCGGCTTTCGAAGAGTTGGTGGCACGCCATCGCGACAAGATTTACGCGCGTGCCTTCAGCATGATTCGAAATGAGGAAGATGCCACTGATCTTTCGCAGGAAGCGTGGATAAAGGCCTGGCAGCGGCTCAAACAATTCCAGGGAGACTCAAGTTTTCTAACTTGGATGACTCGCATCGTGATCAATCTTTGCCTGGACAAACTGCGCAAGATGAAGCGCGAACGGGCGGAATCAATTGAGAACTTGGAGGAAGAATCGGGGGGCGTCGAAAGGCAGATGCCGATGGTGGTTAACAACCCGACGGAGCGTTTAGAACGAGCTGAGTTGCGGCAGCGAATCGACAAGGCGTTGGCTGTGTTATCCTACGAGCACCGAACGGTGCTGATTCTGCATGAGTTTGAAGATTTGGAGTATAAGGAGATTGCAAAGAGGATGCAGTGCTCTATTGGGACGGTAATGTCGCGGTTGTTTTACGCGCGCCGCAAAATGGCGGCTTTGATGGCGAGCTATAAACGTGAGGAGTTGAAATGAACTTGGATCTTGGAATTAAATTACAGGCCTATCTGGATGGTGAACTCACCGAGGGCGAGGCAAATCAGGTGAAGGTATTGCTTGATCAAGATGTGAACGCCCGTGCCCTGCTGGGAGAATTGCAGGAGACCCGAACTCTGCTGCAAGAGAATGAGCCTGAATTTCGATTGTCCGACTCCCGCGACTTTTATTGGAGCAAGATTGAGCGTGAGATTGAGCGTTTGGAGGCGGCCCCTGCGCGGTCCGCGACGCCGGCCTGGCGCTTATTCCTGCGTAATCATTTCGCGGCTGTTTCGGGGATCGCAGTGGCGGCTTCAGTCGTGTTGTTCATGGCGTTGCAAATGAACATTGTTTCGCCAGCCATGTTCGAAGAGATCGATAATCCGCTCGATGACTCTCCGTCGTTTTCTTTCCGTTCAGAATCGCAACAAATGACCTTGGTTTGGATTTCGAATCCCTACGTTGACGGGGATGAAGCTGTTGACTCCACTCCGGAAGAGATTCAGTAACAGATGATCGCTCCTTTTAAATTTCGAGGCACTCGGCTGGGCCTTGTTGCTGCATTCTTGTTTGTCTTCGTAGCCGATTCCTTTGCCTCGGAGCGAAAAATGGAAGCTCGCCTCATCTGGGGTACCAATGAAGATAAATCTCCCGATCCCACCCATAAACCATTGGATGGCGAGTTGGCCAAAAAGCTTCGAGACATGCCGTTGAAGTGGAAAAATTTTTTCGAGGTGAATCGTCAGGTGTTTACCATCAACACCAACACCTACTCGACAGTAGTCATGAGCAAGCAATGCTCAATTGAGGTGAAGAACAAAGGAGCCAATAACATCACGGTAAAGCTCTTTGGCCACGGTAAGCAGGTCAACCGTGTTGATAAGCCGCTTCCGAAGGGTGAAATCCTCACCATTGGCGGGGATGCCAAGGACAACAATGCATGGTTTATAACCGTTCGCCCAATGAGCGGCGAATCCAAGGCTCTTGAACGGAATTCCCAGTCTACGCCTGCTTTAGCCAAGCCCGTAGCGAAGTAAGACCAATTCATTGCGCAACGCCCCACGTAAACCGTGGGGCGTTTTTTGTTTGTGCGATTCCTCAGCCAAGATTGATAAAGACTCAGCGGACCGGAGTTATCGCTCGGACTTTTTGAGCAGGCGTTCCAAATGTTTTTTCCAGATAGCGGCGATCGTGTGGGTGCCGTGCCCGCGGGTGTGTTCGCTTTCTGGAATCATCACCGCCTTGGCATTTTGCACACGCTTCAACTCACGTTCGAACACACCCAGTTCCGGCGGGTTGATGAGGTCATCTTCGAAATTAATCGCCGTCAAAGGCTTTCTGATGTTTTCCAACCCTGGCCCGGGATTGTAGTCATGTGACGCTTCCACCGCGTATAGAATGTCGTTCGCATCCAAACGACGCATCCCTTCCGCGACGTAGCGATCAAGTTCAGCATCCGCTTGTGCAAGAGTCGGAGCCTCCTTCAGACGTTGTCTCGGGTTACTGCCTACGTAGTAAAGCACTTCGTGGGCGACACGGGCACCATTGGGCTGACGATTGTATTCACCGTTGCGCCATTCGGAATCATGACGAATCGAGTCGATGATCATGCGCCGCCAGACCCGATTGCGACCTGCGATTTCTGTTGGCATGCAGGCAAGGGGCATCAGCGCGTCCATGAAATCCGGATGTGATTTGCCCCAAACCCATGTGTGCATGCCTCCCATCGAAGTGCCCATGACGAGTCGCAGGTGGTTTACCTTCAAGCCCTCCGTGAGGAATCGATACTGCGCCTGTACCATATCGTGATAACCGTATTTCGGGAATCGCCCGCGCAAGCCGTCGCTGGGTTTCGTTGACTTGCCGTGGCCAAGATTATCGGGAATCACGATGAAGAACCGGCTGGCATCCAGAATCTGTCCTGGGCCGAAGAGAGTGCCGGCAAAATTGGTGCCGAGGAATTGAGCGCTGCTACCGGTTGTCCCGTGGAGAATGAGGACAGCGTTGCGGGCCTTCCCGTTCTTATCCCTTTCGAGACTGCCGAAGGTAACGAAATGCATCTTTACCTCGGGCAGCGATTCTCCCGAACGAAACTGAAAGTCGCGAATCACGTAATCGTGGTGCTGTGGGACGGGAAGTTCCGCCCCGGAAAGTTCAACGAGAAGAAGAAGTAAAACAGGGGCGAACGTTAGGAAACTGCGAGGACGCGGGCGATTTGAAGGTTTACGGTGCATGGTGGCGAGCCTAACGAAGCTTTACTGAAAAGAAAGACGCCCTGTTGCGCACTCGATAAGGCCAGGCCGGATCATGTTCGGTGAATCGCCCCAGCGCCTTCTCCGTAGTTAACCCGAATTACATTTTGCGCGCCTGAAGTATGGTCTTCGTTGCGTATGTGTGCAGTGAGATTCCTTCTCGTCGTAGTCCTATTCGTGGCGGCGGAGCTTCCAATCTGGGGGGCAGATCCGTACGGTTTAACAACGCGCGCGAGCGTCGGCGCATTCTTGAACAACAATTTGCCCCCGACGCGCCCCGGTGTGGGCAGCGGCGATTATTACGTTGAAGATGTCTTTCCCGGACTGACGTTCAATGACCCCACGTTCATGACTTTTGAGCCGAATTCCGATCGGCTCTACGTTTCCGGCCGGCAGGGAACAATCCATTTCTTCACCAACACGCCTGGCGTGACCACGAAACGACTTTTTCTGGATTTAACCGTGCGCACGCAGGGGTTCGAGGATTGCGGCCTGCTCGGGTTTGCATTCCATCCTGAATGGCGCCAGCCAGGCTCGACCAATCGCGGCTTCGTTTACGTATTTTACCAATACACCACTAATCGCGTCTTCCCGCCGCCGGACCGAGATCGTCCCGATCCATTTCTCGGCACATGGATGCGGCTCAGTCGTTTCACCGTGCCGGATAACCAGTTGGTGGCGGACCCCAATTCCGAGCAGGTTCTTATCAATCAGTTTGACCGTCACCTGTGGCACAACGGCGGGAACGTCATGTTCGGCACCGATGGCTTTCTTTATCTTCCCGTGGGGGATGAAGGCGGCATTGACGACGAGTTCAATCAGGCTCAGCGCATGAACGGTGGGCTTTTTTCCGGGGTGCTGCGCATTGACGTGAATAGTGACCCTACCAAAAGCCACCCGATTCGCCGTCAGCCCCAATCCCCACCGGGCATGCCTCCCAGCTTTACCGCCAATTACTCCATCCCGAATGACAATCCGTGGCTGGACCCGGGTGGCAGCATCCTCGAAGAGTTTTATGCCATTGGTTTGCGCAGCCCGCATCGCATGACATTGGATCCGCCGACAGGGCGTATTTGGCTCGGCGATATCGGCCAGAACACCCGCGAAGAGATCGACCTGATTGAGAGAGGCGGGAACTACCAATGGAGTTACCGCGAGGCATCCGTTACGACCGAGGGCTCCAAGCCAAAACCCTCGCCCATCGTGGGTATTGATAAGCCGCCGGTTTATGAGTACGTCCGCGACGCGGGCGATACGTGCGTCATCGGCGGCTACGTTTATCGCGGTAATCAACTTCCTGGATTGCAGGGCAAATATATTTTTGGTGATAACACGTCGGGCCGCATCTGGTCGCTCACGTACAACGGCAGCAATAATCCCCCGTCCGTGGCTTTCCTCTGTCACATGCCCGTGGGCCATAATTATGAAGGATTGGCCTCGTTTGGCCTCGATCGGCACGGGGAAATCTACGCGCTGAAGATGGGCCCCTCTGGCAAGGTCTTGAAGCTGATGCAAAGCGGGCAGCCCACGGTGTTTGCGCCAGCCAGGCTCTCTCTGACGGGCGCGTTCGCCAACACTCCGAATCTCACCCCCCACGCCGCGCTGCTTCCTTACTCGGTGAATTCGCCGTTGTGGTCGGACGGCTCCGCCAAGTCACGCTGGATGATGGTTCCGAACAATGGTGCACCTTACACTGCGAATGAACAGGTCGCGTTTACGCCCACCGGCGAATGGACTTTTCCGAGCGGCACGGTCTTCGTGAAACATTTCGAGCTGGGGACAAACGATCTGAATCCGACACTTCGCAAGCGCCTTGAGACGCGGCTGATCGTGCGCGATACGAATGGATCCGTTTATGGACTCACCTATAAATGGCGGCCGGACAATTCCGATGCGGACCTCTTGAGCGACTCCTTATCTGAGGACATTGTAATCAACACAGGCACTGGCACTCGCACACAGACGTGGTTCTACCCTAGTCCACAGGATTGCCTCACCTGTCATAATCCCAACGCGGGCCACATCCTTGGCTTCAATACACGTCAGCTGAATGGAAACTTCACTTACGCCGGAACTGGCGTGACGGACAACCAACTCCGGGCGCTTAACCGTGCGGGCTTGTTCAATCCCGCGTTAAATGAGAGCGCCATCTCAAATTACACCAAACTCGTTCCTGTCACCGACACCACTGCGCCCATCGAGAAAAGAATGCGTTCCTATCTCGACGCAAATTGCGCCCAGTGTCATCGCCCAGGCGGTGTGCAGGGAAATTGGGATGGACGATTCGAGACTCCACTGGCCAACCAAAATATCCTGGATGGACCGGTCTTTAATAATTTCGGAATTCCGAACGCTCGCGAGGTGGCGCCCGGCAGCGTGGGGCGCTCCATCATGCACTTGCGCATGAACACCAATGGTGTGGCGAAGATGCCGCCCCTGGCGCGGAACGTCATCGATACGAACGCCGTCGCTGCTCTGGCGCAATGGATCAACAGCTTCGTGCCCGGTGGTCTTCCCTCTCCGTGGCAGCATCAGGATGTTGGCAGCGTTCTCCTTGCTGGCAGCGCCACCTATACGACCAACACCAGCACGTTCTCTGTCTCTGGCGCGGGCACGGATATTTTCGGCAGCGCGGATTCGTTCCATTACATGTGGCAGGATGCGAATGGGGATTCTGAAGTCGTCGCGCGTGTCGCTTCGATCACGGATACCGACGCTTGGGCCAAGGCAGGCGTGATGATCCGTGAAAGCCTCGCACCCAACGCCGCCAACGCCTACCTCGCTGCCACCGCTCAAAACGGGGTTGAGTTTCAATGGCGCACGGTCAACGGCGGCGGCAGTTTTTACGTGCAGGGGCCGATGCTCTCGGTGCCGTACTGGCTACGGCTCAACCGCACGAACAATGTATTTCGCGCTTATCATTCCGCCACGGGCAACACCTGGACACAACTGGGGTCGGACTTGAATTTGAATCTTTCAGTCAACGCTACGCTCGGCCTCGCCGTCACGGCTGTTAATCCCAACGCGCTCAACACTTCGACGTTCGACTTCGTGCGCGTGAACGGGTCCTCGGGCGCGGCTGATAGCGACGGGGACGGCATGCCAGACGCCTATGAGATCGCCAATGGGTTCAACAAGGACAACGCTTCCGATGCGAACTTGGACACCGACGGTGACGCGATGAGCAACCTTCAAGAGTATCGGGCGGGCACCAATCCCCGGAGCGCCGCCAGCGTCCTTCGCCTGACTCGCGTCACGCGGCAAGGCAACGATGTCGTGCTCACTTTCCTGAGCGCTACGGGCAAGACGTATTCGCTCGAGTTGGCCACGAACTTGCCCTCGGCATCATGGCAGACTCTCACCAACATCGGTCCGGTGACCGGCACGAACCTCGTTTTTACAAATCTCGGCGGGGCCAAAACCCCGCGCGGATTCTACCGCCTGAAGGTGACGCCTTGAGCGCACTGGCGATGGGGAGCACCGGTTAAGCGAATTTTTCTTTTCGCCTGAGCCGGCTGAGTTTCAATTAGGTATGACGTATCGCCTGCTCAACACTTTCGCCGTGGCCTGTTCGCTTGTTCTCCCGCTTCTCAACCTGGGATGCGCATCACATCAGAGCCCGCCAGTGAAACGAGTGACGTCGCCAGTTCCTTCGCCGTCCGCAAAGGCCGCCCCGTCGCCTGGGGCAAATACGCCCGCGACCGGCGTTCTCTTTGACGGCAGAACATTACGAGGATGGGCCCCGGCGGATTTCGCCGGACGGGGAACGGTGGCCGTGGAGAAAGGTGTGATCCAACTTGGCATGGGGCACATGACGGGCATTACGTTGACGAACACCAATGACCTGCCCCGGATGAATTACGAAATTTCCCTCGACGCGATGCGTGTCGAAGGCAGTGACTTTTTCTGCGGCCTCACCTTTCCGGTGGGCGCGGAACAGTGCAGCCTCATCCTGGGTGGTTGGGGCGGTGGAACGGTCGGCCTCTCGAGCATTGACGGTGAAGATGCATCGCAAAACGAGACGACTACCTACATGAACTTCACCAACGGAAAATGGTTCCATGTCCGTCTCCGCGTTGAGCCGGGAAAGATCCAGGCCTGGATCGACGAGGACCGCGTGGTGAACCTGGACACGACCGATAAGCGTTTCAGCATCCGACTTGAGGTGGAACCATGTGTTCCGTTGGGCGTGGCGACTTGGAATACCGCCGCTGCGCTGAAAAACATCCAGTTGAAGAAGCTCTAGAGAGAATGGCTTGATCCAACTACTTCCGGACAATGGGCGTCCTGCGTGTATTTCAACATGCCCTGCACTCCAGCTTGGAGTGGGTGCCGCAAATCATTTCCCCTGCAGCTGGGCAATTCTGTTTCGCGCACTCTCCCAGTTGGGATTGGAGATCAGTGCAGCCCGATAGCAGGCCAGCGCTTCCTCGTGCCGGCCTTGGGCGCGAAGAACGTCGCCCAACTGAGTTTGTACGCTCGGCAGAAGCGCCTCACCATAGATGCGCCGGTCGGCCCGGACTGATTCATACCGCACCGAGTCTTGCAAGCTGGCGACTGCTTCATTGGTAAACCCAAGCCCAAGGTAGTTGCGCGCTAACGCGGCATCGAACCGCGCGCGATGCGGATGTTCCCGGTGTACTGCGATGACCTGGCGATAGAAGCTGACCGGACTGTGCCATGTGGTGACTTGTTGGTGTGCCGCGAACGCAAAGAGGATTGAGGCGCCGCCAAAGATCGCGGCTGCAAACTGACCCAGCCGATCGCGGTGCCAGAGGGTCAGCACAAGGGCAGCGATGGCGACGGACCACAAAACCCCGTGCAGGTAGCTGTAACGATCGCAGGCGGAATGCGGATATTCGGTGAGGCCCAACACCGGAACGAGCAGCGCCAAGTGACAAAGCCACAGGGCCAAAAGCGCCGGCCAGCGTTGGCGCCACTTGATGACGATGAACGTGGCGCCGGACGCCATTAGCGCACTAAATACAAAACCAATCCCGAGTGGATTAAAGGAGTGCAACGTTGGATAGCAGACGGCGAGATTGAAAGGCACCCACGGCTTCCACAGGTAATAGCTCACGATGTAGCAGGCCTGCATCAGCCGGGAGAACACTCCAAACTCCCTCAGCGAAGTGGGCCGATGATCAAGGTCAGTCGCCACGCGTGCGAGGAACACCACGGCGATCATAGCGGCGGCAACAGCGAGGTGAGGAATCTTGTCCGTGACAAAATGCCGGAGGCCGGACTTATCCCAATCCGAGAACCGTCGGCTGAGATATCCGAGACGGTAAGCATCCAACACCACGATTGACGCCGGTAAAAAGAGCGCGAGCGGGTAAGTGAGCAGAGATGCTGCGTAGGTCGAAATCGACAGCGTTATCCAGGCAATGCGGTGAGCTGAAGTGAGCCTTGCGGTGCGTGCGTGCATCCAGGAAAGGAGGGAAATGAACGCGAGAAGAAACATCAGGCAGTAAGGACGCGATGATGCCCAAGCGACGGGTTCGGTCCGCAATGGATTAACGGCCCAAAACAATGCTCCAACGGCAGCGCACCAAATTACGGCGCGGGCCGGAACAGTCCTTGGTGCTCCATTTACAGCAAAGTTCAGCAGACGCTTCAGGAAGAAGAACAACACCACCACGTTGGCGATATGAAGCAATAGGTTGCCGATATGGTAAGCCGCTGCGTTTGCGCCGAAGAAATGGTAATCGACGGCGTAGCTCAACCAACCGAGCGGCATGTAGCGCTGCGCAAATTGCGTATCCGTGAACATCCACTTCAAGTTGTCCACGCTCAGCGATTGGATGCGTGGGTTGCCGTAAATGTTGATGCTGTCGTCATACTGAACGAAGCCATTGCCGCACGAGTTGATGAACGTGGCCAATGTGATGGCGACGAGCGCCAGCAGCAGCCGCCATTGCAGCCGCGCCGTTTCGCGATTGCCCGGCGTGGTACTGTTGCTCACATCGGCCATGTTTTGCACTCCGAGGGCATCGGCAACCTGGATGGCAACTTGAGCCGTTCAGCCCCCGCAAACCCCAGCCAGAAGCGCACAAAAAACGAATGACAACACGGCACGCATCGCTTTGACTCTCGCGGATTTTAACTATGCCCAAGCGCACTGACATTCACAGCGTCCTCATCATCGGCGCCGGCCCGATCATCATCGGCCAGGCGTGCGAATTTGATTATTCCGGCACCCAGGCGTGCAAAGCGCTCAAGGAGGAGGGCTACCGCGTGGTGCTCGTAAACTCGAATCCGGCCACCATCATGACCGACCCGGAGTTCGCCGACCGCACTTACATCGAACCGATCACGCCAGAGTGCGTGGAGAAGATCATCATCCGGGAGAAGGAGGAGATGCAACGGATGGGTGCGCAGGGCAAACTCGTGTTGCTGCCCACGCTCGGCGGCCAGACGGCACTCAACACCTCGATGTCGCTGCACAAGAACGGCGCGCTCGAGCGGCATGACGTGGAGATGATTGGCGCGAAGCCCGAAGCGATCCACAAGGGCGAAGACCGCTTTGCCTTCAAAGAGTTGATGCTCCAGATCGGTCTCGACGTGCCCATCTCTGGCGTAGCGCATAACATGGATGAAGCGCGCGCTGTGGCGGAAAAGATTGGACGCTTCCCGCTCATCATTCGCCCTGCGTTCACGCTCGGCGGCACGGGCGGCGGCATCGGTTACAACCGCGAGGAGTTTGAGGAAATTGCCAAGCGCGGCATAGAACTCTCGCCGGTGAACGAAATCCTCATCGAAGAATCCCTCCTCGGTTGGAAGGAGTACGAGATGGAGGTGATGCGCGACAAGGCCGACAACTGCGTCATCATCTGCTCCATCGAAAACTTCGACCCCATGGGCGTCCACACCGGCGACAGTATCACCGTTGCGCCCATCCAAACGCTGACCGACAAGGAATATCAGATCATGCGCGACCAGAGTTTCGCCGTGATTCGCGCCGTGGGTGTGGAGACAGGCGGCTCGAACATCCAGTTCGGCGTCAGCCCGGAGAACGGCCGCATGGTCATCATCGAGATGAACCCGCGCGTCAGTCGGAGCTCCGCGCTCGCGTCCAAGGCCACTGGCTTCCCCATCGCGAAAATCGCCGCCAAACTCGCCGTCGGCTACCTGCTCGACGAACTCAAGAACGACATCACGCGCGAAACCCCGGCGAGCTTCGAGCCGAGCATTGATTACGTCGTCACCAAGATTCCGCGCTTTGCCTTTGAGAAATTTCCGCAGGCCGACCCCACGCTCACCACGCAGATGAAGAGCGTCGGCGAAGCGATGGCCATCGGCCGCACGTTCAAGGAAAGCCTGCAAAAATGCCTGCGCTCGCTGGAGATCGGTCGCAGCGGCCTGGGCGGCGACGGCAAACCCTGGCGCATCGGCACAGAAGTCTATGGCGACCGCGACATCCTCCCGCGCGACGTCATCAGCCGCAAACTGAGCGTGCCCAACGCCGAACGCATCTTCTTCATCCGCCACGCCCTCCGCGCCGGCTTCAGCATCGAGGAGATCTTCAACCTCACGAAGATCGACCGCTGGTTTCTGGTGCAGATCAAAGAGATCGTGGATTTCGAGGAGGAACTGGCGGGGGCGAAGAACTGAAGTGGTGATGCCATGCCGGAAGCGAAAAACAACGCATGGCCACACGGAGCAACGCGGTTTGAGCCGTTCCGGTTTCCGAGTGGAATGGAATCCGTGGAGGGACTTCTACCGATGCCTGTCGTCATCAATTTGGAGGTGGGACAGGAAGTGGCCTTTTTCCTCAAAGACACGACGCCGTTCATCAACACATTAGCTACGACCCACCCGTTTAACCTGCGAGTCCACGGAGGAGTTGCACGAAATCAGTTTGGGTGTTTGGGATTTTTCGTGTTTTGGATACCATCTCCTTTCAACGAACATGTTCCCCTAGTCATCTACGACCTCTACGTGAACCTTCGGAATGAGAAGCTTCTTGGCATGTGGCGCGAACTCGCATTCCAGACGCACTGGCACATGCTGCTTTTGAATCGGAAGAACGAGCAGCGCGGCTTTTTTGAGTTCAGAAATACATTCCGCATCCACGATTTCTTAACGGAAATGGAAGATTACTGCCGCGGGATTCCAGTTGCGGATTTCGACAAAGCCAAGGCGCAGTTCATGGCAGAAAAATCTGCGGACGACCTCTTTCGAGAAGGGCCGACGTCATCGACGAATTCCGAACATGGCTTCTCAGTGTATGACGGCCAGCTTGCCATGCCGCAAGCTTCTGACAGTTCTAGTCCGTGGAGGGCAGCACGGTTTGTGACGGTATTTCGAGAGTCCGTGGAACGACATTCCGGTATCGGCAGGCCTTCCGCAGCCACACATCTCGACTGCAAACTGCGGGCTCTGAAAACCGAGATGGCCGAGAAGAGGATCATCTATCTCGATGTATGCCACTGGCTCAAGCTGCGCGACGTGTGGCTGCAACGAAATGCGCCTACCGCCTATGAGGAGATTGGTTTGTTTGAACCGCCTTGCGGAGCGGCAGGCAATTCTGTGTCCATTGAGCGTGCCGATTTTGGACGAGTTGATGAAGCAGGAAGACCCTCGTTCACGAGCCGCCACTGCTAACTTGATGGACATCTTTAGCCAAGGCATCTGCGTAATGAAGTTTGAGGAGGCATTTGCCGAGCAGTGCGGTAAAGCGTTGGATGGCGAAAGACATGATGTTCGCATCAAGAATAGTTTTGTTTCAAAGGTGGGCTTGTGGTTCGGCGATGAGCAAGCAAGAGCCAATTTGTGGTCGCCCGACATCGCTGAATCGTGGGAAAACGTGAGCATAGACCTACGGTGGGAATTGACCGTTTGCGATTGCCAAAAGCTTACTGCCCAAGGACTCGTTCCACGCCCGGCCAAAAGAGGTTTTTTCTCAAAGTGGGCGGAGTTGCCCGCGCAACAAAGGACTAGCCCAAAACAGTTTTGGGAGTTGTTGAAGGAATGTCGGAATGACGTGGTTGAAGATTATGCGGCGGAAGTAATTTCTCGAATGGAGGCGATTCTTGGTGAGATTCAAAGGGATGAAGTTCGCGACAACGTCATCAAAGTCACCCGTGCGATGGTCGAATCGAAGGACTATGGCCGAATACCCTGCTGCGAAGTGCTCGCAGGTATGTGTGCGGCTCGCGTTCTTGGCGGTGGCAAGGTTCGTCCCAACGACATCTTCGATTTCCTTCACGCCAGCGCAGGAATTCCATCCAGTGAAGCTTATTTCTGCGACGGCCCTATGGAGCATCTCGTTCGGAGTAAGCATTTGAAACTTGATGAGCAATTTGGTGTGAAAGTTCACAGCAAGCCGGAAGACCTGTTGAGCTACCTCAAAGAAATTTCAGAATCCGTCTGAACAAGACGCGCTCCATCCCTGAATCCCAACGGGATTCAATTCCATCAGCCCAGCGTTGGCGCAACGCGCCTACCCTGGGGTACGTTCCCCAAAATGTCTTCAACCTTGAATGGGTTGCATCCATTCCGCCGCCCTCACGACACAACTCTTTCAGAGTTGTTTTCATTTTCCCGTCGTCACCCAGCGTAGCCCGACTGCGTCCGCCAACGCTGGGCTGAAGGCTGCAACCGCGTTGCGGTAGGAGCGCGGCGTTCACGCCGCTTCGCCTCACGCACATCAGCACGCGCAGACATTTTCACACGCCCTCGCCAATTCGCACGCTGAAGCGGGCTAACAGTTCATTGAAAAACCCGCTCGCCGTCGCGTGGAGTCGTCTTGCGTCGTCGTGAGAGCTGTTAGGGAGTTGGGGGCATGGGCGATTTTTCATACGCGTTTTCCTGTTTTCCCTGTGTTCAACGCCTTTTTTCGGTCGATGGACACACGGCGCCACACTGCGGCCCTCAGCAGGCCGCACCCAGCACCGGCGGACCGCACAGCAGCTTGGCCATGCGCACCAAATTATATGTCGCCACCACCAGCGCGGCTTGCAGGGCCACCCGCTCGGTGCCGCGATGTTTGGTCCGCCGCAATCCGCCAATTTCTTTGCACCAGCCGAAGATCTCCTCGATGCGTTTGCGAATCTGCTGGCTGGTCTGGTAGCCCAGAGTGGACGTGGTGCGTCCATCCAGTCCCTCGACTTTTCGATCCTTCACCTGGGCCACGTGCGGCCGGATGTCCTGCGCGCGGCAGAAGGTGACGAACTCCTTGTTGTGAAAATGTTTATCGCCACCCACGCTCGCCGGCGCCACTTCGCTCACGTCGATCTGCCGGGCCAGGAGCTCGCGGCTGGCGCTGGTTTCGGTTTGCGTGGCGCGCGTCACTTCCATCTGCACGCACAGGCCGTGTCGGTTTTCCATGAGCGCATGCAAACCATAGCTGAGTTTGGCTTCCTGGCCCGCGCCCTTGCGCATCAACTGGGCCTCTGCATCCGTCGTGCTCTCATGCGTGGCATTGCTCCGTTTCTGGCCTTTGAAATCCACGCTGGGGTTGCCCGGATCGCCGTCGGTCTTTTGGGCCGCGCCGTCTTTGGGCGCAAAACTTTTGAGACTGGCCCAGGCTTGGATGAGCGTGCCGTCGACACTGAAGTGTTCGTCGGACACCCAGCCATGTTCCTGCGCCAGGCCAACGACACACGCGAAAAACAAATCCGCCGTGCGATGCTGGAGCAGGCGCGCCTGGTTTTTGGAAAAGGTGCTGTGGTCCCAGATCGGGTCCGTCATGTGCAGGTCCAGGAACCAGCGGAAGAGCAGGTTATAGTGGAGCGACTCGACCAAGAGCGTCTCGCTGCGAATGGTATAAAGGGCCTGGAGCACTTTGGCTTTCAGGAGCCGTTCGGGCGGGATGGAGGGACGGCCGATGTCGGCATACATCTCATCGAAGAGCGGCGCCAGTTCGCCCAGCGCCTGATCGACAAGCTTTTTGATCGTGCGCAGCAGATGCTCTTTGGGCACGACCGACTCGGGCGAGAGGAGAACCAACATGTTGCTTTGAGGATCGACGATTCCGCGCATGGGGATCCGATCCCCTCACCCCCTGAGGTGTTCAAATGTTTTTCGACTTTTTCAACGAACTGCTAAAGCCCGCGCGCCGCGCACAGGAGCGCGACCTTCAGGTCGCTTCACTGTTCGCCAACCCGGTGCGTCCGGTATTTCGAGAGCCTTCCGAACTTCGCACGTTGAAGCGGCCTAAAGTCCGCGCGCCTATGCGCTGCGCTGCCACCGGAGGCGCTCGTATTCGTCACGATGGCGGGCGCTGCTCCGCGGCCAGTCGCGGGCGGCTTTTGTCAGAAACGCTTTCACGGGATTCTGCTCGGTGTAACGGATGGCGCGTTTCAAGTGCGCTTCCTCGCGGATGAGCGTGTCGTAATAATCCTCCTGCCAGAATTTCCCGCTGCGATTCAGATGCACATTCGCCAGCCGCGATGACCTGCCTTTCCAACCGTTGATCATTTTCACCAACGGCACGTCCCAAACATCCACGACCAGATGAACGTGGTTCGGCATGACGACCCAAGCCTGCATATGAAAGTCGTGTCCATCAGCTTGAAGCAACACTTGCTCAACGAGTTCCGCCACATCTCGACGGCGCAACCAGCACTCGCCGTGACCGCGATCCAGCCAGGCTTCCAGCTTCTGGCGTTTCGCTGATCCATCCGGCTCCTTCAGAATTGCTTCAAACTCCCCGCGGCGAGTCACGGGAAACGAATCGTGAAGTTGGAACGTGACAAACTGGGTGACGCCGGGCGCATCGAAGTGCGGCAGGTAACCGCGTTGATGCCATCCGCGAAAGCCTGCCTTTGATTCTGTGACGGATGGTTGCCAATTCCATTCGCGCTTGGCCCGGATGAGTTCCAGCAAGCCGACGTTCGTCGGTGGCTTGCGGCGAATTGGCGTCGGCAATTCCATTGCGTAAGGGCCGCGGCATTTATGCCGCTTCAACAAACGATTCTAGGGAAGCTCTCGAGAATTTCGAGCGTTCTGTTTATGCGAACGGTGAAGCGGCGTGAACGCCGCGCTCCGGCGGGCAAACTCGCCGCGACTATTTGTTCGATGAACTCGCCGGCTCATCCAGTTCGAGCCGCACACAGTTCGTAGATGACGCCGTTGTTCACGGGGCCCGGCGGGGATGGTGAGGGTAGAGGACGTTGGCGCCGGGCTTGAGCAGCGCGACGTTGAAGGCGACTTCGCGTTCAAGCTCACGTCCCGCAGAACGTCTGGTAGGGGTGACCGCTTGATGGGGCGGGCGTGCTGAACTCTGGCAGGTCGCGATTGTAATCGAAGGGCTGCGTGAGCACGTCGAGCAGCTTCTTCATTACACTCAAGTCGCCGCTCTCGGTCGCAGCGGCCAGGGCTTCCTCGACCTTATGGTTACGCGGGATGAACGCGGGATTGCGGCGACGCATGAGCGCGCGGACTTCCTCGCGGGACTGCGGTTGTCGCGACAATCGTTCCTGCCAGCGGGTGTGCCATGACTGGAATTCCGCCGCGAGCACGCGAGCGTGGCGTCGGTCATCACGTCGCCGGAGAGATCGCGGAAGGTGTTGGTGAAATCAGCGCCGTGTTCCTGCATCGCGCCCAGAAGGTCATTGGCGAGCGCCTCATCGCCGGGTTCTTCATTGAAAAGGCCAAGCTTGGCACGCAGGCCCGCGAGCCAATGCGTGCCGAAATGATTCGGAAAGGTGCGCAGGATTTCATTCGCCACGTCCACGGCTTCCTTTTCGTTCTCGTGCATCAAGGGCAGCAGCGCGGAGGCGAGGCGCGAAAGATTCCAGTGCGCGATGGAGGGTTGGTTGCCGTAGGCGTAGCGACCGTGCTGATCGATGGAGCTGAAGACCGTCGCCGGATGGTAGGCGTCCATGAATGCGCACGGGCCGTAGTCGATCGTCTCGCCGGAGAGCGCCATGTTGTCGGTGTTCATCACGCCGTGGACGAAGCCGACGAGTTGCCAGCGCGCGATGAGCGCCGCCTGACGTTCGATGACGGCTTGCAGCAACGCAGGCACGGGATGCTCCGCGTCCGTCAGTTCCGGGTAATGTCGCTGCAGGGTGTAATCCACGAGTGCGCGTAGAGCATCGAGGTCATTCTTGGCCGCCGCCCACTCGAACGTGCCCACGCGAATGTGACTTGCGGCCACACGCGTGAGCACCGCGCCGGGCAGCGTCGTTTCGCGAAAGACCGGTTCGCCCGTCACGGCCACCGCGAGGCTGCGTGTGGTCGGAATTCCGAGCGCGTGCATGGCTTCGCTGATGATGTATTCGCGCAGCATCGGCCCAAGCGCCGCGCGCCCATCACCGCGTCGGGAAAAGGGCGTGCGACCGGGGCCCTTGAGTTGGATGTCGAAGCGCTCGCCGCACGGCGTCATTTGTTCACCCAACAGAATGGCGCGACCGTCACCGAGAATGACGAAGTGCCCGTATTGATGTCCGGCGTACGCTTGCGCGATCGGCGCGGCACCCGGCGGAAGTGTGTTGCCCGTGAACCAGCCCGCGTTTTCCGGCGCCCCGAGCACGGCTTGATCCAGGCCGAGCTCTTCCGCCAGTGGACGATTCAACACGACAAGATGCGGCGACGCCACCGCCGTCGGCGTCACTCGTGCGAACAAGCGGTCCGGCAGCCGGCGCATAGGAATGATCCAGACGCCAACCGCCGGCCATCGCGTTCACCGATGCAAGAGCAGGCGCAGTCTTCATCGAACGGCGTGGGCTTGTAGATCTTCCAGCGCGACAAACTCGAGCGCGTGAATGTGCGTCGCCTCGAGCACCACCTGCGGAGCCATGCCCGCCTTCAACGCCTCCGCCCAGCGCGTCACGCACAAGCACCAGCGGTCGCCCGGCTGCAATCCGGGAAAACCGTAATGGGGCATCGGCGTGGAGAGGTCGTTGCCGGCCGCGCGGCTGAAGTCGAGGAACTCTTCGGTCACCAGCACGCAGACGGTGTGCAATCCCTTGTCATCGGGACCGGTGCGGCAATAGCCGTCGCGATAAAACCCCGTCATGGGATCGCTGCAGCAGCCTTGCAGAGGCTGGCCAAGAACATTGCTGGGCATAAATTATTTTGTGGCGACGCCATTCGCGACGCCGTTGGGCGTAACAGAACGCATTTGCCGTGAACTTCAAGCCTGCACGGGATGCGATGCGGCCTCCGTCCAGCGCTGGACGAAGGATTGGGGCTGCATACCCTGCGGGAGCAATGCCAGAGATGACCGACACTTCGCCGGGAACTGCAGAGATGGTCCGTGCCCGATTGCTGGCCCGCTCTGACGCAGAGAGCTCCCGCATGGGCGTGGAAATGTTTGAAGCAGCGCGGCGGATGGTTCTAGCCCACCTTCCGACTGGCTTGACGGAAACAGAACGCAAACGCCGCCTCTTCGAGCCGGCTCCATGACCAGCCATGGCTCGTCTGCGATTGGAAAACAGACCGCCACGCCCTGCGCACTGGCTTCACCATTGAGGAGATCTTCAACCTCACGAAGATCGACCGCTGGTTCCTGGTGCAGGTCAAAGAGATTGTGGATTTCGAGCAGGAATTGGCCACGGCGAAGAATTGAGTCATTCGTAAACGAGTGACTTCGCGATGATCAGAGCCGGAGAATTTGATCCCCGCAAAACGAACTCGACATCGTTCGCGCCGTCTCGCGGAGGCGGCCTCGCCTGCATGCTTACTGACTCGGTGGCGATGGATTCGGGCGGCGGACGCTATTGTAAGCCGACCCGGGCTCGGCTGGCAGGATTGGAATTCGATTGGTCGATTCGTCAGTTCTTCCTCAAACGATAGAATCTGGGAGTTTGTGGACTTTGATTTGTAACTACAAATTCCGATCCGATGTAAGCGGGCGGGTTGGTATCGCTGCTCCATCTGATGGGAAGACTCAGGTCGGCTGTCCATTCTAGAACGAAGCCGTCGGCATACGTAGGCCATGATAAAATGGTGTCGGTTCCGCGCCGGATTCCATTCAAAGAAACCTGCGCGGTTTCAGGCACTACGATACGGAAAATGTTTCCCGCGTTATTGGTCCCAGGCCCGCCCCTCTGCGCTGCTCCGTAAAGATGGCCGTCAGCACCCACCAGTAAACCGGCGTAGGGGCGACTGCCATTCGTTCCGTGGAATGTTGCCAGAGTCGTCAGTGTAACCATTGGTCGTGAGTTGAAAGACGGTGCCGAGATTACTTGAGCCACCTGCATGCGATGTTCCATAAAAAATCCCCCCACGTCCTACAGCAAGTTCGGCAGTGGGGGTCGCTCCGTTAGTGCGGTTGAAATTCACCAACGTCGTCAGCGAGCCATGCGTTGTCAGGCGAAACACGGTTCCGACCGAATTCGAGCCTCCCTCGGAGGTGGTTCCGTACAAGCATCCGTCGCTACCTTCCACGAGTGCTGCGTACGGCCGGGAGCCATTGGAGCCTGTGAACGAAATAATCGATTGGAATTCGCCGTTGGTGCCAAGGCGGAACACCGTCCCTAGATTCGCCGTTCCGCCGGCGTAGGTGGTGCCGTAGAAAGCCCCATGCCTGGCCTGCAAAAGCCTGGCGTATGGCTGGGCGCCGTTGGTGCCATCGAAAGTGACGAGCGTTGTCAGGTGGTGATTGGTTGCCAACCGAAACACGGTTCCGAAATCGTTCAATCCGCCTAACGTGGCCGTGCCGTAAAAGTTGCCATCACTCGCCTGAATTAACCCCGCATTTGCAAAATAGCCATTGGTTGTCTCATTCAATGTGTTCAACCAGGTGAATTCACCGCTGGAAGTAACTCGGAATAGGACAGGTGCGAGGGGTGTGCTGCGGTAGGTCGCGCCCAAAAAATGCCCGTCGTTGCCGCGCACCAAGCCGGAGCGGGGTAACGACCATTGGTGCCAAAGTCGAAGAAAACGAGGGTGGTTAAGACGCCGTTCGTTGTCACCTTGAACACGGTTCCGGCGCCGGGGTTGCCCGCGTTAATTCGGGGACCATAATGGGTGGTGCCGTAAAGGGCGCCGTCGTCGGCTTGCACCAGAGTGCCCTGAGGCCAACTACCATCTGAGTCTCGAAACGCGTGCAGGATTTCAAACGTTTGCGCCTGGGTGGGCGAAGTGGCCACAAGGAATGAAACGACAATACCTAGGAACCTCATGAGGAGCATGCGAAGTTGATATCTTAAGCAAAGGGAGAGCAGGAAGTTTGAAATTTTCCTGCCATCCAGCAGGACATTCGACGAAACCCCGCGAGTCTCGGGTTGAGCGTTGACTACCTCGTCACCAGGGTCCTCCATTCGTCATGGGCGTTATGCCGTTGTTACACCGCTTGGTGCGTTGCGGGGAAATTCCCTATTCCCTTTTTATGATTCTAGCGCCAGACGAAGCGGCCTGATTTTCAATCCGATCAAAGTTTCTCCAGCATACGTTTTTTCTTCCGATCCCAGCCGACGCCGTGGTATGGAAGAAAACAACTCAAACATCTCTCCGGCAGTGGGTTACTTCGGAAAACCGTTTGAAAAATCAGAATCAATTAACGCACAAAACTATGCTTAAGAAGTGTCTATTCGGTGGGCTGGTAACAGCTTTTTTAGGATTCGTGTCCGATTCGCAGGCGATCATGTTGGTGCAGCAATGGCAGGGAGGCGGTGCTGGTTTGAATGGCTTGGCTGGCGCAGATGCCGCCATTGCCAGTCGTCCAGCGGATGTGAGCGAATACTGGTCTGTGATCGATTTCACGGATGATCCGGCGGGCTTCGCTGGATTGATTCCAGGGAGCAGTCGCTGGCCCTTGGCGACTTTGCGCGGACAGTCCGGAACGGCTGCGACGGCCAACTCTGATTTCGCCGCGCTTATTTCTGGGTCGTTCACTGTTGGTTCGGCCGATAATTTTACGTTCAGAACCTATGCGGACGATGGCGTACGCCTGCGCGTGGATGGAAATACGGTCATTCTGGACAACACATACCATGCGGAAATGCAGCTCCTAGGCAGTATTTTTCTTTCGGCCGGGACCCACACTTTCGATCTCGTTTTCTTTGAAGGCGGTGGGGAAGCGTCTCTGGAGTTCTCGGTGGCGCAAGGGAGCGGTTCGTTCGGCCATGTCGGTGGCGCCGGGCTTCCGACGGAGGCCCGCAGCACGCCCGACGCGGGCGCGACCGTTTCGCTATTCGGGATGGCGCTGGGCGGCCTGGCTTGGTTTCGGCGGCGCTCTGATCGGTGACCTTGGCGGGTGCCGCGCTCCGGGCACTCCGGGCACGGTTCGCCAAGGCGAATGATGAGCGAGGCGCAACCTCCTTGAGGCGAGGAAACTCGTCCAAGGAGGTTTGTTTTTGCACGTGAACCTTTTCGTCTCCAAGCCAGCGTTTCACACCAAGCATTTTGGCCCTTCTACATGAAATCGCTCCTCGGAAGCTCCTGACGCGCTTGCAATATTCGCTGCCCTGAAAACCGTTTCGCCTTTGAGCGGTCAAAATACCCGCCCGCGAGGTCGGGTTGTAGGCGTTTTCCCCTCAAGCGGTAGGAGGCAACGGTCGATGCGTAGCCGTGAACAGGAAAAACCCGCTCCGCCCCTGCCGCGTCTCCGCGTCCTCTACGTGTGAGACGTCAGGAGTGTTCGGAGTCATTCCCCAAGCTTCCCCTGATTTTCCACCGCACTCCCAACCGCGTTTCAACTCCCCCTGTCCACTGGCTGGTGTTCTTACATTTTACCGGAAAGGAGCAGGCCCGATTGACCGTGGGGCATGACATTCTGGTCGGTGGTGTCAGGAAAGTCCGGTATCCAACGGGGCGTTTCCGTCGATTCTTCCTGGGTGCAGCCATGGCGCTGGCGAGCGGACCGGCGCCCGCCGCGGAACCCGATTTCACCATGATGAGCCTTGAGGAACTGGGAACCATCAAGGTGCACATGGTCATGGGCGCTTCCAAATACTCACAGAAAACGACGGATGCCCCTTCCTCAATCAGTGTGCTGACCCAGGATGATTTCAAGCGTTACGGCTATCGGACCCTGGCGGACGCGCTGCAAAGCTTGCAGGGTTTCCACGTTTCCAACGATCGGAACTATTCTTTTCTCGGCGCGCGCGGCATCAGCCTGGGAGATTTTAACAGCCGGACGCTCTTGCTCATCGATGGCCACCGGGTGAACAACAACCTGACCGATGGGGCCTACCTCGGTTCAGAGTTCATGCTCGATGTCGATTTAATCGACTACGTCGAAGTCGTTCGCGGGCCCGGTTCAGTGCTCTACGGAAACAATGCGTTTTTTGGCGTCATCAACGTGGTCACTCGCAAGGGACAACAAGTCAAAGGCGCTGAGGTTTCTGGGGAATACGCCAGCTTTGATACTTACAAGGGCAGGCTCATTTACGGCAATTCCTTCAATAATGGCATTGAGTTTCTCCTGTCCGGTTCCTACCTCGACAGCGGGGGCCAGGAAAAACTGTTTTACGAGGAATTCAACACGCCTGAGCAGCAGCGTGGCATCGCCCGGAACATGGACGCTGATTCTCGCGGCAGCTTTTTTGGATCGGTGAGTTACGGCGATTTCGCATTTCAAGGCGGCTTTGTGCGTCGCGAGAAGGTCAATCCCACGGCTCAAGGTTTCACCACGTTTAACGATCCGCGGCTGCGCACGGAGGATGAGCGCAGCTATGTGGAACTCAAATATGCACACCCGTTTACCGACGTGGTGGACATCAACGCGCACGTTTATTACGACCAAAGCGACTTCGCGACCGGCTATCCCATAGGGTCGCCGAAGGCTGTCGCCTCCTTTGAAGAAGTGCAGCATGGCAAGTGGTGGGGTGCTGAACTTCAGTTGACCAAGCGGGTCTGGGACAAGCACCTGCTGATTGCCGGCGCGGAATACCGGGACGATTTCCAACAGCAAAAGCGCGTGTTCGATGAGCGCAAGACCTACACCACGCTGGAAGGCAGCCGACAAAGTCACGGTGTTTTTGCGCAGGGCGATTTTGCCGTCCGAACCAACCTTCATTTCATAGGAGGCGTCCGTTACGACCGTTACGGGGAGTTCGATGCCACGCTCAATCCTCGGGTGGCTTTGATTTACAACCCGTATGAGAAATCCACCTTCAAGGCGATTTACGGGACGGCGTTTCGGTCCCCCAATTTTCTGGAACTGAGCGATGCGCGCTTCAACGATCTGGAGCCCGAAGAGATTAAATCTTACGAACTCATTTACGAACAAGGGATCGGGCCGCACCTGCGTTCATCGGCCGCGGTGTACTACAACAAAATGGATCACCTCATCGTCTTCGAGAGCGGCAGCTTCGAAAACGTGAATGCCGAGAGTCGGGGCGCGGAGTTGGGATTGGAAGGCAACTGGTCCGGCGGCCTGCGCGGGCGGGCCAGCTATACGCTTCAACAAACCCGGAAGCTTTCTTCCAGCCGTGATTTTCCGGATTCCCCCGAACATCTCGCCAAGCTCAATCTCAGCGTCCCCTTGTGGAGGGAGAAGTTGTTCGCTGGTCTGGAGTATCAATACACCAGCAGCCGCCACACTGTTTTTACTTCCTCCAGCGGAACAACAGTCGCGGGCCGCGAGGCCGACGGCTACGGCGTGTTCAACTTCACCCTCTTCAGCCAGAACATCGTCAAACACCTCGAGATCTCCGCGAGCATTTACAACCTGTTGGATGAATCCTATGCGGACCCGTCCTCCCGCTTTCATTTGCAGGATCGATTGCGACGGGATGGCCGCACCTTCCGACTCAAACTGACATGCCAATTTTAACCCTCGAAAAAATGCCAACCCCACAAATCAATTCACAGGCGCCACGATTCAGGACAGGGCCTACGCCGCCTGTGGGACTCTGTCTGCTGGCGTGCTGGATAGGCCTCATCTTCGGCGCGACAGCAGCGGCGCCTCCCGTGGTGGGCACGCAACCGAATAGTCAGACCGTGACGGTGGGAAGCAGTGCGACGTTCGTTGTCCAGATGCAGACCAGCGCGAGCCCACTGACTTACCAATGGTTTTTCCAATCCAATGCCATCTCCGGCGCGACGACCAACATCTACACCCGCACCAATGCGCAACTTAATCATGGCGGAGCTTATTATGTGAAAGTTCAAAATGCGGATGGCACGGTCAACAGCTCAAACGCTCTTCTGACCGTGACGAGCTTCACCGTAACCAACGTCAATGACTCGGGTGCAGGTTCGCTTCGCCAGGCGATTCTGGACGCGAATGCAGTCATCGGGAGCAACACCATCACCTTCAACATTCCCGGTGGCGGCGTGAAGACCATCAACCTAACGGCGGCACTGCCTGCGATCACAAGTCCAGTGGTGATGGACGGTTGGAGTCAACCAGGCTTCGCCGGTAGGCCGGTTGTGAGGATTGACGGTGCCGCGGCCGGAGCCGGTGCTGATGGCATCTCCCTGTCCGGCACCAGCGGCGGAAGCATAATCCGCGGATTGATGCTGACGCGCTTCGCGCATGATGGCGTCGTTATTCACTCTGGCGTAAACGACATCACCGTGGCCGGCAATTGGGTGGGCACGGATGGCAGCGGTGCGACCTCCATGGGCAATGCCAACGACGGCCTTCAGATTTTCGGTGCGCGGGCAATGATTGGGGGCACAGGCCCCTTTGACCGGAACGTCATCAACAACAACCTCAACGAGGGGATCAACATCTCAGGCTCCGGTGCGACGGGGAATTTCATCCTCGGCAACTACATCGGCCTGGAACCAAGCGGCACCAACGGTTCCGGAAACGCAGATGTGGGCATCGCGCTTGTTTCTGGCGCAGCAAATAACACGATCGGTGGGACCGACGCCGCCGCGCGCAACGTGATTTCAATGAACTTCGAGGGCATCGAGATCAACACGTCGAGCAACGTCGTCCAGGGAAACTATTTTGGCACCGACGCCACGGGCACGCTTAACTTCGGCCAGCGGAGTTCGGATGCGATCGAGATCAACGCGGGAACGGGCAATCTCATTGGCGGAATTGCCGCGGGCGCTTGCAATCTGATTGCCTACACTAAATCCGGCTTCAACGGCATCGACATCACGGGCGGGGCCGGAGCCGCGGTGCTTGGGAACCAGTTCTTCTCCAACACCGGCCTCGGGATTAACCTGGGCAGCAGCGGTGTCTCGGCAAATGATTCCGGCGACGGCGACACCGGCGCGAACAATCTGCAGAACTTCCCGGTGATTACTTCAGCCGGAACCGACGGCTCAAAACTCGCGCTCTCCGGCTCCATCAACACCGTCGCCAATGCCACTGTCCGCATCGAGTTTTTCGCCAATGCCACGGGAGATCCTTCTGGCTACGGCGAAGGACAAACCTACGTCGGCTACACCACCATCACAACGGATGGCAGCGGGAACGGCCGGTTCACGGCGAACTTCGCCAGAAGCGTACCCGCGGGCCAGGCGATCAGCGCCACGGCAACCCTGATAAACGTCGGCGGCACTTTCGGCGATACGTCTGAGTTCTGCTCGAACGTGGTGACGGCCAGCGCGCTAGTCGTCGATACGACGAATGATACGGTTGACGGGGCCACCACCTCCGTCGCGGCGTTACTGGCAGCGAGAGGACCGGACGGAAAAATTTCCCTGCGCGAGGCCATGATCGCGGCCAACAACACGGCCGGCACGCAGACCATCTTTCTGCCTGTCGGAACTTTTACTCTGAGTCGACTGGGTGCGGCTGAAGAGTTTGCTTCGACCGGCGACCTGGATATTCGCGACAGCGTGACCATAATTGGGTCCGGTCGAAGTTCTACGATCATCAATGCGGCAGGGATAGATCGCGCCTTTGACCTAGTGACGGCAGGGACAACGATTTCGATTTCGGGGATGACGATTCAAGGTGGAGCAGTCAGTGGTGACGGTGGTGCCGTGAATATATTCTCCAATGTCACCGCCGCCTTGATCGACTGCGGGATCTCGGCCAGCGGCGCGTCTGGATTGGGCGGAGGGATCAAAACCAGCGGCACGCTCTTCCTCAATGGGGTTCAAATTTCTGCGTCATCGGCCTCCAGTGGCGGTGCCATCTATAACGACCGGACCGCAGTCGTGATGAATTCCACGCTGAACGCCAACACGGCCACGAACGGAAATGGCGGCGCCATCTGGAACACGGGCGCTTCGTCCGACCTCATGTTGGTCAACTCCACCCTCAGCGGCAACACGGCGACGTTGTCCGGAGGTGGATTAATGAACGGGAATGCAGCTTCCCTTATCAATGTGACGATCGCTGGAAACTCTGCGGTCGATGGCGGAGGGCTTCATCGTGGCGGTTTGGGGACGACCCTTGTTCGCAACAGTCTGATTGCTGACAACTCGATCACGAGCGGCACGGGTCCAGATGTCAACGGAGCCATTTCCAGCCTTGGAAACAACCTGATTGGCAACACCGCGGGCGGCACAGGCTGGGTGGCCAGTGACAAGCAAAACGTCAACCCGCTGTTGAAGCCGTTGGCCGACAACGGCGGACCCACGCTGACGCGCGCCGTGCCGGCGAACAGTCCGGTCGTCAATGCGGCCACGATCACCAATGCTCCAGCAATGGATCAACGCGGCCTGGCCCGCGATGCTCAGCCCGACATTGGGGCTTACGAGTTCGTTCGGACGGTTGTTCAGTTCACGGGCAGTTATTTGGAAACTTTTACTTCCCTGGGCGCAGCGGGCACACAAATGGCGCCGGGCTTCCAGGCCATGGGTCTCGCGGGCAATGGGGCTACTTATGGGGCGGGCAGCCCGATCCGAACCAATGGCATCGCGGGCGCCACCGTCGGCAATCAAACCCTGTTATTGTGGAATCCCGGCAGCACGAATGTGAACGACCAGGCGCAGCTCGCCAACGCGGGTTCGATTGCCAGCGTCAATGACCGCTGCCTGGCCAGTGGCGCTCGTGACAACGCGGCAACAGTCATCGAACTGGCGCTGGCCAACGCCACGGCGTCGCCATTGAACGGTGTTCAGTTCAGTTACGACCTCCAGGTGTTGGCCAATGGCATAGCCAATTTCGGCGGGGGACCCCAATCCGAAGCGAGCGAGTTGCCGGGTTATTCCTTCTTCTACAGCCTGAGCGGCGGCACGAACGCTTCCAACTGGATCGCCGTGCCGGCGCTCGCCACGACTTCCGTCAACGTGGGAGATGTCAGTACCGTTTCCACGATTCTTAACTTCCCCAAATCCCTCGCTCCTGGCGGGGTGATGTATTTCCGCTGGGCCGACGACAATGGAACGTTCACAGGCCCTGACCAAACATTCGCCATCGACAACGTGAGGATTACGACCGGGCCCGATGTGGCTGGGACGATGACGGGTCCCGCCGCGGTTTTTGCCACCAGCAATATTACCTACACCATCAGCGTGACTAACTTGGGAACGTTCACGGCCAGCAACATCGTCGTCAGCGACACGCTGCCGCCCGGAGTGGGCGTCATCAGCATCTCGGGAGGCGGCACTCTGGTGGGCGGCGGCCCCGGCCAGGTTGTTTTTGATCGGGCATCGTCGAACAATGTTTCCGGGGTGCGTACTTGGGCGCACGTCACCACCGGAGCGCCGGGCCGGTTGCTATTGGTGGGGGTGACCTTTGGCAATAGCAGCGGTTCGGGGATCAACTCTGCCGTGACCGCGGTCACTTATGGCGGCCTGAACCTCACGAAAGTAACGGCTGAAACTAACTCTGCAGATCTCACGAAGCTCGTCAGTTCGGAGCTGTGGCAATTGGTTAATCCTCCGAGCGGCAGCAACACCGTCAGCATCAGTTTCGCCGGTTCTCCGACGACACTGGTGGCTGGCGCGGCGACGTTCAGCGGGGTGGACCAGTCGGCGCCATTCAGTGCTGTCGCCGCTGTCGTCGGTCCCAAGAGCAAGAGCCCGGCGGTAACGCTCCGCTCTGAGACCAACGAAGTTGTTTTCGACAACCTGTCGGGCAATAAAAATAACCTTCCAGTCGCCTCAAGCGGCCAAACCACGCTCTGGAGTCTTGCGGGATCGGAAATCGGTGGCGCCAGCATTCGGCCCGGACAGGACTTCGTAACCAACTCTTGGACGGCAGCGAACAGTGACTGGGTGGAACTCGCCGTATCCATCAAGGCGGCCCCGCCGATCGGCTTGGTGACCTGGACCATTCCCAGCCTGGCGAGCGGAGCCACGACTAATTTGGTTGTCACCGTTACGGCGCCCCTGGGAGGGCTCTTAACCAACACGGTGGCCAGTGCTGCCGGAACGTCTGATTCCAATCCTGATAACAACGATGGCTCGGCGAACAACGCCCGGGTCGTCACCATCGTCATTCCCGTTGCCGACGTGGTGACCACGCAGTCGGGCCTGACCAGCGTACCGCCACTGAGCAATTGCACTTACACGATCACGGCTTCCAATCTGGGTCCGTGCGCTGCGAGCAATGTGGTGGTGTCCGATGCCCTGTCGCCGATGCTCACTTTTGTTAATGCCAGCGCCGGGGGTCTCTATCAGGCGGGCGTGGTGACGTGGCCCATGATTCCGCGGATGGCGCGAGGTGACGTGACGAACTTCACCGTGACGGTCCGCGCGCCCCTGAGCGGCACTTTGACCAACAGAGCCTCCAGCATCTCGGCCACGACCGACCTCGAGCCCGCCAATAACAATGGCAGCGGGCTCGCGGCGGAAGTGCTTACGGTGGTCAGCCCGCTTCAAACGGCCAACACCAGCAAGGGGGCTAGCGTTCAAACGTTGAACTGGAGTCACACGGTAGATCCAGGGTCCTCCCGCATTCTGGTGGTGGGCATTTCCATTGATTCGCCGAACAGCACGATCAACTCGGCGACCTACGCCAGTTTCCTGCCGTTGACTCCGTTGGGACAAACGAACGGGGGGCAAAGCAAGGTGGCGATGTACTATCTGATCAATCCGCCGGTAGGGACTTACCCGATCTCGATCAATCTCAACACCGCGTCGGGGATCGTAGGCGGTGCGGTTTCGTTCAACGGGGTAAGCCAGGCCAATCCGATCGCAGGTTTCCGGGCGAGCGTTGGCAGCGGGACCAACGCCAGCCTGACGGTGGCAAGCACCCTTGGAGGAGTGGTGGTGGATACGTTGGCACCGAAGAGTCCGCAATATGGAACGAATCCCAGCTCGACTCAGGTGGTGGAATGGAATTTGTCGGCCCCCAATTATTCCGGAGCGGGCAGCACGATGCCTGGCGCGCTCTCGGTCTCACCATCCTGGAACCTCAACACCACTTCCGCATGGGCAATGGGAGCCGTGGCGCTCAACCCGGCTACAATCCTGGCGGATGTCGCGATCACCGCAAACGGGCCCTCCAGTGTATTGGCCACCTCAAATCTGACTTACACATTCAGCATCACCAATCTCGGCAACGCCACCGCCTCGAACGTGGTGGTAAGCGACATATTGCCGGCAGGAACCACTTTCGTCAGTGCCTCGCCCGGGGGTACCAACAGCGGAGGCGTCGTCACCTGGCCAGCGATTCGCAGCTTCGTCGTCGGCGCCACCACCAACTACAGCGTCTTAATCAAGGCGCCCGCCTCCGGGCGATTGACGAACGTTGTGTATTGCACAGCCGTGACCGCCGACCCGGATCCGTCCAACAACAATGGCACCTCGGAAGCGAACCGGGTGATCACCGCGGTAATGCCACAGGCGGATATCGGGCTGACGGTGATTGGACCTGCAAGTGTGCCTGCGCTGTCGGAATTCATTTACACGCTCCGCGTTACCAACGCCGGCCCTTCGGCGGCCGCCAACATTGTCGTAAGCAACTCGTTGCCGCCTCAAGTCACCTTTGTCAGTGCAACGGATGGTGGGGTTTATGCGGGCGGAACCGTCACTTGGGCATTCACGAATCTCGCGAGTGGGACTGCGCGATCTTTCACGGTTCTGGTCGCCGCCCCAGTGAACGGCACTCTGACTAACCGGGTCGCGGGCGTAGCGGACGCAGCCGATTCTATGTCGGCAAATAACGATGGCAGCGCCTCGAATGCGCGCGTCATCACCGCTGTTACGCCCCTTGCCGACATTGCCACCGGGATCACGGGACCGCCCAACGTGCTGGCAGGCGCGGAATTCTCGTATTCGGTTTGGGTCACAAACCGAGGTCCTGCTGGGGCCAATGGTCTGGTCGTCTCGAATTCATTACCGACAACAGTGGTGTTGTTGTCCGCATCACCGGGTGGCGTGTCCAACGGCCGAATGGTCAGTTGGGTTGTTCCTTTCCTGGCCAGCGGCGGCGCCACGAATTTTTCCATCCTCGTCCAAGCTCCGGCCGATGGGCCGTTAACCGCCACTGTCGTGAGCGCGGCAGACACACCTGATCCCGTTCCTTCCAACAACGACGGCGGCCAGCCGGAGGCTCAAGTGGTCACGGTGATCGATCCGATTGCGGACGTCGCTTCAACCGTTACCGGACCGCCCATCGCTATCACGAACGCGCCTTTCACTTACACGATAAGCGTGGCGAATTCGGGTCCATCCCTGGCCACCGGGGTGACGGTGACCAACACGCTTCCCAATGGAACACTGTTCCTGAGCGCGTCGGTTGGTGGCATTCACACTGCCGGCGTCGTGACATGGAATCTTGCGGATTTGAACCGCGGTTCCGTCACGAACCTGACGGTTTCGGTGCTGGCGCCCGCCGTGGGCCGATTGACCAATGCCGTGGCAAGCTTGGCGGCGGTTTGGGACCCAGACCTGGAGAACAATGGAGGAACAGCCAGCGGAGCGCGCGCGGTCACGGAGGTTTATCCTTTGCTTCACCTGCAGGGGCAGCTGGTTCCCGCAGGGTTCCGCCTGGAATTTTACACTCATCCGCAAACCCCGTTTGCAGTCCAGGGCACGACGAATTTCACGGAGTGGTCCACGCTCGTCACCAATAACTCGGGAGATGGACACGTCATCTTCATCGATACCAACGCTCCCGCTCAAACTCGGCGCGTCTATCGGGGGCGGCACGGACCTTAACGCCGCTCACTCACGAAATTCATGACTGCCGATAACCCCTGAATGAGAACGCGTCACAACTCTATCGCGGTCCGCCGTTGGCTTTGCCAACTGGCCGCGTGGGGTTGTGCCTTGAACCCAATCGACATGCGAGCGGCAGCTCCGGTCGCCCAGGCGAAAGAGCCAGACTTTACGTTGATGAGCCTGGAGGATTTGGGTGCGATCAAGGTGCCGACGGTCCTTGGCGCATCGAAGCACCAGCAGAAGGTCACCGAGGCGCCTTCCGCCGTCAGCATTGTCACCGCGGATGAGATCAAGAAGCAGGGCCATCGAACCTTGGGTGAGATTCTGCAAGGCGTGCGTGGTTTCTATGTGACCTCTGACCGGGGTTACAACTCCATCGGGGTGCGCGGTGTGAATCGCCCGGGAGATTACGGCGGGCGCCTGCTCATCACGGTGAACGGCCAACGGATCAACGATCCCATTTACGACACGGCAGCCAGCGGGATGGATTTTATCCTCGATGTCGATTTGATCGAGCGGGTCGAAGTTATCCGCGGCCCGGGTTCGTCGCTCTACGGGAACAATGCCTTCTTCGGCGTTATCAACGTCATCACTCGGAAAGGCCGCGAAGTGAGGGGCACGGAGCTGTCGGGTTCAGCGGCGACATTCGATACCTACACAGGGCGCGTGACTTACGGGAATACGTTCACCAACGGGGTGGAGTTAATGCTCTCCGGCACACTTTACGACAGTGCGGGCAACCCTCGGCTCCGTTACCCGGAATTTTCATCCATCAACCAGGGGGTGGCCGAGAATATGGACGATGGGAGAGCTCGCAGCGCGTTCGGCAGTATCTCTTGGCACGGAGTATCTCTGGAGGCAGGCATGGTGGACCGCCGGAAAACCTGGCCCACAGCGCCGTATGCCTCGGAGGGCGCCGTCGTCATCTTCAATGACCCGCATTTCTTCACCAGAGATGTCCGCTCCTTCGCCAATCTTAAATACGAACACACGTTTGAAAACGGCTGGGAGATCATGGGCCGGGCCTATTACGACCACTACCGGTTCGATGCGCAGTATCCGTATGATTACATGGACCCGTTGCAGCCGGTTTATCTGAATCAGGATTTTGGCTACTCGGACTCGTTGGGACTGGAGACGCAGGTGAGCAAAAGGTTTTTTGAGAAACACCGCGCAACTGCAGGTCTTGAGTTCCGCTCGGACTTTCGGCTGGACCAGGGGAACTACGACGCTCGCCCGCGGGAGACGTATCTTGATTCGCGGGAGACGGGGAACTTCTACAGCTTTTATGTCCAGGATGAATTCCAGGTGCGCACCAATCTGATCCTGAACGCCGGGGTGCGCTACGATCACTTCAGCAGTTTTGGTGACACGGTGAATCCGCGCGCCGCCGTTATTTACCAGCCGTGGGAGCCGACCACGATCAAGTTCCTGTACGGGCAGGCGTTCCGCGCACCCAACGCCTACGAGAAATTTTACGAGACCTTTAACTACAAACGTAATTCCGAACTGGGCCCTGAGACGATTCGTTCCTACGAGCTGGTTCTGGAACAAAAGCTCAATGCCCACTGGAGTGCGAGCGCCTCATTCTTTCTAAACGAGATCAAAAACCTCATCGGCCTGCAGCAGGATCCGGCGGATGACTTCTATTACTTTGACAACGTGGATGCGGTCCAGGCCCGTGGCGCCGAGCTGGAAGTCGCAGCGCAATGGGCGAATGGATTGCAAGGACACGCCAGCTACACCTACACCCACACGGAAGATTCCCGGACCGGAGCGCGACTGAGTAACTCCCCGGAACATGTGGGGAAGCTCGGTTTGTCAGTGCCGCTCTGGCGGGAAAAGATTTTCGCCAGCATGGAGCTTCAAGGCATGAGCGAGCGGGATACCGTTCGCGCCGGATCCGTGGATGCGGTCTGGCTGGTCAACGCGACTTTATACAGCCGCGAGCTGGCCAAAGGGCTGGAGCTGTCTGCGAGTGTGTTCAACCTTTTCGACCAGCGCTATCGCGACCCGGTGGCGGATGATTTCACTCAAGACTCAATTCCACAGGAAGGACGCACTTTCCGGCTGAAGCTGACCTACAAATTTTGAAAATCGCCACGACATGAATCAACCCTCACTCCAACCCAAGACCGCCGCGAGCGTGTCGGTCCGGCTCCCGCGCCGGGCCTGGCTCCGCGCGTTGGCTGCTTGGCTGGGGTGGCTCCTGATTCCAGCCACGCTGGTGGCCGCGGATTCGGTCCCGGGGTTGGAATACAAAGTGAAGGCGGGCTACCTCTACAACTTCGCCCGATTCGTCGAATGGCCGGCGGCTGCATTCCCTTCGGCCGACAGCCCATTCGTGATCGCTGTCATGGATGGAGGTGAGGCATTTCCGGTATTGGAACAAATCCTGGCGGGTAAGACCGTGAATGGACGCCCGGTGAAAGTTGTGGCGTCGCAGGGCGCGCTGCCGACCAATGCCCACATTCTTCTCGTGACGCGAAAGGCGGACAAGACGCCTGAGGAAATCCGCGCGGCAGTGGCTTCCAGGTTCACCCTCACCGTGGGCGAAACCGATCAATTTGCCGAACGCGGCGGAGCCGTGGCTTTCGTGCGCGAAGGAGAAAGTGTTCGGCTGACGTTGTGTCTTGAACACGCTTCCGAAAATGGCCTCAAGGTGAGCGCCAAACTTTCCAACGTCGCTAAATCCGTCAAATCCCGGAGCAAGAATTAACCCCGATCCTCGTATGCAGTTCATTCGAAATCTACCCATCAAACGCAAGCTGCTCCTGGTAACTCTGGCCACATGTGGTGCCTCGCTGACGGTGGCCTGCACGGCGCTGTTTTGGTTTCAGTCCATCAATTTCCAAAAGGGCTTTGTCGCGGAACTCGAATCTCTTGGCGCCGTCGTCGCTCAGAACAGCGCCGCGCCACTGGCTTTCGAGGATAAAAAGTCCGCCGTGGAAGTGCTCTCGGCATTGAAGGTCAAGCCACATATCACGTCTGCCGCGGTCTTCGACGCCCAAAATAGATTCTTCGCCGGTTTCGGGGCTGGGTTGCAACCGAACGAAAAACTGCTGCCGCATTCCCTGGGACAAGTGGTTTTTGATGGGGGCGATGCGCATTTGATTCTTCCCATCGCGGTGCAGGATCTGCCGCAGGGTCGCCTTCAACTCCGTGCGCGGTTCGAAGATAAATACCGGGAGCTTCTTTCACTGTATATCCTCGTGCTGGTCGCGATCGTGGTGGGTTCCCTGGCGGTGATCCTGATCGTGTCCTCGACCATGCAGAGGATTATCACCGGTCCGATTGCGACGCTGGCCGAGGTGGCGCGCAACGTGAGCGAGAAGGAAGACTACGCCACGCGCGCCACAATCGTCGGCAAGGACGAGGTCGGCCTCCTCACCCGCACGTTCAACCAAATGCTGGATCAAATTCAGTCGCGCGATCATCGCTTGCGCGAAACCCAGCAGCGCTTTGAAGTCGCGGTGCGGGGCTCGACGGACGGAATTTGGGATTGGGACCTGGCCACCAACGCGGTTTATCTATCGCCGCGTTGGAAAAGTATGCTGGGCTACGCCGACCACGAAATGCCCAACACCCTCGACACATTTCGCGGCGTGGTGCATCCGGAGGATGCGGAGCAAGTCGGGGATAAGATGTCTGCCTACCTGGCTGGGAACGACACTACCTTCGAAGCCGAATTCCGGGTCCGTCACCCAAAAGGCCACGACGTCTGGATCCTGTCACGAGGAGCTGCGTTGCGGGATGATCAGGGCAAGCCGGCTCGGTTCGCGGGCTCCCACACGGATATCACGGAACGTAAGCACGCCGAACAGGAGGTGCGTCTCGCCCGGGAGAAATTCGAATCTTTGGTTAACTCGATTCACGGCATCGTTTTCGAAGCGGACCCGGTGACTTTCCAAATGCTTTTTGTCAGCGATCAGGCTGAGGCGATGTTGGGCTATCCCACAGATCTCTGGTTGAAAGAGCCGAAGTTCTGGGAGACACACCTCCATCCCGATGACCGAGAAGCGACGTTGGCGGCCTGTCGGCATGGGATCGTGAAAGGTGAACCTTTCCAGATCGAATTCCGCATGATCGCCGCCGGGGGTCACGTCGTATGGATGCGTGAAAGCATTTCGCTCTCGGTCAATCGCGGCAAACCCATCCGTTTGCGTGGCGTCGCGATTGACATCACGCAACAGAAACTAGCGGCCGAGCAGATCAGCCGGATGCAAAGTGAACTCCTCGAGACCTCGCGCCTGGCGGGCATGGCCGAGGTGGCCACGGGAGTGTTGCACAATGTGGGGAACGTGCTGAACAGCGTGAGTGTGTCGGCCACGGTGGTGTGTGATCGGTTGCGGCGCTCGGATGTCGGCGACCTGCGCCTGGCGGCTGGAATGTTGAATGGCAAGAATGGCCAGCTGGCTCAATTCCTGACGAGCGATCCGAAAGGCAAGCTGCTGCCCGCGTTCCTGTCCAAGGTTTCGGAACGCCTGGTGACTGAGCGCGATCAGTTGGTGGAAGAGATGGCGTCAGTGGGCCACAACATTGAACACATCAAGGAGATCGTGGCCATGCAACAGACCTACGCCAAGGTGTTCGGTGTGATGGAGCCGGTCCCGCCCCAATCCCTGGTGGAAGACGCACTGCGAATGAACACGGCCGCGTTCGATCGGCATGGAGTACGTGTCATCCGAAAGGAAGACCCGGACGCACCGCCGGTGCTGGTGGATCGGCACAAGGTGTTACAGATCCTCACCAACCTGGTGCGCAATGCGAAGTATGCCATGGATGAACAGGCGCCGGCCGAAAAGCGCTTGGAGATTGAGGTGGGGCTGGGAGCTCCCGGCTACGTCGCTATTACCGTGCGCGACAATGGCGTGGGGATCGCCGCCGAAAATCTCACGCGCATCTTCGGTCATGGATTCACGACCAAAAAGGACGGGCATGGATTCGGCCTGCACAGCGGCGCCCTGGCTGCCCGGCAGATGAACGGCAACTTGAGCGTCCACAGCGAAGGACCCGGGAAGGGAGCCACCTTTATCCTCGAAGTGCCAGTAGCCCTGAAAACGGCTCAACCTTCGTCCGCTCCTGCCGATGACGTGAACGAATATGAGAACTGTTCCAATCGTGACGCGTGCGAGGGGGTCTTGAAGTGAGCTCCACCCCGCCCGTTGCTTGCCCGAGCGCAAATCGCCGGATTCTCATCGTTGATGATAATCCTGCGATTCATGACGATTTTAGGAAGATCCTGTGCCCGGTGGAATTGGACACGGCGGAGATCGAGGATCTGAGGGCAGCACTCTTTGACCGAACGCCCAAGGCGGTCACGGACGATTATTTTGAATTGACCTCCGCCTTCCAAGGCCAGGAAGCGCTGGAGCTCGTCAAACGATCGGTTGCCGATGAACAGCCGTTTGCGATGGCGTTTCTCGACGTGCGAATGCCCCCCGGCTGGGATGGAATCGAGACAGCCGCACGCCTCTGGGAAGTGTGCCCGGACCTCCAGTTGGTGATTTGCACCGCCTACTCCGATTACTCGTGGGATGAAATGCGCGCGCGGCTTCGTCAGCCAGACGGCCTCGTGATCCTCAAGAAACCGTTCGATAATGTTGAGGTTCAGCAATTGGCGCATGCCCTGACAAAGAAATGGCACCTTAATGGTCAGGCCATGTTGAAGATGGCCGAGCTGGAAAAGATGGTGCAGCAACGGACGAAGGAGCTGGCCAACTCCAACGAATCTCTCACCGCCAGCGAAGAACGGTTTTCCAAAGCATTCCAGGCCAGCCCGATCGCGAGCGGCATTCAAACCCTGGATGGACGCCGGTTCGTCGATGTGAACGATGGGCTGGTGACGTTGACGGGCTGTAGCCGGGACGAATTACTGGGACGGTCGAGTCAGGAATTGTTCATGTGGGTGCAGCCGGATCTGGTGGACCAATGGTTTGATGCCGTGGCTCGGCAGGAAGGTATCAAGGAACGGTCCACCAAGGTGCGGCACCAGTCCGGCGGCGTTCGGGACGTCGTGGTCTCGCTCGTTCCCGTTTCACTCGGAGGACAGCCTCACGTCCTCTTATTGGCGCAGGACGTTTCGGAACGGCTCCTGTTGGAACGGCAGTTTCTCCAGGCGCAAAAGATGGAGGGCATCGGCCAGTTGGCCGCGGGAGTGGCTCATGACTTCAATAATATCCTCACTGTAATCCAGGGCCACGCGGGCATGCTCAAGGCCTTTCTCCCAGAACCCAGCCCGGCGGCCAAATCCGTTCATCAAATCCTCACCACATCGAACCGCGCGGCCACATTGATCAGGCAATTGCTGACGTTCAGCCGTAAACAGGTGATGCAATTCCGGAGCCTCGATTTCAATGAAGTCCTGTCTGCCTGCCTGCCGATGATGGAACGATTGATGGGGGAGCACATCCAGGTGGAATTCCGCGGCGGCGCCCTTATTCCGTCCGTGCACGCTGACGTGACGATGATCGAACAGATTGTCATGAATCTCTCTGCCAACGCCCGCGACGCGATGCCGAATGGCGGACGGGTCATAATCACAACTGACTTGGTCGAAGTTCAACGGGAGGCCACGCCGATGGACCCGGAGAAACGTACAGGCGCGTTCGTTTGCATGAGCTTTACGGACACGGGTTGCGGAATGAATCCCGAGGTTCTGAGCTGCATCTTCGAACCGTTTTACACGACCAAGGCGGTCGGACAGGGGACGGGCCTTGGATTGGCGACTGTGTTTGGAATTGTCCGGCAACATCGTGGCTGGCTGGAAGTGGAGAGCCAGCCTGGCCACGGTTCAACGTTCCGGATGTATTTCCAGCCTTGTGACCAGCCTGCAAAGAAACAGGAAGAGGAGATCCACGATTTGCCGGCGGGCGGATCGGAAACCATCCTGGTGGCTGAAGATGAAGACGCGTTGCGGGAGATGGTCGCAGCGGTGCTTACCTCGCAAGGCTACAAAGTGTTCACGGCCGCATCCGGTCGGGAAGCGTTGGAAGTATGGGAACGCGCCCAAGGCACGGTTGACTTGCTGCTGACGGATATGGTCATGCCCGAAGGCATCATGGGCGGAGAACTGGCGGAAAATCTGACGGCCAGAAACTCGAAACTGAAAGTGATCTTCACAAGTGGTTTTAGTCCGGGAATGGCGGGCAAAGACATTTCGTTGATCGAGGGGCGCAACTTCCTGCCTAAACCGTATTCGATCGCCAAATTAGCCAAGTTTGTCCGGCAGTGCCTGACAGTTCCCACGTGCCCAAGCTGATGCCCGGATCCAGAGTCCGCGAAATGGCAGGTGCCGTTCACGGGTCAATGGGGACGGAGGAAATGCCCCGCAAGTCGGCGACAAACTTTTGAAACTCCAACTCGGGGTCCCGATCGTCGGGCAGGCGCAACAATGCCGAGGGATGCAGAGTCACGAGCGTTTTTCCAAACGATGAATCGAGAATCCGTCCCCGCTCCCCGGTCACCCGCACAGACCGTTCGAACACCGAGTGTGCTGCGGTTGCCCCCAGAGCGACGATCAATTGCGGTTTGAGCAAATCCAACTCAGCCCTGAGCCATGGACGGCAGGCGGCGATTTCGCGCGCGCTGGGCGTTTTGTGGATGCGCCGTTTGCCGCGCGGTTCCCATTTGAAATGTTTCACGGCGTTGGTGACGTAAAGTTGCGAGCGATCCACGCCCGCCTGCGCCAGCGCGCGATCGAACAATTGGCCGGCTGGGCCCACGAACGGTTTGCCCGCGCGGTCTTCCGCATCACCAGGTTGTTCCCCCACGAGCACGATGCGACGCTGGCTGCGGACCTTCGCCAAAGACCGTGCAGGTGGCGTTCTTCCACAGCGGACAGGCGCGGCAGGTAGCGCTCGCTTCGCGCAACTCGTTCCAATCCGCCGCTGGCGGTGGCTGGGCGAGGGAGTAATCGCTCTCGCGCACTCGCTGAAATTCGCTGCGGTCCATCATGGCGTGGACACGCGCAGTGGCGCCTGCGCGAGCAACGGAGCAATGACGCGGGCTTCGGGGAGATTCTTCCAATTGCGCACCGGCATCTGCGCTTTCATGGCATCCACTTTGACCGGGCCGGGTTGAAGATGCTGGAGTAATAAGTGACCCACAAGGGTTCCACGTCATCCCCGGCGGGGGCGGCTGTGATTTATCCACGCCGGGGCTCAATCGAATGGCTTCGCCATCCCAATGCATGCACCGTTTGGGCGTGAGGATGGACCAAGCGCAGGTTGGTGAAGCGGTCCGTGAAAAACTTTTCATTCAAGTGCACTGAATCGTGCTCCGGCTCGTACCACGCCACGAACCATGTCCTTCCTTCTAGCTGCGTCTCACGGAAGCGAATGTATTGCCGCATGCGATAGGCATCCTTGTTCACTTCCTTGGCGAGATGGTTCAGCGCGATGACGTCCGCATCCGTCGGCATCTCCAGCAGTTTCGCCTCGCCATGGGTCAGCCGCCACAGGACGCGGTAGAGCAGTGACCATTTGGTTTCATTCGAATGCAGGGCGACGACGCGCGCCACGGTTAGGAATGCGCCGGGCACCCGGATGACGGGTTGGCGCGTTTTGACGGCAGAGGTCATCGTTCCCGCGACCGCGCGAGTGCTTTCAGCGAACAGGTCCAAGGTGGGTTGTGAATCGCTTGGGTGCCACGCGATTTGGTCAGGTTCCAATTCACTCGTCAGGGCGGCGCGCGCGGCTTGCTGCCATTCCTTGAAAGTGGGCTCGAAGGTGATCTGTTTCACAACTGGCCGTCCAACACCGACGCTTCGGCCGGCGCGAACAGGTCCATTTGGCGCGCGGGCGGTCGAAACGCGGTCGATCAGATCGTCGCTCTCCAGGTCGCGCCGCGGGTGATGGTCCGACGCCTCAATGAACGGCATCACCTTTTGCAACGGGACCCGCAGGCGAATCAAATCTTGGAGTCGTATGCTGGACCAGCGCCGGGCCTGAAGGATGCGCTCCACATTCTTCACGCCCAGGCCGGGCACGCGCAGGAGAAGTGAGCGCGGAGCATTGTTCAAATTCACCGGAAACCAATGCCGGTTTCGCAGCGCCCACGACAGTTTCGGGTCGATGCTGCAAATCCAGGTTCGGTGCCGCGTCACTGGTCAGCTCCTTCGCCTTGAATCCGTAAAAACGAACCAGCCAGTCGGATTGGTAAAGCCGATGTTCGCGCACGAGCGGCGGTGCGATCAACGGCAGCTTGCTGGACGCACTCGGAATGGGACTGAAGGCGGAGTAATAAACGCGGCGCAGTTTGAATTTCGAATACAGGGTCGTGGCACGGTCCAGGATCGTTTGGTCAGTGGCATCCGTGGCGCCAATGATCATCTGCGTGCTTTGTCCCGCCGCGGCGAATCCCGTGCCGCGCGCGCCCTGCTTTCGCTCTTCGTGGCTGGCATCGATGCGGTCCTTGATCGCGCCCATCGCGCCCTGAATGCGTTCGAGGTTTTTTTCCGGCGCGAGTTGCGCCAGGTCAGCGGGCCGAGGCAGTTCGATGTTGATGCTGATGCGATCGGCGTACTTGCCCGCTTCATCGATGAGCGCCTGAGACGCTTCGGGAATGGTCTTCAGGTGGATGTAGCCTTTGAACTCGTGTTCGAGCCGCAATTTGCGCGCAACCGCGACGACCTGCTCCATGGTGTAGTCGGGATTGCGAATGATGCCTGAACTGAGAAACAACCCTTCGATGTAATTGCGCCGGTAGAAATCCAAGCGTCAGTTGCACTACCTCTTCGGGGGTGAAGCGCGCGCGGGGAATGTCGCTCGAGACCCGGTTCACACAGTAGAGACAATCGTAAGTGCAGTAGTTGGTAAGAAGAATCTTCAGCAGGGAGACGCATCGGCCGTCCGGGGTGAAGCTGTGGCAAATGCCGGCGCCCGTGACAGAGCCAATGCCTTTCGAATCCCGGGAAGTGCGTTTCGTTCCCGCGCTGCTGGCGCACGAAGCGTCGTACTTGGCGGCGTCCGCCAGGATTTCGAGTTTGCGCTGCACATCCATGCTGGGCGCGAAGGTAATTCACTCTGTGCGCCGCACAACTTTTCCGCTCGGTGTACGATTGTTTGTTAGGGCGGTGAGTGCGCGCATTGCATGACCAAGCGCCGGCCGTGATTGATCGTTTGAGCATCCTGGCTTCAAAAAAAGTTTGTATCGGCGAGGTTCATTCGCTGCGAGACTGGCTTCATCGATTATGAAAATCTCGTCGGCAGTTTTTGAACGCAGTGCACCGGATCTTGAATCGTGCCCGGATGAATCATTGCCGGAGTTCGCCTTCATTGGGCGTTCAAATGTGGGCAAGTCATCGTTGTTGAACATGCTGGCCGGACAGGAAGGCCTCGCGCGCGTCTCGCCGATGCCGGGCTTCACCAAGATGATCAACTTCTTCGTCATGAGCAAACGGTGGCGCCTGGTCGATTTGCCGGGGTACGGCTTCGCTCACGTCGCACGGGAGGACAGCGCGCGCTTCAATCGCGCGGTGAACGACTACATCCAGCAACGCAAGAACCTGGCTCTCGTCTTCGCGCTGATTGATTCGACGTTAGCTCCGCAAACCATTGATCTGGAATTCGTCGAATGGCTCACGACCAACTCCGTGCCGTTCATCCTGGTGTTTACCAAAACCGACAAGGTAACGCCGGCGATCGTGCAGGCGAACATCGCTGCCTTCACGGATCGAATCTCGGGTTGGTACGAAAAATTACCGACCATCCTGACCTGCTCCTCCACGACCGGCCGCGGCCGGACGGAGTTGCTCCAGGTCATCGGTGAGTTTCTCCGAGCCCACGCCGAGGAAATTCCGCCGGCACCCATTGAACAGTCTCGGGCAAAAGTGGAGCTGCCGGAAGATTCACCGCCCAAAGGTTTTCCCATCCGTGCGACGTCGGAGAAGAAGAAACGCACCAGCCGCGCCCGGCCCTGGTAGGCGTTCCTGCCGGTCCCTGAAAATTGATTCACGCGAATAAGTCTCGGACGACTTCGCCATGGACATCCGTCAGGCGGCGTTGGATGCCGTTGTGATAGTAGCTGAGCCGTTCGTGGTCCAGGCCGAGGAGATGCAGGACAGTGGCGTGGAAATCGTATACTTTCACCGGGTTCTGTGAGGCGAAGTAGCCGACTTCATCAGTCGCTCCATAATGCAGCCCCGGCTTCAATCCGGCGCCGGCCATCCAAATCGTAAACCCATGAGGGTGATGGTCGCGTCCCTTCGCACCGACGCCCTCCGTGATGGGCGTGCGGCCGAACTCAGTCGTCCACAGCACCAGCGTATCTTTCAATATGCCGCGCGCCTTCAAATCCTTGAGCAGGCCCGCCACGGGTTTATCCATGCTGGCCGCCTGTTTGGTGTGATTGTCCACAATGTTCTCGTGGCCATCCCAATTAACCCGCGGTGAGCCAAAAGCGCCGCCATGAAACAATTGCACGAAGCGCACGCCCTTCTCCAGGAGTCGGCGGGCCATCAGGCAATTGCGCCCGAAGCCCTCGGTGGCGGGAGCGTCGAGGCCGTAAAGTTTTTTGGTGGCCTCCGTTTCATTCGCGAAACTGACTGCCTCCGGCACGCTCGCCTGCATCCGCGCCGCCAGTTCATACGAGCGAATGCGCGCCGCCAGCGACGAATCGCCAGGATTGGCCTGCATGAACTCACGATTCATCTTCGCCAGCAGCGCCGACTCCGCCTCCCGGCGCGACAGTGAAACACCCTTCGGCGTGTTCAAATCCATGATCGCTTCCCCCGAGGTGCGGAACGCGACGCCTTGATGCACTGCGGGCAGGAAACCCGAGGTCCAGTTGATCGCTCCGCCCGCTGGCAGTTGCCGTGGATCGGGCAGAACCACGAATGCGGGAAGGTCCTGATTCTCTGAACCGAGCCCGTAAGAAAGCCACGCGCCCAGGCATGGAAAGCCATTCATCGTAAAGCCGCTGTTCATGAAGAACGTTGCTGGCGTGTGATTCGAGCTCTTCGAAACCATCGAGTGAATGAACGTCATGTCATCCACGCAGGTAGCGAGGTTCGGCAGCAGGTCACTCATCCAGGCCCCGCTCTGGCCATGTTGCTTGAAAGTGAACGGGCTCTTGAACAGCCGGCCGGGCCGCCCGAAAAACGTGTCGATCTTCCCCTTGTTCGTCAGTTCCTGCCCATCGTGTTTAATGAGGTCGGGTTTGTAATCGTAGGTGTCGAGATGACTGACACCGCCGCACGCGCAAATGTGAACGATGCGTTTGGCTTTGGGGGGAAAGTGCGTGCCTGCCAGTGCTGATGAAGCGGCTGCCGAATTCGCGCCGCGTGTTTCCTGTTGGAACATCCACGCCAGGGCGAGCCCGCTGAGGCCCGCGCCTGCTTCCCAAAGGAAATGTCGCCGGGTGAGCAGCGAGGAGGACGGTGCTGGATCAAAGTTCATTGTCACCTCACGTAAATAAATTCGCTCGCGTTAAGCAGCACCCAACACGCGCTTTCCAACCCTTGCGTTCGTGCCAGGGCTCTCATCCCGCTCGCTTCTTCAGGGTTCGGATCGCGGCTGAAGGCGAGTCGGTAGGCCAGTTGGATTTGGGATGTTAGGTCATCGCCCGCTTCCTTGACCAAGCGCTGGGCAAAGTGCCGGCATTGGCGCTGCACGAATGCGCTGTTCATCAAACCAAGCGATTGAATCGGGGTCGTCGTTACGTTGCGCGCCGGCGTCTTGGTGGAGGGATCGGGGCAATCCAGCGAATCCAGCAACGGGTCCTTGCCCGACTGAACGTTCATTCGATAGAGCGTGCGGCGATTGAAAGCCGGCCCGATTGGGTCCGTTATTTCGTAAAAGTGTGAACCGCTGACCGTCACCTTGAAGGGGCGAAATCCGGGGCCTCCCATCTCAGGATTCAGTTGGCCGCTCACACTGAGCATGGCGTCGCGTACGGCCTCGGCTTCCAGGCGGCGCAAAGGAAAATGCGAGAGGAGCCGGTTATCGGCATCGGTGGCACCACTGGCACCAGCCGAGGCCTGTTGATACGTGGCGCTCAACAGGATGAGGCGATGCAACTTCTTCAAGCTGCCGCCTTGGGCGATGAACTCGCTGGCCAGCCAGTCGAGCAACTCCGGGTGGCTTGGCCGTTCACCGTTTACGCCAAAGTCATTCGGCGTGCCCACCAGTCCACGCCCGAAGTGGTGGTGCCACACGCGATTGACCATGACGCGCCAGGTGAGGGGGTTCTTCGGGCTGGCAATCCATTCCGCGAGTTTGATGCGCCGGTGCGCCTCGGGCGCCGTTGCGGGCAATCCAAAATCTGCCGTCATCGAAACGGCAGACAGGCCACCCGCGGTTGCAGTTCCCTTTCTTTTCTCAATGTCGCCGCGGACCAGGACGAAGGTGGGCTCGGGCTGACGGGACACTGCGGCATAAACCTGTTGCACAGGAACTAAACCCCGCACGGCGTTACGCGCTTCACTGATCCGGGTCACCAGGGATTCACGTTCCTGTCGTTGCGCGGGTGTCATGGCCTGGGTTAATTCGTCGGATGTCACGATGCGGGAATCCATCTGGCGGGCGGAACGGAGAATTTCGTCGTCACTCAACGCACGATCGTAAAGACGCGCCTCTTCAATTTCGCCGGCAAAGAAGCCGTTGCCCGCGCCGGTATGTCGAAGACCCAGTAGGACCCGCGCCTCACGCGGCGAAAAGGTCTGCAGCGAACCGTTATCGCCAGTCGGAGTGTAGGTTTCCCCGTATGGCAGGCCGTTGCGAAAAACGCTGATGCTGTTGTTGGTTCGATAAACGATGGCGACATGGACGAGCGTGCCAGGCTTCGCCTCTTCATCGGGCGCCGTTAGGTCACGGGAACGTTGGAAAGAGCTGCTGCCCGCCATCCATTTTTTCGGGACACGCTCACCGAAGACGATGGCATCGAACACGCCGTTCTCTTTGGTCTCGAGCGAGATGAGTCCGCCGCCGCGTTGGGCGAGACTGGACAGGGTCGCCCAGACTTCGAACGTCTTTTCGCGGAGTGGTTGCGCCAGGACGTCCGTCCGGGCAAATGCTCCTTTGCCGTCCAGGATGAGGCGCCCGCGTTCAATCCGCGCGCCCCCGACCAGCCCGGCGTGCAGCTTTCCGGCGGAATCCTGTGCGTCCTTCTCAAACGTCCAGCGGGCGAAAGGCTTTTCCAAACCCGGTTCGGCATTCACCGTTGATTGATTATTCGCGCGGTCGGACAAAATGCTTTCGCGCACGGATTGTTCGAGGTCATTCAGTTTTTTTTCCAGCTGCGCCACCCGGTTGTTCAGTTGGGTCACTTCCGATTCTCGCGCGCGCGTTTCGTCCGGGGTAAGCCAGGGGCGATTTCCGTGCCGCACGCCATCGAGCGCGGCCTTGAGGCGGTAGTAATCCTGCTGAGGAATGGGGTCGAATTTGTGATCGTGACAACGCGCGCAGTTGACCGTCATGGCCACAAACGTCTGGCTCACCCCCGCGATCATGTCTTCCATTTCCTCCTCCCGGATCCGCGCCTTGAGCGAGGCGCTGACCGAGGTGTTGCCCGCCTCGTCGAAGGGGCCTGCGGTGAGAAAACCGGTGGCTACGATTCCGTCGCGCGTCACAGGCTCGATTGCGTCGCCCGCAATTTGTTCGCGAATGAATTGGGCGTAAGGCTTGTCCTGATTGAAGCTGCGCACCAGGTAATCGCGATAAGGCCACGCCTGTTCCCTCATCTTGTCGAATTCAAACCCGTCGCTCTCTGAGAAGCGCGCGAGGTCCAGCCAATGCCGCGCCCAGCGCTCGCCGTAGTGAGGCGACGCGAGCAGGCGATCGACTACGGTGGCAAAGGCATTGGTGGATTGGTCTGCCAAAAACGCTTCGAGTTCACCAGGCGTGGGCGGCATGCCGAGCAAATCAAAGGTGACACGGCGCAACAACGTGGCCTTGTCCGCAGGTGGGGCGGGGGAAAGGTTGACTGCTTCCATTCGCGCCAGAATAAAACGGTCCAAGGGCGTTGCGGATCGAGAGTTGGACCCCGTGGCGGGTGGCGCCGGACGGGAGAGGGCGCGGAAGGCCCAAAAGTTTGTCGTCTGAAGAGGCGCGGCCGAAAGGTGTTCCGGCCAGGTTGCCCCCTGATCAATCCACGCGCGCAGGATCCCAATCTGCGTGGCCGTGAGTCGTTCACCCTTTTGCGGCATCACTTTGTCTTCAACAAGACCAGCGACCATGTGAATCAACGGACTCTCTGCGCTTCGGCCGGCGATAATGGACTCGCCCGAGTCTCCGCCCGCCAGCGCCTTGGCCTTCACATCCAAACGGAACTCGCCCTTTTGCTTGTCCGGCCCGTGGCAGGAATAGCAGTGCCGGGAAAAGATGGGCTGGACGTCTCGCTCAAACTCAACAGTGGCCGTGCTGGCTGCCGGGAGACGCGTGGGATCCACGATGGCGGCTTTGCTGGCGGGTTGGATGAGAAGCACGAGGGCGCACCCGATCACCAGGCACAGATCCTTCATCACAAAGATGGCGACGCGCATAACTTAAGGGTTGTTCGAACAGTCTAAGCGGACCCGAGGCCACTGAACAAGCGAGCAGACTTCAATTTCCCGGCACGCCCTCGCGCCGAATCTTTTTCGCAGTCGAAACGGAACAGGCATGGCTCTCCTGCAGTCGAAATGCTGGCCGGATCGAGACGATGCGGGCGAGCCCGTGAAAATACCCGACCGTGCGGCAACACCCACTTTCGGTGCGTCCGCAAACAGCCTTTGGCAGAGTGCGCTGCATGCGTTGCCGGGAGTATCATCGTGGTGGTCGCGTCATTGCTCGTCGCCGGTTGATGACGTGGTTACAAACGGACAAGGTTATCCAGGATTTCTTCTGGCTTCATACGCCGCAGCCTTCGAAGAAGCAGGAGATTTGGGCGAGCGTAACCGACAATCGTCTTGTGGTGACGGCAAACAGCAACGTCACCGCGATGACAGTTTTCTTCGACGATCGGCTGTTGGATTTCGGCAAGCCAGTGGAAATCGAGCTGAACGGGAACACGACGAGTCACCGCGTGGAGCCGAGCCTGCGGACGTTGTGTGAAACGCTGGTTCGGCGCGGAGATGTGGAGCTGGCGTACACCGGCCGGCTGGACTTGCGGAACAAAGGCCAAGGCACATTGGAAGTCGTCCGGTAACAGCCTGCGGGAATTCAAACTGTAACCAACTCATGCGGACTCAAATCAAACTTTTATTCCTGTTGCTGGGACTCGCCGCCTCCTCGGTGTTCGCCCAAGGCAACGCCTGGAAATTCCCCTGTCCGAGCAACGAGATCGCCCACTACACCTCGCAGCGCACCCCCGAACCGATTGCGATCGATGGCAAGCTGGCTGAGCCGGTTTGGAAAGCCGCGCCCACTTCGCCGCGTTACGTGGACATTCTTTCGGGGCAGCGCACGCTACACGACACACGGGCGACGGTGCTGTGGGATGACGAGAATCTTTACATTGGGATCCGGGTGGAGGAGCCGCATGTGCGGGCGAAGTACACCAACTACAACGATCCCATTTACTATGACAACGACGTGGAAGTGTTCATTGATGGAGGGGACGCTTATTACGAGTTCGAATTGAACGCCTTTAACACGCGCTACGAGGTATTTTTTATTTGGGAAGAAGGTTACGAACGGGGCGGATTCGGCAAGGCACGTGAGTTTGCGCGGTCGAAGCAGAAGCCGTTCAATGGGGTAGATTTCAAGACCCACCCGCGTGGCGGAAGGCTTGGGAATTTCAACTGGAGTTTTCCGGGTTTGAAGACGGCGGTGCACATCGACGGCACTGTGAACGATGACCGCGATACAGATCGTGGTTGGACCGTTGAACTGGCGTTGCCGTGGAGCAGCATGAAGTGGCTGGCCACAGATGGTCGTGCGCTACCTCCCCGGGAAGGTGATGTGTGGCGAATGGATTTTTCCCGATTCAATACTTACAAGGCGCCGGCGCCGGCAAAAGATTCCGGCGGCTGGGTGTGGACGCGGCACGGCGTCTGGGACTCGCACGTGCCTGAATGTTTCGCCTTCATTCGCTTCACGACGAACAGGGTGAGCGTTCGTTGGGGCATTCGCCCGTCGTTCTGCTTTCAACCAGCCCGCGTGTTTGAACGGAAGCTATTCAGGGGTAGTGTGCGCGGGAGGAAATTATGAGGCGAAAAGGATTGGCGATTATTCCACTGCTGCTGGCCGGCATGGTGATGCTCTTTCAGTATTGTGGTTCAGAAAAAGTCATTAATCCGGAGACCGGGCGAAAGGCGCGGGTTGGTTTGTCCTCGGATCAGGAGGAATCGCTGGGCCTGCAAAGCTATCGCGAAGTCCTTTCCCAGTCGGAAACCATCACCAGCGGCCCGGAATTTGAACTGGTCGAGCGAGTGGCGCAGCGGCTTGCGGCTGCAACGGGCGACGCTGCGAAGGATTTCAAGTGGGCGGTCAGCCTCGTGCGAAATCCGCAGGCCAATGCCTTCTGCCTGCCCGGCGGGAAAATTGTCGTGTTCACGGGAATTCTGCCCTACGCCAAGACCGAGGCTGGCTTGGCCGGTGTGATGGGGCACGAGATGGCCCATGCCGTGGCGCGACACGGCTCCGAACGACTTTTAAAGACTTCGTTGGCGCAGACACTCATGACTGGCGCCAGTTTTTCCCTGGGCAACCTGGAACCTCAACAGCGCCATGCCGTCATGGCGGCGATTGGAGCGGGAGCGCACTATGGCGTCCTGTTGCCGTTTAGCCGGGATCATGAAACGGAAGCGGATGAAATGGGACTGCTCTACATGGCGCGAGCCGGCTACGATCCTCATGAAGCCATCACGTTTTGGGAACGCATGAGCACGGCAGGAGGCGCTCAACCACCCGAGTTTGCCTCCACCCATCCTTCGCACGGAACACGCATAGCCAATCTTCGCGCCTTTCTTCCCAAGGCGTTGGCGGAATTCGAAAAAGCCAAAGTGCGCTAGCCATATCTAAAAGCGATGCGGACATCCAAGGGGTTCGCCGGAGCCTAATTTTTTGTCCAGTGCTTGGCCGGGATGGCGATCGGGCGGTGGCAATGACAACTCGTAGATGAACTGGTTGGCGGGGCTGCGGGTTCGCCCTCGATATCCCTTGAGACTGCCGGTTTTTTTATTGCCGACTCAAAAATTTTCGTTGCGCGCAATAAACAAACAGCGCGATAAAGGCGCATCCCAAACAACGTCACCAACACTGACGGTGATTGCGGATGCGTGCGCCCCTTGGCGTGCGCTCGGTATCGGAGCAAACGATTCTGTCGCATGAACAGGCGCCTTGCCAACCCACCGAAGAACGCATTGGCCCCGTGCGGGCCTACCGCGTTGCGGAAGGCGTGTCGTTCGTCTCGTTAGTCTTTCATCACTGTAGAACCATGCATCACAAACCAAACCAAGCGAGTCTATGAAGAACCAAGCAAATCCAGCACTGCAGCGTGCCCTGCCAGTCCCAGTCCAACCGTTGTCACGTTTACGGAGAGCCCTGCGAACGGCCTGCGCCGCCATTCTGTTTATGACGGTTGCGATGTTCAGCGGCAATCAAGCGTCTGCTCAGCCAGTCCAAATCATCCATCCGACCAACACGGTCTGGAACTATTTGACGAACAAGACCGATCCAGGTTTTAGTCCGGCTGACGCGTGGACAGCCCCTTCGTTCGATGATAGCAGCTGGCCTACCGGAAAAGGTTATTTCGGATTCGAACCCACCGCCGCCAACTACAACCCGGGATCGACCGTGGCCAATCCTTGCAATTGCTTTTTAGGCACCCACATCACGCCACCCGGATCGGCTGGCCCTATCTCCTCCTATTTTCGGACCCACTTCAATTGGACCAACAGCGTTACGCAATCGGTGACGTTCGTTACCACCAACTGGGTGGATGACTCATTGATCGTCTATTTGAACGGCGCACCCATTTACACGTTCAACGTGACTAAACCGTTGCCCATCCTTTGGAACGACGCGTCTCCTAGTGGCTCGGCCAATCCGCTCGGTGAAGGCGTGGGCTTCGTGACTAATGTCATCACCGCCAATCTCGTACCTGGCGACAACGTTCTAGCCGTGCAGTTACAACAAGTAGGCGCTGGCAGCAGCGACGACGTCTTTACCATGACGGTCTGGGCGGTGCCCCCGACCCCCATTGTGATTACTCAAAGCCCCACCAATCGGACCGTGGCTGAAAATCGTTCCATTTCGTTAAACGTCACCGCAACCGGCACGGCACCGAGCTACCAATGGTTCAAAGATAATGTGGCGCTGACTGATGCGACAAACGCCGCTTACAACATCACGAACACGGCGATCGCCGACACGGGTGACTACAAAGTGGTGGTAAGCAATTCCCTGAATGTGGTGACCAGCGCCGTCGCCCGGCTGACGGTTACTTCCGACACGGTCGGCCCGGTGCTTTTGAGCGTTAAGGCGGATGAGACATTCCGGAAAGTCACCCTCCTTTGGGACGAACTCATCGCTAGCGGCTCGGCCATTGAAGCCGGCAATTATATTGTCATGGACAGCGGCGGTAATGTCATCGGTGTTTCCGTCTCTGAGCCACCGTTTCATACTGGGAATAAAGTGGTGCTCACGCTCGATACCGCTTTGATCACCAACGCTAACTACACCATCGAGATCGACAACCAGTTCGACCTCGTTGGCAACCCCACCCTTCCCGTTGGCATGCCGGCGAACGACCCCAATGGCATCGTCACGAACTTCCATGCGTTCCTCATTAGCCCGGGCTTCACTCGCTTCCAGGCTTATCTGGGACGGGCACCCGCAGAAACTCTGGATCAGTTCATTGCCGGTCCGGATTACCCGAACAACGCCAGCTTCAGCTTCTACACGAACACTGTTTACTGGCCCCAGTCCACTCCCCTCCCCAACGGATACGAACAATACGTGATGCGCTTCTCAGGGCTTTTCGTCGCTCCCGAAACCGGTGTTCACGTCTTCAATCCGGATCACGACGACAGCATGCGTTTGCGTATCTATGGAAATGAGGATCCGAGCAGTCCTGCACCTTCGGAACTGGCGGCGGCCTGCTGCACGGGTTTGCTGGATGGGCCGACGCTGGACGTGTCCATGGTTGCTGGCCAACGGTATTATTTCGAGTTGCTGGTTCGTGAATTCGGTGGCGGAGACCACGCTGGCATCAGTGTCGTGCTTCCTTCGGGCATCACGAACTCCCCCATCACTGGACAATATTTGGCAACGGCATTCGACCGGGACAACGTTGTTAACGTCAACATTTCCCAACAGCCGCAAAACCAATCCATCGAGGCGAATCACGCCGCCACGTTTTCAGTGACAGCCACCAATACAGGCGGTGGCGTGGCCTATCAATGGCAACGCAATTCTGGAAGTGGCTTCACCGATATCCCGGGAGCAACCGGCCCTACATACACAACGGCGCTTGAACCGCTCGGCAGCAGCGGTCATCAGTTCCGCGTCCTTGTCTCGGTGCCGGGTCGCACGGTGACCAGTTCTGCGGCAACCCTGACCGTCACCGAGGATAATGGTCCGCCTCAAGTCACCCGAGTGCGCGGTAATCGCGATCTAAATGGAATTACCGTCACCTTCAATGAGGCCATGAATGCTGCCTCCATTGGCAACACTGCTAATTACGTGCTGCGAGATAGTGCCAACGTGGTTCAGCCTCTCAGTGCTCCGGTAGTGGCAGGCGACAACCTGTCTGTTCGTTTCACGACGCCGGCTCAGACCATTGGAGGAAACTACACCTTGCAGATCACGGGCGCCCAGGACCTGGCCGGAAACCCGAACGTGACGACGAACCTGTCGTTCCGCGCCTGGGTGTTGAGCCGTGGCTTCGTTTTGTTTGAAGCGTATGCCACCGATGGCACGAGCATTCTTCCAGGCCTGACCAACAACGCCAACTACCCCAACAACCCGCGCGATATCGCTTACATCACCGCGCTCGATTCCAGGTTGGCTTACCCGGACGATACCCATGAGTCATACGGTGGACGCATCTCGGGTTATTTCGTCGCCCCCACGACGACGAACTACAACTTCTACCTGCGTAGCGATGATGCGTCGGAGTTGAATATCAACACCAATGCCGTCAACAGCACCGATCCGGCCGGCCGGACGACGCAGCAGTTTGAAACGGGCTGCTGCCGAGCATTCTCGGCCCTCGGAACCACCAACTTCCTGAATGGCGGACAAGCTTACTACATTGAGGTCCTTTGGAAGGAAGGCACTGGCGGCGATTTCGCACAGGTTGCCGTGAAAAACATGGGCGACCCAACCAATCCTGACACGCTCACGCCCATTCGCGGAACGTTCCTCGCGACTCTGGCTGACCCGGTTGGCGCTTCGCTAACCATTACCCAACAGCCGGCGAACGTCACCATCGGTGTCAGCAGCAACACGACCCTGTCGGTCCGCGCTTCGGCTACGATCAGCAGTGGAGCTTCGCCCATCGCGTACCAATGGCAGCGGCTCGTTGGGGGATCGTTCGTCGATATCTCTGGCGCCAGCAGTTCCAACTACAACACGGGGACGTTGACGGCCGGTGATTCAGGCGCGCAATACCGCGCTTTGGTCTTCATCCCCGGCGCGACCGCTACAAGTTCCGTGGCTACGGTGACGGTGGGTGGGACGGTGGCACCCTCGTTGCGCATGAGCCGAAGTGGCAATGCGCTGACCTTGTCCTGGGATGCGGGGGCGCGCCTGCAGTTCACGACGAGTCTGAACACACCGGTCGTCTGGCGAGATGTGGACACGGGTGGGGCGACGACCTATACGGTGAACCCGTCGAACGAGTTCAGCGTGAACCTGGATGCAGCCCAGGAAGGTGTGGTCGGTGGCCGAACGGGTACTGGCAGTGGAACGGTCACACTCTCCAACAACGTGCTGGTGGTGGACGTGGTCTACTCGGGCCTTTCGGCTCCGCGTAACAATAGCCATTTCCATGCTCCCGCCGCACGCGGAGCTAACACGGGCGTGGCTTACGACGTGGCGTCGATTGCCACCGGGACCACCTCCGGAACGGTCAAGGGTCTCATTCCGCTTGCGAACAACCAGTATGGCGGGAAGTCCATTGCAGCGCAGATTCAGGATCTTCGGAACGGTCTCTGGTACCTGAACATTCATTCCACCGCGTTCGCCGGTGGTGAAATTCGCGGCCAAGTAGAACCGGGCGCCCGTTTCTACCGCCTAATCAGCCCGTAAGAAATTCGTTTACGAATAGATGCACGGAGGCCGGGGGAAACCCCGGCCTCCTTTCTTTATCCGGCGACTCACCTTTGCCTCGACACGTTCTGATCGGTGCTGAACAGTTTTTAGATGCGCGTTCTCCGTTTGGGTTGGTGTTTTGCACTCCTGTTTTTCGCTGTTCACGCCGCGGCGCAGTCGGGACCTCCTTTGCCAAACACCCAGTTTATCGCCGCCGAGGGCGATCGATCTGCCCGGATGGTGGAAGGCATTGATTACTGGCTAAACCGCGAGACGGCGCAGTTGGCGACCAACTCGATCGACCTCTCCAAGCTTAACGAGGATTCCAGACAACGAATGCGAGAACGGTTGCGCATCCTCATCGGCGCGGTCGATGAGCGAGTGGCAAACCCGCGATTTCAATTCCTCAGTGAACGCGGGACGGGCGCGGAAGTCTTCCGAGTGCCTGGCCCCCGTGGCTTTGTTGTCTATCGCGTGCGTTGGCCGGTTCTTGAAGGCGTTTTTGGGGAAGGTCTATTGCTGGAGCCTACGGATGGGAATGGACGAATCGCCCGGCCGATTGCTTCGGCCATCGCGATTCCAGATGCAGACCAGGCACCTGAGGAAATCGCAGGTCTCCATCGTGGCGTCGCTGGCGAGTCTCAGTTTGCACGGCATCTGGTCATGAGCGGATGGCGGGTGTTGGTGCCGGTGCTCGTCAGCCGTGAGGATGCGTTCTCCGGTAACTCGCGACTCAAACGATATACAAACCAGCCTCATCGTGAGTGGATTTATCGCCAAGCCTTCGAGATGGGCCGCCACATTATCGGGTATGAAGTCCAAAAATTAGTCTCAGGACTTGATGCGCTACAAAACTTGGAGACAAACGGATTCACCGGGCAACGTCTCGGAATCTTTGCTTATGGCGAAGGCGGCTTGTTGGCGTTGCATACGGCGGTTTTGGACTCGCGTGTCGGTGCAACGGTTGTCAGTGGGTACTTCGGTGCGCGTGACTCCCTTTGGCGCGAGCCAATCTATCGGAATGTGTTTGGTGCCCTGCGGGAATTCGGGAATGCGGAATTGGCGGCGCTGGCCGCTCCCCGAAAACTCATTATCGAATACAGCGAAGCGCCGCGTGTGAAAGGACCGCCTGACGCGCGCCCGGGCCGCCGCGGCGCCGCGCCCGGGGCAATCGTCACTCCTGAATTCGCGGAGGTGGAGAACGAATTTGAACGGGCCGTTCAACAAGTGTCGCCTGGCAAAGGTCGCGCGCCGATTGAGTTCGTGCACGGGAGTGAGGGAACCAAAGTGCAATTCGGCTCTCGGCGTGCATTATCGCTTCTCACTTCCGGATTGGGGCTTACGAACGCGGTTCATTTCGTTCCTGCGTCCCCGTTTGTGCCGCCCAACCTTTGGTCACCTGAAATCACCAACCGGCAGGAGAGGGCGGTGCGGGAGTTGGAAAGCTTTACTCAATCCTTGTTCCGACGATCGGAGTCCGTGCGCGACAATCTGGTTTGGAAGACTCTCGGAACGACCAACGAGTTCTTCAGGCAGGCTGACCGAAACCGGGGGCTTTTCTGGAGCAATGTCATCGGAAAGGTCGAAGCGAAGAAGCTGCCGCTCAGTCCTCGTTCCCGTGAAATCATCGACGGGCCGAAGTGGACAGGCTACGAGGTGACACTTGATGTTTTCCCCGACGTTTTTGCGTGGGGCTATCTGCTCGTACCAAAAAATTTGCAACCGGGCGAGCGCCGGCCGGTGGTCGTGTGTCAGCATGGGCTGGAGGGATTACCCGCCGACACAATCATAGAAGACCCAACCTCAAACGGCTTCAAATTCTATCAAGCGTTTGCGGCACGTCTGGCCGAACGGGGCTTCATTGTTTACGCGCCGCATAATCCTTATCGGGGCGAGGATAAATTTAGGGTCTTGCAACGGAAGGCCAACCCGCTCGGGCTTTCCCTGTTCTCGTTTATCATCGCCCAACACGAAGCCACGACGGATTGGCTGGCTGCCTTGCCGTTCGTCGATCCTCAACGGATTGCGTTTTATGGTTTGAGTTACGGGGGAAAAACGGCGATGCGCGTGCCGGCCGTGATCGAACGCTACAGCCTTTCCATCTGCTCGGCGGATTTCAACGACTGGGTGCAAAAATGTGTCACGACGGAGTCGCCCTACAGCTACATGTTCACGGGGGAATACGAGATGCCGGAGTGGAACCTCGGGCATACCTTCAACTACGCAGAAATGGCGAGCCTCATCGCGCCGCGCCCCTTCATGGTGGAGCGGGGTTATGATGATGGCGTGGCTTCCGACCCGTGGGTCGCCTACGAGTACGCAAAGGTCCGTCGGATGTACGACAAGTTGGGTTTCGGCGCCAAAACTGAGATCGAGTATTTCAATGGCCCGCACCAAATCAATGGCGTCGGGACGTTCCAATTTCTCGACAAACATTTACGAGGGGACGGCAAATAGTTGGGGATGCAGGGACCTTTTACCGGGATTTGCTCCAAGGGACGGGGGACTTTCTCCCGGGCGCGTTTTCGGTTTCGTGCCCGATTACGGCTGCGCAAAGTGAACTAGTAAATTCTTGCGCAAACGGAGGTACAACTTGAAACTTTTATCAGAACTTATGGCGTCCAATCCGAACCCGAAGAAGCCGAGCAAGTCGACTTTGGGTATCCCGCAAATGCCGCTTCCTCGCCGTGACGTTACCCCGGCTGATCGTTCCGAGGAACCCGCCGGCAAGAGGACGAAGGGCGTCACCCTCGATGAAACGCCCGGGGTTCCGCGCGATGTTCTTCTTTCCCCTGCCCCTGCGCCCGCCGAACGGGGCAGCTACGATGGTGACACGGCAATCAAACTTATACCTGCGCGAAATCGGTCAGGTCGCCCTCTTAACGCCCCTCCAGGAGATCGAGCTGGCCGCGAAGATTAAGAAGGGCGACAAGAAAGCGCGCGAGCAGATGATCAAGGCGAACCTGCGCCTCGTGGTTAAGATCGCCCATGACTACGAAGGATTTGGACTGCCGCTGCTGGATCTGATCAGCGAAGGCAACATTGGCTTGATGAAAGCGGTGGAACGTTTCGATCCAGCCAAAGGTGGCAAGCTTTCGACGTACGGATCGTGGTGGATCAAGCAGTCGATCAAAAGCGCGCTTAGCCAACCAATCCAAGACCATTCGGCTGCCCGTGCATCTTGTGGACAAGATTTCCAAGATGCGCCGCGTGGCGATGAAGTTGCAGGAGGAGATTGGTCGCGAGCCGACCGATGAGGAATTGGGCGAGGAGATGGGCATCTCCCCGTCGCGAGTGGCCCAAATGCGCACGGCGGCGATCCGTCCCGCCTCGCTGGATGCTCCCATCGGTGATGATGATTCGAACAATTTCTCCGAAGTCGTTCAGGACGAGAACGCGGATACGCCCTACGAGATGCTCGAGGACAAAACCGTCACCGACATGTTGCAGGAAATGGTGAAAACGCTCGATCAACGTGAAGCCACGATTCTTCGCTATCGGTTTGGTCTGGATGGCGGCTCGGAGAAGACGCTTGGAGGAAGTCGGTCAAAAGTTCGGTGTGACCCGTGAGCGCGTGCGGCAGATTCAAAACATCGCTTTGAACAAACTTCGGAAAATGATTGAAAAGCTGGAAGCCCAGCAAAAATAGTCCGCCCCTTAATGGGAAACGCACCACGTTTCTGCCGCAGCGATCGAGAACGCCATTCGGAACATCCCGGATTTTCCCAAGCCGGGAATTCAGTTCAAAGACATCACGCCCGTGCTGGGCGATCCGCGGTTGTTCGCAGCGAGCATCGACTTGCTAACCAGTAGTTTTAAACCGGGCGAGGTGGACTTCGTTGTGGGCATTGATGCCCGGGGTTTCATTTTCGCCGGCGCCGCGGCGCTGAAGTGGGGTGCCGGTTTTGTTCCCATTCGCAAGAAAGGGAAATTGCCCTTCGACACCCACGAAGAAGGTTACGAACTTGAATACGGTGCCAACGTTCTCGCGATTCACGTCGATGCCATCAAAAAAGGCAGTCGGGTCGTGCTGGTGGATGACCTTCTGGCGACGGGTGGCACCGCCGCCGCTGCTTCCTCGTTGATTCAGAAGATTGGCGGTGATCTTCTTGAGGTTACCTTCCTGATCGAGCTCAGTTTCCTGAAAGGCCGCAAGAAGCTGAAAGATTTACCCGTCCGATCCATCGTCCGTTATTGACCGAAGGGCCTTTCGGCTAAGTCTGTTTTAAAGGCGACAACCCAACGCTTGAGAAGGCAGGTAATACCCTGCTGCAAACTCGTGGGATGGATCCTACACAGTCGCTGCTGATGCGGGTTCTTCAACATAGCCTCCGCTCTCAAAGCCCAAGGCATCGAGAAGTATCTCCTGGTTTTGGTAAACGAACGCGTCACGCAAGGAGATGAAGTCCTGTAGCACGCGTTTGCGGCTGGTCTCCACATCCGCTGGATCCCAGTGGCTCTGGCGTCGGTCGGAAAACACGTAGGAAAGGTCTTCCACCACGTTGAGCAACAAGTCGTTACTCCCCTTGGTAATGCGACGCAGCTCTTCCTGGTAAGCAGACATGCCGGGTAATGACGGGAAAAGTCGTTGCATCGTCGCCACCTCATGCCAGGCGCACCCCAGTTGTTGCGTAACGGCTTCAAGGCCATGAATCCATCCATCGAGGCTGATGGTGTTGCGGAGGGCGTCGTAGAACTCAGAGAGGCGCGGATCCAAAAAGTCATAATCGGGATTGCACACGTCACCCCGCAAGCGCCCCGTGCGGACCAATTCCTCTTTGATGGGCGTGCCGTCGTAAGGCAGCATTCGGCAAAACGTCACGGGCAGGCAGCCGTCCGCCAGGATCTTGCGAAGAAAGCTCAAATTCTCCCGCACGGATTCAAAGGTGCTTGATGGGTCCAGAAGCATGAACCCGTATTCCCACATCAAACCGATACTCTTGAGCACACTCACGGCACGCAGATTCTGCTCCACAGTGATTTGCTTGTGGAGTGTCGCCAGGCCCTGCTCGCTGCCGGATTCAAGGCCCATGTAAACGAGGTAAAGTCCTGCATCGCGCATCCTGATAAACAGCTCGGGCTCCACGGAATCCGCCCGGCAGTTCATCTTCCAGATCACTTTTCCCGGAAGGTCGTTACGGTAGAGTTCATCGACGAAATCGCCCGCCCACCGCCGCCACAAGGGACCGAACAGCGGGAAGTCGTCGTCTTGGAACAGGAAAATCGTGATGCCGCGCTCCTCGTGAAGCCTCCGCATTTCTCGCACCACTTCGGCAGGGCGGCGGGTGCGTACGATGCGCCCGGGCGCAGCGCGATAGAAGGTGTGGATGGAACAGAACGAGCATGTTCGGGCGCACCCCCGACTGGCCAGGATGGGCATAATGCTGCGACCCAACACTGCTCCTGGCTCGTAGTCGCGTTCGGGGTAGGGCAACAGATCGAGATTCTGAATCAAAGGTCGTGCGGGTGTGACCACGACGCCCGTCGGGCCGCGGTAGGCAATTCCCTCGACCCCTCGCCAATCGGTCCCGCGGCTAATCGTTTCCACCAGCGCCACGAGAGTGATCTCACCTTCAAATTGGACTACACAATCGAGCTCTGGGACAAGACGAAGGGTTTCCTCGTAGCTCAAGCTTGGGAAATGCCCACCCATGGTAAAGTGGCAGCGGATTTGGTTTTCACGCAGCAAACGGAGCAGCGCTGCGTAGCGGTCGATGAAGAATTGAAAGATGAGGGAAAATCCGATGAGGACCGGATTAATCTCGCGGGCGATGGCAAGAATGGTTTCCGGATCCTGCTCAATGTCCACGACGCGCACCGTGTATCCATGTTGACGAAGGACAGCCGCTAGATAACCGAGGCCAAGGTTACCTTGGTTCTGAAAACCAACCAGCATCACAGGGCGCGACCTGTCCGGCACACCAACGACGTCCGTTCCGTTGGGAAGGGTGGGGCTGGGAATGAGTTGCATCGCGTGCTCCGAAGTTGGGCAGGCCTTAGCCTCTGCCCAAGCCTTGCGTCACGATTTGGTCAATCTGTTTGCCGAAAGCTACCTTCGCCTGGGCGATCTGTTTCAGCGTTGCGGCGTCCAAGTATTTGCGGAAGGGGGGTACGGGATCTTTGATCCAATCGATTTTAAACTTTAGCAGTTTGTTGATTTGGGTGGGTGTAAGAACTTTCTTTGTCATGGTGTCCTCCGGTTCGTCAGTTTGTTTACGTTAGGGCAATCGCGAATACTTGCTTTGCTCGGTTGGGTTGCTTGATCGCATCCTTGACTCTGATCGGTTGCTCGCAAGCTTTTTTTCCAGCTTTTTTCCGGGGCGAGTCACAGCATGCGCGTTGTTAGAACAGGATTGAATAGCCGCTGACGCAGCGGCTGCTGTGCGCAGCTTGCCACGGTCAAACGCCACCTATTAACGTCTGACGTGCCATGGCTTCATTCACTCGACGTCGCGGTGTTCCGTTTTGTTAACGGAACTCTTCGCAACGACGTGTTTGATTTCTGGATGCCGCTTCTTGCCGGAGGCAAATGGTTCTATCCCATCCTCCTGCTGGGAGCGTTGATGCTTTCATTGAAGGGTGGCAAGCGCGGCCGCCTATGCACCGTAATGCTGGTGGTGGCGCTTCCGCTCGGCGATCTATTGAGCAACGGAGTCAAGCGCGCCTTCATGCGCCCTCGCCCCTGCATCACCCTTGCGAACGTTCACCTACCCTTGCTGCGCGAAAACACCGTTGCGACGGATAGCGATTTCATCCGTACCGGTTGCAGCACGAGTGGGAGCATGCCGTCAGCGCACGCTCTGAAGTGGTTTGCTGCCACAATGGTCGTCGTTTTTTTTTATCGCGGCCTCTGGAGGATCATGTTGCCGCTGGCGCTGCTCGTCGCCTTTTCACGCGTCTATAATGGGGTGCATTATCCGAGCGACGTCCTCGCCGGAGGGTTGATCGGTGGCGGCTATGCGGCGGCGATGGTGCTGGCGAGTGACGCGCTATGGCGGGCGGTTGGGCGGCGGTGTTTTCCACTCTGGTGGCGCGCAATGCCTTCGTTGATCGATTTGTCTTCGCGAAATGCGTTGCCTCCGGATGCCCCTGAATTTTCGAGTAATGCCGCGATTGCGAAGGCGCAATGGTTGCGGCTGGGCTACGTGATTATCGTCCTCGTCTTCACATTGCGCCTCATCTACCTCGGGAGCGGAAGCATTGAACTTAGCGAGGACGAAGCCTACCAGTGGCTCTGGTCGAAGCACCTGGCGCTCTCTTACTTCAGCAAACCGCCGCTCATCGCCTACGCGCAATGGGTTGGTACTCAACTTTTTGGGGACACCGCATTTGGCGTTCGGTTTTTCTCACCCGTTTGCGGGGCGATTGGCAGCATCGTGACGCTTCGGTTCATGTCGAAATACGTCAGTCCTCGTGCCGGCTTCTGGCTCGTCGCGATCTTCAACGCGACACCGTTGCTCGCGCTCGGCTCGACGTTGTTCACCGTTGATTCCCTGCTCGTGCTTTTCTGGACGCTGGCGATGTTTGCTGGATGGCGCGCGGTGCAATCGGACGCCATGGCGCGTCACTGGGCCTGGGTTGGGCTATGGATGGGGCTGGCTCTCCTCAGCAAATACACCGCGCTGTTGCAATGGGTCTGCTGGGCGTTGTTTTTTTACCTGTGGAAACCCGCCCGCATTTACCTGCGTCGTCCTGGACCCTATCTGGCGCTGATTATCAATGGCGTCCTTGCCTTGCCCATCATCATTTGGAATGCGCAACACGATTGGATTACGGTGGCGCACGTTGCGGGCGATGCGCGTCTGGGGGAACCATGGAAATTTAAGTTGGGTGCTCCGTTGGAATTCCTCGGCAGCAATCTGGGTTTGCTCAATCCCGTCTTTTTCATCGCCACCATTTGGGCTGCACTGAAAATGTGGAATCGTCGCCCCACTGATCCGCTGCTGCATTTCTTCTTTGCGATGGGCGCTCCCGTGTTCTTGATCTATGCGCTCTACACCTTTCATTCTGCCGTTTTGGCGAATTGGATCGCACCCTCGATCATTCCTCTGTTTTGTCTGATGGCGACATTCTGGGAGCGATACGCGCGGAACCTACTGCGAGTTCGGGCGTGGTTGGTCGCTGGATTGATATTAGGCGCCTTCGCCGTGGTGTTGATGCATGAAACGAGGCTGATTGGGAAACTCACCGGCCTGGACTTACCCCTGCGAGTCGACTTTCTGCGTCGGGTCCGGGGCTGGTCAGAGACGGCCGCCATCGCGGAGCGCGAGCGCCAGAAGCTCAGCGGGGAAGGCCAGCCAGTGTTCGTCATCGGCGGGCATTACGGAATCACCAGCATTCTCGCGTTCTATACTCCCAAGACGAACGCGCTGAGAACATCGGACTTTTATTACCGCGCCATCGGTAAGCCGAATAACCAGTTTTATTTCTGGCCCAGTTACCTGGGTGCACGGGTTGGCCAAAATGCCATTTACGTGCAAGACAAGGAGGAGCCCCGGCCGGCGCCCAAAGACATCGTGAAACAGTTCGCATCCGTCACAGAATTGGGGCACTTCCCCGTGACGCGCAACGGGCGGGTGCTCCGTCACGTTCAGGTGTTTGCCTGTCGTAACCTGCTGCCCTAAATGTCAGAGCCCACTCGACAACAATGGTTTCCGGCGCCCGAATACGATCTCGCGGGCACGCTGGCCTCGGGTCAGGCGTTCCGATGGCGTAACTCGAATGGCGCATGGGAAGGGGTGGTGGATGCACGCTGGGTGCGCCTTCAACAAGAAGGCGATGGAATCCGCGCTGAAACGGTCGCCCCCGTATCCGATTGGAATTGGCTATCGCACTACCTGCAAATGGACGTCGATCTTCGCCTCGGTGTTGCGGACATTTCCAGATGATGAGCCGATGCGCCGCGCCGTGAAGTCCTGCCGTGGCCTTCGCCTCTTGCGCCAGGATCCTTGGGAATGTCTCGCCTCATTCATCCTCTCTTCCACGAAGCAGATTGTGCAAATCCAGCAAATCGTGGCGCTGCTCTGTGAGCGGTTTGGGAACCCGCTGCCTGTTCCGCCTGGCCATGCGCCGGCGTATTCTTTCCCATCGTTCGGTCGTACTGGCCCAGTGTTCCGAATCGAGCCTGCGCGATTGCAAGATGGGTTTTCGTGCCCCGAATCTTTTGCGCACGGCTCGGATGATCGCTGCCGGCGAAGTTGATTTATCGAACGTGGAGTCCCTGCCGTTGGACCAGGCCCGCGCGGAGTTGCTAAAGTTTCCGGGAGTGGGAAACAAAATTGCCAACTGTGTGTTGCTCTTCGCTTATGGCTTTCCTCAGGCGTTCCCCGTGGACGTTTGGGTGATGAAGGCGCTGCGTGAACTGTATTTTCCAAAACGTCGGGTAACCGATAAGCGCATCGCACGGTTCACCGCCACGCACTTCGGACCCCATGCCGGCTTCGCCCAACAGTACCTCTTTCACTACATGCGCATGCGGGGGCAGGAACTCAGGAGCTCACGTTCAAAATCCGCGTCCTCTATTTCTTCCAGTCCTTCATCCTGATTTCATGAGGTCAAAAAATCTATGATGCGAATTGACGTTGTTCTCACGCCGGCCGAGTTCCGGACGCTGGCCGCGCGCGATCTTTCTCAAACCACTTGCGTCGTTTTCGACGTCCTGCGCGCTACATCCTCGATGCTGACCGCGCTGCACCATGGCGCGGAGGAGATTATCCCTGTCGTGGAAATTGCCGAGGCTCTCGCGCAACAGCAGGAGCGGCCGGAGATTTTGCTGGCGGGCGAGCGACATGGCCTTCGCATTGGAAAATCTCTGACGGGCGGCGTGGACTTTGATTTCGGTAACTCACCGCGCGACTTCACTCCAGAAAAGGTGCGGGGGCGCGCCATTGCCTGGACGACGACCAACGGCACACGCGCGCTACGCGCCTGCTTTCACGCGGAGATGATCCTCCTCGGTGGTTTAGTGAATCTACGCAGTGTGACCGAACTCATTGCGACCCTGCGTCCCAGGAATTTACTGCTCGTGTGCGCCGGCACATTTGAAGAGGGAGCGTTCGAGGACCAATTCGCGGCGGGCGCGTTAATTGAATTGCTGGCTGAATCTTTACCCGGCGATTTATCTGACGGCGCGCATCTGGTCCGTCGCGCTGCTCGCGACGTCGGCAACGATACGGAAGGACTCATTCAATCCTCGCTCAACGCCCGGCGCCTGATAGCTAATCCTGATCTCGCGCCCGATGTGCCCCTATGCCTCCGGCGTGACAGCATTTCTTTGAACGCCTCGCTGATGAAGGATGGCTCCGTCCGTCCCATGCGCGGATTCGGAGCCCAATTGGCCTGAACCCAAGTTTCGCTTGGCGCCACTCATGCCTGGGTTGGCCCCTCCGCGCGATAGCTGGAAACCACCCAATCGCTCAACGCCTTCTCGGGTGCGTCCACCACGGCGCGGTCGATGGTGAACTCCGTGCGATCGGTGTTCTGGGAAATCAATTTCAGGCCGAACTGAAAATCCTTAAACCGCTCGGTGCACAGGTCGCGCACGGTTTTCTTCTGTTCAATGGCCATCGAAACCAGGTGCTCCGCGGCGTCATCCGTAAAGGTAAGTTTTAATCCGAAGCTTTCCTTGAAACGCACTTCAAACTCGCGCACCACTTGCTTCATCACTTCGCGTTCCTGCTTCGCTTTTTCGGCCAGCAACGCCCACAGCGAAGCCGCCGGATCATCCACCATTTCGCGTGTCACAACGATTTGGTTCACCACGGTGGAAGGGAGCTCAAACTTGAAATCGCGAAAGACTCGCTCGCAGACAGTCATGAGTCCGCGAGCCCCCGTCTTTTCCTCAGCGGCCAGTTCCGCGATCCGCCGCAGCCCATCATCCCGGAACAGAACTTCAATCCCGTAGGCCGCGAAATCCTGCTCGTATTGGCGGATGATGCTGCCCTCGGAGCTTTTCAGGATGTGAAACAAATCGTCCGTGTTCAATGCATGGCAATGAACCCGCACCGGCAGGCGGCCAATGAACTCCGGCTCAAATCCAAAGTCGATGAAGTCACGCGTTCGTGCTTCCATCAAGACGTCCTCCTCGGCGATCGCCCGGCTCGTCGCAGCAAATCCAATCACAGATTCGCGCACGCGCTTTCGTACAATTTTCTCCAGCCCGTCGAACGCGCCGCTGACAATGAATAGGATGTGTTTCGTGTTGATGACTTCGGATTTCTTGGCGCCTCCGCGGGACCCGCCCATCATAGCTTGAATCTGTCCGGCAATGTCGTTTGGCGCCCGCGCGGCGACTTCCGTGTCTTCCATCAGCTTCAGCAAATTCGTCTGCACTCCCCGCCCGCTGACGTCCCGTCCGGTGCCAGTTGAAGCAGCGGCGATCTTATCGATCTCATCAATGTAAATGATGCCATATTGCGCGCGCTCAACATCTCCATCGGAGCGGCGAACAAGTTCGCGTACCAGATCCTCGACATCCGCACCGACGTAACCTGTCTCTGAGAACTTCGTGGCGTCACCTTTCACGAAAGGGACGCCAATCAAGTCAGCGACGCTCCGGATCAAATACGTTTTTCCCACGCCAGTGGGACCGATGAGGATGATGTTTTGCTTCGCGTAATTCGGGGCTTCCTTGCCCTGCCGTGCGAGGCGCACATGGTTGTAATGATCGCACAGTGCCACGCTGAGCACCTTTTTCGCTTCGTCCTGCTTGATCACGAATCGATCGAGGTGCGTCTTCACGTCCCGTGGCTTGTGGGCGAATTGAAAATCATCGGGAGTCTCGGTGCGCGCCGACGAGCCATCGCCGTCACTGGTTTCTGACTTAAAGCCTGTATCGGTCGCCCCGGGAAAATGCCGGCGCATGAATTCGGCGAGTTGCCGTTGAAACTCCTCTGGAGAAGGGGGGCCGTTGCGCAAACTGTTCATTGAAGCACAGACATGACAGGTAATCTTTTGTTCAGCAATAGGATGGTGTCAGTTCCGATATTGAACGGCTCCCGCCGGTGGCGGATGAGCACAGGGCGTCGGCGTTGCAAACTGGATTGGGCGAAGCTTATTTGCCTCTCGCGCAAACCGGGCTTCGCGACGCTTTCGTTACGTGGGTGCGTATCTCGCTCTGGCGTTTGGCGAGGCTGTGGCTTGGGCGCTTGCTTCAGATTCACGATTACATTCTATTGAAATCGTGCTCCCTGCGTCGAAACGAAGAATGAACTGGAAGTTTTTTGGACTGCTGGCCGTTTGGGTGGCGTTCGTGACCGGCCCTGAAGCGTTCGCGGCACCGAAGGATGTCCGCAGCTTCCTTGAGAGGAACTGTTTCGAATGCCATGACGCCGACACAAAAAAGGGCGAATTGGATTTAACAGCCCTGTCGTTCGACCTCGCGAATTCAACCAACTTTTCCCAATGGGTCCTTGTACATGACAGGGTGGTGACCGGTGAGATGCCGCCAAAAAAGAAGTCGCGTCCCGATTCCGGAGAGTTGGAGCAGTTTACATCCTCGCTTGCGTCATCGTTGTCCTCCGAAGATCGGAACAGCATCCAGAGGGAAGGCAGAGCCACGCAGCGCCGCCTCAATCGTTATGAGTACGAGAATGCGTTGCGCGATTTGCTGTACGCGCCGTGGCTGCAGGTGCGCGACGCTTTGCCGGAAGATGGTGAAGCACATCGATTCAACAAGATTGGCGATGCCTTGGACGTCTCGCACGTCCAGATGGCGCGCTATTTGAATGCGGCCGACGCGGCGCTTCGACAGGCGATGGTGCCGCAGGCCAGCCGCCCGGAAACCCGGACGACTCGTTACTACGCTCGCGACCAGCGCAGCTACACCGGGCCAATGAAATTTTCCGTGTTCAACACCGCACCGGAACGCGCCACGTTCCCGGTGCTTGGTTTCAAAGGCCAGCCGGAGGTACGCGCCGGCAAAGCGCCTCTCACTGTAGGTGCGACAAACCCCGAGCTACGCGAACTCGAAGGGGTGGGCGTCGTCGCAAGTGCGTATGAGCCGATTGAACCGAAGTTCAACCAGTTTCGTGCTCCCATCGCCGGTCGCTACAAGCTGCGATTCAATGCCTACTCCGTTTGGGTCGGCCCAGGGCAGAGCAACAAGTGGTTTATTCCTGATCTCGATAACGTTGCGAAAGGACGACGCTCGGAACCAATCACCATCACGGCGGAGACTCCGCCCCGCTTACTACGCAAGCTGGGCGACTTCGATGTGACTCCCGAGCCGGGCGTGCACGAGTTGGACGTGTGGCTGCTGGCGGGGGAGATGATTCGCCCTGATGCCGGCCGCTTGTTTCGTTCGCGCCCTGGGGCAGCGCGCTGGCAGAATCCACTCGCCGAACCCGATGGCCAGCCGGGCGTGGTTTTTCGCTGGCTCGAAGTGGAGGGTCCCATCCTCGATCAATGGCCCACTGCCGGGCATAAAGTGCTTTTTGGCGATCTTGCCTTTACCAATCGGATGTTGGAAGCCGTCGCCGTGGCCAGGACCAACCGCCGGTCACTGGAAACAAATCGTGTGGACCGAGACGCGGGTGAAACGAACCGCACCCGGATCGAAAGATTCACGCCGCCTCCCGGTGTTGAAGTGATTTCAAAGGAACCCATGCGCGATGCCGAGAGATTGCTCCGGGGATTCATTCAACACGCGTATCGTCGTCCCACGGGGGAGACGGATGTGAAACGATTCCTGCCAGTCGTCGCAAGCGCGTTGACGAATGGGAACAGTTTTACCGACGCGCTGATTGCCAGTTACACCGCGGTTTTGTGTTCGCCCGAGTTTATTTGTCTCGAAGAAAAGCCCGGACCCTTGGAAGACCATGCGGTGGCCTCGCGGCTCGCGTTCTTCCTGTGGAATTCACCGCCGGATCAAGAGCTGCGTCAATTGGCGGCGAACAAAACGCTGCGACAACCCTCAGTGCTGCGCGCCCAGACGGAACGGCTTCTGGCCGATCCCAAATCACGGCGTTTCGTGGACGCGTTCCTCGATTACTGGCTCGATCTCCGAAAGATTCTGGTCACCGCTCCCGATGCCACACTTTATCCTGATTATTATCTCGATGACTTGCTCACCGAATCCGCGCTGGAGGAGACGCAAGGATATTTTGCCGAACTGCTGCGGAGTAATCTTCCCGCACGCCACCTCGCCGCGTCCGATTTTGCAATGGTGAACGAGCGGCTCGCGGTTCACTACGGGCTGCCGGCATTCGAGGGCGTAAAAGTTCGCCGGGTGGCGCTGCCATCGGACAGCCCACGCGGCGGGTTAATGACGCAAGCGGCCGTTCTCAAGGTAACGGCCAATGGCACCACTACCTCGCCTGTATTACGTGGCGCCTGGATCATGGAACGGATACTGGGACAACCCATTCCGCCGCCGCCGACCAGCGTAGCGGCGATTGAACCGGACATTCGTGGCGCGACGACCATCCGTCAACAATTGGAGAAACATCGCAACCAGGAATCTTGCGCGTCGTGCCATCGAAAGATGGATCCGCCGGGGTTCGCCTTGGAAAACTTCGATGTGATGGGCGGGTGGCGGGAGCGATATCGTGCCGAGGGCGATGGCGTGCCCGAGAAGGGCCTGGCCAAGAGTGGACAGAAGTTCGCCTTTCACCTGGCCCTGCCCGTGGATGCCAGTGGGGAGTTGGCGGATGGCCGCCCATTCAAAGACATCCGTGAGTTCAAGAAACTATTGTTGAGCGAGGAGGAACAATTGGCCCGCAACCTGGCCCAGCAACTAACGGTTTACGCCACGGGCGCGCCAATCCGATTCTCCGACCGCAAACAAATCAATGAAATCCTCGCTCGCAGCCGACGCGACGGCTATGGCGTCCGCACGTTGATTCACGAGATTGTGCAGAGCGAACTATTCTTAAACAAATGAGGCTTGCTCACCGTCTATGAACCAGCAAAACCGCGACCAGCTTATGAATGGACCTTTCGTTTCGACGCGCCCGGCGATATCGCGGCGGCGTTTTTTGCGCGGCGCCGGCATCCTGCTTTCACTTCCTTTGCTGGATGCCATGACTCCGGCTTTTGCTGCCGTGGCCAGGCGTGCGGCGGCGGATGCCACCCCCGGCGGCAAGCCGCGCCGGATGCTCGGGATTTGCAACAACCTTGGTTTGCTGCCCGAACATTTCTTTCCAAAGAATGCAGGGCGTGATTATCCGCTGTCGCCTTATCTGGAGCTGCTGAAAGACCATCGCCAGGATTTTTCAGTGTTCAGTGGCGTTTCGCATCCTGAAGTGGATGGCGGACATCCTGCAGACAATTGTTTTCTCACGGCGGCCCCGCATCCCGGGAGCGCAGGGTTTCGGAATACCATTTCCCTCGACCAATATATCGGCGAACGGATTGGCCATCTCACGCGGTTTCCCTCTCTTACGCTCGGCGTCAATGTGCAGCAGGGTTTGCGCAGCCTCTCGTGGACGGGTTCCGGGGTGCTGATTCCGTGCGAGGAAAAAGCGGCGGATGTTTTCGCCCGCATGTTTTTGCAGGGCACCAAATCGGAGACTGAGGCGCAGGTGCGCAAGCTGGAGACGGGTCAAAGCATCCTGGACGCCGTGGCCGGCCAGGCCAGGGAGCTTCAGCGCAACGTTGGCGCGCGCGATCGCGATCGACTCGACCAATACTTCACCAGCGTGCGCGATCTTGAGCAACGCATGCAGATGTCGCGGGAATGGGAACGCCGCCCCAAACCGAGCGTGAATGCGCAAGTGCCACTCGATCCGGCCAGCCCCAAAGCCTACATGGAAAAAGTGAAGCTGATGTATGACATGGCTCGCCTGGCGTTCGAAACCGATTCCACCCGGTCCATTTCGCTCCTGCTCGACAGCGTCAACTCACCAGCCATTGAGTTCGGAGAAACGAAGACCAGCGATGGTTATCACAACCTTTCGCATCATGGTAAATCCAAGGAGAAGCTGGCTCAGCTCAAGACCATTGACGAGTGGCACATGAAGCTGCTGGCAGAACTCTTCACCGAACTGAAAAGCGTCAAAGAGGATGGGGAACCTCTCCTGGATCGGACGATGATTGTGTACGGCTCCAACCTGGGCAACGCCAATACACACGTGACCACGAACATGCCGACCATCTTTGCGGGCGGCGGTTTCAAGCATGGCCAGCATCTGGCCTTCGATACTGTGCATAATTATCCGCTCCCCAACCTGTTCGTTTCGATGTTGCAACGGATGGGCCTGGAAACAGATAAATTCGCGTCGTCAACCGGAACGATGCGCGGGCTGGAGATGGTCTAAATCTCCCAAGTCTAGGCAATGCCGCCCTGCCCGCGAAACGTTCGTGCCGCTGGGGTTATCCCTGACATCGATGGTCCATGGAAGCGAGTTTCAGACTTTTCCTGACAAGCTGCGTCACTTGAAATAGCCACGTCGCTGCTTAATCTCGTTCGCGTGAACGTAATTCGAATTGCTGATCACCTGAACAATTGATGCCCCGCGAATCACTTCAGAAGAAGATTGCCCGCACTCACGAAATTATCGCCGGGTTGCACCACACGTATCCCAACGCGCATTGTGAGTTGAATTACACGAACCCGTTGGAGTTGCTCATCGCCACCATTCTCTCAGCGCAATGCACTGACAAACAGGTGAACATCGTCACGGCGGAGTTGTTCAAGAAATACCGCCGCGCGGCTGACTACGTGAACGTTCCGCTCTCCGAATTTGAGCAGGACATTCGGCGTATCGGCCTCTTCCGCGCGAAAGCGAAGAACATTCAGGCTTGCTGCCGCGCTTTGCTGCAAACGCATCAGGGCCAGGTCCCCCGTACCATGGATGAGCTTGTCAAACTCGGCGGTGTCGGGCGCAAGACGGCCAACGTGGTGCTGGGTAACGCCTTCAACATTAATGCAGGCGTCGTCGTGGATACGCACGTAGCGCGCCTGTCTCATCGGCTTGGTCTCACGCGCGAAACCACCCCTGAGAAAATCGAAGCCGACCTGCAAAAGATAGTTTCTCAGGATCAGTGGTGCCTTTTCAGCCATCTGCTCATCTGGCACGGACGCAGGCGATGTCTGGCCCGCCTTCCAGACTGCCACCGATGCGAAGTGCGGGAATTATGTCCCCGCATCGGAATTCCGAAACGCTTCCCGGGCGCCGTCGTCGCGTCCGCTGAACGGCAATCCATCGAAGCCCGATTGGAATGATCGCTCCAACGCATCCGGATAAGTGGCGAGTTCTGGATTCCGGCACGTGCCATTACGCGTTCAACATGGCGTTGGATGAAACTTTGTTGGAGCTGGCGGTGGAGGTCGGGCAACCCGTTCTTCGATTCTACGGATGGGTCGAACCCGCCGCCTCCTTCGGCTATTTTCAAAGCGTTTCCGAAATTGAACGGGTCACTTCCTTGCGACCCTTGGTGCGACGGCCAACGGGTGGAGGATTGGTTCCTCACGACGCGGATTGGACCTACAGTGTTGTAATTCCGCGGGAGCATGCGTGGTACGCTTTCCGGGCCAGCGAGAGCTACGAGCGTGTCCATCGTTGGATCCAGGATTCTTTCACTGGTTTGAACGTCGCGACGGAACTTGCCCCGTGCTGCCGCAAAGAGGCACCCGGCCAGTGCTTCGCTGGCTACGAGAAATCGGACGTGCTGTGGCTCGGCAGGAAAATTGCCGGCGCAGCCCAGCGGCGCACCAAATCTGGTTTACTCATACAAGGCTCGATGCAGCCGCAGCCCGGCTCAATCACGCGAGGGCAATGGCAAGAATCGATGGTCCGTGTCGCGCAGGAGGGATGGGGTGCTTCCTTCGCTTCGCTGGCGCTGTCACCCGCAATCTCCGAACGGGCGGCCCATCTTACTTCTGAAAAATATTCCAAAGACGCACACAACCGGCGGCGCTGACGGGAAACTTGCGACGGGCGAGTCAGGCAGTAGTGTTGGCGCGAATGTTCATCACCGGAGTTGGAACAGCGGCGCCACTGACGCGCTATAAACAATCAGAGTGTTGGGCAGTCCTTCAGGAGTCTGAAATTTTTACCCGTCTCGCTCCCCGCTCACGCGCCCTTCTTCGCAAGGTTTTCTCTGGGCAAAACGGGATTGAAACCCGGGCGCTCGCTCTCGATCCGCTGGCCGAAGCCTTCACGATCACCCCCAATGCCTTGCATGGTCGCTTTGAACGGAACGCTCCCGTGCTTGCGACGCAGGCCGCCGACCGAGCCCTGAAGAATGCAGGGGTCGCACCAGCCGATATTGATGCGATTCTGATCAGCACGTGCACGGGATACCTTTGTCCGGGCCTGACGAGTTACGTCAGCGAACGCCTCGGACTGAAGCCTGGAATCTTTGGCTTGGACCTGGTCGGCCAAGGCTGCGTAGCCGCGATGCCCAATCTTCGAACGGCTGAAGCGTTGCTTGCCAGCGGTCGAGCGAACAAGGCGCTATCGATCTGCGTGGAAGTGTGCAGTGCCGCTTTCTACCTCGATGATGATCCGGGAGTCTTAATCAGCACATGCCTTTTCGGTGATGGAGCGGGCGCGGCCGTGCTCAGCCGCCAATCGTCAAGCAACCGTTCCCTGGAGTGGAAGGATTCACACTCGCTTTTGTCGCCGGGGGAGCGGGAGGCGCTGCGATTCGAAACTCGTGACGGTATGCTGCGCAACATCCTCACGATGCCAGTGCCAGGCATTGCGGCTGATCATTCACGCGAGGTGTTTGATGAGGTCCTCGCCCGGAACTCTCTCACGCCCGCGGATATCAGTGCCTGGATATGGCATTCCGGCGGGCGCGACGTTCTGGCTGCACTGCGAGAGGAATTTGCTTTCACGAATGGGGAGCTCGCTCACACGGAAACGGTCTTGCGTGAATACGGGAACATCAGCAGCGCGTGTGTTTACCACGTGCTGGAACACACGCTCGCCAATGGCGCGCCACCGGGATGGTGGTGGATGTCGGCATTTGGCGCCGGCTTCAGTTGCTATGGGGCGCTGCTGAAAGCGGGCTGAGTGAAACGCATTTTGGAACCTGAGTGGCTTGATGCCTTGCCAGTCGAGAACCCTCGTGCAGTGCGGTCGCGCGCCGACCTCGAGCGTCTCAACTGGCTCATGAATCATGTTGGTCTGCTCGCGCGCACTTTGACAGCGTATCCCGCTCCCCGCCGCGTCCTGGACATTGGTGCTGGCGATGGGAGCTTCACCCTCAAGCTCGCCGAAAAATGTCGCTGGCGTGGGGCGGAAATCTTGCTCCTGGACCGTCAGCCGACTCTCGCTGCGCACGTGCGCGGGGGATACGCAGCATTGGATTTGCACGTCGAAACCAGAACGGGCGACGCGATGAACGGCTTGAATGAAATCGGATCTGTGGATCTCATCGTGGTGAATTTGTTTCTGCATCATCTGAGTGATACCGCATTGCGTTTGTTGTTCGCTGCCATTGCCACCCGATGCAGCCTTTTCGCAGCGTGCGAACCGCGCCGATCAGCGCTCGCGCTTATCGCCAGCCGCAGCGTTGGACTCATTGGCTGTAACGATGTTACTCGACACGATGCCCCCGTGAGTGTTCGGGCTGGGTTTACCGACAATGAATTGACCCGCCTATGGCCACCGTCGTCGGACTGGATGTGCCAGGAACGAGCCGCGGGGTTGTTCAGTCACATCTTTTTAACTCAGCGGCGATGAAAGAGATCACGATCATCGGCGGCGGGCTGGCTGGGCTGACCTTGGCGATCCAGCTGCGCCAGCACGAGGTGCCCGTGACTGTTCATGAGGCGGCGCGTTACCCGCGTCACCGGGTTTGTGGCGAGTTTATCAGCGGCCGGGGCCTGCGGATTTTGGAATCAATGCGCCTGGGCAAGTTGGACCTTCATTCGCACGTGGCGACGCAATTCAGTTTTTACAGTGAGCGGCGCAAGCTGTATGCGGGCGCGTTGCCTGAGCCGGCCCTCACCGTTTCCCGATTCCATCTGGACGCGGCCCTGGCGGAACGGTTCAAGGCGCTGGGCGGTTCGCTCCGCGAGAGCGAGCGCCGAAAGGAAACGGCCTTCGAGGAAGGCGTCGTGTGGGCGATGGGACGCCGCCGGCATCCTGTGGACAATGGGTGGCGCTGGTTCGGCCTCAAGGTTCACGCGCGCGGAGTGGCATTGGATTCTGACTTGGAAATGCACTTGGGGCGCAACTCGTATGTTGGATTGTGCCGGCTCGCCAATAATGAAGTGAACGTGTGTGGATTGTTTCGGAGGCGAACATCGAATTCCGCCTCGTTCGCCGGAGCAGACGCATTGCGTGGAGAGCCCGGTTCACCTTTGTTCACACGGTTGGAGCACGCCGAGTTTGAACCGGAATCATTTTGTTCTGTGGCTGGACTGTCATTGCGACGGGAAAATATCGATGGCAACGAATGCCGCGTGGGTGATTCCTTCACGATGATACCGCCCATTACAGGCAATGGCATGTCGATGGCCTTCGAGTCAGCAGAGTTGGCGGCGGCACCGCTTCGGGCTTACTCGGACGGTGAGATGGATTGGCGTAATAGCACCCAAGAAATGGCTCGCGCCATGCAATCGGCTTTCGCGACGCGTTTGCGCTGGGCGAGTGTTTTCCATCGGCTCCTTTTCTCAAAGTTGCACCCTCTGACGGTGCCTTCATTCGCTGGTTGGGGCAGGGCTTGGAGTGCCGCCTTCGCTGTGACCCGTTAAATCAATCAGGCCAATGGAAAAGCCGCCAACGAGTCTTATCTGCATTGGTGGAACGCTGCACCAAGCCGAACAGCACGGAAGTTTTTGAACTGTTCGTGCCCACGTCGCGACGATAGAGGTTCCAGAGGAAAGATTGGCTCCGAGCGCCGGTCTTTCCATTTTTCTCATCGCGCCAGATAGACCAAAGGGGCGAGTAATTGCGCTCGATACTTTTGTTGTTGGAGAGAATCGGCTCGATGGGCGCGAAAATTTGAAGCCGCTCGTTGCCATCCCAATCACGGCGGTGGGTGTAGAAAGGCCAGAACTCCCGGCGGCGACGGGCGTTGCCAGTCTCGGTGTTCCGCTCCGTGGTGTCTGAGTAAAGATAAAGTAGGATGCGCGTGCGATCGCGGTCCAACGGGTCGGAGTGAACGCGATTGTATTTGTAGACCGGCCAGAAGTACCAAGTGCTCTCAAGAAACTCGTTGGTCGCACGGCTGTAGAAAGGCCAGACCCGGTCCGTGTTTGCCTTCTCTCCACGTCGAAAGACAATCAAGGGCCAGGGCGCACCAATTTCTCGGTAGTTTTTCTCTCGATCATGGACAGAACTCCAACCCAGAAGGAATGGAACGCTCGTCGCATCCCGCATCGGCGATCGGGTGAAACTATAGAGCGGAATAACGGCTTGGGTGTGACTCTCATTGGTGCTACCCAAACCTGCGCGTTGGTCCAAATAAACAGGCCACAGGACAAACTTTCGGTCGTGTCCGGGGATCTTCACTTCGTCACCCCAATGGTTCGTTCGAACGGAAGGAACTTTGTGCTCGTGACCAACGAGGGGCCAGAATTGCCAACCTCGGAGCCCGTCGCCTCGTCGCCAATGAAAGAGGGGGAAGACGTAATTGAACGTTTCGACGTCCCGTTTCTTGGATTCAACGTACAGCGGCATCATCACATAAAACACTTCGTCGCGGAAAAAACGGTTCTTGAGATGGCCATAAAACGGCAGGATCGAAATGTAATTCTCACTTGGTATCGCTGACCGCTGCTGAAGATAGAATGGGAAGAGCGAGAACCGATGAGCGTTGGTTGGAGCCTGCTTAATTCCGCCGGCAAAGTTGATGAGTTGGAAGATCTGAAAGCGGTACTCTGCTCCGAACCGATCATAAGTCAGAATTGGATAAAGCAGGTCGAACTCGGTCGAAGGAATTCCACGGTCGTGCGTATATGACATCAGTGGCGGGATCGCCCATTGCGAGGAATCCTCGCGCTCTTCCGTGTAAAAAAGAGGCCCAAGAATTTCTGAACGTTCACCACTGTCCAAAGTCAGGTGAAAGTGGCTGAACACAGGCCCTGCAGCCACCTGACCTCGCGCTTCCCATCCCGTTGCAAATACGCACGCTACCAACGCAATCGCACGTCGGAGGGGTGTGAAGATTGCAGGGGCCTTTACCGATAGTCGTATGACCATCTCGCCGCATTTTAGTCGCCAATTTGACATCTTAATCGTTTCGGCTAGTTTCTTTCCACAGTCGAGGTTTTTACCTCGGTTCCTCCCGACCCAGCGGTTGATTGTGCGTTATCACCGCTGGGTTTTTTCATTTTCCATCCGCGTGCGTTCAGCAGGTTGAGAATCGCCGGAAGTACCGTGACGCCTGCGATCATGCAGGTGGCAGTGCCAATCGCCATGACAAACCCGAGGCTCGAAATGCCGCGATGTTGCGCAACCATCAAACTCCCAAAGCCCGCAATCGTATTGAGGCCCGAGACCAGCACAGCCTTGCCAGTGCTGCGCGCCAATACGGCCGGGTTTTGCTCTTCCGCAAAACGATTGAGGATGTGAATGCCGTTCGTTACCCCGATGCCAATGATCAGGGGAAGCGTCATGATGTTTGCCGGGTTGAACGGGACTTCAAAAATTCCCATGAACCCGACCATCCATAGAGCTCCGATGGACACCGGCAGGAGCGAGAGAAAGACGCACGCCATGCTCCTGAAATGAAGCAGGACCAGGATTATAATGGCGACCAACGCGTAACCAGCAGCTTGCTGATAACTCGATTTCAGCAGGGAAGTGTATTCATATAGCTGAACCGGTGTGCCCGTGACGTTCGGATCGACGCTGCGTAATTCCTTAACGAACTCTTCCTGTGACTCTCGTTGCCAGACGTCCTTCTTTGGATAGACCTGCAAAAGATATTTACCCGTGGCTCCCAAAAATCGTCCGCGAATCTTGTCCGGCAAATCCTGAACCGCAAGCCGACCCGTGTCATCCTGGGTTCGTAACGTGTCGAACGTATCGCGCACGTCTCGGAACAGGGCTTGTTGGAACGCAGCAAGTTTAACTGAAGTTTCATTCGTCGGTGCCACGCGCAGTTGCTGATTGAACTCGCCCGTCGTCTTGCGCAAGGAAAGCACCTGTTGCCGCAACTCAACTTCCTCCACGGGAATCTCAGGAAGGATGTGGAATGTATAGCCGTACAACGAAAAAAGTGTCTGGGACAAGTCGCGGATGTTGACGGGCGCCAAGTCCAAAGGAGCGAATTGGATGTTCGCCACCTGCTCCTTGATTTGGGACACGAGCACGAGCTTCCTGGATTGATCCTCGGTGAGATAGATTGGATCAATGCCGCCTAGATCAACGGAAGCGACTGACGGCAGATTGGTCAATTTGGCTTCGAGTTGAACCACTTCATCGAGTGAATCCGCCACGATCGCTCCGTAAAGCACCGACTTGTTGGCTGACTTGATTAACTTGTCGCCAAATATAACGGCCGGCAACCCGGCGCTCTGCATCTTCAGTAGGTTGTAATCGAAGTAAACTTTTCTCGCGGGAATCAGGCAAGCGATGCATGAGGCAATGGTGATCGAGATGACGAGGCGGGGGCGAGTCAGCCACAGGTTCTCAATCTTGGCGCGGCGTTCCAATTTCGTTCCCAGCGCATGATCGATGACGTTTTGGCGGCCTCTCAACAGGAGCACGGGGAGTATCGTCATCATGGGTATCAAGCACACCGCCAAGCCTCCGCCGCAGATGATGCCCATCTCCTGAATGCCTCGGAAATCCGTCGCCGCCATTGCCAGGAACGCGCCCGCCGTCGTGAGGGCTCCGGTTACGACACCCATTCCAGTGTAAACCATCGCCTTGCGCAAAGCCTCTTCATTGCTGCGCCCGTGACGAATCTCCTCCTCATAACGGGAGATGAGGTGGACACCGAAATCAATGGCAATGCCCACGAGAATGGGCGCGAAGGTGACGGTGAGAATATTCAGGTGCCCGATGACAGCCGTGGTGAATGCCATCGTATAGCCAAGCCCAATTACCAAGGCGAACGTGGCCTTGATCGGTCGCCCCGTCTCATTGTAACCGAAAACAAAAATCAGCGCGACGAGGACCAGGGCGATGATCGTGGCCTTTTCGGTGTCACTGGTGGATTGCGCCATTTCGTCGAGTTCGAGGATCGGCTCCCCGGTCACGCCGACGTTCAGGCCCTGGACCTCCAATTGTGTTTCCGCCACCAGTTCGCGCAGCCGGGGGACAGCTTTTTCGTTCAGCGAATCTTTTACAGCTCTTGCGGTGACTAGGTAGATGCGCCCCTTGGCGAACGTCACATACATCTCGCTCTCGGCCTCGTCATCGCCGCCAAACAATGCGGTGATACCGGGCGTCGGCGGCGTCCCCTGGCGTTTGAGACTATCGTGCGCCTGCGATTCAATGCGCTCCAGCGCCGGCAACGCCTTGATCATCGCCGTGTTCTCCGCGTTCTCCTCACGGCTGGCGGTGCGGATTTGTTTGTTCACCAGCGTGAACAGCGACACCAAATTATTGGCCTGGCTGAATTGCTCGAGGAACGGCCGGTAATCCCGCAGCGTCTCGCGCATCTGGAAGAGGTTGGTCTCAGGTACGAACAGCAGTGCTTTCGAACCCAGCATTTTCAGATCGCCCTTCCAGACGACGTCCATGAAAAGATTGGTTTCCACCTCGAGCTTGGCACCGAGGCGTTCGACGAACTGCCGATTCTTCTCCTTGTTCTCGCTCTCGACCACCACCACCAGCTCGTCTGAAAGCGGGAACTCTTTTTTGAAGCGTAAAAAATTTTGATGATACTTCTTGTCGCCACCCACGAGGTTGTCGCGACTGGAGTCGAACTCGAGTTTCCAAGGCGAGAAGGCGGTGAACCAAACGCAAAAGACGAACAAGGCAAGTTGCGGGAAAAGAACCCAGCGCGGATAGCGAAGTACCACGTCCGCCAGCCGGTTAAGCACGCGCGACCCAAACTGTTCCCAGTGCGAAGCCATGAACGTCAGCCCAATCGCCAATCGTCGAGCCGGCACCAAGGATTTCGCGCCAACCCGCGGACTCTTCTCAACCCTGTGCTTTCACTCATGCGAAAAATCCGCGTTTGAATAGACTTCCTTCACGTCGTCGTGTTCCTCGAGTGCTTCGATCAGTTTACCTACCGCAGTCGCGGCCGCCCCCTCGTTAAGCGGGATGGTAACATCAGGCAGTGAGGTGACTTCTGCCACTTCGCACTTCACTCCCTTTTCCTCCAGCGCCTTATGGACCGCCTCAAGGTGTCCCGGTTCCGTCAAAATTTCAAAACCGTGGTCGTCCGCCTTGAAATCCTCGGCGCCTGCTTCCAGCGCGATCTCCATCAATGAATCCTCATTTGCGCTGCTGCGTGGTACCACGATTTGTCCGCGCCGATGAAAGAGCCGCGTCACGGAGCCGGGTGTGGCGATGCTGCCGCCTCCTTTGGTGACAATGCTGCGAATCTCCGCCGCCGTGCGATTGCGGTTATCGGTCTGCAATTCGACCAGCAATGCCACACCATGCGGCGCGTAAATTTCGTAGGTCAGATCCTCGAAGGCCGTGCCGCCATCCGCTCCCAGACCTTTCTTGATGGCCCGCTCGATGTTCTCCGCCGGCATGTTTGCCATGCGACATTTGAGCAAGACCATGCGCAGGCGCGGGTTCATATCCTTGTCACCACCGCCTTGCTTGACCAACACGGTGATTTCCCTTCCGAGCTTCGCGAAGATTCGGCCTCGCTTCGCATCGATCGCACCCTTGAAGTGCTTCACCTTGGCCCATCTGCTGTGTCCCGCCATATCCTGATTGGAAAATGTCTTTATTGAGACTGCTGGCGCCTTAACCCGCGGCGCTGACCTCCACCACTACACTCACCGCCGTCCCGTAACAAAGCACCTCCGTGATGCCCTGGCCGAGCTCGGTTGCGTCATACCGCACGCCAATGACAGCGTTCGCACCCACCTCACCGGCATGGGACAGCATTTGTTGAAATGCATCGTCGCGGGCTCGCTCACACAGTTCCCGATAAATGGTGATGTTGCCGCCGAACAGACTCTGCAAGCCGGCCCCAATATTCCCGAAGATTGAACGCGACCGGACAATGATGCCGCGGACCACGCCGTGTGCTTTAACGACGCGATAGCCGGGCAATTCGAATGCCGTCGTAGTGAGCGGATGCGTCTGATTCACGTCCAGAGTTGAACACGATGCACGAACAAGGCAGAAGCGAAAAAACCGGGCACACGTGCTTCAACGGTAATGAGGAAGAGGGCGTAGATTTATCGCTTCGCCATCTTGGAACGAGCGGCCTCGAGGATTTGCCGTTCGTGAGGGGTGAGACTGTGGATTCCGTGCGCTGAAATCTTGTCGAGAATTGGATCCACTTCGCGGCTGATGAACTCCTCGGGTGGTATTTCAGGCGCCGTTTTTTCCCGTTGCACACGCCATCTCGTGATTTGGGCCGCGGCCTGGACTAGCTGCCGCTTGCGCCGTCTGCCTTGCAAGGGATTCCAATTCAACACCGGACGACGCGAATCCCAACGCATGTAGGCAATGCCCGCGATCATTCCCCCAAGGTGCGCTGCATGCGCATAGCCGCCGGGAGTCGGCACCAGCGTAAAAAATGCGGCGATACCCGCGGAGATCCACAGGAAATACTTTGCTTTGATGGGGAGGACGAAGAAGGCCAGAATGGCTCCTTCCGGTTCCAACAAAGCAAACGCAGCCAGCAAACCGAACACGCCCGCCGAAGCCCCGAACGTGGCCACCGATCCGAAATAACCGGGGACCACCCAGCCGAGCAACGCCTGCAATGCGCCACCGCAAATCCCGCTCAAGAAATAGAGTTTCAGGAACGCGCGTGACCCCAGCCTCTCCTCGATGAATCGTCCGAGGAACCACAGGCCCAGAAGATTGCCCAGGACGTGAAACAATCCGGCGTGCAGGAATTGAAACGAGATCAGTTGCCAGATAAATCCCTCGCGAAGCCCCTCCGTGCTCAACGCCAAGTAGCGACGAATCCACATTCCCTGGCCGAAGTGCACCGCTGCTATTTGCTGCAAAGCGAAACACACCACCACAGCGATCATGATGATGACGGTGGCGCTCCTTGCCGAATGATGCGAACCGGCCCGCAAGTAAGAGCGGTCTTCTAGCATTGCACCGGACAGTAGCGGAGTGATTTTGGTTCTTCAACGCGGTTTTTGGAATGAAGTAACTTGCGCTTCGCCGTGGGCGTGATTTCATGCCTTGGCTGCGTCCGTAGCTCAATTGGATAGAGCTTCTGACTTCGGATCAGGAGGTTGCAGGTTCAAGTCCTGCCGGGCGCACCACTTCAAAAATAAAGTTTCTCACTCCGCTTTTCACGATGAGCGCGGTGTTGAACTTTGCGCAGTCCGCACATCAAAAGCCGTTCCACATGGATACATATTCACCTTCTTCCAGGCATTGGTTGCTCTTCGCGTGCGCGCCAAGACCCGGCATCACCGCGTAATCCATGAGGCTATGAGTCGCCTTGATGAAGAACCTGAATTGCACGGTGGGACATTTCCTCGTGCTGGCACCTGCGCTGCTAAAGGTCATCGAGATGAGTTTGCAGTCGCATCTGTCGGTAATCCCGACGTCAGCGCCCTTCAGTGCGCTTCAGCGTGCGTGGCTCAATGGCTATTTTGCAGGGCTGGTATCGTTTAGCGCCGAAGGAGCAGTGCCGCTGGAACTCGCCCCAGCCGAGACGGCTCCGCTCCTGATCTTGTACGGCAGCCAGACCGGCAGCGCGGAAGGTCTTGCCAAAAAGTTCGCTAAGCAAGCGGCCCAACAAAACTTTGCCGCGCGGGTTCTCGAAGCCAATGCCTGTTCGGTGGAAACGTTGGTTGCCGCGGAACGCCTCGTTCTAATCACAAGCACGTGGGGGGACGGGGAACCGCCGGATAACGCCGCGCAGTTTTTCGCGTTGTTGAATTCAACTGAAGCGCCCCGGCTCGAATCCCTTTCCTACTCGGTCCTGGCGTTGGGGGATAAGAACTATTCGGATTTTTGCGGGGCCGGGCGAAAAGCCGACGAACGCCTCGCCACACTCGGTGCTCACCGCGTGCATGCGCGTGTGGATTGCGACGTGGATTATGAATCCTCCGCGAAGGATTGGTTCGCAGCTGCCCTTCTGAAGCTTGCCGCAGTCGAAAGCGCCGGCAAGCCATCCACGGCTGGCACCGCGCTTCCAGCATCAGCCGCCTCAGCTTCCACGAGCAGCGAGGCGATAGCGGCTCTTCCGTACTCCCGCCAAAAACCCTTCCCGGCGCGCCTGGTGGCGAACCGGTTGTTGACCAATGAGGGCTCCGCCAAAGAAGTGCGGCACTTCGCGATTTCGCTCGAAGGCTCCGGCATCCATTACGAAGCCGGGGACGCGCTCGGTATCCTGCCGACCAATTGTCCGGCACTGGTTGGCGAACTTCTTTCCACGTTGGGATGTGATGGAGAGGAAGGCGTCAAAGCGCCGGACGGCAGCGAAACCTCCTTTCGAAATGCGCTGCTGCGCCATTATCAAATCACCCAGCCAGCCGCCTCGCTGTTGGAGGCTATCGCCGAACGCGCCAGAAGCCAGGAACTGCAAAATTTACTCGCGCCTGAGAATAAGGCTGCTCTTGAGAAGCACCTTCATGGGCGCGAGGTCATTGATTTACTGATGGCGCATCCTCTCGCGCGTTTCACGCCACCGGAATTTGTGGGGGTGCTGCGTAAGTTGAATCCCCGCCTGTATTCGATCGCGTCCAGTCCCGCGGCGCATCCGGGTGAAGTTCACCTGTGCGTCGGCATTGTTCGGTATGAGGCGAACGGCCGGCGCCGCAAAGGGGTCTGTTCCACGTTTCTCGCCGATCGATTGGACGGAAGCGCCACGCTGCCTGTTTTCGCTCAGCCCTCGCACGGTTTTCGGCTGCCGTCGTCCGGCGACACGCCTGTGATCATGGTCGGACCCGGCACGGGTATCGCGCCGTTTCGTGCGTTTCTGGAGGAACGCCAGGTGCGTGGAACCCTTGGGGGCAACTGGTTGTTCTTCGGGGACTCAGCGTCGAGCCACCGATTTCCTGTATCGCGACGAGTTGGAACCTCTATTTCAAGGCGGCTTCCTAACAAAGCTTGATCTGGCTTTCTCACGGGACCAAGCCGCGAAGGTGTACGTGCAACATTGCATGCTCGAACGTGCGAAAGAGCTGTGGGAATGGCTCGAGGCCGGTGCGCACTTCTATGTGTGTGGCGACGCCAGGCGCATGGCGAAGGATGTAGATGCCGCATTGCATGAGGTAATCCAAACCGCCGGGGGAAAGACGGCCGACCAGGCGGCTGAATATGTAGCGCACATGAAAAGCGGGAAGCGCTACCAGCGGGACGTGTATTGAAATGCCTTCCAGTTCCCAAGTCGCAGGCCACGCCACCATGAGCACACTCACGCCAGTTGATTCCATCCAGGGAGAGAAGTTGAACCACGAGCAGAAGGCGTATCTCGATGGGTTCTTCGCCGGATTGCGGGATCGCGGCGTCACCTTTGGTCATGTGGAAGCCAATCCCGTGCAAGCCGCCGAAGTACCCGCTGAGCTGATCCTTGAAGAGCGCCTGAAGCGCGAGTTGCATCCGCTGGATTCCTATCCGCTCTTGCTGGAACACGCCGCGGGCAACAAAGCTCCGGACAAAGAGAACACTTTCCGTTTCAAGTGGCACGGCCTCTTCTATCTCACGCCGCACAAGGAAGCCTTCATGTGCCGGCTCAGAATTCCCGGCGGTGTGCTCAAGACGTTTCAATTGCGCGAGGTCGCGAAGATTTCCCAGGAATTAACGACTGGCTATTTGCAGATCACGACGCGCGCAAACCTTCAACTGCGCCTCATTCAGCCCAAGGATGCGCCCGAGCTGTTGCGGCGCATCCAAGCCGTTGGCTTGAGCAGCAAGGGCTCGGGCGCGGACAACATTCGGAACATCACGGCTAATCCCACGGCTGGAATCGATCCTTATGAACTAATCGACACGCTCCCCTTTTGCCATGAACTCGCTCAAGTCATTGCCAATGACCGCGCGCTTTACGATCTGCCGCGGAAGTTCAACGTGGCGTTTGATGGGGGCGGATTAATCGGCACGGTTGAAGACACGAACGACATTGGACTGAAGGCAATGCGTGTCGCCGAAGACGTGGAAGGCGTGTCGCCGGGCGTTTATTTCCGAATGAAGCTGGGCGGCGCCACCGGGCATCAAGCTTTCGCGCGTGATCTCGGCGTGCTCGTGCGGCCAGAGGAAGCGGTGAAGGTGACCGTGGCGGCGATACGCGTTTACGTGGCCCATGGCAATCGCGCTGACCGCAAGAAAGCGCGCCTCAAACATCTGTTGGAGCAGTGGACCCTCGACCAGTACCTGGCAGAAACCGAGAAGCTTCTCGGTTATAAGCTCCTGCGAGCGCCGGCCGAACTAAAGGACGCTGGCGCCCCCTCCACCCAGCCGCCGCACTCTCACGTCGGTGTGTTTGCGCAGAAGCAAAGTGGCCTAAACTATCTCGGGGTCGCAGTCGCGGTAGGGAACGCGACCCCCAAACAGTTGTTGCGCCTGGCGGATATCGCCGACCTCTACGGATCGGGTGAAGTGCGCCTGACCGTCTGGCAAAATCTTATCATCCCCAATATCCCGGATGCCTACGTGGAGACGGTGAAGAAAGCGGTGGTGAAGGCGGGTTTTCATTGGAAGCAATCAAACCTGCGCAGCGGGTTGCTGGCGTGTACGGGAAACGCCTACTGCAAGTTCGCCGCGTCGAACACCAAAGCGCACGCCATCGAGCTGGCGGACTATCTCGAAAAGAAAATGGAACTGGACCAACCCATCAATATTCACCTGACGGGCTGCCCCAATTCCTGCGCCCAGCATTACATGGGCGACATCGGTCTGTTGGGCACGAAGGTGAAAGTCTCGGGAGAAACGCTGGAAGGCTACCATGTCTTCGTTGGCGGCGGCTTCGGCGGGAACCAGGCCGTGGGGCGGCAGGTATTCACCGCAGTCTCCGTCGAGCAATTGAAGCCAACGTTGGAGAAAATGCTCTCAAGCTATTTGATAAAGCGTCTCGCGGGCGAAACCTTCCAGCAGTTTACCGCCCGGCACGATTTGAATTCGCTGCAAACAATCTTCACCGAGGCGTAGCGGCCCGGTTACCTACCTGCCGGCGCCTCTCTTCCAATCGCTCTGGACGCCCCTGTTGTCCCGCTCCTCCTTTCGACGAACCGAGAAAGCCGTACCTAGGTCGACTCCTGGATGACATGAACGAGTTGAGGTTCTGAATCACACACGGTGCTAAAAAGCCCGCAGCCTATTGGCTATGGCGACGAAGAGTGATGACGTCGCGTCCACGGCTGGCACCGCGTCTGGCGGTTACTCGGCAGTCCAGGCTGGGTCGAAACCCTCATATTCCGACGCGTTCCGATCTATTTCTTCAATTCGTCGCCATCGAGTGCGTTCGAGAAGAGGGTTCAATGCGCATGGCACATCGGCAGCTAATTGGAAGGCAGTGGTCGAATGGCCGCGAACCGAATGACATTCAAAATGAAAAAAGCTGGACCGACACTGGAACTGAATTCATCACGCCGAAGCTTCCTACGCAGCAGCTTGAAACTTGCGGGCACCGCGGCGCTGTTTGGAGGATTGCCGAAGGGGTGGGTTGGTTCGGCCTATGCCAGCGACGCTCCCGAGCGCAGTACAATGAAGTTCGGCATTATCGCTTTGACCGACTGCTCATCCATCGTTGTCGCGCACGAGAAAGGATTCTTCAAAAAGTTCGGCATCAACTCGACGGTGGCTAAAGGCGCAAGCTGGGCCGCGATTCGCGACTCGCTCACGAATGACGATCTTCAAGCCACGCACATGCTGCTCGGGATGCCGATTGCCAGCACCATGGGTCTCGGTGGTTCGCCGAAGAAGCCGATGATCATCCCCTGGATACTTAATCGCAACGGTCAGGCCATCACGCTCAAAAAAGAACTGGCCGGGAAAGTCGGGAGCGATCCGAAGGCGTTGAAACCGTTGGTGGATGCGGCAAAAGCCAGTGGCTCGCCCATGACTTTTGCCATGACATTTCCGCCGGGTACTCACGCCATGTGGCTTCGCTACTGGCTTGCCGCAGGCGGCATCCATCCGGGAGACGCCGCGGGCGCGGGCGCGGACATTTCGCTCATCACCATTCCACCGCCGCAAATGGTGGCGAACATGAAGGTCGGGAAGATGGATGGTTTCTGCGTTGGGGAACCTTGGAACGCGCGTGCAATCAATGAGGAAACTGGATTCACCGCCATTACGACCCAAGGAATTTGGAAGGATCACCCAGAGAAAGTGTGCGCCTTCACCGCCGAATTCGCGGAGAAAAACCCCAGATCCGTGAAGGCCGTGCTCAAAGCGTTGCACGAGGCCAGCGTGTGGCTTGACAAAATGGAGAATCGCGAAGAGCAGTCGAAAATCGTCAGTGCGGCGACGTACATCAACTGTCCGCCCGAAACGATCCTCGGCCGTTTGCAGGGCAAATATGTGATGGGGGATGGACGGAAATTCAAAGATCCCAACTACATGACATTCAGCGATCGCAACTGTAATTATCCGCAGGCGAAATATGCCAAGTGGTGGCTGACGCAACTGCGTCGCTGGGGTTTCACCCCTGGTGCGCCGGATTACGAAGGCATGGCCAAGCAGGTGATGCGCACCGACATCTATGAAGAGGCGATGAACGAACTCGGCGTGAAGCACGGCGGTCTCGATGACAAGCCGGAGTCGTTCTTCGATGGCGGGAATTTTGATCCGAAGAGCGATCTCGAAGCCTATGCCGCGAGCTTCGCGGTGAAGAGTCTCAAAGCCTGACATCATGGAATTCATTAAGCGTTTCAAACTCGACAGTCTGTTGCTTCCACTCATTGGCCTCGTTGCGTTCCTCGTGCTCTGGCAGGTCATCGCCGGGCGCAGCGAGACGACTAAATCCCGCGATGACTTCGGTGACGTCGTGACGAAGACAGTGAAGACGGGTATCTCTCCCGATCTCCCGTCGCCGACTGAAACGTGGGAGGCGAGCAAGCCGTACCTCGCCGCGCCCTTTGCCAAGCGTGGAGAATTGGATCAGGGCATCCTCGCATTCGCCCGGCTCTCGCTGGTGCTCGTCGCGCAAGGATACTTCATCGCGCTACTCATTGGGGCGCCATTGGGTTTCTTTCTCGGACTGTCCAAGACTTTCACGAAGGCGATGGATCCCATCATCCAGGTGTTGCGACCTGTGTCTCCACTCGCGTGGTTTCCGTTGGGATTGGTGTTGTTCAGTTCAGTGAAGCTGATGGACGGCACCGGCAAAACGGTGTTCGGCGCGTCGGATTCTGCGGCGCTCTTCACCATCGCCATCTGTGCGATGTGGCCGACGGTGATGAACACGGCGGTGGGCGTGCGCGCGGTGCCGCCGGATTACTTGAATGTGGCGAAGGTATTGAAGCTCTCGCGAACCAAGACGCTCTTCAAGGTGCTCCTGCCGGCCACGCTGCCGTACATGTTCACCGGCTTCCGCCTCTCGCTGGGTATCGCCTGGCTGGTGATCGTCGCCGTGGAAATGCTTACCGGCCGGCCGGGCGTCGGTGGTTTCCTCTGGCAGGAATACAATGCCGGCAGCTACTCACGCATCATCCTCTGCATCCTGACGATCGGGATCGTCGGCCTGGTACTCGACCGCTTGATGAGCGTGGTGGAACGCCGATTTAAGACCGCCTGAGCTATGGCTTTTCTTGAACTCAAAAATGTTTCCAAATCCTTCGGCTCCAGCCCGGTGCTGCAGGACATCAATCTCTCGATCGAGAAGGGTGAGTTCGTGGCCATTGTCGGGTATTCCGGTGCCGGCAAAACGACACTCATCTCGCTCATCGCCGGATTGCTCCGGCCCGACACCGGATCCATCACGCTGAATGATCTGGAGATTACTTCGCCCGGACCGGATCGCGGCATCGTGTTTCAGAATTACTCGCTGCTTCCCTGGCTCACGGTTTACGAAAACATTTATCTCGCGGTGGATCAGGTTTTTCCAAACTGGGCGGCGGGGAAAAAGCAGCAACAGGCTGAGAAGTTCATCGGTATGGTGAATCTCACCCCCGCCCGCGAAAAGAGGCCAGCAGAGCTTTCCGGGGGCATGAGGCAACGCGTTTCCGTGGCGCGCGCGCTGGCGATGGATCCGCAGATTCTCCTGCTGGATGAACCGCTTTCCGCTCTCGACGCGCTCACGAGGGCTTCGTTGCAGGACGAGATCAGCCGCATCTGGAGCGAAAATCAGAAGACCGTGGTGTTGATCACAAACGATCCCGATGAAGGCATCCTGCTGGCGGATCGCGTGATTCCGCTTAGCGCTGGACCGGGGGCAACGCTTGGGCCGTCCATCATCATCGACATCCAACGACCCCGTGATCGGAGGGCGATAAACCACGACCCCCGCTTCAAGGAGCTTCGCCGCGACATTACCGATTGGCTGCTCGCCTCGAAGGGTCAGCGCAAGGTGGCGTTGACCAAAAAACTCGTCCTTCCCGACATCGAGCCCGAGGACTTATCGGTGCCGCGCAGCGTGTTCAACCGCCGCAAAACGCCACTGCGACGCAGCGAACTCAAAAGCGAAACGGTTTCTGTGGAATGAATTCTTCTCACGCCATCCCGCCCAGACGCCGAACTAGGGAATACTTCGCGCCTGGGCGTTTTCGCGTGAGCTTTTTTTGAAATGAGCAGCTACGTCGAACTTTCTAATCTCAGCAAAATTTACCAGACGCCCAAAGGTCCGGCGATCATCGTGAAGGATTTCAACCTAACGATTAAGCAGGGGGAGTTCATCACGCTGATTGGCCACTCCGGTTGCGGCAAGTCCACCGTGTTATCGATGTTGGCGGGCCTGAACGAGGTCACCGGCGGCGGCATCATTCTCGCGGGGAAGGAACTGGTCGGCGCGGGTCCGGATCGGGGCGTGGTGTTCCAATCTCCGTGCCTGCTGCCCTGGTACACGGCCTTCGAGAACGTGATGCTTGGAGTCGATCAAGTTTTCTTCACGGCGAGCAAGGCCGAGCGCAGGCAGATCGTGGAATATTATCTCACGGTCGTCGGACTTGGCGAGGCGATGCACAAGAAGCCGGGCGAGCTCTCGCAAGGCATGCGGCAGCGTGTGGGGATTGCCCGCGCGTTCGCGCTCTCGCCCAAGATGCTGCTGCTCGACGAGCCTTTCGGCATGTTGGACTCGCTGACCCGTTACGAATTGCAACAGGTCCTCATCGAGCTTTGGCGCAAAGACAAAAAAACTGCGCTCATGGTCACGCATGACGTGGACGAGGCGCTGTTTCTCTCGGACCGCATCGTGATGATGACTAACGGTCCCGAAGCGGAGGTGGGTGATGTGCTGGAGGTGAAGTTTCCCCGGCCGCGTGAACGCAAGACCGTGATGGAGCATCCGGATTACTACAAACTCCGCGAGCACTTGATCGAGTTCCTCGAAGTCCATGCGTATCGAGGCAAGGCCCATGGCTCGCACCAGCCATTATCGCCTCCGCCCTCAACCCCATCAGCGCCGCACCCGCGCGAGCTGCAGCCCGAGCCAGTGGGGGTTCTCGGATAGAGATGTGTGCGCCGCTTTCCAGGACAGTGTTGGCCGGGACACTTCCGCGCCAACAAAAACCAGAAACGCACAGAACCCACCGGGAAAGTTTTTCCCTAAATCAGTTGGATACAACGCACAACCCCATGACACGAACCAAGATCACTCCCACCTTTCGACATTTCACTGGCGGCGCTGTCTGCCTGGCCCTCGTTACCGCCGGCTACTCACAGGATAAACCGTTTTCGCAGCCCGGACCGGCCTCGCCCGTGCCCCCGCCCCCGCCCCCAAAGACCATGGCGGCGAGCGATGTGAAGTCGCTGACTGCGCCTCCCGCGGCCGAGCCGAGTGCGGTGAATAAGTTCTTCAATGGCAAGATTCCCGAGGCGTTGGCAAAAGGGAAATTCAGCCTGAACTCGCGCCTGCGTTATGAGTACGTGGATCAGGATGACGTGGCCGCCATCACCGATCCTTCCCATGCTCCGACGATTCGCACGCGCTTTGGCTACACCACCGCGCCGCTCTACGGTTTCCAGGGAATGGTCGAGGGTGAGAACATTTCGGCGATTGGCTCGGAACGGAATTACAACGCGGCCGGTTCGAACAAGACTCCTTACAAACCTGTGGTCGCCGATCCTCCGACCACCGAGATCAATCAAGCGTGGCTGGGCTACAGCTACACGAACTGGGTGAGCGCGAAGGGCGGGCGGCAGCGAATCGCGCTCGATAATCACCGCTTCATCGGAGACGTCGGCTGGCGGCAGAACATGCAGACCTACGACTCGCTGTCCGTCGAAAGCAAACCGTTGCCCGACCTCTCGCTCTTCTACGGCTACGTGTGGGATGTGAATCGTGTGTTCGGAAACGTCGATGGCCTGCCGGCAGCCAATCGCGATTTCGAATCGGACTCGCACCTCATGAACATCTCCTACTCCGGTCTGAAGTATGGGCGCTTCGTGGGCTACAGCTACTTGCTGGATTTGGAAAACCGCGCGGGCAACGCCAATTCTTGCGCGACGTACGGCGGGTATTTCGCCGGGGCGACGCCGGTCAGTGAAAAATGGTCGCTGGGTTATCGGGCGGAATTCGCTTGGCAAACTGACTACGCCGACAGCCTGCTCGACTACCAGACCGAGTACTACAACGTGGAGCTCAACGCCTCGGTGAAGCCGGTTTCCTTTGGCGCCGGTTACGAAGTGCTCGGGACGGACAGCAACGGCTCCGGCGCGGGCAGTGTCGGGTTCAAGACTCCGCTGGCGACGTTGCACGCTTTCAATGGCTGGGCCGACGTCTTCCTAGCTACGCCCGCCAAAGGGCTGCGCGATGCGTATGCGTTTGGTCAAGTGACCCTGCCCGGCGAAGTGCCGCTCAAGTTGGTGTATCACAAATACGAGGCGGACAGCGGCGGCGCTGACTTCGGCCAGGAAATTAATCTTCAGGCGTCAAAGAAGTTCGGCAAACATTGGACCGCGCTGGCGAAATACGCCTACTACGAAGGCGAGGATGCGCCGCTCCAGACCACGATTCATAAATTCTGGGCGCAGGTGGAATTTAATTACTAATCACCCACGGCCCTCGCGCAAAAGTCGGTTCAACTCATGCCCGACGCGGTCCCACTTCCACTTCGGCGCGGTTCTTCGCGATGTGCTTCGTGGCGAGGACACCGCGCCAGTTCGTGTTCGGGTAGATCAAAGAGTCACGGCCAATCACGCTTCCAGGATTCAACACAGCGTTGCAGCCGACCTCAGCGCGATCGCCGATCATCGCGCCGAATTTGCGCAGGCCTGTATCGACGGTCCTCTTTTCCCATTCCACGACGATGTTGCCGGGTGTGAGCTTGAGATTGGAGATTTTGACGCCCGCCCCGAGATGAGCCTTGTAGCCGAGGATGGAGTCGCCCACGTAACTGAAGTGCGGCACTTGCGCGTTGTTGAAAAGCAGCGCGTTCTTGAACTCGCATGAGTTTCCAATCACGCAGCCATCCCCAATGATCACATCTTCCCGCAGGTAGGCGTTGTGACGGATCTGACAATTACGGCCGATGATGGCCGGGCCCTTGATCATGACGCCGTCTTCCACCGTTGTGCCATCGCCGATGAACACGTTCTCGCCAATCCACGCGCCACCCACGCATTTGTTCCGGAGACCTGGCCGCAGATTCTTCGCGATGTAATCCTTGATTTTCTTCAGCGCATCCCAGGCATTTTCACACCCCTCAAAAAGAGCGGCGTGTTCGGTTTGAGTCAGGTCAAACAGGTCCGACGGTCTGAACATGCTGCGAAGGCTAGGAGAAGGAAGCATCGCCGCAAGTGAAGAATGTTTAGTGGCAATCGGCGTGGAGTTTTGTTTGCGACCCATGGCTTCCTTCGTCATTAGTTACTCGGATTAATTATTTTATGGATGTGACACGCGCAGCTTACGGCACCTGGAACGGTGGACGGTTCATGAACTACGGCGAAGCGTTGCCGGACGAACGCTGGATCGGCGTAGCTCAGCACGCCTACCGCCAGGGCATTCGCACCTTCATGACGGCCGACGTTTACGGCGGTGGCGCGGCGGATGATCTGCTCGGACGAGCGCTCGCGGGATTGCCACGGGAGAGCTACTGCCTCGTCGGTGCGGTGGGGCACGACTTCTACAAGGGCCAGCGGCAAGGCCCCAAAGGCTTTCCGCGGTTCACCGATCCCACGTTGCGATCGCCGCGCGAGTACAAGGATTACCTGCGCATGGCCACGGAGAAGTCACTCGAACGCTGTCGGGCGGCGAAGTTCGATCTCCTGTTGCTGCACAACCCCGACTCGATCGGCTACACGAGCGACGCCGTGTGGACGGCGATGGATTCGCTGCGCGAAGCCAAGCTCACGGATCGCATCGGCATCGCACCGGGACCGGCCAATGGGTTCACACTCGACATCATTCTCTCCTTCGAACGTTTTGGACCGCTGATTGATTGGGCGATGATCATCCTGAATCCATTTGAGCCCTGGCCGGGATCGTTGGTGTTGCCTGCGGCCAGACAACACCAGGTGGATGTGATTACGCGCGTCGTGGATTACGGCGGTCTCTTCCACGATGATGTGAAGCCCGGTCACAAGTTTACCGCGCAGGATCATCGCGCGTTCCGACCAGCCGGATGGGTGGAAGCGGGGCAGGATAAGCTGAATCAATTGCGGCCGTTCTGTGAAAAGTATGGCGTTTCGATGCTCCAGCTCGCGTGCCTGTGGAATCTCTCGCAGGCTCCAGTGAAGTCAGTCATTCCCACCCTCATGCAGGAGATTGCTCCGGCGACAAAAACCATCGAGAGCAAGGTGGACGACCTGGCCGCGCTGCCCAACGTGACGCTTTCCGAGGAAGACGTCGAACGCATCGCGCGCATCGGCGATAACAAGGGTTGCATGGCGCTCAAGGGCGCCAACCGCGCGCACATCACCCCGCCTGAAGCCGATAAGTGGAGTCTTGCCGCCGACCTCGAAGCCGTGGGCCAGCGCTGGGGCATCGATCCTGATCGTGATCTCGCTTATGCCCATGCCGAGACCAAGGCGGGATAACGAGTCTCTAGCGAGTCCGCTTGGGATTTTGCGATCGAAGCTCTCTGTGTCGATCGCGCGCCGTTTGTCTGTGTGGGCGGGTCTTGTCCTCGCGGCAACTTCCTGCTCCCAGAAGGACGGACGGAGGCAGGAGATAATTGCACGCGACTCGTTGCAATTCGTTGACGCAACAAACGGCTCAGTTCCCAGTCCGGGCGCGTTTCTGATTCCAAAGCTCACGGGAGAGGCGGCCACAAATCATGCCCAACGGCTGGAACGCTTACGTCACCTTCCGAAGCAAGCCGGCTTTGAAGCGCGGGTTTTGCCGAAATCAGCCGGACAAACATCCGCCCTTCGTTACCTGTTGTTCAAACCGAAGGTGGAGGCTCAGACGTCCTACCCGCTTGTGTTGTCGCTGCATGGCGGCGGCCCGCGCCGGCGCTTCGAGGATCTTCTTGAGCCGTACGCGCCCGGTTTCGCCTACGGCCTCGGACGCCTCGTCGCCCCGGAAACGCAACAAGCGCATCCGTGTTTCGTTGTCGCGCCGTGGAGCGATGGCCGAGGTTGGGACGACGACAATCTCGCCGCGGTTGTCGCGCTGCTCGATCGGTTGCAGGCGGATTTCAAAGTGGATCCGGCGCGCCTCTACGTCACGGGGCAATCGATGGGCGGTTATGGAACGTGGTCGATGATCACCCGGCATCCCCAGCGGTTCGCGGCAGCGATTCCCATCTGCGGCGGCGGCGATCCGCCGAAGGCTCACCTCGCCAGCGCGATTCCGATTTGGGCGTTCCACGGCTCAGCCGACAAGGTGGTTCCCGTCGGGGAAACCCGGGACATGGTGCGCGCACTCTGGGAAGCGGGCGGGCGGCCAGTTTATTGGGAATACACGGGCGCAACCCATGCGGATACCGCCGAACGCGCTTATGGCGAACCGGGCTTGATGGACTGGCTCTTTGCGCAACGAAAGGCGGAATCTGCCCCTTGAAAGAGCGGTGAAACACAGCGAGCAATCGATCGGACGGCGGGTTGCCTCTGCTGGTTTGCGCTTACACGGGAGCCGAAGCGGACATCCCGTGAGCCTCAGCCACGGCCTGAATCGTGAGCCGCCCATCACGGACATTGACGCCGCCAAGCAGGGCAGGTTGAAGACGCGCCGCTTCCTCGAGTCCATGGTCTGCCAGCAGTTCGATGTAACGCTGCGTGACATTGGTGAGGGCCTGGGTCGCAGTGCGTGCGTACGCGGCAGGCATGTTCGCGACGCAGTAGTGAATGACACCTTCTTCGACAAAGATGGGATCCTCATGCGTCGTCGGACGGGAAGTTTCGGCGCAGCCCCCCTGATCAATGGCGATGTCCACGAGCACGCTGCCAGGCCGCATGCGGCGAAGCATTTCCCGGCGAATCAGCTTGGGCGCTTTGGCACCGGGCACGAGCACAGCGCCGATCAATAAATCCACGGCGGGCAACAGCTCCATCAAGTGCGCTTCGTTCGAGTAAAGCGTGTGCGCGGTGTGAAGGGTAATGTCGAGGAAGCGCATGCGATCCAGGTCCACTTCCAGAATGGTCACGTCCGCGCCCACGCCCTGCGCCATGCGCGCGGCATTCACCCCGGCAGCTCCGCCACCGATGACCACGACGCGTCCGGGCAACACCCCGGGTACGCCGCCCAACAAGGTGCCCGTGCCACCGCAATGCTTGGCCAGAAAGTAACCGCCGACCAACACAGACATGCGCCCCGCAATCTCGCTCATGGGTTCGAGCAGGGGCAGGCGGCGGTTCACTTCAATCGTCTCGTAGGCCAGAGCCGTTACGCCGGAGTTCATCAGTGCTTCTGTGAGGTGGCGGTTGGCGGCGAGGTGGAGATACGTGAAAAGAATCTGGCCGCGGCGCAGCAACCCGTACTCGTTCGGTTGAGGCTCCTTCACTTTCACGATGAGATCGGCCTCGGCGAAAATGCGCTCGTGGGCGTCGATGAGCTCCGCGCCAGCCTGGAGGTAGTCGGCGTCCGGGAACCCGGCGCCGCTGCCGGCATTTCTCTCCACCAGGACGCGATGACCGCGGCGGATGAGTTGGTAAGCGCCGGAGGGGGGCAGTGCGACGCGATATTCCTGTTCCTTAATTTCTTTGGGCACTCCGATGACCATAGTTATTTAGCCGGGCTCGCCTCGGGCATGCCGGGCAGTTTTTTAGCGGTTAACTCGGCCATTGATTGCATGGAAACATGCGATCCCGCCTCGCGTTCAGCGGCGATCATTCGCTCAAATTCGGCCCTTACCTGGAGGCGGGCATCGTCGTCAGCTGTCGCCAGCTCCTGGCCGCGGCCTGCCCGCAAGGCCGTGATCACATCGTAGGCCGTCATCCGTTCCAAAGGGCGGGCAGGACTGAAGCGTTGCTCGGTATCGACCAGTTCAATGAGCAGTCCGTTTTGGGCGAGAGCGCAGAGAACCTTTTGGGCGAGCTGGCTGGGAATGGCGAGTTGCCGGGAAAGTTCAACGGCGGAAAGGGGCCGCTCCCCGCGCGCGAAATTCTGGGCAATGCGGGTCATCAGCCGCAGGGCGATGTATTCACGACCGCGCTGGCTCACACTTTCTGCCTGGCGCTCCTGAATGTAAGCGCGGCGATTCTGAAACGCGTAGGCGACTTGCGCGCCGAACAGCATGATCAACCACGAAAAATAAAGCCCCACGAGGAAGAGCGGGAAAATGCCAAGGCTGCCGTAGATGTTGGAATAGCTCATCACGCGCGACACATAGACGACATTGAACAAGTTGTTCAGCTGCCAAAGAGACCCTCCGATAAACCCGCCGACCAGGGCCGCCTTCCAGTTCACCTTGGTATTCGGCATCAAAATATAAAAGGCGGTGAAACCAAGGCCAAGGATGATGAAGGGCAGCACGTGGAAAACGATGTTCCCGACGAAGGGCACCCGTCCCAGCCATTCCTGCGTTGTCGTGAGGTGCGGCCCGGTCGTCAGGGTGAATGCCCCGACGAGAAAAATTGGGCCGAGCGTGATGGCGGCCCAATAGTAAACGATGCTTTTCACCCAGCCGCGTCCACGGGTGACACCCCAGATGTCGTTGAAGGTTGCCTCAATGGTACGCAAGAGAGAGATACCCACAAACAGGAGCGCGAGAACGCTCGTAAGTCCCAGGGCGCTGCTGTTGATCCTGGCGATGAAGGAGGTGATTTGCTTCACGACGCGGTCGCGGCCGGTGATGGAGGCGGGAGAATTTGTGGAGGGAGTGGCTGCCGTGACGTTGGTGTTATTGATGAAATAATCCGGGGTGATACCAAGGAACTCGGCTTCCTCGCGGTCCATTTGCAACGCGTCGATGGCCTCCGGGCGCGTTTCCAAATCCAACGCCGGGGCGATGTATCCGACCATCTGGTTGATGATTCTTTGGACCGGCTCTTCACCCTGCTTTTGCAACATGCTGGTGGTGATGCTGACGCCCACGGCCAGGAGTGGAACCAGTGCGAGCAAGGTGGTGTAAGCCAGGGAAGCGGCGCGCACCGGGCAGCGATTTCGGACAAAGCTCTTTCCCACCAGCAGGCAGAAATGCGCCAGGCGATAAAAGCGGGAGCGGGAAAAATCTTCCTCCGATTCGATGCCCTTCTCATTCAGAAAATTATGCGCCGCCGCATGGATCTTCTTCCATCGTGACATCGATTCACCCGCCATGGGCGGCAAACTAAGCAGGCGCGCAGAACGAGTCAACGGGCCGACCGCGATCGGAGCAAACTGGGGAATGTCCCAAGCGCCGCACAATGCGGAACAATGAGCTCGCAATCCTTTTGAACTCCTTCCTCAAGCGCAGCAGCCGGGGATTACTGCTTCCCATTCCGACCGGCGTTAGTAAACGTTCCGGTCATGCCATCATTCGATATTGTTTCAGAAGTGAACTCGATGGAGATCGAGAACGCCGTGAACCAGGCAAAGAAGGAACTCGCCAACCGCTTCGATTTCAAAGGGAGCAAGGCAGAGATCACGCTTGAGAAGAGCGAGATCAAGTTAAGCGCCAATGACCAGTTCAAGATTCAAGCGCTTGAGGAAATCGTGATCGGCAAACTCGCCAAACGCAGCATCAGCATGAAGAACATTGATCGAGGTGAGGCAGATATCTCGCCGCTCGGGCATGCGCGGCAATCCATCAAGATCAAGCAGGGCATTGAGACGGCCGTCGCCAAGGAGATTACGGGTTTCATCCGCGATGGAAAATTCAAGGTGACGACTCAAATCCAGGATCAACAAGTGCGGGTGACCGGGAAGAGCCGGGATGAATTACAGGCCGTGATCAGCGCAGTGCAGGCCAAGGAATTTCCGGTGGCAGTGCAATTCCAGAATTTTCGCGATTAGGAAATCGACTCGAGAAAGGTAGTCGGAAACTGCTGGACGAACAGCTTGGAAAACTTTCGGCTGGCAACCGTTGGAGAACCACGAACAATCCGCCCGCATGTTTTCACACGTTGTCATATTCTGGACCGACCCGAAAAAGGCGAGCGCCGCGGATGATTTGCTCGCTGGCGCGCAGAAGTATCTCGCCGACATCCCGGGCCTCCTGCATTTCCACGTTGGCAAGATGGCGGGCAGCCACCGCCCGGTCGTGGATCAGTCGTATCAAGTCGCACTGAACCTGGTTTTCCCGGATAAGAAGACACAGGACGAATACCAGGACCATCCACAACACTTGGAATTCGTGGAGAAAGTCTTCAAGCCGAACTGCGTTAAGGTCGTCGTCTACGACTTCGCCTGAGGCATGCCTCAACGGGTCGGCACAGGTTCGGGCTTGGCCTGACTTGGCTTGTAACCGAGCAGCTTGCGCTCCTTGATGATTTTCGCCACCTGCGGCGGGACCATCTGTTCCCAGGAACCGTTGCCCGACTTGATCAAGCCGAGTACATCGCGCGAGAAGATCGGCAGATACGCTGGGTTAAAATCGCGGATGGGCTGGATGTAATTGTTCTCCACGAGATAGGCGTAGAGATGTTGAAGGTGCGGGGCTACGCGCACGTTGCGAGCGGTGATGATGGAACCCGTGGCGGCGTCCCGCAGCGGGTAGACGTAGAGCTTCAATTCGTTTTTGAAGAGGCGGCCAAAGGATTCTAGGATGCCGCCCTCGAGGTCGGCGTAATATTTTTCATCGAAGATTTCCCGCAGGCTCGGAACGCCCATCACGATGCCAATGTTCTTCTTCGTGTAGCGGAAGAGGTAGCTGGCCAGCCGGAAATAAGCGCCGTAATTGGAAATCAAAACGCCCCGGCCCAGGGCACCGAGAATGTCAACGCGGTCGAGGAAATCCTGGTGGTTGATTTCTCCCCCATCAGTGAGGTTCTTCAGCGTCATTTCCATCAGCACGACGATCTCTTCACCCTGCACGCCGGGCTCCTGGATGAACTGCGCCTGCGCGTTGCTCAAGCATGTCGAGGGTGACGTTGGTAACCGGGCGAAAACTGCCGCGCTCGACGAGAATCGGCTTCTTGTAGAGGACTTCAGCGGCTTGCACGACTTCGCCATCGGCAGTGAACATGGCGGCATTGGTCAATCCATCCTGCACGAGCTTCAGAGTGACCAATCGGTTGTCCACGCCTTTGAACGCCGGCACCGCTGAACTTGATCATGTCGACCTCCACGCGGTCCACCGTGAGGTCATCGAGGAGCGTTTTGAGGAATCGATCCATGTCGTCGTGGTGGTACAATGCGCCATAGACGAGATTGACGCCGAGGACGCCGAGCGCCTCTTGCTGCTGCAGGTTTTCTTTGTCCCACATGCGCACGTGCATGATGATCTGCGACGGTTCGCCGCGAGGTTCGGTTTGAAAACGCACCCCCATCCAGCCGTGCCAATCCTCGCGCCGGGAAAAACTCTGCGCCGCTACCGTGTCCGCAAATACAAAGAATTTGGTGGTGTCACCGCGCTGGGCCGCCAACCGTTCCGTCAAGCAAACCGAACTCATGATCCAGCATGGTCGTGAGACGTTGGCGGCTGACATAGCGCTCGGCATGTCCGTAGATGGCATCGCTGATCACCATGTCGTAGGCGGAGATGCTCTTGGCGATGGTGCCCGAGGCACCGCCCACTCGAAAAAACCAACGCGCGACCTCCTGGCCGGCACCAATCTCGGCAAAGGTGCCGTACTTGGTCTGGTCGAGATTGATCTGCAACGCCTTCTGATGCGTGCTGACGTTCTGTTCGTTCATGCGGCGATCACGTTACCCGCTGGTCGACGCGCGGCTAGATTGAAATTCGTTCAAGCCATCACCACTTCAAGCCATGTCGCACTTCTGTCGCCCGTTTCTGTAACTCGGCGCTTGCAGGGGCGATCTCAGCGTCGATAGTCGCCTGTGAACGTACGGAAGGCCGTCCGTGAGACTCGTCCAAGAAGGAGCACCACCGTGTTTGTTAATCGTCAAGAGGCGGGACGTGCATTGGCTTCGGCACTCGCTGACTATGCAAACGATCCGGAGGCAATCGTGCTGGCGTTGCCCCGCGGGGGAGTCCCGGTGGCCTTTGAGATCAGTCGTTCGTTGCGTTTGCCACTGGAGATTTTCCTGGTTCGAAAATTGGGCGTTCCCGAACACGAAGAACTTGCCATGGGCGCAATTGCTACCGGCGGAACGTGCGTCTTGAACGAGGAAATCATCGAGCGCCTCGGCATATCCAAACCGCAACTTGAGGAGACAATCCAAAGGGAAACGGTCGAGCTGGAGCGGCGCGAGGCGGCATTTCGCCCCGGGCGCAACCCACCGGAGCTACGCTCTCGTACCTGCCTCCTCGTAGACGACGGCCTGGCCACTGGCTCGACGATGCACGCTGCGGTCCGAGCCTTAAAAAAGCAGAACCCACGGCGAATCGTGGTGGCTGTTCCGGTGGGGGCCACCGACACGTACGCCGCCCTTGCGCAGGTGGTTGATGAAGTGGTTTGCCTTTTTACCCCGGAACCTTTTGTGGCGGTGGGACGTTGGTATCAAGATTTTAGCCAGCTCACCGACGATGAGGTTCGGCGCTACCTCGAAAAGGCCGGGCGCGAAATAGCGCATTGAAGCCGGCGCCCGCTGCCGCATAGTGCTGCCATGAGCCAGACTGAACACGCCACGAACATCGTCCTTTACGATAGCGATTGTTCTCTTTGCACATTTCAGTCGCGCCTTATCACGTGGTTGGATTGGTTTAATACCGTTTCCCTTCTCCCCATCGCCGATCCGCGTACGGCGGCGATCGCTCCGCGTCTCACTCCCACGGATTTGCACGAGGCGATTCATTGCATTGCCAGGAACGGCCGGATTCATCGGGGCGCGCGTTGTCTGCGGTTCATCGGATTACGAATGCCGCTGGCTATCCCGTTTTCGTTGCTCCTTTGGCTGCCTGGAGTCATCTACGTTGCCGAAATTGTTTACGCGTGGATCAGCAAGCGGCGTTATCTGCTCAGCCGAGTGTTTGGTTGCAGTGAAGCCTGCGCCATTCTGCCGGCACGCCGCCGGGCCAATGAAGCCAGCGTTACCGGTGAAACGGAGCGGGCCCGATAGCACTCCGGCGAATCGCTTTACGGCTCCCGCTGCCATTGCTAGCGTCCGTGGGTGAACGCACAACCCTTCACCACCATGATGCTCGCCGCCGTCACCACCGGCTCGGACACCAACGCCTTGCCACGTTTTCACTGGCCCCCCACGCGCGATGAGGTCATCAATGCCGCCACCCAGTACGGGCCGAAATTGCTGGGCGCCCTCACCATCCTGATCGTGGGCCTGATCGTTGCCCGCTGGATCGCCAATCTCACCCTGCGCGGACTCAGCAAACGCGACATGGAACCACCGGTTCGGATGCTTCTCGTGCGGCTGGTCAAGCTCCTGATTCTCTTCCTGACCCTGCTGATGATCGCGGACAATTTCCAAATCAAACTCTTTCCCCTCCTGGCCGGTCTGGGCGTGGCCGGCGTGGGGTTGGGTTTGGCGATGCAGGGAGTCCTCAGCAACCTCGTCGCCGGATTGACCATTATCTTCGTAAAAACGTTTCGCGTAGGAGACTATGTGGAAATTGCGAATGCCCACGGTCAGGTGGAGAACATTGAACTCTTCTCGACCACACTGGTTCATCCCGACCTCTCGCGCGTCATCGTCCCCAACCGGAAGATCGTTGGCGAAATCCTGCACAACTACGGAAGGATTCGGCAGGCCGATTTATCCGTGGGCGTGGCCTACAACACCGACTTGAACCGCGCGTTGGGAATTGTTCGCAACATTCTCGATCGGAACCCCCGTGTACTGAAAGACCCGGTCGCCGGAGTGGGCACAGCCACGCTGGGAGACTCGTCCATCGTCCTAGCCATCAAACCCTGGGCCAAGCTGGCTGACTTCGGGCCGGTCAAGGCCGAGATCAATAAGGAAGTCATCGAGAAGTTTCGTGAGGCGGGGATTCAGATACCCTTTCCGCAACGCGAGATTCGAATGTTGTCCGAGCCCACCAAAAACGCGGCGTAAGCTAATCGCTGACAGAGTGTGGCAAAGTGCCGGGAAGCGTCAGCGTCGCTTGCAACTTGCTTGCGTGGATTTGCTCTTTGCGCGGTGCATCCCTTGACTTGGAAGTCTTCTGTGAAACACTCCAGACCAAGTTTTATGCCCAAACCCCAAAGCAAAAAGATGACGCGCGAGGAAAAGCGCAACTTGGACGTCGAGATTGGATTCATTGAGGGGGTGGTTCAAAAAGATCCCACTTACGTCGAAGCTCTGCAGATCCTTGGTGACGATTACACGAAGAGAGGTCGTTTCGTGGATGGCCTCAAAGTGGACGAACAATTGGCGCGGCTCCGACCTCAGGACCCCACTGTGCTTTACAATCTCGCCTGCAGCTATTCGCTCACGGGGCGGACTGAGGAGGCGTTCGTGGCGCTGCACCGCGCCTTGGCGGCGGGTTACGATGATTTCAAGTGGATGGCCATTGACCCAGACCTTCAAACGTTAAGGAAGCACCCCCTTTACGCAGACGTGCGCACCAAGATTAAAACAGCCAAACCGAAGGCCAAGCCGGCTTAGCCATCCACGCGCTTCCCACGGTCGCAGGCAGTCGCGCCATGAACGTTCGCATCGGTTCCAAAACCCGGCATTACCGAACCGTTACCTTCAACGCGGGTACCAATCGGGTTGCCCTCATCGAACAACGTCTCCTTCCCCACACCTTCAGGGTCGTTGAGACCGAGGATTATCGCCAAACGGCGCGGGCCATCACCGACATGGTCGTCCGAGGAGCCGGGGCCATCGGTGCAACGGCGGCGTATGGGTTCGCCCAGGGCGCGCGAGCATTTCGCGGTCGCGATCTGTCCCGCTTCAAATGTCACCTCGATGGCGTTTATCAGACACTGAAACAGGCGCGGCCCACAGCGGTGGATCCCGTCAACGCTATGAATCGTCTCCGCGAAGACATGAGCGAGGGTGAGACGGTCGAGGAGCAGCAATGCATCGCACTGGCCGCTGCCGAAGAATTTGCGCATGAAGACGTTCAACATTGCGAGGCGATTGGACGGCACGGGGCAGGGTTGATCCGCCCGGGCATGCGTGTGCTCACGCATTGTAACGCTGGCTGGCTGGCTTTCGTTGATTTCGGAAGCGCCACAGCCCCGCTCTACGCAGCGGAGGCGGCTGGCAAGCAGTTTCACGTCTTCTGCGATGAAACTCGCCCGCGCAGCCAGGGCGCGACCCTTACAGCGTGGGAACTGGCCCAACAGCGCATCTCCCATGAGGTGATCGCCGATAATGCCGCCGGTTTCCTCATGTCGCGTGGTGAAGTTGACCTTGTCATTGTGGGCAGCGACCGGACTTTGGGACGAACGGGCGAAGTCGCGAACAAGATTGGCACTTACACGAAGGCAGTTTTGGCCCAACGGCATGGCATTCCTTTCTACGTGGCCATTCCGCTATCTACGATTGATTGGAATCTAAAATCCGGTCGAACCATTCCGATCGAAGAGCGTGCGGCCGACGAAGTTCTCGGGGCGTGGGGAGTTACGACCAACGGCAGACGGGAATACGTTCGGGTGGCGAATCCTGGCAGTGGCGCGCGAAATCCCGGTTTTGATGTCACCCCGCCGGAGTTAATCACCGGCATTATTACCCCCAAGGGCATTTTTTCGCCGACAGATCTATGGGCGCGCCGCGCAGAACTTCGGGACACATGATTCCTGCAAACGCCGTTATGGCTTGTTGGAGAGGAACGGCTTTGCTCGCGCAAGGATTGACGAGCCTACGGCACAGAACTGACGCCGGTTAACACCGGTGGGCCAGTCAGCGGGCGAGGACTCGGCCAAGCCACGCACCTTCCAGGGTGGGAGCAGGAGTTTCGGCGAGGAAATCCATCCAACGTGCGCCGACGGTCGCCGGCGAAAGGTTCCCTTCGTAGGCAAGACGTTGGGCTGCGAAGGAGGTTTTTCCTTCACGAATTGCCTGGGCCAATTCCAGCACCGCACGTTTGGCTTCGCCGAATTCCGCCGCACTACTGATCATGCGGCAATTCGCGGGCGACCACATCAGTTCGCGCGTGCCGCCCTGGTCGGTGGCGATCCAGGGAAGTCCGGCGGCCATGCCCTCAATGAGCGAAATCGGCTGGCCTTCTTGATACGTCGAAAACAGCACCAAGGCATCCAGCCGACTCAAGATGCCGCTCAGATCGCGTCCGCCATGGTAGCGACCGTGGAATCGAACATTGGGATACTGTTTGAAGTAGTCGGCATCGTAATCCGCCCCGCAGCCGTGTAGATCCCAGGTGACGTGAGCGAGTTCGGCGTCTGTGCTCAACTGGCAAATGAGATCGACACCCTTGCCCTTCACCATGCGCCCCACGAATCCGAAGCGAAGCTGCTCGCCTGCGGCGCGGGCCTGATGGGGAGCTGGAATGATTTCCTCCGACAGGTAACGAATCACGCGAATTTTGTCGCCGCCGCCGCGACTCGCCGGGAGGTTCAGGACGCGCCGAAGGTTTTGAGCCGTTGACGTGGAACAAGCAACAATCTCATCGACGGCGTGCAGCCATTTCACAAAGGCCCAGGTCCAGGTTCCCAAATCGCGCTCATCGCCGGCCGTGTGATAATGATGCACAAGCCGGGTGCCCTTTCGGCGCAATGGCCGAAGTAGCCAGGACATGCCGCCTTGGGCATTAGTATAAATCACATCCCACTTCGTTTTCCGAAGCTTTGTTAAAATTGTGGATGCCAGCCACGCGGTCTTGAGAGGGATGGAAAGAGGCTTTGTGCCCGCGGGCGCCACGAACTTGACGCCTGCTGCGGAAAGTTGCGCCACACGCGTGGACTCGAGCATTCCGCTGGTCGTCACGAGCGTGACGTCCCAATCGTGTTGGGCAAGAACGCAGCTCAGCCGGACCAAATGCGTTTCCACCCCGCCAATGGTGTTGAACTGGGGACTGTAGATCAGAATGGAACGGCGACGCTTGGAATGGGATTCCACGGGGGCGGCAAGCGCTGCCTCAAGGGCAGGTATGCCGAGGGGCGTAATTGTTTGCATTAGTTCCTTCTCCTTCTGACTCCTGAATATTCCGTAAAACGAATCCTTCACTGGAAAGGCTTTGTCAACGCGCTGCCCGAAACATTTACCGTCGAAATGGTTTCTCCCGCGCAAAATGCCTCCCACTTTCGCGCCGAACCGTTTCCTGTTTCAATTCCCGCATGGAAAGTGCCTTTGACATGGCGGTGATCGGGTCCGGATTTACCGGTTCACTTGCCGCCATGATCGCGCGGAAGTTGGGCCGCTCGGTCGTGTTGCTGGAAAAGTCGCAGCATCCGCGCTTCGCCATTGGGGAGTCTTCCACCCCGCTCGCCAACCTGATTTTGGAAGAACTCAGTGTGCGGTACGAATTGCCGAGCCTTCCTTCGCTCACCAAATGGGGCAGTTGGCAACAGATTCACCCGGAACTCCCCGTCGGTCTTAAGCGCGGCTTTACGTTTTTCCATCATCAGGCGGGGCGTGAATTCCAGGACGACGAAACGCATCGCCATCAACTGCTCGTTGCCGCATCGCCTCACGACCAGATTGCGGACACTCATTGGTACCGACCCGACTTTGACGCGTTCCTGGCAAGGGAAGCGCGCCGGCTCGGTGCGACGTATCTCGACCAGGTGGAACTGTGGGGAGTGGACATCGAGCAGAGGCGCCCGGTCATTCAAGGCCGGCATCGCGGCAAAGCTCTGGAGATTCACGCAGAATTCATCCTCGACGCCTCCGGTCCTCGTGGGTTTCTGCATCGCGCCCTGGACCTGCCGGAAATTCCCTTCAAGAACCTGCCCGCCACCCAAGGTCTTTATTCTCACTTCACCGGCGTGAAGCGGTGGGACGAATGGCATCGCACCGTGGAGACACCGCCGTATCCGATTGATGACGCGGCGGTGCACCACGTATTTGAGGGCGGGTGGTTTTGGATGCTGCGTTTCAATAACGGCGTCACCAGCGCGGGAGTTGCGGCGACTTCGAAGGTGGCCTCTGAATTAAAGTTCAACGAAGGCGAGGGTGCCTGGAAGCGGTTGCTTGAACGATTTCCCAGCGTGGGCGCCTTGTTTAAGGAGGCAAAAGCCACGCGGCCATTCGTGCATGCGAAACAACTTTCCTTTCTCAGTGGCGTCGGCGCAGGGAAAAACTGGGCGTTGCTGCCTTCATCAATGGGGTTCATTGACCCTTTGCTTTCCACCGGCTTTCCGCTCGCCCTGCTGGGGATCGAACGGCTGGCGCGAATTCTGGAAAACTTTTGGGGCCAGGAAAAATTTGGCGAGGAGCTGTTCAACTATTCGATGCAAACCACGATCGAACTGGTGACCACGGAGCGACTCGTGGCGGCCCTTTATGCAACGATGGGTGACTTCGAAGTTTTTTCGGCGCTCACGCTGCTCTACTTCGCGGCCGCCAGTTTTACGGAATCGGCCCGGCGCCTGGGACACCCGGAACTTGCAGGCAACACATTTTTGCTCGGGGAACATCCCGTATTTGGCCCGCGCTTCCGCGACTGCCTGGATATCGCGCTCAGGAAGCCAACCGGCCAGGCGAGAAACGGTCTTCTGCAAAAAATCCAGCAAACGATCGAACCGGTGAACATCGCGGGTCTCGGACAGACAGAGCGGCGCAATTGGTATCCGGCATTAGCGGCGGATCTTTTTGCAGGCGCGGACAAACTTCAGTCGAACCGGGACGCAATCGAGGCCATGCTCAAGCGGTGCGGGTTCCAAACTGATCGACCTGACGCTCGCTAAACCAGTGTCTCGTTCTCACCGCGCAGGAAACGCCTCAGTCGGCGGCACACCCCCTGACTAAACCACATCACAAACGTTTGCTCGAGGGTCAGCCCGCCACTACGCTTTGTGCATGAAAGTAGTGCTCACTCTGTGCTCGTTCTTCGCGGCGTGGGCTGTGTTCGCTGCCGCGCCCACAAATTCCATGCCGGACAAGACGGTTGTCATCGTGCCCGTTCGTGACGATATCGCACCGCCCCTCGTTTACCTGGTGCGTCGTGGAGTGAAACAAGCCATCGAAGAGAAAGCCGATCTCCTCGTGTTGGACATGAAAACGAATGGCGGCCGCATCGATACGACGGAAGACATCATCAGCATCATCGGCCAGTTCAAGGGCCCGACTGTCACCTACGTGAACGACCGCGCTTTTTCCGCTGGCGCTTTCATTGCCGTGGCGACAAAGCAGATTTACATGGCGCCACAAAGTGTGATTGGCGCGGCGGCTCCGGTCATGATGGGCCCGGGCGGTTCCGTTGAAGCGATCCCGGAATCTGTGGAAGCCAAGACGAAATCCGCCGTTCGAGCGCTGGTTCGTGGCGTTGCGGAGAAGAACGGGCACAATACCGAGGTGGTCGAGGCGATGATCGATCGCAACAAGGAACTCACCATCGATGGCATCGTGATCAACAAAAAGGGAGACATTCTTACTCTCACCGATTCCGAGGCCAGCCGGAGCTACGGCAATCCACCCAAGCCGTTGCTCTCTTCCGGAACGGTGGAAAGCCTCGACGCCTTGCTGGCTCAATTGGGTTACGCCAATGCCCGGCGACTCGATATCCAGCCCACCGGCTCGGAGAAACTGGGCACATGGATTAACGCCATCAGCCCCTTGCTGTTGATTATTGGGGCCATTGGACTCTACATCGAATTCAAGACGCCGGGCTTCGGTCTGCCTGGCATCGTCGGCATTGCGGCCTTCACTGTTTATTTCATCGGCGGCTACATCGCGGGATTCTCCGGCTTTCAGTGGTTAATCGTGTTTGTCCTTGGGGTCATTCTGCTCGCGCTGGAATTCTTCTTGTTCCCCGGAACAATTGCGCTCGGTGTGAGCGGCGCATTTCTGATGCTCCTCGCCGTTATCATGGCATTGGTGGATTTGTATCCAGCCGTGCCTGCCTTGCCTGATCGTCCTGCACCGGCCTGGCCGAGTTTTGCGGGGCCGACTCGCGACAGCCTTGAACATGTGGTCACGGTGCTGCTCATCGCAGTGGGAGGCACCGCGCTGGGAATCTGGCTCGCCAGTCGCATTCTGCCAAAGACGACGCTTTACCACTCGCTCGTCTCGCAGGGGGCGAGCGGTGCCGCCACCAGCGCAGCATTTGTCACCCAAGCCAATGCCATGCTGGGTCAAACTGGAGTCACTATCTCGCCGCTCAGGCCCGGTGGTAAGGCTCAATTCGGCTCTGCCATTTTGGATGTCATCTCCCAGGGAGACATGCTGGAAAAAGGCGCGGCCGTCCGAGTGATTGGCTTCACGGGTGGCATCGCTGTCGTGGAGGCTGCCTGAGGCTTATCCGTTGTTCAGCCGTGGCGGCAGGTTGCCATTGAATCTTCCGCGTTCCGTTTTTAGTTTGGCCCATGAAATTTATCGTCGCTCTCATCTACGCTGCGTCGCTGCTCTCCTCCTCCGCGGTCTGGATCAAACTCTCGGACGGCAAGACCTTTGCCGGTTGGAGCGGGGACACGAACAAAACGTGGCGCATTGAAGATGGCGCGTTCGTGGGCGGCTCTCTCGCTGCCAGGGTGCCGCGAAATGAGTTCCTGCGGACAGATCGGCAATTCACGAATTTCATCCTGCGACTCAAGGTGAAGATCGTGGGCAGCGCAGGTTTTGTGAATGGAGGCATCCAGCTTCGCAGCCAGCCAGCGGTTAATCCCACCAACGAGATGGTCGGTTACCAATGCGATGTGGGCGAAGGTACCTGGGGCGGGCTTTACGATGAATCGCGCCGCAACAAGTTCCTCATCAAACCCGATGAAGACGCAGTTAAAAAGGCAGTGCGTCCCAACGAGTGGAATGAATACACGATCCGGGCGCGCGGCCGGGTGATTGAAGCGATGATCAATGGCGTAAAAATGTTCACCTACACCGAGACGGACGCGACGATCCCCCAATACGGCTACTTCGCCGTGCAGGTCCATGGGGACGGAGTGACGGAGGTGAGCTACAAGGACATTGAGGTCCAAGTGCTCAACTAGCCAAACAACAGCCAACTCGAGCAGCAGTGGGAACGAGGCGAGCGTGGGGGTCTGAAGTGTTAAACTCTATCGGGGCGCTACGTTACTTTGTTTTCTGGGTTCGCCTGCCGGAGGTTGCTTTCGCGGTTGCATACACCAGCCATGCATCTTCGCCGTATTCCAAGTAGATGCAGTCCTCGCCCAAGTCCCGGGCCAGTTGACTGAGGAATTTTTGGAGCGTCCCGACGCGATCCTCGCCGCGGAACGACACCTTGTATTCTTTGTGTTCGCCGTAGTATTCGCGACCGTTTTGATCGTCCCGCCAGTAGCCAAAGATGTTTCCCGCCGAAGCGGTATATCCGGCGAACTGTTTCATCAGGAAAAGATGCACAGTTTCCTCGATGTTTTGTCGCCCCTTCTTTTGCTTCAACTTGAGCGAGGGCAGGAGAAAGACTGCCATGCGCCCGAGGGACTCCACTCGCAGTGCGGCCTTCCGGCGAGGGTTTGAGCGGGAGTTCATTGCCACAGTTCACGGGCCCGGCGTTTGTGCTTCCGGTCCTGGAACACAATGTTGCCGAGTAAAATCAGTCCTCCCGCCGCCGCCAACAGGAAGCAAATGATTGCCAGCCCGGGATAGCCAAAAAGCTGGAACTCGGTCTCCACCCGCATGAGCAGCGCCGCTCCAATGATAAGAGAAGCCAGCAGAAGCCCGGCGGTGATGCGATTCGCGCTGTGATTTAGGCCGGCGAGCAATTGGTGCTTATCGCGAGGGCGGAGGTATAGCTCGAGTTGGGCGTTGCCGAGTGCGTCAAAGATTTTGTTCAGCTTCGGTGGCAAGCCGCCCATGAAATCTTTCAGCTCCAATATTGAAGAGAAGACGGCTCCAGCCGTGAGGTTTTTCTTCAGCCGTTGCTTCATGATGTCACTGACGTGACGGCGCACCGCGGCGTTGGGGTTGAACGTCGGGTCGAGCGTTCGCCCGACCTGGTCGAGTTGCAGCAACGTCTTGCCTAGTAGGGACAATTCTGAGGGCACGAATAAGCCTGATTCGGCGGCGGACCGGCTGACCTGCAGGATGGCGCTGCCCACTTCGATCTCGGCGAGGGCGCTGTCTTTCTGTTCGGAAATTAATGTCGCGATGTGTCGGCGGAACGCCACTTCATCGAATGAGTCACCGGTCTGGCTAATCTGGATGGCAATCGTCCCGGCCTCTTCGCTGCGGCCCTCCGCTACGGCGAGAAGCAGGCGAATCAATTTCTCCTGCATGCCCGCCGCGACGTGCCCGACCATTCCCAGATCGAGCAACGCCACTTCAAATTCTTCTGTCAGGTAAACGTTGCCCGGATGAGGGTCCGCGTGGAATACGCCATCCACCAACACTTGCTTGAGATAGGCCTTGAAGAGTTCGTCGGCGATTCCGGCGCCGTCAATTTCCGTGCGGGCCAGCGGGGAGAGCTTGGTGATCTTTTGTCCGGAGACATATTCCATGGTGAGCACGGAGCGCGTCGTATAGTCAGCCACCGGCAGCGGCACGCGCACTCGCGGAAACTCCTTCAGGTTCTCGGCGAGAGTGCGGAGGTTGGCGGCCTCTCGTTGATAATCCAGTTCGTGCAGGAGGGTCCGCTGGAATTCCTCCAGGATTTTATCCAGCTGATATCGCCGGACGACTTTGGTGTGAGTTTTCAGGAACGCGACGATCTCCTCGATCACGGCAAAGTCTTCCGCGATGCGCTCCCGGATGCCGGGACGCTGCACCTTGACGACGACTTCGCGGCCATCGCGAAGCAAGGCGCGATGCACCTGCCCGAGAGAGGCTGCGGCCAGGGGCTCGGCATCAAATTCGGCGAACCCCTTGGACAGGCGGACGCCCAATTCGGTCTGCACAATCGTTTCCACCTCGGCGAAGGAGAACGGCTTGACGCTATCCTGCAAGCGGCTCAGCGCTTTGACATAGGGTGCGGGCAGAATATCGGGACGGCTGGAGAGAATCTGGCCCAGCTTGACGAACGTGGGCCCCATCGCCTCCAAATCGTCCGCCAGTTCTTCGGGGTGCGGTCCTTTGGCGTCGGCCTTGGGAAGCTCACCGTTGGGATCTACAAACGCGCTCGTCTGGAAAATGTCTGATCGGCTGTATTTCCACAGCAACCGGCCGATCTCTGCATAGCGCCGCATGTGCGACGGCTTCCATGAAAGTGTCATTCCTATCTCCTTTGGTTCCCTTGTTGAACTGGGGGAAGCTACTTGCGAACGCTGGGAACTCAAGCGGGGCCGCGGTGAGGTTCTTGTGCCTCTCCCAATTTACTATCCGCCGCGTCTCAACGCTCGACTCACTGAACGCTTTGGCTTACACCCACACCCATGCCCAACCTGCTCATCCGCGAAATGCCGGAACACGAGCGGCCTCGCGAGCGATTGGTAGAACTGGGCGCAGAAGCACTCCGCAACGCTGAACTCATTGCCATTCTGCTCCGTACCGGCATGAAAGGAGTTTCAGCCATCCAGATCGCCGACCAATTGCTCGCCAAATTTGCCACGTTGGACGGGCTCGCCCGGGCTTCGTTAAACGATCTCAGCCAGGTGAAGGGCATCGGCCGGGACAAAGCCATCGCGTTGAAGAGTGCCTTCACCCTCGCCCAACGCATGGCGAAGGAGATCCGGGGCGAAAGTCCCATGCTCGATACTCCTGAGCGCGTTGCCGAATTGTTGCGGGAGGAGAACCGCTTCTTCGAAGTGGAGACGTTTCAGGCCGTGCTCTTGAACACCCGTCGGCGACTCCTCCGCGTGGAGCGAATTTCCAACGGAACGCTCGACACATTGCTGGTTCACCCACGTGAAGTTTTCCGGGCCGCGATCGCTGCCAATGCTTCCGCACTGATCTTGGTGCATAATCATCCCAGCGGTGATCCGACTCCGAGCGAAGCCGACATAAAAGCCACCCGCGACCTCATCCGCGCAGGGCAGCTATTGAAGATCGACCTCCTCGATCACGTAATTTTGGGGCGCGCCTCCGCCGAGCGGGCGAAGGATTACACCTCGTTGCGGGAGCTCGGATATTTTTATTCCTGACGTGCCGGCGATTTAATCGGAACGCCCATTGACGAAAGGAGCGCCGTTCCTTATTTAGCACGCGTCGCAAACCTGAACCGGTCCGGCGAACGAAATTTTTTATGCCTCCCAAAACTACCGAGAAAACTGCCGTCGAAACAAAGGCCTCAGACGCGAAATCTGCCGAGGCGGCGAAGGTGGCCGCCACGCGCGCGCGTGAGCTGGATGCCGCCATTTCGTCCATCACGAAGGCCTACGGCGAGGGCAGCATCATGCGCCTCGGCGACGCCCGTGCGCTTCGGCACATTGAAGTGATTCCCACCGGGCGCACTGGCCGTGGATCTCGCGCTGGGTGTCGGTGGACTGCCGCGCGGACGTGTCGTGGAAATTTTCGGCCCGGAATCCTCCGGCAAAACGACTCTGATGCTGCACGTCATCGCCAATGCGCAGAAAGCCGGCGGACTGGCGGCGTTCATCGATGCGGAGCACGCGCTGGATCCGGCTTACGCCAAGAAGCTCGGAGTGAATCTCGATGACCTGCTCGTCTCGCAACCGGACAGCGGCGAAGAAGCGCTTGACGCATTTGCGAAACGCTCGCGCGCTCGAACGCGCTGGATGTGATCGTGGTCGATTCCGTCGCCGCGCTGGTGCCCAAGGCCGAACTCGAAGGCGAGATGGGCATGGCCACGATGGGCATGCAGGCGCGCTTGATGAGCCAGGCGTTGCGCAAGCTCACGGCCATTCTCGAACAAGTCCAAGACGACCTGCATTTTCACCAATCAGTTGCGTGAAAAAGTCGGCGTGATGTTCGGCAATCCCGAGACGACGCCCGGCGGCAAGGCGCTGAAGTTTTACGCCAGCGTGCGCATCGACATTCGCCGCAAGGAGACGCTGAAGGACGCGGCGGGCAGTGGCCATCGGCAACCTCGTCAAGGTGAAGATTGTGAAGAACAAGGTCGCGCCGCCGTTTGCGGAAGCGGAGTTCGACATCATTTACAATCACGGCATCAACAAGGAAGGCAGCATCATCGACGTCGGCATCGACTCACGGCGTGGTGGAGAAAAAAGGCGCGTGGCTGCAATTCAACGGCGAGTTGATCGGCCAGGGCAAGGAAGCCGCCCGCGTGGCGCTGGTCGAGAAGCCCGAACTGGCGAAGAAGATCGTGGAAGCGATCATGGCGAAGCGAAATGGAGCGGCGGCTGAGCCTGCGGCTGCGGCGAAATAGGGAGCCGACCCGGGCACAACGCGTATTCCGCGACGAGGGTTTTGACCGCCCGGTCGCTGCGATCAGGAACCAGCAGAGTGTTCGCTCCGCTTTGGGCGCCTTCGCTTAGCAGTCCGGATGAGGCTTCGGAAAGTTTGGAAACGTTGGTCCACCGTGAATGGGCGCTGATGCCAGCAATGCCGCACCGGGCTCTTTGATCGAACCGGACCGTAGATTCAACTCAGCCTTGGTTTCCTCCTCGTCCACATCTTGCGGCCCTTCGTCTTTCCCCTTTTGGCACGAACATCTCCCTAGGTTGAATGAAACGGCGCATGGCCCGTCGATTAAACCCACATGAAGTCAGCCAAAGCCGTTTTTCGTAATGCCGTCGTCCTCTATTTGGCGGCCTCCGTCGCCTTCGCTCAAGAAACTCAGAAGCCCAAGTCCGCCGAGCCTCAAGCACCGGTGCCGTCCGGCGAACAAGTCGATGGAGCGTTTCGCAAAGTGATTCTCGACGCCGATCAGTTGATGGATGGCAAGTGGCAGGACACGGTCAAAGACCCGATGGAGCTCGCGGTGGCTGGCGATGGCCGCGTGTTCTATGCCCAGCGAGATGGGACGATTCGGATGTGGAGCCCGAGCACAAAGAAGTCGATCACGGTGGCTCAAATCAAAGTATTTGAAGGCTTGGAAGACGGCATGTTGGGCATCGCACTGGACCCGAATTTTCTGAAGAACAACTGGATTTACCTGAATCACTCGCTACCCGAGACGACTCGCGATGCGAATGGGAAGAAGACGGGGATCATCCGCGTGTCGCGTTACACGTTGGTGGGCGACAAGCTCGATCTCTCGACGGAGAAAGCGTTACTCGATATTCCGACCCAGCGGGAGGAGTGCTGCCATGTCGGTGGTTCGCTCGGTTTCGATAAGGACGGGAATCTTTACATCGCGATTGGCGATAACACGAACCCGTTCGACTCCGATGGTTTCTCACCACACGACGAACGCCCCGGGCGCGCACCCTGGGATGCACAGAAGTCATCCGCAAACATGAACGATTTGCGCGGAGGCATCAGTCGCATCCACCCCGAGCCGGACGGCACTTACACCATTCCCAAAGGCAATTTGTTCCCGCCCGGCACGCCCGGCACGCGGCCGGAAGTGTATGTGAAGGGAACGCGCAATGGCTATCGGCTCTCGATTGATCCGCGCAATAGCATTTTGTATTGGGGCGATGTGGGGCCCGACGCAGGGGGATTCGATTCGAAGCGCGGCCCGGGAGGTTTTGATGCGGTAATGCAGGCGAAGAAACCGGGATTCTTCGGATGGCCCTATTCGCGCGGCGACAATAAGGCTTATGCCCGAATTGAATTTAACGCGCGCGCTCAATACACGAAGGAGAAGGCTGCCTACGACAAGGAGAAGGCCGCTTATGAAAAGGCCAAGACGGCCCATGCAAAAGCGGTGAAGGAAGCGAAAGAGAAGAACGCACCGGAGCCGGCCGCACTGCCTGCCTTCGCCTCGAAAGCTCCAGCTCCTTACACCACCGGCGAGACGGTGTTTTTCGATCCGGCTCAACCTCTCAACAAATCCCCGAACAACACCGGCATTAAACAGCTGCCTCCAACGCAGCCGGCGTTCATCTGGTATCCCGGCGGCGCCTCCGCGCGCTTTCCGGTGCTCAATGCTGGCGGGGGACGAACGGCCATGGCGGGTCCGGTTTACTACTTCGATCCGAAAAATCCCTCGAAGGTGAAGATGCCCCGGAAGTACGACCACACGCTGTTCATCTACGAGTGGTCGCGCAATTGGATCGTGGCCGTGCACCTGGATGAAAACGACAACCTCGCGAAGAATCCGGATGGCTCGTTCAAGATGGAGCGCATCGGAAAGAACATGACGTTCAAACGCCCCATGGATATGGAGCTGGGGCCGGATGGCTGCCTGTATTTGATCGAGTTCGGCACGGCGTGGGGTAATAACAAGGATACCCAAATCGTTCGTCTCGAATACACTGGTGCGGAGGACTAGCCGCAGCTGTTTCGCAATTGGGCGAATTTATTCGCCACAGATGAAACAGGGAGGGAAGCGATCTTCTGATTACCCCGGTTCAGCTGTGGATTTAGCGGCATCTGCCTTCCTCCGCCGTGATTCAACCGGGGCTTTGCATCCGATTGACTGAGCGGGGAAAATTTTCTGTCGGCCCGTTTCGCGCGTGCTATTCTCCGCGCGGATGTCGGCCTCATTTCACGAACTGCTCGAAGCCACGATTGAACACCTGCAAGCCCTTCGCGCTCGAGGAACGCAGTTCCTGCCTGTGGAGTCGGAGACCTGGCGCACCCTGCAAGGTGGATTGAACCGAGCCAATGCACCGGCACCGCAGACCGCCGCGCCATCGCGGAAGGTGGCGCCCGTCAGCGAAGTCCCGGAACCGCGTGTCCAAGCTGCGACGCCGATCGTGCGTCATGAGCCAGCGGCCTTGGCCTCGGACACTGCCGCCAAGATTCACGCGATGACGGAGTTGCGGGATCGCGCTCTCGAATGCATCAAGTGCCCGGATCTCGCGGCGACGTGTCGGAACGTGGTGTTCGGCGTCGGGAGCATCGATGCGGAGCTCATGTTTGTGGGCGGAGCGCCGGGCCCGGATGAGGACGCGGCCGGCGAACCTTTCGGGGGGGCGGCGGGGCAAACGCTGACGAAGATGATTCAGGCGATGGGATTATCGCGGGAACAGGTTTACATCACGAATATCGTGAAGTGCCGTTCTGACCTGTCCTCGGGCGGCAGTGGACATCGCAAGCCGACGCCGGACGAGATTGGTAACTGGATTCCTTACTTGCACGCGCAGGTCAATTTGATCAAACCGAAGGTGCTTGTGGTCCTCGGCGACACGGCCATGGAAGCGTTGCTTGGCAAGAGCGGCATCACGGAACGGCGGGGCCAATGGGAAACGTATTGCGACACGCCGGTGATGCCGACATTTCATCCCGAATATCTCTTGAGCACTCAGTCCAACCGGGAAAAACGCAAAGTGTGGGAAGACCTGCTGGCCGTGATGGAAAAGTTGGAGTTGCCCATCAGCGAGAAACAGCGTGGCTTCTTTTTGAAGCCGTGACTTCCGCGCGCATGAAATTCACCGCCCGAAAATCAACGCGCGCGGTCGCCCTCAGCTTCGGCGGTTTGTTCCTGCTTCTGGCGCTGTTCCTGGTGGAAGAACATCTGCGCGGGCGTTTCGCGCTGGACCGCTGGCTGGCCGAAATGCGGACTAATGGTGAAGAATTTACCATCGCTGAACTGGTGCCAGCGCCGGTCCCTCCCGAGAAAAACGGCGCCGGATTGTTCCCCGGCGCGGGCTTCACCGGGAACATGGTGCCAACCCCGTTGCCGGCGGCGACGCGTCTCGTGGCGAGCGGCAAGGCCGCGCCGGTTGTTCGGTATCCGGCTTGGGCGACTCGGCGGAAGGGTGAATCGTTTTTCAACACCAACGGCGTCACGGCATTGTGGCGTAACAACACCGCCTTTGGCACCGCAACGGTCCAAGGCAGGTACGTTCCGATGTTGGTGACGAGTGAGGATTTGGCTGCGGACATCGCCGGTGCTTCAAACGGCTTTAAGCAAGTGTTTGCCGCACTCAGTTTCGCTCAGTGGGATTTCGGAGTCGGTTACGAGCATGGCTTTGCTAATTTGATAATGCCGCATTTGATGGACGTCCGGGCACCAGCCGCGTGGATGCGAGCCGCTTCCTTATCCGCACTCTACGAAACCAATCATGCCGCATCGTTGGAGCAGCTCATGGGGATTGCCGCCCTGTCTCATGTCCTTACCAACGAACCGCTCGTCATTAGCCAGTTGGTTCGACTCGCCATCCATCAAATTGGCGTCAGCGCTGTCTGGGAAGCTTTGCAGGCGGATGGCTGGTCGGACGATCAGTTGGCGGCATTACAGAAGGCGTATGGAGCGCCGGACGCCATCGCACCGATGTTGCGGGCGGTGGCGATGGAACGGGCCATGAGCCTCCAAATGATGAGCCGCCCGGATGAACTGCATGCTCACTTGAAGGCTTCGGGCGTGCTCAACCTGGAGTTGGACTTTTCCAAGATCAGGTTCCCCGAGAGCTTCGAGGAAATATTCAATCCCGTCGTGGACACGGTCATAAGTTTGATTCCGCTGTTCAACCGTTTCATTTATTTGCCTGCGTGGGAATTCGCCTGGAAAGACCACGACACGTTGCAACAACTGCGTGCCTGGAAACGCACGATGGAGCGGATGCGGGCGCACGCGGCGCAGCCGGACCCGACCCAACTGACCTTAACCACGGATGAGGTCAGCCCACGGTTTACGGGCGACGGTGTCAAAGCCCCGCGACGCTTCTACGATCGAGTTCGTTTCCTCATGTCTTCAACGGTGGACACGGCGGATCGGATGATACGGCGGGTCGCCTTGGCGGAAACGGGAAGTGCGCTCGCCGTGACGGCCATTGCGCTGCGGCGGTTCGAACTAAGCCGGGGCAAGCTTCCCGAAGCCTTATCAGAACTGGTGCCCCAATATCTCGCCACCGTTCCGATGGACCCATGCAATGGCGAACCACTGCGGTATCGCCGAGAGACGGACCACACCTTTGTCTTGTATTCCGTGGGCCCGAACGGCTGGGACGATGAAGGCGACGATTCCACTGAAACCCTCCAGAGCCCGCCGCGCTTTTTGAATGGGCGAGATATTCTCTGGCCGCAAGCTGCCACCCCGGAACAAATGCTTAGGGCGGTCGAACGGTGACGGGACGACCGGTGCCCCCGTCAGTTTCTCCAGTGGTGTCCACACACTGGGCAAGTGGCCGCCAGCTCTAGTAGACAGTCTTGTCTGAAGGTGGAGTGTGGACTTTCGCCTCTTGAGCATTGAATCCTGACCGCGCCTTGCAATCATTGCAGCGATGACCACACCACAGAATTCCCGACGTGATTTTTTGAAGGCCGTTTCGACCGTGGCCGCGGCCGCGGCGCTGGCTCCTGGCGCGCTGGCCCAGAGTGAAACGGCACCCAGGAAGCTCGGCATCAAGCTTGGCCTCGACAACTTCGCGGTGCGCGCGATGAAGTGGAAGGCGCCGCAGCTCATTGATTACGCAGCGCAACTTAAGACCGACTCGCTGTTCATCACGGACTTCGGTCCGTTCGAGAAGTTCGACGAGACCTACCTGCTCGACCTGCGGAAGATGGCGGCAGACAAGGGGCTGCAAATCCAACTGGGCTCCTGGAGCATCTGTCCGACTTCCAAGTCGTTCAAAAAGGATTGGGGCACGGCGGAGGAGCACCTAGCGCTCGGCATCCGCATGGCCAATGCCCTTGGCTCGCCGGTTTTTCGCGTCGTGCTGGGCAACGCCGATGATCGGAAAAGTGAGGGCGGCATCGACGCACGCATCGCGGACACAGTGAAAGTTTTGAAGAGCCAGCGCTCAAAGGCCATTGATGCCGGTGTTAAGATTGCGGTTGAGAATCACGCGGGCGACATGCACTCGACTGAATTGGTTCGCTTGATTGAGGATGCGGGAAAAGATTTCGTGGGCGCCAACATCGATTCTGGTAATGCGCTTTGGACGCTGGAAGATCCGTTGCAGAGCCTGGAGCATCTTGGGCCTTACGTGGCGACAAGCAGCCTGCGTGATTCGGCGGTGTGGGAATATGAGGACGGCGCCAAGGTGCAGTGGACGGCAATGGGCGACGGACAGATTGATTTGAAGAGATACTTCGCCCGCTTCGCCGAGCTTTGCCCTGGGGTGCCGGTCCACATAGAGACTATCTCGGGCTTCGCGCGGCCCTTTCCGTATCTCAAGGCGGATTTCTGGAAACCGTATTCCAACCTGCCTGTTGCCGATTTTGCGCGCTTCGTAGCGCTGGCTAAAAAGGGAAAACCCTTCTCCACGGTGAAGAATCCGGAAGGCAAGGATCGAGCCGAGACAGAACAACTCAGCCAAAGGGCCGAGATCGAGCGCAGTATTAAGTATTGCCAGCAAACCCTGGGGCTCGGGCTAAAGGGCTAGGCATCCGGGGAGACTCGCTCGAAAACAGGCCGGCCGCAGGCATTGAAAGGTTTCTCAGGCATTCGCTGAGCGAAGGCATCGACGCGTCTTTGCTCGTTCACTCTGCGACGGGCTCTCCCACCTTTTCCAAGGGTTCCTCTGCAGGGCCGGAGAACACTTCGCCGGTAGCGTGAAAGCGGGAGCCATGGCAGGGGCAGTCCCACGTGCGGTCAGCCCGGTTCCATTTTACGATGCATTTCAAGTGCGTGCAGACCGGTGATAGCAGGGTGAGCTTGCCCTGTTCATCACGCGAAACGGCGACTTTCTTCCCGTCGAGATTGATGATTTTCCCATCGCCCCGTGCAATCTCATCGAGTGAAGATTTATCTCCGCGCGCCAGACGATCCCTGAGGAAGTGATACGGAAAGTCCACATTCTCGGTAAGGTATCGCCATGTGCCGCCCAGCAATTTTTTACGATGCACGTCCAGCAGGTCGCGCCAGGGATTCGGACGGTTCAGGAACTGATCGCGGGCCATCATTGCCGCCAGGGTTCCGAGCGTGAAACCATTGCCGCAAAACCCGGTGGCGACGAATTGCCGCTCCGCAGTTTCCCCGATGAAGGGCAGGCCGTCGTTTGTTTCGACCACCTGGCCGAGCCAGCGATGTTGCACCTCGGCCTGCGGTAGCCATTTTTTCATTTCGGCCTCCAATCGCTGAAACACTTCCATTGGATCTTTTTCCTGTCCCGTCTTGCAGTCTTCGCCTCCGAAGATGGCGTAATCACCATCGGGCTGTCGGTCGACGCGGAGATAATAGTAGGGGTCGGTCGTATCCCAAAAGAGCGCCTCCGGCAGTGAGCCCCCCGGCAGTTTCGCGCGCAGAACGTAGCTCGTGTAAAGGGCGAGCTTAGTTTGAAACAACATGGCGCTGAATGCCCCGGTGTTTCCCATCAGGGGATTGTGGGTGGCGATGAACATGAAGTCGCAGCGCACTTTCTTGTCACCGATCTTCACGCCGAGAGGTTTATCTTCGAACTCGGTCACGTTGCTGTTCTCGAAAACGTGGCAGCCACCGCCGGGGATGGTGCGAAGCAGGGCAGCGAGATATTTGCGTGGGTGAAATTTGGCCTGGTTCCGAAACATCACGCCGGGCCGGTTGCAGTAGGGCACCACTTCCATAAACTCGCCGCCAAAACCCAACTCCTGCGCCAGAGAAGCGTCTTGTTCAAGGCGCTCCCGCTCGTTGGTGCCAGTGTTGTCGCGCAAGGACGCATGCAGGTAACCGGGAACCCACCGAAAATCGCAGTCGATCTTTTCCGTGCTGGCGATGCTGTAGATCTCGTCGGTCCCGACTGACCCTGCCTCCCAGAAAGCTCGCCCTCCCTCCTTGCCGAACTTTTTCACGATCTGATGCAACCGCAGATCGGTGACCATCGTGAGGTGCGCCGTCGTGTGGCCCGTATCGGCGCTGGCGCAGCGTTCACGCTCAATCAGGGCCACCTTCGCACCTGCTTTCTTCAACAGATAGGCCGCGGTAATTCCAGTCAGGCCGCCTCCCACAATGGCGACATCCACTTCCACGTCATGCTGAATGGAATCGAATTTCGGCATCTCCTGGGACGTGATCCAATACGGTGTTGTATCCATAGTTTCCCCTCTCCTTCGCGAGAAAACTACGTTGCGGAGATGAAAACGGCAAACCAGGCCGGGAGGTCCCGGGGACGTTTCCTCGCCAAGACAGGGCGGTGAAGAGGAGTTCGCAAGTCGCGCGTTTAAGAACTTACCTCGAATTAGGAGGATCCCTTTGGTTATCCTCCGTTCCGTTATTCCACGCGCTCCAGAAGTTTGTTTGAACACGAGGGCATTTTATTGTTCAGATGCCAGCACCCATGGACACTGAAAGAGAACAGGAACGACGGAAGGGCTCCGAAACCCCCGGCTTCGTGCAGGAACTGCGCGCGTTCGGTGACTCCGTGCCTCACAAGGCCTTCTTTGCCGTCCTGTTGCTGGCGTGGATTGCTCTGTTCCATTTTCTCGGCAACTCAACCCTCGGTTATTTCAAGACCAGGTCCCTGTTTTCATGGCTGCAGGGCGTTTATTCGAGCGGTGCGGACGACAGTCTCGGCACGCTCGTTCCCTTTGTGGTCGTGGCGCTCTTGTGGTGGAAACGGAAGCAGTTAATGGTGGTGCCGAAACGGGTATGGTTCCCGGCGTTGCTGCTGTTCCTCTTTGCGCTGTTCCTTCATGCCACCGGTTACACTGTCCAGCAAACGCGCCTGTCTGTGGTGGGATTTATCCTGGGGCTTTATGCGATCATGGGCATGCTATGGGGTTGGAAATGGCTCCAGGCCATCTTCTTTCCGTTCTTCCTGTTCGCCTTCACCGTGCCGCTGACGGGCGAGATGGAAGGGCTCACCCTGCCCCTGAGACAAGTCGCTACCAAAATCACCGTAATTGCGAGCCACGCCTTGGGAATCGACGTCACGCAGGAAGGAACCTTGATCAAGGACAGTGCCGGCCATTTCAATTACAACGTGGAGGCGGCTTGCAGCGGATTGCGCAGCCTTACCACCATGCTCGCCCTCGGCTGCGTATTTGGCTTCACGGCTTTCGAGAGTCATTGGAAGCGGGCGCTCATCATTATCTCGGCCGCCCCGTTGGCGGTGCTGGGCAACGTCATTCGATTGCTCGGCATTGTTGTTTCAGCAGATTGGAAATATAATCAGATGATTCACGCACAGAATCCAATCTCAGTGGCGGAACAAGCCGCGCAAGCCTTCGGCAGCTACGTGCATGAACATGCAATTCTTAAACTGATTCCCTACATCCCGGCGTTCGTCGGCATGATGTTGCTGGCGCGCTGGCTGAAGGAGAAGGACGAGTCACCCGCAGTGGCAAAAGTATGAAACGTCAAGCTCTGGCTGTCTTCGTCATCGTCCTTGGCCTCATTGGGGCTACAGCCGCTTTCCTGGGAACGCAAGAATCCCGCCAGAAGCTGGGAAAACCCGGCCTGCTCGTTGTGCCTGAGCCCATTTACGCAGTGGACATCGGCGCCTCGACCAATGCGCCGGTCCTGGTCAGCAGCAATCAGGTTTTTCTCCCGCCGCGGGTCTTGAATTACCGGTCCCAAGCCATGCCCGTCCAAAGCCTTACCGTCAACACCCTGCCCAAGGATACGGTTTACGGACATCGCATGTACGCGCATCCGAGCGGTCTTTTGATTGATTACCAGGTGGTCCTCATGGGCGCGGACCGCAGCAGCATCCATCGACCGCAGCATTGCTTGAGAGGCAGCGGTTTCGAAACCCTCGATACACAGCCCGCCACCATTCGAATCGATCGCCCGCATGCCTACGATCTGCCGGTCATGAAACTGAAACTCCATCGATTCATTGAGGAGAACGGTGTGACGCGCCGGCAGGGCGGTGTTCTCGTCTATTGGTTTGTCGCCGACGGCGAATTGACGGCTCAACATCGGGAACGCATGTGGTGGATGGCGCGCGACATGGTCAAGACAGGCGTGTTGCAGCGTTGGGCTTATGTCATTTGTTTCGCCCCCTGCGAACCCGGCGCCGAGGACGTCACGTATGAGCGGGTGCGGGAATTCATCGCTGCCTCAGTGCCGGAGTTCCATCTCACGACCGGGCGGCCCATCAACTCGGAGCGAGCAGCGCGATAAACCCTTCGCGGTTCAACTCAAACCCCAAATGAAAAACAGGCCGTTCGAATTGTTTCGCCGTTAAACGTCATGCTGCGCCGTCACCGCCAACTCCGCACCCAGCTCAATCAGGTCAAGGATACCGCGCTCTTTGCCGTGTCTCTGTGGCTGGCGCACTGGGTCCGGTCGGAATGGGATTTAGACCTCTTCGGCATTGGAACGTATCTCTTCACGACAACCGGATGGGAGATATTTAATCCCAATCACCCCATTGAACCGTTCTCGGCCTTCGAGTGGCTCTATCTGATCCTGATCCCGGCTGTCCCGCTCATTCTTGAAAGCCAGGGTTTCTACGACCGCCCTCTGGTGGCCCGGCGGCGCGATACGGCCTGGCGCTTGATGAAGGGCACCCTGCTCACGACCATCGGCGTCATCATCGCCACGTTCTTCTACAAGACACTCCTGGCGCGCGGCGTCATTCTTCTGTTTGGTGTTTTCAGTTTCGCGCTCGTTTTCCTCTCCGAGGAAGGCCTGCGCGCTTACTACAAGCGTCGTCTTCGACACTCTCAATTCCGCCGCAAATTCATCTTGATCGGCTCCCGTGACGACACCACGCGATTGCGCGCGGACTTGGCGCGTCGGTCCGATGAAACCATCGATGTGATCGGGGAACTCGACTTGAACGAATATTCCGTCGAACGCCTGATTGAACTCCTGCACGAGCATTCGGCCAGCGGGGTGATCATCAATGCGCGCCACACCTATTTCGGCGAGATCGAAAAAGCCATTCAGGCGTGTGAACTCGAAGGGTTGGAAGCATGGCTCATCGCGGATTTTTTCAAAACGAACATCTCGCGCACCACCTTTGACGACATGAATGGGCGGCCGATGCTGGTCTTCCATTCCGCACCGGATGTGTCCTGGCGCAGCGCGGTCAAACGGTTGATGGACATCCTCGGCGCGCTCACCTTCTTCCTGTTATTTGGATGGAACCTGTTCCTCATCTTCGCCTTGATGGTCAAACGCAGTTCAAAGGGCTCGGTCTTTTTTCGCCAGAAACGGGCCGGACTGCATGGTGAACCGTTCACCATGTTGAAGTTTCGCACCATGGTGAGCGATGCCGAGCAGCGTAAGAAGGAGCTCGAGCAGTACAACGAAATGTCCGGGCCCGTCTTTAAGGTCACCAACGATCCACGCGTAACGCCCATTGGAAAATTCCTGCGCAAGTACAGCATCGATGAACTGCCGCAGATCTGGAACATCCTCCAAGGCGACATGAGCCTCGTCGGGCCGCGTCCTTTGCCAGTCGATGAAGTGGAGCGCTTCGACGATCTCGCGCATCGCCGGCGCCTCAGCGTCAAACCCGGCCTCACCTGCCTTTGGCAAGTGAGTGGTCGCAACAATGTCCGCGATTTTCGGGACTGGGTGCGCCTGGACCTGGAGTACATTGATAACTGGTCCCTGTGGCTCGACCTCAAGATCCTCGTTCGCACCATCCCTGCCGTCCTGATTGGCACCGGCGCCAAGTAGGCCTCGACCGTTGCGAGAAGTCCGCCGAGCCAACATGGCAGCTTCGTATTTCAGCGGCGCTGTCACACCGGCGATTGGCAAGTCATGGGGACTCACGTTAGTGTCGCGCCCATGACGATGGCTCAGGGAAAGAAGGAACCTTTAATACCAGTGCAGAAAGTGCCGAACACCACGGCACTTCAAAAAAAGAAAGCGCGCCAGCTCACTTCCGTTGTGACGGGCGCCGCGGGCTTTCTCGGTTCGCACCTGACGGACTTGCTTATCGCGCGCGGACATCGAGTCATTGGAATCGACAATTTTGTCACCGGCGCCGTCGAAAACATCGACCACCTTGGCGGCAACCAGAATTTCAAATTCATCCAGCAGGACGTCACGGAGTTTATTTTCCTGCACGATCGAGTGGATTACGTCTGGCACTTCGCTTCGCCTGCGTCGCCGATTGATTACCTGGAATTGCCGATTCAAACGCTCAAGGTCGGTTCGCTCGGCACCCACAAGGCGTTGGGGCTGGCGCGGCACAAGGGCGCGCGTTTCCTACTGGCTTCCACCTCCGAGATTTATGGCGACCCCTTGGTTCATCCGCAGCGGGAGGATTATTGGGGCAACGTGAACACCATTGGCCCGCGCGGCTGCTACGACGAATCCAAGCGCTTCGCCGAGGCCATGACATTTGCTTATCATCGCGAGCACCAGATCGAGACGCGCATTGTTCGCATCTTCAATACCTACGGACCGCGCATGCGGCTGCACGACGGCCGGGTCGTGCCCGCTTTCATGGGCCAGGCGTTCACCGGCAAGCCGCTGACCGTGTTCGGAGAGGGTCAGTCAGACGCGCAGCTTCTGTTACTGCTCCGATTTGATCGAGGGCATTTATCGGCTGATGATGAGTGATACCAATGATCCGGTGAACATTGGCAATCCCCAGGAACTGACCATTCACGAATTTGCCGAACGCATCATTCGGCTCACCGGAGTCGAAGAGCAAAATCATCTACAAGCCACTGCCGCAGGATGATCCCAAGCAGCGGCAGCCTGACATCACACGCGCCACGTCGCTTCTGAAGTGGGAACCCAAGGTGCAGCTGGAAGATGGCTTGCGCCGCACGATCGAGTATTTTCGTGGCCGCGTCTGATCGATGACGGGCGGCGGTCGAGGTGCAGAGCGATTACTTTCCTGCCTCCTCCAACGCCTTTACGACCATGTTCGCGGTGAGGGCTTCGGGCAGCACCATCGGGGGTTTCGACGCGTCCTTGGGATAGACCAGGACCATGGGGACTCCCGCCCGTTGGAACCGCTCCAGTTCCGCGCTGATAGCGGGCGGAAATCTCGTGTAGTCGGCGAGCAGCGAGACCGCATTGAGTTCTTTCAGCTTGGCGCGGACAATCTCCGATTCCAGCGCCGGCTTCACGATCGTATTGCACGTGACGCACCAGTCCGCTGTGAAATCCACGAGGATGGGTCGGCCTTCTGCGCGAAACTTGGCAACGGCTTCCGGGCTCCAACGTTGCCACGCAATGCCGCCGGGCGCTTCCTGTAACGTCCCGCCGCCCGCTTCATCCAGAATGGGTTGGCGCCAGCGCAGTTTGCTTTCCACGGCGTAACCAATACCGCCTGCCAGGAGGAAGAGCACGACCGCGAGCGCCACGCCCCGTCGGCTGCGTCCGCGCTGCACGAATTCGCCGTAAATCCAGGCCGCGAGGGACAACACGACCAGGAAGACGCCCAACCACCACACGCGCTTGCCGTAGTGCGTAATCGTGAGCGTGAAGAGCCATACGGCAGTCGCCAGCAAAGGGAAACCCATCGCCACCTTGAATCGTTCCATCCACGCGCCGGGTTTCGGGAGGAACTTAAGCCAGCTGGGATTCCAACTGAGCAGCAAGTAAGGCAAGGCCAGGCCCAGCGCGATGACGATGAAGAAGAGAATGATCAAGTGCGCCGGTTGCGCGAAGGCGAACCCGAGCGACGCCCCTAGAAAGGGGGCGGTGCAAGGCGTGGCCAGAACGGTCGCCAGGACTCCGTTCATGAATGCGCCTGCCCCGCCGTGCCGGGATGCGGCATTGCTGGCGGCACCCATGGCGCCGCCGCCCAGAGTGATCTCAAAGACGCCGAACAGATTCAGGGTCACCAGCGTCACGACTGTCGTTAGGATGACGATGAATTGTGGGTTGCTGAACTGCATGCCCCAGCCCGCCTTTTGTCCGGCCGCTTTCACGGCGATCACAATTCCCGCCAGGACAAGGAATGAGACGATGACACCGAGCGTGTAAAGCAACCCCAAGGTGCGCACCCGGCGTGGATGCTCGCGGCTTTGATTCACGAACCCCAAAATTTTCAGAGCGATGACCGGCAGGACGCAGGGCATGATGTTCAGGATGAGTCCACCGATGAAGGCATAGAACAGCCACATCCCCAACGACTTCGTTCCAATGCTGGATGCATTCGATGCGACATCCGTCGCTGACTCGCGCAGGGTCAATGCGACTTCGTATCCAGTGAGCGCCTCGCCCTCTTTCCGCACGAGAATCCCGGAGACTTGTTCCGGCCACTTTGCATCAAACCTTTGCGCGGCGGATCGAAGAACAGCGTTGCTACCGGAGCTTGCCAGCACGGCTGTCTTGGCCGAGACGGTCGCGAGCGCGTTGGTGAAGGGGAAAAAGTCCGGTTCCACGGCGGAGGCATTCCAGGAAATGACGAAGGCTCGGTTGGTTACGTTGCCGGGCTGATCCCATTGCGCGGTCACTGTGCCGGGAATTTGTTTCGACGGAAGGCGCTGTTGGGCTTCCGCAAAGAAATTCGTATCGGCGCTCGGTTTTGATTCCGGACCTATGACGAGACTGGCGCGGACTGTGTTGCTGCCGGGGATGCAGGCCACCTCGCATTCCAACCACTTGACCAACGCGGTTAGCTCGTTGGTGCCCGCGGCCGCCTCTCGCGCAATTTGTATCGGCACAAGCAAGACGGCGCGTTGATGATAAACGAACGTGGTCAGCTTCAGCTCGTCCGGCGTGGTGAAACGTTCCGGAACCGGCCATTGGATTTCACCCGGCGCGAATTGCCTGGAGGAACCCCAATGGATTTCCGTTGCCTGCCCGGAATCTCCCGGGCTCTGCCAGTAGGTGTGCCAGCCCGGATCCATGGTTAACTCCACGGCGGCAAAAATCGTCTCTCCTGGCTGAGCGGAATCGTGGGAGAGAACAAGCCTGGCTTTGGTATGCTTACGTTGGCCGCCAAACGTCCTCGCGCCGGGGAGCTCGAATTGAGCTGCGGCCACCGACACCGTGACCCACAACAGCATTAATGCACGCATCCATCGCATGATTTCAAGATGCATGAAAAAGGGGTTCCAAGAAACTATTTCAGCGGGCGAATCCTCGGTTAAGTTCGCCGGTACGGATTCGGACCCGCTTCTTTCCGGAAAATCCCTGACCTGTGGGAATTTTGTGCCGAGTGGCCGGTGTGCTACGGTTCCCGAGGAAAAGGGGGATTCATGCGTTCGATATGGAAGGCCGAAACATCAGGCATTGTGATGTTGCTGTGCGGGATGGCTTATGTGCACGCCGCGATTCCGGCGGGGACTCGTCAGGTTCTGGCAGAGTTTGAAACAGGAGCACGCCAATCGACGCCGTGTGCCAGCGATCGGGTCGTCGGGTCTCAGAGGGAAATTAGCCGTTATCAAATTTTGCCCTCGGTCTGGAACGAGTATTCCGAAGCCCGGAACTTTCACGATCCCAACGTGGCCTGGCGAGTGACGGAAAAGATCCTGCGTGATCGGGAAAAAGCATTTCGACAAGGCACTGGTCGTGAGTGGGAACCGATCGACCTGTATCTTATGTGGAATGCGCCGGGCGCTTACGCTCGGGCCAAGTGGGATCGGCGGAAAGTTTCCCGCGTCGTCCTGGCCAGAGCGAAACGCTTCGCAAATCTTTACGCGGAGCGGGCAAGAATGAATGTGGCTCAGACGACTGTTGCGCGGCAGCCCTAGACTCCCAAAGGGCATGAAAATCTACCCGGCCGTCATTTGGACTCTGGGTCATTCCACGCTCTCGATGGAGGCGTTCATAAACCTCGTTCGGGCACATCAATTAGAAGCGATTGCTGACGTGCGTTTGATGCCTGGCTCCCGTCGCTATCCACATTTTAATCGGGAAACCTTTTCCGCGTCGCTTCACAAGGTGGATATTGAGTACGCTCATTTCCCGGAGTTAGGAGGCCGCCGTAAACCACGGCCTGATTCACCCAATAACGCCTGGCGCCACGAGGCTTTCCGCGGCTATGCAGACCACATGGAGACGCCTGAATTCGCCAGAGGCATGGAAAAACTGCTTCGGCTCGCCAACGCCAAGCGCGTTGCAATTGTCTGTGCGGAAGCGGTCTGGTGGCAATGTCACCGCCGACTACTCGCTGACTGGTTCAAGGCCAATGGCACGGAAGTGTTGCACGTTCTGAGCGAGAAAAAAGCGGAGCCGCATCCCCTGACGACACCCGCCTCCATCATTGATGGCCAACTTTCCTACCGTTTACCACGCGCGGATGCCACGCACGCGGAACTGCCTTTAACTTAGCTTTCAGCCGGTTCACATCCTTCTTTTCCTCCCGGCGGCAACAGTCCAGGAAGTGGAGAATCGCCTTTTCATCTGCGGCCAGACCCGCCGCGGGGCGGGTGGCGGGGGAAGCGCTGCGGTCCGCTTTGTAGATTCCCTCGCTGGGCAGTTTCCTCGTGAGATATCCATCCAGCACAGCCGGATGAACGTAGCATTTGCGGCATACGGCTGGCGTATTGCCCAGTTTTTGCGCCACGGCATCGATTGCCGTCTTGATGCTTTTCTTCGCCTGCCGTTCGGTTTCAAACGCCGCCGCGTTCTTCAAGGCCTGCGCCGCGAGAACCGTTCCTGCCCACGTCCGAAAATCCTTGGCGGTGAAATCTGCTCCACTGATTTCGCGCAGGTAATCGTTCACGTCGCCGGAGGTTACGTCATGGGGTTTTCCATCCCCGTTTTTCCACTGGAAGAGCTCCTGGCCCGGAATGTCCTGGCAGCCCTTCACGATCTTGGCGAGGCGGCGATCCTCGATTTCGATCACGTGGTCCTTGCCGCTCTTGCCGCGGAAGGAAAACTTCACGCGTGAACCACGAACGCTGGCGTGTTTGTCCGTCATGGTAGTGAGGCCGTAGGATTTATTCTTCCGGGCGTACTCGTCATTCCCCACCCTGATGAAGACGAGGTCCATGAGACGAACGAGGCTGGCCAGGACTTTTTGGCGGTTGAGACCCGGACTGGCCATGTCGCGGGTGACTTGTCGGCGAATCTTCGGCAGCGCCTGGCCGAACTCAATCATGCGATCGTATTTCGTCGCGTCGCGCACTTCGCGCCAGAGTGGATGGTACCGGTGCTGTTTGCGGCCTTTCGCATCCCGCCCCGTGGCTTGAAGATGCCCATCCTCGATCGGGCAGATCCAGACGTCGGTCCACGCCGGCGGAATGGCGAGTGATCGAATGCGGGCCAGGACGGCTTTATCCCTCAACGCCCGTCCGTTTCCGCCCACGTATCGAAATCCATCACCAGACTTGATTCGTTTGATGCCCGGTTGGGCATCGGTGACGTAATGCAGCCCCACCGCCTTCGCGGAGTGGATAGGTTCAATCTGTGTCGAAGTGGCGTGCCGCGGTTTCATGTTTCTCCTTTTCCGCGGCAAGTAACCACAGGATGGAGGAAACGCGAAATGTTCGGTCGGGTTTGGTTTGGGCAAAGCACAATAGCTGGCAGCGCCCTCGTCCCTGGAAATAAAAAAGGCGGCGCGTTGCCGCGCCGCCTTGGAGAACGAATAACGACTCAGGCCGGTTTGCCCGGGGCACCCTCCACGATATGGACCGGTTTGTAGCCGCCAATGGCTTTGAAGTAAAAGAACAGCAACAGATAAATCGCCGCCATCGTCGCCGGGATGAAGGAGTCTGCTTTGAGCGTCTTTCGGTCGCCGATGATGCTGGCTTCGGCCACGATCTTTTGGTCAGGCGTCTTCGTGACGGCAGTCTGGGCGGCGGAAAGCTTTGTCCCGTCGAGTCCGTTTACTTTGTCGAAAAAGAGGAAGCCTTGGGCATTAGGTGATTTGTATTGCTCGTAAACAGCGGGCGCGTTCGCCGAGAGATGCTCAGTGGTGAACCGGTCCTTGGCATAGCCCAGCCCGGGCCCGCCGATCAGTCCGGCTGACATCATGCCGATACCTCCCATGATTGACATCGCAATGGCACCGGTGCGAGGAAACCGGTCGCCAACGACGGCAAGCATCGTGGGCCAGAAGAAGGTTTTGCCCACGGCATAAACTGCGAGCGCGACCATGGCCCCGGCGAAAGTCTGGATGCCACTGACCATGCGCAATCCAATGACCGCCAGGATGGCGCAAATGAACAGCAGTCCGATGGGAGAAATCTTGAGATTCTTTTCAATGAAGTGGGCGCAGAATCGAAGCGAAAACATGATTAGCGATGTGAACACAAAAAGAATCTTACCTTGGGCAGGTGTCAAAATGTTGCCGGTAATGTTCTGAATCCACCCGTCGGTTCCCAGTTCTACGGCGCCGACCATCGCGTGAGTGACGAAGAGGATGAACAACAACACAGCCCCCATCGAGAAGTTGGTCTTGATCGCAACTACCAGCAATAATCCGAGAGCCACTGCCCACGCAATGTAGCTCCAAGTGGGTGAGCTGAAGAAAGCGTTGCCTGTGAAGAAGCTCAGGATCCCGCCCAATTGCTCTTTGAAAAACAAACCGACGAGGCCGCATGCAACCAGCGAACCGAGGATGCCCACTTCTTTAAGCATTTGACCCACGCTTAACCCCTTGGCGGAGGCTTCGGATTTGGGGAAATGCTGCCCAAAGAACGCAATGCCATAGAGGACGGTCGGCACGAGGAATAGGCCGAGTTGCAATTTCCAACTGACCTGCATGCCGTCGCCCAGGATCCAGCCAATAAGACCGCCGATGACCAATCCTGCAGGCCAGCTGGCGTGCAGGATGTTCAGGTAATGCGTCCGGTTGTTTGGGAACAACGTCGAAACCAGCGGGTTGGCAACAGCTTCCAAGGTGCCGTTAGCGAGGGCGAAAACGAAGGTTCCCAAATACAGGAACATGTAAGCCGTGTCCTGGGATTGTCCCTTGCTGGCCCCGAAGGTGATGAAGGCGGATAGAACGTGGAAGAGGAATGCCGCCACCACGAGTTTGCCGTATCCGACCTTATCTACGACGACGCCGCCGATGATGATGCCGAAACAGAATCCAGTGAACCCCGCGCCACCAATGGCGCCGAGCTGCGCCCCGGTGAAGCCGAAGTCCGCCGCCCAGTTGGCAAGAATGCCACCGCGGATGCCGAAGCCAATACCGGCGGCCAGAATGGCGAGAAAGCCGGCCCAGAGAAGCCGCTTTGCGTTAGGTGCGATACCTTCAGAAGTTGCTGCTGACATAGTTTTTGATTTTTGGAATTACTGACTGAAGCCGGGAAGTTTCACGATCGCGCCCCCCTTGAGCGCCGATTCATGGGCGCAGAGTCCGACGCAGGTCCAGTTGGCCGATTGCTTCGCGTTCGGAAAGGGATCGCGATCCTCCACCAGCGCATTGACGAATTCATTCACCAGGTGCGGATGGGAACCGCCGTGGCCCGCGCCCTGGACGAAGCTCAGGTGCGTCTTCTTGCCGAGATCGTAAACGCCTTTCGTGGTGAAGGGCTGGATGGCTTTGGGCAGGCGCTTCGCGTAGTCGGGTGCCTTGACGTGCTTTGGGAATTTTCGGCTCAGGCAGCTTCGCCGTGTGCATGACCAGCGGTTCATGCTCGATCAGCGGCCATTCCACCGAGGCTTTGCTGCCATAAACGTCGATGCTCTCGCGATACTGGCGCGCGGTGTCGAACAGGGAGCGAATGATGCGCGCATTCACGTCGGTGTCCTTGAATTTGATGTGGGCGGTCTCGACGGCGAAGGGCGAGCCGTATTTTTTGACGAGTTCCTTGCGAATCGTGCCCGAGCCAAAACATGACACGTATTCCGCGGGCTTGCCGATCAACCCCGCGACGGGCCCGACGCAGTGCGTGGCGTACCACATGGGCGGCAGACCTGGCCAGTAATTCGGCCAGCCGTCCATGTCCTGCTGGTGACTGGCCTGCACGAATTGCAGCTTGCCCAGTTTGCCGGCATCGAGCAGCTCCTTCATGAACAGATACTCGCGGGCGTAGACGACGGTCTCGGCCATCATGTATTTCAGCCCGGTCTTCTTCACGAGCTCCACGATCTTTTTGCAGTCCTCGATGCTCGTGGCCATCGGCACGGTGCAGGCCACGTGCTTGCCGGCCTTTAGCGCGGCGATGGATTGCCAGCCGTGATCGGGAATGGGTGAGTTGATGTGGACCGCATCGACGTTCGGGTCCTTGAGCAGGTCATTGAAATCCGTGTAGCGCTTCTCAATGCCAAAGGCGTCTCCAATCGCGTCCAGCTTCTCCTGGGTTCTCTGGCAGATGGCGTAAAGGTTGGCGTTGGGGATGCCGTTGGTAGATGGGGATGAATTCCGCGCCGAAGCCAAGTCCCACGATGGCAACGTTAATTTTTTTCTGACTCATCGGTTTTTTTATCCGGCGGCTCGCATAAACACGACTTGCGTTTGAAGCCTTGCAGAGATGGCGCATCTCAGCGTTTTTGCTGGGGAACTGTCAACTGAAAGTTGGGTGAATGCAGCTCCACAAACAACGTTTGGCTTCACACGCACCGGTGCCTAAACTTGCGCGATGCAGTCGGACTACGAAGCGAAGTACCATACGTTGGAGGAGGGCCACTGGTGGTTTCGCGCGCGACGAGATGCCGTGTTTTCATTGGTGCTGAAGCTGTGCCCCAATCGCTCGACGCGGATCCTCGAAATTGGTTGCTCCAGTGGCGTCCTGCTCCGTCGCCTGGCCAAGGAGGGCTACTCCTCAGTCGTCGGCATCGACATCAGCGAAGAAGCGATTGGGGTATGTCATCGTCGCGGCACGATGAACGCGCGGATCATGGATGCGCAAACGCTGGATTTCCCCGACGGAAGCTTTGATCTCATCACAGCCTCTGACGTGCTCGAACACCTGCGGGACGACGAGAAGGCGCTGCGTGAGTGGGGACGGGTTTTGGCGCCCGGTGGGCACGCGCTCATCTTCGTGCCGGCTTTTCGCAGCTTGTGGAGTGAGCACGATGTCGCGAACCAACACTTTCGCCGTTATCGGGTGGCGGAATTGGCCGAAAAGGCGGAGGCCGCCGGTTTCTCCATCCTCCGCCAGTCCTATTGGAACACCGCTTTGTTTGCTCCCATCGCCACAGTCCGCGCCGTCAAGCGTCTCGGCCGCAAAGCAGGCGATGGACGATTGGATTCCGATCTATTTCCTCCTCCTGCGGCGGTGAACCGGTTGCTGTTCCTCACGTTGACCTGTGAAAACAAACTTATCTCCCGGGGCCTCAACCTGCCCTTTGGGGTCAGCGCGATGATCGTTGCTCGCAAGAATGCATGAGTTAAGTCTCTCGCCGCACTTTCATGGGACCAAAGGTCCGAGCCCCGTGAATCACGTGAAGCATGCGCAAATCTGAAGTCAAATTTCCGGCTCGTCCCGCTCTGGGGTGCGTCGCGCTTCTGCTCGTGTCGGTGTTTACTGCCATCACTTCCGATGGGTTTTGGATTGATGAATGTTGGACTGCTGAGTTCGCCAAAGCTCCCACGCTCCGCGAAAGCTGGAATTACATGGAGCGGCTTCGCTTTCCCGAGATTCAAGCGCCCCTGTACATGATATACATCTGGGGTTGGGTCCACCTTTTCGGTTCATCAGAATGGGTGATGCGCGCCGCGTCTGCGCCGTGGTTCCTGGCCGGCGCGCTGATCTTGGTGCATTACCTGATTCGGTTACGCATTCCTGTGATGGTTCCCGCCCTTGTCATCGCCCTGAGCCCTTTCGCATGGTTCTACCTGAATGAGGCGCGCCTCTATGCGATGCAGTTGGGTTTTGCCTGTGCGGTTGTGGGGGCTGGGCTCGAAATGGTACGCAGTCAGGTTCAGGGTGAAGTGAATCGCGCGTCCGTGCGTATTTTTACAGTCGCTTTGATTGGGCTCTGCGGCAGTAACGTTCTGGGCGCGGTGTTTGGGGCCATGTATTTTGTTGTCCTTCTGATCGTCACGGGATTTCGAAAGAGTTTCAAAACGATCCAGTCCGCCCCCCTCACCTGTTCCCTAGCCGCGCTGTTTCTGATCGGCCTCGCCGGTTATTACGCCTGGACGGTTACCGTGTCGCCAAGGGCGGCCTCGATTGGGACAACCACCCCGCAAACTCTCGCGTTTGTGATTTATGAATTATTGGGAATGGCCGGGCTCGGACCATCCCGGACACTTTTAAGATCGAGCGGAGCTTCAGTCCTGAAACCCTACGTGCCATGGCTCCTGGCTTATTTCGTCCTTGTCGCAGCGGTCCTCACGGGTGGGTTCAAAGAAGCGGCAAGTCGGGTCGGCCTTAAGCGGTTCCTGCTATTAATCTTTTTGTTGGCGACGCCGCCCGTTCTGCTCGCGGCCGTAGGAGTGACCGTTCGATTTCGGATGCTGGGCCGACATTTGACACCGTTTCTCCCGGTTCTGTGGGTGTTTCTATCATTGGGGATCGCCGTGCTTTGGCGACGGGGTCTCTTCGGGAAGTTGGCCGGAAGCAGTTTTTTTCTGCTGGCCCTCCTGTCTTGCCTGTCGCTGCGTTTCGATGAACGGCACAATAAGGACGATTATCGCGGTGCCGCGGCTCGTGCGCGTGAAGCGCAAGCGAAGGGCGAGGTGGTTTGGTGGGCCGCGGATGGTGCGGGCGGCAGATATTACGGCCTTCCGACCATCGAAAAAAATGTGAGCACCAACGTGCTCCTCGTCGTGAATGTTTCTCCGGCCGACCTCCTGCCATTGCCGGCGCCTGACCTCATCGCAGTTTCCAAACCTGATACCTACGATCGCTCAGGCGCTGTAACCCGGTACACCATTGAGAGATATTATTCCCGCGAAGAGTTGCCGGCGTTTACGATTTATAGGCGCAAGTGACTTCGCCTAGCGTTGCGGTGCCGCGCTCTGCTTTTCCTCCGCCTCCAATTTTTCGGCGATTTTCTGGTAGGTGTAGGCGAGTGGATTGTTCACCGCTTCTACTTCAATGGATCGTTGCATCCAGGTTCGGACCTCGGCGTACTGTCCAGCTTGCAAAAAGTGCCACCCCATCATCGCCCGTGTCCGCCAGTGATTTCGGTCCAACTTCAACGCCTGGCGAAAATACGTTTCGGCTTCGGCATGATTACCAATCCAATCCAGGCACATCCCAGCGAGGATGTGAGGGTTGGGATCCCATTGATTGAGCCTCGCGGCAATTTTGAACCACTCGATCGCTTCCAGTGCGAGCCTCCGGTAATCGTCCCGTCCCGCAAACGAGGCCAGGCGCTTATGCTCGCCAATACTCAAAGCCGTCTCGGCATTCTTGGGTTCCACGCGGAAGGCTTGCTCAAGGGCGGCCACGATCTCCGTCGTGCCAGGCGCTGATTTTTCCGCCGCCGCCAATGCCCGGACTTCGGACGTATGCCGGGCTGCCTGGCTGACCTGGTACCATCCTGCGCCCGCCAGTATCAGTGAGGCGAAGAGTCGGATCGGCCAACGCGCGGTAAACCAGTAACTCTGCGTCGCGAACCGCCAGTGCGCCGTGATGATTGCCAGCAACGTCGCCGCCAAAAATGCATTGGCAGGAATGTGCATGTTGAAATCAAAAAAGGAATGGACCAGCAGGCCGACTAATCCGATGGATGCCCCGAGGACAAGCGCGGCCCGGCTGCCGGCCGTATCTCCTGATCGATGGAGATTTTTCCACACGCGCGTCACGCCGAAGGCGCCAACGAACAGCGGCGTCATGACGAGCACCAAGCCAACCAATCCCCAATCCACCAGTGTATTCCAGTAGTCGTTGTGCGCGCGCCCGGGCCGCCGCTGAACTTCCCAGTGAGGCTTGCGGTAACCGCGGTAGCGATAATCGAAATGATCAGGCCCCACGCCGACCCAGGGATGATCCTTCCACATTTGGGCAGCGGTAGCCCAGAGGCGTCGTCGCACATCGTCGTGTTTCCCCGTCACCACGTTCTTGCCCATCCGTGGCTCCAGGACTCGCGAATAAAACCAGTTTCCCGCCCCAATCATGACGAGCAACAACGCCAGCGCGGCCCACGCGTGGGTTTTCTTGCGGATGAGGACCAGCGACAGTGCCACGAGCGCGACAGCGATTGAAAGCCAGCCACCTCTCGAAGCGGTTGCGGCGATGCCGATTAGCATGACGATCGAGGCGTAAGCGAAAAGGATGCGAGGGACCGCGCTGAAGCCGCGCATCACGGTAAAGGTGATGGCAATCGGACAAATCATTTCCAGGAAGCCAGCCAGGTGGTTGGGCGAGACGAACGTGCCCGATGCGCGCCCTTCATAACCGGGTCGCGACATCCACCAGACTGATTGCGAACCGGTCAACCATTGGTAAATGCCGTACATGGCTATGACGGTTCCAAGCCCAATCAGCGCAATGGCCATGGCCTTCAGTTGATTCTGGCCGAATAAATTGCTGACGATGACGAGGAACAACGTGCCCGCCATGATGACTTGGATCATTTCCTGTCGGGCGACGTACTCGATATCTGAGGTGCTGTATCGCCAGACGGCGTAGAGCAGGAAGGGCATGATGCTCCACGCTGTGGGAGGAAGGAGGAATCGGTATTGGCGCGCCAGCCAAAGGCGCAACAACCACACTGCGACCATGCCAGCCACCAGCCATTGCAGAACCACGAATTCAGTGCCCCGCACGGCTCCAAACGCGAGGGGGCCCCAGGCCAACACGGCGATGACCAGAGCCAAAAGCGTTCTTTCGAGCCAGGTATCAATCGTTTCGCGATTCATGATTCAAGTGGAGGAATCAGCGGCTGGAGAAAGGAAGTTCTCGGGCCCTGTTTAATCCAAAACAGTTAAGCGGCAACGATTCGTAGAAGGATTGCTGATGAATCCGACCGTTGCTCCGGCAGGCCAGGAAGACCTCGTCTTGCTTGTGCATTCAAGAGGACACATGCCTAGGTTTTACGTGGTTATTCACGGAGGTTGAACATGCCAAACTTTCAAGACGAGTAAAGCACCGTCCCTAAAACTGCCGTTCGTGTTCGTGCTTTGCCTTCACTTTCAAGGGGTCGCGCAGCAACCAATAGCTCGGTGTCGCGGGGTCGAGCTTGCGCCGCAGGAAATCCTTTCCTTTCAAACGCGCCAGCAAGCCAAGCGGCGTTACCATCAGGTAGAACAGCAACGTCAAAAGGACCGTGGACACGACCGCGCCGAGCAGCATCGCGAGGGTCATCCATCCCATGTAGATCCATCGCAGAGTTCGAGGTTGGAATGCACCCAGCATCACCAGAAGCGCGCCGGGGCCCGTGAACCAGGGCCACCAGGTTTTGTGTCGGAGATAGAAAAAAATGCCGAGGCCGAGCAACACGCCGCCCACCATTAATCCAAAGTGACGCAAGTCACGCGCGGACGCTTTCTGCAATCGTTTGATGTCCTGGCCTAGCATGAGTCAGTCGAGATCGAATTCCTTGAGCCAGTCGATGTCCTTGTCGAGCGGCTTCTGCTCGGTCTTCTCCAGCAGGAAATTACCCACGAGCAAGTAGTCCATGTTCGTGCGCATGAAGCAGCGGTATGCATCCTCAGGGGAGCCAACGATGGGTTCGCCACGGACGTTGAACGAGGTATTGATAATGACGGGACAGCCGTGCTTCTCCTCAAACCGTTTGATGGTCCGGTAGTAAAGTGGGTTCCAATCCTCAGTCACCGTCTGGATGCGCGCCGTATAATCCACATGCGTGACCGCGGGAATACTGGAGCGAATGGTCAGCAGTTTTTCGAGACCGAACCGTTCGCCCTCCTCGGTTGAAAGCTGCCGGGTGTGTTTGCCAGCCACGGGAGCGACGAGAAGCATGTAGGGACTTTCTTCCGTCAGATCAAACCACTCGCCCACGCGTTCTCGCAGGACGGACGGTGCGAAAGGCCGGAAGCTTTCGCGGAATTTGATCTTCAAGTTCATCGTCTCCTGCATTCCCGGCGAACGCGCATCACCGAGGATGGAGCGCGCTCCCAGCGCGCGCGGACCAAACTCCATTCGTCCCTGGAACCAGCCAATGACCTTTCCGCTCGCGATGAGATCGGCAATGCGCTCCGGTATTTCTTCGTCGTCCAGTTCGACAAAGGGTGTGTGCTGCATGTGAAAGAAATCGCGAAGCTCGTCCCGCTTGAACTCGGGGCCCAGATAGGAACCGCGTTGGGAATCATGGACGCCGTCTGCTTTACGGCCATTGCTCAAGTATTCGTGCCACGTAAACAATGCCGCGCCGAGCGCGCCGCCCGCGTCCCCCGCTGCGGGCTGAATCCAGATCCGGTCAAAGATTTTTTCGCGCAGGATTCTTCCGTTAGCCACGCAATTGAGCGCGACACCGCCGGCGAGGCAGAGGTGCTTCATTCCCGTTTGGCGGCGCACATGTTTCGCCATGCGAAAAATGATCTCTTCAGTGACGTCCTGGATGGATCGCGCCAGATCCATGTCGAGTTGGGTGAGCTTGGACTCAGGGCGCCGCGGCCCGCGGCCAAAGAGCGCTGCGAACTTGTCATTGGTCATTGTGAGGCCGACGGCGAAATTAAAGTAGGCCATGTTCAATCGGAAGGACCCGTCCTCCTTGAGATCAATCAGCTCGCGCAGAATGAGATCGACGTATTTGGGTTCTCCGTAGGGCGCCAGGCCCATGAGTTTGTATTCGCCCGAATTAACACGGAACCCCGTGAAATAAGTGAACGCTGAATAGAGCAATCCCAGCGAATGCGGAAAATGAAGCTCGCCGAGAATCTGGAGATGCCCGTCCCGTCCCGTGCCCCAGCTCGTGGTGGCCCATTCGCCCACGCCGTCCACGGTCAGGAACGCCGCCTCCTGAAACGGGGAAGGGTAAAACGCCGACGCGGCATGGGACTCGTGATGCTCGGGAAAAACGATCGTGCCGGCAAAGTTGAGTTCCTTTTGGAGCGTCGACTTCATCCAAATCTTTTCTTTGATCCAAACCGGAATGGCTTTGAGGAAGGAGCGGATGCCGCACGGCGCGCACGCGAGGTATGTGTGCAGGAGGCGATCAAATTTGTTGAAGGGCTTTTCGTAGAATGCGACGTAGTCCAGCTGGTCCGTTTCAATGCCGCCTTCGCGCAGGCAATATTCAATGGCGTTCCGGGGATAGCGCTCGTCGTGTTTCTTGCGGGTGAATCGCTCTTCCTGGGCGGCCGCGACAATCACGCCGTCCCGCACCAGACACGCCGCGCTGTCATGGTAGTACGCGGAGATGCCAAGGATGTTAACGCTCTTTCCAGGCACGGCATTGGGCACGGCGCGAGTTGCTAGCAGAAGTCGAAGGGGAAACGAAGCGGAGAGTCAGCTGCGCCCCGGTCCCCAGAATTCCGTTGTGCCTCCGCTTGCAGTCCCGCCCGGGAAACGGCTAACTCACGCGCATGGCTACCATCGCTGTCCTGGGGACAATGGACACCAAAGGTGAAGAACATGGGTTCGTCGCAGACCTCATCCGAGAGCGCGGACACAACGCCCTGGTGATCGACGTCGGCACCCTCGAAGCCCCCAAAATTCTCCCGGACATCAAACGTGAGGAAGTGGCGCTGGCGGCAGGAGTCAAGCTGGAGGAGTTGGTCGCACGGCGTGATCGCGGGGAGGCCGTCACTGCCATGTCCAAAGGCGCGCCCGAAATCCTCTTGATGCTCCTGCGCAACAAATTGATTGATGGGGTTATTTCTCTGGGCGGCGGAGGCGGGACTTCCATCTGCACGGCGGGGATGCGTGCTCTTCCCATTGGTTTCCCCAAGCTCATGGTTTCCACGCTGGCCAGCGGCAACACGGCGCAATATGTCGGCGTGAAGGACATCGTCATGTTTCCCAGCATCGTGGACGTGGCGGGCCTCAACCGCATTTCCCGGCCCATTCTCACCCGGGCCGCCGGAGCGATTTGCGGCATGGTGGAGTCGAACCCGAAAGCCGGTGCCGACAAGCCCGTCATCGTCGCCAGCCAGTTTGGGAATACAACGGATTGCGTGAACCATGCGCGTCAGCTCCTGGAGAACGAAGGTTACGAAGTGCTCGTCTTCCATGCGACTGGCACGGGCGGGCGCACCATGGAATCCTTGATTGAAGCGGGCCTTGTGACTGGTGTCCTCGACATCACCACCACCGAATGGGCGGATGAATTGGTGGGCGGAATCCTCGGTGCCGGGCCCACGCGTTGCGAGGCGGCTGCGAAGAATGCGGTGCCGGCTATTGTAACGCCAGGCTGCCTCGACATGGTGAATTTCGGCGCTCCTGACACCGTGCCGGACAAGTTTGCTGGCCGGCGCTTCTACCAGCACAACCCTCAAGTGACGCTCATGCGCACGACGCGCGAGGAATGCCAGCGTCTCGGGGAAATCCTCGCAGAAAAGATCAACGGCTCGAAGGCTCCGGTGAGTGTGCTCATCCCCTTGCGCGGCATTAGCGTGATTAGCGCCGCCGGCCAGCCCTTCCATGATCCCGCCGCCGACGCCGCGCTGTTCGCCGCCTTGAAAGCCCACCTGCGCAAGGACATCCCCATCCGCGAACACGACTGCAATATCAATGACCCAGCCTTCGCCGAAGCGTGCGTGACAGAATTGCTGCAGAATGTCGGCATCAAACGCCTTTGAGCAGCCGCCGCACGGGCGACCGCGGAGCCCTTTAACGCGTGTCAATAAATCACTGCGGAAACGTCGTGGATAAAAAAACTCGATGCGTCTGAGGCTCATCAATGCCGATCGCATTCGATCGCCGCGCTGCTCGAATCGGGAGTCATGGGTTCGGGCCTGACGTCTTGATAAACAGGGGTTCTCAATCGAAATTTTAGAATGAACAGCAGAGACTTTCTCCGTCTCGGTGTACCGCTGGGAGAGGCCACGCGGCGGGCGACGGATTTCGTTGCGACGTTTGTGCTTGGGGGTGGCGACAAGGCGCGCTTGCAGCAGGAGGTGGCGACCATCATGGCAAACCCTTCGGCATTCGTGAACGACTCATTACGCGGCGCGTTTGCCAAGGCATTGCTTCATGCACCGCCGCCGCCCCGGTCTGAACCGGTTCGTTACCGCCAATGGGGAGAAGGGCTGGAGAGCGAGGCCGTGATGCAGATGGAGCGCGCCTGTCTGCTCCCGGTGGCGGTGGCCGGCGCGCTCATGCCCGACGCTCATGTGGGATATGGACTGCCCATCGGTGGCGTGCTGGCGACGGAACATGTCGTGATTCCGTATGCCGTGGGGGTGGATATCGCGTGCCGGATGAAGATGACTGTTCTCGATTTGCCCGTGGCCGATCTGGAGCGCAAACAAGATCGGCTCGCGCGCGCCATCCAGGCTGAAACACGTTTCGGGGTGGGTGCCAACTTCAAGGAGCGCCGGCATCACGAGGTGCTGGACGCGGATTGGTCCGTGAGTCCCGTGACGCGGCAAAACAAGGACAAGGCGTGGGCCCAATTGGGAACGAGCGGCAGCGGGAATCATTTTGTTGAGTTCGGGGTGTTCACGGCGAAGGAGAAACTCGGCGACCTCGAACCGGGAGAATATCTTGCGTTGCTTTCACACAGTGGAAGCCGGGGCACGGGGGCGGCCGTGTGCGACCATTACAGCAAACTCGCCTTCGCGCAGTTTCCGAAGTTGCCCAGCGAGTTGAAACGACTTGCGTGGCTTTCCCTCGAGTCGCAGGAAGGCCGCGAGTATTGGGGCGCCATGGAATTGATGGGGCAATACGCGGCCGCCAATCATGCCTGTATTCATAAACACATCGCGAAGAACCTTGGCGCCCAGGTCCGATTGGATTTGGAGAACCATCACAACTTTGCCTGGAAGGAACAGCACGTCATTGGCGGGGTGAAACGCGAAGTGATCGTGCATCGCAAGGGTGCGACGCCGGCTGGCGCTGGCGTGCTTGGAATCATTCCCGGCTCAATGGCGTCGCCGGGATTCGTGGTGCGTGGGAAGGGAAATGCCGAGTCTTTGAACTCGGCGTCGCACGGCGCGGGCCGTGTCATGAGCCGCAAGAAGGCCAACGAGTCGCTCTCTTGGGAAAAAGCCAACCGGCTTTTAAAGGACCGCGGCGTCACCCTCATCAGCGCTGGTCTCGATGAAGTGCCGATGGTGTACAAAGACATTCACACAGTCATGGCTTCGCAGAGCGACTTGGTGGAAGTGCTCGGCCAGTTCGATCCGAAGCTGGTGAAGATGGCACCGAGCGGCGAGCGGGCGGAGGATTGAGCAAGCCGAGATGAATCAGCAAAAAGCGGCGCTCCGAGGGGAGCGCCGCTGTTCGTGAAAATCCTGACGAGAAGTTACTTCTTCTTCCCAAACTTCTTCGCCGCCGGAGCTTTCAGCGCCTTGAACTCCTTTGTGAGGTTCGTGAGCGACTCCTCGACGCCCATGCGTTCGAGGCTCGTCGCGCCGACGAAGCCGACGGCATCGGTGGCTTTCATCACGCGCTCCGCGTCCGCCGGCGTGTTGATCGGGCCGCCGTGGCAGAGGAAGAAGATGTCCTTCCGCACGCGTGCTGCGCGGCATCGATGATCTCCTGCGTGCGCTTGATGGTGAAGTCCCAGCTCACGACCGCGCTCTTCACGCCGATGCTGCCGCCGACGGTCGTGCCGACGTGCGCGATGATGGCGTCCGCGCCGGCCTTCGCCATTTCGATGGCTTCTTCGGGCGAGCCGACATAGACGACGGAGAACAGATCCATGCGGCGGGCGAGGGCGACCATTTCGAATTCCTTCTTCACGCTCATGCCGGTTTCCTCGAGCACGCCGCGGAAGTGGCCGTCGACGATGGTGTGCGTGGGGAAATTGTTCACGCCGCTGAAGCCCATTTCCTTCACCTTGCCGAGCCAGTGCCACATGCGGCGGCGCGGGTCGGTGGCGTGGACGCCGCAGATGACCGGGCATTTCCTCGACCACGGGCAGCACTTCGTATTCGCCGATCTCCATGGCGATGGCGTTGGCGTCGCCGTAGGCCATCATGCCGGCGGTCGAGCCGTGGCCCATCATGCGGAAGCGGCCGGAGTTGTAGATGATGATGAGGTCGGCGCCGCCCTTCTCGATGAACTTGGCGCTGATGCCCGTGCCGGCGCCGGCGGCGATGATGGCATCGCCCTTCTTGATGGTGCTCATCAGGCGGTCGACGACTTCTTTGCGGGTGTAGGGATTTCCTTTTCCAGTCCAGGGATTCGGCATAGTTCAGCTTTGGTTTTGTTTCAGAAAAGTCCGCCGAGAGATTGACCAAGCCCGCTGGCGGCTGGCAACGGCAGATTCCGAGCTAAGCCTCACCGTATTTGCAGAGTCGGCCTCGTTAACTTCCCCCGCTTTGTCTTGGGCAGCGGTACCGCCCGGTATTGTGAACGGTTCAGGTTCATTCACCAACTTCACCGGTTAGCCCCCGACGGAGCAACGGCCCGATAGAGCCTGCATTTACAGCCATTTCTTGGTGTTTTTAGCTGGTGAGCGCTCGCCCGCGCCTTCCGAAGGCGGGAAATTTTTTGTTCCTTTTTGACCCTGCGCATTCTACCATCCGCGCGCTTGAGGGCGGATTCCCGCTCTCGGCCCCAAAACTTATGCCACTGACACATACGACTGATCTGTTCGCGAAGGCCCTGAAGGGCAAATACGCCCTCGGCGCTTTCAACGTGAACAACATGGAACTGCTGCAGGCCATCATCGAAGCGTGCGAAGAAGAAAAAGCGCCGGTGATGCTCCAGATTTCCAAAGGCGCGCGCCAATACGCCAACCCGGTTTACCTCAAGAAGCTGATCGAAGCCGCGGTCAGCCTCTCCAACATCCCCATCGCCGTTCATCTGGACCACGGCGATTCCTTCGAGCTGTGCAAGGAATGCATCGATGAAGGTTTCACCAGCGTGATGATCGACGCCTCCCACGATCCGTTTGAAAAGAACGTCGAAATTTGCCGCAAGGTCGTCGATTACGCGCACAAGCATAACTGCGTGGTCGAAGGCGAACTCGGCATGTTGGTCGGCGCGCAGCACGACGACGGCGAAGAAGGCGGCGCTTATTCCAAGGGCGGCGCTTACACGCATCCCGAAGAAGCGGTGCAATTCGTGAAGCAATCCGGCGTGGACTCGCTGGCGGTTGCCATTGGCAATTCCCACGGCGCTTACAAATTCAAAGGCGAACAGCACCTGGATCTCGAACGCCTCAAGGCCATCAAGAAGGCGCTCATGGACGCCGGACTGGGCGATTATCCGCTCGTGCTCCACGGTGCCTCCAGCGTGCCGAAGGAAATCGCCCAGGAGATCAACAAATATGGCGGCACGATGGGCGAAGAAACCGCCGGCGTGCCCGAAGCCGACATCGAAATCGCGCGCCGCATCGGTTGCACGAAGGTCAACATCGACACCGACCTGCGCATGGCCATGACGGCTGCCATTCGCAAGGTGTTCGCGACCAATCCCGAAAGAATTCGATCCCCGCAAATATCTCGGGCCGGCCCGCACCGCGGTGAAGGAACTCGTGCGCCACAAAGTGCGCGACGTGCTCTGCTGCGCCGGCCACGCTTTCGATTAAACGCTTCGAAGCTTTTGGTAACGAGGCCGCCTCGCCATGAGGCGGCCTTTTTCTTTTCCGCCGTTACAGAGTGGCACAATTTCCGTGCCGGACTGACACACTGGGATGTTGAAACCGCCTCAAGTTGAGATGGTCCTGCTTCCTCCCGAGCTGGCATTTGATTTGCACAGTGGAACCGGACTTTAACGAAAGGAAATCATATGGCACTGATACGATGGCAAAGGCCTGAAATGAATGTTTGGACTCCGTTCCGACATCTCTCGACGTTACGCGATGAAATCGATCGGTTGTTTGAGACGCCCTTGGATGCATTCACCAATGAGTCGCAGCAATTCCTCAGCGGATGGATGCCCACGGTGGACCTTTACGAAGATCGGGATCAGCTCGTGGTCAAAGCCGAGTTGCCGGGCATGCGTAAGGAAGACATCGACATTTCGTTGCACGGCGACGTCTTGACGCTCTCAGGCGAACGGAAAGAGGAAAAGACCACTGGCGAGGCGCAAACCTATCGCGCCGAAAGGTTCCTCGGAAAGTTCCAACGCACGTTCACCCTGCCGTCCACAGTCGACACAAACAAGGTTCAGGCGTCGTACAAGGACGGGATTTTGACGGTGACGTTGCCAAAGGCCGAGGAGGCGAAACCCAAGCAAATTGAAGTCAGAGTGAACTAACAGACTACACCCAAGGAGAAGCAAACTATGAACGCAGTTGCACAGAAAGAGAAACGGGATGGACAGGTGAACGAGAGGTCATTCGTGGCCCCAGAGGTCAACATCTACGAAACCGAAGATCGTTACGTTCTTCAGGCAGAAATGCCGGGCGTTACGAAGGAAGGTCTGGAAATCACTCTGGAAGGAAACACGTTGATGTTGTCGGGACACCGTTCCGATGAGGTGGTGTCGGGCCGCGCCTTGCACCGTGAGTCCCGCGGAAAGGATTACCGGCGTGTGTTCGAACTCGACCCGGCTATCGACACCCAAAAAATTTCGGCCGAGATGCGGCAGGGAGTCCTGACGCTTTCTCTTCAGAAACAGGAACGGGTTAAGCCGCGGAAAATTGAGATTAAGTGAGAAGAACGGCCCGCGGCTTCCAAGGGAGTCGCGGGCGTTTTCATGGCCTGGGGTAGAACCAACAAAAGCTCACGTGGCTGGAACGAACCGCTGAAACAAGAGCGCGGCCAGGAAAAGCGCGATAAAACACATGCCGATCGTGTTCGTCTGATCCGCGACAGCCAGCCAGTCCACCCAGACGATTCCGGCAAGCAGCCCTGACACTGTACGCGGGACATGAGGCGGCTCGGTCCACACATAGCGGAGTGAGCGAATGCTCCAAATCGCAAAGATGGCGGAAACCAGCAAGGCGGATTCGCGTGAGTGTCCGTCGTGCAGCAAGATGGCGATAATGGGTGGCACAGCCAGCAGCAGTTGCGGCCATTTATTGATAATCACTCCAGTCGCTTCCTTACGAGCCAGGTAGCTCAACCCCATAATGTAGGCTGCCAGGGCAAATGCACTCCAGACCGCGAGATCGGTCACGCCGCGAGCGGCGGCGGATGAGGCTGCGAGGTAAAGAAGAAGTCGGCACGCAGCCATCAACACCGGGGAGAATGTGACGAGCTTATGCAACCAATCGTAAAGGAGGATGCTCGCCGCGAGCAGTAGGGCGAGGAGCGACGTGGTGAGCCCCAGAAAGCTCATGCAAAGCGTACCCGCGATGAGAAGAAAGATTCCCAGTTTCCAAACATTAGGCAATGAGATGGCGCCCGACGGAATGGGACGTTCTCTTCGGTGTTGGGAATCGAACTCGGCGTCAAAGGCATCGTTCAAATACATTCCCCCGATGTAGAGCAGGGTGGCACCTCCACAAAGCAGGGCGAATCGAGACCAGTCCCCGCCGCCCCCGAGTAGCCAGCCCGCCAGGCAATTGGACCACACCGTGGGTACGTTGGAGACACGTCCCAGCACGAGCAAGGTGCGAAGTCTGTTGGGTGCCGGCATCGGCTTGATGGCTGGATAATTCAGAACAAGCCTGGAGAGGCAGCGCTTGAACGAGTTCGCTTCCGTCAGGACTTGGGCTTGGGAATGAAGATCTTCTTGCCCACTCGAAGCCGGCTCCAATCCACGTTGGGATTCGCTGCCATGATCGAGCTCGACGTGACCATGATTTTTTCCGCCCGATACTTTGCGACGATTTTATCAAGCCGGTCTCCCTGCTGAATCTCGTACTCGTAGCCTTCTTCCGCGACGCCACCTGAATTGGTGTTGTTCCGGGGCGGATTCAGTTTTCCGGCAGCGGCGACGGGTGGAGTGGTTCCCGAATCCGTCCGCTTCGGGGCGGTTACGACCGGCATTTTCCTGATCGCGTCACCGAGTCTTTCGAGCGCTTCCTGAATACGCTTGTTATCCGTGATGCGCGCTTCGTCCACCTTCCGGATTTGCTCGCTCAACTGCCGGATGGATTCCTTGTAAGCTGCGTCGTTGTTGTTGCGGGCCACTTCATCGCGCAGCTTGCTCACGTCCGAGGACAAGCCGCTGATTTGCCTCTGTTGCGCGAGTTGAGTCGTTTGATATTCCTCAAGGGTGGCGGCGAGGCGCTTGTAATTGTCCTGCATTTCCTGCTGCGCGGCGAGTGTGACAGCATCGGCGGCACGGGCAGCGCCACCCGCCAGCGATGCCGCGATAACAATTCCGACCAGGGCACGTTTCATGACAGCGAAACTAGGACGAGTGCGGATTGCTTCAAAGTTCAAATTCATGATGGTTGTTCAAAAGTTGTTCGCCGGAGCGTGCCGCGCCTGTCGTTTCGGTCCCAAGCGCTGCCTTGCTTCGTTCCGCCGCTCATTCTCCGCCGGCAAATGTTCCGCCAGAAAACCCGGTAGGTCCTGCCGTCCGCCGCGCTGGTAATCCCGCCACAACGCCTGTGCCACTGTCCCGGCCTGGACGCGCTTCTCCTGGGTCACAAACATGAAGAGCGATTCCATCAAACGTAGAAGCGCAATCGTGTCGGTGCGGCGCACGCGCGCAAACAGCCAGTCGCTGAAGGCAAGAAATGAGGCAAAGGGCTCGCCGTCCTGCCAGAGAAGGGGCGCGCTCTCGACGAAGTTGCCACTGTTGCCCACCAACTCCCAATACTTGGCGAAGCGACGCATCCGCTGCATTTCAGCAAAGGGTAGAAGTTTGTTCTGCAGAATCTCGTAGGGCGGGCCATCGCTATAGCGCATCTCCCACGCCTCGTCGTGGCGCGCGATGGGCGTGCCACGCAGGCGTTTCAGGATGCCCACTTGAATTTCCTGAGGGCGGAGTGCAACGAGCCGGTCGAAACCCGCCCCAAAACTATCCATGGATTCCCCGGGCAGCCCCACGATCAAGTCCGCATGAATGTGAACGCCTGTTTGGCTCCGCAGAAATCGAAAATTATCTTCCAGTCGCGCGTAGTTCTGCCGGCGTTTAATGAGGGCGCCGGTTTCCTCATTGAACGTTTGAATGCCCACTTCGAATTGCAACGACCCCGTGCGGAAATTTGGCTATGACGTTCCGCAGCGCCTCCGGCAAGCGATCGGGCACCATCTCAAAGTGGAAGAACATTCCCGGCTCGTAGCGATCGAGGAAAAATTGAAGCAGTGCCCGACTGACGTTCAGGTTCAGATTGAACGTGCGGTCCACGAACTTGAATTGCTTCACGCCGCGCGCGATGAGTCGCTGCAACTCCGTCGAGCATCTTCTCCAAGCGGAAATTGCCGCACTGGAATGTCGAGCGACGACAAACAGAATTCGCAGGTGAAAGGACATCCGCGCGAGGCCTCGACGTAAATGACGCGATGCGCGATGTCGTCGTCGTTGTAGAGGTCGTAGGGCAACGCGAGTTGCGCCACATCCGGCAATTCAGCCGGAATGATTTTGTCGGCGGGCGTTTCGCCGCGCAGCAGTTGCCGCACACTTCGGCGAATTTGAAATCTGCTTCGCCGGTGATGACATAGTCCGCGAGCGCAACAATCGGCTGTGTTTCCCATTCGTAGCTCACCTCGGGTCCACCGAGGATGATCGTGGTGCTCCGGCGACACACGTCGAATGGTGGAAATAACTTCAAGGGTTTCAGTCACGTTCCAGATGTAGACGCCAAAGCCGATGATGCGCGGTGCCCGGGCGAGCAAGCACTTCGGCGATGTCGAGCGGCCGCTGGTTGATGTCGAATTCAACGAGGCACGCCCGCGATTGCAAGGTCGCCGAGGTTCGCCATCAGGTAGCGCAACCCGAACGCCGCGTGAATGTACTTGGCGTTGAGCGTGGTGAGGACAATGTCCGGCATGGTTTGAAGTTAAGGACGCGTGAGCTGGGAGACAAGGGGCGCAGCAGGATTGCAGAGCGGAACTGTGCGTGTGGGCGAGGTTTTGTCCTGAGAAAGTCGGCAACAAATGAGCGCCTATTCCTCAGCCAATCGTCGATAGAGTGTGGCCAGGCTGACGCCCAGGAGTTGCGCCGCTTTCTCCTTGTCTCCGCCGGACTGCGAAAGAGCGCGATTGATGTAGGCAATCTCCTGGTCGCCGCATGAATTCCTTCAGCGTGGTCAGCGGCGCGGCGGGATTCACTGTGGCCTTACCGTTGGGGGCCGGAATGCGGTTCAGGAAAATCGAAGAACTTGGTGTCGGTGGCAGCCGGATCCGGCGGCTGCGCTGTGCCCGGCAGCCGCAATGGCGGGAGGCAGATTATCGAGCTTGATGATTTCGGTGTCGGACAGGGCGCAGGCACGTTCGATGGCATTCTCCAGCTCGCGCACGTTGCCGGGCCAATCATGCACGGCAAGCGCACTCATGGCCTGGCGGGTGACTTGAAACGGCTGACCCGTGCGCGCATGGACTCGGTCGCGAAGAAATCGCGCCACCAGCAGCGGCACGTCGTCGTGACGCTCGCGCAACGAAGGCAGTTGAATCGGAATGACATTCAGCCGGTAGTACAAGATCTTCGCGAAAAGTCCCTTCCTTGATCTTCTTCTCCAGCGGCTCATTCGTGGCGGCGAGGACGCGAACATTGACATGGATGGCGGTGTTCTCGCCGACCCGGCGCACTTCTCGATCCTGCAGCACGCGCAGCAGCCGGCTTTGCAGGAGCGGCGGCATGGAACCGATCTCATCGAGAAAAAGGGTCCCGCCATCGGCCTCTTCGAACAGCCCCTTCTTGTCATTGAGCGCACCGGTGAACGCGCCGCGGCAATGGCCAAATAATTCCGACTCCAGTAAATTCTCGGGCAACGCCGCGCAGTTGACGGGGATGAAGGGAGCGAACTGGCGACGGCTGTTGAAATGCAGCGCCCGGGCGATCAATTCCTTTCCCGTGCCGCTTTCCCCCAGAATCAGAATCGTGCTATCCGTGTCCGCCACCCGCTCCACCATCTTGAAGACGTCCTGCATCTTTGGCGAGAGGCCGACAATTTGATCGAAGCGATATTGATGTTTGAGTTGCTTGCGCAGGTAAACGTTTTCGGAAACTGCTTCGTTGTAGGACAGGGCCCTGGCGACGGTCAGCTTGAACTCATCCAGCTTGAAAGGCTTCTGGAGGTATTCGAATGCCCCTTTGCGCATGGCGTCCACCGCGGTCTCGACTGTGGCAAATCCAGTGATGACGATGACGACGGGGGGCGGGTTGAGAGACGTTGGCTTTTGCCAGCAGCGTCAGGCCGATGGGACGGCCTTTCTCCAAATACAAATCCGTGATCACGAGCTCGGGCTTTTGTGTTTCGAGCACGGCAAGAGCATTCTCCAGATTGCTGCACGAAAAGACTTCATGACCTTCGGCGCGCAGGAGCTCCGAAGTGATCTGGATCATCGTGATCTCGTCATCGACGACGAGGATTTTGGCCATGAAGCGATCCTATGAAAACGGCCTGGCACGGGCAAGGTGCCATTAAGCCCAAGCGAATCAGGCGATACGAAAAGAAAGAGGCGCGCCTTGCGGCGCGCCTCTCGATTCAGTGGGACCCGTCGCTTACTTTTGCGGATTGACGAGTTCGGACAGCTTGAAGATGGGGAGAAACATGCAGATGGCGATGCCGCCGACGGTCACGCCGAGAAAAACAATCAGCAAAGGTTCGATCAACGAGGTCAGCCCGTTCAGCGTCGTTTCGATTTCTTCGTCGAGGAAGTCAGAGATGCGCTCCAACATGCCTTCAATCTTACCCGTTTGTTCGCCGGCGGTGATCATGCGGATGATCATCGGCGGAAAGATGGGATGTTTGGCGAGGGCATTGGCAATGCCTTCACCCTTTTCGATGTCGGCAGCCGACGCGCGAACGGCTTTCTCCATGATCACATTGCCGACGGTGTTGCAAACGATGCTAAGCACTTCGAGAATCGGCACACCGGAGCGAATGAGCGACGCGAGGGTGCGGGTAAATCGAGCGAGACAAATCTTGTGGGCGATGGAGCCGAAGATCGGCAGCTTGATGCGGGTGGAATCCCAGAATTCGCGGCCCTTCTTGGTTTTGATCCAGGAGAACCAGGCGTAAATCAGCCCGCCGCCCGCCGCCATGATGTAGAGCAAATAGGACTGAACGAATTCGCTGAAGTTGATCAACATCTGGGTCGGAGCGGGCAGCTTCGAGCCGAAGCCCTTTGTAAACGTCGCCGAAGACCGGCACGACTTTCACGAGGAGGAAGATGGTGATGCCGATAGCGACCATCGTCACCACCGTCGGATACATACACGCTGACTTCACCTTCTTGCGGAGGCGCGCAGTGTTTTCCAGGTAGGTCGCCAGGCGGGCGAGGATTTCCGCCAGCAAACCGCCGCGTTCACCGGCATTCACCATGCAAACGTACAAGCGGTTGAAAACTTTGGGATGCTTGGCCAGCGCTTCGGAGAAGCTGTCGCCGCCTTCGACCCGCGTGCAAACGTCCTTGATGACGTCTTTCATCACCTTGTTGGTGGTCTGCTCGGCCAGGGCCTGCAGCGATTGCACCATGGCCAAGACCGGCGTCCACCATCGTGGCCAGTTGGCGGGTGAAAATGACGAGATCCGCCAGCGCCACCTTGCCACCGGCCGCTTTGCCGCGGCGGGCCATTTTTTCCTGAATGGATAGCACGAGCAGGTTGCGGTTGAGCAACGTGGCGATGGCGGCCTGTTCGGTCGCGGCGTCGAGTGAACTGCGGATTTCGCGGCCGCTGCTGGCCTCTCGAGCTGTGTAAGCAAATGACGGCATAGTGATTCTTTGAGTTTCGTTTCAGGAGAGATCTGGCGCCGCCAAACCTCTCACACATTCTCATCGGCAGAAGCAAAACGGAACTTCAGTGCATTGCGGCAGCGCAGTGCCTTCCGGTGCGTTGAGCCGGAAACGTTTGAGAGTTGAGGCGGCCATTGACGCGGGGCATTCTCGCGAGGTTCTCAATCTTTTAATCACTAACGCGATGCCTTACGCCGTCCTGCAATCGAAACTGAACGCGCCCAGCCTCGAACAGCTTCAGCGCGCCTTCCGATTTGTGCAGGGATTGACCGCCTACGATGCCCGGATCCTCGGCAACGACGCGTTTGGAATTCTGGTCAAGGATTTGTCCGCGCAGCAAGCGGCGTCGCTTCAGGGGGCACTGCGCATCGAAGGGTTTGAAACTGAAATCGTGGATCAGGCTCTTCTGCCTTCGATGCCGCCCACCCATTTCCTTCGCCGTTGTGATGCGTTGCCGCAGCATTTGCTCCTTTACGATCCCCTGGGCCGCAGCTTCCCCCTTGAATGGCCGCATGTGCTCATCGTCGCGGCGGGTGCGGTGCGGTTGACTGAGTTCGTGCAGCAACGGAGAGAGCGGCCGTTGGTTCGGTATGACGGGGATGTGGATGCCGGCGCGACGGAGATGCTCTCTACCACAAAGGAAACGCAGAACGTTCGCCTAATCTGCGAAATCATCGTGGCAAATGCTGGACTTCGTTACAGCGTCTCCGCTGAGAGAATGGATTTCACCTATCTCGGCGAAAGAAACCTGGGAGATGCTGCCGCCAACTTCTCGCTGTTCGTGCGCGATCTGGTGGGCTTCAGCTCAGACGCATACGTTAATCGAGGAGCCGAGGTGCTGCAGGCGGATGCAACGAGCGCGTTCACTTACCCCAGCAAGAACGCGTTTCACGAGGAAATCATTTGGATGCTTTGGCAACTCAAGAAATCTGTATGAAGTCACTGGTCATTGTTCTGGTTCTGTTGACGTTGAATGTCGGCGCCGCATCTGTAGCGCCGCGCGTGAAGTCGGGGCGCGTACCCCCGCCGGGCCTCGCAGTGTCCGATACCGATCGGGCGGAATTGCAGGCGGGCGCGGATGAGTTGGCCCGTCGCATTGATGCCTTGATGGTCGGATTGAAGGAGAAGCCGGCGCGGGCGCTGTTGCCTGACGTCCAAGTGTTTTATAAGGCCGTCGATTGGGCTCTTCGCTACGATGAATTCTACCGGAGCAATGAAGTGGCTCTGGCTCGAAACCTCCTCAAGCAGGGCAATCAACGCGCGCGGGAATTGCAGGACGGACGGCCCTCCTGGCTCACGGCCACGGGGTTGGTCGTTCGCGGCTATGTGTCAAAAATCGATGGCTCGGTTCAGCCGTATGGATTGGTGGTGCCCGCGGGTTTTGCCGGCGATCCGTTCAAGCCTCGGCGGCTCGATGTGTGGTTGCACGGGCGCGATAATAACCTCACTGAGTTGAAATTTATCGGCGAACGCCAGCGCTCCCACGGTGAGTTCGCGCCGGCCGATACGTTTGTGCTTCATCCCTACGGGCGTTACTGCAACGCCTTCAAATTCGCCGGTGAAGTCGATGTCTTCGAAGCGATGGAACATGCGAAACGCTCCTACGCCCTCGACGACCGCCGTATTGCGTTGCGGGGCTTCTCCATGGGTGGCGCGGGTGCGTGGCATCTGGGGGCGCATCATCCCGCGACGTGGGCCGTCGTTGCGCCGGGGGCGGGTTTTGCTGAAACCGCTGAGTATCTAAAACTGGGGACGAATCGAGCCCGCGTTCCCGTTTGGGAGCAAACATTGTGGCAGCTCTATGACGCCACCGATTACGCCGCCAATTTTACCACTCTCCCCGTGATCGCTTACGACGGCTCGGACGATCCGCAACGGCAGGCGGCCGATGTCATGGAACGCGCGATGAAGGCGGAAGGCCTGACCCTTCCACGTGTGCGGGGGACAAATGTCGGTCACAAGTACACCGCTGAGGCACGCAAAGAGTTGAGTCGCTTCGTCGATGAGAACGCCGCGCGCGGACGCCATTTGTCGCGGGAACGCGTTCGATTCACAACGCGGACCCTGCGCTACAACCAAGGGCTTGGCGTCGAGGTTCTCGGTTTGGGTCGCCATTGGCAGCGCGCTGATTTTCAGCTCGAATCCCATTCAGATGAGGTAGTCGTCACCACCACCAACATCACGCGGTTCGCAGTGGAGCGCGGGCCTGCCTTGAACGCACAACGCCGGTGGATCGTCGATGGCAGCCAGTTGAACCTTGGTCCGGCCGAAGCGCGCCGTCCGAGTCGCGTGTTGCTGCAAAAGAATGAGACCGGAAAATGGGTCGAGGACAAGGGCCGCCAAAATTCCTCCAGCCTCATAAAAGCGCCCGGGTTACAAGGCCCAATCGATGATGCCTTCATGGGGAGCTTCCTGATCGTGCGCCCAACGGGACCGCAGAACGTCGATGCGGCTTCGTGGATCCTGTCCCAACTTTCCAAGGCGACCAATGAGTGGCGGGCGCAGTTTCGCGGGGACGCCCGGGTGAAGGATGATTCGGAAGTCAACGAAGCTGACATCGCAGCACATCACCTCATTCTTTTTGGCGATCCAGTCAGCAACCGCTTATTGGCGCGGATGTCAGCCAGGCTGCCCATAAAGTGGAAGGGCGAGGCGGTGGAAGTGGGGGAGAGGAAATTTCCGACAACGACGCATGTTCCCGTCTTCATCTTTCCCAATCCGCTCAATCCGGAGCGCTACGTCGTGGTGAACAGCGGCTTCACGTTCGCGGCGGCGGGGGCTGCGAGCAACGCACAGCAGACGCCCAAGCTGCCAGACTACGCCGTCCTCAGGGTTCAAGACAGCGTCGTAGAACTTGCCGACTTTTTCGACGAGCAATGGCGCATTCGTTAAGGACGAATCCTTCGCGGGTGCGGAACCGTTTGCATTTCCTTCGGGTGCCGCGAAACTTCCGCGCATGGAGAAATTGGCGGAGGTCCTGGTAATTGGGGCGGGTTTTGGGGGGCTGACCTTCTGCAAGGAATTCCACCATCCGAATGCGCACATCACGATTGTGGACCGGCACAATCATCACCTCTTCCAGCCGTTGCTGTACCAGGTGGCGACTGCGGGGTTGTCCGCCCCGGAGATTGCCCAGCCGATTCGCTCCATCCTCGCGGACCGGCCGGACATTACAGTGTTGCTGGACGAGGCGCAGGAGATCGATCTCAACGCCCGGACCGTTCGGTTCCGCAAACAAACCCTCTCTTACGATTACCTCGTGTTGGGCATGGGCGGGTGCGCTTCCTACTTCGGTCATCCGGAGTGGGAACAGTTTGCGCCGGGCCTGAAATCGCTGGAGGACGCAATTCGCATTCGCCGCGAAGTGCTGCTCGCCTTCGAACACGCCGAGAATGAACCCGATCCCCTCGAGCGCGCTCGTCTGATGACCATTGTTGTGGTGGGTGGGGGACCGACCGGCGTTGAACTGGCCGGCGCCTTTGCCGAATTGGCTCGGCAGGTTCTGAAGCGTGACTTCCGGCACATCGATCCGACCACGGCGCAAATCATCCTGATTGAGGCGTCGCCACGCGTGCTCTCGAACATGGACGAAGCGTTGCAGGTTTCGGCCGACCGCCAACTAAGAGAGTTGGGCGTAAATATCCTGACCAACATCAAGGTGCAGAACATCACCCACGGCAGCGTGGAGTTGACCAACGGCCAGATGATTCGCGCTGCCAACATTCTATGGGCGGCTGGCGTGGCGGCGGTTCCTTTGACGCGAACGCTAGGGGTTGAAGTCGATCGCGGCGGAAGAATCAAAGTTAACCCGGACCTAAGCGTGCCGGGTCATCCCAATGTGTTTGCGATTGGTGATTTGGCTTCGGTGCTGCAGGAGGACGGAAAACCAGTCCCGGGCGTGTCGCCGGCTGCAATGCAGATGGCCAAACATGCTGCAGCCATTGTAGAGAATGAGATGACCTCATCCGGACTTCGCTCCCGTCCGGCCTTTAAGTATTGGGATAAGGGAACCATGGCTACGATTGGACGTTCGGCGGCCGTCGCTGACATTGGGCCGTTTAAATTTAGCGGCTTATTGGCGTGGCTGGCTTGGTTATTCATTCACCTTATTTTTCTCGTTGGCTTTCGAAACAAGGTGGCGGTGCTTTTCCAATGGGCTTATTCGTATCTCACCTACAAACGCGGCGCTCGGATCATCACCGACGTGGCACCGGTGCCACGCAGCGCAAGCAGCGCAGTGAAGCCGTGAAACAGTGGCGATTTTCTCCTGCTGCTCGGTCCGCCTGAGATGTGGTTGAATCCTGTCGCAAAAAGGGGACGGCTCCCGCCCCGGACCCGTTCGCCCGCCGCCAATGTCCCTCGAGCACTCTCCCGGCTCGCCAATGAACCGTAAAGTTTTGAGAATGCCCGCACATCAGTGAAATCAATTCTCTTCATCAATCGAGTCTATCCACCGGACCACGGGGCAACGGGACAACTGTTGGCCGAGTTGGCGCCTGGCCTCGTGAGGCAAGGTTGGAAGGTCTCCATCGTCGCCGCACATCACCAAGGTTCCACGGCAGAATTGAATTCTTCCTCCGCTTCACCTTTCGTTTCGGTGCATCGGGTCCGCGGGTTGCCCTTCACGCGCGCTTCTACGTGGCAGCGTGCGGCTAGTTACGCGTCACTTTACCCCGCCATCGTTTGGCGTGTTTTGCGTCTTCCCCGCCACGACGTTGTAGTGACACTCACCGACCCCCCGTTGCATCTGGTGCTCGGCCCTCTTTTCAAATGGGTGAAGGGCGGACGGCTCATCCATTGGGCACAGGATGTCTATCCCGAGGTAGCCGAGGAATTGAAGGTGGTGCGAAAGGGCGGAGTGGCCGGGCGCCTCCTGAGAATTTTTTCAACGTGGGCACTGCGGCGGCATGACGCCATTATCGCCGTGGGTCGTTGCATGAAGGATCGTTTGATCGATCGTGGAATCGCGGCGGAGAAGATTGTGGTGATTCCCAATTGGGCCGTAGGACTGAAAGATTCAGAGCCGGCGCCGGTCGCGTCGGACAAAAAATCTTTCACCGTCCTTTACTCGGGTAACTTCGGCTTGGCTCACCCGTTCGAAGCGATCACGGACGCGATTAAAGTTTTGGCCGGAGAGAACGCTCCCGTGCGGTTCATCCTGGCTGGATCGGGACCCCGGCTTGCTGCGGTCCGTGCCGAGCTCGCTTCCTGCCACAACGTGGAGTTCCGCGAGCCGGCGTCATTGGAACTATTACAGACGAATCTGGCTTCAGCCGATGTTCACCTCGCATGTATGCAAAACGAACTGGTTGGGTTAGTCGTGCCCAGCAAAGTTTACGGCGCCCTCTCGTCGGGGCGCCCTTGCCTGTTTCTCGGGCCCGCCGGCAGCGAAGTGGCGCAGCTACTGACGCAATCAGGTACCGGAATTGTGCTGGAACCGTGGCAAGGCACGGCGCTCGCCGACGTGTTGCGGCTCTGGTCGCGCCGCGGGGAGGAATACGCCCGAGTACAGAAGTCGTGCATGGAGGCTGCGGTCAGAGGTGATTATGCAATGCCCTTATCCAATTTTATCTCAATCTTTGAACCTGCGGACAGGGCGCCCGGTGCGGGCGGCAGTGGGTGGCCTCACGCTTGACTCTACGTTGGTGCCATGTTTGATCTGCCCGGCTCACGACAGCCACGAACGTCGTTCCTTCGGATGTTAACAGAAACGCACGACCTAATGTTCTCGCCCAAGATTGCCGCCCCTCTGCTGGGCAGCGCGGGTTTCATCATCGTTTGGCTGCTGGTCCCGTTGATCATTTCGCGTCTCGCGCCGTTGCTCACGCAGCCCGGTACTAAGCAGCTTCATCAGACGCATCAGGTGCCGGTGCCGAGGCTGGGCGGAATCGCACTCGTTGTTTCCTTCATTTTCGTTTTGGTCGTGTCGTTCCTTGTCGAGCGCTTTCAACCGGGCGGGCCCCGCGTCGTTTTGGGGCTGTCCTGCCTGGCCATGTTCGGCCTCGGATTGTGGGACGACATCAAACCTCTGGGTGCGAAGAGGAAACTCCTGGGTCAAATACTGATCGCCGGGTCAGCCTTTTATTTCGGCCTGCGAATCGAAGAGGTAAAGAATCCGGTGACCGGCGCCATCTACTCGCTCGGACCGTGGGCTTGTGTCGCCACCATTTTTTGGCTGGTCGCCATGACGAACCTCATCAACCTGATCGACGGCATCGATGGGCTGGCGACAGGTATCTGCATCATGCTGATGTGCCTTTTAGTTTACGTCGGCTTCAACGGACAACCCTTCTCCCTGTGCATTGCGGCCGGCATGGTGGGAGCCTTGGTAGGGTTCCTGAGATTCAACTTCCCTCCCGCGCGAATTTACTTGGGTGACGGCGGCGCCTATTTTCTGGGATTCCTGATCGGTGCATTAACGATTCAAAACTCAAACAAAGGCACGATTGCTGCCGCCCTCATCGCCCCGGTCATTGCGCTGGCCCTGCCGATCCTGGACGTGACCTTTTCGATGGTGCGGCGCGGTGTTAAAGGGCTGCCCCTGTTCCGCCCGGATCGCCGGCACATCCACCATCGCTTGTTGCAGTCGGGTCATTCACGTCGTCGTGCCGTTCTGACCTTGTATGCCGTATCGCTCGTTTTCCTTGCCCTGGCCTTTGTTGCGTTCTGGTCGAATGGACGTCTTACGCCCATTCTAATCGGTTGCGGATTCGTCGTGCTGCTCGTCATCGTACCCAGCCTCGGCATTATCAAGAACTGGCTGACCATTGGCGCGGTCTTCGGAAATTCGCTCGAGATGCGCAAAGAGATTCAATACGCGTTGCTCCTGCGCAACTGGCTCGAACTCGAGGCTGATCGTTGTGAATCCATTGAGGCGCTTTGGCAGGACTTTACCTTCGTCGCAGAGAAGCTCCGTTTCTCACGGGCTTCCATCTCCCATAACGGGGAAGACTGCAAGTGGACGAATGGGGCGGCGGACAAGGAGCACGTCTTCCGGCATGAACTGCACGTCGGACGCGATTTAGTGACGTTGGAGATGGCTGTGCCTCTTGAGCGCATGGACGCCGTGACTTTTCACATCCTCGGCGATCTCGCAGCCGAGACCTGGTTGAATGCGGCTCGCCGCTGGACACAGAGACACGAAATCGGATTTGTTTTGCCGGACAGTTCCTCTTCCAAACTCAGCCCAGTCGCCACGCCGTTTTCTGAACAAAACGTGGCTCTCACTTAAAGGACCTGGTTGCGAGGCGCCGCTTCCTTCACCACGGCGGCCGCTTCCAATTCCACTTCGGTCCGACGGCCCAGGAAATCCATCAGAACTTTCACGCGATCTTTGGCGGGCATCACTTGCGTCACCACGGCCGCCAATCCGTGCAGCACACCCCCGGAGATTTCCACCCGATCGTCGGGAGCTAGTTGTTCGGGCAACACGTGCAATTGTTCGGACCCGGTCAACGCGCGAAGACTTTCCAAAACATCATCGGGCACAGCCGGCAGGTGCGTGCCAAAATGAACCACGGTGCTTACCCCGGCAGCGTGTCGGACCAGGCGGAGGGATTCATGGACGTCGAATCGGGCGAACAAATAATTCGGGAAGAGAGCTTCCGTCACCCAGACTGGGCCACGAACGCTGGCCTTCTTGAAGCGAACGCGTGGGAGGAAAACCTCCAGCCCAGCCTCTCGCAAACGAGCGGCGGCAATGTGTTCATGCTTCGGCCGGCTTCGCACACAGAACCACGCCTGGCCGGCGATTGGATTTTTTTCCGATGACTTCACGCGCGGGGCCAAATTAGTTCGAGAGCCGAGGTCGGGAAAGGCCGAACCACATTCTGACTCGCGGGGAACTCATGGAATTAATTCGCCCTGCTGGCCGATGAGGTTGTGGTGACGGTAATGTTCGATGGAGAACTCAGGCGTGTCGGCGATGGTCTGGATGTGATCGAACGAAGCTTCGAATGAGGGGAAGAATGCATCCCCCTCCACCACCCGTTTCACCCTGGTCAGATAGAGATCGGAGCAACGAGGCAGCGCTTGTTCGTATATTTGAGCCCCACCGCAAATGAAGATGTCCGTGGGAAAATCATCCGGGTTTAACTTGTCCAGGGAGTTGAAGAAGAAAATGTCATCCTCGCTTCCTCCGTTGATCTTACTAAGGCGAAGCTGGTAGGGCCGTTGCAAATGTTTGCCCCCGCGCCATTCATGGTAGTCCCCAAATATCTCGGGGTGACTGTGGATCAGGTGCTGCGGATGCCGCGTGAGTATTAAGCTCTTGCGATTGGGCAGCGGCTTGCCGATGGATTCAAACGTCTTTCGGCCCATCACCACGACGTTGCCCGTGGTCATTTTCTTGAACCATTTGAAATCCTCGGGCAGATGCCACGGAATCTTGTTTCCCTGACCGATCACCCGGTTCTCGCTCATCGCGGCGATGGCTTTGAAGTGTTTCACGGATTCCTCGGTTGAAGATGCGAGGCGCCTCCTTTTGGGTTCACCGCAATGGGCGGGCGAATCAGCTCGCGCGCATTGTGAATAACTGCATCCCATTGGAAGGCCGGGCCCGGGTCCACTTTGTTTTGCTGCACATGATAATGCCCGAGCACGCCTTCATAACGTTCCAGCTCCGAGGCCGGCAGCTTCTCCAGTCGTAGTTTTCCATCGGCATCTCGCGGGTAATCACACCGGATTTTGGGAAACACTTTGCAGAGCGCAGCCGTAAGATGGGTGAGGGCGCGATACTGTTCCGGCGTAAAATCATACTGCTTCAACTGCTGTCCTTGGATTTTACCCACGATGGCTTCGTTCCGCGCTGGACGGCCCACAAAGTGAGGGGTGCGGATGCCGCCGTCGCCCAGGCTCGGCGGAAGTTTAATCCGTGTAGCGCCCTTCGCGTCCACTTCGTACCACTGCGCCAATCCTTTCTGATCGCGCACGGGAAACGCGCCCGGGCTTGCAATCTCGATTCCCACCGATCGCGTGTTGGAACTGGTGGCATGCCATGCGCGCTCCTTCGCATCGAGCGTTTGGTAAATGGTCCCGTCGAGGTCCAGCATGAAGTGAACACTCAAGTTGCGCATGTCATGCATCACCTTGAAACATTGCCGGCTCGTGCCTGAGGCATCGAAATGAATCACAAACTGATCCACGACTTCCTGCAGCAACGGAAGGTCCCAGCCGCCACCCCGCACTTGCTCAATTTGTTGCGGAGTCAGCGCCGTGGTCCGGCGGAGTCCGTAGCGATTCGGAGTTTTAAGTTGCGCCACCGCAACGTGCGACGTCTCCCACGAAGATTGATCGAAGGGCGCGAAGCGCCGCTCGACGCGATACGCGTCATACCCGCCGGGATCCATCCACAGCACCACTGGCGTGCCGGTGTGAATGAACCGCCCCGCCACAACGATCTCGTCCCCCCGACGAGGGGACACAGCGCCTGGCCTCGGATGGGCGCATCCCGCGATGAAGAGGGCAACGACGAGTGAAGCCCAATGAAAAAGGTGGTGCATGGGAAAGTCCTAGACGGCAATGGGCGCCTTGATCGCTGGGTGCGGATCATACCCTTCCAAGGTGAAGTCCTCGTACTTGAAATCGTGGATGTTGCTCACGGAGGGATTCAATTTCATCGTGGGCAACGGGCGCGGTTCGCGGCTGAGCTGAAGTTTGGCCTGCTCGAGATGATTTGAGTAAAGGTGGAGATCGCCAAACGTGTGGACAAATGTGCCAGGCTTCAATCCCGTGACTTGCGCCACCATCAGTGTGAGCAGGGCGTAGCTGGCGATATTGAAAGGGACGCCGAGAAAGAGATCCGCGCTCCGCTGATAAAGTTGGCAGCTCAGCTCGCCATCCTGGACGAAGAATTGAAACAAGGCGTGACAGGGCGGAAGAGCCATCAGCTCAAGCTCACCTACATTCCACGCGCTGACGATGAGTCGGCGGCTATCCGGATTTTTCTGAATTTGTTCTATGACGCGATCGATCTGGTTAATCGAGCGAGCCATCGTTGCTGCGCCAATCACACCATTGCGCACCGTAAACCCGGCCAAGGTCTCCATTGGCATCAGCCCATTCATTCCAAATGGTTACGCCGTTCTCGTTCAGCCATTTTACGTTCGTATCCCCGCGTAAGAACCAGAGCAGCTCGAAAATGATCGACTTGAGATGCAGCTTTTTAGTCGTGAGGAGCGGGAAGCTGTCGCGCAAAGGAAATCGCGCCTGGGCGCCAAAGACGGAGTAGGTGCCGGTGCCCGTGCGGTCCGGTTTGAACTTTCCCTGCTCCAGAACCAGCCGCAGCAAATCGTGATATTGAATCATAGTTTCTCGAGCGCAGAAACGATGCAATGAACCTGTTGCAACGCCAAGACGATTCAGGATTTCGACGAGGCCAACGGCAGGGACGCACTCGGGGCCGCTGGCACCGGGGTGCTGGCCTGCTCGATGGAGACTCTCGTCAGCTGATATTTTTCCGCCAGTTCATCGAGGAACGCGACGATGAGTCTTTGGAGTATTCGCTTCTCGTTTTCAAAGTACAGCCCGATTAGCGGGAGCGTGAGGAGCAGCATCCAGAGCCAGGGTACGGCATCGGCGACGAGTCCGATGAGGATGAGTTCCAAGCCAGCGGCCATCCAAAAAAGGACCTTGGCCAGAAGGGACCAACCGGTGCGGAGACGGCAATGGAACACGTAGCTTCCCTTTTCGACCGCCTCGGCAACGGTGGAAAGTTGAAGGCGGCTCCAGCGCGTCCCGTAGATTTCCACATCGAATTCATCCCAGCCGGCGTCGGGCTTATGCTGCCACCCTTCCTGTTCCAGCTTGTGCACCACGGCATAAACGAAGCTGACGCGTTCCATGCCATTGTGGCACCAATACTGGATCTCATCGAGAGCCTCGCCTCGATCCGCATAGGGCAGTGCGGCGATGCGGCGGAAGGCGTGGTTGGGCGTGGTGTTGATGCGGAGCCGTCCTTCATAGCGGGCCCAGCCACGGGCAATGGGTTGAAGAAAGCAGAGGAGAGCGATGAGAGGCCGAGACCAGAGGCGATGTTTATTTCGCGGCAATTGAGCCTGCGAAGCCGCGGCCACACAGACCGCTACCGAGAGGCAAAAGCTGGCGACACTGAGCGGCCATAGAAACTGAAATGGGGCCGAGAGGACGACCAACGGCAGCGTAACGAGCACGTGGAATTCCAGCGATGTGGCGAGCATGAGCGCGAAGGCGGGCGGTGGCGCATAAAGGGTTTGAAACCAACCGCCGGCGAAGGGTCCGTGGTAAATGACCGAGCGCCGGACCACGATGCCCATGCTCGAGGGGCTGTAGATGCGCCCCCGCCAAATGCTGGAGCCCGCCGAATTGAAATACTCCGGGTGCTTCGTCATCAGCAACGCCTCGGCTTCACCGTAGCCCGCCTGCTGCTTCAGGTAGGCGCGCACAGTGGAACGGCGATAGTGCCAGACGAAACCGGCAGGGCTGAACCCTATGCGATAACCTGCCTGCTGAAGCCGCCAACAAACGTCCACGTCATCACCGGCTTTCCGGTAAATCGGATCGAAGCCGCCCAGTTGGTCAAGAGCCCACTTGTAGAACGCCATGTTACAACCGGGAATGTGCTCGGCTTCACGGTCGTTCAACATCACGTGCGCCGGTCCTCCGGGGGATACCATCACTGCCGCCGCCACCCACGAATCTTCTGGTGGAAGAAAGTTGTGGCCGCCGATCCCGGCGAAATCGCTGCGCAACAAATCGCCGATCAGGTGGTAAAGCCAGTCTTCATCCGCCCGGCAGTCCGAGTCTGTGAATGCCACCACTTCTCCGGTGGCCGCATTGATGCCGGTGTTGCGTGCCACGGATAAGCCCTTGTTCGGTTGGGCAATGTAGCGGACGCGCGAATGTTCGGTGGCGATTCGCGGCGTCGAATCGGTTGATCCATCGTCAACGAGTATGACCTCGTAATCCGGATAATTCAGCCGCTCCAGCGAAGTGAGACAGGCTTTGAGCGTCCTCGCGCCGTTGTAACTCGCCACGACCACAGAAACCCGGGGGTAACGTGCCAGCGGAAAGCACGGAGCCTCGCGGAGAATCTGTTGCACCGCGAAGTAGGAGGGCTTCGGCGTGCGGTCTGGCGTGGTGAGGCCGAGGGTCCAATCTTCCACCTGGGTTCCGTTTCGATGCCAGTCATCGGTGAAGCTGAAAATAAACAGCCCGGCCAGCCCTCGCTGAAATCCCGCTTCGATCTGCCACGAAAGGATCCGGCATTTATTCTCTTCACCCTCGCGCCGTGAGTCGATGCCTGTCTCGCCGACCACCAGTGGCTTGGTGTCCGCGATCATTTGCAACCGCGACAGATAATTCTCAAAGGCCCGCCGTTGATGCAGGTAAACGTTGAAGCAAAGGAAATCGATATTGTGGGGACGAAGAAATTCGGTGGGCGGGAAGTTGCCGAAGGTGCAGAGACACTCCGGATCGATTGCCTTGGCTTCATCCACCAACTCTTCAATGAATTCGGCGATGGCTCGCGCACCCGTCCAGCGCACAATGTCGCTCGGGATTTCATTCACCACGCTGTAGGCGAATACGGCGGGATGCCTGGCGCACAGACCGACGGCATCGCGCACAGAATTTTTTGCTTCCGCGCGAAGTATTGAAGAATCCAGGAAGCAACGCTCCTTGTGCCATGGGATATCGATGAGGAGCTTTAATCCCTGCTCCTGCGCCAGGTCCAGAAACCAATGGGGAGGTACATGGTAGAGCCGGAGCGTATTGGCGCCGAGGTCCTTGATGAGTGCGAAATCCCGGAGCGTTTGCGTGGGCGAAGCGAAACGTTCCCCCTCCGGATTGGGTGCGAACGGCCCGTAAGTTACACCTTTCGGGTAGAACTTGTTGTCGCCAAGCCGGAAGAATTTTCCGTCCACGCGAACGCGTGTAGAACTAATGCCGGTTACCATCGGGCTAATGTGTCGCGCCGCGCGCTTTTGTCATCCATCGCCTGATAACAAACAGGCCGTGGATTAGCAAGGCGGTCTAAAACACCGGGCATCGGCAGCTTGGAATGTCTTCCACGCACTTGAGCGACTGACCGCCTCGCTCAAGTGGGTTCAAGTGGGCAGCGCATCTTTCCGCCCGATGTACTCGTGTGAACACGGCGCTTAGGGCGTGCCGCGCAACTCGTTCGCTTTGGCCAGTAGTGCAATCGCTTCATCCTTTCTTCCCAGCCTGGCAAGGGTGAGGGCGAGGTTTCGATGCGCGTTGGCGTTGGCGGGTTGGGCACGAATGACGTGCTCAAATTCTGCGGCGGCCTCGGCGAATTGGCCGGCACTGCCCAGGGTAACGCCAAAATTTTCCCGAACTTTATGCGCGTCCCCCTTGAGGCGCAGCGCCTCGCGATAATGAACGATGGCCTGCCCATGTACTCCCTTCTCAGAGAGGACATCAGCGAGCGAACTGTGCGCCTCGTCGTTTGTTGGGTCGGCTTCCAGCGCGCGGTGATATTGAGCGATGGCGCGGTCCGTTTCGCCTCGCAGGCGGTAGACGAAGCCAAGTTGGACATCCTGCGGCGCGCGAAGTGGATGAGTGGGTAGTGTGGAAGTGATGTGGGTCAACAGGGTCTCGCGATTACGCCAATGCGATGCCTGCCGGAAGGTCATTACCCCGCACGTCACCAACAACACGCCGCAGCCACCCAGAACCCAGGCGCGCTCGCGTCGATGCCAGGTATGGAGCAGAAGTGTGGCGATGACGAACGACCAAATGACGCCGGGGATGTAACTGTAGCGATCGTTCGCATGATGTGGGTGCTCTGTGAGACCCAGCATGGGAACGAGGAGCGCCAGATAGCAGCACCAGAGCGCTGTAAATCCTTTCCAGCGACGGCATCGAACGAGTGCGAGCGTCGTCAGGCCCAACACGAGTAGGGAACTGAACACGAAAACGCGGCTCCAAGGTTCAAATGAAATCAGTGCTGTATACATGGGCGTGAGTTCGAGCGGGAGCCAGGTCTTCCACAAGTAAGCGGCCCAAACGTAGAACGCCTGCATGGCGCGGGCGATGATTCCGAAGTCATTCAGCGTGACGGGCTTGACCCACTGGGCCGTGCCAGTGCGAGCCCATAAGGTGACGCCGGCTATGGCGATACCAGAGAGAACGAAGGGGAGTTTTTCTAGCCACACCCGGCGGGCTCTGGGACCAAACAATCCATTTTGTGAAAACTCGATGCGTCGCAGCGGATAGAAGTCCATGACGACCAGTACGGGGACGATCCCCAGTGCGATGGGGTAAGTGAACACCGAGGCTAGGAATGCGGCTGCGGAGAGCCACAGCCAGCGGGTGCCACCTCCGGCGGCGGCATGGCGCAGGTAACACACCAGCGCGCAGAAGGCGAAGAAAGAGGCCACGCAATAAATGCGCGCCGAGGCCCACGCCACAGGTTCCGCGCGCAATGGGTGAATAGACCAAAAGAACGCCCCGATCCCCGCGGCCGCCAGTAAACCGTATGGGTCCCATCGTTTGCCTGAACTGTTGGCTGCCGAGGTGAGCAACGACTTCAACAGCACGAAGACGAGAACACCGTTGAGGCAGTGCAGCAGCAAATTTCCTAGATGGTAGGTAAGGGGATTGAACTCGCCGGCCAGTTCGTAGTCCACGGCGAGGGCGAGCCATCCCAGCGGCATGTAACGTGGGACGTAGCTCACATCCATGAACATCCATTGAAGTGACTGCCCGGTAATTCCGCGGATGTGGGGGTTGTGCTCGATATTGACGCCATCATCCCAATGCACAAAGCCGGCCTGGCGTACGACGGAGAAGACAGAAATGGTAGCGACGACGAGCAGCCCAATTAGGTATCGATTGAGCCGGCGGAGCGACGCATCCTTTGCGCGGTGGTTATCCAGGCGATCAAGTTTTGTGTCGTGGGCGCCTTCGTCTGCGCCGTTGACTTCGCTGCGCTTTGGTTGCTCAAGCAATTCCTCCCGCGGTTGGCTGCCGTATCGCTGGCTTACTTTATCGCGGTGGGTGTTCATTTCAGTTTGAGCAAGTGGTGGGTATTCGCATCGCGCTCCGCCGCCCACACAATCGAATTCACCCGATACGTCCTCATGGTTTTGGCGTGCTGGCTTTGCACAGTGGCGCTGGTGTGGCTTGCACTTAAAAGTGTGACGGAAAACGTCTTTCTGGCGAAGGCGCTGGCAATTCCGCCCACCACGTTGCTGAGCTTTGTGCTCATGCGCCGGTTCGTATTTCGATGAGGGGCTTGGGCTTGAGGGTGAGACCGATGCACAGGTTAAGGGCGATCGAGCGCAGTCCCAGCGGGAAGTAGGTGCAATGCGTCACATCAAAAAAGGCGGCCAGTTCCCGCAGAATTTCGCGCGGGCGATTGATGTGTTCGCGCTCAATGAACCATCGATAAGGTTGCCGGTAGCGTTTCTCGAAGATGCGTTGCGCCGAAATCTTTCGCGCCAATCCATACGCCAATCCTCCCTCGCACGGGATGACGACGGAGAAAACGCCACGCGTTGGGTCGCAGAGCCGGTGCATTTCCAAAATTGTGGAGGGCAAATCGGGCAGATGCTCCAGGACATGCACGGCGATGATCCGGTCAAAGTAGCCGTCGGCAAATCTCAGGCGCTGCTGGCAATCGCCCACACACGCCTGAACCTTGGGAAAGCGCGACCGGATTTTCTCGGCCATGTTTTCACGCAATTCCAGGGCGTGGTAATTCTGTTCCTGGTCGGTGGATAATTTCTCGTAAGGTATGTGTCCGCCAAGCCCGGCGCCGATTTCAAGAGTTCGCCGGAAAGCCGGCGGAGCATGTTTAACGACATAGCCGTGGTTGAAATCATCCACGACGCCGAACCGGGCGGGCAGCACCTCGTGCCAGTGCCGCATGAAATCATCGCTGACCTGCTGTTGATCGGCCGTGAGTGGCGGAATGATCTTGGGCCATCGTGCGGTATGGCTCGGGGCATTCATCAAGCGGCGTAGCGGTGAGCCGATAGCGGCGTGACTCGCGTGGTGTCGTGCTCGTTGAATCCGACGGCTTCATCAAGAATGTACTTGGGCCGGCATTTTACCTCTTCGTAGATGCGCGCAATGTATTCGCCCAGGATCCCGACGCTGATCAACTGCACCCCGCCCATGAACAGGATGAGGATGACGATGGTGGGATTCCCGATGGGAAATGGAAAACCGAAGAGTTTCATCACGGCGTAGATCAGACCAATGAGGAAACTGCCGCCCGCCAGCAGAAAGCCCATCTGCGAGCTCAAGGTGAGCAGATAACTGGAGAAGCAAACGATGCCATTGAAGCCAATTCTCAATGAACCGAAGAAGCGGTTGTAGTTGCCCGCCCCGGTTATGCGCGGCACGCGATCGAATTGAATGATCGTTTGCTTGAAGCCGACCAGGGCAACGAGACCGCGCAGGAACCCATGACATTCCTTGAGCTTGTTGATCTCGCTCACGACACGGCGGCTCATAAGGCGGAAGTCACCGGTGTTGGGCGGAATTTCTGCCTCGGCGATTTTATTGATGAGTTTGTAGCCCAGATGGGCTGTGAGTTTCTTGATCCAGTTTTCGCCAGTCCGCGATCGGCGTTGCGCCATGACGACATCAAAGCCTTCCCGCCATTTGGCGACCATTTGCAGGATCAATTCCGGCGGGTCCTGAAGATCGACATCGATGACGACCACTGCATCCCCCCGCGAATATTGCAAACCCGCGAGAGTAGCCATCGGTTGGCCCACGCGTCGGGAGAACTTCAGCAGCTTGATTCGCCGGTCACGTTCGCGGTGTTGAAGGATGGCGGCTTCCGTGGCGTCCGGCGAAGGGTCCATCGAGAAGATGATTTCGAAGTCGTCGCCCGTGCTTTCCAGAATGGGGATGATGCGTTCGAGGAACAGGGGAATGTTCCCTTCCTCCTTATACACCGGAACGACGATCGACAACGTTTCTGCCCTTTTCATGACACTTGGAGTTCAACGGAGCAGCTGCGCGTCCGCGGATACGTGCGATGTACATCGGAAACGTGGGCAGAAACTTGAAAGCGCGCCGGGTTAAAAAACCGCGGCGCGCCTCGCTGAAAACAGGGAAATTAGTTCAGGAGCACTTCAGCGATCTGGACTGCGTTAAGGGCAGCGCCTTTGAGCAATTGATCTCCACAGACCCAAAAGCACAACCCGTTATCCATCGCGCAATCCATACGCATGCGACCTACTGCACAGTTGTAGCGTTCGGCGACATCAAGCGGGAGCGGGTAGCGCTTGTTGGCCGGGTCATCGATGATGTCCAAGCCCGGGGCGTTCTTAAGTACGTCGCGTGCGGCTTCGACTGTGATGGGACGCTGAAATTCCGCAGACACTGCCACGGAATGGGCACGGTAAACAGGGACGCGCACACAGGTGACACTCGCGCGGAAGCTCGGCAGATGCATGATCTTGCGCCCCTCGTTCTGCATCTTCATTTCTTCCTTGGTGTATCCGTCGGCAAGAAAGGAGTCGACATGTGGGAGGACATTGAAAGCGATCTGGTGCGGATAAACTTCTTTGGTCGCCGGCTTGCCTGAGGCGATCTCATTGACCTGCCGTTCGAGTTCTTCGATGGCTTTGGCGCCGGTCCCGGAAACCGCCTGGTAACTCGACGCAAAAATACGCGTCACGCCAAATGCTTGATGCAACGGATACAGCGCCATGAGCGTGATAGCCGTGGTGCAGTTTGGATTGGCGATGATGCCCTTGTGCCACTTCACATCTGCTGCGTTAATCTCAGGAATGACGAGCGGGACTGTCTCGTCCATGCGGAAGGCACTGGAGTTATCCACCACCACGCAATCGCGATGCGCTGCCATGGGAGCGAACTCTTTTGAAATGCTGCCGCCCGCGCTAAACAGCGCGACGTCGACGCCACGGAAAGCGTCCGGCTTCAACTCCTGCACGGGGATTTCTTCGCCTCGAAAACTGAGCTTCTTACCCACGGACCGGGCGGAGGCCAGCAACGTCAACTTGCCCACGGGATAATGGCGCTTCTCCAGCGTTTTAATCATCTCGATGCCGACGGCTCCCGTCGCACCAACCACGGCTACATGCGGATTTCGGTTCATTTCAAAGGGGCGGCAGTATAGGGGGTCAAGGGTATGTGTCAAACGGCGGAAGTCAGAGCAGGCCGGCTGTTTCGGGATAGCCACAGAGAATGTTCATGCTTTGGACGGCCTGCCCACTGGCGCCTTTAACAATGTTGTCTTCGGCACTCATAACGATGAGGCGTCCGGTACGCGGGTCAAGACGCCACGCGATTTCAATGACATTGGTTCCCACCACGTTCTTGATGTCAGGCAAAGCCTTCCCTTCAAGCAACCGGACGAATGGCTCGTTCGCGTAGGCCGTGTCAAAGGCTCTCTTGATTTGGGCAGCCGAAGCGTTCAGCTCGTCGGTCGTATTGAAATGCGTTGCCGGTGCCGCATAAATGGTGGTCAGGATGCCGCGATTAACTGGAATCAAATGGGGCGTAAACTGGATTTTGATCGTCTCCCCGGCGGCAAGTGAAAGCTCCTGTTCAATCTCGGATAAATGGCGGTGCTTGGGCACTCCATACGGTCGCGCGCTTTCGTTGCATTCCACAAACAAGTAGTCCAGTTCGGCTTTACGACCTGCGCCGCTGACCCCACTTAGGGAATTGGCAATGATTGTTTCCGGTTTGATCAATTTCGCCCGAAGCAATGGGACAAGAGGAAGAATGATGCTGGTAGGGTAACATCCCGGGGAGGCGACCAGCATCGCTTCTTTTATCCTCTCACGATACACCTCGGGCAATCCGTAGACTGCCTTCGTCAGGAGAGTGGGAGCGGGGTGCTCATGCGCGTAAAACTCCTTGTAGGTTGCGGCATCGTTTAATCGAAAGTCCGCGCTGAGGTCGATGACGCGAACGCCCCCATTCAGCAGCGGCACGGCAAATTCCGCTGCCACCCCGTGGGGCAAAGCGAGAAAAACCACGTCGCATTGGGTCGTCAGCACTTCCGCGTTCGGATCACTAAAACGAAGCTTCTTTGAGAGAGGATATTGCGAGAACTTCGGGAAGACCTGCGCCACCGTTTGCCCCGCGTATTGGCGGGAAGTGACGGCAGTCAGAGCGGCATGAGGATGGATCAGCATCAAGCGCACAAGTTCCTCCCCAGAATACCCGGAGGCGCCGACGATCCCGACTTTTACTGCTTTGTTGTTCATCTGATTGAGAATGAGGAAATCAGGGCTTTTGGGATACGCTACGTTATTCGCGCTTGTTCCCAGAGAATACGTGTGTGGTAAACAAAAACCCCGCGGCTTGCGCCAGCGGGGTGTTGTGAAATTGGCTTTAAAATTAACGCTTGCTGAATTGGAAGCGTTTGCGAGCACCCGGCTGACCGTACTTCTTGCGTTCTTTCATTCGGGAATCGCGAGTGAGGAAGCCTTCAGCTTTCAAAGCGGGGCGAAAATTTACGTCGACTTCGAGCAGAGCGCGGGAAATTCCATGCCGCACCGCACCCGCCTGTCCTTGAGGTCCGCCTCCCTTAACATTGACGCTGACATCATACTTGGCGGCGGTTTCAGTCCGCGTGAGAGGCGCGTTGACTACGCCACGGAGTGTTTCGGTCGGAAAATAGATCTCAAACGGGCGGCCGTTTACGGTGATTTTGCCAGAGCCAGGTGCCAGACGCACGCGCGCAACTGATGTCTTGCGTCGACCGGTACCGAGGAATTCCAGAGTCTGCGTTGCCATAAAAATTAGTTATTGATCTTGAGGGTCGCTGGCATCTGGGCGGCGTGGGGATGCTCCGCACCCTTATAAACCTTCAGCTTGGTCAGCAACTGGCTGCCGAGGCGGTTTTTTGGAATCATGCCTTTGACGGCATGATGGATGAGCTCTTCGGAATTCTTGGTCCGGACTTGTGCGACGGAACGATATTTTTCGCCGCCTTTCCAGCCGGAATAGCTCATGAAAAACTTCTCGTTCTCCTTCTTCCCCGAAAGTTTCACTTTGTCGGAATTGATCACGACTACAAAATCCCCAGCATCCCACATCGGGGTGAAGATAGCTTTGTTCTTGCCGCGCAACACGTCAGCGACTTTAGCGGCGAGACGGCCCAAAATAACACCGTCCGCATCGACGACATGCCACTTACGCTGGCTCAAATAATCTTTCGGCAAATACGTTTTCATCCAATTTCCAAATTTAAGGAGCGGTGAAAGTAGCAAAGAAGCCTTTACAGTCAATAACCCATTTCCGCATTTCGAGTCTCTCTCATGCCATGACTCCCTGAACATTTACAGCCCTGATTGATTTCGCCACTTTGTGCCGGATGCAAACCTTGTTTTCTCTCGAGCACATAGGATTGGCGGCGCGAAATACCGAGGGGCTTAAGAATTGGTACGTGCAAGTGCTCGGCGCCCGGGTGGTCTTCGACAACGGAGAAACGCCGCCCGCGTTTATGATCGAGTTGCCCGGCGGCGATTGGATTGAGATTTATCCCGGGGATGGCAGCGTGCGCGAGGCATTGCATAACAAGGTTCATGGCTGGCGGCATTTGGCACTGTCTGTTTCATCCATTGAAAGCGCTCAACGCGAACTGGAGTTAAGAGGGGTAGAAATTACAGAACCAATAAAGCCGGCCGGCGGTGGGGGACGCGTGCTCTTTTTTTCTGACATTGAAGGTAATCTTTTGCACTTGGTGGAAAGATCCCCCGACTCTTCCCTTCGACGCCGTTGACGGTGTGCCAGCGCGCTCTGTAGATTCCTGGGCGTTCGTCGCGTGTGGCGAACTTCATGAATCTTTTTTCGCGAATCTGGAATTCGTCGCTCGGCAAGAAATACATCATGGCCATCACGGGCTGTGGGTTGTTCCTCTTCGTGCTCGCGCACATGGTTGGAAACCTTCAGATCTTTCTCGGTTGGGAGGCCATCAACCGTTACGGCCACTTCCTGCAGAATCTAGGGGAGTTGCTCTGGGTGACTCGGATCGGACTGCTGGTCATGGTCGTGCTCCACATCGTATCCGCTGTGCGCCTTACCGCGGAAAATCGCGCTGCGCGGGGCCAGGCCTATGTCGCTTACAAGCCGGTGGGGTCTTCTTACGCCTCACGCACAATGATGATGAGCGGGCTCATCATCGCCGCCTTCATCATTTATCACTTGCTCCATTTCACGGTGCAGGTGGAATCGGTCAACCTTACTGGAAAAAACTTCCATGACCTTGTGGATGCTAAAGGCAGGCATGATGTTTTTGCGATGATGGTGGCTGGATTCAGCAACGGCTGGGTGTGTGCTTTTTATATTATCGCCATGGCGTTGCTCTGCCTGCACTTGAGTCACGGCGTGAGCAGCATGTTTCAGTCAATGGGTTGGAAAAAGTCTTACTATAAACCGCTCTTGGATAACGGCGCCCGGCTCCTCGCGATCACAATCTTTGTCGGTTACTCGATCATTCCGATTGCGGTGAAAATGGGGGGCTACGGCAAAGGGTACGTGTCGAGGCCGGTGTCGGGACAGCCCACCGAAATCAAAGCGATGGAGGTCAAATAAGATGGCGCTCAACTCCAACGTTCCGGCGGGTCCTCTTGCCCATAAGTGGGAGAAGCACAAATTCGATCTCAAGCTCGTCAATCCCGCGAACAAGCGAAAGTTTGACGTCATCGTGGTAGGGACCGGTCTCGCAGGCGCCGCCGCGGCGGCTACGATGGCGGAGCTCGGTTATAAGGTGAAGGCGTTCTGTTACCAGGACAGCCCTCGACGTGCGCACAGCATCGCGGCGCAGGGAGGGATTAATGCCGCCAAGAATTACCAGAACGACGGGGATTCTGTTCACCGGCTTTTTTACGACACGATCAAGGGCGGGGATTTTCGGGCTCGCGAAGCCAACGTCTATCGGCTCGCTCAAGTCAGCATTAACATCATCGATCAGTGCGTGGCGCAAGGCGTCCCGTTTGCGCGCGAATACGGCGGGTTGCTGGCAAATCGTTCTTTCGGGGGCGCGCAGGTATCGCGAACCTTTTACGCGCGCGGCCAAACTGGCCAGCAATTGCTTCTCGGCGCATACCAGGCGCTCTCCCGCCAGATTGGTGCTGGCAACGTGCAAATGTTTCCTCGCACTGAGATGCTCGAATTGGTGGTGATTGACGGGCACGCGAAGGGAATCGTGGTGCGCGACATGGTTACGGGAGCTATTTCCTCTCACGCTGCGGACGCGGTGGTTCTCGCGACCGGCGGTTATGGCAATGTTTTTTTTCTCTCGACGAATGCCAAGGGCTGCAACGTCACGGCCACGTGGCGGGCACATAAGAAGGGCGCATTTTTTGCAAATCCTTGTTACACGCAGATTCACCCCACGTGCATCCCGGTGAGCGGCGAGCATCAATCCAAACTCACCTTGATGTCCGAGTCATTGCGAAACGACGGGCGAGTCTGGGCGCCCAAGCGCAAGGAAGATGCCGGCAAACGCCCGCAGGACATTGCCGAAGCTGATCGGGATTATTTCCTCGAACGTAAATATCCCAGCTTCGGCAATCTCGCGCCGCGGGACATCGCTTCGAGGGCGGCTAAGGAAGTGTGCGACGAAGGTCGTGGTGTCGGGCCGGGGGGCAAAGGCGTTTATTTGGATTTCGCCGACGCCATCAAACGCCTTAGCGAGGAAAAGATTCGCGAGCGGTATGGAAATCTTTTCGACATGTACGAGAAGATCACGGGGGATAACGCCTACCAAACCCCGATGCGCATTTACCCGGCGGTTCATTACACGATGGGCGGCTCGTGGGTGGACTATAACTTAATGAGCAATGTGCCGGGATTGTTTGTGCTGGGAGAAGCCAACTTTTCTGACCATGGCGCGAATCGGTTGGGGGCGAGTGCGTTGATGCAAGGCCTGGCGGATGGTTATTTTATTCTGCCCTACACCATTGGGAATTATTTCGCCACGCACAAAGCCGCAAAGCCCAGCACGGCACATGCGGAATTCAAGAAATCGGAGGCCGCCGTTGAAGCGCTGACGAGGAAATTTCTGTCCATCAACGGCAAGCGCACCGTGACGAGTTTCCACCGCGAGTTGGGTAAAATCATGTGGGACGATTGTGGCATGGCACGGAGCGAACAGAGCCTGAAGGCAGCGCTGCAGAAGATCCCACAGTTGCGCGAGGAATTCTGGAAAAACGTCAAAGTGACCGGCGCGTCCGGATCGCTCAACCAGGATTTGGAAGTGGCTGGACGGGTGGCGGACTTTTTGGAATTCGGCGAACTGCTTTGCCTTGATGCGCTTCAGCGAAACGAATCCTGTGGCGGACATTTTCGAACTGAATTCCAGGAGGAGGGCGAAGCCAAACGCAATGACGAAGAATACGCCTACGTGGCTGCCTGGGAATACACAGGTGATTTCAGCCGGCCGAACCTCCACAAGGAGCCGCTGATTTACGAGGAAGTCAAAATGAGCACCCGGAGTTACAAGTGATGGTGGCCAGGGTTGATCGATAAAAGTCATGAACCTTACCCTTCGAGTTTGGCGGCAAAAGGACCGCAACGATTCGGGCGACATCGTGGAATACAAAGCCACGAATATCATCCCGGACATGTCGTTCCTGGAAATGCTCGACGTCGTCAATGAAGGTTTAATCGCAAAGGGCGAAGAGCCCATCGCCTTCGACTCTGATTGCCGCGAAGGTATTTGTGGCACCTGCTCCCTGGTGATCAATGGCGTCGCGCACGGTGGCCAGCGAGGCACGACGGCTTGTCAGTTGCACATGCGTCGTTTCAAGGATGGCGAAACGATTACGATCGAACCGTGGCGTGCGAAGCCCTTCCCGGTATTGCGCGACTTAATAACCGATCGGGGGTCCTTTGATCGGATCATTCAGGTCGGAGGCTTCGTTTCCGTAAACACCGGTGGTTGTCCGGATGGAAACACCATTCCAGTGCCGAAGACGGAAGCGGACCAAGCCATGGATGCGGCGGCGTGTATCGGCTGCGGTGCTTGCGTGGCGGCCTGTAAGAATGCCAGCGCGATGTTGTTCGTGTCTGCCAAAGTTTCCCATCTCGCCCACTTGCCACAAGGACAGGCCGAGCGGGAACGGCGCGCTCTGGCCATGGTAAAACAAATGGATAACGAAGGCTTCGGCAACTGCACGGTCACCGGCTCATGTGAAGCCGTTTGCCCGAAGGAAATCTCTCTGGACTTCATCGCCAAGCTTAATCGGGAATACGGCAAGGCCATCTTGAAGGGCGACGCTCGGGTCGCGGAGCACGGTGGAAGCTAAAAAAGTTTTGGGGTTTTCGTCTCGTTGAAAGTTTCGTTCAAAGATAAACAGGATTTTGCCGCCCAAATTCTACTCGCGCACTCGCGAGACTAAGCCATGATGGCATCATGGAAATCTTCCTCAGTATTTGCCTGGGCGTCGGTCTGAGTGCCGCGTGCGGATTCCGAGTCTTCGTTCCTCTGTTTTGTTTAAGCCTTGCGGCCCATTTCGGGGCCGAACATGTGCAATTGGCCAAATCTTTTGCCTGGATGGGGTCATATCCAGCAATGATTGCGTTTGGCCTGGCCACGGTGTTGGAGATTGCTGCGTATTATGTCCCGTGGCTCGATAACGCCTTGGACTCGGCAGCCGTTCCGCTCGCTACCATTGCGGGCATTTTCCTCACCGCATCCGTCGTCGTTGATCTCGACCCTTTCTGGCGCTGGACTTTGGCCGTGGTGGCGGGTGGTGGTGTTGCGGCCTCGACTCAAATCGCGACCACCAAAGCTCGGGCAGCCTCATCGCTAACTACGGGCGGTATCGCGAACCCAATCCTGTCCACTGCGGAAGCGGCTTCTTCGACAGCACTGTCCGTTCTGGCTGTGATTTGGCCCATTGTTGCAATGGTTTTGGCCGTCATCGTCCTAGCCATCTCCGGTGCGGTGATCTGGTTCATCGGGAAACGTGTTTTGAAATTATTTCGCAGGCAAAATCCTGAGCCGCCGCTCACTGCAAATGTGTGAGTTGGTTACGGGCGAATGCGAACTCTTGAACCACACGGCCTCCAATCAGATGTTCCTGGATAATCCGCTCCAGCACCGCCGGTGAACACGAGTGGTACCAGATTCCTTCCGGGTATACGACGGCGATGGGTCCCTGGGTGCAGACGCGCAGGCAATTGGCTTTAGTCCGATAGACTTTGGATTGTGAACCGCTCGTCAGGCCTAGTTCCTTCAACCGCTTCTTAAGAAACTCCCAAGCCTCCAGCCCGGCTTCCTTCCTGCAGCATTCCGGTTCTGTCTGGTCCGCGCACAAAAATATATGACGCGATACGTTCTCGAGGCCGAGTGATTCGACGCATTTCTTGAGGTCATCCATGGGCGTGTTGATTCAACGTCGGCTAGGTCCACAATTGCCGGTCGAGGGAACGGTATTGAATCGCCTCACCGACATGCTCACTGCTCATGGCTTCATGACCGGCCAGATCGGCCACGGTTCGAGCCACCTTCAAAATACGATCGTAGGCGCGGGCGCTGAGATTCAAGTCGGACATGGCAAATTTAATAAGTTCGTTGGCGGCCTCATCCAGCGCGCAGAACTGTTTGAGTTCACGGGTGCCCATCCGCGCGTTGCATGTGATGCGCGTCCCCGCAAAACGCAGTTGCTGCCGCTCTCGTGCGGCCACCACTCGCTGTCGGATTTGCAAGGACGTCTCACCGTTTCGTTCCCCTGTCATTTCCCGGAATTTCACTGCGGGCACTTCCACATGGAGATCAATGCGGTCGAGCAGTGGCCCTGAAATGCGCCCGAGGTAATTCTGGATTTCGCGCGGCGAGCTCCGTGACTCGTGCGGCATCTTGCCATCCGGGGTGGGATTCATCGCGGCGATCAACATGAATTGTGACGGGAATGTCATCGTCCCCGCGGCTCGCGAGATCGTCACGCGTCCTTCCTCCAATGGCTGACGCATGGTTTCCAGAACGCTCCTTTTGAACTCAGGCAATTCATCCAGGAAAAGCACGCCGTTGTGCGCGATGGAGATTTCACCCGGCGTCGGGTTGATATTGCCGCCCAGCAGCCCGGCATCGCTCGCCGTATGGTGGGGGGAGCGAAACGGCCGCCGCGTGACGAGTGCCTGCCCCGATGGAAGTAACCCAACGATGCTGTGGATCTTCGTGGTCTCCAACGCTTCATCCAGCGTGAGGGGCGGCAGAATGGTTGGCAGACGCTTCGCCAGCATCGATTTGCCCGTGCCGGGCGGGCCGATTAACAGCGCGTTATGACCGCCTGCCGCAGCGATTTCCAGCGCGCGCTTCACGGACTCCTGGCCTTTCACGTCGGCGAAATCAAGTTCGTCATCCAATGGAGCGCTGAAGATGTTTGCGAGATCGACCTGGGTCGGAGCGATTTTCAATTGTCCCTCCAGGAAACCGGTCGCCTCGCGCAGATTCTGAATGGGAATGACGTTCAATCCACGCACCACGGCGGCCTCGGCGGCATTCTCTGCCGGAACCAGCAAACCGGTTTTGCCCTCAGCTTTGGCCAGCAGCGCAATGGGGAGAATTCCTTTCACCGGACGAACGGCACCGGTCAGGGCCAATTCTCCGACGATGCAAAAGTTATCCAGTTGATCGGTTTCCAACTGTTCGCTGGCCGCCAGCATGCCGACGGCAATGGGAAGGTCGAAGCTTGGCCCCTCCTTTTTCACATCTGCGGGCGCAAGATTGATCGTCGTGCGGCCCATGGGGAACTTGAAGCCAGAGTTGGTGAGTGCGGTGCTGACCCTGTCCCGCGATTCCTTCACCGCGGCATCCGGCAGGCCGACGATGACGATGTTGGTATCTCCCCAGCCCGCATTGACTTCCACTTCTAGCGGGAACGCTTCGATGCCTTGAACGGAAGCGGAAAAAACCCGGGCGAGCATGGGCCCGGATGTTGGAGGAAGCTGCCGCGGCGCTGCAAGTCCCGTTCTTGGCTTATGCCCTTTCGTGTGGGAACAGGATTGGGACTGGAAATTTCATGCAATGGCGCATGCAAAGAAGAAATTCAGCACTGGCGCACCGATTCAACGCGTGTTACAAGCACCGGCTCCGCTCGAGCAGTTCGGGCGGTGAGAACTAAAATTGATTTATGTCACAGCATCGTAGTCTGCGCGCGGCCAGCACCCTGGGCGCAAAACGTAACACGCTCAAACGCTTCGAACGCGTCGCCTTGCTCAAGAAGCGCGGCCAATGGAAAGCCGGCGATCGCGTCACCGGGCTGCGCAAAACCAAGCCGGACGCCTGACCGGCCCGGCATCGGGTGAACGGCGATTGGCGGCCCCTCGTCGTCCTCCCGGACCTGTCACTCGCAAGCCTTCATGGTTCGTCTGCAAAAATTCCTCGCTGAAGCGGGCGTCGCCTCGCGCCGCGCGAGTGAGCGGATCATTTACGAGGGCCGCGTGACTGTGAACGGTGAGACGGTTACGGAGCTGGGGACCAAAATTGATTCATCCCACGACACCGTCGCGGTCGATGGCCGCACGCTCAAGCCCAAGCGCAAGCTCTACGTCGCTCTCCATAAGCCGCCGGGCTACATTTGCACACGCCGCGACCCGGAGAGTCGTAAGATCATCAGCGAATTGTTACCGGAGGAATGGTCCGCGCTCGTTCCCGTTGGCCGCTTGGACTGTAACAGCGAAGGGCTGATTTTTTTGACCAATGATGGCGACTTTTGCCTGAAGCTGACGCATCCCCGCTACGGTGTCCGGAAGAAATATCGCGTCACGGTGGAAGGAGGCGTGGATCAAGAGCTGGCAGAAAGACTCGTCAAGGGCGTCGTGGACAAGGGGGAGAAACTCAAGGCCGACCGGGTGCGCATCCTGGCCACTGGCCACAATACCAGCTTGTTGGAAATGGACCTTTCCGAAGGAAAGAATCGGGAGGTGCGGCGTATGTTTGAAGTTTTTCAGCGGCGCGTCATTAAGCTCCAACGGACTCAAATCGGCCCCATTAAACTTGGGGAGCTGCGGGTTGGTCGTTGGCGAACGTTGACAGACACCGAGATTAAATCTCTACTTTCCGGCCTATGAAAATTTCGTTCCGGGCCATTATAGCCGCCGCCATTGTGGCTGGCCTCGTCACGCTGCCTGTTTCCGCCCAAGCTCCGGCGGAGACGAATACGCCTGTTGTTGCGCCCAAGGTCCAAACCAAAGGTGCCACGAAGCAAGCGGCCAAAAAGCCCCTCGTCAGAAAAACCCAGCCGGTTGTGAACCCTGAACCCGGTGCGGCCAAACAAAATAATATCAATGTACGCGGTCAGGCGACGCTGAACAGTGAAGTGATTGCTCGCCTGAAGAAGGGTGATGCCGTCACGGTATTGGAGGAGATTTCTGTCGCGAAGCCCAAGCAGGACGAGCCGTCCCAGTGGTTTCGGATCGCGCTGCCGTCCACCGTCCAAGTCTGGGTGCATTCCTCCTTCGTGGATGCAACAACTGGAACGGTGAAGCCGAACAAACTCAATCTGCGCGGCGGACCAGGGGAGAATTACAGCATCGTGGGCCGTTTGGAAAAAGGCGCCTCTGTGAAGACAGTGGGGTCAAAGGACCAGTGGCTCAAGATTGAGACTCCCGCCAATGCGTTTGGTTTTGTGGCCGCGCATTTGATTGAGAGGACTCCCGAGCCCGTTTCCTCGCCGACGCCTCCGGTAACTCAGAAGCCGCCGGAAATCGTCGTTGCTCCTCCGACAACAGTCGATGTGCCGACCAATGCCCCTGCGGTGGTAGCGGAAGCGCCCACACCGACACCGCCCGTGGTGCCGCCGGTGACGCCAGCCGTCGCCCCGACGGTTCCGCCTGTCTCCACAGTTCCTCCCGTGATTGCTCCGGTCGAAACGGTGGAAGAGGCGCCCATTGAAAAAGTGCGCAAGATTGTCAGTCGCGAAGGTATCTTGAAAGGCAGCGTCAGCATTCAGGCACCGACCTACTACGAGTTGCGCAGCCTCGATACAGGCAAGACAATTGATTACGTCTACAGCCCGTCCACCAACATCGTTCTTCGGGACTTCAAAGGTCAGCGCGTCATTGTGACCGGCGAGGAATTGCTCGATGAGCGCTGGCAGAACACGCCCGTGCTCGTCATCGACACGCTCCAAGCAGTGCCGTAATGGCCGCTACCAATCTCATCGACGGACGGGCCATTGCCGAACAGTTGCACGTCGAGACGACGCAACGTGTGGCGGCCCTTCAGTCTCGAGGCATTCAGCCCGGTTTGGTTTTCGTCCGGGTTGGCGAAGATCCCGCGTCGCGCGTTTACGTCGGTATGAAAGGCAAGACCTGCGCGAGGCTGGGAATCTGGTCTGACACCAAGGTGCTTCCTGAAAACACGAGCGAGGCCGACTTGCTGAGCCTGATTCGTGCGCTGAACAAGGACACAAAGGTTCACGGCATTCTCGTGCAGGCACCGCTCCCCAAACACATTCGGCAGGAAGTTGTTTACGCGACCGTCTTGCCTGAGAAAGACGTGGATGGATTTCATCCCATGAACGTTGGGAAGTTGCTTTTGGGTGACACCACTGGATTTCGTCCCTGCACGCCGGCCGGAGTTCAGGAATTGCTGATTCGCAGCCAGGTGCCCACCGACGGCGCTGAAGTAGTAGTGCTTGGACGTGGCGAGATTGTAGGGAAGCCGATGGCCGCGATTCTTTGCCAGAAATCCCCGCACGCAAATGCCACCGTCACCATCTGCCATTCCCGCACGCGCGAGATTGCCGGTCATTGTCGGCGAGCCGACATCCTCATCGCAGCGATGGGCGTCCCGGAATTTGTGAAAGCCGACATGGTGAAGCCCGGCGCTGTCGTGATTGATGTGGGCGTCAACCGCATCTCCGACCCGGCGGCTAAGGATGGCTCCCGTCTCGTGGGCGACGTGGCATTCGCAGAAGTCCAACGCGTCGCCGGAAAAATCACCCCGAATCCCGGCGGCGTCGGTCCCATGACCATCGCCGTGTTGATGCAGAACACAGTTCGCGCTGCCGAGCTTTCCAATCACAACTGACCAACGATCCACTGACAACATGCAAGCAACTCGCATCCTCCCTGACCTCCAATGCTCGCTTCTGTGCGAAGACATTCGCCAGGAAGCCTCCGGCAATTTCATCCTGCTGGGCGTTCTGAATTTCGTTCGCGTACCGCAACTGCCGGTGACGGCGTTCAAGATTTGTGTCTTCAACCGCTGGACCGCAGGCGTGGGGCAATTCACTGAAAGTGTTCGGCTTCTCAGCCCCGACCAGACCACCGTCCTGCGAAAAGGCGAAGTGAAGTTTGCCCTGCACGATGCCAGCCATTCCGCCACCAACGTAACGGTGCTGGGACAGGTCGAGTTTACCGCGCCCGGAGTTTACTTCGTCGAGGTGCTTGTCGACGACGTGATGAAGTTGCGCTATCCGCTGCCGATCATGGTTGTGCCTCCGCCGGCCCAGCCTGGCGCGCCAAAGCCCGTGACCGAATAAGGTCGCGACCTCCGGGGGTGCACATCCCGTCACGCGTCAACGTCTGGTTTCGAGGCGGGGAATCGTCCGCATTCATACGCTGTGAGTTCGCCGCTACACTTGCCGGACAAGCCGCTGATGCCAACGCAGGCGTGGCAACCATTCACGCCACGTGGCGTGGCCGCCTTTGCCGGGGCTACTCTCACGCGGTTGGTATTGGTCCAGATTACAGTTGCGGCCCTCGTCGCCCTTGCGCTCCTGTGGTTTCTTCGCGTTGCGTGGCTTCCGGTGATCGCCGACGCCATCCAGAATCTTCCGGAAATTGGCGGCATTCAGAATGGCGAACTGACTTTTGGAGCATCCTCCCCCGTTCGGCTCGCAGGCAACGCTCATCTCGGCATCGTGGTTGACGTCGACGGCGTGCGTGGCCCGGGATATATCGCCGACGTTGAATTTGCTTTCGAACGCACCCAGTTCGTGGTGCGCGGTCCGTTGGGCGATTGGCCGTGGCCTTATGCTCGAGAATATGGGTTCAGCCTGAATCGCCTGGAGCTGGAACCTGCGTGGGGGGCGTGGCGAGGACCGCTCCTGACCTTGATTGTTCTCATCACGATCGTGACGCTGTTCTTAAGTTGGTGGGGCCTGGCGTTGCTCTATCTGCCGCTACTTAAATTCATCACGTTCTTCGCTGATCGGGGCGTGACGTGGCGGGGTGCGTGGCGGGTGAGTGCTGCAGCCTTGCTTCCTGGAGCGAGCCTCGTCGCCGTGGCCCTGATCCTCTACGCTTTTGGTGCCATCGACCTTTTTCGTTTTGGACTGCTGTACGTCCTGCACGCCGTCGCAGGGCTTATTTTCGTGTTCACCAGCCCGTTGTTTCTCCCGAAGATTCCCCAAAACCATCCACGGAATCCCTTTGCGAGTTCATCGGAGCCGCCGAAAAAGACACATCGCGCCCCCGCCAATCCGTTCGGCAAACCGGATGACAAATCAGGCTCTCCATGACAGGTGGACGAGGCAGACTTCGTGTGAGCCGAACAGTTTTGGCGCGGAGGGAAATGGAATGTTCACCTTCTGACACGTGCCGCGACGCGCATCTCGTCATGGAAAATCGAAGCACCGTTGCGCCGTGTGGCGTGTTCGTCTAGCCTCCGCGCCATGTCGTTTTGTCGTCTCATCATCCTGGTGCTGTGCTGCGCGCTGACGGGCTGCCGCCCGGGTGCGACGGGCCAGGGTGACGAGCAAAAGGACCCGTATTTCCTCGCGGGTAAGAATCGTTTGCAGGATCGTGATTACCAGGGAGCGATCGACATGTTCGAGAAAGCCCTCGACGTAAACCCGCGGTCTGCTTCCGCTCATTTTGAACTGGGCGTCCTCTACGAACAGCAGCAGAGCGACTATGCGGCGGCGCTCTATCACTACCAGCGCGCTGTCGCTCTCCGTCCAGAAATGCCCTCCGCCGATCTAGCCCGACAGCGCACCCAGGAATGCAAAAGGGAGTTGGCCAAAACGGTGGTTCAACCCCTCTCCATGCAGAATCTCCAGCGGGATGTGGACACGCTCCGCGCAGAAAACGCGTTGCTGAAACAGAACCTTCAGGCTTGGCAGAATTATTATGAAGGTCGGGGCATTGTGCCGACCAATGCGCCGGCCAATGCCACCCCGCGAATGACCAACGCGCCGGTGCGTCAGGTTCAATACCCTGCTCCTTCCCCTGCGAATACGTCTTCGTCGCAAATTATCCGGAGTGAGCCAGTGTCTCGGCCAATCGCGCCCGTGACGCAGCGGCGCACCCACACCATCGCGCCTGGCGACACACCAGCCAGCATTGCGCGACGCTACAACGTGAAGCTGTCCGCCCTGCAATCGGCCAATCCCTCCATGGACGCCCGGCGTTTGCGGCCGGGCCAGACCCTGGTCATTCCAGCTTCCTGATGTCATGCGCTCGCGCATCTGGTTAAGCCTCGTCAGCGTGTTTTGGCTCGCGATGGTTACCTTGCTCTGGCGATCTGAATTCGGCGAACGCCGGTTACCCGGCAGCACGATACCGCCTGGCATGGTCTGGCAAAAAATCCTGACCGCGCCAGACACCTCTCACATGGAGATTCGTTCTGGCACGAACGTGATCGGCCTCTGTCATTGGCGGCCCGAGGTGGGGCAGGAGCGCGCGACTGGCGCACAATTGATCGATGAGGAAGATCCCCTCGAGGGCATGGTGGAACAACTGGCCTACTACACGCTCGACTTCGATGGCAGTATGACGCCTCCCGGCTTTCCCACCCGTGTGCGCTTTTCGTTTCACCTGCGTCTCGACACGAACAACGTATGGCAAAACTTTGATGTGAACGTGGCGATGCGGCCGGACGTGTATGAGCTCTCCGCGGATGCCAGTGCGCAAACGGTGCGCCTCCGGGTGGATGCCGGCGGCGATCAGTTGAACCGATCCTTCCGCTTTGCCGAGTTTCAAAATCCCCAGCGATTGTTACGCGAGTTGGGCGGTCCGATGTTCCCCGCCATTGCCGCCGGCTTCGGAATCCCGCTTTCCACCAATGCGCTTACTCTGCAATCGCTCGGCGTGCGCTGGGAGGCTCGTAATGATTCGCTCGTCGTCGGCCGGAACCGGGTGCGCGCCTACCGTCTTCAGACAAAACTATTTGATCGGTATCGCATCACTTTTTTCATCAGCACCGTCGGCGAGTTATTGCGGGCGGAACTCCCAGGCGAAATCGTGCTCGTCAATGAAGCCCTGGCCGGACTGCGGCCTTCCAAGCCATGATTGAACTGATTCATCTCGTGAAACGATTTGGCGATGTCGTGGCCGTGAACGACTTGAGCCTGACCGTGAACCGGGGCGAGTTCTTCGTCGTTCTGGGCCCCAACGCGGCGGGAAAAACCACTACGATTAAGATCCTGACGGGATTGATTAAGCCCACTTCGGGAATCGCGCGCGTGGCAGGATTCGACGTGCAAGCCGAGCCGCTCGAAGTAAAGCGGCGTATGGCGTATGTGCCCGATTTTCCCTTTCTCTATGACAAACTCACGCCATGGGAATTTTTCCGCTTCATTGGCCAGATGTTCCGGATGGACATGGGGAAAATTCAGAAACACGGACGCGAACTGGTCGAACGATTCAACCTCGGTGATTACGCGAATAAGGCCATCGAGGGTTTGTCGCACGGCACCCGGCAGCGGGTTGCCATTGTTTCGGCGCTCCTCCACGACCCGGAAGTTTTCGTCATCGACGAACCCATGGTTGGCCTCGACCCTCAGCATGCCCGCGTGGTGAAGGATGTGCTAAAGGAGCGTTCCATGAACGGGATGACGGTGTTTCTTTCCACCCACCAGCTCAGTGTGGCCGAGGAACTCGCCGATCGCGTCGGTATCATTCACCAGGGCCGCGTGGTCGCGATTGGAACGGCGGCCGAGCTCCGGAAACAAAGCAATGCCGAGGGCGCCTTGGAACGGGCCTTCCTGGCCCTGACGGCTGAAGCGGATGGAGCGGATGCCGGGCAACAGACTTTGCCCATTCCTTCCTAGTTGCCCACCCTGCTGACTCGCGCCGGACGGTTTGCTTGATCGTGCCACCCGCTTTCTCTACAACGCAGCGCATGTCTGTAACCGCCACACGCGCCGGAGCACGGCGCAAGGGTTCCTTTGACTTGCAGCGCTATCTCGACGCTCGGACCGTCGCCGTCGATCGTGCCCTGGATAAATTCCTTCCCAAGGAGAATGCCAGGCCAACAACGATTCACCGGGCGATGCGGTATTCGCTGTTTGCGGGTGGCAAGCGCATGAGGCCGGCGCTCTGTATCGCGGCGGCTGAGGCGTGCGGCGGCACGATGGAAGATGCGCTGCCATTGGCCTGTGCCGTCGAATGCATTCACACCTACTCGCTGATCCACGATGATTTGCCGGCGATGGACAACGACGATTTCCGCCGGGGGAAGCCCACCAACCACAAAGTGTTTGGCGAGGGGATCGCCGTCCTCGCCGGGGATGCGCTGTTGACCCAGGCATTCGAAATCACGGCCCAGGCGAAAGGCACCCGTCGCTACCCAGCTCACAAGCTGGTGTTGGAACTGGCGCAGGCTTCCGGTTCGTTGCAACTCATCGCCGGCCAGGTCGCCGACCTTGAAGGCGAGGGCAAAACAATCTCCGCTGACGAACTGGAGTACATTCATGAGCGCAAGACCTCCGCGTTGCTCTGCGGCTCTGCCCGATTGGGTGGGATGAGCGCCAATTGTTCGGAGGCACAGCTGAAGGCGCTGACGGACTTCGGCTACAACGTCGGTCTGGCATTTCAAATCATCGACGACATCCTGGATCTCACCCAGACCACGGAACAGTTGGGCAAGACCGCTGGTAAGGACACGAAGGCGCAGAAGGCCACCTATCCGTCGATTCTCGGGATGCAGCAATCACGCGACATTGCACTCGAGCTGACCAACAAGGCGTTCAGCGCACTCAAAACGTTCAAAGGCAAAGCCAGCGCTCTGGAAGCACTCGCGGATTATCTTCTGCGACGGCAAAAATAAATCGGATTTCCGCAAACGAAAAACCCGCATCCTGTGGCCAGGGTGCGGGCTGCGAAAGGGAACGGACTGAAGACTAAACGTCTTTGATCTGCGTCTTGCCGGGCACGGGCAATTGATACATCCCATCCGGGCCTGGCTTCACCAGCGGCTCTGCATCCCAGGCGAGATTCTTGGGCATGGTATCGAGCTGTGAATTGAGCGCCTGCTCCCAAGTCACTTCCTTGCCGGTGTAGGTGGACATACGGCCAAGAATCGCCGTCAGCGTGCTGTGCGCACCGTAAACGCCTTCGTTGTACGGTGTGTCGTTGCGAATGGCGGCGAAGAAATCGTCGTGCTCCACCTGATACGGGTTCTTCGAGCCACCACTGTGACGCCATTTGTTTTCGCCCGTGATGACGTTGCGCTCAAAGTCGCTCTTGCCCTTGGTGCCGATGGCAGATTGGCCGACTTCATTCCAACAGCCCAGTTGATGCCGGCATTGGCTGAAGCAAACGGAGCCGTCGGGATACGTGAACTCCACGACGTGATGGTCGAAAATTTCCCCGTAATCCGGCCCCTTGCGGGTTTCGCATCCGCCGTTGCCGCGGGCGCTGACGGGATGCCCGTTCTTTAACCAGTTGACCATGTCGAGATTGTGAATGTGCTGTTCGACGATGTGGTCGCCGCAGAGCCAGACGAAGTAGTACCAATTGCGAAGCTGGTATTCCATTTCGGTGAGCTTGCGGCCGTATTGCTTTTCCAGCTGCGCGCGGGGCCGCACCCAGGGGGTGTTGCCGTTCCAATAAGCGCGTGTCGCCACGATGTCGCCAATGGCGCCGTCCTGAAGGCGTTTGATGCATTCGATGTGGCCGGCGTGGTGATGACGCTGCAGCCCAACGCCGACTTTCAGGTTTTTCTTCTTCGCTTCTTCGGCCGCGGCGAGAAATTTGCGAACGCCGGTGCCGTCCACCGCCACGGGTTTTTCGGTAAACACATGCTTGCCCTGGCGCACGGCTTCCTCGAACTGCATGGGGCGAAACCCGGGAGGCGTGGCGAGAATTACCACGTCCGCCATGGCAATGGCCTGCTTGTATGCGTCGAAGCCGATCAGCTTGTTGTCCTCAGGTACTTCCACCTTGTGCTTATGCTTGTTGGCGAGGTCCTTCAGGCTGCCATCCATGCGATCCTTATGCACATCGGCCACGGCCACGAGCTTGACGCTTTCGCCCGTGCTCAGTGCCTGGTCGGCGGCACCAGAGCCACGGCCACCGCAACCGACAAGGGCGACCTTGAGCGTGTCGCCAGGCGATGCCGCAAAGGCAAAGCGTTCGATGGGCAGCGCGCTCAAGGCAGCAACGCCAGCGACCGTTTTGGACGTGTGAGAAAGGAAGCTCCGGCGGTTCAACGCCTGAGCGGCAGAAATAATTTTGTTCATGGCTTTGGTTTTGTTCAGACGCCCGACGCGCGCGCGGCTATTCAACCGGGGAATCGGGAGGTGCAGGAAGCGTGGCGGCTCTCAAACTTGAAGTCCAGTCGTGTTTACAATCACTCAGCACGATGCCCTTCATGCCGTCTGTTGCGCGAAATCGCGAAGCTCCTGGCGCAGCGGTGCTGCGAAATTCCAGTGACGCCCGCGCCACTCGAATTGCAACTCCCCCGCATGTAAGGCGTGGTTGGAAAGCAGCAGACGGGCATGATCCTCCGACGTGATTCGGCCCTCCACGAAACGCAGGTAAATCTGTTCATCCCCTCCGTAGATCTTATCGCCCACCAGCGGGTGTCCCACGTATGCGAGGTGAATTCTGATTTGATGTTTACGTCCTGATACCGGTTGGACCGAGAGAAGCGAGAATGGCCGCCCATCGCGTGTGAAACGTTGTGTCGTGTGGACCTTGGTCATGGCCGGCGCACCGTCCACTCGCACACAGTCTTTGATCGCCACGGCGCTTTGGACGTCCTTGCCCAACGGCGCGTCGATGGTGAGGGAGTCTTCCGCCACCCAGCCATGCACGATTGCGGTGTAGCCTTTTGAAACGGAGTTACCCTCAATCAGTTTGCCGAGCTCGCCCGCCACGGAACTGCTTTTGGAGAGCAGCACCAATCCGCTGGTTTCACGGTCCAGGCGGTTTACCAGGCGCCCTTCCGCGTGCCTGAGATAAAGACGCGCGCGCCCGATGAGACTGGAACGCTCGTCTGTCTTGGTCGGATGGCAGACCAGGCCCGCTGGCTTATTGACGACGAGTAGCTCAGCATCTTCGTGGATAACCTCGAACAAGTCGTTCATGGAGCGGGGTTACACGATGAAGGTATCATTTTGCGTGAACGATCCCGGTTGTTCCGCCAAACTCAAGTGGTCATCTCTTATGAAGCCTTGCTCTCCCACGGTTCGGCCCGGCGTTTTCTCTTTTTTCACGTTGGTTTTGGTGGGCGCTCTCTGGTTCGCCGCGCCGACTTCCAGCGCCCAAACTGGAGCTGGCACTGCCGCCTCCTTCGACGGAGTGAACGATTTCGCCAGCATCGCCAATAGCGCTCCTTTAAATGCGTATCCGCTCACCGTGATGGGCTGGTTCCGTTCCTTTGACCAAGGCCTCGACCGCGGCATCGTGAACAAATACGTGATCGGGTCGTTGAACGGATACCAAGTTTACTTTCACCAGGGCCGGGTGCGCGCGTGGTATTTCCGCGATGGCAACAATTACATCTGGGACGGCGGGCAGGGGCTGGATAGCGGGTTCGTTGCGGGGGCCTGGCTGCATTTCGCATTCACGGTGGATGCCTCCGGGGGAAAACTTTATGTGAATGGCGTCCTTCGCGCGAGCCGCGCCTGGACTGGCACACCCGGCGCGCCCACGACGACTCAGGAAATGCAGTTCGGCCGTTACGCGAACAACTTTTTGAATGGCGAACTCGACGAGGTGAGCGTCTGGAACGTGGCGTTATCTCCCGCGGCCATCCAAAACGCCATGGTTCGGCGATTGGAAACTAATGAGGCCGGACTGCTGGCCTACTGGCGTTTCGAGGAGGGCGCCGGATCTTCCTTCGCGGATCTGGTGCCGGCCGTTGCCGGCAATAACGGTGGATCGATGCTCAATGGAGTTTCATGGGTACCGTCCGGCGGCGGTGTGGGGCCGTTCGTGAATACGCGCGGCATCTCCAGCCAAACCATCAATGGCGCCGTGAACTTAAACGGGGAGGTGAATCCACTCGGGCGTTCGACGACGGCGTGGTTCGAGTGGGGCACGAATAGCAGCTACGGAAACAGAACCGCGGCATTCGCGGCTGGCTCGGGATCAAACTACCTGACCGCGGGTGCACTGCTTTCCGGATTGCAGCCCGGCCAGGCGTATCAATATCGGTTCGTCGCCACGAACTTGAATGGTCGCGCCAACGGCTTGAACCAAAGCTTTACCCAGCCGGTATGGCCGCCGGCGGGAGGCGTGCCACCGCTCCGTAGCTCTGCCTATGATGCCAGCTCCGCTAGTTTCTCCGCATTCGATCTTCGCCCGGAATGGGACAGCTCCGTGGAGATGACAATCGAAGCGTGGGTTTTCCGACAGGACGCCAATCGTTTTGAAACAATCGTGTCGCACGATGCACCGGGCTCCTATCGGCTCGCGTTTTCTCCCCGGCTGAGATTTTACCGGGGGACGAATTTTTCCGAGGTGGCAACACCAGTTCTGGCAAACAAGTGGACGCACGTGGCGGTGAGCTACAACGGCGCGCTCGCGCGGTTTTACGTCAATGGTGAATTGGCGGGCACGCGCGCGCTGACCCATACGGGCGCCGGGAAGCTGCGTCCCTTGCTGCTGGGACACGATGATTCGCACAACTTGGACATCGGTCCAATCAACCGGTTCCTCGGCAGCCTGGACGAAGTGCGCGTGTGGTCGGTGGCACGTAGTGCTGCGGAAATTCGCGATGGACTCTATCGCGAGATACGCGGTGAGCTGGGACAGGTGGCGGTTTTCCCGCGGGGCGGGCGCGTCGAGGAGATCAGCGGACTTGTCGGGCGGATTGGAGCCGGAGTGACGGAGCAGGTTTTCGGCATGGCTCCGCGCGATCTGGTGGTGCCGCGCGCGGCCTTCACGCCTACGGCTGATGGCATTTTGAATCTGGGCACCGAATACCTGGGCGCAGAGCAGCTCGTCATTCGATATCCTGACCAGCCTGAAATGATCGACCAGCGGGCCTTGTTTGTCCGCACGGACAACGACCTGTTTGTCGCCGTGGCCTTGAGCATTGATCCGCCGGGTGATTGGAACATCACCAACTCCTCGCTGAGCCTCTACATCGACACGACCAACGCCAAGCCGGCACTCGCGGAGTATCCTCAGGCAGAACTCCGGACGCCGTTGGACGGCAGCAGTCGCTCCACCTGGCTGAATGGAGACGGTGCCGGTGGCTATTATTTTTGCCAGACCCCACCGGGCACGGGGTTGCCTCAGCCTTGCACCCCGCGCAGTCTCTATCAGGTGGGCCAGCGATTTTGTGGGGGGGAGATTGCAACGGCAATCTGTACCGAGTTTCGCGTCTCGCGCAGTTTGTTGGGAACTTTTAACGAGTTCGATGGCGTGGCGATTGGGCAGGTAAACCTCACAGCGTTTGGCGAGCAGACCTTTATCCCGGAAGCGGGCTTCGAAGCGTCGCCCGCCACCTGGCTGACGATGTCGTACGGCGAAGGCAGCGCGACTCTTCCCCGCGTGCGTTGGAGTGGGCGTGTCTTCGCGGGCCTGACCAACACCAGTATCCCGCTGCCCAACTATCGCGTGTCTCTGATTGCCGACAACGTGGCTTACAGCAAATTTACCGATGGCTTCGGGCGATTCAGTTTTGACGAGCCGATGCCGGCCGGGACAACGTTCATTTTCGCGCAGGCCGAGTTGGAAGCGTTTGCTCGCTATACATTGCCGAGGGTGAGTGCCGGAGGATTGCAACCGCAGTTCGTCTTCACCAATCGCGTTATCTTTGCCGGACTTCCACCCGGTGCCAGCGGAACCTTCCAACTGGCCAATGTGGACTTCTTCGTGCAGCGGCCTTCCCTGGCATCTGCCATCGTCAGCGCCTCGCCGGCGAATCCGATGGTGGGCGTGGCGGTGCGTCAGGGAGGCGTGGGCGGGTTGGGAGAAGTCGTCACGCTTACGGGCACGAATCTTCATGCGGAAATGGATTACTACCTTTCCCCCATCACGGGCACGTTCCCGACCAGCCCCGGCGCATGGACATTAATTCCTGCCGCGAACGTCACTCGCGTCAGTGCCACATCGGTCCGCCTGCAAGCACCCTTCGTTCCCGACTTTGTGCGCCAGCACACCAACGGTCCCTTCGTGCCGTCGTTCTCATCGCAGTGGCAATGGGTGGCGCGCGATTCCTGGTTCAGGACCGGCCGCATCGAATACAGCACCGTTGGCAGCTTCACGCTGAGGCGTCCGCCCTACCCGAACATCCACGGGTTCAATTTCAAGAACGAGGCGAGGGACGCCCGGTTTAACGAGTTCCTCGCTGGCTACGGTTACAGTGCCTACATCTGCGTGGACCCGATCGGCAGCTGCGGTGCCCACATCCCGGACCCGCTTTACTGGGCGCTCTGGTGGCCGGTGCATAAAATCGTCATCGATAAGAGCGGCGGCAGTTGCGTCGGCTTCTCGGGCACGGCGCTGGAATTGTTTAACCTGATCGACACTCCCCAGCATTATGATCCGCAGGCTCTGTTCGCCAATGGCATTGATGATTATCCGGGACCCCCGGGGCAATTCGACACGAGCAACAGCGGGGGACGTTATACGCGCCCGCCCATTCCGCAGGACATTTGGGCGCGCATTCGCATGAATCACGGCGCGCAGACCAGCGCCGAGTACATGATCCATCTTCTCTCCCAGCTCGACGTGGATATTTTCTCGCCCAACTTCGGGGGCGATCCGGTCGGCCGCCTGCCTGAGCTTCGTGCTGGCACGACGGCGCAAGCCGTCTGCATGGTGCAAGGCTTTGACGGTGGTCATTGCGTCACGCCGTATCGCGTGGAGGGGAATTACAATGGAGATCCAAACATCACGCGCGTTTGGATCTACGATAACAGTTCACCGTGCGCCGTCGGTGCTGCGGCCGATGACTGGTGCGTGACCAATCAATTTATCGACATCAATCACAGCGCCAACGAATACATTTTTCCCGGCAACAACTGGACGGGCACCGCGCTCTTTACCGTGCCCGGTCGCCTTTACACCGACACCCGCACCGCACCTGGCCTAATCGATTTCGCCCAGGCATTGGGCACGTTCCTCGTGGTGGTGGCGGGAGATGCTGACGCGCATTTCACCACGCCCTCCGGCCAGGAATGGGGCTGGCGCGAGAATGGCGCCTTCGTCAATTCCCTGCCCGGCGTGCGCGCTTTCCCCATTTTGGGCTCACCCACGAACCGCACGCGTGGCATCCCCATCCTTCTTCCCATCTCGAATGGGGTTCCTGCCATCAACATTCACATGCGCGGCAGCAATGCGAATGTCTTTCACGTCGCAGCGGGCGGCACGCTGTTGCAACTGGAAATGCCCAACAGCGTCCCGGGTCTCAGCAATCGCATCGGTGTCAGCGCCATTTCCAATCAACTCAGTTCCTTCCGCTTCACGCCGCAGCAGGCGGTCAGCAACTTCGCGCCAAGGGTTGGGTTCGTCATCAGCAACGGAGCCTGCGCCACCTTTCAATGGCTGGGCCTCGACGCAGTGGGCAACAAGACCCAGGAATTCCGCGCACTCAAGACCCTGCGCGCCGTGGATTACCGCAACGACAGCGGCAAACCGACCCAACATTTTCTCCGCGTGGACGCCGTCGATGCTCGCACCACGAATAACACGTGTGCCCTCTTCGGACCGTTCAATGTACCGACTGGCGCCGTTCATTGTGTCGTCTTGCAGGACTGGCCGCGGGTGAAGCAGGTGCGCTCCGAACTGGATTTGAATGCCGATGGCACGCCCGACGAGGTGACGATGGTGACAGGAATCGAGATCGATTCCGATGCCGACGGCATGCCTGACGCCTGGGAAGTGCTGCACCAGCTCAATCCTGAAACGACAGATTGCGACAATGATGCCGACGACGATGGAGTCTCAAATCTTGGGGAGTATCTCAGCGACAGCAATCCGCGCGATGCTGGTTCGGCGATGCGTGTGACGGCGACATTGCTCGGGGGCAACCGAGTGCGGCTGTCGTGGAAAGCGGTTCCCGGCCGCCGCTACGAACTCCTTTATGCTAACGGACTGGAATATGTGTTCCAGCCATTGCAGGGAGGTGGATTCCCACGCGTGGCAACCTCGACCGAGGAATTCTTCGAGGACACGTTGCCAGCCGGCACTTCGCGCCCGCGATTCTACAGGCTGAGATTGGTTCCTTGAACCCGATCTTCATCCCGCACCGGAGGGCGGCCTTGCCACAACTGTGATCTGAGCAGGACGCACACTTACCATCGCGCTCATGGTCTCGAACCTCGACGGGACAAACGTCAGTTCGTACGCTGCTGGCAATGATTACGCGATATTCGCGCCCCGACATGCGGGCTATTTGGACGGATGAGAACAAGCTGAAGATTTGGCTGGAGATCGAGATGCTCGCCAGCGAGGCGCTGGTGAAGGAGGGCATTGTGCCCAAGAGCGATTTCGCTCGGATGAAGGCCGGTGCGGCAAAATGTTTTGCTGATACCAAAGCCCTCGTCGAGCGCCAGAAAGAACTCGAGCGCGTTCTGAATCATGACGTGATTGGTTTCACCACGGCGGTCGCGGAGAAGATCGATCATCGCGCGTCGCGCTGGTTGCATTTCGGGCTTACGAGCAGCGACATCGTTGATACGGCATTCGCGGTCCAGATGGTGCAAAGCGCGGAGATTCTCATTCGTGATGTGACGCAGTTGCGGGCGGTGATTGCGAGACGCGCGCATGAACATCAGTTCACGCCATGCATTGGCCGCAGTCACGGCATCCACGCTGAGCCCACGACGTTCGGGATGAAGCTGGCACTGATGTACGACGAATTTGGCCGGGCCGAGGAGCGATTGAAACGCGCGCGAGAAATCGCCTCGGTTGGCAAGCTCAGCGGGGCCGTGGGTACAAGCGCCCATCTCTCCCCACGCGTTGAGAGTTTTGTGTGTGCGAAGCTGGGGTTGGAACCCGCGGCGATGGCCACGCAGGTGATCCAGCGCGACATTCATGCTGAATTCATGAGCACACTGGCGCTGGTCGGCGCGAGCATGGAACGCTGGGCCGTCGAGTTCCGGCATTTGCAACGCACTGAGGTGCTGGAAGCGGAGGAGCCATTCACTAAAGGGCAGAAGGGTTCCAGTGCCATGCCGCACAAGCGCAACCCCATCACGTGGGAACGCATCACGGGCCTGGCTCGCGTGCTGCGCGGGAATTCCATGGCCGCTTTGGAGAACGTGGCGTTGTGGCATGAGCGCGACATCAGCCACAGCAGCGTGGAGCGCATCATCTTTCCCGACTCGTGCACGTTATTGGATTACATGTTCGGCCTGTTCACACGAATGATGGAAGGGCTGGCCGTGTATCCCGAGAACATGAAGAAAAACCTGGGGTTGTCGCTCGGCATGTGGAATTCGCAGACTGTGTTGCTGGCGCTGATTCGCAAGGGATTAACCCGCGAGGAGGCTTACGAAATCGTGCAACGCAACGCCATGAAGACTTGGGAAGTAAAGCACGCCGGTCGCGATGATGCGGATTTCGTCAAACAACTGCATTCGGACCCGGCTGTATCAAAGCATTTGACCGCCAAGGAGCTTGAAAAGCTGTGCTCGCTGGATTTTCACCTCAAGGAAGTCAAAAACCGTTTCAAGAAAATCGGGCTCCAGCGCTAACATCCCGGCGGGAAACATTGCGCGAACCGCGCCTGTGTATCCCTTATGGCCTGCATCCGGCGCTGCACGCCATGCGGCGAGGCTGCCTCTCCAGCGAGGAAGACAAGCAGGGCGACGTTCGTCGGTTCGGTCACGCCTTCGATCAAATTGTGCCGACTCAAAAGTGTCGCTGAGCGCGGCGATTGCCACATTGATGGTGCGGGGAGCCTCGTGATCCCAGCCAGGAAAAGAGCTCTAACCATCGCTCTCGAAATAATTTGAGATTCCGTGAAATAGATGGAAGCCGGCGACGTATTGATCAATGTGACCACTCAACGCATGTTCACCGGGCCGGCAGCTGCTGACCTTTTTTCGATCGAGCAACTTACCGAATTGCCACGACGTGCGAACTACTGTGCTCAACGCCTTGCGGTCATTATGGGTTTTTCCCGACGGACTTTGGAACGGCGCTTTCGCCAGCAAATGGATTGCACTCCGGGCGAGTGGCTGGCTCAGCGGCGAATGGCCGACGCTGTAGCAATGATTGAACGTCAGGTGAGTCTGAAAGTCGTGTCAACTTCCGTTGCTTATCGAAATCCATCGGGATTCTATCGTGAGTTTCGCCGCCGCTTGGATTGCACTCCTGGAGAATACCAGGCCCGCTACCTCGGGTTGGGACCAATCTCCTCTGTGGCGCTGATCCCGGAAAAGAATTTGTCGCAAACGGATAATCCATGCTCCTTGCCAGCCCTGCGTGTGGCGCAGGAATATGTCAGGAAATGGGCGCCCCCTGCCTAACGCATTGTTTACCCACCGAGACGGCTAGCACGCAGTTTCTCAAAGCCGGAAGCGTTGGGGCGCCTTTTTTCCTTCGATAGTGTCGTCGGGACCATTCAAGCTGTGCTTCGGCTCGCAGTTGCGGGTGTTTGCCACTCCCTATGCGTGGGTCGCGTTCTCCGTCGCTGAGCGAAATGTTCGTTTGTCGTCCCCGCGGTCTTAATTCGTGGTAGACGGCGCCCCTGTTCGGTCGTTCATCCCAAGCGTCCTAACCTGTCACGTCGTCAGGGCCGTTGCTGTCGCTTCCAGGCTGGCGCCATCTGCGACGTTGAGCACCTGAACGTTTTTGTCGATGCGTTTCATGAAACCGCTCAAGGCGGCGCCTGGTCCCAACTCGATGAAGCGCGTGAATCCACTGGCCAGCAAATAACGCATTGATTCCTCCCAGCGCACTGAGGAGGTGACTTGGTCGACCAGACGTTTGTGAATGTCCGGCGGCGCATCGTGCGGCTGTGCGGTGACGTTGGAGATCACAGGCATCATGGGGATCTCAATGGGAACCTTAGCCAGCGCTTCACGGAGTTTCGGCTGTGCGCCCGCCATTAGCTCGGAGTGGTAGGCTCCCGCAACATTGAGCGGCAGCGCCCGCTTGGCCCCTTTTGCTTTGGCGAGTTCGCACGCGACGGTTATCTTGTCAGCAGCACCTGAAATAACGATCTGCCCCGGGCAGTTTAGGTTCGCCAGCTGGACCCCGACTTGCGCACAGACTTCGCGAGTAGCTGCCTCGCCCAAGCCAATGATGGCCGCCATGCCGCCCCGGGTTGTTTCACAAGCCTCTTGCATGAATTGTCCACGTTGCCGAACAACGCGTATCGCGTCATCGAACGTCATCACGCCCGCCGCAGCCAACGCAGTGAATTCGCCCAGGGACAATCCGGCGGTCGCCTCAAACTTTAGATTCGGCACGCGCTCTCTCAGCAGCTCAAAGGCAATCCAACTTACCAGAAAAATACCCGGCTGGGCATGTTCAGTCTTGGTGAGTTCAGCGTCCGGGCCGTTGAAGCAAATTGAGGCGATGTCGTAGCCCAATGCCGTATTCGCGCGATCGAACCAATGCTGTGCTGAAGGATGGCTGGCGGCGAAATCCCTGCCCATCCCGACGACTTGCGCGCCTTGACCGGCGAAAAGTAACGCTGTCTTGCTCATGGGGCGGGACTTAACACGAAGCGCAGAAGCGCGAAAAGTTTTGTTTCGATCCGCTCGAATTCAATACGCCGTCTTGGGCGGCTTGACTACTTGCATCGCGGTTTGGGCGATGATGTTGAGGTCAGCACTCAGGGACCAGTTTTCGAGGTACTCGATGTCGTATTCGATGCGCTGGAAGAGCGCGTCCTCACTGGTCGCTTCACCACGGAATCCGTTGACCTGGGCGAGGCCGGTAATGCCGGGCTTCACAAACTTCCGCACGTAGTAATTCTCCATCAAGCGCGAGAATTGTTCGTTGTGTTCAGGCAAATGCGGGCGCGGCCCCACGACGCTCATATCGCCTTTGAACACATTGAGGAATTGCGGGAACTCATCGATGCTTAATTTTCTGAACCACCGCCCCGCGGGATAAATGCGGTCGTCATCCGCAGTCGCTTGCTTCGCCACATCGGGATTATCGACGCGCATGGTGCGGTACTTCCAGATTTTGAATCGCTGGTTTTGCAGGCCGTTTCGGTATTGCGTATAGAAGACGGGTCCGGGTGATTGCAGGCGCTGGAAAAACCACACGACGAACGTCAACGGTGGCAGCACTAAGACGATCACGGGCAGCGCCACCAGGATGTCCACGATGCGCTTGAGCGTGCGGTTGAGGGGATTTTGCAGCGGCTCGTTGCGAAGTCCGAAAAATTGGAGTCCGTCATCTTCAAAATGCGCGATCGGGTGCCGGATTTTGTCCTGCAAGTCATTGAAGATAAGCAATCGAACGCCGAGCCGTTCACAGATTCGCGTCATGCGATTCAATGTCTCGGGGGAAAGAGGGAGTTCTACCAGGATGGCTTGGGTGATGTTCCGTTCCTGCACGACACGTTCGAAGTCGTCAGTTCCTCCGAGCAAAGGCATGAAATGGCCGTGGCCATTCGGTTCGTCGCAGAGCAAGCCGATTGTCCGAATGCCGAGGTCGGATTTGCGCGCGAGCCAGTCGCGCAATTGCCAAGCCTTTTTCGCCGGGCCGACGAGGAGCGTATTTTCGGCGTTGATGCCGCGAAAGGTCCTTCGCGCGAGCCAGCCCGGAAGCAGGATACCCGTGGCGAGCATCGTCGCGTAAAGTGCCACGGCGAAACAGAACAGGAAGAGGCGTGAAATGCCGCGATCTTGCGTAGCAATAAGGAAAACGACGATGGCAACGATTGCCACGAGGGTTTGAACCATCGCAATGCGGTGCTTTTCGAAAATATCTTTACGGAGGAGGTTGGCGTCGCCCTTGTAACGATAGACGGATTCAAGGAGGAGCCCCATGACCATCAAACCAAAGTAGAAAACATATCGCTCCGGAAAAGCGAACGGGCGGTAGGCATGGCCGAAGAGCACGAACATCCCCCAGTACAAGGCGACTGCGGCAGCAATTTGCGCCGCCGTCACCAGACTGAAAAGCCCGTGATTGCGTTGAGTTATCATCCCCCTGAGCCCGAATTTCGCCTCTCCACTCGCGCTGTCAAATGCACGGAATGAGATTCCCGAACATAGCTGCTTTAGGGGACCAGCGCGCGCAGGGCAAGCGGGTCGAGGCCGAAGGTGACCGGGAGTCGGGCTACATTTTCCCCTTCGAGCTGGAAAAAAACGGAGGCGGCACATGAAAGTGCGAAGTGCGCTCCTCGAAGTTGACGCGTGTTGGACCCGCTGTGGAAATTTCCCGTCAGCATGCCCCAACCTCCGCGAGCAACGCATTCAAGGTTCACCTTGGGATATACGACGGCTTCGAGCAGGCCATCCGTTAAATCCGCCCGGGGAAAAACTGCGAAACGCCCGCCGTAAAACTTCCCGTTACCAATGAGCACGAGTTGGCCGCGGGCAGTCTCAGGGCCGTTGGTTATTTCGATGTCTGGCAGCGGACCGGCCAGAGCCTTTAAGCCGGCGACCACGTACGAGAGGGGGCCAATGCGTTTCTTCAATCCCCAATCGACCAATTCGATTGCACGCGAGTCGAGGCCCGCGCCGGCGAGTTGCGCAAAGTATCGGCGGCACGGCTTACCGCCAGTCGAATAGTCGGCCCAGGCAGCATCGATGACTCTGTCTCGGCCCGCGAGAATGACGCGCCAAGCCTTGTCCAACTCGCTGGGAATACTAAGTTCTTTGGCGAACACATTGACTGTCCCCAAGGGAAGCACGCCCAGTCGCACGTTTGGAAGGGCATGTGCGTCCGCGATTCCATTGAGCACTTCATTGAGTGTTCCGTCTCCGCCCGCCGCCACGATGGTGTCGTAACCCTCCGCCACGCTTTCGTAAGCCAGTCGCCGGGCGTCCCCCGCACAGGTCGTGGGCTTGAGCGAAGCCGTGTGGGCGATCTCTGCCAGATGGGCTCGGAAGCCGTGGGCCTTGTTGCCGCGGGCGGCAGGATTGAAGATCACGCAGGGCTTCATGACGTAGAAGTGTCGCCACAAAATCGGAATTCCCACGGCCAAAGTCGAGCCGTCCCTGTCTCGCGTCATTGGAGCCGTTTCCGCTTTGCGCTTCTGTGCATTTGCTGGATGCTCCGCCGCCGTGAATCGCGCGGTATTCTTGGATCGGGACGGGACCCTCATTGAGGAGAAGGATTATCTTCATCGCCCCGAGGATGTCACCGTGTTCCCCGGGGTGGGCTCAGCTCTGAAGCGTCTTCAGGATGCGCAATTCAAACTCTTCATCGTCACCAACCAGTCCGGAGTCGGGCGCGGCTATTTCACGATGCAGGACGTGGATCGCGTTCACGAACGTCTCCTTAGCATTTTGGCGAAGGACGGCGTTCATTTCCTCAAGGTTTATATCGCTCCGGAACATCCGGAGGCGCCGAGCCGTGGACGAAAGCCATCCCCGCAGTTTCTTTACGACGCGCGGGATGAGTTCAATCTCGACCTTGGCCAAAGTTACATGGTGGGCGATAAAGCCATCGACATCGAGTGTGGTTCCAATGCCGGAGTGAAGCAGAGCTTCCTCGTTCGGACGGGTTATGGGCGGAAAACCGAGGCAGCGGGCACGATCCCGAGCGCCACTGTGCTGGATGACTTGCCAGCGGTGGCGGATTGGCTTCTCAATTCTGCCGCACGATGAACATTGTCGGAATTATACCCGCTCGCTATGCCTCCAGCCGCTTTCCCGGCAAACCCTTGCACCCGATTGCAGGCAGGCCACTCATCCAAAGGGTTGTGGAACAATGTCAGCAGGCAAAAACGCTGAGCGAGGTGGTCGTCGCGACGGATGACGAGCGGATTGCTGTAGTGGCTCGAGCCTTCTGCCGGGTGGAGATGACGCGCCCCGACCATCCTAGCGGTTCGGACCGTATTGCAGAAGTGGCCGCTCGGCTCGCTTGTGATGGAGTGGTGAACATCCAGGGAGACGAGCCTTTAATCGATCCTGGCGGTAATCGATGCCGTCAGTCGGGCGCTGGAGGCGAATGACGTGTCCACCGCTGCTACGGCCATCAGAAGTGTGGAAGACTACGAATCACCGAACGTCGTGAAAGTCGTTGTCAGCGCTTCCGGCCGGGCTCTATATTTTTCCCGGCGCACGATTCCGTTCGTCCGAGATGCCGCCAGTCGTTCGAGTGCCGAACAGTTGGCGGCGTTTCCTTTTTTGAAGCACCTCGGCATTTACGGTTACCGGCGAGAAACGTTGTTGCGGCTGGTGCAATTCCCGGTTTCACCGTTGGAAAATGCCGAGAAGCTGGAACAGTTGCGTGCGTTGGAAAATGGGATCCAGATCGCTGTCGTGACGGTGAATTACGATAGCGTGGGTGTGGATGTGCCGGCGGATGTGGTGCGGGTGGAAGCGTTGTTGAAAAGGATGCGATGAGAGTTCAGCAGGTCAGGATGTCAGCATGTGAACAGGCGAGAGAGGGAGCGAAATGGAGCTCCCTTTCTCACTTTTACAGCTCCTTCCCTGCTCACGCTCGCGCGGAAGTTCCCTCATGAAATACATTTTTGTAACTGGCGGAGTGGTGAGTTCGCTCGGCAAAGGCCTGACGGCAGCGTCGCTCGGCACCTTGCTCGAGAATCGCGGCCTCAAAGTCACGATCCAGAAGTTCGATCCCTACCTCAACGTCGATCCCGGCACCATGTCGCCCTACCAGCACGGTGAAGTGTATGTGCTGGACGACGGCGCGGAGACGGACCTGGACCTCGGTCATTACGAGCGATTCACGAACGTCCACTTAACGCGGCTGAACAACCTGACCAGCGGCCAGGTTTATCAGACGGTTCTCAACAACGAGCGCGAAGGAAAGTATCTCGGCAAGACCGTGCAGGTGATTCCGCACGTCACGGATGAAATCCAGGCCCGCATTTACCAGCTGGCCGAGCATTCCAAAGCGGACGTGGTGATCACCGAGATCGGCGGCACCACCGGCGACATCGAAGGCTTGCCCTTCCTCGAAGCCATTCGTGAATTCGCCCTCGATGTGGGCCCGAGCAATGCCATCTTCATGCACGTCACTTATGTGCCGTTCATCAAGGCGGCCGGTGAACTGAAAACCAAGCCCACGCAGCAGTCGGTCGCCAAGCTGCGCGAGATCGGTATCGCGCCGCAGATTCTGTCTGCCGTTGCGAAAAGCCGCTGGACAAGGAGCTGCGCCAGAAAATGTCCATGTTCTGCAACGTGCCTTACGAGGCCGTCATCGAGGAAAAGGACGTGGATCACTCCATTTACGAAGTGCCGCTCATGCTCCAGCGCGAGCGGTTGGATGATCTTGTCTGCCGCCTGCTGCGGCTCGACACGCCCCCGGCCAACATGACGCATTGGCAGGAGATCATCCGCAAACTGATCGCGCCAGCGCATCGGGTCCGCATCGGCGTGGTCGGCAAATACATCGAACTGCAGGATGCCTACAAATCCGTTTACGAAGCCATCATTCACGGTGGCATCGCGAATGATTGCGGGGTGGAAATCGTCAAGCTCGACGCCGAGGACATCGAGCGCCAGGGCCCGGATACCGTGCTGAAAGGCTGGGCGGCATTCTGGTTCCCGGCGGTTTCGGCGAGCGCGGCATCGAAGGAAAAATCCTTGCCGCCAAGTATGCGCGCGAGAACAAGGTGCCCTACCTGGGCCTTTGCCTCGGAATGCAGATCGCGACCATTGAGTTCGCGCGCAACGTTCTCGGGCTGGACAAGGCCCACTCCACCGAGTTCGATCCGAAGTCGCCGCATCCTGTCATCGCGCTGCAGGAGGAACAACGAAGTCGTCACGAAGAAAGGCGGCACCATGCGGCTCGGATTGCAGGCCGTGCCAGCTCCGGCCGGATTCCAAGGCAGCGCAGATTTACGGCGCTTTCGTCATCCATGAACGGCATCGTCATCGCTACGAATTCAACAACGAGTATCGCGAACAGTTCGAAAAAGCGGGCTTCATCTTCAGCGGCACCACACCGGACGGGAAGCTCGTGGAAGTCATCGAGATGCCGTCGCATCCCTTTTTTATCGCCTCACAGTTTCACCCGGAGTTCCAGAGCAAACCGCATCAGCCGCATCCGCTGTTCAAGGCTTTCATCGCAGCGGCGCACGCCCAGATTCACCATCGCCCGCTGTGATGGGAGCGCCTGTATCCCGGCTTCTCTGCCTGCAAGCTTGAGGGGGCGACCCATTGGCCCTGTGAAGATTCGTGCGGCTGGGCGAACAACAACCTCCCCGCAGGGTGCTCAATGCCGCTGGGGGGACCAGTAGGCAAGGCGGCGATCTCTGGAGCCAGTTCGTCTTATCCAAGCGCATGGGTCCACTCTCAGCCCTCGACTCTGGAGCCTCTGCATGGCAGCTTCGCTCCAATGGATTCGAAAAAACTCGCGCTGCTTTGCCAGGAATATGCTGAGAACAAAAAAGCGGAAAATATCATTACCCTGGACGTGCGCGATCTCTCATCGGTAGCTGACTACTTTGTCATTTGCTCCGGAACCAGTGAGCCCCATCTCCGCGCGATCTCGGACGAGATCATGAACAAATTGCGCGACGAGCAGGATCTTCGGCCCCGTTCCGTTGATGGAACCCTCAAGACGGCTTGGATCGTCATGGATTACTTTGACGTGATCGTCCACGTGATGAAAGCGGACGTGCGTGAGAAGTACGATTTAGAAGCACTCTGGGGCGACGCGCCGCGCATCAAGCCGCGCAAAGCACGGGCGAAGGTGGCCGCACGAAAAACGGCGTGAGCCTACAAGGTCGAGGGCGACTGCGGGGAAGCCAATCCTGCTGCGCCAATATGGATTTCAGGTTCCACCATTCCTTCGAATAATCCGGGAACCTCCACCGGTGCCTGGCGGATTGGCGCGAAACTTCGGCGGTGCAGCGGACAGGCGCCGTGCTCGGCCAGCGCCAACAAATGCTTCTCCGTGCTGTAACCTTTGTGCTCGGCAAAGGCATACGCCGGCCACTGCCGATCGTATTCCACCATCATTCGATCCCGGGTCACTTTGGCGAGAACGCTCGCCGCGGCGATCGAATAACTCATCGCATCACCGTCGATAATGGGCGTTTGGTTCCAGTGAACGCTGGAGCGTTGGTTCCCATCGATGAGGACGTGGAGAGGCGCAGGCTCCAGTCTAGCTAGTGCATCGTTCATCGCGCGGAAGGTCGCCTGGAGGATGTTGATTTCGTCAATCAGCGTATTGTCACTCCACGCGATCGCGTACTTCACTTCGGCAAAACCAGTCAGCTTCGCAAAGTAAATTTCCCGCTCGTCGGCCGTCAGTTGTTTGGAATCATTCAGACCCCACAACGTCCGGGGCAAGCCGTTGGCAATCCACGCGGGGGGAAAAATCACGGCTGCGGCTACGACCGGTCCGGCAAGCGGTCCGCGCCCCGCTTCATCCACACCCGCCACCAGATCGCAGCCTCGCGCGCGTAACTCACGCTCGTATCGGAATCGGGATCGGCCGGGCGGCTTCAACATTCGCCTGAAATTACCGGCGCCGGGTGAAGCAGCAACGCTCAAGTAATTAGCTCCGAACTTTTGCCTGAAAGTTTCAGGCTCTTTGCAAATGCTCGTCACTCAACCTGTGCGGCGCGAAACCATTGGAGGTTGGTGCCACCAATCCGCACCGTGCCCTCAATCGCCAGGCTACGGTTTAGACGTTCGTTGGGTCCCGTGACGGTTACTGAGGACGGCAGCGATCTGGCTACAGAAGGCGCCAAAGGTTTTGCGGGATCTGCGTAAGTATTTCGGCCACCCGCGAGAACTGCGTTCGTGTTGCCCGCAAACTTTCCGGTGATCACCACCATTTGACGCAACGTGGCGTTGCTCCCCGACGCCCGGAACGAATATTCGTCCGACTTGCTTACACCTTCGCTTAGCTGAGGTCCTTGTTTCCGTTCGGCAAGGGGTTGACCCGCCAACGACACGCCGAACGCAGTCGAAAGTGGCGTCTCCAATTCACCTACATAATGTGAGCCATCGGCATCGATCAGCCGGATTGTGCTACCGCTTTGTTCAACAGCGAATTGATTGAGGACAGGCGAGGCTTCGCTCGCGGCGGCTTTAGCCTTGGAGGCAACCTCTTTATCCCCCAGCGCAGTGCTGGTGAGAGTGAGACGGCGGAATCTCGATACGATACCCGCATTGGATCGCGCCGACGGAAAAGCGCCGAGCTGGTCTTGAGAACTGGTGGGACGTAGTTCGTCGCCGGAGATTCTTTCCACGTTTTGGACTGCACGTGGTGCGAGATTTCCAGCCGGTGGTGTGGAGGCCCGGCCGATGTCGGCCGAAGCAGGCCTTGCCGGCGCATTGGGCGCTGAGGCGAGATTGTCTGCCTGATTGAGGCTGGGAGTTGTTGTCGCTGCGGATTCTTTCGCGCCTGCGGGCGCGCCGGCTTCCCGTCGCGAACGAAAAAATTGGTCGTCTCCTTTTTTGTTAGCGGATACAGCCGCCTCGGCAAGGCGGGTTGCCCGGCTCTGAGGAGCTGCGAACCCTCTGCTTTCAGGTTGGGACTCTCGCAAGGCGCCCAAAGTGTTGTCCTCCGCCTTGGACGGAAAGTTTAAGGCCGGGCTCAGCGATGCGATGTAATCCGAGTCGTTCGTCTGAGATTGAACGAAATCGGAGTAGTAGTTCAGGGAAGGCGAAACCGCTACGGAAGGACTGAAGGCGAACCGGTTCACGGAATCCAGCATGGCTGTCGAGTCCTTCTTCTCATCCTGGTCAGCCAGTAGTTTGGACTCGGTTGTTGGCGAGACGGGCGAGATGCTTGCCTGCCGAACTTCGGAGCGAGTCTCCTTCGAGCCGGCTTCACCTTTTGCCAGCCCCTTTGCATCGCTCGGGCGCGGTGCGTTCGCGACGGTGACTGAAGTCGGCTGCTCTTTCACAGCACCATCGAGCAGCGCCAGTTCGAATTGAGACGAAGTGAGCTTTTCCGGCCTCGACAGCATCAATACGGTCACATACGCGAGGGCCACTGCCGTGGCACCGACCAGAATTCGTTGGCGCCAAAAGATCGCCCACACGCCTGCCAGCCTCTGCCTCTCTTTTTTTCCGGCAAACTGTCGGGCTACTTCGCCTTGTAGCAACCGCCGTGTCGCCGGATGCAGCGTGGGGTCGCCGGATTGGGCTCGGCGTTCCTTGGCGTAACGCTTCAGCAGCTCATCGGCTTTGTTTTGATGTTCGGGCGGCATCTGGTGTTTAGACGGTTAAACTCTTCTTTTTCTCCCGCTTAATCTCGGGCCCGGTCGGAAAGTATTGAGCTGCCAAAGTTTCAAGCTTGTCCAAACACTTGCTCAACCGGCTGCTCACGGTCTTGGGATTCAGATTGAGCTCTGCGGAAATCTCCTCGTAGCTCAAATCGGCAAAGTAACGCAATTCGATGACCTCCCGGCACGGCCCGCCTAATTCTTCCAGCGCACGCGTAATCAGGCCGGCGTTCTCGAGATGGATCAGCGCCTGATCCGGGCCGGGCGCATGACTGGGCGGATCGATCACAAACCCGTCTGGATCATCGGCGTTCAAGGGAGCATTGAGCGAGAGAGTCCTCTGGTTGCCGCCGCGTTTTGCAGCGTGCTGCTTTTGCAGATAATCATGGGCTTTGTTTGCCGCGATCCGAAAAAGCCACGTTTGGAACTGGCTGGCCCCCTGGAATGTGTGAAGGCTTTTAATGACGGTGAGGAAAGTTTCCTGGCAAATCTCCTCCACATCCTCCGGTGTGAAACTTGAACTGATCTGGAAAATGAACCGCGCTGACGGAGCGTAGTGCGCGTCAAACAATTCGTCCCACGCCTCCGCTTCGCCTCGCAAACAGCGAGCGAGCAGTTGGGATTCTGCGTTCATCGGCTGGAAATTACGGCATTTGATCCCATTTGGCGAGGCTCGTAGCACGGTGTGGCGGGGAGCTGAAGGTCCTGAATGCAACTTGTGCCGCTTCCGTCAGGTTGCTATCGATTTCGCACCACACTTGGAAAAATATGAAAACGCTTTGGCTCGCCACACTCCTTTGCACTTCGTTTGTTCACGCTGGGAATTGGGGCAATTGGCGTGGGCCCCAGTTCAACGGCTCCTCTCCCGAAAGCAAAGCGCCTGATCAATTCAGTAAAACCGAGAACGTCGTGTGGCGGGCAGAATTGCCAGGGCCGGGTGGCGCGACGCCCGCGGTTTGGGGTAACGCCATCTTCGTCAGTTCCATTGACACGCAAAACAAATCACGCGGGGCGCTTTGTCTGGATCGTACTACGGGAAAGGTGAAGTGGCGGCACGACATGGGGCCCGGGGTGTCGCAAGACGGCAACAGTAACTTTGCCTCGCCGTCGCCGGTTACCGATGGACAAGTGGTCTATTTCTACTATGGCAATGGCGACCTCGCGTGCTTCGACATGGAGGGGAAGAAAGTTTGGGCGCGCAACATCCAAAAGGATTATGGCCCCTTCGCTTACCAGTGGACTTATTCCGCCAGCCCGCTTCTCCACGGAGGGAAACTTTACATCCAGGTGTTGCAGCGAAATGTGCCGGTCAATGGCCGCGGCAACGCTCAAAACGATTCGTATTTGCTCGCGCTTGATCCCCGTACCGGCAAGGAGCTTTGGAAACACGTGCGACCCTCCGACGCAGTGGCTGAATCACTCGAGGCCTACAGCACTCCCATCCCTTCCACCCACAATGGACGGACTGAACTGTTGATCACCGGAGGGGATTGCATCACGGGACACGATCCAGAATCCGGCCGTGAACTCTGGCGCTGGGGCACGTGGAACCCACAGAAGATTGGGCACTGGCGATTGGTCCCCTCTCCCGTGGCGGGCGCTGGATTGGCACTAGCCTGTGGCCCGAAGAACGCCCCTGTTATCGCCGTAAAACTTGGCAAGAACGGCAAACTGACCGATGCCGACCTGGCGTGGCAAAGCACGGATCGCGACGTGACCAGCGACGTTCCGACCCCTTTATTTTACCAGGGCAAGTTCTACGTGCTCAACGGCGGCAAGAAAAAGATCCTCTGTGTGGAACCGGCTGATGGCAAGGTCCTGTGGTCTGGCGATCTGGAAACCCGTTCGGTATTCGAGTCCTCACCCACGGCCGCTGGCGGGAAGATCTACATGATGGACCATGCCGGCAAAGTGTTTGTGGTCTCCGCGGCCCCCGATCAATTCAAGCTGCTCGCTTCACCTGCAATGGGCGATGAAGGGGATAACCGCCTCCGCGCCTCCATTCCGATTTCCGATGGTCAACTGTTTATTAGAACCGGAAAAAGTCTGTATTGCATCGGAAAGCGATAGGCGCGCTTTGATGGAGGATTCGACTGCGTGAGGGCCATCACTCTAATGAGGATCGCTGGGCGTGAATTTCACGACATGGCCCTTTTCAAAACGTTTGAGCTCAAGCCCGAGTGAGCCAATCCGCGCCTCCGCCATCGCCGCATGCGATTGATTGGGATAGAGCTCTGCAATCCGTTCGAGCGTCGCTTTGGCGAGTTCGGCATTGCCGGTCGCTTCCACCTGCAGGTCCGCCAGCAGATTCAGCCATCGCACCACGTGTTTCGGAGATTCGTTGGGAAGGGCGATGAGTTGCTCAATTTGTTCCGTAGCCAAATCCAGCCGTCCATATTCCCGCGCATAAATGACGGCCAGTCGTTCGCGCGCCTCCGTGTCAGTAGGATGCATGTCGAGATGTGCGACAATTTCCGTCGCTTCCTGCTCGGAGTCTTTTACTTTCGGGAGAAGATGCTCCTGTGATTTTAAGAGTCCCAGATATTCCACCCCGGGCTTCATTTTCACCGTCGAGGGCTCACGCGAATGGATTAGTTGTTCAGCCGTCGCCAGATGGGCGATGCGATTGGACGCGGTGCGGGCGAACTCCGTGCCGGGCAACAGTTCGATGACTTTTTCCAACGCCAGCCGGGCAGCCTCGGGATCTTGCTCCAGCTTCAGGTGCCAATCGGCCAATGAATTAAGAGCGAAGGCAATGTTCGCAGGTGTGTGCTTTGGCTGTGCGCAAAAGCGATTCACAGTGGTCACCGCCGCTGGGACATCGTTCAGGTTTTCCGCTTGGATTTCCGCAAGCATCATCTGGCCGGTGAAATCGTTGGGAAACTTAAGCAACTGCTCCTGGATGGCATATACGGCCTCCCGACATTTGCCCCGCTTACGCAAGGCTTCGGCCGTCGAATAAAGTGGCACACGGTCCGGTTCTTCATCCCCTCCGCTGAACAAGTTGGAGAAGGGTCGGGCGACGACTTCACCGATGGTTCGGCCCCACACGAAAGTCATAACCACGGCGGCGGGGAGGGCAACATACAACAAGACTCCGAGCTTCTCCGCCCCGCGGGCTCGAGCTGCTTCGTAAACGACCCAACCGACCACAACGAGGCTCAAAAACCACTTGAATATCAGCTTGCCCGGTTCTTCCGAGCGGCGCAGGGCGCGCCAAAAAATGAATGCGGTGAAGCAGAGGATTGCGAGTGCTGCGAAAAGGAATAACGCGATTCGAAGCGACGGAGGCATAGCCTCACTCTTTGTCGAAATCGAATTGAAGTCGAGTGCGGGTTTTCGCCTGGCGATTGCGGATTTCCATCTCGCTCACCTGGTAGGTGCCGTCGACTTTCTTGAAGCCCGTGACTTCAAACTCTTTAAGAATTCGCCCATGCCGGTCGTACGCTTCGGCCATGAGCAAGCCAGGCTGCCCTTGCTTGCGACTCTCCTGGTCCACCCACGCCAACACACGCGAGTACGGGCCGGCGTACGCCGGGCGGCTCTCCAATACGTCACATCCGCGGCCCTTCCTCATCTCACGGGTCACGACCATCTGCGTGGGCCAATGGAAAAATTCCAAGCCCAAGTCGAACAAGGCAAAATCGGATCGGATGAATCGGTTCGTCGCCTGGGCTCCAGAAAGCTTGATCACCTGTCCATCCCGTTCCCATTCGTACTCATTAGATTTCTCAAGCGAACGGCGGATGGAGAGCCGTTCTTTGGTTCCATCCGGCGACTCTGCCTCATAGCGGGTAATCCAGTTGGATTCCGTCACTAGGATTTCGCTTCGCAGCGTTACGTCGCGCGTCGTCTTACCCGGGGAGAAAATCCGCAACACACCGGAAAATTCTGCATTCTCAGCAGGCCTGGTCCCGCGCAATTCACGGGCAAGTTGTTGACCCTCAGCAGGGTCATTCAGGGCAATAGGCAGAGCAGCGCATGCACCAGACGCCGTCGTCAAAACGACCAGTGCGCGCGCCAAAGCTTTGAATTGTAATAGTCGGGTGAACCAGATGCCGATGGAGTTCATTTGGTCAGGGCGATCGAAACAAGCTGCGCGATGTCTTTAACAAAATGGGCTTTCATCGCTTTCCGAACTTCGAGTGGAACATCCATCCAGTCACCCCGATTCGACTCGGGGAGAATAACCGTTTTCAGACCCGCTCTCGCCGCCGCGAGCACCTTTTCTTTAATGCCACCAACACGGAGCACGCGGCCGCGCAAGCTGATCTCACCTGTCATTGCCGCATCGGAACGCACCAGTCGCCGCGTCAACAATGAGGCCAGCGCCACTGAAATCGTGGAGCCGGCGCTGGGGCCATCCTTGGGTGTGGCGCCTGCCGGCACGTGAACGTGAATGTCGAACTTATCGAAGTCCCTCACATCGATGTTAAGCAGTTTGCTCTGGCTGCGTATGTAACTGAGGGCTGTTTGCGCACTCTCCTTCATCACGTCCCCTAGCGAGCCAGTGAGGATCAGGGAACCTTTGCCCGGCATCCGGGTGGCCTCGATGAACAGAATTTCGCCCCCCACCGGAGTCCAAGCGAGGCCCATGGCAATGCCGACTTCAGTGATCTTTTCTGCTGTCTCGGACACGTATTCCGGATGGCCGAGATGTTTCTGCAAGTCCTCAGGTTGAATGGTCAGGGCCGGACGCCTTTGACGTGAACCGACAATCTTGCGAGCCACCTTGCGCATCAGACTCCCGATCTCCCGCTCGAGCTGGCGGACTCCTGCTTCATGCGTGTAATCCTGAATCAACTTCTTCAGCGTCGCCTCGGGCAGTCTCACGTCGCGCGGTTTCAACCCATGCTCTTCCAACTGGCGCGGCACGAGATGTCTCTTGGCGATCTGGATTTTTTCAGCGGCGGTGTAACTGGGTATGCGGATGGTTTCAAGCCGGTCCCGCAACGCTGGATGAATCGGATCCAACCAGTTGGCAGTGGTGATGAAAAGCACCTGCGAGAGATCAAATGGAATGTCCAGGTAGTGATCCGTAAAGGTGTTATTCTGCTGCGGATCCAATACCTCCAGCAACGCCGAGGCAGGGTCGCCTCGGAAATCCGATCCCACCTTGTCGAGTTCATCGAGGAGGATGACCGGGTTGCGCGTTTCCGCTCGCCGCATCGTCTGAATGATGCGTCCCGGCATGGCGCCCACGTAAGTCCGCCGATGACCACGAATTTCTGCTTCGTCGCGCAGGCCACCGAGGGAAATGCGGGCAAATTTTCGCCCCAGCGCATCTGCCACACTTTTGCCCAGCGAAGTCTTCCCAACTCCAGGCGGACCCACCAGACAAAGGATGGGCCCCTTCAGGTTGCTCTTGAGCTTGATGACCGCGAGATACTCCAGCAGACGGTCCTTCACTTTTCCCAACCCATAGTGTTGCTCGTCCAAGACTTTCTCGGCCAACTTAAGGTCCAGTTTGTCGGTTGTCTTTTTTGTCCACGGCAGGTTGAGCAACCAGTCCAGATAATTGCGGCTGATGGCGTATTCTGCTACCGCCGGCGACATCTGGCTGAGGCGATCGAGTTCCTTGAGCGCGACTTTTTGCGCTTCCTCAGGGAGGGGATGTTCCTCCAATTGCTTTCGGATGGCGGCTACTTCCGTCGCGGTGACATCTCCTTCGCCCAGTTCCCGCTGGATGGCGCGCATCTGTTCGCGCAGGAAAAAATCCCGCTGCGTCTTGGCCATCGTGTTAGTGACGTCATTCTGGATTTTGGTCCCGATCTGAACCACCTCGAGTTCGCGTTCCAGCAGCGGGCGTAACTGTTGCAACCGGTCACGAACATCGGCGGTCTCCAATAACCGCTGGCGGTCTTCAAGACTCAAATTCAAGTTCGCCGCAAGCAGGTCACTGAGCGATCCGGGGTTCTCGGTGTTAACGGCGGCGACCTTGACCTGATCGGGCATGGCCGGCGTCAGCTTGATTATCTCACGGAATTTTTGCGCCGCATTGCGTGCCAATGCTGTCACTTCAGCTTCGGCACCTTCCGGCACCACGTCCCGCATCACTTGGAATTTGGCGCGGAGATAAGGTTTTCTGGCTGCGTAACTCTTAACCTGAATCCGCCAGAGCCCCTCAATCAGTATCCGGATCGTGTTATCCGGGAATTTCAGCATCTTTATCACCCGCGCTCCGCAGCCGAATTCAAACAAATCTTCCGGAGCAGGGTTTTGAATGTCTGATTTGCGCTGCAGTACCAAACCCAGCAGGCGATCCCCTTCCACGACATCGTCGATCAATTTCGTGCTCTCATCGCTTTCCACGAGCAGCGGGACGACCATGCCGGGAAAAATGACGACATCAGACAAACCGAGAATGGGAAGGGTGTCGGGAAGCTTGCTCGCCGCGCGGGTGATGGAGGTATCGGAAGTGTCGCTCGCGCCGAGAATGTTAATCAACTCGGTGTCGGGTGTGGTCATCGATTCGTCATTTGACATGTGATGCCCCAGCCCTTAATCCCCGTTTGCTTAAGTTACTTCTTACCTGAGAAAATCGCGACGCGCTTGGTGGAGCTGACGACGATTTGGGGAACGTCGATACGCAAAAATCCATTCTGATACGCCGCTTTCGCCTGTCCCAAGTCATAGCCCGGTGGCAACTCAATGACACTCTGGAATGAGCCGTAGTTGATTTCCATAACGAGGAACTTGCACTTCGGTGCCCTGCAACCGTCGGGGCGATGGCCGGTGATTGTAAGGCGATTTGCCTCCACCGTTAGCTCAAGATCCTCCTTCCGCATCCCAGCAAGTTCGACCTTGATTACCAAGGCCTGCTCCGTGACGTAGACATCGGTGTTGGGGACCCAATGAGATTCGACCGATTTGTCCCCAGTTCTGCCGGGACGCCAACTGTAGAGCGAGGAATTCACTTTATACATTCTGAGCGGTTGCGGCAGAAACTATCCCACCAATCCCGCCCGCGCAAGGTTGCTTCTATTTCATCTTCATAATCACGCGTGGCGTTTCCCCCTTGCGAGCGTGAAAGACGATGGAGGACCGCGGAACCGTTCCAGACGGCGAACTGCACCCGCAGTGCGTGTCGCGACCAAACTTAAACTTACGTCGACGCAAGCGGCTCCCCACCATCAAGGCTAACGTTCCGGCCACAATCAGAAGCGCGACGATTTGTTGCCAATCCACAACGCGAACATAGTCGCGAGATCCGCAATCGCAACTGGGGAAATTTGACCAACCGTTGCGGCCTCCGCCGCTCAATATGGCCAGCTACGGCGCAGCAAATACTCTTTGGAACGGCGCGCCTTACTTGTTTCTATTCAGTCATGCCGCAAGAATTTTTCACGCACAGCCATCGAGTCACCTACTCCGAATGCACCGTCGGCAACCACATCTATTACGCCCGCTATTTGGATTTGTTGGAGGCGGCGCGCGGGGAATTCTTTCGGACGCTGGGGACGACCTTTCTCCAGTGGCACGGAAACGACACATTCTTCCCCGTGATCGAAGCACGCCTTCGCTACAAGGGCGCCGCGCGATATGATGACATCCTGAAGATCGAAGTCTGTCTCGCCGAGTTGGAGCGCGTGCGGCTTAACTTCGCCTATAGAATCCTGAACGAATCAGGAAAGCTTTTGGTTGAAGCCCACACCCTCCATGCCTGCACTTCCGCCGACGACAAACTGAAACGCTTGCCAGAAGAGTTGGTCAGTCGACTCCAGCCTTTCTTGCGGACCGCGTAAACTCGTCCCACAAAGTGCGGGATGCGAAGCGGACATTTACTTGGTCTGTGCGAAGAGCATCAAAACGCGCGGACCTTTTTCAGTGGGAAGCGCAAACTGTTCCTCTTCGAATCCCATCGGCATGGCCAAGCCATCACACGCGGGATCATGCACCGGTTTGCCATTCACAAGCAGGACGTAATGATGCGTTTTCTTACCTTGGATGCCTTGGATGGTTACCGTCCAGGTTTCCTGCACCGGATCGTGGGTAAGGGAAACCGTCTGCCAGCGTGTGAATGAACCGACGATTTCCACGCTCAACGGCTTCTCCGTCATATTCGTGCCCGGCTTCCACCGAAAAATGCGCGCGTACGTGTCTCGCGGATTCTCAGTGCGGCGTTGCATTCCCGGTCGGGAAGTTGCTGAGGGCGTTGTAGTGGGAAGTCGAACCGCATTAGTGGCCGGAGCGGCCGATTTGCGACCAAGTAAATTACCAATTCTCGCTAACATGTTTTGTGTCTTCGTCTGTCTGGGTAATGGGCGCGGAGTTCATCAAAACTTCGCGCGCTACACAACACCCGATCGATCAAAAGTGCAAAAAACTGCCGGCATGTCGGAGTAACGCGGACGGGAGTGCGGGAAGTGTCGTTCGCCGGAGAAAAATCAGCGATGGCGCACTTGCACTCACCTTGATTATCTCTGCGCGACACAAGTGCGACTGTGCACCTGAGTAAACAGTTCCTCAGACACGTGATGTTACCGATGGTCAGTCACCTCATTGTTTGAGGTCGTGCGCATCGCTTGCCGCTACTTCGTCTTCGTTTGCACTTTCGCCGCGACTTTCAGGCGCAAGCCGTTCAGGCGGATGAAGCCGGTGGCGTCGTCCTGGTTGTAGGCTTTGGTCGGGTCGGCTTCCATCGTGGCGATGTGCGGGTTGTAGAGGCTCACGGGACTCTTGCGGCCGGCGACCATGATGTTGCCCTTGTAGAGTTTCACGCGCACGGTGCCGGTGACGTTCTTCTGGCTCTCCGTCGACGTAGGCCTGGAGCGCGTAGGCGTTCGGGCGCAAACCAGAAGCCGTTGTAAACGAGTTCGGCGTATTTCGGGATGAGCGCGTCGCGCAGGTGCATGACTTCGCGGTCCATCGTGAGCGATCTCCATCTGGCGATGCGCAAAATGCAGAATCGCGCCGCCGGGTGTTTCATAAACACCGCGGATCTTCATGCCGACGAAACGGTTCTCCACCATGTCCACGCGACCGACGCCGTGTTTGCCGCCGAGTTTGTTCAGCGCCTTCATCACGCCGAGCGGGTTCAGCTTCTTGCCGTTCACCGCGACGCAATTGCCCTTCACGAAATCGAGCTCCACGAACTCCGGTTTGTCCGGCGCGTCTTCGGGGAACACGGAGAGCGTGGTGAAATAGTCGCGATTCTTCGCGTCGCTCGCGATCGAACCACGGGTCTTCGAGAATGCCGGCCTCGTAGGAGATGTGCAGAAGGTTGCGGTCCATCGAATACGGTTTCTTGGCGCTGGCCTGCACGGGAATCTTGTGCTTGGCGCAGTAATCGATCATCTCCTGGCGGCCGGGAAATTCGCTGCGATAGCGTTCGTCGCGCCACGGGGCGATGACCTGCAAATCCGGCGCGAGCGCGGCGGCGGTGAGTTCGAAGCGCACCTGGTCGTTGCCCTTGCCGGTCGCGCCGTGCGCGATGGCGTCGGCTTTTTCCTTCTTCGCGATCTCGACCATGCGCTTGGCGATGAGCGGGCGCGCGATGCTGGTGCCGAGGAAGTATTGGCCCTCGTAAATCGCGCCGGCGCGAATCATCGGGTAGATGAAGTCGCGGGCGAATTCCTCCTGCAGATCGTCGATGTAAATCTTCGAGGCGCCGGTCTTGATCGCTTTCTTTTCGAGGCCATTGAGTTCTTCCTCCTGGCCGATGTCGGCGCAGAAGGCGATCATCTCCGCGTTGTATTTTTCCTTGATCCAGGACATGAGGACCGAGGTGTCGAGACCGCCCGAGTAAGCTAAAACAATTTTCATAATCTAAAAATCAGGCGCGCATCATTACGAAAGGCTGAGGCGAGAAAAGAAGAAATTGGGCGCGCGCGTTCAGCGCTTTTCGCGCGGCACCTTCAGGACCCGCCGACCGCCCTGGAACAACTCGCCGCCCACATCCTCAATTACCCCGCTGTGACGGCGCAGCGTGCGCAAGGAAGAGCGCGCCAATTTGCTCAGGCCGCGTGGCGTGAAGACGTATTCTGCAACCGTGGTGGCTGCGAGCATGGGGTTGAACTCGCGCATGTGCCACATCACGTTCACGAGGTCCCGCATGGATTTCGCCGCTGGCTCGCGCACGGAGCGAAGGATCAGAAGGGTGAGCAGGCTCAAGGCGATCGAACCGCCGATGACCACGTGATATTGCGTCAGCGGCTGGCCAAACAGCGTGCCCATGCGCTCGGGCAGAAGTCGCAGCACGAACCCACCCAGAATAGGGCCCAAGGCCACCAGCAGATTGGTGAAGCTGAAATAAACCGAAAGGTAGTGGGCCCGATTTTCGGCAGGGACCATTTTGATCATGAGGTTGAACTGTCCCATGTTTTGAAAGCCGGCCAGCATGAACCCCGTTACAAAATAGGTTACGTAAAGGTGGGCGTGCCGGATGGGCGACGCACCCATCCACGAAAAGAGCGCCACCGTGAGCCAAATCAATGCGGTGGTGAGCATGACCGGCTTATTGCCGAAGCGGTCCACGAGAGTTCCCCATGTGCGGAGCGAAAAAAGCAGCCCTACAGTCTGCACGGTGGTCAGCACCACTAGATCTCCGAGGGCAAAAGGCAATTCCTTGAGCACGAACACACTGTAGAAAGGCTGGCCGGCGTTGAGGAAGAGGCCAAAGAGTCCGGTAAAAAGGAGTAGTCTGACGAAATTCCTGTCTCGAAATACCGCGGTGAAAGTGGCTAATGGCGCACGCTGCGGCTGCACCTCCATGACCCGTTGGGGAAACTTCATGCGCATCAAAAAAAACAATCCGGTCAATCGCGCGATCGCTGCGATGGTGAAGATGATGCCGAAAATCCAGAGCGCATCCTTGAAGTGCTGAGCCAGCTTGCCAGCGCCAACAACGGCAACCAGGGACCAAAAACCAAACATCAGGTTGCGAGACCCGAAGTACTTGCCCCGGATATTCAACGGCACGAGATCCGAGATGGCGGCGGACCAAGCCACGCCACACACGGCGTTGCCGAGGTTGGAGATGAAGACAATTCCCGCGAAAAGAAGATGCCGGGCTTCACCGAGCCAGGGGAAAGACAGGGTGAGCAGCCACGGGAGGGCGTTGACAAAAAAAGTGACGGCGATGATGCGGTGGAGCGACCAGTAGCGCTGCAACCAGATCGTGATTGGCGGTTGAAGGAACAGGCAGATGAACGGTGTGGCCGCGAGTAATCCAATGGCGGAATCCGACCAGCCGAGGCCTTTGACGGCAAAGCCGATCAGGAAAGGCATGTTCCCCAATGTGAGCGTGAGCATGGGGACGCTGAAGCACGCTTCGATCGTGCAGTATTTCAGTGAGAGCATCAGCTCCCTTTTTCTTAGAATGTTCACCGCGCGGGCGACTTCTCGCATGCATGAAAGGCGCACGCAAGAGTCCTGAAGTTGAAATGCCTTCCCACGAAAACCATGCCTCACTATTCTCCGGCGCGTGCGCGGTTTGAAATGACTTCCTCCGAAAAACTTCTTCGCGAATTGATTGCGCTGCCCAGCGTAAATCCCGCCTTCCTGCCCACCGGCGATCCAAGGGCTGGAGAACATCGCGTGGCAGATTTTCTCACGGCCACCGCCGCGTCAGGTGGATTGGATGTGGAACAACGCGAAGTGCTGCCAAACCGCAGTAACGTCCTCGCGTGGCTGCGTCCCAGCGGGCGCGCGAAACGGCGAATCATCCTGGCGCCGCATATGGATACGGTGGGACACGCGGAGATGCCCGAGGCGTTGTTCAGGCCGTTGAGGAAAGGAGATCGCCTTTCCGGGCGCGGTGCGTGCGACACGAAAGGATCGGTCGCGGCGATGTTGTCCGCTGTATTGAGGCTCGCGCGTCAATCTCGTCGTCCCGCCGAAACCGAGATTGTTCTGGCCTTTCTCGTCGATGAGGAAAATGTGCAGAGCGGGTCGCGAGCCTTGGTGAAAGACGGGTTTCGCGCCGATCTGGCTATCATCGGTGAACCGACGCTTCTCAAAATCGTTACCGCCCACAAGGGGGACTTGTGGCTTACGCTGCGAACCCGTGGCAAGGCTGCTCACGGTTCGAGACCGGAGTTGGGTCGCAATGCGGTGCACGCGATGGCCCGGATCGTGGATTTCCTGGAAACCGACTACGCTGGATATTTGCAGTCAAAGCGACATCCGTTCCTCGGCACAGCGACACTGAACGTCGGGGCAATCCGGGGTGGAACCCAGCCCAACATTGTCCCAGACGAGTGCGTGATAACGGTCGATCGCCGCACGATCCCCGGAGAAACGAATGCCGGTGTCATTCGCGAAATAAAAACACTATTGCGAAAGCAGGGTTTCGCCGTGGAAGTGGTTGACGATAAAAGCGCGGCGCCATGCTGGCCCATGGAAACCGACTCGAATTTGCCCTTGGTGCAGAACTTCCTTCGTTCGGCAAGCCAGCCGGACGCCGTTGGGGTTCACTACTTTAGCGACGCCTCCGTGTTTGCGCGGGCCGGAACCCCGGCAGTGCTGTTTGGTCCGGGAGACATCGCCCAGGCCCACACCGCGGATGAATGGATCTCCTTGAGGTCGTTGAACCGTGCGGAGGAAATGCTCAAGCATTTTCTCCGTGAGCTTCCGTAATTGCTACTCTCCCCAAGTTGCGCGCCCCATTACTTTTCCCGCGCCGGTTAGGCGGCGTTAGCCGACGCGTGCAGGTGCTCGTCTTCTGGTGAAGGCTGACCTTCCTCCGTTTTCTTTTGCGGCCCCGGGTGCATCCCCATCCGCTTGCGCTTCCGGTATAGGGTGGCCGGATCGATGCCGAGTATCTGTGCCGCCTCACCCAGACTGGGGGTGCTCATGATGATTCGCTTGATGTGTTCGGCTTCCAATTCCTCCAGGGATGTCTTGGAGCCAACACTGACGCCGCTGCTGCTCGGGCGATGCAAGTTCTCTGGCAAGTCGGCAATATCAATTTCCTTTTTGTCCGCGAGGATGGTGGAACGCTCGATCACATTTCGTAATTCGCGAAGGTTGCCCGGCCATGAATACGTCTGTAACGCATGCAGAGCAGCGGGTGTGAATGTGGCCAAATCCTTGCCGACCTGTTGGCTGAAGAACCGTAGCCACTCCTGGGCGATGCGCGGGAGATCCCCAGGTCTTTCCCGAAGGGAAGGCATCCGGATCGAGATGACGTTCAGGCGATAATAAAGGTCCTCGCGAAACTGGCCGTTCTTCGCTGCTTGCTCCAGGTCGCGATTGCTTGCTGTGATCAATCGCACGTTGGCTCGGCGCAACTTGGTTTCGCCCACGCGCTCGTACTCACGATCCTGCAACAGGCGTAGCAGCTTGGGCTGGATTTCCAGCGGCAGCTCACCAATTTCATCGAGGAAGAGAGTGCCGCCGTCCGCCGCCGCCACTTTGCCGAACGTGTCCTGCACCGCACCGGTGAAGGCGCCTTTGACGTGGCCGAATAATTCACTTTCCAGCAATTCACGGGAAAGGCTGGGGCAACTGACCGTGACAAAGGCGCGATCCGCCTGCGGGCTTCGCTGGTGCACGGCCCGGGCAAGCACGCTTTTGCCGGTGCCGCTCTCTCCTTGGATAAGAATGGTCGCTGGTGTCGCGGCGGCTTTGAACGCGAGGTCGTAAATCTTCCGCATGATCGGCTCGACAGATTCCAGGATCGGCGCGGGAGCCTCCGCTGACACGCGGGATTCGAGTTCGGCCACCTTGTTTTCGAGCTTGCGGGTGCGGGCCACCTTGGCGAGGGCCTGCTGAAGTTGATCCGGCGTGTAGGGCTTGGCTAGATAATCGAAAGCGCCTTGCTTCATGGCAATGACGGTCGTTTCGATGGTGGCAAAGGCGGTGGTGACAATGATGGCGATGTTGGGCTGCGCCTTGAGGAGCTTGCTCATCAGTTCCAGCCCGTTTTCTTCACCGAGCCGCATGTCCAGCAACGCAATGTCGAAGGTATCCTTTTCCAGCTCCTGCATGGCGCTGCGACTGTTGGCGGCCGCAACAACATCGTGGCCCATCCCTTTTAAAACGGGAACGACGGTGCGACGGATGTTTAAGTCGTCGTCGATTAAGATAATTCGCATGGTTCGATCTCTCCTCTGCCCGAACAGTTCCCCACTCTTACGCTTTTGCAACTCACGGCCCGAGTTATGCAATCCACCCGGGCAAAAAAAAATCACCTTTCCCGTTTGGAGCCCGAAGGCTGCAGCAGGAAAGGTGATCGCGAACTTCGACTACCGCGCACGGCGGCCGAAGATCAGCGAAACCAGAAACAGGACCAAGAACACGACGAACAGCACTTTGGCTATCCACGCGGCGGTACCTGCGATTCCGGCAAAGCCGAGAAAGGCGGCGATGAGCGCTACGACTAGGAATATAATTGACCAGCTTAGCATACGTTTCTCCGTTGTTGGTTGTCCTTACTCACTCGCATTCCTCTTAGCTAGCGTTGTGCCAGCGGTGCCTTTGGGGGGAAATGACATCGTCCTGCGGGAGATTTGAAGCTCTGCGCTGTGAAACGTAAAAGATGGCCCGCAGTCTGCACGTCAGAACAACACAAAACTTGCAAGTTGCCCCTTCGTGAACCCTACCCACAGCGGAAGGAGATGCGGGCAATCATCTCGCGGCCAAAGCTGCTCTGGAGCCGGTCGAGGATCTCCTTGCGCCGGTAACGCACAATCTCGGAAAGCCAAGTGCTATTATCAACGGTCACAAACAAGGTTCCTTTATTGATCCCTGTGGGCTGCGCGTGAGCGGCAATGGTGGGATCAATGAGAGTGTTCCAAACGCTGACAATTTCGGCTTCAGCCCGGCGACGGTCCATCCCGAGACCTTTTAGTACGTTTCCAATGAGTTGTTCCGCGTTCTTTTCGCGGCGCGCGTTTGCCTTTTCCAATGGCGCGATATTGACGCCGCGCCAAGCGGCGAGCACGCGATCGCGTGGCGACGCTTTAGGCGCTCCGAGCGGTGGTATGAATCGTCGCGGCGGCAGACTCATTTGGGAGGGGATCATGGCTTTGGTCATGTTGCTCGTCCAGCACGAGCACGCCGTGAGCGGGTAAATCGTAGGCGCCCGTGAACGTGTTGCCCGTCAAAAAGTCGTGCATTGGCTTGTAAAAATGCAGGCGTACCGACGAATTCTGGTGGTTCAGAAGGAAGTAGATCTTGTGTCCATCCTTCTCGCGCATTGACACCTCGATCGTGTCCGGAACTTTCAAGAGTGGATGCAGGTTGCACAGGGTGCGCAGCCATACCACAAGGTCGTTGTAGAATAGCTGCGTGCTCATGGTTCCAATGTAAACCGCGCGCCCAAGCCCAAACTCGTTCATCGTCATCGCTGGTTTGCCCGCATAGAAGTCCTTCGAATAGGTCGCGATGATCTGGCAGCCGCGAGGGTCGATGATGTCACACCACAAGCGACCGGGATGCAGGTGCGTCGCCGGGAAACCTCCGCGAAAGGAAAGATGGTTCTCCTCGCCGTCGGGTAATGGATCAAATTCACGCACTTCGAGTCCAAACACATCGGTGAGGTTGTGCGGGTAACCGGTATCCGGCGCCATGTGATGTTCATCCACCAATCCCGTGTTAAACGTGCTCACGAGGGTGCCACCATTCTGCACGTAAAGTTTCAAGAGGTCCGCTTCGCCCGCCGCCAGCAGGCTCAAGGAAGGAGCGAAGACGATTTTGTATTTCGAGAGATCCTCACTCGGGCGGGCGAAATCCACCGGGATATTTCGGTCGTGCAGCGCCGTGTAGAAAAGTTGGATGTGGTCGCGGTATCGGAAGGAGTCATTGGGCTGGTTCGTGTAGCGTAGACTCCACGCATTCTCATGGCTGAAGAGAATGCACACGTCCGCCTCGACGCACGTGCCTTTCAATACGGGAGCCAGCCGTTTCAGCTCATGGCCAATCTGCTTGATCTCCTGGTAGGCGCGGGTGTTGGGCGAGCCGTCATGGCCCAGCACGCCGCCGTAAAATTTCTCCGGGCCGATGCGCGGTTGTCGCCATAAAAAATACAAGACGCCGCACGCGCCGCGGGAAACGAGCTGGTGCGTGAAGAGTCGCACGACCCCGGGCCGAACTAGTGAATTCACCTTTTGCCAGTTCACGGCGCCGGCCTTCTGCTCGATGACCCAGAATCCGCAATCTCCGTTGGGCGTGCGGACATTGTGCTTCTTCAACGACCGAATCATGTCGATGTCACAAGCCAGCTCCGCGGACTTCGTATTGATGGTGGCGTTACTATCGAGGGAAACGAAGTCGAGAACCTCCGCGAGATCGAAGTGATCGTAGCGGCGGGAGAGGGCGCGCAGGTTGTTGGTCACGGGAATGTTCGGCGTCAACTCGTGCAACAAATCCGCCTGCATGCGCATGTAGGCGATCAGGGTGTCGCTGGAGAAACGCAGCCAGTCGACGAGCAGCGCTGGGTTGTGGGGATAAGGTGCGTGCCTCGGCATCGGAACGTCCTCGAACTGAGTGACGCGCTGGCCCCAGAAAGTCAGCCCCAGCATTTCGTTCAGACGCTCAATCGTTTCGTATTTCGCCTTCAGCCAGGCGTGCCAGTCCTGTCGGGTCTCGTCGTTGAAGGAGATCTCGGTGCTGTGGCCGCCGATGCCGTTATCAATCTGCCACGCAATGAGCGCCGGATGCTGGCCGAGAGCGGCGACCAGAGCGCGAACAATCTTCCTGGAATAATCCCAATACACACCGCTGTTCATGCAGTAGGCGCGGCGCGTGCCTTCGTGGCTCATTCGTCCCTGCGCATCGATGGGAAGAATCTCGGGATGTTTCTTCGCCAGCCAAATGGGAGGCGCGGCCGTGGGCGTCCCGAGAACGACCTTGATGCCCGCGTTGCCGAAGAGGTTCATGGCGCGGCGCATCCAATCAAAGTCGAAGCGGCCTTCCTCCGGCTCATAAAGTCCCCAGGCGAACTCTCCCATGCGCACGACATTCACGCCCGCTTCGAGCATGAGTTGGATATCCTCTTCCCAGCGCGATTCGGGCGCGTCGGGCGTGCCGGCGTAAGGATAGACCCAGTGTTCAGGATAGTAATCGACGCCGAAATACATACGCGTGCTCCGAGAGTTGAATTTTAATCGCACTCTAGACGCATCCGAGGTGACGGCAATCGCGAAAAAGGCAAAGACGTTCAAGGAAGGGTGTGACTCGCGTGTGAATTTGAGCTTCGGGCCTCCGCGTCGAACATGCCCTTGCGCCCGTTCCGCTTTTGAATTTCATTCCGACGCTTCCGTCCAAAGCCGGCTGTAATTCGTTGGCTGCGACCAAGCGCGACTCGGATGGGTCGCGCTGTTTCGTCGAGCCGCGGAAGCAAAACAAAATCATGTTTCGTTCATCTAGGATCTGGTACGTGCGCGCCGCATGCGTGCTGTCGATGTCAATGGTTGTTGCGGTTTCCGCTGCCGAGCGGCGGGGCTCGGGAGTGGTTTATTTCCAGGAAGACTTTCCCTTCCAAGGCGCGTGTATTACCGCCAAAGGGCCGGGGACAAACGTGGCCATGAAGGGGTTCGCTATCCGCGTTGGCAACGATGCGAACATGCTCTGGGATACGGATCTGTTGCGCTTCGCCGCCGGTTGGAAGGGCGGTTACCTCACCAGTAAGGGGGTGGCTTACGACGGCAGCCACGGAACTCATCCCGGCATTGTCGGCGAGCAACTTTTTGGGACAAAGCCAGGGCCCGGCTGGGCGAATGCCAATGGAGAGTTCGCTGACAATCGCCCCGAACCATTCGGTCCCCTGCCGAAAGAATGGTGCCGTTGGGATGGAATGTATGTGAATGGCTCGAACGTGCTGCTCACCTACACCGTCTTCGGCTCAAAAATTATGGAGCAACCGTCCAGTGTCGCTCTCGACGGACTCACTGCTTTTGTGCGCACTTTTAAAATTGAAAACGCCAGGGCGGATCTCGCCACGGTCATTGCCGACGGCACGGCCGGTGAGGTTAAGAGTCAGGGTAATTCTGCCACGCTGACAGAAGGCACTAACACGTTGGTCGTGACGCTGGTTGGCGCCCCCAGGAATGTGAAGCTCTCTGCTCAGGGCGCGCGCGTCGTTTTGACGATTCGCCAAAGGAACCAAGGATGCGCTCTTCAACGTCGTCATTTGGTCCGGCCCGCCGGAAAGCGCGAGCAAGGCTTCGACGCTGGCGTCTGCAGCCAAGCCGAAGCTGGGTGAATTCAAAAAAGGCGGCCCCGCTCATTGGCCCGAAGCCGTTCCGGCGAAGGGAGCTTTGAACACCAGTCAGACGCCCGACGGCGCGTATGTTACCGACAGCATTACGGCACCGGTCCCGAATCCCTGGAATCGCCGCGTGCGTTTCGGCGGCATGGACTTTTTCTCGGACGGCAAACGGGCTGCGCTCTGCACGCATGAAGGCGACGTGTGGATCGTGGAAGGGATTGACGAGAAGTTGGAAAACTTGAAATGGCGCCGCTACGCCTCAGGCCAGTATGAGACGCTCGGGCTCGTCATTGTAAACGACGTGATCTACACCTCGGGACGCGACCAGATCACGCGCTACCACGACTTAAACAAAGACGGGGAGGCGGACTATTACGAGAATTTCAACAACGAGATCATGTCCACGGAAGGCTTCCATGAATTCGTCTTTGATTTGCAAACGGACAAGGCGGGTAACTTTTATTTTGCGAAGGCCAATCCAGTGAACAGCGGCGGCGGCGGCTTTGGCAACCAGAAGGCTTCAGCGGGCAATGGCACGGTGTGCTCGCATGCGGGTGGCTTGTTCAAGGTAAGCAAGGATGGGAAGAAGTTCGAAGTGATCGCGCGCGGTTTTCGTGCACCCAATGGCATTGGCGTGAGCCCGGATGGACAGGTGACGACGAGCGATAATGAAGGAACCTGGGTGCCGACGACGCCGATCAATTGGGTCCAGCCCGGGCGGGTTCCATGGGGTGATTAACAGCCTGACTCCCAAGGAGTCGGCCGACGCGTTCATCCCGCCGCTGGCCTGGCTCTCGAAGGACTTACGACAATTCCGGTGGCGGACAGATTGTATGTCACCAGTGACAAGTGGGGTCCGTTCAAGGGAGAATGGCTGCACGAATCCTACGGCAAATCGAGCCTGTTCCTGATGATGAAAGAGCGCGCCAGCAATGGGCTGATGCAAGGCGGCGTGGTGAAATTCCCGATCAAGTTCACCTCCTCGGTCATGCGCGCGCGCTTTCACCCGAAGGATGGGCAACTCTACGTGGCGGGACTGAGCGAATGGCAGAGCAACGCAGCCAAGACCACCGGCTTTGACCGGGTGCGCTACACGGGCAAGAAAGTTTACACGGTCAGAGGAGTGAAAGCTTTGACGAACGGTGTGCAGTTGACGTTCTCGGAGCCCCTTGCCACCGACAGCGTGGCGGACCTTCAAAATTGGAGTGGCAAGCGTTGGAATTATGCGCGAACGCAGAGCTACGGTTCGCCTGAGTTCTCGTTGAACGTGGATGATAACGGCAAGCCCAAGCGCGGTCGCGATAATCTCAACATCACGGCCACCAAATTGTCCGCCGACGGGAAAACCGTGACGGTGGAGATCGCGGATTTCAAACCGGTCATGAGCGAGACAATCAAGTTCAACCTCACTGCGGCGGATGGCACTCTGGTGGCGCAGGAATTGATGCACACGGTGCATGCGCTGCCTTGATGGTGTTGGGGAATAAGTCTAACGTCTGAAGCACAGGGGCGGTTTACCGCCCCTGAATTCTATATGGGAACGAACAAAGGTTTTGCGTTTGGCCTGGCAGCAGGATTCCGGAGGCTCCTGACAGTGTTTGTGATGAGTGCCGCGCTGACTCACGCCTTCGCGGCTGCCAACACCAATGGCTTCGCCGTGAGGTTCACTTCGGCTGACAACAAGGTGTCGGACATCATGGTCATGCCGAACCTCTGGCTATACGTCGAAGAGGGAAAATCTGCGACGCCGTTCCTGCCGCCGGGAAAATTCACAGCCGTTTTCGAGGGGACCATCAGCGGTGATCTGCGCGCGAATTACTTTTTCAAAACCGAGGAACTGGGCGGTTCGTTCAAACTGGAAATCAATAATGCGGTCGTGCTGGACACCACGACACCCGGAACGTTGAGCAAGTCGGTGCAGATCAACAAGGGAGCGAATCCCGTGCGCGCCACCTTCACCAGCGCGGGCAAAGGCGATTCGTTTGTACGCATCGGCTGGACGGAAAAGGGCACGAACGCCAATCCGATTCCGGATGCCTGGATTCATCACAGCCGCACTCGCGAAGCAGACATGGCCCATGCGGTTTACCATGGGCGCGAATTGTTTTTGGAAAATCGTTGTGCCCGCTGTCACACCGAGCCATTCGCCACGCCGATCCCGGAGTTGAAAATGGATGCGCCGATGTTGGAAGGAATCGGGGCGCGAAGGAATTACGAGTGGTTGGCCAATTGGATTCTGGACCCGAAAGCCACGCGCGCTTCCGTTCACATGCCGAAGCTCTTGCATGGCGCGGGCGCGAAGGCAGACGCCGAGGCCATCGCAGCCTATCTTGCGACCTTGAAAGAGGAACCGCCCATCGTCGCGCGGGCCGATGCGGTGTCGCTCGGCTCAAATCCCAAGGCCATCGAGGAGGTCACGAAACGATCCGGTTTCGGGGCGAAGGCGGTAACGAGCGACGAAACTGAAACGCCGGCTGAGTCCGCGCACGAGCGGCCGCCCATCTTTGAGCGTTTGCACTGCACGGGATGCCATAACACCCCGGGTGATAAAACGATCGACCTTGGGAAGATTTCGCTGAAACACGTGGCGCAAAAATTCAGCCAAGGAAAGCTTGTCGAATTTCTCAAAGAGCCTGAACGACACTTCACGTGGATTCGGATGCCGAATTTCAAGCTGGCTGATGCGGAAGCGAGGGAGCTGGCGGAGCTGTTGTTGAAAGAGGCGGACAAGCTAGAGGCGAAGCCGGCATCGGCCGCTCCGGCGACAATCGAACGTGGCAGGAAATTGGTTCAGAGCGTGGGATGCCTGAACTGTCACAGCGCGCCCCAGTTGCAAAACCAGTTCAATCCTCCGTTGCTTTCGAAACTCATCGCTGAGCCCAAAGGCTGCCTCGCGGAAAAGCGGGATGAAAAATCCAAGGCTCCGGATTTTGGCTTCACCGCAGGCGAGCGCACGGCGTTAATGGCCTTTCTTAAGACCGACCGAACATCCCTCTCGCGCCATAGTCCCATTGAATTCGCGGCAAGGGAGACTCGGCTGCTGAACTGCACGGCTTGTCACGGCCAGATTGAACTCATGCCGCCATTGGAGATTCTCGGCGGAAAGTTGAAGCCGGAATGGGCGGCTGCCTTCATCGGCGGGACGCCGTTCAAGGTGCGGGCCGATGTGCATCCCAAAGGCGAGCCCTGGCTTGAGGCGCGCATGCCTGCCTTCGGAGTGCGCTCCAAACGTCTGGCTGAAGGCATGGCCATGCAGCAGGGTTATCCGCCTCGGACCCCGTCGGAAGGGGCCATCGACGAAGAGGCGGCCAAGGTCGGCCATAAGATGATTGGCAAGGACAACGGCCTCTCGTGCATCTCCTGTCACGCGGTCAACGACTTGCCGGCGCTGGAAGTGTTCGAGAGCGAAGGAGTGAATCTGGGATTGACCAGCGCGCGGTTGCTCAAGGCGTACTTCTTTCGCTGGATGCGCAGTCCGCTTGCCATCGATCCGCAGACGAAGATGCCGGCCTATTTCGAAGACGGAAAAAGCGCCCTGACCGACTATTACGAAGGCGACGCCGAAAAGCAGATCAACGCGCTTTACGAATACATCCGGCAAGGGGAGAAGATGGCCGTTCCGGCGACGGGGCAATAGCAACGGCGCTCCAAGACTGGGTCTTTGGGAGTGACAGCCGAATCGGGGTATTAAGAAGGCATCGGGCTCCTTGATTCACTGCCGCGTCCTGTTTTGGCGGATTTACTTTCCTGCGTTAAGAGGTTGTGTTCTTAAGGAATTTTTTGAAGACGCGGCCACGAGGCAGGAGACGGGTTCTTCTCTGGAAAAATCTTTTCGTGGTGTTACGGTCTCGCGTTCGCAGACCCACCATTTGAGGCGCCTGCGTACACGATTACTATGCGACGACACTCTGTATATTTGCTGGCCGCTTTGGCGGTTCTTGGTTTTTCCCTCACCATGCTCCGGGCGGATGTGGGCCAAGTGAAGCTGAATGAAATTCTGGCTAGTAACAGCCGAATCCCAAATGTCAACGGCACCTTCAGCGACCTGGTCGAACTCTACAATTCCGGTAGCACGCCGGTTGACCTGACAGGCTGTAGCTTGAGCGATTCGAACACGTCGCCCCGGCGTTACACATTCCCTGCCGGCACTTCCATTGCGGCGAACGGGTATCTGGTGCTCACGTTCGATTCAGGGCGCACGAATTTCGCGGGCAACGTGCCTTTTGGGATCAAGGCGACGGGCGGCTATCTCTATTTTTACAGTGCGGCGGATCCTTTTACGCCGGTTTCCCAAATTGAGTATGGCTTGCAGGTGCTGGATTTTTCCATTGGATGCGTTCCGGACAACTCAACGAATTGGGTTCTGACCACGCCTACGTTCGGGGGTGCAAACGTTGCGGCGGAACTGGGTTCCCGCTCGGTGATTAAGGTGAACGAATGGTTGGTCAGCGGGGGCAATGACTATTTGGAACTCTACAATCCCACCAATAAACCAATTGCCATCGGCGGCGCCTTCCTTTCAGACACGCTTTTGAATCTTACTCAATTCCGAATTGCCAACCTGTCCTTCATTGGAACCGGAGCCTTGAGCGGGTATCTCCGTTTCGAGTGTGATAATGCCAGCGAGAAGTATCCGGCGGACCATACCAACTTCAGGTTGGGAAACAGCGAAACGGCCGCATTCTCTGATGTGAACGGGCAGAGCATTGATTTCGCGCCGAATTGGGGCACCACCCAGAGAGATAACATTTCGCAGGGCCGGTTGCCGGACGGTTCAACGAACATTGTGCTCTTCCCGAAAATCAACGACTACAGCACCATTTCTCCCGGGGCACCGAATTTCCTCATCCTGACGAATCTTTATGTGAACGAGATTCTGACCCACACTGATCCGCCGCTCGAAGACGCAGTCGAAATCATCAACGTAGCCACGACCAACGTGAACATAAGCGGCTGGTGGCTCAGCAACTCACGCCTGAATCCCAAGAAGTACCTGATTCCATCCGGACCAGTACTGACCCCCGGGGGATTCCGCGTGATTTACGAGGGCTTCGGCGCCGGCACCGGCTTCAACAGCCCCAGTGCTGCCGAACCATTTACTTTCAATTCCGCCCATGGGGATCAGGTCGTGCTCTCGCAAACCGATGCGAACGGCAACCTGACGGGTTACATCCTGTTCGAAGAGTTCGAGGCTGCCGCCAACGGCGTGTCCTTCGGCCATTATCGCACGAGCATTCCCGGCGATTACAAATTCGTCGCGCTGCGCGGAACGACGTTCGGCCGCGCCGATGGTTCTGTGACCAATGTGGCGGAGTTTCGTCAGGGCCTCGGTGCGACCAATGCTTCTCCCAAAGTCGGCCCGCTCGTCATCAACGAGATTATGTTCGCTCCAGCGAGAACGGTTTATTTCGTCAATGGCTCTCCTACGAACGCCCAAAATCCCGCTGAGGAATTCATCGAGCTTCGCAACATTTCCACGACAGAAACGGTGCCGCTGTACGATCCCGTCTATCCGACGAACCATTGGCGGCTACAGAAGGCCGTGGACTTTACCTTCCCCCTGGCAAATCTGGGACCGAACCAGTTTTGTCTGGTAGTCGGTTTCGACCCGCAGACCAACGCCGCCGCCTTGGCGAATTTCCGCAGTCGCTTTGGTGTCTCGAACGACGTGCCGATCTTCGGTCCATGGACTGGCCGCCTGTCGGATGGCGGGGATTCCGTGGAACTTTACCGGCCCGATCCAGTGCAGTTGGCGCCGCGGCCGGATGCGGGATTCGTTCCGATGATTCGCGTGGACAAGGTGAATTATAACCCGGGAGCTCCCTGGCCTGGGAACGCGACGGAGACGGGTAATTCCTACCAACGGAAAAACTCTCTCCTGTTCGGCAACGATCCCATCAATTGGGCGGTCGCGCCGTCGACCGCAGGTCGTGCCACTTCCAGTGCGCTACAAGACGCAGACGGCGACGGCATGCCTGATTCCTGGGAAACGACCCATCTGCTGAATCCCAACAACGCGACGGACGCCAACCTGGATGCAGACGCAGACGGGGTGACCAATCTCGCCGAGTTTGTCGGTGGAACAGATCCGAGGAATGCCGCCAGCAAACTACAGGTGTTGACGGTGATACCGTCCACCGGCACGAACGTTCCTGCCGTCATTCGTTTCGTCGCCTATTCGAATGCCACCTACACCGTCGAGTACCGAAACAGCCTTCTCGGTTCGTCGAGTTGGCAACGGCTTGAGGATGTGCCAGCGGCGCCCACGACGCGAGTGGTGGAAGTGAGCGATCCCACTGCTTTCCGTAAGTCGGACCGCTATTATCGGGTTGTCGCCCCTGCAAATAACTAGCGTCGAGCAACGACGATTGATGGCGATGCCTCTTTCGATGAGGAACGGCGGACTTGACGGTCCGCCGTTTTCTTTGGGCTTCGGCAGGCGGTGATTGCCTGGGGCCAATCCTTCAGGCCAACTTTGGACAGTGAACTTGCGGCGCTACTTTTCCAGCCTGTCCACCGGCCGTCTCATCCTGTGGTGCTACCTCATCTGGTATGGGGTTGTGCTGGTGCGTTACTTTGATCCGACGCCACGGCTCTGGCTCACTTCCATTGGGTTGAGCGTTATTATCGGGGTGGCCCTGTATCTCAGCACAGCCGGATCCGGCACGACCAAGGTGAGCTTCGATCGCTGGCAAATCTTCCGGCTGTTCCTGATGCCGTTTTGCGTTTCGAGTTTTGCCGCGCTGGTGAAGGACCGAGGGTTCATCCTCGTCTTCTCGCCGAAGCCCCAGGAAAACCTGCTCGCCGCTGGGCTTTGTGCCGCGCTGTGCCTGGTGGTGTTCGGTTTGAAAAAAGCGCGACGCTAATCAGCCGCACTGGCGCCGCCTCCGTGAGCGTCCATGCCCATGATGGCAAAGATCCGGTCGCGCGCCTGCAAGTAGCCCGGTGCGTCCAAATCGCGAGGGCGGGGTAGGTCGATGACGACCTCTTCTTGAATCGTGGCGGGCCGCCGGCTCATCACCAATACACGATCAGCGAGTTGGACAGCTTCCTCGATGTCGTGTGTCACAAACAGAATCGTTTTGTGCTCGGCCTGCCAGATGCGGACGAGGTCCTGGCGCATCTTTAATCGCGTGAGGAAATCCAGCGCGCCGAACGGTTCGTCCATGTAGAGCACACGCGCCTCCGCAGCGAGCGCCCGCGCAATCTCGACCCGCTGGCGCATGCCGCCTGACAGTTCGCGAGGATAGGATTTTTCGAAGCCGGTCAAACCGACCATGTGAATGTAATGGGCGACGCGTTCATCGCGTTCGGCGGCCGGCCGTTGCAGCAGGCCGAAGCCGATGTTCTGTTCGACGGTGAGCCACGGAAAAACTCCGTTCTCTTGAAACACAAAAATCCGCCTGGGATCGGGGCCGTTGACGAAGTCTCCTTCAACGCGGACCTCGCCTCGTGTCTCTTTGAGGAATCCACCCACGATGTTGAGCATTGTCGATTTGCCGCAACCCGAGGGGCCGACCAGGCAGACGAACTCGCCCGGCCGCACATCGAATTGCACGTGTTCCAAGACATGGATCGGCTGGCCGTCCTTGCCAGGGAATGACATCCACAGGTCGCGGACCCTGATGAGCGAATTAGCGTTGTCCATAACCCCAGCGCACTTCATCGAATTTTTCCAGTTGCCTCACCAGGACATCCAGCACCAGTCCGATCAGGCCGATCAGGACCATGCCCGCCACCACGAGATCATAACGTTTGCCGGCATTGCGCGCGTCGATGATGAGGTAGCCCAGGCCGGAATTAACGGCGATCATCTCGGCGGCCACCACCACCAGCCACGCCACGCCCAATGCAATGCGGATGCCTGTGATGATTTGCGGCAGGGCCGCAGGAAGAATCACCCGCCGGAAGAGGGTCAAGCCCCGCAGGCCGAAGTTCTGTGCGGCGCGCAAATAAACCTGCTGCATGTTCATTACGGCGGCCATGGCGGACACAGTGATTGGGAAAACGCTCGCGAGAAAAATCAGAAAGATGGGTGCGGAGTCCTTGACGCCGAACCAAAGGATGGCCACCGGAATCCACGCGATAGGGGAGATGGGCCGGAAGATTTGGATCATTGGATTGAAAGCCTGGAAAGCGGGGCGAAACCAACCCAGTGCCAATCCCAGCGGAACCCCGACCAGCACGGCGAGGCCGAAACCCCAGGTGACACGGAATAGCGAGGCCACAATGTACTTAACCAACAGCCCCTGTTTCGCGAGTTCGATCAAGCCAAGGAGCACCTGGTGTGGTGTGGGGAAAATATCGCTGCCCGAAGCCTTCACCGCGAAATGCCACGCCACCAAAAAGACAATCGCAACCGCCAGCGGCAACAGCACTCCGGTCATACGACGTGTTCCCGGGCCATTGACGGTATTCGGTCTCGCGTCACTCATGGTACTTCGAAGGCCGGTGCGGGGGTCGCGCTCGCTTCGGGCACGAATGAATCGTCCACGTAATCTTCAAAGTGGGCCGTGCCCTCCAGTATGCCGGCCTCCCTGGCGAGCTGTTCAATCTCCTCAAAGTCCGGACGCAACGGTTTGAGGCGGCTGTAGGTGACGCGATCCGGCGGTTTGCTAAGGACGTAGCTAAGCAAACGCGGGTTCTGGTTGTAGTAGTTCTTCGACACGAATTTCGCCGCGTCCATCCGATGCTCCATGCTTTGATCGATCCATTTGCCGCTGGCAGCAATGCCGCTGACCAGACGCTGAATTTCGGCGCGGTTCTTCCGGATGGCATCCTCGTGGACCACGAGCACGCACGAGATGAAGCCGGGCCAAACATCCTTCGCCTGCCATAAGGTGCGCCCGTAGCCATCCAACTCAGTTTGCCCCATGAACGGTTCACCCGAAGTGATGGCATCGACAGACTTTGAGAGGAGCGCGGCAGGCATGTCGGGCGGAGGCATTTCGATCACGTTAATATCGTCAAAGCTCATCCCTACCTTTTTCAATTCCCGGTAGAGGATGAGGCGCTGGTTCGCGTAGCGCGCTGGCACCGCCACGGTTTTGCCCCGCAGATCCTGAGTTTGGAAGATTCTGGAATCCTTGTGCACCATGACAGCCGAACCGTCTCGATGACCGAGGTAAACGATTTTTATTTTTACCCCCTGCTCGCGCAACGCCATCGCCATCGGAGCCAGAATAAACGTCGCGGGCATCTCTTCGGGCCGGCCCAGGAACATCTCCTTCAGTTCGGGGAAACCATTAAAGCGCATCGGCTGGAAAAAACTTTCACCTTCGATGTTCTTGTTAATGAAATCCGTGACAGGACATGTCAGGTGACACGTTACCGGGAGAAAGCCGACGCCGAACCGTTGCTCCCCCGAGCCGGCCGGCTTTTTCTCCAGCCACTTCAGGTTCAACACGCCGTGCGCAGCAGTGATGACCACCAGCCACAGCACCGAGAACACGAATATCGTCTTACCGAGTTTCAAAACTTCCCCACTCTCGGGAAATTCCAGTCGTAACGGAAATCCTATTTCGCTATCGGAGTTATGCGCGCACGGCATTACCATCGGCAGATGGAATTGCGTCACCTCCGTTACTTTCAAGCTGTGGCTGAAGAGCTGAGTTATTCGCGAGCGGCTCAGCGGCTCCGCATTGCCCAGCCTGCATTGAGTCGCGCCGTGCAGGAAATCGAGCGTGAGCTCGGCGTGAACCTCATCGATCGAAATCGCCGCTCAGCCCGACTCACCCCAGCCGGCCGGGTTTTTCTCCAGGAAATCGGTCTCCTTCTGGAACGGCTCGAAGAATCCGTTCGGCGGGTTAAGCGGACAGCGGCGGGCGAAGAGGGTGAGTTGCGGCTCGGTTATATTGGGCCCCCGACTCAACCGTTTCTGGGTCGCTTGTTGCGTGAGTACCGGAAACGTTTTCCCCTCGTGGCCATTCATTTGGAAGAACGGACGCCCGAACGTATTTGGGAAATGGTGGCGAAAGGCCGCTTATCGGCCGCCATCACCCGTCCCGTCGTGGCACACGAGGCCCTCGGCTTGCGCACCCGTGTTTTGCGTGAGGAAAGGCTGGGCATGGTGGTGCCGGCTTCTCACTCCTGGGCGTCGAGGCGTTCTGTCGCGTGGGCCACGCTCGCGCGTGAACCGTTGATCGTACTCGCTCGGCGCGAAGGAATGGGTTTGCACGACGCCGTCATTGCCGGATGCCGGCGCGCTGGCATTACGCCGCGGCTCGCCCACACACCCAGCTTGATCGGCACTGTTCTCAGCTATGTGGAAGCCGGTGCCGGCGTGGGCGTCGTAACGGAATCGGTCGTGGCTCCCGATTCGTCTCTGCGCTTTGTGCTGCTCAAGCCCGTCCAACGCGTGCCGTTGGTTTTGGTCTGGCAGGAAGATGAAGACCCGCCAGCCGTGCAACGTTTTCGTGAGCTGCTCCTTGAGTGGAAGGATGCCGGCTACTTGTGGAAACAATCCTGAGCACCCGGCGGTCAATTGAAGCCTGGCGCGGTGAAACGGTTTGCACCGTAAATCCTCATTTGGTTTAGTATCGTCACTTCCGTGAGACCTGCGTGCCGTGGTGCTTTGTGTTCGGGCCGTTCCGTCTGCGGCACATCACATGATCAACATTTACTCTTGGACACGTTCGTTGCGGTGCTGGCTGGCGCTTCTTTTGGCGGGCTTCGTCCTATCCTCTCGGGCCAGTGCAGCTGAAACCGTTTTCATTTCTGAATTTCTCTCCTCCAATAATGGCGGCTTGCGGGACGAAGACGGCGCTGCTCCGGACTGGATAGAAATTTTCAACTCGGGGACAAGCGCTGTGGATCTCAACGGCTGGTTCCTTACGGACGATCCTTCTGCGCTGACCAAGTGGCGGATTCCTTCCACGAATGTTGCCCCCAACGGATTCCTCATCGTTTTCGCTTCGGGAAAGAACCGCTCCGTGCCGGGGGCGCCGCTGCACGCAAACTTCAGCTTGAATGCGGGTGGCGAATACCTGGCGTTGGTGCATCCGGATGGCGTCACGATTGCCAATGAATTTCCCGCGCCGTTTCAGGAACAGTTTCCGAACATCTCCTACGGCGTGGCGCAGAATCTTCTCGTGAGCCACCTGGTTTCCAATGCCTCGCCAGCGCGAATTCTCATCCCCACCAATGGCGTTCTTGGCACCGGCTGGACGGCGGCCGCCTTCAACGACTCTGCCTGGCGCGCCGCGACAAATGGCGTGGGCTACGAAACATACGTGCCCGGATTTTCCATTCGGAACATTCGCGCCAACGGCGGGGTCTGCAGCTTGAGCGCGGCGGATTCCGTGCTTGCGAACCCCTCTCAGCAAGCAGCGGTCTTCACGGAAACGCGCAACGTGGTCAATTACATGAACACTGGCGGCGGGGCCAACTTCGGCAACGACGCCACGTTTCCGGGCCTGACCATCAACGTGGACAGCGATAACTTTGTTCTGGAAGCCACGGGGATCATCACCATTCCCACTACGGGCAATTGGACGTTCGGCGTCAATTCCGACGACGGTTTTCGCGTGGATATCGGCGCCAACACCTTCTCTTTTCCCGCCCCGCGCGGCCCCGCGGATACACTAGCGACGTTCAACCTTGCCGCCGGCGATTATCCCGTTCGCGTGGTGTTTTACGAATGCGGCGGTGGAGCCGAGATGGAATTCTACGCTGCGTCCGGGAGCCAGGGTACCTTCAATGCGGCCGTGTTCCGACTCGTTGGTGACACGGCGGGTGGAGGGCTGGCGGTAAAATCACTCCCGTTGGGCAGCGGCTCCACCAGCCTGCGTTCCCTCATCAAGTCGGACGTGCAACCGGAGATGCTCTCACGCGCCAGCTCCGCGTATGTGCGGCTGCCCTTCAGTCTTTCCGATCCTGCCGCCTTCTCCACGCTCACGCTTCGAATGAAGTATGACGACGGCTTTGTGGCCTACTTGAACGGAACTGAAATCGCCCGGCGCAACTCTCCCGCCACCGCGCAGTGGAATTCAGTCGCTCCCATCAATCGTCCATCCACCAATGCCTTCACCTTCGAGGACATCGATCTCACCAGCCGGCTGAACCTGCTCCAGTCAGGCGTCAATGTACTCGCTCTCCATGGCCTGAATGATTCCCTCGGCAGCAGTGATTTCGTCGTGCTGGCGGAACTCGCGGAGAACAAGGTCCTTGGCCTGACCAATCACTATTTCTCGACACCAACGCCGGGCGCGGTGAATGGCAGCGGCTCGTACGCCTTTGTTGAGAATTTGAAGTTCACGCCGGGGCGTGGCTGGTTTGATGCGACCAATTTTTCCGTGACCATTACGAGCGCCACACCCGGCATTACGATTCGCTACACTACAAATGGCTCAGTGCCCACACCTTCCAACGGGCTGATTTACACTGGGGGCATTCCCATGAACGGCACGCGATTGATCCGTGCCGTCGGTTATCGTCCGGGGTTTGAGACGACAGAGGTCGAGACACACTCCTACATCTTCCTCAATCAGGTGCAGGCGCAATCCACCAATGTGAACTGGGCCGGTGGCTCCTCCGGTGATTACACCATGGCGCGTACTGTCACGCAAAGCGGGCTCTACGGGCCGACGTTCAAAAACGATTTGCTCGGCGTTCCAACGTTGAGCGTGGTCATGGACTGGGCGGACGTCTTTGGTCCGAGCGGCGTCTGGTCAAATCCCCAGGCCGAGGGCGTCGCGTGGGAACGCCCATGCTCGCTGGAGTAACATGCGGCCGGATGGCGAGAAGGGGTTCAACCTCAACTGTGGCATTCGCATCCAGGGAGGCGCCAGTCGCTCGCTGGTGCCGAAGCATGGCCTGCGCCTGCTTTTCAAGAACCTCTACGGCGCCGGAAAACTGGAGTATCCGCTCTTCCCGGATTCTCCCGTGCAGCAGTTCGACACTCTGACCCTGCACGCCACGTTCAACGATCATTGGTCTTGGGGCGGAGCCCAGGCGCAAATGCAGCGGGACCTGTGGTGCCGGGATACGCAAAATGCGATGGGCGGCTTCGGGCCGCATGGGACCTACGTCCATCTGTATCTCAACGGCCTGTATTGGGGGCTCTACAACGCGGGTGAGAAGGGGGACGCCGCTTATGCCTCAAGCTATCTCGGCGGCGAACGAGAGGAATATGACGCATACAACTCGGACGAACTGATCGATGGCACTGCCGTGGCGTGGAACACGATGCATGCTATCGCCAGCGCGGGCATTACCAACGACGTCGCTTACACCAACCTCAGCCAGTACCTGAACATCCCAAATTTCATCAACTACATGCTGATGAACTTCTATGCGGGCACGACGGATTGGCCCTGGCACAACTGGAACGCCGCGCGCCGCCGTGTTCCCGGGGCAGGATTTCACTTTTTCTCCTGGGACGCAGAATGGAGTTTTGGGATCGGCGGCGATATCAATTCCGATCGCACCGGCCTGACAAGCAACGACGGTTCGCCGGGCCGACTCTACGCCGCCCTGCGCGTTCACCCTGAATTCAAGCGAGCCTTTGGCGATCATGCGCAAAAATATTTGTTTAACGGAGGCGCACTGACTCCGGCTGCTGCTGACGCCCGCTGGATGAAGCGCGCTGGCGAAATTGATCGCGCCATCGTGGCCGAATCTGCGCGTTGGGGAAATGGCTACACGCGTGAGACGTGGCTGGCGGCGCAAAGCTCGATTCGTTCGTGGTTTCCCCAACGCGGTGCCATCCTGCTGAACCAATTGCGCAACGCCGGGCTTTACCCCCAACTCAATTCTCCCACGTTCGCACCGTTCGGCGGGCTGGTACCACCGGGCCACGTACTTGCACTCACGAATCCCAATCCCGCCGGCACGGTTTACTTCACGCTTGATGGCAGCGATCCGCGGCTCTGGGGCGGAGGTCTTGCGCCAACGGCGCAGGCCTACACGGCTCCGCTCGTCCTGACCAATGCGATATCGCTCCAGGCTCGCGTGCGCGAGGGCGCGAACTGGAGTGCTCTGGTCGAAGCCACTTTCTATGTGGTGCAGGATTTTGCGCGGCTCAAGGTCACGGAAATCATGTATCATCCGCCGAATTGGGGAGTGACCGATGGCGATGATCTGGAGTTTCTCGAACTCAAGAACACGGGGACCAACACGTTTGACTTCACGGGATTGGAGTTCACAGAAGGCGTCACCTTCAAGTTCACGAATGGAACGCAGCTCGCGCCCGGAGCTTTTTTTGTTCTGGCGCGGAACGCGTCGGTCTTCGCGGCGAAGTATCCCGCCCTCACCGCTAATGGCAGCTACGCTGGCCGGCTGGATAATGCGGGTGAGAAACTCACGCTGGCTCACGTGCTGGGCACCAATGTCTTTTCATTCACGTATGACGCCGCGCCGCCGTGGCCTGTCACGCCGGATGGTTACGGTTTCTCACTCGTTGCCCGTGATGTGATTGGCGACCCAGCCTTGCCCACCAGCTGGCGCCCGAGTGCCAGTCTGGGCGGCTCGCCGGGTGCGGACGATCCAGACGTGAGCATCGCCGGAATCGTCATTAACGAAATCCTCACGCACACCGACGCGCCGCAGCTTGACGCGATCGAGTTGTTCAATCCCACCGCCAACGCCGTGAACATCGGCGGCTGGTACCTCAGCGATGACGCGCGGGAGCCCAAGAAATTTCGGGTGCCCGATGGAACGAGCATTCCGGCGGGCGGTTTCATCGTATTCTACGAGACCGACTTCAATCCTCAGCCCGGAGTGCCGCCGAGCTTCGCGCTCAATTCTCATGGCGAATCGCTTTACCTTTTCAGTGGTGATGCCAGTACAAACCTCACCGGTTACAGTCACAGCTTCGATTACACGGCGGCGGCGAATGGAGTCAGTTTTGGCCGCTACCTGATTAGCACCGGCGATGAAGATTGGGCGGCACTGTCCGCGCTTACTTTGGGCGCGCCGAATGCGACGCCACGCTCCGGTCCACTCGTTATCAACGAAGTGATGTATCATCCGCCGATTGGCTTCGATGAGTTCGTCGAGATTCACAACACCACCTCATCGCCCGGTACCTCTGTCCGACCCCGCTTATCCGACCAACATGTGGAAGTTAAGCGGGCTGGGTTACAGCTTCTCGAACAACGTGAGTGTGCCCGCAAACGGGTACCTTCTTGTTGTTGCCAGCGATCCTGCATCCTTTCGGACGAAATACAACGTGCCCGCGGCAGTGCCCATCGTCGGGCCGTATGCCGGAGTCTTGCAGGATAGCGGCGAGCGATTGCGCCTCGAGCGGCCTGATGCGCCGGAAACAAATGTCGTTCCCTACATCGTCGTGGATGAAGTGCGCTACAACGATCGCCTTCCATGGCCGTTGAGTGCGGATGGCGATGGGCCTTCGTTGCAACGACGCACCCCCGGCGCTTATGGCAATGAACCAACGAACTGGTTTGCCAGCGGCATCACGCCTGGCGGCCCAAATGTTTTCAATCAGCCGCCCACCGTGGTCATTACCTCGCCGACCAACGGGGCGAGCTTCGGCGTTCCGGCGTTCGTTACTCTGACCGCGACTGCCGGTGACGTAGATGGGACTATTCGTCGGGTGGAGTATTACGAAGGCGATATCAAACTGGGCGAAAGCACAAATGGGTTGTTTAGCTTCACCTGGTCCAACGTCTCGGTTGGCTCACACACGATTATCGCCAAGGCGCGTGACAACGGCCTGGCAGTCGGCTCTTCGGCACCTGTTACGTTTGCCGTTACGCCGCCGCCGTTCGGCAATGGCGTTGGGCTTCGAGGGGATTACTTCGACAACGTGGATTTAACCGGAACGCGCGTGCGGCGGATTGATCCGGTCATCAGCTTCGATTGGGGTACCGGCCAGCCCGAGCCGGCCATTGGCGCCGAGACCTTCAGCGTGCGCTGGACTGGGCAGGTGCAACCCCGCTTCAGCGAGACCTACACGTTCTACACCGTGAGCGATGATGGCGTGCGGCTCTGGGTGAACAATCAACTCATCGTGGATAAGTGGGTGGATCAGGGCCAGACTGAGTGGCCAGGTTTCATTGCGCTGCAAGCCGGGCAACTCTACGACATTCGCATGGAGTATTACGAAAACAGCGGCGGCGCGGCGGCGCGGCTGTTCTGGGCTTCACCGAATGTGCCGAAGGAACTGGTCCCGACTTCGCAGTTGTATCCGCCCGCCAGTTCCAACTTGTACCCAGTTGTCGCCATCACCTCGCCTGCTACGGGCGCCGTGTTAGTTGCCAGCTCCGTCAACATCGTTACCGACGCGAGCGATCCGGACGGAGTGGTGTTGCGCACAGAGTTTTTTGCCAATGGCTTGAAGCTCGGCGAAGACGCGGCGAGCCCGTTTGCCTTCACATGGACCAATGCCACTCCGGGCGCCTACACGCTCACGGCACTGGCCATCGATGATAGCGGACTTCGGCGCACCAGCGCGCCCGTCAATGTGACCTTGATCGCCGGCTACACGACGAATCGCACCATGATCGGCGCCACGGCGATCTGGAAATATCACGACAAGGGCGCGGACCTCGGCACCGCGTGGACCGCGCTGGCATTTAACGATTCGGGCTGGAGCAACGGCGCGGCTGAATTGGGCTACGGCGACGCCGCGGATGGCCGGCCCGAATCCACCGTCGTCGGCTACGGCCCCAGTGCGTCCGCGAAGTACATCACGACCTATTTCCGGCGCACGTTCGTATTGAACGAAGTCGCCTCGTTCAGCGCATTGAATTTGCGGGTGATGCGTGACGATGGCGTGGTGGTTTACCTGAACGGGTCCGAAGTCTATCGCGACTCCAACATGCCAGGGGGTCCAGTCAATTACCTGACTCCCGCCCTGGCCTCGATCGGAGGGGCGGATGAGTACACGTTCCTGAGCGCCTCCTTGAATCCTGGCTACCTTGTCCTTGGCACAAACATTCTCGCCGCCGAGATCCATCAGAATGCGGGCGGCAGTTCGGACATCAGTTTTGCGTTGGAGCTAAGCGGCGTCCAAACGTTCGTGACGCCATATTTTGTCACCCAGCCGGCCAGCCGAAGCGCTGATATGGGAACAAGCGCAACCTTCTCCGCGACGCTGGGCGGCAGCACCCCGATTTCCTACCAATGGAGGTTCAACGGTGCGGCGATCGCTGGAGCGACAAATACGACATTCATTCGCTCCAACGTCCAAGCGGGACACGCTGGTAATTACACGTTGGTCGCGGGCAACGCTGCCGGTTTCGCCACCAGCGCCGTCGCAGTCCTCACGGTTACAAACCCTGACACCGATGGAGATGGCCTGCCGAACTGGTGGGAACTCGCCTACGGGTTCAACCCGAATTCCGCCGGCGATGCCGGCCTGGATGTCGATGGCGACGGGATGGCGGCATTGCAGGAATATCGTGCGGGCACCAACCCGACCAACGCCCTTAGCGTGTTGGATTTGAATCTGACTTCGCTCGTGCCTTTGCGAATGCAGTTTGTGGCGCAGTCCAACGTGTCTTACGCCGTGCAGTTCAGCACCAATATCACCACGGCGCCGTGGATCACATTGAGCAACGTGGGAGCTCAATCCCTGATGCGGACGGTCCTTGTGTCAGACCCCAGCCCGGCTACGAACCGCACACGTTTCTATCGTGCGGTAACGCCTTAGGACCAAAGAGCAGCGGGCCCACAAAGTCAGCGTGGGTCTGGATTGGGTTGGTGAATTCGACCGACTATTTGGAAATGACGGTGGAACCTGCGTTCGAAGATTTTTTCGGAGCAGCCCCGGCATCACCCCGATACTGTTGCTTGGCGGCGGGCATCCATTTCTTCAAATCGGCGATGCGTTGGGCGTCAACCGGATGGGTGCGGAGCAAGGAAGGTCCCTGTGATTTGCCCCCGTGTGACGCGGCGAAACGCTCCCAGAATCGTACGGCTTCCTCAGGGTCATATCCCGCGCGCGCCATGTAAGAGAGGCCAATCTGGTCCGCTTCGGATTCCTGTTTGCGGCTGAAAGGCAATTCCACACCGAGCTTGCCGATGCCGCCGAGCGCGACCATGGCGATTTGTGAATATTTCTCTCCAGCCAGCGCGCCACCGGCTTGCGAGACGCCTTGCACGGCTGTCGCTGTGCTCATGCGTTCCGCGCCGTGATGTTGAGTGGCGTGGGCGACTTCGTGACCGATCACCGTCGCGAGGCCGGCTTCGGATTGCGTGATGGGCAGCAGGCCGGTGTAAACGCCGACCTTCCCGCCCGGCAGACAGAACGCATTGGCCTCCGGACTTTCAAACACGACGAACTCCCAGCGCGCCTCAGGCATTTCCGCTTTGGCCTGCTCGGCGATCCTCGCGCCGACGCGTTCCACGAGCGACTTATGTTGGGGATTGGTGCTGATGGGCAGCTCCTTCTTCATTTGCTCGAACGCGGTCAGCCCCAGTTGCATCTCCTGGTCTTTGGATACGAAATTCAACTGACGTCGCCCGGTCGCGGTGGTGGTGCATCCGATAAACGTGAGAAGAGATACCGCGGTGAAACCGCCCAGAAGAAAAACCCAAAACGCCCTTTTCATGACGGCAAGGAAACATAGTTTTCGAACACCGACAAGCGGCGAGGAATGGTATTTTCCCCAGTGGCGCCGCCGGCGGGTGTTCCTTCCTGCACTCTCGCGGCGTGAATGGTAGCGGTCGTGTGTTCTCCCATTGTCGCAATTCATTTTGCCACGCTTCCGCCCGTGTCGTAGAAACTCCCTTCCCGTTCAGCGGGAGTGAATGAAATCGCAAATCGAGATCTACGATACGACCCTGCGTGATGGCAGCCAGGGCGAAGGCATTAACTTTTCCGCCGCGGACAAGCTGCGCATTGCGGACAAGATTGACGCGTTCGGGATTCACTACATCGAAGGCGGATGGCCAGGCTCCAATCCCAAGGACATGGAGTTCTTTAAACAGGCGGCGCAACGCAAATGGAAGCACGCCCAAATCGCTGCTTTCAGCATGACCCGACGCAAAGGCATGGCCGTGGAGACGGACGAGTTGATGCGCAACCTGCTCGAGGCCAATACTCCCGTCGTCACCATTGTCGGCAAAACCTGGCTGTTGCACGTCACGGAGGTTCTGCGCGCGAAGCCGGATGAGAATATCGCGATGATCAGCGACACGATCCGATACCTGAAGGATCATGGGAAACGGGTGATTTACGACGCGGAGCATAGTTTTGATGGCTACAAGGATGAACCGGATTACGCGCTGGCTACCTGGCAGGCAGCGGCCCAGGCGGGCGCCGAATGTATCGTGTTGTGCGACACCAATGGCGGGTGTCTGCCTTCCGAGATCAGCCGGATCACGGCGGCCGCGAAAGCCAAACTTACTTGCCGCATCGGCATTCACACGCATGACGACATCGGGGTGGGTGTGGCGAATGCGATTGCGGGATTGGATGCGGGTGCGACGCACGTTCAAGGCACGATCAATGGCTATGGCGAGCGGACGGGCAACTGCAGCCTGATCAGCGTCATCCCGATCGTTCATTTCAAAATGAAGCAGAGTGGTGTGCCGGAAGAGTCGCTGCCGAAGCTCAAGGAACTTTCTGAGTACGTGGATGAGATCGCCAACATGCGGCACGACCCGCGCCGCCCGTGGGTGGGGCAAACGGCCTTCGCGCACAAAGGAGGAATGCACGTGCATGCGATCGACCGCGTGGCGCGCAGCTACGAACATATCACGCCGGAAGCGGTGGGTAATCACCGACGGGTGCTGGTTAGCGACATGTCAGGCCGGACCAATGTTTCGCTCAAGGCCAGGGAGTTTGGATTTGAGCTCTCCAACGAAACACCGGAATTAAAAACCATCACCGCCCGGGTCAAGGAACTGGAAGGGCAGGGCTACGAGTATGAGGCGGCAGAGGCTTCGCTCGCCTTGCTCATCCAGAAAACCATGGAACATCGCGCCATGCCCTTTGAGGTGAATGCTTATCATGTTTCCATGCGCAGAGACGGGCAGAGTTCGGTGTGCGAAGCGACGGTGAAAGTGCAAGTCGATGGCCAGTCAGCTCATACGGTCGCGGAAGGCGATGGCCCGGTGAACGCACTGGACTCCGCCTTGCGGCTCGCACTGGCCCGGTTCTTTCCTCAGCTCAAGGAAATCCAACTGACGGATTACAAGGTGCGCATCATTGAATCGCAAAGCGGCACCGCCGCCAAAACGCGCGTGCTGATCCAATCCACCGACGGGAAGACCGAGTGGGGCACGGTAGGTGTCAGCGAAAACATCATCGAGGCCAGCTTGCAGGCGTTGGTGGATTCAATGGAGTACGCGTTGATGCGGAAGTGACGCCCCGGCGCGATAAAGCCCAACCTTTCACGCGACCTGGGTGGCGTTGGCTGTGTTCTCCGGCAGCGAGGGAGCAGAGGAGTGGGGAGCGTTAAACCGGCGGAGGCGATTTTCCCATGTGAGGGTCAGTGCCTTCACGGTGATCTCGACTGGCAGGAACGGCTTGCTGATGAAATCGTTTCCTCCCGCTTCAGCCGCCTGTAGCTGAGCTTCCTGGCCCGTGTGACTGGTGATGAATGCCACGGGCGTGGCACCGTTGCGGCGGCTTCGCCGGATGTTTCCGCATAGCTCAAATCCATCAACCTTGGGCATCTCCACATCCGTGAAGATGACGTCGTAGGCTGTCTCGGAAATCTTGATGGAGGCTTCCTCGCCATCGGCCGCACTATCGGGTTGGTCAAAGGCTAACTGCAGGGCACCCACGACGGCGCGCCGGCTCAGCGGTTCGTCATCGGCTACCAGAATCTTAACCGCTGGATGGTGAGCGAGCTTTGCTTCCATACCGGGCACACACAGCGATTGGAGGGTTCTCAGTGCATTCGAAACCGTGTTCAACGTGGATGGAGTTACATTTTTGGGGTTGCGGTAGAGACGTTTGCATAACGATTCCAGCGCTGAACTTACTTTGCTGGTGACGGCAAGGTTTTCGGATGCCGCTCGGTTGGCAACTGTGTGAACGCGCAAATAAAGTGCGCCCGCCAGATCCTGCACGTTGCCATTTTCGGTTCGCAGACGCAGTGCTTGGACTAGTTTCCGCGTTGCCTCCAAGTAATCGGGGGCGTTGCTGTAGAAATCTCCCGACAGCTCTCCCGGCTTCAACAGGATGTTTTCCACGTCACCACGCGACTCCTGCACCGCCGATATTTGGGTGTCCGGACTCGCTACAGTCACGGTCTCCAGATCCGCTTTCGCCGGAAGCCGGACGATAACCTCGCGCCGATTTGGAACCGCCAGTTGCAAGCGTTTGTGCATTGCGAAAGTCACAGCCCGAACCGTGAGCTCGAACAGGAGGAAGGGTTTGGCCATGAGGTCCGTTCCACCTTTGAGACGTGACTGGGCGCGGGTATTGAAGTCAGCCTGGGACGTGACGAAAATAACGGGCACATCGGGGTTCCGCTTTGTTTCGTGAATTTGTCGGCAAGCCGTTAAGCCATCGATGCCCGGCATCTGGATATCCATGAACACCACGTCGTAGGCGTGAGCATTGGCGAGTTCCACCGCCTTCTCGCCATCGGCGGCGAGGTCGGGAACAAGGTGCGCTTTTGCCAGGGCGAATTCGAGCGCGCGCCGGCACAAGGCGTCGTCATCCACCGCGAGGATCTTTATGGGCGGATCCGTGAGCAGGTTGGGACGAATACCTGGAACGCATACCTCGTTCAGCACATCCAGAGCGGTGGCAATGGTGCGGACAACGGAAGGTGTGGCGTCCTTCGGCTTCTCTGCCACTCGCTGCAACAGTAATTCCAACGCAGAACTGATCTGCCACGCCGGGCGGCATTCCCAAGGCGCGGCTTTTTCCCGCAATTCAGAGACCCACTCACGGGCCCGGCCGAGGATTTCCTGGCGCGTCGCGAGTTCGGTCGCGCCAGCCAGTTCTTTCCAAACATCACGAATCTTCGCCAGCCGCCCGGGAGCTTCCTGAAAGAATTCCGCCGCCGGCTTGGCTACTTCGGCTTCCAGGCTCGATTTGTTCGCCTCGACCAGGAAGTCCGCATGCGCCGCCGGGACTGGCGTGGGCTCCGCGGCAAACCATTCAGGTAATTTGTAGCAGGCAACCTCGGTGCCGTCGCTGAGGTAGTCGCCGCACAGCACACGAATCCTGAGTTCATTCTTATGCCGGGCTATGACCAGCGCGCTGACCGCCAGCAGCAACGCCAGAACCCAAGCAAGGCGGACCTCGTCCGGGTAACGATCGTAGAGGGTGGGTTCTGGAGGTGGAGGGGGCGGGCCGTCTTCGGCGATGAGCAATGTGGGTTGGAGTGACTGGCCAGCCTTGACGATTTCCGGCGCCACAGCTTTCAGATATTGGCGTTGGCTTTCCCTCCACCGGTCCTCGGCTTCCTGTAGTTTTTGTTGTTCGGCGTGAGCCTTTTTCCAATAACGCTCTTCGGCGATCGCTTCGTTGATGGTCCGCCGACGCTCTACGGTTCCTGGGGCAGCCCCGAGGTGTGCTGCCCCCAGGAGTGCAGCTACTACCAACACGAATATTTGCAGACCCGTTTTCATGGGGCCCTTAAAGTTCTTCCCAAGCAACCACGCGAAAATCCGGGCCGGCATTGGTGTTTAAGGCCTCGTCATAATGAAAACTTGCTTCCCCCGAGAGTTTGATGATTTTGCCAACAATGGACCCGGAAATATCGAACTCACCCCCCATGTCGATGGTGGCGTTGGGGGCATAGATTTTCGCATAGACCTCTGAAGTCCCGCGGTATTTCATGCTGGTGCAGCTGTTGAGACCGTAGATGGTGCAATTGGCAGCGATTTTGGAAGTGTTCACGATGCAGTTGCCGCTGAGATCCATTGAGCCGCCCATGTAAATCTCGAGCGTTGCCCCGGGCTCAAGCCGCACCACGGTGCCGCTGCTCATCTTGAAATCTCCGTTGAAAAAAATCCGGACCTTGCCCCGCACCAAAATACCATTCCCGCCCGGGCTTGTGTTGCCGTTGAATTGCCAGTCGCCAGCGGTCAAAGCATAGGTGTAGGTACGCCCGTCAGAACCTACTCCTGGCAGGGGAATGAAATTGGGATTCCACGGGCTGGGCAATGCCACATCCGGAACAGCCATATTGAAATCATCCGTCACACTGCCGGGTTGTTGCCCGCTGGTCGTGCTCAGCCATCGGCCATCTCCGACGTCGCCGCTTACCGTCCCGCCTGGGCCTGTGGCCGCAACGCCGTAGATCTCACCTCCCCCAGTTGTGATGGCGGGTGAGAGCGAGGAAAGGCTCGCCACCCCCACCCAGTCTCGGCGTTTGGTAATGTCTGTACACCCCGTTAGTGCTGTAGCGCGGATCAGACGAGTCGAAGCTATCAACGTACGGATTGCCGTTCATTGAAATGGTTTGCTTGGCGACGAGTCCAAATTGCGGCGAAGACAGTTTCGCCAGCGCCATCACGGTGCGCTGGGTGTAATTAGTATTTAGCGGCACGCGGGCAAAGCCCACGGAGACGATGGTGTTTGTCCTGCTCCCATTGCGGATAATGGTCGTGTAAAAATAAGCGTTTGAGAAAGCGCGGCTCTTAACAAAGTTGGTTCCCGAAGCTGTCCATCCATTTTGGGCCAGCGAAGGAGGCCTGGAATTCAAGTGCGCCATGGCTTCCTCGACGCCGGCTTCTGCCATGGGGATTTCCGACGCCCAAACGCGCGACCGTGCGGTGAGCCTGCTTTGCTCTTGTGCCACGAATAAGAGCGCGCCAACCAACGTGCCCACCAGGACGGCGACGACAAGCGTGGAGAGCAGGACGGAGCCTCTTTCGAGAGCGGGTTTGGACTGGATGTTCATGGGTTACGGAGAACCACTTTCGCTGAGATTTGGTCTTCGAGACTGCTTTTATCACCCGTGATCCGTCTGAGGCAGGTCCATTGCATCTGTACGACCTTCGCGGTGTTTGTGTTCCAGGCGTTCGTGTAGAGGTTAAAGCTGTTTGAAATCGGCGTTCGTTGAAAGACCGAGAAGGAAAAGTTGGTGCAGCCCGTAAGCAAAGTTCTGCTTTGATCGGCCCCCGGGTTTTTTTTCAGCGTCTCAATGACTTTCTGGGTGGCCTGATCGTAACTGTAAACCATTCGATGTTTGAAATTCCCCGTCTTGCCCGGAATGAAAATGGTCAGTTGAGTCACCGAACAGGACTCCACGCCCAATCCATTGCGCACTTGCTGGCTCATGCGGTCGAGAGCGTATTTACTTTCGGTGGACATCTCGATGTAGCCGAGGAGCGAGGCGCAATTGCGGCTGGCGTACGCCCACAGCACCAAGGCCGAGCCTAGCACCATGACCGCGATGGACATCGCGACCATGTATTCGACCAGGGTGAAACCAGCCCTGCCTGGTTTACCGCATGATGTACGATTGCAGTCCATATTTAGCGACGTAGGTGGTCATGCTCTGGCTCTGGGGCCGGCGATTCGAAACCCAATTCACGGTGACGGTGACCTGTAGAAGGTTGTTGCTGTACATTTCGGTAATCGGCGCGCGGACAATTGAAACGGTGCCCGTGTAGTAGGGCGTGCTGTTGGTCTTCGAAGGATCCACTCCCACAAGGAACGTTGAGGGCACGAAGCCATTTGTTATTTGTGTCCAATTGTAGAGGCGAATGGTGTCCAGCTTCTCCGCCAGCATCTGGGTCACTCGTTCATTTTCCTGGCAGGAACGGACCATGGGGATGGAATTGGCCATGGCCGAATAAAGCGCAACGATGAGGACCCCGACGATTACCGAGGCGAACAGGACTTCCATCAAGGTAAAGGCGGCCTGTTTTCGGGATCGCCCTTCCGCGCTCGCTGGCAACAAGCCAACTGATGGCACGGCCCTGCGTAGGCCACCCGGATTGAGGGGAGCGAACGGACCGGCCGAGCGAAAATTGCCGTAACACTTCACGCCTGAGCTCATCGGCTGTCCGAGTAAGTTTCTCAAATGACGCTGTCTATGCAGCGACCAATGTGGCTGGCACAATGAGCTCATCTGGAACTGGCGAGGTGCTAACGGCGGATTTTTCCACCTTCAACCAGCGGGCATGCCAGGTGAGGGTCAATGCCTTGACCGTGATCTCGATGGGCAGGAATGGTTTCCCGATGAAATCGTTGCCGCCGCTTGCCTTCGCTCTCTCCTGCGCGGCGGCGTCGTTGCAATTGGTGATGAAGACAACCGGAGTGTCACAATTGGCGCTGCTTTCGCGGATGGCCGAGCACAGTTCGAAGCCATTCATTCCAGGCATTTCCACGTCGGTGAAAATGACATCATAGGAATGCGTCGCCACCAAGGTCAGTCCTTCAGCCCCATCGTTTGCGCTCATGGGCTTTTCGAAGGCGAGCTGCAAAGCTCCCACAACGGCTCGGCGCGCGAGCGGTTCGTCTTCCACCACTAGCAGGCGTACGGGCGGGTGGAACGCGAGCTTCTCCTCGACCCCCGGGATACACAAACGGTCAAGGAGAGCCAAGGCGTTGGACACTGTATTCCGCGTTGAAACTGTGATGATCCTGGGGTTCTTGTAGAGCCGTTTCAGCAAGGCTTCGAGAGTCGAAGCGACCTGGCTGGTGACGGGCAGCTTCGCGCTGGCCGCATTTGCCCCGATGGCGTGAACGCAGAGATACAACGCGCCGGCCAGTTCCTGGAGGCGGGCCATTTCCACGCCGGGCCCCATCAGTTCAAAATTCTTGCGAGCGTCGGAGAGGAAGGCACCGACACCGGCGAAGAAATCGCCATTCCATTTCGCCGGCGCGTTTGCCGCTTGCACAGCGGGTTGAACGAGCTTCTCCGATTGACGTGGGGCTCGCGGGTGGGTGACCGGTGCTGGTTCCGTAAACAGCTGGAGGGTGGGAATGACAGCTTTGTGCGTGATCGGCTCGCGCCGTTTTGAATCCGCCAACTGCAACCGCTTGCGCATGGCATACGTGACGGCTTTGACCGTCAACTCGAACATGAGGTACGGCTTGGCCATCACGTCGGTGCCGCCTTTGAGCCGTGATTGCGCCCGCGTGTTGAAATCGGATTGCACGGTGACAAAGATCACGGGGACGTCTGAATTTCGTTCGGTCTTGTGAATTTGCGTGCACGCAGTCAGGCCATCGATGCCCGGCATTTGGATGTCCATGAACACCACGTCGTAGGAATGTTGCATCGCCAAACCCACAGCTTGGGCGCCGCTCTCTGCGAGATCGGGTGACAGGCTGGCTTTATCCAATGCGACCTGGAGGGCGCGTCGGCAAAGCGCGTCGTCATCAACCGCCAGAATGCGGATGGGTGGCTCGGTAATAAGGTAGGGGCGGACACCCGGGACACAAAGCTCATACAGCAGATCCACCGCGGAGACGATGGTCCTCATGACGGATGCGGTAGCGTCCTTCGGTTTGTCGGCGATGCGTTTGATCAACATCTCGAGCGCCGAACTCAGTTGCCAGGCGGGGCGTAATTCCCAGCAATTGGATTTGGTCTGCAATTGCGAAATAACTTCCAGCAACTGCCGCAAGGTTTGTTGCCGCGGTTCCAGCTCACTCAAGCCGCCATACTCCTTGAGAAGCTCGCGGATCTTCGCCAGGTCTTCGGGAGCTTGCTTAAAGAACTCCATCAAGGGCGCGGGTATCATCTCATCGCGGCTGGATGGATTAGCCAATGTGTCCAAGGCCGCTCTCGCTGAATACTCGGGCGGTGGGGCGGTGAACCACTCAGGCATCGTGTAGCCGGCGATGTCCCGCGCATCGCTCAAGTATCCGCCACTCAGCCTGCGTATTTCAGCGTCACGCCGGTGATGGGCTAAAATCCGGCCCGCTAGAATGGACAGCAGCAAGGCCACGGCGCCGAGACGCACATGATCTTCCCGACCTTTGAAAAATGTCGGCGCAACAGGCTTCACCAAGGGCGGAAGCGGCAGTGCGGACGGCGCGTGTTCCACCTTGTCCCCTACAGCGCGTGGAACTGAAGCCCGGAGGCGGTGCGCTTGCTGGGCGGCCAGGATCCGATCACGCGATCGCTCCCGTAGGATCGTTCCGGAGGCTGGGGGATGAAGTTCTTTTTCAAACTCAGTCGGACCCACGGTGCGCCCGGATCGAAGGCCGAAGGCCATCAATGCCAGAATCAGTCCACAACAGGCGCGGGCATTCATGAGGTCGGATCAGCGGACGTTACAAGCTACTCGGGGCGTTTGTTATTTGGTTGGGGGGAAGACTGACCCACTGCCCGCGAAAAACTTTTTGGAGCGAGGGGGTTAACGGCGGCATCTTCGACGCCACGTTGAAGTTCAGGTCATACGCCCAGTTGCGCGCCGGGGGATCGTAAACATAGACATCCGTGCGCCCCCATTTGTTCGTGGCGTATTGGCTCGGGAACATCTTCACCATCGAACCGTTGTAGGTGAAAACGTTCGCCAATCCCCAGGTCTCCAAAAACCGCGGGAAATTCTCCATGCCACCGCTGTAGTCCCCTCCTTCCGTCTCAACCACTCCCGTGAGAAGCGCGGCATTGACGGTGGTCGGCGCGGCCAATCGAACGGTGTTGGTGCTGGCTGGATCCAGCCAGTTCTCGGAAAGAATCGTGATGGCGTCCGCGACCAGCGAGGCGGGCAGGGTGGTGGTGGTGTTGGAGGTGCCCAAGTTTGAACGATTGGTCTGGTTGTAATGACCTTCCACGTACAACGGCCGGGCAGTGGCAATGGTGAGACCTCCGGAAGGCAGGTTCGTTCCATTGAAGACGCGCACGGCGACGAGGTCGTTGGTTACTCGCAGATCCAACACATAGATCGATGAAAGGTCGCGCGAGCCGAACCTGGATTTGTTGGTGTTGCTCCATTTCACCAGCTCAGCGATGTCGATATTCAGCGGGCGCACGATTTTTCGTTCCCGCGCGTCGGTGAAATAATTGGTCGCGGCGGTGAACGCGAACTTACGAATCTGTGGATTGGGCAAACTATTCGTCCCCAAGGGAACTCCGGTGGTGGCCGTGACGGTGCCATTGGCCGCCACGGTGATGATCATGTCGACGAGGTTGTAGTAGCGCTGGCGGCCCAACAGGGAGTTGATGCTCTCGCCCGATGGAGGCGGCTGGAGAATTTCACGAATGGCCAGGGGCGAGTTGTTGGTGCCGATGGGAAGTGTCAACGCAGCCACTCCTTCCCGCTTCAAGGTGGGATCCCTGTAAATGACCGTGCCTACCGGCGGCGGGCGGTCATCTTGGGGGTGCCGCCCAAAGACGTTGGTCACGACACAGGTCACGTCGCTCATGAAGGTTAATTCACTGCCCGGCTCCACGTAGAGCATCTTGTTTGAGTGGACTTTGCCAGTGATTCGGAAGGGTTGACCGCAACTGATTTCCATGTCGCCTGAGCTGAACATGGCGAATTGGAAGATCGGTACATTCGCGAGCTGGAGTTCCTGTTTCACGGCACCGACCACGTTCTGAACGGTGTTGGTCAGACGGGCGTTGGAAACCACGGTAACGGGGCAGACAAAGCCTCGAAGGCCGGAATAAGCCGAGTCGAGCGTGATGTAATTCGAGAAAGCGCCGAGGCTCACGTAGGTTCGTCCGACCTGGCCCAGTGCATTGTTGAACTGCCAGCCAGCCCAGGAACCTGGATTGGTGCTGGTGAGAATGATGTTTTGGTAGGAGTTGGAATTATCGATGACCAATTTCGCTCCGCCCTTGAGGAAATCCCGCGTGACAAAGCCGAGGACGGTTTCAGTGACTGCCTCCGCAGCGGCAACGGAGCGCAGGTGCTGGTTGGATCGTTCGTTGATTCGAGTATTGCTCATCGACCAAGCCAGTGCCCCGGCGAGAGTCGCCAGGGCGATGCTCGTCATGAACATGGTGATGATCAGGCCGCTGCCGCGTTGAGAGTGGGGATGGAAAAACAGTTTCATGGTCAATCGATGGCCCGACGGGTGACGGAGGTTTCGAGGCGAAAATACTCCGCATCCGGCACGATTCCGCGTGCCTGGAAGAATTCGAGCTTCACATTGATCACGCGGTTATTCTGGGAGTTGGTCAGGAGGATGCCTCGAAAATCCTGTGCTGAGAAAATCATGGCATTCGTGACAAGTGTGGCCAGAACGCGGGGTGTCGGAGAAGCGCTGGTCACTCGGCGGAAGGAGGCGTCGGCATTGCGAAAGTAAACAATGTAGCTGGCGCGATTCGTGGTGGGGCAGATCATGATGGCGCTGCCGCGCTGCGGGCTGCCATCGAGCACGCCTTGGAACGTGCCGCTACCATCCACGTCCCCGATCCACGCGCCCTTGGCTGAGCGGATTTCGTCAGACAGCTTCCCAATGGCGGACCGGGCATCAGCACTGCGGAGCAGTTTGGACTTGGTGATTTCACACATCCTTAAGCCAAAGACACTCCCGTAAACCAACCCCGACAGGACGAGGGAGAATAGGGCCATGGTCACCATCACTTCCACGAGGGTGAAAGCCGATCGGTCCCTGGATTTAAAATAAGCGAGTCTCATCAGTCAGGAGTGCGGACGGTTTCGACGCTGTTGGTGATCCATTGCTGGCGAAAGCGCCAGACGCAATCGACGCGAATGCCACGCAAAGGCGGATCGGTAGAGACGGTGTAGATGGTCGTGTAATTGGTGGCGAGCGTGACGTTGGTGCTTGCGCCGGACACGTCGAGAGTGACAACCGTGGTGGGAAAATTACTGGAAATCAATTGGTCCTTAACCGGGTAGCTGGCCACGTCCCACTGCGCGCAACGCGTCGCTTCCAGCCGTTCCTGAGCTCGTGCCGTGGCCACGAAGGCCATGCCTGAGCGCTCGGCACTGGTCACGCTGAAAACGTAGCCCGAGACCATGCAACCCACCGCCACTGCCGTGATGAGCAAGGACATGGTCACTTCCACCAAGGTCATCCCTTCCGTAGAGCGACGGGTCATCCGCCTGCCCCAGACCGATGCCTGCGAGCCAAAGGGGAAGGCGCCACTGGGCGTCAACTCCCCGTTTTTTATGCTCAAAGGATTTAGAAAGGCCGGAGCGATTCACCGGTCCCTATCGGCAGCTACTTGGAACTTCTCAAATAATCGGTTGCAGAAAGCAACAGGCATTTCAGGTGGGAATTTGGCCTTTGCAATGGGAAGCTTCCCTGCCGTAGTAATCCACGCCCTTAATGAAGTTAGCGGACCATAAAAACAGCGTCGTAACGCGACCTTTCGTCGCGTGGAATTAACGTCCCGCGCTCAACGCCTTTCAGCCATGTCCGAAATCTCCAAAGCCTACGAACCGCAATCGGTCGAATCGAAGTGGTATCAGTTCTGGCTCGACCGGAATTGTTTCACCGCCGACCCGGCGCGCGTCTCCGAGACGCGCCCGGCGTATTCCATCGTCATTCCGCCGCCGAACGTCACGGGCGTGCTCACGCTCGGGCATGTGCTGAACAACACCATCCAGGACATCCTCGCCCGCAAGGCGCGCATGGACGGCAAGGAAGTGCTCTGGCTGCCCGGCACCGACCACGCCGGCATCGCCACGCAGAACGTGGTGGAGAAGACGCTTGAAGAAGGCGGGCGAGATCAAGCATCGCAACGATCTCGGCCGCGAGGCGCTCGTGGAGCGGATCTGGGAGTGGAAGGAGAAATACGGCGGCATCATCCTCCAGCAGCTTCGCGCGCTCGGCGCGTCGTGCGACTGGACGCGCACGCGCTTCACGATGGACCCGGAGTATTCGCGCTGCGTGTCAGCGCGTCTTCGTGGATCTCTACAAGAAGGGCCACATCTATCGCGGCAAGCGCATGGTGAACTGGTGCCCGGCCTCGCTCACCGCGCTCTCCGACGAGGAAGTGATCATGAAGGAGCAGAAGGGCTTCATGTATCACTTCAAGGTGGAAGTGGCGGAACAGCCCGGCACGTTCCTGACCATCGCCACGACGCGGCCGGAGACGATTCCCGGCGACACGGCGGTGGCGGTGAATCCGAAGGATCCGCGCTACGCGCATCTCATCGGCAAGCACATCGTGCGTCCGCTGCCGGCGGAATTGCCGCGCGAGCAGAAGCTCATTCCCATCATCGGCGACGAGCATGTGGACTTCGAATTCGGCACCGGCGTGCTGAAGGTGACGCCCGCGCACGACAAGGCGGACTTCGAAATCGGCCAGCGCCACAAGCTGCCGCGTGATGGAAGTGATTGAAGCCGACGGCACGATGAACGCGCTCGCCGGGCAGGACCTGAGCGGGCTGGACCGCTTCGCCGCGCGCAAAGTCGCGGTGGAGAAGCTGAAGGAACTCGGCGTCGCTGGAGAAGGAAGAGCCTTACACGAACAACGTCGGCTACAGCGAGCGCGCGGATGTGCCGATCGAGCCGCGCCTGAGCGAGCAATGGTTCCTGAAATATCCGAGCGTGCCGAAGTCGCAGGCGTGCGTGGCGACGGGCGCGATGAAGTTTTATCCCGAGCGCTGGGCGAAGGTGTACGACCACTGGATGACCGGCATTCAGGACTGGTGCATCAGCCGCCAGCTTTGGTGGGGGCATCGGATTCCGGTGTGGACGCAAGCAGCTCGACAGGAATCGAACATTGAGCCGATGACGTTCATGGCGTCGGCGCTTTGACGAAGCTCGATTGACGCACTGGCAGACTTGCAAGGTCGATGCGACTTGACGACGGCAAAGAGTTCATCGAGCGGAATCAGCTTCGACATTGACTCCGGCTCGATCACAGCGAGACGAGTTTGACGTTGTCATGTTGCTGACGCTTCCGATCGACGAGGCGCAGCGATTTGGAACAACTAGGCTTCACCCAAGACCCCGACGTGCTCGACACCTGGTTCAGCTCGTGGCTCTGGCCGTTCGCCACGATGGGCTGGCCGGAGAACACGGCGACGTTGAAGAAGTTTTATCCCACCACCGACCTCGTCACGGGGCCGGACATCATTTTCTTCTGGGTCGCGCGCATGATCATGGCGGGCTACGAGTGCATGGGCGAGATGCCGTTCCGCAACGTCTATTTCACCGGCATCATCCGCGACAAGCAGGGCCGCAAGATGTCGAAGTCGCTCGGCAATTCGCCCGACCCGCTCGACCTCATCGACAAGTACGGCGCCGACGCGCTGCGCTTCGGCATCATGCGCAGCGCGCCGCACGGCCAGGACATGCTCTTCGACGAGCAGACCGTCGAACTCGGCCGCAATTTCTGCAACAAGCTCTGGAACGCCTGCCGCTTCCGCCAGATGCAGGGTCGGCGCAGAGCGCAGAACGGCGAGACTCCGAGTTCGAAGCCGAATCGCTCGCTCTGACGAGCGACGACAAATGGATTCTGCTCAAGCTCGACGCGGCGATTCGCGAAGTGACCGACTGCGTTGAACGACTACAAGTTCAACGAAGCGGCCAACGCGCTCTACCGTTTCTTCTGGAGCGAGTATTGCGATTGGTATCGTGGAAGCGACCAAGGCGGTGCTTGCAGGCGCCGCATCGATCCGAGCCAATCCACGATCGCGCGGCGCGACGCGCGAGAACACGCTCGCCGTGATGGACTTCGTGCTCTCGAACACGCTGCGGCTGTTTCATCCGTTCCTGCCGTTCATCACGGAGGAACTGTGGCACGGCATGGGCTTCAACGAGGATCTGCCGGCAGGACCAAGGCGGCGACACGATCATGTTCGCGCATTGGCCGAAGCCGTTCGACGACGGACATTCAAAGACATCTACGCGCTCGACGATTGCTACATCGAACGCGTGGAGAACAAATACGAACTGGTGCGCCAGGGCCGCAATCTGCGCCGCGAGGCGCGCATCGCCGCCAACGTGAAAGTGCGCTTCGTGCTGAAGCCGATGAACGATTTGCCGCCGCACGACATCGCGGTGCTCAAGATTCTGCTGAACGCGGAACAGTTCGAAGTGAATCACGGGTTCGAGCCGACGAAAGGAACGGCGCGCGCGCTCACGCCGCTGGGCGAATTGTTTCTGCCATTGGAAGGGCTGATCGATCTCGGCGCCGAACGCGCGCGGTTGCAGAAGGAGTTGGACAAGATTCGCACCGAGATCGAAAAGGTTTCGCAGAAGCTTTCGAACCCAGCTTCAGCCAGAAAGTTCCGCCGCAGGTCCTCGCCGAACATCAGCAACGATTGGCCGACTGGAACGCCAAGCACGCGCAGGTACTGGCGGCGTTGGATGCACTGGGGCCGGGCTGAGGTTACACGGCGAACTACGCTGTTGGGAGCGCGGCTGTGTCGATGACCAGCCGCAGAAGGCTATCTTTCATGACGCTTCGGTTGGTCGAGAACGACACAGGCGGGCTCGGAAATTCTACCGCGCTGCTTCCACCGCGGGTTTGGCTTGCGACACGAACTCCAGCAAGTCTGCCATGTCCTGGGCGCTCAGACCTTCCTCCAATCCGTCGGGCATGAGCGATTTATCCGTTGCACGCATTGAGGCGACACTCTCGCGTCCCAACCGGGTGGTCTCGCCGCTGGCCGTTTTCAAGCTGACCGACAACGGATTTTCGTCCGCGAGCACCCCAACGAATGATTCGCCGCTCCTGGTTTCGACTGAGTAGGCGACGAACGCTGCGGCCACCTCGGCATTTGGGTCGAGGATGCTGGTGAGCAACTTTTCGCGGCCACCGCTCGCGACAGACGCCAGATCCGGTCCGACCGCGGCACCTTCGCTGCCAGTGCGATGACACGCCATGCAACGTTGTTGGTAGATACTATGGCCAGCGGCGGCATTTCCTTTCAGCTCCAATGCCGAACGAAACTTTTTCACGACCTCGCTCCGGCTTGAGTCATCGCGCTGAAAAATCTTTTGGGCTTGGGCGCGAATTGCGCCGTCGCTGTGATTTGCCAGTCGCTGAATGTCCGCAGCACTCAACTCACTGCGCGCGATGAAACCCTGTTCCAGAGCCTGCAGAAGCGCCACCGTCAAATCGCGACGGTTCAGTGCCAGAGCAATCGCTTTGGTCCTCGTCTGGGCGGCGAGTCGCGGCCAGCGGGCGATGATGTTGGTCGCGGTTTGATCGCGGCGCTTGGCGAGCATCGTCGCCACCGCGGTTTGCAGAGGTGGGTTTGACGCAGGGCTCAACATTTCCACGAGTGCGGCCCGCGTGTCTGAATCGTTGGCAAAGGCGAGAAACTCCACGGCTTCAATCCGGGACGCATCGGGCAATGTCGCGTCAGCCATCACTCTTCGAGCTTCCGTCCGTAATTGTTCAAACGTCCGGCCATCCAACACGGAAATGGAATAGCCGCGTCGTTCCAGCCCGCCCGCAATGGCGGTGCTGAAGGCGAGGGCATGCGGCGATCGCGCGGCCAGACGGAGGCATAACAACACACGTTCGATCGGTGCGCTCGCGCCGCCGATCCGTGCGGCTTCTTGAGGAATTCGGTTGCGCCCTCACTACCGCTGAATTCGCTGTTCGCCACCATCGCGGCAAAGACATCCGCTGCTCCAGTGGTGAGCCCGCCCAACACCGCAGCGCGCATCCAGGGATTCCCGACCTGGTCGGCAATGATTCTGGTGAGCGTGACGGAATCGCCACTCGCGAGAGCCACTTGGAATCGTACGCGCGGGTCCGGATCATCGGCGAGCTCCCGTAGCGACTCCTCCCACCAGTCTGTATTCCCGGACGTGGCACGCACCTGATTGTCCGTGCTGCGCACCGCGTGTGCCCGCACTGAAGCGTCCTCATCTGCAAAAGCTCGTTTCAAATCCTCGGTGCCCGCCGCGCGGAAACTCAACAGCCCGGCCCAGGCATGAATCCGCGCGAGGTGAAACGAAGAGCCGCGCACCAATTCTCGGAGAGCCGCCACGGTGTTCGTGTCCTGCCGTTCGAAGATCAGTCGGGATGCCGTGTCGCGATGCCACCCATTGGTATGCTCCAGCGTCTTCACCAGGTCTGCGGCACTGGCATTGCCGAGTCTCACCGGTTTCGGCTGTTTGAAACCAACGGGAACGATTCGATAGATCCGGCCGCGATCATTCCCGCTGTTCAAGTCGAGCTTACTCTTCAACTCCGGCGGCAAGGACCACGGGTGCTCAATCGTTTCGCGATACATGTCCACGACGTAGAGGGTGCCGTCCGGGGCATTGGCCATGGAGACGGGACGGAACCAATTGTCGCGCGAGGCGAGGAACTCTCTCTTTTTCTCGTCCGCAGCGCGCTCGGCAATGAACTTCACGCCGTCGCGCCGAATCTTTTTGCGGTGAATCAGATTGCTGCCGCAGTCAGCGATGAATGCATCCCCACGGTAGTCCACGGGAAAAGCGTCGCCGCGATAAATGGTCACGCCCGACGCTCCCGTGAAGTAACCCGATACGCGCCCGCCGCCTTCGATCGGACCCGGCACGAGGCCGGATACGCGCCATTTGGTGCGCAGCACCCGCCAGGGTTCATCCGGGCTCAGGCGAAATACTTCCGCGGCGGCGCCATCCACGGCGATGTTCACATCGGGAGGTGGCATGGAATAATACGGATTTCCGGCAGCCTTGAGCTCGTCGTACATCTCCACGGCAATGTGCCGGGAGTTGCTGCAAATGAATTTGTTGCCTTCGTCATCAAAGCTAATTCCCCATTGGCCTCCGCCGCTTTCCGCGCGCAGACCGAAGGTCCGGGGATCAAAGGAAAAATCGCGGCCCCGCAGTTCAAGTGGCTTGGCGTTGGGCTGCATGAGGTTCGTGATCACACCGGGATTGCCGCCCAGCGCGCCGTGGATGCGATTGTCCAGTCCCCAGGTAAAACTGTTGAACAGTTGCTGCACGTTCAGCTTCGGCGCGGCATTGCCGAAGCCGGTGAACACCCGCTTTCGGTCATCGGCCACACCGTCAGCATTGGTGTCTTTGAAGAAAAGGATGTCGGGCGACGATCCAACGAACAGCCCGCCGTCGTAACAGATCAACGCCGTGGGCCACGCCAAACCTTCTGCGAAAACGGTTGCTTGATCGAATCGTCCGTCGCCATCGGTATCCTCCAGCAGCTTGATGCGCCCGAGCTTTTCATCACGGCGTTCAGAGTAATCGCGCATCTCAGCCACGAACAGTCGTCCGTTTTCATCGAACGTGATTGCCACCGGGCTGACGATGAGCGGTTCACTGGCGAGGAGTTCCACGCGAAATCCATCCCGCATCGCCAGGGTGGAAATGGCATTGGTGGGCTCGGTAGGGGGAACGCGCGGCAGGTCTTTATCCTCGACCTGTAACTCCGCGGCGCTTGCGACGAGTGCAATGACTAAGGCTCCTGCTTGAAATCGGAAGTTCATGGCAACTTGGGCATCAAACAACAGTCGCGGCGCGAGGCCAAACATCAAATGGTTCAAGCTGCGGCGGGAGGCCTTTGGATTGCGAGCGCCCCAGGGTTTCACTACAACGCTCGGATGCGATTCATCCTTCTCGTGATCCTGATGTGGATTCCTGCTCAGGCACGCGCGGCTGAGAAACCAGCCTTGCCGTCTGGCGTAAAGAATACGCAGAAGGCAGGCGATGCGCCGCTCGCCCCGGCGGAGGCTCTCAAACGCATGACGCTGCCGGAAGGCTTCCGGGCCACGCTTTTCGCCGGGGAACCTGACGTGATGCAGCCCATCGCCTTTGACTTCGACGACCGGGGACGGCTTTGGGTGGCCGAGTGTTTTTCCTATCCGGATTTCAAAGTTCAAAACCGCGACCGCATCCTGATCTTCACCGACAAGGATGGCGACGGGCGCTTCGATGAGCGGAAAGTTTTCCTGGAAAACGTCCATCGACTCAGTGGCCTGACCGTCGGTTTCGGCGGTGTATGGATTACCAGTGCGCCACATCTGTTGTTCTATTCCGACTACGATGAGAACGACCTTCCGGATGGCCAGCCGCAGATCCTCCTCGACGGATGGACGACCGATGCGGGGCACAACATGGTCAATGGATTGGCGTGGGGACCGGATGGCTGGCTTTACGGCAGGCACGGCATCACGACGCCTTCATTGGTAGGCAAACCGGGCGCGAGCGAAATCCAACGCACGAAGTTGAGCTGCTCGATTTGGCGTTATCATCCCACCAGAAAAATCTTTGAGGTTGTCGCCAACGGCACCACCAATCCGTGGGGGCTGGATTGGGATGATGTGGGGCAACCCTTCTTCTCTAATAACGTCATTGGTCATCTCTGGCACTTGGTGCCTGGCGCGCACTACAAGCGAATGTTCGGCGAGGATTTTAATCCCTTCACGTATCAACTCATGGAACAGACGGCGGATCATTTGCACTGGGCTGCCGAGCACTGGTCCAAGGCGCGCACCGGACAGGAAACGCTCGGCGGAGGTCACGCGCACGCGGGAGGAATGATTTACCTGGGCGATAACTGGCCCTCCGCGTATCGCAATCGCATCCTCATGGCGAATATCCACGGGAACCGTTTGCTTTACGACGACTTGGTGCGGAGCGGTTCGGGTTACGTGGGCAAGCATGGAGGCAATTTTCTGCTGGCGAATGATCCGTGGTTCCGGGCCATCTCGATCGGGTACGGTCCTGACGGCGGCGTCTTTGTCAGCGATTGGAATGATTTCGGGGAATGTCACGACACGGATGGCTCTTTCCGCGCGAGCGGCCGGATCTACAAAATCACCTACGGCGAAACGAAACCTGCGGGCGACTTCAACCTTACCAAGTTGAGCGATGCCGAGTTGGTGAAGATGCAATTGCACACGAATGAATGGTTTGTGCGTCATTCCCGCCGGGTGCTGCAGGAGCGGGCCGCTGCGGGGAAACTCGATGGCGAAACCCACTTCGTCCTGACCCGACTCGCCCGTGATGTGCGTGAGGTGCCGCGCAAACTGCGGCTGCTCTGGACGCTCCACGCGACGGGCGGTCTGGCAGCAACCAGCGGCCTGCCAGCGGAAGCGCGCTTCAACAAATCTCCGCTCGACCTGCGCGGACCACGCGCCCTCCGTACGGAGCCGTTGCTTCTGGAGTTCCTCGGACATCCTGAGGAGAACCTGCGCTGGTGGGCGGTTCAATTGTTGTGTGAAGACAAGAATCCACCGGCCGCGGTTCTGGGACGTTTTGAGGACATGGCGCGGCGGGATGCCTCTCCCTTCGTCCGTCTCGCTCTGGCGTCCGCTTTGCAGCGCATGCCTCACGACGCTCGCTGGCCGATAGTCCACGCACTCGTTGGCCACGCAGGGGATGCGGCGGATGCCAGCATCCCCTTGATGATTTGGTACGGAATTGAACCCGCGGTGCCGGGCAATCGTGCGGAGTCCCTGCGCGTGGCCGGGCAAAGCAAGATCCCGTTTGTGCGTGAATTGATCGTGCGTCGTCTGGCAGCACGTTAATCTCATGCGCTTCAAGTTGTTTGAGTCATCAGCCGCCAACCCGTAGTCACATGCTTACCGATCAGGATTTTCTGCACATCGTCGATTCTACTCCCTTGGTCTCGATCGACCTCATATTGCGCAACGAAGGCGGGAAAGTGTTGCTGGGGCAGCGCGTGAATCGACCGGCCCAAGGAATGTGGTTCGTCCCCGGTGGGCGTATTCGCAAGAACGAACGCGTCGCGGAGGCACTCCAAAGAATTTCCCAATTTGAGTTGGGCATCATCATCACCGAAGCCCGCTTGCTTGGCGCCTTTGATCACATTTATCCGGACAACTTCCTCGGGGCGCCAGGAGTGAACACCCATTATGTCGTGCTCGGCATGGAGGCGAGAATCGAAGCCGACGCACAGTTCGTCGGGGACGCGCAGCACAGTGAATTGAGATGGTGGTCGGTGGCCGAGATCCTGGCCAGCGATTCGGTGCACGAAAACACAAAGGCTTACTTCCGCCCTCACGCTGAGGGATGAGGATTTATCTGGCGCACTTGATTGCTTTTCGAAGTGGGACCCGGGCAGGAAGGGAATTAGAACACCACTTTGCCAATGATGCGTTCGGCTGGGATCGGACCGAGGACGGAAATCGCGCGGTTGTCGCCCATGACGAAATAAATATCGGGTCCAAGAGTGATGGGGGCGTTGCTCCAAGTCAGGCTCGCGCGGACGTAGGGTTCGTTAAGGCGCTGCCCGTTGATGGCCACGACGCCTCCCTCGAATGAAAGCTGTTCCCCAGGCAAGCCGATGATGCGTTTGATGAGGATGTCGTCGTCGGGTGCGCGCAAACCGATGACATCGCCCCGCTGCGGCTTGTCCGACCAATAGGCAAGCTTGTTGATGAAGTGCCGCGAACCGTGCCGGTAATTGGGCATCATGCTTTCGCCCGAAACTTTAACGGGCCACAGAACCCAGGTGAAAATGCCGTAGCAAACGAACGCCAGGAGCAGCGAAGTAAACAGGACCTTGAATCGTATCTGAGGACTCGTCCACGTCAGCTTTTCGGTACCCGCATTGTCGCCCATGGCAGCAGATTATTCTGGATCGGCTCGAGGCTCAAGCCGCTGACGTGCTTTCTTTGAAATGTTCCCACGCATTCTGACGTGAGCTTTGAACTCAGAGAGGTGACGGGCTTGCGAATCAGGAAGGCTTTATCGCCAGTCGTAAATCGTTCGCGCATCGAGGTCCTTCCAGTTGTTACCGTCGCGCTGCTTCGGAGTGGTGCGCCCGATGTATTCCAGCACCCGATGGGGTTCGTTTTTTTCCACGATGAAGAAAATGGGATCGACAATTTGGGCAATGATGAAATTGGAGGCTTCCATTCGCAATCGCACCGCTGCCTGTCCCCGCCACGTCACATCCGATTCCTTCACCAGCTTGAGACCCACGGTTTCGAGCCGCGCTGGCACAATGAAACGAAAAGGCACTTCGTTGCCGCGCGATAGTTCCCTCCAATGAGCCACGATGAAATCGGGAATCATGTCCCCGACAAGCGTACCCGGCTGCAGGACTTCATGATTTGTTTTCTTTTTGCCCTCACGGGTGATCCAATCGAACACCAGCCGTTGCCGCGCCGAATTTTTGGGGTCGGCGGTGACCCGGGCAAAGCCACGCGCGCCTGTCTGCCGTTCGTCGAGTTCGAAGGAAACAAGCCGGCCTCGCTCGAGAATCGCTTGCTCCCGCGCCGCAAGAGAACCATCTGGATTCAGGAAATCGCGTCGCGCGTACACTGTAACGTTCGTTCGCGTGGCAGAGCGGTGGAAGGTGTAGAGCGTTTTGTTGGTGCCCGAACTTGTCTCAAAAATGGTGCCGGTGAGGGAATTGGGCTGCGCCTCGCTTAAGGCTCCAACTTCCGTGCACTGCGAGATCGCAGGACGCAGGAGAACCAGGCTCAAGGTTGCGAGGGCGATCCCCGTTCGGCGCACATTAATCATGAGAGAGGTGTCGGCAAATTCTGGCATTTGTTCAAGGGCCGCGTGGTGAAGGTCAGATGAACGAGGTGGACATTGGTTAGCCAGGTTATCGACGCAACTCGACACGGCCCCGGCGCCGGTGCGAGATTGTGCGGCATGAAATCAATCCGTCTCTCGGTAATGGCGCTGTTACTCGCCGTCTCGGCTACGCTCGTTTTCGGACAGGCGGAGCAGGTCAAAAGCAAAGCCAAGAACTTGAAAAAACAGGTCGAAGGTCAGCAAACCAACCGGATCGACAAATCCACGCCGCCGCCCGCCAAGTAAACCAGCCCGATTCGTGCAGTGCGGAAGACACTGCGCGGATTCTACGCGGAGCCGGTCAGTTCCTTGAGGTCAGCGCGGACGGTTTCATAGCTTGTGTTGTAGGCGAGGATGGCTGGATCGGGTTCCACGCCCCAGCGTTGGCAAGCTTCCCGATACACGTCCGGCCACCAGTTACGATGCTCGGTGAAACCTTGGTCCCGCCATTGGCCCCACCCCATCAGAACTTTACTCCAGCATTCGTCGCCATAGCGGACTGCTTCCTTGGGGTCAGCGAATTCTTTGAGGTACCAATCGCGGCCTACGCGTGCGTGCAGGACTTCGTCCGCCCAGTCATAATCCTGAAAGACAGCTGCCAGCGGATCGCCAGAAGCCACCGCTACATCCCACTCAAAACGCTTTCCGTTCCTGGGCATGAGTCCTTGTTCGATGAAATAGAGAACAGCGTGACGCTCAATCGGCTTGAGCTGAGTATTGAGGGCGAGGGACCAGGTGAAATTCACCATGACGTTGCGCCAATCGATTCCCGCTTTTACGAAGCCCACTTCGCCCATCATGGCGTGCCGTGCCTCATCCCAGAGCTGGCGGGTCATGTCGCGATAATAGGCCCAAGGTTTGCCAGGCGTTTGCGCGATGATCCCAGCCATCATTTCCGGAACGTCAATCTCGCGCAGCCGCTTATAGAACATCATGAGCGTCTTGGGCTTGGCCGGGAAATTTTCGTCGTAAAGAAAGACCTCCGCGTTGACACCCATGTTGTAAGGATCGCGGAAGCGTTCATCCCGTCGCGGCACCGGGTCGTAGGCAAGAGGTTTGGCGGAATGTTGACGCTTCAAATCCTGGCTGGCGAAAGCGTTCGCACCGTGGAGACCTCCGGCCGCTGAGAGGCATTGATCGAGGAACAGGAGCCACGGGTCGACTTTTGAGCGCACGTTGTCATCAACCAGTGCGGCGAGGGCGCTCTCTCCGTAATCCAGCATATCCTCCAGCTCAAGGAGGGCGAATCGGCACAATCGCACGGTCGGATGGTCGACCAGCCGATTCGTATTGATGAGATGCCAATCCAGCGCCTGCTTCAGGGCCGGCAGCGCTTTTTGATACAGACCCAAGAGCAATTCTTCCGTGGTCGGTGCGGCCTGAATCTCATCGAAAAAAATCTCCAGCGCAGAGTGGGGAATGGCATCCAGTCCCAATGGCGGCTCCCGCATCTCGCCCACGCGTCCACGTAGAGCCGAAGCGTGTTCGGCGCAGAGATGGGCATGAAGGCTGAACGCCATCTTCAGTTCGTAGATTGGTTCGGCGGTAATTCGGGATGTGAAAATCTGATGCAGCCGTTTGAAAGCGTAGTGATAGCGTTTGAGGCGAGCGACGCATTGTTCCACGGTCAATCCCGTTCGCGAAACCTCCTCGAAACTACCGATGCCGGCAAACATCGGCAGCCCGCGGTATGATTCGTACATTTTCATGGTAATGGTGCGATGGAATTGAAAGCGCAACCACTCAGAATGTCCACGGTAGACCAAGCGGGAGATGGAGAGAGTCCGTTCACCGACGGTGTTTTTCTATTTTGAACCGTGTGGCGAAAACGAAAAAAACCCGCTTTATTTCTTATTGCCGGCTGCTATCTTCGCGGTCCTATGACCCGAGTCGCACTGCTCAGTCTTTTCGCCGCATTTGCTCCAATCATTCCACTTTCTGCACAAGTGTTATTGCCGCCTGTGCCTGCCGCTGCCGCGGTCCCGGCCGCGCCCGCTCCTGATTCTAATGCTCTCAAATGGAGCGCCGAGAGCCTCGAGGTAAACGCCAAAGTTGGGGAGGTTACGGTTCCCTTCACATTTTACGTGACCAATACCTCCGCGTCGGTGGTTTCGATCACTAGCCTGCGCACCTCTTGCGGGTGCACGGTGGCGCAGTTGCCCCCTCTTCCAGTGGAGCCGTTCAAGCTGCGGCCAGGTTCGAATGTGTCCATTGGCGTCTCCATGGACCTGCGCGGCAAAGCGGGGACGGTGACGAAAACGGTCAACGTCGATACGTCGTCTGGAAACAAATCTCTTTTGGTGCGCGTCAACATCCCGGCACCCACCCAGGAAGTTGCAGCAAATTCTGGCGCGGCGGCGATGGGTGACCGCGCAAAGAATATCCAAAGCGCGCTCGCGGACCGGCAAGCCGTATTCAAGGGAGAGTGCGCCAGCTGTCACGTGGCGAAGGGGCATGGCAAGTTTGGTCAGGAATTGTATGCCGCGTCCTGTGGTATCTGCCATGACGCTGAACATCGGGCGGCTATGGTGCCTGATTTGAAGGTGCCTCGCAGTTCCCGGGATCTCGCCTTTTGGCAAAAATGGATCATGGAAGGAAAGCCAGGGACAATGATGCCTGCGTTTGCTCAAGCGCACGGTGGCCCTCTGACGCCGGAACAGATCGATTCACTTACCGTTTACCTCTACCAGAATTATCCAAAGGGTCCCCAAGCTTCCGTGGTTGCGAGTCCCGCTACAGCTGCGCCGCCCCCGCCCGCGCCCGTTAAGAAACTGAACTAAGCCGGCTCCGTTCTCACCCGCCCAAGCATCAGAATCGCTCGAACTGATTTCTGGTACCCAACGGTGGACGCGCCCAGCAAGATACTTGGCAGCCCAGCGAATCCGCAGCCCGCCGTTGACAAGACGCATCGTTCCGCTAGCTTTGCCGCCCTTGTTTTAGGAATTATGCCGAATACGAAATCTGCCGAACGCCGGATGCGCAACAGCGCTCGTAAACAATTGCGCAATCGCGCCGTGAAGAGCCGTCTCAAGACGATGGAAAAGCGGTATGCCGCCGCCCTTACCAGTGGGAAGAAGGAAGATGCCACCACCGCGCTGCGCACCGCCATTTCAACTTTCGATAAGGCCGTAAAGGCAGGTGTCATTCCTCGCGGCACCGCCAACCGAAAGAAGTCTCGTCTCGCGGTTCGCTTGGCGACCCTCAAGTAGTTTCTCGTTCGTCAGTTAAAAAATGCCGGCGCTTCGCCTAACAGGGCGAAGCGCCGGATTTTTCTAGTTCACGACCCGCCTTACTTGGACAGGCTATTCGCTCCACTCGTGGAATTCGTGGTGGAACTTGCTCCGGCTCCACTATCCGGAATTGACGGGGTAACCGCCGAGTTGTTCGTCGTCGTCGATGCGGAATTGGTTCCCGGCAATGAATTGCCGCTAATTGTGTTCCGGTCGGTTTGTTGACTACCGCTCTGATAGCTGGAGTCGCGACTCGAACTCGAACCGGTCCCCATATCGGTGTCGGAGCCTGCTCCGCCGCGGTTCTGATCGCAGCCGACGAACGCTAGTGCCGAGCAGAGAATCAAGAGTGTTTGTTTCATAAGCTTAATTGTCGTGTTGATGGCGTGATTTAAGTTTTTTCCTTACGCCACCAGCCTTTTAGCCGTTTTGATGCCACAGAGGTTTCGGCCACAACTACAGGGGAAAGCGGTGAGAACGGCATTGCAACCCACCATTGGCGCGTCGCAAGGCGCAATAAGATAAGCCGCGGCAGTTCTCGAGTTGGATGCGCCGGTTCCGCCTTTCTCGACGCCGGATTAGGACGTCCTCGGCGCGCCCGGTCAAAACCTCTATGGACGGTAGCCTCGCAAAACTCCCATTGCCCCGCGTTCAACTAAATCACATGCTACCGCTCAGCGATTTCGATATCTTTGAACCACACATCCCCGTCCTGGCTCCCATGCAATTGCAGCGCGATCTTACCCGAGAGGCGGCCCGGATCATTTTTCAATTCGGCGGTTTTGATCCCATTCACCGTCACCATAATGTCGCGGCCGAGGGCTGACACGATCATCTCGTTCCATTGTCCCGGCTTGAACCAGCGCTTGACCTGGTCGGGACTGGGTTGAGAAACCCACGACCGCCCATTGGTTTCATAAAGGCCCCCCGCGTCCCGGTCGGGATCAATTTCAGCTTGGAAACCCGTCACCCCACTGAAGCCTTTTTCTTCAATGCGAAAATAAAGTCCGCTGTTTCCTTTCAGCACTTTGTATTTCAGGCGTATGACGAAATTAGTGAACGCACGGACGGTGACGAGATGACCGAACTCACTGTCCGCTTTGAGATGCGTCCCATGTATTGCTCCGTCTTCGACTCGCCAGTTTCCGGTGCCCATGACGTGCCATCCCCGAAGAGAGTGTCCGTCCCAAAGTGGCTTGAATTCTTGCGCCTCCACATCAAAGCCAAGAAGCGCCGCGAGGAGAAGTGTCAGTTTCAATTTCATCGCCTGATCATGATTCCGACTTCAATGCCCATAAAAGTCTTTAATGTTGTTGAGGAGTGGACTGATTCCATGCAGACCGCCTTGCATAATGGACAGTTCACGCGCTCTGCAAGAATTCCGGGGCTCCTAGCGAGATAAGTTGCCCTGATTCCCCGTGGCAGATGGCCTGCTAGGAGAGCTACAGGAGAAATTTATGAACGCTACAGACGCTAAAGAAACGAATAATGAAATGGCGGTTTCAGAAGCTTCGCGTGATTGGGAACGTTCCGAATGGTTTCGGAAATGGATGGAATTAATTCGTCCTGAATCTCAGGGCAGCGCCAGTCGCTAAGAAGTTGGTAGAAACACGGGCGGCAGCAGCCAGGCATCGCGTCTTGGCATCCAGCCCGAGCGTCCCTCGGTGTCCCGGACAAACAGCCATTCTCGCTTGTGGTCGAGAACAGAGAGTTCAGCCCCATCACGCAGTTGGAACGCAGGCTGTGAATCCTCAAGAGGCCCAAACCGTAGAGTGACTTCCTGAGCCGTGATGATCGCCTCTTTGCCTGGGCGTAGGTCCGAGTTCGAGGCCGCCACGGCTCCCCCCGCGATAGCCGCAACCATCAGAAGGAGCGCGGAGACCCGGGTGGAGTTCCTCTTGGCTAGTTCTGCGTAAACAAGAGTTGCGAAACCTGCCCAAAGAAAAATGGCGCTCAATGCGGCCCACTCATTCAGTGTACCCAGGCGAACGGCGCGCTTCCACCAGGGAAGCCGAGAACGGCTGTCGCCGTAGACTTTTTCCCGCACGAATTGGAGATTGGCACGCAACGCTGTGTCCCGCGGATCAAGGCGCTCAGCCATTCGATAGGCTGCTATGGCCCGCCCTGCCTGCCCGGTTTTGTAGTACGCGTTCCCCAAGTTGAACCAGATGTTGGCGCGTCCCGGCGTGGCTCGTGTAAGAGCCTCAAATGCGGTTGCGGCTTCCCCAAACCTTCCCTGCTCGTAAAGTTTATTAGCGCGATCAAAGTCGGAAAAATCAGCGGCGCTTCCCCGGACAATTGAGAGGTTCCAAGCGAGTAAGAAGGCCAGCAGATAGAAGAGTCTCACGTTCACTTTTGGAAAGGCTCCCACTTCTGCAAGGCGCGCAACGCCGCTTCCACGTTTGGAATAAAAGCGGAAAGCTCCTCGCTGGATTTATTCGGAGCGTAGCGAGCCACGTTCACGGCATGGAATAATCTGTGCAGGCTCTCGCACAGGTCCTCCGGCGCGCCCGCCGTCCGCATCCGTTCGTCCACAACTGATTCCGTAATCGTATTCGACGGCACGTCCAGACGTTCTCCAATTTGTTCCTGAAGCAGTCGGGAAACCGTGGCAAAGAACAGGTCAGAGTCGCGGCGCGCGGCGCAGTCACGCAGTTCTTCCAACCCGTGTTTGAGGGTGCGTTCGACTTCAATTCGGCGACGCAGTCGTGGGTTATTCTCTCTCTTTTCCCGCCGCTTCCTCCATGCCACGAGCGCCATCCAGGTTGCGATTGGGACTGCCTGCAAACCCAGGAACCAGGGACGCGTGATCAGCGGTGGACCGCCGGCGGAGTTGCCGGGATAGGGCTTAATGTGCGCGAGATCGACGGTGGGTTGAGCCGGCGCTGCATTGGAGGCGCCTGGCAGACTCGGCATAGCCGCGGCAGTTCCAGTGGCCGCGCCCACTTGGAGCGGAATGGGAGCGCGGGTCAGGGTGCGAAAGTTCTTCAATTCGGGATCGAAGAAGGAAAATGAGAACTCAGGCAGGAATTTGATCCCTTCCCGCTCAGGCACTACGACCTGTTCGAAGCTTTTCGTGCCGGATGTGTTATTCGGATCCGCACCTTCGATCTGGCTGGTAGCCGGGTAGGTTTTGAATTCCTTCCATTCAGGCTGCGGCGGCAAGTGGACTCCATCCAGGGCTCCGCGGCCGCTGATTCTGACCCGCACCGTTATCGGGTCCCCCGCGGCGAGGTTGGTCGGCATGGCCGTGAGAGCCATGGAGAAATTCCCCACTGCCCCCGCAAACGTCGCCGGCACGTTTTGATTGGGAAGGGGCAAAACTTGGATGATCTTGGAATCGGCGGCGAGGCGGACTTCGCGTTCCGGACGATTGCCGAAGAAATCCGGCCGTCGAGTTTTGTCCTGCATTGCCAGCGGGACCATGGTAGGGCCCAACGTAAGGGTTCCGGCCTTTGCGGGTATGATGGGTTGTTTGAAAGTGACGACGTTGTAGAGCTGGTTGCTGACGTGGGCGCGAGATTCAACTGGCTTAAGCCATTTACCCACAGTGAAGCCTGAATCCACAGTCATCTGAGGGTATTGGGTCGGTCTTCCTTCAAGCCAATAAAGGTGGACTTCCACTTCCAGGACTTCTCCCACGTAAATCTGTTCCTTGGGCACCACGACGCGGACGAAGGCGGTCGGTGCCGCCGCGCCAGCGGCAGCAACAGCATCTCCGGGCTTAACGACCTTGATTGGAATCGGTTGCGTTCGCAACGCCTGGCCGCCGGTATCCAACTGAAATCCCGGAATAACGAAGTCCCCGATCTGCGTGGGCGCCAGCTGGTAGGTGAACGTCTGCTGCGAGATGCCCCGCGTGATGTCCATATTCAACGATGAGCCGCGGCCCACCATCTGGAAATTGGGCAACGCAGGAAGATTCGGCTGGTTGATATTCACCCCATCAAAGGTCAGGGACAGAGTAACCGTCTCGCCAAGGGCGATGACAGGGCGGTCGACGGTCGCTGTGACGCTGGCCGCTCCAGCATGGGCAATTAGCCAGCACAGCACGAAAGACCAGCCGGACAACCGGAGGATCGCCCGCTGGAGTTCACGTGTTCGTATGACGGACACCATTTCGCGCTGTGTTTTTGCATTCTGTTTGAGTCGGGCGCAAGGGCGCACTTGGGGATGGGCCGCAAACCGTTTGACACAAGGTCGAATGTTCACGAAATATCACGGCCCATTGGTGGCCAGAGTAGCTCAGGGGTAGAGCAGAGGACTCATAAGCCTTTGGTCGGGGGTTCAATTCCCTCCTCTGGCACCATTTTTCAGTTTTTTATCCCGCCGCCCTTGCCGTCACCAACACTCTCGTTGATAGTCGCCGTCCGGGGACGGGGCTGTGGTTAGCCTTTGTTTCTCGACCAGTCGGCGGATTGTGTCGTTTTCACGATGGCGCAATCCGCCATTTCATCAGGACGATGGTTCAGGTCTTGCCAAGGCGCCCCAGCGGATTGAGGAACTAACGAGATCTCGTCACCCACCCGCACGATGCCGCCGCGAATCACCTGTGCGAGAACCCCCTGCTTTCCATTCTCCATAAGCTCTCTCAATCCCTGACAAATCCGATCCATCTTATGGCAGGGCGTGCGCGCTTCGTAGAAGAAGAGGATCGCCTCGCCCACTCGCACCTCGCTTCCCACGAGTGCAGTCAAATCAATTGCCGACGTTTCGAGATTGGACCTTACGACTCCTGGTGGAATGGATTTCAAACCCAACCTGGCCGCGTGTTCCGCAATTTGTTTCCGCTCGATCAAAGTCACCTGGCGCTTGCTCGGCCGACCCGTGCTGCGGCTGATGGCGCCGAACTTTCGGGGGTTCCCTCGGATGCCTTTCCCCGCTACGACCTCGATCTGAGCAACGGAGCGCATGGGGTCGCCGGATTTCTCGGGATGGAGATGAAGTGAGACCACGCGGCCAACCTGTGTCATGGGGGCAATGTACGGAAGGCACCTTGCCCGTAAAATAATTTTCGATTAAACCCCGCCCATGTTCGCCATGCTTTCGAACGAGTTGACCGATCTCGACCACCTCAGAAGCCTTCTGACTTCACCGCTCGCCTTGGCGGGCCTGCTTTTTCAGCTCTGGATGTTTGTCGATGCCGTCCGCCGCCGTGAATGGGTGTGGGCGGTCTTCATCTTCATTTTTTCCATCATCAGTGCGCTGCTCTACTTCTTTATGGTCTATCGCGCGGAACGGGGAGCTGCCGGCCCCACGCGCGGCTTTGAGCTTCCCGGGGCGCATTCGCGGCGCCGCATCAAGGAATTGCAGGCGCAAATTCATCACCTGGATAAGGCGCATCACCACCTCGCTCTGGGAGACATCTACTTTCAACTGGGCAAACTCCAGCTCGCGGAGACCCACTATCGGGCTTCCCTGGAGCGCGATGGAGCCGATCGCGATGCGCGCGGACACCTGGGGCAATGTTTGCTTCGGCTGAAACGCCCCGTTGAAGCGCGCCCGTGGCTTGAAGCAGTCGTGAAGGAGGATCCTAAACACGATTACGGGCACACGATGATGGCGCTGGCTGAAACCTACTCCGCTGAAGGGCGGCTCGATGAGGCAATCCAGATGTGGGAGCAAGTGCTGGAACATTATTCTTACTCACGCGCGCGGGTGCAGCTTGCAGAGCTGTATCTTGAGCGGGGTGCGAAGGACAAAGCCCGCGCCCAAATCCTCGAGGTGATTGACACCGAAGCCCATGCCCCGGCTTTTGATCGAAAACGTAATCGAGTCTGGCTGAGGCGTGCCAAAGCCCTGCGCAACAAAGTGGCTGCGTGACCTGCCGGCTTGCCAGGGGCTTGCACCCTCAACCTCCATTTCTATACTCGCGCGATGCTTGATGTCCGATTGATCCGGGAAAGCGCCGATCATGTGCGCGAGCGGCTTGCCTCACGCCACGGCGGAGATGAAGCCAGGGTAACGGAAGTGCTGAAGTTGGATGAGGAACGCCGGAAACTGATCGTGGAGGTCGAACAGCTAAAGGCCACGCGCAATAGGGTTTCGAAGGAAATCGGGGCGCTGATGGGCCAGAAGAAATCGACGGAAGCGGAGGCAAAGAAGGCGGAAACAAAACAGATTGGCGATCGCATCGCCGAGCTGGATGGACAGGTGAAGCAGGTCGGAGAATCGCTCGACGCCATTCTGATTCGACTCCCCAATCTGCCCCATGCAAGCGTCGCACTGGGTAAGACAGCGGAAGAGAATCCTGAGATCCGAACCTGGGGTCATAAAGCAGAATTCACCTTCAAGCCCAAGTCGCACGTTGAGCTGTGCGAGCAACTCAAGCTCATCGACTTCGTCCGCGGCGCGAAACTTTCGGGCAGCGGGTTCCTGCTCTACACCCATTGGGGCGCGAAGCTGGAGCGTGCCTTGATCTCAATGCTGCTCGACCTGCACACCGCGGAGCATGGCTACACGGAAGTCTCGCCGCCTTACGTCATCAGCCGGGATTGCATGACGGGGGTGGGGCAGTTTCCGAAGTTCGAAGACCAGGCTTACGCCGTGCGCGAAGGCAACGATGATTCGACGCTGGGGAAATTGTTCCTGCTGCCCACGGCGGAAGCACCAGTCGCCAACATTCATCGCGAGGAAATTCTGTCGGAGAAACAACTGCCGGTTCGCTACGTGGCCTACAGCCCGTGCTTTCGCGCCGAGGCGGGCGCGGCGGGATTGGGCACGCGCGGAATGATCCGCGTGCATCAATTCGACAAGGTGGAACTGATCAAAATCGTGAAGCCTGAGGAGAGCTACGACGAATTGGAAAAGATGGTGGGCAACGCAGAGAAGGTTTTGCAACTGCTCGGCCTGCACTATCGGGTGATCAATCTGTGCACCGGCGACATGGGCTTTGCGAGCGCCAAGACTTACGACATCGAAGTATGGGCACCGGGGCAGGGGAGTTACCTGGAGGTGTCGAGTTGCTCGAATTGCGAAGATTTCCAGGCCCGACGCATGAACATGCGTTTCAAAAGCGAGCAGGGTGAAAACAAGTTCCCGCACATTCTCAATGGCAGCGGCACGGCGCTCGCCCGTTTGTTCGTGGCGCTCGTTGAGACGCATCAGCAAGCCGACGGCAGCATCGCGATTCCAGCAGCGCTTCAACCGTATTTGAAAACGGAGAGGATTACGTGAAGCGGGCTACAACACCCACATCCCATCTTGCGCCCATTTCTTTGTTCACGGCATTCCTGGCGGTCACGATCCCGAGCGTTAATGCCATTCTATGGCGGGGCAAGGTTTCCAATCCGGCAGCGAGGGTGGAGTTGGGGAGTTTCCCCGCATGAAAATTCTTCTCGTCACCAGCGAACTGCATCCTTTTTCCAAGAGCGGCGGGCTGGCCGACATGGTCGGTGCGCTGGCCAAAACGCTGGCGTTCCTCGGACACCAGGTGGGAGTTGTCACGCCGCTTTACCGGGGCATTCGCGAAAAGTTTCCCGACCTCCAAAAGTTTGATTGGAACCTCGATCTGGCACTTGCGGCAGACCGGGTCCAGGGCAGCGTTTGGACGAGCCAGCCAGCGGACAACCTCACCATTTATTTCATCGAGCAGCAGGGATTCTTCGATCGCTCGTCGCTCTACACTCAGGGTGCATCGGATTATCCCGACAATGCGGAACGTTTCATTTTCTTTGGCAAAGCGGCGACCAATCTGGCGCGCTATCTGCCATGGAAGCCGGAGATGGTGCATGTGCATGACTGGCAAGCCGGCTTGGTTCCGCTATTCATCCGCGACCAGGCATTGCGTGATGGCTGGAACGATGCCCCGCACACGTGCCTGACGATCCATAATCTCGCCTACCAGGGCGTATTTCCCGCAAGCGCCTACGCGCTGACAAATCTCCCGGCAGATTATTTCACGTCGGAAGGGGTGGAGTTCTACAAGCTGATGAACTGTTTGAAGGCGGGCATCGAATTCTCTGACGTGCTGACCACGGTCAGTCCGCGTTACGCGCGCGAAATTACCACCGAAGTCTACGGGTGCGGGCTCGACGGCGTGCTGCGCCGCCGGCAGCACGCGCTGGTGGGGATTCTGAACGGCGTGGACTACGAAGAATGGAACACGGTCGAGAACGGCCACTTGAAGCACGTCTATTCCGTTGAGGAGTTGCGCGGCAAATCCGAGAACAAGGCCGCGCTGCAACGCGAGATGAACCTGCCCGTGGAAGCCGGCGTGCCGCTGTTCGCCACTGTCACACGCCTCGTCGATCAAAAGGGCGTGGACATCCAACTGGCGGCCTTGCAGGAAATGCTCGCTTCAAAAATGCAGTTCGTGCTGTTGGGAAGTGGAGCTCCAGCCTACGAAAAGGCTTACGCTGATTTGCAGCAGCGCTTTCCAAAGCAGGTCGCTGTGAAAATTGGGTTCGATCACGGCTTGTCGCATCGTATCGAAGCAGGCGCGGATTTCTTTCTGATGCCGTCCCGCTTCGAGCCGTGCGGATTGAACCAGATGTATTCGCAGCGCTACGGCACGATTCCCATCGTGCGCCGGACAGGTGGGTTGGATGATTCCGTCACTGATCTCCTCGACAACCAGGAGCGTGCGGATGGGATCAAGTTCAGCGAGTACTCGGCGCGAGCCCTTGCCAAGGCCATTCGCAAAGCGCTCATCCTTTACGAAAACAAGGATCTCTTCGCCGAGTATCAGCGGAATGCCATGCTCGCCGATTTCTCGTGGGAACGGACGGCTGGCGAATACGTCCGCGTCTATGAGCAGGCCGTTTTCGGGGAGACGGCCGTCGAGGTTTAGCCGCATCTACCAACCCCTCGCTGCGGCGAGGGCGCCAATTACCCGACTCGTTTCCTGCGGGCATCTGCCGGCGCGTTGCAGCCTTTCGGTTGGGGAATATCCATTGGCAATCGCGCATCTTACTCTTAAATTCCGCGCTCACGTTCATGCGGCAGTTCATCACGATTGCGACAAATACTTTCATGGAACTGGTCCGGCAGCCGATTTTTCTGCTGCTGACGACCGCTTCCGCCGTGTTCTCGGTTTTTCTCGCGAGCGTTCCTTATTTCGGCTTTGGCGATGACCCGATTCTGGTGAAGCAATCCGTGCTCGCCATCATGCTTCTCGCCGGCCTGCTGGGTGCGGTGCTTGAGCGCGAGCAGCACGCTGGCGCGTGAAATTCGCACCGGCACCGCTCTCTCCGTTCTCGCGAAACCCGATCGGTCGAGCGCAATTCCTGCTCGCCAAATACACCGGGCTGGCCGCGGCACTGGCCGTGCTGAATTACGTCAACATGGTCGCCGCCTTGCTCGCCAGCCGCATGACCTTCGATGCCTACGGCTCTGCGGATTTGCGCGCGCTCGCGATCTTCTTCGGCGCGCTGGTCATCGCCTACGCAGCGGGCGGATTTGCCAATTATTTCCTGCGCCGGCCGTTCGTTTCCGACGCGCTCTTCGCCGTCGTGATCATGGTCACGATTGCCTTTCTCATCATCAACGCGCTGCCCGAAGATGAATCCCGATGTCGCCGGTGGTGGGATCACGGACTGGCGGATCATTCCCGCCTCGATGCTGATTCTGTTCGCGCTTTGGATTTTGGCGGGCCTGGCCCTGGCTTGCTCCACGCGACTGGAAATGATTTCCACGCTCGCCATCTGTTCGGGTTTCTTCGTGCTCGGGTTGATGTCGGATTACTTCTTCGGCACGCGCGTGCGCGACGGCGTCTGGTGGGCGCATATTCCTTACGCGGCCCTGCCGAACTGGCAGCTCTTCTGGGGCGGCGACGCGCTGATCGGTACGAAGTCCATTGCATGGGGCCGTTACCTCGGACCTCATTCGGCTACACCGTGTGCTACGTCGGTGCGGCGCTATGCGTGGCGCTGTGCTTATTTGAAGATCGGGAATTGGGTGAATGAACTAACGACATGGAACAAAACCGCACCAAACTGACGTTGACTGAACCTGCTTGTGCTGCTCATCGCCGGCGGCGCTGGGCTGGCGATTGCCCGCTCCACTCACGTCCTCTCGGCGCATGTCGCGCTCGTTTCCTGCGGCATCGGCTTTCGTCGTCACGCTGGTCAGCTACTTCCAGATGCGGCTTGTCGAGCGCGAACGCATCGAACGATTGGAATACGACGAACTCACCAAGTCGCCCTCCGCCTCCGCCTTGTTCAACAAAGAGGACAGCGTCCGGGCTGCCTGCGCGCCGGTCGCGCGAACAGTTCGAGAAGATTTTCATCCCCGGCTTCACCGTTGCTTTGCTGCTGGCCGAAGCAGCGGGCGTGTATTTCCTCTGGCGCTGGCTGTCGAAAGCCGGCCGTGCCGCTGGACCAGCCTCTGTTTGCCCTGGTCATCTTCGGCGCTCGTCACGCTCGTCTTGTTCTTGCTCGGTCGATTTTCCGTGGCACTCGCGCGGCTGGAAAAGCAGCGACTGCTCGAACCAGTCGCCGTCTTCGTCCTGGCCGGCGCGTTATTTGTGCGCGCTCGTCAGCCGTCGCGATTAGCGCTGTTTACTTCGGCGTTCCACGGGCGGATCTCTACGTTGCGCGCGCGCTGGTGATTCTCCTCGGCGTCCTCGCCGTCGAAACTCTGCTGACGTTGCTGCTGGAAATTTATCGCCCGCGCGTGAAGGGCCGCGAGACGCGCCTGCTTTATCACAGCCGTGTCATGAGCCTGATTTCGCAGCCCGAGAGCCTGTTCACCACGGCCGCGCACGCGCTCGGATTACCAGTTCGGCTTCAAGGTTTCCGACACCTGGTTCTTCCAATTTCTCCAGCGCGCCTTCGCGTGGATTGTTCTTGGCCAGTTCGCGTTGCTCATTCTTCTCCACCTCATTCGTCGTCATTGAAACCGGCGAGCAGGCGTTGCTCGAACGCTTCGGCAAGCCCGTGGCGGGCAGCGCGATTCTCAATCCCGGCTGGCACTTCAAGATGCCCTGGCCCATCGACAAGGTTCATCGCTACCAGACCGAGCGCATCCAGACCTTCGAGGTGGGCTTGGAGCACGAAGATGAGGAAGGACGCAAGCACGAGGAAGACACCGTGCTCTGGACCGTGAGCCACGCGAAGGAGGAGTTCAATCTGCTCGTCGCCAGCCGCGAGAGCGTGACCAATCTCGATGGCGCGCACGAAGAGTCCGCCGGTGAATCTGCTCACCGTCAGCATCCCGGTGCAGTTCCAGATCACGAATCTCACCGCGTGGGCCTACAACAACACCGAGCCGGATCATCTGCTGGAGAAAATCGCCACGCGCGAAGTCGTGCTCTACCTCGTGAACGCGGACTTGAACGAGTTGATGGCCGGCGGACGCGGCGCGGCGGCGGAGGCCTTGCGCGTGCGCATCCAGTCGGCGGCGGATCAGCGGCAGCTCGGCGCGCGCATCATCATGGTGGGCTTGCAGGACATTCATCCGCCGGTCGCGGTGGCGGGCGCGTATCAGAAAGTCGTCGGCGCGCGGCAGGCGGCGGAGGCGAAGGTCAACACGGCGCGCGCCTACGCCATCACCACCAACGCGCTCGCCGGTTCCATCGCGCGCCGCACGGTGCTGGGCGCCGAGGCCGAGGCCACGCGCACCAAGTCCATCGCGCTGGCCCGCGCCGCGTCGTTCACGAACCAGATTCCCGCCTATCGCGCCGCGCCGGAGATTTACACCACGCGCGCCTACTTGCAGACGCTGGCCCGCCAGGGCGGCAACGTCCGCAAATACGTCGTCGCCACCACGAACACCGACGACGTGATTCAATTTGATCTGACGGAGAAGTACGAGCGGAGCTTGCTGGATGTGAACATTCCGCGCGCCGAAGAAATGACGATGAAATCCGAAATCCGAATTGGATACGCGGCGCAAGGCGGCGCGGGTAGCACAGGCTACCAGCCTGATGGCGTTGCGGCGAACCTGCCCAACGCAACGGAAGAGCGCGCTCGAACGGCCAGCGCGGTTTTGAATTTTCGTTGCGCATTCCGGCCATTCCGTCGGGCCAGTGGCCCGACGGCACGGGCAGGTTGCCCGTGCCAACCGCGCGCGGGGCGGAACGGAGCGCGGGCTTCAGCTCGCTTCACCACGCGGAGGACGCGGGCGTTCGGAAAAATCCCTGCCCTGGAAAAATTCGTGGCATGAAGCGGCCTGAAGGCCGCGCGCCGGACGACGTGATGCACTTCGACCGCATCGACGAATGAACAAGTCATCCACAACATTATCTCCCGGCTGGCACCTTCCGGCCGTGTTTGTGCTGACTTTCGCCGTGGCCATGCCGTTCACGTCGATTTGTCTGCCGCACGCATCTCATTTGACAGCGACCGGTCACTCTAGAATGGCAGGGTATTTCAATATTGTTGGAGTCGCGTAACATTTTCATCGCCCTGCTCATTTTGATTCCACGGCGTCAGAAGCGATTCTGGTTTCTGTTTGGTACGAGGACTCGGACGGTTGAATCTGGATTCTTCGCTACTTCATTGCGTTCGGCGTCGCAGCCGGTTTGTTTTGGTTTGGCATTCTCTTTGCAAAATATTTTTACCTCATGAAAAAGAACCCTCTCAACATGGCCGTGGGCGCGGTGCTCATCGTCATCTTTGCGCTGCTGCTGTTCCTGTTCCAGGTGCGCACGTCCGAGGTCGCGGTGGTCACGACCTTCGGCAAGCCCACGCGCCAGATCACCGACGCGGGCCTTTACGCGAAGTGGCCGTGGCCCATCCAGAAAGTCCACAAGCTCGACAAGCGCATCCAGAATTTCGAGAGCAAGTTCGACGAGGCGCTCACGCCCGACGGCTACAACCTGCTCGTGGCCGTCTATGCCGGCTGGCGCATCAGCGAGCCGGCGGCGTTCTTCCCGAAGTTCGCGGGCGGCTCCGTGACCGAGGCCGAGCGCGCGCTCCAGGAAATCATCCGCGACGCCAAGAGCGCCGTCATCGGCCAGCATCCGTTCAACCATTTCATCTCCGTGAACGCGCAGGAGCTGAAGTTCGCCGAGATTGAAAAGGAAATGCTGGAGCGCGTGCAGGGCCGCTTGCAGACGAACAACTACGGCATCGACGTGGCGTTCCTCGGCATCAAGAAGCTCGGCCTGCCCGAGAGCGTGACCGGCGAAGTCTTCCAGCGCATGAGCGCCGAGCGGCAGGTGCTGGTGTCGAAGATTGAATCCGAAGGCAACGCCCGCGCCGCGAACATCCGCGCCGAGGCCGACCGCAACGCCGCCAAGCTCGTCAGCGACGCCGAGGCCGAGGCGCTGCGCATCCGCGGCGAAGCGGAATCGAAGGCCGCCGAATCGCTGCGCACGATGAACCAGGAGCCGGAGCTGGCGAACTTCCTGTTGCGGCTCACGGGGCTGGAATTGTTTTTGAAGGAGCGCACGACGCTGATTCTCGATCAGCACACGTCGCCGCTGGATTTGATGAACCCGATCGCGCCGAAGAAATGAACTGGCACTCTTTTTCACCGCAGAGGCGCAGAGGCGCAGAGAGAGAGCAAGCTGGTTCTCTCACATGCTTTACCTTGTCTTTCTCTGCGTCTCTGCGCCTCTGCGGTGAATTTTCGCTTCGCTAATCCGATGAGCACTACCTCACCACCACGATCACCCGACTCGCACGACGAGCCGAAAGTTCCCGTGCCCATGGCTCCCGACGACGCCGGCTCCACCGCGCTCTCGGACGCGCTGCGCAGCAGTTTCGTCATCGTGAAGTTCCTCATGGCCGGGCTGGTCGTGCTGTTCTTCGCGTCGGGATTCTTCACCGTCGGACCGCAGGAGCGCGCGGTGGTTTTGCGTTTTGGAAAACCAGTGGGCGAAGGAGACAAGGCCTTGCTCGGCCCCGGCGCGCACTGGTCGTGGCCGCCGCCGATTGATGAAGTGGTGAAGATTCCCTTCAGCGCCGTGCAGTCGGCGAATTCCACCGTGGGCTGGTATGCGACCACTCTGGAGCAGGAACTCACCAAGACCGAGCCACCGCCGCGCGAGACCCTCGACCCGTCGCGCGACAGCCATCTGCTCACCGGCGACGCGAACATCATCCACGTCCGCGCCGCGCTGCGTTATCGCATCGTCGATCCGCTGCGCTACATCTTCGCCAATCGCGACACGCCGGGCTTCGTGACCAACGCGCTGAACAACGCCCTGTATTTCGCCGCCGCGCAGTTCACCGTCGATGACGCCCTCACGCGCAACAAGGCGGCCTTCAGCGAGCGCATCGTGCGCCGTGTCGATCAGGTCGCGGCGCAGCAACAGCTCGGCATCGCCGTCGAGCAGGTGACGCTCAACGTGATTCCGCCGCGGCAACTCAAGGAGCAATTCGATGCCGTGAGCCTGGTGGCGCAGCGCAGCGACCGGGTTGAAAACGAAGCGCGGTCTTACGCGAACGAGGCGTCGAGCCGCGCGCAAGGCGAGGCGGCGGTGCGGCTCGGGATGGCCGAGAGCGACCGCACGCGGCTCGTCGAGGCCGTGAAGGCGGAGGCGAAATACTTCTCCGACGCGCTGCCGCAATACCGCGCCAACCCGGAATTCTTCACGCGCTTCCAGCAGGCGAAGATCGTGCAGCGCGTCTTCACCAACGCGCAGGAACGGATTTTCATCCCCGAGCGCGCCGACGGCCGCCCGCGCACCGTGCGCCTGGAACTGAGCCGCGAGCCGCTCAAGCAAAAGCCCGCGCCGGAAGCGCCGAAGGAGGATGGGCATTAGGAGTTCATCACCTTTGAGAAGCCCGTGATGCAATTCATCACCACAACGAACGCCCCGGAAGGATTCCAAATGAAGACTTCGCGCGATGGTCAGGTGGTCATCAATCGTCGGAGGGCGGGCAAGCCGTGGTTCATGTGGACGTTCTACTTGCTGTTTGGCGGCTGGCTGCTGGGCTGGTTTTTGGTGGGTGCTTTCCTGACTTATCAAGGTGTGGTTGGACAACAGGTTCCGCTGTGGCTCGCGATAGCTTGGTGGGCTGCTGGCCTCGTCATCTTCCGCTACGTTTTCGGCGTCGCCTGGTGGCGTTTGTCGTCGGTCACGGCATACACGTTTCACGACGACAAGCTATTGGTGGAGAATTTTTTCCTAACCCGTCGCACCAGTCGAAAGGTGGACAGGCGGGACGTTCGGGGTGTCCGTCAGGTGTACGACGGTGGCAAGACTGACGAGTTGGTCACACACTCTTGGGGGCTTCTGCTCGAATGTCCCGGCAAGCTCATGCTCTTGTCACATGAAGAGTTTGAGACGAGCGCGTGGTTGGGATCCATCGTGGCGCGGTGGGCAGGAGTCAGTTATGAATCATCCCGAAGACATAATCATGATGAGGCTTAACGACACGTCCGAAACCTCAGTGTTACCTGTTCTGAATTCCAACGGGATTCCATCATTCAGCCCAGGGTTTCGCGCCGGGCGCTACCCTGAGTCAACGTCCCAAACGCGACCCAACCCTGAAAGGGTTGCATCCCATCCGGGGACCACACCCGCCCCGGGCGTTGCAGGACGCGCCCTCGCGGCCTGCGTGGCGCGTGAGAATGACCGACGCGTCGAATATTTTCCGCGCGTTCGGTTCGACGCGAGGGCGCGTCGAACGGCAGCCGGGGCGGCTGCGCTCCCCCAACGATTCAACCCCTTCAGGGTTGATGATTCCTTTTCACGCGCACCCAGGGTAGCTCCTGCGTCGCAACCCTGGGCTGAGGGCTGCAATCCCTTTGGGATTGGAGCGCCGATGGAGTGCCGGTCCGACGTCACCGCCTTTCCGCCGGGCGACTGTCGCCGCCCGGCGTGACAAGTCCCGCGGGAAGCAGCGGCGACCAGTCGCTGCACCGCCGGGCGACCTAGCCCTGCGGAACGGTGGGGCGAGACTCACGTCGAGCCGAACTGCCACGCTCAGGTCGGGGCACAATCGGAGCGAGCACCTCCGATCGCCGCTGGGCTGGTCAGCCCGTTCCACCCTCGCTGCGCTCGTTCGACGGCTCGACGGAGTCTCGCCCCACCGTCGCCACCTTGACCCCTCAACTACTTTGACACCATGAACGTCTCATCACTTCTCAGCCGCGAGAAGCCGCACGCGCATCATCACGACCACGATCATGCACGCGGGCTGCGCGAATTGCGGGCACGACCATTCGCACACCACGTTCAATCTCAAGCGCACGGTGCTCGGCGTGGTGCTGATCGTGAACTCGTTCCTCGTGGAATGGATTCTCGACCGGCAACTGGTCGCGGTGGACCCGACGCTGGGCAATCCCGTCGCCGCCATCAGCGCGGCGCTGGGCGCGCTCGTGCTCGGCATTCCCGATTCTCATCACGGCGTTCAAGGATTTGCGGCGCGGCGTGCTGAGCACGAACGAACTCGTGGCGCTCGCGGTCACGGCGTCGTTCGCGTCCGGGCATTATCAGGAGGCGGGCGTGGTCGCGTTCTTCATGCTCATCGGCGAAATCATCGAGACGCGCACGGCGGAAGGCGCGCGCATGTCGATTGAATCGCTCATCAAGCTCACGCCCACCAAAGCGCGGCGGCTTGCGCGGCGGCACGGAGGAGGAAGTCGCGGTGAAGGACCTCGCCATCGGCGACGTGATTCGCGTTCGCCCCGGCGACAACGTGGCGGCGGACGGCGTGATCGTCGCGGGCCAGGGCAGTTTCAATCAGGCGAACATCACCGGCGAATCGCTGCCGGTGGACAAGAAAACCGGCGACGACGTTTTCGCCGGCACGCAGAACCTGACCGGCGTTCTCGAAATCAAAGTGAGCCGCGCGGGCACGGACACGACGCTGGGCCGCGTGCGCGAATTGATTCTCGCCGCCGAAAAAACCCGGCTGCCCATCATGCGCATCGTGGATCAATACATGGTTTTCTACACGCCGCTGGTGCTGGTCATCGGCGCGCTGGTGTGGGCCTTCACGCAGGATCTGAGCCGCGTCATCGCGGTGTTCATCGTGGCCTGCCCGTGCGCGTTCGTGCTCGCCACGCCGACGGCGATGGTGGCCGCGCTTTCCGCCGCCGCGCGCCTCGGCATTTTGATCAAGAACGTCGCGGACATTGAACTGGCGGCGAAGATCAACGCCTTCGTCTTCGACAAAACCGGCACGCTCACGAGCGGCAAGCTCGCGGTGAGCCGCCTCGCGCCGCAGGACGGCGTGACGCCCGCGGAGTTGCTGCACATCGCGGCGAGCGCGGAGAAATACAGCAATCATCCGACGGCCAAGGCGCTGGCGACAGCTCGCGGGCGAAGCGGGCGTGCCGCTGGTCGAGCCGAAGGATTTCGCGGAGACGGCCGGGCGCGGCATCAAGGCGGGCGTGGATGGCGCGACGATTTTGATCGGGCGCGCGCAGTGGTTGAAGGACAACGGCGTGGGCGAGAATTTCGAGAGCGCCGTGGATGTGGACGCGCATCAGGGCTTCAGCCTGCTGTTCATCGCGAAGAACGGAAAGTTCATCGGCTGGGTGGGCTTGCAGGACGAGACGCGCGCCGAAGCCCGCGAGTCGCTGGCGGAATTGAAGCACAGCGGCGTGCGCCGCATCGCGATGGTCAGCGGCGACCGCACGCCCGTGGCCAAGCGCGTGGGCGCGGAGATTGGTTGCGAGGAAGTCGTGGGCGATTGCCTGCCGCAGAACAAAGTGGAGTTCGTGCGCGCGATGAAGGCCAAGGGCTACCGCGTCGCCGTGGTCGGCGACGGCGTGAACGACGCGCCCGCGCTGGCCGCCGGCGATCTCGGCATCGCGATGGGCGCCGCCGGCAGCGAAGTGGCCATCCACAGCGCGACGATTGCGCTGATGAACAATGACCTGCGCCGCCTGCCGTTCCTCGTGAAGCTCTCGCGCCAGACGCGCACCGTCATCAACCAGAATTTCCTGTTCGGCATCCTGTTCGTCATCGGCGGCCTCACGCTGGCGGCGATGAAATACATCAACCCGATTGTCGCCGCCGTCCTGCACGTCGCCGGCTCGCTCATCGTGGTCTTCAACAGCTTCCGCCTGGTGCGCAGTGGCGAGGAATTGGAGCCGCATCAGGCACCGACGCCGACGGAGCCGCCGCATGAGCACAAGCATGATGCGGGTGGGGCGCAGCCGATTGCGTTCAAGGCGAGGACGGTGTGAGCAACGCGGAGTTCAATGAACATTAGCTATGCCGGGCGACTACAAATACGAACACATCTCCACGGGCCGGATGAAAGCTCTCAAAAAAGCTGAATCTGAGTTGTATTCCCATTATCGCGACATGGCAGAATCAAACATGATAGCGCCATCAGTGATTGATCGACTCAAAGTAATTCGCACGCTCGTTCGTCGAGCCGCCAACGGCTCGCTTGATAACGATGAAATCGCCCTTCTCGAAGGAATGTTCGGAAAAGATTTGGGTACCGAGAAACAGTGATTTCGATCTGCCAGAGCAATGGATTCGTGGTTCACACAAGAAGATGTCCTTGCAAGCGTCAATCAGCCGGTCGATGCGAATGGATTTATTGACGTGTACAGTTACCGCGGCTCTTGTCTTGAGCATTTTTACTGGTCATTCCGAACCTGCTCACGTCGTTACGCGAAGTGCGTGATGGACAATCCCGCGTATGGTTTGGACCGGTCTTCCATTCTAACGGAACGCTACACTAGCAGTCGGAAAGGCTACGTAAGCCGTTTCAAACGGCACTGGATCGAGTCGGCAGGGTTGCGCGAGGTACGGGACAAGATTGCAGGATCAGAATGGGAGTTTAACCGGCTCTACGATGGAAACGACTAGCAACTGGAAATCAGAGAGTCGGCTTTCGCTAAGATTCGATGTCCTTCAAGCTGATTTACAGACCGCGCGCAGAGTTGGAGTGCTTTGCTTCAGTTGTTACAGATATTCAGAACGAAACCTGTCGGAGTTGTCTCTTCGAGCAGGAGAGGATCGAGTTCGCAACGACCGGATGACCTACGTTCAAGCCTACGAAGCCAGAAGCGATGACCGCTTTCGGATGATGAGTCGCTCTATGGTGATGGGTAAAGCGATTGTGTTTCCATGATTCCATCCTGCCACAACCTGATCGCGCCCCTCTCATTAGCCCCGTGGCTTCAGCCCGGTGCTCGCGTTGGACGCCGAGGGCCGAGCCGTGGCAACGGCTTCCCCGCCGGTTTGGGTAGAACGGGCTACCAGCCCGTCCCGTTGGGCAACCTGCCCAACGGAATGGGGAGCGCGCTCGAATGTTCGGAACGCTGGCTGATGTTCGAGTATCACCGCCTTTCCGTCCGGCAGGTTGCCGGACGGCACAGGCTGGTAGCCTGTGCTACCCAAAGCCGAAGCCCGGAGGGCTTCAACGTGAATAGCCCCCGGTGAAGCCGGGGGTGAAAAGTGGAATGGGGACTCGACCCCGAAGGGGTCGAACCGTGAGACGTGATGAACGCAGAGGTTCAACCCCTCCGGGGTTGAAGGGCTTGGGAACATGCGATTCCCGGGTTCGCTCGTGCCTCGCGACCCGGGCCTATTCACGTTCAAGCCCTCCGGGCTTGGCCAATCAGATGGACCAGCTTGCAACGAGAACGTGTGGCAGTGAGACTTTGAGCCGTGAGAATGGTAAACGATGGTCGAACTTTGAATGACGGCGAACGCGCGGCGTTGGCGAACTCGAATTACCTCGTGATTTTGGAAATGAGAATATTGGGCCGCGAAGGAAAGGCCGAACAGGTCAAGGACTTGGCTGAAGCGGCTCACAATGTTCCAATGACGATGTGGCGTGACGATTTCAGCGTCACATTTCATCGCGCAGTCTTCCAGGATTATCGGGACAAGTACGGCGTTCGTCCATTCGACTACGTGGCCGAGATAGACAAAATCTTTCCACCCAAATCATGACACTCACGCCTGAACAATCCGCAATCCGCAATCCGCAATCGACGGAGATCGTCATCGCCGTGCGTGGGTTGACGAAGGTCTTCAAGGACTTCTGGGGCCGGCCCAAGGCGCGGGCGGTGGATGGCGTGGACTTCGAGGTGCGGCGCGGCGAGGTGTTCGGGCTGCTCGGACCGAATGGCTCTGGCAAGTCCACGACGATCAAGATGCTGCTCGGGCTGCTGCATCCAACGAAGGGCGTGATCGAGGTGTTCGGCCGCTCGCCGCGCGATGTGAAGACGAAGGCGCGCATCGGCTATCTGCCGGAGGAGTCGTATTTGTATCGCTACCTCGACTCGCGCGAGACGCTGGATTTCTTCGGCAACCTTTTCACGCTGCCGAAGGAGGAGCGCGCGCGGCGCTCGGAGCAGTTGCTCGACATGGTGGGCCTGACCGGCGCGCGCACGCGGGCGGTGGGCGAATTCTCGAAGGGCATGCAACGCCGCATCGGCCTGGCGCAGGCGCTGATCAACGATCCCGACCTGGTGATTCTCGACGAGCCGACGGCGGGACTCGATCCCATCGGCTGTCGCGAAGTGAAAGACCTCATCGTGGCGCTGGCCCGGCGGGGAAAGACGGTGATTCTGAGCAGCCACTTGTTGAGTGACGTAGAGGACGTGTGTGACCGCGTGGTGATTTACTACGGCGGAAGAATTCAGGCGCAGGGCACGCTCAAGGAACTTCTCGCCACCCCCGACGCCGTGCGCATTACCACGCCTACGTTGCCGCGCGCGACGATGGAAAAGATTTTGGAGATCATCCGTGCTGACGTGAGTGATGACAAAGTGCGCGTCGATACTCCGACGCAGAATTTGGAAAGCTACTTTCTCGACGTAGTGGAAAAGGCGCGCTCCCAGTCGGCGGAAACTTCTGGAGCTGTCGGCGGCGCGAAAGTGGCGGAGTATTTGAAAGGCGATGGCGGAACGGCACCGGCCTCGGAAAGGATTTTGGAACGATTCACGGCGCCGATGCCGGTGAGGGAGTTACCCGTGACGGCGCCACCGACTGCGCCGCCCGTCAATGAACAGAAATTGGCCTCCCTCGCTCAGGTGGCTCCGGTGCCACGAGTGAGTGATGAAAAAAAACCGGCGGAGCCGGCCGCGCCTGCCGACTTGAGCAAGGCTAACGAAAAGCTTTCCTCGTTGCTGGGAAAGAAGTCATGAGAATCAAAGGGGCCGCCGCCGGTTCAACATCCGCAAGCTGGAGCGCCTGCGAATGTCCACCCACCATTCGATTCGTTAACCGAAGCGGCGTGAAGGTCGTGGTTCATTGATATGCAACGTCTTCTCACCATTACCTGGCTCACATGGAAAGCCGCGCTTCGCTTCCGGCTGTTCTGGGTGATGTCCGTCCTGCTGGTTGGTTCGGTGGTCTTGCTGCCGCTGGTGATCAAGGATGACGGGACGGCGCGAGGTTTCGCGCAAATTCTGCTCACCTACACGTTGAGTGTCATTACAGCCTTGCTTGGATTATCCACGTTATGGCTTTCCTGCGGCACACTGGCGCGGGACATCGAGGACAACCAAATGCAGGTCGTGGCGGTGAAACCCATCGCTCGCTGGCAAATTTGGCTCGGCAAGTGGCTTGGACTCGTCTCCCTCAACGCAGTTCTCCTCGCCGGCGTCGGTGCCTGTGTTTTTTTCCTGATGCATTGGCGGGCGCAAAAACTCCCGCGTGCGGAACAAAAAATTTTGCGCGAAGAGTTGATGGTTGCCCGCGGTTCCCTGAAAGAGCCCCAGCGCGACATCGACGCGGAGGTTGAACGGATCTTTGCCGAGCGCACGAAATCAGCACCGGTTAATCCGGGTAATGCCGAGTTCGTGAAAAACCAGATGCGCGAGGCCCTCAAAGTGGAGCTGGTCAATCCGGGCTTCATGCGTCGGTGGACGTTCGATCTTGGATTGCGGAGAAACTTCCTGCGTGACGAGCCTCTTTTTCTTCGCCTGAAGTTCTATGCGGCCAGCACCAATCAACTCGGGACGTATCGGGTGGTCGTGGAAGCGGGACCGCTGGACGCCGCCCAGCGGACTCGGCAGGTGCTTTCACTTTCGTCCGATGCATTTCATGAAATCAAAATTGCGCCCAACCTCTGGGACTCCTCCGGCATCCTCACCATTGACGTGCAAAATCGCGATGCTGTCGCGCTGGCGATTCCGCATGAGGATGGGTTTGAGGTGCTTTATCGCGAAGGTGGCTTTGCCCTGAACTTCAGCCGGGCGCTTGCCATCATTCTATTCTGGCTGGCCCTGCTGGCGGCGATAGGTTTGGCGGCGGCGAGTTTCCTTTCCTTCCCGGTCGCGACGTTTGTTTCGTTGAGCCTGCTCATTGTGGCGATGTCGAGCGGGACGCTTTCTTCGAGTGTAGCGTCCGGAACGATCATGGGTGTGAATGAAGAGACGGGCGAAGCCGGCCGGTCCATTTTGGATGCGCTGTTGATACCGTTCTTCAAAGGTTTGCTCATTGTCTTCAAAGTGGTGCAGGGCTACTCACCGGTCGATGCGCTCAGCACGGGGCGTAGCATCACCTGGGAAACGGTTAGCATGGCGTTTGCCCAGATCGTGCTCGTCATGGGGGGGCTGGCGGCGCTGTTTGGCATCTGGATGTTCAATCGCCGGGAACTGGCCGCTGCGAATAATAACTCATGAGCTGATGTCACCGCGCGCCAAGAAAATCCTGTTGCTCGTCGTCGCCGCCACCCTCCTTACGGCGAACGGTTTCCTGCAGCCGGTTCTTAATCGACAGCGGGCCGAGCTGGGAATCACACACGTGGAGCCGTTGCAGAACGCGCCGCCGATGCTGGCCCTGACCACGCAGGTGCTCGGCGGTTTCCGCGGTTTAATTGCGAACGCACTGTGGATCCGGACGACGCAACTCCAGGAGGAGGGCAAATATTTCGAGATGGTTCAGCTCGCCGACTGGATTACGAAGCTGGAGCCGCGCTTTGCCCAAGTCTGGATTGTCCAGGCCTGGAACATGGCGTTCAACATCTCGGTGAAGTTCAGCGATTACGGCGATCGTTGGCGCTGGGTCCAGAGGGGCATCGAATTGCTGCGTGATGAAGGGCTGCGTTACAATCCCGAGCAGCCGCTGTTGTATGCCGAGCTCGCCTGGATGTTTCAGTTCAAGATGGGGCAGAATCTTGATGACGGTCACTACTACTACAAGCTGGCGTGGGCCCGCGAGATGATGGACTTGTTCGGGGGCGAGCAGCCTGATTTCGAGAAATTCATTTCCCCGCAAACTACAGAAGAGAAGCAGCGCGCCCGTGTTTTGCGCGAGAAGTACAAGCTCGATCCCGTGCGCATGCAAACGTTGAATCGACGCTACGGCCCATTGGATTGGCGACTGCCGGAGGCCCACGCGATCTACTGGTCGAGCTTGGGCATGGATCGATCCAAGGGGGAAGACGTCCGGCGGCTGCGGTCGGGAATTTATCAGTCGATGAACCTGTCCTACCAGCGTGGCCGATTGGTGTTGAGCAGCAACGCGCCGCCGCGTTTGCTGCCTAACCTGGCCATCGTGCCAAAGGTGGACGCCGCCTTTCGTGAGCAACTGGCTGACGCGCCTGCGTTTCAAACCAACAACATGGCGAAGGCTTATCGCAATTTTTTGCGGGACGTCCCCTATCAGTTCTTTCTCCTGAATCGCGTCGTGGAAGGGGAACAGTGGCTGCGCTACTTGCGCCAGCAGTTCCCCAACGCCGTCGAGACGAACCTGACGCTCGCGGAGTTCGCAGTGACTCGAGCAATGGAAAGCGCGCAGGAATCCAGTCAGGCCAAAGTCACGGCGCTGCTTTACGGATTCATCGAACGGGCTTATTGGGCGGCGATCGATGACAACGCCGATGAGTTTTACCAGTACATGAAACTGGCGGATCAGCTGCTCACCGCCTACACGACGCGCAACCGCAATAACCAGCGGGTGGCAGTTGCATCACTTCCGGAATTCCAGCGCATCGTACGCGACAGCATGTTGTCTCCCGAGAGCCGCCTTACTCCCGAGGAGCGCGCCCGGTTGCGGGCCACGACGGCCGACCCCGCGCCCGCCTCCGCCAACCCATCCCCCGCGAAGTGATAGTTCTGAAAACCGTGGTTCATCTTCGAACAGTTTGCCTCCTCGTGCTGCTTGTGCTGGTTACCGGTTGTGGTGAGAAGGCCAAGCTTCGGCGAACGGTGCAGAAGGTGGGACCTCAAACGCTTCGCACGGAAACACTGGAAGCCTGCCGCGAAGGCTTCGCTTCCAAAGTGGCGCAGAAGGTTGAAGCCTCTCAATGGCCTGAGTCGGTGAAGGCATTTCAGCCGATGTCCTTGTGGGCAGAGCCCGATGGCGCGTATCTGCTCGTGGACAGCGATGCCGGAGGCGAGCGCGGGATTTATCTGCCACGCATTGTTTCAGAAAAAGATCCGCTGTGCAGCCCCACCCTCAATCACGTCAAATTCGCAGACGGCGTCTATTGGTACGAGAAGAAGCGGTGAGCTGTCAGTTAAGCCAATTGGTCGGACATGTTAGCGGCAGTGGCAGGAGCGAGTAATTCCCTCAATTGCGTCTCATTCACAATCGTTACTCCGAGTTCGCGTGCCTTATCGAGTTTTGAACCCGCTTCTTCACCCGCGAGCACATAGTCTGTTTTCCTGCTGACGGAGCCGCTGACAGTGCCACCGGCTTCGCGAATTAGAGCGCCCGCCGCCTCGCGTGAGAGCGTGGGCAATGTGCCGGTGAGCACGAATGTCTTCCCCGCCAGAGGCTTCGGAGTAGCGACGGCAGAAGGTTTGGTGGCGACACCCTGGGGATTTATTTCAAGTTCTTCGAGGCGGCGGAGAACCTTCTTCCCGTTTTCGGATTGGAAAAAGTCCAGGACGGAGGCGCTGGCGACGGGCCCCACTTCTGAAAGCGCTTCCTTCGCGCCGCTGTCGAGGAGGCGTGCATCGAGTGCGGCGATCTCAGCGGAAAGTTCATCATAGCGCTTCTGGCGAGCGGCGCGTTCGGCGTCTGTCTTGGGGACGTTCTTGCGCGATCGGGGAGAGATGGAGGCGCGTTCGAAATCCTTTTTGCCGAGGTCGCGAATGGCCTGGAGGACCGGCGACTCTGCCAGTTCGCGCAAGGATTTGTGAACCTGCGCCAGTTGCCACGCCGTTTGTTCGCCGACCTCAGGGATTGCCAGCGCATGAATCCATCGGTGCAACGGAGCCTTTTTTGCTCGCTCCAACGCTTCGACAACCTTGGTTGCATTCTTCTCCCCGAAGATGCGCGTCTCCTCGTCAGTGCCGAGGTTCAACTTGCCCAGTTGTTCAATGGTGAGATTAAACAGGTCGAGCGGTTCATTCACCAGGCCACGCTCCACCAGTTTCTCCGCCACGATGCCACCAAGCGACTCGATATCGAGGGCCTTGCGCTGGGCGAAGTATTCCACCCGGCGGGTTTTTTGCGCGGGACAGCCGGCGACGTTCTGGCAACGCCAGGCCACTTCTTCCTCGCCGCCCGCGATTTTTTCCCGCGCCACCGGCCCGCCGCACGCCGGACACTTGCCTCCAATGTGAGCGAGGAAATCAAACTCCTTCGCGCCGGGCAGCCGCTTGCTCTTCACCGCTTCGAGCACCTCCGGAATGACCATGCCTGCTTTGCGGATGACGACGGTGTCGCCGATGCGGATGTCCTTGCGGCGAATCTCATCTTCGTTGTGCAGCGTTGCGCGGGAGACCGTGGAGCCTTGCACGAAGATCGGTTCCAGCTCGGCCACCGGCGTGAGCACACCCGTGCGCCCGACTTGAATCGTGATGTTCTTCAACAATGTTTCCGCGGGCGTAATCCAGGGGATGGGTTTGTGAACGATGGCGTGGCCGGGCGCTCGCGTCTTGGCCGGTATGCGTTCGGCGTCGGCCAGTCGGTTAACCTTTAAGACGATTCCATCGATTTCGTACGCCAGTTGCCGCCGCAAGTCGCGGTCTTCATCGTCCTGTCGAACCACCTCACGCCGGTAAACATCCAGCACTTCCTGGATGCCGTCGCACACCCAATGCCTCTGCGTTGGTAGCCCGAATCGCGCGAGCGTCTTGAGCATTTCATCGTGAGTGGCGAACTCAATTCCCTCGCACGCGCCGACCGCGTAAAACACAGCGCTAATCGGGCGCTGCGCGACGAGTTTGGGATCGAGTTGCTTGAGCGCGCCAGCCGTGGCGTTGCGAGCGTTCGGGAAAGGCTTCTCGCCCGCGGCGATGAGTTTTGCATTTAAGCGTTCGAACTCACGGATGCCGATGTAGGCCTCGCCCCGGACTTCCAGCAGAGCAGGCGGGTTGGGCAGCCGAAGCTCCAACGGGATTGCCCGGACCGTGCGGAGATTCGCAGTGATGTCATCGCCCATGCGACCATCGCCGCGTGTCAGGGCCAGGGCGAGTTTCCCATGGCGGTAGTGGACGCTCAGGGACACGCCGTCCACTTTTGGCTCCATCACGTACTCAACGCGGGTCCGTCCCAGCTGTTTGCGAATGGTGGAATCCCAGGAGATCAATTGGGCCAGGGTATTTTCGTCCTGCTGGCGGTTGCGCGCATCTCGATCGGGTTCCTCTTCCTTGGTGGGGTGCTGTGCCCCTTCGATTTTTTCCAGCGAGAGCATTGGCTGAAGGTGAGCCACCCGCGCAAAGCCCTCGGTGGTGGCGCCACCCACGCGTTGGGTCGGGGAGCTGGGCGTCACCAAATCGGGAAACTGTTTCTCCAGATCGAGCAGTTCCTGATAAAGCCTGTCGTACTCGAAGTCGCTAATCTTCGGCTGTGCCTCAACGTAGTAGGCGAAGTCATGGGCGCGAATTTCCTCGGCCAGTTTGGCGTGGCGTTTTTCCGCAGCGGCGTGGGTCATCTCGTCTTTTGTGTTGCGGAGAGGCTGGAGGAAAAAATTCCGTCAATCAACCACCGTCAGTTTCCCGGACAAAAGCAAGGCGAGGCCGGATCAGCGAAGTTATTTACGACCCGGGATGAAGTGAACCGCGCGTCAAAAATGCCGGCTGCCGAATCGTCCGAGGCGCACCCGCGTTTATCCCTGCCAGCCTGTGGCTGAGTGGCCGTCAGTCCGGATATCCATTCGGGTGTTTGACGTGCCAGTTCCAAGCGGAGGCGATGATGTCGTCCAGCTTGGCGAACTTGGGTTTCCAGCCTAGCTCACGTTTGGCCTTGTCCGCGCCAGCCACGAGCTTCGGCGGATCGCCTGGGCGACGAGGCTTCTCGATGGCCGGAATTTTCTTGCCGCTGATTTTTTCGCACATCTCGATCACCTGACGGACGGAGTAGCCGTCGCCATTGCCGAGGTTGTAGAAGCCCTGCTTCCCGCCTGCGAGCGCAAGCATGTGCGCCTGCGCCAAATCCACGATGTGAATGTAATCCCGTATGCAAGTGCCGTCGGGCGTTTCGTAGTCGGTGCCATAGATTTCGCAGTGCGGCGCCTGGCCAAGTGCGACTTTCAGGACGTTCGGGATCAAATGCGTCTCGATGCGATGATGTTCGCCAAATTGCTCGGTGGCACCGGCGGCATTGAAGTAACGCAGCGCCACGAATTCCAAACCATGAATCTGCTGATACCATTGAAGGACCTTCTCGAACATGAGCTTGGATTCGCCGTAAGGATTGATGGGGCGCTGCGGCAAATCCTCTGTCATGGGCACGCGGTCCGGCGGGCCATAGGTGGCGCAGGTGGAACTGAAGACGAACTTCTTCACTCCAGCCTCAATGGAGGCGTCGAGCAGTTTCACGCCGTTGCCGACGTTGTTTCCGAAATATTTTCCGGGATTGGTCATCGACTCGCCGACGAGCGCGTTGGCGGCGAAGTGCATAATAGCCTCCGCCTTGGCGTCGCGAATCGCGTGCGTGATGGCCTCCTGCTGGCTCAATTCGCCCTGGACGTAGCGGGCCCGCTTATCCACGGCGGAGCGGTGTCCCTCCGAAAGATTGTCGTAAACGGTGACTTGATGACCCGCGTTGATCAGTTCTTCCACGCAAATGGAACCGATGTAGCCCGCCCCTCCTGTTACAAATACATTCATCCCGGGCGAAATATGGGCGGAGATGAAAGATGTGCAACTGAGGAACACCATTTTGCGGAGAAATCGAGGTCAGGTGAACGAATCGCTTCAATGCGCGACTGTGCTCGCATTGCGGCGCACGATGGCTTATGAGACGCCGCATAAAATGAGAGCGGGTCACCTCCAATCGCGCGTGGACCGGGAAACTGATTTCCCAGCTCACCACCCCGTTGCTTCTCCATCCTTCCAAGATTGAATGCCGCTCCTCGAAATTAAAAATCTCCAGATTGAGTTTGGTTCCAAAGGCAAACCCTTGCGCGCTGTCGATGGCGTGACGTTTCACATCGATGCCGGGGAGACGGTGTGCCTCGTGGGCGAAAGTGGCTGCGGGAAAAGCGTCACCGCGCTCTCTGTCGCCAGGCTGGTGCCGACCCCGCCCGCACGCTATGTGGGCGGTGAGATTCTGCTGAACGGCCGCGACGTGTTGCGCATGGATAAGCATGAGCTGCGCAAAATACGTGGTGGCGTCGTGAGCTATGTCTTCCAGGAACCAGGTTCGTCGTTGAATCCGGTCTTCCGGGTGGGCAGCCAGATTAAAGAATCTCTGAAATTGCATCGTCCGGAAAAGGCCACTGATTCCGAGGTCATTCGATTGCTCAAGCTGGTGGGCATCCAGGCAGCAGAATCGCGACTGAAGGATTATCCGCATCAACTGTCGGGAGGGATGCAACAGCGAGTGATGATCGCCATGGCTCTGGCATCGGAGCCGAAGCTTCTGATCGCGGACGAACCCACCACTGCGCTCGACGTGACGATACAGGCACAAATCCTCGAACTGTTGCTCGATCTAAAGCAGCGCCTTGGCATGGCCATGCTTCTCATCACACACAATCTTGGCATCGTCAGCGACATCGCGGACCGGCTGGCGGTCATGTATGCCGGGCAGGTGGTGGAGCTTGCGCCTGCGGCGGATCTGTTGCGCCGCCCGTTCCATCCCTACACACGAGCTCTCATGGATTCGGTGCCGAAACTGGGGAATGAGATGAAACGGTTGCGAGCCATAGGGGGTAACGTTCCAAACCTTGGCTCGTGGCCAAAAGGTTGCCGTTTTTTCCCGCGGTGCCCGAACGGGCCCAGCCATCCCGAGTGCGCGGACACGATGCCTGAATTGAGGGAGATTGAACCGCAACGTTGGGTGCGCTGCTTATACGCTGGCCAAACGCAATGACGTACCATCAACGGCTCACCGTCGCGGCGCCTTCCAGCCGAGCCGAAACATGGGATTGGTGAACAGGAAAATATTCCGTGACTCAGAAGTGACTAGCAGCCCCTCGCTGGTAAACGTGCAGCCTTCCATTTGCGGATGCGCAAACGGAACGAAGAGGGCGGGGACTAACGCGCCTTCCGCCGGGATTCGCCGGTTCAACAGGAACAAGTAGGCGCCCACCTCCGTGATGACGGCCAGTCGTCGGTTGTCCGAGGTCAAATCAGCGCCCGTCGGCGGCGCATTAATGATTAGCCGGCATTGCTCTTCCAGCGTCGTTTTGGTCCGACGCAACGGGAAGCGAAACATGGGCGCCTCGCCCCGTTTTAACTCTTTGGAGATCACGTACCCGTAGCCGCGCGAAAGGACGAGACTCTCAGCATCAAACGGGGCGTCGGGATAACCCAATTCCCATTGCTTCGTCAGCGCAACCTCGCCGGAGAGGCGTGCTTTGGGCTCCGGTAACGAATGAACGTAAACCTTGTCCCGGATGCCACTGTTATTCCCGATGTCTGCGAGATAGAGCTTGCCCGCTGCGTAGGCGATATCCTCGATATCCTGGAGATCGGCGTTCTTGAGCTTGTATTGACCGGCAGGGGTTCCACTGGCGGTCATGCCATAAAGGAAGTCGGCGCCGCTGTCATTGTGCGTCCAATAGAATCCCTTGGTCCGCCGCCCCATGATGAGGCCGGAGCTTTCCAGCACTGCAGGATTTTCGATGGTGCCAATCTGGAGGACACCCGTCGCCACCTCATTGGTTTCAGCGTTCAGCGGGCTGATTCCAATCGATCCAATAACACCAAGGCAGAACAGAAATTTCTTCATCATTAAACCGCCCTCCAACTCGTCGAATGCGCGCAAGGTTGCACTCGGGTTACTGAGTCGCAAGGAGGTGCAGAATCTTTTCGCTGTCTCTGAGAGGGACGGTGGTTATCTTTCGTTTCCGGCAGGGGCAACCCAACCCAGCCAAACCAAACATGGATAAGTTATTACTCATCGATGACGAAGCGGACGTGCAGTATTCGTTTCGCCGGATATTCGACTCGCCCGAGGTCGAAATCGCCACCGCCTCCAGTGGCGATGAGGGATTGAAGTTGATCCCCAAGTTCCAACCTGACCTCGTCATGATGGACGTACGGATGACAGGGCTGAGCGGTTTGGAAACCTTGCGCCGCCTGCGGCAAACCGACGCGAAACTACCGGTCATCATCATGACGGCCTATGGCACCACGCAGACGGCCATCGAAGCGATGAAGCTCGGCGCCTACGACTACGTGTTGAAGCCCTTCGACGTCCCGAAACTCAAGGCGCTCGTTTTCAACGCGCTTGAAGCGGCGCGCGCCATGAAGCGGTGGTGAGCTACCAGCCCCTCCTCGAATCGGAGGATTACGACATCGGCAGTCGTGGGCCGGACCGAGGCGATGCAGAACGTGTTCAAACTCATCGGCCAGCTCGCGATGAGTGATGCGACTGCGTTGATCACGGGCGAAAGTGGCACGGGCAAGGAATTGATCGCCCGCGCGATCTATGGGCACAGCAAGCGAAGCGAGAAACCGTTCATCGCCATCAACTGCGCCGCGATCCCGGAGAACCTTTTGGAGAGCGAACTGTTCGGGCATGAGCGCGGCGCGTTCACCGGCGCCACGAACCAGCGCATGGGCAAGTTCGAGCAGTGCAACGGCGGCACCCTTTTCCTGGATGAAATCGGTGATATGACGCCCGCCACGCAGACAAAGATCCTTCGGGTCCTGCAAAGTGGCACGTTCGAACGCGTGGGCGGCAATCAATCCGATCAAGACCGATGTGCGCATCATTGCCGCCACCAACAAACCGCTGGAGCAAGCCGTCGCCGAAAAACAGTTTCGCGAGGATTTGTTTTATCGGCTCAACGTGGTGCGCATCCATGTTCCGCCGTTGCGTGATCGCCGGGCAGACATTCCGCTCCTGGTGAATTATTTCCTGAAAAAGTTCGCGGAGAAAAACAAACATGCGACCAAAGGCCTCACGGATGAAGCGTCCCAGGCGCTGGCTTCCTACGATTGGCCGGGCAACGTGCGAGAGCTGGAGAATGTGGTGCATCGCGCCCTCGTCGTCTCGAAGGGCGACGCGATCCTGTCCGGCGATTTACCTCCGGAAGTTTCCAGGCAGCCACGATCGGAGGCGGGAAGCGTTCCTGTCAGCGCACCGGGCACCTTCCAGTTCCACGGCTGACCCAAATGACGTTGGTGCCATAGCCCAAACCTTGTTCCAAATCGCGCGACGGGATCCGAAGCTCAAGGTGATTCCCTTTCTTGAACGAGAAATGGTCATTCACGCCCTGAAGGAAACCAAGGGTAACCAGGTGCAGGCTGCCAAGCTGCTCGGCATTACGCGCGCCACCTTGCGGAAGCGCGTTGAGAAATTTGGCATCACACAACAGCTCGAGATCAGGTAGGGCAGGTGTGTCCCCAAAAAAATGAGGGCCTGGCTTTCGCCAGGCCCTTGTTCGCTCGAGGCGCCCTTCTGAAAACTTAGTGGGAGGTCGCGTCCGTTGGGTCGGTTCCGTTTTGGAATTCGACCGAGTTAATCACGCCATCGGCATCGGCATCCGCTCCGGGGGCGGAATCCGCCGCATAGATGGAACCGAAGTAGCGCAGGCGCCATGCATCGGCAATGCCGTCATTCCACGTGGAAGCGGATCGATCGGAGAGGAGGATTAATCCCGTGCTCGTCCGGCTATTGAACAATGCAACTCCGTTTGGCGATGCGGAGAAGTGTTGGAAGCTTACCCGGTAGGCCGCACGGGTTCCGGCGCTGGCCGGAATTCGCACCGTCAGGATGGCGAGAAGCGAATCTCCCGATAACCCGGAGCTATTTGCATCCAGCCAGGCTGCTGAGAAGTTGTTCACTCCCCGCGCGTCACTCAGTTCAGGATTTTGAAAGACGGGAGCTGTCTGGAATTGTATCGGGACCGTGATGGCCGGCGAACCGTCCAGTGCCTCCACCGTTACATTCAACATCATCACGCGAACGGCGTAACCGTCCGTTACCTTCATGCGGACCGGAAGGTCGAGAACCGAGTCGGCGCCAGCCAGCGAGTCCTCTACCGCGACGAGCACGCTCGGCCGGTTGGCAGGGATTGCTTGGGCTCTGCTCGACCGCGCCGCGGCCGTGGGAGCGGGAGACACGTTGCCGAAGCCACTGCTCAATGTGTTGGTCACTTCCATGACTTGTCGCACGCCGTTGGACCAGTAGCGGGCATACCACTTGAGCGTCGGGTCGAGTGAACGACGGAATGTCACCCACAGGTCATCGACGGCCAGGTTGTTGTCCCAGCCAGTGACACCGTTGATGGAAATATCGTCGCCGAACGAAACCGCCCCACTGGAGCCATCGGATGAATCCATGGCGTTGAACAGGTCGCTATCGGGAATTGCTTCGTTCAGGCCGTAGATGACGGTCTGATACAAATCCGTCACGTCACTGTTTTCGATCGTGGCGTCGCCGAAGTCACCCGCGTTGAACCAGCGGAAGGGAACGTTATCGCCGACTACGTAAGCGCGCGATGCGAGGGTGACACGCTTGAGGGTGTTCAATGAGCCCACGCCGAGTGAGCCATCCGTGGGCGTGCGCAAGGCGAGCGGGGTGGAGATCCCGTCCGCGGTGCCGGAAGCATTTTGCAGAGCGATGCGGAATGACGAGCCATTGGTCGCCTCCATGGGGATGGGCAGGCGATACGCACCCAGAACCACCTTGCCGCCTTCCTTCACGAAGAGGGTATTCTTCGCGATCGAATAGGTCACCAGGTCGTGAACGAGGGTGTTGTAAAGGTTCGTCTTCGTGAACCGCTCAAACCATCCGATGCCCAGCAGATTGATGCCGCTGTTGAGGAATTCATAGTTGGGATGAATCGTTGTATACGCACCCGGCGGGTCAGTGGGCTTCATCAACATGGATACAAATCCCGACCCCGAAGGGCTCAACGCCACGCCGGTCTCGCCCGTGGCGCTCAAGCTCATCTGGAATGTGTAAGCTGTTTGTCCCGGCGCGAGATTCAACGTCACCGGCGCATAAAAGCTTTGACCCGCTGCGCCAACGAAATCACTGGAGGCCTCGCCGGATTCGAAACCAAAGCTGACGACGTTGGTCCCGATCACTTCCACACTGTTCGTTCCGATGATGACGACATTGGTGGAGATGCCGGTGGAGTTGGTGCCGAAAACGGAACTACCTTCCAACCCTGTCTTTGTCGCGCGGCGAACGAGGTCATAATACACCTCGGTGACATAGAGAGTGCCTTGAGGCGTGACTGCCACGCCTACCGGCTGACGGGACGCGGCCACGCCGCCATCTTCGCCGACGCCTGCTCCATCTCTCCACCCGGGGAAGGGTGTCAGCCAATCGCGGGAGGCCATCCCGTACAATGTCGTGACGATGTTGTTGGTTCCCACCACGCGCAACCGGTTGTTGTTGTAGTCGGCCACGACCAGCGTGCCGTTGGGCGCTGCGGCAATGCCGTACGGTTGGTTGAACTTGGCCGCGAGCCCCGAACCATCACTGAAGCCAGCGCCATTGCCGCCCGCCAGGAGCACGACGTCGCCCGTGAATGGGTTGACCGTGTAAACGGCGTGGCCGGCAGACTCGGTGATCGCGAGCAAACCGCTTGGAAGCAGTGCCACGCCGCGTGGTTTCCGGAACCCGGAAGCGACGAGTGAAACCGTTCCGTCAGGAGAAACCTTTTGCACGGCGCCGCCCAGTTCCGTCACGAAAACCGTGCCGGTACTGGTGAGGGCGAGGGCGCTTGGGTTGCGTAGCCCACTGATGGTTTGGAGCAAGGTTCCCGTGCTCGTGTAACGGCGCAGCTTTCCGTCACCCTGGGTGAGGACATAAACCACATTGGACGCATCCACGGCCACGCCGACTGGGGATCGCAGTTTCGCCAGGAATGTTGTCGTCATGCTTTCCGGAGCGCCCGCTTTACTGATGCGACGCACCTTGCCGTTGCTTCGATCGGCGATGAACAGGTTGCCGTTTGCGTCCAAAGCCACACCGTAAGGGTTCGAGAACTTGGCGAAGTTGAGCGTGCCACCATCCGTTGCGCCCGATTTGGCGTAACTGGTTTGGTTCGGGCCGCCGCCCAGGGTTTGGACCAGCGGCACATTCGTAATCGTAGCCGCCTCCGCCACGAGGGTGCCGAGCGCAGCCGCCAGGACCGCGGCGGACCCTCGCCATTTTTGGAAGAATTTATTCATAGCGTGTTCCATTGAGGTGACGCGTGATTACTTGGCCGGATCCGTCGTGGCATCCGCGCGTGTCGGCGCAGCCAGCGGCTTTCCGTCATCGCTGGTTGTTTTCTTCGGCTTCGTCCAGTCGTAGGGCTTGGCGCTATCCATGAAAGAGGTCTTGGGTTCCGGACGATCGGCCATTTTCGTCTGCAGGAAATCGGAATTGGACGCGCGATAATCGTAGTCGCCCACGATGGTCGGGGTGATGAAGACGATGAGGTTCGCCTTGTCCCGCTCCTTGCTGCTCTTGCGGAAGAACGCGCCCAGTCCAGGTGCATCGCCAAGGATCGGGACCTTGTTGATGGCGTGAGCCGTGCGGTCGCTGATCAAACCGCCGAGGACGAGGGTGTAGCTGCTGGGGATGATGACGTGCGTTTCCATGCGGCGAATCGCATAGACGTTGGCCGTGTTTTCGAAACCGTTGATGATTTGGCGGTCGACCGCCGCGATGTCTGAAACTTCAGGAATGACCTTGAGCGAAATGTTGCTGTTGGCGGCGATGTGCGGCGTAACCTGCAGGATGGTGCCCAGGTTCGTGTAGGTGACTTCGGAGCCGGCTGGGCTGTTGGCCGAGCCGGGGGTGATTTTAAAGATCGGGAAAGCGCGAGTCACAGACAGGATGGCCTGCTGATTGTCCAATGTGACGGCGCGGGGAGTGGCCACCACTTCGGTGTCGTTGTCCGAATTGAAGAACGATACGACCGCGCTCAAACCGTCTGCGCTGAGGAAAGCGGTTGCGGGATGGAACCCTTTGACGCTGTCGACCGTAATGCCGCCGTTGACCGGGCTGTAGGTTGTCGATTCCGTCGTGGTGGAACGAGGCGTATATGTGGACGATCCGGACGGTGTGGTCGTCGTCCTCGGAATGCCCGGGCGGGTAGTGGTGGTTTCGCCCTGCACAATTCGCGCCATTGCCCCACGTGACTTTTTGGTTCTCGAATGTGCCGCCCCAATCAATGCCTTTCACGCTTTTCGGGTTCTTGGCTGTTTCCCAAATCTGCGCCTCGATCAGCACCTGGCGGGTTGGCGTGTCGAGCCTTGCAACCAATTCATCGACCGCAGGAAATTCCTTCTCGGTTGCCACCACAATCAATTGGCTCGTGCGCGGGTCACCCATTACCTGGCTTCGGGGGGATTGAAGCGTCCGCTTCAGGATGTCCACGATGTTAGTGGGCTGCGTATACTTGAGCTGAATGATCCGGGAGAAGAGCGGATCTTCGGCCTTCGGATCCTTGACCGTGATGCGCGAAACTTTGATGCGCGGGTCGTGAATGATTTGCAGGTTGTAGGTATCGAGCACGGCGGTGAGCGCATCCTGCGCAGTCACGTTTTCCAGGCGCATCGTCACGTTGGGCTGATTGGTAATCGTGGCGAGCTTCGGGTCAGGCAGATAATTCGAGCCCAGCCTGGCGAGCCAGATTCTTGACGGCATCGATCAAAGGCACGTCGTCGATCACGATCAGGGGCACCAATTCGTTGTTGGTGCTCAGGTTGGACGATGCCACCGAGGCATTGGTAGTGGCGACGGTGCTTGAAGGCACGACGGGCGTGACCGGAGACGGGATCACCTCGGCGGCCGGGGCATTGGTGGCGACCGCTGGAATCACGCTGGTCGGAGCGTTGGTCAGAGCAGGGCTTGTAGGGGCGGGATCGTTTTGGCCCTGAACGCTGCCCACGAGAGCGAGACAGCCGGCCAAAAGCAGGACGTGTTTTTTCATAAGTGTCTTAGGTATTCGGTTCTGAACGGTAATTGGTTAAATGCCTTCTCTGAGTTTGAGTTCCTTGATCTCGCCCAGGCCTTCGAGCTCGATGATGACGGAACGTTCGCGGATTTCCCGGCAACGGACCTTGATGGACCGCACGCCGCAGCGGATCTCGGCGAGTTCGCCGACGCTCATCGTGGAAGAGTTGATCAATGCGAGCATCTGCCCGCGCCCGCCGGATATGCCTTTCAGTGCGAGTTGGTTGAAAATCTCGCTGGGCGGCGCAGCGTTGGTACTGGTCGGGGTGGCTTGCTCGACCATCTGCTGACGGCGGCTGGACAGCGGAAAAAAGGGATCCTTGCCCAGCGCAGCGTCCGATACAAAAACGGATTTGATCAGCGCAGGTTCAGCGATGCGAGATGCGGCATTGGTTTTGGATTCGGCGCGTACGGTGTCACACCAATCCAACGCCAGCAGCAGCGCGAGACAGTTTAACGAGCGAACAATGGCGAATGTTTTCATGGGGCTGAGGGACGAACCAAGGTGACCAATTCCATTTTGAAGCCGAGTTTTTCACGGGAATCACCGGAGCCAGCCGCTCCTGACGGAGGGGGCTCCAGCTCAATGTTCTGAATGCGAATGTAGGGAAAGGCATTTTCGAAATCGGCCAGGAACCTGCCGAAATCGTGGTAGTGCGCTGAACCGTTGACGGTGAAAAGCGCTGCCCGATAAGGGAAGGTGGGAAACGCTCCCACCTCGGTCGTGACTTCACGGCCGAACTGCGGAATCTCAACTTTGTAAGCCGCGCGGAAGCCATTGAGGGTCTGGATGAGCCATGAGTACATGTCGCTGGGAGCTGCCATGGCCGCCTCGCGCTTTTTCAACGCGCGGGAGGCCTCCTCGAAATCCTGGACGGTGGCAGCTTGCGTTTTCACCGCGACCTGGCCTCGGGCGAGTTGGTCCTTCGATTTCTCCACCTGCTCGTGGGCGCCTCGCAACGTGGTCCGTTGTGAGTTAATGACCAGCAGCCAGAGGGCGGTGCACACCACGACGGTGCTCATGCCGACGAGGATCAGTTTGTCGCGTTTTTCTTTGGGAAGTTTACTCATACAAGCGGCGTTCCTTTTCCTGGAAATACATCTGCAATTCGAAGCCCACATAGCCGCGGCCGCCTTCGGTTTGCGGAGCGGTCTGGCTCGTCAGTTGAATCTTGTTGGTCTTCTGAAGCGTGGCTTCGAAGTAGGGATAATGGGCGAGCGCTTCCTTCAGCTTGGGCACGTGTTCGCCCGGGTTCGCGCTGTAGTCGCGGCCTTCCAGGATCATCACCGTTTTCTCCGTGGCCGTGCCGTTGGTCCGGCCTTTGGTGCCTTCATTCAAGGTGAACACCTGGTTGGCTTTCAGTCGCACCAATTGCACGCCGTCCACCGGCGTGAACTGAAGGGCGTTGAGCGCCGCCGCCCACAGCAAGCGGTTGGTCGTAAATTGATCGAGGGCGGAAAGACGGCTCTCAACCTCATGCGTGCCGTTGCGCTTGCTGTTGACCTCCTGCACACTTTTCTCGATCGCCTTCCAGCTCGCTTGCAAGGTGTTCACCTCGGAACGGGCGGCCATGATTTTGAACTGCAGTGTGGCTGCACACAGCGCGATGACGAACACCACAAACCCTCCGATCCAGATCGCCCGCTTCACGGGATCCTTGCGCCGGGTCTCTTCCGCGGCTTGGGCTTCTGCCAATAAGTTGATTCGAATAGGCATAATCAAATTGCGCTGAGGGCCGCGCCGATGGCGACGGCAAGTTGGGGGGATACGTTGTTGAACTCGGCGGATTGAGCCTGCGGAAGCGCCATGTCAAAGCCACCCGCGGGGTTCCACGCCTTGCACGGGACGAGTAGTTCCGTTTGCAAGGCTTGCATCAACAATTCTCCGCGCGCTGAGCCGCCCGAGACGAAAACCTGCGTGACGGCCACGTCCTGTTGATGCTCGAAGAAATCAATAAACGCGCGCAGCTCGCGCCCGAGTGTTGCGACCAGGGGCTCAAGGGAGCTTTGCACTTCGGTGGCCATGCCGACCTTGATGCCTTCCGCTTCCGCGTAGCTGATCCCCATCGAATCCGCCAAACCCTGCGTGATGCGATCTCCTCCCATGTTTACCACGCGATGCATCACCAAATCGCCCTGCTGCAACATGCTGATGGTGGTGTTCCGGAAACCGACATCGACCAGTGCCACGGCATGATTGGCGAACGCTTCCGGCTCGCTCACTTCAAAGGCGTTCAAAGGCCCGATCAGACCCGGCGTCACTTGGGTCGCGGTCAGCCCGGCGTTACGAAGCGCGCTGGCCACATCATCCACGAGTTGCCGCTTGCCGGCGCCGACGAGCACTTTTTGCTTTTGCCCGCCCGCTGCCTTGGGAGCCTCCGGCGCGCCTGGGCGCGGAAGGATGACCGAGCAATCAAAAACGTGGTCCTGCAAATCCTGCTGAAGGTAGGTCTTGGTATTGAACTTGAGCATTTGCCGCATCTCGTCCGGAGCCATTAATGGCATCTCCGCTCGTCGCACCACCGTTTCGGCCACGCCCAGGGAGACGACGACATTCTTGGTTCCATCGCCCAAGGCATGCAGGACAGTCTTCAAATGTTCCGCCAGCACCTCCACCGAGACGGCCGACTGGTCGCTGGGAGCGTCCTGGATGGTGTAATTGACGAGGCTAAACCGATCGCCTTTGTTCTGCACGTGGACGGCCTTGGTGTGGCGTCCACCCAGATCGATCGCGATGATTTCATCCCGCCGCCGAGCGCGCGTATTAAAGAAAGGCAGCTGCATACGAATGGCGTTTAGCAGCGGCAATGCCACGGGTAATTCTGACAGGCAACGCGGATGCCCTCTCACGTTGGCTGTCGCGCAATCGAACACGATCGTCCCGCCAATGGAAAAACTGTCCTGTGCTCGTCCCGAAACGTGTCCAACCCACTGTCTGCTTCCGGTGCTTCGGACGGAACACGGGTTAATTATTTCCAACGCGTGCCGATGAATTAGGCGTAGTCAAACGGTAGTCGGCAAATGCCATTCAGCGTGGCGATGTTCATTTTGAATTCGCGCAAGAAATTCGCGGCCCGAAGTCCTTGAGTGCCGGAGTCTGTTCCCAGGCTGCGCTATTACCCGCCTGTCGCGGTGCGAGCAAAACAGGACAAGTTGTGTAGTTAGCAAAACGGGACTCTCCTTGTCTGCGCGCCCCGTCTTGGAGGAGGGCGAGCCAAGCGATGCCCGACGAAAAGACGGGGCGCGCAGACAGCCTCGCATGTATCCTCCATGTCTTTGAAAAACACGCGCAACTCATCCATCGTCACGCACCCTCTTTCATCCGTCATGTGCTCGAACGCTTCCGGCTCCATTCGCTGAACGCGCCACAGGCCGCCGCCCAGCTCGGACTTTCCCGCAGCCGCCTTTACGCTCTGGCCACCGCTTACAACACCGCACGCGCCCGCAGGCAACGACCCCTTTGGACACCAGGGGCTTCCGGTGGCGATCATGCCACCGCGTGGCCTCAGCCCGTGACGGACCTGCTCAAAAAGCGTCTGGCCTGTACGCCTCCGTCTCCTTACAGCTTCGCCGCTTCCGAAGCGCTCCGCCTTCATTCCTTCAAACTCGACCGCGCACAAGTCCGCCGCTGGGCCATCGAAAACAAACTCGCCCATGCCGTCCCGCCCAAAAAAGTCGGGGCCGCCGTGCGCCGCTGGGAGCGCGCGCAAATCGGCGAACTCTGGCAACTGGATGCCTCGCCCCATCGCTGGTTTCCTCACTCCAAGCTTTCCTTCCCCATCCTCAACATGCTGGATGATTGCAGCCGCCTGTTCACCGGCTCCAGGATTTACGAACGCGAACTCCTGCTCTCCTACTTCGACTTCCTGCCTGCGGCTTTCCTGGCCCACGGGCGCCCGCTCCAAATCTACGTCGATTACCACAGCCTCTTTTTCACGCACGATCCGGACGCGCTCACGCAGTTGGGCTGGGCGCTCAAGTTCTATGACATCAGCTTCCTCTACGCCCCCACGCCCCAGGCCAAAGGCAAGATCGAACGCGCCCATCAATACTGGCAGGGACGGCTGCCCGCCTACTTCGCCAGCGAAGAGATCATCGAAATCGAAGCTGCCAATGCCCACATCGAAGACCTGCGGGCGCACCGCAACGAACATGAAGTCCATCGCGAACTTGGCCGGACCCCGCAACGGGCGTGGGAGCAGGCCCGCAAGGAAAAACGCTCCGTCCTGCGGCCAGCCCCGCGTTGTCCGTGGTGGGAATACGTGTGGAGCGTGCGCACCCCCATCCGGATCGGCAGCGATGGCCGCGTGCCCGTCGGCACGCAACGCCTCCGGATCGAAAAACCACCCGAAACCAGGGTGATCCTTTGCTTCCATCCCACCGGCCACCACTCCGTGCTGGCCGCCGCCCCCGATCCCAGACAAAAACCCGTGCTTCTCTTCACCAACCGCCCCAAATGAATTTGTCCTGTTTTGCTAACTACAAAAAAGTCCTGCTTTGAAAACTACGCGACACTGCGCTATTACCCGGTTGCATTCCTCGTCCCCTCATTTAGCTTCTCGCCCCGATTTCAAGCATCCAATGCCCAGCGTTTACATCAAGACTTACGGTTGCCAGATGAACGAGCGCGACAGCGAGGCAGTCGCCGCGCAGCTCGTGGCCAAGGGTTATTCGCTGGCGGCTTCGGAACACACCGCCGACGTCATTCTGCTCAACACTTGCTCTGTGCGGGATATGGCGGAGCACAAGGCCGTGGGCAAAATGGCCAACCTCGCCTCCGCAAGTTCGCAAGAATCGACCCGAAGTGGTGCTCGGCTTTATGGGCTGCATGGCGCAAAGCCGCGGACAGCAATTGATCGATCAATTACCGGATGTGGACCTTGTCATTGGCACCCAGAAGTTTCATCGCACGGCTGACTACGTGGATGACCTCCTGGCCGGGCGCCGTGAAAAGATTGTGGATGTGGCGGCGGAGAAAGGCAGCGAGGCTACGATTCGCGAACACCTGCTTGAATGGCGCGAGCGACGCAAGTCCGTGACTGCGTTCGTCAGCATCATGCAGGGCTGCAACCAGTATTGCACCTTCTGCATCGTGCCTTACACCCGCGGTGAGGAACGCAGCCGCACCATTCCTGACATTGTGGCCGAATGCCGCGAATTGGTCGCGCGGGGTGCCAGGGAAATCACCTTGCTTGGACAGATCGTAACCAGCTTCGGAAAACGCGATTACGCGCTGCGCGATGGCAAAAGTGCCTTCGTGCAGTTGCTCGAAGCGGTGCATGAGATCGAAGGACTGCGAACGCATTCGTTTTACCTCGCCGCATCCCAAGGGCTACGGCGACGATCTGGTTGAAGCCTACGCGCGCCTGCCCAAGCTCGTGGAGAGCGCGCACATTCCGGTGCAAAGCGGCAGCGATCGCATGTTGAAGGTGATGCACCGCGGCTACACGCGGGAACGTTTTCTCGCCATCATCCAGAAGTTGCGCGCTGTGAATCCGCGCATGGGAATCACCACCGACATCATCGTGGGCTTTCCCGGCGAGACGGAGGAGGATTTCGAGGAAACGCTGTCGCTGTATCGCGAGGCGGACTTCGATAATGCATTCATCTTTCGTTACTCCAAACGCAAGGACACGCCCGCTGCGGACATGCCCGAATCAATTGCCGGAGGAAGTGAAGGAAGAGCGCAACCAGCGTTTGCTGGCACTCACCAATGAAATTGGCGAACGGCGTTACGGCGCGCTGGTCGGCGAGCGCGCGCAGATTCTCGTGGAGGGACCCAGCAAGCGCCCCGAACGGATGATGGGCCGCACGCGTTGCAACAAGATCGTGGTCTTCGATGGGAACGAACGTCATCGCGGCGAGTTGATGGATGTGCATGTGACACGCACCGGCTCATTCACTCTCTACGGCGATCCGGCGGTGGTGGGGATGGAGTGAGGTTCCTCTCCGATCAATTCGCCGCAAAGATCCCCTGCCGGGCGGCCATGGTGGCGAAGAGACCTTTTGCGCGAAGCAAATCATCGAAGGTCCCACGCTCCACGATCTCGCCTTTGGACAGCACAATAATTTGGTCCATGTTCGCGAGCGTACTGAGGCGATGCGCGACGGAGATGACGGTCCGATTTTCCTCCAGCCGATCGATCTCGCGCTGCACTTCCATTTCCGTCTGTGAATCCAGCGACGCGGTGGCTTCATCCAGCACCAGGATGGGCGCGTTCCGAACGAAGGCGCGAGCGATGGCGAGTCGTTGCCTCTGGCCACCCGACAGCGTCATGCCGCGTTCGCCGATCACCGTGTCATAACCCTCGGGCAGGTGCGTAATGAAGTCGTGCGCATTAGCGGCGCGGGCAGCGGCTTCAATCTCCGCACGGGTTGCGTTGTGTTTCCCGGCGGCAATGTTCTCGGCGACGCTGGTGCGGAACACGAAAACATCCTGGCTTACCAGGGCCATGTGCTCGCGCAAGTCGGCGAACGAAAGCTCGCGCACATCGAGGCCGTCCAGCTTCACCGCTCCGCCCGTCACGTCGTAAAAGCGGAAAAGCAGATTGACCAAGCGTGCTTTTGCCGGACCCGCTTTCTCCCGCGATGCCTAGCTTGGATCCGTGCGGCAGTCGCAGATTCACATTCTTGAGCACGGGCGTGTGTCCGTAGGAAAAATTCACATTCTCGAAGACGATCTCGCGTCGAAAGCTTTTGAGAGGCTTGGTCTGGGGCGGCTCCACGATGGTGGGGGTTTCGCGCAACAATTCCAGCAAGCGTTCCACGCCCGCAGCGGCTTGTTCAAATAAGATGTGGACGGCGGCGATCTTCTTGATGGGGACGAAAAAGAACGCGAGGCCCGTAATGAACTTCACGAGATCCGGCAGGGAACGCTCGCTCCAAAACAGATAGACGAGCAATGCACTCACGCCGAGTGCCCCGATGATCTCGATCATTGGGTTCGCCATTTCCTTGGCTTGCACTCCCTTCATGCCGTGATGAATTAGCTTCTTCGAAAACTCGCGGAACCGCTCTGTCTGCCGCGCTTCCAGGTTGAAGGCTTTGAGCACGCGAATGCCGGCCAGCGCCTCAATCAACAGCGAGTTCTGCCCCACGTTGGCGCGACGGCCTTCGCGTCCGGCTCGCCGAGCCTTTTTCCCCAGCACAAAGAGAGGCAGGATAATAGCGGGAACGAATACCAGCACGATCAGGGTCAGCTTCCAGTCCACGAGCATCAGCGCAATCAGCACACTGACCATGGTGAAGCTTTCCTTAAACAGGTCGCCGGTTCCCTGCTTCAAGGCACGGTGGAGATTCACCGTATCGACATTCACGCGCGTCAGCATGTCGCCGGTGGTTGAGCGGTTGAAGTAGTCCAGTGAAAGAGAAGTAAGCTTGGCGAGAACGTCGCAGCGCAGGTCGTTGATCACGCGTTCGCTGACCCAGCCCATGCAGTAGCTGCTGAAATAATCGGTCGCCCCGCGCGCCAGCGCGAGCAGGGGGAGAAAGAGCAGCCCACCCAGCAACCGTCTCCAATCAAATTCCACTTCCACTCGCGGCAGCCATGGATCAATCGCATCGTTTACGGAGTGCTGCCAATGCTGGTAACGCGCGGACAGTTCCGGAAGCGCCGCGGCCTGCACCTTGTCTGCCTTCGCCTTGCTGGTCCCGGCGTAGGCTTGTCCGCAAACCACACAGGTGTTGGTGGATTCCGGTGGTGACAAACGTTCCACCAACGTCCCCGTCGCCCAGATAAAGCTGCTCGCTGTCAAACCGCATAAACAACCGAGTACGATGCCGAGGACGAGGCGCCCCCAATAAGGACGCATGTATTTCCAGCCGAAGCCGAGGACTATTTTGAGATTACCCACGTGTTCGGTTCATTAGCCAAGTCCGCGCATGATGAGTCAAGCTAAGCCATCGCGGCGCGGCCCGTGAATGTATGAACGGCTATCGTCAGTATCGATGCGGGCCTCGTCTCGGCTGCGGCTACTTGCCACGAATCAATTACTTTGGGTCGCGAATGCGCACTTGCGGCTTGATTGCCATCCTCCGGTCCACAATCTCGCGGGAATTCGCCCATGCACATTCTGATGAAGCAACTCACTCCTGTCCTGGCTGTTGGTTTTCTACTGTGTGGCTTGGCCCTTGCGCCTGCGTCGGGCCAGGACCGGCTGAAGTCGATGCCGGGCTACAAGCGCTTTGAACGAATCAATCGCGACAGCACGAACGCGTTTAAATCAGGCGCCGTGTCTGTGGTGTGGACGAATGGCGGTTCCGCATTTGAATTCCAGAAAGACGGCAAACGAGTCCGCTACGATGTTGCCACCCTCACGACCGAGGTTCTGGCTTCCGCCACAAATTCCGCGCGCTCGTCGCGCCAGCGAGATGAACCCAGGCCGGTGCGCGGGCGCCAATACACCTCCGCGCGTTCTCCGGACGGGAAATGGATCGCACGCCACCGCGAGCGGAACGTCTGGCTCCAATCCACCAATGGCACGAATGAAGTCGCGGTAACCACGGAGGGTGGTGACCGGACGCGCGTCAAGTTCGGCAGCGCTACATGGGTGTATGGCGAGGAACTTTTCCAAAACACGGCCATGTGGTGGTCCAGTAACAGCCAGAACCTGGCGTTTTACCGGTTCGATGAAAGCCAGGTGCCTGACTTTTATCTGCAACTCAACCAAACGAAGATCGTGAGCACTGCGGATATCGAACCGTATGCCAAGGCGGGGGCAACAAATCCGGTGGTGGATATTTTCGTCTATGACCTGGCCACACGAAAAACCGTCCGGGTCGATGTACGCGACGGTAAGGCGTTTGATGATTCCGCGATCGGTCATTACGTGTATGGGGTCAGTTGGTCCCGTCATGGCGAGCTTCTCTTTCACCGCACGAATCGACGCCAAAACATCATGGAGCTGTGTGCGGCCAACCCAGAGACCGGGCAATGCCGCGTGATTGTGCGCGAAGAGTGGCTGCCAAGTTGGACAGAGAATTCTCCTGCCATGCGCTTCCTTCGAGACGGGCACCGTTTCATCTGGACCTCGGAACGCAACGGCTGGGCGAACCATTACCTCTACAATTTGGATGGAACACTGCTGGCCAACCTCACCCAGCACGACTCATTCGAAGCGGGCCCCGTGGTGCATGTCGACGAAGACTCCAGCCAGATCTACTACATGGCACGGGATGGTGATAACCCTTTGAAGCTGCAACTCCACCGCGTGGGCCTCGATGGGAGGAACGACGTTCGCCTCAGCAATCCAGAGTTTCATCATACCGTCAATTTCGCGCCTGATGGTAAGCATTACATCGATGTGGCACAGACGCATGACACCCCACCAGTAACGCGCCTGATGAGGAACGATGGGACGAGTCTCGCTGAGATCGCCCGGAGCGATCTGCGACGGTTTTACGAGATCGGACTGAAGCGCGTGGAGCGCTTTCAGTTCAAGGCGGCGGATGGGAAAACGGACCTCCATGGCATGCTACATTTCCCGTCGAACTTTCGTCCTGATGTGAAACATCCCCTGTTGATTAGTGTTTACGCCGGGCCTGCGACTACTGGGGCGCGCGAAACCTTCACGATGCCCAACGTGCTGACTGAGTTCGGCTTTCTCGTGGCCACGCTGGATTCACGGAGCGCAAGCGGGCGCGGCAAACGCTTTCTGGATTCGATCTACCTCAAGCTGGGCCAGACGGAGATCGACGACCAAGCTGCGGGGGTAAAGTTTCTTGGGCAGCGGCGCTACGTGGATCGGAAACGCGTCGGTATCTTTGGCACTTCCTACGGCGGCACGGCGTCGGTCACATGCTTATTGCGATACCCTGAACTTTTTCACGCGGCTTGTTCTTCGTCGCCGGTGACGGATTACCGCAATTACGACACGATCTACACGGAGCGCTACATGTGGCTCCCGCAGGAGAACAGGTCGGGCTACGACGCAGCCCGGGTGATGTCACACGTGAAGAACCTGAAAGGCAGGCTGATGCTTTACTACGGCACGGCTGACGACAACGTGCATCCCAATAACAGCATGCAATTGATCCAGGCGCTGCAACGCGAAGGCAAGAGCTTCGAAGTGCAAGTGGGACCGGACTTGGGACACACGTCGGTGAACCGCGACCGCATGATGGAGTTCTTTATCGAGAACCTGGTGTTGCGGTAACTACTGCAGTAAGGCCCAGTCGCGCGAAGAGTTGAAAGTGGCGAAACCGGAAGAAGCCATTCAGTTAAAACTTCCTTGGCGCTTTACGCTTTTCGCAGACGGCTCCTACTTGAGTCCCCGCACGAAACGGTCCAGCCGATCCAATCCCTTCTCGATGTTCGCGAGGCTGGTGGCGTAGCTGATGCGCAGGTATTCGTCCGCCCCAAAGGCGATGCCCGGGACGGCGGCGACTTTTTCTGATTCAAGTAGCCGTGCGCAGAAGTCAGCCGACTTCAGACCGGTCTTGGAAATGTTCGGGAAAAGATAAAAGGCGCCCTTGGAGTTCACGCAGGAAATGCCCGGAATGGAATTCAGTTTCTGCTGCGCATATTTGCGGCGCTTGTCGTATTCGGCCAGCCAGTTCTTCAAGTGATCCTGCGGTCCCGTGAGCGCGGCGACGGCGCCTTTCTGCGCAAAGCTCGTGGGATTGCTGGTGCTGTGGGATTGGATGGCATCGATGGCTTTCGCAATCGGCTCGGGCGCGGCGAGAAATCCAAGACGCCAACCCGTCATGCTCCAGGCTTTCGCAAACCCATGGACCACGATCGTGTGCTCGTAATGCGCCTGCGAAAGGCTGGCGACGCTCTGGTGCTTCGCTCCGTCGTAAAGCAGGTGTTCGTAAATCTCGTCGCTCATGATGAGCACGCCCTTTTCCACGCAAATGTCGCCGAGCGCCTTGATCTCTGCCGGCGTGTAAACTGTTCCGGTTGGATTGCTGGGTGAATTCAAAACGAACAGCCGCGTGCGAGGCGTAATCGCAGCGCGCAATTGCTCGGGCGTGACCTTGAATTCGGTCTGCGTCACTGGTGTGAATGATCACCGGCGTGGCGCCCGCAAGTTTCACCATCTCCGGATAACTCAGCCAGTAGGGGGCCGGAATGATCACTTCGTCGCCTTCTTCGCACGTTGCCAGAATGACGTTGTAGCAGGAGTGCTTGCCACCGCAGGAGACGATGACTTGCGACGGCTTGTAGGTCAGTCCGTTTTCGCGTTTGAACTTGTCCGCAATGGCCTGGCGCAATTCCGGGATGCCGCTGCTCGGTGTGTATTTCGTGAACCCATCGTTCAGCGCTTTGATTGCGGCATCCTTGATGTGCTGCGGCGTATCGAAGTCAGGCTCGCCGGCACCGAAGCCAACGACGTCGAGGCCCTCGGCTTTCATCGCCTTGGCCTTGGAATCAATGGCCAGGGTGAGCGAAGGCGCGAGCGAGGCAGCGCGATGCGAAATCTTGTAATTCATAAAGCCGCAAAGAAATACGGACGTGCAGGCAGGGGGGCAAGTGACAATTGAGCAGCGGCAGAGACACGGGAGAGCGCCGGGTAGGGGTTGTCCGTTTAGAAGCTGTTCGTCGCTACGGATACCGTGGGAATGCGTGATGCGGACGACGGCATGGGCGGCGGCAGTTGCTTCGCTTTCGCATCGTTGAGGCGGCGCACCACTTCCCGCCAACGTTCCCGTTCCACCTCTGTCATTTTTTGCCAGCGTTCCGCCGTCTTCAGGAAGGCGGCGCGCTGGGCAGGGGTAAGTTCTGCAAATTTCTTAACGCCTTCCATGGCCTGCGCTCGTTGATCCTTTTCCATCCCGCCAAACGTCGCGAGGGTCCTTTGCATCTGCGCACGCTCGTTGGGAGCCAGCCTTTCCATGGCTTTGTTCTTCTCACTGGGCGCGAGTTCAAAGAACCGGTTGAAGTGCACAAATATTTGCTCACGCCGTTCCGCTGGAAGTTTGTTTAAGTCTTCGAACTGCCGTTGCAATTCGTCGCGTCGCTCCGGGGTCAGTGACAACAGCACTCGTTCGTTGCCGCCTTGAGCACTAGGCAGGAACACGCTGATAGCCATTTGATTGGTCAGGATGTCGCTCTGCAAGGCGGGTGGAAGGATGTCCCATGTCTCCAGCTTGGCTTCGAGGAGCGACCGATCCGGCTCGGGAATTTGCGCCAAATGCCGCGCACGTTCGGGGCGGCTCATCCTCATGAGGAGCGGCAAATACCATCGCAGCTGCAGGGTTTGCAATCGCTGCTCCCGCTCCACGTCAGGCATCGCTCCGTATTCCTCGAGCTTCCCGGTTAAATACCGGCGTTGCGCCTCGCTCCGGAGCGCGAGCCATTCCGCGCGTCCCAGCGAGTTCGTCGCCAGGAGCGTGCGAAAAGTTTGCACAGGCGACAAAGGCAACGGCGGCGTAATGGCCGACGTATTGACCGGCTCCGCCGACCATGCGGCGGCCCCAAGGGCCAACGCCACCCAACTGATTTGCACGGCGCGCTTCATTGCAATGCGGTCAGCAACTCGTCGTCGCTTGTCATCGAGACTTGCCGCAGCTCGTTGATGACATCGAAATCTTGCAAGATCTCCGGGCTGGGCAACTGGGAGACTTCCTTGGAGACCAGCACCACATCTTTAGCCAGCTGGGTTCGCCTGGCGGCCTGATACTGTTGCGCACCCACCAACACGGCCAACAGGGCGGCCCCGCCCCAAATCAATCTCGGCCAAATCCTTCCGAAGAATCCGGGGCGACTCTCACGCGCACGTCTATCGCTCGACTCTTCCCCATCAATCGCCTGCATGACGCGCGAGGTGAAATTGTTCGCAACCGGCACGTCGGCCAACGAGTGGAGCGCCCGGCTCAACGCGCGTTCCTGTTCCCAAACCAGGCGCTGGGCCGGCTCGGCTTCGAAAAGTGCTTCGAGCCTGGCCTCTTCCTCGGCAGACAATTGAGGCTTCATGCTCAGCCGTAACAGTTCATCGTTTCGCATGTCTTTCATCGCCATCCTTTTGAGTTAATAACCGTCGCTTGCTCAAAGTTTCTCATTCGTCCTTCCAAGCGCCGGAGCGCAAATAGTTCTTGAGCCGCTCCTTCAGTGTTTCCCGAGCGCGGTGAATCAAAGATTTGGTGGCGGAGAGCGAACAACCGACCACGCGCGAAATCTCCTCATAGGTAAATTCTTCATGCCGGCACATGAGCAGCGCCGTTCGCTGCTTCTCAGGCAGGCTGGCGATGGCTTCTTCCACCTTCGTCTCAAGTTCTGCGTGCAGCAGCGTTTCCGTCGGACCGGCCGAATGCAGATCCGCCGCCTGCCGTTTGGGGTGTTCGTCGTCGTCTGAGAACGTTTCATCCAGGGAGTCCGCGCGATGACGAGAGCGGCGGCGCAGCTCGTTCAGGGAAAGATTGCGCGCGATGGTGAAAAGCCAGGTGGAAAATTTAGCCGTGACCTCGTAGCGATGCGCTGATTTGTAAACCTGCACGAAAACGTGTTGGGCAATGTCCTCGGCTTCTGTGAAGTCCCCGATGACGCGCCCGACAAGGTTGACGACCGGCTGCTTGTATTTGTCCACGAGCGTCTCGAAAGCCGTCCGGTCACCCTCACGCACGCGGAGCATGAGGGCGGCGTCTGGATCGAGATTCGGCGACATCGTTCGCAGCACCGTAGCAAACACCAGCGTCCTCTCAAGGTTGCGCTCGGGCACGGATCTGGTGTGACGATTCGCCGGGGGGAGTTGACTTGTATCAGTCGCTACGGCTCCTTGTGCGTCATGGAAAAGATTGTTTGCCGGGCAGTTTCGCTTTTTGTTTTGGCGGTCGCGGTGTGCGCTGCCAAGGCTGCAATGCCGAAGATGGAATTGGTCCCTCGCTGGCCTGGTGTGGCCATTCAGCGGCCGATGTGGCTTTGCGAAGCGCCGGATGGATCGGGCCGCAGCTTCGTTGTGGAGCAACGTGGCCGAATTCTGATTTTGCCGCAGGAGCCGGGAGGGAGCAATGCCACGGTGTTTTTGGACATCTCCGATCGGCGCCCTTACACCAGTAATGAGGAAGGGTTGCTTGGCCTCGCCTTTCACCCGCAGTTCAAGAATAACGGCAAGTTCTACGTGTATTATTCCCTGACCAATAACTATCGCCGCACGCTTGTGAGTGAGTTCTTGGTAAGCAAATCGGATGTGAGTAAGGCGGACGTGGCCAGCGAACGGATCCTGCTCGAGCAACGACAACCCTATTCCAATCACAAGGGTGGCTGCCTCGTGTTCGGGCCGGATGGGTTCCTCTATGCCAGCCTGGGGGACGGCGGCAGCGCGAACGATCCCCACAACAATGGCCAGAGCCTGAAAACCTTGTTGGGAAAAATCATCCGCATCGACGTGAACTCCCGGGTACCGGGTTTGGAATACGGAATTCCCACGGATAATCCTTTTGTGGGCCAAGGGAATGGCGTGCGGCCGGAAATCTGGGCGTACGGCCTGCGGAATGTGTGGCGATTCAGCTTCGACCGCGCGAACGGCACTCTTTGGGCGGCGGACGTGGGGCAGAATAAGTTTGAGGAAGTGGACATCATTGAACGCGGTGGAAATTACGGTTGGAATTGGCGCGAAGGTTTTCACGCGTTCAAAACCAATGGAACCCCTCCTGCCGAAGCGACGTTGCTTCCTCCCGTTATCGAGTATCCGCACCTCGCGCTCTACGATAGAAACACGACGCATAGCCCGGGCTTGAGTATCACGGGTGGTTACGTTTACCGGGGAAAGAAGCTGCCGGCATTGCAAGGCGCTTACATTTACGCGGATTTTGCGGCGGGCACCATTTGGGCATTGCGTCATGAGAATGGGAAGGCGACGGAAAGCACGGCTCTTTACACCACGCCAAAGGGCACGGGAGTGAAGAACGTGGCGAGCTTTGGAGAGGATGCCGCGGGTGAACTTTACGTGCTGGCATTTGAAGGCACTGTGAAAGGAAAAATCTACGAGTTGAAGGAGTCGGAATAGCCCCAAGAACCAGGCGTAGTGGCGCCCCCGGGTTGGGGCAGAATGCATCCGGCCAAAGCGCCGCTGGATCGGGAGGCGTCTGAAACGATCCTCGGCGTTCGGTTCAATTCGTGACAAATTCGAATGCAGTTCACGGATGAATCCAGAACCATCAACGCATCGATTATTCGCTACCACGCGTTGGAGCGTCGTTCGGGCAGCGGGCGACGCGGTTTCTCCCACGGTGGAGCAGGCACGTGAACAACTTTGCCGCCTCTATTGGCCCGCCCTCTACGCCTGGCTGCGAAGGGAAGGGCATCCGCCCAATGACGCCGAGGATTTAGTCCAAGGGTTTCTCGCCCAGTTCATCAACCGAAACGACTTCGCCACCGCGCAGTCCGACCGCGGGCGGTTCCGCTCTTACCTGCTGACCGCGCTGCGCCATTACGTGGTCAGCGCGCGGCGGCGCGAGGATGCGGTAAAGCGCGGAGGAGGAGTCGGTCATGTGTCGTGGGACGAATTGCATACGGAAGAAATGACGACGGCGGTCGCGGCGCCAGATCTGACGGCAGAGCAGGCTTTCGATCGCCGGTGGTTGGCGTCCCTGCTTGCGGCAGCGTTGGAACGGTTGGAGAACGACTACGCAGCCGCGGGGCAGGCGGAGCGGTTCGCTATTCTCAAGCCCTGGCTGGCCGCTGATCCGCCGGATGGCGCGTACGAGCCCATGGCCGAAAAGTTGGGCGTGGCGCGAGCCACCATTGCCACGTGGGTTAGCCGGTTGAGGATGCGCTTTCGCGAACTGGTCCACGAACAGATCCGCGATACGGTTTCCAGCCCAGAAGAGTTCGAGCAGGAATTGCGGGACCTGCTCCGCGTCTTATGAAACGATTTTTGGAAATAGGGGCGCGGAGATTGCGCAGTCTCCACGGATGAGCACCCCGAGCCCGGCCATTTGTCCTGCGTGCGGCGCTTCACTGGCCGGATCTCCCGCCGGCATTTGTGTGCCGTGTCTTGGCCGGGCGGCTTTAGGTCCCTTGCGGACTGCTGGCAATTCTGCGCGGCAACTCCAGCGCCTGGGCGATTACGAATTGGTGGAGGAGATTGCTCGCGGCGGCATGGGCGTCGTTTATCGCGCACGGCAGGTGCGGCTCAAGCGATTCGTGGCCGTGAAGCTCCTGCTGCGCGGGGATCTGGCGAATCAGGAGGCGCGTCGGCGGTTCGAACTGGAAGCCGAAGCATCAGCTGCGTTGCAACACCCGGGCATCGTTACGGTATTCGAGGTAGGCGAAAGCGATGGCGAACATTTCATCGCCATGGAACTCATCGAAGGACCGAGCCTCGACGAACTGTTGCGGAGTGGCCCGCTCGCGCCCGAACGCGCGGCCCGGTGCTTGCATGCCCTCGCGGAAGCGGTCGCTTACGCTCATGGCCGGGGTGTCCTGCACCGGGACCTCAAACCTTCCAACATCCTGATGGAAGCCAACGAGCGACCGCGCATCACCGATTTTGGGATGGCCCGGCTGACGGATTCGAGCGCGAGCCTGACCCTGGACGGCCGCACTTTTGGCTCACCCAATTACATGCCCCCTGAACAAGCCGATCCCTTTCGCGGATCGGCGGGACCCACGAGCGATGTCTTTTCTCTGGGCGCCGTGTTGTATCACGTGCTGACGGGGCGCCCCCCTTTTGTGGGAGCGACCCTGGCCGCCACTTTGCACCAGGTGTTGGACCGTGATCCAATTCCGCCGCGACGATTGCGGCCGGAGGTTCCGGTTGATCTCGAAACCATCTGCTTGAAGTGTCTCGAGAAAATTCCAGCGCAGCGTTACGCCAGCGCTCAGCTGTTGGCGGATGACCTTGCTGGTTTTCTGCGCGGTGAGCCGGTAATGGCGAGGCCGATTAGCCAGGTGGCGCGCCTCGCGCGGTGGGCGGTGCGACATCCTGCGCTCGCCATCGTCAGCACATGTTTGTTGCTGGCCCTGATGGCCATTGCGGTCATCAGTTCCCTCACGAGTGTCCGAATCGCGCGTTCCCATAAGGTGGCTGAGGGCCGTGCTGAGGAAAGCCGTCGCAATCTCATTCGCAGCCTCGTGGTGACCGGTAATCGATACCTGGCCGCCGACGATGCGCAACGGGCTTTGCCGTGGTTCCTGCGTGCGTGGGAGATGGAGACGAATTCTTCCGAGCGCGGCGTGCATGAAACCCGGGTGGCCTCCACCATGAATTACATTCCCGACTTAATTCGGATCTGGTCCTCCGACCGCCGCATCGAATGGGCACAATTCAGTCCCGACGGATCGAAAGTCGTTTTCGCTGACGGCAGTTCACGAGTGCAGGTGTGGCCGACGGAACCGTACCACACGAATCACGTGGTCCTGGACCGTGGTGGGCCCGTTTATTTCGCGCGATTCAGCCCGGATGGGAAACGCCTCCTCGCCGCCGGGGAGAATCGATCCATGTTGTTTGATCCGGCAGGGACCAAAGTCAGCGGATCATTGCCGCACCAATTGCATTTTCGGAGCGTGGCGGCCCGCCAATTTCCATTATTCTCCGCGGACGGAACGCGTCTTCTCACGGCCTTTTCAAATCGGCTGACGCTCCGCCACAGCGGGAATGGGCGCCCGGCAGCTCCCGCGATCGCGTTCTCGACACCCATCCAGGCGGTGGCGCTTTTTGCCGACGGCCTTCGTTGCGCGGTCGCCACTGCTGACCAACGCATCGCGCTGGTGGACGCGCTGACGGGACTACAGTTCCGAGCTGATTTGCGGACGGCCGAACCGGTGCGAGTGCTGGCGTTGAATGGTGATGGCAGCCGGCTTGCCGCGGTCTCAGGCGGGAACCGCATCAACGTCTGGACCCTCGACGACACGAACAGAGCGCCTTTGGAATTCTTCCATGCGACCTACACGTACCAATGCGACTTCGTCATGGAGGGGCGGGCAATTCTTACCACCAGTTACGACAACTCAGCGCGATTGTGGGATGCGACCACGGGAACATTGCTGCACGTGTTTCGACATGACGGCGGCGTTTACCGTGCCCTCGAAATTCAAACAAACGCCCTCGCTCTCTCGTGCAGTTGGGATGGCACCGTCCGCGCCTGGGAGTTGAATCGAGGTTCTCTCGCATCGTATCCGCACCTTGTTCATAGCGGGCCTGTGTTGTCGCTGGATTTCGATCCAGTCCAACACCGGGTGATGACGGGGAGTTGGGATGGTTCCGTTCGCCTTTATAAAATGGGGCGAGGTCTGCCGGTCACGTTGCGAGGCCGGCCAGTGGCAAGCCCTCTCTTTCACGAACGCTTTGCCGCATTGGGCTTGGGCACGACCAATGCCTTTTTGATGGATGCGCGGGAGGGAACGCCGCTTAGCCCCTCATTGTCGCACGTCCGCCGCCTGCGTGCTTTTGGGATCTCTTCCAGCCCCGAAACCTTCGCCACGCTCACCACCGACGGACGTGTGACAGTGTGGAATGCCGCGCTGGGAAAGAAGTTGATTGAATTACCCATTGCCGATCCCCAAGCCCGCGACATCGAGTTGACGCCGGACGGGCGCCGCCTGCTGACAATTAACACGAACAACTTCGTGCAGTGGCATGACGCGGCCAATGGCCAGTTGCTCGGCGGGCGTTCGAATTCGCTGCCGCCCATTCGTTCCCTCGCCCTCAGTCCGGATAGTCAGAGCGTCGCCCTCGTGGGAATGGATTCGCGCGTCCGGATTGTTTCGGGCGACGACGGGCAAATGCTTGCTGGGCCGTTCGCACCCGCTGGCGGGGCGCAATCCATTTGGTGGAGTCCGGACAGCGCGGTGGTTGCCGTGGCGTCCGGACAGCCCGGCGGACTGGACCTTCGTGATCAGGTCGTTCGGTTTTGGGACGCCCGCTCTGGCCAGGAGACCGGTGTCGAACTGCGTCATCGCGATGATATTCGGGCCGTCGCCTTCAGTGCAGATGGACAATGGATCGGGACGGGAAGCGAAGATTACTACGCGCAAATTTGGGAACGCCAAACAGGGCGCGCGGTGGGGCAACCGCTGCGCCATAACGGGTGGGTTGTCGCCGTCGCCTTTAGTCCCAATGGCAAAATATTGGCCACAGGATCGTCCGATGGCTTCCTGAGATTGTGGGAGACGGCGACCGGCGAAGCGATTGGTCCGGCCATTCGTGCCAAGGCTGAGCCTAAATTTTTGGCATTTGACGCCTCCGGGGAATCTGTCGTGGCTGGCTTTGCCGACGAATACTTGCGCTGGGACCTCACGCTTTCGCCGAACGTTCGAGCGAACCTCGCCCAACACGTCGTGCTGGCTTCCGGCTTGCGGTTGAATGAGGACGGAGTCCTGCATTTTTTGACAGGTGAAGAATTAGCCGAGCGGTGGAGAGTTCATCATGGCTCCTTGCCCGACCATGATCCGCGTCGCTAAAATCGTTTGAAATATCGCGGCACCCATCGCGCAGAGAGAAAGTGATGAAACTCTCAATCGTCGGCGTGATGGTTATGCTGGGGACTTTGTTCTGGCTGGCTCCTGCCGGGGCGCATGGCCCGGACGAGGCCGACTTCAAGGTGCGCTTTGGGACCAATGGGTTGGAACGATCCGTAACGGTGGATTGGGATTTGGCTGGGACGCTCGAGTACTCAACGGTGCTGGGCCAGTGGAAGAAGACCACAAATTCAACCACGTTGCTGCGCACGGGGCGTCGGCACCTGACTTTCGAATACCCATCCGCCAAACTTCCCAGGCAGATGTATTTCCGGCTGCGTTTGCCCGACGATAACACCGACGAGCATCGACATCTCGGCGTGGTTGAGACGTATGACCCTTTCATCGCGGGCCAAACTGTGCAGCCGGTGAACCCCTCCTGGCAGATCAGTCGCCCGCAGCCAGTTCACCATATCCGCCTGCACCTCGTGCGGTGCGCGGATACCAGTGGCGCGAATCGCGTTGCGTTGCAGACAAACGAGTTTCAGCAATACGTCGATGAGGCCAATACCATCTTCTTTCGATCGGGCATTCGCTTTGACTGGGATCCCGTGGCCGACGTTGAGAACGTCAACAACTCGGCGCTGAACAGCGACGTGTCGCTGCTCGTGCTGGCCAGTTCGCTCAACAACCAGTCTTCGCCGCCCCAGGAGGGTGTTCATTACAGCAGGACGAACAACAGCGCCGTCCGTTCGGCATTCGCGCTGGCGCGGAAGGGCAAGCTCGTCGTTTACGCCACGCAGTTCGGCAGCACCTCGGACACGAAGTTTTATTGGGATGGGACCAACCGCTGGCGGCTCAAAGCCCTGGGTGGTGGGTATTCCAGTTGGGCTGGCAACGCAGTGGTGCTTTCCGGAAGCCTGCAAGGCCTTCATTTGCTGGCGCACGAAATCGGGCATTACCTGAACAACATGCACACCTTCGCCGTGGTGAATCCGGATGGGGACGGTTACCCGGGTGAATTGGCCGACATGCAAAACTACATTCGTGGCCAACTCTTCAACGGCGACACGGCTCCCGCGGACATCGTGAATCTGTTCGATGCGGATGGATATTGGGTGCGGGATACGCCTGCTGATCCGGGCACGCGACTGTTCGATGAATTGAACGGCGGCAATGAATGTACCAACAACCTGAACGGAACGGTCAACGTCACCGTGCTGTCGGGCGGAGAAAACACGGGCAGCCATTCGTTTTCGTTCGCGCCCGATCGTCTGAACCTTCAGTCGTATTTCCGCTGCGAATCGCTCGGCGTGATGCGCCAGTCGGCTGACCAGATCGCACGCACGCGTGACGTGCTGGAAAACCGGCATCGCCACCACTTGATCGCCCGCCACATAGCAGGCGCGCACGGTTCATCGCTCGAACGAACTGACCTCTACAATTCCGGAACGGAGTCTCACGCTGACATGCAATTGCTCCGCACACGGCACGATCAACTCATCCTGTTGCGCCGACGCACGGTCGATGATGCCTTCCAACTGCTGGCGTTCAATGTGGATACGCAGGGGTTGGTATCACTCCGTTCATTGACCACCGGCCTGCCGTGCAAATCCGCCAAGGCCGTTTCGATGGGGCTGGGGCTTGTGGCGGTGGGTTACGTCACGACCAACGAGCGACCGGGCGTCCTTTTGTACCGTGTGAGCGAAAACAGTGTATGGAATGTTGAAAGCTCCTGGACGAGCCCTCAGGGAAACGTCCGGGAAATTGAGGTGGAACGGTTTGGGCGCGTAAACCTTGCCGTCGCGGTCCGCACCGCGGATGCGTCCGATAACACCGGCATCCATTGCCTGCTAGTCGATGCGGACGGCGCCATGCGTTTGCAAAGCTACAACGAACTCGGCACGTCCACTGGCATTGCTCTCGCCCCGGCGGGTGCGCGCCCACTGGCTGTCGCACGCCGAGATGCCGGCGGCGATCTTCTCTTGGAAACGTGGAAGTTAACGGAGGAGCGCGAAATTGGCGCGACGCTTGAACGAATCGATTCCGCGAGTGCGGGTGCCATCAATCGTGCCGCCCTCCTGGCCATGGACGTGGATCATCTCGTGACCCCGGTAGCCACCGGCAGCGGCGACTTGAAATTAATCAGTTGGTCGCTCGATGCCGGGGGCTACATCACCCGAATGGGTAATGGTACGACGGTGACCAACCTGGCGGTTTGGGAAACCGCGCGCTTCAGCACCGATCTGATCGCAGTGGCAGCGCGCAGTGATTCTGGCGGCCCGATTGTTCGGCTGTATCAAACAGACACCGCCGGTAATTTTACCCTTAGGCAAAGCGATACCACGCAAATCGTGGCCATTTCAGCCCGGGCCTGGCCTACGTGCGCCTTGATTCGCGACCAACATCTCGCCGTGGCCCGCGTAATGCCCGACGGCCAACCGGAAGTTCGTATTTATCGCGCGCCTTTCTGAACGCAGTTGCCGACGTTTCTTGAACGGGTTCCTCGTTGAACGGACGATGATGCCTTTGTCATCGCCACACTTTTCGGGAGCATTTCAAACTTTTTGAGTGCTTCAACATGCAGAAGGGTCTCCTGGGTCCGCAAAACGTGAAATGCGCCCTGCACCCTGTCAGGCCAAGACAAAGCTTGATTCGAGAAAGTTCGATCGCAACATTAGCCGGTCTTTAATGCGACTTTGATCTATGGCTGATATTGCGAACAAGTATCCGGACAACACGACGGGCAAATATTACGTCGATAACCAGTGCATCGACTGCGATCTTTGCCGCGAAACCGCCCCGGCGAACTTTAAGCGGAATGACGACGGCGGCTACTCGTTCGTTTACAAGCAACCGGAGACTGGCGACGAAGAAAAGCTCTGCAAGGAAGCCATGGAAGGATGCCCGGTCGAGGCGATCGGGGATAATGGCGCGTAAGCGTACGCTCCAGTTTTGATTCTCAACCTCGCAGGCCACTGCGAGGTTTTTTGTTTTACACCACTAAGCACTTGCGCCACGACGGTTCGCTTGCATGCCGCTCGGCTTTCCTTTCCACTTTCCCGACACCTATGCGCACATTGCTTTTCCTTCTTTTAATTGCGTCGGCTCTTCCAGCGCGGCCGGATGGGCCGGCCGACAATGTCGTAGAAAAGGTGCGGCCGGTTCCGCCTGCCGGGTCCAAAGTCCCTGAGGGTGTGCGTCAGGAACTGCTCGACGGCGCGACGGTGCTTGACCGCGAGATAGACAAGCTGCGCCTGGAATTAAAAGGGAATTCGAACGCGTTATCCCTCTTGCCCGACATCCAGATTTTCGAGAAAGCCGTGCGCTGGGCGATTCATTACGACGAGATTTTCAACCCCACCAACGAGATCATCGCTGCCCGCACTCTGCTGAAGCTGGGCATGGAGCGTGTGCAACAATTGCGCGAAGGCAAGCCTGCCTGGCTCTCAGCCACGGGTTTGGTCGTGCGCGGTTACGTGTCTGTCCTGGACGGCTCAGTCCAACCCTACGGCTTGGTCGTGCCGGCTGGTTTTTCGCCGGGCGCGTCCCAGCCCTGGCGGTTGGATTTTTGGTTTCACGGGCGGGATGAAAAGCTGACTGAGTTGAACTTCCTCGCAGGACGATTGCGGTCCGCAGGTGAATTCACCCCTCCCGCTGCCATTGTGCTGCATACTTACAGCCGGTTTTGCAACGGGCAGAAGCTGGCGGGGGAGAGCGACGTGTTCGAAGCGCTGGCGGACGTTCAAAAACGCTACGCGATTGATGAGAATCGGATTGTGATTCGGGGCTTCTCGCTGGGCGGCGCCGCTGCGTGGCACATCGCGGCACATTATCCCGGACGCTGGGCGGCGGCTGCTCCGGGCGCAGGGTTTTCCGAGACACCGGATTTTTTGAAAGTTTTCCAGAAGGAGAAAGTGCAGCCCACCTGGTTTGAACAGGCGCTGTGGCGTCAATACAACGCCACGGATTACGCGCTCAATTTTTACAATCTCCCCTTGGTCGCCTACAGCGGCGAAGTAGATGCGCAAAAGCAGGCGGCCGACGTGATGGCCAAAGCCCTCGCGGCTGAGCAGATGGAAATGACGCATCTGATCGGGCCGAAGACCGCACACTCCTATCACCCGGTTACCAAACAGGAGATAAATCGGCGGATTGACAGCATCGTGGCAAAGGGCCGCGACCCGTTGCCGCGGGAAATTCGGTTCACGACCTGGACTTTGCGCTACAACCAGAACTCATGGGTGAAGGTTGGCGCACTGGAACAGCACTGGAAGCAAGCCCGGGTAAGCGCGTCACTTTTGTCGGGCAACAAGGTGAAGGTCGATTCAGAAAATGTGGCGGCACTCGAACTGACGATGCCTTCTGGCCTCGCTCCCTTTGATCCCCGCAAATCGGTGAAGGTTATTCTGAATGGAACGACCTTTGACGCGCCAAAGATGAGTTCAGACCGCTCGTGGCAAGCCCAGTTTCATCGTTCGGGGGCGGGTTGGGCGATGGGACGGCGGTCTGAGTCAGGGTTGTCCAAAGGTCATGGGCTGCAAGGACCAATTGACGATGCGTTCATGAGCAGCTTTCTGGTTGTTCGGCCGACCGGGAAGGCAGCGCATGCCAAAATCGGCGCATGGGTCGCTGGCGAGATGGCACATTTCACGAACGAATGGCGCCGCCACTTTAGAGGGGATGCGCGTGTGAAAGATGACACCGCGGTGACCGAAGCGGACATGGCCGCACACAACCTGATTTTGTGGGGAGATCCAGACAGCAATGTGATGATTGCCCAATTGAAGGAGCGATTGCCCATCCGCTGGTCTATGGACTCTGTGGTCGCCGGCCAAACGTATTCGTCGGAGAATCACGTACCGCTGCTGGTTTATCCGAACCCCGCTCATCCGTCGCGTTACGTGGTGTTGAACAGCGGTTTCACTTTTCGCGAATACGATTACCTGAACAACGCCCGCCAAGTGCCCAAGCTGCCGGATTGGGCTGTGGTGGATGTGAACACACCCCCGAATACGCGCTGGCCGGGCAGGGTGGTCAACGCCGGGTTCTTCAATGAACGGTGGGAATTAACCAGCGATAAGAACGGCTTGTAGCCGCTTACACGGTCAGGATTTCCTTTTCCTTTACCGCGAGGTGGGCATCGATCTTGCCAATGTATTGATCCGTGAGCTTCTGCACTTCCGCTTCGGCCGTTTCAACTTCCTCCTCTGAGATGCCGCCGTTCTTGGATTCCTTCTTGATGTGCTCCATCGCGTCGCGCCGGACGTGGCGGATGGCGACTCGTCCGTCCTCGGACATCTTGCGCGCGACCTTGACCATCTCCTGACGGCGTTCTGTGCTGAGTTCGGGGAGGACAATGCGGATGACTTTCCCCTGGACCACGGGGTTGATTCCCAGGTTGGATTTTTGAATCGCCTTCTCGATAGGCCCCGTAGTGGTGACATCCCAAGGCTGAATCAGCAACATGCGTGACTCAGGAGTCGTGATCCCGGCCAGTTCGCGGATCCGCATCTGTGAGCCGCCATAAACTTCCACGAGGATATTCTCGACGAGCGCGGGCGAGGCTTTGCCCGTGCGCACTCCGGCAAATTCGTGCTGCACGACCTCCTCTGTTTTCATCATCTTCTCTTCCGCTTCCAACAAAATGTCGTCCAGTGCCATAGGTGCGGACCATAAGAACAGCCCGGCGAACATTCAACTTGGAACATCGGTCATGCCGGGGGCCAAACGGTCTGAAGCCGTTTGATTTCGCAGTGACTTCCGACAGGTCCCCGCTATTTTCCGTCCACATCATTTATGAAACACTGCGCCACGATTCTGATCCTCCAGCTTGCCGTCGGCTTTTTGAATGCGGCCGAGAGCGAACCGTTTTTAATCCAGAACGAACGGGAGTTTCGAAAGTGCGTCAGCCCCGAGGTTCGCGTCCAGAAACTGGCAGGCGACATGGCTTTTACCGAAGGTCCAGCCTGGCATCCCGACGGCTTTCTCATCTTCAGCGACATCCCGAACAATGAGTTAAAAAAATGGCAATCGGACGGAGGCCTTTCCACATTTCGCAAGCCCAGTCAGAACATTAACGGCAACACGATTGACCCGCAGGGGCGTCTCGTCTCAGCGGAGCACAGCGCCCGCCGCGTGTCAGTGACCGGCAAGGACGGCAGCGTGAAGGCGCTTGTTTCGGAATATGATGGCAAGAAGTTCAATTCGCCCAATGACGTGGTGGTGAAGTCGGACGGGACGGTGTGGTTCACCGACCCGACTTATGGTTTGCCGAAGGGCGAGGCCAAGGAGCAGGCTGGTAACTTTGTCTTCCGCTTCGATCCCAAGACCGGCAAGACGACAATCGCCGTCAAGGATTCCGACATGCCGAACGGATTAGTCTTCTCGCCTGATGAAAAGAAACTTTACGTGGCCGATTCGGGAAGGCCACGTCACATCCGCGTGTTCGACGTAAACACGGACGGCACCGTGAGTGAAGGGAAAGTGTTCTGCAAAATTGATAAGGGCGGTCCGGACGGCATTCGCTGCGATGCGGACGGGCGGGTCTGGTCCAGCGCCGGTGACGGTGTGCATATCTTCGCGCCGGATGGCTCACTAATCGGAAAAATCATGACGCCGGAGGGCCCCGCCAACCTGGGTTTTGGGGGGCAGGACGGCAAGACGCTTTTCATCACGGCGCGAAAAAGCCTTTACTCGATTCCGGTAAAGGTCGGCGCGGCGAAGCGGCCGTAAGCTGCAAGTCAGGCATTCAACTAGTGACCGTGTATCCACCGCATGCAATTTGTCGGGGGTAAATTTTCGTGATTGTGGCTGCTGCTCCGCCCGAGTGGGTTTTCACACATCGAAACAATAAGACTTTCGGCTGCGGACCGACGTCCACAGGTCGCATCCTACAGCTGTTTTAACCAAACCCTCACCATCAAGTCGCGCCGCTGGACCAAAGAAGGCACCTTTAGACACATTTTCACCGAGTTGGTAGTCCATGGGCTTAATCTTCAGGTTCGGCGAGGTGGCCACCTACAGGCACGCGACGTTTCCCGGGTAGAGCGCATTATTTCTCCATTTATAGAACGGGTGTTGCCGTCGCTATCGCGAAAAAAAGTGTGGTTGGAAAAGTAGGCATGTAGCCCAGGCATTGCGCCCTTCAGGGAGACGGCCCCGAAGGCGGACCGCGTTCCATTCTTGCAAATATCCCCGCCAAATCGCCTGTTGACGCTTCCTTTCAGCCGCCCGTAATCTTTTGCGACCGCGGGACCACATGAAGTGGTTTGGCGGAAAAACTCTTATGCCCGAAGGATATTGCGTTAAGTGCAAAGCCAAAAAGGAGATTTCCAACGCGGTCGAGGAAACGATGAAAAACGGTCGCAAGGCGATAAAAGGCAAGTGCCCCACCTGCGGCACGGTCATGTTCAAAATCCTCGGCGGCAAGGCAACCCCCCCGGCGGCTCCTTCGACTCCCGAGACGCCGCCCTCGGCGTCATCGCCGGCGGTTTAAGAACGAATTTGAGTTAGAATTTGCCCTATGGCTCAGGAACTTGCCTACGTCATCATCACGCCTTATTCGCTGCACAAATCGCGTACTGGCGGCATCCTCGCCCGGCTCATTACGCGGACGGGATTGGAACTGGTCGGCGCGCGCATGTTCGCCCCCAGCGCAGAATTGGTTCACAAATATTCCGAAGTCATCGTTTCCGCGGATGACCCTCAGGACCGTTCCATTCAGGAGCTGATTCGCAGCTACATCCTCAAAAACCTGGTGCCCGACGCCAAGACGGGGCGGCGGCGGCGGGCCATGATGCTGTTGTTTCAAGGTGAGGACGCGGTGCGCAAGGTCCGCTCTGTGGTCGGCAACATTACAGCGGAACGCAGTGGCGGTGAGACGATCCGTGATACCTACGGCGACTTGATTCTGGATGAGAATGGGCAGGTGCGGTACTTCGAGCCCGCCGTTCTGGCCCCCCCTAACGTTCAGGAAGCCCAGCTTAAGGCCAAACTGTGGGCGCAGTATTCCGAGACCGACGGCGGAATCGCTGGACAATACAGTTAGCTACGGACCCGGAGAAACGCCGCAACGCACGCTCGTCTTGATCAAGCCGGACAATTTTCGCTTCCCCACCGGGCGCCCGGGCAACGTCATCGATTTCTTTTCCCGCACTGGTCTTTATATCGTTGCGATCAAGGTCCATCGCATGAGCGTTTCTGAGGCGATGGAATTTTACGGGCCTGTCCGCGAGATTCTTCGCACCCGGTTGAAAGACGTCGTGGCCTCGCGAGCCAAGGGAGCCTTGGAGAAGGATTTTGGTTTCAAACTGCCGACCAAAGAGGAGCAAATGCTGGGGGAGGTGCTGGGTCCCATCTTCGGCGATAATCAATTCGAGAACATTGTGCGGTTTATGTCCGGACGTGCGCCGAGCGAAACGCCGGAGGACCAGCGCGACCAGCCTGGCTCCGAGAAATGTATCGCCCTCGTTTATGAGGGTCCCAACGCGGTGCAGAAAATTCGTGATGTGCTGGGCCCCACTGACCCTTCCAAGGCGCCGCCCGGATCGATTCGCCGGGAATTCGGCCAGACCGTCATGGTGAACGCCGCCCATGCCAGCGATTCGGAAGACAACGCCAAGCGGGAGTTCGCCATCATCAAGATTGGCGATAATAACTTCAAACGCGTGGTTGAGAGTTTCTACGGCAAGTAGGCCTCCGTTCCGGGCCATTCGTAGTAGCGACGCGCCGATCCATCGCGAGATTTCGAGTTAAGAACGAGCCTGCCCGGTGGTCTCACTCGGTCCACTGCCTCGGTAAGGTTTGACCCGATCTATCACGCGCCGTACTTTCGCGCCGTGGAACAAGGGTCTGCCAGTCTGCCGGAACTCGCTCACGAGAAGAGCATCCTCTGGCGTGCGCCATTGCCCCCCTCCTACATCAATTTCGTGGGTCGCAAATTATTGCGATTCATCTTAACGGTCCAAGGTTTGGGCGCCTTTGCCCTCATCACCATCGGGGTGATGGTCAGCAAGTTTCGCGTTGCGCCCCGGGTGATACATCCCTTGATTCGTGCGCATCTTGCCCGCTCGGGTGTGCGCCTTTTCGCGATGGTCATGTTTGTGGCCTTCGCCCTCGGCCTTGTGGTCATTGGGCAGACCGTTTCCCTGCTCTCGCGGGTGAGCGCCAACCAATTCCTCGGCACGGTGATGGTCACCGTCATCGTCCGCGAGTTGGGCCCCTTGCTGGCCGCCCTCATAGTTTTGTCGAGAACTGGCACAGCCAACGTGATTGAGTTGGGCACGGCGCGCGCCCTGGGAGAAGTGGAGGCGCTGGAAGCCCTTGGGATTGATCCGATTCACTACCTCGTGGTGCCCCGGGTCGTCGGCATGGCGCTCGGTATTTTTTCGCTGACCATTTACCTCATAATCGGAGCGTTGTTCAGCGGCTATCTCTGGGCGTTTCTCCAGGACGTCCCGTTGCGATCAGGCGATTATCTGGCGCAGCTCGCCGCGGCGTTGACCGCCTTGGATTTTGTTACACTCGCGCTCAAGACCCTTCTCTTTGGTGCAATCATCGCCACGGTGAGTTGCTACCACGGCCTAGCGCAGCCCATCCGACTGGAGGAAGTCTCTGGGGCGACCATCCGCGCCGTGGCGCAAAGTGTCATCCTTTGCATGATCTGCGATGCGCTGTTCCTATTGCCTTACCTGATTGCATGAGCGGCGACGTCATCATCGAAATGCGTGAAGTGGCCGTGCCCTTTCGCCGGAATTCCGAGATTGCAACCGTCGAAGGGATGAATTGGACCGTGCGCGCGGGTGAATTTTGGATTGTCGGGGGGCCGCAAGGTTCCGGCAAAAGCGACTTGGTGTTCATGCTGGCTGGCCTGACCAAACCCTTGCGAGGCAGTTACACACTCTATGGCCGGGACATGGCGGCTCGGTTCGGAGATGAATTTGCGGAATCGCGCCGCCGGGTGGGCATGGTGTTTGACGACTCGCGGCTGCTGAATCATCTGACCCTCTCCGATAACATCGCGCTTCCCGTTCGGTATCATCATGACCTGCACGCGGTGGATGCGGACGAGTGGGTCGGCGAGTTGATGCGGGCCACGGGAGTGGAGGAATATGCCGGCAACACGCCCAGTACCGTTGCTTGGCACTGGCGGCGGCGGGCAGCGCTGGCACGAGCGCTTTCGCTGCGGCCGGAAGTCTTGTTCCTTGAAAACCCCCTGCGCGGCCTGGATGCACGGCAGGTCCGGTGGTGGCTCAACTTCCTCGCGCAATTGGATCGCGGGCATGAGTTGATGCGCGGCCGCCCCACGACCATTGTCGCCACTGCCGATGAATTTCGCCCATGGGCAGAAGTAAAGGCCCATTTTGCTTCGCTCAACGCCAGGCAGTTTACGGTGACCGGAGAAACCATGCCATCTGATGACGTGCCCTTGTCGCCGGTGGTGGCGGGAGAAGGAATTTAAATGCCAGTCCAGGATCTTACACCGCAGTTGCGCACGCGCTTAAGCCGGTTGGAAAAAGCCGTGGGATGGTTTGTGACCATCGCCACGCTGCTTCTCCTGGTGGGCCTGGCTTACTACGTTCGTTCGGTCGCTGTGCGCCGGGGTTGGTTCGAGAACAAGGCGCCTTACTTCACCTACCTCGAAAGCGCAGCGGGAATCAAAGTCGGCGACAAGGTCCGGCTCATGGGCTCGGACGCGGGGGAAATTGTCCGCATCGATCCGATGCCGCCCGATGCGAAGGAAAACATCTACGTCGAGTTCCAGATTTTCGGGAAGAACATCGGCTACATTTGGGACGATTCGATCGTGAAGGTCAAATCCTCGGGCCTGTTCGGAAGGTATCTCGAAGTGACCAAAGGTGGCACCCGCGTTCAAACCAACGTCTTCGCCACTTTTCGCGAGGAAGATGGCAAGCTCACCGGCATCCTCTCCCGCGAGACCGAGCAGTTTGTGGAATGGCGCAAGGGAGGGAAACCTTTCGAACTGTTTTCCGATGAACCGCCGGAACTTTCCTCCCAGCTCGACTCCACCGTGGCCATGCTCAAGGTTTCGCTCACGAACATTCTGCAACTGACCAACTCGCTCAACAAGACCCTCACTAACGCTGCGGAAGTCACCGCCAACCTCAATGAACTCCTGCTCGATGCAAAGCCGCTGGTGCGGAACGTGGCGGTCATTACCGGGAATTTGCGGGAGCCGCGCGGTTCACTTGGGGAATGGCTGTTGCCGACGAACATGAATTATCAAGTGACAGCCCTGCTCACAAACGCCAACTCCACGGTAAGCAACGTGAACGACACGGTCCTCAATGCGAACACGGCTGTTACCAATGCCAACACCAATCTCGTGCTTGTGTTCGCGCAGATCACCAAGACGTTGGAGAACCTCGCCGGCATTACGGGCAACCTGAACGCGCAAGTGCAGCGCAACGATAATCTCGTCAGTTCCATCTCCCGCCTCATCGTAAACAGCGACGACATGGTCCAGGGATTGAAACGCCACTGGCTTTTGCGCTCGGCGTTCAAAGACAAAACCACGGGACAGAGCGAGCCGTTGACTCCGAAGCCAAGCAAGGGTGCAGGGACGAGATAGGGTGGCCTCTTAAGCGCGCGGATGCGACTTGTCGTAAGCCTTCTTCAACCGGTCCGTCGAAATGTGCGTGTAAACCTGGGTCGTGATCAGGTGGGCGTGGCCCAGAAGCTCCTGCACGCTGCGCAAATCGGCGCCATTATCCAGCAGATGCGTGGCGTAGCTGTGCCGCAGCTTGTGCGGCGTCAGGTGCGGATCGAGGCCGGCCGCGGCGAGATATTTTTTGAGGCGTAATTGCAGCGTACGAGCGCGCATCGGCTTGTTCTCTTTTTCAGAGGCCAGAAAGACGGGCTCGTTGCCGACCGGTTGGTGCGGGAGTTGTTTCCAATACTGTTCGATGGCAGAGAGGGCCGGTTCGCCAATGGGCACGAGACGTTCCTTCCGGCCTTTGCCTCGCACGCGCACGGTTTGTTCGCGAGGGTCGATGTCTTCCACGCGCAAGCCACACAATTCGCTGACGCGCAATCCACAGGAGTAAATGACTTCAATGATCGCTTCGTCCCGCATGGGAACGCTGGGTTCGGTGGGACGCCCGGCCATTCCCGGGATTTTCTCCTGCGCGACCTTGCGCGGCGCCAGCAGCAACGCCTCCATCTGTTCGACGGTGAGAAATTTGGGCAATCGCTTTTCCGCCTTGGGTAGCAGGATGCCTTTGATGGGCGATGTGGGCACAACGCCGCGGCGAATGAGGAACTTGTAAAAGGAACGTAACGCCGAGAAACGCAGTTGAGTGGCAGCGCGGCTCAGACGATTGCGTCCGAGGTGGCGGAGGTAATAACGGAAGTCGTCGCGCTGAAGTTTCTCCCATGCAGGTGCAGTGTTGCGGTCCTGTTCGTGCCAGGCCACGAACTCGCCCAGTGTCTGGCTGTAGTTGCGAATGGTGTAGGCTGAAGCGCCTCGTTCATCCGTGAGATGCCGTACGAACGCGTCCAGATGCAGATCGGTCAAAGTGGTTTTGCCAAAGTCGGGCACGGTCCCAGTGTAGTGCGACATCGACCAAAGCCAAGTGCTGCGCCCGCCCACAGCGTTGGAAGTTCAAATGCCTGCCGCTGGCCGGGTGAAAGCGGTCAGCCGCTCCCGCAATTCTGAAGGAGTAAATGGCTTGGGCAGGAATCCGGCCAGCCCCTTGCCGGCAAAACGCGCGCTCGCCTCCTGCTCGTTGTAGCCGCTCATGAGGATGACACAGGCATCATGCCGCAGCTTTCTCAGCTCGCGGAACGTTTCCTCTCCGTCCATGCGCGGCATCGTCAGGTCGAGCAAGACCGCGCAAATTTTTTCGGCATGGGCGCGATAAACCGTCAATCCATCGACACCGTCGGTCGCCGTCATCACTTCAAAGCCGAGAGCCTCGAGCATTTTTGTGGAGACGAGTCGGACGCTTTCCTCGTCGTCAATGACCAGCACGGTGCCAGTGCCGCGCCATTTAGGTTGAGGCGTTTTTTCGACGGGGGAATCGGCATTGCTCGCCCGGTCAGCCGGCAGCAACAGTTGAAAAGTAGTTCCCTGGCCCAACGCGCTCTTAACTTTCAGTGCGCCTTTATGCCCACGCACGATGCCGAGCACCGCCGCCAGTCCAAGTCCCCGCCCCGTGAACTTGGTGCTGAAGAAGGGTTCAAACATACGCGCCTGAGTCTCGATGCTCATGCCGCAGCCATTGTCAGTCACTTCGAGCACAACGTATTCGCCGGGCCGCAGTTCGCCTCCCCCTTGCAATCGGGCTAGGTATCGCTCATCGGCGTGCATGCACGAGGTCCGGAGATGTATCTGCCCCACCTCATCTCCCAAGGCATCCGAGGCGTTCATCACCAGGTTCATGATGATCTGGCGAAGCTGTGCCGCATCCGCCATCACGCCGGGCAAATCCGGAGCCAGCTCCAGGTTAAGCACGGCCTTTTTGCTGATGGAAAGTTGAAGAAGGTGAAGTGTTTCCTGGACGAGCTTCCCCAAATCGAGGTGTTGAATGACAAAACGTCCCTTGCCTGAATAGGCCAGCATCTGTTTGCACAGATCCGCCGCGCGTTGTGAGGACAGCTCAATCTGCTCCAGGTAATGGTGCTGCGACGATTGGGCGGGTAATTCCAAACGTGCCAGACAAGCGTTGCCCAAAATTCCTGTCAGGAGATTGTTGAAGTCGTGCGCAATACCTCCGGCGAGCACGCCGAGACTTTCCAGCTTCTGAGCTTCTTGAAGTTTTCGTTCCGTGCCCTGCCGCTCTAATTCCAAACGATGCCGTTCGGTCACGTCCCGGACACTTCCGATCATGCGGCGCGGTTTGCCAGCTTTGTCTCGCTCGATCTCAGCTGTCTCAAGCACGAAGGCCTCCGTGCCGTCCGGTCGAATAATGCGATGCTCGACTTCATAGCGCGTGCCGGTGGCGAGCGCCCCCATGGCCACGCTGATTACTCGGGCGCGGTCTTCAGGATGAATGCTGGCGAAGAACTCTTCGTTTGTTGGCCGATAGCTGCCGGGATCGCGGCCGAAAATTCGAAACGTTTCCTCCGACCAGGACAACCGATCCGATTCCACGTCCAAATCCCAACTCCCCACGCGGCCAATTCTCTGCGCCAGAACGAGGGTGGTTTGGGTTCTGCGAAGCGCCTCTTCCGTGCGGGCCCGTTCCGAAACCTCGCGATTGAGGGATTCATTCAAATCGCGCAGTTCCGCGGTCCGTTCGTCAACCCGACTCTCAATGAGCGAAGTGCGGTGAGCGAGCGCCCGAAGATAAGCGGCCATCAACAACGTCGCGCTCAGTCCGCCCGCAAGGATGAAATGCGGCAGCCAGCTAAGTTGCAGGCGCCACCACGGTTCCGTTGGTCGGAATAGAAACGTCCAGGTGCGCGCTCCGACCCTGAATCGCGCCTCGTAATGGCGCCCCATCCGAAGCTCCGCCTCACTCGCACTCTCAACCGTGCGTTCGGCTGGGCTGGTGCCGTGAAAAAGGATTACTCGATTGGTCGGATGAAGCGCCGTCGCATCGAGAATCAAAGCCTCCACGCCAACGGCAGGCAGGTTTTGCCAGGCCGAATCCAACAGGTCGTTAATTCGAAAGACTCCCCGCACGCAGCCGGCAAACGCCTGGCGCCGCTGCTCCACCGTTTCAAGTGGTTGCCCATCCCGGTAAACGGGATACGTCATGATCAAACCGAATTGATCGCCGATGTTCTGCATCAGGCGGATGCGGCCCGATGCGGCCGGATGTCCGGTATCGCGTGCGAGGTTAATTTCTTCCACGGTCGGGCCACTCCCGATATCGAAGCCCGAGAGCACTTCGTTTCCCTTTTCAGGGGCGAAATAATAAACCGGAAAATATTCCTCCCGCTCCACCGCCGGGACCAGTTGCCCGCGCGAATCGACTTCCACAAAATGAAAGTTCGTCGCTCCACGGCCACGGGCTTCGCTTTCATAAGCCACTCGTTCTTCCTTCTGAACGCGGGGACACCAAGCCACCACCTGGATACCCGACCGGGATCCCACAATGTCCGTCGCCCAGTGTTGAAATTCTTTCGGGGTGGTTCCGGCCGAGAATTGCATCAGTCGTTGCACGCTCTGAAAACTGGCAAGATGGCGATTTAGCGTCGCCTGCAGGACGGTAGAATGGGTTTCAGCGCTCCGGAAGAATTCGGATTCGGCACGAACAGTTTCCTGATGACGTGCGATGAGAAAACAAACGAACGAAAGCCCAACGCCCACGAGGCACGCCATCCAGAACGGAGGCGCGGGGCGGGCCCATACACGGGTTATAAATGGCAAAGTCACACCAGGCGCTCCTGACGGGGCGCCCCCAAGGCATCGACTTTTGTGCAACAGACCTTGAGGGCTCGCGCGCAGGCCTGGTGGCGGAAGCGTTACAGTTGGGCCATCGCCCGGTCCATCGCGGCGTACAGCGTATTCATCGTTTCTTCCGTTTCGTCGCCCATATTGGAAACGCGGAACGTGGTGCCTTTGATCTTCCCGTAACCACCGTCAATCAGGAACCCTTGGTCTTTGACGAGTTTTTGCAGCCGGGCCACGTCCACCACACGTCCGCCTCCGCGGGCCCCGTTGCTGACGCACGTCAGGGTCACCGATTCGAAGCCGGGTTCCGGGAACAGGTTGAAACCGTGCTTCGCGGCCCAACTTCTCGTCGCTTCCGCCAACTTCTTATGGCGGGCAAAGCGGGCCTCAAGACCTTCCGCAAAAATATCCTCCAACTTGGACGCGAGGGCGTAAACGTGGCCAATGCTCGGTGTGCTCGGCGTCATGCTCTGTTCCGCGTTCTTTTGGAATTCCACGAAATCAAAATAGTAACCGCGATCGTGGAGGGTGGCCGCCTTGGCCAGGGCAGCCGGCGAACAGGCGAATACGGACAAGCCAGGCGGAAGCGCGAACGCTTTCTGTGTACCCGCGAGCAGCACATCGATCTGCAAGGCATCGAATTCAATCTTCGTCGCGGTCATGGAGCTGACCGCGTCCACGATGAACATCACGTCGGGATATTTGCTTTTGAGCGCCGCGATCTCGGCCAGCGGGCTCATCACCCCGGTGGAGGTTTCGTTGTGAATCAACGTGAGTGCGTCGAATTCACCCGTGGCGAGTTTCTTGTCGATCTGTTCCGCGCGAATGGGCGAGCCCCATTCGACTTGCAACCCCTCCGCTTGCTTGCCGCATCGCCGCGAAACGTCCAGCCACTTGTCCGAAAACGCGCCGCACATGCAGGTGAGAACCTTTTTCGAGACGAGATTGCGAATCGCGCCTTCCATTACACCCCAGGCCGAGGAGGTGCTGAGATAAACCAGCTGTTTGGTGTAAAGCAGTTGCTGGAGCTGCGGCTGCATTTTGGCGTAGAGGTCTTTGAACCCCTGCCCGCGGTGGCCGATCATCGGGGAACGAAACGCCTGCAAGGTTTTCTCGCTCACTTCGACCGGTCCCGGGATATGCAATTTTACATGCGCCATAAGCGGCTGAAATTTTCAGAAGGGCGGGGTGAAGGCAAGGGGAGTTTGCGAGACGACTTTATTTCACTGTGCGGTTCCGGAAACGGATAGTGACTCTTGCGCTCTTAGAATTTGGGACTGCGGGAATGTGGAGGCAACGGCGTGATCCGGTCACGATCAGATGTCTGGCGCGCGATTTACTGCGCGAGGCGCGCTTGGGAACCTCGCACCACGGTTTGGATAACTTGCGAGCCATCGCGCTGGCCGAACCGCTCAACAATTCGGCGGTAAAAGCTTTTCGCGTCCTCTCGTCGCTGTTGCTCCCATCGCAAATCTCCCGCCGCCTTCCAGGCTTGAAGGACCTCCCAGTCCTGGCTCGGATACTTTTCGCCAACGGCAGCGTAAAGTTGGACGGCTTCATTCGTCTTGCCTTGTATTGCCTGAATGCCGCCGAGCGCGCGCAAGGCCTGCGCACAGAGGTGCGCCTCAGCCGGAAAATCCTTCACGAGTGCGCGGTAGCGACGTGCCGCCTCGTCGAGCAGTCGTATTTTCTCCGACCCGGTTGCCTCCACTGAACGCGCGTGGAAATGGGTCATCGCGTCTGCGAATAGCGCCTGTGGGTCCGCTGATTTCCCCGCTGGAGCCGCAGCGCGCTCCTCACAGCCCGCGAACCAAATCATTGCCGCCATCACGGTCAGAAGAGCCGTTGCCCTGCGTGGAAGGGGTCCCGGATTGGGTGCCCCACGCGCCAACCGTCCCGGCCTGATCATACCCAACAAGTTCATATTCATGAGACGGCGGCGTCCCCGAAATGCTCCCGTTTTCGTTCTCGCGCGGCCCGGTCGCACGACTCCACATCCCGTGCTACACTCCGGCCCAAGGAGTGGATGTGAAATTTTTCTTGTCGTTGGTGTTTTCCCTGATGGGCGTGTCGAGCTGGGCTGCGGAGTTGATGGTTCCGATCCCGGTGCCCGTACCAGGAACGGGTTTCGTCAGCCTGGCGTTGATAGACACCAATGGTGTCCTGGTCCGTAACCTCGCTTATGCAGAACCAGTCGCCCCTGGAGTCAAAACCTTTTTCTGGGATGGAACGACTGACTTTGGGCTGGCTGCCCCTGCCGGGGAATACACAACCCGCGCGGTTTTTTTCACCAACCCACCGTCGCTAAGATACACGATGAAAGTCGGCACCAGTGGAAATCCGCCCTGGCGCACGAAGGATGGGAAAGGTGATTGGGGCGGGGATCTCGGCGAGCCCAGCTCCATCGTGGCCAATCGTTCTTCGATCATGGTTGTGTGGTCAGCGGTCGAAAATCACACCCTCCCGGGAATCCAGCAGGTGGATACGAATGGGAATGTGCTCAGGATTTTTCAAAGCTTTTACCCCTACGACGGCCGGATGGCAGCCGCGATGGATGAAACTAACTTTTACCTCGGAATCCTAAATCGCTCGCAAAAACGCATTGAGATCGCGCGCTACGAACTGGGTTCTTCCAACAAGAGCATCATCACCGTGCTCCCAACGCCACCGCATTACACCCGTTCTGGCCGGTGGAAGAATCGTTGGCAGTCCATCCTCGATGGCATGGCCCTGACTCCAACTCGCCTCTTTGCCAGCGTGGCGCTGGATGACCGGCTGTTTGTCATCGACCGGGCCACCAAAGCTATTCTGCAACAAATCTCGATTCCCGCCCCGCGCGGCCTGGCGGTGCTCGGCGATCGCCTCCTCGTCGTAAGCAGCAATCGGATAGTGCGAATGACTTTCGACGGGATGATTGAAACAAACCTCATTGAAGCCCCGTTCCTCACCGAACCGTACGCCATCGCGGTGGATCGCTCGGGTAACATCTACGTTTCCGACGGCGCAGCCCAACCCATCGATCCTGAAGCTTTCACGGGCAGCCATCAGGTCTACGTGTTCGACACGAACGGCACACTGCTCCGCACGATCGGAGCGCCCGGTGGTTCGCCGCGTTCGGGAACCATCAACCGGGCAGGGTTTGGCGACATCGCCAGCATCTGCATCGGCCCTGACGACAAGCTGTGGGTTCAGGAACAAATCACCGGCTTCAAACGCACGTCCCGCTGGAACACCAACGGCGTGCTGGAGCGGGAATGGTTTCAGCGCAAACTCACGCACTTGCCTGACCTGATAAATCCCGCGCGCCCGGACGAACTCGTTTATCCGGCGGATGCTTTCGAAGATTATCCGGCATTGACCGCGTATCGGGTGAATTGGACGAACGCCACCTGGGAGCCAGCGTGGAGTTGGGCGCTGCCACAGGATGAGATGTACCAGGAAGACATTTTTCTGAGTAACGATCACTCGCATCCGCTGCAGGAGTATCAGCCGGGCAAGCGCACGCCGGTGTTCCATTATGCACCGACTGAGTTGGTGACATTTGAGGGGCGCAATTATTTTCTGGCCCATTCGGCGAACGGCGAAGGTGCGATCTTCACCTACTCGGAAACCAACTCGCCACGGCCTGTCGCTCTCGTTGGCTATCATCACGTCAGCGTCATTACGAACAAGGTGATCAGCTATTACGACACGGGTCCCAATCGCTGGGTGACGTGGGCGGACAGCGACGGCGACGCGCGCATGGAGATGACTGAAATGACCTTCACCACCAGCCTGGCGAAGCTGGCGAACAGCACCCGTGTTTGGGACGCCAAGTTGGAGACGAATTTGAACATCCGCCTTCTCCGTCCCATCGGCAGCAACGTGATGCAGGAGTCGGTGCTCCCTTTGAAGCGAATGCTGACGAACGGCGTTCCAGTTTACGACTGGTCGATGGTCCAAGACCTACCCATGAGGCGCCTGCCGACTTTTGAAGGTGGTGATGGTTGGAAGCGAGTTAAGCGGATCAACGACGAGAGCATGCCCCTGGAGGTTAATGGCGCCGTGTATTCGCTCGTTGATCCCGCTTCCACGACGACTCTAACGCTGCCGAGCCTCGACCACTTTTGGGCGGATCGGAATTGGCGGAAGCGAATAACAAAAACGGACCGCGCGACCGGCAAGTTTCAGTGGGCCGTGGGACACCGAGCGCCCGCTCGCGCTCTTCCCGGGGAGTTCTACAATCCGTTTGGTATTTCGTTTTCCCACGACACGCTTTTTGTCGCGGACGTATTGGGCATGGTGTGGACGTGGTCCGCCGAGGGGTTGTACCTGGGTCGGTTGCTGCACGACGCCGAGCCCGGACGTCCCTGGGATGAATACGCTGTTCACGTTGAGCTTCAGGCGCCGGTGACGCTCTACACGAATGAGTGGAGCGGCAAACTCCACATGGTGGTCAACGACACCGGTGCCCACGTGTATGATGTAAACTTACCGGCGTTGGAGCGACTGCCGGCCGTGGGTGTGACGCTGATTTCGGGCGATGTTGCACACGCACGCCGTTGGGACCCCGACATGTCCGTGCCGGCTGCGGGTTCGTGGATCACGATTTCTAACTTCGGTCCCAACATTCGCCTATCCTGGCATACCAATGCCGCATCCTTTGTCGTTCAATCCGCCCCCGCCATCATCGGCCCATGGACTACGATCACCGCCAGTCGTGTGACCAATGGAGCGATGGTGACCGCGACCGTTCCCCGGACCAGCACGCGGCGTTTTTATCGCGTCGCGAGATAGGCTCCGAAAAGAGCTCAAGGAACGCCGGATGCGACAGGGCCCTCGTTTAACGCGTGGCGCTGGCTCCGTGGCGCGTCACCAGTTCGTAGGTAAGGCGACGCTTTTCCCGCGGTGACAGTGACAGGACGAATTTCACCTTTGTGGCGTCCATCTTTACGTATGGCATGGTGGTCGAGAGGGACCAGTCGCCTTTGAAAGTCCGCCGGATGTCCAACACCACTGGTATCTCCTTCGAGCTCTGGATTTCGATTTCCCATACCTGCTTCGTCGTCCAGCCAATCACATTGCCCTTGGTATCGAAGCGCACGTTTGTCTTCTGCCAATCCAACATCACGGGCTTTACAAAGACTTCGCGGTCATGGCCCAACTCCATTTCGACCGTTTCATTGATGGGGATGTATTTGACCGCAGTCGCGCCGGCGAAGGTGTACAAATCATCGGGGGTCGTTAAGCGGAAAGCCATCACGGCGCCATCCGGTAAGGGCTCATTTCCCAGCCGGCTGGGAATGGAATTGGTGAAGCGATAATAGCGCATCACCCGAGCATCCCAACGTTCCTGTTCGAACTTATAGAGGCTGATGATCGGCACCTCCGTCGCTTGAAAGGATGGCAGCTTTTTTGCCCAGCCGTTGGGAACTGTGTCACGCCCTTCGACGGTATAGATGAAATATTCCGAGACACCCTCTTTCACGATTTCCTTCAGGGCAGATTTCCTTTCGAAATAGTGCGCGCCGGCGAGCCCGTTTTCCTCACCCAGTCGGTAGAAGCGATCTTGCGCCACGACCGATCTCATGAGCTTTTCGGTTGTAGGGGCGTCCTTGGCCTTCGCACCTGCTTCCCGTTGCGCCAGCTCCACAATTTCCTCCACCAGCCGAATCACCCCCACGACGAGACGCACCTGGGCATTTTCGTAGTCTTCACCACTTCTGTTTAATACCCGGACAGATCCAGCGAGTGACATGGTTCGTTCGTCGCGGCTGGCTTCGGCCATGTAATCAGCACGCCACGAAATGCCGCTGGTGAAGTATCGAATTTCGCAGGCAACCTCTCCGGCAATTTCGCTCTGAATTCGCCACTCCAGCGTGTTGGGCGACCGCGGCGGAAAGCTCGCATCGAGCACTTCCACTTTATCCGCGCCGGTCAGCGCTCGGACCTCGAGGGACGTGGGGTCGATAAGGGTGTTGGCCCAGGTGAATTCCAACTTGTTCAGACCTTTGCGCAGGGTGAGATGCCGCGTCTCCTTTACCATCGTGAGATCGACCGAGTTGTAGATCGTCAACTGCACCGTATCGCGAATGGGCACGGTCACGAGGTTGATGCGAGCATCGGTGCAGGGAACCAAAAGCAGCATGGCGATAACGAAGGTCAGTCCACATGCGACAACCCGTTTTTTGTCGATAAGATGAGGGGAGAAAGCGCGCTGGTGGGCGCATTGGGGTGGAAGGTTTTTGAGGGCGCTACTTATTGGTTTTAGGCGCCCTCCCCGTCGAGACTTAAGAGAGTTGCGACTTTCGGGAGCACGACCGCGAGAAAAATTAACGTGTGACGTTGCTTCCATGGCGGGTGACCAGTTCGTAACTGAATTCCTGTTTTCCGCGCGGCAGCAGTGGCAGCACGAACTTTACCTTGGTTCGGTCAACCGATTCGTATTTGGCATTCGACGTCAACGACCAATCGCCGGAGAAATTCCGGCGAATATCGACGACGATGGGGATGTCCTTGGAGTTTTGGACTTCGATCCGCCACGTCTCCCTGATCGTCCAACCCTTCACGTTTCCGTTCTGGTCGAACTGGAGATCGGTCTTTTGCCAATTGATGAGTGAAGGTTTCACGGCCACCTCGAGATCGTTCCCCAATTCCAGTTCCACCGCTTCATTGATGGGGATGTATTTCACCGCGGTGTGGCCGACGAACGCATAAAGCCAGTCGTCGCTGACGAAACGGAACGCCTTGATGCTGCCGTCGGGCAACGGCTCTTTGCCAAGCTTGCCGGCGTTCGAATTCGTGAATTGATAATAACGCATCACCGCATCGCCGAATCGTTCGCGCTCATATTTGTAGTAGCTGGTCAGGGGTACATCGTCGGTCTTGAACGAAGGCAGGCGCTTGGCCCAGCCATTGGGTATCGTGTCGCGCCCCTCGACCGTGTACATAAAATACTCTGACAATCCTTCCTTTACGATTTCGCGAGGCTTCCGGGCGGCGAGCATGTCGGCTTCAGCCAGTCCACCGAAAGCGAGCGTCATTTTGGCGGGTGACAGCGCTGGGGGTGGCTGATTCTTTGCCGCCAAGGTCGTGGGCATGTCCGGCTTACCCGCACGCGCCAGATCGGCGATTTCCTGCACCAGGCGAATGACGCCCACGACAAGACGTACCTGTGCATTGTCGTAATCCTCCCCGCTATTGTTGGTCACACGAACGGCGCTGCTCAGAGCCATGAGCTTCTCATCCTTGCTCGCCTCGACGACGTAATCCGCGGCCCAGGAAATCCCGCTCGTGAAGTAACGAATCTCCACCACTACATCGCCGGCGAATTCCGAGTTAATCCGCCATTCGAGGGTATTTGCGACGCGCGGCGGGAAGCTTACATCAAGCATCTCGACTTCGTCCGAGTGAGTAAGAGCGCGAAACTCAACGGAGGTTGGATCGATGAGTGTGTTGGCCCAGGAGAATTCCAGCTTGTTCACCCCTTTGCGCAAGGTGAGGTGACGCGTCTCCTTCACGAGTGTGAGGTCAGCGGAGTTGTAAATGGTGAGTTGTACCGTGTCGCGGTCGGGCAAAGTTACGACGTTGATTCGGGCGCGCGCAGTAGACGTGACAATCACAAGGCAGGCGATCGTCAGCCAAAATGGAAAAAACAGGCTTGGGGGAAAGGGCTTCCCGACTGCGCGGCCGATCATTCTTTCACTCGCTCGATGGAAGAAATCTTTCATAAAAGCGTTGGAGTTTGCGGAGAGCTTAGAAGCTAGCGGGTTCATTTCCCTGCACGTTCAACCGGCTCAGGCCAAAGGTGACGGTGGTCTTTTTGTCGCCGGTTGATTCTGCCGGCAAGTTGAGGTTGAACTCGAAAGTGAAAGCGTCCTTTTTCCTGAATTGCGCGGCGTGACTGTTCTCCGACATTTTCCAATAGCCCGGCACATGCTCAACCAGGACAAGGTTCACCGACTCTTTTTTGAAATTCTCGATTTCAATTTTGTAAACCTCCTCCGTGTCGTGCAGCACGATGTTGTTCTGATTGTTCCGGCGAACGTTCGTCTTATCATCTTTTGATTTGCGCTGAGTCACTTTTACGTCGCGGCTTTGGCCGATGAAGAGCTTCATTTCGCGATCGACCGGCGTGAGTTGAGCCCAATCCTCGCCTGTGAAAGCTACGCCTTCTCCTGCCTGTCCACCGTCTCGCGTCGGTTGCTCCCTTGTTTTGATGAAGATACGCACCTTGCCCGGCAGCAGCGTGTGGGAGCCGAGTTTGGAAGGTTTGTCATTAGTGATGACATAGCTCAACGGAATGCCGACCGTGGTTTTTTGGTATTCGGGGTCCCAAGGCAATTTCGCCGAATCCCATGTGAGAACTTTTTTGATCGGCAGTCCCTCGATGCGTTCAGAAAGCACCTCCAACACTTCCTCATGCGCGATCGTCTTCTTAACGGCTGAACCGTAACCTAGGTTTACTTCAGCCTCTGTGAAGTCCTCGCCGGAATTATTGTGCAAACGAAGGTAATTGCGGAACGTCAGGGTTTTCTCGTCCGATTCGGCTACGGCGCGGTAGTTGACCTCGCGAGTGAGGCCCGAAAGTAAATAGGAGATGCGGATTCGTTCCTCTTGTGCCGCGGAACTGGAGATTTCCCAAATCAACGCATTTTCATTCGGTGGATAGCTTGTATTCAGCATCTTGACGTCGCTGGGATGAGAAAGCGCGCGCACTTGGATGCTGGTCCCATCAATACTTACGCCACGCCAGGAGAAATCCACTTTGTTAACGCCTTTCTGCAGTGTGACGATGCGCTCCTCCTCGACTAGCGCCGCCTCCGGGTTGCTCAGCGCGATTACGACGCGTGCGCGCTCGGGCAAGGCAACTAATTTGACACGGGCGTGAACCGCTGAGGTCAAGAAAAGGACGCCAAGGGCTAGACCCAAAATCTTTTTCATAGGTGTTGGACGGAGTCGGCTGAAATATGCTCCCAGAGGAAGAAATGGCTGGGCGCACCTCCGGTTGAAGATAAAGCGTTCGAGGGTACGTTCGGCCAATGCCGGAACTGGGTGAAGTTGAGTATTATCGCAAGCAATGGGATCCGGGCGTTTGTGGCAAGGTGGTTGCTATCACATTGCATGCAAACAGCCGAATTTTCCGCGGCACCGATGTGACTGCGATGCGGAAATTTCTTCCGGGCTCCACTTTGAAAGCGTCAGAGGCGCGGGGTAAACATATTGCGTTTAGGTTCTCGGGAGGAATCTGGATCGCGATACACCTTGGCATGACTGGCAAGCTCAGAACGGACCATTCGGATTTCCATACCGCAAAACACGATCATTTCGTAATCCGACAAAGCAAACTCGTCTTGGTTTTCAGCGATCCCCGCCAGTTTGGTCGAGTCCGATACTTCAAAGGCGCGGGAGAACCGGCGTGGTGGTCGGAACTTCCGCCTTCCCTCATCTCACGCGAATTTAGCCGAGCCACCCTCGAGCGAGCATTGCGTCGTCACGCCCGCCTTCCGGTGAAATCTCTCTTGCTCATGCAAGCTCACTTTCCCGGCGTCGGAAATTGGATGGCGGACGAGATTCTATGGCGCGCAAGGATTGATCCCAAGAGCGTGGCCCAAGAAATTCCGCGACCAGCCATTACTCTCCTTTATAAAAGCATCCGTTTCGTCTGCTCCATTGCTTTGAAGCACATCGCTAAAAAATGTACGGACCTGCCTGCCTCGTGGCTGTTTCATCAGCGATGGGGGAAATCAGGAATGTGCCCGCGCGACAAAGTAAAGTTGAAGCGAGAGCCGATCGGGGGCCGAACCACGGTCTGGTGTGCACAGTGCCAAGAATGAGAGATTTAACCCCGAACCACCGCATCAAAGAAAAACGAGAAACTTTTTGACACCCCTGTTTAAGCTGATACACATAAAAGAGTTCTTTTGAGTGCAGACCGTAACGGGGCCGCAAATGCTTCGGAAAAAAACTAAAAAAAGTTTTGACAGTTAATCTATTTCGATTAACCTGAGTGGGTCTTAAGAAGTTGCTCAGTAGCCGAGTCGTTCTGGACAAATCGGCGACTGAGATTTTTCGTCCCTAATTTGTGGGGATTGTCTGATTTTTATAGGTTAGAAACCTATCAGTTCATTGAAAATTGAATTGTGCGATGAGTGAAGAGCCCCTTCAGTAAATCCCTCGATTAGTTCGAGGGAGAATTGAAGGTTTTAATAATTGCAACCTACCTAACTTTGTTAGGTAAGGATCAAACTAACGTTTTTAACGGAGAGTTTGATTCTGGCTCAGAACGAACGCTGGCGGCGTGGATAAGACATGCAAGTCGAGCGCTGATTTGAGGGTAGCAATATTCTCAGAGTTGGAGCGGCGCAAGGGTGCGTAACACGTGGGTAATTTGCCATGAAGTCTGGAATAACTTGCTGAAAGGCGAGCTAATACCGGATGTGACTTTCGAAGGGCATCTTTCGAAATTCAAAGTTGGGGACCGTAAGGCCTGACGCTTTTTGATAAGCCCGCGGTCTATCAGCTAGTTGGTGAGGTAATGGCTCACCAAGGCTAAGACGGATAGCTGGTCTGAGAGGACGACCAGCCACACTGGAACTGAGACACGGTCCAGACACCTACGGGTGGCAGCAGTCGAGAATTTTTCACAATGGGCGAAAGCCTGATGGAGCGACGCCGCGTGGGGGATGAATGGCTTCGGCCCGTAAACCCCTGTCATTTGCGAACAAACCTTATCGATTAATACTCGGTAAGCTGATTGTAGCGAAAGAGGAAGGGACGGCTAACTCTGTGCCAGCAGCCGCGGTAATACAGAGGTCCCAAGCGTTGTTCGGATTCACTGGGCGTAAAGGGTGCGTAGGTGGTGAGGCAAGTCGGATGTGAAATCTCCGGGCTCAACCCGGAAATGGCATTGGAAACTACCTTGCTAGAGGATTTGAGGGGGGATTGGAATACTTGGTGTAGCAGTGAAATGCGTAGATATCAAGTGGAACACCAGTGGCGAAGGCGAATCCCTGGAAAATACCTGACACTGAGGCACGAAAGCTAGGGGAGCAAACAGGATTAGATACCCTGGTAGTCCTAGCCCTAAACGGTGCTTGCTTGCTGTAAGAGGAATCGACCCCTCTTGTGGCGGAGCTAACGCGTTAAGCAAGCCGCCTGGGAAGTACGGTCGCAAGATTAAAACTCAAAGAAATTGACGGGGGCCTGCACAAGCGGTGGAGTATGTGGCTTAATTCGATGCAACGCGAAGAACCTTACCTGGCCTTGACATGCACATAGTAGAAGCCTGAAAGGGTGACGAGGTAGCAATACCAGTGTGCACAGGTGCTGCATGGCTGTCGTCAGCTCGTGTCGTGAGATGTTGGGTTAAGTCCCGCAACGAGCGCAACCCCTGTGTCCTGTTGCCACTCGTACGAGAGTACGAAGCACTCTGGACAGACTGCCTCGCTTCAACGAGGAGGAAGGTGGGGATGACGTCAAGTCAGTATGGCCCTTACGGCCAGGGCTGCACACGTACTACAATGCCCGGTACAAAGGGGAGCAAAACCGCAAGGTGGAGCAAATCCCAGAAAACCGGGCTCAGTTCAGATTGTCGTCTGCAACTCGACTTCATGAAGCTGGAATCGCTAGTAATGGCGCATCAGCTACGGCGCCGTGAATACGTTCCCAGGCCTTGTACACACCGCCCGTCACATCATGAAAGCCGTTTGTACCCGAAGTCGCCCCTTAAAAGGTGCCGAAGGTATGGATGGTGATTGGGATGAAGTCGTAACAAGGTAGCCGTAGGGGAACCTGCGGCTGGATCACCTCCTTTCTAAGGAGAAACCACGGGTCCGGATTCAAAACCGGACTTCCGAGGTCGACGACTCGCAAGAGTTGATTGGCTCGAATCTCATCGCACAATTCAGTTTTTAGTGAGCATGTTCTTTCTAAAGTGGCAGAAATGGAATCGAACTCCATGCGGCCTTGCGCTGAATGGAATCATGGCGGGGCTGTAGCTCAGTTGGTAGAGCGTCTGCTTTGCAAGCAGAAGGTCAGGAGTTCGAATCTCCTCAGCTCCACCAACTCGAGTATTGAACGGGCAATCGTCCGAGTCTGGTCGGGCGTGTAGCTCAGTTGGTTAGAGCATGCGCTTGATAAGCGCAGGGTCACTGGTTCGAATCCAGTCACGCCCACCATAGCTACCACCGAGGAACAGGTGACTACAAGATTGGCAATCAATACAGAAATAGTTTTACCGAAGCTACAGCTTCGATGCAGGGTCAAGACCTTGCGAGCAAACACATCGGGAGACGTTCTTTGAAATCTACACATAGGTAAGTAAGTAAGATAGGGCAAATACAGTTCGCTGAGTTTCTGTCCATCCCGGAAGGGATGATAGGTCAAACTTTTGTGATCAAGCTACTAAGAGCTTATGGTGAATGCCTTGGTGCCAAGAGGCGATGAAGGACGTAGTAAGTTGCGATAAGCCACGGGGAGCCGCAAGCAGGCTTTGATCCGTGGATCTCCGAATGGGACAACCCACTGGGTTTAATCGCCCAGTATCGACCGGATGAATTCATAGTCCGGCGAAGCGAAACGCGGTGAAGTGAAACATCTCAGTAACCGCAGGAAAAGAAAACGAAGTGATTCCGTCAGTAGTGGCGAGCGAAAGCGGAACAGCCTAAACCAGGGAGACTTGTCTCTCCGGGGTTGAGGGACCTTGATGTGGTAGGTGAACGACTAATGTAACCATCTGGAAAGTTGGGCCAAAGACCGTGACAGCCGGGTGCATAAAAGTCTGAAGCCGCCTAGAGGTATCCCAAGTAATGCGGTGCACGTGAAACTCTGCATGAATCCGTCCAGACCACTGGATAAGGCTAAATACTCCTTGGCAACCGATAGTGAACAAGTACCGCGAGGGAAAGGTGAAAAGCACCCCTGCTAGGGGAATGAAATAGAACCTGCAACCATAAGCTTACAATGTGTCAGAGCGCCGCAAGGCGTGATGGCTTGCCTTTTGCATAATGAGTCTGCGAGTTATTATCAGTGGCCAGCCTAAGGCTTTTTAAGCCGGAGGCGAAGGGAAACCGAGTGCGAATAGCGCGTCCAGTCGCTGGTAATAGACCCGAAGCGGAGGTGATCTACTCTTGAGCAGGTTGAAGCTGTAGTAACATACAGTGAAGGACCGAACTCGTGGATGTTGAAAAATCCTGAGATGACTTGAGAGTAGGAGCGAAAGACTAATCAAACCCCGTGATAGCTGGTTCTCTCCGAAATCGCTTGAGGGCGAGTGTTATGTAAGTACTCCGAGGAGGTAGAGCACTGAATGGCTTAGGGGCCCCACCAGGCTGCCAAAACCAATCAAACTCCGAATTCCTCGGATCTCAGTATCGTAGCAATCAGGCAGTGGGCGATAAGGTTCATTGCCGAGAGGATAACAGTCCAGACCGACAGCTAAGGTGCCCAAATGTGATTAAGTGGAAAGGATGTGACTTTGCATAGACAGTGAGGATGTTGGCTTAGAGGCAGCCATCATTTAAACAGTGCGTAATAGCTGACTCATCGAGCGAGGTCGCGCCGAAAATGATTGGCGATTAAATCACATACCGAAGCTTCGGATTCATAACCTGTTCGCAGGATGTGAGTGGTAGGAGAGCGTAATCAGTGCTGCGAAGCCGAACGGAAACGGACGGTGGAGCGCTGATTAGTGAGAATGCAGACACGAGTAGCGATAAACAAGGTGAGAATTCTTGTCGCCGTAAACCCAAGGTTTCCTGGGCCAGGTTCGTCCTCCCAGGGTTAGTCGGGAGCTAACACGAGGCCGTAAGGCGTAGTGGATGCACAGCAGGTTAAATATTCCTGCACCGACTGGGGTTAAGACTGTGAATGACGCATGGGAAGACATCGACTAGGCAATCGAATGCTGAGCTTAGCCTTCGGGCGAAGCGTATCGGTGGGTACCTGTGCCTAGAAAAGTTTATAGTTGTTCTCCCAGTTGCCCGTACCGTAAACCGACACAGGTGGGTGAGTGTAAGTGCACTCAGGCGCGCGAGAGAGACCTCTCTAAGGAACTCGGCACATTAGCCCCGTAACTTCGGGAGAAGGGGTACTCACTTCGGTGAGTCTCAGTAAATTGCGTTTAGCGACTGTTTAACAAAAACACAGCACTCTGCAAAGTCGTGAAGACGACGTATAGGGTGTGACACGTGACCAATGCTGAAAGATCAAGGTGACTTGTTAGCCGCAAGGCGAAGCTCGGAGCCTAAGTCCCAGTGAATGTCGGCCGTAACTATAACGGTCCTAAGGTAGCGAAATTCCTTGTCGGGTAAGTTCCGACCTGCACGAATCGTGTAACGACTGAACGACTGTCTCGGAGAGGATCTCGGCGAAACTGTAACGGCGGTGAAGATGCCGCCTGCCCGCAGTAGGACGGAAAGACCCTATGCACCTTTACTGTAAGCTCGTATTGGGTTCTGATTAATGATGCTTAGCGTAGGTGGGAGACTTTGAAGGGCTGGCTTCGGTCAGCCTGGAGTCGAAATGTGAAACACCACTCTTTGTTAATTAGGATTCTAACCTCATGCTGTAAGCCAGCTGAGGGACAGTGCGTGCGGGTCAGTTTGACTGGGGCGGTTTCCTCCCAAATGGTAACGGAGGAGCGCGAAGGTACTCTCAGCACGGTTGGCAACCGTGCGTCGAGCGAATGGGTAGAAGAGTGCTTAACTGTGAGACCAACAAGTCGAGCAGGTACGAAAGTAGGCCCAATTGATCCGACGGTTTAATGTGGAATTGCCGTCGCTCATCGGACAAAAGGTACGCTAGGGATAACAGGCTGATCGAGTCCAAGAGTTCACATCGACGACTCGGTTTGGCACCTCGATGTCGGCTCATCGCATCCTGGGGCTGGAGAAGGTCCCAAGGGTCCGGCTGTTCGCCGGTTAAAGCGGTACGCGAGCTGGGTTCAGAACGTCGTGAGACAGTTCGGTCCTTATCCACTGTGGGCGCAGGAAACTTGAGGGGTTCATTCCTTAGTACGAGAGGACCGGGAATGACGCACTTCTGGTGTGGCAATTGTTCCGTCAGGGGCATCGTTGCGTAGCCATGTGCGGAAGAGATAAGCGCTGAAAGCATCTAAGTGCCAAGCTCATCCCAAGATATTGTTTCCCGGAGCGCAAGCTCCCTAAAGACCCCATGTAGACTACGTGGTTGATAGGTCAGGCGTGCAAGCGTCGTGAGGCGTTTAGCGGACTGATACTAATCGGTCGTGCGGCTTGATCGCTTCTTTTTCTTCAACTTCGGTTGTGTGAATGAATGCGATTTTAAACTCGCGAATTGTAGGAATCCTAGTCTTCCGAAAGCCTGTGTGTAGATTTCAGAGAACCCCGAAGCAGCTTCGGCATCGTTCTTTAAAATTTAAGTGTTGGACGAGTCTGCGGCATAGATCGCAACGCTACTGCGAAAGACAGTGGACGTCTACCAGACACTTTGGTGGTCATAAAGCTGTGGTCCGACCCGTTCCCATTCCGAACACGGCCGTCAAACGCAGCCTTGCCGATGGTAGTGGTTTTATAGATTCCGCGAGAGTAGGTTGCCGCCAATTTTTCAAGAAGGCCGGAGATTCATTTTGAGTCTTCGGCCTTTTTTCTTCGTTTCGGGATGGATTTGAATGACCGGATTGTGAGTTCCTTGAACGGATACTTTTCTGGCTGCCGCACAACCGTTTCGTTCAGATACTCTCCAACGCCGCCCGTTTTGGTTTAGACGCTCCAGATTTTTCCAAATTTCAGGTGGAACGTTGGTGTAGCAATAAAAACGGCTTTTGTCTCGATTCACGAAACGCACCGTAAGGGTTTTCCGACTGGTGTCGTAGCCGCCAAGATCGATGCAACTGGAACCGAATTTTTGGAATTCCAAAAGGTTTGTCACTACTGACTTCAGTTGGAGGTTGGCCGACAGCAGCAAGCCAGCATAAAGCAAAAAAGGCAGGCTCTTAAACGAACCTGCCTTTACCGACAATCGATCTCGCCTCATTTGGCAACGTCCTTAGGCGTTTTCTCTGCTTTGGGTCCAATCCTTAGTGAGACAAGTTGCAGTTTCTTATCTTCCGACTGTCGGTAGGACGCACCCACTATTTCTCCAACCACCGCATCGTCCAAGGTTGCAGGCTTACCGTTTTTCGTGAGCTGTGTTTCGGCGGTAATGTAAAAGGTCCGTTCGCCCACTTTGATGCTTTTTTCGTTCTTATCGATTGCGGATATTTTCCCGTTTAGCGGTAGTGCCCGTAACGCCCTCTTTTCCTTGGCAGGCTTGACCTCGTCTGCACCAGAAAGAGAGATGGGTGCGCTTATGGTTAGAATGGCGGTAAGCAAGCCGATCAATAATTTTTTCATATTTGGTTTTAGAATTTCCGTCTTGGTTTGGTCGTGCGGATTAGTTGTGCTAGCGCCAGTTTAAGGTTTTCGCAAGACAAAGTTGTTATCGAATATTTGGCCTGTGATGCCTGCCAAGTGGGTGTTTAGCTTATCTCGTTTTGGCGAAACAGATACATTTCGAGAAGATTGCAAACGATCTTTGCCGTCCAGCCATCTCACACATTGTTTTTGATTTTGACGGGACCCTCTCTTGGTTGCGACACGGATGGCCTCAAATCATGTTGGATTTGTTCAGCAAACAGATCCCGAACGGTTGTTGGAAGAACCCATTGTCGGAACAGTTCCTTCTTTCTGAAATCCTCTCGCTAAACGGGAAGCCATCCGTTCATCAAATCGAAATGTTTCGCAACTGGCTTTCATCCAAGGGAATTGCACCGCCTAGCGCAGATTCATTATCGAAGGGGTATCAAGCGGACCTGCGCGAATCGATTGAGCGGCGGATTGCCCTGATCAACGGAGCAGGCGTCAGAGACGAGTTTGTCATTTGGAATGCGAAGGCGATTTTGCAATTCCTCGAGAGTCGGCGCCTCACTCTTATCATTCTAAGTGGGACTGTTGAGCACGAGGTAAAAGCCGAGGCTCAATTATTGGGGCTTTCGCGCTATTTTGGCCGCCACATTTACGGTGCTCCGCGTCGAGGTGCATTCTCGAAACGGGATGTAATCAACCGACTTATCAAGCAGGAGGGAATTGAAGGGCATCAGCTTCTGGCGTTTGGTGATGGACCCGTGGAAATCCAATGCACGAAGGAGGTTGGCGGTTTGGCAATAGGAGTTGCGAGTAGCGAGGAAGAAAATGGTTCTCACTTGGTCAACCCTCTCAAACGCGATCAATTGATTCGTGCCGGTGCCGACGCGATCATTCCGGATTATGAATGCGCAGAGGAATTACTTGCTGCAATATTTCCCCAGTGAAGGCGATCAAACCTTTGGATTTATCAATGCTCCGCGTCTTCCCGTTGCAAGAGCGACAAAGCCTTACCCGCATTGATGACCTTCTTGTCCCTGTTCTGGCCGCGCCTCCCCCGGTTTGCGAGCAGCAACAAGGGGCCGTTCATTCCTGCGTTTTGGCTATACGACGAGCCCGCGCTTCTGGCGCATCGGTAATTTTGATGTATGGCGCACATTTGATTAGGAATGGGGCTGCCTTAATCCTGTCGGAGATGTTGAAGCAAGGGTGGTTCACCCATCTCGCAACGAATGGCGCCGGTTCTATCCACGATTGGGAATATTCTTGGCTTGGCCGTTCTACGGAGAGCGTCGCTACGAATGTTGCTGCTGGTAATTTTGGAACTTGGGATGAAACGGCGCGCTACATCCACCTGGCGCTCCTAAGTGGCAGCATCCATGGTGAAGGCTACGGTGTTGCGCTCGGCCGTTTCATTGCGGAAGACGGAGTGACCCTGCCGTCCTCCGCTGATCTGGAAACGATGATTCGGGATCAACCAGACCATCCGCTTGCATCTGCGCGCGTCGATCTTTTGCGCGCGATGCGCCAGTTCCGATTCGCCTCGGGACGAATCGCAATTGAACATCGTTGGAAGCACGCCTCCATGCTCGCTTCCGCCTTTCGCCATCAGATTCCGGCTACAGTTCACCCGGGGATTGGATACGATATCGTGTCGTGCCATCCTATTTTTAATGGAGGGGTGATTGGCCGTTGTGCAGAACTGGACTTCAAGTTATTTGCTGGTGCAGTGGAAAACTTGGATGGCGGGGTTTGCTCTCGGTCGGTTCTGCGATCATGGCTCCGCAGGTGTTTGAAAAGGCCCTCAGTTGCGTGCACAACATTCGGTTTCAAACTGAGCGTCCGGCCCGTACGGGGCTTTGATATTTTCGTCGTTGACCTTCAAGACAGCGGAAATTGGGACTGGAGCCAGGGCGAACCTCCGAAGGACAATCCGGCTTATTACCTGCGCTTTTGCAAAAGCTTTTCCAGGATGGGCGGGAAAATGCGCTACGTCCAATGCGATAACGTCGCCTTCGTCCACAACTTATTTCATGAACTTCAGCGGACTCCCGCCTGATGAACGCCGAGCGATTCCACGAAATAACCGCCCGTTATCCTCGACTCCGCCTCGTAGTCCTCGGCGATTTTTGCCTCGATCGCTATCTTGAAATCGATCCCTCGAAGACGGAAACGTCCATTGAGACGGGGTTGGAAGTGTTCAACGTCGCGAACGTTCGCAGCCAGCCCGGCGCGGCAGGAACCATCCTGAACAATTTGGCCGCGTTGGGTGTGGGCCATCTTTATCCCATCGGATTATGTGGCGAGGACGGCGAAGGTTTCGAACTTCTCGGCGCGTTGCGGACGCTGCCCGGCGTTCGGCTGGATTACTTCCAACAAACGCGCGAGCGGCGTACGTTCACTTACTGCAAGCCTATCGTCTTCGAGAGCGGAAAACCTCCGCGTGAACTCAATCGGCTGGATAGCAAGAATTGGACTCCCACATCTTCGCAGGTTTCCCGGCTGATCATCGAAGCTTTCGAATCCATCGCTTCTACCGCAGATGTGATTGTGATCATGGATCAAGTAGATTTGCCCGAAACGGGCGTGATAACGCGTGCGGTCTTGGGATCGCTGGGCCAACACGCCGCCGCCCATCCCGCCAAATTTCTAATCGCTGATTGCCGCCGCGGTTTGAAGGGTTATCCGCCGGTATGTTTCAAGATGAACGACCTCGAACTGGCGGCGCTTCGGGGGGCTCCTTTGCAAAGTCTCGACGAAATATGTGAAGCGGCCTCCTCGCTGGCGAAAACTCAACAGCGCCCCGTCTTCATCACGCTTGCTGAGCGCGGAATAATCGGCGCCGGGCCAGACGGTGAGGTGCATCACGTCGAAGCTCGGCCAGTCCGTGGCGAGATTGATGTTGTCGGCGCGGGGGATGCGGTCACCGCGAATCTAGCTGCCGCCCTCGCCGCGGGAGCGACTTTACGCGAGTCCCTAGAGCTTGCGATGGCGGCGGCCTCCATCGTGATTCATCAATTGGGCACGACGGGGACTGCGCGGGTAAACGATCTTCGCACGATGCTGTGTAACGATTAAGCTACCTGTGATGAATTGGGCATTGCTCGCGAACAGTCTCCTGGTAGCGAGCGCTTCCACAATGCTCGCGCTTCTGCTCGGGATCAGCGTGGCCTTGGTTCTCATTGTTACTTCCCGCGGCATTCGGAGATTCGTGTTCCTGCTGACGATCGGGGTCATGGCCTTGCCGTCGTTCCTCGTCACCAATTGCTGGATCGACTTGCTCGGAGCGAACGGCCTACTTCAGTCCGTGTTGCCCGTGAAAATCTTTTCCTTGGGCGGTGCTGTCTGGATTCTCGGTTCCCTTCTTTGGCCGATCCCCGCTCTCGCCATCTGGAGTGCATGGCGAACGCTCGAACCCCCTTCCTTTGAAGTCGATACGATGTTGCGTGGCAGACAGCTATTCCGGCTGCTTCTATGGCCGACGGCTCGCCTTCAATTAGCAGTCAGCGCCGCGGTCGTTTTCGCCCTGGCATTAAATAACTTCGGGGTCCCAACCATTCTGCAAGTGAAGGTGTTCCCCTCGGAAATCTGGGTCCGGTTCAACACAGACCTAGATACGATGGGAGCCTTGCGTTTAAGTTGGCCGCTGGTTCTCGCGCCGCTTTGCTTGCTCATAGTCACTCGTCGAAATCATGTTCCATGGCCTCGCGAAACGACCAATGCTCCGGCCTCATTGATTCGCCGACGATTGGGACGGCCTAGTGTCGTGGCTTCAATTTCCATAGCAGCGTTTGCCCTTCTGACTTCCTTGATCATCCCCATCGCGCAGCTTGTATTAACTTCGCGCACGTGGGGAGAATTCCTGCCGGCCTTCTTCGCGGGCCGACATGCCCTGATCAATTCTTTGGCTTACGCTGCGACGGCAGCCGTCATTGCGACCCTTATCAGTTGTGGGCTGGGACGCGTTCGCGGCTTGAGCTGGCTTTGGTTCTTATTTCTCGTGCCTGGCGTCTTGGTCGGCGTCGTTGCCATCACGATATTCAACCGCCCGGGATTCGAATTCTTCTCCCGCACATCCGCCATCGTGATTGTCCTTCTGGTCCTGCGTTACCTCGCCGTCGCCCGATCGATGGTTCACCATGGCTGCGCAGTCGTCGATTCAACCTTGGTCGATGCGGCGAAATTGGATGGCGCCCGCGGATTAACGCTCTTTCGCCACGTGATTTTCCCCCAAATTTCTTCCCAGATCTGGATGGCTGCCTACCTCGTTTACGTGCTCTGTCTTTGGGACGTCGAAACGATTCTCATGGTCATTCCGCCTGGCGGGGAAACGCTTGCGCTGCGCATCTTCAACCTGCTTCATTACGGTCACAACGCCCACGTGAATGCGCTCTGCCTCTTGCTGCTGCTGCTTGCCCTCGCGCCGCTTTGATCCTCGCGGTTTTGCGGTGTCAGTCCTTCGCGCCATTCGGAAACTCTCGCACTCCGTCGGAACTGGGGCACCACGATCCGGCAGTTCTCAGTTCTGGCGCTGCTCTTCTGTAATCGTGGCGGGATGTCAGCCGCGCGAGCAAAAAGGCGGTCGGTCAGAGATTCTCCCACTCGCAGCTCGATTTTTTCCCACGTTGAAGTCATCGGCTCACGCGGCACAGGGCCCGGCGAATTCAACAAGCCGCGTTCGCTGACGCTCGATGCCAATGACAATCTCTACGTCGTCGATATGACCGGCCGCGTGCAGAAGTTTTCGCCCGACGGGAAAGTTTCTTCTCTCGTGGCAAATGCCGCAGACGGATCTCGGCAAACCCAAGGGCATGTGCCTGCGATCGCGAGGGCAACATCGTTGTGCTGGAACCGCATTATCAGCGTGTAAATCACTTCACGCCGGAGGGAAAACTGGTTCGCGCAATGGGGTCTGAAAGGAACGAACGCAGGGCGAACTTACATTGCCGCGCGCCATCGCCGTCGATACAAAGAACAACGTGATCGTCAGCGAATACACGCTCGTGGATCGCGTGCAGAAGTTTTCTGCGCGATGGTGGGCAATGCCTCGCGGCTTGGGGCGTGCCGGGCTGTGCCCAAGGCGAGTTCAATCGCGCCGAAGGAGTTTGCATTGATGCATCGCGACCGTATTTACGTGGCGGATTCCTGCAATCATCGCATCCAGATTTTTTCGCCCGACGGAACATTTCTCCGCGCGCACGGAAAGGCGGGTGAGCAGCCGGGCGAGACTGAGTTATCCTTACGACGTTCGCGTCGACGACCAGGGGCGTCAGTACGTGTGTGAGTTCGGCAACAGCCGCATCCAGGTGTTTGATGCGCAGGATCGCCCCATCGAAGTCATTGGCCAGGCCGGTGGTGCGCCCGGGCCAATTTGCAAATCCGTGGAGCATCGCGCTGGATTCGAAGGGTAATCTTTACGTCGCTGACTCGATGAACCATCGGGTGCAGAAACTGGTCCGAAAAAGGAATGCCTAAGCTCCAAAGCACACAATTTTCGAGGCGACTCGTCCTGGGTGCCGTGGAGCCGTGACTCGATTCGCCGCTCATGAATTTCCAGTTCACCCATCCCACCTGGTTGCTCGCGCTGATTCCGGCGCTGGCATGGGTGTTGTGGCTGTTCTGGAAGACCGACGTGCAGATCGGCACGGTGCGCCGCTGGCTCGCGCTGATTCTTGCGCATCGTCATCGTTGCCGCCTCGTGCTGGCCATGGCGGGCTTGCAATGGAAGCAGCCGCTGGAGGGCGTGAACGTGATGTTCGTGCTCGATCGCTCGGACAGTGTGCCGTCGCCGCAACAGGAGGCCGCCTTCAAATACGCGCATGCGCATGGCGGCGCGATAAGAAGAAGGAAGATCGCCTCGGCTTCCTCGTTTTCGGCAGCGATGCCGCGCTCGAAACCACCGTCAACAGCACCGTCGATCCCAAGAAGGAAAAAATCTTCGCTGTCGTCGGCTCGGATCGCACGGACATTGCCGGCGCCGTGCGGCTCGGCACGGCGGCATTTCCCGAAACCGGCCAGAAGCGTCTCGTGCTGCTTTCGGACGGAAATGAAAACATGGGCGACGCGCTGAACGCCGTTCTTTCCGCCAAGCCGCTGGGCGTGACCATCGATGTGATTCCACTTGGCGCGTCGCGCGCGGCAATGACGTTTCCCTGCAACGACTCGGCGCTGCCTTCGCGAGTGAAAAAGGGCCAAACGATCGAGGCGAAAATTTTCGTGCAGTCGGATCGCAAACAGAAGGGCCAGCTGCGCCTGTATCGCGACGAACAATTCCTCGGCGAGCAGGAGGTGGAACTCGAGCCGGGCAAGAACCTGTTCACGTTCCCGCAAACACTGAACGAGCCGAAGTTCTACACCTACTCCGCCCAGGTCGATGTTCCCGGCGACAACATTCCGCAGAACAATCGCGCCACTGCATTCGTCAACGTGCGGGGCGATCCGCGCATTCTGCTCGTCATCGTCGGACGTGGCAGCAGGACGCGACGCTGGCCGCGGCGTTGCGGTCCGCGAACATCGAGTTGCAGGTCATCGGCGTGGACAAGTTCCCCGATTCGCTCGCGGAGCTGCAGAGCTACGATTCCATTTTCATCAGCAACATCGCGGCGGGCGATTTGGGCGATCGCTTGATGAAGTTGCTCGAGAGCGCCGTGCGCGATTTCGGCGTCGGGATTGGTGTGCGTGGGTGGCGATCAGACCTACATGGCGGGCGCTTACAAAGGCACGCCGCTGGAAGCGACGCTGCCGGTGAACATGGAACTGGATTCCAAGAAGGTGCTGCCGCCCGGCGCGGTTGTGCTGGTGATGCACGGGATGGAATTCGGCAATGGCAATCAGGTCGCGCGCGATTGTGCGCAAGGCGTGCTGGCTGCTCTGGGACCACAGGATGAACTGGGCGTGGTGATGTGGGATGGCACGGAGCGCTGGGTGTTTCGAGCTGCAAAAGGTGGGCAATAAAAAGGAAGCCAGCCGCGCGGTGGCCGGCATGAACCAGGGCGACCTGCCGAGCTTCGAGGGGGTGATGAGCATGAGGCTATAACGCGCCTCGAAGAAATCCACCGCCAGCCTCAAGCACATCATCGTGTTCAGCGATGGCGATCCAGGCGCGCCTTCGCAGACGTTGATGAGCGACATAGTCGCGGCGAAAATCACCGTGAGCACCGTTTTGATTTCCGGGCACGCCGGTCCACAGACGATGCAGTACATTGCCGACAAGGGCCGCGGGCGCTTCCACAACGTCATTTCGCCCAGTCGACCTCCCGCAGATCTTCATCAAGGAGACGATGGTGATTTTGAAGTCGGCAATTTACGAGGAACCGTTCCGGCCCGAAGCTCGTCGCGCCCAGCGAACTGGTGCGCGGCATCGGCGGTGCGGAATATCCGACGCTGCACGGTTACGTGAGCACGCAACCCAAGGCGCGCGCCGAGGTGCCGCTTGCTCAGCGAGAAAGGCGATCCCGTGCTGGCGCATTGGCAGTATGGCCTCGGTCGCGCCGTCGCCTTCACGAGCGATGCGAAGCCCAAGTGGGCGCGCATGTGGATGAACTGGGAAAAGTATCGCCAGTTCTGGTCGCAGACTGCGCAGTGGAGTTTGCGCCGGGTGGAGAACGCCGACTTCACGACCGACGTGAACATCGACAAAGGCGAAGGCGTGCTCAGCGTCGAAGCGCTCGACGAGCAGGGGAACTTACAAGAACTTTCTGAATCTGCAGACTGTCGTCGTCAGCCCCAAAGGCGATCGCCAGATGGTGCGTCTCGAGCAAACCGCGCCCGGGCATTATGAAGCGCGCTTTCCCACGAAGGAAATCGGCGGCTACTCGCTGAACCTGATGGATGTGCGGGATGGAAAAGTAGCGGGCCAGCAATTTCTCGGTGCGAGCGTGAATTATTCGCCCGGAGTTCAATGCCAGCGAGCCGAACCTGCATCTCCTTCAACAGATCGCAGACCTCAGTGGCGGAAAGATTTTGCCCCTCCAGCCGGCGGCACCAGATGACAATCCTTTCCTGCACAATCGCCAGAAGACGTTTCAGCCCCGTGATCTCTGGGAATTCCTGCTGAAGCTGGCGATCTGCTTGTTCCCTCTCGATGTTGGAGTGCGCCGCATCCAACTTGACCGCGAGGAATGGTTGAAGGCCACGGCGACGCTGCGGCGCTGGATCTTTTTCTGGAAAGGCAAGCCGCGCCCCGTCGAGGCAGATGAGTCCCTGGGTGCGTTACTTGCCCGACGAGATCAAGTGCGGTCCACCCAGACCGGTCCAGCCGTTCGGCCCGCCGCCCATTTATTTCAACCTTCCCGGCCGGTGGAGGTGGGAACACCTCCGGCGAAACGGGAGGAATTGACGGCCGTCGTGGAACAGGCGGCGGCGCCGGATGCCGCAGCCGCCCCGCCTGCGGGCACAACGAGCCGACTACTGGAAGCGAAGCGCCGCGCCCAAAAAAGAAAGAGTGATGATTAGCCGCCGCCGTTTCCGGACAATGAGGATGCGCGAAGCGGCAAGCGGATGGTGAATTCGGAAAACCTTCCCGGCTCACTCTGGACTTGGACCTTTCCGCCGTGCGCTTCCACGAAGGCTTTCACAAGGCTCAGCCCCAAGCCCAGCCCCCGCTGCGAGCGGCTCTTGTCTCCACGATAGAGGCGGTCCCAAATCTTCGGCAGCTCATTCGCGGGAATTCCAATTCCGTTATCCCGAATGGTAATGACCGCTTCATGGGTGTCACTGCGGCAACCAATCTCAATGCGGCCCCCGTCCGGTGTGTATTTCACCGCGTTATCCAACAGGTTGGCGATGGCCTGGCGAATGCGGGGCGCGTCCACTTCGGCCGGGCACGTTGCCGCGATGTCCGTGTGAAGACTGATGCGCTTCTCATCCGCGATGAACCGGTAAACTTCCGTCACTTGATTTAGGACCAGGGCGAGATCGGCGCGCTCGAGATTAAGTTTCATGGCGCCGGATTCGGCCTCCGCGACATCCATGAGTGTTTTCAGAATGGTCAAGACTCGTTCCGATTCCTCAACGGCGTCTCCAAGTGCTTCGCGCAATTCCCCGGCATCCGAGCCGCTCCGCAAGGCTTGCTCGGCGGCAGCGCGCAAACGAGCCAGAGGCGTGCGCAAATCATGGGCGACATTGTCGAGCGACTCCCGCATCTGTTGGATGAGGTTCTGGTTCGACTCGAGCAATCGGTTGAACAAATGCGCGAGCCGGTCCAGTTCATCATCGGACTTCCGGGTGGGCACGCGCGCGCTCAGGTCGCCTGTATCAACGATCGATTCAACGGTGGCCGCGATCTGGCGGACGGGTCGCAAGGTCCGTCGTGCCACGAGTGCGCCCCCGGCGATGGCCAGAAGAAAGACGGGCACGGAGACGGCCAGGAAAACGCGGCGAAAAGGTTGGAGCACCATCTCGCGGCTGTTGGCGATGCGGCCGGCTTGGATAATGGAACCGTCGCGCAGGCTCATGGCCGCCACGGTGAAATCCCGCTGTTCATCGCGCGGCACTCGAACAGTCACGACCTGGCGCGCCACCCCAAGGTTAATTTGCGGAGGTTCGTAATTCACCCAGTCCTCAGGAGCGCTCAGGAAACGCACTTCGTTCCAGGGGCTGACGACGCGAATGAAAAGTTTTTCACGTTTGGCATCTTCGCTGCGCCTCACCCAGTTGCGCAAGCCCGAGGCATCGCCGTCATGGTAAATCGCGGCCAGCTCCTTGAGTCGGGCTTCCACTATCTGCCGGTCCTGTTGCTGCACTGCTGCCGCAACCAGAAAATAAAGAGCAACGAACAACACTGCCGCGCTCAACACGAACGTGATCGCGTACCACAGGTTGAGACGAAAGGTGATGCTGCGCATGAGGAGCTAGGCCGGCTTCAGCACATACCCGACGCCGCGGATGGTTTGGATTAACTTCGTGGGAAAATCCTTGTCCACTTTGCTGCGCACGCGGTGCACCAGGACATCCACGACATTCGTCTGGGGATCGAAACTGTAGTCCCACACGTGTTCCAGAATCATCGTCTTGGTCACCACGCGGCCGGCGTGTCGCATGAGAAATTCAAGCAGCGAAAATTCGCGGGGCTGCAACTCGATGGGCGTGCCGCCACGAGTGACTTCGCGGCGGACCAGATCCATCGAGAGATCCGCGACGCTCAGACGGGTGGGTTCGACGGCGTGGGTGCTCCGGCGGATGAGTGCCTGCACTCGGGCAAGCAATTCCGAAAAGGCAAACGGCTTTACCAAATAATCATCTCCCCCGGCCTGCAAACCATGCACCCGATCATCGACCGTGGTCTTCGCACTCAAGATAAGGACAGGCATCTGTTTTCCTTCGCGGCGGAGGGTTTGCACGAGAGTGAGCCCATCAAGTTTGGGGAGCATGATATCCACGATCGCGCCATCGTAGGGAACAGACTGCGCCATCTCGAGGCCGCTCTCGCCATCAGCACAGTGATCGACGGCAAACCCGTTTTGCTTCAAGCCATTCACGACGAATGAAGCGATTTTTTTGTCATCTTCCACCACCAACAAGCGCATGGACATAACCTAGAAGAGACGTTCGAAAACAAAAAGCCCTCCCGCGTGAACGGGAGGGCTCGCATGGGGCAGCCTTAACCAGCTTTGTCTTCTTCCACTACCACGTAGCGGCTGCCACCTCGACTCCAGATTCGCACCAGCGTTTGCTTTTCGCGCGCCTTTTCCGTGAGTTGCACGGCGTCTTGGGCACTCTTCACCGGCTTGCGATTGATCTCGAGGATCACGTCACCCTCCCGCAGTCCCGCTTCGAATGCAGCGGAACTGGGTTCCACCTGCGTGATGACTGCGCCCTTCAAGTCCGCTGGCAACTTCAGTTGCTGCCGAATCGTGGCGTCGATATCCCCCACGCCCACGCCATTCAATGCATCGGATGGACTGTCGGGATTGTTCGAGTTCTTCTTCGACGCCAGTTCGCTGCCAGGCAATTCCTTTACGGTCACGTTGAGCGTCTTGGAATTACCATCGCGAATGATTTTTACGGGCACCGTTGTGCCAGGCGCGGCCTGGGCCACTTGTAACTTGAGATGCCGGCTATCCTTGACGCTCTTGCCATTGAACTCAGTGATCACATCTCCATCGCGCAATCCGGCTTTTTCAGCGGGGCTCTTGGGCGTCACTCCCGCCACCAGCACGCCCTTGGCGTCTTTGACATCGAACTGTTCTGCAAGCGCCGGCGTAAGATCCTGGATGTTCACACCCATAAATCCGCGGACCACCCGGCCGTCCTTCACCAGACCTTCCATCACCACGCGCGCCAAATTCACCGGCACCGCAAAGCCGATGCCCTGGTTTCCACCGCTTCGGCTCACAATCGCGGTGTTGATGCCGATCAGGCGTCCTTCCGCATCAACCAGCGCGCCACCGGAATTGCCGGGATTAATGGCGGCGTCCGTTTGGATCATGTCCTCGTAATCGAGCCCAAGAGTTCCGCGGCCGGTGGCGCTGATAATGCCGCTGGTCACGGTCTGGCCGACGCCAAATGGATTCCCCACCGCCAGCACGACGTCTCCGACTTCAAGGGTGTCGCTATCTGCCAGGCTGATGGCGGGCAAATCCTTCGCCTCAATCTTCAGCACGGCGATATCAGACTGGGGATCTTTCCCCACCACCCTGGCGTTGAATTCGCGTCCGTCGCTCATAGCCACTTTCACTTCGTCTGCATTATCCACGACGTGGTTGTTGGTGAGCAGATAGCCGTCCTTCGTGACAATGACACCGGAGCCCATCCCGCGCTGTTTAGGCATGGGCATGTTGCGGCGCGGACGATTGCCGTCGAATTCGTCACCGAAAAAGCGGCGGAAAAATGGATTGTCCGCCAGCTCGTCAGGGAGTTGTTGCGCCACATTCCGCCCGTTGCTGGTGACATAAACCTGCACGACGCTGGGCGTAACCTTTTTCACCACGGGTGCGAAACTCGTGATGCCTGTCTCACGCGAAACAGGCTTCTCGTTGACGGTCAGTTTTACGGATGCCGGTTTGGCGTTGTCCTTGGCCTCGACTTGAGTCCAGGTGAAAGCTCCCGCTCCGCCCGCGAGCAGCAGCGCGAGCAGGATGGCGCGGAAGCGATTTATCCGCTGCTTATTCTCCGAATAGAAATTGTTGTCGTTCATGGCCACACCTTCGCGTACGCGCATGACCACAAGCTTTCCGGAACATTACAAATTGGAAAGGTGGGCGCGGCGTTGCGGGAACTGCGAAGGATGATAGCGTGCTCAAGGAGGTTCAATGCCAGGAGAGACAGCGACCAAGCCACGGCCGGTTTTCGATGAGTATTTTGCGGACCCATTCGTGTGGGAATGGAACGGAGAATATTTCGCAGTCGGAACCGGCGAGCGTGAAGCGGCGGGTGATCCAACCGAGATGGTTTTTCCGTTACTGCGTTCCAAGGACTTACTGAATTGGCAACGCGCGGGACGGGCATTGCTGCGACCTGACCACGGATTGGGCACTCACTTCTGGGCTCCGGAGGTGGCGTATGATTCTGGAAAGTTTTACCTGTATTACTCCGTAGGCTTTGCCGATCGAGGCCATCAACTGAGAGTGGCTACCAGCGACACACCATTGGGCCCCTTTCAAGATGTCGGTCACCCGCTCATAGAGCCCGAAACCTGTTCCTTCGCCATCGACGCCCACCCGTTCCGAGACGACGACGGGCAGTGGTATCTATTTTATGCGCGGGATTTTCTCGATTGCTCTCCGGACGTGCGGGCGGGAACCGCTTTGATGGCCGCCCGGATGACTTCGATGACCCGGCTGGAAGACGAAGGTCGAGTCATCCTGCGCGCCACGCGCGACTGGCAACGATTCGAGGCTAACCGCCCGATTTACGGGTCGCGCTATGATTGGCATACACTGGAAGGGCCGTTCGTCCTTAAGCACGAGGGGCGCTATTACTGTCTCTACAGCGGCGGGCGTTGGGAGAATGAGAGCTACGGCGTGGATTACGGTGTTGCGGACAGCGTCTTGGGTCCTTACTCCGACGCGGGCAATGAGTCGGGTCCTCGGGTGCTGCGGACAGTTTCCAATGAGTTGATGGGCCCCGGCCACAATTCCATTGTGCGTGGCCGGGATGGTGCCGATCGCATTGTTTACCACGCCTGGGACCAACGCATGACCGCTCGACGAATGTTTATCGATCGGCTGGTCTGGACCGCGGATGGACCCCGGTGCGACCGGTGGATGTGAACTGTGTTGATCGCTTGAATCCCAGCCACAACTCGTCTTTGCTTCGCGCATGAAATTTCTCCCACCGCTCCTCGGGCTTGTCTTGGCTCTGTCACTTTCTTCCACTCACTTGCGCGCTGACCATTTCGTTTATTTTGGCACGTATACCGGCGCAAAGAGCAAGGGCATCTATTTGTCGCGAATGACCGATGAGGGGAAACTCGCTCCTGCGGAACTAGTGGCGGAAACGGCCAATCCCACTTTTCTCGCAGCGCATCCGAATGGGAAATTCCTTTATTCCATCGGTGAAGTGTCGAAGTTCGGCGACAAGAAAGCCGGCTCGGTGAGCGCCTACGCGATTGATCGATCGACGGGGAAGTTGACGTTGTTGAACAGCCAATCCTCTGGCGGCACCGGCCCATGTCACATCGACGTGGACCGTGCGGGCAAGGTGGTGGTGGTGGCGAACTACGGCGGAGGCAGTGTCCAAGCTTTGCCGATCAAGAAGGATGGTTCCCTGGGCGATCCCGGCACGTTCATCCAGCACGAGGGTTCAAGCGTCAACAAAGGCCGGCAGGAAGGCCCGCACGGGCATGCGATCGTCATCGATCCCTCCCAACGCTTTGCGGTGGCGTGCGACCTCGGCTTGGACAAGGTGCTGGTTTACAAGCTCAATGCCGGCAAGGCGAGGCTCACTCCCAACGAGCCGCCATTCGCCACCGTGGCCCCCGGCTCTGGGCCCCGCCACATCGCTTTTCGTCCGGATGGAAAGTTCGCCTACGTCATCAATGAAATGCTTTGCACCATGACGGCGTTTGCCTGGGACAGCCGACGCGGCACGTTGAAGGAAATCCAAACGGTCAGCACTGTGCCCGGGGCGGTGGAGAAAGGTTTTAGCACCGCCGAAGTGTATGTGCATCCTTCCGGTAAGTTTGTTTATGGGTCCAACCGCGGGCATCACAGCATTGTGGCCTACGCGAGCGATCCAAAGTCCGGGAAATTAACCTTGATCGAACATCAGAATACTCAGGGGAAAACGCCGCGACATTTCGCGATTGATCCCAAGGGGAAATACCTTCTCGCTGAAAATCAGGACACCCACAACGTCGTCGTCTTCCGAATCAATCCGGAGACCGGCAAACTGACCCTCACGGACGAGAGGTTGGAGGTGGGGTCTCCGGTCTGCGCGGTTTTTGTGCCGGTCAAGTGAAGGTTCAGACTCAGCACGCATCACTCCAAGTGGAATCCATCGTTCACATGAAAATCATCTTTCGCTTCATATTACTTGCTGCCGCGCTGGTCGTTGCCCCGCCTTCCCGGGCTGCTTCCATCGCACTGTTACCGCCAAAACCCAACGACCCTTACTTCGAGAAGTTTGAACCCAAGCCAGCGCCGCAACCCAACGGGCTGTTGCTCAAGAAAGGAGATCGCCTCGCGATCATCGGCGACTCCATCACTGAGCAAAAAATGTATTCGCGCTTCATGGAAACCTACCTCACGGCGTGCGTGCCGGAGTTGGAAATCACGGCGCGACAATACGGCTGGGGTGGCGAGACGGCGCCGGGCTTTCTTCGTCGGATGACCAATGATTGCCTGCGCTTCAACCCTACCATCGCCACCACGTGTTACGGAATGAACGACCACGGCTACAGCGCATTTCGTCCTGAGATCGGCGAACGCTATCGCAACGCGCAGACGGCGATCGTTCGGTCTTTTAATGCGAACAACGTCCGCGTCGTGCTGGGATCGCCCGGTTGCGTGAGCAAGAAAGCAGAAGCGCTCAACTTGAACCTGGCCCAACTACGGGACATCGACATCGACATCGCAGCGCAGGAAGAAATCAGTTTTGCGGATGTATTCTGGCCCATGCTGGTGGCGGGTCGCGAGGGGCAGCTCCGCTATGCGACGAACTACGCCATTGCCGGCGGCGATGGCGTGCACCCGGGCGGGGCAGGACAACTTGTGATGGCTTATGCGTTCCTCCGTGCGCTGGGCCTGGATGGCGAGATCGGCACCTACACCGTGGACTTGGGCAGCGGCGACGCAAAGGGCAGCCAAGGCCACCAAGTCGTCTCCTCAAGGAAGGGCGAAGTGGAAATCAAAAGCACGCGCTATCCTTTTTGTGCCACCGGCATGTTGAACAGCGAGAACAGTGTACGCTCCGGGATGACTCTGGTGCCGTTTAACCAGGAATTAAATCGGCTGATGCTCGTGGCGAGGAACGGCACCGCGGAGAAGTATAAAGTGACTTGGGGTTCAAACTCCAAGACGTACACGTCGGCGCAACTGGCGAAGGGGGTCAATCTCGCTGAGGACTTCGGCGTGAATCCGTTTTCGTCCGCCTTCGACAAGCTTGACGCCGCCGTTGCTGCCAAGCAGGCCTACGAGACGCATCAGATCAAAACCATTTTTCATGGTCCGGAATTTAAACTGGAACCGGACACCATGGTGAAACTAACAGAGCGGGTGCGGGAACCGCTGGCCGCGGCCATCAAGAAAGCCTTCGTGCCCGTGACTCACACGATTCGGATTGAGGCGGAGTAAGGCGGATTGCGGTGCGGAAAAAATGGAGCGGGCGAAGGGAATCGAACCCTCGTGGCCAGTTTGGAAGACTGGAGCTCTACCATTGAGCTACGCCCGCTTCAGATGGGCCGAAGCTTACCGGTGAACGTCGCCTTGTCAATTCACCGACCGTCGGGAAAGCGCGGTTATCCGAGAAACGCGCCGTGCACAGCCTTCATCGCCGCTTCGCCTTTGGCGAGGTCGATCACGACGGAGATCTTGATCTCGCTCGTGGAGATCATGTCGATGTTCACGCCTTCGGTGGCCAGGGTTTCGAACATCTTCGCGGCCACGCCGGAGTGACTGCGCATGCCCACGCCGACGATCGAAAGCTTGCCAATTTTTTCGTCGGCGATGATTTCGCGAAAGCCCACGCTGGTCTTGATCGGTTCCAGAATCTTCTGCGCCTTGAGCAGATCTGCCTTGTCGAGGGTGAAGGAAATGTCCGTGGCCTTGGCGCCGCCGCCGTGGCTGGCGGTCTGGACGATCATGTCCACGTTGATGTTCGCGTCCGCGAGCGCCTTGAAGATGCGCGCGGCCACGCCGGGCTTGTCTGGCACTGCCGCCAGCGTGACTTTCGCCTGGTTCTTGTCGAGCGCCACGCCGCGAATCACGACGTCTTCCATGCTTTTGGTTTCTTCTCTCACGATGGTTCCTGGGTTGTCGTTCAAGCTGGAGCGGACTTCGAAGATGACGCCGAATTTTTTGGCGAATTCGACCGAGCGCGACTGCATCACCTTGGCGCCGCTGCTCGCCAGCTCCAGCATTTCGTCGTAGGAAATTTCCGCGAGCTTGCGCGCGGTCGGCACGATGCGCGGGTCGGCGGTGTAAACGCCATCCACGTCCGTGTAAATCTGGCAAAGGTCGGCCTTCAACGCTGCAGCCAGCGCAATGGCCGTAAGGTCGGAACCGCCGCGGCCGAGCGTGGTGATTTGACCCTGCGAAGTCTGCCCCTGAAAGCCGGCGACGATGACGACGTTGCCCGCGTCGAGCATCGCGTGCACTTCCTTCGGCGTGATGTTCTGAATCTTCGCTTTCGTGTGAACGCCGTCGGTCACGATGCCGGCCTGCGCGCCGGTGAGCGAGGTGGCCGGAATGTCCAGCGCGTGCAGCGCCATGGCGGTCAGCGCGATGGTCGTTTGTTCGCCGGTGGCCAGCAGCATGTCCATCTCGCGCTCGCTGGGCAGCGGCATGATTTCCTTGGCCAGCTTGATCAGGTTATCCGTGACGCCGCTCATGGCGGAGACGACGACCACGACCTGATCGCCGCGCTGCGCGATACTCGGCCACGCGCCGTGCGACGTTCTTGATTCGGTCGGGATTGCCGACCGACGTGCCGCCATATTTTTGAACAATCAATGCCATTGATTCTTTTGCCCGGCCGAATCTGGGTTCCGCAGGGGCGCAGACAGTAATAATTCAGCAGACGGTTTGCAAAGCAGGGAATTGGCCCGTTGGGTGGGTCGATTTTTAATACGTCAGCGTCAGGGCCAACACAGCGCTGTAGAGGAAATCATCCACTTCGCCCTGGCGCCGCGAGGAATTGTAGCCCGGCACAGGGGAGGTGTTGCGGCGATAAATGTCGCGGAATCCGCTGCCAGGAATCAGTGCACCAAACCCACCAGATACAATTACGTTGTCGGTGAGCAAGGGGCGGTATTGCCACCCGATACTCAAGTCCCAGCCCACTTCGCCGCGCACCTTGTCGCTGAGCAGAGCGGTTTTCAGCGAGTCGGTTTCGGCAAACCGAATATAGTTTGCGTTTAGGAAGGTGCGGAGCTTTGGAGTGGTGTCGATGTCCGTGCCCAGGCTGTAGATGAACACCCCAGGATTCACGAAGTTCGCCTGTCCTTCACCTTTGCTGCTCCGGAGATTCGGCACGAGTGAGTTCCGCTGCTTCAGGCCTACCGCGGTTCCGCCAAAATTAAATCCCTGGCGCACCCAATAACTGAAGGGGCCACCAGTGAAATTCGGGTTGTCGAAAATGGTGTCGAAGCCGGTAGCCGTTCCGTCTTCAGCATTGCCATCTCCCGACGCGTAGAAGAAGGAGGCCTTGTAGCGAATCCAATCGCGGTCGTAGGAAAGTTCCAGCGCGGCCATATGGGCGTTGATGTCCACGGGGCGTCCGGCGAGTCCATTGTAAGTATCACGTCCCAGCGCCTGGTAAAATTGATGCGATATATTCCAGCGTCCGATATGGCCGTCTCCGCCCCACCCGAGGTAATAGGCCTGAACTTCATGCGGCCTCGCGTCCCCGAGTAGTGCCGGCCGCGCGAGGTTGCCGTTGCGATCGTAGTGCGTGCCGCCGTCGTCGAGATTCGCCTGAATGCTGGCTTGTGCTGTGTAGCCCTGCCACACCGCATCCTGCCGGTAGACGTTCGCAATGACGACCCGCTGGTCGCGCGCGTTCATCGTGTTCAGTTCGGAATAAGTATCCTTCTCGCGCATGTCGAAGGCCGCGAGATTGTACTGCCACTTGTTGTTGTCATAGTTTCCGAAGACTCGCGCGCCGGTTTCCGTGTCGTTGAAAAGGAAGCCTCGAAAATCGCTGTTGAATGTCTGGTTGCCAAAGCGTGAGGCGATGAAGTCGTAATTATCCGACAGGTCGCGCAGGTGGATTTCAACAAAAGCCTCCTGCAGGGCGAGAAAGTCGCGGGTGCGCTGCGTGTGGGATCGGTTTGCCAGGTTCCTGCCGACTGGCGTGACGCCATCCAACACTGTGCCGACGTCGCCGGGAAGATTCACGTCGTTTGGATTTCCGCGCGGCGGACGCCGGTCGCGGTTGTCGTAGCCGCGCGGGTCAGGGCTCAGCACTGTGGTTTCCTGAACGTCCACAAAGTTGATGTTGTAGATTGGTTGCAAACGGACGGCCCATTCCACGGGCTTAAAAGCGGTTTCGCCCCGAAACAGATCAATGGTAAGCGAAAGATTATTCTGCACAGACCATTGCTCGCTCTTGCCAAAGAATTCCGCGCTGCCGGGCCGCGCCGAACTGACAGCGCTAGGCGTGGGAATGCGGCGAAATTCCAATTCCGTCGAGGTGCCCGCCGTCAGGTTCAGAAAGATATCCTGGCCGATGACGGGCGCGTCGCCCTTGAGGGTGCTCTGTAAATAGGGATGCCAGAGAAAGGGGCGGTCGAATCGGTAGGGCGCTTCAATATCACCGCTGGTGTAGCGACGCCATGGCACGAACGGCACGCGATAGCGATCCCGCGAGGGAAGCGTGTGGTCGGGCGCTGCATGTTGACGCGACACTGGATAGTCGCGGATGTGCCAATGGGTCGGGATGCTGACATTCTCCACCGTGTTCGTGCGTGGCAACGCGAGCGCGTTTGTGAGGGGTTTCCAGCCGAAAGAGAATCTGGGAAGAACGGGTTCGCGCAGAAGTAATTCCCTTCGCATGATGTTGGTGCGCGGTAATTGCAGATCGGGCGCGATTGTGTCCCCGGTGAAAACCGGCAGGGGAACGTAGTCGTACTGAAAGAATGGCTTGGGCGCCTCAGTGGGTTGTTTCAGCGAAGCTCCGGGATCAGGGTTGAAAGAAGGTGGGATCGGAGGGAACGGGTCACTCACGTGCCTTTTCCATTCGTAGGAAATGGTCGCGCCATCCACGAAGCCCGGCTCCAATTCAACGCCAGAGTCGGGATTGAAATGATCCGGCGAGAGCGGCGGTGTGCCGACATTCAGACGCTGAAATTGTCGCGGAATGACGAGGACGTGGTTTGTTTCCGCTGCTTCCAGGAATCCTGGCCATAGTGCTCCCGCGCACAGCAGGGTCAGTGCGAACTTATTTGTGCGCGTTAATGCATCGCCATCCACGGTTGCCGGGAGTGATTTGACGCTGATGCCGCCATGGCGGCAAGAACGCTTTGCCGAAGGTTCAATTAGGAGAGGGTCGAGCTACTCCGCGCTTCAGATCGCGACGCGCCGCTTGAGTTCCTCCGCGAAGGTGGGTGGCCAGTTCTCTTTCGCGTGAGTTTGCTTGAACCGTTCCAGGACGCTGGGATGCGGATTCTCGGTCGCGGCTGTGGCGGGATTGGCGCGGAACCGGCGCGGTGTTCCTTCAGATGCACCTTTCAACGCACCGAGCACTTTATAAAAGGAGCTGAAGGAATCATGTCCTTCCGCCAGCGAATCAGGTTTTAGCGCCAGCGTGGAGCGATCAAATTCCAGACCGCCGTACTTCTCGGCATTCTCCACCATCCACCCCAGTGCCACATCCGAGAGGCCAGACTCGGGATATCCGCCTCCCACGTCCGAATGAGCGCCGTTGAACCAAACCTGTTCCACGCGCTGCGTTGTGGGGGCACCTGGTTTTAGTTCCCAGAGCGTGGGTTCGAATTGGGAACGATATTCGTGAATGGCCAGGGCGTGGAACGCATTCTTGACGATGCGGCTTAACGTCACGTCGTGGAATCTCCAATCAAGACCGCGCAGGATTCGAAATTGTCCGTCCAGGAAAGGTATGCCCAGCGCCCCTACCGTGTCCCACACGCCAATGAACTCGATTTCCGCCTCATGTGAATGGTAGCCGCGAAAGTTCAACGACACGGGACCGTCCGGGGCAGTGGCCGGATCGTAGTCCCGGTAAATCTTGATGGCTTCATCGAGGAACGATTCGTGGCCACGGCGCAGGATGCCCGAGTTGCGAATTAACCCGGCGAGACTGCGCACCGTGAAGGCGCCACGGCTGAAGCCGAACAGGTACAGCCGATCCCCGGGTTCGTAGTTATCCATGAGGAACTCGTAGCTATCCACGACGTTGTTGAAAATCCCACGGCCGAGGGCGCCGCCGCGAAGTCGAATGCCGAACTCCGTGCCCACGCCTTGTTCGTAGTGGACGACTTGCGCCACGCCTGACGAATCCGTGGGTAGCAAAGCCCGGCGCACCCGCGTGACGTTGGTGGGGCAGGGAAATCCGTCGTCGGTTTTGTCCTCGGTATTCCAGGTTCCATCCGCGCAAATGATGATTTTTTTCATACAGCACCTCATTTCCGGCCGGCCGCGTTACTTTTGGTTAAAGAGAGTAGGCAGATGAAGTTTGGCCCGACAAGCGTGCTGGCGTGGAGATTTGGAGAAGGGCGAACGGCGTGCTGTTTCGTGCTGCGATCCGATGGATGAATCTTCCACAGCACGATAGCCAAATCGTCATTGGAATTCTTCGTTGCGTTGAGTCAAAATTGCGGCGCTTGATGCCGCATCCTTCTCCCAAAATAGCCACCCTGTTCCTCGTGGGGCTCATTGTTTTCGGATGGAATGTGGCGGCCCAGGACGACGCCTCGCTTTACTACCGTCGGACGCACGGTGGTGCGTGGCCGCCGTCGATCTGGGTTGGATCAGATCATTCGGAGGAGGACGCAGAAGTATCGCCGGCACCCGCTCTTGTTCCGACGAAAAACTCGGTGCCCACGGCCGTGCTCGATCACGGCGTCAATGCCGCGGATCTGGGCAAGGGCGATTGGATTTGGCAGGTGCCCACCTGCATTTCCGCTTTGGGCGTCGGTAGCGTGCAGGGACTGATTGATTACCAGAAGAGCCGCGGCATGCAGTGGATTACGGTGAAGTGCGGCGATGGCGGAAACATCTGGAGTCAGTTCAATACGGATTTAATTACACGCGCCCATGCGGCGGGCCTGAAAATTTTTGGCTGGGCCTACGTTTACGGCAACAACGTGCAGGGCGAGATTAATGTCGCATTGAATGCGCTGGCGCTTGGGGCGGACGGATTCATCATCGACGCGGAGGGTGAGTATGAGGCTTTAGCCAACAACAGTCTCGTGGCTTCGAACTATTGTGCCGCCATCAAAGCCGCGTATCCGAATCGCTTCCTCGCGCACGCGCCGTTTCCCATCATCAGTTCTCACTCTCGATTCCCTTACATCATGTTCGGCAAGTTTTGCGACGCAGTCATGCCCCAGACGTATTGGGCGGATATCGGCGGAGTAAACGGGACGAATTACGCCGTCACCATGGTCGCGAGGATGAATACTGAGTGGCGCAACTGGCAGAATTCACTTACCGGCGCCAACACCAACGCGATCAAACCGATCGTTCCAATTGGGCAGGGATACAATTCCGTCAACGGCACCGTCACGGGCACGCAAATCTCGGCGTTTGTCAGCGCCCTGAAGACCAACGCGTCGCCGGCGACGGCCGGGGGTTACCGCGGCGTGAGCTTCTGGAGTTGCCAGCACCATACCGCCGACATGTGGAATGCGATCGGTGCCATCCAAATCGGTACGCAGATCAGTTCACCCACGATTGTCACGAACCCAATGCACCGCGCTCTCGACGCCGGCGCAAACCTTACTTTGTCCGTCGGTGTGACGGGTGCGTGTCCTCGATTCCAGTGGCGGTTTAACGGAGGCGATATCCCATTAGCGACCAACCGCACCTTCGTCCGGCTGAATGCCCAGCCGATCCATCGAGGTCATTACGACGTGGTAGTAACGAATGCATTCGGTGCACGCACGAGCGCGGTGGCCAGGGTGATCGTGAATGCCACGTCGGTCTGGCAAACGGCTTTCGTGGACGGTTTCGACACGGACAGCAGAACCAGTTGGAACGTGTTTCAAGGCGCAGGCGATGGCGTTCCCGACTACACGGCCGAGTGGGCGTTCGATTACGGCACAAACCGTTACGTGGCCTTTGGTGCGACCAATTTCATCCCGCCTGCGCCCAATTCTTCCGGCTCGAGCCGGGGTTTGAAACTGACGGTGAACAAGAACGACCTCACCGGCGCTGTGTCGGGTATCAGTCTTTACCCGAGGAACCAAAGTTTCAGCGGCAACTTCATTCTGCGCTGCGATGTTTGGTTGAATTACAACGGACCCTCTGGCGGCAGTGCAGGTTCAACTGAGTTCGCAACGTTCGGGATCAATCACGCCGCCACGCGGGTGAACTGGGGTGGAGGAACGGCCAGTGCGAGCGATGGATTGTGGTTCGCGATGGATGGGGAAGGCGGAACCACCGGTGACTTTCGTGCCTATGAAGGACGCGTGACGGGAGCGCCGGCGTGGCTTTCTTTTTTGAACAGCGGGTTGGAGGCGAACGGAGCGCAAAGCGGTGATTCGCTCGATCCATTTTTTCAAAATCTGTTTCCGGGCGCCACCTACGAATCGGCTGGGGCGCCGGGCAAGCGATGGGTGCAGTGCGAAGTCAGCCAGACCGACGGGATGCTCCTTTGGCGGTTAAACGGGACCATTGTCGCCGAGCGGACGAACACGACGACGTTCACCAATGGCAACGTCATGCTTGGTTACATGGATCTTTTCACATCGATTCCCGATCCGTCGAACGAGACATTCGTGCTTTTCGACAACGTGCGTGTTCTCACACCGGTGGAGCCACCGAACATCGTCACGCATCCAGTTGGTGGTGTTGTGAATGCGGGCGCCGACACTTCCCTTAATGTCACCACGAGTGGTTCATTGCCTCAGAGCTTTCAGTGGCGCTTCAACGGAACGGGGATCGCGGGAGCCACGAACCGTGTTCTGATGTTGAGCAATGTGACGGAATCGCTGGCGGGAAATTATTCCCTGTTGGCGAGTAACGCGGCGGGAATCGCCGTGAGTTCCGGTGCGCTGCTGAGTGTGACGAGACTTCGGCTTACCGGCCTGGCGGTGACGAACGGAAGGGGGATGATCTCCTTTAGCGGGGCGCCTCAGACGGCGTATTGGGTTGAATCCTCCAGCAACCTGAGTGTGTGGACCGAATTCGCAACGGTGACGAACGGGACCGGATTGATGCACGTCCCGATAAGCGCGACGAATTTTCCGTATCGCTTCTTCCGTATCCGGGCATCGCGGTGACGTCACTGGGGCGCGCTGGCGTGAGTGCGCATCCAATCGAGCTCACGGGCGGTGCAAGCCATGCTCTTGGCGATCTGTCCGTGAACGACCTTTGGCGACGTATCCCAGCGTTTCGTTTCGACGTGTCCGTCGGCAAAAGAAATCGTGCCCGATCCTCCATGATTCGAACCCGGAACGTCTGGGAAGGTCGCGGAGTTGAGTGCCACCTGGAAGTAACCGTCGTTGATGCTGCCGGGATGTTCTTCCGTAAAAATGAACGCCTCCGACGGATTCGGCGTCGTGAGGTCACTGGTCTTTTTGAACACGCGCCAGCCTGGGTTGTAGTTTGGCGGTGTGTAAGGCGTTGGAAAAGGGCCCGAGCTCATTCCGCCGATATGTCCCATCTGGCTGTTCATGGAGAAACTTCGGACGCGTTGCCCGTTATCCGATCGCACCCTGTCCCCCGCGCATTTGTAGATGGAGACCACGTTGGCGCAGTAAGGAGCGAGCCGGGTGGAGGTGAGGAATGCTTCGTTGGTGTTGGCATTTTGGGATCCCCAGCCCATGCCTGAGGGATTTACCCAGACGGCATTGAGCGGCGCTCCCGCAGGGGCGTTGGGCACCATCTCGTCTTCATTATCGTCGGCGTAAAGAACCCACGCCAACTGCATCTGTTTAAGGTTGCTGATGCAATGGGTTTGCTGCGCCTTGGTTTTGGCCCGACCCAGCGCCGGGAGTAGCAGGGAGGCAAGGATCGCGATGATCGCAATCACCACGAGCAGCTCAATGAGCGTAAATCCGTTGCGGCGATAATTTGTATTCATATTCAACTCCCCCCAGGGGCCCGGCCGCCGACCGGGCCCGCTGGAGATACATACCATTTACTTCACAATGCGGTAGAACCGTTGCGGGTCCGTACTGTTGGGCGATACAGCGCGGAACAATCCGCCACCCAAGGCAGTAATTGTCGCACTCGGATCACTGGCAAAGCCACCGGGCAAGGCCGTCGTGCTTTGAAGAGTGAAGTCGCCCGCGGCGCTGGCCGGATCCGCAGTGAAATCGATTTCGATCGTCGCACCCGCGCGACGCACCGCCGTGATGCTCGGCCGGGTCGTCGTGAGATTGATCACCCGCACGTTGTCGTACACGACGTAGTTGTTCGTGGAACCAACGGAGGCGAACGAATCCATAAAGCCCAGCATGATGGTGCCGCTCGTGAACGCCGTGTTATTAGTGCGGCTGAGGATGGTTACGTTATTCACGCGCAAGGTCAGGTTTCGATTCGTGTGGATCAGTTCCACATCCGACCACTGGCCGCTCGGCGCACCCGCCGCGAGGAAAGGAGGCGCAGTGAAAAATCGGGTAAATGATGCGGCAGAAACCGCACTGAAGGGCGGGGCCACGGTGTCATTGGTGCTGCCGAAAATCGCGTAGCTGCGCCCGCTGCTGCTGCCGGACCCGTCCGTTTCGATCGCCACCCAATTACCGTCCCCACCCGCCAGGCCGCCGCCAGTGAGAGCGCGGTTCGTGCGCGTACCTGAATGGTTCACGCCGAAGATGGCGTGCTCCGTGGTGCCGGCGGCAACGCTGCTGTAGCGGAGGAACATGTCAAACCGCAGCACAAAGTCATTCGCAAGGTTGAGGCTCAGCGGATACAAGTTCACGCCTGCTGATCCAGCCGCCGTGGCGTCGGTCTTGTTCACCGTGAGCTTCAAGCCTCGCGTCGTGCCGCCGGTGCTTTTCGGTGCGGCCGGAATGCCGTCTAAACTGTAGTCGTAGTTGAACAGGACCGTCTTATCGTCAATCCCATTTTCGGCGCCGAATTGGACTCCGTAGTTCGCAGACGTGTCCGTATCAAAATCGTCGCTGAACAAAAGAGGCCCGCCCGCTTGTTCGTCATCGCGAATCTGCAACGTCACTGATCCATTGGTGGCCACGGCGTAGCCAGCCCCTGGTTCGACATTCACGATGATTGAGCGAGCGCCGTCGAGTTGGCCATTGTCGATGGGAACGACGTTACTGAGGGTGACGCTGATGCGTCCGGCCGGAATGGTGATACTGCCGGGCAGCCCGACGAAATCGTTTTCAGGCACAGCCGTTCCCGAGTAGGAAAGATTCACCGTGAGTGGGGTGTTAAGGACGCCGAGCCGGTTCACCGTGAAGTTGCCCGTGTCTCCCGGGATTCGCTCGTAAAGATTCGTATCAGTGGAGGTGATGGTGATGAGCGGCGGATCGTTCGTGAAACGGGTGACGCTGAAAGTGCCGTCGGAAGTCGTGACGGCGCGGGAACCAAATCCCGGCGAGAAGGATTTCAGGGCCGTCTGCCCGGAACTGACAATGTAAAGATTCCCCGCCGCATCGAAACTCAAGTCCCGGCCGAGGATGGTAGTGACACCCGTGTCCATGAGCGCGCGGTTGCTCAGGTCCGGGATGCCATTCGTTAGCGGAATGATCCAGACGCGGTTATCATCGCGAATCAGTGCCACGACGCTCCCATCCGGCGCCACCTTCACCGCACGTGTCTGGAAGAGAATGTCATTCGTGCCGCCGAGCAGCACGGTGCTCCAAAAGTAGGAATCGAAAACGACGTCCGGAAAGCCCGAACCGTCCGCATCCTTGCTCGGGTCCACAATGTAAAGGCCAGCTTCGAATCCCGCACTGCGATTTTGGGTGATGAAATATTTCCCGTCCGGCGCGATATCAATGTCCGAAAGCACGCTGGGCACGTCGGCAATCAGGATGGGCAGGTCGGTCACGCGCACGGAATCCACAGGCGAGGGCAGGGGGCCGGCGCCAATGTTCCAGCGTTGCATGACGCTGTAGGAAGTTCCGGGTACTCCAAACGATTCATAGTTCCAATTGCGATCCGGTTGAATCGCGTAAACGGTCAGGTCGCCGCCAGCGAGCGATCCTTTCACAATGGCCGAACTGGGAATGCGGCCGAAGCTCGGACCATTGGTGGCAAACACGTTCGTGCCGGAGTTTGTGGAGACATTGGGGTCAGCCACGTAAAGATTGCCGGTGAATGGCACATTGGTCGTGCCGGTGTAATCCGAGATGTAAAGGTTGTCATCCTCTCCCACTTCCAAGCGCCACGGCTTGTTTCCGGTGTCCGTGAGGATGGTGCGCCAGTTGATTCCTGCCGTACGGGCGTTGTCACCCTGGCCAACGGCATCCGTGAAATCAGAATTCAAGAGGAAGATGCCGTCGCCGTTGACCAGGTTGCGCGACACGGCAGCGACCGAGCCGGTGTCCGCGTTGGACACGTAGATTCGGCCGAAGAAAGGTGACGCTGGGTTGCGATTCACCGCCACGCCCCGCGGTGCGCTGAAGCGAACGGCGCGATTGGTGTCGCTTGTGATTTGCGTCGCGATGCCTTGCAGGTAGCCGTAGCCCGGGTCCTTGCTGACATGGATCTCGTAATCACCCACGACCGCGAGATTGGTGACGGTTAAGCCGGCAGGACGCGCACCGAGATCGTTCGTCGTGGCACCGCCGTTGGAAATTATCCTGACCGAATCAGCCGATTCATTGAGACGGAAACTTAATGTCGTACCGGTGTTCGTGATCGATGAAGCGTACGGCGTGGCGGCGCTCGGAAGAACGGCCGCAACCAGCAGTGCGGTTGAAATAAAAAATCCATCCAGAAGCGATAATTTCATACGTGTATGGGTTGCCGAACAGACACTCGTCAACCGATAGCACATGCTATGCACAGCACGCTTGCAGTCAAGGTGGCCATCCGGGTTGGAAACAACTTATCGACGGTGGCCCGTTCAAGGCAATCAGATCGTTCAACGTTTACAGGCCAATTTTGCACGCTGGAATTGGCCGGGAACGATTGAGGCGGACGGTAGGTTTCGATTTGGTTGTGGGACCACGCCCGACACGAGCTGTTGGGTCGACTGGCGGGAAAAGACCGCACTGGCTATTTCTGCGCGGATGCGAGGACGGTTTCAAAATGAGGCGGCTGGTCTTCGCGAGCAACGATGTTGATTTCGATCTTCTTGAATCCCGCCGTTTCCAACCATCGCTGCAAATCGCTTTCGGGAAATCCCAGCCACCGGTCCCCATACAGTTCATGCGCCTGCTCAAATTTGTGCTTTGCCAAGTCGAGGAGCAGAATCTGGCCGCCGGGAACTAATATCCGATGAGCTGCCTTGATCGCATCATCCGGTTTGGCGGCGTGATGCAGCGCCTGGCTGAGAATAACGAGATCGACGCTTTCGGGATCCAGGGGAGGGTTCTCCAGATCGCCCAAACGAAACTCGAGATTCTTCAAGCCGTTCTGCTTCGCTTTGCGGGCGCCGAACTCGACCATCTTCTCGGAGTTATCGACCGCAATGACTTTTTTGCAACGCCGGGCGAGCAATTCGCTCAGCAAGCCTTCGCCGGATCCTAAATCAGCCACGGTCACGGGCGGCAGGATGCGCAGAAGCAGCTGGCCGAAAGCCTGCCACGAACGGCCCGGACCGTAACTCCGGTCGAAACGGCCTGCGACTTGATTGAAATAGACCTGCTCCTGCTGGGTTCGGCGGGCCAGGATGCGCTTGAGGTTAACCGCATCACTCTCGTGCTCGGGCAACTCATGGGCGCCTTTGACCGCGATCTTGATAATCTCGCGTGAAGATTGGTCCGCGCCTTCATTGATGCGGTAAAAAGTACGTTTCCCATCGCGACGTGACTGGAGCAGCGCAGCATCCTGCAACAGCCGGAGGTGAGTGGAGATGCGCGATTGTCCCATGCGTGTGATCTCCTGAAGTTCGTTGACGGAAAGTTCGTCACGCTCAAGCAGTGCCATCACGCGCAAGCGGGTGGAATCCGAGAGCGCTCGCATAGCTTTAAGTGTTGAGGACATTGGTTGTGTGCGCGTTGTGACGGTCGCCGAGCAGTTTTACCGCGCTACCTATGGCAAACAAGGTTCAACCGCAGCGCGCTCCTCTCTACCTGGCCGTCGCGGCGAGGGGTGAGGGTGGAGTGGAACTACAGAGGTTCACGTTAGGCTGAAGCGTTCGCCCGCCCTGAGCACGCGGCACGGTTGGCCCAGTTCCTGGCAGGCGCGAACAAATTCATCGGGTGACGCCGTATTGAACTCGAACATGTCGTAATGACACGGGATGGCCAGAGCCGCGCCAATCTCGCGGGCGAGTGTGGCGGCCTCGCGTCCATTGAGGTTTCCCGCCACACGCCGTTCCGGAAAATCTCCGTTGATCGGAAGCAGCGCCACATCCACTTCAAAACAGGCGAGCTTCGGCACCATTCCCGGGTAAAGCAGCGTATCGCCTGAATGATAAATCCGGAAGTCACCGCACCGGATGATGTAACCGAGGAATTTATGGCGGCCCCATTCGTCCTTGTCCAAGTCCGGATGAGCGGCAGGGACGCCCGTAATCTCAAAAACACCAAGCCGTTTCGTTTCTTGCGCGGTAATGCCACGCGGATATTCCAGCGCTACGCCCAGCCGGTCCGCCACAAAACCCCGATTCGCTTCGGGAACGACGAGTTGCATCCTGGAATTGGCTCTCATGAGAGCAATGAGAGTGTCCTTATCGAGATGGTCCGTGTGATTGTGGCTCGAGGTCACTACGTCGATGAAGTTCAGGCGTTCCGGCGCGACAACGCGTTCGGTCATGCGCACATGTGGCTTGTCGGTGGCCGCGTACTTATGTGTGAGTGAGTCGGACAGGTATGGGTCAACCAGAAGATGGTGGGCCTGCCACTGGACCAGAAATCCGCTTTGGCCCAGCCACCAAAGATGCAACTGGTTCGGGTACTCGCGCGCCGCATACACGTCCGCGAGAAAATCTTCATCCTGCAAGGCTGGCCTGATCATGACCTCCGAGTAATTACACCTCGTGCGATGGACTGTCCATGCTCGCGAAGCGCGCGACACGACGCCCGCCGACAGGAGCAGGGTTTCACATTTGACACCCATTTTTCGCGCCCCTAGTTTGTCGCCACACGATTTTATGGCTGAGCCAACACCAGATTCGCCAATGAACCCTTCCGGTGGCGTCCCGCCCCGGCCCCCTGAAGCTGCCAAGGTCCAACCGAAGAAGGAGACGGTCCGGATCGCTCTGCCTCCGAAACCGACGTCCGCTCCTACAATCAAGTTGCCCTCGTTGCCTCCCGCAGGGGCGGCACCTGCCGCGGTCCCGGCGCCTTCATCCGCTGCTCCCGCGGCTCCGCGTCCTCCCGCTCCGGGTGTTCCGGCACCACAGGTTCCGCGTCCTGCTTCGGCGGCGCCAGCTGCCGCCACTGCAGCACGTCCCGGCACGGCAGTTTCCCGGCCGGTTGCTCCCGCGCCAGCGAAGGCTCCTGCTCCCGCCCCGTCGCGTCCGGCAGCCGCAGCCCGTACGGTGGGCACCGTTGATACGGTTCTGGCCGTCGTGGCCGCGATTGTTTGCATTGGCGCTGTATTGAGTGTCCTTTCGTTAATGGTTGGTCCCTGGGCGTTGAACTGATTTTCAATTTTTCAAGAAGAAGGAACCGAGTATGGCAGACAACATGGTCACATTGACGGAAGCAAATTTTTCTGAGGAGGTACTCAAGTCATCCACGCCAGTGCTCGTGGATTTCTGGGCGGAGTGGTGCGGGCCGTGCAAGATGATTGCTCCCGTCCTGGCTGAGTTGGCGACTGAATATTCGGGCAAGGTGAAGATTGGAAAGGTCAACATCGACGACTTCCAGCAGCTCGCCATCAATTACGGGATCAACTCCATACCCACATTGCTCTTCTTCAAGAATGGTCAAGTGGCTGATCAAGTCGTGGGCATGAAGAGCAAGCGCGACTTGAAAGTGAGCTTCGACCGCGTGCTCGCGTGAGCGCGCGCGCGGCATGTCACTGCTCATCACCCCCGGGCAACTAGCCAGCCGCTCCGAGCTGTTCCAACAATTAAGCCAGGTCACGGCCTCGGGCATCGGCCTGGTCGCAGCGCTCGAAATCCTCCAGCGCAATCCTCCCCGGGCTTCCATGCGCGCACCACTTGGCCTTTTGCTCCGGCAACTGGCAGGTGGCAGCACCTTTGGCGACTCGCTTCAGCGGTCCGGCAGGTGGCTTTCATCTTTCGATGTAGCTCTTTTGCAAGCGGGCGAGCAGAGCGGACGATTGCCCGATTGTTTCCGGTTGCTCGCGGGATACTACGAGCGGCGCGCGCAGCTCGCGCGGCAGGTCATTGCCTTCAGCGCTTATCCCCTGGTGGTATTCCACCTCGCAGTCTTGATTTTTCCGATCAAGAACTTGACCGAGTTGGTCCTCAATGGCGCGGTGTTCCATTTCGTTTTTCAAAAACTCTGCGTGCTCCTGCCCGTCTATGGCCTTGTGGCTTTCATGGTGTTCGCGATGCAATCGTGGCATGTTCAATCGTGGCGCGCCTCGGTGGAACGCCTGTTGAGCTACGTGCCAGTCCTCGGGAAGGCCCGGCGCAACCTGGCCATAGCCCGGCTGTCGATTGCCTTGGAGGCGCTACTGAGTGCAGGGGTGAACATAATCGAAGCGTGGGAAATGGCTGCCGCCGCCAGCGGGTCGCCCGCCTTGCAAAACATTGTCGCGTCTTCCAAGCAATCGCTTTTTGATGGACGCACGCCTTCAGAAATGGTCAGCGCTCATCCAGAGTTTCCGCCTGCCTTTGCGGCCTTGTATCACACGGGCGAGATCACCGGTTCGCTGGATGAATCGCTGCGCCGAAGCCATGTCCTGTTCGAGGAGGATGGCGGACGGCAGATGAAGCAATTCGTCTTTGGCCTGGCGGGTGTCCTGGTCGGAGGCGTCATGCTCATGGCGGCTTGGCAGATCATCTCGTTTTATCTGGGCTACTTTCGCCAAATTAACGACGCGATTAACATGAACGCACAATGACGATTGAGGAGCTCCATTCGAATGAGGCATTGCGACAGCACGAATTTCCGGTCGCCGGCGGCAAAATTTTTCTTGGACATGCCGGCGTTTGTCCTTTGCCCCGCCGGGTTGCGGAAGCCATTGCTCACTACACGCTTAACGCCACCCAGGGCGATCAGGAAGCCTTGCTCCCTCTTTACCGGATCCAGCAGTCGCGGGAAAGGGCCGCCCGCCTTCTCAATGCGCAATCCGATGAAATCGCCTTTGTCGGTCCCACTACCCAGGCGCTGAACTTCGTGGCCAGGGGGCTTCCATTCCGCAAGCGCGACAATGTCCTGATCTACCACGACGATTATCCCTCGAACGTTTATCCCTGGATGGCCCTTGCGGAGCGCGGGGTCGAAGTGCGGCTCATGAATGTGCGAGAGTTGGGGAAAGTGCGCGCCATCGATGTGCAGGGGCAGGTGGATGAGAACACCAAGTTAGTAGCCCTGGCCTCGTGCCATTTTGTGAGTGGATGGCGTCTTAACCTGCCGGCCGTCGGAAAGTTTTTGCGGCAGCGAGGCATCTGGTTTTGTGTCGATGCCATTCAAACCCTTGGCGCATTTCCCACGACCGTTGAGCACGTGGATTTCCTTGCTGCCGATGCGCACAAGTGGATGCTGGGACCGTGTGCCGCCGGGATTTTCTTCGTCCGCAAGGAATTGCAAGAGGTGCTCAAACCGACCGTGCTTGGATGGAATAATGTGCGCTGTCCGGACTACGTGGCGCAGGAGGAAATCGCGTTCCGTTCGGGCGCTCATCGCTACGAAGCCGGGAGCGACAATCTGCTTGGACTCGCGGGGTTGGACGCGGCGATGGAACTCATCCTCGAAGTGGGCGTCGAGAACATTGCGGCCGACCTGCTTCGCAAACGCGCGTGGCTGGTACCTGCGTTGCAGGAGAAAGGCTACACGGTGTTGCACGCTTCCGCCCCTCCCGAAAATGCCAGTGGCATTGTGACGTTCTACCGGCCGGATTCGGACATGGGTGAGTTGCACCAGAAGCTGGAGGCTAGGAATATTTTCACCTCGCTCCGCAGCGACCGAAAAGGCCAGCGATACCTCCGTCTCTCACCGCATTTCTACAATACGGACGAGGAATTGCGCGTCGTCCTCGAGGTTCTTTAAGTGGGAAGTATTGAATGCCTGCCAAACACCCCATCCGTTGACTTGGGTTTAAGTTTCCGCCAAGTTCCGCCGCATTCACCGAGTTATTGGTCGGAAAATCGAAGGTTCAGGTTCACGTTGCCACGCGGGCTAAACCGCGGCCCAGCACCTTCTGACCGCCATCGTTTCACATGGGCAAAACGCTGATTATAGCTGAAAAACCCTCCGTCGCCGCGGACATCGCCAAAGCGCTGGGTGGGTTCAAGCAGGACGCAAGCAAGGAGTTCTTCGAGAGCGAGAACGCCGTGATTTCGTCAGCCGTTGGGCATTTGCTGGAGTTGATTGTCCCGGACGAATTCGAAGTGAAGAAGGGGCGCTGGACGTTCACTCATCTGCCCCACATCCCGCCCTACTTCGGGCTTCAGCCCATTGAACGCAGCGCCAGTCGCCTGAAGGTGTTGCAGAAACTGATTAAGCGAAAAGACATCGATACGATCGTCAACGCTTGCGACGCCGGGCGGGAGGGCGAATTGATTTTCCGCAACATCATTGGCTACACGAAGGCCAAGCAGCCCATCAAGCGGCTCTGGCTCCAGTCGATGACGGCGGCTTCCATCCGCGAAGGCTTCCAGAAGCTTCGCAGCGATGAGTCCATGCAACCGTTATCCGACGCTTCTCGCTCCCGTTCGGAGTCCGACTGGCTGGTGGGCATCAATGGCACGCGCGCCATGACTGCCTTCAATTCGAAGGCAGGTGGATTCTACAAAACGACCGTGGGCCGCGTGCAAACGCCGACGTTGGCGATTGTCGTGGATCGCGAGGCGAAGATTCGGAAGTTCGTGCCGCGCGATTATTGGGAAGTGCTGGGCACGTTCGCGGCGCAGGCGGGCAGTTATCCGGGCCGGTGGTTTGACGAGAATTTCAAACGGGCCGAGGCGAAGGACGGCGACGCTGAATTGAAGCCTGAGCGCTTGTGGGACGAGAAAAAGGCGGAGGCGATTCGCGAGAAATGTCTCGGCAAGCCGGGTCTCGTCACCGAGGAAAGCAAGCCGACGACGCAGATGTCGCCGCTGCTCTATGACCTCACCACATTGCAGCGCGAGGCGAACGGGCGGTTCGGCTTCAGTGCCAAGAACACGCTGGGGCTGGCCCAGGCGCTTTACGAAAAGCACAAGGTGCTGACTTATCCGAGAACTGACGCGCGCGCCCTGCCGGAGGATTACATGCCCACGGTGAAGACGACGCTCGACTCGCTCCGCGACCTTGCGGGCTACAGTTCATTCGCGGAAAAGATTCTCACCAGCGGTTGGGTGCATCCGAACAAGCGCATCTTCAATAACGCGAAAATCAGTGATCACTTCGCCATCATCCCCACGGGCGCGCTGCCAAAAGGTTTAAGCGAGCCGGAGCAAAAGCTGTTCGACATGGTCACAAAGCGGTTCCTTGCGGTGTTTTATCCGGCAGCGGAGTTTCTTGAGACGGTGCGCATCACGCGTGTCGAAAATGAGCCGTTCAAGAGCACGGGGAAAGTCTTGGTGAAAGCCGGCTGGTTGGAAGTATATGGCAAGGAAGTGCAGGGCGATGGCGAGCAACCGACGCTGGTGCCCGTGCAGCCCAATGAGCAGGTGGCGACGACAGACGTCGAAGTGAAGCAGAGCGCGACCAAGCCACCGGCGCGCTATTCAGAAGCCACGCTGCTGGGCGCAATGGAAAGCGCGGGCAAGCTGGTGGATGACGACGAGTTGCGGGAAGCGATGAGCGAACGCGGTCTCGGCACGCCCGCCACACGCGCGGCCATCATTGAAGGTTTGATCATGGAGGATTACCTCCATCGCAATGGACGCGATTTGGTGGCGACGGCGAAGGCATTTTCGCTCATGCAACTGCTGGATGGTCTCGGCGTGAAGGAATTGCGACAGCCTGAGATGACCGGTGACTGGGAATTTCAATTGAAGAAGATGGAGCGCGGCCAGTTGCCGCGCGAGCAGTTCATGACGGGGATTCGGCATTTTACCGAGGAGATTGTTCGCAAGGCCAAGCTCTACGACAAGGACACCATTCCCGGCGACTTCGGCGTGCTCATGGTGCGGTGCCCGAAATGCGGCGATGAGATCCATGAAAAGTTTCGCGAGTTCAAGTGCAAGAGCTGCGACTTCTACGTCCGGAAAGTTTTGGGCGGTCGCATGTTTGAGCCCGAGGAGGTTCAGCAGCTGATCGTCGAGAAGACCATTGGCCCGCTCCAGGGTTTCCGGAGCAAGCAGGGCTTTCCCTTTGCCGCAGTGGTCAAGCTTTCACCGACGAACGAGGTGAAGTTCGAGTTCGGCAACGAAGAAGAAGGGGAGGGACGCCTGCCGCCGCCGGTGGATTTCACCGGCAAGGAATCTCTCGGCAAATGCCCGAAGTGCGGCGCGCAATGTATTCGAGAATGGAATGAATTATGTCTGCGAGAAAGCTACGGGCGGGGCGCGCACGTGCGATTTCAAAACGGGTGCCGTGATTCTCCAGCAGCCCATTGAGAAGGCGCAGGTCGCCAAGTTGCTCAGTGAAGGCAGGACGGAGTTGCTCAAAGGATTTGTTTCAAACAAAACGAATCGGAAGTTTGAGGCGTTCTTGGTTCTGAAGGACGGCAAGGTTAGTTTCGATTTTCCCCCGCGGGTCCGAAAGTTTCCCGAGAAGAGCAAGGAGCCGGCGGTGAAGATTGACTTCACTGGCAAGGAAGTTCTGGGCAAGTGCCCCAAATGCGGCGGGAAGATATTTGAAGGGCCTGAGACCTATCTGTGCGAAAACTCACAGCGCGAAACGAAGCGGTGCACCTTCAAAGTGGAGAAGGTGAAGACGGGACGTCCCATTGATGTCGCTCAGTTACAGAAGCTGCTCAAGGACGGCAAGACGGACCTGCTGGAAAATTTCGTTTCCCGCGCTGGCAAACCCTTTAATGCCTATCTGGTGCTCGAGGGCAAAGGCAAAGTGAGCTTTGAATTTGCGGAACGTGAGAGTGATTAGCCGGCAAGACCGAGGGTCGGTTCGCCGATCCGTTGAGCCATAAATCCGGCCGGGTATGTGGCGTCCCTTTGCTCAAACACTTGATCGACTGGCCATTCGTTCCGCTTCCGGCTCAGTTCTGCCGAGCCCGGACGGCCAGACGCACATCCCGGAAGCCTTGGACCTTTTGACGCGGCCGTATTTCTTCACGCCTCAGGTTGAGCCCGCCGTCATGGCATTCCACGGAAAAAATAAATTCACCTTTCCGTCCCCCACACCGGATCGCTCTGTGGACAATAACCGTGTTCCCGGAAGGTGTGAGTTGGTGGGGAAGGATTGGCAGGAACGTCCGTCGATCATTCTGTTGCACGGCTGGAACGCCGAGTTGCAGTATCGCTGGTTCTTTCCGTTTTGGGCGCAATTGCTGGCTCAAGCTGGAATAAACGCTTTCATGTTCGAACTCCCTTTGCACGGAGCGCGGCGGCCGAAACAACCCGGAGAAATCAAAAATTTCCTATCCGGAGATCTCCTTCACGTTATGTCGGCGACGCATCAGGCTTTGGCTGACACGCGGGCCCTGGCCCTTTGGTTGCGATCGCAAGGCACGCCTTGGGTGGGTCTCTGGGGCGTGTCCCTTGGGGCTTGGCTGGCCGGACTCGCCGCGGCCCACCAGCGCGAAATTGATCTGGCAGTATTGCTCACGCCGGTGGTTCGCATGGACCGGGCTCTGCGGGATCTCCCCTTCTGCGCTGCGATTCGCGAGGAGTTGCAGGGAGTTGACGAACAGTTCCAGCTATTAAATCTGGTCTCGCATGAGCCGAGGCTCCGGTCGGATCGATTGTTGGTCGTCGCCCCGGAATGGGACCTATTCGCGCCTCGTGAAACCCTATGCGAACTGTCTGCTGCGTGGCGGACCGAGACATGGTGGTTGCCGCACGGCCACATCAGCGCCCTGCTGGCTTCCGGGATCATGAGGCGCATTGCCACTTGGGTCGCCACAGCCGCGGTAAATGGCGGCACGGGTCTCCCGGCGTCAGGAGAAAATAAAAAACCCGCCGAGGTAATCGGCGGGCGGCGCAAGCGGCGCTAAATGATAATTATTCGGCGAGGATTTTTGCGCGCTGGCTGTGATACTCCGCTGGCGTCAACCGGTCTGCCCGATAAGCGTTGAGGAGGTCGGCCAACCGCTGAGATTTGGAAGCCGGGAATTTTGTTTCAACCAAGGGAGCTGTTGGCGTCGCAGACGACCCGGTTTTGCCGCCAGCTTTTAGAATTTTCTGCTCCTCGGCTTCGAGGGCTGCCTGGATTTCCTTCTGTCCTTTACGAACCCCCGAGCTGTCAGAGGTGGATTCGACTTTCGAGGCGGGTGCAGTGGTGGAAAGCGGACGGACTTCCGCGGGCTTTACCGCAGCGGGCGTGGCCGTTGGAACAGGACTTGAGGAGTTTTTCACACTGAGTCTCGCGTTCGACGCAGCGGCGGCTTCTGCCTCGTCCAATTTGCGGCGAACAGCTTCACGTGCCGCCGAGTCGACGCCTTGCGGCAATGCCTGGGAAACTGGAACGGGAGCGGTGGCGGATGCAGTCATGGGCACGGCCGACTGGGGCGTGTTTTTCGATTCCGCTGCAGCTCGTTTGCGCGTTGCAGCTTCTGTCTTGGCACGTTCCTCAAAAATCTTCTGCTCATCTGCAATCCGCTTGGATTCCAGCTTTGACTTTTTCTTTGCCTCGGCCTCCGTGCGCTTTCTGGCCTCGGCTGCTTCCTTCTCACGGGTTTTAGCAGCCTTCTTCTCCTCTTCCATGCGGCGAGCCCCTTCCGCGGCTTGTGTCTTGGCGTCCTTGGTCTGACTATCTCGAACGGTCGGTACAGCGCTCGGTATTGGTTCTGCAGGTGGTGGCGTTTTGGAGGCCGGAGGAACCGTCGAGGAGTCGGTGGCTTGGTCCAACGCGCGCCGAAGAGCCTCACGGGCAGCAGCATCCTGGTTCGGTGACGCGATGGTTTGGTTGGCAGCAGGCGTCTGGGCAGTAGGAGCGGCGGATACGTGGCGCTCAGGAACGGCGGGAGTCGAGGAAGTCGCAGGAACTTGCTGCGAACGTAACTCGGCTTCGCGGCGCGCCCGAGCGTCGGCCTTGGTTTGCTCATCGGCGGCAGGCGAAACTATGCCTGCCCCTGCTTGTTGAGCCCTGGCTTTGGCTTCGGATTCCCTGCGCAATTGCATCGCCCGCTTTTCCTCTTCGAAGCGACGTTGCTTTTCCGCCTCAGCGCGGGCTCTGGCTTCTCCTTCTGCTTTGAATCGAGCGGCCTGCTTTTCCTCGTTGTAGCGTTTCTCATCTGCACGCCGTCGCGCCTCAAATTGCTTTTTTTGTTCATTCATCCGGCGCTCTTCCGCAGCCAGACGCTCTTTTTCCACGGCAGCCTTTGCTTTGGCGTCCGCCTTTGCTTTGGCTTCTGCTTCCTTGCGAGCTTTCTCCAATGCCTTGGGACTGAGGCTCGGCTGGGCAGCGACCGGAGCCACAGGTCGCGTTTCGACGGGCGGGAGCGACTGCGCTTCCACGGAAGAAGGCACGGCGACAGAGGGCTGCTCGAGCGCTTTGCGGAGTGCTTCGGTCGCCTGTCTGTGCTGCTCCGGGGTGAGCTTCTGTTGCGCGCAAAGTGGACTCACGCCCAGGGCGCCGATGCACAACCACAGACCGGACTGGAGAAATTTCATAGGGCCAATGATTTACTAAACTCGACTGGATCAAGCAACTGATTAACGGCAGTTCACGGTCTGTGTGTGGTCCTGCATAAACCCCCAGGGCGTGGCGCAAATGCAGGCTAGACGCATCGGGTACGCGTGGTACATTTCGCCCCTATGTCGCTACCTGCGCCAGCTGCGCCCCGGAAGATTAACCTGCGCCGACCAGACATTATGGAAGCGGTGCAAGCCCAAGTGATCTCGCATTATCGCAGCGAGGTCGTCGAGCGCATCCGCGCCCATGGAAACGTGATTTCAGCCCAGGGTTTAACCGTCAAGCTGGCGAAGGAATTTGGTTTTTGCTACGGCGTGGAGCGGGCGATTGATCTGGCTTACGCGGCCCGGAAATCGTTCCCGATGGAGAAGCCGATTTACCTGCTGGGTGAAATTATCCACAACCCTGAGGTGAACGATCAGATCCGGAACCTCGGCATAAAGACGATCTCCAACAAACCCACTGAAGACGAAATCGCGCTGTTGCAGAAAGAGGATGTGGTCATTATCCCGGCCTTCGGCACCGAAGTCGGCACTCGCCGCAAGCTCGAAGAGAAGGGCTGTATCTTGGTCGATACAACATGCGGCGATGTGATGAGCGTGTGGAAACGTGTGCGGCAATATTCCAAAGAATCCGTCACGAGCATCATCCACGGCAAAGCCAAGCATGAGGAAACCAAGGCGACCACTTCGCAAGCCACCGCATACGGATCAGGGCATTATCTCGTAGTTTATACGCTGGCTGAAGCCGATCACGTCTGTGACTACATTGTGAGGGGGGGCGTAAAGGAGGAGTTTCTGGCGAAATTCAAAGGGGCGTATTCGCACGGATTTGATCCGGACATTCATCTCAAAGCCATCGGGGTGGCCAATCAAACGACAATGTTGCGCGGCGAAACCGAGGAAGTGCAGCGGCGCTTGAAAGCAGCCATGATCGAGCGCTTCGGCTTGGAAGCAATCGACCAGCACTTTCGGTTCTTCGACACTATCTGCGGCGCGACGCAGGATCGCCAGGATGCGTTGCAAAAGCTGCTGAAGGAGCCGATGAACCTTCTGCTCGTCATCGGAGGATACAACTCCTCGAACACCTCGCACTTGGCGGAAATGGGTGAGGCGTTGCTGCCGACCTATTTCATCAAGAATGCGGCCAAGATGGTTTCAGAGCAGTCCATCGTTCATTACAATTTGCACAAGCAGGAGGAAGTTGAGACCCGTGACTGGCTGCCGCCAGGGAACATTACGGTGGGAATCACCGCGGGGGCATCGTGTCCCAACAACTTGATTGAGGACGCCATCCGGCGCCTGTTCGATTTGCGAGGCGTCTCCGTGCAGGAATTGCTGGCGAATTAAATCGCGCAATGCCCGTCACGCGACTGGATCTCGAAGCTCGCGAGCGACAGTTTCTGGCGCCTTACGCCCAATTCAGCGACGCTACCCGCGGACGTAAGTTCAACGAGGCTCCCCCTGAATGGCGCACCCACTATCAACGTGATCGAGATCGCGTCATCCACTCGCGCGCGTTCCGCCGCCTCGAATACAAAACCCAAGTCTTCCTGAATGGCAGCGGCGATCATCTGCGCACACGCCTGACCCATACGATTGAAGTGGCGGGCATCGCGCGGAATATCGCCCGCGCACTCCGTATCAACGAGGATCTCACTGAAGCGATTGCGCTGGCCCATGATTTGGGGCATTCGCCTTTTGGGCACAATGGGGAAGCAGCGCTCAACACGATGATGCGAGATCATGGTGGGTTTGAACATAATCGCCAGAGTTTGCGGATCGTTGAAGAGTTGGAGCAAAAGTATCCTGGATTTCCAGGGCTCAATCTGACGTGGGAGGTCCGGGAGGGTTTGATGAAGCACTCTTCTGGAGAAGCTCATCCCGCACGGGTTGAAGGATTGGCGGCCAATTGCTCTTCATTGGAAGCACAAGTGGCAAATCTTTCCGATGAAATCGCGTATTACAGCCATGACCTCGATGACGGCCTCGATTCCGGTATGTTATCGGAGGCAAAACTGCGTAAAGACGTGACCCTCTGGCGCCGTGCCGATCGACGAGTGCGACAAGAACATGGAGTCCTTCCCGATGAGTGCCGGCGGTATTTTATCATCCGCTGTCTCATTGATTCGCAAGTGAAGGACGTTGTGGCGACGACGGAAAAGTTGCTCGTCGAGGCAGCTGTGGATGAGGTCGATGACGTTCGGTTACAAAAGAGGAACCTCGTTCGCTACAGCCCTGACCGGCGCAGGTTGAACTTGGAATTGCGGAAATACCTTTATCAGAACCTTTACTACAATCCTCAGGTTCACGAACCGAATATCCGAGCCGTCCGGATGTTGAGGGAGCTTTTCCAATATTTTCTGGAGCATCATACCGAGTTGGGCGAGCAGGCCCGTAAGCGAGGGCGCGATTCTGGATGGCCCCGTGCGGTCTGTGATTATCTGGCGGGCATGACGGACCGTTACGCGATGACGACGCATGAGCGCTTGTTTGGTCCGGAACGCAGGGGCGGCGCAGGGTAGCCTCAGAGTGTTTTTGTCAGCCTTGCGAAGGCTGGTCCACGTTTGAAGACTGTGGCACGACCAGCGTTTCCGATAGCGAGACCCACCTGAGCTGGAATGCCGAATTATCCCACAGTCTGCCCACAGGCTCCAACTTTGAGACAACGTTTGAGCGACTCAGCCCGCGGATTGCGCGCGTAAACCTTCACCGGCCTGCAAACCCGGCTAATTCCCGGGAAATCAATGGCTGCGGGCCGGAACGTGTTCAGGCGTTCATGAACTTCACCGGCGGTCGGCCGTATTCCCTCCTCGTCGTTGCCATGGCATAGAAACTGGTATCCGCACCGCGGAATAGTTGTGATTGTATGACCGATGAACTGACCACGGCGGAGGAATCGAGAATGCCCCAATCCGGGATTGCGGTGCCTGACGCACTTGGTGGAGCCGCGATCATACCTCCTTCCACTCTCGCCGAGGCCACAGAAAGGTTGTCCGTGGAGACCGCCCGCCGACTGCACGCGGAGGAACTGTTGCGTGAAATGGAGGAACGATTCCGACATCTCAGTGAGCATACCGGCAAGTTCCTCTGGATTAGTGACCCGCAAACAAAGGAACTGCTCTACGTGAGTCCGGGTTACGAAAAAGTGTGGGGACGAACCCGCGAGGGTTCCTACTCGTCACCGGTCGAGTGGGCCGACTCTTTCCATCTGAATGGTCGCACAACGGTGCTCACGGAGGGTGTCCAGCGAGAACACACGTACCAAGTGGCTGGCGCACAGGGCGAGGCGCGTTGGATTCGTGATCGAATGTTTCCGATCCGCGATGCCGCTGGAAACGTCCAACGTATCCTGGGAATCGCGGAGGATGTGACGGATACGAAGAACGTCCACGATTCCATGGCGAAGACGACCGCGTTTACCAAGGCGCTCATGGTCATCCTTCCAGACCTTCTATTTCGATTACGTAAAGACGGAACCGTCCTGGAATTTCACGCGGGGAAAGACACCCCATTCGTCATTCAAGGAACCGAACTGGTCGGCAAAAACATCAAGGATTTGCTGCCAGCCCAGCTGGCGACTCAAGCCCTCCAGCAAGTGGCCAAAGCAGTGCGGACGCGTGAAGCGCAAACATTGACTGCCCAATATTTGTTACCCAACGAACTGCGCGACTTTGAAGGCCGGGCCAGCGTTTGTGCGGACGACGAGGTGCTCGTCCTCGTGCGCGACATCACGGAGCGCAAACGGATGGAGCGTGAAATCGTCGAGGTGAGCAGCCGCGAACAACAACGCATTGGTGAAGACTTGCACGACGGGCTGGGCCAGCACCTGACTGGTATATCCTTTCTCACCAAGGCGCTCGAACGCCGACTTGCGGCCAAATCACCGGACGAAGCGAAGGAGGCGGCTGAGATTGGTCGCCTTGTAATCCAGGCCTTGGCGCAAACCCGCAACTTGGCGCGTGGATTGTTTCCCATTGAGCTGGAACGCAACGGTCTGGTGGCAGCGTTGCGTGAGTTGACCGAGAGCGTCAGCAAAACGTGTGGCGTCCAGTGCGCACTCCGGGGAGATGAATCGATTTGCGTTCATGACAACGTCCTGGCGACCCACTTGTTCCGAATCGCTCAGGAGGCCATCAACAACGCGGTCAAGCACGGCCACGCCAGAAGCATTGAAGTCGTTCTGAAACTGGTGGGTGAAAAGATTGAGCTGGCTGTGGCCGACGACGGCGTTGGAGTCAGCCCAGACTTGAAGCTGGAAGGCCTCGGCCTCCGCATCATGAGCTTTCGAGCACGGCGAATCGGTGGTGAACTTCAAGTGACCAACCCGCAGCACGGTGGCACTCGCGTGGCCTGCACTTTCCGCAACAAGTATGAATCGAATTAACCGCAACAAAGTTGTCTCCAGTATCACGAGCCCCAAACGGCCCGCCATTCCTGCGGCGCGGAAGGCGAAGTATCGTGTGCTTTTGATTGATGATCATCCTCTGCTTCGAAAAGGACTCGCTGAGTTAATCAACCAGGAGCCGGATTTGGAGGTGTGTGGCGAAGCTGAAGAAGCGCCCAAGGCGTTCGAGGCGGTTGGAGTGCTGAACCCCGACGTTGCACTCGTGGATATTTCACTCAAAGGGGGCAATGGCCTGGAACTGATCAAGAATATCAAGGCTCGCTATCCCGACCTGCCCCTGCTCGTTCTCTCCATGCATGATGAAACGCTCTACGCCGAACGCGCGCTGCGTGCTGGCAGCCTCGGTTACATCATGAAGGAGGAAGCGATCGACAAGGTGTTGACCGCTATTCGCCAGGTCATTGCTGGCGAGATTTTCCTGAGTGATCGCATGAAAGGGCGCATGCTGAACCAGTTGGTGAGTGGTCGCGTAAAGCAAGGCGCCTCATCTATTGAGAATCTGTCCGATCGCGAGCTGGAAGTATTTCGGCTCATCGGCGAAGGACGCGGGACCCGGCAGATTGCCGAAGAGCTGCGCCTCAGCATTCGCACGGTCGAAGCCTATCGCGAATACATCAAGGACAAGCTGAACCTGAAAAACGGCACCGAACTGGTGCAGCACGCTTTCCAATACGTTCACCAAGGCGCGGTCGCCTAAGGTACCAAATTCTTGGCAATTTAGCGCCGGATACTGTTCGCTTTCGCGGCATGTCCGGCGCGCACGTTTTTGTCGATTCCAGCCAATTCCCGGAAAATGTCCGGCGTGACCTGATGGAGTCACTGCGAACGCGCCTCATCAATCACAAGTTCCATTACGATTCTTATAAACAAGCTGCAAAATGGCTGGCGCTACATGAAGCCTATTCTCCGGCCCGTCGCGACCCGAGTTGTCTGAACGTTTATGACGACGCATTTCGCGCCGCGCTTGCCACCGTTGGGAAAGAAGCCGTGCATGTCGTGGGATTGGGATGTGGCGGCGGCCAAAAAGAGGCTCGTCTGTTGCAACTGCTTGTTTCGCAAACTACGCAGCTCAGTTGCACCTTGAGTGATGTTAGCCTGCCACTTGTCCTGACGGCGCGCAGCGCGGCACTCGATATCATCAGCGGGGAACGGTGCGCTGCCGTGGTTTGCGATTTAGCGACCACCAAAGACTTTGCGTCATCATGGGTGGACAGTGTGACAAAGGGCGTCCGCCGGATCGTCACCCTTTTCGGTATCGTCCCCAATTTCGAGCCGCGTACCCTGTTCCCCCTTCTCCGAGCTTATTTGCGGCCGGACGACCTTTTGCTTTTGAGCGCGAACCTGGTCCCGACCGCCGACTACGCCATCGGAGTCGAAGGGATTCTGCCGCAATACGACAATGCCCCGACACGTGACTGGCTCATGACATTATTCTTTGATTTGGGTTTCGAGCGCGGTGACGGTGAATTGAATTTTACGGTAGAAACGGACTCGACGGACCTCCGCCGAATCACTGCCTTCTTCAGATTGAAAACTTCGCGTGAGCTTTTGGTCTTGGGGGAACGGTTTTCATTTGTCGCAGGTGACTCCTTTCGCGTCTTTTTTTCGTACCGGCACACACCGTTGACGATACGCCCCCTCCTTTCTCGCCATCAGCTTGAGTCTCTGGGCGAATGGCTGAATGAAACGAAAGAGGAAGGCGTGTTCCTGTGCCGGCGCGCTGCCGACCTCTAGAATGCGCGCAATGTAGCCAATACAGCCCGGGTTCGGGGAACCTCGTGAGTGCGAAATAAATCCGTCTTGCCCAACGCGGCCAGCATCGCGAAGAACGGTTCTGCGCTGCGCACCTCTTCGCGGAAAAATTCGAAAGCATGCGGCAGCGCGTGACACACCGGAAAGCCCAGCGCCCGCAGGCGAAACGTGTTCAGGAAGATATTCATTTGATGTCGCACCCGCACGTTGCTGTCCTGAAGGTTGCGATAATAAAAGCCCATCCCCGGATCAATGAAAAGGCGTGTCACGCCGGCACGCAAAGCCAGGTCAATTTGCCGCAGAAAATAATCTCGCATCAACTCGATCGGATCCCCGGAAAAGTCGAAATCCTTCACGTCTCGAACGTGGGCGCCCTGCACGTAGCAGATGATAACCGCCGCATCGTGGGCCGCGACCATGCGGTAAATATCTTCGCCCGCCTCTGTGCCGGTGAGGTTTAAGACGTTCGCACCTGCATCGAGGCAGGCCCGCGTTACCTCCGGGCTGTAAGTCTCGACGGACACGAGAATGTTCCTGCATCGCAACCCCTTGATTACGGGAATCAACTTGGAGTTCTGCCACGCCGCATCGGCCCTGGCCGCGTGGGCGAGCGTGGACTCCGCGCCAACATCGATGATTTGGGCGCCTTGGGCCTGCATCACCTTGCCTCGTTCAATGGCGCCCTCCTCCGAAAGGCAGACGCTTTCACGATACCAGGAATCAGCGGAAAGATTAACCACGCCCATGATTGCGGGCTGCGAGTTGAACGCGAAGTGGTGGCCCCCAATGGTGAATTCCGCCACGCGCGAGCGAAGCTCCGATTCATGCCGTGCCGCAAGCGCGGCGAGGTGTTCAAGCGTCAACATGCTGCGCTCCGGTAATGGGACAAGATTTTGGTGCGCTCGGCGCGATTCGAACGCGCGACCGTCGGATTAGAAATCCGATGCTCTATCCAACTGAGCTACGAGCGCAAAGTGTTGCACTGGATTATTGATCGGAAACCAGGCGCGGCAATAGTTCGTTACGCCGCGGCCTGTTTGCTTTTTCCCGCCATCATGAAGTCGATGTAGTAAGCCAGCCGATCCTTCATTTCTTTGCGAGGAACGATGGCGTCAATCAAACCGTGGTCACGAAGAAACTCAGCCGTTTGAAAGCCAGGCGGCAGCTCAGCCTGGGTCGTGTCTTTAATCACCCGCGGACCCGCAAATCCAATCATGGCCCCCGGCTCGGCGATGATCAGGTCGCCCACGCTGGCATAGCTGGCCATGACGCCCGCCGTGGTCGGGTGCGTGAGGACGGAGATGTAAGGCAATCTGGCCCTGGCATGGTAGGCCAGCGCTCCGCAGGTTTTTGCCATCTGCATCAGGCTGAACATGCCCTCATACATGCGCGCCCCGCCGCTGGTGGAAATGATCACGACTGGTAGGCTCTTCTCCGTGGCCGCCTCGATCATGCGCGTTAACTTTTCGCCAACGACTGAACCCATTGAGCCTCCCAGGAAGCTGAAATCCATGACCCCGAGCGCAATCCGCTGGTTCCCGAGTTTGCCGATGCCCGTGATGACGGCGTCCTTCAATCCCGTTGCGCGCGAATGCGCCGCCAATTTGTCCTTGTAGCTGGCAACACCCGTGAACGCCAGGACGTCCACGCTTTCCAAATCTGCATCCATCTCTTCAAACGAACACGTCTCTACCATCGAATGAATGCGTTCGCGCGCGCCGATGGAGAAGTGATGACCGCACTTCATGCAAACCTTCAGGTTTTCATCCAGCTCCTTGTCATAGAGCATCGCGGAACATTTCGGGCATTTCGTCCACAGGCCCTCGGGAATGTCCCGCTTGCGCGACTTGCCTGTGCTGAGCTTGGGCTTCTTAACAAGGGCCGTCTCGGTATTGCTCTGGGGTGGCGTGACCGCCGGTTCCACAGTCTCCAGACCCAGAGTTTTTTTCGTGAATGACGTTGTCGCCATATCGCTCAGTTTCGGTTTTCGAAATTGTGGCGTCCAGTGCCGATTTCAACTCTTCGCTTCGGCGAATAGCCGTTGCCATCGGGAGCGGAATGGATAACGCAGCAAGGTGGTCATCATGATCCGCTTCACTTCGTTGCGCGGCACCTTCACGCGATGCGACGGGTCCAATGGGTTCTCGCGGCGCAAGCGTGTCAGCGTCCTGGCGCCAATCAAGATGGGCCAGGCGCAAGCAAGCCGGACGCGCATGGCGGATGCGGGTAACGAGTTCGTGTAAGCCCAACCTGCGGCGAGGTGAGAGTCAGCTAGATCGAGCAGTTCGTCATAAACAGGGCGGAGGCGTTTCTCATTCGAAGGTTGAAGCAAGTCTCGGGGCTTGAGTTGCACTCGGGCGAGGCGTTCCGCCGGGACGTAGCAACGGCCTTGCGCCAGGTCCTTGGGAAGGTCGCGCAGAATGTTTACCAATTGCAGCCCTTTGCCAAACTTCACACCGTTGCGGAGTAATGCTGCATCGTTCAAGGGCGCTTGGGGAAAAACATGCGCGCGGCAGACGTGGGTCCAGAATTCGCCGACGCAACCAGCAACACGAAACGTGTAGTCGTCCAGTTCAGCATCGGTCCGAAGCGCGATCACCTCGCGTATTGAAGCCATCCCGAACCGCACCAGGTCCAATTGCTGGCCGGAGACAATGACTGACAAGACGTCGCGGATTCGTTTCCGATCTTCCTCTGAGCATGAATCCAGAAGCGCAATCACGTCTTCGATTCGTTGGAGCAGAATCCGCTCGAAGTTCGTTCCAGCGCCCGGCTGATCCGGTTGTGCCGCAACGATCGCATTAAAAAATTCTACCGGGGTATGTGCTCCTGACTCACCTAGAATTCTCCCTCGCACTTTTTCCAGCGCTTGCAAGCGCTCGGCCACCGGCACCAGTTCCGTGTCGGCGATGGTGTCGGTGGCGCGCGCAAGAAGATAGGCCAGCCCGATTTGCGGACGCACCCTCGCCGGCAGCACCCGGAGCGTGAGGTAAAACGATCGGGAGACTGCTTTGAGCAGGTCAGTCAGTAGTGGCTTGGCGCCAGGTTGCATGTCTCAAACCCAAACACGGATGCTCAATCCGCATTGAACACCTTCTGCCAGCGCGCCAGTTGCTTGCGAACCTCTGCAGTGCCGGGCGCGCCGATGACATTTCGCCGCGCCATCGCCTCGGTCAGCGAAAAGATGTCCAAAACATCATTGGAGAAATTTGGGTCCAGGGATTTGAAGTCAGCGACGGTGAGTTTGTTAAACGCGACCTGCTTCTTCTCCGCCAATGCCACCGCCGCGCCAACGACGTGATGCGCCTGGCGGAATGCCAATCCTTTGCGCACGAGGTAATCGGCCAGGTCCGTGGCGAGAAGTGCGGAATCGTTCGCGGCGGCCTGACATGCTTCCGCGTTGACTGACGTGTGGTCGAGCATCGCCGTCATCAAACGCAGGCAACTGCGCACCGTGTCCGCGCTGTCGAAGAGCCGCTCCTTGTCCTCCTGCAAGTCGCGGTTGTAGGTCATGGGCAGCCCCTTCAACAGCGTGAGCAGGGACATCAGGTTTCCGATTACCCGGGCCGACTTGCCGCGCGTGAGTTCCGCCACATCCGGATTCTTCTTCTGCGGCATCAACGACGAGCCGGTTGTGTAAGCATCAGCGATCTTGATGAAATGGAACTCCGCGCTCGCCCAGAGAATGACATCCTCAGCGAGACGCGAAAGATGCACTGCGAGCAGAGCGGCGTGCGCGCAAAACTCCACGGCGAAGTCCCGGTCGCTCACGCCATCCATGGAATTCTGCGTGACCTGCGGCTTACCTTTCGCATCCACGAAAGCCGAGGAGGTCCGCGACCATTTCGCGATCGATGGGCAGGGTGGAGCCCGCAATCGCACCGCTGCCAAGCGGGCAGACGTTCACGCGTTGGAAACAATCGATGAACCGCTGCCGATCGCGCTCCAGCATCTCCACGTAAGCGAGCAAGTGATGCGCAAAGTAAACGGGTTGAGCGCGTTGCAAATGGGTGTAGCCGGGAATGATCACCTTGGAATTTTGTTCACCCAGGTTCACCAGCGTCCGCTGCAAGGCGCGCACTTCCCCGGTCAGTTCCGTCAATTCGTCGCGCAGCCACATGCGGAGATCGAGCGCGACCTGATCGTTGCGCGAGCGGGCGGTGTGGAGCTTTGCGCCGGCGGGCACGCGCTTCGTCAACTCCGCCTCGATGTTCATGTGGACATCTTCCAATGCGGTCTTCCACTTGAACTTGCCGTCCGCGATCTCCTGCCCGATCTCCTCCAGCCCGCGCACGATGTCAGCGCGCTCGCGTCTGGGTGAGGATGCCGATCTTCTCGAGCATGGTGGCATGGGCAATCGAACCGATGATGTCCTGCCGCCACAAGCCGATGGTCGAACGAAATGGATTCGGAAAACGCCGCGACATCCGCAGCCGGGCCGGCGGCGAACCGGCCGCTTCTGGAAACAGGTTTTTTCATGGCGAAAGTTTCAACCAAACGGGACGCGACTTTAGAGAAAGGCGTCGAAGGCGGTCAAACAGTCAGTCTGTAGCAACCGGGATTCAGAAAATCGGCGGAAAGAAGGGCGAGCGATATTTTGCGTGAATGATTTTTGGTCCCCGTTTTTTGTCGATCCAGATGAAAACGCCGTTCGTAGTCATTGCCAACAGGCCTTCGCCGTTAAACCGGGCTGAACGCACCGTTAGGAAGCACTCGTAATTCGAACCAGCAACATTGACCGCGTTGGAAGAAACCCAGATTTCGGAGTTACTGCTGAAGTTTGTTGGATAGCCGTACTGTTGATAGTGCATCAGTGCCTGCTTTAAGTCGCTTTTCCCAAAAATAAGTGCCGCGTTCCGCAGGCTAACGCCGTAGCAGTACGCTGCAAAGCAGATGCCGATCACAAAAACTGAAAGCAGACCCGATAAGCCTCGGAGCAAAATTGGGTATTTACTGGAAAAGGTTGTAGCCGCCAATCCCGTGACGACCATTACGAAACTGCACGCCGCCATTATGCAGTGAAGATCTTCACCCATCCAACTTGTGTTGACATCGAGAATTCCGACCAAGAGGAAAGCAAAGAAACCAATTGATGCGGCGAGGGGTGCCCAATAACGTTTCATGTTTTGGTTGATAACCCTAGACCTTGCTCCTTCCAACTTTTCACCGGTTGCGTGCTTTGACGATTGTGGTAACCAATAAATTGGGCCGTGATTTCGATCATCACCTCAACTGCAACGCGCAGAATTCATCGAACGCGCCGCCGAAAAGCTTCTTCACGTCGCGCTGAATTTCTTCGCGCGTCGGCACCCAGCCGGTGGCAGCGAGGTCGCCGTATTTTTCCACGAGCACGCGGGAGATGATTTGCCGCGAGTGCTGCCACTTGTAGATGCAGTTGGTCGAGCACGCGCGCGTCCGAGTGTTGCGGCGTGAAGCTGAGGCCGAGCAGTTCCAGGCGCATCCGCGTCATTTCGTCGATCAGGCTGGGATTATTCAGGAACCACCAGCAGCCGAAGATGTGCAGGTTGCGAAATTTGCGCGCGAGCACGCACAGCTCGTGCTGGTTTTCACGCGCCAGGACCGTCGCGATGAACTTCGTGTCCGGAAACATCGCGCAGAGATTCTGCAATGGCACCCAGGTCGGTGGTGCCCACGCCGTCGCCGGCGAGATGCAGTTCGGGATTCACCTGGCGGCGCACGCCGGGCATGAGCGCGAAGGGAATGCCGAACTCGCGGCAGTGCGGCACGATGGCTTTCTCGATGAGAACGGCACACTCGTTTTGCGCGGGGAATTCAAAATCTGGCGCGAGCGAAACCATGACAAACCGCGGGTTCATCCGCTCCGTCCAGGTGGCGCAGGAAGCGGCGCATTTCGCTGATGGTGTGCGCGGTCAGATCTTCAGTGACGTTGTAGCCCCAGCGCGACAGTTGCGGAGCAAGTGGATTGCCACGAAAGCAGCAAGGGATCGATGCGCAGCCCGGAACGTGAAACGTGGGTCGCGGGCGAAACCATTTTCCCACACCGACGCGTTCGTCATCATCGAACGGCGAGTTCGTCATGCAGATAGTGCTGACGTTGGCGAGTTCCATGCAATGCGTCATGTAGATCTTCGGCACTCCCACTCTGAGAACCAGCGCGCGGATGGCATTGAGGTCGCGCTTGCGGACGTCAAGCCCGAGCATGTTCAGCGTCGTGAGGACGCCGCGGCAGGATTCGGAGATGGGGGAATTCTTGAGGAAAAGTGCATCCCAGATGAGTCTCGGCCTGCCGCGTCTTGGGCAATGCCCAGAACTTCTCGAAGGGCATGTCGAGGTAGCGAAACGTTTCCGCCACGAGGTAATGATAAATCAGCAACTCATCGATGCCCCAGAGCAGCAGCTTGCCAAACGCCGGATCGTACAGGTGCGTGTGAATGTCGGAAATCGGCGTGCGCGTCACCGCTTCTTCCACTGCCGCGGCGACTTGATCACGCATGAGTTCGGTAGTGATGGGAGTCATCGAACTCATGTTACGAAATGAGATCCAGCATCGCACCCGCATTTTCGCGTTTACCGTCACTTTGGCGTTTGACGCCACGCAAGTGCTGCTCCGTAATCCAATGCCGAACACCGAAGCCTATGAACAATCCAATTACCCGCCGATCCGCCGTAACAAAAATGGCCCAAGCCAGCCTCCTGGCCGTCACCGCCGCCTCTCTGGCTCAACGCTTGGGCGCGGCCGATGCCGCGGCGCCCGCGATCAAAGGCCGCGTGAACCATTCCGTGTGCAAGTGGTGTTACCCGAAAATCTCGCTCGATGATTTGTGCACGGCCGGCAAGGAGTTCGGCCTGCGCTCGGTGGAGTTGCTCAACCCGCCAGACTTCGCCACGTTGAAGAAGCATGGCCTGACTTGCGCGATGGTCAGCAATCCAACCATTGATGGACTGGGAGGCATCGAGCGCGCGTGGAATCGCGTGGAGCATCACGATAAATTGGTTTCAGCTTATGAGAAACGCATTCAGGAAGTCGCGGATGCGGGATACACGAATCTGATTTGTTTCTCCGGCAATCGTGCCGGCCTGCGACGATCAGAAGGGAATCGAGAATTGCGCGCTTGGGTTGAAACGCATCATGGCCGCTGCGGAGAAGGCGAAGGTCACCATCGTCATGGAACTGCTTGAACAGCCGCGTGAATCACAAGGATTACCAGTGCGACCACACGGAGTGGGGCGTCGAGCTGTGCAAAGCGATTGGCTCCGAGCGCTTCAAGCTGCTCTACGACATTTACCACATGCAGATCATGGAAGGTGACCTGATCGTGCGCATCAAGAAGTTCCATCCCTACATCGCGCACTACCACACCGGCGGCGTGCCGGGACGCAACGAGATCGACGAGACGCAGGAGATCAATTACCCGGCCGTGATGAAGGCGATCGTGGACACCGGCTTCAAAGGCCACGTGGCGCAGGAATTCATTCCCAAGCGCGACGACAAGATCGCGTCGCTGAAGCAGGGTGTGCAGATTTGCGATGTGTGAGATGAGCGGAGCGCCGATTAACGCAAGCCGTACTCCTTTTCGTTTCCTGCTCATCGTTGGAATGGTTTGGTTTACCGGTTGCAGGGAAGGAGGACTAAAATACGAGGCGACGTTGCATGGGACGTCAGTCCGTGTTTTCCAAAAAGCGAATCGTAAGAGTTTGATCTCGGTTCACGCCGACAAGACTACGGTTTTGCAAATTGGGAAGCAGCGGTTTGAAAGCGTCAGGGGTTACGGTTGCCGTTTCATAGAAATTGAGGAACTGCGCACGTTGGTTTTCGTGACGGAGGAAAGCGACGGGACATTTGTCCACGCCTTTGACTTGGCAAACAACGTAGACGTAAAAGCGCCCCTTGGCGATGCATCTGGATTTGGATACTGGCTGGGCAGTTCCAATCAGCAACATCAAGCCATTACGATGCTAACATCGAATAAGCTTCTGTTATCCATAACCGGACCTTCTTATCCAGAGCGCAAAAAAACAAGGTGGGACTTTCTTTTCGATCTCGAGCGGAAAAGTGTACGGCTTTTCGAGAAGAAGGAATTGGTCGAATGAGCGTCCTTCACCCCAAATCCCGTTCGCCGCTGGAGCGGATGATGCGCATTCACCACGAGATTGTTGCGGGCAGTGAGGCTGGCGGGCGAGTGGGACGTTCAGGTTTTGGACGCTTGCTCGAAAACCCACCGCCGTTATCCTTCCAGCATGAGCACCGTTTTTGAAATTGAAAACGCCGTCCCGAAGCTCTCGCGCAGTGAGTTGGCGGCTTTCCGCGATTGGTTCCTCGGTTTCGACGCTGCCGCTTGGGACAACCAGTTTGAGGAAGATGTCGCCGCTGGCCGCCTGGATGCATTGGCCGACGAAGCCGTCGCCGACTTGCGCGCCGGACGTTGCACTGATTTGTGAACCACCGCGCCAGTCCCAAGTTCTGGAAGTTCCACGAGCAGCTACCCAGGGACATTCAGGATTTGGCCGCTAAAAACTTCGAGTTGCTCAAACGCGACTCACGGCATCCTTCCTTGCACTTCAAAAAGATTGGGCGGATCTGGTCTGCGCGCGTCGGCATTCATTATCGGGCCGCCGCCGTGGAAGACGAAGCGGACATCGTCAGGTTTTGGATGGGTCATCATAGCGAATACGACCGGCTCATTGGACGAGCGGTTTGATGCAAACCAATTCCCCTGCATGAGCGTCCTTCACCCCAAATCCCGTCCGCCACTGGAGCGGATGATGCGCATTCACCATGAGATTGCGGCGGGCAGTTACCCGAACGCGGCGACGCTGGCGCGGGAGCTCGAAGTCAGCAATAAGTCTGTCCAGCGCGACATCGAGTTCATGCGCGATCGATTGAACCTGCCGCTCGCTTACGATAGCAGCCGCTTCGGCTATCATTATACCGAGCCCGTCGGTTCCTTTCCCACGTTCCAGATCACCGAAGGCGAACTGGTGGCGTTGATGATTGCGGAAAAAGCCTTGGAGCAATATCGCGGCACGAACTTCGAGAAGCCGATCGTGAGCGCGCTCAAGAAAATGGCGTCGCAGTTGCCCGACACCGTTTCATTCAACATCGCCGAGTGGGACCAAACGATTTCCTTCCGCACCAGCGCCGAGCCGATTCTGAATCTCGAAATCTTCGATGCTCTCGCCAAGGCCACCGCCGCGCGGAAGCAGATTCGTTTTGATTACCGCAAGCCGGGCCAGCAGAAGCCGGAGACGCGGGTGGTGGACCCGTATCATCTCGCGAACATCAACGGCGAATGGTTCCTCTTCGCCTTCGACCATGCGCGCAAAGACATCCGCACCTTCGTGCCGCCGCGCATTTCCGGCATTGAAACGACGGGGAAAACGTTTGCGCGTCCCACCAAGTTTTCGCTTGAGAAACGCCTGCACGACAGCTTCGGCGTGGTGAGTGGCCAGGGAGAATTCGAGGTGGTGATTCGCTTCGATGAGTTTGCCGCAGGCTACATCCGTGAGAAGCGCTGGCATCCATCGCAGGAATTGCGCGACCTGAAAGACGGCTGCGCGGAGCTGCGGATGAAGCTCTCGAGCCTCGCGGAAGTACAGCGCTGGGTGCTGAGTTGGGGGGGCACGCCCAAGCGATTGCGCCGAAGGAATTTGCAGCCAGCGTGCGCGAAGCCGGACGGAAGCTGGCGGGGATTTGAAGGGTAAACCTTAATTTAGAATCGGAACCGCGCCTCCCACGGGCGTACGGGGCACTCGCAACGCCGCGTGAACAACGCACCCGCCCTGTCCGATGTGGGATGATTGAATTACGGAAGGCGTCCCGAACGGCCGGCGGACGGCTGCGAACAATCGCTGCTCAAATCCCCAATCCCGCCAGTGTGTTCGCGAGGTGATTCACCAATTGGACCACTTGCGGATGGCTCTCTTCGAACTCGTCCACAGCACCCCGCAACTGCAGCGCGTGTTCTTCCGCCGACTCGGGCGGCGTCGATTGCTCGATTGCGGTGCGCTCGCTCGGTGGCAACTGTGCCGCCTCAGCCCGCAACTGCGCGAGCAGTGTGGTGAGTTCCTGTCGCGTTTCGGGAGTTAAGGTCGTGGAAGCGTTCAGCCGCGCCTCAATCTGTCGGATGGTTTCCTCGATCATAATCTTCAGGTGTTGAACTGCCCGTCCTTGCTGCGAAACAAAACATTGAAAGTCGTCATCGAACCGTAGCAGCGCGTGATGTACTGCTGCATGTCAATCTTCTCCGCCTCACCGAGCTTTTCGTGGGCGTTAATCTTCTGCTCCAGCACGCGGAGATTATTCCGCATCATCACAATCTTGTGGAAGAACACTTCGAGATCCACCTCCTTGGTTTGGAGCGTGGGATCTGCGGGATGCATTACCAGCCGGCCTTTGTGCCAGCGCACAGCCAGCTCCTCGACGAACGATTCAGGCTTTTCCAGGCCCAGGGCCGTCACGGTGGCACGCGCCGTTTCTTCGACAAACAACTTTAGCGGTTGGCTTAACCCACTCACTTCCACTTGTGCCTCGGCAGGCCTCAAATCGGCCGCTTCGGGAGCCACCGTCCGCTGCCCGTCATCGAAACGAATCTCCGCCGTCTGCTCTGAAATCGTCTTCACGGTTCCAACTCCGTATTGCGGATGCCGCACTTTCATCCCCACGTGCAACGCTTCGATCTTCATGACGACACTGTTCGGTGAGGCGCAGGAAAAATCCAGAGGTATGACGAACAACGGCCCGGAACGCTGGACGCGCCTACCGGGCTCCCGACACATCGGTTGCCAACCCGAGGTCTTCGTAGATCGCGTTGTTTAGGGCTCGCTGCCGTTGTTGATGGTGGCGCTCGCCGGGCAAGCCGTTACAAGCCCACGCCACGACGAGCCGATGTTTCGGGTCCGCAAAGGCGCATGAACTTTGGTTGCCGCTGTGGCCAAATGTGTCCGGCGACGCGTAGCGGCCGTAGCTATACGGCATCTGAAAACCATCCCGGCTTGAGTTGATGATGAATCCAAAACCCCAATCCATCCTGAATTGAAAAGTCTCGTCGAACATCCCGCTGCGTTGACGTGACGTCATGTCGCGGACTGTTTCCGAACGCAAAACGGGTTCTCCTCCCTGCAACAAAGCGTCGTAAAAACGCGCCAGTTCTTGCACGGGCCCGCGGGCACTCCCGCCGGGGCGGCAACGGGCCAGCGCCTCGGGAGGGTTCCATTCCGTCTTTGATCGCGGTGGGCCATCGCTTGTGTCGTAAACGAACGCCACGCGCTCCCCGTAATCACCGGCGGCGTGGGATGGGAGCGCCAGCCATGTGTCGCGCATGCCCCACGGGAGGAAAATGTTTTCGCGGAGGAACACATCGACTGTCTTCGCGGTCACCCGTTTGACGATCTCGCCGAGCAATTGCCACGTGGCCCACACATGGTAGCCAGCCTTCTCGCCCGGAACCCAACCGGGATCCAACGGCAGCCCTACGATGTACGCGATCTGATCATTCCATTCCAACGTGCTATCGAGGTCGTCTGCCCGGCGCAGTCCAGCCGTATGGGTGAGAATGTGTTGTACGGTAACCGCCTCTTTGCCCCGCGTTGCAAATTCAGGAATCACGTCCACAACAGGAGTGGTCCATTGCAGGGCGCCGCCTTCCACCAGTTTGCCGATAGCGACGGCCGTGAGTGGTTTGCCGCTGGAAAGCCATAGCATCAAAGAGTCGCGTCGCATCGGGACGCCTGGCCGCGCTTCGCCGAATGCGTCGTTGATGAGAATTTCGCCGTGGCGCTGAACGCAAAGTTGCGCGCCCAAGTGGAGTTGGTCCCGCAGGCCGCGCTCGATGACGTGGCGCGTCCGATGGAAAACAAACGGCATGATCGACTCGTTTCCGGGCCGTTATTGGGCCGCGACCGCGCCGCCCAACAAGACTTCAATCGCGCGATCGATCTGCGGGTCGCGATCGTTCAGCCAGTCATCCGGGGACAATCGCACTTCGATGTCGGGTTTCTCGCCGTTGTTTTCCATGGGTGTTCCATCCATCCGATAGGCGCCCGTCATCGGCATCCGCGCGCGTGTGCCGTCCACGAGGCTGAGCGAGTCGGTCCAGATCACATAACCCGGGGTGGCAACGCCGATGAGTTGGGCCAGGCCCTTGGCCCGCATGGCTGAGGGAAAAATCTCGGCGTTGGAATAGCTGTGTTCGTTTTGCAGGACAACCATCTTGCGATCCCAGGCATGGAACGGAACGGGTTCCTTCACGCCATCCCGCGGACGCAGCCAGCCGTGGGGGCGGCGCTGGAGCCACTCGACGAGCGTGTCGGCGATGTTCCCGCCGTTGTTGAAGCGCACGTCGATGATCATCGACTCCTTGCCGACGATGTACTCGTACGCTTCGCGCTCGAATTGGGCCTGGTTCTGCGCGCCCATGCTCGCAATGTGCAGGTAACCCACCTTGCCGTTGCTTTTGCGTTCCACGGCCGCGCGAGTGTATTCGACGCGATTCTGGTAATTGAGCTGCGTCCATTCTTCACTCGTCAGCGCCTTGTATTTGACGGTGCGGGCGCCGTCTTTCTGGCCGTTTGTGCTGACGAGGAATTCGAACTCACGGTCCTGCCTGTCATTAATGATTTTGTAGAGGTTCTCATTCAACGACACGTCTTCGCCGTTAATGGCCAGCACGATTTCGCCGGGCTCCAATGCGCGTCTTCTCATACCAACCCGGCGCCCCGTGCGGAACACCCTTCACTTTCACGCCCGGGCCGGCGTGGCTGTAATCAAAAGTGAACCCGAGATGCGGCGTGGTGGGCGAGGGGATGGCCTCCTTGTTCGTGCCGGCGGTGACTTCAGCGTGCGACGTTTCCAGTTCACCAATCATGCTGTTGAGAAGTCCGGCAAATTCGTCATTGGTCTCCACGGCATCGAGCAACGGCTCATAGCGGGAACGAATCTTCGACCAGTCACGCCCGTGGAAATTCGCGTCGTAAAAACCACGTTGATACGAGCGCCAGAATTGAGTGAAAGCCGCCTGGCGTTCGGCGCGAATGTTCCGCTCCCACTCGGCCGTGAACGTGACTTTCTCCTCCTTGCCGCCGTCGAGCTTGATGGTGAAAAGTTCGCCACCGCTGGTGAAGAACGCCTTCTTGCCATCCTTGCTGACACGCAGCTGCGACTTATTGCCGCCCGTCGTCACCTTTTTGAAATCCTTGCCATCATAGCTCAGCGTCGCGACGTCACCCTCGGTGATGAATACAATTTGACCTTCGGAAGTCACCTGGAGACTCGACTGCGGGGTTTGCGAGCTCACTTTGCGAATGCGCCGATGAATGTCTTCGAACTCAATCTTCACCGTCACGGCGTTGGTGGGTTTCACGAACTTCAGGTCAGTGTCGCTCACGCGCACATCCTCGCGCGTGAGCGGCAGCACGTAGAGGCCGTTGCCATCGCGATTGCTCTGGAAGAACAGATATTTACCGTCAGGCGACCACGTCGGCATGGCTGTGGTAGCGCGTAAAGGCGCGTGATGTTCCGGGGCTCCACGGTGCCGTTGGCGGAAACCATCCAGAGATTCCATGCCTTGCTCTCGCCCCGGTGGGCGTAGCAAATCCAGACGCATGTCCGGCGACCAATCGAAGTCTCCGCCGCCCTGGTTACGCCATTGCGGGCCGGGAACGCTTACGAGCTTTTTCACCTCGCGATTGCTCAACGTCATCGTGTAAAGCCCGCCTTCGTGTCCCGTCACCCAAAAGCCCAGCGTCGTGCCGTCCGGCGACATCCGCAGCTTCTCCACGTCGCTGTTGCGTTTCCAAAGCGGCGTGACCTTTGCGAGTCTTCACGTCGAGTTCGTAGATGCGCGTGTAGAATTCCCGATCCGAAGTGAAGTAAAGTTTCTTGCCGTCCTTCGACCACGAGAAGTCCGAATCATCGCCCGCCCAATCCGTCAGCTCGCGTGGCATATTCCGCGCTCTTGGCAGCGATGCCTTTCGGCTTTTCGATGCCGACGGTCCAAATCTCGCCGTGCAATCCGAACGCGAACGTTTTGCCATCCGGGGACGGCTCGGCTTCCGTCACACCGGTCGTGGCTTTCTCGCGGCGTCGGGTCGTTTGCTTCTCATCGGCGGCGGCGACGAGCTTGAGCTTCTGCGGCTCCGTTTCGCCTTTCTTCAGCAGATACAAATCCGGCTCCGTACTCGAACGCGATGTCGCCGCTCTTCGCGGCAATCGACGGCGAGCGCACCGCGCCGCCCGTGAAAATGGTGAGTGGCTTCGCGCTGCGCCGGTCTGATCGTAAACCCAGAGGTTCGGCGTGCGGCGGGGATTGTCCGCAATCGGCGAAATCGGTTCTCCCAGAGTGCTGGCCGAGGGCGTCAATTCCTCCACCGTGACCGTCAGGATTTTTCCGTCCGGCGTGAAGCGTGGCCAAAGATGCTGAAACTCATTCGTGGTGATCGCGCGTCGTTCGCCGCTCTCCACATCGAGCAGCCAGATCTGCGCGGCGGCGGAACCGGCGTAGCGCGGACGTGTCCACGGGAAAACCATAGCGGCCATAGGCCACCTGCTTCCCGTCCGGCGAGTAATTCGGGGAATTAATGGTCGCGTAATCTTCCGTGAGCACTCGCGTGACGCCGGTGTTCACATCCAGCGCGAAGAGGGAATAATTCACCGTGTCGCGTTTGCCGGAGAACAGGAGATACTTGCCGTCCGGACTCCAGCCTGTCGGCACGTCACCGCCGGAGTGCCATGTGAGTTGCCGCGCGCTACCGCCATCGGCGGGAATGACGTAGATGTCCCAGTTGCCGTTGCGCTTGCTGGAAAAAGCGATCCAGTTGCCGTCTGGCGAGAAGAGCGGCGTGGCATCGGTCTCCAGATGCGAGGTAATGGGAATGGCCCGACCGCCTCGCGCATCCGCAATCCAAATGTCCCCGCGATAAACAAACGCAAGCCGCTTACCGTCCGGGCTGAGGGCGGGCTGGCGCGCGCCGATGATAGGAGAATTCGTGGGCGGCGGAAGTTGCGCGCGGAGCGAGAGCGCGGTGAGCACCAGCAGCAACAAGAGCTTGAAATGCATAGCGTAAATGGACTGCCAAACTACGCGCCGTGTTCATGATTGCAAAGGGATTCAGGGCGGGGGAGGTCATCGAGTTATATCTGGCAACCTACCACGTTGAGAATGAGCAACAGACAAATGACTCCGTACAAAACGAAGAAGAGAAATCGTTTCCCACAACGCAAAGCGGCGAGAGTGAGGGCTAGGTAAATCAACCACACCAACCACATAAGAACCTTGGTTTTTTGTCCGGCGGGTTTGGTTCCCAATATTTCCAACAAGCCCATCGGGAAAAACCAAACGTAAAAGACAAGTTCCGGGTTACTCGCTGCAAGTGTGATGAAGGCTGCGACCCACGCCAACAGACATAGTTTCCATCGGCGAGAAAAGGAGATTTCAGGCATGAGGTACTGCATCAAGGCGTGAATCTGTTGGCAAGGTCGGTTGGCGCGCCTGTCCCAGCGCACCGAGTCGCTAAGTCGGCAGATTCATGGTTCCCTCGGAAGCTTCACCCCTGCGCGCGGGTTCAGTCGCGCCCCACCTTCGCCGTCTTAGCCCCTTCGCTGGATAAGTTCGCTATTCCGCCAGGCCTCGATCTGAAACCCGCTCTCGACTTTCAACTTTGGAGTTTGGATTTTGGACGCGTTTACGAAAACCAAGCCTTCACTCCTGATTGTGGAAGACGAGAAGCCGTCGCGCGATGGTTTGCGTGCCGCGCTCGAAGATCGCTTTGACGTCTATGTGGCCGAGGACGTCGCGGGCGCCACGCGATTGCTCGAAGAGGATGATTTCGATGTGATGCTCACGGATTATCGGCTGCCGAAGGACGATGGGATGAAACTCATCAAGCGCGCAAAGGCCCTGCCGCATCCGCCCGTGTGCATCCTCATGACGGCTTACGGCTCTGAGGAACTGGCCGTGGAGGCGATGAAAAACGGCGCGGACGACTACATCGCCAAGGGCCGGATGCAGATCGACGAGTTGGAAATGCGCATCGCGCGGGCGCTGAAGCAGCAAAAGCTGGAGACCGAGAACGTGGTGCTCAAACAGCAATTGCACACGAAGTTCGGCATGGAAAACATCATCGGCAGCACGCCTCCGATGAATGAGGTGTTAGAACTGGTGCGCGCCGTTGCACCCGCGCGCACTACGGTGTTGATCACGGGCGAAAGCGGCACAGGCAAGGAGTTGATCGCCAAGGCCATTCATCAATTAAGCCCGCGCAAAAATGGGCCCCTGGTAACGGTCCATTGTGCGGCGTTGTCGCCCACTTTGCTGGAGAGTGAATTGTTCGGACACGAGAAGGGGGCGTTCACGGGAGCGCACGAAAAGCGTGTCGGAAGATTCGAGCAGGCGCAGGGTGGAACGCTGTTCTTGGACGAGATTGGGGAGATTGATCAGTCCACACAGGTGAAGCTGTTGCGTTTCCTGGGGGAAAGAACCTTTGAACGAGTGGGCTCGAACAAGACTCTGAGTGCTGACGTGCGGCTGGTTACGGCCACGAACAAGAATCTGGCGACCTTGGTGAAGGAAGGGGAGTTCCGGGAGGATTTGTTCTTTCGGCTGCGAGTCCTGGAAATTCATCTGCCCCCATTACGGGAGCGAAAGAATGACGTGCCCCTGCTGGCAGCCGCATTCCTGAAGGAGTTCGCGGAAGAGAACGGAAAAAAGGTCACGGCCATTTCGCATGAGGCGATGGAGACACTGGTGAATTATTCGTGGCCGGGAAATGTGCGCGAGCTGCGCACGGCAATTGAGCACGCTGTGGTTTTGGCCCGCGGCGAGAGCGTCAGCGTGCGGGATTTGCCGCAGAACATTCGCCTGGGTGATGACAAGGAATTGGGGGGCGGGGATGCTCTGAACGCAGCGGACATCACTGTGAAGGAAGCCGAAAAACAATTAATCATCCGCGCTTTGAAAGAATTGAATGGCAACCGCAGTGCCGCGGCGAAAAAATTGGGCATGAGCCGGCGGACGTTGCACCGCAAGCTCCACGTTTATCAGCTCGAGCAACTTTGAGAATCTTCGTCATGTCCTCGATCTGGACCCCTCCGGGCTCAGGTGAGGACACTGGATCAGGATTGGAAAAACCAAGGACACTAAATGCAAGGGACAATGCGGTTGCAGGAATGGATCCACCGCCTGGAAGAGGGCGGGGGTGCCAAATACACGCGATGGATCTTTCTCGTCGTCGCCTTTGCGGTGCTGGGGTTGGTCTATGACTCGTTCTGCTTTCGTAATTTCTCAAATCCCGAGGCGATGGACACGGCGCAATTGGGACGGAACATCGCGCAAGGCCGGGGCTTCACGACGTCGTTCATTCGCCCGTTGAGCTTGGAATTGACGCGGCAATCGCGAGCGGACCAGGAAATTAAAATTGGCCAGCGGCATCCGGACATTGCCAATGCGCCACTGTATCCGCTCATGCTGGCTGGCGTTTTGAAGGTCACGCCTGACCCGGGTGACCTTTTGGCGGATAAGGATTTCAAAGTTTATTTGCCCAATATGGCAATTGCGGTCTGGAACCAAATTTTGTTCGGAGTGGGCGCTTTGCTCGTATTTCAGATTGCCCGTCGTTGGTTTAATGCTCAAGTAGCGTGGATTTCCGTGCTCGTTTTCCTGCTCACTGAGCTCTACTGGAGATTCACTATTTCAGGTCTGAGCACGATCCTGCTCATGGACTTGGTCCTGTTATTGGTTTGGCTGCTCAGTCTATTCGAGGAACGATCCCGGGCGGGCGAGGCGGCAAGGCACCCTTTGTTGCTGGCCGCTGCGATTGGGTTAGTGACGGGTCTCGCGATGTTGACCCGTTATTCGGCGGGTTGGCTCCTGATCCCGATTCTTGGTTTCATGATCGCCTGGAGCACGCAGCGGCGCTGGTCCACCAGCGGGATCGTCGTAGTGGCGTTCGCTACCGTCGTCACGCCGTGGTTGGTTCGAAATGTGATGGTCAGCGGGCTACCCTTCGGCACCGCCACCTATACTGCGTTGGAGAGTACGACGGCTTTCCCATCAGATATTCTGCCCAGGTCACTCAAATTCTCCTTGGAGGGATTGCCGGGTCACACCTGGCAGCTTTTCATGAGCGTCGGTCACAAGGGGATAAATGGTGTCAGGGAAATCATCGCATTTGATTTTCCGCGGTTGGGAGGCAACTGGCTATGGGCTTTCTTCCTCGTAGGGCTATTAATCCCATTCCAAAACGTGAATCTGAAACGTCTGCGATGGTTCGTGCTGGCGTCATTGCTCTTTCTGGTTCCGATCCAAGCATTGGCGCGCACTTCATTGACCGCGGAATCCCCGGAAGTGAACTCGGAGAACTTGCTCGTCCTGTTTTCGCCGCTGGTTTTGATTTTTGGAGTGGGGATGTTTTTTGTCCTGTTCGAATCGTTGACTTTACCAGCAGCGGCTATTCGTCTTGGAGCCATCGCAGCTTTTGTAGTGATTGTGTCTCTGCCGTTTGGTCTCGCCTTGCTGCCGCCGCGTATTCCTCCCTCTCCACCGCCCTATTACCCGCCCCGTATTCAACAAGTGGCTCACTACGCCAATGAACGGGAACTTTGGATGAGCGACATCCCTTGGGCGATAGCGTGGTATGGGCAACGACAATGTGTGTGGCTGACCGCAAGGCGCGCGGATTTTTTTGAAATCAGCGATTATCGCAAAATTGTGAACGGGCTATTCATCAGCACCCGCACGACCGACGCCAAATTTGTTTCAAACTGGCTCCAAGGTGAGAATCACGATTGGGGCAGTTTCTTCCTGCAAACCTTGGTGCAGCGTGAGGTTCCGGATCGATTTCCACTCAAGTATGCACCAGCAGGATTGTTTAGTAATGGAGAGCTACTTCTGACGGACCGGGAGCGATGGGCTGGCTCGTTTGACGGATCCGTGAAAGCGAACAAAGATTGAACGGGGAGCCGGGCAAATCTGTTTGACATAAAGAGATGCGACCCATACAACCACGAGCACTCATTCTGTGACTTTACCCACAAGGATGCAGTCAGTGGTTTTTACTAAAAAAGCTGTTTTATGAAGCACGTTCTGACTTCGACGGGCCTATTGGCGCTTGGGGCAATATCACTGCATGCCTTGGATCCGGAAATGACGCGACAGCAAACGGGAAGGCCATTCAGCCTGTCCGCCACTGTTCGGGGATTCTACGACGACAACGTCAATACCGCTCCGAACAAGGAGCAGGACAGCTTTGGGTTTGAAGTTAGTCCTTCTGTCCATTTGAACCTGCCCCTTGAGCAGACCTTCATCAGCTTGGGCTACGTTTATTCCCTCAAATGGTTCGATGATCGCGAGCCAGACATCGACCAGAGCCACGAGTTTAATGGTAAGCTGAGGCATCAGTTCAGCCCTCGTCATGCCATCGGTGTAGATGACCGTTTTGTCGTCACTTCCGAGCCAACGGTTGCAGAATCGGGCGGTATCATTACCGCTCCCACCCGTCAGCGCTCCAAAAGCAGCGTGTTCCATAACGTCGGTTCAATCGAAGACAACATTGGTTTGACCCCGACTCTCGCGTTGAGCTTGGGATACGTGAATAGTTGGTTCGATTATCAGGATCGAAACATCGCGGGCAGCCGTTCGGCCTTGCTTGACCGCATGGATCACTCTTTCCGCGGCGACGTGCGGTATCAATTTCATCCCAAATTGGTCGGCTTGGTCGGCTACACTTTTGGAATCAACGACTACACTGGTGACGAGTTTCTTGATGCGACCCGCACCGCGCCCGGTGACCTGAAGAGCGACATTCGCGACAGTTACTCGCATCGCGCTTACTTGGGTGCTGACTATGATATTACGGCCAAACTGCGCGCCTCTGCTCGCGTTGGTGTTGAATACACGGATTATCATGAGAGAAACGAAAATTCCCTCAGTCCGTATGCTGATGCCTCGATGACTTACGTCTTCGCTCCGGGTAGCGCGCTCGAGGTTGGGGTGCGTCATTCACGGAGTGCCACAGACGTTGCTTTAGTGGACGGGTCCGGACGCCCGACTTTGGATGCCGAGACAACGGCACTTTTTGCGCAGTTCTCTCATCGGATCACGCATGCGTTGACCGCGAGTCTTGTCGGTCAGTATCAAATGTCGACTTTCCACGAAGGGGCGAACGACGGTCGGGAGGAAGACATGTGGTTGTTGGGCGCGAACATGGAGTATCGCTTCAATCGCCACTGGTCCACCGAAGTCGGTTACAATTACGACCTGCTTGATTCGGACATTGAAAACAGAGGTTACCACCGCAACCGCGTCTATGTGGGTGTGCGTGCGACGTACTAATAATTTCCTGAAAATTTGAACGATTCTGGAGAGAGGCTGGACTAACGAGTTCAGCCTCTTTTGATTTCTATGGAAGCGACGAAAATTGACGAAAACAAGGCGTTTACCGCCCCCGAAACGAAGCTTCACTTTCTTGATTACTGGCGAATTATCCGGATTCGTAAGACAGTCATCCTGACCGTTTTTCTTCTCGTGGCACTTACGACGACCGTTGTTACCTTTCTCCTGCCGAAATCCTATTCGAGCATGGTGAAAATTTCCATCGAGCAGGACATGCCTGACGTGGATCCCGGCAATCGCGGATACATGATGCGTTCCACTCCGGATCCTTTCTTCATTCAAACCGAGTTTCAACGCATTCAATCCAAGCCCGTTCTGTACAAGGTCATTAAAGACCTTAATCTGCAGCGTGAATGGGGCCGGAAGTACAAGCAGCCCGGAGACATCAGTCGTGAAAAAGCCTACCAGATTTTAAGAGGATCTATTGACGTCCGGCAGTCGCAGAACACCACGCTGGTGGAAATCCACGCTTACAGCGATGACCCGAACGAGGCCGCGAACATAGCCAATAAAGTTGCTGACGTTTACAAGGAAGTGCGCGGCCAAGCGAGAGCGGAGCTGGTGGAAGGTGGCATTGTGGCTTTGCGGGCACAATTGCTGGCCAAAGATATTGCGGTTACTAATCAGCAGAGGGAGGTCAACCGCCTGCGGAAAGAGTTGGAGATTTCCGATTATGAAGCCGCGGCGAACCAGCCAACGCCCACGGTGGATCAGGAGACTTTGCGCCAGATCAACAGCGGCCTCCGTTCAGCTCAGGATAATTTCATTCTTGCCAGCAATCTTTACGCGAACCTCTCAGCGCTAACTCGTGAGAAGCTCAAGGAGGCAGCGCCGCTGCAGGTTCCCAACGCCACTCGATTGACTGAGCTCATTGCTCAGGAGAATGCGGCGGAGCAAAAACTAGCCAATCTCAATGCCGGCGTTCTCGGGGCCGAGTTCCCGGAGGTCAAGCAAACGACCGAGCTGCTCAACACCATCCGCAAACAGCTGGATGGTGCCTTGGATGGGTTGGTGCAGGGCTTAGAAATCCAAATGCACACCTACCGTGCCCACGTGGAGAACTATCGATCGCAATTGGAAGAAGCACGCAAGAAAGATTTGGATAATTACGCAAAGACCCGCCCGTACTACGAAGCCAAGGAAGACTTGATGCAGAAGAAGCTCACTCGTGACCGCCTGGCAATGAACATCGACATGACCGAGAGCGAGCTCAAAGTTCCCAAGCAAGGAACCGTTGGCGTGATCGAACGCGCAGAACCGAACCTCGATCCCGTTCGCCCGAAGAAGAAACTCAATATCGGTTTGGGTCTTGGGATGGGTCTTCTCATTGGCATCGGTCTGGCCTTCTTCATCGAGTATCTCGACACGAGCGTGAAGACAATCGATGACGTGGAACGCGCGCTGCAAGCGCCGGTGCTTGGGGTTATTCCGCAAAACGTCGGGTTGCTGATTGACGAGGGACCTGATAGCCCTCACGCGGAGGCGTATCGAGTGCTTAGAACAAACGTCCTTTTCAGTCGCAAAGACCCGAAGCTAAATACGATTACGATTGTCAGTGGCGGCGCGGGCGAAGGTAAATCGACGACTATTTTCAACTTGGCGACTGTCTTCGCCCAAAACGGCCAACGGGTGCTGGTGGTGGATTCCGACTTGCGCCGTCCGAGCCTGCATAAGTTCTTGAAGATCTCGAATTCCCTGGGCCTGACCAATTTTCTATTGAAGCAGAACACTCTGGAAGAAGTGATCCAGACGAGTTCGCAGCCGAATCTAGATTTTCTCCCCAGCGGTCGTTTGCCGAGCAGTTCGTTGGGCATTCTTAGCTCCATGCAGATGAAGGAGATGATCCGCGACTTGAAGCGGCGCTACGATTTTGTGTTTTTCGATTCACCGCCCATTATGGGTGTGAGCGACGCGAGCATACTGGCTAGCGAGGTGGACATGGTGCTCCAGGTGATTCAGTACCGTCGGTATCCGCAGCCCATGACCATTCGTGCGAAGCAGATGGTGGAAAAAGTCGGGGGCAACCTCCTCGGCATTGTGCTGAACAACATCAACGTGTCGCAGGATGAAAATTATTATTACTACAGCGGCTACTACTACGACTACTACTCGAAGGGGGAATACACGGATCGGGAGAAGAAGGACTCGGCTCGCGAAAAAAAGGAAGTGGCCTCGGCGGCAAGTAAAGAAGCCAAGGTTGAGATTAAGTCTAAATTCTAATTGTCGACCCCCAAGCACGCTGTTAAGGACTCACGCGCATGATTAGGAATCGTTGGATTGCGGTATTGGCATCATTGGTTTTCGCTGTCACTTGGACTGGTTGCGAAACGGCCGGCTCGAAACACACAGAGTATGTTTGCGCGGACGATGAAATTCGTATTGGTGACACTCTGTCCATCAGCCTGCTGGATATCCCGGAACCTCTCACGGACAAGGAATTCGTGGTGCGAAATGACGGTCTGGTGAATCTTCCTTTTATCGGTTCTATCAATGCGGCTGGGAAGAAATTCGGCGATTTCGAACGCACCGTGCAGACCAATTATTTGGAAAGGAAGATATTCCGGCAAGTCACTGTCGTGGTGAAGCCTGGCATCCGTTTTTACTCCGTGGGTGGAGAAGTCAAGCAGCCAGGGCGCATGGCTTATAGTGGCCAGACCACTGTTCTGCGCGCAATTGTGACGTGCGGTGACTTTACCGAGTTCGCTAACCGCCGAAAGGTGGAAATCATCCGGGCGAATGGACAGCGTGAAGTTATGGATTGCCGGAAGGCCCGCAGCGACCCGAAACGAGATCGGCCAATCTGCCCCGGAGATGCGATCTTCGTGCCGCGCAGCTTGTGATTCTTTTTCAAATCCTATCCGGTGAACAGGCGGGCAACGATATCGTTGTCCGCCGTTTTCCTTTTGAGATTGGGCGCGATTCCAATTCCGACCTCCGACTAGCTGAATCTGGGGTATGGGAACGGCACTTTCGAATCGAGTTTCAAGATGGCGCTGGGATATCATTCATAGCCCGAGACGATGCCCTTACGTTAATTAACGGACAGAAATCAGCAAGCGGACACCTTCGCAACGGTGACCTGATCGAGCTGGGGACCACGCAGCTCCGATTTTGGCTTGCTCCAGCTCAGCAAAAAGGTCTTCGGCTGCGGGAAATTCTTACTTGGAGTGCCCTTGCTATTCTGTTCGCCAGTCAGATTGCTCTTATTTACGTGCTTCTGCATTGAGTCTGGACGGCTCGTTGAAGTTTTTATCTTCAGCAGAGGAAAAACTTGTTGCACAGAAAGTTTCGATTGGTATATTCCGCGCTCCTTTCCGGGGACACCCTCGGAAGGACAGCATTTAATCGGCAGGCCGATAACTGACGACCCGACTGGGCGCAGGATTGATGGTCTGACTGCTCCAGGCTGAGACTTGGGAAGGTTATTCTTTTATGCCAGTGAAGACATTTAGACCGCTGACGCCGTCGACGCGATACATCACAATCGCGTCGTACAGACGAGATCACGAAGACGAAGCCGGAGAAGAGCCTCGTTGAGATTCGCAAGAAGACGGGCGGACGTAACACTACGGTCGCGCGACGGCGCGTGGCATTGGTGGCGGTCACAAACAGAAGTTCCGCATCGTTGATTTCAAGCGCAGCAAGCACGGGGTCGAAGCGACTGTGATGGCGATTGAGTACGATCCGATTCGCACGGCGCGTCTGGCTTTGCTGCAATATAAGGACGGAGAGAAGACTTACATTATCGCTCCGAACGGATTGCAGGTCGGCGCAAAGATTATGAGCGGACCGGCAGCTTCTCCTGACTTGGGGAACTGCCTGCCGCTCGCGCACGATTCCGGTCGGCATCGCCATTCACAATATTGAACTGCACGCGGGCAAGGGCGGACAAATCGTTCGCAGTGCCGGTTCGGCGGCAACCTTGATGTCGCGCGATGAGGGCTACGCGCAGATTCGATTGCCATCCGGTGAGATTCGCCGAGTGCAGGAAGATTGCTACGCCACGATTGGCCAGGTCGGCAACACCGAGCACGAGAATGTCATTCTCGGCAAAGGCGGGTCGTTCGCGTCATCGCGGCATTCGTCCCATTAGCCGCGGTGTGTGCGCGGAATCCGGTGGACCATCCGAACGGTGGTGGTGCGGGCAAATCCAAGTCCGGCGGTGGCTGGCAGCAGCTCACCTCTCCGTGGGGTTTGCAGGCCAAAGGGCTTCGCACGCGCGTCAAGACGCAAGTATTCGAACCGGTTTATCGTCGTGCGCCGCGATGGTCGTCCACTGAAGTCACGCTAGAAAATATTTGAAGTATGGGTCGCTCGATTAAAAAAGGTCCGTTTGTTGATGGTCACTTGATGGACAAGATCGTCAAGGCGAAGGACGCCAAATCCAAGACGCCGATCAAAACCTGGTCGCGCCGTTCGATGATCACGCCTGATTTCGTTGGGCTGACGTTCAACGTCCACAACGGCAAGGTTTTCAACCCGGTGTTCGTGACCGAAAACATGGTGGGACATCGGCTCGGCGAATTTTCCCTGACGCGCACGTTCAAGAAACACGGCGCGCACACGGCCAAGGCGGAAGCGAAATAGTATGCAAGTTCAAGCCATTACCAAAAATGTCCGCATGTCCGCGCAGAAAATGCGCGAGATGGTGCGCCAGATTCAAGGGTCTGCCCGCATTGCAGGCGCAGGCGGTTCTCGCAATTCGTGCCGCGCAAATCGGCCCGCGTCGTGGCCAAGACGCTGAATTCCGCCATTGCCAATGCGGAGAACAACAACGGCGTGAAGCCGGAAACTTTGAACGTGAAGGAAGCAGTGGCGCAGACGGCGACGACGCTCAAGCGTTTCACGCCCAAGGCGCGCGGTTCGGCCGGGCCGATCATCAAGCGCAGTTGCCACGTGAAAATTGTAGTTTCTGACGAATAAGTTATGGGTCAAAAAACAAATCCAATCGGTCTGCGCATCGCCGTCACCAAGGACTGGCGCTCGAAGTGGTACGCCCAGAAAAAGGATTTCGGCAAGCTGCTCGGCGGAAGACCGCATGATTCGCGAGATCCTGAAGAAGAAGCTCGAGACCGCCTCTGTGCCGAAGATTCTGATCGAGCGCGCCGCCAACCGTTGCCGCATCACGATTCTCACTGCGCGTCCCGGCGTGGTCATCGGTCGCAAAGGCGCCGAGATCGACAAGATCAAGGAAGAGTTGAGCAAGATGACCGGCAAGGAAATCTACGTGGACATCCAGGAAGTGAAGCAGCCGGAGACCGATGCGCAGTTGGTGGCGGAAAACGTCGCGCTGCAGCTGGAGCGCCGCGTTTCCTTTCGTCGCGCGATGAAGAAGGCGATCCAGACCGCGATGGATTTCGGCGCGGAAGGCATCAAGATTCGTTGTGCTGGTCGTCTCGGCGGCGCGGAAATCGCGCGTGTCGAGCAATACATGGAAGGCCGTGTGCCGCTGCACACCCTGCGCGCCAACATCGATTACGGTTTTGCGGAAGCGAACACGGTTTACGGCAAGCTCGGCATCAAATGCTGGATTTGCAAAGGTGAAGTGACCAAGAAGGAAGTACGTCAGGAACGCCCGGCGCGTCCGATTGAACCGCCTGCTCCGAGCGCCGTCGCAGGACAGCCTGCTGCCTAAGAACTTACACTGTTAAAGAGAGATTTTGTTATGCCATTGATGCCCGCAAGAGTGAAGTACCGCAAGATGCACCGCGGCAATCGTGCCGGGCTCGCATCGCGCGGCAACACGGTCGCGTTCGGCGAGTATGGTTTGATGGCCATGGAGCGTTGCTGGCTCGATACCAAGCAAATCGAAGCTGCCCGTGTGGCGATCAACCGTAACATGAAGCGCCGCGGCAAGGTTTGGATTCGCATTTTCCCGCAGAAATCTTACACCAAGAAGCCGTTGGAAACTCGAATGGGTAAGGGCAAAGGCCCGCTGGAATCCTGGGTGGCCGTGATCCGTCCGGCGAACGTTTTGTTTGAAGTGGACGGAGTGACGGAAGCGCTGGCACGCGAATCGATGCGCCTGGCGGCGACGAAGTTGCCAATTCGCACCAAATTTATTTCGCGTCATCAAATGGGATGATTTATCAGCCGGCGCGAGCTGGCATCACGTTGCGTATGAAGTACACGGAACTGAAAGATTTGACCGCGGAGGAATTGACGGCGAAGAGCCGCGATCTGCGCCAGGAGATTTTCAACCTGCGCCTGCAACAGGCGAGCAGCCAGTTGGAAAAGCCGGCTCGCCTGCGCACGATTCGCCGCGATATCGCCCGGATCGAAACGAAGATTTCTGAATTGCGGAAACAGGAAACTACGAAAGCCGCTTAAAGAATTGCCTATGTCAGAGACTGTTGAAACTAAAGATGCAGCCGCGGCACCCGCAAGGAACGCGTCGGCGAAGTCATTTCGGCCAAGATGGCCAAGACCATCGTGGTGCGCGTGGAACGTCGGTTTCCGCATCCGCAGTTCCGCAAGGTCATCACGGCCTACACGAAATTTTACGCACATGACGAGAAGAGCGAAGCCAAGGCTGGCGATCGCGTGCGCATCCAGGAAACCCGGCCGCTTTCAAAGTTGAAGCGCTGGCGTTTGGTGGAAGTGGTTGAACGGGGCGAGGAAGTTGCCCCGATCGCGGCCGAAGTGAAATAAGGACTACATTTATGTTACAGATTCGATCGATTTTGGATGTGGCCGACAACACCGGTGCCAAACGCGCCGCGGCCATCGGTGTGCTGGGCCGCAACCAACGCTATGCGGGCATTGGCGATGTCATCAAAGCACACATCAAGGAAGCCGTCGCCGGATGGCACCGTGAAAAAAGGTGAAGTCGTCGACGCGGTGGTCGTGCGGACCCGGCAGACCATCCGCCGTAGCGATGGTTCGTATCTGCGTTTTGATTCCAATGCCATCGTCATCATCGACAAGGAAAAGAATCCCGCGTGGCACCCGTATCTTTGGACCCGTGGCCCGCGAACTTGCGCGACAAGAAGTTCATGAAGATCATTTCGCTCGCGCCGGAGGTCATTTGATTATGCAGAAAATTCACGTTAAAAAGGGCGACGAAGTTGTGGTGATTGCCGGCTGCCGAAAAAGGCAAGCGCGGCAAGGTGATTGAAGTTCAACGCGCCAAGTCAACGCGTCATCGTTGAAGGCGCGTGCATGATCAAGCGCCACACCAAGAAGAACCAGCAGAACCCGAATGGCGCCATCGTTGAGCGCGAAGGCACGGTTCACATTTCCAACGTGATGAAGGCGGAAACGTTTGACGCGAGCAAGAAGCGCAAAAAGGCAGAACCGGCAGCTGCCTAGGAATTTAGAAGTGCTGTCGGCCAAATCCGAGAGCGACTGAGAATAATGAAAGCCAGACTTTACGAAAAATACGTTAACGAAGTGAAACCGGCGCTGAAGGAAAAGCGCGGTTACACGAACGATCCACCAGATTCCGAAGCTGGAGAAGATCGTGGTGAACATGGGCGTGAGTGCTTCCGCCGAAAAAGGCGCGCATGGAGGATGCAGCCAAGGATTTGCCGCTGATCACCGGCCGCAAGCCGGTGATCAGCAAGTCACGCACGAGCATCGCGAACTTCAAGCTGCGCGAAGGCCAGCCGATTGGTTGCCGCGTGACGTTGCGCCGCGATGTGATGTATGAGTTTTTGGATCGGCTGGTGGCCGCCACGTTGCCGCGTATTCGTGATTTTCGCGGCATCTCGCCCCGTTCCTTTGACGGTCGCGGCAATTATTCCCTCGGGCATGGCGGACCAGACGGTGTTTCCGGAAATCGAATTGGAAAAAGTCAAGCGCCAGCAGGGCATGGACATCACGATCGTGACCTCGGCGCAGACGAACGAAGAAGCATTGGAACTGCTGAAGGCGATGGGCATGCCGTTCGCAGAGAAGTAAGAAAGATTTTTATGGCAAAGAAAGCCTGGTTGGAACGAAACAAGAAAAAGCGCGGAGACGGTGAAGAAATACGCCGCGATCCGTGCTGAATTGAAGGCGAAGAGGGATTACGCCGGGCTCTCAAAGCTGCCGCAAGAACGCCAGCCCGACGCGGGTGGTGAATCGCTGCTCAATGAGCGGACGCCGTCACGGTTATCTGCGGAAGTTCTCCGCTTCGCGTTTGACGTTCCGCGAAGCGGCGCTGAATGGATTGATTCCCGGCGTAACGAAGGCGAGTTGGTAAATCAAAAGTTCTCGAGCACGTCGCTTCGGGAGACGGCGAGGACAGGAGAAAATAATGACAGACCCAATTTCAGACATGCTCACGCGGATTCGCAACGCGCATGCAGCGTTGCTGCCGACCGTGGAATTGCCGCATTCCAAGATGAAGGAGAGCATCGCCGAACATCCTGAAGAAGGAAGGTTACATCAGCGAAGTTTCCGTCGAAGGCAAGCCGGCAAAGACGATCAAGCTGAAGCTGAAGTATGCAGGCACGCAAGGGTGTGATTGAGGGATTGCGCCGCATCAGTACACCCGGGTCTGCGCCGTTACGTCGGTTCCACGGAGATTCCCCGCGTGCGCAATGGCTTGGGCATTTCGATTGTTTCGACTTCGCAAGGTGTGATGAGCGGCCAGGAAGCGCGCAAGAAGAATGTGGGCGGAGAAGTTGCTTTGCTACGTCTGGTAATTTCAACTTTTAGATTTTATGTCACGAATTGGAAAACAGCCGATCACGATTCCCGCCAAGGTCAAGGTGGACGTCAAAGGCTCGAAGGTTTTTGTCGAAGGGCCCAAGGGCAAGCTCGACATGGAGATTCCGCGCCGCACTTCGCTTCAAGATCGACGGCGACGAACATTGTCGTCAGCCGCGATGGTGATGATGCCGAAGCCCGAGCGCTGCATGGTTTGAGCCGCGCGCTTGTTGAACAACCTGGTCAAGGGCGTGAGCGAAGGTTACGTCAAGAAGCTCGAAATCAACGGCGTCGGTTTCAAGGCCGCGTTCAGGGCAAAGTGGTGAACCTGAGCCTCGGCTATTCGCACCCGATCAATTACGAGATTCCGCGACCAGATCAAAGTGACCGTGGAAGAAAACACGAAGATCACGATCGAAGGTCCGAACAAGCAGGTCGTCGGTCAGGTCGCCGCCGAAATTCGCTCCTACTATCCGCCGGAGCCTTACAAGGGCAAGGGTGTGAAGTATTCCGACGAGAGGTATCGAGCGCAAGGAAGGCAAGACCGTTCAATAATATTTATTGAGCCACGGCCAAATCCGTGGCCTGAACAACATGACATCCGCAAACCAAAGAAACGATCTGAAGCAGCTTGCGCCGCTTCCGCATTCGCAAGAAAGTGTCCGGCACCACGGAACGTCCGCGCATGGTGTCGACGTTTCAGCAACACAGCATATTTACGTCCAATTCATCGACGACATGGCCGGCCGCACGCTGGCCAGCGCTTCGACGCGGCACAAAGGAGTGCAGCGGAAAAGCTCGGCGCCAATGTGCAAGAGCGCCGCGATCGTCGGCAAAGCCGCGGCGGAAGCGGCGCAAGAGCAAAGGAATCAAGGCCGTGGTGTTTGACCGCGCTGGCACTCGCTATCATGGAAAGATCAAGGCGTTGGCCGATGCCGCGCGCGAAGCTGGTTTGCAATTTTAATTAACAGGAGAAAAACAACTGTGGCAGAAGAAACTCAAAAACCAGCCGGCGGCAGCGGAACCGGCAGTGCCCGCTTCGGCGGTGGCGGCGGCGGTGGATTTGGTGGCGGCTTCGGTGGCGGCGGCCGTGGACGCGGCGGCCCCGGCGGTGGTTTCCGCGGCCGTGGTCCGCGTGGTCCACGACCTGGCGGCGATCAGGAGCTGGGCAGTGACGGCAAGCCGTTGAACGAGTTGATGGAGAAAGTTGTTTTCATCAATCGTTCCTCCAAGGTCGTAAAGGCGGACGTCGTTTCAGTTTCAGTGCCCTGGTCGTCGTTGGCGACAAAAAGGGCCGTGTCGGCATTGGCCTCGGCAAGGCAGGCGAAGTCGCTGATGCCATTCGCAAGGGTGGCGAAGGTGCGCGCAACGCAATGGTGTCCATCTCGCTGCGCGGCACGACGCTTCCCCACGAAGTTTTCTACGAATACGGCGGCGCGAAGATTCTTCTGCGCCCTGCTTCTCCGGGAACCGGCAGTCATCGCCGGCAAGACAGTTCGCGCGGTTCTCGAATCCGTCGGCATTGAAAGATGTGCTGAGCAAATCACTCGGCTCGAACAACGCGGCCAATGTGGTCAAGGCCACGCTTGGTGCGCTGCAGCAACTGCGTTTGCGCGAAGACATTTATCAAGAGCCGCGGCTATCGTTGCGCGATAAGAAAGAATCGAGCAGCCCGCAGCGGCTCCGGCTGCCACAGCTTAATTTTTCACTGTTTATGCGTTTACACGATTTAAAACCACGCCCTGGCGCCAAACATCGTCGCAAGCGTCTCGGTCAGGGCGAATCCAGCGGTCACGGCAAGACCTCCGGTCGCGGTGGCAAAGGCCAGACCGCGCGCTCCGGCACTTCGATTCGTATCGGATTCGAAGGCGGCCAGATGCCTCTCATTCGCCGTATCCCCAAACGCGGTTTCAACAATGCCCGTCACACCACGGCTTACGCTCCCGGTAAATCTCGATTCGTTGAATCAATTCGATGATGGCGCGCGGGTGGACGTGGAAGCGTTGCGCAAGGCGGGTCTGGCCAATGGACCTGTGAAGCTGATCAAGATTCTCGGCGATGGCGAACTGACCAAGAAGCTGACGGTATCGGCGCACACATTCAGCGCGACCGCGCAAGCAGAAGATTGAAGCCAAGGGCGGCACCTGCGAAGTGATCGCCGCGTAAAGCTCCGAAGTCAAGGCCTGAGCTGCCATGTTCAAGAAAATCGCCAACACCTTCGCGAACTGCTTCAAGATTCCGGAGCTGAAATCCCGGATTATCTTCACGCTGATCGTCCTGGCGATTTGCCGCGTCGGTTTCGATGATCCCGATCCCGGGATTGACGGCGCTGGCCTGCAGCAATATTTCGATGCCCAATCCGAAGCCGGTGGGGGCGGGCTGCTGGGCATGTACAGCATGTTCACCGGCGGCGCCTTGGAACGTTGTGCAATTGGTGCCTTGGGCATCATGCCCTACATCAGCGCCACGATCATTATTCAGCTCCTCAGTGCGGTGGTGCCGCGCTTGAGCAAGCTGACGCGCGAGGAAGGTGGACGCGCCAAGATTGTCCAATACGGTCGAGTCTCACGTTATTGTTATGTATCGGCCAGGGACTTTGTCATGGCGATGAGCTGGGCAAAAGCTGAAGGTTTCTTCGAGGTTTCACGGGTGATTTGCTCATGCCTTATATGCGGGACCACATTTGGTGGTATCGCATCCAGACGGTCATCATCCTGACGACTGGCACAATGCTGTTGATGTGGTTTGGTGAACAAATCACGGAGCGCGGGATTGGCAACGGTATTTCGCTTGTCATCACGCATTGGCATTTTGGCGCGACTTCCCGCGGCCGTCCAAGGGCTCTGATGGACATGTTCACCCAGGCTGGCGATGAGGGCGGGTTCAATCCCTTCTATGCCATCGTCCTTTTCGCTGCTCTTGGTTGTGCGTGATCGCCGGTGTCATCGCAGTCACTCAGGCCCAGACGCAAAGTTCCGGTGCAATACGCCCAGCGGGCGGTGGGACGCAAGGTCTATCAGGGCGGAACCTCGTTCATGCCGTTGCGTGTCAATTACGCGGGCGTGATGCCGGTGATTTTCGCCAGGCGATCCTGATGTTTCCGGCACAAGATTTTCCAAAGCCGGGACTATAGCTTCGAATGGCACTTTCCTGAGCAAGCTCGCCGCCATGTTGTACGGAGCGATCTGTACTGTATCTGGTGCTTTACGGCCTGATGATTCTGTTCTTCTCCTATTTCTGGGTGGCGACGCAGTTCAACGAGATCCAGATCGCCGACGATCTGAAGAAATACGGTGGCTACATTCCGGGCGTTCGTCCTGGCCAGGCCACGAGCAATTTCCTGCACAACGCCATGAGCCGGATTACGCTGGCCGGCGCGATCTTCCTGACCGTCATCGCGGTGATTCCGATCATCCTTACGACCAGCGCATGGGTATTCCCGATCCGGTGTCTCAGTTCTTCGGCGGCACAAGCATGTTGATTATGGTGGGTGTGATGCTCGATACGATGCGCCAGATGGAATCGCATCTGTTGATGCGCCATTACGATGGGTTTCTGAAGAAGGGCCGGATCAAAGGCCGTTTCTGAGCGGAGTGGCGCGGGTCCAGAATTCTGGTGTCGGCTCGGGTTGCTCATGATCATTCTCAAGACTGAACGGGATCTGGAAGCGATGCGACCCGCCGGTGCGGTGGCGGGCAAGGTTCTTGGAAGAGGTGGCGAAGTTCATCCAGCCGGGATTACCACGCAGCAAGTGGATGATTACGCGGCGGAAGTGATCAAGAGACATGGGGCCAAGAGCGCGTTTCTCGGTTATCGCAAGTATCCGTGCCATATTTGCATTTCGGTGAATGAACAAGTGGTGCATGGCTTGGCCAGGGATCGTCGCGTGGAATTTGGCGATATTGTCAGCCTGGATGTCGGGGTGCGTGTACAATGGGTTTATCGGCGACACGGCGAAGACGGTGCCGGTCGGCGGTTGCGGTGTGGCAGCGCAGCGGCTTGATGGATGTGACGGAACAGGCGCTGTACGAAGGAATTGCCCAGGCAGTCGCCGGGAATCGCGTGGTGGATATTTCGCGCGCGATTCAAAGGCTACGTGGAGAGCCATGGATTCAGCGTGGTTCGTGAATTTGTCGGGCATGGAGTTGGGCGGATCGATGCACGAGGAACCGCAGATGCCGAATTTCGTGGAGCAGGGCAAAAGTTCGCCGAAATTGCGGCCAGGAATGACCTTGGCCATCGAACCGATGGTGAATGTCGGGTCGGCCTGAGGTGAAAATTTTGAAAGACGGCTGGACAGTGGTGACCCAAGATGGTCAATTGTCCGCCCATTTTGAGCATACGGTGTTGATTACCGAAAGTGAAGCCGGAGATTTTGACGTGCCGCGAGAAGATGCCATCAGCGTTGAAGGCACAGTAGTGGAAGTGCTGCCGAAGGCGAATTTGTTTCGGGTGGAATTGGCCAATGGGCATCGGTTGTTGGCGCACGTCTCGGCTCGGCGGCGGACGAAGCGTGTGCGGTTGAAGCTGGGAGATAAAGTGAATTTGGAAATGTCGCCCTTCGATTTTTCGAAAGGCCGCATACGTTTTAGAACGAAGAAACAAAATGAAAGTTCGCGCATCAGTTAAAAAGCTTTGCGAAAATTGCAAAATTATCCGGCGCAAAGGCGTCATTCGTGTCATTTGCACGAACGCGCCGCCACAAACAACGGCAAGGTTAATAGAATTTATGGCACGTATCATTGGTGTAGAAATTCCCGGCGAGAAGCGCATCGATATCGCGCTGCGCTACATTTACGGCATCGGCCCGAAGAACGCGGTCGACATCCTGGCCGCAGCCGGGATCGATCCCGAGCATCCGCGCGAAGGATCTGGACGAAGCACAGCTCTCGCAGATCGTGCATGCGATTCAGGACGGCAAATATGTCATCGAAGGCGATCTTCGCCGCGAACTCGGCATGAACTTGAAGCGCTTGCAGGGCATCAAGTGCTACCGTGGCATCCGCCACCTGCGCGGTTTGCCCGTGCGCGGCCAGCGCACCTCGACCAACGCCCGCACGCGCAAAGGTCCGCGCAAGACGGTCGGCGTGCAGCGCAATCCGAACGCCAAGACCGGCATTCACTGAACAATTTGAAGTATGGCTGACGAAACCAAAAAAGCCGACGAGACCAAGAAGAACCCGCGGCAAAGAAAGAAGCTGCGGAGAAGCCGGCCAAGGCTGCTGCCGCTGGCGAAGCTGCACCAGCGCCAAAGCGCAAGAAGCCTGCTGCTGCGAAGGCGCTCCTGGAACGGAAGCGAAAGCCGCAGAGGCGCGGCACTGCGCCCGTCGTGTCGGCACCGACTGCCGCCGAGTTGCTCGGCGAAGATCCCAACGCCAAGAAGATCATCAAGGCCAAGGGTGCCAAGAACATCACCGTCGGCGTCGCCAACATTCTGGCGACGTTCAACAACACCCAGGTTTGCATCACCGACATGCAGGGCAATGTGCTCGGATGGTCCAGTGCCGGCCGCGTCGGTTTCAAAGGTTCGCGCAAGAGCACGGCGTTCGCCGCTCAGCAAGTGGCGCAGGATGCCGCCCGCCAGGCGATGTCGCATGGCATGCGCGAAGTCGAAGTTCGCGTCAAGGGTCCTGGCTCCGGTCGTGAATCCGCGATCCGTGCTCTGCAGGCCATCGGCTTGGAAATCACCGTCATCAAGGATGTCACCCCGATTCCGCACAACGGCTGCCGCCCGCGCAAGAAGCGCCGCGTCTAATTCGTCATTTGCAATCGATTTGAACTAATTTATGGCTCGTTATACTGGTCCTCGCGTTCGCATCAGCCGCCGTTTCGGCGTTCCGATTTTTGGCCCGTCCAAATATCTGGAACGCCGCAATTACGGTCCCGGCGTGCATGGCCCGAAGTCCCGCCGCAAGCACACCGACTACGGTCTGGGTCTGATCGAGAAGCAGAAGCTTCGTTATTACTACGGTCTGATGGAGACGCCAGTTCCGCGGCGTTTACGAAAAGGCGCTGCGCCGCCGCGGTGTCACCGGCGAGCACGATGCTGCAGATTCTGGAGACGCGCCTGGACAACGTGGTTTTTCATCTCGGCTTTGGCAACACCCGCGCCGCGGCCCGCCAGATGGTTTGCCATGGCCACGTCAAGGTGAATGGCCGCAAGGTGAACATTCCTTCCTACGCGCTGAAGGTGAATGACGTGATCGAAGTGAAGGACACGAACGCTTCCAAGCCAGATGGCGACGCAAGATCACTGGAAAGCTCCACCAGCCGCGTCGTGCCGGATTGGCTGTCGCTCGACAAGGACGGCCATCAAAGGCACCGTCATGCGCGTTCCGACGCGCGAGGAAATCCAGCCGATCGCGAACGAGCAGGCCGTCGTTGAATTTTATTCCCGCTAATATGAAACCGCGCTCGGACCTGCATTGCCGTGAGCAAACATGACAATTATACGGACTTCGCGCGGCGGCGGGAATAAATGCCGGCACAAGTCAGATTAAAATTGTCGAAAGGATAACTATGCCAGTACGTTTAGGTCGTTTCGAAATGCCCAAGCGGTTGATCAAAGAAGAATCAACCGCCACACCCACCTACGCCAAGTTCATCGCCGAGCCGTTTGAAACCGGTTACGGCCATACGATCGGCAATTCGCTCCGCCGCGTGCTGCTCTCCTCGCTGGAAGGCGCGGCCATTACCTCCGTCAAGATCGACGGCGCGATGCACGAGTTCACCACCGTCGAAGGCGTGGTGGAAGACGTCACCGACATCGTTTTGAACCTGAAGAAGGTCCTGTTCAAGGCCCACACCCGCGAACCGCAGACTCTGCTGCTCTCCGTGAACAAGGAAGGCGAGGTCACCGCCGGCGACATCGAGCTCAACCAGAATATTGAGCTGGTGAATCCCAAGCAGCATCATCTGCACGCTCGACAAGAAGAAGAAGTTCGAGATGGAACTCGAGGTCAAGGTTGGCCGCGGCTTCCTGCCCGGCGACGAGAACAAGAAGCCCGATCAAGCCATTGGCGTGATCGCCATCGATTCCTTTTCTCTCCCGTGACCCGCGTTCGCTACGCCGTGGAAAGCGCCCGCGTCGGTCAGCGCACCGATTATGATCGTTTGCTCATCGAGATCTGGACGGATGGCCGCATTTCTCCGGACGACGCGCTGACGCAGGCTTCGGCGATTCTGCAGCATCATCTCGACGTGTTCGTCGGCTACGACAAGAACGCGGTCGAATTCGAGGAAGCTGAGCTGACAAGCAGGACGACGACAAGGCCAAGCTGAAGAAGTTGCTCAACATGAGCGTGAACGAAATCGAGTTGAGCGTTCGCGCCGCGAATTGCTTGAACAACGCGAACATCACCACGGTTGGCCAGCTCGCGATGAAGACCGAAGCGGAAATGCTCAAGTATCGCAACTTCGGCAAGAAATCACTCAACGAAATCAAAGACAAACTGTCAGGCGCTCGGTCTGAGCCTCGGCATGAACATCGATCCAGAATTGCTGGAAGCGCCGAAGGAAGAAAAAGCCCTGACGGCTTAATTGTATGCGACATCTTAAACGAACCGCCAAATTGGGCCGCACCGGGACACATCGGAATGCGATGCTGGCCAATTTGGTTTGCAGCTTGATCAAACACAAACGCGTCCAAACGACCGCTGGCCAAGGCCAAGGCCGCCCGCTCGGTGGCGGAGAAGATGGTGACTCTCGGCAAGAGCGGCACCATTTCAGATCGCCGTCTTGCCGTCGGCGCGCTTGCACAACGAGAGGCGGCGAAGATTCTTTTCACGGAACTTGCGCCCGTCTTCAAGGACCGCCGCGGCGGCTACACGCGCATCATTCGCATGAATGAACGTCAGGGCGATGCCGCCCAGCTTGCGATCCTTGAGTGGGTGGATGCTCCCGTCGAGGCCGCTCCGTCTTCCGAAGATAAGAAGGCCGAATCCGACAAGGCAGGTGAAGAAACTCGCGGCACCAAGAAGACTAAGAAGGGTAAAGAAGCGCAAGAGACGTCCCCTGAAGCAAAAAGTTAGTCTTCCAAATCCATTTTGCATAAGCCCGTCCGCCAGGACGGGCTTTTTTATTTCACGGAGGCTGGGCTTGGAAATTGAGTCGGTCTGATTAACATCCGTTTCCGACTTCTCGCCCCAGGCAATGATGTCGGATAACGCCCAGAACCCAACTTATGAAGACGGTCGTCGCCATTCACATCGCCGTGGTATTCAGTCTTGTCACTCTGGCTGTTCCTACATTTGCGCAAACCTTCGTGAATTTCGAAGGCAAACAAACTTCACCAGTTCGCCTCTCGCCAGACGGCTCGCGTCTCTTCGCGGTGAACACCGCAGACAACCGGCTCTCCGTGTTCGACGTTTCCAACCCGAAGAATCCGATCTTGGTTGCAGAGATTCCGGTTGGACTTGAGCCCGTTTCGGTCAATCCGATTAGCAATGATGAAGCGTGGGTCGTGAACGAAGTTTCAGACAGTGTGAGTGTGGTCTCCGTATCGCAGCGCATCGTCACCGACACGCTCCACGTAAAGGATGAGCCCTCTGATGTTGTATTCGCCAACGGCTACGCTTTTGTCAGTGCGGCACGAAATAATCGAATCACGGTCTTCAATCGTGAAACCCATTTGACGGTCACCAACATTCCGGTGTTTGGGGAGAACCCGCGGGCGATGTGTTTGAATTCCAATGCCACGAAGCTTTACGTGGCGTTTGCTCTCTCGGGAAATCGCACGACTCTTGTTCCGTTCCCGCAGGCCCCATTGCAAACACCCCCCCTCAACCCCGCCCTGCCGCCTCCTCCCAGGGTCAGTTTGATTGTGGATGCGCTTGATCCAGCGTGGAATTCCGGCCCGAGTGCACCGATCAAGTTTTCGATGCCGGACCATGACGTTGCTGAGATCGACACAGCGACACTAGCCGTCACACGTTATTTTTCTCGTGTGGGGACCGTGAATTTCGCGATTGCCGTCCGTCCGGGCAGCGGTCCTGGCAGTGGTGACCTTTACGTGGCCAACACTGATGCGCGCAACCTTACGCGTTTTGAGCCAATGATTCGGGGCGGCTTCGTTACAAACCAAATCAGCCGCGTGAAGATCAGTGATGGGACCATTACTCGTTTCGACCTGAATACAAACTTCAGCTACAACGCCTTTCCTAATCTGGCCAATCAAACGAACGCGCTGGCCCAACCGACAGCGATTGCGTTCGGTCCCAGTGGCGCCAATTTCTTCGTGACCGCGTTCGGCTCGGATCGGGTCGCCCTCGTGGATGCGAACAGCGGCTTCGTCACTGCCCGGATTGATTTAAACCCAAATGCACCCGGCTCGATCGCGAATCCTCGAACCATGCGCGGGCCCCGCGGATTGGCACTGAAGCCCGGCGCAGCACTTTATGTCCTGAATCGTATTTCCAACACGATCACCGTCATCGATCCGAATAGTCGTTCGGTGCTCCGCGAGATTTTTGTCGGCAGCCACGATCCCACCCCACGTGTCATTCGCGAGGGCAGGGGATTTCTTTACAGTGCGAAGTTGTCCGGGGGCGGGTTGGTTTCCTGCGCTTCCTGTCACATCGATGCAGAGATGGATATGCTGGCGTGGGATTTGGGCGACCCGAACGGCAGTCTGGAAACAAATGCAATCCATGTTTCGGGTTCTAAAGGTTTGTTCCCCCCAAACGGGATTGTATCCAATGTTGTGTTCCACCCGATGAAGGGGCCGATGACGACACAAACGATGCGTGGTCTGGCTGGGTTGGAACCGCTACATTGGCGTGGCGACCGAACGAATTTCACTCATTTTAATGGTGCCTTTGATGGGCTGCTCGGCGGAGGCACTTTATCGGCCAGCGACATGGCCGCCTACCGTGCTTACATCAACACGATCGTTTTTCAGCCTAACCCGAATCAGAATTTGAATCGTACCTTGCCCACCACTTTTGCTGGTGGCGATCCGACCGCCGGGCGCAACGCTTTCATGGGCACAAACTACGGGACGCTCGGGGGCTTCATCAACTTACGTTGCAACACTTGTCACTCCGTGCCCACCGGGAGTGATCGTGGTTTCACACCGGCTCAGGCGCTGGAGGAACCGCAGGATTTCAAAGTGCCTCAGCTGCGGAACATCTATCAAAAAATGCGCTTCACGAATTCTCCGGGCGCACAGAGCCTGCTCGGCTTTGGCCTCACCCACGACGGAATGGACCCGAGCCTGTTCGCCTTTCTTTCCCGTCCTGTCTTTGGCTTGTTTGCCAATGACGCCGTGGTGAAGCGCAATCTCAGTGCCTTCGTGCAATGCTTCGATACTGGCACGGCTCCGGCCGTTGGCTATGCCCGCACCCTCACTGCCACCAATGTCGCCAGCTTGAGCGTGAGTAATGATTGGTCGCTGTTGGAGGCGCAGACCGTAGGTGGCACCAACATCGATTTGATCGTGAAGGGATTGGTCGATGGGCAGCGCAGGGGATTTGTTTTTGTCGTGGCCTCAAATGTTTATCGGGCGGACAAACAATCGCTCGCGCCTCTTACGCGCTCTGCGTTGGTCGGCAAGGTCACGGCAGGTGGCGTCTTGACGGTGATGGGTGTGCCGCCCGGTACAGGCACGCGTCTCGGAGTTGACCAGAACGCCAATGGGATTTTGGACGGGGATGAACCGCTCCCTGCGTTGCGCATTTCACGTTCCGCAACCAATGCTCTGATCACGTGGGGCACCAATGCCAGCGGGTTCGTTTTGGAAGCCGCCTCTGCTTTGCCGCCCATTAACTGGTCAGCGGACACGAGCCTCCGGGGAATTTGGGGAGCTGAATTCACGGTGACGAACTCGATGACCGCGACGAATCGTTTTTTCCGGCTGAAGCAACTCTAGCATTCTGCCGGCAGGTGCCGACTTGGAGAACGTCGCTCGCGACAGAAGAGCCGATTCTGACCGTCAAAATGACCATGGAGTGAAGGCGTGCAAAGTAAACGCCGACCTCGAACAATTCTTCGCATGAACGCAAAAGCCTATTTGATGCTGGCCCTGTCCGTTGCTTCCACTTTTGTCAGTGGGCAGGATTTTTCCAAAGTCGAGATTAAGACCCTTCATGCCGCAAAGAATGTTTACATGCTTGAGGGTGTTGGCGGGAACATTGGTGTTTCCGCCGGCAAGGATGGGTTGTTAATCGTGGACGATCAGTTTGCGCCGCTCGCGCCGAAGATTGAGGCGGCTCTGGCCAAGCTGAATCCCGGCAAACTAAAGTTCGTGCTCAATACCCACTTCCACGGCGATCACACGGGCGGGAATGCCTACTTCGGTCGCGAGGCTCACATCATTGCCCATGCAAATGTGCGCAAGCGTCTACTTAAGGGCAGTGGTGAGGGCCAATCCGAATTGCCTGTTATCACATTCGATCAATCGCTCCACATCCATTTCAACGGCGAGGAGATTCGCGTGCTGCATGTGGCGCCGGGCCACACGGATGGCGATAGCATTATCCATTTCACTGGCGCCAACGTAGTCCACATGGGCGATCAGTTTTTCTCCGGCCGCTTTCCGTTCATCGATTTGAACGGCGGGGGAAGCATCAAGGGTTACATCCGGAATGTGGCCGAAGCGATCGAGAAGATTCCAGCCGACGCAAAGATCATTCCCGGGCACGGCCCGCTGAGCACCATCAAGGAGCTGCGCGAATTTCACGAAATGCTCGTTGCCACCAGCGGCTTGGTTGGAAAGTCCGTCGCGGAGGGAAAGACGCTGGAACAAGTGAAAGCGGACGGACTCCCTGAGAAATGGAAGAGCTGGGACTGGGGCAGTATTACGACGGCGCGCTGGCTGGAGATTCTATTTCGCGGACTGAGCGCGCCCGCTGCGAACTAAGGAAGCAACGGAGCGCGGCTTTCCCATGAGGACGAGTTCAAAGAAATTTCTTACCGGGGCCGGACTGTTTTGGAGCGTCTTGCTTGCTGGCTTTGCGGCGGCGCCTCTATGCGAGATTCGTGTGGTCGAGCGCGGCACGGGTTGGCCCGTGCCGCTGGTGGAACTCCGCACGACCCATCAAGCGCGCTTCATCAGCGACAACGCAGGCGTCATCGCCTTCGATCTTCCTGAGTGCATGGGACGCGAGACCTGGTTCGATGTGATTGGGCATGGCTATGAGGTGTCCAAAGACGGCCTCGGAATGCGCGGTGTGCGTTTGAAAACCGAAACGGGGCGCGTGCTGAAGGTGGAAGTCAATCGAACCATTCTGGCGAGGCGGCTCGGGCGCATTACGGGAAGCGGCTTATTCGCGGAGAGCCAAAAGCTGGGGCACGAACTGTCTTGGCGCGACGCGGAGGTATTCGGCTGCGATAGCGTCCAGAACTCTGTGCATGAAGGGAAAATGTTCTGGGCGTGGGGCGACACCACTTTCGCGAATTATCCGTGGGGACTCTTCGACATGTCGAGCGCCACCACCGCAGTACAACCCTTCACTTCGTTTGAGCCACCCGTGCGATTGAAGTTCAACTATTTCGCTGATCCTGCTGGCAAGCCACGTGGTGTCGCCAAGATGCCGGGCTCAGGGCCCACGTGGCTCAGTGGGTACGTGAGCCTGCAGGACAAGGCTGGGCGGAGTCGCTTGGTCGCGACCTACATCAAAGTGAAGCCGCCCCTCGAAGCGTATGAATCGGGCTTGTGCGTGTGGAACGAGACACGTGAAGAATTTGAGCGGTTGCATGTGCTCTGGCAAAAGTCTGAAAAGACGCCGAAGCAGCCCGCTTCTCCTGACGGCCATCCGACATTGTGGAGAGACGACCGCGGACTCGAGTGGGTGTTGTTCGGCAATCCGCTGCCGACCCTCCGTTGCCCGGCGACTTTCGAGGCTTGGCAGAATCCAGCGACATGGGAAGTGCTAACGCCGCAGGAAAGTTTGCCATCAGCCTACGATGGAAAGCCGGTGAAGCCCCACAGTGGATCCATTGCCTGGAACACATTTCGCCAACGGTGGGTGAGCGTTTTCATGCAATCCTCCGGCAAACCGTCGGTCTTCGGTGAGCTTTGGTATGCAGAAGCCAGTTCGCCCAATGGTCCTTGGGGCAAAGCGGTGAAGGTGCTCACGCATGACAATTACACATTCTACAACCCGCGTTTGCATCCGGAGTTCGCGCCCACTAATTCCTCCATCCTGCTTTTTGAAGGCACCTACACAATGCAGTTCGCAGATAAGCCCGCACCTACTCCGCGCTACGATTACAACCAGATACTCTATCGACTCGACCTTGACGACCCGGGCCTTCGTCCGGCGCAGGAACTCAGGTGATTCCGGGAGGGCCAAGCAGGCTAACCGTGAAGGAAGCCGGTCAAATCAAAAAAAAGGCGCACAGTTCACCACTGCGCGCCCGCGTTATTGACAGTGAGCTAAATAAATTCGTTGATCAGGTTCTCCAGCAATTCCTGCCGGCCGCTTTCCACTTTGGGCTCCCCGTTCTTGAACGTGTACGCTTCCAACGCTTTGAAGTCAGCCTTGCCAGACTCGATCTGTTTTCCGATGCCGGAATCCCACGACCGATAGCGCCGCTTCACGAACTCGGCAAGACGGCCGTCCTTGCGGATGGCAGCCGCAATTTTCAATCCGCGAGCAAACGTGTCCATCCCGGCAATGTGCGCGTGGAACAAATCCTCTGGTTCGAAGCTTTCGCGACGCACCTTGGCGTCGAAGTTCGTGCCGCCGGTCGTGAACCCCCCCATGTTCAACACCGCCAGCATCACTTGTGCAGTCGAATAAATGTTGGTCGGAAATTGATCCGTGTCCCAGCCCAACAGCTCATCGCCCATGTTGGCATCTAGCGAGCCCAAGGCATTGGCAGCGGAAGCGACTTCCACTTCGTGCTGCATGGAGTGACCGGCAAGTGTGGCGTGGTTCGTCTCGAGGTTCAGCTTGAAGTGTTCAAGCAGATCGTATTCGCGCAGGAAGTTGAGACAGGCGGCGGAATCAGAATCGTACTGGTGTTTGGTCGGCTCCTTGGGCTTGGGCTCGATGTAGAATGGTCCTTTGAATCCGATCTTCTTCTTATAATCCACCGCCAGGTGCATGAAGCGGGCGAGATGGTCCATCTCGCGCTTGAGATCCGTGTTGAGCAAGGTGGAGTACCCTTCGCGTCCGCCCCAAAAGGTGTATCCGGCCCCGCCCAGATCATGAGTGACCTCGAGGGCTTTTTTCACCTGGGCCGCAGCGTAGGCAAATACATCGGCGAACGGACTGGTGGCCGCGCCTTGCATGTAGCGCGGTTGCACAAATAACTGGGCCGTGCCCCACAAAAGCTTCACGTTTGTATTGCGCTGAAACTTCTTCAACTCCTTCGCGACCACGTCGAGGTTCTTGTTCGACTCGCGCAAATTCTTTCCTTCGGGCGCCACGTCGCGATCGTGAAATGCGTAAAAAGGCGCGCCAATTTTTTCGCAAAACTCGAACATCACCGGCACGCGCTTGAGCGCCATTTTTAGCGAGTCCGTTCCGTCCTCCCACGGGCGGCGGGCGGTCCCCGTACCGAACATGTCCGCCCCCATGCCCCGCATCGTGTGCCAGTAAACCACGGAGAAGCGCAGATGCTCGCGCATCGATTTGCCCTCAACGATTTCGTCGGGGTTATAATGTTTGAACGCGAACAGGTTTTTCGAATCCGGACCTTCGAATTCGATCTTTTTAATCTTTGGGAATGCTTCGGGCATAAATTGAAAAATCGCGCGGAGTTTTGTCTCAATCCTGTGCCTGCCGCAAGCGCAGACTCAGGATAGCTCCAGTTGCCAATCGTTTTAGTGCGCGTTAGCCGGGGAGTCGCGCTCGAACAGTTCCGCGACACCCGCCGGACGGCATTTGGATTTTGATCGGTTTCGCCTGACGGCTATGCCAAGGGTTTCTGGCGGGTGTTAGGAGATTCACTGGCTTCGTGCGACGGTGAGGCATGCCATTCATTCGATCCACCAAGCGGTCTATGACAGCATCCTTTTTGTTCGCGGTCATTGTGGCTCTGGTGAGTGGGTGCACGTCGCCTCAGACGCGTATGTCCAAAACGTCTGCGCACATTGAGGCGCGAGACAATGCAGCGAGCCTGCTTTATGACCTGCTGGGGGATGAGCAGAACGTGAGCAAGTTGCTTGTCGTTAAACGGGAACGCGCCGAGTTACAACGCGTCATCAAAAGCATCTCCACCAACGCAGCAGCGTCGCGGAAGGCGATTGAGCGCATGGCAGCCAATGAGAGCGCCATCGACTTGAAACGTGCTGCCCTGCCACCGGGAGAAACCCTCGCCAGAGAGTCGATCGCTAAAGGCGCGACGGGAGAATTGCTTCGCGCTTCGGGAGCTGACTTCGAATTCAAGCTTCTCTTGACCCAGGCCGAGGCTCTCCGCTACGCCACCCATCTCGCCCGCGTCGCCGCCTCTCACGAACCCAATCCCTCCCACGCAAAAATTTTTCGGGAAATCGGCGAGAAGATGAACAAGCTCAACGAGGAGGTTCTGGCCCTGATGCGTTCGGGCATCCCTTCAGGAGACGCGAGGCGATGAAGTTGTTTCGGTCGGTCAACGGCTAATCTGAATGTTCGTCAGAGCCCGGATTTGCTTTTCCAATTCAGCCACCTTCGCCTGTGCCTCTGGCCACGGTAATCCTTTACTCATTCCGGGGCGTTGATGACCGATATTCGTAAGCCACGCGTCTTTCAGGAGGCGCTGCCGTTGCTGCACCAGCTTCAAAATCTGCGCGCCGTTGGGTGAATTTTCCAGCATGGCAAGGGTGTTATTTGATCCGGCCACGTCTTGCGCCCCGAGGTGCAGCAAGATTTGCTTTGCCATGATCCAATGTCCGAGTTCGCCGGGATGAATCCCGTCACCGGCCAGGAAAAAAGTCGGGTCTGCTTCCTTTCCTTCGGCGAGGGCGCGGCTCATTGGACCATGCAAATCCACCACGTCCCAACCTTGGGAACGCTGGCTCAACATCCAGGTCGCATAACGGTCCAGCGTCTCGGCATAGCCCGGTCCTTTGCCTTTGGCTTCATCAAAAACAGGCGGGGTGACGTGAATCATTTTCGCGCCGGCCCTTGCCACCTGCTGCCGCAAACGCATCACGCCGTTGGTGTAGGCGGCGAAACGTTGTGATGAGAATGGAAGATAAATTCCATCGTTCATTCCATAGCAGGCGATGACTACGTCGGGCCTGACTTTATCAAGCACGCGGTTCAGTCGTTCGTGAAGATCGGGCCGCGGAAATTTTCCTCCGGCGTGGCCTTCCTCCGAAAGGCCGGACACCGTTTCGCTTGGCAGTCCAAGGTTCAGCAAATCGATCGAGCGAGACGGGTAGCGGGTCGCAAAATACGCGTCGATGGTCTCCACGTATTGTCCGCTGTAAGTAATGCTGTCGCCCAGGAAAAGCACTCGTCGTGCGCCCGGGAGCAGGGGCGAATCTGACCGTTTCAGGGAATGGCACCCCGTGATCCCTAGGAGGAATGCCGTGAACAACCAAACGGCGCGCGTGTTGAGTTTCATTTGAGCCAAGGATTATCGGGTGGCCACGCGTCCCGCGATGGGACTGCTCCAGCCATTTTTATTGCGAACGCGCGCCACGACGCGGGTCTTGTTCGTGACCGCAACGGGCGCTTGATACATCTGCGCAGAGCCAGACACCTGACCATTCGTCAGCCGCGGGTCACTGCCGTCGAGCGTGAAATAAACCTGCCCGGTCGGAGCGATGAAACTCAATGTGTTCGTTGGCGCGGTCACAGGCAGGCTCGACATTACTGGGGGCGGGACAAATTGTGCGTCAATCCAGGCGAGGCGATTGGTCATCCACGATTTCAGGTTTTGGATTTCCTCGTCATAGGATTTCCCGACGAAGTAGTTCGGCTCTACCGCCACACCGAGAATCGGCCATCGCTCGAAATTGCGCGCGGCTGGTTCCTTCAAGGCGGCCGCCAATTCGTCCACGCGCCGGAGGAGGTTCGCGTCCTTGAAAACATTGGTGCGCCATTGAGCCCATCGGTCCACGTAGCGCTGGCCGAAATCCGCATCCTCGAAAAGGCGGCGATACCAGGAATACTGCTGGTCGTTGAGTTGCGGCCAATACCATTGCTCAGCCATGTAGCCCTGTTTGCCGCGCGAGTTTCCCCAACTCAGGTTCCAATCCCATATCGGTTCCATCTTCAACTTCGCCCCGCGGTCCTTGGTGAAATACGTGCTGAAACGGAAGCCATCGATGTTCTTGGTGGCTTCCACAAACAGGTGTTGGTCGATAAAGGAATCCACGTCGATGAATGCCGCGTAGCCGTTGGTCGGGCTGCGGAAGTCCCTGCCGTAAAGGGCTGCTTCAAATTGGTTGAGATAATTCGTGAGCCAGGACCGTTGGGCAGGCGTGATCTTCGAAGGCTTGGGCTCCACGAAGAAGAACGGACTGGCGTGACTTGTTACGAAGCCTTCGCCGCTGGCGACCAGCCGGGCTGAAGCAGGCGGGGGCTCCGCCGGCCCGAGGGTGAAGAGATTCGTGATCAAGACATGGTTCGTCGTGAACACCGGGACGTTCGTTAGCAAAACATTCGTGGCAACGAGGCTGTTGGTCATGACCACTGCGTTCGTTACGAGGGTAAAGTTGGTGACGGCCACCGTGTTCGTGCTTACCAAAAAATTTGTTCGGTACGTCGCTGAGGTCGTGATGGACACGGTGGTGGTGATGACGATTGTGTGGGGGTCCACACTGTTCGTGGCGGCGATGGTGTTGGTTCCTGCGACGGCCTGGGTGGTGACGATGAGGTTGGTAGCGATGATGGTTTTGGTTGCGGCCGTCAGATTTGTGGCCACGTGTGTGTTCGTCGCGACGACCAGATTCGTTGTGAGCACGAGATTCGTCATGCTCAAGAGATTGGTGGAGACAATTGAATTTGTCCTCACCACCGTCACCGAAGGCGGAGCGACGATCTCGTTTGTTCCAGCCAGGAAATTTGTGATGGCGACTGCGTTGGTGATGATTGAGTGAGCATTCGCGAAAACAGCCGGCTCAACGGACGGTTGGAAGCCGCTGGCTGCGGCGGGAAATCCACCTGGTCCCGTGGGGAACCAGCCGGGCAGTCGAGGTGGGGCGGTGCGAATGGGCTCATCGCCCGACACCTCTGCGCGGACTTTTTCCAGATGATCTTTCTTGAAGAGGTAGCCGCCGGCGACTTGTGGTTCCGCATTATCCTTGGCAGAGAGTTTGTGCAAGGCAACCCGATGAGGAGCCACCTTCACTCTTTCTTCCAAAACATAAACGCCGACGTAATGAGCGGCCGACAGTTTGTTCGTCGTGTCGTTCAGGAACACTTCCACAAAACGCGTCCGGCTCGCGTAGTGTCCTAACTGGCGGCTCAGTTCATAAGCCAGCACATCGCGGATCAAGGTCTTATCTGCGTAAGGCGCGTAGAGGACCCAGTCCGAATCCGCCGGCATGCCAAGCAATGGGACGGCGATGTCCTTTCCCCTCTCATCCTGCGTCTCCAAGGAGTAGGACTTTTTCGGGTTGCGCAGTGAAGTAAACCCGCGCGGCTTCAATTGGACCCGACTGGTATGCTCTGTGGATTGCAGCAAGGTCGTGCGGTGGACGGCACCAGTGTTGATCGCCTGCATCCACGCGGGCGGAGCATTGCCGGGCGCCGGGATGGCATGGCCAAACGTGTTGATCACGATGAGAGGCAGCGGTGAAGAAAACGCGGCCAGATTCGTTTCGATCAGGGTGTAAATGCCGCTGGCGGTTGGACCAACCCCTCGTCCCGCGGAGATGGCCCGGGCTTTGAGGACGGCGGAATTCGTGAGCAACAGAGGTCGCTCGTAAAGTGCGGCATTGGTTCCGGGTTCGGAACCGTCGAGCGTGTAACGAATTTCACCCGCAACGCTGCTCATGACGACCTGTACGTTGCTTGAAAAAAGGCCGCCTGCCGGTGTGAAGGTCAGTTTCTCTTCGTGCTTTGCTGCTCCCACCGTGAGCAGGCAAAGGGAGCCTGCGATGAAAGCAGACGTGCACTTGAACCAGAAACTCGGGAATACGATGCGTTCCAAAGGGGGATTGGACGTCAACGAGGGATGGTTTTGATCAAATTTTTTTCGGGCGCGGTGGGGGAGCTTCGTTCAAATGGATCGATGCGAAAAAAAGTCCGCCCAAACAATTTCGTTTGGGCGGACCTGTATGCCTCAGCCTCCGGCGAGGCCGGTGCCGGGAAAAGCTATTGGACGATGATGAACGTTCCGCGGAGCGGTTCGCCGAAGAACGTCGTGCCGGTAAACGTGCCGGAGGTCGTGGTCGTGAAGGTCAAGCTCAGTCCCCGAACGGGTGCGTTGTCCGGGTAATCCGGATCGACCATGATCACGCCGGTGTTGGCGCTGTCGCGGATATACGTCCAGAGGCCCAACTCTTCCGGATGATGCACGTTGTAGATTTGAGCACCGCTTTGTGCTGTGCTGAAATAAAACACCGTCTGATCATTCACCGGAGCGTCTTCGAACAGGTTGACATAGCGCGTGCCGATGGAGTCGGGCGACAACCCGGGAGTTCCCGGCGGAATGATGGGTGGCGGATTCGTGATGACCGGCGGCGGGACTACCGGTGGGATGACAATGACGGGTGCCGTGAACAGGCTGCGCACTTTTTTCTCGGCAGGCAGAATTTTATTAAAAGCCTTGGCGAGCGCGCGAGCCTTGGAGGGCACGCCATTGGTGTTGGCGTTCGCTTCATCCAAAGCGTGGTCTGCTTTCAGCACCTGGTTGCTCAAGCTCTTGGACACTGTGTTGGTGCCGATCCACAGAAACACACCGTTCAACCGATCATTTGCGACGTCGACATAGTCTTCAAGTGCATCTTCCTGCAGACCTGCAAACGCCGCGTCATTGGTGAACTTCGCGTTTAAGGTAGCGGAGGCCGAAGCCAGGATGCCGAGGTCAGCCGCAAACGTTTTGGTATTGCGACTCAACGTCCGAGCGGCACTCGACAACGCCTTGCGCTGCGCTTTTGAGACTTCTGAACCGGGGTTCGCCACCCGATTGGTGACCTCTGTTTGGAATGCGTTGAGGAAGTTGGTGGCGTGAGCTGCGCCCACGTCGGCGGAAAGCCCTAATCCCGCCCATGCCAGTGTGATAAAAATAGTTCGCTTGAGTGTAAGTTTCATAGTGTTCGCCTCCTTGGTTGAACGGATTACAAATAGCCCAACTCTTGCATTGCGCAAATGCGCGCGACGACCCTGTCGTATTCACGAGTTCCTGGGAAAGGGCGAGTTGAAGCGAAGGGATAATCCTCAGCGCGAGTGTTGCCGGCTCAGGACAAGTGCTCGAGGGGGCATTTTTAATTGGAAAGATGCAGGATTGATCCGCGGCAACGAGCCGGGCGAACAGGGGTAGGAGGCGACTAACGAATTTCGAAAGAGAGTTTCACACTCGAATTGGTGAACAGCCGATCTACCTTGTCGAAGACGTCGACTTCGAAAGTTTTTCCGACGTTGTTGCCCGCCAGATCCTCGATGGTCGTCTGCACCACCAGCCGGTATTGCCCAGCCTTCCAGGGTTGCGAGGGCGAAAAGCTCCAGCGACGTTCATTGTCGGACAACGTGACATGGCCCGACACACGCAGGCCCATCGCTGTGGCGACGTATATGACCCGCTGCGCGAGGGCGTAATCAATGGGCTCGGGAAAAATCACATCCAGCGGACTTCCGGTCACGGCTTTGGGCGGCTTAATTGTCCAGAGGGTTGGATCGGGCGGTTCGCGGTCGGGTGCACCAACGGCAAACTGCTTCTCGAAGCCAACTTTCAGCGGCGCGCCGCTGGCATCTCTCCACTCCCGAGCAATCCGCAGCGTGTATTGTTTTCCATTTTCCAAAGCAGGTCCCACTTCCTCCAACGGGCGAAGGCCGCGTTTTATCCGGCCCGGATCCAGAAACAGTGTCAGGCGTTTCATCTCAGGATCCCACAGCTCCTCGTCGATCTCCAGGAAAGGCAATTCCACCGGCTGGCCTGATTCGTTCAGCAGATGGATGTGATCGTAGATGTGCCCCCGGCTCATGGGGGCGGAGAAGGTGAGATAAAACTTCAACAAATTCTCCGGCAGTACCCGGGCACTCGGATAGATTCCCGTCACGATTGTCGTTGGCATAGCCACGGCCGCGGGTATTCGAAAGGTGCTCGTCACGAAGTTGCCTCCTGAGGTGCGAGCGTTAGGTAATTGACCAGGGTCGAACGAGGCGCGGTAAGTGACTCCAGGTTCCAAGGGGAACTTCGGTTCGAAGCTCACTGTGGAATCGTTCAACGAATAGGTCCCAAGCATGGGCGGCAGACCAACGTCAGCCAAGAGTTCGCCCTGGCTCGCAAATACCGCGAACAAGCGCTGCCAGGCTGGCGTCTCCAATTTCGACTCACGAAGATGCTGCGCTGCGGCCGCCTCAAAGCCGCTTACTTCGATCCGATAGGTGTTGGAAGCGGGGCCTGCCTGCCGCCAGTGAACAGTAAACTGCTTTATGGTCTGGGACTCGGCAGCAAGCGCCGCAATGGGTCCGCTGTTCGCCGTAATCAAGAGGAAGCCCGCGATCCAAATTTTCGCGGGCTTCACGTCAAAGCAACGCCGCCGGCTCACGGGAGCGGAAGGGATTCCAGAGTTTGGGCGCCGGCATCAATGCGGCGCAAAACGAGCGCGTTTTTGTCGTCGAAACGATCCAGTTGCTCAATGCCTTTCCAACTTTCCACGGTCTCGTAAGGCAGGCCCTTGGTGCCGTTGCCGGTGACGGGTTCTGTGATGCTGTCCATGCTCTCGATTTTGTCGGTGGCAATTTTCATAATCCCCCGGCTGCTATTGGCGAGGAGCAGGTAATCCTTCCCGTCCTTTTGATAAACTATCATGTCGAGCGGGCGGTTCCGATTGCCGAGCTCGGCGATGGTCTTCCCTTTTAACTTTGCGCCGGGCTTCAAGTCGCCGAGGGAAATCTGAACCAGAGGAGTGCATGTGTAGGCCGCCAGAAGTTGTGGCTCGTTGCCCACTTTGAACGGAACGAATGTCCGCACGGGAGCACGGGTTTCGAACTTGCCGTGCGCGCCATGGTAAATCTCAACTGTTGTCCCGTTCGCCACTGTTTTGAACGGGAACGGAATGGCTCGGAACGTCGAGGCAAACTCCTCATTCGACAGACCTGCAATCAAGACGCGGTCCTGGAAGAAAGCGATGTCGGTGATCGATTCCCGGCGCGGATTGCTCTGTCGGTTTCCGCTCCCTACGACCCCATCAATGGGAGCGTCGGGTAAATCGCCGCGAGAGAATTTTACCTTATCCAGGGACACCGCCTCAATCTGGCCCTCGGTGTTCACTCGCAGGAGGACAGGCGTCGCGGTCGGCCCGCGTCCGCGCGAGACCGCCACGTACACGTTATGCGAGAGCGGGTTAACGACGAGGTCGTCGATCAGGACCTGATCCGCCGCCGTGCCCAGCAGCGCCGCAATCTTTTGGTTCAGCCCCTCCACCTTAAGTGCCTTGCGGCTCGTCGGGACTTTCCTGTCGCCCGTGTCGATGGCCACGACGGCGGCCGACTTTGTATCTGCCACAAACAGGATACCGTCCGGGCCGAAGGCGAGTGGGCCCATTGATTTGAATGTGGGCTGGCCTTCCGTCATGCCCTCTTTCCACTTCTCGGCAGCGAAGCTGATGGAGCACAGACCGGTGACGAGGAACGCTATCGCGGCGCGCTGAATGATGTATCTCATAAAACCTTTACTTGAGTTGGTGAATGCTTCGGGACGAGACGCTGACTGTGATTGACGGGTAACGATGAATTTCCGGAAGACAACAAAGCCCACCTCATACACCGGTTTCCCGCGTTGGCACTGGCGCAAGTGCCTCCCGCTTTGAAACCACTTTACCTTTACCAACGGCCCTCGTAGGGTTTCTTCAACACAGACGACTTATGCGTATTTCAAAACTTCTCGCGCTTGTGGGTTTGGCGTTTCTGGCGGCAGGGTGCGCCGGCCCGGAAAAAAAACTCGGACGTGGCCTGCTCAATGTGACGGAGTTCGCGCGTGGCGGTGAAATTCGCCGCTCCATGGAGCAAACTTATCTGTGGGAAAATAGCGATTCTGCCTACACGACCGGATTCATTCGCGGCTTCAATCGCAGTGTCGCCCGGACCGCCATTGGCATTTACGAAGTCGTCACCTTTCCTTTCCCAAGCTATCGATCCAGTGCTGACCTCGACGGATCGGATTTATCCGGATCCCAACATGCGCAACCAAACGTATCCCTTCGGCGGCATGGTCCTGACCGAGTATCCGACCTACCCGGACAGTTACCGCCCAGGCATCATTGCCGATTCGACTTTTCGAGACCGACACGTCGCTCGGCTTCAGCGGCGGCGACATCGCGCCTGATGTTCCACGGCAGCCGCTTCCGCATTTTCGACAACTGAGTTGAACCTTTATCTTGTGCGCCAGCATCGCTTCCGGTGTTGGCGCATTTTTTATGTCGTGACCCTGACCAAGCAATCGCCCTGCAAAGTCAATTTGCTGCTGAACATCCTCGGCAAACGCGCGGACGGCTTCCACGAATTGGAAACGGTGATGCAGCCCGTGGCGTTGTGCGATGAACTGACGTTCGAGTCTACATCCAACGCGGCATCGAACTGACGTTGCAGCGATCCAACGCTGCCGACGGACAGTCAGTAACCTCGTCCATCGCGCCGCCGCCGCATTTTTGCAGCGGGCCGCACTTTCGGCTGGAGTGAGGATTCATTTGGAGAAACGGATTCCCATGGCGGCCGGACTCGGGGGCGGGAGTGGAAACGCCGCTACCACGTTGCTCGCGTTGAATGAACTTTTCGATGCCGCTGTCCCGAGCAGGCATTGCACGAGATTGCAGCTTCACTGGGGTCTGATATTCCGTTCTTCCTTCAGAACCAACCGCGCTGGCTACAGGACGTGGCGAGACCATTGAACCAGTTCCATGCTTTCAAGCCCTTGGAGGGATGCGCATTTCTGCTGGTGCATCCCGGGTTCGGAATCGCTACCGCGTGGGCTTACAAGGAACTGGCGCGCTTTCCGGCAGCCCTCAACGGCGAGACGCGGCCGTGCGGCGAAGCTGATTTCGTTACTGGAGGCGGGCGATCTCTCGCCGGGCAAGCAAGGAGTTTTACAACTCGCTCGAGGCGCCCGCCCTTGGCAAATATCCGTGGCTGGCCGTGCTTCAGGACTTTCTCCGCGAGAATGGAGCCGAGGCCGCATTGATGTCCGGCAGCGGGTCCACGACCTTTGCCCTCGCGAATGACTTGTGCGGCGCACAGGATTTGGAAGAACGCGTTAAGGAAAAGTTCGGGCGCTGCTGGACGGCGGTGGTGCCCGTGGGGAACCCCAATTGAATCTTGCCGCCCTCCGCAGGTTTCACACAATCCCATCGTGATCTGCCGCTTTGCTCCGTTACTGCTCACGTTGTTCGCATTCGCCTCCCGCGCCAATGACACTCGCCTGACTTCGAATGAGGTCGCTCGAGTCCTCATGCAGGCCATTGCGCGCGCGGAAAAAGTGTCGCCGCATGCGACCATCGCAGTCGTCGATCGCGAAGGGTTCGTTCTCGGCGCCTGGAGTGTCGATGGCACGGTGCGCGCACTGGACCTCCTCGATGCGATCACAAAGGCGGGCACCGCTTCCTTCCTGAGCAGCGATCAACATGCGTTCACCTCTCGCACCGCCGGCTTCATCGTGCAGCAGCACTTTCCGCCCGCCATCCGCAATCGTCCCAACGGCCCCCTTGTCGGAGTCAATTTTTCCAACATGTCCTTCACGGACGTGAATCGGTTCAAGAACCCCAACCTCGGCCGCAACCTGTCCTCAACCGACAGTGGGACCAATGGGGCGGCCATCGACGGTCCGGCACCTCTTACAGGTCTAGCCGGATCACCTGGCGGCGTGCCGCTCTTTCGAGACGGACGCCTGGTTGGCGGCGTCGGCGTTGCCGGCACCACCAATTCCTCGCGGCGCAGCCCCTTCCCAGCCTTGTCGGATATTCAAATTCGCACACGTCGTGATGCGGATGAAGACATTGCCCTCGCAGGGCAAGTGGAATTCAAACCGGCAAAGGGCTTGTTCGGTTCGCACGTCTTCATCGATGGCATCCGCGTTCCCTACGTGAACAGCAAATCATCGCCCGCCCCGACGAAAATGTTGGGCGCGGTGGGCGCGGGCATCGCGGCTTATCCCATCGTGGAGTCTCCGGTTGTGGCCTACCCAAGCAACTTGTTCGGAGGCCAGTTCTGCGAGATTCGCGCGCCCAATTGTTGCTGACCATTCGCCGGGAAGCATTCGCGGCCAATCGCGACTGACCTCGAATGAAGTGGCACAGATTCTTTCTCAAGCCTCCGCTCGCGCACGAATTACGCGCGCGGGCATTCGCTTGCCGCGTGGACAGCCGGCTCAGACTTTCATCGCCGTCGTGAGCAACCCGGACGCGACCAATGTTTCCCCCGTGATTCTCGGAACCATCCGCACTCCCGGAGCTACGATTTTCAGTTGGGACGTCGCGGTGCAAAAGGCGCGCACCGCCATTTTCTTTTCGGACGACAGGCGAGCGTTCTCTACCCGTTCAGTGGGTTTTCTGGCCCAGGAGTTTTATCCGCCGGGGATCTCCAAAACACCACCCGGTCCCTTCTACAGTCTGCAGGAACGGTATTCATTGCTGCCGTCGGGTGTGGTGAATCCACTGAACAAGGTTGTGTTAGCCGAGGCTCTAATGGAGCCAAATCCAGCCGTACCCAACGGCATCACCATTTTCCCTGGCGGTTTTCCTTTGTATCGAAACGGAGTTTTGATTGGCGCGATCGGAGTGAGTGGTGACGGAATCGATCAAGATGACATCATCGCGGCGGCTGGAACGGTTGGTTTTCTTCCTCCGGCTGAGATTCGAGCAGACCGTATGCAATTTCGTGGAGCGCGTTTGCCTTACGCCAAGTTCCCTCGCAACCCCGATCTCTAAAGGGTCACTGGGAACTGCGAAGGCTTTCGCCGCTCCCCACTTTCAATCCGTCCTGGTGATAGCTGTGGCACAGGACGCAGTCACTCGACATACGCCCTTTCGGACTGTGGCACTCCACGCAGCTGGCTTTGGAAGGCATGATAATATCCGCAGTGTCGCTACTCCTCGCGGCCTGATGGCACTTTGCGCATTCCACGCTCGTGTGTTTGGAATGATCAAAATGCGCCCGAGGCATCCACCGGTCGGGTTGCAAAGGTGGCGTAATGACTGGCGCCGCCGTACCTCTTGCCCTCACTTCATGGCAGGTCGCGCAGCCGTCGAATTTTGCCCGGCCATCGGGGCTGGTGCGCAAGTTGGTGAAAAAGATTTGGTGCTCCAGATTGGTCCCGTCCACAAATTGGTCCCGAAGACGGAGCATCTGCTGCGTCACGAACGCCTCCACGTCTGCCGGCTTTTTATCCGGATTCGCGCGCGCCAGTTCGGCATAGTGCGTCGGCAAACTGCGGAGGAACGCTCGCACGTGTTCGGCACGCCCATGCGGCACCGTGAGGGCGGGAGCCGTTTCATCGAATTGCAGACTGTGACAAACGCGACAGTTCTGCTCGTAGGAAACTTTTTCAAAGAACGCGCCACCTGGCTCCGGTTGATGGCATGACGCACAATCCAATCGCCGTCCGTTCACGAGCGGCATGTCATTGGTTTCAAACAAGTGGCGGCGATGGTTGAACTTCAACGTGTTGGTCTCGCGAAGCCGGTCCGCGATCAGGCGGAACTCAGGGTGATCACTCGCAAAGTCGTGAATGATAGCGGTGAAACCAGCCTCGGGTCGGGCCGCCTCGAAGATATTCGGACCCCAGTTACGACGATGATTAAATGTGCCCGCGGCCAGGGTCTTGCCTTTCTCTGCGGAGGCGTGCATTTCGTGCGCATCACTGTGGCAACGCCCACACTGGGTTTGGTCGGGCGCCGCGAGCGGGCCGGAACCTTGATGTTCTCGATGGCAAACGGTGCAGGAACGTTCCTGGACGACGTTCGGCTGATGGAACGCATAGCCTGCGTGACATTTTTCGCACCGTTGGTCGATGTCCTTGGTGCTTAGCCTCGACGCCGCGCCGGCAAGGGATTTCGCCGGCGGTGCGTGACATTGTGAGCAGTCGCTGGCGAATGAAGCATGATGTCGCGAGATTGCCCCCGGGTTGTACATCTCTTGCGAACCCCGGAAAAATTTCCACGCCATGAAAGCCAAGCCGGCGAGGGAGACAAACAGAATGGTTAGGAAACGCAGTCGTCGCCAGTAGTGCGGCTTGCGGAAGTAATCGAGGTTGCCCTTGAAACGCTGGGCAATTTGTTTCTGCGTCCCTCGATTGAGCGGCATAGTTCGATGTGCGTGAGCGAGAGTTAGTTAAGTCACGCGTGCGGCAATGCACAATTGCAAAACAAACGCTGCATTTCACCGGTCTGCTTTAAACGTCGTACCGCAGCGCGAGGAGTGCGGGAACAAGCTGCTTGGAAAAGCATTCCCAGTTACTTCGGAAGCGGCGTTCGGCTGAAGCTGATGCTTCGAACCGTAGCGACGACCAACACGAAGTAGAGCAGGAAGAAATCCCGCGGGTAGATGTGGAAGTTGCCGATGTTCGCGCCTGGCATGGCGATTGGCCACATCAAGCAAACGATCAGCGCGCTCAACAGGGTGAGCCCCACCCCATAGGGTCCGGGCCAGCGCATGGAAAACGTGAAGCCGGCTTGAGGCTTGCGCGGGAAGAAAACGAATTGGCTGTTGCGGAAACACACGAGCAACAAGCCCGCGATGATTGCCAGTGGGAGGAAGGGCCCGAAATGCTGGTTATAGAGACGGAGGAATTCCCGCACGTAGAGGTAACTCATCCGGGTGAAGCTCTGGATGTAACTGAAGTGTTCCATGCCCGCCCCGATGCCGGCGCGATCGCGCGCGGTGGATGTGAATTCAGCGATGCCCGCGCGTAGGCTGCCCAATTCCCCAACGACTTGGAGAAGATGCAAAAAGTGCGCAAAGCCAAAACCGATCAAGGGTAAAGCGATGCCCGCCCAGAGCCATCGCACAGGAGGGGCGGCGCCTTCCGCACGCCGCATGAGCCACAATGGAACGACCGCAAAGGAAATGACAAAGAACACGTCGAAGGACAGCCAGCCTTGAAGGAAACCAAGGAAGAAGAGCGCGGCCAAACGCCAGATGGAAACCCGTCTCAACCACAGCCATTGGATTAGCAGGCTGAGCGCCAGCAACTGGAATGAATAGGTGTAGCCTTCAAAGTGCAGCCCGGGAATGTAGGTGTTGGCCATCGGCAGTAGCGCACACGCCAAACTGATCCACGCGCTTCGATCCGGGCCGAACGCACTTGCCATGCTTCGGTAGAAAATGATCACGGAGATGAATGCCAGCGTGAGCGGAACGAGTCGCCACAGCCATAGCCGCTCCATGCCGAACCAGCGCGCAAGCACGCCGCACAGGAGATTTGGACCTGGCGGATAGTGCATGTAAACCCAGTCGCTGGGGTTGCTCATCCGCTCGGGGTATCCCATTCGAAGACTTGCGCGGACCATGCCGTTGGAATCGAGATGCCCATCCAACGCCCCGACATTGGCGAAGCGATTCCCGTAAAGAGTGCGGGGCAGTCCGTGGTAGACGGTAAAGCCATGCTTTGCGTAAGCCTCGGCGGAACGGACCGCGTCCGCTTCATCGAACGAATCGAAAGGAGAGAGGCCGTTGCCGATTTTAGCGAACAACACGACTTGGATCAGGGCCATGAAGATCAGCGTGCCTGCAAACAGTCGGCGGGCAGTGGTGGCTTGCATTAAAGGCTTCTGAGTGGAGCCTTGAACCGCGTCACTATTCTGTTTCATGCAGTGCCCGTCTTCATTGGCGCCAACTCCTACCTTAACCCGGGAGGCGATGGCCAGTGATCATTTCGCCGGGCGCAGCATTACGGCGCACAGGTCCGTTCGGCTACTTGACCGCGATGAAATTTGAAGGTCCGGGAGTTTTTCTCGACACCGAGAATCTGGCGGAAATAGCCTGCGGCCATCAGCGGCGGGCCATGCGTGAGCCCGAAGCAGGCTGGAGCATGAGTGGAGGTGTCCGCCGACTCGCTTCGATGGTGACGCTGATGGCATCGGTTCTTGGACCAAAGCAAAATGGAATTGTCCCTAATAGTCCCGCTCTTCAATGAGGCGGCCATATTCGATCAAGTCGCCCGGCGTTTGAGTGATGCGCTGTCCCTCTTGCCCGCCACCACCGAGGTGCTGTTGATTAATGATGGCAGTTCGGATGAAACGGGCCGGTTGATTACCCAGCTCTGCCAGCAAGACCCCCGTTTCGTGGGGGTGCATCTCAGCCGTAATTTTGGGCATCAAATGGCCGTGTGCGCTGGGCTGGATTTGGCTCGAGGAGATGCCGTGGCGGTGATCGACGGAGACCTTCAGGATCCGCCCGAGATTTTGCCCCAGTTTTACGCAAAGCTCCGGGAAGGGTACGACGTTGTCTATGCGGTGCGACGTGATCGGAAGGAGAATATCGCCCTGCGTTTTCTTTATTGGGCTTTCTATCGATGCATGGCCGCCTTGACGCCAATTAACATTCCATTGGATAGCGGTGATTTCAGCATGATGAGCCGCCGGGTCGTCGATGCGTTAAAGGCGATGCCAGAGCGCCGTCGCTTTGTGCGCGGCATGCGCAGTTATGTTGGTTTTCGCCAGGTGGGACTCTCGTACGCACGCGCCGAGCGCGCGGGTGGGCATTCGAAGTACACCTTCCGCAAGCTAATCGGGCTCGCGGCGGACGGGATTTTTACGTTCAGCGAAGTTCCGCTGCGTCTGGCCACGCTCGCGGGCTTCTGTGCCGCCGGGATCGCGATGCTTTATGGATCGTATCTCGTGATTTGGCGGATCTCCAGCGGGGGCAATCTGCCGGGCTTTGCCACTCTGGCGGTGGGACTTTTCTTTCTCGGCGGCGTGCAGCTGATTTGTCTTGGGATTCTCGGAGAATACATTGGACGCATTCATCATGAAGTGAAACAGCGCCCGGCCTTCATTGTTGAACGCATCGACCGCAAAGACGTTTAACCCCCGGGAGTCGCCGGACAACCGCCGACAACCGTCCATCCGCTTGCGTCGTCCCGGTGCATTCGCTACCGTCCGCCGCTTATGTCGGAATCATTTATCCAGAATCTTTTCGCGGAGCGCATCGGGGGCCGCCAATACGGGAAGTCCACAGCCATCTACAAATTTGAAAAAATCAAACGCGCCAAACGGGCTGCACTCGCCGCCAATCCTGGGGCCGAGATCATCGACATGGGGGTTGGAGAGCCTGATGAAATGGCGTTCCCGGAAGTGGTGCAAAAGCTTCATGAAGCTGCCCTGCGTCCCGAAAATCGCGGCTATGCGGATAATGGCGACATTGTCCTGAAACAGGCGGCCGCGCGTTACATGAAGACGGTTTGCGGGGTCGACGGGATCAATCCTGAAACCGAAGTCATTCATTCCATCGGAAGCAAAGCGGCCCTCTCCATCCTGCCGGCGGCTCTGATCAATCCTGGCGACTACGTTTTGATGACCACGCCGGGCTATCCTGTTTTTGGAACGCACGCGAAGTACTACGGCGGGTTGGTCCATAATCTGCCGTTGGTTGCCCAAAACAATTTTCTGCCGGACCTGACGAGCATTCCGACTGATGTTCTGGAGAAAGCCAAGGTGTTGGTAATCAATTATCCCAACAACCCGACAGGCGCGAGTGCGACGCCTGAGTTCTTCGCTGAAGTCGTGGCGTTTGCGAAGCGAAACGATATTGTGGTGATTCATGACGCGGCGTACGCGGCCCTCGTATTTGAAGGCAAGCCTCTGAGCTTCCTCGCCACGCCCGGAGCGAAGGATGTCGGCTTGGAACTTCACTCCACGAGCAAGACCTTCAACATGACGGGTTGGCGTTGTGGATTCGTCACGGGCAACGAGTTGCTCGTGAAAGCGTATGGCGATGTGAAAGACAATACGGATTCCGGCCAGTTCCTCGCGATTCAACATGCCGCGGCCTACTGCTTCGACCATCCGGAGATCACGGAAAAGATTTCGGCAAAATATTCACGCCGCATGGATACGCTCGTGAAATTGTTGAGCGGACGCGGGTTCGACGCGCGCAAACCGAAGGGGTCGTTCTTTCTCTACGTGAAGGCGCCACGGGCTGTGCGGAAGCAGGATGGTTCAAAGGTGGAATTCAAGAACGCGGAAGAAGTCTCCCAATGGCTTATCACCGAGAAATTAATTTCGACGGTCCCTTGGGATGACGCGGGTGCCTACTTGCGCTTCAGCGTGACCTTTGTAGCCCGTGACGCCGGCGATGAGCAGCGTGTTCTCGCCGCAATCGCCGAGCGTTTGGATGGTGTGACGTTCCAGTTTTAGGCGGGCCGGGGCTGGGTTGCCGGCGCGCGAATCAATCCGCGGAAGCGTGCTGGTTGCGATGCCGTCGCGGGCTTTTGGCAGATGCCTCTGTTGAGGGCGACGCTCAGGCCAATCAGGCCAGTGAAGGTGTAGAGTTCACTGTTGAATGCGCCGAACGCTGCGAAAAAGAAGACGACGCGCGCCAGGAAAAAAGCGAACAGGAAGCGATTGATCGTTTGCAGGCGGGGGTCGCCGTAGTGGTAGTTGAGATACAGTCCCCGGAGAGAAATGAGGAGGAATGCGATGAACGTGATGGCCCCGAGGGAGCCGAAGGGGACGAAAATCGACAGCGGGCCGTTGTGATAATTACCGGCAGCGAGGGCCGCTGTGTAATTGGGAACACGGCTATACCGCTCGGCTTCCTGGGCCAGATACAGGTCGGTGGGATTCAAGGCGTAGCCTTTGCCAACCCAGATGTATTTCGATAAATCCGGTGCGAGAGCCTGCCACATCCGCTTGCGCCAGGCGCTCGAGCCTTCGGCATCCATCCGCACCGCGGGATCCACTGGAAGAGGCAACACACTCAGTGTGCGTTGCATGGAATAGGGAAGTTTGGGGGTAATGGGGATCATGGTCACATAACCCAGGGCCAAAATCACCAGCACCACAGGAAAAATTCGCGTGCGCAGGAGCCCTTCCACCAGGAATAAAATTAACAGCGTCAACCCGATCACCACGACGATGGAGCGCCCGCCGCCCAACGCTCCGGACGCCAGGACGGCAATCAGGAGCGGCACACGCCACCAACGGGCGAACAGGCCGCGGATTCCATTCACCGATAGTAAATAGCAGCTCACCATCAGCGCGGACGTGGCGAAGCCAGCCACCCGAGTGACTGCGGTGCCCTCTGAACCAGCCTGGACTCCGGCGAAACCAGCGGGGAAAAAGAGATACAAGAAATAGAAGGCCGGTCCGGCCATGTAGATCAGATTGCTGATGGCGCAAACTACGGCTGGCAGAAAGAACATGGCGAGATAGAGCTTGGCGCGTTCGGGAGGGATGGGCTGGCTGACGAGCGCAAAGTAACCCATGATTCCGGCCAGAATATAAACGTAGCTCTTTCCTCCCACCGCGCTGCTCCCAATGATATTCAGCCCGATGCCGCCGCGTAACATAGCCGTTCCCACCACGACTGCCCCGATGGCGAGCAAAGATAAAGTAACGGAAGGAACATGGACGAACGCGGGACGCTTCAAAACGATCCGGTGCACGAGCGCAATGCTGACATTGAGAGCCGCCATCGCCATCCAAAGCTCGGGACGTCCGGGCACGAAAAAGAGCGTGATGAAACTATTCCAACTCATGATCAGGACGGCGTAGTGCCACTTCAAAATGATTGGCAGCAACAGAACGAAAACAATTCCCGCCAGGATGGAGAAGGAGGTGCGCGTCATGTCGCCGGACATCATCCAGCCGATGAAAACCGCCAGGGGCAGAATGATGGCGTAAATCAGCAACGTTCGCAGGGCAGTGTTGTTCACAAGGGGCACACGCTAGCTGAAACCATTCGTCTCGCCAAAAAAATTGTTGTCGGCGGGAACAGCCAGCCTGCAACCTTCCCGGACGGTCGCCGGTGAACAATCCCAGCGGCCAAGCATGCGCGTCTTATTCGATCATCCTTTGCCCTTCGCTTTGGCCCATGGCGGATTTCAAACCCAGATCGAACAAACCAAACAGGCTCTTCAGGAGGTCGGCGTCGAGGTCGAATTCGTCCGGTGGTGGGATGACGCCCAGTCGGGGGATTTGATCCACTACTTCGGCGGGGCCTCCAACGCCTACTTGCAACAATGCCGGTTGAAAAAGCGGCCCGTCGTCATGACGACTCTCTTCACGGAGACGTGTAATCGGTCAGATGCCCAGCTTCGTCGGCAGGGCTTGATGACGCGCGCCATCCTGCGATTGCCCTTCGGCGAAGGCGTGAAACAACAATTGTCGTGGCGGACATTTCACCAGTGCGCGCGCAACGTCGTGGGATTGACTGCGGAAGCGGACGTGTTGAAGACGGTGTACCAGGTTCCCGGAGCCCGGATCGCGATTGTTCCCTTGGGATTATCCGCGAGTTTTCTCCAAGCCGGTCCGGGCAGCCGTTCGGAGAATCATCTCATTTGCACCGGCACAATTACCGAGCGCAAAAATTCCGTGGAACTGGCCCGATTGGCTACGGAAGCCAAGGTTCCGATCCTGTTCGTTGGGAAACCCTATCGGGAAGACGCCTATTGGGAGCAGTTCACCCGTTTTTTTCAGGCTGGCTTCGTGCGTCACCATCCTCATGTCGGCACCGAGTCAGAGATGATCCGTTTGTTACAGGGCGCGCGAGGATTCGTCCTGATGAGCCGCTATGAAAATTGGTGTCTCTCCGCCCACGAAGCCGCTGGATGTGGTTTGCCGGTCTTGTTGCCGGACCAGAAATGGTCGCGTGAGCGGTTTGGATCCCACGCCCATTATTTTGCCAGGGCGACCGACCGGTCCAATGTCGCCATCCTTCGCCAGTTCTACGATCGCTGTCCTGAACTGCCGGGCAGTGCGGTGAAATTGTATAGCTGGCGGGAGACGGCTGAGCGGTTGAAGGCTGTTTACAAGGAGGTCTTGAGCACTTCGCGGTAAATTTCCAGATGTCGCCGGGCAATAATCTCGGGATGAAAGCGCGCTCGGGCCACGCGCTGTGCCTGCGCCGCCATCGCTTCCGCGAACGGCCTGTCGTTTAACACGCGTTCCACAGCGGCGCACATCGTTCCGGGTTGATACGGATTGCAGAACAGCCCAGTGACGTCGTGTTCGACTAAATCAGGAACGCCTCCCACGTTGGCAGCGATGATTGGCACCCGCGCCGCCATCGCCTCGAGAACAACCATGGGACAGTTGTCCTCCAAGGAAGGCATCACCACCGCCGTGGCCAGTGAAAGCTCTTCCTTGATTTTTTCCCGGCTGGCGAACCCTCCGTGTTCACACCAGGGACGCGCCTTTACCATCTCCAGAAATTCTGCGGCGTACGGATCGTTTTCTGGCGCCAGCCCGAGAAACAGGAGGCGCATTCGTTCCTTGTTGGGGAGGGTGTCCAAGGCGCGAATGAGCGTGACTTGGTTTTTGCGGGGGCAAATGACGCCCACGCACAGGATGGTATCGATAGCAGCCGGCTTCCGCGCGACTTCAAAGAAGGAGGCGTCGGTGGCGTTCGGCAGCACCCAAGTGCGCCGGGCAAGCTTCCGGACGGCGTCCTGTGTGTAGCGGGTAATGCAGACCACGCCGTTCGATTGGGGGATCGTGAACCGCTCTAAGCGCGCGGCGAGCCATTGGTAGCTGAAGGGGCGGGCGTGGTTCACGTTTGCGACCAGGCGCATGTTCCCATGGATGGTGATGACGTTTGGGAACCCAGAGAAGACCGCGCTGAGGGCGCAATCCCGTTCTGTTCCCTGGCCATGGACAATGTCGGGTCGAAGCTCGCTAATTTTCCGGCGCGCGGCGCGTATACATCCCTGATACCCCGTGCGCATCCACCCGATTTTGGGAACGTGCAGGCTGTGAAACCAAATGTTGCCGGCTAGTTTTTCCGGCGACGACATGGGCCGCTGAGTGCAACCGATCACGTGCACCGTCGCTTCGGGGAGCCGGGCGAATCCCTGGAGCAGGGCTTCGGGAGCTGTGCCGAACCACGGCTCTTGCTTGTGATACTCGCGGAACGGTTCGCGATTGTCCGTGGTGAGTTGGACGATGACCATGCTGGTTCAGCGCCGTTCCAGAAAATAGGTGCAGACACTTTCTTCCCGGATTGCATAGCCGAAAGCCCGCATCCGATCGAGGAACTGGGCCTGCGTCATTTCCCCCGCCGGGTCGTCATGCAATTCCAGGGAAATAGTGGAAATCCTTTCCCACACGGATGCAGGCGTTTGGCGGATCAGGTCGTATTCCGCCCCTTCAATGTCGATCTTGGCCAGGTCAATGAGCCGACCGATCGCATCGACCACTTCGCGAAACGCGCGGATGGTCACGGGGAACGAGGTGCCCGACGTCTCGTAAAGGCTGGAGCCACCTGGATTCTTTTCATCGAAGAACCAGTTCACCGTGGCGCTGGTTCCGCCGACCGCTTCGCGATGGAGACGAATCCGTTTTGCGAGAGGAGGGTTGGCGAGCAGATTCATATCGAACATGCGGTAGTTGGGCGGACCCGGCTCGAACGCATGGACCGTGACGTCCTCGCGCTGCGTGGCGGTCAGGAGGCTGAACAATCCAATGTTGCCTCCCAGATCGATGACCGTGGGCGGATGCGGGAGGTGCTTGATCCGTTCCATGGCAAACCCGTAGCTGCCCGCAAAAAGTAATTCGTGGATGACATCCCAGTCTCGCGAGCCAGCCCGGCAGACAATATTCAGCCCATCGCGAAATGACAGCAGTCGCAAGCCGGGGCGCCCACGTCTCAGCCGCATGCCAAAAGCCGTTGGCCAATTATCAATTCGCCGGACGATATCGCCCGCGGTTTTGAGTTTATTACGGCGGTATTGTGTGGCCATTGCGCGCCCGGAATTAACTGGCGGGGCATTCGTTGTCCAGCCATCCCTTTGTCCAGGCGACGCGTCACTTGCTTTCGAGAGCCGCATCCACTAACCACTCGCGATGCAGCCACCGGGAAGTCACTTCGGATGAGAATTGCGCACTGTCTGGAGTATCCGATTCAGCAGCACGGCGGAACGGAAGTGCTCGTGCGCGAATTGTTGCACGGGCTCAGTACCCATCATGACCTGGTGTTGGTTTCCAATGACTCGCCTGAATCCCTGGCGCGTTCCGAGGTGGCCTCCTGCGTGAAACATCACCTCCGTTGGGATCCGGAGGGCGCGACTCTACAACAATCCAAAAACCTGGCTCAGGCCCTCGCCGATCAAAAGGTGGACCTCGCTCACTTTCATTTTGGAGGAACTTTTGCCTGGGGATCGCGCAAGCCGGGTTTTGCCCCGTCCATTCATTTGCGTCGCCGCGGAGTGGCGTGCCTGGCGACGAATCATGGTGTGTTCGGGCCGCTCGATGGCTACGTCGGGCCCCAACGTTCGCTCATCACCAAGCTCGCTCTGTTCCTGCCAGCCCTGATCAGCCGCCTCCAGCTCATCGCCCATCTTGAAATGGAAGTCGCGGTGTCAAAAAACGACTACCGGTCACTGTGCCGCCGCTATTGGCCCGCACGCCGAAAATTTCGGCAGGTATACCATTCGCGCATTCACGAGTCCGAACCCATCCACGTGATGGACCGGACCAAAACCATTCTCTGCGCCGGGACGCTTGGGCTTCGAAAGGGACAAAGTTTCCTTGCCCGCGCCTTTGCTCACATCGCCTCGACGCATCGGGACTGGAATCTCGTCCTAGTGGGGCGGCCCGGCGATGAACCAACGGTGGGAGAGGTTCGCCAGTTAATGGCTCGTCCCGAACTTCAGGGTCGCATGACGTGGATCCAGGATTGTTCGGATGCGGAATTGCGGCGGTGGTTTCAATCGGTGGAGATTTTTGCGATGCCTTCGCTCCACGAAGGGCTGGGCTTGTCCTTGCAGGAAGCGCTTTACTATGGATGCGCCTGCATTGCCTCCCGGATTGGAGGAATTCCCGATTTGATTGAAGCGGAGGAGAACGGAATACTCGTCGAACGCGCCAATGTTGAAGAGCTGGCGGCGGGCTTAAGCCGGCTTATTCGCGACGACGCGTTTCGTGCCCGGATTCGGTCGCGCGCCCGGGAGTCGATTTTGGAAAAAGACATGACTGCAGAACGAATGGTTGGCCGTTATGAAAAGCTTTACGCCGAAGTAATGGCTCGCTGAGTCACTGCCGCATGACGCCATTTCCTCCAGTTCCATTCGCCCGCGCATGAGTTCCGCGCGTCGATTCGTCATCGCGATGCCCGCGCGCTCCGTGTGCGACGATAACGCTCGCGCCTTGCTCCGGGAGGATGCGCTCCGTTTCCTTGCATTGGGCACGCGGCGGGGAGCGGCCGGAATCCCTGCCGACTTGACTCAGTTGTTCCCGGTCATGGGGTTGTTGTCCTTCATGGCCGCCAAATCCCTCTCGCTTTACCGGGCGGAATCCTTCGCCTTCGGTCTGCTGCCGTTTTTTGATCGTTGGGTGAAGCAGAAATTGCAGCCCGGCGACCACGTTATTTCCAGCTACGGCTACACCAACGAATGTTTCAAATGGGCGCGCTCCCACGGCGGCAGCACGTTTGTGAATGGCGGCAACTCTCATCCCGAAAACTTTTGGAATATCCTCATCGAAGAACATCGTCGCTGGAAGTGCGACGTGCCGCCGATCTCACCGTCTTTTTACCGGCGCGCCCTGGCGATGATGGAACACGTGGACTACGTGCTGTGCCCGAGCGCGTTTGTGCGGGAATCTTTTCTGGCTCGCGGGTTCCGGCCACAGCAGATGCTTCGCAATGTTTATCCGGTTGATCTGTCGTGTTTCTCTCCTGCGTCCGAAGTGCGTCCAAAGAATCGCCCGCTGACCATTATTTCCACCGGAGCGCTTTCGTTGCGGAAAGGCGCGCCCTACATGCTGGAAGCGTTCCGCCTGGTGCATCGACGGCATCCTTCCGCACGGTTCCTCCTCACCTCGTTGATCCAAAACAGCGCCGCCCCAATCGTTAAGCAGTATGCCGATTTGCCCATCGACTGGTCACCCGGCCTGCCGCATCGCCAGTTGGCGGAGCGTCTTCGAAGCGCGGACATTTTCGTTCTGCCTTCGTTGGAAGAAGGCCTCGTCCGCACGGCGCTTGAAGCGATGGCCTGCGGCCTGCCGGTGGTGCTGACGCCCAATACAGGTGCCAATGACTTTGTCATCCCGGGTCAATCGGGCGAAGTCGTTCCGATTCGTGACCCGGTCGCCATCGCGGATGCCATTTTGAAATGGGCTGAGATCGTGATGAACCGCGTGACGCCCCCGGCACGACTGGTCGATCCAGCATTGCTGTCAGTCGAAACATTCGAGCGGGACTTCATTCATCAATTGAAATTGATCGGGCATTTGAAATGATTCGCCCCAACGGTGAAACACCCTCGCACGACCAACCCGCACCGCGGGGCCTGGCTGTGTGGTTGAGTGACTTGTCATGAGAAACGATCACGGGACGAACCAAATCAGTGGATGGATCTTGCGGGCACGCAAGCTCCGGTTGATGAACACGCTCAAGCGATTCATCCCCCAACCAATGCGGCAAAAAGCCTGGCAACTCGCTTTGGAGCAAACCCATCACGACGTCCTTGGGTCTCGCTTGTTTATTCCCGCCGATGCGCGGAACCGCAGCTTGATGCTTGGCGAGTATGAGCCCGCCGTCGCCGCCCGAATCAGCAGCCTGCTTCGCCCAGGCATGACGTTTTGCGACGTCGGCGCGAACATCGGCGTCTTTACTCTCCTCGCCTCCAAACTGGTCGGCGAAACCGGGCGCGTCGTGGCGTTTGAACCCATCCCGGAGAATGCGCAGGTGTTACGGACCAACATTGAGATCAATGGGCGGAGGAACGTCATCGCTTTGGAAAAGGCCGTCACGGAGCAGGGTGGGCGTTGCGAGATTCATCTCTCTTCCTTGTGTGGATGCCACAGCATGGTCGCCGGCCCCGATTCATCCGCAGGTAAGGTATTGTCCGTCGAGACGGTGCGACTCGACCAGGTCGATGAGTTGGCGCACATCGATCTGCTCAAGGTCGATGCCGAGGGAGCTGAGGTGTCGGTTTTGCGAAGCCTAGGGACACGCCGTCCGCATCAAATTATCCTCGAATACAATGCTGAACGCCTGGCCGCGGCGGGCTACACGGGCGCGCAGTTTCTCAAGGTGCTGACCGGGTTGGGATACGCGAAGATCGAAGATCTGGATGAACCCGCCCGCGGCCTGGCGCCCATTGAAAAAGGGGAGCTGAGCTCGACAAATCTCTGCGCCTCACTGCGATGATCAATCCGTTTAAATTCTTCGCGATGCCGGAATATTTCTTCCACCCCCGGCAAGGCCTCCGGCGCTTTCGCCGTGTATGGCACGCGCAGCAAGCGCTCGAACGAGTGCGCCTGCCTTGGGGCGCGGTAGTCCAGGCGCACACCCGCGACAGTATAGGGCACGGACTTTATTATTACGGCATCTTCGACAAGGTCGTGCCAGAGGCGATCTTTCGGTTGCTCGAGCCGGGAGAGTTCGCAATCGAGGTCGGAGCAAATATCGGACAAAACTGTTCGTGCATGGCCCGCCGTGCAGGACCCAATGGACGGGTCCTCGCGTTCGAACCTCACCCGGAAATCCTCGCCGAACTGCGCGCTAACGCTGCTCTATGGACCAACGCCAACTTTGCCAAAGTCCAAATCGAGCCTGTGGCGCTCAGCGCTGAACCCGGTGAAGCGTTCCTCGACAACGGGCCGGAGTTTGAAACCAACCGGGGCTCGGCAGCCCTTAAGAGCGACGCTGACGCCTCCCGAGGCTTTAAAGTGAAACTCGCCCGTCTCGATGACTATTTAAGCGGCGTGCAACACGTGGGCGTTTGCAAAATTGACGTCGAAGGCCATGAGATCAATGTCCTGCGGGGCGCCACCAACGCCCTGAAGCGCCGGGTGATTCGCGACATTGTCTTCGAAGATTTCAACCCACAGCCGAGCGCGGTGACACAGTTGTTAAGGGAGAACGGCTACGAAATCTTTCGTCTTGCCGATGAATGGTTGAAGCCCGTGCTCCTGCCTTTCGATGGGCCGCCTCGAGCGGGAAAGCAGGACACGCACAACTTCCTTGCCACACTCGATGCCCGCCGGGCGCACGCGTTGTATCGCCCGCTGGGATGGCGTTGCCTGATGAATTTTTGAGGCGAGAGCCAGGGGCGAAAGCCCGCTCTCTTGACCACCCCTAAGCCCTTCCCTACGCTCAATCTGTGAATGCCGCCACGTTTTACGATCAATACTGGCACAGCAGTATCCACCGCAACCCCGAGTGGCCGGAACGGTTGATGCGCGGCATTGAACCGCTCTTCGGATTGGATCGCGTGCTCGATTACGGTTGCGGGATGGGCGACCCCTACCAACGCAGACTCTCGTGCTCGGTGAAGACCTACGTCGCGGCCGATGTTTCTTCCCGCGCCGTCGCGACGGCTCGGGAACGCGGGTTCGAGGCCCTGACGATTGATCCTCTAACCAGTCGAACCGAGGCGGCCGATGCGTCGTTTGACGGGGCGCTTAGCATCGAAGTGTTGGAGCATTTGTTCGATCCCCTGGCCGCCGCGCGCGAGTTGCACCGAGTCCTGAAGCCTGGCGGGCGATTGATCGTGACGGTGCCAAATTTCGGTTATCACGAATGCCGTCTGCTGGCGTTGCTTCGCGCCCAAGTTCCTTCCGAGCCTGAGCAGCCCAAGGTCAATCGTTTCAACGGGGTGCACATCCGCTACTTCAACAAGCTCACCCTAAGCCGGTTGTTGGGGGACGCCGGTTTTCAAGATGTGCAGGTGAGTGGGTTTGCCGATTCGTCGGTGTGGGATGTTTTTCGGGCGGGCGGGCCGCTGGCGCACATCAGCGATTTTGCCCGCCAACAATTGCCTCCGCTTTTGAATCTGCGGTTTATGCAGGATGTCTGGCCGGGAGTTTTTGCCAAGCACCTGCGGGCGGTCGCAATCAAACCTTACTAGGCTCCGCCTTTCAGGACGCCAGACGCAAACGTTGCCGGCTTTTCTTTGCAGCGGAACGAAACTCTTCCCGTAGCGAATCGGTCAGGCCCAGGTTCCAGAATGCAATCGCTCCTACGAGACTCATGATGGTGGCGGTAAGGAGCAATCTCGGCAAGGCGGGTAAACTGGTCAGGAGCCAGATGCAGAGAAACGCCGCAGCCGTCAGGGCCAGGGCGAACCGTATCGACGGCGCGAGCCAAAGGACCGCCACCTCGAATGGACGGATCTGAAACTCTTCTGCGGTCCGCAGGGTTCCGTAAATGCCGCTCCAGAGAATGTTCATGACGATGGCTGCCGAGATGATTCCCGGCATGCCCCAGAAGCGCGCGGCTAAGTAGGCGGCGACGACAAAACTGATGCCCTCGAAAAAGTAAAAGTAACGCATGGCCTGGATTTTTTTAGTGGCTCCCATCAATCCAATATGGAGCCGCGTGATGCAATGGCTGCAAAAGAGCAGGGCCATCAGGACATCATTCACGCCACTCCACGAAACCTGATTGGGGGTCCATACCTGGAGGAAGCTTCGGTTACAAACCGCCACCGTGACACCAACGAAGGCACTGACCGACGCGGTAACGACAAAGATCTCCTGAAATCGCTGGCGCAGCCGGGCGTGTTCGCCTCGCACCACCATCTCAGCGATGGTTGCCGCGGAGAAATCCCACAAACGCCAGACGAACTGCTGCGCCATGACAAAGACTTTGGTGGCGATGTTCCAGACGGCGACGGACTCAAGGCCGAGAGTTAATTTAATGATGACCACCTGGCTGGCATTGAGGAGCTGCAACCCCACATTCATCAGGAAGAGGTCGTTACCAAATCGAAATATCTCCATGAAGATTTTCCGGTCAAAGCTTCCCCACGCTCCTGATGCGGGCATCAAGCGGAGGCGAAAGGCGGCGATGCACTGGATGAATGTGGCAGTGAGAGATCCGGCCACCTGGGCAATGAGCAGGCTGAAAAGGCCGAGGCCATTTTTGAATCCGATCCACAACACGGCGAGATTCACGATGAACGAAAGGATGTTGGAATAGTTCACCACATCATGGCGTTGGTAGGCTTGGAGGACGGCGGTCAGAACGCGGGTGGGAAAGAGCGCGCCGGCCAAAAAGCCGTAACCCAGGAATAAGGAGCGGAAGGTTTCCGTGTAGTTAGGCGGCACGTCCATCAAGCCGGGCAGCCACGCTCCAAGCAACCAGGCAAGAAGGCCAAGCGCCAGGCCTTGGGCGAGCAGGACCAGCCCAGTGGTCTTGATGACGGAACCGTAGGTGCCGCCGGAAGACTGGTCCTTATGGTCGATCAGTACGCGCATCATGGCGCCAGTCATTCCCAAATCCACGAGGGTGAGGTGCGCGACGACGGTCGTCACCAAGGCAAGCAGGCCGTATTCGCTTAAGGAAAGGTAATGAAGGGCCAGCCGTATTGAGACCAGGGTGAAGATCGCATTTGCAGCGATGGCCGCATACCCGGAGGAAATATTCTGCGCTAAGAGGCGAAGGCGGGACATGGACGCGCGATTTTACTCGGAGACATTGACCGAAGATTCACGCGCGCCATCCGTTCATCAATCCTTAAAAAAGCGCGACGCAGATGACGTTGAAGAACTTGCCCGCGTTGCAGCGTCCCCCGTAACGTGGCCTTTATGCGCACTTTGCTTCTCGGCATCGACAGCGGCACCCAATCCACCAAGGTGGTGGCGGTGGATGCCAATACGGGCAACGTCCTCGGCACGGGGGCGCAGGCCTACGAACTCATTCCCAACCTTCCGCCCGGCGCCAAGGAGCAACATCCGCACACGTGGCGGGATGCTACGGCCAAGGCCATCCGACAGGCGCTGCGCGGCGCCAAGGCGGTGGCGGCGGAAGTCAAAGCGATCGGGGTGAGCGGTCAGCAGCACGGGTTCGTGCCGTTGGACGCGAAAGGCGATGTCATACGGCCGGCCAAGCTTTGGTGCGATACGTCCACCGCGGCGGAGTGCGAGGAAATCATGGCGGCTCTCGGCGGCCAAAAGGAAACCATCAAGGCCATCGGCAACGCGGTGCTCCCGGGTTTTACGGCGTCGAAGATCCTTTGGCTCATCAAACACGAGCCGCAGAATTACAAGAAGCTCGCGACGGTGCTGCTGCCCCATGATTACCTGAATTTCTGGCTGACGGGTCAAAGGGTCATGGAGCACGGCGACGCCAGCGGCACGGCGCTATTGGATGTGCGAAAGCGCAAATGGTCCGAGGAGATCCTTGGGGCAATTGATGAGGATTTGGCAGATAAACTTCCCCCCTTGATTCCCAGTGACCAGCCTTCCGGCCAGCTCCAGCGCAGCACCGCGAACGAACTGGGTTTGAACACAGACGTCCTGGTCAGTGCCGGCGGTGGCGACAACATGATGGGCGCCATCGGCACGGGGAATACGCGCGCTGGCGTCATCACGGCGAGCTTTGGCACCAGCGGGACGATTTACGCGTGTTCAGAAAAGCCGGTGGTCGATCCCCGCGGCGAAATTGCGGCGTTTTGCGATTCCACCAATCGTTGGCTCCCGTTGCTTTGCACAATGAACGTCACCGTAGCCACGGAGATGGTCCGGAATGATTTCAAAATGTCCCACGAGCAGTTTTCCAATGCTGCCTCGCGCGCTCCAGCTGGCTGCGATGGCTTGTTCCTTTTGCCCTACCTCGAAGGCGAACGCACCCCGAACGTGGCGGATGGCACAGGCGTGTATCTGGGTGTAAACAGTCGCACCTTTACGGGGCCGCACTTCGCGCGAGCTACGATGGAGGGAGTCACGCTAGGCATGAACTACGGCTTGCGGCGTCTGGCTCAATTGGGCGTCAAGCCGACGCAAATCCGTGCCACCGGTGGCGGTGCGAAGTCGAAGGTCTGGCGCCAGATCATGGCCGACATTTTTGACGCCGAAGTCGTGACTTTAAAAGTCAGTGAGGGCGCAGCCTACGGAGCCGCCCTGCAAGCGCTCTGGTGCTGGCGATTGCAACAAGGGCACAAAACCTCGATCGCCGATATCACCGACGAGTACGTGGAGATCGTGAAAGCCGAATCCGCGACACCTGACCGGAAAAATGTCGAAGTATATCGCGAGTTACAGTCGCTTCAGGACGAAACCTCCAAAGCACTGCGCGATGTCTTTTCGCACCATCGCCAGTTTGTCTTGCGCTAGGTCTCGCCCGGCTGATCAGCGCCGTGCTTTCCCGGCCGGACTCTTTGAACGGGCCGCCGGAGCCTTTGTTGCGACCTTGGCCTTCACCGTCGTGGAACGCTTGGCTGCGGTCGACAATTCCTTCTTGCCTGTTACTTCGCGCTTGGTCGTTGCCGATGGAGTCGGCGGCCAAGGCTTCGGGGTGAACATGGCTTTCTTTTCCTTCGCGGCGCGAAGTTCGGCCTCAGCACGAAACCAATAAGTAAGCTCGCCCCCCGGCTGACGACCGTCCTTTTCCCAAGCCAGAAAAGCCAGGAGGGCAACTTCATCGTGGGTGGGTTCTGCACTAGTAGCTGTGGTTGTCATGACGTTTCCTTATTCGAGTTTAATGTTCGTGTCGCAACGCGGTCTCAGCAGTGAAACTCGCGACTCTCGTGAGGAACGGGGTTGCCCAATGGGAATCCCCGTTGCCGGTCGGGGGTCGGGAATTTCCATCCGTGCGGGATGGCGCCAAAGCGCCGCGCAGGCCAATCCTTAGGAAGATCATTTGTCCGCGTCAATCTTACACAACATGTTGGCCGTAACTTGGCAGCGGCATGATCAACTTTCCGGCCACGTCATTTGCGGCGGACAATCCGCAGTGAATCCTCGTCAAACCAGACTTCACCTTTCAGGGCTCGAAGCTCGGCCACCAACTCCACCTCGGCGTCGACCGCATTGGTGACGCTATGCTGAACGCGCGTCCATGGCGCATCGTCCACCAACGCATTCTGCCGCTGTTTCTCGCCGGAAAGCCGCAAGCCCGCTCCGAGCCCGATGTTGTTCGTTTGTGTGATAATTCCCGCGCTGCGCAGGTCGCCTTCGAAAAGGTAAGTTCCGGCCGGCAGTGTCACTTTAGTGCGCCACGATGCGACACTATAGCCATTAGTTTCGCTGGTGGTCTTGATGTGAAGCAGGCGGCGGCTACCTTCGATGACGCGGTTGTGCAATGCGGGCGGCGAATCCTTGTCCGTCTTCTTGCGCCATCCATTCAATCTCGCAATCCCGTTGCCATCAAAGTTCAATGTCATCGCAGGCACGCCAAAAAGCTGGTTGGTGATGTTTTGCCACCGCGCCGTCAGCCGTCCATTCATGTCCCTGGCGCAACGGAGAAAATCATTTGTCTCGTTGGCATTGCGCGCCAGCGTCAAAAGCCGCGCAGCCACGCAATTGACGCGGTTCGTCAGCACCTCCAGTTGAAACACATTGGTGAACAGTGTTCCGCGGCGTTCCCTGAACAGCCTGGCCCCTTCCGGTGTGGTCATCACCGCCTTGGTCACCAAGGCGCCCAGGGGCGGTTGCATGGAAACACCCGTATTTCCAAAGGCCCAATCCACTCCATGGGCGATGAACGTGAATCGCTCATTGTTGGGGTTGTGATAGAGGCGATAGTTGTTCCTGTTCATGGCGTAACCGTCCGTGTGAGCCGTGAACAATTCGCAAACGAGATGCGACACATAGCGATCAACGTCGAGCACTCCGGCCAGTTTCTGCCAGCGCTCGGAGGGTTCGCCAATCTTGACCGTCTCCAAAAGCTTCAGCCGATCGCTCTGCGTCCTATCCAGTCCATTATCGAGATCAATGTGCTGATCGATGTCCTGCACGTAGGCTTCGTAGAGGCTGCCGCTCGAATTGCCGAACCAGCGTTGAAGGAACTCTTTATTGTGCATCTCCACGACCACGTAAAGGCCCAGGTCCCGCCCGTTCAGAATGACCCGGGCGTGAGTTACGCGCGATACCGGCACATCCGCCTCGCGAAACATTTCATTGGCCATGAAATCGGCGAGGTACGTGGGATCCTGGCTCGAGTTGTTCAAAGCCAGCTTGGTCAGTCCGAAGAATTCCTGGTCCGGCACATAGTGGTCAAACTTGGTGACGAAACTTGGCTTTTCGTTCAACGGCCGACGACTGCCGTTGCCTTTGACGCGGAGCGCCACATCCCGCAGCACCGTGGTGCCGACGGAGACGGTGCCCCGCACGTAGCTGCGATCATCCTTCTGCAACGCCGCCAGCTCCAAGCCAGAGATATCGATCCGAAAAGTGAGGAGAGGCGCATTCGTCGAAAACAAGGTATTACTCGGATCGAGCCGCCGTGCCGCCTTGAAGTTGTATCTTCGAGGGCTTTGCGGCGGCCATGGCGCTCACCGCACTGAGCAGACATACAACGAGGATTGAAACAAACAGGCGCGCACTCATTTCGTTTTCACCAGTTTCATTGCACCCAGATCGAACCACACTTCGCCGGCCGTGGCGCGCAATTCGCAGACGAGCGTCACTTCCTGCTCGAACTTGATGGGGAAGTTGTATTCCAGCTTTTGCCACGGAGTGGTGCCAATGACTTTGTTCAGCCGATTCGTCTGCGTGCCATGTTGGCGAATGCCCGCGCCCTCGCCCTTCTTGACATCCAGCGCCGGCACAATGCCCTCGCCCCTGGCCATCGTTTCAAAACGATAATGGCCCGGCCCCAGATAAACCGTTGCCCGCCAGGACGCGGTCGTATTCGTGAACGCGTTGGTGGTGATGATGTGCAACGTGTGCCGGCCATCCACATCCACCCGGTCGCGCAAAGCCTTCGCAGGGTCACGAGGCTCCGGTGACGGGACAGCCCAATTCGTGATCATTGCTACGCCTCCATTGAAGGCGAGCGGCTGCGGTTCTGGCTCGGACAGACGTCTCGAAAAATTTGCATGTTGTAAAACGATCAAGTCACGGATGCGCTTCACTTCGCCATTGTACTCATTCGTGTTGCCTGCGTAGGGCCGAAGCAGGGCACCCAGTTCGTGCACACGATTGGTGAGCGTCTCGATCTGGAACACATTGGTGAACACCTGCCCAAATTTTTCCCGGTATAATTTTCGACCCTGGGGCGTTTGCATCAGGGCGCTGGCGACCAGGCCATTAAACCGATTCGGCTTCGGAATGATAAAGTGATTCGCCTCCCAAAACATCTGATCCATCCCGTGCGGCAGGAAGACCATCTTCCCCGTGTCGACGTCATGATACACGCGATAATTGTTCCGGTTCATCACGTAGCCATCCCAGTCCCATGTCATCACCTGAAGCGCCGCAAAGGTTAGGAATCGTTCCATGTCGAGCACCTGGGACAATTCATCGAATCTCGTCAGCGGATCGGGATGTTGCGCCGCTTTCGCCAAGCCCTTCAAATCCGACCAATCCCGCACGTCGCTCGTCTCCGTCCAAGTCGCGCTCCAGTTGATCGGTGATTTCGCGCAGAAACCCACCGTCATACAGATTCCCGTCAGGATTCTTAAAATAAATGCCAAGCATCTCCTTCGTGAAACCTTCCTTCACCACGTAGAGGCCTCTCGCTCTGCCATTGAGATCCAGGGTTGCGTACGTGACTCGGGGGGCTGGAACGCCAGCGCGGCGGTAAAGTTCACCGCAAATATTCTCAGTGAGATAGCTGCGGTCCTGGACCGAGTTGTTCAGGTGAATCTTGCGAAGACCATGGAACCGTTGCTTGGGTGTGAATTTCCCGAAGTTGAGCGTCAGAGCTGGCTTGTCTTCGATGCCGCGCCGGCTCCCCGCCGCGCCCTTCACGTGCAGTCCCACGTCGCGCCACACGTTGGTTCCCTGGTATACCGTTGCCCGAACATCCTTGCGATCGTCACGACGCAGCACCGCCAATTCGCTCGGTGCAATTTCGATGCGCAAAGGCAGCACGGTTTGATTGTCAAAGAGCACTTCGCCCGGCGCCGGTTTTTGCTTCCTCGATTTGTTCGTTGGAGACCCGTTGGGGGCGGGATAGGAATAACTGGCGGCGAACGTGGGCTCGCAGAGAAGGAGCGACAGCACCCCGGCGAGGACAGCGAGTGAAGTTCGAGCCATGCGCATTTTGAACACCAGTCAATGACGCCCCTGCCTTCGAATCGTTCAAGGAAATTGCGGCGCGTTGACTCCGGGTAATACCGTTCCCAAACTCCTGCCCTGTTGAGCAAACCGTCCGCCGAAGATTATACGATGATGCGCCTCGCATTACGCCTCGCGGCTCGCGGGGAGGGCCGGACGTCACCCAATCCCATGGTGGGCGCGGTGGTGGTGCGCGATGGAAAGATCCTGGGTCGCGGCTGGCATCGCCAGGCTGGTTTACCGCATGCCGAGATCGAAGCGTTAAGAAATGCCGAGCGGCACGGGCACTCGGTTCGTGGCGCGACGCTCTACGTCACTTTGGAGCCATGCTGCACCTACGGACGTACCCCGCCCTGCACGGATGCGATTCTCGCGGCAGGCATCGGCCGGGTGGTGGTGGCTGCCAGAGATCCAAATCCAGTCCACGCAGGGCGTGGCTTTAGGTTGCTGCGCCGAGGGGGAACGGAAGTTGTTCCGGGAGTGATGGCGAAAGAAGCCGGCCTGCAGAACGAGGCGTTCAATCATTGGATTGTTCACCGGACTCCTTTCGTCACGGTCAAAGCGGCGATGACTTTGGATGGCAAGATCGCCACCCGCAGCGGCGAGTCCAAGTGGATCACCGGCCTTCCTGCCCGAAGCTACGGCATGCGATTGCGGCAACGCGCTGACGCCATTCTCGTGGGAGTGAACACCGTGCTGGCAGACGATCCATCCCTGACATTGAGGTCGCTGAAGGACGGCCGCACGAGGAGACAGGACACACGTCAGCCGCGCCGGATCATTCTCGATTCCTCAGCCCGCACGCCGACCACCGCCCGGATTTGCACGGATCAATTCGCGACGCTCACCACGATCGTGGTCTCGGGAAGTGCTTCGGCCAAGCGCGTGGCGGCCCTTCGGCAACGGATCTGCGTGGAATTGGCCCCAACGGTGGAAGGTCGCATCGACTTGCGGTGGCTCATGCAGAAGCTCGGTGCGGAAAATGTCACAAGCCTGCTGGTGGAAGGAGGCGGGGAGGTGAACGCGTCGTTCCTGTTTCAGCATCATGCCCATCGCGTGGCTTTCTTTTACGCCCCAAAAATTCTCGGTGGACGCGATTCCCGCAAAGCAGTCGGTGGTGCGGGTGTTACCACCGTGGAAGACGCGCTTCGATTGAGTGACGTGACGTATCGTTGGCTTGGCACTGACCTGCTGCTGGAAGCGCGAGTAGCGCCGGCCGGCGGAATCGCGCATCAAGGTAAACGTCGGTCGCCAGCAGGCCGCCGTGCAACGCGATCCGGGAAAAGTGTGTCACGCAAATGACCTCGGGCGGGTTAACGCCAGGCTGGACATGGCCGGGGCGTCTTCCATTCGAGAACTGAGTTGAGACTTCGGAACCATTTCCCGATCCTTTCGCAGCATGTTCACCGGCATCGTTGAAGAAACAGGGATCGTTGAAAGCATCCGCGAGTCGGGCGCCGCGATTCATCTTCTGGTTCGCGCGGTGACGTCTACGCGGGGCACCTCGATTGGTGATAGCATCGCGGTGAATGGCTGCTGCCTGACGGTCACCAGGATTTCGCGCGCGAAGAAGGGGTCGGTGCTGCATTTTGATCTGCTGCGAGAAACCTGGGCGCGCACGAATCTGCAATTCGTTCGCATTGGTTCCCTCGTAAACCTTGAGCGATCGCTGGCCGCCAACGGACGCCTGGGCGGGCATTTCGTCACGGGCCACATTGATGGCATTGGGCGGATCAAGCGCTGGGAACGCGCCGGGGCCGACCATGTCCTGGACATTTCCGGTCCGCGCGACGTCTTGCGATACGTTGTGTTCAAAGGATCGATTGCGGTCGACGGCATCAGTCTCACCGTGGCTGCCGTGCAAAAAGGCGGTTTCCGTATCTGGATTATCCCCCACACGTTTGAGCACACCACGTTGCGGGAACGCCAAGTCGGCGACGCGGTGAATCTCGAAGCGGACATCCTGGGCAAATACGTGGAGCAGTTCGTAAAGCGGCGATGACGTTGAAGCCGGTGAACCATCCGGTAGCAGGCTCACGCACGCGTCTTGGAACTTCAAAAACTGCGTGCGTTCACAGCGGGGCGTTCGTATCTTCCGCCGCTTTTATGGCAACGATTCGACCATTTCCCGCATTGCGTCCACAACCGCAACTGGCGTCCCAAATCTGTGAACTGCCTTACGACGTGATGTCGTCGGAGGAAGCGCGCCAGATGGCCGCGGGGAATCCGCTCAGTTTCCTCCACGTCAGCAAGCCCGAGATCGATCTGCCGCCGGGCACGGACCTATACGCGCCGGAGGTTTACGCGAAGGGACGGGAAAACTTGCAGCGACTCATCGCCGAAGGGGCACTACGGCAGGATCGGTTGGCGTCGTTTTATCTCTACCGCCAGGTGATGGGCGCGCATTCCCAAGTGGGCATCGTGGCCGTGGCGAGCTGCGAAGAGTATTTGAAGAACACGATCAAGAAGCACGAGTTGACCCGCGTGGATAAAGAAGATGATCGCGTCCGCCACATCGAAACGCTCGCGGCGCAAACCGGCCCGGTCTTCCTGACGTATCGAGCCACGGTGGCGATCGACGCGTTTGTGAATCGCCGGATCCAAGAGCCGCCGGATGTCGACTTTGTGGCACCAGATGGGGTGCGGCATAGCTCATGGCTGGTGGCGGATGGCGCGAGCACCGACGTGATCGAGAGAGAGTTCGAGAAAATTCCGGCTCTCTACATCGCGGACGGACATCATCGCAGCGCGGCCGCCGCGCGGGTGTATCAATCCAGCCGTGGCAATCCCAACGCACCCTGGTTTCTTTCGGTGATTTTTCCGCACAATCAGATGCAAATTCTTCCCTACAACCGTGTGCTGAAAGATTTCAATGGAATGACGCCGGATGAGCTTTTGGAAAAGCTGGATGGCGTGTTCGTGATCCAGAAGGACAGCGGTCAAGCCAGGCCCGCGCGAAAACATCATCTCGGGCTTTATTTGGGTGGGGCATGGCACACGCTGACCTTCCGTGAACATTTCGCGCGCACGTCCGATCCCATTGAGAAGCTCGACGTGACGTTGCTGCAAAAGTACGTGCTGGCGCCGTTCTTCGGAATCGATGACCCGCGCACGAGCAAACGGATCAATTTTGTCGGCGGGATCCGCGGCACGACGGAACTGGAGAAGCTCGTGAACAGTGGCGAATACGTCTGCGCGTTCAGCATGTTTCCCACGAGCATCGAGGACTTGATGACCATCGCCGACGCTGGAGGAATCATGCCGCCGAAGAGCACCTGGTTTGAACCGAAACTGCGCGACGCCATGTTCTGTCACATGCTGTGATGCATAAACGAAAAACAGGAAGTGGATGGCCACTTCCTGTTGATCGACTGAAGAGAGTTGCGGGAAAGCTCGCGGTTAATTTTCGTTCCAGGAAGTGAGCGAGTAGCCGCGATAGAGGCCGATGCGTCCGAGCGCTTCGTCATAATGGAAGCTGTAATGCCCGGTCAGTCGGATGCTGTTTACGATGGCTGCGCCGGAAAAGTCCTGATCGCTGCTCCCGCCGCCGTGGAAGGTGACGTCAGTGTAAGGAGCATAAAGGACGCACGTCGTCTCGCCGTTGCCGCCCATGTCCAGAGTTCGAAGGGCCGAAGTGGCGAAGATATAGCATTGGTTGGCCGTGCCCGAACTGTTGACGATGCCTTGGCCGGTGATGTCGGCGGTGGGGCAATTGAGATAAATTTTGATGCTGGCGTTGGTGCGGATCTCCAGGAAGTCCTGACCGTTGAAGTTCCATCCACTATCCACGCGGAGCCGGACATTGGGAGCGTTCACAAGAATCTTCCCGTTCACGTTTCCCGACCAGACGCGGTAATTACCGTTGGGCGTATCCAGAACCATGGAATAGCCGCCTCCGCCCGACGGTGCGCTCCAGCTTCCGCTACCGGCAGGCAACACCACCTCCGGAAATTGCACGTTCATATCGTCCGTGGAATAACCAGGTTGAATCTTGCCGCGATTGGCGGAATTGGCCTGCCAGGCGGCGTCGCCGACGCAACCTTGGGAACCGATCGACACCGTGCCGTGCGGACCCGTGGCAACTCGGCCCCAGATGTTCGCGTTTTGAATGCTGATGGTATTGGTGATGGTGTCATTGCTGGCGATGTCACCGTTCGCCCGGTGTTTGCTCCAGACCCAGCGCTTGTTCGTGCTGAAATTCGTATTGCTCGAATCAAAGCTGTCCACAAAAACGCCGTTGCCGTTCATGTCGATTCCGCGACGGGCCACAAGAGCCTTGGTGAAGGTCGGTACATTGGTGGTGCCGGCGAGAACCGCGCGCTTGGTATAACCAGCCGATGTGAGGTCTTGTAAGGAGATGGCGGCAAGGAATGGGCCGGTGCCCCGGTTCAGCGAAAACGTTGGAAGTTGCTTCACGTACCCGACTGACTCAATGAATGGAAAGTTGCCTCCCGTCCCGCCGGGGGTGAAGGACGTGATCCGCGTGTGGTAATAATCGTCGCCGATATTGCCAACCTTGAACCATCCACCATTTGGATCCACCGCCCACCCATCGCTCACGAGGTTCACATTGAAATTGCCGCTTGCGTCGGGGGAGGCGTTGCGGTTCAGGTGGGCCATCGCCTCTTCCACTCCAGCCTCGAGGACGGGCACCGATCGGTTCCAAGCCTGGGAACGCATCGTGAATTGGTTTTGCACGGAGATCATTTTCAGGTAGGCCGCCAACATGGCGCCCACGATGATCGTCGTGATCACCACGGTCATGTAGGTGGAGCCGCTTTGAGCGCGGCGCGATGAGATACTGGTTTTCATAGGATTATTGCTTTCTGATGACGATTTTTGCGGTTTGAACGCATTCAGTGTTGAGCTTGCTGCCGAGGACCTGGCGGGAGCAGATCCAGCTGACGCTGATTAGTTTGCAGTTCCCGGCATTGGTGGTGGCGTATTGCTCGTAGCTACCGCCGATGGGGTTGCGTTGAAAGATGAGGAAGCTCAGGTAATCCACATTGGTGAGCACAACGGTGCTTTCATTGCCCTTATGCCGAAGGAGGATGTTGTTGGTGAAATTGTACGTGAGATTGGTCGCGCCATCCGAGTCAACAAACGTCAATGAATTGGTCACCACTTGTCCGCTCAGGTTTCTCGTTCCGAAGCTGTGGAGGCGCTGAGTTTCGCGAATGTCTCGCGTCATCTTGTCCAGCGCCAATTGACTCTTTTGCTCCAGGTCCACGTAGTTCTCCATGGCCGCAAAGCTCTTCGCGCCGTAAACGACGAAGGAAAGCAAAGCCGTGAGAATGATCCCGGAAACAGCAAAGGTCACCATCATCTCCATGATGGTAAAGGCGTTTTGGGAGCCGGTGCTTCGCTTAATAAACATACGTTTGCATTCCATTCTTCGTAACGTATGTGCTCATGGTGCGAGTCCGGTTGGTGGAGCCAAGCGGGCACCAATCGACCTGGATTGTAACCTTGCGCATCTCGTCGGCGTAACTGGTGGAAAGGCCGCTGGGCTGGATGAAGATCTGCCCGGTATACATGAGGCTGCCGTTGGTCGAGCCGATGGCGTAATAGGGGACAGCAAATTTGCCGACAGGCATGAACGTTGTGTTGGTGACCTGGTCCCAAGTGTAAAGCCGGATGGTTTCCATTTTCTCCAGCATGATCTGCGTGGCCCGCGTGTTTTCACGGGCGAACTTGATCACCTTGAAACCAAATCCCAAACCGGCGTAGAGGGTCGTAAACATCACGCCGGCGATCGCCATGCCGAAGAGCGCGTCCACAATCCCAAATCCACTTCGGGCGGACTTTCGGCGCGGATGCTGTGTCAGGCGCACTTGCATATTCTTAATTGGATCATGGCGCTGATGGGTCAGCAGCGAAGGTGCCATGGGTGGAGTAGGCGTAGGATTGCCGTCTCGCGCGTTCCGGCTGTTCCTCTCATGGACAGAGGCACTGGACAGTGTCCGCTTCGGTGAATGGGATATCGCACAGGAGAGAAGAGCAGGAAGTGAGTTGCCCCACTTCCTGCCGCGCCCCTTCTGATTTCGAGCCCTTTAGTGCGCGTCGATCCGGGCTCGAAGTAGCTTTGGTAAACCGGCTGGTTTCCCGAAAATGAAAAAACCTACAGTCACGATGTCCCTTGAAACGATCTCATCAAGCTGCGCACCCAGTTGCACTGTTTCAAAGTTATCGGCATCACACGTCAGAACTAAACTCGCGTTACCCCGGGCGAGGGGAACGACTGCGATTTGCCCCCCGCAATGCGAAGACCACTTCCAACTCTCTTCCGGTGCTCTCCCGCACCAGACCGGGAATTTACCGCGGATAGCGGCGATCCGATTTCGTGCAGCACACTGTTCAACAAGGAGTCGAGGCGGCCATTACCGCGTTTGATGGCGTGTCTGAGAAACTCACGAAAATGTTCCCGGGACCATGGCCGAAAACGGATGCTTTGGTGAGAAGGAATGGTAACCCCGAGAGAATCCAGTCTCCTGCCGGGCTGGTCGGAAGGTGACTCAGCGGTTGGATCCGCTCTGCCCGGCTAAAGCCGTTTTTGCAGGGCGGCTTGACTGGCGGCCAGCACTTCGCGGTGGAGAGAGTTGCCGTTGGCATCCATCGTGACCACGGCGGGAAAGTTCATCACTTCCATCTCCCAGATCGCTTCGGGCGCGCCGAACTGTTCCATGAAATAGACACCCCGCACGGCCTTGATACATTCCGCCAGCACCTGCGCCGCCCCGCCGATGGCGTGCAAATACACGCATCCAAACTTTTCGACACGCCTCCAGGGTTCTGTCTCCCATGCCGCCTTTGCCAATGACTGCGCGAAGGCCAAAACGCTCGATGATGTCCGCCTGGTACGGCTCTTCGCGAATGGAGGTCGTGGGACCGGCCGCAGTGACCGTCCACTGGCCGCGCTCATCTTTCATCACGACCGGCCCGCAATGATAAATAATGCCATCGCGCAACTTCACCTCCGGCGGAAGCTCGCCGCCGTCGTGAAGAAACTTATGCACGGCATCGCGGCCCGTGAAGACGGTGCCGGTGATGCCGACTTCGTCGCCCACTTTGAGGGAGCGAATGAGCTGTTCCGGTGAAGGGGGCGACGAGGGCGATCATTTCAGTACAGCCATTGGGTGATTCGACTCTCGGCATCCAGCACGACGCCCTGTCGGCGATAAGCCCAGCACATGTAGCTGACGCTGACGAAAAAGGATGCCGGCAACCGATTCGCCACACCAATCTTGACGCCAAGGAGGGTGGTCTTGCCCCCAAATCCCATGGGGCCGATGCCGAGCTCGTTCGCAGTCTTCAACACATCCTGTTCGAGAGCGTCGAGCTCCCCCACTGAATTTCGATCGGGCAGGCTGCGCAGGAATTGTTTCTTGGAAAACTCGTAGCCGGTGGAGCGGTCGCCGCCGATGCAGACGCCCAGGATGCCCGGACCACAGCCCTTGCCCTGCGCCTGGAGCACCGCGTCAAGAATCACTTTGCGGCAACCGTCGAGGTCGCGATTCGCGTGGAGCTTCTCGTTCGGCAACGAGTATTGAGCGCCTACGTTCTCACAGCCGCCCCCTTTCAAGACCAGCCGCACCTGCACTTCGGGCGAACGATGTTGATGGAAATGAATGATCGGCGAACCGGGGCCCACGTTGGTTCCATCGTTCTTGCCCGTGATTGAATCAACCGAGTTTTGGCGCAGGAAACCTTTGCGGGTTGCCAGCGTCACCGCTTCCCGCGCGGTTTCTTCGAAGCTGATTTGATCAAAGCCCACCGGCACATCCACGTAGAACAAGATGCTGCCCGTATCCTGGCAGATCGGCTGCGACTTCTGTTTGGCCAACTCAATGTTGCGCTCGATGATTTTCAGAGCCGACTCGGCAATCGTGCCCTTCTTCTCCGCCTCCAACGAACGCACGATCGCCTGCTGCACGTCGTCCGGTATTTCGGCGGACGTTCGGCGGATTAGTTCAACCAGCGATTCCTGCAAAACTGACATGGAGCGGAAAGTTATTGGAGCGAGTCGAAGCCTGTCAACCGGCGGCCGCGGGATGAAGCGGCTCCTCCTCGTTTTATTGTGCGCCGACTGCCGCCAGTGGTCCTGCACGGGTGAAAAGTTGCACGGCGTCCGCAACATTGGACAACGCTCAAACGCCTTCGCTATTCTCGACGCGCATGAACGAACCGTCTGCGCCCCGCATCGCCAAGCTGCCATTCCTTCTTGGAGACTTGCTCCTTGTTGCGAGCGGCGCCTGGATCGCGCTTCATGGAGGCTCGCTCGGTCAATGGCAGTATGCCGCAATGGTCGGCGCCGTTGCCTTCGGAGCATGGTTGCTCTCCTGGCCATTTGTCCTCCAATTTCGCGCTGCCACCCGTCTCGCCGAGTCCACCGCCTTGTCCAATGTCACCTCCAAGATCCAGGACCTCGATAAAGTCTCCGGCAACATCTCCCAGGCGGTCACCGAGTGGCAGCATTTGCAGAAAAGCGCCACTGACACGGTGGCTGCCGCGGAGCAAATCGCCGAACGCATGACGGTCGAGGCGCACAATTTCGGCGAAGTACTGTCCAAATTGAATGACGGCGAACGCAATCACTTGCGCCTCGAGGTGGAGAAGTTGCGCCGGGTTGAGGGAGACTGGCTCGGGATCACGGTCCGCCTGTTGGACCACGTGTATGCCTTGCACCGGGCCGGAGTCCGCTCGGGCCAGCGCAATGTCATCGAGCAACTGACCAGCTTTCAACACGCCTGTCGCGACACCGCCCGCCGCACTGGCCTGCTGGCGGTGGTGACTGAGGTGGGAGCGCCCTTTGATGATAAAATTCACGCTCTCATGGAAGGCGTTAAGCCCACGGCGACGTCGGTGGTGGATGATGTGATCGCCCCCGGCTACACATTCCAGGGTCAGCTCATTCGGCTTCCCTTGGTGACATTGCGAGAGGCCACGGTGGTGGCGGAGGAAAAGCCGGTCACCCAATTATCCCTGCTCGAGAAGAGCGATCCGAGCTAACGGATTAGCGCAGTCGGAAGCCGCTTTGGAAGAGCACTTCCGCAATCGTCACGCCCAGGAACACCAGGCTCACGACGGCATTCAGACGGAAGAACGCGGTCTGCACCCAATTCAGGCTGCGCCGGCGCGCAATCCAGTGTTCCAGCACCAGGCACAGCACGATGAGCAGCCAGCCGATCGTGAAGGCGACGCGGAATCGGCAGAGCAGGCCGAAGGCAAGCAGCAGCCCGCACATAACCATGTGCGACAGGAACGCGGCGCGCAGCGCGTTCTTCGGCCCCCACGCCACCACGATGGAATGCAGCCCGTGCCGTTTGTCGAATTCGTAATCCTGCAGCGCGTAAATGATGTCGAAGCCGATCAGCCAGAACATGACGGCCAACGCGAGGACGATGGGAATGATGCCATGGGCGAAACTCGAAACCCACAGATCAAAGGCCTGGCGCGGAGTGGCGCCCTCAGGAATCGCGTGGGGCATGAAGCCAAATTCGCCTTTCACCGCGAGCCATGCGCCAATGGGGGCCAGTGCCAGCGCTATGCCTAGAAAGACGTGCGTGTAATCCGTGAACCTCTTGGTTAGCGAATAGAAGCATACGACGAGCAACGCCACGGGCGAGAGATAGAAGCACAGGGGATTGAGAAAGTAGCTGGCTGCGATCAATCCGATTGCGCCCAGTGCCCAAAGCATCCAGGCACTGGCCAGCGAAATTTTTCCGGCCGGCAAGTGGCGTTGGGCGGTGCGCGGATTCAGTGCATCGAACCTGCGATCGACGATGCGATTGAAGGCCATGGCGCACGTGCGGGCAGAAACCATGGCGAGAAGAATCAGCCCGAACACCCGGCCGCCCGGCCAACCGCGATCGGCGCGGGCAGCCACCACCATCGACGCCAAGGCAAACGGAAGTGCGAAGATCGTGTGGGATAACTTCACGAACTCAGCCCAATTCCGGATTGTTCTTAATGGATTCACCGCGGACACGCAGGGGGGAGACGATTACTTTATTCCAACTCCTCCTGCCAGCGCGGAATGAGCTTTTGCGGCAGGCCAATGTGGTCCAGGACGCGTGCCACGACCGTGTCCACGACTTCTTCGATCGTTTTTGGGTTTGTGTAGAAAAAGGGGTTGGCCGGCAACAAAGTCGCGCCCGCCAGCAGCAGCAATTCCATGTTCCGCACATGAACCAGGCTCAATGGCATCTCCCGCGGCACGAGAATGAGTTTTCGTTTTTCTTTCATCATGACGTCAGCCGTCCGCAGCAGCACATCGTCGCTGATCCCGTGCGCAATGCGGCCCATGGTCCCCATGGTGCAGGGAATGACCACCATCGCATCGAAGGGGTTGCTGCCACTGACGAATGGGACGTTCATGCTCTTGAGGCCGTGCGTCTTGACGTTGGGCGGCAGGCGAAGTCCGTCAGGCAGTTCATCTTTGATCACTTGGTGCGCGTAGTTGCTTAACACCATGTGCACCTCGTGCTGTGTGGTGTCGATCTGGTCGAGCAACCGCTGCGTATAGATGACGCCGCTGGCTCCGGTAATGGCGATGACGATTCTCAAGCGCCGCCAGAATAGATGCCGGACGGGAAACACCAATCAGGAAACGCCGGGCGCACCGCGTGTGGGGATTGGAATCCGTCCTTCCAACGCTTAATCGGAATGGGCCGCCTTCGTCTCACCGATGAATCTGCAGCGCAATCTCGCGTTTGAACTCCGGTGAATGGATGGTGGCCGAGCCGTGGGATTTCACCGGTTCACGTTTCACTGTCTTTCCCGTCAGCACATCCACCCACTCCACAAGATAGTCACCGTCGGGAAGGGATACTCTGAGCGTGATCGATTGTAGTGCTGTGTTGCTGGGTGAGTTGAAGTAGGCGGCATACTGGTGCCCCTCTTCGGCCAGGGCGTGAACCTGCATCGCCTTGGGGATGCCGGAGTTGATGAATTCCTTGCCCGGCTTCATCTTCACGAAGTCGAGGCGGTTAATGAAGTCAACCAAGACGGTCATTTGCCGGCGGAACTCCGGACTGCCGCCGCCGGGTTGAGTTTTTGGATAAGCGAAATCCCCTCGCTCGTGCCCAGCCGCAAACGAGTAGTCCAGGTTATTGTAGAGTGCCCCACCTGCGAGAATGAACTCCCACGCCTCCATCCGGTAGTGCGCATCGTTCGTGCCCTTGAAGCCTGTTTCGTTGTCCCCGATGGCTTTGTTCAATCCATAGTTTTCCGCGACGGCCGTCGGGGGCGATGCATAATGAAAGTTGAAGATGGAAACGGCCGGATGTGGCTGGGTAATTTTTTTCGAGCCATTGGCAATGTTCAGCGAGATCAGATGCTGGTTGGCCAGCGACTGTTGAGTTTCCACAATCACGTCGACGATTCGATGCTGCCACTCCATGGTCACGCCGCCGAAATACGGCTCGTTGCAGACCTCATAGTAAACATTGTCGAACTCGTTCAACTCCGTGACGATCTTACGGGTCAACGCTTCATGCACGGCGAGCAGGCCGCCGTGTTTGTCCAGGGTGTAAACATTTGTGCGCGCCACGGCACCGAGGCGGTTCACATTGTTGATGACATTCTGCGGTGAGAGCAGCCACTGGGACTCTTCATACATCGGGCAGAAAAGATTCATCTCCACCACCACACCGCGCGCGCTGGCTTGCTGGACGAAATCGCGCAAGCGTTTGAAATAAGCTTCATCCCATTTTGTGAGGTCGAACTTGTTTCCGCCCTTCGCATAACCCGGCTCGCTGCTCCGCGCCCAGGGCGCGATGAAACGGCCCGCCGCCGGCGCGAGCGTATTACTGGCGATGTTGAAGGCGCCGCTCGGTTCCACGTAAGAACCCGTGAACGTGCGGGTGAGGTTCAGCTTTCGCGCCTGCAATTCCTTCAGGTACGGCACGTAATCGAAATCCATATTCAACACCGCGCCGTAATGCTCAGCCGACGTGATGAGCACCGTCGGGTTCCCGCGCCAAACGAAGTAATGCGGATTTTCCGGGTGCAATGCGATGGGCGAGTGGCCCGCCGCGGCGGCAATCGAAGCCAGCGCGCAAAAAAGGAGCGTTGTGAATGTTTTCATGCGTCAGTTGGCGAATCTATAAATCGTCTGCCGGGAAGCGTCAGCTATTCGTTGGCGCCAAACGCAAGGCTGTTTCCAAGGGTTTCACTTCAGCGAGTTCACGCGTGGCCGTGGTGCCGCCCAGTTCGAGCAGGCGCTGGCCGCTGGGTTGCACCATCCGTTCGTAACTGCCCACGGCGTCGTTGAACGCCGAGTTGGCGCGATCCAAACCCGAGCGGATCTTTTCAAAGTGCTCGGTGAATTTGACCACGCGCGTGAAGAGCTCCTGCGCAGCATCGGCAATGGCGCGGGCGTTCTCCGTCTGTTGATGCTGCTGCCAGCTCAAACTCACTGAGCGGAGAATGGCGATGAGTGAACAGGGCGTGGCGATGAGGATGCGCCGGTTCTGCGCCCACACCATGAGTTCCTGGTCGCCTTCCAACGCAGCGCTGAAGAGCGATTCGGCCGGTAGAAACAACACCACGTAGTCCAGCGCGTTGGGGAACTGCTGCGGATAGTCGCGGTCGGCCAGCGCCTTGATGGTCGCCTTCAGTTTGGTCGCGTGTTGCACCAGCGCTTCCGCGCGCTTCGTCGTGTCCACGGCGTCTGCGGCAGTGAGGAAATCGAGATCCGGCACTTTGGAATCCACGATGATGACGCGCTCCCCGGGGAGGCGCACCACGAGGTCGGGCTTGCCATCGCCGGCTTGCGTCTGCTCGCTGAAATCGCAGTGCGCGCTCATGCCCGCAGACTCGACGACGCGGCGTAACGTTTCCTCGCCCCAACGTCCACGCGCCTGGTTCGAGCTAAGGACCTTGCGCAACTGAAACGTCTCCGTGGAGAGCGTCTGGCTTTGAGCCGCCAGCGTCTCGAGCTGTTTCTTCACTTCGCCGAGGGTCGATGACTGTGCGAGTTCAGAGAGCTGCAAACGCTTCTGGTACGTTTCTAACTGCTGAGTGAGAGGGCCGACCAGCGTGGCGATGGCTTGCTGCCGTTCCTTCAAATCGCCTTTGGCGGACTCCTGGAATTTGGCGAGTGTTTCATTGGCCAGGCGGAGGAATTCCGGCTGAGTCTTCTGCAACGCCTCGGCGCTCAAGGCACGGAACGCTTCCCGTAAATCATTCAAGGCCCGGGTCTGCGCCTCCTTGGCCTCACGCGCCGCGCGCTCGTTCAAATCCCGCTCCGTGACGGCCAGTTGTCTGGCCGCGTCACGTTCTGCTTCCGCTGTGGCGAGGCTGGCGCTGCTTTGGATTAACTGCGCACGGACCGACGACAATTCGTCCTGTGTTTGATTGACCCGGGTCCTGAGCTCATCGATCAGCGGCTGACTGTCGAGCGGCGTCCCCAACCCACTGGCACTCTTGCGCGCCGCGGCCAGCAGCCAACCAATGATGGCGCCGAGGACAATCCCGATTCCCAAGCCCGTGACCAGGTAGAGCAGCATGGCGGTGAAGATGCCGTTGAGCGCTCAAGCCGCAAAGAATTCTTTATCCGCAGATCTCGCGAACGGGATTTAAACCGGCCGAACCGGCGCACGAGGCCGATGATTACTTCAGCGCTGATTCGATCAGCTTGCGGAAGTCACCTTCGGCGGATTTCACGAGTGCGGCGGGGCCCGTCATCTTCACGAACACATCGCCTTCGGCCGCTTCAATGATGGCGCCGCGCAGCGCATAGCCGGGTTGCGGTGTGCGTTCGCCACCGGGCATGCCGCTCAGGAACGTTCCCTCGGCGCGCACGAACGTGACCTTGTGCTTGCCGATGGTGGCTTCCTCGCTCTTCGCGCCAATCTTCTCGCGGGGTTCCTGAAACTGGCTGTACCAGCGGTCCACGTTCGCCTTTACCCCACCGCCGTTGCTGGGGCCGAAATGGAAGAACACGACTTCGGCGAAGTTTTTCTTGTCGGCGCCGTTGACCTTGAGTTGTGCCTTCCGCATCTGCGAAGTGGTCTCCACCCATTCCCAATTCGCCGGGCGCTTGAAGGTGAATTCACTGACGGGAAACGTGGCGGGCGCATCGGCAGCACTGAGGAGCGACGCGGCGCACAGAGCGATGAGAGCAAAAGCGTATTTCATGGCGCACTGGTTAGCGGCTGTCCGGGTGACTGTCAAATCACGCATCGAGGCAACGTCCTGCCCGGGAGTATTCAGTTCGTAGTGGTGGCGTTTGCGTTTTTTTATTTTCAAACGATCAGTGGCGAAACCGGCGCCACCGGGGGTTTGCAATTGAACCGGATGTTTTTTTTGCCCAACGATGTTTTCGATCAATTCGACGGCTCGAGCGTGGCAACTATAAAGGTCCTCGTGCGCAGCGTAGGCCAAGCCGTTCCTGCTCCATCTCTCGCGGTGCGGGGAGATCAGCATGTCGCCCGCAGTTGTGTCGCATTGTGCCTGGGAAAAGGGGGAGGGGAGCACGCGGCCGGCCTCGGCTCGTTCAATGTGCCGCGCGTAACCGCACACGTCAGTGGCCATGACCGGCAGCCCTGCGGTCAACGCTTCGAGCAATATCATGCCAGCCGCTTCACTGCGCGCGGGATGAATCAAGAGATCGGCGGCGAGCAACCAATCGAATACGTCATGCCGCCCGCCCAGGAAATGAACCTGCTCGTGCACGCCCAACTGCCGTGCGAGCAGCGCGAATTCACCGGGGCGATTCTGTCCAATCACGACCAGGCGGGTGGAGGCGCGCACGGCTGCGTCGAGGGCGGCCAATGAGCGAATGGCGCGGTCGAGACCCTTGACCCGGAAACCCGAGCCAACGAGTAAAAGTATTCGTTCGTCCACTGCCCAGCCGTGTTCCTGTCGAAGCCGGGCGTGGGTTGCTTGCTTTTGCTGTGGGCTGAAGTCGCGCCGCGTGATGCCGGGTGGGAGCACGTGAAACCGATGCCGTTCGGTGCCGTAGAATTCTTGGTAGCTGGGAATCTCGTGATCGGTGAGCACCAGGATTTCCGTGCGCTGGCCCTGGGTGAAGACGAGTTTCTCCAAAGCGGCGAAGTGACGATAGCGCGGCAGCCATCGGTACCAGGCAGGCTTCAGGCGACGAATGCGCGCGGCGTAACAGGGGTCCGAGCCGTAATACACGTCGAGGCCGGGCAGCTTGTTAAAACCAATCACACCGTCCATTCCGAGAGACGGTAACGTCGCCTGCAATTGTTTGAGCCACACACGATTGCGCCAGAGGTTGCTCCAGCCATGGCGCCCGAAAAGCTCAATGTGGATGCCGGCTGGCCGCTCGCCTTGCCAGGTGCGGGTGAAAAGAATCACCTCGTGTCCGCGCGCCGCACAAAGCTTCGCTGTCTTGAGGCAATCACGTTGCAACCCGCCGAACGGGAAGTAATCGAACAGCAGGAAACCCAGCTTCATGCGCGGCGGAACGTAGCGACTTTGTTGCTCCGCCGCTACTGCTAGTCACGGGCTTGGGCGGCGAAAGGATTTTAATCTTGCCCGATCCATGGCGATGCGAATGCTCCGCGGGAACAAATGCAGGCACCGCCAGTCAACCGATCAAGTTCCCCGGCTGGAACCCTTGGTCGGGCGTTTCCCCGGTCATGAAAGTCCTCCTGATCGCCAAAGCGAAAACACCGGTTCCTCAAACCACCCTGTGGGAAGCACTGGGTCGCCACTGCGAATTGGAACAGGTTGAATTTGGCGATTCCGAATTGGAGCACTACGCCCGGGCGCTCTCCCGCTTGGATTTTGCCCCGTACGATCGTGTGCTGCTGGATCAGAACATCCGGTTGATAGGGCGACAGTATCGAGCTCTGCGGTCCATCCCGAACCTGGTTTTCCTCGAACAGGATGCCTGTCAGCATTTCGTTCCTCGCAGCGCGTGGCATCGTGCCTATGACATCGTGTTCAAAGATGTAGGCAGGATCCGGGTGCTGGTGTCCAACCGCACTTGCGAACTCGCCTTCAGCGAGGCCGGGCTCGATTGCAAGTATCTGCCCAAGTGCTTCGATGAGAAAAGGATCCGGCCGCTGGCTCAACCGCGCGACATCGATTTCGGCTATATCGGACGGCTGAAGCACGCCGTTTACACTGACCGCCGCCGCCTTCTGGAGGCTGTGCAAGCGCCGTTGAAGCTGCAAATGCTGCGCACGGAATTCGGGGATGGCGCCGCCTACAACGCGTTGCTCAACCGTGTTCGTTTCTTCGTGAGTGCCGACATCGGCTTCCACGAGTACATGTTCAAAAACTTTGAAGCAATGGCGGCGGGTTGCGTGCTCATTGCCAAACGGCAGCCTGCCATCGAGCAGGAGGCGCTGGGGTTCAAGGACATGGAAAACCTTGTTCTCTACGATGACGAACGCGAGTTGCTGGCCAAGGCGGAATTGCTGCGCGGCGATCCGGCACTGGCAGCGCGAATCGCGCGAGCGGGGCAGGCGTTGGTGGAGGCCCGGCACACAATGACCCGGCGGGCCGCTGAACTTTTCTCCCTGTTACAAGACAGTATCGGGATGTCGTCGCCACTGACACTCGGCGAGAAGTTGCGGCTCCTTTGGATTCGCAGCCCGCTCAACGTCCGATCGCGCGGCTGACGTCACTGGTTCGCGTAGGTGTGCGCCTGCTCTGGCGCGAAGCCGACAACGCGGGAGATTTGGTCAAGGTCCTCCGGCGAAAGCTGCGTTTTCCATTTATCGAGCGACTCCGATTTCACCTCGGGGATGGGGATGGGTTGCGTCAGAGGCAGGAAGCTTTGCAATTCGCGGACATGCTTTGCGGGGTCCTCGGCAAAGGATTCATACTGTATGACCCGCAAACTGCCTTTCAGCGTCTGCTTGAGTTCCTCCATCCTTTGGTGATGTGCCACCCATCTGAGGGCGCATTGGGCGGACAGCGGCAGGGTATCGTAGGTAGCAGCGATTTGTTTATCGATTCCCAGAAAACGGTTCGGCACCGGAAATTCCCGCCACCGCTTGGGCCAGGATGCCACCATCTGGTGTTTCATCATGCTGGCGACGGTCGCAAAGGGATTACGTTCAATGCCGATGAAAAGCGCGTTCGGAAATGCCGCGAGCAACGCCTCGGCGATCCAGATATTGGGATGGTTCTTATCCAGGTAATGTCGCGGAGTGGAACGCAGCAGTTGCCAGCGGTAGTTGCGGATTAATTTGGGCAGCAACACAGGTTCCTTGCCTGGATTCATGGCCATTTGCCGCGACCACTCAAACATGGGCGCGACTTCGACGGTGGCGCGAATCTCCGGATGGGTGGCCAGCGAATACCCGACCCAGTGCGTGCCTGAACGTCCCGTGCCAATAACAAAAATGGGCACGTTGGCGGCTCCGCTGAACAAATGCTTAATCTTATGAAACATGGCTGACTCCGGGCTGCGAACATTTCAGCATCGCACCACCGCACGCAAGCAGTTCTCCAGCGAGCGTTGCAAGGGAGCTTCGATCGCCTCGGGCGCCGCCGGCCTTGATTTCACTTTCATTCCGTGTCGCGATTCGAATGCTGATCGTGAATTCAATGGGACCGCTTAAACTTTACTGGTGCGATCGCGAAGTGCGGGGGCGGAGAAACTTTGGCGACTGGATTTCGCCGGAGCTTTGCCAGCATCTCTCCGGGCGCTCCGTTGAATATGCGGGACCCCGGGAGGCGGACCTCGTCGCGGTTGGAAGCATCCTCCACCGTGTTCCCACCCATTTCTGGAGCCGGCGACTCGACGTCTGGGGCACCGGTCTCATGCACGAGAAATCTCCCGGCCGGGGCATTCATCGCTATCACGCCGTTCGTGGCCGACTAACCGCGCAACTGGCCAACGTGCGGAATGTGCAGGCGGTCGGCGACCCGGGGTTGCTCGTGGATCTGTTGTTTCCAAGATTCATGGACGTCGCAAAGCGGTGGGATGTGGGAATTGTGCCGCATCACATCGATCAGGAGGATCCGTCCCTGCGGGAACTCGCAGTTCGACTCCCCGGCGTCCGGATAATCGATATTCTCGCCCCAACCCAGGAGTTTCTCGCCGAATTGGCGGCGTGCCGGTTCATTCTTTCGTCGAGCTTGCATGGGCTGGTCGCGGCGGACTCATTCGGAATTCCAAACGCATGGATCACGATCTCGAACCAAGTGCGGGGCGAGGGGTTCAAGTTTCGCGACTACTACACCGCCTTCAACATCCTCAATCCTGTCACCGCCTCCATTAACGATGTGAATCCGCGCTTTATCGAGACGGCAGCGGCGAGCTATTCGCGACCGGGACTCAGTGACATCAAGGCAGAGTTGATGCGCGCCTTTCCTTCTCCGCGATGAGAACCGAGATGGCCCTTGCTCCGCTCAAACTGTACTGGTCGCAAGGAAAGCCGAATTTCGGCGACTGGCTTTCGCCTGCCCTTTGCGAGCAGCTTTCTGGTCGGCCCGTGGAGCATACCAAACCCAACGGCTGCGACCTCATCGCGGTTGGGAGCATTCTTCATCGCCTAAAGCACCGATGGTTTAATCGCCGTGTGCATGTGTGGGGAACTGGCTTCATGGAGGAGGTTGCCCCACTCTCCAGCTCGCACCATTACCATGCGGTCCGCGGATGGCACACGGCGCGGCGGTTGCGGGGAGTGGAGATCAACACCGTCGGAGATCCTGGCCTGCTCGTGGATCGTTTGTTGCCTGAGTTTGACGCCACGCCCAAAACAGTTCCGCTCGGCCTCGTCCCGCATTACAAGGACCGCGGCGACAATCGAATTCAGGCCCTTGCCGCCCAGATTCCCGGTGCCGTGGTCCTGGATGTCTTCCTTCCGCCTTTGGATTTTCTCCGGCGCGCCGCCGCCTGTAATTTCATCCTCTCCTCCTCCTTGCATGGATTGATTGTCGCCGATGCATTTCGAATTCCGAATGCCTGGCTTTCGCTGTCCGATTCCGTCCGCGGGGCGGGTTTCAAGTTTGCCGATTACTACAGCGCGTTTGGGATTCAGGACCCACAACCGTTGGACATCAGCCGCGGCCTATCCCTGCACACGCTTTCAGTGCTGGCGGAAAAATACGAACGGCCGGGTTTGGAGAAAATTCAGCAAGGCTTGCTCCAGAGTTTCCCCTTTCCGAAGACGGCGGTTGCGTGATGCAGGTAGGGCCGATAGCCTGCGATTCACTGTGACCGTCATGAGCGAATCGCAACCAGCATATCCAGGCCGCGTTAACTGCACCGAAGAGGGCACGCGCGACTCTCGTGTCCACACGCCAGTTCAGGCGTGTTTGAAACTGAATCTCATCCACACACTGCATCTCGCCGTGTTTCGCCGGAAGCCATGATCGTTCTTGGTCTTGGTGGTGCCGTGGGGCATGACCCATCGGCCGCAATCGTGGTGGATGGCAAAGTCATTGCCGCCGCAGAAGAAGAACGTTTCCTCCGCGACAAGCACGCCAAGGGGTTGCAGGCGGAAAAGGCCGCGCAATTCTGTCTTCGCTTTGCCGGGTTGAAACCCTCCGACGTGCAAGCCGTGGCTTATCCTTTCGCCCCGATCAGCCTCTTCGGTCCGGCGCGCTGGCATTACGCGCTGCGCCATTGGTACGCGCCAGACCGGGCGTTGATCGCCCTGCTGAATGGCAACCGCCGCTATCGCCGCAACGTGCAGGCAGTCTTTGCCATGCTGGAGCGCATCGGCATTGATCCGCGCAAGATTCGCTTCATGCCCGTGGAGCACCACCTTGCGCACGCTTCCAGCGCCTACCACGTTTCTGGATATCGCGACGCCGCGATCATGAGCGTCGATGGTGTGGGCGAATACTGCACGACCTGGTTCGGCTACGGTGAAGGCGGACGGATCCATCGCGTGAAGGAATTTTACTCACCGGATTCGCTGGGCGGACTCTACGGCGCCATCACGGAATATCTCGGCTTCGAAATGCTGGACGGCGAATTCAAAGTCATGGGCATGGCTCCTTATGGCGACGCGAGCAAGATTGATGTGAGCTCGCTGCTCGAGTGGAGCGAGCGGGGTTTCCAGGTGAATAATGCGCTCGTGAATTGCATCGGTTGGCGGCGCTACAAGCGAAAGGGCAAGGGCACCTATTTTTCCCCCAAGCTAATCGAAATGTGGGGACCTTCCCGGGATGGGGATGAGATCGACGAACCGTATGTGCATGTTGCCGCTGCCGTGCAGCGTCAGCTTGAGCAAGTGTTGCTCTCCCTGACCCATCATTACCTCGGCGCACACATCGCGCGTACCAAACGCCTTTGTTACGCCGGCGGCGTGGCGTTGAACGTGAAGGCGAATCAACGGCTGATCTCCCAGTTGCCGCCAGGTGGCGAAATGTTCGTCCAACCAGCCGCCAGCGATGCCGGCACCGCTCTCGGAGCGGCGACTTATGCGGCGACGGAGTTGGGCGACACCGTTCAGCCGATGGAGCACGCTTATCTGGGGCCGGAATATTCCCGGGACGAAATCGAAGCGGTGTTGAAAAAGCGCGGGGTCCAATACCAGTGGTGCGATTCGATTACGGATGTTGCTGCTGAATTGCTGGCGCGTGGCGAAGTCGTTTCCTGGTTTCAGGGGCGCATGGAGTTCGGCCCCCGGTCACTCGGCAACCGCAGCATTCTCGGTAACCCCGCCAGTCGCGGCACTGCTGACATGATCAATGCGCAAATCAAATATCGCGAACGCTGGCGTCCTTTTTGCCCCTCGATGCTCGACACTGCGGCGCCGGATATTTTGCAGACGAATCATCCTTCGCCCTACATGACGTTTACGTTCGATGTGGCCGAACAGTGGAAATCGCGCATTCCGGAAGTGGTGCACGAGGACGGCACAGCGCGGCCGCAGATTGTGACGCGCCTTAGCAATCCGCGTTATTACGAACTGCTGCAAAAGTTTGAAGCGCGCACTGGGCTGCCCGTGCTGCTGAACACCTCTTTGAACCGGCGAGGCGAACCGATGGTTTGCTCGCCAGAGGATGCCTTGAACATGTTTTACGGCAGCGACTTGCAGAATCTGGCCATCGGCGACTTTTTGGTCAAAAAAGCGTGAGGCGCCCACTGCCCGATTGTCACTCCATCCGAATCTGTTACACTCCGCGACCTTTGTGAAAAAATTAATCCTGTTCCTTGCCGTCTTCTGCGGCCTCTCCAGCGAAATCCCTGTTCGGGCGCAAGCGGTGGATCCAGCGCATACCGTGGTTCGTTTCCACCTTTTCACTGGCGGGACAAACTTGGGTAGCATCGATATCGAATTGTTCGATCAGGAGAAGCCCCGAACGGTGGAAAATTTTCTCCGCTACGTGCGCAGCGGAACTTACTCGAACCTTATCGCTCATCGCTTCATTCGAGATTTCGTCCTTCAAGCCGGTCACGTGAAGATAGGCAATCCCGCCAGCGACGCTGACTTCACTACCTATACTCCGGGCGACAATTTTGGTCCCGTGACCAACGAGTACAGCGCCGGTCCGGAATTGAGCAACGCCTATGGCACCATTGCGCTGGCGCGTGTGGGCGGGCAGACGAATTCCGGAAGCAGCAACTGGTATCTCAATCTCAATGACAACGCCGCGCTCGACTCGGTGGATGGCGGATTCACCGTCTTCGGACGGGTCGTAAACACTGTCAATGCGCGCACAGGCACCAACCTGTTGGCTCATTTGAATGCCAGCCCCAGGAGTAATGCTTCCACCGTCGCGCCGACAGATTACTTCAACGATTTGCCGGTATCTGTTTCGCGCCAAACGATGCCTCGATACGCGGATTTGTTCTCGATTGACGCCGAAATCATCCAGGGTTCCCTCGTGGCGGTGCCTCAACATTCCGTAGTGAGGTTCGACATCGTCACTCAAGGCACAAATTTCGGCAGCATCGACATTGAATTGTTTGACCAGGAGAAGCCGGAGACGGTGCGCAATTTCCTGAGCTACATTTACAGCGGTAGATATTCTAACCTCGTTCTGCACCGCCTCGATCCTGGGTTTGTGCTGCAAGGCGGGCGGGTTCAGGTGTCCAATCCGGCGAGTGCGAGCCAGTTCAGCGATTATTACGGGGTCAATTTCGGAACCATCACCAACGAATATAGTGTCGGGCCGGAGCTCCGTAATCAGTTCGGGACCATCGCGATGGCGCGGGTGGCAGGCGACACCAATTCGGCAGGCGGCGAGTTTTTTTTCAACCTGGCCAACAACCCTGCGCTCGATACGCGTGACGGCGGATTCACAGTGTTTGGTCGTGTCGTGAACACGGCGGGCCAGAACAGCGGAACGAATCTCCTAAACTTTTTCAATGACTTGCCCCGGGGGACGGGCGTGAGGGAGGCGATCACGGGGAACCCTCTGGAACATTTCATGGAGCTTCCCACCTCCGCATTTCGGACGGAGCTTTATACGAACAGTTCATCCCTCGTCGTCACCAGCACGATCCCACCGCAATACCGCGACCTGTTCGTTGTTCAAGCGAGTATTCTTGAAGGGAATCGCACGGTAGACCGGGTGCGCCCGACCATTGCCGTTGATGACCTGTCCTTCATTCGCACTTCGAATTCGGTTTTGCGGGTGACCGGTACCGCCAGCGACAATATGGAGGTCGCCCGGATATTCTACGCGGCGCCATCTGGGCGTCGATCTGCCCTAGGGAAGACTACCTGGGCGGCGGATGTAACGCTGGTTCCCGGCACTAATCACATCACGTTCCAAAGCGTCGATTATTTCGGCAACGTCTCCACCTCGATTGTGCGCACGGTTTTTCGGTCCGTGTTCGCGCCGCTTTCGCTTCAGCTCACTGGCAAGGGCAAGGTGGCCGGCATCGCGAACGGCCAGCTCCTGGAAGTGGGTGCGCAGTATCAAGCGACAGCTACGCCAGCGAAGGGTTATTACTTTACAGGTTGGCGGGGTGACGGTTTCTCCAACGAGCGATCCATCACGTTCGTCATGCAGGAGAATCTCAACATCGTCGCCCGGTTCTCCAAAACGTTGCTCGGTTTGACGCCCGGTAAATATGAAGGCGTCTTTTATCCTTACACGAACGGCACGCCAAACATGGCCGGTTTCATCTCACTCAATCTCGGAGCAAGCGGTTCGTTCTCCGGGAAATTGAGACCGCTCGGGGCGAATTACACCATTCGCGGCAAGCTTGATGCCACGGGCAATACCATCATCGCAGGTCTGCTGGGCACCAATGTCCTGCGGATGCAGGTCAGCCTCTACAATGATGGAACAGAAGGCCTCTACGGTTATTATTCCGACGGCTATTTTGTCTCGCCGTTCAGCCTTTGGCGTGTTCAAACCTTTAAGACCAACAGTGCACCGCAAGCAGGCCGTTACACCTTTGTTCTCCAACCGCCTTCAGACACGGCGAATCGTCCCGCCGATGGTTGGGGGGCAGGAACTGTGACCGTGGACGCCAAGGGTAAAATCCTCGTGGACGGGGCTCTTGCCGACGGCGCTGTTATCAAGCAAAAGACAGCATTACTGGGCTACGGCCGATGGCCTCTCTACTTCACGGCAAAGAAGGGCGACTCCGTGCTCGGGCTGGTGGAGTTCACCACTAACAAAACGTTTAGCGCCGATGTGAAGTGGTTTGGGCAGAATTTACCCGGCGGCACGAACCAGAATCAAATCCTCCGGGGTTCGCCCTACACTCCGCCGTCGCAAAAGCGTCTTTTCAATTGGACCAATGGCATCGTCACACTCGCAGGCTCGGCATTGGGTGAAACGATTTCGTCCAGCGTGGAACTCCATGAAGACGGGTCCTTCAGTATTCCGTCCAACCCGAATAACATTCAAATCAGCGTCAATGATGGCACTGGCCTGATTACTGGCAGCTTTACCCATCCCGGATCAAATGCGCCGGTGGCGATTCGCGGGGCGGTCCTGCAAAGCAGCGGGAACGCCTCCGGTTATTTTCCCGGTTCTCCCCGCAATGGCGCATTCACGATTCGGCGCGCGCCGTAGTGATGTGGGAGAGGCCGGCGCCCTCCTGGCGGGTATTCATCGCGCCGGGTGACGGTTGGGCGCGTGCTTGAGGCACAACAGAAGGCAGGTTGTTACTCATTCCCGAGGGCATGACGGCGTGGCTTGCACCGCCACCGTGCCGTCTACCTTCCATCCTATTCCGCAGCGTTCCACGTCATTTGCGTTGCGAGCGCCTCTGGCTACATTAGGCCATCTTCAACAGGAGGAATTATTCCCCGAATGGAAACGCATTGGAAAAATATGGGCAAAGGGTGGTCGCCACGAGGTGGGAGCGGACTGAATCGATTGTTTGGGACGTGGTGGTTTTGTTGCATTGCCATAATGCTTGGCGGAGGAACAGCGTTGGAGAGCGCGGGCCTTTCCCCACGCGTGGGCTCGCCTGCACTAAGGATGCCGAAGGACGCCAACCCATTTGAGTATTCGACCGAAAATGCCTTGGGCGATCTCACCTTCACTTTGCCGTTGGCCGTAGTCTCGCCTCCCGGCGACACCCGATTGTTCGTGGCCGAGCAGGGCGGCATCATCAAAGTCATCGCCGATTTAGAAGAACCGGTCGCCACGGAGTTTTTGGATATTTCGGCTCGTGTGGCCTTCGGTAATCCTTCCGAAGAGGGAGGCATTCTTGGGTTGGCGTTTCATCCCAATTACGCCGCCAACGGGTTCTTCTTTGTTTATTATCTTTGCGATACGACGACGGCGGACGGTACCGGACGCCATAATCGCCTGTCGCGCTTCAGCCGTTCGCGGACGGATCCCGGCAAGGCAGATCCTGCGTCGGAGGTGACTCTCTTTTCGCAACTTGACGAGAAGTTCAATCACAACGGGGGAACCATCGCCTTCGGGCCGGACGGTTATCTTTACCTTTCGCTGGGTGACGAGGGACACCCGGATGACATGTTCGATAACGCCCAACGCATCGACAAAGATTTGTTCTCAGCCGTGATCCGCATCGACGTTGATCATCGTGCCGGGAGCCTGAGACCGAATCCCCATGCCGCGCTGGCTGGCAAAGTGAATTACTGGATCCCGCCGGACAATCCCTACGTTGGCGCCACAAGTTTCAACGGTCGCCCGGTCGATCCGTCGCGCGTGCGCACCGAATTTTATGCGGTCGGAGTTCGCAGTCCGTGGCGGATGTTTTGGGATTTGCCGTCCAGCACACTTTACCTGAGTGACGTCGGCGAAAATTCCGGAGAAGAAATCAACGTCATCACCAAAGCTGGCAATTTCGGGTGGCCTTATCGGCTGGCCAACGAGGCCGGGCCGAAGGCGAGCGAAGCGCCGGCCGACTTTACCTCCATTCCGCCCCTTCTGACTTATGCGCGTGGGGAGTCGGGGCCCTTTGTCGGACGCGCCGCCATTGGCGGGATCGTCTATCGCGGCGCACGGTTCCCCGAGTTGAACGGTGCCTACATTTTCGGCGACTATTACTCCGGGAACGTTTGGATGCTGCGTCACAACGGCAACAGTCTTCAAACCTGGCAGTTTCTATCAGCGCTTCCGCAGTTTCACATCGTGTCCTTCGGCACTGATCCGCGCAATGGCGACATCCTCATCTGCGATCTGGGCGACAACCAGGTGAAGCGACTCATACGCACGCCTGCGTCGGACCGGGTGCCGCCGACCCTGGCGGAGACAGGGGCGTTCTCAGACTTAACCAGCCTGACGCCGACTGCGGGCTTGATCCCCTACGGCTTGAACGCGCCGTTTTGGTCGGACGGCGCCATCAAGCAGCGTTGGTTTGCTCTGCCGGATGCGACCTCCAAAATTAACCCGCGCCCAATTCACTGGGAGTTTCCGGCGGGAAGCGTCTTCGTAAAACATTTCGAGTTGGAACTGGTGAAAGGCGATCCCGCCAGCCGCCGGCGGGTCGAGACGCGTTTCCTCGTTCGCAACGAAACAGGCGTGTATGGAGTGACGTATCGTTGGAATAACTCCCAGGACAACGCGTCGCTTGTGCCTTTCGCGGGTGCGGATGAGACTTTCACCATCAACGACGGTGGCATTCTCCGGCAGCAGAGGTGGCATTACCCAGGTGGAAACGAATGCCTGACGTGCCACAACTCCGTGGGCGGCCTGACGCTTGGTCTCACCTCAGCGCAGATGAATCGAAGTTTCAACTATGGTTCATTCAGCGCTAATCAGCTGAGCACGCTTACCAAGGCAGGATATTTTTCGAGCAAACCGGCGGGTAGCCGTCCGCTGGCATCTCCGGCGAATTCCCGCTCCTCGCTTGAATCCCGCGTCCGCTCCTATCTCGAAGCCAATTGTTCGCAGTGCCATCAGCCCGGAGGATTTGGCCGTGCGCTGTGGGATGCGCGCATCACGACCCCAATGGCTCGTGCCGGAATTGTGAATGGAGGGTTAAGCGATACGATGGGAGACCCCGCTCACCGGGTCATTGCGCCCAAGTCTGTGGAGCATTCCATGATCCTCAATCGCATGACGACGCTGGACCCGAGCCGTCGCATGCCGCCCTTGGGCAGCAGCGTGGTGGATGTGGAAGGCGTCGAACTCATCCGGGAATGGATCAACAGCCTGCCGAAGCGAGTCATGCCGCTTAAGGTGCGCATTACCGCGCCCCGCTCCAGCGCCACGACAAATGACGTGATTACGCTGCGCGGTCAGGCAAGTGGCGATAATTTAGCCGCGGTGGTTTACAACGTGAACGGGGGTCCGGACCAATGGGCCAGCGGTGTTACCGAGTGGTCTGCGGAGGTCATCCTGGCTCCGGGTGTGAACCGAATTACCGTTGCCGCCATCAGCAACAGCGAACAACGTTCCCGTGCCGTTTCCAAGCTGGTGAAGCGAAAGTAAACGCCGAATCTGTCATCGCCTCGGGCCGGCGACAGTTTGCCATTATGAACATTGCGATTGCCTCCGATCACGCTGGCTTCACGTATAAGGAAGCCATCAAGCGATGGCTCATCGTCCAGGGCCACACGGTTCAGGATTTTGGCACCTTCGGTTTGGAACGCGTCGACTATCCGGACTTCATCCAGCCTGCGGCTGAAGCCGTGGTGCGCGGTAAATGTGAGCGCGGGATTGTCCTCGGCGGTTCGGGGAATGGAGAAGCCATGGCCGCCAACAAGGTGCGTGGCGTGCGCTGCGCGTTGTGCTGGAGTGAGGAGACGGCGCGCCTATCGCGGCAACACAATGACGCCAACGTTTTGTCACTCGGCGAGCGCACCATTCCCGAGGAACTCGCTCTGCGAATCGTGGAAGTTTGGCTCGACGCGACCTTTGAAGGCGGGCGCCACCTTGGTCGAATCCAAAAGCTGGAAAGGCTCATGGACCCTGCGAATCCACCGGCTCAAACGGGGACTCGACCCAATTGAATTTCCTTTCCACTTCCGCATTCTGCGCCATCTTTGATGCAATAGGGTAAGAGACGTGAGGCGCGAGAACGCGCCGTTCAGTTCCTGTTCCAATACGATTTGAATCGTCCTGAAAACCTCGATGCGGCCATCGAGCATTTCTGGAATTCGCAGCGACTGGCTGCGATCGTGGATGAATCCAAGGCGCAGTATGGCGAGACGCCCGATCTTGCCGCCACCCACAGCGGAGGAAGCGGCCATGCGTGAATTCGCCGACCCCTTGATTCGCGGCACCCTGCAACATCGCGACGAATGTGACGCGGTCATTATCAAGCACGCCAAGAACTGGGATCTTCACCGTATTGCGACCGTCGACCGGAATGTGATGCGGCTGGCCATTTATGAAATGTTGCACCGCGACGACATCCCGCCTGTGGTCAGCATCAATGAAGCAGTGGATATCGCTAAGAAATTCTCCACGCTGGATAGCGGCAAGTTTGTGAACGGCATTCTCGACAAGGTGAGGGGTGAGCTCATGCGCCCGGCGAGGATCGTTACATGAATTGTCGGATGGAAGGGTGATTGGGCTGTTGCAGCCCGGCTCTCCACTGTCGTTCAACCGGACCATCATGTTTGCGGACCTGCATCTTCACACGAATTTCTCCGATGGCACCTACACACCGGAGGAGTTGACCGCGCATGGACAGCGCCTGGGCTTTCGGGCAATGGCCCTGAGCGATCACGACACGGTCGAAGGCTGCGTGCGCATGGCGGCGGCCTGTCAGTCTGCGGACATCGAGTTCATTCCAGCTGCTGAATTGACGGCTGAACTCGACGGCCACGAGTTGCACGTGCTTGGCTACTTTCTCGATGTAACTAATCCCACTTTGCTTCGGGAACTCGCCCGGTTTCAGGAGGTGCGTCAAGACCGCATCCGTGAAATGGTGAAGGCCATTCAGAAACTCAACGTTCCATTGCGCGAGGAAGTGGTCTTTGAAGTAGCTAACTGCCGCGCGCCCGGACGGCCCCACGTCGCGCGTGCCCTCGTCAAGGCGGGGCTCTGTTCGAGCGTGGACGAAGCGTTTGATCGATTCCTGAAAAAGGGGAAGCCCGCGTGGGTGCCCAAGTTCAAAATGTCGGCGACTGACGCCATCGATTTCATCCACAACGCCGGCGGCCTTGCGGTGATGGCGCATCCCGGCCTGAACAATTGCGATGCGCTGATTCCCCTCGCTGGCGGAATGCGGCCTCGACGGGTTGGAATGTTTTCACTCAAAGCATGCCTCGGCCGTCGCGGACCACTATGTGCGCCTGGCGGAACAAAGCAGGCTGCTCGTTACCGGCGGCTCCGATTGTCACGGCATGAGCAAAGGCAGACCACTCATCGGCGGCATCAAGCTTCCCTATGCCCGGGTGGAGGCCATGAAAAAAGCCGTGGTCAAATGGCAGTCGGCACGCTCCGAACTAAGCGGCAACGTCACGCGGCAAGACTGAACACCTCATGTTGGGCTTCTTCAAAAAGATCAAAGACGGGCTGGCGAAAACGCACGACAAGCTCACCGCGGAAATCAAACGCATCGTCACCCGCTCGCCGCGTCTCACGGCTGAGTCCATCGACGAACTCGAAGCCGCGCTGCTTGCCGCCGATCTCGGCATGGCCATGACCCAGCAGATTCTCACCGCGGCCAAAAAAGCCTTCGAGTCGCAGGGCAAGGCGGGTCTCGATTTCCTGGAAGTGGCCTCGCGCGAGGTCGAGCAAAGCCTCGCGTCCAACAGCAGCGAACTAAGAAAACAACCGTCGGGAGTAACCGTCGTTTCGATGGTGGGAGTGAATGGAACGGGCAAAACGACGACCAGCGCCAAGCTCGCCCACCTCATTCAACAGCAGCGGACAGAGCGCGGTGCTCGCCGCGTGCGACACATTTCGCGCAGCCGCCGTCGAACAAATCAAAATCTGGGGCACGCGTTTGAATGTCCCGGTCATCGCGGGCGCTTACGGTGCCGATCCGGCGTCCGTCGCACATGATGCGGTCGTCGCCGCGCAGGCGCGCAATGCGGATTATCTCTTCATCGACACCGCCGGACGCCTGCACACCAAGCACAATCTGATGCAGGAATTGCAGAAGGTGCATCGCGTCATGGATAAGAAATTTCCGGGCGCGCCGCATGAAACCCTGCTGGTGCTCGACGCCACTACCGGCATGAACGCGTTGAACCAAGCGCGCGAATTTCACAAGGCGGTGAAACTGACCGGCCTTGTGGTAACCAAGCTCGATGGCACCAGCAAAGGCGGCATGGTCGTTGCCATCCAAAAGGAACTGGGCATCCCCATCAAATTCATCGGCGTCGGCGAGCAGGCGGATGACTTGCAACCGTTCGACGCCAAGCAATTCGCCGAAGCGCTGTTCAGCGTGAAGGAGTAACGCAAGTCAGTAGCGTCACCGCTCATTTCCCGCGAGTCAGCCGAGCTTGAGTGGTGGTTCCCGACGGTGGAATGGGCGATAAAGCCGCACCGCGTTCCGCACCACTTTTTTCCAGAACTCACGTTCGTTCTTCAGCACCTCGCGCCAGGCCTGCTCCCGGTAGCCCGCCACAAAGCGCAGCAGGTCTCGTTGTGTAAGGCCGGCATCGAGCGCCGAGAACAGGAGACCGCCCAAATCCTTCACAAGCCATCGTTCTGGCACAGACTCGCGCCGTTGCACGCGGTGCAGATCGATCAGGACAAGTTTCAAGTCGTCGGCTGGCGTCCAAGTGGACCAATCCCGATTCCGGACAAGGAAATGGCACAAGTAGAAATCGCGATGATTCAATCCGGCGCCGTGCATCATCCGTGCGATCCCAGCGACTTCTTTGAGCAATGCCCGCTTGAGTAATACGCGCTTTATTCCGGCGAGCCCGCCCCAATCCCGCGTCAGGTCCTCGAGGGAAATCATCCCTTGGAGGGCGCGCATCAAAACGAAGGACTCAAGATTCGCGGGAGCGTTTCCTCGTAAACCTTTGCCGACAACTTCCGGCGTGGCGATGCCGACTGCGGTCAGTTCGGCGATGGCGCGCCACTCTGGTTCTGCGCTGACGATGGGAGCGCGGCCGTAAAGGCGGTTCTTCCACACTTCGACCCAGCCGACACCGCGATGCGCCTTGATGAAAAACCGCTCGCCTCCCAACTCGAATTCCACGGTGCGCCGATTCTTCACCTCACGATGGACTTTGCCTTGCACGTTCATCAGCCAGTCGAAGGTGTTTTCGTTTGGCAGCCGGGCGCGGAGATGGTCGTGCAGTTCAAGCATGGAGTTCAATTTGGAAACGCTTCGGCGACGGCGCGATAAACGTCATCCACTGTCACCGAGGACATCGCGGCGATGAGTTCATCGTCTGTACCCTTTGATCGGTTTTCCATCGTAACGGTAGTATTCAAGATTCCTGCCATTGACCATCGGGTTCCGAACCAGCTTGAACGCATTTCCGTAGGGGACATTTGTCGGATTCAAGGTCATGGCTTCGATCACAATTTGATTTGGAACCTTCATGGCGGCGGCCAGATGCATCAGGGCCGTGTCCACGCTGAGGAAGCCGTGACAATGCTTCATCAGGGCGGCGGCCTGACGGAGATTGCGTGTTTCCGGAATGAAAATGGAAGCAGCGGGAATCTCGCTGGTGATGCGGCTGTGCGCCACTTTTTCTTCCGGGCCTCCAAACAGCATGACTGCCAGCCCCGGTCGCGAGGCGTGAAGTTGCTTGAACAGATCAATGTAGTTTTTGAGCGGCCAGCGTTTGAGCGCCAGGTTTTTGGTGCCACCTGACCCCACGTGCACGCCGAGGATGCGCTGGTGTGTGAGATGATTGGCCGAAAGGTAATCGCGGGCGAACTGTTCTTCAGCGGGCGTGAGGAACAGTTCCATCTCATGCGACTTCAGGCGCGTCCGGGCTCCAACGAGTGGCAACAAGCGGTTGTTATTTTCAATGCTGTGCACGGCGTAATCTTCCGGGACCATGGCGTGCATGAACCATTGGCGATCCAGAAAGCTTGTGTTGGTGTAAGCGTGGCCGACACGCCGCCTTGCTCCAATCACCGTTGCAACCGCGCGGTAGGCGAGGCGTCCCTGGGTATGCGCATTGAGCGAAAGGTCGTATCGTTTATGACGCAGTTTGAGCAGGAACGGCAGTGTCTTGAGGGCCCCTTCCTTGATCATGTTCTTCTGCCACACGTGTTGAATGTAAGGGTTCCCTTCGAGCAGATCCTTCGCCCCCGGCCACATGGTCAAGGCGTCGATTTGAGCCGCAGGAAAGTTGTCGCGCAGCTCATGGAGGAGCGGCGTGGCGATCAGCGTGTCGCCGATCCCGGACATGGCAATGACGAGAATTTTCATCTGCGACGCGGCTAGATAAAAGGATGTGCGCGCAAGCTCCAAGTCCCAAGCGACAAACACGAGCTCTTGAAGCCTCCCCTGGGCCTTGCTCCCACAGCGGGTTACACCGGTCGTCCGTTAACTGCGTCGGTGGTTTTCATGGCTGGCTCGCGTTCCCTCTCTTGCCGTGTCCCCGCAATCGCCCGATAGTTAGCCCATGGGTTTGAAGGTTCTGGTGGTGCCGGACAAGTTTAAGGGGACGCTCACCGCGCAGGAAGCGGCAGAGGCGATTGCGCAAGGCTGGCGGGTGACGCGGAATTCCGACTCAATCGAGCTGCTTCCCATGAGCGACGGCGGTGATGGCTTCGGCGTCGTTCTGGGATCCCTGTTGAAAGCCGAGGTCCGAGCGACCAAGACCGTCGACGCAGCCCATCGTCCGCTCATTGCCGAATGGTATTGGGAGCCGAAAAGCCGAACGGCGATTGTGGAGGCGGCGCGCGTGAATGGCCTGGCCCAATTGCCTCCCGGTAAATTTCATCCTTTCGAATTAGACACCTTTGGACTGGGTGAAGTCTTGAAGGACGCGGCGCATGCCGGAGCGATCCGCTGCGTCATGGGGATCGGCGGCAGCGCGACGCAACGATGGAGGCTTTGGCGTCGCTCGCGCTCTGGGATGGGAGTTTTTTAACGCCAAGAGTGCCGCGCTGGATCGATGGACAGATCTACATTCCCTTTCTCAAATCAAACTTCCGCAGCGCGACTCCTGGTTTTCTGAATTCCTGGTGGCGGTGGACGTGAACAATCCGCTGCTGGGCCCGACTGGATGCACTCGGGTGTACGGCCCGCAAAAAGGAGTGAAGGAAACCGACTTCGAATTCACCGAGCGGTGCCTGGCCTCGCTTTCGAGTGTAGCTCAACAAGAATTACACGTCGCGACCGCTGACGAACCCGGCACGGGAGCGGCGGGTGGTTTGGGATTTGGATTGCGGACCTTCCTCGGAGCGAAACTTCAGCCTGGGTTCGAGCTCTTTGCCCAAATGGCGAACCTCACGGCGCACATCAAGAATGCAGACCTGGTCATCACCGGCGAAGGTGCCATCGATGATCAAACCTTGATGGGCAAGGGGGTCGGCGAGCTGGCGTCGCTGTGCCGCACGCTCAAAAAACCCTGCATCGGACTTGCAGGGGTTGTGACGAACGAGCAGAAGGCACAGGAACTTTTCAGCCATGTACAATCCATGAGCGCGGTGACCACTATCAGTGACGCCCGGACGAATGCCGCGCATTGGTTGGCCGCGATTGCGGCACGAGCCGCGAACCGCTTCGATCCTCACGGGACTTTCCGGTCTCACTGAAGGCCCTCCCGTCGGTTGCTATTTCCAACCGTCTTCTCTTGGTGGCACCCATAGCCAACTTGCCGGGATCCATTTCAAATGTGGCGGCTCGTCGCCGGGGCTGTTTGGCGATGCTCCAAGAGGTCATGGTTGCTTAGTGAGCGAATGCGCTTCAGCATCCTCCCGTCATGCCCACCCTGAGACTCATCCTTACGGTCGCCGTTCTGTTAGTCGCACAACTCGCTCCAGCCTCCGTTATCTCATGGGATGGGGGCGGCGATGGCACAAACTGGCACCATCCACAAAATTGGAGCGGTGATGTTGTGCCCGCGGCAACCAACGATGTCGTCATCACTTTGCCGGGCGATGCCGTCATCACCATCACCAACGGCGTGGTGACGCTGCGCAGTTTGCAGTGTGATGAGTCACTCTCACTTCGGGCTGGAACCCTCACCTTGACGAATGGGCCGTCGCAGGTCCTCGGCGCCTTCACCCTGGCCACGCGGAGCACGTTCGTCGTGCGCGGCAGTAATGCGACGTTCACTGGCGCCGGTCCCGTCTCCATGGATGGCGCAAATCTTACGGTTCAAAACGGTGCCGTCCTCACGCTTCCTGGCCTCCTCAATTACGCCGATACTTCGGGCTGTTGCGGCACTCTCTGGCAGGCGAGCGGAGCTGGCAGCCGGCTGGTCCTCGCGGGGCTTACCAATCTAACTGGAAACCCCGTCCGCAGTTGGACAACGGACATTCGCGCGCTGGCCGGGGGAAGAGTTGAAATGACCAATCTCGTAGCGGTCCCCGCTGGTGATGTCTATGCGTTGGCGGACGGGACCAACAGCACAGTAGAGTTATCCCGATTGCAGCGTTTGGCCGCGAACATCCTCTCTCTCGAAGCCAGCGCAGGCGGCAGTATCGCCATTCCGCAACTTGCCGATGGCGGACAATTGAACATCACCGTGCGCGCCGGAGGCAGCATTCCCACCGTTCAATTGACGAATCTTTTCGGCGCGACGGTCGACAATGTCGCTTTGAACCTCAGTAATGTGCGCCGCCTCACTTCACGCGGGAGCGTCACGTTGCGCAATGGAGGCACGGCTGATCTAAGCAATGTGGCCAGCGCGGACGGCCAATCATTTTACTCCATTGGCGGCACCGTCCTCGTCCTGCCGTCGCTGCGCACGTACGCAGATTCCTCGGGTTGTTGCGGAGGCACCTGGGAAGCCAACGGCGCAGGAAGCCGCTTAAATTTGCCCGCGTTGACCAACCTGGTGGGCAACCCAGTCCGGGGCTGGGCTCTCGGCCTTTACGCAACCGCGGGTGGGCGAGTTGAGGCCGCGGCTCTCTCAGATCTTCCGGGCGGTGACGTGTTTATTCGCGCGGACGGTTCCAACAGCGTCCTCGACTTTGCCGCGTTGCAGCGCGTCAACGCCAACCTGCTCGCGCTCGAAGCCCGCAATTTCGGAAGCGTTCTCGTTCCGCAGCTCGTCGAGGGCGGACGCGTCATTCTAACGTTCCGCAGAGACGGACAAATCACGGCCAACCAATTCACTTCAGTGCACAGCGTCACCGTCGACAACACCTCGATCAGCCTCGGCAACGTAGCGCGGCTGTCCTCCGCAGGCGCTGTCTCGCTGGTCAATGGCGGGGCTCTAACTTTGACCGGCGTGACCAACGTGGACGGACAAAGCCTGTTCGTCCGCGCTGGTTCCATGCTGTCGCTGCCGGGGGTGCGGAATTACACGGACACCTCTGGCTGTTGTGGCGCCGCTTGGGAAGCGAACGGCGCCGGCGCGATCCTCACCCTGCCTGGCCTGACGAATGTCGCGGGCAACTCAATCTGGGCCATGGAAACTCGCGCGCTGTTTGGCGGCAGGGTAGAGCTCAGCGCCGTCGTCGCCGTGGGAGATCGGAACTTATCGGCACGCGCGGACGGATCGAACAGCCTGGTCAACTTGAGCGGCCTGAGGGAATTCCGGGGTGCAAGCGGCTATCTCAATCTTAACGCAATTTCACAAGGCACTGTGCTCGTGACGAATCTGACCCGGTTCAATCGCGGCTCAATCACGTTGGAAAGCGGCGGCGTCATCCCCCATACGCAACTGACGAACGTGGACGGCTCGAGTTTTTACGCGCGGGCGGGCCAGCAAATCATTCTTCCGCACGTTCCTGCCTTCACGGACACGAGCGGGTGTTGCGGCGCGGCGTGGGAGGCGAATGGACTCGGAGCCATAGTTCGCTTTTCCGGGCTCAACAGCCTCGCCGGCAATCCAATCTGGGCAATGGAAGTTCGCGCGCTGGCAGGCGGCTTGATGGATTTAGGATCAGTGACGACAATACCCGACAGCCACGTTTACGCGCTCGCCGATGGGACGAACAGTGTCGTGGATTTGCGGAGTCTGCCGGAGTTTCTCGGCGTAAGCCGCAACCTCGCGTTGGAAGCGCGCAACGCGGGAATGATCCGTCTTGATTCCCTGAGCCGGTTGAACCGCGGCGCGCTCACCCTGCGCAACACCGGTTTTTTCCCCACCGCGCAGTTGCTACGATTGACCGCTTCGAGCGTGACGATTGATGGACGTTCCGCCTTGTTCACCGGCCTCACTGACATGCGCGATACCACATTCCAGTACCTGAACGGCGGCAGCGCGGTCTTTGGACCGGCAACGGATTTGGCGGTCACCGACATCCTCGCGCCGGGCGCCGCTCTGGCAGGGCAGCCGGTGCAACTGGTGTGGACGGTCATCAATTCCAGCACGAACTCCACACGGGCACCGCGTCTCGAAACCGTCTTTCTTTCGACCGATGCCGTCATTGGCAACGACACGTTCATGGGGCAGTTCACCGTGTTCGATGGCATCGCCCCCGGCGGCACCCAATTCGTAACCAACACGGTGATTCTGCCCACGGGGTTCACAGCGAACCGCTACTTCGTAATCCACGCCGACAGCGCTTACGACATCTTCGAAGGCACAAACGAGGCGAACAATTTTCGCATCAGCGGCGCGCCCGTCATCACTTCCGCCGCCGATCTTGTGGTGGACAGTCTCACCGCCCCGACGAACGCGACCTTTGGCGGCAGCGCGGCAATCACGTGGCGGGTCCGCAACACCGGAAGCGTGGCCGCGCCATCGCCCTGGAGCGACCGCGTCTATCTTTCCACCAACAACCTGATCTCTCCCGGTGCCGTGACTCTCGGCAGCTTCGCCGCCGTCACAACGCCGTTGAACGTAGGTTCCACTTACGTTCGAACTCAAAGCATCGCGCTTCCGTTAAGTGGTTCGCTGACCGGAGGACCGTGGTATTTCATCGTCAAGGCGGATGCGAACGGGGTTCAGCCGGAGTCGGATGAGAACAACAATCTTCGCGCCGCGGCACTTCAGATCTCGCGCCCGCCGCTGCCCGATTTGGCGGTGATGAACCTTATCGCGCCCCCGGATGCGCTTCCCGGCCAGCCAATGGAGATCTCCTGGTCGGTGACCAACCAGGGTCCAGCTGCGGTCAGCAATGTGTGGACGGAAACCATTCTCCTCTCGAGTGACAACATCGCCGGTGGCGATTCGGCGCTGGCGTTACTGACCTTCACCAATGTCCTGGCGCCTGGCGGAAGCGTCATGCGCACCCACTCCGTCATTATACCGGCGACCGGTCCGTCGGGGCTGCTGCGAGTGGGCGTGGAAGTGGACGCGCAGCAAACGGTCGTCGAGTCTAACGAAACCAACAACACGGCGCTTGCCAGTGCGATGACGACGATTCCCGCAACGCTGACCCTGGAACTTTCTTCAACCCAAACGGTGGAGAACGCTTCAAGCCCGGCCCTCATCGGGCGCGTATCGCGAAACGGGAATCTCGGCAGCGCGCTCCCCGTCACGCTGGCGTCAAGCGACGCTACGGAACTTGCAACGCCCTCAAGTGTCCTGATTCCCGCGAATGTTTCGACGGCCGCATTTGACGTGAACGCTGTGGCTGATGGTACGGTGGACGGAGCGCAGACCGTGCGGATCCTGGCGAGCGCCTCGGGCTTTGCGACGGGAAGTAACAGCGTGACCGTGCTTGATGCGGACACGCCCCAACTCAGCCTGCTCATCGTCAATGGCGCCCTGGCAGAAGGCGGAACCTCCCTCGGCAGCGTCACGCGCGGCGGAGATCTCGCGCAGCCGCTCGTCGTCACGCTCGCCACTCCCGCCTCCGGCCAGATCAACGTCCCAGGCGCCGTGACCATTTCGGCGGGCCAGGCGACGACAAGTTTCAATTTGCTCGCGGTGGATGATTACTTCGTCGAGTCATCGCGCACCTACACAATCACCGCCAGCGCCGTGGGGCACGGCAGTGCGTTCGCCGTAGTGACAGTGGCAGACGATGATTTGCCGCCGTTGTCGCTGGCACTTAATTCGCCGCGAGTGGGCGAAGGCGCGGAACAAGGCGCGTCAACGCTGACGATTATGCGCGAGTTCGGCACCATCGAGCCACTGACGGTACAGATCATTCGCTCCCGACCCGATCAACTTAACTGCGCGGATCAAGCGACGTTCGCCGTGGGTGAACTGGTGAAGATCGTTCCGCTGTCGCCGGTCAACGATGTGCTGCTCGATGGCAGTCAGACGGTGCAGCTCACCGTGCGCGCCCTCGAATCGCTTTCGCTCAATCCCATCACGCCAGGCGTCGTGACAAATGTGGTCGTGCTCGACGATGACGGGCCTTCGCTGGAACTCACATTTTCGCGGGACTGGATTTGCGCGGGTTCGAGCAACGCAGCCTTGGATACCGTCACTGCGACGCTCACACGCCGGGGGGACACGAATACCCCTGCGACGGCGGCGATAGGTGCAAGCATTGCGGGCCGCTTGAGTTTCCCGGCCACCGTTGGCTTCGCCATGAATCAAACCGTGGCGACGTTCACCGTCGCTGCGTTGACATCGCCTGCGACCGCGACTGAGAACATCACGCTCACAGCAACCGCGACTGGATTCACCGAAGCTGCCGCAAGCCTGACGATCAATGCCGCGTGTGGTCCCGACCTCGTCATCAGCAACCTTGTCACGGCGGCAATCGGGCTGACCGATGCCTACTTCTCCGTAAATTTTCGGGAGCAAAATCTGGGATCACCGTTCGCCATCGTCGCAAATCCGCCGGGGATCACGAACATCGCGCAGCGTGTGTTTCTTTCGGCGGATCCGTATCCCGGCGACGATATCAGTCTCGGGGTGGTGGTGTTTGATGGCGCGGTAAATCCTTACACGTTCCTCGACCGCAGCGCTACGTTCCGGCTGCCGAGTGCGCCGGGCACTTATTGGATCGTCGTGCAGGCCGATGGCAGCAACAGCGTCGCTGAGGTCAGTGAGGGGAATAACTTTGCGGTCTCTCCGACGCCGATAGTGGTAAGCCCCGCCTACACTGCGATGGTGGCCGCGAGTCCGCGCACGGCCCTCGTCGGCACGCCCATTAACCTTTCGGGCGTGGCGCGCAGGTTCGGCACAGCGCAGCCCGCGCCGTTCGAGATTGTGAGTTTGCACCTCAGTTTACGTGGCACCAAGCGGGTCATCGCCGCATTGACCGATGCAAACGGCGCGTTCAGCACGACCTTTACGCCGCTGCCCGGCGAGGCTGGCACCTACACGGTTGGAGCGGCCCATCCCGGCGTCACGAATGTGCCAGCGCAGGATACCTTCACACTTCTGGGGATGCGCGCGACACCGGCCTCGTTGGCGTTGCGCCTCCCTTCGTTCAATTCTTCGACTCAACACATGGCGCTGGCCAATCTCGGTGACACGCCGCTGACCGGTATCACCGCGACCATCAATGGGGCGCCGACGGAATTCAGCGTTTTGGTGGACGCTCCTTCCGCGCTCGCGCCGTTCGGCGAGGAGGCATTGACCCTGACTCTTGGCGTCAACGCAGACACAAACCTCACGCGCCTCTTCACCGTGCGACTGACAAGCGCCGAGGGCGCGGTCGCTGATATCATCGTGACGCTCACGGCGGAGTCCCTGCGTCCCCGGCTGGTCATTGCGCCTGACTCGCTCGTGGCGGGCGTGGTGCCGGGCGGGCAGCGATTCGTGGAATTCAGTGTGGCAAATACGGGCGGTGCAGCGAGCGGTCCGTTGCAAATCTTACCTCCTGCATTGCCGTGGCTGCGCGTGGCGAGCCCGATGCCGATGCCGTTGCTTGGGCCAGGCGAATCCAATGTGGTGACCCTGCAACTGGCGCCCACCCCCGGCACCCCGTTGGGCGACTCAACGGGCACCATCCTGGTTTCAGGCGGCTCCGGGGTATCTGTGTCGGTGCCGTTCAACTTTCGCGTGTTGTCCACCAACAGCGGCAGCTTGCGGGTGGAGGTGACGGACCAATTCACCTACTACGCCGAGGGGGCACCGCGCGTCACAAATGCGCTGGTGGAACTGTTTGATCCAGCGAGCGGGCAACGCCTCGCCAGCCTGGTGAGTGATGCCGCCGGCACTGTCCTCTTCTCCAACATCACCGAAGCGTATTACACGTTGGAGGTGACGGCGGCAGGGCACGGACCGTATCGCCGCACGTTGCTCGTGGGAGCGGGCGTCGAAACGCAACACGAAGCCTTGCTGAATCGCGACGTCGTGCAGTTCTTGTGGAATGTCGTTCCAACCGAGATCGGCGACCGCACGCGCATCACCATTGAGGCGATCTTCGAAACGGTGGTGCCAGTGCCGGTCGTCACGGTGGAACCGTCCGTCATTGATCTGGCAAACTTCCCAAATGGCGGGGTGATTAATCTCACCATTACGAATCACGGTTTGCTCGCCGCGCAGGAGACGCGACTCTCGTTCTCTGAATTCGATTGTTGGAGACTCACGCCGTTGATCTCGGATTTGGGCACTCTGGCAGCTCGCAGCGCCATGATTGTGCCAGTGACTATTTGCCGCGACACGAGCTGCACTGGGAATTTCGGCGCATGTGGCAGCGGCCCCAGCCTGGCGGCGAAGGAATCCGGCGACCGCACTGCCAAGGTTCGACACGTGTTGGCAGCCGTGGGCAACCAGGCCGCGGCGGGCGCGGGCGGCGCAAACTGTGGGGGCGGTGCAGTCTCTTACGTGGTGCCGTGTGGCAATGGCAGCGTTGGAGGCGGCGCGCCGGTGGGCGTATCGAACGCGGGCGGCGACTGCTCCTGGACCCCGACCGGAGGCGGAAGCGGATCGGGCTCCTTCGGCGGTGGTGGACCGGGAGGAACCGGCGGCGCCCCGTGTGATCCCTGCGCGCTGGAAGTAGCCGGTGCTCTGGCAAAATGTGCCTTCGACTTTATTGTGCCGCTTTCGGATATCCAGAATTGCGCCAAGGACTCATTCGAGTGCGGATACGGTTTGGGCTCGGAGGGGATGACGGTTGGCAGCGGAATCGATTGCGCCTCGGCCATCGTCAGTTGTTTGAAAGCGGCGGGGAAAAACATCCCTGTCCTCGGCGACGCGCTTACCGCGCTCGATTGCTTGAACAGCCTGCTCGAAACGTGCGGCGGGGGCGGCTTGGCGGGGGCTGCCGGCTTCCCAGGGGGCGCCAAGGCTCATGGATTGAGTGCGGTCGCTGGCGTACCGAATTATCCAGGGATGGCGGAGGTCGCACGCGCCGCGTTACACGTCCAAGCAGTGGTCGGGGTGTATACCAATTACTTCGGCGACGAAGAGTGGGTGCGGGCCATGACCGATCCCGCCTTCACAAACTGGCTCGACTTGCTCCGATCAAACATGGACGCCAGCAGTGATGCTGGACCCACTCTCTCAGCTTCAGAAAGCGCGGCGTTGATCAATCATCCTTTGACCAACCAATTGAACACGGCGCAGCTCAACACATTCATCGCGCGCTGGAATCGGACGGTGACGTACTATCGCGCCGGGCTATTTGATTCGGCATCCCTTCCCGCTGGCGAAAGCAGGGACTTTCTGGACGCGGACATTTTTTCCACGAAGGTCATTGCCTCGAGCAACGCAGTCGCAGCCGCACAAGCCCTCGGGTTCGCCAGCCCGGGAGAGGAACTTCAGGCGGCCATCGCCCAATTGCGCCGTATTCTCGCCGAACCGAGCGGCGGCATCTGTGCGCGCGTTAAATTGAAGATCGAACAGGAAGCCGTCATCGCTCGGGACGCTTTCCGCGCCACACTGGACATCGTCAACAACACAGGCCTGCCCCTGACCAATGTCACCGTGGACATCATCGTCTATCGGCCGGACGGCACGGTGGCGACTGACCTGTTTGGCATATCCGCGCCCACTCTCGCAGACCTGACCGGCGTGAATGGAACGGGCCGCATCAACCCGGCCAGCACTGGTTCCGCTTCGTGGAATATCCTGCCGAGTATTGATGCCGCCCCTGTGGCTCCCGTCACCTATGCCGTGGGTGGAAGCATCCGCTACGTGCAGGACGGCATTGCCGTGACAGTGCCGCTCGCGCTCGTATCCATTACGGTGCATCCGCTGGCACAGTTGCAATTGACCTACTTTCACCAGCGCGATGTGTTGGGCGACGATCCGTTCACGGATGAGATTGAGCCGAGCGTGCCCTACTCACTGGCGGTGATGGTGCGCAACACAGGGAATGGTATCGCGCGCAATCTCCGTGTCACTTCCGCCCAGCCGCAGATCGTCGAGAACGAAAAGGGTTTGTTCATCGACTTCCAAATCATCGCCACCGAAGTCGCGGGACGAAACCTCGTGCCTTCACTGACGGCCAACTTCGGAGACGTTCTTCCGGGCGCGATTACCATTGGGCAATGGCTGTTCAAATCCACGCTGCAAGGACTGTTCACAAGCTATAGCGCGAGCTTCGAGCACCTCGACAATCTTGGTGACCCGCGCCTATCGCTGATTCAGAGCGTTGAGATTCATGAACTTATCCGGGTGGTTCGGGCGATGGGCTCGTTCGAAGATGGGTTGCCCGACCTTTTGGTAAATGACTTTCCCGACTTCGAGGATCTGCCGGACACGCTTTACCTCAGTGACGGGCGCGTGCAGTCCGTCAGTATCGTGCAAACGGGAAGCGTCAGCAGCGCGGTGTCGGCCTCGAATCTACAGGTCACATTGGTTTCTCCCATGCCGTCCGGGTGGAGCTACCTGCGGCTGGTCGAGCCGGCCAATGGGAAATTTCGTCTCGCGCGTGTGCTCCGATCGGACGGCACGGCCCTGGCCGTGGGAGCGAACGTTTGGACTACTGACCGCACGTTCGTCGGTGGTGGCCGCCGCCCCAACAAGGAAAACAAACTGCATATGCTCGATCATGACAGCACCGGCATTTACACGCTGGTTTATGAACCGCTCTCCGGCCCCGACGTTACTCCGCCCGTCAGCCGCGTGGGGATGTTGCCCATCGTGAGTGGCGAGCGCATCCCAGTCACTTGGACCGGCGAGGATGACGCGAACGGCACCGGGCTTGCCGCATACGACGTATTCGTGTCGATCGACAACGGTGCGTTTCTACCGTGGATTCAACAGACGACGTTGACGGGATCGATCTATGACGGGTTGCAGGGTCACGCTTATTCCTTCTATAGCGTGGCCACCGATCTCGCGGGGAATCGCGAAGCGGCACCGCTTGCGCCTGATGCCCTCACTGGAGTGAACTTCACCAACACGCCGCCGTCGCTCGTCGGCTCAGTCTTGATGGTGGATGAGGGGGCCACCGCGCGTTACACGAATGTCGTCAATGACCCGGACGTTCCGCCTCAGGCCTTGTCGTTCAGCCTGCTCGGAACGACGCCAGCCGGTGCGAGCATCCATCCTTTAACCGGCGTGCTGGCCTGGCCGACAACCGAAGCCAACGGTCCTGGCACAAACACATTTCTCATACGCGTCTCGGACAATGGTTTCCCCAGCTTCACAGGGACAGGGGCAGTGACGATCATCGTCCGCGAAGTAAACAGCTCTCCCACCCTCGCTCCCATCAGCATGCGCACCATCAACGAAGGGGATTTGCTGCTCATTACGAATACGGCCAGCGATGTGGATATGCCTGCGAACGTTCTGACTTTCAGCCTGGCCCCCGGCGCTCCAGCGGGGGCGAGCGTGCACCCCGCGAGCGGCGTGTTCATGTGGCGCCCGTCTGAAACCCAGGGCGGCACCACCAACTCCATCACCGTCGTCGTCCACGACAGCGGTCAGCCCAGCCTCAGCGCGACACAGAAATTCTTCGTGACCGTCCGCGATACCCAGGGCGATTTCCGCATCAGCATCGGCACAACAAACGTGCTGGTGGGAGGGAGTAATGATGTGGCGGTCTGGCTTTCGTCGGGAGTTGAACTGACGCGCCTGGGCTTCCTTTTGGAAACGACGGGAAATGCTCTGACCGATTTCGCCCTGCGCGATGCCGCCCCGGAAGTTTCGTCGATGTTGCTTCTGCCCATCAGCCCGGATCGCGCGGAATTGAGTTTTGATTTTAACCCTGCCTTTGCCCAAACCGGCGCCCGCAATTTAGCGAGATTTGGCTTCCGCGCCGGTCCCGGAGTGGAGTCGGTCGTCGTTCCCTTGCGCATCACGCAATTAACCGGACTGCGCGCGGATGGTTTGTCGACCAGCAATACCATCAGCCACGACGGTCGCGTTTTCGTGATTGGTTCGCGACCCATCCTGGATGCCTCGCACCGGACGAATGGACTTCTCCAGCTGTTACTCTACGCGCGGCCCGGCACTACCAATACGGTCGAATCCAACCCGGGCTTCAGCGGCGCTCCATGGCAGATTTTTTCCACGCACTACATGACCAATTCCTGCCTGCCAGTGGGCCCCATCAACGCCACCAATGCCGCTCTCTTCTGGCGCGCCCGGACTCTCTGAGGGATTCGAAGACGAGACGCGATCGGCCGGGCGGCGAAGCATGCCCTGGTTTGAACCCTCCCGGATGGAAGGTTCAGGAACTCATCGCCTCGCGATTAACTGAGTTTGGTAGTCAATTGGATGTTGGCCTTCAACACGCGTGAGACGGGGCACTTTGCTTTGGCATCATTGGCGATTTCCTGGAATTTGGCCGCATCAATTCCCGGAACGCGGCCCGTCAGCTCGAGCTGGATGGTCGTGATTGTCCACGTCCCTTCCACCTGTTCAAACGTGAGTGTGGCGTTGGTGTTGAGTTCCTCGGCGGTGAACCCAGCCTGGGCCAGGAACGCCGACAGTTGCATGGTGAAGCAGCCCGCATGGGCGGCGGCGATGAGTTCCTCCGGATTTGTCCCCGCTCCTTGTTCAAAGCGAGTCGTGAAGGAATACGGAGTTTTGTTCAGGACACCACCCTGGGTGGAGAGAGTGCCCTTGCCTTGCTTAAGATCGCCGTTCCAAACGGCGGATGCAGTTCGTTTCATAGATTGTAATTTCTAATTGGATGTAGCGGTTGGAAGTTCTCGAGAAGCTGGCGCTCGTCCGGACTGGGCGCCTGGGTTGAATGCGTGATCGCCGGCCTGATGGTTCGCTCCGTCTGCGCGCACAATCTCCGCCACAATCTCGTAGGAGCGCAGCCGCGCGGCATGATCATAAATAAAAGCGTGAACCATGAGTTCGTCGGCGCCGGTGGATTGCGCAAACGCCTCCAGTTTCTGCCGGACCGTCGCCGGGCCTCCGACGATGGATCCACCGAGGAACGCTTTAACAGAGGCTCTTTCCTGTGCTGTCCATAAGTCGTCCATTCTTTCGACCGGCGGCGGCAATGGTCGTGGTGCACCGCGTATCAAGTGCAAGTGCGCCTGGTAATGCGAGGTGGCCAGACGTTGAGCTGAGGCGTCCGTCTCGGCCGCGATTACATTCACGCAAACCATGGCGCGGGGCCTGGCCAATGATGGCGAGGCGCGAAAATGGCGCCTGTAAATCTCCAAGCCAGGAAGCATGTTGGCTGGTGAGAAATGTCCTGCGGAGGCGAACGGCAAGCCGAGTTCACCAGCCAGTTGCGCACTGAATCCTCCTGAGCCGAGCAACCAAATGGGAATATCCAATCCAGTCCCTGGCACAGCCTGGACCCGTTGCCCGGCCGTGGGCGACCGCAGGAAGCCGCGCAGTTCCTCGAGCAGTTCCGGGAAGTCGTCGCCGGTTTGCCCCAGGCCGCGGCGCAATGCACGGACGGTGACCGGGTCGGTTCCCGGAGCCCGTCCCAGGCCGAGATCGATTCGCCCGGGATAAAGTGATTCAAGTGTGCCGAACTGTTCGGCGATCATCAGTGGAGCGTGATTCGGCAACATGATACCGCCGGACCCGACTCGAATGCGCGAAGTGCCGCCAGCGATGTAGCCAATGACGACGGATGTCGCCGGATTGGCGATGCCCGGCATGTTGTGGTGCTCGGCGACCCAATAACGATGGAACCCCCAACGTTCGGCGTGCCGGGCAAGATCAAGAGAATGATGCAGTGCTCCCGTCACGGTACCTCCCGCCACAATTGGCGAGAGGTCGAGAACGGAGAATGGAATGTTTGGCAGACCCGTCATCTTCAAACCTGAAACACTGACCGTTTGCCGTTTGAGTCCCGGGAAACACCTTCGCTCAACAACTGATCGAGATCGAGCGGGCGCGTGAACATCGCCAATTGACCGTTGGAAGTTCGAGGCCACTCGCCAGCGGGGCGGTCTCGATAGAGTTCCACACCATTCCCATCTGGGTCTCGCACGTAGATGGCTTCGCTCACGCCATGGTCAGATGCCCCATCCAGTTCAATGCCTGCGTTGAGCACGCGTCCCAGGGCATCAGCGAGCGTGGCCCGGTCCGGGTAGAGGATCGCCAGATGATAAAGACCCGTGGCGCGCGGCGGTGGTGGCGACCCATCGAGACTCTCCCAAGTGTTCAGCCCGATGTGATGATGGTAGCCACCGGCGGACACAAACGCCGCTTGCGTGCCGTAGCGTTGCATTAACTCGAAGCCCAACACGTCACAATAAAGCCAAGCGCGCGATCGAGATTCGCCACTTTCAGATGCACATGGCCAATGCGCACACCGTTGTCGATTGGCTCAGGCATTTTGGACCTCCGCCAGCGACGGATAGTCAATGTAGCCTTCGGGTCCAGCGCTGTAGAAGGTTGCGACGTTCGGGGAATTGAGGGGCGCATTCCGGCGATAACGCTCCACCAAATCAGGGTTGGCGAGGAACGGGACACCGAAGGCGACCAGATCGGCCTCGCCGGAGTCGATGGCCCTGGCGCCGAGTTCTCCGTCGTATCCGCCATTGATCATGTAAGGCCCACGGAACGCTTTGCGAATCATGGGACTGACGCGTGGTCCCGGCATCGCCAGCATGTGACCGGGCAAAGCTTCAAGGGCGTGAAGATAAGCCAGGCTGAAACGATTCAGTTCGCGTGCAACGTGAGTAAAGAGCGCCTCGGGATCACTGTCACTCTGATCGTTGAACCCACTTGTGGGTGAGATGCGCACGCCGACTCGCTCAGGCTTCCAGGCGCCCACTACCGCTTCGGTGACTTCGAGCAGGAATCGCGTGCGATTCTCGATCGAGCCGCCGTAGTGATCCGTGCGCTGGTTGGAACCGTTGCGCAGGAATTGATCGATCAGATAGCCGTTCGCCCCATGAATCTCGACCCCGTCAAAGCCCGATTCCTTCGCCAGGCGCGTTGCCTTCGCATAATCCTCCACGATGCCGGGAATTTCCTCGGCGGCGAGCGCGCGCGGCACTGGGTAAGGTTTCCTGCCGGCGGGCGTGTGAATGTGGTCGTTACGAATGGCAAGCGCTGAGGGCGCCACAGGCAGTTCGCCGCCGTGAAAATCCGGATGTGAAGCGCGGCCCATGTGCCAAAGCTGAAGGAAGATTCGCCCGCCCTCCGCGTGTACGGCGTCGGTCACGCGCCGCCAGCCATCGCTTTGCTCTGCCGTGTGAATGCCGGGCGCGCCGACCCAGCCACGGCCCTGCGGTGAGATATGCGTTGCTTCGGAGATGATCAGGCCGGCGCTGGCTCTTTGGCGGTAGTACTCCACCATCAGGTCATTGGGAATGCATCGGTCCCCCGCGCGGCCACGGGTCAACGGCGCCATGACGAGGCGGTTCGGCAGTTTAAGATCGCCAATTGTAACTGGAGTAAAAAGTGAATTCATAGTTGTCGTCCCTAAGTCGTTTTTTTAATTCGGTTCCGTTTTGTTCAGATCAATTGAGATCAAACAGCAACACCTGTGATGGCTGGCTGCCCGTAATCTCGATTGCCTGCTCGTCCGAGAGTGCCGCGGCGTCGCCTGCCTTCAGCGCAGTGCCGTTTAAGATTACTTCACCCTCGGCAACTTGCACCCAGCCATGGCGCTGCGATTGCAACGTGTGTTTCACGGCGTCGCCCCGGTTCAACTTGGCGAGATACACGTCTGCGTTTTGATTGATCGCGATGGAGCCCTCTCGCCCCGCCTTGGAGGCTACGAGATGCCATTGGCCCGCGGGCGCTGTCGCAAAGGAGCGTTCCGCATAGGCAGGCTTCGCTCCCTTTCGATCAGGGACGATCCAGATTTGGAGTAAGTGGGCCGGTTCCGTTTCCGAGTGATTGAACTCGCTGTGCTCCACGCCCGTGCCGGCAGCCATATATTGAATTTCGCCAGGCCGGATGACGCGTCCATTGCCCATCGAATCTTTGTGCTCGAGCGCGCCGCTGAGGATGTAGGTGATGATCTCCATGTCGCGATGCGGGTGCGTTCCGAACCCGCCGCCACCGGCGATGACGTCATCGTTCAACACGCGCAGACTACGGAACCCCATCCAGCGCGGATCATGGTACCCTGCGAAGGAAAAACTGTGATGCGCATCGAGCCAGCCGTGATTGGCGTGCCCCCGGTCTTCGGCCTTTCGAATTGTTAACATGCCTCTCTCTTAAGCCTCGATCAGGTGTCGGCCCAATACTTTGATACTGGTCCAGCCATGCTTAACAGGTATATCGAGGGCGTGGAACTTCGACACCTGCGTTACTTCGTCGTCGTGGCTGAGCTGAACAACGTCAGCAAGGCGGCGCAAAAACTTCGCGTTGCGCAGCCTGCCCTCAGCCGGCAGATCCACGATCTTGAAGAGGAATTGCACGTGCCTCTGCTCAAGCGCACCACTCGAGGCGTGAGCCTGACTGAAGCGGGAAAAGTTTTTGCCAGCGAGGCACGCGAGGTTCTCGCCCGGGCGGATGAAGCCGTAAAATCCGTCCGGGCTGTGGCGCGCGGTGAAAGCGGGGAGGTTCACCTTGGCTACGCGCCGTCTCCCACTGCGGAGATATTGCCGCGGGCATTGCATGCTTTCCACAACGCGGCACCGGGCGTGCGCGTGGTGCTGCACGATAATTCCAGCGAAGAGATGTTGCGCGGCTTGCGCGAGGGGACCTTGAACATCGCGTTGATCGTTCGCCCTGCCGAGGATTCAGCGCGCGACTTGAGTTTCGAGCCGCTGCTCACCTACCCGATGTGTGTTGCGATGGCTCCGCGGCACGCGCTGGCCCGCCAGCCGAGCGTGAGCCTGCAACGTTTGCTCACGGAGAAGTTGGTCGTTTATTCCCGGTCCGAATACGTGGATTATCACGCATTGTTAAAACAGATTTTTGCTCCCGTCGGGCGAATCCCTGTCGTCGCCGAGGAATGCGACAGCGGCTCGAGCCTCATCGCCGCAGTCGAGGCGCAACGTGGTGTGGCGATTTTGCCGAGCGTCGCTCGTTGCCAGGCTGGGCCGCGCCTGAAGTTGCGCCCGCTCCGCCCCGCGCCTGAGCCATTGTGTGTGGGGTTCGCGTATGGCCCCGCCGCAGCGACGCCGGCAGCGAGGCGATTGATTACCACTCTGCGCGCCTTGCAGGAGGCGCCGGCTTTTCGTGCGTTGAATGTCAGGAAGCGCTGATTCGTTAACGGGGTTCATGCTCAACCGCACGGCCGCACGTTCCCAGGATGTTCCTTACAGCTTACGGAAACAACCCGCGCATCTTTTTCGCCTCCTGCACCCGCTTTACGCCGAGGCTCAATGCCGCGAGTCTCATCGAAATTTTCTGTTTGCGATGAACGGACAGCGTATGGGTAAAGGCGGTTTCCAGGATGCGGAATAATTTGTCCGCCACTTCGCTTTCGGTCCAAAAGAAACTCTGCAGGTCCTGCACCCATTCGAAGTAACTCACGACCACGCCGCCCGCATTGCACAGGATGTCGGGTATCACGAAAATCTCCGGACGCTGCGCGATGATTGAGTCGGCCTCAGGTGTTGTGGGGCCGTTGGCAGCTTCCGCAAGGATGCGGCATTGAATCTTCCCGGCGTTGGCTTCGGTGATTTGTCGTTCCAGGGCCGCGGGAACCAGAATGTCGCAAGGAAGCTCCAGCAATTGTTCATTCGTGATGGCCTCGGCGCCATCAAAGCCAGCGAGGCGTTTTGTTTGGGCCATGTGTTTTTCCAATGCCCAGATGTCGAGGCCGTCCCGATTGTAAAGGCCGCCGGTCGCGTCACTGACGCCAATCACTTTCACGCCGTATTTAGCCAGCGAGTAAGCCGTGACGGATCCGACATTGCCGAAACCCTGGATAACAGCGGTGCATTGCTCGGCCTTGAGTGACAGTACATCCAGCGCGCGATTAATCAGGTAGCCGACGCCACGCCCGGTCGCTTCGCGTCGCCCGACGGATCCGCCCAGGCCTACCGGCTTTCCCGTGACGATGCTCGCCACGGTGCTTCCCACGTGCATGGAGTAAGTGTCCATCATCCACGCCATCGTTTGCTCGTTGGTGCCAACGTCGGGCGCCATCACGTCAATTTGGGGGCCGATGAATGGAATCATTTCCTGCGTGTAGCGGCGGGTCAGGCGTTCCAGTTCCTGCACTGAGAGTTTCCCCGGATCACACGTAATGCCGCCCTTGGCCCCGCCGTAAGGCAAACCCGTCAGCGCGCATTTCCAACTCATCCACATGGCGAGTGCGGCGACTTCGCCCAGCCTGACATCGGGATGAAAACGAAGTCCTCCTTTGGTTGGCCCGAGCGTTAGATGGTGTTGCACGCGAAAGCCGGTGAACACATCAGTGCTCGCCGTCGTCTCGATGAATCGGCAGCGCGACGATCATTGAACGCTTGGGATATTTGAGACGGTCGCGCTCCACCGCGGGGATTTGGAGATAATCGGCCACCAGATCGAATTGCTGGCAGGCCATGTGAAACGTCGGGTGATCGTAAACGTGCACGGGCAAAGGTTACGGCGTGAAATCAATTTGGAAATCTGGAACTTGAAATCTGCCCGGACGCCGGTCAGCCGAACGGCAGCGCGCGCCAATTTCAGTTCCTGAGTTCCAAATGGAACCTGTTCCCAGTAAGTTGCCACTGTGTCCGACTCACTCGTCGTCAACGAAGTTTATCTAAGCCTGCAGGGGGAGAGCACCTTTGCCGGCCTGCCATGCGTCTTTGTGCGTCTCACGGCCTGCAATCTTCGCTGCTCTTACTGCGACACGGCTTACGCCTTCACCGAAGGCGCCCGGCAACCGGTGGCGGAGATTCTGGCCGAGGTTCAGCGCCTTTCCTCGCCGTATAATACAGTCGTGAGCGGACATAAATTGCCGCTGGTGGAACTCACGGGCGGCGAACCGTTGCTTCAGCCCAATGCCTTGCCGCTCATGGAGTCCCTTTGTGATGAAGGGTTTACTGTGCTCATCGAGACCAGCGGGGCTCATGACATCTCAAAAATTGATCCCCGTGTCCGGCGCATCATGGACCTGAAGTGCCCGAGCAGCGGCGAGGTCGCCCGCAACCGCATCGAGAATCTCGCGCATCTGAAAGCCACGGATGAAGTGAAGTTCGTTTTCGGCACACAGGAGGATTACGACTGGGCGAAGGAACAGATTGCGAACCATCGTCTGGCGGAACGTTGTCCCATTCTGTTCTCCTGGGTTCAACCGCTGGCGGCGGAGCAGCAGCACCCTGCGTTAAAAAAAGTCCCGGCCGGACAAACGCCTATTACTCGACGCGAACTTGCCGAAAAAATCATCGCAGACGCATTGCCCGTCCGCTTCCAGTTACAGATGCACAAGTTTGTCTGGCCGGTGGAACAGAGAGGCGTTTGAGATGAAGACGTCGCTATCCAACTCCCTCAAAACGAATTGGGGCCACCGCAGCCCTGAATCTTGAAAACCACTCGCAGAACACTCGACCTGCTTCGCGCCTACGAATCGCGCAACGTGACTTTCGTGGAGGCGGATGGAACGTGGCCCATCGTTTGGGAGCGGGCGCGCGGCGTTCACGTTTGGGATGCCGAGGGAAACAAGTATCTCGATCTTACCGCTGCATTTGGTGTGGCCGCTGCGGGCCATGCGAATCCTCGCGTGGTGCGCGCCGGGCAACAGCAAATGGCCAGACTGTTGCACGCGATGGGAGATGTTCACCCCCACGCGTTGAAAGCGAAACTGGCGCGAGAGTTGAGCCGACTCACGTTTGAACGCTGGTCGCAAACGGCATGCGAACGCGAGGCGTCGCCTCGTCTTACCGGCAAGACCCTTTTCTGTAATTCGGGCTTCGAAGCGGTCGAGGCAGCACTCAAGACTGCGTTGCTCGCCACTGGCAAGCGCGGCGTCCTCGCCTTTGAGGGTGGGTATCACGGCCTTGGCTATGGCGCGTTGAATGCCACGCACCGCGATCATTTTCGGGCGCCGTTTCGTTCGCAGCTCGGGGAGTTCGGTCACTTCCTGCCGTTCCCTCGTGTTGGTGCGAAACCAATTTCCATCCCACGCGCAGGACGCCGTGCGATGGCGCAGCCTGACCTCGCCTTGTTGGAGGAGAAGATCTTCACCGCGCTCCGGCGCCATCCCATCGGCGCTATTCTCGTGGAGCCGATCCAGGCGCGAGGCGGAATTCACATTCCGTCGCCCGGTTTTCTGCCCATGCTCCGACGTGTCTGTGATGAGACGCGGACGCTGCTGATCTTGGACGAGATTTACACCGGATTCGGCCGTACCGGCGCATGGTTTGCGTGCGAACACCCGGGTGTGACCCCCGATTTGATCTGTCTGGGCAAGGCGCTGACGGGTGGCTTTCCGCTTTCGGTTTGCGTGGGGCGCGCTTCGCTGATGGATGAGGCATGGCCTGCGAGCACCGGGGAAGCGATTCACACCAGCACCTTCCTCGGGCACCCGGTTGGCTGCGCCATGGCGTTGGCGAACATCCAGGAAATTACGACCCGCCAGTTAGTCGCTCGAAGCGAACGATTGGGCGGACTCCTCCTGAGCGAATTGAGAAAAGTGCAAGCCTTGTCATCCGGGGTGAGAGGTGCGGCCCGCGGGGTCGGGTTGATGGCGGGATTGGAACTCTTGAAACCTGATGGTTCACCGGCCACTGAACTGGCGCTGAATGCGATCAAAACACTTCTTCACCGTGGCTTCATTTTCCTGCCGGAAGGTGAGCACGCCAACATCATCAGCTTTACGCCCCCGCTGACCATTTCGGAGGCGCAACTGCGTCGTGCGGTCGTGGAACTGAAAAAGGTTTTATCGTAATGAAACTCAATGAGATGCGGGAGTTACTGACCGCGCGCGATATTCAGCTCACGAAATCGCTTGGCCAAAATTTCCTGCACGACCAGAACCAATTGCGCCGAATCGTCGCCGCGGGGGAGCTGACCCAGGGCGACAAGGTTCTCGAAATCGGGCCGGGGTTGGGGCCGCTCACAGAATTACTCCTGGCTCAATCCGGCCACGTGCTGGCCATCGAAAAGGATTTGCGCCTCGTCCAAGTTCTACGCGAGCGTTTTGCTGCCGTTCCGACATTGGAGTTGCTGCACGGCGACGCGATGGACGTGGTCGAAGATCAGACGCGCGACTGGCGTGAGTGGAAACTGGTGGCCAACCTGCCTTATTCCGTGGCCTCGCCGATTTTAGTGGAGCTGGCGCAGAATCCCCGGCGCCCGGAACGGATGGTCGCCACACTTCAGCTGGAAGTGGCAAGGCGCCTGATGGCAAAAGTGGCTGACGAGGAATACGGCCTCCTGACTCTGCTAGTGCAACTCCGCTACCGGGCCAAAGAGTCGTTCAAGATCCCGCGCGGTTGTTTTTTCCCGGAGCCGGATGTGGACTCGGCCTGTGTGGTTCTCGTTCGGCGCGATCAGCCGCTGCTCGCCGAGGAACACCACGCCGCCTTCGAGAGGGTTGTCCGGCGCGCCCTTTCGCAGCGACGAAAAATGATGGTGAAACTTCTGAAGGCGGATTGGCCCCAGGAAAAATTGCTCTCAGCATTGGAGCGACTGCGGATCTCGCCACAGGCCCGGGCGGAAACGTTAAGCTTGGAACAGTTCGTGGAATTGACCCAGTTGTTGCGCGAGTGAAGACAGCGCGAGCTCAAGATTCTGTTCGTGTGCAGCCGGAATCGCCGGCGCAGTCGCACGGCGGAATCGATTTTCCAGTAAGTGAGGGAGTGGCAAGTTCGGTCCGCAGGCACGGAAGACGGGGCGCGCTTCAAGGTGACGGCCGGCCATGTGGGCTGGGCGGACTTGATTGTGGTGATGGAGAAGCGACACAAGGAATGATTGAACCAGACGTTTCCGGAATTGTCGCGCGGCAAGGTTTGCGTGTGTTTGTTCATTCCGGACCAATACGAGTTCATGGACGCCGGCTTGGTTGAATTGTTGCGAGCCAAGATGAAGGAGCGATTCCCCGGCCGAGGAGAGGTGGATGAAGAATCATGAGCGAAGAGATTTTTGACGTCGTCAACGAGCGCGATGAAGTCGTGGGGCGTGAAACCCGGCGGGTGGTCCATCGCACCGGGCTGATGCATCGGGCCGTGCATGTGTTTATTTTCAATACGCGCGGAGAGGTATTTCTCCAGAAGCGATCCATGACCAAGGACAGCTCGCCGGGTTTGTGGGATTCGTCCGCGTCAGGACATTTGGATTGCGGGGAGGATTACGACGCCTGCGCAGTGCGGGAATTGCGCGAGGAGATTGGACTGTGTGTGGAGCAATGTCCGAAGCGGCTTTTCAAGGTGGATGCCTGCGTTACCACAGGGCAGGAATTCGTCTGGCTTTACCGTGGTGAAAGCGAAGGACCGTTCACTTTGCACCCCGAAGAGATCGAGCGGGGGCAGTGGTTCACACCGGAGCAGGTGACGCAGTGGGTGTTGGAACGTCCAGATGATTTCGCCCCGGCCTTCGTTTTGGTGTGGAAGCGTTTCTGCGCCGTGACAGGCTGAAACCGCCTCAACGCGTCCTGGGATGGTTTGGGTTGAAGATTCGATAACCGTCTCATCAGCTGTACGTGCGATTGACGCCGCAACATTTTTTCGATGATCGTGGGCGGATGCGCGTCTGTTGTTCGATGATCCGTTTATTCGCCTTAACCTTGGGCCTTTGGGCGTCTGGCTTGAGTGGTGTTTGCGCCAATAGCGATGCTCGCCCAGCCTTTGCCCGTGCGCCCTATCTGCAATTCTCAACGACCAATTCCATTTACGTGGTTTGGCGCAACGAAGGGCCGATTAATCCCGTGGTTCGGTTCGGCAAGAGCTTGAACCGGCTCGGGGGTGAGGTGTCAGAGATTAGTGATGCGACAGGCACTGGGATTGTCGTGCGTGCCTCTCTCGGGACCAACAGTGAATCCATTCCCTCCAAATGGCGCAGTTTACGCACGGACGAGAATCTTAAGTTGCGCAAGCTGCACAGCGCGCCCATCGGAACCTTCCAGTACGAGGCGCGGCTGACAGGTCTCGAGCCAGACACGAAATACTACTACGCAGTGTACGATGGGAAGAAGCGCCTGACGCCTGTAGACGAAAGCTATTCCTTCAAGACCATGCCCGCCGCGGGCACGCGCCGGCCAGTTCGATTCTGGTCGCTGGGAGACGGCGGGACGGGCCGCAAGGAGCAGATGGATGTGTTCCAAGCAATGCTCGATGTGACGAAGGCTGAGAAGCGGCCATTGGATTTCTGGCTGCACCTCGGCGACATGGCTTACGGCACAGGCCGTGACACGGAGTTTCAAGCGCGGTTCTTTGAGTCGTATGAATCGGCACTACGCAGTTCCGTTTGCTGGCCGACCATGGGGAATCACGAGGGCTATACCTCCAAAGGTAATCAAGGGCAGGGGATTGGGCCGTATTATGACGCGTATGTGGTGCCGCGCTACGCAGAAGCCGGCGGTCTGGCTTCTGGTACGGAGGCGTATTACTCCTTCAATTACGCGAATATCCATTTCATTTGCCTGGATTCCCACGATCAGGAGCGCAAGCCGGACAAAGCCATGGCGAAATGGCTTAAGGCCGATTTGGAAAAGGCCAAGGCGGATTGGCTCGTCGCCTTCTGGCATCACCCGCCTTACACAAAAGGCTCGCATGATTCAGACAAGGAAAAGGACTTACAGGAGATGCGGCAGTACCTGATGCCGATCGTGGAATCCGGTGGGGTGGATTTGGTGCTGGCTGGGCATTCACACATCTACGAACGGTCGATGTTGATCGATGGAGTTTACGGCTCCACGAACTCTGTGGCAGAAAACAACGTATTGGATGATGGCGATGGCGACCCGGAGGGAGACGGCGCGTATCGAAAAAGCCGGGGCATACATCCGCATGAGGGAACGGTCGCCATTGTGGCCGGGAATGCCGGGGCTTCGATCAGTCGCAAAGGCACGGTTCCCATCATGAAGCGCACTTTGGCGGAATACGGCTCCGTCATCATCGATGTGGACGGCGACACCATGACGGGACGAATGATCAATCGTTCCGGGAAAGTTCGCGACCTGTTCAGCATCGTGAAGCGCGGAAAGGTAGAGCCTGTCCGCCTTGCCCTGCCGTGGCAGCCGGAAGAGTACAAGAAACCCACCAACGAGGTGAAATCTGCGGACCATCAGGTGCAGTCGGCGATGCCGGTGGATTTCAAGGTCCTCATCCCAAAGAATGCGGAGTGGCAATACAGCGCTGGCGAAGACCCTAGAAGCTTGGATTGGACGCGTCGCGATTTCGATGCGTCGGATTGGAAGAGGGGCAAGGCGGGCTTTGGGTTCGGCGACGAGCCGTTCAAGACGGAGTTGACGAAAATTCGCGGCAAAGCGGCCTCGATCTACCTGCGCCGTGAGTTCACCGTGGAGCAAGTGGACAAGATTACGGAGTTGGGGTTGGTGGTAAATTACAGCGATGGCTTCATTGCTTACATCAACGGCCGAGAAGTGGCGCGCAAGGGCATCGGACGCAGTAGCGGACGCAACGTCCAAAAGATTGTGCCTCGCGAAGAGGCAGGTTCCACCTATGTTGCGCTGAAGGACTTGAGCAAGACTCTGAGGGATGGCGTGAATATCCTGACCATTGAAGCTCACGCCGCCCGGGAAAGCCTGGATTTATTTGTGGATCCGTACCTGATCCTGGAGGACTGATAATTATGAAGCTCTTCCGATTAGCCGTTGCCAGATGTGCCCTGTGCGCATGGGCAGCCACGAGTTCCATCTTGGTTGCGCAGGCGCATGAAGGTCCGGAACATGAAGTGGACGAACTTACCCAGCGCATCAAAACGGAAGGGCCGTCCGCTGATTTGTTACTGCAGCGCGCCATTGAATACAACGTGCTGCGCAAAGGTGCGGAGGCGGTGAAGGATTTGGAGCGCGCGCTCGATTTCGAAGCGAATTCGCCCGCCATTCTGCGCGAGTTGGCCCGCGCCTACTTCTCAGTGGGCAAAACTAACGAGGCCCTCGACACCGCCGGACGGGGTTTGAAATATGCCAGTGAAGGGCCGGAGAAGGCGTCCCTGTACATTGTGCGATCAGACGTCTTGCGCGCCCGCAGGGAACACCAGAAGGCGCTCGACGAGATCGAGAAAGCGATTCGCGAACATTCGGACAACGCTGAGTGTTATCTGGCCCGCAGTCTCCTGCAGCAGCAGTTAGGTTTGAAAAAGGAGCGGATCAAAGGATTGGCGGAAGGTGTCAAGGCGACGGGCAGTGGATTGCTGGAAGCCGAGTGGATCGATGCATTGATCGATGGAGGCAAGCCAGAAGTAGCCTTGGAGCGCATTCAGGCTGAGTTGAAGGAATCCCGCTTGCGAAGCAGTTGGCTGATTCGCCGTGCCAAAGTCCTGTTTGCCATGAACAAGGATGACGAGGCCAAAGCGGACGCGAAGGAAGCCCTCGAAGAATTAAATCAACGCCTCACCCGGGGCGCCAGCGATGCGCTGCTCCTCGCCGATCGCGGACAGGCTTATGAACTTCTCGGCAGGAAAGAGGAGGCTAAAAAGGATTACGAACAGGCGCGTGACAAGGGAATGACTGACGAATGGGTGCGGGAACGCATCCATTCGTTGGGGGGCAGCGATAAGAGAAGCGGCCGCGGGCAGCGGGGTGAAAGCAAGAAGGACGAAAGCGCCGAGAAGTAAGATGAGTCCTCGAAGGCCGAGGACAAAGCGGATGACAAATCGGGCGACAAGGATCAATAGGCCTGCTCGCGTGGGATGGCCAGGCCACGAACTCGCGTGAATAGCGCTCCCTCGGTTGCGTCAGCCTACAAGAACCCGCAACCGTGATTATTGGCACTCAACCCAAACGTGTTCGTCAACGAGGCATCCGCCTCGCCGCGCAGGTAGTAATCACCCTGTTCACAATCGCTTCTTCGCTGCCATTGGCGGCGGACGACGATGCTGAGTTTGCGAAGGAGCGCGACTTCTGGTCTTTCAAGAAACCCGTTGTTACGCCTCTTCCTGCGGTCCACGCCAAGCGATGGCCGCGCCAGCCTCTCGATTACTACGTTCTCTCCCGCTTGGAAGCGAACCGACTTTCACCGTCGGACGAAGCGGACAAGTCCACGTTGATTCGCCGTGTCACGTTTGATTTAACCGGTCTGCCGCCAACCCCCTCGGAGGTTGAGTCTTTCGTGAAGGATAAACGTCGCGACGCTTACGAGCGTCTCGTCGAGCGGTTGCTGGCGTCACCCCGTTTCGGCGAACGCATGGCCAGTTTGTGGCTGCCTCTGGCTCGTTACGCTGAAGATCAGGCGCATCAAGTCGGAAACGACACGAAGTTCTTCTATCCCAACGCCTACAAATACCGGGACTGGGTCATCGCTGCCTTCAATCGTGATTTGCCTTACGACCAATTTGTTCAGCTGCAATTAGCGGCGGACAAACTTGGCCGGACGAATGAGCTGGCGGCGCTGGGCTTTCTCGGACTCGGTCCAAAATATTACAATCGAGGCCGCCTGGAGGTGATGGCGGATGAGTGGGAGGACCGCGTGGACACGGTGACTCGTACCTTTCTCGGACTCACCGTGGCTTGCGCGCGGTGTCATGATCACAAGTTCGACCCGATTTCCCGGGAAGATTATTACGCCATGGCTGGTGTGTTCGCGAGCACCCGCATGGTTAATAAAGTCCCGGGTCGAAAGACGGAGAAGGAGGACAACAGTGAAGCGCCGCCGAAGGATAAAATTGACCCGGCTACGCTGCACATTGTCGAGGACGACAAGCCCCAGGACCTCAACGTGTTCATTCGCGGCAATGTCGAACGCAAGGGCAAGATTGCACCGCGCCGTTTCGTGCGTGTGTTGTCCGACGAACGCTCGATGGCTTTCACCAATGGGAGTGGCCGCCTGGAATTAGCGGCGGCAATTGCCTCCGCTGACAATCCCCTGACCTCGAGGGTGATGGTAAACAGAGTATGGGGAATGTTCTTCGGCAAACCAATCGTGGATTCACCGAGTAATTTCGGACACTCGGGTACGCAGCCCAGTAATCTAGCTCTCCTCGATTTTCTTGCGACGCGGCTTGTCACGCAGGGGTGGTCGGTGAAGTCATTAGCACGTGAAATGGTGCTCTCGTCGACTTACCGGCAGGACTCGCGAAGCGAGGCGAAGCAGGCCGCCATCGACAGTTCGAACGAATCGTTGTGGCGCATGAATCGACGTCGCCTGTCGATCGAGCAATGGCGCGATTCCATGCTGTTCGTTACGGGAGAACTGGACCCATCCAGCGGACCATCGCTGGAACTGGACGCCACGAACAACTTGCGCCGCACAGTCCATGCCCGGGTAAGCCGGCTTCAGCTTAACGGCACGTTGATGCAGTTTGATTATCCCGACGCTAACGTGCATGCCGAGAAGCGCGCCACCACGACCACCGCAATGCAGAAGCTCTTTGCCCTCAACAGCCGGTTTGTGATCGACCGAGCCGGGGCGTTGGCGGCGGCCATGACCATGGATCCCAGAGAAAGTCAGCGCTCCCGCATCGAGCGCGCTTACGAGCGACTGTTTGCGCGTGAACCGGACCGGACTGAACTGAAGGTGGCCCTCGAATTTCTGCGTCAGCCGCCCGTTGCCGGAATGACGCGCTGGGAGCAGTACGCCCAGATGCTCCTCGCCTCAAACGAAATGCTTTATGTGGACTGACGCCCAATCGCCCGCCCGTCCGGGCATTCTTTCCCGACGCGAAATGTTGCGCCGCATGTGCGGGGGTTTTGGCCTTGTCGGTTTGGCCGGGGTAATGGGACCGCAGCTGCTCCTTGGTGATGATGTGCGGGCTGCGCATTTCAAACCGAAGGCAAAGCGAGTCATTTTCCTGTTCATGAACGGCGGCCCGTCTCACGTGGACACGTTTGATCCCAAACCGGCTTTGCAGAAATTCGAAGGCAAGCCGCCGGACGGGGAGCTTTATAAGAAGGCCAATGGCGGGTACATGCCGTCGCCTCTCACGTTCGCCAAACATGGCCAAAGCGGCATTGAAGTAAGCGAGTCGCTGCCCAATCTCGCCCGGGTGATCGATGATTGCTGCGTGATTCGCTCCATGAAGACCGATGTGCCGAACCACGAACCGGCCCTGTTGCAGATGTGCACTGGCAACGTGCAACCGATTCGGCCTTCCTTGGGGTCATGGCTGCTTTACGGCTTGGGTACGGAGAATGAAAATCTCCCCGGCTACGTTGTGTTACGGCCGAGCTCCAAGATTGTCGTGGGCCCGGCCCTGTGGAGCAACAGCTTCCTGCCGGCGGAATTCCAGGCTGCCAGCGTTGTCACGTCGGACATGCGGGTGGATAAACTGCTCGCCAACATCAAGAATCCAACCCTCACCTTTGAGCAGCAGCGGGAGCAACTGGAGCTCCTGCAGAAGCTGAATCGCCATCATGCCGCGCAGCGCGATCAGGACCCGGAATTGAACGGCCAGATCAAAGCGATGGAGACGGCGTTCCAGATGCAGAAGAAAGCGATGGAGACTTTTGACATCAGCCGCGAGCCGCAGCACATACGCGAGATGTACGGGAAAACCCCCTTTGCCAATTCCTGCCTGCTGGCCCGGCGGTTGGTCGAGGACGGAGTCCGGTGCGTCACGATTTATTACACCAACGAGGGAAGCAACCAGCCGTGGGACACGCATACAGATCACGACAATGGTCATAAGAAACTCTGCCTCGATAGCGATAAGGCCAGTGCGGCATTGATCAGCGACTTGAAACAGCGCGGCCTCCTGGAAGACACGCTGGTGATCTGGGGCGGTGAATTCGGGCGGACCCCGTACGCGGAAGTCGTGAAGGAGAAGAAAGCTGGCGCGAAGGAAAAGAAGTCCGGGCGTGATCATCACCACACTGCATTCTCCATGTTACTTGCCGGCGGGGGCATCAAGGGAGGAACCGTGTATGGAGCGAGTGACGAGCTGGGCATGGCCGTGGCGGAAAACCCGGTTCACGTGCACGATTTTCACGCGACCATTCTCCACTTGCTGGGCCTCGATCACGAGAAACTCACCTACCGCTACGCGGGCCGGGACTTTCGTCTCACAGATGTCCATGGGCGCGTGGTCGAGGAAATCATTGCGTAGCCATCGAAGGTGCAACGCCCCCTCATCTCTTCCTCCGCTTGATTCGATTGACGCTAAATTGCATCCCCTCGTGCTGAGCGAATGATGACCTACGTGTGGATTGCCCTGGGCGGGGCGTTGGGAAGCGTGGCGCGCTTCGCCTTGGCCGCCCTCGTCGCGCGGCGTTTTGGCGATGCGTTTCCGTGGGGCACTCTGCTCGTCAATGTCAGCGGCTCGTTCCTCATCGGGGTAGTTGCTGCTATGAGCGAGAGCGGAGGGCGACTCGCAGGTGCCATCACTTTTCAGCGTTTCCTCGTGGTGGGATTTTGTGGGGGCTACACAACCTTTTCGGCGTTCAGCCTTCAGACCCTGGATCTTGCCCGGAACGGACATGCGCTGGTGGCGGGGGCAAACATCCTTCTGTCGGTGGCCGTCTGTCTGGCGGCGGTCTGGGGCGGGTGCGTGGTCGGGAGTTTTTTCCGAAGCAACTGATCACGGGGCGCGACCGAATTTCTTTTCCAGTTCGTGGAAATTCATTTCGATCAATGTCGGACGGCCATGCGGACAGGTGTAGGGCATGGCGCAATGCCGAAGGTCATTCACGAGACTCTCCAACTCAGGCCCCGCCAGGGGATCGTTGGCCTTCACCGCGTGTCGGCAAACCGTTTTTGCGATGACCTCCTCGCCGAGCCGCAGCGAGTTCACGCCTTCGCCCGCGGCTTTCAATTCGTCGATTAAGGTCACGACAAAGCCGCGCGCGTCGGGGGCCTTCACCATCGGGGGCAAGGCATCGAGGAGAAATGTGCGTTCGCCGAATTCATTCAAGCCAACGCCCAGCCGGGCGAGCGTAGGCATCACGCTGCGGACGAACGTGGCGTCTCGTGCACCCAGTTCAATCGTCTCGGGTAGGAGCAGACGCTGCGAGGTAACTTCATTTTTCTCCAACCGCGTGAGCATTTGCTCGAAGAGGATGCGTTCGTGCGCGGCGTGTTGATCCAGGAGGACCAGGCCGCGATCGGACTCGAGCACAACGTATAGCTTGCCAATCACTCCCACAATCCGCAGCGGCACGGAAAGTAAGGGAGTGCCGGTGAACCGAGGCGGTGCAATGGAGGCGATGGAAGGCGTGGAAGCGTTCGCTGTCGCCCCGGGGAGTGCCACCGGCGTGGGTCCAAACGAGAGTGGCAACGGGGCCGGTTGGGGCACGGGCGGACGTGAAGCGGGTGGAGAAAACCCAGGCAATGCTGGCTCCTGCGCCGCGTTCTGAGATACGGCGGCGGGCCGGGCTTGTGGGCCGAGCCATTGAATGCGGGGCGGCGCGGCCGTGGCTGAAGGGTGTCCGCCGTGTAGTTCCGCCGGAGAATGAAAGGCCAGCAACGTTTCCCGGATGGCGCGGCTCACAAAAGTGCGCACCGCCCGTTCATCCCGGAATTTAACTTCCCGTTTGGCCGGATGAATATTCACATCGACGGCGGAGGGATCGATCTCCAGGAAAAGACAGCACACGGGAAAACGTCCCTTCATCAGGGCGGTGTGGTAGCCCTCGAGCAGGGCGTGATTGATCCCGCGGTTTTCGACGGGGCGGCGATTGACGAAAAGGTGTTGCTCCTCGCGCGTGGAGCGGGCCACGCCGGGTGCGCCAATCAAACCCCACAGCCGGACTGAAGCTGGAAAGGAAGCGTCCGTGGAGTTGTCGCTGGTTTCGTCCTGAAATTTCTCGTTCAACACGCCGGATTGATCCATCGCGAGCAATTGGGGGAGGCTACCGGAGAGTTGCCGCATCCGTTCGCGCAACGCCGGGATGCCGCTGGAGCCTTCGACTGTCTTAATCGGGGAGAGCTGCCAAACGGTGCGCCCATCCTTGACGAACGTGAACGCGACATCAGGGTGGGCGAGGGCCGCGAGTGTCAGGTAATGCTGGATGTGGGACGATTCGGTTTCCTCCGAGCGCAGGAATTTCCGCCGCGCCGGCAGGTTGAAAAAGAGTGAGCGGGCTTCCACGGTGCTCCCGGGCGCGCTTCCGGCGGCTCGAACTTCGACAATCTTTCCGCCATTGATGATGACTTGCGTTCCTTCCGGAGAGGCGTCCTCACGCTCACGGGTGGTCAGGGTGAATCGGCTGACGCTTGCGATGCTGGGGAGAGCCTCACCTCGGAACCCCATCGTGGCGATGCTATGCAAATCTTCAGCCCGCTGAATCTTGCTCGTCGCGTGGCGTTCAAGGCAGAGCAACGCATCATCGCGGCTCATGCCAAACCCGTCGTCTGTCACGCGAATCAAGGAGCGCCCGCCGGCTTGGACCTCTACGGTGATGCGCCGGGCGCCTGCGTCGAGCGAGTTCTCCACCAGCTCTTTGACCACGCTCCCGGGACGCTCGACGACTTCGCCCGCGGCGATTTGATTGGCAACTTGTTCGGGAAGGAGGCGAATGCGGTTCATCGGGCGTGGCGAGTAACGGGTGCCGGTCGCACTCGTGTGGCTTAAGGCTTCGCGATGGCGAGGGGCAGCGTGAAGCCGAAGAGGGCTCCCCCGTCTGGCACATTGCGCGCGTAAATACGGCCGCGGTGATCTTCGACAATTTTCTTGGTGATGCTCAGTCCGAGGCCCGTGCCGTGTGATTTCCCAAAGGTTTCAAAAGCCTCAAAGAGCTTCGGTAGAATCTGGGGGGCGATTCCCTCGCCCGTGTCTTCGATCTCTGTGACCAACTCCGTTTCTGTAACACGAAAGTGAACCTTGATTCGACCACCCCCGGGCATTTCATCCACCGCGTTGAACATGAGATTGTGAAACACCCGGCTCAAACGCTGAGGGTTGATTGCAACCCGGGCTGCTGGGATGGGGTCGACCAATTCCACAATCACATCCTTCGGCGCCACATCCCGTGCAATGTCGTCGATGACCGGTCGGGCGAATTCGGAAAACTCGATGGGCGTGAGAGCTGACTGGGCGACCGATCCGCGGGTGAATTCCAGAATGTCTGAGACCATCGTGCTGATGCGGTCGACCTGCTTGCGGATGCGCTTTTGCGCAACGCGTCGGGCGTCGGGCCCGGCATGCGGTTCTCCGGCCATGTCGGAAGCGATTCCAATAATGGTGAGCGGATTTTTCAAGTCGTGAACGATGGAACTCGCGAAGCGGCCCACTACCGCCATGCGCTCGGCCAGCAGTACCTGTTGAATGTACTGGCGGTTAAACTCCCGCAGCCGCTGCGTGATCTCTCGCATCATGCTGAAGGAGAATTGTGGTGAGCCGGTGAGCATGTTCAACAAGGCGTCCCGCGGGATCACGTAAACAGTGGTGTTCGTCTCCGCCATGGCGGTCGCGGACCGGGGCTGGCTATCGATGATGGCCAGTTCGCCAAAGATTTCTCCAGGCGGGACACGTGACAGGATTTGCCGCTGGCCGTCGCCCATCACGGCCGAGATTCGCACCCGACCGGTTTTAACTATGTAAAGCGCGTCACCGGCATCGCCCTCCTTAAAAATTTCGGTTCCATCAGCAAAGTTGCTTTCGTGCGTCACGCTTTTGAGCGTCGCGAGTTCCCCTGGTGAGAGGGAACGGAAGACTTTGCACGACTCCAACGGCAGCATGCGCCGAGTGTAAGTGAACACCCGCGGCGGTAAAGCGTGGAGATAAACGACACCGCCTTTGTGACGGCTCAACCGGGATCGCCGGACTCCAAACTGTCTGCGTGCGGTGTGTTACGTCCCACTCCCAACACTTCGCAGGGCGGCATTAACGGTGGGCAGGAAAAGCCGTGCGTCGCGGTCGATTCAAAAGGGCGGATCCTCAGGCCCAGTAGCTGGGATTCACGCCAGCGAACAGGTTGTCACGAGATTCGATTTGCGCCAGCCAGCGTTCGTCCACCTGCGTTTGCGTGAGCTGTTCATGGAGGGCGATGAACCGCAGCAGATGATCTTTCACACGCCGCTTGGCGTATTCAGGGCTGGTGCCGGTCCGCAGAATGAAGGGCCAGTCGCTGGACTGTGCGAGGAGCAGTTCACGGGCTGCCTGTTGGAGGGCGCGCTGGGTGAGGGCGTCGGGATGAGGATGCCGGCGTACGAGTTCGGTGAGCCGTTGTTGCGCCACGTCAAGGTGGGGGAGAATCCATTCATTGCGTTCGTTGAGCCAAACCTTCCAGTAGCCTTCCTCGCCCCAGCTTGACGCCGCGGGCTTGGCTACCTGCTGCGTCGGATGTTCGCGGAGGTAATCGTGCGGGGTGACCAGTTGCAGATTCTTCTGATCGTAGCAGGCTTTGCGCACAAAATAGTCGATGAACTCCGGCCCTTCATACCACCAGTGCCCGAACAACTCGGCGTCATAAGGGGAAACGAGCAACGGAGGGCGATCCATGATTTGCGCGAGCCGGGCAACCTGTGCCTGGCGGGCGTCGAGAAAATGTTGCGCGTGCTGTGCCGCTGTTTCGAGCGCAGCCTGCCGATTGTAAATCAACTTCTCGCCCGTGCCGCCGGTGATCGCGTGATACTTGATACCCGTGAAGGTTCGCACGTTTTCGACCGGTAAGTGCGGGCGCACGTAGTCCAGATCGAGATCAAATCCAATGTCGCGGTAGAAGTCGCGATACCGTTCGTCGCCTGGGTAACCTTCGTGTTTGCTCCAGACTTGTTTGGCGGAATCCAAGTCTCGTCCGAAAGCGGCAATCCCATTGTGCGTGAAGATCGGCGCGAACACGCCGTAACGGGGGCGGGGCGTGGAGTGGAGCAAGCCATGGGTGTCGGTGATGAACCAACGGATGTTCGCCTCCTGCAGAACGAATTCCACCCCATCAACGTAGGCGCATTCCGGCAGCCAGATGCCGCGCGGGTTGCGCCCGAAACATTCGCGATAATGGTCGCGCGCGGTCAGGATTTGCGCGCGAATGGATTGCGGATGGCTGGAGAGGAGTGGCAGCAACGCATGGGTGGCAGCGGTGGTGATGATCTCCAGCTTCTCGGCGTCTTGAAACCTGCGGAATGCGCCGACGAGATCCCGGCCGTAACCGAAGTAAAGCGTCCTCAACCGCTGAAAGCGTTCGTAATAAAAAAGTGCCAGCCCGTGGAAGGAGCGGTCCCAATACGTGCGATGCACTTCCTTCTCGGCGAGTTCGATAAGGCTTTCCAGGTGTCGCACGTAACGATCCTGGAGCAGCGGGTCGCGCAACATGGCGCAGAGCGTGGGGGACAGGCAAAGGGTGAGCGCGTGTCTCCATGCCATCACGCAGCCAGCCTTCGAAAACTTCGAGGAGCGGCAGGTACGTCTCGGTGATCGCCTCGAACAGCCAGTTCTCCTCGAGGAACTTCTCGTGTTCAGGATGCCGCACGAACGGCAAATGCGCGTGCAGGATGAGGGAAAAGTAGCCTTGCATGATTACTTGCCACAATGAAGCCGGGTCCGCGCAGGCGAGTCGAGCGCTGAATCCAGCTTCGTGTCTAAATGGGATGCCTGGCTATTCCGAAACGTGGCCGAAGATGTTGGGAATAGCGGCGCAGCCTACCGGGTCAGGGCTTGGACCGCCATTTTCATTTCATCTATAGAACGGTTGGGATCGTGGCCTGCGCTTCAAGACGTGCCATTGGCAGGAGACGCATTATTTGGTGGCCGGGCTTGCGACGCAACGTGTCGTCAGGGAATCGCCAGTTGCGGACGAATATGCCGCCCACACCGTAACCCTGGTAAAGCTTTGGTCGGAACGGACGCGGTAGAACGCGCTGTAACGCGCCCGGATCAACGCGGTAATTGAGGAGTATGCGTCGCTCAATAATGCCGTGAATTGAGTCGAGCCACATGACGCTGTCCGAACGTTTGCCGCTATCTCACATTTTCTACGCGGGGCGCTTTTAGTTTCACATCCTGAGGGTGTTGCCCCACTTCCCCGTGATACTCGGTCGCACGGCTGAACTTGAGTTCGGCGCGGCGCGAATCACTTTGATCCGCGGAAGTGGCTTGCACGGGAAGGTCATAGTGTCCATCCGGCAGCGCAAAGCGGAAACTGAACGTGCCGTCGCGGCGAAGTTGAATCTTCCGTCCGCCAATCGTCACGACGGCATCCGGTTCTGTGGCGCCGTAAATGATCAGTTCGGCGTTGACGTTGAACCAAAAGCCTTTGCGCCGTTCTTCGCCGCCAAAGGGGCTTGAGACACTGAAGACGCCGCCCAGTTGGGCAGCCCCCACCTGTTCGCCACGCGCCAGGGCCGCGATGGCTTGAGACGACATTTCCTTTTCGAGTGAACGTCGAAGCAGCTCGGTGATTTCCAGGGAACCCATCCAGACGCGACGAACTTCATCGATGGAAATGATCTGGGCCAACGCGCGTTCCTGCGCCGGCGTCCACTGGGACACGGCATGCGCCCCACGGCCGATTTTGGGCAATTCAGGATAGCCCGCCGCGCGCAATTCCTCGATGACCTGCACCAAGGTTCGATGTTCGGCCACGGCGCCTTTCACCAACTCCAACAATTTCCGGAACGGAACCTCGATCGGGATGGTTTCGAAGCGGACGCTGGTGTCGTCGGACAATGCATCCGGCGGAGTAAAGGTGGCGGAAGAGGTGGCGACGTTGTTCCAAACGCCATTCCGGTCGTAATAGCCGAGTTGGGCGACGTATTTCGCTCCGCCGCGTCCGACATGCAGGAACCAATTTCGAGATTCAGGGTGAACGTGCTGCTCGACGAGCGGCGACCCCGCAATGCGATCTTGAAACACCTGAACAATTAGATGCTTGTCGCGCGACGCAGCGTTGTGAGTCCGCAATTGTTCGCTGGTCAAATCCCAATGTGCGTAGAGCCAGTGTGGATCGCGTGCCACTAGGAGCAGCCGCTGCGTTCCGTAAGCTTCTGGAAGTTCAATAGATTCGCCCTCGCGAAGTGGTTCCACGCTGCCAAGAACGTAACGATCGCCGGGTCCACTGGCCCGCGGCGCCGGAGGGGCGTCGCCCTCAAGGAGTATCGGGGGCACCGGCGTTGTGCGGCGGACAGGCGGCTTTCCGATGGAGGCGACTTGTTTCGCCGCGGCGGTTGGTTCCACAGCGGGTTGGGGGGGCGGTTGCGGAACCGCTGGAGGAGCGGATTTCTTCTTGGAAGCAGCCTTTTTTGGCGCGATTTCCGGCTCGACGACTGCGTCCTTCGGTTCGCGTTTGAATAGCGCCGACAGTTTTTGTTTTACGCTGGTTCGCGTACGTTTGGTTGGTGCCGCTTTGGCCTTTTTGGGCTTTTCAGGTTTCATACCGTGGGTTTGGAATGCACGCCTCGACGGCGGCGACTGTAAAGAGAAGGGACCGCGGTGCAATGGAAAATAAAGGTCCTTCCCCCCTTCTTTACAAGATGCGAGCGACGATTGCGCGGTGGATGCTCTTCCGTATTTTCCCGTTTGAAACTCGCTCGAAATCCGCATTTCCCTTAGGCCGCATGTAGTAACTGTATGCCTTGATGCAACTTGCGAATTGCGCCTTCCGCGGCTACGGTGGGCGCATCAGAAGGAATACGGGATGCACAGGGTTAATACATTAAACGTCCGTGAAGATCGCCTCATCTACCTGGTGGATGATGAGGAGCCGTTGCTCGACTTGGCGGAGGTCTCGTTATGCAACGAGGGATACGAGTTAAAACGATTCCAGGACCCGACCGAAGCGTTTGAATCTTTCACCCTCGCCACCCGCAAGCCTTCGCTCCTCCTGACGGATTATGCGATGGAGTCGATGAATGGGATGGAGTTATCGGCGAAATGCAAATCCGCTTATCCCGCCCTCAAGATTCTGATGGTTAGTGGCACGGCCAGTGCCGATGTCGTGAAGGATGCGCCCGGCACGGTCGATAGCTTCATGCCTAAACCTTACAAGCCGGCGGATCTCGCGCAGAAGGTCCGGTCCCTCCTCGCTACCGTTTGACACTTTGCGCAGCCTGCCCGTAGGGTGCGCGCGTGGAATTACGCGGAAAAAAACTCGGTTTGCTCATCTCTTGTCGGCCTGAGGAACCTGGCTTCCACCACGCATTACGTGTTGCAGACGCGGCTCTCGGACGAGGCTTGAACGTGTACCTCTATTGCATCGACGAAGCCGTAAATGGGGTTGCCAGTGCCGATTTGCAACAACTCAAGGCCCGCGGTTTGAACCTTTACGCCTGCGCCTATGGGGCGCACAAGCGTCACATTGCTCTGACGGCCGACGCGACCTTTGCTGGCCTCACCGTGGTCAACGACATCATGGCGAGCACAGACCGATTCCTGTCATTCAATTAAGGCAGTCTTTGAAACCCACGGCCCTTTTCATCATCACCGGCGATCCCCGCACCAGCGGCAAAACTGCGGAAGCCATTCGCATCGCGGCAGGCGTTGGCACTTGGAAGAAGACCGACATCACCGTTTATCTTCGCGGTCCGGCGGTGCTGGCGTTGAGTGAGTATGTCGATGAATTCATCGATGAGGACAATTTCGCGCGATACTTCCCTATTGTGGGTGAATTCGGCCGGCCGATCTACGCCCAGCGTGGCGCTCCGTTGCTCAGTGAGGTGGGCAACTCGCCGTTGAAGTTCGAGGAGATCGACGATGTTCAACTCGCCCGGCTGGCAGCCCAGAGCAAATACGTTCTCCATTTTTGAATGCGCACCATCCTGAACATCATTAGCCGGTCCCCCGATGAAGCGACGCGGGAAGTCATCTCCGAACAGCGTAAACTCGCCGACACTCACGTTGAAGTGATCCAACTGGATAATCCCGCGGTCGACTACGATGAGTTGATCGACAAAATATTCTCCGCTGACTCAATCGAAGTTTGGTGAGCGTCGCCCTTGGGCGGATGCGATTCGTCTCATTTCAACGGGCGAATCTTCAGATTGCGAAACCAGGCTTCGTCGCTGTGGTCAGTGAGCATGATGTGACCCTGGATTTTCTCACCAAACCTGGCGGCGCTCTTGAATTTGCTTTTACCCACGGCCGCCTTCACCGCGTCGCTTCCCAACTCGTAGTTCAGTACTTTCGCTCCATTTAACCAATGCTCGACGTTGCTTCCTTTGACGAGGATGCGCGATGAGTTCCATTCGCCGGCTTTTTTTATCGGTTTCTTTTCATCGGGAGGCAACACGTCGTAAAATGCAGCAGTCTGCCGGTGCGCTCCGATTTTCCCGTCGGGATGGCCCGCGTCATCAATCATTTGGTACTCATGTCCCGGGGCGCCCGGGCGTTGCTCCGTGACAAGGTACTTCACGCCGTTATTCCCTCCGGGGCCGACTCGCCATTCCCAGGAGAAGTCAAAATCACCGAACGTGTTCGTGTGAATGATGTCGCCTCCTCTTTGCTTGGCTACTTTCTTCAAGACGCCGTCTTCCACCTTCCAACCTTCTGCCGGTGGGGCTTGTCTCCCGTATTGCCGCCAGCCCTCCAGGTTTTTGCCATTGAACAGCAAACTCCACCCAGCCGCCTTTTCTTCGGGAGTCAGATGATTGAGATCCGCGCCGTAGCTCGAAGCCAGCGCCATCAGTATGCACAGAAGGGAAAGGGCTTTCATTGGCTGGATAATTCCGTCACCGAAGTAAAAAGCCAACACGGAACACATTTGGTGACCAACGTTTAAACTCGGACATCGTTTGGTTCCGAAAGGCAACTGGCCTTTAATGGTGACATGCCGGAATCTACCGGACCGGTTACGCTCGCGGACGAATGCCGCGATTCTTGTCCACGATGGCGACAATGATGAGGAGGAACGCAATCAGCCGAAAAACGTAAACGTACGGGCGAAACTCTGCCGTGGGATCCACCGACGCCAGGACGAATCGCTCGCCCGCCAGGACAAAAAAGGAAGCCGCAAACATCGCAAACAACCGCTCGCGGGTGCGGCGATGGAATCGCAGGAAGAAGAATCCCGCGACGAGGAATCCCATCATGATGGCTCCGTGCAAGAATTGATTCAGCATGTTATTCCGTCCTTTCCGTGTCCCAGATGAGCCCGTAGATGAGGAGCGCCAGGCCGATAAGGGCGGCCCCATTTCGCCATATGGTCAAATCCACCGTGGTGGCAAACAGCACCAGGTCCACAAACAACAATACGTTTCCCACAGCCAGACACACGAAACAGGCACCGCTCCAAAGAAGCAGTCGCAGTCGTGTCCGACGGTAACTGTTGAGGAGCAGGCCGGCGCACAGGCAACTCGTCAACGCGCACAGAATGTAAACAAAGGCAGCCATATCATTTGTCTCTCTTGAACCTGAATGCGTCGGCGAATCCCTTTAACGGCTCGACCTTGGGCGCGTAGATTAGCTCTACAATTTTGACGCGGCGTTCCTTATACTCGTGCGCCAGGAGCTCGGTGCATCGGGCGAGGTCAGGATTTTTCGGCATGAACCGATAGGTGGGATCGCTCGATGAGTTGGACACCAGCAAACCGCATGCTTTCATGTCCTTCAACCGTTCCGCTACCGAGCCTTCGCTGCTTCGCACCACCTTGTAAACTTCATTGACCGTCCATTCGCGGGAGGGCGGCGCGGCGAGCAGAAGTAGGATCTCCAGTTGTTCCAGCGAATGAATGAACGACGCAATAAAGCGTACGACAGATTCTGGAACATGACTCTCCATGGGCACGGCCATTTTTTGCGGAGGCGCGACGTGATGCAATGAGAAATCCATGCAAGGGCCGTCGCGCTTTGACGCCGTTGCGCACATACCTCTAGGATCGCGACCGATGCAAACTCGAGCAGCGGTGGCGGACGGCAACGGCGGATTCACCATCGATACAATCGACGTGGATTCGGCGCAGGCGGGTGAAGTGCTCGTGGAGATTAAAGCCGCAGGCATCTGTCATACCGATCACGCTTCGCTGAATTGGAAACGGCCGCTGGTGATGGGGCATGAAGGCGCAGGCTTGGTTCGGGAAGTAGGTAGTGGGGTGCATCACGTCCAGGCTGGCGAGCGCGTCGTCCTGAACTGGGCTATTCCATGCGGGCGTTGTTTTCAATGCCGCCTCGGGCATCCCGTCTTATGCGAGGAAAGCAAGCCAGCTCACGTCATGGAGCGTTCCGCCGGACACGCCCACGCCGAAGGCTCCACGTGGCGGGGCCAGCCCATCGATCGGTCTTTCAACATCGGCACCTTATCCGGCTTGACGCTGGTCCGCGCTGAAGCGGTCACGCCGCTGACAGTCGAGATGCCATTCACGTCAGCCTGCATTCTCGGTTGCGGCGTGATGACCGGCTTTGGATCCGCAGTGAATGTGGCCAAGGTGGCAGCGGGCAGCTCAGTGGTGGTCATTGGATGTGGTGGGGTGGGCCTTAATGTGATTCAAGGAGCGCGACTCTGCGGCGCGGGGATGATCATCGCCGTGGATTTGCATCAAGGTAGCTCTGGAACGCGCCCGGACGTTTGGGGCCACGCACACGGTTCATGCCCAACCTGGAGACGCCGAGTTGACGGAAGCGGTGGAACAAGTGTTGCGGTTGACGCACGGGCGTGGAGTCGATTGCGCCTTCGAGGCAACCTCAGTGCCGCACCTTGCCTTTGCTCCACTGCGCTTCGTACGCCACGGCGGCGCCGCATTCCAATTGAGTGGCATCAATGATCCCGTGATGGTTTCCATGCCGCAGTTCATGTGGAACAAAACTTACATGACGCCGCTGTATGGCGACTGCGTTCCTGGCCGTGATTTTCCCAAAATGTTCCAGCATTACGCGCGCGGAGAATTACTGGTGGATGAACTGGTGACCCGGACGTACCGCCTCGAGGAGTTGGCGCTCGCCTTTGACGACATGTTGGCCGGGAGGTTGGCGAAGGGCGTGATTGTTTTTGATTGAAGCAAAAGCATCCGCAACACACGGAGAATCTTGCGGAGGGTGTGATTCGCGCTTGTCGTCCCGGGCGAGACGTTTAAAAAGACTTATGCGCCGTATACCCTTCCTCCTGCTGTTGCTTTGTGGCTTTCGAATGGGGTATGCGGCGGACACAACGGCGCTGGTGGCTGATTTAATGACCGATCAACGCGAGCTTTCAGGAGTTCCCTTTGCCGAGGTGGTCAAAGCCGCGACGGGTAAACAGGTGCTGCCGATTCATCGAACCAATTCCATCGACCGCGAGATCGTTGCCCGAATCGGCCGCGCGCTGGACGAAGTTCTAGTGAAGCTCAACGCACCCGGCAGTCCGGCCGGCACGAAGCGGCGAATCAACGAGGTCAGCGGGCTGTTCGAGTCGGCGTTGAAGGCGGAATTGAATGCGATGGAGGGTTTTGACTGCGATTATCCTCGGCTCGCTTCTGGCGCGCACCAGCGCGCGGGCTATCCGGACTTGCGATTGGTGGACAGGAAGAGTGGTCGCGTGGTGTATCTCGATCCAAAGCTTTTTGAGCGCGGCGGCCGGGCGAGCTCGTTGCGAACGTTCTATTTCGAACCCAAACGTGAGACGAGCAAGATCCTCGATGACGCGCATCACCTCGTGGTGGGCTTTGAACACGATGGAAAGCCGAATGGAACCTGGAAGTTCCTGGGCTGGGAGTTGGTAGATCTGGCCTCCTTCCGCGTGAGGCTCAAGGCGGAATTCCAGGCGAGCAATCGTGATCTGTATCGTGAGGAAGCGATCGTGGGGCGCAGCGGCGGAACGAATACGAATGCCCCATGATGGCGCCCAACGCCGGTCGCCGGCTCTGGCTTCGAATTGTGGCTCTGGCGCAGAAGCCGGGTTGCTGTATCGTCCGCACTCATTTCGATGAACAAGACAGTCAACATTGCCGCTTACAAGTTTGTGCCGCTGGCGGATCTTGGCCCATTGCGCGGGCGGTTGCTCAGGCTCTGCAAGGAGTGGCAGCTCAAGGGCACCATTTTACTCAGCCCGGAAGGGATCAATCTCTTTGTCGCCGGCGCGGCAGATGCCATCGACCACTTGCTGGTGGAGCTCCGCAGCTGGCCGGGCCTCGGCGACCTTCAGGTTAAAGTGAGCGAAACGGCTCATCAGCCCTTTAACCGCATGCTCGTCCGGATCAAACGGGAGATCATTGCTTTCGGCGTCGAAGGAATCGCGCCGGGCACTCGCACTTCGCCCAAGCTGCCTCCGGCCAAGCTGAAGCAGTGGTTGGATGAAGGGCGACCCGTCACGCTTCTCGACACGAGAAACAATTATGAGGTGAAGCTCGGGACATTCCGCAACGCCCAGCCGATCGGTATCACCCATTTTCGGGAGTTCCCCGAGGCCGTGCGCCAGTTGCCCAACGAAATGAAAGAGCAGCCCATTGTGATGTTCTGCACGGGCGGCATTCGCTGCGAGAAAGCAGGGCCTTTCATGGAACAGGAGGGATTCAAAAATGTTTTCCAGCTCGAGGGCGGCATCCTGAAATATTTCGAAGAATGCGGCGGGGCTCACTACGACGGTGAATGTTTCGTCTTTGATCAGCGTGTGGGTGTTGATCCTGGTTTGCAGGAAACGGATTCGGCTCTTTGCTTTGTTTGTTTGGCACCGGTGAGCAAAGCCGAACAGGCAGACCCACGCTACGTGGCCAGCCAATCGTGTCCGGCTTGTCACAAGACGCCGGAGCAGCGCATTGCCCTCACGCTTGCTGGACGCCACGAAGCGATACGCCGCGCCGTGACGCCCCTCCCCGGAAGCGTGCCGCATGACAACTTCAAGCCCATCAACGTGCCGGAGGACTCCGACCAGCGCACACTTCTGGACGTGCTCTGCCGCGTCGTGCGTCACGTCCCCCGCGCCGTCTGGGAGGCGGAATGTGCGCGTGGCCTGATCGTGGATCATAACCATGTTCCCGTAGAGGCCATGAAATGGGTGCGCGCCGGCGAGCGATACCTGCACAAGTTCCCCAACGTCGTGGAGCCGGACGTCAATGGGAACGTTGAGATTCTGCACGAAGACGAAGCACTCATCGTGGTGAACAAGCCAGCGCCGTTGCCGATGCACGTGGGCGGGCGTTTCTATCGCAACACGCTCCAGCACATCTTGAATGCTGTGTATCATCCGCAGAAACCTCATCCGGCGCACCGTCTGGACGCGAACACGACCGGCCTGGTTTTGGTGACACGCACGCGGCATTTCGCCAGCCGGCTCCAGCCTCATTTTGCCCGGGGCCGAGTGAAAAAATTTTATCTTGTCCGCGTCCAAGGCCATCCCTCCGAAGAGACGTTTGATTGCGATGCTCCCATCAGCCAGGAGTCTGGACCGTTGGGTTCACGTGAGGTGGACGCGGAAGCCGGGCTTCCATCGATCACCGAGTTTCGGGTTCGGCGACGTTGTCCGGATGGCACGACCCTGCTGGAAGCGCGGCCGTTGACTGGACGGACCAATCAAATCCGGGTTCACCTTTGGCACCTGGGTTTTCCTGTGTGTGGCGATGCGGTGTATCTCGCCGGGGGGAAGTTGGGAGAAAAGCAAACGCTGGCGGTTGATGACCCACCGCTCTGCTTGCATGCGTGGCAAATCGAGTTTCCGCACCCACTGACCCAGGAGCCCATGCAGTTCACCGCGCCGCCGCCAAGTTGGGGAGCGGGGGAGGGTTGAACCCATTCCAAACTTCGACCGCAAAGCCTCATCGCTCTGCCTGAATGCGAAAAAACTCTGAGCTGTAAATGATGTTCGTTTCGAACGAAGCGACGTGATTCGTTGCGACAAGATTTGTCACCACGCGGTTCCACGTCTGTAAATCCCTGGTTGATTCGATCTGGTATCTGCCCCCCGCCACACTGGTCCAAATCAATTTCAATGAAGGCGCCGCGGAGTGAACAATCGTGAGGCGTGGCGGCACAGCGTATGGGTTCTCGAAGCTGAGGAAGAGGGGCAGATGATCCGAGGCTGCAACACTGTCGCCAGCCAGAACCGGCGCGCTGTTCGTCGCCAAGTCACTCCGATAAACCAGGCCGCCCAGGATGTTCGTCGCCAGCAAGGCACTGGCTAGCACGTAGTCGTAACGACGTGTCAAGCTGGCGGCGCGAATGGAGAAGGTCAGCGGGCTATCCGTGAAAGGGTTGACTGGCGTGATGAGCTTCAACCCGGTAGCCGCGCTCGCCAGAGCTTGGAACACGCCGCCGCCGGCAGGAGGATTGCCCAACTCCTCATTCAAATCTCCCGTTAGCAGGTATGGCCGCAGCCAATGAGAGGGCAGAAACGTCGTCGCAAAAAAATTTGAGATGGCGCGAGTCTCGGCCGCGCGGCGCAAAGTGCTGTCGGCATCCTGGCCGGATTTGAGGTGAGTAGTAAAAACGTGGAGTGGTTGGGGCAGCGTCGGCACTTGGATTTCCGCTTCAAACAGATCGCGCGTGAACCTGCCGTCGTATCCAAAATCGTTGAGAGGGACGCCATCCAGGTGCTTGGTGGAACGCATGATGGGAAACCGGCTCAGGATCACGCTTCGAATGAAGCCGTCCGAACCGGAATTGGTGGCGATAAAAAAGCCGGGTCGAAACGCTGTGACGAAATTCGCCATTTCCGCCGTTCCATTGTTCGTTAACGGAATCTCCTGGAACGTAATGATGTCCGGGTCGAGGAACTGAACCTGACGTCCGATCGCCCGGACTTGCGCGGAGTTGGTCGTCCAGTTCGGAACCATCGCTCCATGGACGTTATAAGTGAGGAGAGTGAAAGCGGCGTCGCCTGAATGAGCCGCAGTCACGGTCACCGTCAAAGCCGCTGGTGTGCTGGTCACCGCCCCGATCGTGTTCGTGACCACGACGCTGTAATTACCCTGTTGCGCCAGGGAGATATTGTTCAACACGAGCGAGGAATTCGTTGCGGTGGCAATGGCGCTCCCCTCGAATTGCCATTGATAATGCAAGGGCGCAGTGCCAATGGCGTGCGACCCGAAAACGACGTTGGACCCGCGCGGAATCATCTGGCGCGACGGTTCCACGGTGATGACGGGGGCGATGGGCGAGGAATCTGAGAGCACGTCGGCAAACGAGGTTCCAACGATCAGGTTGTCCAACGTAAGAGTCCCCATGCCGCTGTTTTGCCTCAGCGCGAATCCCGCCGCCGTGAAAGTGGTTGCTGCCTCCTCAGTGCTGATCGAAGGATCGTTCTCGCTCACCGGGTTCAACCAAAGCGTCGAAGCGGAGTTCGTTGTGGACAGCCGCATCACGATGACGAAGCGGGCGCCGAGTGCGATGTCGGTGGAATTGGTAACCGAGGCGCTGCTGTTCTGGGAGGACGAGAGGCCAACGCGAAATCTTCCGGGAGGCGAACTGGCCGTGAGCGCGAACACACGGCTGCGAAACCCACTCGCCGTTGCGTCCTTGAATGAAGCGAACCATGACCCGCCAGGTGACGGCAGCTCGTTGAAGCGTGCCGTGAATCGGGCATAGAACACGTGATGGGTGGAAGTCGGCGGGTAGGGTTGCCCGGATAGATTGGCGTGCACGTCTTCTGTTTCGGCGGAAGTCAGGATCGCCTCACCACCGTTCACATCCAGTTGTCCCGGAGCCGAACCGCTGTGCGTGGACCATTGGCCACCGTTCGCCGTGACGAGGGGGCCGTTCGTATAGGTGAATGTTTCACTCAGGAGAATGACGGGAAACGCGCACCTCACAGTCAGGGCAAAAACAGCGGCGGCGATTAGGCGATTCACAAGACGGCTTGGGCCTCGGGCGCAAGACGGCGGGAAATTTCCACACGCCAGTGTCGGTGTAAACTTGAAGTTGGCGGGGCAGTGGCGCTGGGTACTCCGATTTTTTTGTGCGGCGGTGAAACCCGAGCTATTGCTGGAAAATCCTGACACCGCTGATAACGATGGTCGCTTCCTATGGAGATGCAGCAGCTTCGGTATGTCATCGCCGTCGCCCGGGCGAAGAATTTCTCCCGTGCAGCTGAGCAATGCCACGTCTCCCAACCTTCACTGAGCCAGCAGATCCAAAAGCTCGAGGACGAACTGGGCGAGCGGCTTTTTGAACGCCTAAAACGGGACGTGAAGCTCACGGCCGCGGGTGAACTTTTTCTGCGGCGCGCAGTCCGCATCCTGGAAGAGGTGGACGCGGCCCGCCGGGAAGCGCACGACGCCAACGTGCTTTTGCGCGGGTCCGTCGCGGTGGGCGTGTTGCCAACGATTGCGCCGTATCTGTTGCCGGAGGTGATTGTGCGCTTCAACAAACTCTATCCCGGGGTGGAAGTGGTGATTCATGAAGACACGACCGCGCAGCTACTGAAACTGGCGCTGTCCGGTGATATCGATTTCGCCGTTGCCAGCCTTCCATTGCATGGCGCGCGCTTCGAAACGGTCGACCTGTTTGTCGAGGAATTGTTGTTGGCGGTACCACCGGGCCATCCCCTCGCCACCCAACGAATCGTCACTGCTGCAGACCTCGATTCGGAAAAGCTGATCGTGATGAAGGAGGGACATTGCCTGGGCGATCAAGTCCTGCGGTTCTGTGAACAACGTGCGGCGCGACCGGACGTGAGCATTCGCAGCGCTCAAATGGAAACCATCCAGGCGCTTGTGCGCGCGGGGGTTGGACTCTCGCTCATCCCCAGAATGGCCGTATCGAACAAACGTCACGACGCGCCCGTTTATCGCTCGCTTCGCGCCCCGCGACCTCAGCGGAGCATCGTGGTTGCGTGGCCGAAGCAGCGAACGCTGAGTCGGGCGTCGAACGCCTTCCTCAAGGAAATGCAGGGGAAGAAGTCCAAATAGGTGCCTGCCCGCGGGATATTGGATTGCCCGGGCGTCACCAAACCGTTTCACTTCGCGGACCCATGAAATCACCTGTGAATCTCTGCCTGCTGTTCCTTGCTATGGCGTTTGGCACCGGCTGCGCCTCGATAAGTTCCCCTAAAAGCGTCGGGGTCGGAGTCAAGCCACCCCATAAGGCGGACGTCCTTATCGATGGAACGCGCGCGACTTTGGACGAAAAATGGACCTATTGGAAAGGGCCGCGGTTCGCATCTTCGCTGCCCATCAAATGGAAGATCGTTGAGGACCCGGTGGATGGTGGCACCTGCCTGATGACCGATGACCCCGCCGCCGCAGGCGGGAAGTATGGCGCAGCGGACATCGTCACGGTGAAGCCTTATCGTGATTTCCGGTTGCACATCGAATTTCTCATCATGAAACCCGGCGGGAACAGCGGCGTGTACCTGCAGAACCGCTACGAGATCCAGGTGCTGGACGGCGATAAGACTTCCCACGGCATGGGCGCGGTGATCAATGAAACGCCCTCGCCCTACCATGCCTACAACGGCGTCGGGAAATGGAATTCGTACGATATTAATTTTCGCGCGGCACGTTTCAAAGATGGCAAGCGCGTCGAACCGGCGATGGTGACGATGTATTTCAACGGCATCAAAGTGCACACCAACCAGCCCATCAACCAAGTTTGGGGTGGGGCCAACTCGGGATTGGACGGCGGCAACAACGGCGGGAAAGGAATCACCGACGTGCCCGGCGGATTGAAACTGCAATGTGAAGGTCACGACGTTCGCTATCGCAACACGTGGATCAAGGAAGCGAACTTCGAGAAGGCCGACACGGATTTTTAGACAAGATTCCGAGTGCCTTTCATATGGAAACGCGCCGCCGAGGGCTTGGGCCTGGCTACTCGAGCGCGCTGTGTGTCGTGGCTTGCCGGAAGGGGGAAGGTCTGGTTCACTCGCGAGCCATGAGAACCGCGCTGCATCTTTCGCTGGCCTTTCTGGTGATCCTTCTGACCGGCTGTGGTTCCATCAATCGCCGATGGGAAGGTAATCGCGGTCCTTACGTGGGGACGAAATACGATGTCGAATCGCTAAAGAGCGCCTCCGGTGAATGGGAGTTCTTTCCGGCGTTGGACATTCCCCTTTCAGCGGTGGTCGATACTTTTTTCCTGCCGTATGATTTGGCGAAGGGTGACAACACCAAGCCTGTTTCCACGAATGCGCCCGGCCACAGCGCAGCTCCGCCGGTTGAAGCACACTAGACCTTCTCCTGGTCCAGAGGTTGGCTGCGGTGTTCGTCGCCACACTTCGTAATCGCGCGAATTGCCTTTTGAACAAGTTGTGAATGGCTTGTGGGCGAGTTTCGGCAACTAACCTTTGAATGGTCGGGTCCTTTGTCGTTTCCTATCCTCCGATGCTCGACTCCGTAAATCCTGAGGGAGGCGCCACATCCGCAGACTTGCGGAAAGGGCGCCGCAAGAAATCCGCGTCTGATGCGCGCGCTGTGTCCACGGTGGACCGGTTGCCGCCCCATTCGCCGGAAGCAGAACAGGGAGTGTTGGGTTGCGTGTTTCTTGCGCCGCACGAAACGCTGGGGATTTGCATCGAGAAGTTTAAAGCCGGTCCCACTGTTTTTTACGACCTCCGTCACCAGGTCATTTACGAACTGCTGACCGAGATGTACGACCGGAAGGAAGCCATCGACGTCATCACGGTTCAGCAACGGCTGAAGGACAAGCACCAGCTCGACTCCGTCGGCGGCATTGCTTACCTGGCGGCGCTGCCGGACACGGTGCCCAGCGCGGCCAACCTGTCGTTTTACGTCAACATCGTCCGCGAGAAATATATTCTGCGGAAGATGATCAGCACCTGCACGGACGTGGTCGGGCGGGTGTATGAGCACGAAGGCGAAGTGGACGGCCTGCTCGACGAAGTGGAGCGGGATGTCTTGCGGATCAGCGAAGAACGGGTCGAAGCGCAGACGCTTACGATCAAGGACGTCGTTCACAAAGCCATCAATCGGCTCGAGGAATACCACGCCAACCAAGGGATGCTGACCGGCATTTCTACGGGTTTCATCGACTTGGACAAGATGACCACCGGCATGCACGGCGGCGAAATGATCGTGATCGCGGCGCGCCCCTCCATGGGCAAGACCTCGCTGGCCATGAACATTGCCGAGTCTGTGGCAATCGACCAGAAGCTGCCCGTGGGCGTGTTCTCACTGGAAATGAGTTCCGAATCGCTCGTGTTGCGCATGCTATGCTCGCGCGCGCGGGTGAACCTGCGGAACATTCGCGAGGGTTTCTTCTCGGAGCGGGACTTTCCCAAAATCACCAGCGCGGCCGGGAAGTTGGCGGCGGCGCCGCTCTACATCGACGACACGGCGGGCCTTTCCATCCTGCAATTGCGGGCCAAGGCACGGCGTATGTGGCAGCAATACGGCGTGAAGCTTTTCGTCATTGACTACCTCCAACTGCTTCACTCTACTGCGCGCCGAGCCGAGAATCGCCAGCAGGAAATCGCGGACATTTCCAATGGCGTCAAGGCGTTGGCGAAGGAACTCGACGTTCCGGTCATCGTGCTGGCGCAGCTCAATCGCGAACTGGAAAAGGACAAGAACCGCAAGCCGCGCATGTCGGACTTGCGTGAATCCGGGGCGATTGAACAGGACGCGGACCTGATTGGTCTGCTTTACAAACCCAGCAGCGGGGATGACGACGAGGGGCCGAGCACCGAGCAGGAATCGGTGGCGGTGAACCTGTTGATCGCCAAGCAGCGCAACGGACCGACGGGCGATGTGAATCTCACGTTCCTGAAGACGTACACACGGTTCGAAAGCGCGGCCAAGATCAGCGCCGACGATATTCCGGCTGAATAGCAGTTGATGAAGAAACTTTTTCGCTACGCCGTCCTCGTGCTCTTGCTCGGGGCTTCTTCCTCTTCGCTAACTGCCCAGAGCCCGTCGCAGGTGAAGAAGGTCGAACTGAAACAGGTCGGCCCCCAGGAAGTCAGCGAGCCGCTCATCCGCGCCAATATCCGGGTCAAGGCAGGCGATTTCTTCAGCCGACCCGCGGTGGACGACGACATCCGAAACCTTTATTCCACCGGCCACTTCCTCAACATCCGAATCGTGGAGGAGCCGTCCCCGGATGGCATCACGTTGACCTATGTGCTCGTGGCCAAGCCGCGCATCACGGACATCCAGTTCATCGGCAACACGAAGTACGACAATGGCGACCTGAAGAAGATCACGAAGGCCAAGGTTGGCGACCTGCTCGACGAACGGAAACTCTTCACCGACGTCCAGGAGATTAAGAAAAAGTATCAGAATGCCGGCCTTCAGGGGACGATCGTCGAGTACAAGGTGAACCCTGACGAAAACTCCGGTCGCGCCACGGTTTCCTTCGAAATCAAGGAGAGCCCGAAGGTCCGCATTAAGGATGTCGTGTTTGATGGCGCCGAAGCGTTCAAACAGAAAAAGCTGCGCAAGGAAATCAAAACCAAGCGCTGGTGGTGGCTCGGGTTTTTCAGCGGCGCCGGAAAGCTGAAGGATGACCAACTCGAAGACGACAAGGATAAGCTCGCCGAGTTCTATCGGGAGAAGGGCTACATCGATTTCGAGTTAAAGGAGACCAAGCAGGAGTATCTCTCGCCCAAGCGTGTCGTTCTTCACTTTGTTGTCAGCGAAGGACAGCAGTACAAGGTGGGGGCAATTTCCTTCAAAGGCGCAAACCTCTTCACCACCAACGAGCTCGCCAACATCCTCAAGATGAAGGTGGGCGATATCTTCACTCCGAGCGGTTTATCGAAGGACCGCGAGGCTCTTGAAGATTATTACGGTACGCGGGGCTACATCGAGGCGCGCGTGATGCCGCGGCAGAATCCCAACGTGGAAACCGGCACGATGGATCTCGTTTATGAGATCATCGAGAGCGACAAGTTCACGATCGGCCGCATTGACATCAAGGGCAACGTCAAGACCAAGGACAAGGTCATTCGCCGCGAGCTGTCGGTTTCGCCTGGAGAAACGTTTGACATGGTGCGGGTGAAGCGCAGCAAGAACCGCCTGCTGCAAACCGGATTTTTCGAACGCGTGGATACGCGCCCGGAGGAATCCGACGTGCCGACAGAGCGCAACCTCATCGTGGGTGTCGAAGAAAAGAACACCGGCAATTTCACCGTGGGTGCCGGGTTCAGTTCCGTGGACTCACTCGTCGGCTTCGTGGAGGTTTACCAGGGCAATTTCGATCTCTTCAAACCACCGACGTTCACAGGGGCAGGCCAGAAGTTCCGGCTGCGCGCGTCCGTAGGAACGGTGCGCCAGGATTATCAGGTTTCGTTCGTTGAGCCGTGGTTCCTGGACCGCAAGCTCTCCCTCGGCGTCGACCTGTATTACCGGCAGCTCGGATTCTATAGCGATTTCTTCGACGAGCGGCGTGCCGGCGGCAAGGTGAGTTTGACGCGCGCGTTGGGCAGCGACTTCCTCATTGGCAGCGTAAGTTACACCGCCGAGAGCGTGGGCATCCTGGATGTGGATCGCGATGCACCGGCGACCATTCGGGACACGGAGGGCAACTTTTTCCTGAATCGCTTCGGGGCGTCGCTGGCCTACGACACGCGGAACAACGCGTTGCTCCCCGACAAGGGGCAGCGCAGCGAATTGCTAGTGGAAGGCGTGGTAGGTGACGCGAACTTCTACAAGATGGAAGCAAAGACCACCTGGTTCTTCCCTGGATTTGCCGAAGGCCATGTGCTGGAGTTAGGACTGAAGGCAGGGGTAGTGCAGGCGTTGAGTTCATTTGGGGAGGAAGCTCCCACCACGGAAACTTACACGGTGATCGACCCGATCACTGGCTTGGCAGTGGTAAAGACGCGTAAGAATCTCCCTCACAATGATGTGCCTTTCTTCGAGCGCTACTTCCTGGGCGGCGCTTATTCGCTGCGCGGCTTCCGTTACCGCGATGTCTCCCCGCAAGAGAAAGGCATTCGCGGCGTCGGGTTCGAGCCAGTGGGCGGCAACAGCTACTACTTCGGTTACGCCGAATACAGCATCCCTATCATCGAAATGCTCCGTGTTGCGGCGTTTTACGACATGGGAAATGTATTTTATAAATCTTACGACTTCGATGTCACGCGCTACGCTTCGGATGTGGGGCTTGGCTTGCGCCTGAACATCCCGCGTCTCGGGCCGCTGCGATTTGACTACGGCATTCCCCTGCAAGACCCTGATGACCGCGGGGGCAGTGGCCGGTTCAATTTTACCGTCGGATACCAACGGGAGTTTTAATTTTAGCTGACATGAAAAAGACCATCTTGATTTTGACTGCGTGCCTCGCTATGGCGATGGGTGCCAGCGCTGCGGAACAGAAGATTGCCACCATCGACCTGCGCAAGGTGTTCGACAATTACTGGCGCACCAAGCAGGCCGACGCGAACCTCAAGGATCAGGCCGCCGATCTCGAAAAGGAACGCAAGGTCATGGTCGATCAATTCCAGAGGGGCGAAGAAGGCTACAAGAAGCTGCTTGATGCCGCGAACGATCCAGCGATTGCCACAGCCGAACGCGACAAACGGAAGAAGGACGCTGAGAATGAGTTGCTCATGTTGCGGGACCTCGAAGGGCGCATCAAACAATTCGACACCACCTCTCGCACAACTCTGGGCGAAAAGCAGCGTCGAATGCGCGACAACATCCTTTCCGAAATTCGGGATACGATTAAAGCCAAGGTAAGGACGACCGGTCATACGCTGGTAATTGATTCTGCTGCTGAGACGGCCAATGGCACACCCATCCTGCTTTTTAGCGCGGGAACCGACGACATAACCGAACCCGTCCTGCAGCAATTGAACATTAGCGCGCCGGCGAGTACGCCATCTAAGAGCGACACGAAGCCCGCGAAGTAACGCACGGGCATTCGTATCAGGCGGGCGTCTGACGTCCCGCCGCCACCCATTTCCCATGAGGCGCAAACCGTTATTGGTCATTTTCCTGACGGTGTTCATTGACCTCGTCGGCTTTGGCATCGTCCTGCCTTTGCTGCCCATTTACTCTGAGCAGTTTGGTGCTCGGGAGTGGATGATCGGATTAATCATGGCCAGCTACTCGGCCATGCAATTCCTCTTCGCGTCTGGCTGGGGTCGCCTCTCGGATCGAGTCGGACGACGTCCCGTCATGCTCATTAGCACGGCTGGCGCCGCGCTTTCCTACGCTTTGTTCGGCTTGGGCAGCGGTTTCTCCAATGCGAATACTGCCTTGCTCCTCGTCATTGTCTCGCGCGTGTTCGCTGGGATTTGCGGGGCGAACATCACCGTGGCGCAGGCCTGCATTGCGGATGTCACCCCTCCAGAGGAACGTTCCAAGAAGATGGGATTGGTCGGCATGGCGTTCGGCCTCGGGTTTATCTTCGGCCCGGTAATTGGGTGGGCGAGCATTAAGCTTTTCGGGCACACGGGACCCGGTTGGGTGGCAGCGGCGCTGTGCACGGCAAACTTTTTCCTCGCCCTGATGATCCTGCCGGAAACCCGGAAGCCGGATGTTCACGCCCCGGAACGCCCGCGGATGCAGCAGTGGGCACATACCTTCAAGAACCCGCCGCTGCGCATGCTGGTGCTGGTGTTCTTTCTGGCTACCTTTTGCTTCTCCTGTTTTGAGACGACCTTGGGGCTTTTGATCGCCCGCAACTTCCACCTCGTTTCCCTCTCCGACCTCCGTGCAGTCGACCTGCTCGATCACAGCAAGTTCGGCGATGCGGCAACCGCCAGCAGCGTGCTCTTTGCTTATTGCGGTATTATTGGCGCCTTCGTGCAAGGCGGACCGCTGGGCAAGATTGTGCGCCGCATGGGCGAACCAAAAGTGATCGTGCTAAGCCTCATCATGGTTGGCATCAGTCTTGGTCTACTCCCATTCGTGACGGGCAACGTGAAGCTGGCTTGGGATGTTTTGTTTTCGTCGGCCGGCGCCCCGTGGTGGTATGTGCTGGGCTTGCTCGCCATTTTATCAATCGGTTCCGGCCTGACGCGCCCGCCCGTCTTCGGGCTGATTTCGGTACTGGCGCCGGCGAATGAGCAGGGGGCAACGCTGGGAGTCGCTCAGAGCATTGGAAGTTTGGCCCGCATCGCCGGGCCTGTGTTCGCGACCGTTCTATTTCAATTCACACCGGCCATTCCCTACGTTGCTTGCGCCGGGATCTCGCTTCTGACCGCAGTCATCGCCTGGCAATCCCTGAAGAACGTGAAGCCAGTCGGTAAGGCGGCTTGAAGAGGTCCGCGCGAAGTGAGGGGGGCCCAATCCTTCTCGGCTCCCTGGTCGTTTCCAAAAGGCGTTTTCCCCGAACTCGGATGACGCTACGGAGCGGTTAAGTCGTTCAAATTCATCATCGCCAAGTCGTGCCAGGATTCCACATCCGCTTTGAAACGGTTCACCGAGCCTGTCGCGACGGCCTTGATCTGATTAAAACGGATCGTCTTTGGATATGTGAATTCCTGAGCAAGGCCCTCGCGCGTCCCGGCATCAAGGGTCGCGTAGATGAGGCTCAGGTGAGGGTTCAACGTGTAGGGCGAATCAGGCGAGCAACGCTGCCTGAATTGTTCGCTAATCTTTCGCAACCGGTCGTTGGTGGCAAACTGGAGGAAGACCGTCTTTGTGAATTCAGGACTGTGGGAAACTCCGGTCGCGTGAAGAGTTATTGGGTCACACTCACGTGCAATGACCGCCAGCATCGTTTCGACATCGCCCACTGGCGCTGGTCCCGAATAGAGGGTCATGTGAGGCTCGAACAATGGAGCCGCAAAGCGGTGCGCCAATTTGGAAATAATTTGCGCGAAATAGGTCTTGTCTGGCTCTGCGGGGATTAGCCAGAAGGAGATGCGTTCGTTCACCGTTTCTGCGCTTCTTTGCGGCGAACGTCTTCGAAATATTCTTCCGCCACCATAAATCCCAGGCAGTTGGGCGCACCGCACCGGCAGATGTGCTCTTCGTAATCTTCGAGATCGTAACCGTAATTGAAGGTCAATTCCTCACCGGGTTGAAGGTCGCGCAAGGCTACAATCCAGATGCGCTGATCCTCTTCCTGTGCTTCGCAATTGGGTGAACAGCTGTGATTGATGAATCGAGCCGGATTCCAGTCCACAGAGCCATCAATGTCGAACTCCGGGCAGATCGTAAAAATGAAAAAGTTGTTCGCCTCTCGACGCCGGAGGGATTCCTCCATGGAAACTTTCTCTCCAACGTATTCCAGGATGGCGGTGTCCGCGCGAATGTGAGTGCGAGCATAGACCCCCGTTCCATGGATGCCTGAGGGTTTGATTTCGTAAAGTTCGCCCTGAGAAACCAGACTTGTTTCCATCTTAGATCCTGAAATTAATTTTTAATCCGTGCGATCTCACGCCAGTGAAAGGCTGGACTGTTCACTTCCCCTCCAGGGGATGCAAGTTTACGATGGTTGCCCCGCTGCCGCCATAATGTGGACCCGCTTCGTTGAATGAGGCGACTTCAGGGAGGCGGGCCAACAGTGTGTGCACGCCTTTGCGTAGGTTGCCAATCCCTTTGCCATGAACCACGCGCACTTGCAGGATTCCGCGTGCGCGGCATTCCGCTAAATAATCCGGAACCAAGCTCCCAATCTCGACCGGCTGAAAGGTATGGAGATCAAGGACACCATCGATCGGAAGTTCTCGGGGAAGGTCCTTCTCCACTTCGCGGTTTTCGCTCTGGCTCATACTGGAAAACTTGCGTCATCACTCGGTGCGTGACCAGTGGCTGCGACTAAAACCATGGCGTGGATGAATTCGACGACTTAAGGTCCTATGCTGGGCAAGTGTCAGACAAAGCCCGATTAAGGAGCCTCGTTCTCTTCCGACGCGATGTTGATGGAATGGCCGTTAACACTGGGCTATTCGTGATTTGTCAGAATTAAATTATTGGGAGTGTGTCGCTTGACAGGCTCGCATCTGTTCGCCAACGTCTTAACTGAACTGAGCGTGCGATTTCCCTTTTCCAATTTCATGGAGCGTCGTCCCTGAATTCGTATCAGGGTCGAACGGGGTTGTCCTGGGCCGGTCCATCCAGTGTTCCAGCGCCAGCGCCCGCGCACCCGCTGCCGCTTCAGCACTGAACTATACAATCACTTTATGCCAAGAGTTTCCAAACCAAAGACCGCCAAATCTAAAGCGGCCAAGAAGTCGACGGTAAGTCTTCCAGAGGAAGACAAGCCGATTGCAGTTCAGCCGCCTGAACCTGCCCCTGCACCCGAGCCGCGCCGGTCGGAGCCTCCCGCTCCCGCACCCTCTCGCGCGGAAGAGCCCAAGTCACAAAATGGTGATCACGACACGGATATGGTGCTTCGGCCGCCAACCAAACCGGTCGAAACATCCGAGGATGAGAGCGAAGCCGAACAGGCTCGCGAGCGCGAACGCCGCCGTGTTACGGGAGCCGAAACCGCGCCCGCGCTCAAGATAAACATTGCCGAGCTGCAGGCGATGTCCATGACTGATTTGAATAACATGGCGAAGGAACTCGGCATCGAGAACTTCGGCACCATGCGCAAGCATGAGATCATTTTCCACATCCTCCAGAAAAACGCGGAACGGAGCGGCGTCCTTTTTTCGGAAGGGGTCCTGGAAGTCCTGGGCGAAGGGTTTGGTTTCCTTCGTTCGATGAGTTTCAATTACCTGCCTTGCCCGGAGGACATCTATGTGTCCCCGTCACAAATTCGCCGCTTCGATCTTCAAACGGGCAACTTGGTCGCCGGCCAGATTCGCCCGCCGAAGGATAAGGAACGTTTCTTCGCGCTGCTGAAAGTGGAGGCCGTAGATGGTGCCGACCCAGATAAGGCGAAGGAGAAAACCCATTTCGATAATCTCACCCCGCTTTTCCCCACGAAGCGATTCATCCTCGAGTCTTCTCCGGATGAGCTCTCGACCCGAACGATGGATTTGGTTTGTCCCATCGGCAAGGGGACCCGCGGCATCATCGTCGCCCCACCGCGCACCGGTAAGACGGTGCTGATGCAAAAACTTGCCAATGCGATCCTGAAGAATAATCCGGAGGCTTACCTGTTCATCCTCCTTATCGACGAGCGCCCCGAAGAAGTGACGGATATGGAGCGGACTTGCGTGGGTGCCGAAGTCATCAGTTCCACGTTTGACGAACCACCGGAGCGCCACGTCCAAGTGGCTGAAATGGTCATCGAAAAAGCCAAACGCATGGTTGAGCAGAAGAAAGACGTCGTCATCCTCCTGGACTCAATCACGCGCCTCGCTCGCGCCTACAACACCATTCAACCACACTCCGGCAAGATTCTCTCGGGTGGCGTCGATGCAAACGCGTTGCACAAGCCCAAGCGGTTTTTCGGTGCGGCCCGGAATATTGAGGAAGGCGGCTCGCTTACCATCATTGCAACAGCACTGGTGGATACGGGCAGTCGGATGGATGAAGTCATCTTCGAAGAGTTCAAGGGAACAGGTAACATGGAAGTGCATCTGGATCGCGCGCTGGTGGATCGTCGCATCTTTCCTTCGATTAACATCGAGCGGTCGGGAACGCGTAAAGAGGAGCTTCTTTACCACCCAGAGGAAGGCAGCCGAGTCGTCATTTTGCGTCGCGCTCTCACTGGCGTGCCGCCCGTCGAAGCGATGGAATTGCTGTTGGGCAAACTGAAGAAAACCAAGACGAACATCGAATTCCTGCTGGGAATGGCCGTCAGCTAAACCGTGCCAATTTTGCCTGCGATCTACAGCCGGTTCACTCCGCGAGTCTTCCGAGGCTTCGCGGCTAAACCGGTTGCACTTTTCTCACTCGGCTTACTGGGCGTCACGAGCGGATGTCAGCAGGAAGGCATCCGCGTCTATGATGCGCCCAAGGAAGCCGTGGCCCCAGTGGTTCAATTGCCGGAAGGTTGGAAAGAACTGGCTGCGGATGAAATGTCCCGTTCCAAGTTCACCGTGCGAGGACAGGACGGCAGTTCGGCCACCATCGCCATCAGCGTCTTCGCACCGTCTGATGAACTGGCCAACGTAAACCGTTGGCGCAAGCAGGTCGGCCTTGATCCAATTGACGCCGACGCACTGGCGGGTCAGCGCGAAGCGATCGACATCGCTGGGCATTCTGCCGCGCTGTTTGACATGAGTGGCGCTGCGCCGGACACCGGAAAGAAAACCAGAATCGTGGCCGCCTTGCTGAATCATGGAGGCGCCATGTGGTTCTTCAAGATGACGGGGGACGATGAGTTGGTGGCGGCGCAAAAACCGGCGTTCAAGCAGTTCATTTCGGCGTATCAAATTCCCAGCGATTCTCGCGCCCCGCTTTCATCCGCCAAGCCTGAGATAGACGCGCCGGTGAAGGCTCCCGCGCCGATTGCAGCGCGACAGTGGAATGCGCCGTCGACTTGGAAGGAACAGCCGGCGGGGCCGATGCAGGAAGCAAAATTCTCGGCAGCAGAAGGCAGGGCGGTGGTAACCGTGTCCGTTTTCCCCGGGGCGACCGGCGGGATGCGGGCCAATGTGGACCGCTGGCGGAACCAGCTGGGGCTGGCGCCTGCGACGGACGCCGAGTTCGCGGCGGCTCAGTCTGCCCTTGATTTGCCGGATGCCAAAGCGACTGTTGTGGACATGGCTGGCCAGAATAACCGCATGGTGACGGTGATCGTCCCCCGGGGCGAGAACACGTGGTTTTTCAAAATGCTGGGCGAACCTGCGGCGGTCGAGTCCGAGAAAAAGGCTTTGCTGGAATTCGCAAGAGGAACGAAATGACTGAACCTGGAATCCTCGAGAAGAAGACGGAATTGAAGTCGGAGCCCGTACCTTCCGCTTCAAAACGGCCACGTTCGCTCGTCCGGATTTTGGATTTCTTTAGTTCGCTTCGGTTGACGGTGGTGTTCCTCAGCCTGGCGGTCCTCCTGGTTTTCATAGGAACGCTGGCTCAAGTAAATGAGGGTCTGTATGCCGCGCAGAATCGTTATTTTCGCAGCTTGTTTATTTGGTGGGGACCGCAAGGTGCCGCCTGGCGAATCCCCGTTTTCCCCGGCGGATACCTGATCGGCGGCATCTTGTTGATTAATCTGTTCGCAGCCCACGCCCGGCGTTTCAAATTTTCAAAAAAGAAGATCGGCATTTTCATTATTCACGCCGGGATCGTCCTGATGCTATTGGGCCAATTCGCCACGGACCTTCTTTCGCGTGAAACTCAAATGCAGTTTTTCGAAGGTGAGAGCAAGAGTTACTCGGAGGATTCACGGGAGACGGAGTTTGTCCTCATCGACACGTCGGATCCGAAGATTGATCGCACTTACTCCATTCCGGAGGCGATGCTCGCGAAGCATTCAGAAATCAAGGATGCGCGGCTCCCTTTCACCGTGCGGGTTAAGAATTACTGGCCCAATGCGTCGATATTTGAGGAGCCGCCGATTAAATCAAACATCCCACCGGGCTCCGTTAAGCCATCCCCTTCCGAGGGCACGCTTCGCGAGCACTACGTTTTGCCGGAGCCGATCGTCAAGGACCTCGAACGGCGGAACGTGCCGGGAGCTGTGGTCGAAATCGTGGGTGACAAAGGTCCGGTAGCGTCCTTCCTCGTTTATGCGGGCGTCTTCACCAAACAGAGTTTCGCGGCGAACGGAAAAACATACGATGTGGCTCTTCGATTCGCCCGTTACTACAACCCTTTCAGCGTGACACTTCTCAAAGCCACGCATGAGAACTACAAGGGAACGGACTTACCGAAGAATTTTGCCAGCGTCGTCCGGCTCGAGAACCCAAAGCGCAACGAAGCACGCGAAACCAAAATCTACATGAACAACCCGTTGCGCTATGAGGGACTGACCTTCTTCCAATATCAAATGGCGGCGGATGAAATGGCAGTACAGCGCATGGGACGGGCATCTTCGACGCTTCAGGTCGTGCGCAATCCAAGCTGGCTTACGCCTTATCTCTCGTGCGTTCTCGTCGGGGTAGGGTTGGTCGTTCAATTTATGTCCCACCTCATCGGCTTTCTCACGAAACGGAGGAACGCATGACAAAGTTTCTTCGGCTCCTTCCCTGGCTCTTCGTGGCATTGTTTGTCGCGGAAATCGTGGCGGTATTTGCGCCGAAAAAAGAGGGCGCCCTCCATGTTCGCGAATTTGGCCGACTGCCGGTATTGCAGAATGGGCGCGTTCAACCATTTGATTCCGTCGGGAAAAACACTTTGCTTCAGATGCGTGGCACCAGCGATGTGCCGCTTGAAGAAGTGCCGTCCTGGAAGTTTTGGCATCATGGCAAGAAATTGAAATCGAGCGAGTGGTTGCTCGAAGTCCTCTTCAAGCCGGAAGTCGCCGACACGCGGCCCATCTTCCTTATTCACCATCCCGACCTGCTCGCGGAATTGAACCTGCGGGATAAAGGAATTGAGAAGTCAGGCCTTCGCTATTTTTCCTTCGAGGACTTGCGCACCAACCGCACGACTTCCACCAATTTCGTCGGCCAGGAAATCTTCGAGCAGGCGGGACGTGTTCAGCAATCACTCCAGCAGGGTTTGGAGTCCAAGCAACTCAACCCAATGCAAAAGCAGTTGCTCAAGCTGGCCCAGTCCATCGTCATGTACCAACGCCTCAAAGGCGCGGTGATCCCCTCGGGTTGGGGCGATTTGCCTCGCGACATGCAAGACCTCAATGCGATCCTCGCACCCGGTGCAGCGGCCATGCGGGCCCGGGAAGCCGGACAGCCCTACGATGAGAAGTTGTTGAACCAGTTGCGGGAACTCTTCGCCTCCGCCGACGACCCGCAGGCCGGAAAAATGTACCCGCTCGTCGTGCCTCCACTTCATCCGGAGAAATCCCGCGACGACTGGTCCACCACGCCGGTCGCCGTTCTGGATTCCATGCGCGAGCGCGAGCTGTATGCGCCCGTAAAATCGTTGGCCGCCATCGGTGGAGCGTATCGCGACGGAAAGACCAACGAGTTCAACGCTGCCGTGGCCGAGTACAAAGGCTGGCTGGCCCAGAAATTCGCTCCCGAACTGAAGAAGGGCCGCGATGAGTTTTTCTACAACGACGTTAAGGCTTTCCTGCACGCGCTGATCATCGACCTTTTTGCCTTCGTGCTCGCCGCCGGTTCGTTGCTTACGCTCACGTTCCTTCCCAACCTGTCCGAAAGCTTGCGGCGCTCAGCGTTCTGGCTCGTGGTTGTGGCAACTGCCGTCCACACGTTCGGTTTGGTTTTCCGCATGTATCTCGAAGGCCGTCCGCCGGTCACGAATCTCTATTCATCCGCCATCTTCATCGGTTGGGGCGCCATGATTCTGGGGCTCCTGTTGGAACGCATTTTCCGGGTGGGCATCGGCGTTGCGGTGGCCTCGTTAATTGGCGCCATCACTCTCATCATTGCGCACAACCTCGCGCTCACGGCGGAGAATGGCGACACCATGGGCATGCTGCGGGCCGTTCTGGATACGAACTTCTGGCTGGCAACGCATGTCGTGGTCATCACGTTGGGTTATGCGGCCACTTTCGTCGCGGGACTGCTTGGGATTCTCTACATCCTCTTTGGCGTGTTCACTCCGATCCTGCGCGCGCCTGTGAACAAGGGCGTGCCGGCCAAGAGCTCCGTGAGCCAGTTGGAGATTGGCAAAGTGCTGGCCAAGATGGCTTACGCGATCGTTTGCTTCGCCACCTTGTTCAGCTTCGTGGGGACGGTGCTCGGCGGGATTTGGGCCGACCAATCTTGGGGCCGATTCTGGGGCTGGGACCCGAAAGAGAATGGCGCTCTGATCATCGTCTTGTGGAATGCTGTGATTCTTCACGCGCGCTGGGGAGGACTCGTCCGCGAACGGGGCGTGATGAACATGGTCATCGTCGGCAACATCGTCACGGCTTGGTCTTGGTTCGGCGTCAATATGCTCGAGATCGGTCTGCACTCCTACGGTTTCATGGACGCCGCGTTCAAGTGGCTGATGCTTTTCATCGCGACCCAACTCGCCATCATCGCTCTCGGTTTGTTGCCGCTGCGCCTCTGGCAAAGTTTTCGCGGCCCGCAGCCTCCCGGGGATTCGCCCAAGACGCCCGAGCCTCAGGCCCGGTTAGCCTCGGCTTGAGTCGACATCTTGGGAGCGCGGCCTTCAGGCCCTGCAGCTGTCGATGGTCCACCGTTTTCATCTCGATCTGAACCTTCCGATCACGCGGCCGCGTGAAACGTAGCCGGCCGGCGGATACGATCTGGACACGTCACGATTCTGAGATGCCCTTCACCGGAACGATGCGCGTGACCTACGGTCGGTTTGCGTGAGAGCCACACCCAGGATCGAGTTTGGGTGACACTTCTGTGCAGCAGAGCCTCGCGGCACTGAGTGTGCTAAAGGAGCTTCACACTATGAAACTGCGAACGCATCGGCTTCATGGAATGACGCTGGTTGAGGTCGTGGTGGTGTTGGCCACGGTTGTCTTGTTGCTTATGACATTTGTGACGCGTGTGACGCGCTGCAAAAACCGAAGCCCTCGAATTAGTTGCACAAGCAACCTGAAACAGGTTGGGCTCGCATATCGGCTTTGGTCGAACGATCACGAGGATCAATTTCCGTTCGCGTCCACCAACGATGCCGGCACCTTCCGTTTCGCGAATTCGCCGCAGGTCTTCCTTCATTTCTCCGCGATGTCGAATGAACTGGTCATGCCGAAAGTCCTCGTTTGCCTTGAAGACAAGAAGCGGGTGAAAGCTGCCGACTTCACTCAATTCTCCAACGCCAACCTCAGCTACTTCGTCGGCCTCGACGCGCGGGAAGATCAGCCGCAATCCATCCTGAGCGGGGACCGCAATGTCACAGGCGGAACTCTGAGCAACCGCTTTATGCGCCGGTTTACCTCCACGTCTGAAGCGCAGTGGACGGATGAGATTCACCGGAAGAACGGCAACATCGGTCTCGGTGACGGCAGCGTGCAGCAGGTAAACTCGCAAGGGTTGAACGCGCTCATCCAAGCGTTTACAAACGTCTCTGTGGTTCGTTTCGCCATCCCATGACGCCATCTGCCCTATCCGACACCCCCAGACGAGGGTTCACGCTTCTGGAGTTGATTACGACGATGGCCATCATCGCCATCCTGGCTGCCTTGTTGTTGCCCGTGCTCCAGCAGGCGCACGGAAAAGCCCGGCGCGTGGCCTGTGGCAGCCACTTAAAACAGATCGGTGTGGCGTCACATGCCTGGGCGCACGATCACAACGACTCCTTCCCTCCGCAGGTGCCCATGAGTCAGGGCGGGACCTTTGAGCTGGCCGAGCAGACACGCGCCCATCGGGATGTTTCATTCGCGTTTCGTCATTTCCAAACGCTTTCAAACGAACTGGTGCTGGCCAAGGTTCTCGTTTGTCCGGCGGACCGAGAGCGCGTCGCCTCGTCTGACTTCGCTACGTTGCGGAACGAGAACGTGAGCTATTGGATCAACCTGACCGCGCCTTTTGGTCAGCCGCACGCGCCGCTGGCGGGCGACCGGAATGTCCGGAAACTCGGGCGCTCGGCCTGGGCATTTTTGGAAGCCAACGATGAGACTCCGTTGGAGTTCTCCGCGGCCCTGCATGGTTATCGCGGGAATGTTCTTTTTGCAGATGGCCACGTGGATGAGTTGGACAGCGGGTCGTTACGGAACGCGTTCAGTGTCAGTGGAAAGGTGGATGTGGTCGTGTCGTTGCCCCAGCGGGATACGAGCAACGGGGAGGCCCTCAACCCGCCATTGCCCGAGACCGGGAGGGAGGCCTCTTCCGTTGGCGGCAGTGGAACAGCGCCTGCGCAACCGCCGGCTTCTATCCCGCCGCAATCCGTCACGGTGAATCGAGCCTCCAGCAGCGAAGAGACAGCCATCATTTACACACGGTTGGATGGATCGGTTGCCACGTCCTCCGTGCCACGGCAGGTTCTTGAACAGAACGCGCCGCTGACGGACGGGGAGACGGTCGAGGTAAAGCCGTTCGATGCGATCTTGGGATTCATCGCATGGCTGAGTCGCCAGGCGGCGGCGCATACCTACTGGCTTCTTTTGTTGCTGGCGCTGGCGTTGGTGGCTTTCGAGCTTGCCCGCCGCCGCGCCACGAAAGCGAACGTACCGCTTCAATTGATGCAGGATGTTGGAAACCGCGGTTCGCCACAGACTGAAACGAAGTCAACGAAGGAGCGGGGACGTAGGCCACTGTCATTGCGTTAAGGCCAAGCGGCTGTTTCTGCCCCGGCAGTATCTTTGGCGGATCGAACAAATGGAATTCCAAGCACCGTAGTAGCGACACCGTCCCCAGATGCCGCCCCGCTGGGGCTTTAGGTTTTTTGGACCGATGGGTTTCTACAAAGCTGACGCTCCCATGGAGTTGGCTTTCACTGGGGACTTCCTCGCTTCGGATTGAATCGGACCAGCCTTAACCCTGCAGCCTCACTTGGGGCGAAAGCCGGGTGGCAGATTGGAGGGGGGTGGCGTGCTCGCGCTTTCCGAAATCGGGACAGCAACCGTGGCGGAGGCCGGGATGAAGTTGGGATCGATTTGCTTCAGCCGTTCGCGGGCTTTGTTTGCGGCGCTGGTGTTGCCGTATTCCGCATCGATGCGGCGAAGGAGCACGACGGCTTTGTCTGATTGATTCAACTTCCCGGAGTAAAGATTGGCCAAATGAATTGCCGCCCAACCCCAGCGTTCGGCCGGTAGGTTCTTCTTCAACACTTCTTCATACTCGAGCGCGGCAGCCAGCGGATTGGCGAGGTTCTGTTCGTAGATTTCCGCGATGCGGAGCGCCACATATTGTTCGCGGGGATGCTTGTTCAAGTATTCGCGCATGGCCTGTAGCGCTTCCAGGTATTTGCCGTCTTTCCATAATTCCTCGGCCTGTTCGTATTCGGGATCGATGGGCACGCCGTCGTCGTTGAAGAGGACCTGCTCAGCTTTGTTCGCCATGAACAGGGAAATGTCGCGAGCGAGCAGAAAGGCGAATCCAACGAAACCCGCGGCGCATAGGAGGCCGTAGGAAATCATTTTGGAATAGGAAATGGGTGAACCGCTGGCAGGGGTGGCCGCGATCCGAGCAGCGCTATTGGTGGCGTCCGCCGTCGCCGCATTCGTCGTGTCGAGCGTCGCATTGGTGTTTTCTGTGACGGGAGCATTCGTGATTTCCAGAGCGGCGTCGTTCGTTCCGCTATCCACGCTCGCCGCGGCATCCAGGATCTTTTCCCGCTGTTTCTCACTCGCGGTGGCATTGCGGAATTGTTTCTTCGCCGCGACGCCAAAGCCGACCGCCACCGAGAGGAAGACGATGTAGAGAATGATTTTGAGCGGCCTGTTCATTTTAACCTCCGCGAACCTACGCGAGTCCTTTCGAAAAACCAAAGCGCGAAGTTTAGCGCGGGAGCGCGCATCTTATTCTTCCAAAGATTCTCGCCGTCTTCTCCCCATAAACCCGAATCTGTGGTTCGCTCCGGCCGATTCGCTCCCTCGAAACTACTGGCCATTGTCGTGAAATCTCATCCAGCGCGCCCGTCTGTACGGGAGATATTTGCGGCAGATGCCCGCCTGCCCTACGCCGCAGTGAGTTGTCGCTTGCTTACCTCTTTGCTGTGGGTTGAATTCGCCGCCACCATGAACACGCGTATTTCCGAGCTGTTACACCTCGCGCGCGAGATCGGACGTCCGGACCGCAGATTGGCTATTTTGGGCGAAGGCAACGTGTCCGCAAAAATTTCCGAGGACAGCTTCGCCGTTAAGGCGAGCGGTTCCTGCCTCGGTACGCTCGTGGAAAGCGACCTCATGGTCTGCCGAGCGGAGCTTCTCCTGCCGCTTCTCGATGATAGCCACGTTTTAGATTCCGAAATCGACGCTGCGCTTTTGGGCTCACGCACCGAACCGGCTTCCAGGCGGCCCAGTGTGGAGTCGGTGTTTCATGCCTGGTTGCTCACGTTGAAGGGCGTGGAGTTTGTTGGTCATTGCCACCCGACCGCGTGCACTCAGATCCTGTGTTCACCGCGGGCAGGTGATTTCGCCACAAGGCGCATATTTCCTGACCAGGTTGTGATGTGCGGCGCGGAATCTGTCCTGGTGCCTTACACGGACCCCGGCGTGGCGTTGGCCAGGGAGATTCGCCAGCGCACGCAATCATTCATTGCGGCGCATCAAGAACCGCCGCGATTAGTCCTGCTTCAGAACCACGGCATTATCGCGGTGGGAAGGACGGCGCAGGCTGTTTTGGGCGCTCTGTTGATGGCGGAGAAAGCTGCCGAGATTTTCCTGGGTGCTGCGGTCATGGGTGGTCCTGAATATCTGGCCAAGGCAAGTGTGGAGCGGATCGCCGGACGGCTGGACGAGCATTACCGCCAAGAGCAATTGAACATGCGTTGAGCGTTCATGAGCCGCTACTACCTCGCCATTGATCTCGGAGCAGAAAGTGGCCGCTTGATGCTCGGCAGTCTGGAATTGGGCCGTCTCTCGCTCGAGGAGGTTCACCGTTTTCCCAACACACCGCTGAGGGCGGATGGTTCAATGCATTGGGACATCCCCGCGCTGTTCAACGAGATCAAAATGGGCTTGCACAAAGCGGCTGCTTTAAACATTCCCATCGCCAGCATCAGCACGGATTCATGGGGACTGGATTACGTTTTGTTTGATGCGCGCGGTGAGGTAATCTCACCCACTTTTCATTATCGCGACACCCGGACGGCGCGAGGGGTCGAGCGAGTCCGCGGGTTGATTTCCTGGCCGGAGATTTTCTCGGAGACGGGGATCCAGTTCATGCCCATCAACACGCTCTACCAACTTGGCGCAGAGTCGCCGGAGCGGCTTGGCCGGGCAACGCGGCTCGTGCCCATGGCAGATGCCTTCAACTTTTTTCTCTGTGGAGTTGCCCGGGCGGAGGAAACGCTGGCCAGCACTACGCAGCTCTACAATCCGCGCACGCGTGACTGGTCCGAACGCCTGCTCCGGGCCTTAGAGTTACCGCGCGAACTGCTGCCACCATTGGTTGCACCCGGTACACTTCTCGGTCCGCTCAACTCGGAAATCGCCGAAGGACTCGGGCTTGCGCCAATGCCCGTCGTTGCCACCTGTTCGCATGATACTGCGGCAGCCGTCGCTGCCATTCCGGCGCACGGCGAAGAGTGGGCATACATCAGTTCGGGCACCTGGTCGCTCATGGGCGTGGAATTGCCGGCGCCGTTGCTGACGGATGCGTGTCGCGATTTTAATTTTACGAACGAGGTGGGATTCGGCAGCACGGTGCGCCTGCTGAAGAACATCGTCGGCCTTTGGATTGTCCAGGAGTGTCGTCGAGCCTGGGTGGAAAAAGGAACCGAATTGAATTATCCCTGTTTGATGCAAATGGCCTCCGAGGCCCCTGCTTTCGTTTCATTGATCGATCCCGACGATGCGCGGTTTGTGCAACCGGGAAGCATGCCCGATAAGGTTGCGGCCTTTTGCCGGGAAACGTCCCAGCCCGTTCCCCTTACTCCGGGCGAAGTCATTCGGTGCGCATTGGAGAGTTTGGCGCTGTTGTATCGCAGTACTTTTTTACGTCTTGAGGAGTTGGTTGGCCGGCAGCTCAAGGCGGTGCATGTGGTTGGAGGCGGGAGCCAGAACACGCTTCTCAACCAGTTTACCGCGAACGCCCTGGGTGCGCCCGTGATTGCCGGACCCATTGAAGCCACCGGGTTGGGGAACATTCTTGTGCAAGCCATCGCGTTGGGAGACGTGGCTTCGCTGGCGGCTGGGCGTGAAATTATTTCCGCTAGTTTTCCGACTCAGACGTATGCGCCTGCTGATGCGGCCGCATGGGTTGCTGCTTCCAAAAGATTTGAGCGATTGCGAAATCGATGAACAGCGTTCGGCCTAATGCATTTTGCTTTTCGAAATGGCACAGTGCAACCGATAGCAGTCGTCGAACCTGCAAAAATAAGGCCGTTTGCGCGCGGCATGGCGTTCGCTAACTTTTTCCCGTGCGCAACCGAACTGACATTTCGATCGTAGTGCCTCTGTTTAAAGAGGAAGACAATGTGCTACCGCTGGTGGATGAGATCACGGCAGCAATGAAGGGATTGCCTTACTCGTATGAGATCATGCTGGTGGATGACGCAAGCACGGACTCGACATGGGAAAAGATCGCTGAGGCTCAGCAACGCAATCCGCGGGTGCGTGGCCTGAAGCACAAACGGAATGCCGGGCAAAGCGCGGCTTTGTGGACAGGAATCCAAGCCACGACGAGTCCAGTACTGGTCACGCTGGATGGAGACCGTCAAAATAACCCGGCCGACCTGCCCAGGCTTCTTGAAGAACTCAATGGATGCGACTTTGTGTGCGGTGTGCGCGCCAAGCGTAACGACAATTGGCTGCGTCTCGTTTCGACGCGGGTTGCGAGGGCGGCGCGGCGTTGCGTGTTGAAAGTGGATTTTTGTGATACGGGCTGTGCGTTCCGCGCGTTCAAGCGAGAGGCACTGGACGGCCTCTTCCCGTTCAACGGTATCCATCGGTTCCTCCCGGTCCTTGTCCACGGCAATGGCCGGCGCACCAAGGAAATTCCCATTAGCCACCGCCCTCGGGTAGCGGGCGAATCCAAATACGGACTGTGGAACCGCCTCTGGCGCGGGATTTATGACCTGATCGGACTCTCCTGGTATCAGAAGCGACGCCTGTCCGCGATTGGCACCACCGAATTGAGTCCGACGGTCGCCCCGGTCGAAGCCCTCTCCCGTCCAGTTTGGCGCGACGTGGAAATCAGTAGGCCCTCTGCAGCACTTCAACCAGTTGAAGCTCGCTGAGCGGAACGGGATTTCCTTTCATGCTGCTGGAGTTCCGGGCTGCTGCGCTGAGCGTGGAAAAAGTGGCTTGTTCAATTCCCAACTCTCGAAGACGGGGAATTTTCAGATGGGCATTTAACTCTCGTACCCAACGTATTCCGTCTTCCGCCTCGGCGCTCACCGAGGCCGTAAGCATTCGCGCCACCTCGCTATAACGATTGCTCACCATGAGCACGTTCTGGGTGCGGGCCTCATCGAGGTTGGCCTGCATCACATCAGGAAGGAGGGACGCACAGACGGCACCGTGCGGCACGGCGAACATCCCGCCCAGGGGCGCGGCGAAGCCATGCACGGCACCCAGCCCTGCATTCGCGAGCGCAAGACCGCCGAGCAGGCTGGCCAGGGCCATCCCGTTTCGTGCGTCTGCATCGCTCCCGTCGTCAAATGCTCGCTTCAGCGACCGCACGACGTAAGGAATTCCTTCGCGACACAAGGCGTCGGTGAGCGGATTGGCACGTTTCGAAACGAACGGCTCGATCAATTGTGTTAAAGCATCCATCCCGGTGGTCGCCGTGAGCGAGGGCGGCAATCGATGGGTTAGCTGGGGATCGACGAGCGCCATTCGAGGCAACATCAACGGACTACGAAGACTCACCTTAAGTCGATGTTCGGGAGACTGAAGGACGGCGTTGCGCGTGACCTCGGCCCCGGTTCCCGCCGTCGTCGGGACTGCGATGAAGGGCAGGGGAGGATTCGTGAAAGGCTTGGCTTGGCCAATCACTTCCAAATAGATGAATGGATCGCCCGGATTGGTCGCAAGAATGGCAATCGCCTTCCCCGCATCGATGACGCTTCCTCCTCCAATCCCAATCACGCAATCGGCCTGAGTGGACCGTGCCAGGTCCGCGCCCGCCTGGGCACACCCTATCGTGGGCTCGCCTGCCATTGTAACCGGGACCGTGTGCAGGCCTGCTGCTTGCAATGCCTCCAGGACTGTCTGGAAGCGCATGGCGTTTTGGCCGGTGACCACGAGGGCGCGATTCCCATGCTGAAGCGCGAGCGCGGGAAGTTCAGAAATGCGTCCTTCGCCAAAGATGATGCGCGTGGCGGTCGCAAATTCGAAGTGCATTACCAACCGGTGTTGCCCGGGAAAACGTTGGTGAATTTGGTGCTCAAACGTGGCTCGGCCATCATGTCGGCCACCGTGTCCCGCCACTTGATGTAATGCTCCGTGGTCTTGTGCGCGGCCGCGGCACTCTCGTCGCGATACACTTCGATGAGGATGAATCGAGTGGGATCATCGCTCTGTTGCACGACGTCGAAACGGGCGACGCCGCGTTCCAGGATGCTGTTCTGAGCGTTTTCGATGGAGGCGTAACGGAAGGCGTCAACCGACTCCGGCTTCACACGCACGTGGACATGAACGATGTACATATTGGTTCTGATTTTTTAAATGACCGAATGATGCCGCCGATGCAATGCTGTTTCCGACGGGAATCGTCGTTCTCGATTCCGTTATTTCTCGTAGTGCTTCCTCAGTTCGCTGGGTGTAGTTCCCAAACGATAGCGCAGGGTGACTATCCACATGCGCAGGTAAGTGCGAATGACCCCTCGCTTTCTGAACCGACGGGCTGAGGTGATAATGACGGCGTCCGCCAGGGCGAGGCGACCGTGACGCCGCAATCGGCTCGAGAGCCAGAATTCTTCCATCAATTCAATGGCCGGTACGCCCCCGATCTGCTCGAGGATTTCGCGACGGATGAACATAGCTTGATCCCCGGCCACGCGACGTCCCACCCACAATCGCACGGCGCATTTCCATTTGGAACCGAGCAACAGTAGGGGCGGGTCATGGAATTGTTTCCAATACCCGCCTGCCACCACCGCTCGGTCCCGCAAGCAGCTGAGCAGAGCACGGATGCCATGCGGAGGAAGCCAGGTATCGGCGTGAAGGAGAAGAATGACATCGCCCGTCGCGGTGGCCGCGCCGGCTCGCATCTGCACTCCGCGTCCCGGCGGGCTTGTCACCAGTCGACAGCCAAGTTGTTCGGCAATTTCCGGTGTCCGATCCGTGCTTCCGCCATCGGCGACGATGATTTCGTGGATGGCCTCATTACGACGTAGAAGTTCGACGGTGTTCGGCAGCGACTCAGCTTCGTTAATCGCGGGAATGACGACGGAGACGCTTGTCGGGATTGGGGTCGAACCTTTGCGCAACTGCACTGTTGATTCACGCCACAACACCAGGCCCCCGAGCGATGACCAGCTGATTTTGCAAACAAACGTGAGTAACGCGGCGCCGACACAGTCGCTGGCAGGTACCCCGTAGAGTCCGAGAAACGTCAGGGAAAGCATTTCACGCACGCCCGCGCCGGCGATGGTGATGGGCACGCAGCTCAGCATCATCACGGCGGGAAAGGTCCACGCGAGTTTCATCCAGGGCAGCGATTGGTCGGTGACAGCGCGGACGTTGAAGGCGAAGACACAGCACAAGGCGAGTTGGGCCAGCACGGCGAGGAGTAAGCCTTGGGAAGTTTGCCGTGGTGAGTAGATCAGGTTGCGCAGGCCCGCACGCAGGGTTCGCCAGCCGCGCGCGGCCCATGAAATGCCGTGCGCCTTCCAAAAGATAAGGGCGATGAGCAACGCGATCCCGACGATGAACGCGAAGCCGATCCATAGGGCAGCGTAGCGAAGGTGGACGGGTCCTAAATGTTCAAAGCCGCCGGAAAAAAAGCCGACGCCCAGCGCCGCCGAGCCAACCAGAATAGCCGCCAACCCCCCTAGGAACCGGTCGATCGGAGTAGAGGCCGCCAGCTCCGGGACGCCGAAACCATACCAGCGCGCATAGAGGGCAGATTTCGCGACGTCGCCTGCGGCTGCACCAAAGAAGATTAGAAAGAAGAAGTGGCCGATGAGGCTGAGCCGTACGCTGGCTGCCACATGAACGACGCATTGAATCGCGCGCAATGTGATGTGCCAGCGTAATCCCCCGAGCAGCAAAGCCATTCCATAGGCCCCGAAAGCCAGCGAGAACCAACCCGGTTGTAAATGTGCCAACGAATGGCGCAACGCCTCGCGATCGATTCGACGTAATAGAAACCCGACGACGATGACGGTCAGTGCCAGGCAAACCAGGCGTTGCCAGGACCACCAGCGTGTCCCGAAGAAGGCGTTCATGCTGCCGGGGAGTTCAATGATTCAGTCAGGAGACTTCAAGCTCATGGGCCGGTGGGGTGAAGTGGCCACTCCAAATAAATGACGGATGACCGTGAAGGACGATTTCTTAAGAACCTCTGCGGGGTTGCCGATGGCTTTCGCAGCGTGGTTTTTGAGTTTTGTCCACGCTATCCGCGCGAGCCCGTCCCTTCGGGGACGGGTTCTCTTCTAGGACTTTCCTCTCGGCATCTTACGCACGAAGAAATAGACCAACGACCCTACACACGGGAGGAAGAACACGATCAACGCCCAAATGATACGCTGCGTTCCATCACGTTCGTTTTTGATGCAGTCGATGAGCATCCACAGCCAGAAAATAAAAATCAACGCGGCGAAGGCGAGCCCGAGCAGACCGCTGAACAAACTAAGAATTCCCCCGTTCGATGATTGCATAGAATTTTCTCCCTTGTTGGAACGCAGGATGCGGACGCGTCTCCAAATGTCGAGCGATGTTTGCCCGCCTTTCGCCAGGCGATTGAGGCTGCCGGGGGAAACATGACGTAACGGTGCGTGCAGGTGGAATCCAATGCAGGACGGGTTTGGCAGTTGAAAGACTTTCCCTGTTGGTTGCACACCGCGTTTTCAACGCCTACGCTCGCGCGGATGAAAAGTGGAATGGTTTATCTCGTGGGTGCGGGGCCCGGGGATGCAGGCCTGCTGACGTTGCGGGGTGCGGAGTTGCTGCGTCGCGCGGATGTTCTGGTTTATGACGCGCTGGTGAATCCCGAGTTGCTGCGCCTGGTGCCCAAAACGGCGGAGATAATCTACGGCGGTAAACGGGCTAAGGATCACGCCATACCTCAGGAGGATTTGAATGCCCTGCTCGTGGAGAAAGCGCGAAAGGGTAAAACGGTGGTGCGGCTTAAGGGTGGGGATCCCTATATTTTCGGACGGGGCGGCGAAGAGGCGGAGGAACTGGCGGCAGCGAACATTGCCTTCGAAGTCGTTCCCGGCATTTCGTCCATTGTGGCAGGGCCTAATTACGCGGGGATTCCACTTACGCATCGCGATCACTGCTCAAGTTTTACCGTCATCACTGGCCACGAGGATCCGACAAAGTCCAATGCCGCTGTGGATTGGAATCAAATTGCCAAGCTGCCGGGCACGAAGGTCGTTCTGATGGGCGTGGAGCGCATCCGTGAGATTTCGGCTTCCCTGGTGGCCGGAGGGATGTCGCCGGAAACACCCGTGGGAATGATTCGCTGGGGCACGACAGGGCGGCAGGAATCGATTGACGGAACACTTGAAACCATCGGCGATGTCGTCACTCGGGAAAATTTCCAAGCCCCGGCTGTGACGATCATTGGTGGGGTGGTGACGTTGCGCGACAAGTTGAACTGGTTTGAGAACCGCCCGTTGTTCGGGGAACGCATTGTGGTGACGCGCACGCGGGACCAGGCGAGTCAATTGACGAATCAACTTGCGGAGCGCGGCGCGGAGGTGCTGGAGATTCCCACGATTCGCATCGAAGCTCCCGACGACCGACAGACTTTGGTCGAAGCGATGTCTGCGCTGGGCGAGTACGACTGGGTCATCTTTACGAGCCCCAATGGCGTGACGCAGTTCTTCGAGTATTTTTTCCGGAGCTTCGACGATATCCGTGCCCTTGGTCATCTGCGCATTGCGGCGGTGGGGCCTGCCACGGCCGCGAAGCTCAAGGAGCTGCATTTGAAGGTGGACTTGATGCCGGAGGAGTATCTCACGACGAAGATCGCCGGGGCTTTCAAAGATTTTCAGGACGTGGAGAACGTGAAGCTGTTGTTGCTGCGCGCCCAAGTAGCCAATCCTGAGGTGGTGAGTGCCCTGGAAGCCATGGGCGCGATCGTGGACGACGTGCCGGTTTATAAAACGGTGCCGGAAACGGACGATGTCAGTGGCGCTGCAGCGCGCTTGCTCGCAGAGGGCGCCGATTGGATCACGTTCACGAGCAGTTCGACCGTGGAAAATTTTAATGCGCGGTTTAACCTCCCGGAGTTGGTAGCCAAGTATCCCGCCCTCAAAACAGTGTCCATCGGTCCTGAGACTTCCAAAACCATTCGGGCTCTAGGCCTTGAACCCACCGTGGAGGCGCGTGTCCACACCATCGACGGCGTGGTCCAGGCGCTGTTGGAAGCGGCGAAGAAGTCTCGGGTGGCCACGGCCTGAGCACTTTCCGCGTGCGAAACGGGACATCGCCCCTACACTCGTGCCGGGTATGGATATTCAAATCGCCGCGCTTTGCGACGCGGCTACGGATTCGCACGGCAAACTCAATATTCTCGGGACGTTTGACACCATCAACGCCGGGCAGTTGCCGGCTGTGCATCCTCAGTGCTCCATCGCCTTGCGGCTTGTGTTCAGCAAAATGGAAGAGGGACATAAAGAGCTGAAGCTCAACTTCGTCGACGAAGACGGAAAGCTCGTCATGCCCAGCATCGACATTCCCGTCGATGTTCAGGTGCCCGAAGACACCAGCTTCATTTCCCGGAATTTCATCATCAACATTCAGCAACTGCGTTTCGAGCGGGCCGGTCTGTACGGCATCGACGTTGCAGTCGCCAATAACCACATCGGCAGCATTCCATTGCTGGTGCGTCACATGCCCGGAGCCCAGCCACCTGCGCCTGATGCCTAGTCCATTCCATGTCGTTCCGTGAGTTTCAGGAAAAGGATCCCGCCGTTGAACTGCTCCAGCGCAGCCTCGCCCGGGGTAGATTAGGCCACGCCTACTTGTTTGCCGCCGACGACCTCGGACATCTCGAGCTGGTCGCGCGCACTTTGGCGAAGACGTTGAATTGTGAGCGGCGCCAGGAGGGCATGACGGACTGCTGCGATCAATGCGCAGCTTGCCGAAAGATTGACTCACATACCCACGCCGACGTGAAATGGATTCGCCCGGAATCGAAGTCGCGCGTGATCACGGCCGATCAGATACGCGATCTGATGCAGGCCATTTTCCTCAAACCCACCGAAGCGGAGTACAAGGTAGCGATCATCGTTGGAGCGGATCGGTTGCACACGGGTGCAGCCAATGCGTTTCTCAAGACTCTCGAAGAACCGCCCCCGCGGTCCGTGTTGATCCTGCTTTCGACGACGCCTGGGAGGATTCTTGAAACAATCCTCTCCCGCTGTCTGCGCCTCACGTTTGCGGGGGAGAGCGGACGTTTCCGGGATGAGGCTTTTCTCTCGTGGCTCCAGCATTTCAGCGAAACAGCGGTAGCCGAGCGCGGTTCGCTTCTCAGCCGCTACCGGCTTCTTTCCGTCCTATTGAAGCGCCTGTCTGAATTGAAGGAAATCATCTCCGCTGACCTGGAAGCCAGGTCACCGCTGGAAAAGTATGACGACATCGATCCCAAACTCAGGGAGAAGTGGGAGGATGAATTGGCCGCGGCCATCGAAGCAGAATACCGGCGTCAGCGCGCGGATGTGCTGGCCGGTTTGCAGTTATGGCTGCGCGATGTGTGGCTGAGGACGCTTGATGGGGCGCCCGAGGCCACGTTCCCTACATTGCGGCCGGCCACTGCAGCGCTGGCGGCGCTGATTGATCCCGCTGCCGCCACCGGGAATCTCCGGGTTCTGGAACGTTTGCAGCGCCAGTTGAATTCGAATGTACAGGAAGCACTCGCTCTGGAGGTTGGTCTGCTGCAACTCAAGCTCGGTTGAGGGCACCTCCGTTGTCACTTGCGGGTCGGCGAATACAGACGTGTTGGCTTCTCTCCATTTGACCGCTCACAGGCGCTTCCCTACAGTCGCCGTCCATTTTGGAATGATGAAAGGAACATCCAACGTTGAGCGGCCGCAGGCTCGGAAGGGACGCGGAGACTGCTCCCAAGTTCAAGCTGTGAGGCTCCCCGTTGACGGTCCGAAGTGCATCCTCGTTTGTGATTTATGAACGTATTGATTTGCGACCCGATTTCTCCCAAAGGCATAGCGCTCTTCCAGTCGCGCCCTGAATTCAACGTCACCGTCCTGGAAAAGCCCCTCAAGGAAGGCGGAGTTAATCGGCATCGTGAATGAGGTTGAAGCCATGGTCGTGCGTTCGGAAACCAAAGTGACGCGCAAGGTCATCGAAGCCGCTCCCAAACTGCGGGTGGTCGGTCGTGCCGGCGTCGGCATCGACAACGTGGATGTGGACGCCGCGACGGAACACGGGGTGGTGGTGATGAACACCCCGGGTGGAAACACCGTGACGACGGCGGAACTCGCGTTCTTTTTGCTGGGGTCGCTCGCTCGTCATATCGCTCCGGCCGCCAAATCGATGACCGAGGGCAAATGGGACCGAAAGCTTTTCTCCGGTGTGGAGATTTACGGCAAGACGCTGGGCGTGCTCGGCATGGGCCGCATCGGCGGGGAAGTTGCCAAGCGCGCTCTCGCCTTCGGAATGCGTGTCCTGGCCTACGATCCGTTCCTCACTGAAGCGCGGGCAAAGCAGCTTGGCGTGGAACTGGTGCCGGACGTGGATGGGATTTATCGCGCAGCCGACTTCATCACTGTCCACATGCCGGTAACGGATCAGACGCGAGGGATGTTGAATGCAGATGCCTTTGCGAAGATGAAGCCAGGCGTGCGCATCGTGAATGCGGCTCGCGGCGAGATTATGGAGGAGAAGGATTTAATCGCTGCCCTCGAATCCAAGAAGGTCGCCGGTGCGGCCCTGGACGTTTTCTCCGAGGAGCCGCTGGCGGCGGACCATCCGTTGCGTCAGCTCGCCAACGTGGTTCTCACGCCGCACCTCGGCGCCAGCACGAAGGAAGCGCAGGAAAAGTGCGGCATTGAAGTGGCGGAGATCATTGCTGCCTACCTGCTCACGGGCGAGGTGCGGAACGCGGTGAACCTGCCGTTCATCGACGCCAAAACCTACGAGCAGGTGCAGCCCTATCTGGTTCTGGGCGAGAAGCTGGGAAAATTGTTGAGCCAACTGGCGCCAGCCAACATCGAGCGAGTCCACGTCACCTACGGCGGCGCGGCCAGGAGCCTGCCTAACATCGACCCCATCACGCGAGCGATCCTGATGGGCCTGATGCATGCCGGCGCTATCAAGGATGTGAACAACGTCAACGTCCGAGCGGCGGCGGCCGCGGCGGGCATGACGGTGGAGGAAAAGCGCAGTGAAGAACCGGTCACGTTCAACGAGTGGTTGCATGTGGCGGTGTTCGCGCCCAACGGTGAGAAGGTTTCGGCCGGCGGGACGTTCTTTGGCTCCCCGAACAATCCGCGCATCGTGCGCGTCTTTAGCTTGCCGGTGGAAATTGTGCCGAGCGGAGTGGTGTTCATGATGAACAACAAGGACCGGCCCGGCATCATCGGTTACATCGGTACGCTTATGGGCAAGCACGGCGTGAACATCGCGAGCATGAGCCTGAGCCGTGACGCAGCGGGCGGTCAGGCTTTCACCGTGCTGAATCTGGATAGTGTTCCGCCTCAGGCATTGCTTGATGAATTGAGCCGCGACTCGGACATCAGCAACGTGCGAGTGGTGAAACTCTGAACGCAGTGGAATCGCATTACTAAGATGAGAACGAAGGAAATGAAGTTTGTCGCTGTGCTGCTCGGCCTCCTGCTGGCCGCGCCGTCATTTGCCGCCGAAGATTTTGCGGCGGGTCCGGTGATTGCCAAGGGCCGGGGGCTTGAGATTCGACGCAGCCAGTTGGACGACGCCTTCGTCGCCTTTCGCGCCAACCTCGCGGCACGCGGGCAGGCCATGGCGGAGAACAAGCGCGAAGCCGCCGAGGTTCAATTGCTGGACCGGATGATCGTGACCCAGCTCCTGGTCAACAAGGCAACGGAGGCTGACAAGATCAACGCCCGCACGAACACGGTGAAGTTTCTCGCCGATTCACGGCGCATGGCGAACACGGACGATGACTTCGTGCGGCACTTGAAGTCACTGGGCATGACCCAGGCGCAATTCACAAACCGTGTCACCGAACAGGCGATCTCCGAAGAAGTGATCGTGCGTGAAGTGAAGAGCAAAATCACGATTGCTGAAGCGGACATGAAACGGTTTTGGGAAACGAATGATGCGGCTTTTCGCCAACCGGAATTGGCACGGGCGAGACACATTCTTTTCGCGACGAAGAACCTGACGACCGACCTGCCCTTGAGCGAAGAGGAAAAGAAAGTGAAGAAAGCCAAGGCCGAGGCGGTATTGGATCGGGCGCGTAAAGGAGAGGATTTTTTGGAGCTGGCGCTGGCTTTTTCGGAGGACCCGGGCGCCAAGGAAAACAAGGCTGAATACAGGTTTGCGCGGGCAAAGGATGATCCGCGGCGCGCCATGGTGCCCGAGTTTGAGAATATGGCATTCTCAATGAAGACAAATGAGATCAGCGACATCGTGACCACCAGTTTCGGTTATCACATCATCAAACTGCTGGAACTGATCCCTCCGCAGAAAACTCCCTATGAGGATGCGAAGGAGCGGATACGAGAGTATCTGATGCAGACAGTCCTTGAAAAAAAGTTGCCGGAGTATTTCGCGACTCTAAAGAAAGAGGCAGGGGTGGAAATCCTGGACGAAAAGCTGAACGCCGCGATGGCAAAAGCTGAAAAGGACCGTGCAGCAGGGACCGCGAATCCGGGAAATTCCGGCAGGCCGTAAGCGTCCGTTCCGCGCCTGGCAGGGCTCACGATTGACAGCGCCTCGAAGATTTTAAAATGCTCATGCCCGCGGGAAAAGTTTCATCAAATCAGGGCGGTGACCAAGGAAGAGGCTATCGAGTTGCAGGGAATAGTTTGCCTAGTTTTGCCCGGCACCATGTTTCGAGTCACTTGCGAAATGGACATGCGGTGCTCGCACACATCTCGGTAAAATGCGCAAAAATTTCATCCGCATCAGCGTCAGGGACACGGTGAACTTGGCCATGTCACCTTACGATCTCGGCAAAGCGCGCATTATCTTTCGGCAGTGACCGGCTTGGCGCTGGCTATCCCCGCTTCGGTAAAAGGTATCCATTTTTCCACGCCTTCCTTTTCCACGAGTACGGTGGTCCGAGTAATTTCCTTCACGGTCACATCCTCTACGCGGTCGCCCACCCCGTAGGATTTTCCATTTAGGATCACCACGGAGTTGTTGTTCTGGATAATGAGTCCTTGAATCTTGAGGTTTGGAAAGGTGACTGGTTCGCGAATGACCGGCGCTTCCGGCACCGGTGGATCCACCTTCTCCTGTGCGATGGAAGGGGTTGATGGCCTCGGCGCAGATTTAACGGGGGTCAGAGTTTGGATAAAAAGGGTGATAACCCCTAGCACGACAAACATGGGTCCCCAATAGCGGAGATCGAAAATGACAAACGCTTTGCTCGACTCGTCTTCTTCCGTCGGTTTGTTTTTTTTGCCTCGATGCCGGCCCACAAACCACGCGATGACTCCGCACAGTACGAACGCTCCCGCCACATGCATGCGATGCTCCTCGAAGACCGGACGGCCGACGAGGATCTCGGCGACACTGACGCAGAAGACCGCTACAACCGCCACCGAAACTCCGAGAATTGTCCAAATCATATTTTTGCCATGTCGCGTTGGAAAATTGCGCTCACGACATTGTCATCGGCGTAATGCGCTCCAAGGAATATCAGCATTGCACGCGAATTCCTGTCAGAACGAAGCGAGGGAACCGTCGGATGAATCTCACAGCGCAGGAACCGTGTCGCGCATTTGGCAATGGGCGTCACGTGCCCGTCACTTGCCCACGTAAAGCTCCGCAGTATGTTCCGGCGTCTCGAATGAGGCGCCCGGTGTATCCATGATGCGTCCGGGTTTCACGAAGTAAGCAAGGAGAGCGAAATATGAAACGATCGATTCTAAGAGCCTTTGCGCTCTGTTTTTCCACAGCCTTCGTCGCCGGAACTGTTTCGGCACAAGACGAACGCAGCAATGAAGGTGGCGCGGCGAAAGCAGGCAGTTCACCCGCCGGCGTGTCGCGCACGCCCACATCTGGGAATACTCCGGGCATTTACGGAAACTCAGTCAGCTCCACCGCCAATCGCTCAACGCAACCAGTGCGTTTGAGCAAACTTATGAACAGCACCCTTAAAGGGCAGACCGGGGACAGCTATGGGCAGGTTCAAGACATTATTGTTGATCCGAGCACTGGGCAGGCCCAGTTCGTCATCATTTCTCGGAGCACGGGGAGCGCGACCACGCCCGGCGTTGGCAGTGTGACGGGAACATCGACATCGCCCTCGAGCAGCGGCCAGCTGGTCGCAATTCCGTTTCAACTCGTCAATACGAGCGGGGCCTCCGACTTCATGGCCATGATCGATCGAACAGCGCTGCAAAATGCGCCTTCATTCGATAGCAGTTCGTGGCCCGCGATGGATTCGCAGTGGACCCAAAGGATCAACTCGCATTTCGGCGTGAGTAACATGGGAGCGCCGGGCACAAGTGGCGGCGTGGGTACCGGCACGCAATTGCGTAACTCGTCGGCCCCGGGAGCCCCTGGGACTTTGGGCACGCCTGATATTTACGCGCCTGGCGCTCGGCCCGGAACCCTCTCACCAGGAACCGGCACAGGAACTACCCCGAACACGGGGACGGGAACTGGAACCGGAACGGGCGGCGCGGGCACAGGCGGAACGGGTGGTGGCGGCGGAGCTGGCGGTGCCGGGGGCAGCGGCGGCGGCAAGTAACATCCCATTTCCACATTAGGTCTCAACAACTCCGGAGAATCTTCTCCGGAGTTTTTTTATGGGCACAACCGCGGAGTATTCGGGCCGTCGGGTTTAAAGAAGGAGTGTGACTCAGCGCATTGGCCCGGGAAGCCTGCATTGGATTATCCCGCCTCAAACGAAACAGCACTCTCAACGCCTTAAACCACGATTATCGAGGAGTCGGGACAAACGTCGGGAAGGTCTTGAAGTTCATCGACAGCACGGACGGCTTCGGTAGGCATTTGTCAGGAGCAAGGCATGCGGTGTGCCGAACACCAAGCTGCAGAATAAGCTCATGTTTTTCGTTCCGGACCGAATCGACGGGAAATTGACTAATCCATTTCACTTCGTGTTCGACCTCGATGGTCAAATCTTCGGAACCGAGGAACGGCTGCGCTTTGCTCAGAATGGCGAGGAGTTTTTTTGCGTCGAGGCGATGATCCAAATCATCTGCGATCCAAAGTTGCAACTGACAATGGGCGCTTGCCCGTCGAGTGCCGCCGCAATCCACGAAAGTTTTCTCGAGCCGCGCCACCTCTGTCACATGCGCGTGGGCATGAATCTTCTCGCCGTCCGGCAGCACGAAACGGAGATGCGCTTCCGGGTTTTGCGCCAGCGCAACCTTGAGTTGCTGGAGAGTCATCATGTCGGTGGTCTATTTATAACGCCGCCACTGGCGCACATATCTCAGCGCACCAGGATTCGATGCGAGCCTTAATCGCATCTCGCACTTCGCGCGTGCAGGCGAGTTTCTCCTCGGGCGTTCCCTGAAAGGACGAGGGATCAGGAAAGCCCCAATGCAGGCGTTGCGTGACTCCGGGGAAAACCGGGCAACGCTCCGCGCTGGTTTCATCGCACACAGTAATGACGTAATGGAAATGGTCCCCACGGCGGATAAAGTCGAAAGCCGCCTTCGTTTGGTTCTGCGAGATATCGATCCCCACTTCTCGCATGGCCGTTACGACGATGGGGTTAAGTTTACCCGGTTCAATGCCCGCGCTTTGGGCTTCAAACACATCCGGACAAGTGGCGTTCAGAAAAGCCTCCGCCATCTGGCTGCGCGCGCTGTTATGGATGCAAACGAAAAGAGCTTTCTGCTTCATCCATAAACTCTGCGGGGGCCGATCTGAGAACGCAATACTCCAGCGCTCATGTCACCTTGAAGTGACCACTTCGTCGCCGGGGCGCCATTGGATCGTAACGGACGCAGGGCACACTCGACTTCACATGTGAAGCTTTTGACGCACCTGTTTATTAATGAGTATGATTTGGCTCCTGGCTCGGAATGGAAGAATGAGTCGCCGGGATGGACCATCGTGCTCCTCAGCCAGGGCGCCTGTTACTGGATTGCCCCGGAAGATGTGCGTGATCTCAAGGCTGGCGAGATTATCGTCATTGGGTGCCGCTCTGAAGGCGTGCTGCGAGCCAGTCAGATTGCCGCAGCGCGCTTGCACTTCTTTTATTTCCGGCCTGAGCACCTGGTGGGCCTCCTGTCGCTTTCAGATCGACTCTCGCTCGACGCTTTCGCGCAGTTGAACGAAACCCGAAAAATTCCCGCTGATGATCCGGCGGCGCGGGAATTCTCCGCGCTCGCCCAGAACAATTCGCACGGGCGCAATTTTTTTTCCCGCTGCCGGATATTGCACCTGGTGGCGCTGATCTTTGGGGATGCGATGCCGGCCCTGGCCCCCGCGCGGCGCAATGTGGGCACCACCCTGAAGCGCTTCGAGGAGGTCATTACGCGCATTCCGGACGATGAGTTGATCAATTACCCGTCGAAAAAAATGGCGGAGATGTGCGGGTGCAGCCTCCGTCATTTCCGGCGAATGTTTCGAAACCAGTTCAAGACGTCCATTCGAGCCAAGCAGACCGACCTGCGGCTGGAGAAAGCCCGTCAGCTCCTGGCTGAAACCGACGAAAAAATCTTCGCCGTGGCCTTCGACAGCGGCTACCGACATTTAGGATTTTTCAACATGATGTTCAAAAAAAAGTTCGGAGTAACCCCCAGCCAATGGCGTCGCCTTAACCGGGCGCCCGGACGCGTGGTCCGCCAGAAGGGGAGGCGGGCAATCGTGTCGAATCGGGACTGAATTTTTTCCGAAGAGCGGTTAACGCCTCGCCCTGCCGAAGCGTGGCTTGGCACTCAGGCATCCGTCGGCGCGCAATCCGATTTCATATGAAGCAGACCCACTTTCATGGCTCATCGTGAGCCGTAGAATAGCTCTATGAGCGACCCCCGGTTTCTTTTCGTGTTCGCTGCAATTGTCTTGGCAGCTGCATGGCTTGTGAACTTCGTCGTTGCGTTGTTGAGCGGCGAGCATCCGCGAAACACGCGGAGCGTGTGGCTCGACATCGTGCTCGGTGAGTGGAGAGGTTGCAGCGAGGGATTGTCGTTTATTCGTCCGCGATGGGTCCGCTGGACGATTGCGGCAGTGCTTGGAGGCACAGTGTTTGTAGTTCTAGTTTTTATGTTTCATGAGCAGCCATACGCCTCCTGAAAACTAAACGTGCGAGTCATTGGAGAGGCACGAGTTGGAGATTCATCGAGGCGGCCCTGTTTTTGTAGGCGGGTGAGCTTCTTCCTTTTCCTTTTCGCCTGCTCTTTTCTCGAAGGCTTTCTAGTCAAAGGCTTGCTTGGTTTTGAGCAGGTGCCATAACACGCGGGCCAAGTTTCACTCGCTCACTCAGCTTGCCGGCCTTCACCTCCAGGCGAAATCCTTTCGGGCATCCCAACCCGCTCAGGTGTGCGCCATGGCGACGGTAGCCTTGGGGGCGGTGCGCGGCCCGCCTACCAGAGCCAGTGCCGGGTCGTTTGAAGGCAGGCAGAACAGTAGCCTGGCTTGGTGATCACGCAGCAGAAGCGAAAGTCTCGAATTCCCTCTTATCAAGAACCGTCAACCCTCGTCAGCACATTTGCAGATGGAGAGGTGTGCGATTTAAGAAACAGAATGTTTGTCAGGCGATTTAAGAATTTGAAGTTGCTTCTGGGGCTTTGCCTTCTGGGGGCGGGGGCGCCGATGTCCGCGGCGGACGCCAACCGGCTTCCCAACGGTCGTGAGGTCTACCGACAACACTGCCTGAAGTGCCACGGCAAAGTAGGTGAAGGGGTAAAGGGTAAGTACGACGACGCGCTACATGGCGATTGGGCTTTGGAGAAACTCGCCCGCTACATCGATCGAAACATGCCGGAAGATGATCCGGATAAGTGCGACGCCGCCCAGTCTGAAGCGGTGGCGCGCTACATTTATGAATCGTTTTATTCACGCGAAGCCCGGGCAAAGAATAGTTCTGCACGTGTGGAATTAGTGCGCCTGACCAATCGCCAATACCTGAACGCGGTGGCTGATGTGTTGAAACAGTTCGCTGCGGATACGGCCCTGATTGGGGAAGAGCGGGGGTTGCGAGGCCAGTATCAACCTCGTGGTTCGATGCGGGGCCTGCCATCGATCGAGCGGCTGGATCGTCAGGTGAATTTTGATTTTGGGTCCAACAGTCCCTTCGCCGGGCCGGTTGCCACAAACGCGCTCGCCAGCACGAACGCACCGCGAAGAATCACGAACGATTTTTCGATGAACTGGCGCGGCTCCATTCTCGCCGATGAAACGGGTGAGTACGAGTTCATTGTCAAAACGCCGAACGGAGCTCGGCTATGGGTCAATGACGAGGACCAGCCGTTGATCGATGCCAGTGTCGCCTCGGGCAATCTGGATGAGCACAAGGCCACCATACGGTTGATTGGCGGGCGTGCTTATCCTTTGCGCCTCGAATGTTTCAAGGCGCCGCGCGACAAGACGAGCTCTGTGGCGTTGTGGTGGAAGGCACCCCACATGGCCGCCCGGCTCATTCCCGCCCGCAACCTTACGCCAGTGCGAGTTACGCCCACGTTCGTGGTGACTACCCCGTTTCCGCCGGATGATAGCAGCGTGGGCTACGAGCGCGGGGTATCCATTTCCAAGGCGTGGGATGAAGCCACGACTCATTCCGCGCTCGAAGCAGCAAATTACGTGGTGAAGAACCTGGACCGGCTCAGCCGCAGTAAACCGGGTGACACGAACCGTTCCGTGAAAGTAGAGGCCTTTTGCCAGCAGTTTCTGGCCGCGGCATTCCGCCGGCCATTGAGCGAGGAGCAGAAGCGTTTGTTCGTGGGGGTGCCGTTTAAGAATGCCAAGAATGAGGAGGACGCGGTAACAAGGGTCGTGTTGCTGGGGCTGAAGTCACCGCGCTTTCTGTATCTGGGTTTGGATGAGCGCGAGCCAGATGCATTCGCCGTCGCTTCCCGGCTTTCGTTCGGTTTGTGGGATTCGATTCCCGGCCAATCGTTGATGAAGTTGGCGTCGGAGGGCGCGCTTCGAACTCCGGAACAAGTGAGCGTGCAAGCGCGGCGGATGCTGGCTGATCCGCGGGCGCGTTCTAAAATGCAGTACTTTCTCCAGCACTGGCTGCAGATGAACCACGTGGAGGATCCTTCGAAGGACGCGAAGCTTTACCCCGGCTTCACGCCCGAGATCATTTCGGACCTGCGCACCTCGCTGAATATTTTTTTGGAAGACGTTGTTTGGAGCCCTGGATCTGATTATCGAAAGTTGCTGCTCGCGGATTATCTCTTCGTCAACGATCGCCTTGCCGAATTTTACGGGATAAGCACCGAGGGCGGGGACGAGTTTGTGAAAGTGAAAGTGGATGCCAAGCAGCGCTCCGGCGTCGTCACGCATCCTTACCTGCTTTCGGTCTTCTCATATCAGAAATCCACCTCTCCCATTCATCGCGGCGTATTTCTCACCCGCAACATCATTGGGCGTACGCTCAAGTCTCCTGCGATGGCGATGACATTCAAGGATTCCGACTTTGCGCCAAACCTTACGATGCGGGAGAAAGTGGCGGAGTTAACCCGGCCGGAAGCGTGTCAGGGGTGTCACTCCGTCATCAATCCGCTGGGATTCAGCCTGGAACACTTCGACGCGGTCGGCCGCTATCGCACGCGCGAGAATGGAAAACCGATTGACGCCACGAGCGATTACATGACGGACAGTGGGGAAACGGTCCGGTTGGCGGGCGGGCGGGATGTGGCAGAATTCGCGGTCGGCAGCCAGCATGCACAAAACGGTTTCATCGAGCAGCTGTTTCACAGCGTTGTAAAGCAGCCCATGCTCGCCTACGGTTCGGAGACCGTGGATCGCCTGCGCGCATCGTTCGTAGCGTCTGAATTCAACATTCAGAAACTTCTGGTGGACATCGCGACAGTGTCCGCGCTGCACGGAACAGACAAATCAAGAGCACTAGGGAACAAAAAATGAACGCAATTCATCGCCGGCAATTCGTCAAACAACTTGGTCTTTCCGCCGCCTCCCTTCCGTTTCTGATGGGCTTGCCGAGCTTGGGATTGGCTGCTCCCGCGCGGCCGCGACAACGTTTGATCGTAATGTTCAGCCCGAATGGAACGATTCCGCCGGCCTATTGGCCCGATGAAACTGGCGAAGATTTCCAGCTCAAGGAAATCATGACGCCGCTCGCGCCGTTCAAGGATCGAATGCTCATCGTGAAAGGGCTTTCCAATAAAGTGCGCGGCGATGGCGATGGACACATGCGCGGGATGAGTTGCCTGCTCACCGGCATTGAATTGTTCCCTGGCAACATCCAGGGCGGCTCGGACACGCCGGCGGGATGGGCCAGCGGTATTTCGATCGATCAGGAACTGAAGAATTTTTTCCAGAGCCGCGAAGAGACTCGGACGCGTTTCGGTTCACTTGAGTTCGGCGTGGGCGTGACAGACCGGGCGGATCCATGGACGCGCATGTCTTATGCTGGACCGAACAAGCCCGTCGCTCCCATCTCGGACCCCTACCAGATGTATCGAAAGCTCTACGGGCAATTGAAAGAAAAGCAGAGCCTGCAAAGCGTGCTGACGGACGTGCAGTCGGATTTAAAGAAGGTCGGCAGACTCATCAGTGCCGAAGATCGGCGGATGATCGAGGAGCATCAATCGCTGGTGCGCCAGATGGAGAGAGAGATCAAGGAATCCGATCGCCAGAAGCTGCGTGTGACGCCGCCGACCTTCGAGGAAGGCATCGCCGATCAAAACGACAACGTGCCCCGTTTGAGTCGGATGCAGATCGATCTGTTGGTGAACAGTTTCGTGAATGACATGGCACGGGTGGCGACGCTCCAGTACACGAAGTCAGTGGGCTCGGCGCGGATGAACTGGCTGGATATCAAGGATGGTCATCACGCGCTTTCACACGAGCCAGACAAAGACGAAACGGCTCAGGCCAAGCTCATTAAAATCAACAAGTGGTTCTGTGGCGAACTAAGCTATCTCGTCGAAAAACTTTCCCGGACACCGGAGCCGGGGAGCGACGGCACGTTGCTGGACAATACGCTCATCGTCTGGACGAACGAGCTCGGCAAAGGCAACTCGCACACGCTGGACAACATCCCGTTCCTCATGATCGGCGGTGGCTTTGGTTTCAAGATGGGCCGTTCGCTCAAGTTCGAAAAGGTGGCGCACAATCGCCTGCACCTCGCGCTTGCTCACGGCGCGGGGCACCGCATTGAGACGTTCGGCAAGAAATCCCTGTGCGAAGGCGGCCCGCTCGATTTGAGCTAACCGTCGAAAGATTTACATTTTGAGTGCGCTCTCCACGTGTTGGAAGGGCTGGTGCTGCAGACGGTTCGGTTCGACGGAGGACGGGCGGGCGGACTGGAGTTTCCCCCGATGGCGTTACGGCGATTGGATACCACGAAAAAATTCATATCGCTGACCCTTGTTTTTGGCCTCAACCCAAACGAGCTTCCGCGCCGCAAAAAAATGGAATGAAAAAATACGTTGCAGTGATATGCCCAAACACACGAAGGGTGAGATTCAAGACCTGCCTGGGAAGATTTCCAGGTTACCCGCCACAAGAAATTCACCGTAATACCCAGTTGTCACTCATAGTCTGTTGTTAGCAGTGGCTTAATTGTGATGCCATGCGCAGCGAACGATTTGTGGCAACATCCGAGTTCAAGCAATTCTTTGGGAGTTCCGTCAAAAGCTGGCGCAACCGATTGGGCATCTCCCAGGAGGAGTTGGCCGGACGAGCGGGCCTGCATCGTACGTACGTTTCCGATATTGAGCGCGGGACCCGGAACGTTTCCCTGGAGAACATCGATAAGCTCGCCCGGGCCTTGAAGGTTTCGGTGGCGACTCTTTTCGACCAGCCGGAAAAGCCATCCATCTTAAGGTCTTCTGAACAGTTAGTAGACATCCTACTCGTCGAGGATAATCCGGATGACGTGCAGTTGACCCTGCATGCGTTGGAGAAAGCCAGAATCACCAATCCCATTGAGGTAGTGCGCGACGGCGCGGAGGCTTTGCATTTTCTTTTTTGCACGGGCTCGTTCTCGCACCGCCAATTTGCCGCCCGGCCGCAGGTCATCCTCCTCGATTTGGGGTTGCCAAAGATCAGCGGAATCGAAGTTTTGCGCAGCATTAAATCCGATTCACGGACCCGCTCCATCCCGGTGGTTGTGCTGACGGCGTCGCGCCATGACCGTGATGTGCGACTAAGCAAGCAACTGGGTGTGGAATCCTACATTGTGAAACCGGTCGGCTTTCAAAACTTGAGTGCGGTTACACCGGGATTGAGTTTGAACTGGGCACTCATGAAACGGACGGATCCCGAGTGGACCTGAGCTTTGCATGTTTTGTTTCTGTCGATTCACGATCAACCGGGGTTCGAGGGAAATGAATAAGCATGCTGCCATTGCCCTCCGGTTGGTTCAGGAAGCATTTCTTCGCCGGGCGTGGCGCCATTCATCATGAATACGCTTCTGCACTGCCGGCTTCTCAATCGAGCGTGTGCCACATTCATCTTTTGCATTGGCCCCGTGGTAATGCTGGGTTGGGCATTGGACATCGAGGCCTTAAAAAGTTTTCTGCCAGGAGAGACGCCGATGGTCCCGAATACGGCTGTTGGTTTTGGCTGCGCAGGTCTCGCGTTGTGGTTGCTCTACCCCGAACCAGTGAGCGTGTGGAAATGGCGCCTGGCGCAGTTGGCCGGCTCCATCGTTGGTTTGATCGGCCTGTTGAACGTGGTGGGATATCTGACCGGTTGGGACGTCAGGATCGATCAGCTTTTCTTCCATGAAAAACTGGTTTCATCGGGAAACCCGGTCGGGGGGCGTCCGGCTTTTCTGACGGCCCTTAGCTTTGTGTTTGCGGGCGTGTCCCTTCTGGCGATGGATGTAAAAGGCGTTCGGGCCTGGGTCTTGGATATTATAATCTCCATACCGACCTTGATCTCGATGCTCGCTCTGATTGGTTACATTTGCGATGTGCCCTCGTTCTATCGATGGAACTCACTCATTCCCACAGGCGCGATCGCATTGAACACCACCATTTCATTTGTGGTGCTCGGGGTGGGTATCCTTTTCGCACGTCCGGAACGTGGCTTGGCGCAGGTCCTCTCCGGGAACACGACCGGCAGCGTTCTTGCCCGCCGCTTGTTACTGGCGCCGGTCCTGATTCCTTTGCTTACCGGCTTGTTGGGAATAGCCGGTAGGAGCATCGGCATTTACAACCAGGAGTTTGCCGGCTGGTTTTTTTCCTTCCTCAACATTTTCGTTTTCACCGTGGTGATCTGGTGGATTGCCAGCTTGCTGCACCGTGCAGAAGTGGTGCGGATACGCGCTGAAGAATCGGTCCTCCGGTTGAACGATGACTTGGAACGCCGGGTGGAGGAGCGAACGTCAGAACTGCGGCGCACCGAGCACATCCTTCAGGAGAGGGAGGACCGCCTGAAAATGATTATCGATACGGCGCTGGATGGCGTCATCACGATTGATCAAGCCGGGTTTGTCGCGAGTTGGAGTCGCCAGGCCGAGGTGATATTTGGGTGGTCCGCCTCGGAGGTCCTGGGGATGCGATTGTCCGAGACCATCGTTCCCGTCCGCTACCGCTCCGCCCACGAGAAAGGATTGGCGCGCTTCGCGGCAAATGGCGATGGACCGGTGATCAACCGGCGGATTGAGATCTCAGCTCTGCGAAAGGACGGCCGGGAGATTCCCATTGAGCTGGCCATCGCCCCACTGCGGGTGGGCAACGATTTCATGTTCAGCGCATTTGTTCGCGACCTCAGCAAACAAAAGCAGGCTCAACTGGAGCTCGATCGACAACGCAAGGAGGTGGAGCTGATTTTCAATACCATGCCCGCCATGGTTTTCTACAAGGACCGCGAGCATCGATTGAAGAGGATCAACGAGCCGCTCGCGCGGTTCGCCAATCTGCCCAAGGAAGCCATCGAAGGAAAGACTGATGCGGAATTGGGCAACCCACACGCGGAACAGTACTACCGCGATGATGATGAGGTTTTCTCAAGCGGGAAAGCCAAGCGGGGAATCATTGAACCGATTGAAACCGCGGATGGCTTTAGATGGTTGCAAACGGACAAGTTTCCCATCCGCGACGAATCCGGGTTCGTTTCCGGGCTCATCGGTTTTTCTGTTGATATCACGGCGCGCAAGCGAGCGGAGGAAGCGACGAGAGCCAGCGAGGAACGTTTCCAAACCATGGCCAATTCCATTCCGCAACTCGCCTGGGCGGCACAAGCGGATGGATTTATTTTCTGGTACAATCAGCGCTGGTACGAATACACGGGAACCCAGCCCCGGGACATGGAAGGATGGGGATGGCAAAGCGTCCACGATCCCGAGCAGCTTCCAATGGTCCTTGAGCAATGGAAACGGTCCATCGCCACGGGTGAGATGTTCGACATGGAGGTTCCTCTGCGTGGCGCGGATGGGGTTTTCCGAATCTTCCTGACGCGGGTGATTCCCTTGAAGGATGAAGAAGGCCGGGTCGTGCAATGGTTTGGAACCAACACGGATATTTCTCACCAGAAGCGCGCCGAACGCCAGCTCCGTGAAAGTGAAGCGCATGTTCGCCGAGTGCTGGATACTCTTTTCAGCTTCGTAGGTGTCATGACCCCCGACGGGACGCTTCAAGAGGTCAACCGCGCGCCACTGGAACTGGCGGGCATTTCGGCCGAAGCCGTTCTCGGGAAAAAATTCTGGGACTGCCATTGGTGGAATTACTCCGCAGCGGTGCAGGCGCAGTTGCGCGAGGCGATCGAATCGGCGGCCTGCGGCCAAATCTCACGCTACGACGTTGTCGTCCGCATGGCGGGCGAGTCCCGGATGACGATCGATTTCATGCTCGCGCCCATGCGTGATTCCGAGGGACGCATCACGCATCTTATCCCTTCAGGCGTGGACATCACGGCCCGCAAGGAGGCGGAGGGAATGTTGCAGGCACAATTTGCGCGTGTGGCTCTGCTGAACCAGATCACCCGGGCGATTGGCGAACGGCAGGACTTACCGAGCATTTTTGAGGCAGCCATTCACAATCTCGAAAAAGATCTGCCCATCGATTTCGGCTGCGTCTGTCTCTACGACTCTGTGGATAAGGTTTTGACTGTGGCCAGCACGGGACGCAGTGATGTCTTGAAGGAAAAGCTCGCGTTGGTTCCCGGCGCGACACTGCCCATTGATTCCAACGGGCTTGCTCGCAGCGTTCTGGGGCAAATGGTTTACGAGCCGGACGTCAGTGAATCGACTGCCTCCTTTCCGCAACGGTTGCACGGGGCGGGACTGGAGTCGTTTATCGCGGCTCCTTTGCTCGTCGAGGACAAAGTGTTTGGTGTGCTCATCGCTGTCCGGCGAGAGAGACACGGCTTCAGCAAGCCTGAATGCGAATTCGTTCGCCAACTGAGCGAGCACGTGGCCCTGGCAGCGCACCAGATGCAGATTCATTCCGCACTGCAACAGGCCTATACCGACCTGCGCCAGACGCAACAAAACGTCCTGCAACAGGAACGGCTGCGGGCTCTCGGCCAGATGGCCAGCGGCATCGCCCACGATATCAACAATGCGCTTTCTCCCGTGGCCCTTTACACGGAATCGCTTTTGGAACGGGAGCCAACGTTGACCCCGCGCGCCAGGGACCAACTGACGACAATCCAAAAAGCAATTGAGGATGTGTCCGGAACCGTGGCTCGCCTGAAGGAATTTTATCGCGAACGCGAACCGCAGTTAATGCTCGTGCCGGTCGATTTCAATCAGCTGATCCAACAAGTCCTCGACCGCACGCGCGCCCGCTGGCGTGACATGACCCAGGAACGCGGCGTGGACATCCGGCTCAATATTCAGCTGGCGGTGGACTTGCCGACCGTGATGGGAGCTGACACTGAAATTCGCGACGCGCTTACGAATTTGATCTTCAATGCCGTGGATGCGATGCCCGCTGGTGGCGTGCTCACACTCCGCACCTGCTCCGTAGAGGCGGGCGGCGGCGGCCAGATGTCGACCGGCGGGCGAGTCATCGTGGAAGTGAGCGACACGGGCGTTGGCATGGATGAACAAACGCGGCGTCGTTGCCTGGAGCCGTTTTTCACCACCAAGGGGGAACGGGGCACCGGCCTCGGCTTGGCGATGGTTTATGGCATGGTGGAACGTCACAGCGCCGCCATCGAGATCGAGAGCGAAGTGGGAAAAGGAACTACTGTTCGCCTGACTTTTTCCACGACCAACGTGATTGGCGTTTCTCCTGTTGTCCCATCCCAGACGTTGCGGCCGGTGATATCACAGCACGTCCTGGTGGTGGACGATGATCCGTTGCTCATCCAATCACTTCGAGACGCTTTAGAGGATGACGGTCACAGCGTCGTTGGGGCTTCGGGAGGCAAGGAGGGCATTGAAACGTTTCTCTCCACGCTCGCGACCGAATCTCCATTCACGATCGTGATCACTGACCTGGGCATGCCCTACGTTGACGGGCGAAAGGTGGCGACCGCGGTCAAGCAAGCCTCGCCGGCGACTCCGGTCCTGATGCTGACGGGTTGGGGCCAACGATTAGTGGCGGATGGCGACATTCCACTGCACGTCGATCGCGTGTTGAACAAACCTCCAAAGCTCCGCGAACTACGTGAAGCACTGGCGTGCTACTTCCCCATTTCCTTATGACTATCGAAGCTCCCCAAGCCCGGCTGCTCATCGTTGATGACGAAGCGCCACAACTAAACGCATTGTGCGAAACGTTGAAGGATCATGGCTACTCAACCGTTGGTGTGGCGAACGGCCCCGCCGCGCTGGAGGCTTTGCAGGGATCGAAGTTCGACCTGTTGCTTTCGGATCTGATGATGCCCGGCATTGGCGGTATTGAATTGCTGGAGCGCGCTTTGAAACTGGATCCACACCTGGTCGGCATCATCATGACGGGCGAGGGGACGATCGACACGGCGGTGGATGCGATGAAGACGGGCGCCTACGATTACATCCTCAAGCCGTTTCGGTTGAAGACGCTTCTGCCAGTGCTGGCGCGGGCACTGGCGGGGCGACGCCTGCGTTTGGAGAAGGCGCGGCTCGAAGATGACCTGCGGGAGCGCACGGCCCAATTGGAATCGGCGAATAAGGAGCTCGAGGCGTTTGCTTATTCTGTGTCGCATGATCTCCGGGCGCCATTGCGGGCTGTGAACGGCTACTCGCAAATCGTGTTGACACAATTCAATGACAAGGTTCCGCCGGAGGTGGCGCGGCTCTTGAATCGGATTCACTCCAGCGGCCAGCGCATGATGGATTTGATCGATGCATTGCTTGAATTCGCGCGTCTGGGCCGTGCTTCGATCACAAAGCGCCCCGTCGACATGGCCAGGCTCGCGACGGAAGTGGCCGCGGAATTGCAGGAGGAGGCCGAGAATCGCCGGGCGGAACTCGAGATTGAGGATCTGCCCAACGCGGTGGGCGACGGGCTGCTCATCCGGCAGATCCTGCACAATCTTTTGTCCAATGCCTTCAAGTTCACCCGCCGCAAAGATCGGCCCGTCATTAAAATCGGGTGGCAGGCGTCGCCGCAAGGCACCGTGTATTTCATCCAGGACAACGGGGTCGGTTTTGACATGGCCTATGCGCAAAAGATCTTCGGCGTTTTCCAGCGGCTTCATAGCGAGGAGGACTTCGTCGGGAACGGCGTCGGTCTTTCCAACGTGCAGCGCATCATTCAGCGTCACGGAGGGCGGATTTGGTTCGACGCCGCCGAGGATAGGGGAGCGACGTTTTATTTTACGCTCGATGGCACCGCCGGAGGAGTGGGTGAATAATTTGAGGGTGGTGCTTGGGATATTCGAAGCAAACCGCGCCCGTTCAAGAGTGATCCCTGCGTGACGTTGATCATGGGCACCCCAATAAACGTCCTGTTGATTGAAGACTCCGTCGACGACGCGGAACTTATCATCCATGAGTTATCTCAGGGAGGTTTTACGCCGCGATGGAAACGGGTTCAGGACAAAGCGAGCTACGTTGAAGCCCTGAAAGAAAAGCCGGAGGTTATCCTCTCAGACTTCAAGTTGCCGCAGTTCTCCGCTCCGCCTGCCTTGACCCTTCTCCAGGAGTCGAGGCTCGACATACCGTTCATCATTGTTTCCGGGACGATTGGGGAGGAGCGGGCTGTCGAATGCTTGAAAGCCGGTGCCACCGATTACGTTCTCAAGGACCGTCTACCGCGGCTCGTGCCGGCCATACGGCGGGCGCTGCGGGAGGCGCAGGAACGAGCCGAGCGACGGCAGGTTGAAGCGAATTTGCATTTGCAGACAACCGCGCTGGAGGCCGCCGCTAACGGCATCCTGATTACCGATCCCGAGGGGCGCATCCTGTATGTGAACTCGTCTTTTTGTGACATGTCCGGCTATCGGCCGGAGGAATGCATTGGTGCCAATCCACGATTCCTGAAATCCGGCAAGCATGACGAGCGCTTCTATCGCAAGCTCTGGGACACCATTCTTGCGGGGAAAGTCTGGCGCGGCGAAGTGGTCAACCAACGCAAGGACGGCTCGCTGTTCCAGGCGGAGATGACGATCACGCCCGTGCGAGGCGCCGGAGGGGAAACGACGCACTTCATTGCGGTCAAACAGGACGTAAGCGAGCGCAAGGCGATGCAGCAGGAGCTTTGGCTGCGCGACCAGCGCCTGAGCTCGTTTTTCAGCAATGCCACAGCCGGGTTGTGCATCGTGGATGCAAACCTGCGGTTCTTGCAGATCAACGAAACGTTGGCGGCGATGAACGGGCTACCCGTTCACGAGCACCTTGGGCGGACGCTCAAGCAGCTTTTTCCAGGGTTTGGCCGCGGCGGTGGAGCCCATTCTCGAGCACGTCCTGAACACCGGGGAATCCATGCTCAATGTCGAGATCAGCGGCGAGACGGCCCGCCCCATGGCCGGCATTCGCCACTGGATCGGATCGTATTTCCCGGTGATGAGCGAGGAGGGCAAGCCGGTAGCTGTCGGCGCAGTCGTGGTGGAAGTCACGGAGACGAAGCGGGCGCAGGAGGGATTGCGCGACAGCGAGGAAAAGTTTCGGCAGTTGGCTGAAAATATCGACGAAGTCTTCTGGCTGATGGACCCCCGGAAAAAGCGGATACTTTATCTCAGCCCGGCCTTTTCCCGCATCTGGGGCGTTGACTGCGAATCGCTTTATCACAAGCCCGGCATGTGGGCGGACACGATTCACCAAGAGGACCGCGAGCGAGTTGTCCAGGCGGCGGACAGAATCCAAGCCACCGGAGATTACGATGAGGTTTATCGGATCGTGCGGCCTGATGGAACTCCGTGCGCTGGATTCACGATCGGGCTTTTCCGATCCGTGATGCCGCGGGTGAAATTTATCGCCTCGTGGGTGTGGCCGAAGACATCACGGCCCGGAAGGAATTGGAGGAACAATTCCGCCAGTCGCAAAAGATGGAATCCATCGGCCAGCTTGCTGGCGGGGTGGCCCACGATTTTAATAACATCCTCACGATCATTCAGGGCCACGCTTCGCTGATCGGAATGCGACATGATCTGGGACCAGATGTTTCCGAGTCCGTGCATCAAATTGCTTTTGCAGCAGAACATGCGGCGAGTTTGACGCGGCAGTTGTTGACCTTCAGCCGCAGGCAAATCCTCCAGCCGGGGGATGTGGATCTAAATCAAATCGTCAGCGGCATCGCGAGGATGTTGCGACGCGTGTTGGGTGAAGACATCAGCCTGCAATATCAATCCTCCCCCGAGTTGCCGGTCATTTGGGCGGACCCCGGCATGATGGAACAAATCCTGATGAACCTCGTCGTCAATGCCCGCGACGCCATGCCCAAGGGTGGGTGCCTGATCATCCGGACGGCCCGGGCCACTCTCGATGAATCGTTCGTGCGGCAGCATCCGGAGGCGCGGGCTGGCCGCTTTGTCACTCTTACCGTTCGCGACACGGGGGTGGGGATTGCTGCGGAACACCTTCGAAAAATTTTCGAACCGTTTTTTACCACCAAGGAAGTGGGCAAGGGGACAGGGCTCGGGCTCGCGACCGTGTATGGGATCGTCAAGCAACACCTCGGATGGATCGACGTCCAAAGTCAGTTGAATCATGGGACGGCATTCACCATTTATTTTCCGGAGAAAGATCCCGGAGTGGGAACGGTAAAAAAACGGCGGAAGATCGAACCCATACGCGGCGGAAACGAAACCATCCTGCTCGTAGAGGACGAGCTCGCGTTGCGATTGCTCATGCGCAATGTGCTGGAGCGTTACGGCTACACCGTGGTGGAAGCCGACTCGGGAGTGTCCGCTCTGGCCGCCTGGAGCAAACACCAGGCGAACTTCGATCTCGTGTTGACCGATTTGGTGATGCCGGGCGGTATGACCGGACGAGAGCTGGCAGACCAACTCGGCCGGGAAAAACCGGGGCTCAAAGTCATCTTCACCAGCGGTTACAGCGCCGACACGGTCGGGAAAGATTTTCGCCTGAGGGAAGGCCTCAACTTTCTGCAGAAGCCGTATGCTCCACAGAAGCTCGCCAAGTGCGTGCGGGAGTTCCTCGATGCCGGAGCGGGTTTGTAAAGTGCGTGTCGTGTGGCTTGCCTTGCCAGGTCGCGGGACACCCACCGGCGACGATTCGAGCCATTTTAGAACAGATGTTTCATGTTCGAATCGTTTTGAACTTGGTAGATCAGAGCATGGGAGTGGCCAATCCCAAGGTGTCAGTTCGAGGGAACCTTCGAAGAGGGGAGACAGCCGGCATTGTCGCCGGGCTCGTTGTTCTGATCCTGTCCATTAGCTTTTCATTTCAAAGCGTGCGCGCGATAAACCGGGCTGCGGCCCTTGAGGCGAACACCCGGAACATTTTGGTCGGGCTGCGCGACCTCGTGACGCATCTGACCAGTGCCGAGAACTCCCTGTATGCCTACCTCCTCACGGGCGACGAGCAAACTTTGCAATCGTATTATGCGGAGGCCCCTCTGACACAACTTCAGGTGGAAGCCATGGAACTGAGGCTTGAAGGAGACTCGTTGCAGCAGCGACATTTTCAAACGCTCAAGACATTGCTCGCCCAACAATCGGTTCGTGAAAACGCAATCGTCGAGGCCCGCCAGCGCATGGGGCCAGTCATCAACCATGCCGACGCCGTCGGGACACGGCGTAGCTTCATGAACGACATCGCCGCCGTTTGTGACATCATGGAAAAGCAGGCACTCTCATCCCTACGCCAAGGCAAACAACATTTAACGACCCCGACGCGGGTGATGGCCTTCATGCTTCCCATCGGGGCCGTCATCAGTCTCCTGATTCTTGGTTTTGTCGTCTTATTGGCGAATAACGAGATCAAGGCCTGCAAGCACCGCGAAGAGGAACTGAAACGGGCCAACGCGGAACTCGAGCATCGGGTGGATCAGCGCAGCGCCGCGCTTCAGACAGCCAATGAGGATCTCGAAAGGTTCTCCTATTCAGTCTCACACGATTTGCGCGCGCCGCTACGTGGGATTGATGGATTCGCCCGGGTGCTCGACGAGGAGCATGCGGCGCAACTCAGTCCCGAAGGCCTTCGCCTGATTGGCATCGTTCGTGGAGAGGCACGTCGCATGGGGCGCTTGATCGATGACCTGCTTTCCTTCTCCCGGATCGGCCGGCAACAAATGAAGCTCAGCCAGATTGACATGACGGCCCTGGCGAAATCCGTTTTCGAGGAACTTGTGATGTCCCAGTCGCGATCGATCCAGTTCGAATTGAACGTGTTGCCCCCCGTGCGAGGGGACATCGCGCTTATCCGACAGGTTTGGGTGAATCTCCTGTCGAACGCGATTAAGTTCACGCGGGACGAGGCCGCCCCGCGCATCGAAGTTGGAGCACGCGAACAGGATGGTGTGCTGGCTTTCTACGTAGACGACAATGGAGTGGGCTTCGACATGGCGTATGCGGGAAAATTGTTTGGGGTATTCCAGCGTTTGCACGCGGCATCGCATTTTGAAGGCTCGGGGGTGGGGCTGGCTCTAGCTCAACGAATCATCCAACGGCATGGCGGCCGGATTTGGGCGGAAAGTCGCGTCAAGTGCGGCGCCACGTTTTATTTCACATTGAATCCAACCGAAACGTTATGAACACGCCCACGACTGTTGATGTCTTGCTGGTTGAAGATAATCCACTCGACGCAGAACTGACTCTCCGCGCGCTGCAGACGCGTAACCTGGCAAACAATGTTTTTCATGTGACGGATGGTGTGCGGGCGCTCGACTTTCTTTTTGCGCGCGGCGACTTCAAGGCCCGGGAGATGTCGTATTTTACCCAGGTAGTTTTGTTGGACCTTAAGCTGCCAAGGCTGGACGGTTTGGACGTGTTGAGAGCGATGAAGTCGGATGAGCGCACTCGAATGATACCGGTAGTGACGCTGACGTCCTCACGTGAGGAGAAGGACGTGGTGGAAAGTTACCGGCTGGGCGTCAACAGTTACATTGTGAAGCTGATGGATTTCGACAGTTCCTCCAGGGCCGTCGCGGATCTTGGTTTTTATTGGATGTTACTCAACCAGCCTCCCAAATGATGCTTGTGAACGCAGCCACGCAGAGCACGGACGAGATCCGAATCCTGTTACTGGAGGATAACCCGGTTGATGCTGAGCTGGTGGAGCACGAGCTTAAGCGCGCCGGGTTTCAACTGTCCGTGTGCCGAGTCGAGACGGAAAAAACCTTTACCGATGCTATCAAGGATCCGTCCCCGTGGGACGTGATCCTGGCGGATTACAGCCTGCCGCAGTTCAACGCCAAACGTGCCCTCGCTGTGGCTCGGGAGATGCGGCCGGATGTTCCGTTCATCCTCGTTTCGGGGACGTTGGGTGAGGATGTCGCGGTGGAAACACTCCGGCAGGGGGCGACCGATTTTGTGTTGAAAGGGCGGATGGAGCGGCTGGGCCCCGTCGTGCGTCGGGCGTTGCGCGAAGCCGCCGAGCAGCGCCAACGCCAAAAGGCAGAGCGCGCACTCCAGGAACGGGAGCTTTTTCTCCGCGCCATTTTCGATTCCGAGCCTGAGTGCGTCAAAGTCCTGGATAAGGAAGGATTGGTAAGAGAGATGAACCTCGCCGGGCTGCGCATGCTGGACGCGATCTCGCTCGATCAAGTCGCCGGGCAGTCCATCTTTCGTTTTGTCATTCCCGAAGATCACGAGCCGATGCGCACGCTGTTTAAGAGAACGCTGGAAGGCGAATCCGGCATGCTCGAAGTGCGCACCGTCGGTCTGCACGGGACCCGCCGCTGGATGGAGCAACACACGGCGCCGCTTCGAGATTCCATGGGTGAGATTCAAGCGGTGCTGGCCGTCACCCGTGATATCACGCAGCGTCGCCAGGCTGAAATCGATCTTCGCCAGTCCGCCGAGCGTTATCGCGATCTGATGGAAGGCGCGCGCGACGCCATCTTCACCGTGTCCCCGGACGGCACTATTATTTCGCTGAACATGGCGACCGAGACGATGACGGGGCTGCCTCGAGGTGAATGGATTGGAAACAAGTTCCTGAACCTGGTTCATCCGGATGATTTGCGGCTGGCCTTCGAGATGTTTGAACTAGTGATGCGCGGCGAGCGGCCTCCCTCGTTCGAGTTGCGGATTCCCGGCAAGGCCGGCCGCGATATTTCAATCGAGTTCACCCTCACTCCCCGGTGGGTGAGTGGCAAAGTGGCGGGCGCATTGGGTGTGGGCCGCGATATCTCGGAGCGCAAACGACTTGAGGAGCAATTGCTGCAAGCGCAGAAAATGGAAGCGATCGGCCAGCTCTCCGGGGGGATTGCTCATGACTTCAACAACATCCTCACCGTCATCCATGGCAACGCGTCGCTGCTTCAATTCGAATTGCGCGGCGGCGAGTCGGTGGAATATGCGCGGCAGATCCTGCAGGCAGCCGAGCGGGCAGCGGGCCTGACGCGGCAGCTGCTCCTTTTCAGCCGCAAGCAGGTGATGCAGACCAAGGCGTTGAATCTCAATGAAGTGGTCGCGAACATTACGAAAATGCTGCAGCGCATTCTGGGTGAGCACATCAGCCTGAATTCCCATTACGCCTCCAATCTGCCCCTCGTCCGTGGTGACGCCGGGATGTTTGAACAGGTGCTGGTGAACCTTGTGGTGAATGCCCGCGATGCCATGCCCGACGGAGGCGTGTTGACGATTTCGACCGAGGTTCAATCGTTCGACGAAGTTTCGGCCCTGCAAAACTCCAATCGAAAGCCGGGCGGATATGTTTGCTTGAAGGTCGCAGACACAGGACACGGTATCGCGCCCGAACATTTGCCGCATGTCTTTGAACCGTTTTTTACGACGAAGGAAGTTGGCAAAGGCACGGGTTTGGGACTCGCCTCTGTTTACGGAATCCTGCAGCAACACCAGGGCTGGATCGAACTGGAGACTCAGGTGGGGAAAGGCACGACGTTCCACATTTACGTTCCGGCTTCGGCGCATGAGCGGAGAGTGGACGCACACAAGACCTCGTCCGACAAGTTGCCGAGAGGAAGCGAAACATTGCTTGTGGTGGAAGATGAAGCCGCGCTTCGTCACCTGACCGCCAATGTATTGCAACGGTGTGGATACAGAGTTCTGGCCTGCGCCAATGGCGTTGAAGCGATGCGGCTTTGGCCGCAGGAAAAAGACAACATCGATTTACTCTTCACGGACATGGTGATGCCGGAAGGGGTGCTGGGATCGCGCCTCGCCGAAGTTTTGCTCGCGGAAAAGCCGGACCTGAAAGTTATTTTCACCAGTGGTTACAGTGCCAAAATGAACGTCCGCGGCATGTTGCTCGAGGAGGGCCGCAACTTCCTGCAGAAGCCCTACACGTTACCCAAGCTCGCCCAAACCATTCGCGAACGGCTCGACCGAACGGTGGCGCCTTAGATTATCCGCCGGAGGCGTTACCCGCGGACAGCGCATCACGGTGATGATGACGGCGGCTCAGCCTGGTCTTTCCGCTGAGTTGAATGGGAGTGGAACGGTTCGATCGCGAACGATCAGTCATCCCTCTTACGGTTCTCCATTACAGAACTTATTCCCCGATGAAATGTGCGATGACGGTGCGCCGATGTGGGTGAGCCCGATGTTCCCAAAGGTAAATGCCTTGCCACGTTCCCAACGCGAGATCGGCTTGCTTGATCGGAATCGTCACGTTGACACACGTTAATGCGCTGCGGATGTGGGCCGACATATCATCATCCCCTTCGGCGGTGTGCTCAAAGAGGGCGTCGCCATCCGGAACGAGGCGGGCAAAGAATTTGGTAAAGTCACGCCGCACCCCGGGGTCAGCATTCTCCTGGATGATGAGCGATGCAGACGTGTGTTGCACGTGGAGGGTCACCTGTCCCGTTTCAATTCCGGTCCGTCTTAAAAGGGCGCGCACCTCGTCTGTAAAGTCATGAAAGCCGCGCGCACGAGTGGCGATCACGATTTCATTTTGCCACTGGCTTAGCATGGTCGGGCCGGGTGGAACCTACGGCGCGAGGATTTTTTCCAGGTCAGGGTTCTTTGGGTGGCCGCCGGCGATGGCCTTTTGGTAATGCCAGCGTGCGAGGGCCATCGCGGGAGGTTTTTGCGTGGCGTAAACGACGGCGAGATTGTTGTGGGCCACTGCATTGTCCGGTTGTAACTGAATCGATTTCCGCAACGCCGCTTCGGCGGGGATTCGCTGGCCTTTCTCGCTCAGGACAATGCCGAGATAATTCTGCGTGTCAGAGAAATTTGGATTTGCCCTGGCTGAACGACTCAGGACATCGAACGCCTCGTCGAGGCGATCCTGCCGGAAACGAATGCGGCCAAGCACATAGAGACTGAAGTAATCATCGGGATCCAGAGCCAGAGCCCGCTCGGCATTTTTCTCCGCTTCCGCGAGCTTGCCCAACTCCAGCTGCGCGGAGGCGAGATTCCCCAGCGTCGTGACGTTGTTTTCGTCCTGGCGGAGAATCTCCAAATATTTTTGCTCCGCTTCGGCGTAGCGAAGCGCGGCGAAGGCCATGGTGGCCGACCGCACCAGCGCGCCCGCGCCGGTCGGAGCGCCGCGCGTAGCTTTGCTTCTTGGTGTTGCCACAGGACGCGTTGTCGCGGCGGGCGCCGCGACTGGGGCTGGCGCCGCTGTTGTGGTTTCGGCGAGGGCGGGTTGGGGCTTCTGGAAGAGTGCCAGTTCCTCGGGCGTGTAGGGCACTGGCTTCGCCTCAAGGACTTCAACGCGTGCCTTCAAGCCTTCCAGTTCACGTTGGGCTTCCGGCGGCATCATCGGGATGACTTCGGCGGGTGGTGGCGTTTTGCGCGCCACTTGTTTCCACAGTTCCACTTCCTTTTGGAGCGTGCTGTTGTCCGCCGAGAGCTTCTGCAAAGCGGCTTCCTTTTGCGGATCGGGCTTGGGCTGGGCTGCCTTTGCGGCCAAGGCCTCATAATCTTGTTTCATCTGGCCGGCTTGTTTCTTCAACACCTCGTTCTCTGCGCGAAGGGTGGCAATCAACTGGGTTTGCTCCTCCACCTTTGCAGAAAAATCAGTCACCGCCACGGGCGCGGCCGGCCGATGAGACAATTGCACCTTGTAGAGTTCATTGGCTTTGAGCAGCGACCGAATACGTTCCTCGGCTTTGTTCATCTCGGCCGGATCAATTCCCGCGGGCTGGACCGAGAGCGCCTCCTTCAACCTGGCTGATAGAGTGCGTGTCTCCGCTTGCAGCCGATCCACTTCGGCCTGCAATGCCTTAATCTGGTTATCGTGCTCAACTGACATCGGCGGAGGGGGAATCGATGTTACCGGCGGAGGCGTGGCCGCAGGCAAGGGAGTGGCGGCAATGTTCGTCGCAGGCACCACGGGAGGGATGGACGTGACGGTGACGCTCGCGGAGGGAACGTTGGTCTCAACGGGTTTGAGGGGCGTGGCAAGCATTGCGTTCAGCGGGGCCAGTTTTGTGGCGATGTAATTCAGCCGGTAGTTGACGACGCGCTCGTTCCAACCGGGAAAAGTTCCGCGGAATCTCATCAGCCCCTGCTGCGCCGCGATGTATTTTTCTGCGGCGGCTCGGGCCTGACCGGTGTCCGCCAGGCGGTCCGCATCCTGAATCAGTTGGTAAATGCGCACGTACTGTTCATCCGGCCCCTGTCCTTGTGCATGAACCCGGCACAGTGCGCAGCACAGGACAACGATGAGCGAAATAAAACGAGTCATGGGTCCGGAATCTAATCGGATTCGAAGTGGATTGGCAATTGCGCAGGCGCGCAACGCAAGGGCTCGCCTCCAACCATAATCCCGCACGTGAGGGGACGATTCGATGCGACAGCTTAATCGCATTCCCGCTGCCTCCGGTGTTGAGCCACGAGCGGAAACCGGGCAGAACAGTCGCTCACATGAATGACATAGCTCTGCGGAGATTCGTGACGGCGGCTGAAAAAGTGGACTTCGTTTCGCCCTGGACGCTGGAGGAATGGCTTTGCCGGCCGGATGTAGTGAAGAACGAGCAGTTGCTTTTGGTGCGCGCCAACATGGAACCGTTCCGTTCGCATCCCTTTCATCACCATCCTACGCGCGAAGAATTGATTTACATCATCTCGGGCCGTGCAGAGCAATGGGTGGGCAAGAGCCATCGGATCCTCGGTCCGGGCGAGATGGCATTCATTCCGATGGGTGAGATCCATGGGACTTACAATCCCTTCAATGAGCGGCTGGTGTTCCTCGCAATCCTTTCTCCCAGCAACGCCGCTGAGCCGGGCATTGTGGATGTCTCAATGGAGGAACCCTGGGCCTCCCTGCGCCAGGGTTTTCCGGGCGTCACGTGAAGTTGATTCCTTGAAAAACGGACATGAAGCGTGAGGCGTCGGCCGGGGCGGCTTTGAGATGCCGAGTGACCGCGGCGGCGGAATCAATCATCCGGCGCGGCCACCCGTGGGTTTTCGCCAACAGCGTGCGCGAGGTGAACCGGGAAGGGACGGTGGGGGACTTGGCGGTGATTTATGATCGCAACGATCGGTTCCTCGCCATCGGTCTATACGACCCGGAATCGCCCTTGCGCATTCGCGTGCTGCATGCAGGCAAGCCAATCCAAATCGACGACGCCTGGTGGGCGGCGCGGCTTGCGACGGCGACCGCGAAACGGAGGCCTATTCTCGACGACCGGACGACTGGCTGCCGCTTGATCCATGGCGAGAGTGACGGTTGGCCCGGGTTGGTGCTGGACCGATATGGCGATGTGTTGGTCCTGAAACTGTACACGGTGGCCTGGATGTCCCGGCTGCCGTTATTGCGGAAATTGTTGCAGAGCTTGAATCCTACGACGGTGGTGCTGCGGTTGAGCCGCAATGTCCAGACTGGATTCAATGCAGGTGGGTTTAAGGATGGACAAATCCTCGTGGGCCAACCCCTGACGGGGCCCGTTATGTTTCGTGAAAATGGGATATGCTTCGAGGCCGACGTGGTCAGCGGACAGAAGACGGGATTCTTTCTGGATCAGCGGGAGAATCGACGGCGGGTTGGAGAACTGGCCCGAGGCGCGGACGTGTTGAATGCGTTTAGTTTTTCCGGCGGCTTCTCACTTTACACCGCGCGAGGCGGTGCCCAATCCGTCACCGATCTCGATATCAGCGCTCATGCCTTGGCCAGTGCGCAACGAAACTTCGCCTTGAATCGGGACGATGCGGCCATTCGCTCATGTCGCCACGAGATCATCCAAGCCAATGCATTCGATTGGCTGGCGGGGAATGAGGGAAGGCGGTTTGATTTAATTGTGCTCGACCCTCCTTCGCTGGCGAAGCGTGAGGCGGAGCGGTCGGGCGCGATCAACGCTTACCAATCGCTCGCGGCGAATGCGGTGAGTCACTTGCAAACCGGTGGTGTGCTGGTGGCTGCATCTTGTTCAGCGCACGTTAGCGCAGAGGAATTTTTCGGAGCGATCAAAGCGGTCGCGGAGAAAAGCACGCGAGCCTTCGCTGTGTTAGACGAAACCCGGCACGCCGCGGACCACCCTGCGACGTTTCCCGAAGCGGAGTATTTGAAATGCATTTACCTCGGTTTCGAAACCCGAACGGCAAAGTTCATGCGTGAATGAACCGTCCTAATTCCAGTCGCACGGCGTTTGCATGGTTTCGCCGCGTGCATCGGGTTCAGTGATTGAGGCGGGCTGGGTCAGGCGACAAAGCTTGAGGCGGATCTCGGATCGCGGATTAGGATTCGACGTTGGCTTCTGGATTAACCCGACCGCAGACGAAGTAACCGGGCCGCTCTCGAAGAGGGGAGGCTTGTTCACGCAGCTCTTTCTTCTCACGCTGATGTTGCTGGTGAAGGTGCCAGACAATGCGTCCGCCGATCCAGAGAGCGGCGAGGAGGAGGACGGCGCCCGATACGTGTTCCATGCGGAGCAACACGCGGGGTGACATGCGTCCGTGACCCTTGGATACGCCCCAGGCGAGCAGGAAAAACCAAAGCGAAGCGCCCGCGGCGACCCCGAGCACACAGGCGATCCGGTCATCCAGGGTTTCGTCGATCCAGTTGTGAGAGAGGAAGGTAGCGGTCAGCGTGACCCACAGAAGCAATACGGAGGGATTCCCCAGGACACGCAAAAATCCGACCATGAACGCAGAATGCGGGTGGAGTTTTTGTTCAATTACATCGGCGCCGTGCGTGTGGGAGGGAATGCTTTTAGCAGAGAAATATTTCCAGGAAAGATAGAGCAGGAACAGGAAGCTCAACAGTTCCATGGTTGATTTCACCATCGGCAAGCCGAGAAACGCCGAGAAACCGGTGAGGGCGATCCCGCAATAGATGGATTCCATCACCACCGAGCCGAATCCGATTAGCAAAGCCCATCGAAACCCGCGACGCGCCCCTTCGTTGATGATCGTCAGGTTGATGGGGCCGACTGGAATGGAAATAAGGAAGCCGGCAATGAAGCCAGTGATTGCCGCCGTCGGGCTATGGTGAGGAATGATGGCCACGCCGTTATCGAATGGGCTCGTCAGATTCCTGCGCGTCCTCATCCTCTTCGATTTCGCGCTGCATCTTGCGGGAAATGTAGGGGCGGACAAAACCGTAGAGCAGATACACTGTAAACAAGAGTGGGAGGACGACGTAGAGCACCCGTTCTCGCAGCACCACGATGCTGCCAATGAAGACGGCGCCAATGATTGTTTTCCAAAAAGTGCCGGTGGCTTTGAGATCGAAGCGCTTGAATGTGGGATATTTCACGGTGCTGACCATCATGGCCGACAGGAACAGCAATACGATCGGGAGCGCGAAACGCCACTTGGGCGGCGCATTGCCGTGTTCGTCCAAATGGATCATCAAATAGGTGAGCGAGGAAACGAGCCCGGCCGCAGCGGGGATGGGGAAGCCGAGAAATTCTTTGCCGCCTCCCGTGCCGGCCATGGTTGCCAGACAATTGAAGCGCGCCAGCCGAAACGCTCCGGCTAATAGGTAAAGCGAGGAAAGAAACCAGCCCCACTCAGGGTGATTGATGAAGACATCCCGCAACACCACCCGGTGCACTAGGAAGGCCGGGGCGACGCCAAACGAGACCAAGTCGGCCAGCGAATCGAATTCACGCCCGAACGGGCTCTCCACCCCGGCCATGCGAGCCACACGACCGTCAAACAGGTCGAAGATGCAGGCGAGAAGGATGAAGGCCAACGCGATCTTAATCTCCTTGAAGTCAGGATTCAAAACGTCCGCGCCCACATCTGCCCCGACAATTTTTGTGAGCGCCACGAAACCGCAGAAGAGATTCGCTGCCGTGAACAAGTTCGGCAGGAAATAAATTCTCAACTTTGTTTCCGGCGCATCCGGCAATTTATCTTCAGCCATAACCCCTCATTCGAATTTGCCGACGACCGATTGGCCGCCCGTCACTACGTCACCCGCCTGCACCAATAACTTCACTTCTGGCGACAGGAATAAATCCACGCGCGAGCCGGGCCGCGTCATCCCGAGGCGGGCCGAACGAGGAACGACGTTGTGCGCCTTCACCCAGGGCACAATACGCCGGCCCCAAGTTCCGCCAAATATACGCACGCCAACGCGCGTCTGCGGACGGCCGACGACTTCGAAGCCGAGAAAAAGATTCTCGCGGGCCGGCGTCCCTTTTCGCTGAGCGAACTGATGTTCACAACGCGCGATTGTGCCAGCCACAGGCGCGTTCTGCACCTGCACGTCTGACAACGCAATGCGTATGGAAATCCGTTTGCACGCTCCTTGCATGAACTCAGCTTCCACCGTGTCTTCGATTACGTCCACTTTGCCGTGCGCGGGAGAGACGATGGAGTTGAGATCGCTGAGTTCAATCGGGTCCGGGTCACGCGATAGTAAAAGGACGGCGACGAGGAAGACCGCCCACGGCACGAACAACGACCAGGGATGAGCCAGAATGAAGCCGCCGATGTGAAACCCCAGCCAGGCCAGGAGGAACAGCGCGCCCAGTACCCCCACTGAGCAGATCAGGAGGCGGATGGCTGCTTGATTCGCTTTACCGGCATTCATGCGCGTGCGCAGAACGGTAATGGCGTGTCAGCACGTTGGGAAGTTTTTCGGCGGATGCGGCTGTGCAAGGTCTGCGGATCAGTGGGCGGTGAGTGACTGGGCGCAATTCCAGTGGAAATCTTAAAATCGACAACTTAGCCTTTGGCCATGCCAGAAAAACCTTTGAGCGCGATCCCGCGTCAATTGCGGGACCAATACGAGAAGGGCAAGATCGCCTTTCAGCGCAATAATTGTGATTACGCGATTTCGATCCTGTCGGGTGTTTTGAAGATGGAGCCGGGATTTTTTGAGGCCCGGGAAGCGCTGCGCGCTGCGCAGTTTAAAAAGTCTGGCGGCGGACAGACGGGGTTTTTCAAGAAGATGCTGGGCGGCGCCACTTCGCAGCCTGCTCTCACCAAGGCGCAACTTTCCGTTCGCAGCAAGCCGCTCGAAGCCATCGAAGCCGCGGAGGAAATTTTGAGCAGTGATCCGCAAAGTGCGGGCGCGCACAAGCTGCTGGCCGACGCCGCGCTGATCGCGGGCCTGGTCAAGACGGCAATTCTCTCCCTGGAAATTGTTTATAAGGCGAATCCAAAGGATCGCGAGGTGGCGATGGAACTGGCCGACGCCTACACGCAGGGCGGCCACAATGACAAGGCGGAGAAGGTTTATGCGGACTTGCTGCGCTTGCGGCCGAACGATCCGGAGTTGCTGCAACTGATCAAGAATGTCAGCGCGCGTCAGACGTTGCATGAGGGTGGTTACGAAGGTGTGGCCGAGTCGGGTGGTTCATTTCGCGATATTCTCAAGAACAAGGACGAAGCTATTTCCCTGGAGCAGGCGAGTCGCGTGGTGAAGTCGGAGGATGTGACGCAGAACTTGATCAACGAATACGAGGCGCGCCTGAGAAGCGAGCCGGCGAATCTGAAGGTGATGCGGAACATCGCGGACTTGTATGTTCAAAAAAAGGATTTCGATCGTGCGTTGCAATACCTGGAACGGATCAAGGCCACGGACGGCGGAACGGACCCATCGCTGGAGAAGAACATTGCCGACGTGCGGTTGAAAAAGTTCGAGAACGAGAAGGCGCAGCTCGACACGGGTGCGGCGGATTACGATCAGCGGGTGGCGGAGATTGAAGCGCAGAAGGTGGCCTTTCAACTGGAAGCGTGCCGGCAGCGTGCCGAGAAATATCCAACCGACCTTCAGATTCGTTTCGAGTTGGGACAGCTCTATTTCAACGCGGGAAAAATCAGCGAAGCGATCCAGGAATTTCAAAAGGCGCAGAACAATCCGCAGCGTCGGCTGGCGTCAATCATGTATTTGGGCCGCTGCTTCGGCAAACGCGGCATGAACGACATGGCGGCGCGCAAATTCCAGGATGCGCTGAAGGAAAAGTTAACCTTCGACGACGAGAAGAAGGAGATGCTTTACGAGCTTGGGTGTGTTTTCGAAAAGATGAACAAGCCGGACGAAGCCATCGAACAGTTCAAACAAATCTACGAGGCGGACATCGGTTACCGGGATGTGGGAGCCAAGGTGGACGCTTACTACGCCACGCGCGGCTGAATGGAGTTCAGCGTGTCTGTTCCGAAGCGGGCTTGTGCTGGCCCGCCTGTTTCAGCGGATGGGCGGTGCGCCAGGTTTTCACCGCCAGGCCGGTCAGCAACAGGAACAGAATGACGCAAAGAACAAGTTGCTGTTCTCTGGTGAGGTATTTCATGGCGGTGTTTGTGTTGGATAACGAAGGTGAGCCCGCGGCGCAACGGCTTTCCCCGGAACTTCTTTTCCCGTCCAATACCGACGTTGAGAAATAACAGCCCCGCTCCGGTTTCCCAAAGCGGGGCTGCTTTACCCAAACTCCAAACGTGCGTGACCTCCCTGCCTATCTGTCGGCATCGGGACTGGAATCTTAAGGCGGTTTGCAACGAGTTGCTTGCGGGCGTGTTCCACGGCAGCGACGAGGTGGTAGGTGCTTGCCTTATTAGCGGGCGCGGTTTTCGAGGAGCAAAATTGCGGCGCCGTTGGTTCGCCAGTTCGCCCTCAGCGCGGGTGAAATGGGAATCGTGGTTGGTCCGGCGGTAAAGCTTCCCATGACGATATCAACGTCGCCATCCCCATCGAGATCTCCCGCGTCCATCGTCATCCACCGGCCTGCGTTGCTTTCGGGCAAGCTGTGCGGTTCGAAGCGGAGGTTCCCGCGGTTTTCCAGAAAAACAAAACTTTCCACGGGCTGCTTTTGGAAATCCGGGAAGTAGGCGATCGCCGCGATGTCCGGGTCCCCATCGGCATCGAAGTCGGCAACGCGTGCATTATAGGCGCCTTGCATGGGATAAAACCATGTCTCGCGGAAACGGTTCGTTCGGTCATTAAGGTAAATGCGCACCCCATGATAGGCCTTGTGCGGCGTGGGATAGTCACCGTTGTCACCGTTAACCGTCAGAATGTCTGTAAACCCATCCCGGTTGAAATCCGCCAGTTCAAAGCCGGAGAGACCAAACGTCGGTGGCAGTTCGATTGCCGCTTGCATGCGAAACGTCCCGCGGCCTTCGTTGTAAAAGACGTAAACGCCTTCGCGTGCCTGTGCCATAAGCACAATGATGTCGAGCCTCCCGTCACTATTGAGGTCTCGTAACTCCGAGCGAGTGGCGCCGGGCTGGTTCAACAGAACGTGTTCGTCATATTCACCGTCTGCCTTGGCCTCAAACCACGAGAGGCTCCCCAGGCGGTTGCCAAACTGACAAACAACCAGGTCCGGCCGGCCATCCTGATTTAAGTCACCGACAGCTGTATCGACCGGGCGCCGCAGCTTCTCCAAAACCGTGGTCGCGGAACCGGCGCCGTTGTTCGGCACGAACATTACGCTGCCTTCCCGAGCGTCGGACGGAAACATACGGCCAATAAGAGTAATGAACCGTCCGTTCGTTTGCTCAGTCAGGCTGACCGGGGTGTCATCGAGTTGTGCGGAACCAAGCATGCGGCCCAGAGGGATCGACGGCAGCGAGGATTCGCGCGAAAGAATCTCCCACGAAGAGCCGCTTCTGCAGGGGATCGATTTTCACGAGGGAAATCATGGGAGCGCCTTGATGGAAATTGAGTTTGCGTGCGCGGAAACCTTTCAAGCCCTCAGCCGCCTTCGCTCGCGACGGTGGAGGAAGAGCCGTGAGGGGCGCGTTGGAGATGTAGTAAGACCAGATGGACCACCAATCCGCCTCCGGCAGCAGGGGTAGCGAGGGAAAAAGGCCGGCCTCTTCGAGCAGCTTCCCATCATTGTCCGCCTCGTAATTGAAGGGCTCGATTCCAAGCCATACGGCCATTTGTGGCAATACGTGGTGAGCCCATTCCCGTTTGGTCAGTAACTGCGGTTCGGGAAAAAGATGGCAGGCGGAACAATACTGTTGTGCGAGCTGACCTCCGGTGGGTGAGCTCACGAGTTCCTTTTTCGATGGAGCGGCCAGCACGTTGGTCCTGGAGAGGTCGGCGGAGGCGGCCCCGCTGCGTGGAGGCGTGGCGGCAGGAACCGTGGCCTCTATAAAGATGGAAAACACTGCGGCCAGCGTGGCCCGTGTCCATTGTCGGCGATACACGTTCATCGAATCAAAACGTTTGCGGCAACCGCCAACGATAGTGTGAGAGTTAGCCAGGATTCGGATCCAAACAACTTCTTCCGCAACTGATGCCGTGAATTTCTTTGGGACGTCGGCGCCCTCTTCGCTGAAATTGTGCAGGGCAGGATGCAACTCACGAGCACTTCAGGATTTTTTCATCCCATCAAGAGCAAAAATAACTGGAGTTCAACCGGCAAGTGTTTGTAGGTTCAACCCTGTACCCAAAACACGTTATGCATCTCAAATCGTTCCTTGCGTTGCTTTGTTACGTTCTCGTTTCAACTGCCGCTTTGTCTGCCGCCGACCAACTGGTCATCAGTGAGTTTGCGGCCGTCAATAACGGCCCGCTCAGAGACTCCGATGGCGAGTTGTCGGACTGGATCGAAATCCGCAATACCGGCACCAACACCGTGAATCTGAATGGTTGGTATCTTACGGATGCCGCGGCCAACCTGACCCAGTGGCGCTTTCCTTCCACGAACATTGGACCCAATGGATACCTGGTTGTTTTTGCTTCCAGTAAAGACCGCCGAACCCCGGGCCGTGAGTTGCACACCAATTTCAGGCTGAACTCGGACGGTGAATATCTGGCACTCGTCCAGCCAGACGGCGTTACCGTGGCGTCAGCCTATTCGCCCAATTATGCGCAGCAGGTGGGTGGGTTAACCTACGGCCTCTCGGTGCAACAAACCGTTACCACGCTCCTTTCGACGGGTGCGGTGGGCCGATTGCTTATTCCGACCAATGACGCTTTGGGACAAACGTGGGTCACCACGGACTTCGACGATTCATCTTGGACACTCGCTGTAACGGGCATCGGATTTGAGACGGACTCGGGACCGGCGGATATTGTGGTGGCGGATTCGGTCGCCGATTGGTCGACGAGCGGCACGCAAGGCGAGAAAAACTGGTTCTACGGGTATTACAATCGCAGCGCAGATTCCGGCGGTATTTATGCACCTTCCGACTTCACGCAGTTCCCTCGAAATTCCGGCCCCAGCGGTGTAAATAATTATTGGACGGGCGTCATGTGGGATTGGTTCGCCGGCAATCCGCCGTGGGACGAGATCGGTCAGACGGGTTGTCACCCGAATGGCATCAACAATGGCGCAGAACATTGGGTCATTCGTCGTTGGGTCAGCAAAGCCGCTGGACGTATCACGGTCGATTGGACGGTGCGGAAAACCAATCCCGGCGGCGCTGGCGTGACCGGGCGCGTCTTTCTGAACGGTGTCCAGCAGGATTCGGCGGTAATCGCCGGCACAGACACGACGGGAGTGAATCGTTCGGTGGTCATTACAAACGTCAACGTGGGCGACTTTGTGGACATCGCATTGGACCCGACGGGCGTTGGCGGCGATACGGGTGATGGGGCAGATGGTTCAGCAATGACAGCGGTGGTCAGAGCGACCGCAAACCTGACGGGGTCGATCGCTTCCAACATTGAAACGTCCATGCGGAATGTGAACTCCACCGCTTACATTCGCCTTCCCTTCAACGTCACGAACAGCGCTTCCATCAACTTCCTCACTTTGCGCATGCAATATGACGACGGGTTCATCGCGCGGCTGAACGGAATTGACATCGCGGTGCGTAACCAGCCGGTGTTCCCGGATGTGTTCACGTGGAACTCGGCGGCTACGACCAATCGCTTCGATGGCGAGGTCAATGGCTGGGAGGAAATCGATATCACACCATATGCTGGATATCTGCGCGATGGTGTCAACGTGCTGGCCATCCACGGCTTGAACGCGTCGGCGGGCGATTCGGATTTTCTGATCCTGCCGGAGATCCGTGCGACCGCAGTCTCCTCGAATGCGACGCTGGCATACTTCAGCACGCCAACGCCCGGTTCGGCGAATGCGGTGGGTTCAACCAATATTGGACCCATCATCGCGAACGTTTCACACGCGCCCAACACGCCTCAGGACAATGAAGACTTGTATGTTTCGGCAAAAATCTCGCCAACGTTCCATTCCATTAGCAACGTGCTGCTGATTTATCGGGTCATGTTCAGCAATGAAGTGACGACCCCGATGATCGATGATGGAGCGCATGGAGACGGCGCAGCGGGCGATGGCGTTTACGGGGCGATCATTCCTGCCTCCGCGGCCAGCCGCGGACAAATGATCCGTTACTACGTTTCGGCGCGAGACGTCCGGACGAATCTGATGCGTCAGCCGGCTTATCAGACTCCGACGGGTTCGCCGCAATATTTCGGCACAATCGTGCATGTGGATCAGACCAATGGGCTGCCGCTGTTCCATCTGTTCATTCCGGAGGCCACCCTCAATGCGGCCAACAATGACAGTGCAGGCCGCTATCCGTGCTCGGTGTATTATCTCGGCGAATTTTACGACAACTGCGGTATCAACCGCCATGGACAGTCCAGCGCAGGTTTTCCAAAGAAGAGCTACGACATCGATTTCAATCCTGGCCACAACTTCAAGTGGAAGGAAGGCGAGGACCGGGTGGATGACATCAATCTCCTTACCACTTACCCCGACAAGTCGCACATGCGCAACCTGCTCGCCTACGGATCCACGTTCAAAGAGGCTGGCTCCCCCTACCATTACGTCGAGCCGATCCGCGTCCATACCAACGGTGGATTCTATGGTGACTGGCATATGGTCGAGAACGGCGATGAAAACTATCTGGAACGCATCGGACGCAACCCGAACGGTTCGCTCTACAAGATGTACAACACGTTTACAGACCCCAGCGATTACACCATCAGCTCGGCAGAAGCAGAAAAGAAGACCCGCAAACAGGAAGGGAATGCGGACCTGGTCGCATTGTTCAATGGCGTCAACAATGCGAGCCTCGCGGTGCGCACCAACTTCATGTATGACAACATCGACATTGCGGAAGTGCTGAACAGTCTGGCGGCGCGCAGCGTGACAAGCGATTGGGATTGCTGCCACAAGAACTACTACTTCTATCGCGATTCCGAAGGAACCGGCGAGTGGCAGTCATTCCCGTGGGATATTGATCTTTCCTTCGGCCGCAATTGGTCCAGCAGCCAGAGCTACTGGGACGATGCTGTGTATCCTGGTAACCGGATTTGGGGCAACTGGGACAACAACGCCTTCTTTCAATTGGTGTTGAACATGCCTGCCGGCCGCGGCATCGACGCCACCCGCCAAATGTATCTTCGCCGCGTCCGCACGTTGATGGACGAATTGCTTCAAACCAACGGAACCCCCGCTGCGCAGCTTCACTACGAGAAACGCATCGATGAATTGACTCCTATCCTGGCACCGGACGCCGCCTTGGATCTCGCGAAATGGGGCACGTGGGGCGGGGGATCGGCGGGCCCTGTGCCCCTGAACAGCCCGTTTTACCGAACTGTGCCGCAGGCCGCGGCTGAAATGAAGACCAACTACCTTCCGGCTCGGCGCAATTTCGTCTTCAATCAGTTGATGGGCTTGAGTGGCGGAGACCTCGTGAACTTCGGCAGCCCGCAGCCGACGAACGTTGTCATTCTCATCGGGGCTATCGAGTATAACCCAGCCTCGGCTAACCAGGCGGAAGAGTACATTCAGTTGATCAACACCAACCGTATCGCTGTGGATATTTCGGGTTGGACCTTGTCCGGTGGCATTCGACACACGTTCCAGGGCGGCGTTGTGATTCCCTCCAGTAATTCAGTTTACGTGGTGGCGGATAAGAAAGCATTTCGCGCGAGGACGACAGGTTTACGAGGCGGCATGGGCCTGTATATCGAGGGCGGGTATGAAGGACAGCTTTCAGCCCGGGGTGAAACACTGACCCTCACGGACAAGCGTGGGCGCCTGGTCACCACCAACCGATTCATCGGCAGTCCCAGCTTGGCGCAGCAATACCTGCGGATTACGGAAATCATGTATAATCCCGCGCCGCCTCCCGCTGGCAGTCCCTACAACAATGAGGACTTCGAATACATTGAGTTAAAGAACATCGGTCCGGTGAGCATCAACCTCGCAGGGGTGCACTTTACCAATGGCGTGGAATTCGCGTTTGGAAACGTCAATCTTGCAGCAGGCGGGGTCATCATTCTGGCGAAGAACCCGGCGGCCTTCGCGTCGCGCTACCCGGGCGTGAATGTGGCCGGCACCTTCCTTGGTTCTCTCGACAACGCTGGCGAAGCGATTCGATTGGATGATGCGGTGAACGAGAAGATTCTCGATTTCAGCTACAATAATTCCTGGTATCCGATGACCGATGGCAACGGTTTATCTCTGGTGATTGTGAACGAGAACGCGCCGTTCAACACGTGGGGAGACAAGGTTTCATGGCGGCCGAGTAATACTTCAGATGGTACGCCCGGATCGGGCGACGCGCCGCCGCTTAGCTTTGCATCGATTCTGGTCAACGAGGTCCTTAGCCATACGGACCTTCCCACCGTGGACGCCGTTGAACTGTACAACCCGACCACCAATGACGTGAACATCGGCAACTGGCTGATCAGTGACGATTTCAACACGCCTCGAAAGTATCGCATCCCCGCGGGCACCATCATCGCCGCCGGTGGTTACCGCGTGTTTGATGAGTTGCAGTTTAATCAGGGCGTAACCGCCTTCTCGTTCAGTTCGGAAGGTGATGAAGTATTCCTTTTCTCGGGTGACAGCGCCGGCAACCCGAATGGCTATTTCCATGGATTTGAATTTGGTGCCGCAGAGAATGGCGTGTCGTTCGGACGATACACCAACAGTCAGGGTGAAATACATTTTGTGGCGCAAGGCAGCAACACGTTGAATGCAGCCAACGCGTTGCCGAAAGTGGGGCCGGTAATCATCAGCGAAATCATGTATCACCCTGCGGATATCGCCACGACGACGAACCTGCTCGACAACACCCTCGACGAGTTCGTGGAACTGCAGAACCTCACGACGAACGCGGTGGCCTTGTTTGATCCCGCGTTCCCGACCAATCGATGGAAGCTACAGGACGCCGTTGAGTTTCAATTCTCCACGAGCGAAGTGCTCCCGGCCAATGGGTTCATTGTTGTAGTCAGTTTCGACCCTGCCACGAACGCCACGTTGGTCGCGAACTTCCGTTCAAAATACGGCATTGCTCCCACCGTCAGGGTGGTTGGACCGTACGCCGGCAAGCTCGACAATTCGGGAGAGAGCGTGGAGTTGTATCGCCCAGACGCACCCAGCCCGGGGAACGTTCCGTACATCCTGATGGATCGCGTTCAATATTCAGATGTGACCCCGTGGGACGTAATCGCGGATGGGTTCGGTGCCTCTTTGCATCGGATGACGGCTCGCGGCTACGGAAATGATCCGACGAATTGGATCGGCGCCTCGGCTTCGCCCGGCGCTGCGTTCGTAGGCGGTTCGGCCCCGGTCATCACACAGCAGCCGGCCAACGCCTCGCAGTTTGTCGCGGGCACCACGAACTTTACGGCTGTCACCAGTGGAAGCGACGTGCGTTACCAATGGTTTTATAACAGCAACGTAATCGCCGGCGCGACGAGCGCTACGCTCACACTGACGAACATTCAGTTCGCCCAGGCAGGAGCCTACCACTTTGTGGCTTATAACGGAGGAGGGTCTGTGGTTAGTGCTCCTGCGCGCCTTACTGTGATTGTCCCCGTTTATTTCTCGGTGCAGCCCGCCAGCCAGAACGTGCAGCCGGGCACTAATGTGACCATCAGCGCCATGGCCATAGGCAACGGACCGGTCCGCTACCAATGGTATTTCCAAGGGAACCCGATTCCTGGCGCGACCAATTCCAGCTACAGCTTCACGGGCGCAAATCTCAACGACCATCATGGCAACTTCACTGTGGTGGCAACGGACGATCTCAGCTCGGTCACCAGCTCGAATGCTGAAATCTACGTCATGGTCCGGATTGGAATAGTCACGCACCTTCAAAATCTGACCGTGCTGCAAGGCGGCACAGCCACCTTCACAGTGGGGGCCACCGGCGCTCCTCCTATCTGGTATCGATGGATCCGCGGAGGTGCCGCATTCCTGACCAACCAAAACCCGACGCTCACGGTCACCAATGTTCAGGTCGGGACCACGTATCGGGTGGGTGTGACGAATCGCGCCACTCCGGCCGGTGCATTCAGTCTCACGGCTGGCAGCGTCATCCTCACCGTCCTCGCGGATGCCGATCGGGACGGAATGGCAGATATCTGGGAGACCAATTACTTCGGCACCGCGAGCACCAACACCGCGGCCAATGCCTTGGTCGACGCTGATGGAGACGGCATGATTAACCGCGACGAGTACGTCGCTGGCACGAATCCGACCAACGCCCTGAGCTTGCTCAACATTGTATTGAGTGCGACCAATGCTACCCAGCTCCAGTTCGTGGCACAGTCCAACATTACCTATAGCGTTCAGATGCGGACGAACCTCTCTTCGGGCAACTGGTCCAGTATCACCAACGTCAGTGGGCAATCCGGTGTTCGCACCATCGAAGTCAACAGCGCAACCGCACCGGCTTCGGAGCAGCGCTTTTTCCGAATCATCACGCCTCAGAGTCCCTAGTCAGAAGGGCTCAGCAAAACGGCGGACAGCGATGTCCGCCGTTTTTTTCTTTCGACACGGACATGATGCGAGCACTAACGCCGCGCATGAATCACTTGACGGCGACGTTTGGTTTGAAGAACACAGAGCGATCCTGCTGCAGCCGTAGAGGTGCTGCTTAGGCAACCATGAATCCTGAATCGCAAACAAACGAGGCTCTGCTCGATGCTAGACAAGCGGGCGACCGGATCACCGCCGTCCAGCGGGAACAACGCAACGGCCATCGCGGATTCGTCATCTGGCTGACGGGGCTCAGCGGAGCGGGCAAGACGACCATCGCCACCGAACTGGAACGACAGCTTTTTCGCGCCGGAAAACACACCTACCTGTTGGATGGCGATATTGTCCGCCACGGGCTTTGCAGCGACCTGGACTTCTCGGCTGCGTCGCGGCGGGAAAACATCCGCCGTGCCGGCGAGGTCGCGGCATTGTTCGCGGATGCCGGCGTCATCGTCATTGCCGCTTTCATCTCACCGTTTCGTGCCGACCGTGCCCGGGTGCGGGGTTTGCTCGAGGAGGGACGCTTCATTGAGGTTTACGTCAACGCTCCGCTGGAGGTTTGCGAACGGCGTGACGTGAAGGGCCTTTACGCGAAGGCGCGCGCGAATCAGTTGAAGGAGTTCACGGGAATCTCCGCAGCCTACGAACCCCCTGAATGTCCGCAGATCGAGATTCACACTGACCTGACAACGCCGCAGGAAGCTGTCCGGCAAATTCTGGATTACCTCGCTGAGGTGATGCCGCCGCGCCCGGACTTATGAGCCAGCGCTTCAGCGGCGCGTCTGAGTCGACAGGCACCTTTGCCCTGAAGGTCGCGAGAATCTTGTGGCAGTGCTGGGTGAAAGGAGTAGAAGTTGGATCACAATTTAACCACCAACCACGGAGGAGCTATGGCTATCGCGACCAAAACAAAATCCCGCACCCCGACTCGTAACGGCAGAAGCAATGGCGACAGTAACGGCAAAAGTGCCGCTTCGCCGCTCAGTTCCCGTGCACAAAGTTTTTTACGTTCAAAAAAGCAGAACTTGATTGATGGCAAGTGGGTTCCTGCGGCCAGCGGAGAAACGTTTCCTGTATTCAATCCCGCGACGGGCGAGGTTATTGCCCAGTGCGCTTCGGGTTCATCTCAGGACATCGACCGGGCGGTGGCGGCCGCGCGCCGGGCGTTTGAATCTGGCCCGTGGCGGCGTCTCTCGCCGTCGGACCGTGGAAGGATGATTTGGCGATTGGGGGAGCTGATCTTGGAGAATGCGGACGAACTGGCGGAGCTCGAATCTCTCGACAACGGCAAGCCCCGTTCGGTCGCGCGGGTGGCCGACGTGCCGCTTGCTGCCGATTTGTTCCAATACATGGCGGGATGGGCGACAAAGATCGAAGGCAACACAATCCCCATCAGCGTGCCGTATGCTCCCGGCGCTCGTTTTCACGCGTTTACACGACGCGAGCCGATTGGGGTCATCGGACAGATCATTCCCTGGAACTTTCCGTTGCTCATGGCGGCGTGGAAGCTGGGGCCAGCGCTCGCTACGGGTAATTGCATCGTGTTAAAGCCCGCGGAGCAAACTCCCTTGAGCGCACTGCGGCTGGCAGAGTTGGCGTTGGAAGCTGGAATTCCGGCCGGCGTGTTGAACGTGGTCACCGGCTTTGGTGAAACCGCAGGTGCGGCGCTTGCCGCCCACGACGGCGTGGATAAGATCGCATTCACCGGCTCCACTGAGGTGGGAAAACTTATCGTCAAGGCAGCCGCTGGAAATCTTAAGAAGGTCAGCCTCGAACTGGGCGGCAAGTCCCCTAACGTGGTGTTTCAGGATGTCGGCGATGTGGACCAAGCCATCGCTGGCGCGGCCAATGCCATTTTCTTTAATCACGGCCAATGCTGCTGCGCCGGTTCACGACTAATGGTGGAGAAGGGGATTTTTGATCAGGTGGTGGAGGGTGTCGCGGAACACGCGAAGAAGATTAAGCTGGGTCCTGGCCTGAACGCCGACACGCAAATGGGTCCGCTGGTTTCCGAGGAGCAATTCAATCGCGTCACGCACTACATGAATGCCGGGCGGCAGGATGGCGCCTGTGTAATGACCGGGGGCGAACGGCATGGAACGAAGGGCTATTTCGTGAAGCCGACCGTGATCAAAGATGTGAAGGCGGACATGAGCGTGGTGCGCGAAGAAATCTTTGGGCCTGTGGTGGTCGCTGAACCTTTCAGCAGCATGGACGATCTCCTGCGGCGCGCGAACGAAACGAACTACGGGTTGGCCGCCGGGGTTTGGACGCGTGACATCTCCAAAGCTCATCTCGTCGCTGAGCAGTTGCGCGCGGGTACGGTATGGGTGAATTGCTACAATGTTTTCGACGCAGCCTTACCCTTCGGCGGCTACAAGCAATCCGGCTGGGGACGTGAGATGGGCCACGAGGCGCTTGAACTCTACACAGAAACCAAAGCAGTGGTGATTGGGTTATGAACTCGCTGTCACTTCCGGCTCTGCCAAGTAAGCGTGCGCGTGTTTCCACGTTTTCAACCGGGTCTACGCAGCTGCATTGATCCTCTGGTGTGAGCGTCGAGCGAAAGGGGACAGCATTTGGTTTTCAAGTTACAGAAGGCAACTAACGCGGTCGTCCAAATTAATAATAAATCACGAACGTGCCGTCGGGTTCAGCAATGGCCGATACCAATCCCCACACGGGCACACCCGGCGCCCGGCCTTTCGCAGCGGTGGTGTTGCCGCTGGCGTCAAACACCTGCCACGCGACGGAACCACCTTTTTGCCAGCCGGTACCTTCCGTCCAAGCCAACAGCACATCGCCATTGTTGTTCGCGACGGCTGCGGGATGTTTGCGCTTGCTGAATCCTGGCGGTGCCACCGGGCGTGACACCTGCCAAGCTTGGTCCACTGTGGCGAAGTACACCTGCTCGGCGGTTTCCCATGCGGCGATGGTGCCGGCTTTGCTCTCGCTGAGTGCGGCGCTGCTCATCGGACATGTCGCCAGCTTCCAACGATGCTCGTTAATGACCTCAAAACTTTGGCCACGGTTTTTGGACACGAGTAAAGTTTCGTCGCGATTCACTTTCCCAGACGCTGAGCGATAAAGCGCGAACACATTTCCGGCGGCATCCGCAAAAGCCTTCACTCCGCAACAAGCGCAGGCTCCGGTATCGCGGGGATCGACGCGCGTTTCCCGGGCGAAGGTCTGGCCGTCATCACTTGACCGCGCGAGGAACAGGCCGCGGCCTTCTTCTCCCCGCGTGTCATTGGGCGGCTGGCCATGCCACAGGACGTAAACGTTCCCGGCTGCATCCGCAGCGAGGGAGCCGCCTCCATCCAGCGCGCCCGTGGTGTGGATGACGTCGCGTTGAGGCTCGAAGGCGCTACCGGCATCATTCAGTCGAGTGTACCACATGGGCGAACCCGGATGTTTGCTGCCCGCGACGTTCTTGCTTCCATTCCACGCCACGTGGACGCGCCCATTTCTTCCAAGTGCGAGTTGCGCACCGCGGATAGTTCCTACAGCGATGGCGGAGCCTGCGATGGTGTTGATCTGCAGCGGTTGGGAAAACTCGCGCGAACCGGCCGGGCGTTGCGCGTAAAAGATGTCGCCCGCCTTGGCGTCACCCTTGAAATAAACGAGATGCACCGTGCCCTTCGCGTCGACGAATGTTTGTGGCTGAATGCCGCCATTTGGCGTGCGCACGAGTTGAACGCGAGCCGCGTCACCGGTCCCCGCCGCGGTGGCGATCTGGAATGCAGACAAAACAACTGCGAGAAGGCGAAGCGTGATCATGGTGCGACTTTAAAGTGGTCCAGTAGCGGGTCAATACGGCTGACGGTCGGAATGGTTTTGCGAGCGTTTCCGGACGGGGAAGTCGCTAGGGATTCACCACGTGGCGTGGCGTTCCCGCGAGGAACGCGCGGACATTGTCCACCGCAATATCCATTAGTCGCGAACGTGCCGATCGAGTGGCCCAAGCGATGTGCGGTGTAATGATGCAATTCTTTGCCGTCAGCAAAGGGTTCTCTGCTGAGGGCGGCTCCGATGCGAGGACATCGATCCCGGCCCCCGCGATCCGCCCTGAGTTTAACGCCTCAGCAACAGCGCCCTCGTCCAGCAAAGGTCCTCTGCTGGTATTGATCAGGAAGGCGTTGGGCTTCATCTGCGCCAGTCTGTTCGCGTTGATAAAGTGTTTGTTCTCCGGAGTGAGCGGGCAATGCAGCGAGATCACATCGCTACGCCTGATCAGTTCATCAAGCTCTACCAACTCAAAACCGGCGGGCAACTCAGCCGGACGCGAGCGATTATGAATGAGAACTTTCATCCCGAAGGCATCCGCCAGTTTCGCCGCCGCCCGGCCGATTTGCCCGAACCCGATGACCCCGAAACTGAGCCCGTGCAATTCAATGAGCGGCGTGTCCCAATAACAAAAATCCGGGCTTCGGACCCAGCGCCCTTCGCGCACGGAGTGGGCATGGTGGCCGACATGGTGAGTGAGTTCCAGCAGCAGGGCAAAGGTGAGCTGTGCGACGGCTTGCGTGCTGTAACCGGGAACGTTGGTTACGGGAATACCCCGTTCCTTGGCGGCTGCGGCGTCGACGACGTTGACGCCCGTGGCAAGCACCCCGATGTATTTCAGCTTTGGCAGTGCGTTGATAATTTTGCGATCCACTACCGCCTTGTTCGTGAGTAAGACCTCCGCGTCGCGTGCGCGTTCCTCAATCAACTCGGGCGGCGTGCGGTCATGAATAACGCAGGCGCCCAGTCCTTTCAGCCCGTTCCAATCCAGATCGCCGGGGTTCAAGGTGTAGCCATCGAGCACGACAATGTTCATCGCATCAATTTGAGAGGAACCCGGACATCGATGGCAATGCGCTTTGTGCTGGGGGCGTTTCAGTGTGCGAGGCGAAAGAATTTTCCGGCCCCGGCCGCGGCGTTGGTAAACCAATTACTTCCATTAGCCACAATTGGAGAGCCAGAAACTGTAGTCCAAGCGGTGCCGCCAAGCTCGCAAGCTTCTAACGAGAAAGTGGTCGGAGTTTGTGACCAGGAAAGAATGACTGCTCCGCTGGCACAGCGCGACATGGCCAAAACAGGGACAACCGTAGAGCCAGAGGGGTTCGGTACCCGAGCAAGGCCTGTTCGGGCTTCGCCGTTCAATTGCGTGAATGCCCCGGCCAGCAATATGTCGCCACTAGGTTCGATTGCCACGGAATGAACCGCACCGTCAACTTGGGCATGGAAGGAATTATCCGTTGTTCCATCTAGGTTGAATCGCGCAGCGAAGGCGGGGAATCCGCCTACAATGACTTTGCCGTCTGGCTGGACAGCCATGGCAACAAAACGTTCCACTGAAACACCGTCCACTGTCACGGGCGGGAAGGAAGGATCAATGTCTCCGTTGGCTAAATGGCGGGCCAAGGCGGATTCGCTAAGGCGGAAAACTTTCCCATCCGGCAGAGGCGCCAGGGTCAAGACCAAGGGGTCAGCCGTGCATGTGAACCCCGAATCGTAAGAGCCGTCCGCGTTAATCTTCGCCATGTGACTAACGACGTTCACGGAGTTGACGGATTGAAATTTACCGCCGACGAAAACGGAATCTCCCACTGTTGCCAGTGCGAACACTCCTTCGCCCGCGCAACACCCGATGGACGGTGAGAAGGACGTGTCTAAAAGTCCTCCTGCGGTCAGGCGGGCAAGGTTCCGATGCGCCTGATTTTCAATCCGGGTGAACTGCCCGCCGATAATTACGCGTTGTTGCGGGTCCACCGCAAAGGTCGCCACCGACATGGGGAATCTCCAATTCAGCGTGCCGTTGAGGTCGAAACTTCGGAGGCCATCGCCAGCGCCGACGAAGAGGTTCGAATCCGAAATCACAATCCGATTCACGAACGCTTGCGGAGCCTGGGTCGGTGAGAATGAGGTATCGGAAGAACCGTCGCTATTGAGCCGGGCCAGGTAAGGTCGGGCGACTCCGTTGACGGCGGTGAAGTTTCCGCCGATGAGGATTTTGCCATCTGCCTGCACCGCCACGGAACTGATCGGCCCGTTGATGTTTGGTTGAAAGGTTTCGATGGCGCCGCCAGCACTGGAGGCCAGTAGCACCGCTGCCAGGAGCGCGAGAGCCTGCTGAGAAAAGGCTGCGGATTGGGGGCCAACATTTCGCTTCATATCGTTCCTGTGCTGCCGACGAGAATACGAGAAACGCCTTTGCCGGACGCATGTTTTCGCTTGAGACAGAAGCTGATTTTGGAATCCGGGAAATGTCCGATGAGGGGGTCAAGCGGAATACGGATTCATGGTCGTGAAGGGGCGCTTTCAGAAATCAAAGCCATTGCTTACCGTGGTTGGATTCCGGTTTAAGTGACCATCGCGTGAGCAAACGAAAAGGAGCTAATCGCCGACGTGCAGGAGTCATTCTGCTCGTGTTCGCCCTGCTGTCGGGCGGGGCAGTGTGGGTGTTTTGGCAGAAAGGATATCTCAGGAATGGGAATCCAAAGCCCTTCTCATCCGGCAGTGTCGATAAACCCGTGCCGCCGTTACCAGAGCTGGAGGACTCTCCTGCGACGACACCGCCGCGCCTTCCCGTGTCGGCCCTCGTTGTCGTGCCGAGGACCAACACTGCGATCCCGACCAATCCCCCGCCGGTGAAATCATCAGCGGTGCTTGAGGCCCAGGTTGCTTTGGACCGGATCGGCATTTCCTCCGGTTCCGTGGACGGAGTAATGGGTTCACAAACCCGCACCGCCTTGCGCGCGTTTCAGTGGCGTGAAGCTCTGCCCCAGACGGGTGAATTGGATGAAACCACCCGCAGCCGTCTTCCGAGCGCAGGCATGGTGCTATCCCGCTATCGCGTGGAGCTGGAAGATGTGACTCGTTTGCTGCCCTTGGCGGGAACGTGGCTCGGCAAATCAGAGCAGGAGCGTCTCGATTACCAGTCCCTCATCGAATTGATTGCCGAGAAGCATCACGCCCATCCAGGTCTAATCCAGCGGCTGAATTCGGCGGTGGACTGGAACAGCGTGGGTGTGGGGGCTGAAATTGTTGTTCCGATGACGAAGCGCTACCCGCCAACCGCCCGAGCTGCATTCCTTCAAATTCGATTAAGCCAACGGACGTTGCAGGCATTCGATGGGGCCAATCGATTGATCGCCCATTTCCCTTGCAGCATTGCGCAACGGGTCGAGAAACGCCCCGTCGGCGAGCTGGTCGTCGCGGTGCTGGCGCCAAATCCGAACTACACCTTTGACCCCGAAATATTTCCTGAATCTGCCGAAGCGCGGGAGTTGGGCCGCAAACTCGTCCTGCCGCCGGGACCCAATAATCCGGTAGGCGCGGTGTGGATTGGACTCAACCGCCCGGGTTATGGAATCCACGGCACTCCGAAACCGGAAGAGGTGGGTCGGACTGAATCGCATGGCTGCTTTCGCCTGGCTAACTGGAACGCGGAGTATCTCCTGCAACTGGTGACCATCGGGACGCCGGTGCGAGTGGAGGAGTGATTGAAAGCGCAAGGCCAACGCTTTCGCCTGTTTCCCAGTTTTATTCGTCGCCCGCTCAATGTGAATAGTCGCCACTCGACATTCCGGAGGTGTGACTCGAAATTCTTACCATGTCTCATGCGGACTTCGTTCATCTTCACCTGCACACCGAGTATTCGCTGCTCGACGGGGCGTGCCGTCTCGACAAGCTGGTGGAGAAGGCGCACGCGCTGAAGTTCCCCGCGCTGGCCCTGACGGATCACGGCGTCCTCTACGGCGCGATCGATTTTTACCAGGCCGCGCGTAAGGCAGGCATCAAGCCCATCATTGGCTGCGAGGTTTACGTCGCGCCCGGGAGCCGGTTGGAGAAGAAAAGTTCGGGCGGCGGCGGGCGAGACGTTTACAATCATCTCGTGTTGCTGGCCAAGGACGAGCAGGGCTACAAGAACCTGATCAAGCTCGCCACGGCCGCACATCTCGAGGGCTATTACTACAAGCCGCGCATCGACAAGGAAATTCTCGCAGCGCACAAGGAAGGAATGATCGCGCTCTCCGGTTGCCTCGCCAGTGAGATTCCCGAAGCCATCGCCAAGGATGATTTGAAGAAAGCGCGCGCCAGCCATCGATTGGTTCAAGCAAACGCTGGGCGCGGAGAATTTTTATCTCGAACTGCAGAACCACGGCATCGCCGAACAGGCCAAGGTCAACCAGCACCTCATTCCGTGGGCGAAGGAGTTCGGGCTGAAATGCGTCGCCACGAACGATGTGCATTACGTCGAGAAGAAGGATTCGCAGGCGCACGACTGCTTGATCTGCATCGGCACGCAGACGGTCCGTGATGATCCGAAGCGGATGCGTTACCAGCCCGAGCAATTCTTCCTGCGCTCCGCGCGAGGAAATGAAGGCGCTGTTCGCGGAAGTTCCGGAGGCGGTGCTAGAACACGCTGGAGGTGGCGGAGAAGTGCAACCTGGAAATTGAATTCGGCAAGCTGCATTACCCGGTCTTCACACCGCCAGAGCATTTCACGCGCGAAGGTTACCTGCGCCAGTTGTTGGCGGAAGGGTTGTATCGCCGCTACACGATTCGGGCGCGGGCGGATGGGCCAGGACTTTATCGTCGAAGGCATCGAGAAGCCGGAGCGTCTGCCCACTTACGCCGCACCACCTGCTTCGGATTCTTCCGGCGAGAAGGCATCCGCCACCATTGAGGATCCCGCCGTCGCTGCCGCAATCAAGGTCGTCATCGATCGGTTGCAGACTGAACTCACCGTCATCGAGAAGACCGGATTCATCTCCTATTTCCTTATCGTGGCGGACTTCATTCGTTACGGCCGCGAAATCGGCATGTCCTGCGTGGCGCGCGGTTCGGCGGCCGGTTCCATTGTCACCTACCTGCTCGACATCGCGAACGTCGACCCGATTCGTTACGGACTGCTGTTCGAGCGGTTTCTGAATCCTGAACGCGTCAACCCGCCTGACATCGACATCGATTTCGCGGACGACCGGCGCGCGGACGTGATCGAATACGTTCGCCAGAAATATGGCCGCGAATGCGTCGCGCAGATCATTACCTTCGGCACGATGGGCGCGAAATCCGTCGTGCGCGATGTGTGCGCGCGTGATGGGTTTGAGCTATGGCGATGGCGACCGGCTCGCGAAGATGATTCCCACGGACTTGAAGATGAGCCTTGAACTGGCGCTCAAGCAATCGCCGGAATTCAAGGAGGCTTACAATACCGAGGAGATCACGCGCGAAGTGGTGGACATGGCTTTCGTGCTTGAGGACATCACGCGCAACTCCTCCGTGCACGCGGCGGGCGTGGTCATCAGCGACAAGCCGCTGGTGAAGTTGCTTCCGCTCAAACAGGACGAAGACGGGACGATCGTGACGCAGTACGCGATGAACCCCGTCGGCGATCTCGGTTTGCTGAAGATGGATTTCCTCGGGCTGAAGACGCTCACCGTCCTTCGCAACACGGTGGAGATGATCAAGCGCACGCAAGGCATCGACATCGTCCTCGATGATCTGCCGCTCGATGACGCGAAGACGTACGAGATTCTGAACAAAGGCAACACCGTGGGCGTGTTCCAGTTGGAATCCGGCGGCATGCGGGACTTGTGCCGCAAATTTCAAATCGCCTCGGTCGAACACATCACGGCGCTTGTTTCGCTCTATCGTCCCGGCCCGATGGACCTGATCCCGGACTTCATCAAGCGGCGTCATGGCGAGGTCCCGATCGAGTATGCGCATCCGTTGCTCGAATCGATTTCGAAGGAGACTTACGGCGTCCTCATCTATCAGGAGCAGGTGATGCAGGCCACGCAGTTGCTGGCCGGCTATACACTGGGCGGGGCCGATCTGTTGCGACGCGCGATGGGCAAGAAGAAGCCTGAGGAGATGGCCAAGCAGCGCGGCATCTTCGTCAAAGGCTGCAAGGAGACAAACAACATCCCCGAGTCCAAGGCAAATGAGGTGTTCGACCTGCTGGAAAAGTTCGCGGGTTACGGCTTCAACAAATCGCACGCGGCGGCTTACGCGATCGTCGCTTATCAGACGGCTTACCTGAAGGCGAATTACCCGGTGGAGTTTCTCTGCGCGATGATGACCAACGACCTGAACAGCGCGGATAAGCTGGTCGTGCTGCTCAACGAAGCGCGCGCGATGGGCGTCGATGTGTTGCAACCGGACGTGAATGAAGGCGGCATGTTCTTCTCACCTGCTCCGAAGCCGGGACAGGCGGAGGGTGAGCGCGGACAAGTGATCCGTTTCGGGCTGGCAGCAATCAAGGGCGTGGGGGAGGCGGCTGTGGAAAGCATTCTCAAAGCTCGTGAACAGGGTGGGCCGTTCAAGTCGTTCGCCGACATGCTGGAGCGTGTGGACCTGCGGGCGGTTAACAAGAAAGCGATCGAAGCGTTAATCAAGTCGGGCGCCTGCGACTGTTTCGGTGAAACCCGCGCCACATTGTTCGCCTCGATTGATCGCGTTTCCGGCCGGGCAGCCAGTGCGGCGGCAGATCGGGCTCGCGGACAAGTTTCGCTCTTTGGGATGCTGGAGGAAAAGGCGGAGACCAGGGACGACGGGATGATTCGTGTTCCCGAATGGTCGCAAAGCGAGTTGCTCGCCCACGAAAAGGAGTTGCTCGGGTTTTATATCACGGGTCATCCGCTTACACCTTTTGCCCCATTGCTGGAGAAGTACACGCTCACCAACTCGGGAACCGCGTCGGCGCTCGCTGCCCGCACCATGACGCGGATTGGTGGCATCGTGACGGCGGTGCAGCAAGGCATGTCGAAGAAGAGCGGCAAGCCTTACGCCATGGTGACGCTCGAAGACTTGGAGGGCACTTTTACGATGCTGTGCATGAACGAGAACTATGACAAATACCGGCACCTGCTCGAAGTGAACAAGGCGTTGTTGATCGTGGGCGAGGCAAACAACGACGAGGATCGGGCCAAGATTTTTCCCACGGAGATCATGCTGCTGGATGACGCGCCGCGAAAATTTACCAAACAGGTTCATCTGCGACTCAACGCGGTTCATCTGAACGACGACAAGCTGCGCGCCATCTTCGATCTGGTCGCGGCTTTTCCAGGCAAGTGCCCGCTGTTCCTTTCCATACGATTGCCCGGGGGCGAGATCGTTTTCATTGAGACCCACGATAAATATTTCGTGGCGCCATCGCGTGAATTTGAAAGGGCCGTCAACGACTTGTTGGGCGAGGACACGTATTACGTGCGGGTAGACACGACCGTGCCGGAACGGGTCAAGCGGGCTTGGGAGAAGAAAGAGCGTGAGCCCGCGATGGCCACGGAATAGGGCCCGGGAAGGGACCTTTTGCGTCAAAATAAACAGTTGCCCCACCTGCTTCCTTTGTTATCTTGCCGCCCCTTTGAAAAGGCTGTGGGCACGGGCTGACAGGCTTTTTTTCGGGAAACGGCCTTAAATATCCGCCACTCGTGTGAGTGCGGTGGCCACAATAACACTCAATTGAATCCCGACTTTCCGCGGGATGGGCTGGCCGAATACGGCCGCTAAGCTCGGAACTATTGGAAATACATGACTACCATCGGAGTTAAGGAATTGTTGGAAGCCGGTGTCCATTTTGGACACCAGACGCGTCGCTGGAACCCCAAGATGAAGCCGTTCATCTTCGACGCGCGTAATGGCATCCACATCATCGACCTCAGCAAGACGGCGCACCAACTTGATGCAGCCTGCCAGTTTCTTGGCAGCGTAGTGCGCAAGGGCGGACATATTCTTTTCGTCGGCACAAAGAAGCAGGCGCAGGAAACCATCAAGGAGTCCGCCAAGACATGCGGCCAGCTGTACGCCACAGAGCGCTGGCTCGGCGGCACGCTCACGAATTTCGGCACGGTCAAGAAATCGATCGCGCGGATGAAGGCGATCGAGAAGATGGAAACCGACGGTTCGATCAACGACTACGTGAAACAGGAACAGTCGATGATCCGTCGCGAGCACGCCCGTCAGTTCAAATATTTTGATGGCATTCGCAGCATGGACAAGTATCCGGCCGCGATGTTCGTGGTGGACGTCAAACGCGAGCATAACGCCGTGGCGGAAGCGCGCCGCTTGAAGATTCCCATTGTCGCGCTGGTGGATACGAACTGCGATCCTGACCTGGTAGACTACCCGATCGCGGGTAACGACGACGCCATTCGTTCCGTCCGCGTGGTGTTAAGCGCCATAGTGCAGGCCGTTGGCGAAGCCAAGGCGGAGTATGATTCCAAGCGGGCTCGTGGCAACAAACCAGCGGAGCAGGCGGGTGAACAAGCTCCGGTTGATGCTCCTGCCGAGACCGCAGCCACTGCGGCACCGGCGGCTCCTGCGGAAACAGCCGCGGCTCCTGCTGCCTAGTTCGTTTTCAATCGAGGGCGAGGAGCGACTCAGTCGTTTCCTCGCCTTCGCCCTTTCAACATTTAATTTTCAACCAGTAAGAATTTTATGGCCGAAATTACAGCTAGTGCCGTCGCGAAACTTCGCGAAATGACGAATGCAGGTTTGATGGATTGCAAGAAGGCTCTCACCGAGTCCAGCGGGGACCTCGATGCGGCCGTGGATATTCTGCGGAAGAAGGGGCAGGCCTCCGCCGCCAAGAAAGCCGGACGTGACGCGAAGGAAGGGGTGATTGCCGTCCACATTGCTACCTGGAGCGAGGGTGGGCGTGATTGTCGAAATCAACTGCGAAACGGATTTCGTGGCGCGTAACGAAAGCTTCCGTGCCTTCTGTGATGAGATCGCGAAGAAGTTGGCGGCAAATCCCCAGGCGGATCTCGAAGCCGATCGCGTGGCGGCGGTCTCCAAGATTGGTGAGAACGTCTTGATCAGCCGTCATCAACGCATTGAAGTAAGTGGCAATGGCCTCGTGGCGGCCTACATCCATACGGGCGCCAAAGTCGGCGTGCTGGTGGAGGTCGGAGCGAACAATGCCGAGACCGCGCAAAAGGAGGAGTTCAAGCAACTCGTGCGTGACATCACGCTTCAAATCGCGGCTTCCCATCCCGGGGCCGTTTCCCGCAACGAAGTTTCAAAAGCCGTCATCGATAAGGAAGACGAGATCAACAAGCAATCGGACCGGCTGAAGGGCAAGCCCGCCCAGGCCATGGAGAAGATTCTCCAGGGAATGCGGGAGAAATTCTTCCAGACCTTCTGTCTCGTGGATCAGGGGTTTGTGAAGAATCCTGAAATGACCGTGCAGCAACACGTTGGTTCCGTTTCCAAAACGCTGGGCGACGAAATCACGATCCGCCGGTTCGTGCGCTTCCAAGTTGGAGAAGCAACGGCGGCCTGAGCAGCCGGATTTGTCGGACGCCGCGCCTTTTCACGAAGGCGCGGCTTTTTCGTTGGCGGTTCGTTGACTCATGGGTGAGCCACTGCTACAACCCGCCCGCATGTTTTCTTTGGTTTGTCAGGCGCGCGCATGAAATCTCAAAAAGCCAAATATCGCCGTATCTTGTTGAAGCTCTCCGGCGAAGCGTTGGGCGATGCCAACAGCAATGGCATTGATGGCGCCCGTGTTTCGGACATGGCGGAGCAAATTGCCGAAGTACGTGAATTGGGGATCGAGGTGGTGATCGTCATTGGCGGTGGCAATATTTTCCGCGGCGTCGCCGGCAGCGAGAAAGGCATTGAGCGGGCGACGGCCGACTACATGGGAATGCTCGCCACGGTGATTAACGCCCTCGCTTTGCAGGACGCTCTGGAACGCCGGGGCACGCCGACGCGAGTCCAAAGCGCCATCAACATGACCCAGATTGCGGAGCCTTTCATTCGCCGCCGCGCGGTGCGCCACCTGGAGAAGGGGCGCGTGGTGATTTTTGCTGCCGGCACCGGCAATCCTTATTTCTCCACCGACACCGCAGCGGCGTTGCGAGCGAACGAGATTGGCGCGGAAGTGATTTTGAAGGCGACCAAGGTGGACGGCATTTACGACAGCGATCCCAAGAAGAATCCGAAAGCCCTTCGTTATGCGCGTATCAGCTACCTAGAAGCATTGCAAAAGCAGCTCAAGGTCATGGACTCGACCGCCTTCAGTCTCTGCATGGACAACAAGATGCCGATCATCGTGTTTGACTTGTTCAAGTCGCACAACTTGAAGCGCGTGGTGTTGGGAGAGGAAGTCGGGACGCTGGTGACCGGATAGTTCCGGCACGAGCCGTCACCGCGTGGGCTCGGTGGCACGAGCCGTTTCGCTGGTGACGTGAAACGTTGGTCGGGTATTGAGCGGACGCTTTATGTGTTCCGAAAGCCACTCCTTGATTTCCCGTATGAAACCGCCGTTACCTTCCTGGATTTCAAACACAACACGAACCGGGGGGCCGGGGTCGTTAATTGGCACGCCCACCGTCATACCACCGAAGCTACCCATCAATACGGGGGTTCGTCCCTCGTTTGTCCACTGCCCCGGGGCTTCCGCGCGGTAAACATGCGCGGCGAACAAGTTGAGATAGCCGGGATGGTTGCTGATCTTGAACAGAGCCAGATTCCTTCCAAGTGCGTTCGTGAAGGACTGGAAATGGAATTCTGATTGCGCCTTCAGCGGTTGAACAGGATGTCGGTTCATCAGCAAGAGGATGACGGCGCCGCCCACAAAGACGAGGATGAGCAAGACCAACATCTTTTTCATGCGGCCTACTCTGCACGCCGGGAATCGGGAAACAACATCAAGGGCGGGCGATCAGGGTTTGCACTTTCCGCCCTTCCATCCAGCCGATACAACCACGCGCACATGATCATCAGCCGGACACCGCTGCGCATGAGTTTTGTGGGAGGCGGGAGCGATCTGCCTTCCTTCTACCGGAAGTTTGGCGGCGCAGTGGTGTCCACGGCGATCAACAAGTTCGTTTACATCACGCTGAACGAAAAGTTCGACCATCGCATCCGGGTGAGCTACTCGCGCACGGAGGAGGCGGACTCGGTCGCGGAAGTTCAGCATCCGCTTGTTCGTGAATCGATGAAACTGCTGAACGTGCAGGGTGGGATCGAAATCACTTCCATTGCCGATATTCCCTCTAAAGGCTCGGGGCTTGGCTCTTCGAGCGCCTTTACCGTCGGACTGCTCCATGCACTCCACGCCTACGCTGGTCGTTCTTCAAATGCAGAACAGTTGGCTCGCGAAGCGTGTTCCATCGAGATCGAGCGCTGCGGGGAACCGATTGGGAAACAGGACCAGTTCGCGGCCGCATACGGCGGTTTCAACTTCATCCAGTTCGAGCCGGATGATTCAGTGCGCGTCGAACCCATCATGTGCCGTCCCGAAATTTTGAAGCAATTGGAGGAGAACATTCTTGTTTTTTACACCGGCATCTCGCGCAGCGCTTCGGCCATTCTGAAGAATCAGCAGGATGTCGTGGCGCAGAGCCCTGGCAAGCAACGCGTCATGCAGCGCATGGTGCAACTGGCTGGCGTTCTCCGTAAGGAACTGCAGGGAAACAATCTCACCAGTTTTGGCGAAATCTTACGGGAGGGGTGGGAATTAAAGAACAGCCTCACACCGGAAATCAGCAACGAGCAAATCAATGCCTGGCACGCGGCCGGCATTCGAGCCGGGGCCGAAGGAGGCAAACTCCTGGGCGCGGGCAGCGGGGGATTTCTGATGTTTTATGCGGGGCGCGAGAATCACGAAGGGATTGCGCACGCCCTCAAAGAATTACGCCGAATCCCGGTCGCCTTTGAATCAGAAGGCAGCCGGATCATCTTCGTCCACTGACGCTCTCCAGCGATCAAGACTCCGGTCTCAGCACCACGATCGCCAATAATCCGGCCACGACAGCAACAGAGGCCGGTGCGGAAACGCCGGTCATGCGCGCGAATTGCATCAAAGCGGGAAGCATCGCCAAAAGCAGCAAAACCAGCACGAACGTCATTAGCGGGATTAATCTCATGGTTCTCTCATCGCACAGAGATTTTATTGTCCACGTTCTGAACGCCGCGAACGCTCTTGGCAATTTCGCCCGCCGTTGACTTCTGGGCTGATGTCCCGACGAACCCACTCAACTGCACGCTGCCGCGCATGCTCTCGACGTGGACGTCCGTGAATTTGTAGTCGGGACTTTCGTTCAGCGCCGCTTTAACACGTCCGCTCAGCGATTTGTCGTCCATGTACTGTCCAGCAGTCCGTCCTCCGCGCTGGTCAGTCGTACAACCGATGGGGAGGAAGGAAATGCTGCTGATAATCACCAACCACCGGACTACGAGAAATCTCCTTTTCATGATGGGCCAGGGTAGCCAATCGAATGCCAGCCTCACCTCACCGACTGGAAGTCGTCATTATGGGGCGAGCCGGTGACACGCTTCATTTGATTCGCACTCTGCCGCTTGCAAGGCGCAACTAACAATGTTCCAAAGACTGCACAGTGCGCGAGAGGGCGTGTTTCTATTTCCCAATCATCATTGTTTCCTTAATGTCCGTGACCGAACGCCTACAACAGTATGAACCAGCCTCAACCATGAAAGCTGTCCTGCTAATCGAGGATGACGAGGCCTTGCGGCCAATGATCGCTGCGCTTTTGGGTGAAAACGGCTGGAAGGTCTTGGAAGCATCGGATGGCGAGGCTGGTATCCATCTTGCCCGCCAGCACAAGCCTGATGTGGTCGTGTGCGATCTGCTGATGCCCCGTTGTAATGGCTATCAAGTATGCCGGGCCATTCGTGCCACTCCCGACCTGCATGGGACACGGATCGTGATGATTTCCGGTCGCGGTTATTACACAGATCGGCTCAATGCGTTGGAAGCGGGTGCGGACGAATATCTGATTAAGCCGGTCCAAGCCGAGGAATTGCGTGAAGCACTTACCCGCATGACGGAGGGAAACTCCCCAACCAAGGCGGCGGGGCGTCCAGCCCCTTCCCAAACTTCGGGGCCGACTCGTGTTAAATTTTGGGGTGTTCGTGGCTCGATCGCTTCACCGGGGCCCGAAACAGTTTTTTATGGAGGTAACACCTCCTGCGTTGAAGTGCGTGCTGACGGGGAGATAATCGTGCTCGACGCTGGGACTGGGATTCGGATGCTTGGTTTGAGCCTCGCCGAAGAATTCGATGGGCAGCCGCTGAACCTGACGCTTCTTCTCACGCACACCCACTGGGATCATATCCAGGGATTCCCATTCTTTGTGCCCGCTTACGACCCGAAGAATACGGTTCGAATTTTGGGATACGAGGGCGCCCGTCAGGGCTTGGCGGCCACTTTGGGTGCACAGATGGAAAGCCCCTACTTCCCCGTCGGCATCAAAGAACTTCCCGGCAACATCACGATCGAAGAATTGCGGGACATGGAGTTCATGGTCGGCGCTGTGCGCGTGCGGGCGATGTTTGTGAATCATCCCGGCATCTGCGTGGGGTATCGCCTTGAGACCAGCGGCGGCTCCGTGGTGTTCATCCCCGACAACGAGCCGTTCCTCCGGCTGCGCACCCAGCCCAGAAACATGGACCCACACGCGGCGGAATTTGCGGAGGCGCAGGATGCGAAGCTTGTTGAGTTCATACGGGAAGCCGACTTGCTCATCATCGATGCTCAATACGATGCGGCTGAATACGAATCCCATGTCGGTTGGGGGCATTCCTGTGTTGATGACGTCGCGGCCCTCGCCACGCGGGCAAACGTCAAGCAGCTCTTTTTATTCCACCATGATCCGACGCACAATGACGAGCGAGTTTCCCGAAGCCTGGCCCACGCGCGTCGCCTTGTGGGTGATGCCACGTTGGTGGAAGCGGCGCGCGAAGGACTCGAAGTGCTTCTGAAGGCCAAGGGCTGACCTGTCTGCGGCAGCGTGGAAAAAGGCGGCGGTTCATCCCTTCATTTACCCCGCATACCCCGCGTGGCTTCCCGCGTTCCTTACAACCCGTGGTTCGTTCGGCGCAGTAATACGACGCCCAGGGCCTGGAAAACGAAGTTGGGCAGCCAGACGATGAGGTAGGGCGCGTATTGGGGCTTGGTATCGAGCGACTGCCCGAGAATCAGGAAGCTGTAATAGGCCAGCACCAATACAAGGGAGATTGCAATGCCGACACTGGTCTCCCGGCGGTGCGCTCGAATTCCCAAAGGGATTCCAACCAATGCAAACCCGATGCAGGCAAACGAGAAGGCGATTTGAGAATGTATTTGCACGTCCACGGGCGTGGTAGGGATCCCTTTGGCAACAAGTTCGCGTCGTTTTTCCCGCAGCTCCATGAAGCCCAAGTCCGAAAGGCCGGGCTGCTTGGTGGCTCTTTCCTGCAATCCCAGTTCGATCGCCGCCTGGCCCCAATGCGATGGGCGGTGTTGGCCGTCGCGTCCGTCCACATGGGAGGCGTCAAAAAGTTGCAGCCGAATCACCCGGTTCGTTCCCGTGGAATCGAGGGCAAAGGTGCCGCGCGGTGCGCGCGTGGTGCTGAGCAGGTTGCTCCCGCTTTTATCCATCTCGTAAAGATAGATGTCTTTGACCTCGTTCCCGCGGAGACGTCCGAAGTAGATGGTGTAGGGCTTGAAGTCCCGGATAAAAGTGCGCTCCTGGAGCAGCATGTCGAACCGTTCCATTGCACTCTTGAAGAGAAGGCGCTTGTAGGCCACACGGCATTGCGGCGCGAGTTCAAGGTTCACAAACGCACACACCGCACTGAGCAACACGCTTAGGACAAGAATCGGGGTGATCAAAGAAAGTAAACTAATGCCGCTCGCCCGCACCGCGGTCAGCTCGTTGTCGGCACTGAATCGTCCAAACGTCAGCAACGTTGCCGTCAGCATCGCCATGGGCAATGCAAAGACGAGCACGTAGGGAATCAACAGTCCCACCGCCTGGAGTACGGTGAGCAGCGTCACCTGCCGGTTGACGAGCAGTCCCAGGATTTCCCGCAGCACGTTGCCGATCAGCAGGACAAAGGTGAAAACGCCCACTGTCAGCACCAGGGATCCAAGCACCTGGCGGGTTAAATACGTGTGAAGGGTCTTCACGTTCGAATGGACCGGCCTGCGATATGCCGCGTTCTAAAACTAAAATACATCACCACATTATGCAGTTGGCGGTTGGTGCCGGAAACAAAAAGGCGGCGCAGCCCGGCAAAACAAACCGTCATGGCTTTAATTTCGTTCGCACCAGTTCAGGGAGATATTTCACCGGAACCGATCCCTGCGAGAGAACCGCTTCGTGATACCGGGCGAGGCTGAATTTTTCTCCCAACTCGCGCTGCATTTGTTCCCGCAAGCGGACGTGCGCCATGCGGCCCACGAAGTACGTGCTCAGTTGCGTCGATGTTTGTTTCGCCCGAACCAGCTTGGCTCTCGCCTCCTCTTCGGATTGGAACGCTCCGTTCGTCATCAGTTCAATGGCTGCTTCGTCGGACATTTCCTGCACATGGAGCTTATGATCGAGGATGGCATTGCACACCGCGCGCAAATAGAACTTCAACTGGTTCAGCCGCAACGCCAGTTCGTCCGTGCCCGCCCCGTAGCCTTGGTCGAGCATCATCTGCTCTGTGTAAACGGCCCATCCTTCAATGGTGACGCCGGATTGCAGAACGCGCCGAAGGAAAGAGGGGGTACGGCTGGAATATTCGAGCTGCACGTAATGGCCCGGATAGGCTTCGTGGATGGTGAGGATTTGCAGCATGTGCCGGTTGTACTCCTCGAGCAGGCTCCGAGTGCGCTGCGGAGTCCAATCGCTGGCGGGCGGGCTGATGGCGTAAAAGCTCGGCGCTTCCGGGTCGAGCGGCGGCGCGCCGTTCAAGTAGGCGAGGGAATTGCCTCGCTGAAACTCCGGCATCTCAATGATCTGGCAACGATCAGGTTCCGGCAGGCGTAAGATGTTTTTCTCGCGGATGAACTTTTTGATTTGATCGACCTGCGCCCGTGCATCCACCAGCAATTCCTCCGGCTTGCTGTGTTCCTTCGACACTGCCGCAATGACCTTGGCCACCGTTTCGCGCCGACCGGCGACGTCTGTGACCGGCAACGGCGTCATGGGGAAATACCGATGCCAAAGCTGGCGTGCTACAACATACATGTCGCTATGCACCCGGGAGAATTCGGTCTCGGCATCCCGCAGAACTTCCTCCGCGGTTAAACCGGCGTTCAAGGTGAGCTCCAGTTTCCGCGCGAATTTCCGTTTACCTAACCGCCATTCGCCGGTGGCGGCGCGGCAATAAATCCTTCTCCAGAAAATCTTGGTACTCTTTCAGGACGGGCACAATCCGCGCCGCTTCCGCCTTGAGGGTTTCAAGTTGTGATGTTTCACCGACCGCTTCAAACAGGTCCTTTTCGTAAAAGCCAATCGAACCTTTATTCTGACGAATGGCCGTCTCCAGGACCACGCGCGGAGGATGTTTCAGGTTCAATTTTGCCGCGGCAACGACCGCGGGAACGCCTTTCATTCGTTGGATGGCATTGGCCACGTTCGTCTCCTTGGGCAACCGCGATTGGGTGAGAAGTAGGAAGATGCTGTCGCTGATGTATTCGTTGTAGATGCGCGGGTTGTTTGCGAAGGGCTGAGTGTTCTCGCGCACCCAGATCGCTGCCTCCAGTTCGTGCGCGAAAATATCGAAGTTGATGCGTTCATCGGCTGACAGTTTCGTCCGGTCAATATCCCGTCGGAGCCGCGCGCGGGATTGCTTCAAGTGATCGAGCGAGTTTTCCAGCCCCGCTGGGGAAAGGTCATCCAACTTGTGATCGAAGCGATGATCGCCCAGTTGTGTCGCCTCCATGGGATGCAGCGCAAAACGCTCGTCGAGGTACCGGCGGAAGAATGTTTCAAGCTGCGACTCGGCGCCCGAGGCCTGGGACGAGAGGAGGAATACGGTGAGCAGCCCGAAAACAAATTGCCCGTGGGCGTCTCGCTTCAAGCAGAGGCGGATGAAACTGAACAAGGCTGTTTTGAATTTACGCATAACGATCTGGATTCAGCAGTGTGATGGGGAGCGACGGCTCTTCGCCACTGAGGATTTCGCTGATCAGCCGGCCGGTGATTGGTCCCAAGCTCAAGCCCATCATGGCGTGGCCGGTGGCGATGGTGAGGTTCGAGAACTTCGCCGTGCGGCCGAGATACGGCAGCCCATCCGGCGAGCACGGACGCAAGCCGCGCCACGGCTGGATGCCCGCGAAATCCTCCGGCGGTGAACTTCGGAAAGTATTTCGGCACCGCCTTGATGATGCCGCGCACGCGCACGGGATTGATGTCCTCGTTCAAGCCCGGCGATTTCCATCGTGCCGCCGAAGCGCAGCGTGTCGCCCATCGGCGTCACCGCCACGCGCGCCTCGGTGAAGATGGAACAAAGCTGCGGCAGTTCGCGCGGCTTGGTGAGCGTGAGGCTGTAGCCTTTGCCGGCTTGCATCGGGAGTTTCAGTCCGAGTTCGCGCGCCGAGTGACGGGAGACCACGAACCGCCGCAGAGGATGAATTCGTCTGCCGCGAACTCGCCCGACAGCCGTCGCAGACTGCCGGAGACACGACTGAACCGTTTTGCGCGAACGGCAGTCACCTCGGTGCGCCCAAACAAACTTCACGCCCAGCGCGTCGCACTGCCGCTTCAATCCCCGCCATGAAGCGATTCGGCGAGAGATGGCAGTCCTTCGGGAAATAAACGCCGCCCACCACGTCCATCGTCACCGTCGGGATCGAGTTTCGCGAGTGCCTTGGCATCGAGCACCTGCGCCGGCACGCCGAGTTCATTGGCTTGCGCGGCGTACTTCGCCTCGTCATCCAGGCCATGCTGGGTTTTGCAGAGCATCACCAGGCCTTTCTTCACCAGACCGAAGTCATTGTCTGGCAGCGCCGCCAGTTCCTCGAAGCAATCACGGCTGGCGAAACTCAAATCGCGAATCAACGGTGCGCTGCGTTCAACGTGTGCGCATTCGCGGCGCGCATGAACTTCCAGCCCCACGACATCAGCTCCCAGTTCAGGCGCGGCTTGATGTAGAGCGGCGACTCGGGATTCCACATCCACTTGAGCGCCGTGCTCACCGACGCCCGGCGCCGCCAGCGGCACGAAGTGACTCGGCACCACCATGCCCGCGTTGCCGAACGAGCAGCCATCTCGCTCATCGGCATTCCGATCGATGACGGTGACGCGATGGCCGCGGCGTGCGCAGTAATAGGCAGTGGAAAGGCCAATCACACCGGCGCCGATGACGAGAATGCGTTTGCTCATGGCGCCGTGACCGCACCATCCAGCGCGCGAATGGGCCAGAGCGGTGACTTCACGTGTTGCTGGTCCAGCAAGGCGGCCAACTTTTTCACGACGACGGGCTCTTGCGAAGCGACGTCCATCGTCTCGCCCGGATCGTTTGCGAGATTGTACAGTTCAATGCGTCCGGGAGTTTGATCCCTGGCATTGCGTGGCGGATTTAGCCGGGTGCGAATCGCTTTCCAATCCCCCACCCGCACGCATTGTTGTCCGCCGTAACCTGGAGATTCGCGGTAAAGAAAAGGACGCGGCGGTTGAGCGTGGCCCAACAGTGTCGGGGCAAAACTAATTCCGTCTGTTCCTGCCGGCACCGAACTCTTTGCGCCGGTGAGTTCCAACAACGTGGGCAGCCAGTCTTCAAAGCCTGTCACGCGATCGCTGGAACTGCCGGGCTTGATTTGGCCGGGCCAGCGAACCAGGCATGGGATGCGAAAACCGCCTTCGTAATACGAGCCCTTGCGCCCGCGCCAGCCTGCGGCGCTGCGGAAGAAATCCGTGTCCGTTCCTCCGAGTTGATCGTACAGCGGTCCATTGTCGCTGGTAAAAATGACCAGCGTCCGTTCGTCCAATCCAAGTTCCTTCAGCAACGCCAGCACCCGGCCCACATCCCGATCCATTCGCGTGATCATTGCGGCGTAAGCTGCCCGTGGCGTGCGGTGGGGCAGGTAGCCGCGGCCGCCGGGATAGGGCGTCTCAGGAAATCGTCCTTCGAATTCCCGCAGGGAATCCTCCGGCACTTGCAACGCGAGATGCGGCACCGTCGTCGGGTAGTAGAGGAAGAAAGGGCGATCCTTATTCTCGCGCAGGAAACGCAGCGCTTCGCGCCCAATGAGGTCGGGCGCGTAATCTGTGCCGGTGAACTTTACATAGCTGGCGGGCGCATTCGGATCGGCACCAGCCGGGAGTTTTTGGTGGGCGGAGAATTTCTCGTTCCTCAGCACCGTGCGAGTGGCGTTGGACCAGAGATGAGTAGGATAAGAATTGTGCGCCACGGCCTGGCAGTTGAAGCCAAAGAAGCGATCGAACCCCTGCCGCAGCGGATCACCCGAACTGCCGACCGGACCGAGGCCCCATTTTCCGAAGGCACCCAGTCGATACCCTTCAGCCTTCAACAAAAGGGGGAGTTTCAACTCGCCCGGCGGCACCGGTTGCTGGCCTTCGCCGTTTTCGCCAAGGCCGCCGCGATTCTCCCGGATGTACCCATGTCCGGGATGTTTCCCGGAGAGCAATGCGCAGCGGGACGGGGCACAAACGTTATGCCCGGAATAGTGTGCCGTGAACTTCATTCCTTCCGCGGCCAAACGATCAATGTTCGGCGTCTTGAACTTCTCCTGCCCGTAACAACTCAGGTCTCCATATCCCAAATCGTCCGCCAGGATGAACACGACGTTCGGGCGATCCGCCGCCACGACTGTCAGGGCAACGGCGAGCCAGCTCGCGCTAATAATCCACTTCCGGCACCAGTTCATTGTGAGAGTTTCTCCGCGATTTTATGGAACCGTTTTCTTATCTCTGCCGACGTTCCAATCGTCAACCACGCGTCATACTCGAACTTCATTCCGGGCGTGATGGCGAAATCCTTGATGGGCGCAAAGTAAGAGCACGAGCCGTGATCCCGCTTCCCATCTCCGAAGCGATAGCACGTCAGCGACGTTGCCACGGGCACAAACACGCCCACTCCCACGTCGCTGGCATTGACATATGCCGCCCATCGCTCGGTGAATCGCCGGTACTCGTTCGGCCAACCCGGCTTAAAGCCGACGATCGGCTCACCTGCCCAGGCGTTCGTGCCTTCGTAAACCAGCAGCGTGCTGTACTGCGGCTCGACGAACACGGCAGGAAGTTCCTGGCTTCGATTGGGATGTGTGTTTGTCCCGGTATAAGTCATCCGAAACTTTACGTGCGCCAACAAACCGGTGAGCGAAATCCATTCCTCGAAGATCACCTCTGGCAAATCTGCGCCGGTGGCCCAATGCTTCGCCATCGTTTTGGCGTAGAGCGACGATCCTTCTAATTTTAACTCCAGGACGGTTGCCGGTTCGTGATTCCAGCCGCCGCCTTGCACTGGGTTCCAGTGCCACGGCTGGTTGTTCCACATCGATCCATCCTTGGCGCCGTAGAACGATTGCTGTACCAGCCTCCCGCGGTCCCAGTGATTGATCACGTTCTCGCCGGTGGCATTGAGCGCAAGATATGCGATGCCGGCGCCGGAGGATTTCTTTACACCCAGGCGCAAGGCACCGTTTTCGATGTATACGAAGTCGTTGGTCGCGCGCTCGGCGGGCGCGGCGGAGAGGAACCACGGAAGACACAGCAGACACAGAATCAGGAGGCGAAGGACATTCGTCATAGGCGTGCGTTTCTACTTTGCCCACCACTCAACGTATCCCCCAACAGAACGGATCTCGTTCATCGAGCAGGAGCGTAGCCTCTGAATTGACGAATGCGGTACCCGTGATAATGGGAATGATTTTGTCGCCATCGCGTCGATAACGGCCGGTGAAGGAACTGCCAATCAAGCTTTCCTGCACCCACGAGTCACCTTCCTTGAGCTTTCCGTCGGCAGCGAGACAAGCGAGCTTTGCACTGGTGCCAGTGCCGCAGGGCGAACGGTCGTAGGCTTTGCCGGGACAGAGGACGAAGTTGCGCGAATGGCCGCCAGGCAATTGCGGCGGGCCAAACAGTTCAACGTGATCCACTTCGGGATAACCCTGCGCGTTCAGCGCCTGTCGAATCGCCCATGAAAGTTCCGTGAGCTTCTCGACGTTGCTCAAGGCCAGCGACTGGCCGTGTTGCTCCACGAGAAAGAACCAGTTGCCGCCCCACGCCAAGTCGCCGGTTATTTTGCCCACGCCCGGCACGTCCACCGTCACGCCCTTGGCCTTGCGATAGCTCGGCACGTTCTCGACGGACACCGAGCCATCCTCGTGCAACGTGGCCGTGACCACGCCCACGCACGTTTCGATGCGATGCGCGCCCGGCTGGATGCGCCCCAGATGCGCGAGCGTGACGATCAGGCCGATGGTCCCATGCCCGCACATTTGCAAAGGCCCGACGTTGTTGAAGAAGATGACTCCGGTGACGCATGTCGTATCCGTCGGCGCCACGAGCAGCGCGCCGACAATCACATCCGAACCGCGCGGTTCGTTGACGACGGCAGAGCGGAAGTGGTCATGCTTTTCGCGGAACAACTTCACACGCTCCGCGATGGGGGCGTTCCCAAGATCCGGCCCGCCGCTGATGACGATGCGTGTTGGTTCACCGCCAGTGTGGGAGTCAATGATTTGGATGCGTTTCAACATGGATACTTCTTCAGTTGGATGGCTGGTCTCACGTTCAGTTCACCCTCAGTGCCCGCTGAATCCTTATCGCCGGCTTGAGCGATTGGCCGTCAGCCGGGGCGGCGTGAATCTTCCGCACCACGTCCATGCCCTTCACCACTTTGCCAAAGGCGGCGAAGCCCTGGCCGTCGGGATTCCGTTTGCCGCCAAAGTCCAGTTCAGGCTGGTCGCCGACGCAGATGAAGAAGTGGTCCTGCGCGCTGTCCGGCTCCGCGCGCGCCATCGAGATGGTGCCGTCGAGATGCTTCAGCCCGGTGTCGCGCGTGCGCTCGATTTGGATGGGCGGGAAGAACTCGTTGGTCTTCGCCGGATTGGCCGAGGCTTGAATCACGGCAATCTTCACCGCGTTCGTCGGCTGGTTTGCGGACGTGACGGTGCGGTGGAACTCGCCGTCGTTGTAGAGACCGGCCTGCACGTAGCGCAGGAAATTCGTCACGGTCTGCGGCGCGGCTTTCGCATCCAGTTCCACTTCAATCACGCCGAGCGCGGTCTCGATGGAGACGCGCGGCTTCTCCGGCACGTCCGGTTTGCGCCATTGGAAGCGCGGGGCCTTGCTGGCGTCGTAGCCGGCGAGATGCGCGCGGTCGGCGGCGGCGCGGAGGGCAGGTTTCTTGTAGCGCCACGGGCCATCCCCGAAAACCTCGGCGCACAGCGCGGCGACCTTCGGATCGTATTCCTTCAACTGCGCGCGAGTGTGGACGTGGTTGTGCAGCGCGTCGTTGCGGCGGTTGTCGTCGAACCAGTTCTGCGCGGCCTCGGCCCAATACTCGCCGGGATTGCTCGCGGCGTAGGTGCCTTTCCACAGGCCGGCAGTTGGTCGCGCTTTGATACGCCTCACGCAGGCGGCGATCGAACGTCGGGTCAATCGCCCGCAACGCCACGCCGTGAATGACGTGCGAGAACTCATGCACCAGAATGTTCTCGGTCGAATACGGATCGCCCGGGAAGCTCAGCATGTTTTCCTCCGCACAACTGGCGATGCGCCCGCCCAATCCACGCGCGCGGCGATCCCAATACACCTTCGGGGTCATGTTCGCCTGCTCGGGGATGTCGGTCGTGTATTCGTTGTGCGCCATCACGACGAGCCGCGCGCCATTCGTGGCGAGCGCATGGAGGATGTCCGCGCGGTTCGTGAGCATCTGCCGAATCACCCAGGCCGACTCCAACATCGCGAAGTCCGAGACGTTCGAAGAGCCGAGGATGGGAAAGCCGTCGAGGTCGATGTGCTTCTGGTAGAACGGGGCGAGTTTGGCGCTGCGCCGCAACTCATCGGAAACCGGGCGAACAACGTCGGCAGCGGACGCGGCGAAGCCACAAAGAATTATTACCGCAGAGGCGCAGAGGCGCAGAAATGGGGGGACAGAAGTGGGAACAAAGGCCGTGCTCGATCGTCGCGATGCGCTTCCGCGCGAAGCCCGGAGGGCTTCAACACGAATAGCCCCCGGTGCAACCGGGGGTAACGGCGTGAAGGAAGAAACCAACCCCGGAGGGGTTGAACCCAATCGCGCCGTCTGTCCAAACACCGCCTGAACCATGGCACACGTCTTCATGGCAAAAACCTTTCATCCAGTTCCATCCCCGCCCTCTGCAACATATCCCGATATTCTTCCAGAAACGGCACGGCGCGATGATGTTCCTCCTGTCCCTTGATGTATTCGATCAATCCATCCCGTTCCGCCCACGAACAGGTCAGCGCGGCATAACCCTCCTGCCACCCCTCAAACTCCGGGAACACACGCTCATCTTTGATCCATTTCGACGAAGCGACCTTGAGGTCTTTGATGAAATCCGCGAGCGCCACCGTTGGATGCAGTGAGGAGAGGATGTGAACGTGATCTTCCACACCACCAATGCGGTAGAGATGACAGTCGTGGTTTTTGATGACGCCCCAGAGGTAGCGGAACAGATCGTCACGCCTGGCTTTGTTCAGAACACGCCGCCGCCCCTTCGTCGCGAAGACGATGTGATAGACGATTTGCGTGTAGTTGGACATGGCTGGGAATGGTTCGTCGTTGGATTCAACCCCTTCGGGGTTGCGTCGTAATTCGGTTCGTTACCCCCGGTTGCACCGGGGGCTATTCACGTTGAAGCCCTCCGGGCTTCCGTTGTGGGCATTCGTGAGCTCAGTTTCCTTTCGCGATTTACTTCCGCTTCGGAATCTTCGGCCGGCTGGCGATGCCGTCGTGGATGATCTTCAGCACGCGTTTGCGTTCCTCGCCTTTCAACACGAGGCGCGGCGCGCGAACCCATTCCTTGCCAAGACCGGCTTCCTGCACGGCCAGCTTGATGTATTGCACAAACTTCGTGCTGACATCGAGGTGCAGCAGCGGCGTGAACCAGCGGTAAATGTCGCGGGCCTCGTCCCATTCGCCGCGCCGGGTCAGTTCCCAGAAATATTGGTTCTCCGCCGGGAAGGCGATGCCGCTGCCGGCCACCCAGCCGTCGATGCCGAGGATGCTCGCCTCCAGCGCGAGGTTGTCCACGCCGGTGAAAATGGCGTAGCGGCCACCGACCGTATTGTGCAGGTCGGTGATGCGGCGCACGTCGCCGGAACTTTCCTTGAGCGCGACGAAGTTCTTCTGATCGGCCAGCTTGCGCGAACAGCTCGGGCGTGATGTCGTTCGCGTAGCTGATCGGGTTGTTGTAAATCATGATCGGCAACCCGGTGCACTTCGCCACGGTGCGGAAGTGCGTCAGCGTTTCGTCCGGGTCGCCTTTGTAGAGCATGGCGGGCATGAGCATTACGCCGTCGGCGCCGAGCTTCTCCACGTCGCGCACGTAACGCACCGCTTCCGCCGTGCTGGTTTCGGCGACGCCGCTCAGGACCGGGATGCGGCCGTTCACCGCCTCGATCATCGCGGTCATCACGCGGCGCTTTTCCTCGCCGGTCATGGGCTGGTTCTCGCCGAGCGAGCCGAGGAAGATCATGCCGCTCGACGCCGGACTTGATGAGCGCTTCGACGTGACGCGCGGTCGCGTCAAGGTCGAGCGAGCCGTCCTTGTGCATTTGGGTGGTGATGGCGGGAAAGACGCCTTGCCAGATGTGTTTCATGTCAGTGATTCGTGGTCAGTGTTGGGATTGGAATCAAAATGCTACGTCCAGTTTGTTCAATGTGAGGTAAAGCGGCCCGGCCGCCGATGGCCCGGTTGTGAAGGGCAGATTGTACCGCACTTCCATCTGCATCACGGGTCGCAACTCAGCCGTCTCAATGAAAACAGATTTACCGTCGGGCAACACTTTCGCAGAGCGCACGGCGACTTCATCGCGGCCTTCCTTGCCCGGATCGGCGGAGGAGTAATCCTTTGAACCGTAGTCGGCGGCGTAGCGGTAGTTCCATTGCTTCAACGCATAGCTTCCTGGATCTTCGGCGGCGGCTCTGTCGAGAGGCTCGGCGAATGTGAGTTTCAATCCGTTCCGATGCGCGTGCCAGGCGATGGGAGTGCGCGTGACGGTGCCGGTGCGGCGGACTCGTTGCAGTGAACCGTCTTTCGCGGCGCTGGTCTGCCAACCGGTGCTGCCGGCGATGTAGAGATGACCATCCTTCGGCGAGAACGTTCCGCGCATCGGTCCGGACAAAAATCTCCCGGGCAACGCGACGGCAGCGCCTTGTGGCTGGCCATCAACTACATCACGTAAGATCAACGCCATGGCACAACGGCCCCAGAGCAGGTGCAACATTTTGCCACCGAGCGCGCCCCAGGCGCCTTCAGGCACCCAGACCTGGCTGGAGCTGGAATTATCAAACGCGTGGGGCAGCCAGCAGAGCGGCGCGTCGTATCCCAGCGGTCGCTCCGAATTTGCTCTCGGTCCACCATAGCCATAATGCGCGCCAGGCCTTACCTCGAAGATTGCCGAGGAGGGCGTCCACTCGCCCTGCTGCGGCGCGGTCGTGATGGTGGGCCCGGGCCCTACGCCGAGCCCGTTAGGATTTCGAAGGCCGGCGGCTAATGTCTCTTTTATCTCTCCATCCGCAGAAATGCGCTGCACGCCTTTGGGATCGACGTAGTAAAAATTGCCAGCCGCATCCTGTTCAAGGCAGGTCACGTAATCATGCCCGCCCGTCGACGTGGAAATGTTGTTGAAGAAGTTTTCATAGAAGTCTGCCTCACCGTCTCCATTCTCGTCGTGCAACACGGTGATTTGGTCTCGACCGAGAACATAAATCTTTCCGTCGCGCACCCGCAGGCCCAACGGCTGAAACAAACCCGTCGCGAACCTGCGCCACGTGAGTTTTTGGAGACTTTCATCAACCCCACTGACAAGCCAGACGTCGCCATGAATGGTGCAAATCGCTGCGTCGCCATCCGGCAGAAAATCCACGCCGGAGACAAACATGAGCGCCTTCCAGGGGTTGTCGTACGGTAGCGTCAATGTGTCGATGGCGAATCCATCAGTGGCGAAGCCGCGCTGTCCCTTGGTGGTCAGCGGCTTCCAGCGGGGCGCAGAGGCCTTCGCAAGTTTCGTTAAATCTTCTGCGGGGGCGGATTGTTTCACCACCGACGCCAGGGCGCTGGCGCTGTCCGTTGTGTAGAATAGTTTCGCGCGCAGGATTTCGTTGGTGGCAAGAAGGCGGAGCTTGAGCAGGCCGTTCTCCTCAAAAAGCTCGGCGGCATTCCCGAGCACGGCGAATCTTAAACGCTCGTCGCGTAACGCGACCGTGGCGACTTTCACTCCATCAACATTTGTGATTTCAACCGCCCTCGCTTGCGACAGTGTCAGCAAATTCTCGCTGTCTCGCGAGATTTCATAAGTGCGCGTCACGGCCGTGATCCCCGCTGCGCGTTCGACCCAGGGAGATTCGAGGACGCGAGTTTTACCCACGATGTATTCGAGAACGACGCGAGCGTCACTCACGTGCAAACCGCGCCAGCGGACGGTTCCCCTCCACGCCGGAGATCCTGCGGCGAGGAAGCGTACTTCACCGTCCGGCTTAGGCGCGCGCACCAGACCGTATCGAGCGGAGTCAAACTTCAAAAATCCGTCCGTCCAAATTCCGCACAGCGTCGCGGTGGCGGTGTCGTACACAGCGGATACGATGCGCTCATTGCCCATGCGTATTGAAAGCCCCTTGGCCACCGAACCGCCTGGCAGCGCCACCACGGAGGAATGAAAGTTCCCAAGAACCGTTTTATTCCAGCGCGCATCCACCCAGTCTCCCTCGTCCTGCCGCTCGACGGACTTCCCTGCGGACGCAGTCTCGCCGGCACGCGGCGCCTCCGCCGACCAGGAAGTGAAACTCAACGCCAATGCGGCGGCACTGGTCACAAGGAATGCTTCAATCTTCATTACAACGATGGAGTGTTTGTTGGCGAATTGGAATTGAACGGGGACGCGGATTCAACGCTGTTCGCGAGAAGGTCGCGCTGTGTTTTGGATTTCCTCTTTCCTAAGCGGGAAGAGATTTTCTGAAAGTGAGAATCGCGCATCAGATCTTTGAGCGTTGATACAACGAGGCTGTCCTCAGCGAGCTCGGGAACGCACAAACAGTCGGTCCTGCTCAGTTCCACCTTGGTTCCCTCCGGTGCAGGGCGCGCACGAAGAAATCCTGCAGTCGGCGTTTTCCATAGGCGCTGCCCGCCACGCCGTGGCCCGCCCCGGGCACGACGAGATACTCAAAGTCCTTGTTCGCTTTGATCAGTGCATTGGCGACCTGTGCGGTGCTGGCCGGGTCCACATTGCGATCCATTTCACCCACCATCAAAAGCAGCTTGCCCTTGAGGTTCTTCGCGAGCGTGACGTTGCTTTGCTCATCGTAATGCTTCTCCACGGGCCAGCCCATCCACTGTTCATTCCACCAGATTTTATCCATGCGATTATCGTGACAGCCGCAGTCCGAGACCCCGGCCGTGTAGAAGTCGCCGTGGGTGAGCAGGCCGCCCAGGGCATTCTGGCCGCCCGCACTTGTGCCGTAGATTCCGACGCGCGTGAGGTCGATCTCGGGGTGTTGCGCGGCGGCGGCTTTAATCCAAAGAATGCGATCCGGGAAACCCGCGTCGCCAATGTTCTTCCAACACACGTCGTGGAACTTTTTGGAACGCTGGCTCGTTCCCATCCCATCCATCTGCACGACGATGAAGCCGAGTTCCGCCAGTTCCTGCATTCGCGGGACGGCACTAAAGGACTTCGGTGCAAAGGCGCTGTGAGGGCCGGCGTAAATGTTTTCAATGATGGGATATTTCCTCGCTGGATCGAAATGGGTCGGCCGCACAATCACGCCGTGGATATCCGTGGTCCCGTCGCGGCCTTTGGCAACGAATCGTTCCGGCGCGCGCCAGCCTTCTTTCACCAAGGCGCTCGCGTCAGCGGCTTCCAAGCGACACACCATCCTGCCATCGTCGGCTCGCCTCAGCTCCGTTACTGCCGGCATGTCCACGCGGGTGTAAGTGTCGATAAGAAACCTGCGGTCCGGCGAGAACTCGACTGTGTGTGTGCCATCTCCTTCGGTGAGTTTCACCAGAGAACTGCCGTCGAAATTCACACGGCAGTAATGGATGAAGTAAGGGTCTTGTTCCGGAAAGATGCCGCCAGCTCGAAACCAGATTTGCCGCTTCTCCCGGTCCACCCGTTCAACCCCGCGCACGACCCATTCGCCTTTCGTGATTTGGTTTTTCACCCGGCCCGTCCTGGCGTCGTAGAGATACAAGTGGTTCCACCCATCCCGCTCCGACATCCAAATGAGCTCCTCGGTTTCATTGAGCCATTCGAGAAAGCTCTTGCCGCTGTAGTCGATGAAGGTCTTGCTCTGCTCATCGACGATGGCGCTGACGTGAGCCTGGTTTGCGCTTCGTGGCTCCTGGTTGGTGGGTACTTCGACGGCAATGAGCCGCAGCACTTGATGCCCTCGCTGGTTGTAGCGGAAGGTAAAGCGGCTCGAGTCTTTCTCCCAACGAATGTCCATGTTGCCAGTCTCGGTGAATGGATTCGGGAACAACTCGTCACTCACCGAAATCTGCGACTTCGCGTTTACATCGAATAGCGCTGGCCGCGGATGCGGCAGCTGGTCTCCAGGTTTGTAGTAATCGAACGTGACGAGCTTGGGCTGCACCTGATCCTTTGGCGACGACTCCACGAGACTGACCTTGCGTTCCTGTCCCGGCTTCACGCGCACCGCCACGAAATGTTTCGAGTTGGTCGACCAGTAAATACGGTCTCGATACGCATCCGTCTGGCTGCCGTCCGTCGTCAGCACGGTTACTTCACCGGTGGTGATCTCTTTGAGCACCACGTTGTAGTCCTTGATGACAGTCCGCCATTTACCATCGGGCGAGGTATCGCGCGGTTGAACACCATTCGCGCCGCCGTTGCGATTGCTGCGTGGGGGGATTGCACTCACCGGCGCACCGTTGGTGGTGATAACGGCGTCACTTGCTCGCTCAACGGCTTCGAAGCTTGCCAGCGTTTTGCCCGCGGCATCCGCTGCCACCCAGGCATGACCGGCAAACGTATGCTGATCGCGCTGGGCGCCTGAGGCGAGCTTGCCATAGCTCTGCCGGGTGCCATCAGTCGCAAGCCAGAACAACTCCACTTCGTCGCTGGTTCGGTTGATGAAAGTAAGCGAAGTCTCGAGCCCGGTGCGTGGACTGGAGCGGCGTTCACCCAGGTTTGGAGCGGTTGGTTTCAAGGGATCCACGGGCCTTCGGTCCAATTTTTGGCGCTCCCCGGTTTCCGCGTTAATCAAAAAAATCTCGCTCGTGTTGGTCCCCGTCTTCACCTCGTACCAGAAGTTGGTATTGCCGGGCATCCAATGGGCCTGCACCCGGTCGCGAAAAACTTTTCCTGAGAAGCGCTGCGAGAGATTCGCGGCCCGCTCGTAATCGGCTTTGGACCCTTGGGCTTGCGCGGGCGATGTCGTGAGGAGCACGAGCCCGACCGCCAGCGAGGATAGAAACTTATATGCGGATTGGCCGGGGCGCTTCCAGGAAAGCGCCCGCTCGTTCGCATCCTTCGAAACGCGAGGCCAGTATTTTGCGCGTGTCATGATGCCGGGAATTCTGACAGCGCCGCTTCGATTGTCTTGTTCAAATTAACTCCCCGCGGCCTTCAAGCATTTTTTAGGCGGGAAAGGCTCAGGCGCTTCGAGAAGATGTTCCTGATTATCTCAGAGACCGCCTGGAAGTTTTAATTTCTTAGCCGCTCCCCCCAACCACTTTGGAGCTCGCGGCGAGTCGTAACGTTCTGCGGCCGCGCGGCGAAATTCTTTTTCCAATTTGCCCTGGGCCCAAGTGAAGAAGATGACACTCTTGGCAACCATCAGCCCGGGCCCAATCCCCCAACAGCAGGGCACCACGAGGAGGAGGAGGGGGAGGATCAGCACGTAGAGCACGGTCTTGGTCAAGGCCTGGGCGGGAGTGGAGGAAGTGAGGCCCAACCATAAACCGACTTCGGCCACGGCGAATAAATCCAGCACGAACCAGGCGAGGCAAAAGCCCAGCACTAAAATCAAGATGAGACGCGCGATGACTGGGTTCCCACTCTGCACAAACAGAACGACCCCCGCCGCGATGAACGTTTCCACGGCCAGCAGTGCAATCACCGGCCCCATGAAAAGCTCGCGCAGCGCAAGGTGCTGTCCCCGGATTATCTGACGGGCCGTCAGCGGAGTGCAAAGGAGCAGTTCCATGGCTCCAGAATTTCGGGCGTCAGCAAACGAATGGCAGGCTTCGAATGCCACCCAGATGGCCAGTCCCAGGTGCAGGAGGATTGCGCCGACGAAGACGACCCACAGGACGGCACGTTCCGAAAACCCCATGGTGAATCCGAGCAGCCCGAGAGTGGATGTGATCATCACGACAATCCGCAGCCAAAGTTGCCGATCATGAGTGCGCGCCGTGAGCCACCAGATTGGATTGAGGATCAGGAGCGTATTGCGACGGCGAAGTTTTTTGTTGGGGTCCTCGATCCGCCGCCGTCCGATCGGTCGCCGTCCGGTTTCCTGCCAGAGGCGCGGCAAGAGGTAGCTGGCCAGCGCCAGCCAGCACCAGCTAATGCCGTGCGTTATCCAGAATGCATTCCAATACCGCGATGGAAGTGCGGTATAGCGGCTGTCCTCAAATAGCCAAAAGGGTGTGAAAGGACTGACTTGCGAAAGCAGGTTGAATTTCAGCACGGCCCCCAACGTTGGGCACACGACGACGAACAACAGGACGAGGAGGAACGTCGCGGTCCACGCTCTCCGGTCACTACGGCTGACTGCCGATACAAACGTGCCGGCGGTCAGCGAAAAGAAGAGCGCATTGATCAGCGCCAGGACCAGCCGCCAGAACTCACCGCCCGTGACGCCGCCCAGCATCACAGGCACGGCCAGGGCCGGAATCATGGCGATGAGCGAATAAAAACTGGTGAGCGACGACGCAATGAATTTTCCCAGGACCACGTCGTAGCCTTTGAGGTCCGTGAGGAATAACAGCCCCAGAGTGCCTTCCCGCTTTTCCACGCTGAGCGAGTCTGCGGTGTTGCGCAGCCCTTCCAAGACCACGAAGGGAAAGGCTAGCCAGCCGAGAGTGACAAGCACGCCATGGCCGATGGGCCCGGCGGACGCGACAGACATGAACATCAGGACGAAGCTCACCACGGCGGTGGCGAGGAAGGCGATAGCGCCGCGAATCCAGTAGGTGGAACGCCACCGTGCTCGCTGGCGCAGTTCGCGCTCGACAACGGGAAGGAAAGTCATGCGTCAGCAAGTCCAGCGTCCACCCTCCTCCCAATCGCAAGTGTTGCGCCGGGGAACAATCGGAACTGAGCAACCCGGAATGAAGATTCGATGGAGCAGTTCATTTCCCGCCATCCTGAGCTTTTGCGTTGAACCATTTTGCCCAGAAACCGGCGGGTGAGTTCCCCCGTTGGCCGGCCACTAAGCGGAAGTTTGTGCTCAGGTTTCGCAGAGCCCAGAGGCCCAGCAGCAAATCATTCAAGACGGAGAGCAGGAACCAAACGGTCAGGAAGACTGTGCCCGGCCAATTGTTGAACAGGCGGGCTCTGAAGACGAACTCCAGCATCGCCGCGAACGCACAGAAGGCGGCAAAGGCAAACCAGGGCACGATGCAAACCCGCACGATGGCGCTGAAACCGGCCTGGCTGGATTTGCGATTGCGAAGGCTCAACCATGTGGCGACCAGGGCGATGGTGACGAGGTCTAGAATGAATATTGTGATTCCTGCAAACCAAACGCCGAGCCAAAGGTCGCGGTCGCTGCCAACCTGGCTGAAGCCAGCGGCGACAAAAATGAAATCCAGTGCGCACACTAATGCGACAGCCCCGCCGAACTGGCGCAGCAGCGCAAGCCATTGGCCCCGCAGAATCTCCTTTACGCTGAGGGGTGTGCAGAGGAGGAGTTCCATGGCGCCGCTTTGCCGATCCTCCCCCAGTCGGCGTGAGGCTTCCATGGCCACCCAGCACTTGAAAAAGCTATGGACCATGACGGCGGTCCAAATGTAAACGGAGTCGTCGAGCCAGTCTTTTTGGTTGCTAAGAAGACCACCCGTCCAAAGCAAAGCGCCGACTGCGATGCAGAGCCACACGAGGACCACCTTGAAGGGATCGCGCGAGGCTAACCAATAGAAGGGATTGATTTCCAAGAGCCGCCGACGGAAGGCAGCGCGAGTGGCCTCGTCTCCTTGGATCCAGGTTCTGAGTTTCTTCTGGTGGCGACCGGCTTCGGGAGTTGCGGCTTTATCATGCCAGACGCGCGGAAGAATGACCGTGGTGAGGATCAGTGCCAGCCAACCCATCGCATGGGTGATGGCGAGGGAGTAGTAAAACCACTGATTCTTTGCAGGCCCCAGAATGGATTTGTAGGGCGCGTCAAAGGCCATAAAGCAGGCAAAGCCCGGACTGGGCGCCAGCATCATATAAGCCTGATCGTGAAACAATGTGTAGAGGGCATCACCCTGTCTTGTCTCACTGGCGATCCATCCGACGATTCCGGGCCAGCCACCGGTGACGAGGATGATGAGCAGGAGGGTAAGCCCTATGGATTTCCGTTCGTCCTTGGAGATGGTGGAGCAGATCATTCCGAAGGCCAGCGAAAGGAAAAGGTTGTTCACGCACACCAACGCCACGCGCCAGAATTCCGCCGGCGCGACACCACCCAGCAGGAGCGGAATAGCCATCACGGGAAAGATGGCAAGCAAGCCGTAGATGGCAGTGACGGAGGACGCAGCGAGTTTGCCGAGGACAATGTCGTAACTTTTGAGATCGGTAAGAAAGAGCAGGCCGAGCGTGCCGTCGCGTTTTTCTTCACTGACGCAATCCGCGGTTGAGAGCGCCCCCGCGATGAGCGAGTAGATGTAGGCGATGATCGAGAGAGAGGTGAAGAGGACCATGCCAGTGCTGCGGGGGGATTGCCGAAACAGAAGCGTCCAGACGAACGAACCGACGACAATGGCGAGCAGCCCGAATGTGAATCGGGTCCAGTATGTCGAGGTGCGGCGTGAAGACACGCGAAGTTCACGGGCGACGATTGGCAGCAGAGTCATTGAGGAAAACTCCAAACTTCAAATTCGAAACTCAAAAAAAGCGCCAGGCACCAAGTCATTGCTCGGCAGACCTGCGGAGCTGCGGTCGCCCGTCGGCGTTGTGATTGACTTGCGTTCATCCGGTTCGATGGCGCGGCGCGCGGCGTGAGTGTGGCGCGGTGTCGGCGCAGCCACCAGCCTGCTTTGACCACATGGTGTGATGCGGTGCATTCGTGTTTGCCGGGAACATCCGAGGATTGAGCGGCCACTAGTTTCAAAATCAGGCTGTGGGTATCGCGTGGCTTGAGCGCTGCGTTTTGAAAGTTGGTTGGCGTTTGGATTCTGAAGTTGCGGGTTTTCATGGCCGGTTACCGAAAAGAAAAGGTTCGGCGAGTCAGGTTCAATTTCAGCCGCCACAGGAGCAGGGCGCCGATGGTGAGTTGCACGGGAACTTGGATGCCAAGTCGCGGCAACTCGACGCGGAAGACGAGGCCGTCCGACCCGACGTGCTTAATGGCCGTCAGCAGTTCATTGCATCCCCACCACACTAGTTGCGGCAGCCCAAAGCACACAGCCAGCGTTGTTAGCCAGGCGAGGAGAATGAGGCGGGTGCGGAGTGAGAAATACAAGCCGACGACGGGGACAACAATGTAGAGCACGGCGAACTCGAGCACGTTGAAGTACTGCCAGTTCCCCACCGCCACCGAGAGGTAGAGCAGCATGACGATCCAAATCGCGAACGTGGGCAGGAACTGCGTCCACAATCCATGCAACCGGCCAAAGATGATCTGCCGCTCCGAAAGCGGCGTCACGAGGATCAGTTCCAATGCGCCGGTTTCGCGCTCGCGGCGAAAACTGCCGGCGGCAACGTAGGCCATGCTGACGAGTAACATCCACATTAGGCTCCCGAAGTAACCAAATCCTCCGTAGCCCGCGGACGTTCCGTAAGCGAGCGTCGTGGCGAACGAGATCATGATGGAGAACCAGATCCACGAACCCATCCGGCCCGCCCAGGTGCGTTTCTCCAGCCAGCCGATGGGATTGCGCTCCAGCGAGCGGCGCATCCAACGGCGGAAGAGACCGGTCATGAAGATGGGCGAGTAGAACAGCTTCTCGGCCTCGGTTTGGCGCTTGGTTTTGGGTTTGTCCTGCCAGTGGCGGCGGATTCGCCATGCACAGAGAAGCACGATCAGAAGCAGGGAAAAAAAGGAACAGAATGCCACGGCAAAGATGCCCGCGAGGATTGCGTTTGGAGTTTGGGCTGGACGCGTTGTCGATGTGAGCAGGTCGTGCCAGGCGCCATCGACGTTGAAAACAATCACGGCCACCACTTCGACGATTGGAGCAAAGGAAAGATACGGGAATAGGTTGCGAGAAGAGAAAAATGCTGCGATGGCGTTCAAACTAAAAACGGTGACGATCCCAAAGCAGATGAAAAGCAGTCCGCTTAAGCACAAAGCACCTCCTGCCGCGCGCGAAATCCCAGTGCTGACAGAAGAGGCAACCATACCGGCCGCCGTCCCCAAACTGACCGCGCTCAACATGAAACCAACCGACATCAGAAGTTCCTTCCAGTGCAAACCACCCAGCAACAAGGGCACCGCAATGATTGGAAGCGTCGCCAGCCAAATGGTGAGAGAGCGAAGGCCGTGGGCGAAGGTTTTGGCGGCGACGATTTCCCAGGATTTCAAATTCGTGAGGAACAGCAGGCCCAGCGTGCCTTCGCGCCGCTCCTGGCTCAGGCAATCGCAAGTGATCAACGGCGCGAGAATCCAGATGGCACAGAACACAATGCGATGCATGGCCGCGAACAATTCGCTGCCGGCACTCTTTGAGGATTGGTCTTCCGCGAACCAAAAGAAGAGGGCGGTGACGACCGCTGTCGCGCCGAGAAGCCGGAGCCAGTAAGTGGTCCATCGCCGTGAGCCGCCACGGAGTTCACGGAGAATGAGGGGCCACATGGGTGGGAATGTTGAAAGTTGAGCGTTGCAGGTTCGTTCGCGGCCGCGGTTTAACTTTCAACCTTCAACCCGCACCCTGTCACTTGCTTCACTGCGTCTCGCCTTTCGTCACGCGCATGAAGACTTCTTCCAAACCAATCTCATCCTCGCGCAGGCCTTTGAGCTTCACGCCGCCGAGGACGAGGGTTTCGGAAATGATGCTGGGGTCGGTGTCGTGATTTTGCAGGACGACCTTGATGCGTTCCTCCAGCTCTTCCACCTCGCGCACTTCGGGCCGGGCGCGGAGAAGTTCGATCGCTCGCACATGTTGTTCGGGCGGGACCTTCGCCCACATGACGCGAGTCTCGGAGAGTTGCTGCGTCACGCCCGTCACCGGTCCGCTGTAAATGAGCCGGCCCTTCTCGATGATGGCGACGCGATTACAGAAGGTCTGGAGTTCGCTGAGGATGTGCGACGAGATGATGATCGTTTTCCCCATGCGCTGGAGTTCCTGGAGAATGGCCATCATCTCGATGCGGGCGCGCGGGTCGAGGCCGCTGGCAGGTTCGTCGAGCAGGAGCAGTTGCGGATCGTGAATGAGCACGCGGGCCAGGCCGAGGCGTTGTTGCATGCCGCGGCTGAGGGCGCCGATGAGCGCGCCTTTCTTCTCGGTCAGGCCGACGAGTTCCAGAACGTCGAGCGACGGTTTTCTCGCGTTGGGCGGTGGGAATCTTGTAACAGGCGCCAAAGAAATCGAGATACTCGGTCACTTCCATGTCCTTGTACACGCCGAAGAAATCCGGCATGTAACCGATGACGTGGCGGACGGCATCCGCATCGCGCACCACGTCGTGGCCCAGCACGAAGGCCTTGCCCGCGGAAGGAGCCAGGAACGTGGCAAGGATGCGCAGCGTCGTGGTCTTGCCTGCGCCATTGGAACCGATGAAGCCAAAAAGGTCGCCGCGTTGGACGGTGAGGTCGAGCGAGTTTAACGCCGTCATGGCTCCGTAAGTGCGGGTAAGCCCGAGGGTCTGAACGGCGGGCACCGGTGGCGCGGCGAGAGTCGGTGGTGTTGCGGCGGTAGGGGGCTCGTCGGTGGCTTCCATAATTATTTGCTCAACGGGACGGTCACGCGAAGGATCGTGTCCGTGCGAGAGTAGCGGGGATTGAACCGGTTCAGCTTGGGCGTGAGGGTTTCGCCGGGCAGCCACGCGATCAGGATGGCATCCCCCCGCTGCATGAGCTCAGTAAGGTCGAATCCGGGCGGAGAGATGAAGCGGCTGTAATAGGTATAGTTGTTTTGCGGCTCCGCGGCTTCGCTACGCACGGTTAACCCAATAAAAGAGGCGGCCAGCGTGCCCTCGAAAATATCGGCGATGCGACCGCTTTCGCTTCCACCGAACTGGTTCTGCCGCTGTTGCACCACATTGTTGTAGTTGTTAACCCGCGTTTGCACGAACGGCTGCAACGACAGGCCGCCCACGCGCCCCACCCGGAAGGTCTTTTTCCCGGAGATTTCGCCGATCTCATACATGCGTCCCTCGATGATGAGCTGTGCCTTGGTAATTTTTTTTCCAGCCAGGTTCTCGATGTTTACTTCGAAGGCATCAGCGCGGGGCGTGACCTTCATGTTCAGCGGGGGAGCTGCTTGTTTCCAAAAATCGTTCACGAAAAGCTGGCTGGTCCACACCGGTACCGTGAGCTGGCCCGTGAAGCCGTTTCCGCGTTGATCGATCACGGCGGTGCTGACCTCGCTGCCGCTATGCGCTGCGGCCTCGCCGCGCAAGGTCGAAAAGCCCTGCTCGGAGGCGACGTTGTATTTGGCGTTGGCGGGCGAGTAGGCGGAGCAATACACGCGTCCCCGCAAATCCGCGCGCTCGCCATGCGGGAGGACATCGACCACGTGGAGTTCGTTCCACTCCATTTCGCCGGAGCGCAGCTTGTAGCCGATGAAATAGATCAGGAGCGAAAACAGGACAACGTAGCTGGGAAAGGTGATCCACGTAAGCATCTGCTTGTTGATCTTCTTGAGCCAATATTGATCGAGCGGACCGATCACAACGAGGTACGCCAGAAGGAGAAGGAGCAGCCAGCCGACGGGCAGCTTGCGAATCTGTTTGCTGTCCACCATCGCGCCAAAGATGCCGTCGATGGGCATGAATCCGTAATTGGCAGTGTTCGCGGAAGCGAGCCACGTCATCGGTACATTCCCCAGGTTAGCCCAAAACCAGTTTTTATTTTTCCACGAGCGGAAGGGTTCGAGTTCCGGGCTGAATAGCAGGACCGTAACGCGGCCGCGGCCGCGGGCCGCTTGGACGGCGAGCGGCGCCTCAGCCGGGCCAATAAGTGCGGTTCCATCCCGCACGAGGGCTCCGACCGTGGGCAATGAGGCGGCCTGGAACGTCGCATCTGGCACCAGCTGCTTGAAGGGGTTGGCGACGGTTTGCGCTGTTGTTTGCCTTCGACCCGTCGGCACCGGGATCGTAGCGGCTTCGTCCGGTGTCCCCTGCAACCATTGCTGCAACGCGGAGTGCGACGGATGAGGCGCAATTTCACCGAGAGTGCAGGGAAGAAAACTTTGCAGCCAGGGCGTTGCCTTGACGTCTCCGGGTTGTTCGACCCCGACGACCAGGTGGCCGCCTCCATGAACCCATGCGAGCAAGGAGTTGACTTGAGGAACCTTCAACTCCATGGCGCGGGCTGAGTGGAGATAAAGCATGGAGATCGATTCCAGCGTGAGCGGGTTGTCGGGAAATAATTCAGGTGAAAGGTGCACCGCGGCCGGTTTGAACGGGGAATTCCTGCCCACGCCTTCCGGGAGCGCCGCCGCACCTCCGTGGGTCCGGGAGAGGCTGGCGATAAGCGGGCTTTGCGAATCAACCACGGCGCGTGCCTCCAGGTTCAGCCGTTCGGCAATGACCTTGTTTCCCTTTTCGTTGAGCAATCGCGCATCGACTGAAAGGCGATGGCGGCTGGGACAGTAGAGCGGGACGGTGAAGCGTTTCTTCGTCCTCGTGGGCAGTTCGACGGCGACGCGGCGCAAGGGTCCATTACCGAATTGCCCCGCCGTCAATTCAACGACTGCGTTGAAGCTGGGCCCATCATTTTGAATCTCGACCGTGACGGGAAACCAACTCGCCTCCGCGACGGTGCTGTCCGCGACGCCCAGCCCATGACCCGCGAAGACATCAAAGATGAGTTGAGCGTGCAATGTCCTGGCACTAATGAGCAACGCGGCCAACCCGAACAGGACTCGCGCGCAGCTCAAAAATTTTAGTGCGGCAGATTGCGACGTGTTGGCCATGGCGAGTGTTGCTGGAGACTTATAGATATCGCGAGATGCTGAGGCAAACGGAATCCTGATTCGGGCGGGTGGAATCCCGTTCCTTGCCTCTCTCCAAGTTCGGCGCAACCATTGCCCGTTCGTAATGTTGAACGAACGTGGCCGTGGCTTGACGAGCATGAATTTGGAGACACTGATTTCCGTGGCCCGAGACCAGGGCGCGAGCGACTTGCACCTGGAAGCCGGCCTGCCTGCGACCCTGAGAGTGCGGGGCACTTTGCGTCCGATGGGTGAGGCGATTTCAGCAAAATCCCTGCTGGAAGCGGCGCGTGACGTGATCGGGACCCAGCACTGGAACGAGTTTTTGCAGCGGCATTCCTTTGACCTTTCCAAGACCATTTCGCGCGTTCGCTGTCGCATTAATATTCTGCAGACTTCGCGTGGCGTGGGCTTTGCCATTCGCTTATTGAGCGCCTTCCAAGCGACGGTGGAGAATCTGAATCTGCATCCGGACCTCAAGCGATTGGTCACGGCCACGCATGGCCTTGTGTTGTTAAGCGGACCCACGGGGAGCGGAAAGTCTTCGACGATGGCGGCGATGATCCAGGAGATTAACCTGGGTGAACCGCGGCACGTAATTACGTTGGAGAGCCCCATCGAATACGTATTTCGGCCGCGGCATGCGTTCATCCGACAGCGGGAGGTGGGACGGGACACGCCCAGTTTCGAGCAAGCCCTGCTGGATGCGCTGCGCGAGGATCCCGATGTCTTGATGGTGGGAGAAATGCGCGACCCGCAAACGATGCGGCTCACTCTGAACGCGGCGGAGACGGGGCACCTGGTGATGGCCACGGTGCATTCCTCGACCTGCATTGAAGCGTTGCAACGAGTCGTCGGCGCCTTCCCCGCTGAGATCCAGAATTCGGTGGCGGCGCAACTCGCCGATTCGCTGGTGGCGGTGATTGCCCAACGTCTGCGCTTTCGGACGGACCTGAACATTCGCGTGCCGGAGTGCGAGATTCTGATGCCGACGAACCCGGTGAAAATGTTTATCCGCAATCGCGAGTTCTTCAAAATTAATCAGGTGATGGAAACGGGCGCGGAAGCCGGGATGTGGACCTTCGCCCGTTATCAGGCTTGGTTGAACAAGCGAACAGCGTGGCATTTGCCGGCATCGACGGATGAGGCTCCGGATTCCGAGCCAAGCGAAGCCCCCCCGATGATCGGAAATGCAGTGGAAAGGGCCAGGGTTGATCGGCCGGAGATCTCATTGCCTACGCCCGCCAAGGAAGCGTCGAAGCCTATGAAAGTTGACGCGCCGATTGAGATTGAGCCGGTCGAAGGCGGCTTGGGCGCAGTGTTGAAGAACTTTGGTCGGGAGTGACGTGAGTGAGTGGATCGAGACGCAAGTCGTAGGCGTGCGGAAGAATCATTGGCGGGACGAGCGGCTCATTTTCGCATGCAGAGAGGAGGCGAGAGGGACAGATGAATGGTCTGTTTTGGGTTTAACCCACCGACAAGAGGTCCCTTGACGTCTCATCAAACAGCTTTGTGAACCGGAATGAAAAAAACTTTATTGATGCTCGCCACCTGCGGGGGGATCGCCGCCCTGGCGCAGACAGCGCATAATGATCCGGCGCCCGCTGCCATTTTTGGCCCTGCGCAGGAGGCGACTAAGCTCGTGACGCGTTTCGATAAGGATGGGAACCAGCGCCTGAATTCAGCCGAACGAAAGGCGGCCCGCGAATTCATCCAAGGTGAACGTTCTGCGGGACGCGGACGGCGCGGTCCGGGAGCGTTTAATCGGCGGCAGGATGAGCAAGCGCCGGCGCAGCCCGGCCCGAGAATTTCACCGGATCAAGCGAAGCTGTATCCCGATGCCCCGCTTTACGCCTCGAACGTGGTCCGGACATTTTTCCTCGCGTTCGAAAACGCCGATTGGGAGAAGGAGTTGTCGGACTTCAACAACACGGATGTCGAGGTCCCGGCCCGTCTGATCGTGGACGGAAAAACCTATCGTGACGTGGGGGTTCATTTCCGCGGCGCGTCCTCTTTTTTCACCGTGAGTGAAGGCCGGAAGCGTTCCCTCAACGTGTCGCTGGATTTCGTGCACGAGCAACAGCACATCGGCGGTTATCGCACGTTGAACCTTCTCAATTCCCATGCGGATCCGAGCTTCCTGCGGACCGTCTTATACTCGCATATCGCGCGCGAGTATATCCCCGCTCCGCAGGCGAATTACGCCCGGGTTGTCATTAACGGCGAAAGCTGGGGCCTCTATGTCAACGCCGAGCAGTTCAATAAGGATTTGGTCAGGGAACAATTTGGCACAACGAAGGGCGCACGATGGAAAGTGCAGGGCAGTCCTAATGGACAGGGGAGTTTGAAATATTTGGGCGACGACCCGGCTCCGTATGAACGCATTTATCAGATCAAATCGAAGAACGATCCAAAAGCGTGGGCGGCGCTGGTGCAGCTCTGTCGGGTATTAAACGAAACTCCCCGCAACAAACTCGAGTCGGCGCTCACGCCTCTGCTTGATATTGATGGCGCCTTGAAGTTCCTCGCTCTGGAGAATGCACTCATTAACAACGACGGCTATTGGGTTCGCGCCAGCGACTACAATCTCTACCAGGATGTAAACGGCCGGTTTCACATCCTGCCGCATGACATGAACGAAACGTTTACCAAACCGGGTGGACCGGGTTTTGGCGGCCCGGGAATTGCCGGAGCCGGCAGGATGCTTGCAGCGCACATGCTGGCCCAGGGAGACCAAAATTCAGACGGGAAAATCACCGCAGCCGAGTTTAAGGCCCTAGCGAGTGCGTGGTTTGGGAAGCTGGATAGGAATAGCGAAGGAAAGGTATCAACAGATCAATTCGCCGAGAGAATCGATCGCGTGCTGCCGAGCGCCCGGAATATGCCGCCGGGGAATGCGGACGGCCGGGGCAATTTCCAGTCACCGCCAACGGTGGGACCGGCGTTGTTCAATGCCTTTGATAGTAACAAGGACGGCACATTAACCCGACCCGAGCTATTGCGAGTGTTCGCGGACTGGCATACGAAATGGGACGCGGCCGATACCGGGTCACTTGACGAGGAACGTTTGCGCTCAGGCCTGGCGGAAGTGATACCGGCACCTGGGGGACGAGGACGGGGCGGGCGTCCGGGCGGCGTTCGAGTCGACGGTTTCAAGCTGGACCCGCTCGTCGCGGCTAACGATGCGAACAAGCCATTGATATCGAAGTTGCTCGCAATACCGGCGTTGCGCGCTCGTTACCTCGGATACGTCCGCGATATTGCTGAACGTTGGCTCGATTGGAAAAACCTGGGTCCGTTGGCGCAGAGTTACCAGGCATTGATCGAACCCGAAGTGAAAGTGGACACGCGCAAGCTAGCCTCGACGGAGGATTTTCTGCAGGGGCTCACGGGCGACGTTGCCGGCAGCGGCTCTGGTCCCGGAGGGGGAGGCGTTCCTGGCCTTAAAAGCTTCGCCGAACAAAGGCGTGACTATCTGCTGAAGCAGCTTGATGGAGGCAAGGCGACCCGCCCCTGAACCACTCTTGCCATTGGCGGCAGTCGTCGGCGAACCCGTTGAACCTTTGCGGGACGAACACTTACAACGGTATCCGAATTTGGGATTGGGTCCATTTCACGCGGCTCCTTTTAACCCTTAAATTGGTTATTTCCAGCGGTTTCCCGGTTTCTGAATAGGGAATGGAGAACCCTAGTCGATCATGTATAATCAATTGCCTCTCGAGTTGGATTTCAACGCGGGTGGCGACAAGAAAGCATCTATGAAAACCTCCATTGTCCGGCACTGCTGCGTTGGTTTGGCAGCCGGTCTGACATTCTTCCTCGGTTGTGCAAAACCTTCGGCTGAAACCGAACAACCTCGCTCCGTGGTGGCTCCGGCGCCGTCGCCTGTGGTGGCTCAATCCTCGCCCGCGCCGGTTGTTCAGACGCTGCCCAACTCCGAAGCCCCTCCTTCAACAGGGACCAATGTTCCCGCGATCATTGAGCGCGTTCCACCGACTGTGACGCCTGAAAACGTTTCCCTCTCCACGGGGTTGTCGGAAGTGGTCAAGCTTACTCAATCCGGCGTGGCGGAAGACGTGATTCTCGCCTACGTGGAAAAATATTCCGGACGGTTCAACGTGGGGGCAGAACAGATTCTGTATTTGAACGACGTCGGTGTGGCCAGCACCGTCATCACGGCGATGCTCAAGCATGATGGCGCCGAAGGAACCGTCGCCAACCCACCGGGAACTCCTCTGCCCTCGGTGCAGACCCAAGTCGTCTCCAATCTTCCTCAGGTGCCAGTGACGGATCAGCCCGCGCCTGCGCCTGCTCCGGTCGCAACCACGGTGGCTCCGCCGCCGACCTCCTCGGATGCTGCGTATTTTTATGACGCACTCTCCCCCTACGGGAGTTGGATTTACCTGTCTAACTACGGTTGGTGCTGGCAGCCGACTGTAGCTGTTGCAGTTGGTGATTGGCGGCCTTACAGCGATCGCGGCCGGTGGTATTGGTCGGACGCGGGGTGGTACTGGAACTCCGATTATAGTTGGGGTTGGGCTGCATTCCATTATGGCCGCTGGTATCGGCACCCCGGGTGCGGCTGGGTCTGGACGCCGGGTAGGGTCTGGGCTCCGTCATGGGTGAGTTGGCGTTATTCTCCCGGCTACTGTGGATGGGCGCCATTGCCGCCTGAAGCCCATTTCGTCAGCGGCTTCGGTTTCACCTATTACGGTCGGCATGCCAGTATCGGATTCGAATTCGGCCTGAGCGATTACCATTACTCATTCGTGTCCATCGGCAATTTTTGCGATTACTCCCCGCATCGCTATTACGTTCCTCGCTCCAACGTGCGCAATGTGTACCGCAACACCACTGTGGTGAATAACTACATCGTGGGGAACAACAACACCGTCATCAATCGCGGCATCGGGCGTGAGACGGTGGCGCGCTCGAGCCAGAATCGAATTCGCGAAGTCTCGGTGCGCGAGACCTCTCTTCAGCACGCCTCGCAATCCCGAATGGACCGCGTGGAACGCAAGGGGAATGAATCAGTCGTGCTTCGCCCGCAGTTGCCTTCCACCCCGCCCCCCATTCGCACGGCGCAGTTTGCCGGGCGCTCCAGTTCATCCGGATTCAATAGCGTCGGACGTGCGTCTACCGCTGGCATCACTCCGGGCAACACCATCCGCAGCGGGTCCAGCGTGCCACCGTCCACGGCAGGGCGCGTCTCCACCGCGCGAACGAGTTCGGGCACGGTCACTGAGAGCCGGGCTTCGGAACGGGTGACTGCGCCTGAAGCGGCTCCGGCACGGCCCGTCGTGACGCCGCGTGCGGTTCCGAATGAAAGTGTGTCGAGAAGCGCCGGGCGGTCGGCGGTGGAACGTCCTGCTGCCGAGCCGCGCTCGTCGGCGCGTGTCCAACAATCGCCCGTGCCATCACCATCGCGTGCCAACACGCCGTTGTTTGGAGACGTTCCTCGGACCTCCACCCAGCCCAACGCAAGCGTGCCGCGTTCCGTAACGCCGCCGACGGTGTCCGCGCCGCGAAGCCAGTTCCAACAACCGTCGGTTCAGCCCCAGCAACCGAGATATAGCGCGCCTTCCGCTGCCGGGAATGTTCGCAGCTACAGTCCAGCCCCGGCGCCGTCCACGCCCTCTATTCGGTCCGAGCCACGCAACAGCCCTGCGCCGACATATTCACCGCGCCAGTTGGAACAAACGCCGCGTCCGTCAGCTCCCGCGTATTCTGTGCCGCGTTCCTCAAGTGGGGGCGGCGGCGGCGTCTCCGCCCCTCAGGCTCCCTCTCGTTCTTACGGTGGCGGGGGCCGCGGTGAAGGAGCTGTTGGGGGCGGCGGAGGAGGTGGGCGCGGAGATCGATCGGATCGCGGTCGGTAATTCCACCGCCATCCTTCAACACTCCGGGCTGGAAACGGCCCGGCTTTTTTTTGCACAGCGCAAATTCAAGTGTTCAGCCAAAGTGCGTTTGTGTTTGAATCCCTTGGTGGGAATTACGCTTCGACAGTTCGAACAGCTCCAGAACCGCAGCCGTCGCGCGGCTCAAGTTCCGGCCACAGAAGCCTCTCTTAAGCCAGTTCATGCCACCATCTTGGGCATCGACCCTTCTGTTCGCGGAACGGGCTATGGGATCATCCGGCTTGAGAAACGGCAGTCTGCCGTCCTGGGTCACGGCACAATCCGCTGTCCAGCCAGTTGGGAACGGTCGCGTTGTCTCGCTAGGATTGTGCAGACCATCCGCGAACAAATCCAACAACACGCCCCGACAGTCTGTATCGTGGAAGGACTGTTCTACGCCCAGAATTTTCAAACAGCGCTCATCATGGGTGAAGCGCGCGGAGCCAGCCTCGTCGCCGCGGCGGAGGCGGGCCTGGAAATCTTCGAGATCGCCCCGCGAAAAGTGAAACAAACAATCGTCGGCTACGGTGCCGCCCAGAAACTTGCCGTGGCCAAAATGGTGCAACGCATGTTGAACCTGGCCGACCTCCCAGAGGCGGATGCAGCGGATGCACTCGCACTCGCGCTGGCTTACGGGCAAAGCACGTCTCGCTACAGCTTCGATCCCCCGAAGCGAGTGTGACCTTCAGCAGAATTCCATGATTCATTTCCTTCGCGGCAAACTGGTCGACGCCTTGCCCACGCAAATCACCGTGGATGTAGGAGGCGTCGGATACGACGTTTTGATTCCGTTGTCTTCCTTCGATAAACTTCCCTCCCGCGGCGGTGAATTCACCATCCTCACCCATCTGTCCATTCGCGAGGATGCACACGTGCTTTATGGGTTTATGACCGCGGGCGAGCGCGACATGTTTCGACTTTTGATCAACGCGGTGAGCGGCATCGGCCCCAAAACCGCACTGAACATCCTGAGCGGGGTGAATATCGGCGCACTGCGCACGGCGGTGGCGATGGGGGATGTGAAGTCGCTCTCGCAAATCAGCGGCGTAGGCAAGAAAACGGCCGAACGCATTGTGGTGGAATTGAGGGACAAGCTCGGCAAATCCGCCATCCTGGAACCCGGGGCTGGCGGGCGTCCTTCCATGAATCCGGACGATCAAAAGTTTAACGACGCCATTGCGGCACTGCTCGCGCTGGGTTTCAAACAACCGGATGCTCACGAGGCAGTGCGGGGCGCCCAAGCTGTCCTGGGTGCAGAAGCCAGCGTCGAGCAACTGGTGCGCGCATCGCTCAAGAAGGGCGCCTAGCATGGCGGAAAGTTCCCCAGCTAATTCTGCGATTCCCGCCAAGGGAAGTCGCGTGGTGGTTCCCCGGCAATTGAAGCTGCGTCATCACTTGGGCGCCTTCCTTCTCTACGTGGGCTTCCGCTTGTTTTCGTTCACCTGGCGATGCCGTTACGTGGACCCGCACGGCTTCCTCAACCAACCGGCGCGTTCGGTGATTTATTGCTCCTGGCACAATCGGCTCGCTCTCTCCATGACCATCTGGGAACGGGTTCGTCGCAAAGCGGGTCCCCCTTCTAAATTGGCCGCGCTGATCAGTGCCAGTCACGACGGAGGGTTGCTGGCCAAGGCGCTTAGTTACTTTCAGGTGGAAGCCGTGCGCGGATCATCGAGTCGCCGCGGCGCCCAGGCACTCCTCGAACTGACGTCGTACACCGATCAGGGCTACAGCGTTGCCATCACGCCAGACGGCCCGCGTGGTCCGCGTTACGTGGTGCGAGACGGGATCATCGCGCTGGCCCAGCTAACCGGTTCCCCCATCATCCCGGTCTCAGTTCACATCCGGGGGAAACTTGTGCTGAAAAGCTGGGATCGCTTTCAGGTCCCGTGGCCGTTCGCGCGATGTGAAATTCGAATCGGGATGCCTCTTCATATACCGCGGGAGCCGACCGAGGAACGACGCACCGCACTCAAAGAGGAGTTGCAGCGGCGGATGATGGAACTGACCGAGGATTGAGTTGCTACCGCTTACGGGGAGAAATCTTGTCGGTATTTTTCCCGCCGCTTCTGCACTGCAAGAACATATTCCTTCGTGGACGGAAATCCGATTTGCTTGATGAAGGCCGCGCTGTTGGTAGCCGCTTCCGCAGTCATCCATTTCAACGCATTCGCGCGGCCGGCATTGTAATCGGCGAGCGCATACGGCACCGGGTCATCCGTCTTGTTGTAGCGCGACAACGACTTGCGCAGATACCACGTTCCGCAATCGATGTTAAGCGATGGGTTCCACAACATCGACTCGGAGAAGGACGACATACGCTGGGCTCCGGCCCAATCCAATGCCGTATTTTCCATGATTTGCATCAGCCCGGTTTCGCCTTTGCTGCCTCGTGCCTTCGGGTTGAACCGGCTTTCACGCCATACCACCGCCTTGATCAAGGCCGCATCCACGCCGTATTTGCGCGAGGCGGCGAGAATGTTTTTGTCCTGGCTGGATTCAATGCGGAGGCGCCGCCATTCAAACGTGAGAAAGCTTCCAAGCATCAATCCAAGCAATACCAGGGCAACCGGCCAACGCCATTTAGTCGTTCGAAATTGAGCTCTGGAGCGAGCGCTACTCATTTGAAATTGCCCCGTTTACTTCCGCTCGTAGATCAACGTGCCCAGGGTGAAGTTCAATTTCTCCTGATCGCCGGTCACATCGTTGATAGTCCCAAGAAAATCCCCGGCGCGATTCAACAGGTCAGCGCGCTTCTCATTCTCGCTCACGACGCGCAGCAACTGATGTTCGGTCACGCCAATGCCTGGACCGGTCACATCGTTGTTGTCCTGCATCTCGATCCAGAACTCGATGCGCGTGCCTTCGGCGAGCGGAGGTTGGAAATCGCGGATGCTCCACTCGTAGCGATTCTTCATTTCCTTCACGGCGTTGGTGCCCACATCGAGCTGGATGGTTTTGATCTCAGCTTCCTCAGACTCACCGACGCGGTAGCGCAAGCGCGCCTGGGCCAGACGAAAATCGTCAGTGGCCTCAAACGCTATGGGCTGCACCGCCTGCCGCGTCACCAGCTCCTCCCGTCGATCCGGATAAAGGATGCGCACCTTCGGGGCGCGGTCCGGCACCACGTCGATTCGGTAAACGGCCGGGTCACGAGTTTCCATGCCGTTGACGGCGACCATTTCGATGGAAAATCCGGAAAGACCTTTGCCAGGAATGTCGAACGCGCCATGCAATTCCCGCGGGTTGCTGGCACTGACTTGCAGCGGCACATCATTGCTCAAGCCCGCCAGACGAATGAACGCCTTCTGGATATCGTCGGTGGCCGTCGCTTGAATGGAAAGTTTGCTGCCCGCCAGCAAGGTGAGATCTCCCGGCGCGCGCTTCGTTTTCGGCAAGCCGGTGTAGGCGGGAAACGTTTGCTCGCACTGGATGGATGCCATACTCGGGCGCGGCACCACGGTCACCTGGTAGGCGCGGCTCACGTCCATCATTGAGCCGCACGGTGTAGCTGAAGTCCTGCTGCACATTTTCCACGGCGCGGAAGAATCTTCCCTCTTTGTCTTTCTCCAGCGGGTATTCCTGCGTCCGTTTGCCGGAAGTTTTAACGACGAGTTTGCCCGCCCGCGGCACCACGCCGCGCGCTCGTGCTTCGATGCGAAGGCTGTCGCCACGGCCTATGCGCGTGTCACCCGTGATGATTTCGACACGGGTATGGCGGGGGACGAGAGTGGATGAAAGAAACGCTCGTTTGAGCAGGTCATGGCTTACGTCGCCGCCATACATGAAGGAAAAAATCCCCAGGACCAGCACGGCGAATGACCAGGTCATTATCTTCCGCAGTTCTTTGGTGGGAATCACCTGCGTGAAGTCCATCGGCCGCGCCAGTTCCTCTGTTTCTGCAATCGTCCTGCGCACGAGGGAGGTGGCGGCGTTGGCGGGGATCGCGCCCGGTCGGGGAAATTGAATCGATGAAATCAATCGCGAGCGAAAGTGCGGATGCGCTTTTTCAACGCGAAGCGCAACTGAGTCGTCGTCTGGCTGCCGGCGAATGGGTGTGACAACAAAGCGCCATGTTACAAAGCCGGTGACTCCCAACACGATGCAAAGCAGAACAGTTCGCACCCCGAGCGGAAAATCCAGCCACCAATCCAGCAGCATGGACGTGGCGAGCAGAATGATGAACACGCCCACCGCCATGCTGGCGCCCGTGCCCGCCGCGACACCGACTTGCTTGCGCCGGACGGCAGCAATTTTCTCCGTGAGCAGAGCGCTCGGGGCTAAACGTGGCTCTTGGGCGGGTGGTTCAGCAATCATTTCAGTTGCGACATCTTCCTCAACACCCATTCCCCGGTCAGCACCAGCAGCATCAGCATGAAATAAAGCGGTGAAGACCACAGCTCCACCTCCAGGGGCGATTTAACGCGCTCCGTTTTTGCCGCGATTGTGTCAGGCAGCTTGAACAAATCTTCTTCGCGGAAGAATGCACCGCCGCTGGCCGTCGCGATCTCGCGCAGCATCGCTTCGTTCATCGCCGTCTCGCCGAACTCGAACTTGGGTTCGGTGACGGCGAAGTCGAGCGGCGTGTCCAGATCCTGGTCGATGAAGAACTGGTACTGTCCGGCCAGTGGAGCGATGAATTCGCCACGATAGAGCCCGGGGTGATCGGGCGCAGAACGCAGGATGACTTCCGTTTGTTTGCCGCCGCTGCGCACGCCGAACACACCCTTGACCGAGGCTTCCTGCAACGGTTCCGCCCCGGATGTTTGCAGGCGCGCAAAAACCAGCACGCGCTCGCCCGTCACGTAACTTTTCTTGTCGGTTGAAAGGCGCGTGCGCTTGGAGCCGCCCAGCACATGCAGCATCGCCATCCGTTGCGCGACCTGACCCCACAGCGTGGTGTAATACAAATCGCCGACGTTCTTGCGCCAGCGCCAGGTGTTGTCGGTGCCGACATACATCACCTGTCCCTGGCCATATTGTTGCATCGCGACGACCGGCATCTTTCCGAAACGCGATTCCTTGCCGGGATCGGGATCGACCAGCAGCACTTCGGCGGCGGGCTTGGGACGGGAAACTTTTGCGACCCAATAGACCGGGCGGCAATTGTTTCCAGATCGCCACGCTCTCTTCGTCGCGGTCGGAGAGTCGCATCATCAGGTTGGCGCGGCCCGCCGCGGTGAGTTCCAGGCGGATGGGCTTGTCCGCCACCGGATCGGTTGCCGTGACGGTCACGCCGTCGAACTCCACCGGCAACATCTTGTCGAGGACGGTGCGTCGGTAGGCGTGGGGCGCAAACTTTTTGCCGGCGAGAAGCACAAACGAACCACCCAACTCGGACACGAAATAGCTGACCGTCTCCAACTGGCCAGGGGTGAAGCTTGCGCGGATCGATGTCGCCAAAGATCACGAGGTCATACTTCGCGATCTCCTCCTGCCGGGCGGGGAAATGGTCCATGTACGGAGTGTTGGTGCCGCGCGCGATCGCCGGATCCGATTCGACAAGGAAACATTTGAGGTCCACGCGGCGGTCGCGCAGGAGCATGGCTTGAAGGTAGCGGAACTCCCAGCGGGGTGACTGGTCCGCGAGCAGGATGCGGATCTTGCTGTCCACAACCCGGATTGAATGGGTGGCAGAATTGTTCTCCTTCACCGTTTCATCCTCGCGCGGATCGATGGATGCGGTGAGCTCGAACTGACCCTGGTTCTGTGGCGTAAAATTCAGCGCGACGACTTGTTCGCCATCGGCGCCGAAGAGGATTTCTTTCTCAGCCACCGTGGTGCTGTCCAATTGGAGTTTCACTTTCGCGCTTTGCCCGCTCAGCCCCTGCGAGCGGACGCGTACGGTCACCGAGACCTCATCTTTCACGAACGTCACGTCGGGCGCGAAGAGGTTGGCTACAATGATGTCCCGCGGCGAGGTGATGCCCACGCCATAGATATAAAGCGGCACGCCTTCGGACCGCAATTGGGCGGCGGCATCGCGTGGTTGGGAGCCACTGTTGTTGGCGCCGTCCGTTACGAGCACGATACCGGCGAGCGGCTGGCCCCGCTTGCGATTGATGACCTCTCGCAATGAATCGCCGATGGGTGTCAGCGGGCTGGCAGGCGCGAGCTTGTCCACCCAGGTGTAGTCATCGATCTTGCGCGACTCGTTGGTCTTCGTTTCTGGACGGGACAACTGTGCGACGCCCTGGCCGAAGGTAAAGGGATCGAGGTCAAAGTTTTTCTCCAGCCTCGGCAGCAAGTTAAGGCGGGGATTCTTCATTGCGCTGCGGACCACCTCCACGCGGGCCATTTGCTCGACCTCCCTGGCGCGAACGGCATTAAGAGGTTGGCCTAATCCTTTGTCCGGTTCGAGGATGTTTCGCGCCAGCGCTGCGCGTTTCTGATCCGCTGCATCCACGCGCGGGTCCTTGATGTTCATGCTGGAAGATTCGTCGATGAGCATGACGAGTGACCGGCGGATGCTTCCCTCGACGGTGAGGGCCAGGATTGGGCGCAGCAACAGGCCAAGTACGAGGAGAAAGAACACGAGCCGTAGAGAAGTCAGGAGATATTTGCGCGGGCGTGAAATCGTCTGGGGTGTCCATGCATAGCTCCACCAGGTGAGGATGCCGAGGACCAGCGCACCAAAGATGATCCAGGGCAGGGGAACCCCGCCGCGGAAAGCAAGGGAGGTCTTACTGATGGCGAGGGCATCGTCCATCGGTGTGCCGAGAAGTTTGAGGAGGAGTTCGGTCATTTTGGTCGGCTGAACCACTGGCCCAGAAATGTTTCGGTAGCCGCCACAAGCATGGCGAGGATGACAATGGGCAGCCAGAACTCCGCGCCACTGCGGGCGTACTGAACCTGGCTTTTCAAGGACATGCCCGGAGCCCACTCAACGACATGAGCGGCGGTGCTGAGCAGTTTCTTTTGCTCGGTGGAAAGTTCGTCGAGGGAGGATTCAGAGCCATCCGGCTGGGCGGCGAAGCGAAGCACACTGCGTGTATCGCCGATGCCGACTTCGTAGATGCCGGACAGGTCAGTGCCTTCGTATTGGAGCATTGGCCATCCGTTGACCAGTTCAATGCGGCGTTGTTCGAGCAGCGCATCGGTGGCCCGTGGTTTGAAAATGCGCGCTTCCTTGTCGAGCAGTTCGGAGGCAAGCCGGCGCACAAACTTCTCGCCGACGCGCACGTTCAACCCTTCATCCTGTCGCTGCACCAGGGCGCCGAGCGTGCGGTGGATAATTGGCACGAAAGACGGTCGGACGGGAAGATCGTTCCAGGCGGTGTCTGCCGTGCTGGCGAACATGACGACGCGCCCGAGGCCGTGGGTGTGTTCGATAATGCCCGGGGTGCCATGCGTGAACTTCGCCACGATCTGCGGAGCGCCCCCTTCCGTCTCGGTCGCCGGGGAGGCGTTGGTGGTGCTATTGATTCTGACCGGCAGGAGGTCATGGGCACGATAAAAACGGACGGACGACAACGTCCCCGCGTTGGGATCATTCCAGAGCGAGACGATGCCGTGCTCCAAACTGCGATCCTGCAGGGTGAAGAAACTGACGTCCTGGTCTGCATTGCCCCGCGCGGGGCCGAATGTGGCCGGCAGGAGACGGTACTTTCCCGCCAGTTGCTCGTTATAGAAAACCGGATTGATCCGGTTGCCGGAAAAGATCATCAAGCCGCCGCCGCGCCGGACGTATTGCTCGAGGTTCTTGGCGACCGAATCAGCGAAGTCAGCGACGTTGGCGAGGACGACCGCGTCGAAATCATCCAGGCGCGCCGTCGAAAACTCGGAGGCGATCAGGCGGGAAATCTTGATGAAATAATTAGCCTGCTCGCTGGAAGGCACGGGAATCAGCGCGTGACGAAGGAAGAACGTTTCGCTGTCGCGCGCCTCGGCGCCGGGATCGCCATCGATGAGCAGGACCCGCACTTCTTTGATGGCCCGAACGGCGAGGGTTCGTTTGTCGTCTGCCGGCAAGCGATCTTCGGCAAGGCGCACGACGATGGAGTGAAAGCCTTCGGTACGGAGCTTCGCGAAAAGCGAGACGCTCTTGCTACCACCCGGCGGAAGCGCGTCGATGGTAAACTCATCGCTCGGCGGCTCGTTATCGGTGCTGAGGCTCACCCGCACATTGCTCACTGGTTCGCGGCCGAGATTGCTAACTCTCGCTTCGAAACGCACAGGCTGGTTTACCGGCGTGAGACCGCTGGCGTTCCGCAAATCTGTCACGGCGAGGTTGCGTTCCTCATGTTCGTTGACCAACACGATGTGACTCGCAACGTCGCGCTGCGAACTTTCGAGGAGCTTCTGGATTTCGGTCAATTGCTTCCAACCCACCAGCTGTCCGTCGGTGACCAGATAAATTTCTTTACGGATGCCGATGCGCTGCTTGAGCGTGTCGAGCGCGCGCTGAACGGCGGGCAGCAGGTCGGTGGCGCGGTCTGTGAGTGGAGCTTCGCGGATGGCTTTGCGAGCGAGATTAAAATCAAAAGTCGGCTCAGGGATTGCGCCGAAGGCGATGTCTGAGGCGAGGAACACAGCCGCGGACGAGCCGTTGGGCATGGCCTCCAGCGCCTCCTCAGCCGCCTTCTTGGCCTTTTCGAAACGCGTCATCGACCCGTCACTCATTCCCATGCTGGCAGAATTATCCACGATGATCGCGCCGGTGACTTTCGACTGCCCGAAAAAGTCGCTGCTCGAATTCTGAAACGCCGGTCGCGCCAGGGCGAACGCGAGCAAGGCAAGCAGGAGGCAACGCAGGGCCAGCAGAATCATGTCCTCAACGCGCATCCGTCGCTGATTGCGCTCCACGCTGGTTTGAATGAATCGCATCGCCGCCCACACGACCTTCTGAAATTTCCGTCGGTTGAGCAGATGAATGATGATCGGAACGGAAACCGCCGCCAGGCCGAAAAGGAGAAGTGGATTGAGGAAGCCCATTCGATCAGCGCGTGGTCGTGCGCAAGCGGAACGCCAGATAACCGCTCAAGACTTCGTGCAAGGGTTCCGCGGTGTTCACGAGCAGATAGTGCGATTGGTTTTTCTCGCAGCCCTCACGGAGGCGATCGCGGAAGGCCTGCACTTCGCGCAGATAACTTTTTCGCAACTCAGCCGGGCGCGTCAGGATTTTCGGAATGTTCTCGAAACCTTCAAATTCAACAAGGCCGGTAAAGGGAAACTCCAGTTCGAACGGGTCCATGACGTGAAAGCAAATCACCTCGTTGCCGCCAAAGCGCAAATGCTGGATGCCTTCGAGCACCTTCGCCTCGTCATCGAAGAAATCGCTAATGACGATGACGATGCCCTTGCGCCGAAGCTGGTTCGCCATGTCGTGCAGCACGGTGGAGATGTTCGTCTGCTGCGCGGGTTGAAAGGCGGCGAGGCGCGCCATGAGCCGGTGAATGGTCGAGCGATTGTCGCTGCGCGGTGAATAGTCGCGCACGGTCTGATCAAAGATTCCGAGGGCCGCGGCATCGCGCTGGTGCAGGATGAGGAAGGCGAGGCAGGCGGCGATTTGTTTGCCGTACTCGAACTTGGTGATTTTGCCCGAGCCGTATTTCATCGACTCACTGCCATCGAGCAGGATGTTCGCGACGTAATTCGTCTCCTGCTCGTATTGCTTGATGTAGTAACGATCGGTCCGGCCGAGGACTTTCCAATCGAGATGCCGCGTGTCGTCACCGTGTGTGTATTCGCGATGCTGGGCGAACTCTATGGCAAAACCGCGATACGGCGACTTGTGCTCGCCCGCCATGTAACCCTCAACCACGTAGCGCGCCTGCAATCCCAACGCTTCCGCGCGGGAAATGGTCTGCGGGTCAAGTAGTTGATCGAGGTGAGCCTGGTCCATGGGCAACGATTTCTGACGGGACGTTTACGCCGCCAACTTCTCGTCCTTGGGAATGGTTTCGAGGATGCGCCGGGTAATGTCGTCGCTGGTGACGCCTTCACTCTGGGCGGCGAAATTGGCCACGATGCGGTGACGGAAAATAGGGAGGGCCACGGACGCCACGTCGTCGCAACTCACGTAGGTCTGGCCGCGCAGGATGGCACGGGCTTTTGCGGCGAGGATCAGGTTCAACCCGGCGCGCGGCCCGGCGCCCCATGAAAGCCATTTCTTGCAGAAGTCCAACGCCTCGTCAGTCTTTGGCCGCGTGGATCGCACCAGGCGCTGGGCATAGGCGTAAACATGTTCTGCCACGGGCATGCGGCGAACGATTTGTTGCAGACGCAGGATTTCGTCGATGCCTAAGACGGCGCTCGGCTTTTCCATGGGCGCGCCGGTGGCCATCTTCATGATCTGCAATTCCTCCGTCGCGGTTGGATAATCCACAAGAATCATGAACATGAAGCGATCGAGTTGCGCTTCGGGCAGCGGGTAGGTGCCTTCCTGTTCGATGGGGTTTTGAGTAGCCAGGACGAAGAACGGGTCGGGGAGCGCGAAGTCGTTTCCGCCCACGGTGACTTTGCGTTCCTGCATCGCCTCCAGCATCGCAGCCTGGGTCTTGGGCGGCGTGCGGTTGATTTCGTCCGCGAGAATCATGTTGGCGAAGATGGGCCCCTTCAGGAAACGGAACTCGCGCGCATTGGTCTGCGGGTCCTGGAAAATAACTTCGGTTCCCGTGATGTCGCTGGGCATGAGGTCCGGTGTGAACTGGATGCGCTTGAACGACATGTGCAGCGTCTGGGCCAGGGTGGAGACGAGGAGGGTCTTGGCGAGCCCGGGCACTCCAACGAGCAGCGCGTGGCTGCGGGTGAAGATGGAAATTAAAGCCTGCTCGACGACTTCCTCCTGCCCCACGATCACTTTGCCCAATTCAGATTTGATGCGTGCGGCGGCTTCCTTGAGATGTTCCACGGCCTGCAAGTCCTGATCGCCCACTTGTGACTCAATGCTCATTCGTTTTCTCCGGGTTAAAGCACAGTAGTTAACGGACGGAATGTGTGTTCACAAGGAACATTGAAGTGAACGGGCGGAAAGGGCGGGATCGCTCACTCGCGCCGGCGTGTTTCACGGCACCAGATTACAGACACTCAGCTACTGGCCATCTACGCCAGCCTTCGTTTCGACCCAGCGCGCCATGAGCCACAAGACGTCGGAAAGGCGATTCAAATAAACGATGATTTCATCGTTAACCGCTTCGCCACCCTCCCGAATGCTGCACACCCGGCGCTCGGCGCGGCGGCAGGCGGTGCGAGCTAAATCGAGCAGGGCAGCCAGGGGAGTGGCGCCGGGAGTGGCCCATCCTTTGAACGAGATTTGTTGCGCCTCCAGGTTCTTCACCAACTCGTCCAGTCGCGAGGTCATGGTCTTCGTAACGAGAGTGAAGCCATCACGCGCATACCGTTCGAGGTCCGGGGGCGAAGTGGCCAGTTCGCCCATAATTTCCACGAGCTGCTTTTGCGTCGCGAATAATTCATCCCTCAGCCGGGCGTCGCTGGAATTAGCCCGTGCCATCCCCAGGGCGGCGTTGAGTTCATCGATGGCCCCGTTGGCTTCGATGCGCGGATGGGTTTTGGCGACGCGCCGATTATACATCAGGCCGGTGGTGCCGTTGTCGCCTGTTCGGGTGGCTATGCTCATTTCAATAATCCGCGCTTAAACGATTGAGCTAATTAAGGTGCGGGGAAAACCTGTGGGCAAGGCCAATCCCGATGGCCAACGTCCACACGCTGGTTCGCCGGTTCATTTGCATTTCGTCCGCCGCAGCGCAACGACGGGATAGTGGATCGGCAGGAATGATTGAAAGGGTTGGTGTAACTCGGCAAGGTTTGTGCCGTGCCCAAGTCCCGCAAAGAAACTCAGAAGTTCTCTCGCCGCATCCCTCTGGCGGCACTCTCCATCGCTCTGTTCGCGCTGGCCGCCGTGACCTTCTGGATAACCATGAGGCCGGAGGCGCGGCGAGCGAACGGGCACACGACTAATACCGTGGCTTCGGTGGCAAACACCAACGCACCGAGGTCGATGGCGAACACGAATCTGGAAGACGCCCGATTTTTTTTCACCTGGCTCACGAATCAATCTGAGTCGGGTGAGCTGCTGAATATTGGAACGCGCCTTTTGGAGGAGGGGCGAGCCGGGCAGGCACTGCTATGTTATCATCGCGCATTTGAGTTGAAGCCCGACGACGAAGAAATCTCATTCAATCTCGGCGTGGCTTACGCGCGCATCGGCAAACTTCGGGAAGCCGAACATCATTATCGTGAAGCATTGAAACTCTTCCCTGATTACATCGAGGCGCACAACAATCTGGGCAACATCCTCACTCGACAGAAAAGATTTGGCGAAGCGATCGAGCAATTCAACCTGACCTTGAGTCTCTCGCCTGAGAATGCCTCAGCACACAACAACCTGGGGCGAGCATACGCTGAACAGGGCAATCCATCCAAAGCCTTGGTTCACTTCAATGAAGCTGCTCGCCTGGATGCAAACTATCCGGAGGCGCGATTCAATGCCGGGTCGGCTTATTTGAGCCTTGGGAAAACAAATGAGGCAGTCACGGCGTTCCAGGAAGCGTTGCGCCTTCGGCCCGATTTTGCGCCGGCGACCCAAGCTCTAATCCGGTTGCAATCGACGACTCCGTGAAGGTTTGGGGGATTTTCGGCCTGGCCAAACGTTATGGGAAGGCTGCGGTGAGCTCGATGGACATTCCCGGGGGCGGGTGCTTGACAACCCGGAAGCAAATTTGTGAAGAATATGCGCCAATCTCACCGAGCAGAGGCTTGGGCCCATTGCTGCATTGGTGAAACTTTATGTTGGATTCATTGTTCACGGCTTTAAGTAACGGCGATTACGGCGCCGCGCCTACCAATTTTCCGGCCATGGCGCTTGGCCTGTTGCTGGCGTTCGCCATGGGGCACATTGTCGCCTGGGTCTACATGCTGACGCACTCTGGCCTTTCCTACTCCCGCTCTTTCGTGAATGCGTTGGTCATCATGCCCACCATCGTAGCCATCGTCATGGGCGTGCTATCCAATAACTTGATCACCGCGTTTGGAATGATGGCGGTTTTTGCGATCGTCCGCTTCCGTAACATTCTCCGCGATACGTTGGACACCACCTACGTATTGACGGTGCTGGTGATTGGGCTGGCTTGTGGCTCGCAAAAATTCACGACGGCGGTGATTGGTTGCGCCCTAACGGCCATTGGGATGTTGTATCTCTGGACCACGTCTTTTGGCAGTCGGCATCGCTACGACGTGATCGTAAATCTTCATTGGGCGAGACCGCTCGTAGATTTGGGGGATTTAACGCGCGCTTTGAATCGGCATAGTCGGCGCACCCTTTGCGCCAGCCAACGCTCCCATGAAGGCTATGAAGGCACGGATCTTTCCTACCGGTTACTCCTCCGCGACCCCAATCGTGTGGAGGAAATGCTCAGTGAATTGCGCGGGACGACCGGCGTCTCCCGTGTAACGAGCATGCAGGCTGAAGACGAATCAGAAGTTTAACATGGATCCACTCCCACCCATCCCGACACCGCCAGCTCAACGCTGGCGTGAGTTTCGCATTCAAGCACTCCCGGTAATAACATTTCTCGGAATCCTTTGCTGCGTGGTGATGCTGTGGAAGAACTATGTTCTGCCGTCAAACGTGGTAGCTCGTGTGGAAGTTGTGCAGAGCCGGATTGTAACCTCCCTGCCCGGCAAGTTGGTTGAGCTAAAAGTTCAGCAATACCAAAGAGTAACCAAAGGGCAGGTAATCGGAACCCTCATCGCAACCAGTCCCGAAACCACTGCAGCCGAAATCGCCGCCGCTCAGGCTGATTTAAAGGTGCAAAAGGCGCAGATGGTCGTAGCCCAGCAGCGATCCAACCAGGATTATGCGGGGTTGTTAATGGATTTGCTCAATCACCAGTCCGAACTGGCTACGGAACGGATTAATCTCCGGCTTGCTGAAACCAACTTCGCGCGCGCGGAACTGGAAATTAAGTCCGAGCCCGTCCTTATTTCTCCGTTGGAGTATGACACGGCCAAAGCGACCCGGGATGCATTAGCGGCCGCCGTGCAGGAAAAAGCAAAACTCGTTGAGACGATGGAAAAGCTGGTTGAAAGCTACCGAGTTTCAAACGTCTCCACGGATTACGAAAAATCAATCGAGGACGCCATCGCGGCTCATTCCACGGTTCTGAACTTGATGGGGGATCCTGTGGTGCTCCGGGCTCCCATGGACGGAATTGTTGTAGCCATTAGCAACCAAGTGGGGGAGGTCGTAATGGCAGGGGTACCCATCGTGATTATTGTTTCGGACAGCGCGGAGCACATTGTTGGATATATGCGACCCCCGTTTGAGTCCAAGGTGCAGATTGGCGATCGCGTGAGAGTACGGCGTGTCGGTATAACTCGGAAGACAGACTACGGCACAGTTCTCAACGTCGCGCCCCAGGTGCAACCGCTCGATGCCACGCATGCCTCGCCTGGGGCGACTCAAGTGGAGTTTGGTTTGGGGTTCCTTGTTAGCCTCCCCAAGAGTCTGGACCTTATCCCGGGTGAACCGGTGGATTTAATTTTTGAGGAACGACCCGCATCGGCAAAGTAACCGGCCGGCTCAACGAATTCGATCAAGGCGCTCTACAACGAGCGCCTTTTTTCTTTGCGCAATTTTTCCTGGAACGTGATGCTCGCATCAACACGTCAGCCATGATGACTCCGAAGATTGCGCAAGTACTCTACGGTGGCGAATACCACCCTGAAGCGTGGCCGGAACCTCTTTGGAACGAAGACATGGCTTTGATGCGGCGCGCCGGAGTAAACCTCGTCACTCTCGGCGCACTGACCTGGAACAAACTCCAACCCACCCCTGACACGTTTGATTTCGAGTGGTTGGACCGCGTGATGAATCTGCTGCACACGCATGGGATTCTGGCCGGAATCGTTACCCCCGCCTGCCAACCGCCGCCATGGCTGACGCGGCTTTATCATGAGAGACAAGACGGCTCCAGCAGCCCCTTCGGTTCTTGCCTCAATAATCCAGTTTTTCGGGAGCATGGGGACCGACTGGTCCGTCGGCTATCGCAGCATCTCGGCGCTCATCCTACACTGGCCTTCTGGCAGGTGACGCTTCCCTTGAGCGTTGGCGGCCCCTCTTGTCGCTGCGAATTGTGCACGGTTAAGTTTCGGATCTGGCTTCAATCGAGGTATCGAACACTCGACGTTCTAAACGAACACTGGGGGACCGGCGCGGCTGGCGGCCCATATCAACATTGGGAAGAGGTCGCGTTTCCGTCCGACCTTTCGCAATTCGCCACCCCTGCTCATCAACTGGATTATCTCCGTTTTCAAAGTGACGCGCTCCTCGAATATTTTCTGAGCGCGAAAAGCGTTCTGCGTGAGGCGGCACCCGAGCTGCCGGTCACGACGCTTTTCAACGGTGAGACCGGCATTTCCCCGTGCTTGAATGCCTTTCAATGGTCGAAACACGTTGATTTTATCGCTTGGAATTTCGCTTTGGATCCATTGGGCGCCGAGTCGGCCGACTTGGCGTTTGGATGCGACGTTCAACGCGGGGTGGGCGAAGGCCGAGCGTGGCTGCTCAAGTTTGTTACGTCACCCCCGTGCCCGCGCGTACAAAATCCGGTGTTGCGCCCGGGGCAAGTCGGCCTGTGGAGCGCGCAGGCCATCGCCCATGGGGCTGACGGGATCTTGTTTTCTCAATGGCGCGCTCCCAACGCGGGCTCTGACAAGTTCGAACCTGCGATGCTTCCGCACGGGCTTACTGAGACGAGGGCATTCCGTGAGGTCGAACAGCTGGGTGGCACATTGAAGAAACTGGCGGCGGTGATGGGCGCCACGGCCCGCTCGGAAGTCGCTTTGGTGCTGGATTGGGAAAGCATGTGGGCCGTGGAATCTAACTCTTCTCCCGCTCGGATTAATTACGCCGAATTGCTCCGGAGTTACTATCGCGCATTGTTCGAGCCCGACGTTCCCATCGACATCATTCCAGCGGAGGCAGACCTCACGAAATACAAGCTGGTCGTCGCGCCCGCCCTGCATGTTGTGCGCGCCGGTGTAGCCGAAAATTTGTATGGGTTCGTGGATAATGGCGGCACCCTCATCACGACTTTTCTGAGCGGTATCGTCGATGCCAGCCTAAGGATTCTGCCAGGTGGATATCCAGCGGCCTTCCGCAAGTTGCTTGGCATCCATGTTGAGGCGTTCGACGTCTTTGGTGCCGAAATAAGGCACATGAAAACGGCTCTGCGCGGCGCCCGTTGTACCGCGTGGGCAGATATCATCCAACTCGAGGGTGCGGAAGCAGTGGCCGCGTTCACGGACGATTTTTATGCGCATCAAGCGGCCATCACGCGCAACGCACTGGGACGCGGCCTGGCGTACTATGTGGGCACGCAACCAGAACCCGCGTTCCTGCGCTCGTTGCTCGCGGAGATTTGCAGTGACTCTGGCGTGCGGCCCCCCATGCGCGCTCCGGCAGGTGTGGAAGTGACCACCCGCTTCAACGATCAGGGTGAATTCCTTTTCCTCCTCAATCACAACCCCACGATCCAATTCGTCGATATTGGACCCCGGATCCGGCGGGATTTGATCAGCGGCGAAATGATCAAGGGGCAATGTCAGCTGGAGTCGCGAGCGGTGCGGGTGCTTCAGTTGGCTTGATTCAATCCTTCACTCGTCCCAACCCACCGTAAGGATATAACCGTAGGTTGCGCCGCCCCGATCGTGGGCGTCGATCAGGCTGACGAAGTAAACGCCATCCGCGGGAGGCGTAAAATGAATCAGAGCGTCCCGGCCTTCTTTTGTATCGTCACTGTTCGCGAGAACATGGCCCCGGGAATCGTGGACGGTAAGAATCGAATCCAGCGATGAACCATAGCGAGTGCTGAACGTCTCCAAGCGGACTTTGCGGCCCGCCTTGGCGTTGAATTGGAACACATCCACGTCGCTGGCGGGGTCGACGGAACCTCGAATCGTTCGCGGCATCTTGATCTCGTTGGCCTTCCGAAAACCTGGATTCGGCTCCTTCTCTTCGAGCAATGCTTCCCGCTGGAGCACGCGCACCAGCTGCTTCGCCGTGTCGCCCTCCGGCGTGCGGACGACGATCGCCAGTTCCGCGGTCGAAAAGTTTGATGGGATGAACAACTCCACTTCGACCTGTGTGTCGCCCAGTTTCTTGGCGTCACCTTTGTCCGGAACCACGGCTCTGCCGCGAGATTTGATGTTTGCCTGAACATTTGGTTCACTGCCGGGCACAGTCGCTTCCGTGGCGTTCGTCAGGCCGGCGCCTACGATCCGGACCTGGTTCGTCACGCCAGCCACGACGCCGAAGGGGAAGATGCTGATGATTCTGGGCGGTTCTTTAGCGGCTTTCTTGTCTTCAGCGGCGCGCAAAGGGATCAATGCGGCGGCCAGTGCGACCGAGCAGAACAGCCTACGAGAACAGTTCATGAATGGTGCTGCCGGAGTCGAGAATCGTTACGGGCCGACCCTCCGGCGTGCGGAGTTCCTTGAACGGATCAATGCCCAACGAGTCGTAGATCGTGTAGCAGACGTCTGCTGGACTCACCGGCCGGTCCGTAACCTGGCTGCCGGTCTTATCGGTCGCGCCAATGATTTTTCCCCCTCGAACGCCTGAACCCGCAAACATCATGACGCCTGCATGACCCCAATGGTCGCGGCCTGCATCCTTGTTGATCTTCGGCGTGCGCCCAAACTCGCCCATGCACACGACCAAGGTGTCTTTGAGCAGGCCGCGGTCGCTCATGTCGTCAATCAGCGCGGAGAAGCCCTGGTCGAATTGTGGCAGTTTCTTATCCAAACCCTCGAAGATTTTGGCGTGATGATCCCATCCACCATAATTAACCGTCACGAATCGCACCCCGTTTTCCACCAAGCGCCGGGCCAGCAGGCAGCTTTGGCCAAATTCATTTCGTCCGTAACGGTCCCGCATCTTTTCCGATTCCTGATCCACGTCGAACGCGGACTGTGCCTTGGGCGAGAGGACCATTTGCGCGGCTTTTTGGTGAAACTCATCGTAGGTCGCGATCTGATCGTTTCCCTGCACGTGGGCCGAGAGCGAATCAACCGCCTTCAAGAGCGTTGCCCGCCGCTCAAGGTTTTGCGGCGTAACCCCTTTCGGAAGCGACAGGTCGCGAACCTTGAAATCCTTCGCGTTGGGATCGCCGGCCTTAAAGGATTCGAAACGCCCGCCCAGCCACGCACTCTTGCCCAACTCCCAGGTGAACGAAGGATTCTTCGGCACGGCCACGTAGGGCGGCACGATGCCACTGAAGCCTGTTTGTTGCGCGACCACCGCGCCCATTGAGGGATGATCACCAAAGGGCGATCCGAACTTCCCCGACAACACCCAATTGGTCGCCGTCTCGTGATGATCATTCCCGTGTTGCTGGGAGCGCACGAGGCACATTTTATCCATCGTCTTCGCCATCTTGGGCAGCAACTCGCCGACGTGGAGTCCGGTGACGTTGCTGGGAATGCCTTTGTATTTCCCGCGAACTTCTTCCAATGCGTCCGGCTTCAGATCGAAGGTGTCGTGATGCGAGATACCGCCGCCGAGAAAGACAAGAAGCACTGATTTGGCGCGTGCCTGCTTCGCCGCAGACTTCTCAGCGGCCAGGAGACTCCCCAGTGACAAACCAAACGGCGCCAACGCACCCACGCGGATGAAGTCACGCCGCGACCAACCATTGCAGAAACCGTTTTTCTTACCACTCAGTGAAATGTCGATCATGGCTTTCTCAAAAAGTTAGTGCCGACCCTGTGCTGTTGGCGACGCGAATTGGACGGCGTTCGCCCCGGCTGATTCAGTGAGATTCCGTTGGATCCTGATCTCTTCTTCATCGTGAAACTCGTGTGGCTCGCATCGCTGCGCTCAAAAGTGGGTTCGACAGAGTCGCAACCCCCACCCATGAGCCAAAGCAGCGCGGGGTACAAGCTTGAGGAAGCAACGCCGCAGCGAGCTGGCGCCGGAAAACTTTTTCTCGTCAGCGACGCGGTCGATGAAGGTGACGCCCGAGACGGGGCGAAATCGCCGCGCTGTCCGGCGTGCAGTATTTTCAAATCAGCGTGCCGGTGCAGCCGGGCAATTCGGGCGGCGCGCTGGTGGATGAGCGCGGGAACGTGGTGGGCGTGGTGTCGGCGAAGTTGAGCGCGCGGGCGGCGCTGGCCGCGACCGGGGCGTTGCCGGAGAACGTGAATTACGCGGTGAAGAGCAGTTTCCTGCTCAGCTTCCTGGAATCGGTGCCGGAAGTTGCGAGCGAAGCTGAAGGACGCGAACACGAAGGAGCGGAAGTTTGAGGACGTGGTGAAGTCAGCGGAGCAGGCGGCGGTGCTGGTGCTGGTGTATTGAAACGTGCCCCCGGCATCCTGCCGGGTTCCCCATCACTCAAAACTCGAAACCCGGCAGGATGCCGGGGGCGCGTTGGAGAAAAGATCAGCGGCGTCTGCGGCCGCGCCATTACGCGTGTTTCAGTGGTTGAAGGCAAAGTCCTTCGAGTTCAGCAGCGCCCAGAACAAGTCGCGATACACATCCTCGCGAGGGCTGCCATCGGCCAGCGCGGCCCGGACCGCCGCCAGTTCATCGGGGCGGGGAGAACGCGTCAGAGTCGTCAGAAAAAGTTCCTCCATCAGCTTGTCATCTTTCTCCTGCAACAGTTTCGCCAATCGCCCGTCGTCAGCGCGAATTTTCCGGGGCACTTCGTCGCCGTTTTGCAGGTGCAGAAGCTGAGGCAATGTGACTTCACCCATGCGTTCGCACGCGCACGCGGTGACGCGATCGGAGCGGCCGAACAACGAGAGAAAGTAGGAACTCACCCCCGGCTCGGGCAATTGCACCGCGCGCGTGCCCACGGGGTAGCCCTTGAATTCATCGGCCACGCCTGTCGCGGTGCTGACGGCATCCAGCATCACCTCGGCCGGGAGGCGGCGGGCGTTGAAGTGGGAGAAGAACTTCCGATCAGTTTGATTGCCCGGCAGGGTGTCTGAGCTGAGTTGGTAAGTGCGGGAATTCAGAATCAGACGCATGACGTGCTTCAGGTCGTATTGATGCGTGACGAATTCCCGCTCGAGGACCTTCCATAATTCCGGATTCGTCGGTGGATTGCTGGCGCGCAGGTCGTCAACCGGTTCCACGAGGCCGACGCCCATGAAATGTTTCCACAACCGATTCACCATGGCGCCGCTGAAACCCTGATTGCTCGGATCGGTGATCCATCGGGCCAATTCAATCCGCGGATCGTCGCCGGGCCTGGAATGGACGGGAGAACGATCCAACGGTTGCGGCGCCATCATCTGTTTCGTGCGCGGCTGCAAGGCCCCGGGCTTTTTCTCGAAGCGCAGTTTGGAAAGCTGTTTCGTTGCGTCCTCCAGTTTCTTTTGCTGCTCGGCGAGTTTCTTGCCGTGTTTCTCCTGCTCGTCAGGATTCGCGTTCTTCGCAGCGGCTTCCACTTCGCCGAGCGCCTTCTCCAGTTCGAAGATTTTTTTCTTCTGCTCCGCTTCCTCTTTGCTTTCCGCCACGAGGGAAGTGGCGCCCGTCGTGGGATCGACGCGCTTCATGGAAACTCGCGAGAAGAAGGCGGCGAAGTGGTAGTAATCGTCCTGGGTAAATTTCTCGAGCGGATGGTTGTGGCACTTGGCGCAACCAATCCGGCTCCCGAGGAATGCCTGCGCCACACCGTCAGTGATTTCCGATTCCTCCGCCTTCTTTTCGCCCACGAGGGTCACGTAATACCCGACCTGCGGCCGCGTGACGCTATCCCCCGAAGCGGTCAGCACATCACGCGCGAGTTCATTCCATGGACGGTTCGCTGCGATCTGGGTGCGCAACCATGAGTGAAACGCTCGAACTCCTTTGGCGCCGCGCACGTCATGGTCACGCTCCTTCCGGTTCTGCAACAGGTCAGCGAATTGCAGGGTCCAAAAGTCGGCGTACTCGGGACGTTGCAACAACGCATCCACCAGTTTCGCGCGTTTGTCGGGGCGCGTATCAGCGGTGAACGATCGCGTCTCCTCCACCGTCGGCAAGGCGCCGATCGTGTCGAGGAACGCCCGCCGCAGAAAGGTCGCGTCATCACACAGGCCGGACGGGGGAATTTGCAACGCCTGCAATTTCGCCATCACGGGGCCATCGATCGCGTTGTTTTTTTGGGCGAAGAGGGCAGGGGAGGTTCGGTTGGTGTAGGGAATGGTGAAGAGGATCACTTCCACCTGTCCCTGGAAGTGGACGCGCACGGGGGCTTCTCCATTGCGCAATCCCTTGACCACCCCGCCCGGCGTCACGCTGAGAGTGGTTTCGTCATTGGAAAAGAATTGAGCCAGCCAGGTGACGTCGCGGACGCGGCCATCGTTGTAATGGGCGCGCACGAGCAACTGCTGGCGTTCGCCCGGTTTCATCGTCCGATGACCGGGGAACACCTCGATACGCGCGGCATCCGTTTCGTTGGTGTCGGGTCCGGGAGTGCGAGCGAGGATCCAGTCAGTCAGCGCGCGATGATACCGTGAGCCTTCCCCGAACCGCACACCTCCTTCATGCGGCACCTGCCCCAAAGGTTTGGAAATGATCAGGCTCTGCTCGGGGAACGCATAATCGATGCGGCGGCTATGCACCTCCTTGCTTAACCAATCGATGTCCCACTCGGGCGCATAACCGCGCAATGAAAGCTTGAAGCTGTTCTGGCCAGCGAGCTTGCCGTGACACGCGCCGGCGTTGCAACCGGTCTTGGTCAGGATGGGCAGCACGTCCTGGCGAAAGGACGGTGTGGGTTGAAACGAAGAATCAACGACAGTGACCGGAACGGATTGAGTCTTCTCACCAAAGCTGACCAGCACCTCTGCTTTGCCGTCCGCGATGGGACTGCACACGCCGCTGGTGGTCACCCGGATGAGCTTTGGCTGTTTGGTCTTAAACTTTGCCTGGGCCGTGACATCCTGAAGCGAGCCATCCACCTGGACGGCCGTCACGAGCAAACCGTGCTCATCGCCCGCATGTCGCAGTTCTATCGACGGCGGTTCCACGATCAGCTTCTTGACCACGGGCGCGGCGAAGGAGTGGGCGCAGAGCAGCAAAACGAACAGGGAAGTGGGTATGAAGACTCGTTTTGAATTGGCCACGCGCGTTGTAGTTGTTTTGGGTCGTTTCAGTGTTCTCCCACAGACGAGTATATAAAAGGGAAATTCGATTCTGTTCCTCTTCCAAGTTGATCCAATCCACCAATCGCAAACCTCTTTCCAGCGGAAGCAAAAGTCCACCTGAGCGGCTTCGCGATCATCAGTTCCGGTTGAATCATAAAGGCTCCGCAATTGTTTACCTTTGACCACGTTGAATCTTCTTGGTCCGGCATCCCGGAATTGTGGTAGCGGCCTTAGCCCCCCGTTTCCGCCCAATTCGCCGAGAATTGGCAAAAGTCTTGTGTCGGCGGCGAGCCAGTTCAGCGATGCGTTCGACGCCGCACGAGTTTGATTCATCCCGATGAGAAGCCCGGCTCACGTGCGAGTCGGGGACCGTCTGGAATTGGCACGCACAGTGTTAATGCAGTCGACGTAACGAACGGAAACCAACCAACCCGAATTAAAAACAACCCGAATCAAAACTATATGAGGCTCAAAACCCCGAAACGTAAATCTTCACCCGTCTCTTCCATGGCGCTTGGGGCGTGCGTCGGCACAGCTCTACTCACTTCCGGTTCCGGTGCGTTTGCCCAAGCGGAAAGCGGCAACACTGTGCGGATGGAGCGATTGGAAAAGGAAAATGCCGAACTCAAGAAACGTCTCGATATGATCGAGGGCATGGCCCAGAAGGAGGGCCTTATTTCCACGACCGGCGCGAAGCCACTCGTGAAATCCCTGGCCGAGATGCAAATCAGCGGCTTTGTCACTGCCTCTTACTTCTACGACACCAGCACGCCCCGTGATGGTAAAGCGAACGGCTATCTCTGGAATACTTCCGAAAACTCTTTCTCGCTGAACAAGGTCAAGCTGACCGTTTCCGGTAAGCCCATCGAGAAGGATAAGTGGGATGCGACTTATCGCGCCTCGCTCATTTGGGGTGAAGACGCGGCCGTAGTTAACACCGGCGGAGAAGTGCAAGGCTTGGAAAACGTGCGCGAGGCTTACGTGGAATTAAACGTGCCCGTCGGCACGGGGCTCGACATCAAAGCGGGCCAGCTCATTTCCCTTTTGAATTACGAATCGGGCGATGGTGGTGCGGCAAATGCCAACTTTTCTCAAGGCTACCAATGGTTCTACACCGGCAACGGACCTTCAGCGGGTATCCAGGCGGCTTATGCATTCAACGACGTCGTTGACTTCAAAGTCCGCGTTCAGAACGGAATGTATGCCGGTGCCATCGACAACAACGACAGCAAGTGCTTCATGGCCGCCTTGGGCTTAAAGCCAGTCAAAGATCTCTGGCTGAGCCTCATCGGTTTCCAAAGTCACGAGAACAGTGGGTTCACCGTGGCAGGCGGTTCTCTTCTCGCCGGGTACCAGGCTACCAAGGCGCTCGGCCTCGGCTTGGAATTCGACTACTTCAGCTTTGACCCGAGTCCTGCTCCGACTGCGGATATCTGGTCCATTGGTGGGTGGCTCACCTACGACTTCACGGCAAAGGTCGGCCTGGCTCTGCGCGCAGAATACCTGGACGACAAAGATGGCTTCGGCATTAAGGGGATCGCCCTCGGTGGCCGGCCTGGCAGTTCGATTTTGTCCGGCGACCCGGATGGCGATCTTTCAAGCCTGACGCTGACTCTTAACTACAAGCCCGTGCCGAACATAAAGATTCAGCCGGAAGTGCGCTTCGACCACACCAGCTACAATAATGGATTCGATGGTGAGGAAAGCCGCTTCATCGTCGGCGCTGGCGTGTCCTACCTTTTCTAACCGTCACTTCAACTCACCACTCGAAAACGAAATCAAAACAGAAACTCAAATGAAACGCTTCATCACCCAACTCCTTGCTGTCGCCAGCGTCGCGCTGGTCACGCTCACCGCCCCCGCGGCGGACACCGTCAAAGTCGGCGTGCTCCACTCGCTGAGCGGCACGATGGCCATCAGCGAAACGTCGCTCAAAGACGTTCTGCTCTTCACCTTCGACGAGATCAACAAATCCGGCGGCGTCAAATCGGCGGGAAGAAGTACATGATCGAACCGTGGTCGTTGACCCGGCTTCCAACTGGCCGCTCTTCGCCGAGAAAGCCAAGCAGTTGCTCGAAGTGGACAAGGTGGCCGTCGTGTTCGGCTGCTGGACTTCCGTGAGCCGCAAATCGGTGCTGCCGGTTTTCGAGAAGGACAACGGCCTGCTCTTCTACCCGGTGCAATACGAAGGCGAAGAGCTGTCGAAGAACATCTTCTACACCGCCGAAGCCGTGAACCAGCAGGCCATTCCCGCCGTGGATTACATGCTCGCGGAAGGGAAGAAGAAGTTCTACCTGCTCGGCTCGGACTACGTTTATCCGCGCACCACGAACAAGATCCTCAAGAAGTATTTGAAGTCCAAGGGCATTCCGGATTCGGACATCGAGGAAATCTACACGCCGTTCGGCCACACGGATTACCAGACGATCGTGGCGGCGGTGAAGAAGTTCGCGGCGGGCGGCAAGGCGTGCATCATCAGCACGCTGAACGGCGACACCAACGTTCCGTTCTTCAAGGAATTCGCCAACGCCGGCCTGACGTCGGAGAATTGCCCGGTCGTTTCGTTCTCCATTTCCGAGGACGAATTCCGCGGCCTGCCGGCCAAGGATCTCGTCGGTCACCTCGGCTGCTGGACCTACTTCATGAGCATCAAATCACCCGAGAACACCAAGTTCGTGAAGGATTTCCTCGCTTGGATCAAGGAACCGAAGGTGACTGGCATGGATTACAAAGTCAGCGGCATCGACACCAAAGGCCGCGTGACCTGCAGCCCGATGAACCTCTCCCGCATGGGCGTTTATCTCTGGAAGCAAGCGGTCGAAAAGGCCGGCATCCTTCGAAGTGGATAAGGTGCGCGAAGCGCTCATCGGCCAGAAATTCAAGGGCCCGGCCGGCGAAGTCACGATGCAGGAAAATCATCACCTGATTAACAATGTGTTCATCGGTGAAACGCTGGCCACCGGCCAGTTCAAGATCATCAAGACGCTTCACCGGGGTCGCTGGTGAACCGTTCAGCGAGAAGTTCCTGCCCAAGGAAACCGCGAGCGACCAACTGATTCCCTGCCGCGTTTGTTCATGGGAGGCGGGACCGGTCTGGCCCTGCCTCCCTAACAAAAGAAACTCACGTTTCACTCGATGACCCGCCAATTCCCGAACGCGCCGAAAATTCGCCCGTCTCATGCATCAGCCGCCGAACGTTCCCGGCAGGCACTCTTGCAATTCTTATCTGGGTATTGCTGTGCGCCATGAGTCTCCGTCTCCGGCGCAGCCGCCCACCGTGCGCAGCAATCTGGTCGAAGCAATCCTCTAGCGAAGATTTCGCGCGGCAAACGGAGATCATTCGAGGCTTCGCGACGTCCAGCGATCCGTTCGTGGAGCAGACGCTCACCGCCTGGCGCGGCGGCTCCCTGTATATCTTCGAAACGAATGACACCAAGACGCCTTTTCTTCTCGAGGCGCACAGTGACGGCGAGGGCCAGCGCCAAAGGCTTCAGAGTTCATCGATGCGTCATCCGCTGACGGATGCTGCCGGCAATCCAATGCTCTTTTCCGGCAGCGAGCTGACGCGCCGTCGATACCAGTTCCAAACTGCGCAAGGCCATCAAAACTACACTGGATTTATTCGCCCTGGGGAATCCCAATCCGAAAATGCGGCGGGACGCCATTACCAAGCTCGGCCAGGACCAGAACCCGATTACCTCTCCTTCTTCGAAGCGCGGCTGAAGGTCGAGAAGGACAAAGAAGTGATTAAAGCGCTTCACGAAGCCATCGCTGTCACCGGAATTGCTTCCGAAGATCGAAACGATTCGCGCTGGCTGCAGTCGAGAAACTGGGGGTGATGCGTTCCATCACTTCACTGCCGTTGCTTGAGAATTCTGGAGAAAAGCGCGAAGGCCGCTCCGGCCCAATTCGGCGAAAAGACCACCGCTGCCGTCCGAAAGTCCGTTTACGACATCGAGCAATTACATGCGCTGGGGAACATTCTTCGGGACCGCCTTTCGTGGCCTCAGCCTCGCCGCCGTGCTGCTCGTCGCGGCGCTCGGGCTCGCCATCACCTTCGGCCTGATGGGCGTCATCAACATGGCGCACGGCGAGATCATCATGGTCGGCGCCTACTCCGCCTACGTGACCCAGAATGTTTTCACGCAAATGGTTCGGCGCCAGCGGCGGCGGATTCGACTGCTACTTCATCGCCGCGCTCGCTCGTTTCGTTCATCGCGGCGTCATGCGTTGGGCTCATCCTCGAACGCGGGGTCATCCGCTTTCTCTACAAACGCCCGCTCGAATCACTGCTCGCCACCTGGGGCGTGAGCCTCGTGCTGCAACAGATTTTCCGTCACATCTTCGGCGCGGCGAATGTGCAGGTCAGTTCACCGAGTTGGCTGAGCGGCAGTTTCGTCATTAACGATGTGCTGCTCGCCTACAATCGCCTCTTCGTCATCGGCTTCGCGGTCTTCGTCGTGTTCGCTCACCTACTTGCTGCTCACGCGCACCTCGCTCGGCTTGCAAATCCGCGCCGTGATGCAGAACCGCAACATGGCCTCCGCGCTCGGTGTGCGCACCGATCGCGTGAACATGATGACCTTCGCCTTCGGCAGCGGCCTGGCCGGCATGGCGGGCGCCTGTCTCTCGCAAATCGGCAATGTGGGTCCGAGCCTCGGCCAGACCTACATCGTGGACTGCTTCATGATCGTCGTGCTCGGCGGAGTCGGGAATCTCGTGGGCACCGTTTGCGCGTCGCTCGGGTCGGTGTCACGGATCAGATTCTTCAGCCGTGGCTCGGGTGCCGTGCTGGGCAAGATCACCGTGCTCGCTGCCATCATTCTTGTTCCTGCAATGGCGGCCCGCCGGGATTTTCGTCACCCGCAGCCGCAGCCTCGAAGGTTAAATGCTCAGCAACAAAGCCATTTCCAAACGCGAACTGTTGTTCCTCGCGCTCGCCGCGATCATCGGCATCGTCGTGCTGCCGTGTCTGAACGCCTATCTTCCCCGAAACGAGCTTTTTCCACGTCAGCAATTTCACCATCAACGTTTACGGCAAGTATCTTTGCTACGCGGTGCTCGCCATCGGCGTGAATCTGCTCTGGGGCTACACCGGCTTGCTCAGCCTCGGCCAGGCGCTGTTCTTTTCGCTCGGCGGTTACGCGCTCGGCATGCACCTGATGCTGATGATCGGCAAGCTCGGCCAATACAAAGCCGATATCCCCGACTTCATGGTGTTCCTGGAGTTTGCCAAACGCTTTCCCGAAACCGGTGGGCTGCCGCCGCACTGGATTCCGTTCAAAAACTTCTGGTTCGCCGCGCTCATGGTCATCGTCGTGCCTGCCGTCGTCTCATTCGTCTTCGGCTGGCTCGCGTTTCGTTCGCGCATCAAGGGGGTTTATTTTTCCATCCTCAGCCAGGCGCTCACTTACGCCGCCACGCTGATGTTCTTCCGCAATGACTTCACCTTCGGCGGCAATAACGGACTGACTGATTTCAAATTCATCCTGGGTCACGAGATCAACAGCGCCGGAACGAAGCGCGGTCTCTTCATCGCCTCCGTCGTGCTGCTGCTCAGCGTTTACCTCTTTTGTCGCTGGCTCACTTCCACCAAGTTCGGCCTCATTCAACGCGCCATCCGCGACAGCGAGAATCGCGTGCTCTTCTCGGGTTATGCCACGGCGAATTTCAAGCTGTTCGTCTTCGTGCTCTCCGGGATCATCTGCGGGCTCGGGCGGCGCGCTGTTCGTGCCGCAGGTCGGCATCATCAATCCCAGCGAGATGGCTCCCGAAAAATCATTGGAAGCCGTCGTGTGGTGCGCGGTGGGCGGACGCGGCAATCTGCTCGGGCCGATTCTCGGCGCGATCGGCGTCAACGCGCTGAAAAGCTATGCCACGCATTCGTTCGCCGAGCAATGGCCCTACATTCTCGGCGGGCTGTTCATCTTCGCGACGCTGTTCATGCCCAAGGGATTGATCGGCTTGCCGGAACAATTGCGTGAGCTTCGAAGAAGAAATTCACGCGCAAGAATGGCCGAGACGCCGCGACCCAGCCCCGTCTGCAACCCAGGTCCGCTCAAACCCGCAACGCCAAAGAATGACGCCAGAAGCAATTCATCCTCACGTCTCGAAGGCGTGAACAAAACGTTCGATGGCTTCAAAGCCATCAACGATCTGAATTTCTACATGGATGAGGGCGAACTGCGCGTCATCATCGGCCCGAACGGCGCCGGCAAGAGCACGATGCTCGACATCATCACCGGGCGCACCCGACCCGACAAGGGCAAGGTCGAGTTCGGCAGGGACACCGATCTGACCAAGCTGAACGAGTACCAGATCAATCGCCTCGGCATCGGGCGAAAGTTCCAGACGCCGTCGGTTTACATCGATCACACCGTCTTCGAGAACATTTGGCTCTCGCTCGAAGGGACGCGCACGCGTCTGGAGCACGCTTGTTCTCCCGGATCAATTCCACGCAGCGCGATCGCATCGATGAAGTGCTGAAGACCATCGGCCTGTTGGAAAAGGCCGACACGCAAGGCGGGCAACCTGTCGCACGGCCAAAAGCAATGGCTCGAGATCGGCATGCTTGCTCGCGCAAAACCCGAAGCTGTTGCTCGTCGATGAACCGGCCGCCGGCATGACCGACGAGGAGACGCACAAGACCGGCGAACTGCTGATGAGCCTGGCGGGCAAGCACAGCATCATCGTCATCGAGCACGACATGGTCTTCGTCCGCCAAATCGCCCGCACGGTCACGGTGCTGCACCAGGGCCACGTGCTCTGCGAAGGCACGGTGGATGAAGTGCAGACGGACGAGCGGGTGATCGAGGTCTATCTCGGGCGCAAAAAGAAAGCCGCCTAACGATGCTCACTCTTTCCAACGTTCACGTCTCCTACGACGGTTCGCGAATTCTTCGCGATGTCAGCCTGACCGTCGCGCCCGGCGAAGTCGTTTGCCTGATGGGCCGCAACGGCGTGGGCAAAACGACCACGCTCAAAGCCATCACCGGTTTGGTGAAACTCGACAGCGGCTCCGTGAAGCTTGCCTCGGTGCAGACTTGGTGCTGCTCGTCCCGAAGAGCGCGCGCGTCAGGTCTCGGCTACGTGCCGCAGGGCCGCGACATTTTTCCAAATCTTACCGTCTGGGAGAACCTGCGCATCGGCGCTGTCGCGCAAGACAAAAAGTTAAACGGCGAGGTGGATCGCGTCTTTCAACTTTTCCCGGTCTTAAAGGACATGACCCAGCGCAAAGGCGGCGTGCTGAGCGGCGGTCAGCAGCAACAACTCGCCATCGGCCGCGCGCTGCTCACGAATCCCAAAGTGCTGTTGCTCGACGAGCCGACCGAGGGCATCCAGCCGAACATCATCGATCAGATTGGTGAGACGATTAAGAAGCTGCGCACGCACGGCTTGAACGGCGAGGAGAAGCGCGCCGAGGAAATTGGCAGTGCGATCAAGTTGCTTCATAAGGAAGGCCAGATCGGGATTCTCCTCGTCGAACAGTATCTCGATTTCTGCATCGAGGTGGGAGACCGCTTCTACATTATGGACCGCGGCGCCGTGGTCGCGCAGGGCACCATTCCTGAACTCAACGATGAACTCGTGAAGCAACACCTTACTGTATGATGATTCGCCACCTCCTGATCCCGTTCTTCGGATTGATGACTGTCTCGTGGAAAGCTTCGGCACATCCGGGCCATGGCCTGGCTGACGGGCCAGCGTCTCACTATCTTCTTAACCCCGATCGTCTTGGCGCGCTCCTCGTCGTGGCAGTGACCCTTTGCTTCGTCGTTCGCGCTTTGCGATGCCTCAAATGCCCGGGCTTTGAGCGCCCGTGACCTGTTTCACAGACGAGATGGACAAGGATGACGGCGAGCCAGGCGCGAGGCGCGCTGTGGCCATCGCTGCTCCACCATCGTTGCCTCGTGATGAACACGCTTGCAGCCACCCCGTCATCATTCAAAGCTCGTGCCCAATGAATGACACCCCGGACGCGCAATACCGTGCGGGCGATGCGGCTCTGGCCGTCTCGATGGTGCACGGCCTGAGCGCTGCGACCACCGCCTGGGCGCACAGTCCGCTCAAGCTCCTCACGCCGCGTTCGCGTGGCGAGTCAGTGTGGGCCTACACGAGCAGCTTCGGCGGCGGAATGGTTGCCGGCGATCGCACCCGACTTGATGTCACCATAGATTCAGGCACGTGCTGTTTCCTCGGTACCCAGGCATCGACAAAAATTTATCGCAATCCGGCACAGCTTCCCTGTTCGCATGAGCTCGTGGCCACGATTGGAGACGATGCCCTGCTGATTCTTGCGCCTGACCCGGTGCAGTGTTTTGCCGAATCCAGCTATGAGCAGCGGCAACGCTTCACGCTGGGAGCCTCCGCCAGTCTATTGCTCGTCGATTGGATGTCAGGTGGCCGAACTGCGAGGGGGGAGCGCTGGAACTTTGAGCGATACTCCAGCCGCAACCTGGTTCTGCGCGGCGGTTCGCCCGTGTGGTTCGATGCGTTGAATCTGGATGCCAAGGATGGCGCGCTGGATTCCAGGTTTCGGGGCGGCCGCTTTAATTGCTTCGCGACGGTAGCGCTGTTTGGTCCGCGACTCACACCCTTTGCAAATGAGATTCTCCAGTGGTGTTCAGTCCAACCAATCGCGCCGAAGGCTGATTTGCTCGTCGCTGCGAGTCCCTTGCGAGAGGGTGCGCAATTGCGCGTCGCGGGGACCAGCGTTGAGGAAGTCGGACATACAATCCACGGGCGACTGGGGTTTGTGCGTTCTCTCCTTCAGGACGATCCGTGGGCGCGAAAGTGGTAACTCATGAATCTATCCCCTCGCGAAATTGACAAACTGCTCCTGCACAACGCGGGCTTCCTCGCGCAAAAGCGTCTCGCGCGCGGCGTGCGACTGAACCATCCCGAGACGATTGCGCTCATTGCCACGCAACTGTTGGAATTCATTCGCGACGGACGACGCGTGGCAGAGTTGATGGATCTAGGCCGCAAGTTTCTCGGGCGCAATCAGGTCATGCCCGGCGTGCCGGAGATGATTTACGACGTGCAGGTCGAAGGCACATTTCCGGACGGCACCAAGCTCGTGACCGTGCATCATCCGATCGCTGCCGAGGATGGTGACCTCGCTCTCGCGCTCTATGGCAGTTTCCTTCCTGTTCCGCCGCTGCACCGTTTTCAAGTCATTGCCTGATGATCGGAATCCCAGGCGCGACGGACGTGCTGGCCGGTGAGATTGAACTGAACGCCGGACGTGAAACTACGACGCTCGCGGTGACAAATCTGGGCGACCGTCCGATTCAAGTCGGCAGCCATTACCATTTCATCGAGACGAATCCATCACTGCGCTTCGATCGCGCAAAGGCTTACGGCAAGCGTCTCGACATTCCCGCAGGGACGGCAGTGCGCTTCGAGCCGGGCGAAACCAAGACCGTGAAGCTCGTGGAGATCGCCGGGAACAAGGTCATTCGAGGCGGCAACAATTTCGCGAGCGGCGCGATCAACGAAGCCGGGAAATTGGCCGCAATCGATCGCGTGAAGGAAAGCAATGTTGCGAATGATAACTAAAATGAACCGCAGAGGCGCAGGGACGCAGAGTTCAGGGAGTTTTCTCTGCGCCTCTGCGTCTCAGCGGCATCAGCCATGAGCCATCGCATGAATCGCCGGCACTACGCCGATATGTTTGGTCCCACCACGGGCGACAAGGTGCGCCTCGGCGACACGTCGCTCATCCTCGAAGTGGAAAAGGATCACACCATCTACGGCGACGAGTGCAAATTCGGCGGCGGCAAAGTCATTCGCGAAGGCATGGGCCAGGCGGCGGGCGTCGGCGCGGATGGCGCGCTCGATTGCGTCATCACCAACGCGCTTGTCGTCGATTACACCGGCATTTACAAGGCCGACATCGGGATCAAGCACGGACTCATCAGCGGGCATCGGCAAGGCGGGCAATCCCGACGTGATGGCGGGTGTGACAGCCAGGACATGATCGTCGGCGTCACGACGGAAGTGATCGCGGGCGAAGGACTCATCGTCACGGCGGGCGGACTCGACACGCACATCCATTTCATCTGCCCGCAGCAGGCACACGAAGCCATCGCCGCCGGACTCACGACCATGATTGGCGGCGGCACCGGGCCCGGCGGTTGGCACCTGCGCGACGACTTGCACGCCCGCGCCGTTTTATTTTCGCGCGATGCTGCAGGCGGTCGATTCGCTGCCGCTGAATTTTGGTTTCACCGGCAAAGGCAACACGGCGCTGCCCGCTGGTTTGTCCGATCAGATTCTCGCCGGCGCGATCGGACTGAAGCTGCACGAAGATTGGGGCACGACGCCCGCCGCGATTGATTGCTGCCTCGGCGTCGCGGACGAACACGATATTCAGGTCACGATTCACACCGACACGTTGAACGAGTCGGCGTTCGTCGAAGGACACGATCGCGGCGTTCAAGGGGCGCACGATTCACACCTATCACAGCGAAGGCGCGGGCGGCGGACATGCGCCGGACATCATTCGCATTTGCGGCGAGCCGAATGTGCTGCCGAGTTCCACGAACCCGACGCGGCCTTACACCATCAACACCATCGACGAGCATCTCGACATGCTCATGGTGTGTCATCATCTCGATCCGAATCTGCCGGAGGACGTCGCGTTCGCGGAGAGCCGCATTCGTGGCGAGACGATTGCGGCAGAGGATATTCTCCACGACCTCGGCGCCATCAGCATGATGAGCAGCGATTCGCAGGCGATGGGCCGCATCGGCGAAGTCATCACGCGCACGTGGCAGACGGCGGACAAGATGAAGCAACAGCGCGGCGCGTTGCCGGGCGAAAGCGCGGGCAACGACAACTTGCGCATCAAACGCTACATCTCGAAGTACACGATCAATCCCGCCATCGCGCACGGCGTGAGTCATCTCGTCGGCTCAATCGAAGTCGGCAAACTTGCGGATCTCGTGTTGTGGAAGCCGTCGATGTTCGGCGCGAAGCCGGAGATGGTCATCAAGGGCGGTGTGATCGCGTGGGCGCAGATGGGCGATCCGAACGCCAGCATTCCCACGCCGCAGCCGGTTTACATGCGCCCGATGTTCGGTGCGTTTGGTCGTGCCGTCGGCGGAACTTCCATCGCGTTCGTCAGCCAGCTCTGCAAAGCGAAGAATGTGGCCGACGGCTACGGACTGACCAAGCGCATCGAAGCCGTGAGGAACTGCCGCAACATCGGCAAGCGCGACATGAAGTGGAACGATGCGCTGCCGAAGATCACCGTCGATCCCGAAACCTACGAGGTGCGTGCGAACGGAGAGTTGTTGAAGTGCGAACCGGCGAGCGTGTTGCCATTGGCTCAGCGCTATTATCTTTTTTGAACGTTCGTAGCCGAGATGCCACCGCCCCAACACAATCCTCCCATTCGCACCCGGCTTCAGCTCGATGTTATGGCGATGAGCGAACATCCAGCTGATTCTGCCCAGGATGCCGCTCAACCGCCGGACGAATTTGGGCGCGTAGAAATCATTCATCGGGAGGGCACTCCTGACACGGCGAGCGAATGGCTTCTTTGGCAGCTGGCCGACTCGGCCTTTCCGACGGGCGGGTTTGGGCATTCTGCCGGACTCGAAGCAGCGTGGCAGCATCACGAAGTGCGCGGAGGTGAGGCTTTGACGGAGTATTTGGGAATTGCTCTTAGGCAACTCGCCCATGCTGCGATGCCTTTTGTTGCCGCGGCATTTCGCACAGAGCGCTGCTATGAAGAAGTAGATTCATGGTGCGACGCGTTCCTTTCCAATGATGTCACTAATCGGGCCAGTCGCGCCCAGGGGCAGTCTCTCCTGGCATCCGCCGAAAAGATCTTTCAAGTAACAGAGCTGAGCGGATTCCGAACGTTCACCCAGATTGAGAATTTGCCGTGTCATCTAGCACCGGTGTTGGGACGTGTTGCGTCCATCCTGAAGCTTCAGGAGTGTGCGACCGCCCGTTTGTTTGTGTTCATGCAACTGAGGGGATGGATTAGCGCTGCGGTGCGGCTCAATATGATCGGCCCTCTGGAAGGGCAAAGGATCCAACATCGCCTCGGGCCCGCGGCTGACGCGGTGGCACAGCGGTTTGGCGAAGTACCGCTCGAAGCTGCGTCGCAAATGGCCCCGTTGCTTGATCTCTGGCAGGGCACGCAACCGCGGCTCTACTCGCGCCTGTTTCAAAGTTGATGAAGCGTGGAACGAAATTTTCGGTCCAGGGATGTGATGTAAAATAACGTTGCCACGCTGTCGGTTAATTCCTACATTTCTGTCGTGACAGAAATTAACGTCACGCTCAACAGAAAGGTATCTTTATGACACTGCATGTTTGGACCTACATCGTTTATCTGGCACTTAGCGTTGCGGCAACTGGGTGGGTGGCTCGCACCCTGCATCGGAATGGCAGGGTGTTCTTGGTCGATTGTTTTCACGGCAACAAGGAGTTGGCGGATTCCATCAATCACCTTCTTGTTGTCGGCTTCTATTTGGTCAACATCGGGTTTGTGGCGCTGGCGTTGCGGTTTGGGGTCTCGGCGACGGACGTGAAAGAGGCATTGGAGAGCCTCAGCACTAAAATGGGGCTCGTGTTATTGGTGCTGGGTTTCATGCACTTTTTCAACCTCGCGGTATTTACGACCTGCCGGAAACGAGCGCTGTATGCAAAGGCGGCCGCTGACTTGATGCGAGCGCCGCACGTGCCTGGTGCGACAATGACCCCGGCCTGATCCGAGACCTCACGTGCAAGGCCGGGCCAAATCGACTCTTTTTCCAAAGGAATGAGGTCGCGGGATTGAAAAACTATTTATGAGACGAATTCTACTTCATGGCGGTCATCCACATGAGCCCGGAGGACGGGGGCATGTGCACGAAGAGCTGAATAAGCCCGGGCAGTTCCACGAGCGGGAATTGCCCTTTCAACGGAAGTTTGTCGAGCGCGCGTTCACGGTGGGTGTGGGCGGCCCGGTGGGGAGCGGCAAGACAGCATTGATGCTGCAATTGTGTAGAACACTTCGGGAAAAAGTGAGTGTGGCCGCCGTTACAAACGACATCTTCACCAGGGAGGACGGTGAGTTCCTGGTAACGCACGGCGCGCTTGAAGCGGAACGCATTCGCGCCGTCGAGACAGGCGGCTGTCCGCATGCGGCGATTCGTGAGGATATTTCGGCCAACCTCCTCGCTCTTGAGCAATTGCATCGCCAGTTCAAGCCGGACCTGCTTCTCATCGAGTCGGGCGGCGATAATTTGGCTGCTTGCTTCAGTAGGGAATTGGCGGATTACACGATTCAAGTCATTGATGTCTGCGGCGGGGATAAGATTCCAAGGAAGGGAGGGCCCGGTATCACGCAGTCAGATTTGCTCGTGATCAATAAGACCGATCTGGCGGCCGGGGTGGGAGCGGATTTGGACGTCATGGCACGAGATTCGAAAAAGATGCGGGGCGCTGGTCCATTCGTTTTTGCCCAAGTGAAGCACGGCGTCGGCGTTCCGGAAATCGTTGAGCATATCCTTCATTCGTGGCAGCACGCGACGGGGGTCGCACATACGCACTAGCCTTTCACTGAAGCTGGCTTCTGCGTATAAGGATTCGCGGACTCCTTTTTGGCTGCCTGTTAAAAAAGCAACCGCCTCTCGGCCCGGCCTGCTCCGAGATTTCTCATATTGCAGGCGGGAACAAGCGATCAACAAAGGTTTGCGGCGTGGCACGGCAACGGCTATTGAGAAAAATATTTATGTCTGGCGGCAGAGTTGAAACGGCACTGAATTCCAGTTCTTTGGGGGCGGGTGAGGTCACCCCCGAAGTTGGCGCTGCGTCATCGACGGCGGGGACGGTTCTGGCAGGCAGAATAGCTCCGTCGGGCGCGGGGCTTCCGCATTGGCGGTCGCAACGAGATCATTTTCGAAAATGGCTGGCGGCGAATCCCATCCCGGAGATTTCCCAGGAGGAATTGGACGCACACTTTGATGGCATGCCGGCCCGTTACTGGGAACAGGTTGATGAAAGCGAATTGGTCTGGGGCCTGCAAAATGTTCACCGGTTCCTTTACGGCGTGGTGGCGAGTCCCACTGCCGATACTCCGGTGGTGGTGAACTGGCGGTATTTCAAGGATCAGGGCTACACGAAAGTTCTCTTGTGTACCTGGGATCGGCTTGGCCTGCTGGCCAAGGTGGCTGGCTACATCAGTTCTTTGCGTTTGAATGTGGTCCGGGCGGAAGTGTACACGCGCGCTGATAACCTGGTCCTGGACTCATTTTGGCTCTGCAATGCGGAGCAGGAACACGTGAGCGATCCCGAGCGGTTGCGCCAGTTTGTTTTTCTCGTTGAGGGAGGATTAAGTGAGTCGCCCACATTTGCTTCAACTTGGGCTCTCGAAACGCACAAGTTTCTGCCACGCACCAAACAAGTTTCGCCGCTCGTCGCGTTCAATAATCAAGACTCAGCTGAACACACCATCGTGACGGTGGAGGCCGCGGAACGCCCTGGCCTGCTGCATGACATGTTGGAAGTCTTTGCCGAGCATAAGTTGAACATCAGTCAGGCATTGATCGACACGGTTGAAGACACGGCGCATGACATTTTTTTCCTTACGGATGAGCATCGGCAAAAGGTCATTTCCGAAGACCAACTGAAGAGGGTTGAACGCGGAATCATGCAAGCCGTGGTGTGAGTGGCGCTGGTGAGTCCTGTTTGTGGGAATTATTCACCAAGCGATCGCCCACCATTCTCGTGCCTCCTGATCTGCCGCGGGCCTTTCCGGCCGGCGGGTTTACTTCCGCTCCCGGCTGTTCAACACCTCGTGAACGAAACGTAGTTTCTCGATGGCAGGCGCGGACAAGACGAAGGGATAGAGATCTGGGATGCCCATGCCGCGATTCAATTCATTGAGCGCGTAGGTAAGCGGCAGCCAATTTTCCAGAATGCGATCGAAACTACCGTCCCAGGCAGAAACATTTTTCGGGTCGGCGGTCATGGCTTTCGCGTCGGGATGCTTGGGGCGGAGCGTCACGCCGAAACTGGCCGCGGTCTCCACGGTGTCAACGATGTGGAAGTAATGCGCCGAGGTTTCCGCCCAGTCCTCCCAAGGATGAGCCGTGGCGTAGGCGCTCACGTAAGTTTGCTGCCAATCCGGAGGTGGTCCCTGCTGATAATAGCTTTGCAAGGCCTGATTGTAGTCGCGCGTTTCATCGCCGAAGAGTTCGCGAAACCGGCCGAGATGCGAAGTGTGCGCCACGATGGCATCGAAGTAATAGTGGGCAATTTCATGGCGCATGTGCCCGAGCAAGGTGCGAAAGGGTTCCCGTAGTTGCATGCGGCGTCGTTCGCGTTCGCTGTCGTCGGCCTCCGCAATGTTGACGGTGATTTCCCCATTGTCATGGCCCGTCAGAACGGGAGGCGTGCCCGGAAGGTCAGTGAGAAAGCGAAAGCGCAATGGGGGTTGGTGCCTCGCGGGGTCGCCTTCCGTTGGAAGATGCAAGCGGAGCAGGGTGTAGATGACGCGGCGTTTGGCAACCTCCAGCTTTCTCCAAAGCTCGCGGTGGAACGGGACCGTGAGGTCGGGAATGATGGCGTTGAGTCGGCACGCGCGGCAGAAGGAGTTGGGGTTTTCGACGGGGATCATCCAGTTACAGACCTGGTGTTGCTGGGCATTGGCGCATTGTTTATAGGAACGATCGCGCGCGGCGGGCGTGAGGGCGCGCCATGTGTTATTGGTCTCGGGCACCAAGGTGCTCAGGTCAATGACGTCGGGCAGGAAGCCCAAGGCCTTGGCGCAGCGCACGCATTGAACGTTTTCGAAGAAAACAAGATTGCCGCATTGGTCGCAGTGAAAAGCCTTCATCGAATCGTCCTCATTCGCCCAACGCTAACACATCCACCGCAACCTCCAGCGTGTGCTCGCCAGTGCCAAGGATGACCCCGCGAATGGGGCTTACGTCGTGGTAATCGCGGCCGTAGGCCACTGCGATGTGCCGCGTGCTGGGGACCACGTTGTTCGTCGGGTCCACGTCCACCCAACCGATGCCGTGGCAGTAAAAGGAGATCCAGGCATGGGAAGCGTCCGCTCCGACGAGACGCGGCTTGCCCGGCGGTGGGTCCGTTTCCAGGTAGCCGCTGACGTAGCGCGCCGGGAGACCCAATGAACGAAGGCAGGCGATCTCCAGTTGTGCAAAGTCCTGGCAGACCCCGCGCCGATTCTTGAAGACCTCTTCGAGCGGAGTTGCGAGCGTGGTGGCTTTCGGATCGAACTTAAAATCACGGTGAATGCGGCCAGTGAGGTCAAGCACCGCTTCGAAAATGGGTCGGTCCTTCGGAAAGGATGGAGCGGCGTAAGCCGCGAAGTCCTCCGCCGTCTTCACGTAAGGTGAATCGAAAATGAATTCGCTCGCCTCCAGGGACGCGCCCATTTGGCGACCGCGGCTGAATTCTCGCACCGTTCCCCAGGCGAGTGTTTCCCCCGCTTCCGGCAGGCGCGGTCGCACCACGGAAACCTGGCTGGTTGATTTCACGGTCAACGTCTGGTGAGGACCTTCAATCGTCACGAAGGTCACGGAGTTGCCAAAATAATCTCCATGGCGGACGGAGACCGCCGGCGGCGGATGGATCTCCACCGCGTGGTGAAGGCAACGTTGGTGCGGGAGTTCCCTCGGCGTCAGCCTCATCAGGTGATGCGACAGCGACACACTGTGCGTGTAATCGTAAGCGGTGGCGTGCGTGACTTGGTAAATCATTGCATTAACTCACGCGCGCGACGGTGAGGCTGAAGTAGTGGTGGGTCAAATCGTCGGACAACTCTCCGAAATCGTTGGCGAACTGATGCAGCCATTTGTCCAGCGGACGGCTATCGCTTTCCGTGCATAGCCCGGCAAGTCCCGCGAGGTCGGCGGTATCAAGGCGGCGGAGAGACGCTGAGACGGAGCGCTCTTCCAGATTCGTGTCGCCCGTATTCTCATAGCGGGGCAGGTGGCGCGCGTGCTCGGACATGGCGTGGAGTTGGAAAGCGAGGGAGCGTGGGTTCCCCTTATCTGAAACCAGCAGGTCGAGCACTGAGGCCAACTGGGCTTGGGCCAGGTACCGTCGCCGGTAAGTCATCGAGCTATCCGCCACTTCCAAGAGCGGCTCAAGCGCGATAGGGGCCTTGGGAACGATCGGCAATGCGGACCGAAGCAGGCTGATGAGATTGCTCCCCCGTTCCAACCGACGTCCGAAATCGAGGAATCGCCAACCATGTCCGCGGGTCATGTTCTCCATCTCCATGCCGCTGAAGGCTGCAAGGTCCACGATCAGCGTGTTCATTAGCGCCAGCGAGTTGGCGAGCGGTATCCGCCCGGGCCTCATGCGTGCGTCGGATTGGAGCTGGTTGAGGATGCGCCAGGTATCCACGGAAAAGCGGTCGCGCACGATGGTGATGAGGTGCCGAATGCGCAGGCCTAGTTCGCGCACGCTGCCGAGGCGTTGCGGGTTGTAAACGAGCAGAAGGATTTCGTGTTCGAGCTCCTCAATCGGCACGCGGCCGGCAAAACGCTTTGGCAACATCTTCATGCCGGCGAGCACTGGCATGAGGGTCGTCAGTTCCGAGGCGCTGTCATTTGCGGCCTCGTCCGCCATGCGGGAGATCACGCAACGTAGCACGCGCAAGGTGTGTTCGAGGCGTTCCACATAGCGTCCAATCCAGTAAAGATTGTCTGCGACCCGGCTGGGCAATTCAGCCGAGGCGCGTGAGACACTGACGGGTTGCCCCGAGGGCGTTAACAATGTGATCGGCAATACTGGGGCATCGGAAATGACCCATGTGTCCTTGCTGCCGCCTCCGCTTTGCATGGAAAACGCTTCGTCACAAAATGCCGCCGCCACTCGGGTGAGGCCTCCGGGCATGACGGTGAATGAATCGCCTGTGGCGCCGGTATAGGCACGCAATGAAACGCCCCGGGGCTCCAATTTCTGGTTTAGCCACACCGGCGCGGTCGCGAGGTTTATCTTTTCCTGACCCACGAAATCCAACGGTCGCGCTCCAATGGCGGCGACCAGGGCGTTACGTTCCTTGCCGGTGAGAGCCCCGCCGAAAATCGGCTTGCGGCTGGAGGTCGCAAACGCCGGCTTCAGCACCATTTTGTCGAGGTTATCCAGGATGTATTGCTGCTCTTCGGCCTGGCCGCACCACCACGTCGCTACGCTGGGAAGTTTTAACTCTTCGTCCAGCAAGCGGCGGCAAAGGCTGGGCAAGAAGGCAAGGAATGCAGGGCTTTCAATGACGCCGGAGCCCAACGCATTGGCGATCGTCACGTTTCCCGCACGCGCGGCTTCTACCAGGCCCGGAACGCCGAGGAAAGAATCGCTGCGCAGTTCGAGCGGATCGCAAAAAGTGTCGTCCACGCGGCGGAAGATCACGTCGACAGGTTGCAACCCCTCGAGAGTTTTGAGGAAGACGCGCCTGTCGCGCACGGTTAAATCGCCCCCTTCCACGAGAGTGAAACCCAGATAGCGCGCGAGGTAGGCGTGCTCGAAATAGGTTTCGTTGTGCGGCCCAGGCGTTAGCAACACGACGTTGGGATTATCGCTGCGTCCCGGGGCGAGCAAGCGGAGTAGATCCCGTTCGTATCGAAAGAAGGATGCCAGGCGCTGGACCTGACAATCGCGAAATTCATCCGGCAATATTCGCGAAAGCACGATGCGATTCTCCAACGCGTAACCGCTGCCGGAGGGCGCCTGGGTGCGGTCCGACAGCACCCACCATTGGCCGTCAGGCGAGCGCGCCAGATCCGTCGCATGAAGATGCAGGTAGATATCGCGCGGCACGCGTAAGCCATGGCAGGCACGCAGAAAACCGGGGTTCGCAAACACCAGCGCAGGAGGCAGGAGGCCATCGCGCAGCAATCGTTGTGGCCCGTAGAAGTCGGAGAGGATGAGGTTAAAGAGCTTCGAGCGTTGGATCAGGCCGGTTTCAATGATGCGCCACTCCTCCGGAGAAATGAGAAGTGGCACCATGTCCAGCTCCCAGGGCCGGTCCATGCCTTGCGGGTCGCCGTAAACGTTGTAGGTGACGCCGTGCTCACGAATAATCCGCCGGCCATTTTCCCAACGCACGGCCAGTTCATCCCTGCCCAACTTCTCGAACGCGGAAAGGAAAGGACGCCAGTGCGGCCGGGGAATACCGCTGGCCAGGGTGCTTTCATCGTAGATGCCCGGGGCGGGCGCGTAACCAAACGGGTTGGTGGTCGCGGCGGCGTCATTTTCCGAGGCTGCTTTCATCAATGGCTCGGAGAGACTAGGCATGCGTAACCAGCCAATCAACCGTGGCGCAAATCGAGCGTGAAGGGAAACTCGGGATTGCGTTCTGCCGGATGGACTTCCATGCACCCCGGGGTGTGGCCCAGCTTGACGAAACGCGCCAGCCGACGGCTTTCAGCTTCGTAGGCGTTCACGGGCAATTTCTCATGGCTTCGTCCCCCGGGATGAGAAACGTGGTAGGTGCAGCCTCCCAAGGATCGATGGTTCCAACTGTCCACAATGTCGAACGTAAGAGGGGCGTGGACGCCGATGGTGGGATGCAAACATTCGGGCGGTTGCCACGCGCGAAAGCGGATGCCCGCCACGTATTCGCCTTCAATGCCCGAGGGATGCAAAGGCACGGCACGGCGGTTGCAGGTGATGATGTGGCGCGAATCGGTCATGCCCCGGACCTTCACTTGTAAACGTTCGAGGGAGGAATCCACGTACCGCACGGCGCCGCCCGCAGCTCCTTCTTCACCGAGCACGTGCCACGGCTCGAGAGCCTGGCGAATTTCCAGATTGATGCCGCGTTGCGTAACATCCCCGTAAATGGGGAAACGAAATTCCAGGTGAGGCGCGAACCATTCCGGCTTTAGCGGGTATCCGTTGTCCTGCAGGTCCTCGATCACATCGCGGAAGTCCTGCTCCACGAACTGTGGCAGCATGAAGCGATCGTGAAGCTCGGTTCCCCATCGGACGAGGGAACGTCGATAGGGATGCTTCCAGAATCGCGCGATGAGCGAGCGCAGGAGGAGTTGCTGCGTGAGGCTCATTCGGGCGTGCGGAGGCATTTCAAATGCGCGGAGCTCCACCAGTCCCAGGCGGCCGCTGCTGCTGTCTGGCGAATACAGTTTGTCGATGCAGAACTCAGCCCGGTGCGTGTTGCCTGTGACATCGATAAGCAGGTGCCGGAAGAGACGATCGACCAGCCAGGGCGAGACGTTGCCGTGGTCAGGGATCTGCCGGAAGGCGGTTTCAATTTCGTAGAGCGAATCGTTACGCGCTTCATCGACTCGCGGGTGCTGGCTCGTAGGACCGATGAATAATCCGCTGAACAGAAACGAAAGGGAGGGATGGTTCTGCCAGTAGCACACCAGGCTGCGCAGGAGATCCGGCCGACGCAGGAAGGGGCTGTCGAGGGCGGTCAGACCGCCCACCACGATGTGATTGCCTCCCCCCGTGCCAACGTGGCGGCCATCGATCATGAACTTCTCCGACCCGAGCCGGGATTGGCGCGCTTCCTCATAAAGTACGGTGGTGTTCTTCACCAGTTCGTCCCAACTCTTCGCTGGATGCAGATTCACTTCGATGACGCCGGGATCCGGCGTTACCTTAATGTGATGGAGCCGAACGTCGTGCGGCGGGGGTGAGCCTTCGATCACGACCGGGAGTTTCAAATCGTGCGCCGTGCGTTCGATGGCGGCGATCAGGTTGAAGTAGTCTTCGCTGGTGGAAACGGGCGGCAGGAAGATGTGAAGCCGGCCATCGCGCGGCTCGACGCAAAGCGCGGTTCGAACGATCCAATTGGCGGATTCATCCGGCAGAGGCTTTCTTTCTTCAGGGTTGCCGGGCGTGGGGTTCACGGCTTGGTTCTGAGCGGCGCCTGCAGCCACGGTGACGCTCGCGATGGGCTGGCGGGGGACACGCTCCTGACCGCGAAAGGGTGAGGCAATCTCGTCCGCGGACCGCAGCGAGGGGAGCGCTTCCAGCGGATCGTGAGCATGAACGTAGGGAAATTCCGTGGGCGCAACCCACGGCGTGGAATCGAGCGGCAACCGCAATCCAAGCGGGGAATCACCCGGGGTGAGAAAGAGATGTTCCGCGCGTAGAAACCATTGCCCGCTGACCCAGTCAGGGCCACTCCCGACGCGCCGCTGGATAGGCAGCACGTAGCCGACGACTTTGCTTAAACCCTGGCTAAAAATTTTGGCCAGCCGCGCCCGTTCTTCCTTATCCTCAAGCTTGGACTTGAAAGGATCGACATTGCCCGGGAGCCGGTGCTCTCGCCACATGTAATACCACGCGTCCTCGAATGCGGGCATGATGTGGCGAGGTTTTAACTCAAGCAGGTGGGCGAGATGATGGATAAACGCGGACGCGTCCTTGATGCCGTGGCCGTATTCAACCTGTTCATCGGCGAAGAGCGATTCGTCATTCCAGATTGGCTGGCCGTCCTTGCGCCAATAACAGGCGAACGCCCAGCGCGGCAGGCTCTCGCCCGGATACCATTTGCCTTGTCCGTAATGGAGCAGCCCACCCGGAGCAAACCTGGTTTTGAGCCGGCGAATTAACTCGCCTGAGAGCTTGCGCTTCTCGGGACCGACGGCAGTGAAGTTCCACTCGGCGCCATCCATGTTGTCGATCGAAATAAACGTCGGCTCCCCACCCATCGTGAGGCGCACGTCGTTGGACTGCAGCTCGGCATCCACTCGATGGCCGAGCGTTTCGATCTCCATCCATTGCACCTCGGTGTAGGGTTTCGTCACTCGAGGCGACTCGTAAACGCGCGTCACCTTCATTTCGTGCACGAACCTGGATTCGCACGGGTCCACCGCACCGCTGATGGGAGCCGCGCTTGAAGGTTGCGGCGTGCAGGCAAGCGGTATGTGCCCTTCACCCGCGAGCAGTCCGGAGGTGGGATCCAGCCCAATCCAGCCCGCACCAGGGAGGAATACTTCGCACCACGCGTGCAAATCTGTGAAGTCGGTCTCGGCGCCGGATGGACCATCCAGGGATTTTACGTCCGGCGTGAGTTGAATCAGATAACCGGAGACGAACCGCGCCGCGAGACCGAGGTGGCGAAAGAGTTGCACGAGCAGCCAGCCGGTGTCGCGGCAGGAGCCGGACCGGAGCTGCACTGTTTGCTCTGGTGTTTGAACGCCAGGCTCCAAGCGGATGACATATTTGATCTCCTCGGAAAGGCGGCGGTTCAAATCTACCAGAAAGTCGATGCTGCGGATCGTGCGACGATCGATGTTGCGAAGCAATTCGGCTACGCCGGGCGTGGCGGCCGCGAGTTCGAGGAAAGGCGCCAGCTCTTTGCGCAGGCCAGCCTCGTATTCAAAGGGATACTTTTCTGCTTCCGGTTCGAGGAAGAAATCAAACGGATTGAAAACCGACATCTCGGCCACCAAATCGACCTCAACCAGCAGTTCCCGTGTGGGCTCCGGAAAGGCGAGGCGTGCGACGTAGTTGCTGAAAGGGTCTTGCTGCCAGTTTATAAAATGGTTCTTCGGCAAGACGTTCAGCGCATAGCTGAGGATGGGCGTGCGGCAATGGGGAGCGGGGCGCAAACGCACTTGATGCGGCGCGTGATTCACGGCCCGGTCATAGGTGTAGTGCGACCGATGATGAAGTGCGACGTGGAGGGGCATTTTGTCAGTAATCGGGGGTGCAGTGGATTGGAAGCGTTGAGGCACGTCCCAGTTGAAGCGTGTGAACGTTATTTGGACCGCGGGATTTCATTGCGTCCGTTGCGGAACCATTTGTTTTCCCGGCGCCGGCATCCGCTTGGCAAAGAAGGCTTCCACAATGCCATTTCCGACCAGGTTCATGCGGTCCTGCAAGGCGTCGAGGTATTCATGCAAACCGGAGTTCACGATCTCGTCCACGGAGGCGTAGGCAAGTTCCGAGCAAAGCTGGCCGAGCAGTTTCTCCGCACTATTTCGAAATCCGCCCAGCGGCGTCCCGGAAATGGCGTGCAAGGATTCGCGCGCAGAGTTCAGGCAGAAGCGGATAGCGCGCGGAAATTCCGGATCGAGCAGAAGGAATTGCACAATTCCCTTCGGGGAAATTCGGCCCTGGCGTTTTCGATACATTTCAAATGCGCTTGCCGAACGAAGAACAGCCGCCCATTGAGAGTCGTCCATGGGCGTTCCCACATCCGCCACGGAACGGAGCAGAATGAAATATTTTACGTCGAGGATGCGCGAGGTTTTGTCGGCCCGCTCCAGCTTCCGGCCCAAACGGCAGAAGTGCCATCCCTCGCCATGCGTCATCGTGGCATCGGTGATTCCTGTGAACAGGTGACTCGAAAGTTTCGCGTCGGAATAAAAATCATGCAGCGACTCACCGGCCAGGCTATTGGCGGCCGCGTCATTCACCTTGAGGAAAAACTTGTTGAGCTGAAGCCACATTTCCGAAGAGATGATCTCACGCACCGAGCGGGCATTCTCGCGCGCTGCTCGAAGGCAGGAGATCATGGAGTTGGGATTCTCGCGGTCGAACGTGAGGAAATGAATCACGCTCTCCTGGGTGGCCGCGCCGTAGCGTTTTTCGAAGTCCTCATGATCCCCGGTGGTGTTTACGAGCGGCCACCATTGTTGATCGCCACCGCTGGCATCAAGCATGAGGTTGAGATTGACGTCGATGAAACGCGCCACGTTCTCCGCGCGTTCCACGTAGCGGCTCATCCAATAAATGGATTCGGCGACGCGACTGAGCATTACGCGATGGCTCCTTGGGATTTCGCGGTCGATTGAGACTGGGACTGTGAAGGAACGGCATTCACCGGCGTTTCGGCGCTTTCCGTTTCAGCAAAGTCGCTATCCGCCAGGACCCAGGTGTCCTTGCTGCCGCCACCTTGGGATGAATTCACCACCAACGAACCTTTCTTGAGTGCGACGCGGGTCAACCCTCCCGGCATGACAAATATTTCCTTCCCATAAAGAATGTAAGGTCGCAGATCGACATGGCGGCCTTCGAGGTGATCCCCGACCACGGTCGGCACGCGTGAAAGCGAAAGAGTGGGTTGAGCGATGTAATTGCGCGGGTCCGCCTGGATGCGGTGGGCGAAGTCCGCCTGCTGCTCTCGCGTCGAATGCGGCCCGATTAACATTCCGTAGCCACCGGATTCATTGGCCGCTTTTACGACCAGCTCCGGAAGGTGTTCCAGGACGTAATCAAAATCCGCCTTCTCGTCACAAATGTAGGTGGGAACGTTAGGCAGGATTGGTTCCTCGCCCATGTAATATTTAATGATCCGCGGAACATACGCGTAAACGACCTTATCATCCGCAACGCCCGAGCCCGGAGCATTGGCGAGCGCCACATTGCCCGCTTTGTAAACCTCCATCAGCCCCGGCACACCGAGCATGGAATCAGGTCGAAACGCTTCTGGATCCAGAAAATCATCGTCAATCCGCCGATAGATGACGTCCACGCGTTCGAAGCCCTGAGTCGTGCGCATCCAGACGAATCCATCAGACACCACTAGGTCACTGCCTTCAACCAGCTCCACCCCCATCTGCTGAGCGAGAAATGAGTGCTCGAAATAGGCTGAGTTAAAAACTCCCGGAGTGAGCAGCACCACGCGCGGAGAGCTGACCGTGTCGGGCGAGAGAAATTCGAGCACGTCTCGAAGGCGTAGCGGATAGTTCGAAACTGGCCGCACCCGCGAAGCCGCGAAAACTTCCGGGAAAAGGCTCTTCATCAAGTGACGATTCTCCAGGACGTAGGAAACCCCCGAGGGGCAGCGAAGATTATCCTCCAGCACGTAGATCTGACCATCGCTATGCCGCACGAGATCGGTTCCCGTGATGTGGCACCAGATCCCGCGCGGGGGATTCATTCCCACGCATTGTTGCCGGAATCCCTTGGACGAGGCGATGACGTGGAAAGGCACGACAGCGTCTTTCACGATCTTCTGTTCGTGGTAAAGGTCGTCGATGAAAAGGTTCAACGCATGAATCCGCTGCCTCAAACCTCGCTCAATCCGTGTCCATTCCGAACCGGAGATGATTCGTGGGACGAGATCGAAGGGGAGAGTCTTCTCCACCCCAGCGCTCTCGCCGTAAACATTGAAGGTAATCCCCATCTGGACCAGCGCACGATCTGCTGATTTCTGGCGAGCGATGAGTTCGCCCTCTGGCAGCGCTTCCAGGTTGCGCGCGAGATGCCGTACTGCCGAGCGGGGTCGACCGCTTTCTCCGATCATTTCATCGAAGAAGCCATTCGTCTCGTAATCACGAAACTTCATTTGCGTTCGGGACACGAACTACCGCGGGCGTGTCTGTAAACGCAGTTTAGCAGCGGCGGTGCCACAACCAACGACAAAGAAAACCCCGTTGCTGGCGGCTCTTGGCGTTCACCGCGGCACAGTCCGGGTGTGGACAATTTCTCGTTCGGTAAACAAAACAACAGTCCGCCGTGTCCGGAATTCAATGCCCCAGCATCCACGGGCGCCTGTTTCTTTTGGTTGAGGACTGGAGGACGGCCGTGCGGGAATCCTTCGCGCCGCGAGATTTCGATTTTGGGTGGGCGTGGGAACATCCGCTGCCGCAGACGTGCGGAGTGTGGGCACTCCGTTCATTCCGCTCATAAGCAATGCGATTGGCAGTCGTGACGGCCCGCAGGTTGACGCGCGCGCGATGGCGAGTTGCTGTTGTTGTCCGCCGGAAAGATTGCCGCCCTTGCGATTCTTCATGTCGCGCAACACGGGAAAGAGCGAATAGATCTCTTTCAACTCGGATTCTTCCAGCTTGCCCTTCACCGCCGTCATCATGTTTTCGAGCACGGTGAGATTCGGGAAAATCATCCGGCCCTGTGGCACGAAGGCGAGCCCCTCCGCCACGCGCTGATGCGTTTCGAGTTTGGAAAGATCCTTCTCACCAACACGGATGGCGCCGCCCTTGTGCGCAGCACCAGCCGCAGCACTCGCGCAATCGACATGCTGCGACTGGGTCTTCGACCACAGCCGCGCCCCGTGAGAAATGGCGTCGCGTGTTCGCATGGCTCAGTGCCCGAGGTAAACGTCCTGCACCGTCTGGTTCGCGCGGATCTCATCCATGCTCCCTTCCGCGAGAATCTTGCCGAGGTGCAGCACGGTGACTTTCTTGGCGATGCGCGACACGAATTCCATGTCGTGCTCGATGATGATGATGGCGCGATTGGCACTGATGCGCTTGAGCAACTCCGCCGTCTGCTCGCGCTCGGCGGAACTCATGCCGGCCACCGGTTCATCGAGCATCATCAATTCCGGTTCCTGCATCAGCAGCATCCCGATCTCGAGCCATTGCTTCTGGCCGTGACTGAGAAACGCGCCTTCGATGTGCAGGTGTCCTGGAGGAAAATCTCCGCAGCGACTTTCTGAATCCGTTCCTCGACGTCCGCCGTGCGCTTGAAGGTGAGAGCGCCGAATACGCCACGCCCGCGCGGGAATGAAATCTCCAGGTTTTCGTAAACCGTGAGGTTCTCGTAAATGCTCGGCGTCTGAAATTTCCGGCCAATGCCCGCGCGGACGATCTGGTGCTCCGGCAATCCAAGCATTTCCGAATTGCGAAACTTGATGCTGCCACTCGTTGCGCGCGTCTTGCCGCAAATCATGTCGAGGACCGTGGTCTTGCCCGCGCCGTTCGGGCCGATGATGACGCGCAGCTCGTTCTGATCGACGTAGAGGTTCAGCGAATCCACCGCTTTGAAGCCGTCGAACGATACCGTGAGGTCTTCCATCGCGAGGAGATAATCAGTGTTGGATGCCATGATGAGTGCCGTTAGAGGATTTGGTTGGCGGGTTTCGCGCCGGCGTCCGGCACGGGCGGGCGTTCCATCAGCCGCTTCTTCGCGCCGCTGAGCCACTTCATGCCGTGGTCGGCCCACAATCCGGCGAGACCATTCGGCATCAGCACGACGACGAGGATGAACAAGCCGCCCATCGCGAAGAGCCAGAGCTGCGGAAAGCTTTCGGAGAAAAGACTGCGCCCGCTGTTCACGAGCAACGTTCCGTAAACCGCGCCGAGCAACGACTTCTTCCCACCGACGGCGGCGAAGATGACCATCTCAATCGAGGGCACGATTCCGACGAGCGAGGGCGAGATGAATCCGACTTGCAGCACGAACAGCGCGCCGCCGATGCCGCTGATCACCGCCGCCATGCAGAAGATGAAGACTTTGAAGTTCGAGACATCGTAGCCGGAGAAGCGCACGCGATCTTCCTTCTCGCTCATCGCGTTGAGCACGCGGCCCATCTTCGACGAGAGCACCCAGCGCGAGAGCATGATGCAGCCGAAGAGCAACGCGACGCTCGCGAAGTAGAGAATGTATTGCGATTCCTTGGTGCGGATGTCCCAGCCGAGCAGCGTGCGCAAATCGGTGATGCCATTGCGGCCGCCGGTGATGCCCTGGTTGCCATCGATGCCGAGCGAAAGAATCAGCGCGATGGCCTGCGTGATGATGGCGAAGTAAACGCCGCCGACGCGCCGCTTGAACATGGCGACGCCGAGGATGTAAGCGAGCACGGCGGGCACGACGAGAATGGCGAGCGTCGCGAACGGAAAACTTTTGAACGGCACCCAGAACGCCGGGAGCTGCGTGATCTGATTCCAATCCATGAAATCCGGAATGCCCGGCGTGGATTGAATCTTGGTGCTGACCGGATCCGACGCTTCGAGCTTCAGGAACATCGCCATGCAGTAGCCGCCGAGTCCGAAGAAAACGCCCTGGCCGAGACTCAGCACGCCGGCGTTGCCCCAAAGCATGACGAGACCGACGGCGACGAAGGCGTAGGTGAGATACTTGCCGACGAGGTTCAGCCGGAAGATGTCCAGCGTGCTCGGCAGCACCACAATCAGGATGAGCGCGAGGATCAGGTTTCCGACGAGACCTTCCTTGCTCCCAAAAAGTCGTTTCGTGACGGTGTTCATAGTTGGTTTCTGCTGAAGGAGAATTTCAGGCGCGGCGCACTTTGCTCGCGAACAGACCCTGCGGACGGATCATCAGGATGACGACGATGGCGAAGAGCGTCGTGACTTTGCCCATCGTGCCTTGCAGGAAAAACTCAGAGATGGATTGCGTCTGCGCGATGCCGAACGCCGACGCCATCGTGCCCAGCAAACTCGCGGTGCCGCCGAACACGACGACGAGGAACGTATCCACGATGTAGCGCGAACCGCTGTCCGGCCCGGTGGAACCAATCGTCGTGAACGCCGCGCCCGCCACGCCCGCGATGCCGCAGCCGATCGCGAACGTCAGTCGATCCACGAGCTTGGTGTTGATGCCGACCGCAGCAACTCATGACGCGGTTCTGCACGGTGGCGCGCATGCGCAGTCCGGCGCGGGTTTTGAACGTGAAGAACAGCACGAGCGCGGTGATGAACAGCGTGAGGCCCATGACGAACACGCCGTTGATCGGGATGTCGATGGACTCGGTGGGCTTGAACGAACCCATCAGCCACTCGGGCAGCGTCGGCGTCACTTCACGCGCGCCGAAGGTGGAGCGGAAAGTTTGCTGCATGATGAGGCTCAGTCCCCAGGTCGCGAGCAGCGTGTCGAGCGGGCGTTTGTAGAGAAATCGAATCAGTCCCCATTCCACGAAGTATCCGAGCGTGCCAGCAATCAGGAAGGCCGCCAGAATCGCGATGAGGAAATAGTACGGTTGAAAGGCTGGCGCGAACTTCGTCGTCAGCATCGAGCAGAGATAAACCGTGTAAGCGCCCGCGGCCATGAACTCGCCGTGCGCCATGTTGATGACGCCCATCTGACCGAAAATGATCGCCAGTCCGAGGGCCATCAGCAGCAGCACGCTGAAAAGGCTCAGCCCGGCGAAGCTCTGCATCGTGAAAATCGAGGTCAGTTCGGCGGAAGTGTAGGCAAGTAGCATAGTGTCGTTTTGTTTCGTTCTGGTCCAGCTGCTTTGAGTTTCTACTTTTGGTTTAAGGTGGCCGGCGTTCCATACACGCCGGCCACCTCGCGTCCGATTCAACCAATCATTGATAGCCCTTGGGGAACGGGTTGGGTTCGATCAGCGCAGATTCGTAGAGCACATCGGCCTGGCCGTCCGTGCGCCATTTGCCGATGCGCAGCTTGCTCCAGAGATGATGGTTCTCATGCAGCTTCACGTAACCTTCCGGCGCGGTGGTGAGTTCAATTCCCGCTGAAGCTGCCGCAACCTTGTCGATGTCGAAGCTGCCAGCCTTTTCGACCGTCGCCTTCCACAACCACGGCCCGAGATACGCCGCCTGCGTCACGTCGCCGATGACCGCGTTCTTGCCGTACTTCGCCTTGAAGGCCGCGACGAACTTCGTCGTTGTTCGCGTTGGTGAGGCTCTGGAAATATTTCATCGCGGAATAGAATCCGACGAGGTTTTCACCACCGATGCCGAGCACTTCATCTTCCGTCGTGGAGATGGTGAGCAGCGTCTGCTTTGCCGATGTGATGCCCGCCGCCTTGAGCTGCTTGTAGAAGGCGACGTTGCTGCCGCCGACGATGATCGCGTAGATGACATCGGGCTTCTTCAGTTTGATCTTGTTGATCAGCGAGCCGAAGCTGGTGCTGCCGAGCGCGTAATATTCCTCGCCGACCACCGTGCCCTTGAGCACGTTCTCGATGTGCTTGCGCGCGATCTTGTTGGAGGTTCGTGGCCAGATGTAATCCGAGCCGATGAGATAAAACGTCTTGGCCTTCTTCTCCTTCGCGATCCAATCGAGGCCGGCGATGATCTGCTGCGTGGCTTCCTGGCCGGTGTAGATCACGTTCTTGGATTGCTCCAAACCCTCGTAAAACGTGGGGTAATAGAGCATCCCGTTCTCCTTCTCGAAGACCGGCAGCACCGCCTTGCGCGACGCGGAAGTCCAGCAGCCGAAGACCGCCGCGACCTTGTCGTTCACGAGCAGCTTCTTCGCTTTCTCCGCGAAGGTCGGCCAGTCGCTCGCGCCATCCTCGACGATGATTTTGATTTTGCGCCCGAGCACGCCGCCCATCGCGTTGATCTGTTCGATGGCGAGTTGCTCTGCCTGGATCGATCCGGTTTCGCTGATGGCCATGGTGCCGGTGGCGGAATGAAGCTGGCCCGACGGTGACGTCGGTGTCGGTGACCGCGAGGCCGGTCGTGTTGACTTTGCCAGTTGGAAAGTCCGATGCATGAGCTGGGCTGCTGGCGAGAACCAGACAGATGCATACGGCAGTCGTGATTCCTCGTGTGATGCGTTTTAAGATGTTCATTGGAGAGTTAGGTTTCAGAACGTGATTGGGCTTCCTGCGCGACCAACTCTTTGATTGAGCGCGCACTTCATTTTAGCAGCACGGGTGCCATTGATGAGTTGGAGTGCAGCGGACAAGTAGCGTTGTTCGACGCGAGTGGCGTCTTCTGTTTTTTCCGATCGAACACGCGCGGTGCATGAAAAGTGGCTAGCTCCGATCCGGCTGAAACGAACGAATGGGAAGGTCTTTATTCGTTGGAAGATGGGAGCCAAGAGACGGTTTTCATTTTACGCTGCTCTGCCTTTGTCCCTGCTCCATGCGTGTTGCGAAGTGAACATCCTGTAATCGGGGTGCGCGTTTCTTAACGGGCTGTCGTGGTTTAGGCAGCATGCGGAACGGAGCGTCGGCGCAAACCCGACGCCACGACTCAGGCGGGGTATTGGACGGGAATGAGACTGGAAAACCGCACAGTTGCTCGGGGAGAATCGTCCATGCATTTGCGTTCTGCCCTTCGCCGTGGCTTCACCCTCGTGGAGGTGTTGGTGGTTATCGCCATCATCGCAATCCTGGTTGCGTTGCTCCTGCCGTCACTGGCCAACAGCAAGGCTCAGGCGCAGCGCATCGCCTGCGTGAATAACATCCGGCAACTCACCCTGGCGTGGCAGCTTTACGCGGATGATCACGAAGACACATTGGTCAATAATCACGGCATACAGGAAACGATCCTTCGCAAAGAGAATTGGGTGAACAACATGCAGGACTGGCTCACAAGTGAGGGCAATACCAACCTGGCTCAATTACGGAGCGGAAAGCTTTCTCCGTATCTGGGCGGTTCCACTGCGGCGTTCAAATGCCCCTCGGACAAATCCATCGCACAGAACGGTCCTCGGATTCGCAGCGTCTCGATGAATTCCCTGGTGGGTGACCCTGGAGAATTGACCAATCGGTTCAACCCGCAAATGGTGCAGTTCTTTCGCCTCACGCAGATTCCCGATCCATCGAACATCTACGTTTTTCTCGACGAGCATCCCGACACGATCAACGACGGGTTCTTTATGAATCGCTGGGAGGAATATGTTTGGGGCAATCTGCCGGGCTCGTATCACAAGGGCGGTGCGAATCTCTCTTTTGCCGATGGACACATTGAAAACCACCGATGGGCACTGGACGAAACGCGACGCGAGACAGGATCGGCGAGCGGGACGTTTCCAGCGACAGCGCCTACTGATTTTGATTGGCTCAAATCAAGAACGAGCGTGAGGAAGAATTAGCGGGCGGTCTGGCAAGCCCCCTAATACTTCGCCACCGCTTTGCCGCTGCCGATTCCCAGCGCGTTCGTCGCTTCCTTCGCTTTGGCCATCATGAAGCCGGCGTCGCTGGTGATGGCGATGAATTGAAAACCCTCGTCCGCGCGGCGTTGCGCTTGCGCGGCATCCACCACATGGATTCCGGAGGCGAGTCCGTGCTTCCTGGCCGTCACCCGGATGTGTTCCACCGCATCGACGAATTGTGGATTTGTGCTATCGAACATGGGCGGCAACCCCATTGAGGCGTGCAGATCATTCGGTCCGATAAATACGGCGTCGATCCCGGGTACGGAAAAGATTTCGTCGGCACGTTCCACGGCGTCAACGTGTTCGGCCATGATGATCACGAGGATTTCGTCGTTGGCTTGGGCGTAATAGGTCGAGGCGTCCGTATCGAAATTGGCGCCGTGCAATGACCCGCCAATGGAGCGTTTGCCGATAGGGCGATAGCGCGCGGCTTCCACTACGGCTTCGGCCTCCGCGCGCGAATTGACCATCGGCACCACGATTCCCCACGCACCGGTGTCGAGAACGCGTTTGATGTTCTCCACGTTGTTAACCGGAATGCGCGCGAGCGGTACGACGCCGGCATTCGCGACGACAGCACACGTGGCGGCGGTCATCTCGATGGTCATGGGCGCGTGCTCCATTTCCACCGTGAGCCAATCGAAGCCCATGCGCGCCATGAGCTGGGCGCCAAATACGCCAGGCAGGGTGAGCCACGTGCCGAAGGAAGCTTCGCCGCGTTTGAGTTTGTGTCGGACGGGATTTGTTTTCATGTAGAAGGTGATTTCCGATCAAATTGGCGGCGCCTGAGCAGCCAGGGCGCGAGTGAGCTTACGCGTCATCCAATAGCAAATGACAATGACAGCACTTAAAGAGGCCAGTGAAAGGAAGCCGCGCAAGGCGCCGGGTGAGGTCAGGGCTCGAATGGTGAGGTTCCCCAGGATGTAGAGCCAGCAACCTGCCCCAATCATCGCATGCCGGACGGTGGCCGCTTTGAAGCGCAACGCTGCACGATAGCCACCGATGAAGGTGTAAATCGCCAGGGCGAGGGGCAGAAGGGCGGCGGCTGAGCCTTTGGAGAGTAATTCAAGTCCCCTCAATAGAAACACGCCACTCAGTATGGCTACGACGCCGCCTGTGATTCGTGTGATGCGCTTGGCCAGTGGGGCGTTCACGCGTTCAGCTTCACCCGCAGCTTTGCCGACGAGTACACCGCCTCATCCACCACCCACCGCGGCTTGCGCCCTTGCGCCAGCTCCACAGATGGCCGATGCCGCCGCGTCGCTCACCTGCTCGCCGGTTTCATAGCTGCATGAAGCCTGGTGCGGCGTGATGAGCAGGTTCGGCGCGCTGCGCAGGGGATGCTCTTTCGGCAAAGGCTCGACCACGAAGGCGTCCAGCGCCGCGCCAGCGATCCATTTTTCGCTGACAGCCCGGACGAGCGCATCCTCATCAATGAGCGCACCGCGCGCGGTGTTGATGAGATAGGAGTTTGGCTTCATGCGCCTAAGTTGTGCTTCACCGATGAGATTCTTGTTTTCCGCGTTGGCGGCAGCGTGGAGGGAAATAAAATCGCTTTGAGAGAGGAGCTCGTCGAGCGTTACAAACTGAATGCCCAATTTCTCTGCCTCGGCGTTCTCGCAAATATCGTAGCCGACCAGCTTCATGTTGAAGCCCGCCGCGCGTCGCGCCATGGCCTGGCCGATGCGTCCGCACCCGATGATGCCGAGGGTCTTGTTATGAATGTTGTGCCCCCATGCCAGCTTCCATTCGCCGCCGCGCATGATCATGTGCCCCTCGTGGACGCGACGGGCGAGGGCACAGAGCAGTGAAAATGCGTAATCGGCCACAGCTTCGTTCAGCATGCCGGGGCAGTAGGCCACGACGACACCGTTGCGCGTGGCCGCGGGAATATTAATGGCATCGTAGCCCACGCCCCAGCGGGAGATGAGCTTGAGTGATTCGGCTTCGCGAGAGCTGAGCACGGCATCCGTGAACTTATCCATGCTCGCGAGCACCGCATCCACGCCCGGTAACTGCGGGATCAATTCTGCCTCTGTGAGCGGACCCTGTTTCGGGGGAATGATTATGTTGCAGCCGGCGTCGCGCAGGGATTGCATCGCGCGCAGGCCCGTCTCGTTCATGGTGCGGGCAGTGATGAGGACATTCCAGGACATGGCGGAGAGGAAACACGAAAAAAGCTCCAAGCTCCAAGCTCCAATATCCACGCGGGCTCCATCTCGAATACAAGGTCTGCGATGAAATTCCGATTTGAGCGCCACGGATTTATCGGGAGCTTGGATCTTGGTCGTCGAAGTTTATCTTCCGCATGGATGACACGTCACTGCCACCATTGCGGCTGCGAATACAAACTGCCGGGAAGTCCTGGGCGGCTGGAGTCCTGTCCTGACTGCGGCGCGGACCTGAAGGTTTGCCTGAATTGCATTCATTACGACCGGACGGTGGCCGAACAGTGCCGTGAGCGTCGCGCCGATCTGGTGCATGACAAGCACATGGCGAACTTTTGTGAATACTTCGATATGGCCAAAAGGGCATGGGCGGGCAAGGGCGTGAACCAGCGAGAAGAAGCCGCGCGCGATCGGTTAAAGAAACTTTTCGGCGACTGACGGCTCTCCCTTTCCGCACAGGTTCAGCCGAAAGAGAAGGCCGTCCCCGCAGGAACGGCCTTCACGCTTCTGGACGATACCAGGCTCACTTCAGGACGGCTTCGTGGAATTCCTTCCAATCGTCGAGGTTGTTCAAATTCACGGCATCGCGGAATGAGCACGAGTCATCTGCCAGCGCGTTGGCGCTGAAAATTCCTTTGCGCACGTCATCCGTGTGATTGTAGCCGCGGATGGCACTGTTGAGTTGTTCGATCGAGGCCTTGTCCAGTTTCACGCCCGGTTGCTTTTTGATCCACGCTTCGAACTGGGGATAGGTGGGCTTCTGCGTCTTGATGTAATCAAGAACGACTTCGCGGTTGAGCCCGAGGCCATCAAGAACCATTTGATCGTAGCCCTTGCCGCAGCCCGGGTAGCCTGGTGCGAGCTTGCCCGAAGCTTCGAGGGATGCTTTAAGCCACAGGCGCGGCAAGTGAAGAACTCCGAGCGGGCCGCTCACGCCTGAACTGATTAGTGGTACGTAGGTTGAACTCATAATTATCCTTTTTGGGTGTCGGGTTGGTTTAGGCATGCGAGCCGTGCCTGTCCAGTCTGAATCCCTGCCCCCCGTGTTTTAGGCTTTCGTGTGTCCGACGGTAATTGCCGTTCCCCAAAACTTTCTTGTTCGACATTTTGATTCAGTGCGCGATGTTGCGGCGTCGCAGGGCATGAAATCGTTCGCGCCTACCCAAATCACGGAACGGCTTTCCGAAAGTCAGCGAGCCGCCCTTATCACCTTGCTCGCCGATGATGACGCTGCAATTCACCAGACGGTTCGCAACAAACTTCTTTCCTTTGGCCCCCAGGCAGCCGAATGGCTCCGGCCCTCCTTATTGAGCGATGATCCCTTACTTCGGCGCCGCGCGCGTGAGATTATCGGTTATTTCGGCCGTCAGGCGGCGGATGAAAAGTTCATGGGCTTCTGCGGGAGTCGGGGCGAGGATCTTCCACTCGACGAGGGCGTGTGGCTTTTGGCTCAAACGCAATATCCTGAGATCAACCTCGCTGCCTATGACGCGTTGCTCGATGCGTTTACTTCCTCTTTGCGTGAGCGGATCGATTTCACGGCGGACGTCGAGCAAATCGTCGGAGCCATCAACGATTATCTGTTCCGGGAACTGGAGTTCACCCCAAACGAGGTCAATTACTACAACCCGGAAAACAGTTTTCTAAACCGTGTCATCGATCAGCGAACGGGAAATCCCATCAGCTTGTGCGCCATTTACCTGTTGCTTGCCCGCCGACTTAAGCTGCCCATCACGGGCATCGGCCTTCCTGGGCATTTTGTCTGCCGCTACCAGACTCCCACGGTTGAAGTTTACATCGATGCATTCAATCGCGGGAAGCTTCTGACGAAGGCGGACTGCATCAAATATCTGCTCCACACTCATCATGGTTTGGAAGAAGGGTATCTCGCTCCCGTGACGCCTCGCCGTATGCTGCTTCGAATGTGCGCGAATCTCCACCAGATATACCTGCACAATGAGCAGGTAGATGAGACTGCCCGCTTTCAAAAGTATTTAGTCGCGCTGGCGAAGTGATGTTAGCCAGTCGCGATTGGCCGGCATGAGCAACACCGCAAGCTGGGTGGAGCGTGGCTTATAGGCGGTAACAGATCCTCATTTCCACCCGCCAGCCCGTTGGTTTCTCGCTTTCGCCGGCGTCGCCCACACGTAAGTGCGTTGCGCCGGCGTGTGATGTCAGCGATGCCCGCTTGCAGAGCGAATGCGGCGCCTGCCCGTTGCCGCCTGCATGTCCAGACGACTCAGGCTGCCGCAGCTTTTGAGGCGGCCAAATCGGTGCGGCGTTGCGCCAGGCTCTTGAAGAACTCCATGCCTTCGCGGCTGCGCCGCATGAAGACGTCGCGGTCTTGCAACATCGACTTGAAGATGCGCCAGGACGGTTTTCGTGGAATGAGCAGCTTGCCGAACTTGTTGAAGTAATAGCGGTGATAGAATTCCTCGAGCGATTCGAAGATCTGATCTTTGCTCAGGCCCGGATACTCGAGGGTGCTTTGCTGGAATCCGTCGCCTTCGACAAGGTCCGTCTTGTCCTTCTTCGTGAACCAGCCGTTCAGCTTGGCTTGTTCGTACAGTTCCGTGCCGGGGTAGGGGGCTGCGAGGGAGACCTGAAGGCTGAAAACACGTCCAGCTCCTTCGCAAAGTTGATCGTTTGCTCGATTGTTTCCGGCGTTTCCACCGGCAATCCCAGGATGAACGTGCCGTGAATCACCACGCCCGCCTTATGGCAGGCCTTGGTGAATTTGCGCATCTCATCGGTGGTGACGCCCTTCTTGATGCGCTTGAGCGTGTCATCGTTACCGGATTCGTAGCCGACGAGGAACAGGCGGAGCCCGCAATCCTTGAAAAAGCTGATGGTGTCGTAGTCGAGGTTAGCGCGGCTGTTGCAGCTCCAAGTCAGGCCGAGTGGCGCGAGTTTTTTCGCAATCTCGCGGGCGCGTGGAAGATTCGCGGTGAACGTGTCGTCATCGAAGAAAAACTCCTTCACCTGCGGGAAGAGCTTCTTCATGTAGGCCATTTCGTCCGCCACGTTCTGCGCGGAACGGACGCGGTATTTGTGGCCACCGATGGTTTGAGGCCAGAGACAGAAGGTGCATTGCGCCGGACACCCACGTCCGGTGTACATGCTCACATACGGGTGCATCAGGTAGCCGATGAAATACTTTTCAATCTCGAGGTCGCGCTTATAGACATCCGCCACCCAAGGCAACACATCCATGTTCGTGATCAATTCGCGGTCGCCGGTATGTTTGAATTTGCCCTCTTTGTCCCGGTAGCTGAGACCAGTAATGCTTTCGAAGGGGCGACCTTCAGCGACTTCCTTGCAGGTGAAATCAAATTCCTTGCGCGCCACCCAATCGATCGCCGGCGACGCTTTCAACGTTTCCGTTGGCAGCACGGCGGCGTGGGCACCGATGAAGCCAATCTTTGTTTCTGGACGGTTCGCCTTGATCGCTTCCGCCACTTTGCAGTCGTTCCGCAGCGACGGCGTACTGGTGTGAATGATGACGTGATCGTAGCCCTTGGCCTTTTCGAGGCATTGCTTGATGTCGATTTCGTGTGGCGGACAATCCAGGAGAGTGGAGTCCGGAACCATCGCCGCCGGTTGCGCTAACCAAGTGGGATACCAGAATGAGGTCACCTCGCGGCGCGCCTGGTAACGGGAGCCGGCGCCGCCGTCAAATCCGTCGAACGAAGGGGGGGAAAGAAATAAGGTGCTCATTTAAATTGTCGGCTGAATTACTGGATAATTTTCACTGAGTTCGGCGCTTTCAGGCCCGTGCCTTCCGGCCGCACCAACAGGCGGCGCGCTCCGGGTGTCCAATCCTTCAAGTTTGCCGGAACCACGCGCTTATCGATCGTGCCATTTCGAAAGACCGAGTTTGTACGAAAGCTGCCGTCGGCGGCCACTTCATCGAGCACCAGGCTCGCGGTGGAACCAAAATCCTTGCTCAACGCAACCGCTTCAAGATGAGCATCACTATTCTTGCGCAGCCCAATTTCCAACCGCGTCTCGTTGGTGCCAATCATCCTGATGTGGACCGCGCCAATGTCGCTGCCACGAAATTTGGCGAGAACCTTTACCGCCCGATTGCTCAGAGACTGGCTGCGCTCGACAATGTTCCCTCCATTGGCGGTGTTGCTCGGGAATTCTATGCGCCCAGTCGGGGACCGCGGCTCGGCTTGATTGCTTGTCGCCGATTGCGCGCACGCGGTCCACGCGACACCGGCCCAGGAAACCGCCGTCAAAATTGTTCGGATGCTGCCCACAACGCACGTTGGTTTGGAACCGTTCACTTTGGGTCGGCAACAAAGAGAAATCAGGAGGAAGGCTGCTGATCCTTAGCGAGGCCATGACTTGCGGTGGAAGCCGGGTGTGACAGATCGTTTCCGCCGCGCGAAAATGCTGATTTCGCGCCTGACAATTCCTTGTTCACTGCTGCCTTCGCTTCTGCGAGGTGTCCCTTGCCAACGCTGACTCCGTTAAAGGCGATCTTCTGCAGTTCCTTGCTCCAAGCAAACGGCTTGGGCTTCGCACCAAAGTTGTATTTGATGTTCTTCCAATTGTCGCCGCGCTGGTAATTGGTGCCGAGCGCGCCGCTGGGATCGTAGCCGCAGTGAACCATGCAATGCTCGCAGCGGGAGTCGCGGGCAACACCGTTGACGACGCCGTATTTCTCCCACTTCACTTCACGAAGCATCTCCGCGTAGGTCGGGTAATGCCCGTCGGTCATCAGGTAACACGGCGCCTTCCAGCCCTTCACGTTGTAGGTGGGAATGGCCCAGGCGGTGCAGGTCAACTCGCGTTTGCCGGCAAGGAATTCCTGGTAAACGGGCGTGCCGAAAATGGTGAAGTGTTTTCCCCACTCCTGGATTTTCGCGAACTTCTGTCGTGTCATGTCGCGCGTGAGGAAGAATTCTTTCGGGTCGCGGCCCAGCCGCTTGACCATGTCCTTCTTCGCCGCGTCGTAATCGTAGCCGGGAGAAATCGTGTGGCCGTCCACTTCGAGCGAGCTGAGGAACTTGAACATCTCCTCGATTTCCTGAACGTCGGTCTCCTTGTAAACGGTCGTGTTGGTGGCGCACTGGTAGCCGAGGATTTTCGCCATGCGAATCGCCTGGACGCATTCCTTGAAAACGCCTTCGCGTTCGACGATCAGATCGTGGGTGTATTCCAAGCCATCCACGTGGACGTTCCAATACATCCACTTGCTTGGCTTGATCGTGATTTTCTTTTTCGCCGACTCGTCCGACTTGCGAATCGCCTCCGCCTCTTTCGGAGTGATGAGTTGCTCGTCCTCCAGCTTCTTGAGGAGTACTTCCATGGGCGGAGACCAATGGGCGGCCATGTATTCGCGCATTTTTTTGCGCATGAACACAGCCGTTGGTGCAGACGTAGATAACGCGTCCCTGTTCTCGCAGGCCTGCAATCAGTTCTTCGATCTTGGGGTAAATCAGCGGTTCACCACCACAAATGGAAACCATGGGTGCATCGCATTCATTTGCCGCCGCAAGGCATTGCTCCAGGGGCACCATGTCTTTGAGCGAGGTGGAGTATTCGCGAATGCGCCCGCAGCCTGTGCACGTCAGGTTACACGTGTGCAGTGGTTCAAGCTGCAACACCATGGCGAATTTGGGCGTTCGCCGCGTCTTGTGCTTAATGATGTGCCCCGCGATTTTCGCGGTCAAAGCCAATGGAAACCTCATAATTTAATTCTGCGCGAGCAGTTTACCCGGCGGGTTGGCCGGGCCGAAATCCTGGATCGTCGGCGAGTGATTCTTAATGATGCCAGGAAGGAGGAAAGTCGCAGGGGAAACGCTTTTCGAGGCCCGGATGCCGCTGCAACCCGCATTGATGGCGAGTAAAGCAACGAGCCCACTGGCTCGAAACCATTTCCAATTCCAAATCACCAGCGGCACTATAGAAGTGGTCATGGGCTTCGCAACAAAGATTTCAGGGACGTATCGGTTCATCCTTCGTTTAACAGCGCAAGCTGCACTTTGTTCCGTACTGCTTGCTCCCGTCGCGGTTGCCACCCCGGAAACCATCTCGTTTGCGGAACGCGCCGAGAGAGCATTTGTCGAGGCTGAGCACTCAGCCCGGCGACAGGGGGACGACATCGGCGCCCATGTGAATTTCGCGCGAGCCGCGTTCGACTGGGCCGAGTTTGCGCGTGACAATGATCAGCGGGCGGAGATCGCGGAGCGCGGTATCCAGGCAGCGCGGTCGGCTTTGAAATTGTCGCCAACTAACGCAGCGGCGCACTATTGGTTGGGGATGAACATGGGCCAACTGGCGCGGACCAAGACCCTCGGCGCCTTGAAGTTGGTTCGTGAGATGGAGGAGGAATTCCTCCGGGCACGCTCCCTCGACGACCACGTGGATTACGCGGGACCCGATCGCTCGCTGGGAATGCTCTATCGCGATGCGCCCGGCTGGCCGACCAGCATCGGTAGCAAGAAGAAGGCGCGCGAACATCTGGAGCGCTCAGTCCGGCTGCATCCGGAATTCCCAGAGAACCAACTCTGCCTCGCGGAATCGTATGCAGAATGGGACGAGCGGGGGAATCTCTCACGCCAGCTGACAGTCTGTGAGCAGGTGCTGACGGAAGCGGATGCGACGTTCAAAGGCCCACAATGGGAGCAAAGCTGGAGCGACTGGCGGCGCCGTATCGCGGCGCTGAACTCCAAGAACCGTGAGGGAAGCAAGCCGGTGACGACCAAAGGGAGCCAATGAGCACAACTCGGGAAGCGCGCCGACGTTACCCGCATCGGAAAACCACTCTGGAATTCAATTTGGGTTTGGAGCGGCGCTTCACGAGACTGTCCGCGGAAAATGAAAAAATCTTCCATGGTTGCATTGGTCATTTCTGGAGCGCTGTTGTCCGGATGTGATTCGTCTGAACCGTCCGGGAGTTGGGAGGAATCCAAGCCTTACACCAACAATCATTACGCGGCGGGTCGCGGCTATTATCACGCCCCTTACCATGCGTTTTACCCGTTTCCTTACAACTTTCGGGACCCCGCACGCGGCTATTATCACGGTGGCCAGTATACGGCCGCGCCGCTGGTCAGCGGTGTCACGGAAAGCAGGCCATTGGTGCGGCCGACCTCTTCGTCAGGTTCGTCCCATGTGCGGCGCGGTGGGTTTACCTCCACTCGATCGACCGGTTCGTAATGCAACGAATTCGCACATCACCACGGCCTGACTGGCAGGCGCGCGTCGAGAAGGTCGGCCTCACCTTCCATACCCCGCGGGGGGTTCCCTATTGGAATGAATCCGCCTACTACAAATTCTCTTCTGCGGAAGTTGATGTGCTGGAAAAGGCTGGCAACGAAGTCCATCAGCTTTGTTGCGAAGCGGCACGCCACATTGTGAGAAACGATTGGTTTGATCGACTCGCCATTCCGCGTAGCGCCGTCTCTCCCATCGTCAATTCTTGGGACCGTGAGGACTTCTCGCTCTACGGGCGGTTCGACTTTGCTTTTGATGGCATCAACCCGCCGAAGCTTTTGGAATACAATGCCGACACGCCCACCTCCCTGGTCGAGACGGCGGTGGGCCAATGGTTCTGGCTGCAGGATACGTTTCCCCAAGCGGACCAATTCAACAGCATCCATGAAAAGCTGATCGAGGCGTGGAAAACGCTGGCTCCAAAGGTGCCCGCGCGCATTCACCTCGGCGGCGTGCAAGGTCATCTGGAAGACGCGCAGACGGTGCTGTATCTCCAAGACACGTGCCTTCAGGCGGGGTTGGCAACGGAGCACCTGTATCTCGAGGATGTCGGCTGGCACAATATGCGCAGGCGCTTCGTCGACTTGGATGAGCGTGAAGTGACGCACTACTTCAAGTTGTTCCCCTGGGAATGGATGTGGACCAGCGAATTCGCCAGCCAGTTGAAACTCGAAACCACACAGTTCATAGAACCCGTGTGGAAAATGATGCTCTCGAACAAGGCCATCTTGCCCATCTTGTGGGAGCTGTTTCCAAACCATCCAAACCTGCTGCCCGCATTCGATGGCGATGAAGCCAGCGCGTGCGCGAAGCTGAGCGGCAAATATGTGCGCAAACCAAAACTTTCCCGCGAAGGCGCAAACGTCCGGATCGTTACGGGCGAACGGCCCGTCTTGGAAACCGGCGGTGACTACGGCGAAGAAGGTTTTGTGTACCAGGCGCTTGCTCCATTGCCCGCGTTCGACGGTAATCATGCCGTCTGTGGGGTTTGGATTGTGAACCACGCTGCATGCGGCCTTGGTATTCGCGAAGACAACACACTCGTCACCGGCAATCTTAGCCGCTTCGTTCCCCATCTATTCTGACTTCAACGAACACCAAACAAACGACATGAATTCAATCCCTCAACTGCTGGCGCAAGCTGGTGAATGGCACGCGAAGAATCTCGGCGAAGCCTTGCTTTACACCGCGCTCTTCGGCGTGGTCGGCATCGTCCTAGTCTTCGTTGGCTTCAAGGTTTTTGACCGGGCCATCACGAAAATTGATCTCGAGGCGGAAGTCGCGAGAGGGAACGTGGCGGCCGCAGTCCTGTGCGGTGCGGCGATCATCGCCATCGCCATCATCATTTCCGCGGCGATGTCGTAACCCTTCCCGGCATGGGTGGTCGGATGCGAGCGCGGCAGGAGTTGTAAACGTGCGCACCCCAATCGCAAGGAACGCTGGATCCTTCACGCGAAGCCCGCCCCGCGGGGCGGCGCAGGTTGGAGGAACGACACGGCTTCGCCTAACGGCAGGTCTGCGAGCAGTTGTGTAATCGTCCGGGATTGGCCAGGCAGGACGAAGTTCGGTGCGACTTCGCTCAATGGTTGAAGCACGAAGCGTCGCAGGTGCGCCCGCGGGTGCGGCAGAGTCAGAAGGGGCGAATCCCGCCTCGCCTGGCCGAACGCAATCAGGTCCAAATCAAGGGGCCGCGCTTCGTTTAGGATCAATTTACGCTGACGCCCCAATTCTTTTTCCAGTGCCTGCAATTTCTCCAGCAACGACTCCGGGGTTTCGTCCGCGTTCGGAAAGAGAGCCACGGCGGCGTTCACGAATGAAGGGGACCCCGGCGGACATTCCACTGGATCCGATTTCCAAAAGGAAGAAAGGCGCAAGGGCTCTCGGGAGAATGATTGTAATCGTTGAATTGCCGCACCCAGTGTTTGAATAGAATCGCCTAGATTGGATCCGACAGCAATGAGAGCCAGTGGAGACAGTTCAATTGCGGAAGCGTTCACTTCAACCCCAGCACATCCTGCATGTCATAAAGGCCCGGCTTTTGTGCCACGACCCATTGCGCGGCCCGGAGTGCGCCGTTAGCAAATGTCTCGCGGCTCGAGGCTTTGTGAGTCAGTTCCACCCGCTCACCATTTGCCGCGAAAATAACGGTGTGGTCGCCAACAACGTCGCCACCGCGCAAGGCATGAATCCCGATCTCGCTCGCCGTGCGTTCGCCGGTGATGCCTTTGCGTCCGTGCCTCAGGACTTCATCAAGCTGGACCTTGCGCACTTCTCCAAGAATTTCCAGGAGCGTCGTCGCCGTGCCACTAGGCGCGTCCTTCTTCAATCGATGATGCATCTCCACGACTTCGAGATCGAACCCGGGCCCTAAAATCTCCGCTGCCTTGCGTGTGAGCCAGAAGAGCGTGTTGACGCCGGTGGAATAGTTCGAGGCCCACACCGTCGGCATCCGTGAAGTGAGCGCGGTGATGTTCGCCTTTTCATCGGGTTGGTGACCGGTGGTGCCAATCACCAGCGCTTTCCGGTGATGCGCACACAACTGGGCGACGCCCAGCGTGGCGCTGTGAAAGCTGAAGTCGATGACGGCGTCGGCTTTGTCTATGACGTCCACGAGGTTGTCCCCGGCATCGATTTGACCGACTACTTCCAATTCAGGAAGTCGCGCCGCGCAGTTGAGCAGCGCCTGGCCCATGCGGCCCTTGGAACCGGTGATGATTATCTTGGTCATGGCCTGGAGCTCTTAAACATTTACGGATGGGACACCCTACTGACTCATGTTGAACTCAGCGCCTGAGAACACCGGCCGCCTTCAAGGTTGCCCTGAGCACTTCCTTGTTTTTGGCCGTCATTGCCACCAGCGGGAGGCGGTATTCCTCTTCCAGTTTGCCCATCATCGCCAGCGCGGCTTTGACCGGCACCGGATTCGTTTCGATAAACAGATCCTTGAACACGGGATAAAATTTTGCGTGCAACTTCAGCGCTTCGGAAATCCTGCCGGCACCAAACGCCTTCACCATGCGGCTGACCTCCCGGGGGAGGATGTTCGAGGCGACGCTGATCACTCCGTTGGCTCCCACCGCCATGAAGGGCAGCGTCAGAGAATCGTCGCCGCTGAGAATCTCAAACTTCGGCCCGAGCGCGGCGCGGAGCTGGCTGACGCGGTCGGCATTACCGCCAGCTTCCTTGATTCCCACGATCGTTTTATGTTCCGCCGCCAGTCGCTTCACGGTGTCCACTCCGATCTCGATGCCGCAACGTCCCGGGATGCTGTAGAGCACGAGAGGCAATTTTGTGGCTGAGGCAATGGCACTGAAATGCTGATACAACCCTTCCTGGGTCGGCTTGTTGTAATAGGGCGCGACCTGCAATGAGCCATCGGCACCCGCTTCTTCGGCCGCCTTGGTGAGGTAGATGGCTTCGCTGGTGGAATTGCCGCCGGTTCCGGCGAGCACTTTGAGTTTTTTGCCGGCGAACTGCACCGCGAGTTCGATCACTCGCACGTGTTCCTCGTAATCCAGCGTGGGGGATTCGCCGGTCGTTCCCACGGGCACGATGCCATCGACTCCGCCCTTGACCTGCGCCTTGATCAAACGCTCCAGAGCAGTTTCATCCAGCACGCCTTTGCGAAAGGGCGTTACAATTGCCGTGTAAGTTCCAGTAAACATCTCAATTCCAGTGGCGCGTAAATTCAGCAAATCGCTCGCGGGTTGCCAGTCCCAATTTCAGGACTGGTTTCCCCTCCAATTGCCGGGCCAAGCTGCTCTGCCTCCGTCCGCAAAGCCAGGCATGCAGGATGGGTTTCCGGCGACAGGCCGGCACGAACAACAATGAAACTGTTTTATACCGGACCGGTTATCAACACGGAGATGCTCGTCTCGATGCTGGAGAAACACGGCATCGCAGCCACCCAGGGAATTGTTGCCGGTGAATCCGACGATGAGGATGACCTGAATCGGATGGCCCAGGTATTCGTGCCCGAAGCGGACTACGACCGCGCACACCAACTTGTTTACACCGAGCGCGAAGACGAACTCTGAGGCCCGCCCCAAGCCCGAGCGCGCATTCAAAACGACCGAATTCCTAACCCGGCGCTTTTCGCTATCTCTGTGACGTGACGCGACTTCCTACGGGAAATTCCTGAAGCTGGGCCGTGGAAAATTCCCCAACGTAAATGAGGCGCCCGCCTTATTCTTAAAATGCCCCGGTCTATTAGCCTCTTCGCGACGGAAAACATCAGTAGAAAGCTAAGCTATGAAAAAGAACTTATTCGGAATGTTGGGCGCTGGTTGTGCGCTTTTGTTGATCGCCACCAGCTCACGGGTGCAGGCGATTCCTACCCCCATTACTGGCACTCTGTCCTTTTCAGGCAGCGCCACGACGGACACGGGAAACTTTTTGACGGCAACACGATTCACTCGTTTCGACGACGTTTCGGTAGGCGTTCCCACGACTTTGCAGGGGGATTATGCGGGAACTTCGGGAGCTGCTGTGACCATCACGCCGTTCATCTGGAATCCCCCCGGAGCGAGCACACCGCTGAATCCGCTATGGACGTTCACCTCGGGTGGCCTCACGTATTCCTTTGACCTGACGATGCTCCACACCGACTTCACTTCTCCGACTGGCCTTTTGCTTTCAGGAATTGGAACGGCCCGAATCACCGGCCCCGGCAGCGAAAAGATTCCCACCACGGGCTTGTGGAATTTATCCGCACAAACCTTTGGCGTTTCGAGTTTCACCTTCTCTTCCACGACGCAAGTGCCCGCGCCCAACCGTGTGCCTGATGGTGGTTCCACTGCGCTCATGTTGGGCGGCGTTCTGGTTGGATTTGGTCTCCTAAGGCGCAAAGTGACGGCGTGAATTCCGGCCATCCTCTAATTGAAAACCCGCATGAGACGAGGGATGGGCCTAATGCCCTCCCTCGTTTTTGCATCCCCGGCTTTAACCTCTTTCGTTTCTGAATCAGATGAAAACCCCAGTGAATATTTTTACGAGTTTGTTGCTCACCGCAGCGGCCTCAGTGCTCCTGACATGTAACCCCCTCCACGCCGCCTCCATCTTTGCCAGCACCAACATTGGCCTGCCCGGACTGGCCTACAGTTCCGTGGCATGGGGCGACCTGGATGGGGACGGTCGGCGGGATTTGTTGCTCACGGGCTCCGACACGGCGTTCAACAATTTCTCTGCCATCATGAAAAACTCCGGCAGTGGTTTGCTGACCAATATTAACGCCGGAATCCCGGGGTTGAGCAGTAGCGCGGTAGCCTGGGGCGATATGGACAATGATGGGAAACCCGATCTGCTGCTCACTGGCCTTACTGGGATCGACGCCAATAATTTCCCCATCTTCGTCTCCCAAGTGTGGAGAAACCTGGGCAACGGCACATTCACCAACCTGAACGTTCCTTTGCCCGGTGTGGACACCGGCGCAGTGGCGTGGGGCGACTTTGATAACGACGGGTGGTTCGACATCCTGATCACGGGCTATATGCGCACCGGGCCGGTTTCCCAAGTGTGGCGGAACCTGGGCAACGGGAGTTTTTCAAACATCAATGCCACTTTGACGAGCGTGCTCTATAGCTCCGTCGCCCGGGCTGACTTTGATGGAGACGGTGCCGTGGACATCTTGCTGACCGGCACGACAAACGGGTTTTTGGGTGGGGCCATTTCCCAAGTGTGGCGGAACCTGGGACAAGGAACGTTTACCAACCTGAACGTAACGCTGCCGGCTGTCTCGCAAGGGTCCGTCGCCGTGGCCGACTACGATGCCGACGGGAGGCCTGACATTCTCATCACTGGCTATTCCAGTGCGGGCCCCATCGCCCAAGTGTGGAGAAATCGCGGCGGTGGCAGTTTTTCGAACCTCAATTTGAGTTTGCCCGGGGTTTACCAAAGTTCCGTCGCGTGGGCTGATTTCGATAACGATGGCAAACTGGATTTTGTATTGACCGGCAGCGACTCCAATTCGGTTCCGATTTCCCAAGTATGGCGGAACACGGGCAACGGTGCGTTTACAAATTTCCTCGCAGCGCTACCCGGCGTTCGCTCGGGGTCTGCGGCGTGGGGAGATTTTGACAACGATGGCAAGCTCGACCTCGTGCTTACCGGTCTCAGCTCGAACAGCGTTCCTGTTACCCATGCGTTTCGAAATGGAACGCCAATGAGGGGGAGTTCGGCGCCGCGTATCGCGGGCGGAAATGCGTTGGTCAGTGGGGGTTTTCGATTCTCTTTTGCCGGCAGCGTCGGGACCGGATATTCCGTTTTTGCATCCACCAATCTGACTCAAACGAATGCGTGGAAGATGCTGGGATCACCTCAAGAAACCACGCCCGGCTTCCATCAATTTACGGATCCGACGATTCACCCCATTCGATTCTATCAGGTGCGCACTCCGTGATCGCCCGCCGTATCACACGGCGCGGGCGAAGGTTGGGAGGAGCAAGGTTGTTTAAGGTAGCGCTCGCAGTTGCAAACGCACGATTACGAATTCGGCGGGCTTGAGTGGGGCGAAGCCGATTTCCACATTGATCAACCCGTTGGCAATGTCGCGATTCGTCGTCGTGTCGCTGCCACAGCGAACGTAGAAAGCCTCTTGGGGCGTCCGACCAGCGAAGGCTCCTTGCCGCCATAAACTCGTGAGAAAATTCTCTGCCTCACCACGGAGTTTCAACCAGGCTGGTTCAGCGTTCGGCTCGAAAATCGCCCACTGAGTGCCGCGCTCGATGCTCTGTTCGATGAAGATTGCGAGTCGCCGCACCGGGATGTATTTCCACTCAGAGGCCCGTGTGTCATCGCCGTCCAGCGTCCGAGCGCCCCAAGCCACAACACCCGATCCTGGGAAGAGACGGAGGGCATTGATACCCTTCGAATTCAACGTGGCATTTTCGGCATCGGACATCTTATAGGCAGGAGAGACGACACCCTTGAGTACGGCTTCCTTCCCAGCGGGGGACTTCCATACCCCGCGCGTCTTGTCAAAGCGCGCCCACACGCCAGCCATCGTCCCGCTCGGCGCTGAGAATCGCGACGTCTGCGTGGCGGCGTCGATGACATTGACCCACGGGTAGTAGAGCGCGCCGTCGGGACTTATTGGAACCAAACCGGATTGCAAACTTTGCAGCATCTCAGACGGAGTTTTTATCGCTCGTGGCGGATCAAGGATTAGAAACGTCTTACGACCTCCGCAGTATTCGGCTGCGGCTCTGCACATTAATGGGTCGTCCATCCCGGGCAGAGTTAGGACGTTCAACTCCTTGACTGCTTGGAACGCGCGCAGCGTTTGCTGGAACTGGGTGGCGGCGGCACGCCGCGCCACGCGAAGGATCCACGCCTGCTCGCCGCCATTCAGGAAGTATTGCGAGACGGCGTACCCCATTTCTGAGGTTGGCTGCGGAGACCCAAAGGCGGCCACGAAGTCCCCGTGCGCGCGAACAAGAATCGGTCTGCCGAGCGGTCCTTTGCGTGTGCTGCCCACGAAACCCGTGGCACTCGTCTGTGCTCCCTGGATGGGATTGGCCCCGCCTGCCATTTCCTCGACATAAACCGCGGGGCGTTTCTTTGGAGCGGGCATGCGCCGAGTCTGTCGCTGCCCGCCCTTCGCCACAATACCGAAGCGGGCACCCCCACACGTCTCCGGCCCGCCATTCGAAACTAGAATTGGAATACCAGATGGGCATTCACTCCAAAACGCTCACCGTCGTTGGTAACGCGGAATGGAACGCCGATCTTGAGGCCGGAGTTTGAGCAGATGGGAATCAACACCTGTGGCACGAGCCAGATCGGGTTATAAGTTGCGAGGTCGCCGCGATAGTTCACCTCAAGTGCGGGATGCGCGAAAAAATCCCCGGGGTGATATACCAACGCTCCGCTGGCTTCAGCGAGGGCGAAAGAGTCGGAGCTGCCGCCCGGGTTTAAATCGTCCGACTCCCAATAATACCGTCCGCCCAGGTTTCCCGCGACCTGCCATGACCCGAATGATTTATCAGCGCGCAGGCCGCCTTGGAACATCCGGCCCTGGTGATTCATCACTCCTTTATCCACGTTGAGTTGGCCCCACTTCCCTATCAACGCAGCCGCGCCGAGGTAGTAGGCGCCGTTCAATCCATTCTCCGCTTCGCTTAGGACTTGATGGGCCAGAAACACGGCCGGGTAATCGAAAACCAATCCGCCACCCGACACTCGCACCTTGCGGCCGGAGTCGATGAGATCAGCGTGGCCGTAGGTGTAAACAGGGAGCAGGGCTTCGAACTGAAAACGCTTTTTGAATGGAATCTTCAGGCTCAAAGAAACGCTGCTGCCATCAAACTGGTCCATTTCCTGGACGCGCAAGTCGTCGAAGTAACGACCTTCCACATCGACGACGATCTTTTCGTAAGTCGCCGCGTATCGCGTCACTACCGGCTCCACCAGCGCATTGGCACCCTGGGCGCGCGCCCCGTTTACTGTCACTACGGCGGCAGACAGGACGCCCAGCCACGCACACTTCTGTTTCACATTCTGAATTCCAAAAAAAGTCATGCCCAATCTTAGACGAGGTGTGAAATGAAAGTCAGTAGTCCACTTATCACGCTACGTTGTCCTTTGCATTCATCGGGATTTGTCCGGCCAGGGCGTGCACTGGGTAAGTCCAAATCCCCGCCAGCGTCGGGTGGTAATGCGGCACTTCGGCGAGTTGATGCACCGTCATTGGGGCCGCCATCGCCACGACAATCTCATGAATCAGTTCCCCTCCGGAAATTCCTACGCAGGCCGCGCCAAGAATCTCTCCCGACTCGGGTGATGCCAGAATCTTCACAAAGCCATCGGTGGCTTCCATAATGATGGCTTTCCCGTGCTCGGAGAAGGGATGGCTGGCAGCCAGATATTTCACGCCCCGGTGGTGAGCGGCTTTTTCTGTGAGGCCGACGCATGCCAGTTGCGGGTCGGTGAAGATGACCTTAAGCAACAAGCGGTAATCGATCTCTTGAGGGCGTCCCGGTTGGGCTATGTTGTGAGCGGCAATCTCCCCTTGTTGCACCGCCAAATGCACCACTTCGTAAGGGCCCGTGCAATCTCCCGCGGCATAGATGTGCGGCACAGTGGTTTGCATCCGTTGATTGGTGAGAATCCGACCGCGTTCTGTCTCAACTCCGGCTTTCTCGAGAGCGAGCGAGTCCGTATTCGGAACCCGACCGAGGGCGAACAGGATCTCTTCCGCCGAGACTGATCTTGAACCACCTTCGTGCTCGAAGCGAACCGTCTTAACCGCCCCTTCCAAGTGCGCTGATGTGAGTTTCGTACCCGTCAGTATGGTCACGCCTTCACGTCGAAGCACCTTGGCCATTTCGTCTGCGGCATCGACATCCGAATCGCTTAGGATGTGCCCGCTGCGCTGTAGCAAGGTGACGTGAACGCCAAATCGTGAAAAGAATTGCGCTAATTCGACCGCCACCGCGCCTGCTCCCAAGACGATCAAAGAAGCAGGGAGCCGCTTGAGGTTCACGACGTCGTCGCTCGTGAGGAATCCTGCTTCGGCCAGGCCGGGCACGGACGGCGGAGCCACGGTGGAACCCGTCGTGAGGATGAAATGTTCAGCCTTCAGAATTTTGCCGGTCCTCAACGCCACGGTGTGCGGGTCGAGAAAGGTGGCGGCGTCCCGGATGAAGGTGAACTTGCCGGCGCCCAATTGCACGCGCCGTTCCGAAGCGAAACCTTCAATCAGGCGGTGAGTGCGAGCCATGACCTCGGCGAAGTCAAAATTCACGTCCTCGGCGTGAATCCCCCATTTGGCCGTTTGACGCGTTTGATGCAGAATTTCCGCGGTGTTGAGCAGTGTTTTGGACGGCATGCATCCCCGCAGGATGCAGAGTCCTCCCACTTCGCGCCCACTCTCGATGAGCGCCGCACGCAGGCCGCTCTCCGCCGCGACACGAGCCGCCGCATAGCCGGCGCTGCCCCCACCCACGATGACGAGGTCGAAGTTATTTCGCTCCGTGTGCGAGCGCTCTGATTCACTTTCCATTCCCAACGATGCGTCATTCGTCCCCGATCCTGAAGCTTTCGCTGACCAGCGCTGATTTTTTTTCGACTTCGACGCAGCATCCTTAATCGCTGGACCTGACCCGAGCCTGGTGCTTGACCACCCACTGCCGCAGTAGGCAGCCATGACTGCTTTGCGGCGAATTAACTTGCCGTGAACTTTTTCGCGTGCGAAATACTGCCCGTTCTGTCGCTGGAAACAGTCGGAACAACGCGGAAATGACCGCCATTTGCCATTGGGTGAAAGGCGGTCCTTGGTTTTCGGGGCTGGGTTCCAGCCGCTTAATGAATGGATGGTATCTCGATTTGCCTGCTGCATGGCGTCGGTTACAATCCGGAAATCCGTGAGGCTAAGAATCTCACGCAACCGCGAAACGGTTTTGGTTGCCTCGGTAGCTCAGTTGGTAGAGCAGTTGACTCTTAATCAATTGGTCCTAGGTTCGAGTCCTAGCCGGGGCACCACTTTTCTCAGCAAATCGTGAGGTTTCCTTCCCAGCCCGACAGCGAATCACGACGAGTAGTATCAAAAGTAGTAACAGAAGCGTTTCGGTTTCGGTCATGAGCCCCGCGTTCTTCAGATTCAGCGTTGCTTCTGCGATGTCCCTACCCGCAACAACGCTGCCGGATTTCCCGCTGATGCGTCGAAGGTGTCCTTCCGGTGAACCGATTGAATGGTCACTGTCGGGAACGCCAACGGGCGGATCGTAGCGGGAATGCATTCGGCCCAAAAGCGATGCCGGGGGGCATACCTCTAGGGTGGCACCCGCCCGTCCGCGCGGTCAATGGGTGCCTTTTCTATATCTGACGCACATTGAAAGTTCACGTTTGGTTGGCCTGTGCATCCAGAATTGGAAATGTAGGACAACGGTTTTATGGCTCGCCGACGCAACTCACATTGTTCAAAAGTCCGCCATGTGGCTCTCACTGTTGATCATCCTCGGCGGAGCCTTAGGCATTACATGCGCAGTCTTAAAAGGCATTGGACGATGTTTGGCTGCGGGAAGCGCAGAAGATCACGATCCAAAAGCGATTTGAAGATTGGTGGCTGAAAGTCGCCTACGCTGGCGATCGGATTTTGGCACTGGCGCTTGCGTCCAAGTTATCGCAAGGACTCGATACGTACTTTGGAAACAGGGTTTTCTCAATGGTCGCATTCAGAAAGTCCTTCCTGCTGAGCACGTGCAGTTTGGCTTTGATGCTCGGCGTTACTGGCATCGGTCGTGAACACGTAATCGGAGTGGCGCCTTGGGACACATATCGGGATGCCATGACGATGCGTCAAAATTTCTTTAGTGAAGATCGAGCGGAGAAGGGTCTTTCTGAGGAAAGCCGACAACAGCTAAGCGCCATGTTCGCGCGTTTCGACACGATGCCATGGAAAGTCATTTATTCCGTCACGTCGCTTGTCCTTTTGGCGTTACTGAACTCCGCGCTGTGTTTCTCTTCTCTCGCGTTTAGCCGAATGATATTGAGGGAGATTATCGCGGCGAGCAGCGTATTCGCCACAATTAGCCTTTTGATCACGAATTTCGCGCTCGTGGTTCCTCTTTGGACGCTTGTGTTCATGTCGGTCATTGTTCTCTTTCAACCGTTGTTCTGGATTTTGATTCCGCTACTGTATTTGGCCGCGCAGTCATCAGTTTATTGGGTTTTCGCCATTTTTGGTGCAGGCGGACTGCTGGCGTGGAAATTCGGCAGCGTCCCGCTGAAGGTTATTACGATGGTCGGATTCCTTCCGTGCATACTCGCCGTCATCATCACAGTGTTTTCAGCACTTGTGCTGTATCAGCGTGAGCGCTTTCACCGCATAGTGTCCGCGCTCTTTTTGAGATGCGTGGAAAGAGGCCCGCTCAAGGTTGCTGTTGCAGTGCTATTGGTGCTCGCCGCAATCATTGCCTCACTAATCCCCATTTTACGACTTTAGTTGTTTGATACCATTGGTAGTTAGCTGACTGGTGGAGACTCATGTTTCACTTTCCAACTCGTCTGAATTTCTGAAAGAGCAATGCGCGTTCGTGCGGCAAATTCGGTAGTGTCCTAATTAGACGGCCGATTTTCAATTGTCACCTCAGGTGGCATTGGGGTCCAAAACTTTACCCACAACAGAATCCAGCTCGCTAGCGCGGTGTCGGTGCGACAAAACCATTCCAGCGGTGCGTAAAACTTATCAACAAAGTTCGGCGGGTTGCGGTCTGTAAGCCGAAGCACTGGGCCAATGCTCAAGGCGTAAAATGCGACAACTGCCAAAACCACTTAAGAATATCTTCGCAATGCGATTGCGCTGCTTTCCGGCCTTTGAATTGGAAAACGTAGCGGCTACTTTCAACTCGCAGTTCATCTTGAATGCAAAATAATTCCCAGCAGAACGGCCCCCAATCCCATCCTGAGCAGGATAATCCCGCCGAGCAAAGAAAGGTCAACATGGCTTCGCCGAAACCCAGGGTGCGAAGGTTTCTCATCTATTATTTCTTCTCTTCGCTGCTTATTGGAGTTGCCAGCTTCCTCATTTCTTGGGACCGAAGTGCCTTTGCCAGCCTCGCAATAATCTGCTTGGCTGGATTCTTTGTTTTGGCCGCTTTCGGCGTGCGGCTCCAACTGATTAATCATGGAAGTATTCATAAAACGGCAAGCGTGTGGTGCTGGGGCGTGGTTGTGGTGGGCGTTGGCCTTTGCGCTTTTTTATGGTGGCGAGAGTCTCGGCCTCGCCCGCTCAACAAACCTGCGCCGCGCCTCAGTGTGTCCGTGCGTTTTCCGGGAATAGATACCCCTGACATCTCCCTGACCAATTGGGTTTTGAATTTGGACGAGCCAACAAACACAGTGCAGCGTATTGTCCCGCAGGTTTGTTTGATTGTTCCCGCTGCGAGCACCAACTCTTCTATAACGTTCGTGCTCATTGTTTTGAATAGCGGTTCAGACGCTTCCGACGGCGTGCAAGTTGTCGTAACGGTTTCAGATTCTTTGAACTTTGTTTCGCATCAGGGTTGGGTCACCGCCGAGGCTCCCATTGGTGGATCTAAGTCTTTGGCTTTTCGCGATAACAATGACATTTTGACGAACCGAGAACTCAGGTTGCCGGAAATCGTTCTCGCTCCACAAATTGAATGGCCCAGTGGCGCGCTACTTCTCTCTGTTTTGGTGGAGGCAAGGAATGCGGACCGCGTAGAATATAACATGTCGCTGTCAAGCCCGACAAACGCGGAAAGGGTTGGTTTGGTCTTCATGACAAATGATTTATTCTACTACGCACCGAAATGAAGTGAAACGATTCGGAAAACGAATTTAGGACATTCCAAGCCCACTGCTGATCTTGAGTTTCTAAGCAAAAAATATGAGCGCACCGGAAAAGCTAAAGTCGCAATGCAATTCCTGTCATGCGCAGACGCTTCACAATGTCCTTTTCGAGAAGAAAGATCGCGGCTCCGAACAAATTGATGAAGACTTCTCGATAGAGTGGGGAGTGACGTGGCGCGTTATTCAATGCCGCGGATGCGAGAGCGTATCCATGAAGCGCGCCGCGTGGAATTCGGAGGCGACCGACGAGCACGGACGACCAGAAATCGAAGTTACCTATTTTCCTCCCCGGATTTTTCGCGACTTCCCTGCGTGGTTGCGGAATGACATTTTTGCTGCCCCATGTCCGGACGAAGTAGAGGAGCTCATGAAGGAGCTATATATCGCTTTGCAGAATGACTGCAACGCTGCATCCACAATGCTCATGCGAGCTATCTTTGAGCATACAATGATCGACAAAGCTGGCGATCACGGGACGTTCACAAGAAATTTAAGTAAGTTCGAGGAGTTGGGTTTTATCGGAAAGAAGCACGCCGAGGTTGTTGCTTCGATGCTCGAAGCTGGTCACGCCTCCATTCATCGGGCGTTCATCCCAAAGAAGAGCGATATTGTCACATTAGTCGACATCTTGGAGGGCGTTTTGGAGGTCGTATACGTTCAAGTTCCGAAAGCGGCTGAGCTAAAAAACAGAATCCCGCCAAAGGAGCCGAAAAGTCCAACGAAGCAGGTGCCGAAGACACAATAAGGCCGAAGTGGCTTACCAAACCTACGCAACCATTGTCCAGCCAAGCTGCCCACAGTCGCCGCACAGCACTATGCTTTTTGAACCACCGCCGCATCTTGGTTGAAAAGGGAGAATCAACGTTGGCCACAATGGGTGCCTTCTCTGTCTCACACCGTTGTGATACAATGTATCCATGTCCGAGTCGAAACAGGAGCAGTCAAAGTTGCCACGACGTCACTTCACTCCGCGACGTTTAGTTGCAGATGCGGAAGCAGTTTCTGTCGTTGGCGGTCTGTTTTCGGGGAGTGCGCAAATGAGTTTTTCCCGTGCGCTTAAGATTGGTACGCCCTTGGTCCGTGAGTTGTTATTCGGATTGCGCAAGGACTACGGCCTTTCACGCGGTCAACTCGCGTCGTGGATTGGCGTCCCTCAATCAACCCTGAAAGCTTGGGAAATGGGAAAGCGCTCGCCGTCTGGGGCCGCTAGGAAGTGTATTTGGCTCCTCGACCGCGTCGTTCGCAAAAACCCGCTCACAGACATCATGCAGTTGGTGTTGTGGGACAAAGTTCCTTTGGGTCGTCTGCCCGCAGGCGATCTTATCACGCCTCGGAAATCAGCGACATTGCCTTGAGAGTGAAGTCGCCTCCCCTGCATCCTGTATTGCTTCTAAAATGTTTGCTTCGTACTCGTTTGCCTTAGCTGCACGGGCGACGTGAGCAAAGTGCCAAATGCGCGCTATCGGCTGCCACTCCGGTAGGCTTCGGCTTAAAAGGCGCTGCGCCAGTTGGCCGATTGCGATGATTCGCTTTGGTCGCACGATTTCAATTTCCTGTTTTAGCAGAGTCAGATGTTCCTCGAAATCGTCAGGCAGTCCTTCTGCCATCGCGCTGCAATCTCCGCGCCGCTTGTAGATGTCCGTTAAGTGGGTGCCGCCAATTCCAATTTTGCGAAGCGCATCGTAAAACAATCTGCGGTTTGGGTTATTGATGCCCCAATCCGCGTTGGAGGGTTGGTCGCCGACAAAGAAAAGCGGTCCTGTTCCCATGAAACCTCCTACGCCCTCTTCGGTCGGAAACAGCCACCAATCAACTTGTGAGTGAAGGGTCGAAGCCAATTTCCCAAATGCTTCTGTCTTTTGCTCTGCCATCATTGGTCGCGAACAAGTGTGAACCGTTCGCGCTTGCTGACAAGCCAACAACTACAAACAATCCCGGAAAATGAGCACCCTCGCCGACGCAATAATTTTCGGTCCCAATCTCCAGAATTATCGACTCAACGCCGGAACCGACCCGTTCGTGTTAGCTCCGCTGTCACAGATTAACGTCTTTGTGGGTGCGAATAATTGCGGAAAGAGCCGCTTTCTTCGCGAGCTTGCGAAAAGGACAAATCCTGCCTTTCGAATCGGGGCGGAAATAAACTCTGAACAACTGGAGCGGTGTTGTGCTCGCGCCTGTTCTTAGTGGCAGATCGTGACACATTCGATCAAAACGCCAAGGCCGAGCGGCGGCAGAAGCTTGAAGATAGCTTAAAGGAGCGTTTCCACCCTTTGCAGTGCCGAGAGATTGAAAACCTTTTACGGCCACAAATCCTGCGCGCCGTCGTCAGCGATTACGAGGGGCGTCAGCCTGAATTTCCTAAGTTTGAACACGGTGACTACGCCAAAAAACCCTTGGGGATCTTTATAGAAGAGCAATTATTGAAAGGCTCGCAAGATCGCAAAGGTAGATACGCGGACAAGAGCGGCACGGTTACCGACAAGATCGGATTCTGCGAGAAAGCAATTGCGGCGACGAGTGAGTGGAGTGACCTCGCTAGTGAAGCGCAGGAACTCACAACCAAGATTTACGACTTCATCACGGCAAATAACCGGTAGTCCTCGACGCGATACTTGATGCCGGTTTGCTCTTATCGGAGTGACAGTGACATTCCTCCAGACATCGTTGTTTCCGTTTGGTTCATGGGCGAGGAAGCCTTGGTTACGGAATAACTTGGTATTCAACGCTTGATTCTATTTCTGTGCCGCAACATCGTTTTGCATCATCAGATGAGAGAAAAACGCTCCAATTTTTCTTACCTCCCGCGTGGGGAAACCGGTTTTTTCCAGTCGCAAATCGGAATGAGGACATAGCGATTTGTGCTTTCTGACTAGTCATAGAATGATCCTGAGGACACTGAAATGAAGCGCGTTGACCGAGGAACAAAACGAACGACTAAGCCAAACATCTTCGTAAGCCATTCATCGCGCGACAAAGTTGCCGCAACCCACTTAGCAAAAACTCTCAATTTCTGCGCGCTCGATGTGTGGCTGGATGATTGGGAACTTGAGGTCGGCCAAAGTTTGTCGGACGAGATTGCTAAAGCGATGAACGAATCCCAGTACATTGCGATTCTTATCACCGAAAACTACAACAAATCGGTTTGGACCAAAACCGAGTATAAAAAAGCACTCTCGCGCGAACAGAATGAGAAGCGGACGGTTATGCTCCCTCTGATCGTCGGTGAAGCTCAGATTCCAGATTTTCTTGAGGACAAGATCTACATCGACCTCCGCACCGACTTTTTCTGCGGGATAACCAAAATCGTGGGCATGATTCACGGGTTGTCTAAGTTTCGGATTTCGGAGGCGCTCGCCGAACAGCCGCCTTCAAGCGTCAGTGGTGTATGGCACTTGCTCCAGTCGATTGGATTCGAGCCTTACGTTGTCTTGGGTAAGGATGACTTTGACGAAATGCTCCAGCATGGCGGAAGGCTACTGAGAGATGACTATGCACAGTTTAACCCTTTGGCGCTCTTGGAAAGCCCGTCGGTGTCCGAACACGTGAAGAGCCTAATCCGCGACCTTAATTTTGTCGTGGTACAGGAAAAGTTCCTCGAATCGCGGGGCCAGCCTTCAAAACCCCCAGCTTCGGTCCGTAGTGCTTTTTAGTCGCGACTGGGCGCAGAGTCGATAACTCCCAATTCGCTACGCGCGGCAGGTTTTACACGGCTTGTAGCCCGCCTCCACTGCTTCTTGATGGGAGGAGAATTCTAAAAGGTTGTAGGACATCAGAATAAATGCCGCCCATTCACAATCCGGGCGGTGAAAAGTGCTGCGGTTCGCGCTTGCCACGAATGTCGTTCGGGCATCGATGAAGCGATCCAAGGTCCATTGTTTTCGTGAACGCGGTGCCTTTCGTTGCGGCGGGTTGGACAGCGAATTGTGTTTTCATACCCTTGGAAATTTGCCGCAATGGAAAAAGACCTCGTGTTTTCAGCCACTTAGAAGGTCCGCGCTTCGCGGAGTTGCTAATACCCCCAAGTCTCATGCCCCAATGGTGCCGCGTTGAGCGTGGCGCGACGTGAGCGCCAGTCTGGAAGATGCTTGTCCATCAGCGCGACGAATCGCTCGTTGTGGCTGGCCTCCAGCAAATGGATCAACTCGTGGACCACAATGTATTCCAGGCACTGCGGCGACTTCTTCGCGAGTTCCAAGTTGAGACAGATGCGCCGCGCCTTCACGTTGCACGTTCCCCAACGGGTTTTCATTTGTTTGATTCGCCAATCATCCGCGTGGACTCCGAGCAGCGGCCCCCACTTGCTCAGGAGCGGAGGCACGAGCTTCGTCAACTCCGCGCGATACCACTTCCGCATGACGGCTTCGCGCTGGGCCGTGCTGCTGTTGAGCCTCACCCGTAATTCGATACTCTTGCCGCCTCTTCGGACCACGCGCGGTGCTTCATCTTGCAACGTCACTCGGAGCCGGTAGCGGCGACCGAGAAAGTAATGGCTTTCGCCGCCAACCAGTTGGCGCGGCGATTGGCGCGGCTGGGCCTCGAACCGCGCCCGCTGTCGCTTGATCCAACCTAGCTTTCCAATCACCGCGAGCCGCACGGCTTCATTGCTCACACGCAAAGGTGCCGCGACACGCACCCGGCCGTCTGGTGGATAGACACCGAGATGCAAGTTCTTGATGCCCTTGCGGAGAATCTCGATGTGGATGCCGCCGACGATGAGTTGGTGCCGTTCAATACTCATTATGTTTTCGCACCAAATCTAAAACTGCGTCGAGATTCGCAGCGTCGTCCGGCAAGACTGCCTTGATCGCGCTGCGAACGATTTTGGTTTTCACCGGATGGGTCCGCCATTCGTCCTGCGATTTCGCGCGAACGGCGGCATCGACTGCCAAGGCCAGGGTTTCATCGCGGCCGAGATTATCGAACAGAGCGCGCTTGCCGGGTGTGTTCAGGGTCGCGGCGTAGGCGCTGCCGGTCGCGGGGTTCTTCACCTTCTTCGTCAATTCCACGATCTGACGCAGATACTCTTGGTATTCGATGGCTTCCTGTCGGCGCTGCTCGATCAGCGCGTCGAGCAATTGCGACATCTTGTCGAAGTAGCGTGGATTGATGGGCTGCTCGTCCACGATGATTTTGCGCACGTTGTTTTCAATCGTTTCAGCGACAGCGGTTCTGTTCTTCCGCAAGCCTTCGGGCAAGGACTCAATGGCCGCCGCACCTCGCTGCACAATTAACTCCAGCAACGACAAATCATCGAAATCGGAAACCACTTCACTTGCATCGGCCCGGATGTAGGCGTCGATGAGATGGCGCATGGCCGGCTCGTAACGCTTCAAGTCGATGGCGTCGCCGCTGTGCAGCTTCACTTCACTGCGCAACTCCTCGTAAAACTTTACGTCCGACTTGATTGTCTGGGTCTCGGCTTCACTGAAGCCTGCTTCTGCCATTTCGTTGGCGATGTCCGAGTAGGCGCGCACCAGCGCGGCGGTGGCTTTGTAGAGGGACAGCCGACGCGGCTCGCTTTCTTTCAACTGCGTCGCGTTGCCCGACACCACCGAAGAGAAGTAGCGGAGGTAAGCGGTCTGGTCCTTCGGAATTTCCACCTGCTCACAGAGCTCGCGAATCGCCTCCAATGAGTCTTCGAGATGCTGGCGGGCCATCTCCAGCCGATTCTTCAGCAGTCCCTCCACGTCAGACTTTTCGTAACCGGACAGGGAGCCGCGCGTGTAATCCTTTATCGCACCCTCAAGGCTGGTGAACAGGTCCTTGTAGTCGATGATGTAGCCGTAATCCTTGTCCTCGCCGTGGATGCGGTTCACGCGGCAAATGGCTTGGAACAGCCCGTGATCGTGCATGGTCTTGTCGATGTAGAGATACGTGGCGGGGGGCGCATCGAATCCGGTCAGCAGCTTGTCCACTACGATGAGCAGCTTCATTTGCCCCGGTTCGTCGATGAATCGCTTCTTCACCTCCACTTCAAACTTCTCGACCTTGCCGGCGGCTGTTTCTTCCGGTTCGTGGAAATGGTCGGCCAGCATCTTCCGGTAAATGTCATACTGCCGCAGCTTTTCGGTCAGTCCCTCGCCCGTCTCCTCGCCCTTGATGTCCTGGGGCGTGGGCGCGTAGGACGTGACGATGGCGCACTTGCCTTTCAGGTCGGTTCTCTCGAACAGCTCGAAGAACTTGCACGCCTGATAAATGCTGCCGGACACAAGCATGGCGTTGCCGCGACCGCTCTTGAGCCGGTCCTTGGTTTCCATGTCCATGAGGATGTCCGCGACGATCTTCTCCAGCCGCGACTGGCTGGAGAGCACCTTGCGCATTGTGCCCCACCGCTGTTTGAGCTGCGCTTTGGCGAGCGGCGTGAGGCCGCGCGTCTTCGCCTCAAACCACTGGTCAATCTTCGCCTGCGAGGTGATGTGCTGGTCGATGTCCCGCGCCTCGTAGCGGAGGTCCAGCACCACCTTGTCCCCCACGGCCTCGTCGAACTTGTAGGTGTGGATGTAGGTGCCGAACGTTTCCCGGCTGGTTTGCTTGTCCGCCTTCAGCAGTGGCGTACCGGTGAAGCCGATGAAGATCGCGTTCTCCAGCCAGCGTTTCATCGCCGGTTCATGTCGCCGCCCTGGGTGCGGTGGCATTCGTCCACGAACACGTACAAATCGCCCTTGGCCTTGAATCCCGCCGGAAGGCTGTATTGATTTTCCGCGATGAATCTGGCCATATCGCCGGAATCTCTCCATCGGTCTTTCCACCGAACTTGTGCACCAGGGAACAGACGCAGCCATTTCTCCGTCCGCGTTCAGCTTGGCGATCAGGTCGTTCCCGTTTTTGGTCCGGTCGATGGATTCCGCGACCGAGAAGAACACCTTTCTCGATTTGTTCGTCGAGTTCCGTGCGGTCGGTGATGATGAGGACGCGCCGTCGGTGGTCGTTGCTCGCGGATCCACTTCGCCAGCCATCACCATGAGCAGGCTCTTGCCGCTGCCCTGGGTGTTCCAGATGATGCCGCCCTCACGGCTGCGCGATGGCGTCCTGCGACAGCCTTGCACCGCGAAATACTGGTTGTGCCGGCAAAGCTTCTTCTGCCCGGCGTCGAAGATGATGAAGTCGTGGATCGAGGTCCAGGAGGCGCGCCTTTGCCGCATCTTGGATCAAGGCCCGGTGAGGTCGAGCAGCGCACCGGGTCGGCGCTGCCGAGAGGGGCGTCGGAGGTTTGCGGTTTCTCATTCCAGATCAGGTAATACTTCTCCTGGTCTCGATCGTGCCGATAGCGCAGACCCTCCGTATCGTTACCGGCGAAGACGGAATTGCATGGTCGAAGAAGGGTTCGATGAACTCCTTTTTCTGGTTGTCCAGGTTCTGTCGGATGCCCTGCGCCACGGATCACCGTGGATCGCTTCAGTTCAATGACTCCCAGGGCGATGCCCGTTGACATACAGCACGATGTCCGGGCGCTTGTCGTTCGCCTTGGGATTTGGCGGCGGCGATGGTGACTTCTTCCGCGATGGCGAAATGGTTGTTCTCCGGATTCTTCCAATGGATGAGCCAGACCGTTACCTTGTTCTCGCCCACGTCGGGCCGAACTTTCACGCCGTAGCGAAGGTGGTTGTAGAAAGCGCGGTTCCTATCGTAGAGGCTCTTGCTCAGATCGCCTGCCGCCTTCTCCACTTCATAAATCGCCTTGGCGATGATGTTGTCGGCGTAGCCGCTGCGCTTCAGAAACGCCTTGAGCAAATCCGGCTCGATGTTGCGGTTGTCGAGGCGTTCCTCCCAGTTGCCGAAATACTCGTATTTGAGCTGCTGGCGAAAAAGCCTGACGACTCGATCCTGAGTCGCGCGCTCGCGTTGGCCGATCTTACTCATTTGGTTTGCTGCCCCATGTTCAAGGAAGCGTCGTCCAATGCTTTGGTAAGGAAGGCGAATGCTGTGCCCAGCTCTGTCGCCAGTGCCCATTTGAGGAACCGATTGGTCATCAGTTTAATATCCCGCGATCTCCGCTAGAGTTGACTCCTTGTCTGCGCCGCAAAAGGCACAAATCTCCCACATGTGCGGAAAATCTTCGGGATTACCAGCCCGTCCGGAATGCAATGGCTGATCCAGCTCGAACACGAGCATTTGCAATGGATACAACACCCGCGCGAACCGCCAAACAGCAGCAGGAATGACGAGCGTGGTCTTCCCGTGGTCGGCAAAGAAATCCTCATAGGTCTGCGCCGTTCCATCAAAACCCGTGGCAGCCACGTAAACTGTTTTCGCCTTCATCGAGTCTGCCAGAGCTGCAACTTGCTCTTCGTCGCTTATTCGCTTTAGTGGTAGCACGTCGCGCTCGTAAATTTCGTTCAACAGTCTGCCCCATTCTGGGAGCGGGTCGGCTGCCTTGCCGCCGCCGGTCAGGGCATCAAGGTTGAAATACCGGCCGGACATGGCAAAGCCTGAAAGTAGTTCGAGCAGACGCCGGTCGATCTCATCGGTTCGACACTTTTCGGGAATTTCAACCGAGTAGTGCCGCACCAGTTTTTCCGCTGAGTTATGGAGTGAGATCAGGTCATGGCCAAAGCCCTTGATTTGAGCGTGAGTCGGAAATGAGCCTTTGTTTTCGACGCAATGATTGAGAAGGAGCGAGAGCTTGAGCAGGCGCTCCAAGCCAATCGAATAGTCGAACAGCGCGGCGTAGAGCGGTCCTCGTTCCGCGCTACTGCTCTTCCATAGGGCAGCCAGCGCCGCCCGCAGACATCCCTGCAAGAGGTGACCCTCGTTTTGCAACAGAAGATAAGTGCGCGAATACATTCAGTGTTCCCGGTGAAGGCTTGGTGAAACAGCGAATTCTTCAAAACCTCCAGCGCAGCGAGCTTCCGCCCGTAGAGCCGGGCTACAGGTTGGCCGATGGTGCTCATCCTGCAATCTCCTTCAATCGATCCGGCGACCATACCTGATTCACAAGAGCCTCGACCAATCCCCGCCGCTCCTGTTGCTCTGTCTTTCCAAATGTAGCGAACGATTTGAACGGCAGATTGTGGTTTGTCCGGAACTGCTGGAACTGCGGCTGATGCTGGTACACGCTGGCGTCCAGGCTGGCCGCATAGAAGTTCTGCTTGGCGTAGTGCGCCCGCTTTCTGGTCGAAGGGCTTGGCCTGCAGGCTGCGGTTCACGTCGGCCGGCAGCAGCAGCAGCGACGCGACGTGGTTGCGCCACTCCACGAACTCGGGCTCGCTGGCGAAAAGCGTCTTCACGGCTCGAAGTCGTCGGCCCAGATGTGCTCGATGTCGAACGGGTTCTTCACCTCGCGGTTCACCAGCTTGTCGAACGACTCGGTGCGGCCTGCCCGGTCTCGGTGGCCTCGGTGATGCGCGCCAGCAGGTGGTAGATGTAGCGGCGGCTGAACTGGTTGAGGCCCAGCCCCGATGCCGCGCCGCCTTGGCCGCGCTGCCGGCGAAGGTCACGTCGTCCTCGGCCAGCTTCTGGCCAGCATCACCAGCTCGGCCAGCGGCTTGCGGCGGATGTCGCGGCACAGCAGCCACATGGCGTACGACGACTGGAATAGCCCACCCGGATGTAGTTCACCGCCCGGCGCATCAGCCAGATGTCCAGGTAGGTGGCGGTCACCGCCAGCTTGCGCCGCACGGTCTCGTCGTCGTCGGTCTCCAGCAGCGGCGCCAGCAGCACCGTGCTCTGCCAGGTGAAGTCGTTGTGGGCGTTGTAGTAGACGGCCTCCAGGCCCGGCGTGTAGTGCCGGCTGGCATCCAGGATGCGCCGGTAGGCCTTGGCGAAGAACGGGAAGCTTCTCGGCCATCAGCTTCTGGTTGGCCTGGCCTTGCCCAGGCCCAGCTCGAGTGCTGTGGTCGCGCACCCAGCGGTGAAAGACCGAGCCGATCAGTTCCCAGTCCTTGTCGACGGCGCCGGCCTTGCGCTCGCGCGTGGTTTCGGCGTACTGGGCGCGCAGCCACGCCTTGATGCAGTTGGCGTCGCGCTCGGGCTCGTGCTTGCCGCCCCAGGAGATCAGGTCCAGCACCTGCTGCTTCCAGGTCTGGTTGGCGTGCGCGGCGCTGTGCGCCTCCTCGATCGGCGCCAGCAGGTAGGCCTTGAGCATGTCCACCGGGCTGAGCGGCTTGCCCCGGTCGTTCATGGTCTCGAAGATCGCGTAGGCGTAGCTGTCGTTGTCGGTGGCGATCTCGATCAGCCCCACCTGCGTCAGCAGCCAGTAGATGAAGTGCGGCAGCGCAGGCGCCCAACTCGGCCATCAGGTCGTTGTGCCTCGATGTCGCGTACCGGGCGATACATCGTCTGGATGGACTCGTCCTTGCCGTCCGGGTTGAAGGCCTGGCCTTCGAACAGCGCCTCGATGACCGGCAGGCGCTCGGGGATGTCGAGGTTGAACTTGGGCTGGCCGAGGTTGTCGCTGAAGATCAGCGGCGCCACGGTCTGCACCACCGGCAGGCCCTGCGCCTTGGCGACCCGGTACAGGCAGATCAGCAGCAGCGTCGAGCGAGGTCACGCGCTGCTGCCCGTCGATCAGGTAGTTCTTGCCGTTGCGCTTGCTGACGATGATGGAGCCGAGGAAGTACTCGCCGTAGCTGCTGACCGCGGCGTGTCGTCGCCCGGCTTGTAGTGGCTGAAGAATTTGGCCTGCAGGTCGGACAGCAGTTCGTCGATGTTCTCCTTCTCCCACTTGTACTCGCGCTGGTACTCGTCGATCGAGAACGACTGGCTTTGCAGCAGTTGCTGCACGTTGCGGTAGTGCGGGGTGATGGCGCTCATACCAGGCGGGTCCTTCCGGTCAGCAGTTCCTGCATCATCCCTTTTTGAGGGCGCAGGTCTTGTCGCGGCGGGCTTCGAGCGCTGCCAGTTCGGCGTCCATGTCCGTCAGCCTCTCGGCGATGGCGGTTTGTAGGGTAACATTCCTCGCCATCATAATTCCGCCTCCAGGCGCTTGCCTTCCCTTTTTAGATTGCACGGGCCGCAGAGTGCTTGGAGGATGCCGCGGTCGTCAATCCGGCCCGCGCCACAGGAATCACATGGTCGGCATGTGTCGCCACGGCGCACTTCCGTTCGCAATGTTGGCACGGTTCTGGTCGCGTCGAAAGATTGTGGCGCGCAAGGCGGCCCGTATCTCTCGGCGAAACTCCATATTCTTACCGTAGGCGGTGACGTTACGGTCGGCGACCTGATCTTGCCTCGTCCAGCAATGACGTCGCGACGTCGTTCTCTTCGGGCATGGGAACGTTGAAGGCGTGCAAACTGATTAGCGGTAGAACATCGGGTGGACTGCGTTGAGGAGTGGAAAGAGACTACTTGCGGACCTCCGAGTAATCGGTCTTTGTTCGTGGCGGTAGGCTTCGGACGTAGCCGAAGGCCTCGGGCTTTCCCGAAATTCAAACCCGGGCACGCGGAGACGGGACAACCGGGCGACACGATTCCCGTCTTCCGCTCGTGGTAAATACGTGTTTTGTTCATGTAGAACTCGATGCAGAAGTTCTTGTTGGCAGTGCCGCCTTTCTCTTTCGTGCCAGAAGGATCATATTGGACCGCATACTTGAAATGATGCCGGTGAAACATGGTTGGCTGTCCATGGGCGTTGATGTGGTATTGCAGCACGCGGACATCCCCCGAATGCGGGATCACGGTATGCTGGCGCGCATCAGGCCACAGAGTGCTGGGTCGAGTAGGGGCTTTTACGTCTGGCGCCTGTTTCCGTTGATCAAATCAGAGATGGGGCGATAGAGCTTCACCAAAGAATCTTTGGTAAAGGATTGTTCCTCTTGGTGTGTTTTGAAAGCTGACTGAAGGGTGCCTGGTGTTTTATTTTTATTAAGGGTCGAATTGGCTGGTTTTGAGCGGGCTGCGCGACGTGAGATGGGTGGGCGGGCGAGAGCGCGCGGCATCCGCCATTGCGAGATTAGGTATAAGCGGGCTTGCCGAGACTCCGAAGCCAAGTAGGTCTTAAATCCGCGACGCTCAAACCAAATGAGTCGATGCTCGTCTTGGTCGAAGTATGACTGATCGAAAGCGGCTCGGAACGACTTAGCCCGGGTACAGATAAAGTCCAACAGAGGCTGCCGAGACCAACCCCTTGGAAATTAGCGGATATTGCAGGCACGCCAGTTATCGTCCGCAAAAACCTCCTAGAGACTTTGGGGAAGGGGGACGTTTCCCGTAGATTTCGAATGACTTACCGACCCAAAGCCTCTCCGTCCTGAATGCAGGTAGCGCGGCCAGCGGTGAGTTCGTCGAGGACGATTTTGAAATACCAGCGGTGAGTGTAGAGTTGACCAGCAGCGGGTCGGCCTTTTCCGGCTGGTCGTTAGTGGGAACGCTGGGGATATGCACGCCCGTGTTCATACCAGCCGCGTCCTTCCGGTGAGGAGTTCCTGCATCATGGCCTGCTTGAGGGCGCGGGTCTTCTCCCGCCGCTGCTCCAACGCCGCCAGCTCCGCGTCCATCTCCGTCAGCACCTCGGCGATGGCGGTTTGTTCGGGGAGCGGTGGCAGGTGAAGCGGAGACTTCAATGCGACTCTGCATGCCGGTCTAGGCCGCGATGCTCGAGCCGGGCAGCAGATTGCTGATGCAGATCGCGGTATCTGTGCAGTCGAGGACAAGTAGTAGAAGAACTCGGGTTCAACCTTCGGAGTTGTGCGAAGCAGCATGATCGCGTCGACGTGTATGAGCCATCGATCACGGTGAATCATCGCAGCCTTGCCCACGGGCTTACTCACGATGGCCTCAGATGAGAATGCCATCGCGCGGAGTGACTCGGCGCTGAAGACACGCTCGCGACTTCGTAATCTCGAACTTCGAATCGGTCCGACGATGGCTTTCTGAACGTAATTCGACCGTGAATCGTCGATGTGAGCCGTGGCCCTCCGTCGAACGGTCAGCTGTCGCCTGTGTGGCTCCCGCCGCTGCAGGAATTCGCCAACTCCCCCAGCCGCTTCACCTCCCACTCGCCGTGGAAGCCGGGGAGGCGGGTTTGGCCGGTGAGGAGTTGCTGCATGGCGGCCTGTTTGAGGTCGCGCTTCTTGGCGATGAGCCGGTCCAGCCCGCCCAGCAGCCCATCCACATCGCTCAACGCCTCCGCGATGGCGCGTTGTTCGGGGAGCGGTGGAAGCGGGAACGGCAGTCTTGCACGATACGTCAGTTGCAATGCTTCTGGTTGCGCCGCTCTGCAGCCTCCGATCAGATCGCTGCTCGATAGCCGACTCTGCCATGCAGTCGCGAATTGCAGGAACGTCGAAGCAATCGTCCATTGCTTGGCCGCAATAATCAGCACGTCTGCATATGATGCAACTGCCATCATCGGTCCGAACGAGAGCAACTTTCCCGACGCGTGCCGTCGTGTCAGCGAAGACAGATCATCGTCCGGCTTGCACTTCGCGATAGCAATCGCTGCTATGAGTGTCTCGGAGTCGTACGAGACGCGTCGCAGTCGATTGAAGCATCCGTCCTCTCGGATGTCCGCTGCTGCGGTATGCTGAACGAGCATGCCGATCGTGAATCTCGGCATCGCGATTCTGACCGTAGTCGATGCTTGAACGTACAGACCTCCGAGCGGCTTGCACCTCCCACTCCTCCGGGATGACGCCCACCTCGGTCTGTTTGTAGCCGGGCTTCACTTCCATACCGCTCCCATCTTTTTGAGGTGTCCGTCCACGCGGGCGGCGAGCGTCGCCACTTCGTCGGTGAGCTGCGGCAGCGGGGTGGCGTAGCGTTCGGCGAGCTGGCGGATGCGGCCGGTGAGCGTCTGCGAGACGCGGTCCAGCTCGCCCTGCACGGCGGCGGCGAGGGTGGCCAGCCATTTGTCGTCCACCACGAGGGTCTTGATTTCGTCCTCGGTGAGCTTGGCGTATTTCGCGGCGACCTTGGCCGTCGAGGGCCTCCTGCGCGGCCTTGAGCTTCGCGGTCTTGGCGTCGGCCTCCTGGTCGAGCAGCGCGAGCGTAGGCTTCGAGCGCCTGGCGCTCGTCGGCGGCGTCCGGGTCGTCTTCCGATCTCCTTGAGCCGGGCGCTTCGACGGCTTTGCGGTGATCTTGTCCTTGTCGCTCTCGCCTTCGATGACTTCGGCGAGCAGGCCCGTCCTCGCCGCCGTGTTCCTCGGCCATTTCCTCCAGCTGCTGCTCGAGCGCGGCGAGCTCGGCTTCGAGCGTCTTCGATGGCGCGCTGCTCCTCGGCGAAGTAGCGGGCGATGACGAGCGCGGGCGGGATCAGTTCGGCCTTGAACTTCGCTTGCCGACGGTGAAGTCGGGCTTCGGCCTTGAGTCTTCTTGTCCTTGTCTTCGACGATGAGCTCGCGGGCTGGGCGGCCTCGCGCCAGCCGTCGGCGGCGATGAGGTAGCAGTCGTCCTGCATGGTCTCGGCCCAGTAGTCCATCAGGTGCTGGTACACGTCGTAGGCGTCGAGCAGCGGCGCGCTCTGGAAGGTGGCGAGCAGGTCCTCGGCGAGGGTCTCGATGAGCGCCTTGGGATGGCCGTCCTTGGCGATGCCTTTGCAGGCGCGGCGCGCTGGCCGTCTGCCACTTCGCGAAGAGCTTCGTCGCTGGCTGCGTTGAACGCGGTGAACTCGGCGTGGCCGAAGATGGCGGCCTTGATCTCGGCGATGGGGACGCTGGAGCTGCGCTGTAGCCGGGGCGGTCGGCCGGCTCGAACAAGCGCGGCGCGCACGCCGGGCAAGACCTCCCAGTAGCGCGCCGAGCGCATCGATGTCGCGGTCGGGGATGCCGCCGCGCAGGTGGGCGTCGATGTCCTGCAGGTCCTCCGGCTCGGTGCTGTCGATGTAGCGCGGGAGGTTCAGGTTGAAGTCGTTCTTCGGGTCGGCGATCTCGGCGAGCGGCACCATGCGGGAGTAGCGCGGGCACTTCGGCCTGCCGGGTGAAGGTGTCCACGATCGGTGGATGTCCTGCGCGCGCAGGCGGTTCTTGTTGCCGTCCTTGATGAAGCCCTTGGAGGCGTCGATCATGAAGATGCCCTTGCGGGCGGCGGCGTTCTCCTTGTCGAGCACGATGATGCAGGCCGGGATGCCGGTGCCGTAGAAGAGGTTGGCCGGCAGGCCGATGATGCCCTTGATGTAGCCGCGCTGGACGAGCTTCCGGCGGATGGCGGCCTCGGCATTGCCGCGGAAGAGCACGCCGTGCGGCAGAATGCACCGCGCCTTTGCCGGTGCTCTTGAGCGAGCGCGAGGATGTGCAGCAGGAAGGCGTAGTCGCCGTTCTTGCCGGGCGGCACGCCGAAGGCGAAGCGCTGGAACGGGTCGTTGCGCGGGATCGAAGCCGTTGCTCCACGCCTTGTCGGAGAAGGGCGGATTGGCGACGACGAAGTCGAAGGTCTTGAGCGCGCCGTCGCCGTCCTTGAAGTGCGGGTCGGCGAGCGTGTTGTCCTGCCAGATCTCCGCCGTCGGGCAGTCGTGCAGGATCATGTTCATCCGGGCCAGCGCCGCGGTGGCGTTGTCCATCTCCTGCCCGTAGAGCGCGAGGTCGAGCCCGGTGCGTGCTTGCGCCTCGTCGTGCGGCCTTCAGCAGCAGCGAGCCGGAGCCGCAGGTCGGGTCGTAGATGGTCTGGCGTCGGCGCTCTTCGCGCGTGCCGATGCCGATGACCTTCGCCATGATGCGGCGAGACTTCGGCCGGGGTGTAGAACTGGCCCTTGCTCTTGCCCGCTCTCGGTGGCGAAGTGCCGCATCAGGTATTCGTAGGCGTCGCCGAGCAGGTCGTCGCCCTCGGCGCGGTTGCCGCGAGAAGTCGAGCGCGGGCTCTCGAAGATGGCGACCAGGTTGGACAGGCGGTCCACCATCTCCTTGCCCTTGCCGAGCTTGTCCGCGTCGTTGAAGTCGGCGACGTCGATCACGCCCTTGAGGTCGTTCGCCTCGGCCAGCTTGGCGATGATCTTGTTGATCTTGTCGCCGATCTCCTTGTCGCCCTTCAGCGCCACCATGTCGGCGAAGCTGCCGCCCTCGGGGACGTCGAGCAGCGCAGTCCGTCTGGCCGGCGTACTTGTCGCGAGACGTACTTCACGAACAGCAGGACGAGGACGTAGTCCTTGTACTGCGAGGCGTCCATGCCGCCGCGCAGTTCGTCGCAGACTCGCCCAGAGCGAGGAGTAGAGTTCGGACTTCTTGAGGGCCATGCGCGCGTTCGCTCGTTTGAATTCTGGCTGCGGGGTTTTGCCACAGACGCCGCGCCGCTGTCACGAAGGGAAACGAGCCGCGACTAAACGGAAGAAGAAAACGTTGGCGAGTTTTCCGGGGAACCGAATTGGCTGCGACAGAAACCCTTGATCAACCCAGACGATCTGAGGTCTCTGTTTTCAGGCGTTACATTTTAGCAGTTCTTTCGCTTGGCGGCGATTGTCCAGCGGCAGAAGTTCGCCCGGTGACAATCCAAATGCCGCCGCCAAGCAAACCATTTCAAAATCGGAAACCCAACGGATGCGCGTTTCGATTTTTGCGAGAGTTTCGCGGCTGATTTGCCACCCGAAGATATTTACCTTGGCCACGAGCATTGGCTGGCTCCAGCCCCGCTGATCGCGGAGCTTCCGAATTTGCGGCCCAACGATATTGCGCGGGCGATCTGCTGTTCGTTCCGATTTCAGAACAGCCTTGACCGTAGGGAATCAACCGAGTGTCATGGTTCCGAATTCCGAACGGTTGCCAATTCGTGCGACACTTGTGCCTTCGCGTAAAACAAACTGTCTCCTGATGCTTCAAAGCTATGCACATTAAACTCATCCTTCTCTTTTCAGTGTTGGCGATCTCCGCACCGGCGGCTGATGTGACGGGCGACCGCCTGAGCATCGGCCTTTTCCAACTTAATTCCGGGGCGTTTAGTTCCATTGGAGGTGGAATAAGAAACACGAATCTTTGCGATTGGTCGGTCATTTCTGGTGGAGGAAGGAATGTGATTCGCCCCCTCGGCCTTATGAACACCATAAGCGGAGGCGACGGGAACCAGATCGATGAAAGCGCGGTTGTTTGTGTAATTGCCGGAGGTAATGGAAACCACATTTACGACGGTGGAAGCGCAAATTCAATTTTGGGCGGCTCTGCGAATAGAGTTCTTCAAGAAACATACGGTTGCTCCATCACTGGGGGAGGCGGCAATCGAATTGAAAAAAAATCTTACTACTCAACCATTTCCGGCGGAAACGGGAATGTGATTTCGGCTGGCGAAGCAAGCGGCATGGTCATTGCAGGAGGTGTGTTCAACGATCTTCACTCCGACTTAAGCAGTATCGTTGGAGGTTTCTACAACCGCATCCGCACCAATTCTCCATACTCCGCAATTGGCGGCGGCAACATCAATTCAATCGGATCGAATGCTCCATTTGCTACGATACCCGGAGGTCAAGCCGCTTTGGCCTCGCATCACGGTCAACTTGCCTATGCAAGCGGTTCGTTTTTGGGCGGTGCGGAACTTGGCTCGGCGCAAATGTCCCATTTCGTTCTTCGGTGCGAAGCCAACAATGGACTTTCACATGAGCTTTTCCTTGATGGACTCAATGAACGTCTGACCATCCCAGCAAAATCGACTTGGACGTTTGATATTCTCTTAAGCGGGCGTGCCGATTCAGGAGAAACAGCCGCGTTTCAAATCATCGGGGCTGTAGAAAATGACGGTGCTAAAGCCTCCTTACTTGGTCGCCCTCGCATGACAATTCTGGGGAAAAAGGGCAAGATTGGAAAACCGAGTTTGCAAGTCTTCGAGGCCACCAAGGCTTTGACAATTACCGCCCCCGGATTCGTAAATGCGAAAACACGCTGGGTTGCGGTCGTTCGCACGGCGGAGGTGTCACACGAAAGCGAATGAGAAACACGACACCGCAAACGATCATCCGTTCAGCTTGTTACTTGTGCGAAGGCACAATCGAGTTCCCCGCTGAACTATCGAACCAGATCATTCCATGTCCGCATTGCGGCAAAGAGATCAAATTGTTCGCAGCGTCGAAATCAGCATCGCGCTTCGGCGGGTTCAAGGGGTGGAACTTAAAGCAAACCGCCGTCGTCGTGCTCGCGGTGATTGGGCTGCTCGTGAGCTTGTTCAATGCACCCTGGGAAATCACCTATCGTGACGCATACAATTCGCTGACAAAGGCTGAGGTCGTGCTTGGCTCGGTGTTCCAACCGCCGATAACTTATCGTTCGGAGGTTACGGGACACCGATTGCTTGCGATGCCCTTGGTGTTTGGCTGGTGTGGCATTGCAGCCGTTACAGGCTTCTTACTGCTTTTGCTGCGAACGCGAGATGTTGCGCTGTTCCCGGCGAGCATAAAGAATCGCTTGAAGCATGAAATCGCTGGTGCCTTGCAAGTAGCACCGCGGATTGCCGCCGGTGTCGGTACTGCGGTCGTGATCACGCTTCTTGTTGCAGCATGGGGGGCTGTGGCAGAGCGCAATCATCGGGCAAAAGTGCAACGTCAGCAAGCCGTCGCCCTTGAGCCAGTGTTTGATCCGTCCAAGCCGTATGAAGTTTTGGCCACAAACGAATTTGGGGACGTGGAAGCCACGCCCAGCCGAAGCGCGACCGGGCTGTTTGATGATGTGCCCAATGCAGTAAAGCGCGACAGCGTACCCCCAAAGTGGGAAGAAACTCTTTCGGCAACTAGCTGCTGTGGCAAAGCGGCTGCCGATGGGAAGCAATGCGCGCACGCCTGTTGCAAGAAAGCGGCCAAAGAAGGCAAGGTCTGCGAGAAGTGCAATCCGCCGCCGTGGAAAGATTTCGATCCAAAGGACTTCACGGCAGAACCACCGTCACGGACGACCGCACCGAAAGTGAAGAAACCAAGTCCGATTTACCAGTTCGACGCATCCCCAAGAAAAAGGGCATTGGGGAGAAGAGATTTCACCGATGCTGAGGAACTGGATTTTCCTCCGGTGAGGAACTCCGTGCCGCCGTTTGGAGTGAACCACTACGATCCGGATTCACTCGCCAACCTGTACGGAGCGGGCAGCCGCTACAAGGCGGACGGATTGATGAATCCTCACAGCCAGATACGGAAGTTCGTACAGCAGCAAATCGTGGCGCAATCCTTATGCGACAGATACCCCGCGACTTTACGACAGCGATGGCAATTACAGAGGCAAGTTGAGCGCCAATCCCTACGACCCGGATTCAGTTTCCAATCCATACGGACGTTACGGCAGTCCGTACATCTTCCCGATAGCATCCGCAATCCCTATGGCGCGGGCAACCCGTAACTGAACTCGCCGATTTACGTTGTTCCTTCGCAATAAGAACAAGTCCGCGCGGAGCCGATAAAGTTGCGCGGTTCGCTCGACAGCAACGCAGGCAACCGTCATTGACATCAGCGGACATCGTGAGGCATAGCCGTATCACGATGAGAAATGCGCAAGCTCGCCCGGCGTCGAAAGCGAAAAAGGCCGCAAACAATCTCGGGAAAGGTCTGGAACGCATGGCTGCATTTCGTTGTTCTCCGGTCGGGCAAGCCATGTCGCGGGGCGCGCAGAAGCGAAGCGGCACTGAACAAGCACATTGGTTTGAAGTGAACCGCCCTCCCGCAGAAGCAGGAATAGTGAGCCGAGAGGATCGGGAACTGCACTGCCTGACTTGGGCTTACCTCCTCAATTCCATCATTCCGTTCTCTCCCGCCCCACGCACTACGTGGCGTGATTACGCAATCGAAGCATTGCAGCACCAGATGAAAACGGCCTCTGGTCATTTAAAACGGTTGGGTAGGGGCGGCGATTCATCCGCAGCCATAGTTTTGGCTAAACATTCGGTCGAGAGCGTGCAGTTTCTTAATAGCGCGGCGCGCCAGGATGGGTTCGCGAAGTTGTTGCTTCCATTTTCACGCCGCCAAATTGCATGGCCTTGTTTTAAATCGCCGCACCGTCAGTTCTTCCAAGACGAAGAGCGGTTGCTAGACATTTTGCAAGTCGCACAAGGCGATGCGCGTCTCATAGCCGAAAACTCTAACTGGAATCCAAATGATGCAGCTGGAAGAGTGGCGATGCGCGTTTGGCAACTTTTATCTGCATGGCGAAACGAGGACAGCAAAATTTACTTCCGCCCATTGGACGAATGGAGTTCAAGTGCGGCGAAACTCCCACGTTTCAATTCCAACGAGCAGGCAGTTTTAGCGTGGTTCGAATTAGCTAAGGCGTACATCAAAGCGCATCCTGACGAATTCGATGACGCGATGAGGGCGATTCCAATTCCACGCAGCAAACGTCCGAAGGGCGGCGCAATTAGCAGTCACGCGTTTACAATGTTGCGCGAGAAATTTCGCAGCATGGCAGGCTTCAATAAGATCTGAGCTATTGCAGGAAAGGACCCCGATTTCCTCGTGCAATCCTTGGATGTTCACTGACATCCATGATTCAAAAATACAATCCAACGCTAACTCGCGCAGCGGCTCGTGCGCAGGAAAATGTTCATAAACTTCTCGCTGAACGGCAATCGAACCGGCCGCTTTGGATTCGTGCCCCTAAGTGTGGGTATGCCGAAACGTGCCAGCTTACGCGCTCTACCCTCTACAGCCTTGCTGCTGATGGCAGAATCAGAACCGCTTGCATACGTCAGCCGGGCAAGGCGCGGGGCATACGCTTGTTTTACGTGCCGTCCATTCTCGCCCTGATCGAAGCGAACGCGGGCGATGCGAAACAGACCAGTAAGCGATAAAAAAATCCCGCGTGCCATTGCTGGCCGCGCGGGACGTGAAACTTTCGACGTGCTCACGTTACCACCGGCAGGCATTGGCGCAAAGGGGAAACCCTCTGTGTTATGCAAAAAAATCACTACTCCGAAATCACAGGCGATCAACGGTTGGTCAGCATGGTTGCCAACTCCAAAGCGCTCAACACGCACCACGTTAAGGCTGTGGAAATCATTCATTCGATTCGTGCCGGAAAATGGCGTGTGCCAATCGAAGAAATTCGTCTCGTGTTTTGGGATGAGTTTACCAAAACGGGTGACTTAAAAACCGCGAAAGCTGCCGTGCGGCCGTTGAAAGAAAAATTGCCCGGCATTCTTCCGTGCGGGCAGTTCAGCAATCGCAAAACGCCCACTGCGGAGAAATTGCTTACGCACTCTGGTTTGCTGTGCGCTGATCTGGATGACCTTGGGGAAGAACGGATCGAAAAAGTCCGCGCCCTAATGATGGCGAGTCCGCACTTGTGGGCCGTGTTCACTTCGCCGACGGGTAACGGATTGAAGTGTTGGTTCCGCGTCCCTGCGGACGGAGAGAAGCACGCCGACAGTTTTCGCGCCCTGCAACAACATGTTCGCAATCTGACCGGCGAAGAGATTGACCCTTCGTGCAGAGACGTAGCGCGACTTTGCTTCGCGAGCGTTGACCCTGATGCTTTGCTGAACACCAATGCCTTGGAATTGTCCACATCTAGTCCACCAATTCGTCTGATTCCTGCATCTGCTTCCTGTGTTACTACATCCCTGCCTTGCTGTGTAACTGCATCTCTACATAACACCGCTTCCGTCATTTTGGAGAACATTACGGCAAGGAACGAGGCACAGTCGGCATTAGAAACAAAACGCCCGCATCTCGCCAAACTTTACACGGCGTTGATTGAGCATCGGTTTCTGGCATTGCCACACGGTCGGAACAAATTTCTGACAGGAGCCATACCCTTTCTTTACCGGGCGGTTGCAGAGCATTTGATTTTGGAACTTGTGGCCCACTTCTACGATTGCAACCGAGCGCTATTCGGTGATTCGCGCGAGCAGCACATGCGCGAAGCGAAAGCCATGCTAGAAGGGGTTGTCAGGACTTACGTGGAGTCTCTGACCACAGTCGAGCGCGCTATTTACAACGCGTTGAAAGCCGAGCGGGACGCGTTTCGCATTTGCCGTGACCTTGCTTTCTGGCCAGAGCCTGAGCGCGAACCAGGGACGTTTTATCTCTCCTTTGATCACCTCGCCTTGCGGTTGGGAAATCACGCCATGCAAGCGCAACGCATGATGCGGAGAATGGCAGGCCAAGGTTTGCTCAAAATACTGAAAAAGGGAAAGCGCCGTGAGCCGGGAGTGAAGGCCGAAGCCGGGACTTACAAATGGCTACTCGAACCGCCGCAACCTCTGAACTAATTCGCGAAATAATTCCCATGAGCGAAAAATTTCTCACCCTCAATCAAGCTCGGACCCTCATTTCTGTCTCCCGCGCGACGCTTTGGCGCTGGCAAACGGAACATGGGTTGAAGGTTATACGCATCGGCGGAGTGGCGCGCATTCGCGAATCGGACCTTCAGGCCTTCTTAAAGCGGCACGAATCCGGAAAAGACGGGACTGTGTCGAAACCATCAATGCCGAATAAGTAGCCGAATTCCTTCCTGTGTAAGGAGCGTGTTTGCTCCGAAACCAACATCGGAAGGAACCATGAACGGATCAGAAACAACAAAAACCGAGACGCGCACTCGTATGTTGAGAATTGAAGCAACGGGAGATTTCTTCAGAAAGAAGATAACTCCACGAATCCGCTTGAACGGAAAGTGGTTAGAGCGAGCTGGATTCAAACCTGGCAATCGCGTTGCAATCACATTGGAGCAGCCCGGAACCATGACCCTCCGCTTCGTTGAACAACGTGAAAGGGTGGCGCGATGAACACGCCAAACAAATCACGATTCGAACGGATCGGTAAAAGCCTTTACCGGAAAGGAGGGGCCATTTACGCGCGCGTGCGGTTCAATGGTAAATTGACTTGGCGGAGCACGGAAACGAATGAGCCGCGTGACGCGAGAGCGTGGCTTGCCAAGTGGCGCAAAGAGGAATGGATGTGCCAAAACGGGATTGAGGCGAAGGGCGTCGTTCTGCATCGCAAGCGGGTGAACGTCGCGGAACTGATGGACGCTTATACGGACGCCGGTTGCCCAACGCGCAAGATGCAGCAGAAATCCCCCGCGACGCTCACCAATGAACACGCTTGCTTGAAACCCTTACGCGCCTACTTTGGGCATCTGCCCGCGTCGGGAATCACGCACGGCGACTGTGACCGGTATCGCGACTGGCGATTGAGCGGCGGCTATTTCACGGGCGATAGCGAGCGGGAAAAGCAAAAGAAACTCGCCCGAATGAAAAATGGCAACCGGAGCGTGGATTTGGAACTCACGATCTTGGGCAATGTGTTCAATCTCGCGGTGCGCCGGGGTACGCTAGAACGCAATCCGCTCTTGGGCCGTTCCCGCTACAGCCAAGCGTCGCAGATTCGTCATTGCCGCGAAGTGGCCCCGACACCGGAAGGACTGAAACAGATTGAGCATTGGTTGCGGTTACGCGAGGAACATGGGGTTGCCGATCTGGTTTGCTTCTTGGCTTACAGCGGCCTGCGAATTGGTGAGGCGTTGGCGCTGGATTGGGAAAAAGTGGATTGGGCAGCAAAGGTGATTCACGTCCGGCGCGAGAAACGCGGCATCATGCCCTGGGTGCCGATTTTGCCGGAAATGGAAACGCTACTCCGCGCGATGCAACAGCGCGTCACCAGTCATTTGCTGTTTGCTTCGCCATTTGCGCCCGATGCTCCGCGTGACGATTCAGCCGTGAGGCACCGGATCACAGCGGCGTGCAAAGGGCTTGGGCTTGGGCATGTCACGCCGCATGGACTTCGCTCCTACTTCGTCACGCAAGCGCGTCAGAGCGGGCTTTCTGACGCAGAGATTGCCATGCTCATTGGCGACAAGAGCGGCCCTGCCATCATCGCGCTGACTTACGGCGACGTACGCCCCGATCACCTGTTCAAGCAAGCGCAACGAATCAAGCTCACTGTCTCGGCAAAACAGGACGGCGCGTTCAGTAGTGCCGGGAGTAGTATCGTGAGTAGTATCACGGTGCCGGATGTTTCACCGGGTTGCACTGCGACGCCTGACGATGCGATCGGGCATGAAACCCTTGCCAGATAAGGGTTTTGATGGTTCTCTGAGAAACCGTGCGAGACGCGCTGAAACACCTTGTCCCTACTCTTAATCAATTGGTCCTAGGTTCGAGTCCTAGCCGGGGCACCACTTTTCTTCTTTGCCGTCGCATGCTCGACTCACGTCGCACACCAAATCCCTTCGCATAGTCGCTCATTCTGATTTTCGTATTGTCTCCATCTTTTCATCGAGTCGTTTGGCGGAAACCGGCTGGGCGGTGCCGAGTTCCTGGGCGAAGACCGACACTTTGAACTCCTCAATCATCCACCGAAATTCCTCCATCGCCTGACGCCCTTTAGTCGAGCGGGGAGGCGTCACCAGCCATTGCGCGAGGGCTTTCTGATACGGCGCGACTTGTTGGGCACGCTCCTGATCCTTGGCGGGATTCAACGCAGCGCGTTCCAGCCGTATTAGGAGCGCTTTCAGGTAACGGGGCACGTGCGGAAGTCGGTCGAACGGAATTTGTTCGAGAAAGCAGGGCGGCAAAAGCGTCGCAAGTTCATTCGCCAATGGATGGCTGCTGGGAACCGGCGCGCCGGGAACCATGAGTTGGCTGAACTGGTTGAGCGTTTTCGGCCGGCTGACTGGGGGCGTCGGCGTGGGACCCAGTTTTAATTGCACCTGATGACGCAATTGCAGAATCACACCAACGCGCTCGATGAAGGGAGGCACCAGTCCCGGCAACCGTTGGCGCGCGGCCTCCACGGCGTTTTGGAATTGCACGGCGGTCAGTGCGAGCAGCGGGTCCGCCGGTAATAGGTGGCGCTTGAGATGTTCGAGAGCCATGGTGCGCAAGAGCTCGCCATCCCCGAGCGGAGCAAACAGCAGTTCAAATTGCTTCAACGCCCGCAGATCTTTCTCGATCCACGCGAGGTCTTTCTCAATCGCCAATTCCACGAGACGTTGCACGCCGTGAAGGCTGGCCGCGCGCGCCGCATCCTGGCTGCGAAAGAGGCGAATGTTGACGCTGCCCTCTTCCAGGTGGAAACCGGGCCAGGCATAAAGCGGCAAACCGGGGCCCTCGCTCACTGTAATGCGCTCCGGCAGGTCGCCCCAGGTCCAGCTTCGCAGGTCGAACCGTTCCCATTGTTGGGCGGCACGCTGCCATGCCGCAGGTTCCTTCGTCGGCTCCGCTTTTACTTGGGCGAGTTTTCGGCGGAGCTCGTCGAGGTCGCGCCCGACAGCGAGTTTCTTTTGGTCATGACTCAGCACCTCAATGCGCGGCCGGAGATGGGCGGGCAATGAATCCACTGGCCACGCGGAGGCGGTTACTGGAACACCGTAGCGTTCATGGAGGAATCTGCCCAAGTCCGCGAGAAACGAGTTCCCCCCGGCCGAAAGTCTCTGACGATTTCCGCCACCTTGGGCGGGAAGGGCATGAGTTCGCGACGAATGGATTTGGGCAGGGCGCGCAGGAGTGTGGCGATCTTTTCTTCGCGCAGGCCAGGCACAGCCCATTCAAGCAGCGATCCCGACGCGGTTTGGGCGAGTGTAAACGGAAGTTGTATGGTCACGCCGTCGTGTTCCTCACCGGGAGCATAAGCGTAGGCCAATGCGACGGGCTGGCCACCCACCGGCAGCGCGTCAGGGAATGCCTCGGTGTCGTAGCTTGAAACGGGGCCACCCGCGAGGTCCGCCTCGTGAACGCAGAGAAACTCCGGATCGTTCTGCTCGCGAATGACACGGCTGAGATCGTGCGTGCCAGAAACATTTTCAAGGCGCTTCGCGTAAAACTCGAACAGCGCCTGATCCAAATTGGCGAGGTCGTAACGGCGCACACGGGTTTGCCAGTTTTCAATCTTCTGCCGAATGGCCCGGTTGTGCTCGAGGAAGCGAAAGGCCGAGTTCGCGGTCCGGGGGGATGGAACATTTTCAGCCTCGTCCTCGGTTTCGAGCGCGCTGGATGAGCGAACGCCTCGCGGAGCATTCTTGGGCACGAGGTTATCTTCCACCAGGGCGGAGCGGATGAAGATGGAAGTGGCCTCCTTCGGATTGATGTTCCGGTAAGCAACCTTCCTTCGCTGCACTTCCAATCCATGGAGCGTGATCACCTCTTCGACGAGGACCCGGCCAGCGGTGGCGCTCCAGTGCGGCGCCTGATGCGTCACCTTGCAGCAGTGCGGCGCGAGCTGGAAAATCCACTGGGGATCAATTCCAGCGAGTGTGCGGGCGAAGAGTTGTGACGTCTCCACGATTTCACCGGCGACAATCCATTGCGGCTGGCTGGACCTCGGTTTGGGCGCAACGGGCGTGTTTCTGGGACTCGACTTCCTCGCCGGTTCGCTCCGATCGAACAGGGCGGATCCGGGGAAAACTGTGATCAGGCGGTTTCCTGCGGCCTTGTAGCTGTTGCGTTCCTCGCGGCGAGCCACGTGGCCGGTCAAACCGGCGAGGATGGAACGATGGATCGCGTCGTAGGCCGCATTGCTTTCGTTGAGTTTTAACGTGCCGAGACTATCCAATGCGTCATGGAGCTGGCTGTATAGGTCCTGCCACTCGCGCATCCGCAAATAGGAGAGGAAGTGCTGACGGCAAAATTTCCGCCGCGCGTTTTGGGTTCGCAATTTTTCCCATTGATCATGAACTGCATTCCAGATGTTGAGCAGCGCGATGAAGTCTGACCTCGGATCGTTGAACTTCCGGTGCGCAGTGGCGGCGGCCTCCTTCTGATCGAGAGGACGCTCGCGCGGATCCTGGATGCTCAAGCCAGCCGCGATGATCAGCATCTCCTGGGTAGCATGCTCGCGCTGCGATTGCAGGAGCATGCGCCCGATCGTGGGATCGACCGGCAGCCGCGCCAGGTCGCGGCCGAGCGGTGTCAGTTCGCGGCGTTCATCGAGGGCGCCAAGTTCCTGCAGCAGGGCAAACCCGTGGCTGATCGAGGCTGGGGAGGGTGGCTGAACGAAGGGAAACGTTTCCATATCGCCGAGTCCAAACGCCTTCATCCGCAGGATCACTTCGGCGAGATTGGCCCGCTGGATTTCCGGCTGGGTGAACGGCGCGCGCGCGTTGAAATCCTCCTCGGAATAGAGCCGGATGCATACCCCCGCCTCGACGCGGCCGGCCCGACCTTTCCGCTGGTTCGCGCTGCTTTGCGAAACGGGTTCGACGGGCAGACGCCGGGTGCGCGTGCGCGGATTGTATCGGCTGATGCGCGCCAGACCAGAGTCGATCACGTAGCGGATGCCGGGGATGGTCAGTGAGGTCTCGGCGATGTTTGTGGCGATGACAATTTTGCGCCGTGAAGCGCGGGAGAAAACCCGTTGCTGATCGCCCGCACTTAGCCGCCCGAAGAGAGGTATCACTTCCGCCTCACCGGCGAACCGGCCTTCGAGTTGATCACTCGTTTCACGAATGTCCCGTTCGCCGGGCATGAAGATGAGGACGTCTCCGAAATCTGTTTCCAGAAGAATGCGTTCGGTGGCATCCACCGCCGCGTCGACGTAGCTGATGTCGCCGCGTTCCTCGGACTCGATGTCGAGTGGTTGGTAAACGACATCGACAGGATAGAGGCGCCCGGAAACTTCGATGATGGGCGCGTTATCGAAGTGTCGCGAGAACGCCTGCGTATCAATGGTGGCGGACGTGACGATGAGCTTGAGATCCTGCCGGCGCACGAGCAGGCCTTTCAGGTAGCCGAGTAGGAAATCGATGTTGAGCGAACGCTCGTGGGCTTCGTCGAGGATGATGGCATTGTAATCCGCCAGGGTTGGATCGCCCTGCGTTTCAGCGAGCAGGATGCCGTCTGTCATCAACTTGATGTAGGTATGGGCGCTGGAGCGATCGTCGAAGCGAATCTTGCACCCAACTTCCCGGCCCCACGTCACGTTCAATTCTTCGGCGATGCGCTGCGAAATTGACAGCGCCGCCACGCGGCGAGGTTGGGTGCAGCCGATCATCGCGCTGATGCCCAGCCTTGCTTCGAGGCACATCTTGGGAATCTGCGTGGTCTTGCCCGAGCCGGTTTCGCCGGCAATGACGACGACTTGGTGGTTGCGAATGGCGTCCACGATTTCGTCCTTGCGTGCGGTGATCGGGAGGTCGGGAGGATACGTAATCCCGGGAACGTTGATGCGGCGGGCTTCGCGCAGGGCGATGGAAGCGCGCACTTCATCCATGATGCGCCGCAGCAGGGCTTCGTGCTTATCGGGGTGGTGACGATCCTTCAATAATCGCACGAGACGGGAGCCGAGACGCACCCAGTCATGCAACAGGCAGCGGGGCAGCAGCGCCTTGAGTTCTTCGATCCGTTCGTCAGCCATGAGTGACTTGCGTGGACTACGGTGAAACTTCGCGCAACGGTGTCGTTAGAAACTCACCACTAAAGTTCGCGGGCGAGCTTCATTGGGAAAGCGCACGCGAAGCAATCCTTCGTGAGCGTCGTAGGCAAATGAGGAAAGAGGTCGTTGATCGAGAAGCACGGAGCGGGGCGGTTTGGTGCTAGAGATTAAGACGATAGCCGGTGTTTTACCGACGCCTTCCACCGTCCACGTGAGTTGATGGTTGGCTTCGTTCGTTGACGGGAGCGCCTTGCAGGCGGACGCGAGTAGAGTGGGCTTGTCTGATTTGACGGCATCCAAATCCAGCAGGAAAATGCGACTGCCTGCCTTGAGTGTGACGGAACGCTGCACGTTGAGCTCGGGGTCGAACAGGTTGATGAATCGTCCAGTGAGCAACTTCGGTGGGCCTTCGACCGATTCATCAAGACCGGCGCCAACAACGTAGGGTCCCCGGCGTAAAGCGAGATGGCTGGTCTCCTTCCACTCCAGGCCGGAGCGTTCCGCCGCACGTTTTAGGATGCCCGTCAGTCGTGCATCCGCCGCGGCGCTGAGCGCGAAGGGGACTGGGCTTTCCCGCAGCCAAATCACTGCGCCTCTTCCGATCGTCACCGTCCTATTTGTAGTCTTGGCAAATTCCACGTCGCGCAGGCCCAGCGTTTTGAAGAGATGATGCCTTGGGATGAATTGGTTCTTCCCATCGTCGTTCCACCATTCGCGAACATGGTTGTAGGGATCAGTGTCGTCATCTACGACGACGAGTACGCCGCCAGCCTTAACCCAGCGCGCAAGGGGCGCATGCACCTCTGCGGACATGGGTTTCTGCCCCTGGTAGCTCAACATCAGCACGCGTAATTCATCCAGGAAGCCGGGCAGGGTGACGTTCTCCAGCTGGACGGGTGTCAGCGGCACTCCGCGTTTCAACAGGGGCAGCGCGAGCCCGTAGAATTGCGCCATGTTGGGATCGCTCGGAGTCGGTTGTTCACGTTGGAACATCATCGAGTCGCTGATCAACACGCCGATGCCGCGCGTGCCGCAATCCCAGCGAACGTCGGGTTGCTTCATGTCGGTCAGGGCGTGCATCACGACTTGCAGTTCGGTGGCGTAGTCAGGCGGGATGGATTTGCGGTCTTGAGGCTTGGCGGTGCGCGGGTACGTGCCGCCAAAAACTCTTTCGGGCCACGGAGCGACTTCATACTGCCAAACGTCCGGTTGGAGCAGGGAAGCGACGAGGGTGGACTCCCAATTGGTGCGGTAATCCGTCCAGTCGTGGCGCGGGTTGTCTTCCACCGGATCGTTTAAATACCAGACGGAACGTCCGGTGGCGCGCACCAGGTTTAGCATGGCCCCGTATTCCAGGAAAGCTGTCTCAAAGGTCCGCTCCTTCCGCACCCCGCGGAAGTGATTGGGAGTGCGCGCCGTGCCGGTCCATACTTGGGCGATGTAGCCGTCACAGCCGTCGAGTTTGGCGAGGCTGGATTCAGGGCTGACGATGCACCAATGGGCGTAGTTGATCAGGCTGTGGGTCGGCACATAGCAGCGGACTTTCTTGCCGGTGCGCTGATTGAAGGCCTTGACGTGATTGAACACCTGCTGCAATGCCCGGCCGTAGAGATAATACTTCAGTTTTGAAGCCCGCCATTGGGCATCAACCGTGGTGTGAGGCGCCTGCCACGGTTCCTTGTAATAGGCCTGCCACTCACGCTTGAAACCTTCCGAGTAACCCGCGCGTGCCCAGAACTCCGGCTCTTCCAAATGCACCGCCTCCACGCCGGCGTCGAGTCCTCGCTGAACACCGACCGACAGGTACTCGCCGAAGTTCTCCGCCGGACACATGTAGTAAACATCCCCGCCGTGACTGATCTTCTTCCCGTGCCGGTCTGTCTGCGCATTGTCCTCGTGGTTTTTCCCGTCATATCGGCCATAGAGATAATCCTGGTAGTTTCCCCAAGAGACTCCGGTCATCAGATGCACGCGATAACCCCGGTCCCGCCAGCTTTTGACGCGTTCGGGAAGCGTTGCGTCGATGCCGTAAACCATCGCGACGTCGGCTCGAAGGTTACCTTGCTCATTCCAAGGCTTGGAGGTTTGGAAGCTCGTACGTTCTTGAATGGCCGCAGGATCCTCAGGGAACGCTGGCGGTGCAGCCGCGCGCATCGCCGTCGCGCCAGCTAGATAAATAACCGTAAGAGCCAACCTCAAAGACTTCATTGGGGGCGACAATCCACCGTCTGCGAGCGCGCATCAAGCAAGCGATGCCGGGGACTGGGTGCAACGGTTGGTTTCGCCTGTGAACTGCGCGTTCGCGCAACGGTTCGACGATGGTTCCTTTCCGGGCCCGCCGCCTAAAACCAAATTATTCACTGCCAGTCGCTCATCGGAAAGTTTGCTTGTTTGCCGAAAAAGGATTGAGGAATTATCCTCACGCATTCGAGGAGGAAACTTTATGGGCCCAGGTGTCGGGAAATTAGGCGTCCGTGCAATCATTGCACTGACTGTGGCCGGTTTTTTGGGGGCTCCTCCGTCGTCCCCCGCCGCTGAACCCGTTCGATACGCAGCCGTCCCCGAACTTAAGAAACTCTCACTGGAGGAGTTGGTTGAAACGCCTGTCATCTCTGCCTCACGCGTTCCTGCCTCCTGGTTCATGGCGCCGAGTGCGATCGATGTATTGACGGAGGATGACATCCGTCGCTCGGGTGCGATCCGCCTCCCGGATGCCTTGCGAAATGTCGTGGGGTTGCAAGTGGCTCGGGCGGCCGGCAGCAGTTACGCCATCAGTGCCCGAGGCTTCAACAGCACCTCCGCTAACAAGATGCAGGTGATGTCCGATGGGCGCAGCATCTACACGCCCCTTTTATCCGGCACCTTCTGGGAATTGCAGGACACGTTGCTGGAAGATTTGGATCGCGTGGAGGTGGTGCGCGGGCCGGGCGGAGCCTTGTGGGGTGCGAATGCGGTCAACGGCGTCATCAACATCATTTCCAAGTCGGCTCGTGACACGCAAGGCACCCTCTTGATGGGGGGCGGTGGAAATGAGGAGCGGTTCTTCGCGGGGCTTCGATACGGGGGCAAGCTTTCAGAGAAGAGTTACTATCGCGTGTATTTGAAGGAATTGCATCGGGACGATGGCGTGTTTCGGGATGGAAGCAAAGCGGGCGATGATCTGCGCCAGACGCAAGTGGGGTTTCGAACTGATTCTTACCTGGTGGACACCGACCAACTCACCGTGCAAGGCGACGCTTACGTGAATGAAATTGGCAACCGAGTGCGGGGCGATTCGGACAACGTCGGCGGCAACTTCCTCGCGCGTTGGAGCCGGAACCTGGCCGAGTACGGCGATGTGCGATTCCAAACTTATTATGACCGAGGCGTCCGGGATCTGCCGCTGGTATTCTACGAGGACCGCCAGACGGTTGATTTCGATGCACAGCATCATTTCATGTGGGGCAAGCGCCAAGCCATTGTCTGGGGAGTTACCTACCGGGGTTCGCTCGATGAAACGGGCAAGCGAGAGCGCCTGTTATACTTCGAACCGCAGGATCGTGACATCCATCTGGGGGGGCTCTTTGTGCAGGATGAAATCACGGTGGTGGAGAATTTGTTCAAGGTAACGCTCGGCTCTCGATTTGAGCAGAATTCCTTCACTGGCTTTGAATTTCAACCGAGCGGCCGCTTCGCCCTCACGCCGACTGAGAAGCACACAATCTGGGGGGCCATCTCAAGGGCGGTCCGTACGCCGACACGTGGCGAAGACGATCTCAGACTCGCGTCGGCACCCGTTGGCGGGACGTTGACGGTCCGTGGCGATCGCGGTTTCCTCTCTGAAGAAGTGCTGGCCTCCGAACTGGGCTACCGGGTTCAAGTGGCAAGTCGCATCACCTTCGACGTGGCCGGTTTTTACAATGATTACAGCCATCTTCGTTCCCAGGAGCCCAGCCCGGGCGGGGTGCGGCCGCTCATTCTGCGCAACGAGCGCTTTGGCGAGACGTATGGAGCCGAGTTTTCCGCGAAGGTCCAATTGACGGATTGGGCCCGGCTCACCGCGAGTTACACCCGGTTGGAGGAGGATTTGCGTTTTACCCGTAAGAGCCGCGACCCAACGGGTGGAGCGTCGGAATCCAATGACCCGAACGATATGGCTTCAATTCACCTCGCGCTGGATCTGCCGCAGAACGTGGAGTTGGATATTTTCGGTCGTTACATGGGTTCGCTTCCCAACCCCTGCGTCCCAAACTACTTCGCGCTGGACGTGCGAGTGGGGTGGCGGCCGACCAAGAATCTGGATGTGTCGGTTGTTGGCCAAAATCTCACCGATCCGCAACACCGGGAATTCGGCGGGAGCGCTATCCCGGAAGTTCAACGCAGCGTGTTCGCCAAAATGACCCTCAGGTTTTAAGGACATGGCTGGCGGACTCCAAAAATGGTTGAGCCGGTTCTGGACTGGAACCGCGTGCTTTCTGCTTATGGGAGCGCTTATGGCCCGCGCCGCCGCCCCTCCCAGTGAAGCGGAACTCAAGGCGGTCCTGCTCTTCCGTCTTACCCAGTTTGTGACGTGGCCTTCCGCATCATCGAACGACAACGTATTTGCCATTGGCATCCTGGGTCCCGACCCCTTTGGCGAAGCGTTGAATACGGTGATCAGAGGAGAAGCCGTGGACGGGCGGCCCATCCGCATCGTGCGCGCCAATCGTGCCGATGAGTTGGCCGGCTGCGCCCTGATCTACGTAAGTCCACAGTCGCGCGAATCCCCCTTTCGCGTCTTTGAGACGTTCCAAGGGACGCCCGCGCTCACGGTGGGCGAGAGCTCCGACTTCTTAAGCGAAGGGGGAATGATCGCGTTCAGGCGTACCTCGGAAAACAAAATCCGATTGCAAATCAACCTGGCCCGGGCGCGGCGCAACGGATTCAACATCAGCGCCCAGTTGTTGCGAGTGTCGGACGTCATCCAGGGGGGCGGGCGGTGAAGTTGCGTGATTGGCCGGTCAGGCGAAAATTTTTGCTCGGCACGCTCATCGTCACTTTGCCGGCCATTGCGTTGGTTTCAATTTTCCTCATCGTTACAGAGTTCCGATCGGTTCGCGCTACGCGTTTGGCAAATGCCCATGCGTTCGTGGGAATGATTGCCAAGAACTCCGCCACCGCTCTGCTCTTTGATGATCCCATCGTTGCACAACAGATTCTTTCCGGAATTACGGCTGAGCCAAGCGCAGAAGTCGCTGCGCTCTACGATGCGGAAGGCGATCTATATGCCAGGTTTCCCACCAACGTCCCACCTGAGACGTTGCCGGTTCGTGGGCAACCCGCGGGGGTTCGTTATTCCGCTACGCGTCTGGCCATCTTCGCCGAAGTGGGTGAAGAGGGGAAACGTGCGGGGTTCGCGTATCTCCGGATGGATTTGCGCGACATGCAGCGGCGGCAACTGATTTATGTTTCCACCGTCGCCGCGATCAGTGTGGCGGCGATTGCCCTGGTGTTGCTCCTGTCCCGGTTGATGGAGAGGTGGATCGTGACGCCGCTGTTGGACCTGTCGAAAACAGCGAAAGCAGTGGCCGCCCAAGGCGACTATTCGTTGCGCGCACAGAAGCGCGGCGCTGACGAGGTGGGAGCCTTGGTGGATGCGTTCAACCTGATGTTGAACGAAACTCAGCGCAGCCAGAACGAGCGACAGCGGGCGGCAGAAGCCTTGCGCGAGAGTGAACGACTTATGCGCGTCGTGACCGGAGGCGCACGGGTGGGACTGGTGGTCGTGGATCGAGACTACCGGTATCTGTTTGCCAACGAAACCTACAAGGAGGTCCTCGGCTTGACGCAGGGCGACATCATCGGCCGACGGGTTCCGGACGTCTTGAGCGCGGGATGGTCGCAGATTCAACCTCATTTGGATCGGGCGTTGGCCGGCGAACGAGTGACTTACGAACTGTCCAATCCGGTGGAAGGCGCACAACGGCGTTACCAGCATTTCGCCCTGCTCTATGAGCCGCATCAAGACGATGCGGGAGAGCGGACCGTGGTCGTGGTGTTGGCGGACATCACAGAACGAAAAGGCGCCGAGGAAGCGCTCCGGGAAAGTGAAGAGCGATTCCGCAGCATGGCGGACAACATTGGCCCGCTGGCATGGATGGCAAATGCCGACGGCGGCTTATTCTTCTACAACAAGCGATGGTTTGAATACACCGGGACGACGTTGGAAGAAATGAAAGGGTGGGGATGGAGCCGGGTTCATCACCCCGAACACATCGATCGGGTCGTCGCAAAATGGAAGGACCACTTAAGGCGGGGGGAGGCATGGGAGGATACGTTTCCGCTGCGTGGACGCGACGGGCAGTATCGTTGGTTTTTGTCGCGCGCTTTCCCCATTCGAAATGCCCAGGGGGAAATCAGCCGGTGGTTCGGGACAAACACAGACATCACCGAATTACGTGAAACGCAGGAGGCACTTGAAGAGGCCCAGAAGAAACTGCGGCGGCACGCGATGGATCTGGAAAAAACGGTGGCGGAGCGGACCGCGCGTCTGAGCGAAACGGTGGGCGAGCTCGAAGCATTTTCTTACAGCATCGCGCACGACATGCGGGCGCCCTTGCGATCGATGGTGGGCTTTTCGAGCATTCTTCGAAGCGACTACAACGACAAGCTGGATTCTGAAGGAAAGGATTTCCTGCGGAAGATTTCCACCTCAGCCGAACGCCTCGACCGCTTGATCCAGGATGTGCTGAACTACAGCAAGGTCGTGCGCGGTGAACTGAAAATGGAAGCGATCGCCCCGGATCGCCTGGTGCGGGAGATAATTGAATCGTATCCAAACCTCCAGCCGCCGAACGCTCGAATTATAATTGAGGAGCCCATCCCCAAGGTGATGGCGAATTCTGCCGCATTGACGCAAATCATCTCCAATCTTTTGGGGAATGCCGTTAAGTTCGTGGCCAGAGGCACGGAGCCGCGCATTCGGATATGGGCTGAAACGCGCGGAGATCGGGTGCGGCTTTGGTTTGAGGACAATGGAATTGGAATTGAACCCGAAGCGCAAAAGCGCTTGTTCCAAATATTCCAGCGCGTGCATCGTCCCGAGCTTTATGAAGGCACGGGCATTGGCCTGGCGATTGTTCGAAAAGCAGCGGAGCGCATGGAGGGCAGGGTGGGAGTTATCTCCGAAGTAAACTGCGGGAGCCGGTTTTGGGTGGAATTGCGAAGGACGACGAATGAATAAAGGGCCGATTTTGTTGATTGAAGATGATGAGAACGACGTGTTCTTTTTCCAGCGGGCCGCCCAGCGGGCCGCGATAGAGAACGGCATACAGGTGGCCCGGGACGGGCGCGAGGCCATCTGCTATTTGGGTGGCGAAGCAGATTTTTCTGACCGTAAACAATTTCCTTTCCCGGGCCTTATTGTCCTGGATCTGAATCTGCCGCACCGGAACGGGCTAGATGTGTTGCGCAACCTGCGAGGCCGCCCAGGAACTCACACCACCATCGTAATTGTTCTGACCTCGTCTACTTCCACCCAGGACATGCAGGAGGCCTACGCGCTCGGCGCCAATTCTTATCTCATCAAGCCGACCAACCCGGAGCAACTGGTTGAGCATTTGGGACTCATCAAAGCTTATTGGCTCAATCTGAACCAAGTCCCGCCCGATGAAGACGCTAGCTCTTCACGCGGTGGGACCATCACCTGAACCGTTTTGGACGTCGGGCCGGCTCCATTTTCCGTATCGGCAGCGTTATGGATGCGTATGCGGCGAACATGATTTTTGATTGCGTGGTTCCCGAGCTCCAATTGATGACGATGACAATCTCTTATCCGACGGCAGATCGATCGCGGCTTACAGACAGCGTTGATGCTGAGGCATCTCGTACGCGGTGATTTATGAGCGACCCATCTACACCGTTGCCTCTACCGGATGCCTTCCATGTGCAAGCGGCGTTGGGCTGGCTTGAATTGGGTAATGCCGCCGAAGCAAAAGTTGAGTTGGCCAGCCTCCCGGACGCTCATCGCGAACACCCGGATGCACTGGAAGTGTGGTGGAAGGTTTTTGCGGAATCGAAAGAGTGGGCCAGGGCCTTGGAGATCGCCGAGAAGCTGGTGCTCGTGGCTCCCGATCGAGTGAGCGCCTGGGTGGACCGTTCCTACGCGTTGCATGAGTTGAAGCGGACTCGGGAAGCTTACGAACTGCTCAGCCCTTTGGTGGAGAAGTTTCGGGCACATTTTGTCATCCCTTACAACCTGGCGTGCTACCAGTGCCAGATGGGGAATTATGAGGCAGCGATGCGCTGGCTGCGTTGTGCGATCGAGGCATCCAATGTGAAAACAATCCGGAACATGGCGATGGAAGATGCCGACCTGGCGCCGTTACATGATAAGATCATTAAGCTGGGTCAACCTTGAGAAGCCAATTCTGAATCTGTGGGCGTGTCGCCTTGCTGCGCCTTCATCAGCACGAGTGCAGGGTCCAGCCCCACGCGGCGCAGTTCGTCACGAAGGCGCTCTCCTTCCGCGCGCAAAGCGTCCAGCTTGAAACGGTGATACCACTCGGCGTGGAGGTCGAGTTTTTCGGTTGTGTCTTTAGAACGTTTCATAGTGCGTTGCTGGCTCCCCCTCCCATTAGCCACTCAATTGACCGCGCACCTTGGGCAGCGATCAATTTTTGTGCAAAGATTTTTTTGGGCAAACATCTCGACCCTTGGAAGTGCGCGTGCAAATCGCCCCCGGAATGCAAGGCGGGTGTGCCTTTGCAAGCGGGCAAGTTTCTATTTGAGTTTCGAAACGCTCTTCAACAATCTCGCGCGCTCTAAACGAACTTAAAACAAACGAACATGGCTGCTTTGAACGTCAAACCTGCTGGCTCCTGCGCATACGACATGCTTGCTCTCGGTGAGATTATGCTTCGCTTGGATCCTGGTGAAGGCCGTGTGCGAACGACACGGGAGTTCAAGGTCTGGGAAGGCGGGGGCGAATACAACGTGGCGCGCGGATTGCGCCGATGTTTCGGAATGAAAACTGCCGTGGCCACTGCGTTTGCCGACAACGACGTGGGCCGATTGCTCGAGGATTTCATCCTCCAGGGCGGCGTCGATACACAGTTCATCCAATGGAAGAAATTTGACGGCATCGGGCGCGAGACCCGCAACGGCTTGAATTTTACGGAACGCGGATTTGGCATGCGCGGCGCCGTGGGAACACCCGATCGCGGCAACACAGCAGCGAGCCAATTAAAGCCGGGCGATTTTGATTGGGATCATATCTTCGGCAAACTCGGTGTGCGCTGGCTGCACACAGGTGGCATCTTCGCCGCACTCAGCGATTCAACACCGCAGCTCGTGACGGAAGCCGTCAAAAAAGCGAAGGAGTACGGCACCATCGTCTCCTACGATTTGAATTATCGACCGTCACTTTGGAAGTCGATCGGCGGGCAGAAACGTGCGCAGGATGTGAACCGGGAAATTGCCCAATACGTGGACGTCATGATCGGCAATGAGGAGGATTTTACGGCCTGTCTCGGATTCCATGTCGAGGGCGCCGATGAACATTTGCTTCAGATCGATGTGACCGCGTTCAAGAAAATGATCGAAACGGCGGTAAAGACCTTCCCGAATTTCAAAGCAACGGCAACGACATTGCGCGCGGCGCACACGGCGACAATCAATGACTGGGCCGCGATCGCGTGGCACGACGGTAAGTTCTTCGAGAGCCGCAAGTATCCGGAACTGGAAATCCTGGATCGTGTTGGCGGCGGCGACAGTTTTGCCAGCGGTTTCATCTATGGGTTAATGACAACCGGTGACCCGCAAAAAGCGGTTGATTACGGAGCCGCTCATGGTGCGCTCGCCATGACCACGCCGGGCGACACTTCCATGGCTGACAAAGGTGAAGTGGAAAAACTCATGAAGGGCGGGGGAGCCCGTGTGCAACGGTAACTTCGTTTGTCGAGGCGCGAGATGATGGGCGAGAGATACTAAATAGCACTGCGGTGAGCATTACGAAGACGAATTGGATTGAGTAGATTTGCAGCGGGAAGTCGAATCGCGCGTGCAGCAAACAACCTCCGATCGCGATCCAAAGAAACAGGGGCAAGTCACGGTGAGTGTAAAGCCCGCCTGGGAGTGTCGTTCGCCACGCCACAAGCGTCGCTGATGCGAGCATGAGGAAGCATCCCACCCGTCCGAACGTGATTAAGTATTCCAGCCAATCGTTGTGGAGTTGTGCTGGCCAATAATCTGTCGGTGAATGGCGGTAAAGTTGGAACACAGAAGCATAGGCACCGGGGCCAATGCCAAACCAGGGATAGTCCTCCGCCATCTGCCGGGCCAGACGATACGTTTCACCGCGGCCACTCAAAGGATCGTTCGCTCCCTGCCTCAGACGCTCGAGCAAGGGATCACCTCCCAGATAAAAAGCCGCGCCCAGGGTCGCAATCAGCACAGCGCCGAAGGTGAACCGTGAACGCAGCGTCAGTTTACCGCGCGCCAAAAATAACACCGCGCAGGCGGTGACCTGGATAATTGTTACGGCTACGCCACCGCGGCTCATGGAAACCAGGGAGCCGGCAATGAGCAACATTACGAGCGGCAAAAGCCAATGATATCGCTGCGTTCGACGCTTATTCTGTGCCTGGCAGTGCCACCACAGGCCCGCCGCCGCGGGCCAGATAAGGTTAAAAAGTTGCGCGGCGTTGGACCGATAGGCATACGGGCCGAACTGCGCGGCAGCCGTCGGATTTTCATGCGTGGCTTTGAACCATAAAAGGTGGGCCGTGCCGGAAGTCCGTTGCAAGATTCCCTGCAAAGAAACCAGGGCCGCATTGGCGGCGAGCACTCCAACAAGCCTCCGAAGGCGTCCATTACGTCTGCTTCCCTCCGGGGAAATATCGCTGATCAGCCAGTCATGGATGGCCCAGAAAACGCACGCGAGCGCGAGCCAGTTCCAGAATATTTTCCAAGTCGCGTCCCGATCGAGACTGTGCGGCAGCCATTTGAGATGAGGATGCGGCTCTTGGCGAAATTCCTCAGGCAGGTAAGTGAATTCCGCATTGATGGCTGCCACTAACGTGTAAGCCAGCAAGCAAGCGGTCAAACTCAGTAACAGAAAGGTGACGCGTCGTGGCCAACGCTGCAGAGAGCGGAATGACATCGCACCTCCCGCAAGGATCTTTGCCAAAAGCAGCGCGCCCAAAACGTAGCCGCCGAGGTTCATGCACCGGATGGACCAATCCTGGGTGGTTCCAAATGCCCACGGCGAGAAAATGATAAGGGCAAATATCAGGACCTCCGTGCATTTATCCAAAATCGCGAGCAGGCCGCTGCGGTCCGAAAGGACACGTTCCCCGCCGCTCACCCTGAATGTGCTAGCCATTTATCGCAGTAAGCGAGGGCTGCACGGTGGTCGCAAGATATTTTGGGAACGGCGAAAAAGTTTGACACTGAAAACCCCAATCCATGACGATGCGCCCGCTCAACCCAAATAAGGGAACTAATGCACATAAAATCATTCCTCGCGGTGTCTGCCGCAATGACCATTGGAGCTGCGGCACAGCCTGCAAGCACCATTGTTTACAGTAATACCGTTAACTACTCCGGTTTCTACCTCAACCCTGGCTTGAGTGAGGTGGGCGATGAGATCATTCTCGGCGCTGGCCCGCGTATTGCGCGCTCGTTTCAGTTCGAGTACTACGCCAACAATCTTCGCGTCGGCAATGTCACGAACGAACAGTTTCGCCTTCGTTTCTACGACAACAGCACCATTACGCCAAACGATCTTGGTGTGTTCTACGACAGTGGCCTGATCAATCTGCCTGTCCCGACGAATCCCAGCGGTCGCAACAGCCTTCTATTTGATCTCTCCTTTGCGACGATTGTGCTGCCGAATAATTTCACCTGGTCTGTCCAGTTCAGTGGAATTGACGCCGGGGAAGCCGCTGGCTTGACGATTTTTGACCCTCCTACGGTGGGCAATAATTTTGACGACTACTGGTTGCGAAACGGTGTTGGCGCCTGGGAGCTGCGGGGCAGCAATGGGGTGCCAATTAGTTTTGGCGCTTCCATCACCACCGTGCCTGAACCTGCAACCTCAGTGCTCGCCATTATCGGCGGCCTCTGCGGATTGGCTTTGTTTACCCGCCGTGGCCGGAAGAACTGAAGTGGGTTGAGTGACTTTCGATGAACGGCGCTCTTCTTTGAGCGCCGTTTTTTTTGCTCTTGGCCGAAGTCAGCGTTACGGAGTTGAACCCAAATGGCGCTGGATGCGTTGTTAATTGTCCCCGTTCCCTCAGTAGCCGCACCCGATCGTCGTTCCGGACAACATTCCGGAACCGTTATTCCGTTCGAACACGGTAAAAAAGCGCCGACTCTTGGACTGCGCTGGCAATCCGTAGCGTCGATCCGGTTCCAGCGATCCCTGCCGCGACCACGACCCACGGTCCTGTTACAGTTGCCGCCGATTCTACGCGATAAGTTGCGCCCGCCGCGGTAGGAAATTTCAGCACCGAATGATTTACTCCAACTTCGAGGACCACTTGGAAAACGCTTGTCCGGTCGTTTGGATTGGTGCCTGCAATGAACTCTTCGTAGTTGCTGGCACCGTCTCCGTCGCGATCGGCCTCGGTGTTGATGCCGTCCTCACTGGAGGCTGGGTTCAACCCGAACGCATTTTCGAAATCGTCCGGCAGTCCATCGCCATCCGTGTCGGCGGCCGGCGCCACACTAACGCGGGCGGAGAATTCTGACGTGTTACCCGCCGCGTCCGTCGCTGTTCCGCTCAAGAATGCCCCAGCATCAACCGCGTTCGTTAGGGTGATGGAAAAACTTGCGTTGTTGCCCACGGAGGTAACAGGCGTTGAGCCAAGGTATCTCCCTCCTTGGCCGACCGCATCATCGGATCCATAAAACTCCAGAACGAATGTGGCGTTCGGTCGGCTATTCAACGTGCCCGAAATTGTGGTGAGATGGCGCCCGGATGCCAGAGTCAGGACGGGGAAATTCTGCAGCAGGTTGGCCCCGCCATCCGCGTCATTCAGATCGTTGGGAGTCACATTGCCAGTGCCGAGATCAATCGCCAGTTCGGCGTTTCCAAAGAGCGTGTTTCCACGAATAGCGTTTCCTGCGCTCGTGTCTTGAACGCGTACGCCGTCGTATCCGCTGATGGCCGCGAAGGCGATTCGGTTGCCTTGGCCTGGCCTTACTCCGCCGATGGTATTCCCGCTCGCCCCCCCTTTCATTTCAACACCATGATTCTGGTTGGGCAGGGGAGCGACGCCGTTGGCCGCCGTGCCAATGAAGTTTCCGTACAGGACATTCCCCGTCGCTCCGGGATCTCGGATGACAATGGCCGTGTTGTTGATGCCGGAAACAACATTGCCTTCACCAGCCGCGCCGCCCCCCACAAGGTTGCCCGGCGCGCCGATGATGAAAATTCCGGGGTTGTTCTGCGTCAGGCTCGCCTCCCCAGTGGCGTCTAATCCAATCCAATTTCCCTGGATCCGATTTGAGATGGAGCCAGACCCCAAGACGTCGATCCCGCTATTGATGTTGCCGGCGATGATGTTGCCGCTGAACATTTCCCCGCTGCCAATGGTATTTCGCGGAGCGTTCGTCAGCGCGATGCCAGTGAAGTTGGCAAGAGCGCTCCGGCCCGTGTTGTCGGTTCCCACAAGATTGCCCGTGATCACGTTGTTACTTGCGCCCAAGCCAATTAGCGAGATGCCTACTCGTCCATTACCGGAAATGACATTCGTTCCCCATGGCGTAGCTCCCCCGACTATCGTTGATGCGGTCTCAATTCGCAGGCCGTCGAACGTATTGGGTTTTGCGACACGTCCGCTCGCATCCGTCCCAATTAGATTGCCACTGACAAGGGTGCCCCGGCCGCCGAAGAGGCGCACTCCATTTTGAACATTTCCGGAGATGACATTGCCGGCGCCCGCAACGCTTCCCCCAATGACATTGCTCGTACCCTGCATGATGGAAATGCCGTTCAACCTGTTGGGCAGCGGGTTCGTGCCGGTAATGTCGAGGCCGATGAAGTTCCCGCTGATCGCATTCGCGACCGAATTGGATTCAATGCTGATTCCGCTGAATTCGTTACCGCTGACAATATTGCGAGACGCCGGGTTGGTCCCGCCAAGGACGTTCTGGCTAGCGAACATGATGTTCACTCCCGAAAAGCCATTGCCAAGAGCGACCCGGCCAGTAGCGTCGGTTCCAATCAAATTTCCCTCAATACGGTTGCCGCGGACTGGAAAGTTGTTGGGATAAATATAAATGCCCCGCTCCGCATTGCCTGAGACGACGTTACCGGCGCCAGGCGTCGAGCCACCGATTAAATTCCAGGATGCACCATAAATAGTGATGCCGTCCTTTCCATTCGCCAATGCCGTCACACCGTTTGACTTCGTTCCGATGTAATTGCCGCACACCCAATTATTGCTCGCGTAAGCGTCGTTCAAATACACGCCCGACTGGCCGTTGCCGGAAATCACGTTTCGCGAGGGTATTGCAGTGCCGCCCACCATGTTATTCGGTCCTTCCAGGAGCACGCCGTGCTGGGCATTCCCGAGAGACGCGCTTCCACTGATGTCAGTGCCGATGAGATTCCCCAAAACCACGTTCCCAGTGGCATTCAGGCCGCTGATCCAAATACCAAGAAGGTTGCCGGAAATGAGGTTTCGATCCGCTGAGCTTGCGCCGCCGATGCGGTTGTTTTGACCTGAGCCAATGGCAACGCCTGCAACGTTGTTGGCGAGTCTGGTGGTTCCATTGGGCGCAGTGCCAAGGAAACAGCCAGCAACAACGTTACGGCTGGCCCCATCGATTACGATGCCGCTGCCGGCGAAGCGATTTATAAACAGGCCAAGAATTTCCGAATCGTCCGCTTGCAGCACAAGACCACTTGCCGGCCCCGCGCTGGTCCCGACCAATCCCACGACGGGAGTGCCTGCGAAGCTGGGTTCGCTCGTGCCATCGATGATGACGGACTCTGTGATGGTTGGCAGGGCCGAGTTGGGAACAATGGAATGTGGCGCAGCGCCGGGAATATTGAACGTAATGGTGTCTTTCCCCGGGTTGTCGTTCGCTTGATTGATGGCCTCCCTCAGCGTTCCGGCGCCCGCGTCCGAGGTGTTAATGACGGTGAAAACAGCAGCTTCAGCATTCAACCTGATAGCGGTCGCTGCGATGACGAATCCAAAGGCGCGTGTGAGGTTTTTGATAAACAAGGGGCGGATAATAGCATGCATCACAATTGGGGCAACCTACGAACTCTCATTGGCGGAGAACGGCCTCTGAAACTTTAGGCGATGTGAATTGCCAGTTGACGCTTTCTCTTAATTTTGATTATTAACCAAGTCATCCAAACGCACACTTCTATGCGAAAATTGCACGCACTCATCGCAGTCTCCCTTGGCGCATCCATTTGTCAGGGTGACACCACGTGGACAGCCGGGGCCAACACAGGACTCTTTTCCACAGCGGGTAACTGGAACAATGGATTGCCGAGCACTGGGCCACAGCTGGCGATTTTCTTCGGCGATGCGCTGCTCAATCCCATTCGCACCATCGACATTGCGGGAACGCCCCGTAACTCAATCGGGTTGCGCTTCGATTTTACGGCCGCGGATGATGGCTTCACTTTCACCACCGCCAACACGGCCCTTAACGTCGGCCTGCAGTCGCGCTCCGGCGGCGTTAACGGAGTTCTCAACAACGACAACAGCGTGCAGACATTCAACGTCCCTTTCCGCATGTTCAGCTCGGCAGGAGCGTCTGGCGCGGGCGCTTCTCAAACCTTCAACGCTGCGGCCGGGGACCTTGTCTTTTCAGGCGTGTATCCAGGCACCACCACTAACGCGACGATCAACAACAATGGGGGCACGCTTACCGTGGATGGCGCGTTCAATACCACCATTGGAACTTCGGGGCGCGGAGACATTGTCAACACCGGCGGCCTGATTAAGAACGGGACCGGAAATCTGACCTTGGGTGGATCGCTCCCCAACACGTATAGCGGTGGGACCACCGTCAATGCTGGTCGGTTGATTGCCAACAAGGCAAACGCGTTGGGCACCGGTCCTCTGACCTTGAATGGCGGGATCCTGGAGACAGGCGGGTTCAGCCAAATGTTGGGCACCCTCGATTTGAATTCCGGTTCAACCATCGACTTGGGCGCGGGAGACAGCGACTTGGTGTTCGCCGACAGTGATTCGCTGGATTGGAATAATTCTGTGCTGACCATTCTCAATTGGACGGCAGGGGTTGATACCATTCGCGTGGGAACGGATGGCACTGGCTTCGATACGCAGGTCTCCTTGTTCCGTTTCGCCGATTTTGGAAATGCTCCCGGCCAGATCGATGCCAATGGTTTTGTTACGCCTGCTCCGATTCCGGAGCCGTCCACCGTCGCGTTGGGCTTGCTGGGTGGTTTGGCTCTGTTTCTTTCCCGCCGCCGGGCCTAAGCGGCGTAGAGACGCCATCCGAGGTAAGGAGATTCCTCTTTCGCTAAAGACTGGAGTTCTAAGGCTCCTTCCGCGCGCGGTAGTAACGAATGGGAAAATTGGGAGCGTTGGTATCTGAATAGCGCCAGATGCCGTTAGTGAAACGCATCAGGCCGATGTCGGTCCAATTGGTTACTACCGGTACGCCTAGTTCTTCGGCGGCTTGCACCATGTAGTTTGATCCCGCTTCTCCCAGCATGCAGAGCTTGAACGCTGTATTCGTCTCGATGAATCCTCCGAGACTAATCACATGCAACGGCATTGTGACGTAACTGACGTTCGTCGCGATCGTCTTCACTCCGCCTCGATCATCCGTGGCACGGGCGCTAAAGGTGACCATCCCCGGGAAATCGTAGAAGACGCGCACACTGCCAGCGCTGCCCGATACGGAGGCGATGACGTTGCTGCCGAGCAGGAAAGCAATGTTGGTCACTGAACCGTCGAGGTCAGTAGCGGTGGCCGTCAGCAAGAATGGCCGGCAGACCAGCTGGGTGGAGGGCGCGCTCACTGTCACGATGGGCAGCGCATTCGACGCACGCAACACGAGCGCGTTCGGGTAATACTGCACATCGAAGTCATAGCCAGGGGTGATGATTTGATCGAACTGACCAGAACGCGCCGTCCACGTCAGCGCCGTGAAGCTGCTGCCGATCGCGGGGAAGAATCCATTCGTGAAAGATACCTGCAGCGTGCCGGCCAGATGGGCGGTCCCGTTCACGTTTACCTGCGGGAAGTCGGTGCCCTGTCGCGTTCCGCGGACGGGCATGTGTTGCACGCCGGTGCTGCCGTTCGTGTAGTTTCCAGTGATGTTCAGCAATCCAAACGGATTGCCAGGAGCGAAAATCGACTGGTTACGCAGCGTGCCTTGGACCCGGAATTCTCCGCCGATGAAGCCGGCATCAATATCGATCGTTCCCGACAGCACCGCGCTCAACAGACGCGTCTCGCCCGCAATTTGTTTGAGGTAACTGACCGTGAGCGTGCGATTCAGAGGATCGTTGGCCAATACACTGCCGTGGTTGGTGGTGTTCAAGGTGATCCCCCCAAACCCGCTGATCGTTCCCTCGTTGATCACATGGCTCGAACTGCCGCCGCCAAAGCTGCCGCCGGCAAAATAGAGGCTCGCCGCCGGATGGTTTCGGAACACCGTGTTACCGCTGAATGAAGTTCCGCCATTCCCGATTGCGCTGCCCAAGTTGTCGATTCGAATGGCGTCAAATGCGCTCCCGGTGAATGTCGCCGTCGCGCCGTGGCGGATGATAAGTTCACCGCCGGCGTAAAAGGAGCCGTTGGCGAAATGAGCATTGCTGCGGACCGTTACCACACCACCGTTGGCAAAGAACCGGGTGCTGAAGCTGAGATTGTCCACATGAATCGATCCGGCATTCGAAATGGTGAACACGTGAAAGCCATTATTGATCGCGCCCGTCAATGACTTGAGATCGGAGACGAGACCGCGCTCCGGAATTGTGAAATTGCCGGCTCCGATGTTCACGCCGACCGTGTTGGTGTAATTCTTGAGCAGGCGAAAGTCCGCGCTGTTGTTGGCGCCGCCGGCGGTTGCAAAACCTACCGTGAGATTCCCGTTTTGAATCGCCAATGCGTTCCACTGCACGTAGCCAGGAATGGCAATGTTTTGCGGTCCCGTGCCGGTGAAAGCGGTTCCTTCCTCAAAACTGAAATACTCCGTGGCGTCGCCGAAGAGGCTGATGCCCCCGCAGCAACCATTGAACTCGAACGTGCCGTAATTCGTTCCGCGGTTGATGTAGGTGTAGGCGTTGTTGATGAGCGTGCCGTAGTTGATGAAGTCCACTCCAATGCTGCTCGGTGAGTAGCCGCTCGTGGTGGAGGCGACGATTTTGCCGAAGTTCACGAGATACGAACGGGGCGTTTGAGCGCCTGCGTAATTCAGCCCGTTCGCCCCCATGTTGATCACACCGCCCACGTGGTTCGTAAGGTGCGCCCCGCCGCTGAAGCGCGGCAATTGCCCAGGCCCGATCCCCGCATCGCGCGATGTCGTCCACTCGCCATAGTTCTGCACGATGTTGGTGACGATATACTTGGCGGTTTGGCTATCGATGAAGAAGACGGTCGAGTTGCTGGCAATGATTGTCTGGCCTGCACCCGAGAGCACGCCGCGATACCAGTCGATGTGCCCGCGCACGATGTTCGTGCCTCCAGTTGTTGTGAGAAGGCCATCGAGGTAAAGCGACCCGTTGGTTTCGATTAACGAGTTCGCGCCAAGGGCGAGCGAGGAGCCCGAAGGAATGTAGAGCGTATTCGTGCCGCAAGAATTGGTCGCCCCCAGAAGCAAATGTCTGACGCTCTCGACGCTGTTGAGGGTCACGGTGTAAGTGCCACCCGCCGCGATGACCGCAGTGTTCGTCGCGCCCGGGACGCGGTTCGGGCTCCAGTTCGTTGCCACATTCCAATTCCCGCCCAAGGTGTTGGTCCAATAAATTGTGCCGTCGAACGGCAGCACAGTCAGCGCTGCGGAAACATTGGTCTGCCCACCCACCGGATCCGACACGAGCACGGAATAGGTCCCGCTATCGGCGGGGATTGCGCTGGGGATCCCGTAACTGGTGTTGGTGGCGCCGCTGATATTGGTGCCATTAAATTGCCATTGGAATCGGATGGGCGTCGTCCCCGACGCTCCCACGTTGAAAACAACCGGGTCTCCAGCGAATACAGTCTGGCTGCGGGGAGCGGTCGTGATTGCGAGCGGCGCATTGCTCAGGCCTGTCACCGTCAGCACGAGGGATGTGTTGCTGTAGGTGGCAGTGAGCGCCACGCCTGGCGGCGGGTTGATATTGGCGAAACTCCCCACCCGGCTCGCGTAAGTCATCACCGTGAACGAATTGCTGAGTTGGGCTTGGAATGAATTTCCCAAGGTGACGTTTAAGGTGCCGTTTAAGGTCGCGTTGCCGGTCAGGCGAATTTGATCGTAGTTCGTGCCCGGCGTTGTTCCACCCAGCTCAATATTCAAAAAACCGTTCGGAGCATTGGTGAAGTGCGTCCCGGTCATGACGCCAAACGGAGCGCCCGGCTCAATCACACCGTTCTCGTTTCCCAACCGTGCCGGCAGGGTGCCGCTGCCAGTCAGGGTGCCGCCGTGCAATGCGAGCAGAGTGCCTCCCAGACCGCCGCCTTCCATCGCGATCGAGCCCGCCGTCTGGATTGCGTTGCCATTAAAGGATAGCGTTCCGCCTTTCACGCTCACGGCGGATTGATTCGTGAACACAAAACCCCAGCTCGCGCTGAACGCGTTGGTCTTGATGAATGCTCCCAGGTTCACAAATGCCGCGCTGCCCGCGTAGTTGTTTTGGTGGTTGTTGTTGTAAGGAACATTCTCGGTCCAGACGGCCCCCGGCAGGTTGACGATCTGGCATCCGCCGCCCGCGTAAAAGCTTCCGTAAATGTTATTCACGACGCCGTGATTGCGGATCGTGCGCCCGCGCAGGTAGTGATAATGCTGGGCAAAGGCAGTCTGTAACGTGGAGGTGCCCGAGAGATTCACATCGCCCGAGCCGTCGAAGAATCCATTCTGCCAGAGCAACGGGCCCGAGATATTGACGGTGTCCGTGCCAGCAATCGCTCCCGAGTAAAACTGCACGCCCATCAACGGCACTGGTTCACCCGTGTTAAAATGAAACGTGCCGCCCGTGATGTAATTCGTAGTGCCGAAAGCCTGAATGGTGGAGCTGGCAGTGAAGTAAGCGTTGCCCGCCGAGATGTCCGCACTCACCGAGAGACTCACCGGGGCGCGGAAGTAAGCGTCGCCCCCGTTTTGCTCGTAGCGCGTGTGGGTGAAATTAGTGGCGAACGTCGTCGTCGCGGAGACGGCCAGCTTGCCGGGGCCCGAAAACTCCGCGGCATAAACGTGGTTTGAGCCACCATTGAAGCCCATCGGTCCGGCGAGAATGTCAAAGAGTCCGGCCTGATTGCCACCGCCCGCGAAATAGAGATCGCCCTGCGCCACGCGGACCACCCCTTCGTTGTGAAAGGGAAAGTTGATCTGGAGATACGGCGTGTTCGTTTTTACGAACGTGCCACGGTTCACGAAGGCAGCGCTGCCGGCGTACAAATTGTAGTGAACATTGTTGTAAGGAACATTCTCGGTCCAGACGGCCCCCGGCAGGTTGACGATCTGGCATCCGCCGCCCGCGTAAAAGCTTCCGTAAATGTTATTCACGACGCCGTGATTGCGGATCGTGCGCCCGCGCAGGTAGTGATAATGCTGGGCAAAGGCAGTCTGTAACGTGGAGGTGCCCGAGAGATTCACATCGCCCGAGCCGTCGAAGAATCCATTCTGCCAGAGCAACGGGCCCGAGATATTGACGGTGTCCGTGCCAGCAATCGCTCCCGAGTAAAACTGCACGCCCATCAACGGCACTGGTTCACCCGTGTTAAAATGAAACGTGCCGCCCGTGATGTAATTCGTAGTGCCGAAAGCCTGAATGGTGGAGCTGGCAGTGAAGTAAGCGTTGCCCGCCGAGATGTCCGCACTCCCCGAGAGACTCACCGGGGCGCGGAAGTAAGCGTCGCCCCCGTTTTGCTCGTAGCGCGTGTGGGTGAAATTAGTGGCGAACGTCGTCGTCGCGGAGACGGCCAGCTTGCCGGGGCCCGAAAACTCCGCGGCATAAACGTGGTTTGAGCCACCATTGAAGCCCATCGGTCCGGCGAGAATGTCAAAGAGTCCGGCCTGATTGCCACCGCCCGCGAAATAGAGATCGCCCTGCGCCACGCGGACCACCCCTTCGTTGTGAAAGGGAAAGTTGATCTGGAGATACGGCGTGTTCGTTTTTACGAACGTGCCACGGTTCACGAAGGCAGCGCTGCCAGCGTACAAATTGTAGTGAACATTGTTGTAAGGAACATTCTCGGTCCAGACGGCCCCCGGCAGGTTGACGATCTGGCATCCGCCGCCCGCGTAAAAGCTTCCGTAAATGTTATTCACGACGCCGTGATTGCGGATCGTGCGCCCGCGCAGGTAGTGATAATGCTGGGCAAAGGCAGTCTGTAACGTGGAGGTGCCCGAGAGATTCACATCGCCCGAGCCGTCGAAGAATCCATTCTGCCAGAGCAACGGGCCCGAGATATTGACGGTGTCCGTGCCAGCAATCGCTCCCGAGTAAAACTGCACGCCCATCAACGGCACTGGTTCACCCGTGTTAAAATGAAACGTGCCGCCCGTGATGTAATTCGTAGTGCCGAAAGCCTGAATGGTGGAGCTGGCAGTGAAGTAAGCGTTGCCCGCCGAGATGTCCGCACTCACCGAGAGACTCACCGGGGCGCGGAAGTAAGCGTCGCCCCCGTTTTGCTCGTAGCGCGTGTGGGTGAAATTAGTGGCGAACGTCGTCGTCGCGGAGACGGCCAGCTTGCCGGGGCCCGAAAACTCCGCGGCATAAACGTGGTTTGAGCCACCATTGAAGCCCATCGGTCCGGCGAGAATGTCAAAGAGTCCGGCCTGATTGCCACCGCCCGCGAAATAGAGATCGCCCTGCGCCACGCGGACCACCCCTTCGTTGTGAAAGGGATACGAGACCTGCAAATAGGGCGTGTTGGTTTTGATGAACGTTCCTTGGTTCAGGAAAAGCGCAGTGCCCGCGTAATTATTCTGGTGGTTGTTGTTGTAGGGCACGTTCTCAATCCATGTCGCGCCGGCCATGTTGATGAATCGGCATCCGCCGCCCGCGTAAAAGCTGCCGTAAATGTTCCGCACCGTGCCAAAGTTGCGGAACGTGCGTCCCCTCAGGTAATGCCAGTGCGGGGAAAGCACGGTCTGCAAAATCGCTGTGCCATACACATTGACGCTGTTGGTGGGGGGGCCGTCGAAGAACCCATTCTGCCATTGCAACGCTCCGTAAATGTTTAGATCGCCGGTGCCGTTAAAGGTGCCGTTGTAGGCTACGTAGACGGCATTCGACGCCACCAAGCTCGTCTCAGCGATCGTCAACGAGCCAGCCGCATGGTTCAATGTCTGCGTGCCGCTCGGCGCGCTGATTTCAAACGCGCGCACCGCGGCATTTGCAGAAACGGTGACCGTGTAATTTCCAGGAGCATTGATTAGCGCCAAATCGTTTGTCCCCGGCACTCTGGCTGGGGACCAGTTCGTAGCCGTGTTCCAATCGCCGCTTATTGCCGCAGCCCACGCCACCGTGCTCGGCTGAGCAGCGGCGTTGCCGGCGGATATTGATAAAAGCGATGCCACGAGCGGCAGGGAGAGCAGGGCGTGTTTCAAACAAGTCATAAATTCCCAGAATCTTTCGGAACAATTTGCCTGTGCGTTAACTTGCGGGTTTTTCGGGAGCACAAAAAGACGCCGCAACGGCGGGGCACTAGAAACCAAAGTTTTCTCCCATTCGCAACCCTTGTTTGCAGATACTTGCGCGGATTTTTACTCTTCCAATTGCGGATTGTCGGGCCAGCAGGTGCCTTGACTTGGACTGAAGCCAGCACCATCGTCGCGCCACTCGGGGAGCCAAATCATCGCGGTCAGTTCCGTGGTGACGCTGAGAGTTCGACGCGTGAGTGTCGATGACCCGTAACTTGATCCGGATAATGCCGGCGCAAGGATTGAACCACTCTCCGGCTCTTCGTTTTGAATTATGATTGCGACCAAAGACTCATTCGAACCGCACAGCAGCGAACAACTGCCCGCCAGCAAAAAGATTTACGTCGAGGGCACCATTCACCAAGACGTCCGCGTGCCGATGCGTGAGATCGAAGTGTCGCCGACGAAGTCTTACACCGGCGCGGTCACGCCGAATGATCCCGTGCGCGTCTATGATTGCTCCGGGCCGTGGGGCGATCCCGCGTTCACCGGCACGTCCGAGGAAGGTCTGCCCGCGTTGCGCGCGCGATTGGATTCGCGAGCGCGGCGACGTGGAAGAGATATGACGGTCGCGAAGTGAAGCCGATGGACAATGGCTATCTCTCCGGCAAACACGCCGAGTTCGCCAGCAAGGCGGAGAAGAATCGGCTCGTGGAATTTCCCGGCCTCACCTCGCCAGCGCCGCCGTCCGCTCCGCGCCAAGGCCGGCAAGGTCGTCACGCAACTCGCCTACGCCCGCGCCGGCATCATCACGCCGGAGATGGAATTCATCGCCATCCGCGAGAACCTGGGCCGCGCGAAGATTGCCGAGATGTCGAAGGACATCGTTCGCAACGACCTCAACAAACAGCACGCCGGTTCATCGCAGCTCTGGCACAGAGCCGCTTACACGCCGAGCATCTTCAGTCGCTTCCCCCAGCGCATCCCCGCCGAGATCACCCCCGAGTTCGTCCGCTCCGAAGTCGCCGCCGGCCGCGCCATCATCCCGAACAACATCAATCACCCCGAGTCCGAGCCGATGATCATCGGGCGCAACTTCCTCGTGAAGATCAACGCCAACATCGGCAACAGCGCCGTCGCGTCGAGCATCGAGGAGGAAGTCGAGAAGATGCGCTGGGCCACCAAGTGGGGCGCGGACACCGTCATGGACCTCTCCACCGGCAAGAACATCCACGCCACGCGCGAATGGATTCTCCGCAACTCGCCCGTGCCCATCGGCACAGTGCCGATTTATCAGGCGCTCGAAAAAGTGAACGGCAAAGCCGAGGACCTCACGTGGGAACTCTTCCGCGACACCCTCATCGAACAAGCCGAGCAAGGCGTGGATTACTTCACCATTCACGCCGGCGTGTTGCTGCGCTTCGTGCCGCTCACCGCGAACCGCATGACCGGCATCGTCTCGCGCGGCGGCAGCATCATGGCCAAATGGTGTCTCTCGCATCACCAGGAGAATTTCCTCTACACCCACTGGGACGACATCTGCGACATCATGGCCGCCTACGACGTCGCGTTCAGCATCGGCGACGGCCTGCGTCCCGGCTCGATTGCCGACGCCAACGACCAAGCGCAATTCGGCGAACTCGAAGTGCAGGGCGAACTCACCAAGCGCGCCTGGGCCAAGGGCGTGCAAGTCATGAACGAAGGCCCGGGCCACGTGCCCATGCACATGATCGAGGAAAACATGGCCAAGCAACTCGAGTGGTGCGGCGAAGCGCCGTTCTACACGCTCGGGCCGCTCACCACCGACATCGCGCCCGGCTACGACCACATCACCAGCGGCATCGGCGCGGCGATGATCGGCTGGTATGGCTGCGCGATGCTCTGCTACGTCACGCCCAAGGAACACCTCGGCCTGCCGAACAAGAAGGACGTGAAAGACGGCGTCATCGCCTACAAGATCGCCGCGCACGCCGCCGACCTCGCCAAGGGCCATCCCGGCGCGCAATACCGCGACAACGCGCTTGAGCAAGGCGCGCTTTGAATTCCGCTGGGAAGATCAATTCAACCTCAGCCTCGACCCCGTCACCGCGCGCGAGTTCCACGACGAAACCCTGCCGCAGGAAGGCGCAAAGACCGCGCACTTCTGCTCCATGTGCGGCCCGCACTTCTGCTCGATGAAGATCACCGAAGACGTCCGCAAATACGCCGCCGAACAAGGCATCGCCGAGGAAGAGGCGCTGAAGAAGGGCATGGAAGAGAAGTCGAAGGAGTTCGTGGAAAAGGGCGCGGAGGTTTACGCGAAGGCGTGACGCATGAACTCGGGCGACGAATCGAACATTCCATTGGCGGACGTGATGCGTGCCGCCAACGAACTCGTCGCGGCCAAGCTCATCGAGGACTGGGCGCTGGGCGGCGCGTTGGCGGCCATCTACTACGTCGAGCCGTTCACCACCTACGACGCGGACATTTTCTTCATCCCGGCCGACAGGAGCCTCACCGCTGGCGTCCCGGCCATCTACGCGCATTTGCAATCACGCGGCTGGCAGGTCGAACGCGAGCATCTCATGGTGCGCGGCTTTCCCGTGCAATTTCTCCCGGCGCAAGGCCTGACCGAAGAAGCCGTGCGTGAGGCGGAATGTTTTGATTACGAGGGAGTGCCCGCCAAAATCTTTCGCGCGGAGCACATCATCGCCATCGCCGCCAGCGTGGGTCGGCAGAAGGACAAAGCGCGCATCGAGCAGTTGTTCCAGCAGGCAGACCTCGACAAAACGCGGCTGGAATCCATTCTCCAAAGGCATAAGCTGAAATTGCCAACGCTATGAAACTTGAGATGCGCCAGACGCTCGCCCGTGAATCTTACGAGCAAAAGATTCGCAAGGTGGCTCAACTCATTCGGCTCGTGAAGACCTTTCCACGCCGTTCACGCGTTGTTGCGGCCCGCACTTCTGCTCGATGAAGATCACCGAGGACGTCCGCAAATACGCCGCCGAACAAGGCATCGCCGAGGAAGAGGCGCTGAAGATAGGGATGGAAGAGAAGTCGAAGGAGTTCGTGGAGGCTGGTTCTGCGCTTTACCGTGAGGCGTGAGGCTGAAATGCTGCGCGAGACGATGAATACGCCAATCACAAACCTGAGAGTGACTCGGTTCCGTTCATTCGCTGATCTCACAGTTGGTCCATTCGCGCGAGTCAACCTAATCACAGGTAAGAACAATGCTGGTAAGTCGTCCTTGCTCGAAGCGATACGTATTCTCGCGACGGAAGGCGCTCCGACCACGTTTTACAACATTCTTAACTATCGTGAAGAAACGGGCACAAGCGCACCTGAAGTAGATGCCAGCTTATCGCCTGAGGATCATTCTTCGTTTTCAAGTCTGTTTTCAGGCTTTCCAAATTTGGCAGGTTGCGGCGAGCCGTTCTCCATCTCGAATCAGAACGGAGGCACATCTCCGATCAAAACAGTTTCAGTTCGGGTGGGCTGGTATTCCGAACAATTTGATCCAGAACAAGGCCGGAGGTACGTCAAAGCCGAAGCTGACCTTTTTGGTGGTTTCACGGGCCTTCCGATGTTGGAAATTGAAGCGCCGAGAGGTCGACGATTGCTCCGGCTCGATCCTCATCGTCCTCAACGCCGAATCATCTCCGAAAGCGTTGAAGGTATTCCGACTGCGTGTGTTTTTCTTGATCCCTTTAGTTCTCGTTCAACGAGCCAATTGGCGGCGCTTTGGGATTCAGTCGCGTTAACCGCTGCCGAAAAACAAGTGGTACGCGCTTTGCAAATTATCTCCCCCGACATTGAAGCCGTTTCGATGATTGGTAGCGAAGCTGGGCCGCGCTCTCGGACGGCAATTGCGAAGAGCAGACGCTATTCTGATCCGATCCCACTGCGAACTTTCGGAGACGGAGTGAATCGCTTATTTGGTATCATTCTGTCCTTAAGTTGCGCCAAAGGAGGAGTTCTGCTCGTTGACGAAATCGAGAATGGATTACACCACTCAATAATGACGAAAGTTTGGACAGTCGTTTTTGAAATGGCGCGGAAACTGAATGTGCAGGTCTTCGCCACCACGCACAGTTGGAATTGCATCGAATCATTCCAGGAAGCAGCGAATCGCGATCCGGAAGATGGTGTTCTTGTTCGTCTCTCACTAAAGGAGGATGTAGTAATCCCAACTCTCTTTCGCGAGAAAGAGCTCGAAATCGCCGCTCGTGACCAAATCGAACTCAGATAATTCATGCCGGCTAAGAGAGTACTGTTAGTAGAAGGCGCGAACGACAAGCACGTCATTCTGGCGTTACAAGGGAGACGCGAGACTCGGCTTCTCGACAAAGGCGAGATCGTTGAGTGCTTCGATTGTGAAAGGCTTCTGAGCAGTCTCCCCGTACGTTTAGACGAAAGTGATATCTCTCATGTCGGTGTCGTGATTGACGCAGATTCGGATATCAACGCTCGTTGGAATCAAATTCGGAGTATTTTGTCAGCGAAAGGCTACGCGAATGTTCCGGCACACCCAACTCCTGCCGGAACTATCATCGAGCCACCGCCTGCCTCGATTTTGCCCACTGTCGGCGTCTGGCTGATGCCGGACAATAGAAGTTCTGGAATTCTGGAAAACTTTCTTCGGTTTTTGGTTCCGCAGGGATGTAGACTTTTCGCTCACGCCGAGACGGTGCTTGCCGGATTGCCTGAGACGAGGTTCTCGCAAACGGCGGCGCCGAAAGCCCTCATTCACACTTGGCTAGCTTGGCAGCAAGACCCCGGGCGCCCTCTTGGACAGGCAATCACGGCTCGGTTTCTCGATGACACAGTTCCTGAGGCCAATGCATTTCTCCATTGGATTCAGCGCTTGTTCCCTCCCATTTAGGCGTTAACGAAGCCACTGAGGCAGCCTAATTTTCCCCAGCAACCTCCGCAGTTGCACTCACTCGAATTCATTCCTGTTTGTCCCGTTCGGCGGCATTTGGGGCGGCGCGGCAGCGCCGCCCTACCACGATGCGGTAGGGCAAAGCTGCTGCTCCGCCCTATCTAGAATCCGCCGCGGGTGGTTTGCCGAAAGCGGTGGAATCGGATTTGAGCCGGAACGTCGTGGGGAAACGCGCTAAACGGCAGAGTTCGAGACGTTCGAATTCTTGTTTGTCCCGTTTAGCGAAGTTGACCGTCCGGCAATCTGGGCCGCCCGGCGGCGCGGCGGACCGGCAGGTCCGCCCTACCAATTCGGTAGGGCAAAGCTGCCGCTTTGCCCCTTCTGAAATCTTTCGCGTTCATCGGTCTTTCGGTAAAACCATGAGCCATGAGCAATCTCCCCTTCCGCGATCCTGGCCGTCGCACGCCGGCGAAGGGCGTAAACATTTCGCTCGGCGGACCGAACTGGGTCTTTCTCACCGTCTGCACCGAGAAGCGCGAACGCTGGCTCGCGCAACCTTCGGTGCAATGCACGCTACACAACATTTGGGAAGACACCGCCACGGCGTGGCTCGTCAGCGATTATTTGCTGATGCCCGATCACATGCATCTGTTTTGCGCGCCGCGGAATTTGAAGTTCACAATCGAGCGTTGGATCGGCTTCTGGAAAGATCGTTTCGCCAAAGCGCATCCGGACACAGGAACGTTTCAAGCGGGTGGATTTCATCATCGTCTGCGCGATGGAGAGAGCTACGGGCAGAAATGGCAATACGTTCGTGAGAATCCGGTGCGGGCCGGATTGGTAGAGAAGCCGGAGGGTTGGCCGTATATCGGGCGCGTGCCTGAGATTCGCTGGTCGGGAGATTAGATGGGGCGGCGCAGCAACGCCGCCCTACCCATGTATCCAGTAGGGCAAAGCTGCCGCTTTGCCCGTTGACCTGATTCGCGCGTTCTGAACATCTGTGCGTTTGCCTTCGGCAAAATCAACCATCTACCGCGTTGCCGGCTGCAACGGCGCGGGCAAGACCACGTTTGCAAAAGAGTTTTTACCAAAGGAAGTGGGGTGCCTGTACTTCCTCAACGCCGACGAGATCGCGCGCGGGGTTTCGCCGTTCAAACCCAGCGCGGGGGCGGTGCACGCCGCACGGTTGTTGCTCACTCAAGTGGATGAATGCCTGCGCAGTCGTGAAAGGTTCGCCTTGAAGACCACCTTGAGCAGCAAGATCTACATCCCCCTTTTCCAACGAGGGGGGAACTCGTTTACGAAATCGGGATGCATTCTCGTATTCGTTGATTTTGTTCCGTTGGTTGAAGTTGGCGGGGCGGCAGCACCGGGTTCTTACGACAAGGCTGTGGCTTGGCCTCTGAACTCTGCGCGCACTGGAATGGTTTGCGTGACGGGGTACCTTGTCACCGGGGAGAACATGGAATTAACAATTGCAATCATCAGCACCTTCATTGTCACGAGCGCGCTCTGGCTTCTGGCGTCGAATTTTTCCACGGGCGAGAAAAAGGTTACGGAGCCGCTTCATGTTCTGTTTTCGGTTGGCGACGAGCAGTTCACGCGGGTGATGGGTGGCTTGCTGGGTCCCGCCCTTGTTCCGGGCAATCGCGTCACTGCCTTCTACAATGGTGACGAGATTTTCCCCGCGATGCTGGAAAGCATTCGGCAGGCGACTCACTGTATTTGCTTTGAAACCTACATCTACTGGTCCGGCGAGATCGGCAAACATTTCTCTGAGGCGCTCTCAGAGAAGGCGCGCAAGGGTGTAAAGGTGCACGTGCTGCTGGATTGGGCTGGCTCCTCGAAAATTGACTCTGATTACCTCGAAGACATGCGAGAAGCGGGCGTGGAAGTGGAGCGGTTCCATCCGATCCGTTGGTATACTCTCACGCGTTTCAATAATCGTACCCACCGCAAACTTCTGATCGTCGATGGTCGAATCGGGTTCACCGGCGGCGTCGGGATATCGGACAAATGGACAGGCCACGCGCAGGATGAGGACCACTGGCGTGACAGCCACTTTATGCTTGAAGGTCCGGCGGTGACGCAGATGCAGGCGGCGTTTATCGACAACTGGACAAGGGTCCGCGGTTGTCTGCTCTACCAGGACGAGTATTTTCCGAAGCTCGAACCCAAAGGGAAATCTCTAGCGCAGGTTTTCAAGAGCTCACGGGATGAAGGCAGCGAAAGCGTTCGGGTGATGTACTTGCTCAGCATTGCCGCCGCGCGGAAATCGATCCACCTGTCGGCATCCTATTTCGTTCCCGACGATCTCGCTGTGGCGACGCTCGTGGAAGCGGCGAAGCGTGGTGTAAAGGTCGAGATCATTGTCCCGGGCCCGCTTATCGATGCTTCCGTTGTCCGACGGGCTTCGCGGGCGCGGTGGGGTGACTTGCTGGAAGCGGGCATTGAAATCTCTGAATTCCAGCCCGCGATGTATCACTGCAAGGTTCTGGTGGTGGACAGTCGCTGGACTTCAGTTGGTTCCACGAATTTCGACAGTCGATCCTTCCGGCTGAATGCTGAATCAAACCTGAACATTCTGGACGAGGAATTTGCCCTTCAACAAGTGCGCGAGTTCGATGCGGACAAACGCCGCAGTCGTCGAATTACGCTGGAGGAATATCGTCGCCGCCCCTTGAAAGAGAAGGTGGCCGAACGCGTCGCCGCCTTGTTCCGTAGCCAGCTCTGAGGTCGAAAGTCTTCCGGACTCACATCGGCGTTGTAATTAGCTGGCGCGGCAGCACCGCCCCCCCGGGGCAATAAGGGTGTAAAGCTGCCGCTTTGCCCTAGGGGGGATCCCATCGACAACGTCACTTCACATCGAATCGATCGAGGTTCATCACCTTTGTCCAGGCGGCGACAAAGTCGGTGACGAATTTTTTCTCGGCATCGGAGCTGGCATAGACTTCCGCGACCGCCCGAAGAATCGAGTTGGATCCGAGGACAAGGTCCACGCGCGTGGCGCTCCATTTGGCCGCGCCGGTCTTGCGATCGACGCCGGCGAATCCATTGCCGCAAGGAGAGACCTGTTTCCATTCCGTGCCCATGTCCAACAGGTTCACGAAGAAGTCGTTGGTCAACGTTTCGGTTCGCTGAGTCAAAACGCCGTGTTTCTCGCCGCCGCTGTTCGCGCCCAGAACGCGCAAGCCGCCGATGAGCACGGTCATTTCCGGCGCGGTGAGGGTTAAGAGTTGTGCTTTGTCGATCAGCAAGGCCTCGGCCGGCACGGTGTAGTTGCCCTTAAGGTAGTTGCGGAAGCCATCGGCAATCGGCTCCAGCACACCAAAGGATTCCACATCGGTCTGCTCCTGCGTGGCGTCCATCCGGCCCGGCGTGAAAGGGACCGTCACGTCGTGGCCCGCCTTCTTTGCGGCTTGCTCGATACCCACGCCACCCGCGAGGACGATGAGGTCGGCAAGGGAAACTTTCTTCCCACCGTTCGCTGATTTGTTGAAGTCGCTCTGAATACCTTCGAGCGTTTGCAATACGGTCGCGAGTTGGGCCGGTTGGTTCACTTCCCAGTCCTTTTGCGGCGCGAGACGAATGCGCGCACCGTTCGCGCCACCGCGCATGTCGGAGCCACGGTAGGTGGAGGCCGATGCCCACGCGGTGGAGACGAGTTGCGAAATGGTGAGGCCCGACGCGGCAATCTTACTCTTGAGCGCGTCAATGTCTTGCGCCTCGACGAGCGGATGATTCACCGCGGGAATCGGGTCCTGCCAGATCAGTTCTTCTTTCGGAACTTCGGGCCCGAGATAACGGGCGCGCGGGCCCATGTCGCGGTGCGTCAGCTTGAACCACGCGCGGGCAAACGCATCGGCGAATTGGTCAGGGTTCGTCAGGAAACGGCGCGCGACTTTCTCGTAAGCCGGGTCCATCCGCAGCGCGATGTCGGTAGTGAGCATCGAGGGGGCGATGCGTTTATTCGGATCGTGCGCGTGAGGCACCGTGCCCGCGCCTGCTCCGTCCTTCGGGCGCCATTGCTGCGCACCCGCCGGGCTTTTGGTGAGTTCCCATTCGAATTCGAAAAGATTCTTAAGGTAGCCGATCCCCCATCGCGTTGGCGTAGAAGTCCACGTGACTTCGAGGCCGCTGGTGATGGTGTCGGGGCCCTTGCCGGTCCCAAACCGATTTCGCCAGCCGAGGCCTTGTTGTTCGATCGGTGCCGCTTCGGGATCAGACTCCACATTTTCCGCGGGGCCAGCGCCGTGGGTTTTGCCGAAGGTATGGCCGCCCGCGATCAAGGCGACGGTTTCTTCGTCGTTCATGGCCATGCGACCAAAGGTGTCGCGAATGTCTTTCGCGGCGAGGAGTGGGTCAGGTCTGCCGTCCGGGCCTTCGGGATTGACGTAGATGAGACCCATCTGCACTGCGGCGAGCGGGTTTTCCAAATCGCGCGAGTGTACGACCTGGCTGTCGTCATCCTTGACGAGGGTGCTGTGCGGGTCGTTAACGCCGGGCGAGCCTTTCGAATACCGAACGTCACCGCCCAGCCATTTCGTTTCGCGTCCCCAATACACGTCGTTGTCTGGTTCCCAAGTGTCGGGACGGCCGCCGCCAAAGCCGAAGGTTTTGAAGCCCATCGTTTCGAGCGCGACGTTACCGGTGAGAATGATCAGGTCAGCCCAGGAAATTTTGCGGCCGTATTTCTGTTTGATTGGCCAGAGAAGACGGCGCGCCTTGTCGAGACTGACGTTGTCCGGCCAGCTATTGAGCGGCGCGAAACGCTGCTGCCCCCGCCCGCCGCCGCCGCGCCCGTCACCGGTGCGATAAGTGCCGGCGCTGTGCCAGGCCATGCGAATGAACAGTCCGCCGTAATGGCCAAAGTCTGCCGGCCACCATTCCTGCGAGTCCGTCATCAGTTTGGCGAGGTCACCTTTCAGCGCGGCGTAATCGAGCTTCTTGAATTCCTCGGAATATTCAAACTCCTCGCCCATGGGATTGGATTTCGAGGAATGCTGATGCAGAAGTTCGACCTTCAGCCGGTTCGGCCACCAATCCTGGTTGGTCGTCCCGCCGCCGGATGCGTGGTGGATTTTGCTGCCGTTGCCACTGTTGAACGGACACTTCGATTCGGTAGCCATGGTTTATTGATCGTTGATTGAATTATTCCGCGTTTGCTTTTGGAAACTAGAACATGCGGACGACGATCGCTGAAATACTTTTTGCCTTTGATCACGATAGGATTTGCCTCTCAAAGGGGACGCGGGCCGAAGGCAACTCCGCGACGGGAAGATCGCAGCCCGGCGCGAATGATCTTGTTGCTGGCTTCGGTCGGGGACGAGTCAGCGGGAATCCTCTGCATGCCGTGTTTACTCCGCACTCGAATTATCCGATCGTGGCGGCCGGACGTGGAGTTGGGCAGGCAATCAAGGATTTTGGGTCGAGGCGATTTCAACAGGATGAAAAACAGCACCCGCAGTCACAAGGCGTCGTCACCGACAGGACGCGAAGAACTTCTCAACACGTTGAAGTCCCGTTTTGAACGAAACACGAAGCGCCACAAGGGTATCGAGTGGGCCATCGTGCAGGCTCGCCTTGAAAGCAATGGGGAGAAATTTGAGTCGCTCAGTGAAATGGAACGCACGGGCGGCGAACCGGATGTCATCGGTCACGACAGGAAAACCGGCGAATTTATTTTTGTCGATTGCTCGCCGGAGACACCACCAGGCCGCGTCAGTGTGTGTTACGACCGCGAAGGTTGGGAATCAAGGAAGGAGCATCGGCCTAAAACGAACGCGGTGGATATGGCGGCGGCGATGGGTGCGGCATTATTGACCGAGGACGACTATTTGGATCTACAGAGATTGGGTGAGTTCGATGGGAAAACATCAAGTTGGATAAGAACGCCAACAGAGATCCGAGACCTCGGCGGGGCGCTTTACTGTGAGCGCCGATATGGCCGTATCTTCGCGGGGCACAACGGTGCGCAGTCTTACTACAAAGCGAGGGGGTTCCGTGCGGTGCTGAGGGTTTAAGGAGTGAGGAGCCTGTTCGCCCGAGCGAATTGCGCTGCCCGATTGGAGCCGCCTCCCAGGTATCAGCTTGCCGAGGGTCCGCTGACCGTGGCGCGTCAAAGAACCGGCCGGTCGATCAAGCCTTTTGATGGTGCTCGACCGCCCTTGTTTGGGGAGTTGCAACGCCTGGGGTGATTCCGTTCAATGCCTGCTTCTTAATGAACGTTCCATTTCTGAATCTCACGGCGCAGTACGAATCGTTGAAGTCTGAGTTGCTGCCCGCGGTGGAAAAGGCGCTTGCCAGCGGCCATTACGTGCTTGGCCCAAACGTCGCGGCGTTCGAACAGGAGGTCGCCGACTACACGGGCACGAAGTTTGGTGTGGGAGTAAATTCCGGTTCCGATGCGTTGACGCTGGCGCTCCGGGCGTTGGATGTCGGGCCGGGAGACGAGGTCATTACCACGCCGTTTACCTACATTGCGCCCGCCGAATCTATTCATCAGGTGGGTGCCAAGATCGTTTTTGCGGATATCGATCCCCGCACGTTCAATATCGACCCGGCGGAAGTGGCGCGGAAGATTACCGCGCGGACGAAGGCTGTCATTCCCGTCCATTTATTTGGGCAGGCGGCTCCTCTCGAAGACATTTTTTCCCTGTGCAGGCCGCGAGGCATCCATGTGGTCGAGGATTGTGCGCAAAGCATCGGCGCGACGTATCAGGGGAAACCGGCAGGCAGTTTCGGAGCGTTAGGTTGCTTTAGCTTTTATCCGACAAAGAACCTCGGTGCCGACGGCGACGGGGGCATGGTGGTGACGAGCGATGAAGCCCTGGCCAAGAAGCTAAAGATGCTGCGAGTGCACGGCATCGAGCGCCGTTACTTCCATGACTTGCACGGATACAATTCACGACTCGACGAGCTTCAAGCTGCGATCCTGCGTGTGAAGCTACCGCATTTGAAGCGGTGGAACGCGCGCCGGGCCGAGATCGCACGCTACTACACTCAAAATCTCGAGCACTTGCCGCTCGAATTCCCCATTACCGCAAAGGACAACACACATGTGTTTCACGTTTATGCCGTATTGAGTGAGCGTCGGGACGCGTTGCAAAAGTTCCTGGCCGATAAAGGTGTTCCCACGATTATTTATTATCCGCAGCCACTTCACCTTCAGAAGGTTTATCAGAACCTCGGCTATCAGGAGGGCGACTTTCCGGTCGCAGAGAAGATCTCGAAGTTGATCCTTCCATTGCCGATGTATCCAGAACTGACGAGGGAACATTTGGATCAAGTCGTCGGTGGCATCCTTGGCTTCTTCGCCCAAGCGTAACCAAATTTCGACGTTACAGGCAGGACCACGGGCCTTGGCGACGCGTTTGGGGCTAAAGTTTCACGATGTTCGCGACCGTCTGCACATCCTTATCACCCCGACCAGACAAGTTCACGATGACGACCTGATCCTTTGACAGGGTGGGGGCGCGATCGATGCAGGCCGCGATCGCATGAGATGATTCCAAGGCAGGAATGATGCCCTCGAGGCGCGCCAGTCGTTGAAATGCTTGCAGTGCCTGGTCATCCGTTGCGTAGGAATACTCCACCCGCTTTTCATCGTGCAACCAGGCGTGCTCGGGACCTACGGCGGCATAGTCGAGCCCGGCTGAGACGGAGTGCGTCAGTTGAATCTGACCCTCGTCATCCTGAAGAATGTAAGACCGCGTGCCTTGCAGGACCCCGAGCGAGCCGCCGTTGAACCGGGCAGCATGCTGCTCCGGCTGGATGCCGCGTCCGCCGGCTTCGACGCCCAGCATCTTCACGCCTTCGTCATTTAAAAAAGGATAGAAGAGCCCAATGGCGTTGGATCCCCCTCCGACACAAGCAATCAACAAATTCGGGAGCCGCTCTTCCTTCTCCAGAATCTGTCGACGTGCCTCGTCACCGATCACACGCTGAAAATTGCGCACCATGACCGGGTAGGGGTGGGCGCCGTAGGCAGTGCCGAGGATGTAATGAGTGCTGCGAACATTCGTCACCCAGTCCCGCATCGCCTCATTGACGGCTTCCTTCAAGGTCTTCTGGCCGGCGTGCACGGGGATGACTTCTGCCCCAAGCATTTTCATCCGAAACACGTTGAGAGCCTGGCGCTCACAATCCACTGCGCCCATGTAAATCACGCACTTGAATCCAAACATGGCGCTGACGGTGGCCGTCGCCACGCCGTGCTGACCTGCGCCCGTCTCAGCGATAATGCGCGTCTTGCCCATGCGCTTGGCGAGGAGGATTTGCCCCATCGCGTTATTGATTTTGTGGGCGCCCGTGTGAAGTAGATCTTCCCGCTTTAAATAGATTTTTGGGCCGCCCGAGCTCTCTCGTCAGCCGCTCCGCGAAATAGAGCGGGGTGGGGCGCCCGCAGAATTCGCGAAGGTAGTAATTCAATTCACGCTGGAATTCAGGATCCTGCTGCGCCCGAAAATATTCGTCCTCCAGTTGCTGCAAGGGATGCATCAGCGTTTCCGGCACGAAACGCCCGCCGTACGGCCCGAAGTGGCCCGTCGTGTCAGGGAGATGTTCGCTAGCAGCAGTACTCATTTTCTAGAATCTCATGCAAAGCCGCGTCCGCGCCAAGTTTTTTGGCCATGCGTCACACCGGACCTTTAGCGGCGAGGATGAACTCTCGAAGCTTCGCGTGGTCCTTCCTGCCGGGGGATGATTCGACGCCGCCCGAAACATCCACTCCATAGGGCCGCACAGTGCGAACCGCTTCCGCCACCGTGTCGACCTTTAATCCGCCGGCGAGGATCACCATGCGGGTCAACTGCGTAGCCTTCACCGCAATGTTCCAATCGAACTTAATTCCCGTTCCCCCATGTTGACCGTCCACGTAACTGTCCAGCAGCCAGGCGAAGGAGCGATAAATTAACGCCTCCTGCAACGTGTCGGGCGAGCGGACTCGAAATGCCTTAATCACCTTTAAGGGGAATTCCCCGCAGAATCGTGGGGTCTCTTCGCCATGAAATTGAAGTGTATCAATGCCGCTGGTTTCCGTTGCGTGCAGGACGAAGTCTTTGGGGGCGTTTACGAAGACGCCGACCTTTGCCACGAAGGGAGGCAGTTCACGAATGATCTCACCTGCCGCCGCCGGAGAAATGAAGCGTTTGCTGTTCTCAAAAAACATGAAGCCAAGCGCGTCGGCTCCGGCATCGACCGCGGCAATCGCGTCCGCCGCTGTGGTGACTCCGCAAATTTTAACTCTCACTGGCACGGGGCCGAAACGTAAACGACTCGGATGCGGGGAGCGAACATTTTGCTCCCGCCTCATGCGGAATCGTACTGACAAAAAACCCCTCGGTGGTTTACCGAGGGGTTGGATGCTGAAGGGAAACGATTAGGATTTAACCATTCCGTGCGGGTCGATGACGAATTTCTTCGCCGCACCCTTGTCGAAGTCCTTGTAGCCGATGGGGGCATCCTCCAAGCGGATCATTTGAACATGAGTGGCTTTCGCAATTTGGATTTTGTCATGGAGAATCGCCATCATCAAACGGCGATGGTACCGCATGACAGGGCATTGGCCGGTAACGAAAGTGTGGCTCTTCGCCCAGCCTAAACCGATGCGGATGGAAAGGCTGCCGACTTTTGCGGCGGCATCGACTGCGCCTGGATCGCCCGTGACGTACAACCCCGGGATGCCGATGGCGCCGCCCGCTTTGCAAACCTCCATCACGCTGTTGAGTACCTGGGCGGGCACTTCCTTGCTGTGATCGTGACCGCAACCGCGGGCTTCGAACCCGACGCAATCCACAGCGCAATCCACCTCCGGCACGCCGAGGATTCGCTCCAACTGATCCGCAATCGGCGCGTCGCTCGAAACATCCACCGTTTCGCAGCCAAAGCTCCGCGCTTGGGCGAGTCGCTCTTTGTTTAGATCGCCGACGATGACCACCGCAGCGCCCAAAAGATGACAGGACGCTGCACACGCCAAACCGACCGGTCCGGCCCCGGCGACATAAACGGTGGCGCCCGGCCCAACGCCAGCGCTGACCGCACCGTGGTAACCCGTCGGGAAGATGTCCGACAGCAACGTGAGGTCTTTGATTTTTGCCATCGCCTGATCGCGATCCGGAAACTTGAGGAGATTGAAATCCGCGTAGGGAACCATCACGTAATCCGCCTGGCCGCCAACCCATCCGCCCATGTCCACGTAGCCATAAGCCGCGCCGGGCCGCGCTGGATTCACGTTCAGGCAAATCCCCGTCTTGCCTTCCTTGCAATTGGCGCAACGTCCGCACGCGATGTTAAAGGGCACACTGCAAATATCGCCCTTCTTGATGAATTCAACGTCGCGGCCCGTTTCGATTACTTCTCCGGTGATCTCATGACCGAGGATTAATCCAGGCTGGGCGGTCGTTCTCCCCCGCACCATGTGTTGGTCGGAGCCGCAGATGTTCGTGCAGACCACTTTGAGAATGACTCCGTGCTCGCACTTTCGTTTCTGTTCAGGAAGTTCCAACTTTGGGAAATCGATGTTTTTGACTTCGACTTTTCCCGGTCCCATGTAAGCGACACCACGATTGCTCGGCATATTTCCTCCAATGAGTTGAGAGAATTGGTTGAGTGTTTGGAATTCATGCGGAGCGTAAACATCATGGCTACCGCGTCAACTTCGCAGTTGCAACGGGTCGTGCCCGGCGCGTGTTACCGCGTCGGGACAGCGGCTAACCGAAACGCCTGGATTGAAGCGCAAGGCTAGGTCGCGCTGGCCGATGTGCGAAACGAGAGGCGCGTGCGGAAGTGTAAGCAGGCAGAACCGTCAGGCTGCTTTCTTTGCTGCGATTTCAGCCTGCACGCTGCCAACGAGCTTGTGGAGAGCCCGGCCGTATTCGATGTAGCTGTTGAATTGCTCCTCCACCGGGGCATGCACGTTTGCATCGTGAAACACAACCGCGATGTGAGGTTCAATGGAAAAAGCGCCATCGTAGCCGCTCGACAAAAGGTCCTTGATGACTTCCCGCACGTAGCCTTGCCCCTCGCCGGGCATGGTATAATCAGCGTCATTTTTCGTTGGGTTCCATCGCGCGTCCTTAATGTGAACGTGAACTGTGTGGGGCTTCACATGCGTGTAGAATTCCCACGCATCCTGTTTGGACCATGGCGCTGGCTTTGCGCGATCGGCGTTGAAAACCGGGTTGGCAGTATCGAACACCCACTTCAAGCCCGGCGCTTTATCCAGCAATTCCAGCGCGTGCTGCCAGCTCATGCCGCCGTAATTCATGCAGTTCTCATGCACAGGTTGCAGGCCGGCATCCAGGAACATGTTCGTTACCTCGCGAACGCGTGAAAAGACCTCGGCGGGAGTTTTCGATTCGTCATCACCCGGCTTAAAGCTCATGACGCGGACGTACTTCGTGCCGAGTTTCTGCATGCGCGGGATGCAGCGTTTTACTTCGCCAACGGTGATCTCAAACGGTGTCGCCACCGTCTTCTGCCAATTCATGATCGTGGAGCCAAAGCAATACACGCTCATGCCCGCGTCCCTAAGCCGGCCCGCTGCCACGTCAAAGGCTGCGTTGGGAATCTCATGAAAGTTCGCTTTCGCATAGCCGGGCACTTCCACCCCGCGCATCTCGATCGTCTTCCAACCCAGTTGCTGGTGGGCCTTGATTTGTCCGTCGATGGAACTGGCCGCTTCGTCGCCGATGCCTGTAATGATCATGAGTTGGAAAATAAGTCAGGCACGGTTCCGCAAACAAGCAGCACTTGGTTGTGACTTCGGTTCCGTAGCGGACGCTTAGCGGTGAAAGGATTTGGTGAAGTCATCATTGCTGATTTCGACGACCTTCTTTTCGAGCTTCGAGGCGGCGATGAGTTCCTGGAGCTTGATTTCGAATGACGCCGCATCCATCGGTAACTTCACGGGCAGGTCGAGAATTGAGGAGTAGAGAATCACATTGGCCAGTTCCACGGAGCCAAGACCGTCCGCACCGGGGGCGATCAATGACTCACCATCCAAAACGGCGTTTACAAAATTCTGCATCAAAATGGCGTGGGCATTCGGGGCGTTCTCAAACGGGATTTCACACTGCCAGACCTCGGGCTTGGCAAAACCGCTTTTCGCCGTCTGGTTGAATTCAACCATGTCCGATTCATTGCGCGTGAAGTGGAGCTTGTTATTCTCCAGCACCAATTTGCCTTTGGTGCCTACGATTTCGAAGCGATTCGTGCCTGGCGCCTCGCCGGTGCTGGTGATGAACACCCCTTGCGCTCCATTGGCCCACTCCAAGTACGATGTCACATTGTCTTCCACCTCAATTTTGTGGAAGCGGCCGAGCTGGCAGAAGCCGCGCACGCGCGAAGGCATGCCGCAAAGCCACTGTAGCATGTCGAGTTGGTGAAGGCATTGGTTGAGCAAGACACCGCCGCCTTCGCCCTTCCATGTGGCCCTCCAACCTCCGCTGGCGTAATACGCCTCCGTGCGGAACCAGTCGGTGATAATCCAGTTGATGCGGACGATGGTCCCCAGTTCGCCGGAGTCGATCAGTCTTTTCACTTTGGCGTAGCGCGGTTCCACTCGCAGCTGAAACATTCCGCCAAAAACCTGCCTCGGATATTTCTCGGCGGAAGCGATGAGTCGTTCCGCATCCGCCTTGTGTGCGGAAATAGGCTTCTCCACCATGACGTGCAAGCCCGCCTCAAACGCGGCGATTCCGATCGAGGTATGTTGATAGTGAGGGGTGGCGATGATAACGGCATCGCACATTTTGGAGGCGATCAGTGCCTCGGCGCTGGCGAAAACCTTGAGGCCTTTCGCGCCGTACGTTTCCAGTTTTCGCGGTGATGTGCTGGCGACGGCGACGAGTTCGCACCGCGAAACTTTTCCATCAAGCAAATACCCGGCGTGATGTTTGCCGATGTTGCCCATGCCGATAATCCCCACGCGAACCTTGCTCATGCGGCGCGGAGCGTAGCGGAAGATCGATTGAGGGAAAGACTCGAATGTATCGGGACACGCCGCACGCCATGGCGCGGGCTCCCTTGTGACAAAGGGCGAACGCGCCACACCGCCAGGGCAAGGGCGCCGGTTTAACCGAGGATGCGGCTGCCTTGAGTGAGGAAGATGCCCTTAAGATTCATTTCCAGTGCGGCGGCATTTCCAGCTTTTGCCATGGCTTCTTCCTTGGTGATTCTTCCGGCGTTGAACAATTCGAGAACGGCCTTGTTGAAATCCTGCATGCCGTCGTCGTGACCCGTTTCAATGGCCGCACCGAGTTTATCGAGACGGTTCTCTTCGATGAGTTTCCGCACGATGGGAGTGTTGAGCATGATCTCGCAGGCCGGAGTCATCTTCCCATCCACGGTGGGAACCATGCGCTGGCACACGACGGCTTTTAATGTTCCCGCAAGTTGCCGGCGCACCTGTTCGCGCTCGTCTGCTTTGAAATAGTCGAGAACCCGTCCAATCGATTGAGACGCGTTCGTGGTGTGGACAGTGGAGAGGACCATTTGACCCGTGTCCGCGGCGTTGATGGCGGCAGCAAAAGTGATGGAATCCCGCATCTCACCGATCATCACGATGTCGGGGTCCTGCCGCAGTGCGGAACGGAGACCCGAGTAGAAGCTTTCCGTATCCAACCCAATCTCCCGCTGTTCGATGATCGATTGGTTGTCCTCAAAAACGTATTCGATTGGATCTTCGAGGGTCACGATGTGCTTGCGGAAGTTGCCATTCACATGTTCCACCATCGCCGCCAATGAAGTGGATTTCCCAGAACCAGTGGTCCCGGCGAGGAGAACGATGCCGCGCGGGGACTCCGCAATTTGTCGCATGACCGGCGGGAGACCCAAATGCTCAAAATCCGGCACCTGGGCTTTCACATAGCGCATGGCGATTGCCATCTCGCCACGTTGCTGAAAGACGTTGGTCCTGAATCGGCCGATGCCATGAACCAGGTAGGAAAAGTCTGCTTCGCGCTTCTCCTTGAAATGCTCCTTCATGTGCGGAGGAATAAGGTGATCAATCACGTTATCCATCCATTCGACGGTAGGAATAGGGGCTTCGATCGCCACCAGTTGGCGGCTTATTCGGAGCACTACGGGGCCGCCGACTTTGATGTGAAGGTCCGAGGCGTGCGCGTCAACGGCCGCCTTGAGTATCCGAGTAAAAACTTCCATGCGCGGACACTAAACGCGCAGAGAAATCGCCGCGATGGAAGAAAAATCGTTCAACCGCTCCTGCGCTTGTTTTGAAACGCCAGTGAACACCAGCGAAACATTGTAGCCGAGGTGTCGGTTCCCGGTGCAGGCTACGACAACGCCTGTGCAACTGAATGAACGTGTGCCTGGTAATTGGAGTTCGACTGTCATTTCAGTCCAGCTCGCCACTTCGGTAGCGGATTGAAACTCGATGCCACTCTTGCGGATACGAAAGGCCGTCGGATGAAGGCTCAAAACCGTGGCCGGTGTTTGAACGGTTACGGGTTGGAGAAGGTCAGATTTGGTTTTGCTGGCGCTCATACGCCTCGAACTTAGCACTGGCGCGCACTCCGTCAACGCGCTGGCATCAGGATATTTTCAAATTCTCCATCGGGCAATTTACCATTCAATCACTGCGGCTCCCCACGTAAGCCCAGCACCAAAAACAAGGAGGAGAATTAAGTCGCCCCGCTGAAATTTTCCTGAAGATACCGCTTCATCGAGGGCGATTGCGACGGAGGCAGCGGATGTGTTGCCGTATTTATGCACGTTCACAAACACCTGCTCAGGCTTGGCACCCAGGCGCTCACCGACTGCATCGATGATTCGCCGATTCGCCTGATGTGGGATAAGGCATTTGATCTGAGTAATATTTACGTCGCAGCGGCGCATGGCTTCCTCCGCCGCCGCGTACATGGCGTTGACCGCGCTTTTAAAAGTTTCCTTCCCGTCCATGCGCAGGTAATGCAAGCCGTCAGCGACGGATTGCGGAGTGGTGGGGCAACGGCTGCCGCCGCCTGGCAGGGAGAGCAGGTCCGCCTTGGAACCGTCAGCGCCCATGCAGGCCGTCAGCAAACCGTGGGTATCGGGGCGGTTCTGCAGGATGGCGGCTCCCGCACCGTCGCCGAACAACACACACGTGTTGCGGTCCTTCCAATTGATGATGGAGGAAAGTTTTTCTGCGCCAATCACAAGCACCGTCTCGTAAGTGTGAGACATCACAAATTGCTGGCCAATTTCCAGTGCGAAGATGAATCCTGAGCAAGCGGCCTCCATGTCAAAGGCGGCCGCGCGGAAGGCTCCGATCTTTTGCTGCACCAGGCAAGCCGTCGCGGGAAACGGCATGTCAGGGGTAATGGTGGCCACAATGATCAAATCTATCTGCTCAGGTTTGATGTTACCCCGCTCCATGGCGAGAAGGGCCGCCTTCGTCGCCAAATCCGAGGTATATTCATCCGGGGCGGCAATGCGGCGTTCCTGAATGCCGGTGCGAGTTACAATCCATTCGTCGGTGGTATCCACCAATTTTTCCAGATCGGCATTGGAAAGGATCCGTTCGGGAACGTAGGAACCGACCGCTGCGATCGAGCAGCTACGGCTCTTAAAGTCGTTCTTGGCTCGCGGATTTCGGAATTTTTTAGACGTTGTTTTCATGCAGCAACAGCAGATTGGGGCTGGGTGCGCGCAATGGCTTCTACAATACGATCGTTCAAATGCTGACCGGCGGATTCCGCGATTTGACGCAAAGCGTTGGCCACGACACGTTCACTCGCTGATCCGTGAACTTTTACCACCGTTCCGTTCAAGCCTACGATTCGCGCCCCCCCATGAGCTTCTGGATCCATTTTGGCCTTCAACTTGAGAAAACCGCTGCGGGCCAGCAATGCGCCCAGTTTTCGCACCGGCGTCGCGGTCAACTCGCTCTTCAAGATGTGGAGAATCGTTTTGCCTAAGCCTTCGGCGGTCTTCAATACGATGTTTCCCACAAATCCGTCGGTGACCACGACGTCAACACGGTCCGCAAAGATATCGGTCCCTTCGACGTAGCCGATGAAGTTCAAATCCGATTGGCGGCACAGTTCGGACGCCTCCTGAGTTAATGTGGTTCCTTTGAAAGCCTCACTTCCATTGCTCAACAATCCAACCCGCGGTTTTTGGATGCCCAGGATTTCCTTGGCACAAACAGAGCCGATAATCGCGAATTGGAAAAGATGAAGAGGCTCGCACTCAGGATTTGCCCCGGCGTCCAACAGGACGAAATGTCCCTTTATTGTGGGCATAATGGTGACAATGGCGGGGCGCTTAACCAAGTTGAGGCGGCCAAGACCAAACGTGGCGGCGGCAACCAAGCCACCAGTGTTGCCCAAAGAGACGACGGCGTCAGCCTTTCCCTCAGCGACGAGGGAAACGGCCCGCACGACCGAGGAATCCTTCTTGCGGCGAATCGCCGTTAGAGGGTTATCCTCCATCGTTAGGACCTGGGTGGCATTGACAATTTCGAGACGGGAGTCGCTACAACCCTTTTCCTGCAAAGCGCGTCTGACTTCACCTTCCGCGCCGACGAGGAAAAGTTTTTTGATGCATTCACGGCCTGGCGTCTCCAAGGCCATTTTGACACCAGACACGACGACGCTACAACCGTGGTCGCCGCCCATGACGTCAACAGCTATACGCATAAAAACAACAAGAGCGCAGAGAGGAATACTCAGCCGCGCTCTTGTGGAAAAGGGAAATTACGCACCAGCCTTCACCGTGACCACCTGACGGCCATTATAATGGCCGCAGGACGGGCACACGCGATGGGGGCGATATGCCGCCGCACATTGAGGGCAGGCGCTAATCTGGGGGAGTTTCAGCACGCTGTTGTATGCTCGGCGCATGCGCTGGCGGCTTTTCGAGGGTTTTCGCTTGGGAACGCCCATAATTTCAGTTTTTCAGTTTCAGTTTGTCCAATTCAGACCACGCGGAAGAAGTCTTTTCAGACATGCCGCCCGGCTCCTTCTCGGTTGCGGGTAGCTTTAAGCCGACGCATTCCGGTTCACACAACGGATGTTGCGGAAGGGCGAGGAGAATATCTTCACGAAGTTGAGGCGTCAAGTTAACCAAATCGTTCGTGGTGGGGACAGCATCTTCACCCGTAAGCGGAAGGTGACAAACCCAATTCGGGATTTCCAAGGGACTGGTGAATTTTTTCAGGCAACGAACGCAGGTGTAATGGATATCCAAGTGGATTTGTCCTTGCACCAACGCCGCCCCGTCAATTTGCTCAGCTTCCAAGTCGTATTCCAGCATTTCAGCGGGCCGGATCATGTCGTCATTCAATTCCAAGTCGAGTTCCTCACTCGCAAGCTGTCCTTCCAGATGGAGGTCTTTACCCTCGAGATGGCGAATATTGAATGTCAGTGGCATAAAATACCTTTATTTCTTAAGCGATACCTGCTTTGGGCACCAATTTGTTCTTCAATGCCACCTCCACATGGCACGGCACGAAGGGGCCGACATCACCGTTGAGTTGAGCGATTTCCTTGATGATTCGAGAGCTCAGGAATGTATATGTCTCCTTGGGCATCATGAAGATCGTCTCCACACGTTCGTTCAGTTTACGGTTCATCAGCGCCAGCTGAAATTCAAATTCGAAGTCTGAAATGGCCCGTAACCCCCTGATTACTGCTTGTCCGCCGCATTGCTCGACGTAGTTGACCAGCAGGCCCGTGAACGAATCCACGCGGACGTTTGGCAGGTTTTTCACCGATTCCTGCACGAAGGACACCCGCTCTTCCAGAGAGAAGAGTTGTTTTTTCTCCGAGTTATTCGCGACCGCCACGATGACAACGTCGAAGAGCTTTGCGGCACGCAGGACAATATCGAGATGACCATTGGTAAACGGATCGAAGCTGCCGGGGTAAATAACGGTTCGCACCTATCCAAAGTAGCGGGGCGTATCAGTTTTCCCATTCAAAAACCGATGCGATGCCTCTGCGTCTTTTAGTAGCATTCACTGCGTTGCCCTTTTGCACGGACGATAGTCATGCTTTGGCCAGCCTCGGCCATCGAAACGTCGTCCGGTCGCCACGGAACTTCATACGCCCTGATCGAGTCGCGAAAACCTTTCAGTGAAAGTGCCGGCTGTTCAACGCATTTCGCGGCTAATTCGGGATCACTCCGCTGAATCTGGCGAAAGGTTTGTTCTCCAATGAGAATCCGCCCACGCCCCGAAGCGCCTTCCAGCCGCGAAGCCAGATTCACCTCCCGCCCGAACACTGTGTAATTCACCAGATGCGCATCAGAGCCCATTAAACCCACAGTAACGGTGCCTGTATTGATGCCAGACCCTAGCGAGAGGATATCGAGAAGAGGCAGCGGGGGTTCGCCATTAAGGGCGCGCGCCGTGTTCTGCTCCTGCCGACGTTCATTTTCCTGCCGTCTTTGTTGGTTCAAATCAAAAATGGCCCGTTGCATGTCGATTACAGCACGAACACAGCAGAGCGCATGTTTCGGGTTGGGTATCGGTGCTCCCCAAAAGGCCATGACACAATCACCGATGTATTTGTCGAGGGTGCCTTCATGTTTCTTGATGCAGTCCGCCGCGATGCTGAGGTACTGGTTAACCGTCCGCAAAACCTCGGCTGCGTCAGCGTCGAACAGAGTTTTGGCCTCATCTTCATTCAACTTCAGTTCGGCCACTTCGCGTTCGGCGCGTTGTTGATGTGCATCGGTAATTTCCGTGAAGCCGCGGACATCGGCAAAAAAGACAGTCAATTCCCGGCGCGAGCCGACCAACGAGAGTTTCTTTTGACTCAACAATTCCCCGACGACGTCTGGCGAGACGATCTTGCTGAACAGGTCCTTGGTGCGCCGCCTTTCGAGTTGTTCATGCCGAACCAGATAGGTGACGAGACAAACGTGAGTCGTAATAAGCGAGCCACCAACAGGTAAAACGATCGGAAGCCACAGCCGCCACTCAACGAAGGTCCATGCCGCGATGGCGGAGTATCCAACAGCCACGACGCCCACGGTAAAAATTGCGTGGAGAGGTCGGAGCCGGATCGTAAGAACTCCCGCAGTGGCGCCAAAGGCTGCGATTAGTAGAAGTTTGAATTCCAGCGAGAGCGGCGAAATGAAACGATTGGTAAGCATGGAGTTCGCGACATTCCAATGACTGCTCATCAGGTAGGTTTCATGTTCCAGCGGCGTAGCGCCGATGTCGGTCAAATTGCCGCCCGTGGCGGTGGACCCCACGACGACAAGCTTGTTAACCCAACCATTGGTGATTTCGGCCCCCCGGCCTTCCCGTCTCAACTCGTGCTGCAATAAGAGATATTCGATATCTTTTTTCGTCAGTCGCGAATCGCGTGGGGTTAAAGTCCAATCAATGTAAAAACGTCCCTCACGATCGACAGGGATGCTTCGCGAACCACCGCCATTGACCGGGATTTCAATTCGGCCTTTTCTTAAGTCAATGTGGGCTCGCTGTAGATCCAGGTTCAA
>CAVXCM010000014.1:0-40449 GCA_963760275.1 uncultured Verrucomicrobiae bacterium
ACCGCAGGCCGAGAATGGCGAAGACGTTCGAGGTGAAGATGATGAACGCTTTTGCGTGACGCCAAAGATGGCGGGGATGGAATCGACGGCGAAGATCAGGTCCGTTGTCTCCACCATGAGAAGCACGAGAGCGAGGGGTGTCAGCGCCCGGCCATTGAACTGGGTGATGAACTTCTGCCCATCGAATGTCGGTCACCGGGAACAATTTCCGCGTCAGCTGCAGCACGATGTTCTTCTCCGGATCCACTCCTTGCTCCCCGCTGAAGAGCATCCGCATGCCGGTGATGACCAGAAAGGCGCCGAGGATATAGAACACCCACTGGAACCGGCTGACCAGAGCCGCCCGACGCCGATCATCATGCCGCGCATGACCAGCGCGCCGAGAATGCCCCAGAAAAGCACGCGATGTTGGGCTCAGCGGGCACTGGAAGTAGGCAAAGATGAGGGCGATGACGAAGACGTTGTCCATCGAGAGCGACAATTCGATGATGTAGCCGGTGATGAAATTCACGTGTCTTCCCGTGTCTTCCAGCATGGCCGACGCGATACGGCGAACAGCATGGCGCACGGTGAACCAGATCGCAGTCCAGACGAGCGCCTCCTTGAATTTCACGACGTGCGCCCGGCGATGAAAAACGCCGAGATCCAGTGCGAGAAAGACCAGGATGCAGAACGATGAACCCGGTCCAGTGGCAGCGGAGTGATCGTGATTTCAGCAAGCATGCGCGGAAAAATAAACATCAATTAAGAAACACCAAACACGAAATGAATCGGCGAGCATGATCTAATTCCCGACATCGCGGACCGAAAACAAAACGCCCGGACCGAACTTCAGTCCGGGCGTTGTCCGAAAAACCAGCCGCGTTAGGCCTTCGCCGGTGCGACGGTTTCCATCGTGACCGTCGTGCTGGTCACCGGACGCTGGCCCTTGTGCCACCAGAGCACCAACGCGCTCGCGATGTAGATCGACGAGTAGGTGCCGGTGATGATGCCGACCAGGAACGTGAACGCGAAGTCGTTGATCGCGCCGCCGCCGAAAATGTAGAGCGCCATGGTCGCAAGAAACACCGTGCCGGAGGTGATGATCGTGCGGCTCAGGGTCTGGTTCAGCGCCTGGTTGATCAACTCGCGGAACGTGCCGCGCACGCCCAGTTTCAGGTCTTCGCGAATACGGTCAAAGATCACGATCGTGTCGTTGATCGAGAAACCGATGATGGTCAGCATCGCCGCCATCATCGTCGAATTCAATTCGCGTCCGGACGAGCGCGTAGATGCCCACGGTCATCAGGATATCGTGCAACGATGGCGACGATGGCCGCCGACGGCGAACGAGAATTCGTAGCGGAACGCGACGTAAATCAGGATGCCGAGGAGCGAAAGCAGCAAGGCGATGATGGCGCTCTGCAGATTTCCTCACCGACCGTCGGGCCCACGCGCTTGGTGCCTTCGAGTTTGAAGCCGGCCTGCGGGAAATTCTTTGGCAAGCGTCGCTGTCACCTTGTCCGCGGTGTCGAAGGCGGCCGTGATGCGCAGCTTTCTCGTCCGTGCCCGACCACTTCCGTCTGGTACTGGATCAGCGCTTCGCCAACGACGGGTTGCAGCGCCTCGGTCAGCTTGTCCTGATCCACTTTTTGCTGGAACGAGAAGGTCATGTTGTCGCCACCCAGGAACTCATGACCGACCATGTGCTTGCCGCGCGAGAAGCCGTAACCCACGCCCACAAGGATGATCAGCCCACGAAACGATGAAGGCCGGCTTGGCGAACTTCATGAAGTCGATGTTCGGTGGACTTGATGATGTGCAGCATCGGCATCGTCTTCATCCATGCCCAGCGAGATGAACGTGTCGAACACGAGGCGCGTCACGACCAGCGCGGTGAACAAGCTGGCGGCCACACCGATGGTGAGCGCGACGCCGAAGCCCTTGATGGTGCCGGTGCCCAAGTAAATCAGAATGACGGATGAAATGAGCGTCGTGACGTGCGAGTCGAAAATGGTTCCAAACGCCCGGCTGTAACCGGCCGCGAGCGCGCCGCGCAGGGATTTGCCCTTGGCCATTTCTTCGCGGATGCGCTCGAAGATGAGGACGTTCGCGTCCACCGCCATACCGGCGGTGAGCACGATGCCCGCGATACCGGGCAGCGTCAGCGTGGTGTCGAACGGCGCACATGACGCCGAGCAGGATGACGAGGTTCAGCAGCGAGGGCGAAGTTCGCGACCATTCCGGCGACCAGATAATAAACAGCCATGAACGCCGCGACCGCCAGCGTGCCCCAGATGCGCCGATTGAATGCCGCTGCGAATGGTGTCTTTGCCGAGCGACGGATCGACGCGGTCTTCGCTGATGATCTTCACCGGCGCTTCCAACGGATTCTGGAGAATGGCCGCGAGGTTGCGCGCTTCGTCTTCGGTCAAGCTGCCGCCGGAAATGGAACCACTGCCGCCGGGAATAGGCGTGCGAATGACGCGGGGCGGAATAAAGTTCGCCGTCGAGGATGATGGCGAGCTGCTCGCCCACATTTTCCGTCGTCACCTTCTCGAAGGCGATCGCGCCATCGGCATCGAAAGTGAAAAGCGATTTCCGGATTGTTAAAGTTGTCGCGGCCCATGCAAGCGCGCTGACGTTCTTGACCGGTCAATCCGGGATCGCGCTGTCTTGCTCACAATGTAGGACTCGACGACTTTTTGCGCCATCCGGCATGACGCGTTGACTTCCTTCAAGATTTCGTAACCCGGCGGAATAATGTCCTTCCTGCGCCAGCTTGGCGCTCTCTTCGTGAACCATGCGAAATTCGAGGAACGCGGCTTTCTTGATGGCCTGCGGACGCTTTCCATTTCGGCCGCGCCGAGGCCGGGCATCTGGATGAGGATCTGATCCTCGCCCTGCGCCTGGATGAGCGGTTCGGCCACGCCGAACTTGATCCACGCGTTTGCGCAGCACTTCGATGGCGTTCTCCATGGCGACTTCTTGCGAGGCATTCGTCGCCAGCTTGCCGGTTTCCATTTCGACGAGGAATGACGAGCCGCCCTGAAGATCGAGGCCGAGCTTGACCTTGCCCGCGCCTTTGCGCTGGAGCGAATTCAGGATCGCAGCCGTCGGGTCCTTCTCACCTTTGGTATCAATGTCGAAATGCCGCGAAATGTCATTGGTGCCGATGGCATCCGGAGGTTCTTGTATTCGTTCTGCGGGTTGGCCTTCTGCAATTCGGCGAAGCGCGTGATGATATTCGTGTAAGCGGCATCGCGCTTGCCGATGTTCTCCTGAAACATCTCAATGAGCGGCCGGCTCTTGAGCGGCAACATGTCCGTCGCGGCCCAGCCGACGACAACGACGATGATCAGGAATCTCCAGAGATGACTACGATTCATGGCAAAGGGGGGACTAGGATTGCGCGGCGTCGGCGCCGGCTTTTTCAGTGATTTCGGAAATGGTGGATTTAAGAACTTCCAGCTTGGAATCGGCCGAGCGAATGGAAACGGTCTTATCCTTCACGCCGATGACCGACGCCGACAATGCCGCTGCCGGTCAGGACTTTGTCGCCGGCTTTGAGGTTGCTCATCAAAGCATTGAGCTGCTTTCTGGCGCGTGCGCTGTGGGCGAATGATGATGAGATACATCATTATGCCCATGATCGCGACCATGCCGATGAGCTTGAACATTTCGCCCTGCGGATTGGGCTGAGTGCCCGGTTGCGCGGGGGACGCCATGGCGAGCAAAGCAAACAGACTGTGTATGGTCATAGTTTCCAGATAAGAGCCGCCAAATCTACGGAGGGTCGTTTATTTAGCAAGAAGGAGTTTGGGAAATTTCCATGCCCGAAAGGCGCCGTTTCTTGCAGAAAAACGGAGTTTCCACCCCTTGTGGACCCGTCCCGGCGTGGTGGGGACGCCGGCGAATCGATAGGCTAGCCTGCACCATTGCAGAGACGGGCAGGCCTTCGTAGCGTTCCGGGGTGAACCGATTATCCATTGTGCTTTTCTTGATGTGGCTGGCCGGGCAGGCCGAAATGTCCACCGCGGCCACGGCCTCCACCAACCGTTACGAAACCCGTGCCCTTCACGACCCAAACGGCATTGGCAAATTCTACATGGGCCGCGAGATCGCCCATGTCATGGGTCACCAGGCGGCGGAATGGCTCGAACGTCCTGAGCGCGAGCAGGAGGAAAAGACGTCGCGTTTGCTGCAGGCGTTGAACTTCCAGCCAGGCGAAAAGGTGGCTGATATTGGGGCCGGGACCGGTTATCTCACGCGCCGCATCGCCCCAAAGGTGTTTACCCGGCGGGCAGGTGTTTGCGGTCGAGATTCAACAGGAGATGCTGGATTTGCTCACCAACAGACTGAGAACGGTGGGAATCAGTAACGTCGTGCCCGTGCTCGGAACCATCACGGACCCCAGGCTGCCTGCCAATGGCGTGGACAGCATTGTGATGGTGGATGTCTATCATGAGTTTGATCATCCCTACGAGATGACCGCGGCGATGTGCCGCGCGCTCAAGCCTGGCGGGCGGATGATCTTCGTGGAGTTCCGCGGAGAGGACGCGACCGTCCCGATCAAGCGCGTCCACAAGATGACGGAGGCTCAGGTGAAGAAGGAAATGTCCGTTCACCCCCTTGTGTGGAAGGAGTACGATTGGCACGCATGCCATGGCAGCATGTCATCGTATTCACGCGCCAATGACAGGGCCGTTGAGGCTCGCTCAACAGCCGATTGTCCGGAGCCTTTAGGTCCACGCGCAGAGCGATTCGACGTAGGCCGCGGAACCGTCGCGCAGCCAGCCATCGAGTTGCGCCTGATCCTTCAGTTGTTGTCCGCGCAGGCGCGGCACCACGATGTAACGGCATTCCACTTCCGGCAGCGCGCGTCATGTCGCCCCACAGTTTCTCGAATTGCGCGACCGGGAAGATGTCTTCCTGGCCATGGCCCCAACGTTTTTTCACGTCCTTCAGCGTGATGTAGGTCGGCATCTTGGCCGCGACATCGCGGATGGCGGCGGTCACTTTTTCTGGTCGGCCAAAGGTCGCCGCGCGCCAGGCCGAAGGCCGCCAGCAACTTGTCGATGTGAATCCAGGTCGTCATCGAGTTGTAATAGGAAAGCGCGAATTCGTCCTCCTCGCGCGGCATGGCCAGGCCTTCGACCATGCGCGGACTGGCCATTCACGCGCGCCAGACCGCCGCCGCGATCGTCGATGCGGCGCGTGATCATTTCGAAGCTCAAGCAGGCGCCGTCTCGATGTGGAACCCGAGCAGCGCCGGATCCACATCCGCGCCGAGGGTGTCGATGTTGTGCAGCAGCAAATACTTAAGCTGCGGCCGTTCCTCCAGCAGCCGCTGCAGGACTCCGTTGCGCAACAGATTCGGAACTTCGTACCAATGGCCCACGGGATGCAGGCATTGCAGCGGCACATTGTCGGTGTAATCGCGAGCCTTCGCCCGTGGCTTGCGGCCCAGCCGATCAGCGCGGCATGCAAGGCTGTCGCGCACTTTTTGCTGCTGCTCGTCGAGCACTTGCTGCGGCATTTCCTCCCACGCAAAACGCAGATCGCGCACCATTGGCACCATGCGCAAGCCGATGGATTTGCCCGGCGAGAGCAGGCAGCGGCCCTTCGTAACCGTAATTTCGTTCTCGCGCGCAGGAACGTCTCGGTGGGCCGTGCGTCAGATAACTCGTGGTGAAAATGTGCGGAATGCGGTGCCGACTGCGCCGGCTCACGCGCCGGCTTTTCGCCAGATGCGTCTCGATGAAGGTGCGATGCTCGCCGCCCAGTTTGCAGAACGGATGCAATGCCTTCACCACGCCTGCGCCTTGCGTCCAACGCGAGCCGGCTCCGGCGGCCAGAGTCACGACCGCCACTTCGCCCGCCGCCAGCGCTTCCGGCCGCGCTCGTGCCAATGCTCGGGCCTGATTTCCGGACGTCGTCAGTCGATCAACATCCTCGGCGTCGCACATCTTCGATGACCGCGCTCGGCGGCAGGCGATTTTGCGCCAGGCCGATGCGCGCGTCGCGCAGCATCCGCGCGAATCTCTTCGTGCTGCGTCCGGTCGAAGCCGAATTCGTCCAGCAGCGCATGCAGATTCTGTTCGCTGGTGGACTCGCTTTTGCCGCGCGGCAGCAATTGATCGAACAGCGTCTGCACCATTCCGCGCAGCTCGGGTCTTCGTGCGGCAGGCGGCGCCAAACTTGTCCAGTTCCGCCCGGCGCAACGGCGAGAGCGCGCGCAGTTCCTGGCGGAGCAATCGCGGCACGATCAGCGAGTAATAGCCGGGCGGCATCAGGGCTCGTCGCCCGCAGCAAATCGGCGAACGTGCCGTTCTCGTTGATGGCGAAATCATAAACGACCGGCTCCATCGCAAAGGGCAGGGCGTGCGCAGCTCGCGCTTGGTCTCGGACATGATTTCCTGCATTCGCTCCTGCGCCGCCGCTTTCTTCTCGGGCGCAAAGATGAATCCCATGCCGCCGCCGGACATGCCGCCCAGCATCCAAAAGCCCCAGAAATCTTGCCGAATTCCTCGCGGCCGCCTTCTCGATCAAGGTTTCCGTGTAAAAGGTGCTCGCCCACGGAATGATGGTTTGGATCGGGCCGCGGAAATTCCGCGTGGTCGCGGCGCCGATGGCCTGCACGTCTCCATGTTTCAAGGCGCCGAGAATTTCATCGAGAATGCCCAAGCGCTTGCTGCCGCGCCTTCCATTCGGCTTCCGAGCGCAGCAGATATTTCTCCGTCACCATTTCCAGAATGGGCCCGACGTTTTGCGCCATGCCGCCATGAACGAGCACCAGGCTGTCCTGCAGATTTTGGCGCGCGCTGTTCGGAATCTCGTCGCGTCCGAAGACTTTGTGTTGCGGCATCAGACGTCCGCGGCTGACGCCGGACTCCGGATCGCCTTCGCCCGCGAGCACGCCTTCGATCAGTTTGATGCCGGGCCAGACGCCGCCGCAGTCCTGCCAGCCGCCGCCCGAACCGCCAATCCATTCGCCGAGAATGGCGCGGGCCAGCGACCAGCCGGCGTTCGTTTTCCTGCAACTGGCCTGTCCAACGAATGCGGCCTGGCCCGTCGCTCGCATGCAGACGGAGATCAAGCGACGCCAGCAGATTGGTGGAAACGGCGAGGCGCGATCCCTTGGGGATGTTGTTCACGTTGCTGACGATTTCCAACCCGCGACCCGGGCCGACGATCGCGCTCCAGCAGTTCGGCCAGACTTTGGCCCGAACCTTCGATGCCCGGCGGCACGATGCCCGAGGCGATGACGGCGGCCTTGAGCAGCCCGAGATAATCCTTCGCGAAGTCGAAAACCTCCGAGAGGTTCGTGATGTCCGCCGTCGCGCCCAGATCGACGCTGGTCAGGCGCAAGCACCGGTTCTTCGATGACGCGCAGATACGCTTCGACCGGCGGCGTGGGCGCGGCGTCGCGACCATGCACGCCGAGATCGATCGGAAACGTTGAGCACGCGCGCGCCTTCCGGGATAATCCATGCCGAGAAAGAAAATGTCGCTCCAGCGCGCTGTGCGTCAGGTCCATGCGCACCGGCGTGCGCTCGCGCAGAATCGGGATAGGTGCCGTCGCGCGCCTCGGTTCCAAGCAGTTCCGGGCGAATGCGCAGCGGCTGATCGGCCGGATGGCCCATGCGAAACATCCATTGATTGCCGCGCACCGAGCGCACGCTGCGGCGCACTTGGTCGGCCAGCGTTTGAAAGGCGAGCCGGTGATAGGCCGCCGCCAGCGCGCTGGAAATGGCATCGCTCGGCGCCATCGCGCTGTTGCGATGCGCGAGAAATTCGTCAATGGCTTCCTCGAAAGCGGCGTTGCAACAAGTGTTCGTAGCCGTGGAACGGAATCAGCCCGCGCCGGTTCGACTCCGGCACTGCGCGGCATATGAAAGCGATGAATGGCGTAGAGGAAGAAAAGCGCCCGCACTCGTTCGTAAAGATTCTCGCTCTGCGCGGCGAAAGGCATCCAGCTCGGCGCATTCCGCGAGCAAATGCTCCAGCGAGGCGCCACGGCAGACGGCGTCGAGCGATTGGTTGCGCACCGGCGGGTCCGTCGCGGTGATGATTTGCATGAGCCGGCTGCTCATTTCACGCCCCTCACGGCGAGCAGTTCCACGAGGCCGCGTCAGCACTTCGTCGCGATCCTCGCCATCGAGCGCGAGCGCGAGTTGCGCGGTGAGCAATCCGTATTTCAATCCCATGTCGTAGCGGCGTCCCTGCACTTCGTAGGCGAGGTAGCGTTCGTGGCCGGCCAGTTTCGAGAGCGCCGTGGTGAGATTGCACGCTTTCGCCTTTGCGCTGCGCGACCGCTTCACCGAGCAGGTCCATCACGGCCGGCGTTAGAACGTGCATCCCGAAAAAGCAGAGGTAATGTCCGGCGCGCAATCCCGGCACGATAATGCGCTGCTCGGCTTCCGTCGGGCGTGGGCTTCTCCAGCACCTCATCCACCTCGTAAAGCGATTGCAGGCCGGCGACGAGCTTCCCGCCCATCGCGCCGTAATAGGGCAACTTGCTTTCGTGCGTGGCCTGCACGGCGGAGACGGCGCACTTTTGTTCGCGCGCCACTTCCACGAGTTGTTGGGCGCAGCGTTTCGGCGTGCGGCTGACGTAAAGATGATCGCCCACCAGCAGCAGGAACGGGCTGTTGCCGACGAAGTGGTGCGCGCAGTGCACCGCGTGCCCGTAGCCGAGCGGCTGGGTTTGCTCGACGAACGTGAGGCGCGAGGCATGGCTGCCCGCGGCGTTCTCGTAGGCTTTCTGATCGTCCGGTGAAATCACGACGGCGATTTCTTCGATGCCCGACTGGAGAATTTCCTCGATGATGATGTGCAGCGCGGTCTTGGACGTGCCATCGCGGTCCACCAGCGTTTGCAGCGGCAGCGTGCGTTGATTTTTTCCGGCGGCGGTGATGACCGCTTTCTTGATTTCCATAAATCGCGGCGAGCGTCACAAAACTGCCGGGGGGCGTCAAACCCTGCTCAAGGTGGCAGCGGGATCTTTTCAAGTTCGTCGGGCGAACTCGCCAGCCGGCGCCAGCAAAATCCATTTCCGCGCACATTTCCGCTCGCCCCCACTTTTCGCCGTAGCGTAGCTTGGGCGCCATCACATGAACGCACAGACTGCGCGCGCGCGTTATCTCACGCTGCTGGCGGCTTTCCTCGGATGGATGTTTGACGGGATGGAGATGGGAATCTTCCCGCTGGTCGCGGCGCCCGCTCTCGAAGGCATGGCCGCCACCAAGGGTATCCTGTCCGGCCCCGAGCTCATTGGCTTCAAGCAATACTGGATGGGCACGGTTACGGCAGTGTTCCTGTTGGGCGCGGCGGCCGGTGGTTTGGTCTTCGGCTGGATGGGGGACCGCATTGGCCGAGTCAAAGCGATGACGGGCAGCATTCTGTGCTACTCGATTTTTACTGGCTTGTGCTACTTCGCGACGGAGCCGTGGCACCTGGCGGTCTTGCGCTTCATCGCGGCACTCGGCATGGGGGGCGAATGGGCTCTCGGCGTGGCGCTGGTCATGGAAATCTGGCCGGCCAACAAGCGTCCGCTCATGGCCGGACTCATCGGCGCTGCGGCCAATCTCGGTTACACGCTCATTGCGTTGCTGGGGATTTTTTTTCCCATTCAGCAGGACTCCTGGCGCTGGGTCATGCTGGTGGGAGCGACCCCGGCTTTGCTCACGTTCGTCATCCGCCTCTTCGTGCCGGAATCGGAGAAATGGAAGGAGTCCACCGCCAAACACGGCAAGGCCCAGCCGGTCCGGGAAATTTTCGGGCGGGCGCTCATTAAACGGACCCTGCTCGCGGTCTGCTTCGCCTCCGTCGCCCTCGTCGTCACCTGGGGCATCGTGCAATGGATTCCACTCTGGGCCAATGACATGACGAACAGCGCGCACCCCAAGATCAAAGCCTGGACCCAGCTTTGGCAATCCGTAGGTGCGGCCATCGGGTGCGTCGTGGCCGCCTTGCTGGGCGGCGCCATTGGCCGTCGGCCCACCTATTTTCTGCTTTGTCTCTCTTCCTTCATTGTCTGCCAGTGGCTCTTTCGCGGCTTCACCTCCGCGGGGAACATGTTTTTCTTCGTGGTCTTCCTCGTCGGCTTTTGCACGGCCTCGTTTTACGGATGGCTTCCGTTGTATCTGCCGGAATTGTTTCCGACGCGCGTCCGGGCCACCGGGCAGGGGCTCGCCTTCAATTCCGGACGCATTCTCGCCGCCCTGGGTGCCTGGCAGATGCCCGCGCTTATGAACTTCTTCGAGCGCAGCTATCCGCGCGCTGGTGAAACCATCGTCCTCATCTATCTGGTTGGCATGGTGCTCATCTGGTTCGCCCCGGAAACGAAGGGGCGGCCGCTGCCCGAATAATGCCGGCCCATCGGCGCAAGATTTCGTTGGCAGGGGATTGTCCTAGGCGCTTAACTCACCGGCCTGAATGAAACAGAAAGCTTACGCCGCGCGCCGGCGTGGACATCGATCTCGGCAACCAGGTCAAGGCGACGCTCCCCGCAGTTGCTCGCCTCGACCCATCGGCGCGAAGTGCTCGGCAAAGTGGGCGGCTTTGGCGGACTGTTCGCGCTGGATGTGAAGACGCTATCGCGAGCCCGTGCTGGTCTCCAGCGTGGATGGCGTCGGCACGAAACTCAAAATCGCCTTCGCCATGAAGCGCCATGACACGATCGGCCAGGACCTCGTGAACCATTGCGTGAATGACATCGCGGTGCTCGGCGCGGAGCCGCTGTTCTTTCTGGATTACCTCGGGACCGGTAAACTGGAGCCGAACGTTTTCACGGATATCGTCCGCGGCTTCGCCAACGCCTGCGCTGAAAACAACTGCGCGCTCATCGGCGGCGAGACGGCGCAGATGCCCGGCTTTTATCAGGCGGGCGAATACGACGTCAGCGGCACCATCGTCGGCGTGGTGGAAAAATCCCGGATGCTCGACGGCCAGAAGACCATTCGCCGCAGCGACGTCGTCATCGGGATTGAATCCAGCGGGCTGCACACGAATGGCTATTCGCTGGCGCGCCAGATTTTCTTCGAACAGCTGAAGCCTCAAGCCAACGACCCGCGTGCCCGGAGTTGAAGAACACGATCGGCGACGAACTGCTGAAGGTTCACGTCAGTTACGGCCCGCTCGTGCAGAAATTGTTGCAAGCAATTCAACGGCGACTCGGCAGCCTTGCCCGTTCAGGGCGTTCGCCCACATCACCGGCGGCGGCTTCGTCGACAACATCCCGCGCGTGCTGCCGACGAATTGCGACGTCGTCATCCGCAAAGGTTCGTGGGACATGCTGCCCATCTTCCAAATCATCGAGGAGCAGAGGCGGCGTGCCGGAAGCTGAACTCTATCAGGTCTTCAACATGGGCATCGGCATGGTGGCCGTGGTCGCGAATGAACGCGCGCACGACGTGCTCAAGTTCGTGAACGCGTCCGGCCACAAAGCCTGGGCCATTGGTGAAGTGGTTCCCGGTCGCGGGACGGCCCGCGTGGAGTAGGGTGGGCTCCGTCGGCGGCTGCGCAACCGGTCGCCGCTGCAATCATGAGTAAACAAGGCAACGGCGGCGACAGTGTCCTGCTCCGCATCGCGGGCCTGGGCGCCTCGCTGGCGTTCGGCGTCATGGTCGCGTCTCTTTTCGCCCTCAAAACGGTCCCGACCGGGTTCAGCTTCGAGCTCAATGCCGGAGCGGTGATTTCGTTTGTCGCCGCTGCGGCCTGTGCCTGGTTTTATTGGCGGCTCGTCGCACGCATGGCAGTGGATAAAGCGCCGCAGTTGCGCCGCAAGAAATTCATCGTGTTCTCGCTCGGTCTTGGCCTCGTTGGGATCGTCTCCTTCCTGTATCCCCTGAAATTCATCCCGGCCGAAAAGCGCACCGATGTGTTTGTCGGGCTGGCCCTGGCGTTCGCCTGCGTCTCGGGCGTGGCTATCGTCATGTGGAAGCTGAAGCGGTTTCTCGATGCGGATTTGAAGCGCGACGAGGACGCCGACGAATCCTAGTCCCCGGCGTCCATCCATCGAGGCCGCTTTGTCATTCCCTGAACCTGGGCTAGGTTCGCGGCGAAGGAGGGGTATTTATGGAAGCAACCACGGCGATGGCAAATTCTTTGAGCCACGACCACGTTCGCGACAACACTGCGCCGGCCGTCAACTGTCGCATCGCGCAACAAATGCGGGAGCGCATTTTGCTCTATGCCGACAAGTCACCCGATGAAATTTCCCGCCGCATCAGCGAGCTCGAAATGGAATGGGATATTGAGCGCTGGCTGGAGTGCAACGCTGCTGCGCTGGCGTTCGGCGGCATGGCCCTGAGCCTGGTCGGCGGACGAAAATGGCTGCTGCTGCCCTCTCTTGTCTTGCCCATGCTTTTCACCCACGCCGTCGGTGGGTGGTGCCCGCCCGTGCCGTTGTTGAGGCGACTGGGCGTGCGCACGCAACGCGAGATCGATGCGGAAATTTACGCGCTGCGATTACTGCGCGGGGACTTTGATGGCGGTGCCAGTCCGGCCCAGCGGGCGTTGCGGGCGATCGATCCCGAGTTGAGGCCGGTAGAGTAACGTTCATGGACAGGAGGGCATCATGTACGAAGATTGGCGGGTGTTGCATATCGACGAGGACGAGGAGGAAAGCCGGATGTTTTGCCGGGCGCTGGAAAGGAATCATTTTGCCGGCAAGTGCGAGTCGGTCCGCAGTATTGAAGAGGGCAAAGCGTGGCTGGAGGAGGCTCTCTACATGCCGAGACTGCGCCCGCGGCCGGACATTGTGGTGCTGAATTGGCACGCGGAGCGCAACGACGAGGTGCTCGGGTTTGTGCGCTGGTTGCGCGCCCAGCCACAGTATCGCGAAGTGCCGTTGGGGATTTGGGTGAACATCGAAACGCCGGTGTGGATGCGGGAGCGGGTTCGGTCGTTCGAGGTTATAGATCTCGTGCACAAGCCTGAGTCGTTCGAGGACCTTGTGGAGCAGACGGACGATATGCTGGAGCGCTGCGCCAGTCGCTGCGTAGCTCGATAGGTAACCTGGCGGTCGCTAGGCGATGAGCTCACGCATTCGTCCCAGCAGGCGAGGCACAGCCGTCCACGGATCTTCCTGGGCCTCATATTCCAGAGTCACATAACCGCGGTAATTGGCCTCGCGCAGGATTTTCACAATGCGCTGGAGATCGGCGGGTTGCTTCTCCCGAACGCCCCGCGGCAATACGTCTGCCTTCCACTGTACGTTCACGGCGTAAGGTGCGATCCGCTCCAGGTCCGCGTAGGGATCGGCGGTGTGGAAATTGCCGGTGTCGAGATTGATGCCGCACCAGGGGCTTTGCACCGCCTGCACGATGTCCAGGAGGTCCTGGCATTCCGAGACGATCCCGCCATGGTTTTCGACGCCGAGAAAGATGCCCTTGCGCCCGGCGTAATCGCAGCACTCCTCCAGCGCTTCAATGCACAACTTCTTGGCCTCCTCTTTGGACGTCCCCTGCACGTTGCCCGCAAAAACACGGATGTGTGGCGCTCCAAACACAGCCGCATGGTCGGTCCATTGCTTCACCGAACGAATCTCCGCGTCGCGCTTCGCGCCCGGCAGGTGGGTGAAGGTGTTGCCCACGGCGGTGCCGCTGATCTTGACACCTTGAAGAAAAGCGTGCCGCTTCAACGCCACAAGGAATTCCGGCGTGACGTCCGGGGGGAAATAGTAGGAGGTGCATTCCGCCGCGCACTGTTGCTCGGCGCAGTAATCGATGAACTTCAACATGTCGATCCGTTGCGTCCCGGTGGCTTTCACATCCGTTCCCTTGCCATCGGCGAAGTATTGCCGAAACGAATAGGCCGCCAGCCCGAGCACCAGCCGGGGCTTGCCCGCTCGCGGCAACGGCGGGACCGCCATGCCGCGGGAGGGAATGGCTGCGGAAGCGGCGATGCCAGTCGCGGCCATGCCGCTCCGGACAAGGAAATGGCGGCGCGTAATGTGATGGTGCATGGGCGGACTGTAACAAAGGCCCCCCGCTGCGCCATACCCGAAAAAGCTTTTGCGCCTCATGCAGTAAGCGACCTAGATTCCGGCCATGCTTGAAACGGTCGATGTTGAGTCCGACCCAGCCGAACCACTGGCGGGTGACCGCTGTGTGCAGGCGTATCGTTGGATGCTGCTGGCGCGCGTGCTCGACGACAAATACGCCAGCCTCTACCGCGCCGGAAAAATCAACGGTGGCGTCTTCCTGGGACGCGGGCAGGAAGCGCTCAGCGTCTCACTGGGAATCAATCTTCGTTCGGGCGACATTTTTGCGCCGTTGATTCGCGATCAGGCCGGCCGCATTGCTTTTGGGGAATCCATTCTCGACGCCACTCGCACCTATCTCGGCTCGCCGCAGGGTCCGATGCGGGCGCGCGACGGCAACATTCATCGGGGCCGTCCCCGCGAAGGATTGCTGCCCATGATCAGCCACCTTGGCGCGATGATCTCAGTCGTCAACGGCGCCCTGATGGCCAAGCGGTTCAAGGGCGAAACGAATTATGTGGGCGCGACCAGTATTGGCGATGGCGCCACTTCGACCGGATCCTTTCACGAAGCACTAAACCAGGCTGCGATTGAGAAACTCCCGCTCATCCTGGTGGTGGCCAACAACCAGTATGCCTACTCAACACCCACGGCGCGGCAATTCGCCTGCGAGTCCCTGGCCGAAAAAGCAGCGGGCTATGGCGTGACGCCGCATGAAGTGGATGGCACGGACTTCGCCCACTGCATGCGGGTGCTGAGAGAGGCGGTGGCGCGCGCCCGCGCGGGGGAAGGCCCCCAGCTTGTGATTGCCGAGTTGCTGCGCCTGTGCGGCCATGGGGAACATGACGACGCCAGCTATGTCGATCCGTTGCTGCGCCAGGCGCCGGTCGGCCGCGACTGCCTGAAGGTAGCCGAGGAGTTTTTGGTGCATCAAAAATGGGCGGACGCAGCTTCGTTGGCGGAGTGGCGCAACGAAGCGGTCCATGAAGCCGAGCAGGCGCTGGCCACAGCCCAGCGGGAGGGCGGTCCCGATCCCTTTGCGGAAGATTGGTCGGCCCTGGCCACGCGGCGCCTGCTGGAAGCGCACACACCCGGTTGAGTTAGCGGAGGCCGGTGCGCCGCAGTTTCCTCGAAACGAATTCGCTTCCGTCCAGGTAGAAGCGCAGCGGCAGGTGTTCCGCCACGGACAACCCGATGCGCGAGGTCGTGACCCGCGGACCGCGAGCGCTCCGAAACGCTTTCACTCCCAAATTTTCGGCAATCATCACCTCTGACGTGGGAGAGCAAAGATCGGCACCGTCGAGTTCGCGCTCGATCTCCAGCGCCAGGCACAGTTTCGAGGGTCCGGAGGTAAGTTCCCGTGTAATTGTCACGGGCCGGTTTTTGCGCATCCACCCCTCGCCCACGGTCGGTTCGATGGCTCGGATCAGGACGGCCTCGGCCACTCCAGGGCGGGCACAAACAGCGTTGAAACAAAAATAATTGCCGTAGATGAAATACACGTAAGCGCGGCCTGGCGGACCATACATGGAACGGTTGCGAGCGGTCTCCCGCCGGAAACCATGGCACGCGGGATCGTTCGCAAGATAGGCCTCGGTCTCGACGATCGCGCCCCCCGCCCATCCGCCTCGGGGCGTTCGACGCAGCAACAAATGCCCGAGCAAACACGGTGCGACCTGCCTGGCGGTGGGCTCGTAGAATGAGGCGGGAAGCGGAACCGGATCCATGGGCACCCGTTTCGGCAGTGGCGAGGCTCAGTTCCGCGGCTGCGATTCCAGGCGCCGCAACCCGACCGATTGGGCAATTTCGTCGAACTCCTCCGTGCCGACGGTGTCCAACGTCTTGCCCTTGCGAACCAGTTTTTCGTTAATCTTGATCGCCTTTTCGGTCATCTGTTCGTGCGTTTCCTGGGAGCCGCCCACGAGGGCAAAGTTGGGCCCGCGAGTCACGCGTTTGTGGCCATCGTTATCGAGGCCCACACCGAGCAGGACCGCTTTGGCCTTCTTCTTCGACGGACTTTTCGCCATGCCGCAACGTAAGGTCGCAGCCGTTGTCAGTTCAAGGTGGAATCAAGGTTTGGCGAACTCCTGAAGCATGCGATTCACATCGTAGATGCCGAACCAGCGCTGGCTCTGGCTGGCCGAGCCCACCACTTCGAATGTCGGTATCGCCGTGGCTCCCGCGAGCACGCGCGGCACACTGATGGTCAGGAGGCCACTGCTGTCTTCGGCATTCGCTTCCATCACGGCGTAGTGAAGCCGAATGCTTCCATCGGCGCTCTGCCATGACGCGTCATCCAATGCCACATTGAAGTCGAGGACCGCCTTGCCATTCACTTTGAGCGTGAAAGTGCCGGCGGGTTGCGAGGCCAGTCCCATTGCCGCCGCCAGGATAAATACGCTGTCGCCCTCCGAACTCTTTGCGGCGGCCGGCTGCCACGCGACCCGTCCGCGTCCATCGGATTGGCGGCAATGCAGTAACGGCAAACGTCCCAGCCAGCTTGGGTACTCGAGTTGTTCCGTGGCGGCGATGAGTCGGCGAAATCCGTTCGGCTGTCGTTGCGCAAAATCCTTGCGCGCGGCCGCCATTTGTTCGCTCGTGCTCGAACCGAACACGCGCGGTGCCGGCTTCCGCAAAAACGCAATCAGGTCATTCATCTCGGAGGGCGAAATGGCTTGCTCCAATCCCTCCGGCATGAGCGAGACCGGCGACGCGTCAATCTTGGCCACATCAGTGCGCAACAGCGTCTCATGCACTCCCGGGGAAACAATCTCGATGCTCGTTGCGGTTTCCGAGCGAATGACGCCGAAGTACACGCCGCCCTGCCGGGTTTGCACGATGTAATTCACGTAGCGCGGCTCGAGGGCTGCGTTCGGATCGAGGATTGCCACCAAAAAATCGTCCGCGCTCTTTCCCCGCCACGGGGCCAGGTCCGGCCCCACCGCACTGCCACGTCCACCCAGCGTGTGACACGCTGCGCAATGGTTGTTGAACACCGACGCGCCTCGCTCGATGTCAGCCCTGGTCGAAATCGCCGTGCGATAGTCTCCGACGAGTTTCGCCCGATTGGAGGCGCGTGCCGGCCAAAGCTGCTGCGCTCGATCACGTGCGATGGAAGATGGGTCATCGAGGAGTCGGCTGCGCACCAGCACAGGCACCTCGGCCGGTGCAATCGCCTTGGTTTCCAGGGCGGTTAGCAAGAGCGCGGCGGTATCCTGGCGCGCCGCCAGTCGTTCCAGAATGCGGGTTCGATTCGTCGGTGAAAAATTGGGCCATGCTGAAATCAGGAGTTCTGCCGCGCGCCGATCCGTCACGGAACTGAGCGCCTCGACCATGGCACTCTGGAGCGAATTCGGCTGGAGCATCCGCGCCCAGACATCTGCTTCGCTGAGCGCCGCGAATCGCGTGATGGCCAGCGCCAGGGCCGAGCGGCGCGTGTTCAACTCCGTCTGTTCGTTGGTCAACGTCTGCATCGCCAGCCGTGTGGCGCTAAGCGTGGTGGCGGTTGTGTTGGTCAAACGCGGGGCGAACGTGGCCAGAGCGCTGAATCGCCAGGCCGTGACTTCGGAGGCACTGTCCGGCACGAGCGAATCGAAGAGGCGAATCAGTTCCGGTTCGGACGCGGTCGCCACGGCCGTGGCGAGCAGGCCGTCCACCAACGCGAATTGTCGAGTGCGCTCAGCGAGCGTCACGGCCGTAGGCAACAAGGAGGAGGCAACGTTTCGCGACGAACTCAGCACGGCAGCGCGCATCCAGAGATTGGTGGTGGCTTCCGGCAATAACGAGGCAAGCACGGTCTCCGGCTGTTTCGAAAACCCGGCGGCGAGTGCCCATTGGAAACGGGCGCGCATATCTGTTTCTCCGTGACTGCGGGGTGAATCATCGACAGCCACGGTCTCCCGCTGTTGCCGCCAAAGATGGGCCCGCACCCGGGGATCCTTTTCGACGGAAAGAGCCGCGCTCGTCATTTCAGGGCGAAGCCCTCCCAGGCCCGCCAGGGCGGACCACGCCTGCACGCGGACGGCGGGGCGGGGACTCGTTTGCGCCAATGTTCCGAGTGCGGCAAACGCGGCGGCGTCGCCACGATTCAGGAGTTCGCGATGAATGATGTCACGCTCGGTGCCGTTGGGCGTCTCCATGGCCGCGGCCAATTCCTCTGTGCGGAGCCGGGTGAAGTTGCGAATCGGCCGCGGTGCGGTAGCGCGGGGATAGACGCGGTAAATGCGGCCTTTGTCCTCGCCCGCTCGTACGTCGAGTTGCGCCAAACGGTTGGAAGGGATCCAGCGTGGGTGCTCGATGACACGACGATACATGTCCACGATCCAAAGCGCCCCGTCGGGTCCGGTGCGCACCTGGGCCGGCCTGAACCAGTTGTCTGTCGAGGCGAGGAATTCGCTGGCGGATTCATTCGTCGCCCGTGCGCTGCGAAATGTGACGCCATCGGGCGTGAGCACTTCGCGGTGAACAAGATTGTGAACGGGCTCGCAGGTAAAGGCCTGGCCGTAGAATTCCCGGCCCAGCAGTTCGTCACGATAAATCTCCAGACCACACGCGGAGGTCACGCGATTCACGTGAGCGGGGTCATTGAAGCGCTCGTCTGTGCGGCTGGCGGGAAAGACACGGTTCCAGGCGCGCCCTTGCGGGAGGTGGACGGAAGGGTTGGGGGCGGCCACGTATGGGTTGCGGCGCACCGACTCATCACCCAGCGGGAAGTGCCAGAGAAGGTGCGAATTGTCGCAGCCAAACCAGTTGCCGAAATCGTCTCGCACCCGGCTCTGCTGGGTCAAACCGCTGGCCGGCTCGAACGCGCCTGTGTCCGGGTCCATTCGAAAGTCCCGTCCGCGGATGTCGATTCACCCTTGAGCACGGTCAACGGCGAGGCCTTCGGCGCTGGCGGGAAACCCGTTCCGCCCGCGAACCGGATCGTTCCGCCCAGCAATCCGTTGGCGCCGTAAATCCAGTTGTCGAGACCGAGCGATAGCCCATTGACTCGCGCCTGGAAATTGTTGGTCGCGAAGCCCGTGAATACCTTCCGCACGAGGTCGGCACGCCCATCACCGGTGGTATCTTCGTTCGGCGTAAAGGATGTCGGGTGCACGCGCGAATTCGAACGCCTTTGCGCCACGCGAACACGCCCGTGGGGAAGGGGAGCCCATCGAGGAACACCGTGGCGCGGTCGGTCCTGGCCGTCGCCGTTTTTGTCATCGAGGCCCTACCACTCCGCGCCGGTTTCCACTGCCCGTCGAGGCCCATGGGGTAATCGCGCATCTCCACCACCCACAACCGGCCATCTGCGCCCCGATGGATGCCACCGGATCGACCACGAGCGGTTCCGCAGCCACTAACTCGACGGTAAATCCAGGGGCGACGCGCAACGAATTCCAGCGCTTGCTTCGGCGCGAGCGGGGGCGGGTCTCCGTGGAGGATTTTTGCTCCTGAACTTGCGCGGCAGCGCATCGTGCACGGCTTTCACAATGCGGTCCTCGTTGCTCGCGGCCAACCGGGCTGGCCGGTCGTAGTACCCGGCGGACTTCGGCCTCGTAACCGCCTTCCGCCAGATGCGCCGCGAGGGGATGTGGCCTGGCACATCGTTCGCGTAGCCGTTGACCCACATCCGCGAGCGGTAGAACTCGCGCTTCGATCAAGCGACGCTGATAATCGATCACCACTTCGCCGGGCAGGAAAACCGTCGCGGAGTTGGCTGCCGAACGTCCAGGATTGGAGCTGTAGGGCGGCCCAGTCGGCAACTCTCACCGCGATCCCGCGCCGGGCCAGATTCTTCCGGGCGTGATACCCGACGATGCCGGGTTTCGTCGCGCGTTCGTCCCACTGCGCACGGGTGGGCAGGGGATCGAGATCGACGCGAACCGTTTCAAACGCGCCTTCGGCAGCTCCGTCAGCGGCGTGGCCGTCAGCGCCAGCAAGCGCCGAACCTCTGCGGCGATTTCGTGGCCGTGCGTCTCCGCCAGTTGCCGCCACTTCCGCGCGGGGCGGGCACGCGTCGCTCCGCAGCCGATGCTGATCAAACCAATCGCGCCGGGGTTGTCCCGTTCGATGTCCGGCTTGGGCATAGCCACACCAGTCTGCGTGAATCTGGTTCCAGTCGCCTCCGAGGGTGGTGCAGTGCACGCGTAATTCGCCAGCACAGCGCGCAATTGATGGTCTGGGCTATGCACGAACATCACGGCCAGAGTGTGGTCCACGGCGCGGTGTCGTCGTCTCCAAACTGCGCCTGGCCATTGCGAACCACGCGACGGTTTTTGGCGAACCGAACGTGCCCTCAATCCAGGACACTCGGGCCGGTGCGCCATTGCTTCAGAGCCAAAAGGGCCACGCGCTCGAGTTGGTCCACCAGTTCGTGTGTATAACGATCGATGGCGGCCTGCTGTTCGGGAATGATATCCGCCGAGAAAATGTTCGGAGCCGCCCCAGTCAGGACGGGAGCCGCGTGGGTATGGGACGAGCAAACGGCAACGTTTTCACGGTCGATGCCCGCGCGTTTCTTGCGCTGCGACTTCATCGGTGATCGCGCCGGACACACCGAGGTTATCGACGGTGAAGAGAATCGACGGACCCTGGCGACCGTTGCCGAAGGCCAGGGCCTTGGCAAAAAGCGGTTAAAAAGTGCCACGCCCTGCGAGTGGTGTGGCGGGAGCCGTAGCCATGCAGGCGCACCGGATACTCGGGCGTGATGTCAACGCGTGCGACGCCGACCGTCAGAAGAGAATCGTTCTTGGCGAAAGCCGCCAGTTGCAACAGGACCAGCGTGCCACACAGGAGTTTTACTGCGTTCATGGAATGGGCTGAGCATTCCGTGGAGGCGCAGGCCGGTGATTCCGTTCCTCCGGGCCGTGGGGTTTCAGCGATGGAACGACTTCGTGAAATCCTCCGCCGTCATCTGCACGACTTTCTTCTCGTGCTTCGAGTCGGCGATGAGCTCGTTGAGCTTTTTCTCCCACGCCGCGCTGTCCATCGGCAGCTCGACGGTCTGGTCGATGAGCGAGGAGTAGAGCAGCACGTTGGCGAGTTCGACCGAGCCCATGCCTTCGTCGCCGGGCGCGATCAGCGGCGTGCCGTCGAGGATCGCGTCGACGAAGTTCTGCATCAGGATCGCGTGCGCATTGGCGCGCGTTCTCGAACGGAATGTCCACGTTCCAGACCTCGGGCTTCGCGAAGCCGCTCTTCGCCGTCTTGCTGAACTCGATCATGTCCGCGTCGTTGCGCGTGAAGGTGAGCTTGTTGTTTTCGAGCACGAGCTTGCCGCGCGTGCCGCAGATCTCGAAACGGTTCGTGCCGGGCGCTTCGCCGGTCGAGGAAACGAAGACGCCCGTCGCGCCGTTCGCCCATTCCAGATAGGAGGTGACGTTGTCCTCGACCTCGATGTTGTGGAAGCGCCCGAGCTGGCAGAAGCCGCGCACGCGCGACGGCATGCCGCAGAGCCACTGCAGCATGTCGAGCTGGTGCAGGCATTGATTGAGCAGCACGCCGCCGCCCTCGCCCTTCCACGTCGCGCGCCAGCCGCCGCTCGCGTAGTAGGCCTCGGTGCGGAACCAGTCGGTGATGATCCAGTTGACGCGCACGAGCTGGCCGAGTTCGCCGGACTCGATGAGCTTGCGAATCTTCGGGTAGCGCGGCTCGACGCGCATCTGAAACATGCCGGCGAAAACCTGCTTCGGATGCTGCCTTCGCCACGGCGATCAGCCGCTCGGCGTCCGCCTTGTGCGCGGAGATCGGTTTCTCGATCATCGACGTGCAAGCCCGTTCTTCAGCGCATCGATGCCGAGCGTGGTGTGCAGAAAGTGCGGCGTCGCGACGATCAGCGGCGTCGATGTCTCCGGAGCGAATCATCTCCTCGGCGTTGCCGAAGATCTTCAGGCCCTTCGCGTCGTAGCGCTCCAGCTTCTCCGGCGAAGTGCTGCCGACCGCCACGAGTTCGCAGCGCGAGACTTTGCCATCGAGCAGATAGCCGGCGTGATGCTTGCCGATGTTGCCCATCCCGATAATTCCCACGCGCACTTTGTCCATGCGGGGCGGACGTTAGCGGAATGAATCACGCGGGCAAATGCGGAAACGCTTTCCGCCGTTCGTCGCACTAGGTTCTGGGATCCCTGCCCTGGGCCGCCTGGCCATCGTCGTCGGAGCCCGCCAGCAGGTGCGTGGCTTCATCAAAGTCCTCATCGTTGACCCAAAGTTCCGAGGCGAACGGGGCGATTTGGAACGCTTGCGCCACGCTTTCGTTGCGGAGTTCACAAGGGATTTGGGCCGCTTCCAGAACGCTGCGGGCCAAGCCCATCTCCGCACTGTTGAGCGAGGTTAACAGACGTTTCATGGCGCGTGGGCGGGCTACCCGAGAATGCGGCTGCCTTGCGTGAGGAAGATGCCCTTGAGATTCATTTCGAGCGCGGCCGGGGTTGCCGGCCTTGAGCATGGCTTCTTCCTTGGAGATGCGTCCCGCATTGTAGAGTTCCAGCACCGCCTTGTTGAAATCCTGCATGCCGTCGTCGTGGCCGGTCTCAACGGCTACCGAAAGTTTGTCGAGTCGATTCTCCTCGATGAGTTTTCGCACGATGGGTGTGTTCAGCATGATTTCGCACGCGGGCGTCATTTTGCCGTCCAGTGTCGGCACCATGCGCTGGCAGACAACGGCCTTCAAGGTGACCGGCAAGCTGACGTCGCACCTGCTCGCGCTCGTCGGCCTTGAAGTAATCCAGAATGCGCGTGATGGACTGCGAAGCGTTGGTAGTGTGAACAGTGGAAAGCACCATCTGCCCGGTGTCAGCGGCGTTCATGGCGGAGGCAAAAGTGATCGCGTCGCGCATTTCACCAATCATCACCACGTCCGGGTCCTGGCGCAGAGCGGCACGCAAGTCCGTTGTAAAAGGACTCGGTGTCGAGACCGACTTCGCGTTGCTCGATGATGGATTGGTTGTCTTCGAAAACATATTCGATCGGATCTTCAAGCGTGACGATGTGTTTGCGCAAATTGCCGTTGATGTGCTCGATCATCGCGGCGAGCGAAGTGGATTTGCCCGAGCCGGTCGTGCCAGCGAGCAGAACGATGCCGCGCGGTGATTCCGCAAGTTCGCGCAGAATGAGCGGGCAAACCCAGATGCTTAGAAGTCCGGCACCTGCGCTTTGACGTAGCGCATGGCGATGGCCATTTCGCCGCGCTGCTGGAAAACATTCGTGCGGAAACGCCCGACACCGTGAATCGAGATAGGAAAAGTCGGCCTCACGCGCCTCCTCGAAGTGTTTCTTCATGTGGTGGGGAACGATGTGACTGATTACGTTCTCCATCCACTCCATCGGTCGGAATGGGCGCCTCGATGGCGACGAGCTGACGGCTGATGCGGAGCACCACCGGGCCGCCAACTTTGATGTGAATGTCCGAGGCGTGCGCTTCAACCGCCGCCTTCAGAATCCGCTTAAAAACTTCCATGCGCGGCGATTAAACGCGCACGAGAAATCGCAGCGATAGAAGAAAAATCGTTCAGACGTTCCTGGGCCTGCTTGGAGACGCTGGTGAAGACGAGGGACACATTGTAGCCGGCGTGACGGTTGCCGTTGCAGGCCACGACGACACCGCCGCAAGTGAGAACGACTTGGTGCCGGGCAATTGCAAGTTCCACTGTCATTTCCGTCCACATCGCCACTTCCTTGTGCGAGGCTTGAATTCGATTCCGTTCTTGCGAATGCGAAAGGAGGTTGGGCAGAGATGGTGAACAGTGGCGGATGATTGAACGGTGATGGGTTGAAACAGGTCGGATTTGGTTTTACTGGCGCTCATGGTTGTCGAACTTAGCATCGTTGGGACTGTCGTCAATTGACGGACACGGGGAATTTTCGATGGGCTCAACGGGGCAAATACCACTCACCATCGCCGCACCCTGCCTGAGTCCGGAACCGAGGCCGGGAGCCAATCGACTCCTGACTTGGCTTGTCCCGAAAACGCCGCTACCACTCGATGACCGCCGCGCCCCAGGTCAGGCCCGCGCCAAAGACGAGGAGCAGAATCAAATCGCCGCGCTGGACTCGGCCGGAAGTCACCGCTTCATCCAGGGCAATGGCGACGGAGGCGGCGGAGGTGTTGCCGTATTTGTGCAGGTTGACGAAGACCTGCTCCGGGTGTCGCGCCGAGGCGTTCGCCGACGGCGTCGATGATGCGCCGGTTGGCCTGGTGCGGGATGACGCATTTGATTTGCGTAATGTCGAGTTCGCAGCGGCGCAGCGCTTCCTGGGCCGCGGTGTACATCGCGTTGACGGCGTTCTTGAAGGTTTCCTTGCCGTCCATGCGCAGGTAATGCAGGCCGTCGGCGACCGATTGCGGCGTGGCGCGGGCATCGGCTGCCGCCGCCGGGCAGCGAGAGCAGGTCGGCCTTGGAGCCATCCGCGCCCATGCAGGCGGTGAGCAGGCCGTGCGTGTCCGGACGGTTCTGCAAAATGGCCGCGCCCGCGCCGTCGCCGAAGAGCACGCAGGTGTTGCGGTCGCTCCAATTGATGATGGAGGAAAGTTTTTCCGCGCCAATGACGAGCACCGTCTCGTAGGTGTGCGACATGATGAACTGCTGGCCAATTTCCAGCGCGTAAATGAAACCGGAGCACGCGGCTTCCATGTCGAACGCGGCCGCGCGCGGCGCGCCGATTTTTTGCTGCACCAGGCAGGCGGTGGCGGGAAATGGCATGTCCGGCGTGATGGTCGCGACGATGATGAGATCGATTTGCTCCGGCTTGATGTTGCCGCGTTCCATGGCGAGCAGCGCGGCTTTGGCCGCCATGTCGGAGGTGAATTCATCCGGCGGCGGCGATGCGGCGTTCGCGAATGCCGGTGCGCGTGACGATCCATTCGTCGGTGGTATCGACCATTTTCTCCAGGTCGGCGTTGGTCAGGATGCGCTCGGGCACGTAGGAGCCGACCGCGGCGATGGAGCAGGTGCGGCTCTTGAAATTGTTCTTGGCGCGCGGATTGCGGAATTTTTTGGGCTTGGATGTGTTCATGCCGGGAACAGCTGAGTGCGGTTCCTGAGCGCGCGTGCAATGGCATGCGGCGATGCGTTCATTCAAATGCTGGCTGGCGGCGTCGGCAATTTGGCGAATGGCGTTGGCGACGACGCGTTCGCTCGGCGGAGCCGTGGACTTTCACCACGGTGCCGTTCAGGCCGACAATGCGCGCGCCGCCGTGGGCTTCGGGATCCATTTTGTGTCTTGAGCGTGCTGAAACCGTCCTTTGGCCACAAGCGCGCCGAACTTGCGCACGGGAGTGGCGGTCAGTTCACGCTTCAGAATCTGCAGAATCGTTTTGCCCAGTCCTTCGGCCGTCTTCAGCACGATGTTGCCGACGAAACCATCCGTCACCACGACATCGACGCGGTCCGCAAAAATTTCGGTGCCTTCGACGTAGCCGATGAAGTTCAGATCGGACTGTCTGGCACAGCTCAGCGGCTTGCTGCGTCAGTTCGGTGCCTTTGAACTCCTCGCTGCCGTTGCTCAGGATGCCGACGCGCGGCTTTTCGATGCCGAGAATTTCGCGGGCGTAAGTCGCGCCCATGATGGCGAATTGAAAAAGGTGCAGCGGCTCGCACTCGGGATTCGCGCCCGCATCGAGCAGGACGAAATGGCCCTTGGACGGTGGGCATGACGGTGACAATGGCCGGGCGTTTCACGCCGTCGAGACGGCCCAGTCCGAAGGTCGCCGCCGCCACAAGTCCGCCCGTGTTGCCGAGCGAAATGACCGCGTCGGCCTTGCCGTCGCGCACCAGGGCTACGGCGCGCACGACGCTGAGCATCCTTCTTTCGGCGAATGGCGGTGAGCGGATTGTCCTCCATCGTCAGGACCTGCGTGGCGTTGAACGACTTCGATGCGGGCATCGGCGCAGCCGATGCTGTTGCAGCGCGGCGTTCGACTTCGACGGTTCAGCGCCGACGAGGAAAAGCTTTTGCGATGCGCTCGTGGCCCGGCGCTTGCAGGGCGAGTTTGACGCCGGACAATGACGACCCCGGATCCGTGGTCGCCGCCCATGACGTCAACAGCTATTCGCATAAAAACAACAAGAGCGCAGAGAGAAATACTCATCCGCGCTCTTGTGGCAAAGGGAAATTACGCACCGACCTTCACGGTCACGACCTGGCGGCCCTTGTAATAGCCGCAGGCCGGGCAGACGCGATGGGGCCGGTAGGGCGCCGCGCACTGCGGGCAGGTGCTGAGTTGAGGCAGTTTCAGCACGCTGTTGTAAGCCCGACGCATACGCTGACGGCTCTTCGATGGTTTTCGCTTGGGAACGCCCATATCAGTTTTTCAGTTTCAGTTTATCCAATTCATCCCAAGCCGACAGCCGTTTCTTCGGCCATTCTCGGGATCCTTCGCGCGCGCGGGCAGTTTCAGGCCGCCGCACTCCGGTTCACACAACGGATGTTGCGGAAGGGCGAGGAGAATATCTTCGCGCATATAGGGCGTCAAGTTTACCAAATCGTTGGCTGACAGGCGACCGCATCCTCCCCGGTGAGCGGCAGATGGCAGGCCCAGCCCTCCAATTCCGAGCGGGCGCTGGAATTTTTTCAGGCAGCGCACGCAGGTGCATTCGAGCGGCAATCGCAGCGTTCCCTGCACCAGGACTGCCGCCTTCGAGCTCTTGCACCTCCAGGTCGTATTGCAGCGGCCGGGCCGGGGCGAATCATGTCGTCGTGCAATTCCAGTTCCAGTTCTTCGGTGGGCAATTCGCCTTCCAGTTGCAGTTCTTCTTTGTTTTCGAGTGACGAAGATTGAATGTCAGGGGCATAAGCACTCTCTCTGGGTTGTCGTGAATCAGTCTCGCGTGAAGTGCGCCCAGGCGTTTCACGTTTCACGGATAACGGTTGGACTGCTCCGCGCCGTCACGTCACTTCGCCAGTTTCTTCTTCAGCGCCGCTTCCACGTGCGCCGGCACGAAAGCCCTCACGTCGCCGCCGAGCCGGGCGATCTCCTTGATGATGCGCGAACTGAGGAACGTGTAAGTCTCCTTCGGCATCATGAAGATCGTTTCGACCCGCTCGTTGAGCTTACGGTTCATCAGCGCCAGCTGAAATTCAAATTCGAAGTCCGAGATGGCGCGCAAACCGCGAATGACCGCCTGGCCGCCGCACGCGCTCCACGTAATTCACCAGCAGGCCGTTCGAACGAATCGACTTGCACGTTGGGCATGATCCTGGACGGATTGCTGCACCAGTGCGACTCGCTCCTTCGAGGTGAAGAGCGGCTTCTTCTCCTCGTTATTGGCCACAGCCACGATGACGGTGTCGAACAGCCGTGCGGCGCGCTGCACGATGTCGAGGTGACCGTTGGTGAACGGGTCAAAGCTGCCGGGGTAAATGACGGTTCGCACGCCGGAGATTAGCAACGCGCAATCTTTGCCCACGAAAATTCAGTAGCAGTCCTCGCGCCGCGATTTTGTCGCGAATGATCGTTTGGCTTTGCCCGGCATCCACGGGCGAAACATCCGCCGGACGCCAGGGACTCCAAAGGCTTTCACCGGATCCCGGAAGCCTTTGAGTCGAGAGCGGTTGTTGTTCGCGCAGGTGGCGGCGAGTTCCGGATCGTCGCGCTGTAGCTCGCGGAAAGTTTGCTCGCCGATCAAAATGCGGCCCCGTGCCGGAAGCGCCTTCCAGCCGGCAGGCCAGATTCACCTCGCGCCCGAAGATCGTGTAGTTCATCAAATGCGCGTCAGAACCCATCAGTGCCGACGGTGACGAAGCCGGTGTTGATTCCTGAGCCCAGGGTAAGGATATCGAGCATGGGCAGGGGCTTCTCTCCAGCGGCTTCGCGGCGGAGGTTCTCTTCGCGCCGGTCGTTTTCTGCCTTGCGCTTCTGGTTGAGCTCAAATAGGCTGTTGTGCATCAATGACCGCACGCACACATTAGACGGCGTGTTGCGGATTCGGCACGGGCGCGCCCCAGAATGCCATCACGCAATCACCGATGTATTTGTCCAGTGTGCCGCCGTGTTTCTTGATGCAGTCAGCCGCAACCCCGAGGTAGAGATTGACGGTGTTCAGCACGGTAGCGGCTTCGGTGTCGTAATGTTTCTGCGCGGCCTCGGCGGTCAAGTGATGCTCGGCCACAAACCGATCGGCGCGCTGCTGGCTGGTATCCATCACCCCGGTGAACCCGCGAATGTCTGTGAAGAATACTGTGACCCGACGCCGCACGCCTCCCAGGGACAGCTTCTTCCAACCCAGGATCTCCCGGACAATCTCGGGCGAAACCACCCGGCTGAACACTTCCTTGGTGCGCTGCCGGTCGCGCCGCTCGACGCGCACCAAGTACGTGACCAGGGTGCCATGGATGACGAGTAAGGAGCCGATGACGGGCGTGACAACAGGAAGCCAGAGCCGGGAATCGATGTAAGCCCATGTGGCCAGCGCCACGTAGGCCGCGGCCATGCCGACGACCGAAGCGAATGCAGCCACCGTCTTCATGTTCCATGTGCAAATGCCGGCCAGGCCGCCGAGCAGGACGATGATGAGCAGGCGCCAGGAGAGTTCCAGAGGGCGCACGAATCGGTTTATCAGGAATGAGTTCGCCACGTTCCAGTAGCTGTTCACGAGAAACGTTTGTTGCTCCAAGGGGGTGGAGCCGAGATCGTTCAGGTTATTTCCAGTGGCAGTGGAGCCGACCAGTACGAGTTTGTCGCGCCAGCGGTTCGTCCACTCGTTCATCCGCCCCGCCTGCCGTGCTTCAAACTGTTCCAGCAGGTGTTCGATTGCCCCCTTGGTCAAGGAGGGGCTGCGCAGGCCCAGGCTCCAATCGATATAGAAACGTCCGTCGCGATCGACGGGAATCACCCGTCGCACGCCCTGGGCGTTGGAAAGAACGATTTTGCCGTCGTCCAAATCGACCACGGCGTCCTTCAAATTGAGATTCAGTTCGCGTGCGGCGAGGGCAAGGCCAAGCTGCCAAAGGCGTTTCACCTCGTAAGGATGCTCGAAGCGGTTGGCAGCGGCGGTGGAGAGGCCGAGGGAACGCTCGATGATTCCAAGATCCACTTCACCAATAGCATTGAACGGCAGGGCGTTGGTGCCCTCGTCAAAGCGGCGCGGAAACTGCAACTGTCCGGCATTGGTCCTGGCCAATCCGAGATCCCAGCCGAATTCCCGCGCCGCCTCCTTGATGAGCGGATGCCACACCCGCGCATCGCGAAAAGCGTGGGTGCGGCGCAGAATGCCATCGTGCTCACGTATCGCGGAGATGTGCGCAACCTCAAGGGCGTTGGTGGCAAACAGGGCAGGCGGGATAAGGCCGGGCTCACTGGCAAGAATGACGTTGCCACTGCGCCGGAGCGATCGCGCGAAGAATTCGTCGGAAGGAATGCTCGTTCCGTCGACCATCACACTGGGATGGTCTGGCCGCAGGTCGGCGAAAAGAACATCGAACGCGATAGCCCGTGCTCCCTGGGCCGACAACTCGTCGATCAGCCTGCCATAAACCTGCCGCGGCCAGAGCAGGCCGAATCGATAGGGCAGGGAACCGTCGAGCAACGCTTCGATGCTGTCGTTGTCCATGGCCACGAACCCGAGGTTGGTGGCGACGACCGGAGATTGCTCTGCAGCTTGCTTCACCCGCCAGTCGTAGGTCATCCATTCCAGTCGGTGGAGAGGGCCGAGGCGCGTTTGGGATTCGCAGAGCCATTCCACGAGGCAGACCAGCGTAATGACGCCGGTGCAGAGAAGGGCAGGGGTAAGCGACGGCACTTTCCACTTCACTCTGCGACGAAAACAAAAAACCCAGAGCAACTCAAGGTCGCTCTGGGTTTTGCGAAATCGACTGGGCTTACTTGCCCGGCAAAGTCGGAGAGACAAAGAAGTCCACCGGCGGCACGAACGGCTTTACGTCCTGGCCAAGGCCATGGGTGGCTGCATCGCGCAGTGCATCCACGATGTCGCGCAACAGCGGGCCGGGGGCCGGATGCGGCGGTTTATCTTCCGGGCCCACCATTTCGCCATCGCGCAGCACGAAGGTATCCGTGCCACCGCCAGGCTTCGGGTAGGAAATGGCCCCTACGCCATCGCCGATGACAAGCGTGCCGTCGGCATTGATGTAGCCGGTGGTGCCGCGAATGCCCGCGATGCCTTTCGGCGTCGTGATCTCATAGCGGGAAGCCTTGGCCAGTTTGTTGACCTTGAAAAAGAGTGCGCCCTGTTTCAGGTCCAGATCCGTCTCGGTGACGACGTCAGCCTCGGTCCTGGTTACCTTCATGGTCTGCAAGGTGACGGTGGAATTCGGCGCCACTTGGATAACACCGACATTGTCACCCATGTCCACATCCACGTGGGAGCCTCGCCCCGTTTTGATGACGTCGCCTTCATGCAGCGACGAGCGGCTGGACACCGGCGTGAATGCGCCAGTTCCGCCCGCTGAGTATCGCACGTCGCCCGCAAGCGCCGTGACAATAGCTTCGCGTGCACGCGCTTGAGCGTGAGCGGTTGTAGTGGATAACACCGCGATAGCACAGAAGGCCATCGCCTTAATAGTAACTCCGGGACTCAACTTCATAAGATGTCTGGTTGCGCCAGGGTAAAACGTTTAGCCGCGACTTTAGGCGGCGACTTTCGAATGTCAATTTGAATGTCGAATCAGTTCGCGCTTTTTCGTCCTGGCCATTTTTCCTGGCGCGCAGGATGAGCACAACGCGCCGAGTGCGCAATTTTTTTTCCCAGTTGCCAAACTTTTGAAGTCATGGTTCTTTGTAGCACTTCTGAAACAACCCATGACGGATAAACTGTATTCTGGCGCGACGAAGGCGTGTCGTGTGAACTACCAACCCAACACTTTTATGCGAACCCAATTCCTGAAAAAGCTCAGTGCGCTTTTCTGTCTCGGACTTGCGCTCGGTGCAACCGATAACCAGGCGGCCGCGCAGCTTTCGGTCGGACCCTCCGGCCTGCCCCGCAAACCTTCAATACTTTGCCCCCAGTGAATCAGTGGTCGTTTCGCTCCATTGCCGGTAGCGCTGGCGAAATCACGACCGCGACGCAAATGGATGCGGAAGTGCAGTTGAACTCCTCCGCCCAGATCACCAGTCCCTTGATCAGCGCTACGGGAAATCCTCCCCTTGCGAGTGCAAATGGCATGTGGGCCTCTGACGGATTGTATCTCTTGACCCGCATCACGGGCAATCGGTTCACGATCCTGATGGCAACCTTGCGCAACAACAGCGGCACCAACCTCTCTGCCATCAATATTTCGGACAACACCACCACGCGGTTGCCAGTCACGGAGCAGCTTCCGGGGCACAGCGTGTACTACAGCCTGAGCGGGGCGGCGGGGTCGTGGCAGAAGTTGGAACACTCACCGGTGTCACCGGCCAGAACACGGTCAGTACCAATCTTTCCCTCGGTAGCTGGCCCGCGAACAGCAACCTCTACGTGATTTTCACGGACGACAACGGCAGCGGCACGCCTGACACCTCGGTTGAGATCGATAACTTTGCCGTAACGCTTCCGTTCCCCGGGATCATCACCCAACCGCAGAATTCGTCTGTTTCGCCCGGGCAATCTGTGACGTTGTCCGTTGAGGCGACTGGATTCCAGCCGTTGTCTTACCAATGGCGCAAGAACAGCAACAACGTTCCCAACCAGACCAACGCTACCTTCGTCATCAATAACGCGCAGGCGAGCGACGCCGGTTTTTACTCGGTGATCGTGAGCAATCCCCACGGTTCCGTCACCAGCACCAGTGTGACGGTGTCCGTCAACTGTGCGGCGCCAGCTTCGTTTGTCACGACTCCTTCTGACCAGGCGCTCCAACCCGGCGGCACTATCAGCCTGACCGCCGACACGACGGGCACCTCGCCGGTGACCTACCAGTGGTTCAAGAACGGCAGTCCGATCGCCAACGCCACCAATGCAACCTTCACCCAGGCAAACGCCCAACCGTCCGATTCAGGCCGGTATTCCGTGACGATTGACAATTGTGCCCAGTTGCCTACCAGCGCGGGGGCGGTGGTTTCTATTTCCGGGGCGCCCTACGTCATCATGGATTTGACTGGCCAGGAATGGCGCTACAACCAATCAGGCGCCTGTCTGGGCGCGGAATGGCGTTCGACAACTTACAATGACTCGGCCTGGCCTCTGGGCCGGGCATTGCTGGCGGTCGAAAACAACGCCGCTTTGAATCCCCTGATCGACACTGTTCTGGCGCTTAATCCCGGCAGTGGGCAGATTCCTACCTACTACTTCCGCGCCCAGTTCGTTCTCACGAACGACGCCAACACGGTCACGCTGCTCTCGAGTAATTACTTCGACGACGGTGCGGTGGTCTACGTCAACGGGGTGGAAGCGTTCCGCTACAATATGTCTCCCGGGGACGTGGCCTGTAACGCTCTGGCCGTGGCTGCGAATCCTGCGGGCGAAGGCACGTTCATTGTTTCCAACATTCCGCCCGGGTTGTGGATTCAGGGAACCAACACTGTGGCGGTGGAAGTGCACCAAAACAGTCTGAACAGCAGTGACATCGTGTTCGGCATGCATTTGCAGGTCGGTTTCCTGCCTCCCACGCTGCTGACCATCACGAATCAACCCCAGAGCCTCACGGTCGAGGAAACCAAGTCCGCCAGTTTCACGCTGGGTTTGCAGGGTGAGCCCGCTTACTACCAGCGGGTACAAGGCAGGGGCGGCCATCCCCGGCGCGACGCGCAATCCGCTGGTGATTCCTGTCGTGGCCACGAATGACGCTGGCAATTATTTTGTGGTCGCGACCAACTCGGTCAACAGTGTCACCAGCAGCATAGTAACACTGTCAGTGGTGGCAGACACCAACGGCCCTGCCCTGTTGCAGGCCGATGGAACTTTGTCCAACAACGTGGTGCTGGTCAGCTTCACCGAACTGGTTCTGCCCTCGACGGCGACCAACATGAGCAACTACCGGATCACGAATACTCTGGGTGGCCTGCTCACCATTTCCAGCGCGGTCCTGACCAATGGGAGCAATGTGCTCTTGACCACTACCTCTCCGCGTCTCATCAACAACAATTACATCCTCATTGCCAGCAACGTGCGCGATGTCTCGCCCCGCACCAACGCCATCATCGCCAATAGCATGATGCCTATCAGCTCGAAGGTGACTGTGTTGGGCATGAACGGCGGCTGGCGATTCTACGATCCTTACCCTCCGTTCGATGCGCCCGACCTGGGCACGGCCTGGAGGGAGTTTGCCTACACGGAAACCAACACGTGGGGCGCGGGTTCGGCCGTGTTCTACGATGGTCCTGATTCCGGCAGCGTGCCGGCGCAGATCGGCAGTTTTCTGTCGCAAACGCCGGAGGTCATCATGTACTTCCGCACTGCTTTCAACCTGCAGGCCAGCCCGGGCGGCTTGCAGTTCTTCGTCACCCGTATCGTGGATGATGGAATGGTGCTGTATCTGAATGGCACTGAATCATTGCGCGTGAACATGCCGTCCGGCACGATCAACTACAACACGCCGGCCTCGGCTGCCGTGGGCAACATCAGCCGCATCGGCCCGGTCGAAATCACCCTTCCGTCCTACCGCATTGGCAGCAATGTTCTGGCGGCGGAACTGCACCAGTTGCAGGCCGCAGATATCGACAAGGCCTTTGGTCTCCAACTGGATGCCAAGGTGGAATCGTTCGTCGTTGGACCGGTTGTCATTACCTCCGGGCCCACGGACCAGACCATCATCGAGGGGCAGCCTGCCACCTTCACGGTTCGGCAGGTGGGCGGAACCACCTTCCAGTGGCAGTCCAACAACGTGAGCATCGCCGGCGCCACCAACGGCACCTACACGATTCCCAGCGTCACCACGAATATGCAGGGTGCGCTCTATCGTGTCGCCGTAAGCAACGCCACGGCCGGTGTTTTCAGCACTAACGCCACGTTGCGCGTGCTGGTGGATACCAATCCACCCTCGTTGGTCAAGGCTGTCTTCGCGAGTGGCAACTCCATTCGAGTTACCTACAGTGAAGCGATGGCGGTGGCCGCCGCCCAGACCATCGGGAACTACCTGGTGACCAATTCGGCTGGCGCCGCCGCCACGATCACCAGCGCAGTCCTGCAGAATGGGACCAATGTATTGCTCACATTCTCCTCGACGCTGTCCGGCCGCCAGGTGGTCGTTGTGAACAATGTCACCGATGCCTCGAGCCGCAGGAATGTGATTCCGGCTAACAGCGCTGTGTCTGTCGGTGCGGACTTCTCGGTCGAACTCACCAGCGCCTGGAAGGCGCTTGTGCTGATCAATACCAACGAGGAAATCCAAACTTCCTTCGCGTCTCCGTCCTACAACGATTCCGCCTGGAGCGGTCCCAGCAACGCTTTGCTCTACGTGGAAGGCGCTGCGCTGCCCGCGCCCAAGAACACGGAGTTGTCGCTCCTGGATGGTTCGAACAACCGGATCAACACCTACTACTTCCGTCAGAAGTTCGTGGCTGCAGTCGGAGTCAACAACCTGACAGTCCGTATTCGCCACGTGGTGGATGACGGGTTGGTCTTGCACCTCAATGGCGCCGAAATTCTCCGCTTCAACATGCCCGGTGGCACAGTCACCGCGGCGACCCAGGCGTCGGGAGCCATCGGCGATGCAGCCCTGGTTGGGCCTATTGACGTGGTCATCAACCTTTTGCCAGGCACCAACGTGCTGGCGGCGGAAGTTCATCAGTCTGGTGGGGCGAGTTCCGACGTGGTCTTCGGCGTGGAACTGGTGGGTGATATTCCCTCCACGGTCATTCTGCCGCCGGAGGCGGTCCAGATCGTGGAACAGCCGCGCGGCCGGTACCAACGGCATCGGCTCGACCGCGTTCTTCCGGGTTACGGCGACCGGTGGCGCTCCGATCAGCTACCAATGGTTCAAGGCCGGCACGGTCATTCCCGGGGCCACGAACAATCTGTTCGTGATTAACAACGTCCAGACAAGTGATAGCACCAACTACACGGTGCGCGCGTTCAATTCCTCCAGCAGCGTGACCAGCAGCGTCGCCTTCTTGACGGTGACCGGTGCTCCGTCCTGTATGCCAATTAGCTGGACCGCACCGAAGTTGAACTACACCAAGAACGGCACAAACCTGGTGCTCTCCTGGACGAATCCTGTTACTAACACCTGCAACAATACCCTGGTCTTCACATTGCAACAGACCTTGGTGCTGTCGAACGCGCCGGGAACGACTCCCTGGACGAACGTCACCAACACCAGTCCGTTCACGACTTCCTTCACCAACCACAGCCGATATTTCCGGTTGAAGCTGTAGGTCGGCGTATCTAATTCGATTCACGGGAAGCCGGGCGCGAGCCCGGCTTCTTTTTTTTAAGGGAGCAGTGCGTGACATTCACACCAGATGCGTGCTCCTCACACCTCATGCGCGAAACGATCGCGCAAAACATGGGTAAAGCCACGCGTTACCAAATGGTACCAACGGTGCTAGGAAAGGGGAATGCTGTTGACACCAACAGCGGAAAACATAAAGTGCGCGGGCTGTTACCCAACAATCACAGAAAAAGTATGACATACATCCGTAAATCCAAGCCGACGGCATTCACTCTCATTGAGTTGCTTGTCGTAATCGCCATCATCGCCATTCTCGCCAGCTTGCTCTTGCCGGCTCTTGCCCGCGCCAAAGCGCGTGCGCAACGCATCAGTTGCACCAGCAACATCAAGCAAGTGGGCCTGGCGTATCGCCTCTTTTCCAACGATCACAGCGACAAGTTTCCCTTCCTCGTGAGTGTTGCGGAAGGCGGCACCGTCGCGACACCTCCTGGACCGGCTGGCACGGCGGTGGATGTGTATCGCAGCATGTCCAATGAGTTGGTCTCTCCCAAGGTGCTCGCCTGCAACAGCGACGGCGCCAAGAGCAAGGCCAGCGACTTCCAAAATGTCTCCGGTGCTAATTCCCTGAGCTTTGGCAAGGGCGCGCAGGACAACTCGACCTTGAGCTATTTCACCGGTTGGGACGGCGCGGAAGACAAGCCCCAGACGATTATTTCCGGCGACCGGAACGTCACCAAGGGCGGCACGTTGCTGAGCGGAACCGCGAGTTGGAATGACACCGTCCTCGCCGGCAACAACCCGGATGCCGATTGGAGCGACATCATTCATGTGCGCGCCGGCAATATTGGCTTGGGTGACGGCAGTGCCCAGCAGGTGAACCCGCAGGCCTTGAAGAAGCAGATTGTCAACGCGAACAACAGCGGCGCCAATCAGACCCGTTTTGTCTATCCGTGATGCTGCTTCGATCCTGAACAATTAAAGGCACTCGAAAGAGTGCCTTTTTATTTTAGTTCAGGCGCGCGGTTCGGTTTTTATTCCTGAAAAAATTTTTGGATGCCGGCACTTTTTTCCAAGTCCAATTGATTGACAACAAAGCGGTGAGACAGCCATATTCACCGCGAAACCCAACAATACTCTGTATGATTCAACATCGTAAATTTCGCGTGCATTCACGCTGATTGAATCGCTCGTCGTCATCGCGATCATCGCGATCCTGGCGGCCCTTTTGTTGCCGGCGCTGGCCTGGCGCAGCGAAGGAGCGCGCCAACCGCATCAGTTGCGTGAGTAACCTCAAGCAGATGGGCTTGGCAGAGTGATGTGGGTGAATGACAACGAATCCAGCGGCGCACATTGGCGTGTCTTGACTACCGATGGCGGACTTCGGCCGGTCAGTGGTAACAGGCCGGGTAATGCGTGGTTCGACTACGCGTTCATCTCCAATGATTTGGTCTCCCCCAAGGTCCTTGCGTGCGCGAGCGACAAAGGAGTGATCGTGGCCAGCAGTTGGGACGAATACACCTCCGGTCCGTTTCGGGCCAATTCGACGAGCTTCGGGATTAACGTGGATGCTGGCGCCGATGCCAGCTCTGGGAATCCCGGCGGCGTCATTGCGTTCGATCAGGCGCAGCAACACATTCTGTTCCTGGACCACAACCTGAACTTCAACCCCGGCGCCGTGGGCTGCTCGGCACGCGTGAACAACACGGTGCAAGTGGCGGATACAGGGGCTCGTACGTTCTCCAACTACCGGTGGACCAACGCCGTTCACGGGGCGAACTCGGGTAATATCGCGACCATGGACGGCAGCGTGCATCAAACGACAACGCCGGGTATGCAGGAGTTCCTGAAGCACGGTGACGACAATGGAAACCTGCATTTCTTGCGGGGCCGCCAGTAATTCGAATTCATTTCAACGAGGGCGCGACTCAAATGAGTCGCGCTTTTTTTATTCCAGAGCCGCCGCCACGCCCTGGGCGAGGAATTCGCGGTAACTGGCGGACTGAATGTTGGCCAGGTCACGCGGATTGGAAAGAAACCCGCCTTCAATGAGCACCGCCGGCCGCTTCTGGTGGCGCAGGACTCCCATGAAACGGGCTCGTTTCACACCGTCATCCTGGGCGCGCGTGGTCGTCACGAGCGACCGGTGAATTCGGTAGGCCCACTCCACGTTAGCCTGATCGAACGCATTATTGGGAAAGTGGGCGCGCTCGTCATCGAAGTAGCCTCGGGACAGCGTGGAGGGCATACCGACCGGGGTGAGGCAAAAGGTTTCAATGCCGGACGGCTGTGTCTGAGGAAAAGTGGAGTTGAAGTGGAGGCTGATGAAAAGATCGGCCTGAACGCTTTCCGCAAAGCCACACGCTGCGTCAAGGAGACATCCACATCGGTGCGCCGGGTCAGGAACACCTTCCACCCGGCATTGGTCAGGCGGCGCTCGGTGCGCAACGCCCAGTCCAGCGTGAAGGTTTTCTCCAATTCGTGCCGGGCTCCGCGGGTGCCGCCATCGGCACCACCATGCCCCGGATCGATGACCACCACGCGGTCGCCTTTGCGGGGTACCGCCGCCGGTTGGGCCAGGGGGCGGAAGAGCTTTTCCGCATCAAGGCTGTGGATTCGCGGCTCGCCCTTGACGAGGTGCGGCGCAAATCCAAGCCACACCGAAATGCCATTCCATTGCGCCAGCCGGCTGCCGATGGTGAGCTTGCAAAGGCCGGTCTGTGTTGGGATGTGATAATGGGCGCCGGGGCCGGATCCGAATTTTCGGGGTGGGCCGAAACCCGACCGTTCCGCCCAATCCGCAAGTGACATCCAGGCGCGCGTGGCCGGTCGGGGCACGGTCGCCGCAATCGCGTTGGTGAGGCTGGGAAAGTTTCCTCCTCCCCCATCGAATCTGTCGAGGCCCACCACGGGAACGGATTCAGGCGGAAGGATGACGATCTCGGGCGAGGGCCCGGTAGGCGGAGCAATCATCGTGGATGCGCCCCGTTCCGCGAGCGGGGAATAACCTTTGGAGGCACACCCGGCGAGCATCGCACCCGCGAACGCCACTGCTGTCATCGAGGCAACCCGTCCGTTCACGCGTCAGGTCTGGATGAAATAGCTCAGGTTCTCGAGCTCGATGGCGAGGTTCACATTGCTCACCATCACATCTTCCGGCACTGCCAGCACGATGGGAGCGAAGTTCGAAATCGGTGATGCCCGCCTGCGCCAGCGTATTGGCCACTTCCTGGGCCGAGCTTGCGGGAACCGTGATGACCGCCATTTTGACATGCTTCTCGCGTACGATCTCCGGCACTTTGTCCATGGTATGGACCGGCACCGGCAGTTTGCGCTCGCGCAGGCGTCGCGCGTCGGCGTCGAATGCGGCGACAATTTCGATCCCTCCTCCTGGAATCCACGATACGACAGCAGCGCAGTGCCGAGGTTGCCGACGCCGACCAGCACCACCGGTTGCAGGCTGCTTGTGCCCAGCAAGTCGGTGATCATCTTGGCGAGTTGGGTGACGTCGTAGCCGAGGCCTCGCGTGCCGAACTGGCCGAAATAAGTGAGATCCTTGCGCAATTGGGTAGGCTTGACGCCAGCCACCTTGGCCAGGGCTTCACTTGAAACGGTGCGATGTCGTTCGCCTTCAAGCGCTGCAGACAGCGCAAGTAAACCGAGAGACGATAGATCGTCTTGCGCGGGATTTCGGGACGGCTTGGCCTTTTCAAAGCGCTGGAGAATTACTGCAAAGGCTGCGTGGGCGCAAGCGCCGCACTCGAAAGTTCGCCTCAGTCCACGAACATCAGTTCGTTCGAGAGCAGGAGTGCCTGCGCGTAACGTTCCCATGCCGTGAGCGGCTTGCGCTCCCTGGGCGGCCCGGCGAAATCGCTTTTGGCATTGAACAGCGCTCCCACCGCTCCTTCCGCCGCGTCCACGTAGCGCACCCGAGGTGACCAGGCGAATGGGTTGATCCACGCTTGCGCGCAAATCCGTCACGAAATCGATCGTGTCCCCCCGCTTTCCTCCACGCGCTCGACGTTGGTGGTGGCTTTGCCGTTGTGCGCAATCCATTCGCCCAGCAGGCCGGAAGCGCTGCTGACGACGCGCCCGCGCACACCGTCGCCCTGGGCTGTCTCATGCCGCAAGGCGCCGGAAATCTTGACCGTGCCATCGCGTGGAGCCTGCCAGCGTCGAATGGCCGCATGCTGCCGATCGTTGCCGACGTGACCGCCCTCCGCATTCAGGAAGACCCAGCCCAATTTATTGTCGGGCAGTTTCTCACCGCCTTGATAGGCCGAGCCCGTGAAATGCGGGAGCTTCGCGAAGTGTTTGACGCGCGTGGCCTTGGTGTCGAACTCGCCAAATCCGTAAAGCCAGACCGCTCCTTCCACAGGGGCGTTGGTCGCGGTGCCAGGCATGGCGATGAATCGGCGGGCCAGGGCCAGTTCCTCGCGGTCTGGCTGACGCTGATACACAATCTGATACAGCCGCTTGATGCGTTCTTCATCGGTGCTGGCGGCTTTGACGTCGGGTCGGATCAATAAAGCCTGGGCCTGCTGGACGGCAAATGGACTGTTCATGAGGAAGAGGCGCGTGCTGCGGCACCGTGGTATGGAAACGTGCGGGCTGGTGGCGTCTGGGCTCGCAAGATCGAACGGCCGGAAAACGCCGGGAAGGTTCTGCCGTTCCACGAAGGCGTGAACGGTGCGGCGCGGCGGATAAGGTTCTGTGGTAATGCTCGACCGGCTGGCCGCCCATCGCCAGGTCGAGCTGCTCGAGGTGGCGAACGCGTCGCGCATGGCCTCGAAATCCAGCCGGCGCCGATTCATCCGCAGGATGATCGTCGGCCGGATCGATACGGGCATTGCGGTCGATCTCTTCACTGGCCTGTTGATAGGTCGAGGAGAGCATTTCAACCGATGCAGCTTTTTGAGCGACCAGCCGTCCGCCATGAATCGCGTCGCGAGCCGGTCGAGCAGTTCCGGGTTGAGGGGCGGGTCCGAGCGCGGCCGAAGTCGCTGGGAGTCCGGACGAGCGGCGCACCAGAATGATAGAGCCGAAGGCGGATCGCCGTGAGCGGATCGTGAGCGGATCTTCGTGCTGGCGATGGCCTTGGCGAACTCCAGACGTCCGCTGCCTTTTTTATGCGGCTCGCGCGGGCCCTGGGAGAGAATCTCCAGGAACTGCGGGGACCCTCGGTCCGGCGTTCCCCGCATTGCCGCGAATGAATGCGACGGGTTCCACCGGGTTTT
>CAVXCM010000015.1:0-9530 GCA_963760275.1 uncultured Verrucomicrobiae bacterium
CGCCGTGGATGAGATTGAACTTGGTTGCGCTCGACCCGGCAGCGCAGGGATTGGAAGCCGCAATCGCCGGCGCAACGGGTTCGGTCACGAGATTCAACTGAGTCAGCACGCGATTTGTATCAAACCGTTGCCGCCGCGTACCAGCTCAAACTGCGCACACACTGTTCACCCGTTATCGCGAGCCAATCATTTCTGCCACGCGCTGCTTTTCACCTGCCGCGAGTTCAGGAAACACCTTCAACCGGCACACCGCTGCCAGCACGCGCGCATTCGAATTCGAATCGAATGACAGGAAATGAGTGCATCCGCTCTGCATCGCCTGCGCCACATGCAAAGTGTCCAAAGTTCCGGCACCGAGCCGCGCACCAGAGCGATCCACGATTTGCGCGGCTCGCCCGGACACCGTTTTCCATTCCAGCGGTTCCCGTTTCCAGGCACCAGACTCGACTAGGGACTGCATTCGCAGCCACTGTTCCGAATCGGGCTTTCCGGTTTTCGACACGAATGCCCGTCGGCACTCCAGTTCGGCGAGTTCACTCAAAATGAAAGGCGACGATCTTTGCGCACGAAACGTTCCGCCGCCTCCGTCTGCCCGCGGATATTGAAGTGCAGGGCGATGGCAAAGTTTGCGTCGAGGTAATTCATCGCCCCTCGGCCCGGCGCATCTCATCCACCGGATTGGTGCTCTCGCTCGGCTGTTTCTTGGCTGGAAGCCACGCGAAGTGCTCCTCCCAATCCGTGTGCTTTTCTTGAGAGCCGGCGCCTCCCGAGCTTTCAGCGTCAAGGGCGGTCCTTCAGGGCTGACAATCAGGACGGTGTTTCCCTGGCGTGCTTTCTGAAGCCACTCGCCCGTAGCGCGCTGGAAATCGCGATTCTTCACTCGCAAGGTTGCCATGTCCGACACGGTAGTCGGACACAGGCACCTAGGCAATCCCCGATGCTACTCCTTCTCTGGAATCTCAATCACATCGCCGTCGCGCAGCCAGAGGGTGTGGTCGAGTGGCACGCCGCCGGGAATGCCGGCAAGCACATTGGCCCGCACGTCGAACGTCATCATGCGGACCTCTTTCGTCTCCGGATGGTGCGGCGCACGGTGACGCGCGACAGGTCGGAAGCGGAGCGCAGGTGACGGTTCACTTCACGCTCGTTGCGCAGGACGCTCGGGAGGGAGGCGAAATCGTAGCTAGCCACAACAAACCCATCGAAGCGCGAGCGGATGATTGGTTGGAGGCGCAGGCTGATGTTTGTCCCACCGACTGACACCTTCACTGTTCTCGCCACACAGTTCGTCAAAGTCACTGCTTCCCTGCTGGATAAACCCTCCCAGCCCGCATTGACCGGATGCACGCGCTCGGGGATTTCCACTTCATCGCCCCATTCCAGCCACTGGTCTTTGCTGCAATTACCACTCTCCAACGCATCCGCCAGGTTCACGGTCAGGAAAACTTGGTTTGTTCGGTCCAGCCGATGGAGGCGCAGGTTGCTGAAATCCGGCGACGAGAAAAGCTGCCCTGGAGGAGCGCTGCCGTTCTTGTAAACCGCGCCCAGCAACTCCATGAGCGTGAAGCGATTCAGCACGTTCGTGCCGCGGGTGAAGAACTGGGATGGGGTTGCCCGCCGCGCCGCACGCTGATTTGCAACCGCCGTTGCATGAACTCATCCGCGCCGCGCTGCTTGAGAATCTCCGCAATGGCACGCCACTCGGTGCGGTCACGCTGCTGATCGTTTGTTGACCTGCCACCAGAAAGTCGTCCTTCGGCGCCGTTGATGGCGACCGAGAGCGGCGTCTCGAGATTTCTGTTGAAAACGTTCGGATTCGCGCCCCGTTCCAACAGAACTCGCACGGCTGCTGTTGATCGATTGCGCGCCGCCCTGTGCAGCAGCGTGTCTCCATCGTTGTAAGTCTGGTTTGGTCTGCTCCCGCCTTGATCAGAATGGCGACGGCAGTCTCCCATCCGCGACTGACCGCATTCTGCAAAGGGGAAAGATCTGCCAACCGCTTGCGGAAATCCGCGCCCGACTCAATGAGCAATTGCAGGTTGTTGGTTCGATTCTCAAACAGTGCCGACCACAGCGGCGTGTGGCCTTGAATGTTCGTGACTTCGAGATTCGGCTTGGCGCCCAGCAACGCGCGCAACACTTCTGGGTCCGGCTGTCCCGCGGCCAAGTGTAGGGGATACGCTAGGAAACCGAAAACGTCGTACGCTGGTTCGTTCACCTTCGCACCGGCGGCCAGCAGCGCTTCAGTCAGCGCAGCACTTTTTGGAATCGCCAGTGCCAGCGTTGTCACGCCGTCCACGCGCTCGCGCAAGTTCGGGTTGGCGCCCTGCTCCAAAAGGAGGTGCATGACGTTCGTCTGTGGCACCGCGACGGCGATGTGAAGCGGAGTCGCGCCGCCCCAGTTCGTGGCGTTGACCAGTGCATCGGACTTCAAGAGAAGCGCCGCAATCGCAGGGGAACCGCGGCGTGCCGCCAGGTGCAGCGGCGCGGCTCCGTAAAGGAAGTCGAACGGAGACTGCTGAATCGTCGGTGGCTGGCCGCCGTAGGAACCTGATGGCGTGGTGAGGACATTGGGGTCCGCGTTTCTTGAAAGCAAAAGCGTAACAAGATTGCTGCTTCCCGCGCTGACCGCCGCGTGCAAGGCCGTGCTCCCGGTCGGTGTCGCACGATTCACGTCCGCGCCACGTGCCAGCAACAGTTCGGCAACCGCTTTGAAGTTCTTTTCCACGGCGGCAATCAGTGCCGTCGGGCCGTTTGTCCCAGCCGCGTTCACATCCGCCGCGGTTCAGCAGGAATTCCACGATGCGGAGGTGGCCGCGTTCCGCCGCCAGCACCAGCGGCGGCACACCGCGGTCGGGCCCATTCAAATTCACGCCTTGCGCGAGAACGAACTCGGCGACCGTTGGGGAACCTTCACGCGCGGCGTATTGGAGCGGAGTGAGGCCGTCCTTGTAAGGCGCGTTCAACAGGTCCGGCTGTTTTGCGCCAGCGCCTTCACGCGCGCGAGTTCCTCGGCCTCGGCGGAGGTCAGCGTGGGGGCGGCGGCCGTCCCTGCGTCCGCGAGTGCTCCGGCGCCGGGGAGCATGCCGCGCGCGAGCTTCACCAACGGCTCCTACTCCGAGAAGTCGCGCACGATGCGCTCGTAGAAGGCGCGCGCTTCGTTCGTCTTGCCGAGCTTGCGGTAGCTCTCGCCCAGGCGGAACAGCGCGGTGGCCACGAGCTTGCGCTGCTCGTCCGCCGCCGCCACGAGCGCCTCGTATTCCTTGATCGCCGCCGGCAGGTTGCGATTGGCCTCCTCCTCGAACAGCCCGCGCTGGAGTTTTTCAGTCAGTGAATCCGCCGCCATCGCGCTCACCGTGAACAGCAGTCCGAACATCCATCCGTTGATCGTTTTCATACTTCAGAACCTGGAGTGCGGTGACTCGTCACCGCTCTTTCGCGGAACGACTCGTCGTTTCGCCAGCGCCGCCGCGACAAGTCCCGACGGGAGAAAGCGCAGACAAGTCGGGCGCACTCCAAAACGTTGCCAGAACGAAACGCCACGCGTCGTCATGCTTTTGTAAATTGCGATTGGCCGCGAGAGAACACAGAGAGCGCAAAGAAATTACGCAGCCTCGCGTCACGAAGGAGTTCAGCCACCTGCATCGCCTCTCTGCGTTCCTTGCGTTCTCTCGCGGCCATCTCATTCCGTCTCCAACCGATAGCCCACGCCATGCACGGTCTTGATCCAGCGCGGCTCGTCGGGATTTTTCTCCAGCTTGCGGCGCAGCGTGGCGATGTGCATGTCCACCGTGCGCGTGGTCGGAAACGCCGCGTAGCCCCAGACCACATCGAGGAAACTTCTCGCGCGACACCGGCTCGCCCTGCGCCTCGGCCAGCAGCCGCAGCATGGCGAATTCCTTGGCGGTGAAGTGCAGCGGCTTCCGCTTCCGCGTCGCGCTTTGCTGCGGATGAAATCGATGCTGCACGTCGCCCGAGCGTCAGCTCGCGCATGAACGCCAGCCGGGCCGTTGCACGCGGCGCAGCAAGGCCCGCACGCGCGCCAGCAATTCATCCGTGCTGAACGGCTTCACCAGGTAATCATCCGCGCCCGCAGTCGAGGCCGTTCACGCGGTCGCGCACCTGGCCTTTGGCGGTGAGCATGAGCACGGGCGTGGCGTGGCCGAGCCGGCGCAGTTCCGCGCAGACGGCGAAGCCATCGAGACGCGGCATCATCACGTCGAGCAGGATGAGGTCGGGCTTCTCCTTCAGCGCGCGCTCCAGTCCGCGCTCGCCATCGGCGGCGGTGATGACGCGGAAGCCTTCGCCGGCGAGGCAATCTTCGAGCGCCGTGCGCATGGGCAGTTCGTCTTCCACGATGAGAATGCGGGCGGAGTGTTTCACCGCGGAGACGCGGAGGCGCAGAGGAGTTGTTGCTGATTCATTCTCCTCCTCTGCGCCTCGGCGTCTCCGCGGTTCAATGGCAGTTCAATCGTGAAGCGGCTGCCCTGGCCCACTTCGCTCTCCACCCGCACGCGTCCGCCGTGCGCCTCGACGATGTGTTTCACGATGCTCAAACCGATGCCGACGCCGGGAGTTTCGCGGCGCAGCTCCGAGCCGAGCCGGTAGAAGCGCTCGAAAATCTTTTCGTGCTCGGCGGCGGGAATGCCGGGGCCGCGGTCGGAGACGGAGAGGTTGAGAGTTGAGAGTTGAGGGTTGAGAGCAAGAGCCACGACGACTTCGCTGCCGCTGGGCGAATGCTTGATGGCGTTGTCGATGAGGTTCACGAGCGCTTGTTGCATGGCCGGGCCGTCAAGATTCGCCACGCACGGCTCGTCCCCGGCACTCTCGCCAGGATTGCCGGCGCGTCGTCTCGGCCGCTGGGGACCGACGGCCGTACCATCTTCGGCCTGACTCGACGCTTTCACCAAATTCACGCCACGCTCCGCCGCATACGGCTCCATCAGCTTCACCGTCTGCTCCACGAGCGCGCCCACGTCGGTCGGCTCGAACTCGTATTGCTTGCGGCCCTGCTCGATGCGCGCGAAGTCGAGCACGTTCTCGATCATCGACGAGAGCCGCCGGCATTCCTGCGTGATGAAGCGGAAGTATTCGCTGCTGCTTCGCCGGCTCGGAAATTTTCCCGCGCTCCAGTCCCTCCGCCATCAGCCGCACCGAGGCGATGGGCGCGCGCAGCTCATGCGACACGCTGGAGACGAAGTTGGATTTCATCTCCGCGAGCCGGAGTTGTTTGCGGAACGCGCGATAGGCGGAGATGAAACCGATGATGGAAGTGAGCGCCGCGCCGCGATGACCAACTGGAACCAAAGGCGCCGCGCATTTTGTTGTTCGAAGAGCAGGTCCGGCCCGATGAGATGCACCTTCGCGAGCAAGGCTGGCGCGTTCCCCTCGGACCGCGAGGCCGTCGCGAGGATGGATGGAGCGTTCGTGCGGCGCGTTTCCATCCAAATTCTCCCGGCTCCCTTTCCGCCGCCGGAGGCAACCACCGCCGGCAAGTCTTCGGGCCGAGTCACGTTGTAGCCGGCGATGCTTACGCTCACGCCAAAATATTGCGGCGCGCGCAGATTTCTGATGCGTTTGTCCGCCCAGTGAGCCAGGGCGGCGGCGGACCAGAAGTGCAGACGGTGACCGTCGAGATACGGGCTTGGCTGCACCAATTGAGAATCATCCACGCGGCCGCCGGGCGTCGCAGGGCCGGGACGAACCGTGCCATCTAATCCCTTGAGCAGCTCCGGTGTATTGACGCTCTCGATCCAAAAGTAATCCGCTGGCTGTACTGAACGAGGTTCAATCCGACGCGGATCAGCCATGGCGTTCGCAACGCTGTTGATCGCGGCGACTCCACTTCTTTGAAGCGGCTTCACTTCACCGGAATTCGTTTTGGCGAGGTAGGTGGCAAACTCCGGTTTCATGGCATCCCAAAGCCGTCGCCTCATTTCGTCTCGCTGCCAGGCGCTCCACCACAACTGTGCTGCTTCGCTGGCCTCGCGTGGGCCGTGCTGGAAGATAAAGCGGAGCGTCTGAGCGGTTAGCGGCGAGGGATTCACCACCGCATTCGAGCACACGTGATCAAACCCTGAGCCATTCAGCAGCGCGAGTTTGAGCATCGACAGCGTTTTCAAATCTCCGCCGGCATCACCGAAGGCCGGCGCAGGATCGTCCAGCACCTCGTGGAAAAGAGGCACAGCCCTCTCCGTGAAACCGTCAGCCTGATACAGCAACGCGAGCGAGTAGCGCGCCTGCTGGGCAACGGTGGGCGGTGGCGCTGTCTCGAGGAACTCGCGATACAAGGCGATGGCCTCCTGCCGATTCGTGCCAGCGAACTCAGCAGCTCGCGCCCGCTGAAGAATGTCCCTTTGAGGCTCATCCATTGCGACATCGTGAACAGGCACCGCTGAATGGACCGGCTTGGGATCAAGCAACTCACCGTTCGCGTTCACGTGCAGAGTGTCCCCTTGCGCAGGTGGATGGGCGGACCACTCGAAAACCAGTTTGCCGCAACTTCTTCCGCCACATCCTGGGCGCGCAGTTGTGCCTCGTGCTCCGCCATTCGCTTGTCCTGCAAGAGCGCGATCGCACCGAGTGTGGCCAGCACGAGCATCGGCGCAAGGATGAGCACGCCTTGCCAGAAGAAACGTGGCTTGCGGGTCTTTGGTTTCACGCGGCGTTGGCGCATGTGTTAGCAAACCGTAGCGAGGGCGCACAGCGCGGATGTCATGGTTTTGTAAAAGGAGAAACTCGCGCGAAGTCCCCGAAAGGAGCGAAGACGACTGTGAGCCTCGCTGCCTTCGCATTCCTCGCCCCCCTTCGTGCGACGTCCGACCCATTGGAAATTGGACTTTGGACTTGCGCTCCGGCATAAATCCGCTCCATGCATGATTTTCGGTATGTCGGTAACAAGCTGTTCTGCGAGCGCGTGAGCATCGAGTCGCTCGTGAAGAAATTCGGCACGCCGCTCTACGTTTATTCGCAGCACACGCTCGAAGATCATTTTCAGAAGCTCGATTCCGCGCTCGGCGCCGCTCGACCACCTGATTTGCTACGCCATGAAGGCGAACTCGAACCTCGCGGTGCATGCGCACCTTCGCCAATCTCGGCAGCGGCTTCGACATGGTGAGCGAAGGCGAATTCCGGCGCGTGATCGCCGCGGGCGGCGATCCGAGGAAGTGCGTGTTCGCCGGCGTGGGCAAGACGGAGGAGGAAATCGAGTTCGCGCTGCGCAAGGGCATTTACTCGTTCAACGTCGAGAGCGAGCCGGAGTTGCTGCGCATCAACAGAGTTGCCGCGCGCTTGAAGAAGATCGCGCCCGTGGCCGTGCGCGTGAATCCGAACGTCGACGCGGGCACGCACGCGAAAATCACGACCGGCACTTACGAGAACAAGTTCGGCATCGCCTTCGAGCAGGTCGAAGGCGTGTATGCGCGCGCGAGCAAGTTGAAGAATCTGCGGCTGCGCGGCATCCAGATGCACATCGGCTCGCAGCTCACGCAGGTGAAGCCGTTCGAACTGGCGGTGAAGAAAGTCCTGCCGCTCGTGCAGAAGCTGGCGGCGAAATACGACTTCGAGTTCTTCAGCATCGGCGGCGGACTGGGCATCGTTTACGACCCGGCGCTGGCCAGCGGCTTCGCGAATGGTGGCAACAGCAAGGAGGCGAAGAAGATTCTGACGCCCGGCACTTACGCGGAGACGCTCGTGCCGTTGCTCCAGCCGCTCGGGCTGAAAATCCTGCTGGAGCCCGGCCGCTTCATGGTCGGCAACGCGGGCATCCTCGTGACGCGCGTCGAATACGTGAAGCGCACGGGCAAAAAGAACTTCGTGATCGTGGATGCGGCGATGAACGATCTGATTCGCCCGGCGTTCTACGATTCGTATCACGAGATCGTGCCCGTCGCGAAGAATGGAAGGCCACGATTTCCAGCGATGTCGTGGGGCCGATTTGCGAGTCCGGCGATTACTTTGCGAAGGACCGTCCGCTCGCGAAGGTCGGCGAGGGCGATCACCTCGCGCTGCTCAGCGCGGGCGCCTATGGCTTCGTGATGGCTTCGAACTACAACTCGCGCGGCATGGCGGCGGAAGTTTTGGTGAAGGGCAACAAATCGGAAGTCGTGCGCCCGCGCCAGCGAGTGGAAGAGATCTGGCAGAACGAACGGGTGGCGAGTTGGGCGTAGGCAGGTTTTAGAAAACGGGCGGTCATTTGACCGCCTCGTCGAGCGCCTCGCGGATGTAGTTTGCCTCGGTGTTCCACAGAATTGCCTCCGGCACGACAATGGCCGGGCGGGAGGCGTCTTTCGGAAACACCAGGACCATGGGCACGCCGGCGCGCCCGTATTTTTCCAATTCCGCGCTAATCGCCGGCGCGAATGAGGTGTAATCAGCCACCAGGGCCACGGCATTGATCTCTTTGAGCTTCGCCTGCACGCCGGGGCTCTCCAGCGCCGGCTTCACCACGGTGTTACAGGTGATGCACCAATCGGCCGTGAAATCCACGATGACGGGGCGACCCTCGGCGCGGGCCCGGACCACGTTTTCCGGAGTCCAGCGTCGCCAGGGAATTCCGGCCGGCGCATTCCTGACCGTGTCGGAATCCGCAGCGACATCCGCGACGGGCGCGCGCCAGTTTAACTTGTTCTCGACGGCATAGACGAAACTTCCGGCCAGCAGGGCCAGCACGATGACCAGCGCCGTTGTGCGGCGTGCCTGGCCGCGTTGCACAAACTCGCCAAAGATCCATGTCGCAAGCGCGACAATCACGAGAAACACGCCCAGCCACCAGATCCGCCCGCCGTAAAACCTTTCTGTCAGAGTGAAAAGCCAGACTGCAGTGGCGAGCATCGGGAAGCCCATGATCACTTTAAACCGTTCCATCCACGGCCCCGGCTTGGGCAGGAATTTGAGCCACGCGGGATTCCAACTCAGCAGCAGATAGGGCAGGGCCAGGCCGAGCGCGATGGTCGCGAAGAACAAGAGGATGACGTGGGACGGCTGGACGAACGCGAATCCCAGTGCGGCACCGAGGAACGGAGCGGTGCAGGGCGTGGCCAGCACCGTCGCCAGCACGCCGTTCATGAACGCGCCGGCGCTCCCATGGCGCGAGGCCGCTTCGCTGGCCGCACCCATCGCACCGCCGGTGAGCGTGATCTCAAACACGCCAAAAAGATTCAGCGCCACCATCGTGACGATCACCGTCAGGATGATGATGAACTGCGGGTTGCTGAACTGCATTCCCCAGCCGGCTCTCTGCCCGGCGGCCTTGACCCCAATGACGATGCCGGCCAGGACGAGAAAGGAGGCTACCACGCCGAAAGTGTAGAGGATGCCCAGCTTGCGGACCTGTCCCGGATGTTCGCGGCTTTGCTTCACAAACCCGAGAATCTTAAGGGCGATCACGGGCAGGACGCACGGCATGATGTTGAGAATCAAACCGCCGATGAACGCATAAAGCAGCCAGACGAACAGGGACTTTGATTCGCCTTGGAAACCGTCCGCCCGGACGGGAGTCACACGGCCGCCGGGCACGTCTGCGACCGAAA